>NZ_CBDDBS010000003.1:0-3018709 GCF_965225875.1 Haliscomenobacter sp. | reverse complement strand
AATATTCTACCATTCACTCCCCCAACTCCCCCAAGTACTTTTCTCCAACCGGCAACCATTCACTCCCCACCTGTACCCTTGATTTTTGAAAAGCTTTTACTTTCTCCAAATTCACCACCACCGAGCGATGAATCCTTCGAAAACCCTGTGCATACAACCGTTCTGCCAGGTTTTTCAAACGATCCAAAGTCAAAACAGGTTTGGCCTGAGATTCCAGGAAAATTTTCACATAATCCCCCATACTCTCCAGGTACAATACATCTTTGAGTGAAATTTTGATCTTTTGGTATTCTGAAAAAACAAAAATATGATCCTCCAGAGGAGTAGGAGAGGGGGCGCTTGCTGCATCCGCTTTCCGTTGCAATTCCAATAAATCCGCCGCTTTTTGTAGGGCCTTTTTGAATCTTTCCGGGGCGACTGGTTTGACCAGATAATCCACCACATCCAGGTTGAAACCCTCGTGGGCAAATTCCTTATACGCCGTCACAAAAATGATCATGGGGCGTTCATCCGGCAGGGCTTGTACAAATTGTAGCCCGCTGATGTCTGGCATGTTGATGTCACTCAAAAGTAGGTCTACCGTATTATTTCGCAGATATTCGGCCGCTGTGGAGGCGTCGGTAAAAGTGGCGAGTAAGGTCCATTCTGGTATATCCCGGGCGTATTTTTCGATGAGCACCAGCGCCAGGGGTTCGTCGTCGAGGGCGATGAAGGTCATGGCGCCAGGTTGATTTGGAGCTTGACCACATGGGTTTGCCCGTCATTTTGCAGATTCAGGCTGTGTTTATCCGCATAGGAGTGCTCCAGGCGTTGTTGGGTATTGGTCAGGCCGATGCCGGAAGGATTGCCACTTTCGGCGGGTTTGAGCGGCAGGACGGGATTTTTTACTTCGAGCATAAGTTGCTTACTCTTGAGTTGGATGGCAATCAAAATGTCGCATTCCTGCTTGGTTGTTAGGCCATGTTTAAACGCATTTTCAATAAAAGGAATTAAAATCATTGGCTCAATTTCGATTTCCGGCGGCACTGCGCTGGGCAGGTCCACTTGCAAATGGACGTTAGGCGACAAGCGTAGCCGTTGCAGGGCGATGTAGTTTTGGATGAATTCAATATCCAGGGCAAGGGGGACTTTGGGTTTGGCACATTCGTACAAAATGTAATTGACCATTTCCGAAAGCTTCAAAAGGCCGTCTGGCGTTTTTTCTGGTTCAGTCAGGGAAAGTACATATAGGTTGTTGAGGGTGTTGACCAAAAAATGTGGATTGATCTGGGATTTTAGCAAGGCGATTTCAGCCTCTAGCCTGCGGCGGTTCGCTTCCTCTTCCGACTTCTTTTTCTTTTCAAATGCCGAAAGCCCGCCTACCGAGGCTGCTGCACCAAAAAGCATCAGCCCCAGGAAAACACTCGGGATGATCAAATACCGGAGTGGCCTTTCTCGGTACTCTTCTTTAGGTGTCGCTGTAGAAAGTTTTTCAGGAATGCGAAAATTGAGATCGACCACCACCGAATACCCTACATACCCTGTTAGAGCAAGCAAAACCATAAAAGTGAACAGAACTTTTTTGCCTGCAAAAAAAATGGGCAACAAGAGGCTATAAAACACATTGAAAAGTATAACAAAGCCCAAAACCCATAAGGTATTGAGCAAATAAAAGCCAGGCAACTTATCTGCGTTGTTGCCAGTAAAAGAAAAAACTGCCCAAATCGTGAGCCATACGGCAGCTTGAATGATTATGCGATTGTAAGTTTTCATATCTGGGACAAAGGTCGAGAAAAAATTGAGGCAAAAAAATAGGCCGGTAAGGTATTCACCGAGACATTTCCCCTGTTCATCGGGACTTCCGGTTTAGCAACCTTTAAAGTAGCATTTTTGCAGCGGATTTAAAAATCAACCGACACAACCAATGCCGACGCAAAATTTCAGCATCATGCAAAAATCAATCACCCTAACTGTTCTTTTTTTAGCACTGATCACCCGACTCAGTGCCCAAATGCCCGCAGGTGGCCCTCCTGCGGGTGCACGTCCTGGTGCAGGTTTCGACCCTTCAAAAATGAACATTGCCCGTGTGTACGGTAAAGTAGTAGACGAAGCCGGAAAAGGCGTCGGTTATGCTACCGTACAAGTATTGGGTAAAAAATTTAACCCGGCTACCCGTGCGCTCAAAGATACCATGTGGGCTGGCCAATTGACCGAAGAAAACGGCGATTTCAACATCGAAAAACTGCCCATGATGGGGGACTTCGAGCTGGTCATCAACTTTTTAGGCTATGCCGAAACCAAACAAAGTTTCAACTTCGGTATGTCCGCTCCCAAGGCCCCTACTGCTGGTGCTCCTGGTGGCATGCCCGCAGGCGGAATGCCTCCAGGGGGAGCTCCTGGAGGTGGATTCCCGGGCATGGGTGCTGCTGGTGCTAGCGAAAAAGATCTGGGCAACATCAAACTTAAAACCGAAGCCAAAACCTTGAGCGAAGTCACCATTACCGATAAGGCTTCGGTGGCTACCTTGGCGCTGGATCGCAAGGCCTACCGCATCGATAAAGACCTGACCACTGCGGGTGGAACTGCCCAGGACGCCCTCAAAAACGTGCCTTCCCTTTCCGTGGATTTGGATGGCAACGTGAGTTTGCGCAATGGCTCCCCACAAATTTTTGTGGATGGCCGCCCCACCACCCTTGCCTTGAACCAAATCTCTGCCGACGCCATCGAAAGTGTCGAGGTGATCACCAACCCTTCTTCAAAATTCGATGCAGGTGGTGGTACTGCCGGGATTGTGAATATTGTTTTGAAAAAAGAAAAACGCCTAGGCTACAATGGTAGCGTACGCGCCGGAACGGACACCCGTGGTGGCGTGAATTTTGGTGGAGACATCAACGCCCGGGGCAGCAAAGTCAACGTTTTTGGCTCCCTGATGGCCATGCGGAACCGGGGCAAAATAATCGGGGAAACTGTGCGTGAAAACTTCTTCGGCGAACCAGCTTCCAATCTGACGCAAGCTTCCGAAGGCCACATGAAAGGGATGTTTGCCAATGGCCGGGCGGGGGTAGACTTCTTGTTGGACAACCGCAATACCCTGACCTTTAGCGGCTCTTACGTTCGCGGAAAATTCAGCCCCAATGACGCCATCACCAATACGACCGACTTTTTGTATCCTGGCAATACCGTAACCAGCGAATATGTACGTAGCTCGGAGCAAGACCGCAACTTCCGCAACTTTGGGGTGACCACCCAGTTCAAACACCTCTTCCCTAAAAAAGGAGCAGAATGGACAGCGGACTTCAACTTCAACCAAGTGCGTTTTGAAGGGGGGAGTGCTTACCTGACCCAATACGATTCTGGACTCAGCAGCCGGGAAATGCAGGAAAGCCTGGGGCAAGGTAGCTTCATGACCATCCAAACCGACTTCATCAACCCGCTCAAAAAAGACTTCAAGCTCGAAGGTGGACTGAAAGCGGTAATGCGCAACAACCGTAACGACAACATGAACTCCGTGTTTGATGCCGATCTCAACGCCTGGCGGGCCGTTCCACAATTGTCCGACCACTTCAAGTTCGACGACGATGTGTACGCTGGATACCTGCAACTGAGCAAGACAAGCAAAAACTGGGGCTTCCAGGTGGGTTTGCGTGCCGAGAGCAGCCTTTACCGGGGCGCTTTGACCGATCGCGATTCTTCGTTCGCCATTTCCTATCCGATCAGCTTGTTTCCCAGTGCATTCATTACCCGGAAATTGAACGATCAGGATCAGCTCCAGTTGGCCTATACCCGTAGGGTCAATCGTCCCAATTTTTTCCAGACGATGCCATTTACCGATTTCTCCGATTCGCTCAACCTGCGCCGGGGTAATCCTACTTTGCTTCCTGAGTTTACCAACTCGCTGGAATTGTCGTACCAAAATATCTTTGCAAAAAATCACAACCTGCTCATCTCGGTGTATTACAAGCAGGCGAGCAACTTGATTGCATCCTACCAGTTTACGGAATACAATGATGTGTTGAAAAAAGAGGTGGTGATCACCAGTTTTTCCAATAGCAATAGTGCTTCCGCTACCGGAGCAGAATTCACTTTGAAAAACAGCTTCTTTGGCTGGCTGGATTTAACGTCCAACCTGAACCTTTTTATGGCTACAGTGGATGCCAGCAATGTGGAAAGTGGCCTGAAAGTGAACCGTACCAGTGGCTTTTTTAAAGAGATTGTACAGATCAAATTGCCAAAAGGTTTTGCTCTGCAGATCAACGGCGAATACCGCTCACGGGCTTCCTTTACACCATCCACCAACAACGACCCCTTCATGGGTGGAGGCCCTCCTGCCCAAAACACAGCCCAAGGTTACACCAAAAGTTACTGGTTCCTGGATGCTTCTATCCGCAAAGACATCATGAAGAATCAGGGTACTTTGACGCTTAGTGCATCTGACATTTTCAAAACCCGCAAGTTCGGTTCCTACACTGTAACCGACTTTTTTACTCAGGAAACTTCGCGGATCATGAACCCACAGTTACTTCGCCTGAACTTCTCGTACCGCTTCGGGAAAATGGACATGTCCCTCTTCAACCGGAAAAACAACCGGACGAACATGCAGGGTGGGGATATGATGCAGAATTAAGATAGATTGATAATTTACATCAGATTAAGGCGGCGTGTACCGGAGTTGGATATCCGGGCACGCCGCTTTTTGTTTATTTAAAAAAGTAGGTTAGCCCAAGCCCCAACACTCCACTCGTAGAAAAATTCCCGGAAACAGTAGACGCTGAATTATTGCCCGACTTGGGCTCTACCTGCAAATTGAACCCGCCGAAATACCCTCCCAGACCAAAACGTGGGCTCAAAAAATAGATCAAACCTGGATTCAGCCTTAATGAATAATACTGCCTTTTGGTGGAAATGTTTAGCGCTGCTTTCCCCGTAACTTGTTCGGTATAATCATTGTTTTGAAAAGTGGCAACAACATTCCCGGACAATACCAAGGCCAATCTTTCTTTTAAACTGATGTACCGATTGAGCCCTATGGATAGATCAGTAGTGGTGTACTCGTTTTTTGTTGCAGCTTGCTCACTGATAAACAAGGGTTGACCATTTGGTCGGGAATCTACGGCAGTATAGATGAGACTGAAGCCCACATCTTTGTAGGAGTAAAGGTTGGCCCCTAGGGTATAAGCCATCTTGTCGGTAAAGAAGCGCCCTCCACCAATGCTAATGCCCATATTGTTGGAACTGGTTTTTGTACCTGTGATGTTCCGATCATTTGCATTGTAAAAGGAAAGGCTACCATTCAGAAAGCCCTGGCCTTTGCTTAATTGTCCAAAGAGCGGCTGCAAAAAACTGCTTGAACCAATCAAACAGAGGATAAGTATGCTGTTTTTCATTGTCGAATAATTTTGGGTGGATGATTATTTGGATGCTGCTGGATGTGGCAGATAATACCGTAGGCTAAATATCGGAATGGCACGAAATTCCAGCTTACTGGCTTGGAGTGTAAAGTCTTGATTGCCAAAGTTGAATCGGGTAGACGAATAGGAGAATTCTCCCAATCCAGCCTCAAATGCAAAGCGTGGACTAAAGAAATAACTGATTACAGGGCTGAGTTGAACCTGGAGGGAAGGATTGCTTTCAATGTTTTCACCAAGATTGAATCGGCTAGTCACTTGAGCGTGCACAATCCCATAAAAGCCAGCCTTTAAATCAATATAATGGCGGATAAATGGACCAATTCCGAGCTGATAAAAGTGTTCGCTAATTGTGAAACTTCTGTATTGGAAAGGCAAACTTAGCCCCAGACTCCATCGAGAGGAAAGCATTATCCCTAATTCGGGTTGAAGTGTTGTAGAGAAATAGCTCTGTCTTTGTTGTTGCTGAGTTTCGAAGGAAAACTGCCCGCCCAGATGGAACTGACCGCCCTGAACTTGTGCAAGCAATTGATTGGATAAGCAAAAATAAATCAGCAGAAGTGTGGCAATGTGCCAAGGAGGAGCTTTGTATCCAGCCCTCCAATACAGTGTTGAAATGGGAATCATGATTTGAGCTTGAAAGGTATAAAGCAAAATTACTTTCTTTCAAGACGCGGGTAGCAATACAATTGCGGCTTTCCGAAATGCTAATATTTTGTTAAAAACCATGACGCGCCATCCTTCCGGTTATAACTCACTCAAATGAATAAGTTTCCTTAATGCCCGCCAAGGCAACTTCCGCCTTTGCCAATTCTACATTAAAACACTGCCGATTCACTATTGCACCCTCAGGCAAATTTTGATAATAAACGATCGCATCCGCTAAATTGCCAATAAAGGACCGGAAGTAGTTTCTAGTTTTTCTATCCTCCAGTTCAGTGAATTTACTGATCAATTGTTCCTTTAAATATTGGATGTACAATTTCATTTCTGCCATAAACATATGGGGGCGGCTTGGATTGTTCACCAGATTGGTTCGACCATAAATGTGGTCTATCATGGTTTTTAAGGAGACAATCTTCGAAAAATTCACAATATTGGGTCCGGGGCAAATGTTCACCGCCTTGTATTTTTCCAGAAACGTAACCCCGTGCGCTAGTGCAGCCGAGTTGCTCAATCCGATGCACAAACATTCTTTTTCCAGGACTACCGTTTGTTGCTTCTCAAATTCAGCTTCGGGCAAATCCATGGTTTTTAACTGCTTCAGTTTTAAATTCTGGTATTTATGTGATGCCGTACAAATGGGCTCTTTGGTGAATTCGGTATTAAAACTCAACAATTTTTCGGGACAAGGGCTTCCTGGTTTGCCTTTGACAATCCGGGTTTGTTTCTCGATGTCTGCAGTGGTCCCCCGCAAATAATGAAACCGCACACCCAAGGGGGAACTATTGCTCAAAACCAGATCCTGCTCTTTGGCCTGACTCAGTAAGTTGAGTGTATGTTCGTCCACTGTCGTTGCTTCAGGAACCAATAAAAATGGAGTTCCCCAGCCCGTGCTGGCCACCTCATAATGGGCGCGTAAAAAAGCATCTTCTTCAAAAGTGCCGATACCGCCCTGAACCGTAATGTCTACAGCTGGACTTTGGCTGAGTTCCCTACCGAGCTTTTGATTGATGGCGGTTTTGTAGAGTTCAAAAATGCCATCGGTCAGTTCCTGGCGTTTTGATTTGAATTCTTCCAGGATTGGCCCCAGTAAAAAACCATCACTGGCAAAAGCGTGGCCCCCACAGTTCAGCCCCGATTCAATTCTAAATTCACTCACCCAAATTCCTTTTTTGGCCAAAAATTTGCCTTGGATCAAGGCGGAGCGGTAATCACTTACTTTGATCACTATTTTTTTGCGGAACTGCAGGTTTTCATCCGGATCAAAAGCATCAACCTGTTCCAGGTAGGTGTATAGCCGGGGGTTCATCCCTGCCGAAAAAACGATCGCAGAATCAGCGAGGTCGCTATTGATGTAGCCACGCAAGGCAGTTACTGCATCCGATCCATTGGGGATGATGTCTCCATTTTTGTCCCACTTGTCGCCATCCACCTTGGTCATGATATTGACCAGAATACTCCCTGCTACCAGTTGTGTCCTAAGATGGTTCTGGATCGCCAAACGCTCTTCCTCATCAGTACAGCTTACCATGTTCTGATAGCTTTTTTTTAAGGGGCTATCTTCAGGAAGCATTTCAAAGTACTGCACAATTTCATTGCCTTCCACAAATGCTTCGGCCCGCATTTTCTGCATCTGTTCCTCCACAATGGCATTCATCAGGTTCAAATACGCCGTAATTCTTTTGGCACGGTAGTCTGGTTCTTTGGCGGTAATGTGCTCATAATGCCTACCTGTATTGCGACAATAATACTCGCGCATCGTTTCAGTCAGGTGGTCCTCCATGATGGAAACAACCGATGAAATGCCAAATCGAGCTACCTTGATCGGGGAGTCAATCGTATAAGAAAGTCCCATTACCGGGATATGGAAAGTATGCGCGGTGCGTTGATTCATTGTGCGTTTTTTAGCTGCAATCAGGCTATTCAAGGATGTAGGGGCTAATTAGGAAGAGGAAAGGAAAAGGGCAGCGATACATTTAAAAAAGGGTAATTGTCAAAGGTAAGCTTTTAACTGATGTTTGGAAATGACTTTTTGCAGCTGGTAAGTAACGCAGAAAAATTAACTTCCCGATTTTGGGTTTTGAATAGGAAGTCGAACGGTTCATTTCAAGTGAGCTTCCTATTCAAAAACCCCAAAAAAATCGGGAAGTAATTTTTTGCGTCATCCTAAAGTAGGGATTGATGTATTATAAAAAATTATAGTCCGTATACCCCCGCTCATCCCCTCCATAAAAACTACTCCGATCCGGCACGGCCAATTCCGCCTCGCGCGCAAAACGCTCTACCAAATCCGGATTGGCAATGAACAACTGCCCAAAAGCAATCAAATCCGCCTGCCCCGATTCGATCAGGAAATTCCCCCTGGCCTGATTGATGCCACCATTGGTGATCAAAGTCCCCTGATACAAAGGCCGAAAATGCCCGGACACATCGTAGATAAAACTAGGATTGGGATGCTCCTTGACAAAAGCTTCCATCACCGACAAATAGGCCAGATTGAGGCCATTGAGTTTTTCGACCAGATAACCATATAGTGCGGGTGGGTTGGAATCTAAAACACTATTGTACACATTGCTGGGCGCAATCCGAATGCCTACGCGTTGGGAGTCCCATACGCTGCACAGGGCATCCAGTACTTCCAATACAAAACGTGTGCGGTTTTCGATGCTGCCGCCGTATTCATCCCGGCGTTGGTTGGCTGCATCACTCAGGAATTGATTGGGCAGGTAACCAAAGGCGGAGTGGAGTTCAACTCCATCAAAACCCGCTATTTTGGCCTGTACCGCAGCTTGACGGTACTCTTCGATGATGGTCTGAATTTCGGCAATGCTCAATTCCCTGGGAGTCACATATTCCTTAAATCCATCAGCAGTAAAAGCCTTACCTTCTGCTTTGATGGGGGAGGGGGCTACGGGTTGTTCGCCGCCAATGTTGTCGGGGTGAGCTACTCGACCGGCGTGCCAGAGTTGCAGAAAAATTTTGCCACCTCGCTCGTGTACGGCTGCGGTGACTTGCTTCCAGCCTTCGGCTTGTGCTGGGGAAAAAATGCCAGGCGTAAAGGGGCCGCCCATGCCGTAGCTGTTGATGTTGGTGGATTCAGCTACAATCAACCCGGCACTGGCTCTTTGGCTGTAATACAATACATTCAGTGCATTGGGTACTGTATCGGGTGTGCGACTGCGCGTCATCGGCGCCATCACTACGCGGTTTTTCAATTCCAGGTTCCCTAGAGTGTAGGGTGTCAGTAGAGGTTGCATAGCAGAAAAAGTGCTTAAATAAAGGCTTCTTTGCACTGAGAACAAACAAAGTATAAAAAAGATCAAAATTAATCACCTTAAACTTAGAATCAATGTACAGCCTGCCAATAACAGGCAGGCTGCAATTCATAGGGTTTTAAGTGTTGTTGTTCACGACTTGGGTTTGGCAGTTGCCGCGTCGTTGATCAACCACCATTTACCAGTTTTGTCCTGAACAAAAGATAAAAAGTTGTCAAAAATCAACTTGGCACTTTCCATGTGCACCTGAATATGTGCGGTGTGGCCAAGCGATTGATACTGAACAACCTGGTAAGTTCGGGGCGACCCCCCGATTTTTCCGTCATGAGTCATCTTGAGATAAGTTCCTCGATTGAGGATCGTTACCCCTTCTTGCCCCATAAATTGGTTGATTGTACTCCGGTAATCAGCATGTAACACTGATTCCAGTTTTGCGATGTCTACTTCATCGCCACCTTTGATGAAAGCGTCCAGCGCAATTTCAATGCCTGGATCCATTTTTGAATTGAGTGCAACGGTCATAGTCGTTGAATTGGGTTTTGGTTGCAATTCTTGCGCAGAACAAACAATGCTGCCTGTGCAAAAAAGCAGGGTGATAAAAGTCGAGTGTTTCATTATTTTAAGTTGTTTATCAATAATTGTTATATCAAGTATTTTTGCAAAAAAACTACTGCATATTGGTAGCAATTTTTTCGAGCACACTGCGCAAAACCAGTACTTCTGCTTCGGATACATTCTGCAATGCGGTGGCGCGGATGTCCTGTACCAGAGGTGTCAATTCCTGAACGTAGGTGTTCCCTTTGGGGGTCATCACGAGGTCAAATTTCCGGCGATCAACTTCATTCATTTGGCGGTAAAGCAGGTCTTTTTTGACCAAAAGATCCAGAATCCTAGTCACTGAAGCTCCGTCTTTACCAAGCATTTCGGCGATATCGGTCTGATTCACCTCTTCATTGCTATCAAACACCCGTTTCAACACCAACCACTGATCAACAGTCAAATCATATCCCGCATTTGCAAATGTCCGGGTAGAATAACTGCGCAGCCGCTTTAGGCATTGATCGATGGAAAAAAAAATAACATCCTTGAGTTCCAGATCTGCTTTAGCCATCCATTCAAACTTTAATTGTGCAGCAAAGGTAGGATGAAAAGATTGATATGTCAAGTTTTTTTTAAAGCCGAAACAAAAAAATAAAGGCAAAGGAGAATTACCCCCTTTGCCTTTATTTTATTTAATCAGGTTTTAGTCGCTTTACGGCACAATCTTCTGCCCTTCAAAACTTGAACCCATGGCACCCAATTTGATGGAAACCACTTTCCCTTGGCCATCGCGTACAAATTCAAAAGTAGCCTGACCACCAGCGTCAAACTTATCGGGCTGGGCCAGTGGGGTCAGTTCTCCACCTTGCGTACCGGCCATGACCATCAGTTTACCTTCTTTGACACTGATTTCGATGCTTTCAAAAGGTAAACCCGTCATTTTGTATTTCCCGGCGTATTGATCAAGTTTATTAGCTGCTGGTGCGGCGGGGGCTGCACCACTACTGGCTCCGGTACTTGGTGTTACATCGGCATTGTACATGATGCCTGAAATGACAAATAAGGATTGACCTGCTGCCGCTTTATCGTTTTTGGTCACGTAATAGATGTCATGTACCCCTGTAGTTGGCTTGATTACGACCAATGTAGGTGGTGGCGGAGCGAAACCAGCACTTGGAGCACTGGGTTCAACCTTGTTTGAACTACCAATTATGGGTCCAGTAGGGCTATCCAGGTGAATTTCCACGATACCTCCCGCAGCGTTCAGTTGGGCTGGTGCCGAAATGCGGAACCCAATTTCTGCTACCCCGGTCAAGTCAATTTGTTTGTACCCGATGTGGCTTCCATTTCCACTTGCAATGGCTAAATGATTGCCACCGAATTTCATCCGGTTGAAATCCTTGACATAGTCAATCTCGGACATGTCCACATTGGAGTTGCGGAGCACATAAGTTTGCTCCGAACTCAGCGATGGGATACCTTTTACTCCACGGTCTTTGTAAGCAGCACGCAACAGGTAAACACCAATGCCTTTGTCACCACGGGAAGGAACTGTGGTATTAAAAGTGCCTTCAGCAGGTAGAGTCAGCTCTACGGCAGAAGCGTCTTCGTGGCGCATGATGTAGCGTACGATGGTCTCAGCATCGTCTTTGCTCAGCGCAGGGTGAGCCGCCATTGCTGTTTGTCCCCATACTCCGCTGCTGCCGTTGATGACCCGGCCTGCCAGCGTAGCAACTGCATCAGCCTGACCTCGGTAACGCAAGGCAATATCGCGGAAGCTTGGCCCGATTGACTTGTCAGCCGATTTGTGGCAAGCCTTACAGTCGGTCCCGTCGATCAGTTTGGTCGCTCGGGCAAAACGCGTGGATTGATCTGCGCTGCGGTGCCCCTGGGCAATAGCGATCTTGTCGTAGCCTTCGGGCAGGTAATCGATGTTGACAGCTACCTCGCTCGGATCAATTTTTCCATTGGCGGTGGTGCCATCTTCTTTGTCGGTTACGGATACTTTGTAGGCAATGTCTTTATTGGGGAAAAAGAAGGTCTTGTTCCCTTTGGTCAAAGTGAAATCGAGTTTGGGTGGTTCGTTGCCCACGATCAGCTCCAGTGAGCGGGTGGCACTTTCACCTTTTCCATCTTTTACGGTCAATGTCGCGTTGTATACCCCAGCTGTGCTCAAGGTGAGTTTAGGATTGGGGGTAGTAAAGGTCAAAGGTTTGGCTGACCCGGTTTTGGGTGCGATCACCCACTGGTAGGTGAGTGGGTCGCTGTCGTAATCCTTGGTACCAGCGGAAGACAATTGCACGGTAAGTGGCTTTGCTCCGGCAGGTTTGTCTGCAGCTACTTCGATCACGGGTTTGCGGTTGCCACCATTGTATTCGATGCGGATCAGGCGGGCGTCGTCGTTGCCCTGGAACCAGCCCGTGCCATACTCCAGCATGTAAAGGTCGCCGTCAGCGTTGAACTCCATGTCGATCGGGTTGCTGAATTTGTGGCTGGGCATAAAGCGTTCCATTGACACGAAATTACCTTCAGCATCCATGGTCACGGCCATGATCCAGCCGCGCATCCACTCGTATTCGAAGAATTTGCCATCGTAATAGTCCGGGAAAGCCCGCTTGGCATTTTTGAAATCGCTGGCATAATAAACCGGACCAGCCATGGCGTTGCGGCCACCTGTACCCACCAGCGGGAAGTCCTTGGACTCGGCGTATGGATACCACACAAATGCTTTTTGGGCAGGAGGTAAGGTCGTTAAACCCGTATTGTTCGGCGATTTATTGATGGGGGCGTTCACATCGTACATCGGCCCGGACTGTTTTTTCTCAAAGTCGTAATAGTAATAAGGCTTGTTGTCGCCAATGAAATAAGGCCAACCGAAGTTGCCTGCTTTGCGCGCCTGGCCCACTTCGTCAAAACCTTGAGGGCCACGGTTGGGCATGGGAGCATTACCATCGGGGCCCACATCACCCCAATACAGGTAACCTGTTTTTTGGTCAATCGAGATGCGGTAAGGGTTGCGGTGGCCCATGGTATAAATTTCCGGGCGGGTTTTAGCGGTTCCAGGAGGGAACAAGTTGCCCTCGGGAATGGTGTAAGTACCGTCGGGTTGTGGCTTGATTCGAATGATTTTACCCCGCAAGTCATTGGTATTGCCAGAAGATTTCTGCGCATCCCAAGGTGCACGTCCGGGACGCTCATCGATCGGGTTCATCCCATCAGAACCGTGTGGGTTGGTATTGTCTCCTGTGGACAAGAACAAGTTACCCTTGGCGTCAAAGGCAATCGAGCCACCGGTATGGCAGCATTGTTCACGTTGCACGGGGATTTCGAGCAGTACTTTTTTGGAATCCAAAACCAGTTCTTCTCCGCGTAATTCGTAGCGAGTCAGGATGTTTTTGGGCT
Source organism: Haliscomenobacter sp. (assembly GCF_965225875.1). Lineage (GTDB taxonomy): Bacteria > Bacteroidota > Bacteroidia > Chitinophagales > Saprospiraceae > Haliscomenobacter. The sequence goes on along the minus strand of NZ_CBDDBS010000003.1, from coordinate 3,005,445 downwards.
CATCCCCGGCTGGAGAATAGTACAGGTAAATCCAGTTGTTTTGGGCAAAATTGGGGTCTTTGGCCATGCCCAACAAACCATCTTCCGCTTCCGCCTGATTGCCTTTGGCATCGGGTAGGTACTTGGTGCTTACGGGGATGGTAGCAATGGTTTTGGATTTGCCCACTTTTGGGTCGAAGATTTTTACGGCACCGCGACGTTGGATGTACAAAACGCGGTTGTTGTCGAGCATGGTCAATTCAACGGGCTCTTCCAGTTTTTCTTCCAAAACCACCTTGGTGAAGCGGTTTTCTTCGGGCATCACTTTGCTGCGTGCTTTGGAATAATCCAACGGCTTAGTGCCAATGGCGTACTTCAAACCAGCAGCCAGGTGGCGCAGGAAAAGGTCTTCGGAAAAACTCTCATTGGTATGGCCCATTGCGGTGTAAAAAGCACGTCCACCGTCGTAATCGTGGTACCAGCTCATCGGGTGTTTGGGTACGCCCATTTTGGCCCCGAAGTACGATTTTTCATCGATACTTACCAGTACTTTTACATTCGGGTTGATGTCGCGGAAATCGTAAAATTCATCGGTGCGTTCCCATGGATCGGGGAGAAAGTTGGTACTTGGATGGGTTTTGTCCTCAACATGGAAAATCCCCTTTTGCACGTTGCTCGGCGTGCTGGGGTGACTGGTAAAGTACCCTCCGGCCAGTTTGCCGTACCAAGGCCAGTCGTATTCGGTATCGGTGGCAGAGTGGATACCCACGTAGCCACCACCTGCCTGGATAAAACGTTCAAATGCGTTTTGTTGCAGGGGGGTGAGTACGTCACCAGTTGTACAAAGGAAAACTACGGCAGCGTAGCGCTTCAGGTTGGTTTCGTTGAATTTGCTGGCGTCTTCGGTCGTATCCACCGCAAAGCCTTGAGCCTGCCCCATCTTGAGCAGGGCAATTTTGCCAGGATCGATGGAAGTGTGACGGAAAACCGTTGTTTTGCTAAACACCAGAATGCGTGGTGTTTGTGCATGAATTAATCCTCCAAACAACAAAAAAGCAAGCAGTACAGTAGTCCGTTGCAGGAGGGACTGAAAAATTGGGTGCATGATGTAGATTTTATAGTGTAAAACCCTTTGTGTAAAAATTACACAATAATAAGGAAGGCCACGGATTTTTACAAATTTCTGACAGTGGGAATTCGACAGATGGGGGAAATAAATGGATAGTTAGGTTGCCTTTATGGGGCAAAACACCTTTACATCTGCGAAAATACAGCTCCCATTATTTCATCCTCCCCAACTCCACTTCAGCAGTGATGTAGGCAAAACTGGCCCACTGGTTCCCCTCAGTAATCAGTTTAAACAAACGCTCCGCTTCCTCTTTTTGCCCATTGAGCAAATAATAATTCGCCAACCCCAAACTCACTGTACTGTTGCTCAATGAATTGGGCTGGGCAATTTCCTCCTTGAGTTTTGTAGCATTTAGGCCATCTTTGTGCAGCAGCAATATTTTCAGGTAATCAAAATTTTCGATCAACGCCATATCGGGCTCAATACTTTTTAATAATTTTTGGGCTTTGGAGTCGGCACCAAGCCGCCGATAACACAAATACAGCCAATTGGCCGAGGCTACATACATATCAGGGTTTGCGGCCTTGCGGAGGTCTTCTTTGTAGTAGCGGGCCGCTTCTTTGAATTGCCCTTTCAGGTACAAACAAAGTCCCAGATGATACCTGATATTTGACTGCAAGGTGCTGGTGGGAATCCCCTTAGCATTGGGCATGCCATCGGGCTCTATCTCATCGGGTTTACGTCGCGTGAGTGCATAAGCTTTTTTGAAATCCGCCAATGCTTTATCGATACAACGAATGCTCAGGTAACGGTGCCCCCTGTGTCGGTATAGTCGAGCATCAGTGGGATGTTGCGACATGCCTCGGGTATAGATTTCAATGGCCTCAGAGTAACGTCCCAAATACGCAGTTCGGCGGCCGTACCAAATGAGGGCATCAGCACTGTTGGGGGCCAGCTCGTAGGCAGCTTTGGCTGCGGCCAGTTTTTCTTCCATACTGCTACGAGCGGCTTCACTCAATACTGGAGGGACGATTTGAGTGGCGCAATCTTGCGAGAGAAGGCTGGAAAAGCTGAGGATGCTAAGGCCACAGCTGAGGATGATTTTGCTAAATGATTGCATAGCATTAAGGGTTAATTGGGATGATGTGTTGTTGAACGCAAAACAGGACATTTTGCTCGGAGGACATCAATTGCCACGTGCTTATGAAGTTTTTGGAAATAAACGATCTTTTGTAGCTGCCAGCTTTTCTCGATTTCTGGCTCGTTTAGGAACGCTTTATTTTAAAAACTTCATTAGCGCGTGGATCGAGTTTCCTCTTTTGACTTGGCTTTAGCCCCAGCTTTAATTTTCAAGCGAGGGCTAAAGCCAAAATTAGAGGGTGCTCCGATGACCCCAGGCTGAAGCCTGGGGCTATTGATGTCCTCCGAGCAGAATGTTTAGTATTGTGATCGTTGATTTTATTTCGTTAGGACTAAAGGTAGCGCTTAACCCTCAAAATCTAATCCTGAATTTAATTGTACCATTTACAGTTTTTTTATCCCTACCCAATCCAACTTTTCGGTTTTGGGACTATCTTTTGGCATTTTTCACCTCCATCAATTCAACGCCAATGCGCAACACCTTATTTCTGCTTTGCTGTTTGTTTGCATCAATGGGCCGTGCCCAGGTTCCTGGAGATCTGGTTTTTACTATCGACGCCAACAAACCCGGTGCCCCCATCCAACCGACCATGTATGGCGTCTTTTTTGAAGACATCAATTTTGGTGCCGATGGAGGCTTGTACGGCGAGTTGATCAAAAACCGCTCCTTTGAATTTGCTCAGCCGCTGGTGGGCTGGATTCCTTTTGGCAGAGTAACGGTGGCAGATAGCAAGCCTGCCTTTAGCCGCAATCCTCATTATGCCCAAATCAGTTATAGCGGCCAATTGACCGGAAGTGGTTTGGAAAATGAAGGCTTTCGGGGCATTGGCCTCAACAAAGGGGAGAAATACCTCTACACCGTTTATTCCCGCACTGCCGAAAGCAAAGCCATGAAGCTGCGCCTGGAGCTCGTCAACAGCAACAATGAGATCATCGGGAGTACCGAAACCGAAGTCAAATCGGCTGACTGGCAAAAACTTACCGGTAGCATCGAGCCCAAGTCCAGCGACATGAAGGCACATTTTCGCCTCACGCTGCTCACCCAGGGGAAGGTGGATGTAGACCACATTTCACTTTTTCCTGAAAAAACCTGGAAAAACCGCCCAGGTGGCCTGCGCGCCGACCTGGTGCAAGCCTTGGCCGAGATGCACCCGGGAGTTATCCGTTTCCCCGGCGGCTGCGTAGTGGAAGGCAATAACCTGGGTACACGCTACAACTGGAAAAACACCGTAGGTGCACCCGAAAACCGCCCTTTCAACGAAAACCGCTGGAACTACGAGTTCAAACACCGCCTGACTCCCGACTACTACCAATCCTACGGGCTGGGCTTTTTTGAATACTTCCAATTGTGCGAAGACCTGGGGGCTGAGCCGCTGCCCGTATTGAGTTGTGGTCTGGCCTGCCAGTTTGCCTGCAAGGACGACCATTGCCGGGTGCCGCTGGATAGCCTGGGTTCCTACGTGCAAGATGCCCTTGACTTGATCGAATTTGCCAACGGCCCCGCCACTTCCAAATGGGGAAAGGTACGCGCCGACATGGGCCATCCCGCCCCTTTCAACATGAAGCTCATCGCCATAGGCAACGAACAATGGGGACCAGAATACACCGAACGCCTGCCCATTTTTGTGAAAGCTCTGCGGGAAAAACACCCCAAAATCCAAATCATCGGCAGCTCGGGGCCATTCCCCGATGGCAAGGAATTTGATTACCTCTGGCCTGAAATGCGTAAAATAGGAGCCGATTTGGTGGATGAGCATTATTACCGCTCGCCGCAATGGTTTTACACTCAAGCGGCCCGCTACGATACTTATGACCGGAAAGGCCCTCGGGTGTTCGCCGGAGAGTACGCCGCTCATACCACTTCCCGCGACAACTCTTTTGAATCGGCCCTGGCCGAAGCGGCCTTCATGACCGGGCTGGAGCGCAATGCCGATCTGGTACACATGACTTCTTACGCGCCACTCTTCGCCCACTACGAGGCCTGGCAATGGCGTCCTAACCTGATTTGGTACAACAATCAGCAGGTAGTGCTTACTCCGGATTATTACGTCCAGCAGTTGTACGCGACCTACAAAGGCACCCATACCTTGCCAATTCAGATGAATGGAAAAAACATTACCGGGCAGGAAGGGCTTTACGCATCGGCAGTGGTGGATGCAAAAACCAATGAAGTGGTACTCAAAATTGCCAATACCGGCATTGTACCCCAGAAAATCAAACTAAAACTGGCTGGCCTTAGCAATGTGGCGCGTAGTGCCACGGTTTTGGAACTCAAATCCGATCGGTTGTCGCTGGTGAATACACCGAATGCTCCAGAGGCGATTGTACCAAGAGAAAAAACGATCAATTTTAAAGACAATGAACCGGAAGTGACCCTGGACGCGCTGACGTTTTGGGTATTGAGGGTGAAACGGTAGCAGCGTTAAATTCTGTTCGAAGCCGAATTCGTACCATTCGGAGGGAAAATGCTGCATTCAAAAATGCCTGCTTGTTTTGGCAAGCAGGCATTTGCATTTTTATTTCATTCGGAATCCATTTCTTACCATTCGGAGGATCATTCTTTCCATTCGGAAAACCTCCCTTGCCTCCCTCCCTGCTACAGACCATCTTTGTAGTGGGGCAAAAATCTTAGTACTAGCAGTAGTTAGGCCTGCCCTGTTTTTACCCAATGAAAATGGGGCAGGATTTTTTATGCCAAATCATTATTTGAGTATTTTGGGAGAAGCATTTAAATCGAAAATGCACACTCTAAAACCCTTAGCCATGCGGAACCTAATTTTCTATTTGGTCTTGTTTCCCCTGCTTGCCTTTGCTCAAAAAAGGGAGGCTTTTCGCATTGATAGTCTGCCTAAAAAAGGAGTGCTACTGAATGAGGGCTGGAAATTGCATTTGGGAGATAATCCAAATTGGGCGAAGGTTGAGTTTGATGACTTGGATTGGGAAAAGATTGATCCAACCAAGGATATTTTTGATTTGTCACAAATCCCTAAAACTGGAGAAATCGTTTGGCTTCGCTTGCATTTGGAACTAAGCGATACTACTACCCAACAATTGCTATTTACCCTTCGGCAGTCCGGTGCGTCTGAATGGTTTTTTAATGGGCGAAAGATTTACCATTTTGGTACTTTGAGCGAAAATAGGAACCATATCTTAGCAATCAGTCCCGTTTTCCGTGCAGAGCCTTTTCCCATAAAGCCTGGTCGTTCAGCAGTATTGGCCGTTCGTTTTGCCATTCAACCGAATATCCGTTATCCACATGTTTTACTAGCCAATACCAACCCACTCATTTACCCAACGCTATACCGTTCGAGGGACTATATCGAGCAGTATAATTTTATCAATCTTACTAATGTCAAACATTCTAATATTTTCAGGATAGGCGCTTTTTTGCTATTGTTCATCTCCTATATGGCACAATATATTTACTATCCTCAACAAAAAGCCAGTTTGTACTTTGCCCTTTTTTCTTTAAGCGACATCCTTTTTAATTTATCCATGAATTATATCATCTTAAATCAATTTGTTTGGATGTATTATTGGGCAAATACCTTTATGGTTAGCATCCAGCAAATTGGGACTATATGCTTGCTCACAGGTTTGTATAGACTATTGGATCAAAAAAGTTCCTGGTATTTTTGGGGCTGTGTTTTTCTGGTATTCGTAGGCATAGGCATCAATTTTTTTCTCTACAATTCAGGGTTTGTAACCATCCTTGTCTTCGGAAATATTTTAAATCTAGAGATTGTAAGAATTTCTTTAAAAGCTATAAAAACCCAAAAACCGGGGGCATGGATTATTTCTTTTGGAGGAATGAGTTTTCTGGTTTTTTGGATCATTTTTTATCTTTTGGTGACTGCCTTTCAAAACATAGGCTATCACACCATTGGTGGGAGTATCTATAACTACGCTGACATATTTTACAATCTGGCTTTATTGAGTGTGCCTGTAGCTGTATCCATCTATTCAGGATTGGAAATTGCGCTTACCAGCCGCTCCCTTAAAGAGAAACTCATTGAAGTCGAACAGCTTTCCACCGAAAAACAACAAATCCTCAGGGATCAAAACCAAACCCTTGAAAGGCAAGTAGCCGAGCGGACTACCGAACTGACCCAGAAAAACCGGGAATTGGAGATAGAGGCAGCTCTGGAGAGAGTGCGTGCCAGAGCGCTAGCTATGCAGCGGAGCAATGAAGTACTAGACGTAGCAGCTACCCTGTATGGGGAGTTACAAAAATTGGATTTCACCTTTGGCATCATAGGGATAAATCTTATTGATGCACAAACGGGGGATACGGAATCCTGGGTAGCCGGATTTGGTCAGGATACCTATCCACAAAGTTACCGAATCCCCCATTTTGAACACCCTTTTCAAAAAAGCTTTATGGAAGCTTGGCGAAATGGATCCTCTTATTTGGTTTATCAGTTGGCGGGGACGGAGAAAAAGGATTATGATGATTTTATGTTTACCCAATCCGGCTACAAGGCTATTCCGGACGATGTTAAAGCGCGAATGATTGCAACCGAGCAGGTTACATTCTCTTTAGCATTTATGAAGCATGGTACCTTGCTTTGGGCTCCTACGCCACTTACCGAAGAAAAAGCGCAGGTGTTTCAACGCTTCGCCAAAGTTTTTGAACAAGCTTACACCCGCTTTCTCGACCTGCAAAAAGCTGAAGCACAAGCAGAACAAGCAAGTCTCAATTTGATTCAAATCCAAACTGAAAAAAAGAGGGCCGAAGATGCATTGATTGCCTTAAAACTAGCCCAATCCCAACTCATCCAATCCGAAAAACTCGCCTCCCTCGGCGAACTCACCGCCGGTATCGCCCATGAAATCCAGAACCCGCTCAACTTTGTCAACAACTTTGCCGAAGTCAGCGCCGAAATGATCGATGAATTGAAAGAAGAACTGGAAAAAGGGGATTTAGCAGAGGTAAAAGCCATTGCTGAAGACTTACAGGTAAACCTCGGCAAAATCAACCACCACGGCGGCCGAGCCTCCTCCATCGTCAAGGGAATGCTCGAACATTCGCGGACCAGTTCAGGCGTAAAAGAGCCCACTAACCTCAATACCTTGGCTGATGAATTTTTGCGTTTGGCATATCACGGCTTACGCGCCAAAGACAGTAGTTTTAACTGTAAAATGGAAACGTATTTTGAGCCTGATCTCCCCGTGGTTTCGGTTATTTCACAGGACATTGGGCGGGTGCTGCTGAATTTGATCAACAATGCATTTTATGCGGTGCAGCAACGTACTGTAGAGACGTTGCATGCAACGTCTCTACAACACCCCCCATACCACCCCACCGTCACCGTTTCCACCCAAAAAACAGACAATCAAATCATCATCAAGGTAATGGATAATGGCAACGGCATTCCCGAAGCCATCCGTGACAAAATCTTCCAACCTTTTTTCACCACCAAACCCACTGGGCAGGGTACGGGATTGGGCTTGAGTTTGGCCTATGATATCGTAACCAAAGGACATGGTGGTACTTTAAAGATCGAAAGTACTGAAGGAATCGGCACCGAGTTCTCTATTATTTTACCAGTCAAAGTACAATCGTAAAAAGAACGAAATGAGAACATTAACCCTTACCTGTTTTTTGTGTTTTTTAGGTAATCTGTGCGTTGTCGCTCAGCCGAAAGGCTTTTCGAAGATTTTACTCGACAGCTTGGAAAAAAAATTAACTACCCTGCCCAATGACACCAATCGGATTAACACCTTAATCGAAGTTGCGGTACTCTATTCAAATACGAATGTGGAAAAATCCATTCTACTCGGCGAAGAAGCCCTAAGGCTAACCCGAAAGTTCAATTATGAAAATGGTTTTAGGAAAGTACTGGGTCCTTTATCTTTTCAATATAGCATAAGTGGTCAGTGGGCAAAAGGTTTGGAATTGGCTTTGGAGGGGAAAGAAAGATATAAAGACAACCTGTATGAGCTTGGTAATTTTATAAATATGGCTCAATTGGCGTACGAAAAGCAAGGTGATTATCAAAGATGTTTGGAAGAATGTCAAGAAAACATTCGGATGTTCAATGCTCATCCAAAAATAGAGTTTAACCCTGTTGACAAATGGGCTACCCATATGACGGCTTCGCAAATGTATAGCAAAGAGCAAGAAGCGGACTCGGCTTTGATCTATGCCTTTAAATGCCTGAGCTATGCACAATCCATACCATTCAACACAGGGCATTTTGTAGGCTATGCCCACAGTGCGATCGGAATTGGATATCTGACCCAAAATAAACCTGATTCAGCAATTGCCCATTTGCACCTTATGCGCTCCACTATGGTTAAAATAAACAATCAATTTGCGTTACAAGAAACACAGATATACCTGGCAAGGGCTATGCAAAAAAAGGGCGCTCTCGACTCCATGTATTATTACGCCAAAACGGCTTACGAAGGAGCTGTAAAAATGGACAATGACATAAATGAAATGGATGCAGCTTTGATTTTGTCGGAATATTTCGAAAAGAGCAATCCACCAAAATCCTTATTTTATTTAAAAAGGCACAATGCAATAAAAGAAAAACACTTTACTCAAGACCAGACGAATAAGCGGTATTTTTTGGAAAGTGAACAGCGAAACAAGCTGGCTGAATTAGAGAAAAAGGAAATAAACGCGAAAAACAGAATCCGCCAAAATGCACTTTTAGGCGGATTGTTCACTTTTGTACTCCTGGCGGGAGTTTTGATATTTACCAATCGGCGCAAAAAAGCACTAAATGATACCTTGCAACAACAAAAATTGCAAATCGAAAAACAAAATCAAGATTTGACCAATTCAGGGCATGAACTAGCCTTGAAAAATCGAGATTTAGAAACTACTTTGGTGGATTTACGCATCACCCAGACCCAACTCATCCAATCCGAAAAATTAGCCTCCCTCGGTGAACTCACCGCAGGCATTGCCCACGAAATCCAGAACCCGCTCAACTTCGTCAACAACTTCGCCGAAGTCAGTGCTGAAATGATCGATGAATTGAAAGAGGAATTGGGAAAAGGGGATTTAGAAGAGGTAAAAGCCATTGCCGAAGACTTACAAGTAAACCTCGGCAAAATCAACCACCACGGCGGTCGAGCCTCCTCCATCGTCAGGGGGATGCTCGAACATTCGCGGACCAGTTCAGGCGTAAAAGAACCTACCAACCTCAATACCTTGGCTGATGAATTTCTGCGTTTGGCATATCACGGCTTGCGGGCAAAAGACAGTAGTTTCAACTGTAAGATGGAGACACATTTTGAGCCTGACCTACCCGTGGTTTCGGTTATCTCACAGGACATTGGGCGGGTATTGCTCAATTTGATCAACAATGCGTTTTATGCTGTGCAGCAACGTACTGTAGAGACGTTGCATGCAACGTCTCTACAACACCTCCCATACCAACCCACCGTCACCGTTTCCACCCAAAAAACAGACAATCAAATCATAATCAGTGTCCAAGACAATGGTAACGGCATTCCTGAAGCAATCCGGGAGAAAATCTTCCAACCCTTTTTCACCACCAAACCTACCGGGCAAGGCACCGGGCTGGGATTGAGCCTGGCCTACGACATCATTACCAAAGGTCATGGTGGAAAAATACACCTTGAATCCACTGAAAACCAAGGCAGCACCTTTACCATTGAACTGCCCTTAACAAACCCTAAAAATTAACGGTTATGAACATTTTAGTTGTTGACGATGAAAAGGACATCCGCACCCTTTTTGAACAAAAATTCCGCAAGGAGATTCGCGATAAAGTCTTCACTTTTAAATTTGCCCATTCTGGTGAAGAAGCGCTGGAACTATTGGAAGACAGCAAGATTGTACTTATCCTTTCCGACATCAACATGCCAGGCATGAGTGGGCTGGAATTGTTGCGTAGGGTACGTGGTATTTTTCCGGCCGCGCCACCTAAAGTATTCATGATTACGGCTTATGGAGACAAGGACAACCGGGAAAGGGCAAACAAACTGGGGGCAGACGACTTCCTCAACAAACCAATTGATTTTGCTTCGCTGAAAGAAAAAATAGCTGAGGAATGGAAAGAATAAGTAAATGCACTAACGTTCGACCCAACGCCGAAATTCCCCGGCCTTTTCTCGGCTCACCGTCACCTCCTCACCGGGTGACACCTTTAATTTCAATTTCAACTTCCCCCAATCGTCACTGCGAAAACCTTCCAAGGCACTAAGAGCAATCAGGTATTGGCGATTGGCGCGGAAAAACTGGGTCGGATCCAACAATTCAGCCACCTCGTCCAGGGAGCGGTAGTCACTGAGGTATTTTTTGCCATCGGTGCTCAGGAGGTAGATGTATTCCTCTTTGCCAAAACACACAATGTCTTCGACTGGAATCAGGATCATGCTGCGCCCTTGATGCACCGAGAATCGCGTTTTGTATTTTTTATTTTGCTGAGCAAAATTGGCGAACAATTCCTGCATTTGGCTGAGGTAAGTGGTGTTTTTGAACTTGTCCTGTAGCAGGTGGAACTTGTCCAAAGCGGCGTTTAAATCTTCTTTTTCAATAGGCTTTAACAAGTAATCCACACTATTGAGCTTGAAAGCCCGGATGGCATATTCATTGTAGGCCGTGGTAAAAATAATGGGGCAATCGAGTGGCCGATGCGCAAAAACATCTAGGCTGATGCCATCAGACAGTTGGATGTCAGCCAGCACCAAATCGGGGCTGGGGTGGGTGTCCAACCATTCCTGGGCCTCCCGCACACTGGCGATAGGCCCTGTAATGATGGCGGTAGGTTCAATTTCCTGAACCAGGGTCAAAAGACTAAATGCCACCAGAGGTTCATCTTCCAGCATCAATATGTTCAAGGTAGTGGACATCAAAGTAGTGGTATTTGCACTTTAAAAAATAAATCACCATCCAGAATCCGCACAGGTTTTTCGCTCAAAAACTGATACAACTGCTGCAACTGGGCCAAACCTTGTCCATTGGAGGATTCGATTTGGCGGCGGATTTGTTTGTTGTTTTTTACCTCCAAATAGCCCTTTTGACAAATGATGCTGATGTACAAGGGGCGGTCGTTTTGGACAATATTGTGCTTCAGGGCATTGTCGATCAACAGTTGCAAGGTGACCATCACTATTCCTTGGTCTCTGGCTGATTCGTTGATGTCCATTTCAATTTGCAGCGCTTCGCCATAACGAATGTCTAGTAAGGAAATGTAATGCGCGATAAAATCGAGTTCAGTTTGTACACTCACCACCTCGTTCTCTTTGTGTTCCAAGACGTAACGATAAACCTTGGCCAGGTGGCGAATAAAACGGGAAGCCAGTTTGGGATCTTGTTGAACCAATCCGTCCAGTGAGGTTAAGGTATTGAACAAAAAATGCGGGTTTATTTGATTGCGTAAATTGTGGTATTGCATTAAGGTTTTTTCGCGTTCCGCTTGCAAAGCCTTCAATTCATAGGCAGTTTTTTCTTCCTGGCTCATTTTGAGCTTTTTTAAAAAATCAAAAGTGAAAAAGATGAAATTCAACAACGCTATTGTCACTACTGCCAATGCCCCAAGTACCATTAAAAACTCGCGATTGGCATACGTTGGAAAGTAGCTGTGAAACAACCGGATCATGACTAAAAAAATGGCTGAGATCCCGGTTGTAGAAACCAGTACTGGAACCAAAATGCGGACAAAAGGACGTTGGTCCAATGAAAAATAAAACTCCAACTTGCGGTTTACCCAGATAATCAGCTCCCAAATGCCGACAATTAGGAGAAATTGAAAAACAAATAAAAATACATAGAGGTACCAAGGGAACCCGATCAAAATTCTGGATCGAACATAGGTGCCAAACAAGCAAAACAGCCCGATAAAAAGATAAGGCCAATATCTCCGCTTCATTCCTGGACAATTTGCCCATCACTCATCACAATGATCCGATCGCTGCCCGCAGCAAAATCCTGATCGTGGGTGACGGTAATGATGGTTTGGTGATTTTGTCTGGCTAATTCCTGAAAGATCTCGAATACACGTTGGGAATTCACTTTATCCAGGTTCCCGGTGGGTTCATCCCCCATGATGATCGCCGGGTCGTTGATGAGTGCCCGAGCAATGGCCACCCGCTGTTGTTGCCCACCGGAGAGTTTAGAGGCCATTTTATGGGCAAATGCATCCATTTCCACCATGCGTAATTTGTCTATTGCACGTTGCTCAATTTCGGCGTAGCTGTACTTGCCCAGTTTTAAGGCGGGCATCATCACATTGCGCAGGGCAGTAAATTCGGGCAAAAGAAAGTGGAACTGGAACACGAAGCCCAAATTCTCATTGCGAAAGCGTGCCAATTGATTCTGCGACCAGCCATTGAGTTTTTCCCCCTTGATGTTGAGCGTTCCTTCGTAATCAGTATCCATCGTGCTGAGAATGTACAACAAAGTCGACTTGCCACAACCCGACTTCCCCACAATGGACAGGAATTCACCTTGCTCCACGCTGATGTCCACTCCCTTGAGCACTTGCACCGTTTCGGGCTCGTGAAAGTATTTGGTGATTTGTTTGGCTTGTAATATCGGCATGATCTTATCCTCTGATGATCTGTACAGGATCCACTTTAGCAGCCTTCAAAGAAGGGAAAAAACCAGCCAAAACGGTGGTGATTACGCCAAAGCAAAAGCCCATGATGTAATGTTGTGGATTAAAATTGACGGGCATTGTGGCGATGCGCACCACGCTGCCGCCCGGGAAAGGGGTATGCGACAAGGCTACACAAAACCCGTAGCCCAGCAACAGACCAACTATCCCTCCCAACAAACCAATGATGGCCGATTGCCACAAAAAAATGCCCACAATCTGGCGGCTTTCAAAGCCGGTAGCTTTCAGAATGGCAATGTCCTTGAGTTTGTTGATGATGTTCATGTTCATGATGTTGTAGATGCCAAAGCCGGCTACCAGCAACAAGGTGAACGAAATGATCCCGGTCATGGCAAAACGGATACTTTCACCCGCCAACAGTGGCGCGTTGGCCGTAGACCAGTCTTCGGCATGTACACCAAAACGTTTGCTGATGGTTGCGGCCATGGCTTTTGCCTGGTTGTTGTCGTACATTTTGATGTGTAAATCGGTGATGAAACTCGGGTCGCGCTGCATCACTTTTTGCACCGTAGCCAAGGTGGCATAGGCACGGGCATTGTCAAAATCAGCCAACCCGTAGGAAAAAATACCCACTACGCGCAACATCAAGATGCTACCCTCCGAGGTGGTGATGCTTAGGCGGTCACCAATGCCCACATTCATTTTATTGGCCAAACCATAGCCCAAAATCACTCCATCATTAATGCCCAACAAGTCGATCAATTGGCCTGCGTCCATTTTGCGGGCCAGGGTAAATAGCTCGGCCTGCCTTTTCACATCAATGCCCAACAATGATCCGGTGATCCGAATCGGACCATTGTTGAAAAAAACCTGGGTGGCTACCTGTGGCGCAACGCCTTTTACTTCAGGCATGGCTTCCAGGGATTGGGCCAGCATGATGGCATTGCGCAATTTGGGCACAACGTTTTTGGGGCGTTGGTGGTGGACTACATACAGGTTGCCCGTCGTATCGGGAGCCGCCTTGGCGATGATGGTGTTTTTTTCGATTTCCAGAGGGTTGTAAATGCGGATATCCGGAGCTTCTTCCATGGCCAGGTTTTTGGTAAAATCGTTTACCCCGGTCATAAAGCTGATCATCACCAAAAACATCGAAATGCCGAAGGTTACCCCCAACATGGCCACAATGGTCTGTTTGCGCTTGGTCAACAAGTGCGTCAGGGCAATTTCCAAAGTGAGGCTGCGCTTCATGCAATTAAGAGTTGAGGAGTTGAGGGGTTGAGGAGTTGAGAAGTCACTGCGGTAGCCTCAACTCCTCAACTTCTCAACTCCTCAACTTTATTTAAGTATCAATTGAGAATCTTTGGTCAAACCACTTTTCACCTGCACCCGCTGGGCATCTTCCACACCGCGTTGAATTTTCACTTTGCGTTTTTCCTTTCCTTCCATGACCCACACACTATCACCGGGTAGGAGCAAAGATTTTGGAATCACCAGCGCATTTTCTGCTTCCCGAATCACAATGTTGGCTTCCACATTGAGGCCGTAGAGCTGTTGAGGCAAAGGATCCAGCAAAGTAGCATCAACCCGGATGGATTGCTCCACCCGGTTGAGCATCGGATATATTCGGGTGATTTCTGCATTAAATATCTGATCGGCGAAGGCATCCATGGTGAGCAGCACCTTTTGCCCCATTTGTATTTTACCCAAATCCGTTTCATCAATCATCAGTTTGGCGATCAAGGTTTTGCTGCCAATGATGGCCAGGGGTTGATTGGGATAAACCATATCACCCGGGTATTTGAGCACTTCATAAACCATGCCTTCGCCAAAGCTTTTCAATTGGGTATTCTGCTGCGAGGTACTGGCGATGCGCACCTGGTTTTCGGCTTGTTGGGTTTGTAGGGCCGCATTGAGGTTGACCTGGCGGATTTGTTGCTGCAAGGCCTGGACTTCGCGCTGGCTGGATTCGTATTGCAGTTGAGCCTGCTCAAATTCGCGTTTAGAAATGGCTTCCGACTCCCATAGACTGCTGAACCGCTGATATTGCAGGCTGTCAAAACGCAGTTTGGCCTGGGCGTTTTGCAGCCGATTGCGCAGCTCGCGCAGTTGAGGTGCAGCGTCGCTGGTCAGGGGTAAAGTTTTGTTGAGCAATTGTTGGGCGGCACTCACGTTGGCTGCCAAATTGGAATTGCTCAGCGAAAACAGGAGACTACCCGTTTTGACTACATCTCCCGCTTTGATACGTACCGATGTGATGATGCCATCGGATACACTCATCACCCGGTATTCTGATTCGGGCACCAGGGTACCGGAGGCGTAAACGGCTTCGGTGAGTTTGGCTATTTCGGGCTGAGCAAGCTGTGGTTTTTCTTTGCCACAACTCCACAACAGAAGGCCAATACTCAATATGAAAAAAGACAATTTCATTGCAATGGTTTTAAGCGATGCAACAAAATAAGGGATTTTGGACGGGGAAATGCAAATGAAATGCAGGGAAGCGGCGGAAATTGCACTTGAAGCGAATCCACTGTCGAATTTGCAGTAAAACCACATTTCTATCGATAGACCATACCTAAAAAGCCCAAAAAATTCTAGCTTTATCCCAACAGTATGAAAAAACCAAATTGCATGAAGTCATTATTTAGCCTTCTTTTACTACTGAGCGGCCTGGGCCTTTTTGCCCAAACTACGCCGGCTCTTTCCAAAGATAAAACCCAAATCATCAAACGCCTGGACGAGTTGTCTGGCAGCTATACCCAGGTAGCTATGAAAATCTGGGACTGGGCAGAATTGGGTTACCAGGAAACCAAAAGCTCTCAACTCCTGCAAGAACAACTGCGCAGTGCAGGGTTTGAAGTCAAAGCCGGAGTAGCCGATATGCCTACCGCCTTTGTGGCCAGTTTTGGCTCAGGCAAACCCGTCATCGGCATCCTCGGCGAATTCGACGCCTTGCCCGGTGTATCCCAAGCCGCTGTGCCCACCCGTCAAGAGCGCCCAGAGGTAAAATCTGGACACGCCTGTGGGCACCACTTGTTTGGCGCAGGTTCAGCCGCTGCTGCAGTGGCAGTCAAAGAATGGCTGCAAAAAAGCGGCAAATCGGGTACCATCCGTTTTTATGGCACTCCTGCCGAAGAAGGTGGGGGCGGCAAAGTGTACATGGTGCGCGCAGGTTTGTTCGACGATGCCGACGCGGTCATTCACTGGCACCCAGGAAATGAAAACAGCGCCCGGGCCAGTTCCTCTTTGGCCAACATTTCCGCCAAGTTCCGCTTTTACGGTCAAGCTTCCCACGCTGCGATGGCACCCGACCGGGGCCGTTCTGCACTGGATGGGGTAGAGTCGATGAACTACATGGTCAACATGATGCGCGAACACATCCCTGAGGATACCCGTATTCACTACGTGATCACCCGTGGTGGTGATGCCCCCAACGTAGTCCCAGCCTTCGCCGAAGTCTACTATTACGCACGCCATCCGGATGCCAAAACTACTCAGGAGATTTTTGACCGGATCGTCAAAGCAGCCGAAGGTGCTGCACTGGGTACGGGTACACGGATGGAATTTGAGCACATCAACGGGGTGTACAACCTTATGCCCAACGAAACCCTGGCCCGCCTCATGCACAACAACCTTACCGCAGTTGGAGGCGTGATCTACAATGCTGAAGAGCGCCAGTTTGCTGAAAAAATCTTTCCTACACTCAACTTGCCCGATGTAAAAATCGAATCGGCTGCAAGCGTTTCTCCTTTTGAGCAAAAAGAGGAACGCAATAGTGGCTCCACCGATGTGGGCGACATCAGCTGGGTGGTGCCTACCGTGGGCATGGGCTCAGCTACCTGGGTGCCTGGCACTTCTGCACACAGCTGGCAGGCGGTAGCTGCTGGCGGCACCGGGATTGGTGCAAAAGGGATGATGGTGGCAGCCAAAACGATGGCCCTGACTGCAATCGACCTGTTCAATACGCCAGAAACTTGTACCAAGGCGAAGGCAGAATTGAAGGAGCGCACCGGGAAGGATTTTAAATACCAATGTTTGATTGGAACACGGAAACCGCCGCTGGATTACCGGAAATAAACGTCGTACGGGCGGCCCTGTTGGGGCGGCCCTACGTGGCCGCCCTTGGCTGAAAAATGGGGCAGCCACAGAGGGCTGCCCCTACCCAATCCCTCAAATATATCGTACGGGCGGCCCTATGTGGGTGCCCAAAACCAACCAACCATGAAACCATTTTATATTTTTTCCCTCATCCTCCTCACCTGCAACGCCTGGAGCCAATCCTTCAGCGCTGCGGAAATTGCCCGCTGGAAAGCCCAGGCCGAAGGCATCACCATTACCCGCGATAAATGGGACATTCCGCACGTATCGGGTAAAACCGATGCGGATGCCATCTTTGGCATGCTCTACGTGCAATGTGAAGACGACTTCATGCGGGTCGAAGACAATTACATCACCAACCTGGGGCGCATGTCTGAAGTGGAAGGTGAAGCCTATCTATACCAGGATTTACGGGCGCGCCTGTTTTTGGACACCAATCGGGTTAAAGCCATTTACCAGACTTGTCCAGGCTGGATGAAAAAACTCTTGCACGCCTTTGCCGATGGCTGCAACTACTACCTCTATACCCACCCGGAGGTCAAACCCCGTTTGATCAAACGATTTGAGCCCTGGATGCCCCTGATGTTCAGCGAGGGGAGCATCGGTGGAAATATCAGTGCGATTTCGGTGGAGCGTTTGAAGAATTTTTACACCAAAAATCACTCTACCTCCTGGCGATTCAAGGATTGGCAAGAAAAAGAATGGGAACCCGTGGGCTCCAATGGTTTTGCCATTGCACCCAGTAAGAGCGCTTCGGGGCATGCCCTTTTGCTGATCAATCCCCACACGACCTTTTATTTCCGCAGTGAGTTGCATATCCGCAGCGAGGAGGGTTTGAACGTTTATGGGGCGGTAACCTGGGGTCAGTTTTTTATCTACCAGGGCTTTAATGAAAACTGTGGCTGGATGCATACCTCCAGCGCTGCCGATGTACTGGATGAATACCTCGAAACGATTGAGTGGAAAGAAGGGAAACCTTTTTATCAGCACGGAGGCACGCTCAAACCAGTACGGGTAGAAAAAATAAAATTGTGGTACAAGGACGGCAATGCGCTCAAACAAAAGGAGTTTGATACTTACCACACCCACCACGGCCCGGTCATTTCCGAAAAGGATGGCAAGTGGATCAGCATCAGTATGATGAACGAGCCCTACAAGGCCCTTGCTCAATCCTTCCTGCGCACCAAGGCCAAGGGTTACAAACAATACAACAAGGCCATGGACTGGCGGGGCAATGCCTCCAACAATACCGTTTTTGCCGATAGCAAAGGCAATATCGCGTATTGGCATGGCAATTTTATGCCTCGGCGCAACCCCAGTTTTGATTGGGAAAAACCGGTAGATGGCAGCAACCCCATGACCGATTGGCAAGGCTTGCATCCGGTAAAAGAAACTGTGCAATTGTTGAATCCTGGGACAGGTTGGTTGCAAAATTGTAACTCTACACCCTATACGGCTGCTGCTGCGCAAAGCCCAGATCCAAAAAAATATCCCAGTTACATGGCACCAGACCCTGAAAACTACCGGGGCATCCACGCCGTTCGGGTGCTAAAAGATGCCAGTGGTTTTACCCTGGACAAACTGATTGAAACGGCATACGAGCCCCAGCTACCTGGTTTTGAGCCCATCATCCCGGCTTTGATTAAAGCTTATGAGGAGCATACGGACAAAAATCCCCGGCTTACTGAAGCCATCAATGTACTGCGGCAGTGGAATTTTAAATACAGTCTGGAATCCCAGGCAACGACTCTAGCGATGTATTGGGGCGAAAAAATGTTGACTTATACCCGCTATCACTTGCCAGAAGATGAGCCCAACGATGCACTGAGTTTGACTGAGCACATCATCAAGCGCAGCACTGCTGAAGAAAAAATCAAACAGTTCAATCTGGTCCTTGATGAACTGACCCGCGACTTTGGCAGCTGGAAAATTGCCTGGGGGGAGATCAACCGCTTTCAACGCCTGACGGGTAAAATCCGCGAGACTTTTGACGATCAAAAGCCAAGTTTGCCCGTTGCTTTTACCTCTTCACACTGGGGCTCTCTGGCCGCTTTTGGCGCAAGGACCTATCCTGGCACGGTGAAGCGTTACGGCAGTGTAGGCAACAGTTTTGTTGCCGTAGTAGAATTTGGGCCACGCCTTAAAGCCAAGTCCATCGTTACGGGTGGTCAAAGCAGTAACCCCAATTCGCCGCACTTCTTTGATCAAGCCAAAATGTATACTGAAGGCAAGTTTAAGGACGTGCTTTTTTATCCGGAGGAGTATCAAAAAGGGGCTAACCGTACTTACCAGCCCGGAAAATAAATTGGCTTAGTAGTGGGGCAAAATGAACACTCGCCCTTACCTCCTCCTCAACAAATACACTTTGAACAATATCGCTGCCTCCGCAGTGGTATTGTTCAAAGAATGGGGAATACTCCCGTCAAAAAAAAGCGTATCGCCGTGATGGAGTTCGAGGATGTTGTCCCCCAAACCGTATTTGACCGAGCCCTGCACCATGTGGATCAATTCCATGCTGTCGTTAGCGAGTGGTTTGCGGTAAGTGCCTGCCGGAATAGAAATGATGGATACTTGCAGGTTTGTTTCGGCCACCCCGGTGCTCAGGATGTTTTCGTACATAAGCCCTTGTGAGTCCTCACGTTCTTCTTTTTCACCCTGGCCTTTGCGCACCAGGATATAATTGGACTCTCCATTGTTGCCCACCAGGTCGACCAGCTCAGCTAGTGGGACATTCAGGGCCATCGAAATGTTGTGCAAAACCGGAAGAGAGGGGAGGGTACGAAAATTTTCGATGCGGGAAAGCAACCCGGCAGTGATGTCACTTTTGTCGGCTACCTCTTGTAGGTTCATGCCACGCTCCTTGCGCAGTTGTCGGATTTTTCGTCCAACTTTACCTAATTCAACGTTTCTCATTTGTTTTGGGTTAGATACCCCGTCCTGCCTCAAGCATTAGATCAATCCAGGAATAACCATCTGATTCCCAGTCGGAACCCACTACTTGGTGGCATTGGATAGTAGGAAGTTTGATAAAATAATTGATTCTGGGGATAGATAAAACGAGTAATGTTTTCCAGTTTAAAAAAGGCTCTGAATTTAGTTATCTGAAAGGCTGCAAATACATCAGCAGCCGGATAAAAATCCACCATGCGTTTATCTTGCAATTGGAATTGGCCAATCAGTGGCATATAATAGTCCGCCCGATAAGCTGCTTGATACCGTACATCAACTCCAATTCGAGCATTTAAGACCTTAAACATTTTTCCTTCGAAATATAAGGAATGCTTACCAAAATATTGTGGCAAACGCACAATATCTTCTGAAGATTTTTGCAGTATAACCTGATTATCAAGATGAATACGCCAAAGTACAAAATTTTTCTTTACAAAAAACTGTAAAATACTTACGGGTTTTCCGGATTGGCGCGTGTATCCGGTAGTATCAAAATAGATCAAATTGTTAATCAAATGGTAAGCGGCACCTACTTCTACCTGAAAACGCTCAATGTTGAGTGCAGCCTCCAGGTTGGTTTCAAGCGTTTTTTTGAAATCATTGTTCCAAACACGTGTTTGGGTCACCCAAAATTCGCGCTGAATCAGGCTGGGGCTGTACAATTGGTTGGTGGCTTTGCCCGTCAAATGCCCCAATTTGCCCAGTTTAAAATCAATGGCGCCACTGGCTTGGTAATCGCCAATATTGCCCAACAAGCCCAGTTTGGCATTTAAGTGCAAATCGAGCAGAGGAATCGGTTGAAGGTCCCAACGCCCGGTAGCAAATACTTCGTTGAGGCTGGAATCTTTAGCTTCCAGTTCAATCCGATGATAGGCATGCACCAGGCCTAGCTCCAGTAAGCCTCCTTCCTGACGCACTCGGCCAACCAAGGGGCCTTGGCTGCGGTAAGTCAAGAGTCGAAACTGGTTTTCTATTTTTTGATGGCCCACAAAATTGCGAATTCCCCGCGGATCGGTATTAAAATTGCGGTAGTAGGTACCCAGTAGGGTAAGGTCTTCATTGTCATTGTAGCGCGAAAAAATTTTTTGAAAACTCACACTGTGCGCCACCTGATAAATTTGTTTGCCTGCTACAGCCACCAGTGGTAAACTGTCCTGGCTACTCGTATCGCGTTTACTCAAACGATTCAATTGAAAATATTGGGTAAACTGTGCCTCCTCGTGCTGATAACGAGAGCGTCCTGACTCCGAAAAAACCTCCGCTTGTGCCGGAGTGGCCAAATTGCCTTCCAGGGTAAGGGTTTCACTGACCAGGCCGCCGTTTTCCTGCCGTTCCAGTTTGTTGTTGACCAGGGTGAGGTAGGCATTGTAGCGACCACTTTGGCCTTTGAACCAAAAATTGAGACCCAAAGTGGTATTCCGTAAGGATTGTTGAGTAAATAGGGTAGTGGTTCCCCGCTGCGATAAACGCTGATAATCGATGGATGCATTAAAACCTTTGCCAAAGTTGCGCGAAAATTGCAGGGTAAAAAAGCTGTTGTTTTGGTCCCCCAACTGGTTGTACCCAACGTTGGTAAAAGCTGATTCGTGCCGATAAAATGGAATGTCATCCGCGGATTTCAAGTACAAATCGTACTGGTGCCAACCCAAGTGAAAACCCCGGCGCAAGGTAGGTTGATATACAATTGGCTGGGCTGCTGAGCCCGATATTCCCAGGTGCATGTAATCCCATTGGCGTTGCCGGGCGGGATCGTGTTGATACAGGTAATCGTTCAGCAGCGTATCCGCAAAGATTTTTTCCTGAAAGGGATTTTTGGCGAAAAATCGATAAACCCCAAAAGTATCACGCTTGACCTCCTCCTGAATAGAATCCTGTGCAGTTTGCCCCGGCCTCTGTACATTCAAACCATTATTGGTTCCAAAACCACCCGGACCTTGGGTTGGAAACTGGGCCATCAAAATGGCTGCACTGGAAAGGAAAAGGAGTGTGGTGAGGAGTTTTAGCACAAAAAAATAGTTATGGGTGATGAGTGATGAAGGATGAGAGATAAATGATGATAAACTCAAGGTACTCAAGTTGGATCATTCATCATTTATCACTCATCACTCATCACTATATTAAAGTCCAAGTATCGCTGGGTTCATCCCCATCGAGGAGAATCCACCATCGTGGTAAAGGTTTTGCATGGTGACCATCTTGGTGAGGTCGGAGAACATGGCGATGCAATAATCCGCGCAGGCATCAGCAGAAGCATTGCCCAGCGGAGACATCTTATCGGCATAGTCAAAAAAATCACCAAACCCTTTAACGCCCGAACCAGCTGTCGTTTTGGTAGGGGATTGGGAAATCGTATTGACCCGCACATGTTTTTTCATTGCCCAGTGGTAGCCAAAGCTGCGGGCAAAAGATTCGAGCAGTGCTTTTGATTCAGCCATTTCGCTGTAATCGGGGAAAGTGCGTTGAGCCGCGATGTAGCTCAAACCCAGGATGGAGCCCCATTCATTCATAGCGTCCAGCTTGTACAGGGTTTGCATCATGCGGTGGAAAGAAATCGCTGAAATGTCGAAGGATTTTTGCATCCACTCGTAGTTCAGGTCGGTATAGTCCTTCTTTTTGCGCACATTGAGCGACATACCAATGGAGTGCAGCACAAAATCGAGTGGTCCACCCAATATTTCCATCGATTTGCCAAACAGGTTTTCCAAATCATTCATATCCGTAGCATCTGCTGGGATGATTTGGGCATTTGTTTTTTCTGCGAGTTGATTGATCTCGCCCATCCGCATGGCTACAGGTGCATTGGTTAGCACTATCGTTGCCCCTTCCTCTACACAGCGCTCGGCTATTTTCCAGGCAATTGAGTTTTCATCAAGGGCGCCAGAAATAACGCCGCGTTTCCCTTGCAATAAGTTGTTCGCCATTGGTTGTTTTTTTAACATTTATGTCTTAGGCGGAGCAAAAGTAAAAAGTTATAAGTGATGAGTGATGAATGATGAATGATAAATTGTCAATACCCCGTTAAACTTGGAAGTAAACCAATTCATCACTCATCATTCATCACTCATAATTTGCTACAATCCAAGCAATTCCCTCGCATTCACCAAAGCCGACTCACTCGGCGGGCTTTGGCTGAGCATCACGGCAATGGCACGTACCCGATCATCATCGCTGAGCAAACGCACATTGGTAATGGTGCGGTCGGGTTTGTCCACTTTGAAGACAAAATAGTGTCGATCGGCCTTTGAAGCAACCTGTGGTGAGTGGGTGATGGTCACCACCTGATGCTCATTGGACAAGTTGCGCAGGATATTGCCCATTTTGAGCGCTACATCGCCGGATATACCCGAGTCGATTTCGTCGAAAATCAGCGTAGGCAGCGGGATTGCACTGGCAACCAGAGATTTGGTGACCAGAGCAAGGCGCGACAATTCCCCACCTGAGGCTACATCCTTGATTTGTTGCAAACGGCTACCCCGGTTGGCGGCAAATAAAAACTGGACCTCGTCCAATCCCGTTGGGCTCAAGTGCTCCAACTTGCGGTTTTCGATTTTGAGCTGGGCATAGGGCATGGCCAATTGGGTCAACATGTCCACCACTTTTTGCTCATAACCAGGAATCACTGCCTGACGCCGATCGCTGAGCTCGTCCGCCCAGCGGTACAATTGTTCTTCCTGCACTTTGATTTTATCGCGCAGGGCACCTATTTCATTGCCTAGATCGGCAAAACCCGCCAATTGCTGCTCCAGGTTGGCCTGGATGGCCAAAAGTTCATCCACCGAAGAAACCGTATGTTTTTTCAGCAGGCGGTAAATCAAATCCAGCCGTTGTTGCACCTCTTGAATCCGTTCGGGATCGTAGTCGGTTTGGTCGGCCACTTTTTCAAACTCGTTGCTCATTTCGCGCAACTCAAAAATCATGTTGGCAAATCGATCCGAGTATTCACCCAGTTTAGGTGCGTATTTGCCGATGGTCACCAGCGCAACGCTCAGACTTTGCATTTGACCAACGATAGACTGCTCGTTTTCGGTCAAAATATCAAAGGCCATGCCCAGGGTGCGTTTGATGTCTTCAGCGTGGCTGAGCCGGGTGAGTTCTTCCTCCCAGGTCTCCTGTTCTCCCGCCACCAATTCCGCTTTGTTGAACTCTTCCAACTGAAACTGGATGAAGTCCATTTCCTTGGTGGATTGTTCATTCCGGTTCAAGAGTTCCGACAAACGGCGCTGACTGGCGCTGTATTCCCGATAAATGTTGCGGTATTGCAGGAGAAGTTCTTTGTTGCCCGCCAGGGCGTCGATCATCCGGAGTTGGAAGGAAAGGTTGTGGATGTCGAGGGTATCAAACTGCTGATGGAGATCGATCAATTCTGCACTGAGATCCTGAAGTACCTTCAGGGTAACCGGGCTGTCATTGACGAAGGCACGAGATTTGCCCGAAGGTGTCAGCTCGCGCCGGACGACCACTTCTGTTTCATAGTCGAGGTCGTTTTCGGCAAAAAAATCGCGCAAATCGTGCGCGCCCAGGTCAAAAATGCCTTCGATGATGCATTTTTCCTCCTGGTTGTACAAGGATTTGGTATCGGCCCGATCGCCCATAATCAAACCTAATGCTCCAAGGAGAATCGATTTTCCGGCGCCAGTTTCTCCGGTAATGATGGTCAAGCCCCTGGCAAAATCAATGTCCAGGTACTCGATAATGGCATAATTGCGGATGTGAAGCCTTTTTATCATAGCGCTTTAAAAAATACTGAGCGTAAAAATAAAGGTTTTGTTTGAAAAAATTGGACTTCTTGCACAAAGCATTAATTTTGCATCAAAATAATTGGGTTCACACCCACAGAATCACACTCACACCTTAAATACCCACACTCACACCCATTCTTGAGTAACCACAATGAAACAATTTTTAATCTTCCTACTCATAGCCTCGGTATTTCATACCTGTGGAGGCTCTAAATCCAAATCCTGGGAGGCATTGGACCTCAAAGGCTATGGTATCCCGGCGACCATACTCGCCCCTGCGGACAGTACCCAAATCGAAAATTTCGAACTTTCAGGCATCAAAGACGTCTCCATCACTTCCACCGGTGAGACACCCTTTGCTGTACAAATTTATGCGGGCAAAGCCAAGGGGAATAAATTGGTCGAACAAACTTTTCGCCAAATCCGCGAAGTACACAGCAATCCCGAATTCCGCAAAATTGTAGAACAACACACCGATGGTTTCATTTACGAAGTAAAAGGCCAGAATGAAGACCGCTACAGTTTTCGTTATGTGCACTTGGTGCGGGATACGGAAATTGTGTTTACCACTGCACTGAATCAGCGGTTTTCATTGGAGGAGGTGAAGAAGATGTACGAGGCGGTGAAGCAGAATTGAACCAACGATGTAGGCTTTTGTTTCCAATTGAATTGACCAAAAAGCCATGCACCCACTCCGCCATTTCATTTCACAATACACTCCGGTAGCTGAACCGGACTGGCAGGCCATATCTCGCTGTCTGGTTCGCCGCGAAATGAAAAGAGAAAGCCTTTTGCTGGAAGAAGGCAAAACCTGTAAACACCTCTATTTTTTGGAGAAAGGTTTACTGCGTTTTTTTGTCTGGAAAGATGGCCTGGACATTACCAAGTACTTTACGGATGTACCCTATGTTTTTACCTCTCAAAAAAGCTTCAACCAACAAGTTCCTGCACAGGAAAGTATTGAAACCCTCGAAGACAGCATCATTTGGCAAATGAGCTACGAAGATGCTCATCACCTGCTGGAACTCAAATCCTGGAGTACCTTCATCCGCCTCCTGGTGCAAGAGGTACAAACGTATACCGAAGAAATCCTGGAAGCACTACAAACCCAAACCGCCGAGCAGCGCTACAAAATGCTCCTCCAACAAGATCCCGAATTGGTACAGCGGGTTCCACTCAAACACCTGGCTTCTTACCTGGGCATAGCACCACAATCGCTCAGCCGCATTCGCAAAAAAATGCAGCAACAACTCATTACTTAACCTAGGTGCAGTGGATAGGGAAAGATCTGCCGGAACTTTGTGGAAAATTCCATCATGAACAAAGCATTTCTTTCACTTCAAACACTTCTGCTTATGGCTTCCCTCGGCATTGCCCAATCCAATACCCATTTTAGCTACAGCCTAGAAACAAGCGCCAGTCCTACCAAAATCTGGCAAATTTGGAGCGATGTAGCCAATTGGCAACAATGGGATACCGGTTTAAAAAGCGCTGAACTATCGGGGGCATTTGCGATTGGCACCAAGGGAAAATTGATTCCGGATAAAGGGCCGAAGTCCAGCTTCATCCTCACCGAACTGGTAGCGGGTAAGTCGTATACCTTCAAAACCAAACTCCCCTTAGGGGCATTGTATGTCAAAAGGTATTTGGAAGAAAAGGAGGGCAAAACCTATTTTACTCATGAGGTTTGGTTCACTGGTCTGAGCAAAGGAATATTTGGCAATGCCCTGGGGAAAAACTATCGGCGCATTTTGCCAGAGGTGATGACCCAGATTCGGGAAATTGCAGAGCGGTAAATCATTGGGGTTTAAGTAGTGATCCCCAATTTTTTAGAAAAACATAGAGCGACACAATTTTTAAGCACAAAGGACACCAAGGCAGCTTCGCAGGACAATACATAAACCCGCTAACAACCACTAAAATCGTACTGTATTGTAACCAGCATTTGACTTGGCGCGTCCAAGTAAAAAATTCATCTACTTCTATTCATCCGAACTTTAAAACCATTAAATTGAAAAAATAATGAATATAGCTATCAAAAAATTCTTGCACTTTCCAATTATCAGGATTGTTGTAGGAATTGTCGTTTGCTTTTCACTATTCATAGTGGTCCAAAACTTTGTATCAAAACCGTTTTTTTATAATATAATTGAAGACAAAAACATTGCCGACACTTTAATCCATCTGGTTTCTTTTTTGGTGTTACTTTCAAGTTACTATTTTTTATTTCGCTGGTATGAAAAACGAGAAATTAAAGAACTTTCAATAAAACACTTACCTAAAGAAATGTTTGGTGGATTTATAATTGGATTTTCTGCAATTTCATTATCTATTTTTGTATTATACCTGTTGGGATATTATCAAATTATTAAAATATCTACAGAAGATTATTCCCTTGAATTATTCATGACGCTGGTTGTTGCAGCTCTAATTGAAGACCTTTTTACTAGAGGTTTAGTATTACGCGAATTGGAAAACTGGCTAGGAACTAACATCGCAATTCTAATAATAATGCTAATTGAAACTTACCATATTTTTAATCCAAACACAACTTTATTTAGCTTTTTTACATCACTGTGTTGGGGATTTACAATGTCAATGTTTTTTGTGTATACTAAAAGAGTTTGGTTGCCTTTTTTCTTTCATTTAGGTTGGAATTTTGCACAACCTTTTTATGGTTCAAACCTTACAGGATTAGATGACATGGGCAAAATCATTCATTCTAAATTTGAAGGACCAGTTTTGTTTACAGGAGGAGGAGTTGGAATTGAAGATTCTATTATAACTGTATTTATTTTGTTTTCAATAGGTCTGTTTTTGTATTATCGTTCTCATAAAGAAGGAAAAATAATCATAAAGAAAAAATAAATTCTCATCAATAGTAATTTTGCTCAACAAATTCACCATGACTTGAAGACTACGAGGAACCATCTGGCATTCTTTTGGCTAAAGAAGTTCTGAATTTGTCCAGAAAACGCCAAAACACCTCAAACTAGTAACTCACAAGGTTTTTTTATTTTGGAGTTGTGGAGGTAAGGGGATTCGAACCCCTGGCCTCTTGCATGCCATGCAAGCGCTCTACCAACTGAGCTATACCCCCAGGTCACTTTCTATTTAAGTGGCTGCAAATATACAGGTGGCCTGGTGACTTATCCAAATATTTTTTGCAAAAATATTTCTTGCAGCCCCTTGCAGAAAAAAGCCCGCTTTTCTGCAAAAAAAATCCCTTAAAACTGCAACTTATTGCATAAAATAACGCAACTTGTGGATTATTTTGAATTTTAGAGCTTGTTTGAACTTCCGCTTATAAAATTTAAACAAGCGCTCATAGCTACCGAGTATGGAAAGGATTACTGAAAAACCTTCTCGCTATCGCCACCTGGAAAAGATGAATGTGCGAGAATTATTGGAAAACATGAACCGTGAAGACCAGGAAGTTCCCGCAGCGGTAGCGCGTGCCATTCCCCAAATTGAAGCATTGGTCAATGCAGTTGTTCCCAAAATGCAACGCGGTGGCCGTTTGTTTTACATTGGGGCGGGCACCAGTGGCCGTTTGGGGGTGCTGGATGCTTCTGAATGCCCTCCTACTTTTGGGGTCTCTGAGGATTTGGTCATTGGTTTGATCGCCGGCGGGGATCGGGCCATTCGGCATGCCATCGAGGCTGCTGAAGATAGCTTAACCCAGGCCTGGGTGGACCTGCAAGCCTATGAAATAGACGAAGATGATGCCGTGATTGGCATTGCTGCTTCGGGCACTACTCCCTATGTCATTTCGGGCCTGCAAGCTTGTCGGGCCAGGGGGATCGTAACCGGATGTGTTACCTGCAATCCAGAGACTCCTTTGGCGGCAAATGCTGATTTTCCAATAGAAGTTGTGGTGGGACCTGAGTTTGTCACTGGCAGTACCCGCCTTAAAGCCGGAACAGCTCAAAAACTGGTGCTCAACATGATCAGTACCAGCATCATGATTCGTTTGGGCAGGGTATTGGACAATAAGATGGTCGACATGAAGCTCTCCAACGTCAAATTGGTTGATCGGGGCGCAAAAATGTTGGTTCAAAACCTGAGTTTACCCTACGATGAAGCCCGCGACTTACTGCTCAAACACGGCAGCGTGCGCAAAGCCATGGAGGCATTTTCGCTTGAACACAACCTGAGCCCAGGCCTATGAAAATCCTTGTCGACAGCGGGGCCACCAAAGCCAATTGGGTGGCTGTAAGCGAAGGAAAAACCCTGCATCAACTCCAAACCCAGGGCATTAGCCCATACTTTCTGACCGATGAAGGCATTGTTGATGTATTGCGTGAAGTACGCCGCAGCATTCCTGAGCCAGTCAGTGAACTCTATTTTTACAGCACGGGTTGTAAGGCCGAAGACCAACGTCGACGGATGAATCAGTTGTTGCGCTTGATGTTTCAGGAAGCAACCCAGGTGCAAGTAGAGACGGATATGCTGGCAGCAGCACGGGCCATGTCGCAACGGGAAGCAGGCATTGTATGTATCCTCGGTACGGGTTCCAATGCCTGTCGATACGATGGCAGCCAAATTGTAGAAACCGCGGGTGGTCTGGGTTTTATCCTGGGGGACGAAGGCAGTGGTGCAGGCATTGGCAAAGAACTGATTCGTTCTTTTTTGAACCGCGAAATGCCTGAAAAGCTGCGCGAAGATCTCAATAACCATTATCACTTAACCCGGGATAATATCCTGCAATCGGTGTATCAATTACCTTACCCCAACCGCTTTTTGTCCACCTTTGCCCCCTTTGCCTTTGAACATCGGGAGGAGCCAAGCATCCGGGAATTATTGGACCGCCAGTTTGGTTTGTTTTTCCAACGCAGCGTCAGGTTATTGGAAGGCAGTCAACACCTGCCGATTCACTTTGTGGGTTCTGTTGCAGCCTTTTTTAAGGAGGAAATTGCCCGCAATGCCGCGCCTTTTGGCCTGCAATTGGCCAATTTTCAGCAAGATCCCATGGCAGGTTTGATCCAGTACCACAACTAATTTGCATTTTTGTGCAAGAAATTTGGCAAAAACAGGCTAAAAATGCCAGAATTGAAATAATTCCTGCTTGAATATTTGGGTTTTTGAGAATAAAACTGCATTTTTGTGCAAGAAGTACGAAAAGATTGGTTAGCGGTTGAAAAGCCGCAAATAAGATAAACACACTATTTGCTAGCTATTACCAGCCTGCCAGAAGAAATTCTGGCAGGCTTTTTGTTTTGGTTCCTTTACGGGAGGTTTCTTTCAAAAAAATGCAGATTTCACCGCAAATTCTCAGAATGTATTTATATTAGAGCTTGCTCCCAAAATTTAGACTTGCTCTTAGACCCATGCTAATGTTGTAACCATATGCTCAAAAAAGAACGTCAAGCACTGATCCTCCGCGAAGTCAACATCCACAACAAAGTGGTACTCACCGACCTGAGTATAAAACTGGATGTATCCGAAGATACGGTGCGCCGGGATTTGCAAGAATTGGCCGACGCAGGAAAAGTGATCAAGGTGAGGGGCGGGGCCTTGTCCAAATCCTATCACGTTTATTCGTACAAGGAAAATGAAATATACGCTTACCAGGAAAAAACGATCATTGCCCGTAAGGCCATTAGCCTGCTGCGCGAAGGCATGTTGGTGCTGATCAGCGGGGGCTCAACCAACCTGGAAATTGCCCGCATTTTACCGCCCGACCTCAAAGTGACTTTTGTGACCATGAGCCTTACTACGGCCATGCAATTGCTGGAACACCAGGGCTCGGAAACCATTTTTATCGGCGGCCATTTATCCAGCGCAGCGGGTATTGCGGTGGGTGGTGAAGTGGTGCGCACCCTCAAAGACATCAAACCCGACATTTGCCTGATGGGGGTCAACGGGATCGATGCCATCGATGGCATGACCGAGTCCGACTGGGAAGTGGTGACGATCAAAAAGGTCATGATGGAATCGTCCAAAAAAGTAGTGGCTTTATCGATTGCCGAAAAACTGGATTCTACCCAAAAAATCCGGGTTTGCGGCCTGGAGGAACTAGATGTGCTGATTACGGAGTTGGATCCGGAACATCAAAGGTTGAATCCATATCGGAATTTGGGGTTTGAGATCATGTAAAACTAGTTGAGAGATTTGACTTTTTACCGACAAAAACCTGGAGTATAGTAATATGTAATCGGGTAGTTTTGTGCATCTGTGGAACTAAACTCTCTAGCCATGAAGCACCATCTCGCTCAATTACAGATACTCATTCTACTCGGTTTTAGCAGCATTGGATTTAGTCAAAACAGTTCAATTCAGTATTTTAGACTAAGCACAAAGGAAGCTGCTCAATTGTATTATGGCACCAAAAAAGAGCCTGATTCCAGCTTTTTTCACACGCCCATCCACCACAACCAGGCAAAATCTATAGCTGGACACTATTTACAAGTCATTCCACAAGGAGAACAGTTTAAAGCCAGCTTACACAGCAGTACCTACCTCAAAATTAATTTGCTCAATAACCGCCACGATTTTTCCATTTTGGTGACTGATACTTTGGGACAAAGTTTGGATTCGATTGAAGTTTTTTTGGACCAAAAAGCTTTGCATTACGACGTTAAAACCCAATGCTTCAAAAGCAGAAAGTCTCCGAATTCTGGCATTTTGGAAGTCCGTACCCCTGCTCATCGAGCCTACTTCCAATTGGATCGCCAACAAAAAAAAACGAGCCCGCTCATTCGAACCTATCAACGTTTGACATCCACTTCGATAGGATATTGGCTCGCCTTACCCGTGCGGATTATCCAGAGGCCCATCCAGTATGTGGAGCGAAGCATTCGGTATAAACGTTTGATGAACCCCTTGACTTTCTGGTTTGGTAACCGAGGACGTTATCCAGAACTACAGGGGTATATTGCGCTTAGCCAACCTATGTATCGCCATGCTGACACCCTGCGGTTTAAGGCTTACGTATGCAGCCCCCAAGGCCGGCCACTCAAACAAAATTTGACCATAAGCTGTCAATCCGCCGAGGGCAAGAGCATCTTTGAAGAAAAAATAAATGCCACCAGCCCGGGTAACTACGTCTTTAAATGGCCACTTAGTGATAGTTTAAGTATCGATAAAGACTATTATTTATTCATTTCCGCCGATAACAAACCCAATTGGGATGAATTATTTGAAGACTTCCGCCTGGAAGACTATGAGTTGGATGAAGTAGAATACAAGCTCCAAATCTCTACCTATCGTTTCCACCGTGGAGAAAAATGCCTGCTTACCCTAAGCGCTCAAACCGCCAATCAATTGCCTGCGCCTGATGCTCAAGTTGAACTATTCTTACTCAGCAATGGCGTAGAACAATTCCATGCTGAACACGTATTGGTGCCAGATACACTTTGGCGAAGCAAAGAAAATTTAGGTAGGAGTGGTGAATGGCCCGTCTTTCTGCCTGATTCTCAGATTCCAGCGGTTTCTATGGATTTGACCTTGCATGCTTATTTTAGCAACAGCACGGGACAGACAACCTTTAAAGAACAAAAACTACATTTTTCACATTTACCTAATCCTGGCAAAGTTGATCCGGCAATCGCTGAAATTAAGGTGAATGGCTCTCGTAGTGCGGATTCCATTCGGCTCAGCATTCATAATCCCGGTCAAGCCCCTATTTGGTTTCAAATCAAAACCCGCGATGGCCTGGTTAAGCAAGGTTTTTTCCAGGATTCAAGCTGGAATTGGCAACAGCGTGATCACAGTGCCGATGCCTATTATTTGTATTACCAGTATAAATGGAAGAGTTATGTATTTCAAGGAAAAGAAGAATTCAGGCATTACCCTAAAATATTACAAGTAAATCTTCAAGGCCCTAAGCGGGTTTTTCCAGGCCAGGAAGCTAGTTATCAAGTCAGTGTCCAACACAGCAATGGCCGCCCGGCAAAAGGAGTAGACCTAAGTGCTGGTGCCATAAATGCTCAATTTGGGGATAAAAGCAGTTTTTCTAAAATCAATGTTGGATATCGTCGACAAGCAAAGCCCCTTGAATTTCCGCTTTATTTTAGCAAGTCCCCATCCCATCCTTACCAAATTTCCATGACACGGCATCTGACTCAAATCTTTGGGCTTGAGGACTCTCTTTATTACCAATATCGTTACCCTCAGTACTTGTTGAGTACCTGGCGTGATTCCTCTTTGCGTCAAGATACTTTTTATCGGACGGTAGCGGAGTTTGCGCCCTTTTTGGTCAAAGGAGGAAAAATGCAACCCATTTTCCTCATTTATGCCAATCGAAAACTGGTTTATTATTACGACACACAGGACAAACACCCCTATAGCTTTGTGGGACTTCCGGGATATAACCAGATCACCATCCGCACCCGCGACTGTGAATATGTTTTGGACAGCGTTTATTTGCGCTTGGGTGAAAAATTGGAAATCGTACTCAATGAGGATTTTTGGCGGGGAGACATTCCAAAAAAAGTAACCAAAATACCTCAACCTAGCCATTTCACGCCAGCTGAAAAAAACCTAGTCAATCAAAGCATTTTTGTATTTCATGAAAAACAAGCTTTTCACGATATCTACATTTGGGACAAAACAAACAACATTCATAGAGCCTGGAATACAGATAAAAACTACAAGGCTGGGCCTTTTGACAGCGACCTTCCTTTGCAGGTCTTTTACAATTTCTATTACAAAAAATCGCTGGATTTTCAGCCTGGTTTCAGTTATGATTTGGAAACCGATCGTGAAAAGCTATTTCTCTTTAAAGTTCTGACTGATTCACTGGTTCAACTGCCTTACCAAACTCCTTCCAAATTGCTCGGGCAACGCCTCATTTCTCCAAAATTTATTATTCCTGCAGAAACAAACATCTCAACCGATCCTTTGAGTTGGCTCGATCACTTACCTGCTTCTCCTGACTCAAAATTTGGCTTGAGTTATACGTTCAAATATCCTCAAGATTACCGAATGCCAGATTCCTTAAAGCTTCGTTGTATAGTTTTGCGCAATGTAAAAAAAGGCATAGAATGGCTACAGGCTGCGGAAACACGTTCCTTTAGCTATCTGCCTACTGGGGAATATGAGTTGTTTTTCTTCAACCGAAAGATGGAAGTGTCACGTAGAAAAATTCGCATCCGCCAGGACACATTGTTGTATGAAGATCTTTCCATGCTGCATTTTCAGAAAGAAGATAGTTTGTACAATTTCCTTATTTATAAGCATGAAAAAAACATCCATATTTCAGATAAAAACACTTATTGGTCTCGACCACTTCCTGATGATTTACGCATGATGAGTGGTCGGATTTTAAGTGAAGAGGGTGAACCACTTCCGGGAGTTGGTATTAGGGTACCAGGTTTTAATGCGTTGACGATCAGTGATATGGATGGACATTATAGTTTAAAAGTTCCTCAACAGGGTTTTTCTGTTGCTTTTAGTTATGTCGGGTTCGAAACACAGGAACACGCTGTTGCTCCTGGTCATACTTCTCCTCGCATTGATGTAAC
This sequence comes from Haliscomenobacter sp., assembly GCF_965225875.1. Taxonomy (GTDB): domain Bacteria; phylum Bacteroidota; class Bacteroidia; order Chitinophagales; family Saprospiraceae; genus Haliscomenobacter. The sequence goes on along the minus strand of NZ_CBDDBS010000003.1, from coordinate 2,971,466 downwards.
CATGAATGTGTCGACCCAATATTTATTTGAAACAGTTGTTACAGCTAATGGTGTGCAGAGGTCCTATACCACCTATAGCATGGAGCTCTCCAAGGAAACTTCAGAAATAGTCGACAAGGCCCTCGATGCTATTGCCCCTGCCTTTGCACTGCCACCCGACCACCAGGTGGATACACGCCTTCCATCCAATAGCCTGCGCAAAAATTTCCGGGATCACGCCTTTTGGCAGCCACAACTGCGCAGCAATCGTTATGGTGAGGCTTTTTTTAAGGTCAAATTTCCTGACGACATAACCAGTTGGAAAACCTTTGTCATTGCCGCTGATAAAAAACAACAAAGGGGGCTTCATCAAAGCTCTATTCAATCCTACCAGCCCTTGATGGCTCAGCTCAATTTGCCCCGTTTCCTGATCCATGGAGATGAGACTACCCTCAATGGCAGGGTACTCAATTACGGCAGCGACACGCTGGCTATCCGTACTTTTTTCCAAACCAAAACACAGCGCATCTTTGAGAAAGATCAAGTGGTAGTGGAGGGGTTAGTGGACAAAGCTGAATTCCGGGCACCAGCTTTTGGCGATTCCATCCAATTGGGTTATGCCCTCGAAATTGAAAATGGATACCAGGACGGCGAAGAGCGTAACATCCCACTTCTCCCAGCTGGCTCGCTGGAAAATGATGGCATTTTTTTCGTATTAGACCGGGATACGCTGCTGCAATTTGAAGACAAAAAAGGCAGCATGTTTTTTCGGGTAGCCCCCAATGCTTTGTCCCTGTTGTTAGAGGATATCCAATATTTAAAGGATTATGCTTATAGCTGTAACGAGCAGAGTGCCAGTAAATTGATCGGATTGTTAGCCGAAAAACAAATACGACAAAATTTGAAGCAGCCCTTTTCTGGCGAAAAAATGATCCAGGAGCTCGTCTCCCGCTTGAACAAAGCCCAAAACCCTGACGGATCCTGGAGTTGGTGGCCGGGAGGTAACATTGGCAATGCCTGGATGAGCAGTTACGTTGTTCAAGCACTTTTCCAGGCTCAAGAGGCTGGCTACAAAAGTCGGGCAATTGAAAATGGCTTGCGCTGGTTGACCCGTTCCTGGCGAACTCAAAAAGGAACAACCCGCTTGCGAAGTTTACAAACGCTGATTGTGGCCGGGCAAAGCATTGATACAGTGGGTTTGAGCGATACCCTGGCTCGATCAGAATATTGGCTCAGCGATCGTTTACTAAGTCTATGGATCAAGCAAGCATTGGATTACAAGGTTTCGTTGGATCAATTATCCAATTATCGGGGTACCGATGCGCATGGGGGAGTATTTTGGGAGGAGAAACAAGTTGGCTTCTGGGACTACCACTGGTACAACAACCGCCTGAGCAACACCCTGCTCGCTTACCAAATCGCCCAAAAAGCGGGTTTAAAAGATGAATTGCGTCGCATCCGTATCCACCTGATGGCCAGTCGCGGGTACACTCAAAATGCTTTGCGTAGTGCTTACGGTTGGCGTAATACCCTTGAAGTAGCTTCAGTACTCAAAACGATTCTACCGGATTTATTGGCTGAAAAAGGGACTCAGCAAGGCAAACTCCAACTGTCGGGTGCCCTTAGCGCTGAAGTAAGTACAACTGCCCTGGAAGCCAGCTTTGATGCCAGCCAATCTTTATCATTAAAACTCAATGGCGCAGGTCCATTTTTCTGTACCGCCTACCAACAAACCTGGAATACCAACCCTCAGCCCAAATCCGATCTTTTTGCCGTAAAAAGCCATTTGGAGCAAAATGGGGAAGAAATCAAGCAGTTACAATTTGGCAAGCCAGCCCAGTTGGTGGTCGACATTGAGGTCAAACAGGAAGCGCAATACGCCATGATTGAAATCCCGATTCCCGCTGGGTGCTCCTATTTCAAAAAGCCGCAAAGTTATCGCATGCCAGAAGTGCACCGGGAGTATTTTGCCGAAAAGGTGAGTATCTTTTGTGAGCGATTGTCCGTTGGGAAACAACGTTTTGTGGTGGATTTGGAGCCACGTTTCAGTGGGACTTACACCTTGAACCCGGTGCGGGTGGAGGAGATGTATTTTCCGGTGTTGTACGGGCGGAATGGGGTGGAAAAGGTACAGATTCGGCCTTAGTGGGTAATTGACAGTTCTAAGGGTGCTTCAAAATCCAGCAATGGAGCTGCTCCCAAAAACACTACTCCAACCCCAATTTTTTCACCCCATTCAGCGTTTTTATACTAATCCCTTCCTTTACCTGAATCTGCAACGCTTAATTGATTTAAGAATGTTACTATCTACTGAACAGCTCGAACAATCCGAAAAGCGATACATCGCTTTACAAGAACCCAAATCCCGGGGACTCATCGAAGATAGCACCTCCGAAATAGTCAAAAACAACATCCTCGACCCAGCCGAAAACCTTGTCAAAAGGGCGAAGATGTTAGAGGCCATCCACCTCGAACCCCTCGATTTTGCCTATGAAAGAGCCATTGGCAAGAACGACTCCGTTTACAGCAATTTCATTGAACTCATCCAGCAAGCCAAACGAAAAGTGGGCAGGATTGTCATCAAAAAAGGCAACCGCAACTTCGGTTTTGCCACTGGTTTTATGGTGTCCGAAAACTTATTACTCACCAACTGGCATGTGTTCAAAACCATCGATGCAGTAGCTGATAGCGAAATCCAGTTTTTTTACGAGTACAATATCTTCGGGGATGCCCAAGCCCCCCTGGTGTTCAAACTTCAAAGCGACCTGTTTTTCCATTCTAATCGGGACCTTGACTATTGCTTAGTAGGCGTTGCTCCCCAGGACATAACCGGCAGTCGGAGCCTCAGCGACATTGGCTACATTTTCCTCGACCCCAGTCTAGGCAAAATTGGCCACGAAGGCCAGGAGGCATTAAACATCATCCACCATCCCGATGGAGATTACATGCAGCTCTCTATCCGGGAAAACCTATTTAAGGACATCACGCCTATCTCCGTCTGGTATACCACCGATACGGCCCCGGGCAGCAGTGGCAGCCCTGTATTCAACGACCAATGGCAGGTCGTGGCTCTGCACCACATGGGCATCGCCAAAAAGAACGCCGACAAACAATACGTCGATAAAGATGACCAGGTGATTCCCGTGATCAATGGCAAAATAGACGCCACCAAACTAGTTTGGGAAGCCAACGAGGGCATACGTATCAGCGTCATCCTCGCCGATTTGTTTGCCAATTTTTCGGATCATCCTGTGCTGAATGGATTGAGGATCAAACCCCGCCCCAGTGCTGCTCCTTTTGCATTTAATGCTCCACCTACACCGGATCACTATTCCCAGTACGCCACCAGGGAAGAGAACAACCCCAGCAACCAAGTCAATATCTCTTTTCCCGCGTCTTTACTGGATAAAAACGGGATCATCAACATCAGCATCAATCAAGGGGGCTCCTTCACTACTAAACCCGCCGAAATCATCTCCTCAACGCCACCCGTCGAAGAGGATTTGCTTTTTCAGGAAATCAAACGCCTTGAACAAAGTGTCGATTTCGCAGTGTGTAAAGGTTACCAGCCCAACTTTTTAGGCTCCAATCACCCCATCCCCTTTCCTACCCCCAAAGCTTCAATCAAAAAATTCATTGCCAAAATAACCGGCACCAACGCCACCCTCTTAAATTACCATCATTACAGCGTCCTCTTCCATTCGCTTCGCAGAATGCCGCTCATCAGTGGCATCAACATAGACGGCGACCCCAACAAGCGCAAAGATGAGTCTCCCCGCCGGGATGTTTGGTTACGCGACAACCGCATCGGCTTCGACATCCAATTGGATGATGAATTTTATCGACTCAGTGGATTCAATCGGGGGCACATGAGCCGCCGCGAGGATGCCAACTGGGGCAATACCCCAGAAGAGGCCAAACGCAATGCGGACATGACTTGCTTTTTTACCAATGCTTGCCCGCAAGTACCCCAAATCAACCAAAGTTCACGCAAAGGCTTATGGGGCATTTTGGAAAAAATAGTACTGGAAAACGGAGCCTCGCTGGAAAAGGGCCAAACCGCTAAAATCTCCGTATTCAACGGTCCAATTTTTAAGGATGATGACCCCGTCTTCCGGGGCGTTCAAATCCCGCTGGATTTTTTCAAAATTGTCCTCTGGCTCACCGACGCAGGTAACATCAAAGCCACCGCTTTCAAGTTATCTCAACAAACCCTGCTCGGCGATATCGATTTTGAACAGTTAGATCTGGATCAAAACGTTACCTTTAAAGCCTTTCAGTGCAGCATCAAATCCCTGCAAAAACAAACCAAACTGGATTTTTCCAAGCTCTTCAAGTTTGACACCTTCGAAGGCTCCGATAACAACGACCATCCCCTCAGCTCCCAACGCGCACTAACGACTCACATCAACAATCACCGCAAAACACCTTAGTAGTAACGAGTAAAATCACCTCACTGTCATCACAAATCCCCCACACTTATCAATTTTTTCTCCAAATATTCCTGCAAGCCCTCTTCCCCACATTCATACCCCAGCCCACTTTGTTTCCAACCGCCAAATGGTGCTTCGGTTGCATGTGCCGCCCATTCATTGATGCCTACAATGCCAAATTCCAACGCCTCAGACACTTTGATGGAGGTGCGCAGGTCATTGGTCCAGAGGTAACTGGCCAGGCCATATTCGGTGTCGTTGGCCAGGGCGATGGCCTCGTCGGTATTGGTAAAAGGCATAATGCCCATCACGGGGCCAAACACTTCCTTGCGGAAAATGTCTTGCTCGGGGGCCATTTCTGACAAAACCGTTGGGGTATAAAAATAACCTTTGGGTAAGTGAGCCGGGCGCTGACCGCCGACGTTCAAGTGTGCACCTTGAGCGATGCTGTTGCCCACAATTTGCTCTACCTGCTCGCGTTGGCGGGCGTTGATCAGCGGGCCAATTTGGGTGCCATCATCCAAACCATTACCCACCTTAAGTTGAGCCATATAATGACTAACCCGTTCAACAAAGTTGGCATAAATTCCCTCGTGCACCAAAAAGCGTTGCGGGGAAACACAAACCTGGCCACAATTGCGGGTTTTGGCAATGGCTGTACTTTTCGCCACGGCTTCTACATTGACATCGGGAAAGATGAGGCATGGTGCATTGCCACCCAATTCCAGAGACAATTTGGTGTTGGTTTTTGCAGCACCTTCCAGCAGGATTTTACCCACTCGGGTACTGCCCACAAAGTGGATTTTGCGCACTTCTGGCCGCGCCAGTAAGGTTTCACCAATAGCGGCAGCGTCGCCCAATACCAGGTTGGCTACCCCGGCAGGCAGTCCAGCTTCCTCCAACAATTCCATCAAGGCCATTGCCGTAAGGGGGGTATATTCACTGGGTTTGGCTACGATAGTACAGCCCGCCGCGATTGCAGCCGCCCAAACCCGGCAGAGGTTCCAGACCGGAAAATTCCAGGCCGTCACAATGCCGACAACCCCAATTGGCTGGCTGATGACGGACATCCGTTTGTTGTTGCGGCTAGCGGGGATGACTCGCCCGTAGTTGCGTTTGGCCTCTTCGGCGTACCACTCAAAAAACTGCGCTGCAACCACCCATTCACCATTGGCCTCTGGCATGGGTTTACCTGCTTCAGCAATGGTCAATTGGGCCAGTTCTTTGCTGCGGGCGCGCATCAGATCGGCGACTTTTTTCAGGATATCAGCGCGTTGCCAGGCATTGGTGTTTTTCCAAGCTTGAAACGCTGCTACCGCCGCGTCGATTGCTACCTGGACATCGGCCACTCCACCAAAAGGAACCGTAGCAATGGTTTGTTCGGTAGCTGGGTTGATGACAGGCCAGGTGCCACCGTTGAGAGCGTCTAGCCAGGCGCCGTTGATATAGTTTTTTTGCATGTTCTAGCTTAGTTTTAATAACTCCTCCCGCATGATTTCCAAACCCTGCTTCAACATAGGCTGGCTGATCACCAAAGGGCAAAGTACCCGAATGACGTTGCCGTACACTCCCGCACTGATCAAAAAGAGGCCGCGAGCAGCACAGGCTGCAACCAGGTTTTTGGTCATATCTGCATCCGGCAAATTGGGATTCTGATCTTTGACCAATTCAATCGCCACCATCGCCCCCAAGCCCCGTACCTCACCGATAGCCGGGCATTCTTTTTTTAGTTTGATAAAAAAATTCAGTAGCGTTTTGCCCACTTGTTCTCCCTTGCGGTTGATGTCGATTTGTTGCATGTATTCGATGGTTGCTAATGCTCCAGCGCAGGCTACCGGATTGCCCGCGTAGGTGCCGCCAAGGGTACCGGGCAGGGCTTTGTCCATCACCTCCGCTTTACCCATCACCGCCGCAATGGGGATACCGGAACCCATTGATTTGGCCCAGGTGGAAATATCAGGGATGACGCCATAGTGCTCGTAAGCAGCCCACTTGCCTGTGCGGCCAAAGCCAGATTGGACTTCGTCCAGAATGAGTAACATGCCATGTTGGGTACAAAGTTCGCGCAAACCTTGCAAATACCGGGGTGCCATCACATAAAAACCACCTTCGCCCTGCACGGGCTCCACGATTATAGCGGCTACGTTTTCCGGGGCGACTACGGTACTCAGGTATTTTTTGAAATTCTCCAACTCTTGCTCTACAAATGCATCCAATTTTTGCCCATGCCCATTGTGGTAATAATCCGGGAAAGGCAGGCGGTACACCTCGGGCGCAAAGGGGCCACAGCCGGTTTTGTAACTCACCTTGGAAGTCAAACTCATGCCCATGAGCGTACGCCCGTGAAAACCTCCCGTGTAACAAATGATGCCTTGTCGACCAGTAGCCTGGCGCGCAATTTTTACGGCATTCTCTACCGCTTCGGCACCTGTGCTGACGAACATGACTTTGGTGGCATCACCATGGGGAAGAATTTCCACCAGCTTTTCTGCCAACAACACGTAAGGTTCGTGGGTAAGCACATTAAAAAAGGTATGCATCAAGGTTTGAGCCTGTTTGGCAATGGCCCGGCTGACTGGAGTGGGGCAATGTCCGGCATTGAGCACACCGATGCCGCCGCTAAAATCGATGTAGGTTTTTCCTTCCGCATCGGTGAAGGTGGCACCTTTGGCAGAGACCGCATTTAGGGCAGATGTGGTGTACATGGCCTTTGGTAGTACACGGTTGCGGCGCTCCATTAATTCTTTGGATGTCATTTGGATTGTTTACTTAAGAGTTGAGGCGAGATGAAAAATCAAGGACTTGTGCACAAATCTAGAGCCTCTCCCCAAGGTTCAAAACCTTCGGGGAGGTGAAGCAGCGAAATAGTACTTTGCTTGACCTCCCCGAAAGTCTAAAACTTTCGGGGAGGGGTTTTAGATCGTACATATGTCTACTAATTTTCTGATAATCAACTTGCCACAAGTCTAATTGATGTAATGTGCCTTGACAATGCAAAAATCCTTAATTCCCGCCTCCGACAACTCCCGGCCATAGCCCGATTTTTTCACCCCTCCAATGGGTAAACGGGAGTCCGAGCGCACCACGGCATTGACAAAAACACTGCCGACCTCCAGTTGGTGAGCCAAAATTTTTGCCTTGTATAAATCCTGGGTCCAGATTGCGGCACTCAAGCCGTAGCGGGATTGATTGGCCAGTTTGATGGCTTCTTGCTCAGAAGCGACTGTGGTAATGGCCGCCAGGGGCCCAAAGGTTTCTTCCTTGAAAGCAATAGAATCGGGTTGAACGTTGTCGAGTAGGGTGGGCTGAAAGTTGCATCCATTGCGCTGGCCGCCACAAAGTAAGGTTGCACCTTGAGCCAATGCTTTTTGGAGTTGGCGCTCCAGGGTTTCGGCCAAGTCGAGGCGGGCTAGTGGGCCAAGTTTAGTGGCTGGATCGAGTGGGTCGCCTTGTTTGAGGTTTTGAATCAGGTGTAGTACTTTTTCCGTAAAGGCTGCCTTTACGTCCTGATGCACCAAAAAACGTTTGGCGGCGATGCACACCTGCCCGGCATTCATCATTCGCGATTGTACGGCAGCGGCGGCGGCTTTGTCCAGATCGGCATCGGGTAGCACGATCAAGGCATCGTTACCACCGAGCTCCAGAACCGTTTTTTTGATGTGGCTACCGGCTAGCGCAGCTAAAGATGCTCCAGCGCGTTCACTCCCGGTAAGGGTGATCATGCCAATGCGGTCATCGGCTACCAGGCTTTGTATTGCGTCAACATCAGCAATCAAGGTTTGGAATACTCCTTCCGGAAAACCTGCCGCCCGAAAAGCAGTTTCAATGGCCACCGCGCAGCCGAACACATTCGGCGCATGTTTGAGCATGGTGACATTCCCCGCCATCAGGGCTGGAACTGCATAGCGGAAAACCTGCCAAAAGGGAAAATTCCAGGGCATGATGGCCAGTACGATGCCAACGGGCTCGTAACTGACGCCACTTTCCTTAGCATCCGTAGGGATGTTTTCAGGTTGCAGCAAGGACTCGGCATGTTGGGCGTAGTGGATACATTGTGCTGCACATTTTTCGATTTCGCCAAGAGATTCTGGCAGGATTTTGCCCATTTCCTGGGTCATGATCAGGGCCAGTTCGGCTTTGTGCTCGCGCAGGTATTGGGCCAGGTGCTCGAAGCAGGTGGCACGGTCGTTGAAGCTACGGGCCGCCCAGTCGCGTTGGGCCATTTGGGCCCATTCGAGTTTGACTTCGATTTGGATTGGGCTGGCTTCCATGTATTCCCCTACGATTTCCTGGGTGTAGGGGTTGAGGGATTTGAAGAATTTTGGCATTGGTTTGTTTTTCTCCCAAACCCCCACGGCTAAAGCCATGGGTTGGGGCGGTTTTGTGGCCTCCCACGGATAAATCCGTGGGTTGGCGATATCTCTTGGGCGGTGGAAGGCCACCACACCCACACTTTCACACTGTCACACTCACACCCGTCCTTCCCCACTTATAGACTTTGAGGTACATGTTGATCTCGTATTTGCGCACATGGTTGATTTTATCCATGTTGTTGCGCAGGATTTCCATGAGGTGGGAGTTGTCACGGCACATGACGTTGATTTCCAGTTGAAAATCACCGGTGCGGAGAGCTAAAAAACTGACTTCGGGAAGAGCCATCAGTTCCTGGGCGACTCGCTCTACATTGGCTACTGTATCCACCTGGACATTGATTGCCGCGTAGGCGTTGAGGCCAATCCGTTCGGGTTCAACTCGTCCGATGATGGCGAGGATGCCACAGTCGACCAGGTTCATGTAGCGTTTGGAGATGGTGCTGACGGCCATGCCCAGTTCTTTAGCCAGGTCGGAAAAAGATTTTCGACCGTCATTTTGCAGGGTCTGCAAAATAAGGTGGTCAATTTCGTCTGGTTGGTAATCGTTTGTATTGGTGGTTTCCAAAGCGGGTTGTATTATTGGAGTAAAAATAGAGATTCATTTGAAACAAGGAAGATCGACGGGAAAATTATTTTGATTTTTTAGTCGAAAATCGAATTATTTTTGAATGGTTCGATTCTTCTAGAAAAAAATACCTATGTCTACGCTTTGGATGTTCAGCTTGTTGTTTGGTAGTGTGGGACTTATTGTGTGGTGTACTGCCCGTTGGCGGATGAACCCTTTTTTGGTGTTGTTTTTGATTGCCTTACTCCTGGGATTGGTTTCGGGGATGCCGCTAGACAAAATTGTAGATACGCTCAAAGATGGTTTTGGCGAAACCATGAAAAAAATCGGGCTGGTCATCATTTTGGGTACGGTACTGGGGGTTTTGTTGGAACGGAGTGGGGCTACCCTGCGCATGGCGAATTACATCCTTGGGAAGGTGGGCGAAAACCGGGCACCCGCAGCACTTTCCATCACTGGATTTTTGGTGGGTTTGCCCATTTTTTGTGATTCAGGTTTCATCATTCTCAATGGTTTGAAACAGTCCCTGGTTCGACGGACCAGTTTTGGAATGCCCCTGATGACCATGTGTTTGGCCACTTCCTTATACGGGGTGCATTGTTTGGTGCCTCCGCATCCAGGTATTGCAGCGGCAGGGGCAACCTTGGGAGCTGATCTAGGTATGGTGATGTTGTTGGGGATTGGCATTTCTATTCCATTGACACTGCTGGGCTATTTTTGGGCTTTGCGCTTTGGGCCGAAGGTGGCTGGAGAAGAAGCTTCCAGTGATCCAGATCCAATTGCCACGGAATCGCGCCCTTTGCCAGCGGTATGGCGCTCTTTTTTGCCAGTGGCATTGCCCATCTTTTTGATTGGACTCAAGTCCTTGGCTTTTTTAGGAATTGCAGCGGATGCGCCCAAAAGTGGATGGCTGAAATTCCTGAGCTTGATTGGAGACCCAATTATTGCCTTGTTGTGCGCGATTGGGTTGGCGGTATTGTTGTTGCCCAGAGCAAATGACCGCAAGTCGATTCAAAAATGGTTTGGCGAGGGGGTAGAAAAGGCAGGGCCAATCCTGGCGATTATTGCGGGCGGCGGCACTTTTGGGGCCATGCTTAAAGCGGCTGATTTGAGTACTGCGCTGGCTGCGAGTATTGCAGAGTGGCATTTGGGCTTGTTTTTTCCGTTTTTACTGGCGCTAATTTTAAAAACGGCCCAGGGCTCATCTACCGTGGCGGCAATTACGGCAGCGAGTATTGTGGCACCAGCCTTGCCGGGATTGGGTTTGGATAGTGAGTGGGGGCGGGCTTTGGCGGTGCTTTCGCTGGGTGCGGGTTCCATGGTGATTTCGCATGCTAACGACGCCTATTTTTGGGTAATTTCTACGTTTTCAAATTTGCGCACGGATGTGTTGTTCCGGTTGTACACGCCCGTGACGGCGGTGATGGGGGTAGTAGCGCAGTTGTTGATTTGGGGGCTGTTTTTGTTGGGATAGTTGGAGGCGTGATGTTTTTTTTAGTAAAAAAATAATCATCACTTATACGTACTGCGATTTCAATTTAACCGTAGTTTTTTAACGCAGAGTTTCACAGAGTACCCGCAGAGGTTCGCGGAGTTTTTAGTTTTAAATAGTTTGCCACCTATGGTGGCTGGAGTTTGTGCTCCAGGGAAATCTTGCTTAAGATCAAGCAAATGAATAGGACTTGATAAAAGGTAAAGACCCAACCTTCAGTAAAGGCGACCTCCGTGGCCTCTCTGCACCGCAGGTGCCTCTAAAAAAACTCCGCGAGACTCTGCGGATACTCTGTGAAACTCTGCGGTAAATAAAATGCGTAACGTGAGTTGTCTAAGCTAAATCACTACATAAACCGAGCATAATGAGCCTCAAAAACATAGCCAAGTCCCTGCTAATGCTTCTCGTCTTGTCTTGCACCAACCAAGGCCCTCGGCATCCAAAACCCTTTCAGCACGCCTCTAAAAAAGTCCCGCTTGCCCTCTTGGCATCCAGCACTCAGAGTTACACTGAAGCAAAGGCCCAAATGTTGACTTTGCGCAATAAAACCCGCCAGCAATTGGCCAGTGGCGAAATCGACAGCACCCAAGCGGGAGTCTTATTTACTGAAGGTTTATTGACGAGTATCATTCCACATTGGTACGGCACACCCTGGGATTTTAACGGCTATACCGATACGCCCAGGCAAGGGAAAATTGCTTGTGGATATTTTGTTTCTACTACTTTACTTCATGCAGGCATTGCTTTGGATCGTTACAAGTTAGCCCAACAAGGGCCGCAAGACGAGGCTATTGCACTGAGCCTGCACAAAGACTACCATACTTTTTCTGGTTTCCCAGCTGGAGTAATGGCTAAAAAAATAAACGAGGAATTGCAGGAAGGTTTGTATTTCATTGGTTTGGGCGAAAGCCATGTAGGTTATTTATTGAAACAAAATGGGGAATTGTACCTCATTCATGCCAACTATACTGGCGACGCGGTAGTCACCATCCAACCCCTGATGCAATCGGTTTTTCAGTATTTCACAACCTGGCATATTGCGGAAATTACGTACAACCGAGCTTTGTTGAGGTATTGGTTAAGTGGGGAAAAGTGTGTGTTGCCATATCCGAATTTGGCGGTACAATCAAAAAAATAAAAACCGAACTCGGATTAAGAGCCATGGTTTAAATTCCTAAATCCTCTCCCATTTCTTTGCGCATTGATTTTTTTTTCGGATGTTGCACGCCTTATGTTTGCAGTAAAACACTATCCGGAGCGCATTAAGGGGAAGGAATTGGATGACTATCTGGCCAATGGTTGGTATCGGATGGGTCAAACGATATTTACGACCCATTTTTTATGCTTTGGCGAAACCTTTTACTCGGCCATTTGGGTGCGGCTCGATTTGCAAGCGCACCAGTTCAGCAAGAGCCTGCGCAAGGTCATCAAGCGCAACAACGAGCGCTTTCAGTTTCATTTTGGCAAAGCGGTGATCGACGTGCCCCGCGAAAACCTGTATCAGCGCTATCGGGCCATTTTTCCAGGTATGATTGCTCCTTCAATCCTGGACTCCTTGCAGGATGGCGATCATTTCAATGTGTACAATACCTATGAATTCACGGTGTACGATGGCGATAAATTGATAGCGGTCAGTTATTTCGACCTGGGGGAGGATAGCATTGCCAGTATTTTGGGCTTCTATGACCCCGAATACAAACCCTTTAGCCTGGGCCTGTACACCATGCTCATGGAGGTTGAATACGGCAAAATACAAGGATTCAAATACTTCTACCCAGGGTATGTGGTACCCGGTTATGATCGTTTTGAGTACAAACTGCGCATCGGCCCGGTGGATTATTACGACATGCGCTCGGGAGACTGGTTGTCTTATGCTGCCTTTACCAAAGAAGAAATTCCCATTTACCGCATGCGGGTCAAATTGGAGGTTTTGCGCCAGGCTGCGCAAAAAATGAGGCTGAATTTGCCCCTCAAGTTTTACCCCCTTTTTGAAGCCAACTTATTTGGTTACCCTTCGCTACCTTTTTTTGACTACCCCTTGATGGTTTATGGAGGGGCGACCCAGGAAGAGGATGGGCATTATGTCCTGGTATTTGACCCGCGCACCAGCCAATATCAATTGTTGTTGTGTTCCAATTTTGATTATTCCCTGTTTTATTTCAATGATGCCTATACCAGCATGTTCAATGCCGAGCGGCATTTTGTGCAGTTGCTGCTGATGGAGCAGGTACTGGAAAGCAACGTGAGTCCAGAGCAGGTACTCCATGCACTACAAACGGAACAAGTTAAAGGAAAAGTAAAATAAGCACTAGTAGTGGGGCAAAATGAACATTTATTTTTTTATCGCCCCTTACACAAACCCCAATACCTTTGCCACCTCACTCTTATAGCTCCGCCCAATGGGCAATTCCTGGCTATTGATTTCAACATGATTGGGTGAAAAAGCCTGTATTTTGTTCAATGCGACCAAGAAGGAACGGTGGATGCGCAAGAATTTTCCGTCGGGCAATTTTTGCTCTAAATAACTGATTTTCTGCTTGGTCACAATCCGGCGCCCGCCCACGTGGATGATCACGTAGTCTTTCAGGCTTTCAATGTACTGGATATCCTCTAACGGGACTTTGATCATTTTTTTATCTGCCCGCACGATGATGCTATCCGCAGTTTGCATGGGCATACTTTCATCACCAATGGCAGGAATATTGGAAATGCCCGGAGCAATGATGATGGACGAGCCCAGACCGGAAGCACTGGGCGTTTCGCTGGCACTATTGGCCGCCTGTTGAAACTGCGAATACGCCTTACTCAGTGCTTTAAGGAAACGACTAAAGGGGATGGGCTTCAACAAATAATCCACCGCATCCATCTCAAAAGCTTCGATGGCATAATCGCGATAAGCGGTAGTGAAGATAATTTTTGGTCTTTGTTGCAGCGTTTTTAGGAATTCAATGCCATCCAGTTTGGGCATCTGAATGTCCAAAAACAACAGATCAACTGTTTGCTCCTGCATCAGGGCAAAAGCTTGCAAGGCATTTTCACAACGCCCGATCAGATCCAGCCCTTCGATGCGATTGATGTAGGAGCTCAATACATCCAGGGCCAATGGTTCATCATCGACAATTAGACATCTTATCTTCATATTTCCTGTTCTAAGCGCTAAATAGTGGGGCAAAATGAACACTTATTTTTTGTCCCCCCCTAAAACCCAGCGCTAAAGTCGCACATTGATTCTTACTACCTTGATCCGTTTGGGATCAACTCCACTTGCCGTGGATAGAATTTCTTTTTCACCAAGTAAGGACTCTGGGGTACTCTTCCGGCCATCATTTAAAACCAGCATCAGCCCAGCGTCAATTTTTCCACCATTCCAATTGCTGACTGCTCCGCCGTAGTCCCAACCAAAGCCCCAAAAGGTAACAGGTTTGCCATTTATTTTGACCAGTTCTTCCAGTGTAGTACCAATGGTAATGCCTTCGGGCGATTTCCAATCGGTTCCCTCTTCAGTGATGCGCAACAAAGCTGGGCGATCTTTGACAATGCTGGTGTCGTAATACACTTCAACGGCATTGCGGGTATCGCCAAAAATGACAAAACCGGGTGCTGTTGCGCCTTCGCCCAGGTAAATTTCCTGGCGTTTTACATTTTGCACCCCAAAGGTTTGTACCAAATCATTTTCCAAGCTATGTGCCGCATACAATGGCCCAATTCGTTGACCGGGTACCAGCAAAAAATCTCCACCTGCTTGTTGTTTTCCATCATTGAGTGCTTCTGCCTGAGGTTTTTTACCAGCGGGCTGGCAGGCGAAAACGAGCAAGAGTCCTAATCCAAGCAAAAGATGACGTATTTTCATACAATCAGGTGTTTTAACAAGTTCTAAATGTAGAAAAGTTTGGCTTAAGGTAGCCTTGACAAGGGTTTAAATTTTTTTGCTCCATTTCCAACGCTCTTCAATTTGCCGAAAGGCATTTAAGTTTTCAGCACTGCCCATAAAATCGGCAATGGTATCCAGGTGTTCAAACATGGGTTTATCTGCCCAGCCATGCCCCCCTTCGGTGCCACTCACCAGGATGTAGGGTTTATTGAGTACTTTCAGGCGTTGAGCAATGGCACCTGCACCAAAAAGCGGTAAGTAGCCCGGTTGATCTGGTTTGCACAGGTGGTGAGATGCTGCGCCGTAGGGCACCAAGGGGTCGGTTTCACCATGAAAAAGCAGCGATGG
Organism: Haliscomenobacter sp.; assembly: GCF_965225875.1. Lineage (GTDB taxonomy): Bacteria > Bacteroidota > Bacteroidia > Chitinophagales > Saprospiraceae > Haliscomenobacter. The sequence continues at coordinate 2,956,405 of NZ_CBDDBS010000003.1, read as the reverse complement.
TAAGGCATTTTCGGCGGTGATCCAGGTGATGTCCAGTAAGGCACCGGCCATACTCAAAAGACCTGCATAGCGAAAATCAGGGGGCAAGCCACGTTTTTCCACTCCCAAATCTCCTTCCTTCCAATACGCTGCATTAACGATCGCTTCCGCTCCTGCACTACTGCCCGCCAAAATGATTCGCTCAGGGTGGATGCCCCAAGCCTCCGCGTTTTGTAACACAAAACGGGTGGCTGACCATACATCTTCCGCAGCGCTGCGAAAAGCGGCAATTTTGATGGATTGTTGCTGGTCGCAACTCATTGAGCGGCCTCGCATGCTCAGGTGATAGGAGCAAGGGATGGCAATGAGCCCCAGACGGGCCAGTTTTTCAGCAAATTGTACATAGCGGATTTCAGTTCGACTGCCTTCGGAAAAGCCGCCGCCGTGGAAATACAAAACAGCGGTCCTGCCAGGTTTGAGCATTTCCTCTTCCAACTGGTATACATCCAGTGCCAGGGCTTGACCGTTTTTTTCAGCATAAACATGGGTCGATTTGTTCAAAGCAGCTTTGGCTATTGAAGAATTCGACTGTCTGTTTGCGCCGAAAATCCGGGAAATCCGCCTGAGCGTATGATTGATCCAGCTTGGCTTGGCCATTGGTAGATTGAATGTTTGCTGGGGGCGAAGGTAGGAAAGGCGAGTTAGAAAACAAAAGAGAAGTTGGCCAGAGCCGTGCTGGCCAGCCCATGGTCATATTTGGTTTCTGAGGTGCTTTTAGGACAAAAGCACCTCAGTTGTGATTGCCCATCACTTTTGGTTCAACTTTAATCCAATCCCCACGCTCGTTGCCCTGGTCAGTTCTTTGGCCAAAAACAAGTTGAGCGGATAGAGTGGGATGTAATGCTGAAAGGAAAAATAGACCCGTTTTTTTCCCCATTTCAAATTGTACAACAGGCCCAATTCAGGGCGAAGCTTAGCGGTAATCAATTCCGGCTTGAGTGCTTCATCCACAAAAGTATGCGAACGGTAATAATTCCCTCCAGCCATCAAAAACAGATTATTGTTGAAGCTTTTACGCCCAAAAGTGCCCCCAATACCTACTGCTTCACGCCACCAAAAATTGTTTATTATCAGGTATTTTTGATCGGGATCGGTATTAAAAATGGACTTGGCAATTTCTGAGTAGCATACCACTGACAAGTGCTTCGCGATGTTCTTTTGGTACAGTACATTCACATGGGGAGTGACTGGAATTTGCAGTAAGCCGTTCTTGCCTACTTTAAATTCCAGGCTGCTAAAACCTTTGTCGATGTAGCTTGGAACTGTGTTTTGAGCACTGACCAGCGTGGCAATCGCCAATACCAGGATGGCCAATGAGATGTGCTTATTCATGTGAAAAGGGATTATTGGTGTTGGTAATAAAAATCAAGAGCCCGCTCCAGGTCCTCTGAGGCAGAAGATATGTGTCCGGTATTGGGGACTTTGTAAAAAGAAGTGGTGCAGTTGGGGTAGTATTTTTTCATGCGCAGGTACCACTCTTCGGCAAGTATGGCGATTCCTTCTTCAAATTCGCCACAACCGACATATACCAGGCATTTTTTTAAAGCATTGCTAGACCTGTTTTCCAATTCATACTTAAGCCCAATGCCATCATCCCACCAATATGCTGGACTCAACATCAGGTAATTGCTGAAGACGTCGTGGTGTTTGGCAAACATATACCCGGATACACTACCGCCCAAAGAGTGGCCCGAAATGGTACGCTTTGAAGCACTGGTGTCTACCGAAAATTCTTCTTCAATCCTCGGAATGAGCTCATGCTGAAGGAATTTTGCGTAATTCTCCGTTCCGCCTCCTTGATTTCCAAACTGCTTTAATATCGTTGGTGCATAATCCCGGATGCGGTCTTCGGTGGAACCAATGGCTACGATAATTCCATTTTGCTTTTGGTACTTTACACTGATTTCCTGGCTCATTTTTCCAACCAAGTCATACACTTTGCTGCCACCAGATTCATCATCGCCATCCAACACATAAATGGTCGCGTACTTTATCCCCGGCTGGTAGTCTGAAGGGAGTACGACATAAACAGGATAGCTTGTCCCGGTGTAAGTCGATTTAATGGAAAGAGGCTTTACCCTGGAGGCATCCAGCGGCTCTTCTTTGGTACAGGAACCGAACCAGAACATACCTAAGGTAAGGAAGATCAAACTCGGCCTTAAATTGATGTTTTGCATAACAGTCGTTTTTTCTCAAAACTATGCCTGCAAAACGGCGCTCCTGTTCTATCTTATAAAACCAAACCAAAAATCTGTGCTGAGGGGGTACGAAATTATAAAACAGAACTGCGGCTTTTGTATTCACTGGGCGATAACCCAGTGACCTTCTTGAAGGTAGTGTTAAACACCGTTTTTGAGTTGAATCCTGCGTCAAATGCAATGCCTAGGATGCTTAAATGGGCAACTCGAGGGTCATCCAATAATTTTTTTGCCTCTTCCACCCGGTATCGGTTCACATACTGGGCGAAATTTTCTCCATAGCCCTCATTGATGACGTAAGAGAGGGTGTGAATGGTGATTTGCATGCGCGCTGCCAATTTTAGCAAATTCAATTCATTGTCCAGGAAAGGCTTTTCTGACTGCATCAATGCATCCAATTGTTGCTTCAACCCTTGCAATTGCGCTGGCTCAAGTTGTGGTTTTTTAGGCAATTCCTGCTTTCCTTCTGTCAGTTGTTGGATGGCTTCTTTTTCATTTGCATTAAAATTATACACCTCCCTTTGGTGCAAGGCGTAATAGGCGAGAAAAAAGACCAACACGAAATAAGTGGTAGTGACTACATAATTCAGCAAATCACTTTGCACCAAGACATAGGTGGCCCACACCCCAGCTAAGATCAATACACAGATCAGGAAATATTTGAACCAACTCAAATCAATTCCTTCGCTGGAGGAGTGGATTTGTGCTACATTTTTTTGGTGGCGATTGATCTTGAGCAAGGACAGAATACAGTACGTCAGCGTATACACCAGAATGATGCCCGAGGCAATGTAGTCGTCCGCTTGCATCGGCTCCTCCGTCAATAACATTTTTAACTTGCTCGGCCCATCCTGCATCACCAAAGCGGGGAGGTTCAATAGGCAGTAAGTGATGAAAAAAAAGAAATGGAAGAGATCTGTCCACCGATATTTCCTTTGTGGAGCAACAAAATACAGGGCGGCAAAATAAATAGAGGGGGGAACTAAAAAAAACAATAGGTCGGAGATGCCGATCAGATGAGGAAAAGTATGGTAAATTTTATGCGTAATCAACAAGGTATCCAAATTGACCAAGGCCAAACTAAACATAAAAATGCCTAGCCAAAAATTGGCTTGTTTGTTCACCCCCTTTGGGTTGGTAAAAATGAGGAAGGATAAAAGTAGGGTTGAACCAGCGATTAAGGATTCTAATAATTGTAACATGGTTTGGGCTTTGGTGATTGTTTTTGCCACTGCAATTTATTGCCTATTTTGGGTTAATTTTTCGGGTAAGGGTGAAACATCATTTCAGTCATGTATGCACGACGTTTAAAAACTTCCTTTGATCAATTTTTCGAAGCCCCTTTATCCGCTTGGGATGGTTTTTTAAGCTTTTGTGAAGTAGTGCATTTTAAAAAAATAAAATCATCAAAGCTTATGGCCAAACCGAACGTTACGAGTATTTTATCTTGTCCGGACTTCTTTTGCTTTGGCATAAAATAAATCAGGGACGATAAAAAAATAAACGGAAAAAATTCACAGTTTGCATTTTGGCCTGTCTAAACTTATGTAACCAAAATTCCTTGGTTATTAAAAAAGGTAAGGTTAAAATGAGTGCATTTAAGAACCACGATGTTCAAAGTGTGAATCTTCAAACGACAACAGAAAAAGCGTTTAGTTACATTGCAAATCCCAACAATTTGCCAAAATGGACTGGTGCATTTAGCCAAGCTGACGAAAAATCAGCATTGCTTGTTACACCCAATGGAGAACTTGAAATTGGGTTGGAAACGAAAAGCAACAAAGAATTAGGAACGGTTGATTGGCACATGACAATGCCTGACGGAAGTGTTGGTGTTGCTTATTCAAGGATTGTTACTGGTCCGGACAAAAATGCAATTTATTCCTTCGTTTTAATTGCTCCGCCAGTTCCCTTAGAACAAATTGAAGGCGCTTTATCTGCACAGATGTTACAGCTAAAGGAAGAACTTGAAAAGTTAAAGTCTATTTTAGCTCAATAAAAACCAAGAAGGGTTGTCTAAATCAACCCTTCAATTTTACAAAAATGGAAGAAAGAGAACTAATACAATCTTGTCTTGAAGGAAATAAACGAAGTTTGGAACTGTTGGTCAATTCCATTCAGGGATTGGTTTTTAATTTATCCTTGCGCTTTTTATGGAACAGAATGGATGCGGAAGATGCTACTCAGGAAATATTGGTTAAAGTGATTACCAACTTGAGCAAATTTGATGGAAGAAGTAAATTGAATACTTGGGCCTACAAAGTAGCGACTAATTATTTATTAAACATCAAACAAACCGCACTCGAAAAAACATTTACTTCGTTTGACATTTTTGCAAGCGACTTAATTACAGCGAAATCTGCAATTGATTATGAACTTCCTGACAAACAACTTTTAGAAAGTGAAATGAAAACAGGGTGCACTCTCGCAATGTTGCAGTGTTTAAACAGAGAATTAAGAATTACGTTTATTCTTGGAAGTATTTTGAAAATCAAAAGCAATGTTGCTTCAACGATTGTAAAAACAAGCCCTGAAAATTTCAGAAAACGGCTTGAATTGTCAAGGAAACTCATTGGTGGTTTTTTGAATGCTCATTGTGGAGTTTACAACCCAAGAAATAGCTGTAGGTGTAACCAACAAATTCATTCGGCAATTACTTGTGGTCGTATCGTTAAAACAAATCTAAACTTTGCCGACAAAATAGAAATATACAATGATGAGATGGAAGAGTTAAATTCTATGACCGGAATTTATCAAAATCACGGAACATTCAAAAGCCAAACAGAATTTATATCACACCTTAATGACTTAATTGCTTCTAAAAGAATCATAAACGACAGCTAGTGCTCAATTGTTGGCAGTAAAATTGCCCTTGTTGGCTAATGTTTAATAAATTTTTGTACTCGCTCTGACAAATTTGCGATGCGAATAAAATATAGCCCTTTAGGTAAACCTGCAATGTTGATTTGAGATGCTTGAGCTTGTTGAGTTATGTCAACCTCATTAAGCAAGATTCCCATTGAATTAAAAATTTGTATTCGTCCTTTATTTCCGATATCAGAATGTTTAATGGTTATACTTTCGCTTGCAGGATTAGGGTAAATGGAAAAATTTATTGGGAACGGATGGGTTGTAGAAGTGGATAGAATATTGTCTGGTGACGTGGATAAGCCAAACCCGTAACCCGTTTCATACCACATATAATATTTATTATCAGTGGGTCTATGCACTACATCTGGGGCCCAGGGCCCTCTATATTCTGTAAGGTTATAACCAGCATCATAGGTATTAAAAATCGGGTTAAGCTTACTTTTTGTCCAGTTGATTCCATTTGTAGAGGTTGCAAAACCAATTCTAATTGTATCAACAAGACCATTGTCTAGGACATCAAAATAGGATACTCCGTTGTACCACATTTCAAATTGTCCATTTCGTTTAATAACGGTAGGTACTCCAACTCCATAGCCTTCCCAAGAAGAGAGTAATCCACCATTTAGAACAGGGTTTCCGGGATGCTTTGCCCAAGTTATACCATCGGACGAAGTAGCAAAGCCAATTTTAACTTGCCATGTAGTGTCAATACCCGAATACCACATATAGTAACCCTCACCATCATAAACAACCGTTGGGTCTCCTACAAAAAGTCCATCCCAATCACCTAGGTTTCCTTTTTTTAATACAGGTGCAGGTCCACTACGTGTCCAATTGATACCATTCGATGAGGTTGCTAGTCCAATTGATGCATCTACCGAAGAATTGTCCGTATCACCAAAATAATACATTTTATATCCAGCCTTGTCTTTAATCCAATCAGGGGTATCTAAAAAATAACTATCCCAACTCCCTATTGAACCTACATCAAATATAGGAGTGGCATTATTGTATTTTGTCCAGGTGATTCCGGCATCAATTGAAAAGGCATAACTGATGCGGCCTTGAGCAGATGCATTAACAGCATACAGCATTTTTAAAGTATCTCCCTCGTCAATTATTGAAGGGCTTCCAATGAAAGTTCCTTCATAGCTATTTAATGTTTTAGTCATTATTAAATTACGGGGGTAACGTGCCCAAACTGTCTGCGCATTCAGAAGCTGAATGGATAGAAAGAATAGGGTAATTACTATCAAATTTTTTTTGCTGTATTGGTTCATTTTATTCTGTTGGTTTTGGGTGTATTTTTATTTAGAGGGCATTGGTGACCTATTGTGCCTTGGCGAAGTTCTGAAAAAAAATTGGAGCGAAGCAAGATTGGTTATCAGTATTTTTGAAAGACATCTTGGGGTTGATTCGGCTCAAAGATTTTTTCCACTTGGAGCAGGTGCTTACAGCGTAATAGACTATTTAAAAATTTAGCCCTCAGTTCCGATGGAGCGGTTTTTTATAATTTTTTTGCATTTTTTTGTTCAAGATTGAGTACAAAACGCCGCAGTAGGCTTTATAAATGTAATAGATCGGAAAAGAATTTTTTATCCTTCTAATAAAGCCCTATTCTCATGAAAACAACCTTAACTTACAAATCAAAAATTGGTACAATTCTTCTGCTTGCATTCTGTGCAGTATTTATAGCAACTGGGATACAGTGCCAAACCAGTATGCCAGCCCTTAAAGGCTACGCAGGACTTTATATTTTAGGTGCTGAGGGCCAGCCATTGCCTAGCGCGGATTTTTCCAAATCGTATGTTGATGGAGCAGCAGTTAGAGTGCGTTGGAGTTCTCTAGAAACTGCGGCAGGTGTGTTCAACTGGGCTTTTCTCGATGGTGAAATAGCTAAGGCAAGCTCTGCAAAAAAGAAAGTGTCGATTAGTATCCTTGGTACTCCCAACTGGTTAAAGGGCTTGGGAGCAGAACAATATTTTTACATTGACAATAATGCCAATCACCCAACTTTCGGAGACACACTGCCTGACTATTTCCCATGGGATGATGTGTTTGTGAACAGAGTCATCTTACTCAATCAGCAACTGGCTAAACGATACGCCGCTAACCCAACAGTCGCATATTGCAATACAGTAGCTGGTCATTTTTCGCGGAATTTACCTTCTAGCAAAATTTTGGCCTCACAAGTATGGCAGCCTATTTGGAAAGTTAAGGGGTACCATCCAGATACAATCGTTGCTAAAATGAAAAAAGTTTTAGACGTTTACATGGATGTATTTCCCAACACGCCCCTATGGAATTCCATGGACTACCAAACCTTTGAACCCGCGGCTACAGGACATGCTCGCAATTACATCTCCCAGCAATATGCTAATTATGGATTGTCTACCTACCCCGATCGTTTTGGAGTTTGGCGAGAAGATCTGGCCGGTTGTAACCCTCCTCCAACCATTCAATCTAGTTCACAATGGTTCCCGGTGGTACAGAATCCTTGTCGAAATGGCGCACAGATGTTATGGAGTGTTCAAGACGGCCCCACGAGAATGAACCAATGTGGAATACTGCCCGATACTAAGGAGGCCGTGATGGATAGTGCCATTAATCGGGGAATTAAACTTGGCATGCGCTACCTGGAAATATATAAAATAGACATGGAAGATGCGTCGTTGAGTACTACCCTAAGTAATGCGCATCTGCGGTTTCATACTAATGTTAGCAAACAATGTGTCTCTTCCCTACCTTCGACCCCTGCTACTGTCAATTGCAACAATTTTATACTGAGTGGCAACCCTGAAAGCCTCAGCAATGGAGCTACCTGGAAATACCAATCGACTGACAATGGAGTACAATATGATTTGCAAGGTGTTTTATTCAAACCACAAGGTGCGGGGCCTTTCCCGGTTGTTCTTATCAATCACGGTACCGGTGGTAGTGCTGCTTCTTACAGCAAATCAGTTGCCAAAGAAATGGTAAAATGGGGATACATCTGCATCGCGGTCAATTACACCCATTCAAGTGGGGTGCCCTGCGGCTTGCCAGGCACTTGTGCCGAATCAGAGTGGGGGGTTAGTGAGGTCAATTTGTTGCGCGGCAAAAAATGCCTGGACTTGCTCAGTTGTCTTCCTTATGCGGATACAAATTGTATCATGGCCTTCGGTCACAGCAGAGGAGCCTTCATTACTGCGGGTTTAGCGGCAGTTTATCCCAGCAAATTTAGGGCTCTGGCCCATACCGCAGGAGGGGCTAGTGATGCCATTGGTTCATCTACCATTTCGCTAGCTGAAGCCCAACAAATCAAAACGCCTTACCTGTTGCATCATGGCAGTATTGACAATGTAGTGGCTTTGGCCTGGGATGCAGACTTAGCCAAGGTACTTACTCAAAACGGAGTGTCCAATCGATTGTACGAATACCCAGGGTTTGGGCACAGCGAAGTTCGTTTTGATTTAGAGATGTATACACGTACCAAGGCTTGGTTTGAAAAATACGGCTGCAATACAACAACGTCCTCTGGCCCTGATTACCCTGCACCCAGCGGGGTATACTGCAGTTGTGGGCCGACCACAGGTAATGGTTCAGGCTCGGTGGCCCCTGATATTGCTAAAAAATCTTTCATCAAAGGAATTTTGGTTAGAGTTGGTTGGAATTTATTGGAAACCAGCGATGATGTTTACAATTGGGCCTTGTTGGATGCCCAAATTGCTGCGGCAAAATCCTATGGAAAAAAAGTGTCTTTAGGCATTGGCAATGGCCCCGCTACTCCTGCCTGGGTGTATACTGCGGGCGCACAAAAGCTACAAAGTGCACACCCTATTCTGGGCAACATCAGCCTTCCTCTTCCCTGGGATGAGGTGTTTTTGAAAAAATGGACGGAGTTTGTAGCCCAACTGGGTGCACGATACCAACAAGACACTACGATTACTTTGGTTTACATCACCAATTCTACCTCTAATGGCATCGAAATGCAAGTACCACTCGATGTAACCCCGAGTTGGACTAGCCTTGGTTATGCTGATGCCAAAATAATTAACAGTTGGAAAACGGTGATGAGGGCTTTTAAAGCTGCTTTTCCCGGGCATTATCTTTCCAACGATTTTCATCCAGTCAATGGCAGCAACGTGGTTGCCGATTCGGTTTATGCCTATGCCATTCAAAGTATGCCGAGGCAATACGGTGCTTCCGCCTGGTGGTGGACGCAGAAAAACACCGGAGTGTATCCCGCACAACACGATATCCTGCAACATTCCGCTCAAAACGCACCTTTCACTGGGGTACAAATGGCCTACAATGGCACCAGCGATTCTATTGCTTTTGGCGCAGGTGGTTTCCCTGCTGCTTTACAGTTGGCCATCAAAAATGGGGTTTGTTATTGGGAGGTGTGGAACCAAGATATTTTGAATTCCAAATTCAACAGCTTGCTGAGTGCTCCTGGCCCAAAGGCCCTTTTTGACACGCAAATCAAAGGCAATACTGTGAATTTTGTCAACAAGTCTACTCAGACTGATTCATTATTATGGGATTTTGGCGATGGCCACAACTCCAGCGACGCCAACCCCGTCCATCAATATGCCACATCAGGCAAGTATATTGTAACCTTAAAGGCAAGTACAGCTTGCGAGCACTCCACTTTTCAATCGGAAATAAATATTGTAGTATCTGGCCTTGAACATTTTGAGCATCAAAATTCAATTGATGTTTTCCCCAACCCCAACCAGGGATACTTTTGGGTGAAAATGCAAAATCACCTTATTTCGAAACCTGAATTTGTACTTTTTGATTCAATTGGAAGGCCAGTCCTGCAAAATCAAAAAAGTGGAAATGACTCGACGTTGTTAGATTATTCCAACATCAATCCTGGCGTGTATTATCTAAGCGTAAGCATGGACGGGCAATTGGTTGGCATAAAAAAGGTAGTGATTATACTGTAACGAAGGATGAAAAAATGATTTAGTGCTTTGCCTTAGAGCATCCCCATAGTAGCGGCAAAATCATTAAATTATTTTTTCATCTTTCCTTAAATCTATAACATCGGGTATTTCTGAAAAGCCCTCATTGATTCCTCGTTTAAAAAGAAAAGGCCAAGCCTACTTAATCGTTTTTAACGCCTCTAGAACACGATGCAATAATAGATTTACATTATCACTTGAAGTAGCCAATTGATTATACGTTGCCACAATATACGCATCAGATTGTTCAACGTAAAAGGCAATGGCATTGGTTGCGCCTTCGTGCCCGATGATCTTGGAATCTAGCCCATATTGTTTTTCGAAATTCATCAAACCGAGCCCGTATTCGAAGCCTTCGGGTGTCGGAATCCAGGCCTGCATGGAGGTTTTGCTTGCACTTGAAAGGAAATTGCCTCTTACTACGCCCTTCAGCAATTTGGTCAAATCCTCGCTGCAAGTAATCAAACCGCCCGCCGGCCCGTCGAAGGACATTGCCGGGAAAGTAAGGGGAATCTGGCCAAGGAATGACCAAGATGCTTCCCTGCCAGCCAGAACACCTCGAGGGTTTTCGCGGAAGAAATAATAGGTTCTCGTCATGTTCAGTGTTTTGAATATCTTTTCATAAGCAATTTCGTGAATCGGTTTTTTTCCCAAAGCTTCTGCGATGAGGCCCAACAAATGGAAATTTGAATCGCTGTAATGGTAAATTTGGCCAGGAGCTGCAAGTGCGGGAAAATTTTGTTTGTGGAACTGTATGATTTCACCCGATGTCCAGTTTTTGCTTACATCGGCAAACAATGCTTGAAAAAACGGCGGTGCCCCAAACGCATCAGGCATTCCCGCTAAAAGAAAATCGGGCAATCCGCTAGTGTGATTGAGCAGTTGACGGATCGTAATTTTGCCGCTGTATTCGACACCCTTGTACACACTCAAACCTGCCAGCAAGGTGACAGGTAGGTATTTTGAAATTGGGTCGTCTAGTTTAAGCGCTCCTTCATCGGCGTATTTGAGGATTAAAGCGCTAGTAACTACCTTGCCGATGCTAGCACTAAAAAATTGGTCTTTAGGTTGCATGGCAAGCGTTGGTGTGGCATTGCCTTGGGCAATTTCGAATAAATAGCCCCGTTTGGGAATGGAAACAGAGAGAATGGCCCCCAGAACACTGGTATCGTTGCCCACGGGTTTGAACGCTGTGGTCAATTGCTCATCTAAGCGGTTTTTCATCTCCGGCGTGATGGAATCGTCCTCTTTTTTGCAAGCGAACAGGAAGATGAGGCCCAGGCCGAAGGCCCAGATTGTTTTGTTTTTCATGTGATTAAAATTGAATTGTTGAATAAAAATGTAGTACAAAGTTCTAGGGATGGGTCTGCAAAAAATTTACCCTATGATAAAAAATGCGGGAAACATCAGAAATTCCACCTTATTTCCTAATGCCAGTGACTGAATTCTACTTTGTCACGTTACGAGGTATTTAAATATTTTGACGCAATTCATGCCGATTGAGAATTACTTCCCTTCCCCAAATACCCCGCCCCTATTATAACGACATCCTGCAAAAAATGAATTACCCAGGCCCAAAAAATCCCCTGAGTTTCATCCACGGACTTAGCCAACACATAGCCCAAAACACCAGCCAAAAACGAGCCAATGACCCCACTCGGCATGCCCCAATAATGCGGGATTCCAAACAAAACGGCAGAGATGCTATATATGACAACTGGAGCCAGCAGCCCCTGCAAAGGCACCACAATGCCCACGCGATAGATGAGTTCCTCACCCAGGGCATTACTCAGTGCAAACAACAAAATCCACCCCATACCTGCAAAAAGTAGGTTCCACTTGACGGCTTGCTGCCTAAGTTGAAAATACATGAAGATGGACGTAACCAGAGTGATCACCACACAAAGGGAAAGCCCGGTTGGCATCCAGCGATCTCCTTGCTGGATAACAAACAGTGCCATTTTTTCAGCAACTGCATTGACGTCGCCTGTGGACAGATAAGGCCAAAAATTGCTTCGAGTACATAATGCGTTGATGAACAAAAGCAAAAATGCGCTAAAAAGCAACACCAACTGGTATTTGATTTGGAAATCGATGTAGTCGTTGCCAGACAAACGAATGTTGATCTTGTCGATGGCTTTGCCTACAGTCAACAATACAAGAGTGGCAATAATGACGAGAATGATACTGATGATCATAAGGCAATTGATTGATTATTTGTACCATTTTTTCCGCGAAGGATACCATACCGCTTGAATGACATTGTATTCCAACTGATTCATGGAGTGGATTTCACCATTAATGCTGATTTTTTGAAACGGAACCCAGCGCAAATTGGTGCGCAGTACAAATGCCTGTTCGGTCTTTCCAGGCAAAATGTCCCAGCCAAAGGTGATGCCTGGAGTCACTTGGTTCTTTTCGGCTACCAAAGCCTCATTTTCTTTGATTACAAGCTTGTCAATGCCTACGTTGAGGCCAATATAGGGTGTAAAGCCATGGTAATCCAGTAAGTAATAATACGTTTCAAAAAGCAGGGAATTTTTGACAGTGTTTTGAGTGAGACCATATGCTTTTTCTTTGAAGGGAACGTGTCGATACGCCAAAGCCGTCACCATTCTGGCTTGGTTGAAATGATAACCTAAAGCCAAATCGAGATAGGTTTTGGAAATACTGCGCTGGTTGACAAAAGCATGTTTTTTTTGATTGTAAGCAGAAGACTCCAGGACAAATGAAGTAGAAGGACCTATACCGAAAAACCAGTCTCCAAAGTGGCTTTTGGCCTCGTCGGGTTTTGAAAAATTAGCATAGGTATTCAATTGATTGGCCACCTCGGGTTTCATTCCTTTAGCTGTTGTTTCAAAAGTGTAAATGATGCCCAGGTTTGCGGACAAAGCAGGAGTTTGGATGGTTTGAAAATGCGTTGCATCAACTGGGTAATCCAATCGGTGTTTGGGATAACCATTCACGCCCAAGCGAAACAACCAATCTTGTTTCCCGTACAAAAAACCTCCGTCGAGCCTCAGCTCGTTTTTATTGAACAGTGGGTTATCGGCTTGATCCACTTTTTGCCTGAAGTTGGAAACGATCCACGCAGCGCCGAGATAAGGGGTCAATTGGCCACTTTTTAAAGCCCAGGGCATCAAACGCATCCCTGTTACCACCGATTCACTAATTTCAGCCTTTACCTGATCGCTGCTGGATGTTGCAAGGCTGGCGAAAGGTACTGAAATGTAAAAATCCCCCCTTCCCCAGAAATGGATGCCGCCGATGTTGAGCATGGGAGAAAACGAAAGGGGATGTTGCTGGTTTACACCACCCTCACTGGTTTCCCACACCCGCCCCGTAAATGAAGGATAGATATTGGTGCCCAGTTCGAGATAGGTCTGGGCAAAATTTAAACGAACTTTGGTGCTGTCTTGTGCCTGAAGGGCAAAGACGAATGCGATAAACCAAATTACAGAAAGCAGCTTTTTCATCATCTTGAATTTCGAATGGGTGAATATGATGATGCAAACCTAGGCTGCCTAAAATTCAAAAAAATTGATCAATGGTAAGAAAACCTCATTGTTGCGAGTATTTTTTGCGGATACGGCTCAAACTTTCAGGCGTAATACCCAAATAAGAAGCCAAATGAATCTGCGCTGTGCGCAAAATGACATTGGGGTTTTCGATCAACAGTTTACGGTAGCGTTGTTCCGCAGTGAGCAGCAACAAGTCTATTTGTTGATTTTGTTTGTGGATGAACAAGCTTTCAGCCACCAGGATTTTGATTTTTTCGCCAAAGGGGGTACTGTACAGTTGGTTCAGGTTTGAGTAATCAATGGCCAAGGTTTTTGTTTCTTCTAATGCTTTGGTATACAATGGACTGGGGGCCTGGGTAAGCAACGACATGTAATCGCTGACAAAGTCCTTTTCATAGGCCAAGTCAATGCATACATCGTGGTTTTCTTTATACAAAAAAATCCCGACTGAGCCTTCCAAAATGAGCAGTAATTGCCGTTCTGTTGTATCGGAGGCCTTGATTACTTCATGTTTGTCAAAAGTTACTGGTTTGAGGTATTGGGCAAAATTTTCCCAAACCGATATGGGCGCATCAAAGTAAGGGTCGAAAAAGGATTTGACTTGCGTGGCGAGGCTCATGTTGTTTTTGTTTTGGAGCCAAAATTAGCGGAAATTTTTATGGCGTTAATGCTCGTTTACAAGTGCAGCCATAGACTTTAGGAACAAGAACAAAAGTCTATGGCCACTAATTCATTTACCTAAATCGCTCTATAAAAGCCATCACCTCATCCCAATAAGCCACTTCATCGGCCCCGCCCATGGGGCCATGTCCACTGTGTTCAAAAAGAACTTTCCGTTTGTAGGCAGACAGGATTCTACTTTCCACATCGTCGCCCAATTTGGGCGGGCAAACATAATCGTGCTTGCCAAAAAGGATAAGGGTTGGAATGGTAATCCGGTGCATGTTGTCCGAAAGCTGGGAGTCCCCATGGCCAAACAGCCGGTCGACCAATGAGGTAATCACCGGATTGCCGAAGGGTTTTAATAGCAACTGGGTGAGCGGCGTATTTTCCCGATCGTAGTTGTTGAGCCGTTCCACGACACCATACTTGCTTTTGGGCACCTCTTCCGTCAAAGATTCTGCTTTTGCTGCGTAGGTGTTGATCTTGAGACTATTCTCGGCAGTAAAAGGTGGCTTCACACTTAGACAATACGCTTTGATTTCCTGCCAATCTTTTACGTTTCGACCCGCTTGGATTTCTACCTCCGCCTTTTCCAGCATTTTTTCAATGGCGTATTGATTGAGCAAAGGGATGTTGTGGGCACCGTCGCTGTGAATCCAGCCTTTTACGCTGTATTGGTTGTTGTCTTTTTGTAAAAAAGCGGGCGTCAAATGACCGCCCCAGCTATGGCCATTGACGAAAATAGAGATGTCGGCCCCGTAGCGGTACTTTAGCAAGGTGATCAATTTTTCAAAATCAGCTACAAAATCGGCTACTTGATTGTAGCCGCCATTGGCACCACCTTGCGAGATTCCACTATTGCGTTGGTCCCAGTAAACTACTGCGTATTTGGCCTCCACTTTTTCAACCAGGGTATTGATTATCCGGTACTCAATAGCATCTCCGCCAGGGCCACCATGTACCATAATCATGTAGGTTTTGCTGGCGGTATTGCCGTATACCCGTACAGGCATGGAAGCGCCGTTTGTTTTTAGGAAAAAATGGTCCGCAGCCCGGGTGCTGATGGTGATTTCTTCCTTTTGGCAACCCAACAAAAGGGTAAGGCCGAAAATGAAAAAGAATATACGTTTCATGAGCGTTTGGTCTTGTGTTTGTTAAGCAATTTAGGTGTAGCAGGCAAAAAGGAAGAGGTGGAAAATGCCACACCCAACTCTATAGTGGGTCGTAGGTAGAGGTCACTGTTACTTGGAAACATTCCCAATAGGCTTGCTTTGGTATAAATCTTGAGGGGTTGGCCAAGTTTTATTTCGAAATTGTATCCCAAACCCACCGAGAGGGAAACTAAGGCATAATTGTGGCCAGCCAGGCTCAGTTTATCTACTTGCCCCTCGTCACTTACCGCATAGGCTTCGTCTCCTAAAAAGGTGCGGCTAAAGCCAATACCCGGTGCGGTTTCAGTAAACCAGCCGTTCATATGTTGGCGACGTTTTTGCCTTTCGAGGAGTAAATAAAGGTTGTCGTGAAAATTGGGATGGTAGTAATAGCCTAAATTAGCGGTGAGGTACCTCTCTTTCAAGATGGTCTTAATGCCCCACTTTTTTTCTTTGTCGACCTGGATAATTTTGTAAGGCCTTTCTACGCCGACCTTCAGGCCAGGGTAAATGAGGCTTCCCAACAAAGCCGTTTTGATGCCCGTTCGGGGCAAGGTCGGACTGTTGTTGCTTTCTTGGGTCAACCCAATTTGGTTAATCCCAAGCAGCAAGAGCATTAGCAATAGATTCTTCATAAATGGTGTTTTTTCTTGGCTCAAAAGTAGGGGGCAATAGACCTACAGAAGTTCGGATGTATCAATCCGAACATTATAGAACTGTTAAATATTTAGGAACGGAACAAAAAGCACGGATTCCCAGCCACCAACAAGAAATTTAATATCCCTGTCCATTTGTTGTTATTTCTTTAAACTAGACCTTAATCTCACTTAATCTAGCTCCTCTACTTTCGCCTACAGAATTATTACATTCACTCAATACCCAAACATGAATCGTTTTTATACTTGTCTTTGGACAGTGCTTGCACTGTTCCTGGCTTTGCCATGCCTTTTGTGGAGTCAGGCCACCAACGCCTCCTTCAAAGGGTTGATCTCCGATGCAAAAGGAGAGGTTTTAATCGGGGCTACCGTTCAGGTTCGCAACGAATCTACTGGCTTTTACACTGGCACCACTACTCAATTAGATGGCCGATTTCAACTGTTGCAATTGCCCTTAGGTGGTCCTTACACCATCAGCATCTCTTATACGGGTTATGCCGACCAACAACTCAAAGGTTACACGCTCAACCAGGGTGACATTGTACAAGTCAATGTGAAAATGCACGAGCAAACTACGGAACTAAATACGGTAGAAATCACAGCGAATAAGTTGATCGATGATGTCAATAGCTTTGGTGCGGGGACTGCGGTTTCTTCCAACCAAATCAAAGCCTTGCCTTTGGAAGGCCGGAACTTTAGTGGCTTGGTGGCACTTTCGCCGCTGCAAGGAAATGGTGCGGCCAACTTGGGTGGACACCGGTCCGGTTCAACCAACATCACCATTGACGGGGGCAACTTCCGTAGTCCACTTTGGGCAGGTTCAAGTGGTGGTGGCCCACAGCAGATTTCGCAGGAAGCTATCCGCGAATTCCAGGTATCCACCAACGATTACGACGTTTCACAAGGCCGTCAAGGCGGTGGTGCTGTTAATGCTGTTACAAAAAACGGAACCAACGAGTTGAAAGGAACCTTGTTTTTCTACAATCGAGCCGATGAATTTTCTAGTCAGTACGACATTCGTGGTGTAAAACGGAACATCGATTTTACAACCAATCAATGGGGCTTGAGTTTGGGCGGGCCAATCATCAAGGACAAACTGCATTTTTTTGTTGCTTTTGACCGTCAGGATCAAAAAGAACCTGTGAACAATGCCGACATCCAATCGGCTGATGATGAACTTCGTTTGGGGATTCGGAAAGATACTTTGAACAAGTTCATCGACATCGCCCGCCGCGTTTATGGAGTAGGTTCTGGCCCACAGGTGGGTGTTTTTGAGCGCAAAACCACTTCCAACGTCATCTTTGCTCGTTTTGACTATACCCTCAACGACAAGCACAAACTGACTTTCCGCAACAACATTACGACCTGGAACAACCCTTTGAACTCCAATGATAACTCCAATATCAACCTTCGTGAAGTGTGGAACCAACAAGAGGCTCGTTCTTATACCGGGTTGCTGTCTTTGCGCTCCAATTTCAGTCCAAGCTTTTTGAACGAACTGAAAGTACAGTTCCAATCGGAGTACACCGCCCAAGTGCCCAGCGATGAATTACCCGCTTTGAACATTCCTCGCGCTATTGTCAACGTTCGTTCACCCATTCCAACGGCCAGCAACCCCAACGCAGTTTCTACCCGTACCGTACAAATTGGTGGACAGCGCTTTACACCTGAAAAGACCATTTACAACCAGATTCACCTGGTCAACACCGCTTATCTCACCAAGGGCAAATACAACCTTACCCTCGGAACCGATAACTTCATGACCTTCCTCGAAGATGTATTCACCTCCGAGTTGAATGGTCGCTTTTTCTTCAATTCGTTACAAGATTTCGAGTTGCAAAAACCTTCTCGTTACGTACGTGAGGTATACCTTGGCGAAGGTGAGCCATGGGTACGGTACAATGTATTGGACGTGTCTGCTTTTGCACAAGTGGATTTCGAATTGGCCAAACACCTGGATGCTGTAGTGGGTGTTCGTTGGGACGGAACAGCATTTTTGACTACGCCAACGCCTAATGCTGATTTGGCCGAAAGCCTGAAAGTTTTCACCAATACTGCTCCTGTTGATTTTGACAACTTCCAGCCTCGGGTTCAATTGACCTGGAACGTGGGTGGTAAAAACAAAGACATCATCAAGCTTGGTGCTGGTGGCTTTTCCAACATGGCCATGTACTACAACCTTGCCAACAACATGCTTTTTGATGGCAACAAAGTGGCTTCTATTGACGTGTCTACGACTGTTCCTTTCCCCGATTTTAAAGGTTACCGTGAAGATCCAAGTACTGCTCCAGGCGTAACACCTGGTCAGCCATATGTATCTACCATCAATGCGATCGGGCCTGATTTTGAAATTCCTTTTACCTGGAAAGCCAATTTGAGCTACAACCGTTTGTTGTTCAACGACAAGTTGCGGGTGGGTATCAACTTACTTGCTTCACACACTACCGATAACTACGTTTACCAGGAAACCAACCTGGTAGACGAGCCCTACTTCCGTCTTGCCAACGAAGCCAACCGGGGGGTATTTGTACCTGCTGATAAAATTGGTACCAATGGTATTCTGAAATGGCAGGATAGCCGCAAAGACCCAAACCTGGGTCGGGTCTTGGAACTGAATCCTGATGGCATTTTGGATCAAACCGCGTTGATTGTGGACGCTGAATTGCGCTTGGGCAACAAGGGTGGCTATGTAGCGGCCAGTTATACCAACAACAATACCAAAGACAACTCTTCGTACAACTGTTGTGTAGCCAATACTTCAACCTTCTTGCCGGTTAAAGATGATCCACGGGCACTGAATTATGGTTATTCCGACTCACAATTCCGCCACAAAGTTTTGGTGAGTGGGGCTACTCCAGAGATTGCTGGGTTCCAATTGGGTGCAACATTCAACGGCCAGGGTGGTTACCCCTTTGCTTTTCACGCTTACCGGGCTGGTACCAGTTTGAATGGCGATTTTAATGAGCAAAACGACTTAGCCTTCTTGTTTGATCCCAATGATCCTAAAACTGATCCGGCTTTGGCTGCCTCCATTAAGGCGTGGTTGGACAACCCTCTGGTTGCTGATGCAGCTAAAGAATACTATCGGGAAAATGTAGGTAAAATTGCTCCACGCAATGGTGGTAGCAATCCGTTCTTCTCTACAATCGACCTGCGTTTGAGCAAAAAATTCAACACTTTTGGCAAACAGTCACTGGAATTCAGTGCGGACTTGTTCAACTTCATGAACCTGTTGGACAAAAACAAGGGCCGCAACACCAACCTGGCCCGTGAATCACGTTTGCTGAATATTTCCGGTTTTGACAAAACCTTGCAGCAATACAAATATTCCCTAAACGCCAATACGGGTGTAGATCTTGTAGGAGGTACCCCTTGGCGTTTGCAGCTGGGCCTTCGTTACAATTTCTAGTTAGCCGTTTCATACATTACTCTTTCTGCCCAGTTGATTTGCTTATCAACTGGGCATTTTTATTTGACTCATCGTTGCTTTAGAAAGCCACTGTGTGTATATTTGTCTAAAATCAGGTGTATACATGAGAACAAATATTGTTATTGACGATGCCTTAATGACTCAAGCCATGAGTCTGAGTGGCCTAGAAACCAAAAAGGCCGTTGTTGAAGAAGCATTGAAGGTATTTATCCAAATTCAACAACAACTTAAAATCCGCAACTTCAGGGGAAAATTGAAGTGGGAAGGTGATTTAGAACAAATGCGCCTAAATCAATGACTATAGTTGATTCTTCAGTTTGGATTGATTACTTCAACGGTAGTATCACCCGCGAAACTGAGTTACTTGATCAGTTGCTGGGACGTGTACAACTTGGAATTGGCGATTTAATTCTCACTGAGGTTTTGCAGGGATTCTCTGTTGATGCAGACTTCAACATGGCCAAATCCCTACTAGAAACGTTATCGTTTTTTAATTTTGGCGGTAAACCCATTGCGATAAAAAGTGCTGAAAACTATCGGTTTTTGAGAAAAAAAGGTGTAACTGTCAGAAAAACCATTGATGTTATTATTGCTACAGCATGTTTAGAGTATGACTTCTCCCTTTTGCACGCAGATCGTGATTTCATACCATTCGTCAATCACTTTGGTTTAAAAACGCTGTAATTTTACCACCGGACTCCGCGACCCATCTCACATGAAAACGACCATCTGCCTTTTTTTGATTTTTTGTAGCACATATGCTTTCGCCGCCGATGTCCCCCTAATTCTTAACTTTCCAGCAAAAACCTATCAAGCATCCAATCAAATCTGGTCCATCACCCAGGACCAACACGGCATCATCTATGCGGGTAATAAAGATGGTTTACTGGAGTTCGATGGGGCCAACTGGGAGCTTCATCCCTTACCCAACGGTCAAACTGCGCGAGCTGTGGCAAGCGATCAGAGCGGAAAAATCTACTGCGGCAGTTATGGAGAATTTGGCTTTTGGCAACGCAACCAACTAGGTGAACTATACTATACTTCCCTCAGCAAAAAAGTGCGCCGCGAGGCCATTCGTAAGGAAGAATTTTGGCACATTTTGGTGTATAAAAACGTGGTTTATTTTCAATCCTTTGGGGTCATGTACCAATACGATGGCAAAAAAGTAACCCGGGTTCCCGCCTATTTTCCCTTCATGTTCATCAAGGAGTGCAATGGTCGTTTGTTGATTCCAGCCATCCGGGCCCCGATTTATGAATTGGGGGCAAAACAAAAAGTAAGCGAGTTAAGCGGCAGTGATTTTTTTGCCAATCAGACCATTACGGCCCTTATCGCTGATCCGGCTGGTCTGTTGGTAGGGACGAGTAATGAGGGTATGTTCCGCCAAAAGGGCAATACATTCGTCCCTTGGGAGCATCCAGTAAATGTGGAGTTAAAACGCTATCAATTGAACAAAGCGATTCGACTGCATGATGGCCGTTTGGCTTTGGGCACCATTTTGAATGGTGTTTTTATTGTCAAAGGAGGGCAAATCCAGTACCACATCAACCAGAATAATGGTTTACAAAACAATACCATCCTGAGCCTGTTTGAGGACAAAAAACAGAACTTGTGGTTGGGCCTTGACAAGGGTTTGGACTTGGTCGCCCTCCATGACCCGATGTTGTATTACACTGACCGGGAAGGTGAAATTGGGTCCATTTATGCAGCAGCAATCCACCAGAATCGGCTCTTTATAGGCAGCAATCAGGGTGTTTTTTTCCGAAGCTGGCCATTGCTCAAGAATGAAAGGTATCAATTGTTGCCCGGCTCACAAGGGCAAGTCTGGCAATTGAAGGTGTTTAATGACCAGTTGCTTTGTGGGCACAATGAGGGCACTTTTGTTATCGAAGGCCAACAATTTCGGCGTATTTCCAATGTGACGGGCGGGTGGTGGTTTGTTCAGCTACCTCAACGGCCACAATATTTACTTCAGGGTACCTACACAGGCCTCGCCGTTTTTCGTCAGGATGTTGCTGGGAAGTGGCATTTCAGTCATCAAGTGGAAGGTTTAAAAGAACCACTCCAAAAACTGGTGTTTCAAAGCCCCAATGAGTGTTGGGCTGTCAATCCCTACGAAAGCATTTATCACTTGACCCTCGATTCCAGCTATCAAAAAATCACGGCGATTGATACGATCAATACCGCAGACGGCTTGCCTGCCAACTCCAATCTGGATGTTTTTTTAAAGGGGAAAGAAGTGTGGATTTGGTCCAGGGGGCAGCAGTTTATCTATCAACCCAAAACTAAAAAATGCCTACCCGCACCACTAAGAGGTGAAACTCAATCAAAATTTTTCCGATCCACTACTGCAGAATTATTTGAAATTATGCCCCAACAAGTGCGGATCAAAAAAAACAAACAGCTCAAAAGCGTCATCAACACTATCCTGGCTACCCACTACAATCCGATTGTGGAATTGCAAAAAGGCACCTATCTGTTTTGTATTGACAATGGTTATGCCCTGCTCAATCGGGTGGATGCTTTGGAAAAAAATGTTGAATCAACCCTACGCATCAAAAAAATCGAATCCTTAAACCCCAAAAACAGGCATCAAATATACCGGAAGGGTGGGGTGGTTTATTTTCCAGCGGGTACCCGTACTTTGCGTTTTGTATTTTCGCTAGATGAGTATACCCGGACCACGCTGTTTCGTTATCGGCTAAAGGAAGAACAAAAGCAGTGGTCAGGCTGGAGTCGGTTTTCAGAAAGAGAGTTCAGCAGTTTGTCACCAGGCCGTTACACACTGGAAGTTCAGCATGACCTCAACGAACAAACCGCGAGTTGCAGTTTTGTCATCGCCCCACACTGGTACCAAACCTCCTGGATGTACCTTTTGTATTTTTTGGGCCTGGCCGGGCTTTATGGATTATTGAATCGGGTGCATCAGAGGCGGCTGCACATCCAGCGCCGTAAGCTACTCCTCGAAAAAGAGCGGGAACTTCACCAGCAACGCATCCAAAACCGCAACATCCAGTTGCAAAATGATGTGCTCAACAAGTCCAAAGAATTGGCCAGCTCTACTTTTCACCTGATCCGCAAAAATGAAGCCCTGCTCCAAATCAAGGAAGAACTGATTCGGTTTAAAGCGGAAAGTGGGGATCGCCCAGCCGCCAAGCACTACCAAAAAATGCTGCGCCTGGTGGATGAGCACTTGGGAAACGAACAAGATTGGCAGGTTTTTGAAGACAATTTCAACCAAGTACACGACGAGTTTTTTAAAAAGCTCAAATCCATGTTTCCTTCCATTACCCCCGGTGACTTGCGTCTGGCGGCTTACCTGCGCATGAATTTGAGTTCAAAAGAAATTGCGCCCCTCTTGCACCTTTCCATTCGGGGCATCGAAAACAAACGTTACCGACTCCGACGAAAACTTGAATTGGAAGGGGATGACAACCTGGTGGAATTTTTGATGAGTTTGTAGCATTGTTTTCGGGACTAAAAGCTCAAATTGTCATCTGCTCAACAACTGACAATCCTGCATTTTCCAGTTATTATAATTTTTGAAACAAGTTATTGATTTTCAATAATAAAAAAATCACTAGTCCGATGATTTTTCGCAGTGGCGTAGTAATGGTGAGGTTAAAAACTAGCTATTCTTGTATAAATGAGATAAGATTGCACTTACATCTATTTGATCGCAAGTATGAAGCAACGCTACCTACATTTTTTTAGCTTTCTATTCCTCTCTTTACAGGCATGTGCTCCAACCTATGGCCAGGAAGTTTACTTTTTTAGTGACAGCAACAACCCTGGCTATTACGACACAGGTCTGGCTTTTAAGTCTGGGACCAGTTTTTTAGAACAGACAGGTAGCAGTGGAGATAAGCTCCCCACCGATGGCACTGCTTTTCAAGGCCGCAACAGCTTGCGCCTGCGCTGGAATTCCCGCAGTGGTGGGGATTGGTCAGCTTTGGTGATCGCCCCGGGCTTTCCCTTTCAAGACATCAGCAATACCGATACTCTGGCTTTCTGGGTTTATGCCCCCAATGGCCTCAACAAGGCAGATTGGCCCAATATTTTTCTGGAAGGCGCTCCCGGTTCCACCAAATCGCGCAAATACAACATTGGCAATTATGCTCCAGCGCTGGATGCCAAAATTTGGACCCAGATCAAAATCCCCCTCAGCGTCATGACTACTGATCCCAACCAGACCGGGATCAATTTTAAACAAATCAAGGCAATCATTTTTGGACAAAATGCTGCTGATGCCCAGGAACATACCCTTTTGATTGATGAGGTACGGACTTATCGGGCTTCCGCAACTGCAAATTTGTTGGTTCCTGAACAGTTTCGGGCCAAAGGATACGATAGCCATATAGAACTGCGTTGGAAAAATACTGGGAATTCAGGGGGGACTGCTTTCAGGATTTACCGCTCCCTGGATGAAGGCCAAACCTTCAATCTCATTGGGCAAGTGGGTAAGTCCGACAGCATTTATCTGGATTTTGTACGTCCCCTTGGACTCAATGTAAAGGCGAGTTATCGCATCACCACTGCCAGCGGGAGCGGCCAGGAAAGCAAACCCAGCGCTGTAGCCAGTGCCAGTAGTGCCCCCAAGAGTGATGAGCAATTGCTGGATATGGTGCAGGAGTATACCTTCCGTTATTTCTGGGATTTTGCCCATCCTCAATCAGGCCTCAGTCGCGAACGGAATACTTCAGGAGACATTGTTACCATCGGAGGAACGGGTTTTGGCGTGATGGCCCTAATGGTAGGGATCGAAAGAGGATTCATCACCAGGGAGCAAGGGCGAGACCGTTTGTTAAAGATGCTCAGTTTCCTGGAAAAAGCGGATCGTTTTAAGGGCGCATTTCCCCATTGGATGAATGGAGTGAGTGGTAAAACCATCCCCTTCAGCACGCGCGATGATGGCGGCGATTTGGTAGAAACATCCTTCCTCTTTGAAGGTTTGTTGGCTGCACGGGAATATTTCAAAGAAAACACGAGTGAAGAGCAACTTCTCCGCAGCAAAATCACCGGATTGTGGGAAGCCATTGAGTGGGATTGGTACCGCCAGTATTTTCAGAACTTTATTTACTGGCATTGGTCGCCCAACTACCAATTCGCCATGAATTTTCCGGTGCGTGGCTGGAACGAAGGCATGATTGTTTATATCTTGGGTATTGCATCGCCTACTCATGGCGTACCCGAAGGTTTGTATGAAAAAGGCTGGGCTGGCAACAGCAACTACGTCAATAAGAATCAGTATTACAGTGTTCTATTACCTCTGGGGCCTGCATTGGGCGGGCCCCTGTTTTTTGCCCATTATTCGTTCATGGGTTTTGACCCACGCAACATCAAGGATAAGTACACCAACTATTTTACCCAAAACCGCAACCACACCCTGATCAACCGGGCTTACTGCATCGCCAATCCAAAAAAATTCAAAGGTTATGGGGAAAACTGCTGGGGTTTAACCGCCAGCGATGACCCCGTGCAAGGCTACCTGGCCCACGAACCCAATAGTGGCCCGCAGGACAACGGCACCATCGCCCCAACTGCCGCACTTGGTTCTTTTCCCTATACTCCCGTAGAATCTTTGGGGGCACTCAAACACTTTTACCGAGAATATGGTGCCGATTTATTTGGCCCCATGGGTTTTTATGATGCCTTCAATCCACAACTCAATTGGACTGCCGATAGTTACTTGGCCATCGACCAAGGGCCGATCATCAACATGATTGAAAACCACCGCAGTGGTTTATTGTGGAAGCATTTTATGGCCAATCCTGAGATTCAAACTGCCATCAAAAAAATCGGATTTACTGCCGACGTAACCAAAGTTGAGGCCATTCCCGCTACCGACCTGCAACTCAAAGTATACCCTAATCCGGTCAAAAGAAATCTCGACCTTTCCTTTGTTCAACCTTCAAGTGAAACGGTCAAGATTGAATTGTGCGATACCGCAGGCCGGGTTGTACACCGTTTGTTAGGACCTACACGACTCAATACCGGACTACAGCGTCAGCAATTTACCTTGCCAGCACTAGCCAAAGGAACTTACTTCTTGCAAATCAGTTCACCTACGTATACAAGCACTTATCCACTGGTCATTTCGCAATAGGTTCAACACATGAACCCAAAATCTAACAACATGAAAAAACATCTGCTCTTTTTCACCATGCTTTTGCTACCCTTGCTGGGTATGACTCAAGTAGTACTCGAAGACTTCGAGGGCGGCGCCAAGTTGCCCTGGAATGCCATCGAGGGGGCTTATTCAACTGTAGACAACCCCGCTGGAGGCAATACTTTGGGCCTCAACAGCAGCGCTAAGGTTGGTTCGTACACTAAAAAAGCGGGCTCCGCGTATAGCCTTTTCCTGG
Source organism: Haliscomenobacter sp. (assembly GCF_965225875.1). Classification (GTDB taxonomy): domain Bacteria; phylum Bacteroidota; class Bacteroidia; order Chitinophagales; family Saprospiraceae; genus Haliscomenobacter. Next base: position 2,930,559 of record NZ_CBDDBS010000003.1, on the reverse strand, counting down.
CTGAGTTGCCCACTGCGCTGGACCTCAGCACCAACAACCAATTCAAAATCCAGGTTAAAGCAGCCGTTGCATCGGCATTTATCTTGAAACTGGAAGGTGCCAGCGGTGCCATCGAAGGAAACAAAAACATTGCCGTAAGCGGCGAATGGATTGAGTATACCTTCGATTTTAGCAAGGCGGCAGCCACACCAAACCTGAAAAAAATCATCCTGTTTTTTGATCCAGGGGTGGATGCAAGCTCAGACACTTACCTGTTTGACAACCTGACTGCAGGTCCAGCAGGACCTTGTGCAGGAACCGCGCCCAGCGCCAAAATTCTGGACGATTTTGAGTGCCAGCGCAACATCGCTTATGCCAGCCCTGGGTTTGCCGATATCAGTGCAGTGGACAACCCTGATAAAACCGGGATCAACACCAGCACTAAAGTAGGCCGTTACAAAGATACTGGTGGCGAATACCACGCAATGGTTCTGGACTGGGGTGGCGCAATTCCATTGAAAGACCGCAACATTGTCAAAATCAAAGTATGGGCACCCGTAGCTGGTAACTTGCTGGTTAAATTGGAAGGTGGCACTTCACCCGCCAAAGAAACGCCAGTAGCGGTAACTGAAATCAACAAGTGGGTAGAATACACCGTCAATTTCAGTAGCCAGGCTGCAGCCAATCACACCAAATTGGTCTTCTTCTTCAATGCGGGAGTACTGCCTGGAGCAAATGACGTTTACTACATTGACGACATTTCCCTTGACCCTGCTCCTACTTCTTTTGTTTATGAAGACTTTGAAGGTGGCGCCAAATTGAATTGGAACCCCATCGAAGGCTCCTTCGTAGTGGTACCTAATCCTCCAGGTGGAGATACCCTGAAAATCAATGGCAGTACCAAAGTTGGTGCTTATACCAAAAAAGCAGGTGCTGGTTATAGCCTTTTCCTGACTGAATTGGCACAGCCTCTGGACTTGTCCATTTACAACGTGTTTAAAATTCAGGTCAAAGCAGCCGTGGCTAGCTCTTTCTTACTCAAATTGGAAGGCCCTGGTGTTGCGGTAGAAGAAGTAAAAAACATAGCGGTCAAAGACCAATGGGTTGAATACACCTTCAACTTTAGCAAGTCTGCGGGTGTCAAAACCTTCAATAAGATCATCCTTTTCTTTGACCCCGGAGTGGACGCCAGTTCGGATACTTACCTGTTTGACAACCTGATCGCAGTAACTGCGGGTGATTGTGCAGGTGTAGACAAGAACCCGGATGTACTGGACGATTTCGAGTGTCAGCGCAATGCAGCTTACGGCCAACCTGGTTTTGATGACATTACCGCAGTGGACAACCCCGATAAATTTGGGGCTAACCTGAGTGCTAAAGTAGGTCGCTACAAAGATACTGGTGGCGAATACCATGCATTGGTGATCGATTGGGGTGGTAGCATTCCACTCAAAGACCGCAACCAACTGAAACTGAAGGTATGGGCACCTGTTGCAGGTAACCTCCTGCTCAAGTTGGAAGGTGGAACCTCAGGTGCAAAAGAAATCCCTGTGGCTGTTTCTCAACTGAATAAGTGGGTAGAATACACCGCTGATTTCAGTGACCAAGAAAACGCCAACCACACCAAAATTGTCATCTTCTTCAACGCGGGTAAACTGCCAGGAGCAAATGATATTTACTACGTAGATGACATCAGCCTCGTGGCTCCTGAAAAGAGCAGCGCTTTGGAAGATTTTGAAGGTGGTGCCAAACTGGGCTGGGAATCTTTGGGTGCTGCTGCAGTGTTCGGCAAATACAACGGTGAAATTGCCAACCCTGATAAAACGGGCAATACCTCAGCAACCGTGGGTTCTTACACCAAAGGAAGTTCCAAGTTGGGCGGTCTAAAGGCCTTGTTGCCACAAGGATTCACACTGAGCGCTTTCCCTCAAGTCAATTTACAGGTATGGGCACCAGCTGGTGCAAAAAGCCTGACCTTACGTTTGGTATCTACCTCCGAAGGACAAAAAGAAATCAATCGCCCCATTGCAGAAACTGGCAAGTGGGTAGAATTGAACTTCAACTTCAGCAATTTCAAGAACATTGCCGACTTCGAGCGGGTAGAGATTGTATTTGATCCTGACCTAACTTCTACGGCTACCTGGTATTACGACAACCTGACCCAAACCGTTTCTACCGTAAACCTTTGTGAAGGCGTAGTTGCCGTTGCTGGGCAGATCGACGACTTTGAATGTCAGCGCAATTTTACCAAAGTGTCTACCACGGGCGGCGACTTCTTAAAAGTAGTCAATAACCCTGATCCAAGTGGCATCAACTCTTCTGCGAGTGACAAAGTAGGGGAGTACAGCGATCCTCGGGATGAATGGTCAGCCATCGTTTACGAATTCCCACAAGCCCTTGATCTTTCTGTATTGAACCAGGTGCAAGTTAAAATCTGGTCGCCTAAAGCAGTTCCAATCCTCTTCAAATTGGAAGGCGGACAGCAAGTAGAGGTGTTCTCAGAAGTAAAAGCTGCTGACACCCGCAAGTGGATACAATACTCCATCGACTTTAGCGCTGCCGCAGGCAAAGGAAATACCAAACTGGTTATTTTCTTCAATGCAGGCCAATTGCCAACAGCTGATGACGTGTACTACATCGATGACATCGAGCTACGCAGAGCACCTTACACTTCTTGTATCTCCAACTTTGAAACCAGTCTGGATGATCTGGGTCGCTGGCAGTATTTTGCCAATGGTTCTCTCGATGGACAAAAGGTAAACATCGTTGTAGACAATCCAAAGAAGAGTGGTATCAACACCAGCAACAAGGTAGCTGAATTCATTGAGCGCCCTGGAGGTGAAATCTTCGCTGGCTATTTCAACGATGCGATTCCTGCACAAATTTCGATGGGCAAGAACAAGAAGATCACCATGAAGGTCTTGATGGATCACGAAGCCGATGTGGTTTTCAAATTGGAGCGCAGTAGCAATGGAGCACCCAACACTGGTGATACCAAAGTGAAATACACCACGCCAAACGAATGGCAGGAACTGACCTGGGATTTCACTACGCTGAACATTCCAGACGGAGCCCTGTACTCCACTCTAGCAATGATCATGGACTTCGGTACCGTTCCTACAGCTGAAAAACGCTACTATTTTGACGATATCGCGATTGGCGATAAGGCTTGTTCCGGTACCGTTGGTGTGCGTGATCTAGCCCTGAGCAACCTCAAAGTTTATCCTAACCCGGTAAGCAACGAGTTGATCATCGAGAATGGCCAGGATTTGTACGGTTATGACGTATTCAACGCATTGGGACAAAAGGTTTACTCCATTCGTTCCAGTGGTCAGAACTACGTGAACCTGAATACTACCGAACTTGAACGCGGCATGTACATTCTGGCTGCTTACGATAAGCATGGCTTGATGAAGGCCAAGACGAAGTTTATTAAGCAATAGCTGAGATAAGTTGAAAAGTTGAAGTGTTGAAATGTTGAAGAGAAGTAAAAAAATTGAATGGGTTGATAGACCATTTTAGGGGAATTAATTCCAATTGGTCTATCAAGCTTTTCAACTTCTCTTCAACTCTTCATCATTTCAACTTTTCGACTAAATTCAGCCCCAAATAAGACCGACATGCGATCTTTATACACTCTGCTCCTATTGGGCGCGACTAGTTTTTTTTCGCAACTGCAAGCCCAGGTTACCATCACCGGGAAGGTAACGGATGAAAAAAAAGAGGCGCTGATCGGCGTCAATATTCAGGTTAAAAATACGACCCTTGGCGGGGTTACCGATCTTGAGGGAAATTACAGTCTGGAAGTTCCCGATGCCCAAGCCGTCCTGGTTTTTACTTACACTGGGTTCCAAACCCAGGAAATCTCAGTCAAAGGCCGCACGAGTATAGATGTCATCATGGGTGAAGCCACCTTGATGATCAACGAGGTAGTAGTGGTAGGCTATGGCACTCAGCGCAAAAGTGACCTGACTGGTTCGGTAGGCTCTATCAAATCAAGCGAATTACAAAAAGTAGCAGCTTCCAACGTGACCCAGGCCCTGCAGGGCAAAATTGCCGGGGTCAACGTCAGCTCAGCTTCCGGCCGGCCCGGCGAAGGTCCGGTCATCCGTATTCGGGGTACAGGAACCTTGAACAATGCCAACCCCATCTACGTCGTCGACGGTCTCATCCTCGACAACATTGACTTCCTCAATTCCAGCGACATCGAAAGTATGGAAGTTCTCAAAGATGCTTCCGCTGCCGCCATTTATGGTACCCGTGGTTCCAATGGGGTTGTGCTCATTACCACCAAAAAAGGGATTCGTGGCCAAAAAGCCCAATTCAACTTCAGCGCTTACAACGGGATTCAACAGGTAGGAAAAAGATTGGACCTGGCCACCGGATCCGAATACGCCAGTTTGGTGAATGAATTTTACCGAAATGCCGGCGGAGCAGTGCCTTACCCCAATCCTGAATCTTTTGGCGCAGGCACCGATTGGCAGGACATCATCTTTCGCGACGCCTCCATCCAAAATTACAACCTCAGCATCCGCGGTGGCTCCGAAGCCATGACTTACAGCATTAGCGGCGACGCCTTCCTACAAAACGGGATCATCCGTAGTTCCTATTTCAACCGCTATTCCTTGCGGGTCAACAACGAATACAACCTCATCAAAGGGGTAAAACTGGGACACAACCTGGCCTTTGTTTCCAGTGCCAACAACCGCGAACCCGGCGGCATCGTTTTTAACGCTTACGCTGCCGACCCGACGGTAGTTGCCATCAACGAAGCGGGTAAATACGGCAGTACTTCCACCAACTCCAATGTGAGTAATCCTGCCGCGCAGTTGGAATACAACAGCTACAACCGTGGCTACGGCCAGCAGCTCAACGGTAATGCTTACCTTGAAATTTACCCGATCAAAAACCTGACTGCGCGCAGCAGCTTTGGGTTCAACAGCATCAACAACCGGGGCAAAGGTTACGAGCCACAATTTGAAGTAGACGATAAACAACGCAACCCTCAAAGTCGCATCAATGCTGAGTTTTCGCGGTACAACGACTGGCAGTGGGAAAACACGCTGAACTATTCGCGCGAAATTGGCGTACATCGCTTTAGCGTCCTGGCGGGTTACACCATGCAAGCCCGCAGTGGGGAACGCATCGGTGGCTCCCGTCAACGGTTGATTGGCGATACCGAGGAGTTCTTTTACCTGGATGCAGGTGATGTAGAAACTGCCACCAACTACAACATTGGCAACAACCCCGAGCGCTACCAATCGGTCTTGTTCCGGGCCAATTACAACCTGAAAGAACGTTACCTTTTTACGGCTACTTTCCGTCGTGACGGCTCATCCAAATTTGGTTCCGAGCGCCGTTATGGCAATTTCCCCGCTTTCGCCGTAGCCTGGCGGGTAATTGAAGAGCCGTTTATGAAAGGCCAAAAAATCCTCGACAACTTGAAGCTGCGCGCCAGCTGGGGGCGTTTGGGCAATGATAAATTCCCTTCCGATGCCGCCATCCCAACCGTAACCAATAACCTTAGCGCGGTATTTGGTGGTACCGAAAGCCTGAACTTTGGCGCTTCCCTCATCTCCTTGGCTAACCCATTTTTGCAATGGGAAGAAACCAATAGTACCGACATTGGGGCAGAATTGGGCTTTTTGGACAACCGCCTGACCCTCGAAGTGGAATATTACCAGCGCAACACCAATAAAATTTTGGTGCCAGTACCCATCCCTGATTACGTTGGTTCGGCCTCAAATCCCTTTGTAAACGCAGCGGATGTGCGCAACTCAGGTTTTGATTTTACCCTGAATTACCGCAATTCGGTGGGAAAACTCAATTATCGCTTTGGCGCCTTAGCTTCTACCCTGAAAAACGAAGTGCTTTCTCTGGGAACTGGTAATGAAGCCTTGTTTGCCTTCGCGACCCGCACCATTGTTGGTCAATCCATTGGTTCCTTTTATGGCTACAAAGTAGTGGGTGTGTACCAAAGCGCTGAAGAAATTGCACAAAACCCGGCGCGTGAAGCGGTAGCTCCCGGCGACCTGCGCTTTGAAGACACCAATGGCGATGGCATTGTAGATTCACAAGACCGCACCTGGTTGGGTAGCCCCATTCCTAAATTGATCTACGGTTTCAATTTTGGATTCGACGTGTATGGATTTGATTTCTCCGTAGATTTCAATGGGGTAAGTGGCAATAAAATTTACAACAGCAAGCGGGCTGCGCGTGGCTTTGGGATCCCCAACTACGAGGCTTCCTTCCTGGAGCGTTGGACTGGGCCAGGTACTTCCAATTTTGAACCACGCATCACCAATGGTGGTTATAATTATCAGGTATCGGAGCGCTTTTTGGAAGATGGTTCCTTCTTCCGCTTGCGCAGTGCTGTTTTGGGCTACAACTTGCCCAAAACCTTGCTAGAACGCATCAAGGTGAACAGCCTGCGGGTGTACGTCAGTGGGAACAACATTTTTACCCAAACAAAATACTCTGGTTTTACACCCGAAATATCTAGTGAGAACGTATTACAAGTAGGCATCGATGGTGGAGTGTATCCATTGTCGCGTACCTGGTTGGCTGGAATCAATATTTCTTTTTAAAAGTTGAGAAGTTGAGGGGTTTAGGAGTTGAGGCTTCCGCGAGCGATTCTGACGATGTCAATGTCTAAGTCGCTCGCGGAAGCCTCAACTTCTCAACTTCTCAACTCCTCAACCCTTCAACTCAAGACTCATGCGCAAACAGTATTTATTTCGAATAACGGCAAGTGCGCTGCTGGTTTTGCTACTGGCACCAGCCTGCCAAAACGGAGACTTTCTGGAGGTAAAACCACAAGGCGTGATCAACGCCAACAATTACTTCCAAACTGCTCAGCACGCCACCTGGTCGGTCAACGCGGTGTACAATTCCATGCGGGATTGGAACCTGACCTCCTTCCCTTGGCTAGCCATGACGGATATTGTTACCGACGACGCAGTCAAGGGGAGTTTCCCTGCTGACGCACAGCGCCTCACCGCATTTGATGATTTTAGTTGGGACCCTGGGTTCCCTGAAGACATCCGTGGCTCCTGGCGTGGCCATTACCAGGGCATTTTCCGCGCGAATGTGGCCATTGACGGAATCCCCAAAGTGCCGGTGATGGACGAAACCTTGCGCAAAAGATTGATCGGGGAGGCCAAATTCCTCCGTGCGCATTTTTACTTCAATCTAGTACGCTGGTTTGGTGATTTGCCATTGATCACCCGGCCGCTGACCCAGAATGAGTTCTACACCCAAACGCGTGCAGCAAGCGCTGAAATTTACAAATTGATTGTCAGCGACCTCACCGAGGCGATTGCCAGTTTGCCGGAAAAATCGGCCTATGCTCCTGAAGACTTGGGGCGGGTGACCAAAGGCGCGGCCCGTGGTTTGTTGGCAAAAGTATATTTGACCACCAAGGACTATCCCAACGCAGAAAAGTACGCCTTGGAAGTCATCAATTCCAATGAATATAAACTGCTGGCGGATTACACCAAGATTTTTCTGCCCGAGGGTGAAAACTCCAGCGAGTCGGTTTTTGAGGTACAAGCTACGGCACTGGAAGCATCCTATGCGGGCGCAACGCCCTGGAACATGGTGCAAGGGGTACGCGGCACACCCAATTTGGGCTGGGGCTTCAATTTGCCCTCGGATGACCTGATGAAAGCCTTTGAATTTGGCGACCCTCGCCGCGATGCTACCGCCCTTTTGGTTGGTGAAGCCTTACCCGATGGATCGGCTCTGGTAGAAGACAATCCACAAATCGAAAACGAACGTTACAACCAAAAAGCCTGGACGCCTGCCCACGCCCTGCTGCAAGACAATGGACCAAGCAACATCCGCATCTTGCGCTATGCCGACGTTTTGCTCATTGCAGCTGAGGCGCTGAACGAAAACAACAAGCCTCAACAAGCGCTGGTGCACCTCAATGCGGTACGCATTCGGGCCCGAGGCACTCGCAGAAACATTCTACCAGATATCACGATTACGGATAAGGATGGCCTGCGCCAAAAAATCTGGCAAGAACGCCGGGTGGAACTGGCCATGGAGCAACAACGCTGGTTTGACTTGGTACGTACCGGGCAAGCAGAAGCCAGAATGAAAGCTGTTGGCAAAAAATTTGTGAAAGGTAAACACGAGCTGTTCCCGATTCCACAAACGGAAATTGATTTGGCGGGCGGGAATATTGTGCAGAATCCAGGGTATTAACCGTAGGGGCAACCCTTTATGGTTGCCCCCATGTTTAATATGCCCACGATTGGGGCAACCCTTTGTGGTTGCCCCAATGTGTATACCCACGATTGGGGCAACCACAAAGGGTTGCCCCTACCGCATTACCGATTTTAATTCTCCAAACGGCACAAAAATCTTCAATTCTCCCGCCGCATACGACCCAATTTCATACGGTACATAATTGAAACAAATACCCTTCCCGGTTAGGAAGAAATTACCGTTGGGCTCTACCTTCTCTACAAACAGAATTTCATTCAAATCCTTGGTTTTGAATTTTTTCTTGGCAGCCTCGGTGAGCGCTTTGGTGAGCGTCGCTTCATATCCAGGTTTGAACAGGTCTTCCAGGCTGATTTTTTTCTTTTTAGCCATATCAAAACTTGAACAAGCCGAGCCGTAGTTGCCATGGGCGCCTCCTGCATAGCTGTAGTCCATTACGGCAATGCTGAGCAGATTGTCCTGATTAAAAAGGACTTCCATCGTTTTGTCATTGTCGTAATTCATGTACATATTGTCTTCCTCTGCTTCCAGTAATCCGGCGATTTCTTCATGGTAGTCTTTAAAAAACTGTTGCTGTTCGGCCTCAAAAGCTTTCTGTGGTGTTTTGTAGACTTGTGCCAGGGAATCGCCAACCAATTCTTGCAAAAATGCGTCTTTCAACCAGTTTTCTTTAGGGATAAAAAACTCATAGCTGAAATGGCCTTTGGGCGAATCTTTGCGGTCTTTATCGGCTGCTTCGGTTTTTTCGAGGCGCATCGCGGCGAACTCTTGGGTGCCTTCCGGGAAACCAAGAGTGAGTTTAAAGGGTGATTTTTTGCCGTCGGCACCGGTATAATCTCCCGTATAAACGCCTTTTTCGAGTTTGCCAGTGAAGCTTCCAAAGGGTTCGTCGGCGACCGAAAATTCGGTCAAAATGAGCAGCCCTTGCCCAGTTGAATCCATCGAGGAATAAATGCCTATGGGTTCTTGGGCATCCTCGTAGTGGTAATAACCATTGAACCAGGGATTTTCATCGTAATCGAGGTCTTGCAACAAATTCATTCGGATGGGTGCGGTACCAATGGTTCCGGTAAAATGCAAATACGCAAAATCCTTGGAATTGGGCATTTTTTCAGTGGAATCGCTTTTTTTAGGTGTACAAGCCAAAGCCATTGAAGCCAGGAACAAGGCAAAAAACAGTTTTTTCATAAATGCTTATTTAGGTGTTTAACAGTTATGCGACCAAAATAAAGGAATAATTGCCTTATTTTTCGGTCGAAAATATTCAGCAGTTGAGTACAAAAAGCCTTTGAACGGGTTTTTCAACTAAAACAATGCACGATGAGACAAAGAATCACAAGCTTTATGTTGCTCTTGAGTTTGATCATGCTCAACGCATGTTTCAATCTGACCTCCAAAGAAGAAGAACGATTTGAAGAGCAGCAGGCCATTATTGAAAAATACGTGAGCGATAAAGGCCTCAATGCTCAAAAAGACCCTTCCGGGGTGTATTACATCAATACCCTGGAGGGAACGGGAAAAGCAATCCGCGCCGACTCCGCGGATTTGGTGACCTTCAACTATCGAGGTTACCTGATTGATGGCACTGAATTTGACAAATCTGACGCAGGAAAACCAATTACTGTCGCCTTACGCGGACTGATTCCTGGTTTTCAGGTGGGGATTCTCAAAATGAAAAAAGGGGGCAAAGCAACCTTTATCATTCCTTCGGATTTGGCTTACGGAGGAAACCCTCCCCAAGGTATCCCTGCTAACTCAATCGTGATCTTCGATGTGGAGTTGGTGGGCTTTGGTACCCAGGCCGAAAACGATGATGAAGTCATCCGCAAGTACCTGGCGGATAATAGTCTGACCGCTGAAAAACATTCCTCGGGCATGTACTACATCATCTCTGAGCCGGGCACTGGCGACAATCCAACCGCCAGTTCGGTAGTTACTGTCAAGTACAAAGGGTATTTCACCGACAAGAAGGTATTTGACCAAACCAAAACGGACGCAGTGGCGCAGTTCCCGCTGACTAACTTGATCGAAGGTTGGAAAATCGGGGTGCCACTATTGAAAAAAGGTGGTAAGGGAACATTCCTCTTTCCATCTAAATTGGGATATGGTGCCAATGGTAGCGCGGGTGGTGTGCCTGCCAATACGGTGATTATTTTTGATATTGAGTTGGTGAGTTTTTAAGGATACTGTTCAATCGCGCCTTCGGCGCTAGTTATGAGCAGTAAAAAGTAATATCCGGCATTTTTGCAGCTTTGCTGCTTTAATTTAACCAAGACGATATTAATGCGCTTCGCGCTGTTGAGGCTTCGCCTCTTTTTGCTAAAAGCGACATGATGGCAAAACGGATGCCACGGATACCACAGATAAAAACGGATTTTTTCCGCCTGCGGCGGAAAAGGACGAGCCGAAGGCGAGTCAAGATCCGTTCTAATCCGCGTCATCCGTGGCATCCGTTTTGCCATCATGCCGCTTTGGTTGAATTAAATCGAGGGTAAAAAATTATCATTATTAATTCTTAACGCTCGTTGCTACAGGCGAAAGCAAATCCGCGTAAATCCGCGTCATCAGCGCTGCTATTATTGTCGCTTTGGTTGGTTCGATTATAATTTTCTTCGCTTCACAAATGCCTCCACAGTACTCCTTCCACCTGTGTACTTGCTTCTAGGACAATTTTCATACCTATCCATTTCCTTCCCCGCCACAAAATTTGAATTAAAAAAAATTTCGCTACATTTGCTTAGACTCAATAGCTACATCACGGATGGAACCTACCCCGCTGAAGACCTTCATCATTTACGCCCACGAAGACCGCTCGACCGTCAACGCCATTCGCGGGCAGCTCAGAATTTTTGAAAAAAAGGAGGTTTTACAAATTTGGGACGACGGGGAAATCCTCGCCGGACAAGACTGGGACAAATCCATCAAACTAAAACTGGAAAGCGCCCAACTCATCCTGCTTTTCATCAGTGTGGATTTTCTCAATTCCGAATACATCGAAAAGACGGAACTACAAGCTGCCCTCCAGCGCCACCGTGAGGAGAAGGCCAAGCTCATCCCGATTATCGTTCGCAGATGCCCTTGGGAGGAATATTTTGAACTGGGGAAATTTCAGGCTTTGCCTCCCAATGCCAAACCCATCCTTTCGCACGATTTGCACTCTCTTGACGAGGCCTACTATGCGGTTGCGTTGGGCATCAAAGCAGCAGCAGACGAAATGCAGCAAAAAATAGCTGCCGCTGAAAAAGCCCGACAAGAAGAGTTGGAGCGCGAAACCCGGCAAAAAACAGAGGCCGAAAAGCAAAAACAAAAAAACGAGCGCCTAAAAAAACAGGACGAGATTGCCTGGAAAACAGCTCTGGCAGCCATCGAAAAAGTAGAAACCGAGCGGGGAAAAATGAATGCGCTCGAAGTGTATCTTGAAGAACCGCAGTACCAACTTCATAGGGAAGAAGCAGAGCAGCAGTTGGAAAAATTACATGCTGCCGAAACAGCGCGAAAAATTGAAGAAAAACATAGAGGCCTGCTACAAAATGAATTAGGAGGTAAAAAACGAGCTATAGAACCAACCGATCCAGAGCGCAAGGAGAAATTTAGAGCCCTCGTTACCGCGCTTAGTAAAAGCATAGATGAAAATGAAAAAACCCAGCCCGAAATGGTGCTCGTGCGCGGAGGCACCTTCCAAATGGTTAGTTATGATTATGAATACGACGATGAAAAAAACATCCACAGCGTAACGCTTACTGATTTTGAAATCGGAAAATACCCCGTGACCCAAAAACTTTGGCAGGAAATTATGGGGAATAACCCTTCCCATTTCCAAGGCTGTGAGGACTGCCCGGTGGAAAGCGTCAGTTGGGACGATGTGCAGGAATTTTTGGAAAAACTCAACAAAAAATACCCCGGCAAAAACTACCGCCTGCCTAGCGAGGCGGAATGGGAATATGCGGCCTGTGGTGGCCAGCAAAGCAAATGGTATTTCTATGCAGGCAGCAATGACATTGATGAGGTGGCTTGGTATGCTAAAAATTCGGGGAGAAAAACGCACCCGGTCGGTGGCAAGAAAGCCAACGAACTTGGTATTTACGATATGAGCGGTAATGTATCGGAGTGGTGTCAGGATGCTTGGCACAGTAATTATGGGGGCGCTCCTACGGACGGGAGTCCCTGGGACAGACAAGGAAAGGACGTTACTCGTGTGGTTCGCGGTGGAGCCTGGAACGACGGCGATGACAGGAGCCTGATGGTGTCGTATCGGGATGGCTACCTTCCGGACGCCCGCAACAACGGTTTTGGTTTCCGTTTGGCCCGGCACTAACCCTTCATCCCTTTTACCCTCTTGCCCTTTAGCTGGCGCTTTGGCAAGTAGGGCGCGTAGCGCCGAAATTTTAGGGAAGTGAAAACCTGTAAGCAACTGAAAAATCAGTGAGATAGGGCGTACAATTTTTTATTAATCTGTCGCCCCCTTTGAACTTCATTCGATTGTTAATCCTTTCAGCGTGATGCCATTGCCAATTTTGAATAACAACAACTTTTGCCCTTGAATCCTAGTGATAAAAGCCCTATTTTTACCTCAAAAGTTAGTTATGACCAAGTCAACCAGTGCTTACGATAGCCTCGCGGAATTTATGGCTATGTTAGATCCAGTTAAAGTGTTGGCTTTTCATGCTCCCGAAGCTTTACAAGATCGGGTAGAAGAGCTTTTGGAAAAAAAGCAGGAAGAAGGACTTGCTGATGCTGAACAAGAAGAGCTAGACCATTACCTCATTTATGAACACATCGTTCGTTTGGCCAAATCCAGAGCGAGGTTACACCTTTCTAAGGCGAGTGCATGAGCAAAAAAATTACGGCGAGAAGTAGTAATAAGAATCGCCCAAAACACCTTACGCCGCCGCATAATCCGTATACGGCCTCATCTCTGGCGAATGAAACGCCAACACAATATCTGATTTTGGTACCCCTTTAGCTTCGATATCCTCAATGATGTCGTAATCCGAGATGTTGCGTTGCAGCCAAATTTTACCGTCAATTATGTCGAAGTGAAAAATAACCGAAAAAAGCTGCTTTCCATTGCGCCATCCTGCATTTAATACTTGGTAATGATCATTTTGGGTATCTACCAATACTCGAACTTGTACATCATCAGGTGACTGTGGTTTTCTAGATCCATTATTCGTCGCGTATGCAGTTAGCACGTCCTGAAGAATTTGACGATATTTTAATACTTTATCCATTTGATGATTGTGTTCTGAAGTGAGTTAAAAATGATCAAACACGCATTTTCCTCTTTCAACCGCTTTTGAATAAATCTCCCCTGAAACATGTAGTGTCCAAAAGCACTTTCAGGAACTGCCAGGTAGACCTCTCTGTCGGGCTCCACATCTTCCAATGCACTTCGATAATCCAGGTATTGCCCCATCGCTTCGTGAAAGTCAGCCATGAAGGATTTATTTAAAAAGCTCTTCACTTCCACTGCAATTTTTTGCCCTTCTCGTTCTGCTGCAAAAACTTTTTCTGCGGCAAGATCAATCTCCAAATAACTTCCATCGATTGGTATCCGTAAGGGATCATCGGTGATGTTCCAACCCTCTTTTACTAAAGCCTCCCGTGCATTACTATGGAATTTGTCTCTAGCCATACCAAACATAAGTTGTCAACAAATGTAAAGCATTCTAACGCACAAAGTCAATCCAAGCATCCAATTATTTAACTGCTAGTTATGGCCTTTCCCAAAACCAATAGCCATATACTTTGTTTCATCCGAAAACACCTGCATATGCCATCCTCCATTACCCTTGAAAATTGGCCTACCATCCGTCAAAACTTCCGGCACGGTTTCGCCACCAACCTCCACGTTTCCATTGCCACCGCAGACGCTGAAGGGCAACCCAACGTTACACCCATCGGCTCCTTCTTCCTCAATCGGGATGATTTTTCGGGGTTTTACTTTGAAATTTTCACCCAAACGATCCCGCGCAATGCTGCGACCAACCCCAAAGTCTGCATCATGGCCGCGAATAGTGGAAGGTGGTACTGGCTGAAAAGTATGTTGTTTGGTCAATTCAAAACTCCTCCGATGACCAAAATTTACGGCACGATTGGGGAGCGTCGTGCACCCACCCCAGCCGAAATAGAGCGGGGAAATCGCCGACTAGGTCGAATGAAAGCACTGCCGGGCGGGAAAAAATTGTTTGGCAACATGGACTTTGTGCGGGAGGTACATTTTCATGCTTTTGATCTGGCGAAGGTGCCGATGTGAGGGGGCAAAATAAATCCTCATAATCGGTAATTTGTAAGCTATGGCACATGACGACCAGCGGCAGAGCCGCCCAAACGTCGATAGCAATCTAGGCCGTGCAAGGTTTTAAGGTGCAGAGCACCGGAACACAAGGCAATAGTTGCGGTACTACGTACCTTGAAATCCATCTTCGTTCCTTGGGCTACAGACGTTTTGCGGCTCTGCCGCTGGTCGGTCATGTTTAAGATCACCGGTTTGCTTGATAAGAAACTCGCCTCAAGACTATCAAACCAAAAAAGGCCAGATGGATTCCTCCACCTGGCCTTTTTTATTTCTAAACCCTTGCGTCAATTACGCCCGAGCGTGTTTCCAGGAATACAGGTAAACCGAACCAAAACCGATCGTCATCATCACGTGGTAAACGATGAAGATGGTTTCACCCCAGTAAGCCGACCACAGTACCGCAGTACCGAAGTACAGGGCCATGAAGCCTTCCAAGTATGTGCCCCAGGTCAGGTTTTTCTTCAAGTACTTGTTGTTGGAGAACTGGTCTTTGCCGTCTTTGATGTTGAACTTCGGTGTACGTACGAAAGGAGATTTTTTACCTCTCCAGCCTTCGATTACGGCAATGGTGTTGTGCAAGGACAGACCCATCGACATAGCCAGGAACAGCGGGAAGTGCGTAATGAAACGGAAAACCGCTTTCACCACTGGCAAATGCCGCGCCTTGGATTGTACGTTGGCGATGTAGTACATCAAAGTGATGCTCAACATACCCAGCAGGTATACTGTAAAGAAGTCTTTGTCAAAGCCGTGGCGTTTCGCCAAAACGTTCACCAGGTACAAGAGTGGAACACTGGACATGGCCATCACGAATACAAACACGAAAACCGTACTTGCCAACAAGTGCAAGGTAGAATTCAATTTTTGCATCAGGCTCATGTTGGAATTCCAAACGATTGGCAACATTTTACGAGCAGTTTCAGCACCCCCTTTCATCCAGCGGAACTGTTGCGCCTTGAGGGCGTTCATGTCGGCTGGCAATTCGGAAGGTACAGACACATCTTCCAGGAACTTGATTTTGTAGCCCTTCAACTGAGAACGAATGCTCAGGTCGAGGTCTTCAGTCAGTGTATCAGCTTCCCAGCCACCAGCATCTTCGATGGTTTTGCGGCGCCACAAACCGGCAGTACCGTTGAACTGCAAGAAGTGTTTGCCTTCCATACGACCTACTTGCTCAACCGTAAAGTGTACGTTGAGTTGCAGCGCCTGCAGGCGGGTGATCAGCGAATAATCTTCGTTGATGTGCTCCCAGCGGGTTTGTACCACGCCTACTTTAGGATCCTGGAAGTGTGGAACAGTCTTTTTCAGGAAGTCGGGACGAGGCAGGAAGTCGGCGTCAAAAATGGCCATGAATTCACCTTTAGCGAATTCCATACCATCCTTCAAAGCACCAGCTTTGTAACCTTTGCGCTCTTTCCGGCGAATTTGTTCGATGTTGACCCCCTGAGCCTGATGGTAGGCTACTCTGGCACGAACCAGCTCCTGGGTTTCATCGGTAGAGTCATCCAATACGTGAATTTCGAAACGATCACGTGGATAATCCATTTGTACCATGTTGTCAATCAAGCGCTCTACTACGTATTGTTCGTTGTAAAGTGGCAATTGGATGGTGACAAAAGGGTAGGTTTTTTCGTACTCTTCAGTACTCATCAGGCTGTAATCAGCGTTTGCTACGCCCAGGTTTTGTGCGGAAGTGATGCTTTTTCCCCCAACGACAGCGGCAGCAGCGACTACAGCTTCGGCCTGAGCCGTCGCCGCAAATCTTGCTTTAAACTCCTCTTTTTTACGGCGCCAGTCAAAGCGCTTGTAGTAGTAGAGAAGATTGAATTGTGACAAGCAGTAAGCGGTCACGTAGGTCAGGGACAAGGTGTACACCCCCAAAAAAAAGAAGGCAAGTGCGGACATCATATTGGTTATGTGCGTTTTTCTCTTTTAACAGGTTTCTTAGCATGTGTTGAAAAACGATGCAATTTATATCGTTTTTCACTAGTTTAGAACGATTTAGGGAGGCAAAGTAACGCCTTTTTTAGAAATATTTTTTTTTATAATTTATGCAAACGTTTGTGGGGCATCAATTGTCGCACAATGCCTGAAAACCTTATGATTGGATTTGTCCAAAACACAGAATCTAATTTCGTTTTTTTGCTGTTGGGGCTCAAAGATGTTTGAAAATGGTATAAAGTATCTTGTACCCGGCCAAGACGGTTCCTTTGATGGTTCCTGATACTTTAGACACTCCAACTCGCTTGCGGTAACGCACGGCAACTTCCGTACAGCGCAATTTTTGCTTCGCTGCCTTGATTTGCATCTCCACAGTCCAGCCATAATTGCGATCGACCATGTTCAAGGCCAACAAACTTTTCCAACGAATGGCCCTGAATGGCCCCAAATCGGTAAAATGATAATTGTACAAATACCGGATGAGGAAAGTGGCCAGCCAGTTGCCAAATACTTGTTGCGGGGTGAGCGAACCCTTTTCAGCTTTGCCGGATGACAAGCGGGAGCCGATCACCATGTCAATTCCTTCGTTCAGAATCGGGCCTACGACTAAAGGCAACTCTTCCGGATAATCTGAATAATCACCATCCAAAAAAACGAGAATGTCGGGGTGTTCCGCGAGCGGCTTCTGTTGAATGTATTCCATACCCTTCAAACAGGCATTGCCATAACCTTTATTGGGCTGATGCACCACGGTGGCTCCGGCTGCCTGCGCCACCTGAGCGGTATTGTCCGTACTCCCATTGTTGCACACAATGACCTCCTGTACCCAATCCTTCGGGATTTCGGAGAGGACCAAACCAATGGATTTTTCTTCGTTAAAAACGGGGATGATGACGTGGATGATGGGAGTGTGCAAAAGTATGGGTGATTTTGGTTAGGGTAGCAAAGGTAAAAAATTCAGGCATGATCTAGAGTCCTCCTGCCAACCCACAAGAAAGGGTGTGGGTGTGAAGGTTTGAAAATGTGGGGTTGGCCTTCCACCAGCCCAAGAGATACCGCCAACCCACGGATTTATCCGTGGGAGGCTACACATACAACCCCAGCCCACGAATTTATTCGTGGGAAAGAATCGCAAGCGCCGCATCCTCCCCCGACCGAATCGCCCCCTCAATATACCCATTCCACACCGTCGCCGTCTCCGTCCCCGCCCAATGAATATGCCCACAAGGCTCCGCCAGCGCATTTCCATAACCCACCCAGGCACCCGGGCTACGCAGGCCCACGTAACAGCCGCCGCTCCATTCCTCGGCCGCCCAACTGTGATCCAGGTATTGCTCAACCTTGGCGGCAGCGGGCCCAAAACAATGCACCAACCCTGCCAGGATAATTTTTCCCCTTTCTTCCATGCTTAAATTCAATAATGGCCGAGCCCGATTGGCCAGACAAAAAGCCATCAAAACCCCTTTGCTGCCATCAGCGGGGGAGTTGTCAAAAGTTGTTTGAAAAGGCAAATTGGGGTCGGCCACGATTTGCCCACTATACCCAAGCTCTCGCCACCAGGGGCGATCATATATGGCGTAACACTTGATCACAGTGCCCATCGGCATCCGTTGGGTGAGTTGCACGCGGGTAGGAGGGAGGCTGGGGCGGTAATCGATTTTTGCCGTCAGGGTAGGGGGGATGGCCACGATTATTTTTTTGGCCCTGATTTGGCCACCATCATATTGTATCAGCACACCCGACTCATCCTGCGCAATTTGTCGCACGGGAGCATTGAAGCGGATTCGATCCCGGAATTGATCGGCTAATCGCTCAGCAGGCAATTGCGCTCCACCTTGGATGCGGTCTTGTTGTGCACCCTGATCGATGCTGAGCAAGGCGTTCAAACTGCCACCAGAGTGAATGTAAAAAAGGGCATTGAGCAGGGAAATTTCTGCGCTGGAAGTGGCATAAACCGTTTCCATTCCCGCATCAATAACTGCCCGGGCATTGCTGAATTTGACTTCCCGATCCAAAAAAGTAGCCAGTGTTTGACTGTCCCACTTTTCGGCTTGATCAGCCAGCCATGGTGTTTCCAGATCCACTTGTTTGGCTAATTTTTCCAGCTTTTTTAAAGTGAAATCAATATTGAGCAGGGAGGGGAGGTCTATTTTAGGAATTAAACCCCGGTAGGTTTTGACCTTTTTGCGCAGCGATATGATGTTTTTACCCTGATTGTAAGTGCCAAAAGTGTCAATGCCCAACTCCTGGCAAAGGGCGTATATTTTGTCCTGAGTCGGTCCAATCCACTGGCCGCCCAGGTCAACATAGAAGTCCTCGCTTATTTGTTGGGTATAAACCCGACCACCGACCCGGTCTCGGGCCTCCAGTACAATGACCTCTTTGCCTGCTGCAATCAGGTGTCGGGCCGCAGTTAAGCCCGCATAACCAGCACCAACAACGACTATTTCGCAGGAATCCATATAGTGATGAGTGATAAATGATGAATAATGCAGTGCCAATGCCGCTTTGGCAAAATTCATCATTTATCATTCATCACTCATCATTAAGTCCTTATTTTTTTAAAAGCGGTTTAGCAATTCTGGTTCCCTCCACATCAAACATCAGCCAATAAATCCCAGCCGGCAACTGATTGAGGGTAATACGTTCCTGACCCGACTGGCGTTGGCCCAGATTTTGGGAACGCAACACTTGCCCAATGCTGTTAACCACGCTTACCCGAACCAGTCTACTTTGATCAAGATTGAAGGAAACGTTGACCTCATCCTGGGCAGGATTGGGGAAAACGTTGAATCGGTAGGCCAAGGCATCCTGTTCAGTCGTGGAAGTTGTACCTACCTGGATGGTTTGCACCCTGGTATCGGTACATCCCAGTGCGTTGGTGACGCTGAGCGAGACTTGATAAGAGCCTGCGGCGGTGTAAGAGGTGCTGGGATTGGCTTCGGTGCTAGACAGGCCATTTCCGAAATTCCACAAGAATTGGGTCGCACCCGTAGATTGATTTTGAAAATTCAAGGCAGTATTGGTCTTCGGAGCACTAGAGGGCAATGCAAACTGCGCTTGAGGTTTTGCCGTTACATCGATAAACACTGGCGTCCGGCCACAAGGGTAACCATATTCTATTTCCCAGTTGAAAAAATAGGGATAATCCTCTGGATCAGCCACATTATTCGCGTACTTGATGGCCATCACATCGGTAATGGCAATAGGGTAGGAGGCTGTTGCTTTGACAATCGACAGCTCACCTCCGCGAGTCAATTCCAGCACCTGATCGGTTCCCGGGGTGACTTTGAAATTAAGGGGAACTTTTTGTTCGCCTGCTTTACTCACCCGATAGCTGATGGTTTGTACACCTCCGGTAGAATTGCGCAAAGTGAAAAAACGCAAACCCGTACGGTTTGGATAAATGGTAACCGATTTAAGGATAAAATCGTAATAGGCGTCAAAAACCAGGCCTCCAACGGAATCGTTGTAAACAACATCTCCGCCGGTTTGATCCAAACGGCCAGTGGATTTATTGAAAGTCAGTTCAGCAAAGAGTACAGTATCTTTGTTGAGCGCCCCGGTTTTAAAGGTATTGCCAGTGGCCAGTGCCGTACCGCCACTGCTTTGATTGAACCAACGTACGGAACCTTCTCCAGTATAATCACTGCTCAGTGAAACTTCATTACCTGCACAGATATTGGCAGTAGAAGCCTCAGCGTTGGGCAACTGTGGCAAACCGGTTACATTGATGTAGGTTTTGATCTGGTTATTCAACGCCCGGGCATCGGCAAAACCATTGGGATTGCGTAGGTCTACTTCAACGATATAGCGGCCGAGTGGAGCATTGAAAGGAGGAACCAGGTAGGTAGCCAGTTTTCCTGGAGCCACTTTTCCAGTCCACTTGTGCTGGATTAATGCACTACTCTGGCCATCTCGGCGAATGATGATGTCCATACTCCGCAAGGTATCCGCTCCACTGTTTTCAAAGCTTACTTCGATGTATGCCTGCCGGTCACAACCGTATATGCGTGGATTGGCCTGCACATGGATTACATCGTTGCTTGCTCGGATAGGTGGAGTTGGCTGAAATCCTTGACTGATCAACCAGTTGTAGGCAGCCCCAAGATCGATAAGGCCACGGCCGTAATCATTGTCTTCACCAGCAGGGCCCAAGTCTTTGGCCGAATTGTACAAAGCCAGTCCAAGCTGTTTTCCACTTAAGGTAGGAAAGGCTTCTTTGAGCAACAAAATCCCTCCTGAAACATACGGCGCAGAAAAAGAAGTCCCATCAACAGTAGAATAACCGCCTTCTAAAGTGGCGGTTCGTACACGTTCTCCTGGGGCAACGACTTCAGGCTTGATCAAAAAACTGCCATCGCGACCACATACAGTAGGCCCCCGGGAAGAAAAATCAGAAATAGGGTAATTGGTCGTATTGCCGTTAATAGACCCAATCGACATGGGCACAACCAGATCGAGGTTTAAGCCTCCAGGTAAATTGACCGTAGAAGGGTCAGGCCCTTTATTGCCTGCAGCAAAAACGACTGCGATCCCGGCTGCATCCAAGGATTGCACCACGGTGCGAAATGCACTCCGGCATTCATCGGCATTATTGCTGTTTCCCCAGGAATTGTTGACCACATCAGGGATGTCGCTGGAAGTAAGGGTATTACCATCTGGGTTGAGCGCCCACTGTAGTACTTCAATAGTACTGGTGGAGATTCCCTCTAGCGGGCAAATTTCATTGGTCGTTGGATTTCGAAAAGCCGCAGGCCCACCCATCCATAAGGCATTGAAGGCCGCCCCCACAGTATCACGCGTCAAACGATCCAAACCTACCGCCACCGCTGCAACAGCTGTACCGTGCTCTCCACATAGATCACCTAGGATAGAACTGCGGTAAGTGGCGCTTTGAGCGCCATAATTGTAGGCAAACTGGGTACGCAGGGCCGGGTGGTTGTACTCTTGACCAGAGTCCACAATCAGTATTTTGCGCCCATAACCGGTATAACCCAAACGCCACAATGCGCGGGCATTGATGGCGTTCAAACCCGGTTCAACGCCTCCCGGGCTCAGCGGTGGTGGAGCTGGTGCAGAACGATAACTTTCGATGGCCATTTCCGGGAAAGGCTCAATCCAGTCTACTTCTGGGTGTTTGCTCAATTCTGCAATGAAGGCTGCACTTGCTTTTAGTTCGATGATGTTGGCGATCCAGTAGGTTTTGACCGAGTTCTTTTCTACTCCTTTTGCTGCCTGCATCCAGTCTACCAAGCGGGGTTGCGTAGCTGCTGCATTGCTTTGCAAGGTATTGATGAGGGCCGCAACCTGCTGATCACGGGAGCTAGAACTGCGCAACTCTCCCTGTTGCCAACGGGAAAGGTCTACCTGGCTTTTTAGGCTGACCAGGATATGGAATTGATGATCAGGCTTATTGACTAAGTCTTCATACAATGCGGTCGCTACATTGGCTGCATTATAGTTTTGCGCTTGGAGATCATGCTGTGCAGCGGAAAAAAACAAGGCAATGCAAAACAGGACTTTGATTGTAGATCGTTGTAAGTACATCAAACACATGCTCACTTGTTTTTAAGATTATGATGGGGGCTTAAATTTGGTGCATCAATTATAGGTATAAACACGGGAATAGCCAAAACCACCATTCTGGAGAAACGAATTTTTTGTCTGAAGAAGTACAAAACTTATTTAACCAGATTGATCAGGGTTCGGTAGTCATCAAAAGGCGCATCTTCCCTTTTTAACTCCAAAAAGGCCAATAAATCGTCCTCGGCATAATGCTGCTCCAAATGGGCAATGGTGGCTGCGCAGCGAATTTCTACTTCCCCACGTCGGATTTGTGCCAAACGCCATTGCAAAGTAGTCTCCATCTTTTGCAGAATACGATTTCGCACCTCAATTGGATTTGCATCGGGGCTGACGGGGGTGATGTCTTTGAAAGCAGAGCGGTCCCGGGCAATCAGCCGCCCATTCTCCATGATGAAATAAGCTGTATGAACCTGTTCTGTACTCAGTGGTAACAAATGGGCATACAAGGCAAGTTGCAAATCTTCTTCGTTTTTGATCATCAATTCACGCCGTAAGCCACCACGCCACTTTAAATCCAGTACAGTTTGCTCCAAATTACGCGCCAAAACCAGGTCGGCACGGGCATTTAAACGAATGCTGGCAAATTCTCCTTCGAGTGGTAATTCCGTAGCCGCAACCTTCCACTCATTGTTTTGCAACAAATTTACCAGGCTCCAGGCAGCAAATTTAAGGCGTTTTAAAAAACGTTTACGCTCTGCTTCTTTGCCATACATGAGCAAAACAGCGCCTTCCCGGTGCAAGAGCCGCTCCGCTTCCCGATCGATCCATTGATCTACTTGAGATTTGCTCCAGTTACTTAACTCGGGGATGAGTAAAAGGTTTTGGAAAAAACGATGCGCCAGATTTCCTTGCAGGGTATTGTCTTTTACAATGCTGAGGATGGAAGATTTACGCAGACGGATATGGTGCCGGAACAACCATTGATAAGGGTAGTACAGGAGACTTTCCAAACTGGTAAATGTTTCTTCAGCCCTTTCTACCAGTTTTTCTGGATGGTTCAATCTCAGAAATGCTGCTGGTTTGCCCAAGCGCCGGAAAGGAATGTTTACTTTTTCAGGCAGGTCAAAATACCTGGCCAGCAGTTGATTGTCTTCTGTACAAGTGATAGGGTGTAAATGGCCAAAGCAAGCTTCCAGGTCACTCAACAGGGGATGAGGAAGCATAGCCTCACCTTCCGCAATTTCGGGAATAACCAAAATCAATCGATGCTTGCACATCCAAACGGGGTGACGGCGTTGAAAGCCCAACAAGGCATTTTGATCTGAAGGGCTGCTCAGTTGAATGTTGAGTCCAGCCAGCCATTCCCGCTCTGGATCGTACCAACGCGAGAAGAAATAATCGGGTTCGTTTTGGGTGAAATTCCACCAAATCAAATCCCGGACCGGAGCCGTCAAGGCATTGGGCTGGTGTACATAGGGAAAGCGCCCTACTTCCTGCAAACTCATTTGCATGGGTGCAGGTTCGTATACGGTGCGCACGATGCGCTCCAATTCCAGACGGGTCAACTCATTTTCGGGCAGGGTTTGCAACAAATCAACGATCTGCTTTGCCTGTTCCGCCAGGGTGAGCAGAGAAGGGTTATTGCTTTTTTGCTCCAGGGTGCGGGTAGCCCAAATGTGCAGGTAAAGGAAAATTTCTTCCACCTCACTTTTAGGGACTACTCCAGCGATATCGTAACGCCTGCGTTCAAACCAAAAACGGTATTGTTGGCGAATTTCACGAATGTCTAGGCTCGTTTCTTTGGCTGCTCTTTCTTCCAGCTCACTGAAATATTGACCCAGCATAGCTTGCCAGGATTCTCCCAGAATTCCCGGGGTTTGCGCCATTTGTTGGGCAATGCGGTTCGCCAGTTCCGTTTCCAGGGGTTTAAGGGGCAGGGAAACGAACTCCATTATTTTAAAGGGATCAACCGGCGTCCACAAAAAATTGGGGATCAATTTGAGGGCTTGCAAGGTCGGGCGAGCCAGCGAAGCGGGTTGAATGCCCAAACTGGGCAAACCTTCGTGAATGAAGGCTTCATCCAGTGTACGGGATTTATCCGGGATCAGGAAACAGGGACGAAACCTGGGGTTGCGACGCATTAGGGCCGCCAGATAACCTCCTAAATCGGTGTCTCTTTTACCCCGCAACAACAGCAACGTGCCATCTTTGGCCAGCTCTTGAGTGGTGCTTTTGCCTGCTAAAAAAGCCTGAAAGCGACCCAAGTCGGTATCTGACTGGGGTTGATGCTGAGGAATAGGGTAATTGAGTTCTACCCCATGATGTTGCAAAGCCTTAAAAAGGCGTTGCCAGTGCACTGGGAGTAGGGCAGCTGGTTCAACAAAATTGATGCGTTGGATTGGCGCAGATCGCTTTTTGATTTTTTGTTCCAGCACGATGAAACGGTCGGCAAAGCCAGCAGGAAGATTTTGTTCGCTGCTCTCTAGGGCCTTTTCAACCTGTGCAATGCTATACAGTCGTGATGGAGTAGAGGCAGTTGTGGCAAAATCCCAACCCGCCAACAACAATTCATCCCTACGACTGAGCAGATTGGCGGCAGTCGCAAATTGATCGGCAGCAAAAGAACGGGAAAAAAAAGCGCTTGAATCTTCTTCTAGGTGTTGGCGAATTGCCTGACGATATTGCTCAATACGCAGGTGTTCATTGTTGTTTTTGTGCCCTGCCAGTCCATAAAAAAATTCCAACCATTGCAATAAGCCATTTGGCCCTAACCACAACGTGCCACCTTGGGAATGATCAGGTAGGGGCCAGGATGGATTGTCTAGGGCAATACCAAAAATGAGGTTCATCCGATGAAAATTGATTAGCCACCGCCAGAAGCAACTTGCAGTTCGCCCATTTGTTTGTCCCAGTACCGCTTTTGGTCTTTCACTTCGTTGTCATCGCAGTAATCAGTGAGGGTAAGGATGGTTTCTCCGGTGACGGGCGCTTCGGTGATTCTAAATTCTAATTTTTCATTGTCTTCGTGCAGACCCTCCCAACGCAGACTAAAAACTTCATCTTCCAGGTCCTCCACCACCGTCGCTTCGTCGGTAGAATCCCCCCAATAGAAGGTATAGACTTCACCATCGATTTCCACGTTGTCACAAAACCAGCGGATGAGACAAGAAGGAGTAGTCAGAAATTGATACAAAATCTGCGGTGAAGCTCGGAAAATGTATTCTTGTTTAAGTTGGGTTCTTTTCATACAGGCAATAAAAATCAATGATTTCGACGGCAAAAGAAAGCAATTATTTACTGTCTTCTACTGATCGCACAATAAAAAGTAAAAAAATGGAAATTCCAAATGCTCAAACTTTTTTCAATAGAAATAGATTTATGCATAAACTTATGCCCAGTTACTTGACAGTAACGAGGAATTCCAATATTTTTGTGGGCGATTGTAAAAAGAGGGAACCAATGTGGCCTAAAAAACGCATTCACACCCATTCAATTTTCAATGCCTTAATCCCATTGTGCATCCTTACCCAAACACGTAATTCCTTGAACTAGTTGTTACCCGATGATTTTTCATCGTCTAATCAACTTGAAGCCATGTTGAACTACTAGGCTTTCAACTACCCTGTGAAAAGAATTGTTCCTTAATACTAAATAAAGATTGTGCATGAGACAACTTAAGATCACGAAGTCGATCACGAACCGGGAAAGCCAGTCTCTGGAGAAGTACCTGCAGGAAATTGGGAAAGTGGATTTGTTGACGCCAGAGGAAGAAGTGGAGCTAGCCAAGAGGATCAAACAAGGCGATCAAGCAGCGTTGGAAAAGTTGACGAAAGCCAATCTTCGATTCGTAGTATCTGTTGCCAAGCAATATCAAAACCAAGGCTTATCCTTGAGTGACCTCATCAACGAAGGCAACCTGGGCCTCATCAAAGCTGCCCAACGCTTTGACGAAACCCGAGGGTTTAAATTCATCTCCTATGCGGTGTGGTGGATTCGTCAATCTATTTTGCAAGCATTGGCTGAACAATCACGGATCGTGCGCTTGCCTTTAAATAAGGTAGGTTCTCTCAACAAGATCAATAAAGCTTTTTCTGAATTGGAGCAAGAATACGAGCGTGAGCCTTCTCCTGAGGAATTGGCTGAAATGCTTGAAATCCCTACAGAGGAAGTAGAAACCACATTGGGTGTAGCTGCACGCCACGTCTCCATGGACGCTCCGTTTGTGGAAGGGGAAGACAACTCCCTGCTCGACGTGCTCGAAAACAACACTACACCTAATACTGACGCCGGCTTGGATTACAACGAGTCCTTGCGCCGTGAAATTGAGCGCTCATTGAGCACCCTCACAGATCGTCAATGTGATGTGATCAAACTATACTTTGGTATTGGTGTGGAGCACCCCATGTCCCTAGAAGACATCGGTGAAAAATTTGGTTTGACTCGTGAGCGGGTTCGCCAAATCAAAGACAAGGCCATCAATAAACTTCGCTCTGCAAACCGTAGCAAGTTGTTGAAGAACTATTTGGGAGGCTAAAAAGTGAAAAGTGAAAAGTGAAAAGCTGGTACACCATCTGGGTTTCACCGTTTGGTATATTTTTTTCACTTTTCACTTTTCACTTATTCCGTGTAATCCTCCTCTTCCTCCCCATCTTCACTCAGAATTTCCAGGGGGCGATTGATGCTTTCCTGAAGGGAGATGAAGGTCTCGGTGCGTTGGATACCGGGAATGTTTTGAATCTTATCGTGCAATACCTCCTTGAGATGGGTGGTGTCTTTGCAAAAAACCCGGGCAAAAATATTGTACAAACCAGTAGTGTAGTGTGCTTCCACTACCTCCGGGATTTTTTCCAATTCTTTGGCTACATCTTCGTACAAAGAACTTTTATCCAGATAAATACCCAAATATGCTGAAATGTCGTAGCCCAATTTGCCATGATCGACAGTGAGGCTATGCCCTTTTACAATTCCTACATCTTCGAGCTTTTTCATACGTACGTGAATGGTGCCACCCGATACGAACAGTTTTTTCGCTATTTCCGTATAAGCTATTTTGGCATCACGCATGAGGATCGATAAAATTTTCTTGTCCAATCGATCAATTTCAATTCCTTTTTTCATGCAGGTGCAAATGATTTCAAACAATTCAACAAATGTCCTTAATTTTTTGAATGTTTTCAAAAAAAAGCCAATTTTAATGCACGAAATTTTCAAAATTTGATTTAAAATGGATTATTGGAAAAACAACTCGCGGTAGATTCTAAACAAAAAAATAATCGTTCTGTTTTCAACATAAATGTGCGTAATTTGTCCTTACTTTAGTTTGTTTTAATTTTTTCACTCGAACCTGTTTTGAATTGGCTATGTCGACACGCCCAAATGATTTCAGAAATAAAGTGCAGATTTGGTTGCCACTGATCATCGCAGTGTCAATGGCGTTGGGTATTGTGATTGGGATGCGCCTGCCCCAAGCCGCTCCAGCGGTCAAAATCAGCAAAAGTGGCGCCGTTCATGATTATCGCCTTCGGGAAGGTAAGATCGAAGAGCTCCTCCGCTACATCGAAGCCAAATATGTGGACAAGGTAGACCGGGACAAACTGGTGGACGAAGCCATTGAAAAGCTTATGTCCCAACTCGATCCACATTCCTCCTATATTCCCGCTTCGGAATTAGAAGAAGTCAACGAACAGTTGGACGGTAAATTTAACGGGATAGGGGTAGAATTTTTGATAGTGAAGGATACCGCAGTTGTTGTTAGTCCCATGTCGGGAGGGCCTTCTGAAGTGGCAGGCATTTTACCCGGGGATAAAATCATCAAGGTCGGAGACTCGGTGATTGTTGGTGAAAAACTGTCCAACCAAAGGATCGTCAGTTTTTTGCGGGGGGAAAAAGGCAGCAAAGTGCAACTCTCAGTGCTGCGCCCGGGGAGTAAAAAGCTGCATCAGTATTGGATTACCCGGGACCAAATACCCGTTAAAAGTATAGACGCGGCCTACATGATTGGCGAGCGGGTGGGGTACATCCGGGTCAATCGCTTTACAGCACAGACCGATAAAGAGTTTTTGGAATCCATGCGGATTTTGTCGGAGCAAGGCCACATGAAAGACCTGGTACTCGACCTACGTGGCAACCCCGGGGGCTACATGCAAATGGCGACCAACATGTTGAGCCAACTGTTTCCCAACAAAGGCAACTTGCTGGTTTACACCCAAGGCCGAGCTTCCCACCGTGCTGAGTTTAATTCGAACGGTCGCGTTTTTTACCCCATTGATAAAATTGCCGTGTTGATTGACGAAGGAAGTGCATCCGCCAGCGAGATTGTTGCTGGTGCGATACAAGACAACGACCGTGGCATCATCGTTGGCCGTCGTTCTTTTGGCAAGGGCTTGGTGCAGGAGCAATATCAACTGAGCGATGGATCGGCATTGCGCCTGACCATTGCTAGGTATTTTACCCCCTCAGGGCGTTCCATTCAAAAGGCTTACGACCATGGCTCCGAAGAATACGATCGCGATTTAGAAGAGCGCTTTAGCAACGGTGAATTGCTTTCGGCAAACAAGATCAACATTAAGGATTCCACCAAATATTTCACCACCAAAGGCCGGGTTGTTTTTGGCGGTGGTGGCATCATTCCGGATGTGTTTGTTCCTTTGGATACCATTCAGATCGACGACTTTTTCCTGGATGCCCGGCAAATGATCCCTGCTTTTGTTGTCAAATATTTGGACAAACCCAAACGGGAGCAATTGTCCAAAATGGGATTGAAAGCCTTTCAGAAAAAATTTGACCTCAGTGAACAGACCCTCAATGAATTCAAGGCCTACGCTACCCAGAATGGTTTGCGTGGCAGTGCCAGGGAATGGAATACGACCCAAAAAGAAATTGCACGCTTTCTCAAGGCGCGCATCGCCAAACATCTTTTCGACGATAAAGGATTTTTCACCGTATTGAACCAAAATGATCCTACGGTACAAGCAGCAATAAAATCACTTCATTCCGCCGAATTTTCCAAATAGGAGATTTTTCCAATCTTAAGCAACCCTTCTTTGCGTAATACTGTACAGGGGATGTAAGCCTGTTAAGGCATCACAAAATTACTTTACCACTTTTTCCACATGTCACTGTTCCATAGCAGTGCCCATTCCCATTTTATGCATTTAACCTAATCATGATTATGAAAAACATTTACTCCCGAATTTTATCCCTTTTGGCCTTGACAGGTTTGCTCTTTAGCAGTACCTATGCCCAAACAACGCTTACCCTCAAAGCGAGCAAGGACAACACCTTGTACAGTGAGGGAAGTAAAAGTAATGGTACCGGAAGCTACTTATTCGTAGGTAAAACGGAGGCCACCGTTAATGGAATCCGCCGTGCGCTGATTCAGTTTGATCTGTCTGAAATACCCTCCAATGCAACGATTACCGATGTGAAGTTACAACTTACAGGATCGAAACAGGCAGCCGCCGATATAGAAGCGCACCGAGTTACAACTACCTGGGGCGAGGGTAGTTCCAAAGCTACAGGCGAAGAAGGGGGCGGGGCAGCCCCCAGTACCAATGATGCTACCTGGACCCACAGTACCTTCAATTCTGCAACCTGGACTACACCAGGAGGAGATTTTTCAGCTACAACCAGTGCAAGCGCAAACGTAACTTCAGGATCAGTATCTACTTGGACAGGTGTTGAAATGGTCAAAGATGTACAAGACTGGGTATCGAAAAAAGCCAGCAATTTTGGCTGGCTTTTGAAAGGAGATGAAAGCACTAATGGTACTGCTGTTCGCCTCAACTCCCGTCAAAGTGGAACGGGTACACCATCTTTAGTGGTTACTTACACTACTCCTGTGGTAAAAGTGGATACATTCTTGTATGAAGCTAACCTGACTGGGCGTAATGAAGGGAACCCCGTGGCTACCTTGGCCAGCGGCAAGGTGTTGGCAACTTTGATCGGAGATACCCTTACAGTTAGTGGCAGCTTTTCAGGATTGACGGACAGTGTGGCCACCAATGTATCGGGAGGTGCGCATATTCATTTGGGTTATGCTGGCCAAAATGGAGGCATCCAGGTTATTCTGGTTATGACTCCTGGTGCAAATCCCTTCTCTGGAAGTTTTGAGCCCCAAAAAAATAAATTCAAACTTACCGCGAACCAGCTTACGGCTTTAAACAACCGCCAACTCTACGCCAATGTCCATTCGAAGAGATACCCTTCTGGTGAAATTCGGGGACAGTTGTTAAAAAAATCCGATGTTTATTATGGAGCTAACCTATTTGGTAGTTATGAAAACCCGGTCGTAATGACCCAGGCGAGTGGCGCAATCGCCGTCGAGTTGAGCGGTACTCAAATGGTTGTCACTGGATCGTTCAACCGACTGGAAGGAGATTTTGCAGCAGATGTATCGGGGGGGGCGCACATCCACCTGGGGTATGCAGGTCAAAACGGAGGCATTCAAATTCCCCTGAAAGCGACTGCCAATGCAGACCTTAAAGGAGGGGTATTTGAAGCTGCCAATAACACCATTACACTGACTGCAGACCAAATTACTGCCTTGAATAGCCGTCGCTGGTACGCCAATGTGCATAGTGCCAAAGCACGTTCTGGTGAAATCCGGGGTCAAATCGTCAATGCTACTACTCGGGCCGTATTCCGCGCCCACCTTTCAGGTAGCAATGAATCACCAGCGATCAATACATTGGCTACAGGTATGGTCATTGTAGAAGTGGTGGATACTGGTAACGTGATCGTTTCCGGCTCCTACGCTGGACTGGAGAGTGACCTGGCTGCAAACGTTAGAGGAGGTGCACACATCCATCGTGGTTTGGCAGGTGAAAATGGCAGCATCCTGACCGAAGTTACCCTCACCCCCACCGATTTGCGCTCAGGTGCCCTAAATGCCAGCTTAAATGCCTTGAAAATCCCAAGTGCGGAAGTACAACGCCTCTTTAATCGCGGCTGTTATTTCAACGTTCACTCCGCGACATTTGGTGGAGGAGAGATCCGTGGCCAATTGTTGCCAGAAAAGCCGGTCAATTTCAGTGCGTATTTGTCCAGCATTTTTGAAGTACCTGAAGCTGTCTCCAGAGGACTTGGAGCAGTTAAAGCTGAATTGCTGGGCACTGAATTAGTGATTTCCGGTACTTTCAGAGGCTTGAGTAGTGCAGTGGCAACGGATGTTGCTGGTGGTTCACACGTACACCTGGGCTACGCTGGAGCAACTGGGGGCATTCAATTTAACCTAAAACCGACCATTGATGCCAATGGCCTCGGGGGACGCTACGAAGCAAAAGACAATACCTTTACCCTGACTGCTGATCAGGTTACCCAACTGAAAAATCGCCAGTTGTATGTGAACATCCACACCGCTACCCAGCGTTCCGGAGAATTGCGTAGCCAATTGCTGCCTGAAGCAACCATGTACCTGGTCGCTCCGCTCTCCGGCGCTAGCGAACAACCTGCAGTGAATACCACTGCCACAGGGATGGGTATCCTTGAAATCGCCGGAACCAACGGTACTTTCACCGGAGCTTTTGGTGGTTTAAGTGCTGATTTCGCAGCGGATGTAGCGGGTGGAGCACACATTCACCGTGGGCTGGCAGGTTCAAATGGCTCGATTGCCAGAGCTTTAAAGGCTACACCTGCTGCTGATAACCGTTCCGGTTTTTTTGCAGCAGCCGACAATAGTGCTACCATGACTGCCGGATTTATTGATTCCTTGCGCAAACGTTTGAACTATGCCAACATCCATACTGCTGCTTTCCGCGGGGGCGAAATTCGGGGCCAGATTTTACCATTGGCTACTTCATACTTTACTGCCACACTTTTGGGTGCAAATGAAGTTCAAGCCGTGGCCTCTGCTGGTGCTGGTGCCTTAAAATTTGAATTATCGGGTACCACCCTGACCGTAACTGGCCGTTTTGCAGGTTTAACAGCTGCTTATGCTGCCGGAGTTGGATCACATATCCATACCAATACTGCTGGTAGGAATGGTGGAGTGATCATCCCACTCAAACCAACCCTCGATGCCGATAACCTGGGGGGCAGTTATTTCGCCGCCGACAACCAATATATTTTGACTGCTGATCAAGTGACGGCTTTGTACGACAATGGACTGTATGCCAATGTCCACAGCGATTTTTCACGCAGTGGTGAGCTTAGAGGGCAAATTTTGCCCGAAATCAATCGTTTCCCTCAGGCAGGCAGCATCACTTCTCCGCCCAATGGAGGAACTTTGACTTTGGAAGGCAAGTCATCCACTTTGTTGGAGCCCAAATGGTCAGCAGGTACAGACAAAAACAAACTGGCCTATACCTGGGAACTGGCAGCTGATCCACTTTTTGCGCTGGTTGTTTTCCGTCGCAATGTAGCGGATGCGCTTTCCATTACCCTGACTTACGGTGCTGTAGATACTTTGTTGACTACGGCTGGAATCCCCTTGGGTGGGTCCATCACCGTTTACCATCGGGTTAGAACTTCGGATGGTAGTTTGACTACTGCCAGTGCGATTGCTTCGGTTACACTTACCAGAGGTACCGTAACAGGCACTCGCGATTTGACTCCCGGCCTAAGTGAAATGACAGTATTCCCCACCATGGTTGATGATCAAGTGAGTGTACGCATCCGCGCCGAAGAAGCCATTAAAGGCTCCCTTTGGATCAGCGATGCGCTGGGCCGCAAAATGGCCGAACGCCAGGTGAGCTTCCCAGGGCAGAGTGTCAATTTTGAAAGCTTTGCAGTGGGACAATTGCCAGCGGGCACTTACTTCTTGAGCATACTGAATGATGGAAAAATTGCTACCCGACGCTTTATAGTGAGATAGGGGAAGTAAGTTTTTTTTAGCCACGAAGGCACTAAGATGCTGAGCGATTGATGAAGTCAATGCTTGGTATTTTGGTGCCTTTGTGGTTTTATAGCAATAAATCTTTGCCCCCACCCACATCCCATTCCCCAATTTCCTCGTATATTCACCCATCAACCTGCATTAAAAACTCTAGATCGCATGCTCAACCTATCTGTCCTGCTTGAAGACAGCGCGCGGCGCTATCCACAAAAAACAGCCTTTATTTTTGGCGATGTTCAACTCAGCTTTGCCCAGGTCAATGGCGCGGCCAATCAAGTGGCCAATGGCCTGCGGGCGCAAGGCATACAGCCTGGGGACAAAGTGGCCCTCAGCAGTTTTAACCTGCCCTATTTTCCCATCATTTACTTCGGGATTTTGAAAGCAGGTGCCGTGGTGGTACCGCTGAGCGTACTGCTCAAAAAAGACGAAATTGTTTACCACCTAAGCGACAGTGAGGCCAAAGCTTATTTTTGTTTTGTAGGCACACCTGATTTGCCGATCGGCCAAATGGGGCATCAGGCCTTTGGCGAAGTACCTACCTGCGATCATTTTTTCCTCATCATGCCACAGCCAACCGATGCCCCAGCCGTACCGGGTGTAGCCACTTTGGGCAGTTTGATGGCTGGGCAATCCCCTGCCGGACAGGCTCATGCCACTGGGGCTGAGGACACTGCAATTATCATTTACACATCGGGCACAACAGGCCGGCCCAAAGGAGCTGAGTTGACCCATAGCAACCTCTTGCAAAACGCCATCCTTTCGGCAGATTTGGTGGGCATTCAGCCAACCGATACTTTGTTGATTGTGCTGCCGCTCTTTCACATCTTTGCGATGACCGTGTTGATGAACGCGGGTTTGTACCGTGGGGCTACTAGTGTGTTGCTGCCAAGGTTTGATGCTGAAGCAGTATTTGGACTCATGGCCAAAAATAAAGTGACCGTTTTTGCGGGAGTGCCAACCATGTATTGGGGCTTGCTGAATTACAAGGAGGAGAAATTCGATTACCAAAGCATCGCGGCTCAATTGCGCATTGCAGTGTCGGGCGGTGCTTCCTTGCCCGTGCAGGTACTCAAGGATTTTGAAGCCCGCTTCAATGTGCCGATCATTGAAGGTTATGGCATGTCGGAAGGTTCACCGGTGGTGACCTTTAACCACCCCGATCGACCACGTAAACCGGGGAGCATTGGCACGCCAGTTTGGGGCGTAGAGGTCAAACTGGTTGACGACAAAGGCCAAACCGTGGCAGTAGGGGAAAAGGGGCAATTGCTTTACCGGGGTCACAATGTGATGAAAGGGTATTACCGCAAACCTGAGGCAACCGCCGAATCCCTGCAAGATGGTTGGTTACACTCGGGTGATGTGGCGATTCAGGACGAAGATGGATACTTCTACATTGTTGACCGCACCAAAGACATGATCATTCGGGGTGGCTTCAATGTGTATCCACGCGAGGTGGAGGAGGTGATGATTCAACACCCGGCTATTTCCCTGGTTGCAGTGATCGGGATACCCAACGATGAATATGGCGAAGAAATCAAGGCTTGTGTGGTATTGAAAGACGGAGCCAGTGCCAGCCCGGAGGAAATCATACAATGGACCAGCGAACGGATCGCAGCCTATAAATATCCCCGGGTGGTAGAGTTGTTGGACGCACTGCCAATGAGTGCTACGGGTAAAATTTTGAAAAAGGATCTGCGAAAACAGGACTAGGACCAAAGCATATTCCGGCCGGCCTTGATGTACTTTTTGACATTCAACCAAAAAGCCATCACCAGGTATACAATGATTGGTGACCCTAAGGTAACGAAGGAGGCGTAAATGAAATACAAACGAACCCGGTCAGGAGACAGGCCCATTTTTTGACCAACATAACTACAAACGCCAAAGGCGGAGCGTGCCAGGAGGGATTTCATTTCTTTCATAGCTGTTGCTTAAAACATGGTTAACCATTTGAACATGCAAATTAACGCAATATCCGGGAAAAGGTTGTACGTGCTTGGAATTTTAAGTGTCAACCCAAAGTTGGAAGGCTAAAGCGACGACATTTTTTTAGCACAAAGAACACAAAGGCAGCACAAAGGGCACAAAGTTAGGCGTTGACTAGGCTTTGTATTCAATGTGCTGCTTTGTGTTTGGTGGAAATTAATAAAGATGTAAGCTACAACATTTCTACTCGCAGTTGTTTCAGTGCTCGGGTCATTTGGGTTTCTACCGTTTTGATGGAAATGCCTAAGCGGTTGGCGATTTCCTGGTACTTGAGGCCCTCGTGGCGACTCAATTGGAACACAGTACGACATTGTGGGGGCAAACGTAAAATTGCAGAGTCAATTTTTTGCTGGGTCTCTCGTCCGATCAGGGTGTCATAAGCATCTGGCCCAGGGTAAGCTTGGTCGTAAAGACAATCATCTGAGTTGTGTTGTTGTTTTTTTGACTGCCGCTGTATGTCGATGGCCATGTTGCGTACACTGGCATAGAGGTAATATTTTGCGGAGGTTTTGATGTTGATCTGGGCGCGATTTTTCCAAATTTTGTAAAATACTTCCGATACTGCCTCCTCGGCTGCTTCCGGGCTGTGCAGGTAGCGGGTTGCAAAACTGCACAATTGTGCGTATTGGTTTTTAAAAAGGGCCTCAAAACTGGCCGAATCGCCTTGCTCTAAGGTTTGCTTGAACAACGTTTCGATGTGGTGGTTTTGTGCAGCCATAATGAAGTCGGTTTAGGAATTCCGAAGTTTATTTGGAAAATCTCCCCATTCCCTGAAGAATACTCGAAATTAGTTCAATTCATGGTATTTGTTTTGGTAATTGGCATTAAAAAGCTTCAAAAATGTATGTAAACGTTTACGGAACTTTCCGATAAGATGGATAAAACACCTCTCCTTTTTCTGAATTTGAGTAATATTGTAGAATCAACAAAAGTTGAGAAGGTTGAGAAAGTTGAGAAGTTGAGGCTTCCGCGAGCG
Source organism: Haliscomenobacter sp. (assembly GCF_965225875.1). Lineage (GTDB taxonomy): Bacteria > Bacteroidota > Bacteroidia > Chitinophagales > Saprospiraceae > Haliscomenobacter. The sequence continues at coordinate 2,894,784 of NZ_CBDDBS010000003.1, read as the reverse complement.
ACTTAGACGCAGAACGTACTCAACTTCTCAACCTCTCAACTCCTCAACCATAATCAAAGCCAAGCCATGCCGCAAGTGAGTATAAAGGACATTGCCCGGATGCTCAACATCTCGGTTGCCACGGTATCGCGGGCATTGCACAATCGATATGACGTAAAACCTGAAACCAAACAAAAGGTGCTGGAGCTGGCGGAACAATTGAACTACCGACCCAGCTCCCACGCCATTGGTTTATTGAAAAAACGAACCCATACCATTGGATTGGTGGTGCCTGAGATTGACAATCAGTTTTTTTCAGAAATCATCAATGGGCTGGAAAATGTAGCTTACCAGCAAGGCTATAACGTAATGATCTTCCAATCACAAAACATCTATGAGCGGGAAGTAAAAATCATCGATCAATTGATTGGGGCAAGGGTTGATGGGGTTGCCATCTCGATAGGCAGTTCCACCCAGGATTTTAAACACCTCAATATGCTCAAAGACCTGGACATCCCGCTGGCCATGTTCGATCGGGCCAATGATCAGGTATATGGCCATAAAATCATTAACGATAATTTCGAAGGTGGGTATAAGGCAGGTGAGTTTTTGATCAAGAGTGGTCGGCAGCGCATTGCCCATATTGCTGGGCCCTCCACCCTCAAATTAACCCGTTTGCGCATGCAGGGATTCAAAGCCGCTCTGCGGGATGCTCAAATGGAACTTCGTCCGGAATACTTGGTACACACTACTTTTCGGATGGAGGATAGCCATCAAACGGCGCTGGATTTGTTGAGCTTACCCCAGCCCCCTGATGCCATTTTTGCAGTGAGTGATTATGTTGCCTTGGGGGTACTTAAAGCTGCCCGGGAGTTGAACCTGAAAATCCCCCGGGATTTGGCACTCATTGGATTCACCAATCTTGCTGTCGGCCCTTTACTCGAACCTCCCCTCACCACCATCAGCCAACAATCTTATGAAATGGGGCAGGAAACGGCCCGGATTTTGCTCGAAAACATCGAATCGCCGGATAAGGATTTCAAATTACAAACGCGGATTTTTAAACCCGAATTGGTAGTTCGGAGCTCAGTTTGAGCTATAGCTTCGCTAAAAAAAAGAAACCCGCTCCGGCGAACCAAAGCGGGCTAGTTGGCATATGTCTATGCAGGAACTAGAGCGAAGCAGATTTGACCGTCTTGATGATCCGTGCAGCCACTTTGTATGGATCTGCAGCAGAGTTTGGACGACGATCTTCCAAATAACCTTTCCAGCCTTTTTCAACGGTAACAACAGGGATGCGGATTGAAGCACCACGGTCGGAAACACCATAGCTGAAGGTATCAATGGCTTGAGTTTCGTGCTTACCTGTCAAACGCAGGTGGTTATCTGGGCCATAAACAGCGATGTGTTCGGCGATAACTGGACGGAAAGACTCAAGAATTTTTTCGTATGTTTCTTTACTTCCTGCGGTACGCAAGAGGGTATTGGAGAAGTTGGCGTGCATACCAGAGCCATTCCAGTCACCTTTTACAGGCTTGCAATGCCACTCGATGGAAACGCCGTGTTGTTCACCAACGCGCTCGAGCAAATAACGAGCAACCCAAATTTGATCACCAGCAGATTTAGCACCTTTGGCAAAAATCTGGAACTCCCATTGGCCAGTGGCCACCTCTGCGTTGATCCCCTCAACGTTCAGGCCAGCTTCAAGGCAGATATCCAAATGCTCTTCAATGATTTCGCGGCCATAAGCCTTGCCATAACCAACGGAGCAATAGTATGGACCCTGTGGTGCTGGGTAACCATTTTCTGGGAAGCCCAGCGGTTTGCCAGTGGCAGGATCCCAAAGGAAATATTCTTGTTCGAAACCAAACCAGAAGTCGTTGTCGTCATCTTCGATCATTGCACGACCGTTGGATGGGTGAGCAGTGCCATCGGCGCTCAGTACTTCGGTCATGACCAACCAGCCATTTTTGCGAGCCGGATCGGGATACAAGGCAACTGGTTTCAGCAGACAGTCGGAGGAGTTACCTGGAGCTTGCTCAGTAGAGCTACCGTCGAAAGACCACATTGGGCAATCTTCCAGTTTTCCGCTAAAATCATCAACAATCTTTGTTTTACTGCGCAAGCTTTGCATAGGTTGATAGCCATCCAACCAAATGTACTCTAGTTTTGCTTTTGCCATGATTGCTTTTAGTTTAAAAAATTTGTGTTTAAGGTGAAAAGGCAGAGTGCCCAAATACTGCAGAAGGCAGGTTTGAGCACTCTATCTCTATCTCGTGTTTTGAGTTAGAAGCTATACACTGCGGCTAAGAGGAATACTGAATTTGCTTTCAGTGCCTCATCGCTGTATGAGGTAAAGGTGCCAGTGGCTTTAGCAGAATCGAAACGCAATTCAGGAATCAAACGCAAGTTTTTTGCAATCGTAACATTACCTGAAAGGGTCAGCGCAAAGATGTTATTGTCTTCTTCTCCGAAAAGGAAGCCATCTTTATCATCGATGGTTTCAGCACGTACCCCAAAAAGGAAGGAATCGCTGAAAGCATACTTAGCATACAATGCTGCACCAGACCAGCTGGCATCGCCATCACTATCAGAAGACAAAGTACGCATTGCTGCGTTGAAACCGAGTCCGAATTTTTCAGTTGCCTGGAAAGAGGCAGTGATGTCAAATTGGTTGCTCATAATTTCGGGAGAATCTTCTGTTTCTTCGGCGAAGCGGCCACCCAAATAGTTCAAGTAGGTGGAAAAGTTACCATTTACATAAGATAACTGCGCACCAAGATGTTGGCCTTTTACCACATCAATTTTGGTATCTGTGTCACCAAATACCCCAATCATTGCTCCAAACTTGTCAGATAAGGCTACGTTGGCTTTCACACCTGTGTGGAAGAACGGACCATAAGAAAACAAGTAAGACGTGCTGTAATTGACATTCAAAGGAGCATCAATCAATTCATACCCATAGAAAGTACTGAAGTTACCCAGGGTAAACTTCAATGCTTCGAATGGAGCATAAGTAACGTATAGCTGTTTGATCGCAGTCAAAGTCGTTACTTTGCCATCTGCATCAAAACCGCCGTTAGCCCCTTCAGCACGTGGACCGAAGGCAAGGTCAGCTACAAACCCCACTTTACCCTCTTTGGATAAAATCACGTTAGCCATGCCCAGTGAAAAAGAGTTATTCGTTCCACCTGTAAAGCTGGTTGGTAGTGGTGCCTTTCCTGCTAGGAAATAAGCATCTACTGCACCTCTGATGACAAGTGGAGACTCAGGAACTGAATCCTGCTTGCTCCAGCGCTGCTTGAAGCGCGAAACCAATGACTCTTGTAACACATCGTCTTGAGCAAAAGAAATGTTTGCGAGAGAAACAAACACAAATAGACATACTGCACTGTAAAAAATTCTCATGTTCAGATATTTGAGGGTTAGAGAAAGAACAAACCAACATTTTGGCACAATTGGAGATTGTGCTAACCCATTAATGCTCACCACTTCTGTGGCGAATCTTAGTGGGTATGATGATAATCCATTCTCATCCTCTCAAAAATCATTTGAGAAAATGCGCAAGATGTTTTACCTTTGCTCAGCTTTAGTTGAAAATGGATTACCGTTTTCTTTCGCAGGCTTCCAGATTCCCACAAATCTCGGAGGCCTTTTTTGTTTTTGTGCTCGACCTGATTGGGTCAATCAATCAAAAGAAAAATTGCTTTAGTTGAAAATCCGGCCTTGACACTCAAAGTCATTGCTAACGATGAGCCACTTCTTTCTGCCGGATTGAAGTGAAATTTCATTGTTTGAATTGGTAGCACTTGCCCACACAAGTGAAAGTTCAATCAATGATTATTTTTAAAGTGGTAATTTGGCTAAGGGCAGGCGGGGTTTGTTGAGTAGCGCTTATTTGCTTGTTTGGTTCTGGTCAGTTGACCTTGGCTTCATTTGATAATGTAAAAGTACTTGCTGTGCCGGGCCCATACTATTTATTTTTTGCTTTCAATGTGATGGCTAGCGCACTATTATGGGGTGATTGTGAGTATTAATTATTTGATTTGCAATTGTTTAAATTTGATTTATGCCTTTATGTCCAAGTGTCCTTAATGGCTTGTTTTTTTATTAAAAATAAGTCGATTCAGCGTAAAAAATTTGCTTTTTACCCCTGATTGGACTAAAAATCTCTTTTCATTCGGATTATAGTCTGAACTTAAACTGCTTACTTTATCTTCGCAGGATAGCTCATCATTGCTACTCACTATGCGCAGTATACTTATTTTACCTTTTTTATTGATGGTATCGCTATTGTCGATCGCCCAGCGGCCAGACAGTATAATCGTAGATCCTGTGCCAACAGACTTGCTGGAAGATTTTTTGCAAAATAGTGGAGCTGAATCAGGCGATTTTGATTTGAATGGGCAGTTCGATCTTTTGGCTACATTTCAAAAACGCCCGCTTAACATCAATCGTTGTGATGAAGCTGATTTGCGTGAACTGGGTTTGTTGAATGACATACAAATCAATAACCTTTTACAATACCGTAAAACCGCGGGGCCGCTTCTGGCTTTGTATGAATTGCAGGTCATTCCTGGTTTTGATTTAGCGCTCATTCGCCGCATTATTCCTTACCTGACTACTGGGGGGGATTTGGATGATTTCCAGGCTTCCATCCTGGAAATGATCGGCGATGGCCGGAATGAGGCTCAAATGCGTTGGTCCCGAGTATTGGAAAAACAGGCAGGTTATGCCAATCCAGAGTCTGACCAGTCTTACCGGGGTGACCCCAACCAGTTGTTTGTCCGCTGGCGGCATACTTATTACAATCGTTTGAGTTTTGGAATCACCGCTGAAAAGGATCGAGGTGAGGCTTTTTTTAAAGAAAACAATCGCCAGGGTTTTGATTTTTATTCAGCGCATTTTTTCCTGAACAACTACCGCAAAAAACTAAAAGCATTGGCCCTGGGGGATTTTAATGCCAGTTTTGGACAAGGTTTGATTTTGTTTTCGGGATTCAGCACGGGAAAAAATGCGGCGTCTACTTTGGTCAAACGCAACGCGCGCAACCTGCGCCCTTATGCCTCAGCCAATGAAGCCAATTACCTGCGTGGAGTGGGGATTAGTTATGCCCTGAGCGACAAATTGGAGGCAACCGCTTTTTATTCCAGTCGCTTGCGTGATGGTAATGTCAATGGTGTTGATACCCTGGATGAGGAAGTGGCTAGCTTCAGTTCCTTCATCGACGCAGGATTTCATCGGACTGCCCGTGAAATTGAAGACAAAAACAGTGTGCGCCAGAACATCAGTGGCTTGTCGCTACAATACCATAGTGGATCTTACCGGCTGGGAATCAACAGCGTGTACCATCGCTTTGATCGAGCTTTGACCCTCAATCCACAGCCCTACAACCGTTTTTACTTTCAAGGGCAATCCCTATTTAACACCAGTGTTGATTATTCGGCTCGTTGGGGCAATTTGAATGCTTTTGGAGAAACCGCCTGGAGCGACAATGGAGCCATCTCCACTTTAAATGGCTTGCTGATGACCCTGGATCGGAAAATGGATGCGGCCTTGGTTTACCGCCGTTACCCACGCAATTTCCAGGCGCTGGGCGCAGCCGCTTTTGGGGAAACCGATGGAGGGCGCAACGAAGAAGGGATGTACATGGGTTTGGAAGTCCGACCTCGCACTGGCTGGACGGTTAATGCCTATTACGATGTGTGGCGGCACCCCTGGTTGCGCTTTCAGGTAGATGCACCCTCCCGTGGCACCGAATGGCGATTGCGCCTGACTTATGAAAAACGCCGCCGGATGCGGGCCTTTGTAGAGTTGCGTCAGGAAAACAAGGAGGAAAACGCCTTCGGCAACGAAACTGCCTATAATGTGCTAGCCCCCACCAGACTGATACAATTGCGTACCTACATCAGCAACCAGGTGAGTAAAGCCATGGAGTTGCGCACCCGCGCCGATTGGGGGTATTGGGATGATGGTGTCGGGGCGAAAGAATTTGGATTTGCGGTATTGCAGGATGTAATTGTTCAGCCGATTGGCTTTCCACTGTCATTCAATACTCGTTTTGCCCTGTTTGATACCGATAGTTACAATGTGCGTTTTTATTACTACGAAAACGACCTGCTCAACACCTTTTCCATTCCACCTTATTACAATCGGGGCTCACGGGTGTACCTGAACTTACGGTATCGACCGGTATCTGCGCTGACGATAGAAGCCCGTTTTGCCCAAACCTTCTGGTCCAATCAAACGGAGATCGGAAGTGGTCTGGAATTGATCAACGGGCCTCGAAGAACCCAGCTGAGTGCTCAGATTAAATATGTGTTTTAGGGCGATCAGCAGTCAGCAATGAGCTATCAGCAATGAGTAACCAGCAATCCGTTTTGCTGACTGCTGATAGCTGACTGCTGATAGCTATTTTCTATCTTTGCGCCTCAAAAAATCCAAACATGGAATTGTACAAGGAATTCAGCTTTGATGCAGCCCATTTTTTGCCCAATGTACCCGCCGGACATAAGTGTGCACACATGCATGGGCATACCTATTATGTAAAGATCCTTTTGGAGGGGCCTTTAGATCCACATTTGGGTTGGGTGGTTGACTTCGCCGACGTAAAAAATGCCTGGAAGCCGCTGGAAAAAATCCTGGACCACAAAATGCTCAATGATATTCCGGGCTTGGAGAACCCAACCGCGGAAGTGATTGCCGTATGGATTTGGGATCGTCTCAAACCTAAATTGGCTCAACTTAAATCAATTGAAGTAAAAGAAACCCCAACCACTGGGGTGATTTATTACGGCCAATAGTGAAATTTGTTGAATTAAAACAAAGTGAGTAAACTTTAGAGGCGAATTGGGCATTTTATTGTGCAATGATCATTTAAAGCTTGATGCAGTGGATGTAATCACCAATCGTTCCTCTCGCCTGTTTATCATTTTGGGTGGTTTTTTTGTTGCCAATGCACTGGTGGCAGAATTCATCGGTGTGAAAATATTCGCCCTTGAAAACACCCTGGGAATCGAACCCTTCAATTTTAATTTATTTGGCCAAAAAGGTGCCCTGCAATTTTCGGCTGGAGTCTTGCTATGGCCGGTCGTGTTTATCATGACCGACATCATCAATGAATATTACGGCAAACGGGGTGTCCAGTTGTTGTCCTTTCTAGCGATTGGACTTATTTCTTATGCTTTTATCATGATTTTTGCTTCAATAAACCTGGTGCCCGCTGAATGGTGGTTGGAGCAAAATGCCACACGAGGAGTGCCCAATATGCAAAATGCCTTTAGTGTTATTCTGGGGCAGGGAATGTTGATCATCATTGGTTCACTTACCGCTTTTACCATTGGCCAGTTGACCGATGTGCTCATTTTTCATCGGATCAAAAAATGGACTGGGGAAAAAAACATCTGGCTGCGGGCCACTGGGTCAACGGTTGTTTCCCAGTTTTTTGATAGCATGGTGGTGCTCTGTATTGCGTTTAAATGGGGACCGGAATTGGTAGGCAATGTAGAACCCTGGACCTGGAACCAGCTGTTTGCAGTAGCCACCATTCAGTACTCCTACAAATTTTTGATGGCACTCTGTCTTACGCCTATTTTGTATGTTGCTCACCGGGGCATTGATTATTACCTGGGGCATGAGACCTCAGAAGCGATGAAAAAACGAGCTACTTCTTGGTGACGCTGTCAAGTTTATAAACTTCGGAGCCCATTTTTTTCTATTTTTGTTGCCAGACGTTTTAGCCTGACCAGATACCTAATATATCTATGCAAAGCATCCAGCAAACCACCGATACCATCCTGATGGTACGTCCAGCCCATTTTGGATTCAATGAGGAAACGGCATCCAACAATGCTTTTCAAGTCAATGACCAAAGCCTCAGCCCGGCAGAAATCCAAGAAAAAGCCAAAGCCGAATTTGACACTTTTGTCGCCAAATTACGGGCGGCTGGAGTCAACGTTATCGTAGTAGAAGACAGCGCTGATCCCCTTACTCCTGATGCAGTGTTCCCCAATAACTGGGTTACTTTTCACCAGGATGGCCTGATCATAACCTATCCGATGTATGCGGCCAAACGCAGGTTGGAACGTCGTGAAGATGTTTTGAATGACCTATCCACGCAATTCGCCATTACCAACCATGTGCGGATGGAAGGCCACGAGGCCCAGGACAAATTCCTCGAAGGTACGGGGAGTATGATTTTGGACCGTCCCAATCGCCTGGTTTATGCTTGTCTGAGTCCGCGTACCGACCCAGAATTATTGGAGGAGTTTTCCCGAATCACCGGTTATACGCCAGTCCTTTTTCATGCGGTGGATGGCCAGGGACAGGATATTTACCACACCAATGTGATGATGGCTCTGGGCGAAACCTTTGTGGTAATTGTACTGGATAGCATTCGGGATGCCGAAGATAAATCAGATTTGTTGTCCTATTTTGATGCTACAGGCAAAGAAGTCATTGACCTGAGTCTGGATCAAATGATGTCTTTTGCAGGCAATATGCTGCAGGTGCGCAACACGAGCGGCCAAACCTTTCTGGTGATGTCGACTCAGGCTTACGAGTCCTTAAAGCCAGATCAAATTGCAAAAATTGAAAAACACACCAAGATTTTGCACAGCCCGATCAAAACCATTGAAACTTATGGTGGGGGGAGTGCAAGGTGTATGATGGCGGAGGTGTTTTTGCCACACCGATCTTAGAACCAATCGAAAGCAAAGAACCGCATCAGGTTTGAACTAAAAAAATCAGGGCTGCCTCCATCGGAAGCAGCCCTTTTTTTATCCTAAGACTTGATCGTCAAGTATTGCTTAGAAGTAGTAACGTACGCCCAATTGTGCCTGCCATACGTTGTTCACGTTGATGGTTTTTACAAAAGGAGTATCCAGCAGGATGGTTTGGCCATTCACAACCCGAGTCGCCATACGGAAAGATGGAGTACCATCCGCCGCAACCGCAGCTACAGTCAGTGGGTTGGCAGTACCAAAGCTACCAGAGGTGAGTTGGTTTCCTACACCCCAGGCATTATTCAGCATGTTGCCGAAGTTGAGGATGTCCGCACGGAACTGCAAGGTGTTTTTCTTCTCACCAATTTTGATGTATACTTCTTGCATCACGGTGAGGTCAAAACGAGTCAACCAGGGCAGGTAGCCGCCGTTGCGCTCTGCATACTGACCACGACGAGAATTCAGGTACTCATCTGAAGCGATGAATGCATTGAAAGCAGTTTGTTGCTCTGCAGCAGTAAAGGTTTTGGCATTGGCACCACTACCCACGGTAAGGTTGGAGAAGGTAAGCTCTGTAGCATTGTTAGGTACATAGATCAGGTCGTTGATCTGACCATCACCATTCAAGTCGTTGCCATAAGTATAGTTAACTTTGGAACCACTTGCAGCAACACCACCCAAAGTGATCTCAGTAGCGCCACCAAACTTGCCACCATAGTTGATACGGTAGTTCACAAAACCTACAAAACGGTGACGCAGGTCGTTGTCAGAGTAAGACGCTTCCAGGAAGTTTTGACCACCTACAGTTGGCGCGTTGGCTTGTACCGTACTACCAACCGACTGAAGGTCAGTAGCCTTAGCATAGGTATAACCAATCATCCCACCAAAACCATTAACCGCTGGTTTTTCCAATTTTGCAGTGAAAGAGTAAGCATACCCTTCTGTCGTATTGGCCAAAACGAAAGCGTTAGAAATGGTTGGGTTGATGAAGCGGGCGATGTTTACGGTGTTGTTGGCACCTGAACCAGAGCTGGCAACTCCTGATGCAGGGAAACGACCACGAGTGTCAGCACCTTTCAGTACACGATCTGGGCCTTTCAGGTTGGCATCGATGTAGCGCAAACCTTGCAACACCTGGTTGTAGATACCTTCAACGGTGAAGACCAGGCCAAGTGGTAATTTCTGGTCAATGGCCAGGTTGCTTTTCCACAGGCTTGGGTATTTCAGATCCTCCTTAGATGCGTTGATAACATAAGGTGGCAACTTGGTGATATCTGTGCTACCTGGCTCAAAACGGCTAGGATCGGTCGTAAATGGATAAGCAGTTGTATTGGTTACGTTGATCACAGCAGTGTTTACCCCGTTGTTACCCAACTGGTTGGACACCAATACCTGAGGAATGCGGGAAACGAAGATACCCGTACCCCCGCGAACTTGGGTTTTTTGATCACCTTTAACATCCAGGTTGAAACCTAAACGTGGAGACAGCAATACCGCAGCTTTAGGGAATGCACCTGTATTGATTTTCAGGTTTTCGTTGTTTTCATCCTTGAAAGTCAAACCACCTACAACCGGGTTGTAGAAGTCTTCAGCAGTTCCGTTGTCGTATTTGAAGAGGTCTGCACGTACACCGTAAGTCAGTTTGAAGCGCTTGGAAACTTGCAGCTCATCCTGTACATAACCGGTGAAAGTAGATACCTTCAACACTTGCAGTGGCTCAGCTCCATCAGGTAACAGAGAATAGCGCAAGTTGTAACGGTTCACAGTTACAGGTGAAACGGTATTGTTTGGGTTGTTTTTAAAATCCAGTGCTGCTGCTTTGAAGTCAGCAATCGAGTTGTACACATAAACGCCGTTAGAAGCTGGGAAGAATACGTTGTTAGACTGGAAGTATTCATAACCCAAACCAATGGTGAAGTAGTGCTTCTTAACCGAAATGTTGTAGTTGTTGATCAGGTTAAGCGTGCTGTAGTTCAACTTGTTGTTTGGCGTGAAGGGGTCAAAACCAATGGTAGTGTAAGTGGTTCCGTCCTTCAGGATATCAACAGTTGGGAAAACGTCGGTGCGGTATTTGCGGTCTTCAATTTGTTTGTTGAAGGTAGCCACAAAGTTGTTCGATGTTTTGTTGCTCAACACCGAGTTCAATTCAAAAGCAATCGAACGGGTATTGTCCTGGATGATGTAACCAGTGTTCTCGCCAGAGATAGCCAAGGCAGAGTTTTGACGGTTACCGTTACCCGCAGTGTTACTACTGTTTGAGCTACTGATTACTTGCTCAGATTCAGAGTTGTGGTGCGAGTAGCGCAAAGAGGCTTTGTGCTTTTGGCTGATGTTGTAGTCCAAACGGGCAATACCTTTGCGGCTGGTGATGTCGTTGTTGAAATTGTCCAAGGTTCCCAGGTCGTAGTTGAAGTTGGTCTTCATGAAGCTACTCAAATCCTGAAGGTCGGCTTCAGTTACGCGGGATACGTTACCGGTAGCTCCAGCGCGGTTCAATTGCCAGGTCAAAGCGGGGTTAGAGCTTTTGAATTGCTCACCGTTGACAAAGAAGAACAACTTATTTTTGATGATTGGACCACCCAAACGGAAACCAGTTGTCTTTTCATCAATGGTTACGGCAGGAATTTTCTGACCATCTGCTTTTTCTCCCACCAAATCCTGGCTACGCCAAATGTGGTAAGCAGAACCTGAAAATTCGTTGGTACCAGAGCGGGTTACTGCGTTGATGCCTGCTCCGGCAAAGCCAGACTGACGAACATCAAAAGGTGCAATGTTGATTTGGAGTTCTTCCAATGCGTCCAGCGAAATGGCGCTGGTACCAGTACGACCACCCGCCTGAGCAGATGAACCCAAACCAAAACCGTTGTTGAACACCGAACCGTCGATGGTGAAGTTGTTGAAACGGCTATCCTGACCAGCAAAGGAACGTCCGTTGCTGTAGGCGTTGTACTTGGTAATGTCGTCAATGGTACGGCCAATGGTAGGGAGGCTGTTGATTGCTTTGGTGTCGTATTGTACTGCGGCACCGGTACGATCGCTGGAGAAGATGGAGTTTTTGCCGCTGCTGATCACAACGTCGTCCAAAGTTACTGCTTGCTCTGCCAACTCGAAGTTGATGGTTGCAGCAGTTCCCAAGCTGATGTAAATGTTTTCTTTTACTTGGTCGGCAAATCCGGTGTATGTCACCGTAATTTTGTAGGGACCACCTACACGCATACCTGGCATGCGGTAAGAACCGTCCAGGTCGGTAGCGGTACCATACGAGGTACCCGAAGGTACGTGTACTGCAACCACGTTGGCACCAATCAGGGCTTCTCCTTTGGAGTCGGTAATGATACCGGCCATCGCGGAAGTAGTCACCTGAGCAAAAGCGCCCAATTGCGCAGCTAGAATGACAACTACTGTGCAAAGCGCTTTAAACAGGTTAGCAAGCTTCATAAACTAGTTAAATTTGGTGATGGAATGAGTAAAAACTAATCACGGTGCAAAATTAACTCACGGTTTTGAAATCAACATTAACTCAGGGTTAGTTTTATGATTAAAAATCAATTGATTATAAAAAAGTAACCTATGTTAATTTTGTTGTAAAAATATTGTTATTAAGAATAAATAAAGTTATCCCCTGGATTTTACGTGGTAAAATTTTTTTGATTCACGTGAAAGGAAAGAAAAAGTTTCTGAAAAAAAAGTTAACGTAAATTTAACATTGATTGCTAAACCACAAGCATTTAGAAAAGGATAGTGCTTGATTGAGCGGTGAATGGGGAATTATAACGCCCAATCAAGCATTATTTGTATATTTTTTGATCAAATTATTCCAGGAGTAATTTTTGAGTTGGGCGAACTACATCGTACGCGCCCATCTTGTTGAGATAGCGAAGGCGTTCAGCTGGCACCTGATATTGATCCGCAATGGTTTCAAGGGTATCATTGCTACCTACCAAATGAACCCGTCGACCATTTTCGTAAATCAAAGCCCCAGGAGTGCCAAGATTGGTGTTTGGGGTGTTGGGCACGCCACCCCGGGCGGTATACTCATAACTATTGGGTACTCCTGAATTGTAGTTTGCATTGGGGTCGTACTGATCTTCGCGTCGATAAGTGTAAGTGCCAGAATTATTAATGGAATTATCCTGATAGTTGTAACTGTTCGGCGTATTGGTATTCGCTGAACGATCCTGAGGAATGTATTTGGGAACGGGAGAGCTGTAATCCTGACCATTCCCGGAGGCGTAGTTCCCTGGGGTATTGGGTTGCTCGTACGAAGCAGGAGGATTGTTGCTCATTGAGGTATTGCCCAGACATGGGTTGACGTTGAGTACGTAACCAGCGGGTACCAGGTCTTGCGGCCCCAGGTTGTTCATCGAGCGCAAACGCGCTTCGGTCAGGCCATAATAATTGGCAATGGCAGCAAGCGATTCACCCGCAAGTAGGGTGTGGTTTTGCAAGCCAGTTTGCCAACCCGGGACCGAGCGCTCAGTCATTTGGTTGTATTGTGCTGGTACACTGTTGCTGGCCACATAGGGCGCTGGAGTACCAATGCTGAGGCTGGCCCCCGCTGAGATCAAATCAGACTGGAGATAGTTCCAGGCTTTGATGTCGTCCACGGTGACCTGGTATAACTTGGCGATGCGGTAGAGGCTTTCTCCTTTTTTTACCAGGTGAATTCTACCATTCTGGTTAGACGAAGCTGTATTGTTGAGGTTGCTGTTGGTCTCCGGAGCATAAACTGGCTCCTTGACGGGATTGGCATTGGCATTGTAACCTGGGTTGGGCAGCAAGGGGGGAGGTGCGACATAGGTTTGTGCCATTACCCAAAGTGGAGCGCAAATCAGCAAGTACAGCGCAATTGATTTTTTTTTCATATTGATTGCCTTATAGCAAGGCAAGTTGCGAGTTTTTATTCAAAAAATCAACAATTCTTTAAAGAAAGGAATGAGACAGAAAGGAAAACGCTCAAATTTCATTTTGTACCAAACCCTTACTCACCGCGTAAAGTACCAACTCGGAGGAAGAGCTGATCTGCAATTTTTTCATAATGTTTTTCCGATGCGTATAAACGGTATGGGTGCTCAGATTGAGGGTGTCTGCGATTTCTTTGGCAATCAGTCCTTTAGCGGAAAGTTGTACAATTTCGATTTCTCGAACCGAAAGCGGGGTCGGTGAACAGTTGACCTCGGCCTCTTTGGCAAAAGATTTTTCCAATAAAAAATCAATCACCCGGCCACAAAAAAACTTCTCTCCTTTGAGGGTGGCTTGGGCAGCTTCCAAGACTTCATTGAGGCCGCATGTCTTGGTTAAAAAGCTGGTGATTCCCAGCTCCAGCACCTGTGCAATATTGTCTTTGCGCGTATCTGCACTAATGACCAACACCTGGGTTTGGGGTGAAATGGTTTTGATTTTTGCAATGGAATTGGGCCGGAAACTTTCGGATTGACTATAATCAACAATGACTAAATTTGGCTTATTTACCCTTATTGCAGCAAGCATTTCTTCTTCATTGCATACTTCCGCTACAATTTGGTAATGTTCTTTCTGGCCCAGTAACTGGCGCAGGGCCAGGCGGACCAAAGGTTGTTCATCTGCCAGTATTACGGAATATTGCTTCATGCTACGTTAACAATTAGCGCGAAGGTAAGTTTTATTTTTATTTCAGACAAAATTTATTTAGACTATGTTTAAATAGGGTGTCGGGAGAATTACAAATGTTGGATTACTGCTCGGGAGAGAGGTCACCAAAGGGGTCTCTGGGTTTAAATTCTTGAGGAGTTGGGTCGCCTTCTTCAAACATCACCCGCAGTTTGTACTTGGAACCCAAAGAACTGACCAAGGGCCCCATCATCGTATTGAGCACTTCGCGGGCCTGGACCTTGGCCTTATCCATGGCATCGGCATTCATGGCATCGCGGCGAAACTCTTCACGCAGTACATTGAAGGCCTTATTCAAATCGTCACCTTTTAATTCACGCAACCAGCCGATGCTCATGCGGTCCATTTTTGGGTATACTTCATGAGAGAGGATGATCGGTTCGGGTAAAGTAACGGTGACCAGTTTACTTTTTCCGTTGAGTTTGATGTCGAAATAATCGTCGAGTTTGAAACCGATCTTAAGGATGCTGATGGCGGTGATTTCGACGTCGGTAGAGGACACGGCGAAACCCCATACTTTAGTCTGGAATTGTTTGGTCAAGCCTTTTTTGTCGCGTATTTCATAAGTAGCCAATTCAGATACCACCTTTTCAACCCGCTCCTGCAGGAGTCCTCGTGATCGGCCGAAGTCTTCTATCGCTGCTCTTTCTTCAATCTGTTTCATCAAGGGTGAAAGGGCTTCAGTGAGTGCAATGCCACAGGGAGTGTCCACCCTTTTGCCCTTGGCATAAAAAGCCCCATCTTTCATCGGGATGAGTCCACCCATTACGTTATTGACCAGGTAGCAGGTGTATTTGGCAGCCACTTCGTACCAGATTTTTGCTGCATTTTTGAAACCATTGTCGTACCAGGTTTGGTACAAACTACTGGTGGTGTCTTTGATGGCTAAAAATTCATCGTAGTACAAGTTGCGCAAATAATCGTGGTGTTTGTCATATTCGTTGGGCAACTGTTTTTTAACCGACTCGCTCAAACCCATACGATTGGCGGTATGGTTCAGGATCGCCATGTTCATGTCATACACCAATTGGTTGAATTCCCTGCGGTAACGCTTGGGATTGGTCAGAATGGCCAGGGCATCTTCTTCGTCGATGTCAAAATTGAAATCGGCTGGCAGGTAATTCAATTGGAATTCCTTGGGCACGGTGGTGACATCGCCACTCATGGCGCCTTTGGGCAAATATTTATAAGCGATTAAACCAAACAAGGCAATGACCAAGATGGCCAAAAAAGTTTGGCTGATGCGCAAACGGGAGTCAACACCTTCAGACATAACATTAGATTTTGGTCAAAAGTAATAAATTTGTTGGGGCAACCCTATGTGCTTGCCTGTTTTTTGGGCGACCACCTAGGGTCGCCCAAACAAAAATTAAATCAATGCTCAATCCACAAAGCACCCTCAATTGCGCCGGACGCCTCCTCGATCTTTCTCGGCCCGTCATCATGGGCATCATCAATGTAACGGAAGATAGTTTTTATGCAGGTAGTCGGTTCACCGCATTGGACGCCATTGTACAGCAGGCAGAAAAAATGCTGCATGAAGGTGCCCAAATTTTGGACATTGGTGGCATGTCCTCTCGCCCGGGTGCGACCATCATCAGTGCTGAGGAAGAGGCGCAACGGATTGCTCCAGTCATTGAGACCCTAGTGAAACGTTTTCCGGAGGCAATCTTGTCTCTCGATACCATTTACGGCCACAGCGCGAGGGTAGGAGCGGAGCTGGGGGTGGGCATCATCAACGATATTTCCGCCGGTCGGCTAGATGCCAGTATGTACCCAACGGTGGCTGAATTGGGCCTGCCTTACATCCTCATGCACATGCAGGGACAACCGGGCAACATGCAAAAGAACCCCAATTACGATGATGTGGTGACCGAAGTGCTCGACTTTTTTATTGCCGAAGTAGGCAAATTACGGGCATTGGGTGTGAAGGATATTGTACTTGACCCTGGTTTTGGGTTTGGCAAAACCCTTAGCCACAATTACACTTTGTTAAAATACTTGCAGGTGTTCCAGATTTTGGATACCCCCATTTTGGCTGGCTTATCCCGCAAATCCATGATTTATCGCTTGTTGGAAATAGAGCCGGAGGCGGCACTCAATGGTACTACCGCCTTACATATGGTTGCCTTACAAAAAGGAGCCAAAATGCTGCGCGTACACGATGTAAAACCCGCTGCTGAAGTGATTCGTTTGTGGGAAATGCTTGAAAATGAATAAGAAAAAAATCTATGCTTGTTATTTTTTTTCAATTATAACCTAGATTAAATGGGTAAAAAACCATCATAACAATAGAAAAAGTTATTTTTGCCGGATGGGAATTGTACTTGTTGAAATGAGGCCATTTTTTGAGTGGTACATTAAAACGCAAGTCTATTGATAATTATATCACCATGAATACTATGATCCAAAAACTATGCATTCTCCTATCGGCATGCCTGATAGGAAGTTTCCTCTCTGCCCAAGTTCCAAGCATCACCAGCTTCGCTCCAACTTCTGGGCCCATCGGTAGCAGCGTTACCATCACAGGAACCAACTTCAACACCACTGCAGCCAATAACGTGGTTTATTTTGGCCCGGTAAAAGCTACTGTAAATGCAGCAACTGCTACTACACTGACGGTTACGGTGCCAGTAGGCTCCAATTACCAACCCATTACGGTGTTGAACACAGTGAGTGGGTTGCGCGCTCAAAGTACGCTGCCTTTTAAAGTTACGTTTAGTTCTGGTCTGAGCATCAGTGCAATGAATTTTGCGGCAAAGGTGGATTCCGTGACAGCAACCCGCCCTAGCGGCTTAGCCACTGGCGACATGGATGGCAATGGGAAGCCAGATCTGGTGATTTGCCATTCCATTACTCAATCGATCCGGATTTACCGCAACAATAGCACGGGCAATGCAGTGTCTTTTCGGCCCAGAGTCAATTTGACACTGAATGCAGGGGCGACCGGAGTTGCGGTTGACGATTTGGACGGCGACGGCAAATTGGACATTGCCGCAACCAGTTCAACGGCAAGTAGGGTGTTTTTATTCAGAAACACTTCCAGTGGGGATGAATTGACCTTTGCTACCCGCATTGACTCAAGCGCTGGAGGGGCTGCGCAGGCCATTGCAATCGGGGACCTGGATGGAGACGGAAAGCCCGATTTGGCTATTGCCAACTCTTCGGCCGGAACCATATCCGTCCTCCGCAACACCAGTACAGTTGGTACCCTCTCCTTTGCCAGCAGGATTACCTTTCCCGTGGGGAGCCAACCTTTTACCCTGGCCATTGGAGACATCGATGGTGATCGTAAGTTAGATATCGTTTCGGGGAATGCCCAGTCAGGCACCATTTCAGTTCTCCGCAATAACAGTACTAGTGGTAACATATCATTTGTAGCCAAGGCAGATTTTGATGCGGGTAGTTTTCCTTTTGGAACCACTTTGGGTGACATTGACGGGGATGGCAAACTGGATGCTCTGGTGGTTGATCAAGGTGTGAAATTGACCATTTTGCGCAATACCAGCAAGGTGGATACCGTCAGATTTGCCACAAAAGTAGATTTTACTACAGGTACTACTCCAATTCGTATTGCAGTTGGCGATTTAGATGGGGATGGCAAGGTTGAAATAGCGGTTTCCAATAATGCTAGTTCAACGACTACTCCATCTACAGCTTCTATCTTCAAAAACAATAGTACCAGCGGAAACATCATTTTGGAAACCAAAGTAGATTTAACAACTGGTACAGCAGCTTTTGCCAATGCCATTGTAGATTTAACTGGAGATAATATTCCTGATTTTGCTGTTATAAACCAGAATGCCAATACGGTCTCTGTTTTTCGTACCGCCTTTGACCTCCCGCCCTCCCTCATCTCCTTCAGCCCGATGACTGGCGGCCCTGGCGATACCATCACCATTACGGGCAATAACCTGACGGGAGCCACCAAGGTTACCTTTGGAGGCACTATGGCCAGCTTTTTTCAGGTTGTTAATCCCCTTAAAATAAAAGCAGTAGTGGGTGCTGGCGCTTCAGGTGAAGTAGCAGTGTTCGTTCCAGGAGATACTTTGACCTTGCCGGGTTTTGTATTTGCCAATTGCCCCACGACCTCAGTGACCATCACTGCTATGCCGAACGACACTATTTGTCCAGGTGATACGGTTACCTTTAAAGCCATGGCAACCTTGGCCGATACTACGGCTACTTTTGAGTGGTACTTGAATGGCGATTTCCTCAAAAAGGGTAAAACAATTACCATTGATACACTGGCTCATCTGGATACCATCATCTGTATAGTGCGGGATACTTGTAGCATGCCGGTAACGGATAGGGATACCATTATTATACGCTTTAAAACCTTGCCAATCCTGACCAGTACGCTAACCCCACCCGCCGTATGTAGTGGAACCAGTTTTGCGTATACACCTACCACCAATGTGCCGGGTGCAACATTCAAGTGGCGTCGTAAAGCGGTACCAGGAATTAGCAATCCCGCAGCGACCGGGATGGGCCCCATCAGCGAAACCCTCAATGATACGACGGCGAACCCGGTGATGGTGACCTACGAGTTTTTTGGTTTAAGTGCCGGGGGCTGCCTTCAGCCGGATACATTCCGCGTACAAGTCAAGGTTAATCCCATCCCCAAGCTGACTAGCCCCACTGCCCAGGTTATGCAATGTACCGGGACGCTATTTACTTACACCCCAAGTAGCTCCACCACCGGAACCACCATCAGCTGGACCCGCGCCTTTGTAAATGGAGTCAGCAACTCTGGCAGCATGGGAACCGGAGTCATTAGTGAAACCCTGAACAATAGCGGGGATACTGCAGTCACGGTAACTTATGTTTTCGCTTTGACCGCCAACGGCTGTAGCAACCCGATGCCGCCAAGTTTGAAACTAAAAATTAGCCCAATTCCTCAGGTAACCAGCAGCCTCACTCCCCCTGCCATTTGTAGTGGTGCAAGCTTTAGCTATATCCCTACCAGTAATCGGGCTGGAGCAACTTTCAACTGGACTCGTGCTGCAGTGGAAGGAATAAGCAATACAGCGCGGACCGATACCGGCAGGATCAATGAAATTTTATTCAATACCACTACCAACCCGGTAAACGTAATTTATCAGTACACCGCTACGCTGGGTGGCTGCGCCAGCCCGACTCCTGTCAATGTTACGGTAACGGTGAATCCAAGCCCTTTGCTCAGCAGTACCCTGATTCCAGCCGCAATTTGCAGTGGTACTCCTTTTGTGTACACTCCTACGAGCAGTAGCAACAATGTCACGTTTACCTGGACCAGAGCCGCAGTGAATGGCATCAGCAATGCCGCAAAAAGTGGAACCGGAGCGGCTAGTGATACCTTGGTGAACACCACAGCGGATACCGTAACTGTCATTTATGCCTATACGGTGAGTGCCAGTGGTTGTTCGGATCCAAATCCGAAGAATGTGACGGTAAGGGTTAAACCCATTCCCCGCTTGAGTAGCACTCTTACGCCGCCGGCGATTTGTAGCGGTACGACCTTCAGCTATACTCCTACCAGTGCAACTGAAGGTACTACTTTTAGCTGGTCACGTACGGCAGTGTCGGGCATCAGCAATGCGACGGCCAGTGGAACCGGGAACCCTAATGAAGCATTGGTCAATACGACCAACGGCCCGCTTAATGTGGTTTATGCATACACACTGAGCGCAGCAGGCTGTACCAACCCAGCCACGGCCAACGTCAGCGTTTCGGTCAATCAGCCGCCAGCCTTGAGCAGCAGCAGCACACCGCCCGCCATCTGTAGCGGTACTGTGTTTAGTTATCTCCCCACCAGTGCTGTAGAAGGCACCACCTTTACCTGGACCCGGGCTGCCGTGAGTGGAATCAGCAATGCTGCTGCCAACGGTACCGGAAATCCAAACGAAACCTTGACAAATACCACCGATTTGCCCGTAGGAGTCACCTACGTATACCGCTTAAGTGCCAATGGTTGCAGCAACCCACAAACTTTCAATGTAGTGGTGAGTGTAAAACCATTTCCTACCCTGATCAGTGAACTCAACCCGCCCGCCATTTGTAGTGGAAATAAGTTTGCCTACACGCCATTGAGTGGAGCATTCGATGCTACGTTCAGCTGGACCAGAGCGGCAGTAAATGGGATTTCCAATGCAGCAGGTAGCGGCACAGGTACGCAGTTAGTCGAAGTTTTAGAAAACACTACTGTTACCGCAGTCAATGTGGTATATGCATTTACAATCAGCTCTGGCGGGTGTAGTAACCCCAACCCGGTTAATGTAACGGTGAGTGTAAAACCAAGTCCACGACTGACGAGTACTGTCAATGTACCCGCTATTTGCAGCGGTACTGCCTTTACCTATACCCCAACGAGCAACGTAGCGAATACTACTTTTGCCTGGACCCGTGCCGCAGTAAGTGGCATCAGCAATGCCGCGGGTAGTGGGAATGGTAATGTCAATGAAACGTTGACCAGTGGGTCTGCATTTCCACTGAGTGCCATTTACCAATACACCCTTACCGCCAATGGCTGCTCCGCAGCTTCACCAAGTGTCATTGAAGTAACGGTCAATCCGCTACCTACCCTGAGTAGCGACCTGGACGCACCAGATATTTGTAGTGGGTCTGTTTTTAGCTATTTACCCAAAAGTTCGACTCAGGGTACCACTTTTACCTGGACGCGTGCAGCTGTGCAAGGCATCACTGCCCCTGCTGCCAATGGGACAGGAAATCCGGCAGAACTTTTGACCAACACAACCAATGGATCCATCACAGTTGTATATGTTTATCGCCTCAGTGCCAACAATTGCAACAACCCGCTTGGCTTCAATGTAGAGGTTGATGTGAGTCCCCTCCCGGTTTTGACCAGTGCAACTACTGCGACGGGTATATGTAGCGGGCAGATCTTCACGTACACGCCCACCAGTTCGATGCCCAATACGACTTTCAGCTGGACTCGGGCCACGGTCAACGGCATCAGCAATCTAGCCGGAAGTGGTACAGGGAACCCGAATGAAACGCTGACCAATACGAGTTCCAACCCAGTCAGTGTAACCTATGTGTATACCTTGAATGTGGATGGTTGTGTCAATACAACGACTTACAATGTGACGGTGACGGTAAATCCCAAACCAACCCTGAGCAGCACGATAAATCCGCCGGCCATTTGTAGCGGAGCTAATTTTGTTTACACCCCTACCAGTGCGACGGCTGGGGCTACTTTCTCCTGGAGTCGCGCAGCGGTGAATGGCATCAGCAACGCAGCGGCGAACGGTTCAGGTAATCCCAACGAAACCCTGACCAATACGACGTCCGGGCCTATCAATGTTACCTACGTGTACTTGATTAGTGCCAATTCTTGCGCCAATACCATCAGCAATAGTGTGGTCGTGACGGTGAATCCACTGCCTACCCTCAGTTCTGATCTGGCCCTGGCGGGCAGTTGTAGTGGAACTAGCTTTACGTATACGCCTACGAGCGCAACGCAAGGAACCACATTCAGTTGGTCGCGGGCAGCCGTAAGTGGCATTAGCAATGCAGCGGCCAGTGGTTTTGGACCAATCACTGAAACGCTGACCAATACGACCAATGCAGCGATTACCGCTTCTTACATTTTTACATTGAGTGCCAATGGTTGCAGCAACCCGGCTACCTTCACCGTGAACAAGTCGATCGATCCGATTCCAAGTTTGAATAGTAACCTCAACCCGGCGGCTATTTGTAGTGGCACTGCCTTTACTTATGCACCAAGCAGCAATGTGAGCGGAGCTCAATTCACCTGGACTCGGGCAGCCGTAAACGGCATCAGCAATGCGGCGGCCAGTGGCAGCGGTAACATCAATGAAAGTTTGCTCAATACTACTGCGGGTAGCCTGAATGTGGTTTACCAATTTGCCCTCAGTGCCAATGGTTGCAACAGCCCCAACAACACTCAGGTGACGGTAACGGTAAATGCAAAACCAACACTGATTACCAATAACCCTGCGCCACGTTGTACCACTTTGGTCGATTTGCGGGAAGCGGCGATTACGGCAGGTTCTAGCACTGGGCTTACCCTTACTTACTGGAGAGATGCGGCAACGACCTTGCCTTTTGCCAACCCTCAGGGCGCCGACGCCGGAGTGTATTACATCAAGGGTACCATTGCCAGCACAGGCTGCTTCGATGTAAAACCGGTTACTGTAGTGATTGGCCGCATTCCGGATGCAGCAGCCAGTGGGAAAACCATTTGTAGTGGCATTCCCGCTGATGTCACCGTGCTCAATCCCAATGCCGCACCGGGTGCTACCTTCAATTGGACAGCAACCTATGGCAAAGCCCGGGTGGGCCTCGGAAGTGGCAGTGGAGTGCCCTTTGGCGTCAACGCCATCGACGAACTCCTGGTCAACCTGACGCGCAAACGTACCGAAGTAACGTATACAATCACCCCAGTAGGCTCCCAGGCAGCGGGTTGTATTGGCGAACCCATCACGGTGGTGGTAAAGGTGAACAGCATGGGCAAACGTTGTCCGGAGGCAGAGCCCACCGCTTTCCGGGAAACCATCCCACACAATACCGCACCTCAAATCAAAGTCAATCAAGTAAAACCCAAAAAACGGAAAAAATACCTGGTACAAGCCATCAGCAACCCGGATAGTGTGAAGGGTGTGAGCGAAGCACCCTATACCCGCCCGCGTGGCTCGGTGTTTGAGGAAAATGTTCTGCAAAACCGCACCCGTCAACCCGCCGTGGTCGTGTACACCATTGTGCCTTATACCAATGGCCCGAATTGGCGCGACAACAATGGTACCGGAGACGATGTTTTGGGTGCTTCTTTCGATGTGGTGGTTACCGTGCAAGGGGCCCCAGGTTTCAGAGAAACTGAACTGCCTGAGATTGCCTCCCAGCCAAAAGACTTGGCGAAAAAACAAGGCAGTTTGGACAAACCACTCCAAACTCAAAAGCCCATTGCTCCAGCTTTACTGGACTACATGGTAGAAGCGGCTCAAGAACCCGCAGCGGAAAAGGTGGTCCTGTTACAAAACGTGCCCAACCCCTTCCAGGGCAATACCCAGATCGGCTTCTACCTCCCCGAAGCAAGCCAAACCAAACTGACCGTGCGGGATGTGAAGGGTGCGGTGCTGTACCAAATTCAGGGCGAATACAGCAAGGGTTGGAATTTGCTGAATGTAGAGGCGGCAGCGCTGCGTAGCTCCGGGGTGTTGTACTACAGCCTGGAAACGGCAAAATTCGTGGAGACGAAGCGGATGGTGGTGCTGAAGTAAGTGACGAATAAAGGAATGACGAGTGACGAATGGTCGCCCCGGGTTTGGGGCGGGGTTCGTCACTTGTTGTTTGTAAGAAGAAACATCCTGGCCGATGCAGCAAAAAATTATTTGGAACTTCCCTTTAATTGGTATATTTTTAAAAACAAATAATCAATAAATGACTATTCAGAAACAACTTTTGTTGGATATCAGAAGATAGAGGACTTTTCATTGCTCAATCAACTTTACCACTATGTACAGTTGATGAAGAAGACGAGTATGCCTTAGCGGGAGAATAAATCAGCAGTTCTGGAATTCGCAGGAAAGATTGATGATGTCGAAGCAGAAGAACTGAAGCTTTGTATCGAAACTGAATTTTCTGCATTAGAAGGAGAATGGTAGGATGAAAAGAATAGCCCTGGATACAATAGATCAAGACATTGTGGATCGTATTGACAAAGATTTCACAGCAAGTGATGCGACGAAAGTAAAAAGTATTTTAATTGAAATTTACAGGAAACCTGTTGATTATCACACACCTGCTCAAATTAGCCGAAGTATCGTATTTTTAGCGCATGGAGATGTTGATAAAATCGAAAAGCAACTATTGCGTGTGTTAAAAGCAGATCCAAGAGATATTGTCGCTTGGGCTGAATTTGAAGCTCAGGGTCCTGGACATGACTTTAGGATTCCATTTCCTGAAATTGATGTTTTTTTTGAAAAACTTTATGCTAATGAGGCAGAAGAGCCTGCAGCTGAAATATTCTGGGTTCACTGATTTTGAAATACAAACTCAACTATGGCACCTATGATCTTGGATTTATAAAATTATTTCTTGCAAAGGAACTTATGGGGATTTTCGAGATTTGAAAAGACTTAAGGTGATTTGATAATCAATAAGGTGATTTTTTTGGTGAATTGATCAAGTACAATAAATTTGTAAATAAAAAACATGGATCATCCCAAATTTTGAAACTTCAACCGCGGCAGCGGTTGAATCTTGCATAGCCGTGGTCGTCCGCGGACTTATAGGTTTTGTGAGGTTCTGCAACCGCGGTAGCGGTTGAATTACGCTCCGATTTGTTCAACCGCTGCCGCGGTTGTGATACATCCCTCTGTTCAGTTTACCGCAGACCACGGCTATATAAGAGTGAATCACTCCGTGATCCTAACTGCTTTCTTGAAATTAAAATTCGGGATGACGAACTGTTTAACTTACTTCAAGTCCATTTAAAAGTTCAAGGCATGCGTATTCAAGATAGCAGAAGGCATTGTATAAAGTGTGAGCATTATTCGAGAAACAGGACTTGTAAGGCATTTCCTGAAAAAATACCAGCATTAATCCTTTCTGGTATCCAAAAACATAATGAAGTTTTAGATAACCAAGTAGGGACATTCGTATATACTCCACTTGAAATTTATCGAGAGAGTGAATTAAAGCGGATGGAGGCAGATGAACAATTAGTCAGCAATTATGAGGCCAATAAAGAATTGTTTGCCAGTCTTATATGGGAAGCGGTGGATAGTTACAAAAGCATTAGTAGCGAGAATTTTGAAGCTATTCGTTTTATTGGCTTTATGACATCAGGGGGGCCTATATCAATGGAATTATGTTCCTTTCCGGAACTAACGGAAAATGATTTTGATGAGACTAAATTCCAATCAGGGTCAAAAATTTTCTCAGTTTTTTGTGCACTTGCAGAAACAGAAAGAATCCTAATAGGCTATTATCAACGAATAGACTTAATTGTATATGCAGACGGACGTTTTCTTTACAATAAAGTTGACCCCCTTTATTGATATCTTCAGCTGGTAAAGAGAAGTCTGCGCCAGCGCAATGTGAATTAAATTGAGTATGTGATAAAATCGGAACATTTTCAAAATTTAACCGCTGCCGCGGTTCGATTTAGGTTCGAAATCTGCACTATTATTGTATTTTGTAAGGAGAACAAATGAGAAAGGACAAACTGTTGGCGTATAATGCGCCGATTTTGGTACTCACGCATAAACAATTGCTATGGACTCAGCCCTAATGTATGGCCTATTATCAGGTCGGCCTGTAAGAACAGTCTATTTTTCAACAGGTGGATTTACTATTGAAGGTTTCAACTCTTCGACTGGGGAATTTGAACCTGAGCAGTTTCTCCTCACTAGAATATATGTTGACTACTACACGGGTGAGGACGTGGATTTCACCCCTTTACCCAAAGAAGAATTCGATGAGTATGTTCTGAATTTGAGGAAAAGCCTGGGATTTGATACCTCAGACTCGCTGGATGTAAGTCTCATTAAATAGAAGCAGCGCTGGGATAAAATGGCATCTGTACAGCCATTCGGCATGAATATGGCATTTTAAAATTTGAATATGGACAAAGTTAGTCAATACTATCCCTTGATCAGGGAGCTTATAGAACACTTACCCTCAGGGCAAGAATTCTCAGTTAAAGAAAAAACAGATTATTCTATAAAATTCAGCAACTCTTATTGTTCAATTGACCTTGGGTTTGATAGGTATTACCCAGGGATACAGATTCTTTTGATTGACGAGATGGATAAAAAAAACTATTATTTATGGAAAATATATGAATATAAGGAAAGCCCAAAAGTTGATTGTTCCTTTAGCGAGAATGATGATGAAACTCTGATAAATTTAAAACATAATTTTGAATTTATTAGACTGTTTCTTGAAAAGGAGCTTATGGGGGATTTTCGAGATTTGAAACAAAATTTAGCCAAAATGTAAATACCTCTGCTAGAACAAAAAAATGTTGTGTTATCCTGGCTCAATCAAAAAACCAACTCACTCGGATCCCATGTGTTTCTAGCAACTTTCCAATTTCTGTATCGGCGTTCTTAGTATTGTAATTTTTTGCCAACCAGTCCATGAGCGTTTCAGGATCAAAATTTATACCTTCTGCTACGGAAAGTTTTTGCATAAAAAGCTCCAAACTATTGTCTTGTGTCCAAACTTCGTAAAGATAACCTGTTTGACCTTTTATACCTTTTACTATCTCTCCACTGTCATGACCGATAACTCCTAATGCATTATCATTTATAACAGCCTTGATGGTTATTGTAAGCCATGGCTGCTCGCTTTTAAATAAAATTCGTTCCAGTCTGGGCATAGTACATAGTTTAGAAATGATTCTGTTAAATCCAAAAATAGAAAATTCCCGGACAATAGGGACTACTCTAAATTAAAATACTTCCACGGCTGTAGTTGATTTGAAACCTGCACTATTTTGTATTTTGCAAGCAAGATAAATCAGAAAAGACAAACAGGTGGTGCTTAATGCGCTGATTTTAGCATTTACGAATAAACATTGCTATGGGTTTAGAACCAATGTATGGCCTATTAGGAAGCCGACCCGTAAGAACAGTGATGTTACCCACAGGTGGACTTAGGATGGAGGGTTTTGATTTCAGTACAGGGGAATTTTACGCTCAGCCATCTCTTTTTACTTTAATATATATTGACTACTACACGGGTGAGGACGTGGATTTCACCCCTTTACTCAAAGAAGAATTCTATGAGTATGTTCTGAATCTGGGGAAAAGCCTGGGATTTGATAACTCAGACTCATCGGACTTAAATTCCCCTGGATAACAACAGTTGTTTTGATACCTCAGTATAAAATTGATGAATCAATGGAAATTTTCCTAGCCCTTTCAATCCGCGCCCGGGTAGCTTATGGGATTTTATGCCTGGAGCAAACCCTACAAAAGTTAGGGTATGATTATAACCGTTGGCAGTTTTTGTTAGATACCCTTTGGTCATACACCTATTCAAATCCAGGAGCATGGCATATGATAACAGCGGAAATTACTCCCCTTTCAATAATGGGAGAAGGGGAATATAATACATTTGATTTTGAATGCATTACATCGGAGCAGTATAGCCTTTTGAAAAGAATGTATTCAACAATTCCTAAGGAGTACTTTGTGATTTTTGAGTTGATTTTTGAAATCGGGACTAAAGATCTTTACGCTAGTATCGTCAATGGTTCAAAAGAAACCCACGGGTTTTTAGCCACAATTGTAAAAGTATTAGAGGAAAATAAGATTGAAGTCCCTGGTATTCCTGAGTTTCTAATGAAGCATAGTATTGATGAAAATTACGGATGGGGAAATCCTTTTTATCGAAAGGATATTTTTGATGCATAATTAGGATGGCACCAGCGCCCCATTCGTCACTCGTCATTCGAATCATTCGTCATTCCCCTCACTCCCGCACAAACTCCAACTCCTCCTGGTCCTCCAACAACTTCACCATCACCGGCAATTCATCCATGTTTTTATCATTTTGGCGGTATTTCACTACATAATCCACGCCCTGGATGATTTCGGAGCTGATGGCCCCAAAATTGATTGGAGGCACGGCATCATGGGTATGTGCGTAGGTGCTGATGAGAGGTTCGTTGAGTTGTTCCAGCAGTCCGGCGCAGAAAGGGTCCTGTACGATCCGGATGTGGATTTGTCCGTTGGCATTCAAGGCCAAGGGGGATAAATTGGATGGATTGTCAAAAATCATGGTCAGCGGGCGCAGGTGATAGGCCAGCAAGGTTTCCAGGCGCGGATGCAAATGATCGACATAATGCTTGAGCATGGAGATAGAATTGACCATCAGCTCAAAATTATCCGCGTATTTTTGGCGTTTGAGTTGAATGAGCCGATTGAGAGAAGCGGTTTGGCTGGGTAAACAGGCAATACTCCACAGGGTATCTGTCGGCAGCAGTACAAGTCCTCCAGATGACAAAATTTTTTCTACGCCCTCAAAATCGTAATGCTGCGCCATTTGTTTTACGTTGGTATAGGTCATCTTCATGTAGTTCATTCCAGGTTTGTCCCCTGTTTTTCAAAATCAGACGCATGTGTAAAATGAGTGCTAATTTTTGTACAAGGCTATTTTTCAAAACCTCATTAACGGTTCGACCTATCCGCTTATTGCTTACTATATGCCTGATTTTGGCTGGAATGGTAAGCTCCACGACCTTAAAGGCCAGCCACATCATTGGAGGTGAAATCAATTATGAGTTTGTCGGCTTTAAAGGAGGGCGGGTTGGTAGTGATACCTTATTGTATCGGGTGGTGTTGGTATTGGTACGGGATTGCAATGGCGGTGCGGCTTTTGATCGTTCGGTTCCCATCGCCGTTTATTTGGGGAACAACATCCGGCCCCTGCGCAATTTGCGCATCAGCAGCCCAAAAATCAACAAGGTGCCGCCCGACCAAAGCAATCCTTGTCTGATTGTGCCGCCCGGTTTTTGTGAAGAGGAGGCGGTGTACAGCGACACCCTCGAACTGGTACGTTCGGATCAAGCCTACACTTTGACCTACCAGGTATGTTGCCGCAATGCGTCCATCAACAACATTCCCAATAGCGCTGGTACTTTAGGCATTACCTTGACGGTGGAAATCAGTCCACATGCGCAACGCGACCTCAGTAGCAGCCCAAGGTTTACCGCTGCGCCCAAAAGTGAATTGTGCGTGGGTATTTCTTCAGCGATCCAATTGCAAGTAGCGGATAAGGATGGTGATCGTTTGACTTATCATCTCTGCGCACCTTTACTCGGCGGAGGCCCCTTGGGCGGTAGCCAAAATGATATGCAACTGGCCGGCAGCGCCCAAGGTATCAGACCCGATCCAGCTACGCCTGGCCCCTATCAGGAATTACCCTTTTTGCCAACCTTTTCCTTCAATCGGCCACTGGGTAATGCGGGAACCATAAGTATTGATTCCACCACTGGAATTTTGCGGGCCCTGCCCCGCGCCCTCGGCCAATACACCCTGGGCATTTGTGTAAAAGAATACCGCAATGGGGTTTTGATCGGCATGATCCGCCGCGACATTCAAATCAAGGTCAGCAATTGCAATTTTACCATTGATGCCATGGTCAAATCGGACAGCAGCAATGGGCAAGGCAGTTTTTGGGTCAAATCCTGCAACAAACCCAACCTGAGTTTCAGCAACAGCAGTACAGGCCTGGATAAAGTATTTGCCTACCGTTGGGAATTCATCATCAATGGCAAAACTGAAGTACGGGACACCAAAGACGCCAGTTTTGATTTTGGTGCACCGGGCAATTACTCCGGTTTGATGATCCTCAATCCAGGTACCGTTTGTACGGATACCGCCCGGGTTTTTGTGCAGGTTTTTCCTTCGGTTAAAGCTCAGTTTGATGCCATTTCGCCCGCTTGTGACATTGCACCCATTCAATTCAACAATACCTCCCAATTGAACCAGGGCGCCACTTATCGCAGTGTGGAATGGAATTTTGGCGACAACATGAAATCCACCGAAACCTCACCCCGACACAATTACGCCCTCGCCGGAAGCTACCCGGTGAGTTTGGCCATTTTGACCAATACGGGGTGCCGAGATACGGCCCGACAAAATATCGACTATTTTCCGGCACCAGCCAATGCTGTCCGATTACAAGCTTCCGCACGAGAAGTATGTACCCAAACCGGACAATTGAACCTTTCCCTGGAAGTGCCTCCTGTGATGAATACCCCCCGCTATTTGGTGGAATGGGATTTTGGTGATGGGACCAAAGCCACAGGGTTTAAGGTGAACAAAAGTTATCCTAATCCTGGTACTTATGTGGTCTCTTACCGCTTGTCTGCCCCGGGCAGCTGTATGGTACAGGGCGACAATGCCAATGCGCCCATTGGCGTAGTTGCCAAACCGAGTGTGGACTTCACTTTTAGCCCGGAAGAACCCAGTGCCCGCAACCCCGAGGTAACTTTTACCGAGACATCCACTCAAGCCGACAACTGGAACTGGGATTTTGGAGGTAAAGGAAAAGCTACCGAACGCAACCCCGTTTTTACCTTTCCTTTTGAAGGGGAATACTCCGTAAAACTGGTAGT
Organism: Haliscomenobacter sp.; assembly: GCF_965225875.1. GTDB lineage: Bacteria > Bacteroidota > Bacteroidia > Chitinophagales > Saprospiraceae > Haliscomenobacter. The sequence goes on along the minus strand of NZ_CBDDBS010000003.1, from coordinate 2,864,337 downwards.
GGGTAACGGCCAATTTTGCCGGGATTCGGTGACCAAACTGGTGAAGATTAAAGCGGTGGATGCCTTGTACATCCCCAACGCCTTTTCACCCAACGGAAACGCCGCAAATGCAGTCTTTAAACCATTGGGGCTACTGCCGGGATTTAGCGGGTATGAGTTCAGGGTTTATTCACGTTGGGGGCACCTGTTGTTTCAAACCAAGGACCCTGAAGCTGCCTGGAATGGCAAAGTGAACAATCAGGGCGATAATTGTGCGCAGGGTGTATACCTTTATCAGCTGGTTTTTCAGTCTGCTGCTGGCAAAACGGTCACTAAACAAGGGACTGTAACGCTTTTGCGGTAGAATTTAAGGAAAAAAATGGTGACTTTCGTAGTCCAAGATACGACACAGGATATGAAGAATACTATGAGATGGAGCCGGGTAGTGCTTTTTTTGTTTGCGCTGGTTCCTGCTGCCTTGTACGGTCGCCACATTATTGGTGGTTCGATGACTTACCGCTGTTTGGGGAATGGCGATTACGAATTTACGCTCAAAGTGTACCGCGATTGTTTTTGTACTGAATGTGCGCAAATTGATCCTGTAGCGACAATTGGTATTTATAGATGTGGGCCGACCGCACCATGTAACCTGGGACAGGGAAGCGCCATCGCTACACTAAATATACCACTTACAGAACGTAGAAATATTGACCGACCAGATTACCCTTGTTTAATCCCTCCTGCGGTATGTACGGAAGAGGGGATATACTTGTTTCGGTTGAGTAATTACCGCCTGAATTTACCTTTAAGTATTGACAACAGCTACCACATCACCTACCAGCGTTGTTGCCGCAATGTAACCATTTCAAATATCATCAACCCTGGTGAACATGGAGCAACCTACACGGTGGAAATTACACCAGAGGCACAACGTCTTTGCAACAGTAGCCCTGAATTTGCTACTTTACCACCAACGGTGATTTGTGCGAACACTAACCTAGAATACGACCATTCGGCTAAAGATCGTGAGGGAGACCAGTTGGTGTATGAATTCTGCGCACCATTTGCAGGAGGAGGTAATGATACCCGCTTTCAACCCTTGAGTTGTACTGGGGCCTCGCCTACTCCTGGTTGCCCCCCACCTTATTCTTTCATACCATTTCTGCCACCAAGTACAGCGACTTCTCCCGTAAGTGGAGATCCTCCGCTGACTATACATCCACAAACCGGACTAATTACTGGGAAACCCAATCGCATCGGGCAATTTGTTGTTGGTGTTTGTGTATCTGAGTACCGCAACGGCGTTTTGTTGAGCCGAATTTTTCGAGATTTTCAATTTAACGTTGCTCAGTGTGACCCCAAATTGGTAGCCGATATCAAGGAAGACCTCAAAGTTAAGGATAAGGAATATCTGGTCAATTCTTGTGGTCCTACGGAGGTGAAGTTCATCAACGAAAGTACACCTCGTTCTTTTATCCGCACTTTTGATTGGGAATTTGACCTGAACAACCGCAAATTGACTTCCAAAGAATGGGAACCGTCCATCCTTTTTCCAGGGGTAGGCAATTATAGTGGACGGCTTATTTTGAACAAAGGTACCGAGTGTGGAGATACAGCCAAAATATTTGTTAGCATATACCCGGCTTTAGATGCCGATTTTGAATACGAATACGACACCTGTGTAGCCGGACCAGTGAAGTTTACCGATAAGTCGGTTTCGGGGGGCAAGTTTCTCACTGGATGGAGTTGGGATTTTGGAGATAAAACGACCAGCAGGCAACAACACCCGGAGCACCAATACCGAAGTCCAGGCAAAATTCCGGTGACTTTAACCGTACGAGACACCAACAAGTGTGTTGAGAAGTTGACCAAAACCATCAATTACTTCCCGGTTCCGGCTTTGCTGGTGATTTCACCCAGTGCCTCGGAGGGCTGTGCTCCGCTCAAGGTCAAGTTCAATAACCTTTCCTTTCCAATCGATTCTACCTATAAAATTGACTGGAATTTTGGCGATGGGGGGCGCTCTAAAGTCATTAGCCCCAGTTATACTTATGAGGATGCGGGGATCTTTACTGTTTCTCTGGACATCACCTCACCCATTGGCTGTAAAACGGATACGGTATTTCCCGATTTGATCAAGGTACGTCCCTCACCTAGCGCAGGCTTCATGATCGATCCGCCGATTGCTTCCAATTTAACCCCGGTCATCAACCTCTACGATGAATCGAAAGGCGCCATCCGCTGGAATTGGCAACTCAGCAATGGCCGGAGTTTTACGGAGCGAAGTCCGAGTTTTTCGGTTATTGATACGGGACGAATCAACGTCCGCCAGATTGTGGTCAATTCGGTCAATTGTTTTGATACCCTGGACAAAATCCTAGACATCCGACCGGAAGTCCGGTATTTTTTACCCAATGCCTTTACCCCTAATGGTGATTCGGTCAATGATGAATTTAAAGGGGTAGGGGTGATGGCCGGGGCCAAAGCATTTAATTTTAGCATCTGGAACCGTTGGGGTGAAATGGTGTACCAAACGGATCAACCCAACCAGGGTTGGAATGGGCGCAAGTTCAACACGGGAATCGAATCGCCTCCGGGCGTCTACGTAGTATTGGTGACGTATCGAGACCCTCGGGGGAATCCTTTTGAACTCAAGGGTTTTGTGACCCTGGTGCGGTAGAGACGCACGGTTGTGCGTCTTTTTTGGTATTCGCGCAATAACGAGACGCTCAGCCGTGCGTCTCTACAGGTCGGTTTGTGCCAGGATCAATACCATAGACCATCATAATTTAAAAACTTTTTAGTAAAAATCCTTTTCATTTCTAAAAATCATTTACCTTTGCACGGCTAAAGAAAAAAGTAAAATTTTTGCATGATGGATGCGATAAAGTTTGTTCATGAACAATTGACTCCGGCTAGAGAAGTGGAGATTCCAGCTTTCCGCGCTGGCGATAATGTAGTGGTGAACTATAAGATTATCGAGGGAGACAAGGAGCGTATCCAGTCTTTCCGTGGTGATGTGATCCAGGTTAAAGGTACTGGAGCAACTAAAACCTTCACCGTAAGAAAAATTTCCAATAACGTTGGGGTAGAGCGTATTTTCCCATTCGCTTCTCCTAATATCGTAGATGTTCAAGTAACCAAGCGTGGTAAAGTACGCCGTGCTCGCTTGTTCTATCTGCGTGACCTCATTGGTAAAAAAGCCCGGATTAAGGAGCGCAAAATCCAAAAGAACGTTACCCAGGTTCAGGGATAATTGTTTTTTGGTTTCACATAAAAAAGGATTTCAGCTGTATGGTTGGAATCCTTTTTTGTTTTGTATTATTGTCAGCTAAATGACTGGTTTCCTGCCCTTTTTAGCAATCCAAATTGCCAAGTGTGTCGAGCTGCTTTTTCTATTTATAGATTACCATTATTTTTAGAATATGCCTTAGTAAGTGGGGCAAAAGGAGCACTTGTTTTTTTATCGTCCTTACTGATCCCCCGATCAACTTGATTATCGCACACTAACAAATACATTCAAGCCATGGAATTACGGAGATTTTGTCTGGTAATTGCACTGGGAATGCTTTGCCTACTGCTCGGCAAAGCCCAGCAAGCCAGTTTTATTGTGTTGAATCCCCAGCAAAACTGGTACCAATACAATGCTACACTGGAAGAAGCCACCATTACTTTACACCCGGTTGGATTGTACACCGAAGTTGGATTGTACTTTACCGTATCTGCAAACGAAACCCCGGTTCAAAAAGGAACCCAATTAGAAGCGGTGCTGAATTTTTCTCTCCCAGCCAATTCCATCGTCAACGATTCCTGGTTGTGGATCGACACGACGATCATTCGGGCCAAAATTCTGGATCGCTGGACGGCATCAACCATTTACGAAAACATCGTCAACCGACGCAGAGATCCCTCTATTTTAACGAAAGAAGGGAATGACCGCTATACCCTGCGCATTTACCCTTTGATCATGGGGGAACGCCGTAAAGTGAAAATCAATTACCTGGTGCCTGGAAATTGGAGCACTCAAACGGTACAAACCCTGTTGCCCGCTAACATTTTGCGTAGCACCAATCGCCCCACACCTGCTTTCAATATTCGGGCATTTTTGGAAGGCCCCTGGCAAAACCCCGCTTTGCCATCCCATCCAGAGCTGATCTTTAGGGCAAAAAACGACCCTAAACTTGGGAAGTATTACGAAGCAGTAGTACCCGCAAAAAGCCTGGATAACCGCGACTTGTCTTTTAGCCTGAATGCGCCCCTGAAAAATGGGGTATTTTTATCCCGATTTGGCGATGAGCAGCAAGGCTATTACCAAATGGCCCTGTTCCCGGATCAAATCCTGGCTTCTACCCAAAACTTGAAGCCCAAACACCTCATGGTGCTGTTGCACTATTCACAAACGACGGCTGCTAACGGTTTTACCCAGGCACAGTTATTGGAGCAAATTCGGAATCAATTGAAGCGAGTACTGCGGCCTGAGGATTATTTCAACGTGACCCTGGCTGGAATCAGCCCGCGGGTTGTTTCAAAAACCTGGATTCAGGCTGCCCCTACCAAAATGGATAGTGTATTTCTTGAACTAGGCAAAGGGAGCATCAGCGGTATTAATTTACCTGGTCTTTTGGCTAAAGGGATTGAAACGATCAAAGCCAGTGGCACGGAAGGCGCCAAGGTTTTGCTTTTTGCCAATTCTAATTCGGAGTGGGGTCTGGATATGGGCAATGAATTGATCAAAGAATTGTCTATCCTTAAAGGTAGTAGCGACATTCCTTTTTACATCCTGGATTATACCCTGCGCAATACCACTTACAATTACATCAACGGTCGTCCGTATTGGGGCAATGAATATTTTTACATCAATTGGTCACGCCAGACCCAAGGTGATTACCTACAGATGTATTCCTGTTGTAACATTTTTGAAAATGCTGTCAGTAAAATTCTCGACTTAACCCTGATCGAAGCAGGGGCTTTAGACTTGCATACCGCCCTGCAGAATGGATTTTGTTACAATCGCTACAACTTAAATCAAGGCGCCAATGAGGGAATTAATGATTTGCGGAAGCCCGTGCTTCAGGTTGGACGCTACCAGGGAAAATGGCCATTTGTGGTGGAATTGTCGGGCAGTCATGGAGATAAATTGTTTTTTGACGGACTTACTGTGCCTTCCTATGATGTCAACATTACCGACAGCACCGGAGTAGATACCTGGGTGGGTAATTTTATTGCCGGCCTGGAAAAAAACAGCTTTAGCAATAGCAATACCGCCGAAATCATTCGGGCAAGCATTCGAGAGCGGGTTTTATCGCTGTACACCGCCTTTTTATGTTTGGAACCTGCCCAGGGCGGCGAACCTTGCCTGAACTGCCTGGATCAAAGCCAGGGTTCCACTGTGGGCACCCGCGACCTTCAAGACAGCCTGGTCCTAAGTAAAATAAGCCCCAATCCCTTCCGCGAAAGGGTGATGATCCAGTTGAAATTTAAAGAGTTGATTGATTTGTCCAAAGCGCATATTTCCGTTTACAACCACCTTGGGCAGGTGGTACGCACTTTCAGCGATGTACCCAAAGGCAAGGTGCAGGACCTGGAATTGCACTGGGATGGAAACAGCGATGGGGGAGAGGAGGTGCCGCCGGGCGTGTACATCTTCCGCTTGCAGACGCCGAGTGGGCAGTACAGCCGGAAGTTGGTGAAGTTGGATCGATGAGGTAGGAATAAAAGAAGGCTTTGGAGAAGTCAATTCAGGAGAAGGAGGCTTCTCCAAAGTTTTAACACATTTAAATTGATTTATTTTATAAAAATATTTGTTGTATTAAATAAAAAACTGTATTTTTAAAACGAAAAATGTAAAGTAAATTATGGGACTGGTACATGCGGAAATAGAACTCATCAATGGCGACGATTTGGCGCTGGCTCGTCGGAATTATCTTGACCAGGATGAAGTTAAACGGATGTGGGTGACTGCCTTGGTTGACACTGGCTCATATATGTTGTGCATCAATGAAAACATCCGGGAACAACTGCAACTGCCCATTGTGGAAAAACGTATGGGGCAATTGGCCAATGGTGAGATTGTAGAGTATGATGTGGTTTCTTCGGTTGAATTGCGATTTAAAAACCGGCGTACCATTTGTAATGCGATGGTACTACCCGGGGATAGTGAGGTGTTACTCGGTGCAATTCCACTGGAGGACATGGATGTGTTGATTCATCCACAGCGACAGGAGTTGATTGTGAACCCTGATCATCCTTATTTTGCACAGATGGTATTGAAGTAGAGGCAACTTTTTAACTTGTTTAAGAATAACATGAAACTTTACCAATTAGGTGAATACAATTCAAAATCAGACCTACCCGAACAGGCTCGAACCATTCGAGATTATATTACAGTCAATCATACGTATGAATTGATAAAGCAATTTATGGATCAGTTTGATGAACTGGAGGAAGAATCAATAATCATTTTGAAAAGAGCAATTTTTGCTGGCTATTGGACTTCTTACTATGGCTTCGCTTGGACATCTGAACAAGAAATCAGTTTCTGGGAACTCATTGCTGCTAAAAACCAAAAATCTGGAGTTGCAGCACTTACGCTAGCAGAAACATATCGAGGAAATGGAACTAAAACCCTTAAAGAGGTTGTACATTTATATTTCAAAGCCATAGAAATCAATTCAGAACACTTTTACTCATTCTCAACAGAGGATTTGGATAGTTTAAAGGTTGATCCTGAACTACTGCCAAAGATTATTGAAATGGAACGAAAATATAAATTGAATTAGTAGTGTTTCTGTGCGCTGCACCTTTGACCTAACATTACACCTTTTTCCCTATTGACGTTTCGCGGCTAATGCCGCTGATCGTTACCTAAGATTTGTATAATTTCTTAATGATTGCGTAATATGCATTGAGAAGCCCAAATACGATATCTTCATATTTGGGCTTCTGATATATCTTAAGCAAGCGATTAAGCAACAGCCACCAGCTCCTTTGCCTTCGCCACCGCCTGATCCAAGCCAGCCGCATTTTTTCCACCAGCTGAAGCGAAATTGGCTTGTCCGCCGCCGCCGCCGTCAATTTCTTTGGCTAGTTCGCGCACCATGTTGCCAGCGTGTAGTTTTTTGCCTTCCACCAAGGATTTGCTGATGGTGACCATCACCATGGGCTTGTCGTTGATCACAGCGCCAAATACAATCACCGCGTTGCCCAGTTCATTGTCGATTTGGGCAGCCAGGTTTTTCAGCGCAGCTGAATCGTTGATCGACAAGCGGGCACTGATAAACTGCACGCCATTTACCGTTTCTGCTTTGGCAATCAGGCCATCCTTGAGGGCAAAGGCTTGAGCTGCCACTAGGCGCTCAATTTCTTTGCGCAGTTCCTTGTTTTCATCTTGCAGGGTAGCCACGGCTCTGGCCGCTTCGCCCTTGCTTTTCAGGATGCTGCGGATGGCGTCTAGTTCGCGCAGTTCACTGCGAACAAAAGCCTCGGCATGGGTGGCAGTAATGGCTTCAATACGGCGCACCCCGGCAGCCACGGCGCCTTCAGAGAGAATTTTGAACAAACCGATTTCTCCCGTAGCCTGAACATGCGTCCCTCCGCACAATTCGCGACTAAAAGAGGGATCAAAAGTGATCATGCGCACGACCTCGCCGTATTTTTCCCCAAAAAGCATCATCGCACCCGAATTGCGGGCTTCTTCGATGGGCATGTTGCGGTTTTCATCGAGCGGGATATTGGCACGGATTTTTTCATTGACCATGTCCTCAATTTGCCGCAATTCTTCGTCGCTCACTTTTTGGAAGTGGTTGAAGTCGAAACGCAGGCGCTGGTCGTCCACGTTTTGCCCCTTTTGGGTCGCGTGTTGGCCAAGGATGCGGTGCAAGGCGGCGTGCATGAGGTGAACCGCCGTATGGTTGCTGGAGACCGCCTGACGCAGCTCTGCATCCACTACCGCTTTGACGGGCAGTTGCAGGTTGGCCGGGAATTCGTCCACCACATGGATGATCAGGTCATTTTCCTTTTGAGTATCCAGTACATTGATGCGGTCAGCACCTACAATGAGGTAACCCTGGTCGCCTGCCTGGCCACCACTTTCGGCATAGAAAGGAGTGGTTTGCAGCACCAACTGGTATTGATCCTGGTTTTTGACATTGACGGTACGGTATTTGAGCACCACGGTGTTTTCGACCACCAAGGTGTCGTACCCTTCAAATTTCACTTCACCTTCGTTCACGCTCACCCAGTCACCTACCACCTTGGCGGCATCGGCACGGGAACGCTCCTTTTGTTTTTGCAAGGCAGCTTCAAAGCCGACCATGTCGACCGGAATGTTGGCTTCTTGCGCCAGGAGCTGGGTCAAGTCGATGGGGAAACCAAAGGTGTCGTAAAGGTCAAATGCGTCTTCCCCTTTGATTTGGCCAGAAGACTTGTCCAAATCAGCAAAGCGTTTTAAACCTTTTTCCAAAGTATTCAAAAATGCCGTTTCTTCACTTTCAATGATGCGAGCCACCTGCGCTTGTTGGGCTTTCAATTCCGGGAAAGCATCGGCAAAGGCATCCGCCAGCATCGGGATGATGGTGTGGAGGAAGGGCTGCTTGATGTCCAAAAAGGAATAATAATAGCGCACCGCCCGACGCAAAATGCGGCGAATCACATACCCGGCACCAGAACTACTCGGCAATTGCCCATCCGCAATGGTAAAGGCAATGGCACGAATGTGGTCCGAAATGACCCGCATAGCGATGTCCGACTTGGCGTCGCGCTCGTAACTAAAGGTGTATTTTTTACCCGATACCTTTTCGATGTACTGAATAAAAGGTGTAAACACATCGGTATCGTAAGTCGCTTTTTTGCCTTGCATGACCATACAGAGGCGCTCGAAACCCATCCCCGTATCCACGTGTTGCTCAGGCAATACTTCTAGCGACTTGTCGGCTTTGCGGTTGAACTGGATGAATACGTTGTTCCAGATTTCCACTACTCCTGAGCCATCTACATTCACCAGGCTAGCACCGTGGGTTTTGGCCACTTCTTCGTCGCTGCGGGTGTCGTAGTGGATTTCGGTACAGGGGCCGCAGGGGCCAGTGTCGCCCATTTCCCAGAAGTTGTCTTTTTTATTGCCATAGAGGATACGATCTTTAGGCAGCACGCGCAACCAGAATTCTAGGGCCTCATCGTCGGCCGGTATACCTGCTGCAGGATCACCTTCAAACACAGTGGCGTAGAGGCGCTCTTTATCCAGGCCCAATTTATCGGTCAGCAATTCCCAGCTCCAGGCAATCGCTTCTTCTTTGAAATAATCACCAAAAGACCAGTTGCCCAACATCTCGAACATGGTATGGTGGGTGCCATCGTAGCCTACGTCTTCGAGGTCGTTGTGCTTCCCGGATACCCGCAAGCATTTTTGAGTATCCGCAATGCGCCGAACTTCAGGGGTTTGGTTGCCCAGGAAGTAGTCTTTAAACTGGTTCATCCCTGCGTTGGTGAACATCAAAGTGGGGTCATCCTTGTTCACCAGTGGGGCCGAAGGAACAATCTTATGTGCTTTGGAAGCGAAAAAATCGAGAAAAGCCTGGCGAATTTCGCGTGCGGTCATCATAAGTATTTGTATTTAAAAGCAAAAAACATGGAGCATTATCAGATATAAAGTTCTTTAAATTTGTTTTTTGGTTAAGAAACTGTTAAAAAAAATTTAAAGAATGCCTTAATCTGGAAATCAGTTTCGATATTTGCCTCTGCTTGCTCCAAAAGTGTGGCAAAACAAAGCAATTTTTTTTGAAAAACGGTCAATTTTCCTTCATAAGTTCCCCAGAAAGCAGGAAAAAAAAAGTGTGAACCAAAGGCAGTATGTTGATAATGTGGAAAAAAAAAGATGTAAATTTTTGGATGAATCAACACCCTGAACTAATTTGGTCGCAGCTTACACTATTTCCACGCCAGTAAGAACAATGAAGGAAGCTATTTTACGGTCCCATCTCAAGTAACATATCAAGAGAAAAATTCCGCAAATTCAGTCACATTGACCAATAACTAGCGTCATGGGAAAAAGAGAAAAGTTCATCTACAACATTCAAACACTTAGGTTTGAAAAGGTAGAGATCAGTTGGCTTACCATAGCATCAAGAGCTTTAACATTTTTGTGTTCAGCAGTTTTTACTGCCTTTCTGTTGTCGATTGTACTGTACAAGTACTTTCCATCCCCTAAAGAAAAACTCCTCTTGCAAGAAATAGAGGTGATGAAAACCCACTACGAAAAGCTGGAGGGTGACCTACAAGCCATCAACGAAGAAATGAAGCACCTCAACGATCGAGATGCTTACGCCTACCGCACCATTTTTGGGATGAACCCAATCGACCAAAACATCTGGGAAGGTGGGGTTGGTGGTCACGATGAATACCTGAGCTTCCGCGACCTCAAACACGGCGGTGCTTCCATCATCAACGCACTGGATAAGGTGCGCAGTTTGAAGCAAAAAATGGTGATTCAGTCCAAATCCCTGGACACCATTATCAACATGGCCAACGCCAAAGAAAAAATGTTGGCTTCCATTCCTTCGATCAAACCAGTACGTTCGGATAAATTGGCTAAAATGGTCGGGCTGCTTTCGGGTTTTGGTTACCGGATTCACCCGGTGTACAAAGTGCCTCGGATGCACTATGGTCTTGACTTCACCGCTCCTAAGGGTACCCCGATTCAAGCTACTGGCGACGGGGTGGTCAAAAAAGCCGAATACCACAGTGGCTACGGCAAATGTGTGATCATCTCACATGGCTACGGCTACGAAACCTTGTACGCCCACATGAATTCCATCGAAGTACGGGCCGGACAAAGGGTAAAACGAGGTCAACCCCTGGGCAAGGTGGGTAGCACAGGTACTTCCACTGCGCCACACTGCCATTATGAAGTGCACCTCAAAGGGAAACAAGTTAACCCGATTCATTATGTTTTGGATGGCCTTTCACCAAGAGAATATCAAACTTTGGTAAAAGCTGCTGAGGGTGCAAACCAATCTATGGACTGATCCTGAACAATTTATATCATTTATTTGCGCAAGCCTCTTCAGTTGTCTGGAGAGGCTTGCTGCATTTTACAAATAAGATGCTTATTTTCGCAAAGGCAATGTGAACTTTGTGTTTCACTTGCTGTTCCAAGCCTGTTTTTAAGATTTGACGTTAAAAGAACTTGATGAAAACGGTTATTGTAGATGATGAGCCACTGTATTCTGAATTGCTGTCGCGCAAGCTTCAGCAAGTCGCCCCTGATGTAGAAATTGCTGCTGTTTTTAATAAACCCATTGATGCGCTGGTGTTTCTGCGTCAAAATCCGGTTGATTTGCTTTTTCTGGATGTTGAGATGCCAGAAATCGACGGATTTGCCTTTTTGGATTTGTTTCGACCCAACGATACTCCCGTCATTTTTGTGACTAGCCACGAAGGTTACGCGCTCAAAGCCTTCCGCTACGCTGCTGTTGATTATCTGCTCAAGCCGGTGCAGGCCAATGAACTGAGCGAGGCCATCAATAAAATTAACCGTTCCAAAAAAGAAGACCTGTTCCCCCAAATGGATGTATTGCGCAGCGCCATGAAGGAAATCCAGTCCGAAAATTCCCGCTTCAACCGCCTGGTCTTAAATACCCAGGACAAAGTAGTGGTGCTGGATGTGGAAGAGATTGTCAACATCGAAGCCTCCGGGCCCTACTCGCAGTTTTATACCATCGACAAGAAGCAATACATCACCAGCAAGCCACTTGGTCATTACGAAGACTTGCTGCGTACCAATAATTTTTTTCGCCTGCATCGCTCCCATTTGATCAACCTCCTGCACGTCAATTCAATCATGAAAGAGGATGGGGTAGTGCTGATGCGCAATGGGACGCAGTTGCCGTTTACGAAGGACAATGTGTCCAGATTGTTGGAGCAGTTGAAGTAGGGGATTACGCCCACTTTACTCCCCCGGGCATTTCATCAATTCAATTACCAACTCCTCAAACCCTGGTAGCGTTTTATAGGCATAATCCACCTTCCACTTGCTTTTGAATTTGTAACTCACTTCCATAAACGCTTTGGTGGGGGGAATTACCCGCCCAATGGTAGCGTCGTTTTTGCGCGTTTCAATCCGCACCGGGATGTTGCGGTAATACTGGAAATACTCGGGGTGGGTAAAATGTCCCAGGGGCGTGACATCGTAAGGGATAAAACCTTCTACCCCAAACAACTGCTTTGCCCGTTGTTGCCAGGGTTCCAACATGGAATACAACCAGCGATCGGCCTCATTTCCAGTCTTCAAAAATTGAACATCGGGTTTGCCAATCAGCAGGTAAGCACTGCACTCAAAACCGGAAAAGACCACTTTTACCCCCGCATCCAGAATCACTTTGAAGGACTCTACGTCTTTTTCAAAATTGTAATCGGATACGGTGCTTTTTTGCAGGCCGGGTTTGAAGGCAAAACCTTGAGTACGGCCTGCACAAAAAACCACTTCTTTCATTTGTTTGGCCAATTCCGGGTGGTTTTTGATCACCGTAGCAATGTTTGTGGCTGGGCCCAGGGCCAAAATGTCGAGTTTTTCTTTCCGCAGGGCTGCGGCCAGGGCTATGGTCGCTTCATTTTCCACACCCAGGTCAGCCGCTTCGGGTGAGCCTTTGTAGACAGGGATGTTGCGTTTGGGGGCATAATAGTTGAGGATTTTTTTGGTGACATCGTAGCCATAATCCACATAAGTGATGGTACTGATGCCAACAATTTCAATGGAGGGTAGGGCTAGGGCCATGATCAGGGTTACGCCGTCGTCTACTTCGCGGGGAGCACGTTCGGGCAGGCCGATCATGATGTCGGTGTCGAACCAGATGCGGCGGGGGGGATTTTGGGCAAAGCTGATTTGGCTAACAAGCAACAAGGCAATGGTGATAAAGAGGTATGCTGGTTTCATGATTAAAAGCTTATTAGATTTGAAATTTCGAGAATAATTGGATTGCCAACTTAAGTGCCTCTTTGGTGCCTTTGGTTTCTAAGGTGGTGAAAAATAGAGTCTTCCTTTTTTCACCACCTTAGAAACCAAAGGCACCAAAGGGACACCTAAGAGATTTAGGGGTAATGTTTGAGAATATTTAGGTTGAATTTTTTAGGATATGAGCTGCTGGATCGCCAATAAAGTCAGGGCCTCTTTTTCAGCGATGCTCATGCTCAGCGGTAACTGCCCGACGCCATAAATTCGCCGCAGTATTTCCACTGCCGCAAAATCCTGGCATAAATCCACATCAAACTCACCATACTTTTCTTGCAAAATGCCCAAGGCAGTTGCCCATTTCATGCCACAAAAACACAAATGAGCAAGGCAGACTCCCAAGTCAAATTCGGCATCGCCCTGGAAACAAAACTCCGGGTCGATGACAAAAACACCCCGCTCGGTGCGCAACCAACTCCCCGGGAAAAAGTCGCCATGCAGCAAAGTATCCCCATCGGCCAGGTAGCGTAGCCCCAAGGCCAAGGTTTTTTCACGCAAGCCAGACTGCTGAAAAATGCTACGCTCCGCCAATGCCTGTAAACCTTCCTGAATACCATCCAGATTTAAGCCATTATTGGGCTGAAACGGGAAATCAAAAATGTGGAAATGGTTCAGCTCCCGCATGGCCCGATTTTGGAATTGTTCCTTTAGGGGCGTTTCCCGGCTTTGTTGGTGCAAGGCCTTTAGAAAGCCGAGCAAGTCGGTCAAATCTTTCTGGGGAATGGGCTCTTTTCGCTGATAAAAAGTAGTAAAATCCGCCCCAGCCCCCAGATCTTCGATCATTTGCAGGTGATCATCCGGCGCGAAATACAACAAACGAGGCAGTAGTTCTTCGACACCTTCCCACTGCGCGGCTGCCTTAAAAAAAGCTGCTTCCATCGCTGCCCGTTCAACCGGGGCGGCAATGCTGGGGTATTTTTCCACGTACGGCCGCGCCTGCTTTAGGATGAAACTCCGCATATTGCTTTGGATGCGCAGGGTGTAATTCATGTTGCCTTCCCCCGCTTTTTCAGCGGAAACTATTGCTTCTTCAGGGGCTAAAAGGCCGTTTTGATGGAGCCAGGAATGGATGGTGTTGAGTTGGTGTTGGTCTAAATGCATAAGATTGAGGGTGGTTAGGGTTGTAGAGACGTTGCATGCAACGTCTCAGTGTACAGACAGACGTTGCATCCGGAAGTACAGACGTTGCATGCAACGTCTCTACATTAAAAAATGTACCGTACCCCAAATTGGAACTGCCGCGGTGGCGATGCCGAATACAAACGATAAGTGTTCGACGATTTAGGCCCAATTTGGCTCAGGTTGCTTACTGTCCGGGTGGTATTGTAACCCGACCAGTTTTGTGCGTTCAAAATATTAAAAATGTCCGAGCTGAATTCAATGCGGTGGCTGCCGTGTAGCTGCAATTGGTAACGGACGGACAAATCAAAGGTGGTTGCCCAGGGCAGACGGTCGTTGCTTTTGGCTTCACCTGGCCAACGGTCGGCGGGAAGGCCAAAACTTTCCCCATCGCCATTCAAATCGGTAGTGCCGAATACGGTAGCATCTGCTACCCGAGTAACGGGTTGCCCACTTTGGATCAACGCAGTGGGTGAAATCAGCAGCCCCTTAAGTGGTTGGTACAAAATTACCGCGCTCATCACATGGCGGCGGTCATTTTCGTCCCAGGCATATTCGGCCTCAAAGTTGTTGGAATCCTGCGCCCGGGTATTGATGCTGCTGGTATTGCTCTTGGTCCAGGACAAGGTGTACAAAAAGCGATACCCAATTTTATCGTCACCAATCGATTTTTGGAGCATAAAGTTCAGGGCGGAGTAACGAGCGATCCCGGCGGTTTCCGTCACAAAGACATTGCGGGCAATGCCGCGCAAGGTGTCATTACCAGGAGCAACGGTGTAAAAACCTGCGGCATCGCGGGAAATGGGAACCGGGCGGCTGAGGTCGGCGGCTGAGGTGCTGCGAACTTTGAAATCGGCGGGATTATCAAATACCCAGGGCGAAGCCGCATTCAAATTGCGGATGATGTACAGGTTGTTGGTACGAGTATGCACTGCGTCGATCAAAAACAAGTGCTCATCCGTGAGTTTTTGTTGGAAGCCCAGGGCATATTGGTGGGAGTAGGGGTTTTGAAATCCATTTGGATTCATGATCCGTAGGTTGGTGCTGAACTGCTGTTCCCGCCGCGCCTGCAATTCATCAAAACTGGGGCCTTGCAAAAAAGCTACATTGGGCGAAGTGGCCCGGATATTGCCTGCAAAAGTGACGCGATTGAGGTCGGCATCAGCGGCCAATAAACCGGCTTGTTGGAGCATGGCCAATTGCTTTTTGAAATCCTCGGAGTTGCTGCTGAACTGGAGGTTGTCGCTGTATACTGAATACTTGATCTTGTCGTAATAAATGCCATAACCCCCGCGGATGACGCTGCGTGGCCCGAGTTTGTAATTGAAACTGGTACGCGGCCCGAGGTTGTTGAAATCCCCCTTGGTGCCACCCGCTTTGGATAAATTGTCATAATCCCAACGTACTCCCAGCGACAGGTTCAAACGGCGATTGACCGCCCACTGATCCTCCAGATAGGCGCTATACACCTGTTGTACTGTACCAAAGGAGGTTGGACGCAGCTCTACATCGTAGGTCCGTACATTGACATTGGTGGGCAGGTCGCCTACATTGAGGTTGGCCCCTTTGCCTTTGTTGCGCAAATCGCTCAATTGTTGATCGGTCAAACGCACGGTATAGGTGCCATAAGGATTACCACCACCCAATAACTGAAAATCCGAACCAATCCACTCCAACCCGGCCTTGAACAGGTGTTTGCCCTGGCGGTACACCCACTTGTTTTGAACCTGGTGGGTGTATTCAAAATCGTCAAAAATAGCTCCCGATTGCCCGACGATGGCAATGGCGGTGCCTTGTGGATTTTGCACCGTAACCGAAGGGGTGGTTTCATTCACTGGCTGGCGGTAGTTCCAGCGAAAAAAGCTGTGTTGGTAGTTCAACTCGCCGCTGATTTTACTGCCCACTTTAAACTGGTTTTTGAGGGCAAAGAGATAGGTCTCGTTGTCCTGCGCTGAACTGGCGGAAGGGAACAAAATCCCTCCTTCCAGGCCACCGCCTTGGCGCTGGTTGTAAAAACGGCCTACCTGACCTCGGAAAGAAGTACGCCAATTGGGCGACCACACATGGTCAATTTTGGCGGAGCCGTAAGTGAAATTATTGCGCCCCTGCACAATTTCGTTGACGCCCAGTTGGCTTACATTGAGTAGATTGTCTTTGAAATCATAGGTTTGTTCCAGGTTGAAATAAAAGAAGGTTTTGTCTTTTTTGATGGGGCCACCAATGGCTGCACCAATTTGGTGGCGTTGGAAACCGTCCTTGACCGGATTGCCGTACAAATCCAGCGTTGCGAAGGAAGAAGGTGCGTCTACAATGGAGCCGGGGCGGGTCAGGTAAAAGGCTTCACCCGTCCAGTCGTTGGTGCCAGAGCGGGAAAGTACGTTTACAATACCGTTGCTGGTATTGCCCCACTCAGCGGAGTAATTGTTGGTCAATACGGTGATGTTTTCAACAAAACCTACCGGCGTATTGAATTTCATGTTGCCCAAAAAACGCTCATTATTGTCCATGCCATCAATGAGGTAATTGGTGAAAATCCCGTTCAGGCCATTGATGCTGATGTTGGGCCCTTCGGCATACCCCAGGATGGCTACGGTGACGTTGGGCAAACGAAACAGGGAACGGGTAACATCCCGACCTTCAATGGGCAGGCGTTGCAATTCCTCTTTTTTTATTTGACCAGAAACGGCGGCATTTTCGGTGTTCATCCGCACCAAAGAGGTACTGGAAATCAAAATTTCTCCAATCGAGGCAGTTCTTTGATTCGGTAAATTGAAATTAATGGTAAGCAAGCCATCCTTGGCTTTGATGTCACTAAGAATAGCTGCTTGGTAAATTTTATCATCGAAGGAGTAAATGAAGTAGGCTTTGCCTGCGGTCAGGTTTTCAAATTGCACCATCCCTTTGGCATCGGTTTGAGCAGAATCGATCAGTTGTTGTCCCGCATCGGTGCTGAGGTAAATCCATTTTTCAGTGATTGGAATGTCTTCTAATAGGGAGCTGACTTTAACTTGAAGACTACTTTGTGCCCAAAGGCCACTACAAATCAAACTAAAGAGAAGCAATAAACGCAAGGGCTTTTTCATAAACGTGTGTGTGTTTTAATGGCACAATCAGGTGATGGGCACTTGCGCAAGATTTTTATACTATTGCAAGTTACCTTAGTCGACGTAAAAAATTACTTCCCGATTTTTTTAGAGGCTTTTGAATAGGAAGCTCACTTGAAATGAAGCGTTCGACTTCCTACTCAAAACCCAAATCGGGAAGTTAATTTTTCTGCGTTACTTAATGGCGTACGTACTACTTGGAGAAATTGGATTGCGAGGTAAGGACAATAAGGGGGAGGGAAGTTGGTGGATGCTTGAATTATGAATAGAAAGGAACCAGCGACTTTAGCATTTGGTCTACGCTCCCTGCGCATCCAACAACATCAAATCGTACCCTTTTCCATCAGGACATTCCCGCAACTCTCCGCCAAAACTTTCTATAAAGGTTCGGATTAAATGTAGGTTCCAATAAGGTTTCTGAAAGGTAGTGGATTGATTAGAATGCTCAATCGGTTGTTGTTCGTACTCTTTTACATCAGCGATGCGAATGTTAACGGAGTCCCCTTCACGCCAGGCACTTAAGGTCACGGGCACGTCTCTTTTGCCGGGACGTTCGGCCACAATCAGGAGCAAATTGCGCAGGATCATTTTGAGCATGGTGAGATCGCTGTACAGGTTCAAATCTGAGGGAATGTGATATAGGATTGGGGCATAAGCGCCATTACTGAGCAAACGAATGTTTTTGTCAACGTCTTCCACGAGGGACTTGAGCTGAAATTCTTGCCGCAAGGGCTGGTATTGCTGCATTTGGACCCGGGCAGTGAACATCAAATCTTCCAATAAAGTGATGGTGCGTACGGTTTGTTGTCGCAGTTGGCCCAATAAGCGCTCCTGCTTTTTGTGCTCCAAACTTTCCCCTTGCTCCAAATTGGCCAACACCCCTTGAATGGCCGTAAGCGGAGCCCTAAGCTCAGTAGCAATGGCGCTGAACAATTGATCTTTAACCAAATTCAGGTTGTACAATTCTTTGCGTTGTGCTTCAACGGTGTCTCCTTTTTTGGTCAGGACTTTGTTTACCCGCTGGCGTTGTTGGTAGAGCGAATAAATACCTATACCAATTAAAAATGCCAAAGCAATAGCAGTCCCGGTAATCCAACGGATCAATTTGGCCTGATTGAGGCGGTCTGCGTAAAAGCTATCCATATTCTGTTGTGCTTCGAGTACGGAGAACGCTTCCAATCTTTTGGTGGATTGGATTTTAATGTCTTCTGAAAAAATACTGTCGTTGAGTAGCCGGGCTTCCTGTAGCGCTTTAAGGCTGGCATCGTATTGTTTAAGTTGTTTTAAAACCTGGGCATAGGTGGACAAAACCGAGGGCCGTAAGCTTTGGATTCCCTTATAAATGGTGATGTTTAGCGCATATTTTGCATAATAATAGGCCGAATCCAATTGATTGAGTTTTAAAAAGATTTGGGCCAAATTCCGGCTCGAAACAGCCTGAACTTGTGCATCTAGGTGTTGAATACTCAGCTGACGGGCACGGTGGGCATAAGGTAAAGCCTTTTGGGGTTCTTGTTCGCTGAGGTATAGTTCACTAAGGTTGGCACAAATGCTGGAGGTGAAATAGTTCAAACCAATGGGATCAGATTCCTGAATGGCTTGTTGTAAGTAGTCAATTGCCTGAATGGGTTGCTCTTTTTTGCGGTAAATGATGCCTAAATTATTCAATGTCATTGCTTCAACGGTTGGGGAGGAGATCGAACGAAGCTCCCGCAGGTTTAACTTTAACAGAAATTCAGCTTTTTCAAATTGTTGGAGGTTGGTATAACTTTCCGCTAAATTGGCACGCGTATGACACCTTAAATTTAAACCATCGGGGCTTTTTTTGCACAAATCAATGGATGTATAAGCATATTCCATGGAGGTTGCATAATCTCCTTTGAGGGCAAAAACATTGGCCATATTGGAATAGTGGAGGGCAGCGATGAGGGGATGCTCCTCAATTTTGATCAGGTTGCTGGCTTTGAGGTAGTATTGAAGTGCCTGATCAAGATTTCCGGCGTCAAAACTTTGGTTGCCTTTATTTCCGTAAGCTCTGGACAAAAGCACATCATTGCCCAATGTTTTGGCCAAATTTAAAGCTTGGTCATTAAAAACATAGCCCCGAATAGGCTCAGAGTACATCAATTGGTCGTGCAAATCTAGCAACACTCTTACCCTTTCCTGTTTAATCTCTACTTGATTAAGCTGGGCTTCCAGTGCGGCTCGTTTTTTAGAATCAAATGGGGTCAGTTGGCCGCTTGCCTCTATACAAAGCAATATCAACCCGCTTGTTAGAGCAAGAAGGTAAATACCAGACAAAGACAAGACGCGCAAAAATTTCACCAATTTAGGTTATTTATCGTTTTGGGTTTAGGAATATAGCTTAGGCCCTTTGTGACGGTAAGGTAATGGTAAACACACATCCTTGATTTACTTGGGCCTGTCCTAGTAATTTACCACCCTGGTTTTCAATGAACTGTCGCACCAGCGACAATCCCATCCCTGAACCAACCTCTCCCTTAGTACCGAAACGCGAAAGTTTGCCATTTAGAGCTTTATTGAGCTGTTCTTCATTCATGCCAATCCCCTGATCCACAATTTGAATTGCCCAACCATTTTTATCTTCTTGTGCGTGGACTTCGACCGCCTGTCCGGTGTGGGAAAATTTGACGGCATTGGCAATGATGTTCCGCAGTGCCATTCTGATCATACCAGGATCACTATATAGGGTAAATCCCGGGCTGATTTTATTTTTTATGCTGACTTCCTTTTCCGCAAAAATGAACTTGATCGATTCGCTGAGGTCCTCTACAATTGGTCGAAGTTTGAATTCTTCTTTGATTGGTTGGTAACTGTTCATTTGGATTTTAGCCCAGTACAACAAATTTTCCAGCATTACGCTGGTTTTGGCTGTTTGCTGGTGAAGCCGCTCCAACCAATGGGCCCGTTCAGTAGCAGAAAGGTCGAGCTCATTCAAGGTATCCAGCACGGCTTGAATGGCCCACAAGGGAGAGCGCAAATCATGCGAAATCACGGCAAAAAGTTGGTCTTTTACCTGACTGAGTTGCGCCAGTTGGTTTTTTTGGGACTCCAATTGGGCATTTTGCAATTTTAGCAAGTGATTGGCTTTCTGGCGAATGCGCACCTTAAACAAGTAATACAAGCTAATGAGTGCGGATAAAAATAGGGCTGCAAACATGCTGTAACGAATCAATCGTTCCCGACGAAACTGGGCTTCGAAATGTTGTTGTACTTGTTTTTCGGCTCGCCGGATGGTCATTTCCTGGCGGTGTCGTTCTGCTTTTAAACGTTCTGAATTAGAAGCAATTTTATCCTCTAAATTTTGAGCTTTTTCCAGGGCTAATATAGCCGGATAGGCCTGGTTTTGCTTGGCTAAAATGGTCCCTTGTTGAACCCAAATATCCCGCTCAGTGGTATCTCGACCTTGGTGTATGGCACTGTTTAATGCAATCGTATTGTAACTGAGTGCGGAATCGAGCAAGTTCTCAGCAAGGTATGCTTTGGCCAATAAATAGTTGCTGAGATTGATACAATCGGTATCGTGGAGTGCCTGGGCAATGGCCCTTTTTTTGAATGCAAAAACCTTTGCCTGATGATGGTCGCCCAATTCCAGGCTGACCCGGCAGAGTTTGTCCAGGATGGCCATTGCTAAAGTCGGGAAGTTTTGCTGATCGGCAATAAGCTGAGCTTCCTTGAGCACTTGGCTGGCCGATTCGTATTGGTGCTGTTCTGTGTAAGTTTGCCCCATTAATTGCAAAATCTTGCACAAATCAGCCGGAGTATTGTTTTTGTTTGCCAGAACCTTGGCCTTCTGCAGGTATTTTAAAGCAGGTTGGAAATTGTTTAATTCCAAATTACAGAGTCCCAACTGTACCAGGATCTGAAGTTGAACCAGTCCACCTTCGTCACGATAGTTGCGGAAGATGTTGAGCCCAGCCTGATAATAATCAAGGGCTTTTTGGTGGTTCCACTGCTGGTGAAAAATATCCCCTAAGGCCAGATAGACTTCACTTTGCAAGGAATAGTTGCGGCTTTTTTTAAATTCCTCAGCAGCTTCAAAATAACTTTTGATCGCTTTTTCAGGTTCATTCATCTTGCTGGCAATTTTGCCACTCAACGTATGGTACTTTCCCCAGTATAGGCCATAGTTTGTCTGTTGAAGTAAGGGAAGTACCAATGCAAGTTGCTGATTTGCCGCTTGGGGTGCAGAATCAATCCTCGCTTCAATGGAATCAAATTGTGCTTTGATGATTGCACCTTTGGTAGTGCGAACGGGTAATTTAGCATGCGACGATTGGGCCTGAACTGGCATTGTTACTGCACAGCAAGCAAGCATTAAAAGCCCAAAAATGATACATTTGCTGGCATTACCGCGCCGCAATTCTTTCACCTTAATCCAGTTTTATCGTTTAACACAAGTGCGGAGGGAAAATCTTGCAAAAAAGCTTGCAACAAGAAGCAAAAAGTCTTTAATAAAAAATAAGCCCTTTTGGTAAAAGATTTACCTGAGTTAAGAAAAACAGGTAGGCTTACATTCATTTATAGATTACTTTAGCGTTACCAATTGAAACTAATGCTTCTAAAAGCAAACCCTCAATAAGATATTGTGCGAAACTAAAACTTTTGCACGGAAAATTCAAGTATTACAGTGTTCTATTGTTGGCGCCCTGCTTTCGGGGCGTTTTTTTTTGCCATATTTACAACAATACAATTTCGAGGTTGTTTCATTATCACCTCTTCCTGGCCGCTTTATCGGGCTTTTTTTATCTTTGCGGCCATAAAAAAATAAGTTTTCATCTTGCCAAAGGATTAGCGAGAGTATACGGTTCATTTCACGTGGCTTAGCTAATCCTTTGGCTCAGAAAAAATGAAAACTTATTTTTGCCCACTACTTTTCGGCGAAAACCAACTCAATCATGGCGAACAGCATTTATGAAACCGTTATAGGTTTGGAAGTACACGTCCAATTGGCGACGAACAGCAAAGCTTTTTGTGCAGATGATGCCAGCTTTGGCGGTGACCCCAACACCCACATCAGTGCTGTTTCATTGGGACATCCGGGTACTTTACCCAAAGCCAATCGTCAGCAGATCGAATTGGCCACTCGCCTTGGTTTAGCCCTGGGTTGTAGCATTAACGAGACGAATACCTTTGACCGCAAAAACTACTTTTACGCAGATTTGCCCAAGGGTTATCAAATTACCCAAGATAAGCAGCCCATTTGTATCGGAGGAGCTTTGTCGATCAAACTGGGCAATACCTGGAAATCGATTCGGATCCACCATATTCACATGGAAGAAGATGCAGGCAAATCGATCCACAACATGGCTCCCCGGCATTCTTTCATCGATTTGAATCGGGCTGGTGTACCCTTGCTGGAAATTGTGACTGAACCCGACCTGCGCTCGGGGGAAGAGGTAGATGCTTTTATGACCGCCATGCGCCAATTGGTACGCTACCTGGAAGTTTCTGATGGCAATATGGAAGAAGGTTCTTTGCGTTGTGATGTAAACATTTCCGTTCGGGAACAGGGCAGCACAATTTTGAACGACCGCTGTGAAGTTAAAAACGTCAACTCAATGAAATTTGCGCGCCAGGCCATTGATTACGAGGTGCGGCGGCAGATTGGATTGATGGAATCGGGCCAGAAAGTCAAACAACAAACCCTCAATTTTGATCCCAATACTGGTGTAACTTCGCCGCTGCGTGAAAAAGAAGACGCACACGATTATCGGTATTTTCCTGAACCCGATTTACCACCCATTGTATTGTCGGAGTCTTATTTGAACAAGGTCAAAGCTGAATTGCCTCAACTTCCGGCTGCTTTATATGAGACTTTGACCACTCAATACCAACTTTCTGATTATGATGCCAGCATCCTGATGGAGGAAAAAGCCACTGCCTTGTTTTACCTCAATTTGGTGCAACACAGTCCAAATTACAAAGCTGCAGCCAATTTGGTGATCAACCGCATCCTACCCTGGTGCCAGGAGCAAAAAATATCCATTGCCCAATTTCCACTGGCGGGTAATCAGCTCGCTGCTTTAATTCAGTTGATTGAAGAGGGGAAAGTGAGCAATACTGCCGCTTATCAAAATCTTTTCCCGGCGATGTTGGCCAAGCCGGAGCAAGCACCCTTGGCGCTGGCTGAATCACTCAACCTGATCCAAACTTCGGATGGTGACTTTTTGCAAAAAATAGCCGCCGAGATTTTAACCCAGTTCCCCGATAAGGTAAAGGAATACCAAAAAGGCAAAAAAGGCTTGATTGGCTTCTTTATGGGTGAACTGATGAAACGTTCGAAAGGGAAGGCTGATCCGAAGGTGGCGACGGGGATTTTGGAAAATTTGCTGAAAAACCATTAGGGAAATATGGCTACATTTCTGAGGTGCCAAGTTGTAACTATTTAGCAGCCGCCTTCGGCGGAATTTTTTACCACAAAGGCACAAAGGCACAAAGACACAACATTTTAGAGCTTAATGTCTTTGTGTCTTTGTGCCTTTGTGGTAAAAAAATTGAATATAAAATCCACCGCAGGTGGATGGTTGCTAAATAGTTACGCCAAGTTTATTTTTACTTTTTGTACTCCCGAATATCCACTTTCCCCGTACAAAATGCATAATCCGCCTCCACATTGGAAGCTACTACAATACTCCGCTGACCACCAAACTGGTTGATCAAATCCGCATACCAGGCAGTGCCTTGTGCATCCAGATTGGTGGTGGGTTCATCCAGGAGTAGGAGAGGGGCCTGCGAGCAAATGGCCAGCACGAGTTTGAGCCGCTGCTTCATGCCTGAAGAAAAATTGCGCACTTCATTGGTACGGGAGCGCTCAAATCCCAACAAGTTGATGATGTCCTTGGTGCTCAGTTCTTGTTGGAAAGGTTTGAATTTGCGGTGAAAATCAATGGCTTCCTGTAGGTTGAATTCTTCAATCAATTCGATATAGGGCGCAGCATAAGCCAATTGGGTATAGATTTGATCGAGTGCTATATTTCGCCCATCTACGCTAAATTCTACTTTACCTTTGGATGGGGTCAGGTGCCCACAAATCATTTTTAACAAAGTAGATTTCCCGGAACCGTTCGGACCAGTAATGGCAATGCGACTGCCTGGCTCAATGAGCAGGTTTACGCCCCGTAAAACCCAGTCGCGGCGAAAACGTTTACCAACCTGATTGAGCTCAACCTTCATTGGTCAGGGCACTGCCGTTGATGTGGCGCAAACCTTTCATGATCTCGGGTCTGTTGCGCACAAAATCCAGGATATAAGTACGCTCCAAAGTTGGTTCAACCTGCTCTTCGATGATTTCGATGGCCCGCGTTAGACGCACACCTTTCACAAAAAGGATGCGGTAAATTTCGTGGATGTGGTTGATTTGTTCTTGCGAAAAGTTGCGGCGTTGCAAACCAATTACGTTGACTCCCGCATAGGAAAGCGGTTCGCGGGCAGCTTTCACAAATGGTGGAACGTGCTTGCGTACCAAGGAGCCACCAGCGATAAAACTATGTGCACCAATGCGGGTAAATTGCTGGACGGCGACGAGGCCTTCCAGAATCGCCCATTCGTCTATTTGGACGTGACCAGCCAGGTTTACATTATTGGCTAAAATGACGTGATCACCCAAAATACAGTCATGCGCAATATGGGCGTAGGCCATTACCAGACAATGTTTACCAACTTTGGTACTTCCAGCAGCAGCGGTACCTCGATTGATCGTAACGAACTCCCGAATGGTGGAGTTATCGCCAATAGTAGCCGTAGTGACTTCACCCTGAAATTTTAGGTCCTGTGGAACCCCTGAAATAACGGCTCCCGGAAAAATGCGGACATTGCTGCCAATACGAGCGCCATCGAAGATGGTTACGTTTGGGCCAATCCAGGTATTGTCACCAATGACGACGTCTTTGTCGATAAAACAAAACGGGCTTATCGTCACATTGGACCCGATTTTGGCATCGGGGTGTACAGAAGAAAGGTGCAGCTGGTTCATCTTCAAGATCGCTTGACGATTTGGGCGGTTAGGCCCGCTTCCGAAACAATTTTGTTGCCTACATAGATCGTTCCTTGCATTTGGCAAATTCCGCGACGGATAGGGGCCAATAGCTCCATTTTGATCAACAGGGTATCGCCAGGCACTACTTTAGACTTGAACTTGGCTTCTTCAATTTTGAGGAAGTAGGTGTCCCAGTTGCCGGGGTCTGCTACAGTCGACAAGGCCAATATCCCGCCCGTTTGTGCCATTGCCTCAATTTGTAGTACCCCCGGGAAAACAGGGTTGCCTGGGAAATGCCCTTGGAAAAATCCTTCGTTAAAAGTAATATTTTTTACACCAACTACGTGGCTTTCGGACAATTCAATGATTTTGTCCACTAATAGGAAGGGGTAGCGGTGGGGCAACCAACTGGCTACTTTTACCGTATCGAACAAAGGTTCTTTATCTGGATCGTATTTGGGTTTTCCCTTGAGTTTTCGCTCTTCAATGTATTGCTTCTTAAGCAATTTGGTGAATTCGTAATTGGCGGTATGCCCCGGTTTGGTGGCTACTATTCTGCCTTTGATGGGTTTGCCGAGTAAGGAAACATCCCCAATCACATCGAGTAACTTATGGCGGGCAGGCTCATTTTTGAACTGAAGCTGGACGGTATTCAGGATGCCTTCTTTGTCCACTTTGATGCTTGGTTTGCCCAGTTTGGTGGCCATGTCGTCCAATTCTTCCTGGGTTACTGGGCGATCGGCGATCACGATGGCATTGTCCAAATCGCCACCCTTGATCAGATTTTGGCTAAATAAATTGTCCAGTTCGTGTAGGAAAACAAAGGTGCGGCAAGGTGCAATTTCCTTTTCGTAATCCTCCAGGCTATACAATTGAGCATATTGCTGACCCAATACTTTGGAATTAAAATCAATCATGGTGATGACTTCAAATCCATCGTGGGGCAAAGCCATGAGTTCTGCACCAGTAGCCTCGTCACGATAAGTGATGGGCTCGGTGATTTCAAAATACTCCCGATCGGCTTCCTGTTCTTCGACCCCTGCTTCGCGGAGTGCTTTGACGAATTGAATGGCACTACCATCCAAAATAGGCACTTCTGGCCCATCAATGCCCATCAAAACGTTGTCGATGCCTAGACCTACGAGTGCGGATAGTACATGCTCGATGGTGCTTACCTGGGCCTCATCGGATTTGATGGTTGTACCCCTCGTAGTGGAAATAACCCGGCTCACGTCGGCATTGACAAGAGGTTGACCCACCAGGTCAACTCTTTGAAATTTGTGCCCGTGGTTCTCCGGTGCTGGGTTAAAGGTCAAAGTCACAACTTTACCCGTGTGCAAGCCTACACCACTAAGGGAGACGGCTTTTTGAATGGTACGTTGTTTTTTCATAATAAGTGTCTGCTGAGACGATTATGCAAAAATAATCGAATGATTTGCAATTGATCTACTGCTATAGAAGCGAGTCCAGGCAGTTAATCCTCCTTCTGATCCGAACGTTTTTCCAGTTCATACAAACGTTTGGCCAAATCCGGGAGTTGCTTAAATATGGTATATGCGCGAATAAACTGATGGTAGTCAATAGCCGGGTACCCAAACAATGCTTGATTGGGCTCTTTGACGTTGGATGCCACTCCACTTTTGCCCTGAACCCTGGTGCCATCGGCAACTTTTAGATGCCCTGCAACGGCAACCTGGCCACCAATCTGGCAATTTTTTCCAATTTTGGTACTTCCTGCCACCCCCGCCTGAGCGGCAATGACTGTATTTTCACCAATCTCTACATTGTGGGCAATTTGCACCAGGTTATCCAATTTGACCCCTTTATGGAGGATGGTAGAACCAATTGAAGCCCGATCTACGGTAGAATTGGCACCAATTTCTACTTCATTTTTAATCACTACATTGCCTACGTGATGGATTTTTTTGTATGTACCATCTTCCTGAGGGGCATACCCAAAGCCATCGGCACCAATCACTACGCCAGGATAAAAAATGCAATTATCCCCGATTTCTGAGCCATGCAGGATTTTTACACCGGAATGGAGTTGGCAATTGTCGCCAATTTTGACCCCCTTGCCAATAAAGACATGGGAATCAATCCGTACGTTGTCACCAATGACGACGTCCTCTTCAATGACCACAAACGGGCCGATGGAAATGTTTTGGCCAAAACTGGTGTTTGAGCCGATTAAACTTTGAGGATGGATTCCGTTTGATTTGGTTTGGACTGCGCCAAATTTTTCCAACAATAGTGCAATACTGGCGTAGACGTCATCTACCCGAATCAAGGTAGCTTTGATGGGGGATTTGAGTTGATAATCCCGATTAATTAGCACAGCACTGGCGGTGGTAGTGTACAGGTAAGACTCGTATTTGGCATTACCTAAAAAAGTAATGGCCCCTTCACCTCCTTCTTCAATTTTACCAGGACGGTTGACCCTAACCTCAGGGTCTCCTTCGATCGTTCCGTTCAGTACGTGAGCTAAATCCTTTACTGTAATTTCCATGGCCGCAAAGATAGAAATTTATCGTTTATCCGTTCATCCCATAAACAATCATAAGTTTTCTATCTTTGTTCGCAAAAAATATTTTCCATTGGACCGTATCATACGTATAGGCACCCGCGGCAGCAAGTTGGCGCTGTGGCAAGCCGAATTCACTCAGGATAAACTGCGCCAGGCTGGTTATGATTCCGAACTGGTGATCATCAAAACCACTGGTGACAACACCCAGGCCCTCAATTTGAGTTTCGACAAAATTGAAGGCAAGGGCTTTTTTACCAAAGAAATTGAAGATGCCCTCCTGCGGGGAGATGTGGACATGGCGGTGCATTCCATGAAGGACATGCCGACCAGCTCTCCCGATGGCTTGGTACTCACTGCGGTTTCTTACCGCGAAGATCCTGCCGATTGGCTGCTGGTTCGCAAAGAAAGCATCGAGGCTGGTCAACTGTTTCGATTGAAACAAAATCCGGTAGTTGGTACTTCTTCAGCGCGCCGTAAGGCCCAAATTCTGGATTTGCGCCCCGATGCCCAACTCAAAGACATTCGTGGAAACGTGCCTACGCGGGTCGATAAATTGATGCAAGGCGAATTTGACGCGATCATGCTGGCCGCTGCCGGATTGAGTCGCCTGGAATTGGACTTGTCCGGGGTAGAAGTGATCAAATTTGATCCCCGCGAATTTATTCCGGCACCAGCGCAAGGGGTTTTGGCTTACCAAACCTGCACCGAAGACAAAGCGATGCGCAAGGTGTTGCAACACTTGCACCATGCTGAAGTAAGTACAGTCACCAATGTTGAACGCCGCATCCTGCAATTGATGGAAGGTGGCTGCCAAATGCCACTGGGGATTTACTGTGAACAGGATAAAGCGGGCAACTTCCACGTTTGGGCAGCCAAAGCGGATGCCTGGAACGGACCCGTAAAAAAGGTGCGGATGTCGTCGAGTACGAGTTATATGCTGGCTGAAAAAGTGGCGGAGGAATTGAAGAAATAGGTTTTAAATAATCTGAAAATCAAATATTTGCGCACAAATCTAGAGCCCCTCCCCGAAGGTTTCAAACCTTCGGGGAGGTAAAGCAGCGAAACAGTGCTTTGCTTGACCGCCCCGAAAGTCTGAAACTTTCGGGGCGGAGCCTCAGATCATGCATACTCCTGAAATCTCGGAACCTTGTTACCACCATGCTCATCTTCATCTCCCGCGAGTTAAGCGCAGACAGTCCCTTCTTCCACATTTTGCCCCAGGATCAAGTTGAGGTCATCGGCGAATCGCTGGTGGCGTTTGATAGAGTACCGGTCGCGGAACTGCCGGAAATAGACTGGTGTTTTTTTTCCAGCCGAAATGCGGTCAAGTTTTTTTTTCAGGCGCTAAAAGCTGCTGGATTGCTCACACCCGCCGGATTAAAATGGGGAGTACTGGGTGAAGGCACCGCCAAAAGCCTGAAAGAGCATGGCTACGTAGCTGATTTTGCGGGCAATGGCGAACCCCAAAGTGTGGGAGCTGCCTTTGGCATCGTAGCAGCTGGGCAACGCGTTTTGTTTCCTCGCGCAGCTCAATCGCGGGAGAGCATCCAAAAAATACTGATTGGACTTGTAACCATTGTGGATTTGGTGGTTTATACTAATGCGCCACGGACGGATTTTGAATTGCCAAGTGCAGACTTGTTGGTATTTACCAGCCCACTCAATGCGCAGGCTTATTTTGCAAAGTACCCTTTGTTGAAAGGGCAAAAGGTGGTATCCATCGGGCAAAGTACGGAGCAGGCCTTGCGCAATTTAGGTTGCGTGGAAATAATCACTGCTCCTATCCCTTCAGAAGAAGTACTGGCCGAAATTTGTAAAACTCAATTGGCATTATGAACAGCAAATTCAATCTGCTTTTTTGCACTGTAGCGATCCTGTTTTTGGCACTGGGTTGCCGATCAAAGAAGACCGACTACAGCGATTTTAACCAATTTTACGACCAATTCTTCCAGGACTCGCTTTTTCAGGTACAACACATTAACTTTCCCATTGAGGGTTTGCCGGATAACGCTGCTATTTTGGGGGATTCCATTCGTAATTTTCGGTGGACTGCTGAAAATTGGCGCATGCATCGTCCGATTGATTTTGAAAGGACAAAATTTGAACAAAATTTCCAAACTTTGGGTGATGAATTGATCATAGAAAACATCATTGATCCTACGGCTGGTTATGGAATGGTGCGGCGCTGGGCAAAAATTGGTGGTGAATGGTCTTTGATTTATTATGTTGGCCTAAACCCTGTTCAAGAAAACCAGTAGAGACGTAGGATCCTACGTCTCTACCAAACATCAGACCCATGTACAAGCACAGTACAGCGCCTTTTGGGGCCTTTACCAAACACATTTTGCGCAATGAAACAACGGGTCACCAACTGGTCCTTTTGCCTGAATATGGCGCCATTGTTCTTGACTTACAATTGCATGGGGTCTCCCTTTTAGATACTTATCAGACGCCACAGGAAGTAATCAACAACAGCTGGGCTAAAAACACTGTTTTGTACCCCTTCCCCAATCGATTAAAAGACGGTGCTTACCACTGGGGCGGCCAGGATTATCATTTTTTTGCCAACGAATCGCACACCAACACGGCACTGCATGGTTTTGGCCAGGACAAGCCCATGAAAGTGACTTTTTTGGAATTGGATGAAACGACTGCTGCGATTACCTGCTTGTATACTGATTACGGCACTCATGATGGCTACCCCTTCCGCTTTGGTGTAGAAATGGCTTTTGTGCTCTCTGACGAAAATGGCTTTGAGCTGCAACTTACCCTGCGCAACCACGATGAACAGGCCATTCCGGCGGGTTTGGGCTGGCATCCTTACTTTGCACTCGGCCCCAAGGCAGATACTTACCATTTACAGATGCCAGAATGCCGCCTGGTAGGTAACAATGAACGCATGTTGCCTACTGGAAAAACTTATGAATACGATGATTTTAGCACCCCCCAGCCACTTGGGGTCACGGTATTGGACAACTGTTTTGAATTGCCCATCAAAGAGGGTCGTGCTGAAACCACGGTAAAGGGGGAAAAGGGTACCTTGCATTATTGGCAGGAGACGGGTGCGGGCAAGTACAACTTCCTGCAAGTGTTTATTCCACCCTTGCGCCATTGTATTGCGCTGGAACCAATGACCTGTGCTCCTGATGCTTTTAATAATGGCATGGGTTTGGCAAAACTGGAACCAGGGGAGAAACTAAGTGGGAAGTTTGGTGTTTGGTTTGAAAAACAAGTGTAAAACAAAAAAAGCATATGCGACAAATCCGCGCCATTGAAGTACTGCTCATCGAAGTGATTTTTTACCTTGGGCTATGGCTGCTCAACGACTATGTGGCCATGTACCTCAGCCTGATCTTTGGCAGCATTTGTTTGTTCATTCTGCTGTTTACTGGGATCGCGGAGTTGCTGGAGCGCTCCAAAGTGTCAAGGAAGTATTTTTGGTTTATGGCCATGTCGGCCTTGGCGCCAGTGGTGGCAGCGGTGATTTTCTTTTTGTTGGGAGGGGAGATGACGTGGAATAAGTTGTGAAAGGATTTATAGGCTCACATTTTTGTATAAGACTCAGCGGAGATCAATTGCCACGTGCTTTAGCGCGTGGATTATTGAGATTTGGTTAAAATGGACTTTAGTCCCGGCAAAAAATTGGAATTAGGGCTGAAGCCCAAAAAATGCTTGATCTTTCTTCCACGCGCTAAAGCACGTGGCAATTGAAAGCCTCTGCGCTCAAAATATCTAGCAGTGTGCCGACTTTATCGACAATATTTCTTGATCAAGTCATAAGCCTCTACAACACCTAGTTCACTAGCTTTTCTCCAGTCTGTGCAAGCTGCTTCGAGGTTATTTGTATTCTTATAAAGGAAGCCACGATTCCAATAAGCGTCAAGGCTTTTAGGGTTAATTTCGATAGCTTTGTTGAGGTCTTGCATTGCTCCTTCCTTATCGCCCAAATATTGCTTTAATAAACCACGATTATTGTAAGCTTTATCCATATTGGGATCAAGGTCGATGGCTTTGTTATAGTCTTGCATTGCTCCTTGTTGATCACCTAGCTCTTCCTTTAGAGTGCCAAGATTATAATAGGTATCCCTATGATTAGAGTTAATTTTCATAGCTTTATTGTAATCTTGCATTGCTCCTTGTTGATCACTTAAATTTTGCTTTAATAAACCACGATTATTGTAGGCTGTATAATAATTAGGATTAAGTTCGATAGCTTTGTTGAGGTCTTGCATTGCGCCTTGTTTATCACCTAAAGCTTTTCTTAGACTAGCGCGGTTGTTATAAGCTACATAATAATTAGGATCAAGCTCGATAGCTTTGTTGTAATCCTGTATTGCACCTTGTAGGTCGCCTTCCCTCTCTTTTTTAAGAGCAGATAGAGTTAATTCTTCTAATTTCTCTGCGGTAATTTGACAAGCAAAAACGAAAAAGAGGCCAAAAATAATGGTGAGGTTAAATTTCCGCAACATGGTCTTTAGTTTGATTTCATCCGAAGGTACCAATTTGTATGATTTTTAGTCGCAGCCATGGTAAAATTTAATATCAAGCAAAAGCCTTCTCAAAGTCTCGTAGGGATGCGATATCGGCATCCTTCTAGACAAAATACCCATATTTCACCCCTAACGGGGCTTATCGCCATGTTCCATAACTTAACAGCCCTGCCCATATTTGGGTTTCCTTAACCCAGGAACCTTAGAACTTACTGTTACACCCCTACCGGTGCACTCAACGGAGCCACATACCGTCCCACATCCTCCGCACTGATCTCCTGTCCACCCAAAATCACCAATCTTTCCACCACATTCCGCAATTCCCGGATGTTCCCAGTCCAGTTCAGGGCTTGTAATTGGGTGATGGCTTCCTCGCTGATGCTTTTGATGGGCGTTCCGTATTCGGTGCACACGAGGTTGAGAAAGTGTTCTACCAGGAGCGGGATGTCTTCACGGCGGTCATTCAGTGAGGGTACATCGATGACTATTACGGCCAGGCGATGGTAGAGGTCTTCGCGAAAATTGCCCAGGGCGATTTCCTTGCGCAAATCCTTGTTGGTAGCGGCTACTACTCTTACGTTGACGGCAATTTCTTTTTCTCCGCCTACGCGAGTAACGCGGTTTTCTTGCAGGGCGCGCAGCACCTTGGCCTGGGCAGAAAGGCTCATGTCGCCAATTTCATCCAAGAAAAGGGTGCCATTGTTGGCTTGTTCAAATTTGCCCAACTTTTGTTTGTGCGCGGAAGTGAATGAGCCTTTTTCGTGGCCGAAAAGCTCACTTTCGATGAGCTCGGAAGGGATGGCGGCGCAGTTGACCTCCACGATGGGGCCACTGGCTCTTTGGCTGAGTTCGTGCATCCAGCGCGCCACGAGCTCTTTGCCCGTACCGTTGGGACCGGTAACCAGCACGCGGGCCTCAGTAGGCGCTACTCTTTGGATGGTATCTTTGATGAATTGAATGCGTTCGGAGTTGCCAATGATGTCCTGCACCTGGCGGCCAGCCACTTTGCGGCGCAAGGTTTTGG
This sequence comes from Haliscomenobacter sp., assembly GCF_965225875.1. Classification (GTDB taxonomy): domain Bacteria; phylum Bacteroidota; class Bacteroidia; order Chitinophagales; family Saprospiraceae; genus Haliscomenobacter. The sequence goes on along the minus strand of NZ_CBDDBS010000003.1, from coordinate 2,831,095 downwards.
TTTCGGTGACCAGGTTGGACTTATCGAGGGCATTGCGCAGGGTGATGAGCAAGCGGTTGAGGTCGGGTGGCTTGCTGATGAAGTCGAAAGCGCCCCGTTTGACAGCCTCTACGGCGGTGTCGATGGTGGCGTGACCAGAGATCATGATTACTGGTGTATCGGGCACCAGTTCCTGCACCCGTTCGAGGGTTTCCATGCCATCCAGGTTGGGCATTTTGATGTCCATCAGGATGGCGTCGTAATTTTGCTCTTTGAGCTTGGCCAGGCAGTCAAGCCCATCGACTGCTTCGCTGACCTTGAATTTTTCAAATTCAAGAATCTCGCGTAAAGCCCGGCGGATGCTGGCCTCGTCGTCTACAATCAGTATTTGGGTCATTAGTGAGCTACTGGTTTTTGATCAAAAACGTTTTCAGTAGCTTTGTACGGATTTTAGGTAGAAAAGGTTACGCCAGCAAGCAAAAAAGTTGAGGAGGTTGAGAAAGTTGAGAAGGTTTAGGCTACCGCGAGCGATTTTGACAGGACTTTGTCTAAGTCGCTCGCGGTAGCCTAAACCTTCTCAACCCCTCAACCTCCTCAACTTTTAAGCTACTTTATCTGCGCAACTCGAACTTGCGAAAGCGTCAGGTTTGGCTTTGAACACAAAGCCCATCGACAGAATGTAGCCCATTGCCTCTTTTAAGGCAGTATTGGATTCGAAGAGCGGATCAGTGTTGATGTCCGCGTGTACTTCCAGCGCTACGTCGTACTTATCCAACAAGTCGCAGAGCCCGTAAGCCACTTCAATCGATTTGGAAACTTCAAAAATCATCCGCTCGCGTAAGCTCATTTTACGGTTTTCGCGGCTGTTTTGGATGAACATGAAACCGCCTTTTTTTTCCCGCAGGAAAACGATGACCGTTGCATACTCCACCGAACCGCCGCGTACTTGCGAATCGGAACCGATGCACACTTTCAGTTTGTGGCCCATTTCTTTTTCCCGGATGATCGTTTTTTCAACGGCATCCTTGATGGGAAGTTCGATTCGTTGACCATCTAATCTACGCCAACTCATGGTTTGTTGTTTTATTGGGTAATTTAGTAAATCATTGTGGGACAAATAGATTTGTGCCAAAATTTAATTCTCGCTTTACGCAGAATTAACAAATCTATTCTACTAAAGGTTACAGCTAAAGCAGGATTTTAGAGCAATTGGTTCCCGTCTTTTGATCTTTTTTCTTTATTTTGCTTTTTCAATCAAAAAATCAATGGAAGCGCAGCTTTTTGTCTATGGCACCTTGATGATCGGGGTAGAATCCAGAATGGCGGGTTTGTTGCAACGCAACAGTACCTGGTTGGGGGCCGCGTACATTCCGGGCGAGTTGTACGACCTGGGTCGTTACCCCGGTGCACAATGGATTCCGGGGCATCCAAGGAAGGTTTATGGGCAGGTATTTTCGTTGGAAGACCCTGATTTTTTGATGCCGTATCTGGACGAATACGAAGGCATCGACCCACAGTTTCCCGAGGCGGGAGAGTACGTACGCAAGCTGGTACCTGCAGTACTGGAAGACTCCGGGCAGACCATCGATACCTGGTTTTATCACTATAATTTTTCCACCGACCAATTGGTTCGCATCGAATCCGGCCGATATCTGGATTATTATCGGCAGCAGCCTGCGCATTTGGAGTTTATTCGGACTGGATAAAAAAAACGCCGTAGGCAAAAGGCCCACGGCGTTGGTATATTCAATGGTATGATCAGGTTTTAGGGATTTTATTTAGGCTTATTGGATGATCCACATTTTGCCAAAGAGGTCGTCGTTGGTAAAGCTTTGACGAGCAACAGCTGCCTCGACGTTGGCTTTATTGGTGACATACTCCGCGTTTGGATATTTGAAGCGGAGAGGGATTTTACCCTGGTTGCCAATCCCTACCCCAGTCAAGAAAGCGGGGATACCCGTACGACGCCAGTTGTAATAAGCTTCCATACCGGAATTTTGAGCCATGGCCAAATACTTCTGCTTCAAGATTTGAGCCAAACCATCGGCATTGTTGCCTACGTATTTTACCTTGGCTTGAGCCAGGTAGGCAGCGAAATCAACATTAATCGTGTAAGTGTTGAATTCACCCAACTTCGCACCTGACTTTTGGAAGTCGACATTGTTGGCACCAGCTTTCAAACCATAGAAATCCATGGATGCCTGGATGCCCTTTTTGTACCAGTCTTCCGCAACGCCAGTGGCCCAACCGCGGTTTAAACCTTCCGCGATGTTGAAACACATTTCCTGATAACCTACCTGAGTGACTGGCTCGCCAGTGTAAGTAACGTAATAGCGTTTGCGGCTGATCAGTGAATATTCACCTTTTTGAGCTTTAGTCGACATATCGTCCAAGTTCTCACCAGTGCTGGCACCTTCAAATGCGTCAAAAGAAGTAGGGCTTACTCCAGCCTTTACTTTAGCTTCAGCAGGTTCCGCAACGAGGAACAAACGAGGATCCTGGAATTCTTTCAGCAGGTCGATGTACAATTTGGAGGTGTTTTCACGCAATGCGTCAAAACCATAGTTGTTCGGGTTCTTGCGGTAATAGAAGTTGGGAATAGACCCACTTGGAATAAATACCAGGTTGTCAGAATTTCCGGTAAAAATTGGAAATTTCGTAGGATTGCCCAACACTTCAGCAAAACGAGTCTTCAGCTTCAAATCAGCATCAGTTTCTTTTTTGCTCAAACTTACCAATACACGTAGTTTGTAACTATTGACCAGTTTTTGCCATTTGCTCAGGTCACCATTGTAGAACCAGTCACCTTCAGCTTTTTGACCACCTTTGGCAATCAAAGCAGCCAAATCGTTGTTGGCTTCGTCCAACCAGTTCAATACTTGTACATAAATTTCTTTCTGTGTATTGTACTTAGGCGCCTGGATGTCCAAACCTTGCAGGGCTTCGCTCAAAGGTAGATCACCCAGCTTTTGGGTCATGTTTACGAAATGGTAAGCACGGAAAAATTTGCCCAAAGCGGAGTAGGGATTAACCGCAGGTGCACCAGCTTTCAGGGCTTCTTCTTCCATTTTGATCACGTTCTTCAAACGAGTGTAGTCCGTAGAAGCAGGGCCAGACCAATACTCATTGGTTCCGTAGTAATTGTAGTTGATGCACCAGTATTGGTTGTAGCGCTGTTCCAAAGTCCAGGCGTTTTCCCACATGTTGTTCAACACGCCATTGAGGATCAAGTTGGCAGGTGAACCAGTAGCGCGGTTTGGATCGACGTCCAGATTTTCAAAATTGCAGCTGCTGAATACCATTGTAATGGCAAGCGCTGCTATGGCGAAAATTTTATTGAATTTCATTGCTTTTATTTTTTGGTGGGTTGTAGAGAGGCGATGTACCGCCTCTCTACCCAGAGAAAAATTAGAACGTAAAGTTGAGGTTTACCCCGTAACGCTTGGTTGTAGGGGTATCGAAGTCAGAAGAGCCCTGACGACCGATGTAACGGTTCAAGTCGAGGTCGTTCTTCTCGGCGAAGTACAGCAGGTTACGAGCTACCAGCGAAACAGTCATCTGGTTGAAGAAGCTTCCTGATTTAATTGGAACATTGTACGTCAGGGTTACTTCACGCAGGTTGGCGAAAGAGCGGCTCATCAGGTTGAGTTCGTTCTCTTGATAGTAACGGCTGATGTAATCCTGCAAGAAAGTTTTGGTTTCATTGGGTTTGAAGGTCAACTCATTGTAGTTGATGATGTTGCCATTGATGTCCGTTTTAATGGTACCGCTAGCCACCTGAACACCTTCGCCCAACCAGGTCTTGTTGCCCTTGGTATCTTCCAAACGAGCCACACCCATGGCACCCTGAGTCGTTTCGATGTGACGACCACCACGGAACAATTGACGCTGCAGGTAGTTGGCAATTACCCCACCCTGACGACCGTCAAACTGAATCTGCAAGGTCCAATTCTTGTAAGAGAAGCGGTTGATGAAACTCCATACGAAGTTTGGATCAAGGTAGCCCAGGAACTTTTGAGCAGCAGAGTTCACGGTGCTCAAACGGATTGGGCGACCACCGGCGTCGTTGATGATTTGACCATCCTGAGTAAAGAGGTAACCATTTGACCAGAATTCATCTACGCGACGACCCACTTGCCGAGAAAATTGATCCAACTGGGTTACGTTCACCCCATTTTCCGTGTAAAACTCTTCATAACGCTCGCGCAAAGTAGAGAAGTTGATCATTGGCATCCATTTCAAACCATTGCTGTTTTTGAATGGGTCGGCACTAACCATAATCTCTACCCCTTTACGGCGGGTAACGATCCCGTTAACCAACTGTGCAGTATAACCAGTAGCTTCTGAGATTGGACGAGCAAATGTTAGAGGGCCTTCTTTGATGTTAAAATAAGTAGCCTCTACATTGATTTTGTTTCTGAACAAAGCAAAGTCAATGCCCAATTCCAACTCACTCCGAGAGTTACGCTTTAGGTTTCTATTGCCCAATTGATTGGTGTAAGTGGCTGCTGGAACGTTGTTGTAACCTAAATTAGTACCGTAAACTTCAGCGTTGGAGTAGCTTGGTCCATTGTATACAGATGAGTATGAATCGCCATAACTCAGTGGATTTGAACCTGATGTGCCACCACTAGCTGGGCCAATGGTACCTTGAGTCAAACCATCCTTAACGTTAGCATAAGCAGCACGCAATTTCAACATCGATACCGGGCCAAGATTCACATACTCGGTAACGATAGAGTTCAAACCTACAGATGGGTAATAGAAAGTTTGGTTTTCCGCAGGCAAAGTAGAGATGCGGTCAACCCGGCCAGTGTGGCTGAGGGTCAGGTATTTGTTCAGGGTAACGTCAGTGGAGTAAAATCCAGACATCACCAACATGTTGGAATTGAAGCTGAAAGCGCGAACTGGGTTAGCAGAGTTAGAGAAGGAGTATACCCCAGGAGTAATCAGGTAATCGGTAGTGGCATAGTTGGAAACGTAGCCGAAAGTACGGACGGTACCACCTGCCAATGCATTTACGCGGATTTTGCTGATTGTCTTGCTGAAGTCCAGGAGTACATCGGTGTTGTTTTCAAACAAAGAACGACGGTCTTCGCGGTAATCGCCTCTGCGTTCGTCGCGGCTGTAAGAGCCAGCCGAATAAGGCATCTTTTCCGTGCGGATGATGTCGTAGCTGTTGATACCGTTCCGTGCAATCAATTTCAGTTCAGGAGTGATTTTGTAAGACAAAGACACGTAACCATAGGCATTGTTGTTTCTGTGGCCACGCAACCAGTAGTTCGACATCAACCAAGGGTTGTTGTAACGCTGGTATTCGGCATAAATCTGCTGGATACCTTCTTTACCTTCTTGCCATACCTGCTTCATGTCATCAATGTCCCAGTCGGCACCCGCCCAGGTAGAGATGTTGTAGATGATGGAGTTAGGGCCGTAGTTGGTATCGTTGATGTTGTCGGTGTATTGACGGTTGAAGTTGATGTTCGCTTCAAAACGCAAGCGGTTGGTAAAGTTGTAACCAATGTTGGCGTTGAAGTTGGTAATGTTGATGTTAGTATTTGGAACAATCCCGGTTTGGTTGGTATGGCCCAAAGAGAAACGCAGATCCGAACGATCCGTTGAGCTGGAAACAGCTACGCTGTTGTTGAACAATAAACCAGGGCGCAGGAAGCGTGTCAGGTTGTCCTTGCCACGAGGAATCCAGGGCGTAGGAATACGTTTGCCAGTTACAGGATCAATTGGGCTGTCGTATTGAGGCAACAAACGACCATCGAGTGGTGGTCCCCATACGTCGTAGTCGTTGTCGTTTTTACCACCACCTCTACCGTCCACAAATTCGTAGATACCGTGGTCGCCAGGGCCATACAAGTCTTGCGTTTTTGGCAGAGAGTTGAAACCATTCTCCAACTGGGTCGTAGAGTTGAATTCTACCGCGAAGCCACGAGGATTTTTAGATCCACGTTTGGTGGTGATCAGGATCGCACCGTTGCGGCCACGGAAACCGTAGATGGCAGAAGCAGTTGCTCCTTTTAGTACTGTAAAGTTGTCGATATCATCGGTGTTGATGTTCCAGGTGTCAGAGTTGATTGGAACCCCATCTACTACGTATAAAAGGTCACCACTACCCCGCAATACTACATTGGGGCGGCGCAACATTTCACTGTTCAAACCTACAGTCAGACCTGCAACTTTACCCACCAAACCCGCCACATTGTTGGGTTCACGGGCTTTGATGAGTTCAGCTCCTTTTACAGATTGCTGAGAGGAAGTCAAAAAACGACGTTCTTTGGTTTGACCCAAACCAGTTACTGTAATTTCCGATAAACCAATCACATCGGCTTCTAGAGCGAGTTCTAAATTGCTGATTGAGCTAACGTCTACTTCTTTGGTTGCATAGCCGGTGTAGGAAATGACGATCATTTTTTCGTCATCAGCCAGTACCAGGCTGAACTTTCCATCAATGTCGGTTACAGTTCCTTTGACGGTGTTTTTCACAGATACGGAAGCGCCGATCAGGGCTTCACCTGATTTTTGGTCGGTCAGGGTTCCGGTGAGTGTACGCTGGGCATTGGCTTGTAGCGTAAGCAGGAAGCCAACTAGCAGACAAAAGCTGCGCAAAGCCATGAGCAAGCCTTGCTTTGGTAAAGTTAATTTCATAGGTTCAACTAATTAGATTAGGATGTTGGGCCATGGTGATTGTCGCCAGCATAGCCTTTTAGTCGGTGAACTGAATGCACAAAAGTCCAGATTGTGAGCGACTTAGATGGAAATACGAAATTAAATTTAGTTGAAGCTTTTGTAAAATAGGCGACAAAGGAGGCAAGCACGGATGGCCTATGAAAATCAAGGGTTTTTACTAATATTCAATTTTTTCGGCGTAGCTGAAGGTCTAAATATTTAACCCATATTTTTTATAGCGGATACTTTTTAGTAACATTTTTTTCAAAGTACAGCAGTCAGCCCATTGGTTGGCTGACTGCTGTAAGCCAGATGTTAAGGCAACACCCTCAAAATTCCCTGCATCACCAAATAATGCCCAGGATAGGTACATACAAACTGGTAATCTCCCGGCTTACTCGGTGCCACGAAATAGATGGTCTCCGTAGTGCCCGGTTCCAAAATTTTGGTATGGGCAAGTACCTCTGCCAGATTGGGCACATAATGTAGCTCTGGTCCCTTGAGGCCTAATCCCATGCCTTTTTCCCCAACCTTATTGGCCGTTCCTGGTATGGTGACCACCAGGTTGTGCTGCATGTCATCGTTGTTGTTGAACACCAGTTTGACTTTGCTGCCTGCTTTTACGGTCAACAGGTCCAGGTCAAATTTCAGGCCAGGTTTGGTACCGAGTGAAATGACCTGATCGGGCTGTCCCCAACTTGCGGGTTGCTCATTCAGGTTTTTACTCAGGGTGGTAGCGGAGCTAGTCGCTTTTGGCTCTTTTTTCCCCTTTTTGCCTTTGGCAGCAGGCACATCAGGAGTCTTCATGGCCATGTGATCGTGGTTTATTGGAGCGGGTGTTACGGCAGCCACTACTTTTTGATCTGCGCTGAGACTTGCTTTTTCACCCACCGGAATGTTGTTCATGGTGTAATAAGCAAAATCGTGGAGTAGGGGAGTGCCATCCGCCGCTTTGAAGTTTTTCAATTTCACCTCATGGATATAGCCCTCGCGGATGCTGTCCAACACCACCCTTACTTTTAAACCATCTTCCGAAACGATCAGGCCACGCAGCGGGCAATTGCCCTGGTTGATGATGGGGCTGCCGTATTGGTGGTGGTACTCGTAATTGAAGGAAGTGAAACCGTAGTTGGCCGCGGTTTTGGCCAGGGTTTTATCAACAGGCAAAGTGAATTCTATTTCAAAACCATCGGGCCGGGCACTGATGTTTTTCATCTCGAAAGGTGTTTTGCCCGACCAGACCAGGCGCTGCAAGGCGTATTCCGCCTTACCTGTACTGGCCCAACCCCGGCTGGTCATACCGCCCCACATGGAGGCATCCGTACCCCAGCGCAAGCGCAGTAGCCCCGAAGCCCAACCTTCGCGGAAAGGATAACAAGCACCCTGGTATTTGCCATTCACCCGTTCGAGGGTCATGCGCATCACTTTGGAATGCCCCTGATCGGCTACAAAGTATTGGCCGCTGAAAGGACCAAAAGCGCCATTGGTATTGTCCTCAATGATGTCTGAAGTCGAAATGCCCATGAGGGTATGCGGAAACCACACGCAAGGCAACTTCATTTCCTTGATTGTTTTGGCAGCTTCGTACATGGTGCGGCCATCGTCAACTTTGGCCAAATCAGCTTTGGTCAAACGGAGGGGAGATTCGGGCTCTTTGGTCCAGTTCAAACCACCGGCATTGCCCGCAAAGTCGCCTTTTTCCAGATGGGTTACCCGGCCTGAACCTACCCAGTCACCCTGGTTTTCGGCATAAAATACTTCATCTTTGCCGTTGACCCAGAAACCAGCAGGCGAACGCAAACCCGTGGCAATGGGCTCCATTTTTCCATCGGGTTTGATTTTGAGCAACCAGCCGTGCCATTTGCCCAAACCATCGCCGTAACCAACCCAGGCCACATTGAGCGTAACGTACATGTCGCCCTTGCTGTCGAACACGGGGCCATAAGCATACTCGTGGTAGTTGCCACTGAGGTTGAAGCGATAAATGGGCTCAAATACATCTGCCCGACCGTCGCCATCGGTGTCGGTCATTTTGGTCAACTCGCCGCGCTGGGTGCAATACAAAGAGCCGTCTTTGTAAGCCAGGCCCAGCACCTCGTGCAAACCTTCGGCGTATAGCTGGTAATGGGGCTGGGTGCCGTTGATCATGTAGGGATTTTCAATCACCCAAATCTGGCCGCGGCGGGTAGCAACTGCCAGGCGACCGTCGGCCATAGGCGCCAAACCACCTACTTCCAGTTTAATGTCTTCGGGGATGGCTACGGTTTTGAGAAAGTAATAATCCTTCTCTGTAAGGGCTTTGCCGGATTGAGCAAAAATGCTCAATCCACTGAAGAGGCAAAGGGTGGATAAAAATATTTTGATGGATTGCATTGGTTTAACTTTTAGCTTGTTTAAGCTCTTAAAAAATCAAGGTGGAAACTACTTTAAGCTCTGCTTGATTGGACTCAAAAATCAATTCTTGCAGGCCCTGGTTGCTAATGATCTTGTAATTGCCTGGATCATTCACGCGCAGGTAGTAGCGTTGGCCATCAATGGAGTATAAGCCGTTACCTACGCTGCTGATGCTATTGCCCTGAGCCAGGCGGTAACTGAATTTTTTTCCTGTTGGATTTTTTACCACAGTCACTCTTTCCAGTCCAGGGGTATTGGCTGGTCTAAAACTTTCGCTGAAAGAGATGCCCTTGTATTGGTAATTAAAAGTGGGATAACGATCAGTTGATAATTGGTACCCTCGGTATTTCAGGTCATTTTGATCCAGTGTATCGGGTAACCCCTCCAACGCGAGCGGGCAACGCCCGGGCAATAGTTGTCCTACCCCCATAGCTGAAGCGGTTTGGGGCTCACCCCGTTCGTGCCACATGTCGGTGGCATTGGCAAAATCGCCACGCCAAACTTGCAACAAAGCTGCCTGATCAAGATCGTAGGCATAGTGGGTGCCTTTGGGATCACCGACCAGGATGACTTGGGTTTTTTTCTTTTTAAAATGTTGGAAAAAACAACGCAACAGGCTGGGCTCCTGGTTGGGTTCTACCTCTATCAGTGGCGCAGGTGGTGGATCGGGCAAGGAGTTGCGGGTATGGAGCGCAATAGGTTTGCCGTTGGTTTTTTGCAAACTCAATCCGGCAGCAGTTGGCCACCAACTGAAATTTTTCAAATAACTCACCTGAAAACTGTGCTCTCCGGCGCTCAAATTGGTCGTTGCAATAGATGGATCACCGACCCATTTCCAGTCACTAGGCAGTACTTCTTTGCCGTCTACACTCAATTTGCCAGAGCCGTAACGCTGCAAAATCCACTGGTAGTTACCGGCCTCCTTGATGTCAATTTTGCCGTTAAAAACCAGGGCCATTTTGTTGACGTTGTCGGCCAGAGTGTAATCGATGGCTGCAGCTTTGCCTTCGCGGGTCACTTTGGCGGTAGCCAGGGCATCAAAGTTTTCAAATTGGCCTTCGTAATATTTGTAAGTCAGCTCCCTGATCGGTGCTTCAAATTCGTTCAATAAGGCGTACTTGATGTTTCGGAAAGCGACGGGGCCGTGGTCGCCCTGGATGCGGAATGGAGCCTTGGCTACTTCTTCGGTCGAAGTGGCACCTCTGGTTACACCCAGCAAAATTACGTTCTCATGGATGGTGACGCCATTGAGGATAATTTTGCTGAATACGGCTGGCTTGACTTTGCGCCCCTGGGCATCAAACTGCGGCGCTTGAAAATGGACTTGTAATTTTTGCCAAAGCCCTGGTGCCAGTGCGGCATTGACTCGCGGCGCGTGACCTTCGTAGTTGGTCTGAGTCGCTTCGATCCAACGCGGATAAATGGCCCCCGCGTCCTGGTATTTGGGCCGGGCGACTCCCCAGGAATCAAAAAGTTGGATTTCGTACCGGCTTTGTAGATAGATGCCGGAGTTGGAACCCTGCGGCAGCATGAACTCGAGTTCGAGGTACATGTCACCGTGTTCCAGTTGGCTGTACAGGTCTGCTTCGGGTTTGTAGCGAAACTTGTCGCTGAAGTTGTCGAAGAGGACTCCGCTTCCCGGTTTGGAACTCAGCAATTTATTCTCGGTACTCCCACTGGTTTCACCCACAATTTGCCAGCAGGCGGCGGGAGATCGAAAACCGGAGAGGTCATTGAGAGGCAGATTGCTCAATTCGTAAAAGGCATTTTGAGCATGAATACTCAGCCCCAAGAGTAAAAAGAGAAATTGCAGGGCAATTCCGCAATGTTTTGGTTTGTAAATAGTCATTGATCTAATGTTTATATATCACAAAGGCGCTAAGGCCCTGTCTGCTTGGTGTCTTAGCGCCTTTGTGGCGAAATAGTATTGTACCTTTAAAACAACAAGCCTGCAATCGTCGCCGACATGTAACTGGCCAAAGTGCCACAAATGAGCGCTTTGAAGCCCAGCTTCGCCAGATCAGCCCTTCGCTCCGGTGCCAATTGCCCAATACCCCCCACCTGAATGGCAATGGAACTAAAATTGGCAAAACCACACAATGCAAAACTGGTGATGGCGATGGTTTTAGGTTCAAGGTAATGTTTTATTTTAATCAAATCGAGGTAGGCTACAAATTCGTTGACCACTAATTTGGTGCCCATCAAGGAGCCAGCGGCGGTCAAGTCTTTAACCGGGACCCCCATCGCCCAGGCGAAAACGAAGAAAATTTTACCCATGATAAAATTGAAACTCAACTCTGGTAAGCCGACCATCATGCCAAATTTACCCAAAAATAAATCGAGTAAAGCAATCAAAGCGATGAAACCAATCAACATGGCGATCACGTTGAGGCCTACGCGTAAGCCGTCCCCTGCACCTCCTGCAATGGCATCGACGAGGTTGACATAAGCTTTTTCAACTTTTAACTTAACGGTACCCTGCGTCTCCGGTTCTTCGGTTTCCGGGTATACTATTTTTGAAATCACCAAAGCCCCCGGCGCAGCCATGATGCTGGCGGCAAGCAGGTACTCAGGCGGCACCCCCAAAGCGATATAAGTAGCCATCACTCCCCCGGCAATACAGGCAAAACTGCCCGTCATGGAAGACATCAGCTCGGAGTTAGTCATGGTTTTTAGATAAGGTTTGATCATGATTTGGGCCTCCACCTGACCGACAAAGGTACTGGCTACGTTGGAGATGGCTTCGGCACCACTCACACCGAGTAGCCATTTCATACCCACGGCCATAACCGATACCACCCGTTGCATGAGGCCGATGTGGTACATGATGTTCACCAGAACGGCAACAAAAATGATGGTGGGAATCACTTTGAAGAAAAAGATAAAACTGTTTGCTGGCCCCAACACTTCATCCAATAAACCTTTATTGACCAAGGGGCCAAATACAAAATCGGCGCCTTTGTCGGCCATTTCCAACAAACGCTGGATTTTGGCCCCCAACCAGGCAAACGCACTTTTACCCACACTGGTTTTTAGAATAAACAAGGCCAAACCAAACTGCAACAACAATCCTACGCCAACTGTACGATAATTGATCGCTTTCCGATTGTTGGAAAGCAAAAACGCAATTCCCAGAATCAGAACTATTCCAATCAGTCCTATAAACCGCTCCATAAACATATTTTAGTTAGAGCAGAAAGGTAATAGATTGTTCTGGTGATTTGGATACTGCCCGAGATTTTTTGGTTTTTGACCATTAAATTCATACCTATTCCGGCTTTGCCCGGATGAATGCTTTTAAAATATGAATCGTTAAATCAGCGTTAAATGATGGAATGAAAGCCAAGGGAGAAAAAAACTACTGGAAAGAGTTTATAAGTAGCTTTCAAATGTACACTCATGCGATCACGACTGTTACTGTTCTTGTTGTTTTTGGGCATTTATACCTCAGTTACGGCTCAATTGATGCCCCGGTCCCCGGTTCCAGCCCCGTCTGCTCCGGCTCTCACTCCTAAAACCACCACTCAAGTTCAATTCATGCAGATGGAAATGGGCGACACCATTTACCTGCTGAAGAAATATTTCCTTTGTTTGTTGCGGAGGGGACCCGTCCGCAATTTGAGCCAAAAAGAAACGGAAACCCTGAGCCGATTCCACCAGGATCACCTCAAATGGTTGGGGGACAACAAAAAACTTTGCATGGCTGGTCTGATGGAAGGTGAGGGCGATATGCGCGAAATGCTCATTTTGTCGGCAGCTTCACAAGAGGAAGCCGAGCATCTGATCTGGCAGGATCCGGCAGTACGGGCGGGTAGGTTTACGGTGGAGGTGTTGCCGTGGTGGGGACCAGTGGGGAGCAAGTTGTGGTAAAGGAATTTGGCACTTTTAGACCTGCTCTAAAAGTTATGAATGCCGAAATGTCCTGTTTCCAGAGGGTTTTATTATATTTGACATGCTTAATAATTAAACCCAAGAAACATGGACACCTCCCTTTTCACCAGTATCTTCAGCGAAGACCGCTCATTAGAAGACGAAAGCATCACCCTGTCCTCGGGAAAATCCGCAACGCTTTCTGAACTAGCTACCTTATCTACCCGAGAATTGCTCAACGAATTCCGAAAAAGCAAGAATGCTGAGCAAAAGCAGATTCTGCTGGATTTGATCCAGGAGAAAAACCCGCACATCTCGCATTTAGGCAAAATTTACACCCTTGATGAGCCTGCTCAACTGCTGCGCAGTTTGCCTTCTACCGATACTCAGGACAATATATTTGTACCCTTGCCGAGTGTTCTAGGTAAAAACTTTGCCTTGCTTCCGACCATTTTGCCCAAAGGTGCCACTTTGAAAATTCTAGCGGAAGATCAGCATTTCCAAAAAGGGAGGCCTTTGGTAGCGGTTGCCCAGGTTAAAATTGTTGGGGTCATTGCTGAACAGGATAAAAAATTGATCGGAAAAACGACCTGGACTACCCGATCCAATGTTTCCGCAAAAGCAGATGCCAAGGGCTTGTTCAAAATCATCAAACCATCTGCAAATTTTCGGGATGAACCAACTCTGGTGCCTGGAAGAACGCAGTTGCCAATCGGCTTAAAGGTTTACATTGATGTGGTAAAAATTGACAGTTTTATTCAAAGGAGAACCTATGGTTTCGCTGTTGATGCGACTACCCATGAAGAATATGGCTGGATACAGACCACTGCTTTGGTTGGCAAAATGGACATTGAAAGTTTTGCATTTCGGATGGCCCCTTATGATTCGATAGAAGCCAATCATCAAACGGTAGGCGGCCAGTCGGCGCTTGCTTTGGAACGTGCGGGACTTTATTTCGCAGTGCAAAAAGAAACCTTTGTTCAGCACACCAAAGTGAAGATTGTAAACAAAGCGGAGCATTTTGGAGGAAAAGGAAAAGCAAAAGTAGCTGAAATCCATAGTGTGGATGGCGTGCCACTAGGCTGGACGACCCTGGGCAATCTTTCGGCTCAGCCCGATCAAAATGGCTTTCACGAAATCACCGCAAATGACGCCAATGTCCGCAGTGCTCCCCTGCCGATTTATAAAGCAACAATGCAGGGAATTCGCCAAGGTGCGAAGGTGGAAATTAAGGAAATATTTGCAGGATTTTTTTGGGTCAAAGACGAACAGCCCCAAGAGATCACGATTTCCAAAATCGCTGAAAACGTCTGGATCGATTCAGCAAATTTGGTGAAAGGTTGGGCCGACTTTAAGGGCCCAAATGCCATGTGGCTGAGGGGAAATTACATCGGGCAGACGGCCATACTCGACGTGATAGGCGGAATTGAAGCGAATGGAAAACAAATCGCGATGAATGATGGACTTGGTGAAAAAATCGAGCAAATGCTCCGCGATGTGCGAGCAGAAAAGATCCCTTTAACCATCAATAGTGGGTTCCGCGATTTTAAAAAGCAAGAACAATTGAGAAGAGATCAGCCGGATAATGCAGCTGTAGCTGGTAGATCAGAACATCAAGCCGGCAGATCGGTAGATTTAAACAATAAAAGCAACGCGAAAGTATATGAATGGTTGAGACACAATGCCTGGAAGTATAGCCTGGTTCAAACTTACCCCTGGTTTGTGGGTACCGATGGAAGTGGAGGTGAAGGCCATCACTGGGATTACCGGCCTAATCTGGCCAAGGAGGGCTTCTACACCTACTTTATCAACCGATTCGACCCTGGTGTAACGTTTGGAGAAGAGGAAGGTCAAATCGACCCAAGGGTCAAATCAACTGAAATTTGGGTAACCGGAGACGAAAACGGATTTGGGAAAGGTAATTTCAGAATTATCGATAGTGTGACCAAGGAAAAGGTCCGATTGAGAAAAAACTGACCGCGATGCGAATGGTTCAATGTTTAGCTCTGCTTGCCTACTGCCTGTTTTCGTGCAACAATCCGCCAAAACAGCAACAGGAAACTACGATTGCTACCGATTCTACATCTCCTGATCGTAAGGAACAAGCCAAGCCCCAATCCAGACAGCTAAAAGATGGGATCTACTGTTTTAAAAACTTCAATTCACCAGGTTATGAATACCTCACATTCACTGTAGCTGCTGGCCGAATCTCCAATGGATCGGGCGATGGGCATTCCGAATCAGAAGAAGTAAGCTGGATTTTTTCTTTCAGTGGAGTTTTTGAAAAAGATGGAACCATCCGTGTGGAAGTGGAGGTAGAAAATGAAAGCGGCGTTCAAGCCCCTCGTTTGGAAACCTGGACTGTTGCCGACAATGGACTATTGTATGCAAACAGAGGAGAAAACAGGGTGGTCACCTTTAAAAAAGTTACCTGTGAGTAGGGATAATTAATAAGTGTGCATGACAAAATCGGGGCAATGTAAAAAGTAGCGGATGATGCCGGGTTGTAGAGACGCACGGCCGTGCGTCTCTACGGTGCGTCGCCCTGATTTTGTCATGCACTCAAAGAAGCTGTAGTTACTTCCTCACCACCGGGTACTTAATCCCCAACTGCTCCAGATAACTTCCATATTTCTTCTCATCGTAATAGAACTTCTCCAATTTCGGGCGGAATTCTTCCATAATCTCCGTATTCAGGTGCACGGCTGGTTTATCCGTTGGATTCACCATGGGGATGTACTGCTGTTTCATACCTTGTTCGGTGCGGAAGTATTCCCAGGCTTTGGTGATCAATTCTGGCTTGAGCAACAAATCCAGCAAGGTCATCGCCTCGGCTTTAGCACCAGCCACTACACCTTTATGCGCAATTGGGGTGGCCATAGCCACTGCGTTGGCCCAGTGGTGTCCCGGCAAACCAGGAATGTTGGAAGGATAGCTCAAGGTGATGGTGGGCAACTTCCAGGAAATGTCGCCAATATCGTCAGATCCACCGCTGACCGGGTTGCGCACGGGTTGGCCGAGGGTATCCAATTTGCTCGACATGCCGTTGGTATCCCGGGGTGATTTCACTTCCTTTTGAATGGCGCGAGCCAGGGTTTGGTCAGCTTCGGACCAGGTCGGCAAACCCACTTTCTTGATGTTCTCGTACATTGTTTCGGCGATCACCTGGTTGAAGTGACGGGGCCAGGCCGAGCCCAATACCCGCGAGGTCAATTTGGTATCAGTCATCAAGGCTGCACCTTCGGCAATGCGGTTGGCGCGTTTGTACAAGTCCATGATTTGGGGGTAGGTGATGTGCCGGAAATAAAACCAGATGCTCGCTTTGGATGGCACTACATTGGGTTGATCACCACCATTTTTGATCACGTGGTGCGAGCGATGCAGCGGATCCAGGTGCTCGCGGGAATATTGCCAGCCGATACTCATCAATTCTACGGCATCGAGTGCGCTGCGGCCACGCCAGGGCGCCATCGCGGCGTGGGCGGCTTCACCTTCAAATTCGTACTCTACCGACACCAGCCCTGTGCCAGACGCTTGTCCGTAGGATACCCCCAGATTACTACCCACGTGGGTAAAAATACAGGCGTCGACCTTGTCGAAATAGCCATCGCGGGTGAAAAAGGCTTTGGTGCCTACTAGTTCTTCAGCAACCCCAGGCCATAAAACCAGGGTACCTTGAATTTTTTCCCGGACCATAATTTCCTTGACGGTAATGGCCGCGATGATGTTGAGCGGGATCCCCGAATTGTGCCCTTCGCCATGCCCGGGGGCTCCTTCTACGATGGGATCGTGGTAAGCGACGCCCGGCTTTTGTGATGCCTTGGGGATACAATCCAAGTCGCTGCCGATGGCAATGACGGGTTTGCCGCTGCCCCAACTGGCCATCCAGGCCGTAGGTACTCCGGAAATGCCCGACTCGATGCTAAACCCATTTTCGCGCAAAATGCCCGTGAGGTACTTGGAGGTTTCCACTTCCTGAAAACCCAACTCGGCAAAACTAAACACCTTGTCAACCATGACTTGCGCCAGTTTAGCGCGGCTCTGCACTTTTTCGGCCACTTCTTTTTTGAGGGCTTCAATTTTTTCGGTGGTCAATTTGGATGTTTGGGCCAAGGCTCCACTCACCAAACTCAGGATGAGGAGCAATGTGTGTACTGTTTTTTTCATACTAATCCGGTTTGTATGGGCAACCCTTGGTGGTTGCCCTATTTGTAATATCAATCCTATCAATGGGTGCTAGCAGCCACGTAGGGCTGCTGCTACTTCGTCCAATATTTTGGTTTTGTCCTGGTGCGGAAAGCACTTTCTACACAGGGCCTGCACTCAAAGGGATTGGCGCTGATGGGGGTTGGCTCACAAGTAAATAATGTAGGTATGGTAAATTGGGCCGGAATACGATCAATGAACACCCCGGTTTCATAAATATCAGCTACCTCAAACAAGCCGTAAACCTGTTGTGTCGTGTCGCTCGTACAACTCATGTTTCCACGCACCGCCGCTGGGGCTGCATCAAATATACTACCATTATTGCTGGAAAGTTGATCTACGGTGCGCCAATAATTGTAGGCATCCCTGGAAATTGAACGCTGCTGGACTTCGATGTAATAATCTCGGGGACAATAAGGGATGGAGTGCAGAGGTTGTCGGGAAATGGTTCGACCATTGACCAAGGCATCAGATAAAACATTGGTACAGTTGAGGTAACAACGATGGATGTCCCAACATTCGGTCTCGCAACAAGCAATACCAATTCGAGTTGCCAAATTACCCCCAAAAGGAATTCCGTCAAAAGTAAGGCAAAAGCCCTGGCGTTCGTAATGCACCCAGGACCAGCGGTAGTAATCCCCCTTGGATGCGGGATCGTCGGTATCCAACAAGATTTTATACCCACTCAGCACCTGACCCATTACCGGGTCTTCGGAGATAATTGCTTCAGAATATATTTTTTTGATGGGAGGTGTCCCTTTTAATTTTTCTGGTTTTGAAGCAAAAGTTTGGTTGTCGCTGGTACTGATGTGCAACACGTATGTTTTGCCGATTTCCCCGACAAAATTCCGGTTTTGAGGCAAGTATATACCCGAGTTTTTGACGCTTTCAAAAAAAAACTGCCTTTGTCCCAACTCGTCTTCCACCCAAACCTGCGCATTGGTAACCGCATAGTACAAAGCACGAGTGGTAAAGGCTGCAGATTTGTACAACCGAATTTCCTGTAAACCCGGATAAGTAGTCAGGCTGGCATTAACCACCAGTCCTTGCAGCTCATCAGGGACCTCCACCTCTAAGGGGTTAACACAAGTACTTAGAACTGCGGCGAGGGACAGCAGCAAACACAGGGATTTCCATTTCCGTAGCTGGGCAGAAGCAGGATTTGGGATATTCATGGTTTATTTCGTCCAGAATTTTGGTTTGATTTTGGTTCGAAAAGCACTTTCCACACAGGCAGCACACGTCAATGGATTTGCAGTCACCGGATAGGGAGCGCAGTTCACAATTGCAGGTACAGCCGATTGGGTTCGTTCTATAAAGAAGCCGTTTTCACTTAGGGAGCTGGCCTCAAACAAACCAAAGGCCTCTTCCTCGGGATTGCTGGTGCATTTGACATTGCCCCGAATGGCTGCCGGAGCCGCATCAAAAAGGCTGCCATTATTGGAGGAGAGCTGATTCACCGCACGCCAATAATTGTAAGCTTCACGAGAGATCACCCGTTGTTGAATCTCGATGTAATAGTCCCGATTGCAGTAGGGTACATTGGTGATGGGCTGGCGGGTGATTTTTTTGCCATTCACCAGGGCATCCGATAATACATTGGTGCAATTGCGGTAACAACGAACGATGTCCCAACAAGGCTCACAACAAGTAAGACCTACCAGCGTTTCGGCACCACCACCATAAGGAACCCCTTCAAATTGGCGGCAATACACCAGTTGTTCGTAATGAACCCAGCTCCAGCGGTAATAATCTCCTTTATTGGGAGAATCTTCTGTGTCCAATAGGATGTTATAACCAATAATGGGATCGCCCAATTTGGCATCTTCCAGTTGAATGGGTTCTGGATAAACTTTGGTGATTGGAGCAATCGGTCGGATGGTTTCTGGATTGGACTCATATTTGCGTTGATCCGAAGTCAAAATGTGCAATACGTAAGTTTTACCAACCTCACCTACAAATTCACGGTTTGCGGGGAAATACCATCCCCGATTTTTTGCGTCTTCAACATAATCCTGGCGTTGACCTGCATCATCCAGCACCCATACCTTCGCAGCTGTAACCGGATAGTTGAGCGCCCGGGTATCATACCTGGCCAGGCGGGTGAGGCGTACCTCTTGTTGGCCTTTTACCGTAGTCAAATTGGCCATTACCACAATTCCATCGTCACGATCAGGTACATCCAGATCAACAGGTTGGATACAGGTAAAAAGGCTTAGCCCCAAAAACAACAGCAACAGAATATTCTGCAATTTCATGAGTTGGTTTAAAATTTAAAATTGTAAGTAAGGGATGGAAAAGCTGAGCCAAAAATGGCCAATTTGTTGGCATTGGTTTGTTGGCGCTGGTTGAGGGCGAAATAAATTGAGTAGGCATTTTTACGGCCATACAAGTTGTAGACCGACAATACCCAGGTGCCTTTCCATTTGCGGATGCGGTTGGGGTTTGGCTCAACGATCAAGGCAAGGTCCAGGCGATGATAATCGGGAATGCGTTGCAAATTCCGATTCGGATAAAGTGGAACCGTGTTGCCTGCTGCAATAAAACGGCCATAAGGATAGGTAGCCGGGCGCCCCGTGCTGTAAGTGAAATTGGCCGATAAAGTGACATTGATGGCCGTACGGTAGTTCATCATTACATTCAAAGTATGCGGCTTGTCGTAGTTGGCCGGATACCAGGCCCCGGTATAGTTGTGGATGGATTCGTAACGAGGGTCTACTTTAATTTGGGTACGGGCATAAGTATAGGTTACCCAACCCGTCAAAAAACCATTGTTTTTGCGGGCCATCAATTCCAGACCATAAGCCTTTCCTTCCCCTTGGATGATTTCCTGTTCCAGGTTTTTGGAGAAGATTAAATCTGCCAAATCACGGTAGTCTGGAAAATTTTGGGATTTGCGGTAGTACAACTCTGCGGAAGTCTCCCAGCGATTTTCCTGTAGGTTTTTGAAAAACCCTACCGATATCTGATCAGCAATTTGTGGCAAAATATTCAGGTCGCTACTGCCCCAACGCGCAGTAGGCAGGGCGGCGGTAGTGTTTGAAATCAACTGCACGTATTGCCGCATCCGGTTGTAACTGGCCTTGATGGAGGTATTGTCATTCAAGCTGTAACGCATCGAAAGCCGGGGCTCAATACCACCATAGGATTTGGATACTTTACCACTGGAAAAGACCTGCGTTTCCTCTACATTCTCGTCGATACGAATCGACTCCGGGGCATAGCGGTACACGGTATCTGCCCCCAATCGTTGAAAAAAGGAATACCGCAAGCCTGCAATGATTGAAAATTGCGTGCTGAGTTTCCATTCATTTTCCAGGTATGCCGCAGACTCACGCGCCAATTCCCGTTGAATATCGATGGCCAAAATATTGGAATAAGGCCCCGGCACCAGTCGGTTGGGGTCGATTTGGTAATTGGTGCTTTCGAGGCCAAAAGAAAGATTGTTTTTTTCTCCTGTGTGTACATAGCGCGCTTTGAGTGCTCGCAAGCGGATGCCCGAACTCAGGTCGAAGGCAATGCTGGAATCAGGAACGGTAGTATTGGCTTTGTAAATACTTTGCACTCCGGTAAGGGTAACCGAGGCATTTTTACTCACAAACCAGTTGAAGCGCAAGGTCTGATTGTAGGTCCGGTACTCATAGCGCGACGAGCTGGCATTTACATTTACCGTATTTAAAGAATCAGAAGGCAATTTAAAGGCATCAAAACTATTGTAGGAGGTGTAAGACAAGCGGGTTTTTTCACTCGGTTTGAACAGAATTTTCCCGGTCAAGTCATAAAAATTTGCCACCGTCCCTTGAATGTTATCCGGGCCAAGTTTGAATAAAAAATCATTAAATGAACCTCGCCCGGAAATTAAAATGGCCAGGCGATTTTTGATCAAAGGCATTTCCAAGCCTAAACGATTGGAAATTAAACCAATGCCACCATATAAAGTTCTTTTTTCCAGGTCTGGATCTTTTAGTCTGACATCCAATACCGAGGAAGTACGCCCCCCATATTCTGCAGAGACACCTCCCCGCGATAGGGTCACATCGCGTACTGCGTCGGGATTAAAAATGGAAAAAAAACCAAAAAGGTGAGAACTGTTGAATACCGGAGCATCGTCCATCAGTACCAGGTTTTGGTCAATACTACCTCCTCGCACATTCAATCCAGTGGCCCCTTCCCCAACCGTACTTACACCCGGTAACATTTGTAAACTGCGCACCACGTCGATTTCCCCCATGAAAGCGGGAATTTTGCGGATACTGCGGATGCTGAGTTGCGCTACGCCGGTTTCGGTGCTGCGCACATTTTCTTCTGGTTTGCTGCTGATCACCGTGACCTCTTCCAAAAACTTGGCGTCTTTGCTGAGTACCACATCCATGATGACATTTTTATCCACTTGAATGGGGATAACTTTGGCGGCATACCCCAGATAACTAATGCGGAGGGTGTAGGATCCTGGGGGAGTAGGAATACCGTAAAAGCCTTTTTTATCGGTATAGGCTCCGGCTCGACTTTCATTTAAAAATACAGCAGCTCCGCTGATGGGCTCCTGCGTGATGGAATCAATTACATTTCCATAAACGGTAAAAGATTGGGTTTTTCCGGCTTCTTGAGCATGTAAAGATGAACAAAACAGGATACTCAAACCAAGCAAGAACGATGTTGTAAATTTACGACTCATGTAGGTGGTTGTGATCAATGTGCGCTTCAAAATAGTTGCTAATCTTGTAACAGCCAAACGAATGAGCTTTTGAGTCGGTAATCAGGCAAAAAAAACAGACCAAATGGCAATATCCGAAGGTACAAGACGTTCGACTTAATTCTAAAAAAAATCCAAGCTAAGTGTAACTTTTCGTTTTTTTCTGCATTCTTAAAAAGAAAGTAGACAGAGCGACAAGTAAAAGATAGGCTATTCCGTTAAAAAAGCATTAAACTTCTCAGTCCCTAAAACCTCAATGCCCTTTTTTGTTTTTTAATTCCATGAATACCAAAAAATTAAAAGATTATGCGATGGAGTGGTAAAACGCTATTGGCGTTGGTGGCAATGTTGGCAATACCTTATTTTTGGCCAAAAAACGAATTATCCGAAAAACGCGAGTTGAAGTACCTGCCAGAAAACCTGGAGAACCCTCACTTGCGCGAGGTGGTCAACAATTTTGACCAGTTTTTTAAGAAGGCCATGGAAGGTTCCCGCACCCCAGGTGCTGCGGTGGTGATCGTGAAAGACACCTCCATTTTGTACATGCGTGGTTTTGGGGTCAAAAATTCACGGGTGCGCGACTCCGTTGACGTCAATACGGTATTCCGAATCGGTTCATTGTCCAAAGGTTTTGCTGGTGTTTTGAGTGGGATGTTGGTTGAAGATGGGCAATTTGGCTGGAACGATCGGGTGAAAAAACATTACCCGGAATTCAAACTCTCCACGCCCGACCATACCGAAAACGCTACGATTACTCATTTGCTTTCCCACACAACTGGGATGCCTTACCATACTTATTCTGATCTGGTAGAAAATGATTGGACCCTGAACAAAATTGCCGCGCGCCTGTACCGCGTGCGCCCGGCAGCGCCATTGGGCAAGTTGTACAATTACCAAAACGTCGTATTTAGCTTGATTGAAGAGGTGATGTACAACACCACCCAAAAAACGTACCAGGAACTCATACAGGAGCGAATTTTTGAACCTGCCGGAATGAGGTCTTCTTCCATTTCTTACCGGGACATGGTCAAAACCAAGGACAAATCCTTTCCCCATGATAACCTGGGCGGGCGGATGGACATTACCACCAAATACTACAACACCGCAGCAGCTGGAGGCATCAACGCGAGCATTTCTGATATGGGCAAATGGTTGCAGGTTTTGATGGGCAATCGCCCGGATATTGTCAGCAAAACTACCCTGGATCATGTGTTTACGCCAATCATTACAACCAGCAATGAGCGCCGGGTCTTCCCGCACTGGGCACCCATGCGTGACGCCTATTACGCCTTGGGTTGGCGGGTACTGGATTGTGGGGCAGATACCCTCATCTATCATGGTGGTTACGTGAATGGTTACCGCAGCGAACTCGCTTTTGACCGCAAAGAAAAAATTGGCATCTGTATTCTGTTCAATAACCCAAGCCCAATTGCCAGCTCTTGTGTTCCTTCCTTCTTTGATTTTTATCGCTTTCGCGCCGACGACATCAAGGAGTGGGAAAGCGTAGGGAAATACAAAGCTGCTTTGAGTTACCAAAGTCGATAAAGTTGAGAAGGTTGAGGAGGTTGAGAAGGTTTAGGCTACCGCAGCGATTTTGACAATGTCCTTGTCTAAGTCTCTGCGGTAGCCTAAACCTCCTCAACCTCCTCAACCTTCTCAACGAAATAACAACCTTTCTATGCACATTCGCCCAGCTCAAGCTGATGATTTAACCGGCATTACCCGCCTGTTTTTCGCCACCGTCAATAATGTCAATTCCAAAGATTACTCTGCCGAACACATCCAAGCTTGGGCCGAAGCCGCACTGGACCAGGAGTATTGGCAAAGTAAAATCGACAGCCTTTATTTTTGGGTTGCTGAAACTGAGGACAGCGAATTGTTGGGTTTTATTTCACTCACCCCTGAAGGATACCTGGATCACATTTTTGTGCACGACAAACACCAAAACGAAGGCATTGCCACAGCTCTTTTGAGCATTCTGGAGGAAAAAGCACGAGCCTTGGGCATGGCCAAAATTGACTCCGATGTCAGCATTACCGCTAAGCCTTTTTTTGACCAGCAAGGTTATGTCGTAGAAAAAGAGAACCGCAAGGAGTGGAAAGGCTTGGTATTTGTGAATTATCGGATGGTGAAGGACTTGGAGTGAATATTACTTTTATTCACTAACTTAGCGGGAAATACCTGCACTCATGAGTCAATCCTTTCGTTTTTTGGGCTTCATCAGCCTGTTGGCCATCAATTTTTCCTGCCAACCCACTACTCAATACGACCTCGTCATCCGCAATGCCACCCTCTACGACGGAAGTGGAGCGGCACCCGTTCAAGGCGATTTAGCCATTAGTGGAGACACCATTGCCGCAATGGGTTCATTCAAGGGCAAGGGTAAAACGGAAGTAGATGCAGCAGGCATGGCACTTAGCCCTGGTTTTGTCAATATGCTGAGTTGGGGTACTGAAAGTTTGTTGGTGGATGGCCGTGGCTTGAGCGACATCAAACAAGGGGTTACCCTGGAAGTAATGGGTGAAGGTTGGTCAATGGGGCCATTGAATGAACAAATGAAAAAGGATGAAGCCGGCTCCCAAGGCGACATCAAATACGACATTACCTGGACTACTCTGGGCGAATACCTGCAAACCTTGGAAAAAAAGGGTGTAGCCCCCAACGTGGCTTCTTTTTTAGGCGCAACCACCCTGCGCATCCACGAAATAGGTTATGAAGACCGCCAACCCACACCTGAGGAATTAAAAAACATGCAAATGCTGGCGCGGCAAGCGATGGAGGAAGGGGCCTTAGGCATTGGCTCATCGATGATTTATGCTCCCGCTACATATGCCTCCACTGAAGAATTGATTACCCTGAGTCGAGTGGCTTCACAATACGGCGGCATGTACATCACCCACATGCGCAGCGAAGGTAATAAATTGCTGGAAGCAGTAGATGAAGTGCTGCGCATTGCCCGCGATGCCAACATTCCTGCTGAAATCTACCACCTGAAGGCTGCTGGCAAGAACAACTGGGCCAAAATGGACAAGGTGATTGCCAAAATCGACAGTGCCCAAAAGGCCGGACTAAAAATCAGCGCCGACATGTACACTTATACCGCTGGTGCAACTGGCCTGGATGCCGCCATGCCAACCTGGGCACAGGAAGGGGGCTACGGCGAATGGGTGAAACGCCTGCAAAACCCCACTACCCGCAAGCGCATCATCGCCGAAATGAAAACCGATGCTCAGGATTGGGAGAACCTGTACTTTGCCGCAGGTTCGGCAGAAAAACTGCTGCTAGTGGGTTTTCGGGCAGATTCGCTCAAAAAATTTACAGGCAAAACCCTGGCGGAAGTCAGTAAAATTCGGGGCAAAAGCCCGGAAGAAACCGCTTGCGACCTGGTCATTCAGGATGGTAGCCGGGTGGGTACCGTTTACTTCCTGATGTCAGAAGACAATGTGAAAAAACAAATCAAATTGCCTTACGTTTCCCTTGGTTCAGATGCGGGAGCACTGGCTTCAGAGGGTGACTTCTTGAAATCGAGCACCCACCCACGGGCTTATGGCAACTTTGCGCGCTTACTGGGCAAATATGTACGGGAGGAAAAGGTGATTAGCCTGGAAGAGGCCATCCGTCGCTTGAGTGCCTTGCCTTGTGAAAACCTCAAAATCCCCAAACGGGGAAAACTGGCGCCAGGCTATTTTGCTGATGTGGTGGTATTTGATCCCAAAACCATTGCCGACAAAGCCACCTTTGACAGCCCCCACCAATATGCAGTGGGCGTCAAACATGTTTTTGTCAATGGCATTCAGGTATTGGCGAATGGAGAGCCCACGGGAAAACCAGCAGGGCGCTTTGTAAAAGGACCAGGTGCAAAGTGAAAACCAGTGCCTTGACCCATCCAAATTTTTGAACAATAGCGTACAAAACCCGTTGTTTACTCCCAGACGAGTACGTTTAGGCCTATTTTTGCTTACTAAATTGGCCTTCAAGCAATTTAATGGGCGAAGAGGCTAATAATGCGTATCTTGCACCTTTCCGAAAATGATTCCTAAATGATCGAATGGCTTATTCCGCGATTGTTGCGGTGATGAGTAAACCACTCTTTTAACCTGAATTTTTGTTTTTTACACTTTTATTCAATACTTAAACTACGATTTTAATGAGAGATTTTGCACAAATTACCATTCATGATCCGATCAGTGCGCGCAAGCCAATGAATTTTCTGGATCACTTTTGGGTAAGTCTGCTTAAAGATCCGCGCGATTTGCCCCTCATGCACCTTACACTGAGGATTTCCTTGACTTTGGTTCCTTTAACTGTTTTGTTGTACCTGACCCAAGGCTGGATTTGGGGACTGGTTTTTGTAGCCCATTTTTACCTCAACCATTTGTACTTCAAGGGGCCTTTTGGCTTGATGTTGCATTGTGCCATTCACCGGCCTTTGTTCAAAAAAGAATACGAGTTTCTGAACAACTATTTGCCCTGGTTTTTGGCGCCATTCTTCGGACACACACCCGAAACATACCGTGCGCACCACATCGGGATGCACCACGCAGAAAATAACATGGAGACGGACGGCAGTTCTACCCTGCAATACCAAAGAGATGATATGCGGGACTTTGGCAAGTACGTTGGCCGCTTCCTCTTGTTTGGGGTATACAACTTGTACCTCTATCACCGGGCAAAAAAGCGCAAGTTTTTTATGACCCGTATCATGGCAGGTGAAATTGTATTTTACGGTACAGTAATCGCTTTGTGTTTTGTCAATTTTACGGCAACCTTCTTTGCGTTCATTTTTCCCCTGTTTGTTTTCCGCATCGTTGCCATGTTGGGCAACTGGTCCCAGCACTCTTTTGTAGATGCCGAGGATCCCGAAAACCCCTACAAAAACAGTGGGACTTGTATCAACCACAAATACAACCACAAATGTTGGAATGATGGTTACCACATTAGCCACCACATCTACCCGCATTTGCATTGGACTGAACATCCGAACCACCTGATGCAAAACCATCAAGAGTATGCCGACAACAAGGCCCTGGTTTTTGAGAACCTGGATTTTCTGAGGGTTTTTATCTTGTTGATGCAAAAGAAATACGATGCTCTAGCGGATCATGTGGTGAATTTTAACGGGACGTTTAAATCGAAGGAGGAGATAGTGGAATTGTTGAAGGCGAGGACTCAGAAGATGGATGTCGCTCACGTAGTTCCAGCATAATTTCTAAGGTGCCTCTTAGGTGCCTCAGGTTTCTTAGGTGGTGAGAAAAATCCCCTCTGCGAAGCAGAATATAAATTTACCACCTAAGAAACCTGAGGCACCTAAGAGGCACCTTAGCATTACAACACCGCCGTCACCCGATACCCCGCCTTCCGCAACAAAGCCAGCACCCCATCTTTTCCCGGCAAATGCCCGGCACCTACCGCAAAAAAAGTCGGCTTTTCGGCAGCAAACAAAGCAATCTTGGGAATCCACTTGTGGTTGCGTTCATTCAACAGAACCGTACTAAAATCAATTCCACCCGACTGCGCAACAATATAGTCTAGCAAGGCATTGATGTTCTGCGATTTGTACAATTCCACCATTTTGCCAAAAATAGCTTTCTGTTTGTCGGCACCATTGAGGATTTCGCTCAGGTATTTGGCCTGTTGAGGGTAGGAGATGGTCGCCATCGCCTCGGTTTGCTCCTGAATGCTCTCCAATCCTTTCACCTCTTTTTGCGCTTCCTGAGCCATGCGAACCAGGGTCATCTCATAGGAAGCCGTTTGATTGTCCATCATTTGTTGCATTACCACCGAAGCCACCAGCATGGGTTGCCATTTATTAAACGCTTCGAGGCCAACGCCGGTACTTTTTCT
Organism: Haliscomenobacter sp.; assembly: GCF_965225875.1. Classification (GTDB taxonomy): domain Bacteria; phylum Bacteroidota; class Bacteroidia; order Chitinophagales; family Saprospiraceae; genus Haliscomenobacter. The sequence continues at coordinate 2,803,431 of NZ_CBDDBS010000003.1, read as the reverse complement.
GAAAATTGCATCCAGTTGTTGGTAATCTCCCTCGGAAAGTAATTTATCCAGCGTGTTGCCCTCACTCATGCTGGCGTTTTGAAGCATGTTCATGCCCATTGCGGGATCGTCCATGTCCAGTTCCAGTACAACCTGTTGGGTGCTGGCTAAAGCCAGTTTCATGGTCTCACTAAGGAAAAAATCCTTTTGAGGCAAAAGATGGATGGTGCCCAGTACATAAGAAGGTGTTTTTAGGTTTTTGCCTTCAATTTTCCACAGCAGCGAGTTCTCGCTTTTTACAGCGGCGGTTTCGCTGGTTTTACAGCCCGCAAAAAATACCAGGATCGTGCCCAGTAGCCACAATAAACTGTATAGTCTCTGATTCATTAGTCGTCGATTTTTTGCTATATCAGTCGACGGATTCAGCTGTGAATTACAATACTACCTTATTTTTTACTTTTAAATGCTCCTTTCTGCGCCAACGCTTCGATGGCCACTGCCAAGTACACCATCGGCGCATTCCAGTTGATGGCGATTTCATTGGAAGCATAAGAACAAGCATCGTCGATGAAGCACTCATCAGGCGCATTGGAAGGGTAGCCGGGGCATTTGTCTTGTTTGCCAGGGTTGGGGCCACCAGAAAGTAAGCCAGGAACGGGTTCCGCCACCCCATCTGCCTCCGACAAACGATGGTGAATGTGTCGGGGGTATTTGTGGCCAAAACCTGTCACAAAGCAATAACCTGTAGCATTGCGGCCCAACAAATAATCCAGGTTGTGCAAGGCCCCTTGTAGGTAAGCAGCTTTTTTGTTCAACCGATAGGCCTGTAACAAGACCATGGCCTGATTGGCGGCAACGGCAGAACTACCCCACACAAAATCGCTGGCGCTTTTGCCCATCACAGTATGATAAGGCCGCTGATCCAAACCCATTAAAAGGGAGTCGGCCAGTTTTTGGAGTTTTTGAATGGCCAATCGGGCCGGTTTTCGCCCCTTGGTTGGAATACCTTTTGTATTGCGTGCCAGCGCTAAAGCTGCCAAGGTAGCCACTTGATTCCAACTGGGTACACGCAATGCCTGCTTGAATTCGATCCGCGATTGATATTGTTGCTCTCCAGTGCTTAAGAAGAGCTCTGTAGCAGCCCAGAGCCACTCATCTGCAGCGGAGCGGTCGTCGTAAGCCCCGGTAACGATATCCGGTTCGAAATTTTTATTGAGATCGTTTTGTTGGTAAAGCACATTGGGGTTTTGGATGGACCAATCCCAGGCTTTACGGGCTACCTGTAGGCAAGAATCAGCCAATCCGGGCAATTGGTTTTGAAAAGGCCGCAAAACCCGGGCTGCCTGCGCCGCGACTGCCGCCAGGTTCAGTGCAGCTGTTGTCGTTTTTTTTACCACGTAACGCGGCTTGGTGGCCTCGTGGGGCATGATGCGCATGGAGTCAAAACTGGGGTTGGTCAACTTGTGGTAGACCCCACCGTCGTTGGGATCTTGCATTTTCAGCATCCAACGCAGATTCCAGAGGATCTCGTCCAGCAAATCGGGGAGCTAGTTTTGGCTTTCGGGAATACCGGTGTTGAGCTTTTGGCAGTACTCTGGGAAATCTTCATATAAGGACAGCAGGGTAGAGGTGGTGATACCCGAGTTGACCACGTATTTGTTGTAGTCGCCTGCATCGTACCAACCACCCGGGGCTGAAATTTCAAACCCGGCAGGCCGGGCTGTTGATGCCGCCGAAGGATGCACTAAAACCTTATCGTCGGGATGGCCAAAGGGGCGAGCCCAGACACCTGCATAGGCAACAGGCAAAGCAGTTGACATGCGTTGGAAATAATAACTTTTGAGCACTCCCTTTGCTAAATCCTGCTGCACTGCTGCTGCAATGGAAAAAGTAAAGGAGTGGGTTCCATCGGCCAGGTGGAGTTGAAATTTACCCGGTTTTTGCAGGCTGCTGAAGTCCGCAATTTGGCTGCTTTTCCCAGAGAGGGGATTGGGGCGTGAGGCACCGAGTTGGCCTCGAAAGACGGTGTCTCCTTTTGCCAGATCGAGGATAAAAAAACGGGTATTGGAAATGCTGGGGGCAATTACGGCTATTTTGGGAGCGGAGGGGTAAAAGCCGATTTGGTTGAGGTGGATAGACTGAGTTTGGCCCTTGCAAAACAGTGTGCATATTAGTGCGATTGCCAGGCTGTACGATCTTGCTTGCATGATGTGCTTTTTTGTTGTGATGAGGTGAAGATAAGCGCTTTGCCCAAAGCATAAAAGGCAGGAATTTCCACAGAACATTTATCCCCCCAAATTTGTATAAAATACCACCAAAATAAAGTGCAATATGTCCAATATCCTCCGCATCCGACCACTCGGCTTCCCCTGGGAAACCCGCGATCCCTTCCTCTTCTGCGTGCACCACGAAGACTTTTACCCCCATGGCAACGCCCAAATGGGGCCAGCTACATCTCTCAGCGGCCGTAACCTAGGCAACGATTTTACGATCAAAGACGGTTGGCGCATGTACCACGGGCGAAGCGTGCCTGGCTTTCCAGCTCATCCCCACCGAGGCTTTGAAACGGTGACCATCGTGCGCAAAGGTTTTGTGGATCATTCCGATTCCCTGGGCGCCACCGCCCGCTTTGGCAATGGCGATGTGCAATGGATGACCGCAGGCCGAGGTGTGCAGCACTCCGAGATGTTCCCACTACTCAAAGAAGACCAGGACAACCCCTTTGAACTCTTCCAAATTTGGCTCAACCTGCCCGCCAAGCACAAACTGGTAGAGCCCCACTTTGGTATGCTTTGGTCGCACACCATCCCACAAGTGGAAAATGTGGATGAGCAAGGCAAAAAGACCTGGCTGCGGGTTGTAGCGGGTACCTTGTCCGATGTACAAGCTCCTGCTCCTCCTCCTCATTCCTGGGCTGCTGATGCTGCCAATGAGGTGGCCATCTGGACCCTCAAACTGGAGCCAGGCGCCCAATACACTTTGCCCGCTGCTAATGCGGGGCTGAATCGATCACTCTATTTTTTCAAGGGAGATACTTTGCAATTGGATGGCCAAAAAGTAGGGTTAAAAAACGCCATAGAGGTACGTTCAGATGCGGAAATCCTGCTGGAAAATGGCAATACCGAGTCAGAATTGCTGTTGCTACAAGGTCGCCCTATCAACGAACCAGTGGCCCAATACGGCCCCTTCGTGATGAATACCCAGGCGGAATTGCATCAGGCAGTGAATGATTACCAACGCACGGAATTTGGCGGTTGGCCCTGGCCGAGCGCCGATCATGTACATGCGCGGGAAACCGGACGATTTGCGGTGCATGCGGATGGACGAGAGGAGCACATGTAATTCTTCGCTGGTATAAATTAATGCAGCACACCAAAAAAGGAGGCTTGTTCATCTAAGGGTTTGTTCATCACACTAACCTACACTCAATGCAACAAGTCTCCTTTTTTCAAAAACTCCTGACCTGCTTTTTAACTGGTTTGGTCCTCAGCGCCGTTTTTTTGGTACTGGGTAGAACATTGCCTGGCTCCTGGGTAATCCCTGAAGTGGTCTTTGGCCTTTGTGGGCTCAGTTTGTTGTTAGGGCTGGTATATCCATTTATCTGGCAGCGCAAGGGGCGTAAATTCCCTGAATCCGTCGGTGCCGAACTGGCACTTTGGCAAGGCATAATCCGCTACGGGTTAGCTTTTAATATTTCCATTTTTGGCTTTAAAAAAATCTTTGGACAACAGTTCATCGTGCCCTATTTTATGTACGATGAAAAGCTGAGCGCACTTTCCGGAGAGTGGCTGACCTGGCACTATTTTGGGTTTTCTTATCCTTTTGGTTTGATTGTAGCTGCCTTTCAAATTGGGGGCTCTGTGTTGCTGCTCTTTTCCCGAACTCGTTTGTTGGGGGTAACCCTGCTATTGCCCGTGTTGCTCAATATCCTGTTCATCAATGTGTTTTATGGACTTAATCCCGGGGCCACCATGCAGTCGATTATCCTGTCTTTGGGGCTACTATATTTGTTGCTGTTGGATTATCGGCGCTTGTTGCAGTTTTTTCTCCCTGCTAGTGGAGCATCGGGACGGCCAGTATTAAGTGTAGCCTTCCGCAACAATGGCCTCCGCTTTCTGATGATTTTTATCCCTTTTGCCCTCACTTTTGCTGCATATTATACCGATGCACGGTCTCCAAACATTAGGGGGACTTATTTATTGAAAAGTACTCCAAGCTCAGATTCAACCAATGCTGATGGCGGACTGACCAAGATCTATTTTGAACGTGATGGCCTTTGTTGCTTTGTGTTTGGCACCAATGATAAAGAAAATTGTCGGTATACTTACAACGGGAAAAATCATGCAATTTCGATCCAATTCGAGGGTTCTTACAATGGATATGGTAATATTACCGGACAAGCTTTTCCGAGTGAAGACGGACGAAGTTTACATTTGGTAGGGCGTTTGGCAGGGGAGCGGCTAGACCTAGACTTATCGAAAGTGCACTAGTCTGGTTTTGTTTTTCCTTGGCTTATTTTTACCTTACTTGATGAATAGATTTCATGAAGTAAGGTAAAGATATGCTGAGCATGCGTAAAAAAATCTTTCTGGTTGTCCTGTCTTTTGCGCCTATTTTTCTGCTTGCACAAGGCCACTCAAACCAGGAGCAGGGGCAGAGCTTACAAGTCTTTTACAATTTATGGATGCTGTTTACTGGCGGGATTTTTTCCCTGGTGTTTTATCTGTTGTGGCAAATGAAACGGAAAGAGCATGCTCCACAGGACAAAATCGAAGGAATATTGTGGTTTTCCAAGGCCTTGTTGATTTGGAGTATTTCCGGTTTATCCGGATTGTTAGCCTTGCATTATCAACTGCCGAATTGGATCAACTTGTTTACCAGCGCCCTGTCTACCATCAATTCGGTGTTTATTTTGTTCATCATTCCGAGTATTGAAATCAAGCCAGATGCTTCGCGGTTTTTAAAAGAAATCATTTCCCTGGCAAGGAATAAGCTGGGGGTCTTGTTCATGGGTCTTGGGTCGATAGCAGCCACTTTTTTTGTGTTTTGGTTGTACACCAGTTTGGGCATTGCCGCTACCGACCTGCGCTGGCACTGGTTGTATGGGCCAGATATCCTGTTTTCTATTTTTACCATTTTGTCCTTACTGTTAGTGTTTAAAGAAGCCTTTAGTGACCAAAAACGGCATGTGTCGCTGATGGTTTGGGTGGTTTACATCACGCTGTTGATCACATTGTTGGCAGAAGTGGGGTTGACGATTCCTGCCTGGGCTGGTTTTCCGCTGGAAAAAATGGATGAGTACTTGATTTTTTATACCCTTGTGGCTACTTCTTTTAAATCACTGCTCATCATATTATTTGCCATTCTGCTGTACAGCTACGAGCTTAAAAATGCCGAAGATCTGAAGGAAGCAGCACTGCTTTCCGACGAAGAGATTAAAGAAAAATGGAATCTTGAATTGAAAGAAATTCTGGTCTTGCGTTACCTCGCTGCGGGCAAAACCAGAACGGCGATTGGCGACATGCGGGAGCTTTTTCCCAACCCAAGGTCGGAGCGTCGGAAAACCGTAGACGACCTGCTCACCAAAATTGCCCTGAAGTTGGGTTTGCGCAACGACATTGCCCTGATTTTGCTTTTTGCCCTGCACAACAAGATCGTACCCTACCTCCATCCCTCCGAAAGTAATCTTTCTGGGAATTCTTCTGGGGAAAATCCAGCCCCGGAATAAGCCGTTTCGGCAACTTTCCTGAGTGAAGAAATGAATTTTTGTACGCTCCTTTGCCATACACTGCTGGAAGCTTTCCCAGACGGTTATACTACTCTTTTTTCTTCACCATGGAAACTAAAGCACATGAATCTTTTTGTGAAAAAGCCTTTGTCGGATATGCTACAAGAAGCCGATGAAGAGGGGCAAAGCACTTTAAAACGGCATCTCAACGGCACCAGCCTGATTATGCTCGGTGTGGGCGCTACCATCGGAGCGGGTATTTTTTTGTTGACTGCCCGAGCCATCGCCATGAATGCCGGGCCGGGAGTCACCTTATCTTTTGTAGTAGCAGGATTGGGTTGTGCCTTTGCAGGATTGTGTTATGCCGAATTCGCGGCCATGGTTCCCGTCAGTGGCAGTGCTTATACCTATTCCTACGGAACGATGGGACAGTTGGTGGCCTGGATCATCGGTTGGGATTTGGTACTTGAATATGCCCTGGGGGCAGCCACGGTCAGCATTGGCTGGTCCGAATATTTGAATGAATTCATCAAAAAGTTCATCGGGGAAAACTGGATGATCCCACAGGCCTGGTGCCATTCGCCTTTTGATTTGGCTGAACCGGGCATAATGAACGTACCTGCCTTGGTCGTTTTGTTGCTGATGACGATGTTGCTGATTCGGGGCATCCGGGAATCGGCGCTGGTCAACGGGATCATTGTTTTTGTCAAAGTAGCCATCGTACTGCTTTTTATCGGCTTGGGCTGGCAATTCATGCAGCCTGAAAATCACCAGATCCCCGAAGGAGCGAAAATTTTACTCAAAACCAGCACTGGCGTGGAATCAAAGGCTTTTGGTGGCTGGGGCGGCATGTGGAGTGCTGCCGGGATTGTTTTTTTTGCCTTTCTGGGCTTCGACGCGGTATCTACTGCTGCTCGGGAAACCAAAAATCCGAAGCGCAATGTGCCGATTGGGATTCTGGGCTCTTTGGTCATTTGTACCACCTTGTACATCCTGTTCAGTTATGTACTTACCGGGATTGCCCCCTATACGGCTTTGCAGCAAAAAGTACCTGGGACTGAAGTGGTCAGCGGGGTGATTTCACCCGCCTTGCCCATCATCATCGATCAGTACATGCATGGCTATGGTTGGCTTTCAGGCTTCATTACGGTGGCGGTTTTATTCGGATTTACATCGGTTATCCTGGTCAATTTGATGGCGCAAAGCCGGGTTTTTATATCCATGTCGCGGGATGGCCTGATTCCCAAAGTGTTTTCCGACATCCATCCACGTTTCAGTACGCCTGCCAAATCGAACCTGATTCTGTTTGTGTTTACGGGAATATTTGCTGCCTTTGTCCCAAGGGATACGGTGGGTGAAATGACCAGCATTGGTACTTTGTTTGCCTTTATTCTGGTTTGTGTAGGGATTTTGGTGATGCGGCGCAGCAATCCCGATACTCCACGGCCCTTCAAAACGCCACTGGTTCCACTGGTGCCAATTTTGGGGATTTTGTTTTGTGGGGCTATGATGCTCAACCTGGGGGTCGACAATTGGATTCGTTTGGTGGTTTGGTTGTTGATTGGGCTGGTGATTTATTTTGGGTATAGCCGGAAGTTTGCGAAGATTAAGAGTTGATTGCAACGCAGTCCTCATTTTTATTGTCAACCGTACAATTAAAATAGATCCATCAAATATGCAACGGAACCACTACCTGCCAGCAACAAATTATTTGCAAAATGTCATGAGTCTAATCTGGCAGGTAGATGGATTCCTCAAATTGCCTTAACTTGTTTGAGAAAAGGGGTTGTGTATGCATGATTTATCTTTAGCCTGATAGAAACATGAATTATTTGTTACAGTCATGACTTTTTTAGCTTACTTCTAAACTCTTCATGTACTCTGGGCTCTTAACTCATCCCATAACGAGTAACTCATCAATATTCGGATGGCGATTTGCCATAACGCTTCTTGTATAACCTGGCAAAGTAGGAAGGGGTTTTGATCCCCACCGCATAACTCACCTCCGCTACTGATGCAAATACCTTATTCTCCAGCAGCAGCTTGGCCTTTGCTAGCCTTACCTCAAGCAAGTATTGTTTTGGACTCCAACCAGTGTGCTCCCGAATGCGGTCTCTAAGGGTCCGCTCCGATACTGCCATCTGATAGGCCAAATCAGTGATCTTGAGCTCACTGCTGGTCAAATGCTCGTTCACTAGGGCTTCCAGCTTTTGCCACCACTGATTCACACGGTTGATTGATTTGGCTGCTTCAACTTGCTCTAGGGCCCCATCTACTGTTGTGTTGGGGGGAGAGTTGCGTCGCAATTGCTGGTTAATCAGTAGATTGTGTACCCGTGCCAACAATTCCACCCGTTCAAAGGGTTTGGTCAAGTATCTATCCACCCCCAATCTCAAGGCTCGCATCTGATCTTGTGATTCTGCCCGTACAGTAAGGATCAGAAATGGGATCATCTGCATTGATTTATTTTGTCTTACATTTTGTAAAAGCTCGAATCCATTCATCTTCGGCATCATCACGTCGGATATGATCAGGTCAAACCGCCCTTCTTTTAGGCGTTCCAGTGCTTCCACACCATCCTGTGCCTCAACGATCTCGTAATACGGAGACAAAAAGGAATGCAGGTATTGACGCACTTCGGCGATGTCTTCTACCAACAGGATTTTACTGCCCTCAAGGTATACTGTTGCTTCCAGCCTGAGTTCCTCCTCTACCTTCTCTGCTTCTGCGTTGGTATGAGCCTCAATGGCTTTCTTTTCCACCACCTTGTAGGGCACTACCAAATAGGCCTTGGTGCCTTCGCCTACTTTACCGCTTAGCTCCAGAATTCCCCCCATCGCTTCGACCAGTTCTTGGGTGATCGCCAGTCCAATTCCAAATCCTAATGCGTTAGTTTCTTTGCTGTTCTTGGCTTGGCTGTACCACTGTCCGATATTCTCAAGCTCTTCGTTGGCAATACTTAAACCCGTATCGATTACCTCTATGTGCAAGCTGTAGTTTTTTATCTGAACGTTCAAGTTGACGGCGTTGCCATCCCGGCAGTACTTGAGGGCATTGGTGATCAGATTGTTTAGGATTTTTTGTAGTTTACTTTCGTCTAGCAGCATTGGCTTTTGTGCCATTTCGCCCAATTCCATATTCAGCTTGTATTCGATGTTTTTGTTTGCGGCCCAGGTATGAAAGGACAAAGAGGCGGACTGAATAAAGTCTTTAAAATCAATAATCTGTTCATTTAATAGAGTTGATTCTTCCTGCCGGGCTAGTTGTATGATCTCGTTTGCGAGTAGTATTAGTTGTTCGATGTTGTTTTTGATATTGTCCATTTGTTCCCTGCCTGTAGTGGAAAGCTGCTCGTCTTGACTCAAAGCTTTGATCGACCAGTTGATCAGCGTCAAGGGCGTCCTGAGTTCGTGGTTGATGTCTACAAATAGTTTTGTCCTGTAGCGCTCTACTTGCTCTATTTTGTGAGCTTGCTGCATTACCGTTTCGGTTTTAGCCACCAGTTCCGCCGTCTTTTCTTCTACTTTCTGTTGTATGTGGAGGTTTTGATGCTGCAATAGTAGGCTGCGCATCCGGGCTATCCAAAAACCAACAACTACAATTAAGATGAGCATCAAACCCAAAAACCACAGGGGTTTGTAAAACGCCCACATCACTAGTACCTCTAGTTTTAAGGGTTTTATCTCGTCCAGGATGTTCCCTTTTATTACTGTACCGTGTTCCAAGCTCGTTCGCCCATGGGGCAAAGTCTCGTTACTAGTCCATTGGTTGACCACTATTTGCACTGCACCGTGTTTCCAAAACCATTGCTGCTGTGCCAGTACCTTTTCGGTGTTTCCCAAGCTCAAAACCCAGCTCAAAACCACCGGCCAACATACCATCTTCTTCATTGTTCAAACCAATTTTTTCGTTCGTTTTAAATGAAAGAAATGCTTGAGTTGGGGACAGTATAGTAGTTAGGACTGCAATTTGCCGAATATTACTCAATTTTTGCCGATTTGTTTTTTGTGAGCGCTCTATCATTGCATTATTAAATTCTACGCTTACCGTTTATAAATCTTCTAACTAGCTCCATCTCTATATGGCTTGAGCGAATTTTGGTATGCTCTTCCATCATAGGGAAAAGTAAAATCAACCTAACATATGAAAAAGTTAAACCAATCCAAACTTGCGGAACTTCAAAAACCAGGCGGTGCAAAATTTCATCAACTATCATTTTTTACTGTAAACATGAACGCTGCCTTGCACCCGATTAGTCCTGCTACCTTGTAGGTGGTGCACTTTATATTACAGTGCTTAGGGAGGGAACCTTTGTGTTTATTTTTGAAGGCTTTCATTTTTTGACCACAACATGTTGGAAAAATTGTTTATTCCTTAACAAGAACGCTCATACTCATGATGAACTTTCCTATTTACAAGTCATCTAACCTCACGCAGCCTCTTCCCAGGCAGTGCGTGACCTTGGCAGCGGAAGTTGTCTTTGGCAACCCCCAGGCCGCTTGCACGGGCAATGGCCTCTGCCGAATTATTGTATTGCCTCAAACCCTCACTAGCCATTGCCCCCTCCAACTCAAAGGCCTACTCATCTTTGATCCAGCACTTCAGTGTTGGGGCCTTTGCTTTTCTACTTCATTCATCTCTCAAAAACTTTGGGATACCTGCTTCGCCCATGGCCACTTTGAGCTACCTCAGCCATTTATGGCTACCCTTCCTCCTGTTCCTAACCATGATTTACCTCCATTGACCATTTTAGAAGGAACTTATCCTTTAAACGTGTACAAAGGTTTTATGTTCATTTGGTTTCATTGATCAAAATCCAACACTGTATGCAAGACCTTATCGAATTGATTCAGGTGGTTTCTCATGAAAAATTGGAGGCCATTCGCCGCAATAAAGGCTGGAGTAATAAAAAATCCAAACTAATGGAGTTCTACAATAAAATCGCTGATGGGGACTTCCCTGACGACGACACTGCAGCTAGAGAACTCTACAATGCGGACAAACAAGCACCTGCTTACAAGAAATTGCGTAAAACCTTGAAGGACGAACTCATCAGTGCCCTCTTCCTGATCGACCTCAAACAGCCTTCTTTCACCGATCGCCAATTGGCGTATTATGGATGCCATAAGGAATGGGCTGCTGCCAAAATCTTGTTCGCCAAAAATGCCCGCCATGTCGCGGTTGGTATCGCTACTAAATTGCTCAAATTTGCCCGCAAATACGAATTTACCGAACTGATCATCGACATTTGTCACTTACTGCGCATCTACCATGGTACCAACGACGGCAACATTCAACGCTTTCAGCAGTACAACCTGGAACTTAAAAATGCTCAAAAAAATGCAGGTATCGAAAGTCGGGCAATTGAGCTTTACCTTGAACTAAGTATCCACTCTATCCACAGCAAGGCGAGTAAAGAGACTTTTCTCGAGCAGGCTAAGGCCTATTTTGAAGAACTAAAACCTGCCCTGCAACAAAACTCATCCTACCTCTTACATCTCTATGGCCGCCTCCTCGAGGCCTACATCTTTGCTTGTGTGAATGATCATGCCCAGGTCATTGAAGTGGCCCAACGTGCCATTGCTTTTTTTAAAACTAAAGATTACACGGCATCGGTGCCCCTGCTTGCTTTTCACTACCAAATCGCAGTCAGTGCTTGTCAACAGAATAATCTTCCACTGGCACAAGAATCACTCCAACAATGCTTCCTTTATGCACAGGAGGAATCTTACAATTGGTACAAACTGCAGGAGTTGTTGTGCATAGTCAATATGCACCAGCATCAACCCTTTCAGGTGTTTAATCAATGGAAAAATATCCGCAATAGCTTCAATTATGAACACCTTCCTGCTCATCTGCAGGAGTTCTGGAGAATTGTCGAGGCTTACCTGGTTTTGTTGGGCCGACTCAATCAATTGCCCGATCAACTGATTACCAAAAATGAGCACTTGGCCCATTTCAAAATAGGCCGCTTTGTCAATGATGTTCCCCTGTCGTCTAAAGACAAAAAAGGACTCAATATACATGTCCTTATCCTCGAAATGATGTTCAATCTCGTTAATCTGGATTTCGATCACTTGAGCAACCGCATTGACGCCATCAATAAGTACCGAAACCGCTACCTCCAAAGTAGTGACTTGCAGCGTAGTGACTGCTTTTTTCGCTTTTTGTTGTCGTTGCCTAAAATCATTTTTGATCGTACCGCCTTACTCCGCAAACAAAGGGAAACCATCGCTAAACTTTCCCTCATGCCTCATGCTTACTCTACTCAAAGTGCGGAAATGGAAATTGTACCTTATGAGACCTTGGCCGTCCATCTTATTCATACTTTGTCCCATGCTTCGTCTAACTAAGATGCTAAATTTAAGCTTTTCGGGTAGGGCTACAAACGCTAACTCAACTCCAAAAAGAACAAAACACCCCACATAAAGACTTATCTCTGAATTTTTAAGATTCTTATTTTTTATCATTTTTGTTGTGTTTTCGGGAAATGTTGTGAGGTGCATATCGTGCACCTTTTTTAGGAACTTTCGTTTGTTTTAGTATCTGTTTCCTGTTTTTTGTCCTGGATTAATCCGATTGCAGCCAGTAATTTTGTTCCACGGAAGAATGACGGTCTTTCTGGAACCAATTCTCTCCTTTCCCAGGATTAACTCTATCCTATAAGATACTTCTTTGTGTAAGTAATCTTTGCCTTTACAATGATTTTATCATGCCCTTATCCTCAACCGCTGGCTTCAATTGCCCTTGGAAGGATTTGGATTTAATAACTACCGTATGTTACCTGTTGCAAAAACTGAACACTTTTTACTTGTACCGAATGCCACCATCAATGTCGATCTGATCGGCCCAACTCTGCCAAAATTCTTCTTAATTAAAGAGGTGAAAATGAACAGGGATTGGGTTGGAACTGCTTCACAAGGCACACACTAGTACATTCCCAGGGTGAAATCATGTATGCTCCTCTGGGGCGAAAATAGGCTAGAAAACAATGTTTAGGTCTTCTCCAAGTCAACTAGGAAGGCGATGTGGGTCCCAGGATCATCTCGTCCCATTGCTATCGGACGGAAATAATGGATTTGAGAGTTGTTTTCTGCCCATTTTTCGCCTTCAATCCGCCGCCGCGTGGAATAAGAAGTGCTAAGCATCTTTAACGCCTGCTGTTGCAGTGCTGGCACTTAAAAAGTCTGGATTTTCACACAGCTTTTGCATGAGTTTATCCGATTTTACACCTGCCATAACAGGATGTGGTTATTAAAAAAACGCTACGAATCCATCTGCTATAAACAAAACAAATACAATAGACTTTTTATTTGGTATCAGTTCAAAACCGTTTATTTATGCCTGCTATTCATAGTCACGCTAAAAAAATATTGATCGTAAACTCTGATGAAAATACCCAATTGCAGTTGTTTTCCTCCCTCACTTTGTTTTATCAGGTATCAGTTGTTGAATGCGGCCTGGATGCCCTGAATTTTCTTAAAGACAACAATGTGGATCTGATCATCTCAAGCTTTTCTCTACCCCAACTGGATGGCCTCCAACTTTTGCGCATGATCCGTTCTACTCCTACCCTCGAGCTTACCCCCTTCTTACTCTTACTCGAACCTTCCCAAAAACAATTCGGTCTAAATGCACTCAATGCCGGGGTGGATCACTACATGATCCAGCCATTTAATCTCCATCTCTTGGTTGCATGGGTCCGCAACATCATCAACAATTTTGAACGCAGAAAAAAAGCTTTCTCAACTGGCTTTTCTTCTCCCCAGTCAGCACGTATTTTAGTGGCTGATTCGCTGGATACTGCTGCATCAAATTACCGCTCTTCCTGGCTACAATCCTTACATGAAGTAATCCAGGCCGAACTTCAAAATTCTAAACTCACCGTCACCTATCTGGCCCACAAACTGGCAGTCTCTGAGCGTACCCTCCGCAATCGCATCAAAACTTATACCGGCCTTTCCCCTCAGCAGTTTATTCTCGAAGAACGCCTCCGAAAAGCCCGAATCTTGTTTGAAGAGGGTACCTATTCTACCATCACCGAAGTAATGTATGCCGTGGGAATGCGCAGTAATTCTTACTTCGCCCGAGTGTTTCGGGAGTATTTTGGGGTTAATCCTTCGGAATATGTCCCATATCTGAAAAACAAAAATTTCCACTTATGTGCTTTTTTGTGGAATTTGTATCATGGGTGGCTGGATTTCTAAAAAACACTCCCAACAGAGGCATTGTGCTCTAAAATAGAGCCCTTGCTACCTGCAAAAGCCCGACCTTCCCATCCAGGACTCTGGCAATACCGTACACAAAATCGGAATCAACTTCAGTTCTACCCAAAAACAGGTGGATGACCTGACTTGGGAAACCGATAGGTTTTAAGCCCTTCGCGCTTCCGCACCTTTAGCAGCTAGTTACAAGCATTTACTTTGGCATTTTAGTAGTTGCGCTTCCTTTCAGTGTTTTATTCCTAACGCGCTATTTCTGGCTAATAAAAGTATCTAAATCTTGTTTTTTGTCTTTTTGGGTCTTGGCAGCAGCTTGTACTTTTACATTTGCCTAATTAGGGCACAGGAACCATTATATAAGCATAAACTACGAAGCAGACAAAACTATACCGTGGTATTCAAAGCCAAAGATTTGGCCAAAATCCAGGGTTATCAGTTCATTCTGAACATTGACTCAAGCCTGGCCTGCATCGAATGCATCAACCATACCGGAGTGATAAAAGCAGAAAACTTTGGGATCTTCACCAAAGATGGAATCATAACTACTTACTTCATAAGGGCACCCTTTTTCTGCGCCCTCTCTCCTGCGGGGCATCCGCAAGGAGCAATGAAAGTGAGACCACCCTCTTTACCCTCAACTTAAGGTCGAATTTAATACCGCCCTTACTAGAACACTACTTTTAAACAATTGCCTTACGAACACAGAGGCCTACAATCAAGTCGAGGATGTAATGGGTGTCCAACTGACCTTTGGTGCCGGAGCAGTAGCTGATTACGCTGCTCTGCGCCAAAACGTCCCCAACCTATTTTTCGAGGAAACTGTAGTAGGTTTCTAAAGCTTCTTCCTCCTTTTATTCCTTGGACGAAAATGATTGAACCTTTAAAATGTGTCTTTTTGAAAATGAATTACACTTGGGTTTTAAGTCTGTTTACAGTTATATATATGAGCGCTACCACATCGTTCGCTCAAGCCCTGCCCCTCTATTTTTCAGGTACGCCGCCATTTTGAGCTAGGTGCTTTTTCCGCTGGCACGTTTGATTATTCCAAAGTAGTCGCAGTCATCGTAGACAATGCCGGGCAGCTATCCCTGTATCCGAATTCAGTCAAGGATGTCAATGAGCAGAAGTATGGCTTGGATCGTACCAACCATTTCGAATTGATGGATGCTCTTGGCCGAAAATTAAACATTACAATAAGTGCTAGCAACGGGCTTTATCAAATCAGGTTGCCATTTAACCTGCCCAAAGACACCTACTGGCTGAAAATAGAACGTGCTGGAAAACTGCAAACTGTGCCTGTTGTGAAAGAGTAATTGCAAAATCCAGCAAATCCGATCCTTTCCAGCAACCACGACTACCTACCGCCTACGTAAAACTGGGTCTTACGGGGGTACCCTTCCCAGCGCATGTGTTCGTAGTTCCCTCAGCGGTCCAAACTCAATCGAAACAAAGCTTAAAAAGTATCCAAATCTTGCTTTTTGTCATTTATCTTGCTTTTTAGACGAATTAATTTTGCATCAATGTATTTCGTTAGATAAACATTTACCTTTTTCTTATTCCCAATTTCCATTCCATACCCTACTTTCCCGAATTCCCTGTTTCCATTTTAAAACATACAATCATTTAAAATGATGGCAAATCATTGCGCCTGAAAAGCACAATAACTTTGCTTTTTTGCTAAGGCGAAAGGAAGGTCAGTGCAGACGAGCATTTTTTCATGAGAATTTCGTATCATACAAGGAAGGGCAGTGTGCCCTTCCCCCTTCTCACTGCATCTTCAATGCACTAGTGTCCAAGCCGAGTAAACTGGTATGCCAGACCACTCGTGTTTTTATAGTTATGAAAGTGATTATGATTCATATGGTAGGTCGCCCGCATTTGGGGCGGCCCTTTTTAAAAACATGAACGCTGTCTAGATTCTAATTGCAGAGTCGTTTTGTTTCCCCTGAGTTATTTAAAATAGGTGTGGCAGTGGCAAGTACATGAGTGTATTTGCCATTTTTTATGGTATTTCCATACATCACGTGATAATATTACTTTGATTCCTATGAAAAAGTATCCAAATCGTGTTTTATGTCTTCTGTCGTGTAGCCACTCTTGAATACTTTTGTTTCGATCTCTCTCTATAAAATATTCCCAACTTTTATCAACAACAATGTAATGGGTTCCCTCTTTTTGGTGGCAAATTTTACTCCATAGATGTATGTTCAAGTTTTTTGCGCTGCGCAAAAGAAACCCAATTTGAGTATGCCCTTAGAGTAATTTAGACGTCTCATTTGCGAAAGAAAAACTTGTTTTCCTCATTCCATTTCTCAGCCAATATCTGAAAATGAAGTTCCTGGAGGGCTTTTTCATCCAGGTTCTCATCCAGCGGAATTTCTATCAGCAGGCTATCCTCCGTTATGTTCACTTTCATGGTCATACTTAGCTGCATTTCAACAAAGATACAAATAAAAGTGGCATTCACAAAAGGCCCACCACCTGCCTATTCCGCCAAAAATCCGCCTCCACCCAGCGCCTTTCCTGCCCATACAAGCCACAACGCTGTTCAAAATACCGCGCATACCGCTCTTTTACCCCAGCATCATACTGCTCCAATTCCTGCTCATGCCCCTGCGCGAGCACCCGCCCGGCCATCACCCCGTCACTCACCGCTTTGTACAAACCCTGGGAAGCAATCGGGTCGTAAGTAGCCGCCGCATCCCCCACGGCCAGCCAGTGTTCACCGAAGGTTTGTTCCAACAAGGAGGAATAAATCGGGAAAGTATGAAATTCGGGTGGTGTCAATTGTACACCCTCCAGCGCCTGGCCAAGCAATTGGGTGCGACTCAGCAGCGCTGCCCAACCCTCTATGCCAGCGGATTTGAGTTGGCGCAACTGGGGTGCATCGGTGACAAACATGTGGATGATTCTATGGTCGGGCAGGTACGCAGCATACCACCAACCCTCGGGAGTCGACTCTACCAACACTTGTTTTTTCATATTGCCAGACTGAACGGTACTGAACCCTGCCAACCCAAAGAGTTGATCATCCGTGCGTTTTTTTATCCCCAAATCATTAGCAAAACGAGCCAATGGCCCCGTAGCATCCACCACCCAACGCGCCTGGACTTCCCGCTCCAAACCAGCACGCTCCGCCAGGGTAAGTGAAAAACCAGCTTCGTTGGCTTTGGCGCGGAGGTAGCGGGTATTCCATTGTACACTGATGCCCTGTTTAAGCGCGGCCTCTACCAGCATGGCGTCAAATACCGGGCGATTGAGCCGCCAGGAAGGCCCCATAGGGTTGAGCAAATGGTCATTGTATCCCACCTGCTCCCGACCCCAGCGCACCGCACTGCCAGGGCTGTGCATATGCCCCGCTGCTAAAAAATTCGCTTCCAATTGCAAACGCCGCAGCGGGGCGAGCAAATCGGGAGGAGCACTTTCACCTGCTCTTTCCCGTTTTTGCTCGCCTGCATCGGCGACCAGGATGGAACAATCTGATAAGCTGCGCAAGGAAAGGGCGGTGGCCAAACCCGCTGGCCCGCCACCCAATACCACTACATCGTAAGCGCTAGCCATGCGTATTGAATGGCCACATCAGAACAGGATTGTCAGCATTGGCGGCGTCATCGAAGCGGGCTTGAACTTCCAGGTAATATTCCGGGTCGTAAGTATCGCCTTCAATGGCGGTGCCTTGGATTACGATGCCAAGGCGATCCCAGTCGGTCACCGATTGTAGCGCTTTTTGGAAAGTGCTCGCCGATTTTGGGTCGAGGGCATAAGTGCCCGGCCCGCGAATGGCCCATTTTTGCTGGGGCAAAACATTGTTGACCACCTCGGTGGCGACATAAACCGAGTCAGGCCGTTGTGAGGGCCAGGACCAGTACAGGGTGGTTTCGTTGCCATTTGTGTGATTCACGCCCAGGGTATTGATGCTGGGTTGGTGGATGGAGCAGGAATTGTAGTCGGTTTGCCAGGGAATCGACATGAATTTGGAGATGTCGCCAGGTTCCAGGCCGTCGAGCATGTTGTGTTGGGAATCCAGCCACCAGACAAAAATGGAGTATTGGGTGTGGCTGCGGCGTAATTGAGCGCCTTGTGTTTGACCCGGAAAGGGCCTGCGCCGGATTCGCGCCAGTCGTTCATGTACAGGTCTTCACACCGCACGGTGTAACTCACTTCAATGCCGGGTACAAAACGCCCGCCCAGGCAATTGCTCAGGGAAGCCATGTCGAGCATTTCGCCCGCGCCGAGGCCCGAACCTTTGTCCGACACAAAGTTACTTTTACTCCATTGCTCCAAAAAGAAGTATTGGGTTTTGGTAACCGTCAGAAAGGAAGTGCCCGCATCACCTACCGACAAGGGCATCAAAGGAACCCCAATGTTCAGTTCAGCGGTAATGTTCGGGTTGCGTATGAAATTCAACCCGGCCATGATGGTTCTGTTCGGGTTGTCGGTAGCACTGATGGCATCCACGGCGTCGTGTGCGCGCAAGGCCATTTTGGGCAAATTGGTGGTCCAACGCTGCAGATTGGCGGCGCGGAAGATGGGGCGAATCTGGGTCTCAAAATCGGGTTGGTAATCGGGATTGAACGCACATGCTTTTGGGTCGTAAATTTCTGGCTGTAGCGCCAATTCGCGCACCCAAACATCAAATACATCGTCCCAAACCGAAACCACATTGCGGATTTGGGGTGCAAATCCAGGGTCGCCACAAATTACCCAGGCACCGAAAACTGGAGCGATGCTTTCATCTTCAAAAATCAAAGTAGCGGAAACCGGCCCGTCGCCCGCGTCATCGAACCAGCCAGCGTTGTTCAAATCGCCAGTCAAGGGGATGGGATCGCCGTATTCATCGTATTGGGCGGCGGTGCGGCCAAAACCGGGCAAGACCAGCAGGCGGCCTTTTTCGTCGGTTTGAATCTCGCCCAAAGTATTCAGCTTGCCCGTTGGTTCGAACAATTTACCCGTAGGGAAATATTTGGGGTAATTTTTTTGCTCCTGGATTTTTCCATTTGCATCGGCATAACTTGCCGGAGTCGCCTTGTCAAAATGGGCGCTTGTTTTGGCCGAAGCGGCAATCGCCCGTGGCCCTGGATCGATCATCAATTGGCTTAGTCGGGTAGGGGAGTTGACGTCGCCATATACGCCTTGATTGCGCAACTGGGGCACTTTGCCATCGGCATAGGCGTTGACGCCCTGAGAATTCACTACCACATAGGCAGCGGCTTTTTTATTGGCGATATGGGCGGTCCAAACGATGTCTTTGACAACTCGACCATCAGCCAGGCGGCTACCAACCACGATTTCCTGGGCTGGGCTTTTACAGGGATAAGTGTCGGGGCCATCCAGTTCATAGGCATAGAGCCGAAACCGCGCGGCTTGGCGCTTGAGCAAACCCTCGGCGTCGCGCAGGTCATTGCTGGTGATGAATTCGCTCTCGGTGCCGGGTTTGATGGGTAGACCGCCCGTGGTAGCCGTATTGTCGAGGGGGAGCCCGGCGCTGGTTTCCGGCGACAAATAGAATTCAGTACTGCTGCCAATGCGGGCAAAGTTGATGCTGGGATGCACCCGAAATACCGTTTTATTAGCCATGGTTTTGGGATTTTAACTGAAACGAGGCAAGACCCCCTGTTTCCAGCAATTTTGAATAGCGGCGCCAACCGATACCATCAAACGCACAAAGTCTTCCGGGTTTTTGCCGTTGAACAAAGCCCGCAGGTTTTTGCGCAAGCCAGCAAAATGCTCCTGCAAAATTTCCAAAACCTCCTGATCCTGTGCCGTGTATTCGGAACTGGGTTTCAGGGGGTAAGTGGCAGGCAGGGGAGCAGTGCGGATTTGTTCAAATTTGTCGAAATGGTCGAGTTCCTGGTTGCGGTCGTCGGCGGTATTTTGGAAAACGGTTTTAATGTCGTTCTTGCTTTGGGCAATGCCTTCGCCCTGGTCGGTGATCAGGTCAAAAAGCAATCCAACCTGGTAAAATCCATTTTTGCCACTTTCGGTGACGGTCATGGCGGGCATATTGCGGTAAAAAGAGGCGAAAAAATCGACCTGCTTAACCCCACCACGGATTTGATCCTGTAACTGCTCGGCACCGTACCTGATGGCCCGGTAAAACTCACCAATGTTGGCGTACTGGGAGACATCCTCCTGCAAATTGGGTTGATCAGTTGACTCCCAGTCCGGGTACTCAATCAGGCACATTGCGTGGATGCGCGCAGCATCCAAAGGGCCAATTTCCGCGCTGTAGGGTTGGAATTGGGGCTCTTGGGAGGGGTTGGGATCGTCCAGGCTGAAGTTCAAATGGGGAATGTTTTGCCCCACATAAGCAGGCGCATCAAATGATGGGGAAAGCCCAAAAGCATTGGCAACATTGGCCGCCGACTGCAAGTGCAGCATTTCCTGATTGACCACTGACTGAATGAGTTGAAAGGCGTCGGAACTGCGGTCGACAATCGAATACATGGCCGACATGTAAAAGGGAATTGTCCAGAACTCCAGATCGACGGCGTATTGGAGGTGCTGTCGCAGGTGTTGGATGTCCCAAGTGGGCGGTGCCGCTTGGGGGGAATTTGGGATTGACATGGTGTTTATGGGTTGGTGAACTTATTGCATATCTGGGTGTGATAAAGATAGGAAATGAGATTTGGATTTGGGAGTGGAGATTTAGATTTGTTTTAATTTATAAGCCACTGGGGAGTTTGGATAGCCAGTCCTGGTACTTTGCTTTATAGGCGTCTTTGATTTGGCTGTCTTTTAGGATAAAGTCGATTCCACCGTCGTAAGGGGCAACAATGAGCTGATACTCGATGGAAACAAAAAAGGCGCGAAGCTGCCCATCGGCAAGCTCTTTTAATAAAGCATCGTGTTGAGTCATGCTCCAAACGGTTTCTGTAAAAGCTGGTCTGTAAACTTTTCCTGGTTCGTGTTCGTCTGGATTTAAACTGTTCAGGTCAATATTATCAAGTAAAGTAAAGGTGTAGGCTTGGAAAGCAGCTTCTGCTTCGACAATATGCTTATCTCCCGGAGAATTATAGTTGTACTCGCCAGTTACAAGTAGAACTTTAGAATGATTGCCCAATAAGTCGGTGATGATTTGATTGTGCCGGGATAACAAGATATCCCATTCTTCTGGGGTGTTGGCATAGCGTTGAGATTCTGGCAAACTGTGAATTCTAAACCATCGATCGGTGTATTGGTGTCTGAAATTATGTTGGATGGGGATAGTATTTGGATAGGTGGAAGTCCAAAATTGATTAAATTCTTCTTTGGTCATTTTATGAAGATTGAGCTTAGATAGGGTACAAGCTGGTTTTAAGTGAAAAAGTTCCTTATTTCATCCCCAACACAACCCCTGCCACAAGCTCTCCAATCCGCTTCTCTCTTGTCACAGCTTGTTTGGCCAGAACCAGTCTATACAACCAGGCTTTTTGCGCCGATTTACTCAGACTCAAAAACGCCTCCTTTGAGCCTGGCTGAGCTTCAAATGCCTTTTCCAAATCGGGCGGGATGATCAAGGCTTCTACTTCGTCCAAAATACTCCAGGAGCCATTTTTTTTGGCGATGTCAATACTGGCATACCCCGCTGGCATAATCAGATCTTCCTCAATCAAGCGCTGTACTTTATCCTTATTGATTTTTGACCAAACACTTTTGGGTTTTCTGCGGGTGATGAACTGCATGTATCTTTCCTCATCCAAGGGTTTGGCTGTGCTGTCGATCCAGCCGAAGCAGAGAGCTTCATCGACAACTTCGCTCCAGGTGACGGAAGGAATGTTCGTTTTCTTTTTGTAATAAATCAGCCAGACCGACTGTTTGGACTGGTGGTTTTCTTGTAACCATTGCCGCCACTCCTGGCGGTTGCTCGGGCAAAATGTTTCTATTTCTTTTTCGGGCATGGCGGTTGGGTTGTTGTAGGGCAAAGTTAATTGGAGGGAGTGACAACCCTATGTCAGGGGTATAAAAAAAACTGCCAACCAGATTAAATCCGATTGGCAGTTTTGCCTCTTTTAGTTTACTGGAGGCCAGTAGGGATCATTGGCAGTTGCTTTTATGCACTGGCTCTAATCCGCTAGTATCAACGATCGCGTCCGCCGCCGCTATAGCCGCCGCCGCCATAGCCACCGCCACCACGGTTACCGCCGCCGCCGCCGTAGCCACCGCCGCCACGGTTACCGCCGCCGCCGCCGCCATAACCGCCGCCACCGCCGTAGCCACCGCCACCACGGTTACCGCCGCCACCATAACCGCCACCACCGCCGTAGCCACCGCCACCACGGTTACCGCCGCCACCACCACGGTTTTCGCGTGGTTCAGCTTTTTTGACTACTATTGTATTTCCGTCAAAGTCGGTTCCATCCAATGCCTCGATAGCGGCTTGCGCCTCATCGTCATTTGGCATTTCAACGAAAGCAAATCCTCTGGATTTACCAGTTTCTTGGTCAAAAATTACCTTAGCAGAATCGACTTCCCCGAAAGCTTCAAAAGCTGCCATCAGGTCGTCGCTTTGCGTCCCAAAATTGAGTTTTGCAACAAAAATATTCATTTCAAAAAAGTAAAGTGATGAAAAATTGGTCCAACTTACTATAAAAAACTCAATGTTGTGGAAAAAAATCCAGTAGGATGACTCCTTACTCCACCTTCATCACCCCATTCATGATCCGCCAATGCCCGGGGAAAGTACACACATAAGGGTAATCCCCAGCCTTTGCAGGTGCGGTGAAGCGCAAACGAACCGTTTGATCCGGATTGACCAAGGCCGTCGAAAATAGTACATCGGATACCTCTGGAACATAATTTTTAGTTGCTCCATCTGGATCAGTAATCATTTTATCCGCCGCTTTGCCAATTTTTTCCAGTGATTTGGGTTTGCCGATCACCAGGTTGTGCTGCATGGCATCCGGGTTTTCGAAGACAATTTCGACCGTTTTGCCCGCTTTAACAGTGAACGTTTTTTGGTCAAATTGCAACATTTCCCGAATCGCCTTGAGCTTTATGGTCTGTACCGAAGGATCGTTTTCTACTTGCGCTGCCACGACCTCCCAGGACTGCATCAGGCGCAGCAAACGATCTTTGTTCACCCCGGTACTAGCGGCCAAAACGGTGTTCAGGTAACTTTTGTCAGCGGCATTTGGCGTTACTTTTCTGCGGTAATCCCAACCTTCACTGATGCTTTTTAGGATCGCATTGAATCCGTCCTGATCGAGTTTTTGGGCGTTTTTCAAGTAGTCCACCACCGTCTCAACCGAGGCCAGAGAGGCATTGCTGCGGATGGCTTTTGCCAGTACGTATTGCTCCATACTTTGCGACAAGGCCACGGTGATTTTTTTGGTCAAAACATTGTTTCCCTCGTTGCCTTCCACAATGGCATTGGCCCGGTCCACCGTAGCCGTAAAGGTGAACTCTCCGGCTTGTTCTGGGGTGACGCCCAGGGGAACAGTGCGGGTACCAAAAGTAAGGTTTTTGATCGTGACCGTTTCGCCAGCTTTTATCCCCTCATTGTACACCTGGCCCGGTATTTCATTGGTCTGCCATTTGCCCACAAATCGCATGTTCAAGGTTACGGCAACCCCTTTTGGAATGTCCACGCCGCCCTGATTGCGCAGTTCGACGGACACCGCAACCCGCTCACGAGGCATGGGATTGGCGGGTTCAAAGCTGACATTGCTGACGATTAAATCGGATTGGGTCGGTGTAGCTGAAGGTTGGGTTTTGGACTCCGTATTGGCCATCATCGCCGCGTGGTCGTGCTGTCCGGCGGCATGGGTCATGGTTTTAGCCTTTGCCGCGGCCTTCTCCTGTACTTTGGCAAATACTTTTTTCAACAAGCCTGGATTTTTGCCCAGGATGTTAGCATAAGCATCGGGCAACCAACGGTCGTTGAGGTGCTCTTTAGTACTTTCCATTGATTGTAAAATCAGTGCTTCCACTTGCTCATTTATCGGCATTTCACTGAGTGCCAACAGGGTATGGAGTGCCACCAGGGATTCCTTGTCTTCCAGCGTTTTGTTTTTCAGAATTACATCAACACTTGCTTTGTTGCGTGGCAAAATTTGCACTGCTGTTTTCCGCACTCCGGGGCAAGGATGCTTCAATGCCTCCTCCACCACATTCAAGGCTTCGCCTTCGAGGGCGTTTAACCCTTGCAAGACCCAAAGTGCATGAATGGCAGGAGCATTGATGCCGATTTCATCCACTGACTTGTCGCGGATCAAGGCCAATAGGGCAGGTACAACGTCCTTTTGGTTTCTTTCTACCAAAAGCCTTTGGGCATGGCTGCGCCAAAATAGGTTGGTGTTTTTTAGTGCGGCCAATAGTTCCTGCGGCTTGTCTTTGGACAATGCCATTGCTTGGTAAGCTGGCGCCGCTTTGTAACTCACCCGGTAAATGCGTCCGTGCGTGTAATCCCGCAAATCGGTTTCATAAGCATTGCCCGAGCCCATTACGAAGCCCTCAGGACGTGGATTGTGCTGAATGATAAAACTGTACCAATCGGCAACCCAAACGGCTCCATCTGGCCCCACTTCGGCAAATACGGGTGAAAACCATTCATCCGCTCCGGCCATAAGGTTAAATCCTTCTGCATCACTGAAATTGGTGCCACTTTTGGTCAACACGTTCTGGTGCAAAAGGTGCCCGGTAGGTTCTGCAACGAAGGCGATGTTGTTCCAGTATTTTTTCGGAAAAGCCCTGGCGGTGTACACATTGTGCCCGGCAGCGGCGGTAAATCCCCCAAATACATCCACCTGACGCACTTTGGGCGTAATGGTTTTCATGTCCTTGTGGGTATCGATGCTGGTACTGCCATTGTCGATGTTGTTGGTGGAGGGGTAAAACTGGTTTGGAATGGCCATGTACCAGCCGTGGGAATTGTTGGCTGTTGAGCCAAACACGTCGCCGGTTTCATTAAAACCAAGCCCCCAGGTGTTGTTTGAAGTTCTGGTCATGTATTCCAGCTTGCTGCCATCCGGTTTGAAGCGGAAAAAGCCTTGACTGAAGCGGATGGTATCGCTGCCGCCCACTACGCCCTTAAACCCGGAATAACCCACACTACCCCATAGCCAATTGTCAAAACCGTAGTGCAAATTGGAAGGCCCGGCGTGGGTGTCAAAGGTGCCAAAACCCGTAAAGAGTACTTTGCGCACATCAGCCTTATCGTCACCATCGGTATCTTTCAAAAACAACATGTCGGGTGCCTGGGATACGACCAGCCCACCATTGCTGAACACCATACCTGTGGGGATGCTCAGCCCATCAGCAAAGCGGGTGAATTTATCGGCCTTACCGTCTTTATTGGTGTCTTCGCAGATGAGGATGTAGTCGCTACCTCCGCTGGGTTTGCGTTCATTTGGGTAATCTTTGGTAATCAGCACGTACATCCGGCCGCGTTCATCCCAGGAAATGGCGATGGGGTGCATCACATTGGGTTCGGCGGCAAAAAGCTCCAGGTTGAACTCCACCGGCACCTGAATGTGCTTCATACTTTCTTCGGGAGACAAAGGATCCTGGCGGTATTGGATGCCGGGGCGCTTTTCGTAGTTGGGTAATTTTGCTTCCCGATACACAAAGGTCTCAGGCTTCAAAGCCGCGTGTGCTTTTCTGGCCTCATCGTCGACGGCCCAGAGGATGCCCCGAAGGATCAAGGCATGGAAACCCTCATTTTGCCAGGTATTGGCATCGTGACCATAGGCAGTGTAAAAAACGCGCCCTTTGCCGTAACTACGGGTCCAGGTATAGGGCTCGGTTTTGGTGTCGGGTTTGTCCTTGAACTGGTCGGCCTTGATTTCGCGGACGGCTAGAACGTTGTTGTCGGGCTGTAATTTGCTGTGCAAATAGGTTTCATCAAAGGCTTTAAAGGGTTTTAAGCCCTGCATGATCACATGGTCAGGTTGCACCGTGGTGGTTTGAATAGTGTCCATCCGATGCCGCCAAAACTGCCCACCAACCATCTTTACATATTCGCTCGAATTGCGAAAACAAAAGGAAGCACAGTGGATCGGTAAAATGCCTTTTCCTGCGGAGACATAGGCCAATAAGTCTTTTTCAACAGCAGGTGGAATGCTGTCCCAATTGGCGTAAATCATCAAGGCATCGTACTTGTTGAGATTGGCCAGATTTATATCGGCCAATTGATCGGTGTAGGTGAAGTTGACTCCTTTGTCACCCAGTGCGGACATGATCCAGGGGACCCGTTCAATTGGACGGTGGTGCCCATTGTCGCCGAGAAAAAGTACTTCCAGGCGGCGGGCTTTTTGGGCCGATGCACTGAATGCACAAAGAATTAAAAATAGGACTATTAACTTTTTCATTGATGCTCAAATTTGGATATGGATTGAGGAAGAATTTTTAACTATGGCAATAAGCCTGCTGCAGAGTAGGGCTGATTGGTTCTGATCATTTACTGCTGAGGATCAAAGGTGCATCCCTAAGGTGTTCTAAGGTGCCTAAGGTGGTTCAATATAAAACCCCCAAGGTGATTCAAAACCAGGTTAGATTTTTTTGAACCACCTTAGGCACCTTAGAGCACCTTAGGAATTAAGCGCTTAGCGCCCGAAAATGTCACTGCTTGATTAGCAATTAAAAATTAGAACCAATCAACCTTGCGCCGCCTGCAGAGCTAAAAAATTATGCATTTTTAAAATCAGGCAAAAACATAATCTTTCCTCCTTGCATGGCCGATTCATGGGCGAGGATACCCACCGAAGTCCAGTTGGCCGATTCCCAGGCATTGGGGAATGGGTCACGATCTTCAACCAAAGCCATCAAGAATTCATGTGCCAGGTGAGGGTGCGAGCCTCCATGGCCTGCGCCCTGGGTGAAACTCAGGTGCGTGTTTTCAGCCACATCGTACACCCCTTGAGTAGTAAAGCGTTGGATATCTTCGGGTAACAAATGGGCGTAATCAGGCACTTTTACCCGTTCCGGGATTTCATGTTCCTCCTTTTTGGCGGTGTGAATCACTGCATCTTCCCCTTCAATGAGCGGCCACTCAAAGGATTTTTTGGTGCCGTATACTTCAAAACTTTCGCGGTATTGGCGAGCCAGATCGAATAGAGAGCGGTAGACATAAGCACTCAAATCGCTGTCCTTGAATTTGATGTGAGCGGATTCCACAGAAAAAGGAGAGTTGTGGATTTTTGATAATTCCTCTCTGATCGTCCCAGAACCAAAACAGGAAACATATTCCGCTTCCAATTTCAATAAACCTGCCACCGGGCCTACGCAGTGGGTAGCATAATGCATCGGCGGCAAACCAGGCCAATAATCGGGCCAGCCATCCATGTCCTGTTGGTGCGAGGCTTTGAGGAACTGCACTTTGCCCAGTTCACCTTTTTCGTACAATTCCTTGACGAATAAAAACTCGCGGCTATATACCACCGTTTCCATCATCATGTATTTTTTACCCGTTGCCTTGCTCAGCTTGACAATTTCCATACACTCCTCCACCGAGGTGGCCATGGGAACGGTACAGGCTACGTGTTTGCCTGCTTTCAGGGCTTTCAGGGTTTGTTCCGCGTGGTTGGGAATGGGGGAGTTGATGTGGACTGCGTCAATGTTGGGGTCTTTGAGCAATTCATCATAATCGGAATAGCGTTTTTCGATGTTGAATGCGTCGCCAATTTTGTGCAAGTTGCTTTCATTGCGCTGGCAAATGGCATACATATTGGCATGAGGGTGGCGCTGGTAAATGGGGATAAATTCTGCCCCAAAGCCAAGGCCAACGATTGCGATGTTTATTTTTTTCATGCTGTGCAGGTGTTATTTAGGATATGAATTAGAGTAATTTTTGCAGGTAGTTGATGCTGTCTCGCATCAGCTGGGTTTCAGATTCAAACATGGGACGCCAGATATTCGCCGCCGCCAATTTCATGCTGAAGGCTTCAATGCTCAGCATGCCTTGATAATCCATCGATTTTAAAGTGGCGATGATTTTTGCAAAATCAACATGGCCTTTGCCCACGGTACTCCGGTCGTTTTCGGAAAGTTGCACGTGTACGAGTTTATCCCCACATTTTTGTAGGGCCGCAGGAATGTCCTTTTCCTCGATGTTGGCATGGAAGGTATCAAACATGATCTTGCAGTTTGGATGATCAACCTCATCCACAAAGCGTAGCATATCATCGGTACAAGTAAAAAGGTAGGTTTCAAAACGATTCAGGTATTCGATACCCAAGGTGATGCCTTTGGTCGCTGCGTATTCAGCCAGGGCGCGAATGTGCGCCACACCGCGTTGCCATTCTTCTTCGGTAGCGGGTTGGCCGGTGAAAACGCCCAAGGCTGAGTGAATCGGCCCCATCAATAATTTTGCGCCGATTATTGCGGCACAGTCTAATGCTTTTTTGTTGTTTTCGAGTACGTGGGCGCGCATGGATGCGTCGGCACTGAGTGGGTTGGCGTCGGGGCCGTTGATGGCTACTGCGAGGCGTTGCAAGCCCAGATCGTCCAGCTTTTGCCGCCAAACCTGCCAGTCATCAGGGTTTAAATTGAAAATAGGCACTTCCACCCCGGCAAAACCCAGGGATTTGATTTCATCGAGTACGGGAAATAGCGCCGGGGTGATGTCGGTACCCCAGAGCAAAAGATTCATTCCAATTTGCATGCGATCTGCGTTTAAGAGACTGATTAACAAATCTACCTGGAATCGACAATTTAAAATAGGCGTGTTTTTACTATTTTTGACTGTATTTTGATATTTTTAGGCAAATAGGATAAAATTTTTGTTAATATTCAGGAAGTAGCACATGAAACCACTGCTCAAAAAGTCGCTCGAAAGCCTCAATCAGTCCTACATCGTGCGGAACCTGAAAGAGCCGTATTTCGACCCCAATTGGCATTTTCACCCCCATTATCAGTTGTTCACGGTCGTGGAGGGCAGTGGCACCCGTTTTATCGGCGACGACATTCGGCACTTTGAAGCCGGGGATACTGTTTTTTTGGGCCCAAATATGCCACACTTATGGCGTAGCGACCGCGCCTATTTTGAGCGGGATTCGACCCTGCAAACCCAAGGCATAGTGGTGTATTTTACCGAAGATTTTTTGGGCAAGGACTTCTTTGAAAAACCTGAAATGTATGCCATTAAAAACCTGTTTACCATCAGCGAACGGGGCTTGGATTTGACCCATAGCCATAACCTGAAAGCGATCATTGTAGCAGACTTAATCGAATTGGATGGTTTGAGTGGTTTTGAGGGCATCCTGAAACTCTTATCGATTTTACAAAAACTATCCACTTGCACCGACTACCAGTTCATTGCCAGCGTCAATTACGAAAACACCCATAAAATTTCTGAAACGGAGCGCATGCGGCAAGTCCATGAATATGTGCTCAAACACTACAAGGAAAAAATAAGCTTATCCGAAGTGGCCGCCCTGGCCAACATGAGTGAAGCCGCCTTTTGCCGCTACTTTAAAACCCGTACCAATAAAACTTTTTCTGACTTTGTACGGGAAATCCGCATTGGCCATGCCTGCAAACTTCTACTGGCGGGCAAAATGTCGATTGCTCAGGTGAGTTACGAGAGTGGGTTCAATACGGTCTCTAATTTTAACAGCCAATTCAAAGCCATGAAAGGCCAAAGCCCGAAGCAGTATCAGAAGCTGTATGTGGGGGAGTGATGCCCTCTGTTTCTCCCTGATTGTTCATCCAATATTGTGGTTCTGGCACTAAGTTCTATCAGTTTTTATTGTGTAGGTAGCGACAAGAACGGTGGAATGATCACAGCATTCAAATGCTTTTTAAATTCTTTGCTATTTTTGGCTATCATCATTTCACCCTTTGGAGCCGTTATATGAGGAAATTTTTAGCCTGCCCACACTTTAAAGCTTTTTTGTTCTTGACGATTTGTGCATTGAGTTGTATCCAATTGGCTGCTCAATCTACCAGCAATCCCCTCCCCAATGACCCCAGCGTCCGCACTGGCCAGCTTCCCAATGGGCTGCGGTATTACCTCAAAGCCAACCATAAGCCCGCAGGATACGCCGAACTACGCCTCGCCATCAAAGCAGGCTCCCTTCAGGAAAACAACAAACAACTCGGCCTGGCTCATTTTGTAGAGCACATGGCTTTTAATGGCACCCGTCATTTTCCCAAAAACGAATTGATCAACTACCTGGAATCTTCCGGGGTTCGATTTGGGGCCGATCTCAATGCTTATACTAGCTTTGGGGAGACCGTCTATCAGTTGCAGGTGCGGAAAGACAGTGCCCACTTACACAAAGGTTTGTTGGTGCTTGAAGATTGGGCCACGGGCATCAGTTTTGATCCCAAAGAGGTAGAAAAAGAACGGGGAGTGGTGCTGGCGGAATGGCGCAACAGACAAGGGCCAAACCAACGTTTGGAAGACCAGTATTTACCCTTGCTGTACCGCGGCTCCCGGCGGCTACAACGCCTGCCGATTGGCGATACGGCCATCATCAAACATGCCTCGGTAGCTACTTTGAAGCAGTACTACCAAAAATGGTACAGACCTGATTTGATGGCCATTGTGGCGGTTGGCGACATCGACATCCTTGCCCTGGAGCAAGAAATCATCCGCCGATTTGGGCGGATACCAAATGTGATAGGCCCCAAACCAAGAACTTATTCCAATGCCGTCAATGCTCAGCGGCGGGCAAAAATCTGCACAGACCCTGAAGCCGCTTTTTGTCAGGCATTTTTGTACATCCGCCAAAAAGCGAAAAAGCCTGGGCCTGTTGCGCCGCGTACCTACCCTGAAATGCGCGAGTTTTTGGGCCGCAGCCTCTACAACAGCATGCTCAACCGCCGCCTGATTCGTTTGCAACAACAAGTTGATCCACCTTTTACCTTTGCTGGATTGGGTTTCGGGAATGATTGGGGGCAAAATCCGATGTTTTCCCTCTCTACCTTCACTTCTGAAGCCAAACTCACTACGGCAATCACCCTGTTGTGGCAGGAAGTGCAAAAAGTGAAACAACAAAACTTTGCGCCAGGTGAATTGGCGCGGCAAAAACAGGAATTCCTCAATTCCCTGCTCCAACAAGCCAACGCCGAAGAAACTACCGCATCGTCTACCTGGGCCAACCAGTTGAGCGAGGCCTTCATATACGATATTCCCTATTTGAGCCCCCGCCAACGTTACCAAACTAGCCAGGAGGTACTGGGGAAAATCAGCCTGGAGGATATGGCGAAAGTGATTCAATCTGCACCTGACAATAAAAATGCCCGGGTTTTGGTGTTAACCGGACCAGAAAAAAATCGAACCAAACTACCCAGCCTGGACCTGGTTTGGCGACTCCTGGATTCCATCGAAAACAGCGCACCTCAAATGCTGGATACCACCCAAAACTCGACCATTGCGGATCAGCCCTGGGTGGATGAAGCTTTACTACCACAAGCCATTGAAAGTGAAAAAACGCAGCCGGAATTTGGGGTCACCGAGTTTCAGTTAAAGAATGGAATTCGGATTGTTGCCAAAGCGACCACTTTTCGCAAAGACCAGGTTTTGATGATTTCCTCCAGTCCAGGCGGCAATTCCTGGGTGCCCGATTCCCTTTACGTCAACGCGGCCTACTTTGCGGATGTATTGCAACAAGGGGGCATCGGTAAATTTGACTTTGTCCATTATCAAGAGAAACTGACGGGTAAAAGTGTCAGTCTGGCGCCTTATGTGGGCGAGTTGGAGGAGGGGTTCAGTGGGTCTTGCCGGAGTTCGGAGCTGGAAGATTTGCTGGCTCTGGTTTATTTGTACGCCGTACATCCTCGTTTTGATACCAATAGTGTGACTTCGTTCCGCAAGCGGCAGGAAAATGTGCTGAAGAATATGCTCAGTACGCCGTATTATCAGTTTGCCGACCTCAAACAAAGGGTGAAATACGGCGCGACACCCCGTAGGGGGCTCAATCGACTGGAGGATTTGCCCAAATTGACCAGTAAAAACCTCAAACAAATTCACCAGGAGCGCTTTGGCGACCTCAGTGATTTGTTGCTGGTTTTTGTCGGTGATTTTGACCTGGATCAGCTCAAGAACCTGGCGCAACGTTACCTCGGCAATCTGCCTGCGGCCGGGCGAAAGGAAAGTTGGAAAGATTTACACCTGGACCTCAAACCCGGTCACATTGATAGCATTTCAAGCGGTGGTCTGGCACCGAAAACCCTGGTGGAATACACCTGGCATGGTGATTTTGAAAACACCGCCCTGGAGCGGTATCGTTTCAGCAGTATGGTCAGTGCCCTACAAATCCGGCTGCGCGAAGTATTGCGCGAGCAAGAAAGTGGCATTTACAGTCTTAGCTTCAATGGCAATGTGGAATACCATCCCCGGCCCGTTTACCGCATCACTCTGGGTTTTAACACCGAACCTGAACGGGATGAGGAGCTGATGCAAAAGGCCATTGCTGCAATTGTCGATTTTTGTAAAAACGGGCCAGATGAGCTACTTTTGCAAAAAATAAAAACCACCCAACGCGAGAACCGCCAGAAAAGTGAACAGGAGAACAGTTTTTGGCTGGCTCAACTGCACCAACGGTACAAGGAAGGGATTGCTTTGGATGGCTTAAAAACGGAGAAATACCTGGAACTGGTCGAGGGCCTCAGTGCCAGCGCAATACAAGCCGCTGCGCAACGTTACTTCGACGATAAAAACCGCATTAAACTGGTTTTGAAACCACAAGGGGCGACAAAAAAATAAATGCTTATTTTTGCTCCAATACCAACATTACCATGAGAAACTTACTTCCACTTTGTTTTATGCTCGGCATGGCCTTGGGTTACCTGCAAACCGGTTTTGCCCAACAAGCTGACACGACCACTCTTGAATACCGTACCAACCGCTGGTCGGAACAATTGGCCAAAGACCTGAACCTACCCGCAGACAAGCTCAACGATTTTAAAACCATCCACCTGGATTACGCTCAACAAATCCAGCAAATGCGCAAAAACGAAGCCATCAACCTGGAAGAAAAGCGCAACAAATTCCGCGGCTTGCTACTCGCCCAACGCACCGAAATCGAACAGTTGTTGAACGATGAGCAGTACGAGTTGTACGTGGCAAAGGCCGGGAATTGGTACCGGAAGGTGAGTGTGGGGGAGTAATTACCGCCAGATAAACCCCGGCAATTTCAAGCGCTGCAGCACTTTATTTATCGACAACAAAGCCTGATACTTCCATTTTTGCCACCTACTTTTTGGCGCAGGAGACTCCGACTCAAAACTGGATTGCCCACTCTGCAAGGTCTGTGGTTTTTCCCTTGGTTTCTTTTCCAGAACAACTATCCCATCATAAAAAGCCACCGAAGCCAGGGATTCGGTCAGCTGGTCTTTTTTGAAGGCCGCCTGACCCGAATGCCAGGCATGAAGGGAATCAACAAAGTTTTTGGAGTATTCAATAAAAGTACCCCGTCGCCGCAATCCCCCGCCGTATTCCAACCAATAAGAAGTCATGGTGTCTTCGCAGAGGTAAATCCCATTGGGTTTGACCTTGGCGTACAATTCCTCAAAAGATACGATCTGCTGTTGCATGGTATGGCCACCATCGTCGATGAGGATGTCTATGTCTGGAATTTGAGCTTTGACCTGCTGCAAAAATGCCCGATCAGCCTGTGATCCGATGAAGATTTGAATGTTTTCTTCTTCCAGCTCTTTGCATTTGGGATCAATATCGATGCCGTAAATTTTGGCTTTGTCCCCAAAATAATGCTTCCACATCTGGAGTGAGCCCCCGTGGAAAACCCCAATTTCCAGGATCACTACCTCTTGACCACGGTACTTCGCAAAATAGCGCTCGTAGATGTCGAAATAATGTTGCCATTTGTGGATCAGTCGGTTTTGATTATTGCGGAAGTACTGTTCTAAGTCCGTCATGAGAATTAAGGGTAACTGTATTTTATTTGAAAGGATTTTTAATGCCAAGTGATCCCAAACCTCCATTCAGCATGCCGATGAGGTCCGGGGCCAATTTCCAATAAACCAAGGGCAATAAATACCCCAAGAGCAGAATGACACCTCCCAATAGCCCATCCAAAATAATGGAGCCAGTAGTAGGCAATACGTAATGCATGCCAACACAAATTAACGCAGAAATCACCAAAAACAACATAGGTCGGGAAAAAGGCAACATCTTAAATTTTACCCAAAGAAAAACCACTTTGATACAATTGAAAGCTACAATAAACACCAACGAAGCATAGGCCGGCCCAAATACGTTGTATTGGCGGATAAATGAATAGTTGAGCCAAATATTCCCTACGCTCAGCGCGATGATCAGCAACATGTTGAAGCGGTAATACTTGGAGATGCCGATGATCATGTCATTGGGCCCAGTGATCATGTCCATCAATTTGGCTAAACCCAGGATCATGGCGATATCGCGGGCGGTCAACAAAACCTCGGGTTTACTGGTCAACTTAAAAATATCATCAGCGACCAAAACCAAACCCAGGTACAAAACCAGCCCAACGGACAACAAATTCAAGGCAATTTTTTTGAAGTGTTCTGCGATTTTATCCATTTGTCCTTTGACAAAAAAATCGCTGATCAGCGGGGCTGAAATGTTCAACACCGACCGGGCAGGCATATCTATCGTGGTGGCAATGGTAAGTGCATAGGTGAATACCCCCACAGATTCCATGCTCTTGATGGTGCCCAACATACTCTGGTCGATGCGATACGCCATCTGAGTACCTGCAATGCCCAAGAGCCCATAAAGGCCATAAGTAATCATTTCTTGAAGGGTAGCTCTAGGGTAGAACTCCCAACGAGCTTGGAGATTAAGTTGCCCCAAACTGCGCAAATAAATAACCAAGGCCAGCACGGATACCAATACCATACCCATTAAAGAATAAGCAATACCCGTAGTATCCAAAATCTGGAAATAGGCCAGAAAAAAGGTAATCGGCATCCACAACTTGGGCAAAATGCTCAGGATAATGCCCGGTATAACAATGCGATGCAGGTTGGCAATGTAGTAGTTGAACAGGTTTTGAAGGGCCAAAAGTGCAACCAAAGCCGGGATGAAATTGAAAAAGAGATCGATGTTTTTAGCATCATCGGGATTCAAGCGTTGGATCAAAACGGAGATGGGACCAGAAAACACCCAGAACAAAATGGAAAACAGCACAATGCCAACGCTGATGTGCAACAAGGAGTAAAGTAAAAGCCCATGTCGCGTTTTGTCCAGGTCTTTGAAGCGGGCAAAATACCGCAGGATAATGGCCTGGATCCCCAGGCTGGCCAGGGGCTCGAACAAGGTACCAGTGGCGTACAAAAACACCATCAGTCCATAAAGCTCCGAGTCTTTGGGGTAAATAAATAAGGTGCTTAAAAAACCGATCGCTACACCAAAAAAATTGGCAATGGTCAATTTTGCCCCCTGCCTGCCAATAATCCCCATTTCAGTTTTTTGATGCAAAGATGCAGATTAAGTTTTGCTTTCAAAATAAAGTTGGCAATTGAAGCATTAGTGCAAACAAGTTCAAAATGCTGCAAAAAATTATTTGCTACTTTTGCGCCGGATTACCCCATACCAGGAAATCAATCATCAGCAATGACACAATCTGTAAGCCAACTGAAAAAACTGGCCATTAAGTTCAGAAACCTGCTTTTTTGGATCACCAATTACCAGATGTACCCTGGAATTGGATTCCGCGAGTTGCACCGCATCCGCACCCAAACTCCTTATACTGCTGGAACGGGGCGCTTCATGAACAAGAGCTTCCAATACACTGATGGCCTGGGGTTTTTGGGCAACATCAAGGAGTTGTTTAAAGAGGAGTGTTACTTTTTTGAAACCAGCAATAAAACCCCTTTCATCATTGATTGTGGGGCCTACATCGGACTGAGCATTTATTACTTCAAATACCGCTTTCCTGGAGCCAAAATCCTGGCTTTTGAGGCCGACCCTTCCACTTTCGCGGTCTTGAATCAAAACCTGACCGACCATCAGCTCAGCAATGTGGAAGTGCACAACCGGGCTGTATGGAATGAAGAAACCGAACTGGTGTTTTATTCTGGCAACTCCATGTCGGGCTCGGTTATGGTCGATGCAGGCAACAAAGGCACGCCGATTCACGTCAAAACGGCTCGCCTCAAAAATTACCTGACCCAGCCCGTTGATTTCCTCAAACTCGACATCGAAGGGGCCGAAGTGCAAGTACTCCGCGACATCCGCGACGATTTGGGCCAGGTTGAACGCATCTTTTTTGAATACCACAGCGTAGCCCATCAGCCCCAGGCTTTGGGCGAGTTGTTGGAAATTCTCACGGCTGCTGGATTTCGCTATTACATCCAGGAAGCTAAAAACTATGCCAAGCGCCCCTTTACTGGCCTGGCGCAGGAGGGTTTTGACCTGCAACTCAACATTTTTGCCATGCGTTAAAGCCCGCGAGCATGATTTCTATTGTCGTATGTCATCGTTCGCCCCATTTTTTGGAGCAGTTCAAACAAAGCCTAGCGGAAACCATTGGCCTTGACTATGAATTGATTGTCATCGATAATTCCCAAAATGCTTACGGAATTTGCCAGGCTTATAACCTGGGAGGAGCAAAAGCGCAATACGACATCATCTGCTTCGCCCACGAAGACATTTTGTTCCATACGCCCAATTGGGGGCAAAACCTGCTGCAACACTTTCAAGACCCTCAAGTAGGAGCAGTAGGTGTAGCTGGAAGTAAAATTTTTAGCAGCAAGTGGTTCACCTTTGGAGGGAAGCACGGCTTTGGCAAAATCAATATCCTCCAACATACGGTAGAAGGCAAAGCGGTTCACCTGGAAAAAATAGACCCCGGCGCCAAAGCGGGCGCAGTGGTATCCCTGGATGGAGTCTTCATTGCCTGCCGCAAAACCATCTTTACGGCTACGCCATTCGATGAGCAAAACCTGCGGCATTTTCATTGCTACGACATGGATTTCTCCCTGCGGGTAAGCCAGCAACATGTGGTTCTGGTAGCCTACGATATTTTACTGGAACACATTTCCTGCGCCAATTACAACGAGCGTTTTGCCCAGGAATTTGACCATCATTTTATGCCCAAATGGGCGCCTCAACTGCCGCTTTATACCGAAGATTTCGATGTCAAAATGTTGCCCAAAGCCGAATGGTATTTGTTCCAAACGTATTCACGCACCCCAATGATGCAAGGTAAAATCGGGCGTTTGTTGCGCGAAAGTTTAAAGCTGTTTTCTGCTTATCCACAGCTTGGTCTGGCCATCAAAATTTGGGCCTTAATCCTGTTTTTTGAGCCCTTTGAACGGCTGAAAAAACAACTTCAACCCCGTAACCATGCTTAGTTCTGAGCACCGTATCGTTGTTGTAACAGTCACTTATGGTGATCGTTGGCCACACCTGCTCCAGGTCATTCCAGCCGTGTTTCAGCAAGGGATTGTGGATCAATTGCTGATCGTAGACAATGCCTCAGCGTACGATGTGGAGGTAAAAATTCGAGCAACTTTTCCACAATTCCTCGATCGCATTTTGGTTTTGCCCCAAACCGAAAACCTGGGATCAGCGGGTGGTTTTTCTGCCGGTTTAAAAAAAGCCTACGCCTTGAATGCCGATTTTGTCTACCTGATCGATGATGACAATCTGCCGGAAGATAAGGCTTTGCCCATTTTATACGAGGAATGGAAAAAAGTAGCGGAAAGGGGCTTGGTTGCACTGTTGTCCTTTCGCTATCAGAACTTGCCCAACCTAAAAAAAGCCGCGTATGGTGAGGAGGTCCGTTATTTTCACGATAAGCCCAACAGTTTTTTAGGTTTTTCTGTGACCAATGCCTTGGCCAAGCTCAACAAACCCGCGAAAGTGCAAAAACAAGGCGGGGAGCTTTTGCCGCAGGTCAAGATTTTACAAGCGCCCTACGGCGGACTTTTTTTGCCACGCGCCACCATTGACCGGATTGGTTTCCCCAACGAGGACTTGTACTTGTACGCCGATGATACGGAGTACAGCTACCGCATCATCCAGCAAGGCGGGGAGATTTTGATGATTACCGCCAGTCGCCTGAAAGACCTGGAGACTTCCTGGTGGAGCGACAGCAATTCCTTGAATAAAAAATGGTCGGTGCCTTTGCTGGAAGAGGGGGGCTTTAAAGCCTATTACAGCACTCGGAATTTGACCTGGTTTTTGTGGAAAAATCTCAGTCCGAATCCAGTATTGTTCTTATTCAATGGACTGATTTACCTGCTTTATTTGCTATTGATGGCCATTGTCTCTAAACGGATGAAGGCGTTTTGGATGATTCTTCGGGCGGTTAAAGATGGCTTGCTGGGGAACTTGGGTAAAAATCTGCGTTTGGAAAAGCGTTGAAAGGTGTGAAAAATATTTTACTGTGAATTTAGGGATTAGTAGTGTTGAAATCATTGTCTAGCTTAATGGAGATGAACTAGCCCTGAAGGGGCGATATCTTCTCAAGAATGGGCAGCGCCCATTCTTAGTTCGAATGGTACCTTAGAAAAAGAAGCCCTGAAGGGGCGACATCACCGGGCTTGATTATGCCGCCCTTTCAGGGCTGGCAGAGTGAGCACAAGTAAGCTGTTTGGTCGAAAGGGCGGTGCCCTTTCTTGGAAATATACCGCCCCTTCAGGGCTAGCTCATTTTACGTAGTTTGATCTTTCGTTACTTTATTTTCCTCGCCACCACCACATACCCCAATGGAAAGCGCGCACTGGTCTTGCGCTGAATTTTTTGACTGATTTTCCAACCCACAATCCATTTGGCGATTGGCTGAAAAATCCGGGAGAGCCCCTTGCTTTTGCCCAAACCTTTGCTCAATAAATCAAAAAGCACTTCCAAATAACCACCGTAAGCCCTCAACTCAAGCACTTCCAGTTGGTTATCCGTGCACATTTTTCGCAAGGCGAACTCCGTATAGCGGTAATAATCGTGCGGGGTTTCGTGCAACCAGTAAAAAAAAGGCACCATCAACATCAGATCGCCACCAGGTTTGAGCACCCGGGCGGTTTCCCGCATGAACGCAAAAGGATCGGCAATGTGCTCCATAACGTCGGAACAAAGGATACTGTCAAAGGTCGCATCAGGAATGGGGAAAGGCTGATTCAGGTCGGCTACAATGTCCAAATGGGGATTGCTGTGCAGAGAGTTGGCCCAGTCGATGCACACATTTTCTTCAACTTTATCCTTGTAAATGCCATAAAAAGGCACCATTCCCGCGCCCAAATCCAGCAGTTTCCCCTTGGCGTATTTTTCGATGATGGCCACATACAAATCAATGTACACCGATAAGATGAACCAGGAACCAGGGTAGACGTGATCAGGGTTCGGTTTCCATTGCCCGGCTTTACGACCCGGAATAAATTTTGAAGCACGCCAAATTTCAATTTGTTGCATAGTGGCTTGGGTTAAAAGGCCACAAATTAAGCATAATGTCTTACTTTTGAACCCTTATCTCCATACTACATGAAGCCCAATATTGCCATTGTTACGCCCCTCCAGCCCACGTATTCCGAAACTTTTTTGCGCGCACACCTGGAGCGGCTCCCTTTTCAGGTACATCATTTTTATGGCTTGCCCAAAATGGGTTACCACCCCATTTACGATGGTGCAGGCAAAGCTTTGTCAAGCGATCAAAAATGGTTCAACTACCTGGAAACGGGCTTGGATACTCTGCTGGGTGAAAATGGCTGGGGCTATGCCTTGCGCCGCCGGGCAATGGTGGACTATTTCAAAAGACATCAGATTGAGGCAGTACTTGCGGAATATGGCCCAACTGGCACCTACATCATGGAGGCTTGCAAACAGGCCAAAGTGCCCATGTTGGTGCATTATCACGGTCGGGATGCCTATCATTATAGAACCGTAGAGCGTTTTGGAGACAAATACCGGCGCATGTTTGATTTTGCTAGTACCATTTTACCCGTCTCCACCGATATGTTCCAGCAATTGCAAAACCTGGGTGCCGCACCCGAAAAAATGCTGCTGAATCCTTACGGACCCAATCCCAGCTTTTTCAGTTTTCAGGATATTGGTGCCAATCCACCTACCTTCCTCACCGTTGGGCGTTTTACGGCCAAAAAAGCGCCACATTTGACCATTCGTGCTTTTGCTAAAGTGGTAGCAGTCGTTCCAGAAGCCAAAATGGTGATGCTGGGCGATGGTGAATTGTGGGAAGAGAGCAAAAACCTGGCAAAGACCTTAGGCGTATATGAGCACATTAACTTTGCCGGTCCCTGCAAACCCGAACAAATTGCCGCTACTCACCACCAGGTAAGGGCATTTGTACAACACTCAGTACGTGCCGTTGATGGTGACTCGGAAGGCACACCCGTCGCCATCCTCGAGGCCATGAAATCAGGCTTACCGGTTGTCTCCACCCGACATGCGGGCATTAAAGACACGGTACTTGAAGAAGAAACCGGTTTTCTGGTTGATGAAGGAGATTGGGAAGGAATGGCCGAAGCCATGTTGAAATTGGCCAAAGATCCAACTTTAGCCGCTGAAATGGGAAATAGGGGGAACTCCAGAGTAGAAGCACATTACACCATGGATCAGCACATCGAGCGCCTGGCCAATGCTATCCAATCTGCAATTAAACAAAATCGACTAGTTTAGCGTAAGCTTGGTTAACGGATCAGGGCAAGCGAGCCCGAAACTATCTTGGGCAGTTTTTTGCTGTCATCCGCCAACTCGTACTGTACTACATAAACATACGTTGCCTGGGGGGCTCCTTGGCCTTTGTAAGAACCGTCCCAACCTTCGTCGGCAGAGGCAGTTTCAAAAACCAGCGCGCCAAATCGATCAAAAACCTTGAGGGTAAATTGAGTAAGAGAACAGGAAGTTCCTGGAATGGCTTTGAAAACATCGTTCTTAGTGTCTCCATTTGGACTGAAGACATTTGGAACGTAGATTTCACAAGCACATTCATTAGCGTTTTCAGTGTGTGGGTAATCGGGAGCTGTACTTGTTGCTGTGGTCGAAAAAAACAAAAAAAGCAAAAAAGAAAAAAAGGTCGTCTTCGTTTTCATGGGATGATATGGCATTATTCGCAGTGCAATAATACACCTATTCATAAGGTATGCAAAAAAAAATTAAGTGTATTTTGTAAATGTGAAGTTCGGTCTAGCGAATGGAGGGGTTTTGTAGGAGAACGGTCAAAGATGTTTCCAATTTGGCATATAAACCATGGCCTTTGTGCAAAAAAGCCATCAAACGGTACCGAATCTCCCCAAAAACCGCGGGCAAATTCAGACTATTTCGTTCGCTATTTCGTGATCTCGCTGTAAGTGGGCTTTGATTTTTTTGAACCCAAGCCGCCACAATTGAATCACAATCAGGGTAAAAAAGATAAGAATACCAAGGAGAACCAGTCCATCGAGCTCATCAGCTTCAGAGTACATCAACGCAAAATCGTACAGGCCGTGAAAAAGGATAGGCATGGCTAAACTAGCCAACAGCAAGCGATTTTTCTGCCCACCCGTGTGAAATTTGGCCAAAGAGAAATAGTACCCCATCAATACGGCAAAAAAACCGTGGCCAGGTACAGCAAGAATGGCTCGGGCTATGGCGACACCCATTCCCCCATCCAGAACGTACATGATGTTTTCCACCAGGGCAAAGCCTAGAGAAACAAAAATAGCGTACAGAATCCCGTCGTAATACTGGTCGAAATCTTTATTGCGCCAAATCACCCAGTACAAAATGAGTAATTTGGAAAATTCTTCAGGAATGGCAGCAAGGCAAAAGGCGTCGTAAAAAGCTTTCCAGAATGGGCTACCGATGCTTTCCGCAATTGGAGCAATTGGCTCAACGATGATCAGGGTCAAAACCAAAGCCAAAAAGCCACCAAAAAAACACTTCAACAATAATGCCCGTGGCTCTTTGAGTTTGTCCTTGCGATAAACCAGGTACATAAAAATCATCACAGGGGTAATGGAGGCGATCAGCAGGCTCATGTTGGTAGTGGTTATTAGGTGTTGGTATGAGCTGCAATATACTTATTTTACCATTTCCGCTACCACCTTTATCCAGCGTGGATCATCATTCAAGCTTGGTACCAAATCTACTTTTTCACCCCCCATTTTTTCAAACTCCTCCTGATATTCTGTTCCGATTTCAATGATGGTTTCCAGACAGTCGGCTACAAAAGCTGCACTGAAGACCAGCAATCGTTTGGCTCCACCGTGGGCGAGTTTTTCAATTACCTCACTGGTGTAGGGTTGCGCCCAGGGATCTCGGCCCAAGCGGCTTTGAAAACAGGTCGTGTACCGTTCAGCGGGCAAATTCAACAGGCCGGCAATGGCCTTTGTGGTGCCATAACACTGGGCAGAGTAACAAAACTGGTTTTTGAGGGAAATGCTTGCGCAGCAATCCGCACTTTTTAGGCAATGGTTGCAGGCATCTGCCTTGCGCAACTGGCGCTGGGGCAGGCCGTGATAACTGAAAAGAATATGATCGTAGCTATCGAGATCGAATTGCCGGGCATTGTCGGCAAAAATTTCGATCATCGGCGCGTGGTCGTAATAGCTGTTGATGAAGCGCACCGAAGGTATGGTTTGCTCCTTGCGCAAGAGGCGCATTACTTCATCGTGTACCGAGCCCGTCGTAGCCGAAGCGTACTGTGGGAACAGAGCTAAAACGGTAATTTCAGAGACCTGCTTGGCCAACAATTTTTTCAAAGCGGACTCAATAGATGGGTTTTGGTACCGCATGCCCAATTCAACGACGTATTCATCGCCCAGGTGTTCCTGTACACCTGCAGCCACCCGTTCACCATAGATTTTGATGGGAGAACCATCGGGCGTCCACAATTCCTGATACAATTTGGCCGAAGATCCCGAGCGGAAAGGTGCAATGATACCTTTGACCAACAATTGCCGGGGCAACCAGGGAATATCAATGACCCGCGGGTCGGTCAAAAACTCTCGCAAATACACATACACATCACCGCGAGTAGGGGAGTTGGGCGTCCCCAAATTGACCAGCAAAACGCCTTTTTTACCAAAAACCATAATACACTTGTTTTGAGAGCATGATTAAGCTCTTATAGACAGCATTGGGAACAAGTCGGTCCCGATTTGGTTTATTTTTTTGTCAAAACCCATCACTATATTTAAATGGGTTTATTTTTGACCCTGCGAAAATAAGCGTATCCAAGATGAATCCACAACCCGATATGAAAAAACCCTTAATTCTGGTCACAAATGACGATGGGATTGCCGCACGGGGCATCAAAGCCTTGATTGATGTTGCCAAACAAATTGGGGATGTCATTGTAGTTGCCCCCGATTCACCCCAATCTGGTCAGGGACACGCCATCACCCTGGAACAACCCCTGCGCTTGTACAAAGTAGACCTCTTCGAAGGTGTAGAAGCCTATGAATGCTCAGGTACCCCGGTTGATTGTGTCAAACTCGCCAAAAACGTCCTGCTCAAAGATCGCGAATTGCACCTTTGTGTATCCGGCATCAACCACGGCTCCAATGCCTCCATCAACATCCTTTATTCCGGGACCATGTCTGCTGCGATGGAAGCCTCTTTGGAGGGAGTTCCCTCTATTGGTTTTTCCTTCCTGAATTATTCCCCCCGGGCCGATTTCTCTGCAACTGCTCCCTACGTGAAAGGCCTGATGGAATACGTACTGGAACACCGCATGAGCAAAGGGAATTTGTGGAATGTCAATTTGCCTGATCTACCCGCCAACGAAATCAAGGGTGTCAAGGCATGTCGCCAGGCTGACTCTCGTTGGGTCGAGGAGTTTGTGGAAGCAACCGATCCTCGAGGCCAAAAATATTATTGGCTCACCGGGCGCTTTGTCAATGAGGACGAAGCAGAAGACACCGACATCTGGGCCTTGGAGAATGGCTACATTTCGGTAGTTCCTTCCAAACACGATTTGACCAATTACGAGGCATTGGCGGAATTGGGTCCGCTAGAGGCTTTGTTTAAATAAAAAGGTTATGAACATTGATCGCAATCAAATTTGGGTGGGCAGCCTGGTTGGGCTTTTGATCCCCTTTGTGGGTTATGCTGTCCTGCTCATGATTTCCGAAAAACTGGATGAATGGTTGCCAGAATATACGGTTGATGGTGAGTCGGTAATCGCGCCTCGAACGCTTTACTTGTTGGCCATC
The DNA here is from genome assembly GCF_965225875.1 of Haliscomenobacter sp. GTDB lineage: Bacteria > Bacteroidota > Bacteroidia > Chitinophagales > Saprospiraceae > Haliscomenobacter. Next base: position 2,759,481 of record NZ_CBDDBS010000003.1, on the reverse strand, counting down.
TGTTGCAATTTGTTGCCTTTCCATTTTTTCAACAACCGCCGTGCCGTTAAGGCCATGAGGGGGATCATCATTGCGACGATCGGCTTGGGAGTGGTGTGGCTGGTTTATTTTGGGAAAACAATGATGGAATAGGTTGAAAAAAGTTGAGGAGTTGAGAGGTTGAGGAGTTGAGGCTACCGCAGCGTATTAGACAGTCTTTGTCAAAATCGCTGCGGTAGCCTCAACACCTCAACTCCTCAACTTCTCAACACCTCAACTCCTCAACTTAATCTATGAAATACTACCTCATCGCAGGCGAAGCCTCCGGCGACCTACACGGTTCCAACCTGATGAAAGCCCTCAAAATCGAAGACTCCGCTGCGGACTTCCGCATTTGGGGTGGTGACCTCATGCAGGAAGCAGGCGGGGATTTGCGCAAACACTACCGCGATCTGGCCTTCATGGGTTTTGTGGAGGTACTGAAAAACCTGCGGACTATTGTACGCAACCTGCGTTTTTGTGAGCAGGATATTTTGGCCTACCAGCCAGATGCACTGATTTTGATCGATTACCCTGGCTTTAACCTGCGCATCGCCAAATGGGCCAAACAGCAGGGCATCAAAGTCCTGTATTACATCTCGCCCCAAATCTGGGCCTGGCACACCAGTCGGGTTCATCAAATCAAAGCCAATGTGGATCGCATGTACGTGATCCTGCCCTTTGAAAAAGATTTTTACGCCAAATACAATTGTGAGGTCGATTTTGTCGGGCATCCCCTGCTGGACGTGGTAAAAAACTATGCTGCTGCGCCTGATTTTCGCAGCAAAAATGGGCTTACCGAAAGCCCCATCATTGCCCTGTTGCCCGGGAGCCGCAAGCAGGAGATCATCCGAATGCTGAGCGTTATGCTGGAAATGGCCCCACTTTTCCCACAATATCAGTTCGTTATTGCGGGTGCTCCCTCAATGCCTGCGGCTTTTTATGAACAGATTTTGGCCGAAAAACAGCGCCCTCAGAATGTCAAATTGGTACAAAAACAAACCTACGACTTACTCTCTCAAGCCGAGGCTGCATTGGTAACTTCCGGTACAGCCACGCTCGAAACCGCCTTGTTTCAAGTGCCCGAAGTGGTGTGCTACCGGGGCAATAACTTATCTTACCAAATCGCCAAACGTTTGATCAGCGTCAAGTACATTTCACTAGTAAATCTGATCGTAGACAAGCCACTGGTGAAGGAACTTATACAGAATGATTTTAATTCAAAAGCGCTTCATAATGAGCTTGAAAAAATTTTACAGCCCGGGGCGAGGCAGATTTTAAAAACTGGATACGCTGAATTACAGCTACTTATGGGTGATGCAGGTGCTTCCCGTCGTGCAGCCAGGCTAATGTATGAAAAAATAAGTGATTAAATATTTTTATAATATTATAAAATTAGTACATTTGTGAAGTCGAAATCAATTCGGCAGACTTTGTAAGCTAATCTACGTTATCAAGGATCGGACCAACATTTGGACGTGTGCCCATCTAACAAAGGGCTCTCAAGCTAATTGCGTTCCATTCATCTCCGCAACATCTCCACAACCTATTCCAAATTACTGTTTATTCACCTTCCAAATTAGATTTATTTTTTGCATTGGCTTCCATGAAGCCCTGCTTTGTTATTGTGTTCAACCGCTTGATTTTTTTGTGTTCAACCGCTTAACTGTTTTATTTTCAACCGTTTAATTTTTATGTTCAACCGCTTTATTGTTTTTTTATTGTGCTTTGAGTTGTTTTAACCGCTTGATTCCCAAAAACATTTAACTGTTTTTTTCGACTGCCGACGCGCCAGTACTGCGCCTTCGGCCTGGTCATTCTATGCCTTTGATGCTGTGCATCGTCAGGAGCGACGTGCACGAACGCCAAGCGTAAACACCTTGTGCGAATGGATTTGCTTTTTCACACACCAAAATATTTTTTACTATGAAACACACTGCAATTTCTCAACGCAAACGTACAACTGAAAGTTTACTGCTCTTTGCTCTGGCCATCCTGGGTGGTCTAGGGCTATTTGTGTGTATGGGTATTTGAGAATACTACCAGACATTTTGCTCGGAGGACTTCAATTGCCCCAGGTTTCAACCTGGGGTTATCGGAACACCCTCTGAGTTGGGCTTTAGCCCCAGCCTTAAGTTTGAAGCTGTGGCTAAAGCCCAAAACAAAAGTTAATCGCCATCCACGCGCTAAAGCACGTGGCAATTCATGTCCTTCGAGCAAAAGGTTCTGTAGCATAGAACCTTGAACCCCTATTTTCTCCCCCTTTATCAGGGAGACTTATTTTTTTTCCGTCTTTCCATATATTGCCTACGTAATTTGAAAAACATGGAGGAGGTAGATATGGAAGAACTAAAAGCCTATGCCGCTGGGACCCTGTCTGCGCGTGAACGCAGCGCTTTTGAGCGTCGTTGCCGGGCTCAGGGTTACGATCCACAAATTCTGGTTGAGATACTGGAATTTGAAAAAGAAACTCGTGTACCTTCCTCTCGGTTTAATGAAAACAAAGCCTTCGAACAACTCAAATCCAAGCTCAACAAATGAGATTTCTAGAACAAACATGGCGCTGGTTTGGCCCCAATGACCCGGTTTCGCTCAGCGACATCCGGCAAGCTGGCGCGACGGGTATCGTCACCGCCTTGCACCATGTGCCCAACGGTACGGTGTGGAGCATTGAAGAAATTGAAAAACGCAAAGCCCAGATCGAATCAGCCGGTTTGCGCTGGAGTGTAGTTGAAAGTGTACCTGTACACGAAGACATCAAAAAACGCAGCGGTAATTACCGTCAGTACTACCTCAATTACGCCCAATCTTTGCGCAACCTGGGGGCCTGTGGCATTCGTACTGTTTGTTACAATTTTATGCCCGTATTGGATTGGACCCGTACCGACCTGGCTTATACTTTGCCCGATGGCTCCAAAGCCCTGCGTTTTGAAAAAAAGGCGTTTGCGGCTTTTGAACTCTGTATGCTCAAGCGCCCAAAGGCTGATCGGGACTACAGTGATGAAGAGATTGCTCATGCGGGTTTGTACTATCAACAAATGAGTGAAGCGGAGCGAACCCTATTGCAACGCAACATCATCGCCGGGCTGCCAGGGGCTGAAGAGGGGTATACTTTGGAAGAATTTCAACAAGTTTTGGACTCTTATCAGGATATCGATGCTGCTGCTTTGGCGGAAAATTTGCAGGAATTTCTCCGTCAAATTGTTCCCGCAGCGGAAGAAGCTGGCGTTAAGCTGACCATTCACCCTGATGATCCACCATACCCGATTCTGGGTTTACCCCGGGTGGTTAGCACAGAATCGGACGCCCGGCGCATCGTTGAAGGAGTGCCTTCTTCGAGCAATGGCCTGTGTTTTTGTACTGGTTCCTACGGTGTTAGAGCCGACAATGACCTGGCCGGAATGGTACAACGCCTTGGACATGCCATCCACTTTGTACACCTGCGCAGTACGCGCCGGGACGCCAGCGGCAATTTCTACGAAGCGGACCACCTTGATGGGGATGTGGACATGTACAGCGTCATGAAAGCTTTGGTGGAGCTCCAACAAAATCGCCCAGATCAGATTCCTTTCCGCCCCGATCACGGCCACCAGATGTTGGACGACCTAAGTAAAAAGACAAACCCTGGCTATTCGGCAATCGGTCGATTGAGAGGATTGGCGGAGTTGAGGGGGCTGGAATTGGGGATAGCGCGGTCTTTGTAAGTGAAAAGTGATGAATGATGAGTGATGAATTGCTGCCGCAGTGGAGATTGTCCACTGTGCGACAGCAATTCATCACTCATTACTTCTCACTCATCATTATTAACTTTTCACTTTTCACTTTTCCCTCCCTATCTTTGCCCCTTGCCGCAAACCACTCTATCGCGGGCTCGTGCAAATGAGCGTGAGGAAAGTCCGGACAACGTAGAGCGCCACACCATCTAACGGATGGGCTGCTGATTTGGGCTTCGGCTCGAAACAGTGGACAGATAGGGTCACAGAAAAGAAACTACCTCCCTTCGGGGCGGAAAAGGTGAAAACGTGTGGTAAGAGCGCACGCGGCTCGGTAGCAATATCGGGTGTGGATAAACCTTGTGGGTTGAAATGTCAAGTATACCTCAATTGGGCTTACGCCTGGCAGAGCTGCTCGTTTTGTTTTCGCAAGAAAGTTGAGGAGGGTAGGCAGATGGATCCTGCGCCGCAAGGCCAGGACTAGATAAATGATAGGGGCTGGTACCGCAAGGTATTGGAACAGAATCCGGCTTATCGGTTTGCGGCAAATTTTTTGTAATGATGAGTGATGAATGATAAGTGATGAATGATAAGAGATGAACTACGAAAGCACCCGATAATTCATCTCTTATCATTCATCATTTATCACTATTCTTCCAGGTCTGCAAAGTTGAACAACAACGAGAACCGCAGCGTATTGTCCAATGGGTTTCGTTGGTTGGTCGTAGGGACCAGGTAAGAGAAATTCAAACCAAATACATTGTATTTCAGGCCCAAACCTACCGTCAGGTATTTACGGGCACCTTTGCGTACATGTTCGCTGAAATAACCAGCGCGTACAGCAAACTGTTTGTCGTACCAGTATTCGGCTCCAAAGGAGAACATGAATTCACGTAGCTCTTCAGAAAGACCTTCAGGAGCGTCGCCCCAAGACGTTATAATTGCTCCAATAGGTGATTCTTCTTTGTAATCTGGAGTACCATTGTTGTTTAGATCACAGTCTGCTGCGCCACCCTGACAAGGGGTTGGCACCAGAAATTTGTTGACATCCGTGGTGAAGGTCAAACTATTGTACTGATCTAGATTCATGGTGTAGGCCGCGCCCAAACCGAAGTTGGCAGGCAAAAAGTCGCGGTCAGTACTATTGGTATAAGACACCTTGTTGCCGATGTTAGACAGTGCCAGACCTACCGTCAAATCCGCATCGCCGTTTTTTAGCTCGATAGGCGATTTGTAGGTCAAGGAAAAATCCGCTGCTCCTGCAATCGCAGGTTCAATTACGTCTCCACCTACCACGTTGCCCGCAGCCAGGTTGGAATAGATGAATTTACCCGTAACTGCAGCCGACATCTTTTCGGTCAATTTACGTGCATAAGCTATGGCTACCTCAAACTCATTCGGACGGCCAGTATTCAGTGCTGTACCGTTGATGTCGGTAAACTGGATGCTACCCAAAGAGAAGTAACGCAGGCCAAACCCTAAGGTCTGTAAGCCTTCCTTGTCCAGTTTGCGATAACCTGTGAGGTAGGCCATGTACACGTCGTTGAGGCCCAAAGAGCGCAACCAGGGAGTGTAGGTAGCCGACATCGCCATTTTGTCCTCGGCAAAAGCCAATTTGGATGCATTGAAGTGCATGGCGTTGGGGTCCGCAGAAATGGCAATCCCCGCATCGCCCATGGCACCAGAGCGCGCATCTGCTACAATTCTCAAGAAAGGAACAGCAGAGGTGACCGTATTGGTACAGGGTGTTCCATCGAGGTTGTAGTATTTTCCATCAGGACCGGGATAACATTGGGCATTCACGCTTTGGCTCAATCCAATCAGCGTAAAGAGGGCTGCCAAACGAAGTACTAAGTTCTTCATGAGATTTTTATTTTAAAAATCTTTTGAGATCGATACACAAGAACTAGTAAACAAACTTCATGCCGTTTTCTCATCATGTGTTATCGTTCCGTTAAAAAAAAAGTGCAATTTACTCATTGTACGAAAAAATGGCGATCTTATTTTAGCAGCACCAACTTTTCAAACTTACTTTCTCCCTTCAGGGTGCTTCCACCCGGCAGATTTGCTCGCACTTTAACTTTATATAAATATACGCCTCTGGCCAGGCGGTCGCCATAATCATCCCGACCATCCCACTCGATACAATCACCCTGGCGCAAAGCTCCATCGGATAGGAGGGAGGTTTCAATGGTTTTGACCAAACGCCCGGCGATGGTATACACCTGTACCAGGATATCAATTTGTTGGTTACTGGCATTGTGCTCAAACTGGAAACAGGTACGATCTGTAAAAGGGTTCGGGTAATTGAGGACGTGTTTGAGCGCAATATCGGCTGAGGAGGCCACCACAAATTCGGTATACCCCTCATTGGAGTTGTTGGCAATATCCCAGGCTTTGACCCGGATTTTGTGCAAACCTTCTGCCAAACCAGCAATGGGATACCGGACCTGACCTTTGGTGTAATCATCCAGTTCGGACTCAAAAAAGTCATTCAGTAGCAGGCTATTTTGGGTATTGTCATCCAGAACTCCTTCCAAATCGTGCCCAATGCTGTTGCCCACTACATTGATGCCGTTGTCGTCACGCAAACGCACCAGTAGGATCGGATCGGGGTTGGTGATGCCACCAAATACAAAGTCCAGGGAATTCATGTACACATCCACCACCGGGCCCTGAGCATCAGCCAGGCCACCGGGGCTGTTGCCACCAATGCTGATGTTTTTGTAGGCTCCAGTGGCATCCACCATGCTTACGGTGTCGGCAGCGTAATAGCTGATTTTTCCCAAACCAAAAGCATAATTGATGTCTTTAGGCACCACAAAAGTGAAACTGAAGCGACCATTGCGTACACTGGCTCTGCCTTTAAAAATAACGTTTTTTTGTACCTCAAATTGATAGCCTTTGGGGCTGCTGGGGTCTTGACCCAAGGTTGCTGCTTTAAAAGGTTTGTCAAATACGGTAGGGTATATGATGCCATTAAAATCGTTCAGCAGCGTTCCTTGAGCATCCACGATTTGACCTTCGATGGACACTTTTTGCAAGGCACGCAAGGTATCTGTACTATTTTGAGCCGCTTTGCCATTGATGGCAGTGGTTTGGATCTTGTAACGTGGCAAGGCCAGAATCATGGAGGGATCGCCAATCAGGGCAAATTTTCGGGAATTGGTTAATGTGCTTCCACTTAGGCGGTTTTTGGCATTACGCATAGCATCTCCAATGCTGGCACCCGGATCTGCTTTAAATAATTCTGACAAGGCAAAACTAGTTAGTGCAGCATTCTCAGAGGCGTATACGGCTCTTACAGTTGAATACAAGGCTACGGCTCCGCCACGTGGGTTTAACAATACCTCTTCACCAGCAGTAGAATTGCTCGCATCATCGTAACCAGTGAAAGAACAAGTGGCAGTTACCACTAAGGGCAAACGTTCAAAATTGGTCCAGTTTTGGATATCGCGTACCTGCAAAATGCGTTCCTGAGCCCAGCCATTGGGGCCACCATGCCCCAGGTAGGTCATAACCAAAGTACCCTTAAAAATCGCATTATTGATGGCTTCGTTTACTGCAGGGTAAAAATTACCACCAGCGGAGGCTACCTGGGGAAAAGCATCTAGGTAAAACTTATCAGGATTGAGTGCCGGGAATTTTTCTGCAACTTCCTGGGCGATATCGTCAGTATCTCGAGTATGCTGGTTATTATCTTCGTCGTCACCAATAAAAGTTAAACGGTTGCGCCAGTCGCTCATGGTTTGAGGTGAGAGGTCGTAATTGATGATTTTGTCAACTACTTGCAAGGCCTCCTCAGCTTTGCGCACGGTCAGGCGACCTACTGCTACATTCAAGCGCCCATTGAGGGGGTCAAAAGCAAGGTTGTTTTCTAAAATCCCATAAAAATCATCCGCAGGGAATGCATACAAGGGATCGAAATCGTCTTCCTGGAAGGTAGGGATAAAATTATTGCCGTACTTGTACACATCTCTTTGGTCGAATGAACCATCTCCCATCAATAACAAATAACGGAATTGGGGATCGCGCTGATAGACCATTCGGGCAAAATCGCGAATCGCGCTGGGATCAGCCCGACCTGAGGAAAATTCATTGTAAATCTGGTCCACACGTACTGTCTGCACCTCCAGCTTTGAATATTGACGACGGTGTTGGGCCAGTTTTTGGGTAGCTTCACCAAATTCTCCAGCAGCATCATACACAATGATCAAATCGGCTGAACGGATGTTGTGCAGGTTTTGATTTTCAACTTTACCCACTGCAACCGGGGATAGAAATCCTTGTTTGGAATTAAAGGCAATGAACTGCCGCAAGGCACTCCCCGCACTGGCCCCAAAGCTGAATTGTGCAGCATTGCGGGTGCCTTCCTGCGCTTTGGGTCGTTGCGGGTCGGTAATGTCCCAGACCAGAACATCGGCACTGGCATTGCTTAGTTCATAACTGGCCGAAGGGTATTGGAGTGTGTTGAGGTCGCGAAAAGCCATTTGATCTCCACTCATGATGAGCCTTCGACGAGCTTGCAACTGAATGTAATCCAGCCAACCTTCACTGCCAGCGCTAACATTTGGATAACGAATGATGGCATCCACCGCATCCTGATTCAAGCGAATAGTGCTACGGAGGTCGGCCCAGTTGGCATATTCAACTTCGGTAGCAGCAGCGCCATCCAGATAAAATACACTAGCGGCATTGGCGCTGTTGAGGCGGGTTCCGTTGAGTTCAAGGCTAAAAGAGGTAGGATCCAAAGCCCTTAAGGCCATGCGGGCACTGACTTTGACATCCTGATCAGGGATCAGATTGGGAAAGGTAAAGGCTTTGGCATACGTATTCTCCCGTGCTACCCGAAAATGGGTGCCAAACCACATCCGCCCCGATCCGCTCACACTGTTGGCATTGCTTTCCCAGGATTCCAGCAAGTTGATTTTGTCTTCTTCCAACCTGGCGAAATCGTCAAAACTATTGCTGGTGTAGGCCGTGTTACCAAGCGAATTTTGGCTGCTGATGCGCAAACCGCGCTCAGCGGCTATTTTGACAAAATAATAGTTTCGGGTATCGTAAATGTTTTTGCTCAGGTCAAAACGTTGACTACTGGCCTGGTAATCCCAGCGGTCGGGGCCTTCAGCATAAAACAGGATGTAATCGCCGGAATCAAATTTGCCATCGTCTTCACCCACAACCGAAACATGGTTTTCGACCAAATCATCCACCCGTGCTTCATTTACGCCCATAGGCAGCATCCCGCCGCCCTGGCCCAATATTTTGATGTTGCGCGGATCGACCCGGTCGATGTCGATTTTAAGCTGGTTTTTTAAAAAATCGTAACTCAGGCGATGTATCCCATTTTGGGTGACCGCAAATTTGAAGATTTGCCCGTCGCGCAGGGCAGAATTTTCAGTATAAGGATTAGAACGTAGTTCTGGTGTAGCTTCCGGACGCAGGGTGACTTTTAGTTCAAATTCAATTGCCCGCAAAAAACGGCCACCTTGGCGAATGACCGGAACGAAGTATACTTTGCCAAAAAACTGACGCCGGTCTTTTTCCACCTGGCCAAAAAACTTCAGGTTTTTACCGATACTTTCTGGAGCCCACTGAGGGGCATTAGGGAATTCCTCCCAACGTACATTGAGCAATTCGATGTCTAACTGTCCGGGGCCATCTACTGCAAATTCCTGAATGAACCAGGGTTGTTCTGCATTTTGTTTGCTGTAGACCGCACCCTTGAAACCCCAACGTTCCTTGGGCTGTGGTTTGGGCTGTAGCGACATGGTTTCAGCTTTCCACTGGAGGCTTTCCCGAATGAAAAATGGAGAATTGCCGTACAGCAGACCTAAGAATAATGTCAAAATGGAGGTAATCGCGAAATTCTTCATAAATTTCAAACGTTTCCGCAGTATTATTGATTACAAGAATTGACAATTTAGCGAATATTACGAGTACAGTAGCTTCGCCGTTTGGATTTCCAAAGGTAATCCAATTCAAGTTTCTGGATTGTCAAGTATACTACTGATTGACACCCTAAGGAGGGAAAATGTTGATTAAGAAGTTGAGGAGTTGAGAAGTTTAGGGGTTGAGGCAGCCGCAGTGTCATTGTCAAAGCCGCTCGCGGTAGCCTCAACTTCTCAGCCTTCTCAACTCCTCAACTAAAAAAACATACTATGCGCATAGGTCTACTTTTTCTTTTTTCAAGCTTGCTAATCACGCCGATTTTTGCCCAGGATCCCGTGTTTAGTCAGTTTTTTGCTGCACCACTGCACCTCAATCCGGCTTTTGCAGGTGTTTCACATGCGCCGCGCATCATGCTCAATCACCGCAATCAATGGCCCTCCTGGCCCAATGCCTACCAAACCTATGCCATTGCGTACGAACAATCTCTGCCTTTTTTGAACAGTGGCATTGGCGCGAGTATTACCGCTGATGACGCTGGGAATGGCATTTACCAAACGCGGCAACTGAGTTTGTATTACAGTTACCAGTTGAAAGCCAACGATGACCTGGCGCTGAAATTTGGCGTCGAAGCCGGAGCTTTTCGCTCCCAATTGGCTTGGGACAAACTGGTTTTTGGGGATCAGCTAGACCCAATCGATGGCCTGGGCAGCAATGGCCAGGGCTACAGCACCGAGGAATTGCGCCCAGACAACCTGGGCAACAACCAAATTGATTTTTCAGCGGGGTTGTTGGCATTCAGCAAGAAATTTTACGGGGGAATAGCTTTGCAACACCTGAATAATTTCAATGAAAACCTGCTCACATCGGGCAGTTCTTCCCTTTTAGTAGGGCATCCAATGAAACTTTCCATTCACGGTGGTGCCCAATTGGACCTGGGAGGAAGCGGCCGAAATGGAGAAGCCAATTTTTTTGCCCCCAACTTTTTATATGTACGCCAGGCTGAATTTTCTCAGGTGATGGTGGGGGGATATTGGGGCTTTGGGCCAGTTTTTGCAGGAGTTTGGTACCGCAACAGTGGCAAAAACCCCGATGCAGCGGTCGGTTTGATCGGTTACCGCTACGGCGTGCTGCGTTTGGGGTACAGTTTTGATGCTACCTTGTCCAATCTGGCATTGAATCGCACCGGAGGTAGCCACGAAATTTCGCTCTCCTTTACCCTCGATGAAAGCCGTGCCAATCAAAGGCGGCGCAAAAAAGTTAACATCAACGACTGTTTTCAGATCTTTAGATAAGGGGCGATAAAAAATAATTGCTCATTTTGCCAGAGGATTAAAGGAGTGAACGTTTCATTTTAAGTGTCTTGTCTAATCCTCTGGCTCAGGAAAAATGAGTAATTATTTTTGCCCCACTACTAATTATTTTTTTCTCTATTTTTGCCGCTCGATAAATATACCGCAGCAAAAGACAAAATTTTTGCGGTCGTATACTAATTCGATGAACGGAGCGTTCGGTATAAAGTCAAATGAATGAAGTTGGAGTTTGTTTAAAAGGGGGCCTAGTAGCTCGGGAAAAAATTTATACAAGCTCGTAAATAATGCCAATTCAGGTTGGTCGTTTCTCTAAAAAAAATTGGTCATTTATAATGAAAAAGTTGTTGAAGTTTGGTGCTTACCTCCTTGTCGCCACAGTGATTTTTACCTCCTGTAAGAGCAAGGAAGCTTCTTCCACCACGGGTTGGAACTACAATGATACCAAATGGGGAGGCTTCGAGAAGCTGAATTATGAGGGTCAAATCACCGGTCCCAACCTCGTTCCGATTGAGGGTGGTACTTTCTCGATGGGTCAGACCCAGCAAGACGTGATGTACGAGTGGAACAACGTCCCTCGGCGCGTTACAGTTTCTTCCTTTTACATGGATGAAACAGAAGTTGCCAACATCGATTACCGTGAATACACCTATTGGGTAGGCCGGGTTTATGGAGAAACGTATCCTGAAGTATACCGCAAGTCTTTGCCGGATACCTTGGTTTGGTACGACGACTTGTCCTACAACGAACCAATGGTTAACACCTACTTCCGTCACCCTTCCTTTGATGATTATCCCGTAGTTGGGGTTAACTGGACTCAGGCATCTGAATACTGCCTCTGGCGTACCGACCGGGTGAACGAAATGTTGCTCATCAAACGGGGTATCCTCAACGAAAACAACGAACAAAAAGACGACGATAGCTTCAACACTGGTTCTTACCTGGTAGGCCAGTACGAAGGTAACGTTCGTAAAAACCTTAAAGACTTCCGCACTGGTGAAGAGCGTCCAGCGCGTTTTGAAGATGGTATCATGTTGCCAGAATACCGCCTCCCTACTGAAGCAGAATGGGAATACGCTGCACTGGCTCTACGTGGTAACCAATCTGCTGAAGGCGATGAAAACTATACGGATCGTCGCAACTATCCTTGGAACGGTCAAACTTTGCGCTACCAAAAGCACGACAAATACCAGGGTCAAATGTTGGCTAACTTCAAAAAAGAAGCAGGGGATTATATGGGTATCGCTGGCAAGTTGAACGACAACGCTGCGGTGACCGCTCCAGTACGTAGCTTCTTGCCTAACGACTTTGGTTTGTACAACATGGCAGGTAACGTCAACGAATGGGTATTCGACGTTTATCGTCCATTGACCAGCCAAACCCTGCGTGATGCTGACAACCACGATTTGAACCCGGTTCGGGGTAACAAATACAAAACGGTTGAAACCGATGAAGATGGCCGTCCGGTTGAAAAAGACAGCTTGGGTCGCATCAAATACCGCTACTTCCAGGATGACGAATTGGCTACCCGCGACAACATTCGCCGTGGTAAAGCATTGGATTACCGGGATGGTGACAAAGAATCAGAAGCATTTTACGATTTTGAACAGCACACCCTGGTAAGCGACAAAGCTCGCGTGTACAAAGGTGGCTCTTGGGCCGATCGCGCGTACTGGCTTTCTCCAGGTGCCCGTCGTTTCAAGGATGAGGATGACGCCGATCGTACACTTGGTTTCCGTTGCGCCATGAGCCGCATGGGTGGTTCAGCTACCAACGACAAACCAGGTGGCAACCAATTCAAAGTGAAACAAAGACGTGTTGACCGTCGCTATAAATAAGCATTGATCTTTTGATCTAAAAAAAGGGGAGATGGTGTTGATTCACTATCTCCCCTTTTTTTTTCAAAAACCTGGAACAATCCAAATGGCTAATGACACATAGAAGAAATACCTAAAAACATCAAATGACTATGTCAATCCGATTTCGTTTTTCCTCAACTGTATCATTAGTCTTGCTATTGGTCTGCGCTCTTGCGTGCAAAAAGCAGGAAAGTGAAGATTTTATTGCCGAAAAAACCAAATCCTACACTGGTTCCTATGCCTGGGAATGTGCTTCTGGAACCGATTGCCAGGATGTATTTCAGGTGGAGCTTGAAAAAGGGGCAAAAGTAAGCTTTACTGTCAATTCGGTCAGTTCAGGCTCCGTTGCCCAAATTGCCCTGTATTTGCCTGGTACTGCGCTGGGGAGCACCAATTTGTTCACCATGTCTTTGAAAGAGCGTCGCTGTACGGAGGGAAAAGCCTGTAGCGATTACACTGCGGGTGAGACGGTGAATGATTTTGTAGTACCACAGAATGGCATTTATTTGTTTGCAGTTACCCGCGAATGGGGAACCAGTTGCGGCAGTGGTGGTACTTACCAATTGAATTTAAAATCAAACCAGAATTTTTCTGTAGTCAAACAAACCACAGAAGATAGCCCTTCAAAGGCGACAGGATTTGAATGTGTGAAATAACTCAGCTTTCGACAGTTGAGTAGCATGATGGGTGCTGCTCAACTGTCTTCATTTCCATCAATACTACTACTCACTATTTACTTTTCACTATTTGTTTTTTACTTTATTAAATTATCTCTTCTCAAATCAAGGTAAGTTGCCAAACCTTACTTAATTTTCCAGTCTCAGGGGCGATAAAAAAATAAGTATTCATTTTGCCAAAGGACCAGATAAGTAAACGATTCATTTCAAGTGTCTTATCTGATCCTTTGGCTCAAGAAAAATGAATACTTATTTTTGCCCCACTACTTAATCGTGTACCCTAACGACATGGAAATTTCAAGTCTTTATCAACTGTTTCTTAGTGCTGGCAAAGTCTCTACTGATTCGCGCAAAATTGAGCCCGGATGTTTGTTTTTTGCTTTGCGTGGCGACAATTTTAATGGCAATCAATACGCTCTGGCAGCCCTGGAGAAAGGTGCCAGTTATGCCATCGTGGACGACCCAGGACTGGGTGCAAACGATAAATGCATCGTAGTCCATGATGTGCTCCAAACTTTGCAGGACCTGGCGCGGCATCACCGTCGCCAATTGCACATCCCCATCATTGCCATTACGGGCAGTAATGGCAAAACCACCACCAAAGAACTCATTGCTGCGGTTCTGAGCAGTCAATATCCAATGCATTACACCCAGGGCAACCTGAATAACCATATTGGTGTGCCACTTACCTTACTGCAACTCGACCCACGGATTGAAGTAGCTGTAATCGAAATGGGGGCCAACCACCAAGGGGAAATTGACCAACTGTGCCGCATTGCGGAACCTACGCATGGTTTGATTACCAACATCGGCAAAGCTCACCTGGAAGGATTTGGAGGAATAGAGGGGGTGAAAAAAGGCAAGTCAGAATTGTACCGCTATTTGGCAGAAACCAATGGTTTAGCCTTTGTCAACAATGATGAGCCCTTTTTATTGGAACTGTCTACGCCGGTTAAAAAAAGAATCTTTTATGAACTCAGCGAAAATCCTGCGCCCAACCACAAACCTTATGAAGTCAAACTGCTACAATTACAACCCTTTATTCAGGTAGCCTTTTTGGATGAAACAGAGCAGTTGATAGCAACGGGTAGCAAATTGATGGGGGTGCACAATTTCCAAAACATAAAAACAGCTGTCACCTTAGGCAAATATTTCAAAGTCCCAGGGGCAAAAATCAAAGCGGCAATCGAAAACTACAACCCCAATATGAATCGCTCGCAATGGGTACCCTGGGGAAGCAATTCAATTTTATTGGATGCCTATAATGCCAACCCCAGCAGTATGGAAGCAACCCTGCGTTCTTTTGCTGAAAATGGTTTAGGGAACAAGGTGGTTATCCTTGGAGATATGTTCGAACTAGGCGATGATGCTCCAATCGAACACGAACGAATTGCCCAATTGGCCAATGGTTTGGGCTTTGAACAAGTTATTTTGGTGGGTAAACACTTTGCTTCGGCTGCCCAACAATTGGGCTGTTTGCACTTCGACAATGTGGAAGAATTGAAAGGATGGTTTACCGGCCAGACTTGGGAAAATAAAGTTTTTTTGATTAAAGGATCGCGAGGGATGGCTCTGGAGCGAGTGTTGTGAATGACGAATTTTTCGAGTGATAAATATCCGGCACTTCGGCTACGCTCAGTGACCGGATATTTATCACTCGAAAAATTCGTCATTCACAAAAACCTTTTTAATCCATTTACCAGCCGATCCGGCAGTTCCCCTTGTGATGCCAATTTATAGTCATTGTACGAACAGGGGATCAGCCGATGCCGCTGTTGTTGTTTGCTCGTTTTGACGGGCACCTGTAGCCACCAACGCCCGCTGCGTTGGCTTTTCCAAAAAGTAACGGTAAAATCCAGCGACTTTACTTCCACGATGTATTCCGTGAGGCCTTCGGTGCTGATTGGGAAATCCCCTTTGCGGTGGCTCAGGCCATCCAGAAAGTACCAGATCATTTGCGCCAATACACTGGCCGTTTGTGCTTTGCGGTCCAGTGAAGCTTTGTAGCCAAAAATGCCAAACGACTTCACCTTTTCACTCATCCCTCCATAGCGACAAAGCTGACAAATTTCCTCCACGCTGAAACCGCTGGGGCTACCATTTTCTTGCCCGGGCGCTTCACTTTGTTTGAGCGCGGCTACCTGACACCCCAACAAATCGGCATCGCGGATGATGGGTTCCACCTCCGCCAGGTTGGCTCGGGCTGTGCCCAACCGAATGTAATCAAAGTGCAATTCATCCATCAAGCGATAGGTAGCTGGCAAGGTGAAATGAGTTTGACAGCCAATGATGCCCAGATGGAAGAGTTTAGATTTTTTTTGGAAAACAATCTCGTTGAACAAGTCCGGGGTTTTGTTTTCACTAGGTACACTCAGGCGGATGAATTCATCCATTGCAACCATGTTGATGTGTTGCAATTCGTGCTGTAAGCCCTTGTATTGAATCTGCATCAAGGAGGGATCAGTACCCACGAGGATGGGCAAAATATTGCTTTCGTGCAATTCAATCAGCACGGGCATTATGAACTCGGCAGTGCATTTTCGAATGGTCCCCAGGTCGGCAATGTGCAAACCTTCAAAGGGAAAGCTCATGGTATACAAGGCTTTGCGCAAGGCAAGGCCCTCTTTTTCGTTTAAACAAACCAGAGCAATTTGAACCCCTTTCAAATCGGGAAAATTACCTTCGGTGTGGATGTATAATCGCGACCCCAAATGGTCTGCGTCCAAATTGGGTAGGGATAAAGCAGTGAGGTTGACCGGGCTGAGCCAATTGTCTAGCATAAAACACTATTGAAGTTCTGGTATACTAAGACCGGAAAGTTACAAAGGGATACCAGATAAGTGCAATCTAAGGGGGGATAAAAAAATGAGCATTTATTTTTGTCCCTTTACTAAGCCCACAAAAAGTGACTTTTACAAAAAAATGAGTATAAATAAGAAAAATATCTGTTGCATCAACGTTTCAATAGATAAGAAACCTTGGTTGGCGAAAAAATATGCCCTATTTTTGCCGGATCAGCGGACTTTGGTCATTTTTCGGTTATTTTATACCTAAAATGCAGGCCTGCTGTTGTTTCGGCTCGTAAACCTTTCACAAAAAGTTTACCTTCGCATACGTGGAGAGGTGGAAGTCGTGTGTTTTTTTCAAATCAATATGCCCATCTTTGCCGCACTGCCTGGTTTCTTTCGTTTGCTTTGGAACAATTTTACGCCACATAACGGTTGTATGGATCGTTATGAGCATAAATGCAAAAACCGATATAATCCCAATACTTAACTGATTTAATATCCAAAACCATGCAAAAACGTACTATGTTCTTGTTCCTCCTCATTTTCTGCTCCGGATTGGTTTGGGGGCAGGATGCCATTGAAACTACGGAGGAAAAACCAAAAACTGAAAAACCAGCCAAAGGAAAAGGTGACAAAGAGCCCAAAGAAAAGGCTGAAAAACCCGTGAACGAAGCGAAAGAAAAACCCAGAACCTCGGGTTTGGCGATACCGAAGAACATGTTCGAATTTGGTTTGAATGGTGGGGCTACTATCCTGGGAAGTGACGTTGCACCAAAACCATCCTACGGTGTAGGTTTCCACATTCGCAAGGCTACCGACTACATGTTTTCGATGCGTGCAGATTTCCTTTATGCCGATTTGAAAGGTATGAACCCTGTAAGCAATATCGAGCGTGAATTCAACACCAACTGGATTTCTGGATCACTTTTAGGGGTAATGTCCCTCAATAGCTTGCGTTGGGACAAATCCGTGCGCAGTACCAACCTGTATGTTATGGGTGGAGCTGGGGTCAACTATTTTGAGGCAAGATCATTCGATACAAATGACAACTTGCGCGTGTTTGACACCCTGGATCGTGAATTTGCCCCCCATGTTGGCCTTGGTGCAGGTATTGCTTTCCGCATCGGCCCAAAAATAAATATTGGTTTGGAAGAGCAAGCCATGATGGTTTTTGGCAAACGGGCGGATTTTATCGACAACATTTCAACGGGTAAATCTACTTTCCGCGATGTTGTTTCTTTTACCAGTCTCAGCATCAACTTTAACATTGGCAGCGCTTCTAAAAAGACCGAGCCACTGTACTGGATCAACCCTATGGATGGTGTGTTGAACTCTATCGACGACAAAATCAACCAACGTACCACTGGCTTGATCAAGGATGAGGATGGCGACGGTGTTATCGACGCCATTGACCAAGATCCCAACACTCCCGCTGGTGCAATGGTAGACACGAAAGGTCGCACGCTCGATTCTGACCGCGATGGGGTGCCGGATCACATTGATAAAGAACCATTCTACATGCCCCAACCCACTGAAAAAGTAGATGAAAATGGTGTTGTGACCAACCCTCAAGCGGGTGGCCCTGGCCGTCCTGGAAATGGAGGTGGAGGTGTTACGGAAGAGCGGGTCAAAGAATTGATTGATCAAGCCTTGCAAAACTACCAAATCACGGATAACCGTTCCAGTGCAGCAGAATGGTTTTTGCCGATGTTGCACTTCCCCAGTTCCAGCTCTCAGATCAAATACTCTGATTATGGCAACTTGGCTGGTGTAGGCCGCATGATGAAGGCCAATCCAAATATCCGCCTAGTGGTTACCGGATTTACGGACAGTACTGGTTCAGAAAGTGTCAACAACCAGTTGTCTTATGAGCGTGCCAAAAATGTAATCGAACATTTGGTGAACAGCCACGGCGTTCCACGTGGTCGCTTTGTACTACAGTGGAAAGGTTCTGCCGACAATTTGGTGCCAACCAGTTCAAGCTACATGAACCGTCGCGCGGAGTTTCGCATTGCAGGCCCTGGCGATGTTGAGCAAGATCCACCTGCTCCAAAAGAGGGCGGATATTAATAGCTAAAGCGGAAAGCGAATAGCAAAATAAAAGAAAAAGCCTCGCAGTGATTGATTTCACGCGAGGCTTTTCCTTTTTATTTGCTATCTGCTTTTAGCTTAATATCCTGTATTCTGAGCAATTACTTTATTGGAAGTATCGATTTCCCTTTGTGGGATTGGCCAAAGTGCACGGAAATCCTGAGTGATTCCATTGGCATTCCACTTGCCCAATCGACGTTGATCAAACCAGCGGTGACCTTCGTGAGCAAATTCGATTCTTCGTTCTTTTTCAATAGCAGCAAGCAAATCTTCTGCTGTTACCGCTGTAGAGGCTGGTAGTCCTGCCCGAGTTCGAATGACATTCACATCAGCCAGGGATTCTACCAATTTACCCAAATTGGCGCGGGCTTCTGCACGGATCAAGTACATTTCGGCAAGTCTCAACAGCAAAACGTTGTCATCACCAGGCACTCTGGTGAATTTAGATGTTTTACCTGCTGGACTGGCAGTGAAATTCACAGGCCTGCGTGCATCATTGGCTTCATGGGCATCGCGCAAGCTGTTGGTTGAGGCAATTTCATTGCGTCCGCCCAAGGTAGTTGGGTAGTAAAAGAATGCAATGGAATTGGTGTTGTTGATGTCAAATTGTAGTTCCCAGATGGCTTCGGAAGTATTCTTTTTGGTGAAAATATCCCCAAAACTTGCTCCAGCTACTAAGGTATAAGCTTTGCTGTCAATAACCTGCGTTGCTGCAGCTTCAGCTTCTGCCCACTCGCCGCGGTAAAGATGAGCCCGAGCCTTCAGAGCTAAAGCCACATTTTTATTGGCACGGCCAGTACCATTGCTAGCCAGGAGGTTTGTCGCCGCAAAATTGATGTCATCGAGTATCGCCGTCCATACTTCGGCTTCCGTATTGCGTGCTACAGGAACTGCATCAGAAGCAGCCAGGGTTGGTTTGGTTACCAAAGGCACCCCAGCTCCATTGCCCTTGTTGTATCCTGCCGCACTGCCGCCAAATGCCCGTATTAAATTAAAATAATGAAAGGCGCGGAGGAGTCGAGCCTCTGCGACGGCATTGTTGACGTTGAATGCTGGATCCGTAACACCGGCAGAAGCCTGGATAACGGTATTGGCACGGTTGATTCCAATGTAAATGGATTGCCACATGTTGGTCAATTCCGCGTTGTCAGGCAATAATTGGCGGTTAGCAAATTGGGCAAAAGATGGGAAAGTACCCGTATGTGCCAGGATATCTGAGTACAAATCCGCCAATGCAAAATACCGCAAACCCATGTAGTTACCATTTTGCACGGCGCTGTAACAACCAATCAAGGCTGCATCTACGTCCTGGCGGGTTTTGAACCCCTGCGCGCCATCAAGGGCCGTTTCAGGGTTGAGTTCGATGTTCTCGTCGCAGGCACTGAAAATATGGATGGCCAAAACCAGGAGAACAATTTTTATGATCGATTTTTTCATTGCTTCAAAATTATTGGTTGCTTAAAACGTAATGTTCAATCCACCCATGATCGTGCGTGCCTGGGGGAAAGTAAGGAAATCGGTACCCGCCGAGAGTGTGACTTCACCAAATGTACTTACTTCAGGATCCAGACCGGAATAGTTGGTAAAGGTCAGGAGGTTCTGTCCACCAACATATACGCGCAAACGATTGATTTTGAGCTTATCTGTAATGCTTTTTGGTAAGCTATAACCAAAGTTGAGGTTTTTCAAACGAATGAAAGAGCCATCTTCGAGGAAACGATCAGAAGTACGACGGTTGTTGTTCGGGTCCCCAAATACTGCCCTTGGAAAGGTGGTACTCTTATTATCCGGTGTCCAACGATCCAATACTGCAGCAGATTGACCAAAAATGCCATTCATCCCTTCACTAAAAGCGCGGGTGTTGTTGTAGATCATATTACCCGACTGGAATTGAAAGAAGAATGAAAGATCAAATCCTGCGAATGACAGATTATTGGTCATACCACCATAAAATTTGGGGAGTGCATTGCCTAAAATTTCTTGGTCTAGCGCAGTGATGAGACCATCTCCGTTCAAATCCTTGAATTGAATGTCTCCAGGTCTGGTCAAAGTAGATTGGTATACAGCGGTAGGATTCCCCGTTTTTTCTCTTGCTTTGGCATTCAAGGCATCAATCTCTGCCTGTTCCTGGAAAATGCGTTCTACGCGGAATCCCCGGAAGGCACTGGGGGCTTCTCCTTCAGCTACCCAACTGGCAAAACCCGAAGCGAATGGAGTTCCGGCCAGTTTGATGATTTTGCTTTCCAGAAAGGCCACATTGAAGCTAGTACTCCAACTGAATTTTTTTGATTCAATGTTGCGCGTATTCAACAAGATATCGATGCCCCGGTTTTCGGTAGATCCAATGTTTTCGGTGATGCTGGCAAAACCGGAAGTAAACACCAATGGGCGATTCAGCAGCAAGTCGATGGTGCTACGTTTGTAGGCTTCAATGACAAAGCTAACGCGGTTGTTGAAAAAACCCAAGTCCAAACCAACGCTTACATCCTCGTTGGTTTCCCAGGTCAATTCTGGATTACCCAATTGAGATGGGGATAAGCCAGCGATTTGGTTGTAGTTGGCACCTGGAGAAATCAAAGCTCTGGAAGCAAAGTTTCCGATGTTTTGGTTGCCTGTTTGGCCAAAGCCTGCGCGGAGTTTCAACTCGGAAATTACCTTGCTACCCTTAAGGAAGGGCTCTTCCGAGACACGCCAAGCCGCGGAGAATGCAGGGAATAAAGCCCAACGCTGATTGGCGCCAAAACGAGAAGATCCATCCCGGCGTACACTTCCGCTGACGAAATATTTTTCCTTAAAATTCAGGTTTAAACGAGAATAATAGCTGTTCAATCCCCATTCGGTGCGACTTGAGGTCAAATCCTTTTTCACTGAAGCGGCGTTGAGGGTTTTGATGGTATTGCCGGGAAAGTTTTCGCCTTGTCCAAAAAAGCTTTCTGAACGGCTATTCTGGAATGCTGTACCCAACAAAAGATCCAGATTCAAACTGCCAATTGCCTTACTGATGGTAAAAAAGTTTTCATTGACCAGGTTTAATTCCTGGTTGTACGCTTCAATACCCTGGCCGCGTAAGCCGAAGCCAGTATTTGTGGTGGTAGGGGAGAAGCGGAATTCGCGGAAATTACTCAAGTCGAGGTTGAGGTTGGTTCGGAAAGACAACCATGGTAAAATACTCCAATCCCCGTAAAGGGTAGATAGAATCCGGCCGCTGAAGTTTTCGTTGGTCGGCTCCAATTGTGCTGCCACGGGATTTTCCACCGAAGAGTTGGCGTCTTTGGCGTAAGTTCCATCAGCATTGCGAACAGGGATGTGTGATCCCATCAAAATAGCTGCACTCAATACCCCGTTGATGTTGTTGTCGTTGTTCAAACGATCACTGTTGGAACGAGACAAAAAGGTACTGGTACCAATTTTGATTTTATTGGTGATGAAGTTATCGAGGTTCAATCGAATGCTGTAGCGGTCAAATTTTGACCCCTTGATAATCCCATCTTGAGTGAAATAAGCGGTAGAAAGGTAAAATTTAGTACGCTCATTGCCTCCTGAAAAAGATAAATCTGTTTGGCTGATCGGTGCAGTTTGCAGGATCTGATCAGACCAGTTGGTGCTTGGATAAGTATCTGGTGCTGCATCCAATCCAACCAAGCGCTGCGAGCTGGGTAGAGAGGTAGCCGTAAAACGGTTGCGAATGGCTTCTTGGACCAGTGCAACGTATTGTGGGCCGGTTAGCGTCTCCGGTTTTTTCTGGATTTCTTGCTGTCCATAATAAGTATTTAGGGATACCTGGGTTTTACCTGCTTTTCCCCTTTTGGTCGTAATCAATACAACCCCATTGCTGGCTCTAGACCCGTAGATAGCGGCTGCCGAGGCATCTTTTAACACTTCAATGGACTCGATATCGGTGGGGTTGATGTCGGTTAAGGCATTGGCTTGCTGACCACCGAACCCAATTTGAGAGTTGCTACCCGTACTGATAGGTACCCCATCAACTACATAAAGGGGTTGATTACCTGCATTGATTGAGGATGGGCCACGTACCCGAACGGAGACACTACCCCCTGGTGTACCCGAGGCTGCCACAACTTGTACGCCAGCTGCCTGGCCTTGCAATGCTTGATCTACACCTGTAACTGGTAGTTTGGAAAGGGTTTCTCCACTTACTTTAGCTACTGAACCGGTAATCCCTTTTCTGGATTGGGAACCGTAACCTACCACTACTACGTCTGAAAGGCCGATTACTTCGGTCTCCATGGTGATTTCATAGTTGTTGGCATCAGTTAAGGTCACCTCTTTTGGTGCAAATCCGGTATAACTGACCATCAGAACGGCGGCATTAGGGGGAACCAACAATGAGAATGCACCACTCACATCGGTGATGCTTCCCACGCTTGTTCCCTTGACTAGTATGGTGGCCCCAATTAGGCCTTCTCCATTGTCGTCCGTCACTTTACCAGTGATGGTTTTTTGCGCCCATAGCGCAGCACTTCCCAATAACAGGAGTGCTAAGACTAGTGAGAGTTTTTTCATGAAAAAATTTGGTTTTATGTTAAAAATTGAACCTAAAGTCGGCTAAATGCACAAAATTGCTTTATTTGGGATGGTGAGTAGTATGACTTAAAGTAGGAAAATGTATCAATACATATTACAGCAGTATCATTTTCAACAAAGGTTGCTAACAATTGTTCATGGATGAAAATGAAACCTTGGTCGAATTTCGACCAACCTACATGGATGATTTCGGCCTTAATACACAAAAAAAGGGGGGCGAACTTTGTCCGACCCCCAGATATCATTAATACAAATATGAGTGAAAGCAGATTAAATTAACGAACTACTTGTATTTTCTTTTGAATCTGTTCACCACTTGAGGTAATCATGTTGACAACATACGATCCAATCGCTACATTACGCAGATCAATAATAGAATTGTCATTATTGATTGTTTTGAACAGTACCCGTTTTCCATCTGAAAGATTTATTATTGAAACGGAAGCCAAACTAATGTCTTTATTAGCGGTACTCAAAAACAATTCATTACTCACCGGGTTAGGGTAAAGTGTAATGCCTTCACCCAAGGCTATTTTACGAGTAGAATGGGGTGCTGTAGTAATTTGACCATCTTTTCGAGAATTTCCGAATAAGAATCCGCCAGAACCAGTAACGGTCACATCTATGAAATCTCCTACGGTGGAACCACAAGTTTGAGCACTTACTTGTACAACATAATTACCTGGAGTAGAACCGGTAATAACTGTCAATTGTGATCCATTTAAATTGTTGGCATACCAACCATTTGGAATTGTCCATTGAATATTAGATATATTGAAGCCATCATAGTAGAAGTTTCCGAAACTGTTTGTTCCTAAAACGGTAGACGATGTAGTAATCTCGGGCCATTGTACTCCATAATTAACGGTTGTTGTTGTTTCGCCGCTCGAAGAGAAACAAGTGGCAGATGATGAAGGTGGATTAGCTCGCACACTAATGTTAGCAGTTCCGCTACCGGAAGAAGGTGCCGTTATGGAGACCGTTGTTGAAGATGTGATAAGAGAGGTTACCTGTTGGTTGTTGATACTCCAACCTGAAGGTACAGTAAAGGTATAGCTAGCTGCATTAGCAACGCTGGAGGCAGTGTACGAGCCAGTGCTGGAATTGCATAGATCTGAGGGGCCGTTTAGAGACTGTGGATTATTTAGAGGACCTCCTACGTATGTTTGCATACCCCCATTATATACCAGCGAGTCGCTACATTTTTTTGTTGCGGATGCGAAAACCACTAACCATCCTGGTGTAGATCCTGTAGGGACTGAAATAGTAGTACCTGTGTAATTCGTTGAGCTTCCATTTGGAAATAAAACCGTCCACTTTACCTGGGTGCAAGAAATATTTAATCCAACACTAAAGGTATAGGTAGCGACATTAGCACAATCTATTTCATAAGGCCCATTAACATTAGCACGGATGTTTATACTCCACAGCAATAAAAATAAGGGAATCGAAGTTTGTAGGAACTTTTTCATCATGATTGGATTTATATGGTTTAATAATAAAAATTCTAGTTACACTTCCAGCGCTATACTTTCGAGATTAGGTACAAGCCCGGCGCCCTTGAGATGCATCAAGTTTAGTAGTTCAAAGTTAGGTTTAAGCTAAATATAAGCATGTCGAATAGTGTCGCATGTTGTGGCGTGTTGTCGCTTTCTTTTTAAGTATTTGAAAATTAATTAATTAAATAACTTTTTATTTATTATTCGTTATTCTATTGATAATTCAGGCAAGCCATTTCGGTTAATTTCCTCTCCATTCAAAACCTTAACAATAACCTCCACCCATTTAGGGCCAAGTAACTCTCCAGGAGGCTGAATGCCCCGCTTTTTTAATTTCCGATAAATTGTAGAGCGATGGATACCAATCTGATCGGCAAGTTGGGAAAGCGTAACAAGTTTAAAGTCGAGTAATACTTCAGTGTTCATGATTAAATATGGAGTTTATATGAGGGAATATGGCAAAAGATATTGCTCCATACTCATTTGAGCATAACGCAATCTTACGCAAATACAATATTATTACGTTTTCCCATGAGCTGCAAGGGAAAAACAAGAAAAAAACGTTATATTGTAACCTAGTTTTCATAACTCCAATTCCACCTCATACACCTTCAAATAGCGCTTACCAAATTTCAATCCCCGCTTTTTAAATAATCGAATCATTGACTTATTCTGTACCAACACCGAAGCCAAAATCTTCTAAATTTTAGATCAAAAGCAATTTACAAAATATAATTTTTCATACTATTCCCTAAACTTTACCCCTGAAATACATTCTCACACAATACTTTGGTACCACTGTAAGCTCCATTGGGTGAGCTTTGAGAAAGTTGACAAAAAAAGGGGGGTGAACTTTGTTCACCCCCCCCAATCGGATTAGTATGAAATAAAGAAAAACGGATTAATTGTTGGGCAGACACAGTTTATTGGCAATCAATTCACCTTGTGGAATTGGCCAAATGTAATCAGGCTGTGTCGGCAGGATCGTTGCTACGTTGGCTTTGCCAGGAATAGGCAAGAGCAAACGAGTACAATCCAAAGAGCGTAAACCTTCACCCAAGAATTCCATGCGGCGCTCCAACAACAAGGCGCTGATAAACGCATTGGTGTCAGCGAAATCGGCAGCTGTAAAGGTTTTCGTAGCGTCAGAACGGGTGCGAACTGCGTTCAACAGGGCGATGGCACGATCATTCACCCCACTGGTGCGTGCGATGGCCTCAGCAGCGTTCAACAATACTTCTGCATAACGGATCACTGGAGCATAATCCAGGTGTTGAGGACCCAATGGGAACTTGTTCAAGTAGATTTTGCTGCCTACTGTAGTGACGAATTTTTTCCGGGCATCCCCTGCATTGAAAGCAGCATTGTTGATGATCCCAGCTGGATTCAGAGAGAAATCACCAATACCCCGTGGGCCAGGGTTGTAGTAACTACCCAAACCATTCTGCGTACCAGGCAAGTCATTCTCAGTGAAAGGCATAGATAGAATGCTCTCCGTAGTCGTATGCGGTGGTGCAAATGTTTTGGCAATATCTGCTTGCAACTCATGCGCTACACCACTTGCCGCTTTGAACGGAGCTGCATTAGGCACCAGTTTATTGGCTTCGGTGATGACATCATTGTACCGCTGCATGGACAGGTAAACCCGCGTTTTGAGCGCAATTGCCGTGTTTTTGTGGGCACGGGTAGTGTTCAACAAAGCACTGGAATAATTGGCTGGCAGGTTTGTTTCTGCAAAGTTCAGGTCAGCAAGAACCTGATCATAGGTTTCCGCTACTGTAGCACGGGCCAAGTCATTGCCACCGTCCGATTTTTCACCCTTTAAACGGAGTGGAACACCCAGTTTGGAACCATTGCCATCCGCAAATGGGCGGCTATACAAAGTCAGCAAGCTGTAGTAGCACAAACCACGAATGAAACGTGCTTCGGCGATGTAGTTGTTGGCCAATGCATCATTGCCCAGTACTGCTTTGTTGGCTTCGAGGCCTTCAATGAAAAGGTTACAGTTGTTGATCGTAAAATAAACCTGGTTCCAAAGGTTGTTTACTTCGTTGGTACTGGCAACCAGGGTATGGTTCCAGGTTTGCAAACCCGTAACCCCGTTGGTCGTTTCGTTCAGAAACTCCTCGCCGCGGATGTCGTGGTATACCTGGAAACGCCCCCCATAAAAGTTACCATTCTGGATGTTGTTGTACAATCCATTGACCTGGTTCAGAATACGAGCTGGTGTCGCAAAGGCAGACGCATCACTGATGGTCGTAATCGGAACGGGGTTCAGGAACTCTTCCGAATTACAGCCCGAGAAAATGAAGGTTCCGCCGATGAAAGCCAGCGCAACGCTTGTTTTTTGAATAAACTTTATCGTGTTGTTCATGATTGTCCTTTAATTTTGAAATCCCTAAATTAGAAACCCACATTCAAGCCTACGGAAACCGTACGAGCCATTGGAACCGAGTTGCGGTCTACCCCAGGAGCGCCGTTGCTGTTGCCGTTGGTAGATACTTCTGGGTCAGTACCAGTATATTGGGTAAACAGGAACGCGTTGTTCACTGTACCGTATACCCGGATGTTGCTCACATTGATTTTGCTGCTCAGGTTTTTAGGTAGGGTATAGCCAAGGGTAATGTTGCGGATACGGACAAAGTCTCCCTTCTCTACGTTTTCGGAGATTGGGAAAGATGAACCATTGGAAACGTTGTCGGTCAATACTGCCCGAGGAATATTGGTGATGTCACCTTCTTTCTGCCAACGGGTGAGTACTTCTACACTGTTGTTCCAGAAACGTTGATCACGCAGACCGGCCTTGGTACCATTGTAGATATAGTTGCCACCGGAATACTGTACCTGAACATTAAGATCAATTCCGTAGAATTTAAAGGTGTTATCCCACGCACCGAAGTAAGTAGGCAACACTGGACCAATCACTGTGCCATCAGCAGCTACAGTTACAGCAGCAGCAGCAGCTCCAGTACCCTGAACTGTCCAACGAGACTGTCCACTTGGAACTACGTGACTGTAAAGGATTCTTTGACCACTTTTATTGATGAACACCCGACGGCCAGTAGCAGGATCCACACCATCGGTAGGAACTACATACAAGCTACCAATGGACTGTCCTACCCGGATAATGTTGGCAGTTTCCAAACCAGCAGTTGCGGTGAAAATATCGGTATTACCAGCAGCCAGGGCGGTTACCTCGTTTTGCATGAAGGTAATGTTGACGTTAGACGTCCAGCTGAATTTTGCTTTTTTCAAAATGGTACCTGTCAAGCCAAACTCCCAACCGGTGTTCCGCATCGAACCAATGTTGGTTTGAATTGAGTTTCCTGGGATACCTTTTGAAGGAGCTTGTGGTGAGTTCAGGATCAGACCATCAATGTCGTTTTGGAAATAAGTGATTTCACCCGTCAGGCGATCATCCAGCAAGCCAAAGTTGATACCAATGTCAGTCTTGCGGCTGGTTTCCCAGGAAAGGTTGGTGTTACCAGCTTGGTTGAAGCCAGTTGTAGCATTTGTACCATACAAGCCTGATCCGTAAGTAGACAAGGAAGCAAAGTCTCCAATGCCACTGTTGTTACCCACTTCACCGTAGCTACCCCGTATGCGGAAGAAGTTGATGGTATTGCCCAGAGAATTTTTCCAGAAATCCAGTTCTGAAAGCGTCAAACCTGCAGATGCTCCCCAGAAAATACCTGCTTTTTTGCCAGGGGCAAAAGCGGAGTATTCGTCCTGACGAAGGTTACCCGTAATCAGAAAAATCTTTTTGAAATCGTAGTTCAAACGACCAAAATAAGACAGCAGGTAGTTTTCACCTTGCCCGTTACCCGCAGGTACGATGGTGGTAAAGTTTCCTTGGTAAGAAGTAAAGAACGGATCACCAATTACGGTACGGTTTGCACCCCAGCTTTCCGAAACGGTACGCTGTTGTTCATTACCCACCAGTAAGGAGAAATTGTGCTTATCAGCCAGGGAGAAATCATAAGTCAGCAAATGCTGCCAGTTCCAACGCTCCAGGTTACTGAGAACATTGGTTGCTGAACCCGTAGTACCAAAACCATCACCGTGGATTGGCGTTTGGAAAGAAATGTTTTCAACACTCAGCTGATCTACACCATATTGAGTGCGGTAAGTCAAACCCTTGAGCAGGTTAACATCTACAAAAACAGCAGCTTGAAGTTGGTCAGCTTCAGAGGTGAAACTATTCAACTCGATGATGGGCAATGGGTTGTAGAAACCAACCTGTTGTAAGTTGCGGTAACGACCTACCTGGTTGTTTGAGGCAATGTTGTAAGAGCCATCGGCATTACGTGCAGGAACGTTGGGAGCAGTAACCAGTGGAATCCGGCCCAAACCTGCTGTACCAAAAGCCTGACCAGGCAAAGAACCTGTAGCAGGGGCTGCGTTGAAGTTGGTGGTATAGCCCAAGTTGGCACCAACTTTTACCTTTTTCCCCAATTTGTGGTCAAGGCTCAAACGGCCAGAAAGGCGCTCAAAAGTATTGCTGACAATCATACCTTCCTGATTGGAATAACCCAAAGAAAGGAAATAAGTCGTACCTGAATTGCCACCAGAGAAACTCAAACCATGGTTATGAGACAATCCAGTTTGCAGCACATAGTCATACCAATCGGTATCAACTGTTTTCCCATCAATGGTTTCCAGGAAAAACTGATCTGGAAGATTGGCATTGCGTGCAGCTTCATTTTTGTAAGCCACATATTGCTCTGCGTTCAACAAATCGAAACGTCTTGCTGCACTGGTCCAACCGGCCCAACCATCGTAGCTGATTTTGGTTTTGCCTTCTTTACCCCGTTTAGTGGTGATCAGCACAACCCCGGCACTTGCCCGAGAACCGTAGATCGCCGCGGCAGCAGCATCTTTCAGAATCTCAATGCTCTCGATGTCATTCGGGTTGATGTTGGAAAGCGGGTTGTTGGCAGCGTTGGTTGCACTTTGATCCCCGGTAAAAGTAGGTACACCATCAACTACAATCAATGGGAAAGAGCTCAGGTTGATCGAGTTGATCCCCCGGATGCGGAATACAGGAGGGTTGTTGAGTACCCCGTTGGGCAAACTAACGTTAACCCCAGCTGCACGTCCTTGCAGGGCCTGATCAAAACTTTGTACTGGTGTAGCCGCCAGGTCTGCACCTTTGATCGACGAGATGGTTCCAGTAATGTCCCGTCTTTGCTGGGTACCATAACCCACCACGACTACTTCATTGATGTTTACCCCTGCTTCCAGATCTACATCAATAACATTTGAAGTGCCAATTTCAACTTCACGGGAAGAATAACCCGTGTAACTGATCACCAAAGTTGTAGCGTTAGCAGGTGCGGATACAGAATAGGTTCCATCGACATCGGTCACAGTACCAACGGAGGTTCCTTTGACGAAGACGGAGGCGCCGATGAGCGCCTCTTTGCTGCTTTGGTCAACCACCTTTCCGGTGATGGTGCGCTGAGCCAGCATTGTAGACAGACTGCCCAGCAGCAGCATGAGCACTAGTGAGAGTTTTTTCATACAAAACAAATTTTGGACAAATGAAAGCAATACTATTAAATGTAGGACATTTTTTTCATAGGATATTTTGTCGGCAAAAAGCAAAAATGTGGTATTCACACTACAATACCCTTATCTTTGGGGGCTTGAACCTTATGTGGTTAAGGGTTGTTCTTTGGTCAAACTTGAATTGATCTCGATTTCCACAAAATGTAGGGGAAATGGCGAAAGTTGAAGCGGAATTGTTATTCATGGATATAAAGGAAAAAAGCTTGGTTCGGCAAGCAGAAGCACTGATTCCAACCCCATGGGGGAATTTTCGGATGGCAGCGTATGCCGAAAGCCCCGAAGATTGGATGCCCCATTTGGCACTCATCAGTGAACATTGCAACCTCAACGAGCCTGTGCTTACACGCTTGCATTCGGAATGCCTCACCGGAGATTTGTTTGGTTCCAAACGTTGTGATTGTGGTGAACAATTGGCCTATGCTTTGAATAAAGTGGCCAAGGAAGGAGGGGTCTTGCTTTACCTGCGCCAGGAAGGCCGGGGTATTGGCCTGATCAATAAACTCAAAGCCTACAACCTGCAAGATATGGGCTTCAATACCATTGATGCCAACATTCATTTAGGCTTTGAAGCAGATGCCCGCGATTATGGAATTGCCATTGAAATGTTGGAAGATTTGGGGGTAAGTGAAATCAATTTACTGACCAATAATCCGGATAAAATTGAGGCCTTCGAACACAGTACTGTCAATGTAATCAACCGGATTCCCATTATCATCGAACCTAATGCCGAAAACCAGGAATACCTGCGGGTCAAGCAGGAATTTATGGGGCATCTGTTGGGGTAACCCTGCGTGGTTACCCGATTGGGCGACCACTTAGGATCGCCCTTACGAATATAGGCGACCACTTAGGATCGCCCCAACGAACATCCACTATGCGCGCCATCCAGTTCCACCAATTTGGTTCAGCAGAAGAACTCTACCTGGGAGATTTTTTTACCCCAGAACCTGCTGCACATGAAATTCGGGTCAAAGTCAAAGCTACGGCCTTGAACCGAGCGGACCTTTTGCAACGGGAAGGGAAATATCCGCCTCCAGCAGGTGAAAGCCCCATCATGGGCCTGGAAATAGCCGGAACTGTTGAAAAGCTGGGCGAAAAAGTCGAAAAATGGAAAATTGGTGACCGTGTATGTGGGCTTCTCGCTGGCGGCGGCTATGCTGAATACGCCGTCATCCACGAAGATGTGGCCATGCCTATTCCGGAAAGCCTGGATTTTTTGGCGGCCGCAGCTATTCCAGAAGCGTTTTTAACTGCTTTCCAAGCCCTGATTTGGATTGCCAAACTCAAGGAAGGTGAAACCTTGTTGATTCATGCCGGGGCTAGCGGTGTGGGCACTTCCGCCCTACAATTGGCTCGTTTGATCGGGGCCAGAGCTTTTGTTACGGCCTCAGCCGAAAAACACGGGCTTTGCCTGACTTTGGGTGCCGAGCAATGTATTGACTACAAAACACAGGACTTTGCGGATTGTATCCTGGATTGGACGAAGGGTAGGGGAGCAGACGTGGTGCTGGATTTCTTGGGCGCTTCTTACCTGGAGCGCAACCTCCAATCTCTGGCTATGGATGGCCGGATGGTGATGCTGGCCATCATGGGCGGAGCCCAAGCTGCAGGGATCAATCTGGGGATAGTGTTGATGAAACGGCTGAGTATCCAAGGATCAACGTTGCGTGCGCGAACATTGACCTATAAAACGGAACTGACCAAGGCCTTTATGGAATTGACCTGGGATCATTTTGCGAACGGCAGTTTGTTCCCGGTTGTTGATAAAATTTTCCCATGGGAGGAGGTAGCTCAGGCCCATTTGTACATGGAAGGAAATCGGAATCAGGGGAAAATTGTGTTGAGTGTGGAATAATCGGAAAGGGGGGGTAAAAAATAAATTGTTCATTTTACCAAATGATTAGATGAGTAAACGTTTCATTTCAAGCATTTTATTTGATCCTTTGGCTCAAGGAAAATGAACATTTATTTTTGCCCCACTACAAAGTATTATTTTTTTGCCCTCATCTCCATAAGATTGAGTTCAAAGCCAGGCAATACCTCTTCGCCAGATAATTTTTGATCAAAACCTTTTACACATTCCACGTCTTTTCCTTGCCGATAAACAAATACTTGCTCTTTGTAGGGGTCAATCAACCAAGCCAATTGCACTCCATTGGCCAGCCAGTTGTTGGTCATTTTCTGTTGCAACTTAGCCAATCGATCGGTTTTAGAACGAATTTCGACTACAAAATCGGGAACAACCTGGATGAAACTTTCATCATCATCTGGTTCTTCGGCCCAACGCTCTGGAGAAATCCAGGACACATCAGGCATTTTTGTAGCCCCGTCAGGTAAGTCGTAGGTTCCATTTGGGCCAAAAACCTGCCCTTTACCTTGACTTTCGTTCCAAAGATTTAGTAAAAAATTAAGGCGGTTTTCGCGTTTTCCTGAACCTTTTTTGAGTGGGGACATAACTGAGATGATACCATTTGCCTCCCTTTCAATTTGGAGATCGGGAAAAATTTCGATTAAGCCAATAAAGTCTTGTTTACTCAGTGGGATTTGAGATTCAAAAGCGCCGTATTTGAGGAAAAAATCCTCAACGCTCATATGTTTGGCTGATACAGAAACGGATCCCATTGGAGAAATTTTCTTGTTCTACAAAATTGCATTATTTCGGGAAAACAGGCAAGCTCAATTTCCACTTGTGCTGACTTTGGCACAACTCCTGAAAGTAGTCCCAATCCAGAAAATGCTTATCTGCACACATCTGCGCCAGTTGCCGATAAGAAGTGAACATCTGGATCTGGTGAATGGATTCCTGGGCTACAAATTTTTTTAAACGCTGCAGCGGTCGGCTTTTTTGCACATCCCGAATGTAAATGGCCGCCACCCGTCCAGGATATCGTTGGTCTATTTCATGGTAGATGTAAGGGTCTTTTTCTGCGTTGTCACCAATCAAAATGAAGCGTTTTTCCGGGTAGGTATCAAAAATGCGCACAATGCTTTCCATTTTGTGGTTCATGTCTTTCCGGCTATGGATTTTGTATGGAAAACCAATATCCCGCAGCAAAACAGGCGCTTTGGGCATGGAATGCACCTTGAGGTACCCTGCTACCAGATCGTAAATGTTGCGCGGACTATTGGAAACATAAAAAAGCGGCAAAAAGCCTTGGTCATCTTGCCCTCGGCGCAAGGCCCGGAAAAAAGCGGCCACTTCATCAAACAATTTACGCCGATGGATACTTTTGAACAAGGTATTGTAAAAAGCGCGCCATTTGAACAGGCTGGCCACCCCGGTTTCAATTACAGTATCATCCAAATCCGAAATGATGCCAAGGGTACTTTCCTCGGGGGGAAACATCACGGTTGTACTGGTTTCGAGGTTCAACTCCTCCGTCCAGGGTGTTTTGAGTAAGGTAATATGCACGCTTTGCCAGGGGTCATCGCTGCTTAGTTCCAAGGGTGGATCAAGCGGAGTACTCAAGGTAAAATAACCTTCACGGTCGGTAATTAATTCGAATTGATGGTCTTCTATACACACGCGGAGTACCGCATTAGGAATCTCATCACTTTCAAAGCGGCGGTAGGAATTGATCAGGTTTTGTAAAACGGTATTGATCGGGCTATTGCGGAGGCGTTTTTTGACCAAGACCCTGCCTTGCAAAAAAAGAAAGTCTCGGCGGCCAAAACCACGATAAGTTGCGATTTTTACAGGCAAGTCTTTGCCCACTCCACTGACTTTGACCAGGGCAAACCTCAGGTCATCAATAAAGTGATCCAAACGACGCAGTAGATTGATTACAATGGTTTTCAGCGAAGGCATTTAAAATGCAGTTTTCTTCGTTCAAAATTCGCAGAAACTTCCGATTTTTTCGCAGTAAAAACGAATAAACATGAGAAAATACTACTTCTTACTTTTTTTTGGCCTGGCTTTTTTAAAGCCAATGCAAGCTCAAGATACAGAGAAACCAATGCTTGAGGCTACCTTGGCCGAGGTTTCCAGTATAGACGCCATCATTAAAACCCTTTATGACGTCATCTCCGGCCCAGCTGGCCAACGCCGCAATTGGAACAAATTTCGTTCGCTTTTTCGCCCCGAAGCTCGTCTGAATGCGGTGGGTAAGGACGCCAATGGCAAAGCCAAATTAACCACCATGACCCAGGAAGACTACATTCGCAATGTAGGGCCAATGTTCGATGAAAAGGGCTTTTTTGAAAAAGAAATTGGCCGCTCTCAGGAAAGGTATGGCAACATGGTTCACGTGTTTAGCGCTTATGAAACCAGATTTACCGCAGCAAATGGTAAAGTGGAAGCGCGGGGTATCAACAGCATCCAGTTGGTGCAAAAAGATGGGCGTTTTTGGATTTTGAACATCATGTGGAACCCGGAATCGCCGGATAATCCAATTCCGGAAAAATATACCAAAAAACCGTAGGGACGCCCCTGTGTGGGCGTCCTATTGGGCATGTTTGGGTGCATGTTTGGCAACCTCCCGAGGCAACCACACAGGGTTGTTGATACAAGGAGGCAACCACACAGGGTTGTTGATACAAGGAGGCAACCACACAGGATTACCCCTACATGCGCAACACAAATCCGTTTACCAAAAACTGGCGCTTGATTTGGCTGGCATAAATCGTTGCAGCCTCCCGATTGTCGAAACGGCCTGCAAAAATTTTATAAATCCGACCTCCACTGACATTGGCAGCAGGAGATTGGGAAAGATAAATTTCACTCAAACCCATCTTTTGCAAGGACTGCGCCTGGCGAGTAGCATTGTCCAACTGGGTATAAGAACCTACCTGAACGGAAAACCCACTTCCTGCTTGCAAAGTTGGAAAGCCTTCTATGCTGCCAGGACTTGTATTTGCAGGATTGGTGTTCCAGTTGAAGTTGGGATTGTTCGAATTGGAGCTGGTAGCGTTATCTGAATAGGAACTGGGGATATTGGGATTGTTGTAAGCAGGGGTATAACTACTGCCTGAACCATTGTACCCATAACCCGAAGGAATTTGGTTAGAAGCTTCATTTGCAGCGTTATAGGTACCACCCCGGTTTTGAAAACGGCGATCGTAAGATGGTGGAACCGGGCCATATTGGGCTGGTTGGGTATTGTTCTGGGTGTTACCGTATTGTTGTTGCGTATTGCCGTATTGTTGTTGAGTATTGTTGTATTGTTGTTGAGTATTGTTGTATTGTTGTTGAGTATTGTTGTACCCATTCGAACCATTGGTTCCTTTGGGGGTAAAATACTCTTGGGGTGCATCTTGCGGTGCCCCATTGTAAATGCGGTCAAAGGCAAAGGAATTGGAACTTTGATTGTTGGCTGTGTTGTAGTTTGCGGCAGTAGCGTTGTTGTCTGCATAACCAAACTGCTCCACTTTAACCTGAGCATGTCCTACGAGGCTAAGATCAATAAAGGACGCAGCAGCCATGGAAAGGGAGATGATTGCGCCATCACTGGAAAAAGGGCCCCGGTCATTTACGCGTACAATAACTGCTTTGTTATTG
The DNA here is from genome assembly GCF_965225875.1 of Haliscomenobacter sp. Classification (GTDB taxonomy): domain Bacteria; phylum Bacteroidota; class Bacteroidia; order Chitinophagales; family Saprospiraceae; genus Haliscomenobacter. Next base: position 2,724,023 of record NZ_CBDDBS010000003.1, on the reverse strand, counting down.
TCCAGGCGAGTAACTTTTAATAAGGTGCCTTTAGGATAAGTGCGGTGTGAAGCGGTGTATTGGGTTCGATCGTAAACCTCGCCATAAGCAGTTGGATTGCCTTGAAGGGCGTCCGAATAGTAATTAGACAAGCCTACATCAGCTTGTTGGGCGAAGATTGCAATAGAGTTTAAAAATAGGGCGGCAAGCATGCCGCTTACTTTACGCAGATTGTTCATTGGCAAAATAAATTTTTCAAAATAACGATAGGTATAACGAAAAGTTACAGTAGAAAAGTATCCAGGAGGATCAAAGAGGAGAAAGGGCATGTTTAATTAGTTGAAAAAGAGGAATCTAACTAATTAAACATACCATTGAAAAAATAGGCTATGCTTCAAAAAGAGCATTCACAAAAGTTTGCTTATCGAAAGGTTGTAATTGGTCGATGCCTTCACCTACGCCGATGTATTTGATGGGAATTTTGAATTGATTGGAGATTCCGATGGCTACTCCACCTTTGGCTGTGCCATCCAGTTTGGTCAAGGCCAGTGCGCTAACATCGGTCGCTTCGGTGAAATGTTTGGCTTGTTCGATGGCGTTTTGACCAGTAGTGGCATCCAAAACCAGCAAAACTTCATGCGGTGCTGTTTCAATTCTTTTGCTGATTGAGCGTTTTATTTTACTCAATTCCTGCATCAAACCCGTTTTGGTGTGCAAACGGCCTGCGGTATCGATAATGGCTACATCACAATTATTTTGTACTGCGTAATTGACCGTTTCATAAGCTACTGCAGCCGGGTCAGCATTCATGCCCTTGCTGTAAAAATCACAACCAACCCGCTCGGACCAAATTTTGAGCTGGTCTACCGCAGCTGCCCGGAAGGTATCCCCAGCACCTAGCACTACTTTTTTGCCCTGTTTTTTGAATTGATGAGCCAACTTCCCAATAGTGGTGGTTTTTCCTACTCCATTCACCCCCACAACCAGGAGAATGAAGGGAGTCACTCCCGTGGGCAATTCATAACCGCTCAGTTGCTGGGTATTGTTTTCGGCCAATAGCTGCACAATTTCATCCCGCAGAATAAAATTGAGCTCACTTGCGCCCAAGTATTTGTCTTTAGCAACCCGTGCTTCAATCCGCTCGATGATTTGGGTGGAAGTATTGCGGCCTACATCCGCTGAAATGAGTAAGGATTCCAATTCGTCCAACACCTCCTCGTCCACGGTTGAGCGACCGGCCACCATTTTAGAAAGGCTGCCGAAAAAACTGCTCTTGGTTTTTTCAAGCCCTTTATCTAGATCTTCCTTTTCTTTTTTTCCAAAAAGATTGCTAAAAAAACTCATGGTAGTGAAAAGTGAAAAGTGAGAAATGAATAGTTATAAGTGAGTGGTGATAGACTGGGAATAGCTTTTCACTTTTAGTTTTTCACTTTTCACTCATAACTCAAAAGGCTTTTCCTGTGCAATCACAAGAAAAGCCTCTTTACGGACGATGCATCAGACCGTGCATATATTTACTTCAGGGAAGCAATAAAAGCGTCTTTTTTGTCCTTGTGCACCATTTGCTTTTTGTAGCTGTACTTGCCCGTTTTTGGGTCTTTTACGCTTACTACGATTTGAACGTAGTCGCGGCCAGAACCAACGTTAGCTGCACGCTTAGCAACTTTTGCGTTTTTGGATACCTTTGCCATTGCAGTAAATTATTTATGGGATCAAATTAAAACTTATTGTCAGAACAATCAAGTCCAATTTGCCCTCAATCAGCAATTATTTAATTTCGCGGTGCACCGTTACTTTTTTCAGTACAGGATTGAATTTCTTCAATTCCATACGATCCGGTGAGTTTTTGCGGTTTTTCTGGGTAACATAACGAGAAGTACCGGGTAAGCCCGACTTCTTATGCTCAGTGCATTCAAGGATGATTTGAATGCGGTTACCTTTGCTCTTCTTTGCCATAGCAACTGAAAATTACTTGTTTAACAACCTTGTTCCAAACTTACTCCGGTATCAACACCCTCTCTTTCCAGACGTTGTAGATACTCGTAAATCCCCAATTTGCTGATGGTGCGCATAGCGGAAGTACATACTTTCAACGTAACCCACTGATCCGTTTCGGGGATGAAGAAGCGTTTCTTTTGCAGGTTAGGCAAAAAGCGACGCTTGGTCTTACGATTGGAGTGTGAAACGTTATTACCCACAATCGGACGCTTACCCGTAAGTTGACAAACCTTAGACATAATGTATAAATTTAAAAAGTTCAAGGTGTCAAAGGTTTTAACCAATTTGAACTTTAGACCTTGAACTTTTTGATCCAGAGAATTTTTACCCCCTAATTTAGAGAATAATTCATCAGAGTGACGCTGTAAGGAGTCGAACCTTAAACCTCCTGATCCGTAGTCAGGTGCTCTATCCAATTGAGCTACAGCGCCAGTGCTTATGCGTGTTTTGCAATTGCGGATGCAAAGATAAGTCGCCTGTCGGAAGTGTGCAAGCCTTTTTTGTTTTTTTTAAACGAATATTTACTGTCTATTTAAATTCTATTGGAAACCATGGACTTATTTCGCTTGGGAAAGAAAGAATCTACCAGGCCCACTACCCTGAATCTATTATTTTCGTACAAAATAAATATTCTGTTTCCAAAAATAAAATAATCTCTTATCTTTGGCCCTGAACCATTAATCTATTAAAGCCAATAGCCGTTTTTTGTCCCCTCACGCTGTTTGGCTACTCGCCGGTAATTATATTTCTCGTTTTTGAGAGATACCTTTCCACTCCTTTTTCCCAGGGCTAAAGCCATGGGTTAATTTATTTGTAGCTCCCACGGCTAAAGTCATGGGTTGCGATCATCTACGGTTACTAGAATACCTCGATGCTCAGTCGTTGTCAGTGTACATGTAACAAGTGTACATTCGGCACGTCTACATATTTAAATTGTTTTTGAATTTCATGAATATACAAGACAAATTTCTTTCCCATGAAGATGACCTCTACGCTCATTAATCTTTTAGGCCGGATGCTCCCGGCGGGAATACTACTAGGTGTGCTGCTGTTTCCACAATGGGCAAAGGCTCAGTGTGACCCTCGAACTTCCTGCATCAACCAGGTAAACGTTACGATGGATGCCAATTGCAAATTTACCGTAACCCCAGCGCTGGTGGGGTTTGGTGCTTGTATTGGATCCTATCGGGTAGCCATCAGTGACAGCAATCCCTCTAATGGCAACATAATTGATTGTCCGGGCTTGTGGGATTACGGCGTTTTGAATAGTGCCAACGAAATTGTTTGCTGGGGCAAGATCCTGGCGGAAGACAAAAGCGGCCCCAAATTGGTAAGCGTAGATTTTACCAATTCTACCCTCTGGTGTACCGATGTCAATTATGTGCTTAACAATCCTAAAACGGTTGGACCTACCAATACCAGCCAATCCCTGAGTGGCTTGATTTCGGGTTCAGTGATTGATACCGATGTCAAAAACCTGGGCATCCCCAATTTTGAAGACAACTGCAAATCCTGTGGTTGTAACGTAACCCTGAAGTTTTCAGATCGGCTGGAAACTGCCAATTGTACCGAAACCATTGTCAACGGGGTGTATGCCCGCATCTACCGCGTATTTGTGGCGACGGATTGCCGGGGTATGACTCAGAGTGTGGAGCAGGTCATCACTTTCCGTCGGCCAGTGGTAAACGATTTCAAATTTGATTTTGCCGGGGATGCTGCTTATAAAGCAATCATCAGTTACGATGCTTGTGTGGCCAACAAGAGCCAGATCCGCCGGATCGATGTTACACCTTATATAACTAACTTTTTTGGCAAAAAAATCTACCTGGATTCGCTGGGTTGTAATTACGGGTTAAACGTCAGCGACGTTGAATTCCCCATCTGCAATGGTACTGGCCTTAAAATTGAACGCACCATCAAGTTTTTTGATTGGTGTTTGAACCGCGAGATAGCCCAATACAAAATCCTGATCAAACTGGGTGACATTAGTGCACCTCGGATTACCAAATTGTCGCGCATTCCGATCATCAGTACCGGACCTTCGGATTGTACGGCTTCGATTCCAACCACGGCCGCTGGAATCAGAAACCTGTTGGGGGCAACCATTAGTGACAATTGTACTTTAGGCACCTTAAGCCTTAGAGTACGTACCAAAGGGAAAATTGTCAGCGGTATAGTTGTGGATACTTCAACCTGGTACAATGTGAACTATCCCGTAACGAATGGTCTCATAACTGGCCTTACCGTAGGGCGTCACCGCTTGATCGTCACTGCTAATGATGGCTGTTACAACACGATGCTTGACTCCATCGAATTTTTTGTACGCGACTTGATTGCTCCAGTTGTAAAATGTGACGATGATTTGCGCATTTCCTTGTCCAACGGATACCAAACTGGGTATGGTAAACTAACCGCAGAGGATGTTGACGAAGGAACCTGGGACAACTGTAGCAAATTGAGATGGCTCCGGGTGCGTCGGGTGATTCCAACTGCCTGTGTAAGCAGCTTCCTGAAAGACTACGACACCAATAACAATGGCAAACTCGATCCATTACCTGCCAGTGGAGATTGGACAGTAGCTGATGGTTTTGACCTCAATGGTGATGGAGATTTGGCCGATTTTGGTGAAACCTTTATCCTGAAAGAGGGCAAACTGATGTCACCTTTGGGCGAATTTGTTGAATTTTATTGCTGCGATCTGGGATCCAGAGTAACCATTGAATTGTGGGCAGAAGACCTCGCTGGAAACCGCAACTACTGCTGGATGGATCTGGTCGTGGAAGACAAAACCGTTCCAACCTGTACCGCACCTTGGGATATCACCATCAATTGTACAGATAAATGTCTGGGAAGTTTGAAGGACCGCGTTGCTTCGGCAGCTTGTTACGGGGATATCACCATCCAGGGTGGCAATGAATGCACCAACTTGAACATTGAGTACACCGCAATCGAAAACATAAAATGTGGCAAAGGTTACATCATCCGTCGCTGGACGATCAACAAAGGTACCTCTGCAACCACTTGTGAACAACGCATTACGGTACTGCCCATCAATGAATACGACATTTGTTTCCCCAAAGATGCAACGGCTGATTGTAAAACGCTGAAGGCGGATTCTGCCTTTACCGCCGAATTGGGCTGTGATGTTTTGGCCGTGAATGTGAGCGACAAACGTTTCGATGCCAGTGATGGTGAATGTTACAAAATTTTCCGAACCTACACCGTTATCAACTGGTGTGCTTACGATGACCGTTGTGGAGACCCAATGGCAACTGGAAAAGTATACGTCGTAGACCGTGGTACCTTTGGTAATTTTGGTAAAGATCCCATCTATGTCCTGGTGCGGGATAAAAACCGCGATGGCGACGAAGAATTCTGGCTATCCAAAAACCGTACGCCCGAAGAAACGGGCGATATTCGTTTTACGCCGCCGATTTGTGATGCGACCGACGATTACTACCACAGCTTCATGTATACCCAAATCATCAAGGTAGAGGACTCACAAAAACCGGTGGTTACTGTTCCACAGTTGAGCATTTTCCCAACCCGAGCTACCGATTGTTTGGCGGACGTTACGATCACCTTCCGGGCTACGGATAACTGTAGCGCTACGGTTGAGCTGGAAATACCACAATTGATGGTTGCTCCCAATCGCACCCTGAATGGTCCATTTATCATGTACAATTCAACCCGTTGGGTAACCAAAGCCAATGCTGATGGCAGCTTTACCGTAACTGTGAAAAACTTGCCCGAAGGCAAACACGACCTGATCGTATCCGTACGTGATGGTTGTGGCAACCTGAGCTCGCCTACCCGGATACCTTTTGAAGTAAAGGACCAAAAAGCACCAGCCCCAATTTGTATCAAAGGTTTGTCCCTTTCCTTGATGAGTGACGGCCTGGGCGGTGGTACCATGGCCGTATGGGCAACCGACTTTGTAGCCAGTGCGATCTTTGATTGCAATGGCCAGGGGGAAGCCAACGCTCAAGGACTCAAGCGCATCACCAAATACTCCATTAACCGAAAAGGTTCTCCAGCATTGGTAACGAATACTGGCTTGGTATTGACTTGTGCAGATAAAGGTAAGGTGGTGGAAGTAGAGCTCCACGCTTGGGACGAAGTGGGTAACCACGATTTTTGCCTGACTTATGTTGAAGTTCAAGACAACAACAAGGTTTGTCCAGGGGCACTGGTAGAGGCTTATACCATTGCAGGCCACGTAGCTACCGCTCAAAATACCATGGTGAAAGGTGTCGCTTTACAACTTTCAGGTGGCGCAACCATGCAGTATACTAGCGGGACTGATGGAGCATTTAGTTTCGTTGGTTTGGGCAAAGGCAAAACTTATACGCTGAGTCCAGACATGAACAAGGACTTTGGCAACGGTATTTCTACCCTCGATTTGCTGTTGATCCAAAAGCACCTGATCAATAGCGATCCGATTACAGACCCCTACCGTTTGATTGCAGCCGACGTAGACAATTCAGGCCACGTTTCAGTTGGGGACCAAATTCGCTTGCGCAGGTTTATCCTCAATATGATTCCCGATTTCGGCGGAACCAAGAGCTGGTGCTTCGTGGATCAGGCTTATCGTTTCCCTGATCCGCTGAATCCCTGGAAGGAAGCCTTCCCTCAGATCATTTCGATGGTGAACCTGGACCACAATGTGCAGGCTGATTTTGTGGCGATCAAAGTAGGAGACCTGAATCAAAGCGCCAGTGTAAGCGGTTTGCAAAGTGCTGAATTGCGCAGCGGCCAGACTTTAAAATTGTCGATCGAAAACCAGGAACTTAAAGTGGGTAATGTGTATGAAGTTCCAGTAACTGTGGCGGATTTGAGCAAAATTGCCGGTTATCAGTTTGCACTGAATTGGGATCCTCAAGAACTTGAATTGGTGGATCTCAAAAATGGCGTAGCTAAAATGGAAAACTTTGGGCTATTCACCGATCGTGGTTTACTCACTACCTCTTGGGTAGATCAGGGGCAGTCCAAAGCTGGTGCATTGTTCACCCTGGTATTTAAAGCCAAGAGCAATGCTCAATTGAGCGAAGCCTTGAAACTTAACCCTAGGGCGATGAGTGCAGAGGCATACAGCCGGGAATTGGAAGTGATGGATCTTGCTCTGGATTTTGGAACAGCTACTACAGCACTCAACAATGAAATGCTGTTGGAACAAAACCAACCCAACCCCTTCCGCAGTGAAACCCAAATTGGCTTCTGGTTGCCTCAAGCCGGTGAAGCGACGCTGAGCATCCACGATGTAACGGGTAGAATGGTCAAAACCATCCGCCAAAACTTCGATAAAGGTCAACATCAGGTTTTGATCAAACACAACGACTTGCCGAGCAATGGCGTGTACTACTACACCCTGACCCAAAATGGAGCTACGGCAACCCGGAAGATGGTGGTGACGAAATAAGGGGCACTTATTTTTGCCCCACTACTAAGTTTGCACATAAAGCCTTTTTATATTTTTTGTCAATTACATAGTGGAAAAGGGAGGGCCTTCTTGCAATTTGCGCAGGGAAGGCCCTCTGCTTTTGAGGCTGCCCAGCAGATAAATTCCCCAAAATTTTTATACTGCTTTCCAAAACAATGTATCTTTCTAGCTCACTATCTATTTATGGATTACGGAGCCCTTTGCCTGATTCCACCGCTGGTGGTGGTTGTATTGGCGGTATTCATTCGCCGCGCTTTTGAGCCTTTATTGATTGGCTGCCTGCTGGGCTTTGTGCTCATCAAACCCAGCGCATTTCCTGGTAATTTTATCGATGCCCTGCTGGCGACCCTGCGTGACGAAACCATGGCCTGGATCATCCTGGTTTGTGGCCTGTATGGTTCTTTGATTCATTTGATCATTCAATCGGGAGGAGTATACGCTTTTGGACAGTATGTATTGCGCTACGTCAAAACCCGGCGGAGTGCCTTGGTGGTTACCTGGTTTTTGGGTTTGTTCATCTTTGTGGATGATTACATGAGCGCCCTGGCTTCGGGCGTCACCATGCGGAAAATCACCGACAATTACCGCATCTCTCGGGAAATGCTGGCGCTGCAGGTCAATGCCATGGCCGCCCCCTTGTGCGTCATTGTACCGATGACCACCTGGAGTATTTATGTGAGCAAACTTTTGGAAGACAATAAGGTGGTTGCAGCAGGGGAAGGGTTTCAGGGCTTTTTAAACCTGATTCCCTATATGTTTTATTCCTGGATTGTGGTGATTATCGCACTCTTGCTGGCCTTGGGGAAATTTCCATTATTCGGTAAATTGAAAAAAGCGGAGCAAAGGGCACAAGAAACAGGCATATTGGCACCTCCAAAATCCATTTTGAGCAAAACTGAAGAAAACCCCATTCAGGCTAGAGGGGCCAAGCCACAATACTTTTTTCTTCCACTGCTTGTACTGATTGCTGCTACCCTTATTTTGGATAAAGATGCCCTCAAGGGAGTGATGTTATGCATCGCTTTCACCTTTTTTTACTATTGGTGGAATGGCGTAATGACCTTTGATGCCCTGACCGATGGGATTTTTGAGGGATTCCAAAGTATGGTTTTTGCCCTGGCCATCCTGACGATGTCTTATGTGCTGAAACGGGTGGGCGACGAGATGGGCCTGACGCCCTTTGTGATCGATGCGGTGAGTGGGGTATTGTCGAAAGGGATGTTGCCCTTGGTCATCTTTTTGGTCTTGTCCTTCATTTCGTACACCACCGCTTCCTCCTGGGGCGTTTATGCAGTAGCCATTCCAATTGTGGTGCCTCTGGCGCAGGCGCTGGATGCCAATATGTGGGCTACTTTGGCAGCAGTGATCTCCGCTGGCGCTTTTGGCTCACACTCGAGTTTTTATTCAGATGTGACGGTCTTAACCGCTACCAGCACCGAGTGCAACAATATGGAACTATCTTTTGCTGCCTTGCCTTATAATTTGATTGCAGTAGGCTTGTCGGCCTTATTGTTTTTAGCGTTTGCTTAATTTTTGTACATGTATCGCAAAGAATTACCTGGTGGGTATATCATTCAACAAACCGAAGCCCGGCATGCCAAAGCATTGGATGCCCTGCAACGCCTGGTTTTTCCTACCCTGGCCGAAGAAGAACGGATGGCCGAAAGGCATTACCTGCACCATCTGGAAGTTTTTCCCCAAGGACAAATGGTTTTGATGGATGGAGATGAGGTGATTGGCATGACCAGCTCCATCCGTTATCACCTTAGCCTCGAAGACCATACTTTTCTGGGGGTATCCGACAACCTTTGGTTCAATACCCACGAACCCGAGGGGGATTGGCTCTATGGTATGGATATGGGCGTGCATCCACGTTACCGCGGACAAGGTCTCGCCCGGCAATTGTACCGGGCCCGACAAGAGATTTGCCGCAGTTTGGGGCTAAAAGGTCAGGTGATCGTTGGCATGCCGATTGGTTATGTGGATTACGCTCGCGAAATGAGCCTGGATGAGTATTACGAACACCTGATCGAGGGCAGCATTTACGATCCTACTGTGAGTACCCAAATGCGCATGGGTGCCGAGCCTCAACGTTTGATCCACGATTACCTGGATGATCCCAATTGTGGCAACGCAGGTGTGTTGATGATTTTATCCGCTGACAAACAAGTCTAAAAATTTAGCAGCTAGATATGGAAACCAAAACCAAAAACAGCACCAAGCCCAGCATTCAATTGCTAACCCCCATACCCGGCCCCAAAAGTCAGGAAGTGCTTGCCCGGCGCGTGGCAGCCTTACCCGCAGGTGCGGCCCGGTCTACCGATGTAGTGGTTGACTCAGCGAGAGGAGCCGTAGTCAAAGACCTGGACGGCAATACCTTGCTTGACTTTGCGGGCGGGATTGGCATGATCAACGTAGGCCATTCCCCAGCCAATGTAGTCAATGCCGTAAAAAGGCAATTGGACAAATTCATCCATACTTGCCAGATTGTTACTACGATGGAGGCGCCTATCCAGTTGGCGGAATTGCTCAATCGTATAGCACCTGGTGATTTCCCCAAAAAAACCTTGCTGTGCAACTCCGGCTCGGAGGCAGTTGAAAACGCGGTGAACATCGCCCGTTACTACACCCAACGCCCGGCGGTGATTGTGTTTGAAGGGGCTTATCATGGGCGAACCCACCTCACCCTGAGTTTGACCAGCAAATACAACCTGTTCAAAAAAGGTTTTGGCTCCATGGCCAGCGACATCTATCGCCTGCCAGCGCCCAATATGTACCGCGTTCCGGAAGGTATGAGCGCCTCAAAATACCTGGATTATTGCATTGCCCGCATCGACGAGGCACTGATTTCACAGGTGGACCCTGGGGCGGTAGCAGCCATTCTGATTGAGCCCGTTTTGGGCGAAGGAGGTTTTATACCCGTTCCAGCCCCCTTCCTTCAAAAACTCCGTGAGGTGGCCGACCGTCATGGCATCGTCCTGATTTTTGATGAAATCCAATGTGGCATGGGCCGTACCGGGAAACTCTGGGCTTGTGAACACTCCGGAGTAGTTCCTGATATGATCACCACTGCCAAAAGTATGGGTGCTGGAATGCCGATCGCAGCACTCATCGGCAAAGCCGAAATACTGGATGCGCCACACCCTGGTGGGGTAGGAGGCACCTACGGGGGGAGTCCGGTGGCTTGTGTGGCGGCCATTGAAGCGGTCAAAACCATCATCAGCACTGGGTTTCAACAAAAAACGGAAAGGGTAGGGGAGCAGATGCGCCGGACTTTGGAAGGCTGGAAAAAGAAATATCATTGTATCGGCGATGTACGCGGCCTGGGGGCGATGCGCCTGGTGGAATTTGTAAAAGACCGCCAAACCAAAGAACCCGACCCTGAATTGACTCTGGAAATCATCAAAGACGCCACGGCGCATGGTATTTTGTTGATCCGGGCGGGTTTGTATTCCAATTGTATTCGTTTGTTGCCCCCTTTGGTGATCACGCGCAATCAATTGGCGGAAGGGCTGCTGGTGTTGGAAGATGCCATTCGGCGGGCGCATGAGAAGCGGGGCTTGTTATAATACTTAGGTGTTTCTTCAGTGCCTTAGGTTGCTTAGGTGGTGAGAAAAATCCCTGCGAAGCAGCATATAAATTTCACCACCTAAGCAACCGAAGGCACTGAAGAAACACTACAGCTAGGCATAAACTATGGATCAAATTTTTCACAACGGCCACATTCACCCCACTGCTTCCACCCAAGAAGTTGAAGCACTTTGGGTAAAAGATAAGAAAGTCGCAGGTTCTGGGCCATTGGCCCAACTGCAGCAACAAGCCGGAGCATCAGCAAAACTACATGATCTCCAAGGCAAATGCCTGCTACCCGGCTTCCACGACCCACACATCCACCTCTGGAAAGTTGGTGACCTATTGACTTACATGCTCGATTTGCGCGGAGTAAGGAGCATTCCAGAAATGCAGGACCGCCTGCGCGAATTTGCCACCCGCCACCCTGAGCGACCCTGGATATTGGCGCGTGGTTTTAACGAAGCCAATTTGGCCGAAGGACGGATGCCCGACCGCTACGATCTGGATCGTGCCATTCCCGACCGCCCTTGTTACGTGATTCGCACTTGCGCCCATATTGCGGTAGTGAACTCAATGGTTTTTTCACTTTTGCCCAGTTTGGAAGCACCAGCCGGTGGGGAAGTGCTCCACGATAAACAGGGCAAAGCAAACGGTGTGTTCACTGAAAATGCCCTGGGGTTGATCACCCGCCTGATCCCTCCACATCCAGCAATGGCTTATCGGGAGATGATTCTCGCCGCCCAGGATGCTTTATTGGAAAAAGGAATCACTTCAGCAACAGACCCAGGCGTAATGCCAGATTTGTTGGCGGTTTACCGACAAATGGATGCGGCTGGGGAACTCAAAATCCGCATCCACGCCATGCCGATTATGGTGCCGGATGGAATCAGTATTGCACTGCCTTTGCAGGAACAATACCATGCTGATTTTTTACACATCGATACAGTCAAGTTTTTTGCTGACGGCGGACTGAGCGGCAAAACGGCAGCGGTGAAACAGCCTTATCAGCATGGAGGGGGAAAAGGGGTAATGCGTCTGGATAGCCACTTTTTTCTCAACCTCGCCCAAAAAGCCCAGGCTGCTGGCTGGCGCATTGCGACCCACGCCATCGGGGATGCAGCAATTGATCAGGTGTTGGCGGTGTATGCCGAATTGGATCGGAATAACCCGCAGGGTTTGCGACACCGCATCGAACACTTGGGCATGCCCCATCCTGAGCACTTGAACATTATGCGGGAATTGGGCACATTTTGTGTGTCTCAACCCATCTTTTTGTATGAACTAGGCCTTAACTTTCGGCGCTACCTACCCAATTTTTACCTCAACCGGGTGTTTCCTTACCGCAGTGTATTGGATGCCGGAGTCGGTTTGGCTTTTTCCTCAGATGCACCCGTGGTAAAGGATTTTAATCCACTAATGGGTGTACAGAGTGCTGTTGAGCGATTAGACTTGCGGGGCAATGAAATTGGTGCAACTGAAAAAATTACCCTCGTGGAGGCCTTGCGGGCATATACGCTAGGGGCTGCTGAAGTCGAGGGGACGGATGCCGTGAATGGGAGCTTGGAAGTGGGGAAATGGGCGGATCTGGTGCTGTTGGAGGAGAGCCCTTTTGAAGTAAATTCGAATAAATGTGGAAATTTGAAGGTAAAAATGAGTTTGGTCCTGTAATTTTTTTCTTACAACTTCCGCCCCGAGCAAGTATATTCTACCCAGGATTTTGCGACTCTATATTGAATGCTATCGAGGGCGTTGAACACATCCAGGGTATAGGTTTCGCAGCCATTCAGGTTGCAATTGTATTCCCCAATGTAACGGTTGTTCGTTCCACTTCTACGCAATACCCCTCCTTCCACTTTTATCGGATTATAAGGTAGGTTTTGCACTCGAATGGTGTCTAAAAATGGATTGCCCCCCCGAGTAGAAATGCAAAGGCATTTGTAGGCATTTGTAGCCGAGCTACCGCTTACGACAATTCTTTTTTGTACCGTCAAATCGCTCCCCCCACACCTCGTAATGCGCACTTTTACCAAAAAACTGCCGGTATTGCTGTAGCTATGGGTAGTGTGGTAGCCCGTTCCCATGTTGCCATCACCAAAATCCCATTCATAGCCGAAACTACAATTGCTTTGACAATTTTCAGTATTGATATTGGCTACAAAATGTGAGGTATTTTGCACGTACAGGGAGTCATCGCAGTCAATCCGGAAGCCACAAAGTGGGATGTTGTGGTGTTTTACCCAAATGCTGTCTGTTTTTTCGCCGTAGGTATTGCCACGTTCAACCCGCAACTTGACAATATTCATCCCAATGCGCTTAAACCGATGAATGGCGTAGTGGGTTTGGGTGGTGTCACTTTTGCTGCCATCGCCCCAGGACCAAATGTACCGGTCGGATGGCGTATTGCTGGTGCTAAAAGTGATGTTTTCATCATCAAATACGGTATCCCGCTGGTTGTTGTTTTCCAACCACGGCGTAAAGGTGTTTTGCCATACCGGGGAAGGTTGGGCAGGCTCCTCTTTTTTACAAGCAGCATCAGTCAGTGCGATGATGGCTATAAATGTGCACTGGAGTAAGAGGCGAACTGTTTTGGCTGGTGCATTCATTGGGATTCTTTGTTTTTATTTCACAAAACGACAGAATGGCCCACAATAGCAACCACTTTAACCTCCTGGATTGAATGAGGCAGTTTGTTTCCTGCGGGCATTTCACCTTTGACAACATATTCACCGTGGAGGTAGCAAACTATAAAGCCTAATCTTTCAAAAAATCAATTACCAGCCGATTGAACTCCAGCGGATGGGTTTCGTAATAACCATGACTGCCTTCTTTGATGATTTCCAAACGTGAGCCTTTTATCGTTTCATTCAAATATTGGTAAAGCAAGGGCGAGTAAAATGGCTTTTGCCTAACCAAAAATGGAGAAATAACACCAGAAAATGGTATTTCCCATCGAATGCCCCAAAAGACAGCCTTTCGGTTGACTCTATGTCGCTAACTAGCGCTTATGTGTTTCATAAGGCTCTCAATGTCGTTCAGAACAGTATTCTCCAAGTGATTCCTGATTTCGGCCATATATAAGGAGAAGTTCTTCACTGTCTTTGCATGCCTATTGGGAATAGCATCGTAGTTGTATTTGATCCGAACACCAGTGCTATTGTCCTTTATTTCAGCACCTGAGGGTATGGTAATACCATTCATGTCCTGGTGTGTGAGTAGTTTAGAGTTGTGAATCAATAGATAATCACAATACAAAGTATGAATTATGACTTCTGGCTTCACTTGAAAGGATATGTTTTTGTCCAACTTTTTTAGGTATATTTTTTTGGTTTTAAGATACTTAAATCCTAATCCTAAAAGATATTCGCCGACCTGCTCGTGGAACATGGTAATCTTTCTTTTGTTAGTCAAATGGTCGTTAATCGCTAAGATTAGGTCCGAAGACAGGTTGATACCAACGTTCATAATTACATTTTCCTGCACTTCTTCATACCAGGGTATAAACCCAAACATTGTTTTAGTAAGATTATCAAGATAGGAAATATCCAGATGGTCAGGTTCATCAATCAGTGGTGTACCAATAAGTAAGTCCTCTCTGTCAAATTGCGCAAACTTTTGGCCCAAATCTACTCTGCACCTTTGTAAAGAATTGTTGAGTATCAAAGTATACCCGCACAAATTTATAGTCTCCACAACAGACACAAATAGGATTTTCTTCATCGGAAATACCTTAGCCAGTTTTGTTGAGAATGCAGTCAGGAACAGTCGAAAAAAATCTTCAACTAAGTAATTCGATGTAATAATAGTGCAACCATTTAAAAAGCCAAATCGAAGCTTGTCGTCAAATAAGCTTTCACTCAATTTCTTCGTGTCACCAATTGTGAAATGCTTCCAGCTGTTTCCAGTAAAGCCTTCAAGCTCCAAACCTGCTATAGTGGTTTCTAGGTCATCCTTCGGAAGTCCTTCAATGATTAAAATGTTCAATCTATAACCCACAGCTTAGGTTTTAATGTTAAAAAACAAATCCCTTCTGCTTAGCTACATTCCATCTTTTTCGTCTAAATGATTTTACAGGATTGAAATTATTTACAAATATAACAAATTGTATTCAATTCAACCAAATGGCAACCGATTGAATTTTAAAGTTATTTATCAAAACATCAACTGTGTTTCCCCCTCCGCAGGCAATATGAGTTTACCCCATTCGTTTTCTCCCCAAAAAACCAAATGCAAATCCTCCACCTCCCCGACTACCTCCTCTCCTCCACTCAACGCTCCCAAATTACCGCCTTACTCCAAAGCACCTTCCCCCAATACCCCGCCCGCTCCCACTTCCGCCAAATCCCCCACTTCCGCATCCTCGCCCACGACGACTCCGGCAGCCTCCTCGGCCACATCGCCGTCGAGCACCGTATGGTCCACAACGCCGGGCAAGTGCTGCGCATCTTCGGCCTGGCCGACGTCTGCATCCACCCTGAGCACCAAAATAAAGGACTGGGTACCAAACTATTGAACTTCCTGGAAAGCCTTGCCCTCGAAGCCCAAATCGAGGCCCTACTTTTAATCGCCCCCGAGCCTGAATTTTACCTGAAAAATGATTTTCTTGCAGTGGAGAATGACTGCAAATGGCTGTTCCTGCAAGGCGACCAAACCCTGGGCGTATTGAACCGCAAGGTCGGAGGATTGATGGTGAAAATGCTGAGGGAGAAGAGCTGGAGGAGTGGGCAGCTGGATTTGTTGGGACATATATTTTGATTGGTTGAGAAGTTGAGGAGTTGAGGAGTTGAGGCTGCCGCAGCGATTTTGACAAGGATATTGTCTAAGTTACTGTGGTAGCCTCAACTTCTCAACTTCTCAACTCCTCAACCCCTCTAACCAAATCTTTTTCACATGCAAAAGACACAAGCGTACATCCGGCAACACCAAAACCGTTTTCTCGAAGAGTTGCTGGACATGTTGCGGATCGCCTCGGTAAGTGCAGATCCGGCGTACAAGGATGATGTAGCACGCACCGCCGAATTTGTAGCCGAAAAGCTCCGCGCCGCCGGAGCTGACAATGTAGAAGTGGCCCCTACCGCCGGACACCCCATCGTGTACGGAGAAAAACTCATCGATCCCAGCAAGCCCACCGTGCTGGTTTACGGCCACTACGACGTACAACCCGCAGACCCGCTCGAACTCTGGACTTCCGGGCCATTTGATCCGGTGATCAAAAAAACGGAAATCCATCCCGATGGAGCCATCTTCGCTCGCGGTTCCTGTGATGACAAGGGACAAATGTACATGCACGTCAAGGCTTTTGAAGCCATGTTGTCTGCAGGTGAATTGCCTTGCAACGTCAAGTTCATGATTGAGGGAGAAGAGGAAGTCGGCTCCGTCAATCTGGGCACCTTCCTGGAAAACAACAAGGAAAAACTGGCTTGCGACGTCATCCTCATTTCTGACACCTCTATCATTGCCAACGACACCCCTTCCATTACTGTAGGCTTGCGCGGTTTGAGCTATGTAGAAGTGGAAGTGACCGGAGCCAATCGGGACCTGCACTCGGGCGTTTACGGTGGCGCAGTTGCCAACCCGATCAACATCCTGAGCAAGATGATCGCCTCCATGCAGGATGAGAACAACCACATCACCATCCCTGGCTTTTACGAGGATGTGCTCCCGGTAAGCACTCCCGAGCGCAAGGCCATGAACGAGGCACCTTTCAATGAAAAGGCCTACATGGCTGACCTGGGCATTGGTTCGGTTCACGGGGAAGCAGGATACACCACGCTGGAACGTACTTCCATCCGCCCTACCCTGGATTGCAATGGCATCTGGGGTGGTTACATCGGTGATGGGGCCAAAACGGTATTGCCTTCCAAGGCTTTTGCCAAAATCAGCATGCGGCTGGTCCCCAATCAAGATCCCGATAAAATTACCGATCTTTTTGCCCGGCATTTCAAAGCCATTGCGCCACCCTCCGTGCAGGTAGAAGTACGGGCGCATCATGGCGGTTTGCCGGTGGTTACGCCTACCGATACACCGGAATACAAAGCAGCAGCCAAAGCCATGGCGACTACCTTTGGCAAAGAACCCATCCCCCAACGAGGTGGTGGTAGTATCCCCATTGTAGCCTTGTTTGAGTCCATTTTGGGGGTAAAATCGGTGTTGATGGGCTTTGGTCTGGACAGTGACAACCTGCACTCTCCCAATGAAAACTACGGCCTTTTCAACTTTTACAAAGGCATCGAAACGATTCCGTATTTTTATCAGTATTACGCGGAATTGAAATAACTCAGGTGCCTCTTCGGTGCCTTAGGTTTCTTAGGTGGTGAAAAAAATAAACCTGCGAAGCAGGATAACATTTCACCACCTAAGAAACCTAAGGCACCGAAGAGGCACCTGAGTAGTTTGGAATGATGGTTAATTTTTTTCCAATCGGATTAGTATGAAAAAAACACAACTGCTACTGTGGTGCGTCCTGGGCCTCTCCCAAATGCCGCTACAGGCTCAAACCGTGTACGACCAAATCGACAAACAAGCCGATGCGGTCGAACCCAAAGTGATTGCCTGGCGCCGCGACCTGCACCAAAATCCCGAACTCAGCAACCGGGAATTCAAAACGGCTGAAAAAATTGCCGCGCACCTGCGCAGTCTTGGTTTGGAAGTGCGCACGGGTGTAGCCAAAACGGGCGTCGTCGGCATTCTGCGCACCGGCAAACCCGGTCCCGTGGTCGGCCTGCGCGCCGATATGGACGCCCTGCCTGTAGTGGAGCGCGTCGATCTGCCCTTTGCCTCCAAAGTCAAAGGAGAATACCGCGGCGGCGAAGTGGGCGTAATGCACGCCTGCGGCCACGATACCCACGTAGCCATGCTCATGGGGACGGCTACGGTATTGACTTCGATCAAAAACATGTTGTCTGGAACGGTAGTATTCATCTTTCAACCCGCTGAAGAAGGTCCTCCTCCCGGAGAAGAAGGTGGTGCCAAATTGATGGTGGACGAAGGTTTACTCAAAGACCTTAAAATCAACGTCATCTTCGGGCAACACATCAGCGCGATGACCGAGGTGGGTCAGGTGACCTTCAAACCCGGTGGACAATTGGCCGCTGCGGATCGTTTTGTAATCAAAATCAAAGGCAAACAAACCCATGGCTCCCAGCCCTGGGCAGGGGTGGATCCAATTACCGTTGGGGCTCAGGTTGTATTGGGCATTCAAACCATCGTCAGCCGTCAAATGGAACTGACCAGAGAAGCCGCCGTGATCAGCGTAGGCCGCATCAGTGGCGGTGTGCGCAACAACATCATTCCCGAAGAGCTGGAACTGGAAGGCACCATCCGCACCCTGGATGTGGACATGCAAGCCGACCTGCACGATCGCCTGCGTCGCACCGCCACCAATATTGCCGAGGCCTCTGGAGCCAGCGCCGAAGTGGAAATCATCAAACACGTGCCCATCACCTTCAATAATCCTGAGCTGGTTACCAAAATGGGGCCAACCATGAAAAGGGTTTGTGGCGAAGACAATGTGAGCATTTCACGGGCAGCAACTGCTTCGGAAGATTTCGCCTTTTTCGCCAATGAAATTCCTTGCTTTTTCTTTTCGCTGGGCGGAATGACCAAGGGCAGAGACCCCAAAACGGTGGGCCCGCACCACACGCCCGATTTTTTTATTGATGAGAGTGGATTGAAGTTGGGGGTACGGGTATTGAGCAATCTGGTGCTGGATTACAGTACCAAAATCGGGAAGTAATTGCGCTGCAGCTTCCCTGAGGTGATTCCTTTGGTGCCTTTGGTTGCTTAGGTGGTAAAAAAATTGGCTTATTGATTTTTTCACCACCTAAGCAACCAAAGGCACCAAAGTGGCACCTCAGGGTGGTAACAATGGATTCATACAATAAAAAATTCTTTGATTTTCATTTGCTTTACATGATGAAAGAGGGGCCTTATTGCCTCTTTTCTCAATTCAAACTAACTATGAAAAAAACAAATTTTGGAGGTTTGTGCTTTGCTATTTTTTTGGTTCAGGTCTCCCTCTCGGCGCAAACCGTATATGACCAAATCGATAAACAGGCTACTGCCATGGATGCCAAAGTCATTGAATGGCGCCGCGACTTGCACGAAAACCCCGAACTAAGTAACCGGGAATTCAAAACCGCCGAAAAAGTGGCCGCACACTTGCGCAGCCTGGGTTTGGAAGTGCGTACCGGGGTAGCCAAAACCGGGGTTATTGGAATTTTGCGTACAGGCAAGCCAGGTCCGGTAGTTGGACTTCGGGCCGATATGGATGGCCTTCCAGTGGTTGAACGGGTAAACCTACCTTTCGCCTCCAAAGCCAAAGGGGAATACCGCGGCGAAGAAGTGGGTGTTATGCACGCCTGCGGTCACGATACCCACGTAGCCATGCTGATGGGTGCCGCCAGTATTTTGACCAATCTCAAAAGCCAGTTGACGGGTACCGTGGTGTTCATCTTCCAGCCTGCGGAAGAAGGTGCTCCTCCTGGAGAAACAGGTGGTGCCAAACTGATGGTGGATGAAGGTTTGTTCAAAGACCTTAAAATCAATGTCGTTTTTGGGCAACACATCAATTCGATGATTGAGGTGGGCAACATCAACCTGCGTCCAGGTGGCCTGCTGGCTGCTGCCGACCGTTTTGTGATCAAGGTTAAAGGCAAACAAACACATGGTTCTCAGCCATGGGCTGGCGTTGACCCGGTCACGGTAGCTGCACAGATTGTACTAGGCCTACAAACCATTGTCAGCCGCCAGTTGGATCTGACCAAAGAAGCTGCCGTAATCAGTGTGGGTAAAATCACCGGGGGGGTGCGCAACAACATTATCCCTGAAGAAGTGGAACTGGAAGGTACCATCCGCACCCTGGATGTAGCCATGCAAGACGACCTGCACGAACGCTTGCGCCGTACCGCCACCAACATCGCGGAAGCTTCCGGTGCCACCGCTGAAATTGAAATCAACAAATTTGTACCCGTTACCTACAACAATGCTGAGCTGCTGACCAAAATGGGTTCAACGCTGAAGCGGGTATGTGGTGAAGACAATGTAGTCATCAGCAGGGCCACTACTGGCGCTGAAGATTTTGCATTTTTCGCCAATGAGGTCCCCAGTTTGTTTTACTTCCTCGGCGGACGTACGCCAAGCCTCGACCCTAAGGCCGCACCTGCACACCACACGCCAGATTTCTACATCGATGAGGCTGGGATGAAACTGGGCGTGAGGTTGTTTTGTAACCTCGTGGTTGATTACACGACAAAGCTCAAATAATGATAAATGATGAATGATAAGTGATGAATTGTCGATGCCCTTAACATTTATCCATTCATCACTCATCATTTATCACTCATCACTTCAAACTAATACCATGCATAAAACCAGATACCTTTACTTTTTTTTATTCCTGACTTTGTGCTCCTCCCTATTCGCACAAGTCAAAAAATCCCCCGACCGCAAGGAAGGTGACGGCCCTTACGCCCAACTCATCATCCGCGGCGTTACGCTCATCAACGGCAATGGAGCTCCCCCAACCGGCCCAGTTGACGTGGTGGTGGAAAACAACATCATCAAAGAAGTCAAAAACGTAGGCTATCCTGGTGTACCCATCGATCCCAAAAGTCGCCCCCAACTCAAGCCCGGCGGCAAGGAGTACAACTGCGAAGGTATGTACATGATGCCCGGCCTGATCGATATGCACGGACACATTGGCGGGCAAGCCCAGGGTGCCGATGCGGAGTATGTCTTCAAACTCTGGATGGGCCACGGCATTACCACCGTGCGAGATCCTGGTGCAGGCAATGGCCTGGATTGGGTATTGGAACATAAAAAACGCAGCGAAAAGAACGAGATCACAGCACCGCGTTTGCTGGCGTTTACGGTTTTTGGCCAAGGGTCCAAAGAAACCATCAGTACCCCTGCACAAGCCCGCGAATGGGTACGGCAAAACGCCCAAAAGGGTTCCGATGGCATCAAGTTTTTTGGTGCTCCGCCCGAAATCATGACCGCAGCATTGGACGAGAACAAAAAACTCGGTTTGCGTTCAGCCTGTCACCACGCCCAAATGGATGTGGCTCGCTGGAACGTACTCAATTCTGCCCGCGCAGGCCTCACCACGATGGAGCATTGGTACGGTTTGCCGGAAGCCTTGTTTACCAATCAAACGGTACAGAACTACCCATTGGACTACAACTACCAAAACGAGCAGGACCGTTTCGAGCAGGCGGGTAAACTCTGGAAGCAGGCCGCAGCGCCTTATTCGGAGCATTGGAAAAAAGTCATGGATGAATTGTTGGCTCTGGATTTCACCCTTGATCCTACCTTCAACATCTACGATGCCAACCGCGACCTGATGCGTGCTCGCCGGGCAGAATGGCACGAGGAATATACCCTCCCTTCGCTTTGGCGCTTTTACATGCCCAGCCGGATTTCGCATGGTTCTTACTGGCAGTCCTGGGGCACCGAACAGGAGATCAGCTGGAAAGAAAATTATCGCCTGTGGATGACCTTTGTGAATGAATACAAAAACCGGGGTGGCCGGGTAACGGCAGGTTCTGACTCTGGTTTCATTTATCAGCTGTACGGTTTTGCCTTCATCCGCGAATTGGAGATGTTGCGCGAAGCAGGTTTTCACCCCCTGGAAGTGATCAAAAGTGCAACCCTCAATGGAGCGGAAGCACTGGGTATAGCGGATAAGGTAGGCACCATTCAGGTAGGCAAACTGGCCGACATGGTGATTCTGGAAGAAAACCCACTGCAAAACCTGCAAGTCCTTTATGGAACGGGTGCCATCAAACTGACCGAAGACAACAAGGTTGTACGGGTGGGTGGCGTGAAGTACACCGTGAAAGATGGTATTGTGTACGATGCCAAACAACTCTTGGCGGATGTACGCAAAATGGTGGCTGATTCCAAGAAAAAGGAAGATTTTGAAATCGAGCAGCCAGGTACAAAGATTAAACCATAACCATCCGAAATAAGCTTGTGGGCAATAACATTAGTCATCCCGAATTTTTCATCAGAAAACACTAAAGCGACATTTTTTTAGCACAAAGGACACAAAGGCAGCACAAAGGTCGCAAAGGTGAGACGTTGACGAGGCTTTACATCCAAAATAAGATAAAATCCAGGTGTATTGCTTTGTCAAAATCGCGTCTTTGTGTCCTTTGTGCTGCCTTGGTGTCCTTTGTGCTCATTTTTTCATTGTGATACTTGTAAACTCATATTTCAGGATGAGCTGGCACTAATTAGGGCAAGCAACTTTAGTCAAAACCGGTGCTCCGGCATTACTTACCGTCATCCGCCAGCAACTGCCATCAGGAGATTTCATGATTACGCCGCGGTTGATGTCCTGGATGAATACATCGCCGCTAGCCACCTGTAATTTTGCCCCAGGGTCAGGTGCACTTATTCCAATGTTTCCATTGGCTGCAATGGTCAAGCGCTCGGTGGCGGTACTGGAAAAACCTCCTGTGTGAAAACGCAACTTGCCATTAAAAGATGCCGCAGCCAATTCAAGTCCCCGATTTGCAAGCGGACTGTAAATTAAAGCATAGCCCCTTAAATAACTTGGAAAGTCAGGCCCATCGGGGTATCCATAAATGCCAAGATTGGCACTAGGTGCCTTGGTTCCATAATTCCGGTTAAAAACGGCAATTTGATTCTTGGTAGGGTCTGATGAAGCTTGTGCAATTGACAAACTAAAACCTTCAGTAAGGCCACCTTTTTGGCCAATTACGACAGGTCCGTCATAATAAATTTGACTCCTGTCATAAATCGTGTCCCGCCACTGGCTGCTTCCGCCACTACCAGCGTTTCCTGCTTTCTCCGCATACAGCGCATAAGGCACACTCATCAATTGAGTCGTATTGCTCAACAAGCCATCAATTTCTACAGTGAGAAATTTAGGCCCCGCCCAATTGATACTAGCAAAAGTGCCCGTTATGGCGCTGCCCTGGCCAATGGTCAGGTTGAACAAACCGAAGGCATTGGTTTGCGTTTGGTGCGTTTCAGCGTAAATGGCCGTGCCTTGGGCTGAGCCATTCAGGATGCTGAATTTTACAGCTACTCCGGTATTGGCTTTGGGGTTACCAGCATTGTCGCGCGCAATGGCTTGATAACTGAAACCTTGGGGTGCCTGAGCCAGGCTGAGTTGGGCATAGATCGCCGCTATAATCAGGATTAAGAGCTTTTTCATAGTTTAAAAAACTTGATGATTCTGGAATATTCGGTTTGTTTTCCCCTCAGGTGCAGAAAGTAAATGCCAGTAGGCAATCCACTGACATTAATCGGTGAGCCATCAAAGGTGCCCGATTTAACTGCCTGACCAGCCCGCTGGATGGTGTACTGGAGGAAACAGTTGAACTGGCCTTGCAAATTGATCACGTCTTTTACTGGGTTGGGAAAAAGTACGATCACCTCGATGGCACTGGGCGAACATTCGTCAACGGGTTTTGTAAAGTTGGGCTGCTGGAGGCCCTGGGTGTAGGCGAGGTCGAAATCACTGAGGGTTGTGATCGCAATTTCACCAATGGAGTAGGATACACTCATAATTGCGTTGCCAACGGTCGCCCCTCCAGGGCTGATGAGCGTTTGTGCATGGCATAGTCCTACTGCCCCTAGCAAAAGCAGGGTCAATGCATTTTTTACCATATTTAAGATTTTGAAATGAAAATGCTTAATTAAAAAATGCGGTAATGTTCCGCCTCAAAAAGCAACGCTCAAACAACACAAATGTAAATCCTTTTAAATTAATAGCAATAGTTTCACGAATAAATATTTGTCACTTTACAACCATAATCACGTCAGAATTCGTACGTAAAGGATACAACCAAAGTGGATGTCCACTCGTTCACTACAAAAACCAATCCATGTACAAATCATTGCTTTATTGCTGTCTTTCTCTGGGTTTGCTGTTTTCTACCATCAATCGGGTAGCTGCCAATCCGCCCAGCCACGAAGCCTGGGATGCCCTGCTTAAAAAATATGTATCTGCTACGGGTAAGGTCAACTACAAAGGGTTGAAAACCGATAAAACCAAACTGGAGGATTACCTCAAAACCCTGAGTGGCAATGCCCCGGAAGAATCCTGGAGCAAAGCAGAACAGATGGCCTTCTGGATCAATGCCTACAATGCCTTCACCATCAAACTCATTGTAGACAACTACCCCCTCAGCAGCATCAGCAAACTGCATGGCGGCAAACCCTGGGATCACAAGTGGATCAAAATTGGGTCAAAAACTTACTCGCTCAACAACATCGAAAACGATATCCTGCGCCCGCAATTCAAGGATGCCCGCATCCACTTTGCGGTGAACTGCGCCGCCAAATCCTGCCCTCCGCTGCTTAATACTGCCTGGACCGCCAGCAACCTCAACAGCAATCTGGATGCCCAGGCCAAAAAATTCATCAACAATACAGCATTCAATAAACTGAGTGAGAAAAAGGTGGAGGTCTCCAAAATTTTTGAATGGTACGCCGAGGATTTTGGTAACCTGACCACTTTTATCAACAAATATGCCAGTACCAAAGTAGGTGCTAAGGCGAAGGTGCTGTATCAGGAGTATGATTGGAGTTTGAATGAGTAGGCATTTGTGGTGATTGTAAGGTTTATTCTCCGCATATTTTGCGGAGAATAAATCAAACCCAATTAATGATGCTCCATCTACCGCGAATCCAGGATACAAATTCCCTTTGGCGTTTGTAAATGCGCCACCAGATAAGGTCTTTCCGAGGAGCCAATAGAATGCAGTTGAAAAGCCCCTTCAAAATTGATCTTGTCCAAAACTTCCTGCAATTTTTCTGCCTTGGGGTGATAGCCCTCCAATCGAATCAAACTGCAACCCACATCGCTCAACATTGATGCTGGATGTGACTCGCTTTGCCACTGAATCAATGTCGGGCAAACGCCACTGAGCGGCAAACTCCCATCGGGTGGGATGCTGATCAACCAATTCAAATGACTGCGACTCATGGATTCGATGGCTCCAAACCAGCCTTTTTGTAGCGCCTGAGCGGATTGAATATCATTGGTCCTAGCTACCCAATGCCGCAAACGGGGTTGCCCATACCGTCCCAAACCATCCAATTCAAACCAACGAGCACAATTGGGCGTGGGTAATTCGGGGTTGATGGCTATGACTTCCAGGTAGCAATTTTCGCCGAGTTTGAGCAAAGCATTGTGAGTGCCCATGCGGAGATGGGTGCCGCCAGGTTGGAGGGATACGCCGAGGATTTCTTCCGCGTAGGCAATGCCTGCGGGTAGGGTAGGGGCGGTGATGACGAGGTGGTCAATATGGGTATGAAGCATAAAATTGTGTTTAAAACCAAAGCGACGCAATGGCAACGCAGATAACAGGGATTAGGCAGATTTACGCGGATTTTGATCCCGCCTGTGGCGTGATAGGTTAGCCACAAATTGCACAAATTTTCACAAATTGAACATGAATCATCCCGAATTTTTCAGAAAACACAAAGCGACAATTTTTTTTAGCACAAAGAACACAAAGGCAGCACAAAGGACACAAAGTTAGACGTTGACAAGGCTTTACATCCAAAATAAAAAAGTCTAGGCATATTGCTTTGTCAAAATCGCGTCTTTGTGTCCTTTGTGCTGCCTTTGTGTTCTTTGTGCTCATTTTTTCATTGTGATACTTGTAAATTCGGGACGATTCATGTTCAATTTGTGGCTAAAAAAACTTTTGCCGAAGGCAAAAGAAAATCCGCGTAAATCCGCCTAATCCGTTTCATCCGCCTTCCCATCATGCCGCTTTTGCCGAACTACTTGCGGAGCAAGTAAACCTCATCGATCACCTCCGACCTTGACTAATCACCCCCTCCACCCCGTCAAATCCGCCATTTCTTCCCCCCATTGGTCTACTAGCCGAACCCAAAGCCAGCAATTTTTCCTACATTTCCCATTCATCAACCATTAAAGCCACATGAATTGGAAATCTAGCATAGTTTGTGTACTGGTGTTATGCGCGAGTCATTTGTTGAGCGCACAAAACGCACTCCCACCCCAGTCTGATCCAAAATTGTACACCATTGCCAACGCCGCTTCGCCCCAACGCCTGGAAGCCGACATCCGCAAGCTGGTCAATTTTGGCACACGCAACACCTTTTCGGACACAGTGTCGACCACTCGGGGCATCGGGGCAGCACGGCGCTGGATCAAGTCTGAATTTGAAAAAATCTCCACTGCCTGTAACTCCTGTCTGGAAATCAAAACCCAAAGCGAGTTCCTCAAAGGCGGCAGCAATCCCCGCATCACTCAGGACGTGACCGTGGTGAACATCCTGGCCATCCAGCGCGGCACCCGCTACCCCAATCGCTACGTGATCATGAGTGGTGACATCGACTCGCGGGTCAGCAATGCTTCGGATGCCACCAAAGATTCCCCCGGTGCCAACGACAATGGTACGGGTATGGCTGGGGCCATCGAGGCAGCTCGGGTGTTGAGCAAGTACAAATTCCCGGTCAGCATCATTTACGTGGGGCTTTCTGGTGAGGAACAAGGCCTGTGGGGCGGCCAGCACATGGCCAAAATCGCCAAAGCCGAAGGTTGGGACATCATCGGGGTGCTCAACAACGACATGATTGGCAACATCGAGGGCATCAATGGCGAGATCGACAACACTACCTTCCGCGTATTTTCCGAGCCTACGCCCCCACAAGAGGGCGAACGCGAACGCACCTGGCGGAGGGTTTACGGCGGCGAAGTCGACGGCCCATCGCGGCAATTGGCCCGCTACATCGATCGCCTGACCGATCAGTATTGCACCAACCTGGACGCTATTATGATCTACCGTCTAGATCGTTTTGGCCGCGGCGGCCACCACCGGCCTTTCAACGACGAAGGTTTTGCCGGGGTGCGCATCATGGAAACCCACGAGCAGTACCAGCGCCAACACCAGGATTTGCGCACCGAAGACGGCATCAAGTACGGTGACGTGATTGAGGGGGTAAACTTCCCCTATGCAGCCAAACTCACCGGAGTAAACATGATGGTCATGGCTGCGCTGGCTTCGGCTCCACCCGAGCCTAAAAATGTGCAGATTGGAGGGATTGTACTGCCTTCTACCCGCTTAAAATGGGATGCGGTGAACGATCCCGATTTGATTGGCTACAAATTGTACTGGCGCGAAACCACCGCTGCTCAATGGCAACACTCGCGTTTTGTGGATAAATCGGTGACGGATTTTACCCTGGAAAATGTTATCATTGATAATTATTTGTTCGGGGTAGCCTCAGTCGGGAAAGACGGGCATGAAAGCCTGGTGGTGTACCCGACAACCTTGATTGCGCGGCGCTAGTTTTTATTTTACAACGAGCAGTTTTTAA
This sequence comes from Haliscomenobacter sp., assembly GCF_965225875.1. Taxonomy (GTDB): domain Bacteria; phylum Bacteroidota; class Bacteroidia; order Chitinophagales; family Saprospiraceae; genus Haliscomenobacter. The sequence goes on along the minus strand of NZ_CBDDBS010000003.1, from coordinate 2,696,704 downwards.
GCTTATTCCTTCTTAGGTGCCCCTTTAGTGCCTTAGGTTTCTTAGGTGGTGAAAAAAATAAAACCTGCGTAGCAGGATAATCTTTCACCACCTAAGAAACCTAAGGCACTAAAGGGGCACCTAAGAATAATGAGCACATTCCATCAAACACCTCCAAAACTTCACAAAATGAAGCCAACTTTTACCCTCTTCTTTTTCCTCCTCCTCAGCTTCCAGCTCCTCGCCCAAGGGCCTGTGTTGGTAGATGAAAAACGATTCCCCCTCGACCCCCAACTCACTTACGACGCCAATATCCCCTCCCCTGAGCAGTATTTTGGCTACAAACTCGGTGCAGAGTTCACCCTTTACGCCCATACCGTCAACTACGTCAAAGAACTGGATCGGCTTTCGGACAAAGTCACCCTGCACCAATACGGCAGCACCTACGAAGGTCGCCCTCTAATCCGTTTGGTCATCACCTCGCCGGAGAACCACAAAAACCTGGAGAGCATCCGCCAGCGCCACCTGAAACTCCTGGATGGCAGCGCTTCAGAAGTGGCCAATCTGGTCAAGACCGACCCCATTTTTATTACCTACAGTTACAATATCCACGGCAACGAAGCCTCTTCGACCGAGGCTGTAGCCCAGGTCGCCTATCGCCTGGCCGCCGCACAGGATGAAGAAACCAAACGGATTCTCAACAATTCCGTGATCGTGCTCTACATCTGCGTCAATCCCGATGGGCGCGACCGTTTCATTTATTGGTACAAATCCACCCAGCGCAGCGTATTGGGTTACGAGCCCCGCGACCTGGAGCACTACGAACCTTGGCCTGGTGGTCGCGGCAACCACTACTGGTTCGACGTCAACCGCGACTGGGTATGGGGCATCCACCCCGAAACCCGCACCCTGACCATGGATTACCAGCAGTGGATGTCACAAGTGCACGTCGATTTCCACGAACAAGGTTACAACAACAACTACTTCACCGCCCCCGGCACTACGCCGCGCAACAAACTTCTGCCAGATACCTACGAGGCCTTGAGTGACACCTTTGGCCGCGCCAACATCAAAGAATTTGACAAGCACCGCATCAGCTATTTTACCCGCGACGCTTTTGACTTCTTTTACCCCGGCTACGGCTCCAGTTATCCTTCTGTAATGGGTGGCATTGCCATGTTGGTAGAACAAGGTGGCATTGGTGGTGGCCGGGCAGTACAAACCGATGATGGTGGCTACAACGTCCTGCGTATACGCATTTTCGACCACTACACCACTTCCATGGCAACCATCAAAAAAGCGGTGGAGCGCAAGGAAACCCTCCTGAAATACAGCGTAGACGCCTGGAATCCTGGCACCAGTAAAAGTCCCACCAAGACCTATTATCTCTCTGCCGAATCTCCCTACACCATTGATGTGGTCAACATGCTGCTGCGGCAACAAGTAAAGGTGGAAAAAGCGAGCAAAGCTTTTACCGTTAGCGATGCCCTGGATTACCGTACTGGCCAAACAGGCTCAAAAAACCTGCCAGCAGGCACCTACATCGTGAGCACCAACCAGGCCCGACACCTGTTCATCAGCAGTGTTTTGGAGCGCCGCCTGGCCATCGAAGATTCAGTGATGTACGATATGGCTACCTGGTCGGCCATCCTGGCCTACAACATTGAGGGCTATTCCAGTAACAGCAAACATAGTGTGGCTACAGATGTGGTCACCCAGGCACTGATTGCCGGTTCTGGTGTGATTAACCCCAATGCCCAATACGCCTATGTCATCGAATGGAAACAACGCAATGCCCCGCAGGCACTGGCGCAATTGTGGGCCAAAGGCTACAAAGTCAGGGCTTGCCACGAGCCCTTCAGCGATGGCAAAACCACCTGGGGTTACGGTTCCCTGATTGTGCTGATTGAACGCAATGAGGACAAACTGGGGCAGATACACCAGGACATGGTGGAGATTGCTCAAAAGGCCGTAGTCATCATACACGGTTTGGGTTCCGGGCGGGTTAAAGATGGTATGGACCTGGCTTCGGGCCGCAACCGACCACTAAAGGTACCTCGGGTGGCCCTGTTGGTTGATCCCCCGTTTTCCTCCCTGACTGCTGGGCAAATCACCTTTTTGTTCGACTACGAAACAGGATTGCCCATTCAGCGGGTGCGGGGCTCAGTGCTCCAACAAACTGCCTTGCCCAAGTTTGGCGAGCGCTATGGGGCTGCTGATTTGAACCAGTTTGATGTGTTGATTTTGCCCGACGGCGGAGCTGGGCTGGGCGAACTCTTCAAACCGGAGCAACAAGCTCAATTGCGCGACTGGATCAGCCGGGGCGGTACCCTCATCGCCACCGAAAGTGCAGTGGGCTTTTTCACCGCCCAACGTTCCCGTTTCACCAATGTCAAGTTGATTGAGCCTGCCCGGGATTCGAGTATGGCGGCCCGCACGGTTGCCTATGAAGATCGGGAAGATTATTATGGCAAAAAACGCACTCCAGGCACCGCCTTGAATGGCCTGATTGACAACAGTCACCCCCTCGCTTTTGGTTTAGGTAAGGAGTTGTACAGCATCAAGCAGGACAATGCCGCCCTGGCGCCCAGCCCCGAATTACAAAGTGTGGGACGTTATGCCAGCGCCGATAAGGCTTTTGTGGCGGGCTACATTTCCGAAGACAATAAAAAATCCCTGGCGGGCAACACCTTCGCGGGCGTGCTGCCACTCGGGCAAGGCAAAATTGTGTTTTTGCAGGACAATACGCAGTTCCGCATGTTTTGGCGCGGGCCAAGCCGGATGATGCAGAACGCGGTGATGATGGTGCCGAGTTTTAATTGAGGCAGTCTATCGTCTCAAATTTTCATTATAAAACCTAAAGCGACATATTTTTAAACACAAAGAAAAAAATAGAGGACACAGAGGGCACAAAGTTAGACGTTGACGACGCTTCGCTTTGTGTTCTTTGTGTCTTCCTTTTTTCTTTGTGTTTAAAAAATGCCGCTTTGGGTTTGTTATAACAAATTAGGGTGACTTAGTTTTTACTTCTGTTTTTTGTTAAAACAATACTTTAACCAGATTTTTTACGTCTTATTGCTGAACTCAACACAGTAAGACCATGAAAATTTGCCGACTACTCGCCTTGGTTATTTGTTTTTTACCCTCCTGGATTGTTGCTCAAAATCGGGCCGCTTTGGATGTCCAATATGGAATGCATCAGTCTGGAATCATCGTAAAAAATTCATTACAAAACGATTACTACATCGAAAACATAGGTTATCGTGCAGGATTACATTTTCAATACCGTTTAGGAAAAAGAATCTGGTTGCGAAGTGGATTGCGTTTTGCAGAGCTGAGTTACAAAAACCGAGAAACACTACTTCGTTGGGGAACACGCTTTGACCCAAATACTGGTTTGCCGATTGAGGACTCTGTTCAAACTAGGTTTCAGTTTATTTTTAATCATCGTTTTTTGGAAATCCCGCTTTCAGTTCGTTATTTTATCACTACGGGTAAGTTCAGCGTGTATACAGAAGTTGGGGGTTCTGCGAATTTTTATCAGAACACAGAAGTAGTCAATGTTGAAAATGGAGTTCGCACGAGTACAACTCGAAAAGATCGGGAGGCGAACCCCAATAATTTTGCCTTACACGCTACTTTAGGTCTAAATTATCAAATAGGAGAGCAATGGAGTTTGTTTTTACAACCCAGTATCCGACGAGACATCAGCTCGGCAGAAAAGAGGCAAAACAACTACGCCAGTTTTTTCTATAGCTACGGCCTTGATCTGGGCACTCGTTTCTTTTTAAATTAAATGAGCAAACCTTTACGTTCCCTTGTTTTCCCAAGAGTAGAGTGATAAATTTGCAGCAGTTAACCCACTGCAGCAAAATCATTTTAACCGATGCCACTCGTCCCCCATTCTTCCTACCCCGGTCCCCCACGTTACCAGCTCAATGGTCACTTCCAGACCATTCTTCCCGCTTTGACCCGCAAAATCGAGGCCCTGCATTACCAGCGTGAACGCCTGGAATTGCCCGATGGCGATTTTGTAGATTTGGATTGGTTGGAGGCCAATAGCCAAGAGTTGGTCATTTTGTCCCACGGCTTGGAGGGCAGCACCGATCGCGTTTACATGAAAGCCGCAGCCCATTTTTTTCATCAAAAAGGAATGGACGTATTGGGCTGGAATTGCCGTTCTTGCAGTGGCGAGATGAACCGCAATTTGCGCTTGTACAACCATGGGGAAATTGGGGATTTCGAGCAGGTCATCAAGCATGCCTTGCAGCGCAAAGCGTACCAAAAAATCCATCTGATTGGCTACAGCATGGGGGGCAGTATTTTGCTCAAATACCTGGGTGTACATGGCAAAAACATCCCTGAAGCCATCAAAACGGGTATCGCTTTTTCTTCGCCTTGCGACCTCCAAGGCAGCATCCAGACTTTGGAAAAACGCAGCAACTGGTTTTATCGCCGTAAGTTTTTCAGCAGTTTAAGCAAAAAAATTACCGCCAAGGCGGAGCAATTCCCGGGGCAGATCGACTTGAGTAAATTTGATCAAATCAAAACCTGGCGCGATTTTGACGAGTTTTATTCTGCGCCCATCAACGGCTATCGGGATGCGGAGGATTTTTATTACCAGGCTTCGGCGCAAAATTTCGTGGAGGGCATTACGGTGCCAGCCCTCTTGTGCAACGCCATGAATGATCCCATTTTGACGCCCTCTTGTTCACCCAAACACCTGGCTAAGCACCATCCTTATTTTTATGTGGAAACACCGCGGAAGGGGGGGCATGTGGGGTTTGCAATTCGGAATTATCCGGGGCCGGATTATTGGTTGGAACATCGGGCACTGGAATTTATTGAGGCACACAACTAAGGTACCTCTTCGGTGTCTCAAGTTTCTTAGGTGGTGAAAGAAGTTTTTTACCACCTAAGAAACCTAAGGCACTCAAGGAATCACCTCAGATGCGAACTTGAAAAACGGAATTTACTCCCCAATTCAAAAGAATCGTACAACAAATCACCGAATCCAGTTTGGACAGTACTAAAAAACTGCCAACGAGGATTGACATCTATTTGCCCAGACAAACTCAAGGCCATAGGTCGGTCTCCATTGTTGAGGTACCCTGAATAACCCCGGAAAGCGGGCGACAGCGCCCAGTTTTTCCCTTCTAAATTCAATCCCAATCCAAACAAGGGCGCATCATTTTGATTTTGACGGTTTTGGTTGATTTGCCACACAAAAATCCCACCCATACCTTGTACACTCAGATCCAGGCTGCCATCAATCAGTTTTTTGCCAAAAGACAAATCGAGATAATATCCCGGCGAGTCCGTATAACGCGCCATGCCCAGCATGGTAGAGGAGGGGAAGCGGTACCCGATGCGCAGCGCCAAATCCACTGGATGGGTTTCAGCCTTCAATACCTGGATCAGTGTATGCAGGTAAATATCCCCACTCGCCAAATGTTCATTGTAAAAAACATGGAAGGTTTTGCGCTCGGTTTTAATGGCATGAGATAGGGTGAAGTACTCAATGGGTACCCAATACATCTCGAAACTGATCACATTGGGCACCAAATTGTAGGTGCCGTACAGCGCCAGGTTTTGAGTGGCATCGCCAGGTGTGAAGTGGCTGTTTCCAGATATTGCAAAGGAACGTTCATTCGGCACCCGACCATTGCCCAAGCGGGGAATGGGCAATGCATTTGGGCCTAAAAATCGTGGGGAGCGAATGATGTACTCGCCCCAAAAGCGTTGACCATCCCAGCCTACGTTGTTGGCCCACCAGTAATGGTCTTGGGTGAAGGCGGTTGTTGAAAAAAGGATAAAAAGGAGTGAAAATAATGATTTTTGCACCCATTAAGCTTTACGCAACACGTAAATAATCGAACTCGACCGTTCTACTTTTCTCCAGCTTTTTAGCAATGAACGCAAGCCCGTGATCGCCCCCAAAGGTAAGGCCAGAATGCCCTTCCCTCGGTACTTCTCACTCAGCAGCGACACGTAAAAAGGATCGAGTGGCATACCTTTTTTGTCGATCACTTTAAAGCCCATTTCGGCAGCCAGGTTGCTCATGGTTTTTGGCGAAAAATGCCAGAGGTGGCGCGGAACGTCGTAGGCGGCCCAGTGCGCGCCGTATTTTTGACCATCGAGCGACTGGTAGTTGGGCACTGCGATCATCAACACACCTTCGTCGTCTAGCAGTTCATGCAAGCGTTTCAGGTAAAGTTTGGGATCGTATACGTGTTCCAAAACATGCCACATACTGATGATGCCGAATTTGCCGGGTAGGGTACCCGCTTCCAGTTCAGCGGGTGGGCGTACATCCAGGCCAAATTGTTGAATGCCAAAGTTTCGCGCCCCTTCGTCTACTTCTACCCCCAAGACTTCATAGCCCTGGCCGCGCATATGGTTCATGAAATACCCCGTGCCACAACCCACGTCCAAAAGTCGGCGCTGGTCGCTCAAGCTTTGCACCAGCCTTTGCTTGCTGCGCAGCATGTATTCACGCGCTGCGTGGTATAGGCGGTTGATCAAACCTTTTTTGGTATCGCTATGCGAAATGTAATTTTCACTTTGGTAGTACGAACCAATCTTGTCAGGGCCCGGGATGTTTTGGGTAAAACGCAGGCCACAACCGTGACAATCAAAGAGGTCAAAGGCTTCACCCGAAATGGAATGATCACGGGTGGCTACGGCTTTTTCGATGTCGTAGCTGCCACAAAGCGGACAGTGTTGGTATAGGATACTGTTCATATTATTGCATAAAAAAAGACATCAGTTCAAAAAAAACTGATGCCTGCAAGCTTAAGATCACAACAAAAAAAAGTATTCTAAATACTGGGGGTGAAGTTAGGGAGTTTTTTTGGAAAAACCAAAAAAGGGTTCCATCTGTCACTTCGACTACGCTCAGTGACCAGATGGAACCCTTTTAAATTTTCACCTGCCGCAACTGATCCACCACCACTGGTCTCAGTCTGCGGGCAGCGTCCAAAATCATTACAGCGTCGTCGGGGAAATTACCGGGGCGATTGCCAATGCGGCTACGGGTTTCCTTACTTAGGGCACGTTCATCGCCTCGGAAAGTAGCAGCGTAGTTTTCCCAAAACGCTTCTGCACCAAGGGGACGAGAATCGATCACTGAACCAGAGTGTAAGTCAAAGAGTTCCAATTGGGCGTTCAGGCGGGCACCTTTGTGTTGGTAAACTTCGGTGACCAGGGCTTTGACGTTGATTTTGTTGGGGTATTTGATGTCGTTGCCAGCCGTGTCTTTTTTCACATTGCCACGGGTATCGTACTCGTACACCCAGCCGTCCTGAATCTGGTTTTGCTCCTCGTACTGGCGCTCGCGGTAGGTGCCAGGGCTTACCTGTACGTCGCGCAGCATGAGGGTGGCTTTGATGTCGTATTCGATGCCCGATTGACGGTTGTTGTGAAAGACCCGCCAGCGGTCGTTGAGATCGCGGAAACTGAGTTCGGTCAGTTCCCGATCAAAACCAATAGGAAGAATAACTGGGGCGCGGTTTTCCACATTTACCAATACAAATGTGGTGCCGAGGTATTGAGCTTCACGTTGTAGGGCTTCGCGGTCGCGGTAAGTTGAGTAGTATTCGCGGATGCGCTCCAACTCATCGTAAGCGCGGCGAGCAGGTGTTTTATCTTTGGTACGGCGAGCCTGAGCAAGCAGGTCGGTCGCATAATTGTAGTGGTATTCAGCAGCTTTTTCGCGGGCTTCAGTGAGCAGCCCCTCCACGCGTACAAACTGGAAGGAGGCTTTATAACCTCGGCGATCCACCAAAGGAATCAGAGGTTCTACGAGGCGCTGGCGGCGTTGGATGCGTTGGAAGATGTCATAGATGCGGGGCCAGGCTTCGGCGCGGTTTTCGTTGCGCAGGGCTTCGGCCTGGTCCATATCGCGGGTGGTGGCTTTTTCGAAAGCGAACTCTACGGTGCGGACGAGTTCTTCGTTCTTGCGGTCTTTCCCTACCAGGCGGTTTACACTGCGTTCGATGGCTTGGTCGTAATCGCCTACTTCGGCTAGTTTAACTGGAGAAGCACAGGCGGCGGCCAAGAGGGCCAATACGGTAGTGGTCGTGATGCTGGAAATAAAGTGCTTCGGTGTCATGGCAGTGTATTTTGAGCTTGTTATAGGTCAAAATTACTACCATAATGAATGCCAAATCATTATGGGGAAGTTAAGATAGATTTGTTAAAAAGTTAAATTGTAAGGGGATATGTTAAGGTGTGTTAAGAGGGGGACTAACCTCAAGCTCTAAGGCAGAGAAAAAGGCATAGAACCAATTTGGTCTATGCCTTCTTTCTTTTTTCTAAGACATCAGTCACTCAATTTTGTTTCACTTTCCAATCACCATCATCATCAAAATCACCAATTTCATCAACCCTTGAATTTTTGTGTTCTTCCATGAACTTGGCCATGTATGCATCTTTTTCTGCCTGGCTTTCCTGCAAAATTGCCAAAGACTGAGGGCTTGCTGAAACATATGTTTTCAGTTCATCAATCAGTACCATTTTTCCGGCCTCTTCGTCTTCTGTCCAACAATTTTCCTGCCCTGAACTACACCAGGGACGTTGCATACATTCTGGACAATAACCACTACAGCCATCAAAAACCCAGCCTCCTGAACCAGGGCCAGTCAGTTCAAACTCTTCTCCTACCCATCCTAACACTGCTTTGTAAACCAAACGAGCGGGAACCCCCTCGCAAAGCGCAATCCCAAAGCCAGCATGGTCAACTGCCACGAGCAATTTTTCCAGTTCCTGTTCTATTTCTGCTTCTGGAATTTCATCAGGATTTTTGATTTTAAAGGTTTGGGGCAATTGTTCGGAAATGGTTTTCCGGATAGGTTGATTCAAGAGCCAAAGTTCAAAACGATACCAATCACTTTCTGGCGAAATACCTGGGAAAATAGGTGGATAGCAAAATCTACCTTCTTCCAGTTCCATCAACTCTTGGCTGCCGTATTGCTGGTACTTTAGGGTGAAGTTCAATAGACTCTCCAGCCGCCGATTTTCCAAATCCAAATCCATTGGGGTGAACTCAAATACTTCGGCAAGATTTAGGCCTAAGTCTTCGAAAGCCTGCTTGTACTGCAAGTTTTGGCGGTAGGGTTCAAGATCCTGTTTTGACATGTTGTTTCGCTTTTAAAATGGAAAAATGCAGGGTGACTAGCAAAACAAACATCGGTTTCAAAAATAATCAGGATTTTATTTTTTCCAAAAAAATATTGACATATAGCGTATTAAAAATAAGCCAGGGTAGTGCCAATTGACGTCATCTGTGCGCCAATTAGCACTCCTCCACATCGCTTCATTACTGCTTTTCCAGCCAGCCCAAAATGTAATCCGCTATTTCCTCCCAACCTTCTTCCCCACACAAAAAATGGCTTCTTCCGGCGAAGGCTTTAAAATCGGTGACACTGTTTTTGTCCTGATAAGAACCTGCTATTTTTTGGGTGAATTGGGCTGAAAAAATGTTGTCTTTTTCACCACCAATAAAAAGCAGGGGTTGGTGGGGTTTTTTAAAATCTATACTGGCAAAGGCCGTCAACAAAGTATCTCGCGCGATTTTCCGGCTTTCTGGCACTGCAATCGTTTCATACAATTTGTCGCTTTCGGCTTTGGAGTAGTTGTTGAAAAATGCCCGGTGATACCAGTCTTTGCTGCCCAAAAAAGGACTATTGCCTTTAAAGAAATTCACAACGGGCAATACAATTTTGATGGTAGCCAATGGAGCAAACACGTTTTTTGGGGGCGCACCGTCGATGCTGATACCCGCTACGGCTTTGTCCAATTCAATGAGTTTTTGCACGACCAAACCGGCCAGCGAGTGGCCAATCACAATCGGTTTTTCTGGTAAGGTGTCGATCAACTTGATGATGTTCTCCACCACGTCTTTAAACCCGGTTTGGGTCAATTGGGGATGGGTGTTGGCTCTGAGTTGAGCAGGGGCACCTTCATGTCCAGGGTTGGCTGGCGTATAAACGGTGTAGCCTTGGGCTTCAAAATAACTTTTCCATTGTTTCCAGCTGGTATTGTTCACAAACAGGCCATGAATCAATACAATTGTCTTCGTTTTCATTAGTTTGAATTTTATGAAACAAAGTTGCTGGCTCTGGGGGACAATAATTTTAACCCAAGTTAAAATCGAATTATTTTCCTGAAATTCTTTTGCGGATTCGACTCAAAGATGGGCCCTGAATGCCCAAATAGGAAGAAATATGATAAAGCGGGACGCTGTTAAAAATATCCGGGTGTTGCTGGATCAAGTCCAGGTAACGCTCCTCCGGAGTTTTGAACATAAAGCCTTCAATCCGGGTCATGGTCACATTAAAGGCTTCCTGCGCCAGGAGCCTGCCGAATTTTTCCCATTGATGAGAGCGTTGATAAAGAGACTGTAAATCAATGATGTTGATAAAAATAACTGAGGCATCCGTCATCGCCTGAGTATAATAATCGCAGGGTGTTTGGTTGATGAAACTTTTGAAGGTGACCACAAATCCATTCGTAGAGTACAAAAAAACGTTTTTCTCTTCACCCGTTTTTTCATCAATGGTATAGGATCGAAAAACGCCTTTGGTAATGAATCCCAGGTTTTTACAAATGTTCCGGTGTTCGTTGTAAAATTCCCCCTTTTGGTAATTTTTGCTTTGCCAAAAGGGGGTGGATAACTGGAAATCATTGGCCTTGAGCCCAGCGAAGGCTTCCAAAGCGGCGGCAAGTTTTTCTATTTCACTCATTGAGGGTATGTTTTATTGGATTTGCCCTACTCTGCCCAAATCATCGCCAAGTGTACAATTGTCTCCACGGCCTTCTGCATGTCCTGCACCGAGACCCATTCCTGCTTGGAGTGAAAAGCGTGTTCTCCAGCAAAAATGTTCGGACAAGGCAAGCCCATAAAAGACAAGCGTGATCCATCCGTACCACCCCGAATACTGGAATGAATCGGCTCCAAACCTGCCCGACGGATGGCTTCCAGGGCATTGGTACTCACTTGCGGATGTTGATCCAGCACTTTTTTCATGTTGCGGTATTGCTCGTGTATGCGCAACTCATAGCGGGAATGGGGGTAGTTTTGCATTACTTCCTCCACTACATTTTTCAAAAACGCCTCGTGTTCGACCAGTTTTTCATCCGTAAAATCGCGGATGATAAAATGTACTGCCGCCTTTTCTGCCAGGCCTTCTACTGTCACTGGATGGATGAAGCCCTCGCGGCCATCTACTGCTTCAGGCGTGAGGCGATCTTTGGGCAACTTGGCAATGATGTCGCACACAATTTTGACCGCACTTTCCATTTTACCTTTGGCAAAACCAGGGTGTGCACTTACCCCATCAATGATCAGGGTAGCAGCATCGGCGCTGAAGGTTTCGTCTTCAAATGAGCCTCGGCGTTCGCCGTCGATGGTATACCCATAATCCGCACCCAACTTTTGCAGGTCAACTTTTTCTACCCCTCGGCCCACTTCTTCATCTGGAGTGAAGAGGATTTTGATGGCTCCGTGGGGAAGTTCCGGGTGCTGCATGAAATACTGTGCGGCATCCATAATTTCGGCTACTCCCGCTTTATTGTCCGCCCCCAGCAAGGTGAGGCCACTGGCAGTGACGATGTCGTTGCCCATTTGTTCACCCAGATTGGGATGATCTTGTAAACGGATGACTACGTTGGGATCGTCGGGCAACACCAAATCGCGACCATCGTAATTGTGGTGAATCAGGGGTTTGACATTGGTGCCACTGCTATCTGGTGAGGTGTCCATGTGCGAGCAAAAACAAATGACGGGGACAGTTTTATTTACGGTGGCGGGAATGGTAGCATATACGTAGCCGTGTTCGTCCATGTGGGCGTCGCTTATACCTAGGTCTTGTAGCTCTTGAGCCAACACCTGCGCGAGATCTTTTTGTTTTTCCGTGGTGGGAAAAGTTTGGGAAAATGGGTTGGATTGGGTGTCGATTTGCACGTAGCGCAAAAAACGTTCCAGTACGCTGTGTTGAATGGGTGGTAGCATGTTTTTTAGTAAGTTTAGGATTTGTAGCCTTCGCCCTCGGCGAGGCATTTATTTAGCCATAAATGCCCCAAATCTTCATAAATTGAGGACAAAGGGTTATTTTTGGCTAAGCGTTCAATACTGAATTCCCAAAAGTCGGAAAATTCCTGCTTCCGATGCTACTTAAAAAATGACCTAAATCGAAATAACCCCAATTTTCCACCCTGTTTTTCACATCACCCATCGAAAAAATGCATCCTGAGCCTGACTTTTTTGGTCTGAGATACACATTTATTGTAACCACCAAAACCTGACACACACAATGAAAAATCAATCCCTATTGCTACTTGCTTTGGTAGCGCTTATTTCCTGGAGTTGTGGCACCAGTTCAACCTATTTGGAAGTGCTACAACCTTCTCAAATTGTATTGCCTGATGACATCAAAGTGGTAGCCATCATCGACCGCAGCAAGCCGGAAAAAGGTTTTGCCAACTTCTTGGAAGGAATGGTTTCAGGCGAAGATTTTGGGCAGGACCGTGAAGGGCGACGTTTGGCCATGCAAAACCTCACCACTACTCTTACCCGCACTCCTACGCTTCAAGTAAAAGGAACCGGCCTGGAATACAATGGTTTAAAAAATGGCAAACAAATGTTGCCACCGATGAACTGGAACGAGGTGCAATCCATTTGTAGCAAATACGGCGCTGATGCCATGATTGCCCTGGAGTCTTTTGACTCTTCTTCCGACATTTCCTACAGCCAATCCAGCTACAAATCCAAACAAAAGGACGGCACCGAAGTCATCAAATACACCCACACTGCACGTCGCAACGTGCGGGTATACATGGGCTGGCGGGTATACGATTCCAAAAAAAGAGTCGTCGTAGATGAAAACACCGTTAGTCAATACGACGAAGATTCTGCGACTGGCGACACCCAGGACCGGGCTCGGAACAACTTGCGGTCTCAATTGACCGCAGTGCGCGATCTTGCAGCCAAAGCTGGTGACGCTTACGGCAAACGAATTGCTCCGGTTTGGGTCAATGTAAGTCGAACCTATTACACTACTGCAAAAGGAGCAGACAAGAATGCCATGGAGGAAGCTCACCGCCTTACCCAAGCCAACAAGTGGGAAGATGCAGCGAAAATCTGGCATGACCTCCTCAGCTCCGCCCGCGATCCCAAAACTAAAGGGAAAGCCGCTCACAACCTGGCTCTCGCCATGGAACGCAATGGCAACCTGAAAGAGGCCGAGGACTGGGCTGGCAAAGCCTACACCCAATACGGCAACAAAACCTCTCAAAACTACGTCTACGTGATTCAGCAACGCATTTCAGATCAGGAGCGCCTGGATTATCAACTTAAAAAGGTAAAACCCTAGAATTTGTCCCTTTTTTGCACGGATTCATCCCAAATTGTGACATAGGAGTTTAAAATGCCTGTTATTTGAGGCTACACTACTGAACTTTTTGTTCGGAGGGCATGAATTGCCACGTGCTTTAGCGCGTGGATCGAGATTGTCCTTCTTGATGGGGCTTTAGCCCAAGCTTTGATTTTTAAGCTAGGGCTAAAGCCCAAATCCGTAGGGTTCCTGTGACCCCAGGCTGAAGCCTGGGGCTATTGATGTCCTCCGAGCAAAATGTCCAGTAGAGTCATTTGAGGCTTATTCATCCGACTGTTCATGAAGGGATTATTCTACGACTTTTTTGTATGGAGTGCTGGTTCGGACCGGGAAATCCTGGACCGAACCGGGCGCTCTGAACACGTCAAACACGCCGGCTATGGCGGTTTGGTGCTGGTGCCAGCGGTGCTTGGCTTGTTCTCGATGATGTACGCCGTATCCACCCTGACCGATAAACCCTTTGTTTACATCGGGGCGGGAATCGTTTGGGCCTGCATCGTTTTTACTTTCGACCGCTTTATTGTCTCCACTTTTCGCAAGTCTGACAGCGCCCGCAAAGACTTGTTTTCCTTTTTATTTCTGAGCCGTTTGTTGTTTTCGATTGGCATTGGTGTGTTGGTTTCCCACCCGATCGTACTGCTCGTTTTCGACGATAGTTTGGAGCAGGAACTTTTTGCCATGAAGGAAGAAGGGGAAAAAGCCATTTACGCCCAATACGAAAACACCATCGACGTGGTGCGCAACCGCGATTCTACGCTCAAGGGAGAGGTAGAGCTTAAACTAGCCGAGCGCGCCTGTAAGGAAAAGTTGTTGCTGTTTGAAATGAGTGGCAAGGATACCACCATGAATTGTGGTACTACCTCGGGTATGAAGCAATATGGCCCCCGCGCCAGCGAAATCAAGGAAGAAATCCGCTACCTCAACGAGGAAATTGTCGCCCTGCGCAATAAGAACGATGTAAAAATTGGCGACAACACCAAAGAAATCGCCAAGCTACAAGGCGAACGGGAAGCAAAACTGAAGGGTTTCCAGGACCAATTCAGCTACAATTACCTGGCCCGCGAAGTTGCCCTGGAACGCCTGGAAGCCAAACCAGTGGGTGGAACTTCCGTGAAATGGACCAAGTGGTTTTTGATCGTCTTTTTTGTGTTGGTCGACATTTTACCCGTCTTTTTTAAAGCCTCTACCAAGCAGGGCGAATACGACCGTTTGATGGACAAGGAAAGCGAGAGTACCGCCAATTCCTTCCCCGCCTACGAGCGTGCTCAGGAAGACCTGGTGCGCAAGGCTTACGTGGATCAGTTGGCCAAACACCGCCTGGATGAAGTCACCCGCACCATCAAAGACAATACCGCTCCTTTTCCCACCCTAAAAACTGAACTCAGCCAATACCTCAATGTCAATACGCCCTTTGATTATGGTAAAACTGCGGATGGGCAGCCCGATCCCGTGCAAAAACTCTGGACGAACAATGGTTTGGACTGGCTGCGCTATAGTTTTTACTCGATCGGTCAATCGGGCTTTTTGGTGGCCTTCACCCGCGATTGGGCTTACCTCACGGGAGGAGTTTGGGTCTTCTTCTTGCTCAATCTGCTGATTGGGTATGTCGTTAAACGTACTGTGTAACAAGTTTAAAAGTGAACAACATGTTGGAAAACCAGCCAAATCAAACGTATACTTTTGCCAGGCAGTTTCTCATTTTTTTAGTGGTACTCAACCTTGGGGTGCTCTTTGCTCTTGGTTCACTCTACCTCAAAGTGGACAAGCAAAGAATTGCGCTGGATGAACGCCAGACTAAGATGATTCGGGATTCGATCATTTATCGGGATTCATTGCGGAGGGATACGAACTTTTTGAAGACCTTGCAGGTGGCACCTTTGGCGGGAATTAAGCCAGATACCATTCCTTAGATCATATGAATACCTACTGAGGTGCCCCTTAGGTGCCTTTGGTTTCTTAGGTGGTGAAAAAAGAAAAACCAGCGAAGCTGGGTATCAGTCACCACCTAAGAACCTGAAGGCACCTAAGGATTCACCTCAGTACTACATTTTTTTAAGCTTTTAAACCAAAACAACGGGCACACCCACCTCCAGGATTTTCCGTGCCCGCTCAATCGTCAGTGCACTCTTCCGTCGGGATTGATCCGGCCGGGGCACCGTTTCAAAGGCGATCAAATGGTTACAAATGTCTCTCCATGCAGTGCTGGCCAAGAAGTTTAGCTCAGCAATGCTACGGTTTTGCGCCAGATCACTCAGTGCTTCGCTCAGCACCATGGCCATGTAGTTGGGCCCGAGGTTCACGCCCATTGCAATGGCTAAGGCCTGAGTTTCGAGGTCGCGCAAAACACTAGACACTGGTGTTTGTATTCTGGCTCCATTTGCCAAATTCAAATTCAGCATCGCGCCCAGCGAAGGCACCGCATACAAAGCGTTGGCCACCCGGTATTGCTCAACAACCAATTCCTGTACAAAACCGGCCTGAATAAAAGGTACAAACAAGTCTGTCTGCGATTTGATGTATTCCCAGATCTGCACCTGATTGACAATCATTGGTGCTGAAGCCACACTAACCTGCCCGTTTTTGACCGTAATCCCGGCCCTTTCAAAGGTTTGTTGGAATTGCAGCGGAGCAAAAGTTTTCATGCTTTGTAACAACTGATTCAAACTGAATTTGGCGGCAAACTGGATAAAACCGTAGGAAAAAATACCCACGTCGTAGGTATTGATGGCGTCGTAATGCCCCTCTACTTTTTTACAAAACTGTAGAGCATTGAAAATTTGTGGGGTCAATCCAGCGGTGGCAATGGCGGCATGAGAAGGCACAGCACGGGCCTGGCCCGAAAGGCTATAGCCATTCAGTTTTCTGATGAGTTTGAAGGTGCGGACTTCATTGTTGAGCAAACGAATGTCCAGATAAAGGTTGTAGGCGGTATCCTCCCGGCGACCCAGCAGGGCTGAATTGCTGGAGGGGTTGACGGGTGGGTTTGGTGAAGGCGGTGGAGTTGGGGTAGGTGGCGGCGTAGGTACTGGAGGATTGACCACTACCGGCGGCTTTACCACTGGCGGCGGGCTTGGCGGTAGTGGTGTAACGGGCGGAAAGGTATTTCCCCCCACACTGACACTGACCTTGAGTACCTGCCCAATGCTCAGCGCATCACTTTTCAGGTTGTTGAGGCTGCGCAAAGCGACAATCGTGGTGTTGTTTTCCCGGGCGATTTTGCTCAGGGTGTCACCTTTGACCACGGTGTAGTTTTTAAAATTCTGGGGCTTTACAGGAGTGGTAATTGGTTGGTTGCTGCCAATGCGCAAAACCATGCCCACACTCAGGGTATCAGATTTGAGGTTGTTGTCTTTTTTGATTTGCTCTACCGACACTTTGTAATTGATGGCGATGCGGTAGAGGGTTTCTCCGGGTTTGACGACGTGTTGGGAGCTGGAGGAGTCGAGTAAACCACGGGATTTGGCGGCTACGGGGCTGGCGTCTTCCTCTTCTATCCGGATCAGGAGGTTTTGCCCCAGGAACAATTGGCTGGATTGCAAACCGTTGAGGGCTTTGAGGTGACGGACTTTGACGTCGTATTGACGGGCGATGCTGGTGAGGGTGTCGCCGGGGGCGACGGGGTGGAGTAGAGTGGTCATGGTCGTGGTTTTTGAGGCCCGGCGGCCTTCTCCCACGGCTAAAGCCATGGGGTGAGCTTGTGTATGTGCCTCCCACAACCCACGATTTAAATCGTGGGATTCCCGTGGGTTGGCGAGGTTTTGTTTTAACGTTGTTGGATGACGAAAAGTATCAGTGATGCAACATATGCCAAAGTTAACAAATCAATACCCATTTTGCTCGATATAAATGCTTCATTGCCAAAAGGCATCAAAAATTAACTTGAAAAATAAATTAAAAGTTTGTATTTTTGAATATAAAAACAATTAAAACACCGAAAATTCATTTTATGAAAACATCAATGACTGTTCTATTGGCGCTGGTCTTTACTGGAGCCCTGAGTGCCCAAACCCTTACCAAAACTGAGCGCAAAGAAGCTGTGAAGTACATCAACTGGAGTACCAAAGAGCTGAAGAAAAGTTTGAAAGGTTTATCGGAAGCTCAATTGAGCTACAAACCCGCCGCAGACCGCTGGTCGCCACAAGATTGTATGTACCATATCGCTTTTTCGGAAGGCGCTCTGCGTAGTTTTCTGGATCAAGCGCTCAACGCTCCCGCTGACCCAAAAGCCAAAGCCGAAATAAAAACTACGGATGAGCAGATTAAAGCTGGGATTGTCAACCGAACCAACAAGTTCAAAACCGCTGAATCTTTTCAACCGGAAAATACCGGCTTCAAATCCCTAACAGAAGCTATTGCTGCCTTCGACAGCAAAAGAGCCATGTTGGTTGACCTGGTAAAAACCACCAATGCAGACCTGCGCAATCACATTGTAGCCCATCCTGCTGGCAAAATGGACGCTTATCAGTTTATCTTGTTTATTGCCGGACATAGCAATCGGCATACGCAGCAGATCAATGAGGTGAAGACGGTGGCGGGGTATCCGGGGTCTTGATTTCTAAAAATCTTACGCGGTGTGCAGATAATTGGGAACTGCACACCGCGTAGGACTTTAATAGCTCAATTAAGGAGAATCTTATTGCTTTTTTAATGCGTACCCATTCAAAAAATCCCTAACCCCCATCCTTTTCCTTCCTTGCAATTGCAATTCCAATACTTTCACAAACCCATCCCTGGTGCTGTATTTCAAATACGAACGCCCGTCCGAAAACAACTGCCCAGTCGGATGTTCATGCTCGACAATTTCTTTTTCCGTTCGCAATACTTTTAATTCCAGCTCATCCAGCGTTGTCCAAGCCGCAGGAAAGGGGCTCAGGCCGCGTACAAAATTGTGTACTTGAGCAGTGGTTTGATCAAAATTGATCTGACAAGTTTCGTGGAAAATTTTAGGCGCATGGCTGGCCTGGGAATCGTCCTGAGCTTGCTGCGGCACGGTGCCTGCTTCGATGGCTTGCACCGTTTTAAGCACTGTACCTGCACCTAGTTGCATCATGCGATCGTGTATGTCGCCAGCCGTTTCGTTTTCACCGATGGGGAGTTTATCTTGAAAAATGATGTTGCCGGTGTCGATTTCGTGTTGGAGGAAAAAAGTGGTTACGCCCGTTTCGACGTCTCCATTGATGACCGCCCAGTTGATGGGGGCGGCACCGCGATAACGAGGCAAGAGGGAGCCATGCAAGTTAAAAGTGCCCAATTCGGGCATACTCCACACAATTTCTGGGAGCATCCGGAAAGCAACAACGATAAACAAATTGGCTTCCAAGGCCCGCAACTGGGCCAAAAATTCCGGGTTGCGCAATTTTTCCGGCTGCAATACCGGAATACCTTGTTCAACTGCATATTTTTTAACTGGAGATTCCAAAACCTGCTTCATGCCCCGGCCACCCATTTTGTCAGCTACGGTCACCACGCCCACTACTTCGTAGCCATTTTTCACCAGGACATCCAAAGAAGGAACCGCAAAATCCGGGGTTCCCATAAAAACGATTTTTAATTTCATGCTTAATTGCTAATTTGGCGTAAATATATAAAATCCATGCCAGCACCACGTACCCTCTATCTTACTACCACCGATGGCTTAAATCTCCGTTGTTTAAGTTGGGATCACGTTGAACCCAAAGCAGTGATTGCCCTGGTGCACGGGATGGGCGAGCATTGTGGTCGATATGGACATGTGGCCGATTATTTTAACCAGCAGGGTTATGCTTTGATGGCATACGATCAGCGGGGGCATGGCGAATCGGGGGGGCCACGGGGACATAGCCCTAGTTTTGAGGCCTTACTGGATGATCTGGCTTTGTTCCTGCGGAAAGTGGAAAAGGAGTATCCAGGAACGCCCATCGTGCTGTACGGACACAGTATGGGTGGAAATGTGGTGCTGAATTATACCTTAAAAAGAAAGGCGGCCATTGCCGGGCTGATTGTTTCTTCGCCCTGGATTGAATTGGCTTTTGCCCCACCGGCTTGGAAGGTAAGTGCGGCGCGTTGGTTGAAACTATTGTTGTCCAAACTATCGATGTCCAACGATCTGGATGTAAGCGTTTTGTCGCACGATCCTCAGGTGGTAGCCGCTTACCAAAAAGATCCATTGGTGCACAATAGAATCACGCCCAGCATGGGTTATGATTTGATGATGGCAGCGCAGGATTTACAAACTTTTGCGGGTAATATGCCAGTGCCAACCTTACTGTTTCATGGTACTGCGGATAAAATTACGTCTTATCCAGCCAGTAAAGCTTTTGCTGAGCGGGTGGGTGCCCCATTGAGTTTTACTGAGTTTGAAGGTTTTTATCATGAAACGCACAATGAGCCGGAAAAAATTCAGGTGTTTGAGCGGATTGGCGCTTGGTTGAAGGAATTGTAAAGGCTATTTTTTTAATTTAACTTCATTTGTACTCCTCCAAATATACCGACACACCATTGCCGTACCCCCATCCGGGTTATCATGCGCTATTGTTTCATGATTGGTGGCCCCCATCAAAGCGTAAAACTTCCGGGCCTGCTGATTGTCTTCCAGCACCCAGAGGTAATAGCCTAGTCCAGCTTGTCTGGATTCGGCCAATTGGGCGGTACGCTCCATCAATTGTGCTCCAATGCCCTGGCCTTGTACTTCCCGGCTGACATGCAGGTTGTCCAATAAAGTCCCAAAAATCGGATTTTCATTGATTTCAATACAAGCAAAACCGACCAAGAGCCCATTTTTTTCCGCCAATAAAATCTCCCGATTGGGAATGGGATGGGCAAAACGTTCGGCCCACAAATCGGCGCGTTCCTGCACCACCTGTTCATCCAGATAAGCATCACTAAAAATGCCCCGGTAGTGTTTTTGCCAACTTTCGGCGTGCAGTTTGGCGATGGCAGCTTCGTCTTCTGGTTTGGCCAAACGGTAATTGATCATGATCATCGTTCCTTTGCTTTATCAGCCCTTGGTCAAGTCTTTGAAAAAAATATAGGTGTCCACATACCCCAGTTCATGGTGGTAAAAACCACCCGGGGTGGTGCCGATGATCTCAAAACCATTGGCTTTCCAGGCGCGGACCGCGGATTCGTTGGTGCTGACCACCAGGTTGAATTGCATGCCTCGGTAGCCCAAGTTTTTGGCCGCTTGAATGGAATGTGCGCAGAGTTGGGTGCCGATTTTTTGGCCCCGAATTTGAGCATCTACCATATAGGCCGCATTGGCAATGTGTTTGCCGTAACCCGGTTGGTTGGGTCGCAGGATGTAGGCCCCAACGATTTGCCCGTCCAGGTCTGCTACAAAGACCGCATTGTCGAGGTTGATCCAGGTGGCTTCCATTTGTGCACGCGAGTAGGTCTCGTCGTAAGGGAAGTAGATTTTTTGGTCGACTACGGCTTTCCAGAGGTACCAGACAGCGTCGAGGTCGGCTGGGGTTGCTGGGCGAATGGATAAGTGACTCATTGTATTTTTTTTAGCACAAAGAACACTAAGAAGAGCACAAAGGGCACAATTAGAACGACGTTGACAACGCCATCTGCCTATTCTTTTTTAGGCTGATGGCAAATATTCCACTTCGGATTCAACCTATGTCAACGTCTCATCTTTGTGTCCTTTGTGCTCTTCTTTGTGTCCTTTGTGCTCCACAAAAGTAGTGTTACTCCAATTCAATAATCAAATCATCCTGCTCCACCAGCGTCTTTTCCTTCAAATGGATTTTCTTCACCGTGCCCGCTTCGTGAGCAATAATGGTACTTTCCATTTTCATGGCCTCGATGATAAAGAGGGGCGAATTGGCTTGTACTGTCTCCCCTTCCTTGACCAGGATTTTGGCCAAACTACCTTGTAGCGGTGCCCCTACATCTTTGGCGGTGCTCACTTTTTGGTGGACGATTACTTCTGTTTTCGCAGTCCTGTCCCGCACCGAAAGCATCCGCGACTGGCCATTCAGCTGGAAGAATACCACCCGGTTGCCCAATTCATCGGGCTGGGTTTTGTTGAGGTATTTCACCACGATGTTTTTACCCTTGGCCAGTTCGATGATGATTTCTTCCATGGGTTCCATGCCAAAGAAAAAGACTTTGGAAGACAGGTGGCTCAAATCACCATATTTGCTTCTTGATTCGTGGTATTCCTCGTAGACCTTGGGGTACATCTGGTAAGAAAGGAAATCGCGGAATTTGGTATTGTTCCCAAATTTTTCCTGAAAGGCTGCAAAAGCAGCGTCCAGGTCCAAAGGCTGCATGTGCGCGTTGGGTGCTACAGTATAGGGCTTTTCTCCCTTCAACACCACGGCCTGGACATCTTGAGGGAATCCACCTTCAACCTGACCTAGGTCACCCCGCATCAGTGCCTTGACACTATCCGGAAAGGCCAGGGAATTGCCCCGCTTGATGACATCCTCGGCACTTAGGTTGTTGGAGGTCATGAACAAGGCCATATCGCCCACTACCTTGGAAGAAGGGGTCACTTTGACGATGTCGCCAAAAAGGTCGTTCGCTACGCGGTAATTTTGCTTGACGAGTTCAAACTTGTCTTCGAGGCCAAGGGCCCGGGCTTGTGGCCGCAAGTTGGAGTACTGCCCGCCTGGAATTTCATGCTCGTATACATCCGCTGAACCTGCCCGCAATTCCGACTCGAATGGGTGGTACACCCGGCGAACTGACTCCCAATAATTCGAAAACTCGTTGAGGCTGTGGAATGCTACGGGATTTTCACGTTCATGCCCTTCCATCATGGCCACGAAGGAGTTGAAATTGGGCTGCGAAGTCAGTCCACTCATGGACGCCAGCGCCAAATCAACCACATCTACTCCTGCTTCTACCGCTTTGAGGTAGGTAGCCGCCTGGATGGATGAAGTATCGTGGGTATGCAGGTGGATCGGCAGGTCTACTGCTTTTTTCAATTCTTTCACCAAAACATCTGCCGCATAGGGTTTCAACAAACCCGCCATGTCTTTGATGCAGAGGATATGTGCACCTTCGTCTTCCAGTCTGCGGGCCAAATCCAGGTAATATTGCAAGCTGTACTTGGTGCGGGTTGGGTCGCTGATGTCACCAGTGTAGCAGATACAGGCTTCCGCAAGTGAATCGGTACGCTCCCGAACGGTACGAATGCTGGTGCGCATGGAGTCCACAAAATTGAGCGAGTCAAAAATGCGGAAAAGGTCGATACCCGTTTTAGCGGCCTCCTCGATGAATTTGACGATCACATTATCAGGGTAAGCAGTATAGCCAACTGCGTTAGAACCTCGAATCAGCATTTGCAGCAACACGTTGGGGATGGCCTGACGAATGAGCTCCAAACGCTCCCAGGGGCATTCGTGCAAAAAGCGCAGGGCTACGTCAAAGGTTGCACCACCCCATACTTCCATCGAAAATACCTGATCTCCGTGGTGGCGGGCATAACTTTCGGCGATTTTCATCAGGTCGTAAGTACGCACCCGCGTAGCCAGCAGCGACTGGTGGGCATCGCGGAAGGTGGTATCGGTGTACTGAATGCGGGGTTCGTCCTTCAACCATTGGACAAAACCTTCGCGCCCGAGTTCTTTCAGGCGGTCTTTGCTTCCTTTGGGGTAAGCTTCGTCATGGTTGTATTTTGGTACTACCGGATTCAGCAATACCACATTTGGATCCTTAAATAATACATCGGGATTTTTATTGACAATGACTTCCGCTACGTAGCGCAGAATCCGGGTACCGCTATCCTGCCAGTTGCGCGACTTGAGCAACTGTGGATTTTCCTTGATGAAATTGACAGTGAAGTTGCGGTTTTGGAAATCTTCATTTTCCAGCAAATTCAACAAAAAGCCAATATTGGTTTTGACGCCCCTAACCCGGAACTCCCGCAGAGCCCGGTGCAATTTGCGCGCCGCCGAAGGCATATCCCGGCCCCAGGCAGTTACCTTAACCAACAAACTATCAAAAAAGGGTGAGATACGGGCACCGGCAAAAGCACTGCCAGCATCCAAACGAATACCCATACCCCCTGGACTGCGGTAAGCAATCAGGGTGCCGTAATCGGGTTTGAATTCATTGGTGGGGTCTTCCGTGGTGATCCGGCACTGGATGGCGCAACCGGAGCATTCAATGGACTCCTGGTTGGGGATGCCCACTTCCTCCCCGGTGAGGGGCAGACCCTGAGCAATCAGAATCTGGGAACGTACCAGGTCGATTCCCGTCACTTCTTCCGTAACGGTATGTTCTACCTGGATGCGGGGGTTTACTTCAATGAAGTAGACATTTTCTTCTTCATCCAACAAAAACTCCACAGTTCCGGCATTGTTGTAGCCTACTGCCCGGGCCAGTTTGAGTGCGTATTCATAGAGCTTTTCTTTGGTGCCTTCTTTGCGGATGCTGACCCCGGGGGCGATTTCGACTACTTTTTGGAAGCGACGCTGGATCGAACAGTCGCGTTCGTACAAGTGTACAATATTGCCGTGGCGGTCGCCCAGGATTTGTACTTCGATGTGTTTGGGGCGTTCGATGAATTTTTCCAGGAAAAGGGTTCCGTCACCAAAGGCGGTTAGGGCTTCACTGCTGGCTTCCTTGTATTCTTTCATCAGAGAGTCATCGTCGCGTACTACACGCATGCCTCGGCCACCACCTCCGGCGGCAGCCTTGATGATGACGGGATAACCAATGCGGCGTGCTTCGGCCAGGGCGATCTCGGCAGTGCTGAGGTCGAGTTCACTATCGGGGATGAGTGGAATGCCCGTTTTGCGGGCAATGGTCTTGGCGGCAATTTTATCCCCCAACTGGTCCATAATTTCTGGATCAGGGCCGATAAAGGTGATTCCAGCATCGCGACAAGCCCGGGCGAAGTCTACATTTTCAGATAAAAAGCCATAGCCAGGGTGGATGGCGTCCACCTGATTGTCTTTGGCTACCCGAATGATCTCCTTTATATTAAGGTAAGGTTTGAGTGGGTCGTCATCCGCTCCAATTTGAAAGGCCTGGTCAGCTTTGAAGCGGTGCAAGGAATAACGATCTTCGAAAGTGTAGATCGCCACAGTAGAAATTTTTAGCTCAGCAGCAGCGCGTAATACCCGTATGGCTATCTCGCCGCGATTGGCTACCAAAATCTTCCGGAATTGCTGGTTTAAACTTGTCATGTACATGTCAGTTTACAAAAGAATATGAATGAGTAGTTTTGTGTTTTGAATCTAACTCACTGTCAGAGACTAAGCGTAATTTGGTTCGTTTTTTAGACTAAAAAGGACTGTAAATTAGGGTCAAAAACAGGTTGAAAATTCCGGCAGGGCAGCATTTTTACAAAAAAAATGACATAAAAATGAAAAAAGTCGCCTCAAGATAAGGATGTTTCAAAAAATGATTGTAATATTACTGTCGAAATATCACGTCCCCCCCTTGTGATAGTTCCCATTTATAACCGGTTTCAGGTACTTCAAGTTTCCATTAGGTTTAATCAACATCATTTACACAGCGTTTGCCTGGTTGCAATTGGTCTGCCTTCATGATTTTGCGCTTGAATTGCATCATCTGAAGAATGGTACCTCGTCTTTGCACCCAACATCTTCTTTGCACCAATAATAACTTGTTTGCGCCCAAAAACGAACAATGAGACGACCATGGTGGCCTCTCCTTGCCAGAGAGTATTATGCCTCATTGTTAAAGATGTGTTCATTTTCCTATTCAACAGAACACATCTAAACCATGCCACCGCGACGCTAAAATTTAGGGGTAAATAAGTGCCAAAGGTCTATTGATTTTTTGGACACTGTAATCGAAACAAATCATGACTGCCAGAACACTCTCATGCTTCCTGTTCCCAATTCTCTTGGTTTCAGCTGCTTATGCGCAGCGCAATTGTGCCACTTTAGATCATTGGGAATACGTATTGAATAAGCATGCCAAAATCGCACAAAACCGTGCGCTCATCGAGCGACATGCACAGCAATTTGAACAAACTCCAGAATTAAGAGGGGATAATAACATTCTGATTCCGATAGTCGTAAACATTGTTTACAACAACCCTACCGAAAATATTTCCGACGCACAAATCCTGGAACAAATCCGGGTATTGAACGAAGACTTTGGTCGACTAAATCCTGATGCAGACTTAGCTTGGCCGCAAGCTGCAAATACGGGCATCCAATTCCAATTGGCAAAGCAGGCTCCCGATGGAACACCTACCAATGGCATTCGCCGGCGGTACACTTCCTATTCCCATTTTTCTACTTACGATGATGTCAAATTCAGTAAATCGGGCGGCATTGATGCCTGGCCGACCGGACATTACCTCAATATTTGGGTATGTAACCTGGAGGGCGACATAATGGGTTATGGTCAACTTCCTGGTGGCCCTGCTGAAACCGACGGAGTGGTAATCGACTACCAGTTTTTTGGCCGCTATGGCCATACCAAGGCACCCTTTGACAGAGGGCGTACGGCTACCCATGAAGTAGGGCATTGGCTCAATCTTTTTCACATTTGGGGCGACGGTGATTGTAGTATTGACGACATGGTATCGGATACCCCTGATTCTGATGAAGCCAATCATGGTTGTCCAAAGGATGCTTATTCCTGCGGAGGCAAACTGATGGTTCAAAATTTCATGGATTATACCGATGATGGGTGTATGAATTTATTTACCCAGGGCCAGGCCCGGAGAATGCAAGCCCTTTTTGCCCCGGGCGGTTTTCGCAACAGCTTCCTCAACTCTCATGGTTTACAGGCTTTAGCTGAAATCAACCAAGGGGAAACCTGTGGTGATGGCCTACAAAATGGCGATGAAACCGGCATTGATTGCGGTGGCTCTTGTGCTCCTTGTGCCAGCAAAATTAGCTGCCCGGCGCCATTGAGCATCAATCAGGTGCATGTAGTGAGTAAAGTTACCTTGCGCTGGGAGGCTGTTGGTTCTGCTACTTATCTGGCTGAAATCCGCCAACTCAAACCCAGTATAACCAAATGGGCCAGTGTTGTAACGGCCAATACCAGTGCCAGTGTAAGCGGGGTGCGGGTTGGTCGCACTTATGAGTGGCGGGTACGCTCCATTTGCCAGGCTGGGGATACCAGTGCAGCGGCGGGGGTTGTATTTGTCACCCGCAGCAATGAACGCTCATTGACTCAGGATCTTCCCGTCATTTATCCCAATCCTGCTCACGGACAGTTTTATTTCAATGCGGAGGCAGAAGAAATGCTGGACCGAGAGCTACAAATTGGGAGTATTGAAAAAGCTGATCCAGCAATAGCCTCAACCTTACTGATCAAAAATATTCAAGGGCAACTGATTCAATCTCAAAACTTGCCTGCTGACACTAGCAGCAACACGCAAGTAGATGTGACGAACCTGGTTGCGGGCATGTACTTTGTGCATTGGGTAGATGCAAAAGGCAAACCTTTGAGCCAGGTTCACAAACTGATCATTCATTAACCTTTTTACAATAGCATACTGTGAGAAAAGCACCTAAAGATCCCAAATAGGTGTACTTGATTTATTCTGTTACGTTATCGTTTGACACTGTTCCCGGAATGGCTCGCGACCTGTTCAGGTTGAGGAGCCATTCTTTTTTTGGCCTTTATGACAACGTAGTTAAAAATCCAACCTCGTTTTAATACCAAGGTTTTTTCAATGTCCAAGCCTAGTTTTTTCAATAAGTGCACATAATCCCCCAGACCGTCTTGCTGTGGATGAAGTACGTCACCGGGAATCATGCGGAAAATAAATTTTAACAGAGCAAAACGGTGCACATCGATACTGATCAGCAATGTGCCCGCTGTTTTAAGGCTTTGTATCAGGCATCTGGCAGCTCTTTCCAAATCAGCTACGTGATTGATGGCATTGAGGCAAAAAACATGGTCGTACACTTCCTGTTGATCCAATTGTTCCAACATCAGTGGCTGGAAGTGTACATAGGGGAATTGATCCCGCCTGAAATCTGGTAATTTTTCTTCATAAGCCAAAAGTAAAGGGTCTATCGCGTCTACTTTTTGGTCTTTTAGTATGGTGAAAATACCCGCTGGGCCACAGCCTGCGTCCAAAACCCGCTCATCGGGCAGCAGGTGTAAATCCATTTGCGTCAACACCTTACGCCAGTGCACTCGTTTGGCTTCCACATAGTCAGGCCAGTTCAATTGCTGCAAATAACGCCGCCACCAACGCAACTCCAGAAATTGGGCCAGTCGCCAGCGCCAGGAATATGTTTGATTTTCCAAAAGAAGTAATAATTTTAGGTCAGGAATCAGCGGTCAGCAATCAGCAGTACACTTTGGCTGAAAGCTCATAGCTGACAGCTGATTGCTTCA
The DNA here is from genome assembly GCF_965225875.1 of Haliscomenobacter sp. Taxonomy (GTDB): domain Bacteria; phylum Bacteroidota; class Bacteroidia; order Chitinophagales; family Saprospiraceae; genus Haliscomenobacter. The sequence continues at coordinate 2,669,051 of NZ_CBDDBS010000003.1, read as the reverse complement.
AACTCTACAAATATGCGTTTTCCAATAGGTACAAAGGTAAAATTTATTCATACTGGCGATGAAGGTACAGTGGTTTCTTTGCTTGATGCTGAGACGGTGAATGTACGGCTTAGTGGTGAAGATATGGAAATTCCGGTGAACATTGAAAACATCGTGATTGCGGATCAATACGTTGCTGCTGCGCCAGTCATTAAGGGCAAACCCAAAGCCCAGCCTCAAATGAATGTGCCACCTCCACGGCCCAAAATTGTGCCACCTGCCGTAGGTGTGCCCGTCAAAGGAAGCAATGCCCAATACGCCATCCTGAAAAGTATGGGCATTCAGCTGGCTTTTGACCCCATTTACAAGGATGATAGCTCTCCCGAAAAATACCTGATTTATGTGATCAACGATACCCGCATGGACGTGGTCTACAATTTCACTTTGTTCTTGGGGAAAAGGGCTGCGATCGAGCACAGTAGCAAGTTGAACAGCCTGCATTACGAGCGGATTGGAGAACTTTGGTTTGACCAGCTCAATGATAGTCCATCGGTAGAAATGGAATGCTGGCGTTTGTTGACCGATGGCGACAGCAAAAAACTGCGCAAGGAAATCAACATTAAGCCCAAAACTTTTTTCACCAAAATCCTTACCGCACCGTTTTTGGATCGCCCGGTTCACCATTTCCGGGTTTTTGAAAAACACGAACTGGATGCCAGCGAGGAAAAGGAAACGGGCACGGAAGACCTCAAATCTTACACCGAGCGGAACATCCAGCCACACGCCACCGTTATCCACCATTCCAGTGGCCCCAAACACGAGGTAAAACAATTGGCTGAGTTTAAAGTGGAATTGGACCTGCACATTGAAAATCTGGTGAAGGACCAACGCAAAATGAGCAATTCGGATATCATCAATCTCCAAATCCGCCGCTTTGAGCAATACCTGGATGAAGCAGTCAGAACGGGTGTAGACCGGGTATTTATCATCCATGGGGTAGGGGAAGGCAAACTGAAAAATGCCATCGCCACCATCCTGTTTCAACACCCACATGTCAAAACCTTTAAAAACGAGTACCATCCTCGGTATGGTTATGGCGCTACGGAAGTGGAGTTTTCTTGATTGTTGAAAAAGTTGAGAAAGCTTGAGGCTGCCGCAGCGACACTACGACAAATTAAGGTTTGAAGCGAGGCAATACTCGGCAAACTCCCACAATGAAGCAAAACGTTGATGGACTTGTAAGCCATTGGCCAGTGCGCGTTCCAGTTTATCCAGTTCGTCACTTTTGCCTTCGATGAGTACAGTGTACATGCTCAGGTTTTGGCCAAACTCCAGGTCGGAAACCGAATCACCAACCATGATTGAAGTTTGAAAATCAATGGCCGGGAAATCTGCCTGGGCTTTGAGGGCCATAGCTGGCGCGGGTTTGCGGCAATTGTTGGGGACGCTGGATAAGTCAGGGCAATGGTAAACGGCATCGATGCGGCCACCCGTCGCCTCAATCTCCTCGATCATTTTTTGATGGATCTCGGCCAGTTGAGCTTCACTCATTTGCCCCTTGCCAATGCCTTGCTGGTTGGTGACCACGATGATGTGTTGGAAATGGGTAGCAAAAAACGCTAGGGCTTCGAGCGCACGTGAGGTGAATTGAAAATCGGACCATTGGGCTACATAGTCGCCGGGGAGGCGCTCGTTGATGACGCCGTCGCGGTCGAGGAAGAGGGTATGATAGGGAATCATTCCTCTCTCTGAAACAATATCTTTATAACTCATTGATCACGTCATTAAGGCTTAGCCTAGATTTCAAGCCCTTTTTCATCTCTTTCATTTCCTGAAAAGCCTGCAAAAGACTATTTTTCAATAAAATGTATTCAATCATCTTTTTTATCTCTTCCCAGTCTTCAATAGGTATCAAAACAGCTGTTTGTTTACCCTTTTCATCAGTTAGGTAATTCAAATTGATTGTATCTATAGAAAATGTAGTGTCCGCCATAACTTGCTTTTTTCGCTACAAAAATATCTGTTTTATAGGTCAAAACAGTTCGTCATCTCGAATTTTGATATCCTAACTGCGGCAGCGGTGAATAGTAATGCCAAAAGTTTTTTCGCAGCTTCGCTGCTTGATTTTTTGTAACCGCGACGACGCGACGGCGCGACGATTCATTTGGCTGCGCCAAATGAGCGACGCAAAACGACGTGAAAGTGTGCGAAGCACACGTAGCGTCGCGTCGTCGCGGTTACAAAACATTTGGCGGTAGCCAAATCAAAACAATGTACTACCATTTAGCGCTCGTCACTACCGTGATTCTAATTACTTTCTTTAACTAAAATTCGGGATAACGAACTGTTTTACCTCCCCTCAATGCCCCATAATCCGCTTCTCCAAATCCTCCAGCGAAGTCCCTTTTGTTTCCGGCATCAGAAATGCTACAAACAACAATTGCAATACCATCATGGCTGTAAAGAACAGGAACACCGAACCTGTACCAAAGTTATTGGCAAAATAAGGAAACACGTTGGCGATCACTGCCGCAAAAATCCAGTGGGTAAAACTGCCAAAGGATTGCCCCGCCGCCCGCACCTGGTTGGGGAAAATTTCGGAGATGAACACCCAGATCACTGCGCCTTGACCCAGTGCATGTGCCGCAATGAACATAAACAGGAACAAGGTAATACCCGCATAAGACTCCGTAAAAAAGGCGTAGGCAATCAGCGACAAGGATACAATGTAGCCAATCGAACCAATGTACATCAATAACTTGCGTCCAAAACGATCAATCAGTGAAATACCGACCATGGTAAAGATCAGATTGACAACGCCAATCCCAGTTGAAGACAACAAAGCCGTACTCGCTCCCTGGCCCGCCAATTCAAAAATCCGGGGAGAGTAATAAATCACCGCATTGATGCCCGAAACCTGATTGAACAAAGCGAATAAAAAGGCCAGCAAAATGGGCCAGGAATATTTTTTGGAAAAAAACGGCTCTACCCGTTTGCCCACTTCCTGATGAATAGAGTCCCGGATGGCTTTTACCGATGCATCCACTTCTCCGGGGTTAATGATTTCAAGGGTTCCCCGCGCTGAGGCTTCATCATTCCTCTTGATGATCAACCAACGTGGGCTTTCAGGCACAAAAAGCACAAAAATGATGAAGGCTAGGGAAGGCAAAGCTACTATTCCCAACATCCAGCGCCAGGATTCTTCCCCTCCTACGCCTTGCAATGCATAATTGCTCACATAAGCGATGAGAATACCCAAAACGATGTTGAACTGAAAAATAGCGACCAACTGCCCGCGTGATTTGGCGGGAGAGATTTCAGAAATGTACAGCGGCGCAGCTACGGACGAGGCTCCCACCCCCAATCCACCGATAAAACGAAAAACCATAAAAGTATTGACGTCCTGGGCCAGGGCCGAACCCAGTGCTGAAACGAGATAAAGGATTCCAATCCAGAATAAGGTCTTTTTACGCCCCAGCGCATCACTGGGCCATCCCCCTAAGGCTGCCCCAAATACGGTGCCGTATAGCGCCATAGCAACGGCCAGGCCGTGCCAAAAATCATTTAGCGTCCAGAGTTTTTGAATGGCTTGTTCTGCACCCGAAATTACGGCAGTATCCAAACCAAATAAAAAACCACCCAGCGCTACTGTAACGGACCAAAGTATAATTTTGCGATTCATGTGTAGAGTTGATTTACACACGAAACTAATAAAAAGATGAGAGATGAGAGATGAAAGATGAAAGCAGGTAAGTCTGGGGCTGTTGGTTTGTTGTCATCTTTCATCTTTCATCTCTCATCTTTTTACTCACTTCTAAGCGCTGTCACCGGATTTTTCAAAGCTGCACGGATACTTTGGAAACTCACGGTAAGTAGAGCGATGCTCAGGGCGATGCCACCTGCTGCTACAAACGCCCACCAGGGCATATCGATTCGGTAAGCAAAATCCTGTAACCAGCGCTGTAACAACCAATAGGCGACTGGGGCCGCCAGCACTACAGCGATCAAAACCAGTTTCAGGAAGTCAAAAGCCAGCAAACGCACCACGGTCCCTACTCCTGCACCCAGCACTTTGCGTACACCAATTTCCTTGGTGCGCCGAGCCACCATGTAATAGGCCAAGCCAAACAACCCTAAACCTGCAATGAACAAAGCCAGCACGGAAAAGAGGAAAAATACCCGCCCCAGGCGTTGTTCAGCCTCATAAAATTTCTGGTAATCGTCCTCCATAAAGCTGTATTCGAAGGGCGCAGTTGGGGCCAATTCATTCCAAAGTTTTTTTACAGCATTGATTTGAACCGCCAAATCCCCTGCCTTTAAACGAATAGCTAGATAAGAGGGTGTCCAAATGGTAGGCATCAAAAGCAATGGTTCAACCTGGTGGTGCAGAGAGAGGTAATGAAAATCTTCCATCACGCCAATGACCTGATAGGCAGTATTGTTTCCACCAGTAATGTGTTTCCCAAGGGGATCAGCCCAGCCCAGTTTTTTGGCCATGGCTTGATTGATGATGCAGCTGAGTGAATCAGCGCGGGAGTTTTGGCGAAAATCACGGCCAGCCTCCAGTTTTACTTTCAGCGTGCTCAGGTAAGCGGGATCAGCAAAAACATAATTGAAAGAGCTTTCTTTAAAATTGGCAGGTTGTTCAGGTGCAAAAATGGTAGAGTCAAATAATTTTCCCGGGAGCGCGCCTGCTCCTGCGGCCTGTTCAACGCTGGGTAGTTTGCGCAATTTTTCTAAAAATACCGCATAGTTCTGATCCAAAGCATAAGCCCGGTCGATGACCAAAACCCGATCCTTGTTAAAACCCAATTCTGAGTTCAACAAAAAGCGAAACTGTGTTCCCACCACCATCGTTCCAATGATCAAAGCGGTAGAAATGGAAAATTGACCCACCACCAAGGACTCGCGCAAGCGGCTCCGCCCCAAGTGGCTCCCCAATTGTCCTTTTAGTGTAGCAATGGTTTTGAAACCTGAAAGCACCACGGCTGGAAATACCCCGGCCAACAAACTCGTAAAAAGGGTAATCCCCGCCAACAAAGCGAGCAAAAAAGGCAAGTTCAGCCGTTGCAAGTCCATGCTTTTCCCGGCCAACACATTGAAATAGGGCAAACTAAACCCCAAAATAGCCAGCGCCAATAACAAAGCCCCCAGGACGGCCACAAAGGATTCTCCAAAAAACTGCAACATCAACTGGCCACGCCCCGAGCCCAGTGCTTTGCGCACTCCTACTTCCTTAGCCCGGGTAATCGAGCGTGCAGTGCTCAGGTTGATAAAATTGATGCAAGCCAGCACTAAAATAAATAAGGCTACCACGGAAAAAATATAGAGATAAGCCCTCCGGCCATTGACGCTGAGCTCCATTTCCAAATTGGAGTCAAGGTGGATCGAGTTCAGGCTTTGAAAGGGGAAACGGGAAAAATTGCCCTTGGAACGAAACTCTTCTTCCAAAAAACGCTGCTCAACATAGGTCTGGAATTTCTTTTGCAGTGCAATGGGATCAGCTCCGGCTTTGAGGCTAAAATAATTGTAAACCGAAGCAAATCCCCACAAATCTTTACGCTCTTTAATAGATTGCAATTGATTCAAAGCGCCTAAAAACTGGAACTGAAAATGAGATTGGGTAGGCAGGTCTTGCACCAATGCACAAACTTTGAGCGGCGTACCATCATTTTTCAAAAGGGTTTGCCCGACCGGATTTTGATCGGGAAAGTATTTTTCAGCGGCGCTTTGGCTCAGGGCAATGGTGTTGGGTTCACGAAGGGCTGGAGTCAAATCTCCGGCAAGCACCTTCACATCGAACACTTTGGGGAAATGTTCATCTACGTATAAAAGCTCAGTTTCCCGCACATATTCCGTACCTTTTTTGAGGGTCAACCCGGTTTGGTACATTTGGGTAGCGTATTCAACCTCGGGGAAATTTTCTTCCAGTGCGTGCTTGATGGGCACCGGTCCGACGGGTAGTTTCCACTCATTGTCGCCAAAGCGGCCATTCCAGATTACCCGATGAATACGGTCAGCCTTTTGATGAAATTGATCGTATTGCAATTCGTCGTTTACCCAAAGGGCGATCAACAAACAAACTGCAATACCAATTGCTAATCCCGCAATGTTGATGGCCGTGTAACCCTGGTGTTTCCAAAGTTGCCGGAAGGTCGTGAATACATAATTTTTGAACATATTGCCCCGATTGACTTTGATTCATCATCGAGAGGGCAAGTTTTGTGCCAAGGATTTTATTAATTGTTAATCAACATTAAATATTGCCACCTAAAATAAAATATGTCCATTTTCGCACACTAAGTGTTCGTTTTATCCCACATTGGGCAAATAAATCGAAAACACTGCCCCTTTACCCAAGCCCTGGCTGCTGGCTTCAATCCGGCCCCGGTGTTTCTCCACAATTCCTTTCGCCAAATACAAACCGATCCCTGTCGATTTTTCCCCCATCGTTCCTTTTTTGCCAGATTTGGTGAATTTTTCAAACAACTGCATGCTTATATCGGGTTCAAAACCAATGCCTTGGTCACGCACCTGGATACAGACCTGGTTTTGGTCGTTTTCAAAACAAGAAACCTGAACAGTCCCTTTTGTTTCTGAAAACTTCACAGCATTCAAAATCAGGTTTTGGATGGCTTGTTTGAATAACTCCGGCTTTACACCGATACGGACATCATTCACAATCTGCTGGGTGACCTGGATGTGTTTGTTTTTGATTACCGACTCAATGGATTGGAGTACTCCATCAACGAGATTTTTCACACTGACTTTTTCGAAATCTGTTTTGGTCAGCACGAGATCTTCCTGGCGGAACAGGTTGAGCACCTCATCCAGAAAGGCCAGTTGTTTTTCCATTTCGGCACTTAGTTCATCACAAAATTCATTGATGACCTTGGGGTCGGTTTCTTGTTTGATGGTTTGGCAGACGCCAATGGTTTGTGCTAAGGGTGTTCGCAAATCATGACTGAGCAACGCAGTGAGGTCTTCGCGTTGGCGCAGCAATAGTTCAAGGCGTTCCAGGGTATTTTGCAGGTTATTGAACAATGAGCCTACTTCATCCTGATAATGCATTGGCAGGTTGGGTAAACTGCGGGTACTGAGGTATTGACGCAAGGCTTGTTCGGCTTGCCGCAGAGGCGACAATAGTCCATGCAAAATGAACAAGGTCAGCAAAACGCCCAAAAGGGTGAATACAAAGGCGACAATAACCGATATGACTGGAGTAAAAATATCACTGCGGAAAACCGCGAAACCAATCAGCCCTATCAATGGAATGTGGATGCCTAAAAAGGCGATGAACAAAAATTTGCGAGAATAACTCTTGGCTAAAAAGGGAACGCGGGATAGGTTTTGGTAAAGATTTTTCATTTTGAAAAAGTATTACAATTATAAGGTAATAGTATTACAATAATATGAGCTATTTCGCAATAATTCAATGGTTTGAGAAAATAAAAATAGGCAAATGAAACCAATTCGGCCCCTCAGTTCGTAAAATTTCTTGATATCCAGAAAATTTACCGGGCAGCTGGACCGTTAGTAGCACGAACAATTTTTCAGCCTCCCCCTGCCAGGTCACTGGCACAAATTTGAATTTTCCTTTAATCACCAATCAACCAAATGACTATGAAAAAAGTACTGTTGGGGATGTTCCTCCTCATTTGTTTCAGCATCACAACCCAAGCCCAGGTTAGCATCAAAGTGGGCGCCAGCCTTTCAACCGTTGCCGAAGAGAAAGAAAACGTCACCAAAGACCAGCTGAAAAACGAATCTGTATTGGGTACCGTGGTAGGCCTGGCTTTTGAGCTTAATCCAGGTAAATTGTTGGTCTTTCAGCCTGAGTTGCTGTTTTCCCAAAGTGGGGGGCGCAACACCTACGAGTTATTGGGCACCAAGACCGATACCCGGTATAAAATCAATTACCTGGAACTTCCGCTCCTGGCCAAACTACAATTGGGAAACAACGGAGGTGAAGGGGTAGGCATTCACATCGCGGCAGGCCCCTGGTTGGGTTATGCATTGGGCGGAAAAACCAAAACCGCAACGACCATCGGCAGCAGTCAGGAAGTGATCACCGAGCGCAAATTCACTTTTGACGATGAAGACGATGCACGACGGATCAACTACGGTTTGGTTGGCGCAGCCGGGATTGGTTTTGGCAAGGTCACCCTCGACCTCCGGTACAACTACGGCCTGAACAACATCCTGGACAATGACGCAGACAACAGCAACGACAACCGTCCTGTGTTGCAAACGCGTGGGGTGGCCCTGACGATGGCTTTGCGCTTATAAAAAAGTTGAGGAGTTGAGGGGTTGAGAAGTTGAGGCTACCGCGAGCGATCTTGACAATGTACTTGCTTAAGTCGCTCGCGGTAGCCTCAACTCCTCAACCTTCTCAACTCCTCAACTTTCATAAATCATCATACTCATAAATATGATCCAGCCTGGTCCCTGGCGCCATTTCCTTCAAAGGTTTAATCAAGCCATTGTCCAAGCCATATACCCAACCATGCAGATAAGGCGCTTGTCTGTCTTTCCAGGCTTTTTGAATGATTGAGGTTTTCGCCAGATTTAAGACCTGTTCTTCCACATTGAGTTCGATCAAACGGTTGACCCGCTCATCTTCATTTCCTATTGCAGTCAATTCTGCTTCATGGATGCGGTAAACATCCTTGATGCTGCGAATCCACTTGTTGATGATGCCAAAGTTGTTGTGGCTCATGGCTGCTTTTACCCCGCCACAACCATAGTGCCCACAGACGATGATGTGCCGCACTTTGAGGTGCATTACCGCATATTCCAACACACTCAAGAGATTGAGGTCGGTATGGATGACCATATTGGCAATGTTGCGTTGGACAAAAATTTCGCCTGGCTCGGTCCCGGTAATTTCATTGGCAGGAACGCGGCTGTCGCTGCATCCGATCCACAAAAACTCGGGAGTCTGAATTTGGGCCAAACGATGGAAATAGTCGGGGTCTTCTTTGACTTTTTCCCGTGCCCAAGCTTTGTTTTCCAAGAGTAATCGTTCGTATGCTTTCATGCTTAGATCATTTCCCGCTTGTGCGGATCGTTAAAAATTTCTTTGGTTTCACCAGGTCTGCGCTTGAAGTAAATCCTAATGTTGCGCGACTCCGAATTGACAATAAAATCGTTGACTACCTCTACCACATCCTGGTCCACAAAGGTAGATTTTGAAGCATCGATCAGTACCGCCTGGTCGTCGGGAATATTTTCCAGTGCCGTTTTTAGGTAACCCTTATTGAGGTAAGATACTTCTTTGGCGAAGCGAATCAGGTAGCGGTGCTCGTCTTTGAGGATGAGAATGGATTTGTGGAAATTGCTGCGGAAAATGAAATAAAAACCCGCAATCATTCCCACACAGATTCCAATTAAAAGGTCGGTAAACAAAATAGCAAGGACGGTGATAATGAGTGGGAAAAACTGGTTGTAGCCCTTTTTCCAGTATTCTTTAAAAATGGAAATTTTGGCCAGCTTGTAACCAGTAAAAATCAAAATGGCTGCCAGGGCTGCCTTCGGGATCAGGTTGAGGAGCCCGGGGATGAACAACACCGCTGCCAGGAGCATTGTGCCGTGCAAAATGGTAGACAATTTACTTTTTGCGCCGGAACTGACATTGGCGCTACTGCGCACAATCACGGAGGTGAGCGGCAAGCCCCCCAATAGTCCTGAAACGATGTTTCCCACACCCTGGGCTTTTAACTCGCGATTCGTAGGAGAAAAACCTTTTTCCGGGTCCAATTTATCGATGGCTTCCAAGCTGAGCAGGGTTTCCAAACTGGCAACAATGGCCAGGGTTCCTCCGGTAATCCAAACCTGCAGATTGCCAATCCCACTCCAATCGGGGCGATTGAGCTGATTGAAAAATTCCACTGGATTGGCGCTTAACGGAAGTGACACCAGGTGATCTCCATCCAGGTACAATCTGGATCCCTGGCTTTGCAAATAGGCATTGAGCAAAGCACCTACCAAAACCACAATCAGCGGCCCGGGGATCAACTGAAAAATGCGGTTTTGTTTAAAAAACTTCAACTCGTAAACCACCAGAATCAAAAGCGAAATGAAGCCAATGATGATCGCGGCTGGTGCAAAGTGGTTCAGGGAAAGTAAAATTTCTGAAAAAGTATTCTCTCCATCGATTTGAAAAAAAGACTCATCCCCCTCGGGGTCAGCATCGTAGCCTACCAGGTGGGGCAATTGTTTGAGGATCAAAATCAGGCCAATGGCCGCCAACATGCCTTTGATCACCGCATTGGGTATATAGTCGCCAATGATGCCTGCTTTGATATATCCGAGGATGATTTGTAGCACTCCGGCGATGATCACACTGAGTAAAAACACCTCGTAGGAAGGCAGTTCGCCTAAAGCCCCGGCAACAATGGCGGTCAAACCCGCCGCTGGGCCACTTACACTAAGGTTTGAACCACTCAAAGCTCCGATGACGATTCCACCAACAATTCCACCAATCACTCCGCTCAACAGCGGTGCTCCCGAAGCCAATGCAACACCTAAACACAGTGGTAAAGCGACCAGAAAAACGACGATGGAGGCGGGGATATCCCTTCCGGCATGGGAGAGCATTCGGTTCATGCACTTGTTTGTTTGCATACCTGTACTGTAAGGCTAGCACAGGTACTTAATTGGGTAAAATCAAAAATCAATGCACAAGTTAACGAATATACGTACTATCTAAAACCCCGACCCGAAAGTTTTAGACTTTCGGGTCGGTCGAGCAAAGCACTGTTTCGTTGCTTCTCTTAATTGACTTTCTTCAGAACAACCACGCAAAAAATAGCCTGTACCACTGTTACACTCAACAAGGCCAGGGAAAACACGCCAATGCCCCAGGATTTTGCCAGAAAGCCCATGATGTAGTTGGTCAACAAATTGCCGAATAAGGAGAGCACTAAAATGATTCCAATCGCGGTGCCGCTCATTTTGGGATACAAGGAACTGCTGAGCCCAAACATCACGGGGAAACCCAAAGCCAGACCGAAGCCCAACAAAATCAAACCTAAAAATACCCAACTTAAGCCCGACATCCAGCCCAGAATGAGGGCCCCCAGCACCAAAAAGATCATGCTGATTTGCAGAATCCGGGGTGCCGGAATTTTTTTAAAAACACTCCCCGTCAAAATCCGCATGAGGCTGAGCCCGGCGACGTAAGAGGACAAGGCGTACAAGGTCCAACTTCCATCCAGGTGTTGTTTATCCAGGAGATAGGAGGTGGTCCAATTGTTGATCAAGGCTTCACAGCAATTTTGCCAGAAGAGAAAAAAGCCAATCAGGAGCAAAGCCGGATTTTTGAGCATTTGCCCAACATGAGCCATCGAAACGCCTTCAGAATGTTTGGCTTCCGGGAATTGCAAGGCCAAATAAACCAGCGTCAACAAAAAAGTAAACCCGGCGATCAGCAGCACAATGGTTTCAAAAGGGACTACTCCCTTCAATAAGCCCAGTACAAAAGGCATCGCCAGGGCACCCAATCCAAAAAATGAGCCGAAGAGGGCCAAGCTAGCCCCCTTGTTTTCGGTACTGATATCGGCCACCAGAGCACTCGTGGCCCCATTGATGGCACCACCTCCGATGCCAATCAAAATAATGCTGATCTGGACCATCCACAAGGCGGTAGCCAGGCCAATACCAGCAAAACCCAGGGCTAGCATCGCACTACAGGCCCCCAACAGGAGCCGATACCCCGAACGATCGGTGATGGGGCCAAAACTCAAAGACCCCACCAAAATGCCAAGGGGAAACATCGAGAACAATCCACCGATCTCCAGCTCATCGAGCGAAAACTTGGCTTTTAAATCGGGAGCGATGGAGCCAAAAGTGATGACTCCTACTCCAAAAAGGAAAAGTCCGGCACAGGCTGCGGCAAAGATGAGTTGGCGATTGTAGGTCTTCATTGTTTCGATTTCGGTTCGTTGATGGTGATGCAATGTATGCCTCCACCGCCGAAATTTACAGCCAGGGCGTCAATTGGAATAATTTTTTTCTTTGGGAAAACCGAACGAAAAATGGATTGAGCCTGTTCGTCGCGCCTTTTTACTTCAGCATCCGCACCTGGACGGAAATAGGCAGGCACCAAAACACAGCCGTTGGCGATCAAAAAATTGAGGTAGCTGGCGGCAGCAATGCCCAGCACTGGCTTCCCTTTGGGAAATTGGTGTCCGTTTTCAAAATCGCTGGTGCTGATCAAATCATAGGTCCCATCTCCGGGGTACAGTGTATCTACAATGAGTTTGGGCAAAGGCATCCGGATGATTTTGAAGGCTTTGCCGTCCTGATCTCTGGCCGCTTGTAAAATCCGCAGGTTTTGGTTCAATCGGCGCAGGTTTTCGCGCCCGATGGGTTCGTCCAGGTCGCTGGAATCAACCTCGGCAAGCAATACGGTACGGGCATCCACAAAACGCGCCATTTCATCAATATGGCCGTTGGTGGTGAGCAAGGTGTACAATTTTTCCCCTTTGGGACCCGGCAGAGGGCTGCGCTGGGTGTAATCGTCTTCGTATAGCCCTTCTTTCAGCCAAATGATTTTTCGAACCCCCAGCAAGCGTTGGTACTCTTTTTCAATTTGAGCCAAACTCAACTTGGGATTGCGGCCCCTTGCTACTTTTTCCGTCAGCATCAAGGTGCCCTGGCCATTTACTTCGTGGTTGCCTCCTTCGGTGATCAAGGGGGAGGAGATGACGGGCAGTTTCATCATTTTCGCCACCCGCTCATCCAGGGACTCGTCTATTTTTACCATGGAATCTTGTAAGCTGCCGATGCCCCAGGCATTGAAATTGAAGTCGGCCATAGCCAGTTTGCCTTGCCGATCCAGTACAAAGGATGGCCCCATGTCTCTGGCCCAGAACTCCTGATAAGGTAACTTAAAAATGCTCACCTGTTGTTTCTCCAACCAATCCGGGCGGATTTTGCTGCGGGCATGCTGATACAGAGAATCATTGGCCACGATGAGTTTGACTTTGACATGGGGCACCAGGGCGGAGATGATGTCCAGGGTGGCTTGTTCGTTGGGCATGTCGGCACGGTGGTCGTAATTGGACCAGAGGAGCCAGATGGCTTCGGCAGGTTCGAATTCGGCAGCTTGATGGTAGATGGGTTTATCATTGGATTCCGGGTGCTTACAACCCAGCAAGAAAATGAGGACAAGGGCAATGGTGATTTTTTGCATGGTGTTGGGCTTTTAACAGTCACTGGGATTATATTCATAAATCTCAGAATTGGAGTAAAACGCCAGAGCGCCCCCTCGAAAGTTTTAGACTTTCGAGGGGTCTTGTTTGCGCGATTTTGCGCTTAACGACTCATTTGTAACGACTTAACCGCATTTTTTTTAACCGCAGAGTTTCACCGAGTACCCGCAGAGTTTCTCAGAGTTTTAAGTTGAGCCATCTGCGATAGCAAAGAGTACTCAGAGGCCGCATTGAGCAGCAGCTAGTACGAAAAAATCAAATTTCAGTAGTGCCTGAACACTCGCCACCGCAGGTGGCAAACTCCTCAAAACTAAAAGAAACTCTGAGAAACTCTGCGGGTATTCTGTGAAACTCAGCGGTTAAAAACTGCGTAATGTGAGTTACTTCTTAATCCTGGTCAATATCTGCGTCGCAGCCAGTCTCCCAGTCTCCGCAGCCCCGTTCATGTAGCCCTGGAAGTCCACACTACAATGTTCCCCTGCAAAGAGCATATTGCCAATCGGCGCCCCTTCCTGCCCCGAGACATCCGTCCATTGACCCGGTTTGTAACAGGCATAACTTCCTTTTTGCAAGGCATTCGCAGTCCAGTTCATAGCCGCAGTTTGGCTGGGCAAAAAGGCCGACTGAAAGCCCGGAAAAGCCTTGGCCAATTCGGGTACAAAACTCGCCGCCTTTTGGGGGGCAACGGTAGCACCAGCCATGTCGCCCAAAAAGATGGTAAATACCGAAGGGCCTTGATTTTGGTTTTGCAGGTGGTAACTATCCCAACCCGTATGAATGTTTTCGGTGTAAATGTACCCTTGATAGGCCGGTTGCAGCGCGCGCCAGGGGCGGTTGTTCAATCCAAGGAACATTTTACCGTTCAGGCCATAGCCCAGTTCCTGGATACATTTGAGTTTTTGGGGCGTGATTCCATCCAATGTATCGATGCCCTCTACGTTCTTCAACACAGTATAAGGAATGGTCATGATGACATAGTCAGCTTCTACTTCTTTGGTCGAACCACCTGCTGAGAAGGAAAGTACAAACCCCTGGCCTTTGTTTTTAACCGCCACCAGGTTATGCCCCAAATTGATGTTTTCCTTTAGGCCATCGGCCAGTCGGTCGCAAATTTGCTGGTTGCCGCCCAGGAGTTTAAAGCGTTCATCACTGTCACCAAATATTTTAAAGCCTTTCTTTTTGGTGCCAATCATGTCAATGAGGTTGAGAGCCGATTGTTCCTCGGTTGATCGGCCATACTCCCCAACGTAGGCTACTTCGATCATTTTTTTAAACCAGGAATCGGCTTGCAGGCTTTCGAGGTAAGCTTTCAGTGTAGTGCGGTCCAAACTTTCACACTGTGGGGTATCGTAGTTTTTGCCAAGGGATTTGGCATCCGCAGCGATTTTTTTCCGACAACTCTGGAAGGCGGCGATTACATCATTCAAGGTATAATGCTTGCCATTAAAGAAAAAGGCATCACCAATGAGCTGGTCATCCGATTCCTTGTCCAGAACGGTAATATTGAATTGTTTGGCCAGATTCAGGATGTCCAAATGATCACTATCGGTAAACTCCCCACCCAATTCGGTGGTCATGTCATTGCCAAAAAGTTTACTGGTAAACATGCGGCCTCCGGTGCGGTTGCTGGCTTCATAAATTTGAATCCCGGCCCCAGGGAAGCCCCCTTTTTTCAAACAATGGCCTGCATGTAAACCGGCGATCCCGGCCCCAACAATCACAACCTTTGCTGAAGTATCAAAGGATGGTCTGGTTCCAGCGATGGCATAGCCGCCCAAAAGGCTGGTCCCACCTATGGCGATACCCGCCTGGAAAGAGGTTTCCAAGAAGCTGCGGCGCGACCAGTTTTTCCGCTGTTGCGCTTGGTACCATTCGCTGATTTCGTCGACCCCGGGGGTATTTGGCTGTTCGCTGAGTCTGGCAAGGCGGTAGGCCTTTTTGAGGATGTTGATTAAGGATGTTTTTGCCATTTGGGTGGTGTTTTAAGGTTAAAGATGCTCTTAGGGTGTCCCAAAGTTGGATGAATGTTCCAGGGGAACAGTGAAAAACAGATTTTTATCCAGCTTTATTTGCCTTCAGTTCAAATAGCAGCTTCTCCGCCGCCACCCTTCCCGAATACGCTCCTCCATTCATGTACCCCTGAAAAACCACACTACAATGTTCCCCTGCAAAGAGGATATTGCCTTCGGGTTCTTTTTCGGCGCCGCCAAAACTGGCCCATTGTCCGGTTTTATACGCGGTATAGGAGCCAAGGTTGAAGGGGTAATTTTCCCAGGAGAACTTGTGCATTTTACCGTTGGTGGCAGCTTTAAATCCGGGCCACATTTGCTCCAGGCCGGGCAGGTATTTGTTGATTAGTTCATTTTGGGTCAAGTTGGCTGCATCGTGGCCGATGTTGCTGCCACCAAAAACGGTCAGGCTGGCCAAATCGCCAGGTTGCATGCGACTGCTGTCCCAACCACTGTAAGCGGGTAAGTCGGTATTGAAGCCTCCCTGGAAGCAGTGTTTGCGCCAGATGCGTTCATTTAAGCCAAAGAGGATTTTCCCCCCATTGCCATAACCCAATTCCTGAATACATTTGCCTTTGACGGGCGACCACTGGAAGCCGGTCGTTTTTACTTCCCGCAGTTTGGTAAAAGGTAAGGTCAAAATCAGGTAATCGGCCTTGATTGTTTTGGGCTTGTCCAAGTGGTCAAACGCAGCAGTATAAGTGCCGTCAGGGTTTTTGATGATCTCAGTCAAAGCATGCCCGAGTTTAATTTGCCCTTCCAGCGATTTTGCCAGGGCCTCGGTCAAGGCCTGGCTGCCACCCCGGATTTTAAACACTTCAGCCACTTCTTCCTGCTCCTCGTGTTCATGCCCAACTGCGGGTAAACCCAAAAGCAGAAAAAGGTTAATCACCGATTGCTCGCTGGCATCCATCGTGTAATAACTCGACATGTTGCTGTGGTAAAAATCCTTGAGCCAACCCTTTACACCAATGCTGTCGAGGTATTGCGGAATGGAGAGTTGGTCCAGGCTTTTCCAGGATTCAGCGTTGTGGTAGGAGATTTGTTCGAAGTCTTCCGGTAGTTTTTCCAAACTGGCCCGGAATTGAGGGATATAGGGCTCAATGGCTTTGCTTAAGTCTGCTTCGGTGTAGTGCTTTCCACCAAAGTACAAGGACTGTTCGAGCGAAGCTTCATCTTTTCTGAGGTCGTAAATTTCCAGGTTGAATTCTTTGGCTAAGGCCAGCATGTCTTCGTGATAGGCGTCGATGAATTCCCCGCCCAATTCAGTGGTCAAACCTGGCCCAAAATAATTGCGCAAGGTCATCATGCGACCACCAAACCGATTCGAAGCCTCGTACAAATGCGCCTTGATGCCTGCTTTTTTGAGCTGATGGGCTGCACTCAAACCTGCGATTCCCGCCCCAACGATCAGTACTTTAGGTTTTTTGGCCATTTCCGGCCATAAGGATTGCCCCATTAAAACCCCGGCCGAAAGCCCCGTAAACTGACGCACAAACTGGCGGCGGCTACGCCAATAGTCCGGTGCAGAACGTTGCAACGCACGTTGAAAACTGCGTTGCATGAGGTGGGCAAGGTGCGTTTTCATAAGTATAGTATGCTTAGGGCTACCTGTGTTTTTCGTTTAAAAATAGCTTTTTTTTCTTAGCAAAGTACACTTGAACAATTTTCTGTACTGCTGGGTAAAACGCCAAAAATTGGAGCATTCTTTTGACCACCTCTCGTGGCCAACGTAAAAAAGCCAAAATAATGCCTCAAATTCCAGCCATTCAAACCCATCTAGGTATAAAGTTACCTTATATCTTCGCAACAGCGGTGAACGGAACCGTTTAATGTCTTTTTTCAACTAAAGCATAAGACTGTTTTTCACCGGTTTTTTACTCACTTCATTCTTGGGTATACGTACTGCGCGTTGCCCCTATCAATCCTTTTCAACTCAACTTTATGGAAGAATTAGTGAAAAACCAGGCAGAATTGGTGCATGCCATCGATTCTGTATGGGTAGCCCTTTGTGCTGCCTTAATTTTTCAGATGGAGGGCGGTTTCGCCTTATTGGAAGCGGGTTTTGTCCGCTCCAAAAACTCCATCAGCATCATCGCCAAGGTGATCATTGATGTCATTTTCGGCGGTATTGCTTTTTACGGCGTTGGATTTGCCATTGCTTATGGTCGCTCCAACGGTTGGTTTGCCTTTGGCCTGGGCATCCTGGATTACGATCTGGGGCTGGGCCTGACCGTTTCAAACACCCTCTTTTGGTTCATCCAAATGGGCTTTGCGGTGGCGGCCATTTCAATCGTCTCCGGGGCGATTGCCGAACGTATGAAGGTGTGGGCCTACGCTGCGTTCGTGACCGTTTTTTGTGCCCTGATCTACCCCATGGCCGCCAATTGGGCCTGGAATCCCAAGGGTTGGCTGGCTTTGCAAGGTTTCAATGATTTTGCGGGTTCTGCGGTCGTGCACACCCTGGGGGGATTTGCGGCACTGGCTGGGGCGATTACCCTGGGCCCACGCATCGGCAAATACAATGCCGATGGCTCCATCAATGCGATTCCGGGGCACAACCTGACCCTGGCTGCGGTCGGTGCCTTTGTGTTGTGGTTTGGTTGGTTTGGTTTCAATCCAGGATCTACCCTCGGCGCCGTAGGCAAGTGGGAAATGATTGGCACCGTGGCGGTCAATACCTTTTTGGCTTCGGCGATGGGGGGCATTTCCACAATGGTGTACACCCGTTTGCGCCACAAAGCGGTGGACATCACCATGGTGATCAATGGCATTCTGGCTGGTTTGGTGGCCATCACCGCTGGGTGTAATGTGGTTACTCCGGGTTCGGCCTTGCTGATTGGTTTGGTAGCTGGTATCCTGGTGGATATTGCCGTGATCACCATCGATCGCATGCACATCGACGATCCGGTTGGAGCGGTTGCGGTGCACGGGGTCAATGGCGCTTTTGGAACCTTGGCTGTAGGTTTATTTTCCCTCAAAAACGGCTTGTTTACTACGGGCCAATGGACCGGATTGTGGGTGCAATTTCAGGGAGTGGCCGTGATTGGCGCCTTCTCCTTTGTTGCTGCCTTCCTCTTGTTCAAGGTATTGGACAAATTGATTGGTATTCGGGTACACCGAAACGTGGAATTGGCGGGTATCGACTCCGCCGAGTACGGGGTGGAAGCTTACACCACTTTTGATTAACCAAAGCTCAACATTTCAACATGAAAAAGGTAGAAGCCATCATAAGACCTTCCAAACTCAAGGCCGTACAAGCTGGCCTGGTAGCTGCGGAAATTCCCTGCATGACCGTAATGCCGGTCAAAGGTGCAGGCTTACAAAAAGGGTATGCCGAAGTGTACCGTGGAACGGAGATTCCACTCATTTTGCACTCCAAAATCCTGATCATCTGCGTAGTAAGCGATGAAAACCTGGAAAAGTGCATCGACGTCATCCTCACCAATGCTTCCGAAGGGAACATTGGCGACGGCAAAATTTTTGTTTATGACGTGCTGGATGCGGTGAGGATCAGAAATGGGGTGCGGGGGAATGAGGCGATAAGGTAGGTTCAGGTTCCACACTTTGGTAGAATAGACTTTTGCAAGGAGGGCAGCTAAGGGCAGTCGGGGGAAGGATTGGTCTTGGCTGCCTTTGTTGTAAATAACTTTTGGGAAAGGTTGTGCTAGGGGAGTGTCCAGGTTAGCGGCATACTTATGACGACAATTCAGCTTTCAGCTGATAGCCAAAAAATGAGCACCAAAAAACTGTAATTTCAGACCATGACCGAGAACCTGACAAATTCATTCAGATTGTATCACATCAGCGAAGATCCATCCATAAAAAGGTTTGAGCCGAGACCATCTCCCTCACATTACGAGGGTATAAATGGAGAGGTCGTTTTTGCAATCACCGACAAACTTCTACACAACTATCTTTTGCCAAGGGACTGTCCACGAGTTACATTTTATGCTAAGCAGGGTACTTCACAGCAGGACAAGGAAATATTTTTAGGCAAAAACGCTTCAGGCTATGTTGTTGCGATTGAAAACAAATGGCGTGACCTTATTGAACAGACAACGCTTTATTGTTACGAATTTCCTACTGATGATTTTATTTTGTTGGACGAAGGGGCTGGTTACTACATTTCTTACAAGGCAGTTACACCAATTTCAATTCGTCCCATCGATAACCTACTTGATGAGCTACTCAAAAGAGGAGTTGAACTTCGTTTTTTGCCGACACTTTTACCGTTAGCTCAGGAAGTATCTCAATCAACTTTACAATTTTCCCTTATTCGGATGCGCAACGCGACACAAACAACCAACGAAAGTAGCTTATCAAATGACAAAGAAATTTAGCTTTGCTGGTGAGATCCTTTGAAGAAATTTTCTATAAACATCTTGCCTGTTAGCAGGGTTCGGGCTATTGTTTTTTATCTTTAAACGCGATTGAAAATGACAGAAATGATACCACATAACGGCATTATAGAACTTGGAACAATCGAAAATACAGGCGATAATGCAGACCAACTTGGCATATTACAAGCCCAATTTGTTCACTATCCCGATTGCCAACAACTGCAAGTTTGGCTGCCTGAATATGGCGGGAATGGTTATGGTAATTATCGAATTGTTGATAAAAATGCGCAAACCATCATAGAAAATGCCCTGGTAACAGACAAATTAAGCGGTAGTATTAAAATGCTTTTTGATACATTGGGTTTGCCCGATAGTGACTATGTACTTGAAATTGATCATCCCAAAGGCGGCAAACACGTCTTGCATTTTCAAAAATTTGCAGAAAACTTTATCCCCGAAAAACCAAAACCAATTGAACCAGTAGCTGGAAAATCCGACACCCTCTGGCAAGTTTATAAAGATGGTTTTGGCAATCCGATTCCCAACGAAGACCAAATCATGAGAGAAAATGCACAAAAACAAATAGGGGAAATATTCAATATAACCATGCCCGATGTAACAACAACTCAATTTGAAATCGCGCCTAATTTAAAATTGCATAAGGATATAATCAATCAGGCCTTGACATTCAGCAGCGAGTGGGGCGAGAATTTTCAGAAACCCATCCACGACCGCATGCAGCAAAAATACCCCGAATTAAGCCTAGAGACCATTGACATTTTGCAAACCTATGTCCGTAAAGCAGAAAGCTTTATTTATAATTTAGCCGAACAATGCTGCTTGGGTAAAATCGAAGAAGTGGCGATTAAGACAAATGCACATCGGCAATTTCCTTGGATAAGTGACCAGAACGCTTCACGCTTGGCGGGTATTGGTATGTACTATGCGAACAAGTAAGGTATTCGCCTATTTTTAGAATGGCACTGAACAGGCAATGATAAATCACTTAAAAGTAAATACTGTGAAATACATACCTACCCCACCCATTTCCAAGGCACAACGCTGGTGTACGATCTCCTGACCCGTACCAGCGGGTAGTCTCAAATTCCACACTCTGGTAGAATAGACTTTTGCAATGAGGGCAGCTAAGAGCAGTCGGGAGGAACGATTGGGCTTGGCTGCCACAACCCAAAACATTGTTTACTTACTAGGACAAAGCTAAAATTTGATTCAAAATTTCTGCTAAAACCAGGAGAACGACTGATGAATACACTGCATACACATAAATGTTTCTTTTTTTCTTGAGTGCAATAATTTTTTCATCACCCGTTGGTTAATGAAAGAGCGGAATTGGAATGATATGAATGTTCGTTTCAAGCGGTGAATATCGAGCATATTTATCACCTCGCAATTCATGAATTTTTATTGAAAGTGATCGCATAAACGTAATGCTAATTGGTACTGCAAATAAACAAACAGTTTGAACTATTTCTAAAAAGCTCATGGTTAGTTAATTGAAATATTTGATAAAAAAACCAGCTAACTAGCCCTGGGCAGTGCATAGTGTAGTTGTCAGCGCCCATTTTTGCGTCTGCCCTCCAAAATCTAATCTTTACCCTTTGATACAGTCAAATACACGGCCTCCCCTGGAGCTACTTTTACAGGTAAGCCTTTGATTAGCTCGGCACCATCCACAGTTTTGGGTTTTAAGTTTGCCGTCTTGATTGTATACTTTTTGGAAGCATCAATAGTAAACCATTGCTGAAACTGATTGATTCTTGGGTAATCTGTAGGGTAATGCATCAAGTCTTTGTATCGGGGCAAATCGAACTTGAGTAGTCCCTCCCATCCAGTTTTACAGGATATTGCTATTTTCAACTTCCCATTGTCATCAACTGCGCCGATGTTCAACTGCTCGTCCCATGAAGTAGGAACAATCCCCTGCGTTTTCCAAAGACAATACATCAAAGTAGTTCGGGCAAAATTGCCGTCTCCATGCCAACCTTCAATGATCCCCTCCGGTTTTTGAAATGCCCAAAGTACCCTTATTTCGCTGTCTAGCCATTCCTTTACGGATGGAATTGGCACTCTGTTGTATAAATTCAGCGTACCTTCAATGGCATCGGCATAGCCATCGGCATTTCCTTCCCAGTTGTGATTTCGGTATTTTCTATTTAGCGCACTCAAGGCTTTGATCAACGCTTCTTGGTACGCTGGTTTTGAGTCGATTTGGTGTACAAAATAGTAGGCATTAAAGGTGTATCCAAAATTGTCAGCCAACCGCTCGGAGAGAATTTCACCCGTAATAGGGTTTACCTCATCATAAAAAAGGCCGTCAGCATTGCGACCGATTGCTAAAATGCGATCGAGCATCTGATGAATGTATTTCTGCCATTGATTTCTTTTTTCGGGCATGGAATAATAAGTGGCCAAATACACTTCGCATAAGCCAGAAATAATCTCACAACCATGATCTCGAATGCGGAGACGATCCATAGCCACGGTGGGCAATCGTTCATCATTTAAATAATAATCGCCAATTTCTACCCCCCAATCCAGGTATTCACGTTTACCCGTAAACCAATACATGCGGGTGAGGACTTGTAGCAAATCACCATTGACTTCAACAACTGCACTTTTCCCAAATCTACCATCTTTCACTTCTTTTACAATTCTGGTAAGGCTTGGCAAGTCGTTTAACATCCCCAACATCCGATCACTCCAAGGGCTTTGTCCGAGCCATTCGGTTAGGGGAATCAATCCGTCTTTCATGTATTCTGCGGCACCAAATATGATCTGGCTTGAATCAGGCGTTTCGTTCAGGAAGCCTTTTTTGGTAAATGAATAAGTATCCGGAAGTTTTCCAATTCTTGACGTGAGGTTTTGCTCCGTTTTAAGCATGTTCAAAGCCGTGGTATTTAAATATTCAGGCATTAAAATAGACGAGGTCAATACCATATAAGGATAATTATCAGCAGCGGCATCCCAGGCATTCCAATAATCTTTGGATTCTTTTATGTTCCGAGGAATCAGGCCTGTGCCAGGGTCTGCATATTTTGTCCAAGCATTGACGTACTTGATGCTTCGGTTAAAACCTTCGTTTACAAGTACTCCATTTTTTACAGCTTCAGCGAAGGCGAGGTCTTGTTTTTGCTGAGCCAACAAACTTAATGAAAGGGAAATCAATAGTATGAAAGAGCTGATGAATATTTTTGCGTTTCTCATTCGTCCAACTTTGGCTAGGTAATTGTTAAATATACGTCAAAAATTGAATTCCGTATTAAGGTTTTACGTAGACAGATACCACCAATGACCCCGGCTCATGGTGGATTTCATCAAAACATAAGGGGATTGCTTGATTGATGGTTTATTGTAAATTTACCCCTGTTTTCAACTGGATAGAATGGGCTAGCTGCCACAAGCCATTCGTTAAACTAAGTTCAGATTAGCAAGCATCATGTTCAAAAGAATCTACCTCGAAATCTCCAACATCTGCAATGTGCAGTGTTCTTTTTGTCCGGTGGTCGAAAAGGATAAAAAACTAATGAATCCTGCTGAATTTGAGGCCATTCTGAAACAAGTGGCACCCCTGACTGAAATCGTCTGTTTGCACCTGATGGGGGAGCCCCTGGCGCATCCCAAATTTTTACAAATTCTGGAGATTTGTGAACAATACAATACCCAAATCGATCTGACCACCAATGGCATTCTGATCAAAAAGTACAAGGATCAGCTCATCAATTCCAAATGCGTCCGGCAAGTCAACTTCTCCTTGCAAGCTTTCAAAGACAATTTCCCGACCCGGGACATCGAACCTTACCTTTTGCCCATCTTTGAATTTGTACAATCTGCCCATGAGGTAAGACCAGAATTGTACACCAACCTTAGATTGTGGAATCAGGAAAGTAATGATTCCGATAATGAGGAGATCTACACAAAAATCGAAGCCTACTTCAACATAGAAATCAACCGAAACCTCGAACTAGGCCTGATCAAATCCAAAAGAATCTGGAACCGGCTTTACCTGCATTTTGATTCCCGGTTTGAATGGCCCTCTTTTTTACTGCCCCATCAGGGTACTCAGGGCCGTTGTCATGGCGCGGTCAATCACATTGGTATCCATGCCGACGGCTCGGTGGTTCCTTGTTGTTTGGACAAAAACGCGGTGATCAATTTGGGCAATGTCAAAGAGCAAACATTGAGCGACATCATCAATAGCGAACGTTTTACCAAGATGCGGGATGGGTTTTTGAATGGGGTGTTGGTCGAAGATTTTTGCCAGCATTGTACGTTTATTAATCGGTTTAATAAAGGAGCAAAAAAGGGCAAAAACGCACTGGTGGACCTACTTGATCACAAAGCCTAGTAGAACATGCGTGCTTTAATCTGGATATTCATGTTTGGATTTGGTTTTTCATCCTGTCAGTCGCCATCCTTCCACATCGAGCCTCAATTCGATGCCGTACTCGCTTTTGCGCAGGGCATAGCAGCGGTGCAGCAGGGTGGAAAATGGGGCTTTATCGATACCTCCGGAGCCTGGGTGATTGAACCGTGGTTTGTAAAAGCAGAACTGGGGGAGGAAAAGGTATACCAGGTCACTGACGAGTCAAATCAGGTGTTTGAAATCAGAAAAACGCCCGACAGCAACGCTTGGGCAGCACTCCAACCCCTTGGAAAAAGCATTCTGGTTGAGACCAGTTCAGGAAGAAGGTTTATTTTTGAAAAAGATGCTTATTGGGGGATTAAAGACGAAAAGGGCAATATCCTGGTGGCTCCCCAATTTGATTCCATTCATTACATGGGCAGCAACCTTTTCAGAGCTTACGCTTTGTCCAAAGGTTATTGCCTGCTCAATGCAGAAGAGCAGAAGCACTCCGCTTATTTTCAGGAAATCAGCCCCGAGATACAATTCGGGAGAATCAGGTTCAGAAATGAGGATCGCTACGGCTTGATGACGCCAGATGGAAAGATCATCTTACCCCCTTCCTGGTGGCGATTGGAAATCGTCGGCCAGCATATCGCTTGTAGCAATGGCGGTAAATTGCAATTGTACAGCGATCGGCTTGAAAAGTTATCTGATTTTCTGTTTGATGTAGTCATCCCCCTGGATGAGCAATATTGGCTGGCCAAAGTTACCGATACCGGCCAGGGAAGAATATTTGATGTGGCAGGTCAGGTGGTTAAATCCGAAGTCGAGCTCAGTGATGGCCAACTGATGTATGGAATGCTCCCAGTAAAAAACGCTGCTACCCAAAAATGGGGTTACATCAATAGCAAGGGGGAAGAAGTTATTCCTTTTACATTCATTTACGTTGAAAGTTTCTGGCCCAATGGTAAGGCCATATTTTGGGGTGCCGATCAAAATGGCAATACTAAAAAAGGTTTAATCGATACCATGGGCCAGATTGTACAGCCAGCAATTTTTGATAAAATCCTTTGGAATCCGGATGGCGTATATACCGTAGTGAAAGGGAACACCATTCAGTTGCTGGATGAAAAGTTGAACTCCTTGGGCGAAAAAACAAAAAAGCCCCTAGAGTACATTGGGCAGGGCGTTTATGTGATGTATAAAGAGAAAAAATCGCTGAAATACCAAAAATCAAACTGGTACATTGGCGATAAGGCCAGGTTTTATTGGAGTCGAGATTTGAAGATCTCAGCGGTGTTTTCTGTAGACGGCCAATTGTTGCTCGATGGAAAGGATGCATTGGAAAATGAGCCTTTTCCGGTGGTATCGGAAGGATTGGCAGCGGCGAAGAAAGATGGAAAATGGGGGTTTGTAAAGTGTAAAGGCTATTAGAAATTTTAGGGTTTGTCAAAATTTTTTGTCTCGATGCGCCAGCCCTGAAAATTGCAATACCCGCATTGAGCGCCCAAAAACTTTTTGGAATTTTCTTTTTTTCCCTTCAATTGCCAATCAAGCCAGTCGAGCGTCAAAGGGGTAAATGCTCCTCCTTGAGGCAGTCTATAGGTTCCGCCATGCCCTACATTCAGATTGGCTAAAACCACGGGGATTTGTTGGAGTTTAGAAAAATCATCCCTGGCATTGGGATAGGCCACATCGGTCGAATCGCCAATGATGTAAAGAGCGGGGGCATGTAAGGATTTGAGTTGATCTTTTCCAATCTTGGGTAAGCCGGTAATGTTGGACGGTGGAGGGCCGTTCAAAACGCCGCTATTGAGCACCAAAGTAGTTTTGATTCGTGGATCGCCTGATACCTCAATAGCTTGTAAACCACCACAGGAATGGCCAGCGGCTGCCACTTTTTTGAGGTCAATTTTTTGATAATATACACTTGATTTGTCTTTGGATTGGGCTGTAATCCAGTCCAGCGCATTCATCAATTGCTGAGAAGTGGTCTTTTTATTTTGATCGTCAATACCCCCCGGAGGCAAAAAAGGTCCATTGGCAATGATGAGGTAGCCACGGGAAGCAATTTCATTCAGATAGTTTTGATACCCTGCTGAAGAATTGGAGCAACCGCCATTCCCAAAAAGGATAACTGGCAGTTTTCCCACTTTTGAGAGGTCTTGGGGGCGGTAAATGGTATGCTCAGGCAAGGTCGCTTCACTCAATACAATGGCTTTGAAAGGCCCCGTACCCCCCTCTTCAACCAGTTTATGTGTGGTTTTTTGAATTCCCTGTGCGACCAGCCAATTTAAAAAAGCGTCGCTCCAGGCATCACTGGTATTGCCTTGTTTTTCGAGGGAAAAACCACCTTTTCCACCACTGTAAAAATGCATTTCAGCCGAAAAACCCGCTTTTTTCCATTCCAGAAAAAGAGCAAGGCAGCCTGCCGCTACATTTGGGTGGTCCACATTTGAGGCAAGAAATAGAGGCGGTGCATTTTGAGGAACAATTACGTCAATCAAGGAAGGTCCATAGGCGGTGGCAATAAAATTCGGGCGTGATGAAGCATCGGTATTTAAAATAGTAGCGGCAGTTGCCACCCCACCGCCAGCCGAAAAACCGAGGTACCCAACCCTGGATGGATCAATATGCCATTCTTTTGCGTGATTCCTGACCATGCGCAAGGCGGTTGCTGCATCACCAGCCGCTTTATGCACGGCTTCAATGGCCTGGGGTTCGGTAGACGGATTTGCATTGGCTTTGTTGAACTTGGCAAAATCGGCAATATCTACGCGAAAAGGGGCACCAAAGGGCCGCATGCTGTCGCGTGTAACGGGTGGGGCATCTGCCATCAACCGGTATTTGAGCCCAATAGCCGCAATACCTTTTGCATTAAGCCACCTTGCCATCTTGATCACGTCATTGTTCCAGGACAAAAAACGCATGGCGCCTCCGGGGCACAAAATAACTGCAGCGCCTGTGGATTTGCTGGAATCAGGTAAATAAACGGTAATGCTGGGGTCAGTTACTTGGCTGATGACATTGATTTCCCCAGTAGTAGTATAGGTGATGGACTCCTTAATGGGTTGATTTTCTGTGGTTTTTTCTGCGTATAGCCGTATCACTTTTTGGGAATAGCCCTGGATTCCCCAAAAGACCAATAACAAGGCTAAGTAAGTTATTCTGTTCATTGAACGTGTTTCAGGCGTTGGTCAAAGCTGGTTTAAATTTTGGGTAAAAATGGGCTACACTATACCTGCCACTAAAGGCTACTTGATGGGAATGTCTCTTGAAATAAAAAACTGGTCGCTCGTTCGGCAATACATTCCACCTTCCATTTTGCCAATGGTTTTGTACAAATCGGTGTCAATTTTAAAACCAGGTTTCAGGATTTCATCCGCCACATGGATCAATACCACTTCCCCGATTAAAACGGTAGAGCCGTTTTGCCGGTCCCTAAATGAATAATGGTGCACCAATTTGCATTCAAAATGAATTGGGCTCTCCAGGACCCTGAACGGTTTTACCAACACAGATGCTTGTGGCGTCAATCCCGCAAACTCAAATTCATCGGCTTCCGGTGGCAATGGGGCCGAGGTTTTATTCATTTGTTCCGCCAAGTTTTCAGTCACCATATTGACCACAAACTCACCTGTTTCAAGCACGTTGGCAAGGGTATCTTTTTTCCTGCCGTTGGGGCTGATTGGTGAAAAAATAACGTGGGGCGGATCGTATCCAACCACATTAAAAAAGGAAAAGGGAGCTAAATTTCGTTCACCTTTGGCATTGATGCTGGATATCCAACCAATGGGGCGTGGGGTGACCGCCGCAGTCAGTAGTTTGTAAACGTCTTTTATCTCGTGATTGCCTGGATGAATCTCCATATGCTGTGTTGTTTTCTTTTGTTGTTGCTTTCAATGAGCAGCCAAAAGTAGTGGAAATTTCAAACCTCTACATGTGCACCAACAAAAACAATGTAGTTCTTATTGCCATAATTTCCGTTTCTTAGCTACTACATTGCTGTTTTTTTAACACCTAATAAATGCTCCAAACAACAATGACCGCAGAATCTTTTACCATCACCATCCACATGGTTTCCAGCCTCGATGGCAAAATTGCCAAACCCGACAACAGCATTGAGTGGTTTGAGACAACGGATCATTACGAGAACGGAGTCACCGGGCAGGACCCGGAAGCCTTCCTCAAAACCATCGACTGTTACGTGATGGGGGCACGTACCTACGAACTCGCTCTGGAGCTTTCCAAAAATTACGGCTGGGCTTATGGTGATACGCCAACGATTGTAATATCCTCTCGGGATCTTCCTATTGAAAGGCCGAATATTGAAATTTATTCGGGTGATTTGACCAAATTGGTGGAGGAACGACTCAAACCAAATTATAGCAACGTTTGGGTAGTAGGAGGGGCTATGCTGGTCAAAAAATTCCTTCAGTTAAAATTGGCCAATGAAATCCGGCAGACCATTCTGCCCATCATTTTAGGCGAAGGGAAACCATTTTTTGAGGACATCGAACAGGAGCAAGCCCTGCACCTGAAGGATGTAACTGCCTATCAAAATGGAATGGTGGAGCTGTGTTATGAAATAAAAATTTAAATACTTTTGACCCACAACAAACACCACATGAACAACAGCAACAACCACGATGAGCGAATTGCCAAAATGACCTTCGCCTCGGTATACCCCCACTACGTCACCAAGGTGGAAAAGAAAGGCCGAACGAAAGAAGAGTTGCAGCAGGTAATTGAGTGGCTAACCGGCTACGATGAAAAAAAGCTGCAAGAGCTCATTGAAAACAAGGCGAGTTTTGAAGTATTTTTTCAACAAGCTTCACTCAATCCAAACGCGCAACTCATCACCGGTGTCATCTGTGGTTATCGGGTAGAGGACATTGAAAACCCCTTGACTCAGCAGGTCAGGTACCTGGATAAGTTGGTGGATGAATTGGCCAAAGGTCGCAAGATGGAGAAGATTTTGCGCGTTGCGTAATTTGAAGTAACAACGCTTTATCCAGACAATGCTTATCTTGACATTAGCAGAAAGTTTGACCTGACCATGCATACAATCCTTCCCTTTTTCCTGGCAATGATCGCAGCCATTGTGCTCCTGAACATGTGGGCCATCAAGCTAAAAATTGCCTATCCCATTCTTTTGGTGCTCGCTGGATTGATCATCAGCCTGATTCCGGGCTTGCCCATGGTGAAAGTTGATCCTGAGTTGATTTTTTTCATTTTCCTGCCCCCATTGTTGTTTGAAGCAGCCTGGTCGGTATCCTTCAAGGAGATGAAAAAATGGTGGCGCATCATTACGAGTTTTGCGTTTTTGGTAGTGTTTTTTACCGCGTTTTCTGTAGCCATTGCCACCAATTATTTCATTCCGGGCTTTTCCATTGCCATCGGCTTTTTGTTGGGTGGTATTGTTTCGCCTCCTGACGCGGTGAGCACAGGAGCCATCACCAGATTTGTAAAAATACCCAGGTCGACCTCTGCCATTCTTGAGGGAGAAAGTTTGCTGAACGATGCTTCTTCGCTGATCATTTTCCGCTTTGCCCTGGTGGCGGTAGGAACAGGACAGTTCATCTGGCAAGAAGCAGCCTTGAGTTTTTTGTGGATGGTGATTGGTGGCGCGGGGATTGGGTTGCTACTGGCCTGGATTTTTGTTAAGGCGCACAAGTTGCTACCTACAGATGCACCCTCGGATATTGCCATGACCTTGATAGAGCCTTATTTGATGTATTGGGTAGCGGAAGAGTTGCACAGTTCAGGCGTACTGGCAGTGGTAGCGGGCGGTTTGTATATGTCGGCACACCGGCTTATGTTTCTCAATAGCACCAGTCGGGTGAGGGGTTTTAGTGTCTGGGAAAGCTTTGTGTTTTTATTGAATGGAATGGTGTTCCTACTGATTGGCCTGTCCTTGCCAGAGGTAGTCAAAGGATTGCGCTCGGAAGGGATTGCCTTAAGTACTGCGATCGGCTATGGCGTATTGGTCACTGTAGTGCTGATTGTGGCCAGAATGATCAGTGCATATGCGGCATTGATTGCGACCATGATCTTCAGGCCCAGTGTGATGCCTCAGGCCTCCTCGCGCAGAAGGCGCTGGTTAATTCCCTTGCTATTGGGCTGGACGGGTATGCGCGGGGTGGTATCCCTGGCAGCGGCCCTGGCCATTCCAGTCACTCTGGACAATGGCGAAGCCTTTCCCCAACGCAATTTGATCCTCTTCATCACCTTTGTGGCCATTTTGCTCACCCTGTTGGTGCAGGGCCTTACCTTGCCCTATTTCATTACCCGGAGTGGTCTCTTTGGTGCCATGGAGAATGAGGAGGAAGAAGAAGCCGCTCGGAAAAACATGAAACGTGGCTTGAAACAACACATTTATGAATTCCTCAAAAGTAAATACGAAACCGACTTCAAGGGGCACCCTGGCATAGAAAAATTCATCCTGCAATGGGAAGAACGGGCCAAAGCCACCGACGATAGCTGGATGAATGAAACGACCAAACCCATTTTTCTGGAATTGCTGGAAAGCCAAAGGCAATACCTCGCCGAGCTGAACAAAGACCCGGATGTAGATGAGGAAATGATTCGGCAACAGTTGTATCAGATTGATTTGGAGGAGGAGAGGTTGAGGATGGTGTGAAAAAAGCAAAATAGGAAGGATAAAAACAACTTGCGCGATATACTTATTCTACGTAACTTCCTTTTGTTTTTTAAAAGCCTGACAAACTTGATGTTATATTCAAGTAGGTCAGGCTAATAACACCTAAAATACACCACGATGAAAAGGACAATCGTAAATCCTATCATTAAAGACACTGTAACCTTTTTACAGACCGCCGAAGAATCGGGTGGGAAAGTAAGCGAGGCAGAAATCACCCTGATGCCTAAAGGAGGCAATCCAATTCATTACCACAAGACCTACTCGGAAACTTTTACTGCAATAGACGGAGATTTGGGATTAAAACTGGGGAGAAAAGAAACCAAAATTTTAAAACCGGGAGAAACCTACACTGTTGAGCCAATGTCATTGCATGGTTTCTTTAACCCAACTGACCAAGAAATTAAATTCAATGTTAAATTAACGCCAGGGCATACCGGATTTGAAAATTCATTGAGGATTCTATACGGATTGGCAGAAGATGGGCTTACCGATAATAACACCATCCCTAAAAGTTTAAAGCATGCGGCAATCATAATCTGCATGAGTGACATGAATGTTCCGGGGTTTTTGACCTTGATATTCCCGCTATTAAAATGGATGTACAACAAGGCAAAAGCGAATGGAGAGGAACAGCAGTTAATTGATAAGTATTGTGTGTAGGTGATATCAAAAAAGCCGCTTGCTGTGTAATTCATTCCATCAAAACTCTCCCCATTAAACCACCATTATGAACCACCAAAACCTCACTACTACCTTACTAGACGAAGGCATCTCCATGTCTTTTAAAGCAGCCATTGAGCGATACAAGTTAGGGCATTTTCCTGACTACATTCTGGAGAAATACGAAAATCAGCTGGTTTACGTGTTTGAAAATGAGGTGTATACTTCAAGTTTGGAAATGGATGTCACCTTTATGTCCGAATCCTACTACGGCGCTATTTTCCTAAAAAACCTGCATGCTGAGGGGTACATCATTCAGGAAGAAACCGATTATGGCCCACTGATCATCGTGCAGGGCGATATTAAGGCAAAGAACCTCTTTGTAAGCGGCGGAGATTGCTACTTCAGGGGTAACGTGAGTGTAGCTCAAACCTTAGTAGCTGGCGTGTACAACCACGGTGAACTGACCATAAACGGGCAAATAGAAGCCGATTTGATTCTGTCTTTTGACCACTCGTTTACCTATACAGCTGCACATATAAAAAGGGGCATCGTGGTGGGTCTACAGCCATCCATTGAACATCCCGAGTTTCAAGTCTATGATTTCCAGGATGTCTTGGAGAAGAAGTACTACCTGCCTGGAGAAGAAGTCCTCAACACAGACCAGGTATTAAAGGCGATGAGAAAGGGGCAAACTTTATTAAAAAATACGACCTTATTGACCCCTTTAGAGCGGCAAATACTTAAAGCCAGGCAATCCAATACCGCAAAAGCAAATTTGGGTGGAATGGGGCTGAAAGACATTCCCCAAGCATTGTTTGAGCTGACCGAGTTAACCGTCCTGGATTTATCCTGTAATTACTTAGAAAGCCTTCCAGCGGAGATTTTAGGGTTCAAACAGTTGACCAAAATAAACCTGTTTGACTGTGAATTTGAGGTATTCCCCGAGGTATTGCTACAAATGCCGAGCCTTCAGGAAATCAATTTGGGTAAAAATGCCCTGTCCCGTTTGCCTGATGATTTGGCGAAACTGTCTGGCTTGAAAAAAATAGGGTTGTACAAATGCCATTTAAACGAATTTCCAGAGCAGTTTTACCAGATGACCAAGCTGGAAGAAATAGACCTTTCATATCAGGAAGAACAACCCGCTTTGACCATCAAGCAGTCTTTGCCTGCCTTAAAAACCCTGCACCTCAATGCTAACTTTGGTGCCAACATCCAGGCCGTTTTACCGAATTTACAGGACCTGAGCATGCGGAATTGCTCGTTAAAAGAATTTCCAGAATCGATTCTCAGCAGTAAAAAATTAAAAAAACTAGACCTCAGCCTCAACCGGCACATGCTTGATTTTCCGGCGGAAATAGAAAATCTCCAACAGTTGCGGGAGTTTCGTTTTACGATGAACGACCACAAACCCGCTCACTTTGAGCAATTGAACAAGTTGCCAAAACTGCATAAATTATGGATTCAATTGCCCTTTGGCCCGCCGCATTGGTTTTTGGACATTCTACAAATAGAACATTGGACCGAATTGTTCATCGAAGGGAAGCTGGACAATCCGGTGATCTGGAAGGAAATCCTGAAACGGAAACAGCTCGCCAAATTGGCGAAAGTCAGTCAATTTGGTGAGGAGATTCTGAATATTGAACAGGGCCGAAGGGAGTTGAAAGTCTCACCAAATGCTAAATAAGTCAATGCATCATTCAGGTATTGACAACCATAAATAAAATGTAAATGAGAAAAGGAACAATGCTAACAATGCTGATCGTCGCAACTTAGAACTTGGAAACGCCTCTTCCAACCACACACCTGGCCTGCACGTCTAAACATTAATATAGTGGGGACTTGATTGCAATAAGTTAAACTCAAATTAATTAACAATTAAATTATGGGCCATGCAAAGACTACTTTTATTGCTTTTTTTGGGCTCCTTTGCTCAATTTGCAGCCAGCCAAAACCAAGCTAGCCTCGAACTTTTACATTATTCCCGTTATGAAAAACACGCAGATTACACCAGCCGTTATGGTGAGCGCTCGTACACCAATTCCATGCAGCTTTGGGGAATGAGTTACGGATTTTCAATGTCTTATGTATTTCCTGTAAACAGGTGGTTCAAGCTAAAGGCAGGAGTCGGCTATCATCAGCTGGGAATTGATAAAGTGCGGAGTTCATCTCCCTGGAGTGACGATATTCCATCCCGAACAATTGACTATACGCATCCCACTGGTATTCAGCCTTTATTCAACACCGACCAATACCAGTACAACAATCTTGCTGGTTCAGTAGGATTTTCCTGTGAACACACTTTGAATGACAAAATAGCTTTGAACTTTGGAGCTGATTGTACTTATTATTACACCTTTTCGCAGCGCTATCGGATTACATACGACAACACTGCTTTGAAGACTAAAAACGCCAGACCCCTGGGTTTTGGAAGCTCTGCTTACTTCGGTTTGATTCAAAAAATTCAACCAAGTCAATATTACATCAACCCCGGAGTGCTTATTCCCGTATACCAGCAATTAAGTGGTGACAGCGTCTTTCGGGAAAACGACATCAGCATGCATAAATGGTTCAAAGGCATTGGTTTGTTTATGGCCCTGGGGAAATACTTTTAAGCAAGGAACAAGCATTCCTGCTAGCCCAAGGGTGTTTTTCTACAACCTCCCAACAAACTCACCCATACACCCCGCTCGGTTACTTTTATCCCGCTATGTAGATTTTACTTGATTGTTCCATTTTTTTTCGTTGTGCTTTGGCTCATTCAAATTCATTTTTTACCATAAAACCTGCTTCCCTGAGTACCCGATTCTGCTGGAACAAATCCAGATCGGCGGCAACCATCTCTTTGACGAGCCCGTCCAAACCATAATTGGGCACCCAGCCCAGCTTCTCCCTGGCCTTGCTGCTATCTCCGAGTAAGAGTTCCACTTCGGCCAGGCGAAAATAACGTGGATCGATGGCCACTACTTCACGCCCCGGGCGCAAGAAAAACTCCGGCTTGTTTGATTCCGCAACAATGCCGATCTCCTCCCGACCACTTCCCTTAAATTCTAGTTCTACCCCGATCTCCTGAAATGCCAGGCGCACAAAATCGCGAACACTGGTGGCGACTCCGGTGGAGATCACGAAATCCTCAGGTTTGGGCTGTTGAAGCATCAGCCACATGGCTTCGACGTAGTCTTTGGCATGGCCCCAGTCGCGGCGGGCGTCCAGGTTTCCGAGGTAGAGTTTGTCTTGCAAACCCAAGCCAATTTTGGCGACTGCACGGGTTATTTTGCGGGTCACGAAGGTCTCACCCCTCAGGGGGCTTTCGTGGTTGAACAAAATGCCGTTGCAAGCATACATGTTGTAGGCCTCCCGGTAGTTGACGGTAATCCAATAGGCGTACAATTTGGCTACGCCATAAGGTGAGCGAGGATAAAAAGGCGTACGCTCGGTTTGGGGTACTTCCTGCACCAGGCCGTACAACTCGGAAGTGGAGGCCTGATAAAACTTCGTTTTTTCCGTTAAGCCCAACAAGCGAATCGCTTCCAGGAGGCGGAGCGCTCCCGTACCATCGGCGTTTGCGGTGTATTCTGGCGATTCAAAACTAACCTGTACATGGGATTGTGCGCCCAGGTTGTAGATTTCATCCGGCTGCACTTCCTGAACAATACGTATGACGTTTGTTGAATCGGTCAAGTCGCCGTAATGCAGGAAAAAAGTCAAGTCCCCCTCGTGAGGATCTTGATAAAGGTGATCAATGCGGGTAGTATTGAACAAAGAAGAGCGTCGTTTGATGCCGTGCACTTCATAACCTTTGGCCAATAACAACTCACTGAGGTAGGCACCATCCTGGCCAGTCACCCCGGTAATCAAGGCTCTTTTTTTAGACATTTTATGTGGTTTATGTGATTTACACCGATATTCAGATTAAAAAGGGCTCGTTTGGCCGCTTTGATGATTTTTTTAAAAAAAACTGGCAAAAAAACCTTATATTTATACTTAGACCCTGTGCTGAAAGATGCACGAAATCAGCGCTTTATCAAGCCTGGAAGCAGCGGTTTTATTTTTAAACTTTAAAGTCCACATGAGAAAATTGATTCAACAAATACTGAGGAAAAACGGGTTTCAAATCAGTAAATACCCTGATGACGATTCCGTAATACGAATGAAAATGATGACGCATTTTAATATAGATACCTTGTTAGATATTGGCGCCAATATTGGACAATACGCGCTCAGAATGAGGGCAATGGGATACCAAAAAAAAATCATCTCATTTGAACCTTTAAAAAGTGCTTTTGAGGAATTAAAGAAGGCTTCATTCAATGACCACACTTGGCTGATCAACAATTACGCTTTGGGCAGCGAAGACACCAGCAGTACCATCAACGTTGCGAATAATTCTTTCAGTAGTTCGATTTTAAATATGCTGCCCGCGCACCTCAGCAGCGCTCCCGAATCTAAATATGTAGCGAAGGAGGAAATTGACATCAAAAAAATTGACTCGATCTTCAAGGCTTTTTGTGCCAAGGGGGAAAGTGTAATGATAAAAATTGATACCCAGGGCTATGAGAAAAACGTATTGGACGGTGCCAGTGAATCTTTGGATGACATTAAAATCATTCAACTGGAAATGTCCATTGCGCCATTGTATGAAAATGAAATGACCTACCTTGAAATGATTAAATACCTCGACAACAAGGGCTATCAGTTGTTTAACCTGGAGAATGGGTTTACGGATTCGATTACTGGCCAGTTGCGGCAAGTGGATGGCATTTTTGTGCAAAAACATATTTTGTAACCCAGCTGTAAAATTGGGGCTCTTATGATTGATTTACTCATTCATAAGAGCCCCAAAAATTAATAGTTAGAGTTGATTACCATAAAAGGAAGCACCTCTTTGAGCAAATTTTCCGAATGAACAAGGTAGTACGTTCCAGACGCCACATCCGCTGGGAGGTTCCAGTTGATTAGATTCCACCCAAGAACGGTTTCTGCCTGTATCGTTTTAATGATCCTACCCAATTGATCAACGATAGTGAAAGTGACCCTGGGCTTTTCGGTGTACATTTTGATGCTCAGAGCGCTCTGCTCTTTGGACAAAACATTGGGATAAATCAGCCATTTAGACTCATCCACTGGAGTTCGAAAGTTGCTGCTTAGGGTTGCTTCATTTGCTACAGGAATCGGAACTGTCTGAGGGACTTTTACCAAAACGATGGATTCAAAAGGCTTCAACACCAGTTCACCCGAATGTGTTCTTTTTTCAACATCCAAATAGTTGGCCCCCAATTGGATGGTTTTGTTGGTCAGCGTTGGATTGTATTCAAAACGGATGTGATCATCCGGGTTGACCATACTGGCGCTGGCTTCCATCAGCTTTACATTGTCCAGCCAATAGGAAAAATTATCACTGGCTGCCTGAAACATGATGCAGGCAGCAGTTTCCGAGGCTGGAAAGGAAAAAAGTACTTCATATTCTGTCCGCGTAGGGGTAATTCGGATGGTTTTTACGGTAGACAAGGTTTTCCAGGGAGAGTTAACTTGCCGCAAAAAGACCTCAATATGGGTTTCCACCTGCCCGATTGCACTGAAGCGGAGGATGTACTGTTTGGTTTTAGTAACTGCCCCACACTCAAGGGCGAGCAAACCTGAAGTTGAACCCGTAATTTTCATGGCCCTTTGATCCAGTGCACTGGTCGTGCTCCAGGTAGTACGGCAGGCCCCATCGGCAGACCAACAGTAGACATTGATCGGGCTGGTTTCAAATCCACCATTGGGGTATTTATTCAAACTTTCGTTCACGGACAGCACCTTATAAGGTTTTATTTTTAGCGGACTTCCGCCAGCTTCCTGGTTGCTACCCGTTACCAATTGGGGGCTTTTTACATCGTAGAATCGTTTCTTCCGATTGCCGCTGTAGTCGTCATATTCGGAAATGATGGTCAAATCATCATCAAACGGACGAGCATAATAGTTCCCTGAAAAGTTGCCCAAGCTTGCGAAGTCATTCGTCAAAGACTTGTAATAAGCACTGACCTGTTCTTGCTTTTTGGAAAAAAACTGGTTGTCAGTAACCGTTAAATCCGAAACCGGGCCAGCCAAATGGTCGTGAACGGTCAGCAGTTGAATCCCATTGTTGAACAATAGGTTGTTCTGAATTTGCAGGCTTCTGGAATTGTGAATGAAGATTCCATTGTTCTTACAATTGGCCACCGTGTTGTCAAAAACTTCCACGTTGGTTGAATTGTCATCCAGGTAAATCCCTTCGGCTGGCAAATAGTTGGGGTCGTTGGTGCCTTCCGGAGCAGCAAGGCCATTGAGAACGATATTGCCAATAATGCTTCGTTTGAAAAAAAGCGTGTTGTTGCCCCCGGTCCAGGTATAAATTCCGGCACCATCGTCCAAAATGGTACAGAAGGTATCGATCAAATTGTTCTTGATGAGGTTGGAGTCACCAAAAAAGCGGATTCCAGCATATCCGGTATTGATGATGGTATTGTTCTGCGCCACCAAACCTTTGGTATAACTGACAATCCCATAAGCTTGGCCCAAAATCATACCCGGATCAATGCCAGAATTGCGGATGCTGTTGTTTTTCAAAACAGCATGTGGGTTGTTGTAATTCAGATTGACCGCTTTGCTATTCGAGTAATTGATGCTGCAATTTTCCAATACAAAATTGGAACGTCCAGACAATTGAATGGCGTCGATTCCCGAGTATAAAATCTGGGAATTGGTAATTTTTAGATTGTGCAGGTTTGACCAATCACAAAATACGCCGTATCGGTTGGCCCCTCTGATGGTTAAATTGTCGATCACGAGGTTGCTCGTTCTGGGTTCAATCAACACATCAATGGTTCCCACTTCCACCTTAAAATTGGCGGCATTGTTGCTGCCCAAAAAAACATTGAGCTTTTTGGTGGAAGGATTGTAAAACCACTCTCCAAACTTGTCTAAAGTTTTTAAGTGATTTTGTACAAAATAACCATAACCATCCATCAACCCATTGGGAAGTGCTGCACTAAAGTTGAGCTGTTTTTTGGAGTGGGATGTTATTTTCACCTTGTCGATCGTGTACCGGGTGCTTCGGAGCACCAGTTCTGCGTTGCTCCAGTTGATGCTGGTAGAAAGTTGGTTGTCCACAATAAAGTTGCTGCCGTGGGATTCAAAATTCAGGTACCCTTTATTGACTGCATTTGCATTCGGGTAGCGGCCCATGGCCTGGTTGATCCCATTG
The DNA here is from genome assembly GCF_965225875.1 of Haliscomenobacter sp. Taxonomy (GTDB): domain Bacteria; phylum Bacteroidota; class Bacteroidia; order Chitinophagales; family Saprospiraceae; genus Haliscomenobacter. The sequence goes on along the minus strand of NZ_CBDDBS010000003.1, from coordinate 2,630,585 downwards.
ATGACGACCAAATTCACCGCTGATTGGTTGGCCAAAACAGGACTTTCGTAGATCCCTCCTCCAATCGATTTCCAGTTCGAAATGGTAGTAAATCCGCTGATCACGGGCTTTTCGCCCTGACCATAAGCCCCTATTACAATGGGCGATAGGGGAGACCCTGATTTGGATGTTTGAATGGTTCCGAAAAATACTTCGCCCCGTTTGAATAGAATCGAATCTCCGGGTTGAAGCTCGGCAAAAAAGGCATTTAATTTGGCGGTGGTCCGCCAGGGCGTTTGTGGATTCTGGGCCTCCAAAGGGCTCCTGGAATCGTCGCCACGGGCGTTAGAAAGGTAATAATTGTTTGCTAGGCACTGCCATGAACCCCATAGCAGTAGCAATGAAGAAAGCGTGAACTGTTTCATAATCGGCTTGTTTGTTCTTGTTACTCGCCTTTGGAACGAGTAGCGCCGACCTTTAGTATTTAGCTTATTTTTTTAACTCATAGGCAATCAGTGATTTATGTAATTTTTGGTATCGATTGAACCAATAATTCAACTTTTTTGGAATATCTAAAAAGGGGTTTTATCCCCCTTTGTTTTCCCCCTCAATCGATAAACATTCTTCATTTCTGGCTTAAATGCCCCCAACTTGGGTCAAAAGGCAGTACCCCATCCGAAGCATAAAAATAAAGATTGTGCCTTGAGGGATAAATGGTTTCAAAAACTTTTACATGCCTGAAAAAGGGTTCAAAAAAACTTTTTAAATCTTCTTTTGACCTGAACACCCTTTCATTGTGAATGGATGTTTGTTTTCCAGTCAGGGGCTCAACGAGAGAATAGCCAGCCAAAACTCCGCCGGGTATTAATCTGGATTTGATGTTTTCCATTATTGTCACAATCTCCTCTTCGGTAAAAAGGGCAATTGCCGCATCCCATACAATGTTGTCAAATGAACCCTCCGGTAGCTGGTGTCGAATATCGCATAAACTAAATTCAATGTTTTTGGCCTGATTGTATCTTTTGGCGTGATCAATACACTCCTGGTCGTAGTCCACCGCAATGATTTTATCCGCTCTGATGGAATAAAAATGATAGGTATTGTACCCATCGCCGCAACACAATTCCAAAACATTGGCCCCTTGCTTCATCGGCAACAGCCCAAAGACCCCCCTTTCCACCCATAGTGGGTTTTGAGTTGCACTGAACTGATAAAATTGATCTCCATAATGGTCGTACCATTCTGGTTGAGGTTGGGTGCCCCACTCGTATTTCATCTGGACAGCATGTGCCAGGGATGCCATTCTTCGGGTTGTCCAGGAGATTCTTTTCAGGGACCTTACCACGAAGGATTTTCCAAAAATGTTGGTTAGCGTTTTACTTAAATGAGTTATCATGTTGTTGATTTTTGATCGGCCCAGGCTAGTTTATTGCTCTTTTTAACTTCGCTACAATCATGTCGTATATAAAAATGGGGCCATAATACAGGTATCTTTTCCAGAGGCGTTTGGGTTCACGAAGGAGCCGCCCTAGCCATTCCAGTCCCAGATTGATCCAGATTTGCTGGGGACGCCGGACACTGCCCGCATAAAAATCAAAAACAGCGCCGATGCAGCAGGTTAATCTTGTTTCCAAATCCGCGTGGAATTGGTAAGCCCATTTTTCTTGTTTGGGGGCGGTCATGCCGATGAACAAAACCTCTGCTTGAAAAGCATTTACAGCCTGGATCATTGCGCTGCTGTCTTCTTCCGAAAATGAAGCCTGGTAGGCCGGCGAAAAAAAGCCAGCTTCAACCAAGGGGTATTCTTTTGCCAATCGGTTTTGAATGCTTTGTAAAATGGCTTCGGAAGAGCCCAGATAAAAGCACCTTCCTGCTTTTTGGTTCAAGTAGGCCAAGAGGTATTGGTGCACATCCGCACCAGCAATTTTTTGGATACTTTTCCCATACAAAAACCGGACAGCAGCAGTAATGGCTACACCATCGGGGAGCAATATTTCAGCACCCAATAGTGCTTTTTTGAATTCCGGGTCTTTTTCCGCGATGCAATACGAGTATTGATTGATGGTATTGATGAGGGCTTTCTTTTCAAAAAAAAGATCATCCAGTGATCCTGAAAAGAGGGTATATTCCAAAAATGCAGTTGACTGAGCGGCTATTCTTTTTTTCATATTCAGGATAGACATTTCAGTATTCCCGATTTGAAATTTTCAACCATGTTTTCGATGCTGTATTTTTTAGCACTGACTTTACAGTAGGGCATCATAAGTTTGTAGTATCCATTTGACAACAAAGCCACAACTGCCTCCGAATAATCGGTTATGGAATGGTTCACCATAATGCCATTTTCCCCTTGTTCAAGGTATTCGATCTCCGGGCTATGGAAAGCATAATTGGTGGTTACGATGGGAGTTTCAAAAACAAAAGAATCCAGAATAGCCAATCCAACCAGGCCGGGCATTAAAAAGAGAGAAGCGATCTTAAAATAGACCACGCGGTCTTTGCCAAATTTGGATCCCACGTAATGCATCCAGGGATATTGGGCCGCAGCCTCGATGACTTTGGGCGCATCGATGCCTGCACCAATAAAAATCATCTGAAAATCGGGCAATTTTTCTTTGATCTTCAGGCAAGAGGCCAACAAAAAATCGATCTGTTTTTCGGGGTAGATGCCCCCGCAAAATATGCCGACATGCTCACCCACAATGCCAAGTTCAGCCTTGAGTTGCTCGACTTCGCTTGCACTGGTTTGTGCATACTGCTCCTGGAGCAGGGTGGTATCAATTGCATTTTGTACCGCAGTGATTTGGGTTGCCGGATACCCTTTTTCAATCAGAAATTCCTTTACCCCACGGGTATAGGCGAACCACCAGTTGCAATCGTGGAGGAAAAGGTTTTTAAATTGATTGCTCCGGCTGCCGGTAACATCTTGCCTATTTTGGCCATGTCCCCAAAAGCCCAGTTTGAGCTGCGAAAAATGCCGAACGAGCATCAACACATAATTTAGAATCAGCTTATTGGCGGATTCTACAATAACCAGGTCTTTGCCTTTCAATTCTTTTAGGCAGGGTTGCCAGATTAGGTCGGCTTTACCCAACTTGATGGTTTTATTGGGAATGTATTTGCTCCACCCCAAATCAACTTCATCATTTTTATACCCCTCTTTTTCGCTTCCTTTCCCGTAGACCAAAGACAATTCTACCCCTTCTTCCTGCAAGGATTTGCGGAGCCGATCAAAAAAATCCTTCCGGTACTGGACTAGTGACTGCTGAATGATTAAAACTTTTTTCATGGTGTGTTAGTGGATAGCACGGCCTACCGGGGTTTTAAATATTCGTGGTATTTTATGTTGAATAATCTTGCAAGTGCACCGATGCTTTCGGCGATTTTCAGGATGCCATAATACCTGTGCTTGAAATTTATGGGCGTGAGCAACGTTGCGAAAAAGCCAATTGGCAGATAAAAAAGACTGACAAATACCTTTCTGACTACTTTAATGTATTTTTTTTCCAACAAAAGAACATACATGTAGGAGTTGGCCAAGCGAAACTTGCGTTTGATCAACCAGTCCAGCGTTGCTCTTTTGCTGGGGATGGTTTCGTAAGCGACTGCTTTATTTGCCCAAAAAATCGTTGCTCTGTTTTTTATCGCGATTGCGCCAAAGTAGGAATCTTCGGCTCCCGTGGTATTGAAGCGGGGATCAAACTCCATTTGCTGAACGAGGAGAAAGCGGGTACGCATGATCAGGTTGCTGGAATAAATGAAATCCAGAATTAGCTGATCCTCAAATTTGAAGTAAAAAAACCACTCCGCAATCGCGGGCGAAACCTCTTTTTCAAAAACCGGAATCACTGGCCCTAAGGCGAAGTCCCCACCGTTGTTGACTACCGTGCGGATAAGTTCGTTTAACCATTCCGCGCTTACATATTCATCGTCATCGATACAGGCGATGTAGTCTGCTTCCAAAAACATGGCCCTTTTGATGATTTCATTTCTAACATTCGACAATCCTTTTTCTGGGTAATTAAAATAGTGTAAATGGTAAAATTCATCGGTATTGCTGGAGATCAGGCTGTTAATGACTGGTTCGGCGCTTCTGTCTACATCATTGTCCATAACCACGATGTCCAAATGCGCGATCAAGTAATGGTCGATATTGCAGGAAAAAATACTCTTCACCAGTTTTTCCAGCATGGCTGGTCTTTGGTAGCTTGGAATTCCAATCGTTAGTTTATACATCCTTTTTCTGGTTTGGGTTAGCCACGTTTACTAAACTTTTAAAGCTTAGTAAACGTAGCTACGACAGGGCTGAATAGATGGACTCCAGTATTTTTAGATTGGCTTCAGGGGTGTAATTTTTTTCATAAGTTGCTCTTGCCCCTAGCCTGTATTGTTTTTGTTTACTTTCTGGCAATGTATGCCAGTATTGTAATTTTTGAGCCAAATCAACGCTGTTTCCAGATTCAAAATGCAAACCATTGTCATGATCCACAACCATCGTTGACATTGCCCCTAAATTGCTGGCGATCACCGGAGTACCCGTTGAAAATGCCTCTAGTATGGTCAAAGGCATTCCTTCAAAACAAGTGGATGGAAAGACCAATGCCGTACACTTTCTCAATTCGTCGGGGACTTTGTCATGGAGTAATGGGCCTTTAAATTGTATGTTTGGGTAAAGCGCTTCATATGCTTTGACCTCTTGCTCCAATGGTCCATATCCGTAAATCAATAATTCAAATCCTGTTTCGGCGAATGCTTTCAATAACACATCGAGACCTTTTTCAGCGGATAATCGGGCGATAAAAACAAAGTGCTTTTTTCTATCGGTGTTGTCTTCAAATAGAAGATCAACAATTGAATTCCCCTTGATGACAAATTTATTTTCAGGAATCCCCAAAGTGGATTGTAGAAAAATGTTTTTCATGAAGGCCGAAAAAACCAGGTATTGATCGACCTTTTGCCAGGTTTTTAATCGTTTGTGCAAGTAGATGGTAAAAGCCAGGTAGAAAGATTGTAGGACTGAGTTTCTGTAAACCCCTTTGCTGACCGCTTTCCAGGGAAAATTTTGATGTACACTTTCTAAAAAAATGTGTCCATGGAAAAAAAGCGTCGCTGAAGGGCAGATGAGTCGGAAGTTGTGCAAGGACAACACGACGGGTACTTTTGCAAATTGGCAGGCAACCACTACAGCTGGGGAAGCAGCAAAATGCCAATTGTGCAAATGCACTACATCGGGCTGGAAGCTACGTATCTTATGGATTGTTTTGATGTAAGAAAAAAGATTGAAGGGTGAAATAAGTAGTGCAAAAAGCGCACTTATCGCATTACCCGGGTTTTGAAACCTCAATATTTCCACCTCCAATCCGGCTTCTTTGAGTAAGGACATTTCGGCGGCTACCACAGCCTCTTCTCCGCCTTTGCCCCGGTAAAATGTGTGGATGAGTAGGATTTTCATTGGATTTTGGTGGTTCATGTCTTTTCGGCTACCACTCTTACTTGGAACCAGGAGGTTTCAATGTGTCCATATATTCTACAGATAATGTTGAATGCTTTTTTACCAAATATTTTGGCGATTTTCTGATAACGTGGAGGCCATTTGTGGATGTAGGCCTTTGACTCAATTACCTTATAACCAGCTTCTGTGAATAAATTACCCAGATTCAATGGGCTCCAGGAGAACAAATGGTAATTGATGTCATTGGGCTTGTACTTACTGGTAATTGATTCACAGGGTACCACAAAAATTATTTTACCGCCGATTTTTAATTTTTCTTTTAGCAATGAAATTTGATTCAGTGGGTCGGGCACATGCTCCAATGCATGGTTGGAGATGATACAATCAGCCCAATTATCGGGAGCGTCTTGTACATATTTGAAGGATTTGATCCCAAAATCATCCAGGGTTTTCCGCGCTTGATCACTAAGGTCTATTCCGATTTTGTCTTTACAATCAATGTTTTTCAAAAGGAACCCGCCACCGCAACCAAAATCAATGACATTCATTTGGGGGGTGATGAATTTTTTAAATTTTACCAAATTTGCCCAACCACCAAAAGCGCCTATGTTCTTTTGCCAGTTGAAATAATCCTCGTCGTAATGATTGCTCATATTGTTGAAATTTAAGTTGCTTAGTAGCGCAGAAAAATTAACTTCCCGATTTGGGTTTTGAATAGGAAGTCGAACGCTTCATTTCAAGTGAGCTTCCTATTCAAAAGCCTCAAAAAAAATCGGGAAGTAATTTTTTGCGTCATACTTAGTAAGGTGAATAGCCCTGTTGAAAAGGCTACAAATTGGTGATGCCGTAAACCTTTGACCAGGTTTCCAGATTGATCACCCGCCAAAAAGGAAATGTGGGGTGATCCATGGGCTTTTTAAATACTTCTCGAATTTTATCGGCCTTCCAGATTCTTTTTGCGGAGAAGTGGTCAGAATGCACCACATTCAGCACATAATCCTTGTAGCTGGTATCACTGGAAATGTATTCAAGGAAGGGGGTGTTGAATCCAATCTTCCGATTTTTTGTGATCGAATCGGGCAGCAGTTTACCGAAGGTTTCCCTCTGAATCAGTTTGGTTATCCCATTTTTGTACTTCAAATCATTGGGAATGGAAAAGGCAAACTCCATCATGCGGTAGTCCATAAAAGGCGAGCGTATCTCAATGGACTGCGACATGGAAGAAACATCTTCGTAGTGCAGGATTTGGTTGAGCCCTTCGTGATTGATCTGTTTTAAAAGGTAATTGCTGAAATTATTGCCCTTCAAGGAGAATTGGTAGGCAGGCTGGTAGTGTGGATAATTGTCTTTTACAAACGTATTGTCCAAATAGCCCAGCGATTTTTCCTGAAACCGGGCCCTCAGGTAGGCCGAAAAAGATTGGTTGATGATCGATTTGAACATTTGACCTAAAAGAAAGGTCTTTGAGTACTGATTAAAACTGCTTATTGCCGAAAACTCTTTTGAGAAATTTCCGGTTCGGGCTAAAAGTTGATCGACCAGGTGTACCCCGGAAATATAACGCTCATAACCCCCATACGCTTCATCACTGCCCTGGCCATTGAGTACAACTTTAATGCCTCTTTCGGCACAGGCTTTCATGATGTTGTGGTGAACAAGAGTGTTAAAAGAAAACACGGGGTGATCCAGGGCGTAAATGATTTGGTCAATATCATCGATGCTTTGTTGGGTATCGATCACCATTTCATGCAGGCGAATGTGCTGACAAGTTTTGGTGAATTCCCGCGCGATCGGCGTTTCATCGTATTGATAATTTGGAAAGGAGGCAATGAATGCGTGGATCTCATTTTGATTCAATTCCCCCCTTTGGATCAAGTTGTCGGTCACCTTGGCAATGGCGGAAGAATCGAGGCCGCCACTCAGCAACAAAGCTACCGGGACATCACTCCGGTACCTCAATTTTACGGCACTTTCAAACAAGGCCACGTACTCTTCGTAAAAAGTTGAAGCCGAATCATGTTGAAATAAATTTTCCTTTAAGGCCCAATACTTGTGAAGAGAAAGGATGCCCTGTTCAACGATGAGGTTGTTGCCGGGCAATAATTCAAAACAATCTTCAAAAAAAGTCTCGCCATCATTGTTCCTGTATCCATAGGCCAGGTACTCGTATACTTTGCTGAGGTTGGCGTTTTCAAATTTATGCACTGCATGTAGTCCCTTCAGCTCGCTGGAAAAATACAGGACCTGATCCACGATGCAATAATAAAAGGGTTTGACCCCCATCCGATCGCGAGAGCAAAACAACTTTTTTTTGCGAAAATCATAAATCGCAAAGGCCCACATCCCGTTGAAATGATTGACACAGGCCTCGCCATATTCGAGGTAACTGTTCAGAATAACCTCGGTATCCGAATCGGTTCTGAACTGGTATCCTTTGGCAATCAAGTTTTGTCTTACCTCGATGTAATTGTAAATTTCCCCATTAAAAACCAGTACTACATCTTCATTTTCACTCAACATGGGCTGGTTGGCCGAGGTACTTAGATCGATGATGCTCAGTCTGCGAAAGCCCAGCCCCAGTCCATTTTTGACGAATACCCCATCCGAATCAGGCCCCCGGTGAGCAATGGTTTTGTTCATCAACCGAAGGGTCGATTGAAATGAGCCATGGTGGATAAACTCATTTTTATCTTTTAGTGAAAGCATTCCGTTTATTCCGCACATGCTACCTGCCTGTTGAGTATTCGTGAAATTTAATGTTCACCAGGCCTGCGAATCCGCCAAAACTCTCGGCGATTTTTAGCACGCCGAAGTATCGATATTTAAAACCGATGGGGGTCAAGACGATGGCTAAAGCACCAACACAGAGGTATGCCACATTCACCAGGATTTTTTTGAGCACCCGGCTATAGCGTTTTTCCAGTAACATGATGTAGGTATAGGTATTGGCCACCCGAAACCTGCGTTTGATCAGCCATTGCAGAGTGGCTCTATGGGCTGGAATGGTTTCGTACACGATTGCTTTTGCGGACCAAAAAATATTTGCCCCTTTTTTCACAGCACTTACCCCAAAATAAGTGTCTTCGGCACCGAGCGTATTGAATCGGGTATCAAACCTGAGCTGGTGGTCTCTGAGGAATTGGGCGCGCATCACCAAATTTGCAGTTTCCAAAAAGTCCACTTTTTTTTGATCCTCAATGGTTTCTTGGCCAAACCATTGGGCAATTTCCGGGGAGACAAAGGATTCAAAAATTGGGATCACTGGGCCAAGGGCAAAATCCCCATGCTTGTTTACAATTGTTGCGATCAGTTCATTCAACCAATTGGGCGTTACATACTGATCGTCATCGATGCCTACGATGTAGTCTGGTTCCAATAGTAAGGCTTGTTCGATGATTTCATTTCTGACATTGGATAACCCTTTGCTTGGGCAGTTAAAATAGTGTAGTCCAAATCCAGGTTTGGTTTTTTTCACCCACTTGGTAGTGGTTTGTTCTCCTGTTTTTTCAGCATCATTGTCGACGATGATGATGTCAACCTGTTTGATCAATGTCTGATCCAAATGGCTGTTATAAATGCTTTGCAGCAGTTTGTCCAGCATGGCTGGTCTTTTGTAGGTTGGAATACCAATGGTTATTTTGTACATGTTTTTTTTGGGATGATGGAAGGTTACCTCAAACTGGGCGTTTTGCTCGGAGGATATGAATAGCCCCAGGCTTCAGCCTGGGGATTACGGGAATCGCTCTCTTTTGGGCTAATGAAGTTTTCTTTAAAAAGCGTTCTTTGACATATTGGAACTAACATCAGCGAAAGGGCGATAAAAAGGCGACTGTAAAGCCCTTAGGCCCACATATTGAAGCAAAGGCTGGTTTTGATGACCAGGTTGTGCAAACCATTGTTCGACTTTAATTTTCAATGCATCCCATTGATCGACCAGGCGATGATTGTGCAAAAGATCTTGCTTGAGCCATCGCCACATTTTTTCAATGGGATTGAGCCAAGAAGCATAAGTGGGCAAAAACAACAATTGAACGGGTAAATTTTTACCCTTGAACTTTGCTTTAGGCTTGAGATGTTGCCATGATTTGGGTAAAATTATGGGGAATGGAGATTGCTGAGGAGCTAAAGCAGCAAGGACGTCGGGGTGAAAATGAACCGGCCAATTATCCAGGATGACCCAAATGGTTTTTTGAGGATGCTTCAGGGTGAGTTCCTCAAAAAATTGAATGATGGTGGGTACCTTGATTTTATGACGAATCAAATAGTGGGTTTGGCCCGTTAGTCCATTTAAAGCGCCACAGATTCTGAACGTTTTATTGGAATAATGACCTAATCTACACAAGGGTTGCTTTTGCGAAGCTGGACTCCAGTCATAGCCAATCGTGGGCTGGAGATATACGGTGAGCTGATCCAAGAAATAAATTTCCTGCTCTCCAGGATTATGGCTTCGGATTTGCTGTAGCAGGTACTCTACTTTGGCCTGATAAGCTGGATCAGGGCTATGTACATATTGGCGTGCTCGTAAATGGCGAACCCCAATTTTTTTGAGTACTTGCCACACTCCACCCAGGGAGTAGTCCTTAAATGCCTCGATCTTTTCCCTCAATGCCTTTAGCGTCCACCGACTTTGATCTAAACCAAAGTTAGTTGGACTTTGACCTACCACCAACTCAACCTGGGTTTGTAGTTGTGGGGGGCTTAGAGGGGGAAAACCCAGGCTTACGACCGCGGCCTGCCTTTTGTTCTAAGCCTTTGATGCCTCCTGCTTTGTAGCGAACCACCCAGTCATAGACCGTGTTCTTGCGCCGACGTCGCAGTAAGCCTTTGTTTGCAACTTCGTTGCCAAAGGAACCAGACGCAATTTGTAAAATGGCACTCGCTCGCTCTCGAAGATAGGGCTTGGGTGAACGTTTCAAGAGGCCTTCCAAGGCTTCTTTTTCCCCTTCGCTCAAGGTTAGATAGATTCTCATCTCTCCTCTTTTTGATGCTAAGTTACCAATATTTCAAAGATCGTTTTTTACGAAAAACTTCATAAGCCCAGATCGGGGGGCATTACGCCAACCCCAGGCTAAAGCCAGGGGCTATTCAATCGTTATTCAGGCTGAAGCCTGGAGGTTTTCGATTATCTTCCATGTTGATGAAGTTTTTAAAATAAAGCGTTCCTAAATGAGCCTGAAATTGAGAAATGCTGGCAGCTACAAAAGATCGTTTATTTCAAAAAACTTCATAAGCCCAGATCTGGGGGCATTGCGCCAACCCCAGGCTGAAGCCTGGGGCTATTCATGTCCTCCGAGCAAAATGTTCTATAGGTTGCAGTTGTCCTGCCATAGCCGAACAAATCGTTTCCTTAAATTCCCTGGATACCCTGCTCAAATCATGGCGCATTGCGGCAATTTTTTGGGCCTTTTGAGCCAGGTTTTTTCGGGCGCTTTCATCCAGGATCAGGGTTTTGATGGCCCGGGATAATTCCTCAACCTTATTTTCAGTCACCACTACGGCCCAGCCAAAATCCTCAGCGTATTTTACCGCTGCCGTATCCTTGGGCGCAAAAAGCACAATGGGCGTTCCACTGATCATGTATTCCGAAGCTTTGGTGGGCATGGAATATTTGATGTATTGGGTGGCTATGGTTGAAAAATCGTAAGGCAGGATCAGCAGGTCAGCTTCAGAAAACACCCTGGGCAGTTCTTTGTAGGGGACAAATTTTCGGTGCTGCACACAGGAATAAGCTGCAGCCCAATCTGGAATCTCTGCGGTTTGTAACACAAATTTGATGGAAAGCTGAAGCTCTTCATTCAAGGTTTGAATGGTTTGGGCGATGGTTTTGAGCGAGTTTTGAATCCCCAATCCAGTTCTGCCCGCATACAGTAGGGTAGGGGGCGCATTGAGCGCATAGTTTGTTCGCTGGTGTTGTTTCCAAAAATGGGCATCAATCGGGTTGTGAAAAGACGTAAACGTTTTACCATACCTTTGCAGGTACTCTTCAGACATGTAGTCGGAAATACTCAGCAACAGGGTACATCTTTCCAGCAACACCCTGAATTCCTGGTCGATCTTCCGTTGCCAATAGTGTTGGAACAGCCCTTGGCCGCTGATGATGCTGGGCCAATCGTCCATCATGTGGAGAACCATGTTTTTTTGGAGGTAAGCTTGTACCGCAATACAAAAAGCGATGGAACTCCGATCCGAACTTTGGGCGTAAATGACATCCGGCTTGAACTCATCCAACCAGGCACAAAAATCTTTTGACAATTGATAGCTGGAAGCCGCATGAAACAAGCCTAAATACTGCAAAAAAGGATAAAACACCTGGTTAATGAGTTGCACACGTAATCTGGAAACAGGCAGGGTCAAATTCTGGATGGGTTTTTCATCAAAACTGACCAGCCCGGAAGGGTATTTCCGCTTGAGGAGATTAAAAGGAAAAACCCATTTGTGTTCTTTTTCCCCCAACTGATAATAGGTATTACAAATGCTGATGTCGATGTTGTCCTGGAGCAAATAGCCACTGCAAGCAACCGCCAATTTTGAGCTGTCCCAACCCGTAAATAAATTGGACATGGTGATTCCTCCCCCCGTATCCGTGTTAAATGGCTGGTTGAGGATGAGTACTTTGGGCATAGTCATGATGGAGATGGATTAAAATACAAGGTCAATACCTCTTCAGGAAGCATGCGGATTGCTTTGGAATAACAGATTCCTACCGCAATCCAAACCATGAGGTAGTTCAGGGTAAAAGTGTTCACCGTGGATGGATACATGTTGATCAGGGCCAAAAGAATCCAGATACCAGCGGCTTTGGCGAAGAGGTTTTTGGAATAAAAAATGCCCAGGATGGCTGCCGGAATGGTAATCAAAAGCAGTAGGCCAAAACTGATCAGGCCTCCTTTTAAGATGATTTGTAAAAAATCTGTTTCGATGACATGGCGATAACCCGTCCGGTTGTCTGGGTCAATCCCTGGACAGTAATACTCGCCCGTCAAACCTTTGCCAATCAGCCAGTCGGTGCTGCTCATGTCCCGGTAAAAACACAGTTCTACATTGCTGCGGGTATCTTCGAGCCCGCGGTCTTTGAGGTAAGTGAACAAAGCGCCTTCCTGAAAAAAGCTTCCATATAGAACCAATGCCCCACAGCAAAGCACCGAAAAAACAATCACCAAAACCCTGGCTTTGCTTTGATACAGGTAAAAAGCATAAGCCAGCAATAGAGGCAAAGTGGAGATTAAAAGCAGGCCGCGGCGGGCTTTCAGAATGGCCAAAAGGATGATCGTCAACACAGTGACCAAAGCGATTATTTTCCGTTTGTTGGAATGGTATGCCAAAGTCAGCAAGATAAAAGCGGCAGGCATGCCCAAGGTGCGGGCGAAAATTTCGACAATGTTTCGGCTGATTAAATCTTCCCGGTCTGCAAAAATGATCTCCCTCGCAAAAAGGACACTCAAGCCTAAAAAAGCCAGACCCAATAGCAAAATGACGTCAAATAGCCTTTTGTAAAAGAATAGATTTTTGGGGATCAACAAAAGCAGCGGGGTGAAATACAAAAAAATGCCAAACCAGGCATCAAAAAGCATCACCTTAATCGAATCGTAGTCAAACCCGCCTCCCCGCAGGATGACCAGCATCAGCCAAATGAAATAGAGGATAAAAAGAACCCTGAGGTAAAGGTTTTCAAATGAAAAGCGGAGTTGGGTAAAAAGGCCCACCCAAAACAAAGCCAAACCCAAACTCTGAAAAGCCTGACAGATGATGTAGTTCACATACGTGGATTGTGCAACCGCATACCCGATTGTATACAGGAGAAAGCCCAGCCAAAACAGATCGAGCAACAAACGATCTTTGCGGGAAAGGATGAGGTGCTTGAGGTAAGTAGCGTCGCCGAGCAACAGCAGTGTTGGATTGTTTTTGCCAACTTGCATTTAAATTGCAGGTTTTAACACCTCCAACAACTCCAGGTGTTTGTTGATACTCAGCCAATTGTCCATTTCTATGGGTGGCCGTACGTGCAACTCATGCGTCAAACAAAAATGAATTCCTCTGCTGAGGTCTTCGGCATCCTTGTAGGTAGCCAGGTAGCCATTGATCTCGTGCTGAATCAAATCAGGGATTCCACCCGTATTAAACGCAACCACGGGGGTTCCACAAGCCAGTGATTCAAAAATGGTATAGGGCAAGTTGTCGGCCAGCGAAGGCGCAATGAACACATCCGCTGCGTTGTACAATACCGCCAGGGTGTATTCATCCTTCAGTTGCCCCATAAACCGGATGGGGAAAGGAATGGCCTCCGAAATTTTAGGGTCATCGCCCGTACCAAAGATCAGCACCGAGGTTTTTTCAGGGTGCACCCTTTGATGGAATAATTTCAAAGCCGTTTGTAAATAGTCCCAGCCTTTGTAGGGGCTTTGCACATGCGCTGCCCCGAATAAAATGATCTGCTCATCTGGATCGATATTCAGGATTTCCCGGGCCAGTTTTTTATCAAAAGGTTTAAAGATGCTGCGGTCCAGTACATTCGGGATATGAAACAGGGGTTTGTTGTGGGTCAAAGCAGATTGTTGGGCACAGTCGTATAGCCATTTGCTGGGGGAAACGAAGAATAGGTTGTTGTATTTGGCGTACAGTTTTAGCTTTTGTTCGAAGCCTATGGTCGACAGATCTCTTTCTTTTGAATCCGGGAAGCATTGACAATTGTGGCACTTCGTTTTGTATTTATCACAATCAAAACTATAATGGCACCCCCCAGTCAGGTAGCACATGTCGTGCAAGATGACCACGATCGGTTTGCCTAATTTTGCCAATTGTTCAATATTGACCAGGCTCAAAAAACCGTGATGCACCCAATGGAGGTAAATGGCATCGGCCTGTTTGACCTGTTCCAAGTGGGTGACATTTGACCCAAATGTGGAATAAGAAAACAAACCAAAATCCTTGTTGGCCTTACGCGCCAAATGTTCATTCACTTTGTAACTCAAGGTTGAAACCCATTCTTGTTTTTTGCCCAATTTGACCTGGGTACGGCTATTTGGTACTTCGGAATACAGCGATACAATGCTGGAGTTTATCCCCACTTTAATGAATTCATCGTGAAGCCTTCTGCCAAAATCCCCTGCGGAGGAGGAACGATACTGGAGTTGTACAATTTTTGTCATGCATCAATTATTTAAAACCCAAATCGGGAAGCTAATTTTTCTGCGTTATTTAGCCCAAAGGCCTCGTTTGTTTTTTTCGATGATTTGGTAATACTGGATGGGGGCCAAAAGAAAGCCGTTGAAATTTGCTATAATCGCAGCGATGAATACCGCATGTACACCGATGTGGAAATGTTTTATCAATACCAGGCAGGAGATGATGTAAACAAAGGGGCTGATTAAGCTGGAAAAAAACTGCAGGCGCAGTGCACTAATGCCATTCAGAAAAGCCACGTAGATGTTGCTAAAAATGGTCACATTAAAAAACAAGAACCCCCAGAGCGACAACTGAAAATCAATGTGTACCGTACCTTTTCCCAACCATAAATCATACACCCTGCTGGCCAGCAGCAGCATCACGATACTCATGCCCACCAGTGCCAGATTTAGTAAGTTGTATTGTTTTACACTGCTTTTTATCCAGGAAATCTCTCCTTTCAGAAAGGCTTCGGTGGAAGCGGACCAAAAGGGACTGACAAAAATGACCATGATCATTTCCACGACCCCAAAATATTTGAATACAACATTGTAAGAAACCACCGCTGCGGTGCTGAAATTTTGGGCAATAATGATGTTCGCCGTCTGGAACTGGATGATAAATGCGATTTGAATCACGAAGAAAAACAGCCCCAGATTGAGCAGGTCTTTGGAGCAGGATAATTTTACTTTACGCCACCTCGGGCGGTACTTGTGGTAAGCACCCCGGAAGAAAAAAACATTCACCACCATCAATACCAGCAGTGGCGAAAGACAAAGTGCGAGACCAAGTCGGATCAGGGATCCTTCCGAGGTTTTCATCAATACAAAAATGAAAAACAAGGACAACAGCTGCCCTGCAAAATCAATCAGGGCTACTTTTGAAGGGTTTTGATCCGCCGTTAAAATGGTGGTGATGATCCTCAATACGAACTGCAGGCAGAAGTAGGTAAATACAATCACTGCCATGATAGACACCTCAGCCCGCATCTCGCTGGAAACCCCCAGCAATTTTGCCCAGTTCAACAAGGGATTAATGGCCAAAAAAACCAGCCAAACCGCCAAAAAAGCCGAACCCAGCAGGGCATAGGCGGTACTGACATAGACCTGGGCTTTGTCGTCATCCCCTTCGGCTTTGGCCCCGGCAAACTTGTTGCGCAACCCCTGGGTCAGTCCAATGTCAAAAAAACTAACCCAGGCTACCATCGAACTGATGGTCAGCCAGATCCCGTACCTCGACGGATTGATGTAGTCAATCGTCAAGGGAACCATAATCAAGCTGACCATCACACTGCCTCCTTTGATCAGGATGCTTTCAAGGATGTTTTTTTTGATTTTGACACTTCTTTGGTGCCCTTTATTGAGGATACTGAGGATCTTAGAATGCATTGTCCTCCCCTTTTACCATATTCAGTACGGTGAGAAAGATACATTTGCAATCAAACCAAAAACTCCAGTTTTCAATGTAATTCACGTCGTGTTCTACTCTTTTGTCCATCTGGTACAGTTCTTTGGTTGGGCCTCTCCAGCCACTGACTTGCGCCCACCCGGTTATGCCGGGTTTTACCTCGTGCCGGATCATGTATTTGTCGATCAGGTTGGAGTAATCTTCCGTATGTTGAAGCATGTGGGGCCGCGGCCCTACCACCGACATATCGCCTTTGAGTACATTAAAAAACTGTGGCAATTCGTCAATATTGGTTCTTCTGAAAATTGCGCCCACTTGGGTAATGCGGGAATCCCTTTTGGTAGCCTGTTGGCGATCACTTTTTGCATTGACCTCCATCGTCCTGAATTTGATACAGTTAAAGGGTTTGTTCCAATAACCTGTTCGTTTTTGCAGAAAAAAGATGGGGCCTTTTGACTCCAGCTTGATCATAAGGATGACCAGCGGAAAAAGCCAGGGGAAAATCAACACAATCACCAGCAAACTAAAAACAATGTCGAAAACACGTTTGAGGATCTTGTTTTGGACCAGGCACAGGGGTTCTTTTTTACGGCGGAAAATCGGCAAATAGGCAAATTGTTCCAGCTTAATGCCTTGTTCAAAAAGATCTACTTCAAGCGGTACGATTTCAAAATCGATGTACCGGTTTCGGCAAACCTGAATGATGCGTTGAACTGATTTTTTGGACAAATCACTATAGAAATACAAGAGCTTGCTGATGCTGCTGTTTTTGTTTAAATAAGCTTCGATGTCTTCATAACTGCCCAAATTGTTCGCTTCTGGTATTTCTTCATTTGCGAAGCGCCCCACGCACATCACCTGATCCCCATATACCGAGGAAAGTACCAATTGCAGGTGTTCGAGATTGGAACCTTCACCCCCTATCACGGCATAAGTCAAACCAACGGTTCTATTCCTGATGTAATAGCGGATGGCAAAATGCGAAACAGCGGAAAGCAGCAAAAAAGAAAAAAAGGCTGGGATCAAAAAGTGGGTCTGAAAAACCGGGAAAAAGAACTGATAATAAACCAGGCTGATCAATCCAGTATAGATCAAAACACTCAAGAACAAGTCCTTGATTTTTAGATTCAATTTAACCCCTTCAAAAACCTGGTAGACATTTGTAAAAGTTGCAGTTAAGAGCCAGAATACATTGATACACAATACCAAGTAGGGTAGGGTGTTCATCACAACTGGCCTAAAACCCTGGTTGTACGAAATTTGTACCAATAAGAACCCAAACAAACACAGGTTCAACCAAACAGCATCCAACGCGATTGCCAGGTATAGGCAACGATCGGTATTCCTTTCCATCCTTGTTTTATCGGAAATGACTATTTCTCGATGAACAAATGGTTTTTTTACTCCAGGCAATTTTGTTAGTATTTGATTCATGGCAAAAAATTAAACGGGCGGTTTTTTCAAATGCTAGTGATTTTACTTTGATGAATAGCTGTATTGTTTATAGTCATAACCGTAGTCATAACCGTCATTTTGCTTTTTCACCCCATTGAAAATGATCGAGGGGTTGACCATTTTGTTCTGTTCGAATATTTCCCTGGCTTTTTCCAGCATGTTTTTTTTGGTAAAGCCTGAGCGTATTACGAACAAGGTATTGTCCACATAATCATTGAGCATAAGGCCATCGGAAATGATCCCGATGGGCGAACTGTCGATGATGATGATGTCGTATTGCCCCTTTACGTACAAAAAGAGGGCTGCCAGTTGTTGTTCCGTGATGAATTCTACCAGGTTTGGCGTAATGGGGCCGGCTAAAATGAAATGTAGATTCGGCAGATCTGTAGAAGCCTGGATGACCTCGGTTATTTCCAATTCTTCCCTGAAGAAATTGCTGAGTCCAATCTCCTCGTTCCCTTTAAAGTACCTGGCGATTGAGGGTTTTCTCAAGTCAAAATCAATTACAATCGTTTTCTTTTTAGCCAGCGCAAAACTCATCGCCAGGTTGGACGCAACAAAGGTTTTTCCTTCGTTGGCAGTACTGGACGAGACTAAAATGCATTTTGTTTTTTCCCGATTGTAAAATTGGAGGTTGGCCCTCAAGCTTCGGAAACGTTCGGTCATCAAGTTTTGTGGCTGCCCCAACAGCGACTTATGGTTTTTTCCTTTTTGATGATTAATCACCCCCAGAATGGTCTTTTGGGTTAAAATTTGTTTGACGTCTTTTTCGGTTTTAATCAATCCTACAAAGAAGTCAAAGAATAAAATCAGGAAAAAAGAAAAAGCCTGGCTACCAAAAGCAGCCGCCAAAAAGATCTTGGCCTTACTGGGGGCAATGGGCGAAATGGTACTGTACGGCGGGTCGATCAGCATGGCATTGGTATAGTTGCTCACCATAGACAGTGCCGTTTCCTCCCGCTTTTGCAATAAATAGACGTAGAGGTTTTCCTTGATCGACTGGATGCGCATTCGGTCGGAGAGGCCTCTTTCTTTTTGGGGTACGCTGCGCAAACGACCGAAGGATTTGTTGTGCTGATCCTTGACCTTGCTCAATCGTGCACCAAGGTCGTCCTGCATGTGCTCAACCCCGGTGTTGATGGAAGACCGCAAACTCCTCAATTTTTGATCGTTCGCTTGAATAACCGGGTTAGAAAATTGGCCTTTCAGCAACAGCCTATCTCTTACCACCACCAGATCATTGTAAGGTTGGATCAGGTCTTGTACCCTCCCATCATACAACGAAGGATTCATAGGGATCAAATTGAATTGATTGGAAGTAGTATCCCGTAGATCCGATCGCATGACCTGGAGCATCTTCAATTGGAGCTCAAGGTTTCGTTGCTCAGTTACGAGGTAACTAACATCCTCCATGGTGATGTTCAAATCGGTGGTGGCTTCTGAAATGATGTCATTGTTCAATTTGTACGACTCCACCGTGCTTTCCGCAGCAATCAAATCGGCACTGATGTCCGCCAATCGCCCATCCAGCAAATCCAGCGTTTTTAGGGTGGTTTCCGTATTTGCCCGGCTTTTTAAAAGGTCGAATTTTTCAACCAAAACAGACAGTACGTCGATTCCACGCTCGGGCACCGCATCCTGCAAGCTCAAGACCAAAACCGAAGATTTATTTTTTTCGTCCGACAATCCTACCTTCAAGCTTTCCAGGTAACTCCGGGCAATTACCTTTGAATTCAAATTGGATAGTTTATGCTCCCGAAAATAGTTCTTTTCCAGCCTTAACTCCTCTACCACCGAAGTCATTAAGGATAAGGAAGTCAAGATTTCAATTTCATTGGAAGCCTTTTCTGAGGTGCCTGAAAAACTAATGTTGCGTTTAAAATAATCTTCCGTAGGCCCATAGTCCTGGTCCCGCTCCCGGATCAAAAGTTTAGCAATAATCCCATAAACGGGCTGTTGTTTTTTATAAAAATAATAGGCAAGCCCCAAGCCGATCACGCCAAAAATCAAATAGACGTACCATTTGCTGAGGACATAATTGTAAAAAAGCCCCCGGTAATCGACTTGACGATCGGATGTATCTTCTAGGTTGCTGTTTAACAGAATGGCTTTGGGATATTGGAATTCGCTCATGGTACTTTTTTTATCCAATTAATTGCTAAACAAAGCAATCAACACGGCAGCAATGGTGGCCACTGCTGTCACAATGGGCACGGTTTTAGAGGTCTGATCCTGAACAGCACCGGCCTTGGCCTTGATGGGTTTCACGTAAACTAGGTCGTTTTGTTTCAGGTAATAATGCTCCGATTGAAAAAAATCAGCCGATTGTAGGTTGATTTTATTCAATGAGCGCACCCCGTTGGTTTCTCGTACCAGCAACACATCCCCTCGATCGGCATAGTCGGTCAGATCACCCGCGAGGGCCAGGGCATCCAACAAGGAAATGCGCTCATTCAGGATGGTAAAAGCACCTGGGCTCCGAACTTCACCAGACACGGTTACTCGGAAGTTCAACAGCCTTAAATTGACCACCGGATCTTTCAAATGCTGTTTCAGTTTGAGCAACAATGACGCCTTCGCTTCCGCAATACTCAACCCTTGCCATTGCAGGGTGCCCAAAACCGGAAAATCAATCTCCCCTTTTTGATTTACCAAGTAGCCATTGAGCTGGATGGCCTCGATGTTGATTAAATTTGAATTGAGCTGATCAGAATTCAGGTTAAAAGGCGCGGCCAGTTCTGATTCTGTACTGAATACTTTTATACCCAGCACGTCATTGGCCTGTATCCGAATATCCGGCTTATTTCTTACATCCATTTTGGTTTTATCAGGAAAGTTGTCCTGATAATTCAGCAATTGTTTGTAAGCAACACAGCTTGTAGTGGCTTGAAGCAGCGTGAAAATCCAAATTGAGCTGAGAAAAATTCGCATTTTTAAAAGGATTTTTCAATGCATCCATAATCCGAGAACATGGCTTCGCCGTTGATAAGTCGCATTTTTGGGAGCCTGTTGGATTTTTGATTGAAAAGAAATGTTCAAACAGGTTCCAGGCATGCAAATTATACCCAGGCCTTGAAGCACTTGCCTCAAAGAAATTGAAAGATTACACTGTCGTCGAATTGGTAAGGGGGTCACCAACGGGAAGCAGTGAGAGATCTGGTGATGCTTACAAAGGTAGGCCAGCCGTAGGTCCGTAGCGTTACAGAACTTACAGAAAAGATTACATAATTCACTGGTTCGATTGCTTGTAGAACTTTCTCTTTATTTTTTACAGGCGATTTTTACAGCCTGCTCAAAAACTCATCCATATAAACCGATCTATTCTTCAGCCACAGTTTCAGCGTTGCCACATCATTTTTAAAATCTACATTTCCCCGTTTCCATTTTTGGTAATCACGACCTCTGGCACCTTCAATGAGTAAAGCATATTGGTCGACGTAGGTCAGCAACTCGGGTAATTTTTGGGTTTTAAAATCGGCCCACTTTTGCTTCATCGCGGTTTTTACGGCAGGAGCAGCCATCAATCGGGTGAAAAAGCGGGTGCCATCAGATGGAGGCGACCAAAGCATGGGTTGATCAAAAGTGCTAAAGTGTCTCTGGGTCTTTTCATAAGCATAGGCCCAGTCAAAATCCCAGATCGGCCCCATGGTCCATTTGCCCGTTTTGGTTTTGTACAGGAAGGTACTTTTGGGGTGATTGAGTTCGCGGTTGTCGCATAACATGTTCACCAAAAAATAATTGGCTACCGACTCAGCGTCTATATAATCCATCACATTATTGTTCGGAAAATCAGCGCGGGCCAGCAAGGCTTCCATTTCTTCAAACTGCGTTTTTATCGGTGCCAGTTCTGCCGCATCGGTCAATTCGGGGTGCATGACCATCACTGGAAGGCGATACCCAGCGGATCTAAATTTCCAGGGCTCATCATAGTATTGTTCCAATTGCAGCAGGATGCCATTGTCGCCAATGTTGACCCGGTTTTTCTTCACTTCAATCTGCTCGGTCAGCATGTACAAACCCTGGTACTGCCCATTCAGGTAGACTTCTACAGGCTCGATATGATTGGTAAAAGGCAGGTTAATCAATTGGCCTGCTTTCATGGCCACTGCATTCAACAGATGGGTTCCATCCAGGTAATTGGCCAGCAAGATCCAATCTTTTTCAGATGCCATACCCATCAGACCTGCTTTTTCATCCAGTTTAAATTTGTAGGGCTTTTTGGGGAAGTTCCAGGTGGAGTTGCCCCGTCCGCGGATCTGGGCACTGCCTTTGTAATCGTCAGAAGCGTCCAAACCATCAATGGAAATGGTGGCAGGTACATAAACATCCGTTGAGTTGATGGCGGCATTGCCCGTGGTGGCAATATCCAGCCTCGACAGGAAGTCTTTATCCTTCGGGACATCGGGCGTTACAACAGTATCGTCTGCCTGCTTTTTACAGCCTGAAAAGGAGATCAGTAAAACGAGCGTATACAGTAAAAACATCCACCGAGGCGAAAAGGAATAGGCCATATTTTTTTAATTTTGGCAAATATAATGAAATAATCCATGCTTGAAAACGACACCAAACGCCTTTCCCGCCTGACCGCAATCCTGACTCAATTGCAGACCAAACGCCTGGTCACCGCAAACCTTTTGGCCGAAAAATTCCAGGTCAGCGTTCGGACGATCTACCGGGATATTCGGGCTTTGGAACAATCTGGCGTACCGATTTTGACGGAGGAAGGAAAGGGCTATTCCCTGATGGAAGGGTATCGTTTGCCTCCGGTTTCTTTCACCGAAACGGAGGCCAACGCCTTGATCACCGCCGAGCAGTTGGTATTAAAAAACAAGGATGCCTCTTTTGTCAAAGAATACAGCGCCGCCATCGACAAAATCAAGTCGGTACTCCGCCACCATACCAAGGAGAATGTAAACCTGCTGTCGAGCCGCATCGCCATCGGCCAGAACTACAACCTTGACCGCACCAGCAATTATTTGTCCAGTTTGCAATTGGCCTTAACCAATTTTGAAGTAACCAAAATAGTTTACCAAAAACCAGACAGCGAGGAAACGAGCACCAGAGCGATAGAACCCTTTGCCATATTTAACACCAAGGAGAATTGGTTGTTGGTGGCTTATTGTCGCTTGCGTCAGAGTTTCAGGGTCTTCAGGCTGGATCGGATCAAAAAACTGGAGATTTTGCCCGAAAAGTTTGAGCCGCATAAAATGACTCTGCAGGAATATTTTGAGCTTTGTCAGAGGCAAAACTTACCTCTGACGTAGGGCTGTTATCTCGAATTTTCAAAGGATTCCCAAAGCGACATTTTTGAAACACAAAGGACAAAAAAGAGGACACAGAGGACACAAAGAAAGGTCAAGGTCTAACTTTGTGTCCTTTGTACTCTTGTATTTTCCTTTGTGATAATAAAAGGCTGTAAACACCAAACTTATGTTATGAATACTAAAGCTTCTTTTTCCAGAAAAATGGATCTACCTGTTTTTCTTATGATCACAGCCTGCCTATTTTGTGCTTGTGATTGTCATCAAAATGTTTCGGGCACCGTTTTAGACACTCGAACAAAGAAGACGATTGACAGTGTTTATGTACAAATCGCAGGGAAAACCAACATATATACCTTTACGGACAGTACTGGAAACTTTAGATTGGACAATATTTCTGGTGGCTTTAGTTGCCCACCTATGCCCCTTGCCTTGACGAAATCAGGTTATGAAATAAAAATCCTGGAGATTAAAAATGCTGCGCACGATACCATTTTTTTAGAGCGTATACATTAACAGCTTCTTAGACCTACCAACTTATGTCCCAAATTCCCGACTCCATCCATCAATCCATAACCATCAATGCTCCCGCTTCTGCCGTCTGGAATCACCTCACCACTCTCAATCTGATGCAACAATGGATGCTGGATCAGGACATGGAAATGGAGTTCTACAGTGATTGGAAAGCTGGCAGCCCGATTGTCACGAAAGGAAAGTTACACAAGATCAAGTTTGAAAACCAGGGTACTATTGTGCAGTTCGAACCCGAAAAGGTTTTTGAATACACCCACCTCAGTTCCATTTCCCGGCTTCCGGATCAGCCTGAAAATTATTGTAGGCTGACTTTCAACTTGAGCTCTATTGCTGATGATGAAACCACGCTAAACTTGAGCATCGCCAATTTTCCTACCTATTCCATTTATAAACACATGGAGTTTTATTGGAGATCGGCTATTGTCGTACTGAAACGACAGGTAGAAAACATGTAAAAACTGTGGAGCTCTTGAAGGAAGGAACTCTCATGTGTTTTTCACGCAACGGAAGCCCCGCTAGGGGCGCGATATGGGTAGAAACACCTTTAATATAACCAAGACGATATTAATGCGCTTCGCGCTGTTGAGGCTTCGCCTCTCTTTGCTAAAAGCGGCATGATGGCAACACGGATGCCACGGATACCACAGATAAAAACGGATTTTTTTCCGCCTGCGGCGGAAAAGGACGAGCCGAAGGCGAGTCAAAATCCGTTCTAATCCGTGGCATCCGTGGCATCCGTGTTGCCATCATGCCGTTTTGGTTGAATTAAATCGAAGGTAAAAAATTATCATTATTATTTCTTAACGCTCGTTGCTAATAGGACTCCGGAAACATCTGAAATCACCATGGCTACCCATATTTCGCCCCTAGCGGGGCTTCTCGCCACTCCCTTTCCAATCGTAATCAAGCCCAATTTTCTCAAACAAGATTTGGAGGTCTAAACAATGCAATTTATCTTTGTTGCTAAGATATTTATTTACTAAACTATTTTGAATGAAAAAAACCACCACCAACCCTAAAACCGAAGCATTCCGAAGCCTCAGCCGAGCCTACTCCGATGCATCTATCCTGATGCACGAAGCAATAGCCCGCAAAGCCGGGCTCAGTGGCACCGACCACAAATACCTCGGCTTGATCCTTCAGAAAAAAGAACTGACTGCAGGCGACTTGGCCCAACTCACTGGCCTGAGCACCGGAGCGGTAACCGGCCTCATTGACCGATTGGAGAAAAAAGAACTGGTCAAACGCCAATTCACCAAAGACGACCGACGCAAGGTTTTGATCGTTCCGCAGAAACAAAATGCGATGGACTTGATGGCACCACTGTTTGCAGATCTCCAAACCAAAACCTTGGAACTCATTGCTTCCTTTTCCGAAACGGAGCTCCAGGTCATCGAAAGGTATTTTACCGAGGCCATCCAAATCATGGAAGAAACCACCCAATCCTTGAACCAATAAATCCACAGAAATGGACAGCATCAATCAGCTGGCAGGACCTGAGTTCTGGCTTTGTCTCTCTACCCTTATTTATTTCCTCATGAACGGCGCCCAGGTTTTTGAAACCCTCGTTTTTGTACCCAAGTGGACGACATCGCCACCCGACAATTTTAAACTACTACTGGACGGCACCGGAACCAGTCTGAAATCTTTTTGGGTCATTTTTCACTCCATCCACGAAGTCACTTTTATCCTGGCGATCATTGCTTGTTGGAACCTGCTGCCGACCAGAAATTACTTGTTGCTGCTTTTCGGTATTCATTTCGCAGTGAGGATTTGGACTGTACTGTACTTTGCCGCCAACATCATCGCCTTTCAAAAAATCGCTGAAACTGGGGAGTTTGTCAGCGACCTGGCGACCAAAACCGCAAAGTGGCAGCGGCTGAACTACCTTAGAGTAGCCATTTTTATAGCCATTTCAATCGCCTTGATTCCACTTTGTATTGAAATGCTCAAAACAGGAAATTAGCAAGGTTTCATTTAAGTTTTACATGTTGCCACCTGCACTTCACTTTTTCTGTCCTATCGCTGAAATTCAGCTTTAGTAAAGAATGCTGCTTATACCAAACACCTAAAAACACCATCATGCTTTTCTTCCTCATTTTGCTGATCACTTACATCCTGATCACCGGAATCCTGTTCAACCACCTCCTCAAACCGAGGCAACCAGACTTTTCCCGCTATTTCAGCCCGAACCAGAAATTTGTGAGCCAAATGGAAGGCTTAAGCCTGATCGTCAAAAAAGTTGAAAACAACTGGGCCTATTGCCGCGCTGAATTAAATCCCTTTGCCGCCGGGCCACCCGAACACATCCACGAACATTTTGATGAAAGTTTTACCGTTGCAGAAGGAACCGCTTCCTTTTTGATCAATGGCGAAAAAATAACCGTACAGGCTGGAGAAACCATCGTCATCCCCAAAGGTGTCCCCCACAAGCCTTTTAATGAAACCGCCAAGCTGCTCATCATGGACGATGTCACCAATCAGCACCCTTCGATGACTGCCAGTTTCGCTTATGGATTGACCAATATTTATTCAGCTATGGATAAAATCGGGAATCCCCAATCGCCTTTAAACCTGCTCGCCCTGGCCGCGCAAGGGAACGATTTTGATACCTGGGACAGCAAAATTCCACTGGGTGTACAAAAAGCCTTGCGCTGGATTTTGGGGCCAACCGCCCGTTTGTTGGGCTATGGGAAATGATTGGCTATCCACACCTACTGCCAAAAATCACCCTGGACCCCTACTAAAAATCATTGCCGACCCCGCCACAAGGTCCGACCTTTGGAGTACTAAAAAACAAAAACAGTACTATCATGAGTTTCGAACCTAATCTCACTATTGGCGAATGTGTCGTAAGTTATTTCCTGATGATGGCTGTAATCATCACTGCTGGATTTATTGGCCAGTGGTGGATTGCAGGTTTTGGCTTGCTATTCTTCTTGCGGGGAATCACGGGATTTTGCGCAGTTAAGGCGATGATGTCGGCAAAAAGAGCTTGATTTTATAAGAGACATAACCTGAGGTGCCCCTTAGGTTCCTAAAGTTTCTTAGGTGGTAAAATGAAAAAAGCATGCGTAGCGGGCGATTCCTTTTTATTCACCACCTAAGAAACCTAAGGCACTTAAGGAATCACCTAAGATCGACAATACGCCACTAGGCGACAGTATTTTCTGGCTCTTTTAACAACAGAGCTGCTAAAATGGTTATTTTACAAGGGTGACCCTGATTAAAAGTTTACACACACCCAAATAACCATTAAACATGAAAAAGAATCTGTCACTCACTTCTCTCCTGCACAAACTGTGCATCAACTTTTGCTTCATCCTTTTTTGCACGATCAGTACCCATACCTTTGCCCAACCCAACATCGCGCTCAGCCCGGTGCTAACTTCAGGGCTCAGTGCTCCCATGCAATTGGTCAATGCCGGAGATGGTAGCAAGAGGATTTTTATCGTTCAAAAAGCAGGCACAATCCGGGTGTACGATTCCAGTTTTCAATTTCTGGCCACCCTACTTACTGTGCCCAATATAACCAGCAGTGGCGAAAGAGGATTGTTGAGCATGGCCTTTCATCCCAACTACAAAAGCAACGGTTTTTTTTTCGTGTATTACACCAACGCATCCGGTGACCTGGAGATTTCCCGCTACCGCATAAGTGACAATGATGCCAATGTTGCGGATCCCAACTCTAGGGTCATTCTCATCACCATCCCACACCCTACCTTTAGCAACCACAACGGAGGGGAACTGCATTTTGGCAAGGATGGTTTCCTCTATTTGTCGACCGGAGACGGAGGGAGTGGAGGCGATCCCAATGGCAATGCCCAAAGAACCACCTCATTGCTGGGGAAAATTTTGCGCTTCAATGTAAACACTTCCCTGACCCCACCATACTACAGCGTCCCGACCGGAAACCCCTTTGGCAATGAAGTATTCGCCTTGGGTTTGCGCAATCCCTACCGCTGGAGTTTTGATCGCCAAACTGGCGACATGTGGATAGGCGATGTTGGCCAGGATTCCTTTGAAGAAATCAATTTCCGTGCAGCCAATGCCCTTGTGGGGACCAACTATGGCTGGCGTTGTTACGAGGGCAATGCCACCTACAACACCAGTGGTTGTGCTGCGGCCTCCACTTACGTTTTTCCTGCGCATGCTTACGTTTCTCAAAACCCCGCTGCCAGTATTACCGGTGGGGTAGTGTATCGGGGGAAAGCTTACCCAAGCTTGCAAGGTTGTTATGTAGGTGCTGACTTTTATTCCGGCGTTTTTTACAAAATCATCCCCAATGGCGCGAATGCCTGGACTGTGTCTACCCAAATCCTTTCCCCCACCGGAGTAGTGGATTTTGGAGAAACCGAAGATGGTGAAGTCTATGTGGTTTCAAATACCCGCAGCAGCATTTATCGCCTGACTCCCGCCGCGACTACTTCAACCAATACTATTTTGCCTGGCAAAAACCTGGCCAGTATTTATCCTTCCCTGGTGAGTGAAGGTTTTATAAAAGTGGAATTGCACGCACCGTCCTTTTATCAGTATTTTGAATTGATGGACTTGAATGGGCGGCGGATTTTAACAACCGACCTTTCCAAACAAATGGGCGTTCGGACGATTCAACTGAATCCAAATTTGGCAACTGGGGTGTACATAGCGAAAGTAAGCAGCAACTTGGGGGTAGTGGTGCAAAAAATCTATATTCAGTAGATTGGCGAACAAGGCGAACTACGTGGCGAATTTTTTTGATAAAATAATACTTAATTCCAATGTGAAATAAAAAAGAAATACATTATATTGTGTCATCATTTGATTCGCCTTGTTTTACCAATTGTTGTTTTTGTTAACACCCTAATAAGTTCCCAACTATGGACGTCTCCAATTTTATTGGAGCTGCCATCCCTGTGCAATCTGATGACACCCAGGAATTGCACTACAATGCTGTAAAAGCTATTGTTCAGGCAGCTATTAACGTAGAGGAGTTTACCATTCCTCTGTACATGTGTTCCCTGTATTCGCTGGTGGGCACCCACCAAATCACCAGTGAAAACCCTTTTTATCGAGGGCGTTGGTGGCCAGGCCTCAAGACCAGCGCCTTTCCCGATCAGTGGCCTTACACGCAGGCCGACAAATTGCCCTACGACCAATCCCTTTTTTCTGCCACCAACAATGAAATCTTCAATAAAATCTTCAAAGTTTTTATTGAAGAAATGTTGCATTTGCAAATGGCTGGAAACCTGGCCAAGGCTCTGGGGGTTCAACCTACTTTTACGCACCCGGATTTGGTGGATGCAGAAACTTACGCCTGGAAATGTTACAATGGCTCCGTTATTCCCTACGTCGTAGACTTAAAAGACACCATTAACACCAGTGAGATCGAGGTTAAACTGGATGACCTCAACGCGGAGCAAATCAAACTTTTTCTGGCCATTGAAGCTCCTGAGGAGGCTGCTCGGGAGAACATCAAGCCTTCTGAAAGGTACAAATATTTCCCCGATGTACCATTCAAAGGATGGCAGCCTGGACAAGCCCTGCCGATGTTTGGCTCCATTGGGCACATGTATTCCTGTTTGTGGAAATACCTAAAACTACCCTATAAGGATGGCATTTTATTGGATTACATCATTCAGCAAAAGCCCAATCAAGAGCCCCAACAAAACCTCTTTCAGTATACGGATTCCAATAATCAAACCGAAATGGAGTATCCGGGCTTTAGTGCAACCATCGATACGGAGGCGCGCAACCAACTCCTGATGGAAATTGCTAAAATCATCAATGCGATTACCGATCAGGGCGAGGGCAGCGAAGTTGCCGCCTCGTTTATGGAAGATGCTTTACCAGAGGGTATGGAAATGGCCGTCCAGCCGGAGTTTCAGGCTAGCTTGCATGTTTTGCAAAAGTCTTATCCATCTTATGATGACGAAGGAAATCAGCTGAATTACTCCAATGATGCCACGGCGCGTGCCAGGGTGGAAAACACCAACCTGGACCATGAAGAACTTTTCCAGGAGATCGAAAAACTGATGCAAAACCCGGATTTCATCACCTGGAAAACCTGGCATGCCCACGGCCATTCCTGGTCCACGGAGTTGCTTGTGGCAAAAGACTATGTCAACAACCAATTCCAGGACCAGCTACCGCGTCCGGAAGAGGTAGCAGATGCAATGTGCATCCTGAAAGCGGATGAAGAAAAAGCCTACCCCCGCATGTACAAGGCGGCTACCGGGGCAATCTGGGGGATCGTCTCGGTTTTGAATGATTATTGGACTTTTGATGCCAATGGCCCCAATAAAGCCAAAGCTACTTTTCCATACCCATCCATGTCGGGTTCTGGTGACCGCATGTCCATCTGTTGGGCTATTTTTGGTAAACTGCCCGATATTACCAAAGGGCTGGAGCCAGATGAAAAGCGCAATCCTCATGTGCTCAACCACGCTTGCCAGGCTTTGAACTATACGGGCAACTCCGCAGAAGATCCTAATGATTGTGCACAAGTGGGCATTTACCATACCTGTAGAGGTTCCAACCAATGCCGGGCTGAAGGTGGTTGTGGTTTTGTCCAAAACATCAGTTCCGGGGGCAATTGCCGGGCCTCTGGCAACCCAACCCCAACTGGGCCGCAGTACTTCAGTGCGCCATCCAACAACAATTGTGGTAGCCTGGGTGGCTGCGCAGTACCAATCTCGGCTTCTCAGCTTTTCCCCAAACCTAAAGGGGAAATGAATGTGTATGATTTTGGCCGAAAGCCTGGTACTTGTGGCTTCCCACCCATAATCGACGGCCAACTGATCGGTACCACAACCTACAACCTGGGAGAAAATGTGTACGACAAAGCCTGGTCCGTTTACACCGAAGTGCTGCAACACCGCAAACAGCCGGTGCCGGAAAAACCAGCCAACAGTGTATATCGCCTGGCGTTTCCACCTTCAACGTAGATGTAGCACACAACAATCATTTTGAAGATTGAATGCTGTTGGTATCAGCTCGGCCTTTTCAAAGCAGGGTCGATCAGTTCTAATTTTGGGCGCTGGCGCTGGTACAAGTCTCCAGACTTGTACCATTATTAACACGTCTCTGACGTGTGTTTGCTCAATATTTTCGCGTTGCTCATGCGTCAGAGACGCGAAAATGCTGGTACAAGTCTGGAGACTTGTACCAGCTAAAACAGAACTGAGTGGCCCTGCTTTTCAAGGCAGGCTGATGCCAACAAAACACTCAACACCTATCTCCTATGGAAGGATTTTCCCATCGGCTGGGCTTGCCCAATCTCGGCCTCGGCCTCGGTTTACGCAGCAAACACATCCCTTACCTCTTGCAGAATGATCCCATCGTGGACTGGTTTGAGGTGATCTCTGAAAACTACCTGGACAATCATGGTTTTCAGCGTTATGCCCTCGATCAAATTGCGGAGCGGGTGCCTTTGGTCATGCACGGGGTATCCTTGTCTATTGGTAGTACTTCGCCGTTGAACCTGGAGTACCTGCAAAAACTGAAAAACCTGGCTGCCCAACTCAAACCTGCCTGGGTCTCGGATCACTTGTGCTGGACGGGCATCAACCATGTCAATACCCACGATTTGTTGCCCATTGCCCTGACCGAAGAAAGCCTGGAGCATGTAATCAATCGTGTAAAACAAGTACAAGATTTTTTGGAACGCCCCCTGATTCTTGAAAACCCCTCTACATACCTGGAATACCAATGTTCAACCTTCACCGAGTGGGACTTTTTGAGCGAACTATCCCGCGCAAGTGGCTGCGGCTTGTTGTTGGATGTGAACAATGTATACGTTTCCGCCAACAACCATGGGTATGATCCGTACACCTACATCCACCATTTACCCCACGAGCGCATTGTACAAATTCACCTCGCCGGCCCCACCGATTATGAGGGTTTTTTGATCGATACCCACGATAAACCTGTTCCCACCGAGGTATGGCGCTTGTACAAAGTTGCCCAGGAGCTGACGGGTGGGGTTTCTACTTTGTTGGAGTGGGATGCCGATATTCCCGAATATGAGGCTTTGGTGGATGAATTGATGAAAGCGAAACGGGTAATGCAAAATGAATTCCCACAAGTGCAAGTTGTGGGCAGCCATGAACCCATTGTGTCTAACCCTTTAGTCAGAACAAGCATCGAAGCAGCATGACCCATCTTGCCGACCTCCAAGCCTGGCTCCAAGCCCAACTAACCGGTAAAGCTACCGAGCAGCAGCCCAGCGTCGTGATTGAGGGACTCCCGCAGATCATCAAAAGCAATGGGGTGCCACCTGAACAACGCTTGCGGGTGTACACCTCGGGTTATTACCTGCGTTTGTTGGAGTGTTTACAGGGGGATTTTCCGGTTTTGAGGGCTTTTTTGAGTGATGAAGTATTTGGCATTTTTGCCCGTGGGTACATCTATTCGGTGGGATCAAAATCCTATTCTTTATTGGATTTTAGTAAAAATTTCCCCGCGTTTTTATTACAAATGACCCCACCCGCTCAAACCGAGGCTGAATGGCAGCGCTATCGTTTTCCCTATGAATTGGCCTGCCTGGAGCGTTTAATGATCGAAGTGGCCACCGATCGTGGCTTTGAAAGTCGAGACCCAGCACAAAAAAGGCCAATCGGGAACATCTGGATGGGCTTGGGGGATAATCTTGGTGTAGAGGTACCCAAGTGTTTGCGTTTGCTGGAAGCCAGTTTTGATCTATGTGCTTTTATGGACGCCCCTCAGCCGATCGCAGAGCGACAACTGCCCGTTTTGCAAAAAACGTACCTGACCCTCAGTCGGCGCAACTATCGTTTGTTCAAAACAAACTTGGAACATTGGCAGTATGCTTTGCTTAATTACCTGCAATCCGGCTGCACACTGCACGAAACCCTGGAAAAAATACAATCAACAGGCATCAAATCCGCAGGAGAACTTAAAGCAGATTTGCTTTTCTTTTTGCCTTATGCGGAAGAGCAGCATTTGTTGAGGCTCACTTGATACAGTTCCATTACTTAAGGATTGTCTTATTTTTTCATTTCCTACAACCAAAAACTATGAATGCAAACCTGGGCTTGTTCGACATGACCTTAGCCCTGTCGACTTCCAAAATCAATTCCCAATTTGCTTTTTTGCAAAAAAAAGGCATCATCAAAAAAGATTGGAAATTTTTGAGCGACTTGGACGGCTATAAAACGCTCAATGGGACAGATCCAAATTTTGCCACTGCATTGAGTGCCTGGAAAAATAGTTTGGACCATACGCTGGAAGATGAATTTAAAGCAATAGATGCAAAAATCACGGCTGAAGTGGAAAAGGACGAGCCAGACTTAATTAATATCAAAGCATGGCAAAAGCGAAAAGTTGAGCTCGTGAAGCTGATGGATGAAAAAAGCAAATACTCTATTTTCCATTGTGCCCTGGATTGTGAAATTGATCCCCCTAAAGTTTGGCTAATCAAAGGCGAGTCCAACAAGCTTTACTTTGAAATACCTATCAAAACAGGCACCCTCAGCTATAAAAAAGATGGGGTGATCAAAGTTGATAAAATTGATGGCAGCAAATACGTTTTTACGGTGCCGGTGGCCAATAAAATTGTCAAAAAAGCCGATGTAATCCTGGGCGATACCGAACAGGATAAATTGGTGTTGAATGACATTTCCGACGATATTTTTCGCATTGAATCCCTGTTTCTCGATTTCCAAAACGCCAACATCGCTCAATACGATAAAACCAGAAGTATCATTCTTACCGATAGTACCACACTGCAAATTACCCTGACCAATTATTTTTCAAAAATAGTCGCCCGTACCGACAATCCTTATATCCTCGGGTATAGCATCCAGCGTAAAGTCGCTACGCGTGATGCCTTACTCCAGCCCACGACAGCTACTTATTCTACTTCTTTCAGTACCGAAGAACGGTCCAATGCCTTCAATTTTTTGATGCAGGTCGATAACCACGCCTTGCCCATCGACCAGCGCCGTGGCATGTTGCCCAAAAGTTTGATTGAAGATGCGCTGGATAAATCACCAACTGTAAATGGGGTGATGGGGATCAATTACCAGATGTTTATGACCAAGTATGTTGATGAGGTGCTTACCCCTCAGATTGCAGAAGCTTTTGGGAAATCCTTGCGCAGCATTTTTGTTGGCTTTTCGTACAACCGAACAGATTTAACCTACAAGGTGGCGAAGGACGGATTTAGCGCAAATTTTTATTTAAATAACCGGAAAATTACTGAAGGGACCACCGAGAAACGGGGAATCCTCATTTCCTGGGACATTGAAATAAAAGGCTCCCTGCATAAGGAAGTGGAGAAGAAAATCCTAGGCTTTATTGACGTTGGGACCATCGGGATGGATCAACGTTTCTCCACCAGTGGCGCTTTTAAACTCAACGAACATTCCAGCAAAAAAGGAAAATTGTCGATTCTGGTGTCCGCATCTACGCAGGGACAACTTATGGCTGAATCATTTTATGAAAAACCTTTTATTGCCAAGGACACCGAAATGCCTGAATATACCAACCCAGGAGATGTCGTCAAAGATATTTTGCTGGGTATAATAGATGCTTTATCCATGAATATTTTGGCTCCATTTTTATTGATGAAAGAAATGGATTTTGCCAAAAACATCGATGATAAAACCATGGATAATTTCCGCCTGGATGACCTAGGCGAATTGAATACCAAAGTGATTCTTCCTGGCAGCAATGTATTTACCTTCAAAACCTTGCGCCTTTTGACCAGAAAGCAGGATGATCAGGACGCTATCCTTTTTGACATTGCTTATGCACCTGAAAGCCTTCCTAATTCCTGAACACTTAATCCTTAAAAGAAATGGACAACAAACAAAATTTGCCACAATCCTCAGGCGTAAACATCAATTACCACGCCTTATTGATGGAAAATCATATTGCCGAAAGTACACTCGAATCCAGTAAAGGGCTTAAGGCAGTCAAAACCAGTGAAGATTTTGCAGCCTTGTTTTTTATCGACAAAAAGGGCTCGTTCAAAGTGCTTTCCCATTCGGCTGATTCCAATTCCGCCTGGATGCTCAATACCCTTTCGCCGGAGGCTTATGAAGTAACCGCCTTTGCGCTGTACCACAATGAATCCAGTAACAACCTCACTTTAGCCTATGCCCGCCGGAAAAACAACACCTCGGAGTTACTGGTGTCCGAAGCTTTTGATCTGAGTAAGGTTAACCTGGACAAATGGGACCTTAATTTTGCCTGGGCCAATAAAACCCTTGAACATAAAGAGCGCATCATAGACCACATCACCATGGATGCCCAGGGGGTACTGTTCAGCACCCATTTTACCAACACCGATGCTGCGCATCATTACTTCAAATATTCAGAGCAGCCCCGCAGTTATACCCTGCCAGAAAATGGCGAACAAGCTCAACAAATTGCACTGGGAAAAGCCTACGATCAATATGGTGTCTTTTTGTTGTATTACATTCAAAACAATAAAACACTCCTTTTTCAATCCCTGGAACCAGATGAATACGGCGAGGTTTTACAGCATCGCCTCAACACTGGAGCCAATATCAATGCCTTCGATGTACAATACAATGCCGAGGGCAACAGCGTGGTGTATACAGCAGGAAAGGGCATTTTTTGCTTCCCCTTTGTAGATGAAAACCCAGAAACCATTGTTTCGGGCACTGATCCTCGAGAATATTTCAAAATTGACTGTGCCAAACAAGGTGATTTAGCTAGCATTTGGGTGTTGGGCAAGCAGCATGGGATTGGTGGGCTTTATTATTTGAGCAATCAAGGCTATGAAAAAGATGGTTGTACGCTATCGGCCGAGCGAAAATGGACTGCTCCTTTACAAATGCACAATTACGTAGATGAATTCGAAAGCGTACGTGGCAAAAACCTGGTCAACCAACTCTATCTTATGGGGCAAGTCAATGAGGGCGATCCACTGGGTTTGATCCACTTCTGGCAGGACCGCGTCAGCACCCACTGGCACGAACATTACCTCAATGTGCCCAACCTGAATCAGGTCCGCAGCATTGATAGTTATACGGTTGACATCAGGCTGGAAGCCGACAAGGTGGAATTGCTCATGGGCAAAACCATACAGCTTACGGCAGCAGAAAATACCGCTTTGTACATCAATAACCGCCGCCGTTTTTTGATTGCGGGAGAACCCATTTTGTTGAAGGCAGAGGAGTTCAGCTTTAATATTGTTTATCCTACTCAATCCTTGGCGGCACCCAAACTCCAACTCAGTGCCGACTTTATCGATGGCACCCTAGAAATTGATCCGGTCAAAGGAGTAATGTCGACTTTACAGCAAAAACTGGGCTCTAAAGAAGGTTTGCGCAATGCCAAAAATGAACAAGGCAAAGCTTTACTGACCGGAACCCATGATGACGCTACCCTCAATAAAGTCGCCCAATCTGTTCAGGAGCTGGCTAAAGTAGCGGACAAGGTGGAGCAAAAAGCGCCTCGGCTTCGCTCCAATTCCGCTGTAGCAACTGCGACAGCTGGCCGTGAACTATTGAGCGTCAATTTTGCTGCCACTGTATCTGCACCTGCTTCTTTTATCGACAGTGCTGCCAATGCTTTGGGTGACCTGTTCCACAGCCTCAAAAAAGGCTTTGTAGAATTGCTTGACTTTGCGGTTTCGGCAGCTGGTGAAGTGTATCGTTTTGTGGTTAAAATTGGCAATGCCATCCTTGATTTTATTGTGGAAACTGCCAAAGCGGTAGTGGCTTTTGCCGAAAAAGTCTTTGAAAAAATCAAGGTCTTTTTTAAAAATCTCTATGAATTTTTGGCATTCCTTTTCAATTGGGACGACATTCTGGAGACCAAGAACACCCTCAAAGCCTACACCCTTAACATGGTGGACAGTTTTAAAAACAACATTGCTGTACTGCAAGATTACGTAGACAAAGTATTGCAAGACATCCAAAACAACGTAAAAGATCAACTGGAGTTCGACAAAATTCAGGATGCGCGCAGTACCGCCAAATCGGCTGGCAACGACAGCCGCAATGAATGGGTCAATTCCAAAAAGTCTTACGTTGCCCAAAGCCAGTCGAGTGGGGGAGGAGCCAACATTCCTGCTGTGCTACAAGACGGCTTGTCGGATACTTTCCAAAAACTTTTGCCTTATTTCCAAAAGTACCCTCAATTGTTAGCGGATACATTTAAGGGCCTGGGAGAGAAATTTATGGCCTTTTTTAAGGGAGAAATAACCATTGCTGATCTTTTAAAATACCTGGCACTTTCTTTGGCGAATATCGGGCTGGAAATTGTGCGGGACATTTTACACATACTATTTGAGGGCTTAAAAGCAGCAGTGAGCTTGGTGCGGGATGTGCTGGCGGAAGAACTGGAAATCCCCTTTTTCTCGGCACTGTACAAAAAAATCAGTGGCAGCGGCCTGAGCCTGATCGATGTGATTTGCCTGCTCATTGCCATTCCCGCCACGGTGATGTACAAAATTGGCGAAGGAGACGCGCCTTTTAAGAAGGTAGACAAACAAAAGTTCATCGAATCTGGCAAAACCGCCTTTGAACTTAAACTTTCTTTTTAATCCCTAAATCCTACAAAACATGAACGAATTCACTGCTGTAAAAGGCTACTTTTCCGCCGCTGCAACGCTGATTCAGACGGTCATAGAAATCATCCTCATCCCCAAACAAATGGTATTGGATGACAATGATGAGCAATTGCCATTGACGGGAGCTTATGAAACCCTTTCCAAAATCAGCTCTGTTTCCAGTTTGCTAAGTAATGGTTTGACCATGGTTTATTATTACGACTTATACTACGAAGACATCATCAAGAGCAACAACAAAGTGGTAAAATGGGCAATTTTTGGACTGGTCGCTGCGCATCTAGCGGCGATAGGGATTTTGTTTTTTCTTTTGCTTAAACAAAACCCGAAGCAGGAAAAGAAAGTAATGAACTTTTTATCCGGCTACCTCATGCCACCAATTGGGCTGTTATCGGGGATTGCTACAGTTGTTTTGGCCCATAAATCTGCCAAAACAACGACCGAAAAATATGTGATGGCTTACTTTGACCTGACGTTCGGCATCGCCGGAATGTGGAAATTGGCACCCGTCAAAATGATGGTGTTGAAGGCCCAGCCGATTGGCCCTCTTGTGGTAGGAGCCGTCCTGGCTTTGAAGGCGGGAGCCACTGTCTATAAAGTCCAGTTTATTGGGGATGAAAGTTAAAAGCAAAAGGGCTGTTTCGTATGGTTTTCGAAACAGCCCTTTTACTTTTAGCTAAACACCACCTCATACCTCATCCCATTCCCCCCGGGGCCAATCGGAACCATAAACAGTTCCAAGTCTCCGTGCTCGGGGTGAACCAAAACGAACATCCCCTGGAGGTAGTACTGGCCTTTTAGATCAGTTTCGAGCTCCAAGGTAAAGGGTTGTCGGTATTTATCCGATCCGTGACTCCAGGGCGTAACTTGTGTCAATTGCGCCGGATGGGTCGCTTCAGGAGTAAACCGAATGGAAAAAGTTTCATTCAGATGAGGCTGAAAATCAGCAATGCTTATTTGTTCTAACATCGATTATAAAGGTTAAGTAACGCAGAAAAATTAACTTCCCGCTTTTGGGTTTTGAATAGGAAGTCGAACGCTTCATTTCAAGTGAGCTTTCTATTCAAAAGCCTCAAAAAAAAATCGGGAAGTAATTTTTTGCGTCATGCTAAGGTGCTCAAGCTACAGGCTTCCACTCCAAGAGGTAATACACGGAATTGAATTCGCCGATTTTTTGAAAGCCCAACCGTTGGTAAAGTTGCAGGGCAGGATTGTTGTACTCCACGTGGATGGTTACCGTTTTGCCCATTTCAGCTCCCTTTTTTTGAACCGCTTTGATGAGCTGAGAACCAATGCCCTGCCCACGATAAGCAGGCAATAGCGCCACATCCATGATCCGCACTTCCTGAGGGCTGTAGGACCAATGCACGTACAACCGACCGACTACTTCCTGATCCAACTCAATCACCTGGAGCTCAGCGCCCTGGTAAAACTCCTGGTAATACTGGTGCTGCGCCACGAACTGCTGGCTCAGGAAAGCCATTTTTTGTTCTTCCGGCCAATCGGGCACCAGAGCCAATTCCTCGGCTCTGGTGCTGGCGTATATCTCAAACAAACGAGGCAAATCCTCCTGGTAAATGGTTCTTAAATTGACCATAAGATCATTGTCTTGAAACCCCGTTTAAGTACGTGGAGGAAATACCCCTTGCAGCGCAATACAGAAATAAAAGGTCAAGTAAGGCTGCATGTTATTGTGGGGCTGATCGCCACCGGCGGGAGCCAAGTCTTGAGCATTCATCGACACATTATTGAGTGTACTGTTGTAGATATTGGCGCGGGCTACGTATGCGTTGGCTGGCGCAGGCTGTGATCCTGAGTCATTTACAACATTGAGCGAGTGTGAGTGTGATGGAATTTCGCTCTCCAACAAACTAACCGTTTCACTACCACCCGTTTCTCCTAAATCGTGCAGCGAGAGCCCGGGACCTTGCCCAGGATGCATCGGTGCCCGACCTTGTAAATCGGGTAGTGCAAAATTGGATTTGCCATTCCCTCCATAGGTAGTACCCAATAAAGAAAATAGTGCGGTATTCTGAGAAAGCGGCAACAATTGCCCATCGCACCAAGCCCAGCCTTTAGGTGCAAAATTGAAAGGAAATATGCGTATTTCTGCAACAAATGGATCTTGCATTGTAATTGAATTTTTAGGTGCAGTTTGCCTCCTTTTTAGGCAGGCTCACTGTGTGAAGAAAGAATACTAAGCCCCAGTTGATCAAATCAATAGACCTGAAATTAGGTCGGGCTAGGGAAGATTCCAAAGAGTGAAATAATAAAATCTACACACAAATAAGGCTGAAAGTTGTTATGAGGTTGTGAACCTCCAACTGGCCCAATACTGTTGGGATTGATTGGAAGCAGGCCAAGGCTGCTATCTTCATTGTAGAAATTCGCCGAAGGATTTCGGGCAAAAGTGGTATTGTTTGGTGTGGTTGCCCCTCCGTTGTTTTGTGAGGCGAGAAAAGGGTGTGAATGCGCAGGAATTTGTTGCGTAGTCAAAGTTATTTCTTCCGCACCACCGGTTTCGGCTAAAGTAAAGCCACTGCCTTGATGGATGGGAATCCTTCCACGTAGATCCGGGAGCGCAAAAGTCTCCTGACCATCCCCTCCGTAGGTAGTACCAATTAGGTTAAACAAGGTTTCATATTCGGAAATGGGCAGGAGTTGCCCTTCGCAAAACATCCAGCCTGCTGGGGCAAAGTTACCTCCAAACATCCGGATTTCTCCAACATATGGTTGTGCCATAATGATTCAAATTAAAATGGGTAATTAAATGTTTTTGCCAATACACTTAGGATACCCGGTTTAGGTAGCACTTGGGAATATCCCTTGTAAGGCAATGCAGAAACTAATTGTAAGAAAAGGTTGCATGTTTAGGTGCGCTTGGCTTCCGCCTACATTTCCAACCATGCCGGGACCCATTGCTGCCAAATTTCCCGGGGCAACATAAAGTTCCGAAGGAGCTGTATCGGCAAAATAAACTGCATTGCTTGGCACAATTGTGTTTTGGGTAGCACTGGTTGCTCTAACTACGTGGGTATGCGTGGGTATTTCCGCAATAGACAGGGTATGAGCTTGCTCTCCACCCCTTTCGCCTAAGGTGTGTCCGCTTCCAACATGGATAGGGGTACGCCCCCGCAAGTCCGGCAAGCCAAAATTAACTCGACCATCACCCCCAAAGGTAGTACCTAGCAGTGAAAAAAGCCCCTGATTTTGGTTGATGGGTAACAATTGTCCGTTGCAAAGCGCCCAACCCTTGGGCGCAAAAACGAAACTCATCATCCGGATTTCGGACAAGAAAGGTTCTGCCATAAAACATATGTTTATAGGTGAAAAATACAATATCCAGACTTTTAATCTTTAGAGGGGTATTTTCAAGGTAGTGCTAAAACAATAAACCGGGTACGTTTTGTGTCGAGTCAAAATGGTTTTCCCAGTTTTGCTGGTTTTTACCTTTAATCTCGATTTCGGTAAAGGCCACATTGTCCTCTCCGATTTTGGCTTTTACACTTACTGATCCGGCTGGACAGGAATAGGAGGAAGTTGCCGGATGATACTCAAAAGGTAGCAAAGCAGAGGCCTTGTAATTGTGCTCAATTGCCACCGCCAAAGCGCTTATATCAAAAGCATTCAGCGTGGTTATTTTTTTCCAGCTTCCATCGGCTTGTTTTTTCCAAAATGGCAGCATCAATTCCAGTTGCCCAAGCTGTGGATCTACTTTTTCAAAAACCTGAAAACAAAACTGCCTTTGCTGGTAAAAGTATGTCCGGTTAGTGCTTGCAGTGAATTCCCCACTTTTTACTGCTCGAGGCAATTGTGGCAAATCATGCAGCCAAAATGAAGAAATACTTTCAACTTGACCTTCCTCCAACAACTGTGCCAACCAGGTTCCAGCGCAACTTTTTGCAGCGAACAAACTCGCCCCACTGCCAAGTAGAGGCAAGCCAATGACATTGGCACTCAATAATTTGATAAAAGGTCGTCTATTCATGGTATGGATGAGATTGATCAATTCAAGGCTGTGTTTGATACATCAAAGGTGACTATGCTTACTTTCGAAAGGTATCCAAATCAAAACGAGGTATTGTGCAAAGCTAATTAAACTTGTTGCTTTTCCCAAATCAACCCAATATTTATTTTTTGTCTAATTCAATTATTTTGATCTTGATTCTCTTGATTTTACAAATATTGCTTCTGTGGAAAAAATTAACATTTCATAATTGTTTCACTCCACTTTATTTGTTTACCTTTGGGTTGATTATAAATTGACGACCATTGTACCCTACGGAGAGGGATTTGTACCTCCCCACTACCTGATTCCGATTTTTGGAAACGTAATACTGTACAATTAAAAGTTCATATCTCATGAAACTTGCTAAGTTCCTACGCGTGAGTACAATACTCGCTCTGCTTATGTGGATTGCCTATCCAATGGCAGAGAACGCACAACATCCCAAACCCAAATCAAATCACGCTTTGAGCGAAGAGCGCACAGCGCTTGTTCCGCTGAAAAAAGACCACCAATCATCTTCAACGGCCCAAGCGGATTCCCGAGTCACCGCTCAGCAAGTTTCTGAATTGGCTCCAGCACTAAGATGGCTTACGCCCTATCTGGCACCCGCCAGCGATCGCGCCCGTGGGCAAAAATTTGTCTCACCCTTCGTACCCAGCATCAGTGCACTTAAAACATTTGCGCAAACTGGTACGGACTTGGGTACACCCGGCCCTACTCCTGGTGATATCTTGCGGTATACCGTTGTGATCTCGAATGCAGGAGGAGCGATGGATGCCACGGGAGTTCAATTTTCGGATCAAATCGACCCGAACACCACCCTCGTACCCAATTCGTTGATGTCTGGCCCGATTGCGGTGGACGATAGCTACTCTACAGTAGGAAATACCTCTATTTCGGTACCTGCTGGTTCTGGTTTGATGACCAATGACGTCAAC
This sequence comes from Haliscomenobacter sp., assembly GCF_965225875.1. Lineage (GTDB taxonomy): Bacteria > Bacteroidota > Bacteroidia > Chitinophagales > Saprospiraceae > Haliscomenobacter. The sequence continues at coordinate 2,588,842 of NZ_CBDDBS010000003.1, read as the reverse complement.
CTGAATGGCACACCTATGACCGTTACAAGTATTGATGATACTGGCACTAGTGGCGATGTAACCTTTAATGCCAATGGTAGTTTCACCTTTAACCCTGATCCAGGTTTTACAGGAAACACTACCTTTACCTACACCGTTAACAATGGTTTTTTGTCTGCCACAGGCACAGTTACAGTTACCGTTACTGGCATGATCTGGTACATCAATGCCGCGGCTGCTCCCGGAGGTGATGGGCGCCTCAGCACGCCTTGGAACTCCATGAACTCCTTCAACGCAACATCTCTGGATGATCCAGGTGATAATATCTTTGTTTATTCAGGAACTTATACCAATACACTTTCCACCATTTTATTAGGTCAACAAAAACTGATTGGACAGGGTGCGGCAGGCGCTAGCCTCGCTGCTTTGGCTGGGGTTACTTTCTCTACCTTCCCGCCCATCTCACCCGCGGTTATTCCTGCGGTTAATGGTACCAACCCAAACATCAACCAGGCTGCCAACAACATCAACATGCAGTCGCAGAACGAGGTTCGTGGGGTTAACATCATCAACACTGGGGGCACCGCATTGCTGGGGAGTGGCTTTACCTCTGCCTTGGTTCGGGAAGTGAACATCACCAATACCGGGGGCGTAGGGGTCAATTTTACCACTGGAGCCCTGGATATGATCATCCAAAAAGTTGATGTTTCCAATAGCAGCACCGGGATTTTCTTGAGCCAGACCACTGGCTCTTTCCAAATTACAGGTACAGGAACCACCGATGGCTCGGGTGGAACTTTTAGCAACATCAGCGGACGTGGCATTGAATTGCGCAATGTAACCAATATCACTTTGAAAAACCTCAGCATGCCTTCCGCCAATAACGCGACGGATGGCGGTTTTGCTGGCGTTTGTGATGAGGTTAATGTAACAGGGTGTTATGCTGCGATTTATATGGATATAGCGAATACTGTCACTCTGAACAATATTGATATCGGTTCAACCAAAGAACATGGTATCATGGGGAATAGTGTAAGCAACCTGAGCATCACCAATTGTACAGCTACAGGTAATGGTGATGCGGAAGAAGAAAACGCCCTCAAGTTTCGTAACCTCAGTGGGACTTGTTCCATCACGGGGTCTACCTTTCAAAACTCCGCTTATCGCATTGCCCACATTATCAATACAACTGGTAACCTGAATCTGACGGTCTCAAATTGTACTTTCAACAATACAGCTTCCTCGGCGGTTGGCCAGGATTGTTTCGAGATGCGTACACAAGGGACTGCCACTGCCACTGTATCGCTAACCGGAAGTTCTTTCCAACGCGCAAGAAGTAAAGCGATTCAGATTCAAGCAGAAGGTACTTCCACGATGAACCTCAATATTACCTATTGTCGGGTAGAACGTTTTGGCGGTGCCATGGCAGGTATCGATGTGGCTTCGAATGGCGCGGGATCGACCATGAATTACAACATCAATAATAACCCGGTTATTGAATCATCTGCTGAAGTAGCAGCACTTGCCTCTACCTTGAATTCTACCCTTAATGGACGTTTAAATCGCAACCTGAGTATTGACAACAATTACCCATTGGCGGGCGGTTCAATCTTTGCAATTACTCGGGTATTACAAGATGGGAGTGGTGCGGCAAAAGTGGAAATGAAAGGCAACCTCAGCGTAACGGGTAATAACCTGGATCTTCCAGTAGATTTCCAGTCCGTCAATGGAACCAATACAGCTCACAGATTCGATGCTATTGTTGACTCAAATGTCATTGTCAATAATGCCTCAGGAGGTGTTGGTATTGAGGGGCTGTATCTTAGAGTGGGTACTTCTTCTATGGGAGGAAAAATCAATACCCTCTGTGGAGACATCACCAGAAATAAAGTAACTGTACCCGCTTCCGCTGGCGGGCGTGCTTTCCGCGCCAATCGAGTTGACGCCAGTTCTTTCCTGACTTTGAGCGGAACGAGCCCCGTAGCCACCATGTGGCCTGGTAATGGAAACTCTAATACCAATGGTACCATCAACGCTTCCGCTGGTGTCGTTTTCACTGGTATGGTTCCTCCAGGGTGTAATGCGCCATCACATGCCTCGTTTGCACCCATCAATGAGGAGATTGCCTCTAATGTGAATGATGGTGGTTTAAGTGACCAGGCACTCAATAATGGGGTAAGCAATAAGAATCTCGTTGGCCAACAAAAAAATGTGCCAGTAAAACCCAAAGCAAAAGAAGCAGAACTTTCATCCCTCCAAATGGTGATGGCGGGTGAAACGGTCACCGTAGGTGCACCAAGCGGATTTTTGTTGCCCGCTGGAAAATCAATCACCATCCAGTTTGATGTTACCATCAATACTCCACTGCCAGCGGGAGTATGCCAAATCTCTAACCAGGGTAGTGTAAGCGGCGGCAACTTCAGCACCATTCTCACCGACGACGTGGCTGGTGCCCCCATCAACCCCACGGTGACACAGTTGAGCAAACATTCCTTGGGCGACCGGGTCTTTAAAGACAACAATAAAAACGGGACCTTTGATGGTGGTGACGCGGGCATCGTTGGGGTAGTGGTTAACCTCTATCGCGACAATGGTACCACTCCAGGTATTCTTGATGCGAGTGATGCTTTTATAACTTTTACCACTACTAATGCTAGCGGCTTGTACGCTTTCTCCAATCTCTGCTCTGACGACTACATTGTGCAGATTCCTTCCAGCGAGTTTGGTGTAGGTGAGCCTTTAAATGGACTGGTCTCAAGCCCAACCGGGCCTGCACCTGATCCAGATAACAATACCGACAATGACGACAATGGTCAGGACGCCTTCGGTAGTTCCATTGCCAGTCAGGCCATTACCCTTAGCTATTCTACCAGCTTTGTGGAAAACAATACCACGCTCGACTTTGGTTTCAAAACGCCTACCAATGTCAGCATCAATGACCGGATGTTGGCTGAAGGCAGCGGTGGAGGAACGACCACCTTTACCTTCACCGTTACCCGGGATGACATCAGTGAAGCTTTTAGCCTGGATGTCAATACCGGCGTAATTTCGACCAACAATGGCGACTATACCGCCATCAGTGGCGGCACGGTCAGCTTTACCGCAGGAGGTAGCCCTACTGCGACGATTGATGTTGTGGTGAATGCCGACGATATCGTGGAGTTGAATGAAACCTTCAACGTCTTGCTTTCCAACGCACCCGCCGGAGTAGTCATTACTGACGGCACGGGTCTGGGAACCATTACGAACGACGATCAGGCTACCCTGAGCATCAATAGTGTGTCCAATAATGAAGGGAACGCGGGCACCCAAACCTATACTTTTACGGTTACTTCGGATAAAGCTGTGGATGTACCCTTTACTGTGAATGCTGCTACCGCCAATGGTACTGCCACAACCGGTGATAATGATTATGTAGCAGTCAGCAGTACAGCTTTGAATTTTGCCGGAACTGCTGGCGAAACAAAAACCTTTGATGTAACCGTCAATGGTGACATGAAGGTGGAGCCCAATGAATTCTTTATGGTTCCGTTGAGTGCAGTGAGTGCCAGTGGACGAAACGTAGTTATTTCGGTCTCCAATGCTACAGGCATTGGCACTATTAACAATGATGATGCTGCCACCATCTCCATCGACGATGTAAGCCTTGCGGAAGGAAACGCAGGTACCACCAATTTCACCTTTAACGTTACTTTGAGCAAACCAGTAAGCACTGCTATAACGGTCAACTTTACTACCGCCAATGGAACTGCTAATGGGGGCGGGGCAGATTACAATACCAACTCCGGTATGGTGACTTTCCCTGCCAACGGAACTGGGCAGACCCAACAGATTACCGTTCAAGTAATCGGAGATCTGGTGGGTGAAGCCAATGAAACTTTCTTTGTCAATTTGAGTAACCTTGTGGGTAGCACTGATGTGTCTATTCTTGATGCTCAAGGTGTAGGCACTATTCTGGACGACGATCTTTCTTTCTCCATCAATGATGTAACCCTGGCCGAAGGCAACGCAGGTACGACCAATTTCACCTTTACGGTTACCCGGACCAGCACAGCTACTGCTGAAACCATCGACTTTACTACTGCAAACAATACGGCTACCACTGGCGATAACGATTATGTGCTCACCAGTGGCACCCTTAACTTCGCCATCGGCGATGATAGCGAAACCATCACCGTTGTAGTCAATGGCGACAACAAGGTGGAACTCAACGAAACCTTCTTTGTCAACTTATCCAATGTCAGCAATGGCAGCATTGGGGACGGACAGGGTTTAGGCACCATCACCAATGATGATCAGGCTACAATTACGGTTAACAGTTTATCCAAGACTGAAGGGGATGCTGGATCTCAAAATTATGACTTCACTGTAACATTGGATAAAGAAATTGATGTGCCAGTCTCGGTAAATATCGCCACGTCAAACATTCTCGCAACTTCAGGATCTGGTGATTTTGTCGCGAATTCAACTACCCTCAATTTTGCAGGCACTGCTGGCGAAACAAAAACATTCACGGTGGTCGTTAACGGCGATATGATTGTTGAGCCCGATGAAAACTTCGGTATAGTCCTCAGTAATCTACTTGCCAGTTCGCGCAATGTGATACTTGGATCAGCTGGGAATGGCACTATCCTCAATGACGACGCAGCCACCATTTCCATCGATGATGTAACCAAGGTGGAAGGAGATGCCGGAACGACTGATTTTGAGTTCACGGTTACCTTGAGCAAAGTGGTAAGCACCGCAGTAAGTTTTGACTTTACAACAGCTGGCATTACAGCTACTTCGGGAGTTGATTTTAACCCAAATTCAAATACCATTACTTTCCCTGCCAATGGCGCTGGTCAAACCCAGACCATTACGGTTCAAGTGAATGGTGATGTGTTGGGTGAAGCAAACGAAACCTTCACGGTCGATTTGAGCAATATTGTCGGTAGTCCGAGTGTCACCTTTGCAGATGCACAAGGTTTGGGTACCATCGAAGACGATGACCTGGCTTTCTCCATCAATGATGTAAGCATAGCCGAAGGAAACGCTGGAACAACCAACCTGACTTTCACGGTTACCCGTACTAGTACGGCTACTGCTGAAACCATTGATTTTACCACTGCCAATAATACCGCCACAACTGCTGATAATGATTACGTACTCAACAGTGGCACCCTTAACTTCGCCATTGGCGACGATACTGAAACCATTACGGTAGTTCTCAATGGGGATATAAAGGTAGAGGCCAACGAAACCTTCTTCGTCAACCTCAGCAACGCCAGCAACGGCAATATTTCCGATGCGCAAGGGGTTGGTACCATCAATAACGATGATGCAGCAGTAGTACACTTGCAACTGCTCAGCGCCAACAAAGCCGAAGGCAACGTTGGTACTACCAATTTCACCTTCACCGCTACGTTAAACAATCCGGTACAAGGAGGTTTTGACCTTGCTTATACTTCCGATGATGGCACGGCTACCATTGCCAACAATGATTACCAGAACAACGATGGCACGCTGTCCTTTGCAGGTACTGCAGGCGAGCAAAAAACCATCACGGTTCTGGTCAACGGTGACACAGATGTAGAACCCAACGAAACCTTCACCGTTTCCATTGAAGACAATGGCTTCTCCAACACTACCGTACCTTTAAATGCGCTTTCAACTGCCAGCACGGTAATCGCTACCATCCAAAACGATGACAGCGACATCAACGCAGGCAACGATACAACCATCTGTGCTTCCACCATCATGATCCAATTGCATGGAACAGTGAGTGGGGCTTCTACGGGTGGAACCTGGACGACCAGTGGCACCGGTACCTTCATTCCAAATGCCAACGACCTGAATGCTAAATACATGTTCACGGCAGCGGATACCGCAGCTGGACAGGTGACTTTGACCTTGACGGGTAATGGACCAAGTGGCGAATTTGATGTAAAAATTGTCACGATCGACCCTGCTTCCATTGTAAACGCTGGCCCAGATCAAACCATCTGCGCGACCGACACGATCTACCTGAATGCCACCTTATCGGGTGTTGCTACGAATCTGGTCTGGCAACTGAATGCAGCCTTTGGCAGCTTTGTCGGTTCAGACACGAGTCCGAATACAAAATATGTGTTGAATGCGACTGGGCAGCAGTTGAGCAGCCTCAAATTTGGGGTAATGAGTAACGATCCTGGCAGCAATGTATGCCAGGGTGGTTTGGATACGGTTCAAATTTTCATCAACCCAGCAGCGACCGTTGATGCAGGTCCAGATCGCCGGATTTGTGCTTCTCAGGATACCATCCATTTGAATGGCAGCATCGGTGGAGCAGCCACGGGGGCTACCTGGAGTGGTGGTACTGGAATCTTCAGCCCCAATACAGCTACCCTCAATGCAGTATACACCTTCACTGCAGCGGATACGGCTGCGAATGTGGTGAAACTGTACCTGACCACGAATGACCCAACCGGACTTTGTGGTCCAGCCATCGACTCGATCATCATCACGATCGATCCAGAATCAATTGTGAACGCTGGCCCCGATCAAACGATCTGCGCGGCTGATACGATATACCTGAGCGCAACCCTTTCAGGCGTAGCGACGAATTTGGTATGGCAGAAAAATGCCGCCTTTGGCACCTTTATTGGATCCGATACCAGTCCTAATGCGAAATATGTACTGAACGCTGCGGGTATGCTATTAAGCAGCCTTAAGTTCGGTGTAATGAGTAATGATCCTGGTTCCAATGTATGCCAGGGGGGCTTGGATACAGTAGAGATTTTCATCAATCCAAAAGCGACGGTTGAAGCAGGTTCTGATCGACGGATTTGCGCTTCTCAGGATACGATTCACCTGAATGGCAGCTTTGGTGGTGCAGCAACTGGCGCTACCTGGAGTGGTGGCACCGGAACTTTCACTCCGAATGCTTCTACGCTGAATGCAGTATACACCTTCACTGCAGCGGATACGGCTGCGAATGTGGTGAAACTGTACCTGACCACGAATGACCCAACCGGACTTTGTGGTCCAGCCAAAGACTCGATCATCATCACAATTGACCCTGAATCGATTGTGAATGCCGGCCCAGATCAAACGATCTGCGCGGCAGATACGATATACCTGAGCGCGACCCTTTCAGGCGTAGCGACGAATTTGGTATGGCAGAAAAATGCCGCCTTTGGCACCTTTATCGGCTCTGATACCAGTCCTAATGCGAAATATGTGTTGAACGCTACGGGCATGCTCTTAAGCAGCCTGAAGTTTGGAGTAATGAGCAACGACCCAGGCTCGAATGTATGCCAGGGGGGCTTGGATACAGTAGAGATTTTCATCAATCCAAAAGCGACGGTTGATGCAGGTCCAGATCGGCGGATTTGTGCTTCTCAGGATACGATCCATTTGAATGGCAGCATCGGTGGCGCAGCGACAGGTGCTACCTGGAGTGGTGGCACTGGAAGCTTCTCTCCGAATACAACTACGCTCAATGCAGTATATACTTTCACTGCTGCTGATACGGCTGCGAATGTGGTAAAACTGTACCTGACTACGAATGATCCAGCAGGACTTTGTGGTCCAGCGATTGACTCGATCATCATTACGATTGATCCAGAATCGATTGTCGATGCAGGTCCCGATCAAACGGTTTGCGCCACAGATACCATTTACCTAAGCGCGACCTTGTCAGGAGTAGCGACGAATTTGGTGTGGCAGAAAAATGCCGCCTTTGGCACCTTTGTAGGCTCAGATACCAGCCCTGATGCGAAATTTGTGTTGAATGCCACCGGCCAACAGTTGTCGAGCATTAAGTTTGGGGTAATGAGCAACGATCCGGGCAGCAATGTATGCCAGGGTGGATTGGATACAGTAGAAATCTTCATCAGTGATCCAATTCTTTCAGATGTAAGCATTGATATAGATACGGTGTGTGTTAACGGCTCATTCACGGCGACCTTCCAGGAAACGACGCTGAGTGCGGGCAATGAGTTCACTATCGTAGTGGAATACACCGATGACAATGGATCAAACAGCCGCACTTTCACCGATGTGAAAAGTGGAGATGACCAAAGCTTCCAGGAGGGAGTTGACTTTGATGGCAACCTGACGGTTACGCGGATCATTGTGACACCCGAAGATCCAAAATATTGCAGTGATACTTTGGACGGCTTCAGTGTAACGGTAGTGGCTTGTGAAGCAACCATTGTTGATCCTTGTGTTTGTCAGAACAACGCACAGATTGGCCAAAATGGAACGAATTCCAATACAGGGACCTTTAAAGATGTGGTAAGAGTTGAAGGGCCAATCAATCAAACCTGGACCGTAGCAAGTGTAAGCGGCTTGTATGAAGACGCAGCAGGCACCGATCCAGTAGATGTAGGTGATGCCTTCACTCAGGTAAGCCCAGGTGTATACGAACTGGTGGGTTACCACATCGACGCGATTGGTTACAGCATTGCCGTGACCAATGGACGGGGTGTAACCCTGGAAGCCAATAACAAGTGTTTCTACCCCAATCCCGTGTTCACTGGATTACCTGCCTTGGTAGCTCCTTCGGCAGCACCATTCCAGGTGACAGGCACAGTGGCTGACAATGTAGCGGGAACGGGTACTTTCATTTTGGATGGGGTACCTCAAGCCGGGGCAAGTGCAGCTCCCACGGTGGTAACGATCAATCCAGGTACTTTGTCTCCTGGGCCACACACCTTAATATACAGCTTTGACGCAGGGGTAGCGGCCTCTAAGGATTCTCTGGATCCTGGTTGTGTACAACAAGTTCGTCAACGCTTCCAGGTAGCCAACTGTGGTTGCCAGGATGTAACGGTAAGCCTGAATGAAAACTGCCAGTTCCTGTTGACAGGCAATCTGGTTTCAGATGTCAACTGCAACGGTGGTACCGTTCGTGTGATGGACAATGACCCAAGCAACGGCGCTTTGATCGATTGTGCGGGAGTATGGACCTACGGCTTGTTCGATGCCTTTGGCAACATCATTTGCTGGGGTAAAGTAACGGCTGAAGACAAAACGGCACCAGCCTTGGTGTGTGCACCAGCGGACATCACCCTGGATTGCTACGATGTGAATTACGTGCTGAACAATCGTTTGACAATTGGTAATGTCGGCGCCACGAGCTCGCCACGGCCAGCAGCTACGAGCCCTCAAACGATCAACAATGCGGAAGGTGTAGCAGGAACTGGTGACAATTGCCAATTGGGCCTTGTACCTGCAGCATCCTCAAACATGGTATCAGACAACATCAAAAACCTGGGCTATGCTTACTTCAAGGACAATTGCTACAACTGCGGCTGCCGGATCACTTTGAAATGGAGCGATAAAGTAGAATTCTACTCTTGCGAACAAATGAAGGTCAATGGCGGATACTACGCGGTGATCTCGCGGGAATGGACCGCTACGGATTGTAATGGCATGCGTAGTTCCTATGTACAAAAGATCAAGTTCACCCGTCCTGCGGTTGATGACTTTGTGTTCAAGGATGCCAATCCAGAAGGCAAATACGATCATGTTGTAGAATACAATTCCTGCACTCCGGATAAGAGTTTGATTAAGAAGGAAGATGTAACACCATACGTTTGCAGCTACTTCAACACGAGTGCCAACCCACGCTGCTTGTTCATTGATCAGGTGGAATGCAACTATTCAATATCGATCAAAGACACTGAGTTCCCAATCTGTGGGGGCAAGGGCGTGAAGATCGATCGGGAGTTGTATGTACTGGATTGGTGTGCTGGAGGTATTGTGGATACTTTCCACATTCTGATCAAGATTGGAGACTTCACGGCACCAACGGTTGAATACGCCCACGGGGCACCTTACGACATTTCCACTGGTCCAATGGACTGCACGGCAGCCATTCCGGTGACTGTTGCTGGGATCAAGACCGCCTTTGGGGTAACGATCAAAGACAATTGCAACTTGGGCAACATCAGTGTGAGTGTGTACACCAAGGATCGCTATGTAAAAGGAATATTGGTATACGAAGGGCCTGCAAGCCCAATTTGTACCCCCCAAGCACGTGAAGAGGCAGGGGACCTACGTGGGGACAATGATGCCTACCGCTTGGGTGCCTGTGATAAAGATAAAATCTGCTGGGATAAAGTTGAGTATGCGGTGATGAATGGCATGATGATCGGTCTGCCAGTAGGCAAACACCTGATGGTGATCGATGCCTTCGATGGTTGTTACAATGCATCTACCACTTGCTTCATCTTCGAGGTCAAGGACAAGATCGCACCAATCATGAAGTGTGACGATGACCTGCATGTAACCTTGAGCAACGCCAATGGCTACACCAATGGATACGCCCAAGTGAGTGCAGCAGACATCGACGAAGGCTCTTGGGACAACTGCAAACTGGACTGGATTGCGGTACGCCGCAATGTACCGGATGGTTGCGCTGCTAGCTTCATTGCCAAAGGTTACGACACGAACGGCAACGGCAAATTGGATGCCTTACCCGCGGATGGCGATGTAAGCAAAGCGGATGGTTTTGACCGGAACGGCGATGGAGACATTGCTGACTTTGGAGAAACCTTCATCCTGAAAGGCGGCAAATTGATGACACCACTGTTGGACTTTGTAGAGTTCTTCTGCTGTGACCTCACTGAGCGAGTAACGGTTGAACTCTGGGGTGGTGACATCTACGGCAATACGAACTACTGCTGGATGGATCTGCTGATCGAAGACAAAGTGGCACCAACTTGTTTGGCCCCATGGGATGTGACGATCTACTGCGATGACAAAAACATTGCTTCTATCGACAGCAAAGTAGGTTCTGCTGCTGCATTTGGTGATGTGACCATTCCTTCTGGCAACGATTGTGCTGCGCTGGATACGACCTATACCACCGAGAAGAAATTGAAGTGTGGCGCAGGTTACATCGACCGCATCTGGACTTTGACCAAACAAACGGCGAAAGGCCCAATCAGCGTGACTTGCAAGCAACGGATTCACATTCTACCTGTCCACGAATACAACATTTGTTTCCCTAAAGACATCAGTACCGATTGCAAAACGCCAATCATCGACACGGTGATCACCGACGAATTGGGCTGCGATATCCTGGCGGTGAATGTACACGACAAGCGTTACGATGCCTCGGATGATGAGTGCTACAAGATTTTCCGGACTTACTCGGTGATCAACTGGTGTACTTACGACGACCGTTGTGGTGACCCACTGCTGCAAACCAATGTCTCGATCATCGATCGGGCGGTGTTTGGCAACTATGGCAAGGCACCAATCTATGTATTGGTTCGTGACCGCAAAAACAACCGTCGTGATGGCATCGAAGAGTTCTGGGTTTCCAAGGACCTGGTTGCAGGTAACGCAGACGATATTGACTTTACCGAGGAGGTTCCCTACTGCGAAGTAGCCGGAGAGTTCTACCACAGCTTCATCTATACCCAAATCATCAAGGTGTACGATGACACCCGTCCGGTGGTAACAGGCACCCGTGATACCTTCTGCACGAGCCCAACGGCATGTACTGCAAACATTACCAAGGTGGTGACTTTGAAGGACAACTGCACCGACAAGGTGGAATTGGAGACTCAATTCCTGATGATTGCCCCATTCCAGACTTTGGAAGCCGGCAAGATGATCCTGTACTCCACTCCACGTTGGAGCACCAAGGACTTGGGCAATGGTCAGTTTGAGATCAAGGTATCGAACCTTCCCGAAGGTACCCACGACTTGATCGTGGTGGGCCGCGACGAATGTGGCAACTTATCACTTCCAACCCGGATCCCATTTGTGGTGAAGGATTGCAAGGCACCAGCGCCAATTTGTATCAACGGCCTGAGTGTCGACCTGATGCCTGATGGCAACGGTGGCGGCATGATGACGGTTTGGGCAACGGACTTCGTTGCATCCAAAATCTACGATTGCAACGGTCAAGGTCCAGAAACCAAGGATGGTCTGAAACTGATCACGAAATACTCCGTAAACCGGGTACAACAACCAGTGAATCCAAACCAGACAAGCATCAGTGTAAACTGTGCGGACCTGGAATTGGGCTTCATTTTGGTTGAACTCCACGCCTGGGATGAGGCAGGTAACCACGATTTCTGTGTCACTTTTGTAGAGGTACAAGACAATCGGAAGGTATGCCCAGCTCCAGCGGATAAGGTAAAAATCGCGGGTACCATTGCAACGGAAGGAGCAGGCAACCTGCAAGGGGTGTCGGTGACTTTGAGTGGCAGTGGCACGCAGAGTGACATGACAGGTACAGATGGTAACTACGAGTTTGTGAACATCAGCAAAGGAGGCGACTTCACGGTGACGCCACAACTGGATAAAAACCACCTGAACGGAGTATCGACCTTCGACCTGGTGTTGATCCAAAAGCACATCCTGGGAGTACAGGCTTTGAACAGCCCATACAAGATGATTGCAGCGGATGCGAACAACTCCAAATCGATCTCTACCTTGGACATGATCCAGATCCGGAAGTTGATTTTGAACATCGACACGCATTTTGCGAACAATACAAGCTGGAGATTCGTGGATGCAACGTACCGCTTCCCGAACCCAACGAACCCCTGGTCAACTGCCTTCCCTGAGGTAGTAAGTGTGAATGACCTGGTGACGAATGTTCGGGCGAACTTTGTAGCCATCAAAGTGGGTGATGTGAATGCGAGTGCGAGTGTGTCAGGAGCCGCGAGTGCAGAAATCCGCACGAGAGAGGACTTCAAACTCAAGACGCAGGAGCAAAACCTGAAGTCAGGCAATGAATACAAAGTGAGCTTCACAGCAGAAGACTTGAAGGACATTCAGGGTTACCAGTTTGCACTGAACCTGGATCAAAGCAAGGTGGAGTTGTTGGACCTCGAGTATGGAGTCGCCAAGGCGGAGAACTTTGGGGTGTTCAAAAACGAAGGGATCATCACCACATCGTGGAACAGCAAATACGAGCCCGGAGCATTGTTTACGCTGGTATTGAGAGCGAAGGCTGATGCAAAACTCAGCCAAAGCATCAATCTCAACCGCTTGGTATCTCCAGAGGCATATGACCAAAACAATGAGAACCTGGGGATCGCCTTGAACTTTGAGGGCATCCAGGCCACTGAAGCCTACGAGCTGCGTCAGAACACCCCGAACCCCTTCAGCGATGAAACGCTGATTGGGTTTACCTTGCCCAAGGCCCTGAAAGGAACCTTGACGGTAAGAGATGTGAAGGGCGCCACGATTTACAAAGTGGAGGGCAATTATGCCAAGGGTAACAACCAGGTGACCTTGAAGAAGAGCCAACTGGGGGCCAGTGGGGTCTTGTACTACACTTTGGAAACGACGGACTTTACCGCGACCAAGAAGATGGTGATACTGGAGTAAATAAGAAAATACTCAAACATACTTCCGCCGCTGAACTTCGATAAGTTCAGCGGCGGTGTTGTTTTATAATTGTTGCAAACGGCGGTAAAATTCTTCACGATAGATTTTCCCAATTGGAATACGCTCATTGCCGATGTACAGTACATCTTCCTCAATGGCATCAATGTGCTGAAAATTGACCAGATAGGAGCGATGCACCCGAATGAAAAAATGGCCGCGTAATTTTTCTTCCAGCCCCCCTAGATTGGTGCTGAGCAAAAACTGTTGGCTATTGGTAGTTAGTTGAGAATAAGCGCCATCAGCTTTGATCCAATAAATGTCGGCCGCATTGACTTTGACGAGCCGTTTTTTGTCCTTGATGAAAAAATTTCCAGCAATGAACGGAATTGGTTCGACTTGATCAGGAGCGAGAATCGCTTCAGACTCCACTTTTTTACTCCCACTAAATTTGTAAATAGCCAGTTCTATTGCAGCGTACAAACTGCGTTCTTCAAAGGGTTTGACCAAATAGGCATCGGGACTGACCGCAGCCGCTCGATTGATTGTAGCCGTATCAGCCATTGCCGTTAAAAAAATGATGGGCTGATCCTGAATTCTACGGATTTCCTGCGCGATCCGCACCCCATCCCAATCATCTCCTTCCAGGTGGATGTCGCAGATGGTCAAATCCGATTGTTGTTGATCCAAATGAGTTAAAACCTCCTGATGCTTGCTGCAAATTCCAGATACCTCATACCCTAAATCTTTGAGGGTATAGGCCAGATCTTTGGCGATAATGGGTTCATCTTCAACAATGAGTATACTGATCATAAAAGGCTGGATTCACGCTTTTGCAATAGCGGTACAATCAACTCGATGCTGGTGCCCTGACCATTGGAAAAGACTAGGCGGGCATTCAGTTTTTGGGCAAGTGATGCAACCAACTCCAGCCCAAATGAATGTATAGTTTGAACAGGTTTGCCCTCCGAAAGTTTTAAGCCCAACCCATTATCTACAACCAATAGCCGGAATTCAACATCGTTTTTTTGCAAATTTAGACGAATTTCTCCCTTACGCCCATCGACAAAAGCATGTTTGATCGCATTGATGATCAATTCAGTCAAGATCAAACCGATAGGCATAGCTGTATCAACATCCAAACTAAACTCTTCTACTTCAGTATGAATGGTGATTTGTCGCTCATCCAGGCGGTACGCATCGGAGAGACTCAAGGTAAGTTCTTCGATGTACGGGCGAATGGGAATGTCTTTCAGCTCCTGGCCTTGATAAAGTCTTTGGTGCAAAAACGCAATCGACTGCACCCGGGACTGGCTAATGCGCAAGGCATCCTGTGCGCCCTTATCATTCAGCCCACGAGCTTGCAGGCGCAGCAAGCTTGAAACGATTTGCAGGTTGTTTTTTACCCGATGGTGAATTTCCCGCAGCAGTGTTTGTACTTCGTCGTTTTTATGGCTTAAAGTCGAGTTCATTTTTTCCAACAGCTGATTTTGTTGTTTGCCTCGCTGGGCATTGCGCCACAAAACCAGGGCCAACAAGGCGATCAATACGATACTGCCCAATAAGGCCAATTGCCGCATACGGGCAGTAGCGATCCGCACCCGGCTGAGCTCATTTTCTTTCGCCAGGACGAGAATTTCTTGTTCCTTCTTTTCATTCTCAAACTGGGCTTCCAGCTCCGCAATGATTCGACTTTTTTCCGTATTGTAAATGGAGTCCTGGGCACTTTGAAAAAGGGTTTGATATTGATAGGCTTTGCCAAAGTCCTGCGCTGCTTCAGCCGCTTTTGCCGCAAAAAGAAACAATTCGGGCATTTCTTCTTTGACTTTAACCCGTGCCAGGGCTCTTTCCCCTACAGACCAGTAGTTTTGTGCCAAGGGCTGATTCCCCGTTTTTGCGGCAGCCACTGATCCCCATAGCGCGAGGGTAGCCTCCGCCCGGGGGTATTCGATTTGTTGACTCAAAGCCAAATACTGTCGACACAAACGCAGGCAAGAATCGAAACGAGCGGTGTAGCCATATAGCTCGGCCATGTCCTGAATGGTGTTAAGGATTTTTTTCGGACGACCAATGTCTTTTTTTAAGGACAGCGAAAGCTGGTAAGATTCCAGTGCTTTTTCATAGGCATTGGTTCGTTTGTACAGGCCACCCAAGGTGTGATAAGCTGCAGCAAGACCAGTTATGTTGCCAATTGCTTTGGACAACTGTACCGCTTCTTGTAGATACTTGATCGCTTGTTGGAAGCGCCCCTGGTCGCGCAAAATCCCGGCGCATTGCTGCAAATTGTAAGCAGCCATGATGTTGTTGCCTTCTTTTTTTTCCAATCGATACGCTGTATAAAAAGCAGGTAGGGCGAGGTCCAGCTTGCCCAAATCTTCCTGTACACTGCCCCAACGCGTATAGGCAATGGCAGAGTCCACCCGGTTTTGGCACAAACCAAAGGCCAATCTGCCCAATGAATCTGCCGCCTGAGCTTCTCCGTTGCTGCTGTGAATTTTTGCACCAGTACCCAATAATTTGACGCGCTCGGAAAGGAGCTGATGCTGCCGAGCCATCTGATCCCCTCGTTGAATCATCAACAGGGCAGAATCCAGTTTCCCCAATTCATAGTAATAACTGGCTTTCCAAAAAAACACTTTGGCCTGGAGGGCGGGATGCCGGCGGGCTAAAGACTGTGCTTTGCGCAACCACTTGAATGCATCTGAGCCTTCAGCGGTACGATCCTGGCTGTTGGCAATACACAAGCAGCCTTCCACCAGGGCGGAGGTGTCTTTACGCACACTGGCAAAGTGGAGGATTTCTTTGCCATATCCATTGGCTTCGGAGTTGGGAATGATGCCCCGATATTGGGAATCGCATAGTTTGAGTAAGGTTGGCAAACGTTGAGCCCCGTGTTGCCCCTGCAAGGTCTGCCGCAAACTGTCAAAATTATTGGCCAGTACCACAGTGTACATCAAAAAACAAGCTACAAAAAGGAAAAGCTTCATGGTAGTTAGGAGTCAAGAGGTCAAACTTACTCACTTTTGGCGAAGACTATTTGGGTTGGTCATTTTTTAATGGGGAAAAAAAGGCAGTTGGCAAAGAAATAGACGAGGTTCGTTAAAAACTGGCTGGTAAGCAGCGTACACTACCCTAATTTGACCTCAGTCTTATTTTAGCGCTAATACTTCATAAGCATCTCATGAAAAAATTGTACGCCAATCTCCTTCCAATGCTGTCTGTACAGTTGGTAAAATCGCCATTGTTCCCAAAGGTTTGTTCAAGTGTTGTGGTCAAAACCATCCAGTTGTTGTTTTTGCTTGCTTTTCCACTATTCAGTCAAGGGCAGGCGATTGATTTTGATGGAACCACTACCTACACCCAGGATTTCCAGAGCATAACCGCCACAGCACTTACTGCGGCCACTACGAGCAATACCACTATGCTTCAGGTATCTGCTCAAACAGGTGGTGGAGCTGGAACCAACGGCTGGTACATGTACCAACAAACAGGCACAGGAAGATGGGGCCGCTCCAGTGGTACGGCTAATACAGGATCTTTTTATGGCATGTACGACGCGGCAGGTACCCCCAATCGGGCATTCGGCTCAGTGGCAGCGGCCAGCAGTGTGGGAAGTTTTGGTGTAGTGTTGAAAAATACGTCTGGCGCGCGCATCAACGAAATAGTCATCACATATGATGCCATGATCAACCGCAACCCCAGCACAACGGCAAATGCCTACCCCCTGTCTTACCGGGTCAGCTCCAGCAATATTGCAGGTGCTTCATCAACAGGTGATGGTACCTACAACGACGCAGCGGGCACCTGGACCAGTGGAACCGGATTTACTACGCCTGCTTCTGGCACTGGAGCCCCAGCAGCAACCCAGGCAGCCATCACCCCTTTGTTCAGAATCGGGGGAGCCGCTATTACTCAAACCCTGAGTAACCTGAACTGGAACAACAATGAATATTTGTACATCCGCTGGAAGGACACTGACGAGTCAGGCGGAGATGCGCTGGCTGGCATCGACAATTTTTCGCTGGCCAAAGTACCATTTGCCATCACTGGACAACCCAGTAACCAGTACGATTGCACCTCTAATACCGCATCCTTTTCGGTCACTGCTACTGGCGCCAGCAGCTATCAATGGTTCCGCAGTTCCGACAATGGCGCCAACTGGGTACCATTGGGCAATGGCGATTATGGATTGATCAGCGGCGTTACCACAGCCACCCTGGTCGCATCAGGTGGGTCTTTGGCTGCGCTCGATGGGACATTGTTTCGTTGTCAGGTTTCGGACGGCAATACCAACCTCAATTCTGAACCGGCCCGCTTTACCCAAGGTTTGCCCGCTACCAGCATCCAATATACCGAAACTGCTTATTGCACGAGTGCCAATGAGGTGGATGTAGCCATTACTGGTGCACTAGGTGGAACATTTTCAGCTACACCTGCTGGACTGACGATCAATACCAGCAGCGGACAAATTACCCCCGCAAGTTCAACCCCAAATACATACACCATCCTGTACTCGGTGCCGGCTCAACATGGCTGTGCGGCTACCAGTGCTACAACTACGGTCATTATTACTTCCAATACTGCCCCAAGCATATCTTACGGAACCGATCCATTGTGTTTTGATGTCACCGCGGTACCTGTTTCCCTCAGCGGGGTAGCCGGAGGTGTGTTCTCGGCGCTTCCCTCCGGTTTGTCTATCAATAGCATTACGGGTACCATTAATCCCGCTGCCTCGACAGAAGGGGAATACACCATTACGTATGCCACTACTGGGTCAAGCGCTTCTGGTTGTACTACTTATACTACCACCACCACGGTTACGACCTATACCCACCTCAATGCCGTGATCACGGGCGGGGGCAACCACGCTTGTGCGGGTGGTTCGTATAACCTGACCGTAACGGGCACCCCCAATAGCATCGTGACCTATAAAATCAATGGGGGCGATGACCTGTTTTTGACCCTCGATAACACCGGAACTACCACCCTGAATACAGGCCCCCTCAGGAGCAACACGTCTTACCAATTGGTGGCCATGCGTTTTGCGAATACCCTCTTATGTGCCCGTACGCTTAATTCCACGGCCAATTTAACCTTTGATCGACCCTATTTGACTTACGCTGTTTCGGCACCTGCCAGTGCTTGTGTGGGTGATGTTGTAAATATTGAGATCAGCAATCGCCCCTTCACCATCATTTTGTACCAAATCAATGGAGGAATGGTGCAATCCGCCCAGATCAATAACAATACTGGCCTTATATCCATTCCCGTCACTGTCAGTGAAACCATTTCTTTTACCCGCTTTAGTTCTGTCTATCAAGGTGCGCCGAATTGCAGTACGACTTATCCGGATTCTGCAGCAATCGTTATTGTAGCAGAGCCCGGCCAGGTGTGGTACAAAGATAGCGACAACGACGGCTATGCCGAAACTGGAGCAGTAACCTTAACCCAGTGTATACGCCCCGTGGGGTATAAATTAGTCACCGAATTATTGGCGAGTAGCGGCGACTGTAACGACAACAATGCAGCCATCAAACCAGGAGCTACCGAAATCTGCGATGGGGTTGACAACAATTGCGATGGTTCTACGGATGAAGGTGTAAGCACCCGCTACTACTACGATTTTGATGAGGATGGATACGGGGAAATATATGCTTTCATTGATGCTTGTGCCCCCAGTGGTTTGTATACGGCGACGGTGGCTGGCGATTGTGCAGCCGATGATGCCAACATCAATCCCGGCGCTACTGAAATCTGCGATGGTAAAGACAACAACTGCAATGGCCTCACAGACGAGGGTTTCATTACCCGCTATTTTTACGACAATGATGGGGATGGCTATGGTAAAAACCTAGAGTTTATAGACGCTTGTGCGCCTAGTGGTTTTTATACCGCACTGCAGGGCGGCGATTGCAACGACAGTGATGTGAACATCAATCCCGGTGCGACGGAAATTTGCAATGACATCGACGACAATTGCGACGGCATAACCGATGACGGTTTTCCGATCATCCGCTACTATTATGATGCAGACGAAGATGGTTTCGGAGAGAGCGGCGCCTTTCGAGACATCTGCGGGCCACAGGGCTTCTATACCGCAACAGTAGCTGGTGATTGCAATGGTGGTGATAATACAATCTATCCCGGTGCGCCTGAACTTTGCGACGGCAAAGACAACAACTGCAATGGCTCTACGGATGAAGGTGGCCTAACCACTTATTACGAGGATGCCGACAACGATGGTTTTGGCAACCCAGCAGTGAGCCAACAAGCCTGTAGCCAACCCAGTGGCTATATTTTGAACAACACGGATTGCAACGACAACGATGCCTTGGAAAAACCGGGCCAAACCTGGTACGCAGATGAGGACAATGATGGCTATTCCAACGGCACCACTGCAATTCAGTGCCTACGGCCCACGGGCTACAAAACCGCCTCTGAACTGACCGCAACCTCTGGTGATTGCAACGACAATGTTGGCAGCATCAACCCAGGAGCTACTGAAATTTGCGACGGCATCGACAACAACTGCAATGGTACCACGGATGAAACTGGGCTGACAACCTACTACCGCGATCAGGATGGTGACAGTTTTGGCAATCCAGCGGTAAGCCAGCAAGCCTGTAGCCAACCCAGTGGCTATGTAGCCAACAACAACGACTGTGATGACAATGATGTTTTAGAAAAACCCGGTCAAATCTGGTATGCGGATGTAGACAACGACGGTTATTCCAGTGGAACAACGTTGACCCAATGCCTGCGCCCAGTAGGCTACAAGGTAGCTTCTGAATTGACGGCTACGAGCGGCGATTGCAATGACAACAACTTTGCCATCAAACCTGGAGCTACCGAAATCTGCGATGGCATCGACAACAATTGCAATGGCTCTACGGATGAAGGTGTGACCACCCGCTACTACTACGATTTGGATGGTGATGGATATGGGGAAGCAGTTGCCTTTATTGATACTTGTGCCCCCAGTGGTTTGTATACTGCAACGCTGACAGGTGATTGTATTGCCGATGATGCCAACATCTATCCTGGTGCACCGGAAATCTGTGATGGTAAAGACAACAACTGTAACGGTTCTATCGATGAAGGTGTGACCACCCGCTACTACTACGATTTTGATGGGGATGGATACGGGGAAACTGCTGCTTTTATTGATGCTTGTGCACCCAGTGGTTTGTATACGGCAATAGTGGCTGGCGATTGTACAGCCGACGATGCCAATATCTATCCCGGCGCTACTGAAATCTGCGATGGTAAAGACAATGACTGCAACGGGCAAATTGACGAGGGTTTGGTTACCCGTTATTTTTACGACAATGATGGGGATGGCTATGGTAAAAACCTAGAGTTTATAGACGCTTGTGCGCCTAGTGGTTTTTATACCGCACTGCAGGGTGGAGATTGCAACGACAGCGATGTGAACATCAATCCCGGAGCAATGGAAGTTTGCAACGACATCGACGACAATTGCGACGGCGTAACCGATGACGGTTTTCCGATCATCCGCTACTATTATGATGCAGACGAAGATGGTTTCGGAGAGAGCGGCGCCTTTCGAGACATCTGCGGGCCACAGGGCTTGTATACTGCAACGGTGGGTGGTGATTGCAATGGTGGTGATAATACAATCTATCCCGGTGCGCCTGAACTTTGCGACGGCAAAGACAACAACTGCAATGGCTCTACTGATGAAGGCGGCTTGACCACTTATTATGCCGATGCAGACAACGACGGTTTTGGCAACCCTGCAGTAAGTCAGCAGGCGTGCAGCCAACCCAGCGGTTATGTCACCAACAACACCGACTGTGATGACAACGATGCTCTGGAAAAACCCGGCCAAATCTGGTACGCCGATGTAGACAACGACGGCTATTCCAGTGGCACGACCTTGACCCAATGTCTACGCCCAGTGGGCTACAAAGTAGCGTCCGAACTGACGGCGACGAGTGGCGACTGCAACGACAACGACTTTGAAATCAAACCCGGTGCGACGGAAATCTGCGACGGCATTGACAACAACTGTAATGGTTCCACCGACGAAGGTGTCACCACGACCTATTATGCGGATGCGGATAATGATGGTTTTGGTAACCCAGCGGTAAGCCAACAGGCTTGCAGCCAGCCAGTTGGTTATGTCACCAACAATACGGATTGTGATGACAACGATGCTTTGGAAAAACCCGGCCAGACCTGGTACGCCGACGTAGACAACGACGGTTATTCCAACGGTACCTCTGCGGTACAGTGTCTGCGGCCCACGGGCTATAAAACTGCCTCTGAACTGACGGCAACTTCTGGCGATTGTAACGACAATGTCGGCGGCATCAACCCCGGAGCTACCGAGATTTGCGACGGCATCGACAACAACTGCGATGGCGTGACGGACGAAGGTTGTACCCCACCGATGGTGAGCATCCACGACCCTTGTACCTGTATGAACAACTCCCCACTGATTGAAAATGGCACCACGACCAATGTGGGCACTTTCAGTGAAACGGTGACGGTTGAAGGCCCAGCAGGCCAAACCTGGACGATTGTGGCGGTTACAGGTTTGTACAGTGATGTCAATGGCACAGTTGCGTATACCAACGGCACAAACATCCCTGAAACAGGAGTAGGAACGGGAGTTTTTGAACTGGCGGGTTACCACCGCGACGGAGCGGGTTATACCATTTCGGTGACGAATGGTCGAGGTGACACCCTGAGCATCGGCAATACCTGCTATTACCCTGATCCAGTGTTTACGGGCCTTCCCGTGCTGATATCGCCCAATGCGGCACCATTTACAGTGACGGGTACGGTAGCGAACAATGCAGCAGGGACGGGTACTTTCATTTTGGATGGGAACACCCAATCAGGCGCAAGCGCAGCCCCAACAAAACTGACGATCAACCCTGCGACTTTGTCGGTGGGCACTCATACTTTGGTGTACAGCTTTGATGCGGGTACTCCGGGTTCCCAAAACCCGAATGATCCTGGCTGTGTGCAACAGGTACAACAACGCTTCCGGGTGGCGAACTGCGGCTGCCAGGATGTGACGGTGAGCTTGGATGCAAACTGCCAATTCCTGCTGACGGGCAATCTGGTTTCGGATGTCAACTGCGGCGGGGGCACGGTTCGGGTAATGGACAATGACCCAAGCAACGGCGCTTTGATCGATTGTGCCGGAGTATGGACCTACGGCTTGTTCGATGCCTTTGGCAACATCATTTGCTGGGGTAAGGTAACGGCTGAGGACAAAACGGCACCAGCCTTGGTGTGTGCACCAGCGGACATCACCCTGGATTGCTACGATGTGAACTACGTGCTGAACAATCGCCTGACGATAGGCAACGTACCAACGCAACGAGCTTCACCCCGTCCAGCGGCCACGCGGTAGCTCAAACAATCAACAATGCTGAAGGGGCATAGCAGGAACTGGTGATAATTGCCAATTGGGCCTTGTACCTGCAGCATCCTTCAAACATGGTATCATGACAACATCAAAAACCTGGGCTATGCCTACTTCAAGGACAATTGCTTCAACTGCGGCTGCCGCGATGACCTTGAAATGGAGCGACAAAGTAGAATTCTACTCTTGCGAACAAATGAAGGTCAATGGCGGGTACTACGCAGTGATTTCGCGGGAATGGACGGCTACGGATTGTAATGGCATGCGTAGTTCGTATGTGCAAAAGATCAAGTTCACCCGTCCTGCGGTTGATGACTTTGTGTTCAAGGATGCCAATCCAGAAGGCAAATACGATCATGTTGTAGAATACAATTCCTGCACACCAGATAAGAGTTTGATTAAGAAGGAAGATGTAACACCATACGTTTGCAGCTACTTCAACACGAGTGCCAACCCACGCTGCTTGTTCATTGATCAGGTGGAATGCAACTATTCAATATCGATCAAAGACACTGAGTTCCCAATCTGTGGGGGCAAGGGCGTGAAGATCGATCGGGAGTTGTATGTACTGGATTGGTGTGCTGGAGGTATTGTAGATACCTTCCACATTCTGATCAAGATTGGAGACTTCACGGCACCAACGGTTGAATACGCGCACGGAGCACCTTACGACATTTCCACTGGTCCAATGGACTGCACGGCAGCCATTCCGGTGACTGTTGCGGGGATCAAGACCGCCTTTGGGGTAACGATCAAGGACAACTGCAACCTGGGTAACATCAGCGTGAGTGTGTACACGAAGGATCGTTATGTAAAAGGAATATTGGTATACGAAGGGCCAGCAAGCCCAATTTGTACCCCCCAAGCGCGTGAAGAGGCAGGGGACCTACGTGGTGACAATGATGCTTACCGCTTGGGTGCCTGCAACAAGGATCAAATCTGCTGGGATAAAGTTGAGTATGCGGTGATGAACGGCATGATGATCGGTCTGCCAGTAGGTAAACACCTGATGGTGATCGATGCCTTCGACGGTTGTTACAATGCCTCCACCACTTGCTTCATCTTCGAGGTCAAGGACAAGATCGCACCAATCATGAAGTGTGACGATGACCTGCATGTAACCTTGAGCAACGCCAATGGCTACACCAATGGATATGCCCAAGTGAGTGCGGCAGACATCGATGAAGGCAGCTGGGACAACTGCAAACTGGACTGGATTGCGGTACGCCGCAATGTACCGGATGGCTGCGCCGCTTCTTTCATTGCCAAAGGTTACGACACGAACGGCAACGGCAAACTGGATGCATTACCTGCGGATGGCGATGTAAGCAAAGCAGATGGTTTTGACCGGAATGGCGATGGGGACATTGCTGACTTTGGCGAAACCTTCATCCTGAAAGGAGGCAAATTGATGACGCCACTGTTGGATTTTGTAGAATTCTTCTGCTGCGATTTGACCGAAAGAGTGACAGTTGAATTGTGGGGTGGCGACATCTATGGCAATACGAATTACTGCTGGATGGACCTGCTGATCGAAGACAAAGTGGCCCCAACCTGTTTGGCTCCCTGGGATGTGACGATCTACTGCGATGACAAAAACATTGCTTCTATCGATGACAAGTTTGCTTCAGCAAAAATCTTTGGCGATGTGACCATTCCAACGGGCAACGATTGTGCTGCTCTGGATACGACCTATACCACCGAGAAGAAATTGAAGTGTGGCGCAGGTTACATCGACCGCATCTGGACTTTGACCAAACAAACGGCGAAAGGCCCGATCAGCGTGACTTGCAAGCAACGCATCCACATTCTACCTGTCCACGAATACAACATTTGTTTCCCTAAAGACATCAGTACCGATTGCAAAACGCCAATCATCGACACGGTAATCACCGACGAATTGGGCTGCGACATCCTGGCGGTGAATGTCCATGACAAACGCTATGATGCATCGGATGATGAGTGCTACAAGATCTTCCGGACTTACTCAGTGATCAACTGGTGTACTTACGACGACCGTTGTGGTGACCCACTGCTGCAAACCAATGTCTCGATCATCGATCGGGCGGTGTTTGGCAACTATGGCAAGGCACCAATCTATGTATTGGTTCGTGACCGCAAAAACAACCGTCGTGATGGCATCGAAGAGTTCTGGGTTTCCAAGGACTTGGTTGCTGGCAACGCAGACGATATTGACTTTACCGAGGAGGTTCCCTACTGCGAAGTAGCTGGAGAGTTCTACCACAGTTTCATCTATACCCAGATCATCAAGGTGTACGATGACACTCGTCCAGTGGTAACAGGCACCCGTGATACCTTCTGCACGAGCCCAACGGCATGTACTGCAAACATTACCAAGGTGGTGACTTTGAAGGACAACTGCACCGACAAGGTGGAATTGGAGACTCAATTCCTGATGATTGCCCCCTTCCAGACTTTGGAAGCAGGCAAGATGATCCTATACTCGACTCCACGTTGGAGCACGAAGGACTTGGGCAATGGTCAGTTTGAGATCAAGGTAGCGAACCTGCCCGAAGGTACCCACGACTTGATTGTGGTGGGCCGCGACGAATGTGGCAACCTGAGCCTTGCCACCCGGATCCCATTTGTGGTGAAGGATTGTAAGGCTCCAGCGCCAATCTGCATCAACGGCCTCAGCACTGGCATCATGCCCGACGGCAATGGTGGTGGGATGATGACGGTTTGGGCATCTGACTTCGTAGCTTCCAAGATTTACGATTGTAATGGTCAGGGCCCAGAAACGAAGGATGGCCTGAAGTTGGTAACCAAGTACTCGATCAACCGGGTGGGTCAGCCAGTGAACAAAGACCAAACTGGTTTAAACTTCACTTGTGCGGACATCAATAATTCACCAATTTTGGTGGAGTTACACGCATGGGACGAAGCGGGTAATCACGACTTCTGCATCACTTTTGTAGAGTTGATTGACAGCCGTGGCGTGTGCCCAGGTTCAGCAGGCGGAGTGAACATCGCGGGTACGATCAGTACCGAAGGCAATGCCAACCTGCAAGGAGCGAGTATCACCCTGAGCGGTGCTGCTTCGCAAAGTGCAACAACAGCAGCCAACGGTGGCTACTCTTTCGTCAACCTGGCGAAAGGAGGGGACTTCACGGTGACCCCACAACTGGACAAAAACCACCTGAACGGAGTATCTACTTTCGACCTGGTGTTGATCCAAAAGCACATCCTGGGCGTACAGGCTTTGAACAGCCCATACAAAATGATCGCAGCGGATGCGAACAACTCCAAGACGATTTCTACCCTGGATTTGATTGCCCTGCGCAAGTTGATCCTGAACATCGATACCCATTTTGCGAACAACACTTCCTGGCGTTTTGTGGATGCGAGCTATGTCTTCCCGAACCCATCGAACCCTTGGTCGGCAGCCTTCCCCGAAGTGGTGAGCATCAACGACATTACCAGCAACATGACAGCGAACTTTGTGGCGATCAAAGTAGGGGATGTGAATGCGAGTGCGAGTGTGAATGGAGCGACGAGTGCAGAAATCCGCACCAGTGAGGACTTCAAACTCAAGACGCAGGAGCAAAACCTGAAGTCGGGCAACGAATACAAGGTGACTTTCACCGCTGAAGACCTGAAAAACGTCCAGGGTTACCAGTTTGCCCTGAACCTGGATCAAAGTAAAGTCGAGTTGTTGGACATCGAATACGGAGTAGCCAAGGCGGAGAACTTTGGCGTGTTCAAAAACGAAGGCATCATCACCACATCGTGGAATAGCAAATACGAGCCGGGAGCATTGTTTACGCTGGTGCTCCGTGCAAAAGCTGATGCAAAGTTGAGCAGTACCCTGATTTTGAACCGTTTGGTATACCCAGAAGCTTATGACCAGCACAATGAGAACCTGGGAATCGCCTTGAACTTTGAGGGCATCCAGGCTACCGAAGCCTACGAACTCCGTCAGAACACCCCAAACCCCTTCAGTGATGAAACGGTGATTGGGTTCACATTGCCCAAGGCTCTGAAAGGAACTTTGACGGTGCGGGATGTGAAGGGAGCCACGATTTACAAAGTGGAAGGCAATTATGCCAAGGGCAACAACCAGGTGACGCTCAAGAAGGAGCACTTGGGAGCCAGTGGGGTGTTGTACTATACTTTGGAAACAACGGACTTTACTGCGACGAAGAAGATGGTGATTTTGGAATAAAGCCATAAAAATTAAACATAAGTAAACAAGTGCAGCGGGAGCAAGGTCTTCTGCTGCACTTGAATTTTATAGCTTATCGTAATTTTATAATAACTGTTTTTCATGTTTGGTTTTCTTATAAGTAAAACCTACTTTTACCTAGTTTTTATCATAATTCTCATAAGATGACCTTTGGTTTACGCTCCACTGCACTGGTAGTGCTCTGTGTGTTTATGTCGATTTGGGCTTTTGCTGCCCCTCGGCCATCCACAGTTGCACCTAAAACATCATCGGGTTTACTCACCCATTTGCCAATATCGCTTACTCGCTCATTACCCACTAGTTTGCCAAAACCATTCAAAGCCTCGACAAACGTGGCTGGAAATACGGTACGATGGACTGGAGCGGTAAGTACCGATTGGTACACTCCCGGCAACTGGACGACCGTGAGTGGCACACCAAGCATTCCCCCTCAACGAGGTTCAACCACGGGAGATCATGTGATTATTCCGAACGTATCTGCGGGTTCGGGTAACTTCCCGGTTATTGCGTCTGGTACAGCTGGGGCAAGGTCAGTGACGCTGGAAGCAGGTGCTTCTTTAACCATTGGCTCAACCGCTGTTTTGGAAGTGGTCGGAAGCGACGCTGATGGCTTTACCAACTCGGGCCTATTGACCAATGAAGGCACACTTAAGGTGGACTCTGCGTACAATGACGCTTTTGTCAATAAACTGGGCGCCCAATTCATCAATAAAAAAGCAGTATCCCTGAGCCATGGTTTTGGCAACCGCTTGGTCAATTACGGTACGGTCAATAACAATGCCAACGGTAATTTTTACATCGATTTGGGTGTGGATACTGCCTTGCTTAACTATGCTACCGGGGTTATCACCAACAACTCCTTGTTTACCGTAAGTTCAGGTAATAATGTGCGGGTATTCAACCTGGGTACTATTCACAACCAATCTGGAACCTTTTCAGTTCAAGGCGCTTCAGCGGGTACCGGGGTCGCAAATGATAAAAAGGCTAGCATCATCAATGAAGGTACTTTCGAAATTCGAGGCGGTGTAGGCGCTCAATTGATCAACCAGGGTACGGTTGAAAACCGCAGCGGATATCTAAGCATAGATGGAAGTTCTTTTCCGGATTTTATAGTGCATAACCTTTATCGCTTCATCAACAAAGCCGCTGCTAATTTTAGCGTTTCAGGGGGGAATGGTTCTGGCTTTATTAATGATTCGATTGTGGTGAATGAAGGCAACATGAGTGTGGGTTCCGGGGGGAATAATGGGACAAAACCGCGTTTGTACAACGGTCCTAGAGATACCATCATCAACAAAGGGTCATTGTCTGTCGAGCCAGGGAATTATACTACCCTTAAAAATTATGGCGTAGTTGACAATTCCGGTTCTTTAAGTCTTCGAGCAGGGTCCTTTGACAATGTTCCCAATGGCATCACCCTATACAACAAATTCAAAGTTTTTAATAGAACTGGTGCAACCTTTACCTTTTTGACTGGGACGAATGACGGAATTGTCAACGATTCCATCTTCATAAACGATGGTACCCTCACTGGTGATTATGGAGGTGGACAGCCCTCTTTTAAAAATTGTGCAGGCGATACGCTAATTTCCAAAGGGAATATTACCATTCAAGGTGTTGGGGATTTCACCCCGACTCCCGGAGTAGGCATCATCACCAACCTGGGGTATTTTGAATTTCATAAAAATATTAGCCTTGAGCGTTCATCTAACCATGCGATATACAATGCAGGGTTGATGATCGGCAAATCTGGCTCTAAGCTGAGTTTGCAGGCGACTTCAAAAACCTTATTGTACAACGATGCAGCGGGGCAAATTTTGCTAAATGGAGAAAGTGAATTTCTTTTCTGCGGACTTGGGGCAATTGCCAACTACGGAAGATTTCAACAAATCGGGGGGCTTTTAAAAACCAATTCGTCTTTAGGCCGTAGAGTAATTGCCAACTACAATTACATGGAAATTTCGGGTGTTCCTGGCTTGATCATAAATCGTTTGGATACCCTTTTTTACAACACAGACACCCTGTTGTTCAAAACGACTTCCGCCAATAGCATCCAAAATATTACTTCCCTTATCATCAACAAGGGTTATTTTTTAAGCCAGGCGGATTATTACTTGGAGAGATTGGGGTATTTCAATAGTGTGATTAGTAATTCTGGAGTTTTTATTCACGATGCTAATTACCTAATAAATGCAAAATACACTGCATCGGAAGTTCCGTTTATCGAAAACAAAGCGAATAGCCGGTTTTACCAAAGAGGTAACGTTACCATTTCTGAATCTAGCAACCATGCCATCTCCAATGCCGGGTATTACTTGCTCAGTGGAAAGCTTAAAGGTACCGGGATGGGGTACAGTGGTAAAGCTGTAGTTGCGAACTCGGATACCTTAATCAATGAGGGGATCATTGAAACGGATACGCTCCATACCGGTATTCAGAATAGCGCCTACTTCCGCAATAGCCGTCGTGGCAAAATATTCGTTGATTATGCCTTGAAAAACGGAATTGATAATACGGGAGATCTTTACAACTTCGGTGAAATCTGGATGGCCCGGGATACTGGAATTGGAGGGACCGGCATTTACAACTCAAAATTATTTGACAACTGTGGTTTGATCAATATCGGCCAAAAAGGGCCTCTTTTTGGCGGAGGGATTGTCAACGCGGGAACCGGGGTATTCAGCAACCGACCTACCTCTAATATTGTGATTGCCAATGTCGATTCCGCTGCAATTGTTAACAACGGAGTTGCGTTCAACAATGGCCTTTGTGCACTTATTGATGCAACTGGCTCAATTGTAGATCAAAGCAATAGTTTTGCCAACCATGGTACCCTTGTGCAAAGGCAAGATACGATAGCGTTGGATGCAGACATAACGACCAATACAGGTACAATCTATGACTTGGATCCAGAAAATCTGGTCGTAGCTAATAACACAGGCCAATTACTTAGTAGTTTGCCCAATGGAGGAGTTGCACCTTCCAGTATTAGTTTCCGTGCAATAAACCCAGAAGCTTGTAATGACGATGCTCAATTTGTCGTAGAAGCAAGTTGTCCTGCCGGGCCCTTTGATCTGGTAATCAGTTACAATGGAACCAATGCGTTGATTGAAGACTATACCAGTGGGGACACCATCAGACTCTTTAATTTGCATGAAGGCACCTTTGATTTTGTGTTGAAAAGTATCGATGTAGACGGGGCAGGACAAGTGGAAAAAGACATTCCAGCGGTATCCGTCTCAATCATCGAATGTCGGCCTAAAGAGATCAAAATCTCGGATCCTTGCACTTGTGTGAACAATGCACCGGTAGTTGCAAATGGCAGTACGACCAATGGAGGTACCTTTAGCGAAAAAGTTGAGGTTCAAGGGCCCTCAGGCCAAACCTGGACTATTGTTAGTGTAAGTGGTTTGTACAGTGACAGCGATGCCAATAACGCCTATGTAACGGGTAATACAATCCCGGAAACCGGGGTAGGAACCGGAGTATATGATCTGCTAGGCTACCACCGTGATGGAGTGGGCTACACCATTTCGGTGACCAATAACCGCGGGGATACCTTGAGCATCGGCAACAAATGCTTCTATCCTGATCCAGTATTTACGGGTCTTCCAGTGCTGGTATCACCGAATGCTGCACCCTTTACCGTAACGGGTACTGTAGCAAACAGTGCGGCAGGAACAGGAACCTTTATTTTGGATGGCAATCCTCAGGCAGGAGCCAGCGCAGCGCCTACCAACTTGACAATCAATCCTGCAACTTTATCTGGAGGTGTCCATACTTTGGTATACAGCTTTGATGCAGGAACACCTGGTGCCAAGGACCCGAACGACCCTGGTTGTGTACAACAAGTACGCCAACGTTTCCAGGTGGCCAACTGCGCTTGTCAGGATGTGACGGTTAGTCTGAACGATGACTGCCAATTTGCGCTAACTGCCAATATCATCGGCGATGGAGCTTGTGTTGGAGCTACTGTTCGTGTCATGGATAATAACCCTGGCAACGGAAATATCATCGATTGCGCTGGGGTTTGGACTTATGGCTTGTTTGATAGCTTTGGGAATATCCTGTGCTGGGGGAAAGTAACGGCAGAGGACAAGGCGGAACCCATTTTGTTGTGCCCACCAGCGGATGTGACCTTGGATTGTTACGATGTCAATTATGTGTTGAACAATCGTCTGACCATAGGGAATACCAATACCACCAGTTCTCCACGCCCTGCAGCAAGCGGGAATCAGACGATCCTGAATGCGGAAGGTATTGGCGGCGATGATTGTGGTTTGGTACCTCCGGCTTTGGTTTCTGACAACATCAAAAACCTGGGCTATGCTTACTTCAAAGACAACTGCTACAGCTGTGGTTGCCGGATTACCCTGAAGTGGAGCGATAAGGTAGTGTTCTACAATTGTGATGACATGAAGGTAAATGGGGGCATCTATGCTACCATTTCTCGCGAATGGGTAGCAACTGATTGCAATGGCATGAGTTCTGCTTATGTGCAAAAAATACAGTTCAAACGTCCCGATGTACGTGATTTTGTATTCAAGGATGCCAATCCAGAA
Source organism: Haliscomenobacter sp. (assembly GCF_965225875.1). Lineage (GTDB taxonomy): Bacteria > Bacteroidota > Bacteroidia > Chitinophagales > Saprospiraceae > Haliscomenobacter. The sequence continues at coordinate 2,557,371 of NZ_CBDDBS010000003.1, read as the reverse complement.
GGCAAATACGATCATGTTATTGAGTACAACGCTTGTACTCCCGACAAGAGCCTGATCAAGAAGGAAGATGTAACGCCATATGTATGCAGCTACTTCAACAATCCTCCTTCTAACCCACGTTGTTTGTTCATCGACCAGGTTGAGTGCAACTATTCTGTATCGATCAAAGACACTGAGTTCCCAATCTGTGGTGGTAAAGGTGTGAAAATTGATCGTGAATTGTATGTATTTGACTGGTGTGCAGGTGGTATCGTAGATACTTTCCACATCCTGATCAAAATTGGAGATTTCGAAGGCCCAACAGCAACCTATGCAGAACACGCTCCATACGTAATCTCGACGGGGCCGATGGATTGCACTGCTGCCATACCGGTTACTGTTGCAGGGATCAAGAGCGCCTTTGGCGTGACGATCCAGGACAACTGCAACTTGGGCAACATCAGTGCAAAAGTGTATACCAAAGACCGTTATGTGAAAGGTATTTTGGTATACGAAGGGGATAAATCTCCGTTCTGTAACAATTGGGTGCGTAATCCACAAACCGAATTGCGCAATGAAAGTATCCATGGAATATTGGGACCGAATGAGCATCACCAAAAAGAAGACATCTGCTGGGAGCCTGTAGAATATGCAGTGATGAACGGCATGATGATCGGCCTTCCAGTGGGCAAGCACCTGATGGTGATCGATGCTTTTGATGGGTGTTACAATAGTAGCAGTTTTTATTTTGTATTTGAAGTACAGGACAAGATTGCACCTGTTATGAAGTGTGACGATGACTTGCATGTCACTTTGAGCAACGCCAATGGCTACACCAATGGTTATGCTCAGGTGAGCGCAGCAGACATCGACGAAGGCAGCTGGGACAACTGCAAACTGGCCTGGATTGCTGCTCGCCGCAACGTTCCAACTTCATGTACAGCTAGCTTCATTGCCAAAGGATACGACACCAACAACAACGGCAAATTGGATCCTCTGCCAGCTGATGGCGACTGGACCAAAGCAGACGGTTTTGACCGCAACGGCGACGGCGATTTGGCGGACTTCGGTGAAACTTTCATCCTGAAGGGTGGCAAGTTGATGACTCCGCTGGCTGATTTTGTGGAATTCTTCTGCTGCGACCTCGCTGAGCGTGTAACGGTGGAACTCTGGGGTGAAGACGTTTACGGCAACACCAACTACTGCTGGATGGACCTCCTGATCGAAGACAAAGTGGCTCCAACCTGTTTGGCTCCATGGGATGTCACCGTTTATTGCGATGACAAAAACCTGGCTTCTATTGACAGCAAAGTAGGATCTGCGGCTGCCTTTGGCGATATCACTATCCCATCTGGCAACGATTGTGCTGCTTTGGATACGGTTTACACTACTGAGAAGAAATTGAAGTGTGGCGCAGGCTATATCGACCGGATCTGGACTTTGACCAAAGAAACGGTTAAAGGTCCAATCAGCGTAACTTGCAGGCAACGCATCCACATCCTGCCCGTACACGAATACAACATTTGTTTCCCTAAGGACGTGTCTACCGATTGTAAAACGCCAATCATTGATACCGTTATCACCGACGAATTGGCTTGTGATATCTTGGCTGTAAACGTAAGCGACAAGCGTTACGATGCCTCGGATGATGAGTGCTACAAGATCTTCCGTACTTACTCCGTAATCAACTGGTGTACTTATGACGACCGTTGTGGTGACCCATTGGAGCAAACAAATATCCACGTTATCGATCGTGGTGTGTTTGGTAACTATGGTAAAGACCCAATCTACTTGTTGGTTCGTGACCGCGAAAACAACCGTCGTGATGGCGATGAGGAGTTCTGGATTTCTAAGGACTTGACCGTAAGCCCTACAACTGACCTCCGTGCTTATCCATACTACTGTGATGAATCAGAAGAATACTACCACAGCTTCATCTATACTCAGATCATCAAAGTATACGATGACACTCGTCCGGTTGTAACTGGTGACCCTGCTGAGTTCTGCATTCGCGAAGGCGCTGATTGTCTGGCTAACCTGAAAATGGTGATCACTGGTAAGGACAACTGTTCTGACAAAGTGACCCTGGAAACGCAGTACCTAATGATTGCTCCAGGTCAGACTTTGGATGCCAGCAAGATGATCCTGTACTCTACTCCACGCTGGAGCACCAAAGATTTGGGCAACGGCCAATTTGAGATCAACGTCGCCAACCTGCCTGAAGGCAAGCACGACCTGATCGTAGTGGTACGTGATGAGTGTGGTAACCTGAGTGTTGCAACCCGGATTCCATTCACCGTTAAAGACTGCAAAGGTCCAGCACCAATCTGTATCAATGGCTTGAGCACAGGCATCATGCCCGACGGCAATGGTGGCGGCATGATGGCAGTATGGGCATCTGACTTCGTTGCTTCTAAGATTTACGATTGCAACGGCCAAGGCCCAGAAACCAAGGATGGTTTGAAACTGGTGACCAAGTACTCAATCAACCGCGTAGGCCAACCAGCAAACAAAGACCAGACTGGTTTGAACTTCACTTGTGCAGATATCGCTAATTCGCCAATTTTGGTTGAGCTACACGCTTGGGACAATGCGGGCAATCACGACTTCTGCATCACTTTTGTAGAACTGATCGACAGCCGTGGGGTGTGCCCAGGTTCAGCGAGCGGAGTGAACATCGCGGGTACCATCAGCACTGAAGGCAATGCCAATCTGCAAGGGGCCAGCATCACCCTGAGCGGCGCAGCTTCGCAAAGTGCCACAACAGCAGCCAATGGTGGTTACTCCTTCGTCAACCTGGCGAAAGGTGGCGACTTCACGGTGACACCACAACTGGACAAAAACCACCTGAACGGGGTATCTACTTTCGACCTGGTGTTGATCCAGAAACACATCCTTGGCGTAACGGCGTTGAACAGCCCATACAAAATGATCGCTGCTGACGTAAACAACTCCAAGACGATTTCGACCCTGGACTTGATTGCCCTGCGCAAATTGATCCTCAACATCGACACCCATTTTGCGAACAACACTTCCTGGCGTTTTGTAGATGCCAGCTACACCTTCCCGAATGCCAACAACCCCTGGGCTGCGGCATTCCCAGAAGTGGTGAGCATCAACGATATTGCCAGCAACGTGGCGGCTAACTTCGTAGCCATCAAAGTAGGGGATGTGAATGCGAGTGCAAGTGTGAATGGATTGGCGAGTGCCGAGGTACGTACCAATACCAACTTTAAACTCCAAACGCTAGAACAGAACCTGAAACCAGGCAATGAATACCGGGCAGCCTTCACCTCAGAAGACCTGAAAAACATCCAAGGCTATCAGTTCGCGCTGAACCTGGATCAAAGCGTGGTGGAGTTGTTGGATATCGAATACGGAGTGGCCAAGGCCGAGAACTTTGGTATCTTCAAAAATGAGGGTCTCATTACAACTTCGTGGAACAGCAAATACGAACCAGGAGCATTGTTTACCCTGGTGCTCCGTGCAAAAGCTGATGCGAAGTTAAGCTCAGCACTAAGCCTCAACCGTTTAGTACACCCAGAGGCTTATGACCAGCACAATGGAAATCTGGGGGTCGCCTTGAACTTTGAGGGTATCCAGGCCACTGAAGCCTATGAGCTGAAGCAGAATACCCCGAACCCCTTTAGCGATGAAACGCTGATTGGGTTTACGCTGCCCAAGGCGACGAAAGCAACATTGAGCATTCGCGACGTTAAGGGTGCCTTGGTATACAAAGTGGAAGGCAATTACGCCAAGGGCAATAACCAGGTGACTTTGAAGAAGAGCCAGCTGGGGGCCAGTGGGGTCTTGTACTACACTTTGGAAACAACCGACTTTACTGCGACTAAAAAGATGGTGATTCTGGATTAGGAATACCAGCAAAAAAAGCATAATTAAACATGTCATAGGGGCTTTTGCGCAACAAGTGCAGAGGCCCCTTTCTTTTGCTTAAAAAGAAAAACCCGCCCTTTACTAGTTAATTCGCCTGCATTAGAAGTTATTTTGAAAAAAAGCATTTAAGTTTTATAACAAACTCCTTTATACAAATTATCTTTGATGTCTCTGAAGAATAGAGACAACCACAGTTGAAAAACAATATCTGTAAGTCCTTTCTGTGCGATAATCGAATCGTTGAGTGATAGTGGACCTACTTCTTGAAGAAACTAATTTGCGTAACGCTTTACTTGAGACGACCTACAACCTAGTAATCACCTGAAATTTATTGCTATGCACTGATTGGCAGTGCATAATGACGTGTTTGTTAATTGCACTTTTAAGCGTAAGTAGCAATAACTGTGAACTATTCTTGATGCTAACATAAAACAAATCATGAAAAATACCTTTACTCAGTGGCCTCCTGCTTTCAACCCCATTCACCTCCGGGATCACCTTTCAGGAAAACCCAATTCCTCCAAGCTTTATTATTCATGATTTCAATCGGTGGATTTTACCACACAATTTGACTTGGCGCGATTTCTTGCTGCTGCCATAGAACAATCCTAGACTTAAAGTCAAACCTTACTTACTCATGAAAGTTAAGTTCCGCCTTTTCCCTCTTTTTGCCGTAATGTTGGCCTTTTTGGCCACCACCTCCTTCGCTCAGAAAAAGGACTGGTTGCTCAAAATGCAGGACCCAAATGTGAACTTTTGGGAACTGCAAAAAGGGTTTAACGACTACTGGAAAAACCGCACCGATTACAAATCTAACGGCTATAAGGTATTCAAACGCTGGGAATACATCAACGAGTTGCGCGCAGCACCCAATGGAAAATTGCCCGATCCTGCTCAAGTGATGAGGGAATATAGGCGGTACATGACAGATGCGTCACAACTTAGATCCGCCTCTGGTACATGGAATATCGTGGGCCCACAGGGGTATCCAACCAACAACACTGGCCAACCAACCGGCAAAGGCCGCGTGAATGCCATCGCCTTTCATCCCAGCGATGCCAATACCATATTCCTTGGCTCGCCTTCTGGCGGCATCTGGAAAAGCACCAACGGAGGTGCAAACTGGGCTAGCCTTTCGTCCAATATGCCCTATCTGGGCGTGTCGTCGATACTGATTCACCCCACCAACCCCAACATCATTTACATTGGCACTGGTGACCGCGACGCAAACGACGCACCAGGTGTAGGAGTCTACAAAAGTACGGATGGAGGCTTGACCTGGGCTACAGCAAATATTGGCATGGGAAATGTCACTGTTGGTCAATTATTGATGCACCCATCGAATACCAATATCCTCATTGCTGCGACTAAATCGGGGATTTATAAGTCTAACAATGCAGGGGCCAGCTGGTCTTTGCGGCAGACTGGAGACTTTCGAGATATCAAGTTCAAACCAGGTGACCCGACGGTCATGTATGCTACCCAACTGATTACACCTGCACAATTTTATCGGTCTACGACTACTGGCGACAGCTGGATCCAGGTAAGCACCCCTACCTCTGGTGTAGGCTCCCGTATGGTTATTGGCGTTACGCCTGATAACCCAAGTGCTGTTTACCTGTTGCAGATTGATGATGTTGACGATATTTTCAAAGCGCTGCTCCGCTCTGACGACAGTGGCCTGACCTTCACTTCGCAATCAAACTCGCCCAACATCCTCGGTTATAAATGTGATGGTAGTGATAACGCAAGTCAGGCTACCTATGACTTGTGCATCGAAGTAGACCCAAGTGATGAAGATGTGTTGTATGTGGGTGGGATAAATACCTGGAAAAGTACGAATCGCGGTGTCACCTGGACGCCTTTAACTCACTGGGTTGGCAGCGCATTTGCTCCTGGAGACCCTACCGCAAACTGTGGTGCTTCCGTTCATGCTGATCACCACGTCTTTGTTTGGTCACCACACCATAGCCCAGCACGTCTTTTTCTAGGCGGCGACGGCGGCATTCATTACACCCCAAACGGAGGCGTCACCTGGGTGGAAATTTCCAATGATTTATCGACTGGCCAGGTTTACAAAATCGGCCAAAGCGCCCATAATGCCAACACCATTTCTGCTGGTTTTCAAGACAACGGTACTTCGGCAACCAGTAATGGAGGTGCTACATTTACCACCATCGGCGGTGGTGACGGTACGGAAAGCGTCATAGACTACTCTAACGCTAATATTTGTTACAAGTCAGGACAGAATGGTGGCCTGAGTAGGTCCTTGTCCGGTATTTTTGGATCCTACTCTTCCTCTTTTATTTCCACCCTCACCGACCCCGTAGCGTTTGTGGCGCCCTATATGTTGCACCGGACAGTGCCGACGACCATGTTTATTGGCCGCGAAAATTTGTGGCGGAGCACGAATGTAACCTCCACGCCCTCCAACACCGTTGTTTGGGAGGCAATCAGTAATTTGGGGGCAGGCCCAACCATACGAGTGCTCGAACAGTCACCAGCTGACCTGAATGTTATGTACGTATCCCGTATTTCTAGCACTACGGGTGTATCGACGCTGCACCGTTCGGATAATCTCAATGCGGCAGCGGCCTCCGTTGCCTGGACGGCGATAACGAAACCAGGAGGCTACACCGTGTCGGACATCAAAGCTCATCCAACTGACCCCAACATTGTGTATGCAACGGCGAATCGTTTTATATACAAGTCCACGGATAAAGGCCTTACCTGGACAAACATTACCAACAACTTGCCCAATCTGTTCATCAACTGCCTGGTATTGGATAAAAATGCCAACGAAGGCATTTACATTGGCAACCAAACTGGGGTGTGGTACAAAAACGCCACCATGACAGACTGGGCCTTGTTTAGTTCTGGCTTGCCACCTGTTGATGTCCGGGAATTGGAGATATACTATGATGCCATAGCCAGCAACAACCGGATCTCGGTTGCTACGTATGGACGAGGTGTTTGGCAGAGTGATCTGGCTGAGGTCAACGTAATCAACCCGTCTAATTTTGTAGCTGCCCCAATCTCTGCCAATCAGATTGACATTAGTTGGGCACTGAACGCTGCGAATAACAATGTAATGATCGCTACCTCTCCAGTCACTACCTTTGGTGTACCAGTCGATGGTACGGCTTACACCGTTGGTGACCCTTTACCAGGTGGCGGTACGGTGATCTATGTGGGGAACCTTACCAGTTTCAGTCATACTGGACTCTTAACGGGAACTAATTATTGTTATAAAATATGGTCGGTCAATGGTAGCAACCTGTATTCGGCTGGGCTGTCCCCCGTTTGTGAAAAGACACTTTCCCACGACTGGACGGGTAATGTAAACACGGACTGGTTTAATGCTGGAAACTGGGGGCCAGGCACTGTGCCCACTGCTAACGATGGTGCATATATTCCGGCTGGCCGGCCCAACTATCCGCTCATCAATGCCACGGGTGCCACTTGCTTTCACCTGACTATTGAGTCTGGCGCATCCCTTAGTATGGACGCTATAACCGAATACACCTTGCAAGTGACCGGGGACTGGACGAACAATGGTACCTTCACGCGAGGCATAGGTAAGGTACAGTTCAATGGAACCAACGACTTACAGACCATCAAGGGATCATCAGCTACTGCATTCCATATTTTGAGTGTGGACAAGGGTGCTCAAAGCAAAATACTTGAGGCAAAATCTATCATTTCCTTGCACGCGACCACCAACCCACTAGACTTGTTTGCAGGTACTTTCAAACTTTCGAGTGCTTCCACGATCACACCTTTTACCACCGCTGCTGGAGCCGACTTCGATGGTTTTATGGGGCTTTGGAACAATGGGGGTACCATTAATCCCGGCAACTTCGGCTGGTCGCTTAACCCTGGCTTTTTGCGGATATCTGCAGGCACAGTCAACGTAGGCACCAGTTCGGGCAATAGCATCACTTATCTCAACGGCGGAACGCTGATCATGGAAGGGGGGGCATTGAACATCGCCGGGCGTTTTTCACCCAATAGCGGCACTTCAATTGGCACATTCACCCAAACGGGGGGTGTAATTACTATAAATACCGTAGGTTCTACAAGCTCAACCCGCGCAGCATTCGAACTGAATACTGGTGTTCCATTCACGATGAGTGGAGGCACGCTCATCATTCGTAGATCCTCCTCCAATGCAAATGGCGACGTGTTGATTTCTTCCACTACACACAACGTCACTGGCGGCACCATCCAAATCGGTGATGCATCCACACCCGCCAGCCAAACCATCCGCATTAATTCTACCGCGCCGGTGTACAATTTGACAATAAACGCAACCAACTCACCTACGGCCCAATTGCTCAATAGCTTGACGGTTAAAAACGACCTTACCATTTCTGGCGGCACCTTGAACACCAACAGCCTGAATTTAAATATCGGTGGCCACTGGACGAATAGCGGGACTTTTACGCCTGGAACAGGCACTGTGACCTTCAATGGCGTGGCCAATCAAAACCTCGGGGGCAGCACGGCTACCACCTTTAACAATCTGACTATGAATAATGCCGCCGGGCTTACCCTGAGCGGCAGCGTGAATACAAGCGTGAACGGAATACTCAACCTGACTGCAGGAGTGATTACTACCGGAAACAATAAGGTGATCATTCCTTCGACAGGCTCTGTAAGCAGAACTTCAGGGCATATTTTTGGTAAATTGCAGAAAAACGTTGCTACTGGTTCCGGTATTAGCCGCATTTTCGAAATCGGAGACGCTACTTCTACCAATTACACTCCGGCAATGTTGACCTTTGCTTCTGTTTCGACTGCTGGTGACCTTACTGCTCAAGTAATCACGGGTGATCATCCACAAATTGCATCAGCTACGTTGACCGCCTCCAAAAGTGTGAACCGTTACTGGTCGATCAACAATTCAGGAACGGCGTTTTCAACCTACGATGCAGTATTCAATTTTTTGACCGCTGACCTCGATCCCTCAGTCAATACTTCCGCGCTCATCAGCGGAAAATTCGATACCCCCAACTGGACTTACCCTACCCTTGGAACCCGCAGCGCAAACAGCACTCAAATTACCGGGGTTACGGCGTTCAGCGATTTCCAACTGGCTGAGCCTTGTACGACCACCTACTATGCAGATGCAGACGGGGACGGATTCGGCAATTCTGCAGCAAGTCAGCTGGCTTGTAGTCAACCTAGTGGCTATGTAACAGATAACACAGACTGTGACGACAACGATCCTTTGGAAAAACCGGGTCAAGTATGGTACGCAGATGTGGACAACGACGGCTACTCCAGCGGAACGACTTTGACCCAATGCCTGCGTCCAGTAGGTTACAAAGTAGCCAGCGAATTAAGCGCTACGACCGGGGATTGCAATGACAATAACGCATTGGAAAAACCGGGCCAAGTGTGGTACAAAGACTCCGACAATGATGCTTATGCCCAAACTGGCGCAGCTACCATTACGCAATGCCTACGTCCGGTCGGCTACAAATTAGTGACTGAATTATTGGCTAGTAGTGGCGATTGCAACGACAACGATGCAGCAATTAAACCGGGTGCTACTGAAATTTGTGATGGAATTGATAATGACTGTGATGGCAACATTGATGGCCCATCTGTTTGCCCCGATTATACCATCACGACTACTGCCGGTACCATTGTCATTACTGATCTGTCAGGCAATGGCGAAACGTTGAACATTTCTGAAAATGGCGGCAATATCCGTTTTGTTACCACACCCAATACCAGAACCTATTCTATTGATGGTGGAGCAATCACCGCTTTCAGTACCCCAGCGGATGTGGCGCTTTCCGGTGCTACCAGCATCGTAGTAAACACCGAAGCGGGCAATGACATTATCAATGTAGCCGCATTTTCAGCCAATCTACCCAGCCTGACCATTAACGGTGGTACAGGTGATGACCAGGTGAGAATGAACGGCGACATTACCTTCGCTGCCAATGCCAACCTGGATGTGGATTTGCAAAACGATGATGCCAACCCTGGCTCCGATCAGGTTTCCTTTACAAACAATGCCAATATAATGCTCTTAGGCACCGGTGCCGCTGTAGTAAAAGCGAGCCGCAACATCACCTTTAGCAATGGCACTGCTTCACTCGAAACCGTCAACGGCAACCTTACCCTGGAAGCCAATCAGCAGGCTACTGCCACTACAGGTGACTTTGTCGGGATATCGATCGCTGGCGCTACCGTACGGGTCAATGGCACAGGAACCCTGACGGTCAAAGGCAAAAGTGGCAACGACTCTGTAATCAACCAATATGGAGTACTTGTACAAAATGGAGGATTGATCAGTGGCGGTACCAGCGCTACTGCTACCATACAAGGCTCAGTGGGCGCTGCATCAGCTAACGCCAATATTGGTGTGTACGTGACGGGTACCAATGCACGCATCACCTCTTTGGGTGGGAATGTCTCGGTTGTGGGCCTCGGAGGAAGTACGGGTGCCACCTCCACTTGTATGGGGGTAAGCGTGACCACGAATGCCAGCATCACTGCAGGTAGCAGTGGCACTGTGACCGTGAGTGGTACGGGTGGCGCAGGCACAGGTAACTTTAATGCAGGGGTTTATGTAGCAGGTTCGGCAAATACTTTTATTACATCCTCAGGTGGAAATGTGAGTGTAACCGGAGTCGGTGGTGGCACTGGCTCAGGGAACAACAATTACGGTATTTGGATGGAATTGAGTGGCACCATTACCGCTGGCGGCAGCGGTACGGTATCGGTAAGCGGACAGGGTGGAGGCAGTACAGGAGGTAGCAATAGTGGTATAAGAATGGCAAACACCGGTACTCAGATTACCTCAAGTGGAGGCAATATAAGTGTAACGGGCATCGAAGGTAACGGGGCAAATAGCATTGGCTTCAGCAGTTTTTCTTCGGCTGGACTCACTACGGCTACCAATGGTGGAAACATAACACTCATTGCCAACAGTATAGGGTTGGGTGGCGTCATCAGCACGCAGGCATCAGGAAGTACCACTATACGCCCATACAGCAACAACGTAGCCATCAACCTCGGCACGAGCACCAATACCATCGGTGGGCCGCTAGGGCTAAGTGATACGGAACTAGACCAAATTACTACGGGGACCCTCATCATCGGCAATTCCAATAGTGGTAACATCACGGTTTCAGCGGCTATTTCCCGTCCTGTGAGCACCGATGTGCAGCTTGTTAGTGGTGGCGACGTCCTCATCAGCGACGGTGGATTCAACACCAACGGAGGTACAATGCTACTCGACCCCGGCACTTCCCCTGCGGCAGTAAAACCTACTTTCAACGGCACGGATGTTACAGTAAGCGCCCTTTCTTTTGCCAGTGATTTAAGCATCGCCATCAACGGAACAACTCCAGGTAATGGTACAGGCAGTACTTATTCCCAGCTCAATGTAGTGGGAACAGTAGATCTTACAGGCGTGGATTTGCTCTTTACGGGCTCTTATGTTCCTACCGGAGGTGAAACATTCACCATTGTGGAAAATGACGGCAGTGATGCCATCACCGGTACATTTACAGGCTTGGCCAACGGAGCAACACTTTCCAATTTCCGAGGAAGTGGATTAAATGCAACCATTAGTTATGTAGGTGGATCGGATAATGACGTGGTAATAACGGTGATCAATAATGTCGTTTGTTATGCAGATACTGACGGCGATGGATACGGCGACCCCAGCAACAGCATGACTTTTAGTGGTAGCTGTGGCACAGGTTTTGTATCTAACAACACCGACTGTGACGATAACGACCCCTTGGAAAAACCAGGCCAGACCTGGTACGCTGACGTAGACAACGATGGCTATTCCAGTGGCACGACCTTGACCCAATGTCTACGTCCAGTAGGCTACAAAGTAGCTTCCGAACTGACGGCGACGAACGGGGATTGCAACGACAACAACAGTGCGATCAAACCTGGTGCGACCGAAATTTGTGACGGTATTGACAACAACTGCAATGGCAGCACCGACGAAGGCGTCCTGACGACCTACTACGCCGATGCAGACAATGATGGTTTTGGCAACCCCGCGGCAAGCCAACAAGCGTGCAGCCAACCCAGCGGTTACGTGACCGACAACACCGATTGCGATGACAATGATGCTTTGGAAAAACCAGGCCAGACCTGGTACGCCGACGTAGACAACGACGGTTACTCCAGCGGTACCTCTGCGGTACAGTGTCTGCGGCCCACGGGCTACAAAACCGCCTCTGAACTGACGGCAACCTCTGGTGATTGCAACGACAATGTCGGCAGCATCAATCCAGGAGCTACCGAGATTTGCGACAGCATCGACAACAACTGCAATGGCTCTACGGACGAAGGTGTCACCACGACCTATTATGCGGATGCAGACAATGATGGCTTTGGTAACCCGGCAGTAAGCCAACAAGCTTGTAGCCAACCCAGTGGTTATGTAACCAACAATACGGATTGTGATGATAACGATGCTCTGGAAAAACCCGGCCAAATCTGGTACGCAGATGCGGACAACGACGGTTATTCCAGTGGCACAACCTTGACCCAATGCCTGCGCCCAGCGGGCTACAAAGCAGTTTCCGAACTGACGGCGACGAGCGGGGATTGCGATGACAACAACTTTGCGATCAAACCCAGCGCGACGGAAATTTGTGACGGTATTGACAACAACTGCAATGGCAGCACCGACGAAGGTGTCACCACAACTTACTATGCGGACGTAGACAATGATGGTTTTGGCAATCCAGCAGTGAGCCAGCAAGCTTGTAGCCAGCCAGTCGGTTACGTGACGGACAATACCGACTGCGATGATAACGATGCTTTGGAAAAACCAGGCCAGACCTGGTACGCCGACGTAGACAACGACGGTTATTCCAGTGGTACCTCTGCGGTACAGTGTCTGCGGCCCACAGGCTATAAAACTGCCTCTGAACTGACGGCAACCTCTGGTGATTGCAACGACAATGTCGGCAGCATCAACCCAGGAGCTACCGAGGTTTGTGACGGCATCGACAACAACTGCAATGGCAGCACCGACGAAGGTGGCCTAACCACTTATTATGCTGATGCTGACAATGATGGCTTTGGCAACCCAGCGGGAAGCCAACAAGCTTGCAGCCAACCTAGCGGTTATGTGACCAACAATACCGACTGCGACGACAACGATGCTTTGGAAAAACCCGGTCAAGTTTGGTATGCCGATGTAGACAACGATGGCTATTCCAGCGGTATGACCCTGACCCAATGCCTGCGTCCAGTGGGCTACAAAGTAGCTTCCGAACTGACGGCGATTAGCGGCGATTGCAACGATAACAACTTTGCGATCAAACCCAGCGCTATAGAAATTTGTGATGGCATCGACAACAACTGCAACGGCAGCACCGACGAAGGTGTAACCACGACCTATTATGCGGATGCTGATAATGACGGCTTCGGCAACCCTGCAGTGAGTCAACAAGCCTGTAGCCAATCCAGCGGTTATGTCACGAGCAATACCGATTGTGACGACAATGATGCCCTGGAAAAACCGGGACAGACTTGGTACAAAGACACCGACAACGATGGCTATGCTCAAACCGGGGCGGCAACCCTTACCCAGTGCCTACGCCCCTTGGGTTACAAGACAGCTTCTGAACTGACGGCAACATCGGGCGATTGCAATGATAACAATACTGCCATTTCTCCTGGTGCTACCGAAATCTGTGATGGCATCGACAACAATTGTGATGGCACTATAGATGGCCCATCAGTTTGTCCAGATTACACCATTACGACCACTGCTGGTGCCATCGTTATTACTGATGTGGCAGGCAATGGCGAGACGCTCACGGTCAGTGAAAATGGCTCCAACATCCGGTTCAACGCGACTGGACGCACTTACTCCCTGGACGGAGGACTTACCATGAATCTCCCCGTGGATGTAGCCCTTGCGGGTGCTAGCTCCATTACAGTCAATACTGCAGCGGGCAACGATAACATCAATATTGGCGCTTTTACCGCCAACCTACCCACTCTGACCATCAATGGTGGTTTGGGTGATGACCAAGTGAGTTTCAATGGCGACATCAGCTTCGCCGCCAATGCTAACCTGGATGTAGATTTGCAAAACGATGATGCCATCCCTGGTGTCGACGCCTTAGCGGTAGCGACCAACGCCAATCTGCTGCTCTCCGGAACAGGTACCGTTACAGTTAAGGTGAGTAAAAACGTGACACTGGGGGGTAATAGTAGCATTGAAACTGAGAATGGGAACTTAGGTATAGAAGCCAATCAACAAACTGTGGCGAGTACTGGCTATTTCACTGGCATCAACGTGCTCAACGGAGCAATGGTCCGCTCGATCAATGGCACCGTCTTACTAACTGGTCGCGGCGGTACAGACAGCAATGGACTCCAGTATGGTATCCAAAACATGGGCGCAATCGCTACCACGGGCACAGGTAACCTCCTATTGCAGGGTACTGGTGGACCCTCTGGCAATGACAACGACGGCGTACGAAATGTAGGCACCATCTCGGCTACAAGCAGTGGTAACATCCAGATCACGGGTTTCTCGCCTACTAGTGCGGCTTCCGAGGCTTTTGCCAATCAGCCCGGTGGAACAGTCACTACAACGGCGGGTGATATTACAGTATATGGGGACATCGTTTATTTAGATCCTACTTCTTCGGTTGCGGCGGGTACAAATAAGGTTACCATCGTACCAATAACTGGTGGCCGAAACATTAATTTAGGTTCCGAGGATACCGCTACACGACTTGGCTTGACCGATGCAGAACTAGACCGCATCACTGCGGGTACTTTGATCATCGGCAATGCTAGCAGTGGTGCGATAACGGTGAGTGCCAATATTACCCGATCAGCAGCCACCAATCTGCAACTCATCAGCAACAGCGATGTGGCTATCGAGGGTGGCGGCATCAATGCTGCGGGTGGAACAGTATTTCTCGATCCGGGAGCCTCTCCGGCAGCGGTCAAACCAACTTTCACCGGCACGGATGTTACAGCCAGCACACTTTCTTTTGGTAGCGACTTGGCGATTGTCATCAACGGCACTACGCCGGGTTCAGGGTACAACCAATTGACCGTTTCTGGTGTGGTAAACCTCTCCGGTGTGGAGCTCAAACTCAGCGGAACCCACAGCCCTGCCAATGGACAAAGCTTCACCATCGTGGACAACGACGGCAGCGCAGATGCCATAGTGGGTACGTTTACCGGACTTGCTCAAGGGGCTACCATTACCAACTTTCTTGGGAGCAACTTTAATGCAACCATTTCCTACACTGGCGGCGACGGCAACGACGTTGTGCTGACGATGATCGATAATGTTGTTTGTTATGCGGATACCGACAACGACGGATATGGTGACCCCAACAACAGTATGACTTTTAGTGGAAGTTGTGGTACAGGTTTTGTGTCCAATAATACCGATTGCAATGACAACAACGCTGCGATCAACCCAGGAGCTACCGAAATCTGCGACGGCATTGACAACAACTGTAATGGTTCCATCGACGAAGGTGTCACCACGACCTATTATGCGGATGCGGATAATGATGGTTTTGGTAACCCAGCGGTAAGCCAACAGGCTTGCAGCCAGCCAGCTGGTTATGTCACCAACAATACGGATTGTGATGATAATGACGCTTTGGAAAAACCAGGCCAGACCTGGTACGCCGACGTAGACAACGACGGTTATTCCAGCGGTACCACTGCGGTACAGTGTCTGCGGCCCACGGGCTATAAAACCGCCTCTGAACTGACGGCAACTTCTGGCGATTGCAACGACAATGTCGGCAGCATCAACCCAGGAGCTACCGAAATTTGCGACAGCATCGACAACAACTGCAACGGCTCTACGGATGAAGGTGGCCTGACCACTTATTATGCGGATGCGGATAACGATGGCTTTGGTAATCCAGCGGTAAGCCAACAAGCCTGTAGCCAACCTAGCGGTTATGTAACCAATAACACGGATTGTGATGATAACGATGCTCTGGAAAAACCCGGCCAAATCTGGTATGCGGATGTGGACAACGACGGTTATTCCAGCGGCACGACCTTGACTCAGTGCCTACGCCCAGTGGGCTACAAAGTAGCTTCCGAATTGACGGCAACGAGTGGCGATTGCAATGACAACGACTTTGCGATCAAACCCAGCGCGACCGAAATCTGTGACGGCATCGACAACAACTGCAACGGCTCTACGGACGAAGGTGTGACCACGACCTACTACGCCGATGCAGACAACGATGGCTTTGGTAACGCTGCAGTAAGCCAACAAGCTTGTAGCCAGCCAGCTGGTTACGTCACCAACAACACCGATTGTGATGACAACGATGCTCTGGAAAAACCCGGCCAAATCTGGTATGCGGATGTGGACAACGACGGTTATTCCAGCGGCACGACCTTGACTCAGTGCCTACGCCCAGTGGGCTACAAAGTAGCTTCCGAATTGACGGCAACGAGTGGCGATTGCAATGACAACAACTTTGCAATCAAACCCAGCGCGACGGAAATTTGTGATGGCATCGACAACAACTGCAACGGCTCTACCGACGAAGGTGGCCTAACCACTTATTATGCCGACGCAGACAATGATGGCTTTGGTAACCCAGCGGTAAGCCAACAAGCCTGCAGCCAGTCAGCCGGCTACGTCACCAACAATACCGATTGTGATGACAATGATGCCTTGGAAAAACCCGGTCAAATCTGGTATGCCGATGTAGACAACGATGGCTATTCCAGCGGTACAACCTTGACCCAATGCCTGCGCCCTGTAGGCTACAAAGTCGCTTCCGAACTGACGGCGGCGAGTGTCGATTGCAACGACAACAACAATGCGATCAATCCAGGCGCAACGGAAATCTGCGACGGGGTGGACAACAACTGCGATGGCGTGACGGACGAAGGTTGCACCCCACCAATGGTGAGCATCCACGACCCTTGTACTTGTATGAACAACTCGCCACTGATTGAAAATGGCACCACGACCAATGTGGGTACTTTCAGTGAAACGGTGACCATTGAAGGCCCTTCTGGCCAAACCTGGACGATTGTAAGTGTGACAGGATTGTATAGCGACGTCAATGCCACAGTGGCTTATACTGCTGGTGCAACCATTCCTGAAACGGGTGCGGGTACTGGAGTTTTTGACTTATTTGGCTATCACCGCGACGGCCAAGGTTATACCATTTCGGTGACGAATGGTCGAGGTGACACCCTGAGCATCGGCAATACCTGCTATTACCCTGATCCAGTGTTCACGGGCCTTCCCGCGCTGATATCGCCCAATGCGGCACCCTTCACAGTGACGGGTACGGTGGCGAACAATGCAGCAGGAACGGGTACCTTCATTTTGGATGGGAACACCCAATCAGGCGCAGGCGTAGCCCCAACAAAACTGACGATCAACCCTGCGACTTTGTCGGTGGGCACCCATACCTTGGTGTACAGCTTTGATGCTGGAGCACCTGGAGCAGCTAATCCTAACGATCCAGGCTGTGTGCAACAGGTACAACAACGCTTCCGGGTAGCGCACTGCGGCTGCCAGGATGTGACGGTAAGCCTGGATGAAAATTGCCAATTCCTGTTGACCGGTAATCTGGTCTCCGATGTCAATTGCGGCGGGGGCACGGTTCGGGTAATGGACAATGACCCAAGCAACGGCGCTTTGATCGACTGTGCCGGAGTATGGACTTACGGCTTGTTTGACTCCTTTGGCAACATCATTTGCTGGGGTAAGGTAACCGCTGAGGACAAAACGGCACCAGCCTTGGTGTGTGCACCAGCGGATATCACCCTGGATTGCTACGATGTGAACTACGTATTGAACAATCGCCTGACGATTGGTAACGTAGGTGCAATATCTTCGCCACGTCCTGCGGCTACGGGTAGCCAAACCATCAACAATGCGGAAGGTGTAGCAGGAACAGGCGACAATTGCCAATTGGGTCTGGCTCCACCAAGTTTGGTGAATGACAACATCAAAAACCTGGGCTATGCTTACTTTAAGGACAATTGCTACAACTGCGGCTGCCGGATCACTTTGAAATGGAGCGATAAAGTAGAATTCTACTCCTGCGAACAAATGAAAGTCAATGGCGGGTACTACGCAGTGATCTCGCGGGAATGGACCGCTACGGATTGTAATGGCATGCGTAGTTCCTATGTACAAAAGATCAAGTTCACCCGTCCTGCGGTTGATGACTTTGTGTTCAAGGATGCCAATCCAGAAGGCAAATACGATCATGTTGTAGAATACAATTCCTGCACGCCAGATAAGAGTTTGATTAAGAAGGAAGATGTAACTCCATACGTTTGCAGCTACTTCAACACGAGTGCCAACCCACGTTGTTTATTCATCGATCAGGTGGAATGCAACTATTCGATATCGATCAAAGACACCGAGTTCCCAATTTGTGGGGGCAAGGGAGTGAAGATCGATCGGGAGTTGTATGTACTGGATTGGTGTGCTGGTGGTATCGTAGATACCTTCCACATTCTGATCAAGATTGGAGACTTCACGGCACCAACGGTTGAATACGCCCACGGCGCACCTTACGACATTTCCACTGGTCCAATGGACTGCACGGCAGCCATTCCGGTGACTGTTGCGGGGATTAAGACCGCCTTTGGGGTAACGATCAAAGACAATTGCAACCTGGGCAACATCAGTGTGAGTGTGTACACCAAGGATCGTTATGTAAAAGGAATATTGGTATACGAAGGGCCAGCAAGCCCAATTTGTACCCCCCAAGCTCGTGAAGAGGCAGGGGACCTACGTGGGGACAATGATGCCTACCGCTTGGGTGCCTGCGATAAAGACAAAATCTGCTGGGATAAAGTAGAATACGCGGTGATGAACGGCATGATGATCGGACTTCCCGTGGGCAAACACCTGATGGTGATCGATGCCTTCGATGGTTGTTACAATGCCTCCACCACTTGCTTTATCTTCGAGGTCAAGGACAAGATCGCACCAATCATGAAGTGTGACGATGACCTGCATGTAACCTTGAGCAACGCCAATGGCTACACCAATGGATATGCTCAGGTGAGCGCAGCAGACATCGATGAAGGCAGCTGGGACAATTGCAAACTAGCCTGGATTGCGGTACGCCGCAATGTACCGGATGGCTGCGCAGCTAGCTTCATTGCCAAAGGTTACGACACGAACGGCAACGGCAAATTGGATGCATTACCTGCGGATGGTGATGTAAGCAAAGCGGATGGTTTTGACCGCAACGGCGATGGGGACATTGCTGACTTTGGCGAAACCTTCATTCTGAAAGGCGGCAAGTTGATGACACCACTGTTGGATTTCGTAGAGTTCTTCTGCTGCGATTTGACCGAAAGAGTGACAGTTGAATTGTGGGGCGGTGACATCTACGGCAATACGAATTACTGCTGGATGGATCTGCTGATCGAAGACAAAGTGGCACCAACCTGTTTGGCTCCCTGGGATGTGACGATCTACTGCGATGACAAAAACATTGCTTCTATCGATGACAAGTTTGCTTCAGCAAAAATCTTTGGCGATGTGACCATTCCAACGGGCAACGATTGTGCTGCTCTGGATACGACCTATACCACCGAGAAGAAATTGAAGTGTGGCGCAGGTTACATCGACCGCATCTGGACTTTGACCAAACAAACGGCGAAAGGCCCGATCAGCGTGACTTGCAAGCAACGCATCCACATTCTACCTGTCCACGAATACAACATTTGTTTCCCTAAAGACATCAGTACCGATTGCAAAACGCCAATCATCGACACGGTAATCACCGACGAATTGGGCTGCGACATCCTGGCGGTGAATGTACACGACAAACGTTACGATGCCTCGGATGATGAGTGCTACAAGATTTTCCGGACTTACTCGGTGATCAACTGGTGTACTTACGACGATCGTTGTGGTGACCCACTGCTGCAAACCAATGTCTCGATCATCGATCGGGCGGTGTTTGGCAACTATGGCAAGGCACCAATCTACATGTTGGTTCGTGACCGCAAAAACAACCGTCGTGATGGCATCGAAGAGTTCTGGGTTTCCAAGGACCTGGTTGCTGGCAACGCAGACGATATTGACTTTACCGAGGAGGTTCCCTACTGCGAAGTAGCGGGCGAGTTCTACCACAGCTTCATTTACACCCAAATCATCAAGGTGTACGATGACACCCGTCCAGTGGTAACAGGCACCCGTGATACCTTCTGCACGAGCCCAACGGCATGTACTGCAAACATTACCAAGGTGGTGACTTTGAAGGACAACTGTACCGACAAGGTGGAATTGGAGACTCAATTCCTGATGATTGCCCCATTCCAGACTTTGGAAGCCGGCAAGATGATTCTGTACTCGACTCCACGTTGGAGCACGAAGGACTTGGGCAATGGTCAGTTTGAGATCAAGGTAGCGAACCTGCCCGAAGGTACCCACGACTTGATTGTGGTGGGCCGCGACGAATGTGGCAACCTGAGCCTTGCCACCCGGATCCCATTTGTGGTGAAGGATTGTAAGGCTCCAGCGCCAATCTGCATCAACGGCCTCAGCACTGGCATCATGCCCGACGGCAATGGTGGAGGGATGATGGCCGTATGGGCAACGGACTTTGTGGCTTCGAAGATTTATGACTGCAATGGTCAGGGCCCAGAAACGAAGGACGGCCTGAAACTGATTACCAAGTACTCGATCAACCGGGTGGGTCAGCCTGTGAACAAAGACCAAACGGGACTCAACTTCACTTGTGCGGACATCAATAATTCACCAATTTTGGTGGAGTTACACGCTTGGGACGACGCAGGCAACCACGACTTCTGCATCACTTTTGTAGAGTTGATTGACAGCCGTGGCGTGTGCCCAGGTTCAGCAGGCGGAGTGAACATCGCGGGTACGATCAGTACCGAAGGCAATGCCAACCTGCAAGGAGCGAGTATCACCCTGAGCGGTGCTGCTTCGCAAAGTGCAACAACAGCAGCCAACGGTGGCTACTCTTTCGTCAATCTGGCGAAGGGCGGCGACTTCACGGTGACCCCACAACTGGATAAAAACCACCTGAACGGAGTATCTACTTTCGACCTGGTCCTGATCCAAAAGCACATCCTGGGCGTACAGGCTTTGAACAGCCCGTACAAGATGATTGCGGCAGATGCGAACAATTCGAAGACGATCAGTACTTTGGATTTGATTGCCCTGCGCAAGTTGATCCTGAACATCGATACCCATTTTGCGAACAACACGTCTTGGCGTTTTGTGGATGCGAGCTATGTCTTCCCGAACCCAGGTAACCCCTGGTCAACAGCCTTCCCCGAAGTGGTGAGCACCAACGACATTACCAGCAACATGACAGCGAACTTCGTAGCGATCAAAGTGGGGGATGTGAACGCGAGTGCGAGTGTGTCAGGAGCCGCAAGTGCAGAAATCCGCACCAGAGAGGACTTCCAACTCAAGACTCAGGAGCAAAACCTGAAGTCGGGCAATGAATACAAGGTGACGTTCACAGCTGAAGACTTGAAAAACATTCAAGGCTATCAGTTTGCGCTGAATCTGGATCAAAGCGTGATGGAGTTGTTGGACATCGAGTATGGAGTAGCCAAGGCGGAGAACTTTGGGGTGTTCAAAAACGAAGGCATCATCACCACATCGTGGAATAGCAAATACGAGCAAGGGGCATTGTTTACCCTGGTATTGAGAGCCAAAGCGGATGCGAAGTTGAGTTCAACCCTGAGTTTGAACCGCTTGGTATCGCCCGAGGCATATGATCAGAACAACGAGAACCTGGGTATCGCCTTGAGCTTTGAGGGAATCCAGTCCACTGAAGCCTACGAACTCCGTCAAAACATCCCGAACCCCTTCAGCGATGAAACGCTGATTGGGTTCACCTTGCCCAAGGCCTTGAAAGGAACTTTGACGGTGCGAGATGTGAAGGGCGCCACGATTTACAAAGTAGAGGGTAATTATGCCAAGGGCAGTAACCAGGTGACGCTCAAGAAGAGCCAGCTAGGAGCCAGTGGGGTTTTGTACTACACTTTGGAAACAACCGAGTTTACTGCGACGAAGAAGATGGTGATACTGGAGTAAAACAAGTGATTTATTTATAATCATAAAAAATTGCCGCCGTTGGACTGTAAAAGTTCAGCGGTGGCAATTTTTTATGATTACAAATGCTTTACTGAGTCTTTTTTTAACATAAGAATTGCAATTTTTCATATTATTGTGCTCTAAAGTTATTTAAACAAATCAAAGTCTCATGATTAAGCTGTATTCACTGCAAATAAAGCTATTCTACCGTTTTAGCTGTATGCTATTAGTGCTATTCACCTTGTTGTTGCCCTGTACCAGAAATCTGGCACAATCTACGTTTAACACAACTCCCGTGCGCGCCAAAATGGCAGCAAGTAGAGTTGGGCAAATACAGCGCCTTCAAAAAGGGGAAACGCCCCAGGGCCTGGAAGCGTGTAGTTGGCAAATGATACAGGAGCAGATCAAAATGAGCAAATTCAAAGCCCATTCAGATGGACGGGGAGGCTATTGCAGTGTCAACCAGGATCATGGATTCCAAATTATCTATGGCAAAGACGGTAGTACTAGGCTGAGCCCACGAGGTAAAAAAGAAGTCAATTACAGCGTTTCGCTGCGTCTGAAAGGTTTGGGTTACCAGAAACTAGAGTTAGTGGATAAGCCTCAAAGCTTGCAGGTTACCGACCTTGGCGCAGAGACTGGGAGTAAGGTAAGCTATCAGTGGAACAAAAGACTCAGTGAGTGGTGGATCAACGATTCAGAGGGACTGGAGCAATGGTTTTACTTGCAATCTGCGCCTGGAAAAGCCCAGGCTGGGGAGCAGCTACGCCTACGCATGGAATTGGAAACGAATATGTTGGTCAAACAAAAGGGAAATCAACTCCTATTGGAAAAAGCAGGTACGCGCCTGAGTTATGACAAACTTCGGGTATGGGATGCTAAGGGAAAAGAACTAGAAGCTCAAATGGCTTGGGACGGGACGAATCTTGATCTGCTGATTACAGATGCAGCGGCTGAGTACCCTTTGCTGATCGACCCCAGTTTTACGCAGCAAGCCTACCTCAAGGCCTCTAATACAAATGCAGGTGACGAGTTTGGCTATTCCGTAGCGATCTCTGGAGAAACCATTGTGGTTGGAACATATCAAGAAAGTAGCAATGCAACAGGGGTCAATGGAGATCAAAGCAATAACAGTGCCGCTGCCGCTGGAGCAGCGTACGTTTTTGTACGCAGCGGAAGCACTTGGAGTCAGCAAGCTTACCTCAAGGCTTCTAATACGGAGGCTGGTGATTTCTTTGGCTATTCCGTAGCGATCTCTGGAGAAACCATTGTAGTGGGAGCTCATCGTGACGACAGCAATGCGACTGGGGTCAATGGGGATCAAAGTAACAACTCTGCTTTTAATGCTGGAGCAGCGTATGTTTTTGTACGCAGTGGAAGCACCTGGAGTCAACAAGCCTACCTTAAGGCTTCAAATACGGAAGCCGGTGATATCTTTGGCTATTCCGTAGCAATCTCTGGTGAAACCATTGTGGTTGGAGCAAATGGTGAATCCAGCAATGCGACTGGGGTCAATGGGGATCAAAGCAATAATAATGCTATTTACTCGGGAGCAGCATATGTTTTTGTGCGCAGTGGGGTTGCTTGGAGCCAGCAAGCCTACCTCAAAGCTTCTAATACTGAGGCAAATGATGGCTTTGGCTATTCCGTGGCGATCGCTGAAGAAACCATTGTGGTGGGCGCAAATGCTGAATCTAGCAATGCGACTGGGATCAATGGGGATCAAAGTAACAACACTGCTGCTAATGCTGGTGCAGCGTATGTTTTTGTGCGCAGTGGGAGTATATGGAGCCAGCAAGCCTATCTTAAGGCTTCTAATACGAACAAGGGTGATTGGTTTAGTAGATCTTTAGCAATTTCTGGGGAAACAATTGTGGTGGGAGCGTGGTTTGAATCTAGCAATGCTATCGGGGTCAATGGTAACCAAAGTGATAACACTGCTGCTAATGCTGGAGCAGCTTATGTTTTTGTACGCAGTGGAAGCACTTGGAGTCAGCAAGCCTACCTCAAGGCTTCTAATACAGACGCCGAAGATTATTTTGGCTTTTCCGTAGCGATCTCTGGGGAAACCATTGTGGTTGGGGCATATCAAGAAGCAAGCAATGCAATAGGGATTAATGGGGATCAAAGCAATAATAATGCTATTTACTCGGGAGCAGCATATGTTTTTGTGCGCAATGGAGGCTCTTGGAGTCAACAAACCTACCTTAAGGCCTCTAATACGGGTGCATTTGATAAATTTGGCACTTCCGTAGCAATCTCAGAAGAAACCATTGTGGTAGGAGCCGTGCATGAAACCAGCAATGCGACTGGAATCAATGGAGATCAAAGTAACAACTCTGCTATTGGTGCTGGAGCTACGTATGTGTTTGCTGTATCCCCTTGTACCGACCCTGTCGGTAGCATCAGCAGTAGCCCTTCCACGGTTTGTGAGGGTGGCACAGTAGACCTTCGTTTCACGGCAACAGGTATTGGGCCTTTCAGCATTGTAGTCAATGGTATAACTTACGACAATGTGATCAGTGGGCAAACCTTTGCAACCTTAACCGAAGGAGTAGATTTTAATGGGTCTACAACATTTACCCTGAACGCCATTACCAGTGCCGAAGGGTGCAGTGTGGAAGGCTTGACACAGGAAATTTCAGTGCGGGTTCAGGATACCAAAAATGTCAGTTGCCAGGATGTAACGGTGACCTTGGGTGGAAATTGCCAATTTGAATTGACCTCAAGCCTGGTTTCCGAAGGAGCGCTGGATTGCGGTACGGTACGCGTAATGGACAATAACCCCAGCAACGGCAATATAATCGATTGCGCCGGAGTATGGACCTACGGCTTGTTCGACGCCTTTGGAAACATCATTTGCTGGGGCAAGGTAACTGCTGAGGACAAAACGGCCCCAATCCTGGTGTGTGCTCCTGCTGATGTCACTTTGGATTGCTACGATGTAAACTACGTGTTGAACAATCGCCTGACGATAGGCAATACCAATGCAACGAGCTCCCCACGGCCAGCAGCTACCAGCCCTCAAACGATCAACAATGCAGAGGGTGTAGCAGGCATAGGCGACAATTGCCAATTGGGCTTGGCTCCTCCTTCCCTGGTTTCTGACAACATCAAAAACCTGGGCTATGCTTACTTCAAAGACAACTGCTATAGCTGTGGTTGCCGGATTACCCTGAAGTGGAGCGATAAGGTAGTGTTCTACAATTGTGATGACATGAAGGTAAATGGGGGCATCTATGCTACCATTTCTCGCGAATGGGTAGCAACTGATTGCAATGGCATGAGTTCTGCTTATGTGCAAAAAATACAGTTCAAACGTCCCGATGTACGTGATTTTGTATTCAAGGATGCCAATCCAGAAGGCAAATACGATCATGTTATTGAGTACAACGCTTGTACTCCCGACAAGAGCCTGATCAAGAAGGAAGATGTAACGCCATATGTATGCAGCTACTTCAACAATCCTCCTTCTAACCCACGTTGTTTGTTCATCGACCAGGTTGAGTGCAACTATTCTGTATCGATCAAAGACACTGAGTTCCCAATCTGTGGTGGTAAAGGTGTGAAAATTGATCGTGAATTGTATGTATTTGACTGGTGTGCAGGTGGTATCGTAGATACTTTCCACATCCTGATCAAAATCGGTGATTTCACTGCTCCAACTTGTGAGTATGCACACGGTGCTCCTTATGACATTTCTACTGGCCCAATGGATTGCACAGCAGCCATTCCAGTAACTGTTGCGGGCATCAAGAGTGCTTTTGGGGTAACGATCAAAGACAACTGCAACCTCGGTAACATCAGTGTAAGTGTGTACACAAAGGATCGCTATGTAAAAGGTATCCTTGTGTACGAAGGCCCAGAAGACCCCTTGTGTGAAGATCACTGCTTGCTTTGTGGCAAACAGGGAGAACTGAGAGGGGATCACGATGGTTACCAATTGGGCGCCTGTGATAAAGATAAAATCTGCTGGGATAAAGTTGAGTATGCCGTGATGAACGGCATGATGATCGGCCTTCCAGTAGGCAAACACCTAATGGTGATTGACGCTTTTGATGGTTGCTACAATGCTTCTACTTGCTGCTTTGTGTTTGAAGTGAAGGATAAGATTGCACCTGTAATGAAGTGTGACGATGACTTGCATGTCACTTTGAGCAATGCCAATGGCTACACCAATGGTTATGCTCAAGTTAGTGCTGAGGACATTGACGAAGGCAGCTGGGACAACTGCAAACTGGCCTGGATTGCTGCTCGCCGTAACGTTCCAACTTCATGTGCAGCTAGCTTCATTGCCAAAGGATACGACAGCAACAACAACGGCAAACTGGATCCTCTGCCAGCTGATGGCGACTGGACCAAAGCAGACGGTTTTGACCGCAACGGCGACGGCGATTTGGCGGACTTCGGTGAAACTTTCATCCTGAAGGGTGGCAAGTTGATGACTCCGCTGGCTGATTTTGTGGAATTCTTCTGCTGCGACCTCGCTGAGCGTGTAACGGTGGAACTCTGGGGTGAAGACGTTTACGGCAACACCAACTACTGCTGGATGGACCTGCTGATCGAAGACAAAGTGGCTCCAACTTGTTTGGCTCCATGGGATGTCACCGTTTATTGCGATGACAAAAACCTGGCTTCTATTGACAGCAAAGTAGGATCTGCGGCTGCCTTTGGCGATATCACTATCCCATCTGGCAACGATTGTGCTGCTTTGGATACGGTTTACACTACTGAGAAGAAATTGAAGTGTGGCGCAGGCTATATCGACCGGATCTGGACTTTGACCAAAGAAACGGTTAAAGGTCCAATCAGCGTAACTTGCAAGCAACGCATCCACATCCTGCCCGTATACGAATACAACATTTGTTTCCCTAAGGACGTGTCTACCGATTGTAAAACGCCAATCATTGATACCGTTATCACCGACGAATTGGCTTGTGATATCTTGGCTGTAAACGTAAGCGACAAGCGTTACGATGCCTCGGATGATGAGTGCTACAAGATCTTCCGTACTTACTCCGTAATCAACTGGTGTACTTATGACGACCGTTGTGGTGACCCATTGGAGCAAACAAATATCCACGTTATCGATCGTGGTGTGTTTGGTAACTATGGTAAAGACCCAATCTACTTGTTGGTTCGTGACCGCGAAAACAACCGTCGTGATGGCGATGAGGAGTTCTGGATTTCTAAGGACTTGACCGTAAGCCCTACAACTGACCTCCGTGCTTATCCATACTACTGTGATGAATCAGAAGAATACTACCACAGCTTCATCTATACTCAGATCATCAAAGTATACGATGACACTCGTCCGGTTGTAACTGGTGACCCTGCTGAGTTCTGCATTCGCGAAGGCGCTGATTGTCTGGCTAACCTGAAAATGGTGATCACTGGTAAGGACAACTGTTCTGACAAAGTGACTCTGGAAACGCAGTACCTGATGATTGCTCCAGGTCAGACTTTGGATGCCAGCAAGATGATCCTGTACTCTACTCCACGCTGGAGCACCAAAGATTTGGGCAACGGCCAATTTGAGATCAACGTCGCCAACCTGCCTGAAGGCAAGCACGACCTGATCGTAGTGGTACGTGATGAGTGTGGTAACCTGAGTGTTGCAACCCGCATTCCATTCACCGTCAAAGACTGCAAAGGTCCAGCACCAATCTGTATCAATGGCTTGAGCACAGGCATCATGCCTGATGGCAATGGTGGCGGCATGATGGCAGTATGGGCATCTGACTTCGTTGCTTCTAAGATTTACGATTGCAACGGCCAAGGCCCAGAAACCAAGGATGGTTTGAAACTGGTGACCAAGTACTCAATCAACCGCGTAGGCCAACCAGCAAACAAAGACCAGACTGGTTTGAACTTCACTTGTGCAGATATCGCCAATTCGCCAATTTTGGTTGAGCTACACGCTTGGGACAATGCGGGCAATCACGACTTCTGCATCACTTTTGTAGAACTGATCGACAGCCGTGGGGTGTGCCCAGGTTCAGCGAGCGGAGTGAACATCGCGGGTACCATCAGCACTGAAGGCAATGCCAATCTGCAAGGGGCCAGCATCACCCTGAGCGGCGCAGCTTCGCAAAGTGCCACAACAGCAGCCAATGGTGGTTACTCCTTCGTCAACCTGGCGAAAGGTGGCGACTTCACGGTGACACCACAACTGGACAAAAACCACCTGAACGGGGTATCTACTTTTGACCTGGTGTTGATCCAAAAGCACATCCTGGGTGTAACGGCTTTGAACAGCCCATACAAAATGATCGCTGCTGACGTGAACAACTCCAAGACGATTTCGACCCTGGACTTGATTGCCCTGCGCAAATTGATCCTCAACATCGACACCCATTTTGCGAACAACACTTCCTGGCGTTTTGTAGATGCCAGCTACACCTTCCCGAATGCCAATAACCCCTGGGCTGCGGCATTCCCAGAAGTGGTGAGCATCAACGACATTGCCAGCAACGTGGCGGCTAACTTCGTAGCCATCAAAGTGGGAGATGTGAATGCGAGTGCGAGTGTGAATGGAGCGACGAGTGCAGAAATCCGCACCAGTGAGGACTTCAAACTCAAGACTCAAGAGCAAAACCTGAAGGCAGGCAATGAATACAAAGTGAGCTTCAGTGCAGAAGACTTGAAAAACATCCAGGGTTATCAATTTGCCCTGACCCTGGATCAAAGCAAGGCGGAGCTGTTGGACATTGAGTATGGAGTAGCCAAGGCGGAGAACTTTGGGGTGTTCAAAAACGAAGGGATCATCACCACTTCGTGGAACAGCAAATACGAGCCGGGAGCATTGTTTACGCTGGTATTGAGAGCGAAGGCGGATGCGAAGTTGAGTTCAGCCCTGAGTTTGAACCGCTTGGTATCGCCAGAGGCATATGACCAGAACAATGAGAACCTGGGCATCGCCTTGAACTTTGAGGGTATCCAGGCCACTGAAGCCTACGAACTCCGTCAGAACACCCCGAACCCCTTCAGCAATGAAACGGTGATCGGGTTCACGCTACCAAAGGCACTGAAAGGAACCTTGACGGTGCGGGATGTGAAGGGAGCATTGATTTACAAAGTGGAAGGCAATTACACTAAGGGCAATAACCAGGTGAGCTTGAAGAAGAGCCAACTGGGGGCCAGTGGGGTCTTGTACTACACTTTGGAAACAACCGAGTTTACTGCGACTAAGAAGATGGTGATTTTGGAGTAGCAAATCTGAATTGTATATAACATTGCGGCCCTTAGTCATTCATTTGGCTAAGGGCCGCTTTATTAAGAGCCATTTCGAGTATTGATAGTCGTTTTTATTCCACTACAAGTGTATTATCTAGCTTTCAGTTTAAAAAATGCTACACCAGCAAACCTATTAGAGACGAGATCAAACCCTTTTTACCATCCCATAAGCTAGTTTTGCTTTCACAATTAATACGACTCCTTCCATTCAAGCATTTTTTATTTGTACAACTGTTTAAATTGTAATTCAATGAAAAACCTATCACTCGTGTTGCTGCTGGCTGTATGGCTATTCAGTAGTTGCGACAAAGAAGAAAGCGATTCAAGCTTTAAAGGAGCGGAGCAAACCCTTGGTAATGGAAAGGCTTATTCCTGGGTCAAGTTTTCTGCTGATGACAAACCAACTTCAATTGGTTTTACCCTGACAAAAGGTGCACTGGACAATTTACCCCATCCTGGAGTAGCGCTGGTGTTGAGTATTCCCAGTGAAGCTGCCGGGAAAATCCCTTTTGACCACATTATGCTTGATTACCTCCATTCTGGGCATGAACCACCAGGGGTGTACGATGTAGCGCATTTCGACATGCATTTTTATTTGCAACCCTTGAATGAGCGTTTGGCTATTCCATCCTACGGGGAAAAAGCAACTAAATTTGACAATCTTCCGCCAGCGGATTACATCCCTAGTTCGTACATTCGTTTGCCTGGTGGAGTACCCCAAATGGGTGTGCATTGGGCGGATCCTACCTCACCAGAATTGTCGGGCAAAGGTAAGTTTACAGAAACCCTGATCTTTGGGTCTTATGATGGGAAATTAACCTTTATGGAGCCAATGGTCACTTATGATTTTCTGAAATCAAAGCCTAATCTGACCAAAACCATGCCGTTGCCCAAGAAATTTGACAAAGCGGGTTATTATCCTATGACTTACAGCATCAAGCAAGTAGGAGATAACATTGAGGTGAGTTTAGACAACCTGATGTTGATGCAATAAAAATAGAAAGGGTCAGATGGTAACACCTGACCCTTTTTATTTAGATCACAAGTTTAGACTAGCGCTTAATGCGCAACACTTCCTTTCACCATCCGGTGAATGTTGTACATCAATCCGATCGCAACGATCATGGTAACGGCTACCACATACCCTAGCATGGGATAGTTTTCCAAGTGGCCATCAGCAGCCTGATGTACAATCATGCCCGCAATACCCGAGGCAAAACCACCTGAAATTTGCGAGATAGAAGCATTGATGCCCATAAATGCGCCCCGATCAGCTGGTGCAGGGATCGCACTCACCAAAGCAGTTGACGAAATCATCCGTGAAGTGATGCCGATGAACATGATTACACTCATCAAAATGATGATCCAAAGGGGCGTAACTCCAAAGTTGCAATAGATCACTACAATGATAATGGTAAGGATTGACCCGCCAGTAAACACCTTTATACTTCCCACACTATCACTCAAACGCCCCAATAAAGGGCCGGCAATCATCGAACAAATGCCCGTCACCAAATAAATGATGGGCAACTGGTCAAAAGTAACCCCAAGGTTGTTAATGGAAAAAGCACTGCCAAAAGGCATCAGCATAAAACCACCGGTGGCCAACAAAATGGTGCCCGCAAAGCCTTGCAGGTAACGGGGTTTGGAAACCGTTTCCCAAAGATGGCTAAAGGCCGAATTGTCTTTTTGCAAAGCAAGGTGGGCATTGATGGGTTTCAATTTGAGTACAATCACCACAAACATGGGTACACAAATGGCCACAATGAGCAAAAAAGGAGCATGCCAATCAAATAAATTGGCAAAATACAGGCTGATTGGCAGGCCCAAAACCTGACTTACCGCAAAAGCCATTTGGACAAAACCCATCACTCGTCCCCGCATTTCAAGCGCGAACAAGTCGGTGATGATGGCAAAAACAATCGAGCCAATTACCCCTCCAAAAATTCCAGTCACAATACGTGCCAGCAATAAAAGAAAATAAGTAGGGGCGATCCCGCAAAGCAGGGTGCCTACAATAAAGCCGGCGTAAAAAAACAGCAAGAGCTTTTTGCGGTCGAAACGATCAGCAAAACCAGCAGCCAGAATGCCCGAAGCTCCAGCACTAAAAGCATAAGCGGAAACAACCAGGCCAAATTGGGTGGTAGTAATGTTCAATTCTTCCAGCAATTGTGCACCCAAAGGGGACAACACCATAAAATCAAGAATGATGGAAAATTGCAGGAGCGATAAAATGGCGATTACAAACCATTGATAAGGTGTGAATTTTAACAATGCAGATGACATAGTAATAGGGTGCCGAAGCAAATGTGGCATTGGATTGAAGCAAACCAGTACCTAGGTGGTTAATCGGGTAATTCCTCAATGAAAAAACCCATGGATTGAACAGCGTGGATGATGTCTGGCCAGTTGTTTTTGTTGCTAACTGTGCGCAAAATACGGTCACAATCACTGAGGTCCACAGTGGCACGGGTGACTAAACCATCTATTTTGAGCTGGTTACAAACGCGATTTGCTTCCGGGCGTTTGTTGATGTTCGTTTTGAAGACGCCAATCTTGGGTGGTGTTGGCGTTTGGGAAGCGGAATTCTTTGGGAAGGTGACGGGTTTTTTTGCAAGCAGATACATCGAAGCCGAATTAATTGCAACAAATATAGGACGGGTCCGTGAAAAATACAAATATTTCGATGTATTTTTGATGAAATTGTGACGAAACCGATATATTTGCAACATGAATAAAACAGTGCAATTAGTGAATGAATGGGGTGCTTTTGAAGCAGCTCATCCTCAGGCCGAAATAGAGGAGTTTTGTCGGTATTACCTCACCATACAAAGGTCCAAGTTGGATCTTGGCGAAAATTTTGTTGGTAGAGGAACTCCGCCTATGCCAGCTGCCTATTTGATGAAACTCATTGGGTACATTGCTCGTTTGTTTGAAGTTTACATCACCAGAGCATTATCCGACCTTCCATCAATCAAACAATCCGAGGATTTTTTTTTCTTAAACTTCATTTACCATTCCGGTGAGTGTCGCAAAACCGAGGTTGCTCAACAACAATTGATGGGTGTTTCGACCGGGATTGACACCTTAAACCGCTTGTTGGCCAACGAACTCATCGAAGAAAGAACCGATCCCAGTGACAAAAGAGCTCGTTTGGTCAAGGTCACTGAAAAAGGAATTGAAGTTTTACACGAGTGTTATCGTCGGGCTGGGGTAGTCAATAATCTGATTTTCCACGACCTAAGTGTGGATGACATCAAATTGTGTATTCAAATGTTGCGTGGGGTAGAAGCTAAACATTCGGCATTAGCAATTGACTTGCGTGAACTGCCGATTGTAGAAATGTATGAAAAAGTACTGGGGTGCAAACCGGAGACAATGAGTAATGGAAATGAAAGCACCAGTAGGTGAAATTTAGTTCCAGCTACTGGTGCTTTTTTTGAAATTTAAACTTTTACTTCCAACATCTCTTTCATCGTACCTAGTAAGTATTGCCAGTTCTGCTCGCTGTGTTCCATCACTTCAGCGGAACGGATGTTGTCCTGTTCAATGGTAATCAAAGTACCATGCTCAATTGGCTCAAAAGTATAGGTGATGGTTTGGTAGTTTTCAGGTAAGTCGGGCAGTTCTGCGGCGGCAAAGCTACTCCAGTAATTGTACTTGATCACATGGGGTGGGTCAAACTGCAATACGGTGCCATGGTCTTCAAATTTCTGCTCTTCCCATTCGCCCTGATAAATGATGGGTGTACCAACCTGCCAGGTTGTAACCAGTTCTGAATCCCAAAAGAGCTTTTTTACGGATTCGGGTTCACTGAGTGCCGCAAAAACTTTTTCAATGGGTGCGGCAATTTCCATACTGGTTTTAAGCACAAACGGATACTTCATCTGGATGATTTTTTGACAAAGTTAATCCCATCCACTGACAACCCTATGGCAGTCGCTCAATACCTTTTTTTAATTTACCATTTATAGACATCCACCTGGTATTCGCTGAGCGCAATGTGGTCGGATTTGCGGAAAGGATCGGTGGTCGAAACCAGCTTCTGAATCCGTGATACCCGAAAATCCCGGTATTCTTCGCGCTTCCAGCACCAAGCTATCAGATGCCAGTTGAGCGAATAAAAAATGAGCCCAATGGGTTCAACCTCCCTATAACTGGCCTCTTGAACCGCATTTTCGTATTGCAGCCGCAGGATGTTTTTGGAAACAATCGCGGTTTGAATTTTTGCCAAATAGTCGTAATCATTTTCCAAACAACTCGGACGCAGCGCCTGCACACTCTCGTGCATCTGTTCCATTTTGTCCTTTTGGGCGCTTTTGAGTACTGCTTTGACTTTGTTGAGAGCAGCTGCATAATGACGGCGGATACCCTGATCGGCAAAACGCATGACCAAAGGCTCCATCAAGGATAAGGCATTTGCCTCTTCATTGCTAAAAATGACGGGAGGCAAAAAATACCCTTGCATCACAAAATATCCCTGGCCGGGCTCAAAGCCAACCGGAATCCCGATCTCGTCCAAAGCCCGGATATCCCGGTATACAGTGCGTACGCTAATTTCGAAGCGTTGAGCAATGGCTTCGGCGCTGAGGTGTTTTTTGGATTGCAGGGCGGTGACTATGCCCATGAGCCGATCTACCCGATTCATGTCGACAGAATTTGAGGTGAAAATATCCTAAAAATGTCATTAATAAAAACGAAAAGTTGAAAAATCATTGAACTTGCTCAAAATCATTTTGGTAAAAAACGGTCCCATTCAAGCCCTTTAATTCAATGTTATCTATTTTGCACAATCCATTGGAGATAAAACCAATACCGGTAATTTTTCCTGCTGATTTTGAATAAGTGCAGGTATAAACTCGTTTGTCACCGTAATAAATCGTTACCAGCCGATTCCTGACTTCAATTTTTATTTCCATCCAATCCGTTACATCGGCCCCCAATGCTGATAAATCCGTTGTTTTGCCATCCAAAATTAAATCGCCAAACTGCAACTTGGCTTCACTGGTACAACCTTTGGGCATGCTGATGAAGTACATGAAATGTTGTTGGCAAAAAACCTCCAGCATCAGAAAGGGGCAAGGATTTTTTTTGAGCTCTTGAACGCGCACCCGGGTTTTGAAGATACAATTGTCGCTGTGGACAGGCCACTGCGAAGGGAAATAGGTGTAGGTATAGTTATTTTGTGCGCCAACATTGAGCCCATTCTGCCCCAAATCCGCTGCTTGCAGCCCCAATTCACCATCCTGGATAGGCTGTTGGGGGTAGATGTAGCTGGGGGCGCCATAAGGGAAACGCCTTTTGGCATAAAAAAACCAATCCCTGGTGGGAATACTCACACCCAAGGTTTTGATCACTACATCATTGGCAATCAGTTTGGCCGTATGGTAACCGGGTTCATAATAAATATCGGTCAGGGTATATTGCTTTTTGTAAACGCGCACCCGGCGGTTTTTATCCCAGGATTGTTGAATGAAAAAACTATCGGCTTCGATATTGTCTACATTGTAGCTGAAAACGACCGTGTTTGGAAGATCATTTGCGGTTACTTTTTTGACCGAAAACTTGGCCTCTTCCGAGCCTGCTCCCGCATCCTTTAAACTGGAGCGGCTGGTAATGAACAACACAAAAAGTAAACTGAGGATAGAGGAATAAAGCAGTGTTTTGGGCAAACTGCGCTTAAGCACAAACTTCCTTCGAGGGATGTTTATACCTTCAATCGGGATTTTTGATTTGACTGTTGAGCGATAATCCTGCCAATGCTGATAGCCCAGGTATCGGGAAATGGCATTCAAAGTGGCAACTTGTGGGAGCCGTGCAAAATGACCATTGACCAAACGTTTGAGCGTAGAAATGCTGATGAGGATACCGGTTTTTGCTTCAATGGCCTGGCTTACGTTTTCATAATCCCGCTGAGCCAAACTGTGTGGGTCTGCATAACCATTGCTCAAAAAAACCTCCGTAAGGCATAGTTTGACCAGCTCTTGTTCACTCATGTTGCGGTGTTGAAGGGTGATGCAGGCATTTTGAATGGGTTTTGACGCACTTTGCTCGCTTTTTGGTGCGGCCTCCAGGATAGACAAATTTAGTTTTGTCCGGGGATAATGTCAAACCCTTCTCATCCTTTAAACACAACGACAATGAACAAATTTTGGAAAGCCCTACTCAGCACCGCTTTATTGGTCGGCACCACTGATATTCTTGCAGCTACACTAATGTCCTGGGCGCGTTCTGGCAATTTTCCTTTCAAACTATTGCATTATATTGCAGGAGGTGCCCTCGGATTGGAGCGGAGTATGAAAGGTAGCTGGGGAACGGCTCTTTTAGGGCTGTCTTTTCACTATTTTATTGCTGTTTCTTTCACGCTGTTGTTCTTCCTGGCTTTTCCACGTTTGAGCTTTTTGCGTGGAAATGTATACCTGACTGGTTTTTTGTACGGCGTTTTTGTGGGGGCGTGTATGACCTTTATTGTGTTGCCTTTGACCGCTTTACCTCCCAATCCTTTTAAACTGCTCAACGCCTTGCAAGGCTGGACGGTATTGGGTTTAGTTCTGGGGATACCGATTGCCCTGATGGCCAAACGGTATTACTTAAGCAAATTGATTGCCTAATAGCAGACTAAAACATTTTACTCGGAGGACATCAATAGCCCCTGGCTTTAGCCTGGGGTCATGGAACCACCCTCAGATTTGGGCTTTAGCCCTCGCTTGAAAATTAAGACTGGGGCTAAAGCCCAATTAAAAGGGATTGCCATAGTCCCCAGGCTAAAGCCAGGGGCTATTGATGCCCTCCACATCTGAAGAACAAAATGTTCAATAGTATTATGCTAGTTTGGAACTAAAAAAACATCCCGAATTTTGACTTCCATCAAAATCCGGGATGTTGAAAAAACAGCTATAAAGGGAAACGGATAACAGTCGGGTGATTTTTAATTGAGCAGTTCCTTACCAAACCGAGATTCAATGATGCCCTTCAGTTTTTGACGAGCACGAGCTAAACGGCTTTTGATGTTGGATTCAGAAAGACCAGTAAGTTGGCAAATTTCTTCAATTGAGCGCTCGTGGAAGTAAAACAGGTGCAATACTTCACTATCACTTTCGGGTAATTGTTCGATGGCTTGGCGCAACCAGAAGGAAGTTTCTTGCTTTTCCATGTGGTGGGCACCTTCGGCACGGATGCCAATTTGAATACCATCGTTGATTTCTCCACTTTCGGTTAGTCCTTTGCGGTACTGCTTGCTGCGCAAGCGGTTGAGCGAAACAGAAGCAGCAATTTTGCAGAGCCAGGAACTGAGCTTGGCGTCACCACGAAACTCGGGTAAAGCCTGAAAGGCCCGCAAAAAGGTGTCTTGAAATACTTCTTCAGCGTCATCGTGCGTCTGGATGTAGCGGCCAATGGTCGCTCTTACGAGCTTCTGGTGTTTGGCAATCAATTGGGCGTAAGCTTTCTGATCACCGCGGAT
Organism: Haliscomenobacter sp.; assembly: GCF_965225875.1. Classification (GTDB taxonomy): domain Bacteria; phylum Bacteroidota; class Bacteroidia; order Chitinophagales; family Saprospiraceae; genus Haliscomenobacter. The sequence continues at coordinate 2,520,730 of NZ_CBDDBS010000003.1, read as the reverse complement.
CGATTGTTGGATCAACGCAGCATCAGTAATCAGTGTGGTGTGGGTTTTGGATGTAAAGCTTGAAAAAACGGTTGTCATGAGTCGGGTGTTTAAATAAGATCCTTCAAAAATGTTTAGGTGTCGTTGAGGTATCCCTCGCGGTTGCCCGTCGATGAGGATTGCCCCAACAGCGATTTCATGATTCAAATTTAGTCGGTGTTAGTATGACGGTAAATCCAGGTTTCACCGTTGGCGGTTTTGGGTTTATATTTGGCGGTTTTTCAAAAAAAAATGCCATCATTTGCGATAAATGACAGCATAACTTGGCAATAATTGCAGCTAAATGCAAGATTTTAACTAAATCTTTGCAATTTTCTCCAAAAACTCTGCTTTTTTCTGCTTAGAAACGGGCACGGAGTGGCCATTGCGGGTGATGATTTCGCCACCTTCTCCGCGGATGTATTTTTTGATGTGATTGAGGTTGATCAGGTAGGAGTGATGTACGCGGAGGAAGCCACAGGGAACCAGCATTTCCCCCACATCCTTGAGGGGCTTGGACAACATGATGGTTTCGTTGTGGATGAAAAAGATCTTGGTGTAACTGCCTTCACTTTGACAATGCACTATATCGGCAACTTCCACAAAAGTCAAACCTTCTGAGGTGGAAAGGGCAATGGTTTTGGGGGCTTGCTCTGGCGCTTTATTCAAATTTTCCATTACTTCAAACTGCCGCCAATCCGGCTTGGCCGTTTTATCCTTGGCTTTTTGGACGGCTGCCACCAATTCCTCGGCATCAATGGGTTTCAACAGGTAGTCGAGGGCGCTAAGCTTAATGGCTTGCAGAGCATATTGATTGTAGGCAGTGGTAAAAATGACCTGAAACTGCAATGGACGACATTGTTGCAACAGATCGAGGCCATTGAGGTAAGGCATTTCAATGTCCAAAAAGATCACATCTGGTGCCTCCTTGCGCAAATGCTCCAGTGCTTTGCGGGAATCGTTGAACTCAGCAATCACTTCTACTTCCGGGCAGTGTTTACTCAGTAAAGACGAGAGCACTTCGGTGCAGTATAGTTCATCGTCGATGAGGATTGCTTTCATGGTTGGGAAGTTGAGAAGTTGAGAAGTTGAGAACTTGAGAACTTGAGAGCTACTACAGCGGCTTAAACAAGATGACCTCTAAGCCGCTGCAGTAGCTCTCAACTCCTCAACTTCTCAACTCCTCAACTTATTTTTCAAAGTATTTATTCCAAAGGCAGCGTCAGCCGCACTTTGGTGCCTGCTGCTTTGCCTTCGGGCGTTACCAAATCTTCAATCAAAATCGAAGCTTCGGTTTGATAAATCTGGTTAATCATCTGGATACGCTCAGCTGTTACCTCCATGCCATGTGATTTCTGCGCGGTGGCAGATTTACTTTTGAAAGCACGCGCGGCTGCTCGGCCAACCCCGTTGTCTTCTACTTCTACCACCAGTGCATTGTCTTCCTGAAATACCCTTACCGCCAGGTGGCATTCTTCGCCAGGTTTGGCTTCTTTGTGCATCAGTCCATGCCAAATGGCATTTTCAACATAAGGTTGAATGATCATCGGTGGAATTTCCAAACAAGTAGGATCAATAGCTGGTGAGACCTGAACGTGGTAAGTAAAGCGATTGACAAAACGCATGGATTCCAACTCCATGTACAAACGCAGCGCTTCCAGTTCATCGCGTAGTGTAACCAGATTAGAGCGCGAATTATCGAGCACCAGGCGGATCAAACGGCTGAACTTGGTCAAATAGGCTGAAGCCGCATCCGGCTCATTGCGCTGAATGAAACGATTGATCGAATTGAGGCAATTGAATAAAAAATGGGGGTTCATTTGGGAGCGCAGGGCAGCCATTTCCACCTCGGCTAGTCGTTTGTTGAATTCTGCTTTCATACGTTCTTCTTTCCGGATCTGCCAGGTGCGCAAGCGGTAGGCAGCGTAAATGAGGCCTCCAATGGCCAGGTTAATCAGAGCAATAAACCAGGGGGTGCGCCAAAACGGAGGTTTGATTACAATGTCCAAAGTCGTAATGTGTTTACTCCAGATGCCGTCGCTATTCCTTGCTTTTAGACAAAACTTGTATTTGCCGGGTGGCAGGTTGGAGAAGGTAGCAACCTTATTTTGTACGGGTTCAGACCAGGTTTTATCCAGGTTTTCCAGGTAATAACTGAAGTAAGTGTTTTCAGGAAGGGTATAGCTGGGCGCTGCAAAGGCAATGCTAAAAATGTTTTGATTGGGTTTTAGAACAATTTTTTCCTGCCAATTGCCAATTTGACCTGCCTCTTTCCAGGTTCTACCTTCCAGCTTGAAATCGGTGATGATGGGGCTTAATGTTGGAATTTTACGCAGTACCGAATCTGGATGAAAATAAATAAAGCCCCGTTTGGTTCCCGAACATACTACTCCGTTGGGCAATAAGGAAAAAGCATCCAGCGTCGCGTCCATTTTTAAACCATGCCTTTCGTCAAAATTGCGAACTTCCAAAGTACGAGGATCAACCATCGAAATACCGCTGGCAGTTGCCAACCACAGGCGACCTTGTTTATCCTTTCCTAGGCCTTCAATCTGGGAGTTGGCCAGGCCGTTTACTTCGGTGAGGATCACCGGTTTCCCTTGAGGGTTGATTGCCGCCAGGCCCTGGCGGGTCGACACCCAGATTTTACCTTCAAAATCGCTCTCAATCCCCGTCCCGTCTTGTACACTAAAAGGGGTGCCGTCCTTGTTCTTGAGCTCGAGTATCTGTTTGGCTTTGCGGGTTTTGATATCGTAATCCCAAAGACCATCCCCCATGGTACAAAGCCAGATGTGTTGTTTGGCTCGATCAGCACAGAGCATGTAAGCTTTGTTGGGTTTGTCGGGGTAATGTTCACCTTCCAGGTGGCTGAGGAGATTCTCCTTGCGGTCGTAAAACAACATCCCAACTCCCCATTTGGCCAGCCAGATGTTGCCATCAGCATCTTCCTCCATATCGGGTACTACCGGCTCCAGCCATACTCCTTTGGGTGGGGGCGCACTACGCGCCGGAGTAAAACGGCGATTCACAAAATCGGCTTCGTAGAGGGTGCCATTGGCGGTAATCCAGGTCTTGCCTTTGCTGTCGCGTAGTATTTTGCAAGTACCACCCAGCCTTTTGGGCAATTTTGTAGTGATGTCTTCCGAGGTTTTTTTAACCGGGTCATAGGCATAAACCCCGCCACAGTAAAAAGAGGAGGCGTAATATTTCTGGTTTTTCGGTTCAAAAAACACATCAAATACTGAATTGTCGTAATCGTATACAGGGTGCGCCTCTAAAAATGCATGTTTAAAACCTTGTAAGCGGGGATCTAGTTTGACCAGCCCGGCCGTAGTACCCATCCACAAAATGCCATCCCGATCCGTGTAGGCGCAAAGAGCCGTACCTGTGGGGAAAGAATAGGGGTCATCAGGAATGTGTTTGGCCACAAAAAAAGAACCCGTTTTTAGATTGTACAAACCAGGGGTATTCAAAAACAAGTAGTCGGAACCAAACCGCGCCATACTTTGCCCAGCAGAAATATAGTCCTGGATGGGCACTTCTTTGGGAGGCAACTGACCCCATTTACCCGTTTTTACATCAAAGTAATAAAACCCGCTGCCAAAGGCAGTCATCCACACCCGCTCTTTTTCTTTTTGGTAAAATATCGCTCCCGGTCCAAAATTCCATGTACAACCTTTGAGTGGATAATGGGTAAAATGATCGTCCTTTAGGCGTAGGCTGAACAAACCCAAGTCACTACTCAACCATAGTTCGTTTCGTGATTTGGGCGTGCTGATGTATACTTTGTTTCCTTTTTGGGCACGGAACATGATGGGCCGATCTTCTACAGGTACATCAGGGGTGATGATGACACGCTGTTTGCCATCTGGCTCAACGATCAGGATTTTGTGGTGCCCCGAGGTAATGACTGCTCGGCCTTCATGGTCAAAGTTGACGTAACAGCCCATCCGAAAACTGTGGTCAACCGCCGTTTCATCGTCGAGAGGTAAAGGGGAAAAATCGTCAGAGAGTGGATTGTAAATGTCAATCCCCTTGTTGTTGGTGACCCAAATCCGTCCTTGCAGGTCTTCTCCTAAGCCCGTGATAGAGGCCCCCTGAAGGGCATTTTTAACTTTGACATTGGGCAGATACACTTTGAATTCGTGCCCGTCAAAACGGTTCAGGCCATTGGCGGTGCCTATCCATAAAAAGCCGCGCTTGTCGCGCAAAATGGCCCGAACTTCATTGTGGGAAAGCCCATTGCGGGTGTTGAAGTTTTCAAAATGAAAGTCCTTTTGTGCGACCAGGCTGGAGCACATCAGGAAAAAAATCCACAAACAGGTGTTTCTTACAAAAGCTTTCATAGGCGTTGTACCTTGTACAAACCTACAAAATCGGAAAACTTTTGTAATAAGCAAATTGATGGATGGAGGGTTTGGGTTTATAGTTGGGTGGGAAAAACGGGGATGATCCTTCTCAACATCGGGTGATCACCCCCTCAAAATGCTTACTAAACCCCTATTTGTAAGGGTTAGACAAGGAGAGGGTAGGGGAGGTTGCATAGGCTTCACTTCAAAAAGACTTTTCTTCATACCTCCACCAATTTCTCCTTCACCCGCTGCGCAATCAGCTCCGCATGATCCCGCGTATTTTCAATAAACAACTTATTGATCCGAGCTCCGGCACAAACTACCCCAGCCAGGTAAACATTTGGCAAATTGGTTTCCAGCGTATCCGGATTGTGCATTGGCAAACAATCGCCCTCCGGCTCAATCGCTATACCCAACTTTTGAAGGAAAGGATAATTGGGTTGGTAGCCTGTCATGGCCAATACAAAATCATTTTCAATCGTAAACTCGCCTTCCGGTCCCTTTAACACCACTTCATGGGGTCGAATTTCCACAACTTCCGTATTAAAATACGCTTTGATGGAACCTTCCTTGATGCGGTTTTCGATGTTTGGCAAAATCCAGTACTTCACTTTGTCGTGGATTGCTTCGCCCCGAATGGCCATGGTCACCTGGGCACCTTTGTAATAGGTTTCCAGCGCAACATCACAAGCCGAGTTGCGGGCACCGATGACCAGTATTTTTTGGCCAACGTAGGGATGTGGGTCGTCGAAGTAGTGTTTGACTTTAGGCAAATCTTCCCCGGGTACATTCAACAATTTTGGAGTATCATAAAAACCCGTGGCGACCACCACACTGTTGGCATAATAATCGCCTTTGCTGGTTTGGATGTGGTAAATCAACTCCTCATTGCGCTCCATGGACAACACTTCCTCATAATACCGTATGTTGAGTTGGTACTTCTCCACCAGTCGGCGGTAGTATTCCAGGGCTTCGCGGCGAGTGGGTTTGTCGCTGTGTGAGATGAAAGGGGTGTTGCCGATTTCCAGGAGTTTGGAAGTTGAAAAAAAAGTCATGTTGGCCGGAAAGTGGTATAAGGAATTGACCAGCACCCCTTTTTCCAGGATCAAATGGCTGAGCCCTGCTTCTGTAGCGGCAATTCCGCAGTTAATTCCAGTAGGCCCACCTCCAATGATGATGAGATCGTATGTATTTTGCATCTTTGCAGACTTCATTTTGCTATTCGAGAACAAAGATACAGTCATTCCTGTTTCGCTTTTCGCTTAAATTCGTGTTATGATTGAATCCTATTTTAAAGCCTTTGAGGCTTACCGTGCGCAACATCCTTTTGATGGGGAACCAACGGCACTCTATACACCTGTCAACTACATCATGGAATTGGGGGGTAAACGTCTGCGACCTATTTTGGCCCTGATGGGTTATGAATTGTTTAATCCCAACTACGCAGCAGCCTTGCCGCTGGCCTACGCGATTGAGATTTTCCACAATTTTTCCCTCGTTCATGATGACATCATGGACGCGGCTCCTTTGCGCCGTGGTCAGGCAACGGTGCATACAAAATGGAACCCGAATACCGCCATTCTTTCGGGTGATGTGATGCTTATTTATGCCTATGATTATTTGTTAAGGTTGGATGCGCCAACCCGTATTGCCGAGATTGTACGGGTCTTCAATCGGGTTGCCCGAGAGGTGTGTGAAGGCCAACAAATGGACATGGATTTTGAAACCCGTCAGGATGTGAGTATTCCTGAATACCTCCGGATGATTGAATTAAAAACCTCGGTTTTGATTGCCGGAGCATTGGAAATGGCGGGTTTGGCTGCCGGTGCGAATGCGGAAGATGTCAAACACTTGTACGAATTTGGGCGCAATGTGGGTATCGCTTTTCAATTGCAGGACGATATATTGGACACCTTCGGCGACGCTGAAGCGGTGGGCAAACAGATCGGGGGTGACATTGTGCAGAATAAAAAAACCTACCTTATCCTAAAAGCACTGGAAATTGGTTCTGTTTCTGATCGCCAAAAACTCGAGCATTGGATGAACACGCCAACAACTGATGCGCCAGCAAAAATAGCGCAAGTCAAAAGCCTGCTCCAGCAATTGGATATCCAAAACTTAGCTCAACAACGCAAGCAGGAATTCCAGGACCTGGCTTTCGAACATTTACAAGCCTTGAGTGTATCCGCTCAGAACCGGGAGGCTCTGGAAGCGTTGGCGCATGGGCTGTTGGATCGGGCATTTTAAAAGCTGCAAAAAAAAAATTAAAAAATTGGTGAACAATGTCTGCTTGATTCTAATTTAATAGTAAAACATGTTTAAATAATAGTTTTACTATTAAAATCTTCTTGACATGGCAAAGTACATCAATCAAATCCTGATCTTTCTGGTAGTGCTGAGCTTCACTACCAGCTGTACTGTAGTTCGACAAGGTGAAGTAGGTGTGCGGCGGACTTTAGGAAAATACAATGACCGCCCGATTAAAGATGGCGTACGCTTCTTCAACCCCTTCGTAACAACTGTCATCAAAGTACCCACCCAAACGGTAAACTTAGAAGTATCCTTGAACATCCCTTCTAAAGAGGGGCTTACGATCCAGTCAGAAGTGTCGATTTTATACAACGTACAAGGAGGTAAAGCTGCTGACGTACTGCGTCAGATTGGCCCGGACTATGAGCGTAATTTGATTTTACCTGTATTTCGTTCAGCTGTAGCGGATATCAGCTCCCGCTTTTTTGCCAAAGACATGCATACAGGTGAACGCGCCCAGATTGAAGAGCAAATCCGCATCCTAATGGACAAAACCCTGGATGAAAAAGGGATCGAAGTGGAGGCAGTACTTCTGAAAAGCATTCAACTACCCAAGAGTTTAGCCCGCGCCATCGAAGAAAAATTGGAGGCAGAGCAGGGGGCTCAAAGAATGGAATTCGTACTCCAGCAAGAACAACGCGAAGCAGAACGGAAACGCATCCAGGCTCAGGGGGTACGCGATGCCCAAAACATCATCAGTCAGGGGCTTACCCAAGAGATTCTACAGTTTAAAGCAATCGAAGCATTTTTGGAGCTGGCTAAATCTCCTAATGCCAAGATTGTCATTACTGATGGTAAACAGATGCCTCTGATGATGGATGCGAATATACCGACAGGGGTGAACACCCTTAACCGAAGTGGAATCAGCACCACTACCACAACTGTACCTCGGGCAGCTGCCAACTCTACGGTTGGAGAAGGTGGTAACAATTAGCAATTGGTTTTTTTCATTCTTTCATACTATCACTGTTGCAAGCATTAGTTGGGCTATCAGGTGTAATTCACCTTTTAGCCCTCTTTTTTCAACAGTTATTTCTTTTCTTTGCTTTGCATTCATTTAAAAAATGCCGAGCTCAGCCGCTTTAATCTTAGAAACCATTCCATATGCCCAATACAGAAATCCAGTTTTTAGAAGGCCCACGTTCGCGTTGGCAGGAGTTAAAGTTCACGTTTAAAGTCTTTTGGGAATTCATCCGTGGTTTTCGGGCCTTACATTTTGTAGGTCCATGTATCACCGTATTTGGTTCGGCTCGCTTTGGAGAAGAAACCGAAGATTACCAGTCAACCCGGGCTCTGTCGGGTGAACTCGCCAAGTTGGGGTTTACGATTATGACCGGTGGTGGTCCTGGCATCATGGAAGCTGCTAATCGAGGTGCCAAGGATGTGGGCGGGCGTAGCGTAGGGTGTAATATCCGGTTGCCAATGGAGCAATTTCACAACCCCTACCTGGATAAATGGGTGACCATTCGCTACTTTTTTGTCCGCAAAACCCTGCTCATTAAGTATTCCTACGCATTTGTCATCATGCCGGGTGGATTTGGCACCCTGGACGAATTTTTTGAGACCATCACGCTGATCCAAACCCGTAAAATTTTTGACTTCCCAATTGTGATTTTTGACAAAACTTACCATAAAGCCGTTTTGGAACACATCCAGGTCATGAAGGATTGTGGAGCCATTAGCCCCGAAGACCTCAAGTTGTTTTTGGCTACGGATGACATCGAAGAAGCAGTAGCTTACATTCGAGACAATACCATTGCCAAGTTTAACCTTAAACCAGAGCGGAAAGCTAAAAAATGGTTGGGTGAAAAAGCTTGAGTTGGACCCCAAGTTTGAATTCATTGAAGCAGCTCGATTCTCCGAGCTGCTGACCTCATATCCAATAGAGAATCAACACCTAATCAAGGCCTTGTATTTGCCCTTGATGGAGCAAGGCTCTGATCAACTGGTCAGTAATGTCCACGTCGATATAGAACTGTTGCAAGCACCGGAACGGGTTCTGGGCTTGGTACTTCCTCAAATACAAACTGCACACCCGGAAGAATCCTACGTTGCCTCCCCATATGGGCAATACGTAGACTATGGCCGGTATGAAACGGCACTGGAACTGGGCAAACTACGCTGGCTCAATGTACTGGCCAACTGGATATTTGATGTACTGGGCAAAATTTGCCGTTGGGCAAAATTTGATCAGGTGGTGTTGGTGGACAACCTGCTGTTTTCGACCAATCTATATCCTCAAAAACCAGATTATTCTTTGCGGGACCTGCGCCATTTTTTACAAAAAAAATTCCCTGACCGGGCCATTGTATACCGTTCGATTTGCCCACAAGTGTACCCGGAGTGGTTCGCCGAGTTGAAAAGCAATGGCTTTAAAGTGGTATTTAGCCGCCAGGTTTACCTCTTGGATGCGCCTGGGGGAGCCCACCGTCGCAAACGGGCTCTGGACATAGATTCCCGTCTTGCAGCCAAACAAAAGCACCTCCGTTGGACGTTTCTTGAAAACCCGGATGATGAGCAACTCGCCCGGATCCTGGACCTGTACAATCAACTGTATCTGGAAAAATACGCCCGCTTGAATCCCCAATACACCCTGGCTTATTTGAAAAACCTGACCCAGGGTGGCCTGATTCAACTCAAAGCCTTGTGGCATGAATCCAAAATTGTGGCTTTCACTGGCTATTTTATCCTGGATGGCGTAATGATTAACCCTTTGATTGGATATGACCGAAGTTACCCCCAAAAGGAAGGTTTGTATCGCTTACTGACCATGGAAACCATGTTGGAAGCTGAAAAGCGGGGGATGTTGCTCAACATGAGTTCCGGGGCCTCCCATTTTAAACGGTTGCGCGGTGCCGAGGCCCAACTGGAATTCAATATGGTGTACGACCGTCACCTTCCCTGGTGGCGTCGTCTCCCCTGGGCTTTGACCCGGATCATTTCTATCCCCACCATCTGGCTGGTGCGGCGGTATGGCCTTTGATTTTCCTTGTTTGCCAAAAAATCCCCTTTTTGGTGGAGCTAAATTCCTCTTTTGGGAGGATTGTGTTCCCTTGTGCCCCTCCCTAATTTTGTGGTATTCAATTTTTATCCTAAAACCTGAATACCACAGCCATGAAAAACACCAGCAATAACCCACAACGAGGACAAGCCATCGTACTCGGTGCCAGTATTGGCGGCTTGATGGTGGCCCGTGCTTTGAGCAACCACTTCGACAGCGTTACCATTATTGAAAAAGATAAGGTAGAACGCCAACCTTCCACCCGTAAGGGGCAAGCACATACGCGCCATTTACACGGGCTGCTGCCAGGAGGACTGAATGCCATGTTGCATTATTTCCCCGATTTGCAAGACGCACTTGCTGCCCATGGTGCCAATGTTTGCGATTTTGCCAAAGACATGGTTTGGTATACTTATGGGGGTTACCGGCAGCGATTTGACATGAATTTAATCGGCGCCACCATGAGCAGACCTTTGCTGGAGCACCTGGTTCGTGAACGGGTACTCGCGACGCCGAATATTGAGTTGATGGACAACACAGCGGTTAAAAGCCTGATTGCTTCGGATGACCAGCAAAGAGTAAAAGGAGTACACATTGAACTCGCTGAATTGGGCAAATCCATGGATTTGCATGCGGATTTGGTAGTGGATGTTACCGGAAGAGGATCTCGGAGCGCCCAATGGCTTCGCGATCTGGGCTTTGAAGCTCCCGAAACCAGTGAAGTAAAGGTCAATGTAAGCTATGCAACCCGGGTATACAAACGCGACCTTAATGATCCCCGCAGCAGCAATTGGATGTTGTACACCCCCCAGGCGCCCCAGGAAATGCACTTTGCCGGAATGTTTCCCATCGAAGGGGACCGTTGGATCATGACTGTGGGGGGATGGCATGGAGCCAATGCAGGGAATGACGAAGCTGCTTTTATGGATTTCCTCCGCAAATTGCCCATGCAGGAATACTACGATATCGTGAGCAAAAGTGAACCACTGAGCGACATCATGACCTATAAATTTCCACATAGTTTGCGACGTCATTATGAAAAACTTCAACGTTTTCCGCTAGGCTACCTGGTTCTGGGGGACGCGGTTTGCAGTTTTAATCCCACCTACGGCCAGGGCATGACCTCGGCTTCGATGCAAGCAATAGAACTGGATAAAATGTTGGGTGCAAATATTGCGGATGAAAAACTGGCACTGACCTTTTTTGCCCGCATTGCCAAAATAATCGACATCCCCTGGCAAATGGCGGTAGGGGAAGATTTTCGCTACCCGGCAACCGAGGGACCCAAACCGGCTGGGGTGGATTTTATCAACAAATACATCTCAAGAGTGCATCGGGCGACACTGAAAGATCCGGTGGTGTGCGACGCCTTTTTGCGGGTAATGAGTTTGTTGAAGGCACCGACGTCGTTGTTTCATCCGAAGATTTTGTGGCGGGTGATGTGGGCAGGGTAAATTTTAAAAACAAAAGGGAGCCCCTTTCGAAGCTCCCTCTTATTTTTCCAAGGTCAAAAGCGCTCTTACTTCACTGCTTCCTCACCGTGCATGATGCGGATTTGGTGGTTGATGGATTCGTCGTGGATGGCTTTCAATACCACAGTTACGAATTCTTCGCTCAAACCTTTTTTCGCACCCTGCTTCACGGCCTTGCCGAGGATTTCATTCCAGCGGCTGGTTTGTAGTACGGCGATGTTGTTTTCCTTTTTGTACTCACCGATTTTTTCGGCAATTTTCATCCGGCGACCCAACAAGTTGATCAAGTTTTCGTCGATCTCGTCGATTTCGTGGCGCAGGTCATTCATGTGCTGTACAAAGATCGGGTCGCTGGTGTTTGGCTGCGGGAAAGTCATGGACTCGATCATCACCTTGTACTGGGCAGGTGTAATTTGCTGCGCAGCGTCACTCCAGGCCTGGTCGGGCGTAGGGTGTACTTCGGTCATGATGCCATCAAAGTTCAGGTCCATAGCCTTTTGAGCCACCTCTTGCAAGGTATCGCGACGACCACAAATGTGGCTGTTGTCACAAATGATTTGGATATCGGGGAAATTCCGACGCAAATCGATGGCAATCTGCCAGTGGGGTACGTTGCGGTACGTGGTTTCGCCGTGGAAAGAGAAGCCACGGTGAATGGCTGCAAGACGGGTAATGCCTGCTTTGTAAATGCGCTCGATACCACCCATCCACAATTTGAGGTCGGGGTTAACCGGGTTCTTTACGATTACCGGGATGTCTACACCACGTAGGGCGTCAGCTACTTCCTGGATGGAGAAAGGGTTAACCGTAGTACGTGCACCAATCCAGAGTACGTCTACACCCGCTTTCAGGGCTTCAAAAACGTGCTCACGGTTGCCTACCTCAGTAGTCACTTTTAAGCCAGTTTCTTCCTTGACTTTTTTAAGCCAGGCCAAACCAGGTGCGCCTACCCCTTCAAACTCTCCTGGGCGGGTACGTGGTTTCCAGATTCCTGCGCGGAACAGGTCGATCATGCCATCACTGGCCAGCTCACGAGCAGTTTGTAGAACTTGCTCTTCGGTTTCTGCGCTACAAGGCCCTGCAATCAGAATGGGTCTTTTATCAGCGCGCTCCAAAACGGGACGAAATGTCATTGCCATGGTACAAGAACTTAAGAGATGATTTTACGAATTTGATTTGCTTCAGTAATGAGTTGGTGAAAAGTATCGAAATCCTTCTTGATCAAAAGGCTGCGAAACTGCGAAAGCCGACTGATGTGCTCGTCGAGTACGTCGAGTACATTGTCGCGGTTTTGGCGAAAAATGGGGATCCAGGTATCCGGCGAACTTTTGGCCAAACGCACCGTAGAACTAAATCCCGTACTGGCCAATTCAAAAATGCGCTCAGCGTCTTTCTCTTTGGCCAAAACGGTCAAGGCCAGGGCGAAGGAACTGATGTGTGAAATGTGTGAAATGTAAGCAGTATGGACATCGTGGTCCACACTGTCAAAATGGGTGATGCTCATGGGGATGGAATGGTAAAGGGCTTCGACAATCTGCACGGCATCCGGATCGCTATCGGCGGTGTCACACAACACCGTGTATTTTTGATTAAAAAGGTTGGGGACTGCTGCCTCCGGGCCAGAGTACTCGGTACCCGCCATCGGGTGGGTAGCCACAAAACGCCGCCGCATGGGGTGGCCTTGGACTGCCTCCAGGATGGGCACTTTGGTTGAACCTACATCAATCACTACCTGTTTATCATTGATTTTATCTAAAACCAGAGGGATTACCCGAGTCATTGAATCCACTGGTGTGGCTACAATAATGATGTCGGATTGGGCAATGGCTTCATCGAGGGGCATGTCTTCGTCGATGAGCCTGCGACGGTAGGCTTTGTCGATGTTGTCCGGATTGATGTCGACACCGATGATGCGCTGCGCAAAGCCATTCTCTTTGAGGGAGATGGCGAGTGAGCCGCCGATGAGTCCGATGCCGATTATTGATATGGTCATTGTTTGCTTCTTTATCCCACGGCTAAAGCCATGGGTTGATCTTGTTTTGTGGCCTCCCACGGATAAATCCGTGGGTTGGCATCTCCCACGACTAAAGCCATGGGTTGGCGAGGCTAGCTGGCAACCTGGAATGGTTGCAGGGCTTTGAATTTACTGATGCGAGCGTTGGCTTCCTGAAAAACCTTGGCATCTGCGCACAAGGAAACCCGGATGTAGCCATTGCCTTGACTTCCAAAGATTCCACCGGGGGTGATGAACACGTGGGTGGCCTCCAGGATCGCATCAGAAAGTGCGTAACCATCGGGGTGGTAGTTGGGGATTTTGGCCCAAACAAACATCCCAACTTGATGCGGGTCGTAACTACATTCCAGCAAGTCGAGTAATGCAAAAACTTCATTGCGCCGGGCACGGTATACATCATTGAGTTCGGTGTACCAGGAAGGTGGGTTTTGCAAGGCTTTTACTGCGGCTTCCTGAATGGGTTTGAACATGCCCGAGTCCATGTTGCTTTTAAAACGCACCACAGGCTCGAGGTATTCAGCGGCTCCTGCGAGCATGCCTACCCGCCAACCTGCCATGTTGTGGGCCTTGCTGAGGGAGTTGAGTTCCAGGGCAACTTCCATGGCGCCAGGTACACTCAACAGGCTCATGGGGTTTTCATTCAGGATAAAGGTGTAAGGATTGTCGTTGACCAGCAGGATTTTATGGGCTTTGGCAAAAGCAACCAAATCTTTGAAATAGGCTGGATCAACCTGAGCTCCGGTTGGCATGTTGGGGTAATTGACCCACATGATTTTGACTTTGCTCAAATCCTGCTTAGCTAGCGCATCCAAATCGGCCTGCCAGTTTTTTTCCTCCACCAAATCATAATCTCTTACTGTAGCACCCGTCAACAAACTCACCGAACGGTAAGTGGGGTAGCCCGGATTGGGTACCAACACTTCATCACCTGCTTCCAGGTAGCTCATCGAGATGTGCATGATGCCTTCCTTGGAGCCGATTAAGGGTAGAATCTCTTTATCAGGATTGAGCCGAACGCCAAAATATTCCCAATACCAATCAGCAAATGCACGGCGCAGCTCGGGAATACCCTGATAACTTTGATAAGCATGGGTATCCTTTCGTTTGGCTGACGCAATTAAAGCATCAACTGTAGCTTCACTGGGAGGCAAATCAGGGCTACCGATGCCCAAATTGAGCACGTTTTTGCCCTCAGCCCGCATTTGTGCGATTTGTTTGAGCTTGATGGAGAAGTAATATTCTTCTACATTGCCCAATCTGCTTGCTGTTGAAATTATTGGTATCATAGAATTGAAAGATTCAAAGGTTCCCGTAGGGGCAACCCAACGTGGTTGCCCTAAATATTGAATGCCTTAATAATCATACAATGTCCCTTGCTTGTATGCGCCCAACAACTTCAGGTTGTGCGTTACCGGGCGCAGTGCTTCGTAAGCCTGATCCACACTTACGTGCCCTTCGGCTACGTAGTCGATGAACAAGCGGTATTCCCAAGGCTGCCCAATGATGGGGGCTGACTGGATTTTAGACATGTTGAAGTTGTAGGCCGAAAGGATAGCCAATACCTTATGCAAACTGCCTACTGTGTGGCTAACCCCAAAACTAATGGAAACTTTGTCGGCATCAGGATCGGTGATGGCTTGATCGGCGCGTTGCAAAACCAGGAAACGGGTATAATTTTTCTTGTTGGTTTCAATACTTTCCGCCAGAATTTCCATCTCATACAAGTCGGCGGCTAAGGTACTGGCGATGGCACCCACAGTCGTCAAACCTTTTTCACGGATATTGCGTGCCGAAAGGGCAGTATCTTCAGTACGGATCAATTGGATGTGTGGATATTGGCGGAAAAAATCCAAACATTGCTCAATGGCAACAGGGTGGGAGTGGACCTCGGTCAGGTCTTCAATTTTGACACCTGGCAATACCATCAGGTTTTGTTTGACCCGGAGGTAAACCTCGCCAACGGCCATCAGATTGGCTTGGTCTAGGAGTTTGTAATTGGCCATTAAGCTACCTGCCAGGGAGTTTTCGATGGCCATCAGGGCGGCATCCATTTCTTCGCCTGCTTCCAGTTTTTCAACCAGTTCTTCAAAGGTCAAACAGGGGACGATGTCGATGGGGCGGCCTTCGAAGCACAAACGTGCGGCAATTTCGTGGAAGGCCCCGGGGAAACCCTGGATGCCCACTCTTAGGTTTGCCGTCTCTTGGTCGGCCTCTTTTTCTGATTCTGCAAGTAGCGTTTGCATACTTCTCTTTTTTCCCACAGATGAAGCCATGGGTTGGTTTCCCACGACTAAAGTCATGGGTTGATTATTTGTGTAGCCTCCCACGGATGAATCCGTGGGTTGGCTTGATAATTTGGTTGGAGCTGGTGTATGGGCAAAAAAAAAGTCCCGCTTTGCGGGACCCTTTATTTTATCATCTGTTGTTTAACAGCAAAAACTCAGCAGTCCCTTATGGTTGACCATAAAAGTAAAAGCTGAAAAAGTAAAAGCTGTTGTTCAAACGCATGATGATATCATTTTTTAAATGCTTCACAAACCTAGAGAATTCTATTTGGAAACGCAACCCTTAAAGATCAATTTTTTTAATTTTTTTACGATTTCAGACGAAAGGAAACTGAAAACAGGCAACTAGAGCTGCGTTTTAAACGATTGCTGGTCGATTATTGCCATCATTTGCAGAAAAATCGGATTTTAATTTGTTAATTTCGCAACTAACCGTATAAAATTAGGATCGTATGCGCGCAATTGACTCTTTGCTGAGCGAATATGGCGAAAGCCATCAGAACAAAATCAATAAAGCTTTTCATTGGATTTGTATTCCAGCCATTGTTTTTAGCTTGATGGGATTGCTGACTGCTATACCTTCTGCTTATCTGAGTACTTGGTTACCAGCACAATGGGCGCCTTATTTCAATTGGGCGACAATTTTTCTTTTCGTCAACCTGATTTACTATTTCCGCCACTCATTGACCATTGCTATTGGCATGCTGCTGTTCGCTTCTTTTTGCATCATCGGCAACGTTTGGTTGCAACAAAACGTGAACATGCCGCTTTGGCAAACCGCCCTGATCATTTTTGTGGTGGCCTGGATTGGCCAGTTCATAGGCCACAAAATTGAAGGCAAAAAACCCTCTTTTTTCAAGGACATCCAGTTTTTGATGGTGGGGCCAGCCTGGTTGTTGCACTTTTTGTACAAAAAGGCGGGGATTAAATATTAATGATGAATGATGAGTGATAAATGATGAGTTATGAATTGCTACCGCAGCAACTTTGATAATGTCGCTGCGGTAGCAATTCATAACTCATCATTTATCACTCATCACTTATTTTCCAAGCTTCCCCATCAACCAATTTGCCACCAGTTCATTTTCCTCCGGGAAAGTCCAGTGCCCAGTTTCCTGGAACAACTTGAGTTCTTTAGGTGCGGTGATGGAGTTGTAAACCGCCCACATGGAAGTAGGCGGGCAAGTTTCGTCGTTGAAGCCCATTGAATAGAAGGTGGGCACTTTGAGCTGTTTGGCAAAATTAACCACATCGTAATACGCAGCCGTTTTGATTTTGGCTTCGGTGTTGTTTTGTGGATTGTTTTTGTCAAAAATATGTGGCCAGCCGCCCGCGCGGTTTTTTAAATACCCCACCATATCCGCTAAGGCCGGATAAATTGGAGCTGTCCATTTTACCCGTGGATCGAGGGCTGCGGTAACAATGGACAAAGCGCCCCCTTGGCTACCACCCGTAACAGCCAGGTTGCTGCCGTCGTACTGCGGTAAGCTCACCAAAAAATCGTTGGCACGTACACAACCCAGGTAAACCCGCTTGTAGTAATAACGATCGCGGTCATCCAGGTTGTAGGCCCAGTAGCCGCTGAGGTTGCTGCCCATCATGTCGTTGTACACACTTACATCCATGGTGACCGGTACGCCGTGAATGCCAATTTCGAGGGTAATTACCCCTCTTTCGGCGGTACGCACATCACCTGCGTATGGGCGTGCGCCTGCACCGGGTACGCGCAACAAGGCCGGGTATTTTCCTTCAGCTTTTGGTACACAAAGAATGCCATAGACCCGTGCACCAGCCCGGAAGTTTTGGATGTTGACATGGTAAACGTTCACCTTTTCGGTGCAGCGTTCGGGGAGTAGGGTCATTTTAGCGTCGAGGGGCATTTTGGCCAGCTCGGCTTTGGCTGCATCCCAAAAGCTGTTAAAATCACTGGGGAGCTCAACTGCAGGCTGAATTTTGTCGGGATCAATGCCAGCGGTAGCCAGGCCGCGGTATTCTTTGCCATCTACCAGCGCGGTGACGATGCAGCGCAAAAAGCCGGGAGTGCTCATGCTGCCACCGGCCAGGGTAGTCATTCCTGTTTTGAGGGTGATGGTTTCTTGTTTGGTGGCGGGCATTTTTTCCGGGCCAATTTCGTAGCGGATTTTGGCATCCTTGACCAGGTTACCGTTGCGGAAGATAGATACGCTGAAATTGACGTTTTCGCCACTGCGGTAAGTCCAGTTATCGTGGTCAGTGCCCACGATCACCTTAATGAGCCTTTCAACGGGCTGAGCGTGCAAACTGGTACTCAGCAGTACACTCAAGAACAGAAAGGAGAAAAAGAACTGCTTCATGATTGTTGATGTTTTTGCTTGTTTTTGCAAAAGAAGTCAATTTCTTTTACATTTATATTTAAAAACAGAAAGCTATGTTTGGTCAAAAAACGGCATTTGATTACCTGATTGGGCTCCTTGCTTTAGGGCTGGTTCTGTTGCAGGTGTACCTGATTTTTCAATACTGGCAACTGTTGCCAGAGCGTATTCCTACCCATTATAATTTCACCGGAGAACCCGATGCCTACGGGGCTAAGACGACTTTGTTGTTTTTACCCCTGATTGGAGCTGGGCTATTTATCATGCTCACCGTAGTGGGCTTGAATCCCCAAAGTATGAATTTACCGGTTAAAGTGACGGAAGAAAATCGAGAATTGGTCTATGCCCAGGCGGTACGGTTTATTCATTTTTTGCGCCTGTTGATCGGCATTTTGTTCGGGTACCTGATATGGGGAACCATCCAGGTGGGTTTGGGCAAACAGACTCAATTGGATAGCCGGGTTTTGATTGGCTTTTTGGGGGCATTGGGAGTGGTCATGATTTGGTTTTTTGCACGTATTCCAAAAAGAAATAAAGAATAAGATCTTGCGTTAAAAACAAAACCCTTCCAGCTATGATCAAAAATTTTACCCTCGTGTTGATTTTGCTTCCAACGGTCTTTTTGGGGGCACAACGCACCGTAATCGCCGGAAAATTCCCGTATCAGCGCGACGTTTCTTTTTCAGCAGCATTCATTTCCAATCAGGTAGTGTTGATTGACGAGTGGGGTAAAGTTACCAAAACCAGTGATGCCCAGGGCCTATTTCATTTGGAACTCAAGGTGGACAAACCGAGTATCATCCGGTTTACTCAGCGGGAAAGCATTGAGTTGTACATTCGCCCCGGAGACAGCCTGTGGATAGAAATGATCAATGGGCGCAATGTTACTTTTGGCGGGACAGCGGGCCGCGAGAACAACTTACTATTCAGCTTGAATCGGCCTTTCATTCCGATTGAAACCCAGGAAAATCCTCAGGAATACTCCGCTTTGATAGACACCCTTTATCAAAAACAGCGCCAAAGTTTAAAAACTTACCAGGCCGAGCAATCAGATGAAGGCTTCGTTTCCCTTTTTACAGTAAAAGCTCAGGCTCAGTTTTTGGAGGATAAAATCAAGATTTTGCAATTCATGCAAAAAGAAGCCTGGGAAGGAGCTTTGAAGGATCGGGTGGAACGACAAATTCACAACCTGCCCTTGGTTGATGAAGTACGGTCAGAAGAGTATATCCGAGCTTTAAACGAGTTGTTCACCCTGGAAGTAAAACAAATAACGGGCACAGACTGGTCCACGAATGACCCCAATTCAGCAGTTGGCTATTCTAAGGAGGTGTTTCATCGGCATTGGCAGGAACGTTTGGCAGGATTGCCCAAACTGAAACAGTATTTTGAAATAGAAGAATGGATTCAAAACATACAGTTTTGCAGTAAGCTGGAAAATTTGCCTCAAGCAGCAGCTGATTTGGAGCAAATCAAACAGGTTAAAGATTATCCCGTCCTTGTTAAGGAAATGGAGTCCATTTATCGGCAGAAGGTGATTGTGCTAAAAATGAAAAAGCTTCCAGCAATGACCTGGCAAACTGCAAGCGGACAAACTGTTGAATTGGATCCGAGCTCAGACCAGCGCACTTTGGTGGTGTTCTGGGATGCCAACCAAGCGGAAAGTGTAGAAGCTTACCGGAAATTTCAGGAAAAAACGATCATTCGATTTCCGGGAAGCATGCAAGACAGCTTGATCAGTTCAGTGACCCCCCGAAAACTCATTTGGATACAAGTAGGAGGGGATTTGGCAAAATGGAAGGAGGTCATTAACACGCTCCCCAATACGTATTCAGCTGAGCATTATGCGATAAAAAAACCTGAGGATATTGCTGCCCTAAAGCCTTATCTGTACGAAGACAAACTCCCGGTAGCCTTTGATTTAAGGCCGGATTTGAGCATTGAAGGCCTCAGCAACCGGCCAACGGTGATTGACTACCCTTCATGGGAAGTGCAATCGGTAGGCGGAAGAGTTATGTGGAAGCGCCAAAGGGACTAACTTCAAAACGATACCCAACCCCGTGTACACTTACTATTTTGATGTTCTCATCCTCTTGCAACAATTTGCGGAGGCGGGAAATGAATACATCCAGGCTTCGCCCAACCAGCATACCTTCGTCCTGCCAAATGGCTTCGAGGATACGTTCGCGGTCCAGCACCTGATTGGCATGTTGGATCAAATAGTTGAGGAGTTTGGCTTCGCGGAAGGTTAGGTTCTTAAGCTGATCATTCACCCACAGGGTTTGGTTGGCAAAGTCAAAACTACTTTGACCAAAACGCAGCTGATTAGGGTTGCTTTCTTCTAAGGAGGGAATTGGAATTGTTTTTCTACGGTACACCACTGTCCCCAAAGCAGCAAGAAAAAGGAAACCACTCAGCAGTAAAAAACTGGTTTTCCAGGGATTGGGCCGGGGGATCACTTTATCCAAAAAACTCAATTCGATGTTCAGACAATCGGCAGCGAGTTCGCGGCCACCACATGGTACCTCACCCTCTAGTTCCAAACCACTGGCGGAATAACCCAATATCAATTCGTTGTCCTTGCAGCGCACTACTGCGACGTTGTAATCCAGTCGAATCGCCTGACGCAACAAGGCCCGGCGTAAAATTTGTGGCAAACTATCATAGTTGAAGCGACGTTCCAGACGGAGCTGCCAGGTATGTGCATCTTTTCTGCGCACGGGAGCAATGGTCGAGGTGCTATCACCCGCCAAATCCATGAGTCGATCTCCAGCTTCACGCAGGGCTAAATTGACTCGTGTTGGCACCAAGTGAGTTTCATTTTCCTTGGCTTCCGGCCACCAGACTGCCGAAAGGATAAATACCGCCAAGACCACCAGGCTCAACGGTAAGCCCCAGCTTTTAATTTTTTCTGCATTCATGGTACAAAATTAAGGTCTTTTGAATTGCCAAAAACAGGTTTTACATTTCATTTACATTGTTTTACCCCGCTTTTACGCCCTTTACAATCCACACCCTTAGGTTTGTGGGATTAGAAATCACCCGCATTTTTTCATCCTAAAAATCTTTAACCATGCGCGTATTGCAAGTCATCTTATTCTTTTGTGTGCTAGGTTCTACCGCTTTATTCGGTCAAGGCAACGACTTTACCAATTGCACTGCTGTGTTGTTGAACAACAAAATGGTCGTCAATGAGTACACCCCCACGGGCAAGTGTGAACTGTCGATCGATGCCAAAGGTGTATTTACGGTTCAGCCCGTGAGCCTGGGCGACAATGGCTCCGCAAAACCTCAAGGCAAACACCGCTTTAAAATCGCCATTCGCGATTTTAACACCAAGACGATGATTTCATTTTCGGATCAAACTTATATGGAAATTGATGCAAGCAAGGTGTTGAGCCAATGCAGAAAGGGCGATGCGATTGTGTTCATTACTTTGGATCGGCAGCTGGCTTTGCCGCACAATGAGGTGTTGGTGAAGTGATTTTGGAGCCAAAACCCAAGCGCCTTTTTTTTTCACAAAGAAAACACAAAGACACACAAAGGGCACAAAGACCGTCAACGTCTAACTTTGTGTCCTTTGTGTCCTCTATTTTTTCCTTTGTGATAATAAAATGTCGCTTTGGTTTTGAGAAACAGAGCTGCATCAAAATCTAAAAAAGTTCTCTCAGCGACATTGAAGTGGCCCCAAAGCCACTAACTTCGTCAAAAAAAACATGAAATCATTCATTTTCTTTTGCTTCCTGCTGTGTTCCTCCCTTCAGCTCAGCGCTCAAAAATTCCCAGGCCTGGACAAAAGCCCGATGGACATCAGTTATTACCCCCACGATTTTGCCCACGACCGCAAATTTGCACCGGATAAAATCGGTGGTGCCGATGCTGCAGCCGTCGTGCGGGTCATTTACAGCCGCCCTGCCAAAAAGGAGCGCGAAGTTTTTGGGAAACTGATTCCCTTCGGCAAAGTGTGGCGATTGGGGGCAAATGAAGCTACCGAGATTAAATTTTATCAGGATGTTACCTTCGGTGGCAAGCTGGTTAAAGCTGGCTCTTATGCCTTGTTTGCGATTCCCGATCAGGGCGAATGGACGATTGTGTTGAATAGTGAATTGGACCACTGGGGCGCTTACAGTTACAAGGAAAGCCTGGACGTGTTGAGGGTAAAAGTGCCAGTTAAAAGCACTGCTGATGTGATTGAAAACCTGGCGATTGCTTTTGAAAAGGCTGATGCAAAAGCGGCAACCATGCGGATTGCCTGGGACAAAACAATGGTAGAGGTGCCTGTTGAATGGAAATAAGTAGTTACTTCTTAAGTGTTTCTTGAGTGCCTTAGGTTTCTTAGGCGGTAAAAAAACTTATTCTTTCACCACCTAAGAAACCTAAGGCACTCAAGAAACATCTAAGTTCAATTCACCTCCAGCTTATCCCGCTCTGGCAACTTCGGAAAAGCACCATGCGGCTCCGTCTGGTACCAAAAAACCACCGAAGCAATATCGTCCTGGAGTGGCAAATAGCGCCCATCTCCCCGCCAACCCAAAGCCTGGATGGTTACCTTCAAGTCTTTTTCAAAACGAATTGGATCTGGAATGTGCCAGCGGTACATGCCAAACCGTTGCATCACCTGGTAATGCCCGTCGCCACGAATCACCTGTGGTAAGCCCACATAGGCCGTGTTGAATTCCTGGTACTCCACCACATCTACTCCGGCAGCATTCTTTTTGCGCACATCAAAATCGTAGGAACCACAGAAATAATCTTCCGTACCCGTGCCGCAAATGGTGGGGAAATCCTTGTCGCCATCGATGTAGAACTTGATCTCACCTTCACCCCACCATCCATTGTTGTGAACGCCCCAGGCGATGTAGGTGCCTACGTAATGGCCTTTGCCTTTGATGCCATCTACGAGGGTGTACACCTCTTTGTAAGGTACTGGATTGGTGCGGCGGAATTGGGCATGGAAATAGGCAGCGTCGTCGGGCACGGTGGTTTCTACATAATCAATCTGGTAGTACAAACGGAACTCCTCGTCGGCCAGGTTCTCAATGGTGATTTTAGCTTTTTTGCGGAAAGGCATCACCCAGTAGCAGTTAAATGCACTGCCAGGATTGACCGTCACCGCCAGCGAATTGACCGGGGCGTACTGGTTCCAACCCATGCAGAAGAAATCCCCCATTGGTGCTTCGACGGAAGGCTCCTTTTCATCGTCCCAATAGATGCGGATGATGGCATAACGCCATTTGATTCCGGCAGGCGTGAGCCAAATGTGTTGAATGGCACCCGAGCCGTTGATTTCCGCCATGGTGAAGGTGGTTTTGGACGGAATTTTCACGCTGGGACTGATTTTCCAGCCCTGGCCAAGGCCACGTGCGGCGTTGGCTCCGGTTCCTTCCGTGGCCATTCCACCTTTTCCTTTTTCTCCGCTAAAGTTTTCTGGCGAGATAGAACGGGTCTTGGCGTCGGAAAGTTTGAACAAATTGCTGAGGTTGTTGGAAATGCCGTCATGTTTTTGGGCAAAAGCCAGGAGGCTCAGCCAACAGAGGCAGAGGGTAAAAAGTGTTTTCATTGCGATCGGAATTTATAGGTTGAAAAGTTGAGGAGTTGAGAAGTTGAGAAGTTGAGGGCTACCGCAGAGGCTTTGACAAAACCGGTGTTAAAATCGCTGCGGTAGCCCTCAACTTCTCAACTCCTCAACTTCTCAACTAAACTTAATTTTTCATTTCTTTCTCCTCCTTCAAATACTTGTCCAAAAACTTCAGCACTGCGCCATAGCCTTTGATCTCATTTTCCTTTTTCACAAAGCCGTGACCCTCATCCGGGAAAACGATGTATTCAACGGGTACTTTGTTTTTTTTCACCCCGGCCACAATTTCATCCGATTCGACTTGCAAGACCCGTGGGTCATTGGCACCCTGGAGCACCATGATCGGGTGTTTGACCTTGTCGGTGTGGAACAAGGGGGATATTTTACGCAAACGTACCGAGTCAGCAGTGAAGGGATCACCCAGCTCGGCATACAAGGCACTGCGGAAGGACTCCCAGTAGGGTGGGATAGACTTGAGGGTACGCAGCCAGTTGGTTACCCCAAAAATATCGACCCCAACTTTAAATTCATCGGGTGTAAAAGTCATTCCAGCCATCGTCATGTATCCGCCGTAAGAACCACCAATGATCCCGATTTTTTCGGGATCGACATAGGGTAAACTTTGCAGGTATTTTTTACCCCAAACACAATCTTGCAGGTCTTTTTCGCCGTGGTTCAGGTCGTCCATCTGGTAGAATTTTTGGCCGTAGCCACTGCTGCCCCGGTTGTTGACGGCCAGTACGGCATAACCGTTGTTGACCAAAAATTGGATCAATGGGAAATAACCTACCCGGGATTGCCCACCCGGGCCACCGTGTACCCAAACCAGGGCGGGAACCTTGTTTTGCGCCGAAGCTTGTTGGGGCTTGTAATAAATGGCGGGAATGTCGACGCCATCGAAGGATTTGTAACGCACAACCTCGGCAGCCACCAGGTCCTCGGGATTGATTTCCTTGTTCAAGGTCTCAGTCAATTTTTTCAATTCCTTGGTCTTGAAATCATAAACGTATAGGTTGGAGGGAGCTTTGGAGGTACCTACGGTAAGCCGCATTTTGGTTTCGCTAGGGGAGATGCTGACCGAAGCGACGTCGCCATCGGGGATTTCAGGCAAGTCCACTTCTTTACCACGTTGGTTGTCGATGACTTTTAGTTCGTTTTTGCCATCGGCATTCACAGCAATGACGCGATACTTTTCATTCTCGGAATCATAAGCGTACATGACATCCCAGTTGGTGGCAAAAACTTCTTTGCGTTTGCCGTCAGCTAGGTTGTAGGCTTCGAGGGACTGAAACTCCTTGCTGGCATTGGAGAGGTAGTAAAAGGTTTTGCCGTCTTTGCTGAAACCTGAGCCGCCGTAGATTCCTTTTTTGCCTTTTTCAGAAATCTCGATCATTTTTTTGCTGCCCAATTCGTACAAAAACAGTTGATTTTCGCTGGTGGTGATGCTTTTGTTGAGGGCCACGTATTTTTCATCCCAGGAGAGCCCGGCCAGGTCGAAACCTTCGTTGTTCTGGTACATCATGCTGGCCTTCCAATCGCCAATGCCCATTTTGTAGAGGTCGAAAAAGCGTTCGTCGCGTTTGTTGGAAGTGTAATACATCGTTTTTTTATCGAGGCTCCAGCCAAAAAAACTGGCTTTTTCTTTAGGTGCGGGAGTGAGGTCTTGCACACTGCCATCGGCTTTGCGCAAGTAGAGGTGATCAATTTCGTTACCCCCTTTGTCCGCGGAGTAAATGAGGTCGCTGGTGCCGGGCACGTAATCCACGGCGAAGATGGATTCGGTGGTCGATTTGGTCAGGGCGCTCATTTTTTGGTCGGCCAGGTTGATTTCGTACAGGTTGAAAATACCCGTTTCATTGCTGTGTACCAAGAGTTTGCTTTCATCAGGCGAAAAAAGGCCGCCACCGATGCCTTTGTTGGCATAAAACTGCTCAATGCTGTACTTTTTGACGTTGCGTGGAGGTACTTCTTTTGGTTTTTGTTGACAGGAAAAAGCTGTGATCAGGACAGTCAGGAGAAAAAGGATTTTTTTCATTGTAATGGATTTTGGTGAGAAATGGAAACGACAATTCGTTTCCATTCCTAAAACTGCCTTGAATTTAATCAATGCCGATCAATGTTTTCTTTTTTGAAAAAAAAACAAGAATCTTTCTATTTTGCAGATCATCCGATTCTATGTAGAAAACCTTAAATACACATGAACATCAAATCCATCGAGGTCTGGCGGCAAAATCTGGCCCTATCCCGACCCTATACTATAGCCTATCATACAACGACCGAGGTTGAAAATGCATTCATTTTGATTGAGTTGGAAAATGGCATCCGGGGCATCGGCGCAGGGTGCCCGATGGATTATGTGACGGGTGAAACCTTGGAACATACCATGGCAGTATTGCAATCCGAACCCATCAAAATGCTGGAAGGCAAACCCATTGAGTTGTTCCAGGTATACATCAAGTGGTTTCGGGATACTTTTGGAAAATACCCGGCTGCGCTGGCTGCATTTGACATGGCTTTGCACGATGCTTTTTGCCAATCAATCGGGATGTCGGTGGTGGATTTCTTGGGACGTAGAATTGAAAAATTGCCTACTTCGGTGACCATTGGCATTAAGGATGTGGAAGGTACTCTGGCGGATGCGCAGGAATTTGTAGAAGCTGGATTCAAAATTTTAAAAGTAAAATTGGGGCAAAACCTGCAAGAAGACATCGAACGCCTGGTGAAACTGCGCGAGCGTTTTGGCTACCTCATCGGCATTCGGGTGGACCCCAATCAAGGGTATTCCTACAAGGACTTATTGCTGTTTGATGCTTTGACGGAGTCGCTACACATCGAATTGGTTGAACAACCTGTAAAAGTGAGCGACATGCAGCTGCTCAGCGGCCTACCTGCCGATATGCGGGACCAAATCGCTGCCGACGAAAGTTTGTTGCAACTGCCTTCCGCCCTACAATTGCTCACTCCTGATCGCACCTGCGGGATTTTTAACATCAAATTGATGAAATGTGGGGGCATCCAGGCGGCTCAAGAGATTGCCAATGTGGCGCAATCCGCTGGCATCGACCTGATGTGGGGCTGTAACGATGAGAGCATCGTGAGCATTACGGCTGCACTGCACGTGGCTTTTGCCCAACCACATACGAAGTACATCGATCTGGATGGCAGTTTTGATTTGGCGCAGGATGTGGTGAAAGGGGGATTTGTGTTGGAAGATGGGTACATGTGGCCAAGTGACAAGGTAGGGTTGGGTTTGGAAATATTGTAGGGGCGCCCCTGGGTGGGCGCCCACAGATACAATTGCGACCGTCAGGGCGCCAACGAATGTATTTCAATTATCGAGGAAAGCCACGAAGGGCTTTCCCTACACGATATCCACATTCCGCTCCACCCGTTGCGCCTCTGGCTTCTTGGGTAGCGTAATGATCAGTACACCTTCCTCCTGCTTTGCTACAATACCTTCCGTTTCGATCTCCTCGTTCAAATGGAAGACCTTTTCAAAAGACTTGATCGGAAACTCCTGACGGATAAAATTCGGCCGATAATCCTCCGGAACTTCGCGGGTACCGCTTACATACAGCACGTCGTCGACTACCGTGATGCTAATGTTAGCCTTGTCGTAGCCGAGGGCGTAGAGGTGGATTTCGTAGTAGGTATCCGTTTCCGCTACGTTGGCAGGAATGTTGTACTTAGGTCGGCGATACATGCCTCCACCGTGCTGGTGACGGCCTTGATGACGACCATGATGTTGATGTTTTGGGGCACAGTTTGCCCACTTGGCCATTGCGTGTTGCCAATGCATAATGAATGGTTTTGAATGGGCGACCACCCGGGCCGCCCTCAATGAATAATTTGATATGGAATAAAATGGAAATAAGCACTTAGTAGTAGGGCAAAAATAAGTGATCATTTTTCCTGAGCCAGAGGATTAGATAAGACACTTGAAATGAAACGTTTACTTATCTAATCCTCCGGCAAAATGATCACTTATTTTTTTATCGCCCCTTAAACCAAATCCCGGTCGTTGTATAAGGGCCTGTTGTCGTCCTGGATTTCTACTTTTCTGGCTCCACAACCCCGGCTGAACTTGTGGCGAAATGCCTCGTATTCTTCATCGCTCATGTTGCGGATGCGATCGGCAAAAGCGGGTACGTGGTGGCCCCAAAAATGCCGACGCCATTTGCGCCGCATCATGAATTTAAAGATGGCCCCAAAGATGAAAAACATCAAAAAGGCTTTGAACAGGAAAAAGGGTACCAGCCACAAGCCCATGAACAATAGCAGGGCTGGTGCAAAAAACAGCACTTTCATTTCTTTATGTTTTGAGATTTAACAATCGGTGATTTCTCGTCACATTTGGGTAGACGGGGAGAGGGGAAAATTACTTTAAAAAATGTGGGATTTTTTTAGATTATTTTTTAAGTAACTGGTTGTCAGACTTTTTTGCGAATAAATCCATGAAAACACCCACGAATGAATTCGTGGGGTGGGGCGGTGGGGTGGCCTCCCACGGATAAATCCGTGGGTTGGCGGTATCTCTTAGGCATTGGGCAGCCACATAGGGCTGCCCCAACACAACCTATTTCGGTGGTTGACAGCGTTTTTTCCATTCCGATTTGAAGCGCTCACGTTCTTCTTCGCTCATGTCCATCCATTTTTCGCGCCATTGTTGGGCTTTGGGGTGGTTGGGGCTGCCTCCGCGACCTTTGGGGCCATTGAAACGGAAACCACCAAAGAGGATGCGACAGAGAATGAGCAGTCCTACGGCTTGCCAAAAATTGATGCGTTGGAGTGGGGTGATTTCTGCCAGGGTGTTATTCCACAACAACATCACTACATAGCCCATCAGCATGAAGAAGAGCGGGAAGGCGAGAATGAAGAACCCTATTTTTCTTTTCCAGTATGGTTTCATGGCTTAATCGTTGTTCAGTTCATCGTACAAGGCCTGGAGGCGTTGGCGCAGGTGTTGCACTGCGTAGCGCTTGCGCGAGATGATGGTTTTTAAATTTTCCTGGGTTTTGTCGGCAATTTCTTGCAAGGTCAGGTCTTCCAGTTCATTCCACACAAAAACCTGGCGTTGGTTTTCGGGCAATTCGTCGAGAGCACTCATCAGGGTTTGCCAGAAGACTTCTTTAAAAAATTCGTCTTCGGGTGAACGGCTGTCCGATAGCAGGATTTCTTTGACATTGAGGTTGCCCTCTTCGTCTTCGTAACTCAAGTCTTCCAATGATTCGGTGCCCTTTTGGCGGTAAGTATCGGTGATGCGGTTGCGCGCCACCTGGTAGAGCCAGCCACTGAGGCTTTCAATTTCATCCAAATTGCCCAGACGACTGAGCTGCACCCACACATCCTGGAGTATGTCCTCGGCTTCTTCCTCCGTACGTACACGCCCACGGATGAAGCGGAACAAACGGCTTCCGTAGTTGCGAATGGTAGAAAGAATGGTGGTTTTTTCGCTCACGAATCAAATTTGATGATAAAAGTAATAAAATTTGTAAAGGCTCAATACCCCAGCACTGTATCATCCTCCGCCCGATTGTCGGCCACACCTTCCAACTTCCCATCCTTGCGCAGCAAGATCGATTCCACCAATCCTATGCCCGACCATTCCACGATTTTATGCCCCATTCCCCGGAGTTTTTTGCGGGTCGCTTCATTCGCCGCACCCTTTTCCAGGTATAACTCGTCAGGTGACCACTGGCTATGGAAACGTTTGGCATGGGTTGCATCGGTCATGTTCATGTTGAAGTCGATGACGTTGGTGATGACCTGAAAGACAGAGGTGATGATGGTGGTGCCGCCAGGAGTGCCTACGACCATGCAGAGTTTTCCATCTTTGGTGACGATAGTGGGGGTCATGCTGCTCAATGGCCGTTTGCCGGGCATAATGGCGTTGGCATCACCACCAATGGCACCGTATAGGTTGGGTACCCCCGGTTTCGCGCTGAAATCGTCCATTTCGTTGTTGAGCAAAAAGCCGGCACCGCCAACAACCGTTAATGCTCCGTAGCCGCCGTTGAGGGTGGTGGTGATGGCAACCGCGTTACCATCTGCATCGACTATGCTGTAATGGGTGGTTTGTTTGCTTTCTTTTCCGGTAAATTCGCCTCCCTCGATGGCCTTGCTGGGGGTTGCTTTTTGAGGGTCAAAATTGGCAAAGCGTTCCTGAATGTACTGGCTATCCAACAAGTTGGCGATTGGAACGCCATAAAAATCAGCATCCCCCAGATGTTTGGCCCGATCGGCGTACACCCGGCGTTCAGCTTCGGTAAAGAGGTGGATGTGCTCGGGGGAATGGAAGCCCATTTTACCCAAATCATAAGGCTCTACCATGCCCAGAAGCTGAAACAGTGCAATGCCACCACTGGAAGGAGGAGGCATGGAAATTAGGTCGTAGCCCCGGTATTTGCCCAACATGGGTTTGCGCCAAACGGCGTGATAATCGGCCATGTCCTGAGCGGTGATCCAACCGCCGCCGCGCTGCATTTCCGCTGCAACCAAATCGGCAGTTTTGCCTCCGTAAAAACCATCACGACCCTGGTCACGGATGCGTTGGAGGGTTTCGGCCAGTTCGGTTTGTACCAACAAGTCACCAGCTTTCCACTTTTGTGTACTGTCAGCTTTGACAAAAGCGCAAGCCTTGGTGTTGTTGCTAAGGAAGCCCTTCCTGTATTCATTGAGCCCTACGGCCTCGGCTTGAGTGATGTTAAAACCTTTTGCTGCCAGGTCAATGGCTGGCTGTACCAGCCGTTTCCAATCCTTAAGTTTGGAATACTTTTGAAACATTTGCCAGCAACCTTCCACACTGCCTGGCACACCGGCGGCCAGGTGTCCTTCGATGCTCTTGCCGTTGATGACATTGCCTTCTGCGTCGAGGTACATGTCGCGATGGGCCTTGGCGGGGGCTTTTTCCCGGAAATCCAGGGCAGCTACCTCTTGGCCATCCCCGCTACGGTAGACCAAAAAACCACCTCCACCAATGTTGCCTGCGGCTGGGTAGACTACAGCTAAGGCCAGGTGGACTGCTATGGCTGCATCAATGGCATTGCCCCCATCTTTGAGCACAGCCAGGCCTACTTCGGAGGCTAAGGGATGGGCCGTGCTGACGATGGCGCTATCGGCCAGGGTCGATTTTTGGATGGAATAGCCGCTGAATGTTGGTTTTTGCTTGCAGGCGGCCAGGGTCAGGAACAACAGGGCAAAGAGGAAATGGTTAAGGCGCATGGATGAAGGGTTGAATGAGTCGAAAATGGAGGTTTTTATTGGGGCAGCTTCGCTGCGTTTTTTCTTTTTTGAACCACCTTAGACACCTTAGGGCACCTTAGAAGCATTTAGTTTAATGCTTTCTAAGGTGCCCTAAGGTGTCTAAGGTGGTTCAAACGAAATCAAGCAACGCGCAAACCGTTAGGCACAGGCCTTTCCGGTTGCAACAAAGTAATGGTTTTATCGCCACCAATCAAACCCAGCACCAAACACTCCGAAAAGAAATTGGCGATTTGTTTGACCGGAAAATTGACCACTGCGATGACTTGTTTGCCGATCAGGTCTTCCTTTTGGTACAAGACAGTGATTTGGGCAGAGCTGCGTTTGATGCCCAGTTCTCCAAAATCAATCGTGAGTTGATAAGCAGGGTTGCGGGCTTTTTCAAAATCCCGGACTTCGAGGATGGTACCGACTCGCATTTCTACTTTTTCAAATTCTTCCCAAGTGAGCATTCCTTGTCTAATTTGTTTTTGAATCGGATGAAAATAGGCAATTGATTTTAGAACCGGGTTATTTTTTTCACTCGTCCCTCCTCATCCGCTTTCTATCCACAATCCCCTCCTTTTGGCGACTCCAATGAAAAGTTCCCGACAAATATCATTTTATTTGCCATCTGGAACCCAAACGTAAACACACCATGAAATTTGTCATTTCCCTAGCCGTCATCACCCTTTGTCTGGGATTGCCCGCCATTGCGCAAGAGCAGCACGATACCATTCGGGTCAACAGAACTTCTGTCCCTATCAAAATAGATGGTGTACTGGATGATGCCTGGGCCAATGCAGCCATTGCAAGCGACTTTTGGCAATACTTCCCAATGGATACTTCACGGGCCTGGAATCCAACCGAAGTGCGTTTGTTGTACGACGACAATTTTATTTACTATCTGGCCATTGCCAAAAATCGGCTGCCGGATGTGATGGGATCTTACATTACTCCTTCGCTTCGCCGCGATTTTCGGGGTGAAGCCAACGACGCGGTTACTTTTACCATCGATCCTTTTCAGGATGAAACCAATGCCTTTCAATTTGGGGTTAATCCCTTTGGCGTACAGCGCGAGGGATTATTGACCAATGGAGCAAATGGCCCCATGGATTTGGATCAAGCCTGGGACAATAAGTGGTTTGCCGGAGCTAAACAATACAAAGGTTACTGGATTGCCGAGATGGCCATTCCTTTCAAAACCCTCCGTTATAAAGAGAGCAGCCAGTTTTGGAATGTCAAATTTTACCGGATCAGTAGTGATGGACCAGAGCGTTCAAGTTGGCCAAAAATTCCCCGACAGTACCCCATTATCAATCTGGCCTATCATGGTGTGATGGCCTTTGATCAGCCGCTAAAGAAACCGGGTGCAAACATCTCACTCATTCCTTACACCCTGGTGAACTACCAGGAGGATCGAGTTGACCAAAAGGTTTTTGAGCGAGGTTCAAACATTGGTGGGGATGCTAAAATTTCAGTTGGCCCAGCGCTGAACCTGGATTTGACAGTAAACCCTGATTTTTCACAAGTGGAAGTCGATCAACAGGTGGCCAATCTGGATCGGTTTGAGATTTTTTTCCCGGAGCGGCGGCAGTTTTTTCTCGAAAATGCTGACCTTTTTGGTAGTTTTGGATCTCAAAATTTACGCCCGTTTTTTTCTCGCCGAATCGGGATTGCCAAAGACACCGCTACTGATTTAAATGTACAAAACCCCATTTATTTCGGGGCTCGATTGAGTGGGAAGTTGGATAAAAACTGGAGAATGGGCCTCCTGAGTATGCAATCAGCGAGAGATTATGACATCAGCCAGCCTTCAACCAATTATACCGTTGGGGTACTGCAACGCAAGGTGTTTTCTCGCTCTAACATTGGGATTATTGCCATCAACAAACAGCCTTTTCGAGACAAACTCCTGGAGGCTGCCAGTTATGATTTCAACCGGGTAGTGGGTATTGATTACAACCTGGCTTCCAACGACAACAAGTGGACGGGCAAATTTTTTCACCACCGCAGTTTTGATCCAGCTTTAACCCAGGGAAAAAATGGCGCCAGCTCGGCCATGATCAATTACAATGCCTTGAACTGGGATGCCGTTTTTACGATTCAAGATGTTGGTGCTAATTTTAATCCCGAAGTTGGATTTGCCCGTAGGACAGATTACCGCCGGGCGGCGGGGACCGTCAATTGGAAGTTTTATCCCAAAAAAGGCCCCCTTCAAAGTCATGGACCAGGGTTTGATTTTGACGTTTTGGGCAATGATACCTACGGGACTACGGATTGGGATTTGAATATCTTGTATAGGCTGCGTTTTCGGAGTTCAACCATCGTCGATTTTAGATTGCGGCGGGAATATGTTTACCTGTTTGATGCCTTTGATCCCACGAATTCAGGTGGATTGGAATTGTCAGAAGGCAGTGCTTTTGCCAATAACTTGTTTCGATTTATGGCGCTTTCTGATGCACGTAAACAGGTTTATTTTGAGTTAAGTGGCCGTATTGGAGAGTACTTTAATGGCTCTAGAGCAAATCTCGAAGGAACCGTCAATTTCAGAAAACAACCTTATGGTATTTTGGGCCTTAATTTTAGTTACAACCGCATTCGCCTGCCTGAGCCTTATGCTGATGCCGATTTTTTATTGATTGGGCCTAAAATCGACCTCTCGTTTTCGCGCAGTTTGTTTTGGACTACTTTTGTTCAATACAACAACCAAAGCAACAATCTTAACATCAACTCCCGCTTGCAATGGCGTTTCCGACCCGTATCGGACATTTTTTTGGTGTACACCGACAACTATTATTCCGATACCTATGTCAATAAAAACCGGGCTTTGGTGCTCAAATGTACGTATTGGTTGAATCTGTAAGAGATGTTGAGGAGTTGAAGAGTTGAGAAGTTGAGGCTACCGCAGCAATTTTGACAATATCCTTGTCTAAGTAGCTGCGGTAGCCTCAACTTCCCAACTTCTCAACTTTTTCTTTTAGGTTTTTAGGATGAAAATCAGAATAACTTGAACAATCGTTCAATAAAAGATGTATTTTTGTAAAAAACCTAAAATCGATGACCAATCTCAACGCTGCACATCAAGCCTTAGCCGAAGCTTTTTCGGCAGTTGAAGCGCTGTTTAC
The DNA here is from genome assembly GCF_965225875.1 of Haliscomenobacter sp. Taxonomy (GTDB): domain Bacteria; phylum Bacteroidota; class Bacteroidia; order Chitinophagales; family Saprospiraceae; genus Haliscomenobacter. Next base: position 2,486,985 of record NZ_CBDDBS010000003.1, on the reverse strand, counting down.
CCAGGTAAACGATGAAAAAATCAATGCCAAGCCCACTGAAAAATGGTCTTTTGGGGAAGAAATGGTCCATTTGACGCTATCGACCAATGGCACCGGGATGCTACTGTCCAGCCCGGAGGAACGTTTGATACCCAGTGACCATCCTTCGCGAAGCTATGATGAAATTGTAAAAGAATACCTGGAGAAATTAGCCCTCAATCCCACCATTGGCCAATCCATTGCGGATAAGGAACCCAAGCAGTATATGGGAACTGTCTTGCAAGAAAATTTCGTTGCTGCTGCACAAGCTGCATTAAAGGCGATTCCTCGGTGGGATGAAAACAAGGCCGATGCGTGGATGGTTTGGAAACACCCTTTGCTGGGCAAAATGACGGCGCGGGAGATGGTGTATTTTACGGTTTACCATACCCGGCATCACCTGGCGACGCTGAGTGCAAAAGCGGCATAGTAGTGGGGCAAAATAAGTGCTCATTTTTCTTGAGCCAAACATGAGTCATCCCGAATTTTTGAAATGTCAAAATCGGGCATAAAACTAATCGCGGAGCGATTGAATTTATCATAGCCCCGGTCGTCCGGGGTTAATAATAGGGCCAAATTGGCGGCAACCACGGCAGTGGTTGAACTCAATTGAGCAAAAAGTTCAACCGCTGCCGCGGTTGCGGAACCTTTTGATACCCAAATGACCCCGGACGACCGGGGCTATGATAAATTCAACCGCATCCGCGGTTTGTTATTCCAAAAATTCGGGATGACTCATGTTTGGCAAAAGGAGCACTTATTTTTTTATCGCCCCTTAATTATTTCCTCTTTTCGCCTAAAAACTGTTTTTCCCCCACCAAAATACCCACCTGCAAGTGGTTTTCTTCAGGTGGAATGGGACAGGCGTAGCCGTCGCTATAGGCGCAATATGGATTGTAGGCTTTGTTGAAATCGAGCATCAACTCGTTGTTGACAATATCCTTGATGCGCAAATCGAGGTAGCGGCCACCTCCGTAGGTACTTTCCCCATTGCTGAGGTCTTTGAAGGGCACGAAGAGGTAATCCCGGTACTGTGGCAAGGTATTGCTCAAACTGCGGTAGATGCTGAGCTGATGTTCTACTCCATCCAGCTGGAATTTTGCGATTCCATAGCGGACATAAGGGCGGGTGACACCGCTATAGGTTGGCAGTTCAAATGGCTCGGCATCGGGTGTAAGGTTGAACTGGCAGTGCACAAAATAACGTTCATCGGCGGGAAAAAACTGCACATTTTTAAGGCCTTTTTTGTCCAAAGGTGAACTTGGGTTGTGTTTAAATGCACTCAGGTAGGCTTTGCGGTGATGGGCAATGGACTTGAGGTACATCGGGTCGGATTGCCCCGTTAATTGTAGCCCGACAATGCTACACAAAAGTACGATGATTACTTTTTTCATCATTTTTAGTCCTTAAATAAAACCTATAAAATTGTTGAATAAGCGCACCAGAACTTGAGACGTGTGTAAAAATTTAGAGCCCCCTTTCAAAAGTTTTAGACTTTTGAAAAGCTCTTTAGCGCACAATTGTGCAGATGAAACCCCTCGAAAGTCTGAAACTTTCGAGGGGGAGTTTTGGCTTGTTACTTCGCTGCCAAACTTACGCTCACTGCCCTACAAACACAATCTTCCCATTGTCCGGACTGACTTCGATACGAGTAATTTTTTTGATGTTGTAAAAGGAAAAATCGGCCATTTTTTTCCAATTGCGATCCGTACCCGGACGATAGCGGTACAAGATCGGGCCATTGCCCATGATGAGTGAACCGTCGCTCATCACTGCAAAATCCTCACTGCCGCTCAAGGTATTGACCACCTCACTGACCTGATTGCGACCAACTGCCCGTTGATCCCATTTCATGATTTTCCAGGGCTGACTAAAACTGGAGCTTTTTTGTACAAAATAAGCGCCCACCCCGGTGATCCGGCGGATACAGCGGCCTGGATTGACCGCGATGACTTCTTTGCGCGAACTGCCCACATCGACTCTGGCCAATTGGTTGGGTCTATCAACTAGAAACAGTAACAATTCACGGGTGCTCAGCCAGAGGTAATAGCCCACATTGTCGATGTCGGTCCAAATGGGCTGGCCTTTGCTGGACCGATTGAGGGGGAACTGCCAGAGGCGTTGCAAGGTGTCGCCCTGGGTAAATTCCATACGTACTGCCGAAAAATTTTGTCCATCACCGACAGGCTTGGGTGAATATTCCCCATCGGGGGTCTCCGTCACTCTGCTACGTACACCCGTGCTTAGGTTGAGGCTGTACAATTCCGGCTGGCTTTCCTTCGGCGATTGGGAAGAGATGTACAACTCGTTGTTGCTGAAAAAGAAAGGGTGGTTGTTGTACCCTTTCAGGTTAAAGGCCGAAAGAAACTTGGGCGCTGAAAACTGGAATAAGGTATCACCCACTTTTTGTACATTGAATACATACAAATGAGAGGCGGGCGGCTGAGCGGATAAACTCAGGCATAAAGCAGTGCTGAGGAACAACAAGAGTAGTGTCTTCATGGTAAAATGGTACTATTTAGCGAAGATAGCTAAAAGTTTAGACCTTAAATTGGGGGACTTCATCTAGTTTTTTTCTATACACAAGCGTGGTACAATATTTTGCTGCACCAAACACCACTACAAAATCCTAATCCTGATGAAAACCAAAGACTTTTACGCTTTACTCATTCGGCTATTTTTGGGCTATATTTTTGCTTCGGCCGGTTTGTGTAAACTCACCGATGGCCAGTTTGGCCAACTGATCGGGCCGCCTTGGTTGATCAAAGAACTGGCAAAATACGATCTGGAGCTCTTTGGCCAGTTTATCGCCTTTTCTCAAGTGCTGGTGGGGATGATGGTGATGTCGCAGCGCTATTCGGTCTTGGGGCTGATCATGCTGGTACCCGTGAATGTCAGCATTTTGATGGTGACCATCTCTCAAAATTGGAAAGGGACTCCCTATGTAGATTCGGTTTTTGTGGCCCTGAATATTCTGGCCTTGTTGTACGAGTGGAAGAGCCTGAAATTTTTGTTGTTACCGGATACCTTGGAGATCAAAGTCCCGGCAAAAGTGAATGAGTTATTCCCTAACGTATGGTGGGGCACTCTGGGCATTGGATTTGGAGCCTTGGGTGGCTTAATAGGGGCTTGGTCTTTCCCTGCTGCCTTAACTTTTGGAGCCCTGGCTTTTGTAAGCATGTATGTCAATGTGTTTACTTTTCAGTCGTACTTCCTGTTGGAAAAAATCATTCTGGGCTTATCCGGGGTGGCGATTTTGACCGTTACCTTTGCGGGCTTTTTTCAAAAAGTAATGATGCTTTTATTGGGTAGCTTAATTCTACTGGTCTTTGTTTTGTTGTTGATTCGTACTTTTTTACACAAAAAATAGTTCTTTTTTTATCTTTACCGCATTGTTGCACCTAAAAAAAACACCATGAGCCTTTTTGACCCTAAAGACAATCAGCAATTCATTGATCGGATCCAATCCCTTAAACCAGACACCCAACGCCAGTGGGGGAAAATGGATGTGGCTCAGATGATGGCCCATTGCATTCAGCCAATGAAAATAGCTTTTCGGGAAGCCAATCCCAAGCGAGGATGGTTTGGCTTTTTTTTGGGGAAGATGATCAAGAACAAATACATCACCCAGGGAAAAGAGTTTGAAAAAAACCTACCTACTCATCCCACTTTTATCCAAAGCGATCCACGAGATTTTGCTGAACAACAAAGCCGATTGCTTGCTTATGTCCAACGTTGGGTAACTGAAGGCCCTGCTGCCATAACCACCGAGTTACACCCCTTGTTTGGAAAAATGACTCCAGAAGAATGGGACAAACTGATGAGCATGCACCTGGATCACCATTTACGGCAGTTTGGGGCCTAAATATTCAATTTTCCGGCACATTGAAATAAATGACATCAAAAGATGTTGTAATCTTGTGTATGAATATTTAACCCTAAAAGAGGATCTATGAATCGTTTTGCATTTTTCATTTTGTTGCTGGGGATGGGCGTGGGCCTGATTGCCCAGGAAAATGCGGCAGGAATCAGCTTTCAGCAAGGCGAATTCCAGGCGATGTTGGATAAAGCCAAGGCAGAAAACAAGCTCATCTTTATGGATGTGTATACCACCTGGTGTGGCCCTTGTAAAATGCTGGACCGCAATACTTTTTCAGATGCACAAGTTGGCAGCAAATTCAATGCAAGTTTTGTCAACTACAAGCTGGATGCTGAAAAAGGTGAAGGCATCAACATTGCGCGCAAATACGCAGTAAGAGCTTATCCGAATATGCTCTTCATCAATGGGCAAGGTGAGGTAGTGCACCGTGTAGTGGGCTATCGCCCTCCAGAGGAATTGCTGAAGGATGCAGAAACTGCGGCAAAACTTTTAGAAGGAATGAAACCACTTTCCTGGTTTGATGAAAATTATGGAGCAAAAAAAAACGACAAAGCTTTTATGCAGGCTTACCTGGGAAAGCTCAAAGAATCAGGAAAAGAGACTACTAAAGTTTTGAATGAATACCTGGCTTTGATTCCTGCTAATGAACGTGGAACAGAAACGGTGGTAAAACTGGCCGCAGATAACCTTACTCAATTGGATGGGCCAGCTTATCAATTGTTGGCAGGTATTATGCGCGAAGCAGGCAAATATTCCAATGCTTCGGTTCAGGCAGCTTATTCTGCTTTGGGCAAGCTGAAAAATCAATTGTTCAATAAAGCTGTTCAAGCCAAAGACCACAAACTGCTGGATCGTTTGATCCAAATATCCAAAGAAACGGACGGTCCGGGTGCCGAGGCACAAATAGCCCAATATGAATTTGAGTTTGCAAAAGCAACCGGAGACCTCAGCGTGGTACGTAAGATAATGGAACAAAAAGCCAACAGTTTCCTGTCCTTGTCCAACGATGCATTGAAAAAACAAGATGCGGAAAGCCTTGCTTTGTATAAAAAACAGGCCATACTGGAAGGCGAAGATACCACCTCGGCTCAGTTTGTGCTGATGCGCGAAAAAATGAAAAACACAGTAAGCAGAAACACTGCGCTTGAATTGAATGAGTTGGCGATGAAATACCTTGAATCCATGACCGATAAAGCAGACTTGACCAAGGCGCTCGCATGGTCGGCGCGTTCCCTGGAATTGGATCGGGATGTCAATTTTTTGGATACTTACGCTAACTTGTTGTATAAATTGGGCAGAAAAGCCGAAGCGATCAAATTTGAAACGGAAGCTATGGAAAAAGCGAGCCCAGAAGAAAAAGAAATGTTTCAGGATACCCTGGATAAAATGAAAAAAGGAACCTTGTAGGGATTTCGGAATGGGGATTTTGAATTTCGGTACACTTCAGGCTTGGAGATACCGAAATCCGAAATCCCTACACCAGAATCAATCTTTAGCACCATGCCTTCGGCGTTTAGCAGAAACTATTTTTAGCCACAAATGACACAAATTTTCACAAATTATGGCACAAACTTGCGTTTGTGTTATTTTCACGAACGAAGTTCGTGCCATAATTTGTGAAAATTTGTGTCATTTGTGGCTGTACTTTTAATAAACAGGTCACCAAAGGTGGGCTGTTTATTTTTTACATTAATTTTTTATGCAATCCTGTTCCGACAAACAATAACAAGAGCAGCCCCAAAAGCGCAAAGAACAATACGCTCAGCCAAAAATTATACACCACAATAGCGATCAGACAAAGCAAGGACAAAATCAAAGCTATAGCAGGCAAAATAGGGTAGAAGGGGGCTTTAAAAGGCCGCTCCAAATCGGGCTCTTTCCGCCGCAATACAAACAAACTCACCATACTCATCACGTACATCACTACTGCTCCCAAAGCGGAAAGGATAATCAATTGTTGGGTAGTCCCCGAACATACTGCAATGATGCCAATAATTCCTCCCACCAGCAAGGCTACGTGCGGCGTATGAAAACGCGGATGGATTCCAGCCAAACCACGCGGCAAGTAACCGCCACGAGCCAGGGCGAACAACTGCCTGGAATAGCCTAAAATGATGCTGTGAAAGGAAGCTACCAGGCCAAACAAACCGATACCCGCAAACAATTTGGTCAAACCACTGTCCTTACCCATCACAATACCAATGGCCTCAGGCAAGGGGTAATCGATGGTGGATAAGCGGTGCCAATCGGTAATGCCCCCCGTCAACAACATGACTCCGATGGCCAATAAAGCCAGCGTAGCGATGCCCGAGATGTAACCGACGGGAATGGTGCGCTTGGGGTCTTTACTCTCCTCAGCGACCATCGCAACCCCCTCAATGGCCAAATAAAACCAAATGGCGAATGGCAAAGCCGCAAATACGCCCAAATACCCGTGCGGCATGCTGTCCTGCATGAAGTTTTCCATCCGAAAATGAGGCGCTACAATACCCATAAACAACAACAGTTCGGCTACGGCCAATAAGGTAACTCCCAGGGTAAACATGGCCGATTCCTTGATGCCCCAAAAATTGATCAGGGAAAAAATGAAATAACAGCCGATCGCAGTGTACAACACATTGAAGCCAGGGTACAAAAAATGCAAATAACTACCCAAAGCGTAGGCAATGGCGGGCGTGGCGAATAGAAACTCCACTAGCGTCGCAAAACCTGCTACCAATCCCCCAATTGGCCCCAAGGCCCTTCGGGCATACTCATAGGGCCCGCCTGAATGCGGAATGGAAGTGGTCAATTCCGTAAAACTGAAAATGAAGGCCAGGTACATGATCGTTACAATCAAGGTGGCAATGAGAAAACCGACGGTGCCTGCGGCCTCCCAGCCATAGTTCCAGCCGAAGTATTCGCCGGAAATGACTAAGCCGACGGCAATGGCCCAGAGGTGGAGGGGGGTGAGGGCGCGGGTGAGGGAAGTGGTGTTGGACATTTGGTGTTGGAATTGATTGGATTTTGCCCCAATTTAGGTATTTATGGTTATTTGGTGAGTGTAAATAGTGGCTGTAAGGCTTGGTTGGAGAAATCTTTGTTTCACGGTTCGATGTTAGCCAAGGTTGAGAGTAGCGGCTCGTTGAAAATTTTGGCCTAGGTACGATTTGGTGACAACTGATGTTGGTAAATGCATTGAGCCATTGTTGGCTCCGCCGTGTGTTGCCGTATTTGCTAGTACTAGAAATGCCGGTGCAGGAAGGTATTTTTTTTTCGGAGGATTTTGAATAGAACTAGGACACGGGTGTGGTGGTTTTTGTGGCGATGGAAGGGAGTTTTTTGGATTGTTTTGATAACGCCTCGAAATTGGACTTGAAACAGTTTTTGCGTGTAAGGTCTATACAAATTTGTCAAAGAACGGCGATGTCCATTCAGAAAAAAGCGCGAACTTAGAAAATAATAAAAAAAACGTTTCCAATAGTCTTGGTAAAGAAGAATTAATTATATTTGCATTGTAATGTCACCATCCTAAATAGGATATCATATTTTAGGTAGATAGCTTTTGTGTTGTTATTGATTCTGAAGTTGTATTAGTACGAAAATGAGTTTTTGAATAGAATTAAAGTTTTTTAAAATCACAGACAACAATGAAGCTATTTAGAAATTATTGCTTAATACCACTCAAGTGGTAAATTCTAAAAAATGCGCATAGCATCACCTAAGTATAAACATTAAAATCTATATTATGAGTTCACCAACAAAAGTTTTTGACCCAAACGATGAAGTTACAACTGATTATTCATCTACTTTCGAGCAGAGTAAAAAACACACCATCATTGATAGCTCCGAATTTAAATCATTAACTACCACTGCAAAACGTAAAGTTCTGGGTTTTTTAGTTTCCTATTCTAAAGAAGCCGCAGGGGAATTTTGGCCAATTTACATTGGCAAAAACAAAATAGGTTCGGATTCTTCTAATGATATTGTACTGAAAGAAGGAGCAGTTTCATCTGAGCATGCAATTTTGAATGCTCGACGGATCGAAGCTACTGGAAATCAGAAAGAAGAGTTGATTTTTATTATCAGTGACACAAATTCTAATAATGGAACTGCTGTAAATGATCTTGATCTACATCATAGTAACAACTACAAATCACTAAACCAATTTGATCAAATTAAAATCGGGCATTATCGACTACTTTTTCTTTGTATAGATACAAAAGCCTTAAATCTAACTACTGATCCAGATTTCATTGATTTAGAATCTGTTCAATTAGAGGATATTGGATCTTCTGATTATTCAGAAAGAGAACCTAACAAAACAAGAGTAATCAGTAGCTGAAATAACTCTATATGCCATTAGTTATCATTAAAGGTGAATCTGGTGAATACCAATTCAATCCTCAGTCTTTTGCTGTTGAGGGCGGTACGGGCAAAGTATTTAAGGGGTTAGTACTTAGTTCGTATAAACCCGAACTTATAGTAGGAAGCTTTGTTGCGATCAAGGTTATGTATAAAGATTTGACTAGTAATATCAATAATATCATCCGAGCTGAAGATAGTGCCAAGATCAAACTGAACCATCCCAATCTGATGAAAATTTATGACTTCATTGAATATAAAGGGATATTTCATACTATAAGTGAATGGTTAGAAGGAGTGACCTTGGAGGACAGAATCAAAGAATCGATTCACTCACACATGCACTTACCGTTAGCAGAGATTAATATAATGATCAAAGCGATTCTAGATGGAGTAGAACATCTCCATCTAGCCGCACCGCCTGTTTATCATCGAGACATTAAACCTGATAATATTATGCTCTGTTACAATGGAGTCATAAAAATTATGGACTTTGGCATAGCTAAAATTAAAGATAAGAGAAAGAAAACTAATATAGGCGTTCAATTGGGGACACTTGAATACATGCCACCCGAACAGATAAGAGGTGAACATGAAAAAATCAACGCTACATCAGACATCTATGCTATTGGGAATACTATTTATGAAATCTTTTGTGGCCATCCACCTTTTCAAGGGTCTGAGTTCGAAATCATGAATAAACAAGTGAGTTCTCCAATATTGGATTGTGGCAAAATCCCTGAGCCTTTTCTTTCTTTAATTCAAAAAGCAACCCAAAAACTGCAGAAGAATAGATTTCAGTCAATTTCCGAAATGAGAGAATTTTTGGAAAAGCCAAGCGACAAACGGCCAACACTTTGGACTAAACCGTACTTGAATATCAATAGCAATGTCCTCTTTTGGACTGGGGTTTCTATTCTGTTTAGCACCATGATTATCATTATAGGTTTGCCTCTGTTGGCAATTATGAAAAATGAAGATATCCTCGATGTCGACACGCTGAGATGGCAAAAATTAATTAAAGAAGCAAATACTAAACTTGTAAATGGAGACAAAGAACAAGCGTGTAAGAATTATATAAAGGCATATGAACTTAAAAGAACAGAAAAACTAGAAAGAATTATGAAGAGGTATTGCAATCAATATGGTCAAACTAAACGATGAAGAACGTGGCTACAATGATTAAATTAAAAGGCATGATGGATACTTATTATTTCGATGCAAATTTGGGGTCGAAAAGGGGAAACATGAGTCGGGTTTTTCAAGGATTCAGGAAAAGCAACCCTGAAAAAAAAGTAGCCATTAAAGTTTTATTCAAGGATTTGGCTGAACGACGAATGTACAAGGCTAGATTTAAAAGAGAAAGCGATATTCAGTTGTATCATCGTAATGTATTGGAAGTTTATGAATATATTTTTCAAAATAATAACCACCATATCGTAATGGAATGGTTGGATGGTGAAACGCTTGACCATATCATCGAGCACAGAGCTCGAAATAATGAGCCATTCTCCTTAGATGAAGCTTTGTTTATTATTCGCCAGGTTTTAGAAGGGCTTACGGCATTACATTCTGAATATGAAATAATTATACATAGGGACATTAAGCCTGCTAACTTAATGCAATGCCGAAATGGGTTAATTAAGATATTGGATTTTGGAATTGCTAAGAAAGGAGAAACCCCCGCAGATCAAAGGCGCTTAACAGGAGTAGCTACATTTTTGGGCACACTGGTATACGCCGCACCAGAACAATTGCAAGTACAAAATCACAAAATTGGTCCTTGGACTGATTTATGGGCAGTAGGCATCACTTTATATGAGTTACTCACGTTTAAGTTGCCTTTTGACGGAGAGACAGATGAAGAAACTAGAGCTGCCATTTTAGAAAAACCTTTACCTAAACCCCCTAACTTGGACATCAAGATTTACAAGTTGTTGCTTAAGGCTACTCAAAAGAAACCAGAAGAACGTTATCAGTCAGCAGAGGATTTTATCAAGGAGATTGATGAATTGTTGAGCCCGGTTGAAACTGAACCATTTCCTTGGGCAACAATCATTTCTATCGGAGTGTCAATCATCCTTTTAATCCTATTTTTGATGTTAATTATTTAAGCGAATAATTTTATTTGATATGGACTATAAAGTTGCCATTGATACCTTAATAGGAGGAAGAACTGAAAATCAGGACTTTGCGGCTAAAAAGGATACGAAATTTGGACTATTAATTATAGTGTGCGATGGGGTAGGTGGATCATCAGGGGGGGCGATTGCATCCCAAATTGCTACTAGAATCATTCTTGATGAATTCGATGCAATAAAGGAAAAAGGAGATTCTAGCTTTATTCTTGGCGCAGCGATTCAAAAGGCTAACACCATTATTTACCAGCGTAGCCTGAAAGAAAGTAACCTGAGAGGTATGGGCACTACGGTAGCAGCATTGCTTCTAACCCCCAGTGAAGCTTTAATTGCTCACGTAGGAGATAGCCGTATTTACCATATTCGGAATGGAAAATTGGTGTTCAAGACCAAGGATCATTCAATTGTACAAAATATGGTTGACAGAGGTGAGCTTCAAGAAGAAAGGGCCCGGTTTCATCCAGATTCTAATCAGATTACCCGAGCCTTGGGAGTGCGAGATAAGGTCATGATTGATATATCTTCCACACAATATGAAAAAGGGGATTATTTTTTACTGACTTCCGATGGTATACATGGGGAGATTGATCAAGATGATTTGCTGTCTATTGTAAAGAAAAGAAAAGATGCCAATGCGATTGTAAGTGAAGTTTTGGCTGTCTGTGACCAAAATGGCCGAGCTAGCAAATTGGGGGAACACGATAACCTGACAATTGGCGTGGTGGAAATCACTTCAAGTTCTACCAGAATTATAGGGAGAGGAAATGTGATTAATATATTGGTTTTAACTTTGAGTGTAATTGTTCTTTGCATATTGATTTATTTGCATTTTACTGTCTCCCCACAAAAAGAAAAAGAGGTTACTACAAACACAATGGTCCAAAAAGAAAAAGTACAGAAAATGTACAATATGCTAGAAGATCACATAATACTTTGTGGTGAAGTATTAAAAACAAGACCGAACAATTCTGAGATTAAAGGTTTTTCAGATGAATTAAAGAACATTCAAGGAAAATACTTTGAAAAAATATGTCCACAAGGAAATTGCAGAGAGATCGATTCCCTGACTAATGAATGGATGGATATATCGTCAACTTTTGAGACTCTTGAGAAAGATATATTCCCTAAAATATATACGGAGCACGAACAAACAACCGCCAATCACAAATAAAAAACAACTAACATGGAAATTTATACTATCGGGAAAGAGCCTTCTAACCGGATTCAACTTCCTAATAATGATCATATCAGCAGGTTTCATGCTAAATTGGAAGTTAGAGACAATAACTCTTATGTACTTTATGATCAGAGTACCAATGGTACTTTTATCAACGGAGTTATGATTAAAAATGACTTTCGCAACGTCTCCCGAGGCGATATTATCAGTTTTGCTGGAATTGCTGTTTTGGACTGGCGAATGATTCCTGAACGAAAAAAAAATGGCTTTTTGATTAAATGGTGGCACATTGCATTACCTTTTTTCATTGTCTTGATTGGAATAAGTGTGTATCTTTTTATGAATAGACCTTCTATAAAGCCTGTAGAAGCCCCCCAGCTAATGGGATTGGAAGATATTTCAGCAAAATATGATAAAAGCGTAGGGATGTTGGTGCATGCCTATTTTCTTAAAATTCCTATTGGACAGAGAACTATGTTTTTCGGCAGGTCAAAAAAAACTGGTGATCTTGATATTGATTCTAATCGGGAAAACTTGAATCCTTTTATGTCCATAGGTACAGCTTTTTTGGTTAAACATAAAAATAAAGTAAAATTGATCACCAATCGACATGTAGTTGATCCAAGTTGGAGAATTAATCAGACTGGAATTAACGATCTTAGCCAAGAGAGAAATCTGGAAATCAATGAAGATCAAGAACTTATCAGATTCGCAAGGGTTATACGGGAAATTATTCATCATTATAAGAAGGCTGCAAACTTATATTCTTATAATAATGAATTGTTTGTTACTCAAAAAGCCTTTATGAAATTTGTACCTAAAGGCCAAATGATGCAATTGCAAGACCACATGACATTGGATGAAATTTCAGTTGCTTTTGGTGGAATCAATTGTTCTTTGGCTGCGTCCTCTATTAATGAAGACGTTGATTTGGCAGAACTGAATGTTGAATTGCCATATCAACCTGGAAAGTTCTCATACATCAACTTATCGGATATTTCATCAGAAGAAACTAAAATCGGAACAGATGTATTCATGATAGGTTACCCAGGAGGAACCACCCTGGCATATGATAAAGTTACTCGTCAATCAAATCCAGAACGTATTAAAGGCCAAATATCAAGAGAGCCTAGTAAGTTTTTTATCAGCTATCAAATGAATACATTGCAAGGATCTAGTGGTTCTCCCGTATTTGACAGTAGAGGGAAATTAGTAGGAATTAACTATGCTGGATGGGCTGGGCTTTCGCGAGGAATGGCTATCAAATCGAACTATTTGTTAAGATTTTTAGAGGGCGATTGGGCGCAGGAACCAGAAGAGTAGAGCACCCTGCAAAAACATGATTATATGGTTATTTAATTGTGAGTTTATGAGACAATGTAATGGATTTTTATTGTATTTAACTATTGCAATATTTAGCAATTTTTTACATGGCCAAGCTCTTGAACTAGGACCCATAATAAGTTTCTCTTCTATCCAAGGTGATTCTACTTCCTTTTTCAGCAAACAAAATGGAGGTTTGGGTATTGGGATTCAATTGTATAAGCCTTTTGAAGCTTTTGGATTGAGAAGCCAACTCTCATATCAAAACTTGAAAATTCCCCAGGGGCACAATCGGCTCTATAGCTTTACGATTGGCATACCTTGGTTTTTTGGGAAAAAACAAAACCTTAAACCTTTCTTTGAACCGGGTATATCCCTCGCATATGGCGATGTAAACCTGAAAATTCCAATTGCTGGAAGCATTGAAAAATTCAGGGATAAATCAATCGATGAGTTTTTGTTGTCCTTACCCATAACCGCAGGTTTGAAATGGAGCAACGAAAAGAACTTAGCTTATCATATCGAACTTTCATATCGACAAGGTTTTTATGATCGTTTTGATGCAATTGGGCGAAAGTTTATGACCTTTGGAGATGGAGCACTCTGGGTGGGTACAGGCGTGACCTTCAAACTGGTGAATGACCCTGATAGAGATAAGTTTGTTGGGGATAAGGATTTATGCCCTACTGTGGCTGGACCGCTTAACGGCTGTCCAAATCAAGATGGTGACAACTTTGCAGACGGGGACGATGACTGCCCCACAGAAGCAGGCTCCCTCAAAGGTTGTCCAGATAAGGATGGAGATGGTTTTGCTGATAAAGATGACGGCTGCCCCACTGAAGCAGGGACCCTAAAAGGTTGCCCAGATAAGGATGGAGATGGTTTTGCGGACAAAGATGATGACTGCCCCACTGAAGCAGGGCCCCTAAAAGGTTGCCCAGATAAGGATAGAGATGGTTTTGCGGACAAGGATGACCAATGTATTGATGTAGTTGGTACACTCATGGGTTGTCCAGATAGCGATGGAGATGGTTTCGCGGACAAAGATGATGAATGCAAAGAAATAGCTGGTACACTCAAAGGATGCCCAGACACGGATGGCGATGGTTTCGCGGACAAAGTTGACGAATGTAAAGATCTGGCTGGAAAACTCAAAGGCTGTCCAGACATAGATGATGACGGTGTGGCAGATAAAATTGATAAGTGTCCTGATAAACCAGGTACCATTGAGACAAATGGTTGTCCAATCATTTTAGATAGAGATGGAGACTCGGTACCCGACAGTGAAGACCTTTGTCCAGGACTTAAAGGTACTCGGAAGGCAAGAGGTTGCCCAGACAAGGACAACGATGGTATTTCTGATAACCTTGATTTGTGCCCAGATCACAAAAGTGTTCAAACTGATGACCCAGATCAAGATGGTTTGATAGGCAGCAAAGACGATTGCCCATGTATAAATGGAGGGCATAACAATGTAAGAGGCTGTCCAGACGATGACGGCGACGGTGTCCCCAACCACCTTGATCAATGCCCTAAAGAAAAAGGAAGACCTTGTACAAATGGGTGTAAAGATACTGATGGCGACTGTATTCCAGACAAAAGAGATCGAGAGCCATATAATTCGAGGAAAAATTAAAGATTTTATTGTGTTTAGCATACCTGAGTTTTTGGGCTCAGGTATGCCATTCAAACATTCAAGAAAAATTATCGATAATGAATGAAAAAAAAAGCCCAAACTGGCCTTTTCGGATAAGCCTAGTGTTTGTGTTATTACTCTTTTGCAGCAACCTGCTCTTATTGAGGTATTATCTTGAACATACGCACGATAAAAAATCGTTAGAGGCTCAAAATGTAGAGCAAGAAATGCAAATTCTGGATTTGGAAGTTAATCACAACAAATCATTGAATCAATTAAGCGAACTGAGAGGCGAAAACGAAGAACTTAACCAAAAAATAGAAGCCCAAAAACTATTGATTACAGACCAAAAGGACAAAATCATCAAGATGATTCGGGCAGGTAGGGATACCGCAGCGATTAATAAAGAGGTTAGAAAAATGACAGCACTTTCTAAAGTCTATATTGAACAAATCAATCAGCTTAAAGCAGAAAACGAGAAAATTTTAGCTAGCAATCAGCAAATAAAGGCAGAAAACACTAAAATCTATAATGAAAATACGCGACTCAAACAAGAGAAAAATGCTGTTGTCCAAGAAGCTGAAATACATAAAGAAGAAATAGCCAAACTGTCTACTGAAAAAGCGCAGGCCGAGGAGAAAAGTAAAAATTTGGAGAACGAATTAATTTATAAAGAACTGAATATTAAAAACTTAAAAGTTAGGCTGATTCAAAATACAGAAAAAAACAAGGAAACTGTAAAGGCCAAAAAAATAGAGAAAATCACCATGTGTTTTGATGTTATACCGAATAAAGACAATACCTTGCGCGCCGAGGTTTTCCAGATTCGAATTGTACACGAAACATCCAAAGCCCTTTTTAAGGACGCTTCACATGGTATTATTAGATTGCCCGATAACTCGGTCATGGAGTCTTCAGCTGATCATAAAATTGAATATAAAGGCGACCCCATCAACACTTGCCTTTCCTTAAAATTAGATGATAAAATGGCAAAAGGAACCTATAATGTGTACATTTTTAACAAAAATAAACTTGTGGATGAAACTAACTTTAGCCTGAAATAACATCGTTTTGTGATTATTTAGTCGACCCTGACGAAGTCAGAATCGACTAATACCTTGCTGTAAATCAAAGGCATAGAATTTGTATATTAAGAATAAAGCGGTATATTTCTATTAAGAATCGTGAGTTTTAGGTCAAAAACTGGGAGAAATGTTAGGACGCTTAGGGCCTGGCAAAGGCGAAATACGACTCGAAACGCTACTCGATATGAATCATGACCTGGTGATTCTATCCAAAGAACTAGACTGGAAATGGCTGGAAGCGGAGCTTTCGCCTTTTTATGCTGACCAAGGTCGTCCCAGCGTTCCGATTCGAAAAATAGCTGGGTTGCTTATCCTCAAGCAATTGTTCAATGAGTCGGATGAATCAGTGATTGCGCGGTGGATCGAGAATCCGTATTGGCAATATTTCACGGGTGAGACCTATTTTCAAAAGCGGAAACCATTCGATCCGACCGATTTTGTACTGTTCCGCAAAAGGGTCGGCGAATCAGGAGTGGAGAAAATCCTGACCTTGAGTGTGAAGGTGCACAAGGGGGAAGAAAAAGCGGAGATGGTCCAAATGGACACCACAGTTCAGGAGAAAAACATCACCTATCCCACTGATCAAAAATTAGCGTCAAAAATTCTGTTTTGGACTCGTCGCATCGCCAAGAGCAGCGAAATTAAGTTGAAGCAAACCTACGACAAGGAAGAAAAGCGGCTGCGCCGTCAGATCACAGTACCCAGTCGGCAGAAAGGTCTTGAACAAAAACGAAGGGCTGCCCTGAAACGATTAAGGACCATTGCAGGGCGCTTAATGCGGGAGGTGGAATCTGAATTACTGGATTCATTACGAGAACATTATGCGCCTTACCTCTCGTTTTTTAAAGATCTACTAAAGCAAAAGCGGAGCGACAAAAACAAGTGCTACTCCATTCATGAACCCCAGGTGAGTTGTATTGCCAAAGGTAAAGCGCATAAAAAGTATGAGTTTGGCTGCAAAGTATCGGTTAGCCGAACAGTAAAAAAAGGGGTAATTGTAGCCATGAAGTGCTTTGAGGGCAATCCCTATGATGGAGATACGATTGAACCTACTCTGGAACAACTGGAACGAATCGTTAAGCCCTTGGGAGGCGAACGGCCCAAAAAGGTCATCTATGATCGAGGAGGAAAAGGTCGGTCCAAAATTGGGGACACACAGGTATTAATCCCTTCAAACGGATCGAGTAAGGTGAGTGCAAAGGAGAAGAAAATACTCCAACAATTATTCCGATCCAGAGCCGCCATCGAACCGACCATTGGCCATCTGAAAAGCGATTTTGGCCTGGAGCGTAACTTCTTGAGCGGAACCCTGGGGGATGCCTTCAATGCTTTGATGGCTGGCGCTGCTTACAACTTCAGAATCCGCCTCAGAGAGATCAGGGCACTTATTTTTTACACCTGGGAGGGCTTGTGCTGCCTCGTTAGATGCTTCGCTACGCCAATTTTGGGCTGGAGATGAAGTTCTTCACAACAGAGCTTCTAAACAAGTCCTATTGGGGAATAGGGTTTCTCAGGGTCGACTATTTATTTCTGGCGAGGCGGAAACCAATTACCTTGAAGTGTTTATTGGCATTGTAAAAGTTTCTTCTGGAAACCCTGATATTGCTGGCAAAACTACCGAAAGAACCGCCGCGATATACCCGAATTAAATTTCTATAGTTCGGGCCTTTCGGATTATTAGCCAACATGAGGTTGTTATATTTTCCATACCTATCCCAGCACCATTCCCAAACGTTTCCACTCATATCGTAGATACCCAAAGCGTTTTGACTGTTCAAGCTACCAACAGGTACTGTCTGAGCTCGGGTTATGCCTTTTTGCAATGAGAAATAATCATCTATTTCTGAAGCATTAAAATTAAGTGTATTTATGTCTGCTAGATTTTGGCCGTTGCCAAATCGAACTATTGCCCCTCTTTGTCGAGCAGCAAATTCCCATTCAGCTTCGGTAGGTAGTCTATAGCCATTCGCTTCCCAATTGACCTGAACCGACCCATCTTCATGGATCGTAGAATAAACTTTTGCAAGGCCATGTTCTTCACTTAACCAGTTACAAAATTTCACCGCATCAACCCAACTTATGTTGATTACTGGACGATTACCCCTTCCCCAATTTTCATCTTCAGGTTTTAGCTTTTGAGTGGCTTCACAAAAACGGTCGTATTGTTTAAATGTCACCTCATATTTCCCCAGTAAATAATCCCTTAACTCAACCATGTGTACGGGCTTCTCATTAGGATAAAGGTGGTCATTTAAAACATCCCCCATTTTAAACCTTCCCCCTTTTACTACAACCATCTCAGGATAAGGTATTTCCAGAGAGCATCCGATTGAAGCTTTAGTTTGAATTATTTTTGTTCTTATGCCTTCGTTCTCTTCTCTAAGAAATGTAAGTGCAATGTTTAAATTCAGACACACAAAATCTTGAAGTGAATTAGATAGGGGGAGATTTATGGACGGTTTATTGCGATAATGTTGATTGACTGTATCTACTACAAAATTATGATATTGAATTGCTGTGGTGTTATTTACATTTGGATTGTCACCAAAAAAAACTTTCACGAGGTTTAACAAGCTGTCTACTTGATGGTGATTCTGTAGTTTTATTGCATCTGAAATTTGGCTACTTATTTGTTCAAGCCTTTCATTTTTGGTGGGGATTTTAATTGACAAACTTGCCTTCCTCAAACCAATCAAAACAATCCCACAAATTAGCAGCACACCTAAAATCCAATGCCACCTTAACTGCATCATTCTCTTTTTTTGAGGGCCAGGACTTATTAAACTACTATTAAAAAGGTTTATGAAGTTAGCTTGCAGAAATTCAAAAGTAACTGTATCAAAGGCTTTTCCTGAAGCTAATAGGTCGAGGAACCCTCGTGTTAATTTGTGTGCCCCGGGTGCCTTGCTATCGCTCAAAACCAGTCTGTTTAACAATAAATTTGATTGATACTGATCATAGGCAACAGAATTTTCAGGTGGTAACTCTGCTTTGGTGATGATTTCCATGACCATTTTTCGCAAATCATGTTCGATCCCTACCTCTTTTAAATAACGGACTAGAGTTTTGCGGTGATCATCAGGAATACTGCCTTCTACAAACCATGAGATACTACTTAATGCCAAAAGTTTTTCAAAACTGACTAAATTAGTATTGTATTTTGCACCTAGCTCTTTCCCAATTTCCAGACTTAGTTTCCAATTCAAATCTGGCCAAATCGCACAGGCAGCAATCCAATAAACCATCTCAGGTTCACATCTGTATCTGTGCAAAAGGCTGTCTATCAAATTGATGCCAATTGTAAATGAAGTTAGTCCTAAATTGTTCATTGCTTTGACTTCATTTAAATCATATGCAGGCTTCATGTTTTTTAACAAGTCAATGGCGGCACTTAACCCACCTAAGGAAGCAGGAAATACTGGCAAAAACGATCCTAGGGTATTTTCATTTATGTTCCAATTTTCAAGGGGTTTAGGGCTTAGCAAAACTCTATTTTGCCAGGACTTAAGCATAAGAGTCCAGGGTGCCAATTGTCGATTTGCAGTGGACAATAATGCGAATCCGTCAGAAATAATGATAAGTTGTGCATCATGATAAATTTCAGCAAGTTTTGCCAGTGGATACCCCTTGGCCATTGACTCTAAATAACAAACTTTAGGATCTCCTGTAAAAAAATAACGACTGATAGGTATTTCTGCTTCTAGCAATTCCAGGTATAAAGTATTGAATAGGTTCGCTCGATGATCGTTGGGGCTTTTTCTTTCAATAAGTATTAGGTATTGCGGTGCATGAGTCTCTATCTGATATTGGATGGCAAATTGACCGGGGTGTCGGGAAAATTCGTCAACGGTAGCCTTTAAATCTATGCTTTGCCGCTCTCCTTGCCTTCGTTCTTGCATTTGTAAGGCGATTAATTGGACTTTGTCCCCTAAAACCTTTGGAACCGATGAATCACTATGATAAGACCAAACATAGGGCGGAGAACTTGATACATGTTGCTTTTTTTTTGAAGCCCAATCTCGGGTAAATTTCTTTCGAGTAAGGAACAAAAAGGCCACGCTCAACAAAAAGACAATATTCCAATAATTTATTTTAATGAGTCTGTACTCTTCAATGAGTGAAGATTGACCAATAGCAACGAGTTTTTTGATGCTTTGTTGACCTGATATCGAGACTAGTTTATCAATTATTTGTGCAATATAATATACACTGTCTTTTCTAGAAAGTGTTTCAAAAACAACCAACACAGAATCGATTTGCCCACTTTTTGCATTGGCATTTGCAATGTATAGGGCCTGGCGATTAGCACCAATCTGAAGCTGCCCTTTGTTTGATTGTGCTTTTTTGTTTAAATTGCTTATAGTCAATTTATTATAGGGTATTTCATATCTTGGCGCAGGAATAAACAGTTTGCTGGAATCTCCAGGTGTAGAATAAAAAAAGACCGAGTTGGGCATTTGAGAATGAATCGAACCTTGATTAGGCGTGAGTAGGCGCAAATCCATATGTAGCGCAACAAACAATGATAACAAAATTAAATACTTGAAGTAATACACAGGTTTGAGCTGATTTCTAAGGCGTTTGCTGCTTTTTTGTTCACTTGACTCCGATATAGGGACCTCCTCGGAATATAGTGCATCCTGAATGAGAATACACTGATCAAAAATGCCATAAAACTTTTGTTGTTCGGTTGGATTTGAAGCAATAATGGGGCATAATATACTGCGGTAATGGCTCAAGGGTGTGGAAGGATTAAAGTTGTCTACCAGCACCAATATGCGCATATATTTCGAAGGATCTATAATGTAGCCTGCTGAACCCAGTTCATCAAATAAAAGTGCAAGAAATTGATGGTTACGTAATCGATGCTGCAATTGCTTTTATTTTAAATACTTGAAATTGGGTTGCTGATAATCTGGTTTGTCAATGTTATTTTATTTGAAATTATGCTATTGTTCAAGCCCTTATAGCCTTATTTCATAAGTTTCCACTCTTTTAAGGCGACTAAATCTTCCTTAACTTTAGCTAAAATGGAATAAGAACAATTTAATATTCTTAGTTCTTCAGCTGTTAAAGATTTTTTGTTCAGGACAGAAGGATCGAAATTTGCTTGATACAGGAAGTACGCCCACTGAATTAACTCTGCGGTAGCTGGCTTTTTACGAAGTTTGAGCGAATTATCTTCCCTAATTGCAGAAAAATGTTTAATCAAATGAGGTAGCTGTTCTGCTGAATACCCGGTAACTTTGGAACTAAGGATGCTTAAGAGTTTTTCTTCCATGGGAAATTGAATATGGAAATAAGTTACTCTGCGCAAAAATGGATCGGGCAAATTCTTTTCACTATTGGACGTAATGATAATAATGGGCGCATTTTCTCGATCCGTTGAGTACGTTTTGTCGATCTCAGGTACTTCAAAACTTAAGAATTCTAGAGCACCCAATACATCATTAGGCAAATCTCGAGAGGCTTTGTCTATCTCATCTAGCAAAACAATTTTTCGATTTTTTGCTACGATAGCTGCTCCTAAGCCTTGATATCGAATAAATTTATTTTCAATTTCATCAGGATTAAGTGCTATAGGATGATTTTGATTGTAATGGAAATGAGCCAAAGCATTATATCGATAAAAGAGATCAGTAGATTTTGAAGAAGTTTGTATGTTTAATTTAATAACATCTCCCAGATTAAAATGCCAAGCCAAGTGATTGGCCAAGTCAGTTTTCCCCGTTCCTGGTTCACCAGTAAGTAATAAAGGTAACCCTAAAGTTATAGATACGTTTACTGCATCAATTAGTTCTGGCTGAGGGATGTAAAGTGCGGGATCATTCAGCTTAGTATTGTTTGTAGTTGCTGAATTATTTTTAGGATCGTTGAGATGGTAATGGTTGATCATAACTTTGTATTGATATTAAGCATGAAATTTAAACACTCTCTCTTGAAAGTCTTCAATATGCTCCATGTTAATTGGTGAATGAACCGAGTCAAATAGTAGCTTTTCCTCAGAGTTAAAGCGTTTGGATATGGTTTGAATGATGTTATCTTTTTGGTATTGGGGAATTTGTCCCAAATCTTCTAACCATTCTTCAAAATCCCTCGCTTTTACAGGAGGAAGTGCTGAAAACAAAAGAGTATTTTTCTCGTTGTTGTCCTTTAAACGTTGGATGCTTTTTACAACCTCACGATCACTTTTATCTATTTTTTCATGAACGTGTGCATATTTTAAGGGTATGCTGAAGAAAAACATCATTTTAGTTCTCGACAAGCTTGCGTTAGAGAATACATCTATCAGCCATTGCAAGTATTTTTCCATCAGATCGGTATCTCGTTTTAAAGAAGCAGGTATAGACAAGCTGATAATAATATGATCGTAGTTGAGTTCTGACAAAGTAGAAGATAAGTAGTCTTCAAAGGATTGGGTACCCAACATAAAGCGCTTAGAAAATTCTGACTTGAATGCGATTTTAGAAAACTCTAAAGTTTGCCCTGTAGGTAATCGATCTACTTTAATCCTACCATTGTTTTCAAAAGTTGAATAATAGACGGATTTATGTTCGCTTAATTCAAAGTCCGCAAGTAACTCGTATACCAAGCGTTCCGCAAATCCCTCAGGTTCTTGAGTAGGGCAGGCAAGAATGAAATAAAACTGAACAGGCAAGGTTTTTTTATGCCATTCTTCTAGCTTGCGCCGAAAGAACGTTAACTCAGAATGTCTATTGCAATTAACTAGATGCACTGGGGTGATCGGTATGCTTATTTTTATATTTTTTGCAAGAATATCCAAATTGTCTTCTATTGATAGGTATGTTCTGTATGTGTCAGAAAGGTCTTCAGTTGTAAATTGGTCAATAATAGAAATCAAACCATGCCGAATTGTATTAAGAACGGAATCGAACTCTGGAGTGACAATTCCCCTCATCTCGCTTTTTAATGCAGAACTATACCTGCTTTGAAGTAGAATTATTTCATTATAAACTGCGGACTTATAATAGAGTCCATCCCTTAGCTTTGAAAACAACTCATCAATTTTATTACTTGCAATGAGATGTTTACAATACTTAATGAAGTCATCAAGCGAATTCAAGTTTGTAGTATTCATAATTGTATTTGATATTTATTAAAAATAATATGGCATTACATGACTCTCATAATATACATACTTCGCCAATCTAGGTTTTGTGCAAATGTATTTTGAAAATTCTGATTTTATGGTATTTCACTGAAATGATTTACCCAAAACCTCACTGTAGCTTTGAGTGGTAAATAATAATGCTTTGATTTTTTGAATTAAGGCATTATTACTAGCCCAGAGCCAGTGCATTACTAATTACCGCTCGAAGCTACCGTGAGGCATAACTGACATAAAAATAAGCTAGATTTTGGTTGTTACACAAAAAATGCAATGTTTTTATTGCCAATCCCCCACTCACTCCACCACCCGAAACGCCGTCCTCCGATTCAACTGATGCTCATCCTCACTACACGTAGCACAAGCACAAGTCGCCTCAGGCACCCCTTCACCATAGCCCCGGGCCTCCAGGCGTTGCGCTTCGATCCCCTTGCTAATCAGGTAATCCACGGCAGATTGTGCCCGTTTTTGCGACAAGGTTTCATTGTAAGCATTGGATCCCCGGCAATCCGTATGAGATGACAATTGAATTTTAACCTTTGGATTCAGCTTCAAAGTCTCTGCAAGCTTATCCAGAGTGGGTTGAGCATCGGCGCGGATGTCCCATTTATCCAGGTCGTAGTAGATGTTTTCCAGGCGAATCTCCTTGTCCAGGTAGATCTTATCTAGGATGATCTCGATTTCAAATACCTGCTCAGGGTTGGCAGGATCTTTGGCGATGCCTTTGGTTGAGAACTTTGCAGAGTTGTTGAGGTAACCTGTATGGGAAGCCAGGAAGTTATAATCTAGGTTTTCCGAAAGCTCAATGCGGAAGTGGCCTTCGGCATCCACGGTCACCGTTTCGGTTTTGTTGCCAATTTTAATGTCCACCTTGGATTCAGGCAGGGGCTTGCGGCCAAGTACCTTACTATTGGGGTTATTGGCGTCCTGGAAGATTTTTTCCAGTACAAAGCCATCCAGAATCAGCCTCGCTTTGGGCTCTTCCTTGGGGCGTTCAGCCACTGGAGGTGGGGGAGGAGGTGGCACATAGCGGCGTTCAAAGGTATAGATGTCGTCGTTGCCTTGTCCGTCGTTGCGGTTTGAGGTCAAATAACCGATGCTGGTGACGCCCGAGTCGCGTTTGGACTGGTAGTCTACCAAAAAGCCAAAATCGTCGCCCATGGAGTTGATAGGGGGCTTGAGGTTGAATACCGGTGCCCAGTCTCCGTTTTTGAGGCGATAGGTTTTAAAAATATCCAGGCCGCCCATCCCTGGGTGGGTGTCGGAAGAGAAGTACAAAGTATCGTGGTCCATACTGGGGAACATTTCATTGCCCAACGTATTCACCGAACGGGGCAGGAGTTTGGGTTCGGTCCATTCGCTGCCGACCCGCTCGCTCATCCAGATGTCGTGCCCACCCCAACCATCGGGATGATTGGCCGAAAAATAAAGCTGTTTGCCATTGGGAGACAAACAAGGTTGACCATAATTTACCCCCGCCGTTTGAAAGCTAAGCGGCTCTGGTGCAATCCAGGAAGTCCCGTCAAACACACTGTACATGATTTTGCAAAACTGGTCTTCCTTTTTGGTGCCCGTACAGCGGGTGAAAAACACCTCTGTAAAGCTGGCATTAAAGGTAGCCGTACCTTCGTTGGCCAGGGTATTCAGTGCGGCACTGAAGTTGTTGGCATCACCCGTTTGGGTATTGATGGCAAAGAGATCGCTAAAGTCATTGCCTGTCCAGGCGTAGATTTTTTTGTCACCTGTTGCCGTAGTGCGGTCGGAGCTGATCACCAACTGGTCTTTGAAAAAAACGGGTGCGTAATCGGCGAACTTTGTATTAAAAGTAGCCGGCTCCACACTGTATTCTGGTGTTTTGATTTTTTTCCAACCTTCCGCCACGTCACAAGCGGCAATTTCCTTGCGGTATTCATAGGGGCTACCAATTTCAATACCCAGGTTTTTGTAAGCTTCTTTGGCGTCGGCGTAGCGGCCAGCCATTTTCAGGGCCTGGGCCATCTCTTTCAGCGCGTCGGTACCCGCCTGGTTGTCGTAGGCTTTTTGAAACCAATCAATGGCTTGTTCATGCTGGTGGATTGCCTTGAGCGAGAGCCCCATCATGTAGGCAATTTTCCCTTTTTCAAGTCGGGTTTTGGCCTTGTTGAACTCTTTTTGCAAAAGCCCGGTGGCTACTTTGTATTGTTTGGCTTCATAGGCCGTTTTGCCGTCGCGCACCTGATTGGCTACGCTACATGCGCTCAGCAAAATAAGCAAGGATAAACTGATGACAGAAAAAATAGCCTTCATACGATCGTTTTGTGACGGGAATATAAGAAAAACGTAGAAAAGAGCAGAAGAGTTTATTGGTCGGGCAGCTTACAGAGTACTAAAAACAAAAAACCGGTAGCCAAGCTTGCGCTCAACCACCGGTTCGGTATATTCAAAAGATTAAACTTTCAATTACACTTTAGCTACAGCTTTGCTGCTGCCTTTGCCTTTACCATCTTCTTCAGCAGTGCTGCGTGAAGCAAACTTTGCATCCAGGTAGTCGCCTTTGGTGAGGTCGGCTACGATTGGAGAAGCGATAAAGATCGAAGAGTAAGTACCAAAAAGTACCCCCAACATCATGGCGAATGCAAAACCTTTGATGCTGTTGCCCCCGAAGAAGAACAGGATCAATACGGTGATGAATACCGTCAATGAAGTAATGATGGTACGGCTTAGGGTACTGTTGATCGCTGCGTTGATCAAGTCATGTTTCTTCATGGTCGGGAACTTGTGGATGTATTCCCGAATCCGGTCAAATACGATTACCGTATCGTTGATGGAGTAACCCAACAAGGTCAGGATAGCCGCGATAAACGCCTGGTCGATTTCCATGTTGAAAGGCAGAATGCCGTGGAATAAAGCAAATGCGCCCATGGCGATCGTAGCATCGTGGATCAAGGCAATGATACCACCCCAGCCGTACTTCGCCTTGCTGAAACGCAAGAAGATGTACAAGAAGATGCCAATCAAGCCAAACAAACCAGCTTTCCAGGAACTGCGCTGAATGTCGTCCGCAATGGTAGGTCCAACTTTGCTGGCACTGGTGACGTGGGTACCCGAGCCATCCAATGATTTGAAGTTTTCCAGTTCCACATTGCCACCAGCAACTTTATTGACTCCAGCGAACAATTTTTCAGTGACCTGGTCCTGTGCATTTTCAGCAGGACTATCGATCATATGGCTGGTCACCACGTTCAGGGTATTTTCGGTGTCCACCGCTTTTACCACTGGTGTGCTACCAAATTCTGTTGTCAAGGATTGACGGAGGGCTTCTGCATCAACAGCCTTTTCAAATTGTACGTTGAAAGAATACCCACCCTTGAAGTCTACACCCAGGTCAAAGCCGCGCACCAGGATCGCAATGATGCTGATCACGACAAATGCACCCGAAATGGCGTAGGAAATCTTGCGGATACCCATCCAGTCTACATTTTGGTTGAGTAGGGTGTTGGCGGACCAAGGATAGCTAAAGCTCATACTTTTGCCTCTTGTATCCGTCCAGTACTCAATGATCATCCGGCTCACCAGGATACCCGTGAAGAGGGTGGTTGCAATACCCAACATCAGTACGATGGCAAAACCTTTGATCGGACCCAAACCAAATACCGCCAGCGCAATACCTACGATGAAGGTCGTCAAGTTACCATCAATGATGGCATTGGCAGCGTGTTTAAATCCTTCTTGAATGGCTGCTTTCAGCCCCAGGCCATTGCGTAATTCTTCCCGGATCCGTTCGTAAATGATTACGTTGGCGTCTACGGCCATACCGATGGTCAATACGATACCGGCAATACCAGGTAGCGTGAGAACGGTACCCAAAGATGCCATTGCACCAAGCAACAAGAAGATGTTGATGATCAAGGCAAGGATAGCCACCACACCACCACCTGCATAATAAGCCACCATGAAGGCCAGGATCGCAATAAAGGTAATCACCAAAGTGCTGAAACCTTTATTGATGTTTTCTTGACCCAAAGACGGACCGATAACCGATTCCTGAATGATGCGGGTTTCAGCAGGCAGTTTACCTACTTCCAGCAGGTTAGCCAAGTCTTTGGCTTCTTCCAGGGTAAAGCTACCCGAAATTTGGGAGCTACCACCCGTAATTGGCTCGTTAACACCAGGGCAGGAGATGACCTCACCGTCCAGGGTAATGGCAATTTCCCGATTGCCGGCTTGCGCTGCTTTGGTAGTCATAGCCGCCCAAGTCTTGGCACCTTCACCATCCATGCGTAGGGAAACCACGATTTTGCCAGTATTTTGGTCAGAATCCTCGTAAGCTTGTACCACATTGTCGCCACTCAAAGGAGCTTCCTGACGGTTGCCCTCTTTTTTGATGGCGTACAATTCGTATACGTTGGTTGGTTTCTTCGTGGTAGGATCGGTAATTGGATCTTTCGACCAGGCAAAAGTCAGGTCACGAGGGAACTGTGCCATTGCTTCTGGCCGAGCCAACATCGTATCGATGATTGCTTTTTTGTTCTTTTCGGCATAACCCATCAAAGCTGGTGCCTGACCTTGGGTGTTGATTTGCAGGATCTCCAGCAGTGGGTTATCGGCAGGCACCTGACGGATGCTGTCGTATTTCCACTTACTTTTGGCCAATGCATTACCCAGAGAATCAACTTTTACCAAGCCAACCGTATCTGGGCGCGTTTTACCCGTTCCCAACGTTTTGGCCAATGCTTCATTCGCTCCAATAAACCCTTCGATGATTTGTTTGCTGGTCGAAGCATTCGGATTGATTGGATCATTCAGGCGGTAAACGTTCCAAAAGTCCAGGCGAGCAGCACCTGAAAGGAAATTGCGCGCACGCTGTGGGTTGTCGATACCTGGCAATTCCACCAGGATCAATGCCCGGGCGTTGTCCAAAGATACGTTGGGGCCAGTTACTCCCAATTTGTCGATCCGCTCTTTCAACAAACGGAAAGTCAATTCGGCGGTTTGATCCGCTTTTTGCTTCAGCACGCTGATGACCTTTTGATTGGGATCACCAGATTTGATCTCATCTTTCAAGGCATCATTGCGGGAAAACAAGTTTGCCAGTGGTTTGTCACCACTGATTTCGGCGTAAGCTCTAGCGAAGAGCGTTACGTAGTTGTCTTGGGTTTGACGCTGATCTTGAGAAGCTTTTTTCAAAGCGCTCTTGAATTCTGCGTTATCCGGGTTAGAGGCAAGTGAACGGATGAAATCTTCCAAGTCAACTTGTAAGACCACACTCATACCCCCTTTCAGGTCCAACCCCATCGCCAACTGTTGACCCTTCAAATCCTGATAGGTGTACTTTTTCAGCCCTTTGAGATCAAAGACTACTTCTGTAGACATAGAATCCAAATAAGCGGCACGCGCACTTTTGTACGCGGCGTCTTTGTTTCCCTTCGCTTTAGCCTTGGCTTTGAGGGCATAGGCTTCAGCGTTCTTCTCTACATTCGTCGTAGGAATCGTCAACAGAAACTGAAATAGCGTGACAATCGTCATCAGTATCAGGAAAAACCTTACCAGTCCTTTTCCTTGCATAACTTCTTGTTTACTTTGCTAGTATAAGATTTGTCTTAAAAAAACTGGGCAAATATAAGCTGTTTTGTAAAAAATGGGTACCTCAAAAGCAGAAAACGCAAATAAAATTTCAGGATTTAACCAAAAACCGAGCATTGGATGACGCAAAAAATTACTTCCCGATTTTTTTTGAGGCTTTTGAACAGGAAGCTCACTTGAAATGAAGCGTTCGACTTCCTATTCAAAACCCAAATCGGGAAGTTAATTTTTCTGCGTTACATTGCCGTTTCGTTTTTTATATTTGGAGCGGAAAATTTTCTAACACCAATCAAAAGATAACACCATGGGACTCTTTTCCTTTTTGAAAAATGCTGGCGCTAAATTGTTCAATCGCAAAAAAGCCGAAGTAACCAAACCAGAAGAAGCCGAAGCAGTGCACGAAACCAATGTTGAAGCACTCCGCAATGCAGTGGCTGAGCTGGGAATCGAGGTAAAAGACTTCTTTGTAGACTTGCAAGAAGATACAGTGATCGTGTTTGGAGAGGTCAATTCTCAGGCCGATAAAGAAAAAATCATCCTGACTCTGGGTAACGTAGAAGGAATTGAGCAGGTTGACGACCGCATGACGGTGATCGAACCAGAGCCCGAAGCTACGTTTTATGAGGTAAAAAAAGGGGACTCCCTTTCCAAAATTGCCAAGGCTCACTACGGTGACGCGATGAAATACCCGGTCATCTTTGAAGCCAACAAACCGATGTTGAAAGATCCAAACCTGATTTACCCGGGACAAGTACTGCGCATTCCGCAGTTGTGAAAAAGAGAAAGAAGGTTTAAAATAGAAAAGGGCTTACACCATGGCAATTTGGCGTAAGCCCTTTTCATTATTCAAATTTTAAGCCCATTTTAATAGGCTTTAGCCAAACGATTTTCAAATTTGACGCCATTTAAACAGGAGTTATTCAGTATAATGGAGAAAACGCCCATCCTTTTAGTGGAAGATGAACCCAAAATCGCCAGCTCAATACAGCAATGGTTGTCCGAGCACGAATTTGGGGTAGAGGTAGCACCCGATGGTGCCGTGGGGCGCCATTTGGCTTTAAGCAACGATTATGCACTGGTCCTGCTGGATTTAAACCTCCCCTTTGTAGATGGTGTTGAAGTGTGTCAGGCGATTCGGGAAAACAAACCCGATCTACCGATTATTATGGTGACGGCCCTGGGAAGTATGGACGAAAAACTCAACGGTTTTGCCGTAGGGGCCAATGATTACTTGGTTAAACCCTTTGATTTTCGGGAATTATTGGCCCGTATGCGCGTCCTGTTGAAACACCATCATCCTCAACATTCAAACATGCCCTCCAACTTGCTCCAGGTTGCCGATTTGGAACTGAACCTGGACAGTAAAAACGTATACCGAGCTGGAGACCTTATTTCGCTTACTCCCAAAGAATTTGCATTATTGGAATTTTTGATCAAAAACGAGGGCCGGGTTGTTTCTAAATACGACATCATGGAACAGGTTTGGGACCTCAATTTTGATTCAGGCACTAATGTCGTAGAGGTATACATCAATTTTTTGCGCAAAAAAATTGACCGCCACTACGAACCCAAGCTGATCCACACCAAACCCGGCATGGGCTATTTTTTGGCTGCCAACTGAATT
This sequence comes from Haliscomenobacter sp., assembly GCF_965225875.1. Classification (GTDB taxonomy): domain Bacteria; phylum Bacteroidota; class Bacteroidia; order Chitinophagales; family Saprospiraceae; genus Haliscomenobacter. The sequence goes on along the minus strand of NZ_CBDDBS010000003.1, from coordinate 2,457,069 downwards.
ACCACTGCATGAACATCCGCCTCAAACTTAGTCTTCAGTTTGCACTCCTCGCCGCAGGTATTTTGTTCTTGTTTTCCTTGATCATCTATTCCCTTTCGGAGTACCAACGCCAGCAAGAGTTCTATTTCCGTCTCGGCACTCGTGCCCTGACTACCGCACGTTTGTTGATCACCGTTGAAGAAATAGACCGAAACCTGCTCGATATTATTGAAAAAAACTCCGTTCGCTCCCTTTTTAATGAAAGAATAGAGGTGTATGATTATGAAGACAATTTGATTTATTCCCGGAACCGCAAAGCAGATTCTATCCCTATTTTCCCCAAATACATGATTACCGAAACCCGTCAATACACGGACTACAAAAGTCACCTTGGGCCAAATGAATGTGTAGGTTTGCACTACCGCGACCTCAAGTTTGGCAATTTTGTGGTATTGATCAGCGCTGAAGACCGCTACGGTTGGGCCCAAATCAAGGATTTGCGCAGGGTGCTCTGGCAAGGTTTTAGTATCGGCTTGCTCATTATCTTGTTGGCTGGTTTGTTTTTTTCGCGCCGGGTATTGGCTCCAATAGCCAAACTGAATGAAGAAATCAGCTCCATTACAGCAGGTAACCTCAATCGCCGGGTACCTATTGAAAATCCCCGGGATGAGTTGGGCTTGCTGGCCAGTAATTTTAACCAGATGCTGACTCGTCTGGAAGCAGCTTTCGACGTTCAACGCCAGTTTGTTTCCAGCGCCTCACACGAGTTACGCACCCCATTGATGGCTTTGACCAGTCAAATTCAGATGGTGTTGAGCAAAGCCCGCAGCCCCGAAGAGTACCAATCCATTTTACACTCCTTGAATGAAGATACCCAGAAACTGATTGCCCTTTCCAATGGTCTCCTGGTACTCGCTCAATCCAGCTTGGAAAAGCAGAAACAACAATTTAGTCGAGTCAGGGTGGATGAAATTGTCCTCAATGCCCAAAATGATCTGGTCAAAGCGCACCCCAGTTACCGTTTTAGCATCGAATACGATCGTTTGCCTGAGGAAGAATCTTCACTCCACGTCAATGGCAATGAGACGCTTCTACGCACAGCGTTCATCAATTTGATGGAAAATGGCTGTAAATTTTCCCAAAACCAGAGCGTCCGCATTCTGATTTCTTTCACCAATAAAGAGGTGCACATCGCATTCTCAGACGATGGCATCGGCATACCACCTGCCGAACAAGAGTATATTTTCAGGCCCTTCTATCGGGCCTCCAATGCCCAAAATCAAACCCTGGGAAATGGTATTGGTTTGGCGCTTAGCCGCCGAATCATCGAGCTCCACGATGGTACCTTACGTGTACAATCCATGCCAGGGCAGGGTAGTGTGTTCGAGGTGAATTTACCTATCTGATCTTTTAAAGCCTTGATTTTAAAGGGATTTTAAGTTGATTTTAAGCCGCCTTAAAATCAATAAGGCTAATTTTGTTTTATTGTTTTTTCAGAATTCGGTTCTTTTTTTGTTAATCCAATTCGTTTCTGACCTGAATAGGTCTCCAATGGGTTCCGTCATGGCAAGAGGTGTAGCATTTCAACTACACCTCTTTTTAAAATATTGCAGTTTGCAAAAAATACACCCCAATCCCGGCAAAATAGCTCAGCAGCGCAATCCAACTGATTTTTTGAAAATACCAGCCAAACGTGATTTTTTCCAAACCCATTGCCGCAACACCTGCTGCTGAACCAATGATCAGCATGCTCCCCCCTGTACCCGCACAAAAGGCTAACATTTCCCAAAAACGGCTATCCGCAGGAATGTCGCCCAGGGAATACATGCCCATTGCTGCTGCCACCAATGGTACATTGTCCACAATGGCTGAAAGAATTCCGGTGATGATCACCACTACATCCATATTGCCAACACTGGTATCCAGCCAACGGGCCAATCCAGGTAATGTACCTTGCGTTTCGAGTGCCGAAACGGCCAATAAAATACCCAAGAAGAACAAAATAGAAGGCATATCCATCCGCTCCAGTGCCTTCAACACCGAGAGGGATTTTTTGTGCTCATGAGTCTTTTCGCGGTGGATGATTTCGGTGGTGAGCCAAAGAATACCCAAACCCAGCAGCATACCCATGTAAGGAGGAAGATGGGTGATCATTTTGTAAATAGGCACCATTAGCAGCATTCCAACCCCTAAAAACAGTACCAGCTTTTTCTCCCTTGGATGGATTTCATTTTTTGGATTCTCAGAACCTTCTTCCACATCCTGGAGCTCGCCTTTGAGTTTCCAACTGATCAAAAACAGGGGAACAATCAAAGCCGTTATGGAGGGTAAAATTAATTTGGTTACAAGATTTCCTGCGGATAGCTGTCCACCAATCCACAGCATTGTTGTTGTAACATCGCCGATGGGTGACCAAGCTCCACCTGCATTGGCTGCAATAACAGTGGCCGCAATGTAGTACAAGCGATCTTTGGGGCTGGAAATGAGTTTTTTGAGCAAAACAACTATAACAATTGTGGTGGTTAAATTATCCAGGATGGAAGACAAGAAGAAAGTAAGAATTCCAATCACCCACAACAAACGCCGTTTGTCACGGGTGCGGATTTGTTGTGTGATGACCTCAAAACCCTGGTGTGCATCAATGAGTTCTACGATGGTCATGGCCCCAATCAGAAAAAAAAGAATTCCGGCAATGCCAGAGAGATGATGCCCCAAGTGTTCGCTGATATGGTGTACTTCCACGCCTGAAAGAGCATACAAAGTCCAACACAACACCCCGGTAATGATGGCGGTCGCAGCTTTATCGATGTGTACATTGTGTTCCAAGGTGATCAACAGATACCCTACAACAAAAACGATAATGGTTAGTATCTCCATAATATTTAGGTAAAAAAAGAGGGTAGCACGAGTATTGGCTACCCTTAGATGGCTGTAAACTTAAGTCGTGGACATTTAAAAACGAAAAAAAACACGGTATTAATCCTCTTCTTGGTTTTGTTTGGTAGTTAGAATCTTGTAAAAGAAGAACCCACAAGCTCCAGCTACGATGATTTGGGTACTAATCATCATGATCAACGCACTTGTATTCATTTGGTTATGGTTTAAAATAAAAGGGAGCCATCAACGATGACCCCTTTTGTACAATCAATGTGGTAAATAACTATTGCCTTTATCTTAACCCAGCCTAGTTAGCTGAGCAATCGACCTAAATAAAAACTGGAAGAATTGCAATGTTAAGCCCAAAGAAGGAACTTCCCCTTAAAAGCAGATTAAAAAACCCTTAAAATTTGTGTAAATATGGCGTTATAGGTTGACGACGTTTTGAGGTTTACCCCGTAAAAAGGAGGCGACATTAGTGCCTGTAATGTTGAGTAAACGCTGGCGAGCCTCTCGACTGGCCCAGGCTTGATGCGGGGTGATGATACAATTCGGCAAGCCAAAGAGAGGGTGATCAGGGCGAGGCGGTTCCCCATCCAGCACATCCAGACCCGCGCCAGCTAGTTTGCCGTTTTGTAAGGCCTGCAACAAATCTGCTTCGTTGATCAGTTCTCCCCGGCCAGTATTGATCAAAAAAGCCGAGGGTTTCATCCTTTCCAACAGTTTGGCGTTGACGATTTGGTTGGTTTTGTCGTTGAGCGGTACCGTTAGGCTGATGACGTCACTGGAAGAAAAAAGGTCTTCAATGCGTACAAACGTAACCCCAACCAGGGCATCACGCTCGGGGTGGCGGTGGGTGGCAATTACCCGCATTCCCATCGCCATGGCAATAGATGCCACTTTTTGACCAATGCGGCCAAAGCCCAAAATGCCCATGGTCTTGCCGTTGAGTTCTATCAGTGGTTTTTTCCAATACGCGAAATCAGGTTGATTGCTCCAGTCGCCATTCAACACGCTTTGGTGGTGAAGCGCCACATTGTTGCTCAATTCAAGTAGCAAGGCAAATACATGTTGAGCTACCGAAAAAGTGCCATACCCCACGGCATTAGACACACAAATTCCCCTTTCGCGAGTGGCTTGCAGATCGATGTTGTTGTACCCTGTGGCACTTACACATATGCATTGCAAATCAGGTAATTGCTCGATTTGTTCGCGGGTGATTGGCACTTTGTTGACCACTAAAATATGCGCAGTTTTTGATCGGGGAACCACTTCATCGCTACTCGAGCGATCGTATACCGTTACTTTTCCTAGATTTTGTAATTCCTGCCAACTTAAATCTCCCGGATTGAGGGTGTGTCCATCTAATACGACTATGTTGGGTTGCTCGATCATCTTGTGTTTCTGATTTAGGTTAAGTAAAAAAAGGGATTTTTATGGAAAAAGACGTAATTTAAAGTTCAGATTTATTGTGCAAAACTATTTTTAGTACAACCTCTCCAAAAACCGTCCCATGAAACAAGCCATAAATGACTGGAAATTTGTGGTATTGGCTTGCCTTACGCTGGGTTTGGCACCCTTTACCCCGCAGCCCCATATCGTTAATAAGCTGATCTGGCTACGCGATGGGGCTAAGGGCCAGTATTGGTTGGATTGGTTTGACCTTATGATGCATGCTTTACCCTGGTTATTGCTCCTACGCCTAGGGCTTTTGTTTTTTTTGCGTCACTTTCAAAAAGAAAAACCCTAAGACATGTAACTTTTCCTTTTGACGACGTTAAGTGCATGGTGTAAAAGCTCAAAACATAAACATCGATGTTTGTTAAAGTACTCTTTCCAGCCAAGCGTGGAACGCTGCGACTTCCATTTGCTATGCCATTGCTCGCTACTACACTGCTGTTTTTGTTCAGTGTACAGGCCTCATTCGCCCAATTTTCCATTACCGCAACCGAGGTAGAAACCTGGACGACGCCAACGCCGGTTTCTTCTGATTACAACCTCAATTCCGCCTATGTTTACCTCCTGAATCCAACCGCCCTCCAGGCCGTTTTTGAAGGAGAAGGTTTAAACAAAGGGGAAAAGAAAGACGTCGGACTGAAAAAGGGTGACTATCCTCAGTACATGTACCTGGCGGTGAACATCAAGGATCCGGTCAATGAAGCAAATACCCTGACGATCCCATTGATGATCCACGATGTGCGCAACCCGGCCATTTCCCAACGTTTGGTGGAATACGGCGGTCGTTTTTTGGAAAATATTCCCGATGACAACCTGAAAAACGACATCGTAGCCAAGGTCAAATTTGAAGCCTTCAAAGGCAATAATTCCAATGAATTTTGGAAAAAAACCGCTGAAATTTCCCTTAACCTGGGTCGAACCGCTACCAGCATCCTGAAAAACCCCATCACCGGGACTTTTTCGGCTCTTTCAGATCAGATCATCCCTCAGGTGGACAAAGGCATCAAGTCGATGGGCAACCTGGAGGATCCACAAAAAATTGTCAGCGAATTTTACATCAAGTTGCTGAATAAAGAACTGAGTGGTTTGTACGAAGAAAAGGTTATTTCGGCCATTTTGTACCGCATTCACTGGGATGTCGAAAAACCCGTGCGTTCCAAGTTCTTCACCAATGCTAAACCCGGCCGGGTCGACGACCTCAAAAAGATGATCAATACTACCACGGCGCCATTTCTGCTGGTGGTGAGCACCAAAGCGGAGTACAACACCGACCACTCCCAAATGGCCTACAACCAGCAATACATCGAGAAGAAAGCCAAAGATTTCCGCAAAATCCAAAACGCGGAAAAACGCGAAGTGGAAAAATCCTTTTTGGAAATCCTGAAGCTGGCTGTTGAGCTCAACAAACAAATGGATGTTTTCCAGAATAGCCTCAATACCAAATACCCTGATTGGTTGGCTTACTCCAAGGTAATCGAGTTGTACTTCCATGTCAATGAACTGCGCAAGGAAGAATTGGGCAAACTGGTCAAACAGGAACCCATCATTCGGGAGAAATACACCCGCTTGTACGGCAATGTGCAAAATGATGTCGACCTCTGGTTTGGTACTGAGTTGATGCAAAAAGCTCGTTCAGTGGCAGCCTACCTGCTCAATAACCCTGGCCCTTACAATTATTCCAATCGCTCGCCACGCCATATTTATGAGGACATCGAAATGTTGGATTATTACCGCGATCGGGTGAAACAAATCGAAACCCAGGGCAAGTTGCCTAAAGAAATCCAGGCTTTGGAAACCTATGACCTGACTTTGCGCAAACTCAAAGAGATGGAAACGGCTTTATTTGAAGCTGATTTTTCACCTGATCCACGGCTCGATATGGAATCCAAAAAGAGCTGGTTGCTCACCCGCGCCAGCCAGGTGTATCCAACTTGTCAGATTTGTGGCCAGAGGGTAGGGGAGAAGATCACCGCCATCGAAAACGCCACCTACGAGCAAAACATCCGCCAGTACAAAGACATTTCAGCGGGCTACTACAGCAAATTGGAGTGCTTTGAAAACATCATGAATGGCCTCAATACCTACATTAAGGCCAATAAAGATTCTACTGCTATTTCGCCCATGATGTTCGCTTCCGTAAAACAGGATCGGGAAGACTTTATCCGCACGGTGAATACCTACAACGAGATTGCAGGCAAAGACCACACCACCCTTAGTTCAAAAGATTTGTCAGCCCTGATCCAGCGCTACCAAATCAACCGCGAAAAAATGCTCATCATCATTCAGCGTTTGAAAGGTTTGTCCCTGGCCAATGGAGGGACCAGTTGTTTGATGGATGAGGTTAAACCTTAAGATCTGAGTGATAAGTGATGAGTGATAAATGATGAATTGCTACCGCAGCAACTTAAACAGTGTTGTCGAGGTAGTAATTCATCATTTATCATTCATCACTTATCATTCATCTTTTTTTCCCTCATTTCCTATCTTTGCGGAACTCAAAGCGCCAAAATTTGTTTCTTTGGCACACACCCATTGAACTACAGGATTTATGAGATTGGAACCGAAAGATCTTTTTGAAAAGCTCGAGTTTGACAAAGTGATAGAGCTGTTGGTTAGGGAATGCCTGGGCGAACAAGGCATTGAGCGCATCAAAGAGTTGCGGCCCCAAACCAATCGCGAGCAGATTGAGGAGCGGCTCAAGGAGGTCATGGAAATGAAAAGATCGATCGAACACAACGATCGTATTCCCCTGGTAGCTTACCAAAACATCGATAGCGATTTACAATTGTTGGCCATCCTTGATTCGGTATTGCCCGAAGACGGCCTGCGGCGCATCAATACCATTTTGGTGACGGTTGGTGCTATCTACAAGTTTTTCAGCCCTTCCCGCCGTGATACCTACAAAACCCTTTACGAAGTCATCCGCCCGGTCAATTTTGACCCAGCCTTGGTCAAGGAGATTGAACGGGTAATTGACGCCGAAGGCAACATTCGCCCGGATGCTTCGCCCGAATTGGCCCGCATTTACAAGGCCATCCAATCCAAAATGAAGGAACTGGACCGGGTTTTCCGCGATGTCATCAACGATTATCGGTCCAAAGGCTGGTTGAGCGATTCGGTGGAAAGTTTCCGTAATGGCCGGCGGGTACTCAGTGTCCCCGCTGAACACAAGCGCAAAATCCGGGGCATCATCCACGATGAATCCGCTACGGGAAGAACTGCCTTTATCGAACCCGAACCGGTTATCGATATCAACAACGACATCTTTGACCTGGAGCAACAGGAGCGCCGCGAAATCTACCGCATCCTCAAGGAATTGAGTACCGTGCTACGCCCCTATGTGCCTCAACTACACCAGTATCAGGAGATCATGGTGTATTTTGACGTGGTGCAGGCCAAGGCGCGCCTGGCGGTGCGGATGAAGGCGGAGTTGCCACAAATGCTCGATCAGCCAAGTTTCGAAATTTACGAAGGATACCACCCACTGCTCTTGCTGAAAAACAGCCAGTCGGGTAAAAAAACCATCCCATTTGACTTGCGCCTGGATGGCAGCAACCGCATTTTGGTACTCAGCGGACCCAACGCCGGAGGGAAATCCATCACCATGAAATCCACGGGATTGTTGCAATTGATGGCGCAATCCGGCCTCTTGATTCCCGTCCACAAACGCACCCAACTGGGGATATTCCACAATTTTTTTGCGGACATTGGCGACCAGCAATCCATTGAGGACGATTTGAGTACGTATAGCTCAAGATTGGCCAACATGCGCATGTTTCTGGAGCACGCCGACGAGCGGACTTTGGTGGTCATCGACGAATTTGGCTCAGGTACCGACCCCCAAATTGGTGGGGCCATTGCCGAGGCCATCCTCTGGGAACTGAACTACCGCAAGGTGTTTGGGGTCATCACCACGCACTATTCCAACCTCAAGATTTTTGCCTTCAAAAGCAAGGGCATCCTCAATGGCTCGATGGTTTTTGACAAAGAAAACCTGGCCCCAACTTATGAACTTAAAGTTGGCCGCCCGGGTAGCTCCTATGCTTTTGAAATTGCAGAAAAAAGTGGCTTGGGTGGAAAAGTGCTGGATTATGCCAAAAACCGGGTGGGCAAAAACGAAAAAGCCGTTGACCAACTGCTGATCGATTTGCAACGGGAAAAGCAGGAAGTAGAAGAAGAACTCAAAGGCCTCAAAGATCGCCAGGAAAAACTGGACAAACTCATGAAGTCCTACGAGAGCATGCAACGCGACCTGGATTTCCGCCGCAAACGTATGAAGCTGGAGGCCAAAGAGCAAGACCTGCAAAAAACTTCCCAGGACAACAAAGACCTGGAAAAACTCGTACGTGAACTGCGCGAAGCCCGCAACCTGGAACAAGCCATGGAGGCTGCCGCCAAAGCCCGGGAATCCAAAAAACAACTGGCCGAGCAGGTTACCCAACTCCGGGAAGAAGTGTATTATTCCCCGGAAAGCCGCCCCAAAAACGAGCGCGCTGTCAAAAAAGGTGACTTCGTTAAATTGGTGGCCGGTGGCGCAACCGGGAAAGTGGAATCCATCAAAGGGGACAAAGTCATTGTGGAAGTTGGACTCATGCGTATGACGCTCAATATTCGCGACGTCATCTTTTCCAATCCTACCATCGACTTGCGCCAAAGCAAAAGTGTGCAGTCGGATGTAATCCAAAGAAGTGCTGCATTCTACCCACGCATCGATATCCGGGGAGTGCGTTACGAGGAAGCCCTGAAAATGGTGGAAGATTTTATGGATCAGGCTCTCATTACCAGTTCAAACCACTTGCAAATTGTACACGGCAAGGGCAATGGCACTTTGCGCAACGCAGTGCGTTCCAAGCTCAGAGAATACCAGAATGTGGAGATGGAAATTCGTCACCCGGAGCCAGAAAGTGGAGGAGATGGGGTGACGCTGATCGAATTTAAATAGATTGCCTGGGAATGGTAGAGACGCACGGCCGTGCGTCTCTACTGTCCGTTGTTTTAGAATTGCTCCGTTCCTGCAAAGTGGAAAGCACCCTCAATGGCTGCATTCTCATCTGAATCAGAACCGTGAACCGCGTTTTCGCCAATACTTTTGGCAAATCTGGCGCGGATGGTACCTGGCTCAGCTTTGGAAGGGTCAGTTGCACCAATCAAGGTACGGAAATCTGCTACTGCGTTCTCTTTTTCCAGAATCGCCGCAACGATAACGCCTGAAGACATAAAGTCTACCAGCTCACCGTAAAAAGGGCGCTCCTTGTGCACAGCGTAAAACTCGCCTGCTTTTTCCTGAGAAAGTTTAGTCAATTTCATGGCAACGATGCGGAATCCTGCTTCGTTGATTTGCGCCAAAATGGCACCGATGTGGCCCGCAGCTACTGCGTCGGGCTTGATCATCGTAAAAGTTCTATTTCCAGCCATATGCTCGGTTTTGCAAAATTTGGCGCAAAAGTAAGGAAAAAGCCGAAAGAGAAGGGCGGCGGCACAATTTTTTTTTGTTAAATCCATAATTTTTGGCACCTTCGCACTCTGAATTTTGAACGAACAGAAATGGGCAGACTAAGCCCGTGTACAGCCTTCTTCAAAGTCTCAGGGGCAATAAAAAAATAAGTGACCATTTTGCCAGAGGATTAGATAAGTAAACGTTTCATTTCAAGTTTCTTATCTAATCCTCTGGCTCAGGAAAAATGATCACTTATTTTTGCCCCACTACTTTGTTTCTCCTTGATTTGATGATAGCATGGAAAACTTCCAATCGTTAAAAGAATATCTTGCAGAACCTCGTAAAGCAGTGATTCTAACCCACCGAAACCCCGATGGGGATGCAATCGGTTCTTCATTGGCTTTGTACCATCTGCTCAAGAACATGGGGCATCAGCCTGTGGTGGTTTGTCCTTCCGAATACCCCAGTTTTTTGGAATGGATGGATGGTGTCCACGAAATGGTGATCTACGATGCCGATATGGATCGGGCCAAAGAGGAAGTTGAATCTGGGGACATCTTTTTCTGCCTGGATTTCAATTCGCTGGATCGAATTGACAAAGTAGGCGAAATGATTGTTCCCTTGGCTAAGCCCAAGGTGATGATTGATCACCATCTGGAACCTGCAGCTTTCCCCGATTATTTGTTGTCGGACATTACCGCAAGTTCAACCTGTGAGCTCATTTATGATTTCATTGGGCTAATGGATTGGCACGCGCATCTCGACGTCAAAATTGGAGAATGTATTTTTACAGGCATTGTCACAGATACGGGCTCCTTCAAATACAGCACTTCGCCAAAATTGTACCGCACGGTGGCAGAATTGGTTGAACTGGGGGTTAATGATTATTTGTTACAAGACCTGATCACCAATAGCCAGGAAGAAAAACACCTGCGACTCCTGGGGCACTGCTTGTACAACCGCATGGAAATTCTGGAAGAATACCGCACCGGCATCATTACCCTGACCAAGGAAGATTACGCCCGTTTCGACATCCAACGGGGTGACACCGAGGGTATTGTAAACTATGTATTGCGCATCCGTGGCATCATTATGGCTGCTTTTATCACCGAGCAACCCACAATTGTCAAAATTTCTTTGCGTTCTAAAGGAGATTTTTCGGTACAGGAAATCGCCCAAAAACACTTCAAAGGAGGTGGGCATAAAAATGCTTCGGGTGGTGCTTCCTTTATCGGTTTAAAAGCAACGATTAAAAAGTTTCGCGAGTTATTGCCGGAATACCGCGAATCCCTGAATCGTGTGAATGAATTTACTGTGTAACCAAATTTGGGTTTTCCGTTTTGGGTTCCGACCTAAAGCCAGGAGCCTCTCAACATCAATAACAAACATGAGAATTTTGTCATGCTTATTCCTGGCGCTGGTTTTGCTGTCAGGATGCAAAAAGGAGCAGAAGTTGCCGAGTGGGTACAAGTACGTACAACACACCAAATCATCTGGCAGTGCACTCAAGGCTGGTGATTTTGCTTATTATCGGTTTCAATTGCGGAATGGAGACAGCGTAGTGGCTTCCAATTTCCAGTTGATCCAAATACCTGATTCAGCTCAGATGAAGCAGATGCCCCAAAACCCAATTTTTGAGGCACTCTTGCGCATGAAGGAAAAAGATAGCATCACGATCTTCGTTCCTCTGGACACCCTGAAAGAAGAGCAAAAGCCCGAAGGGTTTAAAGGTGCTAAACTGATGTATTACGATATGGTGATCAAAGATGTACTCACCAGTGCCGAAATGCAGAAGGTGTTTACCGATTTCCAGAAAGATGCTGAATCCAAAGGCAAAAAGCGTACACCAGAACAGATGAAGTCTGAACTGGCTCGCGCTAAAGCTTTTACGGAGAACATCGCCAAAGAATACAAGGCAGGCACTTTGAAAGGCATCAAAACCACCAAGTCAGGCTTGAAGTACCTCATCCATGAGCCAGGCAGCGGTGCTACTTTCAAAAACGACGACATCATTTACCTGGATTACTACGGTGCATTGACCGATGGTACCATGTTTGACAACTCCTTTGAGCGCGATGCCGACTTTTCATTCCCGATGGGCCGTCAGCCCCTGATCCCTGGTTGGGTGGAAGGTTTGGCACTGGTGAAAAAAGGCATGAAAGTATCTTTCTTCATTCCTAGCAATTTGGGCTATGGCGAACAAGGTTCTCCCCCCAAAATTCCTGGCAATGCAGAATTGATTTTCTACATCGAAGGGAACAATTCCTTCACTCCATCACCTTATGTTCTTGCTGGACAACCAGGAATGTAATAATGTAGAGACGCACGGCCGTGCGTCTTTCATGGTAGTAGTTGTTTCAAATTGTAGAGACGCACAGCCGTGAGACGCACAGCCGTGCGTCTCTACAAAATTCATTTCACAATTTAAAAAGGAGCATCATGACGATAGAACAACTCCGCGATTTGCGCGAGCGTCTGATGAGTTTGGGGAGGTATCTTTGACGTCGATAACCGATTGATTCAAATAGAAGAAAAAGAGCAGTTATCACTCGATCCTACCTTTTGGAACGACCCTAAACGGGCCGAAACCATCCTGAAAGAACTCAAAACGCACAAAAACTGGGTAGAACAATACCGCAATGCTGAAGCGCAGGTAGATGATGCCGAAGTACTCCTGGAATTCCAAAAAGAAGGGGAAGCCACGGAAGAAGAAGTAGATCAAAAGTACGCCGAAGCGCTAGCCGTATTGGAGGACATGGAATTCCACAATACCCTCAACCAACCCGAAGACGAACTCAACGTCATACTCGAAATCAACGCCGGAGCAGGCGGTACCGAAGCTTGTGATTGGGCCGAAATGTTGTACCGCATGTACATGATGTGGGCACAACGCAAAGGCTTTAAGTTCATCGAACTGAATCGCCAGGATGGCGATGTTGCGGGCCTGAAATCTGCAACCATCGAAGTTCAAGGTGATTACGTATTCGGATTGCTCAAAGGAGAAAACGGGGTACACCGCCTGGTACGGGTCAGCCCTTACAACTCCCAAGGCAAACGGATGACCTCCTTCTCGTCGGTATTTGTGCACCCTATGATCGACGATACCATCGAAATCGACATCAATCCAGCCGACCTGGAATGGGATACTTTCCGCGCAAGTGGAGCAGGTGGGCAGCACGTCAACAAAACCGAATCTGCTGTACGGGTGCGCCATATCCCTTCGGGCATCGTGGCCGAATGCCAACAGGAACGCTCCCAGCACATGAACCGCGACAAAGCCATCCAGCTGCTCAAATCCAGATTGTACGAACGAGAACTTGAAAAGCAAAGAGCTGAAAAACAGGCAATCGAATCGGGCAAAATGAAAAACGAGTGGGGCTCACAAATCCGCAGCTACGTGTTGGACGACCGTCGGGTGAAAGACCACCGCACGGGCTACCAAACCAGCCAAACGGATGCCGTACTCGATGGCGACCTCGATGAATTTTTGAAAGCGTATTTAATGCACCACGAAAATTAGAGGTTGAGAAAGTTTAGGGAGGTTGAGTAAGGTTGAGGCTGCCGCAAGCGATTTTGACAAAGTCCTTGTCCAAGTCGCTTGCGGCAGCCTCAACCTTCCTCAACCTCCCTCAACCTCCTCAACCTTTTTCAACTCTTCAACCATATGTCTCTCTCTCCTTCTTCCCGCGTATGGATTTACGCCAGTGATAAACCCTTTGCTGAAGCGGATGTGCCCGCTATCCGCACCAAGTTGCAGTACTTTGCCCAACAATGGGTGAGCCACAACCGTCAACTGATGGCAGACGCCGATGTGTTGCACAACCGCTTCGTGGTCCTCATGGTCGACGAATCACAAGCAGATGCCAGCGGTTGTTCGATCGATAAATCAGTGGCATTCCTCAAAGGCCTTCAAGCCGAATATGGAGTGGATTTGTTCAACCGGATGATTTTTTCCTATCAGGACGCCGATGGAACTGTTCATTCTGTTGATCGCGAGGCTTTTGCCCGTTTGTATGCCACCGAGCAAATCAATGAAAACACCCTGGTTTTTGATCCTTTGGTGGCGACTAAAGCGGATTTAGATCAAGGTTTTGTGAAAAAACTGGGCCAGAGCTGGCACAAAAGAATGATCTGATTTTGCAAATTGGGGCCTTGAAATGCAGATTTTTATCCCCTCAATCTTCATTTTTATCCAATATCCCGGATTGGCTTCTGAAAAAGTTGCAAATTGTAGGGTAAAATTAACAGACAATGATCGGAACGGTTAAAAAGTGGCTGGGGATTGAAGGAGTGAAATTGGAGCTTATTTTGGATGAAGATGCTGCTATCCAGCCCGGAATGGTGAGTGGACTGATTCGTTTCACCAGTATGCATTCGCAAGTGGTGACCAAGGTCAAAGTGGTGTTGATCGAAAAATATTCCAGAGGTCGAGGCAAAGAAAAACGAGTGGATGAATACGAACTGGGTAATCTCGAATTGCAGGAAGACATCCAAGTCATCGCTGGGGAAGAAGTGGACGTTGAATTTACCCTGAAGTACAAACTGGTCCGCTCCGAAATGGATGAACTGGAAAAATCCAACTTTCTATTGTCTCCATTGGTCAAAGCTGCCAAAAGGTTGAGCGCAGTAAAATCAGAATACCGCATCGAGGCCGAGGCCAAAGTGAAAGGCACCGCCTTAAATCCTTTCGACCGCAAAGAGGTCAAAATCGCGTAGGCGCAGCCCTAGGTGGCTGCCCTTTGCAAATGAACCATTCCCGGATTGGCCTGTTTCTTGTGTTTCTTCTAGTTAAACAGGCGATATTTTTATGCAAGCACTTACCCTATTTTGGTTTCGACGCGACTTGCGGCTGCAGGACAACGCGGGATTGTACCATGCCTTAAAAAGTAAATTCCCGGTTCTTCCTCTTTTTATTTTTGACACCGAGATTCTGGATGAACTGGATGATCCGCAGGATGCACGGGTGAGTTTTTTGCATCAATGTCTTCAGGATTTACAGACCCAACTTCAGGAACTCGGGAGCAGCATGCTGGTACGTTATGGCAAACCCAGTGAGGTATGGGCACAAATCCTGGAGGAATTCGCCATTGCCGAGGTGTACACCAACCACGATTATGAACCCCGGGCCATCCAGCGAGACGAACAAGTCAGGGCCATGCTCGTGGAGCGTAATATCCCTTTCCACGGCTTTAAAGACCAGGTGATTTTTGAAAAACTGGAGGTGACCAAAGCCGATGGAGGCCCTTATACCGTGTTCACGCCTTACAGCCGAACCTGGAAAAACAAGTTGCTTTCCCGCATGGAAAAGCCAGATGGGGCAGGGGAGGAAGCGGTTTCTTTTTACCTCAAGCGCTATCCTTGCGAAAAGTACTACGCCAATTTCCATCAAATCGACCCACTACCTCTCCCTGCGCTTAGCGCAATGGGGTTTCATCCTTCTACCATTGAAATTCCTGCCAGCAGCGTCAGTCGTGGCCTGATCAAAACCTACGACAAAACCCGGGATTTTCCCTACCTCCTCGGCACCTCGCGCTTGGGCATCCATTTCCGTTTTGGTACCATCAGCATCCGGGAAAAGGCACGTCGAGCCCTAGAACTCAATGAGACCTTCCTCAATGAGCTGATCTGGCGCGATTTTTACGCCCAAATCCTCGCCAATTTCCCTCATGTGGCCAAAGGTTCTTTCCGTCCCGAATACGACCGCATCGAGTGGCGCAACGACGAGAAAGAATTTGAAAAATGGTGTCAAGGCAAAACGGGTTACCCCATTGTCGACGCTGGCATGCGCGAGTTGAATCGTACCGGTTTTATGCACAACCGGGTACGGATGATCACGGCTAGTTTTTTGACCAAACATTTGTTGATCGACTGGCGCTGGGGTGAGGCCTATTTTGCCAAAAAACTCCTCGATTTTGACCTGGCCAGCAACAATGGGGGCTGGCAATGGGCGGCAGGTTGTGGTACCGACGCAGCGCCCTATTTTCGGGTATTTAGCCCGGCCGCCCAACAGGAGAAATTTGACCCGGAGTACAAGTACGTCCGCAAGTGGGTACCCGAATACGGCACAGCGGCTTACCCGAAGCCTATGGTTGACCA
This sequence comes from Haliscomenobacter sp., assembly GCF_965225875.1. Lineage (GTDB taxonomy): Bacteria > Bacteroidota > Bacteroidia > Chitinophagales > Saprospiraceae > Haliscomenobacter. Next base: position 2,441,222 of record NZ_CBDDBS010000003.1, on the reverse strand, counting down.
CAAGTTTGCCCGGGAGCGCTGCCTTGAGGTGTACAAAATTGCGTTAAAGTCGTTTTAAACGCGAAGCTTTTGACCCGCTTTACCAATATCGCTCAATCAGTGCCTTGGTTTTGCGGATGCCGTATTCTTCAGGTTGGTTTTTGCCCTCAAATTCAATTCCGATGTAGCCCTCAAAACCCGATTGTTTGACAATATCCAGCAATCGTTTGTAATCCATTTTGGGTTGTTCGCCCTTGCTGTCAAAATCGTAGGTTTTGGCGCTCACCCCTTTGGCAAAGGGCAGCATTTCCCGAACGCCCTGGTAGCGATCGTACATGTCCTCACAGGGGTCTTGGGTTTGGCCCCAGGGGTGGGAAATACAGAAATTGCCAAAATCGGGTAGGGTACCAACGTTGGACATGCCCACCTCCTGCATAACCGAGGCAATCCAGGCACCATTGGAGGAATCGCTGCCGTGGTTTTCGACCACCACATTGATGTTCATAGGTTTGGCGAATTCTCCCAGGCGACTTAGTGAATCGATAGAGGCAACTTTTTTATCCGCAGAGCTGCCCTCGCCGTGCAGGTTGACCCGGATGGTTTTACAGCCCAGCAATCGGGCAGCTTCGACCCATTTTTTGTGGTTCTCCACCGCGGGTAGGCGTTGGGCGTCGTCGGGCAGGGCCAGAGAGCCTTCATCGTCCACCATGATGAGGTGATTGTCCACCCCTTCGTCGCGGCTCCGCTTGAGCAATTCATTCAGGTATTTGGCGTTTTTGCCTGCTTCTTTAAAGGGCATGGTTTTGCCGCCAAAAAAGGTGTTGACGTACTCGACTGCGGAAACGCCAAACTTGCCTTTTGCGGTGGCAGGGAAATCCAGATGGTCGAGTTTTCCGGCTTGCAGAGTGCGATGTAAGGACCATTGAGCCAGGGAGAGTTTAAGGCCGGTTGGTGTGACATTAGGCTGGCAGCCGGAAGCCCCCAGCAGCACTGCGCCAGAGCCAAGCAAAGATTGTTGAAGGAAGGATCTGCGTGTAAGCATGAGGTGGTGTTTTTTAGATTTAAAGCAATTTGATCATCAGGCCTGATCATCAAATCGTCTCAAGCATTATTGAATTTTACTCGGATATAACTTCTCCTTCACTTCCCCTCGGGCACCAGTGCCACCATCCGCAATGGTCCGCCACTCCCGCCTTTGATCTTCATGGGCAATGCTGCTACCCAAATCCCTGTTGTGGGCAATTGCTCCAGGTTGGCCAGGTTTTCAAAAGCAGGAATGTCTTGTTTGAACAAAATTTGGTGGCTTTCAAAATGGGTGGATTGCCCATAGTCAATACTGGGTGTATCCAACCCAATGGCGTGGATCTTGCGTTTGGTGCTCAGCCACTTGGCCGCATCGGGGTGTAAGCCAGGGAAATGTAACTTGGAAATGGCGCCCGGCCCTCTCTCCGCCGTGCCCATGTATTTGAGTTTGTCTGGCCAGTATTGCCCAAATCCGGTGCGCAAGAGCACAATCACTCCATCTGGTAACTGCCCGTGTTCTTTTTCCCAGGCCAAAAAATCGGCTACATCCACCCGGTAGTCGGGCTGCCCTTTGGCTTTGGCCGATACATCGATCACTACGGCATTACCCATCAATCGATCCAGCGGAATCTGATCCATGGTTTGATGACCTTTGGCAAAATGGATGGGCGCATCCAGGTGGGTGCCGCCGTGCTCTGCCGCGCAATAATTGAAGGCGGTGTAATAAAAACCACTATCGGTCACTCCGGCAAATACCGTGTCGAGCCGAAAATCATCGGCAGTAGGCCAATAAATGGTGTTTTTATCAAAATCGTGAGTGAGGTCAATCCAGGTGCCTTTGGGGAAAAGGGGAGCTTGTTGCTTGGGGGTACAGCCAAGGAAGGTGAAAAGACTGATGAGTAAAATGGGTAGAATGGTGTACGGTCTCATGTTAGGTGTGTTTGAGTTGCTCAAAGGTGTGCTGCGGACATGGAGTCTGCTTTCACAAAATACTTCGAATGTTTCAGCTGATTACCAAAGTGGCATTTTTTCTCCACAAAAAAAGCCCCATTCTCTCCGAACAGGGCTTCCAATGTTTTGTGTTTATTTAGTCTATTTTTCCGGCTTCAAATAAGCCTTCGCGATTTCATCATACACTGGCAGCAACTCATTCGACTTGCCCTCCCGGTCAAACACCTGCTCCCAGGTGCTCAACGGCTCCCAGATACAAGTGCCCTTGCCTTTGCCATTCGGCAATTCAAAAGCAATTTTATTTACTTCCCGTTTCAATTGGGAGTATTCCACCACGATCACATCGCGTTGGTAGCGTCGCACCAGGTCATTCAGATTATGCTCCAAATCCTCCAGGGTGCCGTGCCATTTGGGGTAATACGATTCACCAATCACGTCAAAATGCACTCCCCGCGCCAACATGTTGTCGATGAAAAAAACCGACTCGTGGTTTTGACCACCCAAGGCTACGTGTAGCATCATCACAATGTTCGGGTCAACGGCCTTCACGGCAGCAGTGCCCGCATTGAGCAATTGCGCCAGTTGATCCAGGTTGCTGACCTTGCCCTCTGGCCAGATGATGCCGTGGTTGATTTCGTTGCCAATCTGTACCATGTCGGGTGTAGTACCCTGGTCTTTCAGTTCCTGGATGACCTGCCGGGTGTAATCGTACATGGCCTTTTTGAGCTCGGTAAAGCCAAGGCCACGCCAGGCCGCTGGTTTGTATTGTTTGCCGGGATCAGCCCAGTAATCGCTGTAATGGAAGTCGAGCAGGAGTTTCATCCCGGCTGCTTTGACCCGTTTGGCCATGGCCTTGGTGTGCGCCAGGTCGCAAAATCCCTTTTGGGGCGAGTAGCCAGAGTCGCGGGCGGGGTTGTTGAAAATCCGCAGCCGCACGTAGTTGAAGCCGTGTTGTTTTAAACTTTCGATGGCATCTACGGGCGTTCCTTTTTCCGAAAATTTGATGCCACGGGCTTCCAATTCGGGCAAAAAGGAAATATCTGCCCCCAACATTTGCCCCACTGGCCGTGGCTTGGCTGCTTCCCCTTTCAATTCATAGGTTTTGTCAATGGTCACGCTGGCTACTTCACGGGGTGTAACGGTGATGATGTCGGTTGAACCCTTCCACAAACCCGCAGCCGTGGCTTCAATTTTGATGATGTCCGGTTTGAGGCTACCCTGCACGATGAATTGGGCTTTGCCATTGAAGAGGCGGCGTTGCCAGGTGCCGTTTACACATTGGTCGGGTTCGTGGCTGCTGGGGTCTCCATTGCCCACGCCAATTATTTTGCCCTCGCCATCGATGGAAAAGCGAATGAGATTGTCGGCATCGGGCACTTCACGGCCTTCGCGGTCAACTACCGTAACGTTGATGACACTTACGTCCTGGCCATCGGCGAGCATGGTGGTTTTGTAGGGGGTAAGCACCACTTCGGTAGGGGCTCCCGTGGTTTCGACCTTCGCAGTCAGTTTTTTGCCTTTTTTGTAAGCAATGGCTTCGAGTTTGCCGGGTTCGTAATTGACCGTCCATTGCAGGTGGCCATTGCGTTTCATCTCTTGTTTGCCGAGGCTTTTGCCATTCAAAAACAGCTCCACGTCATCCGCATTGGAGTTGACCCACACATCAATGGGTTGCCCCCGTTTGTCGCGCCAGTTCCAGTGCGGGGAAATGTGCAATACGTCCTGATTGGTCCACCAGCTTTGGTAGTAGTAATACAGGTTTTTGGGAAAACCACACATATCCATCACGCCAAAGTGGGAGCTGATGTTGGGCCATTGGTAAGGTGTTGGTTCGCCCCGGTAATCGAAGCCCGTCCAGATGAAGCCACCTAGCCAATAGTCTTCAGTTGCCGCCAGTTGCCACCATTCTTCGGCGCGACTGGCCCACCAGGGCGCATGGATGTCCTGGTCGGGCAGGTAGGCGCGGATGCTGTCTTTGCTGTATTCTCCACGGGTGCTTACCGTGCTGCCCATCTCGGTGCCGATGATGGGTTGGTTGGGGTGTTCGGCATGGTAATCGGCCACGGCAAACTGGCGGTAGTTGAAGCTGCGCACCGGGATCACCTCATTGACGCCCTGATGGACATTGGCCAGGTCGGCGGCGTAGGTGCAGGTGCGGGTGGGGTCCAATTGTTTGAGTTTGGCAATGTAGGTTTGGGCGATGCGTTTGCCGTGGCTGGTGGTGTGAATCCAGCCCTCTTCATTGCCAATCGACCACATGAAAACGGAAGCGTGGTTGCGATCCCGTTTTACCAGTCGTTCGAACTGGTTCATGTATTCCGGCCCACTGTTGAGTAGTCGCTGCTCGTCCATCACCAACATCCCCAGGCTGTCACAGGCGTCAAGCAATTCGGGCGTAGGGGCATTGTGGCTAGTGCGATAGGCATTGGTACCCATGTTTTTGAGCAGTGCAATGCGGTAGTATTGGAGGTAATCGGGTAGGGCGCTGCCTACTCCAGCGTGGTCCTGGTGGCAGTTTACTCCGTACAATTTGACGGCCTCGCCGTTAAGAAATACTCCATCGGTTTTTATTTCAATCTTGCGGATGCCGTAGCGGATGCTTTGTTTGTCGAGTAGTTTGCCATTCGCGCGCACTTCCACCACCAAGCGGTGCAGGTAGGGATCTTTCAAAGACCACAAGTGGGGATTGTTGAGCGGGATACTGTGTTTGAGGGTTTGTTCGCTGTTCGCACTCAGAGTGATCGTTTGTTCCTTGGGTACGCCAACCAGCTTACCCGCCCGATCCTGAAGGTATGTTTTGAGGGTGCAAATGCTGTTTTGCGTGTTTTCATTGGCCAGGGTACTTTCTACCTGTAGGGTGGCGGTATTGCCCTGAAAATTGGTGTAGGCAAAAATGCCATCGGTAGCGATGTGGGTGTTTTGGTACTTGTTGAGCCAGACGTGTCGATAGATGCCGGCCCCCTCATAAAACCAGCCTTCATACTGGGTGGCGTCTACCCGGACGACGATGACGTTGTCGCCGTTGTAATTGATGAAGTCGGTGATGTCGTAGGCCATGCCGATGTAGCCACTGGCGTTGGTGCCAAGGTAAAAGCCGTTGATCCAAACCTGGGCATTGCGGAATACTCCATCAAACTGGATTTGAAAACGTTGACTGGAATCGGCGGGGGATATCCGAAAGTGTTTGCGGTACCATCCGATGCTGGTCTCGGGGAAGAGGCCACCTACGGGTTTGTAACCGTGGGCCATCACATCAAAATTGTCTTTGTTGACGAATGGCAATTCTACTGCCCAATCGTGGGGCAGATTCAGGCTGCGCCAGGTGCTGTCTTTAAAGCGGGGGTCGATGGCGGTTTGGGCAGCGCCGCCAGATTTGGAAAAAATGGTGGCAATGCCGTAGTTGAAGTCTTTTTCGGGGTTGGCGGCGTGACCGAAATGGAATTTCCAGTTGGCATCGAAGTTGATGCGCTCACGGGGGGAGCTTTGGGCGCTGGACTGGAAGGCAGCAGCACAAAGCAGGCAGAGCCAGAGGTATTTGAATGCTTGCATGAGTTGTTTTCCTTTTGAATCAAGTTGTGCCCTTCGGTGTACCTTAAGTGCCTTAAGTTTCTTAGGTGGTGAAATAATATCCTGCTTCGCAGGTTTTTTCTTTTTTCACCACCTAAGAAACTTAAGGCACTTAAGGCAGACCGAAGGGAATGGGTAGTAAGACTTTAACTTAGTTTTTAAAGGCATTTAGCGCGGAAGTTGGCCGCCCCGAATTGTCAAAAGCGCCCAGTGTATATCCTTTCCAGCCATTGTAGGCCTGTGGTTCCCAGTACAAAACCCCCAAACCCTTGTTCCCAGAAACCGACTTAACCTTGCTGATCAAATCACTCAAAAACTGACCAGATTCCGTGGCGCTGTCCCAACTCATGCCCACTTCGACCACCATCACTTCCTTGCCATAGCGGGTCACCATGTCGTTCATATTGGCAAGGCATTGCTGGTTGAGCGTGGCCCAATCGCTCGGCGAGGGGTACAAAGACATCCCGATCACATCGTATTTGGCACCATTGGCTTTGAGGCCATCAAACATCCAGCGGAACAAGGAATTGTTGTACCCATTGGAGATGTGGGCGATGACCTTGGTTTTGGGAAAAACCGACTTTACTGCATCCGCCCCGGCATTGAACAATTGGGCGAAATTGGCCATGTTCTCTGAAGCTTTGCCATCCGGCCAAAGCATCCCATTGTTGGTTTCGTTGCCCACTTGGACCCATTCTGGTTCGACGCCGCTATTTTTTAAGGCAGTCAGCACTTCGACGGTATGAGCGGCCAGAGCCGTTTTTAAACCCGCTAAATCCAGAGCCACCCAGGCAGCGGGTTTGGTTTGTTTGCCCGGATCGGCCCAGGAATCGCTGTAATGAAAATCGATCATGATGCGCAAACCCAGGGCTTTGGCGCGTAGTGCCTTGGCGACCACATCGGCAGTGTTGTTCCAGGCAGGGGAGGGGTTGACCCATACCCGTAGCCGAATCGTGTTCATGCCCAGGGACTTCATCAACGCCATACCTTCTTGTTGGGTGCCTGCGGCGTTGTAAAATTTGAGGCCAGCTGCTTCCATTTCGGTGATCCAACTGATGTCGGCACCTTTGGCGAACTCGGTTTTAGATGGATTGGGCGGATCAACCGTGATCGGCGCATTTTTTTTGGAACAAGTGAGGCTTAAAATGATAGATAGAAATAGGATGATGCGTTTCATGCTGGCGATTTAAAAACGATGTAAGCTGTTAAGACTCCGCTTCGAAAGTTTTAGACTTTCGAAGCGCTTAGCCGAGGTAAAATGTTGCAGGATGTAGAAAATGGTGCATGCTTGAACATTCCGAAAGTCTGAAACTTTCGGAATGGGGTATGGGCACGGATTTTCAGTTCCTAAAGTTAAAAGTCAGCCCTGGGCATTGGATTAATCCAAATACCCAGGGATTGACGTAAGCACAATAATAGAACACTTAAGTAAAAAGATCTAAAAAACGCTTATTACAACTTAGTCACTTTATACGTTTTGTTGATGAACTCCACGCTGATCTTGTAAGTCCCAGCTTCATCCGGAGCAGGGATGTCTACTCCTGAATCCGCCACCAATTTCCCACCTAGTTTTACGCTTGGGGAATCGGCGTTGGCGATGGCAAATTTGTGGTCCCAACTACCATTTTGGGGCAATAGCAAGTACTTTTTGCCATTGCTCAGTGGTACGCTGATCTCAAATGCACCGCTAGAAATCTGGGTGAATTGCTGGGTAGGCACTGGCACTGGATTGTTCCAACCTCCCACCGTGGCATCACCTACGATGTACAAATTGGTGGGAGGCAATTCGGAATTGGCCACGGGGGTAACGGTGTATTTACCCTTCACAAAATCAACTACAATTTTGTAAGTCCCGCTAGCCAATGGCGCTGGGATATCCTGCCCGGAATCTACGATAAAATCGCCTCCCTCACGCATGCCTGCCGCGCCAGCATTGGCGACCGCGTATTTGTGCCCCCAGTCGCCGTTGGTAGGCAGGAAGAGGTATTTGTTGCCCCCGGTCAATTGGAAAATACCCCCAAAAGTGAATTTGTCCAACCGAGTGAATTTCTGGCTTGGCGTAGGTACCGGGTTGTTCCAACCGCCTTGGGTAGCATCACCTACAATAAACAGGTTGTCGGGCACTGGATACAACGCGATCGGCTCGGTAGAGTAGGGGCTTACCGTCAGGTTGATGGTATTCGAAACCAATTCGGTACTGGGCAAATACAAGGCTGCTTTTAAACGAATGGCTAGACTGTAATTCCGGGCGCTGTCGGCAATACCCAAATTCGCCAGCATGCGGTTGAAATCCTTGCCATTCACCAGACTGCTCACCGCATTGGTCACGGTTAAACGTTGGGGTTTGGCGAAGTTTTTCCCCAGGGAATCAATCTCCAGCGTGTAGGTCACGTTGTGACTGGTTTTGGCCCCATCAATTTGGTAATTGGGATCCGACCAGTTGAAGGTGATCACGTTTTTGGAGGAATCGGCTGGTACCAGATTGACCCGATTGACCGAACTTGACAGCGTAGGTACCGCCCCGTTGGTGAATACGGAATTGATGTCCTCTTTGCTACAGGAGCTCAGGGCCAGGCCCGCCAGGAAAAATAGGTTTATGAAACGAATGTATGCTTTCATGACTGTTTTTGTTTGATGCGAAAATGAGTTGAGGAGTTGAGATGTTGAGGAGTTGAGGCTACCGCAGCGACTTAGGCATCAGCAATGTCAAAATCGCTGCGGTAGCCTCAACTCCTTAACTTCTCAACTTTTTCAGTTGTACCCAGGATTCTGCTGCAAATTTGGATTCGTATTGATCTCCGGTGCAGGAATGGGGAAAATGTTGCGGAAACTTTCCACTGCCCGACCATTTTTGACATTGCCTTTCCAGGGCCAGAGGTAGTCAGCAGTGGTGAATTGGTTAAAACGGATGAGGTCGGTGCGGCGTTTGCCTTCCCAATGGAATTCACGGGCGCGCTCATCAATCAGATTTGCCAGTGTCAAGCTACCCAGGTCATTGTTGGTGTTTCCAAAAGCCCGGCGACGCAGCGCGTTTACATATCCTAGCGCTTCACTCGTACTGCCACCAGTACCGCCACGTACAACGGCTTCGGCATAAATCAGGTAAGCTTCGGCGAGGCGGAAAATGGGGAAATCATTGTCCACCCAGGTCAGGTTAGAACCATTGGCTCCGGCAGCAGTTTTATTCGACCATTTTTTGATGGAAAAACCATCACGGAAATTGCCAATGTCTTCAATGTCTTTTTTCTGACCAGCTTCCTGGAAATTGGCGCGTTGGTCACCAGCGCTGAATTTGTCAACCAGCGCACTGGTGGTGCGCAACCCACCCCAGGGGTTGTCTACTCCAAAATCAGCGGCCTGCATGTCGCCACCGATGGGCGCATGTACGAGGTAAGTAGTGCCACCCCAGGTGCGGGTTTTGACCCCGTCAAAAGTGGCCGCGAAAATCATTTCCGTCGACTTGTGGTTGTCAGCCAAAAACAGGTGGCGGTAATTGCCTTGCAAAGCATAACCTCCTTCGGCGATTACTTTTTTGCTGTAGGTAATGGCTTCGGTGTATTTGGCTTGCCCGGTATAGACTTGTGCATTCAGGTACAAATTGGCCAAAAGCATCCACACGGCGGCTTTGTCGGCACGACCGTATTGGTTTTGCTTGGGTGCAGGCAATTCGGCCTCGATGGCTTTGCATTCACTTTCCAGGTAGGTAAACAGGTCGGCACGAGTAATTTGCTTGGGCAAAAAGGCACCAATCGCATTTTCTTCCGTAACAAAAGACACATTGCCAAACAAATCCAGGGCATGCCAGTAGCTCAAGGCGCGCAGGAAACGAGCCTCTACTTTGTAAGCGCGCACTTTATCGGCGTCCGTTCCACTGATCCCCCGGCTACTCAAAACGCCATCTTCCGACTCGCGGATGAAGGAGTTGGCCAGGGCGATCTGGTAAAACAAACGGCTGTACATGGCCCGCAGGAAGTTGTCCGCTGGAGTCCAGTCCATTTCATGAAAATCCTTGATGGTTTGGTCGTTCCAACCGATCACGGCTTCATCGGTGCACAATTCCTGGAGGTTCCAATAATTGCGGAGGTAGGAGGAAAAACCTTCGTCAATACCACCCAGGTCACCACTGCCATCGGGCCCATTGTTACCCGTCAGGGAAAGGCCACCGTAAATTTTGGCCAGCGAGCTACGATAGCCAGCTTCGTTGGCATACAGTTTTTCGGCAGTCAGACCATTCTCAGGCGAACGATCCAGGTCTTTGGTACAGTCCACCAAAAAGACTGCACAAATTATGAGGAGAATGAATTTTAAATTTTTCATGATTCTTTTTTTGAGATCTGACTAAAACTCCAGGTTAACACCGAGCGCAAACACGCGTGGACGTGGGTAAATGGCATTGTCGATGCCCCCCGCGATTTCGGGATCCAGGCCACTGTACTTGGTCACTACGAATACGTTTTGTACACTGGCGTTGAGGCGGGCGGTCATGCCAGACTTGCCCATTGTGCCGAGGTCGTAGCCAAAATAAAGATTGTCCATACGCAGGAAGGAGGCGTCTTCCAGGTAATAATCCGCCCAGGTTTGGCGATTGTCGAAACGAGTGTTCAAAATGTCGCGGTGGGCATTGCTCAGGTAGCCCTGGTTGGGGAAGATGCTTTGGTAAATACCCGCGCCAGCTTTTACCGCATTGTACATGTAGTTGCCCACGTTGGAGCGCATCACACAACCAAAACTGAGTTTCTCGTAAGTGCCACTCAGGGTAAAGCCGAAGTAGGCATTTGGTTCTGGGTTTTTGTACCAACGTTTATCGGTTTCACCCAGGGTGCCGCTGCCATCCAGGTCTTTGTACAAACCTTCGATGGGGTTGCTCTGCTCGTCATACACGGTTTTGTACAGGAAAAAAGTACTGGGTCGGTAACCCACGCTGTGTTTTTGTACAAAGTTGAAACCCGTTCCACCTACATCTGCGCCCAGGAAATTGGGGTCGCTGATGAGCTGCAGTTTGGTAATTTCATTTTGCAGGATAAAGGTGGCGTTAACGCCCAGATCAAGGCTGAATTTGGCGTTGCTGACTACCTTGGTGTTGAGCGCCAATTCCAGACCCTGGTTGCGGATCGAACCAACGTTGGTCAGCAGGTTATTGGTAAAGTTGGTGCCCGCTGGGACTGGCACTACGGCCAACAAGTCACGGGTGTTTTTGATGAAAAAGTCGGCGCTAAAGCTGAGTTTGCTGTCAAAAAGGCCAAGGTCCAAACCGATGTTTTGGGTTTCGGTTTTTTCCCACTGCAAGTTGGCATCGTAACCTTGGGGCCGAACCACGGTGACAAACTCATTGCCAAACTGGTATTGCGCTGCCGCATCTCCATAGAAATAGTTGGCCTGATAGCCATAGTCAGCAATGCCATCCTGTTGGCCGATGGTACCCCAACCCAGTCGGAGCTTCAGATCGGAGATGGTTTTGCTGCCCTTCAAAAATGCTTCATTGCTGATGCGCCAGGCCAGGGCTGCGGATGGGAAATTGCCCCAACGTGCATCCGGGTTGAAGCGGGAAGAGCCGTCTCGGCGCAAGGTAAAGGTCAAAAGATAACGATCCCAGGCGCTGTAATTCAAACGGCCGTAAAAGGAGACCAGCGTATTTTGGGTAGAAAAATCAATCCCGGCGGGTTCAAACTCGGTGCCATCGGCGCGTAAGTCAGGAAAGCTGGGCGATTCGGTTTTCCAGTCTTGCCAGGAATACCCGGCGATAAAGTCCAAACGGCTGTGAATGGCATCGAATTCCTTGGCATAGTTGAGGTAAAACTCCAGCAGTTTGTTGCTACGGGTTTGTTTGTACTGATTATTGGTACCACCCCGGTTGGCTTGTGAAGCAGCTGCGGCGGGAACAAAGACCGTTCCGGAGCCCCAACTTTGGTCCATACCCAGGTTCAAATTGGCGCGCAGTTCGGGTAGGAAGTGCATTTTGTAATCCAACTGTACATTGCCGATCAAACGGTCAGAGTTACCCTTGTCTTCCCGCATGTACAACAAACCGAGAGGGTTGCGTGCCGCGTTGAAATTGGGTTGTGCACCGTTGAGCCACTCGAAGTAGCCACCAAAAGGCTGTTCGCCGGAGTAAATCGGCTGGGTGGGGTCGAAATATACGGCAGCACCCACTGCACCCTGGTTGGCGAAGAAACTGTTGGTTTGGGCGTATTTGGAATTGACTTTGACGGAAAGGTGGTTGTCCAAAAAGCTGGGCGAGAGGTTCAATGCTACGGAGGTCCGTTGCAAGTTGTCGCGCAGCAGAATCCCGTTTTGGTTCAAATATCCAACCGAGAGGCGATAAGGCAAACGTTTGATGCCCCCACTAAAGGAGACGTTGTTGTCAGTAGTAAAAGCACCCCGGTAAATTTCCTCTTGCCAGTTGGTGCTGGCGGTACCCACCAGTTGGCGGTCAGCGGAGGAGGCAATGGTTCCGGTGTAATTGTTGACTACCGAGCGGAATTCGTCAGCAGTCAAAACGTCAACTGCACCTGTTTTGAAACCGACCGAGTTCAGGCTGGAGAAGTTGACCTTGAACTGGCCTGCTCCGCCACTTTTGGTGGTGATCAGGATGACCCCATTGGCTGCCCGTGAACCATAAATGGCAGCGGCGGAGGCGTCTTTCAGGATGTTGAAACTTTCAATGTCGTTGGCGTTGAGCAAGGCGAGTGGGTTGGCTACGCCGGAAATCCCGCCGTTGTCGACAGGCACGCCGTCGATAACGATCAGCGGTGAGTTGCTGGCATTCAAAGAACTACCGCCCCGAATGCGAATGCGGCTACCCGAACCCGGTGCACCACTGCCCGGAGTGATTTGTACCCCGGCTACTTTACCGGCAATCAATTGTTCGGGGGTGGAAATTTGACCCTTTTGGAAGTTGTTGGCCGAAACGGTGGCTACCGAGCCGGTCAGGTCTTTTTTCTTGGCGGTACCATATCCGACTACGACCAATTCTTCCAGGTAGTTTTTGGCTTCTTCCAAAACGATGTTTAAAACGGTGGCCGTACCAACTGTTTCGAAATGTGCTTTGAAGCCGGTGAAGGAAATTTCCAGTACATCACCTACTTCGGCGACGAGGCTGAATTCGCCTTTTTCGTCGGTAACGGTTCCGGTTTGTTTGGCTTTGCTGAACACTGTTGCGCCGGGCAATGGTTCTTTGGACGTGTCGACTACCCGTCCGCTGAGGGTGACTTGCTGGCCCCAGGCTACCACGCTGAAGAGCATGGCGAGCAGGAGCAAGCCAATGTGATGCGATCTGATTTTCATGATGTGACTAGTTAAGTGTGTTCACGCTGAACTAGCACAAAATTAGGTGGAGTGGGGGAAGGGGTTTTGTGCAGATCGTCATAGTTTTAGTGCAAATCGTCAGAAATGGTGGGGTGGGGAGCTAGTTTTTGGAATTAGGGCAATGAATGAGGTATGCTGTGAAAACGGAGAACCATGCTTACCCCTATTTGATTCTTCTGCTTTTTGAATTATATTTGTACAAAGTACTACACATGACGAAGATTATTATCCAAGTTGAACGAAGTGAAGATGCCAAGCTACTGGAGGCCTTTGCCAATAGGCTTGGTCTGGTCTATGCTTATCAAGATGATTCAACTTCTACCGAAGCTTCTTAGATGTTAGATGATGAGTAGGTGAAAGCCATCAATGGTAGTTGGAATGATTTTCCGGAAACAGCAGAGGAAATGATTGCTGTGATTGAGGACAATCGAACATTGGGTAGAGCAATTGAAATGTTATGAGTTTTTATTGGATACCAATCGTTCAACTGTTTTTTAGATAAACTTTATAACCTGTCCTATGACTTTGATTTCACGTTATATTTCTGAAGATTACATCATCGTGGCAGCTGATAAAAGAGTTACTAGTTTTGATAAAGTCGAAAGAAACGCGATTTCTGTAGATAGCGCCCAAAAGGTATTTCTAGGAGAAAACTATTGCATCGCCATTCAAGGAGCTGCTAGAACAACGAAATCTAATTATGCGCTACGGATCAAAGAATTTGTTAACAAAAACAAGAAGGTATCGCCGCCTCAATTGATAGAAAATATATTGTCCGAATTTGAAGATGCTTCTACTGATTTAGACGTTGATGAGCTAAATTTGATTATTTCAGGCAGTGATAAAGGACGTCTTTTTTCGTTTTTTGTTGACGTAAAGAACAGCGATGCAAAAGAAAGTACAGAAGACGAAATGGGATTGAGATTTAATGCTGCTGCGTCTTCAGATGATATGTTGTTTCGACAAGCAAAAATTTTTATTCACCAATTTTTTCAAGCAAAAAAATTACTAAGTGGTTTCAAACTAGACGATTTGAGTCAATTTGACTTCTCTGATATTGTAGATGCTTTCAAAAGTATGTACACTCGTTTTGGTCAAAATGATGACAGATATCCTTATATTAGCGAAAAATTTGAACTTTATGTGATTCACAAAGGTGGTAAAATTAGAAAAATTTTGTAGAAGGATACGTTTCCAAGGGTTGCATTATCTTGAATGAAATTTGGCATAGTGCAGTGAAGTAGCGCCATAGAAATTGGTTGTTTGTCGAATTTGACTATATAATTCATCGAAATGTAGACCTTAAAAATAAAAAAACAAATAAATTTATAGAAAAAAATGACGGGAATAGAAATAGCTTTGATTATGATGGGTACAAGAGCGCTAATCAAAGCATTAGCAGGTAAACCTGACTCAGTGCAAGAAAATAAACCACCACCTGTGGTTGAAGACTCAATTTGTTTAGTTGGGCGAACTGGAAGCGGAAAATCTAGTACTGGCAATGCTCTTCTTAACAAGGAATTTTTCTTAGTAGGCGTTGAACATGGATCGACCCAATCATCAATTGTTACTGAGTATAAGAATGGATACAAAATCATTGATACGCCTGGATTGTTGGATGAACGAAATTATGAAAATGAAGTGTTATACCAAATACAACGGAGTAAAATAATCGTCTATGTAACTTCAGGGCAGTTATATAGAGAAGAATTAGATTTTTTAAAAAAGGTTAAACAAATATATTTTACAAATAGGCATAAATTGCTTTTATTTGTGAATAAGCAAGATGAAACTGAACATTTCATGCCAAGTATTCAGAGGCTGACAATGAGGGAAAAGGTCATAAACCAAGTATCTGAATACATATCAAAAGAGTCTGTTGTGTTTGGATCCGCATCTCCTTCCTTCAATGGAGTAAAAACATTTTCTAACGTTTCGGAATTGATTTCAAAACTTGATAACTATATAACACATGAGTAACAATCAGAATGAGGAAATTAAGAATGAAATGGCTCTCCTTCAAGAAGAACTTGAACAAAGCCTCAAAATCATTCTTAGTGATATTGGGAAGAAGTTTGATAAGGCAGAGCTTGAAGCCATTAAGAAAGAAATAACTGATATTAATGAACTAATTGAAAGGCTTAAAAGTGGATTCATCTGGATAGCTCTTTTTGGAAAAACAAGTGTGGGGAAATCAGCAATTGCCAACGCTTTAATTGGGGAGGATATTGCTACTGTTGGGATTGAACATGATTTAACTACTGAACCGACTGGCTACGCTAAAGAGCCATGGATGATTGTTGATGTCCCTGGAATAATGGGAGAAGAAGTGAATGAATTAGTTGCTCTGGAAGAAGCTAAAAAAGCACATGGCCACATTTTTGTTGTTGATGAAGAGCCTCTAGGCCCAGAGCTGAAATTGTTTGATTTAGTATCTTCATTCATGCCGGATGCTCCTAGGATAGTTTTTGTAAACAAAATCGACCGTCTTGAGCACATGCCAAAAAAAGATAAGGATAAAGTAATTGAGTTAATAAAGGAAAAAATGCAAAAGTATGTAAAATCTGAAAATGATATCGTTTTTGGTAGTGCAGAGCTTTATGACTCAAGTCAAGATATTATGATACGTCAGCGGCTAATAAATTTAGAAGACAGACTATATGAGGACGCAGGTACGTTGGGCCAAATTATTAATGTTTTAGACCCTGCAAAAAAAGCAGATGATCTAACCGAAACTATTAGAGAAAAAGTACTCTCAATCAGACGGAAAGTTGCTAGGAAAGTCATTCAAGCTTTCGCAATTGCTGAGATTGCAAGCTCAGTTGTACCGTTTGGTTCATTATTAGTTACTCCTGGGTTACTAGGAAGTTTAACAATTGCCCTGGTGTCTATAATGTATAAGGGCGACAAGAAGAGTATCGATAAAACAAAGGTAACAAAAGATGTTCTTAGAGTTTGTGGCGAATTCCTTGCAGCAGATTTTGTTGCTGTCGCTGTTGCAGATGTTGTAATAGATGTATTAGGATTAGGTATTTTCGGAATGATTGCAGATGTAGCCGGTTTATCATATTTTAAATATAGAAGAACATTGATATTTGGAGAGGCTATGTTAATTTACATTGAAAATGGGTTTACTTTTGGTAACGATGCTAAGACGTCAATTGTTAAAGCTAAGCAGAGAGCATCAGAACATTATCAAGTTTTTTCAAAAAACAGGAGTAAATAAATCCGTTTATAGTTGAAAAAAATTGAAAATCAATTAACTAACCTTTTCTTTTTTCGACCCGTTCTTTTGAGAATTCTTAGCAACGGGTCGAAATTTTTTCTTATGCCTTACAGAGTTAGGTTTTGTGCAAATCATTTCAGCGAAATCTTTTAGAATAAGCACATTTGCACAAAACCTTAGGCCCAATGATTTAAGAAATGGTAAAAAATAAGTTATGAGTTGTTGATTGTAAACGGCTTGAATAAAAAGGTGTTGTCCAAGTTTTGCTACTTCAGCGTGTTTCCTCCATACCAAGCAAGTGTGCTCTTCAAAGAATATGGTCACGCTTCATTATTTTGGAGCATTTTAGACTCTATCTCTTTTTGGTAAATGAGGTAATAATTCCAGGCATTATCCAAATCCTGTTGCCGCAATGTGGGATAATTTTCCAGTAATTCAGCATCATTAAAGCCTAACTTCTTCGAGGCAACCAATGACCAAACGGGTATTCTGGTAGGAATGATGCAAGCGCTTCCACCACAAACCCCTAGTGTTTTTTCAATTCCAAGAAAAGCTTGTGCATCTCCATCTGCAACTTTTTGAATCAGCATGGCCCTTTCACCAGGGGTGAATTCGGAGAGTAATGCTTCGACTTTTTGTAAAGCGGTCATTGCAGTTTTGTTTAAGTCCATAAAATTATTGGATAAAGCAATAAAAAGCAAGGTTATCGGACCACTTTGAACGAATAAACCCCAAAACGGTAATTGCCTAACCCCCGAATCAAAGAACGCTGCATTTAATGTCCCCCCACACTACTGGACAATTTTGTACTTCAGAAGCGAAGGACATGAATTGCCACGTGCTTTAGCGCGTGGATGGATGTTGCCTTTTTGATGGACTTTAGTCCTTGTATTTATTTTTATGCTAGGGCTAAAGCCCATTTTAAAAAAAACTGCTAACCACGCGCTAATGAAGTTTTCTTTAAAAAGCGTTCTTTGACATATTGGAACTAGCATCAGCGAAAGGGCGATAAAAAGGCGACTGTAAAGCCCTTAGGCCCACATATTGAAGCAAAGGCTGGTTTTGATGACCAGGTTGTGCAAACCATTGTTCGACTTTAATTTTCAATGCATCCCATTGATCGACCAGGCGATGATTGTGCAAAAGATCTTGCTTGAGCCATCGCCACATTTTTTCAATGGGATTGAGCCAAGAAGCATAAGTGGGCAAAAACAACAATTGAACGGGTAAATTTTTACCCTTGAACTTTGCTTTAGGCTTGAGATGTTGCCATGATTTGGGTAAAATTATGGGGAATGGAGATTGCTGAGGAGCTAAAGCAGCAAGGACGTCGGGGTGAAAATGAACCGGCCAATTATCCAGGATGACCCAAATGGTTTTTTGAGGATGCTTCAGGGTGAGTTCCTCAAAAAATTGAATGATGGTGGGTACCTTGATTTTATGACGAATCAAATAGTGGGTTTGGCCCGTTAGTCCATTTAAAGCGCCACAGATTCTGAACGTTTTATTGGAATAATGACCTAATCTACACAAGGGTTGCTTTTGCGAAGCTGGACTCCAGTCATAGCCAATCGTGGGCTGGAGATATACGGTGAGCTGATCCAAGAAATAAATTTCCTGCTCTCCAGGATTATGGCTTCGGATTTGCTGTAGCAGGTACTCTACTTTGGCCTGATAAGCTGGATCAGGGCTATGTACATATTGGCGTGCTCGTAAATGGCGAACCCCAATTTTTTTGAGTACTTGCCACACTCCACCCAGGGAGTAGTCCTTAAATGCCTCGATCTTTTCCCTCAATGCCTTTAGCGTCCACCGACTTTGATCTAAACCAAAGTTAGTTGGACTTTGACCTACCACCAACTCAACCTGGGTTTGTAGTTGTGGGGGGCTTAGAGGGGGAAAACCCAGGCTTACGACCGCGGCCTGCCTTTTGTTCTAAGCCTTTGATGCCTCCTGCTTTGTAGCGAACCACCCAGTCATAGACCGTGTTCTTGCGCCGACGTCGCAGTAAGCCTTTGTTTGCAACTTCGTTGCCAAAGGAACCAGACGCAATTTGTAAAATGGCACTCGCTCGCTCTCGAAGATAGGGCTTGGGTGAACGTTTCAAGAGGCCTTCCAAGGCTTCTTTTTCCCCTTCGCTCAAGGTTAGATAGATTCTCATCTCTCCTCTTTTTGATGCTAAGTTACCAATATTTCAAAGATCGTTTTTTACGAAAAACTTCATAAGCACGTGGCAATTCATGTCCTCCGAGTAAAATGTGCAGTAGTGTGTGCCCCCTCTTACCCCTCACAAATGCAGCCCCAAAAACACATCCAACTCCTCCATCTCCACATCTTGCTTCAACACGCCCTCATAAGCCCAACTGATCTGCCCGGTTTCTTCCGAAACCACCAGGGCAGCTACCTGCAGTTGCTCGCTGGCACCCACTGCTGCCCGGTGCCGCAGGCCAACTTTGGGCGGTAAATTTGAACTTTCAGAAAGCGGCAATACTCCGCCCGCCGACAGGATTTTTCCTTTGCGGATGATCACTGCACCATCGTGCAAAGGGCTGGTTTTATTAAAAATACTCTCCAGCAATTGTTCGCTGATGTTGGCATTGATGGGAATACCGGGGTAGGCCAGGCTATCCATATTGGTGTCCTTTGCCAAAATGATCAGGGCCCCGGTTTGTTGGGCACTGAGGTGCAAAAGGGCTGTTTTGATGGCTTTTAACTCTTTTTTGAGATCCTTTTGAGGCTCGGTATCACTCCGGCCGAGCAGGAATTTTACCAAAAAATTCGAGCGTTGCTGCAAAGTGTTTTTGCCCAGGAGTAGTAAAAAATTGCGGACTTCCTGCTGGAAAATAATTACAATCACAATCACGCCCACACTCACAAACTTGTCCAATACCGCTGAAAGCAACTGCATTTCCAATTGGCGCACCAGCCAGTAAAACACGTACAGGGTGAGCACCCCAATGAAAATATTAAAGGCGATATTGCCCCGCAACAGGCGATAAATCAGGTACATCAAATACCCTACAATTAAGATATCTAATAAGTCCCAAATGCGGATGGGTAAAAAGCCTATTTTAAAAAGTAAGAGCATATTTTTTGTTGACCATGCAAAAATGATACAAATAGCGCAAGTTGTCCACTTTTTACGAGTGAATTATCGTTATTTTTGTGGTCAGAGTGTGTTTGCACTCTCAATCATCGTCCCAATTAGCCAAGCTATTTACGCGCAGCATGAAAACACGTTTATTATTCCTCATCCCGATCTGTTTTGCCTGTACCCTCTTAACGGCACAAGTCATTCGCCAAAATGCTCAGGGCGAAAAGATTATTGTTTATCCGGACGGTACCTGGAAATATTTCAATGAGAAAAAAAGTGGAGGAGGGAGTGACTATCCTGTATATGAAGCTTCGGTAACTCCTTTTGACAATCCAGTGCTCATCACCGAGGCGGATGCCCTCAAAATAGCAACCCGTCGGGCCCAATTGGCGCGCGAAGCTGCTGATATTGCCAAGGAAAGGGCAAGCAAAGCGACCGAACAACGCCTGAAACTGGAACAAGACTTCACCGCAGCCTCCGCACGCGAAACTGCGGAAAGTGAAAACCTGCGCCGCCTCAATATCCGCCTCAGTGCAGCCCGCAAAACGGAAGTAGAGTCCAAAAACGAGGCCTTGATTGCTCAACAGGAATTGGCTAAGGCCGACGAGCTGACGCAAAAGGGCAATATCCTGGAAGTCTTTAAAGCCGCCGAAGCAAGCCGCAAAAATCAAATTTACTTCCCCAAAGCCGATGCGCTTTCTGCTGACTTTTTTTCCTCCATCAATCCAACTACGCCGTATTACCAGGATTTTGTCAAAACCAATCCTTACTACGGTCTGGAAAAACAGGTTCAGTGCAAATTTAAATTCAATGGCAAAGACCCTAGCACAGGACGGCTGCGTAAAGAACTGGATGCCCAACACCTTTTCAGTTTCACGGACGACAAACTGCGCCTTTTCCTCAAAGACAAAGAATACCTGAGTTGCAAAGGTTACTTGAGCAGTTTGGATGGAGGTTATCGTTTTTTGACCCTGGAATTCACTTTTTCCACCCCCAATGCCAAAGAAGCCTATGGTTTTATTGAAAAAGGCAGCATCCTGACCATCCGACTGATCAATGGCGATTTTATCAACCTGAAATCGGGTACCATGGATCGGGGGAGCTACGACACCAAGGAAAATCTGTTGACCTACCGCGTGCACTACGGTATTGCTTCGGATCAATTGGGCTTTTTGGAAAAAAGTGAAGTGGATAAAATTCGGGTCTTTTGGAGCAGTGGATACGAGGAATACGAAGTATACCAACTGGATTTTTTCATGAAACAACTGGCTTGTTTAGACAAATAACGCGTAATGAAAACCCTTCTACTGATTGATTTACAAAACGACTTTTGCCCCGGCGGTGCCTTAGCCGTTGATGAAGGCAACTTGTTGATTCCCATTGCGAATACATTGATGCCAAAGTTTGATTTAGTATTGGCTACTCAGGATTGGCATCCAGCTACCCACGGTAGTTTCGCCGCTAATCACCCCTGGCGCAAACCCGGACAAGTGATTGATCTCAATGGATTGTCCCAGGTACTTTGGCCCATTCACTGTGTGCAGGAAAGTTTTGGAGCCGAATTTGTCAAAGACCTTAATACTGAGGGCATTCATAAAGTGTTTGTCAAAGGCACTGATCCTGAAATTGACAGCTACAGCGGTTTTTTTGACAATGGTCACCGCAAAGCCACTGGTTTGGGTGATTACCTCAAAGCGCAAGGTGTGACCGAATTGTGGGTGATGGGCATTGCTACGGACTATTGTGTGAAATTTACCGTGTTGGATGCTTTGGAATTGGGTTTCAAGGTCAATTTGATCGAAGACGCTTGCCGCGGCGTGAACCTGCAAGCAGGTGATGTCACGCAGGCTGTGATTGATATGCAAAACAAAGGAGCAAACCTTGTGCTGTCGCAAGACATATAAGTTTCCTTTAGTTATGTTAAAATTTTATAAATTTCTCCCTTTATTGGGTTAAAACTGTAGGGTAAAACGTTGGATGATGCATCCAATTATTTGGTCTACAAGCCATAAGTGCCAGATATAAACCATTAACTGGTACTTGAATCCCTAAACGGATAATCAAACAAAGATGATGACCAAAAAGGTTCTTTTGTTGCCTTTACTGCTGTTGTGCTTCCTCTCCCTTCACGCACAGCAAACAGCAGTGTACACCGAAGCCAACCGAGCTTTCAAACGCGGCGTAACGCTGTATGAACAAGGCGTTTTGGCCAAAGCCAAACGTGAATTCCAGAAAGCCATTGACTTAAGTTTGCCTATAAACGAAACAGCTGCGGAGAGCTTTCGTACCCGGGCAGCATTGTATATGGCCAAATGTGCAGTTGAATTGCGCCAAAAGGAAGGTGAAATCATGACCATGGATTTCATCCGCTCCTTCCGTCCCGATCCTGAATACCAGGAAGCCTTGATGGATATGGGCAACTATTACTTCAACGTAGCGGATTATGCCAAAGCACTGGAGTTTTACAACGAAGTGCCTACTTTGGGAATGTCCAAGAGCACTTTGACCCAGATGCGTTTTCGCCAGGGCTACGCCAATTTTGCACTGAAAGAATTTAATCTGGCCAAGTCGTTTTTCCGCGACGTCATTGCTGAGGCGGATGGTGAATATTATGCACCAGCCAATTATTACATGGGTTTAAGCTCTTTTTTTGAAGGAGATTATGCCCAGGCGGCAACCTCCTTGCAAATTGTGGAGAGCAACCCTACCTACCGGCCCTATATTCCTTTTTACCTGACCCAAATCCTGTTTGCACAGAAAAAATACCAGGACGTCATTGCCTATGCTGAGCCTAAAGCGAATGACAAAGGTATTCGGGACTTGAAGGAAATCCAGCAGTTGGTTGGTCAATCCTATTTCGAATTGGGCAATTACCAAAGGGCATTGCCCTATTTGGAATACTATCAGGAGAATTCCAAAAAATTGCGCGAGGAAGAATTGTACCAAATCGGGTATACCCAATACCAAACGGGTAATTTTCAGAAGGCCATTCAAACCTTAAAACCTTTGTCAGGAGCTGAATCTCCCATTGGTCAAAACGCCATGTTTTATTTGGCTGACTGTTACCTGAAAGTCAACCAGAAGAACAATGCATTAAACGCTTTAGCTGCGGCCAAACGTTTGAATTTTGATCCAGTCATCAAGGAGGAGGCAACCTTCAACTATGCCAAGTTGGCTTATGAGTTGAACCAACCCCGCGAAGCAGTAGCCAACCTGACTGATTTTGCGCCCAATTCACGCTACTATCAGGATGCTCAGCGCTTGTTGGCTGATGTGTTGCTCAACTACCGGGACTATCAACAAGCACTGGAAATCATCACAGATATTCGCCGCCGCAATGGGGGAGGATTACAGCCTCAAATGCAGGCAACTTATCAAAAAGTGGCCGTAAACCGGGGCTTGCAATTGTTGCAAAACAATGAAAACCAGGCTGCACGCGAGATTTTGCAAAAATCGCTGGAGAATCCGATAGACATGAGCGTTCAAGCAATCGCCCTCTTTTGGTTGGGTGATGTTGCGCATCGCGAAAAGAACTACCAGGAAAGCGCTCAATACCTGGATCGCTTCCTCGGTTTGTCCCGTAGCATCAGCAATTTGCCCGAAGAATCTTCGGTAGCTACGGCCAACTACATTCAGGGCTACAACCTAATCAAACAAGACAACTATGAGCGTGCACGTGGATTTTTCCAGGCTACGGTCGACGGTATCAACCGCAACCGCAGCTTGTACCGCAACGACAAAGTAGCCAATAACGTGCTGGGTGATGCTACGCTGCGTCTGGGTGACTCTTTCTTCAAGTTCAACCAGTACGACAATGCCTTGCGGTATTACAACGAAGCCATCGACCGCAAATACGGCGGTTTTGACTATGCCATTTATCAGAAGGCGATTATCGAAGGCTTGCGTGGCCGCAGAACGGAAGAAATTGCTGCCTTGGAGCGTTTGACCCGGGACTTCCCTGGCTCTGAATTTGCCGACGACGCACTCTTGCGCATTGGACAAACCTATCAGGAAATTGGCCGTGCCAACGACGCCATCCCTCATCTACAAAACCTGGTAACCAAGTACCGCGGCAAATCACCGCTGGTCAATCAGGGTTTTCTCGCCCTGGGCTTGATCAACTACAATGCGGGCAACTACGATGGGGCGATCAACTATTACAAGCAGGTGTTTAAAAATAGCCCCGAAGCTAGTGAAGCCAATTTGGCTCGGGCCTCTTTGGAAGAAATTTATGTGAAAGACCTGGGTAAACCCGGTGAATATTTCGCCTTCCTGGAAACCATTCCTGGCTACAAGGTGGACAACCTCAAACGTGACTCCGTCAATTTCCGTGCTGCTGAAATCAAGTACGAAAATGCGGACTATCCACGTGCCATTGAAGGTTTTACCAGCTACATCCGCTCTTTTCCACAAGGTTTGTATTTGTCAACCGCTTATTTCCATCGGGGCGATTCTTACGTAGCTACCCAACAGTATAGCCTGGCATTGAAAGATTACGACTGGGTAATCCTACAGGGAGCTGGCAAATTCTACGTAAAAGCCCTGGAAAAAGGCGCCGTCATTGCGTACAACCACGAACTGGATTTCAACAAAGCCTACAAGTACTATTCAGATTTGGAAAGGGCCAGCACGGATGAAAACATCATCTTTGAAGCTCAACTCGGTGCCATGCGTAGCGCTTACCGGGCGGGCAACAAACCAGCAGTTGCTGCTCTGGCCCAAAAAGTAGCCAGCAATCCCCGAGCCAATGCCGCTCAAATCTCTACGGCCAATTTCTACATCGGCAAACAGGCTTTTGACAACAATGACTATACCAACGCACTGCCTGCACTGCAAAAAGTAGTACAAACCAGCGACAACGAACAAACCGCAGAAGCCCGCTACCTCATCGCTTTTATCAATTACAAACAACGCAATCTAGACCGGGCTCAACAGTTGTGTTTGGAAGCGAACCAAAAAAGTTCCGCCTATCCTTTTTGGGTAGCCAAGAGTGTACTCCTCCTGGCGGACGTATTTGCTGATAAAGGAGACTTGTACAACGCCAAAGCAGCTTTGGAAGCATTGCTGGAAAACTTTGATGAGGACAAAGACTTGGTGAATACTGCCAAAACCCGTTTGGCTCAGATCAACAAACAAATTGAGGCTAGTTCTCCGCTGAACAAAACCCCTGAGAGCAATCTGTTGGAGTTTCAGAAGAGTGGCGGTGGTAATTGATATTTCGGAATTGTGATTTCGGATTTCGGTAGCTTTCAGGCTTGGAATTTTCCGAAATCCTAAATCTCGAAATCTGCAATTGAATGTTCATTTTTAAAGTGTAAACAACCATGTACAAACAATATATTTTTCTGGCCGCCTTATTCTTTTGCATCGGCAGCGCCAGTATGGCTCAAAAAAACTTGCCCACCGAATCGGTCGACGTGATCAAGCAGTTCAATGCCCGCTTGATCGACGCAGAACGTTTTGTCGTACCTCCTGTTTTGCCACCGATAGATACCGCCAATCGCAGGCAGTTCTACAACATTTTGGCCAAACCTTTGAACGTCAATTACCCTGCACCAAAAATTCGCCCACTGGAATGGCGTACCGATCCTAAGGCAGATGTGTACCGGACTTATCTACAAGGTGGGATGGGTTTCCCTCGGGCTTTTTATTTTGATGGATCGCACGATTTCGTGGCTACGGATAACCTGAATGTGGGCATCGACCTGAACCATTACTCTGCCGACAACAGCAAAAAAGTTGAAAACCAGCGATTCAGCACCACGGAGATCAATGGGAACGCCATTTATAAAACGGACAAGGGTTTCTCCCTGTTGGGTGATGTGGGATTCAAGTCCAATACCTTGCATTTTTACGGGTACAACGACCTTGACGACGATTTCCCCACCCAATTGAGCTATGATGCCAAAGACGTGAAGCAACGCTTCAATACCTTTTATGCAAAGGCCAAAGTATACAACAGTGAACCAACCGTAGCGGATTTCAACTATAGCGCCAGTGTGGATTTGTACGCCATGGAAGACAACTATGCTGCGCGAGAAACGGGGTTCGACCTGGCTTTGACCGGTACCAAATGGTTTGACAAAAAGCACCCTCTGAGTGTCACGCTACAAACTGACTTTACCGGCTATGATGACACGACCAGCCAAAGTTTGAACAACTTTTTCCTCAAGCCCAACTTTGGGTTCCACTCTGATCGTTTCCGCTTCAAAGTTGGTGCCAATATCGCTTCCCACGCAGATCAATACTACATTTATCCCGATCTCGAAGCATCGGTTAATGTAGTAGACAATCTGATCACTGCCTTCGCAGGGATTGAAGGTGGATTGCAAAAGAACAACTTCCGCAACCTGACCGATTACAATCCATTTTTGTCTTCACGGATAGACATCCGCAACTCCTTCTACTACAATTTCTTTGGGGGGATCAAAGGGGAGTTCAAAGGCGTCAAATACCGAGGGCAAGTGGGCTACAAAACCGTGGACAACCTGGCCTTGTTTGTGACCAATGGCGACTCCATTCCTCGCTTTAATGTATTGTACGATACGGCCAACATTATCACCATCAGTGGCGAACTTTCGACCCAATTGTTGGACAATGTGGCTTTGATTGCGGCCTTCAGCCAAAATGTGTTTGACCTACAAAGGGAAGAAAAGCCCTGGCATTTGCCTTCCCTGACTTTAAATATTGGAGCAGTCGTAAGGTTGCTGGATGAAAAACTGAAGGTACGGGCAGATTTATTTTTGCAAAACGGGGTACCTGCCCGCACTACCAACAACGAGTCGCGCAGTTTGAACCCACTCCTGGATATAAGTGCTGGTGCTGAATACCAATTGACCGAAAATATTGGGCTTTTTGCCCGCCTAAACAACTTGATGGACAACCGCCGCCAACGCTGGCAACATTACCCGGTACTGGGGATGAATGGTCTGGTGGGTTTGACGGCAAGATTCTGATATTGAATAAATTTGATGTTGTTTGATGATCAAGCAGTTGATTGTCAAACAACCTCAAACTTCTCTTTTTTCGTAACTATTTAGCACCCATCCACCTGCGGTGGATTTCACATTCAATTTTTTTACCACAAAGGCACAGAGACACAAAGACACAACATTTTAGAGCTTAATGTCTTTGTGCCTTTGTGCCTTTGTGGTAAAAAATTCCGCCGCAGGCGGCTGCTATATAGTTACCTTTTTTCTATACTTTCACCACCCGTTTCTTAATCGTTTCAAACAATACATAAGGATTAAACGGTTTGGCGATAAAATCATCCATGCCACAAGCCTTGATGTCGTTTTGTGTTTCGTAGGAGGAGGAGGCCGTAAGGGCAATGATGGGGATGTAGGGATCAAAGTCCCGTATTTTGGTCGTAGCAGTAATGCCATCCATAACCGGCATTTGTAGATCCATCAAAATGACATCGTAGTCCTTTTGCATGCACATCTCGATGGCGATTTGCCCGTTTTCCGCCAAATCTACTTCGGCTTTCCAATTTTTGAGCATGGTTCTGGCCATCACACTGTTGATGTACACATCTTCAACGAGTAATATTTTAACCCCAGCGAGGTGTTGGCTGCTTTTGTCTTCATGGGTAGAAAGGATCATTTCCTCCTCTGTGCACTTCCCAAAATCCATACAAAAGGTGAACGTGGAGCCCTTGTCGGGTTCACTCTCTACTGAAATCTCCTTGCCTTGCAACTCCAGGAGTTTTTTGACTATGGACAAACCCAGTCCGGAGCCGCCGTATTGCCTGTCGATTTCAGAGTTGGCCTGGGTAAAGCGTTCAAAGATGAGGGTTTTGGCCTCTGGGGCAATGCCTACCCCGGTATCTTTAATGACAAACTGGATTTGGTGGTGGTTTTCACACTCCCCATATTTGTGGATTTCGATACGGATTTGCCCGCGGTGGGTAAATTTAATGGCGTTGGAAATCAGGTTGTTGAGAATTTGACTCAAACGTACCTCGTCCCCAAGTACAAAGGTAGGCAAATCTTCATCCAACATTACCGTGATGCGGTTTTCCCTTTCATTGGCTCGAAAGGTATTGGCCAGTTTGATTTCGTGGATGAGTGTGCGGATGTTGATTTTGGAATAGAGAAACTCAATTTTTCCTTCTTCAATCTTGGAAAAATCGAGGATGTCGTTTACAAGGTTCAACAGGTTTTGCGAAGAAATATTGATGGCCTTGATGTAATCTACCTGAGTAGGAAGGCTCGGCTCGGTTGACATCAAATGGATAAACCCAATAATTGCATTCAGTGGTGTCCGAATTTCGTGGCTCATCACCGAGAGAAAATTACTTTTGGCTTTGGATGAAGACTCTGCAATTTCTTTGGCTTGTAACAACTCCTCTTCCAGAATTTTGGTTTTGACAATTTGGCGCTCCAAAAACTGGATCACGTCCAAAAGGTCTTCACCTTCGCGGTGCTCGGTATTGGAATTGGCATCCAGTGCCAGGGTAACTGCTTTGATTTTGGAAATGGACTGCTGTTTGAGTTCGTTTTCCCGACGCAGGTCGTTCAACAACTCCTGGTATTCTTTTTCGCTGACTTCAAAAGCATGTTCGGTCAACCTCTTGTCCCGTTCCATGGAATAATAATGGTGAGAAATCGATTGCAACAAAGCCAACAAGTCCGAATCAGACTGGGCAGATTCCGGCATGTGTTTTTTGACTTGGGCAATTAGTGTAGGGTGTACATCCATGGTTCAAAGAAAAGACTTTAACATTTTTCACAAAAGCCAGTGATGGTCATGGTTTGGTTGTGCAATTCACAACGACCACTGGGGGTGTAGGGTGATAATTCGCCATAGGAGTAAAAACCCGCAATGGCAGGGTTTTCGCCCAGAATGTTTTTTGCCGCCCATACTTCTTCTTCAGTGCGGGCTTGTAGCACCAATTTGCGCCCCACACAACTGATCAAAATGGCCAGCTCGAGGTTGCGGTGATTGGCATATTGCATGATTTGCCGAGCCGATTCAGCCGAGGCTTCCGTTAGCTTGTCAAAATTGGCTTTCATCAAGCGTACCGTGGCACCTTCGGGCATGTTCCCGGCAAAGGTCATGCTTTTTTGGGTCTCATCGATGGTTAAAATGGTGCGTACCAGTTTTTGCTCACTTTCAGCTGTTTTGATGGAAATAGGAAAAAGCAGCGCAGAGCCAGGTAGTTCAGCTGAAAATGGCCCGAGGTACTCCTTGTACAAATCAAGCGCGTTTTTGCCATCCAATTCGTACAATACATTTTTATCGGATTTGGTGATGATGCGGTCACGGCCAAATTCATCCCAGCCACCCAGGGAACTGTGGTATACTTTCAAAGCATCTCCATAAAACCCAACGGCGACTACTTTTCCGGTTTCGACGTGGTCATTCAAACCAACCAGTGTATTGGCAAAGTGATCCCCATCTCCGGCCAGCCCCCCGCTGATGGGCACTCCTTTTTTGTTTTCTGCATTCAGTCCAGCGATCAAGTCACTCCCATTGACCAGTGTGCCGTCCGACACGAGAAAAATGCTGTTGAGGTCGGGCTGATCCAGGCGTTGAAACAGACATTGGCCCATGGCATAGCTGCTAGGATAATCCCTGATATTGCTGATAACACAACGCGTGGGGGTATTGGCAAAGGTTATGGCAATGGTACAGAGGGTATGGTCGAGAACCTGATTGTCGAAAATTTCACCAGCCGTGGAGGCAAATACCAAATCCGCTTGCGGATACCGGGCACGGATTTGACTGCGTAGACCTAGGTCGGCAATGTGGTTTTTAGCCCCAAAAATCAACACCAATTGGCTATGCACATCCTTTCCTACACTACCTTTGGTGGGTAGGTCGGTCCACTGCTGCTGCGCATAAATGGATTGCTGGATGACCATAGGGTACAAAAATTGCCATAATTTGAAGTAAATGTTCTGCGGAATAGGAGGATAGCAAATATAGTAATATTTTTTTTGATGATACAATTGAATTTCGTCCGAAGTCAGTAAATTTTAATCGCCATTAAGCTACAAAAAATAGGGCAATGAGCTAGAATGCAAAAAATAAATTTTAAAAAAGCGACGTATAGCCAACAAAATTTCCCCCTTTTTTGTACTTCCCCATCAATTTACCTATTTTGCCCGACTATTTAACCCATCGGAAACCGCAAGCCTAGTAGTGGGGCAAAAATAAATGTTCATTTTTTCTAAGCCATAGGATTAGATAAGACACTTAAATTGAACCGTTTACTTATCTAATCCTATGACAAAATGAACATCTATTTTTTTATCGCCCTATGTATTCCAACATTGGGCTATAACCAATTCTTTACCGCATGAAATTGAGCACCATCATGCCTTTAGCGCTGATTTTATTAACTACCGCATGCCGGCAATCCGCCAACCAAGGAGGCACGACGAGTGCTGCCCAGGCTAGTGAACCATTCCTGTACGATCCTGCACAGCGCTTGGGGCAATTGTTCATTGATGTACAGTTGGGTAAAATATTTCCCGATGGCAAAACCTTTCCAGACTGCACGCCCAAGGTTAGTGTAGACCAAATCATGGCTGATTACGTAGAGTTGCGCAAAGAACCCAACTTCAACCTCAAGCAATTTGTACTTGATCGTTTTGAAATGCCCCATGCCTATTCCAGTGGCTTCAAATCGGATACCAGCCAGGCCCCCGAAAAGCACATTCAAGCCCTGTGGGATGTACTGACCCGGAATCCCGATGAGCGGCATCGGGGCACGCTGATCCCTCTGCCAAATCCTTACGTAGTCCCTGGTGGACGCTTCGGGGAGGTGTATTATTGGGACAGCTATTTTACGATGTTGGGTTTGCAAAAAGATGGCCGGGCGGATCTGATCAACAACATGATCGACAACTTTGCTTTCCTCATCGACACCATTGGTTTTATCCCCAATGGCAACCGCACGTACTTTTTGTCACGCTCACAGCCTCCCTTTTTTGCAGGGATGGTGAAAATTCTGGCTGAAGAAAAAGGGGAGGACATCTATGTCAAATATTTGCCCCAAATGGAAAAAGAGTACCAGTACTGGATGAAAGGCCAGGAGAAATTGAGACCGGATCATAAGGCAGAATTGAAGGTAGTACAAATGCCAGATGGCTCGATTCTCAATCGTTATTACGACAACAGTGCCAGTCCCCGCGCCGAAATGTATGCAGCAGACGTAGAACTGTCCAAAACCACCAAGCGCCCCGCAGGGGAGTTGTACCGGGATTTGCGCTCGGCCTGTGAATCGGGCTGGGATTTTAGCAGTCGTTGGTTGAGTGACCCAATGAAACTCAACACCATTCGCACCACCTGGATCATCCCGGTCGATCTAAATACGCTGCTGTACAACCTGGAAATGACCATTGCCAGAGCGCATCAAATCAATAAGAACCAAAGCAAATTTCAGGAGTATCAAGCTCTGGCGGAAGCTCGAAACAAGGCCATCCAAAAATACTGCTGGGATGCCCAGGCAGGCTATTTTGTGGATTACGATTGGGTCAAAGGCACTCCAACGGGGGTCTTGTCCTTAGCCGGGATGTTTCCATTGTTCTACCAATTGGCTACGCCAGCCCAGGCCGTCAGTGCAGCGAAGGTTGTGGAAAAAAACTTCCTCAAAGCTGGTGGCCTGGTTTGTACTGCCAATCTCAATGGCCAACAATGGGATGCGCCCAATGGCTGGGCGCCCTTGCAATGGGTAAGCATCCAGGGGCTTCGGCATTACGAGCAGGACAAACTGGCTGAAACCATCAAGTCGCGTTGGATCAAACTCAATGTAAAAACCTATAAGGCAACAGGCAAAATGGTGGAAAAGTACAATGTCAGCGACATTACCCTGAAAGCGGGGGGCGGTGAGTATCCGGTACAGGATGGCTTTGGCTGGACCAATGGGGTATTGCGGGGATTGTTGGGTGAGCTGCCGTTGAAGAATTAATTCCTATTCCATGAAAAAGATTTTGTTGGTTGATGATGAGGTGAGTGTAGTAAGTTTCATCAGAAAAGGCCTCGTAGAGGAAGACTATGAAGTATCGGTAGCATTTGAAGGGAACTCGGGGTTGAGAATGGCACTGGAGGGAGGTTTTGATTTGATCATTTTGGACATTATGCTCCCTGATATCAATGGACTGGAGGTTTGTAAAGCCATACGCAACAACCAAATTCAAACGCCGATTCTTTTTTTGACAGCCTTGGGCGCTTCCGAAAATGTAGCCCTGGGCCTGGACATTGGTGGGGATGACTACCTGGTGAAACCTTTTAAATTTATCGAGTTAAATGCAAGGATTAAGGCACTTTTGCGCAGGACGGGCCCTTTGGAGCAACTCAATCAGCCTCACAATATTTTTACCATTGCTGACCTGAAAGTGGATGATGACGCTAAAACTGTGGAGCGCAATCAGACTTTTATTGCATTAACGGCTACTGAATATCGCTTGCTTTTGGTTTTGATCAGAAACAAAGGTCGGGTACTTTCGCGCCTGGATTTATTGGAAAGCGCCTGGGACATCAACTTTAACCTAAGTACCAATGTAGTAGATGTGTACATTAACTATTTGCGGAAAAAAATCGACGCGGACACGAACAACAAACTCATTCATACGGTCGTAGGTATGGGCTATGTACTAAAAGAAGCATGAAAACTCAGTCGAAAATCGCTTTGTTGTTGTTTTTTTGTAACCTGATTCTCGTCCTGTTATTCGGGCTTGGGGTGTACTATTTTTTTAACAAATACTCTTTTGTTGATTTTTATAAAAGACTACAAACCAGAGCAATTATCACTGCGAAATACAAACTGGAGCAAGATACCCTGAATGCCGAAGCCTTTAAAACCATTCGGGAGAAATACTTTGAAAAACTGGAAAAAGAGCAGGAATATGTTCTGGAGGTTGTTGATGCAGTTGCACTTAACCAAGCAGCTAGTAACTACAAACTGCCGCTTTATTTTTTAAAAGATGTTCTTCAAAAGGGCAAATCTACCAGCAATCAAGGCAATACTTTTTATGCTGGGATCAAATACCAGCAAAACAGTCGAACGCATCTGGTTGTGGTCTCTGCCGAAAACTATTATGCTACCCATCACCTTTCTTTTTTGCGCAGTATTCTTTTTGGTGGCGTTTTTTTGATCGTTTTGATTACCATATTGCTGTCAATCTATTTTTCCCGGCATGTATTTGATCCGATCAACCAGATCATGCATAAAGTCAGGCAAATCAGCACAGAAAATATTCATTTGAGGTTGGAAGAGCAAGACAACAACAACGAAATCAGCGCTCTGACTGCAACTTTCAACGACTTGCTCAATCGTATTGAAACAGCTTTTGAAACCCAGAAAAATTTCATCAGTAATGCTTCTCATGAACTCAGTACCCCTTTGACTGCAATCATCGGGGAAGCAGACGTGGCCTTGATCAAGGAAAGAAAAGTAGAGGATTATCAGGTAGTATTGCAGAACATTCTGCTGCAAGCTGAACGTTTGGATCAGATCACCAAGTCTTTGTTGTTCCTTGCCCAAACCGGTTATAAAGGTAAAAAAATCATCTTTGAGATAGTTCGTATGGATGAAGTGCTTTGGGAGGTCAAAACTTTGATTGATCGGATGAACCCCCAAAATCAAGTTACCTTGGATTTAAATCTGCTACCAGAAGACCATAAAAAGCTTAAAGTAAATGGCAATCGGCAATTGTTGCAACTGGCATTGGCCAATATATTCAACAATGCCTGTAAATATTCACACAACAAGCCAGTGATTGTTTATATCGCTTCGAGTAATGATCAGGTAATCATCGTCATCAAAGACCAGGGCGTGGGGATTCCAGCGGCGGAAATGCCGTTCATTTACGATCCATTTTTCAGAGCTTCCAATACCCAATTGTTTGAAGGATATGGCATCGGTTTACCTTTGACGCGCAACATTCTCAAGCTGCACGACGGTACACTTACGGTTTCTTCCGAAGTCAATGTAGGGACCTCTGTACAAATCAAATTGCCGATCGCCAGTATTGTCGCATGAAATTCTAATCTATTTCTAATCTCCTCCACTTCATTCTAATCTGCCTCTAATCTTATTCTTACATTTCCCTAATCTGCTCATCCCACTTTTGCACTACCAATTCACAATCAAGATTGAGTATGCAAAAGACCTTACTAGTACCCACAGATTTTAGTGTTACCTCACTCAATGCCTTGCGCCTTGCATTGGAGCAGCTACAGGAAGATCAGTCCGTTGATATCGTGCTGATGTACGCGGAGTGGTTAGACGATTCGATAACTGAATTGCTCTTTTATTCCCCAAAAAAACGGATTGAAAGCCTTAAGTCAGCAGTGTATGAAGAGGCTTTGATGATTTTACAAAACCGCTTCGAAAATCGGATCGCCAGTATTCGCATTGAGCTTTTTCACGGCTATAACACCAGGGCTTTCCACAATTTTGCGGAAGCCAATCAAATTGACCAGGTTTTTATCCTTCAGGATTACACATTTAAACCCGCCAAGCGTGGATTTGACCCAATTCCGCTGATCAAGAAGAGCAATTTGCCCATCCAGTACTTGATATGGAAGGATTATGGGACCTATTTCGAGGAAAACCAATTACAATTACTTTTTACCCACATTTAAACGTCGCCGGCAACCATCTAAAAGTGTTCAGCCCAGCAATTAAAAAATCTCAGACCTATCGCAGTTTTACCAAGGGAAACCTTGAACTAGGGGGCTATTTTGGCCCCCTATATTTTTATTCTGGGATGGTAAAACAAAACCTACTCCCCTCACCAACCACACTTTCGCCCCAGATTTTTCCCCCATTTTGCTCAATAAACTCCTTGGAAAGCAAGAGGCCCAAACCCGTACCCATTTCCCCCGCCGTGCCTTTGGTAGAAACCGTTTGGGCGTCGAATAAGCGGTTCAGGTTGTCGGCGGAGATGCCGATGCCATTATCGGCGATACAAATTTGCGAATAGCCTTTTTGGCGGGAACTAGTCATGGTAATGGTGCCCCCTTGTACGGAAAACTTGATGGCATTGGACAACAAATTGCGCGCTACCAAATCAATCATGTTTTTATCGGCAAGCACCTGTAAGTCTGCTTCGATGTGATTGACGATGTTGAGTGCCTTTGCCTCAATTTGCTTCTTAAACATGGAGGTTTTGTCATCAAGCAATTCCCGAATGTGGAATGCTTCGGGCAGGATGGCGATACCTTTCATTTGGGTTCGCGCCCAAGCCAAAAGGTTGTCCAACAAACTTTGGATGCTGTTGATGTTGTGCGCCAGGTCGGGGAGCATATTGCGGAATTCGGTTTCCGACAATAAACCTTCGTTCACCAACTCCAAACTACCTACCAAGCCCACTACAGGGCTGCGCAAATCGTGAGAAATGATCGAAAACAAGCGGTCTTTGAAACGATTGTTTTCAGCCAACTGTGCAGTTTGTTCCTGGATTTCCTGGTTCTGCCTACTGATTTCGGCATTCTTTTGGACCAACTCCTCGTTGACAAATTTGTCCTGTTTGCGTTTTTGGTAAATAAAAAACGCCAAAACACCTACAAATAGTAACGCTGCGATCAATAAGGAACTTAAAAAACGCTCCCGGTCAAGATTGCGTTTGTTTTCCAATTCCTGGCGCCTTTGAAATTCGAGCAATTGCCTTTCTTTGAGGTCAAACTGGTATTTGGCTTCTAAATTGGCTGTTTTGTTGTTGATTTCCTCATTAAACAGACTGTCTTTTAAGGCGTATTGCTCAATAAGGTAAGGATAGGCTAGATCGTATTTTTGTTGCTTCTCATAAATTTTAGCCAGGGCTCTGGCACATTTCATGCGTTGTAAGCTGTTGTTGGCTTCTTGCGCGATCTGATAACTGGATTGGGCAATGGCGATGGCTTGGTCCAGCTGATTGTTGTTCAGGTACAGAGAAGCTAAAGTCAATTGGTGCACCGAGACAATGATGGGCTTGTTCAACTTACGAGCCAATTGGATGCCCTCATTGATGGTTATTTTGGCTGCGCTGTATTTTTTTAATGCGACCTGAACGGTGGCCACATCGCCAAGGGTATTGCTGATTTGTTCTGAAGAAGCTTTTATCTTTCTGCGAATAAAAAGCGCTTCCTGAATGTAATCCAAAGCAGAAGTGTACTCTTCCTTTTCTACCAAGACCCAGCAGATGTGATTGTAGGCATAACTCAGGCCCTCCTGGTGATTGGCTTGTTCGAAATGTTCTTTGGCTTTATTGAAATAATTGAGTGCATCATCGAATTGCTTTTGGTTAAAACGAACAACACCAAGGTTGTCGTAACAAAAGCCAATGCCCACAATATCGTTGATCTGGGTAGAAAGGTTAAGGGCTTTGAAGTACCAACTCAATGATTCAGAGAATAAAAAGTAGTGGCGGTAGGTTAAACCGATGAAGCGGCAGATCTCCGCTTCACCTTTTTTATAGCCGAGTTTTTTGGCCAGAGTGATGCCCTTTTGGCCGTACTTTACGGCTGAGAGCATATCTAAATTGCGGTATTGCCAACAGAGTTCTTTGTACATCAAAACTTTGTTGGTATCGGAGAGCACTCTTGGTAAAAGGGCAACTATGCTGTCGATGGCTGGGGTCGTAATAACTGGTGGCTGAACATCAGCCTCCTCAGCCCATAATCCAAGATATAGGCAACAAAACACAATACCAATTAGCGTTCTGTAAGCCAATGTGTGCACAATAATGGGTGAACAATAGGGCGATTGCTCCGAGAATATACCTGGAGCAATCGCTCAAAGTTTTACAGGTGTAAACGTTCCTTACGCGCCAAAAGCACTTCTTCTTCTTCCTCGCGTTCGGGATCCGGTACGCAACAATCTACTGGACATACTGCAGCGCACTGAGGTTCTTCATGGAAGCCTACACATTCTGTACATTTATCGGGTACAATATAATAAAATTCATCCGAAACTGGATTTTGCTTGTCGCTAGCATCCACCACACTGCCGTCCTCCAGCGTGTAATCGTCCGAAATACTGGTTCCATCAGAAATGGCCCACTCTACACCACCCTCATAAATTGCATTATTGGGGCATTCGGGTTCGCATGCACCGCAGTTGATGCAATCATCGGTAATCATTATTGCCATGGGTCAGAGAATTTTCAATGTAAACGACCAGGAACGCGCCCTGGTTCAGTTGATTAAAATTTAGGCGCAAAAATAAAAGGAGTTCGCATTAATTTCATAAAATCTTTATTTAGGCTATTTAATTTGAGGAAAGGACTAGTCCATCAAAAAGTGTCATTAATTATAATCTGGTACTTATCTTTGCGTGCTTGCAAATCGTCCCCCAAACCCATTCCACGCTATGTCAGAGAAAGTGACGCCATTAATGGATCAATACAATAAGGTGAAAAAAAAGTACCCTGATGCAATCCTGTTATTCAGGGTAGGGGACTTTTACGAAACCTTTGGCAGTGATGCCGTGACTGCCTCCAAGGTATTGGGCATCGTGCTGACCAGTCGGAACAATGGGGGTAATGATACCGAATTGGCCGGTTTTCCCTTCCATTCACTCGATTTGTATTTGCCTCGTCTGGTACGGGCAGGCTATCGGGTGGCCATTTGTGAACAACTGGAAAAACCTTCGCCGCTCAAAAAAATTGTGCGCCGGGGAGTAACCGAAGTAATTACCCCGGGGGTGGCCGTAGACGACAAATTACTCGATCACCAGTCCAATAATTTTTTGGCCGCCTTGTATTTTGGGAAAAAAGACGATTTTGGAATTGCCTTTTTGGACATTTCGACTGGGGAATTTATGGTTAGCGAAGGCGATTGGACTTACATCGACAAATTGTTACAAGGTTTTAATCCCTCCGAAGTCATTTTTTCCAAAGACCGCCGCAAGCAATTCGAAAGCCGTTTTGGTGAAAAATTCTACCTCTATACACTGGATGAATGGGTGTTTACGACGGATTATGCCCGTGAAAAACTGCTCAAACACTTTGAGGTACAAAACCTCAAAGGTTTTGGGGTAGAAGACATGGAGCTGGGGCAAATCGCCGCCGGAGCTGCTTTGCATTACCTGGAAAGCACCGAAAACAAAAACCTCAAACACATTTCCTCCATCACCCGCATCCATCAGGATCGCTACGTGTGGCTGGACCGTTTTACGATTCGTAACCTGGAATTGCTGTCGAGCCCCCATGAAACAGGTGTTTCCTTGCTGAAAATCCTGGATCAAACCGTATCTCCAATGGGTGCACGTTTGCTCAAAAAATGGATGGTGCTGCCCCTCAAATCCAAAACTGCTATCGATTCCCGTCTGGAAATGGTGGCCTATTTTTTGGAGAATGATGAAAACGCCCGCACGGTGGAACAATACCTGCGGCAAATGGGGGACCTGGAGCGTTTGATTTCAAAAGTACCCCTTGGTAAAGTCAATCCACGGGAGTTGGTACAACTCAAAAAGGCCTTGATGGCGGTGGCACCCTTGCGTGCAATGTTGACCAGTACTGGCCACGATGAATTGGCAAAAATTGCCGATGGCTTGAATCCTTGCCCGGGTTTGGTAGAACGGATTGCCAAGCAAATCGTAGACGAACCTCCCGTGAACCTGAGTAAAGGTGGAGTGATTGCGGACGGGTTCTCTACCGAATTGGACGAATTGCGCCATGTCATCACGCATGCCAAAGAACTGCTCCAAGGCATCCAGGAAGCAGAAATCGAACGCAGTGGCATTCCAAGCCTCAAAATAGGCTTCAATAGTGTGTTTGGGTATTACCTGGAAGTGACCAATAAGTACAAAAACCAGACACCGCCCGAATGGATGCGCAAGCAAACTCTGGCGAATGCTGAACGCTTCATTACAGAAGAGTTAAAAACGCTGGAGGCCAAAATCCTGGGTGCCGAAGAAAAGATTCTTGACCTGGAAGACCGTTTGTTCCAGGAGCTGGTACTCGATCTCAATGACTACATCCAGCCGGTTCAACACAATGCGACGCTTTTGGCGCGACTGGATTGTATCATGGCCTTTGCAAAAGTAGCTACCCGGCACCAGTATTGCCGCCCGCAACTGAGTGAAGGTCTGGAAATCGACATCCGCGAAGGGCGTCATCCAGTCATTGAACAACAATTGCCATTGGGAGAATTGTACGTTCCTAACGACGTTTACCTCGACCACGAACATCAACAAATTCTAATGATCACCGGGCCCAACATGGCTGGTAAATCCGCCTTGTTGCGCCAAACCGCACTCATCTGCCTCATGGCCCAGATGGGGGCTTATGTGCCGGCCAAATCGGCGCACCTCGGGATTTTGGACAAGGTATTTACCCGGGTTGGTGCCTCGGATAACATCTCTTCCGGCGAGTCAACCTTCATGGTGGAGATGAACGAAACGGCCAGCATCATGAACAATATTTCGGATCGCAGTTTGATTCTGTTGGATGAAATTGGCCGTGGTACGAGCACCTACGATGGCATTTCCATTGCCTGGTCGATTGCCGAATATTTGCACAACAACCCACTGGCGCGGCCCAAAACCCTGTTTGCCACCCACTATCACGAATTGAATGAGTTGTGTGAAAAATTTTCCCGCATTAAAAATTACCACGTTGCCACTAAGGAAGTGGGGCAAAAAGTGATTTTTTTACGGAAATTGACGGCCGGAGGGAGCCAGCACAGCTTTGGTATTCACGTAGCGAAAATGGCGGGGATGCCCAAAATGATCGTGGAACGCGCCAATCACATTTTGGAGCAACTGGAACAAAAATCCATCAATCAGGAAAGTATCCATGCAGATGGCCCGAATGTCGAAAAGCCCAAAACCAAGCAGATCAGTACTGACGCCATTCAACTAAGCATCTTTGAGACCGTGGATCCAATGGCGGGTCAAATCAAAGCCTTATTGCAGGAAGTAGACATCAATACCATGACCCCAATTGAATGCATGCTGAAATTGCGGGAATTGAAGGGTATGATCGAATAACCGTACGGGCGACCCTGTGTGGTTGCCCAATCGTAGCAGCAACCCTGCGTGGTTGCCCAATCGTAGCGGCAACCCTGCGTGGTTGCCCAATCGTAGCGGCAACCCTGCGTGGTTGCCGACACCAAGGGCAGCCACACAGGGCTGCCCCAACAAAAAAAGCAGCCCGAAGGCTGCCCCCTAGAAGTTTGGTTTTTGGAGTGTTGGAGAATAGTAAAGGAAAAAAACTGGGGGCCTGGGGCTCGGGGTTTAGTATCCAGTGGAATGGATATTTAGCGTAGTAGTGGGGCAAAAATAAGTATTCATTTTCTTTGAGTCAAAGGATTAGATAAGATACTTAAAATGAACCGTTTACTTATCTAACCCTTTGACAAAATGAATTACTTATTTTTTTTTCGCCCCGTAGTGTGTTCAGCTTTTGGGATATTTAATCTTTTGACGGCGGCAGCTGCCAAAGTCACCATATGTACTGAAATTTTTTTTCATGAAGATTGCATTAATTGGCTATGGCAAAATGGGCAAGGCCATCGAACAAATTGCCCAGCAACAAGGACATGAAGTGGTACTGCGCATTGATGTGAACAATACCGCCGACTTTACGCCCGAAAACCTGCGCAAAGCAGACGTAGCCATCGAGTTTACGCGCCCTGAAACGGCGTTTGAAAACCTCAAAAAATGCCTTGAAGCAGGTGTTCCGGTGGTAGTGGGTACAACGGGTTGGTTACAGCATCTGGAAGAAGCCAAGGCCTGCTGTGCCCAGCACGATGGCGCACTGTTCCATTCTTCCAATTACAGCATTGGGGTCAATATCTTTTTTGCCGTCAATCGCTACCTGGCCCAAATGATGAGCGCGCACCCCCAGTACGAAGTACGGATGGCTGAAACCCACCATACCCAAAAGCTGGATGCACCCAGTGGTACGGCCATTACGTTGGCGGAGGGCATCCTGGAACAAATTGGTCGCAAAAAGCAATGGGTCAATCAAAAGGCCGAATCCAGCGAGGAGCTGAGCATCCTGTCTTATCGCGTTGATCCAGCTCCGGGTACCCACGAGATTTATTACGAATCGGCAATCGACAGCATTGAGATTCGCCATACTGCCCATTCACGGGAAGGTTTTGCCAGTGGTGCTGTGCAGGCTGCGACCTGGTTGGTGGGTAAAAAGGGCGTATTCGGAATGTCAGACCTCTTAGGCTTCTAAAAACAGAACGATGAAAAAATTGCGCTGGCTGGGTATTTTACCCTTGGTTTTTGCCTTATACTTTGGAGGAATCATGTTGCATGGGACTTTGACGGATTACCAACCGGAATCCGTTTTGCCTGCTGAGGTAAAGGCTCATGCTGTGGAAAAAGTGCTGACCGACAGCGTAATTTCTTTGCTCATCTGGAACCAAGGCTACGCCGGACTGGGGGCAGAAACGGACTTCTTTTACCAGGGCGGTGGCTTTTTTACCTCGCGGGGCCGCATGGTTCGTCCGCCTAAGCAACTCGTGGATCAATACTTTGCGGGGACTACGGCAGCGGTCAAAACGTATCAAGCTGACTTTTACCTGTTTCAGGAAGTGGATTATGCCTCCAAGCGCAGCTATTACCAAAACCAGTTTACAGCCATGCAGCAAAAAGTCCCTGGCTTTTTTGCAGCTTACTTTCCCAATTACATTGCTCAAAGGGTGCCTGTGCCGGTATTAGAGCCCTGGAAAGCCTATGGAGCCGTGAACAGTGGATTGGCTACCTTTTCCAAGTATGAGCCTGCGGAGGCTCAGCGATTGCAATTACCGGGCAAATTTGGTTGGCCAAAACGTTTGTTTATGCTGGATCGTTGTTTGGGCTACACGCGCTACAAAACCAGTTTTGGCAAAGACCTGGTGGTGATCAACATCCACAATGAAGCCTTCGACAAAGGGGGCATCAAAAAGCAGCAAGAGGCTTTCCTACGGGATCTGGCGCTGAAAGAATACAATAAAGGCAATTATGTCATTGCCGGTGGCGATTGGAATACCTGCCCCCCATTTTTGTCACCGGATGTGTTCATGAAGGAGAAAAAACCAGAATTTCGGGGGCAAAACATGGACCCTGAATTGTTCCCTTCCGACTGGAACTGGATTTATGACCCCACTGTACCCACCAATCGTGACAATGATCGCCCTTATCAGCAGTACAAAACGAATGTAACCTTAATCGA
The DNA here is from genome assembly GCF_965225875.1 of Haliscomenobacter sp. Lineage (GTDB taxonomy): Bacteria > Bacteroidota > Bacteroidia > Chitinophagales > Saprospiraceae > Haliscomenobacter. The sequence continues at coordinate 2,399,971 of NZ_CBDDBS010000003.1, read as the reverse complement.
TTATTTCCTGGTATCGCCGAATATTCAGGTGAAAAAAATCAAGGGGATCAATCAAAATTTCAGGTTTTCGGATCATCAGGCGGTGTGGATGGAGGTAGAGTTGGTGCGTTGAGGGTTATTCAAGCTCGGCGATTTTTTCGAGGAGCCAGTCGCGAGAGGAAATATTTTTTGTGGATTCAACTTCAGTCTTTAACGCTTTAATTATTTTATTACCTGATGGAGGAAGACTGATTAGCTTTTTGGTGAATTTGATTAAATTCTTAAAATTAGTTTTTCTAGCACTAGGAATCTCTTTATTCCGATTAAGATATACCCTGAAACTTTCGAGCAAATTGTACAAAGGGTCGATTTCTCCAACTTCATAATAGGTCATGATTAATGTTGTTTTAGCATTAAGGTTAGTAATGTAATCATTGTATTCAACTTCTTGCAAGATTTTGATTACGTTCGAATATTTTTTTTGATAAAAATACAATTGAGAAAGATTAAATGAATAGGTGTTTTCCCTTATTTCCTTAGGTAGTATATTAATGTAGTTGTTGATGAAGTTTTCTGTCCATTCGAATTCTCGATTACGCAATCCGACAACTACAATGTTCCTAAATTCCCAAGATTCTAGGCTCCCTTCTGTAACAAAAAATTCTTTTTCTAATAGGTTTTTATATACATCGAAAAGCTCTTTTACAAACTGACTGTTACCTTGGTTGATTTGATTAACGCAATAGTTCTGAGCCAGGCCATAGAAGTTTTTTTCTTCACTTCGAGGGAAAAAATGAGATGATTCAACCAATAAATGCTGAAATTTATAATAATGATTAAGCTCATGAGGCTCAGTGTACATTTTGAATATTTGGTAATATATAGCTATGGATGGAATAGATTGGTAATCATCTTTTTCAGCAATAGCAACAGCTTCTTCAATTAAAGAAATATCATACTCGTGTTTTGCTACCTTCTTCCTAGATAGAACTTCACAATATATTTTTATTTTTTCTCCAATATAAAAATAATCTAAAAACTTGGACATCGCCTCAAGATTGGTTTTTTCAGTTTTTTTCTCTTCAAAATCGCTAATTAATTGGTCATAAGATGTTTCAATAAGAAACTGTCCTAAATAATAATTTCCATCTCGATAGGATGTTTTTCCCGGAATTTCCTTTACGTTCTTCAAGGTTGAATTGTGCAGTTTTTTTAGCTTCTTTTTTTTGATGGACTTGAGTAGGTAAGCTTGAGACATAAAAGTGTCCGATTCAAATTCTTGTTGAATCAAATACTGTTCCACTAATTTTAACAAATCTGACTGATACTTTCTTAGTCTTGCATCGTCATAAGGGAGCTCAGGGACTAAAGCGTCCCAGATTTTTTCCTTGGTCCATTCCTTGGCTGAGGGAGCATTGATTTCTTCAGTCATCAATTCAAAAAGGGCCAGTACGACCCTGTCCTTGTTGAAATAAGGGGATTGGATAAACTTGCGGATGCGGTTTTGTTCCAACTTATCAAACTGGGCCAGTATCTGGAAAAGTTTAAAATTTTGCATCCCTTAACATTTGATTTACAGATTAAAATGAATGCTTGAATGTCGTATGAAAATGAATGCTGGTACGGTTTTTGGGATCAGCTGTTCGGGGGGGTAAAATAAAGAAACTTTTCTTTTTTTTCCTTGGGCATTTTTTAGACAATTCACAAGGAGTGTCGTATCTTAGCCCCAAAGTATTGTGTCGCGTTTTTTAGCAATGATGTAAATCCACGAAACCATGAATGTATTTCTACCAAAAACTGTATTGCGTACCCTGTTTAGGGTATTCTTGTTTCTTTTAGTCCCCTTGATTTTACCCGCCCAAAAACAACTTGATTCTTTGGTTACCCTTCAGGACACTCCCTCCAAAGTGATTTATGAAGGGGTGAGCAGTTCCGGCGTAACCGCCTACCCAAAACACGGGCAAGCTTTCCTGGATGCCGCCATGACCGTGGATGGATCAAATGGCTCTAAAATTTTTACCATCGTTTATGCTCCAAATCAAGGATACATTGGTCTGGATACTTTTTCCTATTTCGTTAGGACTTGTGTAGCCGGCAACAATTGTTTTAAAGAAGTGACGGTAGCCGTTACGGTAAAATTGTCCAGAGTTGATGCCTATCCAGATTTGTACTACGTTCCTTCCGCTGCGACACCCGTAAAGTTGAATGTATTGACCAATGATATTTCCAACGTAGGCGGTCTTGAAATTGTCAGTGTATCCACGATCAACAATGGTACTTCGAAGATCACCAAAGGTGACCCCAATATTGAATTTCAAGCGAAACCAGGGTTTTCTGGTACTGCAAAATTGATTTATACGGTTTGTGATAAGGTAGGCTCTTGTGATCAAGCTTCGGTCAGCATCTTTGTGGATCGGAATGATCGCTCCAAGCCAGATACCATTAAAATCTTTACGCTCAAGAATGAAAGTGCTCCGGTTTTGATCCCGGCCGTATATGGACTGACCAAAGATCCTCAACACGGATTTTTCAATGGCGAACTGGATGTGCCAGTTTATAGCCCGAACCCCAATTTTAAGGGTTTAGACTATTTGACTTTTGAAGACGGCAATGCAAAAATTGTAGCCAAAATAGAAGTACTCGATCAAGTGCGCAACAAGTTTGCAGTAGATGACCGTGCAGATGTATTGCCAGGGAAAAATGTTGAAGTTGATGTGTTGCAAAATGATGGATACGTCTATGGTGCTGGTTGTATTGATTACGCTCAGCCCAAATATGGCCAGGTAAGTTACGACAGCCGCAACAAAGGTATTTTTACTTACAAGGCACCCAACGGTTTTATTGGGGTAGACCAATTTACGTACAAAAGTTATCCTCCCGGGTGTGGCGGCAAAGCTGAAGAAGCCACCGTATACGTTTACGTGAGCAATTACGAACCAGCCTATACCAAGTTTTTGATGAGCACGGCAAAATCCACTCCCTTGGTGATTGCCTACAATGTGCCGATTGAAAACTATACTTTCAATATTGTGGCCCAGGCCAAGCAGGGAAAGGTATTGTTCTTTCCTGGCAAGGTAGACCAGGTTGTATCGGGTCGTCGGATTTTTGGGTTCAACCTACTCTTGTATGTGCCCAATCTTGGCTTTACCGGAACAGATGCTTTTGAAGTCTCTTATTGCCCAGCGGACAGCAAAGATTGTAAAACCCGCAAGAGCATCAAAGTAGAAGTAACTGTACTCAATGTGGGTAGCCCTGTTTTACCTTCTTGTGTGGATGACTGTGTATGGGCTGGGGATACCAATCAGGACGGCATTGTCGACTTGAACGATTTATTGCCACTTGGCTTACATATGGGTGAAGTTGGGGTTGCGCGTGAGGCTGCTGACCTGAATGAATGGTACGGCCAACATGGCAGTGACTGGAACAACCCCTATGTAACGGGCTATGACCTCAAACACCTCGATACGGACGGGGATAGCCTGATTATGGATCGGGATACCCTGGCGATAAGTAAGTTTTATGGCAATACCCACTCCTTTGTGCCTACGGCCATTCCTTTTTACAACTATGAAATCCGGATTGTATCTAACCAGGAATTAGAACCCGGCAAACCATTTGAGTTTGATTTGGTGATCGGAGATCAAAAAAATCCGGTGGTGGACTTATATGGATTTACTTTTGCACTGCCCTACAACCCGAAATTGTTTAAACCCAACTCATTTAGCGTCAGCTTTAGCGAGGATAGTTGGTTGGGCTACAACTCACCTGTGTTGAGCATGACCCGAGACAACAACAAGGGCTTGTTGGAAATGGCTTACACCCGCACCAATAAAGTGTTGGTGAGTGGCTATGGCCGAATCGGAAAAGGTAAGGGCGTCGTTATTGATGCAATTGATGGATTGAGTGTACCTGATGGAGATGGCGAAACAGTCATCCAATTCGAAGGCGGCACTGGTACTGGTATTTCCAGCACTGGCCAAACTTTTGGCATCCGGGTTGCGCCGTTCGAATTGAAATTCAAAAAAACGGGAACCAAACCAGCTACACCCAACTTGGGGCGGCCATTGGAGCAAAAACAACCTTCGGTTCGTTTGTTCCCCAATCCTGCTTCAAATGTAGTCCGTCTGGACTTGCGCAACGGGGCAAGCTTGCAACGTTTGCAAATATTCAATGCCCTCGGGCAAATGGTTCACAACAGCCTGGGTGATGGCAATCCTTATGCAGAAATTGGCGTTAGCCACTGGGTAGAAGGAATGTACGTAGCCAAGGTGTTTACCGACAAAGGAGTATACAGCGAGAAATTTGAGGTTTTAAAATAAACCAGTAAATAATTTATTTTTTCTCGTATGTGTAATAATCGGGGCTTCGGCTTCGTTTCCTTCAGCAAGGGGTGAAAAAACAAGTGTTCATTTTGCCCCTACTATTGAGCTTATTATTCGTGGAATTATAATCATTGCTAGTGAGAGCCGTGCAGTCTGATGCGCGGCTTTTTTTATTTACAACTATTTCGTCATTTTTGGTGTTAGACATGCCTGGAAATGGAAATTGTAATAAAAATGTCATCGACGCTTGTTTTCTCCAAAAGAAAGTGAAATATTTGTATTGCACTAAAGTGAAAAGTGGTGAGGACTACGAATGGTAGGAAAAGCTATAGTACAAATCTGGAAGAGCGAGCACTCTTCCCTCCAAATTTGGATATGTTCATGGGATTATAATTATCGTACGGCCATGTCAATTGCGACATGGCCTTTTGGTCTAGAAGTGTTTATAACTTGTTCTTCTCAATCATATCATTCAACTCATCCCGATAGTTTTTCCCAATCGGCAAATGTTTAGGCTGGTTTTTTTCCATTACTTCTACCATGTTGCCTACAATGGCATTGATCTTATCGATATTGATGATGTAAGAACGGTGAATGCGTTTGAAACGTGGCGCCGGAAGTTTATCCTCCAAACTTTTCATGGTTTGTAGGGTAATCACCCGTTGGTTTTCCATCCGAATGATGACGTAATCCTTTAAGCCCTCGATGTAAATGATATCATGGTAATTGACCTTGACCAGCTTTTTGTCTGCCTTGACAAAGATGTAGTCGGGATGATCACCACCCTCCGCCGCATTGGCGCTGACCGAGCCCGGCTCGTTGCGCTGGAGTTTGATCTGTTCTACAGCCTTGTTGACTGCCTTGATAAAACGCTCAAGCGAGATGGGTTTAAGGAGGTAATCCAGGGCATTCAGCTCAAAGCCCTCCAAGGCATAATTGGGGTAGGCCGTGGTGAAAATGACCAAAGGAGGCCGGGTTAGGGTTTTTAAAAAATCAATCCCGGTTAATTGGGGCATTTGAATGTCGAGGAACATCAAGTCAATGTCTTGATTTTTCAGGACTTCGTTAGCCTCCAGGGCATTGTTGCATTTTTGGACCAGACTCAGTTCAGGAAACTTTTCTACATAAGTTTCTAATACATCTTGAGCCAACGGTTCGTCATCTACGATGATTACTTTGATCATGACCTTATTTGGTTATTCGTCTAATTCAATCATCAAATCGACAATGTACGTTTTAGGGTTATTGTCGATTTTTAGTTCGTAATGGTTGGGATACATGAGGTTAAGTCTGCGGTGTACGTTGACTAAACCAATCCCGCCACTACGTCGGTTGGGGTCCGCAATGGGCACTTTTTCGGGTTTGCTGTTCTCAATCGAAAAATGCACCGTTTGTTGGTCCACCTGTAAGAGTACGTTTACAAATCCCCCGTTGGTAATATAGCTATTTAATCCATGTTTGAAGCTATTTTCCAAAAAAGGGATAAACAACAGGGGCGCAATTCTCTGTTCGCTGATTTGACCTTCTACCGTGAAATTGATGGTCACATTATTGCCCTGCCGTAATTTTTCCAGATCGAGGTAGTTTTGCAAATAAGCCACTTCTTTGCTCAAAAGTACACGCTTTTCGTTGCAATCATAGAGCATATAGCGCATCATTTCCGAAAGTTTGATGACTATCTCGGGGGCGAGGTCTGATTTTTTGAGGGTTAGCGCGTATAAGTTGTTAAGGGTGTTGAATAAAAAATGAGGATTGATCTGCGATTTTAAAAAACGCAATTCTGATTGCATGGTTTCGGTTTCCAGCACTTGTTTTTCGCGAAGGTAGTAAAACCAATCAGTGACAATTTTGAATATGGTTGAGCCCGTGGCGAACAAAAAGTGAAACAAAAAAAAGGCCAGCTGGGTCTGCTGAATTTCTCCTTGTTCAAGCGGGTAATGGGCAAATTTGAAATAAAAAATCAAGGTTTTTATTGGTGTAAGGATGAGTACGACCAAAACGAGCAACAAGGCATAAGTCAAAAAGCGGTTTTGAGTAAGGTAGTTTGGAATGAGGTACAATAAATTAATGTAGACGATCAAAGCTGAAAAAAAAATGGTGATCAACTCATTGGTGATGGTAAAAAAGAAGCCCCGTTGCGTACCTTCTACAATGGTAAGGATCAACAAGACGATGACCCAAAAAAGCATGTGGTATGCTCCTCGCGCTGAAAAGATCAGATCGGTGATTTTTTCACCTGATTTTAAAGGGTTTCTGATAACCGTTTCCATAGTTGAATTGTTGACAACGCCTTGCCTAACCAGGCGCCACCAAATTATCGGATAAACTAATCAACAAAATAGTACTTTTGTAGCGAAAAAAGTAGTACTGCATGAAAGCTTACATTTTTCCAGGACAAGGTTCCCAATTTGTGGGAATGGGAAAAGACCTTTATGAGAGCGACGCGAGCGCAAAAAAATTGTTTGATCAAGCCAATGAAATCCTGGGCTTTTCGCTTACGGATGTAATGTTTGAAGGGACGGAAGAAGACCTCAAACAGACCAAAATCACCCAACCTGCCATCTTTTTACACTCTATAGTCAAAGCAAATTTGGCGGGGGATGGCTTTCAGCCGGATGCCGTTGCCGGGCATTCACTAGGTGAGTTTTCGGCCTTGGTAGCAGCCAAATCCCTGTCGTTTGAAGCTGCTCTCACTCTGGTGTACAAAAGGGCGATGGCCATGCAAAAAGCCTGCGAAATTCAGCCCAGCACCATGGCCGCCGTATTGGGTTTGTCCGATGAAAAAGTAGAAGAAATATGTGCTTCCATCAGTGACGATTTGGTGGTACCTGCAAATTACAATTGCCCTGGTCAATTGGTGATTTCTGGCACCATCTCTGGAGTAGAAAAAGCAGTAAATTTGTGCAAAGAGGCCGGAGCGCTCAAAGCAATTTTGTTGCAGGTAGGCGGCGCTTTCCACTCGCCCCTGATGCAACCTGCTCAGGAAGAATTGGCGGCAGCGATCCATGCAACAACATTTGCCGCGCCGCTTTGCCCCATTTATCAAAACGTGAATGCTCAGGCTGAAACAGACCCAGAGCAAATCAAGGCAAAGTTGATTGAACAATTGACTGCACCAGTACGCTGGACCCAAACCATGCAAAACATGATTCAGGCAGGCGTTACCGAGTTTGTAGAAGTAGGAGGAACCGGAAAAGTGTTGCAAGGCCTGGTGAAAAAAATTGATCGCGCTTTTCCAACCAGCGCATTGTAACCGACGATCACCCATGATATACCCACGGGAATCCTTCTTGTGCTTCCCGTGGGCAACCACAACCCTATGAAGGCGCTAAAAGCTGGAAAAATTCTGTTAGCGGAACCCTTTATGTTGGATCCAAACTTCAAAAGGGCCGCAGTATTGCTGTGCGACCATGGTGATGATGGCAGCATTGGCTTTGTCATCAATCGTCCACTGAACCATCGGATCAACGCCATTTTGGAAGATTTCCCGGAATTTGATGCAGAGGTGTTTTTTGGTGGGCCAGTTGAATCCGAAACTACACTTCATTACCTGCACAATGTAGGTGATCTTTTGGAGGGCAGCATCAAGGTTTCCAATGGGGTGTACTGGGGTGGAGATTTTGAAAAACTCAAATTCCTGATTGCTTCTGAACTGATTCAACCCAGCAATATCCGTTTCTTTTTGGGCTATACTGGCTGGGGCGAAGGGCAGTTATCGGAAGAAATGACTACAGGTTCCTGGGTGATTGCCGATACAGATGCCAATTATTTGTTCAAAATGGACCCTAACGAGTTGTGGCAGGAAATCATGAAGAATAAAGGGAAAACGTATACGGTGATCGCGCAAATGCCGGACTCGGCGAATTGGAATTGATAAACACGGTAGAGACGTTGCATGCAATTGTGGAGACGTTGCATGCACATGTACAGACGTTGCATGCACATGTACAGACGTTGCATGCACATGTACAGACGTTGCATGCACATGTACAGACGTTGCATGCAACGTCTCTACTGTTTCACTTTTAAAATAAATCCCACCTTAAAAACATTTTCAATGCTAATCCGGGGATCGTGGCGCAGCATTTTCCGCAGACGAGAAATGAACACATCAAAACTGCGGCCCAAAAAATAATCTTTTTCCCCGTATATCCTTTCCACAGCGTCGTCACGGCGCAAGATGTTGTCTTGATGTAGGCAGAGTAGGCGCAACACCTCGTTTTCCTTTTCTGTAACTCGTTCTACCTGATCACCGTACACCAGCTCCTGGCGTTTGTAGTCAAAAAAATAATCACCAATTTGGAATTGTACAGGTAGTTCGGTACTGACTTGGGCATGGTTCCGGCGTAGAATCACTGCTATTTTGCACAACAGCTCTTCCTCGTCAAAAGGTTTGCTGATGTAGTCTTCGGCACCCAGTGCATATCCTTTCAGTCGATCTTCTTTCAAAACGCGGGCGGTGAGGAAAAGGAAGGGAATCTGCTCGTTCTCCAAACGGATTTGTTTGGCAACCTGAAAACCATCGGTATCGCCCAACATCACATCCAGAATACAAAGATCGAAGCCGTTTTTTTTGAAATGATCCAGGCCGTTTTGGCCATTGCGCGCCAATTTTACGCTGTGGCCTTCAGACTCCAACAATTCCATCAGCAAAAAACCCAGATTCAAATCGTCTTCAACCAGCAGAATATTCCCTTTGACGGCCATAATCCCTTTTTATTTGGTAGGAAAACTCATGGAAAAACAGGTGCCTTGTTTTTGGGTGCTATCAACAGCAATAACTCCCTTGTGCAGATCGACAATTTTTTTGACGTAAGCCAAGCCCAGTCCAAAACCACTGAAACGTTTGGCGGTGGCTTCCTCCCCACGATTGAAGTCTTTAAAAATGCTCGATAACTCACTTTCACAAATGCCCAGACCATTGTCGCGAATGGCCACCTGGATTTGCTCATTCTTGCCCACTTCCAGGGCGATCTGAATATTGGGTTTGACTTCGCAGTACTTCAGGGCATTGTCGATCAGGTTGCGAAAGGCATTGCGCAGGTGTAAGGCATCACCCGTCATGGGGGGCAAGGAGCCTTTCACTTCCAGCTCCACTACGGCTTCTTTTTCGCGGATGAGTGGGGTCAGGTCTTCGATGACTTCGCGGATCAAAAGTTCCAGATCCAAGCTATGCCGCTGCAAGGGGTTTTTATTGAACTCCAAACTGGCCATTTGCAAAAAACGCTCAATTTGGTGGATCAAATGATTGCTTTCTTTGCCGATGACTTGTAAAACCTGGTCGTCTTTGAGCTCTGGTTTTTTGCGGGCCAACAAATTGGCAGCTAACTTGATATTGGTCAGTGGCGTTTTGAATTCATGCGCCATGTGGTTGAAAAAATCGATATTTTGGTCGGAGAGGCGTTTTTGTTTCAGCAGGTAATAACTGGCCGCAAAAAACACCAGCAGAATGACACTCAGGATCAGGATGGAACTGCCGATCATCACATTCATTTGCCCGAGCAAATAACTTTGTTTGGTGGGGAAACTCAACTCCAGCCTGCGCGTATCATCTACAACCAGAGGATCCAGGGCGCAAGAATAAGCTTTGGCTGTGTTGTCTTTCTTTTGACCAGGATTGACTACATTTACATTATAGGGCAGGTTAATGTCGTAAAAAGCCAGGGAACGATCTAGGTTTTTGCGCAATTGTGCGTCGCTGAGGATCATACTTTCCGAAACAGCATCTGCACAACAGCCTTCCTTGCTGTTGGCACAGGTCATGCCTACCGTACTTTTTAGCGGCTCTTCGGCGGTGGTTTGTACCGCATTGCAAAGCGCCATGTCGACCCGATGCTCGAATTGTTCGTCCAGCAATACCCGGGAATAGTTCATCCAACGCACCTGGATGGCAATTAAACCCAGCAGTGCCAGACAAGAAGCAGCAATGACTATTTTTATTCGATTCGTTCTCATAGGATTCTAGCTAAAATCTGTTACAAAAAAACAGCAAAAAAACCATAGCCAGGCTATTTTAACAGGCGCTTAACAAGTGAATAACAGGAATAAAACACCTCAATCAACCCTTAGGGTCTACTTTTGTATCGTTCAAAGCGAACAACACCGGCAACTCAGCGGATCTGGGTGAATCATTTTTAACCAAATCTCATGCGTTACTCATTTTTAATCCTCTTTGCTCTGATGTTCATGGGTATGAATGCCCTCAATGCTCAAACTTGCTGCGACAAAGCCAAGGCTAGCACTACTTCTACAGCCAGCGTTTCTGAAAAGAAAAGCGGCTGCGACATGGCGAAAGCAACTGCCAGCACAGCATCTACCAGTAAGTGTAGCGAGTCTTCGACTGCTTCAACTCAAACAGCTCCCAGTCTTGCAGCTTTTGTAAGTGGCATTACCAATTTCAAGGCGGCTACCACTAAATCTTGTGACCCAAGCAACTGTGACTTAAGCAAGTGCGACTTGAGCAAATGTGACCCTGCGAATTGTGATCCCAGCAAATGTCCAAAAACTGGAGCGATGAAAGCGTCGACCTCTAAGGCTGCTGCAAAGACTACCAAAGCTACCGCAGCGTTGTAGTGATTCTGGAAGTTCGAAGGTACCAGGAACTGATGGGTTAGGAATTTACGGGTTTATGCAATTATTTTGGCCGAATCAGGCTGGAATTGTACTTTTGCCCCAACCCCAGGAACTCTGGAACCTTCGAACCTTCAACTTATGTTACCTGAACAACACGCCATTCGCGAAAGCAACTTTCAACTACCGGGCCAAACCGCATTTTACCGAGGCAAGGTACGTGATGTATATACCCTTGGTGATCAATTGTTGATGATCGCCTCCGATCGTATTTCTGCTTTTGATTATGTCCTGCCACGGCCCATTCCTTACAAAGGGCAGGTCTTGAATCAAATTGCCGCCCATTTTTTAAAAGCTACCGAAGACATTGTCCCCAATTGGTTGATTGCCACTCCCGATCCCAACGTAGCAGTAGGTTATGCTTGTGAGCCTTTTCGGGTAGAGATGGTGATTCGCGCCTATTTGGTAGGGCATTCGGCCAGGGTTTACGCCAGCGGCGAACGTAGCCTTTGTGGGGTATCCTTGCCTGAGGGTCTGCGTGAAAATGACCGTTTTCCGGAACCGATTATCACCCCCGCCACCAAAGCGGAAGAGGGTCACGATGAAGACATCAGTCGCGAAGACATCATCGCCAAAGGTATTGTGAGTGAAGAAGACTACCTTCAATTGGAAGCGTATACTCGTGCACTCTTTCAGCGGGGCACTGAAATGGCTGCCAAACAAGGTTTGATTCTGGTAGATACCAAATACGAATTTGGCAAAAAGGACGGCAAAATTTACGTCATCGACGAAATCCACACTCCCGATAGCTCCCGCTATTTTTACCTGGATGGTTACGCCGAGCGCCAAGCCAAGGGTGAACGCCAAAAACAACTCTCCAAAGAATTTGTCCGTGAATGGCTGATTGAAAATGGCTTTCAAGGCAAGGAAGGGCAAACCATACCAAGCATGTCTGACGAGTTCGTTTGGGAAATCTCCAGTCGCTACATCGAATTGTATGAGCGGATTACGGGAACGGATTTTGTGAAGGCGGATACGGCGGATATTCAGGAACGCATTGAGCGGAACATTTTGAATTGGCTCAAAGCCTAGCTTTATAATAAGGTTGCCATTTTGGGGTGCAATCTTAATCAACTGGTTTTTGGTAAACGTCCTAAATCTTGCGCTAAAGAACTTTTCAAAAGGCTGAACCTTTTGAAAAGGCGCTTTTATGCTAGAGGTTATGCACAAATTTGGTTCCTCTTTTCGAAAGTTTCAGACTTTCGAAAAGCTTAAATATGCACAATTTCGAGGGCATTTAAACCATCTGATCGGATCAAAACATTCCAAGTTATTTTAACCTTAGCCACCTTCCACATACCCCTGCAAATAACCATACCTCGGCATCAATTCCCCCCCTTCAGCAATCGTCGCTCGCTCCAACACCTCACTATTTTCTTTCAACAACTCAGGCAAGATACGATAAATAAACATTGACCCAAAAGCCGTTGATGCATCCCGTGGCAATTCATTCGGCAAGTTGTCGATGCTCATCATGTCGATGCAATGCTCCTGATAGGGTGCGCATTCGGCTTCTGTAAAGGGATCGTAACCAAAAACGGGTTCGGCAATGGTTGAAGCTTTTAAGGTGGAAGGGATGGAGGAGATTGGCGCAATATCACAAGTCACATCCGCAATCACCCGAATGCGAAAGTCCGGTCTGCGCATTTCTTCTTTACTGAAAAACGCCGGTGCCCGATTGTTCCAAAAAATCCCGTTGATCATCACATCCGCCGTTTGGAAATAGGGCTCAAAAATGCTGCGGTACTCCTCCGGGTGGCTATGAAAACGCGGCTTGTCAAAATGGTGCCGATCCTTGCGCCCGGCATAGTCCTCGGAGTGCAAGATGGTAAAAACAGCTTCTTTAAACTCCTCCATCAAAAACTCGATTGGGTCCACTTCCCGAATGCCCATATCGCGCAAAACGACTGCTGCACCAATGCCTACCCGGCCGCTGCCAGTCAGCACAATTTTGATGGGTGGCCAGGGCGTACGCTTGTAAATATCAATGGCTTCGGCGTAGTCTTTGCAGTCTTTCATCCGTTTGAGCTGGAACTTACCCGTCCGTTGGGCGTAAGTCCACAAGGCATTGTGTGCACCAACCATCCCGGCAAATTTGCCAAAAGCAATCAGACGTTGCCCTTGCTCATCGGTCAACACTTCGTAGTCAATCAGGCGGATGTTTTTGGCCAAAACGGCTTGTAACAATTTCCGGTTGTAGGACTGCTCCTTGATGGTGTGTGAGAAAAAAAAGTAGGTTTTTTCGGGTATCAGCAGGTCAACAGGCACCTCTTTGACACCCATCAACACATCACAGGAACGCAGGTCTTCGGCCAATTCGATGCCAGCCTGCTGGTATTCTTCGTCAGCAAAACAACGCCCTGCAGAGGGTTGAACAAGGATGCTTACCGGGAACTCCTTCTGTGCCAACGCACAATGACTCGGATTCAGCGGAACCCGTGCGTCTGGTGGCACTTTACCTTCCCGGATGATGCCAATTTTTAACATAAACTATTTCTGGTTAGGGACAATACGTGCCTGTTCGTAGATACAAAGAGGCACTTAAACTGCAATATTACATCAAAAATGGGTTACTCGTCTCCTTTGAGCATGACGAATCAAGGCATAATGTAATTTCGATGTTTAAGTATATTCAACATTTTTGAAGAACCATAATCCATTAAATATACTACTGCTATGTGTCGGATCCTCATCCTGTTTTTTGCTTTGGTCACAAGTGCTGTAAGTTTTGCCCAAACCGCTGAAGATCAAATCAATGTTTTCCTGGACTGCCCAGGCTGTGACCTCAACTTCGTCAAGAACGAAATCAAGTTTGTCAACTATGCCAATGACCCTCTACGGGCACAGGTGCATATCCTCGTCAGTTCCCAATCTACCGGGGGGAGCGGCGCTGTTCATCAACTCGAGTTTTTGGGCAAAGAGGGTTTTGACGATGACAAATTCACCTTGAAATTCCAGGCGGAACCTACCATGACGGACCTGGAAAAACAGCAGGGCCTGGTGCGGACCCTCAAGCTGGGTTTGGTCCCTTTTGTAGCCCAAACTGCTCTGGCATCTAATTTTGATTTGGCCGTAAAAAACCAGGCAAAGCCCAAAGAGACGATTCCAGTAGGTAAAGGCAAAAAGTTGATGGATTCCTGGTTGTTTGAAGCTTATTCCAATTTGAACTGGGACAAGGAATCCCTGCGCAGCACTTTTGATTTGCGCTACGGCCTTTATGCTGAACACCTAACTCCGGAATGGCGCATTCGCATTGAACCCAATTTTTATTTTCAGGAAAGGGTAGTGCGCACCGATGAAGAAGAAATTCGCTCCTACCGTCGGCAAAATGGTTACAATGGGAAAGTGGTGAAAAGTTTAGGGGAGCACTGGTCTCTGGGCGTGTTCAACAACATTTATTCCAACACCTATAATAATGTAAAACTGGGGATGTGGCTTGCTCCGGCAATTGAGTACAGCATTTTGCCTTATTCCGAGGTGGTTACCCGAGAGTTTACAGTAGCCTATCACGTCGGGCGCTTGTACAATCGGTATTTTGAAGAGACTATTTTCCTCAAAATGGAAGATAAGGTATTCAGCCACGTCATGGATGTCAACCTAAGGCTGCGTCGGGATTGGGGCGATGTGACCATGTTTATGCAAGGCAGCTGTTTCCTCAATGACTGGTCGCGCAACCATTTATCCATCAACGGTAGGGTAGGGGTCCGGGTTTTTAAAGGTATGACCTTCAACATGGGCGGCACCTTCCGCATCGTAAATGATCAAATCACATTACCCCGAGGAAATACTACTTTAGAAGACATTTTATTGGGCCAAAAACAACTCGCTACGGCTTACAATTCCAACGTCAATTTTGGGGTGCGCTATACTTTTGGAGCTTTGTACAACAACATCGTCAATACTCGTTTGTAACCGTTGTTGAAATGTTTTCAAATTTTTTTTTCGCGTATAAGTGACTTTTGAATAACATCCCGTCTGAAAGAGTATAAAGCACGAAAGAACGATCAACTGCTGACAAATATCCCAAGAACAGAAGGCCGCTTGAGCCACTTTGCATAATCCCATGCTTTAATCTCCACTACTGAGCTGGAGAACATTACTATGAGAAAACACACAACGAGGTCTTAGTGACCACTTTACCATTGCGTGATCGCCTTTGTTGGAGATCACGCAATTTTTTTATTGGGGACTACTGGAACTTTTAATACCTTTGGCGGGTTATTGTGCAGTAGCTAAGCAATAGCAATGATCTTTGAAAATGGGGGCGTAATGGTATCGACAGGATTGTCGACTGATTGGTAAGCATGCCGGAGAATGATGGTTTACTCCGTATAAAAAATAATCATCGAACCATAAATGGCGAATCTAACTACGCCATGGCTGCCTAATTCTAGGAATTAGAAAGTCATTGTACGACGGTGCACGGCTCCACGGAGCCTCGGCCTATGCCTAACCGGCCCGCACCCGTACATCACCAATGCTAGGCTGGAACAATGATGCGGCCCGCGTCATTGTTTGAGATTACGGGCTGGGTACAAGACTGGTGCGTTGCTGGACCTACCCTTGTGCTGAGACCAAAATAAGCAACTAAGCATGTAGAAGGCTAATGAGTGCTTTCTCTGGACGCGAGTTCGACTCTCGCCGCCTCCACTAAAGCGCTGAAAATCAAATTTTTTAAGATTTTCAGCGCTCTTTTTTTAGGTTGTACTCCCCAATTTTTACTCTATTTCTTCTTTTTTGGCTTTGGCATGGGCAATTCGGCCGCCGAAATCCTCACCAACTCACTTAGCCACCCTCTGTCTTCAACCTTTTCTTCAATCAAAAAACTAGGCTTTGCCCCCGGATATGGAGGCGCTTCCACCACATCCCCTATAAAAGTACGCCCAGCCTGGGTAGGCTTGATGAACAACTTATTATCACAAATCAAAGCGAATAGTTTCTCTCCGGAATACAGCCCGTATTCTCCGAACATCTTTTTGGCGCTGATTTCCCCAGCATTTTCAATTTGGTCTACAATGAAGTCAACGAATGTTTGATCGGAGGCCATGGTATTGTTTTTGCTTAAAAAAGTTTAACTTGGAGGAGTGGAAGTTCAACAGTTGTATACCCTGTGAAATGATCCGACTTTTTCCTATTTTTCCAATCAACAAATCTAAATAAACTGGAGATGATTAAGAAAGGTTTATTGATGATGGTGCTGATCGCTGCGGTTGTTGGGCAGCTAAAAGCCGCTTATATCCTGCTGCCAATGGACCCGGAAAAACAGAAGGACCACCTGAAGGCCTACGGGATTACCTATTGGGTGTTGAAAAACGGAGTTGAAGCCTGGTGGTTACTCAATTACCGGGGGGGAAGTTTTGCTTTTGAATACAACAAACCTTTTGAAAAAGAATGTATGACCAGAGGGGTGTCTTACGAAATCATCCCCGATGCTCAATTCAAAAATATACTCGATCAAATCGCCAGTCCAGAGGCGAATATGGAGGCGATGAAGCTGGAAAAAGCACCCAGAATTGCGGTTTACACCCCCGAGATCGATGGCAAGGGCAAAGCCATACAGCCCTGGGAAGATGCGGTGACGCTGGTACTCACCTATGCTGAAATCCCCTTTGATATGTTGTACGATCGGGAAGTGTTGCAGGATAAACTGCCTCAATACGACTGGCTGCACCTGCACCATGAAGATTTTACCGGGCAGCTCGGCCGCAATCGTGGCTACAGAAACGCTTCCTGGTATGAGGAATACAAAACCAGATCGGAAGATTTGGCCTATAGCCTGGGTTACAAAAAAATTTCCCATTCCAAATTGGCAGTCGTCAAAAAGATCCGGGAATGGGTAGCGGGTGGCGGTTTTATGTTTGCGATGTGTTCGGCCACCGAAACTTTCGACATAGCACTGTCCGCAGATGGGGTGGATATTTGTGACGCAATTTTTGATGGAGACCCTGCAGATCCCAATGCTCAGTCAAAACTCGATTTTAGCAAAACCTTTGCCTTTAAAAATTTTATATTGGCCGATGGCCCATACGGGCACAACTTTTCTACCATTGATGTGGGCCGCGGCTGGTCGCGAAATGTAATGCCCCAACAGGATTATTTCACGCTGTTTGATTTTTCAGCCAAATGGGACCCTGTTCCTTCCATCCTTACCCAATGCCATACCCGGACAATCAAGGGCTTCATCGGACAAACTACCGCTTTTAGAAAGGAATACCTCAAAACCAATGTCTTGATTTTAGGGGAAAACAAAGCACAAAAGGAGGCCCGCTACATCCACGGTATTTTTGGTAAAGGATTCTGGACTTTTTACGGGGGGCATGATCCCGAAGATTACCTGCACAGGGTCGAAGACCCGGATACCGATCTCAGTCTACACCCCGATTCTCCCGGCTACCGCCTGATTTTGAACAACATCCTTTTCCCGGCTGCGAAGAAAAAAGAAAGGAAAACTTGATTACTCCCAAACGTAGCGCTCATCATATTCTACTTTGTACTTTTTCAAAAAAGCCCTGTATTCCGCTTGGAAGTCCTTTTTTCGGTGGTGTTCATGTTGGTTGGCAATGTACCTAATCACAATGTCTACTTGTTTTGGATTTACCGAAAAGGCCCCATACCCGTCCTGCCAGTAAAAATTCTTAAGCGATTCATGCCTCGTCTTGAACCATTTCGAAGAATTGGCTTTCACCTTTTCCACCAAGTCCATCAGCGCTATCTTTTTGGATAAGAGGCACAGAATATGCACATGATCAGTATACCCTCCCACGATGATGGATTGACAGCCCAGCTCATTGCATATCCCCCCCAGGTAACTGTGCAGCTCCTGCTCATAAGGCGGGTAGATCAGCTGCTGGCGGTATTTGGTGCTGAATACGATGTGGATGTAGTTCTTTACTAGAGATTGTCCCATGGCTTCTGAGTCTGATGAGGAGTACCCGTGGTTATGAGATTACATGCCGCTACCGACGGGCTACACCCATCGTTAGGAGATACCGCCCTTTCAGGGCTACATATTAGCCCTGAAAGGGCGACATCTCTTTGGATAGGGCATAGCCCTATTGAATTGGATAGGGATAGGGCTATGCCCTATTGAATCAAAATGGTATAGCCCAATTACAAATATAGAATCCATCCTCTATCTTTTTTTCTTACCTTTGCCCCCAATTCCCAAAAATCCCCTCATGTGGGGACAAAATCACCCCAACTAACGTTAATACCCGAACAACGCTACGCATATGGAATACAAACCACGCGAAATCGAAAAAAAGTGGAAAGCCTACTGGGATGAGCACAAGGTCTACAAAGTAAGCCACCAGAGCGATCGCCCGAAGTTTTACGTCTTGGACATGTTCCCTTACCCATCGGGAGCAGGACTGCACGTGGGGCACCCCCTCGGCTACATCGCTTCAGACATCTATGCGCGGTACAAGCGTTTGAAAGGCTTCAACGTGTTGCACCCCATGGGATACGACGCCTTTGGTTTGCCAGCGGAGCAGTACGCCATCACCACTGGAGTACACCCGGCCAAATCCACCGCTGCCAACATCGCCCGTTACCGCGAGCAGTTGGACAATTTGGGTTTTAGCTTCGATTGGGATCGCGAAGTGCGCACCTGCGAGCCTTCCTACTACAAGTGGACCCAGTGGATTTTTGCGGAGTTGTTCAAACACTACTACGATAAAGACCAAAACAAGGCGATGCCCATCGAAACCCTGGTGGCGCGTTTTGAAAAAGAAGGCAATACCCTGGTCAACGCTGCCAACTCTCAAGACAAAAGCTTCAGCGCTGCCGATTGGCAGGGCATGAGCAAAAAGGAGCAGGCGGATGTATTGATGAATTACCGCCTGGCCTATAAAAAAGCTTCCTACGTCAACTGGTGCGAAGCCTTGGGTACCGTATTGGCCAACGACGAGGTAAAGGACGGTGTATCCGAACGCGGCGGCCACCCCGTAGAACGCCGGGCCATGATGCAATGGTCATTGCGCATTACTGCCTATGCCGACCGTTTGTTGTACGATTTGGACAACATCGATTGGTCGGATGCCATGAAGCGCATGCAGGGCAACTGGATTGGCCGTTCGGTGGGCGCTCAAATGTTCTTCCCCATTGCGGGTTCGGAGCAAAAAATTGAAATTTTCACTACGCGCCCGGATACCATTTTTGGCGCGACATATATGGTGTTGGCCCCTGAGCACGATTTGGTGCCCGAGTTGACCACCCCTGATCAAAAAGAAAAAGTAGACGCTTACCTAAGCTACGTCAAAGCCCGCTCCGAACGTGAGCGCATGGCCGATGTGAAGGAAGTAACCGGGGCCTTCTTGGGCTCCTACGCCATCAATCCATTTACCGAAGAACAAATTCCGATCTGGATTGGCGAATACGTGTTGAAGGATTACGGAACCGGAGCCATCATGGCTGTACCCAGCGACGACGACCGGGACGATGCTTTTGCCCGCAAGTTTGGCTTAAAAATCATCGATGTAGTCGACAAGTCCAATTATCCCGGCTCCACCCGCCACGATAAAGAGGGCATCATCATCAATTCCGGCTTTTTGAACGGCATGGAAGTGCCTGCCGCCATTGATGAGATGTTGAACCGCATCGAAAGTATGGGCCTGGGCAAACGCCAGGTCAACTACAAATTGCGCGATGCCTTGTTCAGCCGCCAACGCTACTGGGGCGAACCTTTCCCCGTGACTTACGATGCCGATGGCATTGCTGAGGCGATGGCTCCTGCAGATTTGCCTTTGGAATTGCCCGATATGGACGATTTTAAACCCAGTTCCGGCGGCCAGGCACCTTTGGCGCGGGCGACGGATTGGGTGAATTTGCCCAATGGCATGACGCGGGAAACCGACACCATGCCCGGTTCTGCGGGTTCCTCTTGGTATTTCTTGCGCTACATGGACCCGCAGAATGACCAGGAATTCGCCAGCCAGGACGCGGTGAACTATTGGCGAGATGTAGACTTGTACATTGGGGGTACCGAACACGCGGTAGGCCACTTGATGTATTCCCGGATGTGGCACAAGTTTTTGTACGACAAAGGATTGGTGCCCACCGTTGAGCCCTTCAAAAAGTTGATCAACCAGGGCATGATCCAGGGCGTGGTAGAAAACCTGTACATGCAAAAGGATAAGGTGAATGGAGTGAACCGCTTCATTTGTGCCTCCTTGCTGGCTGAAGAAGAGGCCAAGGGGCATAAGTTCACCAAATTGCCCGTATTGGTGGATTACGTGACGGATTACGGCTTGCCTTCCTCCCACTTGAATGAGGCGGGAGTGAAACAGTTCATCGCCTGGCGCCCCGATTATGCTGCTGCTATCTTTGAAGGGACCGATGCCATTTTCCAAAATGGAGTGGTAACTCCGAAAGCGGGCAAAACGGGTGCTTTCCAGTTGATCACCCAATCGGAGGTCGGCAAAATGTCGAAGTCATTGTACAACGTGATCAATCCCGACGACGTCGTTGAGCAATATGGTGCCGACTGTTTCCGCATGTACGAAATGTTCCTGGGGCCAATCGAACAGGCCAAACCCTGGGATACCAAAGGCATCAGTGGGGTATACAACTTCTTGCGCAAATTCTGGGGTTTGTTTTTTGACAAACTGGGCAACTGGGCGGTTTCGGATGCCGAACCCACCCGTGAAGAATGGAAAATCCTGCACTCCGCCATCAAACGCATCACCGACGATGTGGAGCGCTACTCCTTCAACACCTGTGTGAGTACCTTCATGATTGCGACCAACGACTTGCAAAAAGCAGGCTGCAACAAGGTGGCGATTTTGGAAGAAATGGTGCAGTTGATTGCGCCCTTTGCGCCTCACTTGGCGGAGGAATTGTGGCAGGGCCTGGGCAAATCCGGCTCGGTGCACCACGCCAATTTCCCTATTTTGAACGAGGCTTATTTGGTGGAAGATACCATCGAATACCCCGTACAAATCAACGGCAAATTGCGTACTACCGCTGCTTTCGCTGCGGATACACCTCCACAGGTTTTGGAAAAAGCCATTCTGGAGCTGGAAGCGGTGCAAAAATGGACCGAAGGTAAAGAAGTGAAAAAAGTGATCGTTGTTCCGAAAAGGATGATCAATATTGTGGTGGCGGGGTAGGTTGGAAAACTTTGCCACTAAGGTACAAAGGCTCTGAGGGGATTTCTCTTGGGGCCTTTGTGTGTTTATGGCCAATACAATTGGCACGCCACCGATTAATGAAAGTCTTGGCTAGTGGCATTTAGGGCGGTAAGACTTGGGGTTAGTGGGTGTTGTCTGGGGTTCATTTTTATAGCATCTTCAAATCAGATGAACAGGATTTATTCAATAATGGTGTGCCATTGAACTTACTAAATGCTTATTTTTACCCGGTATGATTGTTTAATTTATGCTAGATCACCTTATTCGCACCATTGATACCCATGTAAAGCTCAGTCCTGCCGAAATTGAGTTGTGCCGCAGCAGTTTTGAGCCTATTACCATTTCCAAAAACACCCTTTTGGAAGCCGAAGGTCATGTTCCAAAATACCTGTATTTTGTCGTTTCCGGGTATGTGAGATTGTTTACATACACCGAACAAGGAGACGAGGTCACCTCCCACCTCAATTGCCCACCGGGATTCATCACGGCTTACCAGCATTTTAACCAACAGAGTCGCTCCGATGACAATTTAGAATGCATTACCGATTGCCAACTCCTACGCATAAGTAAAGCAAAGCTGGATCAACTCATCCTGCAAAGTGACAACCTAAAAAAATTCAGCATTGCTGTTTTTCAGCAATCCATTGCCTACAATGAAAATCGGGCCAAGGAGCTGGCCACCCTATCTGCCGAGCAGCGCTATCGCAAGCTGATCGAGCAAAACCCCGATGTGTTATTGAATGTTCCCATCAAACACATCGCTTCTTTTTTGGGCATGAACCCAAAAAGTTTGAGTAGAATCCGTAAACAAATGATTCGGTAACATTTGTGAACTCTTTTGAGGAAAGCAGTGCTGAATTTTGTGCCATCATTTAATCAATAATGCAATGGCAACTCAACATTTAGTACTAGTTACCGGGGCCAACGGCCACCTTGGGTACAATTTGGTACAACTACTCCTGCAAAAAGGCATTCCAGTTCGGGCATCCGTGCGCAACTTGCGACACAAAAGTGCCTTGAACAATCTCAACTGCGAAATAGTGCAGGCCGACATTACAGATAAAGCCTCTTTAATCAAGGCACTGGAGGGTGTGGATACTTTCTACGCCGTAGGCGCCGCCTTTAAACTCTGGGCCAAAAATCCCCAAAAGGAAATTTACGAAGTCAACCTAAAGGGCACCCAAAATATGCTGGAGGCGGCGGCAATTGCCAAGGTGAAAAGAATTGTTTACGTCAGTTCGGTTGCAGCGCTGAACTACAACCAAATCCCTACCAAGGAGAGCTACGGATACAACCCCGACCGCCGGGACATGTACTACAATTCCAAAAATGATGGTGAAAAACTAGCCTTTGAGTTGGCCAAGCACTACAACATTGAGTTGGTCGCTGTACTACCTTCGGCCATGATCGGCAGTGAAATTCCGGGGCCTCTGAGCGTATCCTACAACATAGTGGACTTGATCCTAAAAAAGCAGATTCCTATCGAAACCAAGATCACGCTGAACTGGATAGATGTAAAAGACGTGGCGGAAGCCTGCATTTTGGCAGCGACCAAAGGCAAAAGTGGCGAGCGCTACATCATTGCAAATGAAAAAAGTATCTCTCTGCGCGAAAGCACCCAAATTGCGCAGCGGCTATTTCCTGCATTGAACATCAAACTCCCCATCGCTGTACCCAAGTCACTGCTTTTATTGTTTGCCTACTTACTGGAAATGGGTAGTAAAATCAGTGGAAAAGCCCCTTTGTTGAGCGTAAAAGACATAGCCATGTTTTCGGGGCTCAAACAGGATTTTGACATTAGTAAAGCCAGGACAGAACTGGGATTCAACCCCAAAAAGCCGCAACTTGCCCTTGAGGAAGCCATGCAACATCTGTACACCCGCAATCAGGTTTAACCAATTTTTGTGGACACATTGACCAATGTGTCCACAAGGAACAAATTACCATCAATGACTAGCTCCCTAACTCCTGAAAATAGCCGCATCTACACCCTTCCTGCTGGTTGATATGGATTAAATCCTCTGCCCTCAGAACCGTTTATTGTGGTCTATAATTTTGCCGTCGGCCAGTTCGATCGTTCGGTCGCTGGCTTTGGCAAAATCATTGTCGTGGGTAACTGCAATGATGGTTTGGTTGAATTCCTGCGCCAATTGTTGAAAAATGTTGAACACAATCTGGGCATTTTTGCTGTCCAGGTTGCCCGTAGGCTCATCGCCCATAATGATCAAAGGATCGTTGATCAAGGCCCGGGCGATCGAGACCCTTTGCTGTTGGCCCCCACTCAATTTAGCCGCTTCTTTAAGGGCTTGATCGCGCAGTCCCAGCATTTCGAGCTTTTCATAAGCGCGGTGTTCAATCTCGGCAGGGCTGTATTTGCCCAATTTCAGGGCAGGAATCATCACATTTTTCAGACAAGAAAACTCCGGGAGCAAGTAATGAAATTGGAAAACAAACCCAATGTTGTGGCCACGCAAAGCGGCCAAGTCATCCGTTTTTTTTCCAGTCACTTTTTCTCCTTTGAAGTACAAATTGCCCTCGTAGGCCGTATCCATGGTGCTGAGGCAGTACAAAAGGGTTGATTTACCCGAGCCACTTTTGCCCACCAGGGTCAGGAATTCCCCTCGGTACGCCTCAAAGCTGATGTCGTCCAGCACTTTGAACTGGACGGGTTCATAAAAGTATTTCCCCAGCGACTGGGTACTCAGGATTACTTCTTTTCGCTCCATGATGATTTATTTTCTAAAAATTTCCACTGGATCCACTCTGGCCGCTTTGCGGGCAGGCAAATAGCCAGCACCAAGGGAAGTGAACATGCCAAAAATGGCTCCAACAGCAAATACATCCAATCGGTAATAAATCGGAAAATACCCAATCGGTGGCCCTACATAAACCTTGCTCAGGATATTGACCAAAAGAGCCCCGGCACTCAGTCCCATTGCAGTGCCCAGAACGCCCATGATGAATGCTTCCAGCACAAAGATGCGGACGATGTCCTTGCCACTAAATCCGGTGGCTTTCAGGATGGCAATATCATTCAGCTTTTGGGTAATGGTCATGTTGAGGATATTGTAGATGCCAAAAGCTGCCACCATCATGATGGCAAAAGCCACCGAGGTATTCATCACCGAACGGATGCGGTCACTGGCCAGGGTATCGGCATTGCTGGTTTGCCAGTCCTCCACCTTGTAATTGGTAATGGCCTGGAGTTGTTGGGCGTATTCCAAAGAGCGGTCGGGGTCATCCACGCTCAGGTACAACTCCGTGATGTAATCTGGCCCTACCTGGAGCAATTGTTGTGCGGTAGCAATATTGAGGTAGGATTTGGACTCATCCGTAGCCTTGTTGCCCGTACTAAAAATCCCTACCACTTTCATCACTTTACGCACCCCCAAAGCCGAGGTGATGCTTAGGTTGTCGGCCAGATCGAGATTGAGTTTTTCCGCAACCCCTTTGCCAATAATGATGGCGTTCAAATTGGAAGCCAATGCCTGCAAACTACCCGCCAGCATGGTACTTTGGATGTTAAACATGGCATCAGCCTCCAGAATATTAACTCCCGCTCCTAATCCTTTGACTTGAGAACGCCCGTTGTTGTAGAACAAATCGACGTTGACCTGGGGCGCTGCGCTACTTACATAATCATGTTGCTTCAGCTGATCCAGCAACAAATAAGGATTGACGATACTTTTGGTCAAGGTTGTAATCTTGGGATTGCTGATTAAAACGACTGAGTGCGTATCGGTTGCAGCAAACAAGGGTTGACTGAGCTCATCCTCCTTAAAAACCCGAACATGGGGAATGGTTTTGAACATTTCCACCCGGGAGTACTGCGTAAAGCCCTTGATCAGGGAGTCAGAAAAAATATACAGTGAGATCCCAATCGTGACCCCCATCGCCGCCACCAGGGTTTGTTTTTTGCGGGTAAAAATATGCGTAAGCGCAATTTCTGTATTGACACCTAAGTTCATGGCTACTTGATTTTAGGGGTAATGATGGTGGTGCTTTCATCCAGGCCAGAGGTCACCTGGATCCATTCGCTGCTGATGAACTTCGTTTGGACCTTGCGTGGTTTTTCCTGGCCTTTCACCTTCACCAGGTTGCCATAGTCGAGGTAACGGCGAGGAATCAGCAAGGCGTTTTTATTGATTCCGACAATGATGTTGGTCTGAAGTTGGGTATTCAGCAGGCGAAAATCCAGGGGATCGACAAATAGCACCTTACACGTAAAAGACTGCGTCGCTTCGTTGAATGCAGGTAAAATCTCGGCCAGTTCACCCTGATACGTTTTATCCTTACGGGTATTGAGCTGAATGACGGCCTTTTGCCCTACTTTTAGCTTACTGATGCTGCCCTCATCCACACTCACCTTCGCATAAATCAGGTCAGGATGACCAATAGTGGCAATCACATCACCACGGTGTACAAAATCGCCCCGGTGTTTGTACAAGTGATATACCTTACCCGCTACAGGAGTGCGCAATTGATTGTTGGCTGAAAGCACCCGATTCACGTCAAGTTGAGCAGCGTTGACAACCAGGTTTTGGCGCGCTTGCTCCTGGAGTTGCTGGTAATTGGCCTGCGCATTCTGGTAGTTGGTACGTGCACTTTGGTATTGTAATTCAGCATTGTCGTATTCTACCTGCGCAATACTTTTGCCATCCAGCAAACGCTGATAACGTTGCCACTGGATGGAATCCTGAACTACTCGGCGGCGTGCCAGCAGCACTGAATTTTGAGCCTGCAACAAGCTGGGTGCAGCAGCTTGCGTATTCTTTTGGGCGATTTCGTACAAAGCCTGGGCACTCGCGGTATTGAGTTGGTTTTGGGGGTTGTCTACCGTAGCAAAAACAGCGTATAAACCCACCTGTTGATTTTCTTCGAAGTACACCTGAAGCAGTGTACCATCCGTTTGAGCGGTAAGATTGTAAGTCCCATCCGCCTCCAGGGCACCCGATGCAAAAACCGTTTCTGTAACATTTTTGCGAATGGGTCTGGTTTCATCCATTTGTTGGGTACATGCCAAAGAACTGATTCCCAGCAGTACCATCATCCAATAAGGAGCAGAAGCTAAAGTTTTCATTTGAGGGTATTGTTGATGTAAATTTTAGATTGGGCCTGTAGCACACTCACCGCAGCGTTGATGCGATTGCTTGCACTATTGACCATGGCCTGATAGCTGCGCAGGGTTGGTTCCAGGCTGGTAATCCCGGCATTGTAATTGAGGCGATTTTTGACGTAGGTATCTTGATGCAAGCGCAAAATCGCTTCATTGGATTTTAATTGAACCAATGCCTGTTGATACTCGGTGACCAGCTGTTGTTGTTGAAGTCGGGCTTGGATGCGCGTCTGATTGGCCTGTTCCTGTGCGAGGGCATAATCGTAACGCGCCTTCCCCACCTGAGCCACCGATTGGGCAGAGGGAATCGGTACCGCCAGGCGCACGCCTAGGTAGCTACTCGGAATCCAGCGCTGATCCTGGTCGAACAAGCGGGCGCGGGTGTTGAACTGTTGGCGGGTGCTGGAAAAGAACAAAGAAACGGTGGGCAACTGAGCAAACAACGTGCTCCGGAAGCTTGACCATGCCTGTTTTTCCTGCCATTCAACCCGCTGTGAGGCCAACAGATTGAGGTTCACCTCGGGATTGGGTGCCAGATTTTCCAGGGGTACCACCGGCTGAACCAACAGTGAATCCTGCAGGGGAATGTCACACAGCACTTTGAGGGCCAGGTGTTGCTGTTGCAGCAAAAATTGCAGTTGCTGCAAAGAAGCCTGGGTATTGAGGTAATTGACTTCAGTCTCATTCAGGTCTTGCGGTTTGGCCAGTCCTTGTTCCCATTTCTGGTGTGTAAGCTGCCGCAAAGTGTCCGCAATTGCAAGATGCTGTTGGGTAGCCTGGTATTGCGCGCTCAGGTTGGCAATATTGCTGTAAAGCGCAGCAATATTGTCGAACAAATTTTTGAGCTGCAACTGATTATCGGCTAAAGTACTCTGCATACTCAACTTAGACTGTTTGAGCTTTTCCCAGCCCTCCAGGTTGAAGAGTTTGATCTCGGCGTAAAAATTCTGATTGCTCAAGTACTGAACGCCGGTTTGGATTTCTTGAAAAGTACCCTTTGGACCACCAAAAATCTCAGCGGGAAAGAGGTTTACTGGCAAACGGGTATTGTTGGTATAGCTGAAAGAGAGGCTACCCGAGGGATCGGGCACGCCCAGGATTGCCGCAACTTTGGTCAATTTGGCTTGATCGAGGCGAATTTGGCCAGAACGGACCTTGCTGCTCTTCTGTTGGGCGTAATGGAGTAAACCTGGGAGATCGGTAAAAATCTGCTGCCCCCAACACCAGTAATGTCCGGTCATCAACAGCAGCCCAAGCAATAATATTCTTTTGATCATGGTCTGCTATTGAGTGATGCGAACAAAGCGGAAGGATTTGGTAAAAACCAGTCTTTTGATCTTAAACTGGAAAGCATTGGGGCCATTCCAGGTAATGGCAATGGGATAACGGCCGCTCCCTTCAGGGTCTTGGATGTAACCCTGATAAGATTTGCTGGAAGCATTCCAGGCCAGGTCTTGAAAGACCAAAAAACCAGGTTTTGGAGCACTAGGTGTAGATCGGCCAAAATAGCGGCCGCCCTGCTCGTACATTTCGATCTGTTTGTCGGGATTGGCGCCATCCTTCCAAAAACCAAGAATCGCCTTAGCCTCCTGAGCGAAGATTTGAGCGTGGGTGCTCCCCAAAAGCAAGCACTGAAAAAGAATACGCAAGATGATGTTTTGCATGGTGATCATTTGTTTAGACCATGCAAAAATTCAGGTTAAGGCCCAAGGAGGAAAGAAGTAGCTAGCTGAAGTGGACAAAGTAAGCATCGAACCTATTGTAAAGATGGCTGAACTATAGACGACTTAGAGCGTGTATTAATATTCAGCCAGCCAGTCCATAAAGGCGTTGAGTTTGAGTTTTCCAATCAGGATCGTATGAGAAAAAGCGACCTTCAAGTTAACCTGCAGTTTGCGGTTGAAGTGCTGCGTAGCATCTTTAATCGCCTGCCGATTGACGAGAAATTGGCGGTTGGCGCGGAAAAAGCTCGGCGAAAATAATTTTTCCAAAGCTTCGAGGCGTTGGGGCACGATGTACTTTTTTTGCTCGAAGGTAAGCGCAAAAGTATAATCATCTTCGATCCAAAAAACTGCGATCTCCTCGCCCCGAATGGGGATGACCCGATCCCCCTGTTGCACAATCACTGAAGGGCTACGGGGCTGAAGTTGTTGTTGTAAAGTTTGGAGCAATACCGCATACTGATCACTGGGTGGTGCCAGTTTTTGCTGGAGCTGTTGGTATTTGCTCAAGGTTTTTTCAATGGAAACTTTACTGAATGGTTTGAGAATGTAATCAATCCCTAACGTGTTAAAAGCCTCCAGTGCATATTTACTGTAAGCGGTACAAAAAACAATCGGGGTGTTTAGTTTTAGTTGTTCAAACAATTCAAAACTCAAGCCATCACCCAATTCGATATCGGAAAAAATCAAGTCATGTACTGGATCGGTCTTAAAATAAGCCCTGGCATCTTCCAGTGAACCCAACATAGCGATGATTTCGATGTCGTTGTCCAGACTTTGGAGGGTTTTGGCTAAGTCCGTGGCGGTTAGTTTTTCATCTTCGAGAATGACCACTTTCATCATTGATGCTTTAAGGATTGATTAATTCCAGGAAAACCACAAATTCTTGGTCGCCGTCTTCTATCTCGATGCCTTTACTGAGGTAAAGCTCGTACCGTTTTTGCAAGTTTTTCAACCCCGTTCCCGACGCTGACTGGATCGCCTTGGGCGATTTATTGTTGCTCACTTTCAGGCGGTTTTCCAGGCACTCAATTTTTAAATGCAGCGGTTTGTTTTCGGTGAAGGCATTGTGTTTGATGGCATTTTCCACCAAAGATTGTAAGGCATACATCGGAAGCAAACGGTTGAGCACAGCATCCGGTATGGTAATTTGGCATTGAAGGGCCTGTCCGAAACGAACCTTTTGAAGATCTAGGTAATCCTGGGTAAACTGTAGCTCTTCGCGCAAACTCACACAATCAGTCTCCTGATTGTGTACAGAATAACGCAGGAACTCCGAAAGCTTGAGCACATAATCCTCCGCACCAGCGGCATTTTCCTTGATCAGCGATTTGAGTGTACTCAAGGCATTGAACAAAAAATGGGGTTGCAGTTGTTGCATCAGGGCTTGTTTTTGCCCCTCTAGATTACTTAATCTCAAATTTTGTACCTCCAGTTCGGCCTGTTCCTTTTGGAATTGTAGCAGATTGGATTGGATGAGAATAAAGATAAAAGCGTCCAGGGCTAAAATAGCCAGTAGCGGATAGATGCCCAGACTGATCTTGTAACCATTGGGGCCAAACGATGAAATCAGGAGTGTAGATATCAACCAATGAATGGACGCCATCAGTAGGTAGCTCAGTGCAAAGCGGTACCATACTTTTGAGACATAATCCAACAAAAAGATATTGATTAGCCAAAACACATAAATCATGATGGCTAAAAAAAAGGTCGCTTGCAACATTGGCCACCAACCAAGCTTGGCAAAAATATAAATAGGCATTACCCCATAAATGGCCATTGGAGGAGATAGCACAAGGGCTAAACGCAATAACTTTTGTTTCACAAGTAGCTGCTTAATATGAGAAAAGCGTTGATGTCGGGCAAGTTAATAACTCAGCAATCATTTGGCCAAGAAAAATCACAAGTATTTATGAATCAATTTTTTAAAAAAAATATCAACATCAGATTTGTCCATTTCAGCGGTGATTTTGTCCACTTCAGCACAATGGGGCTTGCCTTAGCATGAACAGCTTAGAATTTTTGTCCCAAACCATTGCCATGCCATCATTTATCAAACAGTATTTCTATTTTTTGCCGACAACAATGCTGCTGTTTTCAGCCATTGCCAAACTCTTCCTTTTTGACCCCACAAAAGTGGACTTACCACTGCCGGGAATGGCAGAATTGATGGCGCCTTTAGGTATACTAGAGCTAGTCTGCATCCTGCTGTTTGTTTACCCACGTAGCATGAAACTAGGATTTTTGCTCATTTGCAGTTATCTGGGGGGCGCTATTGCGGTGAATTTGGTAGGACAATTGCATAGTCCGGTAATGCCCGGTTTGATCCTGGCCCTGTTTTGGATCGGTATGTATTTAAAAAAGCGAGAACTCTTCATTTGATCCTTCCCTACATTCCTATTCCCATCGCCATTGACCCACGACACGTTTACAATTTCATTGGCTGATCCCATCAAATGGGCGATCAGTAACTCATTTTTTTGTGTTTTGAATCAGTCCTGCCTTTATTGCTTAGGATTATTTTCATTTGGAAAGACCGGATGGCCTGCACTCATCACTCTTTTTCTGCATTCCTGTAAATTTTGTTTTACACTCGTCGCGCCCCCTTCATCTTTGTTGTATCAATTGGGATGAACTCATTTGCTGCAAAACCAAAGATCAATTCATGAAACAGTTCTTGCTGGCTACCTTCGTTTTATTCATGGTATTTAATCATGCCGTAGCCCAAAAAGGGTATCAAGTTGCAATTGACCTCCGCAAAGTGCAAAAAGATCGTTTAGCGGTCAACATTCAAACGCCCAAGGTGATGGCCGAAGCAATTGCGTTCCATCTCCCCAAAATCGTACCCGGCACCTATGCCATTCACAATTATGGCGCATACGTGAGCAATTTCAAGGCATTTGACCGCGCGGGAATCCAACTCCAGGTCGAACATCCTGACTCCAACACATGGATCATCAAAGGTGCCCAAAACCTACACCACCTTAGTTACGAAGTGGACGACAGCTGGGACTCCCCCGAAATTAAGGGCGACATCTTTGAACCTGCGGGAACCAATATCCAACAAGATTCCTTTTTCGTTCTCAATTCTTTCGGCTTCATTGGGTACTTAAAAAACCTGGAAGAGCGGCCTTATCAAGTGCGCATCTCCAAACCCAAAGGTTTTTATGGGGCTACGTCCCTTCAGCCATCCAAACAAAGCAATCCGGAGATGGACGTGATCCAAACCCGCAATTACCATACTTTGGTTGATGCGCCAATTCTTTACTGTGAACCAGATACGGCCTGGCTTAAAGTAGGCAAAACCTCCGTTTTGATTGCGGTGTACAAGCAAGGTCAAAAAAACATAGCCAAAACCTTATTGAAAGACATCAAGCCAATACTGGAAGCTCACCGCAGCTATTTTGGGGGCAAACTACCCGTGGATAAATACGCTTTCCTGGTGCATTTTTCGAATCGAAAAAACCTGACCCGCTTCGGAGCCTTGGAACATTCACAGTCATGCTTTACCTTTTTACCATCCAACCTTCCAGCCTCGGAGGAGTCCAGTATTTTCAGAGACATTGCAGCCCATGAGTTTTTACACATTCTTACCCCTCTGAACATTCACAGCGAGGAAATTGGCCATTTTGATTACATCGACACCAAAATGTCCAAGCATCTTTGGCTGTACGAGGGACTAACCGAATATGCCGCGCACCATTCCCAATTGCGGGCAGGGCTGATTGACTTGCAGACTTATCTGGATCGACAAGCCAGTAAAATCAATAACGCTACCAGTATGTTCAATGACTCTCTGGCCTTTACGGAACTCTCTTTGGGCGCTTTGGACAAATACAAATCTCAGTACCAGAATGTGTACGAGAAAGGTGCGCTGATTGGCCTTTGCCTGGATGCCCTATTGTTACAAAAATCCAATGGAAAGTATAACACCCGGGCATTGATGAGCGATTTGGCCAAGCAATATGGCCCACACAAATCATTCAAAGACCATGAATTATTTGATAAGATTACCGAATTAACGTATCCAGAAGTACGTACATTTTTTAAAAAACATGTCGAAAATGCGGAGCCACTGCCCTTGGCCGAAACCTTTGCCACACTTGGAGTAGCATACAACCCCAAAGGTGAAACCAAGATGATCCAACGGCAAATTCTTTTTGGCATGGCGCTTGGACCCGATCGGAAAACATTGTTGGTGCAGTCACTTGATGAAGCCACCGATTTAGGGAAACGTTTAGGGTTCCAAGTGGGCGATAAATTCGTTTCGATGAATGGTCAAGCTTTTGACCTGACAAGCTACCAAAGCTGTTTTGAGCATTATTCGACCCATTCTCAACTTGGGGATACGGTTACATTTGTGGTCAAACGCAAGATTTCGGATACGGAAGAGAAAGAACTAACCTTGCAGGCCGATATCCGCGAGGAGATTGTGCCCGCGATTCTCATCAATCCAGATCCCAAGGCCAGCGCCCAACAGTTGTTCATCCGTTCTATCTGGATGGGGGAAAAATGAGGGTTGGTAATGATGAAAAATAGCCGCAGTGAAAAAGATGATGGCAGCACTAATTCACATGGCATTGTTCATCATTATCTTTCCAATCCCTTCAAATCCGATTCCACTACAATTTTACCTTTACCACCAACAATCCGCGCCAAAAAATCATCGTACAAAGCCACATTCCCAAAGGTTTTGAGCAACACCTCTTTATTCTCTACTGCATTGACCAGTAAATCCATGGGGCCTTTGTGCTCAAAGTTGCAGCCATAGATGAGGATATTGGTTTTGAGGTAATCCCACATGGCCTTGTTGCTGAGGAAGTGAATGCGGTTGTTGCGGATGTGGCAATTGCTGAGTGTAACCATGTTCACCGGAGTAGCGATCGAGAGCAGGGGGATGTCCTGATCGTGCAACACCCGCACATTGTCGAACACCAATTGCTCCTGCAGGGGGATGGCCGCCCCAGGGTAATAAGAGCGGCTGTATTTGTCGTTGTCAAAGTGGATGGAGAGCCCGATGCGGGGTTTTTCCAGGAAGATGTTGCGAAAAACCACATTGCGCACCCCCGCAGTGTAAGTGACCTCATCTTGCACCACGCCCCAATTGATGCCATCCAGCACCATACTGCCTTTTTCGTGGCTAGGCTGAGTGAGCGACTTGTAGAGGGTTCCATCGGGTTTGGCCTGTACCCGGTACAAACGGCCATTGGACACTACGGCATCCGATTGCTGTACCTCTATGCCAGGGTCCCAATCGATCCAGGCACCAGCCAGGATGCGGCAAAAATAACCAGTGGTGTTTTCGGCATTCAGGTCGTGGCAATTTTCGATGACCCCATTTTCGATCCAACCCAATTCGGGGTTACCCGTGGCATAATCGTGCGCATTTAGGGCGATGGCGTCGTCAAAGGTTTGAAAAACCCCATTGCGGATGGTAAAGCGTTTGCCCCGCCCCAGGTGCACACCGTCCTTTTGCCCCTTGATGATGACATCGTCGATGATCAAGTCTTCAAAGGTACAAACGTGGATACCGTATTGGGCTTTACCCAGATCAAGACAGCGGAAGCGTTCAATTTTTAGGTCTTTCACATAGAAAAAAGCCAGTTGGCCGTGTAGCCCGTAAGCTTCCACAAACTTGCGGACATCCATCCCGTTCAC
The DNA here is from genome assembly GCF_965225875.1 of Haliscomenobacter sp. GTDB lineage: Bacteria > Bacteroidota > Bacteroidia > Chitinophagales > Saprospiraceae > Haliscomenobacter. Next base: position 2,366,415 of record NZ_CBDDBS010000003.1, on the reverse strand, counting down.
GATGATGTGCAGGCCTTCTACGGTAATGTTCTGATCAAAAGTTTTGGTCTTTGCCCCTTTGTTGATGAGGACGTGGGAGAAGTCACCCTGTTCGTTCACTTTTTGAATAAAAACCCCATTGCCGAATTGTAAGGTGGTATGGCTGCCAAGGTACACCGTGCCGGCCAACTTGTAGGTTCCCGGAGTGCTCACCTGGATGGTTCCGCCCTGATCCACCGCCTTTTGCAGAGCCTGCATGTTTACGAGACCCGTGGCGCTGGGGGAAAAACCAAAACTGGCGGCGTTGGTGAAGCCACTCGTTGAAGACAATGGCCCCGCTTGAGCCCACAAAGTGATCCAGGTGCACAAGGCGAGACAAAAAAGCAATGCTGATTTCATAGGTATGGATGGGTGAAAAAGGGTGTGAATGCTTGAGTGCTAAAATAGACACGAAACAGCAATTTCCCAGCATTTGTCAGTTGAATTGTATAAAGTTGTTGTTGCTGAGGCTTGGACTAGCGTGGAGCTTGCACCAGTTTTGTTTGTTGGTAATAGGGAAGATTTGGGCTAGGGGGTGGACTGCTGCACTATAAAGGTACAAAGGCTCAGAGGGGATTGCTCTTGGGGCCTTTGTGATTTTCTGACTTCCTTCAATCTTCTTGCTTGCCACTCTCTGTTCTTTTCTAACAATCCTTTTAAAGACATTGAATAAATCAGAAAAATAACCTTCTAAGCGGTAAGAGGAACTTGCCCCCTTATCCCGCCACCCCAAAACAACGCTGGTGTAGTGTCTCCAGCGGAGATTCCAAGCAGTTTAAGGGTATTTAGGTCAAGCCTTGAATTACATTGAAAAAGTGGCTTTAATGGAGATGTTTACCGTATTGCTGAGCGTGATGCTAGATTTACCAACACCATAGGTCAGGCGATTAATACCGAATTCTGTGGTTTGAAAATCTAGTGTATTACCATTGGTTGTCACTGTGAAAGGCAACTGTATGGATTGAGTAATGGCTTTGATGCTGAGGTTGAAAGTCCCCAAATAGCCACTATCCGTTTTGGTGATTTTGGTGGCGACTAAGGAAATCACCGGGTATTTTTCGGCATCAAAATAATTTTCACCTTTTAGATGCTTATCGCGGAGGCCAATACCGGAATCCAGAGAGTTGACTTGTACCGTGGCAGAAATTTTACTTTTTTCGAGGTTATTGGCATCAAAGAGTACCTCCGCAGCTACTTTTTTGAAACTTCCATTGGTATTGACCCCGGCATTCTTGATTTTGTACACTACGTTGGCACTCTGCAAGATCAGATTTTTTTGGGCAGACACAAAAGTAGTAGGGCTAGCTATGAATAGTACCGCCCAAAATAGGATACTCAATTTTATCATTTCACGATGAATTTTAAAAGTTGAATCCAATGGCTTTGGCTGTACAGTTATTGGATGGCAGTGATGCAAAGGAAATTCTATCTTGCCAGAAAAAAATTCTATAAGACAACACTAGATTTACTTTAAGGTTTTGCGTTTTTTTAGGGTTTTGATTATACCCGACAGAATACAATTAGCTTCTACCCCCCCCATTCCGCCACCCCCGCGACAATATTTTCCCTTGCCCCTTCCTCCAAAATCCGTACTTTTAGCCCCAGATTTTTCCCAAAACACGATTATGCGCAACACAAACCCAAACCAGGCTACACCAATGTATACTTTGCTGCAGGTAGCAGCCCTGTTTTTATGCAGCATCACCTGGGGTTACAGCCAAACCGCCACACCTACTTTAACGAACCCCTCCCGCTGCGATACCGCCTGGGCGATCCGGGATTTTACCTGCCCTGACAACCAGGGATTCTTCCTGGCGAACCTGTTCAACATCCGGGTCAATAATGCACCGGGAACCATTTTGGGAAAGGACGTTTACCTCAAGGAAGTACGTTTGCGCATCCAGCACCAATGGGCAGCCGATGTGACCGTTCGCCTGATTTCGCCCAGTGGAACCAGGGTCATTTTGACCATGAACAATGGGGGCGGGGACGACAATTATGGCGTGCCCGATAGTGCCAATTGCCAGGGTTATGTCCGATTTACTACCAGCGCTTGTACTCCGATTGACCAGGGCACAGCCCCCTTCATTGACCGGCCTTATTTGCCACAAGAATCCTTCCTCAATTTTAACGACAACAAAACCAGTGCCAACGGCAATTGGCAATTGTTGATCTGTGATGATTCCGAACAAGATACCGGGCGTTTGGAGTTTGTAGAACTCATTTTTGCGCCCTTGAGCTGTTTGCCCGCCCAATCCGTCCACATCGTTTCGCAGGATACCACCACCGTTGTGCTCAATTGGTCGCCCACCGATGGCTGTGGTGCAGGCGCTTCGGTCATCGAATATGGCCCTCCAGGGTTTGTTCCGGGCACGGGTGCTCAGGCGGGCGCGCAAGGTCGAATAGTTTCTTTCACCGCCTGCCCACCCTACGCCTTGCAAGGCCTTCTACCCGATACCCCTTACGATATTTACGTGCGCCGAACCTGTAATGGAGGCGCTTATTCCGAAAATTCCTGTCCCATCAGGGTCCGAACGGGCTGTTTGCCACCCAAACCCACTACGCTGGAAACCTTCAACAACCAGCCCATTTGTGACCCCATTTGTAATGCGGTTTGTGTGCAAACCGGGGTATGGCGCAACCTTCCCGGCAGCAGCTTCAACTGGCTCATTTACAAAGACCCAACGCCTACCCCGGATACTGGCCCCGACGCGGATGTGAGTGGAAACGGCAACTATGCCTATATCGAAACCACCGGTTTTCAGTGTGCCAATGGCAGTCGGGCCGTGTTGCAATCGGGCTGTTTTTTATTGGACAAAAAAAATTCCGACACCTGCCACCTGTCCTTTTATTACCACATGTTCGGCAGTTCAACCGGAACGTTGCGCTTGGAAGTATCGGTGGATGGTGGCTTGAGCTGGCAAAGCTTATGGACCCGCCAGGGCAGCCAGGGCAACCAATGGATTAAGGAATCCTTAAGTTTGCGCAAATATGCCAATGGAACCTTGATGCAATTCCGCTTTGTGGGCATCAAGGGCAATGGCTCTTTGGGCGACATCGGTTTGGACCACATTGCCTTGCATGGTTCTACCTATCAGGGCTGGCCCGAGCAACCCTATTACGCGGATGCTGACCGGGATGGTTATGGCAATGCGGCGGTGTTCATTTACAGTTGCGCCGCCACGCCGCCTACGGGTTACGTGAGCAATAAAACGGACTGCAATGACGCAAATGTCAACATCAACCCCGGGCGCCCCGAAGTCCCCTGCGACAACATCGACAACAACTGCAACGGCGCAGGTGACGATACCATCCTGTTGCCGCCCAATGTAAAGGGTGACACCATCTGTTCAGGTGAAGTGCCCACTTTGAACGCCACTCCCGTACAGGGCGAGCTCATTTTTTGGTACACCCAGGCCACGGGCGGCACTGCTGTAAGCTCAGGACAGGTGTTTTTGCCCCAAATTCCCGCCAATAATGGCCTTACACCCATCACTTACCGCTATTATGCCGAGGCCGTTGACAATCGGCTGCGTTGTTTTTCCAATACCCGGGCAGAAGTACTCTTAGTGGTGAATCCACTGCCCAATCCGGTAGTGACCGAACAACCCGAGATTTGTGCCAAGCAAATTTTTGACCTCAATAAAGTAAAACTCCAGGACGACCATTTCACCCAGGCCAGCCTGGCTTTTTACCGCGCTCTACCCGCCAGTGCCAGCACGCTTATTGACAATCCGCTGGTCAGCCCGGGGCTGAGCACCAAGTATTTTTTTGAAATGACCAGTCCGTTGGGTTGTAAAAAAACGGGTGATTTTACCTTGAAAATCAATCCTATCCCCAACATCGCCTTTAGCCCCTCCGACTCCTTCAACTTGTGTGTGGAATCAACCCAGCTACTGGGCGCCAGCATCAGCGGGGGAACGGGGGCCATCCGCTATTTGTGGAGCACGGGTGAAGAAACCGCCGCCATTCGCATCAGCGCTGGCATCGAAAAAGGGCAAAAATCCCGCTACCAACTGACCATCACCGACGCCAAATCCTGTAGCAATACCGGAAACGTAGTGGTGACCACCACCAATAGCATTGACTCGATCCGCCGCAGCACTACCGACGTGAGTGTGTGCAATGGCAACAATGGCAGCATTACGATCACGCCACTCAATGGCCTGGCCCCATTCAGCTACACCTGGAGTGGTGCGGGCATTCAGGGTGATTCCAGCAATGTGGCGGCGGGTGCTTTTAAAATCACTGGGCTTCAGCAAGGCTCTTACCGGGTGACCATCACCGACAATTCGAGCCGGGGCTGCCGCTTCATTCTGCGCAATGCCCTCATCAATGGACCTGGAATCGAAGTCCGCAACATCGATATCCAGCCAGTGACCTGCCACGGGGCCAAAGACGGCCAAATCAACCTGGACGTGCGCGGCAACCCCCGTTTCAAATGGAGCAATGGCGACACCACGGCCATATTGAGCAAAGTGCCGGGCGGAATCTACGCCGTTACCATCACCAGTGGAACTTGTAGCACAGTGGTAGACAACCTGCTGCTGCCCGAGCCGGATTCGGTGCGTGTTTTGGCCAGTTTTACCCAACCTATTTGTTTCGGTAGTTTGGATGGCCGCATCGATTTGAGTGTATTTGGTGGTGCAGGCAATTTTCAATACCGCTGGAGCAACAACTCGATCAAAGAGGACCTGGAACGAATAGGCAGGGGCACCCAAACAGTAAGCATTACGGATGGAGCCGGTTGTTTGTATACCCGAATCTTCAGCCTGAGTTCGCCCGCTTTATTGACGGTAGGCGTCGACTCCAATTTGGCGGTCACCTGCGCGGGCTTCCGCAACGGCATGATTCGGGTAAGTGGCCGTGGCGGCAGCCCACCCTATCGCTACAATTGGGGAAATGGCGCTACTTTGCCCGTCATCCGCAATCTGGCGGCTGGCAATTATACCGTGACCATCACCGATGCCAACAATTGTACCAGCACGCTTACCATAACCGTAGCCAGCCCAGCGGCACTGCTGGTAAGTACGAGTAGCCTCACCGCACCGAAATGTTTTGGCGATACCACCGGACGAATTAGTACCCTGGTTACCGGGGGAACCGCTCCCTACCGCTACACCTGGAGCACGGGTCAAAGCACGGCGAACTTGCTTAGCCTGGGGGTTGGCCAATACAAAGTGCTGGTGCGCGATGTCAAAGGCTGTACTGCCGATACCCTCAAAATTGCCTTAAATGCCAGTTCAAAAATTGCCTTGACCGCTACGATCAATGCACCCACCTGTTTGGGTTTGACCAATGGGGCTGTTACCGTCGTTCCCCAAGGCGCAGCGCCATTTCGTTACACTTGGGAAAAAGGAGACACTACCAATGCCGTGCTCAACCTTGGGGTAGGTTCACACAAAGTGCGCATCCGCGACGCAGAAGGTTGTATTATTGACACCAGCTTTGTGTTGCAGCCCGAAAAACAGCCCCTGGTGGCCAACATCACCGCGGTGCCACCCCTGTGTTTTGGTTCCCGGGACGGTTTCATCAATGTACAAATGTTGCGGGTTGAAAATCCAGGCATCAGCTTCCGCTGGAATGATGGTTCTACCCTGGAGGAACGCCGAAATTTACCACCAGGTTTGTTTTCTGTAACCATCACCGACCGCCTGGGCTGTATTTTGAAAAAAGATTCCATCCTGCTCAGCACCCCACCCAAGCTGACCCACGAGGTGTTGGCCCTGGGGCAAATCAATTGCAATGGTGACTCTACGGGTTTTATCGAATTGGCCATCAGTGGAGGCAACCAGCCCTACAAATATTCCTGGATTGGCAGCACTTCTACTGGGTCTAGCGCATACCGCCTCGCCGCGGGTAATTACCGACTTTTTGTGCTGGACAACAATGGCTGTCCGCTCAACCTCGATTTTAACCTCACCCAACCCAATAAACTGAACGCGGAAACCAAAGTACAGGTAGGCAGTGTATGCCAGGGCGACCGCTCCAATGTATTGAGTGTTTCGGCGAGTGGCGGGGCCTTGCCCTACAGCTACTTGTGGAGCACCGGAGCGCGGACCAGTGCCATTGTCAATCAACCCGCCGACGATTACAGCGTAACCGTAACAGATGGCAATGGTTGTACCGTGGAACCCGCCACCATCAAATTGCGCAACGCAGGCGACCCCATCCAACTCACTGCATTTGTGGCCACCGATATCAGTTGTTTTGGGAAAAAAGATGGGGAGGTGAGTGCCAGCATCACCGGTGGGACTGCCCCATATTTGTTCGTGTTCAACAACGTGGTGAATTCCATCAGCACTTCCCAAACGACGGTCAAAGTGGGCAATCTGCCAGCAGACAATGATTATCAGGTCTTGGTGGTTGACGCCAAAGGTTGTCAGGTCACCTCTACGATAAAATCCATCAACGAGCCTACCCGTTTGCGGATTCGCCGCGATAGCATTCGCAATAGCCTGTGCGACAACCTGATTGGGGGAGGCGTGTACGTTTCCAGCTCGGGCGGAAATGCACCCTACACTTATACCTGGTACGACTTTAATACCAAGCTCCCGATTGCCAATACCGAAGATTTGACTCAGGTAGGTGGGGGCTCCTATTACGCCATTGTACAGGATGCGCGGATGTGTCGGGACTCCCTGCCGCCAGCCAGCATTCAGGGCAAAGCTCCCATGAAGGTTGCCAAAGTAGACATTACCAGCCCCAAATGCCGGGGTGAAGCCAGCGGAGTCATCACCGTAGACATCCAAGGCGGCCGCGCTCCCTACAAGTATACCTGGAACAACCGACTTGGGAATAGCAGCATCAGTAATCTCAAAGCGGGCACCTATACCTTGCTGGTGAGTGATTCAGATAGCTGTAAAGCCAGCTTTGGACCTTTTATCGTCTCCGAACCGAGCAAAGGAATTGCAGTAGCCGACACCATCACCCCGGTGCAGTGCAATGGCGGTGCTTCGGGCGCGTTGACCATTGGCCTTAGCGGCGGTCTGGCCCCTTACCGCTGGACCTGGCAAAATGCCCAGGGGCAGGTTTTGGGCCTGGATGTACGCAAAATCAGCAACCTGCGCGCCGGGCAATACTCCCTTTTGGTAAGTGATGCGGACAATTGCTCCCTGTTTTTTACCTATTCAGTGCCTCAACCGGACCCCATTCGCGCCAACTTTGCTGTGGTTCAGCCCAAAGGGGATTTGGCGAATGGTTCCATCCAGGCCAAACCCAGCGGCGGCACGCCGCCCTACCGCTACCAATGGGGCAACAGCGCAACTACTGACAACCTGAGCAATATCCCCAAAGGCACTTATTTCCTGACGATTACCGATAGCAAAAACTGCCAGAGCGGGGAGTCGGTATTACTTACTTCTACCGCCACGCTGGATTTTACGCTGGTCGAAGCAGCCCGGGTATTCCCCAATCCCACTCAGGATGTGCTGCAAGTAGAGTTACAACTCAAAGAATCACTGCCACTGGAACTGGAATTGCTGGATTTGACGGGTAGGGTAGTCTGGCGGCGGAAATTGGGGCAACAGTTGCGGGTGAATGAGCGGATTGGTATACAGGAGCTTCCATCGGGCACCTATTTGTTGCGATTGAACAGCGAAAAACGATTTTTGTATCAGGAATTTGTTGCAAAACTGAACAACTAAATAAAATAGTTACACTTTTTTGCACAAAAAACTTATATTGCCCATTAAAATTTGTAACACCGTAAAAGAGCTTACGTCTAACTTATAATCACTGAGAATACACCAACAATAAAACTACCCCCTGAAGCAGAGAGAGAACCATGATTTACGACGGCTTCCCTATTTATCAACAGCTCGACAAAATGGACTGTGGCGCAACTTGTCTAAGGATGATTGCCCGTCATTATGGTCGATTTTACTCACTGGAATACCTGCGTGAACTCAGTCATGTAGGCCGCCAGGGCGTAACCCTGCTGGGCATCAGCGATGCGGCAGAAGCCATCGGCATGCAAACCCTGGCTGTAGAAACAACCTTCGAGCAGTTGGCCTCAGTGATCCCCATGCCCTGTGTAGTGCACTGGGAAAATGAGCATTTTGTTGTTGTTTACCGCATTTACAAAAACCGCGTTTGGATTGCCGACCCGGCCAAAGGGCGGTATCAATTGGACAAAGACGAGTTCATGCGCCATTGGATTGTCGAATCCGAAGAAGAAGAACCGCATGGAGTAGTCTTATTGTTGCAAACCACCCCGGAGTTTTATTCCCGCGATGGCGAAAAACAAAACAAGGGTGGCATTGGCTACATTGCCAAATATTTCCGCAATTATTCGAATCTGGTCATCCAGCTGTGTGTAGGTTTGTTTTTGGGCATGTTGTTGCAACTCATTTTCCCTTTCCTCATTCGTGGGGTAGTGGATGTGGGCATTGGCAATCGCAACCTCAATTTCATCACCCTCGTATTGGTTGCGCAAGGCGTCTTGTTTTTGACCCAGATCTTGATTGAATACATCCGTACTTTTATCCTTTTACACGTCGGGGTACGGGTCAACATCAGTTTAATTTCCGATTACCTGATCAAGTTGACGCGGCTGCCGATCCGTTTTTTTGATAGCCGGGTTATGGGTGACTTGTTGCAACGCATCTCCGACCACGAGCGGGTACAACGTTTTTTGAGTTCTACCACCTTACTTTCAGCTTTTTCCTTTTTCAATCTCTTGGCTTTCGGCATCATCCTGGCCTCCTGGAATCTCCAGGTGTTTTTGGTCTTTCTGATTGGTACTGCTGTGAATTTTTTGTGGGTAAACTGGTTTATGCAAAAGCGGCGTGATCTGGATTACCGCCATTTTGCCCAATCCTCCGAAAATCAGGTCAACCTCATGGAGATGGTCAACGGCATGCAGGAAATCAAGTTGTACAATGCTGAAAAACAAAAACGTTGGGCCTGGGAGCGTGGACAAGCCCGTTTGTTTCGCACGAACATGAGCGAACTGCGGGTTGAACAACTGCAACGCGCCGGAGCAGTGGCCATCAATGAAGGTAAAAACCTCCTGATCATCTACCTGATCGCACAAGCTGTAGTCAATGCACAAATGAGCCTGGGCATGCTCGTTGCCGCGCAATACATCATTGGACAACTCAATAACCAGATCAACCGTTTGGTCGACTTTTTACAAGCCTGGCAAGAAGCCTCCATCAGCATGGAGCGCATCAACGAAATCCACCTGAAGGAAGACGAAGAAAACCCTCAGGAGAAAATGACCATTTTGCCCGAAACGGGCGACATCGTGATCGACAACCTGAGTTTTCATTACGAAGGCCCCAGTTCACCAATGGTGCTCAAAGGGCTGGATTTGCGCATTCCCAAAGGTAAAACCACTGCAATCGTTGGACGGAGTGGCAGTGGCAAAACAACCTTGCTCAAACTGCTCCTCAATTTTTACGAACCCAGCGAAGGTACCATTCGGGTAGGGGATGTGTTGATGCGCAACCTCAGCAACCGCATCTGGCGCGAAAAATGCGGGGTGGTCATGCAGGAAGGTTACATTTTTAACGACACCATTGCGCGCAACGTAGCATTGGGCGACGAAATCATCGATAAGGAAAAACTGCTTCGTGCAGTAAAAGTAGCCAATATTCAAAGCTTTATCGAAGCATTGCCGATGGGCTACAATACCAAAATTGGCTCAGAAGGACTCGGCTTGAGCCAGGGCCAAAAACAACGTTTGTACATTGCCCGCGCCGTGTACAAAAACCCGGAATACCTGTTCTTCGATGAAGCCACTACTGCCCTTGATGTATTCAACGAAATGGTGATCATGGAAAACCTGGATGAATATTTCCGCCGCAAAACCCTGATCATCGTGGCGCATCGCCTGAGCACCGTCATGAATGCTGACAACATCATCGTAATCGAAGATGGAGAAATTGTGGAGCAAGGCACTCACTCCGAGTTGACTTACTTGCGGGGAGCGTATTATCAGTTGGTGAAAAATCAGTTGGAACTTGGTTCTTGATTAGTTGAGAAGGTTGAGATGGTTTAGGGAGGTTGAGGCTGCCGCCAGCGATTTTGACAAAGACATTTTCAAAATAGCTCGCGGCAGCCTCAACCTTCCTCAACCTTCCTCAACCTCCTAAACCAATAAAATGAAAGAATTAGAAGACATTGAAATCCGCAGCGAGGAAGTACAGGAAATTCTGGGGACACCGCCCTCCTGGATGGTGCGTTGGGGTAGCTTGACCGCCTTGGCCCTGTTTGTCGTTTTGATGTGGCTGTCTTTTTTGGTAAAATACCCTGATATAGTAGAGGCGGATATACGTTTGGTTTCCAAAGATCCACCCGTGCGCATCACTGCCCCCAACGCCAATCGAATTGAAGAAGTGGTGGTGAAAAACAATAGCCAGGTGGATTCGGGACAAGCCCTGATTGCCTTTCGCAGCACCGCTAATTTCCGCCATGTATTGACGCTTGATGACTACATCACTGCACTACACAGTTTGCGGGATGAAGACTTGTTGAAGTTCAAGGTCCCCAGTAATCTGGTACTGGGGGAATTGCAAGCGGATTTATTTGACTTCCAGGACGTACAACTCAAGTACAACTCTGAGCTGTACAAAGACCTTTCCAGTTCTGACTTGCGCTCTTCCCAGAGCAGAATTAGTCGCCTGGATCGGAGTCTCGACTACCAAAAAGAAATGCGCAGGCAGATTCAGGAGCAGATAGCCGTAGCCGAACAAGAACGAAAAAACAAGGAACACCTCGTCTCGGTGAATCAAGCTTCCCAGGATGATGTCAATCGGGTACAGAGCCGGATTATGGAATTCAACAAGGAATTGATTCGTACCGAAACCGAAATCCGCGATCGGGAATCAGAGCTTTCTGCATTACGAATCAAGGTGCGCAGCCTGGAAAGTGGTGCCGACAATGAAACCAATTTTGCTTCAGATGTGCTAAGAGAGTCGTTCAACCACTTGCGGGAAGGTGTGAACACCTGGAAGCAGCGCCACCTCATTGAATCTCCACGCAGCGGCATGGTTCAAATTGTGGGTAGAAATGTAGCGGAGAACAGCTTTGTGTACAAAGATGAACAATTGATGGTGGTCATTCCCAACAAAAATAAAGAGATAATCGGCAAAATGTTCATTCCTTTCAATCGCTCAGGCCGGGTTAAACTCAATCAAAAAGTAGTGGTCCGTTTGGAAAGCCTGGACTTTCAGGAGTTTGGTGTCCTGGAGGGGATAGTAGCCTGGAAAGCCTTATCCCCCCGTGACGATGGCGAAAAATCGGAAGTGGCCGTTGAGGTAATTTTCCCCAATAAAATGGTAACTACGGCCGGGAAGCTGGTGCCCAGTGATGAGGAATTGTATGGGAAAGGTCGCATCATTACCGAGGAGCGCCGGTTTATTGAACGAATTTTTTCGGGCATCCGGGGCTATCGGAGCTATTGATTCCCAGTGATTCTCTAATAAAAGAGACACAACTTTGTGCCGTTTTTGTGGACACAAAGTTGTATTATTCATCTCCTCCTCCAACTTTCCCTAAGCTCAAAACGGCACATTCTCCACAATTTCCAACCCATATCCAATCAGACCTACCCTGCGGCGGGGATGATTGGTCAACAAACGCAATTTACAAATGCCAAGGTCGCGCAGGATTTGGGCGCCGACGCCAAAATCGCGTTGGGTCATTTCGTTGCGGATTTTCATTTCCTTACCTTGCTCGCGTTGTTGTTGTAACTGTTGCAAAGCAGCCAACAAAGCTGCATCTCCCTTTTCTGATTGCCGCATAAACAGTACCACTCCTTTACCTTCCTTTTGAATAGCTTGAATGGCCTGGTGGTGATGAAGCCCCTGTTCTTCAAACAAGTTACCAATGATGTCGCCAGCTTCAGAAGAGGAATGGACGCGTACTAGGATAGATTCATCTTCATTCCATTCACCATATTTGAAGGCCAAATGGACGTCCCCGCCAGGGATTTGTTCATAAGCAATCACTTCAAATTCTCCGAATCGGGTTGGCAATTGTACCGAGGTGACCCGTTTGACCAAACGTTCGGTTTGCATGCGGTAAGCAACCAAATCATCGATGGAAATGATTTTGAGGCCAAAGCGCTGGGCAATTTTATACAAATCAGGCAAACGAGCCATCGTCCCATCTTCGTTTAACACTTCTACCAATACGCCTGCCGGGTACAGGCCGGCCATGCGAGCCAGATCGATCGCTGCTTCGGTATGCCCGGTACGGCGCAACACCCCGCCTTGTTTGGCTCTAAGCGGGAAAATGTGTCCTGGACGGGCGTAATCCTTAGCTTTGGTATTCGGGTCCACCAGAGCACGAATACCCGTAGCCCGGTCGTAGGCAGAAATCCCGGTGGTGCAGCCGTGGCCAATCAGGTCGATGGACACCGTAAAGGCCGTTTCGTGCAGCGCAGTATTGGAGGAGACCATCATTGGGAGGTCAAGCTCATCTGCACGGCGCTCGTCCAGCGGGGTACAAATCAAGCCCCGGCCGTGAGTGGCCATGAAGTTGATGATTTCGGGGGTTACAGTCTCTGCAGCGCAGATGAAATCGCCTTCGTTTTCGCGGTCTTCATCATCTACTACGATGATGACTTCACCTTTGCGAATGGCTTCGATGGCTTCTTCTACGGTATGGAGTTGAATGTTGGTTTCAATGGTCTGAGCTTCCATGTTGTATATAATGGTCGGTAGAGACGCGACGCATCCCGTCTCTACTGTAATTTAAAACCCAATTTTACTTTTTTCTCCTTGTTGCAGTTGCTTTTTAAGGGCGGCCATGCGGATGGCGGTGGCACCCGCTTCCACACCTTTATTGCCATGTATGCCACCAGCCCGGTCAAGGGCCTGTTGCTCGTCGTTGGGGGTAAGTACACCGAAAATACAGGGAATATTGGTGGCAATGCTCAAGTTGGTCAAGCCCATTGCCACACTGTTGTTGATGTACTCGTTGTGGTTGGTTTCTCCTTTGATGACACAACCAATGGCCACAATGGCATCCAGTTTGTGGGCACCAGCCAACAAACGGGCCGCGGAAGGCAATTCAAAGGAACCGGGCACTTGTACCATATGGATGTTTTCTTCCTTGGCTCCATGTTTGAGCAAAGTATCGAGGCAGCCCTGGTACAAAGCATGGGTAATTTTGGCATTCCAATCGGCTACTGCGATACCAAAGCGCAAGTCAGCAGCAGATGGCAGGGAATCTTCGTCGTAGTGGGAAAGATTTTTGAGGGCGCTAGCCATGTATTGTGGTTTTGGGTTGAAAAGTTGAGAAGTTGAGAAGTTGAGGCTGCCGCGAGCGACACTTCGACTTCGCTCAGCGACCGTTTGCGGTAGCCTCAACTTCTCAACTTCTCAACCTCCTCAACATCTTAACAAAAAAAGGTAAGAAAGCCACCAATGCCTTCTTACCTTTTTCCAAACAAAGTGACCCTTGGAAAAGATTATTTTCCTTCCAAGAAGATCAAATATTTTTCAGCATCCTGGCCTTCAGGGGCACTTGGATATTCATCTTTCAACTCTTGGTAGTATTCGCGGGCAGCTGCGATGTCATTTTCTTTTTGCGCCAGCATGGCCAAACGCTTGAGGTAAAATGGAGTCAGGAGTTCGTTGGCCTTACCACTTACTGCTTTTTTGTAGTAGCTTTTGGCACTGGCGAAATCCTTGATTTCAGAATAAGCATCGCCCAAGGCACCATTTTTCATGATGGGCATTACACTGCCTTTAGGGCTAAAGTCCTTGAGGTAGCTGATGGCAGCGTCGTATTTGCCCAGGTTCAACAAACAAACGCCGGCGTAATAGTTGGCCAGATTTGCTGCGGGTGTACCTGGATAATCTTCAATGATTTGAGGGAACCCTTTGAAGCCACCAGGCAGGGTTTTCAACATTGCAGTAGCGAACGAATCGCGTTCGAACAAACGTTCGGCCTGGCGCATTTGCTCAACAGCTTCTTTTTGCTGAGAGCCTACATACAATTTCCAAGCGATCAAACCTATTATGAGCACTGCTACAGCAGCACCTGCAATCATCAAAGGTTTACGAAAACGATTCAACGTGTCCTGTGCGCGATCGCGAACCTCTACAATATCCACCAAAACTTCATCTTCTGGCCGATTCGCAGCCTTAGGAGCAGCACCCCTGCGCACCTGTCTTCCTTTTGCCATTTTCTGTCTTTGTTAGCTAGTTATATTTAATTGGCAGGTCACAACTGATGTGTGATTTGCCAATTAGGAACGCAAAAATAAATAAAGTTTTGTTTCCCCCCCTATTTAAGACAAAAAAATACGGCGGTAGCTTTTTAGCTGTCGCCGTATTTGTCTATTATTTTGAATTTGAGCCCTTAGCGCTGGTTTAATAATTGATGTAAGGGTAGTCAGATTCTGTGTAGTTGTCGGTATAAAGCTCCGAAGCGTCTGGATAAGGTGAGTTTTCAGCGAATTGTACACAATCCTCGATCTCTGCCTTGATTTTGTCCTTAATGGCTTGAATCTCTGCTTCCGTAGCAATTTTTTCGCTCAGGATTTTTTCTTCAGTCACCTTGATGGGGTCACGATCCTGGTAAGCTTGTACCTCTTCTTTGGTGCGGTACTTGGCAGGGTCGGATACCGAGTGACCTTTGTAGCGGTAAGTACGGATTTCCAGGAAGTAGGGACCATTTCCTGCACGTATGTGCTCAGCCGCGCGTGAGATGGCTTCGTGTACCGATTCTGGGCTCATGCCATCCACCGATTCGCTGGGCATTTCAAAGCTCAAACCAATCTTCCACAGTTCTTCTACATTGGAAGTACGCTCAACGGATGTACCCATGGCGTAACCGTTGTTTTCCACGATGTACAAAACGGGCAACTTCCAGGTCATGGCCATGTTGAAAGACTCGTACAGGGCTCCCTGGCGGGAAGCTCCGTCGCCGAACATGGTCACGCAGAAATTTTTGGTGCCTTTGTATTTTTCAGCAAAACCGATGCCCGTTCCGATTGGAATTTGAGCACCAACGATACCATTTCCACCAAAATACTTATTGCCAGCATCGAAAAAGTGCATAGAACCACCTTTACCTTTCACGATACCCGTTGCTTTGCCGTACAACTCGGCCATAGCCTGCCGAGAGCTTACCCCTCTGGCCAACGCAATCCCGTGCTGGCGATAGGCTGTTACGATGCCATCCTGTTTGGTGATCGCCGACTCAATACCCGCAGCTACGGCCTCCTGACCAATGTAAACGTGACAGAAACCGCGAATCTTTTGCTGTCCATACATCATCAGCGCACGTTCTTCAAAACGGCGGATGCGCAGCATCAATTCATACCAATAGAGGTACTGCTCTTTGCTGTAAGTGATCTTGTTGCTGCTTTTTTTGGCTGATGCTTTCTTTTCTACAACCGAACCCATGTGCACTGTATGTTTAGGAGTGGTTTAAAATTAGACATGCTCAAAACCTGCCTTTTAAACTTACTCTTAGCGAAATTTCGCTATGTTTGTTGAATAGTCGAGCTAAAGATAAGGCAAATATATATCTTCCGACAAAAGTGTCTGGCAGATTTTTATTTTTACCTTCAACGCCCGAAAAGCTATTTTGTTGATCAGCAATCAGCATTCAGCAATCAGCTTCCAGGCGATCTCTGAATGCTGATTGCTGATAGCTCATAGCTGATTGCTCAATTGACGCTTCATGTACCTCGAACGCATTGCTTTAGCGAATTTTAAAAATTACGAAAATCAAAAGCTTGACTTTTCCACCCGCTTGAATTGCCTGGTGGGCAACAATGGTATGGGCAAAACCAACTTGCTCGACGCCATTTATTATTTGTGTATGGCCAAAAGCCACTTCAACCTGGCCGACAATGCCATCGCCCGGCACGATGAAAATTTCTTCCGCCTGGAAGGCCATTTTATTTTGCAGGAAAAAAAAGAAAAAATCGTGGCCAAGGTGATGCCACGCAAACTCAAGGAACTCGAACGCAATGATGTGGCTTATTCCAAACTGGCTGAACACATCGGCCTCCTGCCCGTGGTTTTTATCGGCCCTGACGATATTCAACTCATCCGCGAAGGCAGTGAAGAGCGGCGGCGTTTTTTGGACAATACCCTCTCCCAACTTGATCAGCGTTATTTGTACGAACTGATTACTTATAATAAGGTGTTGCAGCAACGCAACGCCCTGCTGAAAAGCCTGGCCGAACGCAGCGGCGGGAGCATGAGCTTGTTGGATGTGTACGATGAGCAGTTGATTGACCCGGCTTTGTACGTTTTGGAACAAAGGGCAGTGTTTACGCAAAAATTTACCGCCATTTTTCAATCGACCCACCAATACATCACCGGCCGGAAGGAGGCTGTGCAATTGACTTACGAGTCACAACTCCTGGAAAACGACCTGGAAGACCTCTTGAAACAAAGTCGGCAAAAGGACCTGGCCCTGCAACGCACCACCAAGGGGGTACACCGCGATGACCTGGTTTTTAGCCTGGGTGAGCATCCACTGAAAAAATACGGCTCGCAAGGGCAGTTAAAATCCTTTTTGCTGGCGCTTAAGTTGGCGCAATACGAGATGTTGCGCCAAAACAAGGGCGTATCGCCAATTTTACTCCTTGATGACTTGTTTGACAAACTGGATGCCCAGCGGGTCACCCACCTGATCCGCCTGCTCACCGAAGGGCAGTTTGGGCAGATTTTTATCACGGATACGCATGAGACGAGGATTGCGGAGATTGTGGAGCAGTTTGGGGTAGATTATCGGCGGTTTTTTGTAGAAGGTGGGAAGGTGGAAGGTATTGAACGATGAAAGTAGAATTAGGCACAATAGCCATTTAGTTTATTGCATTTATTTCAATTTCCAATTTAAATTTTGATTATCTTGCTTTTATTAAAACAATCTAAATAGGTAGAAAATGGAACCAATGACACCTCAAGATCAAAACTACGGGCCCAATGATGGCTCCATGGATTCGAGTCCACCAGAATTGGATGCACTAAGCAAAGAAAAAAACCTCCGCCTCTTCCAACGGGGCCTGACTTGGATGGCCGTCGGCGTAGGGATTATGGGCCTGAGTTTTATGATTCAATTTTTGCTTTTTCAATCTGATGACCGTTCATTTATTGTACCGATGTATGTGTTAACTACCCTTGGCGCTCTTTGTGTCATGAAAGGTTTAATCGATGCGTTTGGCTTTTGACGCATTGTTAATTCTCTAAAATCTACCCGCCTTTTTTAGTGCTACCAAAATAAATATGGCCATTGTTTTGCTTTTTTTTAGATAATTCCGTTCTTGCACCAGAATGGCAAATGCTGTTCTTACTTGTAATCATCAAAACAAGGTGCATTGAACAAGTTCAGGCAATCCCTAAGATCAATTGGCGCTTGGCTGCTTATCCTGCTCATCGTGGTGCAGTGGATAGGGGGGCGGGTGTTTATCAATGTGGTCTACACTGCCCGGATTGAACACCTGATGAACGCCAAAGAAACCGCGATTGCCCAGAAGCTTAAAGCCGAAATTGGGGTAACCGCCAATGTTAAAATCCAAGACAAAAAAGACCTCAAGGTCGTTCAGGGGATGGGTTATGGTGCTCCCTTCCTCTTCTCGGAAGAAACCGACGGGGAAACCCAATACTACACCGTTGACGCCAAATCTCCACATGGCCTTCGCCACGAATACAAGGTTGACCAGCCACAAAACCAGGAAGATCGTTCAGCACCTAAAACTTTGACGGAGCGTTTTTTCTCCGACTTTTGCTTTGAAGAACACCTTATCCTGGACATTAACCCACTTTTTGATCATTGCACAAAAACTGCTCAACCGCTTATTTTCAAAGACTTAGTTGATTTGTCTGACCTTTCCATTCTTACTCCACCGCCGCAGTTGGCCTGATTTTTCATGCTTTTCTTTGTTTTTAATGACCATGCGCTCTTGAAGTGCCATGGCTAATACTCATTGGTTTAACTTTTTTCGATGAAAAATCACTTCCAATACATACTCGTGTTGGCTGTACTACTCAGCCAATTGGGCGCGGCATTTGCCCAAACGCCTGCTGATGACCTGATGATGAAAAAGCGGGAAATCTGTTTGGCAGCCTCTTATGAAACTGGCTCCTGGGATCAATACTGGGAAGGTACCCGCCTGCGCGAAAATGGCAACATTGGCACTTTTTCCAGGGAGATCATCATGCCGATGTTTGCTTACGGCATTACCGACAAAATCAATCTACTTGCCGGGGTACCCTACATCTCTACGGATGCAACGGGTGGCCAGTTGGTAGGTGCCAAAGGTTTGCAAGACCTGGGCATTGCCGTCAAGGCAGAATTGTTCAACCGCCAGGTGGGCCCGGGCAAGATTTCCTTCTTGACTACTGCTGGTTTTTCTTTTCCGGTATCCAATTATTTGTCGGATTACATGCCCTTTAGCATTGGCCTCAAAACCAGAGAGGTCACCTTGCGTGGTATCCTGCAGTATCGCTTTGATAATGGCATTTATGCTCGTGGCGCCTTTGCCCACCTTTGGCGGGGACAAAGCAAGGTCGAGCGGGATTATTACTACAACAATGGTAGCTACTATTCCGAGTGGATGGATGTGCCCAATGCCCTGAATTACCATGGTGCTGTGGGAGTCTGGCTATTCAACAACTCCTTGAAACTGGAGGCCAATTACATGGCGGTTCATTGCCTTACGGGCGATGACATTCGGATTTACAATGCGCCACAGCCGACCAACAAAATGTCGTTTGACCAGGTGGGTTTCTTTGGCCAGTACTATTTCCAAGGCATCAAGGCCATCCAGGGTTTGGGTATCCTGGCTTATTATTCCCAAATCATCGATGGCCGCAACATGGGTAAATTCCAAAACATGGGTGCCGGAGTAACCTATCAGTTTAAACTCTAAAATTGCCAATTCGCCATGAAAAATAAATGGATACGTATCATTTTGACCTTCGGTCTGGTTTACGCCTTTTCTTGTGAAAAAGATTTGCTGACCCACGCCGATTATGCTGATTACACTTTTGCCAGCCTGGATGAAAAAGGAGGTTCCTGGAAACCAATCCTTCTAAGCGGGGGCAACCAAATTTCCATTCCCACTCCTAAGGACGTCACTTCCGACGACTATAAAAATGAATTGGCTGCCCTAAAAACGGCAATGGCCAATTTAACCAGCGACCAAAAGAAAGCGATCGAATATTGGACCAATAATCCGGTCTTGCGCTGGAACGAGATTGCACTCGAATTGGCCGCCAAGTACAACATCATTCCCCAACCCAATGCAGATGGGACCTATACTTTGCCGGATCCTGCCAATCCAAGCAAATACCCGCAGTTTCCTTTTGCCCATCCACCGTACACCTCACGGGCCTTGGCCTATTTGAGTGTGGCACAATTTGATGGTTTGATCAGCGCCTGGTACTACAAGTATACCTTCAATCGCAAAGCGCCATCAGACGTTGACAACAGCATTGTACCCGCCTACGCAAAAACATCGCTGCCTGCTTATCCAGCCGACGCAGCGGTGGTTGCAACGGCCTCACGGGATATCCTGACGGCAATGTTCCCGCTGGAAAAGGATTACCTGGCTGCTAAAGCTACGGAACACATGTCCAGCCTAACCTGGGCAGGTGTGAACGTAAAAAGCGACATCGACGCAGGTGCCACCATTGGGGTGGAAGTAGCCAAAGTAGCTATGGCGAGAGCGCGGACGGATGGCATGAGCAAGGCCCAAGCGCCCAGACCCATTTCGGATTCGATTAAAACCGCTGCTTTAAAACGTTTTGGCTGGCAATGGGACAATCAGGAAACCCCGGTACGCCCGGTTGGTTTGGCACCACTTTTTGGTAAGGTGAAAATGTGGAATGTACCGAATGTGGAATTGGTTCGCCCAGGACCGCCACCAGCGCCAGGTTCTGCGGAGTTTAATACCGCAGCCAAGGAATTACAGGATATTGCCAAAAAAATCACCCCGGAACAGCGCAAAATAGCCAACTGGTGGTCAGATGGTTTGGGCACTTATACCCCTCCAGGGCACTGGAATCGCTATGTCAAAGATTTATTGATCGAATACAAATTTAACCCACTACGCTCGGCCCGCACTTTTGCCTACCTGAACATGGCGGTTATGGACGCAGGTATCAGCTGTTGGGATGCGAAATATTACTACCATTATCCCCGGCCAATCCAGGCAATTCCAGGGTTCAAGACAATACTGGGTACTCCAAACTTTCCTGCCTACACTTCCGGGCACAGCACGTTTTCGGCTGCTGCCGCGGAAGTTGTAGCGTACGTTTTCCCCAACGAAGCCCAAAAAGCGAGAGATTGGGCAAATGAAGCTGCTGAGTCCCGGATTTTGGGAGGTATTCACTACCGCTTTGATGCGGAGGTGGGGATCACCCAAGGTAAAAACGTTGCACAATACAGCCTCAATAGAGCAAAACTAGACGGAGCTGAATAAGGGCCCCCTGTCTAAAATACTTGAAATGGTAGGGCAGAAGCTTGAATGTGCTTCTGCCCTTTTTTACTTTTAGCCAACTGCAATGGAGTATTTAAAAAGTTTCTTCGCATTTGTCACCCTGCTTGCCTAAACCCTTCTTGCAACTATTGCAGGCATTGTGTATCCTTACTTCAACAACAACACTAAACGATGACACGAAATCAACTCGTTCAATTGACGGTTATTAGCGTAATATGGGTGACAGCGGGTTTGTTGACCGCCTTGTACGAATATTTTTTTCTGGCCAATTATCCCGGAGTTTTAGAAACTGCCCCCATGGAGGAATTCAATTTGGGAAAAAATGCCATTGCGGCCATGGGCGGTTTGTTTGTAGGAAGCCTGCTTTTTGGATTGCTGGAACTGTTTTATTTTCAAAAAAAGATCACGCGAGAAAGATTTTGGGTAGCCATTCTTAAAAAGATTGCCATTTATTCGGTACTATTGTTTATGCTGCTTTTGAGCATTTCCTATGCCTTCAATAGTATCCTTTCAGGCCGAAGCATCGGCGATCCGCTGGCTTGGCAGGAGACTAGAAACTTTATCGGCTCGATTGCATTTTGGCATCCAGTTTCTCCGATTCTGCTGCTGGTGCTGCTTTCCTCTTTTTGGCTGCAATTGTCCGAACGCTTCGGGAGCAATGAACTGTGGATGATGTTCAGTGGGCGGTATTTTAACCCCAAGGAAGAACAACGGATTTTTATGTTTCTGGACCTCAATCATTCCACGACGATTGCCGAAAAGCTGGGCAACGAAAAATTCTACCGGTTTTTAAATGATTTTTTCCACGATATCGCTGCAGTCATTACCCAACACAAAGGTGAAGTGGTAGAGTATGTGGGCGACCAGGTGATCATCAGTTGGACCTTTCCCAGTGGTTCGTTTGAAACGCGCTGTCTGACCTGTTACCAGGATTTTGAAAAAGTGATCGAAACAAAAAAGACCACCTACCTCAGCCGTTATGGCGTTATCCCGCAATTTAAAGCAGCCGTCCACTGTGGGAAAGTGATCATCGGGGAGATGGGACAAATCAAAAAGTCTATCAAATTCTCGGGCGATGTGCTCAATACCACCTCGCGGGTCGAGAAGGAATGTGGCGCGCTTGGCGCTAAAATGGTCATCACAGATAAGCTGGTTGATATCCTGTCGAACCCACCATATTCACTGGAAAAAGTAAGCAACATTAGTCTGAAGGGCAAAGAAAAACCGATTGATTTGTACAAAGTGGGAGTATGAGCAGTTAAAAAAATATAACTATTTAGCGCCCATCCACCTGCGGTGGATTTCACATTCAATTTTTTTCACCACAAAGGCACAAAGGCACAAAGACACAACATTTTAGAGCTTAATGTCTTTGTGTCTTTGTGCCTTTGTGGTGAAAAATTCCGCCGCAGGCGGCTGCTAAATGGTTACAAAAAAATAAAAAAAAGTGGAACGGAACAAACTGCGTTTGACACATTGGGATGTAAGGTCTTTAATCAAAACATCTTTAACCTTGATAAAAACATCCCAATGAAAAAGTTAAGCTTCAACGCACTTTTCACTTTTGTAGCCTCTTTGGTCACAATTTTGGCATCCGCTCAAAACCCATTAGTGGTCAATCCTTCTGCGTTAACCGCTGCGGCCCCCAATCTGGTCATTACCAATATTGTTCCAGAAAAACCGGTGTACGTGCCAGGTGAAACGGTCAATTGCAAAGTAACCGTAAAAAACATCGGCTCTGCCAAAGCCATCGGCACCCTGGATGACCCCGCCAAAGGCTATATGGTTGACCTGGTTTTGTCAACCGATGCCAGTGCACCAATCGCCTTTGCAGTAGTACCTAACCCCTACGAATACCAGGAAGACATGCTGGTGATCGGCGGTCGCTACAGCAACACCAAAACTTTGGCTCCTGGTCAGGAAGACACCTACCTGGAAAGTTTCCCAATGCCCAAAGTAATTGCTAAACCTTGCCAATTGGGCTACGTGGCCATCGGTGCTATTGCCGACCCCGGTAAAAAAGTAGCTGAAACCAATGAAAATGACAATACCCGCTTTGTTCGGGTGAAACTGGATTGCAGTGGTTCAACTACCGCACCTCGCCCTGATCTCGTGATTACCTACATGGCCCTGGCCAATCCCGTAGGTGGCCCTGGTTTGCCTTTTTCTGACTTCAAAATTGAGGTAAAAAACATTGGTACTGGCCCTGCTGTTGGTACGGATACTGATCCTGCGAATGGCTATATGGTGGACATCATCACCTCGTCCAATACCGCTGCACCAATGGCCTATGCGCCGTTAGCTGTTGCTGGGCAGTTCCCCGAAGACAAACTGGTGATAGGTGGACGAATTTCCAACACTAAAACCCTGGCGCCAGGCGCTTCACAAATCTACTATGTGAATGACATGAAGCTACCGATGGTGGATTTGCACAACTACTGTGGAAGAAACTTTTACCTGGGAGGAATTGTAGATCCAGGTTTGAAAATCACTGAAATTCTGGAAACCAACAATCAGCGCTTTATTGAATTCAGAGTGGATTGTAAGATGTATACGGGCGGGAAGTAGAGATGAGAGATGAAAGATGAGAGATGCTACCGCAGCGTTTTTGACAATGACCTTGTCAAAGTCTCTGCGGTAGCATCTCTCATCTTTCATCTTTATTTAAGGTGTTTCCTGCCGCAAAGAATTAATCCATGCCGCCATTTTCAAAGCATCCGCCTTCGGTACCTGAGACATCGGTGCCATTTCGGTAGCGTATTCGGGCCAGTTTTTAGGCTCAGGTTTGTGAATCAATTCTACGATGCGCTCGTTGCTGTACTTGCGCTTGGCGATATCGATAAAAGAAGGGCCAACCTGCCGGGTGTTGGTGTTGTGGCAACCCAAACAAGTCCACTTGGCCAACAAGGGTTGTACCTTATCGTAAGTAGGTGCCTTGGCTTCTACCGTTTCTTTGCCCTTTTTGGCCTTGGGTACTTTAACTTTCACCTCTTCAAGCACCTTTTCTGGCGTGGCTTCCATTCTTTTGGTACTTACTTCTGCCATGCTCAATTTAGCTCCGTCTGGAATGTTGTTGAGGGTGTAGTAGGCAGTTGGGTGCAAAACGGGTAAACCATCACGCGAACGAATCCCATCCACCTTGATTTCGTGCAAGTAGTATTGTTTGATGTTGTCGATCACCAAACGCACTTTCAGACCATCTTCGGATACTTTCACCCCTTTGATGCCGAGCGGCGTATCGCTGATGGGCGGGCTGCCGTATACTGGGTGGTATTTGTAGATGAAGTTTTTGCCGGAATAGGAAGCGAGATTTTCGGCGCTGGCTTTGTCAACGGGCAAGGTGAACTCAATCTCAAATCCATCAGGCATCGCACGAACCGTTTTCATTTCCATCGGCACTTTACCTGTCCAGGCCAGGCGTTGCAAGCCAGAAGTGGCCGTTCCAGCTGAACCCCAACCGCGATTGGTTTCACCTACGTACAATGAACCATCGTGACCCCAGGTCATGCGCAGGATTCCCGATTGGAAGCCGCTGCGGAAATCAAAGGCCACCCCTTGGTATTCACCCTTCACTTTTTCCAGCACCACGCGCATCACGCGACTTTGGCCCTGGTCCCCTACAAAAACCTGACCGGCAAAAGGTCCAAATCCACCTTTGGTTTGATCGGGCAAAATTTCAGAATTGGAAATGCCCAAAATCCCGTGCGGCAACCAAACCGCAGGTAAGGTTACTTCCGGCAATTTACTTTTTACGGCAAAAAGGGTGTTTGGGTTGGTTTCGGTGGCGATGTTTTCGGGTTTTTCGTACCCGCCAGTTGAGTTTTTAACTTTTCGGGGATCGACCACCGCATTGAACTGATCAGCGGTCATTTTTACCGGAGAGTTGGCAATTTTATCGGTCCATACCAAACCAGCGGGGTGACCGGTGAAGGCGCCTTTTTTAACGTGCCAGATACCCCCGGAGCCCATGTAATCGCCCTGGTTGTCGTCGTAAAACAACTCACCATCGATCATGCCCAAACCGCAAGGGGAACGCATCCCGGTTGCCCAGGGCTCCATTTTGCCATCGGGGGTAATGCGCATGGTCCAGCCGCGGCCAAAGACCCGACTTTCACCCCGCCACCATTCCTGGTCACCAAATGCTACGTTGCCAGTGACAAACATGCTGCCATCGGGCGCAAATTTTGGTCCGTAAGAATACTCGTGATAGTGGCCGGAAACAGGCCAGGCGTATACGGTTTCGTACACATCGGCTACGTCGTCGCCATTGGTATCCATCAACTTGGTGAGTTCACCCCGTTGGGCGGCGTAGAGGGCATTGTCTTTGGAAGCAAGTCCCAATGGTTCGTGCAATCCGGAGGCGAAAAGTTTATAACGAGGCAAAGTCCCGTTGGTCATTTCCGGGTTTTCTACCAAGTATACATCTCCACGGCGGGTACAAAGGGCCAGGCGACCGTCTTGCAAAGTGGTTATCCCACCCACCTCCAGGAGCATTCCTTCGGTAGTGGGGAGGGTGATGATTTTGTAATAATCGTCTTCCGTAGGTGTTTTGGCCGGCGGAATTACGCTCCAGCTAAAACTGGTAAACAGCTGTATGATAAGCAGACCAGCTAAAAGTAAGCCGGTTTGGATAAAATATTTCATGTTGAGAAAGTTGAGGAGTTGAGGAGTTGAGAAGTTGAGGAGTGGGTCGCACGCGGCAGCCTCAACTCCTCAACTTCTCAACTCCTCAACTAGATTACCAAATAATCGAAAACTTCGCAATGCCAGCTTTTACGGGCACAACCAATTCTTTTTTGCCATTAAAATCGCGAATCGACGCTTTCAGGTCACCACCAAGGACGATGTAGTACTTGCGGTCGTCAATGGCAAAAGAGCCGTCGGGCATGGCTGTGATGTCTTTGCCTTCGGCAATTTTGAGGTGTGCACCATCAGGAATAGCCCCGTTAAGCGCGATCTCCCGCACCAGGCTGTTTTGATCTACACTGGGGTAACAACGCTCCTCTACGTCGATCCCTTTATAGCTGTAGCGGAAAATTGGCCGACCGGTTGCTTCTTCGATGGCGTAACCCTTGGTTTTGAAGTCTGCTTCCTGATAAGTAGTGGGGAATGCATCGCTTCTACCCTGGATGATGCCCAGGCTCTGGCCAATAAAAGTGAACTGAGTAACCCCCAGCGGCCGGAAACTGCCGTCACCACGGTCATTCCACATCGGGGTGGCATCGATAAAATCACCCCGCCAAACACAGGCGACATTGCCAGCTTTCAGGTCGTAAATGTAATGCAGGCCACCAGGGTCACCTACTCCAATGGTATGGGTGAGGCGGCGGGCCCGGTCGCGCTCAAAATCGAGGAAAGCCCGAAGTAACCTGGTTTTGCTGCCCACAGCCACCTGGATGGGTGAAGTAGGATTGGGGTCTGGTGGATAAGAGCCAAAAGTGGTCAAAGTGGAACGTTGAATGGCCGAACCTTCAATGACCCAACCGAGGCGGGGAGGCATATAACCCGCGTCTTTGTAGTAATAAAGGGTAAAAGGATGCGCACCAGCCTTGAGTTGCACACTACTCTGCTTGGAGTCCCACCAACTATCCGGACGCTCGTTGAAGGCTACATTCTGGTTGTCGATTTGCAGTTTGTACCCCCCAGTCGTATTGAGCGACATCAGGTAATAGCCATCTTCAGGAACATTCAATACACCATCAAAACGAACCCCGGAAACATCTTCCAGATCCAGCACTTCAATCGTCACTGCGGGAAGTTTCCCGCTGGCTTTGGGGGTTTGAGCGTTCAGCTCTTCCGCATTTTTGAATTTGCCTTCGAAGTACTTGTAGCTGATGTCGCTGGTACTGGCCACTTTGGAGCCCAGGGAGCGGTACTTGATGTTGCGGAAAGCAACCGCACCGTGGTCGCCCTGGATGAAAATGGGGCCAAGGGGCACTTCTTTTTGATCGAGTGGGCCACCGGTTGGCAATGGAATTTCCAAATTCTGGTGCACCAAAACCCCATTGATGATTACGGAGTTCAAACGGGCATTTTCGATTTTATTGCCCTGGGCATCAAATCGGGGTGCCTGAAAGGAAATTTTCATGTTTTGCCACAAGCCAGGCGCTTTCGCTGCATTGGCCAGGGGTGCTTTGCCCATATAGATTTTGCCAGGGGCGCTTTCCCAGTTGCGGTAGATGCCGCCGAGGTCGCCATACTTGGGCGATTTTACGCCCCAGCTGTCGAACAGTTGCACCTCATAACGGCCTTGCAGGTAGATGCCCGAGTTGGAACCTTTGGGCATCATAAAGTCAAGTTCCAATTCCAGGTCGCCGTGTTCCCAGGCGGTAAGCACTTTGTAACCTTCGACGGTAGCCCAATCCTGTTTTTTGTTGGCCTGGTCCAGAATGTCGTGGTCCTTGTCGGATACATTGTTGAGCAGGATCCCTTTGCCAGGTGTAACTTTCATGCCGCCATTGCGATCCATCACCACATCGCCCACAATTTGCCAATTGCTGCCCGTGGTTTTGAAATTGCTCATGTCTTCGAGTGGGAGGGTTTTGAGTGGGAATTTTTGTGCCCAACCCGTCACAACACTCAGCATGGAAATAGCAAGTAGTAGTGTTTTAACAGACTTCATTGAATGTGTTTGTTGAAAAAAGTAAATATATCAATGGCCTCCGCCAGATACAAGCGTTTCTGTTTCAATTTTGCTTTGACTGTCTTTAATGAACAACCATAGAACGGCAGATATTGCCAGACTTAGGGCACAAATGATAAAAATGAGACCCTTGTCCTCGGCTGCACTGATGGCTTCACCCACCCCCAGGCTGGCGACCAACTGCGGTAAAACTACCGATAAATTGAACAAACCCATAAACATCCCCATCCGTGTTTGATCAATGGTTTGAGACATGATGGCAAAAGGTAAGCTTACCGTGGCTGCCCAACCAATCCCCACTACACCCATCAATA
Organism: Haliscomenobacter sp.; assembly: GCF_965225875.1. Taxonomy (GTDB): domain Bacteria; phylum Bacteroidota; class Bacteroidia; order Chitinophagales; family Saprospiraceae; genus Haliscomenobacter. The sequence goes on along the minus strand of NZ_CBDDBS010000003.1, from coordinate 2,339,018 downwards.
CATAAATACTGAACACCGAATGTCCAAACAAAAATATACTCGCGTAGCCCAAGGCCATGATGGCAATACAAATCAGGTGGGTTTTTACCCGCCCAATTTTGCTGGTCAGTGGCTGCAACAAAATGGCGGGTAACACTGCCGCGATGGCATTAAAAATCAAAAAAGAGATGGAGACCACTTGCCCCATTTGGTCATCGCTCAGCCCCACTATTTTTTGTTGCACGTAGGCGAACATGTACACGAACATGGTTTGAATGCCCAGCCAAGTAAAGGAATGTGCAGCGAGGATTTTTTGAAAGTCGATCAAATGGGCGTATTTGGGGCCAAAGGCAGATTTTTTCAACAAAAAGATCAACAAAATGCTGCCAATAGTCAGTCCGACACAAATGCCTTGCAACAGGGAACTAACCGGTTGATCCAGAAGCCGGGCAATGATGCCAATCAATGCATACAGCAGATAACCCCATAAAGGACTGATGGCAACGACGATTTGTGAAAAAGAGGCTTTTTGTTGAGGAACATCGGCAGTATCGGCTTCAGCTTGTAAGGTCCGAGGTTCTTCGATAAAAAAAGGAGGGATCACTGAAATGAGCAAAACCAGGATGGCACCAAAATAAATCAGGGTATAATTGCCCCAAATGGCGCCGATTGCATAAGCAGCTACCCCAAAGGTACCTGAAATGGTTTGCATCCAGGTATAGCCCTTGGTACGAGCATCGCCCGCAGGCGTAACATCGGCAATGATCGAGCGGGTCGGGTTGAAGCTGATGTTGATCGCCAAATCGAGCGTGAGCGCCACGGTGATGGCTACGCCCAACAAGGCATCGGTGCCCATGGCTTTTGAAATGACGCCGATATTGGGCAATGCCAGCAGCATCAAGGCGGCCAATGCCCCCCCCACCAGGATAAAGGGCCTGCGACGGCCACCCCAAAACCAGACATTGTCGCTGATCAGGCCTACAATAACCTGTCCAAAAATACCGGCAATAGGCCCGGCTGCCCAAACCAGGCCAATGTCGTGAATGGCCAGGCCGTACTTGGTACTCAAGATCCAGCTTAAGGCGGAAATTTGAACCGACAAGGCAAAACCCATGGCCGTAGAGGGCAAACTGAGCAGGGCGTAAAAGGAAGGTGCTAATCTTTTTTGGATGGCTAACATGCGAGCTGATGTTTTGGTATTAGCGTAAAGATACTTATTTTTGGAGTGCCTTAATTGTTTACACATCCTTTCTCTTTATTCACTTTTTAAAGTTGTTTTATGTCAGAGAATGAACTGGCCAGATTGGCCATTGGGTGTGGTTTGAAGGTACACAAGGCCCTGGGGCCAGGATTGTTGGAAAATGCGTATCTGGAGTGCTTAGCTTATGAGGTGAAGCAATTGGGGCTCAAGGTGGAGAAGCAAAAGGCGATTCCCTTGATTTACAACGAGGTGAAACTTGAGGTAGGCTATCGGGCTGATTTAGTGGTCGAGGAAAAGTTGATCATAGAATTGAAGGCCGTTGAATCCCTGACCGATGTGCATTTGGCGCAACTGTTGACTTATTTGCGGTTGGCAGATTGTAATTTGGGGCTTTTGATGAATTTCAACACCTTGCTGTTTCGGGATGGGGTGCGACGCGTGATTTTGTGAAAGAGGAACACAATGTGTTTGGTAGTAGCAAAAGCAGCATTTTTTAGCACAAAGGACACAATGGAATGCACAAAGGACACAAAGTTAGATGTTGACAGAGGTCATATTTCTAAAGAATAATCCTTGTCTACGTCTAACTTTGTGTCCTCTGTGCTTTCCATTGTGTCCTTTGTGCCAATGAAATGTCGCTTTGGATAAAATTCTCCGTGTTCTCCCTCACCCCTTCGCCGCCAACAAAAACAACACCGCCATCCTTACCGCGACCCCATTCTCCACCTGTTGCAAAATGATCGAATGCTCAGAATCCGCCACATCACTCGTGATCTCCACCCCACGATTGATCGGCCCAGGGTGCATGATCACAATTTTTTTATCCAGGGAATCCAGCAACTGTCGATTGATACCGAAGTACTGCGAATACTCGCGCAGGGTAGGGAAATATTTGATGTTTTGGCGCTCCAGTTGGATGCGCAGCACGTTGGCCACATCGCACCATTGCAGGGTTTCGCGCACGTTGTAGCTTACGCCTACGCCCAGTTTGTGGATGAACTTGGGCATGAGGGTAGGGGGGCCACAAACCCGGACTTTAGCCCCCAATTTTTGCAGGCAAAAGATATTGCTCAAGGCTACCCTTGAGTGCAGGATGTCGCCGAAAATGGCCACGTTTTTGCCTTCCAGGTCACCCAATTGCTCCTGCATGGAGAAGGCGTCGAGCAGCGCCTGGGTGGGGTGCTCGTGGGTGCCGTCGCCAGCGTTGATGATGTTGGCATCGATGTGTTGGGCCAAAAACTGGCAGGCGCCGGGAGCGGGGTGGCGCATCACCACCATGTCCACTTTCATGGACAGGATGTTGTTCACCGTATCGAGCAGGGTTTCCCCTTTTTTGACCGAAGAAGAAGAAGCGGAGAAGTTGATGGTATCGGCCGAGAGGCGTTTTTCTGCCAACTCAAAGGAAACCCTGGTACGGGTCGAATCTTCAAAAAAGAGGTTGGCGATGGTGATGTCGCGCAGCGAAGGCACTTTTTTGATGGGGCGATTGATGACTTCCTTAAAATTGGTGGCGGTGTGAAAAATCAACCGAATGTCCTCGGTGCTGAGGTCTTTGATGCCCAGGAGGTGTTTGCTGCTTAGTTGTTGATTAGCCATCTTCCCGTGTTATTGTGCCGCTTTTTTGTCAGAAAATAAAAGAACCCGGTCTTCTCCGTGGGTATTGGCCCATTCCACTTTGACATAAGCCTGATCCACGGCGTCGACCTTGATGCCAGTGAAAGTAGAACGAATGGGCAATTCGCGGTTGAAACGCCGATCCACCAGGGTCAGCAATTCCACCTTATCAGGGCGGCCGTAATGGTTTAGGGCGGTCAGGGCCGCTTGCACCGTGCGTCCGGTGTACAAGACGTCGTCTACCAGGATCACGTTTTTTTTCTCCACCAAAAAATCAATGGAAGTCACACTGGCATGCATGGATGCTCCGGGGCGGCGAAAATCGTCGCGGTAGAAGGTGATGTCCAGTACCCCGTAATCGATGTGTGGAATATTGAGCTGGTCGATGAGGTGGCGGTAAATTCGCTCCGATAAGGCAACCCCGCGTGGCTGAATGCCAATGATACAGGTGTTGCTAAAATCATCAAATTCTTCAACCAATTGGTGGCAGAGCCGCTCAATGGTCAGCGAAAACCGTTCGGGCCCGATGATGATGCGTTGCTTTTCCATAGATGGGGCAAAGATAAAAAAATGCGTGGAGTAGGGAAATTGATTTTTCGGGGAGTTAAACTATTCCGGACTACGTTAGGTTCTATCCAAACATGAGCCATGTTGGATGGGGTTTACCAAATAATGAACGATGAAGCATATTCCAGTATCTGTCTTAGAATTAGCTGTGGTTTCAGAAGGGGACAATGCAGCTAAAGCCATCAGGAAAACGGTTGAAGTGGCTCAACATGCGGAATCGCTCGGGTACAAAAGAATCTGGCTGGCCGAGCATCACAATATGGAACACGTGGCCAGCTCGGCTACAGCGGTGTTGATTGGGCATATTGCCGGCGCCACCGCCGGGAAAATTCGAGTAGGTTCTGGTGGCATCATGCTGCCCAATCACAGCCCTTTGACGGTAGCTGAACAATTTGGAACCCTGGCAAGTATTTATCCGGGCAAAATTGATTTGGGACTGGGAAGAGCCCCGGGAACCGATCAGCAAACCGCCCTGGCCTTGCGCAGAAACAATGCCTATGTTGAGTATGATTTCCAGGCCGAGATCCTGCAACTGCAAAAATATTTCAGCCCCGACAACAAATTATCCAAAGTAAGGGCTTTCCCCGGGGAAGGGGTGGAGGTGCCGATCTGGATTTTGGGTTCCAGCACCGATAGTGCCTACCTTGCGGCTAGTATGGGCTTGCCGTATGCCTTTGCGGCCCATTTTGCACCAAGACTATTCAGGACGGCAATTGAGATTTACCGTAAGAATTTTCGCCCTTCTGCCCAACTGGAAGAACCTTATGTAATGGCTTGTGTCAATGTGCTGGCTGCTGACACGGATGAAGAAGCTGAGTTTTTGTCGACCAGCCTTTACCGAATGTTCCTGGGCATCATTACCAATGAGCGAAGACCATTGCAAGCCCCGGGACCCTTGCCCGATGTTTTTAGGAATCCAGATGTACAGCAGGCCATTCAAAGTATGATGTATTACACGTTTACAGGGAGCAAACAAACCCTACAAAGGAAATTATCGGCATTTGTGGAGGAAACAGGCATCGATGAATTGATGATTACCAGCCACATTTATGATAAAGCGGCAAAGCTTAAATCGTTTTCGATTGTCAGTGAGGTGATGACATCATCATCATTATTACCAACTAGTGTCAATCCCCCTAGCAACAATAGCGATGTGCAAGTTCTTTAAAAAAAGCCACTCCGCAGCTATCGTAATTTCATCATAGTCACTATGCTCGGCGTAAACACTATAACTTTTTGTCTTAGGGTAATAAGTGTAATGATCCGGCTTTTTTAAAGCATCCATAATGGCATTCACTACATTTTTATCCTTAAATAAGGCTGGAACAATCTTTTTTATCTCCGCATTAATGAACTTAACATAGTCAGCTTCACTCACCGTATTTAGATATTTTTCGGGAGCTTTTGAGGTCATTAATACACATCTAATCCCAAAATCTTCTGTCCGCATCCACGAAACCAGATTAAAGCTGTAGCCTTGTTTCAATACCCCAAGCCCAGTATTGTTCTTTTCTTGAAATTCATAAAAAGAAACAGATTGAGAGGGAGGTAAGGTGCTCAAATCGAAGTACTCCATTTTAAGTTCTTTTGGCCCTAGGGTATCTTCCTTTTCAAAGGTTGGAACAGTAGAGGACGTTGTTTGCTTTACAGGACTGGGAGGAGTACTTTTTTCTTTTTTAGAACTACAAAAACTGGTTAAGGTTGAGATTAAGATCAATGTTAATAGGTTGATTTTGTACATGATACAGTGTTTTGTTAAATCCTAATCCCTCAGATCTTCAATCCTATTTGAACCCGATTCAACAAGCCCGTAAATTGAATGACCAGCAAGGCAAAGAGTGTGGATTTGAGTAGCCCGACTGCCCCATCGGTCAATACCTCCGGCAAACTCCAGCCCAATAGCTCCACAATAGCATAAGCAAAATAAGGCATCAGGTAGCAGGTCAAAGTACTCGATCCCGCCGGAGCAATGACAGCTGCCCACTTGATAAACCCCTTCACATCCGCAATAAAATGCAGCAGCACAAAGGCCAGAATACTGATCCCGGCGCAGATGGCCGTCCAGGAAGGTGTGGCGCGAATTTTGGAGATGCCCCATTCGGGTCGGGTGGCGAAACCAAAAGCAATCAAAAGCAATGCAATTCCAATTAAGCTGGGAATCAGCCACTTCAATTGGTCTTTGGCTGCCAATTGAGTATAAATCACCGTGGTCAAAACCCCCAGCATCACACTGGCATGGGTGGACGCGCTGATCACCAATTGGAAATCAAACCCCAGCAGCCGAATAAATTCGTTGACATTGAGCAGAAACAACCCAATGCAGGCTACGGCCAACCACCATACTTTATTCCCAATCCACAAATACAGCAAAGCCACCAACAAATAGGCCCAGCCGATCAAACCCAAAATACCCCACCAATGGATCATCATCCAATGGCCCGACGCACCTTGGTAAATGGACGCCAAAAAGGCCAAAATGAGCCAGCCCAAAATTTTGAGGAAAATAGCAGGCACTACGCCAAAGACCATCGGGCTTCGGTAATTGTTCCAAATGAGCATAAAAGCCAGGGCCATCAAAATTTGCCAATACTCCTTGCGGATCAGCAATTGGGTAGCATCGATGTTTTCCAGATTGACCATGAATAGACCCATGACCAACAAAGCCAAGCTTCTGCTGAGGATGTGCAGCAGCACCGAAACCTTGGAGGCTCCTTTTTCCAACCTCGCCTTCAGCGCGTGGGGAATAGACAGTCCTACAATGAATAAAAAAGCAGGAAATACCACATCGGACAAACCCATTCCATCCTCCTCCGCGGCGGTATGCAGTAGCCAGCGGGGAACATTGGTCAAACTCCAAAGGTCGTTGACGAAAATCATCAGTAGCATGGTTACTGCCCGCAAGATGTCGATGGAGGGTAGGCGCTTGTTTTTCATGCTTAAAAATAAAAAAAATGGGGGAAATGGGTATGAATCATAGGGTTTTGGCTACTTGTATCCTAATGTGTTCACCCCATAGAGTTTGTCTTTCCGCAACATCAATGCCCCCCATACGCCTAGTCCTATGGTCAAAATTAGCACCAATACATCTCGATTAATCGTTCCAACCGACAGCTCCAGATTGCCCACAACCCCTTCCTGGATGGAATTCAAAGCAGCATGAGCCAGTGCTGCGGGAATAAAGCTTCGACAGCGTAAAGTTAGCCAACCCCAAAAAAAAGACAGCGCCACCAAACGGATTGGTGCCAGGATAAACGCCCCCAAAACCGGGTATTCTGGCTCGTTGTGTCCGGCTAAAAAAATCGGCAAATGCCAGAATGACCAGATTAATCCAGTCAGAAGGAGCGCTTTGTTCAAGCCCAGTTTTTCAATCAAGACATTTTGCAAAAAGCCTCGCCAGGCGAACTCTTCACCAGCAGCAACCACGCCATTTAAAAGCGCAAAAACCAATGCAGTGGCCAGTCCATTGCCTAAAAAAAACAACCAGCTTTGCGGTCCTTTTCCCAATACCCAGGGCCCGCCCAGTATTTCTACCCCCTGCCAAGAAAAATGAAACCAGGGATGTGTTCCCCAATTCAATTGTAAAACCATAAAAACTGTTCCAAAGGCAAGTACGCTGTGACTAACAATGCTCCAAAAAGACATGGACAGCAGATGGCGATTGGGTTTAAGCAACAAGTAGGACCTCCATTCAGGGTTGCGCCGCAAGAACAGAAGGGTAATTATGGTGGGGGTCAGCATGGTTCCCGCTAGCAACCACATTCTGGTATCCTCAAGCTTCAAAACTTTACTGGTATAAATGGTCAACAGCTGAATCGCCCAGCTTACAGCATAAAGTGTAAGTACGTAACGATTAATGGATTTGCTATTCATTGCGTTTTTTGCGCAAAAATGCACACCCGGAATCAATCAGTCGACCCATCTTGACAGATGAAACTACTAAACCATTGCTATGGCTTGTTTTTTTAAAAATAGGGAAGGCGACTCTTGGGTAACCTTTTTGAAATTTCGGTTGAATGATGCTTTGGAATTGAACCCGCTTTGATGGGCCAAAGCAAGAAGGGTATATTTTTGATTTTCGGGTAAGGCCACTAGGCGTTTGAACTCCTCCACCCTCAGCGCATTGATGTAATCATAAAAGTTGGCCCGAAGTTCATCATTGAGAACTTGGGAGAGGTAATTGGGATGGGTGTGTAGTTGTGCGGCCAGTTCGCTAAGGGTTAATTCCGGGTTTAAAAACGGTTTTTCTTGGGCCATGAGTTCCAACAATTGTTGCTGTAAAGCTTGAATGCCAAGGGAATTAAGCCCGGAATTGCTGTACTTTTTTTTGTCTTTTTGCGGCACTAAAGCTGGGGCCTGATCTTCCTCGGGATGCTCGCGATTGGTGAATACGCCGACTTTTTTGATGCCAAAGTAGCCGATCAGGATAACCAGACAACTCAGTGCACCAAAGATGTAAATTTCCACTTCTGTCAAGAGGACAATCAGCCATGCTCCAATCAATGTGTAAAAAATGATGTTGATCCAAGCCAATTGTTGCCGATCATGAGCAGATAGTGCTTGTTTCAAACCTGTCTTATAGGTGTTTAACTCCTTTTGGATGAGATAGGCATAAGCAGCAGTGCTCAGTGCCATGAAAGTGATCAGTAGCCTGGACAAGGTTACAAAAACAACCCCACGTCTGATTAAATCCATTTTATAACTTGTACTGGCCAAAAATAGTGGCATCAACAGTAAATAGATCAGGATGGGCAAAAAAAAGTGCATCAACAAAAGTTGGGTAGTCAATTTTTTAGGCTTGATCAGGGCCAAAACGTAGCAGTAAAACAGGGGATTGTGCAGAAAGGGCATTGGAACATCTAAAGCCAATAAGTGAGGATAGTCAAGCAAATCATGAGTAAAAGTGAAATAAAAAAAAGAGGTATGGCATCCCATAATCATCAACCAAATACCCAGTGTCAGATCAGCTGTGGAGCGGCCTCTTTTAAACAATGACAATAGGGCGAGAAAAAACGCTAAGAAAATGCCAATGCTATAGATCATCTGTTCTTTCTTCTTTTGTATAAATCCTCATGTTTGGACGTGTTTCGACCGTGGTCCGTGCCAGGAATTTGTCCAAAATTAATGTTTTTAAGGGTAGAATGAAAATTTAGGGTATTCGCATTACTGCGTAGCCTGCTGGTACAATTGTTCATCAGTCCCAGCCTCTTAAATTATCCATTGATCTCCCACTCAGTACCTACAACTTCACAAATCGCCAACTACACCATTTTCCCTCCACAAAACTCCTCAGTACATATACCCCAGCGGCTAAATGGCTCAGACTCATTTCATACTGATCCTGCCCTTTGTGGAAATGGGATAGTGGCAGCGCTTTGCCCTGTGCGTCAAAAAGTTGGCTTTGTTTGAATTCAGTGCCCCGGTGTTGAACGAAGACTTTATCTGTACTTGGATTGGGATACAAGGGGTATGCATCCGATGGATTTGGTTCACGTAATGCTGTTGTAATTCCAGTAAAAGAAAATAAATCAGAGGGGAGGGAAGAGCACGCACCATAAGTGACCTGTGTACTATAAAAACCCTCGCGTAGCACGGTCAGATATCGGCCAGACGCATTGTCGAGTAAAACCCCGTTGCGGTACCAACTGTGGATGGCCGCAGGATCGGCATTGCTACTGACCAGCACATTGCCGGCCCGTTGAATTTGTGGTTTAGTGGGTTTGGCTATGTAGCGAAGTTGAAACCGCTCTGAATATTCACTCACACAATGCTCTGCATTGGCAACATAGACACTGACTCCGAAATCGATGATTGAATTTAAGCTGAATTTAAGCTGATTGCCGGTACCTTGATTGGGCAAACTCCAGAAGTACTGTAGGTATCCAGGTGTGGCTTGCAATACAATGGTGTCCCCTGAACAAAAAACGTTGGATTGAGCATTTACCAATGAAACAATGGGTTGATCGGGAAAAAGTGCTTTCACCCGATTTATCCGAACACTATCCGACCAGGTACTCCAACAACCACCGATTGGCCGTACCCTTACCCGAAACGCTCCAACATCTTTTATTTTAATGCGGGCAGAAGTATCACCATTCGACCATTCGAATTGGTTTACTTGTATAAAAGTGGAGGTTCGCAATTCAATCTCTTGCCCGGTGCAGGCGTTGACCGGAAAGCTGACGTTAAGATTGTTAAGGATCGTCGCTGTTGGGCTGGGGTTTTGTAGCCAGATACCAACAGGCTCTGAAAATGCGGTTTGGCAACCTCGTTTATCGCTTGCTTTTACCCGATACGCTCCCGATTCTGTAATGCTCAATTCGTTTGCGTATTGGCCTCCCTGGTTTTCACGCTGCCAGAACAGCTCAATTGCAGGCTCCTGGGTTTTGAGCACATAGCCCAAATCTTGAGGGAGGCAGTAAACCCCATCCGTCTTTCCCGAAATAATAGGTTTGCTGATTTGAGGTACGCAGTCCCAATAAAATTCTACATTAAAAGTGGTAAAGACAAAACGTTTATCGCCACAGATTAAAAACCTTTTTGAGTTGAAATAGTTGGGGTAAACGGGAATCTGCCATTTCTCCAACTCTTGAAAGCTGCTTTTGCTGAGCTTGCGGATTTGTGTAGCATTAAAGCCAAAGGGTTCGAGTACATAAAAAAACGATGAATCTGCATCCCCCGCGATGGCACTACTGTGCGAAATGGCCAGTCTATCTTCCAGCTGCGGACCATTGATCCCAAGTGAAATGTACAAACCAGTGGTAGAAATAAAATGCTGCCCAGAAAAATAAAAACTACCACTTAGTATCCCTTTAAACCCGGAGTAAGTTTGCTCCCGAACGATGCCATTGTTTCGTATTTTCAGACGAATGATATGACCTTCGAAGGTAGAAATGACCCACAAAGTGCTGTCATTCTGAAAGCCCAGGCTCAATTCGGATCCCTCATTGGGGGATAATTTTGCCGATTGTACTTTTTTCTGGCCACGTTCAAAAACACAGAATTCATAACTATCCGGGCTTTGGGTAAGTAACATCACCGCTTCCGGTTGCTTCGGAATGGCATACAGCTCTTTTAACTGGGTTTCCTCCCCAAATGGTGCGGCAAAATTCTGGTCAATGGCTTGAATAGCCGGATTGAATCTTTTGATTCTGCGAGGCTGATCTGCTGCAAAAAAAAGGTATTTACGATCACTCGTAGCACACAAGAAACGAGGATCAAAGCCCACGTTTATTTCTTCTCGAACCGCACCCCAGGCGGGGTCAATTTTTAATAACTTGTTGGAATATTTATTGAGCGAACCATCGACCGCCGTTGCGTAAACCATTTGCTCGGCGGGAAGATAAACCCCACTTTCAAAATTAAAATACTCAATGCTACGTATACTTTGCCCTTGTAACATGCCGGCAAGACTCAGCAAAAGGGCAATGCACAATGAGGTGTTGTTCGCTTTTTTCATGTTAAACTATTTGGGATTATTCTTTAAAAAATTTGCTGGCAAGAGGATCGAAGTTACTCGACAACAAACTCAGGATATACATGCCTCGGGGCAGCGTGCTGACCTGAATTTTTCCATTGTTGTCCACATATCCAAGCTGATGAATTTTTCCTTCCAAGTCGCTGATGCGGTACAATCTGCCGCTTGAGTTTTGACCATCCAAAGTAATGTACATTTCCACCCCCACTGGATTGGGGCTTAAACGCAATCGCAGTGTATTGCGTTTGTTGGGGTTACCCTGAAAAAGCAGGTCGATTACTTCAAGGGTGTCCGAAACTGGAGAAAAACAACCCCGGGCATTGGTGATGACGGTGTATTTTCCGTTTGTTTCAATTTCCAAAAACTGTCCTTCATTTCCTGGTATCAATCTGCCATTTTTCGACCAGGCGTGATTTTCTCCAAAATTGTTGGTCGCCAGTAAATTGCCGAGTCGTTGAATTTTGGGCTTGCTGGGAACCGGATTGAACCGGACATTGACGGTGGCCGAAGTGTTGCTCAAACACCGCAAATCATTGCCAACCTGGAGGTACATACCAAGTGGGGTATTGGTGGAAAATACCGGTGTTCGGGTTTCTTGTCTCGACCAAACGTAATAGGTGTATCCACTTGGGGCTAGTAAATTGGCTTTTTCGCCCATACAAAAGTCAAAATTTCCTTTCTCTGTACGGATTACCGGAGTCTGCGGAATGGTGTCGGGCAATTGTTCGAGTTTGACATAAGGTGACCATAGCCCCGGGCAGCCGTTGCGGATAAAACTACGTACCCGATACTGTCCAGGCTCAGAGGTGCGCAGGGTGTCTTTTTTTACACCATTCGACCACTCAAAACCTTCTACGCTGCTTTGCCTGGCGATAAAAATTAGGGTTTGTTTTTTACAAAACTGCAAACTGATTTCTCCGTTAAAGTAATCAATTTGTGGTCCAGCATGTGGCTCTGGAAAACCAACATTGCACACTTCGGACCAATTGCTGAGGCAACCCGTGCTGTCGCCGGTTTTAAGCTGGATGGATTGCACCGTGGTCAGGTCCACGCCCGACGTAGTGGCACCATTTGACCAAAGGTATTCATAGGCCGGTGCTGCTGCGTGGAGGCTGAGGATAGGGGAAAGGCTTAAGCAGGCAAAGGCCTGCGTGCCCTCCTTAATGCGAGCGGGTTGGTTTTTCCCGCTACAGCGACGCACCAACAAGCCTGGAGTCCTACTTACATAAAAATCGTCTTCGGCCAACAATCGAACGGTGAAAAGATAGGTGCCTTGCATCAGGTCGGCTCCAATGATCCAGGAATCCAGACTTTGCCAGCTGCCTTTGGGGTATTTGTAAACAGTATCCCGATCAAAACCATCCACATAAATGTAATAGTAGGCCGAGGCAGGATGGGCATTGAGGCTGTAGCGATTGGCGAAATAAGGCCGCCCCTGCTTCAACACAATCAAGGAGTCCTCAACCAATTTCCATACATCGCCCATAGCGGAGTATAAGGTGTCATTTTGCCACAGCGTAGGCTGCCGATCGATGATTCTGGACTGAATCAAACGTTTTCCTGGGGTGATTTTTTCATTACTGAAGAGATACTCTTGCAAAAAACCTTCCTGGGTGGGTGCAAAAAATGTGCTGTCATTTTGAAACATCAAGTTTGTAAAATCCCGCGAAACATTGAATTCAAGCGTTTTGCCATTGAAATAGTGCAAGCCACTGCCATTGTTGTTGGACCAGGAGAAAAAGAACTTTTCATCATCAAAAGGCAGCAAACTAAGTTGCCCAAGATTGTGGACGCTATCAGGCAAAGTGACCAAGGTGCTAATCTGGTGATCGTCCAGGTTTAAACGTTGGATTTTGAGTGGAAAACTGGTGTAGAAATAAATATACCGTTCATTTTTGCTGAGCACCGTCTGCCGAGGTAGGGCATCTGTGGGGATCGTCTCTAATACCTTACCAAATTTAGGGTCTCGGATCTGAATCCGCCCAGGGCCCCCTTCCTCCTGCCCTAAAAAAGCATACATTAATTCACGTTTGCTCGAGTAACATACCCAGGGAGTGCGTATTTCACCCAGTTCACGGATGCTTTGACTATGCCCGTAATTCAGCCAACAACAAAAAAGCAGCAGGATTTGATATGCCTTCATGCCAAGCAGGTTTTAGTTTTACCATTTGATGAAACGGCCTACAAAACGTCGGTCTTCCGCCAATGCTTCCACGACATAGAGCCCAGGAGGAAGCGTAGCGACGGCGAGTCTATTGAGCTGTGGGTCACTTCTTAAGCCAGATAATTCCAGGATTTTTCGGCCATCTCCACTGAAAAGTTGCACCGTTAAGGCATAAACTGGCTCTGCTGCGAAATCAAGCCGGATGTAGTCATGAGCAGGATTAGGGTAGATTTTGAGCGTTTGAGTCGCAATTGGCTCATCAATTGAAACGGTTTTACCACTAATGGAAATCAGATTGGAAATGCGAGAGGAGCAACCATTATTAAAAACCTTGGCGGAATAAAAGCCACCTCCTTTCAGGTTCAGGGTCGAACCAGTTTCCCCATTGAGTTTATTTCCATTGACAAACCATTCGTGGGTTGCTGTTCCAACACTACTGACAATCAGGTTTCCTTCCTGGCGAATTACTGGTGGAAAAGGTTGTGGGTTAAATCGGATTTCAAGGGGCTCCGAGCGTTCACTCAAACAGCGCAGATCATTGCCTACGATCAAGGCGGCCATGCTCGAAGACTGGGTGCTGACTACCGCTTTGTTTTCACTGGATATGTTCCAATAGTAGTATTGATAACCTGTAGGGCCTTGGACGATTGCGGTATCTCCAACGCAATACACCTCTTTTCTGTTGAGTAAGGTGACTACAGGTTTCACAGGTAGGGAGTCTGGCCCGGGTAAAATGCTAAAAACGGGTGACCAATCACTTTCACAGCCTTGTTCGGAGATGAGTTTGACTTGATAATCACCTGTTTTGGCCACGATTTCCAAAGTACGCTCCCCACTGGACCAGCGCCATTGATTTCCGCCAAATCCATCTCCCGACAGTCTAATACTTTTCCCTTTACAAATGGTTTGAGGCGACTGACGCCCCAGTTCACTGTTGATTGACAGCACGTAGGGCTTTGGATGAAAAGTTACTTCGACCGGCTCCGAAAGCGCAGTTTGACAACCTCGGGTGTCCGACAGTTTTACACCATAAGCACCAGCCTGGGTAGCCGCAATCCGTGATGTTTTTTCGGCTGTTGTCCACACCACTTCAGAAGCATTGCCCAAGGCCGTTTGCAAAAATAAGGTGTCACTATCCGGGCAGCGGGCCAGCGCTCCACTTGCACTGATGCTGGGGCGGGACAACTCAGAAGTACAAGCCCAATAGATATGGGTAAATAAGTGGTTTTTTACCATAAAACGATCCGGCCCAGTAGCATAAAATTCAGAAACATAAGTATCGGGACTTTCTAGCGGAACGGGTACCGTCAACCTCTTTTCCAACTCCAGGGTGGATTTTTTAAACTTTAAATAAGCATGTTGATTTGGCCCCGCAAAAGATTCAAGGATGTAGAAAAATGGAGAAAAAGGATCGTCGTGGATTAGGGGCGCATATTCCGAAACGGGTAGCTTTTGCTCCAAAACCAGTGGCTCGGCCCTTGATACATCAATGATTCTACCTTTGGCAGAAATCAGTTTTCCGTCTAGGTAAATGTTTTCCTCCCTAAGGTACAAGGGTAGGTTTTCAAAAGTATTTTCGAGGAACAAACCATTGCTGCGCAATTTAATGCGGAAAATTTGCCCAAAACCATTCCAGGCAATGATGCTGCTGTCGTTGACAAAGGCTGCTTTGGTGTAATAGCCAGGGGAGGGGATGACTATTTTTTCGGGTTGAATGGAGTCATCCTTTAAAAATTGGATCCAGGATTCGGTGATAGAACTGGAGATTAACAACAAGGCCTTATTTTGTTGTGGCGCGGGCAAAATGAAAGTCGGCTGCAGGGCGCCCAAAGGCAATTCCCACTCTATTTTTTCCTCAGCCACCTTGAATAGTTTCAACCTCGAAGGCCCGGAAGTAGTGATGTACAAATACTGCTCATCATTAGTGGCGGTCACCAGCGTTGGGTTAAAACCAATTTTGAATACCTTTTCTACCTTGCCCCAGGCTGGATCAACTTTGATCAGTCGATTGGCGTATTGGGAAAAATTATCATCGGGTACAGCATTGTACAATTTACCTTGGGATGGCAGATATACGGCCTGTTCGATATTCAATTCTCCTGTTGAAATCTTGCGGATGGTTTGTCCCTGGAGCACTCCCAGCATGGACACGCTCAAACAGAGGCTTACAATGAATCGGCAGTAATTCATGGATTTTTTATAGTTGTAGCGTATTGAAAATATATAAAAAGCAAAATAATTGACTCCGGATAAGATGATGCATGTAGTTCTTAGCTGCAATGTTACAACATTACACAGTCTATGTCAAGCCCAATGACTTGAATTGATGTTTATTGTTATAATTGGATGATTGATTACAAAATAACCTTTTACTTACCTCACGCAATCCCCAAAATCTTATGCGTCTGCAAACTCAACTTCCACTTCGGATGCTTCATACAATACTCCAAGGTCAGCTTGGTATTTTGTTGCCCCAACGGCCCATCCATCGGCTGTAAGTAAAAATTGTCAAAATCCAGGTGCTCATACCGCTCAGGTTCAGCCCCAGGCTGCGGGTACACCAGTTTCAATTCATGCCCCTTTTGAATGAGCAACTCGGTATTTGCTTTGGGGCTCATACAAATCCAATCCAACCCCGCCGGAGCAGCCACGGTGCCATTTGTTTCCACCGCCACCTCCAGCCCGCGTGCATGAAAAGCTGCAATCAGCTCCTCATCCAATTGCAGCAGCGGCTCACCCCCTGTACACACCACATAAGGTTTACCCTCCAAATCCGAGATATGCCCCGCTTGCTTTTCACTTTTCACTTTTCGCTTTTCACTCCCCCCCGGCCACAACCCAATCACCATATCCGCCAACTCCTCCGCGTTGTACTTCCCTCCATTCTCGCCGTCCATACCCCAAAAATCGGTATCACAAAACTGGCAAATCGCCTTGGCGCGGTCTTCTTCACGGCCCGACCAGAGGTTGCAGCCCGAAAAACGGCAAAATACCGCCGGGCGACCCGCCTGGGCACCTTCCCCTTGCAGGGTGTAAAATATTTCTTTGACTTTGTAAGTCTGCTTCTTTTTCATGGTTCGGCTCCAATTACAAGGCGCAAAGTTAGCGGGATTCCATTTGAATAGCTTCAAATTCTCGCTTAAGGCCATAAAAAAGTCACGATGTCCGAGCGGCTTTTTACCTTGCAGACCCGAACCAGATAAAAAATAGCCGCCAAATTTGCACAAGCAACAATAATTGTTACTTTTACATTTATTATCGCAAGAACAAAACTGTTGACATGAATCGATACGTCCTCGGCGCTGATTTTGGCACCGATTCGGTCCGCGCAGTGCTGGTTGATACCGCTAACGGTGCCGAATTGGCCAGTGCCGTCACCTACTACCCACGCTGGAAAAAAGGTTTGTACTGTAAGCCTGCCCAAAACCAGTTTCGCCAGCATCCCCTCGATTATGTAGAAAGTCTGGAAGACGCCATCGTCCGCACCTTGAAGCAATTGCCGGGTTTGGATCCCAAGTTCGTTGTTGGCATCACCGTTGACACCACTGGCTCAACACCAGTTGCGGTAGATAAAACGGGCACACCTTTGGCCCTCCTGCCCGAATTTGCCGAAAATCCCAACGGCATGTTCATCCTTTGGAAAGACCATACCGCTCTGGCCGAAGCCGAAGAAATCAACCACAAAGCTCGTGCTTGGGGTGGCATCGACTACACCATGTACGAAGGGGGTATTTATTCTTCCGAATGGTTTTGGGCCAAAATCACCCATACCATCCGCCAGGACGAAGCCGTACAACAAGCCGCCTATTCCTGGATGGAGCACTGCGACTGGATCACCCACCTGCTCATCGGAGGCGATGATGCCCTGAGCACCAAACGCAGCCGCTGTGCTGCCGGGCACAAAGCCATGTGGCACGAATCCTGGGATGGTTTGCCATCCGAGGACTTTTTAACCCACCTCGAACCCAAACTCGCGGGTCTGCGCGATCGCCTCTACCAGGATACCTATACCGCTGATGAAGCTGCGGGTAATCTCTCCGCCGAATGGGCGCAACGCCTGGGCTTACACGAAGGCGTGGTAGTGAGCGTAGGTACCTTTGATGCCCACGCTGGAGCAGTAGGCGGCGAAGCCGAAGCCTATACCCTCATCAAAGTAATGGGCACTTCCACTTGTGACATGTTGGTAGCGCCACTAGATGAAGTACAAGACAAACTCGTCCACGGCATCTGTGGTCAGGTGGATGGTTCCATCGTACCCGGTATGATGGGACTGGAAGCTGGTCAGTCTGCTTTTGGCGACTTACTGGCCTGGTTCAAACAAGTCATTACCTGGCCATTGCAACAACTGCTGCCACAAAGCCAGTTGCTGGATGAAGCCACCAAAACGGCGCTTCTGGACGAAATGGAAGACAAAATCATCGCCCAACTTAGCGCAGCTGCCGCCCAAATCCCCGTCGCCCAAACCGGGATCGTCGCCCTGGACTGGGTCAATGGTCGCCGTACCCCGGATGCAGATCAAAGCCTGAAGGGCGCCATCATGGGTTTGAACATGGGCTCGGATGCCCCCGCGATCTTCAAGGCCCTGGTCGAAGCGATTTGTTTTGGCTCCAAAAAAATTGTCGACCGCTTTGAAGCTGAAGGCATTCCCATCAAAGCCGTGGTAGGCATGGGTGGTGTAGCCAAAAAATCGGACCTGGTCATGCAAACCCTGGCCGATGTACTGAACCGCCCCATTAAAATCGCCCGCTCGGAACAAGCTCCCGCTTTGGGCGCAGCCATGTATGCCGCCGTAGCCGCAGGGGTATACCCCGATGTGGCGAGTGCCATGCAGGTAATGGGCAATGGTTTTGATAAAATTTACCATCCCATTCCGGCCAATGCAGCACTGTATGAAAAACTGTACGCTGAGTATGGCCGATTCGGGGATTTTGTGGAAAAGAAGTAATTTTTTTCACCACCTCAGAAACCTGAGGCACTTAAGTTACACCTAAGCATATGAAACAATGTACTTAGTAACTAAGGTGTGTCTTAAGTGCCTAAAGTTTCTAAGGTGGTGAAAAACCCAGCAGCGAAGCTGCCTGAAAATAACCAACAATGAAAAGCGCTTACCAAAGCCTTAAAGAAGCTTGTTACGAAGCCAATATGCAACTGCCCCAACTGGGATTGGTGCTCTTCACCTTTGGCAATGCCAGTGTGGCGGATCGCTCTGCTGGGGTTTTTGCCATTAAACCCAGTGGAGTGCCCTACGCGAGCCTCCGCGCCGAAGACATCGTCATCCTCGACTTCGAAGCCCAGGTGGTTGAAGGGACCAAACGGGCCTCGTCGGACACCAAAACCCATGCGGTGTTGTACAAGCATTGGGAAAACATCGGTGGCATTGTACATACCCATTCCACCTACGCCACCGCCTGGGCTCAAACCCAACTGGACATCCCCATCCTGGGTACCACCCACGCCGACCACCTCACCGTGGACATTCCTTGTGCGCCGCCCATGGAGGACGCCATGATCCAGGGCAATTACGAATACGAAACGGGGTTCCAGATCATGAATGATTTTACCCGGCGGGGCTACAGCTACGAAGAAGTGGAAATGATTCTGGTGGGCAATCACGCTCCCTTCACCTGGGGCAAAACGGTAGAAAAAGCCGTGTACAACAGCGCAGTTTTGGAGGAAGTTGCCCGTATGGCCTACCTCAGTGTGACCATTCGCCCAGACGTACCCAGACTCAAGGACGCCTTGATCCAAAAACATTATGAACGCAAGCATGGTAAAAACGCCTATTACGGGCAGTAAGGGCAACCCTACGTGGTTGCCTTTTCCAGGGCAGCAAGAAAGGGCAGCCACATAGGGCTGCCCCAACGGTCGCCCCAACGATAATCGAATAATCAAAAGAAATGATCCAACTCAAACAACTCGAAGCCTGGTTTGTCACCGGAAGCCAACACCTTTACGGTCCAGAGACACTGAAACAAGTTGCTCAAAACGCCGAAACCATTGCCAAAGCACTGGATGCTGCTGCAAATATCCCGGTAAAGGTCGTTTTTAAACCCATCGTGGTTGGGCCTGAAGAAATCAGCAAACTCATCATTGAAGCCAACTCTGCGCCGCAGTGTATCGGGCTGATCTGCTGGATGCACACCTTCTCACCTGCCAAGATGTGGATCAATGGGCTCAAAATCCTGCGCAAGCCTCTGGCTCATCTGCATACCCAATTCAACCAGGACATCCCCTGGTCGAGCATTGATATGGACTTTATGAACCTCAACCAATCGGCCCATGGCGACCGCGAGTTTGGGTTCATCGGTGCACGCATGCGCCTGAACCGCAAGGTAATCGTTGGCCATTGGCAAGACCCCGAAGTCCAGGAGCGCCTGGGCGTATGGAGCCGGGTAGCTGCGGCCTGGAACGACTGGCAGGGTGGTAAGTTCGTCCGTTTTGGCGACAACATGCGCCAGGTGGCGGTAACCGAAGGCGACAAGGTTGAGGCCGAAATCAAATTTGGCTACTCTGTCAATACCCATGGGGTAGGGGACCTGGTGCAGGTCATCAATGGAGTGAGTGATGCTCAAATCCAGCAACTGATCGAAGAATACGAAGCGAGTTATACCTTATCCGCCAGTTTGCAAAAAGGCGGCGCTCAACGCAGTTCCCTCATCGAAGCCGCCCGCATCGAATTGGGCGTTCAGACCTTCCTGGAAGCGGGCAACTTCAAAGGATTCACCGATACTTTTGAAGACCTGCATGGCATGGTGCAATTGCCTGGTATTGCCTCACAGCGCTTAATGGCAGCAGGTTATGGCTTTGCTGGCGAAGGCGATTGGAAAACTTCCGCGCTAGTGCGGGCGATGAAGGTAATGGGGACTGGCCTACCTGGCGGCAACTCCTTTATGGAAGATTATACCTACCACTTTCAGCCCGACAACATGCAAGTATTGGGCTCACACATGCTAGAAATTTGCCCCTCCATTGCGGCCAAAAAGCCGAGTTGTGAAGTGCATCCGCTCGGGATTGGTGGCAAGGCTGATCCCGTACGTCTGGTCTTCAACTGCCCGGCTGGTCCAGCCCTCAACGCTTCGATTGTGGACATGGGCAACCGTTTCCGCTTGATCGTCAATGAAGTGGAGGCCATTGAGCCTGCGCAGGATTTGCCCAAACTGCCGGTAGCACGGGTATTGTGGAAGGTGAAACCCGATCTCAAAACCGGAGCCGCTGCCTGGATTTTGGCGGGTGGAGCCCACCATACCTGCTACAGCCAAAACCTGAGTGCCGAATACCTGGCTGACTTTGCGGAAATTGCTGGTATTGAATACGTATTGATCAACGAGCGCACCAATTTGTACGATTTCAAAAATGAGTTGCGCTGGAATGAAGTGTATTATGGTCACCGCATGTAACCGTATGCATTAGTTCCCTATATTCGCGACCTGCATAGATTTTTTAAACAAACAAAACATTTGGACTGATGCAAAATCTACAAACGGTGGATTTGGTGGTGTTCTTCGCTTACTTCATTTTGGTAGTCGGTTACGGCTACTGGATTTACCAGCGTAAGAAAAAGGCGGAAACCACAACCACCGATTTTTTTCTGGCCGAAGGGTCACTGACCTGGTGGGCCATTGGCGCCTCTTTGATCGCTTCCAACATTTCTGCAGAGCAGTTTATTGGCATGTCGGGGAATGGTTATTTTGTTGGGATAGCAGTAGCTGCCTACGAATGGATAGCAGCGATTGCCCTTATCATCGTGGCGGTATTTTTTATGCCAATCTATCTCAAAAATCATATTTACACCATGCCGCAGTTTTTAAAAACGCGGTACAATGAAACGGTGAGTATGATCATGACCATTTTTTGGTTGTTCCTGTACATTTTTGTCAACCTCACTTCGATTTTGTTCCTAGGGGCTTTGGCCATCAACAACCTGATTGGCGGGGGGTATTTCCACCTCATCATGATTGGCCTGGCGGTTTTTGCCTTGTTCATTACCATCGGGGGGATGAAAGTGATTGGGTATACCGACGTATTGCAGGTTTTGGTACTGATTATTGGTGGTTTGGCGACGACCTGGTTGGCGCTGACAATGGTGAGCGAAAAATTTGGCATGGGTCAAAACGTCTTTGCTGGCTTCAACCTCTTGATGGAAAAAGCAGACGACCATTTTCACATGATCATGGCGAAACCGGGGCCGGAAGCTTCACAGGAATACATCAATAAATACCTCCTGCTGCCAGGGATTGCCATGTACTTTGCCGGGCAATGGATCGTCAACCTCAACTATTGGGGTTGCAACCAATACATCACCCAGCGGGCTTTGGGGGCTGACCTCAACACGGCGCGTACCGGGATTTTGTTTGCGGGTTTCCTCAAATTGATGATGCCCATCATCGTAATGTTGCCAGGTATTGCCGCATATGTGTTGTACGAAAACGGCGAATTACAGGCGCAAATGGCACCCGATGGTAAATTCATGACCGATAATGCCTACTCGGCCATTTTGACCTTTTTGCCTGCGGGCCTGAAAGGTTTGTCCATGGCGGCACTGACGGCGGCGATCGTAGCCTCATTGGCCGGAAAAGCCAACAGTATTTCGACCATTTTTACCCTGGATATTTACAAGAAGTACTTCGATAAAGATGCCAACGACCGTAAACTGGTCTGGATTGGCCGGATGACCATCGTTGCTGCCATGGTGTTGGCGATTGCGCTGACCTGGAACGACCTCTTGGGCATTGGCGGTGAAGGTGGTTTTACCTTTATCCAAAAATACACCGGATTCATTAGTCCTGGGGTATTTGCCATGTTCCTTTTGGGGATGTTCTGGAAACGCACCACCGGAGCAGCAGCAGTTGCCGGGGTATTGGTTGGTTTTATACTTTCGGTGTTTTTCAACGAATACGCTCCAACGGTATTGGGCAACCATACCTTCTTGTATACGGCTTATCCCAACGGCAAAGGTGGTTTCGAAATTCCATTTTTGATCTGTATGGGTCTGGCTTTTGGATTCACCATGCTGGTGATGATTGTGATGAGCTTGTTCGGGCCTAAGGTGAACGAAAAAGCGTTTGAACTGGATGCAAGCATGTTCAAAGTGAGCCCACGCATCATGGCGATGATTGTGGCTACCGTTTTGATCTTGACCGCGATTTACATTAAGTTCTGGTAAATATTGTTGCAGTTAAAAGCGTACAACCAGAATTTTTTTTCGCCACAAAGGCACAAAGACACAAAGCGCTATTAATCACTTAGCGCCTTTGTGTCTTTGTGGCAGAAAATAAAAATGTCCTGTCGTACGCTCAATCCACAATCGCATTTTTCTGTACTTTTTTATGCAGTGGAGCCAACAAGGGCAAGGCTGCCGAGCCATACCAGGGATGCAGCTCCATCACCAAACTGCCCGCTTTGATCGCCGGGTCCGTTTCCGTTAATTTTTTGGCTTCTTCAACCGAACGAACATCAAAAATGTAGATGCCGCGAATATCGGTATCGTCCATAAATGGGCCAGCGATCAACAATTTCCCTTCATCCGCCATGCGGAAAATATTTTTCAGGTGCGCTTCCTGGAGTTTGGCGGTGGCCGCAGAGTCGAGGTCGCGATTGGGGCCTGTTTTTAAAAAAGCCATCACATAAGCTTTCATGCCATAATCATCAGCGCCCAGTTTTTTAGCCAATAAAGAGTCATAGCTGGTATCTTCGGTGATTTGGGCGTAGTAGCTCTTTTTAGGTTCGGAGGGGGCACCATCGGGTTTACAGGCTGCGACAAAAACACAAAGCCCGAGGAGGTAAAAATTCATTTTAGCCATGGTGTTGGATTTTAGGATGAGCCAATAAAATTATACTATTTTTTTATTTTGTAATAAATTTGACATAAAAAATTAAATCACCTTTAAAATTGATAACAAATCGAGCCTGCTTGGTTAAGAAAAATGCAAAGTTTTACCTGACTTTAACTTTACAATAGAACTTTGCGTCCTTAGATTGTAATTTTAAAGACATTTAAGGGGGCGGAACCTTGATCTCCCGAACAAACAAATTTGCTGTGGTATGAAAACGCTATGTAAACCTCGTTTTGGTCAAAAACTCATCCTGCTCACTGGCTTCTTGTTGCTAAGTGTATTTGGCTTTGCCCAAAAATTGGACACCTTGCTCAAAAAAAGCTCAGGCCGCCCACGCGCGCAAATTGAGATCAAACCGACCAAAGAAGATACCATCAAAACACCCCCAGCTACCACGGATCAAACCAAATTTGATGAATTGCTCAAAAAGGCACAGGGCAGCGCCGATGTAGTCAGTTTGTTGCGGCAGGCCAAAGAACTCTGTACTAACGGCAAGTTGGAGAATTGTGACAGCCAGCTCAAAATTGCTTTTTCCCGCGAAATCAAACGTTTGATCGACCTCAACAACCAGGATCGCCTCAAAGAAGCCAGAGAACTTTGCGACCTCTACAGTACCGACAACTGCAGTGAGCGGATCCGGGAAAAAGACGCCCAATTGCGTTTTGATGCCCTGATTGAAGCTGGAAAAAATGCGAGTAGCTTTGAACAAAAACGCAGCAAATTTTTGGAGGCCAAGGCTTTTTGTGAAAAAAACAGCCTGGCTGTACTCAATTGGAATTGCCAAACCACAGCAGAAGATTTGTTGAAAAAATTACACGCTGATCGCTACACCGAATTACTCAACAACATCGCCAATCGCCGCACTTTTGAGGAAAAATGGAAAGCCCTGGCTGATGTTGAAACCCTGGTCAACGAAAATCCCACTTACCTGAGTGCAAAAAAAACCGAAGTCAGTGATCGCAAATACCGCCTGCAAGAAGAAGAACTGACTCGGCTACGCAGTAAAATTGAACAATCCACTGCTTTTGAAGACAAAGAAAATGCTTATCTCGACGCCATTGATTTTGTCAAAAAATACCAACTCAGCGATAAGTCGCTCAACGACCTGGGTTACAAAATCCGGGAAGCTGCCCGCGCTGAAGTTCAAAATATCTTGTACCGTCGCCGCCAGCTGGATTACCGCCGCCGGATCGAGCAATTGCGCTATGCCATTCGCCTCAACCGCGATTATGTAGCCGAACAATTGAATCGCGAAATCACCAGCGTGATTTACAAAGAACGTGACGATGCCATTGCGGAGGCCGGGCGTCAGCCGACTTTAAGGTTGAAGGAAGACCACCTGCGCACTTTTGCCGGGGAATATTGCAAACTGCTGAGTACCGACCGGGACCAAAATGCCTGTTTTGCCGAACTGGAAAGCCTCATTCAACAAGCTTATCAAGCGGAGTTGGCAGCTTTGCAGCAACGCGCTCGTCAGGCTGCTTCGGGCAACGATTGGTCGCTGATCCACAATTATTACAACCAAGCGATTGTATTCGCCGACGCCAACCCTCGGTACTTCAACAGTTATGCGACCTCTTCCTTGCGGGGAGAAAAACAGGAAGCTCTGCGCAAATATTCGGACAACAGCCAGCGACGCTTTGTGGACTACCTCCGCAGCGACAACCTCAGCCAGGCCGAAACTGCCCTTAATGACTTGCAAAACATGCAGCGGACTTCCGGTTTTCAGTTTTTGAATACCAATGACATGCTCGTTGACCTCCACCAGGAGTACCTGCGCAAAATCGGCAACCTGCGCGACCAACAACGTTTTCAGGAAGGTTTTCGGGCACTGGACAAAGTAGAAAGCCTGGAACAACAAATGACGGGGGCACTTCCTCAAAACAACAGTCGGGAAGAACGCCGCCGTTTGAGTCAGGACCACTACAGCTTTTTGACCAAGGAAGCAGAGCGCTGGATGTTCAACCCAGGAACTGCGGAAACGGCCATTCGTCGCTTCAATTCCCTGGATTCGGTGCGGACCTTGTACCGCCCTTATTTGACGGAAACCCAAACTGCTCAGGTGGCGCGGATGCGGCGGAGTTTTAGCTTACGTACTTTGGGCTATTTGGATCAGTATCTGCGCAACGACCAGATCGACGCCGGGGTAGTGCTTTTTGAAGACTTGAGCACTTTCATCACCACGGCCCAGTCCGGGGATAGTTTGACCAATGCTTTTGTAACCCGGGGCCCCATCCTTTTTGGCCGCAAAGTGGATGCCCAGAAGCGACTATTGGAGGGAATGATTACCTCCGGCGCGCTGGATGATGCTGCCGCAGTTTTGGCCCGTTTTCGCAAGGAAAACACCACTTTGGCCCGTAACCTCAAAGTGAGTGCCAATCAGCCAGACCCTTTCGTGGACACTGAATTCAAGTTGCAGTTGACCCGTGGGCAGACGCTGATAGCCCAAGGTAACCCTCAAAAAGCCCTGGATTTGTTGCATCCATTGGTGGAAAACAACCAGACCAGCAGTTTGGCGATGCGCGATGATGCTAAACGTTTGCGCGACCAGGTTTTTGCCGATTTGTTGGATAAAAAACTGAGTGATGTAGAACGCACTTATGACCAACAAGCAAAATATGAAGCGCTCAAAAATTTCCGGCAATACCTGTCTTCTTATCCTTTGCCAGTACCTGCCGCCCTGCAAAATCGCTATAAGAACATTGCCAAGGCCTCTTGTTTTGAAGAAAGAGAAATGTACGAAACTGGGGTGAAAAATGCCGAACAACTGATTAGCCAACGCAAGTTTGCAGCAGCTTACGACATTTACCAAAAGATTTTTACCGTTTGCCAGGCCGCTACTTACTGCGACCTTGACATTTATAGCATCAATGAAGCGCTGCGTAAATACGAAGCCCCCAAAGATTTTGAACTGGCCCAATTGGAGTTCCAAACCCTGGAAAAAAACAAAAATTGGGAAGCTTTTGAAAGCCAATACCGCAAACTGGAACGCTCTTTTGAAACCAATAACCTGGGCAATTTTGGTTTCAAACTCCAGCCAATGGAGCAATACCTCCGCGATCCCAAACATTTTGATTTCGCGTTATATTACGTTGATCACAATTGTCTGTTTACCGACCAAATACCGTTAATTAGCGAAATTCTTAATGCCAATTATGCCACTTCGGGTGCAGCTGGAGAAAATTTCAAATCCCTGGTGTACAAAATGGCCGATCGTTTTCATGAAGCCAATCCACAAACCAATCTAAAAGAAGCCCAGAAATTTTTTAGCATCACCGGGAAAGCAGCCAAAGGGGTGAAAAAATGGCTGAAAACGAGGTGGAAAACTTATTGATCAGTCAGCAACCAGCAATCAGCAATCAGCTATGAGCAACTCTAGCTGGCTGCTGATTGCTGATCGCTCATAGCTGACAGCTTGTCGCTGACTGCTGATAGCCCAAAGCTTTTTTTGTTACTTTTTAAAATATTTTTTACAAATCTGCATTCATATAGTACTTCGATTAAAATTCAGCCTGATTTGGTTCACCCTAGACAAGTCTAACAGCCACTCGGCTGCATTTGGCGAAGTTTGGTTTTGCTTGTAATGGTTTTTACCCTGTATCAGCAACTTACGTGTATGGTTTTCCTTTATTTATCGCGGAGACCGTAAATTTGCGTGGAAATAATTCAAATACGTAAAAAAAAGATATTTTTGGGGCTGAAAATTATTTAACAACCAAGCAAAGGGAATTTTGGTAATTTTGGCCATCTCAAAAACTCGTCCCATGACCAGAGTATGTTTACTTGTCATTTTTGTATTGACGACCGCTGTTTCATTCGCTCAACAGCTTTCCCTGTTCACTCAGTATCGTGAAAATCAGACTATTATCAACCCTGCTGCGGTTGAGTCCGATTTTCTTGCATATGGAAACAACATCAGTGTTGGGGCTTCCTACCGTAGCCAGTGGGCTGGTTTCGGGGGGGCTGCGCCCAAAACACAAACCCTGCGCGCTTCCTACCTCAATTCTGGTGGCAGCGGGG
Source organism: Haliscomenobacter sp. (assembly GCF_965225875.1). Lineage (GTDB taxonomy): Bacteria > Bacteroidota > Bacteroidia > Chitinophagales > Saprospiraceae > Haliscomenobacter. The sequence continues at coordinate 2,312,166 of NZ_CBDDBS010000003.1, read as the reverse complement.
TCGCCATGATGTTTGGCGGTCAATTGATCAACGACCAAACGGGCCCAACTGGATTTACCGGGTTTTATGGTCGCATTGCCGGGGTATTGTCGGAAGACCCAGAATACGGTGGTTTGTCCATTGGCCTTACTGCCGGGATGGTACAGTACCGTGTTCGTTCTTCAGAAATTAAACTTCGCGACGATAACGATGCGCTCTCAGGAGTAGACCAGGGGCAAATGTTCCCAGATGTAGGCGTGGGCGTATTTTTCTACAAATCAGTTGGTGGTCGATTTTCTGACGACTATTTCTATGCGGGCCTTTCAGTTCCTCAAGCTTTTGGCTTGGATCTCACCTTTACCAATGACCAGGGCGAGTTTTTTACCAAAAGGGTTCAACACTTTTATGGCCAAGTCGGGTATTACAAGTTTTTCCGCAATGACGGCTTTCTCGAGCCATCGATGTGGGTGAAATACACGCCTAATGCACCCGTCAACGTTGATGTCAACCTGCGCTACCAAATGCCAACGGCACTTTGGATTGGCGCTGGTGGTTCTTCAGCAGGAGCTGTACACCTGGAAACGGGATTTGTGCTCGGTGAAAATGCGGGGTTGAACAATACATTCCGCTTAGGCTATGGTTTCGATTACAACTTCAGTACATTTGGCCCCTCCACTGGAGCTACCCATGAGTTGAACTTAACCTTGTCATTCCAAAATTGATCGCTCAGTTCATTTCCATGAATTGAATTAAGACTGGAAAATGGACAACATGTCCCAAATTCATTCTTCCATGAAAAAAATTCTTGCTCTGCTAGGTTGTATCCTAGCTGTTCAAATGATGACCTGGGCTCAAGGGCCCTCGGTTAACTTTTCCTCCGGGGTTAAAAACACCGGGGAGGAGATTTGTATCCAAGTGACGGTCAGAGACTTTTCGGATATGACCGAGCTCAAGATTCCCATTAGCTGGGATAGCACAGTTTTGGAATACAAAGAGGTACGGGTTACGGGTAAATTACCTGGACTGGACGTTTCCGATTTTAATTCTAGCCGTGCTAAATCAGGTTTATTGTTTCTCAACTGGTCTTCAGGTGAATGTATTGAAGCCAACTCAATCACCATCAATGACTTTGAAACCATTTTTGAAGTATGTTTCAAGGTCATTGGGAAATATGGCCAGTCTACTTCGATACTCATGTCCGATGACCGAGACTTTGTCGGAGATTTGAATCCAATTATTTTTAAGCGTTACTTTGGAACTGGTTGCTCGGCCATTGGTTACAACCCCAATTCAACAGTGGGAACTGTTTCAGTTGGGGTCCGCCCGATTCGGCTTTTCGCCTCGGAGGCAGCGGGTGCTACTGGTGATATTGTAGTCATCAACGTGAAGGTGAGTGGATTCGATAAATTGATTAGTTGCCAGTTCTCAATGAACTATGATACTACTTTGTTGGAATTCAACAGTGTTGTTCCATTGGAAACTTTGACTAATCTCTCTGCAACTAGTTTTGGACGCCCTGATGATCCTCAGGGGAGTGTTGACAAAGGAGACCTAAACGTTTCTTGGTCGTATATCGATCCAGTGGGTATAACATTAAAAGATAGTACGACCATTTTTCAGGTTTTATTCAAAATCATTGGGCCTTGCGGTTCCGACCTCGCAGAGGTTTCTTTCTCGGATTCACCAACCAAAAAAGAGGCCATCAATACCGTAAGAGAAGGTGAGGTAATTCCGATTGTTGGACAATCCACTTACGTTGAGATTGACCAGTGTGATCCTCCTGGATTAAAACTAGCTGTGGATTGCGGAGTTCCCGTGCGAATCAACCAGGAAGTATGTGTTAAAGTGACAGCTCCGCAAGGGACTCCAAACATCAACAGCATGAACTTCCTTACAGAGTGGAACGCCAATGCATTACAGTTTGTCAGAGTTAGTATCCCTGGAGGAAAAGTACCCGGTTTGTCAGATGCGAATTTTAACAAATCCAATGTAGCCAATGGTGTTTTGGGTTTAAATTGGGCAGCGCCTGGTGCCCAGGTTGCCAACGTAAACCCTGGCGAGGAGGTCTTTTCAGTTTGTTTTAAAGCAATCGGTTTAGGTGGTACTAGCCCCGGAGATAGCATATTGGAGGCACCTGTACAGTTGAACCGCAACACAGCCATCATTAACCAAAGAGACCGAGGTATAATTAATATAGGGTTGGCGCCCAGCAACTGTGAAGTACAAATTAAGCAGCCTGCCGGTGTAAAGGTGATCCTTACTGCAGGTAATGGCAAACCCAATGACGAGATTTGTACAGATGTGACAGTAGGTAATTTCCAAAACGTCATTGACTTTCAGTTTTCTTTGAACTGGGAACCAGCTGACATCGAATTTACCCAGGTCAAAAACCTCAATTCTGCCCGGCTCCCGGGATTAGACTTTAATACCAATTTTGATTCTGCTGGGGTTAAAAGTGGGGCATTGACTTTCAACTACGAATCTCAAACGCCCATTACGGTACCTGAAGGCACCGTAATTTTCCAGGTATGTTATAAAATCATCGGCCCATCTCCCGGCGAGTTGGGAACCCAGGATAATTGTGACAACAACATCGAAATTTTGGATTTCCCGCTGGAAAGCCAGGCCATTCTCAGTACCTCGAACGGTAAAAACGTAGGGATTACTGGGGCACCTACCCAATTTTGTATCTTGAACCCGACCGGATTTTTCCTTTTGATGGGTCAAAATACTGGCTACATTAAAGACACTGTATGTGTAGATTTTAAGGTTGAGAACTTTAAAAAAGTAACCTCTACTCAGTTCAAAGTCAACTGGCCAACAGCATTAAAATTTGTTTCGGCAGCTCCTGCCAATGGATTGACCGGGTTTAAACTGGATGTGAGCTCGGCGAATGTAGGCTTGATGACTGTGGATTACAGTGACGTTTCTGGTAAGGATTTGGCCGATTCTTCAACCATTTTCACCATGTGTTTTGAATTGGTTGATGGAATTAATGAGTGCCATAAAATTGACATCAACAACAGTCCGAACCCATCGGTGACTACCCTGGATGGAGTAGGCAGTGTATTCCCTAAAGCAGGGGAAGTGTGTATCAAAGACACGATTCTGATTGTTGATACGCTCATTACACAGGTATCTTGCCCTGGACTTAGCAACGGAACCATTCAGGTAAAAGCTGTAGATGGGAAGGGTGTGGACAAGAATTTCTTTTACACTTGGACGGTATTGGGTCAAAATGCTCCGCTACAGTTTAACCAAAAAGCCATCAATTTGCCCGCAGGGCAGGTGCAGCTACGGATATTTAGTGGGCAAGGCGCCGATGCAATCATACGGGTAGATACCTTTGATATTCCTGAAAATGCCACTGTCCCACTAGCGAATGCTGGTCGAGATACCATCAAAGGCTGTCTTGCCCCACTGCGCTTAAATGGAAGTGGTGCAACAGGTACTAACATCGGATATCTATGGGAAGCTGTTACGGGTGAAATAGAGGGCCTTACTGATCGTAGCTTTACTGTAGTAAGAGAACCAGGTATTTATGTCTTTACAGTATTTGATAAAACGACAAGTTGCGCGGGTAAGGATACAGTGGAAGTCCGAAATGCTCCTATCCCCATTGCTGACGCAGGGAATGACGCTTTTCTAGATTGTCGGGGAGATACTCTCCGTCTGGATGGAAGTAAATCTACCCAAGGTACTACTATTAAATACAAATGGAGCGGCCCGGTAGGAACTACCATTGATCCTTCAGAAATAAATTCACTCAACCCAAAAGCTACCAATCCAGGTTTTTATACCCTGGAAGTTTTGGACACCATCACGCGTTGTAGGGCTGTAGATACTGCAGAAGTGAAAAGCGCTCAAACTCGTCCTGACGCAAATGCGGGCGATGATCTTTTCCTGGGTTGTAAAGGTGAATCGGTGACCCTGGATGCGACTAAATCACAGAACAGAGTGCCCGTTATTTATGAATGGCTGGATGAAAAGGACAACATCCTGAGCCGGGAACTCAAATTTAACGTAACTACTCAAGGTACCTACCGTTTGCGGACAGTGGATGAGGCCAATGGTTGTTTGGACATCGATACTATTTTGGTGAAGCCAAGTCCGGATTTTCCAAGTATTGTTGGGTCTAAGGATGTAGATATTTCGTGTAAAACGAATAAACCAGTATTGACTACCACCATTAGCAATACGCCTCAATTTAAGGCAAAATGGACCAGTACTGGTGGTGCTTTTGAAGTGGGTACCGATACCATACTCAGCGCAATTGTCACTGCTCCCGGTACTTACTTCCTGGCAGTTACCAATACTGCAAGTGGTTGTGTTACCAATGATACAGTTGTGGTCAAAGAGAATAAAACCACGCCTACCGCTGATGTCAGCGCGGGTGGAACTTTGACCTGTAAGGTACCAAGTTTGTCTTTGAAAGGTACAGTGGGGGGAAGCCAAAACCTGCGCCTCACCTGGACAAAGGATGGCCAGGCATTTGCTAAAGACTCGACTTCGCTGCGCATTACTGCTGCGGGTACTTACCGCTTGACCGCCTTGGATACCTTGAGTGGTTGTTCGGTGATTGATTCGGCTGTTGTCGCCCAGGATGGTGCCTTACCACAAGTGACCATTGCCAATCTGCCGAAAATATCCTGCAAAACACCCAATGCGACGCTGACTGCAAGTGTTAGTCCCGCAACTGCGAATTATACCTTTGAATGGACCACTACCAATGGAAACATTGTAAGTGGTGGAACCACCATTAGTTCCAGAGTAAACCGTGCAGGATCTTACGCCATCAAGGTGACCAATTCAAGCACCGGATGTATCGGTGAAGGATTGGCTCAAATCACGGCAGATACGGCTCGTCCGGTAGCTCAAGCTGGAGCAGATCAAACCTTAAGCTGTAAATCGGATACCTTGTCCATAAACGGTACAGGTTCTTCCACCGGCACTAAATTTACTTATGCCTGGACAGCGAAAGGTGGTGGTGTAGCTCCAACTCCAGCGAATACCCTCCAGGGCAAAATCACCCAGGCTGGTGTATACGTTCTTACGGTGCGGGATACCTCAAATGGTTGTTTCCGGGCAGATAGTTTAGTGGTTACTGCGGACAAGGCAGCACCACAAGCTTCCATTGCTCAGGCTCCGGCCATTACCTGTAAAACGCCAGCAGTGCAGGTGACTGCCACTGGTTCTCAGGGAGCTTTGTTCCAAATTACTTGGAAAGGCCCGGATGGACAAGCAGTAACACCTGGTGCCAATCCGCTACAAATCAGTGCATCCAAAGGGGGGACTTACGAGTTGTCGATTTTGAACACTCAAAACTCCTGTTCTACCAAGGCGACTACCACTATTGCGGATAATTCGCAAAAACCAGTAGCTCAAGCAGTCACACCAGTGCCTATCGCTTGTGCTGGCGTGAAAGTATCCCTTAATGGCGCTGGATCAGCAACTGGGGCGGGTATTACCTACAAATGGACAGTTGGAAGTGGAAATGGAACCATTACGCCCGACAATACCCTGACTCCTCAGGTCAATGCACCGGGCACCTACAAACTGGTAGTTACCAACAGTGAAAATGGTTGTACCAGCGAGTCTAGCGTAACTGTTTCCCTGGATAATTCCCTTGCCCGTGCCTCCGCAGGCCGGGATACTTCTACCTGTAACGATGAAGCACCGCTGATCGGTAACTTGCCAACAGGTACTACCGGACAATGGACCGGACCAAACGGCATTACCATTGAAATGCCATCCTTGGCCAGCACCATGGCTTTGGGCTTGAGAGATGGCAGCAACCGCTTCATCTGGTCTTTGTCTACAGCTGACTGTCCCAACTACAGCCGGGACAGCTTGAGCATTGTGCGCGAAACTGCACCAGTTGCGACTGATGATCGACTGGACAACTTTGTGGCTACTGCCGATAAGCCAACGACTGCCATCAATGTGGTAGCCAACGATCAAAAAATCAGTGGAACGGCTGGCTATGTAGTAACTGTTGCGAAGGACCCAAGCTTGGGGGTTATTGATGCCATCAACGGCGGTAGTGTAGTGTACCGGGGATTGCCTGGCCGCTCGGGATCAGATCAGTTCGTTTACCAGGTTTGTAACAAAATCTGTATCGAACTGTGTGATACTGCAACCGTAAAAATCCAGGTTAAGTCGGATAATACCTACCAGTTTTCGGTTCCAACTGGCATCACGCCTAACGGAGATGGTGCCAACGATGAACTGCGTTTCGAAGTCCTCGAAGTTCAACCGGAACAATACAAAGACAACGAAATTGTGATTTTCAACCGTTGGGGTGACATCGTATACCGGGCTAAGCCTTATGTCAACAACTGGAAGGGTACAAATACGAGTGGACAGGATTTACCGACTGGTACTTATTATTACATTTTGCGATTGGACATTCCGAATGGGGTGATCATCAAAGGTGACATTACCATTGTGAAATAAAGATCGGGTTTTACCCAAAACTATCATTAAGCTGAACGCCCGCAGGAACAGAGATTGTTCTTGCGGGTTTTCTTTTTTTAATTGGTTTTTAATGACAAATGCGCCCAAAAGAATGGCTAAATTTGTACTTAGTAGTGGGGCAAAATGAACATTTATTTTTTTATTGCCCTAATTTTTCAACTCTGACCAAATTAAACCAAACCATGGCTATTTCAAATGCCAATCCAAACGTTCGTCTTGAGCACGATTTGCTAGGCGAAAAACACCTTCCTGTGGATGCCTATTATGGCATTCAAACCCAGCGGGCGCTGGAAAATTTCAAGATCAGTGGTGTGACCATGCAGTTTTTCCCTGAATTCATCGAGGCCTTGGCTGAGGTGAAAAAGGCGTCTACCTTAGCCAACTACGATCTTGGTTTTTTGTCCGATGAGGTCAAAAATGCGATTGTAGCCGCTTGTGATGAGATCATTGCGGGTAAATTTCACGATCAGTTTAAGGTGGACATGATCCAGGGTGGGGCAGGTACTTCAACCAACATGAACGCCAATGAAGTGATCGCCAATCGAGCGCTCGAAATCATGGGCTACAAAAAAGGTGATTACGACCATTGCCACCCCAACAACCATGTCAACATGTCGCAATCCACCAACGATGCCTATCCTACGGCACTAAAAGTGGCTTTGATCAAAAGTAAATCCAGGTTGTTGATGGAACTGGTGGCCCTCATCAACAGTTTCCGGCGCAAGGGGGAGCAGTACCAACACGTCATCAAAATGGGACGCACCCAATTGCAGGACGCTGTACCCATGACGATGGGGCAAACCTTTGAAGCCTACGCCGTCACGCTGGAAGAAGAAATCGACCGGATCGAAAACAATACCAACCTGTTTTTGGAAGTCAACCTGGGTGGTACTGCGATTGGTACGGGCATCAACACGTCTCCCAACTACGGCCGCCTGGTAATCGCGCACTTGAGGGATATTTCGGGCTTTAAAGTAGTAAAAGCCAAAAACCTGATTGAAGCAACCCAGGATACTGGTGCTTTTATCATGTTTTCTTCTGCCGTGAAACGCCTGGCGATCAAGTTGTCGAAAATCTGCAATGACCTGCGCCTCTTGTCCTCCGGTCCACGCACTGGGTTTAATGAAATCAACTTGCCACCCATGCAGCCGGGGTCTTCCATCATGCCCGGCAAAGTCAATCCGGTGATTCCAGAGGTAGTCAATCAAATTGCATTCCGGGTGATGGGGAACGACTTAACGGTGAACATGGCTGTAGAAGCGGGCCAATTGGAGCTCAATGCCTTTGAACCCATCATCGGTCACTGCCTGTTTGAGTCCATCAACATTCTCAGAAATGGCATGCAAACCCTGCGTACCAAATGTGTAGATGGCATCACCGTTAACGAAAAACGCTGTTGGGATTTGGTGAAAAACAGCATCAGCATCGTCACGGCCTTAAACCCGGTATTGGGTTATGAGATTTGCACTGCTTTGTCCAAAGAAGCACTGGCCAATGATCGCAGTATTTATGATCTGGTTTTGGAGCAAAACCTGCTTAGCCAGGCAGAGCTGGATGAAGTACTGTCGCCAGAGAATATGATACGGCCACAGCTAAAAGCGAAACAGTAAAAGGTGAGTCATCCCGTGTTTTGAAGCCCGAAATTAGACCATGCAAAATTTAATTACGCTGTGATTTTAGGTGTTTTTTGAAATTAAAATTCGGGATGACCACACTACTGGAGGCTTTTGTTTTTCAGACTCGGAGGATATGAATAGCCCCAGGCTAAAGCCAGGGGCTATTCATGTCCTCCGAGCAAAATGTCCAGTAGTATACGGGATGACTCACCCTTCAATACTTACTTTTCTGCGTACACAGTAATGCTCATTATCTCGCCCATTTTCGCCTTGGCCAATTCAACATCGGCAGGGGAGAGGTACTGTTGCAGCAATTCTTCGGGCAGCAGGATGGGTTTTTCTTTTTGGAGGGTGACGTTTTTAAAGCCAGCCTTTTCGATCAGTTGCAGGTAGTCCTGGCGTTGGATGGCACCAGAAACACAGCCCGCATACATTTCGGCGGCTTCTTGCAAAGAAGGTGGTAAATCTCCCTCGATCACAATGTCGGAAATGCTGAAATGAGCTCCGGGTTTGAGTACGCGGTAAATTTCAGCGAAGACATTGGCTTTGTTGGGCACCAGGTTCAGTACGCAGTTGCTCACCACTACATCGACGGAATTGCTGGCAACGGGCAGGTTTTCGATGTCGCCATGACGAAACTCAACATTTTGGAAACCCAATTTGGCTACATTTGCCCGGGCACGGGCGATCATGGCTTCTGAAAAGTCAACGCCGATCACCAGGCCTTTATCGCCCGTTTCATGGCGTGCCACAAAGCAGTCATTACCTGCTCCGGAACCCAGGTCGAGTACAGTATCGCCTGCCTTGATTTTGGCAAACTGAGTGGGCAAACCACAGCCCAAGCCCAGGTCCGCATCCTGATTGTAGCCTTCCAGATTGGTGTATTCATCCGCCATCAGGGTGTACACTTCGTCGCTGGGACCACAACAAGAGGTATCACAACAGCCACTGGCTTTGCTGGTGGATTGGGCAATGGCGCTGTATTTGCTGTGCACCAGTTCTTTCAATTCTTGTTCGTTTCGCATTGATCGTTATTTTACGATGAAATATATCGCAATATTACGATTGAACTTGCAGCCTGTCAAGTCTTTTTTGAAAAAAATGTATTTTTGATAAAAAAAAAATAAAGAACTGCTTAGTAGCATCAAAGGTAATTTGCTAAAGATGAACGAAGTAAATCAATACGTCCGGGAACTCGAAAAAGTCTATCTCCAGCATGGCAACCCGACCAATGCTGAAGGGATGTCGCGCTACATGAAAGAGCAGTTTCCCTATTATGGGATCAAAACGCCAGAACGTCGGGCACTGGCTGCTGCGTTCATTGCTGAGCATGGCCTGCCGGAAGGGGAGGCTTTAAAAGCGCTGTGTCGTGCTTGTTTTGAATCGGAATACCGCGAGTTACACTATTTTGTGGGTGATGCTTTGAACAAAAGATTAAAAACCCTGGACGTTTCTTTTTTGGATGTGTTTGAGGACTTGATTGGCCAACATTCCTGGTGGGATTCGGTGGATTTTTTGGCTCCCAAATTGGCTGGAGGCTTGTTTTTGCGTTTCCCTGACCAGATTGCGCCATACACCGACCGCTGGATCGAAAGTGACAATTTCTGGTATCAACGTGCGGCCATCATTTTTCAATTGGGTTACAAACAAAAAACTGACGCCCAGCGCTTGTTCAAAAATGTACTGCGTCGGGCGGACAGTAAGGAGTTTTTTGTACAAAAAGGGGCAGGTTGGGCATTGCGTGAATATTCGAAGACGAATCCAGCAGGGGTGAAGAATTTTGTACAAAGCCATAAATTGGCGGCTTTAACCACACGGGAAGCCTTGCGTTTGATGGACTTTTAAATTTAGGTTGCACTTAAAATTAAAAATTAGGGCACAGCACCAGAACTCCCCTCCGAAAGTTTCCGAATTTCGGAGGGTTTTGCCTGCACCATTTTGCGCTAAAGAACTTTTCAAAAGGGTGTACCTTTTGAAAAGGCGGTTTAAAGCTTACCCCGTCTTTAAAATTTTTGGTAATGTATTTACGCATTCTGCGCAATCGCCACTTTGGTATTGTACGCATAAGAAGGCCGTTCCAACACTTTTAGCACCTTTAACCCAGACAATTCCAGCATCAAACACATCTCATCTTCGGTAAATGAGCGCAATTGGGTTTCATCAGTCCCAATAGAGTGATAAAGGCCAGCACCATCTTCTTTAAAATACTCAGCATTCCAGGTAAAACACCAACTATCTGTAAAACTGTACTGGTAATGGTTTTCCCGTTTGAATTTACCTTTTGGCGTATCTACCTCATGAGTTGCTGTCGGGTTGGCCTGGATATAGGGAATGTAGGTGTTGGCATCAATAAAATCAAAAACCAGAATACCACCTGGTCTGAGCACTTTTTTGATGTTTTGGAAGGTGCTCAGGGAATCGGTATTTTTTAGCAGGTAGGAAACACTTCTGGCCGTACTGAGCACTGCATCAAAAGTACCGGGAAGTTGAATGTAGCGCATATCTTGCTGGTGGAATTGACCTCCAGGTAAAAGTTCCCGGGCAAAACTCAACATGTCTGCGCTCATGTCCAGACCCTGGTAGGTGTAGCCCGCTCCGACCAAGCGGCGGCCCAATTGTCCGGTACCACAGGCTACTTCCAGTAAGGATTTAGCGTTAAAATCGGCCAGGATTTTTTGGTAATACACAAATTCTTCATCGTAATCAATCAACCCTTGATACATCAGGTGGTACACTTCGGCGAACTCGGTATATAACTTACTCATGGTTAGAAGGTTGTTAGGTTCAAAAACGGAGGCAGTACAAATTTGAACGATAAATGGTTCCCCTGCGCTGAAATTTCCCAAAAAGTACTACTTTCCGCAAAGATCAGCCTAGCCATGAAAGCATCCATTGATAATTTTTCCACCGCCTCAGCCCAATACGCTCAATTCCGGCCCGACTACCCCCTCGAATTGTACCACTACCTCTACGCCAGAGTCAAACACTTTGATTGCGCCTGGGATTGTGGTACGGGCAATGGACAGGTAGCACTGGTGCTCGCCGAACGATTCAATCAGGTACAGGCCAGCGACCTGAGTGCTGCCCAAATCGAACAAGCGGCCCCTCATCCACGGATTCAATACAGCGTTTGTCGGGCGGAGCAAAGCCCTTTTGCCGAGCAACATTTCGACCTCATCACAGTAGCTCAAGCTTTGCACTGGTTCGACTTCGGGGCATTTTATGCGGAGGTCGGGCGGGTAGCAAAACCAGGGGCCTTATTGGCCGTTTGGGGTTATGGGCTGCTTAGTGTCCACCCTGAAATTGATCCCTGGATTCAACATTTTTACCGCTCCACCATCGGCCCTTATTGGGATGCCGAGCGGCACCACATCGACGAAGCCTACGCCCAGATACCTTTTCCCTTCTCAGCCCTTGAACAAGCCCAGTTTTCCATCCACAAGCGTTGGAACCTGGAGCAATTCATCGGATATTTGGGTACCTGGTCGAGTGTCAAAAAATACATCCAACAGCACAATGAAGACCCGGTTTTGAAGCTTCAGCCGCAACTGCAGGCCTGGTGGCCGACAGATCAAGTATTGGACATCCGTTTTCCCATTTTTCTTAAAACTGGCCAGGTTTGAAAACGTCACAAATTGGCCTGTGGCCTGCCATAGGCCTGGTAGCGGGCAACATGATTGGTTCAGGTATTTTTTTGCTGCCAGCTACCTTGGCGGTGTTTGGTCATTTTAGTTTGTTGGGTTGGTTGGTATCAGGAACAGGGGCTTTGCTATTGGCCCACACCTTTTCCCGGCTCAGCCGTCAAATTCCAGTGAATGGAGGCCCTTACGCCTATACCCGGGTGGCCTTTGGGGATTTAAGTGCATTTACCGTGGCCTGGGGTTACTGGATTTCGTTATGGACGGGCAACGCGGCCATTGCGATAGCTTTTGTGGCCAATCTTACCCCCTTTTTTCCAACACTTGGGAGTAACTCTATTTATTCCTTGTTGGCTTGTTTGACCTCGATTTGGGTAGCAACAGCGATCAATCTGCGGGGAGTACGAGAGGCGGCACAGTTTCAGCTCCTGACCACCATTTTGCGCCTTTTGCCCATTTTGCTGTTGGGCACCTGGGGCTTTAGTCATTTCAAGTGGAGCAACTGGGCGGTAGACCCTCAACCTTTTTCTCTGGGGAGTATGGCACTACAAGGGGCCGCTTTGACTTTCTGGTCGTTTTTGGGCATCGAATCGGCTACCATTCCTGCTGCCTCTATCCGCAATCCTGAAAAAAACATCAGTCGGGCTACCTGGTGGGGTACGGTTTTTTCGGCACTGGTTTTTGTAGCTTCCTGTTCTGCCGTGATGGGCATTTTGAACCAGGAGGAATTAAAATCTTCGGCTGCTCCTTTTGCGGATGCGGCCAAAACTTTGTGGGGCATGCCGGGCTATTATGCCATCGCAGCAGCCGCCGCTTTGGCTTGTTTGGGGGCTTTGAATGGCTGGATTTTATTGCAGGGGCAAATTCCTTACACGGTGGCTAAGGATGGTTTGTTTCCCGCTTTTTTTGGCCGTGAGAATGGGAGAGGGGCGCCCGCTCAGGCTTTGATTTTGTCGAGTGTATTGATGTCAGTAATGGTGTTTTTGAATTACAGCGAATCCTTGCAAGATCAATTCAAAAAAATGATCCTCTTGGCTACACTGGCTAATTTGATTCCTTATTTGTTCAGCGCGGTGGCTGAACTGGGGTGCCTCTGGAGGGAGAGGAAGTTGAGATGGAGGGCGCATTGGCTTTTAGGCCTGCGTTCGATGGTGACGTTTAGCCTGGTTTTGGCGGCCATAATCGGAACGGGTTGGGCGACGATTGGGAGTGGGTTGATTTTGTTGGTGCTGGGCATTCCAGTTTATGCGTGGCTGAAACGGACGGCTGCGCTATAAGAATGTGTATCAAAGTGATCTCGAAACAAAAGCGGCATTTTTTAGCACAAAGAACACCAAGGCAGCACAAAGGACACAAAGGCGAGACGTTGACAAAGTGATGCACCCGAGTTTGGGCTTCCTATAACCTTTAATAAATGCCTCGTCAACGTCTAACTTTGTGTCCTTTGTGCTGCCTTAGTGTCCTTTGTGCTAATTGTGTCGTTTTGGTATAACTTTTTACTAACATTGTGTCCCTCACTGCTGAATCTTCCGAATCAACACCGCCCCATTCTCCTCAAAATCGGCGCTCATCACCAGAATTTGTTCTCGTTGACCATCATTGATCGAAACGGCTACGGTATTGGGTTTGATGCTCCCCAGGTCATCTGCCTGCAGGATCAAAAAGTTTTCATCGCCCGACAACTTAACCCGGTAATTGGACTTGTTTTTGGAGATGCGGTGCTGTTTGGCCAATTGTTGGCCATTAAAAAAGAGCGTAATCACATCGCCGTCTTCGGTGCCGTTGTCCCACACACTGATGGTCAAATCTGATGCTTTCACCTCAATGGTGCGTTGGAGTTTGAGTTTGCGGCCTTGATTGTTGAGGGCGGTTTGGGTTTGCAGGCTACGAATGCTTGCTTTTAGGTCTTTATCCAATATGGGTTTTTCCAGGTATACTTTTCCTGGTGCGCAAGCGCCGGCTTTTTGGGTTTCGGTCGCGTCCATCCGCCCTTCCCAGACGCCATGAAAGCCAAAACGATTCACGTCTTCGTCCAGGCGGAGTTTTAATTTTTTGATGCACCAGCGCCAGTTGGGGTCGGTTTTTTCAATGACGCCTTGCTCTTCGATGATCAGGGAGTCACGGTTTTCGGTGAGTTTCCAATTCAACAGCTGTCGGGCGCTGCCACCATTTTCTTCCGACATGATTTTGGCAAACCCCTTTCCTCCTTCCTTCAGCTCCAATTCATAATAAAACTCATAGGAGCGATCAGTTTGAGAGAGCTCGCCTGTCCAGATGCCCTCAGGCACAAATGCATCGGCACCTACATCCAGTTGATTGCTATCTGCTTCTTTGACCAAACGCATGGTACCAGGTGAACAGTTATCTGAAATCCAGCCGCCCTGGAGTACCCAGATGCCATCACCAGTGGTACCCAGACGCAAACTGGCGTATTTGAGGCACCAGCCGCCGCCTTTAGGGGTGACCTGTGTCAATTCTTGAAGGATGAGTTTGCCACCACCTTCCCAAGTGCCTGCAATGGAGAATTCAGCGCTGGCCGTTCCATCCTGGGTGATGGAAATCGCTTTGCCCGTCAGGGTGGTACCTTCCTGTTGAAGGTCCAATTGATAGGAAAATACATTGGGTCGACCATTCTGCATGACCGTTCCTACCCAAAAGCCACTTAAATTTTGTGCTTGTAGTCCTAGCGTGCATAGGACGAAGAAAAGTGTAAGATTCTTTTTCATAAGCATTTAGACTGGGGGTTGATGAAAATCAGTTATAGCTGTAACAAAAGTCAAAGTAGGGGCTCTTTTCGCCAATTACTTTTGACACATGCTCGTTAATCACATACTTAACGACAAGAACAGATTTTTTTACATAAAATTCCCTAAAAATGAAAATTGATATCCAAGCTCCTTTTCAAATTTTTGACCATACTCAAGCAATGATCGAAGATAAACTCAACAAAATGAGTACTTTTTACGATCGTATCCTTGGTGCAAAAGTTTTTCTCCGCGATGAGGTAAACCCTTTTTTACACAAACCTAGTCGGGTGGTAGAAATCCAATTGGAGGTGCCAGGAACTACTTTTTTTGCAGAATCTGCCGAAGAAACTTTTGAACAAGCACTTGCCAGCGCAGCTGAAAAAATTAAAAAACAGGTGCTGAAACATAAGGAGAAAGCGGAGGTTTAAAGAGTGAAGAGTGAAAAGTGAAAAGCTGGGTCACCACTGGTTTTTCAACTGTTTGAATTGATTTTTCTGAGCTTAAAGTTTGGAACTAAAGTGAAAGCGCATTTTTTCACTTTTCACTTTTCCCGCTCTCCACGCCCTCCTTCCATTTCGGGATCAAAGTCCGAATTTTGGTCATTGAAATCGGTTTGACCACATAATCATTCATTCCTGCAGCAAAACAAGCTTCCTGATCTTCGGGGGCTGCCGCAGCAGTCATGGCTACTATGTAGGGTTGGGCAGTGCTGAGTTGTCGTAGGGCGCGGGTTGCTTCGATCCCGTCCAGTTCGGGCATTTGTACATCCATAAAAACAAGGTCGTAATCCTGCTGAGCCAGTTTTTGAATCACTCCATTGCCATTGTCTACAATGTCGATATGGTATCCAAAATGTTCCATGATGCGAACAATCAGTTTTTGGTTGAGGATATTGTCTTCGGCTACCAAAATCCGCAAGGGGTATACATCGGCCAGTTTGCCTTCTTCGCCACCACCGCTATCCGGTATTTGAATAAGCGGAATTCCTGCCTCCAGTTGCACACAAAAGGTGAAGGTAGTCCCTTGGTTCAATACACTTTCTACTTTAATTTCACCTCCCATCATGGTAACGATGGTATGGGTAATTGCCAAACCCAGGCCAGCACCCCGGAATGGATGCTGAGTTGCCGTTTTTATTTCGGAAAATGGTCGGAACAATTTAGGCAGGTCCTCTTCTGCGATTCCAACACCATGGTCTTTTACCTCAAAAACAATACAAATTTTACCCGGTACCTGGACCGCTTTTTTGGCAACTTTGATTTCAATAGTGCCACTGTTTGAAAACTTGATGGCATTGCTGACCAGATTAACGATCACCTGCCGCAATCGATAGGCATCACCTCTCAGGTTTTGTGGGGTGTTGGGGTCTATAATCAGGTTTAGGGTCAATTGTTTGTTGCCGATTTTTGGTTCATTGCTGAACAACTTGAGGGTGCTGTCCATTAAGGTAGTCAATTGGAAATCCTGGCTTTCCAAAAACAAGCGCCCCTGGTCAATCCGCGACATGTCGAGTACATCACTCACCAAACCAAGCAAATGCCGGCTGCTGATGCTGATGGTTTCGAGGTATTCTTGTTGCCGGGGTGTAAGTTCGGTTTCATTGAGCAAGTCAGCTGTGCCAATAATGGAATTGAGCGGGGTACGAATCTCGTGACTCATATTGGCCAAAAACTCGGTTTTGGCGCGTTCTGCTTTCTCTGCTTTCTCCTTTTCCTGGATGATCTCCTCTTGCGAACGTTCCAAACGTTCTGTGGTTTGAATCAGTACTTCCCGGTCTTCTTCATAACTACTTTTGAAAAATGAAATGGTGAGTGCCAAAAAGACTATCCCAAAAATGTAGGTGTTGAACAAATCCAGTTGCAGTTGTAAATCAGTCTCATAAACCCGCAAGGTTTCCGGATGATACAATTCGACCAATAGGAGCACCGTAGACAAAAGGGCTAATGCAATAAAAAACAGGGTGTTGTTTCTTTTTTTGATCAGCAAGGCTCCCAGTACAGCGAACATTGCCATCAATACCAGCGAAGGGCCCCGGACGCCATAGTTGGCAAACCAGGAAATGGCCAGAAAAACGCCAATTGTTGTCAGAAAATAAGGTCGGATCTCTCGAAAAAGATTTTTGTACCGCGACAAATAAAAACAGATCGCGCTGACCAGCATCGTTCCACCGAGCATCGAGTTGACAAACCAATGGATGCCAATCGTGATGTTCTGAATAAGCCCAACTCCCACGCTAACGAAAGTGCCAAAAGTAACAATATCAGATAGTTTGTTCTCTAAAGGTACTGTGGTATCGTTCAAACGCAGGAAACGGTTTAGGAAGTTTTTCATAGGAGCGCATTAATATCATTTCCTTGCAACCTAAAGTTAAGGAACATTATTCATATTATATAATTTTCGGGCTTAATCGCCCAGATTAAGTCTAATGCACAGAATATTCCGAATTGCGCAGCATTATTATTATGTTTGTGGGAAATTATACTTGCAACCTATGAAAGTGTTGATTTTCGGATTGGGTAATTTTGGTGCATCTCTGGCTTTTCAGCTGACTGAAATGGGTCATGAGGTCATTGCCATTGATAAAAACCCGGACAAAGTAGAACTGATCAAAGATAAAGTAACCCACGCGGTTACCCTGGATGGTACCAACCTGGTGGCTTTGCGCAACCTGCCTTTAAAAGACACTGATGTGGCGGTAGTCGCTATTGGTGAAAATGAAGGTGCCTCTTTGATGACCACTGCCAACCTGAAAACACTGGGCGTAAAACGGGTCATCAGTCGCTCTTTGTCCAATACCCACGAAACAGTACTCGAAGCAATGGGCATCCAGGAAATCCTGCACCCGGAGTTGGAAGCTGCGGAGCGCCTGGCCAAAAAACTCAACCTTAAAACGGCCATCGAATCTTTTGATTTGGATCAAAACCACTCCGTGGTGGAGTTGCACCTTCCGCCTTCTTTTGTAGGCAAAACCGTGCAGGAGGTTGATTTGCGCAAAAATTTCAACTTGAACATCGTTACCATCGTCCGCAAGCGCATCAAGAAAAACTTGCTGGGCATCAATAAAGTCATCTACGTTTCCGAAGGTGTCGTCAAACCCGATACCATTTTTGAAGAAGGAGACATCCTTGTTGTATTCGGTACCAATCCAGAGATCAAATCTTTGGCGGATACCCATGACGTGGGACGAGAAGGAGGATATTAAAAGTGATAAGTGATGAATGATAAATGATGAATTGTCAATAACGCTGCGCTAGCCAATTCATCACTCATCATTCATCATTCATTACTTTATCACTCTTCCCAGCCCATCGTCCTTTCCACTGCTTTCAACCATCCTTTGTACAACTTCTCACGTTGTTCCACAGACATGTTGGGGTGAAAAGCCCGATCAAGGTGCCATTTGGATTGCAGGTCTGCCATACTCCAAAAGCCACAGGCTAGACCAGCGAGATACGCTGCGCCGAGGGCCGTAGTCTCAATGATTTTTGGTCGTTCAACACTTACGCCTAAGATATCCGCTTGGAATTGCATCAAGAGGTTGTTGGCACAGGCTCCGCCGTCTACGCGCAAAACTGCGAGAGGAGTACCTGCATCTTTTTCCATAGCGCCCAGAACGTCCTTGGTTTGGTAAGCCAGGGATTCCAGGGTTGCCCGAATCAGGTGCGATTTTGAGGTGCCTCGGGTAAGTCCAAAAATTGCTCCGCGTGCATACATGTCCCAATACGGTGCACCCAAACCCGCAAAGGCAGGCACTACATACACTCCTTCCGTGCTGGGCGCTTTCATCGCAAAAAATTCAGAATCAGGAGATTCATCAATGATTTTTAGTCCATCCCGCAACCACTGGATGGCCGCCCCAGCGATGAACACACTACCTTCCAGGGCATAATGAACCTCACCGTTTAAGCCCCAGGCAATGGTAGTTAAAAGCCCGGCGTTGGACTGGATTCTTTCTTTACCCGTATTCATCAGCATAAAACAGCCGGTACCGTAGGTGTTTTTGGCAGCGCCCGGCTGAAAACAACCCTGACCAAAGAGGGCAGCCTGTTGATCACCAGCAATGCCTCCAATCGGAATTTCGGCGCCAAACAGATCAGCGCTGGTTTTGCCATAAATTTGGCTGGAAGGACATACCTGGGGCAACATATTGGCAGGCACATCCAACACGTCCAACAAATGCTGATCCCATTCCAATTTTTGGATGTTGTACATCAAAGTCCGGGAAGCATTCGAATAGTCGGTGATGTGCACCTTGCCCCCGGTCAGTTTCCAAACCAGCCAGGTATCGATGGTTCCAAAAAGCAGCTCCCCTTTTGCGGCTTTTTCCCTTGCACCCTCCACATTGTCCAAAATCCACTTTACTTTGGTGCCCGAAAAGTAGGCATCCACCACCAACCCGGTTTGGGCCTTGATGTAGGCTTCTTCACCTTGGGCTTTGAGGGCATCACAAATGGCCGCAGTACGGCGGTCTTGCCAAACAATGGCGTTAAAAATGGGCTGCCCGCTGGTTTTATCCCAAACGACTGTGGTCTCACGCTGGTTGGTGATGCCGATGCCAACGATTTGGCTTGGATTCACATTGTGGGCGTTGAGCACTTCACGGGCAACGGCCAACTGGGTATTCCAGATTTCCAGCGGGTTGTGTTCTACCCAACCGGGCTGTGGGTAATGTTGTGTGAACTCTTGTTGGCGTACACCGGCCACATTGCCATCCTGGTCAAAAAGAATCGCTCGTGAGCTGGTGGTACCTTGATCGAGGGCAAGAATGTATTGTTGCATGATTGAAAAAGGAGAATTTGAATGCTGGGTTAAACTAATTTGGTGTTTATGTCATTAAGGATGTTGAGTGTCTCGGCTTCGCTCGACAACCGGTCACTGAGCGTAGTCGAAGTGTCGGTTGTTGAGCGAAGTCGAGACACTCAACTTCAAATATAAAATTTTATTCGTCCAAAATGCTTTTACACCAAAAAAACACTCTACTAACCGACACACCCGATATGGACGTCAACATCCTCCCTTATGCTTCGGTCCCACAACTGGCACCAAAGGACGTAGCCTATGCTACACAGAACCCGGCATTAAAACCGTTTTTCAAGTATAGCCCCAGCCCCGATTCTTTTCGGCAAGTGATCGACGACAAGGCCAAGCAGCCTATTGATCGCCAATTGTTGGTAGAAGTGCTGCGTGAACAATACGCCAAGCTGGAAACCAGCCGTGATGTAAAGCTGAACATCGAACTTTTGGCAGAAGAAAACACCTATGTAGTGGTGACCGCGCATCAACCCAGTTTGTTTACCGGGCCACTGTTTTACTGGTACAAAATATTTACGGCCATCAAGCTGGCTAAAGAATTGAGCACAGGTTATCCAGACTATAATTTTGTGCCGGTATTGGTCAATGGGGCTGAAGACCACGATTTTGAAGAAATCAATCACGCCAATATTTTTGGAAAAACCATCCGTTGGGAACACGAAGCAGTAGGCGGATCTTGTGGCGACATGTCCACCGAAACCCTGGCACCAGTACTGGCTCAATTGAAGGAAGTGTTGGGTGAAAGTGAAAACGCCACATACATCTATCAACAAATCGAAGCGGCATACACCAGCCACGCCAAATACGCCGATGCCACCATTGACCTGGTCAATCGCCTGTTCGGGAGCTACGGATTGGTCGCTTTGAACATGAATGTTCCGGCTTTTAAACGCCGCTTTATCCCGATCATGCGGGAAGAGTTGTTTCAACAAAGCTCCCAAGGATTGATTGCGACTACTCAGGATGCGCTGACGGCTGCTGGTTTTTCCGGACAGGCGCATGCCCGCGACATTAACCTGTTTTACCTGCAAGAGAATCGCCGCGACCGCATTGTACGAGAGGCTGAGGATTTTGCCATCTTGAATACCGACCTCCGTTTTACTCCTGCTGAAATGGAAGCCGAGTTGGAAGCGCACCCCGAGCGGTTTAGCCCAAATGTAGTGCTGCGGCCTTTGTTTCAGGAACTCATTTTACCCAACCTCGCCTACGTAGGTGGGGGCGGTGAGATAGCTTACTGGTTGGAACGTAAAGCGCAATTCGCTCATTTTGGGATCAATTACCCCCTGCTTTTGCGACGCAACTCCTTGCTGTGGATCGACAAAGCGACCTCTAGCCGCATTGACAAACTGGGCTTACGGGTGCACGACTTATTCGTAGATACCGATTTCCTGATCAAACAATACGTGGCGCTCAATTCAGAAGGAGAACTTAGTCTTCAAGCCGAAATGGCTCAACTGAAGGCGCTTTTTGAACAAATTCGCCTCAAAGCCCTGGAGGTTGACGCTACCCTTGAAAAAGCGGTATTGGCCGAAGGGGTGAAGCAGGAAAAAGTCATCGAGCAATTGGAAGGCCGATTGGTGCGTGCCGAAAAACAAAAGCACGAAACTGCCATTAACCAAATCCGCAGCCTCAAGGAAAAGTTATTCCCCGGCAATGGACTACAGGAAAGGACGGATAATTTTCTGAATTTTTATCTGAAGTATGGCCCTCAATTTGGAGCCGTGTTGGAGGAAGTGGTCGATCCTTTTGTGGAAGGCTTTTTGGTGGTTCGGGATGAGGGCTAAGGTGTATCTTCAGTGCCTTAAGTTTCTTAGGTGGTGAAAATTGCTTCGCATAGCTTTTCTTTTTCACCACCTAAGAAACCTAAGACACTAAAGAGGCACCTAAGACTATGCTCACTTGGCTGCCAGCACGGCCAGCACCTTTTCTGGTGTAAAAGGCATGTGCCGTAAGGCCTTCCCGGTCAGTGCCAGAAAGGCATTCGCTACAGCTGGCCCAATAAAAGGCAAACCCGCTTCGCCCAAACCCGATGGTGGTTCATTGGACGCCACAAATTTCACCTCCAGGATTTCAGGCATATCTTCCATGCGCAAGAGCGGATAATCGTGAAAATTCGACTGCTGCGCTTCCCCATTTTTGATCGTTATGCTTTCATAAAACACACTGCTCAAGCCCATGAGTAGCGACCCTTCGGTTTGGGCCTTGGCATTATCTGGTTGAACAACAACCCCGCCATCCACAGCCGCCCAAATGCGATGCACCTTGATTTTTCCAGTAGTTCGATCAAGGGAAATTTCACACACTCCAGCGCCAGGGCTGCCACTGCGCTCCGCAAAAGCAATGCCCATCGCTCGGCCCGCTGGTAATTTTTTACCCCAACCAGCCATTTCTGCCACTGTTTCGAGCACTTTTAATGCACGTGGATGGTTGCGCATCAGGTGGCGACGGTACTGGTAGGGGTCTTTTTTCTGGTCATGCGCAATTTCATCAATAAAAGCTTCGATGGCGTATTTGTTGGGGCCATGCCCTACTGCCCGCCAGTGTTTGGTACGCATGCCATGGTCTACTGCCCGTAATTCAATCTGCAAATCCGGCAAGGTATAAAATGGCATTTCTGCGCCACTGGCCAAAAGGCTGTCACCTGTACCTGAAATGATGTATTTCCAGGAATTGATGTTTCCAGCCTGGTCCACTCCAGCTTCTAAATATTGCAGACAAATCGGGCGGTATTGGCCGTATTGCAAGTCGTCTTCGCGCGTCCAGATTAGTTTAACGGGTTTGCGTACGGTTTTGGCTAATGCTGCGGCTTCCTCCACATAATCCGTGCTGGAGCGCCGCCCAAAACCGCCACCCAAGAAATGGGGGTAGAGCGTAACTTTTGACTCATCGAGCCCCAATACCCTTGCCGCTGCGCCTTTAGCACTATCTGGGGCTTGGGAACCACACCAAACTTCTGCACTGCTGCCATCGGGTGCAAGCGCAACCACGGCATTCAAGGGCTCCATTTGAGCGTGGTAGAGGTAGTCATTTTTGTAAATGGCACTGTAGACCTTCTGGGCATCTTTGAGCGCATTGTTCAGGTCGCCCTTGGCTTCCAGGCTACGGCCCTTGCGGTTTTCGTCCTTCACCAAGCTCGTGTATTCCGCATAGGCCTGCTCGCTGCTGTGACTGGCGGCTTTGGCATCAGCGCTCCACTGTATTTTTAACTGTGCCTTTACCTTTAAAGCTTTTTCCAGCGTGTCTGCTACTAGTCCAATCCCGTGATTGAGGGTAACCACATCAATGACCCCACTGATTTTACGGATTTCTTCCCCGTTAAGCAAGGTTGGTTTAGAGCCATTCACTGGCGATCGGCTGATGACTCCGTAAACCATACCCGGAATACGCACATCGATGGCGTATTTGGCACTGCCGTTTACCTTGGAGGGCATGTCGCAGCGTTCAATGTCGGGATTGCCGATCAGGCGGAAATTTTTGGGGTCCTTTAATTGCTCCTTGGGGATTTGGGGCAATTTTTCCGGCATGGTGGCAAAACTGGCAATTTCGCCATAGCTGATTTTGCGATTGCTGGCGCGGTGAATGACCATACTGGGTTCAGTACTCAATTCGGCCAGAGGTACATTCCATTTTTTGGCCACATTGTCCATCAACACAAAGCGGGCTTGTGCTCCCGCCTGCCGCAAACTTTCATAATAGCCCGATACTGCCCGGCTACCCACGGTCATCATACGCCCACCCCAGGCACCGGGGCCATATATTTTGGGCTCAATCGGAGAGAATTCAATGTGTACTTTTGACCAGTCGGCATCCAATTCTTCAGCCAAAATGGCGGGCAGTGCCGTCATGGAACCTTGCCCCATTTCTGCGGCAGGGTTGTAGATGGTGATGCGGCCGTCGGGACGGATGTGCACCCAGGCGCTGATAGCCGAGCCTTTGTCTTCGGCGTTCAATGCTGGTTCAGCGGCATCCATGATCCATTTGGGCAAAATGGCCGAAGCGCTCACCGCAAAGGTAATGCCTCCGACAGCGCTTAGAAACTTGCGCCGGGACAGGGCAGTTGAGGAGGGTGTATTGCTCTTGCTCATGGTCAAATTTCTTTTGAAGCCCGTTCAATGGCCTTAAGGATGCGCATATAGGTTCCACAGCGGCACAATACGCCGTTCATATGGCTGATGATTTCTTCCCGACTGGGCTTTTTCTTCTCGTTCAACAGAGCGGCAGCCTGCATGATTTGGCCGGATTGGCAATAGCCACATTGTGCCACCTGTTCTTCGAGCCAGGCTTTTTGCAGGGGGTGATCAGCATTCGCCGAAAGCCCTTCAATGGTGGTGATGCTGCGTTTTTCCACCGCGGAAATGGGCATCACACAGGCGCGAATGGGCTGCCCATCGAGATGTACAGTGCAGGCCCCGCAATAGGATTTGCCACAACTGTATTTGGTACCGGTGAGCCCCAGGTACTCGCGCAATACCCAAAGCAGCGCGGTATCGGGCTCGACATTCAGCGTCTTTTTTTCACCGTTGATGGTGAGCGTGTAGGTGGCCATGATATTAGGTTTGTGGGCTAAGATAAGGTTTTGTCGGGATTAAAGAAAGGATTGATGGTGAGGGTTTTGTAAGGGATTGGGCAGATTGGGGGAAAGAGGTTTGGGAAAGTGGCCAAAAAGGGGTAACTTGATTATAATAAAAGCAAACCCTTGGCTCTTAAAAACTGGTTTATGGAAGAAGAAAAAGTGATCAACGAAGGCGGAATCAACGGCTCAGCAGAAGGTATTATTGACTACGACAGTGCTGATTTTCTGGCCTTGCAGGCCATGATTAAGGCTAGCGCTGAAAAACTGGATGAGACAGAGAGACTGAACAATACTTTATTGTCAATTCGCTTTCAAATGGAAACTTACGTAAGAAAGGGTGGGGTGAGTGAGCCTATTAAAAAAACCTAAATACTTACTCATGAATCAATCTGTGTAAATAGGCAAGGGCATTTATCCTGTATGGGTTATTCTTTTCTTTTTTGTCAAATATTTTCTCAAAGGATTCTTCAAATACACGCTTATATTCTTTCCAAAACCAATAGGGATTAATGGTTAAGGAGCCGTTTTCAGCCACCCATCCTTCTTCCAAATTAGCATTTAAATATACATTTTTAGCACGATAGCCATGCATGAAAGATGTACGGAGGTAACTATGAAAAAGTTCGGCATAGCTTTTAATACTCTTAATGTTTTTGTCCTTAGGCCAAAGCTCTTGCATCGACTTTTTAAAACCTTGTGGCAGAGGTCGAGTCAGCTTTTTATCCAATTCGCCGTATATAGGGACTGACACAAGCTTTGAAATTTCAGTTTTTTTGTGCCCACTTTTTTCCAATTTGGTTACAGGCTGAGTTACCCTCCCTAGCGTTTCTACCGCAACACAGGTAAGTACGGTCAATGGAAATGGAGAAAAGAACTGACTCCTTTCGGAAACAGGATCGATCTGCTGAATAAGAAAACCTTCCAACCGTTTTTTCAAGAAGAATAATTTTTGGTCATCATCTTCAAGTTGCCGGATGTAACCAAATGTCACCTCTCCTATTCCTTCTATTATTGGACAAAAACTATTGTGATCTGCAATCGGCATAACTGTTACACTTTAGTTTTAAAAAATTTCAGACTTGTTATTTTCGAACAACAAACTTCCCCAAATACGCATCCGCAAAACGCTGCCCCATCGCCCTTTGCCCCGCCGAATCAAAATGGATCTTATCTCCCTTATGCTGCAAATCCTGGGTGGAAATCACGGAGGTAAAAAGGTCTTTAGCCGCATGTGCCCAGATGAGTTGATTGATCTTTTTCCATTGCTCCGGGTTTTGGGAATAAGCGCCCAATTCCCCCATCAAAACGGGGATTTGGGGATTCCCGACAGCAGTTCGGAAGTTTTGCAACAGTCGAGCCAGGTTTTCGGGATAAAGCGGGATACTTCTGTCATTGGCGTCACTTTCGCCCTGGTGCCACAAAATGCCTTTGATCTGGCCGTATTTTTTGCCAATGGCCACCTTTTCCAAAAAATTGGACCAGAGTTTGACCTCCCGGTAGGTTGAATCGCCGAGCCATTGCCGCATCGCGCTGCCACCTACGGCGGTGGGCAGGAGCAGAATGGAAACCTTTTTGGGGACGCCTTTGAGCAAGGTTTTCCCGAAGGACAATCCACAATCCAGGCCAACCCGGCTAGGTTCGTAAAAATGCAAAGGCTCTTTGGCCAGGATGACTTCTCCTTTGCTATTGATGCTGAAGATGCGTGGATCGATTACGGTATCCTGAGCTTCTACTACCCCTCGCCCGGCCATATTGGATTGACCCGCCAGTAAGAAAACCCAGACTTTGTTGGGCTTGGGGAGTTTGACCGGCTTGTTGTTGCCTACCTGTGCTCCAAGCAAAAATGGGAGCGACAAAAATAGGAATGAGGCCAAGAGGCATTTTATGAAAGAGGAGTTTGTCATGGCTGAATTTATATAATGAATGGATACGACTGGTCATGGTTAAAGCATGACGGGTGATGTGGGATTGTAGAGACGCACGGCCGTGCGTCTCTACGCTGCGTTGCCCCGATTTTATCACGGACTCTATTGATTCTTCACACGCCCCATCACCTTGTACACCTTTCCATCCGATTTGGTATAAATGAACAACTCATTGTTCAGACCTACTCCCAAACGGAAATCCGGTTTGATGCCTTTGTTCAAATCCAGCATGTTCACCGTTTTATCGCCCATTTTTAGCTCCAATTCTTTGATGGTTGCTTGTTTGCCAAGCTTCAATTCATTCACTTCTGCATAAAAGACCCGGCCGAGGGCAATTTCGCCAAAAATGTATTTCCCCCGCAGTTCCGGGATTGCCGTGCCGGTGTACACAAAACCTCCCTCGATCGCCTTGCCCTCATCGTGGTCAAACTGGAGCACCGGATAGAGGTAATTGTATTTGCTGTCGTCGGCAGGGAGAGCGTATACCTTATCCATTTTGGCCTTTGGATTGATCACATAAGTGCCTTCGCGGTAGGGCCAGCCATAATCGCCGCCTGGGACGGCCAGGTTGAGCTCTTCGATGTTGATGTGGCCGATGTCGGCGATTAGTAGTCGGCCATCAGGAGTCCAGGTGTAGCGGTTGGGATTGCGGAAGCCCCGACAAAAAACTTCCCGGCAAGCCTCTGCGTCACTGAGTTTGGCGTAAGGATTGGTGGCGGGAATGCCGTATTGCCCATTTTTACTGTTTTTGCCCTTTGGGTCAATCCGAAGGACCGAACTCCAGATGCGGCTTTTGTCATGGCAGATAAATGGGAACCCACTTTCGCTAGCGCCCCCGTCACCTAAGCCGATGTAGAGTAGGCCATAATCAGCATCCCCTTTTTTAGCACCTGGGTTAAAAGCTATTTCCTGCACCCCGTGAATGCCCGTCACCATGTTGACGCGGAACAAGGTACGACTGCCGGTAGGAGTAAAGGTTTTTGCGTTGGGGTCTTTTATGGTCCATTCGGTGATTACCCACTGCAAGGTGACCTTGATGGAATCAGGATAGGCAAAATCAGCAACTGCCGTGCCGGGAGGTTCGGTATGGGTGGTGTAAAAAAGACCGTTTTGGTAAAACTCAGGATGGAAAGCAAAGCTGCCAAAACCAGTACCCATACCTGGGTCGAAAATAAACTTGGGGCGTTCCTTTTTCATTTCCAGAGCCACATGCCAGCTGGTGTCGATCAATTCGTACAAAAAGCCCCGCAAATCGTGAATAAACAAACGGTCTTTGGCTCCTGGCAGTACTCGCATTTGGTTGATGCGTGCAATGGGCGCTTTGGTACCGGTGGGCGGTGCAGTGGCGATGTGTTGAATTTGTAAAGCCAAACCACTTTTGGCAATTTTTTCAGCGATGGGGTTTTGCATGGGCGTCCCCAGATCATTGCTTTGTTTTTCAGGCTCTTTGTGTTGGCTGTGGATGTAAGAAACAATGGCGTCGAGGTCAGCTTCCTTGATTTCAGTAAAAGGGGGCATCAATTGATTGTATTCTGCGAAAAGTTGTTTGGCGCGTGGGTCTCCCTTTTCGATCATTGCTGGCGCGTTGCGGATGAAAGATTTGAGCCAGGTAGGGGTGACGACTGCAGTCACTTGTTCCAAACTGGGGCCAATGCCTTTTTGTAAAAAATTGTGGCAAGGAGAGCAGTAGCCCTGGAACAGTTTTTGCCCTTTGGCCAACACATTGGCATTTTGGGAGTAAGCTAAAGCGGCCTGATCCTTGGAGGAATTGCTCGTTTTTGTGGAGGTAACTTTGCCCGGGGTGCAGGCAGCAATAGACAACAATAACCCACAAA
Organism: Haliscomenobacter sp.; assembly: GCF_965225875.1. Classification (GTDB taxonomy): domain Bacteria; phylum Bacteroidota; class Bacteroidia; order Chitinophagales; family Saprospiraceae; genus Haliscomenobacter. Next base: position 2,284,564 of record NZ_CBDDBS010000003.1, on the reverse strand, counting down.
AAATTGCTGAGTACCACAGCTGTCTGAAATGAATTTGATTTCCCATTTGGAAAGGTTTTTTATAGACAGCAGGTATGAACCATCGAGAATGACCCAAAGCGATATTTTATGACCACAAAGAGAAAAAAGAGGGCACAAAGGGCACAAAGACCGTCAACGTCTAACTTTGTGTCCTCCGTGTTCTTGTTTTTTTCTTTGTGATAATAAAAATGTCGCTTTGAGTTCTTTTTAGAAACTTGAGGTAATTCATCATCACTGTCCAATAAACGAATAAACAAAAATTCAACGTTTAGCGCCTAAGCGGCGGGTAACGACTCTACTTGCTTCCGTGGCAACAACGCTACCGCAATACACCCAATCACCGACAACACAATCAAAGCAGTAAAACCCATTGCGTAACTGCCCGTTCTATCGCGTAGCGCCCCAGCCATAATCGGCCCAAAAGCTTCTGCGAGGCCATCAACGGTCAGCACCAAGCCCATTACCCGGCCCATCACTTTTACCCCAAACAACTCTGCGGCCATCAAGGGAATGATCATGTAATCACCGCCAAGCCCTATGCCAAACAGGACAGCAAATACATAAATGGCGGTAGGTGTAGTGCTGCTGTACAACAACAAAATGGATAAGGTAACAATGGCGTAAATGAGCAACATGACATACTTTTTGGCAAAACGATCTGCCAACCATCCCATCAACAAACGCCCGATGATACTAGACCCCAACACCAGCGACATGATACTGGCGGCCTGCCCTTGGCTGTATTGCATATCGAGACTCAAAAACAGTTTGAGGTTTTGACTGACCCCAGCTACTGCCCCAATGGAACACATACTGCCAATGGCCAACAGGTAGAAAGACTTGCTTTTCAGGACGCTAGATAAGGAAACTTTGGGCTCTGGTGCTTTTTGTACTTCGTGTTGTTCGTCGGGATTCTCCTTAACAAACCAGGCCATTGGAAAGGCCACCACAATGATGATTCCACCCAGCACGGTCAAGGCAGTACGCCAGCCGGCCTCCTGATTCAACCATCGTGCAATATGGGGAACCAACATTCCCCCTACGCCAATCCCCAAATAGGCAATGCCCATGGCTTTGCCCCGCGCGGTACTAAACCACCGGGAAATCAGCACCTGGTTGGGCAATGGCCCACCACACATGTAACCCAGTGCAATCAGAAAATAGAAGGTGTAAAATTGCCAGGTGGACTGCATGATGCCCAAGCCCATCACCGCCAAACCAACCATCAGAATGCCGGACAACATCAATCGCCGCGGGCCAAAACGATCGATAAACCAACCTGCGGCAAAACCAAAAAGGGGACCTACTATCACTTTCCCAGCCAGGTTGCCCGAGGTGACCATGGCCCGGGTCCAGCCAAATTCTTTTACCCAAAAATCAAAGAAAAAAGGCAGCCCATAGAACATGATGCCTACGATGGAAAACAAACTTAAAAAACCGGTGGCGGTGACTTTGTATTGTCCCGCGCTTAATTTGTCTGCTTGCATCTGATGTGGTTGTAGATGTATTAAAATGGGTTGGTTGAGGGAGGTTGAGAAGGTTTAGGCTGCCACAGCGATTCTGACGATGTCTTCGTCTAAGTCGCTGCGACAGCCTAAACCTTCTCAACCTAAAATTATAAACGTGACAGCGTCAACCCGCCATCTACCATAAATACCTGCCCGGTAGAGTAGGGGAACCCCCCAGCAGCCAAAGCGCCAACGGCTTTGCCCACGTCTTCCGGAGTACCCCAGCGCGGTTGTACACAAAGCCCCCCGCCGATGAGGTTGTCGTATTTTTCTTTCACTCCAGCCGTCATATCCGTAGCGATGACACCAGGGCGAACTTCGTACACGGGGATGTTGTACTCGCCCAAACGCGCGGCAAAAAGCTGAGTAACCATGCTGATTCCGGCTTTGGATACACAATATTCGCCCCGATTGACCGAAGCAACCGTAGCCGAAATGGACGAGATATTGATGATGGAGGCTGAAAAATCAGGTTGAGCTGCCTTTTGTTCGATCATCCAGTTGGCGGCAGCCTGGGTAAGGAAATAACAACTTTTGAGGTTGGTATCGAGTACTTCGTCAAAACTTGTTTCGCTGGTGCTCAGTACGTCGCGGCGTTCGCGGGGAGCAATCCCGGCGTTGTTGACCAGAATATTGAGTTGACCGTAGTGGTTTTTTACTTCCTGGAGGATTTTGGTGCGGTCGGCACTCAACGCGACGTTGCCCTGGCAATAAATGACCTCAACGCCGAGGGCTTTGATGCTTTCCAGAACTTCGGTGACGCCTTCTTGGGGCCTTACGCCATTGATTGCGATGTTAAAACCTTGTTGTGCGAGCTGCTGTACAATGCCCAATCCTATCCCTCTGCTTCCTCCGGTTACTAAAGCAACACTAGCCATTTGTGAATTTTATGTGTATGATTTTTATTTAATGACCAAAAACCCCGAAGGGGTGAAATGATTATAGCAAAAAAAGAGGATTAAATTTCTGGATAAACCCCGAAGGGGTGACATTTTAAAATTGGGATTGAATAATGCCACCCCTTCGGGGTTTATCCAGAAAAATATTCCTCTATTACGCATTTGCTATAATCATGTTACCCCTTTGGGGTTAAAGCTCAGGTACGTCAACCCAGGCTCTTTTCGCCCAACTTTCAAGACCCTTTTCCGCCAACTGCACCCCTTTGGCACCAGCCTTCAAATTCCAGGGGAAGGGCTCATCGAGCACCACATGTTTTAAAAACAACTCCCATTGTACTTTAAAAGCATTGTCGTGTACTTCCTGCTCGGGTACTTTGGACCAGCCACCGAAGAAATCGATGGGTTGGGCTATATCGGGATTCCAAACGGGCTTGGGCGTATTGCCATAATGCTGGATGTAACATTCCCGCAAACCAGCCACCGCCGAGCCTTTGGTGCCATCCACTTGCAGCGTGAGCAAATCATCACGTCTTACCCGAACCGTCCAGGAAGAATTGAAATGGGCAATGACCCCGTTGTCCAGTTCAAAAGTGGCGTAGGCCGCATCATCGGCGGTACACTTGTAGGTGTTGCCATTTTCATCTACCCGGGTAGGAATATGCGTTGCGCCGAGGCAAGAAACTGCTTTTACATTGCCGAACACATCATCCAGGACGTAGCGCCAGTGGCACAACATATCCACAATGATCCCACCATCGTCCTCTTTGCGGTAATTCCAGGAGGGGCGTTGCGCGGGGATGTTGTCCCCTTCAAAAACCCAATAGCCAAATTCGCCCCGCACGGAGAGGATTTCTCCAAAAAAGCCTTGTTGAATGAGGCGTTTGATTTTTACAATGCCGGGAAGCCACAACTTGTCTTGCACTACCCCATTTTTGAGGCCAGCCTCGGTAGCCAATTTGTACAATTCCAAAGCAGACTCGGTGCTGACGGCTACTGGTTTTTCACAATAAATGTGTTTCCCCGCCTTGATCGCCGCCTTGACCGCATCGGCCCGGCGACCCGTGGTTTGGGCGTCAAAATAGATGCTGTAATGTGAACTTTTTAAAGCATCCTCCAAATTGGTGCTCATATTGGTGATGCCCGTGAGTGCACAGAGTCTTTTTAACTTGCTTTCGTCCCGGCCAATGAGAATAGGGTCGGGCATGATGGTTTCGCCATTGCTGAGTTTGACGCCGCCTTGTTTCATGATTTCAGCAATAGAACGCAGCAAATGTTGGTTGGTACCCATCCGCCCTGTAACGCCGTTCATGATGATCCCGATGGTATGTTGTTTCATGTTTGAAAGCTTTCAGCGATCAGCAATCAGCAATCAGCCAGGTTTCAGCGCAAATTTGGCTGATTGCTGATTGCTGAAAGCTGATCGCTATGAGTTGTTTTTGTATCCAGTGATTATTTTCTGCAAAAATTGAGCTTGATCTTGCTGCCAGTATTCCGTGGAAAAAATCTCTACCTCGCGGAAACCATTGAAGCCGGTTGCTTCAACCCAGGAGCGGATTTTTTTGAGCGGAATACAGCCTTCCCCCATCAGCCCACGATCGTTGAGCATGTCCACGGTTGGTGATTTCCAGTCGCAGATGTGAAAGGCCAGCAGGTGATTGTTTTCCCCACAACGTTTGATTTCCCGCTCCAGGTTCGAGTCCCACCAGAGGTGATACACGTCTACGGCCACACCTACCCAGGGGGAGTTGATGGCTTCACACATGTCGTTGGCTTGCCCGAGGGTGTTGATGGCGGAACGGGTGTCGGCGTACATAGGATGGAGCGGTTCAATGGCCAATTGTACCCCTGCTGCAGAAGCTTCGGGAATTAGGGATTCGATGCCATCCTGAATTTGTTGCCGGGAATCTTCCAGGGGTTGCCCGGGGTCGGCACCACAAACCAGTACAATCAATTTGGTACCCAATTCGTAAGCTTCTTCAATGGCTTTGCGGTTGTCGTCCAGCGCTGCTTGTCTTTTGGCTGGATCAATGCTGGGAAAAAAGCCACCCCGACACAGGGACACGATCGACAAATCGTGATCCCGCAGCAGGTCGCCGGTATGTTTAATGTTCCTGCCCGCCAGTGCATCGCGCCAAACCGTAATGCCTTTCACCCCCGCCGCCGCAAAGTTTTTGGCCGACTCTTCGATGGCCCAGGGCTTGGTGGTGATGGTATGGATGCAGAGTTTGGACAGGTCAGTGATTGGACTAGGACTCATTTGACACAATTGAAAAACGTGTAATAAGTGTCGTTGTTGATCATGCGCTGCAAGTACAGGCAAACCTCCCGGATGTGGTAGTCGCCCCACATGCAGGATTCACCATTGGCGATTTTGCTGCCAGCAGGTACGTGATCCCAACCATTGGGCTGATGGTAAATGGTATGCAGCAGCAAACCCTGGTGTTGCTCATTGGTGCTCAGGTAGGGTTCATCCAGGAGCGTATCCACTACCTTCAATCCGGCCTGTACATACTTTTCACCAGCCGCAGCATTGCCTTTTTCGCTCAGGTATTTGCCCAAACGCAGCAATCCCTGGGCTCCAATGGCCGCCGCAGAGCTGTCCACAGGCTCGAAATCATTGAACGGATCGGCAGGGCGATCCAAATAATCGCCTAGCTTATGCAAATTGGGGGCACCAGTATCCCAATAAGGCACCCCATCTACGGGCGTATGTTCAATGTAAAAATCACAGGTGGCTTGAGCGGCCTTTAACATCATTTTTTCCAGCGCTGCTTTGCCCCCAAAAGGAGTCAAGGATTCTTCATCAGCGGTATCCAACCATTCCAGTTGTTCGGCAAACCCACACATGGCCCAGGCGAGGCCACGCGTCCAGGTGGTGAAGCCAGTATAACCTTGTTGTGAGTTGGGGCAACGGAATTGGCCATCTTTTACGTTGAACACACTCTCGTGTGCGGTGCGGCCCCAGATGTCGTAGGAATCGCGGCCTTCGCCATAAAATACCGAGTACCGGGCGGTGGCTTCAATGTGTTGCAGCGCTCTTTCGAGCAGACTTATTTTAGCATCCCCCTCGCCCTGGAACACATGACCCAATTCATGGCTGACGATCAAGGCCCGGCAAGAGCGAATGGTATCCACGAACAAGGAATGCGCACCGTTGAAAGAATGAATAAAGCCCCCCGTTTTGATGCTCGTCCAACGGCTTGCTTGTACAGCGCCGGATATTTTTAGGGCCAGTTCATAAAAGTTTTTCTCCCATTCGTTAAAGGGAATTTTACCTTCCCGCATCAAACGCAGGAGGTTGCCGTAGGTGCTGACGTTGTTGAAGCCGTGGTCGTGCACGCCGATGTGGCTGACGTGGGGGGCCATTTTTGTGAGGGTTTGTTGTTTGGCCCTTTCCAAAATCGCCTGGTCTCCTGTCGCTTCAAATTGCAAAATGGCCGAGCCAAATTGAAAGCCCTGGGTCCATTCCGTCCAACCACGGGTGGTGTATTCCCCAGCTACCGTAAAAACGGGGGAGCCTTTTGATTCATCGTAATTTGAATCAATCAACTTGATTTTTTGCTCGGAAAGCGCCCAAAAGCGTTGGAGTTTGTTTGACAGGTCAGTTGCAGTACGTTTTTCGTTCGTTTTGATCATTCCTTTAATGGGTTTGATGAGAGTAAAATAAAGACGATAGTAATGATAAAATACCCTAAGGGGCGAGAAAAAATAAGTGCTTGTTTTGCCCCACTGCTATGTTGGGCAAAATAAAGTTTTTTACTCTTTGATTTAAAGTAGATGAAGCTTTTGGGTAAAGAATTTTAACGGGAACGTTCCCGGTGGTTGTACTGCTCGTCCTGACCACGACGAATTGTGGAATTCCTTTTATCCAACATTGAACTCCTTCCCGCTCAAAACTGTACTTTTGTCAAAAACCAAATTATGCGCATCTCTTTGTTGCCCTTGTTGGGGCTATTGTTGCTCGTTCAGTCTTGCAATGCCCAAAAAAATACCGACCCCAAAGCTACTGCCATCATTCAGCAATGCATCGAAACCCACGGCGGCCGCAATTACCGCAACTTTGATATTTCTTTTGATTTTCGTGCCTTCCAGGTTCGCCTGAAGCACCAGGGCGGTAAATTTCGCTATGAACGCAGCACCCGGGATACCAGTGGTAAGGTCATCGTTGATGTATTGAGCAATACCGGGCTCAGCCGCAGCATCAACGGCCAGGCCCAAACTCCCGAGGAGAAGTACCGCGAAAGTGTGAACGCACTGGCTTATTTTGTCTTGTTGCCCTACAAACTGAGCGAACCTGCCGTGAACCTCAAACACGTGGGAGAAATCCAGATTGGCGACCAAAAATACGATAAAATTGAAGTGAGCTTTGATCAGGAAGGTGGCGGTAAAGACTTCCAGGATGTGTATTGCTACTGGATCAACCAGCAGACGCATACCATGGATTACCTGTCTTATGCTACGGGAGGACCGCGTTTTCGCAAAGCTACTCGCCGCGAAACTGTGGGTGGGATCGTTTTTCAGGATTATGACAATTATGAAATAAAAGACACGACTCTGGCGACCCGTGATTACGATCGGGTATTTCTGGAGGGTAAAGCGGTGTTGCTGTCTAAAATTGAACAAAGCAACTATAAAGTACACTAAATTGAATGAGCCAAAGTAAACCACACATTCAATTCCGCTTCGCTAATCCCCAGGATCTGGCAATTTTGCGGCATTGGGATGCACAACCTCACATCCTACATTCAGACCCGAATGAAGATGATTGGAACTGGGAAGAGGAACTGAAGCGTACCCCGGAATGGCGGGAGTTTTTGATCGCCGAATTGGATGGCCGCCCGATTGGTTTTGTACAAATCATCGATCCATTGTTGGAAGACAGCCACTATTGGGGCGAGGTGCCCGCCAATTTGCGCGCCATTGATATCTGGATCGGGGAAGTAGATGAACTGAACAAGGGTTATGGCACTGAAATGATGACCCAGGCGTTGGATCGTTGTTTTAGCCATCCCGAGGTTACAGCGGTATTGATTGATCCGTTGGCGTACAATACCGCGGCGATCCGTTTTTATGAGCGAATGGGGTTTGAGTTTGTGGAAGCACGCACCTTTGATGAAGATGATTGTTTGGTGTATCAGATGCGGCGGGAGTTTTGGGTACAAAAAAGGGAATTCCCTCAATTCTCAAAATAACTTTTAGGCGCATCTAAAGTGTCCCTATAAAACCCGTACTTCTTCATCTCCTGAGCAATTTCCCCAGGACTTAAATACATATCCCCTTTTTCCGTTTCAATTTCCTCAAGCGTATTGCCAAAAGCTTTTCGCACAAAAAAAGCAAAGTCGTAAAGCTGATAACCCAGGCCATGTGCCACCGCCCTTTTATCAGTCTCCCGCTCAAAAACCGTAGCAAAATGCTCATTGAATTGGTATTGGTAAGCCAACCAGGCCAGGTACAAGGAGTTTTTGTCCAGGTAAAATACCACGTGAGCCAGTTCGTGCCCAATGATCCCCACTTGTTCATTGAAAGGTGCTTTTGACAAAAGAATCGGGTCATTTTCTCTACCCGTATCATTGCTGATCACAACCAGATATTTTCGTTTTACCCAGGGCAACAAAACGGTGATGGGATCGGGTCGGGCCGACAATTGGATAAAGGCTGGCTGCACCAAAAAATCGATGGACGCTTTTTTGAGTTCTGGATAATGCGACAGAGCCAGGAGGCATTGGAGTTCAAAACCAGGAGCTAGTTTTTTGTTTTCTCCCCAGGTTTTCAATAGAGAATAATATTCACTGGAATCCGCCGGGCGCACATATTTTTTCAGCACTTTGATGGATTCCTGGTCTGCTTTGCTGAGGGTAATGTGTTGGGCATCCTGGTCCAAAACCAAAAATAGCAACACCAATAACACCAGCCCCAACAGGCTCAGGAATAACCATTTTAAGAGACGTCCCAGGAGTTTCATGTCATTGGTGTTTTTAGGAAAGATGCATTGATAAACAGCTAAATAAGTAAAAAGACGGCTGGCAAGCTAATTTTATAAAGAAAATTTGAGTTGACCAGAGCAGCCCCTGCAACCCTTAATCAATTCCTGCCGTCTTTAAAAATGGGAAATCAAAGTGGCTCAACCTGATGCCACCTCGCTCTGTCGTGAAAATATAGATCAATGAGGACCTTCCTGATCGCAGCTATTTTGCTGTGCGCAGTAGCGGCATTTTCCCAAATCTCGCCAGATCCCCGACACCTTGAAGAAATCGCTTACGACTCAAAAAGAGACAAAATTGTTCTTTTTGGCGGCGGCGGCAATGTGATTGGCAAGGGATTCGCTTTTCCCGAAAATGTTTTTGAATGGGATCAATCTGCGTGGAAAGAGGCCCAATTTGAGGTGCCTGGAAACCGCGTTGGGCATGCCCTCGTATATGATCCCCAGCAAAAAGCCACCTTTTTAATTGCCGGGGTCACTGAGGCCCAAGCTGCTTCAAAAGTCAACCTGAATGTTTGGAAATGGGATGGAAAACAGTGGGAACTGAGCAATACTGATGCTCCAGTAAAAACATCCGAGGCCACTTACGATCCCATCAATCAGAGAATTTTGGTGTATGGTGATGTCTACAACAAAACCCAACTCAGGCGAGGTAGTGACCCCCAAGTATTCGAACTTTGGGAATTGAAGGCCAATCAATGGAAAAAACTTTCGGCGGATGGGCCAAACATCATTTCTGCCTATGAAATAGCCTTTGACATTGCCAGAAATGCCCTCGTTATCCCCTGTTGGGAGAATGGCAAATCCGTAGTATGGGAATGGAAAAATGAAAAATGGGATAAGATTACCGCAACTGGAGCATTCCCCGATGCCAGAAATCGCTACGCATTGGCCTATCACCCCCAAGAAAAAGCCACTTTTCTCTTTGGTGGCCGCAACAATGCCAATCCTTTTTTTAGTGATTTTTGGAAATGGGATGGCATTTCTTGGACAAAGGTAGTATCCGCTCATCCACCTGCAAAACGGGCTGCAGCAACCATGGAGTATGGCAAAGGGGCTTTGTACCTGTACGGCGGGGTGGTGGAATGGGGCCTATCCAATGAAATTTGGCAATGGAAAAAAGGAGCCTGGAAACTCATGAACCCACAGGAGGCAATGGATTCCGCCCGAACCCTCAACATGCTGGCGGATTGGGTAAAAAATCACCCGGAAGATGGAGATGCCTTCCAACAATATGGGGAACTATTGCGCAACATGCAGCAATATGCAGCTGCTGAAGAACTCTTAAAAAAAGCTTATGTATTAAAACCTAGAGATCACAATGTTTTTTTTAGACTCCTGCAGGTTTTATACACCTTGAATAAAAGTACAGAAGCAGAAAATTACCTGTCGAATGCCCTCGCAGCAGGTGCTTTGGAATCCTTTGGAAGACTGGGCATGCAGCTTTGTTCCATCAATAAAAATAAAGAAGGAACAAGGTGTTACGAAAAAGCGGTGCAGCTGCAACCCAACGCTGGCAATTATTACAACCTCGCCTGCGGTTATGCCCTTTGTGGTCAGCAAGACCAAGCCTTTGACACACTGAATAAAGCCATCGAAAATGGCTTTAAAGGCAAAGAGCAATTTGAAAATGATACCGATTTGGACTCACTCAAAGCCGATGCCCGCTGGAGACCGCTGCTGGAAAAATTACAATAAGCCTCAATGAAAGCAAACTTAATCATCCTCATACTACTAGCTGGCGTTCAGGTGTTGGCTCAACCGGGAAAACTCCATTTATTGCCCTCCGGGAGAAGCCAGCATGCTGCTGCTTTTGATTCAAAAAAAGGCCTAATGTTGATCTTTGGAGGTGAGAAGCATTATAAAAATACCGCCCCATCTTCGCTTTCAATCGACAACAAACTTTGGGCCTGGGACCAATCAGGCTGGAGCAGCTTGTCTGAAACGGGGCCATCCTTGCGCAACGATGCAAAAATGGTGTACCATGCCCAAAACGGAAAAACCTACCTCTATGGTGGCCGGATAATTAATCCTGCTGGCAAGGTTGAAGTATTGGCGGAATTTTGGGAATGGGATGGAAACAAATGGAACTTATTGTCTGCATCGGCAGCACCAGGTAGAATGTTACACACCAACCTCGTTTATGACCCCCACCGCAACCGGATAGTCATGTTCGGTGGGGTGAATATTGACGAAAAAGGCTTTTCAAATGCCCTTTGGGAATGGGATGGGAACAACTGGCAAAAAATAGAAGCGCACAATCCTCCAGCTCCAAGAATTGCCCACAGCATGGTTTATTCACCTGCTTTAAAAAAGACCTTGATTGTAGGGGGCGTGAGCATCAAGGATGAAAGGTTCAACGAAGTATGGGCCTGGGACGGGCAGAATTTTGAATTGTTGGATAGCCACTTGCCATCCATCGAATTGGGCAATTACAACGCGGCTTGTATGAATGAAAAAGGAAAACAGCAAATGCTTTTGTTTGGAAGATCAACCAAGTTGGCCGCTTTGAAAGCGCTTGAACCAGGAAAAAACCTGAGCGACACCTGGATTTGGGACGGAACAAACTGGACTAAACTGGAATTGGGCATTGCTCCATCCCTGCGGGAAGGCCAATCCTTGGTGTACGACCAAAAGCACAAACAAGTCATCCTTTTTGGGGGAGGTGCCCGGGAGGAAGCCAACTACGATAATCCCAAGGACCTCTGGGTGTTTAAAAATGGGCGCTGGAAGGCTATAAAATCGGAATGAATGAAGTTGATTTCAATTTTTCGGAGGGTTCCAAAACCTGAACCCTCCGAAAATCAATTCAATACTTAATCGATCACTTTTTAACAAACTTGATCGATCCCATATTTTTGCCACCAAAAATAAAATTAGCCAGGTAAGTCCCGGCCGGGTAGTTGGCAATGTTCAGATTAAGGGTACCTGCACCGAGGCTGCCTTTGTCAAAATTAAAAGCGCCCACCTGACGACCACTCAGGTCAACAACACGCACCAGCAGATCCTGATTGCCAGGAAGAGCGTGTTTGATGGTCACTTCGTTGAGTGATGGATTGGGATAAGCCAGTTGAATGTACCGGCCCACGTTTTCTTGCAGGTCTCTCAAACTGGTTACGCCATTTTGGTACAATTTGGCAATCTCTGCGGTAGTCAACGCGGTATTGTAAATCTTCAATTCGTCCAAGGCACCAATGAAATACTGGCCACCTTCCACGGGGTTGTTTCCGATGCCCAGCGGGCGTGTGGTAGGGTTCAGTACACCAGTGACAGGTTTGCGGTTCACCTCTTTGCCATCAATGTAAATCACATCGTCGGTGCCATTGTGTACCATGGTGACATGCCACCACTCGCGCAGAATCAGCTCGTTGCCGTCCTTGGCGTCCATGTCTGAGATGAAGTTGGGGAACTGGGTATTTTTGCTGTTGGTCGTCCACACGATCCGTTTGTGTTGGGGCAGGGAGATTTTCCAACGCTGATCCCAGTGGCCAAAATCGAGCACATAGGCTTCCGCATCTTTGGTGCTGGTGCTGTCTACCCGAATCCAGAAACTCACCGTGGTGTAATCCGAAATCAGTTGAACGCCATTTGGAACCAATACGGAATCCTGTTGGCCATCAAATTTAATGGCTCTGCCGCCGGGGCGCAAACGATTGGTAACGGTTTCAAATACCGGATTTCCACCGATCACTCCGTGGTTGTTGTACGGGGTAGCATCGTTGGCGTTGCCTTCAAAAGGGTACCAGGCCACGAGGCCGGGTTCACTGGTTACTAGTTTGGGCTTGGTGACAGCGGTTACGTCGGCGTATTCGGAGTTGTTGCCTGCACCATCAAAGGCATAGACCTCAAAGGTGTAAGGGGTAACGGGCTCCAGGCCGGAAACCACAATCGAAGTAGCCGTGCCAGCCAAAGTATCCACAATGACGCCATCGACCAAAACAACATACCCGGCCACTTGCCGATCGTCAGTAGATGCCGTCCAGGAAAGAATGGCGGTAAAGGTTCCTACGTCAACTTTGAGCGCGCCGGGTTTGGTAGGTGGAGTGAGGTCAGGACTGGCTTCTTCACCCGTTTTTACAGTAACCGTCGTCATCACTGACTCATTGCCAGCGGCATCCAGTGCAGTAACGCCGAAGATAAAGTTGGTGAGTGGCTTCAGGTTTTCGACCACATTTTCAGATACAATCGAAGTGGCAATTTTTTTGCCATCCTGGAAAATGTTGTAAGCGGTAACGCCCAGGTTATCTGTAGCATCCCGCCAATCCAATGAGACAGTCGTATTTTTAGCAACAGCCACCAGATTCAAAGGCGCATCGGGCGCCAGGGTATCGCTGGAGGAAGGTGCCAGGATTTGGGTTTTGTACAGGGAGTCGATTTGGGCATCGCCCAAGGCTTTGTTGAAAATCAGGATATCGTCCAGAGAGCCATCTAGAATGGAACCTCCATCGATGATGTTGAAACCGATGCCGAGTGGCTTGGTCGTTTTATTCAACTTGCCAGGTACGTTTTTGGTCGCAACGGATTTTCCATTGATAAAAATTTTATCCTGAACCCCATTGTGTACCATTGCTACGTGGGTCCAGGTGCCCACGACCAGAGCGTTGCCATCACCGGAATCCATATCGGAGATGCCACCTTCGTAGTTGGTCGTCCAGACCGGTTTGCCGTGGCCAGGCAGCGAGATTTTCCAACGCTCCTGCCAGCCGCCGAAGGACAACAAAAATGCTTCTCCGTTGCCGGGAAGGCTGTTGACTTTGGTCCAGAAACTGATCGTGGTATAATCCGAATTGAGTTGCGCGGAGTTGGCCGCACTCACCTCGGTGGTTTTGTCATCCAAAAGGACGGCTTTGTTGGACTTGTTGAAGCGGTCTTTGTCCAGCGTTGCTTTGCCCAGGTTGGCGTGGTTAAGGTAGGCGGTAGCATCCTGACCATTGCCGTTGAATTTGTATTCCGCCACCAGACTGCCTGCAATGGGTGTAGGCAGTTTTTGAAGGTTGTACAAAGCCGTCACCTCAGCGGCACTCAGCGCTTTGTTGTACAATTGCACATCGTCCAGACTGCCTTTGAAGTAATTGCTATTGTCGATGTTGTTGTAGCCCAAAGCCAGGTCGTATTTGGTGGCATTGAGAGCACCTACCACTGCTTTTTCATTCACTTTGACCCCATCAAAATAGATGATGTCTTTGGCTCCATCGTGTACCATCACCACGTGGGTCCAGGTGTTGACCGTGAGTGGAGTACCAGAATCCATGTCCGAAATTCCCGTGGCGTAGTTGGTGGTAAACACCGGTTTGCCATGCGCAGGCAGGGAGATTTTCCAACGTTCTTGCCAGCCGCCATGCGACATAATGTAATATTCACCGGTACCGGGCAATTCTTTGACGTTTACCCAAAAACTAATCGTCGTATTGGGCGTGTTGTAGGCGGATGAATTGGGCACCTCAACCCCTTCCGCACCGTTAAAAGCGATAGCGTTGTTGGCCAAACCAAAGCGACTTGTTGCAGGTACCGATCCGTGGTTGATCCCATCGTTTTTGTAAGCTGTGGCATCGTGCAAATCGCCCGCCATTTTGAATTCAGCAACTAATGGTGAAGGAGGGTTATTTGGCGCGGTGGATTGTAGAATATACAGGATACCAATTTGGGCCGCGCTCAAATCGGTGTTGTACAATTGTACCTCATCCAGGTCGCCATCAAAAAAGTTGCCGCCATCAATGGGGTTATAACCAATACCCAAAGGGTACTTGGTAGCATTCAAATTGCCCACCACATTTTTGGAATTGGCCAAGATGCCATTCAAGTAAATGAGGTCTTTGAGGCTGTCGTGTACCATCACCACATGGGTCCATTTTCCGGGCACCAGGGCATTGCCATCGCCGGAATCCATATCGGAAATGCCGGTGGCATAATTGGTGGTAAAAACGGGCTTGCCGTGACCAGGCAAAGAGATTTTCCAACGTTCCTGCCAGCCACCATGAGAAAGTAGGAAAACTTCACCCGTAGCAGGCAGTTTGTTCACTTTTACCCAAAAACTAATCGAAGCCTTGGGCGAATTGAGTGGCGCGCTAGGAGGAGCAGTCAATTCCGAAGAAGTCCCATTAAAATGATAAGCCGAGTTGCCAAAACCAAAACGATCGGTTCTCCAACTGAGGTTTTTGCCTTCGGCGTGATTGGCCAAAATGCCGATGTCCTTGCTGTTGCCCGAAAAGGGATAATGGCTCAACAAACCTTTGGCTAAGACCGGAGCGGTACTTTGAGCGGTATACAAGGCACTGATTTGGACGGCCGTAAGGGCTACGCCAAAAATGTTCAGTTCATCGATGTCGCCGTTGAAAAAGTTGCCGCCATCTACTGCATTGTATCCAATCCCGAGGGGCTTGCTCGTACTGTTGAGGTTGCCAGCTACGGCTTTTTCGGCCACTTTAACCCCATTCATGTAGATGAGGTCTTTGGCCCCATCGTGTACAAAAGCGACGTGTTTCCAGACCCCAAGGGCGAGGGTGTTCCCATCCCCGGAATCCATGTCCGAAATGCCATTGCTGTGGTTGGTCGTCCAAACTGGTTTGCCGTGATTGGGCAAGGAGATTTTCCAGCGCTCTTGCCAGCCGCCAAAAGACAATAAAAAAACTTCCCCTTGTGCTGGCAGAGCTTTCACCCTCACCCAAAAAGCCACGGTCGTGTTGAGGGTATTGAGGGCAGCAAAGTTTGGTGCTTGCAAGGTGCTTTGCACTCCATCAAAATAAAATGCCTTGTTCGACCAGCCGAAACGGTCGGCGGATAAACTGGCCCCGTTGACCACCGCGTGGTTGTGGTTGGCCGAAACGTCATTGGCCGAGCCGTCAAAGGGGTAACTCGCAATCGGAGTTTGCCCGTACAGCGCTCCAGTGCAGAGGAGGCATAAAAAAAGCAATGTCAAATGTTGTAGTTTGAATTTCATTGGATTTTGATTTTTAGGGTTGTTTTACTACTAATTTGGCTTGGATGAGTCCATTCGAAAACAGCTTTAGCCAATAAGCACCGGCAGGTAAGTAGGACAAATCCAGTGGGCGACCGCCTACGGATTCCAGCGTCCAGGTCTTGATCATTTTTCCGTCGAGTTGATAGAGTTGGAGGGTTCCGGATTGTTTTTTCCAAGCTATATCGGTCAACTGGATGGAATGAGAAAAAGGGTTGGGGCTTACCTGCAAGGGCTCTGCACGTATTGGAGCCTGCTGTGTATGTGTAGTCGTATTAGTCGTGTATTGCGCTTTCACTTTATCGGGAGGAAGGGCATAGTTGTAGATGCGCACTTCATCGAGTACTCCGGCAAAATTGTATTGAGCGTCGTCCGGCCACATTTGCCCAAAAAGCATGGGCAAGGTTGTTGTCCTGATTTTTCCGGTAAAAGGTACAGCTGCTTCCAACTCCCCATCGAGGTAAAGCGCCAGGTAGCTGCCATCGTAAGTGGCCGTGACCTGGTGGTATTGGCCCGGCAGCAATTCCGTCGCGCTGTCGAGGTCTTTGATGCCATTCAGGCTATTGACCGTCCAGCGGAGCTGGCGGGTAGGAGTAAGCGATAATTTCCAACGTTGTTGCCAACTGCCGTGCGACAACAAAAAACTCTCCCGATCGGGAATGGCATTGGCTTTGAACCAGGTGCTCAGGGTAATCGCACGATCAAAATTGAGCAGCGGATGATTGGGCACCAGAATGTGCTGGGTGTTGCCATCAAAAGAAAAGGCTTCGGAGGTAAGGCCGTTGCGGTCGGAACTGATCCGGGCACGGTTAACGGTACCATCCAGGTGATTGGATCCCATGTCGCGGGCGTCGCCCTGAAAAGGGTAAAATGCGACCAATTCGCCAGTGGAGGGGGCAAAATTGCGCACCCAGATTTTGGTATTGGCGCTGCTTTTTAAACCCGCAGGATCTTTGACTTCTACCGTGATGGTATAGATGCCTTCCACACTGGGTGCCTGCCAGTTGATTTGTGCACCAGTGCCTTGTAACGTTCCACCCGTGGTTGACCAGTTGTAGGTCAAGGGATCAAGGTTGGCGTCGGTAGCACGAGCAAGCAGGGTCAAAGCAGTATTCGGAGAAGTATACGCCGCTGATTTTTCAATGCCCTGGATGACGGGTGCCCGGTTGATGGCTGCAACTACGGTCAGCAACAGTGTAGCCGTATCGGCCAGCCCTTCCGAGTCTTTTACGATCAGTTGGACTTGAATTTGGCCGGGTGCGGCCGGGGTTTTGAGCAAAACTTCTTTGCCCGTCCCCGAAATTTCCCCTTGACTTGTTGACCAGATGTACGTCAATGCAGTGCCTTCTGGATCGAGGGCTTGTCCAAAAACGCTGACTTGGTCCTTGACGATCAGCGTGTCTTCTTTGAGGCCAAGACCCTGGATGCGGGGGCGTTTATTGAGTTTGATTGTACTTTGCCGATAGTCCACCACTACCCCATCCACCAAAAATTGATTTTCGTGATAAGTTGCCGCGCCACCAGCAGGTGTAAGCACCAGCAATACCGCTTCATTGGGGGGAAGGGAGACCTTAACTTTACCTTGTACATTCGTTTTTAAAAAAGCCTCTTGCAGCGTATTGTAAACATCCACTGGTGCAGCGCCCAAGTCCAATTCTACCTCCTGGGCGGTGGCATAAGGATTGAACAACAAATAGCTGGGATAAGCTGCCTCCTTAAAAAAGTCGGTCTTCAACAAATCCAGGGACAGGATTTTTTCCACATTGGTCTTTTTGACGATGGCACCCAAATAGCCAATCGAGGAGGTACTGTACAAGGAGAGATTGGTAGCCGCCCATTTTCCAGCCAGGGCGTCACCCGTCGAAACCAGGGATCTTCCATTCAATTTTTCCCGCAGAGCTTCATAACCGATTACCCGATCCGGGTCGTATTGATTGGACCAGGCCGAGGCATCTTGTTGCGCATCGGTCAAAAAGCCAGGGTAAAACAATCGATTGGCATTGCTCAGGTTGAGCATCCACTTGCCGATGGCTCGGGCAAAACGTTTGTCGTAGCGCAACATCGGCACCAAGGCAGCTGCCTGTTGCAGGCCATTGAGTTGAAAAGCGTAATCGTTGCCAGCGTCATTGGCTTCGCCCACCAGTCCCGACACCTCAAAACCACCCCATTTGCCCACAATGGTGCCCCAGCCGCGCAAAGCACCGCGATTGAAGGACCAATTCAGCATTTTTTCTACATCGTATTGGGTGTTGAGTTCGGCATTCATTTTGGCCGCCACGTAGGTTCCGTAGGGCAATTGTAGTTCGTAGGAAGGATTATCTGGCCAGCCATTGAGGAATTCCAGGCACCATTCAGCACCCTGGAGGTATTTTTTGTCGCCCGTTTTTTTGTAGGCGTGGTACAAAATCCAGGCAAAAGCTCCGGCGGCTTCGGGTTCTTTGACTCCAGCGACCAAGGGTTTCATTTGTATAAAATTCCAGGCGCGGTAATTGAGGTAGGCGCTACTCCAGGGTGCCGTGCTGCCGCCCATGGCTTTGGTGGCTTCCAGCAGCCGATCGGCAATGGTGGTAAATTGGAGTTTGGATTCCCCAAATCCTTGGGGGTACAGGTCGGTCAATTGATAAAAATACACATTGGGCATCATGTCATACCACCAATCCTGCCCGCTACGGGAACTGGCATTGTTGAGGTAGAGCTTTTCGCCGTTGGCTTTGTTGTAAAAATCCTGGGCCAGCAGCAGCCAGTTGCGGCCAAATTGATTTTGTTTGTCGATGCCGACCAAACTTGCGCCTACCAGCGAAGGCAAGACGTTGATGGCTTCATTACCGGGCGGGGGATTTGAACCCACGTAAGTTGTCAGGCCAAAAACGGGTGCTGCTGGATAGTTAATGCCTGCATTTTTGAAAAAAACCAGTGGCAGGTAAGTTCCGGTTTTGGTGGCATCGTACACAAAGGAGTCGTACTTCAGGGCCACCTGCGCCCAGTTGCGGATGTTGAAGGGGCTGGGTTGGTTGGGCATTTGTTCAATGCGGGGAATGGCGATTTGGCCTGCTTGGGCGAAGGCGGAGATGCCGATGCTCCAGAAGGAGAGGAAAAGTGATGCACGAAACCTGAAGACGCTGATGCTCATATACAAATGATTGTTTTTTGGGGAATAGTCGATACTGTCTAGCTAAAGTGACCCCTAAGGTGTCTAAGGTGCCTAAGGTGGTTAAGAAAAAATATGACTCAAGCGCGCAAGCGCGAAGAGTTTTTATTTGAACCACCTTAGGCACCTTAGACACCTTAGAAAGTATCGCCTATGGCGCTAGTTAGCAATAGCTGATACTAAAGTTTACAATGATCAATAGCCCGGATTTTGCACCAATTTGGGATTCAAATCCAGCTCCGTTTGTGGCAAGGGCCACAACTCGTGTTTGCCCACTTTGAAGTTGGGCAAGTATTTGCTAGCCAAGCCCCAGCGCACCAGGTCAAAGAAGCGGTGCATCTCGAAGGCCAGTTCCACCTGTCGCTCGTGGCGGATGGCTTCCAAAACTGTAGCCTGATCGGTGGCACTGATTGGAGGCAAAGTCGTAGCGGGTGTAGTGGCTTGCGCCCTGGCCCGCGCCCGGACTACTTCCAGCGGAATTTTTGCTTCCGGTATTTTGTTGAGTTCGGCCTGGGCTTCGGCTTCCCAGAGCAAAACTTCCGCGTAGCGAATCGCGGTGTAGTTGATGTCTCCGTCAGCTTTTTGGGTCGCTTCTTTGTCCGATTGCAGGTATTTAAGCGGACTATATTGGGTGGAGGAAAATGAGGCAAAATAGACGACTCCGAAATAATCGTCGCGATTGCGGGCTACGGTGAATTTGAGCCGGGGGTCACCTGTTTCAAAAGCATCCACCAATTCTTTGGTCACTTCCGCAAAGCCATAACCGCCACCGTATTTTTTGGAAGCCCACCACTGGTTGAGCGAATTGCCTACGCCAAGTTGCAGGTTGCTGTGCTGGATTTCCCACACTGATTCGCTGTTGTTTTGGGTGTTTTTGCGAAAATTGTCGCGAAAATCGGGCACCAATTGGTAGATGCCCAGTGCCTTGATTTTTTGAATGTAATCCAAAGCACCCGTCCAGTCTTTTTGGTAAATTTTGGTTTTCGCCGCCAATGCCAGCGCGGCGCCTTTGGTGGCCCGACCCTGTGAAGTAGCCGGATAGCTCAGGGGCAATACCGCTGCCGCGCTTTCACAATCCAGGAGAATTTGCGCCTGCACTTCGCGCAGAGGCGTGCGGGGAATTTTGATTTCAGCAGGTGGAAGTAGCCTGGTAATCAACGGAACATCGCCAAAAACCTGGGTCAGGATGAAGTAATAATAGCCCCGTAAAAACTGCGCTTCGGCCAAAATGCGGCTTTTTAAGGCGGCATCCATTTCGATGGCGGGCACCTTCTCCAGTACCGTATTGCACTGGGTGATGCCGTTGTAATTGAGCTTCCACAGGTCGTTGAGTTCCTGGGTACGGGGGGTATGGATCAAAAAATCAAATTCACTCAACCCTGGTCGTGAACCGTCACCACCTGCCACCGCTTCGTCCGAGGCGATGACGCCCAGGCCCCAGTAAAAATTGTTGTTTTCGTTGTTGAACAGCAGGGAGTTATAAGCGGCATTAACGGCTTGTTCAGCATCCTGGGCGGTTTTGAAAAAAGAACCGGTGTCCAGAATACCGATGGGTTCCTTGTCCAGAATGTCTGCGCAAGCAGAACAAACGAAAAACAAACTTATGCCAAACACTTGTTTCCAAAATCTCATAAAGTACTGATTAGGAATAGGAATCTGATTAAAAATCCAGGTGAAAGCCCAGGATGAAAGTACGTGGGGCGGGTACCGTTCCCCAGTCGATGCCTACGGCAAGGTCGGAGGATACATTGTAGCCACGGGTATCGTTGGCATTGGCCTGAATTTCCGGGTCAAGGCCACTGTAACGGGTGATGGTCAGGGCATTTTGGGCGCTTAGGTACAAGCGAGCCGAGCCGACGCCGGGCCAGTTCAGGCTCTTTTTCAGGTCGTAACCCAAGGTGATGTTTTTGATGCGCAGGTAGGAGCCGTCTTCCAAAAAGCGGGTAGAAATGCGGCGATTGCCATTGCGATCGTCTACACTGACTTTAGGTATGTTAGTGTCGGTATTCGTGGGGGTCCAGCGGTCCAAAATCTCGCGGTAGGAGTTGAATCCACGCGATTGGGTCTCGTAGGCAAAATTCCCGTAGAGGAAATACACGTCATTGCCTTGTACGCCCTGGGCCAGTACCGACAGGTCAAAACTCTTGTATTGCACATTGAGGTTGAGGCCGTAAATGAAATTCGGGAAGGGGCTGCCCAGGTGGCTGCGGTCCTTGTCGTCGATGGTGCCGTCCTGATTCAAGTCGGCGAATTTGACATCGCCGGGGCGGGTATCCAGCGTTTGGAAGGGGCTGGCCGCGATTTCTTCCGGGGTTTGGAAGATTCCATCCATTTTATACAGGAAAAAAGAACCAATCGGGTAGCCCGGTTCGGTTTTGGTGATGGGGCCATCGGAGAGGCCAAATCCGCCCAAAATGGGTTCAGAATCGGCCACAGAAAGTACCTCGTTGCGCACCAGGGAAAGGTTGCCCGTAACGCTGTAACTCCCGTCTTTGAAGCGCGCCCGGTAGTTCAGGTTCAGGTCGATACCTTTGTTTTCCACCTTGCCTGCATTGACATAGGGTGGATTGGAACCGCCACCCGCCTGAGGGACCGGCACCCGCACGATGATGTCGCTGGTGATTTTTTTGTACAAATCGACGGTAAAGTTGAGGCGGTCTTTCCACAAACTCAGGTCGACGCCCAGGTTGAATTGCGCGGTGGTTTCCCACTTGATCTTGCTGTTGCCCGTTTCAACCAGTCGTGCTCCGGTGGCTACTTCGCCGCCAAAAGAATAGACTCGTTGGCCGGTTTGTACGAGGGAGCTATACGGATACAAGCCAATTTCCTGATTGCCCAATTCACCATAAGAAGCCCGGATTTTTAAGCCAGAAATCAATTTATTAGAGGCTAAAAACGCTTCGTTGGACACATTCCAGGCGGCCGATACCGAGGGAAAATACCCGTAGCGATTGCCCTCGCCAAAACGGGAAGAACCATCCCGCCGCAGCGAAGCATTCAGCACATACCTGCCCGCGTAGCTGTAATTGGCCTGGCCAAAAAAGGAATACAAACTCCATTCGGTGCTGATGCCCGAAGCGCCAAGATTGGTCAAAATTTGTGGCACGGAGTTGTTGATGTTGCGGAAAAGGGGATCGGTACGCGAGAAGTTATTGGCTGACGCGCCCAGGTAATTCGTGCGGTTTACGATGGCTTCCATGCCCAGCAAAATGGAGGCTTTGTGTTGGCCAGTTTTGAGGTTGTAATCGACGGAGTTGTTCCAGACCAGGTTTTGTTCAAACACCCGTGATTCGTTGAGCGAGGTGGGGGAATAAATCGCTGGCGAGAGTCTTTCTTTGAACAGTTTTTCGTTGGTGAACAAAAAGTCGCCGCCCAGGTTGGTCCGAAAATGCAGGTTTTTTAAGGGCTGGAGTTCAGCAAAAACATTGCCAAAAACCCGGTAACGTTTGATGTTCCAATCGGTGGCTTCATTAAAGGCCAGCGGGTTGGCGTTGCCGTCGCCGTATAAAGTAGGGTCGCCCAATTCCGAACTGGTTTTGTAATACGTTCCATCCGCTCGCGACACAGGAAAAACGGGCGCAGCAATCAAGGCGTAACGAATGCCACTCAGCTCATTGCCGGGGCCTCCACCATCGCCGGAACTGCCGATCAACTTGCGGTCAGAAACCGAAAAGGAAAGGTTGTTGCCCAGTTTTAGCCAGGAATTGCCGATTTCGCTGTTCATCCGGACCGAGTATTTTTTAAAACCTTGTCCGGTATAAATGCCCTGTTGATCCAGGTATTCGCCCATCAAATAATACGATCCGTGCGGCCCCCCACCCGTTGCACTCAGGTAGTA
Organism: Haliscomenobacter sp.; assembly: GCF_965225875.1. Classification (GTDB taxonomy): domain Bacteria; phylum Bacteroidota; class Bacteroidia; order Chitinophagales; family Saprospiraceae; genus Haliscomenobacter. The sequence goes on along the minus strand of NZ_CBDDBS010000003.1, from coordinate 2,262,215 downwards.
GCGACTCATGGGCGCGGTGCTGAAGACCTTGTCGAGCCAATTGTTGTCGGGCAAGGTATCCAGGATTTTGGGGTCGTAACCCGTGAGTTGCCTGCGTGGATCCCGTAGCGCATTGGCGTTCTGGATGGCCTCGTTGCGGATGGTCAGGTATTCTGCGGAATTCAGCAACTCGGGTAAATTGCTGGCTTGTTGCAGGCCCTGGTACACATCAAAAGAAAAGGAGGGTTTACCCGATTTGCCTTTTTTGGTGGTGATCAAAACCACTCCGTTGGCGGCGCGGGCACCGTAAATGGCCGCTGCTGCGCCATCTTTGAGCACTTCGATGGATTCGATGTCGTTGGTGGAAAACATGTTGATGCTACCCGTGGTCGGCACGCCATCGATGATGAAGAGCGGATTGTTGTTGCCAAGGGTATTGACCCCACGGATGCGGATGGAAATGTCGTCGCCGGGTGCGCCGGTGGCCTGGGTGACTTGCACGCCTGCAACCTGGCCTTGCAGGGCCTGGTCGAGGCCCAGAACCGGGAGTTTGGCGATGTCTTTGGCTTTTACGGAACTGATGGACGAGGCCACGTCGGAGCGGAACTCCCGTTTGTAGCCCACCACCACCATGTCTTGCAGGAGTTGTGCTTCGGTTTCCAATTGGATCAGTAGGGGAGTGGCGTCTTGAATGGTACGTTCGAGGGAGGTATAGCCCAAAAAACTGAAGACGAGCACACTGCCTTTGCTCAATTCCAGACTAAAGGCACCTGCTAAGTCGGTGACCGCGCCGGTTTGGGTTCCTTTTACTTGAATGTTTACCCCAATCAGGGCTTCCTGGTTGGCGGCATCCAATACCGTACCTTTGAGTTGGAATGTTTCAGTGCTTTGCCCACATAAACTGTTGATTCCGTATAAGAACAGGGCCAATAAGGGTAAAATTTGCTTCATATCGTCGAGTGCGCCGCGAAGTCGACTCAGAAGATACCTTCGTCACTTTGCCAACTCTTGCAAAATTACTAGGAGAATACCTGGAATTATGGCACTTTCGAGCAAATCAGTAGTATCTTTAAGAAATCTTTGAAAAGTTTTTCCTCCTATTCCAAAAGAAAATTTTACGATGGAAGTTTTTCTCGAAATAACTCCTCTAAAAGAGTCGGATGTATTTGTGGTGCTGGATGCGGTCAACAATAAATTTGCTTACCCCTTGCACAACCATGCTGAATTGGAGCTCAGTTTGGTCAGTGGCATCTCGGGCACCCGGACGGTGGGGGACTCTACCCAAAGTTATCTGGAAAACGATCTGGTGTTTATGGGCCCCTACCTCTACCACAAGTGGGATGGCGCAGTGGCGGCACAACCCAAAGGCAAAAATTACCGGGTGATCACCATCCAGTTTGGCGCCGACCTCTTCACGGCGCAATTGTTGAAAAAAGAGCCCTACAACAAAATCAGGAAACTCCTGCAACGCTGCGGACGCGGCATCCGCTTTTACGGAAAAACCTACGAGGATGCCTTCCTACGCATGAAAGAGTTGACTACCGATAAGGGCATGGACAGCGTATTGGAATTTTTTAAACTGCTGGATGTCCTCTCGCGCTCCACTGAGTTTGAATACCTGAACAGCGAGGGCCTGGCCCCAGCAACTTCAAAATCTGACAGTCGCCGCATCCAGGTGGCCTATACCTATATTCTGGAGAATTTTTCCAACCACCAGATGAAAGTATCCGACCTGGCGGGCTTGATGAACATGAGCGATTCCGCTTTTAGTCATTTTTTTCGGAAACACGCGCACCACAGTTTTAAGCAGTTTTTGATCGACATTCGGGTGCGTTTCGCCTGTAAGTTGCTGCTGGATTCGGAAGAAACGATCACGGAAATTTGTTTTCATTCGGGCTTCAATAATGTGACCAATTTCAACCGCTTGTTTATGAAGTACCGCCATTGTGCACCGCTGCAATACCGAAAACTGCATGAGGAGAACCCGGATTTTGATTGGTCGGGGCAGGTGACGGAGAATCGGTTTGTACCGGCAGGGGGAACGGGTGGGGTCGATCAGCTTTAGATTTGGAAGTAGGATTTGGCTAGGTAGAGACGCACGGCCGTGCGTCGGACTCCGTGTATTCACAACATATCAGAGACGCACAGCCGTGCGTCTCTACAGTGCGTTGCCCCGATTTTGTCATGTGGAGCCCTCACTTCTTCGCACAAGTCACATCCGTACAAACTGCCACCTGTGTGGTCGGGTGATAATTGTTTTTTTTGATCAAGTCTTGCGCATAACTTAAAAAATGCTGCCAATATGGGGTTTTTCAAGTGGCTGTTGGTAAAAACAGCGGGTGTGGAAAACCTGTCGTAACAATTAAAAATGAAATAAACCTGAACCTTCAATCTGTCTTTGACAGAACGTTTCAGAAGCAGATCAAGTCTTATTTTGGCCAGAATTTTGTCAAGTGGTACATCTTGCTAAGGGGTGGTTATCAAAGTATTTTTTGCTTCTCCTCCTAAGGCGCAAGACCTGACATTACACCTAAAACCGTGAGTATGAAAAAAATTGAACTAGCTGCCTTCAACAATTTTGAAGACAGGATTCCAGCCCATCGGCTGATCAATGGACTCGATTTGGTGGTGATTCGTTACGATGACCAGATTTCGGTGCTCTATGGCCGTTGTTTGCACCGCGGTGCTTTGATGGCGGATGGTTACATCGACGGTCAAAACCTGATTTGTGGCGTGCACGGCTGGGATTACCGCTATGATACCGGGGTGAGTGAATACAACAACCATGAGGTATTGCATAAGTTTTTTGCAGAAGTAAAAGAAGGGATCGTATGGATAGATGAGGACGAAATAAATGACTTTTTGGCTCAACATCCCCAACCCTTTAACCGCGACCAATACCTCGGGCAATATGCCGATACCCATCCCGAAAGCACCGAACCCTACACGGGGTACATCAAAGCACTCGCGCAGAATGGTTTGAAAAAATTTGGCAAACACGGCCCTTCTGAATCCATGGGCGTGGATAGAAATACCTTGCCCAAGTGGGAGGACATTCAGTTTTTGCCCGCTCAACTCGCCAAACGCCCTTTACTCGATGAGGAAGCGGTGCAGACCAAAGTGGTAATTGGCCCCCGAGCTAAAAGGCCACTAGAATTGGAGATCCCCATTTTTGTTTCGGACATGAGTTTTGGTTCCTTGTCCAGAGAAGCCAAAATTGCGCTGGCGATGGGTGCCGAGCTATCCGGTACCGGCATTTGCAGCGGTGAAGGTGGCATGCTCGCCGAAGAACAGCAAAACAACAGCCGCTATTTTTATGAACTCGCTTCGGCCAAGTTTGGCTTTTCCTGGGACAAGGTAAAAAAAGCACAAGCCTTTCATTTTAAAGGTGGACAAGGGGCCAAAACCGGGACGGGTGGCCACCTGCCGGGCAACAAAGTGAGCAAAGAGATTGCCGCAGTTCGGGGTCTGCAAGAAGGACAATCTGCGATATCCCCCGCCGCTTTTCCCGACCTGATCACCCCGGAAGATTTTGCTGCCTTTGCACAGGAAGTAAGGGCTCAAACCGGAGGTATCCCCATCGGATTTAAAATAGCGGCCAGCCATATTGAAGCCGATATTGATTTTGCACTGAAAGTGGGTGTTGATTACCTGATCCTGGATGGCCGGGGTGGTGGAACGGGTTCAGCGCCTTCCATCCTGCGGAACAACATCAATGTGCCAACCATTCCTGCCCTGGCCCGAGCCAGAAAACACCTGGACAAGCTTGGGATCACCGACATTACGCTGGTGATCACCGGAGGACTGCGGGTGCCCGAGGATTTTGCCAAAGCCATGATGTTGGGCGCGGATGCCGTGGCCATTGCCAATTCAGCCTTGCAGGCCATTGGCTGCCTGGGCATGCGCGCCTGTGGCAGCAACAATTGCCCGGTGGGGATTGCGACCCAAAAAGAAAGTTTAAGAAGCCGCTTGATCGTGGAAGCTTCGGCCATGCAACTGCACAATTTTTTGCAGGCCTCCAATGATTTGATTAAAGTGATCGCCAGGGCCTGTGGACACCATACTGTTCAGGAATTTAATTTCAATGATTTGACTACCTTGAATTACGACATGCATCGGTATACGGGGATTGCATTTTCGGGGGTGTATTAGTCCATTTCGCGAAGACACTATTCTTACCAAAGCGACAATAATGGCAGCGCGGATGAACGCGGATTTAGGCGGATTTACGCGGATTTTGCTTTGCCTGCGGCAAAGTTTTTTAGCCACTAAGGCACGAAGACACAAAGACACGAAGAGACACCATTTTAGCGCTTAATGTCTTTGTGCCTTAGTGTCTTCGTGTCTTGGTGGTATAAAATAAAAAACCGCCGCAGGCGGCTGCTAAATAGTTACCAATTTTTTAGGTAATCGGCCTACATTAGCCCTGCCAAAAACTTTCACCTTAGACAACTGGCAACAAAACCGGATTCAAAAATGGGCAACAAAGCAGCAGCCATTTTACCCCAACTTGTGCTTCCCAGCAATGAGCTAAGCGAGGATATGGCTTTTTTTACCAAGCTGGGTTTCCGGCTGGACAACATCTTCCCGGCCGATGATCCAGCCGTGGCGATTATGTCGGGATACGGCCTGCACCTGCGGATTGATAAAGGAGCAAAGTGCCCTGCGCCAAACATTCACCTCCTGACCGACGACCCAGCAGCTCTGGCCGGAGCAGAAAGGACCCTGATCGCCCCGAATGGAACAACCATCCAATTGCTCCCCCGCTCGTATCAGTTGCACCGACCAGCTACCCAACACAAATTTGAAGTGCGGCAACTGCAAGACAAAGACCCCTGGGTGATTGGCCGGGCGGGTATGTTGTACCGCGATCTGATCCCAGATCGTTTGGGGGGCAGCATCATTGCCTCACACATCCGCATTCCCAACGGTGGTCCAGTGCCGGACATGGTACATTACCACACGATTGGCTTCCAGCTGATTTATTGCTACAACGGCTGGGTGAAACTGGTGTACGAAGACCAGGGGCCACCCTTTATCCTCCATGCCGGGGATTGTGTGACGCAACCGCCGGAAATCCGGCACCAGGTACTGGAAGCATCGGACAATCTGGAGGTGATCGAAATCGGGGTTCCAGCGGTGCACATGACCACGATTGACCACGAGATGACCTTGCCTACTGCACAGATTCGCCCCGATCGGGAATTTCAAGGGCAAACTTTTTGCCATCATCAGGTAGCAGCCGCCAGCTGGAAACCCTGGCGCATAAAAGGCTTTGAGCACCGGGATACGGGGATTCATCAGGCGACCAAAGGCGTGGCATCGGTACAGGTGGTGCGGCCTGATCAAAGCGTGGAAAAGCCTCAAACTAGTAGCCACGACTGGGATATTCTTTTCTCTTTTGTGCTGAAAGGAAGTTTGGATTTACAAGTGGAGGGGTATGCTTTGAAACAATTGAAACAAGGGGATGCTTGGGTGATGCCGCCGGGGCTGGGGAGTCGGGTGGTGGGGTGGTCGGAGGATTTGGAATTTTTGGAGGTGGGGGTGTTGGGGGGATTTTGAGGCGGTGATGGAATGAAAATAGTGGTGACATAAAATTATAGGCACATTGCGCACAAAGGTTAGAATCGAATCAAAAGTCCGATTGATGATTTGGAAATTTAATGTGCTTTTTTTGTAAACTTTAGGCTATAAGATTACCTTTGACTTGAGCCTTTGTATCATGTATATTTGACTGTAGACGAAGCAAAGTGGGGTGAAGACAGGGCGGGTTTACACGCAATAGATGTCAAAGTGAAACCCGAATTACACCTTTCACTTTGACGTATGTTGCGTCAGGGACTTGTTGTGCGCAATAGGAATTAAACCAATAAAATGGACATAAGTAAGATATATAAACTTATTTCGAATGGGAATCTAAAAGAATCGATTGATTACATTTTAAAATCAATTGATGAATTGGATTCTAAACCTGAAAATATAAGCGAAACCTATAGTACCCTTATATTACTTTCTGGCAAATTAGCAAGAATCGAAAAAGATTTGATATTAGGGGTTATTGAATACGAGAAAGGAGAACTTTTCAAAGTAGGAATAGGTAAAGGAATTTTGACAATAGCAAAAGAGATCAACAAAGAAACAAATAACAAGGATGTCACTGAAGATGCTGCTGGTCTAAACGATGTAAGTTATAGTGATTATGAGATGAAAAGTCTAAATGGTTATTTCAAGAGTTTATTCAACTCAATTGGCTTAGAAAGTATCAAAATTAATATCACTAAGGGTGTTGAAAATGAAGTAAGAATTAACATCCCAGAGTCGAAAGTCAAGAAAATCATTAACAATATTGAAACGACTTATGAAAAAAGTAGTGGAAAGGCTTATCATGCAACACCCAATACAATTGTCAATGATGAAAATGTTAAGAAAATTCTATTAGGTATTTACACACAAAGAGAGCTTGAAGTATTAGAAGCTTCACTAATAAATGCTAATTCAAATGAAATCGCAAAAAAACTTTATATAAGTAGAATTACAGTACAAGTTTACCAAAAGAACATTTTAAAGAAATTTAAATCAATCTTCAAAGATGAAGAATTAATTCGAACATCTAAAGACGTGGCAAATTATCTCCACAAAATTGGAATAATTTAAATGAAAATCTGCGTCCAACACTGCGCCGGCGACCATGCCCTGCAAAAGCTGGGCGCGTCGCTAGCGCTGACAGTTCTATAAAATCCCAACACAAAAAACTTCCACTTCTCCCCCCTAAAACATCTTATCTTTGTTTAAAAAACAACCGCAATGGCCAAAAAAATGGTTCGTTTCGACTGGGCGATGAAGAAAATGCTTCGTCACAGGGCCAGCTTCGCCATTCAGGAAGGCTTCCTTTCTGAATGGCGAAGCACCTCCCAAACTTCATCGCATCAACAGTGATACCGTTGGATGAAACTCCCAAAAAGGCAAAAAATGATCGAAAGAGAAGCATACCAAGCCCTTCCACCAGACATAATTGATTTTATCGTCGATAAGTTTCCAGTACCTTCATGTCATTATGCGATTAGTCTTTGTTCCGTGCTGTTTGCCCTTAGAAAGGATACAGGATATTCAGAAGAAGTAATTAGGTCTGCGCTGTTCATATCGGATGGAGACATAGCTATTTTAAAACGAGAGTTTGACTATGGTGATTATCGGGATATACTTTTGGCTGCGGAGCAAAAGTCAGGAAATTTTGGGCATTATTTCAGAATGCCTTTTCCCGAAGTGTATAAATTAGAAAAAAACCTTGAAGAAGAGCAATTAAAATTGATCAAGGAATTTGAGGATTTGCCAGAAGAATTTTATCAACAGGCCGATCCAAAGTGAAAACCCTGAAACACTTTTTTGGGCAGCTAAAACCCAACTCCACCTTTGCTTGCAACATTGAATGTTTGTTTCTACCTTCTTGGCAAAATTCCACATGCTATGATGAAAAACTTAATGATAGCATAAAGGGTGTAGAAAGGGTACGGGGTGATGAGATAACCAAGTAAAAAATACGTTTGTTGAACTACAATTAAATGGCCAATGCTAAACATCTTTAAAAAAAAGAGCCCAAAAATTAATGCTGTTCAAATTCCGGAATGGGGTTGGACAAAAGAAGAAGAAAACAGTTCGGTTATCGTTTGGGTAAATCCAGAACAGACGATTGCACTATCGCTCAATTATTTCGACAAAGAACCGGATCTCCCAACGATCAAAGATGTAGAAATACTCAGAAAGTTCTATCGGGGACTCATTTCTCAAGTTAATGGTGGGCTTGTAGAAGTCAATTTGCTTACTTTGAAAGGACACTCAGCAGTGAGGACAATATTTAAAATACCTCAAGAACCCACTGGGGTTGCCTACCTCGCATCATTGACTATACCCTTTGAACGCTCAAGTTATGTTGTCAAAATTCAGGCCCCGGAAGTTGGAACTACTGGGTTCAGGGACACATTGATCAGTGCCAAATTATTAGATGAGAATGTGGTGCAATTGGGGGAAAACGGTTTCGAAAATTGGTTTTCAGATCCTTATGACCAGGATTTTAAAGAAGGGCTTTTAATGAATAAATCAGAAGATGCTCAATATGACGAGGACTTTCCAGATCATCCATTGACTTTGGCCAGAAAGTTTCTTGCCAAAATTGAAAACGAAATCCAATTTAGTGAAGACATAAAGAAAAATAAGAAGTTTAATGCTTAAAAACAGTCAATAAATTAACCATAAAAAACGGCGAAGCAATACCTCCTTTAATTTTTTAAATTTACCCCAAACCTACATTGAATGAAAAATTGGTCCTTGCTAAAAATGCTTGCTAAGACAGCCATCCAGCTGAAAATCATTCTATTACTCACCACACTCACCCTCAGCACCACCACCCCACCCAAAACCCTTTGGATAGCCATTGGTGATTCCATCACTTACCTAAACGAGCACCCCAACGAAACGGGCAATCGAATCACCAAAGGTTACATGACCCGGGTGGTGGAGCGATTGCCCCAGATTGAATACGTCAACAAAGGCTACAATGGCTGGACTTCGGGGGGCATCGCTCAAAAAATAGAGACCCTTGGCTTGAGCAAAGCCGATGTCTACAGCGTTTTTTTGGGCACCAATGATTGGTGGCAGGGTAGACCCCTCGGCAATTTTTCCGATTATCAAAACAACACTGGTAATGAGACGGTGTACGGCTCTTTTCGAATCATCATCAACAAGTTGCGCGACTTGAACAAGGACGCAAAAATCGTTTTGATCACCCCCATGCAAAGGGTCGATTTTGTCTACATTGCCAATATGAAAAACAATGCCTACGGCTCGTATAAGGAGAAAAAAGGGCAGCGGCTTGCGCAATTTGCCGAAGCCATCAATACCATCGGCAAATTTGAACAGATTGAGGTGGTGGATTTGTACAATACCCCGAGTTTGAAATTAGAAAAACTAGTGAAATTTAAACGTTTGAAAGACCCACAAACTGGCGTTTATAAAAATTACAAATATCCGGCATTCATCGACATCCCGTTTGATCCTGCAACGGACGAATATCCCTATCCACTTGAAGCTATTGATATGACTTACGACGGACTGCATCCTTCGGATAAGGGGTATGAGATAATTGCAAAGAAATTGGTGAAGGTTTTGAAATGATGTGGGTGGGCTTCGAAAGCCAGGAATAGGGAAAAATCACCTAGCATCTTATCTGCCACACTACTGGACATTTTGCTCGGAGGACCAGCGGCAGAGCCGCCAAAACGTCTGTAGTATTTAGATCTCGCAAGGCTTTTAAGGTGCAGAGCACCGGAACAAAAAGCAACAGTTACGGTACTACGTACCTTAAAATCTATCTTCGTTCCTTGAGCTACAGACGTTTTGGCGGCTCTGCCGCTAACCGTAACGCCCAAGATTGCCCGATTACCTGATAATCAAATCACCTTAAGTCTAATAGAGATAGTCTTCATCCACGCGCTAAAGTACGTGGCAATTCATGCCTTTCGCTTCTGAAATACAAAAATGTCCAGTAGTATGCTCACCTACCTCACCTTACACCATTCCAAAATAACCCGTCCATTTTCAGTATCCCTGGATTTATCGCTCAAAAGGGCTTGCCGTAAAGCAGATCGATTGGGCCAAAACTTCAACAACAGATCATTGGTCGCAGCACCTGGAGCCTGAGTTTTCCATTGCCTGGCCTGAGCGTACTTGTTTTTTGCCTCAAGCATTTTACCCAGGCGCTCCAGACAAAAAGCTTCCAAAAAATCCTCCAGGCGTTCATCGATGTCCTTGGGATAAGGTTTGCCTACCCCCAGGTTTTCGGGCCAAAGGCGGGCGTCTTGGATATTGCTTAAGGCTTTTTCGTACTGTTGAGCCTTGATGTTTTGCAAAGCCTGCATCAGGTTTGTTTCTTTCCAGACGCCGCGCCCGGCGGTAGCGCCTTCGTTGGGCAAAACCTGAAGCAGTTGCATGTATGCGATGCCCTGAGTATACTGAGCATTCAGCAGCAGCGTTTTGGCATACAGCAGGCCCAGGTAATAGTTTTTGGGGTGCTTCTGGAGGTAGCTTTCCGCCAGTTTCAGGGCAGGGGCAGCTTGTTTTTGCTGGAGGTGCCATTCAATCATCGCCTGGCCATAGCGCCATTGAGCCGGGTCCAGGTTTCTGGCTTTTTCCATGTTTTGCGCAAAACGAGTGGGGTCTTTTTGGAAAAATTCCGCCCTGGCTGCATAAAACACTGCTTCATCGGGTTGTTCGCCACAAGCCTCCAATAAGGTTTGGGCAGCGGGCAAATCCCCCAAGTGCCACTTGACCAAAGCGAGGTAGTATTTCAACTTCCAATGGGGATTGTTTTTGATGGCCTCCTCCAGGAGTACGGCTGTTTCGGGTCGAAAAGGGAAATACGGCGTTTTTTGTTGTAGCAAATCCTCTACCCCTGCACGATTGTGGAATACGATGGCCGGGCTACTGTACACCTCAAACCAATTCATGGCAATGGGAAAACGGGTATAATAAGCCTGGCATTCCAGGATGGTTTCTTCGGGTAGTTCGCTGCGCAGGTGGCGTTTCAGTTGAACTTTGGCCAGGGCTCCGTTGCGATATCGGCCATACACGTTGAACATTTTTTCGGCACGCGCGATGGGGTTGAAGGGATTGGCAGCCAAGCACACTTCAATGATCGAATCGGCTCGATTCATTTCTCCCAATTCGCGGGCAATAAAGGACATCAATTGCAGTGCCGCATAGTTTTTGCTGTTGTTTTCCAGGCTTTTCAGGGCGTAATGATAGGCTTTGCTCATTTTGTATTCCGTAAAATAGATTTTTGCCAACTCGGTATACGCTGCAGAGCGGTAGGCCATGCTCGAGGTCGCCAGGTCAAAGCCGTCTTTGGCATCCACCCAGTTTTTGAGCTGTACATTCACCAGGCCGTAGAGGTAATTGGCCTGGCCATCATAGGTATTCACGCTCAGGGCCGTTTTGAGCAAAGTCAAAGCCTGCGGGTAATGCATTTTTTGATAGGACAATTGGGCCAAGTCACAGAGCGTGGGAATGTGATAAGGTTCACGCTTGAGTGCGGCTTGTAATTTCTCCTCAGCCTTGGCGTACTCCCGCATGTGCATGAATTGTTTTCCTTGCAGCCACAAACCATAGGCGCTGTTGTGGTCAAAATCTTTGGGGGCGGTAGTGGGGCGATTCAGGTCGAGGGATTCAGGGCGGGTATTGTATTCGAGCAGTTCGGTTCCAAGGGTGATTTGCAGTTGAGCTGGGGTGATATTGCTCCCCAAATCGTATTCAAATACCTGGAGCGGGGCAAGCGTGATTTTTTGCTGGGCGATCTGCTTATTTCCACTGCTGATGCTAATGTTGTCTTGCAGGTGTTGCAAAGCCATGAGCCAGATTTTGCCATCCTTCACGTTCAAAACCGCCACATTATTGGCTTTGACAAAACCCTTGGTTTGTTTGACCGGAAACCAATATTCCGTCCAGGTGTCCGTAGCGTAGGGAGCGAATCCTTGTTGTTTGAAAGGGCTGAGGTTGCTGCCTTCGGCAGCTTGGTTAAACAGGCGTCCTGACTGCACTTCTACATATTGGCCATTGTTATCGGTCAATAGTTTTTCCCAAATCATCCCTTGTTGGGAAAGCCCCCAGATCCAGATTTTTTTCCCCGCTTTTTCGTCATGCGGCGCATAACGCCCCATTCCAAAGTCCTCGTCATGCCAGTAAGCGCCAAAAAAATCGCTGTACTGGCCAAAAACGTGGTAACTTTTGTACGTTCCAAAATTATTTTGCTCGTAAAAAGAGACACGTTTGCCATTTTGTTGATTGATTGGCCAATCCCCAATTTCCCCGTCGTGCCCAAGGTAATTTTTGCCATCGTAGATAAATTCCAGGTTTCCCGCGGCTTTGATGCCTACGTTCATCCAGTGGTAGTAGGGCTGTTCCAGCGCAGTTGCATTGTGCCATAGCGAGTGGGTAGTGAAATAGGCTTTGTCGGCCTCCAGCCTCACTTCAATGCGCCACCAGGTGCGTGTAAGCAGGTCCAACCAGCCCAAAAAACAACTGGCGCTGCCATCATCGTTTTGTTTGGTTAAGTAGTCAACTGGTGTGGCGCAATTGGGGGTGTGCCCAATGATTCCATAGTTGGCCTCGATTCCTCCTGAAGTCCAGGGCCCCCGCATGGCTACGTCGCGAAACTTGATGACCTCATTGTTGTAGATGAAGGGCTTGCCGGTGGATTTTTCGATAGCCGTCCAGATCTTTCCGCCAACTTGTGGTAAAATCAATACCTTGATGTAGTCGTTTTCCAGGGCAACTACCGTCCATTCCTGATCGACGGGCTCGCTGGCGTAACCATCAAAACGAAAATAGGGATAGATGCGGCTTTGCGGATGAGGAACCGGGTCGGGATCGGAAAAAGGATAGGTTTTAAAAACCTGAGGGTAGGTTTTTACGGTTGCAACATCCTGGGCAGTAAGGGTTTGAAAGCAAAAAAGACTCAGAAAAAGCAATAGGTTCTTCATGGCAAAGGGCTGTTTCAATAGTTCCTCCTAAATATAAAGAAAAAATTGCCTAAAGGGTAAATTAATCAGAACCTGACATTCAATAGGAAAAAAGCTGCTGCTTTTGTAAATTTGAACACTATGAAACGTAGCTTTATCCTCCTATTCTTGTACTCCTATACCTTGTTGCAGGGGCAAGCGCCAGAACGATATCGGTTTGTAAATTTTGGTGCCAAAGATGGCCTTACGGATAAGTATGTATACGACGCCGTACAGGACGCCAAGGGGTACATGTGGTTTGCCACCGTCACGGGCTTGTACCGGTATGACGGACATCGCTTCAAAAAAACCAGCAGCACCGCTGACCGACCTGGCCACACCATTACCAATACTTTACACGCCATTGCCAAAGATGAATCCAATCACCTCTGGCTGGGTAGTATCAACACTTTGCAATGGTTTAATCCTTCAACTTATCAATTCTGGACACCCGATTTTAGCAATAAAACCGTTTCAAGGATGATCAAAGGCATGATCCAGCAAATCGTGCCGGCCAAAAAAGGCGGTATGTGGGTGTGCACCAATGGCAATTATTTTTTTCGCTTCAATGCTGCCGATTCTTCTTTTACCCATTTTGCCGCCTATCCTTCAAGTGCCACAAAGGCCGTTGTCAATATTATTGAAACAGAGCAGGAAATTTACGCTGTACACGCCGAAGGGTTGTACTGTTTTACCCCTAAGGGCAAACTTTCCGGCACCTATCTATTCCCTTTCAAGCGCATCACCAATGCTTTTTTTGATAAAACGCAAAACCGCATCCTGATTACCACTGACGGAAAAGGAGTATTTAGTTTCCAGGTTTCTTCAAAAAAAATCGATAACCTGATAAACGAAGGGGCGCTAAAAAAACACATTTTTTTCAGTATCCACACTGCGCCAGGGGGAGGCTATTTGTTGGGAGGATATCCACTGCATTATTTTCATCCTGAAACAGGGCGTTTTTTTACTTTTCCCCAAAGCAAAGAAGATTACAAACTCCATATTACCAAGGTCGTAAATATTGTGCAAGATCGTGAGCAAAATACCTGGCTTTGCAGCCACAATGGCCTTGCGATGATTCCTTTTCAGAATACCCAGATTGAAACACTTAACATCCAGGATAATAGTACAGACAACAATGTGGAGCCCATTCAGGTATTCGCTTCACCAGGTAGCAAGGATTTACTGATCACCAATACCACCAGCCAGGGCTTGATTGTTTACAACCCGGATACTAAAACCTTTCATACCGTTGTCAATCCGGCAAAAACAGATCGCAAGCGCATCTACGGTTTAATCACCACACTCGACAGCAGTATTTTTCTTTCTGACCGCCGCAATTTGTTTCAATACCATCCCGCCCAAAAAAGGATGACTCCTTATCCACTGAATGATCAAAAAGGAAAGCCTGTAATCGATGTGGGCAGGAATGTATGCGACAAAGACGGGCGGATCTACCTTACGAGTGTTAACAATGGATTTTACATCTGGGATTATCCGGACAAGGCCATAAAACACTTCAATAAACACGATATCGACAAAATAAATGCCGATGACAATGTGCTTTCACCCTGCTTAATTGATTCAAAAAACAATTGCTGGTTTACCTGTAGCAATGGCGTGTATCGATACGACAAAGCAGCAAATCGATACACCTACATCAACGCGGATGCGCATAAAAAACTACCGCCAATGGGTACCACTTTTGATGTAGCCGAGGACAAGCGGGGGCACTTTTGGATTGTAACGCAGGCAAATGGCATTTATGAATGGTATGAAAAAAATGGAGTGGCACAGCTCAACAATTACAACAGCAGCAATTTTACCGGGCTTCCCGGAGATTATTGCTGGCGCATCATGCAGAGCCCCATTGACTCCAGTTTGTGGGTCAGCAATGTAGCTGGACTGTTGCGCATCGATCCGGTAAAAAAAAGAGTACTTTCTGTTTTTAGCAGTCAAAACGGGTTTTCAGTAGACGATGGCGGCTATACCTTTAACATCATAGATGAGCATCTACTCACCCAATTGTTTTTTGGAACCCTGCATTTATTAGACCTAAAAACCTATCGGTTTAATGCCTTCAAACCCACTGTTCAGGTTCAATCACTCAAAGCAATGGAGAAAGAACTGTTGCCTCTGCTTGAGCCTGGCAAAAAGGAAATTAGGTTGAATGCGGATGAAAACTTCCTGCAATTTGAATTTTCAGCATTGGTGTTTGGCAACAGCAACCGCAATCAGTATGCCTGGAAAATGCAAGGTATTGACCCGAAGTGGGTGTATGGAGGCAATGAAAACAAGGTTAGTTACGCACGCCTTAAACCCGGCACCTATGTTTTTAAAGTAAAAGCGGCTAATAGCGACGGGGTGTGGGGTACTCCTGCCGAATACCGCATTAAAATTCGTCCACCTTTTTATGCAACGAGCTGGTTCATCGCAATTTGTCTGATTGGAATTACTGCTACCCTGTTTTTTTGGAATCGCCATCGGGTGCTCCAGGCCCGTAAGGAAGAACAGCTCAAAGCCAGTTTCAAACAACAGCTTGCTGAATCGGAAATGAAAGCCTTGCGTGCCCAGATGAATCCCCATTTTATTTTCAATTCACTCAACAGCATCCAGAAATACATTTTAAAGAATGAACATTTTGAAGCATCACAATACCTTACCAAGTTTTCAAGGCTGATTCGGCTGATTTTGGATCACAGCAATCAAAACAATATTCTGCTGAGTAGTGAACTGGATTTATTGAAACTTTACATTGAAATGGAGAGCCTGCGCTTTGACGATAAATTTGAGTATTATTTTTATGTTGATCCCAATTTGAACATCGAGACCTGCGAAATACCATCCATGCTTATTCAGCCTTATGTTGAAAACGCGATTTGGCACGGCTTGATCCACAAAGAAGAGAATGGAACACTCGCACTCCATTTCAGTAAAACAGGGAAAAACGGACTGCAAGTGACGATTGAAGATGATGGTATAGGCCGTGATAAGGCAGAAGAATTGCGCAGTAAACAAATTTTGCAAAAGAAAAGTTATGGTATGCGGATTACTGAAAATCGCATCGCCGTCATCAACCATACCCAAAACATCAATGCCACCTGTGAAATCATTGATTTGAGAGATGATGCAGGCAAAGTTGCGGGTACCAGAGTGGTGCTTAATATTCCACTTAAATCATTAAATGCCTAGTTATGCTCAATGCAGTATTGATAGATGATGAAAACAATGCACTGGAAGTACTGGAAATGCAACTCACCAGGTTTTGCAAAGATGTAAACGTTGTAGCTGCCTGTAAAGGTGGTGAAAAAGGCATTGCAGCAATCAAAAAATTCAGGCCCGATGTGGTTTTTTTGGACATTGAAATGCCCCATGTAAATGGTTTTGATGTCATTAAGGCTACGGAAGGGTATCATTATGAAGTAATCTTTACCACGGCTTATGATCAATTTGCCATCCGGGCATTTAAGTTTTCGGCACTTGATTATTTGCTCAAACCCATTGACATTATTGAATTACAAACCGCAGTAGAACGAGTCAAGAACAAAAAAGGGGAATACAGTTTAGCGCAAAAAATTCAGACTTTATCTCAACAACTGCAAACACCAAATCGCATGACCGAGCGGATTGCACTGCCTTTGGGCGATGCCATGCAGTTTGTATTGCCAGATGAGATCCTCCGCTGTGAAAGTGACAGCAATTATACCCACATCTTTTTGACCAATGGCAAAAAAGTAACCCTGGCAAAAACCCTCAAAGAAATTGAAGAAAACATCAGTGGAAACCCTTTTTTCCGCATCCATCAAAGTCACCTGGTGAACATCAACCACATCAGCAAATACGTCAAAGGGGACAACGCCTATGTCATCATGAAGGATGGCACCCAAATTGGCATTAGCCGCAACAAGAAAGAAGCTTTTCTGGAAACCTTTCGCAAACTATAACTGCTGAATAATCAAGTTTTCCCCCGCAATACTCAATTGGGCTTGTGCAGGAAGTGTGGGTGTTTCAATTTTAGGGATCAGAAATGTGACCATGCTGGCGGCTGGCCAAAATGGTTGCCCAAAAACCGTAAAAATGAAACTTCCTTTCCTTCTTTTCCTGGGGGCCTGCATGGTTGGCCTGCCTCCTTTGTCTGCACAGATAAGACCTGATGACGCGCGCAATCTCAAAAACCTGAACAAGCCCATAACCTATTTCCGGGTAGTAGCCAAAGGATTTACCTGCAACCGTGAAACTGCTGATGATATCCTGGAAAGAGATGGGAAAAGAGACGAGATTTACCTTAGCTCTTTCAGTTTCATGGTCAACAACGCCAATAACACCATCCCTAACACTAGCGTTAGAACCCGTACCCGCGTTTTTTGTGACATCAATGGTCGGGGCCCTGAAAACAAATGGGCCATGGCCGGCAGTGCCAGCGGAGGCTTGGGCGGTATTCAAACCGGAGACAATCTACCCGACATTGAACCCTGGAAAAATAATGCGCCCGCCTCCGGGGAGCTATTGCCCTACGTTTTGTGGGAGGGAAATCTTTATCCGGGCAGCGACTATGTCATCATTCACCCAGGGATCATGGAATACGATGGCCCTGCCGACTTTTTGACCAATTTTTGGCACAACAGCTTCATCGGTTTGGCAACAAGAACCGCAACCAATGTATTGAGTTTACCTTTTCAATTGTTCAGCAGTATACCTGGTTACAGCAGTGGTAGTGGGTACAATGACAGCAGTCCAGGTGTTTGGCCTGCACCAACGGTCACGCAACAGTTTGGAAATGTATTTTACCGAGCCAATTTGGCCACACTCTCAGAAGAAGACCGGAGAAAACTTTACGTCAACGCAAATGGCCCCAATGATCGCCCGATTGGTATTGATGCCAATATGGTTTTTACTCCCCTACAAATCCGGATGGACAACAACATCGCCAATACGCTGGTGGATCGAGACTTTGGCTACGGCAACGGCATCGTACCCCTGCGCTTCAAAGACGATGATCGCTTCAAAGGCGAATACACGCTATACCTGTCTTTTGAAAGAGTAAATGATCCTAATCAATACAATGCGATCAATAAGGTTTGGCAGGATGTGTTTGATCCTTTGGCCAACTATTCTTTCCGCAATGTTCACGCCGCCGATAAAGAAATCGATGTGCTGAACGGAGGCAGAACCAGCAATACACATGTTGTCCTGAATGACCTGAAAGGACTAAGCAGTCAACGCTGGAAAATCAAGAAAATAAACCAGTACTACTTCAACATCACCAACAATTACAACAGCCTCAATCTCGATTTGCTGAACAAAAACGATATCAACGGTTCAAATATCGTCACCAGCGCACCTGACAACAGCGAAACGCAGCAATGGGCTTTTATTCGGTATTGCGACGGGACTTGGGTGCTGCGGAATGTCCGCACCAAACGCGTGATGGAAGTGTACAATGCCGCTACCCAGGTAGCTGCGCCCTTGGGCCAGTGGGATGCCAATTTTGCACGCAACCAGCGCTGGTTTATTGAGAAGTACTAAAACCTCAGTCCTTAACACCTAATTCTTTCCAATGAAAACAATACTTAAAGCTGGACTTTTCCTCTACTTTTTATGCCTTTCTTTTTTGGGATTTGCACAAGAAATTCCGGCAACATTCCGAGAGCCGCGTTTTCACACCACTACTGCGAATAATATTGATGGCAATTACACTTTTATTAGCCTGCCACAAGACATCTATACCTACTCGAGAGACGGTCGATTCGCCATGATTATAAAACCTAATCCAGGGCAAAAATCGGCTAATCCTCATCCTGTAGGGGTATGGCTGGATATCTACAATAAATTCGCCTGGTGCATCTACAATGAGGATAGAAAGGCGATGCCTCCCGGGGTAACCTTTGTCTATTGGCTCATGCCCCACGGAGACAATGTGATCGATGTATCTCCATCCCCGGATGGGAAATGTATCATTGACCATCCATTGACTAACAATAATCCTACAGCAAAAATTTATGCGACACATCGATTTCCAACCGTCGTTGGTACCCAAAGCCTAGAGTCGTATTACAACAATTCTGATCTAGAGGTTGTCTACAATCCGGGGCTCGGCAAATGGGAATTAAGAAACCAGAATCGAACCCCGCTTGTCTCCGGGGCCGCTGGGATATACAATGTCTTTATCAGTCCCAATTCAAGTGCTGACGACAAAATTGGGGAAGTCGTCAATAACAACATGGGGAATGTTGCAGTGGTAGCGCCCCCCTCGGCAAATGCCGCAACCTCAACGGGATACTCCGACCCCACTTTAAACACCCACCTGAGAGCCCGAAACGACCGGGCAACTTTACAATACCTCAGTACCTTGAGTCTGGAGCAAAGAATAAAAATACAAATCCAGTCCAGCGCCTTGATGAATACGGTCTGTCGCCGGCTTAAGAGAGGTGTTGAAACCGATAAAGATGGAGATGGCCACCCTGCATGGGACATAGGAGGCGACGATTGTGATGATTGGAATTACTTGGTTAACCCCTCTGCTAGGGAGACCTGTGCCAAAGACTCCATTCTTCAATTGGATGGAACAACGATAATATGGATGCCCTCCTTGCTTGACGAAGATTGCAACCCCGGTACGATCGGACCTGTTGATCTTAATTTGCAAGGTTATATTCAACACGGTTTTGTTCAAGAACCAAGCGAAAGCGACCGCGACGGCGACGGTATAGCCTCCTGTGAGTGCTTCAATTATGGACTTGGTGCCTTACCAGTTTTTAGAACAACGAAAGACGCCGTTCAAAAAAAATGGGAAAGCATCATTCTCGTACCACTCAAGAAAGAAAGCTCAGGTGCCGATTTTTTAACCCACGGCCCTGATTGTGACGATACCAACCCGGCCATTGTCAAGAATAGCCAGAAATGTATGGGGGAAAACAAAGTAGCCATTTGTGTGAAAGGGAAATGGGAAGTCAAAGATTGTCGCAAATGTGTTACCCAACCGAATGGGACTGGGTTGGTCACTGAATGGTAGCAAAATTATTTACCAATTAAAAGTCAAACGACATGATTTCAAAGCAGTCATACCTGTTGCCTCTATTTGTACTTTTAGTGAGTACGGCAGCTTGTCAAAACAAACCCAATCCCACCAGCGGTTCAACGACCAGTAGCAAAGCCAGTACGGTCGCCCAAACACCCTTAAAAGCAGCCATCAAAGCAGTTTACCCCGACAAAGATCCGGCTTTTAATTTTCAGGCGGATGTAAAGGTTGAAAGTGGGGTCATAAAAACAGGTGATAAAATTGATGCAGTCTCCGCAGATGGCAAACGTTTCACTTTTGTGGTCGTAAAAATACGCAACCCTTTCGAAGACATCAAAAGTGCGGATAAAGAGTCCGGAACAGTTTACCTCATGCTCAGCGGGCCAAAGGATGCTGTATTCAACAGCAATTTTTCCTTTGTCAGCCCGGGGGCTCCGGTCCCTGCCAGTCAGGCCAATACCAAATCTACGGATGGGCTCTTCATGGCGCAAATTGATGGGGCTGCTTGGACCGGAAATGGTTTTGCCAATTCTCATCTTTTTTATAAAGGCGGAGTCAAACAATTTAACGACGGGAAGCCAAGTTTGATGCTAACTTTTAAGGCGGTGAATGGGCCTGACAATCGACAACTCAATGTTCTTTTGACTACCGCAGATGCTAAGCCAGGGATCTATTCCGGTGAACAGATTGAATTGCTACTGAGTGGATCTCCCCTTGGCGATGAAAAAAATTCGGAATTGTACGGCCACAAGTACCCTGATTCACAAGGTCGAAATTTAAAAGTTGAAATCAGTTCCTACCGAGAAAATGGAAACGGAACAGCAACAATATCCGGTAAAATCAGCGGGTTCTTAAGTCGTCCCCTAGGTATGGCAAAGAAGTCCGAATTGTCTATTGAAAATGGTGTGTTCAACAATGTGGTAGTTACCGTGTACAATGGCAAGTATTGACCCTGCCCAGACAATGTATCTTCCTTGCATCGACACCTCAGCCTCCTTCTCCAGCCTTAAACGACTGCACCGCCGAATACTCACTCAAACGATTGTCCTGATCCCAAATCCGGACTTTCCAGTAGTAAGTTTGCCCGGACTGAAGCGGTTTTCCTTCGTGGGTGATGTTGGAGTTGGTGTTTTTGCGCACTTGTCCACTGTCCCACACATCACCTGAGTTTTGCTCAATTTGTTTTTGTGAAGTAGCCACCAAAATTTGATAGGCTTTTTGTGCCAGCGCTTCTTTGGGCAGCAGCCAGGTGTATTCAGGATTCGCTCCCTTGCTAGCCGTGTATGCAACACTGGGTCCGTGGGGAATACCCGAGTAGGGGTCGCGGTATTGTTGAATGAAGTTTTCGAGGCTTCGCCTCAATTGAGCCAGGACGGCTTGGTATTGGGGATTTTTCGCCAGATTGAATTCCTCTTTCGGGTCATTCTTAAGGTCATACAGTTCCTCCCAGGCTTTGTCGTTGACGTAGCGGAAATACTTCCAGTCCTTGGTTCGTACCCCTTCGCTGGGCGGGATATTTTCAAATTCCCACAAGTGTTCAATCAAAATGGTGTCCCGATTAAAGTTTGGGGCCATTTTTTTCAACAAAGGACAAAGACTTTTGCCTTGCCAGTTCTGAGGCGATGATACCCCGCCCAATTCAGCAATGGTAGCCGCAATATCCACGTTCAAGGCCATCGTTTCTACGTCCTGATGCTGGCGAATGCGCGGGTCGTAAACAATGAGTGGTACCCGAACGGAGAGATCGTACATCAGCCATTTATCCGCCAATTGGCGCTCGCCCAAAAAGTAACCATTATCCCCCATGAGGATGATCACGGTGTTTTTGTCCAGGCCCTGTTTTTTGAGTTGTGCGCGGATTTTACCAATTTCGAGATCTACCCCTGCAATCATGCGGTAGTACCCTTTGACCATGCGCTGATATTTTTCCGGTTCGTCAAAGCGCCAGGTCCAGCGCAGGCGGCTAAAACCCGCGCGAACCTTCGCGGGCTGAGCCTCAAAATAACGGTCATCGGCAAGCGTTGGCGGAGCAATTTTTACATTTTTTAAAAGGCCCGCCGTTTGTTGATCGTAAAAATACTGCTCAGCTGCGCCGTCGTGGGCATGTGGTGCTGAAAAACTCAGGGAAAGGCAAAATGGCTTGTCCTTTGGGGCCTGCGCTATAAAATCAATGGCTTTCTGCCCGGTATAGCGGGTTAAGTGTACGGTATCCTTGCCCAGGGTTTTATAAAAATAGCCGCGTTTGTCCTTGTAGTTTTCATTACGGTCATAAGATTCATAGCGATCAAACAGGTCGCCCAGTCGATCGTGATTCACCCCGAATTTTCCAAAAAAGCCGGTGTAATAGCCCCCGTCCCTCATGACTTTGGGGTAAGCGTTAGCCATGTACTCCTGCCGGACCTTGTTTACCTGAAAGGTGTACTTGTGGGTGCGTTCGTGCAAGCCACACAAGATGCTGGCCCGACTCGCCGCACAAATCGGAGTGCTGGCAAAGGCCTTTTTAAAATACGCCCCCGCCTTGGCTAGTTTATCCATTTCGGGAGTATGGGCATATTTATTGCCAGCATAGCCGAGTGCATCGTGCCGGTGATCATCGGTCAGAATGAAAATGATATTGGGCCGGGTGTTGGATGCGGTTTGGGCGCAAAGCAATTTTGCACACAACAGCATGCACAGGAGGTGGGTTATTTTCATAGCCAAAGGTGCTTAAGTACCGGGAATATACGGGAAGTTTCTATTTGTTTCGCCCCTCCATTAGTAGCAACGTTTAGCATACGTCTTTTCTCTATCCATACACTCCACGCCTTTCAATCTTTTTTGTTTTAAACAAAAATAAATCTAAGTTTTAACAAACAAAAACGCGCATTTTAGATAGAATTTGTTTTACCTTTCCTGACTATAAAGCTTTAAAAACTAATAGACTTTATGAACAGAAGCTGCTTGAGACAGAACGGAGGGATTTTTGAGCTAATTGAGGCTCATTTTTGAGTACGTAGCAGCGCTACGGATGAGAAAATAGCCGAAAAGTAGCTCAAAAAGACCCCGTTCTGGCCAAGTGAGCTTTTGTTCATAAAGTCTAATATTGTTTGCCCATGTTTGACCGAGCCGTATTACACCTCGACGCAGATACCTTTTTTGTATCCGTTGAGCGCAAGCGCAATAGCGCCTTAAAAGACAAGCCCATCGTGATCGGTGGAGGCAGTGACCGCGGGGTGGTCTCTTCTTGCAGTTATGAAGCCCGCAAATACGGCGTATGTTCCGGAATGGCTATGAAAATGGCTCAGCGTCTTTGCCCGGAAGCCATCTATCTGCGCGGAGACATGGATGCCTACACCCAGGAATCGCAGCTCATCACTGACATCATTTCCGAATACGCCCCGGTGTTTGCCAAAAACTCCATTGATGATTTCGAAGTAGACCTCAGCGGGCTGGATCGTTATTTTGGTGCGTTCAAGTGGTCGGGGGAATTGCGCCAGCGCATCATGCGGGAGTCGGGTTTGCCCATCTCAGCCGGAGTGTCGGTCAATCGTTTTGTGTCCAAAATGGCGAGTAATGCCGCAAAACCTTGTGGCGAGTTGTTGATTGATCAGGGGCAGGAAAGACCTTTTTTGTCGCCGCTACAAATTGCGAAAATGCATGGGGTAGGGGAGGTCTACGCCCGCAAACTCGTGTACATGGGTATTCGCAAGATTGGCACCTTGAGCCAAATCCCCCCCAAGCTTCTGGTGCGCGAGTTTGGCAAATACGGCACTACCCTCTGGGAACATTCCAACGGCATCGATAGCTCCCGGGTGATTCCCTATCACGAGGAAAAATCCTTGTCCAAAGAGTGCACTTTCCAAACCGACACCATTGACCTCCGGTTTTTGAAAGCCCAGCTTACCGACTTGTGCAGCACCCTGGCTTTTAATCTGCGTGCCTCCGGCAAACTGGCCTCTTGCGTAGCGGTCAAAATCCGTTACACCGATTTCCAAACTTACCACAAACAAAAACAAATCCCCTATACTTCCAGTGACCAAACCCTCCTCGATTGCACCCTGGATTTGTTTGATCGCCTGTATACCCGACGGCAATTGGTGCGCTTGATTGGCGTCCGTTTTTCCGGCCTGGTGCGCGGCAATCTGCAGATCAGCCTCCTCGAAGATACCCCTCAGGAAATTGAATTGTTACAAGCCCTCGATCGGGTGCGCCGCCGTTTTGGCCAGCATGCGATCAAATGGGCATCCGCATTGTAATTTTTTTTGTAACTATTTAGCAGCCGCCTGCGGCGGGATTTTTCACCACGAAGACACTAAGACACAAAGACACAAAGACACAACATTTTAGCGCTTAATGTCTTTGTGCCTTATTGTCTTTGTGGTGAAAAATCCCGCCGCAGGCGGCTGCTAAATAGTTACTTTTTTTTAGCTAAAACCGATGTATCTCAACTGTCACACTCATTTTAGTTTAAATTATGGCACACTTTCACCTGAAGCGCTGGTACAAGCTGCAAAGGCTAAAGGCATTAAAACCCTGGCATTGACCGACATCAACAATGTATCTGGTGCTTTTGAATTCGTGGAGGCCTGCAAAAAACAGGGCATCAAACCCATTTTGGGCATCGAATTCAGGAATGAAAAACACCAGCTCCTCTACATCGGCCTGGCCAAAAACAACAAAGGTTGGTACGAGTTGAACCACCTGCTTTCTCAAATCGATCAAAAACCATTGCCGACTGTTCCGCCCAAAATGGAGCATGTGTTTATCATTTACCCTGGTTTGGTTAAACCCCTTGAACATTTCCGCAGCTATGAATTTATCGGGGTGCGGCCCGAGCAGGTCAAGAGCCTGTTTAGTTCGGAATTGAAAAAACACCCGACTAAACTGGTAGCTCTTTCCCCGGTCACTTTTGCCGAGGCCGAGGAGTACGAGCTACACAAAGTGCTGCGGGCCATTGGCAAAAACGAGCTGATTAGCCGCTTGCAAAAAGAGGACTTTGCCGGGCCTTACGAGCGGCTTTTTGAAATCAAAAGATTGCTCAAGGCGTATGAATTGTATCCCGAAATTGTCCAGAATACGGCCCAAATTGTGCGGGATTGCCAAATCGAATTTAAAAAAGACCTGGGCCACAATCGCCGCTGTTTTACGGGTAGTGTTGAAGAAGACCAGGCCCTGCTGCGCAAACTGGCCCTGGAAGGTTTTGGTCGACGCTACAACAAACGCAACCGTGAGGCCCAAAATCGGGTGGAAAAAGAGCTGAAACTCATCTACCAAATGGGTTTTACCGCCTACTTCCTCATTGTATGGGACCTGATCAAATACGCTTCTTACAGCAATATTTTTCATGTGGGGCGAGGGAGTGGTGCCAACAGCATTGTGGCCTACTGCATTGGCATCACCGATGTGGACCCGATTGGTTTGAACCTCTACTTTGAACGTTTCATCAACGAGCACCGCAGTTCGCCGCCCGATTTTGATGTCGATTTTCCTTCTGACCAACGCCCGCTCATTTTGGATTATATCTTCAAACGGTATGGTCGGCACCACACGGCCTTTATCTGCACGTATGATACCTTCCAGTTTCGCTCCATTGTGTGGGAGCTGGGCAAAGTGTTTGGTTTGCCCAAAAGTGAAATGGAAAAGATTGTAGCCAATCCCCAAAGCCCGGAAGAACACCACGAACTGGCCCGCAAAATCTGGGAGTACGGCCACCGTCTGGAAAACATGCCCAACGAACTCTCCGTGCATCCTTCGGGGGTCATCATTGCTGAGCAGCCCCTGTATCACTACTCAGCCCTTCGGCAGATGCCTTTTGGCTTTCCCATTGTTCATTTTGACATGTACATCGCAGAGGACTGGGGCTTCAACAAGTTTGACATCCTGGGGCAATGCGGGCTTTCGCACATCCGCGATACCGTCACCTATATCCGCGAAAACCAGGGCAAAGCGGTGGATGTGGAAGACATGGAAAAAATCTACGCCGATGAAAAAGCGAAGGCGCTGCTGCGCACTGGTGATACCGTGGGTGTTTTTTACGCTGAATCGCCCAACATGCGGGAGTTGTTGCCCAAACTGCAATGCGACAATTACCCCGATCTGGTAATTGCCTCCAGCATCATCCGCCCGGGGGTAGCCAGCTCAGGCATGATGCGCGAGTACATTCAGCGGCACAAACACCCCTATGCCTTTGAGTACCTGCACCCCTGCTTTAAGGAGCATTTGGCAGAAACCCACGGTGTAATGGTGTTTCAGGAAGACGTGATGAAGATTTGCAATGCTTTTGCCGGATTGTCGTTGGGGGAAAGTGATGTGCTGCGCAAAATCATGAGCGGCAAACGCCGCAACTCCGAAACCTTTGAACAACTGAAAGGCAAGTTTTTTAACAACAGCAAAGACCGGGGCCACCCGGAGGAGCTGGTCCAGGAAGTCTGGCGCCAGATCGAGAGTTTTGCGGGCTATTCCTTTTGCAAGGCGCATTCGGCGGCGTTTACCGTATTGTCTTTTCGGGATTTGTACCTCAAAGCCTACTACCCGCTGGAGTTCATCACCGCCGTGATCAACAATTTTGGGGGATTTTACCGCACAGAAATTTACTTGCACGAGGCCAAAAAACTGGGCGCTACCCTGCATGCGCCTTGTGTGAACCACAGCGAGGTGCTGGCCAAGCTTGCGGGCAAAAACCTCTACATCGGGCTGATTTTTATCCAGGGTTTGGAAAAAAACCTGGCCGAGGAAATTGTGTACCAACGCAAATACCAAGGCCCTTACAAAAGTCTGGAGGATTTTATCAACCGGGTTCCCATATCTGCCTTACAACTGGAATTGCTCATCAAGGTCAATGCCTTCCGCTTCACTGGCCTGAACAAATACCAGCTGATGTGGGAAAAAAACAAGGTGCTAAACCCAAAAAACAGCTTCGTTCAGGCGGCTACTTTTTTCGAAAGCGCCAACGAAGATTTCAACCTGCCTGAACTTCACGAGGGGGCGTTCGATCAGGCTTTTGATGAAATAGAGTTGCTCAAATTCCCACTTTGCTCTCCTTTCGATTTGTTGGATTGGGATTATTTAGAGGACAAAAAAGAGAAGCTGAGCTTGTCGAATCAGCTAAAAAATCAGGTCAACACCTTCATTTCCATCTTGGGCTATTTCATTTGTCGCAAAACCACGACGACCAAACAAGGGCTACCAATGGGTTTTGACGCCTGGTATGACCAACAGGGCGAGTACTTCAATAGCGTGGTTTTTCCAGCAGAAATGAAGCAGTTCCCACTGAAAGGGCAAGGCATTTATTTGCTACAGGGTAAGGTGACTGAGGAGTTTGGGGTGTTCAGCATTACGTTGCAGTATTTGGAAAGATTGCCTTATCGGAGGGATGAGCGATTTGAGTGAGGGGAATTATTCTTCACTCTTACCTTCTAATGCATTGATTATACTTTCAATGTAAGCCAATTCCAGATTCAAAACCTGTGCAATTTCAGCGGCAGGCATTTGTAAGGTTTCGTGAAAGTAGAGTACAGTACGCTGGCGCTCTGCTTCTATACGTTGGCGTTCCTCTTCAGCCTTTTGACGTTCTTCCTCAGCCTTTTGACGCTCCTTTTCAAGCAGTTCCTTATATTGCTTTCTTTCTTCTTCCAATGCTACTGCCGGATCGTAGCCGAATACATGTTCATACAGCCCTGCCGCAAATTCTTTGGTTCCTTTTGAAATGGTCATGGCTTCTGTTTTTGGAAAAGTCAGGTAATATTGAGTTTCGCGAAATTCGTTTTCAAATGTCTGTGGTAAATTCACAAAATCCCTTACAAAAATAAGCAATTTGAGGATTTTGTCAAAGGGCATTTTTTTCGATCGGGCGAGCTCGAATAGTTTGCTCTTTAGCTTTAAACGCAACTTAGGCTGTTTTTTGCTTTGGTAAGCATACAATGCGGCGAGTAAAGCGAAGGCAAAAGGGTTGTCGGATGCATTGATTAATGTTTGCTCTTTTTCTTGCGCGGCTACGATGCTGATGAAATCGTATTGAATGCGGGTTTTGAAGGTAGTCCGCTGATAGCTCCGCTCTTCAATTGGTGGTGGAGCACCAGTAAATACCGCGATGGCACTAATGTCCTCCACACCATAACGCAAGCCGATCAATGCTCGGTACTCGTACATCCTGCGCCCGAAACCTACCTCCGGCTGATGTTGAAATTCGGCGTGTATGAATACCAGGTGTTCAGCGCCAGTTTTGAGGTAAACCCTGACCAGTTTGTCTGTAAACTTACGCTTGCCGCGTATTTTGAATTTACCCCGCAGGGCATTGATTAGTTCTTGTTCCAAAAAAGTATATCCCCTTGACCAGTCAATGGCTTCATAAAGCGCTGGGTCAGCAAAGGCAATGAACTCAGGGAAAAAATCAGTGATAAAATCTTTGAGTAGAGCGTCGTAGTCGATGGGTTTAGGCATAGTGTGGAAAATTTAAAAACAAAAATAGATTAAATTTTTATTTTTAAAAATTTTAGTTAAAAAATATAAACACCACGCGACAAGGCACAATACCAACACAAAGCTGTTTGATTGGAAACCTAGGTTATCAAGCACCAAAGCCAACAATCACCGCTCCTTTTTATAAGGCGACACCCCCTCCACTACCACCAAAGGGCGTATCAACTCACGCTCCCCATCCGAGAGCACCATCTGGTACGTCCTAGCCCTCAAAAAACGCTCATAATGCACGAAATACGGGTAATCACTGGTCTGCTTGCTGAATACCAGATCCCAGCGGTATTGATTAAGACCCTTCTGACCCGCCAGGGGCGTTTTCCAAAGCTCTTTACCCGTCACATCCCGCAAGGAGAGCGTCACCGGCTTGGAGCGGCTCAGCCAAAACGTGATTGGCGTTTTTTCTACCGTGCGGTAATCGGGTTCCCCACCCAAAGAATTGTGCCAGGGCCTTTTGGCTGCTGGAATCTCAAAAAGGTGATCCTGCTCAAGGGGCAATGTTCCCGCCACCAGCGCCTGTAGCGGGCGTAAATTCAGTTTATACAAACCTCTGCCATGCGTGGCTACAATCAAATCCATTGACTCCTCGTGAATCTCCAGGTCAGCAACCGCAGCGGCAGGCAGATTTTTCCCAAATAAAGACCAACTTTCACCTCGATCAAGCGACACGTACAAGCCCCGCAGTGTGCCGACATACAAGACATTGGGCTGAACCGGGTCTTCCAAAACCACATTCACTGGCTCATCCGGCAAACCAGCAGCGATGCTTTTCCAGGTTGCTCCGTCGTCTTCGGAAACGTACAGGTAACTGTGCAAATCATCGTAATTGAGCCCCGTCATTGCAAGGTAAACCCGCGATTTGACAAAACGGGAAGGGCAAATGCTGCGGATGTAGTTGTTGGTCAGACCCAAAGAATGCTCTTCCCAACTTGCACCGTCGTTTTTGCTGACCCAAAAAGCCCCTTTGTCCGTACCTGCGTACAACCAGCCTTTGTTTAATCGCGATTCTACCAGGGCACCAGCGGCGGAGGACTTTTTCGCCGGGATGGCCGAAAGTGCCAAATTGGGGCTGATTACTTTCCACGTGTCGCCTCTATCTTGACTTTTGAAGATAAAATTCCCACCGTGGTAAAGCGTTTGGCCCTGATGCGGAGAGATAAAGTAGGGGGCGATGTAATTAAAATTCAGAGTGTCCTTGCTGTTTTTGGGCAGTTCAGGTTGGATGGAATGAGTGGTATCGGCGCGACGATCCAGGCGGATGGCTGCACCATGCTGCATGCTGTAGTAGACGATGTTGCCGTCGCTGGGGTCTACCTGGCTCACACAACCGTCGCCGCCATCCCAGGGATCAATCCAGACGTATTTCCAGGGGTCTGGAAAACGGGGATTGAGTTCCGTAGGCGGACCAAATACGGTGGCGTCATCCTGGGTACCGCCATAGATGAGGTAGTTTTTTTGATCGATGGTGATGTCGTAAAATTCTCCAGTCGGGATGTTGTTGTAATGCATCCAGGTTTGCCCCTTGTCGTAACTCAGGTAAAACCCGCCATCGTTGCCGACCGCCATGTGTTGCGGATTTTGGGGATTGATCCAGAGTTCGCACTGGTCAAGGTGCAGCCCCTGGGCCAGGCTGGGGTTCATACGCGTAACCTTGCCCCCGATGAAATCAAAGGTTTTCCCCCCATCCATACTGTGCGCCAGGCGTACGCCCAAACAAAAAACTTCTTCGTCATTTTTGGGATTGACATACACATCGGTGAAGTACCAGCCGATGCCGGGAAAAATCTGGAAAGGGCCCGCGTGGGTTTTGCTCCAGCTAAGGCCGCCGTCGCTGGTTTTGTACAACTCGGCAGCTTCGTCGCGGGCATTGTTCAGGTTGTCCATCAGCGCGTAGGCCTTGGCAGGATTGGATTGCGAAACGGCCAGGCCAATGCGGCCTACCTTGGGCCCAGAGGGTAAACCTTTGGTGCAGGCCGTCCAGCTTTTACCCCCGTCGGAACTACGGTACACGCCACTGTTTTTGCCACTGATGCCGGGATAGACCTCCCAAAGGGTGGCATACATGATTAGCGGATTGCTGGGGGAGATGACAATGTCGTTGGCGCCAGTCATCTCATCTTTGTAGAGCACCTTTTCCCAGGTTTTGCCCCCATTGAGGGTACGGAACAAACCACGATTGGGATTTTTAGACCACAAATGCCCCAGAACTGCCACAAAAACAATGTTGGGGTCTTTGGGGTGGATGGCGATTTCGGCAATGGCCCAGGAATCTTCCAGCCCAATGTGCTGCCAGGTTTTGCCCGCATCGGCAGATCGGTACATGCCCGTGCCCGGCAAGGTAAAATTGCGGGGCTTTTTGAGGTTTTCCCCGGTACCCAGGTAGATGATGGAAGGATTGGAAGGGGCAAGTTCCACATCGCCGATGCTAAAGGAGGACTGCCCCTCAAAAATCGGATTCCAGTTAACTCCGTGATTGACCGTTTTCCACAAACTACCCGAGCCAAAACCTACGTACATGGTGCCAGGGTGGCGGGGATCCACTTGCACTACATCGGCACGGGCGGAGTTGAGCATGGGGCCGATGGGCACCCAATCGAGCCCAAAGGTGCTGGTAGTTTTTAGGGACTGGTACTGAGCGAAGGAGGCCTGTAGCGGGGAACGTGCTTGTTGGGCAAACCCAGCGAGGAAACTGAGGCATAAAGGCACAAAAAAGAGTATAACTCGGCGCATGCGGTGGTGTTTTTTGTGAAAATAATACCGGATTTTGGAAATACCGCAGGATTAACGTGAGTTTTGAATTAGAACTGCCAGGAGGGCAGTTATCTGGGTAGAAATAATGGAATGTTTATGATTCCTGGCTGCCCGGCGGGCAGCTATCTGCATGATTTTTTCAAAGATAGTTGCCCACCGGGCAGCCGCAACAATATCCCGATTACATTGAATCTACCAAGATGGCTGCCCTCCAGGCAGCAAAATACCTCGTCTGGGATTTATTAAATTGATTTTCAGTTTCATTAATTCAAAACTCACGTTAGGATTAGGAATCGTGGGGGCAAAACTTGGAATTGTGCAGACGTCTGCACAATCGCCCCCCTCACCCCTTCAACGTCACCCTTACCACATCGCCCGGCTTCACCCTCAGTTTACAATACGAATAAACTCGTCCCGACTGGTCTTTGCCTTGTCGACAAGCCTTTTTCACCCCATTCACCCAAGCCTGTTGGTGTACCCCCGGGAAACCAGCTTGCCAGTTCAGCGGGGCATCTCCTGCTTGCAAGCGGAGGGTAGAAGTGTGGTTTGCTTCCTGTTTGAGTGCTACCAGCGACTGGCCGATGCGGATGTTTTCCAGGCCAAGGTAGTCGATTTCCGCTGGCAGGTGCGACAAGGTGCTCAGGGCATGAGCGCTAGCCTGTGGTGTGATCCCCAACAAGTCGACCACCGTGTTGCGAATCAGGACGTACGATACTTCAGGATAATCCCCATTCCGGCCCGTTGCCGATTGGTAGCTGTGTTGCTGGTTTAAGCGGGTGATGATGTGCTTCATCCATTTCCAGGCGGTTTCATTCTGTTGGTGCAGGAAAAAGGTTTCGGGAATGTAGCTGATGGCTTCAATGTTGTCGGGAATATCGTCCTTGGATTCCAGTCGTTGGTTGATGAAATCGAGGTACAGTTGGGTGCGCGGTACATTGCCCTCGGTCAAGCCTTTCATGGGCATGAACCAGGAGTTCTCTTTGCCCCATCCAGCCACTGCTTTCCCATCTGCGGTGTAGCCCCGGTTGTAGGTGTTGGTGTTTTTGGTGCCCCAGTTTTGGTTAAAAAAAGTTTTCAGGTCTGTGGCTTTTTTTGCAAATAGTTTGGCCAATTTGGCTTCGCCCCGCAGGGCCGCCATTTTAGCATAAGCCTCAAAAGCTTTGAATTGGCAAGCGATTCCGTCGCCCGATTCGATCAAAGGAGCATCCTGGGCTTCGTTGTAGGAGGCGGCGCCCTGAAAAATGCCCTTGCCGGTACCCTCGGCAATACCATTGGGCAATTGTTGATCGTGCAGCACAATAAAGTCGGTCACCACTTTGGAGCAGTACCGCCAAATTACTTCATCTTTGAGGTAGCGCTCGTCGCCAGTCCATAGATACAATTCATACGCTTTTTCGACCAGTTCAAACGTTGCTGGTACCTCCCGTACAAAGTTGTCATTGCCCCGGTAATCCAGCAGGAATGGTGCGCCATTAAAGTTGATGGCCCACAATGGGAACCATTTTTTGCCCTCGTCAGCCGAAGCTGCAAAAGCTTTCAGCATCGTAAAATTTTCCTCCTGTAGCCCCAGCAGATGGGCGCCGATAAGTTGGTGACAAAAATCGCGGGAATAAAACGCCGACCTTTTAGGGTAACCCGCCCAATAAGTGGGTAGATAGGAAACATCTCCTGATCCTGCGCCCCGTTCCCAGGCATCCAGGGGGCCCGTTTTTCCGGTTTGCACATAAAACCTGGCCTTCTCTTTGGCCCAATTGAAAGCCTCAAGCAATTCCTGCTGGGAAGATTGGATGAGCAAATCTGGCTGAGCAATGGGAGGCTGAGTAGTGCGATTGTAGCTGTTTTGAGCAAAACAGTCCAGGGAAATCCCCAATGTACACATCAGTAAAAGGAGCAAACAGGCCTTATTCATGCTTTTAGGTTTGTAGCAATTTTTCTACCAGCCAAGATAAACAACCTTAAACCATTTCAACCCCTTCCCTGTTACCCTTAAACCACAAATCAACTTTCAGACAAAGCAAAAATCAATGAAACCGATCCATATTTTACTGAGCTTCCCCATTTTTTTGGCCCTCAGTTCCTGCGGACAGAAACAAGGTTATCCAACGACGGTACGTTCCACTACCAAAGTCCCCTCCGCTGAATTGGCCAAATACCATACCGCCGTTTTTGCAGCAGGCTGTTTTTGGTGTGAAGAGGCGGTATTCGAAAGTATCAATGGGGTGGCCGAAGTCATTTCTGGTTATGCAGGCGGCACCACCCAAAATCCGACCTATGAGCAATCCAATACCGGTACAACCGGCCACGCAGAATCGGTAGAAGTGTATTACGATAGCACGGTGATCGATTACAAAACCCTATTGCGGGTGTATTTTGCCTCGGGAGATCTGACCCAGGTGAATGGCCAGGGGCCAGACCTTGGATCGCAATACCGCTCCATCATTTTTTACAAAAATCCGGTAGAAAAAGCCATGGTGGAAGAGTATATCGCTACGCTCAACGCCTCTAAAAAGTACAAGCGGCCCATTTCGGTGGAGGTTGCTGCATTCACCAAATTTTGGGTGGCGGAAGACTACCACCAGGATTATGTGCAACACCATCCTGAAAGCTCCTATGTGCAGCACGAGTCCATTCCAAGGCTGATGCGCGCGCAGGCTCAGCTGAGCGACCTCCTCAAACCAGGGAAAGTGCAGCATTGATTGCTTTATGGGTGAGATGAGCACCTTGCGCCTTGGAGCATGCCTGAAATTTCACCTATCCAAATGCTGTGCAACTCGCCTTCGATACTCCCCGGGCGTCAGCCCCACTAATTTTAAAAAACAATTGCTGAAATGACTTTGGTCATAAAAGCCACTTTCCAGGGCGATTTGTACCAAAGGTAAATTGGTGCTGATCATCAGTTCTTTGGCGCTTTGGATGCGCAGGGTAATCAGGTAATTGATCGGAGATAGTCCAGTATATTGTTTGAACTGGCGCAGGAGATTGAACTTGTCACAATTGAAACGTTTGCACAACTCATCCAGACAGATTTTGTCTTTTACATGCTGGCTGAGGTAAATTTTGATTTGTTCAAAAATGACCTCTTGGGAGGCTTCGTTTGTAGAGCTATGCTTAGGTTTGAGTGGCTTGGCATGGTGAGAATAAAAAGCCGCTTGCTGCTTGGGCTTACCTACCAGCAAGCGACTTCGAGGAGTTGATACAAAGCCTGAATGTTGGGCCATAAGTGCTGATTTTGAGCTAATTTAGCACATCCATATCGTGCAACAATCCACAAAAGCAGTGCTTAACAGGCACTTAACTTCCTTATTGAATCATTAACAATTTTTTGTACTTGTTGCGGGTTTCTTCCACATTGGGGTCCAATTTGAGGGCTTGTTCAAAAAAAGCGAGGGCACGTTCCTTGTTGCCATTTTTTAAATAGCCATCGCCCAAGCTGTCGTAAACATTGGCCGAATTGGGGTGTAAGGCTACGTTGATTCGAAAAACGCTGAGGGCTGCTTTTTCATGGCCACTGTTCAGCAAATAATAAGCTGCTGCGTTGAGTTCACTTTCGCCCGAAATGTTGTGCCGGATTTGATTGGCCAGGCCCAGGTAGCTGACGTTTTCATCAGTCAACAAACCTGCTTTGAGCCATTTGTTGAGGTAGGAATAACTCTGGTAATTGGGCGTGTAGGCTTCTTTGCGCAGGATTTTGAGCAGGTCTCGTTCCAGGCTCTCCACGGGGGATTCATTGATGCGGTTGAGTTCCACCCCATTTTCGTAAACGATCAAGGTGGGCACTCTGAAAGCAAACAAGCCCCGGTCTTCGCGGCCCGGACTTTGTTTGTAGGTGCTATCGGCATTGTCGACGGCAATGAGGGTGATTTTTGCAGCTGGCAAAGCGAGCTGATCCAGTACTTTCATCATTCTGGGCAATTCTCTTCTACTATCGCCACACCAGGTACCAAAAACGATTTTGATGTTGATGGAAGCCGTGTTTTGCTGTTTGAGTTGGGCCGCAATACCTGGATTGGGCGTGTAATTTTGGTATGCGGGATTGTACCAGCTGGCATAAGGTGCCTGCTGTAGCCCATTTAAGTCAACCACGCCTAATAATTTTGATTCAGGAGTGCTTTGGGCAAAAGTAGTAGTGGCAAGCAGGCAAAAAAGAGTGTGCAAAAAAATGGTTTTCATATTTGTCGGATTGAAAATGGCGGTGCCCGGGTGCAGTGAGTTTGCAACCCAAATACCAGGGTGAATGAATAATTGATCGATACAAATATTCATGCACAGAATCCGGAGAGTCTTGGAAGATATTGCAGTTTTTCCTAACGGATTGTTAATCCAAAAGAGCGGTCCTCATCATCGGGCCTATCTGTGCTTTACAACTACACTATTTCAACTTGAATGTACAGTAAATGGAAACCTGCTGATTGACTGGGAGAATACCGCGAAAATTGGGATTCGTTTTAAATAAGGGGTGTTTATAAAACTTTGAGATGAAGCCGCTGGTTCAATACACCTAAGTTTGAACCAGCGGTTTAATGGGTAATCCGTACCATTATTTTTACAAAAATCCAGAAAAAAGCATTGCTGGAAAGTGATATTGTTGTGCTCAACACTTCAAAAACCTGCAATTTACCCCTCGCTTAATCTTAACGGTAAAGACCGCAACGCCTTTCCCGTCAAATCCAATAAAGCCCCGGCAATGGCTGGCGCAACCGGCCCTAGGGGCGGCTCCCCAATGCCAAAAGGCTCGGGGGCATTTTCCAGAATCACGACCTGAATTTCAGGAACATCATTCAAAGTTGCCAGAGGATATTCGTGGTAATTGCTCGCCGAGATTTTGCCATCCGCGATGGTGATTTCTTCGTACAAAGCTGCGCTGATGCCCATCATGATCGCGCCTTCTACCTGTTGGTGAATACCGCCAGGGTTGATGGCGATGCCACAATCTACCACTTCGGTCACTTTTAGTACTTTGACGGCCCCATCCACAATCGACACCTCGATGGCAGCGGCGGCGATGGTTTTGCGGTCATTACAAATGGCGACGCTTCGGCCAACCCCAGGCTTACGTTCAGCGCTCCAATCAGCTTTATCTTTCAGTACTTCCAGCACCTTACTCATCCGTTGGTTGAGTTCATCGCCACCTTTGAGCAGTTTGAGCCGCATTTCGATTGGGTCTTGCTTGGTATGGTGGGCCAATTCGTTCACAAACGACTCGATGGCAAAGGTGTTGGCAAAAATGCCCACCGAGCGCCAAATGCCGGAAAGGTAGGGGACTTCCACATTCCAAACGGAAGCGGAGCGGTTTTTGACGGGGTACATAATGCTCGCACCATGACCTGCTGAAAGCCAATCTGCACCAACCATAGAAAGGGCAAAATTACCACCCAGGTTTTTCATGACCATGTCCGGTGTAGCCTGGTCGTGAGAGATAGCCTCAAGTTCCCCTTGCTCGTCAAATACGGCTTTCAATACGTGATGGGTATTGGGGCGGTATA
The DNA here is from genome assembly GCF_965225875.1 of Haliscomenobacter sp. Taxonomy (GTDB): domain Bacteria; phylum Bacteroidota; class Bacteroidia; order Chitinophagales; family Saprospiraceae; genus Haliscomenobacter. Next base: position 2,225,982 of record NZ_CBDDBS010000003.1, on the reverse strand, counting down.
CCGAATTTTGGAACTCCTGTTCACGGGTAGGAATCAGTTTGATGGGGGCACCTACAATTTTGCTGATCCTGGCGGCTTGGGTGGCGTTGTTGCGGCCCATTTTTCGGCCAAAACCGCCGCCAAGGTAAGGCGCTTGTACATCCACTTTGTTCTTCTTCATCCCCATTGCGCTAGCGAGTTCCCCTTGGATCATCCCTGGAGCTTGGGTGCCAATAACGATGCTTGCCTCGTCATTTTCAATATGGGCAAGGGTTCCGTAGGTTTCCATTTGGGCATGCGCCGCCATGGGGGTTCGGTAGGCCTGTTCAAAAATCTTGGCTTTGCTGTTTGACAGGATAGATCGGGCACTGCCTTTATCCTGGACATTGACCGGTTTGCCTTTGCCAACCGTGACTAGGCCGATGATTTCTTTTTGCTGCCAGGCTTTGGGGATGTCCCATTCCACTTTGATCTTGCGCACGGCCATTTCGGCGGCATAACGGTTGGTGGCGACCACAGCAAGCAAATCGTCTTCCTGGATTACCTTCACTACGTCTGGCATTTTGGCCGCTTCGGTCGTATCAATACTTTTGATCTTGCCATTCAAATAAGGGCATTCGAGGGTAACGGCGTGTAGCAGACCATTGCGCTCATGGTCGATGGTGTATAAGGCCGTGCCCATAACTTTTTCCTGTAAGTCAAGCCTTTTTACGGTTTTGCCGACGTATTTGAACGCAGATGAAGGTTTCAGTGCAGGAGTTTTTGGGGTTTTCCATTCTGTGGTACTTTCCGCAATTTCGGCATAGGTCATGCTTTTGTTCCCACTACTCAATACCCCATCTTTTGCGGCGACACTACTCAATGGTACTCCCCATTGCTCAGCAGCGGCAGTTTTGAGCATTTCGCGCATGGTGGCGGCTACTTCCCGCACTGGTATGTACAAGGCCAGCGTAGAATTGCTACCACCAGTGCCCAGGGAATCAACAATCCCACTGCCGGTGCTGGCATGTTCCACTTTGATGCGTTCCAAGGGGATTTCCAGCTCTTCGGCGGCTAGCATCGCCAAACCAGTAATCACATTTTGCCCCATTTCTATTTTCGGTGATTTGAACAAAATGGAATTGTCACTCAAAACCTGAAACCAAAAATCGGGCTTCATAGAGGAGATGACGGCTGGAAAGTCCATACCTTCTACCGTTTGAGCCAAATAACGCCGGGTAGGCGAGCAGCCCAGGTAACCCGCTACAATTGAGCCGCCGAGTACAACGGCAGTACGGCGTAGGAATTTGCGCCGAGAAAAAGGTCTTTTATTGGAATTGGCTTTAGTGCTCATGGTGTCAGATTTTGGAAGCTTGTTGAATGGCTGCTGCTCTTTTGATGGCTTTGATGATGCGGGGATGGGTACCGCAGCGACAAATGTTGCTGATATTGCTTTTGATGTCTTCGTCGCTGGGATTGGGAATCTCCTGAATGAGTTTAGCCGCGGCCATCATAAAGCCGGGCTGGCAATATCCACACTGGGGAACTTCTTCTTCAATCCAGGCTTGCTGAATGGGGTGAATTTTGGTCTCGGTAGACAATCCCTCCAGAGTTGTCACCTCCTTACCTGCGGCATACTGCACGGGCAGCGCGCAAGAACGGTACACCTCCCCATCGACATGCAAGGTACAGGCACCGCACATGGCTCGGCCACAGCCGAATTTGGTGGCTTTGAGGTGCAACTCATCCCGGACGACCCAGAGTAAGGGCATTTCGGGGTCAACATCTACGCTGACGGGTTTTTTATTGATGCTGAAATCTATTTTCATGACTATAATTTTGAATCATTGAGGAATATGTGCGCCGTTGGTCAACCATTCGTTAAGGGCGGCCCGAAATTCAGGGAGGGCAACAGGTGGAGGAGTCCGACCGGGCCCAGGATTCCATGCCCAAAGCACTAGGGAATCCTGCCCCATGTGTTTGACAAGGTCTTGCGGACTACGTCCTCCGTTTTTATTTTTATCCACCAGAGCTTTACCCAGTTCCAAATCGCTTAAACCCTGCCAACCCATCGAACGGGGCGCCAGGCCCCAATGCGGCGCCCCAGGAACGTTGGCATAAAGGTTGTTCTCCTGATGATGACAGGTTTCACATTTTTTAACCAGACCACCGTGGTCGGCTTTCCCCCGGCTGACGCCCATACGATGGAGGTGTTGATCGTCGCCCTGACGTGGGACGTCTCCAGAGGGATGGCAATTCATGCAACGTGGACTTTTTAGCACTTTGAGGATGCTTTGGAAGGCAGCCAGCGACTTTTCCTTGTCCCCGACTGAAACTCCCCTTGGCACGGCTTGTTGTTCAGCAATGAGGGAGTTGGAGCCCAATACCCAAAGGCTGCTGATCAGCAGGGCACTGGCCAAGAGTTTTGTAGACATGGTTGATCATTTAATGGGTTAAGGAAGATTTAGTTGATTAAATGGAGTGACTGATCACTCTAATTGAAGAACAAAAAAACTCAGGTGATCATCCCCCACAACATTTCAAAAGTATCATCAATGAGTTTTTTTTGCTCAGCAGCAGGGATATTGGCACTGCTCAAATATTGATTGAAACCATAAATGTGGTTAGAAAACAGGCTGAAGATAAAATCAATTGGCCTTGGCTGAATGATTTTAGTGGCAATCCCTTCTTCAATCAGGTCGAGATCTGGTTTCATCTGTCGGTACATTTCTTCCATGGACAAACGTGAAAGAAAAGGCGAAGTGTGAAACTGTTGGATAAACCTGAATTCTGTACTATGCTCCAGCGCCCAATACATTACTTGCAAATAGCGATTCTTGATTCTAGCTTTAAGTGCAGTTTCTGGCAACACATTTTCAATTAAATGCTGTGCCAAGCGGGTCTTGATATCGATGTACAGGGCAATTATCAGGTCTTCCTTGGTCTTGAAATAATGGAACAAGGTGCCATTGGCCACTCCGGCCTCTTGAGCAATTTTACTGGTCGGTGTACCATGAAATCCATATTCAACAAAGAGCTTGAGCGCTGCTGCAAGTATTTCCGTAACCTTATCCATTTGTAGATTGACTAATCACTCTACAAAGATAAAATAATCCAATTAGATTGAAAAAAATTATGCAATTTTTTGCCTGGAAGCTTCGATAAAGCAAAAAACCATACATTTCGTGAAAAGCACAGCAGCAAATGACCAAAGAACGAGTTAAAGCCCCCCTTTACCCAAACTCATCCCACTTCGACCTCGTCATAATCGGGGCCGGCCCTGCCGGAGCTACCTGTGCTTTACAACTGCGCCATTCCAATTTGAGAGTACTCTTGATTGACAAAGCGACCTTTCCCCGCTCCAAAACCTGCGGCGACGCGATCACCGGCCGCTCCATCAAGACCTTGTTCCGCTGTTGCCCGGAACTGGTGGAACAATTTCGTTCCTTCCCTCAAAAAACCGAGATCAAACAGACTCGCCTGCACATCAACGCCCACAAGCCCGTCGACATCCATTGGGTCAATGAGGCCTACTGTTGTCGGAGGGTTGATTTTGATGATGCGCTCTTGCAAGGAGTGCGGCAATACGCTCCCAATGTGCAGATTTTAGAAGGATTTCAGGTAGATGAGATTGTTCAGGACGATACAACTCCTGGAAGGTTCCTGGTCGGTAATTCCAGCCAACGGCGTTATTTCAGTACCCAGTTTCTGGTTGGCAGCGACGGCACCCAATCCATGGTCAGCAAAAAACTAAGCACCACCCGCCTGGATCAAAACCACCACGCTGGGGCCGTGCGCGCCTATTTTAGTGGGGTCAAGGGTTTGCATTTGAACCGCACCGAAGTGTTTGTTTTGCCCGAGTTTATGCCTGGCTATTTTTGGGTTTTTCCCTTGTCTGAAGATACGGCCAATGTGGGTTTTGGGATGTTGACGCGCAGCATTGCGCGACAAAAAGTCAATTTAAAAGAGGCTGTTTATGCCTTCATTCAGGCTTCTCCTGAGCTCAGAGCACGTTTTGGCGAAAGCACACAGGTTGGAAAGTTGGAGGGTTTTGGGCTGGCTTTGGGTTCGCGGCGGGTGTCCATGTCGGGCGATCATTTTTTGTTGATCGGGGACGCGGCATCGCTGATTGATCCTGCCTCTGGAGAGGGCATCAGCAATGCCATTGTGAGTGGAAAAGTGGCCGCGGAAACGATTGTGGTGGCCTTTAAAAAGCAGGACTTTAGCGCTGATTTTTTAAAAAGCTATGAAAAAAATTTATTCAAAATCGTTGGAAAGGAATTAAAAACCAGCACCATTTTGCTGCGCAGTTTTCATTTTGTACCAAAGTTATTGGATTGGAGTGCCTATTTGATGGCCAATCCATTTTTTAAACGTTTGGCTAAAAAGTTAATGTAAAGGCTAGCTTCGTTAACTAAACAACACTGGATCAATGCTCAACAACACTGATCCAGTCTATTTTTTTAATCCGCGTGCTGCATCACCAAATGCACAATGCCGTTTTTGACCGACACTTCCATCGCCCACAATTCGTCTCCACTCAGCAGTGAAATCACGCCCTTATTGATGCTGGATTTGATGTTTTCAGCATCTTCCATCCACAAGGCTTTGCCAATCAAGTAAGCTTCTTCAATGGTCATTCCGGGGTTAAAGCGAATGGTGTAAGCCGAGCCTCCTTCGCCCATGTCCGCTTCTACTTCTGCGCCGTTGGTATAAGTCACTTTATAATGGTCATAACGAGATTCCCCTTTGGGCAGATCAACCTTAGCCTTGCGCGGGGAGTGCATTTTCAGGTAGCGTTCCTGAATGGTGCCCACGTCAGAATCGTCGTCATTGGGCAAGCTGCCTGGGGTTTTGTACTTGGACAGGTAGCCATCAAATACGAACCCGATTTTGCCATTAGCAGTTTTTACTTTTACCCAAAACCCCTTAATGGTGAATCCAGGAAATACGGTCACTGAGTGAGCTGTTTTTTTGAGGCCTTCGGCTTGAACAGTTATTAAGGCGCCATACTCTACAGTCATAATTTTAGTGCCCGTTGGTGCGGCCGTTTCACGCAGAATGAGCCCACTGGCCGCGTGTACGGTTAATTTGTCTCCCGCAGCATAAGTGCCGATAGAAAAGGCTAAAGACGGCAGTAAGATCAGTGTCAAGAGCAAAAAAAGAGCATTGTTTTTCATGTGTTACACAAGCTTAAAGGTTGGCAATAGCATTTTGGATGTGGATGCTTTGGGGGAAAGCAAGCGTGTAAAAATACAAGCTTTTTATAAAGTAGTATAGCTAAGGAGGTTCAAAATGGCTAATTGCCTAAATGCTTGACTTTGAATAATTTTTAGCGTACTTTGAAGCTTCAATAGCCACAATTCTGTGGGCCATTTGTTTTACATCACCTAAAAACACACCTATGAATCCATTCTTGCGTTTTTTGACTCTTGCACTCTTGCTTTCGCCTTTAAGCCTGATGGCACAAAGCCCGGTGGGCTCCTGGAAATTGCCCGTTCCCGATGGAAGTGGCAACATGATTACCCTGAAAGTAGACATTTCTGCTGAGGGAACTTTTACCCTGGATGTTGGTGCTGATGGCAGCATCGAAACCAAAGGAAAATACACTATGGATGGGGCAAAAATGACCATTCAGGAAACTGAGGGCACCGAATGCACGGGCGTTGGCGTGTACACACTCAAAGTGGAAGGCGATACCATGACCATGACCAGAGTAAGTGATGCTTGTGAGGGCCGCGGCGGACCTGAAGGAGTAATGGTGCTGAAAAAAGCTTGAGCGCCGACCAAAGATTAACATTGAAAATAGGCAGGCCAGCGGATGAATTCAGCTGGCCTGTTTATTTTTTGCCAACTATTAAGTTTATGCTATTTACTATTGTTCAACATCAGGTTGCTCTTGTTTTCGTAGATCCCCATGCTAAAACTTGGTTACAACTAAAACACCCAATACTATGAAAATTGGAGCCATCTCCCAGAATCCACTCGAATGGATAGCCATCCAGGCCAAACTGCTGCCCATGCCTTTGTTGTACGGCCATTTCGGGTTCATGATGAGTAAATTTTTATTGGAAGCCGTAGATGTTGGCATCTTCGAAACCATTGGTCAGGACAAAAAAAACATTGCCGAAATTGCCCAGGCTTGCGGTGGATTGAATGAAAAAGCCCTCAAAGGAACGCTTGGGGTACTAGCTTCAATGGGACAGATGGATGAACAAAATGGTCAATTTAGCCTGACTTCAGAGGCTAAAAAATACTTACTCAAAGACAGCCCAGACAGTGTCTACTGGATGATGTTGTTCGATAACCGGGTCTGTATGGCCTGGATGAGCTATTTTCCGGAATTCCTGCGCACTGGCAAGGGCTTACAATACCACGATACGTTTAACAGCGATGAGTGGTATTTGTACCAGAATGCTATGGAATCTGCTGCCATAGGTTTAGCAAAAGAAGCCATGAAAAAATTGCCCATTGCTGCCCAAGCCACCCAACTATTGGACATTGGCGGCTCGCATGGTTTGTATAGTGTGGGTATGTGCAAAAAAGCCCCAAACTTACACGCTACCATTCTTGATTTACCTGCAGCAGTCGAAAAGGCTCGCCCGATTTTAGCCAAGTACGGCATGGGTGAACGCATTACCTACCGCCCTGGCAATATTTTGACCGACGACATCGGAGCAGCACAGTACGATTACATTCTCATGGTCAATGTAGCGCATCATTTTACGCCCGAAGAAAATCTGTTGGTGACACAAAAAGCCCATGCTGCCCTCAAACCTGGGGGCACTTTTACCATATTGGAGTTTATGCGGCAGGACACCATCAAAAAAAATGGGGATATGTTGGGCGCATTGGGCGATTTGTTTTTTCTGTTAAGCAGTACCGCGGGGCTTTGGAGTCAATCCGAAGTTGAGGCCTGGATGCAGCAGGCGGGCTTTGCGGGTATTAGAATAATCGATTTTCTTATCCTGCCAGGCTTTAAGGCGATTTCGGGAAAAAAGTAAGCAAAACGGTATGACAAAAAATAGGGGTTCTTCAAGCCAAAAATCAGTGCATCAACAATTGGCTTATCGTTTTTTGCAGCATGAAAAATGCCATACTAAGTTTGTTGTTGCTGGCTTGCGTTGGCCTTTGTCGAGGCCAACAAGCTGAAGAATCCACATTCAATGTCGGGTTGGAACTGGACGCACTCCCTTACCTTACGGGCGGGTATTTTATCGCTGGCTGGGCTGGTCAAGGTCATTGGCGTTGCCGGGTTTTGACTGCCAACGTCAATAAGCCCGATTGGAGCACGCCTGAGGGTTTTACCAAACACCACGTCGCGGCCTATGCAGCGGTAGTTGACGTTTTTTTGAAACCCGGTTGGCGGGGTTGGTGGATTGGCGCCGGGCCAGTGTATTGGCAAAGCCGCATCCAAACCGATGCCCGGATTCAAACCGCCCATTTTAACAACTTTCTTTTGAATGGCAGTTTGGGCTACAACCTGAAAGTGGGGAAGCAGTTTTACCTCTCGCCCTGGGCGGGTTTGAGCATGCGGATTGCTGGCGACCGCGATGTTCCTGTCGACCAACAACTATTCACCTTGCCCCTGTTTAACCCTGAAGCTTCGCTGAAACTGGGTTTTCATTTTTAAGGGTGACTAAACTCGTGCATAAGGTAAGCGCGCAACCTGTTCGGTACGATAGTAAGTATCCAAACCACTTACCGCCACTGTGCCTGCCCCTTGCAGGTCAAGGTTACCTTTTTCATCCATACAATCATCCGGCAAAATCAACTCCAACACCTTGCCAATGATTAAAATGGTATTGTTGGCCTTGATGTAGTATTCTTCCACGTATTCCAGGCCCATTTTGATGCTGGACTCAGCTACAAAAGGAGCTGCAATGCCTTCGCGCCACTCGGGTGTGAGCCCCACTGCGTTGAATTCAGAAACTCCATCGGGGTAACTGGCTGAAGTTTGGTGAGCCGCCTGGACGATGTTTTCCTGCACATGGTTGAGGGTGAAAAAATGGGAATGCTGAATATTTTGATAGGTGTGCCGGGTTGTTTTTAAATCTCCGTCTACCGGGCGGGTTACGATACCAATCAAAGGTGGCGCAGAACCAATGTGTACGGCAGAGGAAAAGATGGCTAGGTTGGGCACTCCATCCGGGCCTACACTGCCTACTAGATTGCCACTTTTAAAGCCTGTAATCGCATTGATCAAGGTCAAACGAGGAATCCGGGGAAGTTTTTCGATGTCTGGTAGTGAAAGGATCATAATAGGTTATCTTAAGTTTTAAGCGAAGCTTGTTTAAAAACGGAGATTGGAACAATGAAATTGGGTATTTGTTTAGGCGGGAAGGAGGAGCGTTCTAGCTTTTAATTGAACAAAAAAACAGGTCAGTTGAATGCATCAACCAACCTGTTCGCAATGGGTTAAGGTGTTTGAAGATGGGTTTTAGGCATGCTCTAAGGCTGTTTTTTTCGGTACCCGAGCATGGAAAAATAGCAACAACAGGGCTAGTACACATAAACTGGATTCAATAACCAGCCATTTTTGACCAAAATCGCCCAACTGTCCTTCCATAAAAATGGTCATGATTCTGGAAATGGCATACAGCCCCCCAAATAAGGCGACCAACGCCAGTCCCTGTTTGGCGTTTTTAAAAGCCAGGTAGATCAATTGGATAAAAATCAGCAGTCCAATGCCACCATACACGCCCCGAATGGAGCTAAAGGCATCGGTGTTGTTCAATTGAACGCCAACCAAATCCATAACTGATTGAGGGGATACAAAAGCTTGCAAACTCACCATCAGTACGCCTAATGCGTTGAAGGCAATTACCACGAAGGTTGCAATGCGCAGCACTGTTTCTTTTTTGAACATCTCACAAAGTTTTAAGTGTGTAGTCGAATGATTTCTTGTTGGGACAAAGTTGCGAGCGTTCAAGCAGCTAAAGATTGGTAAATACCAAGATTTGTATGTGAGATAAAGAATTGTTCAGAATTCAAAATTAGCGATAAACTTACCGCTCCAGCACCAGTTTTTGCGCCATCTTTTTTCCCCCAGCTCGCACTTCCACCGAGTAAATCCCCACCGGCAACTGCTTTACATTCAGCTGAATTTGTTGTTTGCCCGCCGACATCTTCTGTTTCAATCCCTGTCCTTGCAAGCGCCCCAATAGGTCATAAATCTGTATCTGAACATCCGCAGACTCTGCGAGAGAAAAGGCAACTTGTACCGTTTCAGCCGCCGGATTGGGAAAAAGCTGGACATCCTGAATCAATTGCGGTTCCAGGTCGTGCAGCCCAGTTGTGGTCGTTTGATAATAATACTCGAAGGTGACCGCCCCAAAACTCAGGTAGTCGCTTTGTTTGTTGAAATTGTGGGGCACCTCAAAGGAAATGGTAATCGGCAAGCCATTGGCGGGCCAGGCAGCGAGGCCGTAAGTTCCTGGGTTGAATAGTTCGGTCGGGTTAAAAATGACCGCTTTGGCCACACCATTGACTGTGGTAACCGGGCTAAAAGCCGCAATCGACTTACCATTGACACTGGCTTTTAGTTGCATGCTGGCGCCCCATTGCCCTTCAAAAGGGTTGAGTCCGGTGATCCCAGTGATGGGGACTGAGAGGATCGCAAATTGCGGCAAGGGCCGTGGAGGAGCAGGTTTTGGTAAATAAACGGTGAATTGAGTCTGTTTATCCACTGTATTCGAAGCGCTGTAAAAATCTCCTGCGGTCAATTGCCCCGCTACCACGTTGTCCGAACTAGCTTGCAAGGTCAATTTTTCCAGCTTCGAGCCTTGAAAAATACTGAAGGTCGATTGGGCGCGCAGCACTGGTGCAGGATCACCAGGCACCTGCCGAAAAACACTCAAGGTGTATTCACCTGCTGGAAGCGTTTTTAATTGGGTGACATTGGAGGTCAAATCCCGGTCGTTGGAATTCGTAAAGGAGCACCAGCGGTATTCATTTAGATTTTTGTACACACAAAAATTGCCATCAGTTTGCAGTAAAGCATAAAAATTCCCCGTTCCCTGGGTCAGGTCGCTGCACCAAATCACTGAATCCTGTACCGGGCGTTTTACGTACACACACAAGGAACCGGTTGTATTCAAACGCAGGTAGTACTGGGCATTGGGAATAAGCGCCTTTGGAGGGGGGCTGGTCCAACGCGGTTTGGTGCTGCTCCGATCCCATACGCCCAATTGGCCATTGGACTGGAGACTAGCGTAAAAATTGCCATTCTTGGAGCTTATGGTTTGGCCCGGATTAAGCACAACGCCGGCTTTTAAGGTATCCGTTCTGGTGCCAAAACTGATGGTCTCCGTATTCGATTTGATTTGGATGGTATAGGAACCTTTTGCTCCGACAGTGTAAGGCAGCAGGTAAAGTGGATAACCCAATGGCACTGCACCGACGTTGGGAGGAGGCGTGACGGAGTTGAAAGGAGTGGCAGCCAGCACCAGATCAACGACTTCCAGGTTGCCATTTTCGAGGGGTTTGTAGACTTCCGGATACGCCCCTTTCCACATGTTGGTGATTTTGCCCTGCACCGTTTCTTCATAAAAGGGGCAAACAAAATACCCCCAGGGTGTTGCCAGTACCCCCTTGTAGATGCGGTTATTGCTGGGAATGTTCACTCCAGCTTTGGTCGAGTGAGGCCCAGAATAAACGCCAAAATGCAGGTGTGACCCACTCGAAGATCCCGAACTGGCCATCACACCGAGCAATGCACCTTCAGGAACCACGTCGCCCAATTTGTATTTTTCCAGGACAGCCAGCCCTTGTTTCAAGTGCGCGTATTGGGTAACAAAACCATTGTCGTGTTGTAAATAAATGACGTTGCCACTGCCATCCACCGTAGTTTGGATGTTGAAACCAGTATGTGTGGGGGCCAGGTTGGTTACGGTCAATTTATCGGCAGGGATGATTTTATCCCAGGCGATTCCGCCAGTGGTGCGGTCGGGTATGCCGTCGCGGTAAGCGACCAAAACACCTTTGGCTGCGGCGTAAATTTTTGCCCCGTTATTGTCGGTTGGTCGAAAGGAATTCAAACCAATGTCGATGCCATTGTGTCCTCCGGTACCTCCTTTGTAGTCGGTGTTATCGGATTTGAGCAGGGTGTAACGCAGGGGATAAAGGTAGGGGTTGCTATTGGCATAAATGGGCAAAACGTTGGGGTCGAAGCGGACGGGCCAGCTTAGTTGCAGTTCTTGCCAATTGAAGGAATAAGTTTGTGCTTTGAGGTCAATAGAACAAACAAATGCATAGCATATCAACAGGTAAATGCTGAGTTTACGGGTAATTATTTTTTGGCTTGTCATAAGCTATCGGCTTTAGGGAAAATGATCCCTAAAAATACATGACAAAAGCCATGTCAAAGCACTTTTGGTCGTGATTTTCGACTATTTTTTTCCTGGGAACAGCAGCCCATCCAAACTCCATTTCCCAGCTCCAGCAAACAAAAACAAGACCCCAAACAACACAAACATAAAGGGGTGTTGGTCCTCATACCAGAACTTTCCATGCCCGATAAAAAAGGTGATGTAGGCCAGGGTTCCAATACAAATCAGCGCGCCTACCCGGGTTAACAATCCAAGCGTGAGCAGAATACCCGCCACAAACTCCGAGCCCTTGCCCAGATAAACCAGCCATGCACCCGACGGGCCTTTAAAGTTCTCCCATTCCAGATACCCTTGCATCAGTTTTGCATCAAAAACCTCGTAGCCATGGTAAATCAGCAATAAACCGACAATGATGCGCAGAATGGCGAGAACAATTTCTTGATAAAATGGTGTAGTTGAAAAAAAGGATTGCATGGTGTGGTGATTTTTGAAGTTGAACCCAAAATACAGTTCATAAAGGGGATTTCCTTTTTCCCGCTATAAAAATTTGGCAAAATGGGATTAACACATCCTTTTTGGGCCCCAGAATTGAACTTTTTGTAATTTCCCCCAACGAATCAGTTCCTTGATCACCCGACGCCTGTATCTCGGCTGATTCCCTTTTTCAACCATGTTCCTATTACGATCAAAATCAAAACCATGAAAAGACGTGCTGCAATGAAAAGCTTGGGGGTTGCCCTCGGTGGCCTGGTTGCACTTCCCGCCTGGGCCAACAATTGGACGCCTGAATCCCTTGGTCCTGCCCATTTTTCGGCTGTAGCCGATGAAGCCTTGCTGGCGGAGATTGTAGAAACCTTCATTCCCGAAACCAGCACACCTGGAGCCAAATCACTCAAAGTACATCAGTTTGTACAACGGATGATTCAGGATTGCTACGATGACAAAGCCAAGGCTACTTTTCAGCAAGGGTTGACCCAAACCGATACCCTGGCGCAACAAAGCTACAGCAAAACGTTTGTGCAATGTGACACTCCACAACGCATTGAGTTGTTGAAAAAAATGAGCAATGATGCCAGCAGCAAAGCTTTTATTGGCCTGGTCAAAAACCTCACCATTCGCGGCTACACCAATTCGGAGTACTACCTGGTGAACATTGCCAAATTTACATTGGTACCTGGTTTTTATCACGGTTGTGTGCCCGTTACGCAGTAGGGACAAGTCATTTTTATTTGTAACACTCAAATCAGACGCAAACAATGTCTAACCTCACCATAGATTCCATCAAAAAACGCAGCTTCGATGCCATTGTCGTAGGTTCGGGCATCAGCGGCGGTTGGTCGGCCAAGGAACTGACCGGCAAGGGCCTGAAAACCCTGCTCCTTGAGCGTGGCCCCAACGTAGAGCACATCAAGGATTATCCTACCACCAATATGAATCCCTGGGAATTTGAGCACGGCGGCCAGATTACCAAGGAGATGCGCGATGCCAACCCGATTGCCAGCCGTTGCTACGCGTTCACGGAGAGCGCGGCTCACTTTTTTGTCAAAGATGCTGAGCATCCCTATATCCAGGAAAAGCCCTTCGACTGGATTCGGGGTTATCAGGTGGGCGGAAAATCGCTCATGTGGGCTAGAGGTACGCAGCGTTGGTCGCAATATGATTTTGATGGCCCAGCCCGTGATGGATTTGCGGTGGAATGGCCGATTACCTACGCGGAATTGGCACCTTGGTACAGCTATGTGGAGATTTTTGCGGGCATTTCTGGCAACAAAGATGGCTTAGCTCAATTGCCCGACGGGGAGTTTTTGCCGCCACACGAGCAATCCTGTGTGGAAAAACACTTCACCCAAACGATGGCCAAAAAATACAATGGCTCTCGACCCATCATCATTGGCCGCTGTGCGCACCTGACTCAGCCACAACCCATCCACCTGCAACAAGGTCGGGGCAAATGCCAGCACCGCAACATCTGTGAGCGCGGCTGTCCTTTTGGCGGTTATTTCAGTAGCAATTCCTCCACCATTCCCTGGGCGAAACAAACCGGAAAATTGACCTTGCAGCCCAATTCGGTGGTGCATTCCATCATTTTTGATGAAAAGAAAAACAAGGCCACTGGTGTGCGGGTAGTGGATGCCAACACCAAAGAGATGACGGAATATTACGCCAAAATCATCTTCGTCAATGCGGCTACGCTGAATACCAACCTGATTTTGTTGAACTCTAAATCCAATCGTTTTCCCAATGGTTTGGGCAACGACAATGGACTGTTGGGCAAATACATCGCCTTCCACAACTTCCGCACCACCATCTCCGGCGAATACGAAGGTATGTTGGACAGCACCACTGCTGGCAGTCGGCCGAATGGCAGCTACATCCCTCGTTTCCGCAACGTATTCAAGCAGGAGACTGATTTCTTGCGCGGTTACGCCGCCGGTTTCAGCGCCAGCCGCATGACCTACAATGATACTTCTGGAATCGGTGAGGACTTGAAAAACAGTTTGTCGGTCAAAAAATACGGCAACTGGCGAGTAGGCTCCCACATGATGGGCGAAACGATTCCGAAGGAAAGCAACTACGTGGCGCTCGATGGCAAACAAACCGATGCCTGGGGTGTTCCCCTCTTGAAAGTCTCTGTGGCCTACGACGACAACGACGAAAAAATGATCAAGGACTTCCACGAACAACTCACCGAGATGTACAGTGCGGCCGGATTTACCAACATCCGTACCCACGATGTTCCCAGCAAGGCCCCTGGCCTGGACATCCACGAAATGGGCGGTGTACGTATGGGCAAGGACCCCAAAACCTCCCTGCTCAACAAGTGGAACCAGCTACATGAATGCAAAAATGTATTCGTAACCGATGGCGCTTGTATGACCAGTAATTCCACGCAGAACCCTTCGCTGACCTTTATGGCGATTACGGCAAGGGCGGCGAATAATGCGGTGGAGGAGTTGAAGAAGAGAAATTTGTAATACCCAAAAGGCTTGCCACCCTGCCTCCAACATTGGCTAATAGGGCTGAGTAAAGGAGGCAGGGACAGCAAGCTCCAACTTGATACTACTCTGTAAATCCAAACTTAAAACTCACTCAATTGTCGAGCAACCTAAAACTGATGTCAAGCACTTTTTTTCCTTTTACCGGAATACCAAAATTGGATGCCGGAGTCCAGCAAGGCATGGCGTAAACCAAATTGATTGCTGCCTCATCGCAGCCAAAGCCAATCCTCTTTAGCAGCTGGGCCTTGGTCACCTGGCCTTTTTCAGATACATAGACCAACACGCTGACCGTGCCTTCGATGCCATTTTCCCGGGCCAATTGCGGGTAAATGACCTTACCTTTTACATAGTTGTCCCAATCATCAAAATGTGGTGGATGTTGGCCTGCTGTTAAATCAACTTTCAACGAATCCCTGGAGCCTTCCTTTTGCAGGGACTGGCAGCTACAGCTTTTAGCGTATGATTCAGTTACGATTGGAATAAAATCCTGCCCTTTGCCCAGGGGATAAAAAAGGGAGAAGGCAAACGATAAGAGCAAAAAACATTTTCTCATAAGTTGTCGGGTTTTGGTAAAAAATTGCGGGTACAAAGGTGAAGGCTGGGCTATTGACAATCTTGCATTTTTCGGACAACTTGCAGGATCTTTTGGCCAAGGGACAGGATTTGCTGGACATTGCCAGGATTTTTCGGACTTTCTGCGATTTTTTGCCGGCCAATTAGGCGGAATACCTTGTCTTCTACGTTGTACTAGGACCCATTTTACTTAGCCATGAAACAACCCAAAACACACCTGACGCCTCTATTACGAAGCACCATCCTATTCCTGTTGTGGATGCTGTGTACCTTACTGCTTCAGCCAGGCCAAAGCTTTGCACAGGTTCCAATCGAATCGATTTCCATTCAGCAGGGTCTTTCCCAAGGTATGATTTATGACATTCTACAGGACCGCGAAGGTTTCCTGTGGTTTGCGACCAAGGACGGACTCAACCGCTTCGATGGCTATAATCTCAAAGTATTCACCAACGAGGCCTACAATCCTCATTCCCTTTCGGGCAACAGCATCCTGAAATTGTTTGAAGACCAACAAGGCCGGATTTGGGTGGTAACGGACAATGAAGGTTTGAATGTTTACGACAAAAAAACGGGGCGTTTTCAGCGGATACAACACGACCCCCAAAACCCCAGGAGCTTATCCAGCAATCAGATCCGTTGTATTGCCGAAGATGCTGAGGGCAACATTCTGGCCGCCGCCGATGGCGCCGATCTGAACGTAATCAGGCTTGCTGGTGATTCTTTTGAAAAAAACATGGCACCCAAAATCCAACGGATAGCGTTGCCCCGGCACCTGAATGTGACCGGCATAGCCAAAGACAGCAAGGGCAGGGTTTGGATGGGAGCTGATGACCAATGTATCTACCAGTATGATGCACAAACCTTTCAATTGCGCAAGGCCATCGAGGGCTATTCGTTTGAAGTAGCTTGCGCCAATTCCGATGGTAGCTTGTGGGCCAGCGACCAAAACCATTCCCCCTTTCATTGGGATGGAAAACGCGCAGCACCACTTTTTGAGGAATTGAGCCAGGTTTTTGACCTGCAAGTAGCCCCAGATGGAAAGCTGTGGTTGATCAAAGGCAGCAGTTTATATGGTCTGGATTTGCAAGAATGGAAGCCCGGCAAACCATTAAAATGGGGCACAACGCCTTTTTTTGCCCAAATGAAAGCGCCTTTAAATGCGTTAGTCAATGCGCAAAAAGAGGACCAGTTTCAAGCCAAATTACTCGCTCTGGATTTAAGCGCTCCTTTAACTTCACTGGCCATCGACCGCTCCGGCATGGTCTTAGCGGGTACTCATGACTATGGCGTCTACAAATTCAACCCTTGCCAGCAGAAATTTCGACACTACGCCGAAGGCATCAGCATTCGCAGAATCATTACTGCACCCGACGGCTCGGTATACCTCGACTCTTACCGCAAGCTTTGGTACCAACTACAAGGCAATGCCTTAAAAACAAATAGCCTGGGCTCCATTTCCTCCCAGACCAGCAATTTTTTGATCAGCCATTCCGCTGAGCATTGGGCCTTGACCAAGCAGGGGCTTCTTCGTTTTCGGCCAGGCAACAGCCCCACCCAAATCCCCATCCCCGCCGCCACTTTTGGGGAAAGGCAACCCATGTTGGAAGACCACCACGGCAAGATCTGGCTGGCTGGATTAAAAGGGGCACTGGCGCGGGTTGATCCTACGAACAATCAGGTGAACCTCTATAATTTTGCCGACGGTGCCAACCCCATGCAACATCACTCCCTGTCGATTTCCTTGTACGAAAGTGGCGACGGCATAATCTGGATCGGAACCATGGAGGGTTTTGTCAAAGCTGATTTTTCCAGGGGCAAACCTCATTTTCGTTGGTACAGAAATATGCCTAATCAGCCCAATTCGCTCAGTTACAACTATGTGACTGGCTTTCTCGATGACCCTATTACGCCTCAGCGTTACCTTTGGGTTTGTACGAGGGTGGGTTTAAATCGTTTGGACAAAAAGACCGGTGATTTCCTGCGCCTGAGTATGGAGGATGGTTTGCCCAACAATGTCATTTACGGCCTCCTGGCTGATGAAGGGGGAAATTTGTGGGGCAGTACCAACCGGGGTATTTTTTGCCTGAGCCAGGCCGTCTCATCCCACAATCCGTCTGAAAAGCCTCGGTATACCGTTCGGAATTTCAACGTAACGGATGGGCTGCAAAATCATGAATTCAATACCGGCGCCTTGGCCAAATTGTCTAATGGTGAACTGGCTTTCGGAGGCGTAAACGGACTCAATGTTTTTGACCCCACGGCAATGTTGGGACGGGACTACCAGCCTCGAACTTTCATTACCAACATTTCCGTCAACAATCGTCCGGTTAAAGTTGGAGATGATACCGGGATTTTGCACAGCAGTATCGAAACCACCCGGCGCATCACCTTGAACCACTTGCAGGATATCCTTAGTCTGGATTACGCCGCGCTTGATTACACCGGATCAATGTTTAACCGGTACCGCTATCAGCTGTTAGGGGCTGATCCAGATTGGGTTGAAGCAGGCACCCGCCGTTCGGCAACTTACCTGCACCTGCCTCCTGGGAATTACACCTTTCGGGTTCAAGGGAGCAATAGCCGAGGCATCTGGAGCCCTTATGTAGCAAGGCTCGACATCAAAATACTGCCCCCCTGGTGGCGTTCCACCTGGGCTTACCTGGCTTACGCGTTGCTCCTGGCAGCAGCGGGCAGGACTCTATTCCAATTTTACCTCAACCGGGAGAAATTGCGGAACCAGCTCGCCTACGAAACCCGCGAAGCAAGCCGCATCAAAGAACTGGATACGGCCAAAACCCGCTTATACACCAACATCACCCACGAATTCCGCACGCCCCTCACCGTGATCATGGGCATGGCCCAACAAACCCTGGAAAAACCTGACGAAAACCTGGCCTTCAAACAGGAGATGATCCTGCGCAATGGGCAACAACTCCTGCAACTGGTCAATGAAATGCTCGACCTGTCCAGGCTGGAAAGTGGAAAAATGGCCCTGCGTTTCATCCAGGGGGATGTGATCGCGTTTTTGCGCTACATGCTTGAATCCTTTCATTCTCTGGCGGAGAGCCAACAAAAACAATTGCATTTTTTGTCCACTCTGCAAGCATTGGATTGTGCGTATGACCCAGAAAAACTGCGGCAAATTGTTTCCAATCTGTTGTCCAATGCGCTGAAATTCACTCCGGAATCCGGCAATATTTATTTGTCGATTGATCGCAGTTTTCAAGCTGAAAAGCCATATTTACAAATTACGGTTAAGGACACGGGCATCGGCATTCCCGGAGGACAATTGCCCCATATCTTCGACCGCTTTTACCAGGTTGACGACAGCATTACCCGACCAGGCGAAGGCGCGGGTATTGGCCTGGCGCTGACCAAGGAACTGGTCAATCTGTTGCAAGGAGAAATTCGGGTCAGCAGCCCCGCTATAGGCAGTACAAAAGGTTCAGAATTTACGGTGCTTTTACCCTTGCAAATGGTAGCTGAACCGCTTGCTGAAGGCCAGCCCAAGGCCAGTGAAAAGCCCCAGTCAGTTCCTGTCAATCCACAGCTTGCAACGCCAATTCAGATTAAAAAAGAAGCTCACCAATTGATTTTATTGGTAGAAGACAACCCCGATGTGGCGGCCTACCTCAATTCCTGTTTGCCCGAATACCGGCTGGAATTTGCCGTAGATGGCCAGGATGGCTTAGACAAAGCCACCGAACTCATCCCCGATCTGATCATCAGCGACGTCATGATGCCTCGGATGGATGGTTTTACCTTGTGCCAACACCTGCGCGACGATGAGCGCAGCAGCCATATCCCGATTATCCTACTAACCGCCAAAGCCGATTTTGAAAGCAAATTGACGGGCTTGGACCGGGGTGCCGATGTGTATTTGGAAAAACCATTCCAACCCGAAGAGCTACGACTGCGCATCAGGAAGCTCCTGGAACTGCGGGAAAAATTGAAACAACACTACCAGCAAACTTTCGATTCACGAGACTCTGCGCAGGAAATTCCAGCGCTGGAAAAACAAGAAGACGTTTTTGTACAAAAAATCCGCGAATGTATTGAAGCCAATATATCCGACTACACCTTCAGCATTGAACACTTGTGTAAAGCCATCCACTTGAGTCAACGACAGTTGCAACGAAAATTGGAAGCACTCACGGGTTTTTCGCCCAATCAATTCATCCGCAACATTCGTTTGAATCATGCAAAAACCTTACTGCGTGATCCTGATTTGAGTGTTACGGCAGTAGCTTACGATTGTGGATTTAGTGATCCCAGCTACTTCGCCCGGGTGTTTAAACAGGAATTTAGGGTGACCCCATTGGAGTGGCGGGAAGCAGCCTGGAAGGTTTTTAACGAAGTGTAAGCCTGGGAATTGGATAATCGCAGAAAGCGGAGTATTTTGTTTCTGACAATCACAATTCATTATTTTGGTCAAATTAACGAACCATCAATCCGCATTCCTGACATGAAACACTTTGCTCTGTTCCTTTTTCTCCTCTTCACCCTTGGTGCTACCGCCCAAAACGCTACCCGCCAAAAGGTCATCTTCGACTGTGACCTCGGCGATGACATCGACGACGCTTTTGCCCTGGCCATGCTCCTGACCAACCAAGACAAGGTGGACATCCTGGGCATCACCACCTGTTACGGCCGCACCAATGACCGCGCTACTCTGGCCCTCAAGTTTTTGTATGAAATGGGTCAGGAAAAAATCCCCGTGTACATGGGCCGCAACACCTCTGCCTCCAGTGAACGAGCCAATTGGTACGCCGAGCAATTTTACTGGGCGCAAGGTTTTTCCAAAATCCAACCCAACAAACAAGGTGCAGCGGATTTCATCCTCGAAAGCCTCAAAAAGTATCCCAATGAAGTGGTGGTTATCTCGGTGGGCCCGGTTACCAATCTGGGGGATGTGCTGCAAAAAGACCCCAATGCCCTGAAGATGGCCAAAAAGATCTATGCGATGTTTGGTTCCTTTTATGTGAGTTACAGTGGATATCCCACTCCGGAGGCAGAATGGAATGTCAAATGCGACATTGAGGCCGCTAAAAAATTTGTCAACTCCGGGGCCAATATCGCCTACGCCGGGCTGGACATCACCGCTTTTGTCAAACTTGATAAAGCCAAACGCGACATGCTCCTGATGCGCCAATCCCCACTGACCAATGCTTTATCTGGCTTGTACGTATTGTGGGGGCATGAAACACCTACCTTGTTTGATCCGGTAGCCATTGGGATGTTGTTGTACCCTGATTTGTTCAAAACCAAAATGGTCAATGTGAGTGTGGACGACAAAGGCTTCACGAAGGTGGATGAAAACAAGACGCCAAATGCCGAGGTGGGTGTTTACATCAATACGAATGAGTTCATTAGTCGGGTCATGAAAGGGTATTTGTTGCAGAATATGGGGCGGAATTGAGGAGATACAGCTCTATGAATGTAGTGGATATCATGAATTTTATCCTTACTTAGGTGAATCCTTAAGTGCCTGAGGTTTCTTAGGTGGTGAAAAAATGCCCTGCTACGCAGGTTCTTTCTTCTTAACCACCTAAGAAACCTCAGAAACGATAGACTCACCTCAGGTACTAGAAATACCACTTTCGGCATCAATAAACCATCAGCGATCCGGACCCCGCCACTTCAGCATAGTACAGGCGCACCCGAATGACGTATTCCCGGCCCTGGATGAGGCGTAGTTGAATTTTGGAATTTAACCCCGTACCGCTGTCGTCGTCTCCGGCCAAGTAAACCTCTTCTGCGGCTGTTTTTTCAAAAAGCACCATCAAGGTGTCCATTCTTCCAAAGGTTTCAATCGTGTATTTGCGAGAAACAGTGGGTTTGAAGCGGAAGTTTTTTTGCTCACCAGCTTTGATGTTAAACAACTGTGAGGCCGAAACTTTGAGCTCGGTGTAATCGCTGGTCGTAAGGGGAGGATAAAATTGCTTCATAAACTCCTTGTCCTTACTGGAGAGACCACCAGCAGGGTTGATGCCATTGCGGTAGGCCACAGGTTCCAGAATCAGACCTGCCTCAAAGGGATAATGCATGATCGAGTTCGGATCGTGGGTAGAACCTTGTACTTCATTGGCCGGAATTTTCCGGATGATGTTGAAAAAGGTAGTCTGCCGATCCCAGCGGTTGGGTGGTGCAGCGAGGGCAGTATAGACCGCCTCTTCATCCCACACAATGCCTGCGTTGGGGTTTTGGTGTTCGTGTGGCGCACCCAGGGTATGCCCAATTTCGTGCAAGGCTGTATCAAGGTCATTGCTGATGTCCCAACCAAAATTCATGGTTCTTTCATTGGGCGAACTGGCAATGTCAATGACGTCTCTGCCCACATAAGACCAGGCACCATCTCCTCTTTTGAAACCAATCCTGACTTGGGCTTCATTTTTGTCATTGGTTTCTTCAAATTCCAGGCCAATCCCTAAATCCTTCCAGATTTTGAAGGCCTGAATTACGGTGTTTTTTTGTGCTGTTGTCCCTTTCCAGGAACTTGGAGAGCCGTCACTCGGACCGTTGAAAAAGTAATACTTTAGTTTGGTGCCATTGACCCATTTTCGGTCCGTAACCAGAATCATCCGCTGCCGGTTAGGGCTTACATCTGGTTCAAATTGACGCTCTGGAATAGGAATCATTGAGCAATAGTGAGGATGGGTAGCTCCTCCTTCGGAAGGTGTGGGTTTTGATGTTTTTTTTGCCATGAGAAAAAAGAGTTTTAACTGTGGTGAAACATGGTCCACCTGGGCTTAAAAAGTGATTTGGATAGATTGCAAATGTAGGGGGTTTGAGGGTTTGAGTCAATAGAGGAATGGATTCGGTTTCAATTATTTAATGGGTGTATTTATCTCTCACAATTTGAAGCTCCGAGTTGTGCAGATATTACTATTCTTGTTAAAAAAAATTGAACTAGCTGAGATTTTTTTTAAAACTCATCCTTAATTATTATCTTTTCCTGATCATTTGAAACCTCATGTCAACTTCACCCTAAACGTATGCCATATTTGAAGCGAATTTTACTTGCAAGCGCTCAGGTCAATACCAATAAAGAATACTTAGATCATCTGAAAGAGGAGCGGGATGGGATTGGAAGGGTGTTAAACGACTCTATCAAAAAGGGTAAAATAGCCCTACAGCAAGAGAAAGAATGTACTTTTGAAGGGTTGTTTGATAATTTTAATGCTCCAGACACAAAAGATAAAGAAATCAATGTTTTCCATTACTGTGGCCACTCCGATGGTGAGCAATTGTATTTGCAGCAAGATGGGGCAGGGAACAGAATGCTAAGCAACCAGAACTTGGTCAACTTTTTCAAATATCAAAAAAAGCTTGAGCTGGTTTTTTTGAATAGTTGCAGTTCAGAAACATTGGGGGAAATGTTGCTTGCAGAATGTGATCATATACAAGCTGTCATAGAAACAACGAGCAAAATCAGTGACTTAACCGCAGCGAAATTTGCCGAGAAATTTTATCAAAGCTTGCATGCTGGCAAAAATCTTAAACTTGCCTTTGATCAAACAGTAGATTCTTTTGCTGATATAAAAAGTGTAGGTTATCGAAGTGTAGAAAAAGGACGTTCGATTGTTAAATGGGATGACCATGAAGAATCAACCTGGACTTTATCTTTTAAGGAAGATACATTTGTAGACAATTGGTATCTGGTTGAGCGACCCATTCAGCGGTATTTCGAACCTAGCATCAAAACTAAAATCTTGGTTATCGTTGAGGACAGCAATGAAAATGACAAATATTACCGACTTATTGATAATCTTTTTTTGCAAGATCAGGGCGTTCTTATATTACCGTTTTCGGATATCCTTTTAGAAGACCAAAAAGAAGAGTTAGTTGCCAATGTAGAACAGGTGATCATTTTACTGACGGAGGAAACGATTGCTTTCTTTAAAAGATTTGAATGGTTAATTCCCTTATTAACTAAAGCTCCGTTACTTTTTTTGGGTTGTACTGGTGACACAGCTAAAACCTTTACCCAAATTGCTAGTCAACTGGAAAGAGATGATGCTCCCATATTCCCTAGCCCACGTTCTAGTTTGGAAAGACTTTCGGAAGTTTATGGCCTTGAATTTGCATTTAATGATTTCTGTGCTCAATTCATTACAAAAAGTATTAGAAGTAGAGAGGCTACCCTTGCTTCTGAATTAGAAGACCTTAATTTCACAAAACAGCGTTTGCCTTTTGAATCCAAGGATGAGGAACTTTCTTTTCGCTTTGGAAAGCATAACCTGATGTTGATTGAGGGTTCCCCTAATTGTGCTCAAGAACTATTGGTGAAAAAACTACGACGATATGCAAACCCTAGGGTTTCTAGCAACGTAAAACCTGATGTTGTTTCGGTTAAAAGTTATCTTCCTGGAAAATTGACCAAGGAGGACTTATGTAGAATGCTAACCCATACCTTATTGTCTGTAGATTTGGATTTGGGTATAGAATTGATTGGAAAAACAATCCTGCAAAAAACCATGCAACAAGATTTAATTATTGTTTTGAACGATATTTCAAAAAATCACGGCGATTGTTTAAGCGTGATTAAAAATTTCTGGAATGAACTAACCTTGCACCTTCAGGAAACCAAACATCGCCTTTTTTTATTCTTCATCCACAAGGAATGCCAGGACAGCCAAAAAAATTGGACTACCCAGGGCTTTGTCAATCAGCCACCCTTGTTTAATGTACGATCACTAGACCTGATTGAACCACTAAATGAACAAATCTGGAATGGTTGGCACGCCAGCACTGGGAAACGTTTTCCGAAGGAAGACCTGTTTCATTCGCTTATTCAAGAGGAGAAATCACAGCAAATCCTGAGAGACCCCTACATGGCTAAAGCCATTGCTAAAATATGTGATTTAATGAAATGCCCGGAAATCTGTAAAAAATTACTTACCATTTAACTAACTGTAAATGAAAGATAACAAATACACACCTTATGATGGCCAGGCTTTGGCTACTTTGGTTCAAAATCATCGCTATACCGTTGACGACAGTCAATTCAAAACCGTAGTACAAGTCCCCAAAAAGGAAATAGTAGAAGACATTGCACCTTATTTTCCCAGCAAAGAGCTCATCGACGCCATTGAATATGCCCGTATTTTGCAGCGCCCACTTTTGTTGCGTGGGGAACCGGGTTGTGGAAAAACCAGAGTAGCCCAAGCACTGGCGTATGAACTCTACCATCAACAGAAAGGTGACAATTACCGCAATCACTACTTCGAATGGTTCATCAAATCATCCACCAAAGCCAAAGAAGGATTGTACCAATATGATCATTTGGGCCGCTTGAGGGACATTCAGACTTATAACAAGCAAGAACCCATCGCTTACCGCAGTTTCGGGCCATTGGGTAAAGCTTTTTTGGCGTCTAAACCCGATGCACCAGCGGTACTACTGATCGATGAAATTGATAAAGCTGATTTGGATTTCCCCAATGATTTATTGCTGGAACTGGATGAAAAGCGTTTTTTCATTGAAGAAACCCATGAGGAAATTCATGCAGAACACCCGCCCATTGTGATCATTACCAGTAATGATGAAAAGGAATTGCCTAATGCATTCCTGCGCCGCTGTGTTTTCCATTACATCGAATTCCCAAAGCTGGAGGAATTGTACCAGATCGCCAAAGCGCGGGTGCTGAGCCAGGAGCAAGAAATAAAAAAAGCCATGCCGGATACACTGGTGGAAAAATTAGTGGATCAATTTTACGAGTTGCATCAATTCATGAAGGCCAGCCCCAATACGGATAAGCGGGTTTCGACCAGCGAACTACTCGACTGGCTCAGGCTCATTCATCACTACTATTTGACGGATAAGTTGCCGTTTGAAAAAGACCAACTTCCCGCCAACGGCCTGCTCTATCCCGAAGTGCTGCTCAAAAGCCTGGATGATTACAAACAATACGCCAAAAAGAAATGAGTTCATCCAAGCCTGGCTTCATTCTACTGCCTTTTTTTAACCGACTACGGGAGTCGGCAGGAATGGAATTGGATATGAATCAGTATTTTTTATTTCTTGAACTTTTTATAAAAGGTCATGCCAAAGATGAACCTGCCTTGTTGAATTTGTGCAAAACCCTTTGGTTGACCAAATTGGAATACAAAGACATTTTTGAACATTGGTTTAAAGAAGCTGTGAAGGATTTACGTGAGCAATGGCTGCCTTCTGCTGGAATTGAAAGTGAACCAGAGAATGAGGCAAACACAAACAAAGATGATCAAAAAGGAAA
Source organism: Haliscomenobacter sp. (assembly GCF_965225875.1). Classification (GTDB taxonomy): domain Bacteria; phylum Bacteroidota; class Bacteroidia; order Chitinophagales; family Saprospiraceae; genus Haliscomenobacter. The sequence goes on along the minus strand of NZ_CBDDBS010000003.1, from coordinate 2,200,885 downwards.
GCAAGGGGAGAAGGATGAGGCTACTAAACCCAGGGAGGATCAAAAGGCTCAAGAACCAAATCGGGGCAAGGAACCAAGCAAAAAACCAATAACTGAAGGTGAAAAACCAGAGCCTTCTTTAAGCCTGACCGACATCCTGCTGAATTTTGAAGAAGGAAAAGGTAAAGCAGCAACCCGAGGAAAAAAAACACCCCAAGAGATTTCCGAAAAAAACTCAACTTTTATCTTTTCGGATGACAAACATCTACCCATTGCCCCCCGGCGAATGGGTCATCTCTTGCAAAAGTTACAGATGAACCAAAGTTATCGCCCTGGGGATCAACTGGACGTAGCGGCGATGGTTGATACCTTTGGCAAATTCCGCTATGTAGACACCTTGCATTACAAACTACAAAGAGTCAGTGAACAAAAGGTAATTTTGCTGAGCGATCATCAAGGCTCAATGGCCGCATTTGAGTCTTGGGGCGATTATTTATTTCGCGTCTTTACCGATCACCCAGCGATCAAGTCAGTGGAGCGTTATTTTTTTCACGACTTTCCCAGTGCGGTTGAAGATGATAATGGCTCCAAAACCTTAAAATTTTATACCAATCCAGAACATACCAGCGCTTTTACCCTGGAAAGAATCCTGGGCAATCAAGCCGCTCCAATCTGGCTGGTCATTTTTAGCGACGCAGGCGTGTATCAACCCACCCTGGATCATGAATCGCTACAGCACTGGATGGATTTTTTTGATGCAATCGCCAAGCGAGGGGTGACGGTCAGCTGGTTCAACCCTTTGCCCAAACGCAGGTGGGCCGGGAGTTTAGCAAACTATCTTTCATTAATGGTCAAAATGGAAGCCTTTAATCCGGAAGGGACAAGGTCAGCCATTAAATGGGCAAATCATGCAAATCGAAACCGGAAATCTTGACACCATTCCCCGCCTGTATTGGGCTTCTTTTCGCCAGGCTTATCCTGGGGATGAGCATTTGCATTTGGCTTGTCATGCCGCCTTTCCGATTGCCCTGACCACTGATCTGTTGTATAAAATCTGGCTTAATTTCCGCAAAACGACCACTACAGAAGACCCGCTTGAATTGTTGAGCACCGTTTCCGATTTGTTGCACTCTGATTTGTTCCGGGAAGTGGGGCGAGATATGTATGAAATGCAAGCCGACATCCGGGAGCTACTGATCTCGACCTTGCAGACCTCTGAAGCCTTTGGTGAGGCCCGAGTTTTTGAACTGGCGCGTTTTTTACGCGATTACCTACAGTATAACCCGGAGAAAATTCCCACGCTTGCTTTTAAAGAGGCACAAAGTTGGTTGGTCGCCTCTTATCTGGAGCCAGAAAAAGCCGCCAAACTCATCCTGGACCTGTTGCAACAAGAAGAAGAAAACCCTGATGCGGGCATCAAAATTGATTATTTCCTGAGTTGGGCCAAGGAGCGGAACAAACTGAATCAGGTTTCAGGTAGTGCTGGTGATGCTTTGTTGACTGCTGAACAAATGGTACTGGGCATTCGGCAATATAAGGCTGGGGATTTGGAGGGGGCTTTGGAACGTTTGAAGCCGTTTTTGGGGCTTTTGACTGAGGGTGAAGAAAAAATTGGGAAAGGATTTAAAACAAAGATTCCGACTGAGGTTTGGAATGCATTACAGCTTGATGTGCCAAAAGCGAACAAAGGTAGAGATAGTGAATTGGTATTGCAATTGATTGAGAATGAAAGACAAGAAAGAGGAGGGTATCTGGATTTAGGTCATTGTGAGCTTAGTGAAATACCGAAAGAATTATCAACATTTGAATGGCTCGAAGTACTAATCTTAAGCGAGAATGAAAATTTGAAAGATCTGAACCCACTGTCTAAGTTGTCAAATTTGCGTAAACTTCACATTTCCAATACACTGGTTAACGATTTAACACCATTACGACTGCTCTCTAAATTGACATTTCTTGACATTTCTAAGACGTACGTAAAAGACTTAAAACCTCTGGCTTCTTTAACTAGCTTATATTCTCTAAATATTTCAAATACAAAAGTGAATGATTTAATTCCTTTGGTTTCTTTGACCAATTTGACTTTACTTAATCTTTCAAATACTGAAGTAAGTGATTTAAGACCAATAAAACAATTAATCTTCAATGGAATTCCGGTACAACAAAAATGGACATCAAATCCTAATGGAATTATTGTTGAAGGCTGCCCCCTTATATATCCGCCTATTGAAATCGTTCAAAACGATTTGCCAACTGTGCTTGAATTTTTTAATAAAATTGATGAAACGCATCAACTCAACGAGGTTAGAGTGTTTCTTTTAGGCGAAGGCGGAACAGGAAAAACTAGATTAATTAAACAATTGCTTCAGCAAAACTCTGATCAAAAAGGTTCACAAACAGAAGGTATCAGAATTACCAAACAGAGATTTAAACACCAAGGACAAGACTTATTGGTGCATTTCTGGGATTTTGGTGGGCAGGAAATTATGCATGCCACCCATCAGTTTTTTTTGACTAAACGTTGTCTGTATATTTTGGTCTTGGATAGTCGGAATGTTGAAAAAACAGAATATTGGTTAAATTACATTGAAAGTTTTGGCGGCACATCTCCGGTAATTGTTGTGCTGGATAGAGATAAAAACCCCACTTTTAATGTCAATCGAAACTTCATCAGTAAAAAATATCCCAGAATTCAGGATTTTTATGAATTGCCTAATGATGAAACTGGGTTTAATGAATTAAAGGAAGACTTATTGAAACATTTCTGGAACATGGAGCTACGTGAGTATACGTTACCCAAAAGCTGGGCTAACACAAAAATGGCATTAGAGGAAATGCAGGAAGACTTCATTGGGTATTCTCAATACCAGAAAATTTGTTGGGAAAAAGATGTAAAAGATGAGGCCTCCCAAAAAGTACTATTGGAACTATTGAATGATTTGGGGGTGGTAATCAATTATGAAAATCTTCGATGGTTTGATACCCAAGTGCTCAACCCGCATTGGTTAACCAATGCCGTATATCGCATCATCAACTCGCCTATACTTACTCAATCCAATGGACGTTTCAACATTAACGATCTGGATGCTATCATCAATGATGAATACTATCGAGAGGAAAGCCCGGAAAACTGGGAAAACATTTCCAAAAGTTGGAAACTAGAGCAAAAATTTAAAAAATTTCCCGAAGAGAAATTTTTATTCATCGTAGCCATGATGAGGCAGTTTGAAATCCTGTTCCAATTGGATAATTTTCATTACTTGGTACCGGCGTTGTTGCCAGATGAAGAACAGAGTCAGTCATTTTCAGAAGAAAATGAGGTTATTTTCTTTATGATTGAATACCGCGATTTTTTGCCTGCCACCATCATTCCTCGCCTCATGGTGAAACTACATAAATACATCTATCAAGAGCAGTGCTGGAAGACTGGAATGGTATTAGAGGAAAAAACCTTGTTTTATAGTATTGCCAAAATTGTCATGGACAAGGAAGGCCGGAAAATCAACATTGAAGTTAAGGGCGAGCGGAATCGTGATTTTTTAAGTGTAATTCGGGAAACAATTAAGGAAATAAATTCAATTTATCAAAACTTGAATGTTATTGAATGGGTCCCTTTGCCTAGTGAATACAAAAGTAAACCGGTATTGGTAAAATATATGGAATTACAAGGGCATGAAAGAGCCCATCAAAAGCAGTTTTTTTCAGGGGAACTGCAGGAATCATTCCAGGTTTCTACCTTGTTAAATAAGATAGAAAAACCCGAAATCCGAAAAGGACTTAGGCCTTGTCACATCTTTATTTCTTATGCCCAACAAGACCAAAAATTCAAAGAGAAATTGCTGGAGCATTTAAGTCCACTTTTTAGACTCAATCGGGTCAGTTTGTGGGATGACAATTGTATTGATGCAGGGGAAGAATGGCTCAATGAAATTTATGAGAATTTGGAAAAGGCACACGTTGTGCTTTGTTTGATTAGCGGGAGTTTCATCAACTCCGATTTTTGTTATTCCAAGGAATTAACTCAAGCATTGGAAGCTCATGATCTGGGAAAAAAAGTAGTGGTCCCGATTCGCATCAAAGAAGTAAATTGGGATAACCTAAAAATCTCACAACTCCAGAGTTTTCCCAAAAACAAGTGGGTTCGTAATCTTTCCGACCACAAATCTTGGACGGACATAGCCAAAGGTATCGAGGTTGCCATAGACAAGATCACTAGGCGTAATTGAGCACATTGGCAATTTAATGAATTAGGTCAATTGTCATACAACTTAAAAATCAGATAAATAGCATTCTTTCCTTTCAAGCTATTTTAACATTCTTTCCTTCTCAACACATTTTTTTCTTACCTTCGCCCCCGCAAAAAAATACCTTCTCAAATGCTCACAGTCAGCGATGTGTCCTTGCAGTACGGCAAGCGGGTTTTGTTCAATGAAGTCAACATCAAGTTTACCCGTGGCAATTGCTACGGCGTGATTGGTGCCAATGGTGCGGGCAAGTCCACATTTTTGAAAATTTTGTCGGGCGAAATCAACCCCAACCGCGGTTCGGTCTCTTTGGAGCCCAACTGCCGCATGGCGGTGCTCAAGCAAAACCACTTTGAATTTGAGGAGTTCACCGTGTTGGACACCGTGTTGATGGGGCACAAGGAGATGTACGCCATCATGCAGGAAAAAAACGCCATCTACATGAATCCCGATGCTACGGAAGCTGAAGGATTGCGGGCGGCGGATTTGGAAAACCTCTACGGTGAAATGGGCGGCTGGACCGCCGAAAGCGACGCGGCCACCCTGCTGAGCAACCTGGGCGTGAAGGAGGATTTGCACTACCGCCAAATGAAGGACCTCAACGGTTCCGATAAAGTGAAGGTGCTGCTGGCGCAATCCCTTTTTGGCGACCCCGATATCCTGCTGCTCGACGAGCCTACCAACGACCTGGACGCCGAAACCATCACCTGGTTGGCCGACTTCCTGGCGGATTTTAAAAATACGGTAATCGTCGTTTCCCACGACCGTTACTTCCTGGACATGGTGTGTACCCACGTGGCCGACATCGACTTCCAAAAGATCAACATCTTTACGGGCAACTACTCCTTCTGGTACGAATCAAGCCAATTGATGCTCCAGCAGGCCGCCAACAAGAACAAAAAGATTGAGCAGAAGCGCCAGGAAATGATGGAGTTTATCCAACGATTTAGCGCCAACGCCTCCAAGTCGCGGCAAGCGACCTCGCGCAAAAAAGCCCTGGAAAAACTCAACCTGGAAGAGATGAAACCTTCCAGCCGCAAATACCCCTACATCTACTTCCAGATGGAACGTGAACCAGGGGATCAGCTTCTGGCCGTACGCGACCTCAAGGCCACCGCTTCGGATGGCAGTTTGTTGTTCTCCAATGTATCCTTTACGGTCAATCAGGGTGAAAAAATTACCATTCTAAGCCGCGAAGCCACCGCAATTACGGCTTTTTATCAAATCCTCGCTGGCAAACAAAAACCAGACGCGGGTACTGTTGAGTTTGGTCAAACCATCACGGTAGGCTACCTGCCCAACGAAAACCAGGAGTTTTTTAAAGCAGGCAACGATACGGATCTGATCAACTGGTTGCGCCAGTATTCAGAGAACAAAGACGAACAATTTATCCGCAGCTTCCTTGGTCGGATGTTGTTCTCGGGTGAAGAAGTACACAAACACTCCAGCGTATTGTCGGGAGGTGAAAAAGTGCGTTGTATGCTGGCCAAAGTGATGCTGGGTTTCCCCAACTTTGTACTCATGGACGAACCTACCAACCACCTCGACCTGGAATCCATCACTGCCCTTAACACGGCCATGCAAAACTTCAAGGGCAACCTGATCTTCAGCTCGCATGACCACGCTTTGACTTCCTCAGTAGCTAACCGCATCATTGAAATTACCCCTCGTGGAGTGATTGATAGTTTGATGGATTACGATGAGTATTTGGTATCGGATAAAATCAAGGCGGATCGGGAGAAGTTGTATAAGTAAAATGAAAACAATGCTTAGTTTTGGCCGAAACAAACAAAACGAAGCATGGTTTCCTACACACTACATCAAAGCTTGGCGCGCCTTTGCGCCTTAGCTTTTAGCATCGCACTCTTTTTTCCAGTTTCCATTTTCTCCCAATCCATCCCCCTCCCGGAGCACCCTCGCCCCGACTTCGAGCGCCCGGACTGGATCAACCTCAACGGCAGCTGGGCCTTTGAATTTGACAAAAACGATCAGGGCGTAGCTCAAAAATGGATGAGCGGCAGCCGCAAGTTCAGCAAAAGCATCAATGTGCCCTTTCCCTGGGGTGCGCCCTTGTCCGGGGTAGGGGATGAGGCCGATATCGCCTGGTACCAGCGCGAAATCAAAGTACCCGCCAGCTGGAAAGGCAAACGTACTTTCCTTACCATTGGAGCCAGCGATTGGGAAACCACCGTTTACCTCGACGGTAAGGAGCTGGGCAAACACCAGGGCGGCTACACCCCCTTTTCCTTTGACCTTACGCCCCACCTCAAATACGACAGCCCTCAACGCATCAACATCAGAGTGGATGACAAACGCCGCCAATTCACCCTCTACGGCAAACAAGGCTACGGCAATGCCCGGGGCATCTGGCAAACCACCTACCTCGAAGCCCGTGGCCAAAACCACCTCGATGCCCTGCACTTTTCGCCAGACATCGACAACAATAAGGTGAAAGTCAGCGCCTACCTACCAGCGCCTGCCGGTAGTGACTTGCAATTGGAACTCAAACTGGCGGGCAAAACCAACACGCAGAAAATTGCAGCGGGTAGCTCCAGCTTGACTTTTGAAATACCCATCGAAAATACCCACTTGTGGACTTTGGACGATCCTTACCTCTACGATGTGGAAGCCAAACTCAGCGATGGGAAAAACGCGCCGGATGTACTCAAAACCTACTTCGGCATGCGCAAAATTTCGGTAGTGGACTTGCCTGGCACCAGCCATCCTTACATTGCGCTCAACAACGAACCCATTTACCTGCAACTCACGCTGGATCAATCCTATCATCCCGAAGGATTTTACACTTTCCCGGACGATGAGTTCATGAAAAACGAAATTCTGCTGGCGCGGGGCATTGGCCTCAATGGCATCCGCACCCACATCAAGGTGGACATTCCCCGCAAGTTGTACTGGGCAGACCGCCTCGGCGTACTGGTTATGTCGGATTTGCCCAACTTTTGGGGTGAGCCTGATGCAGCAGCCCGCAAGGAAAGTGAATACACCCTGCATGAAATGATCAAACGGGACTACAACCACCCGGCTATTTTTTCCTGGATCGTCTTCAACGAAACCTGGGGCTTGACCACCAAAGTGGAGGAAAATGGCAAACAGCAAAGCAAATACCTGCCCGAAACCCAAAAATGGGTAGCCTCGGTGTACCGCCTCGCCAAACAACTCGACCCCACCCGCCTGGTGGAAGATAACTCCATTTGCTGCGGGCGCGGCCACACCGAAACCGACATCAACTCCTGGCACGAATACCTGCCCGGCTGGGCTTGGGAGGAACACCTCAAAAACATCGACGCCAATACCTATCCTGGCAGCAAAAACCACATGGAAGCGGGTTACACCCAGGGCCGCCAACCCAACATCAACTCGGAATGTGGTAACGTATGGGGTTACGATGGCAGCACCGGGGATGTGGACTGGAGCTGGGATTACCACCGCATGATGAACACCTTCCGCAAATACCCCAAGGTGGCAGGTTGGCTCTACACCGAACACCACGACGTAATCAACGAATGGAACGGCTACTGGAAGTTTGATCGAACCAACAAATACACGGGTTTGGAAGAAATGGTGGAAGGTATGTCGATCAAAGACCTGCACTCCATGATTTACATTTCGACGGGCAACGAAATCAGCAAGACCGTGAAGCCGGGCGAAAGTGTGAAAATCCCACTCTACGCTTCCTTTTATGCCAACCGCAAGGACCTGGGCAGCACCCTTACGCTGCAAATCCAGCTTTACGGTTACGATGCTCTGGGCCAGAAAAAAACCTGGATGCGCACCCAACGCAGTGTGCCTTACACGCCCTGGATGCAAAAGCAACTGGACTCACTGGCGCTGACCTTGCCTAATGAAAAAGGAATTGCCCATTTGTCATTGGTGTTGCAAGACGCCTTGGGCAACGACCTGCACCACAACGTCATGAGTTTCATCATGGAAGCGCCTACCCCCAAACAATTGACTTTGCCCAACGGCAAAACGGCTCAAGTGACCAGCGTGGATGCCAAAAACTTCAGCGCGGCCAAATGGAGCAAAAAGCAATGGAACGTTTTGGATGGTCTCAAGGTGAACGGTGCGGGAAGTGGCTTTTTTGAATATACCTTCAAGCTGAGTGAAAAGCCGGCAGGTACTGAATCCGCTACTTTCATCGCCGAATTGGGAGCCAAACAATTGTTGGTCAAAGACATCGACAAAAGTACCAATGTCAATGTAGACTATATGTTGGGTGGCAAAGTTGACCCCAGCCTCAATCCCAATTCCTACCCCATGACCGATGAATACCTCGCCCCTAGTTCGGTGAATGTAAGCATCAATGGTGTATTTGCCGGGCGCGTGGATTTGGCGGATGACCCTGCCGATCACCGGGGTGTATTGTCCTGGCATTATCAACCCAAGGTGCGCAAATTGCAGGAAGCGGGCTCTTATGGGTATCGGGTAGCAGTGAACATCCCTGCGCAGGCCCTGAACATTGCGAAGGCGACAGGTGAATTGGTCGTACGTTTAGAAGTACCTGAATCAATGCCTGGTGGTTTGGCGGTGTATGGGGATAAATTTGGACGGTATCCGCTGAATCCAACGGTGGTGCTGGTGAAATAGTAAAGTCGTTTCTGATTTCAAAAAATCACTAAAGCGGCATTTTTTGATAGCACAAAGAAAAAGAGAGGACACTGAGGACACAAAGTTAGACGTTGACGGCGCTTCGCTTTGTATCCTCAGTGTTCTCTCTTTTTCTTTAATGCAATATACACCCCAGATGAACTTTTGGAAAACAAGCATGAGAAAAAAATATTTATACTTATCACTTGAAAATGAGTAAAATAATATCTAATTTGGGGGTACTTGTTTCTTTAATACCCCAAAGCACATAGAAACTTTTCTCCTCTTCTAATTGCTTCCTTTGATGTACAACGAGCTCTCGTTTTGAGCTAATTCAGCTTGTATACTGTCTTGATGATTTACATTTTTCAATTTGGATACACCAAATAGCTGTGGAGTTAATTCATTGCTACAGTGATATGCTATTCCCATAAATCAATTTAAAATCGGAACAGTTCAATCACTTATCCGCTAACGGCTTGTCGAAGGCCGTGTAGTAATAACTGTGTATTGCTTATTACATAAGTGCGAGCAATTGGCTTTCACCCAATTTTTTCACCAGTTAGATTACAACAGGCATGAAAAAATGTACCTTTTTAATCCTTGCCTTTGTGCTGATCCAACTAGGATTATTTGCACAAATGCCCTGTCCCAATGTCATAATCAACGGCGATTTTGAAGCTGGGAATGCCGGGTTTACCTCTGCATTGGCTTACAACTGTGATTGTGTAGATGCCAGCGTCTGTGTCAATGCCAATTTTGGTCAAAAATGCCGGGGCTGGTCAACCTTGGGAAATCATACGCCTGGAGGGACGAATTACCTGATTGTAGATGGCAGTTCTACTGGCCCGGCTAATGTATGGGCAAGCACCGTTCCTGTTTCACCTGGAGATACTTACACTTTTTCATTTTGGGTAGCCACGGCTTATGTATCCAGGGACTTGATTTTTGATCTCGGGATGATTGTCAATGGCCAAACTGTTAGACAATTCACCGTTAGCCAAGCCTCACCTACCTGGACCCAATACTCCTTTACGGGTATTTGTCCGGTTGGCTTGAGAAGTATGCCCATTGCCATCCGACAGATGACCGGGGGCAGTTTTAGGGATTTTGGAATAGATGACATTTATTTTGCCTGCTGTGCTTGTAAAGCTGATTATACGACTACCAATCTGGATGGATGCGGCAAGGTTCAATTCAACAATACTTCCATTGTTCCCGGCGGTATAGGTTATTCCTGGGATTTTGGGGACACCGCAAGTGGCGTGAACAACAGTTCGACCGAGCCAAACCCCATCCATCAATTCAGCAAATGTGGCACCTACAACGTGTGCCTGACCTTGAAAGGAGAGGGTTGTTCCTCGAAAATTTGTTATACCGTGGATGCCTCGGATAATGCAGTGCCGTTCATTATCTGTCCACGCAATCAAACAGTGAACACCAATCCCGGGCAGTGTTATTTTACTGGTACCTTACCCCAGCCTTCGGCATCGGACAATTGTGATGTATCCCCGGAAATTATCTGCTCCTTGATTACCTCCACTAGTTCGATCCTGATCACGCCTCAAACCCAGTTCCCCAAAGGAGAAAATTCCATTGTTTGTTTTTCCAGGGACAAATGTGGGAACGTCAGCCGATCTTGTGCCTATATACTTACCGTGCGAGACAATCAAACGCCCAAAATCACTTGTCCCATCAGTACAAGTGTAACCGGCACCAAAAATGCACAAGGGCGCTGTCAAGCCATAGTACGAGGCCTAACTCCAACCACATCCGACAACTGCCCCATGTTGACCGTCACCTACGCCATAAGTGGTGCTACTACGGCTACAGGAAACAATGATGCCAGCGGGAGCACTTTTTTGGAAGGGGTTTCTACTGTGACTTACACCGTGGTAGATATGGACGGCAATAAGGCCACTTGTAGTTTTACGGTGACGGTGAAATGTCCCCCTGACCCACCTGCTTTTCCCTGCGATTCACTCGTTGTTACCAAATCCAAAGTAGATAGTGGTGCCTGCTGTTTCAGTGTGAATTTCAAAGTAAACGCGGGGCCAGTAGCATATGTGGAAGCAGCAAGCCTGACCCCGGGCGTAACCTTCAGTAGCCCCAATCTGAGCAGTAGTTTTGCGTTTGCCGGATTGCCAAGCAGTACATTGATCTCCATCAAACACAACCCTTTTAAAGGTATTCCTCAGGGTAATTACGCCAATGCATTACAGTTTTGTCTCGACAACATCACCAACGCTACTCCGGTACCACAACTAGTGGTATTCCGTTGGTATGTGTATGGGCCCAATGATGTGCCCTATTTGGCCTGTACCGATACCCTGCTTTTTGATTGTAATGTGCCATGCCGCAATAACCTGGTTCCCAATCCAAGTTTTGAACAGTTTACCACTTGCCCACCGGGGATTTCACCGCCCTTCACGGCAGCAATCTGGTCACTGCCAACTACCGGAGGGTCTTCGGATTATTACAACAGTTGTGCTCCTGTTGCCAGTAATGTCAGCACTCCCGTCAATTCATTTGGTACTCAAGTGCCACGTACGGGCTCGGGATACGCCGGGTTCATTTTGCGGCCCACCAACCTCTATCGGGAATACCTTGAAGTAAAACTCAGCGCACCGCTAGTGGCGGGCAATACTTATCAGGTTTCGTTCTATGTAAACCTGGCTGATCAGGCGCAGTGGGCCATTGACAAATTTGGAGCCTTTCTTTCTCTGGCTCCTGTAGGTCCGATTGCAGCGGCGCCCGTGCTTCCTTTTGTACCACAAGTCATGCATCCCACTGGTACATTTATTACCGACAAAACCAATTGGACCCAAATCAGCGGAACTTACCTGGCTAGTGGTGGGGAACAGTATCTGGTGATTGGGAATTTCTATGACAACGTTGCCACTACTCCACAAACGAACCTTGGTGGTTTTTACACTGGGTCTTATTATTACATCGACGACGTGTCCGTTTGTGCAAGTTGTGTTACTCCTCCATGTGACTCTTGCTGTACCGACTCGCTCACGTTCGCTGCACTGATCAATCAAGGGTTCACCGTAGACAACAAGGGATGCAGTGTGACCGTGACTGCTCCGCAGTTTGATTCCTGTTACCTTTTCAGTACTCCGCCTGTCCTGGATGGTGGAGTTGCCCCTCAGGTGATTACCGATCCGGGTGGCTCCTGGACCTTTAATTTTACCCAAAGTGGCATTCACCAGATTTGTGTAACCGTGTTTGACGGGTGTCAAAGCAAACAAATGTGTACCACCGTACGGGTAAATTGTGATAGTTGCGAGTGTAGTGCGCTCGATTGGGCCACCTTTTTGCAAATCAACGGAGGATTTTCAAGCCCCATTCGGTGCGGCGGCAATAATCTTCCGGCATTGTCCGTACCTTGCCCAAAACCCGGCCAGAATTACCTGATCCACGGCAATTACCGATGCATTCCGGATGCTTGTGGCAACGACACCGTGAAATGGGTGCTGGATCGCCCGGGGACGCTGCCTGACGTTCCGGGGGTTTCCAACTCGACCTATCCACACTTCGACGTATCCATCCCCTGGAACCTTTGTACGACCCCAGGAACCTACGTGCTCCACATCAGTCGCAAATGTGGTGGAAAAGAGTGCCCTTGTTCTTTCAAATTTGAAGTGCCAGCCTGCCCTTGCTCTTGCGACGATCTCAAGGCAGACATCGCCCACGGCTTTAATGCAGTTGCCAAACAGGCACCTGGCAGTTGCAAACGCAATTTTAGGCCAGTTGCACTCTGTTCCAATGACGTTGTCAGCTGGTCGGTGAACGGTGTGAATTTACCAGGTACCACTACTGGCAACAATGTCAAAATGATCACCTTCAGCAGCTCAGGCATTTATGTGGTTTGTATGACGGTGATTCGAACAGAACCCAATGGCCAGAAATGTGAAGCAAAGTTTTGCCAAAAGGTAAAAGTAAAATGTAACCCAGGAGGCATTGACCCTAATGTTACTTTCTGTGCAAACGATGTGATCCTAAACGGAGATTTTACAGAAGGTGTCGAAGCGGGGGATTTGGATAGAGGTCCAAGGAAGCCTTGGACTGCAGTATTCCCTTCGCATGGAAGAGCATTTGTATTCGGAGTAGACAGCTCCGGTAGCGGCGATGCAGGCCACCTGATCCTCAATGGCGGTAAGGGAAGTTTTTCAGGAATTTGGCAACAAGTAAACCTGTCGCCAAATATATTTACCACTATCGAGTTCGATTATAAAAATTACCTGGGCAAAAGTTCACCTCCGGGAACCGTTCTGGAGTTCCGTCTGGAACCCGATAGCATCTCTGGCGGGCCGTCACAAATACTCTACCGACACATGATCAGTGATACCAGTGCGGCCTGGACCAATGTGGTTGTATCGGTAAAAGCGAGCCCGAATCCAGACTTTAAGTACCTGATCATTTGTCTTCAGAATGATGATGATGTACAACCATCAGTGGTGGGCATCGACAACCTGAGCATGTGTACCAGCAGCATCAGTGACACCAAACAATTGTCTGCTTTAAAACCAATTCGCATCTTCCCCAACCCCAATCCGGGCAGTTTCAATGTGGAATTGCCACAGCCTGCTACCATTGGTATGACTCTTCGCGTCACCGACCTTGCGGGTCGACTGGTATTGGAAAAACCGACCCAAACTGGGAATAAGCTGCAAACGGTGCAGGCTGAAAACCTGGCGGGTGGGATGTATTTGTTGCAAGTTGTTGAGAAAGGAAGGGTAGTTGGTGTGGAGAAATTTGTGATGCAGTGATTATAGTGCATTGATTACTCAATTCTTTCATTGGGTGTTTTGGAGGATATTTACTTTGAAACACCCATTTTCTTTTTCTATATTTCTCCCTATTTTACCCCCAAAATCAGATCCTAACCATGACTTACGAAAACCTCCTCCTCACCCACGAAAACAACATTCTCCTCGTTACCTTCAACCGCGAGAAAGCCCTCAATGCGCTCAATACCCGCACCATGCAGGAATTGAACTACCTTTTTGCCGAGGATTTGCCCACGCGTAAAGACCTGAAAGGCGTCGTCCTAACCGGAGCAGGTGACCGCGCTTTTGTCGCTGGTGCCGACATCAAGGAGTTCCTGGATTTAGACAACAAAGGCCAAAACATGGCTCAATACGGCCAGGATACCTTCTTTTTGATTGAGCGATTCCCCAAACCAGTGATTGCTGCGGTGAATGGCTTCGCGCTAGGCGGTGGTTGTGAATTGGCAATGGCTTGCCATTTGCGGGTAGCCGGGGAGAAGGCCCGATTTGGACAACCTGAAGTCAATCTGGGCATCATCCCGGGTTACGGCGGCACCCAGCGTTTGACCCAATTGATTGGTAAAAGTAAAGCCCTGGAATTCTGTATGACTGCTGATATGATCGATGCTCCAGAGGCCTATCGCCTGGGCCTGGTCAATTACGTGGTGCCCGCAGGAGAAGAAGTGAACATGGCCAAAAGCCTGATCGAAAAAATTGGCACCAAAGGGCCCATCGCCATTGCCAAAGTCATCGAATCCATCAATGCTTATTTTGAAGATGGAGTTGATGGATTTGCTTATGAAATCAAAGCCTTTGGCGAAACTACCAAAACCGCTGACTTCCGCGAAGGGGCGAGCGCTTTTGTGGAAAAGAGAGTGGCAAATTTTAAAGGAGAGTAAAAAGTGAAAAATGAAAAGTGAAAAGTGTTATTTTTTTCACTTTTCACTTTTCACTTTTCACTTTTCACTTTTCACTTTTCACTTTTTATTTCAGATCCAGCAAGAACCCAATCGTAAAGTTAGCATCCCAATCAAATACGAAGGTTTTGCAGCCGGTCTCGTCAGCAAAAGCCTTGTAGATGTTCAGGCCCGATTTTTGTTTGCCCCCTTCTGCTTTAATGTCTTCTGGTTTGGTCAGTACAGTATACCGTTCCTTGCCATTGCGAATCGCTTTCGCAAACTCAAAAGGAATACCACCAATGATGAAGCATACCTTGCGTTTGGAAGCAGGGATTTGAGCAGCAATGGAAGCTGCTTCGTCGTATGCCGCCTGGTCGCTTACATTGTTTTGGTAATACTTGGAACCATAAGTTTCGAAGCTTTTGATTTCGCCAGCTTCCATCCAGGAAACCTTGGTGTTGCCTGAGCCAATGTCCAATACAAAGGCTTCACCCGCGTACGAGGCTGGCAATACACATTTGAGTGCATAGGCACCTTCTTGTTCAGCGGTTACCGGATTGACAAAATACTTGAGTGACTTGAGCCCCTTGGAGATTTTTTGGGTTTCTGGCGTTTTGAGTGCCCCGGAGCTTACCACGAAGTGAATGTCTTTTCCCGCTACGCCATAAGCAAGCATGTTGCCGATGTAATTTTTAAGCCCCGCGCGTACATCATCGTCGGTAGCCATGTTTTCGTACACCAGACTGGAGCCAAACTCCGCTTTTTCAAGCTTCCAGGTTTTTTTAGCGTCAACGTTGATGATAAACGAGTTGAAACCAGAAGCGCCCAATTCCACCACCCCTTTCAGCGTACCATTGACCGGGGCAGGAGGCAAATAGCTGAAGGCCGCCCGGCCAGGGTTTGTCTTTGATTTAGTACTTGGTTTTTCTTCTTCTTCCTCTACGGGCCTGGCCGGGGAAGTCTTTTCTTCAGTTTTGGTCGTAGTTGTGGTCGTATTTTGTGGCAAATATTTACGTACCGCAAAAAAGATTCCCACGGCAACCAGCGCCAGAATTAAAATTTTGGCAAAAGGTGTAAGCTTCATAGATTGAAAAATTTGGTTTGGAAGATGCCCGAAATTTAGGAATAATTAGCGCATTCTGGGATTTTATTTACCTCTCACAAAATTAAAAAGAAATATCACCATAAATTATTCCGGCTTTTTTACTTTTACCCAAGTATAATTTCACCTTTTTTACCCAAGCCTTTCACAAATTATGAGTACAACGACACGCTTTCAATTGATGGCCATGATGTTCCTGGAGTTCCTGATTTGGGGTTCCTGGTATGTTACAATGGGAACCTATCTGGGGGATAACCTTCAGGCTACTGGAGTGCAAATTGGTCTGGCCTACCAAACGGTGAGTATTGGGGCGATTATTGCGCCATTCTTCATTGGCTTGATTGCCGATCGTTTTTTTCCTGCACAGCGCATTTTGGGCGTTTTGCATCTGATTGGTGCCGTGGTGTTGTACTTGCTGGGGCAACAAAGTACTTTTAATGGTTTTTATCCATTGATCCTCACTTATATGTTGTTGTACATGCCTACTTTGGCCCTGGTCAATGCAGTCGCTTTCCGACAAATGAGCGATACGGCCAAAGAATTCCCCCCGGTACGGGTTTTGGGCACCATTGGCTGGATTGTGGTGGGCAACATTATTGCGTATTTGGCCTTGGAAAAAACCAAGTCTCTGGATCAAACCTTTTTGATTGGAGCAATTGCTTCGGCAGCATTGGGTGTTTTTAGCTTTTTCCTTCCCAATACGCCTCCACCCAAAAGTAAAGAAGAAAAAATCTCCATCAGTGATATTCTGGGCTTGGAAGCACTGGGCATGCTGAAGAATTCATCTTACCTGATCTTTTTCATCGGTTCCATTTTGGTGTGTATTCCGCTGTCCTTTTATTACAACTTCGCCAACCCTTTTTTGAACGAAGCGGGAATGGTAGGCGCTGCTGGAAAAATGAGTTGGGGACAAATCAGCGAAATTGCTTTCATGTTGGTTCTGCCAGTAGCCTTGATTCGCTATGGCATTAAAAGGATTTTGCTGGTGGGAATGTTGGCCTGGGCACTGCGCTACATCTGTTTTGCCTATGGCGATGCTGGCGAGAATTACTGGATGCTGATCGTGGGGATTATTCTACACGGTGTTTGTTACGACTTCTTCTTTGTAACGGGCCAAATTTATACCGAACAACAAGCTGGGGTGCGCTTTAAAAGTTCCGCTCAAGGTATGATTACGCTGGCTACTTACGGCATCGGTATGTTCATCGGATCCTACATCAGCGGCTATGTAGTAGACATGTACAATGCCGATGGAGTGCACAACTGGACTTCAATCTGGATGGTGCCTGCCGGATTGGCGGTGGCGATTTTGCTGGGCTTTGCGTTCTTCTTTAGGAGTGAAAAGTGAAAAGTGAAAAGTGAGTACACCGTTTGGATTTCACCAATTCGTGTATTTTTTTCACTTTTCACTTTTCACTTTTCACTTTTCACTTTTCACTTTTCACTTTTCACTTTTCACTTTTCACTTTTCACGCTTTCTTAAACGTCATCGTCGACGTCTGCGTGCCTCGGGCATCATTGAATTTGCTAACCATGACTACTTTCATACTCGTACCCTGTTTATTGAGGTAGAGGGTACGGAGCACAAAACCTTGGTTGTAAATTGCAGTGTGGGTATAATTTGGATTGCCATTCACTTGGGCTACTGGCGCTTTGCCCCAGTCACAATCTTGTGGGGAGCACTGACCCCAGGTTGCGATGTTGTTGCCACCATCTACGAAGTTGATTTTGGTCAAACCACCCGTGTTTGGATCAACATTAACCCAATTGTCAAGAATGCCAACTACGATACCGGGATTCACTACGATACCAGGATTAACCAGCACCAGATTGGTTTTGGCCTTCACCCATACTGCCCGGCGACCGATGTTGTTGGCGTTGTACTTGATCCACATCAGACCACCCATGCCCCAATCGGTTCCCCAGGAGTTTTTGATCAACCAGGCGCCTTTGGCATCATCCCAGCCGATAATTTGTACCACGTGGTTGGAAGAAGGAGCGCCGTAGTTGCTAGGAAAGCCAATGAATACGCCCGCTACATAGTTTTGGAACAAACCATCAACCATTACACTGGAAGCAACTGAACCATATTTACAAATGGCTTCTTTGATTTTGGCTACCGAGGCGATACCGGCATAAGTTGCTGCCGGATCGGCCAGGCCCCAAGCTTCCGCTTTGTAAGTGGTAGCAGGTTTGGGAGCACAAGCGGTGTAAGAAGTTGTATAAGGATAGGTAGCTTCAGTAGTTACACTGTTGTTGCCGTCTACCCACCATTGGTAAACCAAGTTGGACATCCCTCCACTACAGTCACCACCGCCAGAGCAGGAGAGTACTTGCTGTTCGGAAAGGTTCAATGAAGCTGCTGCACCGCCATTTACTTTCAGGTAGTTGGACTCATAAGCCGCAACGGTACCAAAAGCCCAGCAACTGCCACAACCACCCTGATCGCGGACAGGAGTAACATGCCCCTTGCTGCGGGCGTCATAAGCTGCCAAACCTGCATTACAAGCCAATACACCTGGGTCAATGGTGAAGGTTTTGGTGCGCAGGTAATTGTTGATGCTCTGGAGTTGTTGCGGATTTGGTTCCCGTTCACCGGTGATCTGAGCGATGGGGCGACCCGATACGGAGGTGAAACCTACTGCAAAAGGTAATTTTTGGGTTGCAATAAACTGGCGCTGTTGTTGCAACTCCAGTTTGATGGGCTGGGGAGCTTGAATTTCACGGTTGATGTAAATCTGGGGAACTTGAACTTGAGCGTACATGCTACAAGCGCTCAACAATAATGCAAAAAGGTAGAGCGGCTTGGTAAAGCCAGCAAAGGTTAACTTTTTCATGGTAATCTGCTTAAAGGGTTGGTGATAGAATTTTGGGATTTATGGGGGAAGGAGGTATTGGTCGTTTTAAGGAGACAATACCTCCTAACTTTTTAGTCAATCTGTACGGTGTAGCTTTCTCGTTTGGCATCCGCAGGAATCTGCTTGTTAAAAGGCCTCCGGTACACAAAATCCAGCGTGGTCTTGCCTTGTTTCAATGTTTTGAACACAAATACATCCATGCCCGATTTTCCGTCGGTGGTTTTTTCAGATTCCTGGTGGGTTTGGCTTTCCAGATGTACAAATTGGCTGTCCACTGGATTGGCCAAAGCCCAACTGTAGCCGGTCGCGATGCTGCCGGGTAACTCAATCGTAAACTTTTCGCCTACTTTGGCGCGAATGGTGTGTTGTTCAGGGATCATGTCAGGGTCAGTTTGGCATTGTGCCAGAATAAATAGAAAGCTGATCAACCATTTCATAACTATGATTTTGGTGAACGTTCACAAGTAGGTGTGGGAGAGGGTAGGGGGCGTTCCAGCTTTTTGGAATTTTTTTTTGAAAAAACTTTCAAACAATAAAAACAGTGCTGAAAAAGTTAAGGAACCGAGGCATAAAAGCCCATTTCGTAACATTTTTTTATGTAATTTTATAAGTCTTTGCATCCGGTGCTTGATAAACATACCACGATGAAAAACAACCAGAAGTCAATAATCCAATGGACACTCCTCGCTCTAGCAAGTACCCTAGTCATCTTGACGGGGTTCAGCAAAAACATCTTTTCAACCCAACGCCAAATGACCTTGAAAGACTATCCTAAAGAATGGAAGCAGATCGACTCCCTGGAAAATCAGGGTTTACTACGCACTGCCCTGGAAAAGGTAGATGCACTTTACACTCGGGCGAAACAAGAGAAAGAATCGGCCCAAGTCCTCAAAGCCCTGATTTACCGCAGCAAATACCTGGCTAACCTGGAAGAAAACGGTGAAATCCTGGCCATCAACCGCCTTCAGGAAGAGGTGAATGGGGCTGCTTTTCCAGAAAAAAACATCCTCCAGTCCATGTTGGGGCAGTTGTACCAAAAATACCAGGATGAAAATTACTGGCGCCTCAACAACCGCACCACCATCGCCGATTACAAGCCTGATGACCTGGCCACCTGGTCGGCGGAGCAAATCCAGGATGAAAGCGCCAAACTTTACCTGGCTTCGGTGGAAGGGCAGGGTTTGCGCAGCACACCCTTGAAAAATTTTGACCCCATTTTGTTGCCAGGGGTCAATACCGAAGGCTTGCGTCCAACCTTGTTCGACGTGTTGGCGCACCGTGCCATCAGTCATTTTGCCAACTCACGGAGCCGGGTAGCTACACCAGCCTATAAATTTTACATCGACAATCCAGCCGCTTTTGGTGATGCGGCCAGTTTTGCTTCCGCAAGTTTCCCAAGTAAGGACGAGACGTCGTACCAACGCCGCGCTTTACTCTTGTATCAGGAGGTCATTAAATTTCACTTGAATGATCCTGCCCCTGATGCATTGATTGACGCCGAATTGTTGCGCCTTGATTTTGTAAAAGAAAATGCGACCCTTGCCAATAAGGATGATTTGTACCTGGCGGCATTGGAGAATTTGGTGAAAAAATACCCGACTCATCCTGCTGCTGGCGGAGCTACCTACCGCATGGCGCAACACTTTGCCCAAAAGGGTCGCTTGTACAACGCCCAGGACAAAAGCACCGAAAAATACCGCCTGGACCTGAAAAAGGCCAAGACAATTTGTGAGGATTGTATCAAAAAATTCCCCAAATCGAACAGTGCGCAGTTGTGTAAAAACCTGGTTGCTAGCCTTAGTAACCGCAGCGTGAACCTGCAACTGGAGGAAGTGAGCAGCCCGAAAGAGCCAGTTTTGATTCAGATTGGTTTCCGCAATGCCAGCAAAACCTTCTTGCGCCTTGTGCAGCTCACTCCTGACCAACGCGACAAACACCGCAAAATGCGCCAGGAAGAGGGAGATGCATTCCTACGCAAACTCAAACCCATCCGGAAGTGGACGGCTACACTACCCGATGACGGCGACCTGCAAGAACACTTCACCGAAATCAAAACCGATGGGCTCGACCTGGGCTTTTATGCCCTTTTGGCTGCCGACGATGAGGCCATGGGCAATAAGGAACGCCGCCCTGCGATTGCCTTTTTCCACGTCTCCAACTTCGGCATCCTGACTCGCAACGACGATACGGGTGCCCTGAATCTGGTTGTGGTCAATCGCCAAACGGGTGACCCCATTCCTGGTGTGGAAGCGACTTTTTTCAGCAATGAATACAACCGTACTTCCCGCACTTACGATGATATAGAAATTGGCAAAGCCAAAACGGATGCCGATGGCTTCGTTTCTTCCAATATCCGCGACCGTTCCATCCGCGTGCGTTTCATTCAGGGCAAGGACTACCTGTACCTAAACGACAGCTACTACAGTTACAGCCGAGAGTTGCGCGAAGACATTACGCAAAACACTTACTTCTTTCTGGATCGCGCCATTTATCGGCCCGGACAAACGATCTACTTTAAAGGTATCGCGGTGGAAAACCGCCCCAATCAGAAGCCGGTCATTTTGACCAACACCAAAGTGACCGTGACCTTCTTTGATGCCAATAACCAGGAAATTGAACACAAAGAACTGGTGACCAATGCTTATGGTTCCTTCAACGGTACCTTCGTAGCCCCTGCGGGCGGACTGCGCGGACGGATGAGCCTGATCAGCAGCATTGGCGCTTCTTCGACCAGTTTTAACGTGGAAGAATACAAACGCCCCACCTTCGAAGTGGCCATGAAGCCCTTAGAAGGGGAACCAAAACTGGATCAGCAAATTACCGTCAAAGGCGACGCAAAAGCTTTTGCGGGCAACAACATCACTGGTGCCAAGGTTACCTACCGCGTGGTGCGTCAAACCCGCATTCCCTGGTGGATGATGTGGCGTTGGGGTGGCTACTGGCCCGGCAACAGCGAAGAGCAGGAAATTGCCCAGGGTGAAACCCAAACCGACGACCAGGGCTTGTTCAGCATCAGCTTCCAGGCTATTCCTGATCGGAATGTGGCAGCAGCGGACAAACCTGAATTCCAATTCACCGTTTACGCCGATGTGGTGGACATTACCGGCGAAACCCACTCTGGCCAACGCAGTGTGACCATTGGTTACATTGGTTTGAATGTGGAATTGGATCTGGAGGAAAAAATGAATCAGGCCAAGACCTATTACCTGGGCATCCGCACCCAAAACCTGGACGGACAATTCCAGGCCGCCAGCGGGCGTGTGAAAATTTACCGACTGAAAGGGCCTGAACAACCTTATCAGAATCGTTTGTGGGATGCTCCAGATCGCCCCAGCATTGCCGAAAAAGATTTCCGGGCAGCTTTCCCCAACCTGCCTTTTGGCCAGGAGGACAAACCTGAAAACTGGGCCAAGCAGGATTTGATTTTTGATCAAAATTTCAATACCGCTCAAAACGATAGTCTGGAGTTGCCGATGATGAACCTCAGTGCAGGTCATTACGCCCTGGAACTGAGTACCCAAGATGCCAAGGGTGAAAAAATTGAAATCACCAAATACTTCCAGGCCTACAACAGTGTAAGCAAACAAATTCCCGCCAGTACCATCCTGATGCGTGAATGGGATCAAAGCAGTTTTGAGCCGGAAGAAATGGCCGACCTCATGATGTACTCCGGTTTGCCGAACCTCAAAATCCTGATTGAAACCGAAAAAAACAACCGCATCCGCGACCGCAAATGGATCAGCCTCCAAAAATGGGCCGAGGAAAGTTACCTGGTGAAAGAGGCCGACCGTGGGAACGTGCAGTACCTGCTCGCCTACGTGTGGAATGGCCGTGCCTACAGCGATCACCTGACCTTGAATGTGCCCTGGAGCAATCAGGAACTGAAAGTAGAATACCAGAGCTTCCGCGACAAACTCAAACCCGGCCAGGACGAAGAATGGCGCTTGCGCATTAGTGGCCCGAAAGGGGAACAAGTAGCCGCAGAAATGGTGGCTGCGCTATACGATGAGTCATTGGACCAATTTGCTGCCAATAGTTGGTACATGTGGCCTTTTGGTAGCCAGTCTTACTCCTCGTATCGCTGGAACAACCAGGCTTTTGGGGCAACTTCTGCCAATTATTTCATCAGTACCAATCAGGGTGAAGTGGCTGGTCGTGCTTACCCAAGCCTGAACTGGTTTGGTTACATTTATGATGCGGAAGGTGGAGATGTACGGCTAATGGGTGGCCGCGCTCGTACAATGTCGCGAAGTGCGCCGGATGTTGCATACAGCATGAGTCAGGAAGAGCCTGCAATGGCACCAGCCCCGCCGGGAGCACACGACCTGAAGCCTGAAGCTTATGCAAGAGAGAAGAAATCAAAAGACGACAGTATGGAACTGGAGGATAAGCCAGCAGCTGAAGCCAAGCCAACGGCCAAACCTGCCGACTTCCAGCCCCGTACCAACCTCAAAGAAACGGTCTTTTTTCTACCCGAACTGGCCACCGATGCCAGCGGTGCCATCATCATCAAGTTCAAGATGAACGAGGCGCTGACCCGCTGGAAATTCCTGGGTCTGGCGCATACCAAAGACCTGAAAATTGGCAGCACCACCCGCTCGGTAGTAACCCAAAAAGAACTGATGGTACAACCCAACGCGCCACGTTTCCTGCGCGAAGGGGATGAGATAGAATTCACCGCCAAGGTGAGCAACCTGAGTGGGCAAGTCCTCACGGGCATGGCCTCCTTGCAGTTGTTTGACGCCGTGAATGGGCAGGCAATCGATGGCCAATTGGCGAATAACAATAGCTCGCAGTCCTTCACTGTAGCGATTGGGCAGTCGGCGCCTTTGTCCTGGAAATTGAAAATCCCCGTAGGCGGCGCCAGCGCGGTGACCTACCGGGTGATGGCTTCAGCGGGTAGCTTTAGTGACGGGGAGGAAAATGCCTTGCCTGTGCTGAGCAACCGCATGTTGGTGACGGAAACTTTGCCATTGTTTGTGCGCAGCAAGCAGAACAAAAACTTCACCCTGGCTTCGATGGGCGAGGGCTTCAAGTCGAGCACCATGCAGCCGCACCAGTTTACGCTGGAATTTACCTCTAACCCAGCCTGGTTGGCGGTGAAGGCATTGCCGTACTTGATGGAATACCCACATGAATGCTCGGAGCAGATTTTCAGCCGTTATTACGCGAATACTCTGGCTGCACACGTAGTCGATCAACACCCGAAAATCCGCCAGGTGTTCGACAAGTGGAAAGGTTCAGCCACGGCTTTGCAGAGCAATCTGCGTGCCAACCAAGAACTGAAGTCAGTACTCCTGGAAGAAACGCCCTGGGTACTAGAAGCACAAAGTGAGGAAAAACAACGCCAACAAATCGCCATCCTATTCGATCTCGACCGCATGGCCAACGAAGAGGTAGCAGCCCTGGGCAAATTGCGCGAACGCCAAATGGCGGACGGCGGCTGGAGCTGGTTCCCTGGCGGTACGGGCAGTTGGTACATCACCCAACACCTGGCTTCGGGCTTTGGGCACCTGGCCAAACTGGGCGTAAAACCCAAACTGGCGAGTGATGAAATGGCGCTGAAAGCCATCGAATATTGCGATGCTCAGGTGGTTAAGGCCTATGAGGACCTGAAAAAAGCAGAAAAGGATAAACGCCTGAAGTTGTCCGACGACAACCTCTGGGACATGTACATCCACTATCTGTATACCCGCAGCTTTTATCCTAAAGCGACCAGCACCAAGGAAGCTACCGAAGCGCGCAACTACTTCATCCAACAGGCCAAAACCTACTGGACCAAAAAGGGCAACTACCAACAGGGGATGTTGGCTCTAGCGCTGCACCGCTTTGAGGACAAAACCACTCCTGCCCAGATCGTAAAATCACTGGGAGAACGCGCCATCCGTTCCGAAGAGCTGGGCATGTACTGGAAATCGCCCGCGGGCTACTACTGGTACGAGGCACCAATCGAAACGCAGTCCTTGATGATCGAACTCTTCGCCGAGGTCGGCAAAGACGACAAAGTGGTGGACGAACTGAAGGTATGGCTGCTGCGCAACAAACAGACCACCCACTGGAAAACCACCAAGGCGACTTCGGAAGCGATCTACGCCCTGCTGGTGACCCAAGGTAAAGTGGAGATGCTGGCCGACGCGCAACCGGTGAAACTGGAGTTCAAACAACTGAAGAATAAAGCGGCACAGGCGAGCATCGGCAAAGCGCAAAACGACGCCGAACCGGGCACAGGCTACTTCAAAACCTCCTGGAAGGGCAAAGACATCCAGCCAGGTATGGAGCAGGTGAGCGTGAGCAACCCCAACGCGGGCATCGCCTGGGGCGCTATGTACTGGCAATACTTCGAACAACTGGACAAAATCAAAGGCTTCGAAGCAACGCCGCTGACGCTGCGCAAAAAACTCTTCAAAGAGGAAAAAACTGCAACCGGCCTGAAACTACGCGAGATCACCGCCACCGAGCCACTCCGCCCCGGCGACAAACTGATCGTACGGGTAGAACTGCGCTCTGACCGCGATATGGAATACATCCACCTGAAAGACATGCGCGCCTCCGGCTTCGAACCGATGAACGTGCTGAGCCAATACAAATACCAGGGCGGCCTGGGCTACTATGAAAGCACCGGCGACGCTGCTACCCACTTCTTCATCGATTACCTAAGGAAAGGGACTTATGTGTTTGAATACCCGCTGCGGGTGGTGCACAAAGGGACTTTTTCAAATGGAATCAGTAGCATCCAGTGTATGTATGCACCGGAGTTTAGTAGCTTTTCGAGTGGGGAGAGGGTTGAGGTGAAGTAGGGGTTTTGGATTAAAAAGCTAGTCGATCTTGACTTTGTCAGGGTCGACTAGTCCAATATTCTTCTTTCGCTAAAAGATAAGTTGGCGTGATTGTTATGATAGAATTTTGAAAAAGTTGCTTCCTCTTCAATAAGACCATCCCTTTTTTTACTACAAACTTATGTATTAAATTTTCTATAGGATAGCATGAACGCATTTCAAAGTCGCTCAGATCATTTTCAGAGGGTGATTCTTTGGCCAAAAGATAATAGTTTTTTAGTTCCAATATAGACAACCTAAAAGGCTCTAATTTAAGGATTTGGTCGAATTTTTCAGTTTTAGTCAACTCCCTTTGCTCAATAACTACAAGTGTAAACAAATACAATATAGATACGCCCAAGACTGGACTTGGATAAAAGTCTGGCTTTTCAATTTCTAAACGTTCAAAAAATCTATTAATAAAATGAATATCCACCTTTTTTCCTTTTAGCGATTCAAGTATTACCAGTGATAAATATTGAGTTGGATTAGAAGAAATAGCAACAGCAATTGCCATTTCGTAAGGAATTTCCCAAGTATTAACATCAAGAGGTATAGATGGTAGTTTTACCATATACTCAGCAGCGAGATATTCTTGTAATGATTTGTGTGAAAACTCAAAATTATCTATGCCAGATTGAAGGAAAATTCCTGTATGAGATTCTAACTCTTTAACTACTTTGTGAACTTCATTTTTAGGTAAACCAAAATTACTACAAACTTCTATATATGCCTGCCTTAATTCATCAAAGGAAAATACAGATTTTTTTAACCTTGTAGTTAAAAAATATGAAAGATATGATAGGAATTCAAATTTTAAGTCTATTTCAAATTGACTATACTGAGAATCCCTAAATACGTTTCTTTGCAAATCCCAGTCTTCAAGTAATAAATTCACAATTTTCCTATATAGGGTCTTAGGTTTATTCGGAATTTTTAAATTACGTTCGTAAATGGCGCATAAATGTGCCAATGTTAAAGGCCTAATAGCTGTATCAGAATACGGTGATTTAGCTAATTGTTTAATCATGTCGGATGCCATTTTTTTATTGTTGAGCCATTTTTTAATAAACGATTCGATTTGATAATTATTTAATGATTTTATTTCGTATTCGAAGGTGTTGTTTAAAGAATATTGGAATTCTCCAGAACGAGATGTAATGATCATTTTCGAAGACTTTAAACCATAAGATAAGAGTTCAACCTGGGAAAAAAAATGGGCTTCATTTCATTTTTAAGTTCATCAAAACCATCTAATATTAATAAAATTTTAAGCTCATCTAACAAATTAGTTATTACTCTATTGAGCAAATTTTGCCCATAATCAGTACGAGTAGTGTCGAAATCTATTTCAATCCCAAGAATAGAGAAAATCCTCTCAAAGAGAAAGAATTTATAAGCGTTATTTTTTAAAGAATTAAGCTCTCTGAGTCGAATTAGAACAACAAAACTAAACTTAGAATATTTATTGATTTCTTTTAATGATTTTTGAATAATTTTTTTTATTGTTGTTGTTTTTCCGGCTCCAGCTTGCCCAAAAATCACAATATTACCAGGAGTGACTTCAAGCAATTTGTCAATATTTATAATAGCCCTCTTACTTTCTGTATCAATTAACCTCGCGGGCGTAACATAATAGTCCAGATCGATATAAACATTCGACAATAATTTTGAACCATTACTGTCTTTGAAATTTATAGTACTTGCCCAAGCTTCAACTTCTTTTTCATGATTGGATATTGATTCATCAAAAAGCTTAGTGCTTATTGTAATTTTTTTAATAGTAGATTGCAATTTGTCAATATTTTCTAAAATTTTTTCAAGAAATATAAATTCTTTATTATCTGTATTTTTATCATCTTTAATCGTTTCTGTTATGGCTGAAATTTCATTTAACAAATCAATTATTGATTTATTGATATTAGAGTATTCAACATTAATGTCAGACCATGATATTAGGTTTTCTCTTGAGTTTTTTTCTAACTTTTTCAGCCTTCCTGATAATAATACTAATTCATCGTTGATTTCAATATTTGCTCTTTCTAGATTATTGAATAAATATTGAACGGCTTCAGATGTTTTACCTGATGAAATTAAACGTTTTGTTTCGTCTGCTATATGTTTAATCATACTATTATTTTATTTATGTTGGACTAATAAAATGTAAATAAATTCAAACTTTTCCCAAACCGCTCTTTAATCCCCTCGCTCAATCCTTCCACATCTACAATCTCATGATATCTCTCCAGCCGATGCAATTCCTCCAATAATGTATTGATGATAATGGGCTTAGTATCGTCAGCGGCGAGGATATCCTGATAAGGCAAAACCAGCCATAGATAAATCGCATCTTTATATTTCCTGACTCGGGTTTTAGTGTCCTCTTTTCTACCTACTAAGGTGATGTACAATTTACTATCTGTCAAATCTTTTAATAAATCATTGATCCAAACAAAATCAATCTTTGGGTAAGAGAGCATATCAACATTGCCATTAATAGAGATCATTGGATATAATTTTATGCAAAATAAAGAAAAAATTGTGCTTAATCAAGGCTTTTGTTGCCAGAGGGTAAAACCAACCTGTACCAATATGGTTTGGCACTTGCCTCACTGGGTAAAGGGCGTCGTAGATTTTCGGGTAATAAAGCATAATTGCCAA
The DNA here is from genome assembly GCF_965225875.1 of Haliscomenobacter sp. GTDB lineage: Bacteria > Bacteroidota > Bacteroidia > Chitinophagales > Saprospiraceae > Haliscomenobacter. The sequence goes on along the minus strand of NZ_CBDDBS010000003.1, from coordinate 2,172,947 downwards.
TTAATGTGGTTTGTGCAGCCATTACCGTTGCCAAGTCTCCTTCCATAATAGTGATCAAAATTAGGTTATTGTCGGCCAACCACTTTTGACTATAGCCTCTGGCAGAGAAAGAATCTCCAGTTGTACCATATCGATATACTTCACCTGCGTTAAGGTAGAATTTTCCGGACGGAGAATGAGCACACTGAAAATAACCGTCGGTACTTGCGACTAACATATATAGGCGGTGTTTTTCTGTCTTCTCCTTTTTCCGCAAAATGGTCTTCTCCCATTTTTCATTCAAACGATAAGAGCCATCCTCTTGCAGGGTGACCGCCTCTTCCCACGTCTTAGGAATGGCCATGAATATCCCCATTCCTATCGTGGAAATGATCAAAATGTACCATAAATTTCCCCTACGAGGCTTTTGCTTCGGGGCAGGAGTGTTGCCCTTACTTTGGTATTTTTTTGCCACAGTATTCATAAACCAAATTTTGACCTATCTCAAAAAGGATATAGTAATGAGTTAATAAAGTGCTTAATTTGTCGATCAGTTCCTATGCTGATGCAAAGATAGGATGATTGAATTAAAATTCCAATAGTTAGATAAAATTTCCAAACAATGCCGAAAAATATAGACCCTGATCAAATGATTTACCTGCGTGTAAAAGGGCTATTAAAAACGCTGGCCATCAATCAAAAAGACTTGTCTACGCAGTTAGGATTAGCTCAAGGTGTGGTCAGTTTGGCACTGAGTGGAGGGAATGCAAGGACGTTCAGAAGAATTACTGATCTCCTCGTGCAAGAATACAACATTGATCCTGAGCAAATCTTCGGAGAAACAGAACAAGGAAATAAAATCATGACTCAATTAGAAGCCATTCAGACAGAATTGGCCGAACTGAGATCGGAGATCAAAGAGTTAAAAGACCTTGTCCAGTCGAAGCCACACAAATAGGATAACCGTTACCGCCCAAATGAACCGACCAGCGGCATTAGCCGCGAAACGTCGATAGATCTAAGCGAACGAAGGTGAATTTTAAGGTGCGTAGCACCGAAACCCAAGCATTGTTCCGGTGCTAGAGTTATGAGCAGTGAAAAGTAATATCCAGCATTTTGCAGCTTTGCTGCTTTAATTTAACCAAGAGGACGTTAATGCGCTTCGCGCTGGTGAGGCTTCGCCTCTCTTTGCTAAAAGCGATGCAATGGCAAAACGGATGCCACGGATGCCACGGATAAAAACGGATTTTTTCCGCCGCAGGCGGAAAAGGACGAGCCGAAGGTGAGTCAAAATCCGTTCTAATCCGTGGCATCCGTGGCATCCGTTTTGCTATCCTGCCGCTTTGGCTGAATTAAATCGAGTATAAGCAATTATCATTATTATTTCTTACCGCTCGTTGCTAACGCCCCTTAAATGCGCCACTTGGCCTAAATGCTACAGACATTTCGCGGCTCATGCCGCTGGCCCTTGCATCAACCAATCTGAGCCTTTCTTCAGTTTGTACTATAATTTTGAAATACCCCAACTGAAACAGATGTTTACACCAAAATAATTAGCACCCCCGATTTTTTTGTTAATTTTAGTACAATCAACAAACCTGAAAACCTAGCCGCTAACCTTTAACCATGAAAACCAACACCTTATTTACCCTTTTCTTGCTTCTCCACCTCAAACCCCTCCCCACCTACGCCGACAACTACCCCAAAAACCTCAACATCGATGTGCTCCATTACAAATTTGAGCTCGCTCTTTCGGATGATAGCGACCAAATTATCGGTAAAACCAGCATCCGCATTTTTTTCAAAAAGGACGGCCTGGACAAGATCCGCCTCGACTTTGTCAATCAAACCGAAGCCTTGCAAAACAAAGGTATGATCATTGATTCGGTGTACCAGATGGGGCAAAAAGTAGCCTATACCCATACCAATAATGAATTGTGGATCAGCCTGTCTAAACCATCAAGCGCCAATACCGAAATCCAACTCACCATTGCCTACCACGGCATTCCCGCCGATGGCCTGCGCATCGGCCCCACCAAATACGGCGACCGCAGTTTTTTTAACGAAAACTGGCCGAACCGCGCCCGACACTGGTTGCCCTGCATTGATCACCCTTACGAAAAAGCAACGAGTGAATTTGTGGTAAAAGCCCCCATCCATTACCAAGTGGTTTCGAATGGCTTATTGATGGAGGAAACAACTTTGGATGCTAAAACCAAACTGACCCATTGGCGGCAAAATGTGCCCGTATCCTCCTGGTTGTACGTATTGGGCGTGGCAAAATTTGCGGTGCAATACGTGGGCTGGTTTGAGGGAAAATCCATCCAGACCTGGGTGTATGCCCAGGATCGGGAAGCTGGTTTTTACGATTTTGCGGAGCCCACCAAACAGGTGATGGGTTTCTTCAGCGATTACATTGGCCCTTATGTTTATGAAAAAGTAGCCAACATCGAAACGCCAAGTGTGAAGGGGGGCATGGAAACCTCCTCGGCCATTTTTTACGGAGAAGAGTTGGTCGATGGCAAACGAAGCACCAGACTGCGCAATGTAGTCATTCACGAACTGGCACACCAATGGTTTGGCAACGCAGTTACGGAATCGACCTGGGATGACGCCTGGCTCAGCGAGGGTTTTGCTACCTATTTCACCATGCTGTTCATTGAACATGCTTATGGCCGGGAAGAGTTCGTGCAACAGTTGCTGGGTGCAAGAAAAACCACTTATAATGCCTTAGCCAAAGACCCTGGGTATAAAATTGTGGACGATCGTTCCGCAGAAAAAGGCCCAGTGACCAGTGGACTGACCTACCAAAAAGGTGCCTGGATTTTGCACATGCTGCGCAAAAAAATCGGTGATCAAGCCTTCAATGCCGGCATTCGCGACTATTACCAGCGTTTTGTGAATGCCAATGCCACCACAACTGATTTCCGGCTGGCCCTGGAAAGAGCTTCGGGCCAAAACCTGCAAGGCTTCTTCCAGCAATGGTTGTACCAGGGCGGGTACATCGCGCTGAAAGGCAGTTGGAAATACGACGCGGCGAACAAAGTGGTCAAAATTTCTTTGCAACAAACCCAACCAGAGGTCTACCATTTTGATGCTTCTATCGAAGTGGGCATCTACAAAACGGGGGAAATGTTGCCGAGTCTTTCGGCTCATCCAATTTCATCGCGCAATATCGAAATCAGCATTCCCGCAGACAGCAAACCGGAAAAAGTGTTGCTTGATCCTCAAACAGTATTGCTAGTTAGCTGGGAATTTGAAGAAGTCAAACCTATAACTAGCACAAAAAAATGATTACACTCATCTGGATTTTCCTGGCCATTTTTACCATTGCCTTCAGTGCAGTATTCATCAGAGATGTCAATCGGCACAAGAGTGAACTTGAAGACAGCAGTTGGCTCAAAACGGGATTGATTGGTTTTGTGGTCAATTTTTTTGACGTATTGGGCATTGGGGCTTTTGCGCCTCAAACGGCCTTGTTAAAATTTACCAAACAAACCGAAGACCGTCTTTTGCCGGGCACTCTGAATGTAGCCAACACCCTTCCGGTTTTAATTCAGGCTCTGATTTTTATCACGGTGATCAAGGTAGAACCACTAACCCTGCTACTGATGCTGGCCTCAGCAGCGGCCGGGGCAATCATGGGGGTTGGCGTGGTGGCACGGCTGCCAGAGAAAACCATCCGGCTCGTCATGGGTGGTGCGCTGCTGGTGACGGCAGGTTTTATGTTTGCCCGCAACATGGAGTGGATCCAGGGCGGGGGAACTGCCATTGGTTTGTACGGCAGCAAATTGATCATTGGTGTAGTGGTCAATTTTATTCTGGGCGCTTTGATGACCGTGGGTATTGGCTTGTATGCACCCTGCATGGCTCTGGTCTTTGCACTGGGCATGTCGCCTCAGGTGGCTTTCCCAATTATGATGGGCTCTTGTGCGTTTTTGATGCCACCCGCTTCCATTCGTTTCATTCTTGAAGGCGCGTACAACCGTAAGGCTGCGGTGGGCATGGCTCTACCAGGGATTGTTGCTGTACTGATTGCTGCCTTTATTGTCAAGTCTTTACCGCTTGATACCCTACGCTGGGTGGTGATTGTGGTGATTTTGTATACTGCCGGGGTGATGCTGCGGGCTGGGTTTAAATGAGTTGAAAAATTATTTACTCCCGAGTTTTTGGTGTATTTTCATTCACTAAAGTTCTAACCATGAGAAATATTTACCTCTTTTGCCTGCTTTTCGTTTCCTGCCAGGTCATTGGCCAGAATGCCGACTCGATCTGGATTGTCAACAACTACATCAAAAAGGAAGTGTCGATTCCAATGCGAGACGGCATTAAGTTGTTTACCTCCATCTACATGCCCAAAGACAAGAGTGAAAAACATCCCATCTTGTTGAGCCGCACTCCCTATTCTTGTGCACCATATGGGGAAAGGACTTTTTCCCCGGTTTGGAATGGCTATTTGAAAAACTACTTTCGGGAAGGCTACATCATGGTGACCCAGGATGTACGCGGCCGCTGGATGAGTGAGGGCGAGTACGTGAACATCCGTCCTTTTAACCCCAATAAAAAAGGTACTGAAATTGATGAAGCCAGCGATTCCTATGATGCCATCGATTGGTTGATCAAAAACCTACCCGACAACAACGGCAACGTAGGGGTATTCGGCATTTCTTATCCCGGCTTTTATTCCACCATGGCAGCGGCCAGCAATCACCCGGCACTAAAGGCAGTGAGCCCGCAAGCACCAGTGACCAACTGGTTCATCGGCGATGATTTTCACCACAATGGCGCTTTTTTTCAAATGGACGCTTTTGGTTTTTACTCCGGTTTTGGTCAGCCTCGCCCCAAACCCACCACGGTAGGCCCCAAAGAATTTGACTACAGCAGCCACGACAATTACAAATTTTTCCTGGAAGCGGGCAGCCTGAAAAACCTTACGAAGTACATGGGCGACAGTATTGCTTTTTGGAAAGAGTTGATGGTGCACCCCAATTACGACGCCTGGTGGAAAGCCAGAGACGCCCGCAATGCCACGAAAAACCTGCAACCCGCCATGCTCTGGGTGGGAGGTTTGTTCGATGCAGAGGACTGCTGGGGTGCCTGGAATGCCTATCTGGCGGCGGAGCAAAACAACCCGGGCAAAGCTTTTAACAAAATTGTGGAAGGTCCCTGGTATCATGGGCAATGGGCGAGCAATGATGGTACCCATTTGGGCAATGTGCAGTTTGGCAGCAATACCTCCACCTGGTACCAGCAAAACATCGAAATTCCTTTCTTCAATTATTTCCTGAAAGGTAAAGGGGATGTGTCCAAAATTGCGGAAGCCAGTGTGTTTTTTAGCGGGGCCAATGAATGGAAAACCTTCAACCAATGGCCTCCCGCCGGGAAAACTGACCAGGCTATGTACTTGCAGGCCAATGGAAAACTGGGTTGGACCAAACCAACGACAGCTCAGGGTTTTACTGAATACCTCAGCGACCCCGCCAAGCCGGTTCCCTACACCGAAGACGTGCACTTTAACCGCAGCAGAACCTACATGAGCGATGACCAACGTTTTGCGTCGCGCAGGCCGGATGTACTGGTTTTTCAAACGGACAAACTAAGTGAGGATGTAACCATTGCGGGTAGTGTAGTGGCTGACCTCATGACCAGTATTTCTACCACCGATGCTGATTTTGTGATAAAAATCATTGATGTATTCCCCGATGACATGGGCTACAATGCTGTGAATATTTACGCAGAAGCGGATGCGGCCCCGATTTACCCGAAGGGGGGGTATCAAATGTTGGTCAGAGCCGAAGTATTTCGTGGCCGGTATCGGAAAAGTTATGAAACTCCAGTAGCTTTTGTGCCCAACAAAGTTGAACAGGTGAAATTTGAGTTGCCCGCCCTGGCACATACCTTCAAAAAAGGCCACCAGATTATGGTGCAGGTGCAAAGCAGCTGGTTTCCCCTGGTGGATCGCAACCCGCAGCAGTTCATCGATATTTACCATTGCAGCGAGAAGGACTTTATTAAAAGCAATGTCAGGATTTTTCACAATAGTCAGTATGCGTCGAAGGTTGTTTTGCCGGTGTTGAAATAGGGGAGGTGCCGCAACAGGTATTCCGAGAATTTTAAAAAACACAGCGCAAACTATTTTTAAGTACAAACTTCTATTGAACCTTGGTGATTGCTTAGGTGATTCCTTGAGTGCCTCAGGTTTCTTAGGTGGTGAAAAAATACCCTGCTCCGCAGGTTTCATCTTTTACCACCTAAGAAACCTGAGGCACTCAAGGAACCATCTAAGGTTCGCTGTGTTTCCAACTAACAACTTTTGTACACCACACTCACCCCCTCCTCCAACATCGCCTCAATCCTTTTCGCTGACTTGGTGACCGAAAGCCCACCCAAATTCGTACAGCGCAGCGTATGGTGAATTTGATCCCCAACCGCCTTCATCGTTTCAATCACCTCATCCGGGGGGATCAATTGCAGGTAATTGGACAAGGCCATATTGGCGCTGGAAACTGCGTTGCTGGCCGCCATCACGTTACGACCCAGGCAAGGCGCCTCTACCCGGTTGCCAATGGGGTCACAAATGATGCCCAGAGAGTTTTGCAGGGCCAGAGAGGCCGCAGCCAGCGCCTGCTCCAGCGTGCCGCCTTTCATGCCTACCAGTGCGGCAGCAGCCATGCCACCACCCGATCCGGTTTCGGCCATACAACCGCCCACCTCGGCAGCGAAAGTAGCGTGCGCCGCAATGAAGACCCCGATGAGTCCCGCAGCCAGCATGGCTTTGACAATCTCGTCTTCGGACAAACCCAAGGAATGAGCGGTTCCAAACAAGGCTCCCGGCAGAGCGCCACAAGACCCAGCAGTGGGCGCTGCCACGATCACACCCATCGAACTTTTGACCTCCATCATCGCCGACACGTAGAGAATAATCCGGTTGTTGGCGTCGCCACCGATCAGTTTTTCGGCATCCAGTTGGGCTTTGAATTGTAGCGATTGGCTGCCCAAAATCCGGTCTTCGTAATGGGTGCCTTTCAAACCCAGGTTTATGGCATTGCCCATGATGTGGATGATGCTGCGCATTTTTTCAAAAACCGCATCGGCGCTAAGGTTGCCACGGGCACTTTCGTAATCTACGGCCAACTCCCAGAGTGATTTATTCTTGTCTGCGTTGTACTCCAGCATTTCTGCGCAGGTGATGAAGGGTACTTGCAGGTTTTTGCGGGCCATTACGGGCAGTACGGGCTTGAGGTATTTGATAAAAGCCACACCATCCATATTCAGCAGTTCCTGACAAATGATGGAGTCCGGGAAGCTCTGAGCTTTGATTTGAATGAAACTGTGCTCCGCCCCATGCCGAAACTGAATGTCGTCATAGGGAATAGATGCCTGAAGGTAGGGAATGACCTGATCTGGATTTGCGCAATAAATCAGGGTTTCAAAATAATCGCCCGCCATCGATACCGCAACACCATCGATGTCAATCACCTCAATCATGCCCCCTCCGGTGGAAATGGCGGTCAGTCTGCGGATTTCCCGGGCATTGCTGAGGGTGATTTTGTAGGTATTTGGGTGATCGGCATTGATGTCGCAGATGTTGATGATGACTTTGATTCCCGCACCCTCCAGGTATTTTTCGGACTCGGGCAGGCGTTCATCGTAGGCTTCCCATCCCAGGAACCCCCCAAACAACCCCATGTCCGAACCCTGGCTTTTGTGGGTAGTGGCCAGGGAGCCATTGGGGTCAAATTCGATGAAAATGTCCTGGATGTTTTCGTCCATCAGATCGCGGCATAGGCGGGCAATCCGCAAGGAGGCCGCGCAATGTGAACTGGAAGGTCCACGCATGACTGGGCCAATGACGTCGTTGAAGATGCTGGGAAAAGTGCTCATGGGTGGTTCTGGTTTTGATGGTTAAGAATCAATTCGGCATATTTTACTCACGTTACGCAAAATGAACAAGCCCTGAAAGGGCGATATCCCTTCAAGAATGGGCTGGGCCCATTCTAAGAGGAGAATGACTGGTTAAAGTAATAAGCCCTGAAAGGGCGACATCACTTGGACTGATTATATCGCCCCTTCAGGGCTGGTACAGCTAACAGGTGCGGGTGTTTGATCGAAAGGGCCTTGCCCTTTCTTGAAGTGATATCGCCCTTTCAGGGCTTGCCCGCTATTTGCGAGGTTATATTTCTTATTCACTCCGCAGCGCCTTCACCGGATTGGCCAAAGCCGCCTTCACACTCTGCAAGCTGATCAAAAGTGCTGTAACCAGCGCCAGGCCCGCCAGAGACGCCGCAAAAAACCAGGGTGACATTTCGATCCGGTAAGCATAATTTTCCAACCAGCCGCGCAGCAAATACCAGGCAAGTGGACAGGCTACCAGCCCTGCCAGCACTAAAATGACCAGAAACTCCCGCAAAAACAGCCCGATGATGCCCGGAATAGAAGCACCCAAAACCTTGCGCACGCCCATTTCTTTTTCCCTCCGTTGCAAATTGAGCGATACCAGACCCAGCACACCAAGCAAGGCAATCAACAGGGCGATGGCACTGGCCGCATAGGCTGATCTTTTCATCTGCAATTCCATGGTATAAATTTTTGCCAAAGTATCGTCCATAAAGGTGTATTCGAAGGCGCTGCCAGGCATTAGTTCGGCCCATTTTTTTTGTAAGGCGGCCATGTGCTCACCCATTCCTTTGGGTTCGATTTTGAAAGACAAATAGCGGTACAACACCCGACTTTGCTGTGAAAACACCACCATGGGTTGGATGGAGGTAGCCATGGAGCCAAAGTGGAAATCCCGAAGTACGCCCTTGATCGTGTAAGGGCTTGGGTCCCCGGCTATACGCAAAGTTTGGCCGACGGCTGATGCTGCGTCCGGGAAGCCAAGGGCCAGCGCAGAACGTTCATTCAGCACTACTTTGCCGAAATTGCGCACCTCAGGATTAAAATACGCACCGGCCAGAATTGGGATTTGGTAGGTGTCGAGGTAATTTTCATCTGCAGTTATCTCTTGACAGACGGTAGCCGTGGTGGAATCGGTACCCGCTCGGTAGACGGAAGGCTGCCCCTGGTTGATGCCGTTGGGAATTTCGTAGGAGAGCGAAGCGCTCTGGACCCCGGGCAATTTGGCCATTTCGTCGCGCACCGTCAGCATTTTGCGCAGGCCTTCCGGGCTCCAGTCGCGGGGGACCTGGGCGCTTACGACGAATTCCTTATTGTAGCCCAGGTTTTCGCCAAAAAAATAATTGACCTGTGCGGCCACCACCAGGGTAGCGATGATGACCAAATTGGCTACCCCAAATTGAAACCCGACCAGGTATTTGCGCAGATGCAGGCTTTGATTGGCGGTTCCTGGTTTCCCTTTCAATGACTCTACGGTGCGCATTGAGGACAGGAAAAGCGCCGGGTACAGGCCCGCCAAAAGGCCGACAACAAGCACCAAGGCGAGGGGCAAAAAGGCAAGAAACAGCGGGAAAGTGCTTAGTGCAGGCAGGCTTTTTCCCACAATCTGCTCAAAAGGTGTTTGAGCAAGTGGGTAGGCTAAAAAGGCAAGCCCAGTAGCGATCAGTACCAAGAGTAAAGATTCGCTTAGAAACTGAAGCGCCAATTGTTTTTTTAGGCCACCCAACGCCTTGCGCACTCCGATCTCGCGAATGCGCGACCCAGAGCGCCCGATGGCCAGGTTGATGAAGTTAAAAATGGCCATAAACAGGATGAAAATGCCCACTGATGATAGGGCGAACAACATCCGCCTAACCAGGGCCTTGTTTTTTTGAAGGTGGTAATCTGTCAATGGAATGGGAAGCACCCGCAGGTTTTCTTTTTCAAAATCGGCGCCTTCGTTTTGAATGAGTTGTTGGATGGGCTTTTCCAAATCAGCGGCACTCACTCCGGGCTGCAATTCGAGATAAGTAGGGTAAATGGTATTGTTCCAATCGTTCACGTTCCGATCGAAAAAGTATTGGGCGGTGGTGAAGGAAATAAAAAGGCTGCTGGATTCGGTACCGAGCAAGTTGGTTACGGAATTTTCGGGAATTTCTCCCAACACCCCGGTGATCAGGAATTCATGATTGCCACCTGTAAAATTCCTTACGCTGAGGGTTTGGCCAAGCACATCGGTTTTGCCAAAATATTTGAGCGCCCTCTCTGCGGTGATCACCACGGAATACGGGGCCTTCAAGGCATTGTTTCGGTCACCGTGCAGGAGTTCGAAACCAAACATGGGAATGAAGGTACTATCCCCAATCTGGATGCTTTCCTTAAAAACTTTGTCCCCTTTCACCACATCCGACTTAATGCCATCCCATCGGTAATAGTTGGCCACCAGGTGTGGGTAAGTTTCTTTCAAACGTTTGCCCAGCGGCCCTGCGGAGGTGATGTCCATGCCAATGTTCGGATTTTTCCAGATGCTGGTCAGGAAATATTGGCGATCGGCATGGCGCAGCTGTTGATTCACTTGCAACTCCCCCCAGACATGGGCGCCAATGAGCAAGGCGAAGAGGATACCTGCGCACAATCCAAACACATTAAGGGCGGAGTAAAACCCGTTTTTGCGGATGTTCCGGTAGGCGAGTTTGAAGTTATTTTGCAGCATGGTTCGTTTTTTATTTGGAATTGGGAAGATTGATGTTTTGTGCTATCTCCAAATCGCTCATTTCGCCTCGCTGTGTCTAAACTCCAGCCCAATCGAAGTTCTGGGTTTAAAACCTTTCCAGTTGCCATCAACCGCTTTTTCCGATAATTGAAGGTACTCGCCCAGGTCCTGCTTTTTCAGGTGAATGCCCAAAAAGGCTGTGACAAAATGTTGATTGATGTTGTTGATCCGACGCTGATCCCATACTGAATCTGCATAACGCAGGTATTCATTGAGGGGCAAACCGTCTGCATTGGCTTCGGGGGGAGCGGGATTTGGTGCTACATTGTGGCGAGCGTTTTGATAAGTCAAGAGGTATCGATTGGCATGTCGCGCACCATCGTAGATGGCTTTGATGCCCTTTTCGTATTTCGAAATGTCGTCCTCACTGCCCGCAACAAAAAAAGTAGGGCGGGTCAAACCAGCCAAACCAGTAGAATCCCAGGCTCCACTGTTCATGCCCCAGGGGGCAAAAGCCACCACTGCTTTGATGCGCTGGTCCTGGGTTTTGGCATATGCTGGGGATCCAGCCATACGTTCGGCCAGGGCTTCACAGCCACCACTCATCCCCTTGAATTGTTGGAATGCACTGTTGCTGAATCCAGCCCCCGTAGCATTCAATGCACCATAGCCACCCATGGAATAGCCAATGAGCCCGGTGTTTTTGGCATCGACCAGCCCGGCTAAAAAACTTCCACTCCCTTTTTGACTCAGTCGATCCATTTCATCCAGTACAAACAACTGATCCAGGGGGCGATGGTATAAAGTACTCGGAAAAGGTGCTGCATCGCGAAAAGTGGATTCCGTGTGGTCGATAGCAGCCACTACATATCCTTTAGAGGCCAGGTTTTCAGCCAGATAGGTCATCAAATACCGCGACCCGGTATAACCATGTGACAAAATGACCAAAGGGTAGGGGGCGCCTTCGGTTTTGGGCACCGCTTTACGCAAGCAACGCCCCTTAAATGTAAAAGGCTTTAGTGGGCGCTTGGGGTCGTTAAAATTCCCCATTACCTCCTGGTACACTTCTATTTCTTTTTTTGAGGTTGGAATCAGTGCTGGATACCACACTTCTACGGTAAGGGGACGATCGTACGTAGGCGTTTTACCGTCCTTATGTTGTAGTACATTGAGCTGATTTTTATGCAGTAAATTGATGGTCTGTACGCCAATACTGTATGGACCCCGCTTGGCCAATTCTGGCGCGTCGGGTAAAAAATCACCATAGATGAATTCAGAATTGTTTGATTGTGCAAAAAGTAGCATAGTAAAGGACAAGCAAAACAAAATAGCAAGCAGTGTTTTTTGGACCAAGTGTGTCATTGATTTAAGTTTTCAAGTGATCATTAGGTAGCGGCTTAAAGATAAAAAATGTTTGGGTGGGGGCAAGCAGACAATAATCCAAAGCTTAGCATTATCTTTACTGGTGCTTCATCAAAGAGGCAATTATTCATTCGCTCCACAATCAGCGTGCACTATAGATGAGAGCTACTTTTATCCTGTTAATCTTCATACTCGTACCAGTGCTGTCTGGTGGCCAATCCACCGAAATTGACAGCATGAAACGGTTGTTGCCTCATCAAATTGGGAAAAAACGGCTGAATACGCTAATGGATCTTGCCTACCAGCTTTTTGATTTCAGCATCGAAGATGCCCATCGTTATGCCATAGCTGCACTTAAAGAGGCCCGAAAAATCAAAAATAAACCGGGAGAAAAACATGCCTTAACCTTGATTGCTGAATACTACTATAATCTCAGTGACAGCCCCAAAGCACGCGAATTTTTACGGCAAGCAGATCAAATAAGTCTGAAAGAAGGGGGAAAACTGTATACAGGTTATTATTACGTTATTGCAGCAAATCTTTACCTGGAAGAATCCAATATCGATTCGGCCAAAGTCTGTTTCCAGAAGGCGCTTAAATTGATTGAACACGAGGATCATTACAAAATAAAGTATTATAGCCATTTCTGCTACTCTAGTTTTTTATTTGAACAGAATCAGTTTGATGAATCCCAAAAGGTGTTGGAAGATCTTTACACAATTGCGGTAAAGAACAACGCAAAAATGAACCAGGCAGAGTTGCTTACTGAACTTGGGGCAATAGAAAATAAAAGAGATGAATACAAAAAGGCTTACGCGTATTTAAAACGAGCGGAGCGATTGATACCCAAGAATACCTTTAGTTATGTAAAATTTAATTTTCTCTATCACCTTGCTCATGTCGAGTTCAATATGGGTAGAAATGCTGCCGCGATCACCCACCTTAAAACAGTACTTTCCATCAAAGAGGTAGAACAATACGAAGACATCAAGGCCGATATGAATATTCTAGCCGGAAAAATATATTTGGAACGTGGAGAATTGCATCAAGCGCTCAAATATTATTTGGATGCCGTAGCGGTATTTGAGCGCATTGGTCTTCGGAAAGATTTGGGCTGGGTTTATGCTGATGTCGCCTGGCTTTATTTCAAACAATTCAATGACCAAGAATGTGTGAATTTTGTCAATAAAGCTTTGGAAATTGGAACGACTATTCAAGATGATTACGGGATTGCTCGCGCTCATTCCATTCTAGGTTCGCTCTATAACGCTCAGGGTAAATTTGAAATAGCCATCCGTGAACACGAATTGGCATTGGGCATCCGGCAAAACTTGCAGTCTCGTTCAGGAATGGCGGATAGTTATTATAACCTTAGCTCAGTATACCAGAAAAATGGTCAAATTGATCGAGCGATATTTTACGCCGACAAAAGTTTGAAACTAGATGAGGAATTGGGCAACGTGGTGAATATAGGATTGGGGTATAAAAAAATAGCCTCCTTGGCCATTTTAAAAGGAGATTATGGTACTGCTGAACGGTTTTTGCAGAAGACTTTACAATTGGCAAATCAAACAACCTCTCCTGAGTTAAGGCGAGATGTAAATTTGTTGTTTGCAAAATTGAATGAAAAAACGGGCGATATCTCTTCCGCAAACAAATACCTCTATTTGGCAATTGATGCCAATGATAGTTTGTACAATACCACCAGCGCCGAGAAAATTGCCGAAATAAGAGGTTTATATGACCTGGAAAACATAGAACTTAAAAGCAAACAAAGAGAGCAGGCATTAATCCTGAAGCAGATCGAAATTGATAGCCAGCGCAACTACAACATTATGGTTGTCATCATTTTAATACTGGTAAGTTGTTTATTAATAGTTGGCGCATTTTTATACAATATCATTAGAAAAAAGAACATAAAGCTTCAAGAAGAAATTGCTGAACGCAAAAGGGCTGAGGCTCAAATCCTGCAAAGCCAGGCATTGTATGAAGAAGCCCAGGCCATTGCCCAGGTTGGCAGCTGGGAATTCAACTTATTAAGCGGGGAATTGCATTGGTCCAAAGAAACGTACCGCATTTTTGAGCTGGAGAATTGCCCGGATGAGCAATTGTATGAAGCCTGGCGGGAAAAGTGCCATCCTGTTGACCGAATCAAACTGGATGAGGCGATACAAAATACAGTGAACACCGGAGCCCAATTCCATGTCGAACATCGAGTGATTTTTAAGGATGGTAGGGTGAAATACATCGCTTGTATCGGGGAAGCGATCAAAGACAGTGAGGGCCAGATCGTGGGGCTGAAAGGGACGGACCAAGACATTACGGCTCAGAAACAGGCCGCAATTGCTAAATCAGAGTTTTTGGCAAGCATGAGCCACGAGATCAGGACGCCGATCAATGGGGTGATAGGCATTGCTGACTTACTCATGGAAGAGCAACTCAGTTCTACCCAACGTGAATACCTGGATACCTTAAAGTTTTCGGCCCAACACCTGTCCAACATCGTTTCGGACATTCTTGATTTTTCAAAAATCGAATCAGGAAAACTCGTTTTAGAACGTATTCCTTTCGATTTGGCTAAAGTAACTTCACATGTATTCCGGCTTTTTGAAAACAGCGCCAAAGACAAAACTATAACCTTGACTTTTGTTCCTGATCCGCGCATCAAGCATCCTTTAATTGGGGACTATTTCCGACTTAGCCAAGTTCTATCTAACATTTTATCCAATGCCATTAAATTCACGGATAAGGGCTCAGTGGAGTTGGCCTATCACTTAATGGAGGAAACGAAAAGTAATGTACGGGTAAAATTCACCATAAAAGACACTGGTGTGGGGATTTCTGCGGAACAACTCGAGCAAGTTTTTGATGATTTCACCCAAGCTGATGTGAGTACTTCCCGAAAATATGGAGGAACCGGACTGGGCTTAAGCATTAGCAAAAAATTGATTGAGCAGCAAGGTGGAACCATTGCTGTGGAGAGTCGTCTGGGGCAAGGATCAATTTTTTCAGTGGAGATGAGGTATGATAAACACACGGAACTCTCTTCGGCAATTGCCACTGACATACCTGCTCCACCACCGATGAACCTACAAGGAATGACCTTTTTAATTGCTGAAGACAACGACGTGAATGCACTTGTGTTAACCGCGATTCTGAAAAAATGGGGGGCAAAATATACACTTGCCCAAGATGGTCAAGAGGCAATTGATTGGATGAAAAAAGATGATTTTGACGCAATCATAATGGACATTCAAATGCCCAATGTGGACGGGAAAGAAGCTACCCAGGTAATTAGACAATTTAGCGATGATCGCAAACGCAACATCCCCATCATTGCTTTTACCGCTGAGGCGTCGGTCGAATTTCAGGAAGAATACCTGAATTGTGGTTTTAATGACTGCATTACCAAGCCGTTTAGGCCGGAGCAGTTGTATAAGGTTTTGAAAAAGTACCAGACTTTTGGGTGAAAAATTAAAGCTAATAAGGAAGGATAGGATAAATAAGCAGTTGGAGCCCTGCTCAGAAAGGGTTAATTTTCTGACCAGGGCCCTATTTTTTTAATCATTCGAGCGTCCAAACAATCTCAACAAGTACAAAAACAAGTTGATAAAGTCCAGATACAAGGTCAATGCGCCCATGATGGCTTCTTTATGATCCTCTTCCGTACCCTCATTCCCGATGATGTTCATCTGTTTGATCTTCTGAGTATCGTAAGCCGTCAAGCCTACAAAGATCAGGATTCCTGCATAGGTGATGATCCAGTACATGATCGGGTTGCGGAAAAAGATGTTCACCACTGTGGCAATCACCAAACCGATCAAGGCCATATAGAGTAAATTACCCGCCCGGGTCAGGTCCTGTTTGGTGAAATAGCCGTAAGCGCTCATTGCAGCGAAAGTTCCTCCCGTAATCAAGAAGGTGCCCACGATAGAGGCGCCCGTGTACATGATAAAAATGCCCGACAAGGTCACCCCGTTGAGCACCGCATACAGCATGTACACCAGTGTAGCCGTGGCTGCGGACATGCGCGTTACGGCAGCAGCCAGATAGCCCACCATCAACAGCTCCCCGATGACTAGTCCCCAGAATACCAATCTATTTCCAAAAATCATCTGGAGCAAAATTGGAGAACTGGCCACAAAATAAGCGACTGTACCCGTCAGCGCCAAGCCAATCGACATCCAGCCGTATACTTTGGTGATGAAGCGAGCCTGCTCCGCTTCGATGGAAGCCTGCCTTTGGTCACCTACAAAAGGAAATTCATTCATTTTTAATTGGGTTTTTGTTCAAAAAAGTTCTGATAGTAAAACAAGTTTAAGGATACTTTTGGTTCCGTACAAATAAATTTCATTTCCGTCCCTAAGGCTTATAACCGTCTTTCAAACCCACGGTAAGATTGAACACTGGGTGCTCCGCTGTGGTGTCCTGATCTGCACAGAAATACCCCATCCGCAAGAATTGGAAGCTATCGCCAGCTTTGGCATTGGCCAGGCTAGGTTCCAATTTGGCATTTGGGATTACTTTGAGCGAGTCTGGATTGACAAACTCAAGGTAATCACGGTCTTCGTGATTGGTTGGTTCAGGATCAGTAAACAACTTATCGTACATCCGGACTTCACCATCAATGGCCTGCGCCGCCGATACCCAGTGCAGTACTCCCTTGGCTTTTAGGCCAGAAGTATCTGAGCCCGAGCGGCTATCCGGGAAATAAGTACAAAATAGTTGCGTGATCTGGTCATTCTCATCTTTTAGCACGACATCGCACTGAATGATGTAAGCTCCTTTCAATCGCACCATACCACCGGGTGAAAGTCGGAAGAACTTTTTAGGCGGCTCTTCCATGAAGTCTTCCCGTTCAATGTAAATTTCACGAGAGAAAGGGATGTTTCGCACCCCGGCGTTAGGATCTTCTGGGTTGTTCTCAAGCTCCATCTGCTCCACCTGGCCTTCAGGATAATTGAGAATGACTACCTTGAGCGGATCGAGCACCGCCATGGCGCGGGTGGCCTTTTGGTTGAGGATTTCACGCACCGAAAACTCCAATAGTCCGTATTCAATGGTGTTGTCGCGTTTGGCTACCCCGGCGCGTTCGCAGAAATTGATAATCCCTTGGGCTGGATAACCCCGACGACGCATCCCAGAGATTGTAGGCATGCGCGGGTCATCCCAGCCAGTCACATGACCTTCAGTCACCAACTTGAGCAGTTTGCGCTTGCTGGTGATCATGTAGGCCACATTCATCCGGGCAAACTCGATCTGACGGCTGGGGAAAATGCCCAGTTTTTCGATGTACCACTCGTACAAGGGGCGGTGGTGTATGAACTCCAAAGAGCACAAGGAATGCGTGATGCCTTCGATAGAATCACTTTGGCCGTGGGCAAAATCGTACATCGGATAAATGCACCACTGATCGCCAGTGCGGTGGTGATGGGCGTGTTTGATGCGGTACATGATGGGGTCACGCATGTGCATGTTGGGCGAACTCAGGTCGCCCATGGTGCGTAGAACGCGGGCACCATCAGGAAATTCCCCATTTTTCATGCGTTCAAACAAGTCCAGGTTTTCCTCAATGGATCGACTCCGATAGGGGCTTGCTTGCGCTGGCACAGATGGGTTGCCTTTCATGGCTTCGATTTCTTCCTTGGTGGAATCGTCGACGTAGGCCAGGCCTTTTTTGATTAGCTCAACGGCGTATGCATACAATTGCGGAAAATAATCCGAGGCATAAAACTCATTGTCCCATTCGGCACCCAACCAGCGTACATCCGCGCGAATGCTGTCGACATACTCTACATCTTCGGTAACCGGATTGGTGTCGTCAAAACGCAGGTTGAATTTGCCCTTAAAACGTTGGGCAATGCCATAATTAACGGTGATGGCCTTGGCATGGCCGATATGGAGATAGCCATTGGGCTCTGGTGGGAAACGGGTGTGAATCCGACCAGCATGTTTGCCGTTGGCAATGTCTTCTTCGATGATTTGCTCGATAAAATTCAGTGAACGTTCTTCTTTTTCAAGCAAAGGATTGTCGGCACTCATATTTGTTTGGTTGTAGGGATTCAATGATAAAGTAGTTTTTTTCAAAGTCGCGATAAATCGCGTCTCTACATGCGCTCTGGCGTCTCAATGCCCAGCAAATCCAGACCCATCCGCAAGGCATTCCGCACTGCAATTGATAACTGAATCCGGAACGCTTTGGCCGCTTCCGATTCTGCTTGCAGGATCCGGTAATCGTGCCAGAAGCGGTGGAAAGCCTTGGCCAGTTCATAACTGTACATCGCCACCATGGAGGGGTCGTAGGTTTCGGCAGCCTGTTTGATGATTTCAGGAAACTGGTAGAGTTGGGCAATGATGTCCTTCTCGGCAGTTTCCAGCGTTGTATACTCGCCAGCTGCACTCAGGTCGGGATTTCCAGCCTTGTTGAGCATGGAACTACAGCGTACAAAAGCATTTTGAACATATGGCCCCGTTTGCCCCTGCAAGTCAACCGACTCTTTCGGGTCAAAAATCATGCGTTTTTTTGGGTGCACCTTGACGATGAAGAACTTCAAAGCCGCCAAACCAATTTTACGGATGACTTCCTGTTGCGCCTCTGGCGTCATATCGGCCAAAGAGCCCCGTTCCTTACTGTTCTCCCAGGCTTCCTGCACGACTTCTGCAATCAGGTCGTCGGCATCCACCACGGTACCTTCCCGCGATTTCATTTTGCCGCTGGGCAAATCCACCATACCATAAGACAAGTGGTACAAACCAGTCGCATAAGGTTCGCCCAGACGCTTCATGATTTCAAAAAGCACCTGAAAGTGGTAGTTTTGTTCGTCCGCAACTACGTAAATCATTTTCTCTGCCCCAAAATCCTGGTAACGCATTTGGGCGGTACCAATATCCTGGGTGATGTATACGGAGGTGCCGTCTTTGCGCAGCACCAGTTTTTTATCCAATTTGGCGTCCTCCAAATCGATCCACACCGAACCGTCTTCGAGGCGGTAGAACACACCCGAGTTCAAACCTTGATCCACGGTTTCACGCCCGAGTAAATAGGTGTTGGATTCGTAGTAAAGTTTGTCAAAAGTGACGCCCAGTTTGTCAAAGGTAGAATCAAAACCTGCATAAACCCAACCGTTCATCAGCTTCCAGAGCTCGATGGTTTCAGGGTCATGGGCTTCCCAGGCGAGCAACATTTCACGGGCTTCTTTGCCCAGGGTGCTGTACAGGTTGAAGTATTGGTCCTTGTAGGTTTTGAAAAACTCTTCGGGGCTTTGTTCGCCTTTTTTCTTTTCGCTGTAAATGGCCAGGGCTTCCTCACTTTGTTGCCAGGCCTTGTATTCTTCCTGGAATTTCTTTTCAAACAACACGTAGAAGTCACCTACAAAGTGGTCACTTTTGGTATTGGTTGACTCAGGGGTGGCACCGGCTCCGAATTTCTTCCAGGCCAACATACTTTTGCAAATTGCAATGCCCCGGTCGTTGATGATTTGCACCCGCACTACATCATAACCCGCCGCTTCGTAAATTTTACTCACCGACCAACCCAGCAGGATATTCCGGATGTGCCCCAGGTGCAAGGGTTTATTGGTATTGGGAGAGCAGTATTCCACCATTACCTTCCGGCCATTGGCGGGCTGAGTGCCGTATTGTGGATTTTGGTAAATGTCTTCCAAAAACTCCCGCCAGTACTGATCGTCGACTACCAGGTTTAAAAAACCCTTGATAACATTAAAGTCCTTGATGTACTGAACCTGCTCCACCAAAAAAGCGCCCAGTTCCTGACCGATGGCCTCGGGGCTTTTTTTGACGTGTTTGGTGAAAGGAAAAACAACGAGTGTATAATCTCCTTCAAACTCTTTACGGGTCGTGCTCAGGGGAAAGTCTTCACCCTTGATTTCCAGATTGTACAATTGCGCAGCGGCTTGGACGACGCCTTGCTGAATGATGTTGACAATGTTCATTTGTCCGGGTATGTTGTAGATTGAGTGGCAAAAATAGGAAAAAAGTTGAGGAGTTGAGAGGTTGAGAAGTTGAGGCTGCCGCAGCGACCTAGACAAGGTCTCTGTCAAAATCGCTGCGGCAGCCTCAACTTCTCAACCCCTCAACTTCTCAACTATTTCATTTTACCATAAAGATATTCCAAAACCTTAGCAGTCGTGGCTTCGCCAGACAAGCGGAAATCGTCGTTTGCACCACGATATCTTTTGGCTGCACCGTTGTTGGTATCATCTGGGGATGCACCCTTGCGGCTTTCAGCGCCAATGAGCTCTTTTGGACCGTAGTAAAAGCGGTTTTGAACAAAACCATCTTCAGTCAAAACAAGTTCCTTCAGGTACACCGGGCGGCGATCCTTGAGGTAGTACCAACTTTCCAGTTTTGGTGCTTTGCAATAAATCATTTGTGGCATTCCCTCGTAAGAATAGACCATCACTTCGGTCTTTTCGTTGCCATTAAAGACATAATTGGGACCAGCCACGTTCATACTATCCATTACCCCATCAATACTTTTGACCAGTTTTTCGACTTCGGCAATCGATTCAGGGCCAGTGATGGGAGGCGCATCCACTTCAAATACGTCATTCGGGCCCAAAACTTTGGTTTCCCCGTCGTTCTTCCCGTCATTTTTGCAGGCTACAAAGCCCAGCAAGAGCAACAAACTCAGTAGTAAAATGCTTTGATTTTTCACTTTGGTTAATTTAAAAAGAAAAAATTTGCGCGAAGTTAAGATTATTTCTCCATCCCTCCACTTTGTCCAGGTGCAGTTGCAGAATAAAGGATTAACGCTGAATAAGCGGGAACCAACACACCAGAGTTGCGAATTACAGGTGGATTTTTGACATCGATGGAAATGCCATTGCCTACAACTTTCCACTCTGAATAAGGCAAAACGACCGGGTGTACCCTATCCGAACCATTGTAAATCACCGCAATGGTATGCCAGGGATCACCATTGGCGTGGTTGGAAATGAGAAAACCCGTCAGGTTATCGTCGTCGGTGGGGATGAATTTCAAGTGTTCCCGGATCATGGCAGCCGAGGTCATGCGGAAGGCAGGATGGCTTTTGCGCAGCCCAATCAGGTTTTTGGTGTAATCAAAAATCTCTTTGTATTGGTATTTGCGGGTCCAATCCAGCTGATTGATTTCATCGGGTTTGTTGTAGGAGTTTTCCTCGCCCTTTTTGGTGACCACCATTTCCGTACCTGCATGTAAGAAGGGCACACCCTGGGAAGTGAGTACCATAGATAGGGCCAAACGGTACATTTTGATGCGCTCCTCGTCCAGAAACATGGGGTTGTTGATGGCCAGGCGATCCCAGAGCGTATGGTTGTCGTGGCAGGAGGCGTAGGTGATGGTTTGATCGGGGCTATTTGCCCAGGGGGCTTTGGAATAGTTGACTTTGGAATAATCCACTTCGGGATGCCAGGTAGAGGCGACTACCCCAAATTTTACACTTTCTTTCAAACCTGCTTTGCCGCTGACAAAGCCTTTTTCGGTATGGGTAAACACATGCCCCCGAATGGCGTCACGCATGTCGTCGCTGAAAGCCGCCACTTTGTCCAGCTTGAGCACATTGGCTTTGATCGCTTTTTGGTCATCGGGTAGGGGAGAGGCTCCCGCCGTCCAACCTTCCCCATAAAGGTAGATGGTAGGATCAATGGCATGTACAGCTTTGCTGATCTGGTTCATGGTTTCAATGTCGTGAATGCCCATGAGGTCGAAGCGGAAGCCATCCACATGGTATTCTTTGACCCAGTGCAATACGGATTCAATGATGAATTTGCGCACCATTGGTCGCTCCGATGCAGTCTCATTGCCACAGGCGGAAGCGTCCGAAAAACCACCCTTGTCATTCTGGCGGTAGTAATAACCCGGTACCAATTGGTTGAAGTTGGAAGGCCCGGTAGCACCCGTGTGGTTGTACACCACGTCCATTACCATCCGGATGCCCGCATTGTGCAGGGCGCTGACCATTTGTTTGAACTCGCGGATGCGCACTGCCCCATCAGCCGGATTGCTGCTGTAACTGCCTTCGGGCACATTGTAATTTTGAGGGTCATAACCCCAGTTGAATTGGGGTTCGTTGAGTTTTGATTCGTCGACCGATAGGTAATCAAAAACGGGCAACAAGTGAACATGGGTGATGCCCAGTTCCTTGAGGTGTTCCAGTCCAGTGAACTGATTTTCGGGATTACGGGTTCTTTCCTCAGTCAGGCCCAGGTATTTGCCTTTGTTGCTGATGCCGGAAGAGGGGTGTGTCGATAAATCACGCAGGTGCAACTCATACAAAATGATATCGGTAGGATTTTTGAGGTTGGGCCGGGTATCGTAATCCCAGCCGGAAGGATTGGTCGTTTTTAAATCTACGACCTGAGCTCTTTTGCCATTGGTACCTACTGCATAAGCATAAGGATCGGGAACCTCATCATACCATTTGCCACCTATCTGGGCTTGGAAGGTATAATACCGGCCTTGCAGGTTACCTTTGACCGTAGCCACCCAGGTACCCTGAGGGCCTTTTTTCATTTTTACGGTTTTGGAAGCTTTCCCACCCAGGCTTTGTTCGTAAAAGCGGAGAAAGAGCTGAGCCGCGGGAGGCGACCAAACTTTGAAAGTGGAAGACTTGGCAGTATAAGTAAGCCCGAGATCAGTACCCTCGTAAACGGGGTAATCGTTGAAATTTTCGGCGGGTTGGTCCATTGCAGCAATGGACAGGAGACTTAGGATCATCAATCCAAATTTTGCTAATCTATTCCTCATAACCAGACGGTTTTTTGATGAGGTAAAGCTAGCAAAATTTGGAGCGATATGGAAAAATTGCTTTGAGTGCCTGTTTAAAGTTTCTGCATACCTGCAGAAACTTTAAACAGATTTTAACCTTGGTTGACAACAGCCGCGCTGGCACCTTTGACATCCGTAGGTACGGGTGATCCCCCCAATTTTTCCAGGGAAATGGCAAAAGCTTCAGGTTTGTTTTTGAATTCAAAACTCACCAAACCTTTTTGGAGTGCTTCCCAATCAACTACCCCAATGCTTACGGGCTTCCCGCCTACAAAAGCCCAAAGCTGATATTGTTTGTCTTTACCGGGATCAACCAGGTTTTCCAGTTTCAGATGCGCCAATCGAGCGTTCTTGTTCCAGTAAACCGATGCAATGGGCTGATCGGCGGCTTTGACCACCAATTTTTCTGCACAACAGGCACCTTTCAGCTCATTCAACTCTTGCTCTGTAATTTGCAGTCTGTTGGTGATCACTTGCTCATTGGCACGTAAATCCTCAGCTGTTTTTTGCACTGTAGCCAGTTCTTGTAGGACCGATTGTTTGCCAATATACATCCAGATCGACAGCGCTAAACCTGCTATTGCCGCAGCCATTGGCCAAAAGAGCGACAAAGTACGCTTTGGCAATGGAGTTACCTCGCTTTCTACAGCAGCAACCGTACCAACAGCAGTAGCAGCCATGATATTGGACAAAATATGATCAGGTGGTGTCAGGCCTTCCAGGGAATGGTAAGTTCCCATGGCCTCTTCCACCTCCACGATTTCTTCCCGAATTTCTGGATATTGGGTGGCCAGTTTTTCAACTTCCGCCCTCTCTGCGTCATTCAATTGATCCAAAACATACATTTCTATGACGCCGCTATCCAAATATTCCTGAATATTGAATTTTTCCACTTGTTAGAGGATTAATGGTTATTTATTCATTAAGAGACAACAAACCTGTTAAAAACGATCCGCACTTGAGCGGCAAAATCAAAAGGTCTTGGTTTGTCGGTACTCTTTTTGGTTCACAAATTCTCGCATTACAACTTTTCGTTGCGCAAAATCTTTCGCAACTCGCCGATGGCTGCACGGGCACGCGTTTTTACAGTGCCCAGGGGTATCCCCAGCAGTTCTTCAACTTCGGATTGCGTATAATTTTGGTAATACAACAAGTCAATCATTTGACGGTGACGTTCATCCATTCGGTCAAGCACTTTGCGCAAACCCACATCGGGGATCAGCGCTTCAGATTTGGGGCCCTTAGTATCAGATACGAAGTTATCCATTTGATCGGTTTTAGATCGTTGGGAAACGACGCGTGATCGGGTGTGGTCCAATGCCGCATTTTTAGCAATGCGCATCATCCAACCGAGCAGAGAACCCTTGTCTTCCTGATACTGGTTTCCCCTTTGCCATATCTTGATGAATACGTCCTGGAGTATCTCCGACGCATCTTCCTGATTTCCTATTGTCTTTACGATTAATCCATAAAGTGCAGAAGAATAACGTTGATAGAGCATAGGGATTACAGCACGGTCACCGTTTTTGACCATCAGAATGAGTTGGTGATCGGGAATTGTGATTTTTTGTTCCATAAAGTAATTTGTCAGACGCTGCAACAAAACAGAGCAGGGAACTTGTTCAAGAAATCATTCAAAATACTTAAAATCTTTTTGAACGCTCTATTTAGTGCATTTCATAAAGGCAAGTTAAAAAAATTAGTAGGTTAGGCCAAAGTTTTGCATATTTAATGGAAAAACCGTTGGCAATTGAACATATCTGACTTTTTTAACAACCCCTTTGGATCTTTTGTCATTGGCCTTTTGGTGGCCAGTGGAGTGGGATCGATCATTGGACTGGAGCGAGAATTTAATACGCATGGGGAGGCTGCCCATCTGGGTGGACTCCGAACTTTCACCCTGATTGCCCTGACCGGGTTCATCGTTGGAGAACTGGCCCAACACACTCACATTTACCTGCTATTGGCAGCTGCACTGGGGTTTATGGGCTTGATCGGTGTTGCCTATTTCATCCAGGCGCAAAATCAAAGGCTTGGCTTGACTTCGGAATTGGGCATGTTGCTGACCTTCTTTTTGGGTATTTTGATTGCCTACCGTTACTTTCAGGAAGCCTTGGCTGCTGTAGTGGTCATCACGACCATTTTGTCTCTGAAGGAGCAACTCCACAACATTGTCAGAAAATTGACCAATGAAGAATTATTTGCCTTTATCAAATTCATCATTCTGGCACTTTTGATTTTACCCATGCTGCCCGATCAAACTTTTGGTCCGGATGATTCCATCAATGTGCGGGATTTGGGTTTGATTGTGGTGGTGGTTCTGACCTTTAATTTTGGTGGTTATCTGCTGTTGAAATTTGGTAGCCCCAGCAAAGGGATTTTGCTGTCGGCTTTGATTGGGGGTTTGTTTTCCTCCACGATGATTGCCTGGGTCTTTGCTTCGCGGAGCCGGGAAAAGCCGGAGTATGGGCCAGTGTACGGCGCCGGAATTGTACTGGCCTCTTCGGTCATGTTGGTACGGGTCTTTATTCTGACCACCATTTTTGCCTTTCCAGTCGCCAAATTGTTGATTTTACCCTTGTCCATGATGTTGCTGGCTAGTGTTGTTCCTGCGATCATTAGTTGGCGCAAGGAAGAACAGGTTCAAACCGGAGCACTGGACGCCGGGAATCCATTGGACATTAAAAACGCCTTGTTCTTCGCTGGTTTGTACATTGCCACCACCTTGCTGATGTATTACACCCGTGAATGGCTGAGTGCGTCTATGGCCTACGTCAGTGCAGCCATTACAGGCATTGCCGATATTGACGCCATCACCTTGAGTACGGCCAAATGGGCTGCAGTAAATCCTGAACAGAATAAGGTAGCCCGAGGCCTGATTCTCGCCGCTATTTTTTCCAACTCGATCTTTAAACTGAGTGTCAGTTTGATTCGGGGTGTTCCCTCCTTGCGCAAAGCCGCATTGAGGGGCTTCGGCCTGGTGATCAGTGCTGGAGTGTTGTACTTGATCTTAGTACACTAACTCTAGGTCACAATTGATGAGTTACTGCACTAGTTGCTTTGTGAGGCCAGTAATTTGCCGGCGTCCCGCGAGAAAAAGGAGTTGATGTAGCGGATGCTTTCTTTTTTTGAATTTTCTTTCAGGTGAGGAAAAGCCTCAATGTACTGAATGAAAGCGCTTTGTTTGCTCTTGTACAAATTCAAGGTTTCATCCCAAACGGCCTTATCCGCCTTAAACCCTAAAAACGCCCGCTCTTTGACGGTTTGAATGTTTGTACCCGTAGCGGGCACCGCATACCCTGCATCTACGAAGCCACTGAAGTCAAAATCATGCGGAATGACGACCATTTTGCCTCCATTGAATGGTTTAAAATACTTCACATTTTTTTGACCTTTGGCAATGCTCCAGTCGGTATTTCCAATCATGTATTGAAAAACGGCGACACTGTTTTCACTTCTCAAATCAAGCGAATCGCGGTGGGCCACAAAACAATCTTTACATTCTTTAAGGTTCAGGCGTTGTGAAATTTCGGCGTCGTCCTCTACAATGAAGGCAAAACGGACTATCTTTTGCTGCGGCTTGTTGGTATTGATGTAGGTCACTTTTAACAATTGGGTACGATAGCTATAAGGCGAAATTTGCTGGTACATGCCATAGACCAGGTATTCACGCAGCAGGTGTTCATCCGATTCGTGGTCTTCAAAACAATGGGTTACCCATTTCAGGTCGTTAAAACTGGCGAAGCCCTTAGCCTGCAAATCCTTCTTGGGAAAAACGACCTTGAGAGGAGGGAAATCGCAAAATAGTCGGCGGTATCTGCCTCGTACCGTCAGTTTGACGTTCCAGGAAACAGAATCTCCATTGGCCTTTTTGTACTTTATCTGGGCTGGAAAAGATTCATCCTTTTTACGCAATTCGTTTAAAGACTCAAAATTCAGAACCATGGTTACTTCCTGGTTGGCAACTTGCCCCAAGGTTTGGAAAATGGAAGGATTCTGAGCGCTTAACGCGCCTGATACCAAAAGTGACAAGGTTATCAGTAAAGCAAAAAAACGAGGTTTGATCATTTGAGTTCCCATGGCAATTGTTAAACTGGTGAGCAAATTAAAAGATAAGACAGGAGAACAGGACGCAAGGTTACTAAAGGAATTGTTAAGATAAAAATTGAACTTGGGGGCGTTTTTTTATCTTTGCTTCCCAATTTAGCATTTTTAAAAGCCGTTCAATTGAATATAATTGGTTATTTTCCCCAAATCTAATCTGGAGATGCGATGTTGAGAAGATTGCTACAACAAATATCGGGTAAAATGTTGCTACTGTGTAGCCTGAGTTTTCTGTTTTGGGCTTGTGGAAGTACTGCACCCGTTGAAAGCGCCCTGCCCGAAAAACCCAAAAATGTTATTTTACTGATTGGTGATGGGATGGGTTTGTCCCAGATCAGCGCGGCCATGTTCAGCAACAATGCCAAACTCAATCTGGAACAAATGCCAGTGTTGGGTTTTCATAAATCCTACTCCTACGATGATTTGGTGACCGATTCGGCTGCTGGGGCTACTGCTTTTGCTTGTGGCATCAAAACCTTTAATGGTGCCATTGGTGTGGATAAAGACACTTTGGGGGTTAAAACCATTCTGGAAGAAGCCGAAGAAAATGGCCTGGCGACTGGTTTGATTGCCACGTCCACCATCGTTCATGCTACTCCGGCCGCGTTTATTGCGCATGTGGTTTCCCGGGAGCAATATGAAGAGATTGCAGTAGACATGCTTAAAACGCCGGTGGATCTTTTGATCGGAGGAGGGAAAAAGTATTTTGATCGCCGGGAGATAGACAACCGTAACCTCTACGAGGAGTTCGCGCAAAAGGGTTATAAAGTAACCGATTATTCCCAGGAGGATTTACATGAGATGCGTTGGGATCCCAGCGAAAACTTATTGTACCTCACTGCCGACAAACACCCACTCAATGTTGCTGCTGGCCGCGATTATTTGCCCTTTGCAACCCGGCGTGGATTGGAATTCTTGGAAAAACGCGGTAAAGACAAAGGTTTTTTCATCATGATTGAAGGTTCACAAATTGACTGGGCTTGTCATGCCAACGATGGAAAACTGGCGATTAAGGAAGCCCTGGATTTTGACCGCGCCGTGGGAGAAGCTTTAAATTTTGCTCGCTCTCGTGGCAATACCCTGGTGATTGTAACCGCTGACCACGAGTGTGGCGGTATGGCCTTGAATCCAGGTTCCAAAATGAACAAAGTTGAAACGGCTTTTACCACCATCAATCATACCGCGAGTATGATTCCGGTGTTTGCTTATGGGCCGATGTCGAAGCAATTTGCTGGTATCTTTGAAAATACCAGCATCAATCAAAAAATGCGTAGAGCCCTGGGCTTTGTAGAACAAAAAAGCCCCTCATTTCAGGGAAGCGCCAAAGGCCAGGAAAAACGATAAATCTGACCGGAGTTAAAAAGCCTACATCCAACGTATGACGCAAAAAATTACTTCCCGATTTTTCGAGAGGCTTTTGAATAGGAAGCTCACTTTAAATGAAGCGTTCGACTTCCTATTCAAAACCCAAAACCGGGAAGTTAATTTTTCTGCTTTACAAAACAAGATTTTTTTCCCTCTAAACTGAACAATTCAAAAGCTGTTTTATTATAAATGAGCTTTTGGAAACAACTATCGCTGCGCGGTCGTCATCATAGATTGACCAAATCGTGTAGCAGGTGTAAAATATAGTTTTATGAATGTTGAAACCTTGGAAAACTTGCAATTAATCAAGGAGAGCGCCCGTGATTTTGCAGAAACCTACATTCGACCCCACGTGATGGAATGGGACGAAGTCTCTCATTTCCCGGTGGACTTGTTTCACCAAATGGGCCATTACGGCTTTTTGGGTGTTTTGGTGCCCGAACATTATGGTGGAGCCGGCTTGGGATACCAGGAGTACATCACGGTTATTGAGGAAATTGCCCAGGTATGTGGGTCCATCGGACTTTCCGTGGCAGCCCACAATTCGCTGTGTACCAACCATATTTTGTCTTTCGCCAACGAAGAACAAAAGCATCGCTACTTGCCAAAACTAGCCTCCGGAGAATGGATTGGCGCCTGGGGACTTACCGAGCCCAATACGGGTAGCGACGCTGGCCGGATGAAATGTGTGGCGGAGCGCGATGGCGACTATTATGTCATCAACGGGGCTAAAAACTTTATCACGCACGGCGCATCTGGCAATGTTGCTGTGGTGATCGTGCGTACCGGAGAATTGTTGGACAGTCATGGGATGACCGCTTTTGTGGTGGAAAGGGGAACTCCTGGCTTTTATGCTGGCAAAAAAGAAAACAAACTCGGCATGCGGGCTTCCGAAACCGCCGAGATGATTTTTGACAATTGTCGGGTCCACAAAAGCCAAATCCTGGGTGAAGAAGGGGAGGGTTTTATTCAATCCATGAAGATTCTGGATGGTGGGCGCATTTCTATTGCTGCCCTTTCTTTGGGCATCGCCAAAGGGGCTTATCAAGCTTCCCTGAAGTACGCCAAAGAACGCCAGCAATTTGGACAACCCATCGCCAATTTCCAGGCCATCAGCTTTAAACTGGCGGATATGGCGACCAAAATTGAAGCATCAGAACTTTTGGTGCGCCAGGCAGGTGACTTGAAAGACCAAGGTAAAAATGTAACCAAACTTTCGGCGATGGCCAAATACTTTGCTTCGGAAACTGCAGTGGAAGTATCCACCGATGCCGTGCAGATTCACGGTGGTTATGGTTATATCAAGGATTTTCCAGTTGAAAAATTCTACCGGGATGCCAAATTGTGCACCATCGGGGAAGGTACCAGCGAGATTCAGAAGCTGGTGATTTCGAGGGAAATACTCCGGGGGAAGTGAAAAGTGAAAAGTGATAAGTGATGAATTTCAGGACAGAGCCAATTCATCACTTATCATTCATCATTCATCATTTTTTACATCAATCTCGCCAAATCCCGCACCAAAATTTTACCTCTATTGAAGTAAATCAGGTCGGACTTGCGCAATTCATTGAGTACCAAGGTTACCGTTTGACGGGAAGTACAAGTGATGTTCGCAATATCTTGATGGGTTAGGGAATGCCGCAGGAGCATTTCATAACCTACCCGCTGACCCCGGTCAGAAACTGAATCCTTGATGAAATCTACGATCCGGGTGCGGGCGTCTTTAAAAATCAGGGACTCCATTTTTTGTTCAGCCAAACTCAGTCGGCTACCCAAATAAAGCATCACCCGGTTGCACAATTCAAAGTTTTGGCGCATCAAACGGCGGAATTCCTCTACTTTGATGGCAAACAAAACAACTTCTTCCTTCATTGCCTGGGCAAATTCCTGCCGACGCACTTCGCCAACCAGTCCAAGTTCGCCAAACATTGCCAAAGGATGGATCAGGGCTTTAATGACCTCTTTGCCGTCGTGTGACGTGGCCCCAATTTTGATGGCCCCTTCTGCCAGCAAATAGAGTACATCAGAACTCTCTCCTGCCTCATAAACGAAGCCATAGCGAGATTTTTCACGATGCTCCATCAGATTGGCCAATTGCATTTTTTCTTCTAGGCTAAGACAAGAAAACAAGGGGTAGCGCTCAATGAAAGCCATTTTGGCTTCTAAACTATTGCCCAAATTCTTTTTGCGGGTATTACTGGCATATATGGTCATGAGTCAAGAGTTTTTTCAATTGTGTAGATTATTTTGAATCAACACAACCTTGACACATAAGAATCGGCTTACCCCCACGCCGATGCAAATTTTTTTGGAAAAAAATGAAAAAAAAGGAAAGAAAGTCGTCGAACGACGACAAAAACTAGATTAAGTAAAGTAGAAAAATTAAGTCCCCGATTTTTTGCGGCATACTAAGGATGCAAAAGCTTATTGTGGCTTTAAGCTTACAATCTTTTCGGCTTGGGAATAACCTGCAAATACTCCCTGACCATTGCGAATATTGTTGAACAGCACCACTGGATCGGAGAAAGGTTGGTCACTGTTGTTTTGTTGGCGGCTAACTGTCGAGTGGAACAGGTAATATTCTTCCGACACCGAGCGCAACTCCACAATCATTTCGTCAAGATTTTGCACACCTGCAGGCATACGAATGCTAATTGGAACTGGAATCCGGATCGCATTGCCATCAATAGGTTTATCTTCAATTAAAAATCCGCCGTCATAATTAGCGACGATGTAGTTGGAATTGATTCCCGAGCTGAAAGTTAATTTTTTAATTTGCTCTACTTGTTCTACTCCGTCCTTTTGTACGACTACATTTTTTTGAAAAACATTGACGTGGTAAAAATTGCGCTCCAGGCGAGGATCGGTGAAATAAATGGACAAATCAAAGTTATAACGCACGTATCCGGGGTCGTCTGGCACGGCACTCAGCTTTTCTATTTTCACACTATCCAAATTGACACTTTCAGGGATTCTGCTGGTTGCAGTAACCGATCTAAAACCTTTTGCAGAAACTTTGACGGTATAATCCACTCCAATGCGAGGCTTCAGTAATTCACTGGTATAAAATGGTGTTTTTAGTTCTCGGGTGTCATTCAAATAGAGTTTTTCCAATAAAAGGCCCGATTCCCAAATTTCTACCGTAGCATAGTTGATGTATTCCGTAGGTCCATTGTCCAATGGAGATTGGCTTTTGGAGACTTGCACCCGGATGCCATCCAAAGTATTGAAATTAGAGATGACTACCAGGCTGGGCGTGTAATTTTCCAGAGGCAATTGAGGCTTTTCGCAAGCGAACAATTGGAGCAAAAAACCCATCAATACTATGCCATTTAGATGTTTTTTCACATTATACCATTGTTGTATGCTGAAATGACGGTAAAAAAGACGCGGTGGTTGGCCTTTTTTGTAAAAAACTAGACAAATTTAACTAAAATTTTATAGAATAGTTAATTGAAGGTAAAAAAGGTAAGAGGTGTACCCCAACTAGCTCAGAATCTTTTTTCAAAACGCCATTCTCCGCTATAAATACAGTACGCAGTTGATAGTACAATGGATTGCGACGACTATAGACATTGTACGCGCCAATTTGGAACTTGTGCTCAGTTCCTTTTGGAGAGGTGAAATGAAAATTCAGGCCAAAGTCAAAACGATGATAGGCTGGTAAGCGCCTGCTGTTTTTGGGGCCATAATCAATTACGGTTACAGGAGGAGATACGCCTGGGATTTCAACGGTAAAAGCCTCGAGAGGTATATTGGTGGCCAACCCAGAGCTGAAAGTCCAGGAAGCAGAAAGGTCAATTTTAGAGGAAAAACGAAAATCGCTCCAAATTTTCAAATCGTGTCGATGATCATACTTAAAGGGGTAACGTTCGCCAAGGTTGATTTTTGGAAAAACCCGATCGGTGCGCCCCAATGAGTAAGCAATGTAAGCATCGATGATTCGATTGTTTTTGCGCAACATAAAATCCATGCCAAAAGCCCGGCCTGATCCAATGGTGATGTTTTGTTCCCAATCATCTAGAAAATCCGCGCCTTCCGAATAATTAACCAGGTTTTTCATTTCCTTGTAGTAGCCCTCCAAAGCAATATTCCAACCAAAGTTCAGGTTTTTTCGCAAACCCAGGGTGTATTGCCAGGCCAATTCCGGCCCAATTTCACCCGTAGAAGGAACCCACAAGTCGGTAGGTAAGCCCACATTGGTCCCGGATAGAAGGTGCAAAAACTGGCTCATTCTGCTGACCGATGCCTCAAGATAAGTTGAATCACTCAAAAGATAAGAGAGGGCTAATCGAGGCTCAAGCGTGGAGTAATTTTGCTGATCCACATTCCATCCCGACCAGTTTAAACCATAATTGAGGTACAAACGCCGGGATAACATCCGCTTTTCATTCTCCAGGTAAAATGCCCAGCCCGTGGTATGAACGCTACGACTGATTTTCCCATCTGGTGAAATGTATTCCTGAAAATCGTCATCATACTCCTGAATGCCGGGTACAAAATGATTGTGTTGCACGCGTAGACCAAAGCGTACCTTATTTCCAGGGGCTATGTCCCAGTGAAAATCACTACGGGCACCGAAGTCACGGATACTGGACAAATAACGGCCATAATCAGCATCGAAGTGGACTTTAGGAGCAGCAACTGAAAATACATTCACGGTGTCACTTGAGGCCGTAGCAATGTTGACATTTAGCTCACTAAAGGTAAAAGTTGTATTGGAAAAAAGTTTTTTCCCTAAGATATGGCTCCAGCGCAAGGAACTCCCCGTATTGGTCCAATATAGTTTCTCGTGATAAACTTTTCGGAAACGATATGTTTCGAAACGATCATCAACCAATAGAGAAAGGGTGTCCTGAGAGTCTCCGGTGTTGCCAAAATGGTCCTGACCACGGTAGAAACTGAAAAAAAGGCGATCCTTTGCTGAAAGCTCTATGTTGAACTTGGCGTTGAAATCGTAAAAATTATAAGTGCTTTGGCCTTTTTCGCCCTTGCGAGATTTGTAATGTTCCGAGTAGGGTTTGAGCATCCAATTCAGCAAAGAGGCGCGACCGGCTATCAATAAAGAACTTTTGTTTTTGACAATAGGCCCCTCCAAGGTCAAACGACCTGATATCAGCCCCAGTTCCCCACTTGCAGTCCAAAATTCTTTGTTCCCATCCCGCATTCTTACATCCAATACCGATGAGAGCCGCCCGGCGTAACGTGCCGGAAAGGCCCCTTTAAGCAATTCGGCTGATTTAACAATGCTGGTATTAAAAACGGACAATACCCCAACGGCATGGTTGAAATTGTAAACCGGCACATCATCAATAATTACGAGGTTGTGACCAGCTTCTCCACCACGGATGAACACGCCTCCTACACCATCTGGACCGGTTTGAACCCCGGGGAGCATTTGTATCGCTCGAATGAGGTCGGTCTCCCCGCCAATTTTTGGCATGCGTTGCAACTGCTCCAGATCAAAACTATATTTTCCAATATTCATGCCATCGCCTTGCATCGCAGCAGGAATGACTACGCCTTCGATTTGCTGGCTCTCCCGGTGCAGGTAAATCCGCAGGAAGGTATCTTGTTGTAAATTGATGCTGAACGTATCGGTATGAAACCCAATGTAGGACACGCTGATGCGGGTACGACCCTGGGGAAGGGTCAGGCTAAATACACCTTGTTCATTGGAGTGAGTGCCTTCATTGTGGTTGATGGCGAAAATATTGGTACCAATCAGGGTTTCTGCGCTTCCCCCGATTTCTACAATTCCTTGAATGGTATACCGCGAACGGATTTTTGGGGTAAGCATAACCCGGGTAATGACAATACCTTCTGGTTCGGAATGGTAGGCGAGGCCCGTATTGGCCAAAATGGAATTGAGGATGCTCCGAATACTTTGACGTTTGAAACTAAGGGGAAAACTGTTGCGTTTTGGCAATTGGCTGTCGGCAAAAACGATGTTTAGGTCAAAGGATTTGCGCAGGTGTTGAAGCGCTTTGGCTGGCGATTGGTCTTCAAAAGTAACCGACACGACACGGTCAAGGGTTTCTTGTGCCTGCAAGGCCGAAACCAGGAAGAAACAAAAGATCATCAGCTTGGGTAGAAGTTTTCCCTTCATACTGCTGATTTCTGCAAAGCGATTAGGTGAATAAATATAACCGCTTTGTGTTGATGTTAAGCTTTAGCCTAAGTTTATTTAGGGCAAGACTTACCTTCCAAACGGAAAACCGGAGAACTTGTTTTATCTAAATGGAAATAACCAGTTTTGGCCAACAGTTTCAAACTGGATTCGGGCCTGTCTAGGTCAAAAGTCCAGGTAAAAATACAATCCGCAAGCTGGGGATCAGAGAATTCAAGTCGAAAATCAGAATACCTACGCAGGATTTCCTGCGCTTCGCCTAAGGTGCGACCTGATAATTCTATCTTACGGGTTCTCCATACTTGGGTTGAAGCAAAAACCTTTTTATCACTGGAGGATTTACTAGCGTGTTTTTCAGTGGAGGGGATATAGCCTATAAAATTCGCAGGGATTTCAATTCTCTGATCATTTTCACCCTTGCCCATTAAGGCGACCCGGCCAGTCATCACCTGAACTTCCGTATGTGGTTCTGTTTTTAAGGCGCGTACATTGAAGCTAGTCCCCAAAACTTCAATTAAACCATGCGGTGTTTCAATGCGAAATGGCTTTTGCGGATTGGCTTGCACTTCAAAGTATGCTTCTCCACGCAGTTTTACCTGGCGAACTTTACTTTGGTTTAAAGTGGGGTCAAAACTCAACTCACTATTGTTGCTCAGCCAAACTACCGAATGATCAGGCAATTCCACTTTTTTGATTTCTCGCTTATTGGTAGCTAAAGATTTAAATTCATTAGAGCCAGAATTGGGGTTAATTATCCACCAGCCAATAACCAATAGTGCAGCAATCGAAGCTGCGACCAACCAGGCGCGAGGAATTAGGCGACGAACGGGAGGAGTTTCTGAACTATTGTTGTTGTTTTCTTCAATCTTGGCCTGGAATTTTTTCCAATTGGCCTCCACATCCGGCCCAAAAGATGTTGATTTGTAATTGCCTGCCTTTTGCCAAATGGTCTCCAATTCTTTATTCAGAGCAGCATCGTCCGAACCAGCATCTGAATGCTTGGCTGGATCTACATCTCCATTTTTCCACTGTTGAGCTAAAAACCGAATCTTTTTTTCCATTGGCCTGAATATTGTGTGGGGTCTAGTACTGTTCGTTTTCCTTTAGACACAAAGAAACTCAGATACCCCTATATCCGCACAGCGTTTTTCCGGGCAATTATGCCGTTTAGCAGACAAACGCAACGAGATTTTTAGCTTCCCATCCAAAATGCGAACAAAAGCATTCCACTTTTTAAATACGGGAGCAGCCGCTGACGAAGATATTTGAGTGCTTTTGACACCTGGTTCTCCACCGTTTTTTCTGCAATGCCCAATTCAGTGGCAATGTCTCGATACGATAATTCTTCATAACGGCTCAAGACAAACACCATCCGGCATTTTTCTGGCAATTCGTCGATAGCTGCATCGACCAATTCTTGTAGTTCTTCACTACGCAGCATGTCTACAGGGTCACTTTCTTCAACGGCGATTTCGGGCATTCGCTCTTCTGAAGACCATTGGCGGTTATCTCGCAAATGGTTGAGGGTACGATTGAGCACTGCGCGCTTCAGGTAGGCTCGCAATGAGATGGAAATAGTCAGTTTGTCCCGTTTACGCCACAATTCATACAATACTTCCTGCACCAGGTCCTGGGCCAAATGTTCATCGTGTGCTACCCGATAAACCACTTGACACAATTCGCTAAAGTACCTGCGGAACAACCATTCAAATGCTTTTTCAGCATCTGTGGACAATAAGTCGAAAAATTCACGGTCGTTGTTCGGCGTCGTCTGCAAACAGGATTTGGTTTAGGAAATGAAGAATTAAGAAGCTGTTAGAGTTTATATCGCGAAAGCGAAAAGGAGACTAATTGAAGTCAAATGAGGCACGAAAAGCGGAGTTTAGCAGCGCTAAATGAGCATTTTCGGAACGAAATTTGACTTCAATTGGACCCTTTGGAGCTCGTGATATAAATTCAAACAGCTTCTAAGAGGGAAGATAAAAAAGTTTAAACATGCATTTAGGCTTTTTGCAATAATTTTTGCTCTATTTGATTCAGGAAGTAATAGGCAAGTATGCCCAGTCCAAGCCCCAACAAAGCCCCCGAATACACATCTTCAAAAAAATGTTGGACAAGGTACATTCTTGAAACCCCCACCAGTAAAGCAATGCAGAAACAGGTTAGGCTTAACCAAGGTTTGCGAGGGAAACACAAAGCCAAAAAAGTGAACAAGGCAAAAGCAGCCATGGTGTGGCCAGAAGGGAAGCTGGTTAAGCCTTTGTGCATTTTAACGCCTGGGATCAATTCCAACTGAGCCAATAGCCCCTGTTGTTCAAAATACAAATACGGACGAGGATGTTGAAACAAAGTTTTGCCTATCCAGGCTACCAACGAAACTGCTACACCTAAGAGTGGAACGCCCCAGGCTGCCCGGCGTTTGTACACCAATAATAGGAGGAACACAGCCAGATACCCATAGCCTTCACCAACTTTGGTAAACCAACGAAAAAACAAATCACCTCCAGGGCTTCGGTGATCATTCAGCTGAATCAACAAAGCTCCTTGATCAGCAGCTAAAAAGGGAATGCCGCCCAAGAGGAAAAGGGCAAAGACCATAAAAAACCAAGGATTATCCTTGAACAGTTTTAGCATTTCTGAATCGTTTCAACAGGTTTTGCAAAAAATAACGCAGCCCCTCAAATAGATTTAAGGGTTGGTCATTCATGGCCTTATAAGTCAGCCAGGCCCCCAATGGCATCAGAATGATACAGGGTATCCATGCGGCCAGATAGGCCGAAACAACAAAGGTTTCGGCAATTTTGCGGCAAAAGATGGTCAGGATCACAAAAAGCATAAAAAATACAATCGAGACCAGTAGGGGATACCCGAATCCACCCTTGCGCACGATGGCCCCCATGGGCGCACCAATGAACATAAAGATGAAACATACTGCAGCAATGCTGTATTTCATTTGCCAATCGTAGATGAACTTGACCCGGTTTTCTTTGGTGGCATCCAAAGAAGCAGTGGTACTAAAGGTTTGGTTTTGGATGCCCCGGGCAGAGGATTCGGCGCGTCCCCGCAGCGTGGATTTGTCAGCATCACTAAAGGTATCGGCAAATTTGGTCACTACTCCAATTGGTTTGACCCTTTTCAAAATGGTGGAGCGAGCAACTCCAATGCTAATGCTATGGGTAGAATCGAAAGTGGATTCGATTGGTGTCGAAACATTGAGTGGTGTAGGGCCGGAGCCAGAATTACTGGCTTGATCGGTCGCCCGGGTATTGGCTTTTTTGAGCTCTTCCCGCAGGTAAGTACTGTCCATCTTAAAAATGGATAGGTAATTGGCCACATAATTTCCAGCAGTTACGGTGCGCTTGTGGATGTCGATGGCCATAGAGTCGGCTGCGGCCTTCAGGGCGCGGGAGTCCATGGTTTGGCGGCTCTGTTTGAACAATTCCTCGTTGGTACGGCTCAGCGAAAACTCACTTAGGTCAAAAACTTTGGTGAATTGTTTAAAACCCGTACGGATAAAAGGGTACTTACTTTGGCTACTAGCCTGGTAGCCTCTGGATTCAATACATTGGGTGCCATTGCGTAGCCGCATCACAAAAATATTCCCACCTTCGGCACTAAACATTTCACCATCCTTGGCGGTAATGACGGTGTATTTGCCGGAGTTGGATTCGGTATGGTCATAAATGATCACATCTTTGATGGTACGGCCATCGCCCATTTTTTTGCCAATGTGGATGGTGAAGCCCTGAAAGTCATCGTTGAACACACCCACATCCAGGCGCAAAGCAGGTTTGGTTTGTTGAATGTCCCACATCCGCGAGCCAAACTTGAGGTTGGCAGCAGGAATCAAATAATCAGAACAATACCAGGAAAAGGCTACCGCAAAAAGGGCAAAAACCAACAGGGGCCGCATGATGCGCACCAGCGACATTCCCGCAGATTTCATGCTGGAGAGTTCGTAATGCTCTGCATAATTCCCCATCAGCATGACCGAAGAGAGCAAAATCCCCAAAGGTAAGGCCATGGGCACAAAACTCACTGCCCGGTAGGACAACAATTCAATGACCGTGAAAAAGCCCAAACCTTTTCCAGCCAGGTCGTCGATGTAAATCCACAACATCTGCATCAACAACACAAACAAAGATACCGAAAAAGCCACTAAAAATGGAGGGATGAAGCTGGTGATCACCAACTCGTCGATCCTTTTTAATCTGGGCAATTTGCTAAAAATACTCATCCCTACACGTTTCGAAACATAAAAGTAAACACTCACAAATACGATGCAATTTCAGTGAAAAACGCTGCACTTGCAAATCGTTTTTTGAAAAACAGCAGTATCAAAGTTTTTTTCAAAAAAAATCGAGCTTCCTGTAACTTTATTTTTCCCCTGTCGTCTTCCATTTGTTTACGCCAAGCAGCTATGAACCCGACTGATTTTAAAAACACCATCCTGCCATACAAGGACAAAATGTTCCGCCTGGCTTTGCGCTTGTTGAACAAGCGGGAAGAGGCAGAGGATTTGGTCCAGGAAGCCCTGATCAAACTCTGGCAGCAACACGATCGTTTGGCGGAGGTGCAAAACCTGGAAGCCTGGGTGATTCGCCTGACCAAAAATCAGTGCATCGATCGCCTACGCGGCAGCAAAAATGGGCACAAGGAATGGAAAGATGGCCTGGACTGGGCCGACTCTACGCCCTTGCCCGATGCACGCACCGAATCGGCAGATACCATGAACAAGTTGCAAAAACTCATGGAACGCCTGCCTGAAAACCAGCGGCTGGTCATGCAATTGCGCGATGTGGAAGGTATGAGCTACCAGGAAGTTGCCGAGGCATTAGACATTCCTCTGGCTCAGGTGAAAATCAACCTTTTTCGGGCGCGGCAAACCATGAAAAGTATTTTAGGTAGGGGCGATAAAAAAATAAGTGATCATTTTGCCAGGGGATTAGATAAGTAAACGTTCCATTTCAAGTGTCTTATCTAATCCTCTGGCTCAGGAAAAATGATCACTTATTTTTGCCCCACTACTAAACAAAACCCCACAAGTATAAATACCATGAAACAACAACAGATTCAATCCCTTTTGGACAAGTACTTCGCTGGCGAAAGCAGCCTGCAAGAAGAAGCTCAACTGCGGCAATTGTTAAAAACGGAACCCATTTCGGAAGAGCATTTGACTTACAGCGAATGGTTCCAATTGTTGGACGAAGAGGCCGAGCAAAGTTTGGGTGATGATTTCGACGCCAAAGTGATGGCCTCTATTGAAGCCTACAGTAAGCCAAAGCCTGTTATTCGCACCCTTTCAACGAGCTGGGTTTTGCGCATCGCCGCAGTGTTTGCCCTGGTCGCTACGGGACTGTGGTGGTTGGTTCGTTCCAGTCCGGTTGAGCCACCCGTTGTTGCAGAAGCAGAAGTAAAGGTCATCGACTGGTCCAAATACGAACCCAAAACGGTGGAAGAAGCTTATGAAGTTACCCGCAAAGCCTTTCGCAAAGTAGCCACCGAATTCAACGAAGGCACCGCCATTGCTACCCAGGGTATTGATAAAATGGGGGAAATGGGGAAACTGATAAAATAGGCGCACTGTAGAGACGCACGGCCGTGCGTCTTGAATCTGTAAAGTAGACGCACGAATCAAAATAGTAGACGCACGGCCGTGCGTCTCTACCAAACCGACATCTTTTTAAACCAAACAATATGAAAATCAAGCATTTTTTCACCCTGGCCATTATTGCGTTGGCCGCTGTAAACGGTCTGGCCCAAGGTGCTACGAGTAGCACTGCCAGTGCCATCGACAAGTACTTCTCCAGCTATGTGGAAGACAAACGTTTTGACGTGGTGTACATCAGCCCGAAATTGTTCCAGATGATTGGCCGGATCGATTCCAAAATCCTGGACATGGAGGATGACGCCGAAGCCAAAGCCATACTGGACATGGCCAAAGACCTCCAGGGCCTGCGCATCCTGACCACCGAGGAAACCCCGGAAGTGTTTTACAAAGAAGCCAAAGCCAAAATCAACACCAAAGAGTACGAGGTGTTGTTGACGGTGCGCGACAAAGATGGCGACAATGTGGAATTTTTGATCAAGGAAAGCAACAACGTCATTCAGGAACTCCTGCTCTTGTCTGGTGGCAAGGAAGAATTTGTGCTACTAAGTTTCATGGGCAACCTGGATTTGAACAAAATCACCCGTCTGGCCAAAGAAATTGAGAAGAAATGAGAACGGCGATCCTCCTCCTGACCATGGTAGCCCTGAGTGGCAGCTTATCTGCTCAAAACTCGGTGGGCGAATTTTACCAGA
This sequence comes from Haliscomenobacter sp., assembly GCF_965225875.1. Taxonomy (GTDB): domain Bacteria; phylum Bacteroidota; class Bacteroidia; order Chitinophagales; family Saprospiraceae; genus Haliscomenobacter. The sequence continues at coordinate 2,132,346 of NZ_CBDDBS010000003.1, read as the reverse complement.
AATTCAAAAAGCAGGAAGAAGTTACCAACTTCAAATTACCGGGTTGGTTGGTTTGGATTGGCACAGGACTCGTTTACAACAGCGTTAAGGACGAAGAAACCCGCACCTGGCTGCGCCTCGCCCGTAAATTGGGCAAATTTCGCCTGATGCAAAGTGAAAACAGCAGCAGCATCACCAAGGAGGATTTGTCGAATTTCGTCAGCGGGCTCAAAGCCAAAAGTGGTTACGATGACCTGGTTTATGTACGCAACGAAGACACCGACCTCAATGTCATGATTCGGGAAGGCTCTAATGGCCGGCTCAAAGAACTGCTGGTCGTAGGCAGTGATGATGGAGAAACCATCTTCCTTAGTGCCAAAACCCGCCTGCGGATGAAGGACATCAACCAAGTGCTGGATCATTACCTGAAGGAACTGGGTTGGAAAGAAAAAGCCAAAGCCAAAAAATCACCTCAGGCCTAATCGATACACGAGCTGCCGCAGTGCAGCATATTTGCACACCTAGTAGTGGGGGAAACCTCTCAAAACTCATCAACACCATGAAGAAGATTATTTTTAGCCTGGCACTGCTAGGCCTGGGCTTTGCCTTGCCTGCTCAAAACCAGGTGATCCAGGATTTCATGCGCAAATTCGGCAGATACGAACAAGCTACCCGCCTCAACATCGGAGGTTTGTTCCTCAAACTCGCCGCCAAAGACAGCGACGACGATGAAGCCATGCGCATCATGCGCAGCATCTCCAGCCTGCATTTACTCAATTTTGACGAGGGAAACCCAGTAGAAGCCAACGACGTCAATCACTTAATGGAACAACTGCGTGCCAACAAATTTGAGGATCTGGCTTATTTTAAAGGAGAGGATTCCCACGTGCGCTTCATGATTAAGGAAAGCAATGACCTGATCACGGATTTGGTCATGATCGTCAAGGGTGATAAAAATTTCCTCTTGCTCAACTTGGAGGGCCGCCTGAAGTATACCGACTTGAATGATTTTAACATGGAGGTGAACGGCAGCAAGGAGTTCAAACGACTGCCCGAGGATCGGAAGAAGTTGCCGAAGAAGGTGTGACCTTAACTTGATCCAATAAAAAAGGGTCAGATTTTGATTTCAAAATCTGACCCTTTTTTATTGGGAGGATTTAAATCCAGATTACGGCTCTACTGCCGCCTCTACTTTTATCTCCTTCAACATCTCCATATACTTGTCGCGAATCGGCGCGAACTTCTCCATTTCAGTCTTGGGTAGTGGCTCCGGTGGTGGCAGTTTCAAGCCATTGTGATTGACCTGACGGCCATTCATCCAAAAGCGGAAACAAACGTGTGGGCCAGTTGCCAAGCCTGTTGAACCTACGTACCCAATCACCTGCCCTTGTGAAACCCGTACACCTGGGCGAATACCCCGAGCAAAAGCCTGCATGTGCAAGTATTGCGTTTGTACCTGACCAGTATGTTTGATTTTGACAAAGTTACCATTGCCACCGCGGCGGGTAGCTTCCAAAACCGTACCATCACCCACCGCAATGATCGGAGTGCCATAAGGTGCCGCGTAATCGGTGCCAAAGTGAGGACGAACTGTGCCCAAAATTGGATGCAAACGACGCATGTTGAAACCAGAAGAGATGCGTACGTATTTAACCGGAGCACGCAGGAAGCCCTTTTTCATTGGGCGACCATCCTGATCGTAATAGCCAGTGTATTGTGGGCTTTCGTAATAGAAAGCAAAATTTTCCTTGTTGTTGGTTTTGTACAAGGCCGCATGTACCCGACCTGGGTCAACCGGCTGGCCTTCTACGTAATTCTGGTCGTACACTGCTTTGAATTCTTCACCACGGTTGAGGTGGTGGAAATCCACACTCCATTTCAGTGCTTCTTCCAGCGATTTGATCAGGGCAGGGTCTGCGCCACTGCGCTCCATGGATTCCCAAAGGGACGACTCCACGATAACACCTGAAGATCGAATGGCCGTAGTGATTGGTCTTTCCACTTTTTCAATGAACAGGGAATCTTTGAGGTGGAAAACGTAATATTTGTACAAGTTGGGCTCATAGATCATATAATCTGGCCCTTGAGTAGAATCTTTGGATAAAATCAGGTAGGGTTTACCTGCGGTGAGGTCGCGTACATCAAAAACATCACGGCTGTTGCGCACGAGGTTGTCAATGTCGGCATAATCCATGTTGTGGCTCACCAAAATGTCCCCCAGGTTTTCGCTGCGCTGAAACTCCGACTCAAATACCTGGAAAGTATCGAGTGCAAAACCATACTTAATGGTTGGAACTACTACAGGGAAAGCGCCAATGGATGCATTGCGGTCTTTGCCCAGTAAAGAAGCCTTGAGGTGGCGGGAAGTGCTGGGCGAAACGGCTAGCGTTAAAATCAATCCCAAGCCCAGTGTACCGATTATGACCCACGTCCAGTTGAGCCGCGTGAGTTGCTCACGCAGTTTAAAAGGAATTTTTGTGTTCAACACTGTTTGCAGTTTATAGGTCTAATGCTCGCTATCGATTACCGTGCGAAAGGGGGGATATGTGAGCACTGCCTAATGTTACGAATAATGCCTTTGTGCAAATATAGAACAGAGAACGGAAGGACAAAAGGAATGTTGTAATTTTTACCACTCCTAACTGATTCTTTTTTATCCACAGCACAGTGTCGTAGGGACAAGTCTTGTATATTTGCGGCACATTTTGTCAACCATAAATTAAAAAATGGACCAATACCGCTATGATCAACGGGGCGTTTCGGCCAGTAAGGACGAAGTACACGCGGCGATCAAAAATCTGGATAAGGGTTTGTATCCCAATGCTTTTTGTAAAATCATTCCCGACGTAGCGGGCATGGATCCCGATTATTGCAATTTGATGCACGCCGATACTGCCGGCACCAAAACCAGCCTGGCCTATCTGTACTGGAAAGAAACCGGCGACCTGAGTGTGTGGAAGGGCATTGCCCAGGATGCCATCGTGATGAACCTCGATGACATGGGCTGTGTGGGTTGTATTGACAATATTTTGCTCTCTTCTACCATTGGCCGCAACAAAAACCTCATCACGGGTGAAGTCATCAGCGCCCTCATCAATGCGACCACTGAACTGGTTGATCAGCTGAATGCCCTGGGCATCAACGTATTTTTGACCGGAGGAGAAACCGCTGATGTAGGCGACATTGTACGCACCATCGATGTGGGTTATACCGCTTTTGCCCGGATGCCTCGTGCAAACGTCATTAGCAATAACATCCAGGCGGGTGACGTAATCGTAGGTTTGTCTTCGGCGGGGCAGACAACTTATGAAACTGAATACAACGGTGGCATGGGCAGCAATGGCCTGACATCGGCCCGGCACGATGTATTGGATCATGGCTACGCAGCAAAATACCCCGAAACCTTCGACCCGGCTACCCCCGAAACTTTGGTCTATTCGGGCAAACGTAAACTCACCGAAACCATCAATATCCAGGGGCAGGAAATCCCAATTGGCAAATTGATTTTGTCACCCACCCGTACCTTTTTACCTTTTATCAAACCGCTGTTGGAGCAACTACGCTCCCACATTCACGGCATGATTCACTGTACGGGCGGAGGCCAAACCAAGGTTTTGAAGTTTTTGGACAACAAAAAAGTGGTCAAAAACGACCTGCTGCCAACCCCGCCCTTGTTCCAATTGATTCAGGCAGAATCGGGGGCTACCTGGAAAGAAATGTATCAAGTGTTCAACATGGGGCAACGCCTGGAGGTGTATTTGCCAGAAGCATATGCGCATCAGGTGATCGAACTGGCACAATCTTTCAACATTGAGGCCAAAGTGGTGGGACACGTTGAAGAAAATCCATTCAATCAGGTCAGTATTTTCAGCCCTTATGGACATTTCGAATACCAATAAACCCAAACGGGCACCGGGTCGCCGCCAAAAAGCAGCGGCAATCCTACAAATCCTGGAGGAGCTGTACCCTGAAACACCGATACCTCTGACGCATAGCGATGCCTATACTTTGCTGGTAGCGGTATTGCTTTCAGCGCAGTGTACGGATGAACGGGTCAATAAGGTTACGCCCCATCTTTTTGCCCTGGCCGACAATCCCGCCGCCATGCAGCAACAATCTGTGGCGGCCATCGAAGACATCATTCGCCCTTGTGGCCTCGCACCTCGAAAAGCTCAGGCCATTTGGGATTTGTCGGGCATTCTGTTGCGGGAGCATGGCGGGGAAGTACCCCAATCCTTTGCAGCGCTCGAAGCTTTGCCAGGGGTAGGACACAAAACTGCTTCTGTAGTGATGAGTCAGGCATTTGGTGTACCCGCTTTCCCCGTAGATACCCATATTCACCGCCTGGCCGAACGTTGGGGACTCAGCAGCGGCAAAAATGTGGAGCAAACCGAAAAGGATTTAAAGGACCTCTTTCCTCGTGAGAAATGGAACAAACTGCACTTACAAATCATCTTTTTTGGGCGGCAGTATTGTCCGGCGCGGGGGCATAAGCGAGAGGAGTGCCCGATTTGTAGTTTGTATGGGAAAAAGGATTGAATGAATATTGGTTTCGATTTTATTTAATTGATAGCTATTGAATTACCTGAAAATATTGGCTTAACGCCCTCATCTCTAAGGTGAACTAAGGTGTCTAAGGTGGTGAATATATGCCCTGCTCCGCAGCGCTTTTTCTTTTCACCACCTTAGACACCTTAGTTCACCTTAGGGGCACCTTAGAATTGGTTTTGAACAAGGTTTAAATTACCCAGCTTATTGTTTACCTCCACAAACCCAATATAACTCCCATGATTACCAGTGCCACAGTTACATACCCACCATTGATCAACATGTAGCGGGTGCTGCGGTATTCAAACAAACCGACCATAAACAACCCCGAAGCTGCCCAACCAAAGCCTGCCAAAAAGCCTGCCAGGGTTGCAAAAGAGAGCGTCACGCCATCTGCCGCCAGAAACGCAGCCAGGTTGAAAGACATCACCAGGCTCCACAAAAAGGCGAAACCGAAGATTCGGGCTGTACCCCCTTTAGCTTGTAACATTTCGGTGGTAAATCCATTTTCTTCCATCCAGGCTTTGCCAAAAAGCAGCGGCGAATACCACAAGGCACCCAGAATAAAACTGGCGATTGCGGCTACAAATACGGCCGGAAAATTGATTAGTTCTGGTTTCATGTTGTCTAAAGATTAGATGCTGTTTTAAAAATTATACCTAAACATATCCCTCAATACCCGAACTTTAGGGCCGAATCAGCCTGAAACCGGAAAAGCCCAACCTGAAGCTGGATTTTTCCACCCTGAGGTTTAAATTGCTACACTGTGGCCATAAAAAAAGACATTGATGATGTGCGGGTCATGAAATGGATCGTCCCCTGGTTTGGGTTGATCATACCCAACCTGTCGGGTCTGTTTGGCGATTTATCCTGGCGCGACTGGCAGTATTGGGTGGGTTATTTGTATTTCATTGCAGCGGCTTTTGCTATTTGGTGGGGCAATCGTTTTATCTACCTGCGGCAAAGGGAATACTACGATTGGTTTAGTCGCCCCATCATGCGCATCATGACCATGTTGTTCGGGCTCATTTTTTATACCGCTCCTTTAACCCTGACCATGTGTTTTTTGTGGTACTGGAGTCAAGGTTTGCCGGTGGATGAAAATGTAGTAGTCACCACCGAGTTGATCAATGTGATTGCGGTCATTTTTATCACCAACATTTACGAAACCACCTTTTTGCTCAAAGATTGGGAAGACGAACGACTGCGTGCTGCGAACCTGGAAAAACTCAAAGCCACCGCCGAGTTGGAAGCCCTCAAAAATCAGGTGGATCCACACTTCATGTTCAACTCCCTCAATACCCTTTCTCACTTTATTAGCGAAGATCCCAAAAAAGCTAAAATATTTCTGGAGCACCTGGCAGATATGTATCGTTACATCCTCAAAAGTAAAGATGTAGAACTGGTGCGCCTGGAGGAAGAACAACGTTTTTTACAAAGTTACCTGAGTTTGATGCAAATGCGTTTTGGAGCTGCCCTTGCCCTGCATTGGCCAACCATCCCGGCAGCCGGACAATGGTTCATTCCCCCCATTTCCCTGCAAATCCTGCTGGAAAATGCAATGAAACACAATGAATTCAGCATCAATAAACCTTTGCGGGTAGAGATTGACTTTGCAGAAGATACCTTGTGGGTCAAAAACCGGAAAACCAACAAAAGGGTGGACATTCACAATTCGCTGGCCGTAGGACTCAAAAACCTGGACGAACGTTTTCGCCTCATCACTGGCCGCGCCATTGAAATTGCCGACCAGGAGGAGCTTTTTTCGGTAACTTTACCTCTGGTCAAAATCAACTGAAATGAACATTCTGATCGTAGAGGACGAATTGCCCGCCCGCGATTTGTTGAAGGCAGGCCTGGCCGAAGTGTGGCCACAAGCCCGCTTGGTAGGGGAGTGCGCCAGCATCGCCGAGACCCTGGCTTTTTTTCAAAGTCAAACTTCAGTCGACCTGGCTTTTTTTGACATCCGCCTCAGCGATGGCCTATCTTTCGAAATCTTCCGCCAATTTCCCGTCCACATCCCGGTGATTTTCCTTAGTGCCTACGATCAATACCTGCTCGAAGCTTTTCACACCAACAGCATCGATTACCTGCTGAAACCCCTCAAAACCGAACAACTGCGTACCGCATTAGGCAAATACGAACAGCTCAAAAGCCATTTTTTACTCCAATTGCCCCAACTGCTGCAACACCTGCAAGCGCCTCAGGCTTATAAAACCCGCTTTTTGGCTGAAAAAGGGGGAGACTATTTCCCCATCGACATTGCGGACATCGCTTACTTTTTCAGTGAATACAAACTGTGTTTCATCATGACTTTTTCAGGTACGCGGTATTTAGTGGAAAAATCCCTGGCTGCTCTTGAAGCGGAATTGGATCCTGCTGTATTTCGCCGAGCCAATCGGCAAGTAATTGTGAGCAATCGGGCAGTGAAGCGCATCAGCAGTGTCAGCAAGAGCAAGTTGTTGTTGGAGTTGCAGCCAAGCCCGCCGTTTGAGGTGCTGGTGAGTCAGGAAGGGGCGGCGGGATTTAAGGTTTGGGTGGGAGGGTGAAGGTGTTTTTGCCCAATTTTTCCGTGTGAAATTTAATAAATAAAGAATAGACAAAATGGAGCAATTCAAATTGAGAAAAGCCAAATTCCTTGGGGAAATTGAGGGTTCATGGCATTTGGTCGAAGATGTATTGAATGGCGATTTGATTAAAATGTCCTTGCCTAGGAGATTTAGAAATAATTCTTTTGAGCCAAAATCAGGTGAATTTGTATATGTAATGGTATCTCCATATGAATTGAATAGAGGTAGATACTTTTCAGCGAAACATGACTTTAGAACAGACTACTACAATGACTTAATGAATCAAAAAGACATACTAGATAAATTACATGAACAGAAATAACAAGTACCCATGAAAAACCTGTCCGACTCAAAAGCCCAAATCTTCACCCACTTCGCCCAATTCATTCGCCTCTCACCAAGCCTGAAAGACGAACTGGCTTACCGCATCAGCATCGTCCATTTCAACAAAGGAGACCTCGTGCATTCTGCCGACAAAATATGCAAGGCCAGTTATTTCATTCAAAAAGGGCTACTCCGCACCTATTATCTGAAAGAAGAAAAAGAAATCAGCGAGTACTTCTGCGCAGAAGGGGAGTGGGTCAACTCGCCTCGTAGTTTTATGCAGCAACAACTGGACATCTACAGCATCGACGCCATTGAACCTACTTTAGCTTTTAAACTTCAACTGCAAGACCTGGGCTATCTTTTCGACCATTTTCCGGAAATGGAACGGTATGCCCGCCTATCGATGGGCGGCGCCTTGGGGCATCTACTGGAGCGGGTCACATCCTTGCGGTTTACCAGTGCCCGGGAAAAATACCAGCACTTTTGTGAAGCATATGCAGACATTTACCACCGTATTCCCCTCGGGATGGTAGCTTCCTATTTGGGCATTACCCAGGAAACTTTGAGCCGAATCCGGGCCGAAAAATAGTTTTTGATCTAGGTCAAAAATTATGTTGACACACAGCCGCAACTTTGCCATCCAAATCCTAAAAAGATGAGCAAAGTACTTTTTACCACAGTTTTAATGATCGCCGGGGTTTTACCCTCCTTCCTTTTGGCTCAACAAATCTTGCCAACTGTGAATGTGGAGAGTAAACTGTATTTGGGTAAAGGCAAAAAACAGCCCTTAGTCGTGGGCTTGGGAGGCTCGGAAGGTGGCAATGCCTGGGCCAGTGAGTATTGGAAAAACACTCGGGATCAATTCCTGGCCAAAGGTTACGCTTTTTTAGCACTTGGCTATTTTGGGGCAAAAGGTACCCCGGAGCAGCTCAACAAAATTGCCATTGATGAAGTCTACGCTGCTATCAAACTTGCTACAGCAACAAAGGGCGTCAATCCCAAAAAGATTGCCATCGTTGGTGGCTCCCGGGGTGGCGATCTGGCTTTATTGCTGGCTGCGCATTATCCCGATATCAAATGTGTAGTGGCCTTGGTGCCCAGCCACGTGGCCTTTCCCGGGAATACCAATCATTTCTCCACCTCTGCCTGGACTTATCAGGGGCAGGAATTGCCTTTTGTCCCCGTCAATGAAGCTACTTTTCCTCATTTGATGAAAAGGGATTTGCGGGCTACGTTTATGGCCATGCTGCAAGACAGCCTTGCCGAAGAAAGGGCGCTGATCAAAGTGGAAAAAATCAATGGCCCCATTTTTTTACTATCAGCTACCCGGGACGAAATTGCGCCCACCACGCCCATGTGTGAAAAAATGATGGACCGGCTGAAAGAAAAGGGTTTTAAGCACCATTACGAGCATCTAGCCGTAGAAGGTGGCCATGCAGAGCCGCTGAAGTACTTTGAGCGGGTATTTGCGTTTTTGGACAAGAATTTTTTGCGAAAAAAGTAAGGGTGGAAGATTGAGCAACTGCAGTACTTTTCCACCGATAAATGTCATGCTCCTACCTTTTGGGACCTGATCGGTGGCAAAATTAACGAATCACAATCCTTTTCAGCGCAAGCCCTTCCGTCGTTCGGATCTGCACAAAATATATCCCAATTGGCAATTGTACACTTGTTTGGATGTTTTGCAAATCATTGGGTTTGCCGAAATCCTGAATTCTTCTCCCCATTCGATCAAACAAAGTAATTCCCTCCACTTTGTTGCGAGCATCGTCCAACTGGATGGCGAAGCGACCATCATTGGGATTGGGCACAATCCGAATGGCGGCGTTCAAGGCCGGATTGAGGTCCTTTACACCACTTACAACGGCTGGAAGCTCAGAAAGGGCATTGGAATACAAGGAATTGAACTCCGTAGAGACAAACACCCGTGTAGTGACAAAGGAAATTCGGGGTACACTGGTATAACTCGGCAAATTGAACTGATTCCCCCCGGCGATCCAGGTTTGGCCATTGTCCGAAGTGGCCAGCAAGCCACCTTTGTAGCTGGCAAAAATATAGCCGTTGTAATGGGCCATGTCTTGTATTTTGCTGCCATCCAGGCCCATCAAAGTGGTATGTGAAATGGAGGTAGCCGCAGTTGGAGCCCAGTTCGCTGCATCGAGATTGGCAACAAATACACCTGCGCCATCGGTTCCGGCAAATAACCTACTGCCATTGGTGGTCACTGAGGTCACCCGCAGATTGGCAAGTCCAGTGTTGGCCGCAGTCCAGGCACCTCCAGCTGTTTCGCGGATGAACACCCCTTGACCCAGCGTACCCAGCAGGATTTTGCTGCCGTAAAAGGCCATCGAACTGAGTAGCGTATTGGCGGGTAGCCCCGCTTGAATAGAATTCCAGGTGGAACCGTTCAGTTGAAATACCCCATAGCTGTCGTCCAGGATGTAGATGTTGCTGCTGGATGCGTAGATCTTTTTAATGTTCAAATCGAGCAAACCGCCATTAAGTGCCGTCCAGGTTTTTCCGGTATCGGCACTGACAAATACCCCAGCATTTTGGGTGGAAGCATACAAGTTGCGGCCAAAAAACTTGAGGTAGGTGACGTTGAGGCTGTCTTTCAAACCCTTGTTGGCTCTTGTATAACTTGAGGCCAGGTCTCTGCTGACGAAGACCCCTTTTTCGGTAGCAGCCACCACGATCCGTTCGCCGCTGGCCTCCATGGCGTAGGTTTGGAGGTTGTTGAAGTTGTTGTTGCGGCTCACCCAGTTGAGGGTACTGGCCGGAGCGGTGTAAATGCCTTCCACCCGAGTGCCAAGTAATACAGTTGTTCTGAAGCCCAGTACTACGGTAACATCGCTGGTTGCCAGCCCGTTATTTGCTGGAGCCCAGGTTGCGCCCGTGGTGGAAGTATAAACCCCTTTGTTGGTGGTCAAAAACCAATTGTCACCATTGTTTCCGATGGCGCGCATATTTGTCCCTGCTGGCAGCCCAGTTTGGATGCTCCGGTAGTTGATGTTGCCCGTCACCGCACTGGCATTGGACAAAATGAACAGGCCATCCTTATTGATAACCGCCAGTTCATTGGTTTTGGCGTTGTAGGAAATGGAGTTGGTGCCATCCACGTCAAGGGTTTTGCCATCGCTGAAACTGTCCCATCCATTGCCGTCTTTGGTGACAAACACTCCTCCTTCGCGGGAGGATGCAATGATGCGGTTGCCGAGTTTCAAGAGGCCAGTTACTGTTGTGCCATTCAACCAGGCACTGTTGAGGGCTTTCCAGTTGGCGCCCTTGTCGGTGGTTTTGTACACGCCACCACTTTCCGTACCCGCAATCAGGGTATTGGCATCCAGGGCAACCAGGGAAGTAACCCTCAAATTGGTCAAGCCATTGCTGATCCTCACCCAGTGCTTGTCGGTGCCAACCACACCACTGTAAATGTAAACACCATCGTCTAGGGTTCCCGCGAATAAATTGGTTCCCGAATGGGCAAGGGCAGTTATTTTACCACTCCTCAAACCCACGGGTAAGGGCCTCCAATTGCTTAGTGTTGAGTTGGTACTCTCATAAACCCCGCCATTAAAAGTTCCGATGTACACCGTGGAATCGTTGGCAATGGCTACGCTAACCGAGCCGCCAAAAGGGCCTTTTGAACCAAAATGGGCCCAAAGCGACTGGCTGGAGAGCATGAAGAGCACCAGTAAAGCAAGTATATTAATGGAAAAGTGGTAGTTGTGTTTCATGAATGAATGTTGTTGGGTGTTAAAAAATAATGAGCCATGGATGTTGTGATCATTCATAGGTGAACATGGCTGGAATGTTGTTGGCAATTTTTTTTCCCAAAGCAGCATTGTTTTCAGCAGCAGTTTTTACACTTAATGAACTGGCCTGGTTCAGGGTGATGCCAGTAAAAAGTTTGCTATAATCTACGATCAAGTGCCCGTATACATAAGCATCCTCTTCAATAGTAAATTCTTTTTCCCCCAGTTGGACTTGTACATAGTGGGCATTGGTGCCAATTTTATAGACAAAAGGTACGGGAGCTTTATTCATGGTGAGCGAAGTGTCGATTTTTCCCTGAACGTTCAAAAAGACGTACCCGCCGGGTTGGGCGGTATTCCCCCACCACATGCTGGGCTGATTGAGAATCGCTGAATCACTTGGGACAGTAGGATTCAAGGCATTAGTACTTGGTGGAAGGCCCACTTTAAAGCGGATCGACTTGTAAGTGCCTATGGGAACTTGACCAATCTCGTAGGTGTGAACTTTGAGGTTTTTTAGGAAACTTTTGTTCTTGATCGCGTACACGGAGCCGTCAGCTTTGACCAACTGCACGTCCGAAATGTACAGCTGCGAAAAGTCCAGAGACATGCTGCGGCCCTCGGGTGTTTCGTAATTGATACCATACAAGTCTACTTCCTGTAAACCTACGTAGGCGTGTAAGTGCAGTAAAAAAGTGCCTTTTACGGTGGGTTCCTCAGGCTCGATCGCTTCGTTGGAGCATGCGGCGAGGAGGAGGAGGATAAAGATTGGCAATAGGTTTTTCATGGTCAAATCAATGGATTGAAACTTGTTAACAAGTAGCATTACGTTTTTGGAATAGGCAAAGTGCAAAACATTTGATTTGCGCTTTACTCTATACCTCTTTTACTGCGCTTGGGTTGCTTTGCAAACCCCGCAAAAATTTAGTCAAGCGCTTTATGCCCATATCCTTCATAAAAAGCTGGACTAGGATCAAAAGCTCAATTGATGATTTGAAAATTAATGGGCAATTGCTTGTTGAATAAAACAAAGGGAATTTAACCAATGATCAAGTGGCTAAATTTCATTCCAGTAAACACAAAACTTTATTAATTTTAAAAAATTTTTACCACCCTAAAATCAACAACGTGAGTAAAATTGCAAAAACCATCAACATTTGCTTTTGCCTTTAAAAAAAGCAAGATGTGCCACCCCTCCATGTGGGTAACACACCTTTTAAGTCTATTTTAAACAAAGCCCAATTGAATGAAGCAGTTTGCAGTGCTCATTTTTCTCTTTGCAGCATCGGTTATTTCTGCACAACAAGCCCAGAGTGTTGAAGCATTCCGTAAGCTCACTACCACAGCGCAGCGCTTCGCTTTTTTAGCGGACAGCAACGTTGTGAAAATGGACAAACCCGCTTATGATGCTATTTTACCTGTTATTGAAGCTAAAAAAGACGATAAAACGCTCTTCTTTTGGCATTTTCAGTATATGCGATTTGCGGAGCAGTTTAAAGTTTTTAATGACGAACTGTTTCCAAAAATCCTTGAAAACATGAGTAATGCTGCTGCAAAAAGAGGTTTAGACATAGAATCAGTCGTTGCTCAATACCACATAGCCTTCGACGATTTTGGTAACAAAAAATTAAGCGAACAACAAGTATATTCAGCTTTTATTCACTGTTTTGAAAAAATAAAACGCTTAGGTATTGACAATTTTAGGCCATATTCTATTGACCAAATTTTACTACAAATAGGGGGTAATTTTTATGCTTTGGGCGATTATGATAAGGCTTTAGAATGTTTATTAGAGGCGGAAAATTTGAATAAGCCAAAGTTGTACAGCAGCCCACATATCCACACTTTGATCTTAAATTTGATTCAATCCATTTATGCCGATGCTAAAAACTATCCTAAAGCAATCGCTTATGCAGAGAAAATATATGATTTAAACCTAAACAATCAATACGACGCAGAACACTCTTGGTTCTCCACTTTTTGGCAAGGCTTGTCTTCATTAGATATTGCGCTGTATCTGTTTGAGATGGGCAATTTTGAAAAGGGCGAAAAGTATGCAGATAGAGGATATGCCAAATATAAAGCCCAAGAGGACATCAATAACCCTGAAAAAGTAGTTGCTGCCTTTGATGCTTTGTACGTTTTAATAAAAATAAAGTTGAAATTGGGGAAATTAAATGAAGTCGAGCCTTTGCTCAAAAAAGTTGAATTTTTCAAAACGTATATTCCTTTATCAACAGAAGCCAATTACTTCAAACCTTTAAAATTATATCAAAACTACGTCAATTATTACGAAGCGAAAAAGGACTACACCAATGCATTTCGCTATATGAAATTGGTTGCCGAACTGCAAGACAGTCTCGAACGCCGCAACGATAAACGTAAACTCTGGCAAATAGAATCCAGGGTAAAATCGGATAATTATCTTTCACAAATCCAATCGGCAGAAGCAGAAAACCGCCTGCAAGAACGCCTTCGCAATTTGGCGCTCATTACCTTAGTGCTTTTTGGTGCCATCGCCTTTGTGGTGTACCGCCGCATCAAAAAAGACAATCAAACCATTACCAAACAAAAAACATTGCTCGAACAATCGCTTGGCGAAAAAGAAAACATGTTGAGAGAAATTCACCATCGGATAAAAAATAATCTACAAGTTATATCGGGTTTATTCGACAAACAATCCCGTCAAACCTGGGATGAAACAACCCGCAAACTGATGAAAGAAGGACAAGACCGGGTGTTTTCCATCGCTTTAGTGCATGAAAATTTGTATCAATCGGATAATTTAACCACCATCCAAATAAAATCATACCTGGAAACACTCACCAAAAACATCGAAAAATCGCAGAAAAGCGAGTTTCAAGATATTGCCTTAAAGTTAGATGTAGACGACTCGGTGTTGGATATTGATACGGCCATTCCTTTGGGTTTGATTTTAAATGAATTGATAACCAATTGTTATAAATATGCATTCAAAGACCGCACCAAGGGCGAAATCCAAATCCGCTTTCACCAAACGGCCAATAAAATGGTTTTGGATGTACAAGACAATGGCGTGGGCTTGCCCCAAAATTTTGATATCGATAAAACAAAGTCTTTAGGTATAAATTTGGTACGGGGTTTGGTACGGCAATTGGATGGTAAATTGGATTTTACCTCAAGTGCGGAAGGAACTACATTTACGATTTGCTGCATCAATCAAGTTGCTTGATTATCAATGTTTATTTGTTAAAAAAGTTGAATTTTATGGACAAGAATGTTCGCATTCTCATTGTCGAAGATGAGTTTGTTACGTTGGACTTGCTTCGCGACTATTTAGAAGAGAGCGGGTATGAAGTATCGGGCGATGCCATGTCCGCCGATGAAGCCATAAAAATATTGGAAAAAGGCAAAACCGACTTTGCGATGCTCGACATCAACATCAAAGGCGATAAAAATGGGATATGGGTAGCGGAGCAAATTCAGAAAAAATACAAAATCCCTTTTATTTTTTTGACAGCCTTCAGCGACAGCGCAACGGTAAAAACCGCAGCAGGCACCCACCCCTACGGTTATTTGGTAAAGCCATTCACACAAGCCGATATTTATACAACGATTGAAATCGCACTGACCAATTTTAATGAACAACGACGTGAACACCGTGTGTCCAAGCACCAACCCGATAACCATAGGGTATTGCAACTTACTGATACGATTTTTGTGAAAGACAATCTGGTTTTCAAAAAAATTACGATTAAAGACATTCAATATATACAGGCGTACAAAAACTATCTCGAATTGCACCTTGCAGGGAGCAGCCAGATCATTCGCTCTACGCTAAGCGATTTCCAAAAGACGCTGCCCGAAGCTTATTTCATCCAAACGCATCGCTCTTTCATCGTGAATAAGCGGTGTATAGATAAAATTGGTGCGAATTTTTTAACAATTGGTGCATCGGAAATCCCCATTAGTCGCGGATTTAAAGACGATGTGCTGAAGCATTTAAAGTTTTATTCTTGAGTTACTCCCAGCCAATCCCTATTGACCGTTCATCTAATCCTACCAACCGTTCACCATATTTTACCAACCGTCCCTCTGATTCTACCAACCGTCCCACCTCTTCTGTCAACCGTCCCATTAATTTTCAGCCTGTTTTTTCCCTCCTAAATTTACATCATGCTTCAAGAGAATATTGACATTCTTCATTTCAATTTTTTTCATGAAAACAGGCAAAAAGAAAATATGGATTTCCGGCATTTTATTATGCCTATTGTCTATACAAAATATAAAAGCCCAGTCTTTATCCGGAACAACATGGAATGTGACCGTACCAGCTATATCTGCCAAACCCTACAATTTCATATTTGGCGATACTGGCAATAAAGGCAATGTGTTGATGCCCGATAGTAAGTTGGCGAATTTCACGTGGTCGGAAGATGGTAAAGGCAACTGGTCAATCACCTTGGAACAATTCATCAATGGCGTAAAAAAAATCGAAACTTTTTACGGCAAAATAACGGGTAGTATAGGCTCAGGGTTTTATGCAAACACCGCGGATAGAAAAAACCTAAAACCCTTGACGATGACTAAAAAACAATGAAGATTATACTTCTAAGTATTTCTTCATCAATAGGTTAAGTTTAAATCAATCATTCATTTTTCAAACACTTTAAAATCATTTTCCTATGAGAAAGTATTTTCTTCTTTCGCTTTTTGTCACCATTTTGAGCTTCGCTGCTCAAGCACAATCACCAGCTACTTACCCGACTACTTGGTCTAAAGGTGATGCTAACAAAACGATTTTGAGGTCAGCTAATGGCAACTACAAACTAATTTATCAAGGAGATGGCAATTTGTGCTTGTATAACAAAGCTAACGCTCCTATTTGGGCAACCATGACCAATGGAAAAGCATCAAGTACCGTAATTTTTAATGACGATGGTAGCTTTCTTATTTACAATGGCCCTACACAAGTTTGGAGCGCACAATGTCATGGTAAAGGTGGTAAATATCTTGTATTACAGGACGATGGCAACTTGTGTGTTTACACCCAAGACAACAAACCTATTTGGGCATCAATGACAAACGGCAAGTAGCCTTCAATCCGAACGCTATTTATCGAAAAAAGCATGGCTGCGGGCGTAGTTTCCTGCAGCTTTGCTTTTTTAAAAAAGCAACGAGGATGAAAAAAATTAATGCCTAAAACGCTATTATGCGTCATATAGCATACAAAGCCCCTCAATATTTATAAAATTCATAAAGCCATGAAAATGAGAAAATTATTTGTTATCTGCCTTGCATTGACATCTTTTTCCGCTTGTCAAGAAGCACCTAAGAATAATGTGCCAACGGATCCTAAAGCTGAATTAGCGGCTATCACCGATGTGGTGCATAATTTTTACAAATGGTATCCTCCGGCGGGTATTGAGCGCATTGATTATGTTGACTCAGAAGGTGAATTTTCAAAATTAGACATGGCAAAAGTAGCAGCCTATCACGCACAAATGATGAAAAGTGGTTTTCTCAGTCAGGCCTTTATTGACAATGACATGGCGTATCTGAAAAAATACGAAGCGATTTGGGCAAAAGGCAAGGAAAACGGTAATGAATTCCCCTTATCGGGTCTTGATTACGACCGCTTCCTCTGTTCCCAGGAGATTGAGGATTTCAAGCTTTTGACAACGGCGCCGGTGGAAGTCCAAGGTTTAGGTACTGAAAAAGTTACAGCAATTCTGGATTTAGAGGATTATACCGCCAAAAAGTTGGAATTGGTCAAAGAGAACGGCAAATGGTTGATTTCTAGGATTTTTTGTGAATAGTTACTGTGCAAAGTATTGCATATGAAACACATCATTCAAATGGTGATTTGCGCCGCACTATTGATTTAAAATTGGCAAATGGCTTCTGACCAACTTTGGTTGTGTTACTGCCGCAGCAAAATGACGTAAACCAAGCCTTCGGAAGTTTTCAAACTTCCGAAGGCTCAAAAACTTAGTACAAGGATGTACGTCCATGCCGCTGAAAGTCAACGCTCAACGCCAAAGCACAGTGGCACGGGCGTACATCGAACCGTTCCCTGAAACACAATCTCAATACAAAAACTTATCATTTTTACACCCTAAAACAGCTTATCTTCGCCTCATTCCTAATGCCTTTTAAAAATGCAGGTATGAAAAAAAATCAGTTTTTACTGGTAGTGCTTCTCTCGATCGGATGCGCTTTCAACGGTTTTGCCCAGAATGAGCTGAAATTTGAAGTAAACAAGGTTCTACCATTCATTTCGATCCAGGAAAATAAGCTGGCTGAAATAAACACACTTACGGATTTGGACAAACGGTACCCCACATCTTGGGTGAAAAAATACATTTCCGTGGAAATTTCAGCATATAAAAATGGGATCAAAACAAGGGCTTCGGGTACCAGCGATGTCTTAAATCAGGAGCAAAAAGAACTGATAAAATCGGCTGACCGCAGCAGCGATATTGCTGTAAGCGTAAGCTACTTGCCCGAAAACTCGTTGAAAGTTAACACCGAGAAGCAATACGATTTCAGCGTTACGATCATGCCTGATAAAAATGCTACTTATGGCGAAAGTGCAGCGCAATTGATTCAATACCTGCAACAAAATGGCATTGTAAAGATTGAAGCAGGAAGTTTTGCGGGTTATGATTTGACGGCCATTAAATTCACCATTACCGAACAGGGGCAGGTTGCGGATATCCAAGTTGCCATGCCATCAAAAGATCCAAAAATTGACGAAATGCTGGTTGCGGCTATTTCAAAAATGCCTACTTGGAAGCCAGCAGCGCTTTCTAACGGTTTAAAAGTCAAACAGAGCTTTGTTCTCACCATTGGCAATATGGAGAACTGCATGGTCAATCTTTTGAATATCCGTTCATTTGAATAAATGTATAGGCTCCTTGACCACCAATTTATTTGCCTACTTTTCGCCTTCTAGCCACACCCAACTGGCCTTCAATCGCCTGGCTGCTGCGGATTTGCAGCAACAATTGCAGTACTGGGAAGCCACGGAGCGTTTTCAGGCTTAACAAAGTAGTGTCGGCGCTGTCGTCTATTTTACATTCTCCTTTTTTCGCACACCATTTTCAACCAAAAATAACAACTTACAGGCAAAACCATTTCATCCCAAACCCATTGTTATGCGAACCAAACTTTACGTTTTGTTATCCTGCCTTTTATTTCTCCCTTTTTTACTCAAAAGCCAGTTTTTAGTCACCGACATCAATAAATCGACCATTGGTAGTGATCCGCTTAATTTAAAGGCAGGAAGTAGTCATTTCGTTTTTACTGCTTTTCAAAATCAATACGGCCGCGACTTATTCCTCAGCGACGGAACAGAGGCAGGCACTAAATTGATAATGAACTTTAACATTGGTAATACCAGCTCCCAATATTGGGATCTTAACATCATTGACGATTTTTGCTATCTGGTTAGAAGCCTCGATGCCAATACCTTGCAATATTGGGCTTTCAATTTGATCAACCCTCAGCCCACTATACTCAAAGTTTCCACTGTGAATGGTGTTTCCAGTGGTGAAAATGGCAAATTCATCAAACTTGGCGATCAGGTTTATTTCATTCACCGTGACACTGATACGGGTCGATCGGAATTATGGAAAACCAATAATACACGTGAAGGCACTACCCGGGTTTTTGAATTTGATTTTTTGGCTAGCCCGAATAATTTCCAGATTTATAAAAATCAGTTGATCTTTTTAGCTGAAGACTCCTCTGGACGTAACCAACTTTGGAAAAGTGATGGGACCAGCGCAGGTACCAGTTTGATCAAAGCAGTAGACCTCCAGTTTGGCATTTTTGAATTCGTAGTGTTCAAAGACTTGATTTATTTTGTAGCCAATGACAACAGCAGTGGTTGGGAATTGTGGCAATCCGATGCTACGCCCGGAGGTACAAAATTATTTGCCGATTTAAATCCCGGGAGTAATGGCATTAATCCAACCAATCTCACTGTGGCTGGAAATAAGCTTTTTTTCACTGCTTCTACTGATGCCAATGGGTACGAACTTTGGCACAGCGAGGGTACGCCCCAATCTACTAAAATGCTTAAGGATATTCGACCAGGAGCATTAGGTGCCAATCCATACAATTTTCGATCCTTCAACAATCAGCTTTTTTTTGTAGCCGACGATGGCACCCATGGTTTCGAGCTTTGGAAAAGTGATGGGACAGCAGCAGGAACTCAATTGATCAGGGATATTTTTACTGGCCCTGGGGGCTCTTTTAACCGTCTACCCTTTCAAAGCACTAGCAATGCCACTCACTTCTTCTTTGCAGCCACTGATAGCTTACAAGGCGGTGGATTGTGGCGCACGGATGGTACCCCTACCGGAACTAGTCGTATCAGCAGCATCAATCCTGGTGGAAACTCAAGCGATTCCATTGGATTGATCGCTTTTAAAAATAACATTTATTATAGATCTCAAGATGGTGACAATGGCCAGGAATTGTGGAAAAGCGATGGAACGGCGGGGGGAACCCAACTTTTTACTCGATTTGACCCAACTGGATCAGGTTCTTTTCCCAGTCAGATCAAAGTAGTCAAAGATCACCTGATGTTTTCGGGGAGGACCCAAAGGCTGGGGGCTGAACTATGGAAATCAGATGGCACCGCACAAGGCACACAACTGGTTAAAGACATTTTTCCTGGCGCAGAAAATGCAGATATTCTCTTAGCGACGGTTTATAAGGATCAGTACGTCTTTTCAGCTATCCATGAGACGGAGAGGCAGACCCACCACCTTTGGAAGAGCGATGGCACGGAGCAAGGTACCGTACGTTTGAAAGACTACCTGGGTAAAGAAATCAGTGGCACTAGATACATTGGGGTGCTAAGAGATAAACTAATTTTTAATGCTTATACGCTTGAGCAGGGCAATGCACTTTGGGTTTCGGACGGCACTGATGCAGGCACGCGATTGCTAAAAGACGTTTACTTCCCTGAGCAAGCTTTTCCTGATTATTCTTATAATCTTCCTTTTGTTTTACAAGATAGCTTGCTTTTTTTCATCGCTAGTGATGCATTGTGGGGGCAACAGCTCTGGAAAACCAATGGTACCAGCGCAGGCACTACTGTGGTTACTACTCAACCTAACCTCGTAGTGGTTCGTGAGATATTGGGAAAAGTGGGCGAAAAGCTGTTTTTGAACGCCCAATCCATTGGCATGGGAGATGAATTGTGGATTAGTGATGGCAGTAATGCAGGTACCAAAATCGTCAAAGATATTAACCCAGGCCAAGATGGTTCGACACCACGTAATGGAGTTGTGTTCAATCAAAATTTGTATTTCACTACTTCTGATTTCTCAATTGGGGCAGAGCTATGGAAAAGCGATGGTACTGCCGAAGGAACAGTACTGGTGAAAGACATTTTTCCAGGCCCGCAAGGCTCTGCTCCTCGTTATTTTACTCCACATCAACAAGAGCTGTTTTTTATCGTGGAAGACGGCGGTGGTGGGAAGGAATCGCTATGGAAAAGCGACGGAACCTCCGCAGGAACCGTACGCGTCAAACAACTTATCAATTCCAGCACCCGAACCTATCCGCGCAGTCTTTTCTCTTGGGGCAAGTATTTGTATTTCACTTCCGACAACGGCATCAATGGCTATGAACTTTGGCGAAGTGATGGCACGGAGGCGGGAACTCAGATGCTTTTTGACTTGAACGTGGGGCCAGCTTCCAGTAGTCCAGATAATTTCACTGTTTTTAAAAATGACCTCTATTTTTCAGCCGATGATGGGGTGCATGGACAAGAACTCTGGCGGCTACTTTCCGACAATGTCGTTTCCATCGATGAACCGCGCCTGCCCGAAATCCTGGTTTTTCCCAATCCAGCCATTGATCAACTCGTTGTGCGCCGCAATGTAGAGAATGGCAAGCTGGTTGCTCGATTGTACGATGCGAATGGTCGCACAGTGGTGCAGCCCACTCTTCTAAATGAAGAATCTACGGAATTGAATGTGAATACCTTGCCCAATGGGATTTACTTTTTGGAGATCAGAGCGGAGGGGAGTTTGGAACGGAAGGTGAAGAAGATTGTGATTGTGCGGTAAATGCGATTTTCCAGAAACAATTAGGCGGGATAACGCATAGCGCACTCAGCCCTCGATGTAACAAGACTAAATCAAATCCAAGCAAGCAGCTGAAATTTAAGCAATGGGAGGTCTAAAAAGGGCGTGCTTCTGTGGGGGAAGCACTACAATTTGGGAAGAGAAACAATCCTTATGTTGATTCAGTGGAGAGGCTTTAGGCGTAAAAAAAACTAGAGAAGGATATTGAAAATCAAAAGATAAGGTTTTGCCCATTAGGTCTTCTACGCCATGTGCTACTTGTTTGTCCCCATCTTTGGGTGTAGCTTTGAGTTGGAAGCTGAGGAAACATTTGCCATTACAAGTCAATTCGGGTTTGTCCCGATTGATGCACAATTCTTGCGCAATGTAAGTTTGATTAACCATGAACCAAGCCCACACCAACCCAGTTCTCCACACGGGCCAGAGCATCAAAAAGACCAGAAAATAAGAGTAAAACACTCTAGTCATTCGGCTGATTCAATTGGTTAATTATCAGTTAAAAGATAAGAAAAGAAGTAAGAAATGAGAAGTGAAAAATTATTTATAGTTTTTCACTTCTCACTTTTCACTTCTCACTTCTCACTTTAATGCATACACTCCTCCATCACCTGGTGGAAGCGATCGTGCAATGAAGTGATGGCTTTGGTCAACTCTGCATCTGCAGGTTTGGTTTTTACAAACTTGTCGATGGCTTTGGATTCTTTAGCCAGTAGTTTGATGGAAGTTTTCACCCCGTCTTTTTGGTATTTTTCAGGGATAGCCGAAGCTTTGAGGATTTTGGCTTTTTCGGCCAATTCACCCGAACGTTCCATCAGTGGTTTGAGGTTGCCTTCTTCAGCAGGGTGGAAAGTTGCCGCCATTACCGAGTGGTAGGCATCCAATTCATCCCAACCGGTGGCTTTTTGGGCAAAAGAAAGCTGGGCCAATCCCAGCAACAGCAATGCAAAAAAGTACTTTTTCATTGATTTGGTTTTATGAATTAATTGAGTACAAAGATATTAGACTTCAATAGGAAAAAACGGTGGCATTCATCACCAAAGGATTAATACCTGTGCCATAAACCGTCGTTTGGCGTCAAGATGCCCATCGCCCAAATTTTGGTATAAAGGCAATTGATACTTCAAACCCAGGGACCAGCGATTGTTCAGGTACAGGTCGAGGCCGGTGTTGGCCGCCATCAAAGGTCCGCCAGTTCCCTCTACTTCGGTACCCTTTTGCCAATCGGCAGCACTTTGTTCAACATACAATCCCGCATAAGGCATTAAGCCTAGGCTTTTGCTCAATTGTCGGATCAAAAACACATTGCCATTGCCACTAACCCGGGTGCCAAAGCGATAGTCATCCGCGTTTTTGCCGTTGAGTTTGACGCTGCCTTCCAGATTCAAGCCCCAACCTTTCCAACGTAGGGTATAATTGGAACTCAATAAATAGTCCAGACTACCGGAGCCCAATTGAAAGTTGGCATTGTTCACCTGGGTAGCATCCGTTTCGGTAAAACGAAACTGCCCAGTGGGTAATTTCAGCCCACCCCCTACAAAAAAACTGTGCCGCCAGCCTTCCAGGTTGTTGCCCCTTGCGGTATTCCACAGTTGATAATTGGCCAACAACAACACATCACCCAAACCTTGAACCTTCATTTCCCGATCGGTTTGCATGCGCTGGTTAAAACTAAAGGGTACAAAACCCAGCAACTGTACCCGTGGATGCAGGTAATACCGGGAGAACAGTTCCGTGCTTTGAAAAATATCGTGTGCGCCATAAGGCACCAGGCCTCCGTGTCCGTCGTAAATGCTGTTACGGTAGCGAATTCCCAGGAAATTGTTGTTTTGTTGGGGCATGATGCCCAGGTAATAAGCTCCGGCTGAACAGCCGCACACATCACAAGCCAAAACTGAGTTTTGATTCAGGCTGAAAAGCAGACTGAGTACCCAGAATATCTTTTTCATAGCCATCAATTTTATTGCTCCGACAATTTCCGATCGCGCAGGAAGGTATCGTCACTTAAGGTTTTTAAAAAAGCCTTGATTTGTTCTTTTTCTTCGGTGCTGAGTTCGATGCCCAATTGGCCATTTTGTTTGAGCAAGGGATCGAGGGTAGTTTGGTCGCGAATGCCCAACGTGTAGTGCGTCAGCACTTCATCAAGCGTGTAAAAGCGGCCGTCGTGCATGTAAGGGCCAGTGTTGGCTACGTTTCGCAGGCTGGGTACCTTGAATTTGTAGTCGTCTTCCTCGTTGAGGGTAATGCGGTAACGGCCCCGGTCTTTGTTGAATTCGTGACTGAGGCCATTGTTGCGAAAACTGAAATCGGAGAAGAGTTCCCCTTTGTGGCAGGAGGCACATTTTTGCTGAAACACCTGCATTCCGGCCAGTTCGGTCGTATTCAATTCCCCCCCGGCTTCCTTGCGCACATACTTGTCGTAGCGCGAATCGGCGGAAATACACATCAACATGAATTGCGACATGGCCTTGAGCATGCGATCGGTAGTCACTTCTGTGCTGCCAAAAGTGGCTTTAAACATGGGGGCATATTTGCTGCTGTTGCGTACTTTTTCTACCGCTTTTTTCAGGTCCTCATCCATTTCCAGTGGATTTTCGATCGGTGCAATCGGCTGCAAATCCAAGTCGTGTACCCCGCCATCCCAAAAGAAGGTATTGTGCCAGGCCAGGTTCATGATCGGCGGGCTGTTGCGCTCACCCAACTGGTCGTCAATGCCGTGGCTAAGGTCATGTCCGTGGTGGGTGAAGGCAGCACTTTGCTGGTGACAAGAACCACAACTGATGCTGCCATCGCGAGACAGAATGGGATCGTAAAAAAGGGTGCGCCCCAGTTCAAACCCGGCCGCGCTGATGGGATTCTTCTTCAGGTCGTAAACCGGCTCAGGAAAATTGGCTGGTTTGACAAACTGAATGTTTTCCGGTTCGGCCTCTGGTTGGCAAGACCAAAGCAGGGCCGCTATGATGAGAATGAGATTGAGCATCGGCTTCATGGTTAATCATTGTGTACATGGTGCACCTGGAACATCTCCACGTAATTGTTGGCAATGTTCACCGAATAAGGGGCAAACATGACCGTAGTATTGGCGCCAATGCTCACTTTGCTACTCCCTTCAAATGCTTTGAGGACGTCTACAATGATGTGTACTTGTGGGGTAATTGAACTGCGCACGGTAGCTTTGTCCCCAGCAAAAGTGCGAGTGACGGTTTTGATGTTGTTGATGGTTTTGCTGTTCATCCCGCCAAAACCGCCGATGTGGTAGCGGAATTTTTTGTTGCCTGCTGCATCAGCAGTTGCTTGAGGAGATAAACCTTCCATTTTGAAGAAAATGTAGCCAGAGTTCCAACTCCAGTACATGTTGTCGTCACCGCTGTGGGCCGCAGGATCTAGAATGCCGGTGCGTTTGGACAAGTCCATGGTGTTGCGGATACTATCGACACCCACCATGAATGTAACTTCAGTATAATCTCCGGCCGGAATGTTGTTCAGTTTGATTTCCCGAGATGCGGCAATGCTTTCCTGAACCAGAAAATAGCTGCTGTCTTGAGGAACTGTGTAGACCGTTCCATCGCTCTTTTTGAGCTTGATGTTGCTGATGTAATAGTTGAGCAAGGTCACATTGAATTGGTCCCCGTTGGCATTGGTGTAGGTTTGGGGGCCGTTTAGTTGCAGGTTTTGTGAACCCACTACGTTGTCAAATTCCAGGATAATGCTGCCCTTGTCATTGGGACCAAACTCACCATCATCGTTTTTGTCGCAAGAAAAAGAAAGGATCAAAGTTGCCAGCACAACAAGTGCTGCAAGGCTATTTTTGAAATACATTGCTGTTGAATTGAATCGTTAAAAATGCCACATGCGCCCCATAGCACGACAGCCAAACAGTTCGTCATCCCGAATTTTTGAAAAGCCAAAATCGGGCATAAACCTAATCGCGGAGCGATTGAATTTATCATAGCCCCGGTCGTCCGGGGTAAATAGTAGGGTCAAATTGGCGGCAACCACGGCAGTGGTTGAACACAATTGAGCAAAAAGTTCAACCGCATCCGCGGTTGCGAAACCTTGTGCTACCCAAATGACCCCGGACGACCGGGGCTATGATAAATTCAACCGCATCCGCGGTTTGTCATCCCAAAAATTCGGGATGACAAACTCATGCTTAGTGCCTTTGTGGCAAAATGAAAAATGAAATTGGAATCGATAGGGCAGACTTCGCCCATGAAATTACAGCAATGTAACTGCGGGTGGCTTGATGAGGGCCAGTATGTGAAGAATAGATAGGGGAGTACGGTAGGAAAAATGCGACTTGTGCAGAACGGCAGGTGCAGGTTGTGAAAGGCGAAGGGTGAATGCCTGAAAAACGTACACCAAATCTTTGCCCAGCAAATTTTCCAAACCATTGACAAAATTGTCATGCCCCTGGCGGTGCACCTCCCGCATTTTGGTCATCAGGAAACACTTTCCATTACAGTGCATTTCCGGACGATCTTTGTTGATACACAACTCTTTGGCGATGAAAGTTTGATTGGCCTTGAACCATGCCCACACCAATCCCATTCTCCAGCTTGGCCAGAGGATCAGGATCAGGAAAAAGTAGGCAAAAAAGGTTCTCATGACGTAGTTAATCGCGCTTCAATTTGGGAAAGTTGCTATCATCGCCGCAAAGCTAAAGTTTGTGGCCAATTTTTAACAATGATTTTTTGAAAAAAAGTGGATGATAAAAGTCACTATTAAAAACAGACCACAATCTCCATTATTTCAACAAGCTCTCATCCGCTACATGCCCTGATTCTGGAGCGCCTGCTGCAATCCATTGCCGGACAAATTCAATTTGATTGGCCGTTAATTTTAAGCCCCCGCTGGGCATTTTTTGCCCAAATTGATACGCTGAACCTTCCCAACTGATTTTTGCATAAAGGAAACTTTTGGCAGGATCACCTGGTTTGACAGACTTCAACCCAGCAGCTTTTGCCTGTGAATTGTGGCTGTCTTCAGTAAGTAAACGTTGGTAGGTTTTTTCATCGCCCAAGCCATGGTGGCCAAAATCCCCTTCCTTGGCGTGGCAACCGGATAAGGCGCAGGAGGTTTTAAAAATTTTTTCGTAAATAAGGTTGTAACTACCTTCGGGGGGGCTATAACTCGGCTTAGCAGGTTCTTCTTTTTTGCAAGCGATGGCAAACAAAAGGCTGGTAAGAACAACCACGGTTATTTTTTTGGTTGAAAACATGTCAAGTGATTTAAATTTTGAGGAATGTGACTATAGCATTAAAACCCGTAGCGAAGTCCTACACGAAAGGTTTTATAGAGGTAGAGATTGGGTGCGCCTTCAGGATCAACTGGCATGTATTTCAAGGCCAGAAGCCAGTTGGCACCCACTTGAAAGTCGATAGGGTGGGCAGCATCTGGTGCAAAACGCCAACTCCACTGGATGTCGAGCCCCAGGGTTTGTCGCAAAAAACCTGGCGTTGAATTGTCGGTAGGCACCCATTTTCCTTCCTCGTATGCGTAGCGAATGTCCTTGGTTTTGGCCCTGCCAATGCGGTAAATAAGGCTTGGCGTGAGCCGGAGCTGACCAAATATTCGGATATCAGCTCCCAGGCGGGTACCCAGGAACAAATAGTTTTCAGAATAGGGGTTTTGCCAAAATCCAGCGTGTAAATCCTGGAAAAGCCGGGTTCCCTTCCTTTTTCCCTCATCCCAAGTTCGTTCAAGACCCAGCGAAAACCCCGGCCGAATTGTTACCGGATTGGTGGTTTGCAGCGAGCCAACATCCAGCTTAAAACCTGCGTCCTGGTGAAAAAAAACGAAATTGGCCGCCCATGGGCTGGAATTCTGGCTAAACCCAGCTGATCCCCAGTTAAAGCAAATGAATGCAATTAAATATTTGAATTTCATTATTTTAAGATTTGTAAGTGCCTTGTAGCTGCATTTTCTACAGGTAGAAATAAAAGAAGATTCCCATTTCGTCTTCAGATGTTACCCCAAACCGAATTTCCCGATTGGTGTCATTTTCATAAGTAATTGCTGTCCTTACCCCGTTGCCTTTATCGATGTCAATAAAGTCAGGCAGATATACAAACTTGGGGTCATGCCAATTGTCGTTTGAGTACATCAATTGCCCATCTTTGGGGCCGCCAACGTAGTACACTTCAAATTTTTTACCTCGTTTGTGCATGTGAGAAAACAGGACCTTGAGTTTTCTTTTTTCAGGAAAGATATCGGTGTATTCAATGGTCGTGGTTTTTTTAGCGGGGAGAACCAGTACATCGATATTGTCTGTACTTTGTTGTTTCAAAAAATACTTTACCGCTGATTTGGGTTTGGTGTAAATGTTCATACTCACCTCCCCAAAAATGGTTTGATTCGATTTGTTGAAATAGTGTGAGTTCAAGTCGAGCGTCGAATTGGCGGCAATGGGTACGGCAAAACCTTCCGGGAAATCAACCCGTTGATAGGGCGATGCAGCTTCGGCCAGCAAATTCATGTTTTCCATGTTGGAAAAGGTGTTGAGGCGGCCATCGGCCTGGTTTTGGTCCCGCATTTCGCCAATTTTGGGCAGTCCGACCTTTTTTTCATCTTTGTATTGGTACGCAATGACATGGTGCGAACCTTCGCGTTGTTTCACTTCATATCCCGACATGTAAATTTCTTCGGTGTTGCCGATGGGTACGCGCATAAACCATTCCCGCTCAAAGTTGGCCGGAATGGGAAAGGCGGGAACGTGTAAATTGTAGCCCGTACCAGGATCTGGCTTTTTCAGTGGTACAAAATTCGCGGGGATGGTAGCTGGATCATAATCCCAAGGCTCAACCTTTACACAAGCATAAAGGGCAAGGCTTAAGAAAAAGAACAGCAGGGTGATTTTTGAAATGTTGGTTGCCATAATGAAATTGTTTTTCAATGGCTCAAAACTCCAAAAACAACCAGTCAGTGGTGTTCGAGTTTATAGATTGGAACAAGTTTAAGGCAAAAAAAGGCCCAATTTGGTGTTCTCCTAAATTAAACAGGCATGGCTACTTTGGATCTTTCTTGTTTTTGAAACTCAGTAGGTGAAATACCTACGTTTTTTTTGAAGGCAGTATTGAATGCGGTTTTGGAATTGAAACCAGCCTCAAAAGCAATCCCAACCATGGTGAGGTGGCTATGCTTTTTCGAAATGAGTAAATTTTTGCTTTCCTCAACGCGGTAACGATTGATAAACTGGGCAAAATTTTCACCGAAGCCCAGGTTAATCAACTCCGATAGTTCATGCAAACTCAAGTCCTGGTGTTTGGCTAATCCGGCAAGACTGATTTCTGGGTTGAGGTAGGGTTTGTTTTTTTCCATACTTTCCAAGAGTAAGGCTTTCAATTGATCAAACTTATCTTCTGGAATGCGCTGGCGCCGTAAGGACAATGACTCGTCTTGTTCTTCTAAAATTTTCTCGGCCTCTTCGGCTTGTTCTGGTGAAAAAGGGAAAACTTCTTTTTGTTGCAAAGAAAAATACCCCAAGGCGTAAATGGCGAAAAAATAAACGAATGAGTATTTACTTTCCGTTTGTTCGATGGGTAAGAAGAAGATCTCGAGCAACCAGGTTAGCACCATTAAACCTACGCCGCATAAAAAATAAAACAACCATTTGAGTTGAAATTCTTCGGGTGTTGCGGTGAAATTTTCAATGTTTCGCTGGTGCCTGAGGAGAACCCTGAAAGAAAAACACAAATAACCTACTATCTGCAAGACAATCAAGGCAATCACAATGACATCAGCAACATCCAATTCAGCAGCAGTGGTGCTTGGCTCAGCTTGGGCCACTTCGGGAGTAGACAGCCAAACTAGAAAATTCAGGGTCATCAAAAGAATACTTGGCGAAAAATGCCAAAGGTCTTTTATCCTGAAGTTCCGGTTGGGGGTCACAAAACGCAAAACACAGAGGTACAGTGTAGGGGCCAGCAATAGAAAATTAAAGTTAAACAAGAAGATCAACCAGTAAGGCTCTTCAGCAAGGCCATAAATTTTTAGGTTTCCATCAAAAAGCGCAGAACTCAACAACAACAAAAAGAGCGCTAACCAACGGTTGGCAATGATGTTGACTTCACGGCGTACCGTAAGCACTAAAAAGGAAAGGAAAATGGCACTTCCCGTACTGAGCACATTGAGCAAAGTAAGCATGATCGGAATGACTTGTAGAACCTAAAAGTTCCGTTGATGATTGGTTCCTCTTAGATGGAAGAATGGTGGAGTTCCCCCTATTTAGTCATACTTTAAGGTGCCAAAGTCTGTTCAAACACCATCGCATAAGCCCCCATGATACCAGCATTGTCGCCCAATGTCGACACCTTTATTTCACAATCAGAGGCCAATTGGGGCAGGCTGTACAAACTGATGCCCTTGATGATCGAGTAACGCATGGTTTCGAATACGGGCACAAAACCTCCGCTCAATACGATCAATTCAGGATTGAGCAAGTCGATTAATCCAGCCAGCGCGCGCCCCAGTTGTTCCCCCATCTGGTGTAGGTTTTCAATAACTTGCGGCTGGCCGCGTTCAACCTGATTCAGGATTTTTTTGTAGGGTAGTTGCTCTCCGGTTTGAGCTGCGTAGGCCGATTCCAGGGCCAGGCCCGAAACGAGGGTTTCCAGGCAACCTTTTTTCCCACAAATACACAATCGTTTGTTGTCAGCAGCAAAAATATGCCCAAATTCCCCCGCAAAACCGGAATGCCCATTGTGCAACTGCCCATTGGAAATCAAACTCACCGCCAGGCCCCGACTGAGATTGACACAAATGGCATTTTTTTTATCCTGGGCCAGGCCAAAAGTATTTTCTCCCCAGGCCAAAAGACGGGTATCGTTGTCGATGAAAACCGGAAACCCCCATTCCATTTGTAAATAATTCGCCAGCGGCTGATCCAGGTTTAGGTAAGAGTAGCTGATGCCCTTTTTATGGTTGACTCGCCCGGCAATGCCGATGCCAACTCCCAGGATTTTTTCAGCTGGAATATTTTGACTGTTGATAATTTGTGGGACAATGGTTTTCAAAAAATCGAGGGCAGCATTTTTGTCATTGAGGTCAAAAGTTTCAGACTCGTATTCATACACCAGCTCGCGCTGAAGGTTGATAATACCCAATTTGAAAGCGTGCGAAACCAATTCAATACATACAACATAACCCATGTTGGGGGCCAGGCGATAGGCAACTGGCCGCCGACCACCGCTGGATTCTCTTTTGCCAGCTTCCACCAGGATGCCCTGATTTTCAAACTCTTTCACCAGTTTGGTGCCCGTGGGCACACTTAGTTTCAAAAACTGACACAATGCAGGGATGCTCAGCTCCTGATGGTGGAAGAGCAAGTGGACAATTTTCCGTCTTTGGGTGTTTTGTTTTGATTGGGTGCCGTATTCCGTCGTTTTCTCCAAAAAGGTCCAGGCCATGGTTTAATTTTTAAACGAAGGGCAAAAAATGAGCACTTATTTTGCCTCACATTAAAGCTCAAATGTAAAAATAATTCAGTCGAGTAGAGGCAGCGAAAAACGACGAGGGAAAAGATAGTACATTTGCAGGGTTATTGGCGATTGGCTATTCGCTATTGTTTTTTCGTTATTCGTGTAAAAATTATGCGCTATTTCATCTTTCTTCAGTGTTGCTTTTTCATGTGTTTTGTGCAAGCACAAGCCCCTTATGGAGCGATCCGCGGCGTTTGGGTGACTGCTCAGGACAGCGTTTTGGATTCCAAAACAAACATTCAAAAGGCTGTCGACAATTGCAAAAAAGCAGGCATCAACAACATTTATGTCTCAACCTGGAATCGGGGGCGCACCCTTTATCCGAGTGCCATTATGATGGAACGTTTTGGCATAGCCATCGACCCTCGTTTTGGCAAACGTGACCCTTTAAAAGAGCTGATCGACGCAGCGCATGTAGAAAACATCAAGGTTCATGCCTGGTTTGAATATGGTTTTGCTGCTGCCTCTGGTGATTCGGGGGCTTATCTCCTCAAAAAATATCCTTATTACGCTGCCATAGGTCTGGATGGAAAAGGAGTTGAAAAAAATGGCTTTACCTGGATGAACGCCTTTCACCCTCTGGTGCAAAATTTTGTCAAAAGTTTGGTGCTGGAGGTAGTGAAAAAGTACGACATCGATGGCATTCAAGGCGACGACCGGATGCCAGCAGTTCCATCCACGGCGGGGTATGATTTGTATACCGTCGCCGAATACAAAAAAGAGCACAACCGCCTTGCTCCACCGGCCAATCACCTGGATAGCAACTGGATTCAATGGCGGGCAAAACGCTTAAACAAGTTCGGCAAAGACTTATACCAGTCAGTTAAGGCGGCCAAACCCAATGTGCTGGTGAGTATGGCACCAGGTATTTACCCTTCTTCTTTGCAGGATTACCTTCAGGATTGGCCGACCTGGCTACGTGAAGGTTACGTGGATTATGTCATCGTGCAGCTCTACCGCTACAAGTTGGACGAATACGAAAAAATCCTGCAAGAAACCATTCAACGAGTCGGCGGTAAAAAGGATCGCCTTTATGCTGGAGTGTTGATTGGCCTGGGGGATGGTTATCGGATCAAACCTGAACTGTTGAAGGGCATGCTTGAGCTGAACCAGAAATACGACTTGCCAGGGGAGGTGTTTTTTTATTACAGCGCTTTACCCAAGCTGGGAAAAGTGTTAAAACGTCAATGAGTTGCTTTTTTAGAGAAATTATTTGTATTAAGTCTAAATAAACTTTATTTTTGCAGCCAGTTTTGACCAATCTCTGCAAAATATGGCTACTCAAAAGAAAGGTTTCGACCCAATGAACATGAAACTCCCCTTTCCGCTTATTGTCATTGCGGGAAAAAAGCACAAAAAGAAGTGTTGCAAAAAATACAAAAAGGGCAACAGGTGTAAAAGTTGCCCCAATGGCTAGCCCTTATTTCAATTCAAACTCCCAAATCGGCTCTACGCCCAACAAGTGCTCCACAAAATAATTCCAGCGCTTTTTGGTGAAATAATCGTTGTAGATGCCTTGGTAACCGTGTTTTTGGCTGGGCAAAATCAGCATATCAAACTCCTTGTTGGCGCGGATGAGCGCTTCAGCCAGTTTGAAAGTCGCCGAAGGGTTCACGTTTTCGTCGATGCCCCCGTGGGTGATCAACAACTTCCCTTTCAGATTTTTGGCCATGGTGATATTGGACACCTGATGATAGGTCGAATCTACGGGCCAGCCCATGTACATTTCCGGCCACCAGTCCTTTTCCATCCTGAAATCGTGGTCGGCCGAACTGGCAACGGCTACCTTATAAAAATCCGGGTATTCCAATACAGCATGGCCTGCATCGTATCCTCCCGCTGAGTGCCCAAAAATGCCTACCCGCGTCGTATCCATCCAAGGGTTTTTACGCCCCAATTGCAAGATGGCCAGGCGGTGATCCTCCAGGTTTTTGCCCATGTTTTTGTAGGATACATTGTGGAAAGCCTTGGAGCGCCCCGCTGTACCCAGACCATCCACGGTAATAACGATGAATCCCAGTTCTGCCAAAGGCTGGTTGTTGCGCGATAAAGCGGTGGTATAATTGCGCGGATACATATTGGTGTGCGGCCCGGTATAGGTTTGATCAATGACCGGGTATTTTTTCTTTGGATCAAAATTGCTGGGTTTCCAGATGGCGCCGTAAATGGTGGTTTTTCCATCCTTGCCGATGGCAGTGAAAGGCTCGGGCAAACGGTATTTCATGGAATCCAGGCCACTGGCGTCTGTTTTGAGCAAGTCCAGACTCAGTGGGGGAGTAGTGTGGCTTTTCAATACCGTGCGAGTAGGCTGCGTGGGGGTAGAAATATTGTCCACGAAATACAACCCATCTGGCGATACAAACACATCGTGGTTGGCATTTTCAGGGGTTAACAATTCTACCTTACCTGTCGACAAGGTCAGTTTGTACAAATGCTGAAAATAGGGGTTGCGCCCGGCCTCTTTCCCTTGAGCATTGAACAGGATGAACCCTTTAGCGTGGTCTACGTGCAAGACTTGATTGATGTAATAAGCGCCATTGGTTAAGGGTTTCAGCGACTTGTCTTTAAGGTCGAGCAGGTACAATTGTTTCCAGCCATCACGCTCCGAGGTGATCAATACTTTGCCCCAATCTTCAAAGATTTCAGCGCTGTAATTGTCAATATTGGTGTTGCTTGTTTCGCGGTAAAGTAGCTCTTCCGATTGTTTATTCAAGTCGCAGCGATGCAATTCCACAGCCTGATAGCCCCGAATGGCATTTTCCTGGTACACCACACCACTGGTTTTGGACCATTCGTACTGGATGGGGTTGGTATGGGTGGCCTGCAAGTGGTTCTTTTGGTACTCGGCTCCAGTGCTGACATTGTAAAACACAGGGATCATCTTTACCATGTCCGTATCGCCTGGTGAGCCGCGGTAATAGCCCAGCAATTTGGGTTTGTACAAATCATCCTGACTCCAGTCCAGCAGGTACATTTTTTTGGCAACCCGCATATCGGTAACATAAGTCTGAATCCATTTGGAGTCCGGCGACCAACGCACCGTAAAGCGCCGGGGACGTTCACCGTTTTCACCCTCAATGATATCGGACCAGCCGTAAAAAGTGCCGTACTCGTAAAGCCGCTCGCCTTTGGTGCTCAGTTGGCGGATGCTGCCGTCGGTGGTAGATTTAATGAAGAGGTTGTATTTGTCGGTATAAGCAATCCATTTGCCATCGGGCGACTTGGACTCGAAGGGATTTCGCTCCGGGTTGATGACCCTTTTCAGGGTGTAATTGCTCAAATCCAGCGCATAGGTTTTTCCACTGCTGCTGAATTCCAAGTGTTTGGCATCCTTATATTGCAAAGCTTGCATGGGTAAGTCGCTTGCTTTTACCGTAGTTTTGAGGCTGTCGCCAAGCACCTTGGCCAATCTTTCCTGGTCGAGCAGGGGGGCAATTTTTTTAGCTTTCCAGTCAACTTTAAAGTAGGTGCGGCCCAATCTGCTTTGAGAAACAAAAAGTATCCCCGAGCTATCCTGCGCCCAAATGGGCTGTGGGTTGTGGTTGAATACTTTTTTGTTGTTGAAGTTGCTCCACATGGAGGCAACGGCGCGTTGGTAGTCGGCTTTGCTGATTTGTTGCGCCTGAATGTTTTGCAGGCTAAACATGGCCATCAGCAAGAATAGGTAAATTCTAAACATGGTCGCTTTGGTTTGGGCTGTAAAAAAGGAAATTTAGCTGAAAAACCGTTTATTTTACAGCAGCTTTCATGATTTATTGCTCAAAAAATCACCCACTATGACGCTCCACTTTTGGGCAATTGCTGCAATAGTTGCGGCAGCCCAAGGGCTTTTATTGACCGTTCTACTTTTTTCATTGAAGGAGAACCGTTTGCCCAATCGGATCCTGGGTTTGTTGATGGCCCTGCTGGTGGTGACCCTGCTGGAGTGGGCATTGTGGTGGATGCATTGGATGGATCGTTTACCGGGCTTTAAAGTCATTAGTTATCCGCTCCAGCTTGGTTATGGGCCGCTGTTGTTTTTGTACTTTATGGCGACTTTTGAGCGCCCCAAAATGAGTGCGCAAAAAGTGCTTTGGCACGCTGTACCTTTTATATTCACTACTTTTTTGTTGTTGCCTTTTTATCTCCGCTTTTTTCCATCCCTTACAGCCTACCTAAGTTGGATTCCTGAATGGCCGCTAGTCCACTGGTATTTGATCCCGGTCTTTATTCAAATGATCACTTATGGCATTTGGATGAAAATTATGCTAAAACCGCATGTCCAGAAAAACCAGGAGTTGAAACGTTGGAGTATTTGGTTGGTCAATGCGTATTGGGGCATTGTTTTGACCTTTATTTACTATCGACTTTCTCACGTTTTAGGCTTACATGCCCCTCAATGGCGACAACTCGACGCGGCCAGCCTGACCTTTTTTATCTACCTCGTGGCCTGGCTGGGTTACATTGAGCCCAGGGTTTTTGCCGGAATGACCTTAAAAGAAGCCATCAAACCGATCAAGTACCGCAACTCAGTGCTCAGCCCGGAAAACTCCAGTGCACTTTTTCAGCGGATTTTAGAGCTGATGGAAAAGGAAGAGCTGTTCCGCGACAACCAACTTTCCCTAGATGGCCTGGCGCAAAAACTTAGGGCGCAACGCCACCACGTTTCGCAAGCCATCAATGAACAGGCGGGTAAAAGTTTTGCCGAGTTTGTGAACGCCTACCGAGTTAAAGCGGCGCAAGAACTGCTGGCTACCACCTCCAAACAAGAACTTAATGCAATTGAAGTCGCTTATCAGGTTGGGTTTGGTACCAAAAATGCTTTTAATCTGGCTTTTAAAAAAATTACGGGCACTACTCCTACTTCTTATCGACAGATGCAGGAAAAGAAGGTTTAATAACACCCACTGGACATTTTACTCAGGACATCTGATGAAATTTTTTGAAATAAACGATCTTTTAGATGATCCTTTCATCAAAGTATGCCAGGCGCAGCTCGTTTCAATTGCCACGTGCTTTAGCTCGTGGTAAGAAGCTAAAAAATGACCTGGGCTTTAGCCCCATTTTCAATTTTTTGGCAGGACTAAAGTCCATTTTAACAGCAACTCCATGATCCACGCGCTAATGAAGTTTTCAAAATAAAGCGTCCCTAAATGAGCCAGAAATTGAGAAAAGCTGGCAGCTACAAAAGATCGGTTATTTCAAAAAACTTCATAAGCACGTGGCAATTGATGTCCTCGTGCCTCAAAAACAAAAGCGTCCAGTAGTAAGGCCTAATCCCATCGGATTTCCCCTTCTTCCGACGAATTTTCCCTGCCAAAGTTGAGCTTGAGCTTTGTTTTGTCCCACAAACAAACACACGCTTATCATCTGCATTATGAAAACATCCAGAAAAGAATTCATCCGCAGCGCCCTGGCTGCTTCCACTGGCCTGATGGTTCCTTCCTTATTACAAGCCAATGCTCAGGATCGGCAATTGGTTGACCCCATCGACCCAGTCATTGTCAAGGAATTTGTGCTCAAGTCACACAACGATTTTGCCCGGGTCCAGGTATTATTGGAAGAATACCCCAATTTACTCAATGCCACGGTGGACTGGAAAGATGGCGATTTTGAAACGGGGATTGGCGCAATGGCGCACATGGGGTACGTTGATCAGGTCAAATTTATGATTGAAAAAGGAGCCCGTTTCGACATTTTTGTGCTCGCCCTTTTGGGACAAACCACTTTGGTTAAATCCTTAATTGATGTGTATCCTAAGGCTTTGCACTCCATTGGGCCACATGGTTTTACCCTTTTGCACCATGCCAAAAAAGGTGGAGACAACGCCAAGGAGTTGTATGAATACCTCAAAGAGAAGGGATTAAGCGAGGATTTTATCAAAACTTTTAAAGACAAATAAACATTGTTTTTTACTCAACAAAATGAATAATTTGTTTTGGTTTTAAATAAAAAAATAGTATCTTCAAGCCAAACAAATCAACAATGAAAAGAGTAACCGGAATTGGTGGGGTCTTTTTTAAATGTAAAGACCCCAACCAAATTAAAGAATGGTACAAAACCCACCTTGGATTCGAAAGTGATCAATGGGGAACCAGCTTTGAATGGAGAGTCAGTGACGAACCTGAGCGGAAAGGCTATACCCAGTGGAGTCCTTTTTCCGAAACCACCGAGTACTTCGCACCCTCCACCAAAGATTTTATGTTCAATTACCGGGTAGAAAATCTGGTAGCTTTGGTTGAAGCCCTAAAGCAGGAAGGAGTAACAATCTTGGATGAAATTGAGGAATTTGAATACGGAAAATTTGTACACATCCTGGATCTGGAAGGCAATAAAATTGAATTGTGGGAGCCAATTGATGAGGAATTTGATAAGGTAGCAGATGGGCGTACGAAATAAGGTTCAGTCCATTTTTGCTTTCATAATCAGTAGCTTATAAAAACAAAAAATAATTCGTCAACTAATCACTATATTTACCAAATGTAGCAACAGATGTGTGCTACCATTCTAAAATGCACTTCTTGGCCTGTTTTAGCAGCCGACACTCGATCAAGGAGGGATTCATCCAAAGGCTTGATTTCAAGCTAAATTTTGAACAATGAAGTCTAATCCCGTTCCTAATAGAAAAAAGGCAATTTCCAAAAAAGAAAGTAGCCTGAGTAATCCGAGTGAGATCGAGCAGCCCGAGAATCCAATTGTTGAAGGCCCTGGTACGCTCAGTGAGCAAGCAACAGAAGCCTCACATCCATTCCCTATTGTGGCCATCGGTGCTTCGGCGGGTGGACTGGAAGCCATCACTTCCTTGTTACAAAACCTGTCGCCCACTACGGGCATGGCCTTTATCTATGTACAGCACCTGAGTCCTGACCACAAAAGTTTGTTGACCCCCATTTTATCCAAGGCAACTAGCATGTCCGTGCAGGACATTGAAGACATGGACAAAATGTTGCCCGACCATGTTTACGTGATGCCTTACAACAAAGACATCGCCGTAACCGACGGGCACATCAAACTCATTCCACGCCCACAAAATAAAACCACCAACCTGTCTATCGATGTGTTGTTCTCTTCCCTGGCTGAAACGCACAAGGAGAATGTGGTTGGCATTGTTTTGTCTGGCAGTGCTACCGATGGTACTCGGGGCTTGAAAGAAATAAAACTGGCAGGAGGACTCACTTTTGCGCAGGATGATTCGGCCAAATTCGGCAGTATGCCCCAATCTGCTATTGCCGAAGGGATTGTTGATTTTATTTTATCACCTCCAGAAATGGCCAGGGAATTGAACTGGATGAGCAAACATCCTTTGCTAAAACGAACCCCTTTAAAATCAAGCCCGGAAGATAAAATTGAGAACAGTAATCCCGACTTAAAACATATCCTACAGCTCATTCACAAAACCCGTAACGTCGATTTTAGCCACTACAAAATGAGCACCATCAAGCGGCGTATGTTGCGCCGGATGTTGATCCATAAAATTGAAACACTGTCACAGTACGCCGAATTTTTGGCGCGAAAGCCAGAAGAAATTGAGCTGTTGTATCAAGACCTGCTCATCAATGTTACCGATTTTTTCAGAGACACTGAAGCCTTTCAGTTTTTAGAAAGTACCATTCTTCCCCGCTTGTTGAGCAGCAAAGAACCGGGCGAAACCTTACGCATTTGGGTAGCAGCCTGCGCCACTGGTGAAGAAGTGTATTCCTTGGCCATGCTACTATTCGAGTTGCACAATCGACAAAACCACCACGTTACTTTTCAAATTTTCGCTTCCGACCTCAGCGCCCAGGCCATTGGTATTGCGCGCATTGGAGAATATTCATTGCATCAGCTCAAGAATGTTTCCACCCAACGATTGCAGCAATTTTTCACCAAGTCCAAAGACAAGTACCGCATCACCAAAACCCTCCGCGATGTTTGTGTTTTTGCAGAGCACAATATTTTGAGTGATCCCCCTTTTTCCCGCATGGATTTTATCAGTTGTCGCAACCTGATGATCTACCTCGATACCTCTGCGCAAAAAAAGGCCATTTCCACCATTCATTATGCCCTAAATGAGGAGGGCTATCTAATGTTGGGCAAGTCAGAAACCACTGGAAGCTCCACCCACCTGTTTGCCTCACTGAATAAAAAATACAAAATTTATTCGCGCAAAAAGAACAAGAGCAGCTACCATATACCGGAGATAAGCCAACGGATTATGCAAGCAAATTTACCCGATCGAGACAGATCTACCTCTATTATGCCTAAAAAGACAGCCACCCCTGCCAAAGGCGACTTAAGTAGTGCCTTTGATGTCGTGCTATTGGGCCAATATGTGCCCGCCAGCGTGATCATTAATTCCGAATTGGACATTCTACAATTTCGGGGCTCCACTTCCCTGTACCTCCGTCATGGACCGGGTAAAGCGAGTTTCAACATTTTAAAAATGTCGCACCCCGAAATTACCTTCGAGTTGCGCAATGCCATCAATGAATCCATCAAGACCGAGCAAGTAGTGCACAAATCGGGCATTGAAATGAATCGTGATGCGCTCCAAAACAGTGTACATATTGTAAATATTGAAGTGGCTCCATTTAAAATTGAAGGTGAAGAGCCCTTGTGGGTAGTTGTGTTTACTGGGCAACAGATTGATTTAAGCGACTCTTTGGAGGAAGGTGAGGAAAAAAACAGCATAGCCAAAGACCGCAGGATTAAAAAACTGGAGGAAGAACTTACCGCTACTCGGGCCTACATGAACACCATTACCCAGGAACACGAGGCAGCCAATGAAGAATTGCAAAGTGCCAACGAAGAAATCATTTCCAGCAACGAAGAATTGCAAAGTTTAAACGAAGAACTGGAAACCTCCAAAGAAGAAATTGAATCCACCAACGAAGAACTCACCACCAGCAACCACGAGTTGTACGTCCGTATCCAGCAAATTGAAGAACTGTACACCTATTACGAAACGATCCTGGCCACCGTGCACGAGCCCATGCTCGTATTGGACAAAAACATCCGCATTAAATCCGTCAATCAGGCATTTTGCAGCACCTTCCAAGTATCCGAAGACGAGATTATTGGTGCCTCCTTGTTCAAGTTGAGCAATAGCCAATGGAATATTCCAGCACTACGCGAGTTGCTCGAAGACATTGTGCCCAAAAATAAACGCTTCCACAATTTTGAAGTGGATCAGGATTTTGTTGGTATAGGTCACAAAACCTTGTTGCTCAATGCGCATCGAATTGAACAAGCCAGCAAAAATGAGGAGTTGATCGTACTGACTATGGCCGACATCACCGAATTAAGGAAATTGGCCAATGAATTACAAACGAAACAAACGAAAGTGCTCAACGAATTGATCGAAGCGAAAGTAATTGCCGAACAAAAGACCCAAACCGCCGAAGCAGCTGTAAAAGCCAAGCAGCAGTTTTTGTCAAACATGAGCCACGAGATCCGCACACCAATGAACGCCATCATTGGGTTTGCCAATGTGCTCATGAAAACCAAATTGAGTGAAACCCAAAAAGTATCGGTGAATGCCATTAAAGTATCCAGCGAGTCTTTGATCGTTTTGCTCAACGATGTGCTGGACCTGGCCAAGGTCGAAGCCGGGAAAATGGTGATTGAACATAGCCCCTTCCGTTTGTTCTCTTCGGTGTCCGACATGCTACACCTGTTTGAGACCAAAATGCAGGAGAAAAATCTAGTCTTAATCAAACAATACGACACCAGTATTCCTGAAGTAGTAGTAGGCGATCCGGTGCGTTTGCGTCAAATCATTTTAAACCTGATCAGCAATGCGGTAACATTTACCAAAACCGGAAACATAACCGTACGGATCCGCAAACTCGAAGAGGATGAAGAAACTGTAAGCATCCATTTTGCAGTTAGTGATACTGGAATTGGGATTCCTGAGAACAAATTGAAGCAGATTTTTGATGCTTTTGAGCAGGTAAATTCTGAAACTACCCGTTTGTATGGCGGAACTGGCCTGGGCCTGGCCATAGTGAAACAGCTGGTAACGCTACAGGGCGGGACCATTAAGGTGAAAAGTAAAGAAGACAAGGGCTCTACCTTTAGTTTTTCATTGGATTTTAAAAAAGAAAAAAACTTCATCCGATAATATCGCCAAGTACATCAAACCTGCCCCAACAAAAGAAGCGCCCCGGATCCCCTCGACCCGGCAGCGCTTCAACAAATTACCATTAAAACAAAATTATTTCTTCACATAAACTGCCTTGAAGGTATAAGTCACACCACCTTCCTCGATCTCGTATTCAGCGGTGAATTCACTTTTGCCCAGGTTGCTGATGTTCCAGCTTTCGGTGTCGCCATCTCTGCTTACTGACAAGATGGTTTGAGCTGGATTCAACGCCCAGGTACCAGATACCGTTTGAGGATCGCTATTTTGGCACTTTGAATTGCCTTCGTCTTCCAGGTAAGTGTTGTTGTTTTGGATGATCACCAAATCGTCTTTGATACAAGCAGGCAACTGAGCATAAACATTGGTTACCGTTGTACCAAACCAATCGATGGCGGGATCACAGGTAAGGGACTTTAATTGCCAGGTTCCTATGATTTTGGCTTTGACGCTGTCGTCGTCTTTATCATCGTCTTTGTCAAACAATTCACAAGAAGTGCTCGCCAGAGCAATTGACAAAATAGCCATTACGGAAGCCAGGCGGCTCCAGGTTTTGAAAGCAAACATAACAGTCAGGTTTTAGGTGATAAATAAGTTGGTTTTGAAAAAATGTTGCGGTCTCATCCGCAATTTGACCATTAGACAGCGGACTAAAAAACGGGTCGCAAAATCGATTCAAAAAAAATGTTAAGAAAAATTAAGGAAAACTTAAGATGATTTATTTCCTTGATTTACAGGAGCAAATTTCCAGTTGTTCGGATTTAAAAAACCTCAAAAAAACGTAAATACCACCAAAAGACCAACCACAAAAAGAATCGTAAAGCCAATCAAATAAAAGAAGCTAAACCAAAACCACTTAAATGTAGTCCAGAACCAATTTTGACGATAAAAACGCTTCATGGTAAACAATAGAAACACAAAAACCCCCATAATGATGAAGCCCCAATAGGCTCCCAGAGGAAGAAAATAGTTCCAGATTAGCATCAGGGTGAGCACCAGTAAGGCACCTGAGTGCCAATGCATCAGCAGAATGAAATGCTCAACATAATACCGTTTTTGCGGCCAATAAAAGAGATGCATCGTACCTGCCATAATAATGATCAGGGCCAAAATGGTCCATGAGAAGCTACCAATGTAGGCTGCGATCAGGTCTTTGGGACTTTGTAAGGAGCGAATGCCTTGGCGAATCAAGGTTTTGCCTAGCCAGTCCTTTACTTTATACCGTTCAACGAGTTCATCAGGACTGTATTCGACAATGTCCTTATAGGCAATGCGTATGACCCTGGTACCAAAATTAAGTCCTAAACTATCCCTGGATTTTTCTTCTTTGAACAAACTATCCAGTTGACGAGTCCAATGGCCATTGGTTTTTTCCAAGATGATATTTAAGGATTCATTCACTACTGGCGTTTGTAAACGGGGTGGCAAAGAATCAAAACCTTCCTTGATTTGATTGACGAATACGTAGCGTTCCAACAGGAAATAAAAATCGGACTGTTTCGCTGGGCCATTGGTTTTATTGCTACTCCCTAAATTAATGTCGTTATTTTCTGCTGAAAAATTAAAATTAATACCGGCGTTACCAGTAGTATTGAGTTTGTTGTACGCCAACAAAAAGAAAAACATCACCACGAAGAAAAACTGGAAAGGATGCGGGTATTGTTTGATTTTTCCTGCAAAATAATCCAGCGTGACCTGCCCGGGAATCAGCAAGCGCCACATCATGCGCAATAGCTTGCTGTCCAGATTGGTCAATTTGTAAAAAAACTTGCCAGTCAAAGCCTTCAAAGGGATCCGGCCCTCAAAACGTTTTTGGCCACAATGGGGGCAAAACTTCCCCTTTTTAGCCATCTTTTTGCCACAATTGCTGCACAATTCCCGGGGCTCTTCGGCAGCTGTGTTGTTGTTTGGATCAACAGGGCTAAGGTTCATACTCAATGAGTTAATGGTTTTTGATTTGGAGTTAAGTAAATTTAGGACATAATCATTGAAAACAAAGGAGATAATCGACAAACCAAGAGCGATTGCCGAGGATAACAATTGGGTGGAGGAAAAGCGTTGATGGAGTTAAAGTGCTTCAGGCCATCAAATTTAAAGTTCTTTCCTTCCACACTTTACAACCTTTGGTCGAGTAAACTTATCTCTTCAAACGACTGTTCATACCTTGTCATCACCTGAAAGGATCTAAAAAAACCCAAATTTTATGTACAAACTACTACTCGCGTTGCTGGTGGTTTTTATGAGCATTGGCCATGTTGCTGCTCAGGAAAAACTCACCATCAGCGGTTATGTGAAGGACGCCAAAAACGGGGAAGCCCTCATCGGCGCCACTGTTTTTGTGCCCAATCTGGGCGAAGGGGTTACCACCAATGATTATGGATTTTACTCCCTTACCCTGCCCCGAGGCACCTACGACCTTAGCTTTTCTTACGTCAGTTACCTGGAAGAAAAACGCCAGGTCAAGCTCGAAAATGCCAACGTCAAGCTCGATCTGGAGCTGAAAGAAAGCGCCCTGGTGCTGGAAACCGTCACCATCAGTTCTGAGCGGGTTGACGCTAATGTGCGCAGCATCGAAATGTCGGTGAACAAGGTAGACATGCGCACCATCCAAAAAATGCCCGCTTTGTTGGGCGAAGTGGACGTGATCCGCAGCATCCAGTTTTTGCCGGGGGTAACCACGGTAGGAGAGGGGGCAACGGGTTTCAACGTGCGCGGAGGCAACGTTGACCAAAACCTGGTACTGCTTGATGAAGCGCCAGTGTTCAATTCATCTCACCTTTTTGGTTTCTTTTCGGTGTTCAATCCCGATGCGGTGAAAGATGTGAAACTCATCAAGGGGGGCATTCCAGCCGAATACGGGGGGCGTACTTCTTCCATCCTGGATGTACGCATGAAGGAAGGGAATTCCAAAAAATTCGCTGCATCTGGTGGCATTGGTACCATCTTTAGCCGTTTGGCATTGGAAACTCCGATCATTAAGGACAAGGGCTCGTTCATCGTAGCGGCACGGCGTTCCTACATCGATGTATTGGCCAAACCCTTTTTGAGCGGTGACCTCAAGGACAGCCGTTTTTATTTTTATGACCTTACGGCTAAAGCCAATTACCAGATTGATGATAAAAACACCGTTTTCCTTTCTGGTTATTTTGGTCGGGATGTTTTTGGGGCTGATTTTGGCTTTGACTGGGGGAATACGACCGCTTCGGCGCGTTGGAATCACATTTTTAGTGACAAACTCTTCCTCAACACTACCGCTTTTTTCAGCAACTACGACTACCGCCTCCAATCTGACCTAAGAGAGCCGAACCCTCAGGATGCTTTCCGCTGGAATTCCAACATTAAAAATTACAGCGTTAAACCCGACTTTACCTATTACCTCAATTCCCGCAACAAGATCTCTTTTGGTGGGCAAATGATTTATTACACCTTTCAGCCGGGTAAAGCCGAAGCCATTTCAGGCGGCGAAACCCGGGTTATCGGACAGGATAGCAAATACGCCATCGAGTACGCGGCATACTTTGGCAATGAGCAAAAGCTGGGTAAAAAC
Source organism: Haliscomenobacter sp. (assembly GCF_965225875.1). Taxonomy (GTDB): domain Bacteria; phylum Bacteroidota; class Bacteroidia; order Chitinophagales; family Saprospiraceae; genus Haliscomenobacter. The sequence continues at coordinate 2,087,957 of NZ_CBDDBS010000003.1, read as the reverse complement.
TTCACGTTGCAATACGGCATCCGCTACTCCCTTTACGATTACATCGGCCCAGGCAAAGCTTATACCTACGGCCCCCAAACGGGCGAACGCCGAGAACCCATCAGTACCCAGACTTATGAAAAGGGTGAAAGGATTACCCAATATGGCAACTGGGAGCCCCGCTTCTCGGCCAACCTTGGACTGGGTAAAAACAACTCCCTCAAGGTGAGTTACAACCGCATGGCGCAGTATATACACTTGTTGTCCAACACCGCAGCGGCTTCCCCCCTGGATGTTTGGACCCCCACCAGCAACAACATCAAACCTCAATTGTCTGACCAGGTAGCCCTGGGCTTTTTCCAAAATTTGAAAGACAATCTCTTTGAAACATCGGTGGAGGTGTACTACAAAAGCCTGCAAAATCAGGTGGACTATATCCCCAATTCCGATTTGCTCCTGAACCCGGAATTGGAAGGAGACCTGCTCTTCGGCGATGGCCGGGCCTATGGTGCGGAATTTTTCATCAAAAAAACCAAGGGTAAATTGAATGGCTGGTTGAGCTACACCCTTTCGCGCACTGAACGCCAAATCAAAGGGCTCAACAACGACGACTGGTTTCCCAGCCGTTTTGACAAAACCCATGTCCTCAATTTTGTAGGGATTTATGACCTGAACCAGCGGGTGAGTTTTTCAGTAAACTTCACCTATGGCACCGGGACTCCGGCGACCTTCCCCACCAGCAAATTCATCTGGCAGGGGTATGCGCTGCCACACAATTATTATGCGCAACGCAACGGCTACCGCATCCCTGATTACCACCGGGTAGATTTGGCCGCAACCCTGAAGCAAAAGAAAAAGCTCTTTGGCAAAGGTGAAGGAGAATGGGTGTTTTCCGTGTACAACGTGTACAACCGCCGCAATGCTTTTTCAGTGTACGTTCGCCAAAGTGAAGACAATCCAAGCCAAACTGAGGCGGTACGTTATTCAGTGTTCGGGTCCATCATTCCGGCGGTGACCTACAATTTTAAATTTTAATCATTAGCATTTCTGTACCCAATGATTATTCAAAACCACATTGCTGGACATTTTGCTCGGAGGACATCAATTGCCCCAGGCTTCAGCCTGGGGGCAAAGTAACCTCACAGATTTGGGCTTTAGCCCTGGTTTGAAATTTTAGATTTGGGCTAAAGCCCGACTAAGAAGGAAAACGCGGTCCACGCGCTAAAGCACGTGGCAATTCATGTCCTCCGAGCAAAATGTCTAGAAGTGTAAATCAAAACAGCACATCCATGAAAAACATACAGTGGTTTTATTTTTTTCTCCTGCTTTTGGTCGGCACCGCTTGCCAGGACGTCATCGATCTCGAAACCGAAGCAGGTGAAACCCAATTGGTGATTGATGCCTGGGTGACTGATGAATCCAAAGCCCAGACCATCAAATTGAGCCTTACTCAGCCCTATTTTGACAAGGGAGGAATTGTACCGGCCAAAGGGGCCACCGTCATTCTATTTTCAGAAGACAGTATTCCTTATCCTTTTGTCGATTTGAAAAATGATGGCAACTACGTTTGGCAACCCAAAATAGCCGGGGATAAAATCCTGCAAGTGGGCAAACAATACGCTTTGTACGTCAAATATGGAGCAGAGGAGTATTTCTCAATCAGCAAAGTCAATCGGGTGCCTCCGATCGACTCCCTCAACTACTTCAAACAAAAATACCCGGTGGCACCTACTGACTTGCGTCAGGAAGGTTATCAGGTAGATTTTTACGCCCGCGATCCTCAGGGCGAGGGCGATTGTTACTGGGTGCGGGCCTATCGGAATGATACCCTTTTTGACAAACCCAGTCAGATTTTGCCAGTTTATGATGGGAGTTTCAGCCCTGGTGGTTCTGCCGATGGCTTGTTGTTCATTCTGCCCATTCGCGCCGGAGCTAGTCCCGACTTATACAATGCCAACGACAAGGTGAAAGTAGAACTGTATTCTATTCCACCAGAAGCTTTTTACTTCCTGCAGTTGGTGCGCTCGGAGTCCACCAACGGCGGTATTTTTGCCACCGTACCTACCAATATCCCTACCAACATCCGCCCTCTGGATCAAAACAATAAAAAGCAGGTATTGGGCTTCTTTGCGGTATCCGCCGTTTCGAGCATTGAAACAGTAGTGGATGGGAGCAAGGCGATACCCAAACCGTCGGGGCGGTAGGAGAGCGATCAGGGGTCAGCGATCAGCCTTCAGCCAGGTCTAAGCCAGGCTGATCGCTGATCGCTGACCCCTGACAGCTGATCGCTAATCGCCGCTATCTATCATTTGTTAGCTGTTATTTGTCAGAAAATAGTAAGGTATAGGAATTACCCTAAAAGATTTCGTCGTAAATTCGTTCAATGGCATCTTTTGTTGTCTAGGTTCATCATTTTTTTTCCAAATCAAAAGACTATGAAAATTTCGAGTCCTAACTTACTTAAGCTTTTTTTGATCTTGTTTCTAGCCAATTGTTCTCTTTCCACTGTTTTTAGCCAAACTGGCTCAAATCATGGCAACAAGTTCGAGCAACTGGGCACGGTTTTAGCTCCAGGCAACAACGTTCGCGGCATGGACGGCGCACCTGGACCGGATTACTGGCAACAGCGCGTAGATTATGACATTCAGTGCACACTCGACGAAAAAAACCTGCGCCTGGATGGTAGTGAAATGATTACGTATTACAACCAGTCGCCAAACACTTTGCGCTACTTGTGGTTGCAATTGGATGAGAATGAGCACTCCTCAGAATCGGCGGGCATTCAAAAAGCCAATCCCAGCCACATGACGCCCATTATGAGCGAAAGTGCGCTGAAGAACTATGACAAAGAGGACATCAGCAAATACGGGCACAAAATTCATAAAGTTACTGACGCCGTTGGCAAACCTTTAAAATTCAGCATCAATCAAACGATGATGCGGGTGGAATTGCTACAGCCACTCAAACCCGGCGAAACCTTTAATTTTCAAGTGGATTGGCATTATTACATCACCGATCGCATGACTTTTCGGGGCCGGGGAGGTTATGAGTATTTCAGCAAAGATGGAAACCATTTGTTTACAATAACACAATGGTATCCAAGATTGTGTGTGTTTAGCGATTTTGAAGGCTGGCAAAACAAACAATTTACTGGCAGAGGTGAATTCGCCCTCACCTTTGGCAATTTCATTGTAAAAATGACGGTACCTGAGGACCATATCGTTGGATCTACCGGTGAGTGTCTCAACTATTCTACCGTTTTGACACCGGCTCAATTGAAGCGCTGGGAAATGGCAAAAAGTGTCAAAGAGCCTTTGGAAATCGTGACTTTGGATGAGGCCAAGAAAAACGAAAAATCCAAGCCAAACGGCACCAAAACCTGGATTTACAAAGCCGACAATGTGCGTGACTTTGCCTGGACCTCCAGCCGCAAGTTCGTCTGGGACGCCATGCCACACATCACCGAGGAAGGCAAGCGCGTAATGTGCATGAGCTATTATGGCAAAGAAGCCTATCCGGTTTACAGCAAATATTCAACCAGAGTAGTGGCACACACCTTGAAAACCTATTCCAAATACACCTTCCCTTACCCTTATCCGGTTGCGATTTCGGTTGAGGCCTCTAATGGTATGGAGTACCCAATGATTTGCTTCAACTACGGTCGCGCTGAAGAAGATGGCACCTACAGCGAAGGGGTGAAATATGGAGCCATAGGCGTGATCATTCACGAAGTAGGACACAACTATTTCCCGATGATCGTCAACAGCGATGAACGCCAATGGACCTGGATGGACGAGGGCATCAACAGTTTTATGGATGAGGTAGCCATGCAGGAATTTGACAACAACCGCCGTCCAGGATTCCAAGGCATCACCAGTTACATGCGTTTGCCGAAGAATCAGTTGGAGCCCATTATGACCAATAGTGAGAACATTGTCAACTTTGGCCCGAATGCTTATTCCAAACCTGCCGCTGGTTTGAACATGCTCCGCGAAACGATCATGGGGCGTGAGTTGTTTGACTATGCCTTTAAAGAATACGCTCGTCGTTGGATGTTCAAGCACCCTACACCAGCAGATTTTTTCCGCACCATGGAAGACGCCAGTGGCGTGGATCTGGACTGGTTCTGGCGCGGCTGGTTCTACGGCATTGAGCCAGTGGATATTGCGCTGGACAGTGTTAAATGGTTCAAGGCTGATTTGGAAAACAACCCAAAACCGCAAGAGCGCAGCTTCCCGCGTAAAACTACCAAACCAGAGCGCACCTTAACCCAAGATCGGAACCGCGAAGCGGGCGTCGGATTTGCGGTGGAGCAAGACCCAAATCTCCGCGATTTTTACGATACGTATAAGCCTTGGGAAACGGAAGATTCAGTGCAAACCTTCAAACAAACGCTGTACGCCGAAACCTTGACCGATAAGGAGAAAAAAGAACTCTTCGGTGATAAAAACTATTACGAATTGTACTTTAGCAACAAAGGCGGGCTCGTCATGCCGATTATTATCGAGTGGACTTTCAAAGATGGCACCAAGGAAATTGAGCGTATTCCAGTGGAAATCTGGCGCAAAAACGAGGACAAATTTTCCAAAGTGTTTATGAAAGACAAAGAAGTGACTGGCATTGTGATTGACCCATTCAAAGAAACGGCCGATATTGATGAAAAAAGCAACAATTGGCCCGTCAAAGAAATGCCGACCCGATTCCAGATTTACAAACAGCACAAAGCTGATCCACAACCCAATCCTATGCAAAAAGCGGCCAAGCAAGGCAAGGCAATCAAACCATAATAGACGCACTAAGTTGGGTTGATTTTATACAAAAAAGAGCGCCTTATAGCATGTCTACAAGGCGCTCTCCTTTTTTTAGGGTGCTGACTACTGTTTCCCCTTTGCGTCATAAACAATCACTCGTTCCCACAAATGGCTGTTTTCTTCCACAAATTTCAAGTGGGTGGGGTGAATTTGGTAGGCGTCCTGATCCGCTGAGCTTTTGAATATCCAGGTGATGGACAAGTCGTAAGAACCATCGATTACCGGACGCTCTTTCGTATCGGCAGGAGTACCAATATAGGCAGCTTGAATTTCCTTGATGGTGGTTAAGGTTTTAACCCCTTTGTAAAGTGCTTCCAGGTCTTGGGCATTGCCCTTGTTTTTGAGCCAGAAGTAAACAGTATGTACCACCCCTCCTTTGATCTTTTTGGAAGAAGCTTGTGCATATCCCCCAATAAAACCAAGCAAGAGGAAGGCAAAAAGTAAAAGGATTTTCATCGGAATGAATTTTTGTGTTTGTTCAAGTTTAAAAGTTCTAGCAAAGAAAGGAACAAATCGAGAAAAAATTAGCGCTATTTCGGGAAAATCTCTATTTTACTGCCTCATTCAAAACCCAAAAATTTTTTCCATGAGCCAATTTGATGACTTGCTTGTAAAGTACAAGGAAGAACTGGGCGGTACTCGCGACGTAAGTGGCGTAGACGAAACCCTATTGACAGCCATTACAAAATCATTAGGTCCATCAATCTACAATGATGACTCCTCCCGGGTTTCTTGCTCTGACAAGACCGAGTTGGATCGCGTAAAGAACAACTTCCTGATCGGAAAAATGGGACTTGCCGATGGTCCCAATCTTGATGCAGCCTTGAAAGAGGTTTGTGAACAAATGGGCACAGCTAACCGGAACAAGTACCGCGCTATTTTTTACTACCTTTTGGTGAAAAAATTAGGCCTGGAAGGCAAGTACGCATAGTTCCCATTTGAAACAATACAGAAGGCATTGGGCTTAGGCTTGATGCCTTTTGTTATTTATAGAACCCTGTTTAATGGGTGAACATCAATTAAACCAAGTACTTAGTCCTAATTGACTCGATTATTTATGTTGCGCACCATCATTCTCCTGATCCTCACGCTGATCGCCTTACCCATCATTGCTTTCAAGTACGATACGCCGCTGAACGATGCACAATGGGCCGCCTTACAAAGTTCATTTTACCTGATGCTAGGGGTTGCGCTGACTTGTTTTGTGGTCAGCGAATTGACCAAAAACTACAGCCAGGTCGACAAAATCTGGAGCATTGTACCCATGGCCTACGCCTGGTTTTTTGCCCAACAAAGTGACTGGAATATACGGATGGTCATCATGGCCGTTTTGGTGAGCATCTGGGCCTTGCGCCTGACTTTCAATTTTGCTCGTCGGGGTGGATACCATTGGATTCCCTGGAAAGGGGAGGAGGATTACCGTTGGGGCGTTTTGCGCCAAAATCCCTTGTTTCAGAAACGCATCAACTGGGTGCTGTTTGGCCTGTTTTTTATCTCTTTGTACCAAAATACCCTGATCTGGTTGTTCAATTTACCCATCGTAGTGGCCTGGGAAGGAGCTGAAAAGCCCTTGAACTGGATCGATTTTCTGGCTATTGGCCTGTTTTTGGCCCTCGTTGTCATCGAGTTTATTGCCGACCAACAACAGTACGATTTCCAAACCGAAAAATACCGACGCATCAAGGCGGGTGAAACCCTGGATGGGGACTATGCACGTGGGTTTTGTGCAACTGGCCTCTGGCGCCTGGTACGCCATCCGAACTATGCCGCTGAGCAGGGCATCTGGTTGGCCTATTACCTCTTTAGTGTAGCTGCGACTGGGCGTTGGCTCAATTGGTCCTTGACTGGTGGGATACTCCTGGTTCTGTTGTTTTTGGGTAGTTCGGATTTTAGTGAAAAAATTTCGAGTGAGAAGTATCCGGAGTATGCGGATTATCAGAAGAAGACGCCGAGGTTTATACCTTGGAAGATTTAATAACTCACATTACGCAAGTTTGATTCCGATAAGGTGCGGCTAAAGTGTATAGTTTCATTCTATTTAACCTCAGGTTTTTTTAACCACAGAGTTTCGCAGAGTACACGCAGAGTTTCTCGGAGTTTCTAATTTAGGCCATCTTCGATGGCAAAGAGTGCTCAGAGGCCGCATCGCATAGCAGTTGGTAAGAAAAAAATCAAATTTCAGTAGTGCCCGAAGGCTCGCCACCGCAGGTGGCAAACTCCTTAAAACTAAAAAAACTCGGTGAAACTCTGCGTGCACTCGGTGAAACTCTGCGGTTAAAAACTGCATGTGAGTTAACCACTTACATTACACAGGTTAATCACTTTCGCCCAAAATCCGCCGGAATTTCCCCCCAGTCTTCCGTTTCCCACTTGATCATTTTGTTGCTATAGGTGTTGTCGTGTAGCCATTGTTCGGCGCGGTCAATCACGTCGTACAGCTCAGCAGTTTTGGCGTTTTCAACCAGAGTCGTTTTGCATTTTTTCTGCTTGACCCACTTCATGGCGTTGACAGAGTCGGAATATATGGGGTAGTTCCATCCTTTTTTCTGGCAAAGGGCAAGAGCGTGTACCAGTGCCAGAAACTCGCCAATGTTGTTGGTGCCCAAGGGAAATTCTTTGTGGAAAATCTGCTCTTTGGTATCCGTCCATACCCCCTGGTATTCCATTTTGCCAGGATTTCCACTACAAGCCGCATCCACGCTGATACTGGTTTTGATGATGGCGCTTTTGGAAATGGTGGTGCGGGGAGCGGAGGATTTGCTACCTGTACTGCCTGTACCTCCAGCCTTGGGCTTGAAGCCAGGCGATCCTTTTTGATAGGCGGCTTCAGCTTCAGCTTTGCTTTCAAAAGATTTGTAGGCCGCTCCGGGAAAACCCTGGATTTGGGCTTGGCACTCGGCCCAGCTTTCGTAGATGCCGGGTTTGGCTCCTTTCCAGACGACGTAGTATTTTTTTGTTTTGGCCATGGCGAGTGCTTTGGATTTGAGGGCAAGATTACAAAAGTTGGGGGATAAAGTGGAGGGAAAGTTTAATGGAGATTCAATATTTCAGTTATCTTCAGCCCCCACAAATCATTCCACTTTCATGAGTCAAAAAACCGCCCGCATTGCCTCAACTACCCGCCTGTACCGCAAGCTACACCGTTGGTTCGCCATCCCTTTGTTCCTGTTTTTGACTTTGATTGGTACCACTGGTTTGTTGTTGGGTTGGAAAAAACAAACAGGCTTATTACCTAAAACCCAAAAAGGCAGCAACCTCGAAACACAAGCCTGGATCAGTCTGGACAGCATCAGCAAAGTGGCCAGTAATTATGCCACTTTGACCTTGAAAAAATCCCCTGAGATCGACCGCATCGACGTGCGCCCACAAAAGGGGATTGCTAAAATTGTATTTGCTGATCATTTCACCGAACTACAAATCGACTGTGCCAGCGGCCAGATTCTCGCGGTGAACGCCCGCAATTCGGATTGGATTGAAAAAATCCACGATGGCTCCATTCTGGACCTGGAGCTGAAGCTTGAAAGTGACCAGATCAAACTAATCTACACCACTTTGGCTGGAATTGGCCTGGTGTTTTTGGCCATCAGTGGATTTTGGCTCTGGTACAACCCAATTCGTATGAAAAAGCTCAAGAAATGATTGCAGGAGTACTTGTACCAATAAACTTTTGATTTTTAGAGGCTAAAAGTCAGGGTGCCTGATAACACTTCCGTCTATTGATCAAAAACGGAAGAGAATGAAAACTGTACCATCACTCCTTTTTAGGGCAAAATGCACAACACTGTTACCCCTCGTTTTAGGGACGATTTTAGTTGCTTCTCCAATTTTTGCCCAAAAACCAACCCAGGCCCAACTGGGTTATCGCTCTGCCAAAATCATCAAAAAATCTGGGTTTGAATTCAAAGACCTGAACAAAAATGGCAAATTGGATGCCTACGAAGATTGGCGACTGCCTGTAGAAACCCGCGTTCAAGACCTGATCAGCAAAATGAGTATCGAAGAAAAGGTAGGCTTCATGCTCATCAGTACCACCCGCCTGGCTGGTGATTTTTCCTTTCAACAAAACGGCCCCAGAGCCGAGATCAGCAGTGGTTTCAACGAAGAAGACCTAAAGCAGGAAACCAATATGTTTTCCCGCAAGCCCTTACCTTTCCCCTTGCTCACTGCCTCCGGCACTACCAAAGGGGTCAAAGAAAGACACCTGCGGCATTTCATCCTGCGCGCCAATACTTCGGCTAAAATCATGGCTGAATGGTCCAATAACTTACAGGCTCTTTGTGAAGACACCCGACTGGGTATCCCCGCAATTGTGGCTTCCAATCCTCGCAACCACATCACCGTTGATGCCTCCATCGGTTTGAGTGTAGGGACTACGGTATTTTCCAGATGGCCCGGCGAACTAGGTCTAGCGGCCATGAATGACCTCAAAATGACCCGCACCTTTGCCGAAATCGCCGCCAAAGAATGGGCCGCAGTGGGCTTGCGCAAAGGCTACATGTACATGGCCGATTTGGCTACCGAGCCACGCTGGCAACGGATTGAAGGAACTTTTGGCGAAAATGCCGACCTGGCTGCGGGTATGATGCGGGAGATCGTACTGGGCTTTCAGGGCACTAAATTAGGGGCACAATCTGTCGCCTTGACCACCAAGCATTTCCCTGGAGGTGGCCCTCAGGTCGAAGGCCAGGACCCACACTTTGATTGGGGCAAAGACCAGCATTACCCCGGAAAGATGTTCGATTATCACCTGAAACCTTTCCAGGCGGCCGTTGATGCGGGTACTTCGGCGATCATGCCATACTACGCCAAACCCATCGGCACCCAATACGAAGAACTGGCTTTCGCCTACAACAAAGCCATCCTCAAAGACTTGTTGCGCGATAAAATGGGCTTCAAAGGCATCATTAACTCCGATACTGGGCCTATTGAAATGATGCCCTGGGGAGTTGAAAACCTCAGCATTCTGGAGCGCTACCAAAAAGCCATTGAGTGTGGCGTGGACTTGTTTTCCGGCTCTGGCGATCCTACCCAATTGTTGGAAGTAGTGAAAAAAGGAATGATTTCCGAAGCTAGAATCAATGAATCCATTGCTCGTTTGCTGAGGGAAAAAATGGAGTTGGGGCTGTTTGAAAACCCTTATGTAGATGTGGCCGTAGCTGAAAAAACGGTGGGCAACGCGGAGTTTCAAAAGCAGGCGGACCTGGCTTTTCGCAAGTCTATCGTCTTGTTGCGCAACAACGCCAAACTCCTGCCCCTGGCCAAAAAGACCAAGGTTTATGTTGAGTCCTATTACGACAATGGCCGCGGCGGAGCTCCAGTTTCAGTGATCATGCCCAAAACCAACAATTGGGATCTGGAATTTGTATCCACTCGTGATGCCGCTGATGTGGTGGTACTTTGGTTGACTCCTACCATGGGCGGCTTGTTTTCGGCTAAAAATGAGCCAATCGAGTTGCAATTGTCCAAAAACAAAATCGACATTGCCCGCGTCAACGAAACGACCTACCACAAACCTACTGTGCTGGTGATCAACTACAGTAGCCCCTGGGTGATTGATGAAATCGATAATCCAAATGTAAAAACGGTTGTGGCTACTTTTGGCACCTCCACCGATGCGCTTTTGGATGTGTTGAGCGGAAAATTTAATCCAAGTGGGAAGATGCCTTTTTCAACTCCGGTTTCACGCAGAGCGGTGTTGGACAATCAATCGGACGTACCGGGCTACCTTAAATCCAAGGGCTATGCTTTGTTTAAATTTGGGGATGGATTGAGTTATTGAGTAAGGCGATCCAATTAAATTGGAAGCCAGATGGAAAATGTAGTGCCCTTGCCCGTATTCGATTGCAGGTTGATGGTTCCGCCATGCCCCTTGGTCACAATGTCGTATGCCAAACTCAGCCCTAATCCCGTGCCTTGTCCGGTTGGTTTGGTGGTGAAGAAGGGTTGGAATATTTTGTCGCGGATGGACTCGGGGATGCCGTTGCCATTGTCTTGAACCTTAATCAGAATTTGATCGTCAATTTTCTGGGTGGAAACGGTGACGGTTGGTTGATATGCGGAATGTTGTAGAGACGTTGCATGCAACGTCTCTACCGCACTTATGGTTGGCAGCGGCAGTTGTTCCTTTTCGGCAATTTGTAAACCTTTGAAATTGGCTTCAAGCGATTTGGGGTAATCCCCCAGCCTTCGATAGAGGACGCCCAAGGCGTGAAATGCCCTAGCTTCTCCAAAAGGGTGATGGATTTTTTGCGATAAAGCCAATGATTCTTGGCCATATTTCAGAGAAGAATCAGGATTTACACCCCAATATTCCGTACAAAGATTTCTCAATGTATTTACCCGGCTGGTGTCCATCCGGACAAGCGCCAGCTGTTCCTTTAAACTATCAATTAGCCCAATTTGGGCAAAACCGACGCGCCAAACGAGAGTCAATATTAGAATTAAAGTAAATTTCTGCATCGCTTTAGGCTGATGTCTTGCGGGCCAATTTTTCATTGCTGAATGGGTGTTGATGATGGAACTTGCTGCGCTACACCTTAAATGTAAGCATCGAAGTGCAGGAATTCAAAAAGCCTTTCCCAATGCTGGGTTTGGTCTTCCGAATGGTAGGAAATGGACTCCGAAGGAAATAAATTTGGGGCATGCAACCATTTTGCCCCTTTTAATCACTCATCTACAATGTCACTGTTCACCAACCTGACCGACCATGCTTTGGTAGAAGCGTTTTTGCTCACGCGTGAAGAATGGGCTTTTCGGCTTCTATATCAGCGCCACAACAACGCATTGTGGCGCCTGGCCCTGCGCATGTGTCAAAACAATGGGGAGCAGGCAGAGGATGTATTGCAGGATGTTTGGCTACGGGGTATTGAAAAATTACCTCAATTCCGTTGGGATTCCAGTCTGCGGACCTGGCTGTCGGGTTTCGTACTCATGCGGGTACGGGAGCAGTGGCGGACTCAGGGCCAGCAGCAAAAACGCCTGGTGTCGCTTGAGGAGGCGCCGGAGCAAGCCATCTGGCCGGATCAGCAATTGGGCAAGGCAGATTTGTTGGCGGCCATCGAACGTTTGCCTACAGGGTATAAAATGGTCTTGAGCCTGTACGACCTCGAAGGTTTTAAACATGAGGAAATTGCCAGCCTCCTGAACATTAGTGTAGGTACGAGCAAAAGCCAGTTATCCCGGGCGAGGAATTTGTTGCGGGTCCAATTGGAAGAGAAATTTGATCAGGAAAAGAAAATTGATCAATGATGAGCAAGGAAAATCCAAACCAGGAAAACCATACACCTGCCCAGGGATCAAACCCTGCGGACAGTGCACCCACTCATTTGTACACCAAAATTGTAGAAGCTATGAAAACTGAAGGTTTATTGACTGCACCTAAGGCCTTGATTCCGGCCTCTTTTACAGGTTTTGCGAGTATCACCCTCTTGTGTTTATGCATTGCTGTTGGGGCATTTTTTGCCGGAAAATCCAGTAATCAAAGTTTGATCGTGGAAAAATCCAGCGGGCAACCTCGTTTTGCCCTCCTGGTCAAAGCCGACGATGTGCCACCAGCCGATGGAATGCAACAGTTCAAAGAATACACCGCCTGGGTGGAAAACCTGAAAAAAGAACGTTGGGCAGGCGGCGAAGCCCTGCACGGCAAAGCCTGGCGCTTGCACAAACAGGGTACGGAGGTAGAAGTACTAGACCACGAGATAAAAACCTCAGCTGATGAAATGAGCGGCTATTTCCTCTTTGAAGCAGCGAATAAAGAAGAGGCTTTAAAAATAGCCCGAACCTGCCCTCACCTGAATTACCAGGGAACTTTGGAACTTCGGGAAATTTTTCAATAAGCAATTTTTTGCATCATACGCCAAGATGGAATAAAAGGAAAGCGCAGCCGGTATTTCACCGAGCTGCGCTTCTTACTGATCTATATCGGAAAGGTTTAGAACAAGTCTTAACGTATGAAAGCCTTTAAATGTAAGGAATATTCCAGTACCAGGGCTGCTCTTCCGCCACTCGCTGTTTGATCTGGTCTTTCACAATTTTTTCATATTCCGCCTGCTTGATTTTTTTGCCCTTCAATTTGGCTGGAGGATCCAGTTCATTGGTCAGCTTTTTCATTTCAATCAGGTCAGCCGTTAAAATCATAGCACCGTCGTTGACGTCGATTTCCAGAATCATTCCGGGGAGACCATGAAAACTTTCAGGACCGCCGCTGTGTACCATATCTTGGGCAAACCAGGCCACAATTCTTTGTTTGCGCAGCGTATCCACCATGACCGCATTCATACAGATGTGGCCCGCTACTTCCTTGAGGTCATTTAAAATCCGCCATTTCGGCGCAGCAATGCTATCCTCAATGAGGTAGGGTTTTCCCATCAAAGTCCGGCCATCGTATTGGAGGTTTTTGGCATAATCACGTTTGATGAAAAACATTTCCTTGCGCCAGGAGTATCCTCCTTCATCCTCCGGCTCGGCTTTTTCTTCCGATAGTTCAAACTTGGTTTGAGTTTCATTGAAATACAAATTGCTATAGGTTTTCCACTCCGAGCGGTTGCCCCACATGTATGAGGCCCGTTCACGACTTTGTTTGCTCATGTAGTCGAGGTGCGACATCATTTTGGTCCAGTGCCGGGTCACCAAATAACGAATGCGACCCTCCATAGGCTGTGAAAAAACCAGTGCAGGACAGAAGAGGAGGATCAGAAAGAGTATTTTTTTCATGTGTGTATTTTTTAGCTGTGAGCTATGAGCAATCAGCTGTCAGCAATCAGAAAAATGGGGGCTCGTAGCTGATTGCTGACAGCTCATAGCTTACTACCAATAATTGTTTTTCTTCAACTTGTTCTCATAACCCCGCACATTGTAGCTCAGGCTGAGCATGAAGTAACGAGCCAGGGTATTGGAGATCCGGCGCTCAACAAAGTTGGCAGAGCCGTTTTGATTGATGGTCAGGCGTTTGTTGAGCAAATCAAAAGCGGCCAGACGCATTTCAATTTTATTGGCTTTACCAATGATGCGGCGCACGGAAGCGTTCCAGATTGGAATGTCCTGTTTGAAATTGAAGCGGTCGTTGCGGAAAATGTTGTAATCCAGGTTGGTTTCCAGGAACATTTTTTTGGCAAACTGATACTTCAAGTTGCCATCAATCCCGGTATTGCGGATTTTTTGGTTCTGCGACTCCTGGATTGAATAACTGATGTTGGTCAAATTGAAATCACCAGTCAAAGAGAAAATCAATTTTGGATTTGGCGTTGCGCTCAAACTCATGGAAATATTCCCACCATTGCTTTTGGTCTCATTTTCTACACCATTCACAAAAGCCGGGTTTTTGCTGAATCGGAGGCTACCATTTGCCGACAGGGTCAATTTGGTCTTGATGATTGGGCGATTCATCCACAGGTAACCGGACATTTCTCGCCCACCGCTTACATTTTCAGGACGGGTAATACTCAGGATACCCAACTCATCATCACTTTGGATGACCTGATTGTATACGATCTGGCTTTCTTTGACGGCGTAGTCCATACTTACACCCATGCTGCTCAAGCTACCTGGATCCCAGAAATACATCCCTGCCGACAGGTTATGGCTTAGTTCAGGATCCAGATTCGGATTACCTTCCGAGCGGTACGCAGGGTTGTTGTAGGTGGTCACTGGCCGTAAATCGTTGAACTTAGGCGCTACCACCGAATAGGAATAACTGGTATTCAGGGTCAGGTTGCTGAGCAATTCAATGTCGGCGCTGAAGTTTGGCGTAACGTGGGTAAAAGTACGATCTACTGCTGGCGCAACCAGTGGCTGATCTTCATCCCGGGAAAACTCACCATGCAGATTGTATTGCAGTGCGGCCAGGCCAAAGGACAGGTTGACTCCCTCGTGGGAATAACGAATGCCACTACCTAAGCGATTGTACACCAATTTATTGTCTGAAAAAAGGCTCAGGTTTTCAATCAGTTGGTCATTCAATTCGGGATCACTGACCCGACGCTGATTTTGACTGGTGGATTGACTAAAATTGTAGAAACTTTCCCAGAACCATTTTTTACTCAAGGCATCGGTATAGAGGATGCTGGATTTGAGTTCATCGCTGCCATTGTTGTCGCGGTTGAGCTGGCGAATCTGATCGGTAAAGGTGTTTGCAGCAAAAAAGCGATTTATCGTAGTAAAACGTTCATCCAAATCATTTTGGTTTTGGTTAAAAGCCGCACTGAAGGCAAAAGAGCGCCCTTTTTTCTTGAAACGATGGCGGAAAATCAGGGAACTGGTCAGTGCCCAGGTATCCCGATTGGAATTGTTGTCGGTAGAAAGGCGGTTGTTGGCTTTTTCCAGGCTGTTGGAGAAAAACTGGCTTTGGGAGCTCCCCGCATCTTGGTTGCTTATGCGCGCATTGGCTTTGACGATGAGCACATTATTTGAGTCGAGGTTTTGTTCCAAACGGCCATTGAGGATGTGGTTGTTGCGGTATTCTCCCCGGTTGAGCGTGTCATTGTTGAAAAAACTGGTATCCAACAAGAAGGTCTGGCGGAAGGAATATTCGTCCAGGTTCAAGTCGGTTTGGTTGTAGGTGTAACTGGCGTTGATCTTGGATTTTTTACCATTGTCAAAGTTGTAGTTGGCCCCACCGCCATAGTTTTTGGTGAAACCCCGGCCATCGAAATAGTTGGTTATTCCACCACCATCCGAATAAAAGAAACGCATGCCGCCACTGTTGAAGCCAAAGTCGCCACTGTCAAAGTCATTGTAAGCATTTTGACCCTTGAACTCACCGTAATCTTCCCAGTTGACCCCGGTTTGGTTGATGTTGTTGCCAAAACCAATAAGCGAGAACTGTTCTTTGGTGTTGAAGCGGTTGTAGTTGCCTCGGGCTGCCCAGCGGTCCTGATCGCCCAGTGCACCAGTGATTTTTCCGAAGGAACCTTTTTTGTATTCGGCCTTGAGTTCAAGGTTCATTACCTTGTTCTTTTGGCCATCGTCCACCCCGGTGAGTTTGGCTTGTTCGGATTTTTCATTGAACACTTGCACTTTGGAGATGGTCTCGGCACCTAGGTTTTTGGTGGCCGCTTTGGGGTCGTCGCCAAAGAAGGTTTTGCCGTCGATGTAGACCTTTTTTACGTCCTTCCCTTGCGATTTGATGTTGCCATCTGCGTCTACATCAATGCCTGGCAAACGCCGCAGCAAGTCTTCTACCGTAGAGCCTGGGGGCACTTTAAAGGTAGATGCATCGTATTCGATGGTATCCCCGTGGATACTCAGTGTGGATTTGGCGGTTCTAATCACCACTTCCATCAGCTCCAGTGAGATGGGTTTAATCGGTACATTGCCCAGGTCATTCACTTCCTTATCGTGTGCTGGGAGCAGCATTTGACGAGGCTGATAACTGATCAAGGAAATTTTGAGCAGGTAAGGAACGTTGCGCACGTTTTTGAACTCGAAACCACCTTTTTCGTCTGCACGGGTAAAATTGATCAAACTTGAATCCGTAGGGTTGAGCAGCATTACAGTTGGGTAGGGGGCAGGCATATTTGCGGTATCCACCACGTTGCCTTTAATGGTAACTTTTGCCGGGTTTTGGGCAAAGACTATGTTGACGGCAAGCAACATAATCCACAGGCCTAGAGAGCGTTTCATTAATAACAGTTCGGTTAGTCAGGTGTGTGAATATTGTTTCAGTAATACACAAACGGACGAATCCGTTTTGTTGATATTTGAATGATGCGAATTTTGGCTAAATAGTTGCGTGAAAAAAGTTTTTTTGAAAAAATGCTGTGAATAGTGTGTTTTTAGTTGTTTGTTTATTGTTGTAATGCTGTCCAGGCTGAATGGTTACAGGTGAGTAACAACTTTTTTTCAAGCTTATTCTTTCTTTTCTTTTTTCTGCCAAATTGGCACACCAAACCAAAATATCCCTTACTTTTGTGTCCCACGAAACCTGGGTGGCCATTTGGCTGTTTAGGTCAACGTCAATTATCACAGACATGCACTTGTACAACGACAATCCGACCTTGCTAGACGTGCCGCACCAGCAGATGAATGAGGAGCAGCAAGGGGAAGTCTTTTTTAAAAATTACCCACAGCAAGTTGAAGACCCCTCCGGCAAACACTTTTACATCGAAAGTTACGGTTGCCAGATGAACTTCAGCGATAGTGAAATTGTGGCATCCATTCTGGCCGAAGTTGGGTTCAAACCGACCCGAAGCTTGGAACTGGCGGATCTGATTCTGGTCAACACTTGTTCCATCCGCGAAAAGGCCGAAGAAACGGTACGCAAACGCCTGCGGGTGTTTGATGCCATGAAAAGGCAAAGACCGGGTACCCTGGTTGGGGTTTTGGGCTGTATGGCGGAGCGTTTGAAATCCAAATTTTTGGAAGAAGAACGCCTGGTCGATCTCGTA
The DNA here is from genome assembly GCF_965225875.1 of Haliscomenobacter sp. GTDB lineage: Bacteria > Bacteroidota > Bacteroidia > Chitinophagales > Saprospiraceae > Haliscomenobacter. The sequence goes on along the minus strand of NZ_CBDDBS010000003.1, from coordinate 2,070,784 downwards.
GTTGGCCCCGATGCCTACCGTGACCTACCCAAGCTGGTGGCTACTGCCGAAGATGGCGACAAAGGCATCAACGTGTTCCTTTCCCGGGAAGAAACCTATGCCGACATCAGTCCGCTGCGCCTGGATTCCAATGGCGTCAGTGCCTTTATTTCCATCATGCGGGGCTGCGACAACATGTGTTCCTTCTGCGTGGTGCCCTTCACCCGTGGCCGCGAGCGCAGCCGGGATGCCTTCAGCATTTTGGCCGAAGCGCAGGAATTGTACGAGCGGGGATACAAAGAAGTGACCCTTTTGGGCCAAAATGTGGATTCCTACAAATGGACCAACCCGGAAACGGAAAACCTGGTCAATTTTGCCCACTTGTTGGAGATGGTGGCCCTGGTAGCTCCAGATCTGCGGGTGCGTTTTTCAACCTCCCATCCTAAGGACATCACCAATGAGGTGCTCTACACCATGGCGAAGTACCCCAATATTTGTAAGTACATCCACTTGCCCGTGCAATCAGGCAACAGCAATGTGCTGGAACGGATGAACCGCACTTACGACCGCGAGTGGTACATGGAACGCATCGAGGCCATTCGTCAGATCATTCCCGAATGTGCCATTTCTTCCGATATCATCGCCGGTTTTTGTGGGGAAACGGAAGAAGAGCATCAGGACACCTTGAGCATGATCGAATTTGCCGATTACAGCATGTCCTACATGTTCTTTTATTCCGAACGCCCTGGCACACTGGCTGCACGGAAATACCCGGACGACATCACGCTGGAAGTGAAAAAACGCCGCTTGCAGGAGATCATCAACCTGCAATCCAAGGTAAGTTTCCGCCACAACCAACGCGACATCGGCAAAGTATTTGAAGTACTGATCGAGGGTGATTCCCGCAAATCTGACCAGGATTTCTGCGGACGCAACACCCAGAACAAAATGATTGTTTTTCCAAAAGTGGCCGGCTACAAGCCAGGTCAATACATTAATGTCCTCGTCAAGGATGCCAGTAGTGCAACTTTGATAGGGGAGGCAAGCATTTAAAAGTTGAGGAGTTGAATAGTTGAGGAGTTGAGAAGTTGAGGAGTTGAGGCTACCGCAGCGATTTTGACAATGACCTTGTCCAAGCCGCTGCGGTAGCCTCAACTTCTCAACTTCTCAACTTCTCAACCTCTCAACTCCTAAACCCCTCAACCAAGCATGGACAACCTTCTTTCCGTAAAACAGCGCTTCGGCATCATTGGCCATTCGCCCCTCCTCGATCGGGCGCTTAGCAATGCCGTGCGGGTGGCCAACTCCGACCTGACGGTGCTCATCACCGGTGAAAGTGGCGTGGGAAAAGAGGTGTTTTCAAAAATCATCCATTCACTCAGCGCCCGCAAGCACAACCAATTCATCGCCATCAACTGTGGGGCCATCCCTGAAGGTACCATCAATTCAGAGTTGTTTGGCCACGAAAAGGGCTCTTTTACCGGCGCAACTGCTGATCGCAAAGGTTACTTTGAGACCTACGATGGCGGGACCATTTTTTTGGATGAAATCGGCGAAATGCCGCTGCAAACCCAAACTTTTCTGCTCCGCATCCTGGAAAATGGTGAATTTACCCGGGTAGGCTCCAATAAAGTTTTGCGCACCGACGTCCGCATCATTGCGGCAACCAATGTTGATTTGGAGGAAAATGTCAAAAAGGGCAAGTTCCGCGAAGACCTCTACTTTCGACTAAATACCGTATCCATTGTGGTGCCCGCCCTGCGGGAACGCGCCGATGATGTGTACCTGCTTTTCCGCAAATTTGCTGCCGACTTCGCCGAACGCCACCGCTCGGCACCCGTGCAATTGGATGAACGGGCGCAGTTGTTGATCAAAAACTACACCTGGCCGGGCAACGTACGCGAGTTGAAAAACGTGGCGGAACGGGTTTCGGTCTTGTCCGAAGAACGGGTCATCACTGCTGAAGCGCTGCTGGAGATTGAACCCCGCATTGCTACCCGCAATTTGCCGGTTCTGGTAGGCACTGGCAACGAGGCACCGGGCAATTTGCAGGAACGGGACATTTTATACAAGTTCCTCTTCGAAATGAAGCAGGACTTGAACGACCTGAAATCGCTGGTTTTTGAACTCATCAAAGGCAACGACCTGCGGGTACCCGATTTGCGGCAATTCCGCTCTTTGGACCCTCCCCGCAACATGATTCCTTCGCCCGAGCCCCGCTACAACTATACCCCGCCCAAAGAGTCCATTCCTTTGCATAATGGCTTGGATGACCTGGAAGAGGACTACGAGGAAGACCTGAACCCTCAAGTCATCATTCCGCAGCAATTGCCCGAGCACAAGGGGGCAACTCAGGGGGCTTTTGGAAGCGTGGAAATCCTGGATGACAACTATCGCATCGAAGACCACGAAAAAAACCTCATCCAAAAGGCACTCCGCAAATACAAGGGCCGCAGGAAAGAGGCGGCTAAAGAATTAGGCATTTCGGAGCGAACCTTGTACCGCAAGATCAAACAGTACGATCTATGAATGTAAAGCCATCCCTGTCGTTTGTGCAGCTGAGTATGAAAGTGTTGAGCCTATCATGTCTGTTCCTGCTCAATGCCTGCAGCATCAAAATGAACCCGGCAGATACGGGGGAGTTAAAAACTTACTACGTCCCGCAATTCCTCAACAATGCTGAGAACTCCCTTCCGAACTTGCCCATTCAATTGACGGAAGCGCTCAAGGATAAGGTGCGCCTACAATCCACCCTTAAATACACCGACGAAGACCCCGATATTGAATTGCGAGGAACTTTGGTGGATTTTCGCATCACATCTGAAGCGCCCAGGGTAGGGGAGACCACCGCCATCAACCGCCTGACCATCACCCTGGCCATCGAATACTTCAACAACCGTACCCAAAAAGAGATCTTTAAGCGCAATTTTTCATTCTTCTACAACTATGCATCCGATCAGGATTTTTCCACGGTGCAGGAAACTGCGATTCGCACGATTAGCAATCAGTTGATGGAGGATATTTTTAATGCGGCGTTTTCGGATTGGTAGGATTACCTAAGCCAATACTGCCGCTGGTACAAGTCTCCAGACTTGTACCAATATCAGCACGTCTCCAGACGTGTGTAATCAAAAGAAAATGAGTTCTTTATTTTTTTAAAACCTGCCTTTTTTAACAAAAGACTTATCCTTGCCATTCAGCATCGTGCATAATTTTGCGTTTGGAGACGCCCGAATATTGGTTCAAGTCTGGAGACCTTGAACCAGCGTTGTGCCTTAAAGGCATGTGGGTAAGACTTGAACTAGCTGGTTTTACTTGTTAAAAACATCGCAATACATACGGCGTCTTCAGCATTCGATTTAAAGCCATTTTTAAAAAACTACAAGCAATGAAAATAAAACTTAGAGGAACTTTATTTGCGACTACTTTTGATACTCTAAGTAAAGTCTTAGTTGATTTTTGGGGAGAAGGCCTAATGTCAAGAGTTCGGATTTTTGGGGAAGAAATTCATTACGCTAATGATCAATTAAGTTTTTATTGTTATTCATCATTAGAAAATTTATATAACGATAATAGGGAAAATTTTCTAGTTGATGTAGAACATGTATGCGAAGACAACGAGTTCGCAATTTTTTTGAATGATTTTATTTCTGCTTTAAACAAAAGTGAAATTGTATACGAATTTGAGCATGTAAGAGAATCAATTGAAGGGCTTGCCTTAGAAGAAGAAACAATTATTAGACATCCTGAGTATATAAAATATTGGAACAACAGCAACGAGCTTCGCTAGTTAATCAATTCAACTTCTAGTTCCCTAACGCAAGCACCTCCCTACGCCAAATCCTGCCTAAAAACCCTCTCCAACAGATCAAACAGCTCCGGATGATTTTTTTTCAGCCGCTCGGGCTGTTTAAAAAAGTATTCGCTCACCACGCTGAAAAACTCGGCCTCGTTGGTGCTGCCATACACATTGATCGTAGACCTTCCCGCTTTGATCGCCTCAATTTCGCGGTGCATCAGTTTTATCCAGGGAACCAGGAAGGGTTGTTGGATTAGTACCTCTGGGAGGCCATCCGTAGCACCATCGGCCTTGTCGAGCAGGTGAACAAACTCGTGAATGCCAACATTGTGGTGGGAACGCTGCTGGTCAAAACCTTCATGCAGGTCAGGTTTGGACAAAATCATCATTCGGTTCATGCTGCCGCTGCCGACCATACCCAGAATATTGCGGTCTTTGCCCTGCTCAGTTTCGTAGTCATGGTTGAAAGGTGCATCGTACAAGAGTACCTCGTGCAGGTTGTGGTAATGCCATCCTGGAAACCCAAAAAGTGGGATCACTGCGCTTGCCGCTACCAGCAGTTTGTCGGTATCATCGACGTCGGTGTCGATGCCAGTGATGCTGATTTTGTCCAAAAAATCTAGTGTGCTCTCTTCAAAACGGAGCTTTTCTGTTGGGGAAAGTTGACTGTAAAAATCGACTTTTTCGCTTAAAATGTGCTGCCATGGTGCGGGGAATGGGGTGGATTTGGGGCGTTTTTTTTTGAAAAAAAGCCACCACCAGTAGGCGATCAAAAGGAGCAGAAAAAAAGCAGCTGCGATGAGTTTGTAGTTGGGCATGGTATCGGCAAATGGGTGGATTCGACTCAGTGAATATACAAACTTTTTAAGAGAGCCAAAATTTAATGCTTTTGCTCGAAGGACATGAATTGCCTCCAGCTTTAACTGGTGGTTTGAAGGTCAAATTTTGAATGGGCTTCAGCCCAAATCTCAATGGTGGAAGTGGGACTAAAGTTCGAATCTGGGGATACTCCTCCATCCCAGACTGAAACCTGAATGCGATTGCATAGCCACTTGGCTTAGCCTGAAGGACGATCGAGAACCTCCAGGCTTCAGCCTGCAAGGCGATTGAATAGCCCCAGGCTTCAGCCTGGGGATTGCGGTAATCGCTCTCTTTTGGGCTTATGAAGTTTTTAAAATAAAGCGTTCCTAAACGAGCCAGAAATCGAGAAAAGCTGGCAGCTACAAAAGATCGTTTATTTCCAAAAACTTCATTAGCCCAACTCTTTAAACACCTTATGAATATTGGGCTAAAGCCCAGATCGGGGGGCATTACGCGAACCCCAGGCTAAAGCCAGGGGCTATTCAATCATTATTCAGGCTGAAGCCTGGAGGTTTTCGATTATCTTCAATGTTGATGGAGCTTTTGAAATAAAGCGTTCCTAAATGAGCCAGAAATTGAGAAAAGCTGGCAGTTCCAAAAGATCGTTTATTTCAAAAAAACTTCAAAAGCTAGAGGCAATTCAATGGCCAGCCCCTAAAGGTCGATCAGTTGTTTCAAAAAATTTCAATATCCGAAGCCCTAATTCTTATTCACAATCCTGATCAGCTGCCCATTCGTTTCATCCGTCAAAATGTACAACTTCCCCATTGGGCTTTGCAACACTTTCCGGGCCCGAACCCGGCTATCCAAAAACAGTTCTTCCACATTTTTAACCGTTTCATTTTCAAGCGTAACGCGCCAAAGGCTACCTTTGGATAAACCTGCGACGAATAAATTGCCTTTCCAGGTTGGGAACTCATCGCCAGTATAAAAGGTCAAACCTGTCGGCGCTACCGTTTGTTGCCAAAACCAAACGGGGGCGGTATAGGTGCTGTCTTTCAATTTGGGAGGGGTGTAGCCTTCAAAGCGGTATTTCCCCGTGGTTTTGATGGGCCAGCCATAGTTTGCACCAGCTTTTAAGACATTGATTTCATCACCTTGCTGGGTACCGTGTTCGCTAAACCAGATTTTTTGGGATCGTGGGTCCAGGGCCAGGCTCTGGGTTGCCCGAATGCCCAGGGCATACAATCCGGGCGTGGCACCTGCACCAAAATCAGGATTGTCGTTCGGGATACTTCCATCGGAATTGATGCGGTAAATTTTCCCCCTTTTGTCCTGCACATTTTGAGCGATGGGGAGGGCTGGTTCGTCTTTTTCCGTAAACAAACGCTCCCCAATGCTGATGTACAATTTGCCATCCGATCCAAAAGTCATCCCACCGCCATAGTGGCAGCATTCATTGGTGTAGGGCGCAGCGAGCAGGAGTGTTTTGAGATTCGTCAGGGCGTCATTTTCTAAAGTTGCCCTGACCACTTTGGTGGTTTTACCCGCTGCAGTTTCGGCGGTATAAGACAGGTAGAGGTACTTGTTTTGCAAAAACTGAGGGTCCAGCAATACCTCAAATTTGCCCGCATTGTCGCCAAAACCGCCAAACTTAGTAACGATATCGCTGGGATAGCCCTTGATTGGCGTTTTTACCTTTGTCCTTAAATTAACCTTCACCAGATCCCCCTCTTTTTCCGAAATCAACACCTCCTCTTCCGACAAAAAAGCCATGCTCCAAGGACGGTTCAAACCCGTTAACACTACTTCTTTTTCCGGCGCAGCGTTTCTGATCCGGTGCGGGGTCCGCGTAGAAATTTTATCAAAGATCAACCAGCCCTCGGTGGTTTTCATCAAATTGAAGTAGTCGGTAAATTTGTCCGTAGCGGTATGGATTTCCACCTTTGCCCCTGCAATCAGGTTATCCGTAATGTCCACGTAAACGATATTGGTGCTGAGGTTTTTATCCCTTTCCCTTGGCCTGAAACGGCTGAGGTAATCCAACTTGGGAATGAGGACAAATTGCCCGGTCCGATAATTGTAATTTTTCAACTGGCAAGAGTGGTGCATGGCTTTGTTCAGTTTCGCCGTATCACCAGTAGCCCAACCATCGAAGTACAATTGAATGGTGCTTTCAATTTGCTGCCGATCGCTTTGGGAAAAAGAGGTGTAATAAGTTAGGCACAGTGCCAACAGTACGAGTGTATTTTTCATTTTTAAAATTTAAAAATTCACAATACACAAATGTCCAAAAGCAGTAGGGGAAAATTGTCCAGATAAGGGTTTTCAGGAGTTCGGATTTATAAATGTGGAGTAGAAACTTATATTTTAACAATTTGCTGTCGGTATTTGGCCGGGGTCAAACCTTTGACCTTTTTAAAGGTGCTGAAAAAAGTAGATTTTGAATTAAAGCCCACTTCATCCCCAATGCCTTCAATGGAGAGTAGCGTATCGGTTTCCAATAATTTACAAGCTTCGTGGATGCGGTATTCATTGATGAATTGGGTGAAGTTTTTACCCAAATTGTCATTTAAAAACTGAGACAATTGGTGGGGTGAAAGGCGCAATTCCTGGGCGAGGTCTTGCAGTTTAAGATTTGGGTTTTTAAAAAGCTGTCGATCTTCCATGAGTTGTTCCAGCTTGTTCAGCCAAAGTTTGGCTTCTTCATCGCTCAGTTTTTTGTTGCCAGGGCGAGTGGTATTTGGAAACAAATCGTCGTTTTTTCTCCGGTTCAAAAGCATAAAAATGCTGAGGTACAACGCAAAGGAGAAAGTAATGGCCGCACTGATGTAAGGTAGTCCGCCCCAATAGGCCCACAAAAATGCCGCAAAAATCAAAACATTGATGAGGTAAATGGAAGCCATCCAAAGGTCATAGGGTTTGGTTTCCGCACGTTGGAAAAATAACTTCTTCAACACCTCTTTCATCAAAATACCTGACGCCACTACATAAATTGCCCACTCCGTATAGATGATCGGCACATAAACCCGGTTCCAAACCCAGGGGTGTTGTTGATAAGGCAAAATAATACCTCCTAGTGTGATGAGCAAAAAAAGAACCAGCAGTTGGATGCCCCAATTTCGGGGCAAAGATTTAACCGAATTCAAGCCCGATTTTAGGAAAAAATAAAGTGTCGGCCCAATGAAGAAACAGGCAGATAGCCCAATTTGCAAATAGATTTTGGGCAAATCACGGTCGAAATAGAATAAAACGGACTTGCCAACCCTTAAACTCAAGACCAAAAGCAGGGCCCCCAGAAAATAATGGGATACTGTTCTTCTTTTCACAAAAAAGAAAAAATAGCTACTCAACAACAAGCCATTGAATGCACCCAACGCGCTGAAGAAAAAGAACAACCCTTTGCTTAACTCCATGTTGGTTTAAGTTATTTAACAAGGCAAAGGTAGTCAAATATAAATTTCCCCTTTTCAATATTAGATTTGCGAATATTCGCTATTTTTATACCCTGACCAAAATATTATTCTCTCATCCTTGTAGCTGCTGACACGGCTCACTCTAAAACACCTCTGCACAAATGATGCGTAGATTTACCTTATTTACGGTTTTACTGGCATTCGTCTTTTCTTGTGGCAAAGAAAATAACCTGAATTTGGACAACAGTCCAAGCGATCTGCACGCGGGTGCCGCCCTCAAAACCCGCGAAGAAATCAATCGGCAAGCCCTGAGCTTGCTGAACGAACACCAGAAATTTGAATGGAAAATGGTGGATGCGGCCACCGTATGGAGCGCCAACCTGCTAGGCGATTCGATCATGTGTATCGGCTACCAACCCGCCAATGAAAAAAACGTCAACCAACGCCTGCACCAAATCGACATCCAGCGCAAGGAATGGAAACAAGTCCGCGAAGAACTGATCAATTACATCGTGGAAGAAACCAATCGGCAAAACCCGGCCAAAACCATCACGGCAAAGGACCTGATGCCCTTCGGTGAGGAAGCGGTTTTACCGGTGATCGACATCAAAATCACCAGCCTGGGCATCATCGAAAAACTGCGCAGCTTGCCTCAGGTGCGCTACATCGAGCCGATGGGCTACAGCTACCTTGAAGAGCGCCTGCGCAGTGATTCCGGCTGTGGGGTAAGTGGTAATCCAAGTATTCCGGCAGCGGATTTTACCAACATCACTCCCGCAGCAAAACAGTCCTGGCATCATGGTGTACCCCGCATCGGCACGGCTTGGGGCAACAACTCAGGTAGAGGCATTACCGTTGCTCTTTTGGACACGGGTACACCAAATCCCACCAGCCAACCTAAACTCGGCAGCCAATTCAACTCTGGCTTGTCCACAGGCCGTACGCTCACCCGCACAGGAACCTACGTGAGCTGCTGGTTTTGCGGTACTCCCGACGGCCCCAATGACCAATGTGGACACGGAACCCAAATGGCGGGCCTGATTGCTGCACCACGCGGAAATGATGGCACTCCTGCCGGGGTAGCTTACAACTGTAACTTGCTCGGTATTCGGGTAACCAGCGACGTGATCATCAATGGCTCAAGTGAAAAGAAAGGAGTCGCCGATGGCCTGGTGATTGCTGGCAACAACACGAGTGTAAAAATCATCAGCATGTCGATTGGGGATGTTTTTTCCAGTGGCCAGGTTGAAGATGGAGTGCGTTACGCTTATGGTAAAGGTAAAATGTTGCTCGCAGCGGCGGGTACTTCTACTAGCTTCACCAATTGGTATGGGGTGATTTTCCCGGCTTGGATGGCGGAATGTGTTGCCGTTACAGGTGTGAAGGATGGTGGACTCCCCCTAATCCGCTGCAACACTTGCCACAGTGGCAGCGATGTGGAATTTGTAGCGGTCATGCAGCGTAGAACGGATGATACACGTACAGCGATTACCCTGGCGCCTTCGGGCAATGTACCCGCCAATGTTGGGGGCTCCTCTGCGGCTACGGCAACTACTGCTGGTATTGCAGCACTAATTTGGGCGACCAATCCGGCCCAGACCCGTGAGCAGGTCTATGCAAGGATGAAAGCGAATTCAACATGGCCAAGCAGCCGGAATGGTGAGTTTGGGTATGGAATTATTGATGTGGGTAAGGCGGTTACGGGGCTGTAAGTCCTGCTTCGCAGGGATTTTTTCACCACCTAAGAAACCTAAGGTACGAAAGGGACACTTAAGAACTATATTGCTTAGGTGTCCCTTTCGTACCTTAGGTTTCTTAGGTGGTGAAAAATGAAAAATCATTTACTCCCGTTCATTTTCCATATCCGGAAACTCCCCAGGCTCGTAAAACACCGGCGGGAACGCACTTTTATCCGTACCCCGGCTATTGTCATAAGCAGCCACCGCTTTGTTGGACAGTTGGAAAGAACCCCTCGTTTCTGACAATTTCCCCGCTGTAACATCTGCATAAATGGCCTGAGCACGAATGAGTGATTTGCTCATCGGCGCTATGCTGCCATCTGTGTAAGTATGGCGTACATTCAGGTAAGCCTGAATCAGGTCGCGTTCATTTTGATCGGTGAAAGTACTCGGATTGCTCAAGCCAGTTTGTTGCATGGCCAATTCCACACAAGGCTTAATCCAGGCTGGGCGATTGACGTGGTTGTCCAACAAGAGCGCGACTCCATACGCTGAAGTAATCACTGTGCTGAGCAAGCTACCAAACACCGCATAACTTGGCTTCCAATAGAAGTTTTTGAGCCGATCGAGGGCATGTTCAACTTGTACAGCCTGGAAATCTGGCTCCTGCAACGCCCTCCAAAAACGAAATCCCCAGGCGGGATCCCGAAACTGTTCTTTGGCCTGAGGCGTATTGACCGCGAAACCATTCAAGGTCAAAAAACCATAGGTGGTATTGGTATCCTGACTGACGTCAATTCCAATTGGGGCAAAATGCCGCCGAAATGAATCGGGAAACTGGTCACGGAATTTTTTCAACAAGGCGGCCAATTCACCAGCTTTGTCATCACGTCCCAAGGTCCATTGGTAGGTGCCAATACTTAGAATACCTCGGTCGTAGGAATTAATGGCATCCATGCGGCCTTCGTTTTTGGCGATAGATTCCATCACTTGCAGCGCAGAGTAGGTCAAATCCAGCTCAACCAGGCGGTCTTTATTTTGCTCCACAAAAGTCACCAAGCTGTTGAAACCAGGGGTGGACACACCCATCGGTTGGTGTTTGCGGAATTGAATTTGGCGCGAGCCATCAGAGATCACTATCGTTCCCCCACGATCGTCAATTTGTAAATTATTGCCAACTGCGGGATTGGTGATGGGAGGAACGCCAGTTCCCCCGGTTTTGGGTGGCTCATATGGATAGGGTGAAGGATTATTCCCCGGACTTCCCGGGCCGGTTATGGGGGGATTGGTTGTACCGGGCTTGATGGATAGTTTAGACAAACTGTCGCCGTACAATTGGTATAAATCGCTTAAAAGGGCCTTGGCCAGGCTTTCGGTCAAGAGGTAACCATCCGAAGACAATCCTTTGCGTAAGGCAAAATTGCGCAGCGCATCCTGGGTAGTGGTGCCGGTAATACCCAGGGTTTGGAGCAAACTCCGCAAAATGATGTTGTTGCGGTCGGCAGTGTTTTGCAGATTGAATTGAGCATATTGGCCATTGGCAATGGCGCCTTCCAGTGTTTTTACTCCTGGTAAGGTTTCGTGGCGTTCTACCATGGTAGCACCCAAAAAAGGAGTCACCGTCAAACCCGTTGAATCGAGTTTATTCCGCCGGGCAAAACTCACTACGGCGTTCACGACCTCATTCCCAAAAAAATCGCTACTACCTATCGAACTCATTTTTAATTCGTTAGAAAAACCGAGTTCGTTCAGCATTTCACGGAAAGCCACAACGTAGGTGTTACGGGCATTGACGTTCAAAAATTTGCTGATGGAATTGGTACGCAATAAGTCGCGGATCGCTTCGACGTTGGCCATGTGAATGAGGGTTTAAGACTTTGGACTTAAAAAAATTAAACGCAAATCGCGTTAAGAATAAGTATAAAAGTGGGAATATTTTTAATAAAAACAAAACGGGGCAGCAATATCTTGTGATATGGCCGCCCCGTTTGGGTCGATGTCGTCGTATATATTAACGTACGGACTCTACGATTGCTTTGAACGCGTCGGCATGGTTCAATGCCAAATCTGCCAATACTTTCCGATTCAACTGAACATCACTCTCGGCGAGATGGTGCATCAGGCGTGAATAAGAAACGCCATATTGACGAGCACCTGCGTTGATACGTGCGATCCACAAGCGGCGGAAAGCGCGTTTTTTGGCTTTGCGGTGGACGTAAGCGTAACCCATTGCCTTATCCAAGGCGTTTTTGGCTACAGTCAAAACTTTGGAGCGAGCACCAAAGAAACCGCGAGCGGCTTTTAAAACTTTCTTGCGGCGGGCTCTTGAAGCCACCGCGTTCACTGAACGTGGCATTATTTGTTTTTTTAGTACAATACAGGGATCACCGGCTGGGTGATACTTTCTCCTGTATTCTCGTTAAAAAAGAGAACGGAGCAATCCGTCATTAAGCTTTGCAGAGCATGCGCAATACACGCTTTTCTTCTGCCTCACAAACAAGAGTAGAGTCGCGGTGAGCCAATTTCGCACGTTTGCTTTTGTTGCGCATTAAGTGCGAGGTGTTGGCTTGGAAACGCTTTACCTTGCCGGATCCAGTCACCTTGAAACGCTTCTTGGCGCTGGAATGTGTTTTCATCTTTGGCATGGTTCAACAGTTTTTATGAACGAGGTGCAAATGTAGGAAGAACATTCAGTTTAATCTAGTTTTTTACCAAAAAAAATCTGAATACCTTTGGGGAAATATATAACCCATGGATCGTTTCTACGCCTGCTGTACAGGTAAATTTGTCTTGTTAGGATTGGTAAATCTCGTCACTTTCATCACTTTATATGCGCAACCCAGCGACTTGATCATTTCCGAATATGTGGAAGGGTCGGGCAATAACAAAGCCCTCGAAATTTACAATGGCACCAGTTCGGGCATAAATTTGAGTACTTACACCATTCAATTGTACTCCAATGGAGCCAATACACCCACGGCTTCTTTGACTTTATTTGGTACATTGGCCGCGGGCAAAGTCTTTGTATTGGGGCGCACCGATGCCGACCGTGCCATTATTGCCGTGATGGATGTAGGGTCGAGTAATCTGGTGGCTTTTGATGGAAATGATGCCATTGTGCTACGGAAAGGTGGTGCAACGGGTACTGTCATTGATGCGATTGGGCAAATTGGTGCGAATCCTGGCAACGCCGGTTGGGGCAATGCCAATATATCCACTGTAGATAAAACCTTGCGGCGGCGCAAGGACATCTGTAATGGGGACACGGATGCCAACAATGCTTTTGATCCAGCTACCGAATGGGAAGCTTTCGCCAGCAATACCTTCGACGGCTTGGGCAAACATGCGGTGATTTGTGGTCAATTGGATCAAGGCCCACAGGTGTTGAGCACCCAGCCCTTGAACAAAGCCAATGGGGTAGCCACCAATGTCAATATTGCCATCAAGTTCAGCGAAAAAGTGGCTTTGAGTGCCAATGCTCTGAGCCTGATGGGGTCGCGTAGCGGAACGCACACCTTTACCTTGAGCCGCCTTGCTACCAATGACACCACAGACACGTTTATCCTAGATCCACAAACTGATTTTTTAGCCGGAGAAATTGTGCAAGTGAAAATCCTGGCTACGGGAGTCCAGGATCAGGACGCCAATGACCCCCCAGACAATTTAGCAGCGGATTACCTCTTTGGTTTCAATATCATTAGTACGACCACTTGTAATACGGAAGCTACCTGGATCTCGGAAATACAAGGCAGCGCTGCAAATTCGCCATTAGAAGGTCAAACTGTAGACGTTGAAGCCATTGTCACCGCTGATTTTCAAGAGCAGGAAGATGGGAGTTTGCTGGGCTTTTTTATCCAGGAAGAACAATTCGACTACGATGACAACGAACGCAGCTCGGAAGGGCTGTTTGTGTACAACAATGGCTTTGGGCCAAGGATCAGTGTCGGCGACCGGGTACGCATTCGGGCGCAGGTAGCAGAGCGGGATGGCGCAACCATATTGACCCAGGTAAAAGATCTGAAAGTATGTGCGAGCAGGCAGGATTTGCCTCCTGCTACACTGATCCATTTACCTCAGGACTCCAGCACTGCATTGGAAGCGGTAGAGGGGATGCGGGTCAGTTTTCCGCAAAAATTGACCATAGTATTCAACCACGACCTGGGGGAAACGGGGGAGTTGACCTTGTCCGCCAGTGGCCTGCAATTGCAATACACCGAATTGAATTTACCCAGTGTCAAAGAGTTTGTGCCTTACCAGCAACAAAAATTCAGCGAGCGGATCATTCTGGACGATCGTTATTCCAATACTTATCGGATTCCCGTGTACCACCTGCAAGTGAATAAGGGCAATATGCTGCGTTTGGGCAACTCGGTGGAAGGGCTTAGTGGGATCCTGGAATTCAGCAGTGGAAATTACCGCATTCGCCCCTCGGCTCCGGTCGCTTTCAGCAACGACAACCCCCGCCCAGCTGCACCACGCCCGGCGGGTGATCTCAAAATTGCCACCTTTAATGTGCTGAATTTTTTCAACGGTGACGGAACTGGAGGTGGCTTTCCTACGGCCCGGGGTGCACGCACTTTGACGGCTTTCCGCTTGCAAATGCGCAAAATTCTCCAGGCCATCATCCAATTGGACGCGGATATTTTGGGCTTACAAGAGCTCGAAAACGATGGTGGAGGCAACCGCAGCGCTGCCCAGGAACTGGTGGATTCCCTCAATGCCCTGCGTGGAGCGGGCACTTATGCCTTGAGCAGCCCAGGGGTTCGCTATGGCGCTGATCAAATTGTGGTGGGGATCATTTACAAAACAGCCAAGGTAAGGCCTGATGGAGGGCCAGTTTTTTTGAATTCCAGCAACGGGATATTTTTACAAAACCGCCTACCCCTTGCCCAAACCTTTATCGACCAACGTGGAGAACGTTTCACCCTGATCGTCAATCACCTGCGTTCCAAGCTAGGTGATGGTACCGGGCTCAATGCCGATATTCTCGATGGCCAAAGTGCTTACAATCAGGTGCGTACCGATGCCATTCAGGAAATCCTGACCTGGGTGCAGGGCGACCCAACCCGCTCGGGCGACCCCGATTTTGTGATGGTTGGGGATTTCAATGCTTATGAGCAGGAGGACCCTTTGCGTTTGTTGGAAGCAGCTGGTTTTGTGAACGTAGTACCAGCTGGCCAGAGTAAAGATTTTGACGGATTTTTAGGCGACCTCGACCATATCTTTGCCTCGCCTACGATGGCCAGGCAATTTTTGCAAGGTGCCAAATGGAACATCAATTCGGTGGAATCACTGAGTCGCTTTGAATATGAAGCAGCAGACTTGCTACCCGGCACCTCCGAAGATCCAATTGGTGACCCCTTCCGCTGTTCCGACCACGATCCGGTAGTGGCTGGTTTTACCCTGGGTTTTACCAAAAGTATGATCAATGGGGTGATCATCAAACGCAATGGGGAACCATTGGCAGGGGTAAATGTGGCCCTCAGCGGCGCTGCCCAAGCCCAAAACAATACCATAATCGATGGAAATTTTACCTTTAGCAACCTCAACGACGGCACCTATACTTTAACCCCGGCTTTGGATGTTCAAGCAGCGGAAGGCGTAAGTACTCGGGACATCATTGCTTTGCAAAAGCATATTTTAAGCATAAAACCCATTCAAAACCCCTATCAACTATTGGCCGCCGACGTGGACAATTCGGGCTCGATCACGGCACTGGATTTGGTGTTGATGCGGCGATTGATTTTGGGGCTGGATACCCGATTCAAAGCGGTACCTAGTTGGCGTTTTGTGGATGCTGGGTATGTGTTTAAAACCCCGCGTAGCCCCTGGAAAGAGGGCTATTCGACGAGTGTGCGGCTGAGTAATTTGGCGGGCAGGGCGAAGGTGAGGTTTGTGGCAGTGAAAATGGGGGATGTGGAGTGAATTATTGTAAAAGAAAAATAGCTGCATTATTTGTTGTAGAAAAAGACTTATTCCCAACAGTAATAAAACCTAAAGCATGAAAGGATTCATCTTTTTGTTGTGTTTGTTCTGCTTTTCCTGTTCGAATGGGCAAAAACTATTAACGGATAAGGTAAATGTAAATAGTAAAGAGTTGCCTGTTGCCTCATTAAAAGATGCAGGTTTCAATAGCGATTCCATTAAAAACCTATTAAATCTCATCAGAACAACTCCTCATAAAGACTTTAGAGGCTTAGTGTTGATTAAAAACAATCAAATCGTCATAGAAGAATACTACAATACCTTTTGGAGAATGAGTATCCATGATATTCGCTCAGCTGGAAAAAGTGTCACTGCCTTGCTCTTGGGTATTGCCATAAAGGATGGCCTGATTAAAAATTTAGACCAGAACGTTTATTCCCTTTTCTCCAAGAATAAAAATGCCTCAATCAATGAAGACTATAAAAAAATCAAACTCAGGCATCTCTTGGACATGTCTTCAGGGCTTGATGCGGATACGGACAACCCACAAACTATTGGACATGAGGGGAAATGGATGTCGAAAGACGATTGGAAAGCGTACCTTCTCAATGTTCCCCTGACTGCGCAACCCGGGGAAAAGTGGGTGTATGCGGATATAAATGCCTTACTGATTGGTTTGGCGATTGAAGAAGCGTCGGGAATGAGCCTAAAAGATTATGCGCAGAAAAAGTTGTTTGAACCTCTGGGCATCAAACAGTTTTACTGGTATACGAATGCTGCCAACCAGACGGGGGCTGCTGGTAATTTGTATATTTCAACATTGGATTTTGCCAAATTGGGCCTGCTTGTTGTGAATGAGGGAAAGTGGGACGGCACTCAATTCATTGATCCCAAGTATATCGAGGAATTGGTAGGGCATAAAAACTTTGACCTGTCTCCATTCGCCGATTCCTATGGAAGGTTGTGGTATAAATCCACAGGAACCATTAGAGGGAAAAAAGTGGATTATCTATTTGCGTCCGGGAATGGGGGGAATCACCTGGTTGTGGTGCCTGATGAAGAAATGGTTGTTGCGCTTACCTCCAGTGCCTACGGTCCGGGATATGGACAGGGAAGATCATTGACCATTCTGCGGATGATTCTTTCTGCACTTGAATAAATAAGAGAAGCTTAATAAACTGGCTAACCTACCCCAAAACCGCTATTTTCCATTTTTTACCCATCCCAGTACACATTTTACCCCTCTCGTACGTTATTATTGCAACGATTTTTTAATCACTTTACACATAGTCCCATGCAACACGTTTTACCCAATCACCGATTTGGGCATTTTATGCGTTTATTTCTATTTGCGCTGTGCCCTCAGCTGTGCCCATTGCAAAGCACCACCATTTACCTGCCTCCACGGAGCTTTTCTCATTTTGATTCAAGGATGAACCATCACCCACTACTTTTGCGAGACAAATGCTAATCCAAGGATTACCTTTGTGATTTTTTTATGTTCAGCTCTTTTTGTGTTTTTCAGAGGCTTTTTTAACATACCATCACACCATGAGAGAAGCTATACGCACCATAGTCCTATGGGCGATTTGTATATTTTGTGTAAGCGCACAAATTCAGGCACAGAGCTGTACTGCTTCAGCTGGCCAATTTTCCCCTAGAACTTTAAGTCGTTGCCCCGGCGATTCCATTCAAGTGAGTGTGAATGGCGCGTTTGTAGGGGAGGGGTATGCCACTGAATATTGGTTGACCGATACCAATGGCGTATTTTTGGCGAAAGCCAGTTCCACCAGAAAATTTGGTCCCCGTGCCGCAGGCAAATACTTCGTTTTTGCCTTCAACCATCAATTAAACAATACTGCTCAATTCCCACCACAGGTGGATAGTACCGTAACTCGGGTACGGCTGTCCAGTACCGGTTGTTTTGCCCTAAGTGATTCCTTGATCCTCAATCTAGAAGACCTCATTCCTCCGGTGGTCCGTTGCAAAAACGTCACCTTGTACCTGGATGAGGAAGGGATAGCTGATCTATCAACACCCAGTGTCGACGACGGCAGTTTTGAAGAATGTAGTGAAATCCGCAACCCTCGTTTGCGCAAAACTCAATTTACTTGTGTCGATCTGGGCGAAAATGCCAATACGTATTACCTGGAAGACGCTAGTGGCAACCTTGACAGCTGCAATTTTACCGTAACCGTAATTGACAATATTCGCCCGGTAGCCAATTGCCGCAATGTGACCATTTACCTGAATGCCAATGGCGTAGCCATCCTCAATGTTGATTCCCTTAACTTGAATAGCCGCGACAATTGTGGTGGAATCAAAAGTATGGAGGCCAGCCCCAATCGTTTTACTTGTGCCGATCTGGGGGCAAACTTGGTCATTTTGACCGTTAAAGATTCCAGTAACAATGTGGGTTTGTGCTCCGCAACGGTTACAGTTCTGGATACCCTTCGCCCTACGGCGAATTGCAAAAACATTGAGGTGTTTTTGGATGAGGAAGGCCAGGCTAGCATTTTGCCCAGTGCAGTGGACAATGAAAGTGTGGACAATTGTGGCACCATTGCCAGTCTGGATTTGTCCCAAACCAGCTTTACCTGTGCGGATCTGGGTGAAAAAAGGCTCACCATGACGGTTACTGACCGCAGTGGAAACCAACAAACCTGCACCCCAATCGTCACCGTTCGGGATACCATCAAACCCCGGGTGCAGTGCCGTACTACCACTATTTTTTTGGGTGTAGATGGGCAAGCTGTACTGGTACCCTCCTTAATCAGAGCAAGTGGTAGTGACAATTGCGCAGGATTGACTTATCGCCTGAGCCGGGATCGTTTCTTTTGTGCCGATCGGGGTCAGGTTGAGGTCACACTTTACGCCACTGATGCTGCCGGAAATACCGATAGTTGCAGCACTTTGATCACGGTAGTTGATCAGGTCAAACCAGAAGCAAGGTGTAAAAACATCATCGTATCCCTGGATGCTACTGGAAAAGCGGTGATTACACCGGCAATGATCGACAATGGCAGTACCGACAACTGTATCGTAGACAGTTTGGCACTGGATAAAACCAGCTTCACTTGTGAAAACATCGGTGAAAACTTGGTTACCCTCACGGTATACGACGAAGAGGGAAACCGTAGCGTTTGTTTGGCCGCAGTAACGGTATTTGATACCCTTACGCCTAGTTTTCAATGCCCTGCCGACCTGGTAATCAATTCCAACGCCGATGGAGACCAGGACTGTGGTTATACCGTAACGAACCGCCGCCTCAATCCCAGCAATCGCAAAGACAACTGCGGCGTAAGTCGGGTGTACCATAATTTTGCTGCTGCTCCTAGTGACACCACTCTGCGGGGCGCTACTTTTCCCGTAGGACTTACCCAGGTACTCTGGACCATCGAGGGTGCCAATGGCCGTCGCCAAACCTGTACAGTGAATGTTACTGTAAACGATGTACTGCCTCCGGTGCCTGTTTGTGCCGATACAGTTTTAGTACAGTTGGGTGCAAATGGTAGTCTGCGCATCGACTCCTCAACCGTAGATGCAGGCAGTTATGACAATTGTAGGATTGTAACGTTCTCTTTAAGTAAAGTGGACTTTACGTGTAAAGACATAGGTTTTCACCGCATCACGGTAACCCTGCGGGATGCTTCCGGGAATACGGCGGATACCGTAGTTGTAGTGGGCATCATCGCCGGGACTGCTTGCGGAACCCCAAAAATAAGCAATGCCAAGGGGCCAAAAATTGGAGATCCCTGCTCCTGTCGGGGCAATGGCGCTTTTGACGAAGAAATTGTGATCGGCCCGGCGCTACCCAATCAGGTTTGGCGGGTAAAAAGTACCACTTTGCGCGATTCGCTCAACTTGAATGTTTACGCGGCGGGCACCTTGTTCCGCGAGGTAAAGATCAAACCCGATTCCAGCATTTACGTATTGCGTGGGGTACACCTGGATGGACAAGGGTACACCCTGGTGGCAGAAAGCCCCTTGTTTTCCACCTCATTGAGCATTTCCAATCTTTGCAAATACCCCAAACCTCAGGTGTTTGACCTGGATAACCCCATTTGTTTGTTCACCCCCGCCATTGCGTTAACTGGAAATGGGGGCACCGGAGTGCAAGGAACGGGGAGCTTCAAAATCAACGGGCAAACGGCCACCAGCTTTAATCCCAAAACCCTGGGCACAGGTACGCATCAAGTCACTTACACCTTTGACGCCGGAAACCCGGCGGGGAAGCTGGAACCCAAAGACGTAGGCTGTACCAGCACTTTGACCAAACAAGTGGTGGTCATCAAAAACGAACCAGTCTTTGCTTGCCGATCCGACCTGAGCATCAATGTCAACAGCTCTTGCGAAGTCTTGATCACGCCTGGCATGCTGATGGTCAACAAATTTGATTGTTACGATGACTTCGAGGTGATTTTGAATTTCAATGGGACATTGGTGCCCAATCCTGTACCTGCCTCTTATGTAGGCAAAACCATCACGGGTTTCATCCGCTTCAAACCCACCCCTAACATCATTTCTTGCAACGTGAACATCGTTCTGCAAGACATCACCGGACCACAGATCAAATCTTGCCCGGCCGATAAAACTACGGGACTGGTTTGCACCGATTTTGACTCCATTTTTAACAATGTCAAAACCATCGATCCCACTTTCCGCAACTTCATGGGAAGACCAGTGGTGGAGGACAATTGCGGCGGAACCACGATCACTTTTAGCGACGCGATTTTTAATTTTGCGAACTGCCATCCCAGCTATGCCAAGGGGATCATCCGTACGTTTACGGTCAAGGATAAATTCGGCAATGCTTCAACCTGTGTGCAGCAGTTCTTTTTCCGCCGTCCTGCCGAGATTTTTTTTCCAAAAGATACCCTGGTCAAAACCAACTGTGAACAAGCCGCTTTGCCAACGGATGCCCAGGGCAACCTGAGCCCGACCATTGCCGGAAGGCCCTGGTTCATCAATGGTTTTGGCAAAAAAGTCTACCTCGACAACAGTGCCAATACTTGCAATTACTCTGCGACTTATACCGATCAGCGGGTAACGGTATGTGGGACGCGTTATGCCCTCATCCGCAATTGGAAACTGATCGATTGGTGTGACCCCAGCCGCCTACTCGAAAAACGCCAATACGTGGAAGTGGGTGATTTTGACGCGCCAATAGTGAGTAGCCCGGAACTGGATTTGGACCGCAATGGCGTGGTCGACGATACCCTGCGCTATGGGGTAGCTCCATTCAATTGTTTTGCAGCTTTTGCTTTACCCAGCCCCAAAATCAAAGATTGTTCGACGACAACTTTGACGACAGAAATCTACTCCTGGCAACCCGAAACCATCTCTGGTTTTCCAACCGGACGCATCATTTGGGCAAAACTGGATTTGCCCGTCGTGAATGGCCAGGTGCAGAACGTGCCATTGGGTACCCACTACTTCATCTTTACTGTCCGCGACATTTGCAATCAGGAAACCAAAGATACCGTGGCGTTCAAGGTGTTGGATCGTATTGCGCCCACGATGGTTTGTAATAGTGAATTCGTAGTATCACTCGGTGGGGGCGGCATGGCCAGAATCACCACAGGCGATGTCAACAAAAGTAGTCGGGACAATTGCGACAATTCCTTGAAGTTGGAAGTCCGCCGTTTGATCCCGGCTGAATGTGCACCTGATGGGGTGTCTGTTTATAGCTCCTGGGACGCCTTTGTAGATCTTAGCTGCTGTGACGTAGGCAAATTGGCCACCATCGAGCTGCGAGGTACCGACAAATACGGCAATGCCAATACTTGTATCACCCGCTTGCAAGTAGATGATAAATTGGCACCCAGCTGTACGCCTCCGCCGAATCGGACGATCAATTGTAACGATATCCCGGCTGGCCTGGACATCAGCAGTTTGGCGGTTTTGCAGCGAAACTTTGGTTTGCCTACTGTAGAAGACAATTGCGAAGTGACCTGGGAAGAACTGACCCCGCTTGTTAACCTCGACAATTGTGGAGTAGGTAGCATTACTCGCAAATTCAGAGCTAAGGATGCCGCAGGCAACGTATCTGAAAGCATTTGTGAACAAGTCATCACTGTCAATCCAGTCCACAACTACGAAATCAAATTCCCCAAGGATGTAGTCAGTTATTGTGGTACCCCTTTACCGGATACTTTGTTATTGGATGAACTGGCTTGTGATGTGTTGGCTATAAACGTGGAGGACCGGCAATTTACCATCCCTGGCGGGGGCTGTTATCAGATTTTTCGCACCTATCAAGTGATGAATCTTTGTGAATACGACGATGTTTCGGCACCGACTATTTTGAGCCGGGACATGGATTGTGATTTGCTTCCGGGGGATGAAAACCTTTGGTTGATGGTTCGCCCCAACGGCGTCACCTATCTGGACAAAGACAACAACGAAAACAATGTTTTTCCCCGCAACAACGAACGTGGGCGCTCCTGTGATGGTCTGGGCAACCCAATCGGACACTGGAGCAACAGCAACATCAATCAGTCCCTGAAATCGCGTGGTTTTTGGCAATACACCCAACAAATCACGGTAATTGATACCGTCAAACCCGTCATCAATTATAACCAGGGTGCACCATTTTGTAGCAATGACAACAGTACTTGTAACGGTAGTGTAGACTTGTTGTATACCGTTTTTGAAAATTGTACGCCGAATGGTTTGCAGCTGAGTGCCGGAGTTGACCTCAACAACAATGGCAGCATTGATCGGCAATTGGCCGCCAGCGAAATTCAGGGTACCTATCCCAACTACCGCATCAAAGGTACTTTCCCCATTGGTACCCATAGCTTTGTGGTGCAGGTAAAAGATGCCTGTGGCAATATTGGTACCCGCAGTTTGACTTTCCGGGTGGTGGATTGTAAGGCTCCTTCCCCCATTTGTAAAAGTGGGATCACCGTGACCTTGCAGGCGCTGAATCCAGCACGCGACATCAACGGCGACGGCAAGGAAGACTTGGCTTATGCAGTGGTCAAAGCAGCAGATTTTATTGCCAGTCCAACTACCGACTGCTCTGGCCCAATCCGCTACTCCATCAACCGTGAAGGAGCCATCCCCAAGATCAATCAGGATTCCCTCTTATTGACTTGTACGGATGAAGGGACCGTCATTGTGGAAGTATACGCCTGGGATAGTGCGAATAACCCCACTGCGATGCAGCCCGATGGACGCCTGGGCGGGCCGAATCATGATTTTTGCCTCAATTTTGTCACGGTTCAAAACAATGGGGACATTTGTATTCCCTTACCACAAGGCTTATTGGGTGGCCTCATCCAAACTGAATCGCGCCAAGGTTTGCCCAATGTAGAGATTACCCTCAGCGGGCAGGCCTCTAACCGCACAACTTCGACCCCTACGGGCAATTACGTTTTTCTCAATTTGGTCGAAGGCAATGACTACACCATTACCCCTCGACTCAATACCGACCACGTCAACGGGGTATCCACCTTTGATTTGTTGTTGATCCGCAAACACATCCTGGGTGTTACAGCTCTGGATTCTCCTTACAAGTTGATCGCTGCGGATGCCAATGCTTCCAAATCGGTTACGACGCTGGATTTGATTGCCATTCAAAAACTGATTTTGAACCTGGATGTTGCTTTTAAAAACAATACCAGTTGGCGTTTTGTCGATGCCAACTACCGCTTCCCAGACCCAACGAATCCCTGGGCACAATCTTTTCCCGAGAGCTATAGCATCAATGACCTTTTTGGCCAAAAACTTGCTGCCAATTTTATTGCGGTGAAAATTGGGGATGTCAATGTGTCGGCCATTTTGGGCTTTAAAACGCCTGAAATTCGAACGGAAAACGACCCAATGTGGATTGAGCTGGAAGATCAACACTTACAAAGTGGGCAACTCCATACGGTAGCCGTTCGGGTCAAAGATCTGGCTAATATCCAGGGCTATCAAATGGCGCTGAGTTATGCCACCTCCAAGGCCGAATTGATTGACATCCAATACGGATTGGCCAAAGCAGAAAACTTCGGCATCTTCAAATCTGAAGGGCTGATTACAACCAACTGGTACAGCGATCAACCAGCCCTAAACCCGGATGCAGTGTTGTTTACGCTGGTATTTCGGGCAAAAACCAAGGCGAAATTGAGCGAGATTTTACACCTGAGCCCCGGGCGTATGCAAATCGAAGCCTACAACTTCGCCGACGAACGTTTGCCGATTCAATTGCGCTTCAATGAAAGGGAAATTCAGGTACCCAATTTTGAATTGTTCCAAAACGTGCCGAACCCATTTCAGGAGAGTACCTTGATTCGTTTTTATTTGCCAGAGGCAAGTGAAGGAAGGATGCTGGTGTATGATGCCGCGGGGAGATTGTTGAAGGAGATCAAAGGCGATTTTGTACGGGGAGTGAATCAGGTTGAATTGAGGGATGAGGAGTTGCCGAGTGGGGTGTTGTATTATTCGTTCCGGAGTGCACGGTATTCCGCAACACGAAAGATGATCAAAAAATAACGTAGGGGCAGCCCTTGCGGCTGCCCTTTGTAAAATCAGTAGGGCGACCGCAAGGGTCGCCCGTACGTTTATTTTATGGTAAACCAAACTGGTTTGGTATGATAATTCGCATCATTGCCACCAATGGTATTCAATGATTCCCGATTCCATACATATTCCGAGTTGAAGCGTGGCCGTAAGCGATAGGCCAATTTGCCACCATTGTCGATGTACAATGCAGGAGGTGGTGCAAAACCAGTATACACATCACTACTGTAGTTGTAGCGACGCATGTCGGTCCAGGTTTCCAAAGACCCAATTACCCAGCAAGCGATGTACTTCTGCAACATAATGTCGCTCAATTTCAGGGCATCTGAAGTTTGAGGCACAGCTGCGCTGGCCATATAGGTATCACGAGCGGCAGCGGGCACCTTGGCCAGATCCATGTGGGCGATGATTCCTTTTTTAAATGCATCATAAGCCAGGGCTTTGTCTCCTTTGATGAAGGCAGCCTCTGCCTTGATGAACTGAATTTCGGAATAAGTCACCAAAGGATGAACCGCATTGTTGGTAAAGAAATATTTACCAGGAAGGGTAGACACTGTTGCCGAAGGGTTTGCGCCCCACAGGTTTGGCATCCGTTTTGGATCCGTATTGCTGGTTACCGGGTCGCCCTTGGTAGGGATAACTCCCCGGAAAGTACCGTCTGCTGAAGCGGTGAGCATCAAGGGCAAACGAGGATCCGTTACACCATTAAATACGGTTCCATTCAGTAAATTTAGGAAAAATACAGTTGGTCGGAAATTGTTCAAGTTTCCGCGGAGAGGGCCGAAGAAGTTGCCGTCCAAAGAATTGGTTCCGGCATGTGGTACACTAAAATTGTCATCATTGCTGGCCAATGATTTATCGCAATACTCGATCACTTTGGCTGGATCGTAATTTGACTTATTGCTGTAGCGTTGGGCCGT
This sequence comes from Haliscomenobacter sp., assembly GCF_965225875.1. Taxonomy (GTDB): domain Bacteria; phylum Bacteroidota; class Bacteroidia; order Chitinophagales; family Saprospiraceae; genus Haliscomenobacter. The sequence goes on along the minus strand of NZ_CBDDBS010000003.1, from coordinate 2,045,754 downwards.
GTGAGCCAAAACGGAATAAGCAAATTTGATCCACTTTGTACGATCGCCCTTGTAAACCAAATCACCCCGCCCCAGGTTGGCTACACTCACGTTGCCGTCGGTGCGACTCAGATCGGCCAGGGCCTCATTGGCCAGACGGGTTGCTTCCTGGTAAACTTCTTCCTGTGGATCGAAATTGAATACATATCGGTTGGGCTCCCAGGCTTCTTTGAGGATGATTTCCCCATGTAGATCCGTGGTGTTTTGCCAGCTCCAAGCCCGAATTGCTTTGGCTACGCCTACATAATCCCATTGCTCTTTGAGTGTACCTTGTTCGATGATGATGTCAACGTTTTTGCCAATCGACCAGTAGTTGCTGCGCCATACGTCACCACCAGCATCACTTCCGGGAACATAACCATGTTGATCCCATACGTTATTGGTAGCTACCTGTGCCCAGTTTTGATTGTATTGGCTGACAAAACGGGTGTCAAAAGAAACGCCCCGAACCATTTGGCCCAACATAGGCGGCAAAATGGCAAAACCTTCTGCAACCTGAGGGTTGCTGGGGTCGAAGTTGATGTCCAGATAATCGTCACAACCATTAAAGACGAATAAGCCCATCAACCCAATAAATGCAACAATGATTTTATTTTTCATGATTGAATTCACTTTTGAGTTAAATGTTAGAATGAAACGGTGATACCGGCTGAAACCTGGCGTGGCAAGGAAGTTTTACCAAAATCCAAGCCAAATCCACCTGCACCGCCCGTCGCTGGGCTGGTTACACTTATGTAGGGGTCTGCACCGGTGTAGTTGGTAATCAACAAAAGGTCGGTACCATTGACAAACACACTCAGTTCTTTGATGGTACGGCCCTTACCCAGGGTTGGGAAGCTGTACCGCAAAGTCACATCGCGCAAACGCAGCCAATTGATGTCTCTTTCAATAAAATCTTCGGCAGAAAGAGCAGTGGTGTAGTACAACTCATTGGCACTAGGGATTATTTCCTTTGTGTTCACTGTTGGCGTTTCACTCTCTTCTTTACCGTCACGCAATACACCAGGAACAACAATAGGTTTGTCGCGATCCAAGGTGCGTTTGCTCAAACCAGTACGAGTCAGATAGAGTTCGTTACCATTGAAAATATCGCCACCTTTACGAATGTCCAACAGGAAGGACAGGCTGAAATTTTTAAACGTAAAGCTGTTCACCAAACCAACCGTAAAATCTGGGTTGCGATCGCCCATTGGCAAGAAGTTCGAGTTCATAATCGGGAAACCCGTCGTAGGATTGATCAAGACCTGACCCTTGCTGTTGCGCAGGTAGGTAAATCCACCAATAGCAGTTGCTGAACCCGCACCACGGCCATTTACTGGCTCATAAAAGCGGTTGTTGGGTTGGTTGAAACGAGCTGCCAATAGATCGGCAGGCGCAAAAGCACTGGCGCGTACGTTGTCGTAAACCCAGGTGTCGGAGTTGTAATATTCTGATTGAGCGGCTGGCAGTTCTACTACCTTGGTTTCGTACTTGGTGAAGTTTACATTCATTTCCCATTCAAAGTTTTGGGTCCGCACAGGTACCAGCCCCAATTGAAGCTCGTAACCCTTGGTATTCAGGTCGCCACCATTGAGCAAGCCAAAGATGAACCCTGTACCATAACTCAAACGTTGGGAAATGATCTGGTCGATCAAGGTTTTGGAGAACCAGCTCGCTTCCAGCGTGATCCGCCTTTTGAAGAAGCTCATTTCTGTCCCGAATTCATAACTTCTCACGGTTTCAGGTTTCAGGTTTGGGTTGTCTCCAAAGAAGTCGTACAAAAATCCTCCACCAGTTGAGGTTTGTGGCACTAAACGGGCCCGGATTTTATAAGCTGGTGCAGGGTTACCCACTTCCGCAAAGGTTGCACGCAACTTGAGGTTGTCTAATATGCTTTCTTTACCCCGAAGGAAAGGCATATCCATCACGTTCCAGGCCAGACCTACCGATGGGTAGAAATAAGAACGGTTTTCAATGGGAAGGGTAGAAGACCAGTCATTGCGTCCAGTAACATTCAGGGTTATCCAATCATCAAAAGTGAAATTGGCCTGTGCAAATGCCCCCAACAAACGAGAACGGGTCAAGATGGTCTTGTTCCGCATCGTAGTTGGTTCAACGTTGTTGATGCTGTTAAAATCTGGCAGAAACAGCTTTTCACCGTATACAGAGGTGGTTTCGTACCGACGATCATCGATTGATCCCCCTGCTTGTACGGATAAACTGAGTTTGCCAACGTTTTTATGCAGGTTGGCAAAAAAGTTGCTGTTGAGCAAACGACCAAGATCGGTATAGTTTTCAAGCCATCCACCCCGGCTAAAGCCAATATTGGAATAAGGGTGGAAAAAACGGTTGGCATTGGTCGAGTGAATGTCAGCACCAAAACGCGCATTCAAACTCAACCAGGAGGTTACATCTGCTTTTAGGCTGATGTTGGCGTTGGTCCGATCTGTTTGTTCCTGGCGCGCGTTATTGTTCACATTGAAAAACGCGTTGTCATTGTCATTACTGTTGGTAGCCGTAGGTAAAGTCAAGATACGGGTGCCATCAGCTTTCTCATACTGACTGGCGTCTTTATCACTAGGAAAACGCATCAATCCCGTCAGGTACCCTTCAGCGCCACCGGGAGGTAAGATATTTTTGTTGCGGACATAACTGAAACGGCTGGTCACTTTGAGCCATTTCAATACTTGAGCATCGGTATTCAAGGCTGCATTGACCTGCTGGAAGCGATTAGTCTGAATGATCCCTTTGCTATCGAGGTAAGAAGTCGACATCCGGTAAGTCAGCCGCTCGTTGCCACCTTCAAAGGCTAGGTCATGGCGTTGGTTGGTTCCACGTTGGAAAAAGTTGCCAACGTTGTCGTAGAATTGAGTGCCGGCAGCGTACTTTGGACCAAAATAATCAGGGTCCGTGACTTCAATCGCTCCATTGCGACCACGGCCATAAACCTTTTGAGTTTCAGGGAACAAGTACAATTCTGAACCTGCAAATCGGTTATTGTAGGTCACTTTCCCAGTCCCAGCTTTACCTTTACGGGTCGTAATGAGGATTACACCATTGGCACCTTCATTGCCATATAATGCTGCTGCTTCAGGCCCTTTCAATATTGAAATTTTTTCAATATCGTTGTTGTTCAATTCGGCCAGGCGGCTACCGATGTCGTCGCGGTTGTTGTTGACGTTGCCATTGACACCTGTAGCATCAGAGTGCAGGTTGTGCTGATCCAGCGTTCCACTGTTGACAGGCAAACCATCAATGACAATCAAAGGCTGGTTGCTGCTACCCAGGGAATTCACCCCGCGCAAGTTGATGTTGACCGATCCCCCGGCTACACCCGAAACAGGTGTAAGGCTCAAACCCGCAATACGACCTTGCAAACTTAAAAAGGCATTGTCCCGTTGGGTGTTTTGCAATACTTTGCCTTCAACCGCTTGAGAAGAATACGTTAACCTCTTCTTGTTTGCTTCAAGACCTAATGCAGTTACAGTTACTTCTCCCAATAGTTGGGCATCATCCTGTAGGGTAATGTTGATTACAGTGCGGTTGCCCACTACCACGGTTTGTTTGGCGAAACCAGTAAAACTGATTTCAAGAACCGCATTGGCGGGCACATCCAGGCTAAATTCACCTTGTACATCGGTTACAGTACCTTGTGAGGTGCCTTGTATCAAAATGCTTGCTCCAGGCAGTGCGCCACCCTCGGCATCGGTCACTTTTCCACTCACCCGCGTTTGTGCGGAAGCGGATACCAGCAACCCAGTAATCAATAAAAAAACACCCAACATCTTGCGCAACAAGACGGGCGTACTAGTGAGGTAATACTTGAGCATACTACTACTGTTTTAAATGATAGACATGTATTTGAGTCGTGCTGGCGAGTAGGTGTGAAGCCACTCACCTGGCGGCTAAGCTCTTGTTGAGATGCAGGTAAACAAACTTAGGGATTGAATGTAGCAGTCTGTGAATTTTGTCTATCTATTTGCCAGCACAATGAGAAGTGAAAAACTGCATGGGATAAAGATATAAGCTTTTGGCATATTATTGTGCAAAAGGGTGAATTTTATTTGGCCCATTGGGGGAGCGTTCCAACGGCTGTTGCCAAAATAGTGTCTTTAGTGGAAACAAGGTATGTGATGAAAAATTTACTACTCTTTACTTGTCTTGCCTTTGGATGTTGCTCTTGTGCGACCATCCTCAACCCAAGCCACAAGGCTATGACGATTTATACCTCCGGCCCCAGCAAAATCATCATCAGGAAGGACACCTTACAAACGGAAGGCAATGAGGCTCATTTTTTGGTTTCGAGGAGTAAAGAAGCGCTGAACCTGCGAGTGGTCGCTGATTCAAGTGATCAATCTCTGACTGTCAAAGCCAAAAACTCCTTTGCCTATTACCTCAATATCCTGTACAATTACGGCTTAGGGATGTTGGTAGATAAAAACAATCCCAAACGTTATACCTATCCTCGCCGCATATTTGTGGACTCGGCAGAGGATGGAGGTTTCAAAACGTACCCGGCAACTCAACGGGGTGACCTCAATTTTCAAATCTCTTTACCTTACATCAATTCATTCATAACCCAGCCCTTTGGTGAAAACCGAAAAACCAGGACTGGCTTTTGGGGCTTAGGGGTAGGGGTAGATTATTACCACCAGGATCGGCAATACCTGAGTTTGGATGCACGTACTGTGAGTGATTTTTTCTTACCGATTCTGGCACCAGTGCCGTATGCAAGTGGACAGGATTTTATGAGTTCGAGTTATTTGTCCCTGAGCAATCACCACCGCATCAAACGTTTTGATTGGGGTTATGGATTGAGTTGGATTGAAAATCGATGGGGTAGGGATGTTTACGAGGAAGTCTTTGATCCTGGTATTTACTTGGTAAGACAGCGGAAGAGGCATCAGGCACTGGGCTTGGAGTTTTCGGGGTATTACTTTACCGGGCGTAGTTTTCACATGGGCTTGATTTATCGACCCAGTTTTGTGCGATTGTATACCGATCCGGTGTTGAAGTATGAACATTTGATCAGTGTGGATTTGGCGTGGAAGATCAGGTTGTGAGCGGGGCGAAGGATAAGCAAAAGCGACAAAAATTATCACAAAGAAAACACTGAGGCAGCACAGAGGACACAAAGTTAGACGTTGACGAGGGTTCTGATCAAAACCTGGGTGTATCGCTTTGTCAACGTCTAACTCTGTGTCCTTTGAGTCCTCTCTTTTTTCCTTTGTGCTAATTTTTGTCGCTTTGGTTTAGTGCCTTAGTGCCTTTGTGGCAAAGCAATCACTCACTCCGCAGCGAATCCAACGGATTACTCAAGGCACTGCGCAAAGCCTGAAAACCAATCGTAAGCACCGCCAGTAAACCCACGGCAACACCCGCCAGCACAAATACATCCCAACGAATCTGATAGCGGTACGCAAAATCCTTGAGCCATTCCTGCATCAGGTACCAGGCCAAAGGTGCCGCGATTACTAGAGCGACCAATACCAGCTTGAGGAAATTTTGCAGCAGCATGCCCAAAATACTGCCCACCGATGCCCCCAATACCTTGCGAATGCCGATTTCCTTGCTGCGTTGTTCGGCCAGGTAAGTAGACAGGGCAAACAAGCCCAAACAGGCAACAATGATGGCCAGCAGGGCAAAATTGCTACAAATGCGCCCGACCCGTTTTACATCGTTGTACATTTGGGCAAAACTATCGTCTAGAAAGCTGTAGCGAATGGGTTGGCTGGGGGCGATGTCTTTCCAGGTAGCGCTGATGTCTTGCACCGCTTTTTGCAGGTCGTCACTGTGTAGTTTTACTGCAACCATATTCGGACTACTGCCCAATACCAGGCACATTCCCTCGATGTTTTCACGCATGGATTCAAAGTGAAAATCTTCCACCACCCCGATGATGGTCAATTTCATCCATCCATTGGTGATGCGTTCGCCCAGGGGTTGAGCAAAATTGAGTTTTCTGGCCAGGGCCTGGTTGATGATCACTCCTTGGGAGTCACTGCGCATGCCTTCCATGAAATTCCTGCCTTTGACAATCTTCATTCCCATGGTATGTAGGTAATCATAGTCAATCTGCCACATTTGTGAGGCGAATGAATTGCCTTGCTGTTCTTTTTTTTCATCCCACATTTCGGTACCATTTCTTTTTGCACCGTTGATGGGTAAATAGTCACTCACCGTCACTGCATCCACTGAGGGCAATTGCTGCAATTGTTTTTTCAGGGTTGGAAGTTTGTCCCCCAAGGTTTGGGTGCCTTGTAGGAGCATGACCTGATCTTTTTCAAAACCCAGTTTTTTGTTCAGGATAAAATTCATTTGGCGGGTTACGACCAAAGTGCCGATGATCAGCACAATGGAAGTGGTGAATTGAAAAACCACCAATGCACTGCGCAAACCGCTGTTTTTGCTGCCCTTGCTCAATTTGCCCTTGAGTACCTGGATGGGTTTGAAAGAGGAAAGGTAAAAGGCTGGATAGATGCCAGCCAATAAACCCACCAATATGGTTGAGGCCGCAATGCTGGGCAAAAACCACCAATTGAGCCAGGGCAATTGCAAGGATTTTCCCGAAAGTTGATTGAAGTAGGGGAGGAGTACCCAGGCCAAAACCAGGCCCAGCAAAAAAGAGAAGGCACTGAACAATAGCGACTCACTCAAAAATTGGCCAATCAGATATTCCCGGGTTGAACCCACCGTTTTGCGCAAACCCACTTCTTTGGCGCGATTGGCCGAACGGGCAGTAGACAAGTTGATAAAATTGATGACTGCAATCAGCAAAATAAAGGCCGCAATGGCTCCAAAGAGCCATACAAAACGGATATCACCTTTGCTCAGGTCGTCGTCAATGTCGGCGGAGTGCAAGTGGATGTCGGAGACAGCTTGTAAATACAGCCGCCCACTTTTTTTGATGCGATCTTGCTCGGCTTTGGAAAGATTGGCGCCCATATACTTTTCTATAATGACTGGCATTAGTTTTTGCTCCAGTTTGGCAATGTCCGTTCCTGGGCGAAGCAACACATAGGTGTGGTAATTGCTGGCGTTCCAATTGCTTCCTTCACCCGGATAAAACTCCAAACCCTTCATGGTGATCAAAAAATCGAATTGGAGGTGTGAATTGGAGGGGAAATCGGCGATGACACCCCCAATTTTGATCGGTTTGTCGCTTTGGTTGTTGGCAATGAGGGTTTTACCCACCGGGTTTTCATTGGGGAAATATTTATCAGCTTTCCGTTTGGTGATGACAATGGTATTGGGCTCGTCCAGGGCGTGTTTGGGATCGCCGTACACCATTGGTATTTGCAGGATGTCCAATAGTTCCTGATCGGCAAAGGTGAATCCTTCTTCGTAGGTGTTTTGGTTGGACTCAGCGCGGCGGATGGGGTTACCTCCTCCGGTAAAAAGGCTGTTCGGATTGATGCGGGCAACCTTTTCAAACTCGGGGAATTCGTCCTTCAGTGCTTTGGCAAATGGTGCTGGGAAATCGACCCCTTTGCCAGCAAACTCCCCCTCGGTCATCTCGCCGATCACGCGGTAAATGCGCCCTGTTTCGGGGTAATGGCGGTCGTAGTTGAGTTCATCGAGGATGAACAAGGCGATCAACAAACAAGCGGCAATACCTATGGCAAAGCCGCCGATTTTGATGCTCGAATACATTTTGTGCTTGGCCATGTTGCGCCAGGCGATTTTGAAATTGCTTTTGTACATGTCGGGTGAAAATTGAATGGTGATTTTGCGAATGGTAGACAGTCGGAAAGAACGCAAAACATCCCACACAAAGGCACGGCGGGCCAGCTTCGGCCCTTTTTCGAAGCAGCGTACATCGAATAACTCATAAGCATCGCCCTGGATTTCCTCCAGCAACTCAGGACGGCAATACCACTCCAAAAAGCGGTCGGCCCAACGGGGTGGTTGTGGTGGCTTGGCAGTGCTCATGCCATGTTGGTTTTGGGTGCAAAACCGGGGATTTGATCCCAGAGTTTCAGGTAGGTATCCCGAGATTGCTCCAGTGCGGCCCGTCCGGCTTGGGTGATGTCGAAGAGGCGTTTGCGGCGGCCCCCGCGTTGGGTGGTGGCTTCACTCCATTCCGAACGTAGGTAGCCTTTTTCCTCCAGGCGGCGCAGGGCGGCGTGCACCGCACTGATGTTGACCGAACGCCCGGTTTGTTGTTCAATTTCTTCCATTACGGATACGCCGTAGGCATTGCCGTGGAGTACGGCTACGAGCAATAAAACGAGTTCTTCAAATTCGCCGAGGTGGATGCGGAACATGGTGTATTTGTTTTGCAAAAGTAAAAGTAATAGATATGTTTCAGATTTGCAAATGAAATAAGGGGAGTGAAAAGAGAATAGTGAAAAGTGAAAAGCAGGGTGGGGGAGAAAAGCTGTAAAATTTGAGAACAAATTCCACTGATTTATTGCCAATTAAACCCTGAGAAAGTACCAAAATGATTTTAAATCGTGCTTAATTTTATTGACTGAATACTAGTAAATGCCTCTTTGAGAAATACTGACCGATCCCTCTGATTGTTTTCATAAATAAACAATATCAGCGTTTTATTGAAAAATGTGCCTGCATATATCTGCTGTGCGGGAGTTTGACTATATAAATTTCTACTAACAAAATGGAGAAATAAATAGGGTTGATTATTGATCTGGATAATTTTTTTAGCCTTCCATTTTACTGGTTCATCTACAGTGGCGTATTCTATTTTTTTTTCAAGGTCACTGGCAAGTCCTAATAAAAAAGTATTGTCAACTTCAGGATGTAAATCTTCCTTTTTTTGACAGTAGTAAACAACACTTAAGCGATCAAAAGAATCTCTACAAATTTCTTTGTAAATAAAACCAGACTCTTGTATCAAGCAACTATTTTTATTGAGTAGTCGGTATTTTTTTGAACCACAACACCTACAATCACTACGATCATCCCAATCTAGCAAAGTATTGTACCGATTGGGGACATAAATGCTCAATTTACCCAAAAGACCCTCTTCTTCATAATTGCTCAATACAATTTCTTTTTGGTAAAATCCTGTTGGAGGCTTACGATTGATTAAGTCACAAGCAGAGTAAAGAATAACGATTCCCAAAAACAGCAAAGTCCTCATAACACGTCCTTTCTGTTTTAACCAGGAATCCTGAAAAGGTTACATTGTAACGAGGCAGCACTTAAAACTATAAACTTGTCAACCCATTTTTAAGCACCTCCAGCACCCAATCCACCTCTTCCTTCGTCACCACCAGCGACGGCTTCAAATTCAAAATATTCCCCTGAATCAACTTAAACGAAATCCCCCGCTCCATACAAAATCCCATCAATTGATTGGCTTCCTCAATGGCCCGGGTTTTGGTCTGGCGATCTTTGACCAAATCCACCGCCAAATTGAGGCCGAGGCCACTAACATTGCCAATGATTGGAAAATCAGCCTGGAGCTTCAATAAACCAGCCTTGAAGTATTGCCCCAGCTCACGCGCATGTGCAACCAGCTCTTTTTGCTCCACCTCTTCAATCACCGCTCTGGCCACCGCAGCACAAAGGGGATTTTTCTCATGGGTATAATGTCCAATGGACTTGTGCTCCAGTACATTCAGCTCCTCACGGCCAATGATGCCGGCATAAGGGACAATTCCGCCACCAAATCCTTTTCCTACGACGATAATATCTGGCGTTACAAAATGCTCACTGGCAAACATTTTGCCCGTACGGCCGAAGGCGGTATAGATTTCGTCAAAAATGAGCAGGATGCCATGTGCTTTGCAGAGTTGCTGCACCTGTTCCCAATAGTAGCGGGTGGGCACGGTGGAATTGTAAAAAATGGGCTCGCTGATGAGTGCGGCGATATCGGGATTGAACTCAATTTGGGTGCGCAAGTGCCGCAGGTATTCGTCATCGATTTGTTGCTGATCAGTCCAGCCCCAGGGGTTGCGGTAGTAATCCGGCAATTCGAGGTGAATGGCTCCAGGAATCACCGGCCCCAAACCTTCCCGAAAATGCGCATCTGCCCCCAGCGAAACCGCCTGAAAACCCGCCCCATGGAAAGTCCCATAATAGGAGAGGGTCTTCCATTTGCCCGTATACAATTTGGCCAGCATCACCGCCATTTCAATAGCTTCCGAACCACCGGGGCAAAAAAGGACACGGGTGAGGCCCTCGGGGGCAATGCTCAGCAGTTTTTCCGCCAATTCCACGGCTGGCTCATTCGTAAACCGCCGAGGCGCAAAAGTTAGGTTTTCCGCAATTTGTTGCTGGATGGCCTGGATTACCCCGGGATTTTGATAACCCACCGTATGGACGCCATTGCCATGCAGGTCGAGGTATTTTTTACCTGAACCATCGTAGATGTAAGCCCCTTCGGCACGGGTGATGGCGTTGAAAACCGGGGTGGAAAGGGTTTGGTGAAAAAAGACTTGGGCATCGCGGTCGAGCAAGGCTTGGGTAGCGTCGTTGTTTTCGATGGCGAGGGAGCGAATGTTCTCGCCCTGGTTGACTGGTGCTGGCATGGTGAAAATTAGGGTTGCAGGATAAATTTTTGCATGCCAAAATTAGCACCAGTTTTGCTTTTGATTAAGGCAAAATACAAACCAGCTGGAAGTTCAGGTAAACCAATGGTGCTATTATACCCGCTTAATTGGGTTCGAAAAACCGGCCTACCCAATTGGTCCGTAATCTGAATGCTAAGTTCAGGCTCGGCAAGTGGCCAGGACTTCAACAAGAGCTGAAAGGTTCCCGAATTGGGGTTAGGCACTACACTAAAATCAATGATATCGCGTGCCTGAGTAGTTGTTTTAATAGAAGTCCTCAAGTCGGATATGGTGCTCAGGACGGTATTGGTCAATATCACCGGATTTTGATCAAAATAAATTCCCGCCCGATTGGTTAACCTAGTGCCTAATTTGGCATTGGGGTAAAACGAAATGGAGTAGGCGACAAAACCCATGCTACCCGCTTCGTTGGTACTGCTATCCGGGAGCACAATTGGATCAAAAATGAATTGTACAATGCCCTTTTCCTGATCTAGCTCAACTCTGTAAGGGTGACTGGATCGCAAGGGTGTAAAAGTAGTCCAATCAAAGGCCTGGTGTAAGGTATCTACAATCACCACTTTGAAGGCAGTATCATTGCCAGTATTCTGAAACCGAATGGTGTAGTCAAGCTGATTATTTTTGAAGTAAATGGGATTGTCCCGCAGGGTACTCAAGGGGGACACCTGTTTGTCGTTGGGATCGTAAGAACAGCGTAAGAAGAAAGGAAAGGTATCTAGCTGAGTTGCGTTTTTTTGAAAGCTACCCCCTTCTATCCTGGTGACGCAGGTAATGGACAATTCCTTGTCAAAAAACTCAACCCCTGGCAACTGGATAGTCAATTTGATCCGCTGTTCTGCACCGGGTAAAAGGTTGGAAATATTCCAATACACGGTATCATTGCTTTCAAAGGAAGGAGGAACATCATAGCCCAGAAATTTGATGGCCTGATTTTTGGCTATTTTTAATCGGATGTTTGGATCTGAACACCCAGCATTGCGTACGCTGACCCAGGCTGAACTGGTACTGTTGCAACGAGTAAAGCCATACTGCAAGTGAGTTTGGATGTTGGTCGTATCCTCGGCTGAACGGATATAGGCAAAGGAGTGCTTTTTTGATTCGCCACCTACGGTGATGCTTACCTGGTTGGTATCCAAAGGAACCCAGCAGTATGAAACTTCAGCGCTCAATTCATAAGTACCCGTGCCCGTGAAAAACACATAAGATCCATCTTCATTGGTGTAGGTAGCTTTGGCGGAGGGGCTAAGGCTAATTTTGGCATTAGGAATGGGCAACTCATTGGCATTAAATGTACTGTCCTGATTGACGTCCCAAAACACCTGACCACTAATGGTCGCTAGTTCACTGTAATTTCTGGCGATATATATTATGCTGGAATAACCAGAGGAGGCGATGAGATCCAAATCCAAATCACGATCAATGTCGATTAATTGTATATTCGTCAGGTTGAGATTAGCAGATGCTTCCCAATTGGTTGAGATGGGAATTGCTGCCCTCAATGGTTTCCCGTTCTGGTGTGGTTGGAAATAGATCGTATTGTAAATGGCATAGAATAAATCCTGATGACCATCACCGTTGCCATCCGCCACTTTGATCACCTCGGTATTCAGATCGGCTATTTTTTCCCTTTTGCCAAATTTGAAACCACCAAGATTGGGAATAAAAACAAATTGTCCGTTATAAAGTCCTATGATATCCAATAATCCATCTCCGTTCCAGTCGGCAACTTGGGCTGGATAGACTTGGTTCTCAACACCGCTATTTGCCGAAATAGCGACTACATTAGGATCGTAATTTCCTTGCCCCAGGTTTTTATTAAAAAATATACTCCCACCAAACCCCAATAAAATTAGTTCCGGATGGCCATCCTGATTTAAATCCTCCAATACAATCTTATTCTCCGCCCATCCCAGGCCAGTGCAACATATAGGTAAAGGGACTTGGGGGCCAAAATTTCCAGTGCCATCATTGTAGCGAACTGCCCAAAAACTTTCAGAATTATCTCGTTTATTGAAATAATAGACTACATCAAGCTTACCATCTTGATTGATGTCCATTAAATCTTGAAACTCATAATAAAAATCAGCTTCTGCACAGATTCTTTTCTGGAAGGAGAAATGCTGCCCTTGATTGAGGAAACTGTAGATGCAGTTGCCTTGCATTAGCACTAGATCGACTCGATTGTCTCCATTGATGTCACCCCAACTGGGTATACGTTGAATACCTTTATCTATCCAGCTATAATCCAGACTGTCGTGTAAATAGCGAAGACTAAAGCCTTGGTCACCTAAATTTTTGATGGCCCAATCAAATGCGGGCAGTATATCCAGCAGAGAATCATTGTCAATATCAGCAAACCTTAAATAACTCTCTTCTCCTATATCTCCATCTATAAGTTGCCTTTGCAGTTGGCTCCCCATGTTGCGATAAAGAATAGCGTAATTTTTTGCAGAGGTACCCAAAACAACATCAACATCCCTATCTCCATCGATATCTCCTAATTCAATGATTTCAGCATACTCCAGATTCCGGTCAATCACTTGGGGAATCGTATCAAGGGTCACACCTGTTCTTTTATACAGTAGCAATTCATTCATTCGGTCTGAAGCAAAGATTAAATCCAAATCCTGATCTTGATCAAAATCAGCCATATTTAAATCGGTATCTAGGCCAGAGATGCGATGGAGCAGTTTTTTAGGGGCTAAAAACCCTTTTCCTTGATTGTTCTCCAACAGGTACAATCCGGTATAAGTGATGTACAATAAATCTAAATCCTGGTCCTCATCCCAATCAAAGGCTCTTAATTTAATGATTCTCCCCGTATTCAAATTCATTGCTTGGCTATTGAAGTTTCCTGTGCTGATGTCTTTTACCCAAAAAATTTCAGAGAAACTATCTGTATAAATAACATCAAAATCTTTTCCTGCGTCAAAATTGCCAACCAAGAATAAATTCGGGTAAGAAATGCTAACCCTGCTGAAAGGCTTTTCAGCAAAATTCCCCTGGCCATCATTTAGAAACATTGTTATTCCTCTATTGGAAGCACTAAATCCAAATCCTTCCCCATAAAGAACAATATCGGAATCCTGATCTCCATCCAAATCCACTACTTCCAAATTTTTTGCCTGGACATCAAACGCGTACACTACCTTGCCTGATTGAAAGGATTCATTGCCTTCATTGATGTACAAAATCAATTTTCGTTCGCGAGTCAAGACGACCAAATCCCAATCCAGGTCATTGTCCACATCAATGTGTTTGATTTCTCCAACGCGTTCTGACGGGTCTGGTAGCAATAAAAAAGCGGTACTAAAATACGCTCCACGTGGATAATAGATTTGCCCGCCACCTCCGTAAACAAATCCTGTACTTTTGCTAGTGGCTGGAGCAATTCCAAGCGTATATTTTCCTTCTACGTTAAACAACCTTTCGATCGACCCAAACTGAGCAAGCAGCAAACAAGGGAATGCAAGCACAATTAAACTGAGGACAAAGTAATTTTTCATGACATTTGGGATTAAAATTACATTTGATTTGCCCAGTAAAATTAAGCTTGCAAATTGTTATTTACTGATTTTAAATGTTAAACTTTTTAAAAATCGAACAAGCAATATGCCCCCCAAAACCAAAAGTATTGCTCAGCGCATACTTGACCCTTTTGGCTTTGGCCACTCCCAATGTAAAATCAAACTTGCCTGCAAACTCCGGCTCGATGTCTTTGGAATTAATGGTTGGCGGAATTACATCTTCCTGAATGGCTTTGATACAAGCAATGGCCTCAATCGCGCCGGCCGCCCCCAATAAATGCCCTGTCATCGATTTGGTGGCACTGATGCTCGCCTGAGGACTGGCCCCAAACACCGTCTCAATCGCCTTCAATTCACTGAGGTCACCCGTAGGAGTGGAAGTGGCGTGCGCGTTGATGTAGTCAATTTCGTGGGCTTCAATGCCCGCTTCTTCCAGTGCCAGTTGCATGCCCAGGGTAGCGCCTGCCCCTTCCGGGTGGGTGCCCGTGAGGTGGTAGGCATCGGCAGCCAGGCCTCCCCCGACTATCTCAGCCAAAATGGGGGCGTTGCGTTTCATGGCATGCTCGTAATTTTCCAGGATCAGTGCTCCAGCGCCTTCTCCTAATACAAAACCATCGCGTGCGGTGTCAAACGGACGGGAAGCACTTTGCGGGTCCTCATTGTGGGTCGACATGGCCCGGGAAGCATTAAAACCGCCGATCGAACTGGCAGAGATGGACGCCTCCGAACCACCCGTGATGATCATGTCTGCTTTGCCCCATCTGATGTAATTGAATGCATCGATGATGGAGGTGTTACTAGCGGCACAAGCGGCTACGGTGGTAAAATTTACGCCGCGTAGGCCGTATTTGATGGAAATGATACCCGAGGCAATGTTGACAATGCGTTTGGGGATAAAAAAGGGATTGAAACGGGGGGTGCCATCGCCGAGTACAAATTCCCCGAATTGTTCCTCAAAAGTGGAGACCCCGCCGTCGCCAGAGCCCCAAATGACTCCAATGCGGTTTTTGTTGAGTTGCTCAAAATCAATCTGGGCCTGTTCAACTGCCTCGTGAACGGCTACCAAAGCGTATTGGGTAAACAGATCGTATTTGCGTAGCTCCCCTTTTTCGATAATGGCTGAGGGATCAAAGTTTTTGACCTCGCAGGCAAATTTGGTTTTGAACTTGCCTGGGTCAAATCTACTAATGGGCGCCGCCCCACTTTTTCCAGCTAGCAAGGCTTGCCAAAACGTTTCCAAATTGTTGCCCAGGGGTGTTACCGCGCCCAGACCAGTGATAACCACTCGATTCATCTTATTGTGGATTGGTGAGTTCAAAAATGATGGCCGCTTTAACCCGCTCGAAATCTTCGATTTGGGTGAGCCGGATGAGTTGCACAATGGCCAGCATGTTGGAAATGATCAACATGGCCTTGGTGCGGGGCTCAATGGAAAAATGGAAAACACCTTGCTGTTGCCCCAGTACAAGAATTTCCGTAACCCAATTCAACACTTGATCGGCCAGGACTTTTAGATGGGTTTGTACATTTTCTTCAATGGTGTGAAAATCAGTTGCCAGCGCACCCACCAGGCAAATTTTTTGATTGGATTGGGCTTTGGTGTAAATTGAAAAAAAAGCTTCCAGTTGCTCCAAAGGGCTCAAATCCTTTTTTTCCTGACGGAGCTCGGCCAATCCTTGTAAATGCTTTTGCACCACGGCAATGCCCAGGTCACTTTTGCTGGGAAAATGATAGTGTATCGAAGCGTTTTTTATACCAATGGCCTTGGATAAGTCGTAGTAACTAAAGGCGTTGTATCCTTTGTCTCGGATCAAATAATCGGCTTGTTCGATGATGGTCTCGCGGGTGCTCATTCCATTTTTTTCGCAAAGATACGATATCTATCTACTAGTAGGTAGGTAAATAGGCGACAATTCGGTGAACTCATCCTGGAATGGGTCAGATAATTCGGTAGATCAACCTTTGTTATAGTTTTTTCTCGTAAAAAACACTTAGGCCAGTGATCGGGTAATCCCCAAAATGATCAATCACATAGTAGCCCAACTTTCGGTACAATTGTTGGGCAGCCGTATGGTACACGCCCGTTTCGAGGTTCAACTGCATGATGCCTTGCTCCTGGGCATAAGCCTCCAGATTGGAGAGGATGTTTTCCGCGATGCCCATTCCCCGGTGGCTTTCTTCCACGTACATGCGTTTGATTTCGGCGTAATCGCCCATGATTTTTACGGCCCCGATGCCGACCAATTGCGGCCCTGAGAAGGCGCCGAGCATGTGCGCTCCACTTTTAAGCAGCACTTCAATGGAATCGAGGTGGCAGTTTTCCCGACCGTACAATTCGATTTGGAAGGCATCCAGTTTGGCAATGAGGGATTGAACTTGTTCATCCGCCGGAGAGACGGTGGTGATGGTAATGGTAATGGGTGTCATTGGTATAAGATTGAGGCTGAGGTTTCAGTTATTTACTCATGTTATGCATTTTGTTTACAGCAGAGTCTCACAGAGTACCCGCAGAGTTTCGCGGAGTTTTTTTAGGGGCACCTGCGGTGCGGAGAGTCCACGGAGGTCGCCTTTACTGAAGCTTGGGTCTTTAACTTTATCAAGTACCATTTATTGGCTTGATCTTGCAAGATTTTCCTGGAGCACAAACTCCAGCCACCGCAGGTGGCAAACTCCTTAAAACTTAAAAACTCCGCGAAACTCTGCGGGTACTCTGTGAAACTCTGCGGTAAAAAAACTAAATGAACTCATATTATTTTTTATTCGTCCGTTCATACTCCTCATAGCCTTCCGCCTCCAGTTTTTGGTACTTTACGGCGACTTCGGCCTCTAGCTCTTTTTTGTATTTTACTACTTTATCCAGAACGATGGAATGATGTGCCCCAATGATTTGAGCAGCCAGAATACCGGCATTTTTAGCTGCATTCAGCGCTACAGTTGCCACTGGAACTCCATTGGGCATTTGCAGGATGGACAAAACCGAATCCCAGCCATCGATCGAGTTGGAAGATTTGATTGGCACGCCAATTACGGGTAGGGGAGACAAGGAAGCCACCATTCCCGGCAAATGTGCGGCGCCACCCGCCCCAGCAATGATCACCTTTAAGCCGCGCTCGTGGGCATTTTTGGCGTAGTGAAACAAACGTTCAGGGGTGCGGTGTGCCGAAACGATGGTCACTTCACACGGAATGTCGAAGTATTTGAGGATTTCAGCGGCTTGCCGCATGATCGGTAGGTCTGAATCCGATCCCATGATGATGCCAACCATATTTTTGCTAAATTGTTTGAGTTACAGTATTAAACGTTAAAATTGGAAATAGTGCTTCCAATCTGCTTGCACGAAAGTATATTTTTTACCTAATTTCGCGCAAGTTTTCGGATATGAGCGATTACTTTTTAACACAGAGTACGTCTAAACGCCGAAACCTTTGACAAAAACAACACCAAAGCATTGAGCACCGTTTCTCCATCTCTTCCCGTATTTAATGCAACACCCAAAAAGCGGATTGTTTTCCTGGATGTATTGAGGGCATATGCCATCATGATGATGCTGCAAGGCCACTTTGTTGACACCATGCTCGATGATCGCTATCGTGATCTGACCAATCCCATTTATTGGACCTGGCATTTTATGCGGGGGCTTACTGCACCGATTTTTTTCTTTGTAAGTGGAGCGATATTTGTGTTTTTGATGTTGCGCGACTCGCGGCCTTGGTACCAGAATGTACGCATTCAAAAAGGGCTACGCAGGGTTTTGTTGTTGATCTTTTTGGGCTATATCCTCAAGTGGAATTTCCTCTACGTGTTTAGCCTCAAGTTCTTCCCCTCCTTCTTTTTTGTCGATGTATTTCACATCATTGGACTAGCCATTTTTACGGTTATTGCAGTGTTTATTGTGCACCAGTACACCCGAATTCCCTTGCCATTGATGTATTTTGTACTGGCGCTGACGGCCTTTTTGATTTCGCCGGATATCAAAACCTATGACTGGTCGGGCTTGCCAGTGGTGTTGCAAAATTACTTCATCAAAGATCACGGCTCTACTTTTACCCTTTTTCCCTGGATTGGATTTTCCCTTTTTGGGGCGGTGGTAGGTTGGCACATGCACCGTTGGCCAAGTTTTTACCATACCCATTGGGCGCCTTTGTTGTTCATAAGTCTGGGGATTTGGATTCATTATTCTGTAAACGATATTCTCAATGGTTTGCATCATCTAACTACCATTGACCATTTCAGATTGGCTACCTACAACAATGCCTCTTTTTGGCGACTTGGGCACGTTTTGATTGTCTTTTCTATTTTCATCTGGATCACTAAAATTTTCAAAAACATTCCACCTTTGGTGATGAAAATCGGTGGAGAAACGCTGGTGATCTATAGCGTACACTATGTCCTGTTGTACGGAACCTGGTTTGGAATTGGGGTGCGCTCATTGGGAAGCCATTCCTGGACGCCTTGGGCTGCGGCCATTGGGGCAGCGTTGTTCCTGGCTTTTTTTGCGTATTTGATTTACCGAATTGAGGAGATTCGTTATTTCTTGTATCATGTACTTCCTCACTATACTAGCTTATACTATCGCTTTTTACGCATCAAACTGCGTCGCTTTTACCTGGAAAAAAGAGGGGTTCCAGGGAATGTGCCTGCCAAAAAGCCGAGGTAAAAATTGGTGCAGTACTAGCCAATAATCCGAAAACCTTTTTCCCTAACACTTTCATAGCCGGCCTGGTCAAATGAATAAAGGAAAGAGCCTTTTTTGGAATTGCCGCGCAGCTTTTCATCGGTTTTGAACAGAATACCCAGGGAAAGCATCTTTTTGCTGAAATTACCTTCATCAAAGTCACGATCGTAAATGGCTTCGTACAAGCTCAACAATTGTTTCATGGTGAACTTCTCTGGCAACAATTCAAACCCAATGGGCTGATAACCGGCTCTTCTACGCAGGCGATAAAGTGCCGCATCCACCATTTGTTCATGGTCAAAAATGAGTTCCGGCCGGGCTTTAATGGGGAACCAGTGGGCATCGTGGCTTTGCCCCAACTCTTCGTCGTAATCTTCCAATTTGATCAATGCGTAATAACAAATCGAAATGACCCGTTCAACCGGGTCTCGATTGATGTCTCCAAATAAATAAACTTGTTCGAGGTAAATGTCTTCCAAACCAGTCAATTGGAACAATATACGTTTGGCACCATCATTCAGGCTTTCTTCCTGACTCAAAAAACCGCCCATCAAAGACCATTGACCTTTGGCTGGTTCCATGTTGCGGTGAACCAACAAAAGTTTGAGCTCCTGTTTGTCAAATCCAAAAACAATGCAGTCAATAGCTACCTTAAAAGAATCCGCATTGTAGGTGAAAGGTACCTTAGTCATTGATCTCTTGTGATTTTAATGGGGTAAGTTAAAAAAAATGTCCAACTTACAGTTATTAAACCGATAAGTTGGACATGAATTTATTCAAAAAGGGGTGTTGAGTGGATGCCGGAGCACACTTTACACCATTTCGTAAATGCCTGCAATACCCTGGCCACCACCAACACAAGCGGTAACCATGCCGTATTTTTTATTCTGGCGGCGCAATTCATTGAACAACTGAGTGGACAATTTAGCCCCGGTACACCCCAGTGGATGCCCTAGTGCAATGGCACCACCATTGACGTTGACCTTATCTTTGTCCAATCCAGCTTCCTGAATCACGGCTAATGCCTGTGCACCAAAAGCTTCATTGAGTTCAATCAAATCGATGTCACTGAGCGAAATGCCCGCTTGTTTTACCGCCTTGGGAATAGCCGCACAAGGGCCAATGCCCATGTACATAGGGTCTACACCACCAACGGCGCAGCCGATCATGCGCGCAATCGGTTTAAGCCCCAATTGTTTGACCATTTCTTCACTCACTACGAGGACAAAGGCCGCCCCATCTGAAGTTTGGGAGGAGTTACCAGCTGTCACTACGCCACCATTGGCAAAAGCGGGCTTAAGCGCTGCTAAACCAGCCAAAGAGGTATCTCGACGTACGCCCTCGTCCATGGCTACAGTGAATTCTTTTTCAACCCGTTTGTCGTTTTGCACAAAGACTTCCTTGACCTTAACGGGCACAATTTCATCATTGAATTTGCCAGCATCGATGGCTTGGCCCGCCAACTGGTGTGAGCGCAAGGCGAATTCGTCGGCTTGCTCGCGGCTGATGCCATATTTGTGCGCGACTGCTTCGGCAGTATGCCCCATGCTAGCCAGATAGTTGGGCGTAGTACTGGCCACCGAATACGCGGGAGCCAGTTTGTACCCGGTCATCGGGATCATACTCATGCTTTCGGTTCCGCCAGCAAGGTAGATGTGTCCCATGCCTGCGCGAATCTTGGAAACAGCCATCGAGATGGTTTCCAGGCCCGAGGCGCAGTACCGATTGACGGTAACACCAGGTACTTCCTGTCCGAGGGCACGCAGCGAAATCTGACGGCCAATTTGAAAACCTTGTTCACCTTCGGGGTTGGCACAACCTACGAACACGTCGTCGACCAACTTAGGATCAACTTCGGGTACCTGTGCCATCAGGTGTTTGATGATGTCTACCGCCAGGTCATCGGAGCGGTAGTTTCTGAAGCCGCCGCGTTTGGATCTGCCAACGGCGGAGCGATATGCTTTGATGATGTATGCTTCCATAGTCTTCGACTAGCCCACGACTAAAGTCATGGGTTGGTGATCTATATGGCCTCCCACGGATGAATCCGTGGGGTGGCGTTTAATTTAAGATTTCCAATGGTTCCGGAACTCAGGAACCATCTCTTTTTAGTTGCGGAGTGGTTTGTTGTTCTGCAACATGTATTGGATGCGTTCCAGCGTTTTTTGCTCACCACAAAGGCTGAGGAAAGCTTCACGCTCCAAATCCAGTAAGTATTGTTCCGAAACCACTTGGGTACCCGTGAGGTCGCCACCGCAAAGTACCCAGGCAATTTTTTTGGCAATTTTAATGTCGTGTTCGGAGGCGTAGCGGCCCAGTTTGAGTTCATTAGCAGCTACGTAGAGGGCAGCCAAGCCAGTTTGCCCCAGCACAGTTACCTTTTTAGGCAATGGTTGGGTGTAGTTGGGCGCGAGCTCCAGGACTTTTTTCTTGGCTTCTGCGATAGCACGATCTTTGTTCATTACGATTTCGTCGCGCTCCGGCAGGAGGTAACGGTAGTTGAAAGCCTCGGAAGCGGAGGTGCTTACCCCAGCAGTGGCAATCGTTTTGAAACGATCGACCAGCGTTGGAATCAATACTTCACCTTCTTTAAATTCATCAGAAGCACGAACGGCAAACTCTTTGGTGCCGCCGCCACCTGGAATAACCCCAATACCCACTTCAACCAAACCGATGTAAGATTCTGCTGAAACCGTAGCAGCATCAGCATGCATCAACAGTTCACAGCCTCCGCCAAATACATAACCTTGGGTCGCCACCACCACTGGAATGCTGGAATAGCGTGCCCGCAAGGTTGTTTGCTGGAAGATGTTGACCGCCATGTTCAATTCCTCAAACTCGCCCTGGTAGGCCAGTTGGGCAATCATAAAGATGTTGGCGCCCACGCTGAAATTGGTTCCATTGTTGCCAATAACCAGGCCGTTCCAATTGCCGTCTTCAGCAATTTGAATGGCTTCATTGATGCCCCGCAACACGCCTTCGCCAATGGAATTGTGCGGGCTGGTGAATTCCAGGCAAAGCACTCCATCACCGATATCGTGGAGAACCACTTCGTTGTTTTTGAAGACAGGAGACTGATCGCGGTAATTGTCCAGGACAATCAGGGACTCGCGGCCAGGGATACTGGCGTAGGCTTTTTTGGCTGGATCGTAGCAAAGGCGTTGTCCCCCTTCCCGTTTGTAGAAGCGAGTATGCCCGGCAGCCAGCATTTCTTTGACCCAGTCAGCTATTTTTTCACCCTGAGCTTCGGCGCTTTGGATACCTTTTTCCAGGCCAATTAAGTCCCAGTATTCAAAAGGCCCATACTCCCAGCCATAACCCGCTTTCATGGCGTCGTCGATGCTGTAAAGCTGATCGGTGATTTCGGGAATGCGGTTAGAGGAGTAGGCAAATAGACCATTGAGCGACTTTTGCACCAGTTGCCCCCCTGCATCGGGAGCATCGTACAAGGCGCAAATGCGCTTGGGCAAATCATCGATGTTTTTGCTCAGTTTCAGGCTGGCCAGATCGGATTTGGCGGAAGGCTCGTAAGTCAGGGTACTCAGATTGAGCGCCAGAATGACTGGACGGCCTTTTTCGTCTTTTTCAGCCGTTTTTTTGTAAAAACCTTGTCCGGTTTTGTTGCCCAAAAACTTGTTGTCCAGCAGGAACTGCAAATAATCAGGTACTGTAAAAGCGCCAGCTTGCTCGTCGTCGGGGCAATTGGCCTTGATGCCTTTGATGACATTGGCCGCGGTATCGTGCCCGACCAAATCTCCCAGGCGGAAAGTACCCGTTTTGGGGCGCCCCAGGGAAGGACCGGTTAATACGTCCACATCTTCGATGCGCAGGCCCAGTTCGGTGGTCAGCTGGTAGATTTTAGCCATGGCGTATACCCCTACGCGATTGCCGATAAAGGCGGGCGTGTCTTTGCACAAGACGGTTTGTTTACCCAGGTGGATATCCCCGTATTGCATAAAGAAATCCACCATTTCCGGCTTGGTTTTGGGGGTGGGTATGACCTCCAACAAGCGCAGGTAACGCGGTGGGTTAAAAAAGTGGGTGCCGCAGAAATGCTGCTGAAAATCTTCACTGCGGCCCTCCAGCATCAAATGGATGGGGATACCAGAGGTATTGGAAGTGACATAAGAGCCAGCCTTGCGGTATTGATCTACTTTGTCAAAAACCTTCTTTTTGATGTCTAAATTTTCGACAACTACCTCGATGATCCAATCACAATCCACAATTTTGGACATGTCATCATCAAAGTTGCCAGTTCTGACCCGGCTGGCAAAGCTTTTGTCAAACAAAGCAGCAGGCTTGGATTTGAGGGCATTATCCAGAGCTTGATTGACGATGCGATTGCGGGCGGCAGGGTTGTTTTTGTCCTCGTCTTTGAGGTCAAAAGGGACAATGTCGAGCATGAGTACTTCCAAACCAATGTTGGCCAAATGGCAGGCAATACCAGCACCCATTACTCCCGAACCCAATACCGCAGCTTTTCTGATTCTTTTCATGTTAAAAGCGGCGTTCTGATTGGATGAAATTGGCGTTGTTAATTTTAGCGAATTTTCGCTAACTGCGCAAATTTAGGAATTAACTTGGAAGGGAAAAGGGAAAGTAGAGAATTTTTTTATTTAGTTGAGGAGGTTGAGGAAGGTTGAGAAAGTTGAGTTTAAGCCGCTGCGGAAGCCTAAACCTTCTCAACTTCCCTAAACCTTCCTCAACCAATAAAAAAAGGCCAAAATCCAGGATACTTGCTCCTGAAAATTGGCCTTTTTATCTTACAATTTTTTTGTGATTATTGCTCAACCACAAATACTTCTTTAGCCATCATGCGACCATCTTCCTTTGGTTCAAGGGAGAAGGATACGCTGTCACCGATCTCAAGGTCGTTGAAATCATAATCGATCAAGCTGCTAAAGTGGAAAAAGACGTTGTTTGGCGGATATTTGATGAAACCATACCCTTCTTTAAGTGAAAGAATGGTACTTTGATGGAATTCATCTTCGCTAGTCGATTCTCCACTTGGCTGCCAATTGGTGACTTGTTTGTGCGAAACTTTTGCCTCCGTTTTTGGAACAAACAAACTGCTTACAATTGCCTCACTTTTTGGTGAAAAATCATCGATGATCTCGTGCATGGCAATGGGATAAGCACAGCTGGTCACCAAATCATTGGATGTACGGGTACTGAAACGGTTGCCTTCTTCATCGGTGTATTCAAAGTTCCAATGCAACAACATCACCCGGCTGCCCAAAGAGTGTAATTTACGCACCAGTGGAGCATAATCGCCATCTGCAGCCAAAATCACTACGACGTCGAAGCGCTTGTAAAAGGTCATTTCAAAGGCTTCCAGAGCAAGCCATACGTCAATGCCCTTTTCTTGCCAACGTCCGTGAAAGTTGCGTACAGGAAGGTAGTGTACAGATACCCCTTCGCTCATCAGAATGTCGTCGAAGGCGCGTTCAAAATACAATAAGTTCCCCCGTTGACTGGCTTCGCTGGCACTCAGGCGGCCACGGAAATAATGGGCATCAATGATTTGGCAGCGGTGAAATTCTTCGTCCTCTTCAATGGCCACTTGTTTGCGTACAAAATCATGTAAACCACGAATGCTGATCCGGCTACGGCGTTCGTGTACATAATTGTAGTAGTTGCTTACTTGTAGGAAATAATGGCCATCATAAAACACGCCAATTCGGATTAACCCGGCTTTTGAATTTGGAAAGTTTGTCATCTATCTTATCTGTTTTCAAAAAAATATTTCGTACTAGGTTCATTACTGGATTTCACAATGTTGGGAACTTATTCTGATTTAATGGGCCTGGGAATGAGGCAGTAATACGTTTAGTGTTAAAAAAAATTTAATTGGAGGTTTACTTTGGATTCATTTTGGTGGCGCAAGATCGTGTTTTTTAGGAAAAAACAAAAACAAATTCCTTAAAGTTTTGGATTAAGGAAATCTTAAATTGTTAAATTTGGGCGCGGTTAAAATACTTATCTGCGAAAGTACTTCGTTTTGAAGCGAAAATACGAATTAATCTAAAAACATCTTTTTCCATGCTACTGAACTTTCTGCTGCTGCAAGCTGGTTTGGATACAACTACACAAGAAGCTGTGTCTGATACAAGTGTTGCCTCTCGAAGCACCCTCGACTTATTGATGGAAGGCGGCCCAGCTGGGGTCATCATCAGTTTTTTGATCATCGTCATGTCTTTTATTGCGGTGTACATTTTCTTTGAACGCTATCGAATGATCAAGCGTGCTTCGAGAGTGGACGAAAACTTCATGAACAATATCCGAGCCAATGTAAAAAATGGCAACGTAGCAGCAGCAAGGGCATTATGCCAGGCGAGCGGCTCACCGGTTGCAATGATGGTGGAAAAAGGGATCATGCGCATTGGTAAGCCAGTTCGCGATATTGAACATGCCATCGAGAACGTGGGTAAAGTAGAATTGTCCAAAATGGAAAAGAACCTCAACATCCTCAGCATCATTGCAGGGGTTGCACCAATGTTTGGGTTTTTGGGAACCATTGCGGGTATGATCCAGACCTTCTCTTCTTTGGCTGAATCCAACAACCTGACCATTGGGGTTATTGCCGGGGGTATTTACGTTAAAATGTTTACTTCCGCTTTGGGCTTGGTCGTAGGGATTATGGCCTTTATCTTCTACAACCTGCTCAATGGTATGATCGACCGGGTGGTGGACAATATGGAGTTGAGTACTTTCGACTTTATCGATATGCTTCAGGAACCAACCTAGTCGCCTGCTGAGGCACTATTTTTCGTTCTTGTTCATCAGCTTTATAATCATCATTATGGCGATACGCACCAGAAAAAAGGCATTAACAGAGGTGAATCTTTCCTCGATGACCGACATTATTTTTATGTTGCTCATCTTTTTTATGCTCACCTCTACGCTGATCAGAATCGTTCCCTTTGAGTTGCCGAAATCCTTTTCAAGGGCCAAAGCGCCCATCAAAATAACTGTTGAAATCAGGGCTGGCGATTTAGGCTATGAGGTGAATGACAATCCGGCAAGTGAAGAAGAGTTAAAGGACGTGATTGCCCAGGCCATAGCCGTTAAAAAGGCAGCCAAAGAGGACGTAACTGTAACCATAATTGCTGAAAAAGGGGTCAAATTTCGCAAAGTGACGGACGTGATCAAAATTGCCAACAGCCTGGGAACCAAGGCTATTCTGGCAACCGAACCGCACACTTAAACAACACGGACATGAACTTACGCAATAGAGACCGGGAAAGAAGTGGCGAGCATGGTATGAACTCCATGACCGACATTATTTTCATCCTCTTGATGTTTTTTATGATGACTTCGACCTTAACTGCTCCGAGTGCTTTGAACTTGATGCTGCCTGGCAACTCAGCCACTACGGCGAATAAAGCCAAAGACAAGCTGATCGATGTGGGCATTGAGGAGGATGGAACTTATTCGTTAAATGGGCGCTTGGCTAGTTTACTGCTGGTACAGGAACAATTGAAGTCGCTGCGGGAAAACAGTTTGGAAGACGTGTACGTGACCGTTTCGCCATCGCCAGAAGCACCAGTGGAAAACGTAGTTGAAATCATGGACATTACTTATCAGCTGGGCATCAATGCGATATTGAACACACTGGAGTAAGCATTTGTTTATAAGGTAAAGCAAGATCATCATGGCAATGAAAATATCAGCATTTGAGCGCAAAATAAAAAACCAGGGTTTAGTCATCAGTACGGTCATCCACATTGTGCTGATCCTATTGATGTTGATCGCCCATACCAAAACGCCCACTCCACCACCACCACCGGTTGAGGGGGTATTGGTCAATTTGGGCTTGCCAGACGTTGGGCAAGGGGAAGAAAACACCCCCGGGCCGCCCGTTCCCACTCCTGCGCCACCCAATGTGAAGCCTGATCCAACGGAAAAAACGCCTGCGCTGCCGGACAAAAAAAATCCGCCACCCCCAAGCAAACCTACTAAATCTGAGCCTAAGCCTTCGGTAACTACCGAGGACCCTGCTGCCATTGCCTTGCGCGAGCGGCAGGAAAAAGACCGCAAAGCCAGAGAAGAATCCGACCGGATTGCTCGCGAAAACACGGAAAAGCAACGCCTGGCCGATGAGGAAAAACGCCGTAAAGAAGCTGAAGCCAAAGCAACTAAAGACCAAATTGGAGGCTTGTTCGGTGGCGGAGGTAAAGGTACGGGTAAAGGCAATACGGGCAAACCTGGCAATCAGGGTGATCCTGACGGAGACCCAAACTCCAAGGTCCTGGAAGGCATAACTACTGGAACGGGTTCTGTGGGCGGAAGTTTGGGCAACCGGAGCGTGGTAACTGCACCCCGGATTACCGACAACTCCTCGCTAGAGGGTACGGTCGTTATTGCAGTATGTGTAGACCCAAATGGTTCGGTGGTCTCTGCTGATTTCACCCAAAAAGGATCTACTACCACGAATAGTACCCTGGTCAACCTGGCTATCAGCAATGCGCGCAAATGGAAATTCTCCGCAGGGGACGCAGATCGGCAGTGTGGTACGGTGACTTATCGATTTAAAGTACAATAGTATGCCGGAGCTTCAGGATCTGATGCATTTCCTGAAAAGTTTGCCTGCAATCGGCGCATCATTTTACACTGGCTCAAGAACCCCCGACCCCTAAAGGGGAGTACATTTTACGTTGGCTTAAGGTTTTATAAAAAACTAGGCTTACGTAAAATGTACTCCCCTTTAGGGGTCGGGGGTTCTTGGACAAAGCACGATGCTAGGTGAAATCTTTAATGCTTAATGATTCCTACCTAGCTCTTCCGAACTTTCTCATGTCCTACCAACAAACGCTCGACTTCCTCTATGCCCAACTCCCCATGTTCCATCGCATTGGAGCAATGGCTTACAAAAAAGACCTGGGCAATACCTATGCCCTGCTGGAATACCTGGGCAATCCGCAACAAAAATTCCAATCCATCCACGTTGGTGGTACCAATGGCAAGGGCTCTACTTCGCACATGTTGAGCGCCATCCTGCAAGCCAAAGGTTTCAAAACCGGGCTGTACGTTTCGCCACATTACCGCGATTTTCGAGAGCGCATCAAGATCAATGGTCAGTACGTTTCGCGCCAGTATGTGATTGATTTTGTGGAAAAAATGAAGCCCGTCATCGCGGAAGTGCAACCCTCTTTTTTTGAATTGACCGTAGCAATGGCTTTCGACTATTTTGCCCAGCGCAAAGTGGATGTAGCAGTCATTGAGGTAGGTTTGGGCGGTAGGTTGGACAGCACCAATGTGATTACCCCGGTACTGAGTGTGATCACCAACATCAGTTTTGACCACATGCAATTCCTGGGGGATACCTTGCCAGAAATTGCTGCTGAAAAAGCCGGCATCATCAAGCCCAATGTACCTGTGGTGATTGGGGAAACCCATCCCGAAAGTGCCCCGGTCTTTATCGCTACGGCAAAAGAAAAAAATGCCCCGATTAGCTTTGCCGACCAACATGTTCAGGTAAATATATTGGCTGAAAATTTAAGCCATAGTTATTTTGAAGTGAAAAAAGACGGGCTGGTGCTGTATCCTGATTTGGCCGCTAATTTGCACGGTGATTATCAGCTTTTGAATGTACAAACCGTTTTACAGGCGGTTGCCAGTCTGCCCAAAGCCTGGAGTATTGATGACCGGGCCATTACCACGGGTTTAAAAGACCTCGTCCCTCTGACTCGGTTTATGGGGCGTTGGCAAGTGTTGGGGCAAAAACCGACCATCATTGCCGACAGTGCCCACAACGAAGCAGGTATTCAATTGGCCATGCAGCAGTTGGCTAAAATTCCCCGGCAAAAATTACACCTGGTCATTGGGGTGCTCCGGGATAAAGATCTGGCGAAAATGTTGCCGCAATTGCCCGCTGACGGCATTTACTACTTTGCCAAGCCGGATATTCCACGGGGACTAGAAGCGGAGGTACTACAAAAAGCAGCATCGGAACAAGGTCGCAAAGGGAGAGCCTACAGCTCGGTTAAAAATGCGTTAAATGCGGCCCGTCGTCACGCCCAAAAGGATGATTTGATCTATGTGGGAGGCAGTATTTTTGTCCTTGCAGAAATTCTCTAAAGCTATTGTAGCCAGTTTGTAAAAATAAAAAAAGGTGCTCCTTTAAGGAGAGCACCCACATAAACTATAAACAAACAAAAAACATTAGCAATCTTGTGATCAGGATCAAAACGCAAATGATCCCGATTTCGTTCAACGAAGTACGTAAATTTACCATTTATTCCCGCACTTTTTGGATAAAAAGCCCGAAATAAACCGCAAATATACAGCAATGAACCTTGCAACACGCATTTCTACCCACTTTTCCGATCTCGCAGCGCACATGCCTGACTTACCTCCGGGGGTAGAATGGTTGAATCCATTGGGTGAAATTCAGGAATCCAGAGCTATTTTTCAAATTTTTTTAGAAAAATTCTACGCGGATACTGAGCCTCGCCACCTGATTATGGGCATCAACCCGGGCAGGTTTGGCGGCGGCATCACCAATGTTGCGTTTACTGATCCACTACATTTGGAAAAAGAATTGGGTATTTCCAGCTCTTTCCCCAAAAAAACAGAACTCTCTGCTCATTTTGTGTACCAGGTTATTCATGCTTACGGCGGTCCCAAACTTTTTTACGACCACTTTTTCGTCACCTCTGTTTGCCCTTTTGGTTTTGTCAAAAATGGCAAAAACTACAACTACTATGACGAAAAACCCTTACAAAAAGCTGCCACCCCGTTTATTGAGTACCACTTGGAAGCGATGATTGAACGCTGCCTAATGCGCAGAGACAAATGTTTTTGCCTGGGCGAAGGGCAAAATTATGCTTTTTTGCAACAGCTCAATGCACAACGCGGGTATTTTCAGGAAATTATTCCCCTGGCCCACCCACGTTTCATCATGCAGTACAAACGTAAGGCTGTAGATTTATACGTGCAAAGCTATTTGGCGTCACTTTGTGATCGCTAAGACACATTTTAGCCACAAAGGAGCGAAGGCACCAAGCAGCCATATTTTCAATATCCTCTTTGTGCCTTCGTGCCTTTGTGGCTAATTTTTATTACTTAGTGCTCTTCACGTATTGCTCATACGTTTTACCATTGTAATGCCCTTCTCCAACAAATTTCAATTCAGGCATAATTTGCTCTGGCGTTTTGTAACCAGGAGAAATGGTTACCCTTTGGAATTTTTCATCCAGGTAAACAAAGGCAGGATAGCCCAGTTGTCCGTCCAGAAGCGCATAAGCTAGCTCATGCACACCCCTCGAACCACTGGCAATGTACTTGAAGGTATGGTTGTCAAAAACGATGTTTTCTTTCTGCTCAGCATCGAACTTGACGGCATAAAAATGTTTGTTCATCAACTCCGCAACCTTGGGATCGGTAAAGGTAGAAGCGTCCATTTTTTTACACCAACCGCACCAATCGGTATAACAGTCGATGAAAATTTTCTTTTTTTCTTTTTTGTTGGCTTCAACCGCCTCTTGCCAGCTCATCCATTTGATGGCCACAGTCTTATCAGCCGATTGAGGCGCCTGGTCGCCTTTTTTAATGGGTGAAAAAGTATACATGGCCAGTGCTACACCAACCACTGAAAACACCCCAAACAAAACTTTTTTCATGTTTTAATCATTTTAGCGTTACCAACATAACGAGAAAATCCTTTGAAAGTTGGATTAACCTACATTTTCAAATGACTACGTCCGGATGCCTACAAATGTACAAAAAATAGTCCTTGCAATTGGTGGTTCCAGCGGGGCGATTTATGCCAAATTGTTGATGGATCGCCTCCAACAAATGCCCGAGCAATGGGCCAGGGTAGGGGTGGTGATGAGTGGCAATGCCAAATTCAACTGGGAATACGAGCTGGGCAATCGGGATTACGAGCAATACCCTTTTGATTTTTACGACAAAAACGACTTCATGGCTCCCTTCGCTTCGGGCTCGGCGCGATATGGCACCATGATTGTATGTCCTTGTTCGATGGGCTTATTGGGGCGGATCGCGGCTGGGGTGTCCAGTGATTTGAGCACCCGCGCTGCGGATGTGATCCTGAAAGAACGCCGCAAACTCATCCTGGTATTGCGCGAAACCCCGTATAGTCTGATTCACATCAACAACATGAAGGCTGTGACGGAAGCTGGAGGCATCATTTGTCCGGCAACGCCTTCGTACTACTCAAAGCCAGCGACGATTGAGGAATTGGCGCTGACGGTGGTGGATCGGGTGCTGGATTTGGCGGGTTTTGATCCGCCGACGTATCGCTGGAATGAGTAAACAATCATTTATTTCAATCGCAAATCAGCAAAACAGTACATTAATCAATATTTTTTACCTTTGTGCGTTCTTTTTCCCAGCTTCATTCAGTTAACCAAAAAACATGAAAAAGATCACGATTCTTAGCATCGTATTTTCCTTGTTCATCAGCGGCCTTTGGGCTCAAAATCAAATGAGTAAAATGGATTCTGTTAGTTACAATCTGGGTATCTTAATTGCCCAAAACCTCAAGCAACAAGGCTTGGGAGATGTTAACCCTGCCCAATTGGCCAAAGGAGTGGCTGATGCGCTTGCTGGCGCAAGTGTAGATTTGGCCAAGTGCAATGAGTCGGTATCCGAGTACTTGCAGGCCAAACAAGCCGAAAAAATGAAAGAAAATGCCAAAAAATTTGAAGCCAATATCGCTACTGGTAAGAAGTTTTTGGAAGACAACAAAAAACGTACCGGTGTTGTAACCACGGCTAGCGGCTTGCAATACGAAGTGATGAAAGCCGGAACGGGTGCAAAACCTGCCGCAACTGATCAAGTGACCGTTCACTATGAAGGAACTTTATTGGACGGTACCGTTTTTGATAGCTCGGTTAAACGTGGGCAACCAGCTACCTTCCCGTTGAATAGAGTTATTCCAGGTTGGACTGAAGGTGTTCAATTGATGCAGGTAGGCTCAAAATACAAGTTCTTCATTCCTTCCCAGTTGGCTTATGGCGATCAGGGTGCAGGAGAAGATATTCCGCCCCATTCAACCTTGATCTTCGAAGTTGAATTGTTGAAAATCAACTAAATAAATAGGAGTGATGAGTAATGAATGATGAGTGATGAATTGACACAGCATCACTCATCATTCATTACTCATCATTCATCATTCCTCCTCATCGTGCGCATCGACATCATCACCGTTCAACCAGACCTCCTAGACAGCCCCTTCGCCCACTCAATCATGAAAAGAGCCCGGGACAAGGGATTGTTACAAGTGGAAGTCCACAACCTGCGGGAATACGGCCTTGGCCAACACCGCCAGGTAGACGATTACCAGTTTGGTGGCGGAGCGGGTATGGTCATGATGCTGGAGCCCATTGTGGCCTGTTTGGAAAAACTCCAGGCTGAACGTACTTACGATGAGGTAATCTTCATGACACCCGACGGCCAACGCTTTGATCAAAAAACGGCCAATCGCCTGTCCATGAAGGAAAACCTGATCATCCTTTGTGGCCATTACAAGGGTATTGACGAACGCATCCGGGAACATTTCATCACCATGGAAATTTCTATAGGCGATTTTGTGCTTTCAGGGGGTGAGTTGCCTGCAGCTTTGGTGGTTGATGCCATTGGGCGTTTGATTCCCGGGGTGCTGAATGATGAAACCTCGGCGCTGTTCGACTCTTTCCAGGACGATTTGTTGGCTCCACCAGTCTATACTCGCCCCGCCGAATTCAGAGGCTGGGGCGTACCGGAAGTCTTGCTTTCCGGTAACTTCAAAGCCATCGACGATTGGCGTTACGACGAGGCTTTGCGCCGAACGCAGGAGCGCCGCCCTGATTTATTGGAAGAATAGCACAGCATTCCAACACCAGCATCCAGCCACATGAAAATTGACATCATCCTGCCTTGTTACAATCCTATCCCCGGCTGGTCAGACAACATCATCCAATCCCATCAACACATTTTGGAATTGGCGCCCGAATTTCAAATCCGCATTATTTTGGTCAATGACGGTAGCCTACGCAATGTAAGCGAGCAGGATTTTGAAAAACTGAGTCGGGCATTGCCCTATTTTCACCCCATCCAGTATACGCCAAACCGTGGTAAGGGCTACGCCATTCGCAAGGGCGCTGAAATTGCGGATGCAAGCTATGTTTTGTTTACGGACATTGACTTTCCTTACCTGGAGGAAGATTTGATTGCCATGGTACAACAGCTTCAGGAAGCCAAGGCAGATATTATAGTAGGTGTGCGGGCGGGCAACTATTACCAAAACGTCCCCTTATGGCGGGCTTTTATTTCCAAAATGCTCAAATTGATGATTCGGACCCTGTTGCGGGTGAAGATTACGGATTCGCAGGGAGGATTAAAGGCTTTTTCTCAAAAAGGTTTGAGCGTATTAAAATCGACCCGAATCGACCGCTATTTATTTGATTTGGAGCTGATCAAACTGGCTTCTCAGCGTAAAGACATTGATTTACAGACCATGGTGGTCAATCTAAAACCTCATGTCGTTTTTGCGCCAGTTGGCTTGGCTATTCTACGTAGAGAATTTGGTAATTTTTTGAAGGTTTTATTCATGCGCTAAGCTCGAAGCCAGAGCTTTGTACAAATGCCCATCTTTGGAAATCCGTGCCCCATTTTCAATCATTCGGAACAATTCTGCTTCCCGATCGCCATTTTGGTAGGTTTTTTCGGCAGTATAGATCTTTGCTTTGATCACGCCATTTTGAATTTTTTGCAAAATTTCAGCCGTATTTTCCGGACTAAAAACGTCAGAATCGCTTGCTCCGTCGAGAGTCAATCCCACTAAAACGATTTTTTCCTTTTGGCAATGGAAGGTCTTGATATCTTTGGGGCTGTGAAATTCAAGAAACGCCAGCTCCTGAAGGGTACGTTCAAAAATGGCATCGCTAAATTGTTCGATCAATTCGTCCACTTTAGGCGACTGCTCTGTTTTGAGCTGAACCCAATCAGCAGCAGGGATGCCGTTGAGGGCTAAAAAGCGGGTAAAATCGGATTCGAGGCCTTGCAATTCCTGGCTTGTAAAGCGGCGATACTTCATGGTAGAAAAAATTTGTAGCGCAAAAGTCCATAAAATTTCAATTGCTGCCGATAGAATTTCATTAACATTGCAAAAAACACAGTAGAGCCAATATGGAATCAACTACACTCTTAATGCCGAATTTTGCCGATCCACAAGTTTGGATCAGTCTGCTCACCCTTACTTTTTTAGAAATTGTTTTGGGGGTTGACAACATCATTTTCATTTCGATTGCAGCCAACAAATTGAATCCCAGTGACCAAGCCAAAGCACGGAACATCGGGATGTTACTGGCGATGGTCTTTCGGATTATTTTGCTGTTTGGTATATCTTACCTGATTGCCATGCAAAATCCCATCCTCAACTTTCATGGAGAATTTTTCCATGCGGGTTTCACCGGCCAAAGTTTGATCCTCATCGCGGGAGGCTTGTTCCTTTTGTACAAAGCTACCAGCGAAATTCACCACAAACTGGAAGGTGCACACGCAGTGGATGACGACATGAACCAGGGAGCCAAAATTTTTGCTTCCTTGCCCAAAGTCATCGTTCAAATTGCGCTGATCAATATTGTCTTTTCCTTTGACTCCATTCTGACCGCGGTTGGTTTGACCAAGGATTTGACCATTATGATTGTGTCTGTGGTCATTTCGATCCTGATTATGATGGCTTTTGCCGGACCAGTTGGGCGTTTTGTCAACCGCCACCCTACGATCCAAATGTTGGGTTTGGCCTTTTTGATCATGATTGGTTTTATGCTGATCGCTGAAGGCGCACACCTTGCTCACCTCAGCATCGCCGGATCAGAAGTAGGCACAGTACCTAAAGGTTACCTCTATTTCTCTATTGCTTTCTCCCTGTTTGTAGAGGCACTGAATATGCGCTTGCGCAAAAAACAAGACCCTGTTCAATTGCGTGGTTATCAGGAAGAAGCCATTCAGGAAGGGGTGATGAAACCTTAAATTTAAAGATGAGAGATGAGAGATGAGAGATGAGAAAGGCCCAACGGGAGTTATCTCTCATCTTTCATCTCTCATCTTTCATCTCTCCTCTCTATGAAAAACCTCTATCGTTTTCTCCATCCCCGGTTTCAAAGCCTGTTTTTAGAATACAAAGTGGCCTTTCAGCCACGGTATGGGCATGGTAAGCCTCCTCACGATTTGTTGTATCAACACATCAATGCCCGGCGGGGAGAATACGGTGCTTTGTTGGAGCAGGTGATGCAATACCAAAGCCGGATTCAAGCCATTCGCCCCCTGGACCAGGAAAAGGATGTCAGTCAACCGGGCTGGAACAATGGTTTTTTGCCTGGTTTGGACATCAGCATCCTTTATGCCTTTTTGCCGATTTTTCTGCCCAAAAAATACGTGGAAATTGGCTCCGGGAACTCGACGAAGGTCGCTCGTCGCGCCATTCACGACAATGGCTTGAGTACTCAAATCATTTCGATTGACCCGATGCCACGTGCTGAAATAGACCATCTGGCGGATCAGGTCATTCGTGCTCCATTTGAACAAACGAACTTTGATTTCCTATTCGACCTGGAAGCCAATGATATCCTCTTCGTAGACAATTCCCACCGCATCCTGCCCAACTCGGATGCCATGGTGTTTTTTATGGAAGTGTTGCCCAAACTCAAACCAGGGGTAATTGTCCACATTCACGACATCTATTTGCCTTACGATTACCCGCAGTTCATGTGTGATCGCTTTTATTCGGAACAATACGGCCTGGCTGCCTTCATCCTGGCCAACCCAGGCCGTTTTGCTACGCTGATGCCGAATTACTTTGTAGATCAAGACCCTGAATTGCGCAAAATTCTAACCCCGCTCTGGGATCATCCCAATTTAAAAGGGGTCGAGCAACACGGGGGATCTTTTTGGCTACGAATAGAAAGATGAAAGATGAAATATGAAAGATGAGAGATGAAAAATGGCATTACCGCTTTCATCTCTCATCTCTCATATTTCATCTCTTTTTCCCTATTTTTGCGCCCAAATTCATTAACCAACCACTACAATCATGTTTAAATCGAGTTTATTGACCCTTGTTTTGGGTTTTGCCATAGCTTTTAGTTTGTCTTCTTGCGGGGGCAAGGGTGGCGCCAAGAATGAAAATGTTTATTTGAATGATTTTGAAGCGTTTTATGGCTTCAACGAAAAAGTAGACAAGGGCAAAGCCCACAGTGGGGAATGTTATTACGCCATTGACTCCACGCTGGAATACAGCATTGGCTTCATTCGGAAGTTCAACAAAATTTCTTCCAAAAAATACAAGAAGGTCAAATTTTCAGCCTTTGTATTGTTGCCAGCGGCCAATTCTTCGGTTGAAATGGTGATCCAGGTTTGGGACCCCAAGGTCACTCCACTCAAAGTGCAATCTGCACCCGTGACGGGCCAAATTGGCATCAACAAGTGGACCGAAGTTTCCCTGGAACTGCCTCTAACGGGCAACCTGTACAACCCTGAAAATGATTTGCGTTGTTTTTTCTTCAATGCCAACCGCAATCAAATTTTTGTCGACGATTTTAAGGTGGAGCTGTTTGAATAATTTTTTGAAATGCTTCAAGAAATCGGGGCAACGCACCGTAGAGACGCACGGCTGTGCGTCTCTACGGCATCCGGCAGCAACCTAGAGACGCACGGCCGTGCGTCTCTACAATCCGGAATCCTCGAACGTTTATGGTTTACGCTTCTTTCTTTTTGGTGAAATACCCTTTCACGGCCTGATAAATAATTGGCAATACACTGATCCCGATCACACCCAAAACCACCAGGCTGAAGTTATCTTTCACTACTGGCACATTGCCAAACCAAAAACCCAACAAGGTGATCGGCACCACCCAAATGATGGCGCTAAAGATGGTATAAAACATATAGCTGCCCCAACTCATCTGGCCAACTCCAGCAACAAAAGGTACAAAGCTGCGCATAATGGGCACAAAACGGCTCAACACAACTGCCATTGCGCCGTACTTGTCATAAAAAGCTTTGGTGCGCTCCAGGTATTCCGTTTTGATCCAACGACTTTTGATCTGAAAAATGCGTGGCCCGAAGTAACGGCCAATGGCATAGTTCACGGTATTGCCCAATACAGCCGCCACAAAAAACAGGATGATCAGCAGTGTAATGTCCAATTTTTTGGCGCCTGCAGCCAGGGCACCCGCTGCAAACAAAAGACTATCTCCAGGGAGGATCGGGGTTACGACCAGCCCCGTTTCGGCAAAAACAATGATGAACAAAATGATGTAGACCAGATTCCCATATTGGTTGACCATTTCCAGAAGGTGATCGTCGATGTGGAGGATGAAATCAATCAATTGGCCGATGAAAAGGAACATGTCGTGTGATTTTAATGCGGTCTAATAATTGTGCTGCAAAGGAAAGAATAAAATTCACAAAAACTTCATGATTGCTAGTCCCATTTTAATTGCTCAAACTGTACTTTTCCAGCAAAATTCAGGTCATGTTCAAAAAACAACTCGCCTTTTTGCTCTTGTTGAGCCTGTTTGCTTGTCAGGATGCCGCCCTGCCTGGCCACAAAAACGATTTGCCACCCCGCCGCATCGAACTGCCTGATGGCTGGAGCATTAGCCCTGTTGGGCAACAATTGGTTTTGGGCGATCTTCCACTTCAGGTAGTACTCAGCACCGATGGCCGCCGTGCTGCCGTGAGCAACAATGGCCAAAGTGGACATTCCCTGCAATGGGTCGACCTGGAAAAAGATACAGTGTTGCATACCCTGGAAGTACCCAAGGCCTGGTACGGCCTGGCGCTAAATGCCAAAGGGGATGTATTGTACGCTTCAGGAGGGAACGACAACAATGTGCGGCAGTATCAGATAGTCGAGGACAAATTACAACTCAAAGACTCCATTGCACTGGGTGAAACCTGGCCAAAAGCGGCCATCTGGACAGCCGGACTCTGCCTGGATGAAGCCAGCAAAACCCTTTATGCACTGGGTAAAGATTCCAAAACGTTGTATGTCCTCGATTTGGTAAAAAAACAAGTGCGCCATCAAGTTGAGCTGGGTGCTCAGCCATATGCTTGCCTTTTGTCTCAGGATAAAAAGGAACTCTACATTTCCCTCTGGGGAGGTAAAGCCCTGGCCATCTACAACCTTGCCCAGCAAAAAATCAGCACTCAAATCCCCACAGGCTTACATCCAACGGAAATGGTACAAAGCAAGGATGGCGGGCGTTTGTTTGTAGCCTGTGCCGACGACAATACGGTTGAAGTGATTGATTTGCAAAAGCTACAAGTGACCGAGACCCTCGTCGCCGCCTTGTATCCAGATGCGCCAACTGGCAGT
This sequence comes from Haliscomenobacter sp., assembly GCF_965225875.1. GTDB lineage: Bacteria > Bacteroidota > Bacteroidia > Chitinophagales > Saprospiraceae > Haliscomenobacter. The sequence goes on along the minus strand of NZ_CBDDBS010000003.1, from coordinate 2,007,663 downwards.
GCTCCGAACTCGCTCGCCCTTTCTGAAGATGGTGAAACCCTCTTTGTTGCCAATGCTGACAACAATTGCCTCGTGGTTTTTGACATCGAAGAAGTGGGCGAAACCGAGGTTGAAGGTTTTATTCCCACCGGCTGGTATCCCACTTCAGTGCGGGTGAAGGGCAATAAAATTTATGTCGCCAATGGCAAGGGTAGCATCGGCTCCCTGGCCAACCCTCACGGCCCCCAACCCAATGACGATGGTCACGGAAGTGGAGAATACATTGGAGGTTTGTTCAAAGGATCGTTGTCCATCATCGAAAGGCCAGATGAGAGCCGCTTGAAGCAATATTCCCGCTGGGTGTACCAAAATACCCCTTATTCCAAAGCAATCGAACAAAAGGCCGCAGGCGAAGCGGGAAACCCTATCCCTCGAGTGGTTGGTGATCCTTCGCCCATCCGCTACGTTTTTTACATCCTGCGGGAAAATAGAACCTATGATCAGGTGTTTGGTGACATCAAACGCGGCAATGGCGACCCTTCCCTTTGTTTGTTTCCTGACAGCGTGACGCCCAATGCCCATAAACTGGCCAATGAGTTTGTGCTGCTCGACAATTTTTATGTCAACGCCGAAGTAAGCGCCGATGGGCACAGTTGGTCAATGGGCGCCTACGCCAACGATTACCTGGAAAAAACCTGGCCGACCAATTACGGTGGGCGTGGTGGCAGTTATGACTACGAAGGGCAAAACCCCACTGCGGTACCCAAAATGGGCTTCATCTGGGATCATTGTTTGCGCAACAAGGTCAGTTTTCGCAATTACGGGGAAATGGGCTACGGCTTCAATCCGGCCATTCCGCCTTCCTTGCGGCCCTATACTTGCCGAAAATACCCGGCCTGGGATTTGAACACCAAAGATTCGCTGCGCTACGAGCGTTGGAAAACGGATTTTGATTCTTTGCTCCGCAAAAATTCAGCCCCAAGGCTCAGCATCATTGGATTGGGAGGCGATCATACCTCCGGCGCAGCGCCCGGTGCCCGTACCCCCGCCGCGATGGTGGCGGATAACGACTGGGCATTAGGAAAAATCATTGAGCACATTTCACATAGTGCCATTTGGAAAGAGGCGGCCGTATTTGTGATTGAAGATGACGCCCAGAATGGCCCCGACCACGTGGATGCTCATCGCTCGATCGCACTGGTGGCCAGCCCCTATACCAAGCGCCAGCACTACGAACGTACGATGTACTCCACGGCCAGTGTAGTGCGCAGCATCGAACTGATTTTGGGCCTGAAACCCATGAGCCAGTACGATGCTGCAGCTACTTCACTGTATGCTTGTTTTGACAAAAAGCCGAATCTACAAGCGTATACTGCGGCACCTTACCGTATTTCTTTGAACCAGCTCAATCCTGAACGGGGCAAACTCTCCCAACTTTCCCGCAATTTACCCCTGCAAAAAATGGACCAGGTGCCAGATTTGTTGTTCAGCGAAATTGTTTGGAAAGCGGTGAAAGGAGAGCATTCCGTGATGCCTGCGCCGCGTAGAGGAGCCTTTATTCGGGCTCGGGAGGAGGAGGAAGAATGACGTGCTGAGGTGTGTCTTTCGTGCCTAAGGTTTCTTAGGTGGTGAAATAATCCCAAAGGGCAGCCACCCAGGGCTGTCCCTTCTTCCCCTTCCATAATTCCCAACAACCCTTCCCCATGACCCACTGTACATTTCCAAATTTTAACCAAAGAATCGCGCTGCGCTTATTATTTTGCACTTTCCTAAAATTATAGGAAAAGAAATACGTTTTTATCATACGTTTTTCTAACCCGGAAAGACCGAACGACCACACCGATTATGCGCATTGTCTTTGTACTATTTTGTGGATTGTGGGCTACCTGGCTTGGAGCACAAACTTTTTTTCCAGTCAAAATCAGCAACCGTTGGGGGTTGATCAATGGAGAAGGTAAATTGGTCATTCAAGCTCGCTATGAAGCCATCGGCGACTTCAAACTTTACGGTTATGCCGTCATGCAACGTGAAGGCAAGGTGGGCATGCTGGATCGACAGGGTAGGGAAGTGGTTGCCCCCCAATACGAAGACCTGCGTGTCCTCGACTCTCTCTTGGTAGCAGTGATGGATCAAGGGCAATGGATGGTGGTCAATCTGCAAGGCCGGATCATCCTGCCCAAAGGCTACGATCGTTTGTTGGTGTGGGAAGGGGGTTATCTGGCTTATCGACAAAACCAGAAATGGGGTGTAATGAACCGGGAAGGCCGCAGCATCGTACCCGCCCAATACGACGAAGTCCAGTTTAAACAAAACAGCTTCATTCAAACTGCTAACGACGGCCGCCTCGGCCTGTATTTGTTGAACGGCAAAGAACTCATCAGTGCAGTCAATGAACAAATAGAAATCCTCAACGACAGCCTCTTTTTTTTCCGCCGCAACCAACTCTGGGGGGCTATTGACCACCGGGGACGGCAAATGGCTCCCAATCGTTTTCAATCCTGGCGTCGTTTATCTGATAGTTACTTCATTTTTCAAAACGGTGCCCAAAACCTGCTGTTTTCTTCTATTTGTAAAGGCATTGTGACCGATGGAAAAACCTACGACGACTATTACCCGCTTACTACCCGCTACATCATTACCCGTAAAGACAAAACCTTGGGCTTGATCGATTGGTGCGGCAAAGCCATTCTTTCACCGCTTTACGATGAAATTTTACTGCACTCACCTTCGGTGTTTCGCGTCAATTTTAAAGGCCAATGGGCACTTTTGAAAGAAGGCGACCAGGAGTTGACGCCTTTCAAATACAGCTACATTGCCCCACCCAAAGGGCCGGTGAGTATCGTCAAACAAGGGCAGGACTTTGGCCTGATCAATCTGGCGGGCAAAGAACTAACTCCAGCTCGCTACCGCAAAATCAGTCTGGAAGGCAATCAAGCCAAAGCCTACAAAAAAACCACCGGCACGGGACAGGCCGAGGCACTCGATCTTCTGCGTTTTAACGATGCCGGAGAATTGGTTGCCGACCAAAGTTTGGAGCGCCATTTCAAGGTGCGTATTGGCTCAGCTAACAACAGCAATACGCGTATCCTCGAAAAAGACGAAGCGGGTTACGTTTTGGAAAAATATGAATGGTTTTATGCCGCAAAGGACGACCGTTGGGGTTTGCGCAACATTTCCGACGGCAGCATTCAAATCCAGCCTACGTTTAGGCGCATCAAGGTGGAACCCGAACTGGGCCTGACCCTGGTAGGCATGCCCAGCTCCAAGGACTATGAATTTGAGCGCACTACCTACCGTTTTGAATACATTTATGGCCTGATCGACAACAATCTCGGCGCCTTGGTCACCGAGATCAGCGCGGTTCATTTTTTCCTCGAGGATTTCCGCCAAGGCAGTACCTGGGCACGCTGCTGGATGCAATCGGGGCGTTTTGGTTTGGTCAACCGCCGGGGGCAATTTCACAGCGAGGATTTTTCTTTTATCGGCCCTTTTCAAGACGGCGTGGCGCGAATGAGCCAGGTAGGCCGTATTTCTGGCGCACTAAAACCCAACTATGATCTGGGCAAACTCCAGGATTATCTTACCGATTTAGCCTCACCAGTCACCCTGGCCGATGTAACGCAATACGACCAGATTTTTCGCGACAATGCCTACCTCACCTGTGAATCCTGCACCTGGGGCTACGTGGATACCTCCGGGCAAATGCGCATGAAGCCGCAGTTTACTTTCGCCCGTGATTTTGTCAACGAGGTGGGCATTGTGCAACGCGACAACAAATGGGGTGTGGTCAATCGCTTTGGCAAACAAGTAATTCCCTGCCAGTACGACGACATCCATTTTTTGGAAAATACCGAAAATAAAATCATTCGCCTTTATGTACAGCGGCCCAAATACGGCCTGATCGACACCCTGGGACAACTGGCAGTTAGTGCTGTCTATGACCAGATTGGTTCCTTCCGTGAAAATCGCCTGGCGGTGATGCGCGATGGCCTCTGGGGTTTTGTGAACAACGAAGGTATGGAAATCATTCCTTGCCGTTTCCGGGAAGTCAGCGATTTTTATGAAGGTTTGGCTGCCGTAAAACTGGGGCGTTACTGGGGCTACATCGACAAATTGGGCAACGTAATGATTGATTTTCAATACAAACGTGCCGGAAATTTTCGCGATAAACTGGCCTGGGTAGAAACGGACAAAGGGATTGCTTACATCAATGCCCACAATAAAATGGAGATACCGGCGCAATTCGAGCTAGCTCAGGATTTCGACCGCGGGGTTGCCCGAGTCAAAGCCGAAGGAAAATGGGGCTTGATTGATGCCAAAAACCGCTGGATTTTAAAGCCCAAATACGTCGATATCCGTCCTTTTGATCGTGCTGGGCTAGCCGTTGCGGTGCTTACCCCGGATAATAGCCGCCTGGGGCTGATCAATTTGCAAGGGCTGCCCGTAGGTAGCAGCAATTATTCCGAAATATATCCCTTCAGTGAAGGGCTGGCAGTGGTTAAAGACCGTGATGCTTATGGCTACATCGACACAACGGGCAAATTGGTCATTCCTTGCAGTTACTCCCGGGCCGAACCTTTTTCGGAAGGCCGGGCTGCCGTGTACAAAGACGGCAATTGTGGCTACCTCACCCGGGAAGGTGATGCCCTGACCGCTTTTGTGTTCAAACAATGCCAACGTTTTGCCGATGGTCGAGCGGTAGTGTTTCAGGGGAGCTTGCGCAAGGCGGGTTTGTTGGATACTTCGGGCAAGTTGCTCATTGAACCCAGCATCAATCGCCTGCTGGATTTTAGTGAAGGCCGCGGACTGGTGCGCGACGAACAATACCGCTTTTATTACATCACCGAACAGGCGGGGATGTACAATGGTTATTACCAAAAAGCCGGTAGTTTCAACCATGGAGTGGCCGTGGTGCAAATCAATGGCAAGTGGGGCGTGATCAATCGCCGGGGCATGGAATTGGTGCCACCCAAATACAGCCGCATCGAAAGTTTTGAAAATGGCTATGCCAAAGTGCGGATTGATGGTTTCAGTGGTTTGTCTAACTTACAGGGTGATTTGATCGTCGGGGCCGATTTTGAGTACATCCGTTACGCTGGCCAAGGCGTTTTTCGGGTAGAACAAGGCGATAAAATTGGATATTTTGATACAGATGGAAACTGGATTTGGACCCTATCTAATTAAAATGATTTAAAATTGAGATAATCTATTTTTTTGATTTATAGTAGATTATGATTTTCTTATGAAGAAATACCCTTCTTTTTTTAGTGAACAAAACTGTGTTTATTGTCATTTGATTCCTCGCCAGGAGCCTATACTTTTACATTATCAATGGTGCAGGACGAATGTCTTGCCGGTTTGCGTAAGCGAGCCCAATCGGTTTAAAGTGATTATGATTCATATGGCGAGGCTTGGGGTGAAAATCCCAAGCTTTTTTTGTGCGTGTAAGAAAAATAAGTCCGCCTACGGCGGGATTTTTTAGCCACAAAGCCACAAAGGCACAAAGTATGAAATGCTTCCAAAACTTTGGGTCTTTGTGTCTTTGGGTCTTAGTGTCTTTGTGGCTAAAAAATCCCGCCGTAGGCGGATGATGCACTTTTCAGAAAAAGACTTAACTTTGTGGTCTTAACTTGCTAATCCAAACAGACAAAAAATGAAGTTTTTTATCGACACTGCCAATCTGGATCAAATCAAGGAAGCCAAAGACCTGGGTATCCTGGACGGCGTAACCACCAACCCATCCTTGATGGCCAAAGAAGGCATCTCCGGCACCGACAATATCCTCAACCACTACCGCGCCATTTGTGAAATTGTAGATGGCGATGTGAGTGCTGAGGTGATCTCTACGGATTTTGCTGGCATGATCGAAGAAGGGATGCGCCTGGCCGATCTTGCGCCCAATATCGTGGTAAAAGTACCTATGATCAAAGACGGCATCAAAGCCATCAACTACTTTACCGAACACAGCGTTCCTACCAACTGTACCCTGGTGTTCTCGGCTGGTCAGGCGATCCTGGCGGCTAAGGCTGGTGCCACCTACCTTTCCCCTTTCGTAGGCCGGGTAGACGACATCAACTGGGACGGTATGGCTCTGATCCGCGAAATTGCGGAGATCTACGCCATCCAGGGCTTTGATACCCAAATCCTGGCTGCTTCCATCCGCAACTCCAAACACATTGTAGATGCGGCTAAATCGGGCGCAGACGTAGTGACTTGCCCACTTTCGGCGATCCTGGGCTTGTTGAAGCACCCACTGACCGACATCGGCCTCGAGCAGTTCCTGGCGGATCACGCAAAAGCGAATAAATAATCGAGCTTAGGCTGCGATTGAAGAATAAGAGAGGTTATCTATATACCAAATTTAGAAAGGGAGCAGGGTAAATTCTGCTCCCTTGTTTTTTGGGTAAAAAGTTTAGCTTTACAGTCTTTCTAAGGTGTTTCTTCAGTGCCTCAGGTTTCTTAGGTGGTGAAAAATACGCTTCGCTCTGCTTTTTCTTTTTCACCACCTAAGAAACCTGAGGCACCGAAGAAACACCTCAGTTAATTGAGTTTAAGATTCTTAGTAAGCGCTCTAAGCATCACCAACGCCATTTTTTTCGTTTTAAACACACCAACACCGTGAGTACCAAACGCTCCTCCACCAAAGTCAACTACTGGGCTGCCATCTTGCGCGCCGTACCCCTCGCTGGCATCTTTTACGGCATTCTGGCTACCGCAGGCAACCTGCTGACCTACGTCATCTTCGGCGGTTATACCAATTTTGCCCAAAAAGTCATCACCGGCCTGCAACTCTTCCTGCTCTGGCTGATCGTGAGCAGCGCCGTGCGCACCCTACACCTGCTGGCCAAAGACATTCCCGTACTCATCCTCTGGCTGGCCGGGGGCCTCACCGCCATCGTAAGTGTACTGCTGGCTCCGATCATTATGAACCTCTTTTACCAAATGGGACTGGAAGTGGGCCCGACCATCGCCGAGGCCTCCAAATTGCGCTTTTTTCTGGCCCTGGGGCTGGTGTTTTCGCTGATCGCGATTATCCATGTGCGGGTAAGGAATAAAGCGCTGGGCGGGACACTGGAATGGGTGATTGTACTGGGATTAGGAGTGGCGTTTTATTATTATTACTTGAGGTAGGAGGGATGGAGTTCCGCTCCCCTTATCTACCAAACTCACTCCTTCAAATATTCCCCCTTCCCCAATTTATTCCTCTTCAAATAAATCATCCCATTTTTAGTATCAATGACAACTTGAAACCGCTTCAGTACATCCCCACCCATGATGCTCATTTTTTGCCGCCCGATGGCCCCTTCAAAAAAGCCAACGGGCACATTGCTGAGGGTGTTTTTCCCGAGCGATAACCCCGGCAAAATGGCTTTTTGGGTTCTGATGACATTGCCAAAGGAGTCTTTCAAGTCCTTTGTGCCGATGATTTTTAGTTTTTCGCCCAGTTGGTTCTCACTGGCGAATTGATCGTCTAGCAAAAGGCCACCGGAGTAGCCCGAATGGATCAAAAAAGGATGCTGGATGACCGTATCCCCGAAGGCACAGCTGGCTTCGATGAACATCAGCTCGTCCTCGATGGTCAATTTAAACTGCTGGTATTTTTTGAGTTTTTTGGGCAGGGAGGGGGAGACCAGCATGATTTTTTGCTCAAAATCCAGTTGAATGCATTGGTCTTTGAAGAGGTCGAGGCCGAATTTCCCATCCGTATTGGGGCCTGAAAACTTATTTTCCCAAATCTCAATGTTACTCAGGAGCCTGCCTCCAATGCGCAGGGAGTTCTTGGCACTGTGCCTTGCGGAATTTGCTGCGCCTCCCCAGCTTTTTATGCCTTCAGTGGTTCCATCGAAACGAATGCTTTTGAGCTTTTTAGTGGCGTCTTCCGTTAGGGTCACATCACTGGCGGCGGTGTGAAACATCAAATGGAGTGTATCCGTCTCGTTCAGGATGGCGGGCACGGCGATGTTGTTGTGGGCAGTCAATTGGAAGGGAATGCGGAGGGTTTGGGTTTGGCCGGTGGTGATACTCGCAAGGACCATGAACCCGCTCAAGATGTATAATTTTAACTGCCACATAGGTTTAAATGTTTTTTTCTTCTTGCTGCTCAATCCAGCTGAGAAGGTATTCTCGATTTTTGAAGGCTTTTAGTTTGGTTTCAAGTGCCATTGCCTCTGATCTGGTTTGAAAAGCGCAAGAGAAAATTAAAATCCAAGGCCCTTTATTTTTGGTCCATTTGTTTCGATTGGTATTGTGCCGAAGGAGTCGGTCTGGCAGATTGTTGGTTTGCCCAATGTAAAATACGCTGGAAGCGGTGGATTGAATAATGTAGGTGTGAAACATGGGGAAGAGATTGAATAAAACTAAAAAGGCCATCTCGAAAGATGGCCTCTTGTTTGTCGGGGCACCAGGATTTGAACCTGGGACCCCCTGCTCCCAAAGCAGGTGCGCTACCGGACTGCGCTACGCCCCGAATTTTGTTCCGATATTTGTAGGAGCACCAGGATTTGAACCTGAGACTCTCCCGATTCGATCGGGATGCGCTACCGGACTGCGCTACGCCCCGAAGGATGTGTGTGATGGTGTGGGTGTGCAAGTGTGAGTGTGTTGCGGTGGAGCCGGGATTCGAACCCGGGGTACCGTTTCCAGTACGTCAGTTTAGCAAACTGGTGGTTTAAGCCACTCACCCACTCCACCTTGGAGCGAGAAAAACAAGTTATTTCGTTCAACAACCGCGTTTTTCTCGAAGCGACTGCAAAGATATATGCCGCGGTGATTAATACAAACGAAATGCAAAAAAAATTCCCGTAGGAGCGAACTTTTTTTTGCGCCTTTTGCAAATGATTTGATTTTCAAAAAATTAAAAACACTACTATTTCCCCACTTCGTACTGCAATTGCCCTTCCCCCAAACGCCCATCACCCCCTTGCACGATCACCTGAATCCGAAATCGACTCCAATCATCTCCCTGCAAAAAGGAAAAATCAACTTGCCCTTGGGCATCGGTGCGCAGGTTGGCCTGCCAGTACAGTTGTGGGCGGAAAAAAGCCTGGGCGGGAGCAGCCTGGAATTGTTCCGCTTTCAGGGCCGGGAAGGCTGCTGCGGCCTGCAAACCATTCAAGTAAAAAATATCCTCCGCCTCGGCTGGCGGGATGGCAATTTCTGCTTTGCTGCGGATGTGCACCACTCCGCTGCGGCCGATGGCTTTGAAGTAGCCTAGCAATTGGGTCGGTTGGTAGTACAGGTCGATGCTTTCAATTTGGCTGCACTTGAGGCGGGCTACAAAATCGGCGTCGCGGGTCATTTTGCCATCGATGACAAAAACGGGCGCGCTGGGATAATCGGTGAAGGTGCCCGGATTGTACATTTTGGCGCTATACACCCCGGTTTTGCGCTCCTGTTTAAAACTCAGTGGGGTAGAGATTTCGCGGAAAAAGGTGGCCAGGTCTTCAAAAGCTTCAAATTCGGCGGGGCGCAAGCTGCGGTCAGCCTTGAGCGGGATACTGTCCTTGACGGGTGCGGTGCTGGGTAAGGCCATTTCCAGCGCATTGTACAATTGGTAAATCTTTTTGCGCATGCGGCTCCATTCCAGGTATTGCCGGATGCCGGGGGTGTAAGCGAGCGGCGGACTGGCCTTAGTGGGAAAGGATTCCAATAGTTGTACCTGCACTTCAGGATTGGGGTGACCCAAAAACTGCACCTGTTTGCTCCCCGTAAAAGCAGGTACTTCCACCCAATATTCGGGCCGTTGGGAGGAGGTGTACAGTAGTTGCCAGTTTTGCGGGAAAAAGATGCCCACCAGGTTTTGACTTTGGGCGGCGGCATTGCTTTGGAGTTTAACCTGGGTGTATACTTGTTTGCTCAGGGTAGCTGGGGTAATGACTGGGCCCAGGCTCCAGTTGGCTTGTGGCCATACCTCAGGGCCATTCAACTCCCAATCACTCACCACGATCGATACTTGTGCAGGAACCGGGTTGCCTTCGCGGTTTTTGATCTGAATTTTGCCCTGAACTTGCTCGCGGGCTTTAAAAGTGGTTTTAGGCAAACGGATCTCCACTTGTAAATCCTGCAAAGCTGTTGCTGCATTCTGGTCTGAATTGGTGGCGCTAACAACTTGTGCATCCACTTTTTCCAAATCGTTGTAAATCGGCACCAGAACCTCAGCCAGTAAGACTGGACGTTTGGAGCTTGTTTCCAAAGCTGAAAACTGCAACTGATACACCCCAGCACTACAGTCAAAGGGAATTTTGTAGTACCCACTGGACTGATTCTCGCCCTGGCTGCTGATGAAAAAGGATTCGATTGGCCTCCCGGCCGGATTCAGCACCCCTACCTTAATGTTGAAGTTTTGTTCGCGCAAGGAGGCGGGCAGGTATACTTTGAACCAGATGAGTTCGCCACTCACGTAGAAAGACTTGTCCAGGTGCACCAGGCAGCGGTTTTGTAGATCGCTTTGGGCAATGGATTGGACTGCAAAAGCCAGGGAGAATACCATTATTTGAATCAAAAATCGAGTTTTCATGCCAATGCTTATTGTTGACCAAAGAGGGGTCAATTGAGAAGAATACTTTCTGATTTGGCTGCGCCAAATGTTTTGTAACCGCGACGACGCGACGGCGCGACGATTCATTTGGCGCAGCCAAATGAGCGACGTAAAACGACGTAAAGGTTTGCGAAGCACACCTTTCGTCGCGCCGTCGCGTCGTCGCGGTTACAAAAAATAAGCAGCGAAGCTGCCAACTAAAAAGGACTCATTCAATCCAGAAATTAGGTTTAATCAAAGTGCTCCCCGTGCTCAGCAAACAATTGTCGCAAATGGTCGGGCCAATCCGCGGCTGAGGCGGTTGTGGGCAATACTTGGTCGGCGTCCCCACCTGCTCCGGGCGGATGTACAAGCGCAGGGTGTCCTGAGCCGTAGCATAAAAATAGCCATATACTTCCTCCTCCGCATTTTTGCTGCGCAGGTTGCTGACAATTTTCGCCGCAGGCTCCTCAAACATACTGCCATTGCGTTCAGCCAGGGTTTTGACCTGGTTCCAATAATTGAAAGCGGTGGGACTCAAGGATTCTTGTAAAACGGTGAGATAAAACCCTTCGGCGAAGCGGTGATCCAAACGCACATCCGCCAAATAAAAAGTATCCAGCCGCTCCAATTGGAAGCCCGGGCCGTCGTAAATGAACACTTTGTCGACCCGCTGCGGCTCGTAGTTGTAGCAAACCTTGGGGATGTTGTCGCTCAGGCGGTACACTGCATTGAGTTCCCAGCGCAGCCTGGCTTTGTCAGGGCTACTGCCAGCTTTTAGTTTGCTATTGACCCAAAAGCTCAGGTAAGTAGCGGTGCTGAGAAAGCCTTTTTTATCCGGCAAGGTCAAATCCTGAATCGTATAATTGGTCTTTTCCAGTTCGGGAACGGGCAGGAGGGGCTCAAATTCCGACTCGTATTGGCGGCCATCCAACAGGCTCACCTTGATGCGGTAATTTTGACCGGCCTGGACTTTAAAACCACCTTGATCGGCGGCTATACTGGCGCGGTATAACTTGGCTGAATTGACTTCGGGCAATTCAATACTTTTTCCATCAGCTTGCTCCAAAGTGACCCTCGCCGAGCTAATGTGGATAGCCGTTTCGGAGCCATCGACTTCACCGACCCTTTGGACACTCACTTCAACCAGTGAAGGTGCACCCAGGACCAGGCGCCCCTGAATGATCACGGCTTTGGTATCGAAGCGCTGATTTTTTAACTCAATTTCATCCAAACAACTGCTCAATAGCAGGCTCAAGCCGCACAAAATTGGGATATAGTGGAATTTTTTCATAAGGTTTCAAAATTGAAGGTGACCGAAGGGAATACACTGCCCAAAATGGCTAGTCGATTGGCTTGCGCCGCCGTGAAGGGTGTTTGGGTGAAATACACCGAAAAGGCGTTTTTGCGAGCGTACACATTGTACAGCGAAATGGTCCAACTGGTCTTAAATTTGTTGTTTTTGCGGTGATCCTTGCCAATGGTATAAGCCAGGTCCATGCGGTGGTAATCGGGAATGCGCAGGGCGTTGCGCTCAGAGTAAATGGGTACTGGAACCCCCAGCTGGGTGCGGTAGCCCCCTTGAGGAGCGGTGGTAGGCCGCCCGGTGCCATAGGTGAAGTTCAGTGTCACGGTATGGCGTTGGTTGTATTGGTAGTTGAGCACCAGCGAAAGGTCGTGGGGTTTGTCGAAATTGCTGAGGTACCATTTTCCTCGGCTGATTCCTTCAATTTTCCGTTCGGTGCGCGACAGGGTATAACTGAGCATGCCGTGCACCAGACCCCGATTTTTGCGCAAACTCAGCTCCATGCCATAAGCCCGTCCCTTACCCTTGAGGAGTTCGGTTTCCAGGTGCTCGTTGACGTTGAGTTCAGCAAAATCCCGGTAGTCGAAGAGGGCATCGATGGCTCGTCCGTATATTTCGATGGAACTTTCCCAGAGGTTGTCTTCGAAATTTTGGAAATAACCCAGCGCCACGTTGTGCGAACGGGTGGGCTCAATATAGGCGGTACTCAATTGATACTGGCTGGTGGGGGTAGGGGAGTCGGAGTTAAAAATCTGGTTGATGAATTGGGCGGTGCGGCTGTAGCCTAATTTGACCGAAACAGCAGGACTGAAACGGTACCGGGCCGACACACGGGGCTCCAAACTGCTGTACGTGGCAATGGTTTTACCTTTGCCGTACACCGTGGTATCGATCAGGTTCAACAAACTTGGGATCTCGTTTTGGTATTCAAACACCGTTTTGGGCCCCAGGAACTGGTAAAAACCCAGGCGCAAACCACCCGATATTTGTAAGGCCGAAGAGACACTCCATTCGGCATTTAAAAACGCGGCCGACTCCAGGCCCCGCTCTTTTTCCAAACTTTTGGCAAAAACCTGCGACAAGTCATTCAGTGGCCGACGAGCGCCCGGTAAACTTTGGTACAAAATGGCCGATACACCTGCATCCAGTTGTAAACCCGCTTTAGGCTGCAGGCTCAGTTGTTCTTTGAGGCTCAAAAAACCAATGTTGTTGTCCAGTTGGGAAGCGTCCAGGCCAGAATAATCGTACTGGGTGCTTTTGTATTGGCTAAGGGTAGCGGCAAATTTGGAATAGAATTTTTGGGAAAAAATTTGCTTCAAAGTGGCTTGTCCGGTGGTGGTTTGGTAGTCAAATCCAAAGTTATCACCGTAAATGAATTTGTCCTTGGCGGCATATCCGGCCAGGATCAGGGTGTTTTTGTCGCTCAATTTATGGGTGTAACGCAAATTAGCGTCGTAGAAAAAGGCAGAACTGTTGCGCACATCCACATCCCGTACGGTTTGTAAAATCCAGTCTGAGTAAGAAGAGCGAAACCCGGCAATAAAGGAAGCCTTTTTGGGGATCACTGGCCCTTCCACCGCAATGCGGCTACTCAGCGGACCAACTCCACCCTTGATGCGGAATTGCTCAAAATTGCCGTCGCGCATTTCCACATCGAGCACCGAGGCCAGTCGGCCACCAAATTGGGCTGGTATGATGCTTTTGTACAAAGTAACCCGGCTGATCAAGTCGGAATTGAAGGAACTGAAAAAGCCCAGGGCGTGTGAGGAATTAAAAATGATGCCTTCATCCTGCAATACCAGGTTCTGATCTACCTCTCCGCCGCGCACGTTAAAGCCCGTAGCACCTTCCCCAATGGAGCTAACTCCGGGGGCAAGCAGGAGACTTTTGATCACATCCGCTTCACCCATAAAGGCGGGGAGTTTGTTGATGCTGCGCACATCCAGTTGGGTAGCCCCAATTTGTACGTTTTCGACGTTGGCATCTACGGCACGGGCGCCCACCACCACCTCATCGAGGTTAACTGCGGCACTTTCCATGCTCAGGGTGATGTTGCCATCGCTGAACACCTGGATGTCCTGAACCACTTCGGCGTTGCCTACGTATTGCACCAGCAGTTGGTGTTTGCCTACCGGGAGCTCCAGGTCAAAGCGGCCGTTTTCGTCACTTACACTGCCTTTATCAAGTTTGAGTACCCTTACTGTTGCACCAACGACGGGCGATTTATCTTTTTGTTGCTGGATCAGGCCACTTATTTTCGCTTTTCCGGAGGCTTTTAACTGCCGCACGTCGCCAATTTGCAGCAGGTTGGGCACCGGAGTACTCACAGCATTGGCATTCAACCCTGTTTCCAAAGCCTGGTAATAATCGGCATTAAAACCTTCGTTGACCAGTTCCAGGGGAGCAATGACCACGCCATAATTGCGGTAGCGAAAAAATCCCAGTTTGCTTTCATTCAAAAGCTGCTGCAACGCACTTTCCAACGCCAGGTCCTGAACCTGTAGCGAAAATTTCCCCTTAGGCAATTCATCAGCGCGGTAATAAAAGTGGAGGGGGTATTGTTTTTCCAGGGATTGGAAAATGTCGGGCAGCGTTTGATCCACCAATTGAGCACTGATCCGCAGGGGCGGAGCCTGGTTTTGTGCATACAAATGGACAGTGCTCCCGATCCAGTACAAGATCAGGAGACCCAGTAAAATGTGTTTATTCATACTATCCGTAGCGGGTTAGAAGTCCGTTGGCTTAAAGATAGCAGAAATTGGAAATTTGGGAATAAGGGAACAGGAGTTTGTCATTGACTAGACGGATTATATTTTGATTACTTTGCTCATGCCTCGCTGCTGCTCATTGGACAGACTCAGTCCGTACACACCACGGGGCAGTTTTTCGAGGAATTGTTCAATGACCTGTACCGACTCAAGGCTGGACCAACGTTGGAGCACTTTTCCCTGAAAATCATACACTATGGCTTGATCTGGCACAAAATCGGCAGGTAGGCGAAGGTGCATGGTGTTGCTGGATGGGTTGGGGTAGAGGCTGAAATGCACTGTTTCCAGAGCAGTGGTGTGGGTACTCAATTGGGGCTTCAGGTACACTTTGAACAAACGATTGGAAGCTGAACTGGGGGTGATGTTTGGAATCACCGCTTTGATCCCACCAAAAATATATCCCGCCAAAGTTCGCCCGGCCAGGGCATCCAGTTTGATTACGCCATTGTCATATTGTGGTGCCAGGGCATTGATGACCCATTTGGCATTTGAGCCCAGGAGTTCATCAAATTGCTGGGGCAAAACCTGTTCCTCGCTGCGACCATTGGCCTGGCGGATGAACACGGAAATGTCTTTGATAAAAGGCATGTTGCTGTCTTCTACCAGCTTTTTTTGACTGCTGTTGTAAAAATGTTTGCTGATTCCACCAAAAAACACTGAATACATGCTGCGTTGCTGGCTATCAAAAATGGGTAAGATGGGGCAAGTGTATTGGCACATCACTTGTTCATAACTGGAATCGATGCGGATTTTATCGGTCTGGATGTAAATGGGATTCAGGTATGGCAGATCGGCATCAGGTTTGAATACCCCACCATAATAAGTTAGCGCTTTGTTCCCTTCCGGGGTGATGATGGGGGCCAAATTGCCATCGCGGCGGTGGTATTCGGCATGAGCCTGAGCGCTATAATCCACAATGCTCAAGGTGGTACCGTTGTCCTGGATGCGGAATCGACGGATTTCGCTGGTGTAGGTTTGCACCACCTCGGTGCGTTCTTTGGAGTACAGTCCGCTAAAATTGTGACCCCCAACGAGGTAAATCCAGTCACCTAACTCGTGCATCTCCGCACCACATACCCGTAGTCGCTCGTCTTTCAGGAGCCGAAAGGAGTTGCGCACATCCCCTTTTCCGTCCACTATGGCCTTGACCAGAGCGTCGAGGTCTACCGCTACCAGATTGGGGAAGGTGATGAAGTTTTGATCCGAACTGCGCTGCCCATAGCCACCAACAATGTAGAGGTATTGGCCGTGTTGGACAAACTGCGGGTTGCTTACCCGCAAGGCATCGGCCAGATCACTATTGAAGGTGCTGAGTTTTTGCTCCCAAATTTTGCCATTGTCGGGTCGCATGATCCAGATTTTATCATTGGCACTGGCATTGGGAAATCCGGTGAAGGGAAAAAAGCCATGCAAGCCATTGCTGCGCCCAGCCATCATGATCCAGTATCCCGACCATTCTCCAAAGGCAAAAGAGTGTAAGCCTGGCCAGTCTTTGTAGGTGATTTCCTCCATTTCGAGACTGAAGGGCACTTTGCTTTGGGTAAAAGCAGAGGTGTAGAGTCCAAAAACAACAAGAAGAAATCCGAGGTAGGTCAATGTTTTCATAGGTAAATCAATTAGGTGTTGTTTGTTGAATGCGAAGGTAATAGGAGCGAGGCTCTAGCTTTTTTTTATTCAACCAATGGTGGGAATGCTTCAACCAATGGTGCGATAAAAAAATAAGTGCTCCTTTTCCCCCACCACAACGGTGTTTTTTTTTATTGATCAGAAACTTTTTACCTTGTCCTTGCTGTTCTAGCAGCTCAAAATACAATCATGAATACCCAGCAGATTCAGAAAGAGCTCAAGTTTCGTACCTCCCGCAGTTCCGGCAGCGGCGGGCAAAACGTGAATAAAGTAGAAACCCGGGTAGAAGCCCTCTTCGAGATCGATACATCAGAAGGTCTGGACGGAGAAGAAAAAGCCACCCTGCGCCAAAAGTTGGCCAATCGCATCAGTAAGGAAGGCCTGTTGAGCACCAGTTCTCAGGAAAGCCGCCTGCAACAAAGCAATCGGGACAAGGCCATCAAAAAAATAATACTGCTCATCGAGGCAGCACTAGAGCCAGAACCAGAACGTGAAGAAGTGCCCGAACGCCTGGTAGCCGACCCGAAAAAGCGCAAAAAGGCCAAATCCGTACAAAGCGACAAAAAAGCGGGACGCAAAAAAATAATTCTCCCGCCAAAAGAGGAAGATTAGGCCAAAACTAACTAAGTTTCTGGCTTAATAAACCAACATGAAACCAATCCTAAGCGTTTTTATCCTCATGCTGACTACCTTGGTAGCAACAGCACAGGACAAACAAGCCTACCGCGTTTTTGACAGCAAAGGCAAAGAAACCGATTACGGACAATTGCTCAAACAAAGCAAAAAAGCCGACGTGGTCTTTTTTGGCGAGCAACACAACAATCCCATTTCCCACTGGCTGCAAATTGAACTGGCTCAGGATCTGGAAAAAGAAACCAGTGGTAAACTGATCATGGGGGCCGAAATGTTTGAACGCGACAACCAGGCCATCCTCAACGAGTACCTGGCTGGCCAGATCAGTAGCAAAAACTTTGAAGACGAAGCCCGCCTTTGGGACAATTATGCCACCGATTACAAACCTCTGGTGGAATTGGCCAAAAGTAAAAAACTGCCTTTTATTGCTACCAATGTACCCCGGCGCTACGCCAATATGGTGTACAAACAAGGCCTGGAATCGCTCAATCCGCTGACCAGCGAAGCGAAATCCTGGATTGCTCCCCTGCCCATTGAAGTCGATATGAACTTACCTTCTTATCAGGCCATGATCAAAATGATGGGCGGCCACGGTGGTACTGCAGCTTCCGACAACCTGATCAAATCTCAGGCGGTAAAAGATGCCACCATGGGGTATTTTATTGCCCAGAACTTAAAGAAGGGTCATGTGTTCTTACACTTTAACGGCTCTTATCACTCCGATCTGAAAGAGGGTACGGTGTGGTACCTGCGCAAATTTGCAGGAGGCAAAGACGTGGTCAACATCGCCACGGTTGAACAGGATAACATCGAGAAACTGGACCAGGAAAACCTGGGGAAGGCCGATTTTATCATCTGTGTGCCAGCCAAAATGACCAAAACTTACTAAATGCAACGTTTCCTTTTGATTGCCCTGTTTTTTGTAATGATGCTGGTATGGGCTTGCCAGAGTAACCCCTACCAACAAGGCGAAATCATGTACGGTACTTATTGCGCCAATTGCCACATGGAGGATGGTACAGGGCTGCGTGGGCGCATCCCACCCCTGGTCAAATCCGACTATCTAAAAAAGCACCCGGATGAAATTGCCTGCATCATTCGCTATGGCAAAACAGGCGAAATAACGGTGAATGGTAAAACGTACAGTGAAGCCATGCCCGGCGAGCGCAAGCTCACCGATTTTGAAATTGCCAACATCATCAATTACATCCATCAGGCCTGGGGAAATGATTATGGGTTCGTTAAGGTACAAACTGTGCAAAAGGCGCTGGAAAAATGTAAATAATCGTCAGGTGTATTACATCGGTACGATCAATAAAATCATGCTTTCACCGTTGTTTTTGGGTAAAAGGTCGTATTTTCCGACCCGACAAACTGTGGTGTTTTCTTAAGTGGTCCTTCTCCCGGTCCCTGAGCGAAGTCGAAGGGCGGGAGAAGGGCCATTTAAGAAAACACCCACCAAACCATTATTTATGAAGAATTGGTTGATTACACTTCTTTGCTTTTGCTTCTTTGCCCTTACATTAGGTCAACTCAATGCCCAGATTGGCCGGATCAAAATCCAGCCCGACCTAGACACAACCTATGTTTGCCCCGATAGCAGCATAACCCTGGAAGTCAAGGGCGGCTTCAATTACAGCTGGAGCCCTGCCAATATCCTGAATCGTACCAACGGGAATATCGTCATTGCCAAACCTACCGCCAATACCCGTGTTTTTGTAGAAGGTTTTGTCAATGGCCAGTTGCGCCGGGACACCATCACCCTAATCGTCGTGCGCCCTCAAATTCAGCTGGTTGCTTTAACCAACACTTCGGTTTGTCGGGGAACTCCGGTTGTATTGCGGGCTGTAACCAATACCAATGGCCAGGGCGTCACCTGGGATCCAGTTGACGGCCTCAACAACCCCAATGCCGGGACGGTGATTGCCTTACCTGAAAACATCACCACTTATCGGGCTGAATTAAATGTCACCGGGTGCAAGGCCGATGCAACAATCACAGTGAACATCGCTCAGCAAAAAATTGACATCACCAACGGCGATACAGTCAAAGTATGTAAGGGTGCCAATCGGGTTACCCTCGGTGCTACAACCAACACCGGATTAGCTACTGGGGTTACCTGGACCGCCAAAGACAAAAGCATCACTCGAACGAATGTGCTTAGCCTGCAGGTTGAACCCAAGGTCACCACTACCTATTATGCCACTTTGGTAGCTGCACCTTGTACTATTATCGATTCAGTTGTAGTCAAAGTGGACTCCCTGCCCAAGTTGACCATCACCATCGATCCTAAAAAAGAGGCCTACTGCTTTGGTGAAATCATTACCCTCAAGTCTGATATCTTCGAAACAGCGGCCTATCCAGATATCGAGCACAAGTGGAGACCCCGCATGCGTGCCAATGGAACAACTCCGGGCTACGACTTCGAAACTCCGGATACCCTCTGGAACATGGTTTTGAATACCATCGATAGTGTGATCCTCATTCGCGATACCCGCAACAATGGTTGCCGCGATAGTGCTGCTATTTTTGTGCCGGTTATCAAACCCAAAAATATTGTGATTACCCCCGAACCAGCTGAGGTTTGCCCGGGAGGAACGGTTAAGTTGAATGCCCAATTTGAAGGCAAATTTGATAAAATTACCTGGACTCCAGCAACGGGCCTTTCTTGCACCGATTGTAAAGACCCTGTGGCTGCGCCTGGTAATACAACCACAACTTACAGCATCAAAGTGGAGGAAAAAGACTGCCCGAGCAATGCCAGTAAAACGGTCACCGTTTTGCCCGCTCCAGCCATCTTGTTCCCCAATTTGCGTACCATTTGCCTGGGTGGTACCATACAACTCAATGGCGCCAGTCAACAGGGGGTAACTTATCAGTGGACCCAAGGGGGGAACAATGTTTCTACCAATCCTCTTTTCGCTGTAAGTCCAACAAGCACCACCACCTATCGCCTGGAAGCGACCAGCAATCGCAATTGTAAAAATTCGGGGGATATCACCATCAGTGTGGTGCCAACGGTCAACAACGTCGACATCAATGGCGTAACCGTTTGTGCCACTGATCGAAACCGCACTCCTTTAAGCATTCGGGTGAATCAATCTCCAGGAACCGTTCCGGCGCTGTTTGAGACCTACAACTGGCAAATAGGTGGTGTGACAGCATCTTCTGGAACTACCTTAAGCATCAACAACCTGGCACAAACTGCTTTGGTAAGTGTCACTTATACTTATGGTGTAGTAGGGGGCGCCACTTGCGGCCGATTGACAGACACTGCTACGGTCAAAGTCATTCAGATGCCTACCGAAAACGGTATTTTCTTTACGCCGGATTCAGTAGCTGGCCGGGGTGCTCAGGAGGGAGATCCGCTACTCGCTGGGATTCGCCTGATCCAGACCCAGCCTCCTACAGCGATCACCTACAATTGGACCATCAACGGAGCCAATCCGGGAAACAATACGAACCCTACCATTTCAGCAGTAGCTTCTCCAACCGAGATGACCTTCAAGGTAGTGGTAACTGGCCCAAATTCTTGTTCAGTAAGCGACGAAATTACCATCTCGGTAGAACCAGCCCAGGTGATGATTCCCAATGCATTTAGCCCGAACGGAGATGGCGCGAATGACCGTTTCCGCCCAATCACCTCCAACAAAAACATCCGCCTCACCGAGATGAAAGTATACAGCCGTTGGGGGAAACTGATGTACAGCGGGAACAACATCAATGGTTGGGATGGCAACGTGGGAGGCAAACCTGCTCCCGTAGATACTTACGTGTACAATATGGTCTTTGAATTCCCTGGAGGAAGGAAAGAGGTACGCAGTGGGGATGTGGCACTATTGCGCTAAACCAATGCTAAGGTGATTCCTGAGGTGTCTTCGGTTCCTTAGGTGGTGAAAAATTTATCCTGCTTCGCAGGGTGTTCTACTTTTCACCACCTAAGGAACCGAAGACACTTTAGAGGCACCTTAGAATCGCACTGCGGCTGCCAAGCTTGGCAAAAACGGCAATTGATTTACTCGCCTATTCGTTATCCGATCCACATAAAATACGTTTTCGCGGTTGTAAACATTCGTTACACTGGCGGTGATTTCCAGAGCCGCGTAACGAGAGAACTTGGCCGTATATTTTAATGATGCATCCAGGCGGTGAAACCAGGACAAACGCCCAGCATTGATATCGTCTGCAAGCAAAATCCCGAGCGGAAAATTACCCGTCAAAATATTGGTTTGTAACAAATTACTATAAGGATTGTCTTGATAAAAACCTCTGGTTTGGGTAAAAGGAAAACCTGAACCGATGTTCCAGCGGGCACTTGCTTCCCATTGTTTTTGCCCACCAAAGTGATAAGTGCTCAATAAGTTGATGTTGTGTCGACGGTCAAAAACCGGCGGATATTCCTGAATACCATCGTTGCGATTCACTTTGGCGTAGGAGTAGGTGGCCCAATGGTACCAGTTGCCTCGACTGTACCGTAGCGTAAAATCAATCCCATAAGCCTCGCCTGTTTCGGTGACATAGTTGGGATCTTGCGCGTTGAGTTTGTTGCGGTTGATGTTGATCAGTTGGGTGAATTGTTTCCAATAGGGTTCTACATTAAACTCCAGGTATTGGCCCAAGTCAATTTCCATCCCAACTACTGCGTGCCAGGCTTTTTGCAAGCGGTGGTCAACCGGAGTGCGTGAATTGGGTTTGAACAAACTCTCCTCCGGTCCAGCCAAAAAGCCTACAAAAAAATTGACGACATCCAGATCATTTACGGTACTGACCAGGTTTTGGGCGTACACCCCACCAGCAGCTTTAAAGCGCAAAAAATCGGTAGCATTGTACTTCAAACCCAGGCGTGGTTCCAGAGACATCCGCGACTGCGAAGCGTAATAATGAACCCGAAAACCCGGCTCCAGCACCAGGTTCTTCAATTCCTGCCGATACTTGGCGTACCCAGCCAATTCACTGGTGAAATCTTCCTGAGCAAAACTCAACCCCACCAGATTCCTAAAGCGGAAATCGGTGTTGAATCCTACAAATTCAAAACCATAAGTGACTTGATTGTGGTTGCCATAATACGTGAAGTTGAGGTTGGCGTTGTAGGTGCTGATGCCACTTTGGCGGGGCGCGCCATCTTTTTCCAACAAGGAAATATTGTAGTTGCTAAAACCCACTGTACCGTTGAGCACCACATTGGAGTTGTTGGGAATCAGGGTGAAATTGCCTCCGCCGCCAGTCGAGGTCCAATCCAGTTTAGCCAGCCCGGCAAAATTGAACTGGTCTCTGAAATTGAAACCAAAGAGATCCAATTTGCTACCATTTTCGGCATTAAAAGACAACTTGCCGTACAAGTCGGTATATCGAAAAGGCAGGCTTTTGGCCACACTCAAGCTAGTGTCTTTTTGGGCAAAAGAATAATAATTGCTGTCTACGGCGTAGCTGTACAAAGAGCGCGAAGTTTGATCAATCAAGGCATGTTTGCCTGTAAACAGAAAGGATATGCTGTTGCCGTTTTCGTTTTTTAAGGGTTTAATCGGCCCTTCAATCAGCGCCTTGGCCTGAAAGGGACTGGCCGAAACCAGACCACTCAAACGCTTGCGGTTGCCTTCGCGGGTTTTGATGTCAACTACGGCCGAAATTCTGCCACCGTATTCAGCATTGTAACCCCCGGTGTACACATCCATGTTGCGGATGGTTTCGGTTTCAAAAACGGAGAACAAACCAATAGAATGGAATGGATTATAAATGATCATGCCATCGAGCAGCATCTTGTTTTGTACGGGTGAGCCGCCGCGAATGTACAATTGCCCACCTTGGTCGCCAGAGCTGACCACACCAGGAATCACTGTCAGGTATTGAGCCACATCGGCCTCGCCACCAGTGGAGGGGAGACTGCGGATTTGTTTGGACGACACACTCAGTTTGGAAATCTGAATTTGCGATCGGGCCTGGGAACGCCTTCCTGAAATGTCGACCTCCTCCAATTGAATGGCCGCAGGTTTGAGTAAAAAACGTTGGTAGTTGATAGAGCCCGCCGCGAGTTCTCGTTCGAACGAGGCGTTTTCGTAACCCAGATAGGAAATGTTGATTTGGTATTTACCCGGACTAAGGTTGGCAATGCTAAAAAAACCATTGGGGTCGGTGATTGCCCCCTGACCCGGATTATTGGCTATACTGATGACGGCATAGCCAATGGGGTTACCCGTTTCTTCATCGTACACGTTGCCCCGCAAGGTTGCATTTTGTGCAACAAGCCAGGTGTTGATCAGGAACAGGAGGGGCAATAGAAATTTCTTCATGACAAATGAGATTTAACGCAGCGAAGTTAAACTTTCTGTCTGTGCCAAATACTTGCCATGCCTAATTTTGTCGGCAAACAACAAGAGAATCCACTATGTGTTGATTAGGAAAACTCTAACATACCTGCGCCTAATCGCAGTACGACTGGCTTTTCCTGGGTGCAGTCGACTACTGTTGAAGGGGTGTTGCCACCATTTCCACTATCGATGACGATGTCGACCAGCTTCTGGAAATCTTCGTAGATGAGTTCGGGATCGGTGAAGTACTCCAGGATTTCATCGTCTGATTTAAGGGAGGTGGTCAAAATTGGACGGCCCAAACCTTCCACCAATTGCATCGGGATATTGTGGTCAGGAACCCGGATGCCGATGGTTTTTTTGCGGTTGCGGAACATCTTGGGCACACTTCCCGCAGCGGGTAAGATGAAGGTAAAAGCACCCGGCAGGTTGCGTTTGAGCAATTTAAAGGTTGGATTGTCAATTTGTTGGGTATATTCCTGAACCTGGCTGATGTCTTTACAAATGATGGCCAACATGGCATCTTTTGGGTCCAGTCGCCGCAAGCGACAGATTTTTTCTACCGCGGCCTGGTTGTTGATGTCACAACCCAAACCATATACAGTGTCCGTTGGATAAATGATGATGCCACCTTCGTTGAGCTTTTCTACTACTTGGCTGATTTTGCGGCCTTCGGGGTTGTCGGGATTGATTTTTAGTAGCATAGTTGTTCTTTTTTTCCAAGATAGTATTTTCTAATTATCGCAATCACTACGTTGGGTTATTCTTCTTCATTTTTTTTGAGAACAAGCGCTTCGATATAAGCTATTTCTCGTTCGGTCATGCTGGCAATTTCAATGATGGGCATTTGAGCCACATTATGCAGGTAAACGATTACATTGTCGAGGCGTAGCCGTTCTTCTTCGGCTTTTTGATGCTCCTCTTCTGCTCGCATACGCTCCTCTTCTGCTCGCATACGCTCCTCTTCTGCTCGCATACGCTCCTCTTCTGCTCGCATACGCTCCTCTTCTGCTCGCATACGCTCCTCTTCTGCTCGCATACGCTCCTCTTCTGCTCGCATACGCTCTTTTGCCAATAACTCCTGGTTTATTTTTAAGCCTTTTTCAATCCCTTCTTCAATCAGCATGTCATAAGTACTCATAATGGTTTCGTTTAATGTTTTTGGCAAAATCTCGATGAAGTGTTGAATTTTCTCTTTGGCAAGTTCCGAGTTTTTTAAAAAATATGCAAGCATTGTAAAGATAAAGGCTCTGGGGCTGCTTATTTCATCCAGGTTGATGAAAATCAGGCGTGGATTTTGCAAGACAAAATCTGGTTCCCAAATGTGCTTCATCATCAAAAATGCATTGGTCAACAAGCTTTTGCCCAAGCTCAGAATCTCCTCATCACTCATGGCTGTAACATGTGTGAAGTGATAGTCAAAACTAGGCAAATAAGGCAGCAAACCTGTTGGAATTTGTTCCGAAAAATAGGTAGATAAATCCCTTTTTACCCAATTATCTTCTCCATGATAAATAATTGTCGGCACAAAAGGAGTTAAGGTCACTTTTTGTTTTATCTGCTCTTCCCAGGCATCCAGCATGTAGCGCAACAATTGAAAATGAGGATATTTCTCAGGACTACTTTTGTGTTCAAAAAGGATGGAGATACAAATTTTCAGCTCACTATTTTTCAATGGGCATTCATACACTACATCAGTAAAAAATTCTCGTAAAGTTGGCGAAACGTATGACCCATTAACCCTATTGAGTTTCTTTAAGTCAAGTAATTGTAACAATGCCGGTGAAAGCATTTTTTGCAAATATTCCCTGGCTACTTTCACTCGACTAAAAGTAGCCTTGAAAAATTCATCATGAGGTTTTGAGGGCTTTTTGGGCATTAGGCATTTTAAATCAAAAATAATGTTTTATTTTGTTTTTTAAATAAATTTATGAAATTATTTTTTTATTTCGCCATTTTCCAAGCCTCATCTGCATCGTCTTGTCTCCTAATATACTCCTCAAATAATAAACTTTGTTGCTCTGGAGAAGCTGGATTCCCAGATCCATATTTCCCCGCCACCATCCGTTGCCGATAGGCCTCATACAAGGATACAGCACAAGCAACGGATACATTTAAACTCTGCGCCATGCCCACTTGTGGGATGATAAAATTGCCATCTGCATGGCTTAGCGCCAGTTCAGAAATGCCTTCTGCTTCGTTGCCAAAGAGCAAAGCTACAGATTGCGCCAAATCCAACTCATACAGCGACTTGGCGTTGTGTGCCAGGTGGGTGGCGTAGACCTGTGCATAATTGCGCCGCACGTGTTCCATGCAGGCTTCCACTTCACGGTAAAGGTAAACATCGATCCATTTGCGGGAACCCGCCGAACTGCGTTTGCCCAATTCCAGTTTGTGGTTTTGAAGGCCAGGGCGGGTATACAGTACAAAAATCTCCCGGATCCCTACTGAATCACAAGAGCGCAGTACCGCACCAATGTTATGGGGATCATCTACGTTTTCCAGTATTACAGTGAGGTCAAGCTGGCGATTTTGGACGAGGTTACGGATTTTTTGCTCGCGGGATGGCTCCATGCACTTTGGTCTTTAGTAGTGTGAAGAATTGGACCAAAGCGACATTTTATTAGCACAAAGGACACAAAGGGAGGCACAAAGGGCACAAAGTTAGAGGTTGACAACGCTTTACTCTGTGTTCTTTGTGCCTCCCTTTGTGTCCTTTGTGCTAAATTAATGCCGCTTTGACAATCGTGATCATCGGGGTGCTGTTGGCAATGGCTTAAACTGATACCCCGCAAACTCCAAAATATGTACAAAGCGATTCTCATACCGCTGGGTGGGCGAATATTGCTCTGCACCAAAAGGCGCATTGTTAACGATTCGGCTAAAGTTGAAACCCGTGTGTAGTCCAATCCCCTGATTGCGTTCCAGGTTGTCACTAACTTTGGGGCCAAAATTGGCCAACAAACGCCCAAAGTAGATCATTTGATCATAGCCCGCATAAGCTTCAGTGTTAGGGATGGCGGCATACCGATTGAAGAATTCCTTTTTGAAGTTCACCACTTCCGGCGACTGCTCATCCACGTAAGCTACCTGGCTGACGCGTACCTGGCATTGCTCGTACAGGTCAAACTCCATGTGTTCAAAATCTACCCATTGAGGCATCCCATATACCACCACTTTTTGCCCTGCTGCTTTTGCCGCTTTGACGGCGCGTAGCAAATAAAATATGTAGGTTTCATCAGCCCAGGACGGTGCGATGATGGCCGCTTGAGCTTTGTTTTGGATATAGGGCCTCAGGTTGAGGTTATTGTACGCCTCTGTGGGCAGAAAGTACTCCTGAACGGGGGCATTGCCCATCGCCCGTTTGGGCTCATAAGCCTTGCGCAGGTATTCCAGGCAGTTTTGTTCACCCACAACATTGCGGGTAACAATTACAATTTCCTCAGGCCGGAATTCACTTAGGGCATGATTCAACAAGGCCCGGCAGTGAGACTCCAAACTGGGATTCATCTGGATGTAATTCGGGTTATTCTGGGTTAAGGTACCCACAGCGCTATAAGGTGACACCATGGGTTTGTTGTTCCGCTTGGCGTATTCGGCAGTAATACGGATGTCGTCGCGACGGTAAGGGCCGATCAACAGGTGGGCATTTTGTATTTCTGGCTGACGCAACAAACGATACATTTCCAGGGTATCTGCTTTGGTGTCCAACACGCTTACATTCAGGCGAATGCCCTCCTGATCCAGGACGCTGAGGGCCATTTTAAGGCCACCATAATATTGCAAGGCCCATTCACTCACCGAGTTATTCCCAATAGTGGAGTTGGCTACTCCACTCATGAACGGCAGCAAAACCGCAACATTATAGGATACGGGGTTTGTGTACTGCCCAGGCCGATTGACTGGTGAACTTGGATTGGGACTGGTAGAAGGCACCCCAGGAATGACGGGCACGGCACCCCGATCCGTGTTGGAATTGGGCAATCGTACCGCATCGGAAGTTATTGGCCCGGTAGGACCAGCCGAGTCCTTCCAGCGGATGGTATCGATGCGTTCTTGTGGCTTGGTTTGTACGGTAACCCAGCCTTTAACCGGGTCATAAACACTCACGCTTCCAGCGGTGCCGGGTTTATTTTGATTGGGGGTAGCACTGTACTCTGTTGGTATGTCTTTAGGGGTGGACCCTGTACTGTTGGAACTGGCTGGTTTGAAAAAGCTACAGCTCAGCAAAGAAAATGCAGTGCTGAGCCCCAACAACGTAAATAGTCCACTGCGCCGGAGGGCACTGTGCTGGCCCCGGAATCGAGGCTTATTCCCACTCAATGGTAGCAGGTGGTTTGGTACTGATGTCATAAACTACCCGATTGATGCCTTTAACATTGTTGATGATTTCACTCGACACTTTAGCCAGAAACTCGTAGGGCAAATGGCTCCATTCGGCAGTCATCCCGTCTACTGAGTTTACGGCGCGTAAGGCAACGGCTTGCTCGTAAGTTCGTTCGTCACCCATTACTCCAACGGATTGGATGGGCAACAATATTGTTCCGGCTTGCCAAACTTGGTCGTAGAGACCAAATTTACGCAGGTTATCGATATAAATGGCATCTGCCTCCTGTAAGAGTTTAACTTTTTCGGCGCTGACTTCACCCAGGATGCGAATTCCAAGTCCAGGACCGGGGAAAGGATGGCGTTTCAGGATGTTTTCGGGGATGGCCAATTCTTTGCCTACCCGCCGCACTTCGTCCTTGAACAACATGCGCAGCGGCTCGACAATTTTGAGCCCCATTTTTTCAGGCAAACCACCAACGTTGTGGTGCGATTTGATGGTCACGGAGGGCCCGTGAACCGAGACTGATTCGATAACGTCGGGATAAATGGTGCCTTGCCCCAACCAGGTCACCCCCGGATGTTTGGCCGCTTCGGCTTCGAAGACCTCAATAAACAAACGACCGATGACCTTGCGCTTGGCTTCGGGATTGGTGACCCCTTTCAGTTCTTCGTAGAAAAGATTTTTGGCATCAACTCCGTGGATGTTCAAGCCAAGGTGTTTGTAATCCTCTAAAACCTGATCGTATTCTCCTTTGCGGAGCAAACCATTGTCTACAAAAAAACAAATCAAATTGTCGCCAATGGCGTGGTCCAGCAAAGTGGCTGCGACGGTAGAATCAACCCCGCCAGATAGAGCCATCAACACCTTATCTGTGCCAATTTTCTCTTTGAGTTCAGCTACAGTATGTTCCACAAAAGACTTAGGTGTCCACTCGCCGTGACAACCAGCAATATCTACTACAAAGTTGCGCAGCAAGGTGGCCCCATCCAAACTATGGGTTACCTCCGGGTGAAACTGGATGCAATAAACAGGTGCATCAAATGCTCCATCTTTGGCTTTGAAAGCTGCCACATCGACACTTTCGGTACCAGCCAGTAACTCAAATTGCTCGGGTATTGCCATGATGGTATCCCCGTGCGACATCCAGACTTGTGAATCGAGGGGAACATCCTTTAAAAAGGCATCGGATTTAAATAGCCGGTGCAATTTGGCTTTGCCGTATTCCCGTTTTTCAGAGCGTTGCACCTGCCCACCGTAATATTGAGCAATGTACTGTGCGCCATAACAAACACCCAACACAGGCTTTTTGCCTACGATAGGTCCCAGGTCAATTTTAAGCGCATTTTCGTCGCTGACGGAAAAAGGGCTACCGGATAGGATAACCGCTTTGTAGGAGTCGTCGAGAGTAGGCACCTTGTTAAAAGGCACAATTTCGCTATACACATTCAATTCCCGGATGCGACGGGCGATCAATTGGGTGTATTGTGAGCCAAAGTCGAGGATGAGGATCTTTTCCATGGCGCAAAAGTATTCAAAAGTTGAAGAGTTGAAAAATTGAATCAGCGAAAAGTTTAAAAACAAGGTATGGGCGATAAAAAATAAGTGCTCATTTTGCCGGAGGATTAGATAAGTAAACGTTTCATTTCAAGTGCCTTATCTAATCTTCTGGCTCAGGAAAAATGAGCACTTATTTTTGCTCCCCTAGATAGGTGTCATTTTGACATCCTAAAATGTCATTTTTTCAATTTTTAGGTCAATTTGACTTTTGAAAAAAAAATTGGCATTGGAATTGTAAAATGCTAAAATGTGCGAACGGCACAATGGTTTCATAAAACCACTTCTTTCACTGATTGTCGATTTATTTATTCACTTAAACAAATTGTCAAACTTTTAAAAAGGAGGTTATTATGGCACTTGTGAAAAGCAATTTCCCTGCGTTTCCTACCTTCCCTCGTCTTTTTGACGACTTCTTTACCCGCGATTTGTTCGACTTCAACAATCGCAGCAATTCATTAACCCACACCACCATCCCGTCGGTCAACATTGTGGAAAACAATGAAGGCTTTGCAGTTGAAATGGCTGCTCCTGGAATGGACAAAGCTGATTTTAACATCCAGTTGAACAATGAGGTGTTGACCATTTCCTCCCAAAAGGAATGGAAGCAAGAGATGAAAGACAATGAGCGCTACACCCGCCACGAGTTCAGCTACCAAGCCTTCGAACGTTCATTCCATTTGCCTAAAACGGTGGTGGATGAGTCCAAAATCAAAGCAGAGTACAACAATGGTATTTTGCGGGTTTTGATTCCCAAAAAAGAAGAAGCCAAAGCGCTTCCTCCACGCACCATTGTTGTGCAATAGTCTTTTGGTTTAATTGATTCAAGCAAAAGCAGTGGCTGCAGCAGTTCAGCCACTGCGCTTTGCTGAAACTGAATGCACCCACTTTTTTCAAACCAATTTTAAGTTTGTTTTAAAACTGGAAGAGAACATGAAAAAGATCCTGATCTTCTCCGGATTGCTCTCACTGGCAGTGACAGGCACCACTCTGGGGATTTATTCCCTGTTCCAAAATCAGCGTGCCATTAAAATTGAACACATCAACAGTACACCTGCGGCCAAGGCCGTGTACACCCTCAACGACAAAGGGGAGGTCATTCCCCTCGACTTTACCCAAACCGCTTCAAAAGTGATGGATGCAGTGGTGCACATCAAGTCCACCCAGGTGCATGCCAGTGCTCAGCGCAATGTCCCCAACCCTTTTGGCCAGCTGCCTGAGGGTGATTTGTTCAAAGACTTTTTTGGTGAACGCTTTTATTTTGGCCCCGGCGAATCGCCTCAACAGCGCCGCAACCCACAATTGCAAGTAGGAACGGGTAGCGGGGTGATCATCAGCCCGGACGGCTACATCGTTACGAACAACCACGTCATTGCTGATGCGGATGACCTGGAGGTTACCTTGCACGACAATCGCACCTATAAAGCAAGCGTAGTGGGGACAGACCCTAGTACAGATTTGGCCCTGATCCAAATCAAAGAAAAGAACCTGCCCGTTTTACCACTGGTCAATTCCGATGAGGTGAAAGTGGGCGAATGGGTCATGGCGGTAGGTAATCCATTTAACCTAACTTCTACGGTTACTGCGGGTATCGTTAGTGCCAAAGGGCGCAACATCAACATTTTGAAAGAACAGTTTGCTGTAGAAAGCTTCATTCAAACCGATGCAGCAATTAACCCTGGCAACAGCGGAGGTGCCTTGGTAAATCTCGAAGGCGCTTTGATTGGCATCAATACGGCCATCGCCAGCCCAACGGGTGCTTACTCGGGTTACGGTTTTGCTGTGCCCAGCAATATTGTCAACAAAGTGGTTGAAGACCTTTTGCGTTTCGGTACCGTGCAACGCGGCGTCCTAGGTGTAATGATCCGCACTGTAGATGGCAACCTGAAAAAAGAAAAGAATCTGGAAACTGCCGCTGGAGCCTATGTGGATAGTTTGATGGAAAAAAGTGCTGCTGGAGCTGCCGGCATCAAACCGGGTGACGTAATCGTAGCCGTGAATGAACAAAAGGTGCAAAGTTCGCCGGAATTGCAGGAGGCCATTGCCCGCCATCGCCCGGGTGATGTGGTCAACATTAAGGTGAACCGCAAAGGCCAGGAGAAAGAATTCAAAGTGACCCTCAACAACCGCAAGGGTGGAACTGCTCTGGTGCGCCAGGAAAATCAGAATGTATTGGATGCATTGGGGGCCGACTTTGAAACCCTTGACCCTAAAGTGGCCAAAAAACTGGAGATCCCCGGCGGAGTTAAAGTAAAAAACCTGAGCGTAGGCAAGCTGCGCAAAAATACCGATATGCGCGAAGGCTTCATCATCACCAAGGTGGATGGCCAGAGTGTCAGTAATGTGGAAGATTTGACCCGTATCCTCAGCAAAAAGAAAGGGGGAGTTATGCTGGAAGGGGTGTATGAAGATTTGCCAGGGGAATATTATTACGCTTTTGGTTTGTAGCAAACCTGCATTACGTAGGTGCTTGAACAGGGTGCCTCTTTCTCCAAAATCAGGTTAATTGGTTTCATTTGTAATGGCCGTTCAGGCGTACATTTTTCGGCAGAAAAGTGTACGCCTGAACTTGTTTACCTTTCATTGAAATATTCCCACCGTTGGTTGAATCTTTTTGCAATCCCCTGCCAAGCCGCCGTTCTTTGACTCATCAAACAACAAACAACATCTTTTACATCAAAAAACACCCATCATGCAATCCAAAAATTTTGTTTACGGCTTGGTACTCTTCGTTTTTGCTGGAATAAGTACTGCCTGTGAAAAAAACCAAGAGGATCAACTCAGCACCGAAATGGATGCAACAACTGCGGCGATTGTAGCAGAATTATCCAGCACCCTGACCCAGGATTTAGCCAAAATTGCGACCCAATCTGCACAAGGACAATTGCTAACACGCGGCGTATGCGGAGCTACTCAGGATACCACTTTTTCCAATGCTATCGCTCAGGGCAATTTCAGCAAAACGAGCAGCCTGAACCTCCAATGGACACTCAATTGCAACCAACTCAAAGTACCTGTTTCGGCCAAGGTAGTAGCAGCCGGAAGTGGAAACCTGGACAGCAAGGTTCTTAGCTCAAGTAGTGAAAGCGACGGCGATTTTACCTTGAGCGGGTTGGCCAAATCGGCGAGCACCTATCAGTTGGATGGTACCTTCATTCAAATGGCCAAGCCAGTCTCCAAGGTGCGGAATGAAACTCATTTTTATTCCCAAATCGATGCCACGGTTAGTAAGCTAAGTGTAAGCAAAACGAGCACCCCGACCATCACGGGGGGAACGGTTACTTTCAAGGTACAAACTGGCCAACTGCGCGAACAAGCCCAATTCCTGGTAGAAGGCAGCATTGTTTTTAAAGGCAACAAACAAGCCACCCTGACGGTGAATGGCAAAACCTATGAGATCGACCTCAATTAATTCAAAGGGATTCTGGAGGTTCGGGTAAATTAATCGAACCTCTGGACTTCGCAACTCAAACTCAATATGATGCAATACCTCATTGAACAATTTGGCCTACTCCCCGGCTGGTTGTTGGGATCACTGGCCATTTTTTTGCGCTATCTGGTGTTTGCGGGCACTGCTTTTTTGATCTTCTACGTGTTGTTCAAACGACGTTTTTTTATCAAAAAAATCCAGCAAACCTACCCCAAAACCCAACATTTGCTCAATGAGCTATCGCACTCGATTGCAACGGCATTTGTGTGGGCAACGATCGGAATCGGCATTTATTGGCTGCGCAAAAACGGGTATACCCACATCTATCTAACGCTGAATGAATACGGCTGGGCCTACCTGGTTTTTTCGTTCTGGTTTCTGGTGTTTTTGCACGACACCTATTTTTACTGGATGCACCGTTGGATGCATCACCCCCGCTTGTTTCCGATTTTGCACCGGGTGCACCATTTGTCCTGGAACCCAACGCCTCTGGCTTCTTTGTCTTTCCACCCCTTGGAAGCGATTTTGGAAATTGGGGTGGTACCAATGATTGTGCTGGTGATGCCTTTTCACCCACTGGTACTGTTTTTGTTTGCGACCTGGTCTTTGTTGTTCAATGTAATGGGGCATTTGGGCTACGAAATTGCGCCCAAGGGTTTTGTGGATCACCCTTTTTGGAAGTGGTTCAACACCCCCACCCACCACAACATGCACCACGCCAAAATACACTACAATTTTGGCCTGTATTTCAATATCTGGGATCGCCTGATGGGCACAAACCACCCGGAATATGAAAATACGTTCAACCAGATTAAGAATCGGGTTGAGGAGTTGAGGGATTGAGAAGTTTAGGCTACCGCAAGCGACTTAGACAAAGGATGGTCAAAATCGCTCGCGGTAGCCTAAACTTCTCAACTTCTCAACTCCTCAACCTTAAACGCCATCCACATGAAATCCCTAATGATCCTGCTACTCAGTCTGCTCGGCACCTTTGCCCTGAGCGCTCAATCCCAACAAAACAAAACGGAGAGCCCATTCGGTACGCCAGCGGAGCGAGCCAAATTGCAAACCGAAAAAATGAAAGTGGCCTTGCCTCTGCGAGCCGATCAAATCGATAAGATCCACGCCCTCAACCTCAAATATGCCCAAATCATGCAAAAAGAGGTTTTCGATCAGGGGGCTTCCCAATGGACCATGTACACCAAGGGCAGTGAGATCAACAAGCGCAAGGAGAAGGAATTAAAACCCATGCTCAGTGAAGCCCAACTTAAAAATTATGAAAAACTAAAGGCGGAGATGCGCAAGCAGATGCTAAGCGGGGATAGGCCAGATAGTTTGGATGATTTTAAGTGAGTGTAAACGTATTTTTTGCCACAAAGGCACTAAGACCCAAAATAAGAACTATCAACTATTTTGCTTAAGGTCTTAGCGCCTTTGTGGTATCCTAATTTTAATAAAAAAACACCGCCGTTTTAGGCAGTCGCTTTAGGATTTGTTTTTGTTGCTCCTTGGTAAATAACACTCCGTCCAGGTAGAGTAGGGTGAGCTTTTTTAACCCAAAAATGCTCTCCGGTATTTCCTTCAGCTGATTGCCCGAAAGGGACAACTCTTCCAGTTCCGACAAGTTGCCTATTTCTTTGGGGATACGCTCCAATTTGCAAAAAGCCAGGTTCAGTTTTTTGAGTTTTTTGCATTGTTGAATGGCCGGGGACAAGGATTTGAGCTGGATGTGCATACAATTCAGCTCCTCCAAATGAGTCAGTTCAAAAATCTCGGTGGGTAAATCGTAGCCATCCATGTAATCCATCGAAAGCAGCACATTTTCCTGTTCTAGAAAGGTGGTAAAAGATTCAAAATACAAGGCAGTTGAATCCCTGCCATAGAGTTGCAGCCATTCCTTCCAAAGGCCTTTATAAGACATATCGCGCTTGGCACTGCGTTTGATCGATTTTCCGGCTTGAACCAATTGAGCTAGCCGTTTGAAATCCAGCTGATCTTTGACCGGATTGTACACTTCGCGCACCAATTCCTTCATGGTGCCTTCATTCCAATCAAACCATTCGGCGTCAGGCGCATTCACCCCAATGTCGTGATCCATCGAAATAATGTAAGGCACGGAGGTACGACCATCAATTTTGAGCGAACCATCATTCCCCCCTCCAAGGATCACGTATTTGATGTCGGCAGTGCCGGTTACGCGTTGGTGGGAGTTGCCACAATAGAAAAAGGGCGCTTCCAGATTGCCCAAAACCAATAAGTCGGGTACACCGCCCGTCAAGGAAATGAGTGAATCCACTTGCAGGTTGCCATTGATGATCAAAATATGGCACAGTTTACCCCATTCGGTATCCAGCAAATTGGTCATCTGGATGTCCTTGCCCTCGATCAGGGCCACCTTTACTTTGGCGGGTTTGCCATGCAATTCCATGGTGCCCAGGCGTTCCCCAATTTTGAAACGTTGTTCAGCTTCCGCTCCAGTGATCAATGATGCTTTTCCACCACTAAAGACGGGCCATTTGGTTTGAGCAGGGGCCTGGCAGCCCAAAACTAGCATCAGAATAAAACTAAAAAATAAAAATCTCATAGGTATAAAGGTTTTAAAAGATGTGTAAACAGCGACTTTTTTGTTCCATATTAAAAAAAAAAGTAAAAAACTTTTTCCATAACGAGATTTGGCAAGGCTTTTGGATAATACCGCCCGGTACCTCCTCCCTGTATTAAAAAACCGCAAAAACATAGATATGGCAAGAAGACTAACACTTCTGCTGCCACTACTCTTGCTATTGCCTTTGCTGGGTTTTGCTCAGACAGAGCCAATCAAGGCCAGGGTATTGGTCAAGCTAAAAGAAACGACTACACCATCTCAATTTATGGTTGAATTTGCAACCCAAAGTCGGGCTGGTGGAGGGGTCTGGCTGGAAAAAGCCCTGAGCACCCGCTCCAACGTACACTTGATGATGTACGACTCTACCACCGTGACCGCGGAAGAGCTCCTGAAAGAGTTGCACCTGCAACCCGATGTGGAGGAGGTCACCTATGATTATTACGTGCAAAGCCGCACCGACCCCGACGACCCCAATTTGGATGAACAGTGGGGCCTGGCTACCATCGAAGCCCAAAAAGCCTGGGCCATCTCCACGGGTGGGGTTACCGCACGGGGAGATACGATTGTAGTGGCAGTATTGGACAGCGGATTTGACGTGGGCCACGAAGACCTGGCGGCCAACATCTGGACCAATCGGGGCGAAATTCCCAACGACAACAAGGACAACGACCGCAACGGCTACATTGACG
Source organism: Haliscomenobacter sp. (assembly GCF_965225875.1). Lineage (GTDB taxonomy): Bacteria > Bacteroidota > Bacteroidia > Chitinophagales > Saprospiraceae > Haliscomenobacter. The sequence continues at coordinate 1,971,922 of NZ_CBDDBS010000003.1, read as the reverse complement.
ATGTGCAAGGCTGGAATTTTATCCGCAACAGCAACAAACACCAGGTTGAACAACACGGGCAATCCGTAGCCGGCATCATTGGCGCGGTTGGCAACAACGGGATTGGGGTGACTGGCATCAACTGGCACATCAAAGTGATGGTGCTGGAGGCCCGACTGGTTTCAGAAATCATCTCGGCTTACGAATACATCATCGAGCAACGCGACCGCTATAACCGCTCTAAGGGTAAAGAAGGCGCATTTATCGTAGCCACCAATGCCTCGTTTGGCATCAACCGCCTCTTCTGCAAAGATCAGGTGATGTGGGGCGAGATGTACGACAAAATGGGCGATGTTGGCATCCTCACCGCCGCCGGTGCAGCCAACAACCCCTGGGACGTAGACGAAGTAGGCGATATGCCGACCACCTGCCCCAGTGAATACCTGCTCACGGTGCTCAATACCACGGAATTGGACCAGCGTTATGTGGGTTCAGCCTATGGCAAAACTTCGATTGACATGGGTGCGCCCGGGCAAAACTCCTTCACAACCAAACCCTTTGGAACTTACGGTAGTTTTCACGGGAATTCCGCGGCTGCGCCACACCTGGCCGGGTCAATTGCGTTGCTGTACAGTGTGCCCTGCAATGATTTTGCGCAAAAAACCTTGGTAGAGCCTTCAGAAACGGCATTACGGGTCAAAGAAGCCTTAATCAAGGGTTTGGATGAAGTGGCAGCCCTGAAGGAAATCACCGTAACCGGAGGCCGCCTGAATGTGTACCGAAGTATGGAGCACCTGCGCCAGGATTGTCGCACGGTGCCGGATGATTTTAAAGGGATGCTGATTTATCCAAACCCGACGCACTCCAGTATTACCCTTTCGGTGGATCAACCGGAGAAAACCCCTATCCAGATTCGGGTCTTAAACACTTTGGGACAGCCCATTTACCGCAAAGTGATGGATGTGATGTTCCCGGGAATACAACAGGATGTAATCTCGGTGGGCGACTGGCCGCGAGGGACTTACTTTTTGGAGGTGTTCATGGGGAAGGAGCGGAAAATTGCGAGGGTGGTGGTGAATTAAACATTACCCGATCTTGAAGCCATAACTTCTAAGGTGTTCTAAGGTGCCTAAGGTGGTTCAAATTAAATATTTCTTCACGGTACACTTGTTTTTGAACCACCTTAGGCACCTTAGAACACCTTAGAAGTATAACATTCCAGTGTTGTTAATTAATTTTTTGTACTAAAATCGGACCACCATTTATAGTGGTAAAAAACCGCTTTGTATCAATCCAATACGACCGCCGCGCATCCCCCGGAATATTCAAACCACTTTGCGCATTTGGCACAATAGTAAAGCCACCCTTACCATTCCCCTTCAACCACAGCCCCCGCGAAGCATCCTGCCGGCCCATATGCCCTTCATTGGCGTAAAAATTGCCCGTAGCCAGTGCATCCAAGTGCCCGTCTCCATCAATATCTTTTACCAGGAACCCAAAAATAGGCGATTGTTGAGCCAATAAAGGCAGAGGTTTGAGTACAAATTGCCCATTCCCCTGATTTTCGGCATAACAACTCCGCAACTCTTTAGCCTGAAGTGCTTGCGCATCGGCACGCTCTTTTTTGTTGAACAAGTCAGCAAAACCCACCTTCGCATAATCGGCGTACAAGGCGTATTTTCTACGAAACTGCACCATCTGTTGGTTGAGCGCATCGCGTGGCAGGGCGGGTACACACTTGCCTTGGATGAAATAGCCCATGATGGGGTCAACTTTGCCATCCTGATTAAAATCCTTGGCTAACATTTGGATGGGCTCGGTAGGGGAGGCCCGGTAAAAAGTATTCAAACCCTCGTTGCCCAACAACAAATCGGGGTCACCATCCTGGTCAAAATCACCGGTGGCCAGGCTGTTCCACCAGCCTTCGGAGTCGGGGGGAGTTTTGGCTACAAAGCGACCCTTTTGATTTTCCAATATTGTCAGCGGCATCCATTCACCGACTACCAGAAGGTCGAGGTCTTTGTCCTGATCCACATCGAGCGGGAGGGCATCACAGACGAGTCCTAATGTTTGTATAAAAGGTGCTACCTTCTGGCTCACATCCGTAAATTTACCCCGATCATTGCGCAGCAAATAACTGGCAGCCGGCATGGGGTAGGCCCCCGGGATTTGACGGCCCCCAATGAACACATCCAGGTCGCCATCGGCATCGTAATCAAAGGGGCGAACGGTTTGGCTGCTCACTGCGAGGGTGGGAAGTTGATTCGACTGGGTAAAACGAGCCTGCCCGTCATTGATCCAGAGGACGGGTTGATAGGCGGCTTTTGAGGTCAATGGCTGTTCGTTGCCTCCAGCCACCGCCAATATATCCTGATCCCCGTCCCCATCGGCGTCAAAAATGGTGAGGTCACCTATTTCAAACCCATTGGTATTTAAACCCGATTGTGGGGTAAAGGAGCCATTTTTTTGCTGAATAAAAACATTCCCGGGGCTAGCCGGGTAAGTGCCGCCCAAAACTACATCGTTCAAGCCATCGCCATTCAAATCGCCTACAGCTGCATGGGGGCCATTTTTGGACAGCATTTTGTGCAAGGCAAAGGTTTGGTTGAAATCGACGAAGTTGGACCCCTGGTGCTGGAAGGGGAGGAGTTGCGGGAGTGCTTCAAAGATTTTTGCAACTGGGGCGGTAGTTTTTACCTGTGGCTTGGCATCTGTTTGTTTAAAAGTCAAGGTCTGATTGGCGGCTACCTTGTAGCGGGTTTCCTGGAGGCCTTTACCCCAAAATACTTGCAAGGAGTCGATGGTTTTGTGGTTGCCCAAACCGATCAAAACACCCGTTTCAACCGTAGACAAGTAGCCTCGCACTGGGAAATGCTCGTACAATTGGGCCTTGCCTTGCGTCCAAACTTTCAGCGCCGCACCAATGCCCTTTTGGTTGCCCAGCGGCCCCTGAAAAGCGACTTTGAGGTAATTCTGTCCTTCCCGTTCCCTGCTTCGGTTTTTAAATACCGAGGCTTCAGCATCAACATTGTTGACAATCAAATCCAGGTCGCCGTCCTGATCCAGGTCGGCGTAAGTTGCCCCATTGGCGTAGGACAATTCGTCGAGGCCCCAGGCTTTGGCCACATTTTCAAAACCCAAATCGCCTTGGTTGCGGTACACACAATTGCGCAATTTTACCTCCGGGACTTGGGCCAGCAGTTTTTCCCGCACTTCGGCCCGACTGGCATCGCTGCCAAAATAGGTGGAACCCTGGTAATAATGGATAAAATCGAGGTCAGTGATGTTTTTGCGGTAGCCAGTGGTGATGAAGATGTCTTTGTGGCCATCCAGATCCAGGTCGCTGAGCAAGGTAGCCCAGCTCCAATCGGTTTTGGCCACACCCGCCAGCAGGCCCAGTTCGCTGAAGACGGGGCCATTCGCATCGTTCCCGGTATTGATTTGCAACATATTGCGCATGTACTGCAATTCATAGCCGTACTCGGGCGAAATGCTCAGTTCTTTTTTGTCGTAATCGTGTTTGCCCAACATTTGTTTTTGGCGGGCATTGTCTTCGGGCAACATGTCCAGTTGGAACAGGTCAATTTTGGCGTCGTTGTTCAGGTCAGCGGCGTCTATTCCCATTCCAAATTGGCTGGTATGGGCCATGGAGGTTTGGATGGTATTTTTAAAAGTCCCGTCACCCTGATTGAGGTACAGGATGTCGCTGCTCATGAAATCGTTGGAGCAATAAATGTCGGGGTAGCCGTCCTGGTTCAAGTCGGAAATGACCAGACCCAGGCCCAAGCCTTCGAAACGAATTCCAGCCTCGGCGGATACATCCACAAAAACAGGATGCCCATCTTTGCCAATTCCTTCATTGCGCAAGAGTTTGTCGGTAGAGGGGTAAAAGCCGTTGTTCATCTGCCGGCGCAAGGTGGTGGGGTTTTGCAGGTCGGGGGCAGTGTTGAGTAAAAAAGCGTCGAGGTCGCCATCCAGGTCGTAGTCAAAAAAGGCACTTTGGGTCGTAAATCCATCGTAGTCCAGTCCATAAGCCTGGGCAGATTCTACAAAACTGGGGTTACTGGTTTTTTGATTGATGAACAGCAGGTTACGCGAATTTTTCAAGCCAGGTCCTTGGGCTACGCTGAGGTAAATGTCGTCCCAGCCATCCTGGTTGATATCCACTATTGAAACCCCGCTGCACCAGCGATCGGTTTTTACCCCGGCTTTTTCAGTGATGGATTCAAATTTGAAATTGCCGCGGTTGAGGTACAACTCAGAACTAACCTGATTGCCAGTGAAAAAAAGATCGGGTAAGCCATCATGGTTAAAATCACCGACGCCTACACCGCCGCCATTGTAAAAATTGGTGAAGCTAAAGGCATTGAGGGTGGCATCAGGACTGAGCTGATTGTTGAAATGGATATTGGAGTGGGCAGGGGTGATTTTTTCAAAAAGTAAATCCGTTTTTTTGCAGCCAGGTAGGCCACAAATTGCGAGAACAAACAAGGATAGATGAAGGGTGCGTACTGACATAGGAAGCATTTATTTTTTAGCTCCACAAAAGTATTAAAAATCAATACCCCCCTTCCAGCACGGAAGGAGGGCATTGGTCAATAATGGTTCATTTGCTTATAGTTTATGCGAAACATCGCTTAGTAGCCAGGATTCTGATCCTTTTGCTCAATGTTTGGGTTATTGTCAATCTCGGTTTGTGGGATCGGTAATAACTCATGCTTGTTAGCTACAAAGAAAGAAATTGGTTCTGATTTGAGTTTTTTGTGCTTGCGCCAGCGCAGGATGTCAAAATTGCGCACCTGCTCAGCAGCCAATTCAACAAAACGCTCGTGTTGCAAGGCACGGAGGATTTCATCCTTGTTGTTGCAAGGGTAATTGGTCGTTGGATACGGTGGCATTTGTACCGAAGCACGGGCACGTACCTGGTTCATCAGGCTGATCGCAGCAGCGGAATTACCTGCTTCGTTCTCACATTCTGCCAACATCAGCAGTACGTCAGCATAACGCATGATGCGCATGTTGATGCCACTGGTGTAAAAACCATTGTCGATCTTGTACAGAACGGAGTATTTGCGCCAGCTGATTTTTACCGTTTTACCGTCTACCACGGAAGCATTGCCTTGTACCCGATCATCAGTCATGGTGCTGTTGCCATTGTTGAATTTGTCGCCGGGTTTCCAATAAGACATGTCGTAACGTGGATCATCTTTGGCATCCCCTTTGGAAGCTCTTTCGTAGTCGTTCAGAATCTTGTTGGAGGGGATCAGGTTGCGCCAGCCCACTGCGGAATACTCCTGCGTACGTACGGTTTCTTCCTGTACCGCCGTTCCGTCGCCATCTCCACCCCAGTTGTAAGCACCACCAGATGGAGCATATACCACTTCAAAAATAGATTCAGCGTTGAATTCACCTTCTTCATTGGTGAGGTCGAGGTAGTTGTCTACCAACTTGAACAAACCGGAGCTGACAATTTTTTGCAACTCAGTTTTGGCATTGTTGTAATCACCCAACTGCAGATAAGTACGAGCCAGGAGCATTTGTGCTGCATGTTTGGTTGCACGGCCCAGGTTGGCTGCACTGTAGGTGGCAGGCAAGGCAGTTTCAGCAGCTTTGAGGTCGCTAATGACCAGGTTGTACACATCTTGCTGGCTAGAACGCGCTTTAGAGCCTTCTACCGATTTTGCGTATTCAGTGTACAATGGAACACCACCCCACAAGGTAGCCAGTTCATAATAAGCCCAGGCGCGCAAAAACTTGGCTTCACCCACTACCCGGGTGCGCACTGCTTCACTGATGCCTGGCTTGGCCGCAGCACCAGCTTCGATCACAACGTTGGCACGGTGGACAACACGGAACCAACCGGTAAAAACGGCATTGGACACGGAGTTCCCTGCATCGTTTACTCCATTGAGCAATTGCGCCCGAGGAGTTTCCAACTGACCACCGCCAGTAGCCATTTCATCACCACGCAGGTCATGGGTGAAAAACCATTCGCGGGATACCAAACCGTTGTGCTGAACCAAGGCGTAAACTGCATTTACACCCGCAGTGATTTCAGCGTCATTGTTGAAGTAGGTATCCAGGGTTACCCCGTTGGGGTTGACTTTATTCAGCACCTCATCATTACAGCTGAAGGTAATTCCCAGGATCAGGATGCTGGTTAAAAAAGCAATTTTTTTCATAATGAATTGAGTTTATGATCAGGTGGAGATGGCTCCACCTGACTGTGCAAAGCATTATTTTTTTAGTTAAAGCCAAGGTTTACCCCGAACAACACAGTACGTGCTTGTGGGTATTGGCCAAAATCGATACCATTGTTGAGCAGGTTGTTGCCTCTTGAAGCTACTTCAGGGTCAAATCCAGAATACTTGGTGAAAGTCAACAAGTTTTGGCTGGAAACATACACCCGAACCCGGCTGATCACATTGTTGGTGACTTGCTTCAGGCTTTCGCTGGAGAAAGTATAACCAATGCTGATGTTTTTGATGCGCAGGTAAGAACCATCTTCAATGAAGCGGTCGGAAGTACGGGTATTCTGGTTGGGGTCCCCACTCACTGCACGAGGTACATCGGTATCGGTGTTTTGTGGCGTCCAGGCATCCAGTACGTCCGTAGTGGCGTTGAAGAGACGCAGCATACCCTGGCCAATCACTTTGACACCGTTGTAAATTTTATTGCCATTTACACCTTGGATGTAAACCGCAAAGTCAAAGTTTTTGTAGGTGCCGCCCCAGTTCAAACCATAGGAGAATTTAGGCAAATAGCTGCCCAGGAAAGTACGGTCAGTGCCGTCAATTTTTCCATCACCATTCAGGTCCTTGAAACGAATGTCTCCAGGAGCAGTGCTGGCGTTCTGATAGGGAGCATTGTCGTTACCCAGTGCATTGGCAGCAGCTACCTCAGCGGCACTTTGGAAGATGCCATCCACCTGCCAGCCATAGAATGACTGAATGGGGCGACCTGCCTGGGTGCGAGTGATGTCAAAACCACCAAAGTCGGCATTGTTACCAGAGTTGATGGTAGCGTTAGGAGTAGCAAGGCTCAAAACCTTGTTGCGAACCATGTCGAAAGTACCTGTCAAGCTCCAGTTGAAATCGGCACTGCGGTGGTTGTAACCCAAAGCGAGTTCAAAACCAGTGTTTTGCATGCTGCCTACGTTGGCCAGTGGGCTAGAAGAGAAACCCAGTGATTCAGGCAGTGGAACGCTCAACAGCAGACCATCCGTTTTACGCTTGTAGAACTCAGCACTGATGTCAAAACGACCTTGTGATAAAGACAGGTCAAAACCAATGTTGCTCATGGTCGTTTCTTCCCAGCTCAGGCCAGTGTTGCCCAAACGGTTGAAGTAAGAACCCAAGTTGGTAGTGGTGTTGCCAAATGGGTAAATGGTATTGTTGGCCGAAATGAGTGGTTGCCAATCATAATCACCAATGGCGTTGTAGCCCGTTTGACCAATACTGGCCCGCAATTTCAACGAAGTAATTGCTGTAATCGATTTCATGAATGATTCTTCACTAATGCGCCATCCCACCGATGCAGATGGGAAGATACCCCATTTGCGGCCTGGAGCGAATTTGGAAGAACCGTCCCGACGGATAGATGCACCCAACAAGTATTTCCCAGCGTAGTCGTAAGTCAAACGACCGACATAGGAAATCAAAGAGTTTTGCGACAGAGAAGAAGAACCGTTCGGGTTCGAAATCCCCTGCAATACCTGAATGTTGTTGTCAGGGCGCTGACCACTGGCTGAGATACCTTCTGACTTGGCATCCTGCTTTTCTGCTACCGCAATGATGTTGACATTGTGATTGCCAAAAGATTTATCAAAGGTCAACTGGTTGGTAAATACAGTAGAGAAGAAATTATTCCGGTTTTCAGACAGAGAAGCAATGACCCGGCTGCGGTTGCCATCGTTGTAGATGGGCAGGAAGCTGGTAAACTGGCTATTGGCAAAATCAGCACCTGCAACAAAGCGGTACTTCAGCCAATTGGTGAACTTCACTTCGGTGAAAAAAGTACCCAGCAGTTTTACCCCATTGTCGATCTGGTACCGTTGTTCCTGCTCGGCAATGCGCAGTGGGTTTTCAGGGTCAGTAGCGTCCAAACCTTGAGCAGTGGTACTGAAGCCACCAATTTTAGTTGGGTCACGTACTGGCCAGTAAGGGATCATCCGCATGATATTCTGGATCTGAGTACGGCCCCCACCGTCGCGCTCCAAACGACGCTTGTCCGTTGCTACCAACAGGGTTTGGCCCAGGGTCAACCACTTGGCCACTTTGTGATCCGAGTTGATGCGGAAACTTTGGCGCTGGTAATCGGTAACAGGCATGATCCCGTCCTGGCTGAAGTAGCCCAGAGAGGTATACACCCGGGATACGTCGTTGCCACCAGAGATCGACAACTGGTGATCCATAATCGGCGCAGAGCGGAACATCACATCTTGCCAATCCGTTTCGGTTTGGCCAAAAGTGGTACTTGCTCCGTCATAAACCGGGGTATTCAAGTTGGTAAAACGGCCTGGGACTGGCTGGTTGGAAGCAGTCAGCAGGGCAGTTCCGTAACGAATGTACTCGTCACGATTGAGTAAATCAAGGGTTTTCCATGCGGACTGTACACCATAGTAAGAATCCAGATTTACTTTCATCTTACCGACAGCTCCTTTTTTTGTTGTGATCAAAACAACTCCGTTGGCTGCTCTTGAGCCATAAATAGATGCCGCACTGGCATCTTTCAATACTTCCAAGGACTCAATATCCTTTGGATCGATGTTGTTTAAGCCGCCTGCAGGCACACCATCAATAACATACAATGGATTGGGGTTCAAACTGATCGAACCAATCCCCCGGATGCGGACGATCGGATCGGAACCAGGGCTACTGTTGTTGGTGATCGAAACACCGGGCACCCGACCCTGAATAGCCTGGGTCAAACTGATAACGGGCAGCGCCTTCAGGTCTTTTTGACTTACTGAAGATACAGCACCAGTCAAAGAAGATTTTTTCTGGGTACCATAACCTACCACGATTACTTCATCCAATACTTTACCTTCTTCCAGTACTACGTTCACCGTGGCCCGGCCATCAATGGCTACGCGCAGGGTGGTGTAGCCCACAAAGCTAAAGATCAGCGTGCCGTTGCGGGCATCATCGGCCAGATCCAAAGTGTACTTGCCATTGGCATCGGTGATCGCGCCCTGGGTGGTACCTTCCAGCACGACTGAAGCACCTACCATAGGCTCTCCGGCATTGTCGGTAACGGTTCCCTGTACCCTGAAATCAGGTTTTTGGGCGACGATCGGCTGGATTTTGGGCAAACTTTCCAAATCTGGCTGCTGTTCGTAACGCTCCAGGGGCGTTTTACTCAGCAAAATTTGTTTTGCACCAAAAACTTCGTAACGAATGGGCGTTTTTTTGAACACCCGGTCGAGGATTTTTTCCAGGCTTTCTTCCTCTGCCTGGATACTTACTTTTCTGTCGGCATCAATCTGTTTCGGTAAATAGGAAAAACGAACGTCGGCTTTCTTTTCAATCAGAAATAGTACCTCGCATAGTTTTTTGTCTTCTAGATTGAGACTAAGCTTTTGCAAAAGCACCTTCTGGGAAAAAGCAGGGTGAGCGTAACCCATACCCGCGAAAAGCCCAGCCAGAATGATTTGAGCAAGCGAGATTCTCATGAGCTGAAGCAATTTTTCACGGTGCAGTAGATTTTTTTTCATGCCTCTGATGTTGGTTAAGTTAATAAAAATTTGTGATAAGCAGCAAGTAATGTTTTGCTCGTGGCACAATGGCGACATTTATTGGCAGCCATTGCTGGATATAACTATTTGAGCGTCAACCATTTTAAAGGAAGCGCCTAGTAGCTTGCAAATGATAGATAATTTGTCGTGCAGGTTTTCATCGTCGAAAGAAGTGGTCATGGTGCAGTCGCTCATCACTACTTCATCGTAGATGATCTCCAGACCATAGGCGGTTTCAATGGCGTCAAAAACCTGGGCTATGGGCGCATCCACAAAACTGAGTTTTTCAACCTCCGCCTTGCTGATGACGAACTTGGGTGCTTCAACGATGGATTTGACAAGTCGATTTTCATCGCTGAGGTATTTCACCCGTTGGTTGGGGGTCAGGATCACGCTCGGCCGATCGGATGTTGAATTCGACTCGTTGGGTGCTTTTTTTTCGGCGTATACCGATACTTTCCCCGATAATACGTCGACTAAAACATTTTTTGAGTCTTCGGCATTTTTGATGTTGAAAGAGGTGCCCAATACTTCGGCGGTTAGTTTGCCTGCGTGGACGATAAAGGGTTTGTGGGGGTTTTTGGTAACATCAAAAAATGCTTCACCATGTAGGTGCAATTCTCTTTTGGTTTTATTGAAGTTCTTGTTGTAAACCAGGCTACTTCCAGGTTTTAGTACCACCAGCGAACCATCGGCCAGGGTGATTTTTTGATCGGAAAAAGTCGTGTTTTTGAGTTCAATTCCACGTTGAGCCACGGCAGGGCGGGTTTGATCGGCTGCCTCCGTTGGTGGTGGTGGCAATTCAAATTGGCTCAACCACACAAAAGCCAAAATCATCCCCACGGCAATGCCCATGATCCAGGTCATGCGGGTGATGCGGTCGGTGGAGTTGTGGTAAACCGCCTGACGGAGGTTTGACCAGATTCTTTTACCTATAGTTTGAGCTGCTTCATCAGGGGTATTGTGCTGATGAAACTCAGGCTGTGTGTCATACCAGGCTTGAATTTTTCGGTCCTCTTCGGCAGTGGTTTTTCCTTCAAGGTATCGTTTGGACAGTTCATTGAACTCCTTTTGAGTCATTTCAACATAGTTTAAGGTTTATCAATTCTCGGACTGATATGACTTTAAAGTGTCTTTCAAAAATTTTAGTGACTTGGTCAAGTGGTATTCCACCGCTTTTTCACTCAGGTTGAGGTGTTTGGCGATTTCCTTGACGGGTTGATTCTCATAGCGGCTAAGCCGAAACACTTCGGCACTTTTTTCGGGGAGTCGACTTAGGGCCTTTTCTATGGCGGAGGTCAGTTCCTTGAAGTTCAGGATTTGGTTGCCATCGGGGGATTCTTCCAGTTCCTTAAACAGCAGGTATTCCTGGTATTTGCGGTAACTGAGCTGGGATTTGAAGAAGGTGTAGACCTGGTTTTTGATGGCAACGGCGAGGTACAAATCGAGTCGTTTGATGACCACCTCCGTCCGGCGGTTCCACAAACTCAAAAAGAGTTCCTGCACCAATTCTTCGGCATCGGCTGCGCCTACCTGATGCGAAGCCCAGGTAAATGACTTGTACCAATAGCGTTGATAAATTTCTTCATACGCCATGATATTGCCTTCTTGCAGCAAGACGACCAGTTGTTTGTCGGTTAGCTCTTTTACGCCCATAGTTGTAATCCGATGGCTTGATTTGTAGCGCTCTCTTCTATTAAGTAAAATAAAGTGCCTGTATCCCTAAACGAAATGCAAGAAAAATTTCGTGGAATTGATTTTTTCTTTGGGAAAATTCCTAAAATGCTGAATTGGGTATTGATAATGTTGGGTTTAGGCGTTTTGAGAAAAAAAGGGATTTAAGTTTGAATACAAGGAGCGAATTGGATTTGGCTGCGCCAAATTTTTTATAACCGCGACGACACGACGGCGCGACGTTACGTGTGCTTCGCACACTTCGTCGCTCATTTGGCGCAGCCAAATGAATCGTCGCGCCGTCGTGTCGTCGCGGTTATAAAAAAAAGCAGCGAAGCTGCTTCTGCTTTATTTTTTAGTAATTTGGATCAATTTTAGCAGAGAGCTTTTCAACAAATCCGTTTGTGTCCACAACAAATCATGCTTGGAGCCCGGCACCAGGGTCAAACTCACCGAAGCGGCATTGACCAGGTTTTTGGCGGCAAAAGGTGCATTTTCCGGGAAAATCAAGGTGTCATCGATGCCCTGCAACAAAATGACCTTGCTGCGAATCCGGGGCCACAGTGGAACCATTTTTTCCAATTCGGCCTTATGAGAGAGTTTTTCGGCATTGGCGGTGCGGATCGAACCCGGAATAAAATTGCGCAAAGACCAATGGTGGGTAGGGTAGGAGATCCAATAGGTGGTTTCGGCACCGGGTTTGAGGGAAGCAGATTGCAACAGCAGTCCATCTACCAATTCGGGATAATCCATCGCCAATCGCGCTGCAACCGTGCCTCCATACGAGGAGCCATGTACGATGATCTGCTGGTGGAGGGCCCGTTTTTCCTGCAAAATGCCGGCAATAAGCGCCGCCTGTTTTTTGACCGAAGTTTCGGGATCGCCGTAGCCGGAATAGCCATAACCAGGGCGGTCCACCGCCATGAGTTTGGCCTGGGAGAGCAGGGTGCTGTCGCTCAGCATGTCCATCCAGAAGGAGGAAGAGGCGGGCGCGCCGTGGATGAACAGGATCAGGGGTTTGCTGGCGTCACCTACCTGTACGTAGCGCATCTCGCGCCCCCACTGCCGGAAATGGGTCACCTTGGGCACATAGGCAAAGGCGTTTTCGGCAAGTTTGCGCAGCATTGTTTCGTCGGTCAGCCTCACCTCTATGGTATCGTAGGTGTAGGCCAAAAATCCGAACAAAACCACCGAAGCGTAAAAACGCTTGCGGGAAAAAAGTGGGTACAGGTAACGATAGATCATGGCAACGTTTGGGTTAACATGAGTGAATATGGGTAGCGATGCAGTGTGGGCAAAGGACTAATTTGGAACACAGTCGGGCGTTTAAAAGTTGAGATTGGTGGATGGCTAGTCCCATGGATTGTGAACGCTGCTTTTCTTAGGTGCCCTTAGGTGTCTAAGGTGGTTCAAAATTTTTTTAGTTGTTTTAAATTGAACCACCTTAGACACCTAAGGGCACCTAAGAAAAGCCTACATTCAACATTAAAGTATTCATCCTTGTAGTTTCCAGTGTGAAATAATAGCAATTGAACACTGAAGCAGGTGGAAATACCTTCGTGATTTTTATCCCCTCACGCCGAAGGCGGGATGAAAATCCGTTTTAATCCGCTTTAATCCGTGTCATCCGTTCTCCCATTAATGTCGCTTTAGCAAAAAGAGGCGTAGCCTCAAAAGCGCGCAGCGCACATGCAACCACTCAACTTTTCCAAAATACATCGCTTTGCCCACAAAGTCAAGTGAGATTTTTTGGACTTTTTGATCGCCAGATTGCGCAAAAAATAAAAATAGAGTACATTTGCCGGGCAAACGCGAAAGGGCGTTTGATTTAAGTTTGATTTGGTCCCGTAGCTCAGCTGGATAGAGCAACTGACTTCAGCGTGCACTGCATAAGCTGCACAATAGGAGCCTTTGCAGGGAAAAGTAACCTGTAAAGTGAAGGCCGCTATATCGGGGAAACCTAAGTTCATCGCTACCAGGCATGAATATGGCAATCCCGAGGAAACCAATGACCCTTTGAAATGCCGACGGGCAGTAAAAGGTGAGGGTTCCGTAGAGACTATACGCGGCACGCCTGAAATGGCGGTGAGATAGTCCAGACCACAAAAACCAGCAATGGTTCGCGGTGAAAACCGTAGGGGTAAGCTAATCAGTAGGTCTCAGGTTCGAATCCTGACGGGATCACCACTTCTTTCCAAAAGCCTCATTCTTAAAGCTTCATTTAAGGGTGAGGCTTTTTTGTTGTAAAAATTGAGGTAAAATCGCATCTATCATTGCGCGGTAAAGTCGCGAATGCAGACAGGGGAGCACTAAAACTTTAATAAAGGAAAACAGAATAAATGGATTTCAATGGCTTAGACTTGGACGAGCGTGGTTTTACGCCAAATAATAACAAACACTTATATTTGCTGCTTATTCAAAACCCATAACCAATCCTATTTCCATGTCCACAACAGCAAATTTTGAGGTTTACCTCCAGGCCCTTGGCGGAAAATTTATTGGCCAGAATGCCTTTCTACCGCACCAAATCAAGGTCTCTATTTTCATCAATGGCATAGTGCACCCGCTGGCCTATTATTCGGGCAAGACCAATCCGCCGGATGATGGCGAAGTTGGCCCCACATATTTTGACGGCAGCTCCAGCGTAGTACCCATTCTGACCAATAACCCGACCAAGGCCGTGGTACCCGTCACGATCAACTACCTGACCCCACAGCCCGGCATCACCGTGGTCGCCAAAGGCAGTGCCGACCTGAACAACGCCAATGAAATCGCAGAACTGGTGGTAGAATACCCTATTCCGGGGCCAAAAGATACCTTCAAAACCCTGACGATCCGCCAGCCGATGCAACTCAACGCCTTTCAACTCCAGTACAAAACCACCGTGTTGATACCCGGCCTGCTCGTGCATACGCCCACGCTGAAGGACAATAAGCTTTCCGCAGTGGTCACCATGATGTGCGGCTGCAGGGTTTCCAACGGCTCTACTCCGCCCTATTGGTTGCCTGCTGATTTCAAGGTGCTGGCCCAGGTGGCGTATAAAAATCAGCCAAGCGTTCAGCTGCCTTTATCGCTTGTGCGCGAGGGCAATGCCTCTGAATTTGAAGGCACATTGACCAATACCACGGATATTGAGTCCATCACGGTGATCGCCAACCAGCAGAGCACTGGTAACTTTGGCACGAACCGCTTAAACTTTTAACCATCAATCCGCTGGCGCGAAGTTGCGCATTTATGATACTCTGCAAAAGCTGAGCGAAATGTCGTTTTGCTTAAGATCGTGCATGTTTTACTATTTCAAAAAAGCCACCTTTGCATTTTCGTATTTGGGCAAGAACTCTTTCAAATTTGCAATGCTTTTGATGGGGCCATCGTCGGCAGCCAGGTTGATCAGCCAATTTGGGATGTTCCCTCCGGGATCTGATTTGAGCTGATATTCCAGGCGTACTATACCATTTGGTAAAGGGGTATAGGTCCATTTGGATTCAATAATTTTAATCCGCACCACCCCGTCTTTTTCGGGGATTGCATTGTAAACGGATTTGCTTACGAACGTAACTTGTTTTGTATAGGGATTTTGTTGCATAGTGTAATGGACAATCATATCCCGATCAGAAAAAGGAAAGGGGAAATCGCTGTACATGTACAAATACCCTTCGGTTTCACTTACCTCTTTTACCTGAGAAGATTCTTTAAGGCGGTAAGCCCAGTTTTTTAGATTGGGAATGTCGCAGGCCATTGCGACCACTGCATTTAAACTGGCTTTGACTTCAGTCCGAAATTTTATTTCCAAAATACCGGAAGTGCTGTCTTTGCGTGTAAAAACCTGAATCCCATTGCGGTCATTGCGGAATTTCCAGGCGTTGTTTTGGGCGGACATGTGATAAGCGGATAAACTCGTTATCAGGCATACAAGCAGACTAAGGCGTTTCATTTTGGGTGTTTTTCAATACTGTGCAACGCCAAGTTTTGCGCATGTTTTTTTGGTATACAAGCACAAATCCTGACGAGTCGAAATAAAAATTAGATCCTTCAACTTAATATACGATATCAACTAAGGTTTGGTTTAATTGAACGATAGAATCTAAATGATTGATCCTGCTGGGGCAGATACCAAGGCGCAATGGGCACGACCTGCCTCAATTATTTTCATGCCTTCAGACACAAAAATATGCACTAGGGTCGCACCTTGACATTAATGGGAAGGCTTGAGGTAAATTGTATTAAATGAAGCTTACTTGATGCGCGAAATCCTAAGTCGGTAGCGCACATCCCAATAGTGCCCCCCGCTCGACCAACACTTCCTCATCAATCGCCAACATGAATCATCCCGAGTTTTTGGGATGACAAACCGCGGATGCGGTTGAACTTATCATAGCCCCGGACGACCGCAGGGTCGATCAGTTCTAGATTTGGAAGTAAAATCTGACATGGTAGAGACGTTGCATGCAACGTCTCTACAGTGTTTCGGGTAATACAACAATATTAATTCACCCCAAAATAAAGAAACCCAGGGCAAATAGACCTTTTGAAAAATAGAACTGATCGGCCCTGCGGTCGTCCGGGGCTATTCTAAATCCCGCTGGTCCAAGTCTTCCCCAATATTCCCCAGGCACAACGCTGGTGCAGTGTCTCATGACCTGCACCTATTATCCCCGCGTCTTCAAGACGCATAAGCATGCACACTCGCCCGAGAAAAGCACAAGCTCAATACGGGTATGTAGAAAAAACCATTATTTTAATGCAAAAACTTTATGCCTCGTTACCGCATCCTGGATCAGCATGGTTTGAATTACGTTACCTGTACGGTTGTGGGTTGGGTAGATGTATTCACTAGAAAAGCCTATCGAGACATCCTGCTTGAAAGCCTGGCCTATTGCCGAAAAGAAAAAGGACTGATCATTTGTGCCTACGTGATCATGAGCAATCACATCCACATGATTGTCAGAGCAGATGGTGAGTTAACCCTGTCGGAAGTACTTCGAGATTTTAAAAAATATACCTCCCGCCAGATTTTGGAAGCCATTGCAAAAGGAAACGAAAGCCGTAAGGAATGGATGTTGCATGTATTTCGATATTATGCTCGATTCCATGCCAATGGCCGAACCCACCAATTTTGGCTGCAAGACTACCATCCCATTGCCCTGGTTTCGCCCAAGGTGATTTGGCAAAAAGTAGACTACATTCATCAAAACCCGGTTCGGGCAGGATGGGTGGATAAAGCGGAAGAGTATCTGTACAGCAGTGCACGGAATTATGTGTTTGAAAATGAGGGATGTTTGCTGGAACTAGACTTACTGGAGCCGTATTTGCCGAGGAGCAGTTTTGTGTATCTGCCGGGGTTTGATGATCAATCGTGAAGGGGGATTGTTGGTCTTTTTTAGTATTTTGCATGCTCTTGCGTCTTGAAGACGCGGGGATAATAGGTGCAGGTCATGAGACACTGCACCAGCGTTTCAGCCTGGCGATTAATGTGGAAGACTCGGTCGAGCGGGTAAAATTTTGGCCGTTTCACTTAAAAAGGTAAGTCTTCATTTCCCTGAGCTTGTGTTGTTGAAGAAACAAAATTCGGATATTCGTCCAAATTTATTTTACCTTTATATTTCTCTTCTATGTATCTCATGACGAGGCTATTATCTGTGAATGCTGTGCTTCTTTTATGTAACCTAATATTATTTTCTGTTTTATTCAACAAGTTAGTGAAATTGTTGAGTGTAAAATGGTTTAGATACGGTTTGATCAATATTGCAAACATTATTTCTGCTTCTCTATAAATTCTGGAATGACCATAGACATGTACTAAAAAATCAATTAAATCCTCATGACCGTCAAATTCCTCAGTATCTCTTACTAGATAAGATAAATTTTTCATGTATGTATGAATCGAGGATGGATTTTTATCGTAATCTTGCCTCAAAACTTTGATGTGTTGCTTGAGATTTTCCTCCAAATACCAAGCTCTAACTTTGTAATCTGCTCTTATAGAAGCTTCTTGCCTTATGATTATTTTGGCATGTTCTTCTAGTAATGGGAAAATTTCGGGATAAATGCTAATAAAGCTGATTAAAAATTGGCAAGGCGGCCCTTTTTCAATTTTAGAAAAATAAGGTTTATCTTTTAAAATCAGTCCTAATAGCTCTTCCTTGTATTTTTTAAACATTACAAATAAAGCATTATAATTAATATCTCTGTTTTGGCTGCATTTTTCATCGATCAACCTAAATGTAAGCTTCCATATACTTTTGAAGACATGGTAAATTGTGCTTTTTGGGGCATTGTTAAGATATTTGCCAAGGATATACCTTTCAAATTCGATATTGTTATATTGAGGCGGAAAATACTCTCTCTTTTCCGAAATGTCATTTATTAACTCATTGAAAACGTCATTAGAAACCAATGGAGGTTTTGTTAATATATCTTCTAACATGTTTCTAAGATGAGCCCTTGTAGTTTCTTTATTTGGAGTATACAACTCATAGTTTTTATCCATAACAGGGTGAGCAGATAAATGTCTATGTTTTTGTAATAGTAGTACGTTTTCATGAGTAGATATCTCAAAAAATGTCGTTCTCTCAGAAATTTTTTTGATTAGTTCAACTTCCCAATCTGGAGATTTTGGATTTTTATTTTGAGTTTCTTCTACTTCATTCAATATTTTAATTGCTTTGTCGTCGTTATATATTTCTTTTAATTCTTGTAATTTATATACCAAGTCGCAAATGACAATTGTGTACAACATTACAATTGTTGCCCTGTAATTACCATTGTGATACGATTCTAAAATTTCCTTGAAATAGCCTTTTGTCTTGCTGTTGTATATATTTTCGGCTCCTATGTCAATTGAATAATTTTCCATCAATTTTATTTTTTAGTTGAGTTCAACATAATTTCTCTTAGCCAATTACTAATAGAACTAACATTATTTAGTTTTGATTAGCCTTCGGCTACATTCGAAAGACAAATCTAACCTTTTGGAAGGTAATTACAAGAAATTCTCATCATGACAGGACAAAGGTAGCGAAAACATTTTATTGGCCGATCCTCAGCCTCAGCCAGGTAGGATGTATGAGAGCTATTTCGTATTAGATAATGAACTTATTTTGGCCAGACTGGAATACAGAATTTTCTTAGCATCGTTGCTGTACTCCATAAATCGTAAAATATGCGCATCCCACAAGGTTTTGTCAGCATCGACAGTAGGGACATAAAGATATTCCTTGAAATTAGTGTTTTTGTTCTGGTAATACAAGATCAATGCGCAGGGCTTTGTTTGACCATCACGAAAAGCCCTCCAGCTACGACTTCTGCTTTCTCATTCCAGTTAACTGAGCCATTTGTTTGGGTTTCAGGATAAAGTTTGATAGAGTACCCTTTTTTCATGTCCAGGCCACTTTCTTGCTGGATTTTGTACCCTTTGGTTACATAATTGTATTCTTCTTGGGTGGTGCCTTGAGCGAAAGAGATTGAACAAAAGGCAATCAGGATCAGGGAAAGAAAGAATTTCATGGCGTTGAGTTTAAAGTAGTTGGGAAATGGATGCATGATAATTGTTTTTGGTTATTTTTGATCTGGTCGAAGATCAATGCACAGAATAAGGCCTACATTAAAATTGATTTTATAATGAATGATTCAGAAACATATTTAGGATGGTGGTGTATGGGAGATCGCCAAAATTTGGAAGATTGTGATTCCTACCCTGGAGAACTTACAATAGATAGCGACTCTACAATTACCTTGAAAATAATGGGTGAGCCTAAACAATTGCGAGATAATCTATGGAGTATTAATGATCAAGAGCCTTTTCCAGTAATTATCGGGGTTGGTAAAAGTAGTAAAACCAATAAAACTCATCAATTCTCTCTAATCAACAGCACAGTCACTGGTCACACATCTAGTGGCCTATCAGAAATGGTTATAAAATCCTCTTTTGTAATTATAGACCACCAGGTTGAGAACTTCAAAGATTTTAAGATCGGGCAAGTTTATTTACATTCTAAATTTTTGGAAGAATGGATCAATGTGTCTGGCTATAAACGAAACAGATTCGAAGAAGATAACGAGGTGTTCTCTGTTAATTTAGAGTATAAACTACCAGATGACATTCCCCTTTATAAAAATAAAGAATTAGAAATCAAAGTTACCTTTTTTGCTTCTGCACCATTTTATCCTTTATATAAAAATGTAACAATTTCAGAGTCAGCCTTTTTGTCGATCAAATTCATAAGAAGGCAGAATTTTTCCTATGTTCAAGAAATAATTGATGTGATTAACAATTTTTTTACTTTGGTCATTGGTGAACCTGTACCCATAGACATAATTTACATGAAAATTCATTCCCTAGAGCAACAAAAGAGAAAAAAAATCGAGAGCGAACCTAGATTTAGTTTAGTGAGAAAACAAGAAAGAAGATTCACCAGCCGAAGAAGCATCCATAATAGGGATATGCTTCTATCTCTATCAGAAATTCAGAATAAATGCCCTAATTTTTTAGGCCTTTGGATTGAAAATTATTCGAATTATCGACCTGCTTTAAATTTGTACTTTGGTAAGATTTATAGTAAAGCACAGTACGTAGAAAATGCCTTTCTCGATATAGTTTTTTCAATTGAGGTGTTTCATAGAGTTCTAAACCCTACATTTCATGGTAAAGGCCTAAAGTATCTCAAGACGATCAGTAGCATATTAGGGAAGCTCAAAAAGAATGAGGCTGAATGGCTAAAAACGAGACTTTCAAAAAGGAACGAGACCACTCTACTTAATCGATTTGAGGATATCCATGAGAATTTGAAACCTATAACGAAAAAGGTATTTCGAAATCCAGTGAAGGCTTTCGAAAAAATTGTAACGACAAGAAACTATTTAGTGCATTATGAAGTGGACCCAAAACGGAAACAAAAAGTGATTCCTTCGGATCAGCTGTATAAGTACACCAATAAGTTGACGGTTGTTTTTCAAGCATATTTACTTTATAATTTGACAAAAGATATGAATTTGATAGTAGATAGAATAGGAAAACCTATTACAAATGCAATTTTTATGAATTACAAAGAATGAATATATTGATTTATATGTTTTCGCCATATGATCGACTGACTGAGCATACAAAATCAGGCTCGACAGATATGATAACCCCTATTAATAAGGTATTTACCTGGGTACTAGGTTGTAGTGAATAGCGTAATATTGAAGTTTTTCCATTATATATGATGATATCTTAGATGCTTTACAGTTTTTAGAGCTTAAATGATGAAACTCTAAGTATTTTTCCTCGCCATTGACAACTATTATTGCATCTGTATATAAATTTTGATCGCCTTGATCTACTTCTAGCTTTTCCTTATCTTTTTCATAAGAGCTAAGTGAGTCACTTACTAAGTCGCATATTGCTTTATTAATTTCCTTGTGATTTGTCGCAGATAATAGTTGAATTCTATCATAAGAATTAGTTGTAGCATCACCTACTTTTCCTTTTCGAGTTGATGTCATTTCATTTGTAGTCGTTCCTTCTAAGTATTTGTAAAAGTCAGATGCTTTCAATGTAACTTTAGCATTTGATAAATTTTCTTGTAAGCCTTCATCAGCAGATATTTTTTTTAAATTAGAATTGCCAAAGTGAAGACATGAGTATGCCACAACACTTGGCCCAACTGTTGTTAATCTTACATTGAAAAGTGATATAATATAGGCTAAATGTTGTTCTGGGCTGCTCAGCCGGGTTGACCAAAATTTACCTGATCTAGACCTTGGCGAGTAATTTATAAGTTCTTCAGCCTTAACAACTAATGATCCTGCTCTTCTTAACCTATTGGCTTCTCCTACGACCTCGACTCCACTTGACACAACAAAAACAATTTCTGGTAATCTGTAATCAGTTTTTACATCAAACACTCTTTCTACCATAACGTCTCGGATATTCCCTAGGAAATCCCCAATTACTTCTCCTTCTTCAATATATTGATCTACAGCATCTTGAGGCAAAGAAATATCATCAAGAGTGAGGTCTAATCTAATTAAAATTCGTTCTAAGGCCGAGTTCCATTCGGTTTTTGGAAGTCCACTTATTATAAGATCACTACCCCTAGGGACAAAATTAGAACCACCTATTTTGTGCGCTGTTTCTTTAATGGTTGTTTGCCAATCTTGGTCAGTAGTAGGCCAACAAAATAAAACGTCTTTTCTTTTTCTTAGAAGCTGATTTAGGCCTGTAAGGAATTGGCTTAGACCAACCTCATCATCATTTATTTCACGGCCATCAAATAACACTAAGAGCTTCTTTTTGTTTTGCTTTGGTATGTTGTTATTTAGCCAATAAATGACATCTCTTAAAGGTATATCAGAGGGGATGTTAAATACTGAATTAAACAACTCTTTCATAAAAATTGATGCCGCATAAATGGACGTAGTTTTTCCAACTCCTGAATTACCTAAAATGAACGTAAGAATTCCTCCATTCTGAAAAGTAGTTTTGTCCGCGATTTTCTTAATCGCTGTTAAGTCAGTTTCTACTGGCAATAACAAAGGGGTATAGTTTTCAAATAATTGCGATGAAAGGACGCTCTCAAACCTATTGGGAATTATCAATTCATTATTCATAAAATTGAGTTATTTGATTAAAATTCATCGCTATTTTGCATCTTATTTTAAGCTAAGTACTTTCCATCGATTTAGGCATTTAGCACAAAATTAAGATCAAAAACAAAATTAATGATAAAACACAACAATTGCAACTTTTGTCACCTATAACTTTTGTTTATAATGCATGATCTCACATTAGGACACCTGATAGCAAGAAAAAAAGTGATTATATTAACCTATATGCTTTAGTAAATTTGCCCGCGCATAACATTCCCAAACAATCAACATGGCCAAGAACAGCCGCACAATTCCCCCCCTTGGCCCATCTACCCAGCAATTCCCCAGCTTGCCTTTGCCGTGTGGCCCAAATCCAGCATTAAGGAGTGCCTAAAACTCCCAGGGTACAAAAAAAACTCCACTCCATCGTTTACAAGATGCCAGCTGTCGCGGGAAAACCTAACCCCCCCTCACCGCAACTTCCTCAACTGAATGCCATTCAGCACTGCTTCGCCAAGACGAGATTTGAACGTAACCTGCACGCCTTCCTGTCCAGCTACGCTGACCAAGCACTTGATGGCCACGGCTTGATCCGTCTGGAGGGTTTCGCTGTTGCTCAGACCCGAAACCACCACCTGGCCATTGATCAACACATCGAAGCTGCGGGCTTTGAACTCGTCGCGTGGGCCACCCCGTGAGCCGACATTAAACGCAATGTCGTTGCCGGTGTTTTTCGATAACAATTCGGCAAAGTGGAGCGTCAATTCGTAATCGCCGGGCGGCACATCGAATCTAAACCCTTCAATGCCGGTTCGTTGGGTTTGGTAAATCGGATCCAATTCGGTGCCGAGAATATTCCGGCTGCCACCAAAACCAACCCGCGAATTGTTCGCCATCACAAACTGCTTGCCGCCTACGTACCCCCAGCTACCCGCCTGGTAGGCTTGCTCGGGGAGCCAGTTTTGCCCTGTTTTGTCATCGAAGAACAGCCGTGAATCACCCAGGCTGACATTCAGTTCCGTGAAGGGCAGTTTGGCATTTTTCAGTTGCCGTGGGAGCAGGTCGAACACAATATCAGCCTGGTCGCTAATGGTGGTACCCGCCACCGCAGCGGTTGCCACCAGCCGATTGAGCCCAGGCCTGAATGGAACCTTGAACTGAGCGATGCCCTGTTTGGTTGGGGCACTGCCGATTGGCTTACCATTCAGCGTCAGCGTAACTGTTGGCTGGTTGGCAAACACCTCAACAGGCTGCGTACAAACCAAACTCGTTTCTGAGTCGGCAATGCCACTGCGGCGATTCCACTCTTTTGCGCCCACCTGGATATAAGGCGTTTTGACCAAATTGGCCTTGTAAAACCGATACGGGTCTTTTTCCCGACGGTCGTAGGTCATAATGCCCTTTGGGTTGATGTTGGGGAGGGTTTCGGCTCGAACTGCCGTGTTGAATTCGTTCAAGTTCCAGACCATCCCGGCGGCGACAAATGGGCGCTCGAGGATGGCTTTGAGTGAGGCCTGATGGTAAGCCATGGTGTATTCTACCGATTTATCAAACCGAAGGGGCGTAGCACTGCGTATCCGGTTGTCGGCATCGGCACCGTATTCGGTAACCAACACGGGCTTGTCGGGTAGTTCGCGGTGGTGTTTATCCAGAAACTTGCCGAACTCATCGAATGTACCGTAGTACCAGCCGAAGTAAAGATTCCAGCCAACGAGTTTCGGGATTTTGGTTAGCCCAACTTTGTTGTACACCTCCCAGGCATTGTGGTTCGGAATGAGCGTGTAGCGTGCTGAATCTTCCTGTCGCGCCATGTTTTCCAGTTCTTGAGCCAAGCCTGCCAGATGCGACAGGTACATTTTCTGCCGGGTGGAGTCATTGCCAAACGGAACCCGCAGCAGCATTTCGTTCATGTACGACCAGATAATCACACTGGGGTGATTGTAATGCTGAAGGATGACTTCGCGGTGTTGCTGTTTGGCACTGGCGGCAAACGCTTCGGAGTCGGTAAAGCCCATGACGGGTGTTTCTACCGAAGCCAAAATACCCAATCGGTCGCAGGCTTGCAGAATGGCAGGGTCTTGTGGGTAGTGTGCCACGCGCAGAAAGTTGCCGCCCATGTCTTTGAGCAGTTCCACATCGCGCACGTGCATGGCATCGGACAGGGCGTTGCCCATACCTGGATAGTCCTGATGGCGACTGGTGCCCATCAGCTTGAGCGACTTGCCATTGAGGAAAAAGCCCGTGTTGGGGTCGAAGCGGAACCAGCGAAACCCAAGGGGGTTGCTCACTTCATCGAGCAGTTGCCCCGTCGTAGCATCGGCAAGGGAAGACACAATCCGATAGAGGTAGGGGTCTTCAGGGGACCAAAGTCGCTGCCCGCGAATGTTTTTTATGGTCTGTATAAAATCAAATTTCTGCCCCGCAGCTGCGCTAAAGGAACCTTTTTCCTCCGCCAGTAGGCTTCCATCGGGTTTCAGAATGCGGTGGCTGATGCTTAGTTTGCGCTCCGTGTTGGTCTGGTTTACAAACGCGCCTTTGATTTGCACGGTGGCTTGGGTGGCACTGACCTGTGGCGTAGTAACAAACACGCCATTGGTAGCGTGATTGTCGGCATCGAAGTGAACGTGGTTCAAAACGTTGAGGTACACATCTCGATACAGTCCTCCGAAGATATTGAAATCGCCCATGGTAGGCGGTAAGTTGTCGTCGTGGCTGTTGTTCACCCGAACCACCAGTTCATTGGCACGGTTGCCCTCGGCGGCAAAATTGAGGAATGAGCGGATGGGGAATGAAAAAAAGGTGTAGCCCCCGGCATGTTTTCCGACCGATTTGCCATTGATAAAGGCCTCGGCGGTCTGCCCTGCGCCTTCAAAATGGAGATAGATGTCTTTGTCTTTCCAATCGGCGGGGATAAACAGCGTCTTTTTATACCAGCCATCGCCCCGGTAGTAGCCTGGCTCGTCGTCGAGTACGTCCTGGGTGTTCCAGGTATGCGGAATAGACACTGGTTTCCAGTTGCTTCCAGCTGCTTTTTGGGTGGTGTCACCTTTACAGAAAAGCCAGTTGCTGTTGATGGTGCTTGATAAACGGGACTGTGCTTGTAGGTTTGACAGCAAAAAAAGTCCCAACATGCTGAGCGAAAAAATGGACCTAAATACCATATCCAGAGGTTGATTGTTGTAACAAAATTGTCAAAATTGGCGAACTGCCGAGGTAATTTATGGAAGATATTAGATTACAGGAAGAGATTAGGGAAGAAGTTGAAAAACCGCTGGAATGATCAGGAGGGGGTATTGGTATTTTCACTGCTCGACTAAGTTTTTTCGATTAGTTGTCAGGCTGAGCGGCGGGTGTAGCGTCGGGAGATTATGCAGCAACGTTGTGTATAGAGAAAAATCAACCTAAACAAACTTAGCCTGATAAGCTTCCAGTGTTTGAGTAGCAACAGCCTCATTTAGCCCTTCTGCCTGCAGATGCGCTGAAAGGATTTCGATTACGCGCTCCAAGCTAGTGCCAGATAGTAAGGCAATTTTCTCCAAGGAAAACTCCTGGAAGGACCATAGGTTTTTGATGAATTCGCGCTCTTTGAGCTCGACACCTTTTTCGATGCCTTCTGCTTGAATCATGTCGTAAGTACTCATTGCTTTGTGATTTAAATTATCCGGAAAGTGCTTGATGAACCGATTGATGGTTTCCCGCTCAATTTCGGCGTTTTTGAAAAGATATGCAAGCAGGGAAACGATAAAGTCGCTAACCTGTTGGTTTTTGGGCTCTAGGTGAATAAAGATCAATTCGGGATGCTCAAGAACGAATTTCGGCTCCCAAATGTGTTTGAGCATGAGCAAGGCATTGATGAGCAAGCCCTTTTTTAGTTCCAAAATTTGCTCATCGGAAAGCGCCCGTACATTGGTGAGGATGTAGTCGAAACGTGGTAAATAAGGCAATAAACTCGGGGGTAACCCAACTGCCATTCACCCGCTCCAGTCGGCTCAAATCCAGGCTTTGGTATACCTCCTTTGGCAACAACTGCTCCAGATAATCTCGCGCAATCTCCAGCTGCCCAAAGGAGGCTTTGAAAAATTCATCGTGAGACTTGTTTGGGTAATCCGACATCCTCAAAGTTTGTGTTTGGAAGAATTAGCTACGAAAGTAGTGGGGATAGTGGGCTGGGGCGAGGCACTTTTGGCAAGTTTTGACCAGGGCAAATTGAGCGGATTGGAGGATGAGCAAGGCTGAAGCGAGAATAATTGCAGCGGGTGCGGAACGCATTACAGCCATTTTGGATTTGGAACTGGGCGGTCCGCCGGGTATTGGAAGAAGGCATTTAAAATTATTAAAAATTACCTATATCTTCACTTACCTTAGCTCATCTCCCTAACCATTCAATTTTAGATCAAATGAATAAAAAAAATGCACTCATCGGTATTTTGGCCCTGGCTTTACTGTACGTTATGCCAGCCTTCTCGCAGGTAGATACCTTGAAAGGCACCAAGCCCGAAAAATTTGTCACCAAACACAGTGCAAAAATTGAAGGCAAAGTCATCAATTATACGGCCACCGTGGGCACACTGATTCTGAGAAATGAAAAAGACGAACCCATTGCTGCTTTTGGTTACACCGCCTACACCAAAGATGGGGAGACCGACTTGAGTAAGCGTCCGATCACCTTCTCTTACAATGGTGGCCCTGGCTCTTCCTCTATGTGGTTGCACATGGGTATAATGGGCCCGCGCAGAGTGGTGGTCAACGACCCGCAACCCAATGGCCCCGCCCCTTACAGGATTGAGGACAACAATTACTCCATCCTCGATGTATCGGATGTGGTGATGATGGATCCCGTAGGAACCGGATTGAGCCGGGCAGTGGGCAAGGCCAAAAACACCGACTTTTGGGGCGTTGATCCCGACATTCGATCGGTGAGCCAATTCATCAAAAACTATGTGCATGAAAACGAAAGATGGAACTCACCAAAATACCTCCTGGGTGAAAGCTATGGTACGTTTCGTTCAGCTGGGGTTGCCGATTACCTGCAGTCCAGTTTTGGCATTTCCGTCAATGGCGTCGTGCTGGTGTCCAATGTATTGGAAATCAGGACTTTGGCCTACAATCCCGGCGATGACATTTCTTATGTAGTCAACTTTCCTACCTACGCAGCAACCGCCTGGTACCACAACAAACTCGCCAGCAAACCCGCCAGTTTGGATGCTTTTTTGGTCGAAGTAAGAAAATTCTGCTGGGGTGAATATGCGACCGCCTTGATGCAAGGCGATCAGTTGGGTGCTGCAGAAAGGGAAAACATCCTGACCAAACTGGTAGCTTACTCAGGAATCAGCAAAGAGTACTGGGACAAAGCAAACTTGCGGGTAAATCAACCCCAGTTTGCCCAGGAATTGTTGCGCAGCTCAAGCATGGAAGTTGGTCGACTCGATTCTCGTTACAAAGGCATCACCACCAATGTATTGAGCGAATATACCTCTAAAGACCCGCAAGCTACGGACATTGCTCCGGCTTACATTTCAGCATTCATGCATTACTACACCACCGAATTGAAGGTAAGCAAAGACAAGACCTACAATACCAGTGCTTACGGTTTGCAAGGGTTCAATTGGGATTGGAAACACAAGCGGAGTGAGGGCCTCTTTGGCGATGCTTGCCCCCCTACGACTGCTCCAGACCTCCTCAACGCCATGACCAACAATCCGCGCATGAAGATTCTGGTAATGAATGGCATTTACGATATGGCTACGCCTTTTGGCGCCACCGAATACACCTTTGACCACATGGGCTTGAATAAAACCCTCAAAGCCAATGTAACCCAAAAATACTACGAAGCGGGACACATGATGTACACCCACGAGGCTTCGGCAGCAAAGTTCAAAAAGGATGTGGTGGAATTTATTGCCAGCACCTTGAAGTAATGATTTTGGGTAGATTGATCACGCTCATCCGAGTATAGCCCCAAGCCCCCAAACATTCTTCATCCCGAATTTTTCAAAAACCATAAAGCAACAATTTTTTTAGCACAAAAGAAATTCAAACTCATGGTGAAAACCTATCGAGAAGGCCCTGTAGGGGCATTGTTGGATGAGTACGAACGCGCAGCAGACGAACTCAAAAATGTCCTTTCCGACATTGATTCGCACCATTTTTTGGCCATAGTTGACCATGAAACCAGTGACCCAGATTGTGTTTCGGTTGAACGCATTTTAAACCATGTTGTAAATGCGGGTTATGGATATGCTATTTTAATTCGCAAACAATTTGGCGACGCATTCACTGAAAAAATACAAGCAAAACCAATGCAAACGCCTCAGGATGCTTGTCTGGAACTAGACCAAATGCTGCAGTATACAGCTGAGACACTCGAGAATAAAATGCAAATTACGCTTGAAGAAATTCTCAATAACCTCATCAAAGTTTCCTGGGGACAACAGTATGATTTTGAGCAACTGCTCGAGCATGCTATTGTGCATGTGCTTCGGCACCGTAGGCAAATCGAAAAATTTAAATTGCGCCGCTAGCCCAATGTACGGTTGTGAAGACCATGCATTAGTGTTGCGTTTTGGGGGTAATGAGGAAGACTTGGTCGAGTGGTTATTAACAAAAACTCAATCTATGAAAAGTCAGTCGGAACTTTTAGATACTTTGAAGGATGCGCTAAGAGATGGCTATACCAACGAACTTGAATATGTATTTGAATTCTTTTTTATGTATCCTACTCAAAGCATAGATATTATCTCATCAAAAACGGGTAGATATGTTGTAATTGAAAATTTTGAGAAAAATGACCTAGAGGAACTTGAAAAACAGGGAATTATAGTAAAAATTTCTGCAGTAAAATACGGTGTTGGGGGTAATGTATTAGACAACTCAGCAGGTGAACACGAAATAGTTGAAAAAAGGATCAAATATAGGGTGGTGGATTTTGAAAGAGGCAAGTAATGGATTTGCAATGCCCCAGAATTGTACCAGTGTTGGGGCTTAGCAGTTAAGGGGGAAGATTTGAACGAACTGGTAAATCCCCAGCAAGTTCCTTTTTTGAAAATTATTTCACGCGGTATAGCATACTCGTGCATAAAACCCTAAATTGGGTGACAAAATCAGACCAAATGGAGCATCCATTTTTGCATATTGTATCTGACCCAGAAATTCTTGGAGGAAAACCCTGTATTACTGGAACGCGCATCAGCGTAGAGCTCATCATGGAATGGCTCGGCACCGGAGGTACTGTCGAGAGCATTGCCGCAAAACACCCTTTGCTTACACCCGAGTTGGTGATGGAAGCAATCCGTTACGCTGCACGTTTTGCCAAAAATGAAATCATTATTGAAGTACAGACGGCAGCATGATCAGCGTCAAAGACCTGAAATATTTAAGAAGACAAGGTAAAATTGAGAATACGTATTTTTGAATAGGTAGGTACAAATGGCTCAGCTATATCGATAGCCCTGGTTTCACCCAAAGTAATCTGGCAAAAAGTAGACTACATTCATCAAGACCCGGTTCGGGCTGGATGGGTGGATAAAGCAGAAGAGTATCTGTACAGCAGTGCTCGGAATTATGTATTTGAAAATGATGGGTGTTTGCTGGAGGTAGACTTGCTAGAGCCGTATTTGGCAAGGAGTAGCTTTGTATATTTGCCTGGTTTTGATGATCAAATGTGATGGGGGATTGTGGGTCTTATTCAGTATTTTGCATGCTCTTGCGTCTTGAAGACGCGGGGATAATAGGTGCAGGTCATGAGACACTGCACCAGCGTTTCAGCCTGAAGTGAGGCTCTAATCTTCTCTGGAAAGACGCACGGCCCTGCGTCTCTACCCTGCCGTCTAAATCTAGAGTTGATCGTTTTCCCAGCCCTTGGAATCTTTCACCCCCCATTCTTGTTTACCCCCCAAAAAAACCTCATGCAAGCCATCCTCTTCATCGGCATCCAGGCCAGTGGAAAAACCACCTTTTACCTCAACAACTTCTTCCGCACCCACGTCCACATCTCTCTGGATCAGCTCAACACGCGCAACAAGGAAGCCCAGTTCATCGACACCTGTTTGTGTACCCAGCAGGGTTTCGTGATCGACAATACCAACCCGACCCGTGCCGAGCGAAAAGGTTACATCGACAAGGCCAAATCCTGGCACTTCCGGGTGATTGCGTATTACTTTCAATCCAGCCTGGAACAAGCGCTGATGTGGAATGCCCAGCGTGAAGGCAAAGCCCGAATACCCGACCTGGGCATCAAGGGCACTTACCGCAAATTGGAACTTCCCACCCTTGACGAAGGTTTTGATGAACTGTACTACGTCGCTTACGAAGACAACAATTGGCAAGTCAAAACCTGGAACAATGAAATTTGACGATTTAGACCTCAAAATGCGGATCTACGAAACTGCGCCCGACCGCTGCGTAGTGCCCAATATGTACATGGTGGCGCGGCTGGACGGCCGCAATTTTACCCGACTCACCAAGGAGACCTATGCTTTTGAAGCCCCATTCGACGAAAAATTCCGGGATTTGATGATTGAAACCCTCAAACACCTGATGAACTGCGGCTTCAAAGTCATTTACGGCTATACCGAAAGTGATGAAATCTCCTTGTTGTTTGATTTGAATGAAAATACCTTTGGCCGCAAACACCGCAAATACACTTCCATTTTGGCCGGAGAGGCCAGTGCCAAATTCTCCAGCCTGTTAGGTGGCATGGGTGTTTTTGATTGTCGCATCGCGGAGTTGCCCAATGCCGAATTGGTGGTGGATTATTTTCGTTGGCGCAATGAAGACGCCTACCGCAATGCCCTCAACGCCCACTGTTACTGGCGTTTGCGGCAGGAGCAACTGAACAGCAGCCAGGCTACCCGGCAACTCGAAAACTTGAGTGTGGCGCAGAAAAATGAGCTCTTGTTTCAGCGCGGGATCAATTTTAACGATTTGCCCAATTGGCAAAAGCGGGGGATTGGGGCCTATTGGAAGCCGTATTCCAAGGAGGGCCTGAATCCAGTTTCGGGGCAAAATGCTCGGGTAGAACGCAGCGCTTTGTACATTGATCTGGACTTGCCCATGCGGGAAAATTACAGCCAAATGGTAAGTAGTTTTCTGGGTGCTCAATGATAGGAGAGGGGCTTCGGGATGCCATTCAATTTTGCCACCTCAAGCAAAATCCCTAATTTGAGCAATGAACTTTGACATTTACTCAACAGCACAGCATGAACTTCAAGGATAAAATTGTGTGGCTTACCGGCGCCTCTTCGGGTTTGGGTGAAGCGATGGCCAAAGCCTTTAATGCAGCAGGGGCCAGGCTGATTTTGTCTTCGCGCAACGCCAGCGACTTACAACGAGTACAAGCCTCCCTGCCGCGGCAGGAAATCCCCTCCGCCATTTTGCCTTTGGATTTGCGGAAGTATGAAGTATTCCCGGCATTGGCTCAACAAGCCATTGCCCTTTTTGGAAACATTGATATCCTGGTCAACAATGCCGGGATTAGCCAACGCAGCCTGGCCATCGATACCCCCTTTGAAGATGACCTCAAAATCCTGGAAACCGACCTGATCGGCACCATTGCGCTGACCAAAGCGATGCTGCCACATTTGTTGGAGCGAAAAGGGCAAATTGTGGTCATTAGTAGTGTCATGGGGAAAATCAATACCAAATACCGCAGCACTTACGCCGCCGCGAAACACGGGGTGGTTGGTTTTTTTGAATCCCTACGACTCGAAGTGGAGGATCTTGGCTTAAATGTATGCCATATTTTACCTGGATTCATTGCTACCAACATTGCCAGGAATGCAGTTGGAATTACCGAGGAGGGACTCAAAAACAGCCGCAACGCCCAGGGGATGCAAGCGGATGTATTTGCCCAAAAAGCACTCAAGGCCATCTACCAGCGGCAAAAAAACGTATACATCGGTGGAGCAAAAGAGCAGCTGGCCATGTTGCTGAAACGCTTGGCGCCCGGCCTTTTTGACCGGGTTATCAAAAATCAAAAAGTGACCTGAATGCTTGGGAAGCGATCTGATTGGTATCTGTTTGAAAGTTGAGGTAGCTCCACTAGCCCAAATCTTCTTTATTAAAAATCCCGAATCTTGACCTCAATCAAAATTCGGGATGACGAACTGTTTCTTTTAGACTTTATGAATTGGAGCTGTATGGTGATCAAGCAGCTGCCTGTTCAAGACTAAAACAATTTGCTCAATTATTTCGGTAATACTACACTGTCAATGACATGTATTACACCGTTTGAGCCGGTCAAGTCTGTTGCGGTAACGTATGCAACGCCACCGTTTTCGTCAGTCAATTTTACTTTCTTTTTCTCCAAAGACGCGGTAAGTTTACCTCCACTTACCGTTGTAAGCACAACCTTACCTTTACCTTTTTTAATGGCAGCCAAAACAGCTTTGGCATTCAAATTGCCAGCCACTACGTGGTAAGTTAAAATTTGGGCAAGCTTAGCTTTATTAGCTGGCTCCAATAGAGAAGAAACGGTACCTGCAGGCAACTTGTCGAAAGCTGCATTGACCGGGGCGAATACCGTGAAAGGTCCCTGTCCACTCAGCGTCGTAACAAGATCAGCTGCTTTGAGGGCTGCTACCAAGGTAGTGTGGTCGGCAGAACCAACGGCAATTTCTACAATTGATTTGGTTTGGGCGAAGCTTGTAGTTGATACAAGCAAGGAAAAAATAAAAAAGAAATGTTTCATTTCGATATGGTTTGCCTGCCTAACAGAACGATTGGGTAAAGGTTTTAGAAAAGGGTGTACTGGTGGATCTTTCTGTTGAAAAGACAAAAAAGCGACATCTTTAGGCAGCCAACAATTGTTGAGCAATTTAGTTGAGTGGCCAATTTAGGGGCGGTTTACGTTCTAACTGCTCAGCATTTGCCTAATTTATTCCCATTTCATATGAATACTCCAATGTTTTCCTTCATTTTATATTTTGCCTTTGGCGTATTGTGTGGCTCCACCCTTTTTGCTCAACCATTGGATCAGTACCGCTGGAAAAATCGAATTTTATTGGTTTTTGCTCCTGATCCCCAAGACCAGCACCTCAAGGATCAACTGTCACTGCTCAATGCTAGTCGTGCTGGGTTAGTTGACCGGGACCTGAAGGTAATCGTGCTGGACCCAAAATCAAACACCAGTTTACCTACTGCCGACTCCAAAC
The DNA here is from genome assembly GCF_965225875.1 of Haliscomenobacter sp. Classification (GTDB taxonomy): domain Bacteria; phylum Bacteroidota; class Bacteroidia; order Chitinophagales; family Saprospiraceae; genus Haliscomenobacter. The sequence continues at coordinate 1,938,811 of NZ_CBDDBS010000003.1, read as the reverse complement.
ATTTGTACCAAGTTTACAAAGTTGAAAAAGACACTTTCAGGGTCCTGCTCATCGGCAAAGATGGTACGGAAAAATTAAGAACCAGTCAGCCTATTTTACCTATTGATCTTTTCCGCATCATCGATGCAATGCCCATGCGACAATCAGAGATGAAGCGGAATTGAAGGGTAGGCACTGCACCAACCTTGTGCCTTGCACATTAATGACGGCTCTACTGCAATTCCGCATAAAAAATAAAATTTTTTCCTCGCCCATACCGTTACATCCAGCGAATCCTATTTAAAACTAAACACACCTAAAACACATGAGAACCAGCTTCGTTTTCGCAGCCATCTTGCTGATGGCCACCACCTTCTCGTCTTCAACTACCATTGGCACGCCAATAACATCGACTAAAGCTTATCCTCTGGCAGCAAAATCCAGTGCCATCGTCACGTTTATCACTCAGGTTGACAAATTAAGAATCCGGGAAAGACCGGATCTCAATGCCCCCGTAGTAGCCGAACTTCCGGACCAGGAATACGTGCGCTATTTGCACGAAACGGGAGGCGCCCCCACTGAAGTAACCTTGCGGGGGATAAAACAGCAAGGGACCTGGTACAAAGTAGCCTGGCCATCCTATGAGGACTCCGGAAGAAAAAAGGTGGAAGGATGGGTTTTTTCTGGAGGCCTAAGCTTGGCCAATATTGAGTTTAGTGGAGACATTGCAACAGAGTTAAATTTCGATTTTTTAAGCGGGAAAAAGATTACCAAGGCGCAGTTTGACACCCAGGCGGCACTGTATAAAGACCATTTCCACGATGACACCAAAAAATATTCCAGCAACAAAGGACCGCTTAAGTTGCCGCTGGACAATGGTGGGGTTAAGGTTGTTGGGAATGCTCCTTGTAGAATCCCACCCTCAAAAGAGCTTGAACCAGAATCATACCAGGGGCAATTTCCTGAATATGGCTGGTATTTAATTGGTAGACAGTGTAATCACGCGGAGATAGCAGATGACTGGGGCTACCTGGTGCGTAAGTCGGACGGGAAAACCGAAGTCGAAATCTCTGAGTCCATTCCGCCGACAATTGCACCCAATGGGCAAAACATCGGGATCAATTTTTCTGAAGATTGTGGTGGCGTGATCGGGATCGATTTTTTTCGACTGCGGCACAAGCAATGGAGTTCTTTTAGCATCACCTTCGATTACCCAATAAAAATAGAAAAGTTGATTTGGTCACCGGATTCAAAGTACTGCCTGGCTAAATGTTCCCTTTATGCTGATTATCAGGATGATAAAACAATTGACACCCATTATTACAGCATTTCCTTCCCATAGTGAAAAACTGTAAGAGCAGTCCACCTCAATCATTTACAAAACCAGCCAATGCTAATCGAAAAATACAACCCAGCCTGGGTGACCCAATTCAACGCCATCAAAAGTCAACTTGAAACCGTTCTAGGCGGCCTTGAATGCAGCATTGAACACGTGGGTAGTACCTCAGTACCCGACCTGGATTCCAAACCCATCATTGACATCGACATTGTATACCAGGCTAAGCCCGATTTTGAAAAAATAAAGCAGGGCCTTGAAAAAATTGGCTATTACCACAATGGAAACCAGGGGCTTGAAGGCCGGGAGGTGTTCAAAAGGAGTGGCCAATTGAGCAATGAGGTATTGGACCACATTCAGCACCATCTTTACGTTTGCCCAAGGGGCAGCAAAACCCTGGAAAGGCACCTTTTATCCCGCAACCATCTGCGCAAAAATGAGGAGGCCAGGATGAAATACCAGCAAATGAAATACGCATTGGCGGAACAATCCAATCAGGATCGAAAAAAATACCAGGAACTGAAAGAACTGTATGTGAATGATTTTATTGATGCAATGATAGCAGCGGAGAAAGACCAATAATGAGATCATGGAGCTTAGCGTTGACTAAACACCTCAATCACCACTTCCTTTCCCTCTACGATCTCCACCACATAATCCTTTACATCGCCTGGTCTTTGTTTTTTGAAGACCTTTTGCTTGTCAATACTCGGATTGAGGTTTCTTTTTCTCAAAAACTCGCCCCATTCCTTTTTGTCCGCATCGGTGAGGGTATTGTCTCTTTGTTTGGCCATCATGTTGATCATAAAAGGATCGCGGCTATTGCTGGTCCAGCGGGTCGCTTCCTGGCGAACTTCTACTTTGTATTTTCCCTTTACCGGCCCTTGTTCGGCGGGCATGGAAAATCGGCCCAGCTCTCCGGTGCCTGTATTGGTCATATAAACGATGACCGGAGGATCATTGGGATTGTCCAGCGGAGTGAGCACGATCATTCCCCTTAAAAGTGGGCTACCATCCAATTTTACCAGCCCATTCAAAGCCAGGCGTTTTTTGGGAGAAAGGAACCCGTTGGTATGCATCCAGTTCCAAAGCAACTTGGGCCATTCGCCCAAAATGGGATCACCTAACGCGAAGCCACTGCCGTGCACCCCGTTTTGAAAAAAATGGGCTTCCACCGGGACCTTATTTTTAACCATATCCACAAAGAGGGTACTTAGTCCATTCAGACTTCCGGCGTCTTCCACCGTGCCAAACATAAAAGTGGGCGGCACTTGTTTTAGCCGTTCTGGGGAAAGGGCTGCAGGGAAAGGCATGGCGCCATAGGCCAGGATGTCAAAATTGGGCAAAGCAGATGGTTTTTCCAATGGATCCGTGGCATTGGCATCTCCCAGGCCAGCGTTAAAGCCCAGGTCCGCCACCAACATAGCCCCAGCCGAGAACCCTACCGCGCCCACCCGATCGGGGTCGATCTGATACTGGGCGGCATTGGCTCGGATGTATTGAATGGCTCTTTGGCCATCGGCCAGCCAGTCTTTGCGATCATAAAGTGGTCTGAGTCTGTACCGCAACAAAAAGGCCGTAATGCCCCGCTCTTTTAACCACTGCGCCACCAGCACGCCTTCATGATCGACCGCCCGGATGGTAAAACCACCCCCGGGAATCACCAAAACAGCAGTACCGTTTTGTTTGCTTTTTTCGGGAATAAAAGGGATAACCGCCGGCTTATCCTCGTCGGAAGTACCAGTTGCGCCAGGAGCGCCCTGTGGCCACAGCAAGATGGGCGCAGCCAGTGACGACTGAGCATGGTTCCTGGAAATGGATAGGAAAAACACCAGTAAGTATAGCAGGTATTTCATGTGATCGAATTTAAGTTTTTACAAATTCTCCTTAATAAACTGATCCATCAAATGCACAAACTCTGGTGCAGAAAAATCCTTACCCCCATGCTCCATCTCATTCAGAAATTGTAACTCCGTTTTTATATTCAACATATTTAGTTTTGGATAAAGGATAAAGTTCAATACTTTGGTTGATTGGCCCTAAGAAAGCGATTACTCGCCTTGAAATCAAGGATCATGTTTGGAAAAGGGCTTACGTACTTAGTCTATATTCTATACCAGCCAGAGCAAGGAGTCCTTTGGGTCGGTTCTCTTTGGAGGAGCCCCCATGCTTTGCTTCTCCACTTACCAGGATGCCACCTTCGGAGAAAATAGAGAGACTTCAGTTAGCACGGAAAGTTGTCAGCTGAAAAAAGTAAAGTTGCAAAAAAAAACTAACTTTACTTTCCAAGGTCTACTTCCAAAGAAATCGAGATTGCCAGTATGCCAAGTACAGTTATCAAAGTCTACCTTAGTTCGACCTGGCTCGATTTAAAAGATGAGCGTGAGGCTGTGGAGAGAGCTATCAACCGGCTGCCAGAGGTGAAATTTATAGGTATGGAATACTTTGGCAGTAGAGGTGAAAATACCAAAGAAGCTTCGCTTGAGGATATAGAACCATGTGATTTGTACATCGGCCTACTGGGGCCAAGATACGGTTCGGGAATCGTGGAGGCAGAGTATGAACGCGCCCAGGAGTTGGGCAAACCATGCCTATGGTATGTCATGGATGAGAAAGCATTGGCAAAAAGCCAGTTCGAGACAGATGATCCTGATAGACTTAAAGCGTTTCTAAAACTCATTTCTGACAATCATCTCCGAAGCACTTTCTCCGATCCAGGTGATCTGGCAGCGAGGGTGGTTACCGACATGCACACCTGGCTACAAGGACATTTTGCAACTGGTCTCAGGACAGTTACTGAAGGGGTTGAGTCGCTTCCCTATGATTACAGTGCCCGTATCGAAAATTTTCTAAACGAATACTTGGGTACAGAACAGCAACCTGTAGCCTTTGGAGGGAGAGGTGAAGAACTAGATATGCTTACAGATTGGTTGAATGATGAAGAACAGACCCCTTACATGCTGCTTGCCGCCCCCGCCGGTAAGGGCAAATCTGCTTTACTTGTACACTGGAGTAAGCTTATGCATGCTGACATAAACTTCGCTATAGTCTTCATGCCGGTTAGTATAAGATTTCGCACCAACCTTTCAGGGGTTTTCTTTGCTTCTTTGGCGGCACGGCTGGCCAAGCTTTACGGTGAAGAGATCAAGGAGTCCTCCAGCCAGACCGTAGAAACGTGGCGCGGTCTTATCGCTCATTTTTTACGTCGTCCCCTACCTGATGGCCGCAAGTTACTTGTAATCATCGATGGAATTGACGAAGCAGCCGACTGGCAAGCTGGAGCAGACCTATTCCCTAACAATCCCCCAAAGCAAGTCAAAATCCTCATTTCTGCCCGGTATGTTGCCGAAGATACCGATGCTACTCAGTGGCTAGATGATTTGGGATGGAACCGAAATCGTTTGGCCACAGTTCTTGGCCTCAAAAACCTTTCCTCTTCTGGCCTGCAAAGTGTAATGGATAGCATGGGATTCCCCGTAGCTCATCTAAGCCGGAATGTCGATATCTTAAAAGAGCTTTTTCGATTGACGGAAGGCGACCCTCTGGTTATTCAACTTTATTTAAATGATTTGTGGCAAAATAGAGAGCAAGCGACAAATTTAACACCCGAAGATTTAAAGGAGATCGAACCTGGCTTGGAGGGCTATTTCAAGCGTTGGTGGAAAGAACAAAAGTCCTTATGGAAGGAACAAAAAAAAGATCCACTGAAAATAAAAGCGGTGAGAGGCATGTTGGACCTGCTGGCTTTTGCTATAGGGCCACTCAAAAAGGAAGAGATTATTCAGCTGGTTGAAGAGGATTGGGAATTAAACTCAACAATACTCATCGAAGAGGCTTTAGAACCCCTAGCTCGTTTTGTTATTGGAGATGGTAACAAACAAGGATATGTCTTCAGCCATTCCCGGCTTGGGTATTACTTTTTTGAACAAACAACCGTTTTAGAAAAAGAAAGATGGGAAGCTCGTTATTTGAATTGGGGGAAATGGATTCTTGATAACCTTTACCTTGGGGACTTGAAACCAAAAGATGTTCCCGTCTACCTTATCCAATATTTCGGTGCCCATTTATCTCGAGGAAATGAGCCGCTGGAGGAACGTATGAAGCTCGTTCACCGAGCTTGGTCTGAGGCTTGGGAATCCTTAGAGGGGACCAAGGCAGGTTTCCTAAATGATGTCGCCCGTGCTAAGCTTTATGCCCGACAATTAAACGGGCAGTTTTTTAAAGAGCAGAAGCCACTCCTATATCTCGGCCAGGAAATAACCTGTATGTTAGCTGAAGCCAGCATACGTAGTTTAGCTGCCAATATACCAAATGAGCTACCTGCTTTGTTACTTCAAACTGGTAAATGGACAAGCGTCCAGATACTAGCTCATGTACGCCAGTTGCCTGATGATAATAGCAAGGTAAGCGTACTTAAGAGCATATTTAATGACCTAAATGAATCATGGCGTGAAGAAGGATTAGCGGCAGCATTTGCTATACAGGATGAATCTGCCAGGGCGAAAATACTTGCGGAATTGGCCTCCTGTCTAAACCAGCAGGAACTGGGAAAAGTTTTGGCGGCAGCATCAGCTATACAGGATGGATCCGCCAGAGCAATGGCTTTTGCAGGGCTGATCCCCTATTTAGATCAGCAAGATAAAGTTTTGGCTACCAAAGCAGCATTAGAGGCTGCGCTAGCTATCCAAGGTGATTCTTCTAGGGCTACTGCGCTTGCGCTTATGGCCCCTGATCTATATCTTGATCGGCAGGGCATGGCGAAAGCCTTGGAAGTTGTTTCAGGATTTGGATTCGAATCTGAGGTGGAACATGTACTCCGGTTTCTTGCCCCACATCTGAACCAAGAGGGTTTGGAAAAAGCCTTAGAAATAGCTTTGCTCATTGAAGGACCGTCCAGAGCATCAATATTGACTAGGTTATCCGAACATTTGAATCCTCCTGGCAAATTTTGGGTTGCCAGAGAAGCGCTAAAGGCTTTATCAGACGGGTTTACAGGGAAAGTTAAAAGCATTGCTGAATTAAAAGAACTTGTTGCTCACCTTGATCCGCAAGGGATAACAGAAGCATTAAAGTTTGTATTAAGCATAAATGATGAGAAGTCTAAAGCCACCGCATTTAGGAACCTGGCCCCACATTTAGACCAGGATGGCCTTGTTCAGGTAATGGCTGCTACAGTGGCTATAAAAGACGAAAGTTGTAGAGTAACAGCGCTCACGAGTTTGATACCTTATCTCGATGAGGACCCTAAAACCCAGGCCATCCATAGCGCGGTAGAGACTTTTTTTACTATACCTGACGAATTCTCAAAAGTACTTGCTCTTGAAGACCTAACCCTGTATTTGGACCAGGATAGCAGAGCCAAGGCTACCACTGAAACTTTGAATGCTGTATTATCAATATCAAATCAGTCTTACCGGGCTTCTGCCCTTAAAAGTCTTATTCCACTTCTAGACCGGAAAGATCATACACAAGTAATAAAAGCTGCTTTTGATTTTCATGGACCTGAGCAGGTTTCCGTCCTTAGAAAATTGGTTCCACATCTTGACCAATATGAAGTTGTGGAAGTAATGAAGGTGGCATTGGAAACCCCATATATTAACTTAAGAACCGATGCGCTTAGAGGTTTTGCCCCGCATTTGAACCACGAGGCTATGGCCCTTAGCATTGAAACCTTATCATTTATTGAAGAAGATGACCAAGCTAATATAATCAGGGGGCTCGCACCACATTTGGACCAGCAGGAACTCTCACAAGTACTAGCAAAATCTTTGGCCATACAAAATGATTCTTATCGAACTGAGGCACTTACTTGTTTGGCCAGGTATCTGGACCAAGATAAAGCTAATGCCGTTGAAGCAGCACTGAATGCAGCATCGACCATACATGATGAATCTTCCAGGGCTAATTTGCTCAAGAATCTGGCACAGTTCCTGGATCATCCTGATAATATTGAAGCTGCTCGAGCAGCGTTGAAGGCTGCCTCTGCGATCCAAAATGATCAATATTCCTCCAGCAAATCCGATGCATTAAAAAATCTGGCTCCATTTTTATACCAAATCGGTATGAACATAGAATTTGCCCTAGCATTTCAGGACGATTTCCACCGCCCTAAAGCACTCATTTCTTTGGCCCCAAATCTAGACAAACAGGACCTGGAAAAAGCATTAGAAGTAATCTTAGGCATTCATCATGAGCCTTTTAGGGCGAATTACCTGGTGGATTTAGCTCCGAACCTGTCTCAAGCGGGAATCAATCAAGTTCTGGAAGCAGTATTAGCCTTCCATAGTGAATACGCAAAAGCCAGGGCAATCGGGGGGATGGCTCGGTACTTAGATATTCAAGCCAATACACAAATGCTTGAAGTCGCATTATCTATGGAAGAGGAAATTAACAGGGCTCTTGCATTGCTAGGCCTGATCCCGTTTCTACTCCAACAGGACAAGGTAGAAGCCATCAAAGCAGCTTTGGATGCAGCATTACTTATACAAGTTGAGTCTTATAAAACCAGTTTACTTACAGATTTAATTCCATATCTTGACAAAAAGGATAAAATCAAAGTGATTAAAGAAGCCTTAGAAGCAGTATCTTCTATGCATTCTTCCCAGAGAGAACCCTCAAAAGCCGATTTGCTCACCAACCTAATTCGACATTTGGATCGACAGGATATGGATAAAGTATTACAGGCTACCTTAAGTATTCAAGACTCATCTAATAGGGCTGATGTCCTCATCTTCCTTGCACCGCATCTCGACCAAGAGGGAAAAGAGAAGGCTAGCAAGGCAGCTCTGGAGGCCGTTTTAGACATTGATGATGGATTTTATAAAACTTCTGCACTCCATAACCTGGTCCCTTATCTTGACCAACAAAGTATCGAACTAGCTTTAGACTGCGCAATAGGTATTCAGGATGAATATTCTAAGGCCGATGCACTAAAAAGCCTCGCCCCTCGCTTGGACAAAATGGGCTTAGAACGAGCTTTGGAAGGTACGCTTACTATCCAATATGGTTATCATAAAGGACATGCAATCAAAGGCTTGGCTCCATATCTAGACCAGCAATGTATGGAACGGGCATTGATAGCGGCATATGCCATTCAGGATGGATCTTATAAAATTGAAGCAATCATAGGCTTGGCTCCTTATCTGGATAGGCAGATAATCGAGCAGGTGTTGGCATCATTTTTAACCATTCAAGAAGAATCGTTAAAAGAAAAGGCTTTCACTGGCTTGGCACCGTATTTAGACCGATTTGGGCTTTCACAGCTGCTAAGGGATGCAATAGTCTTTCAATCCGAAGGTTCCAAAGCCGAAGTGCTAACTGGTCTCGCTCCATACCTGGATCAACATGGCATTGCACAAGCACTGGAGGCGGCATTAGGCATGCAAGATCAACCAGATGGATCTTCTAAGGCCAAATTACTCACTAGATTGGCCCCGTTTCTGGACCATCAGGGTGTTACACAAGCACTGGAGGCGGCATTGGCCATTCATGATGAGCTTTCTAGAGCTAAAGCGCTGATAGGGCTAGCACCATATTTGGATCAAAAGAGCCTCACAAAGGCGCTGGCTGCTGGGATGGCTTTTCAATTTAAATCCTATAGAGCAGATGTATTGAAGGCTGTTTTCTTGAGGATTCAGGAAATAAAAGATTTTGTATTTTACGAAGAACTTATCCCCGCATTGGGCCATCCAAATGATGTTCGAGGCACTATCCTAAACAGAATTTCATATGCTTTACCGATGGTTTACAAGCTAGGTGGCAAAGTCGTAATGAAAGATCTACTCAATGGAATCATAAAGGTGTGTCAATGGTGGCCATGAGGTGTAGTTTAGCCAACTGAATCAAATGCATGCTGATTATTTCCTATCAAAAAACCTCACAAATACTCCCTAATAAACCGATCCATCAACCCCACAAAATCCGGTGCGGAAAAACCTTTCCCCCCATGCCCCATGTCATTCAAAAAATGCAGCTCACTTTTTACTTTCACCGCCTGTAATTTCAGGTGCAGTTCGATGCTTTGGTTGATGGGCACCTGGGGATCCTGGTTGCCGTGGGCCAAAAAAGTGGGCGGGTCTTGTGCATCTACGAGGAAGACCGGACTGGCTTTTTCAACCAGTTTTTCCTCCACCTTTTCCAGTGGCTTTCCAAAAAAGAGAGCGAGTGCCGGAGTCCTTACATTGATGCCATGAGGGGTAGACTGGGCTAAAATGTTCTTGAAATTACTGGGGCCAAAAAGGTCCAGCAGCAAGTCTACTCTGGAGCTGGTACCCGTGTAATCGCCCAACGTGCCTTCCAAAAAAGCATCATTGTTGCTCAACGCGGCCACCGCGGCCAAATGCCCCCCGGCAGAAGATCCCCAGAGGATAATTTTATCGGCCAGGTAGCCGTATTTTTTCTGATTGGCCCGGAGGAATCGGATGCTAGCCTTGATGTCGTGGATCATGGCTGGGAAAACCGCTTCGGTGGTCAGTCGGTATTCGATGCTGGCCAGGGCATATCCTTTCTGCAACAGCTCCCTGGGTGGGTCGGCTTTTGAACCTCCGTGCCATGCGCCCCCATGCACCCAGATGATCAGTTGGGCATTGGCAGTTTGTGGGGGTAAATAAATGTCTAAAGTGAGGTCTCTTTGGGGTGTTTTGGCATAAACGATGTCTTTGTGCTCCTGGGCAAAGGCATTTATTTGTTGCATCAAAAAGAGGATCAAAAGCCATTTTTTCATAGGGAATTCGAGTTGCTGGATGTAGAAAGGATCGGACGTTCCGCAGAGATACCCTTGAGGGGTGATGTTCAACAGCCTAAAGATAATACTAAAAATACTACCTTTGCGGCCTCAAAGCACAAACATGCATACAATTCAAAAAAACGCTGTAGTAACCATCAGCTACAAGATTCAAGAAATAGGTGGTGAAGTTTTGGAAGAAAGCCAGGAAGGTTTCCCTTACCTCCACGGTGGATACGAAAACATTTTCCCCAAGGTAGAAACTGAGTTTGAAGGCAAACCAGTAGGGACTAAAGTTGAAGTCGACCTCGCGCCCGCAGATGCATACGGGGAGCGCGACCTCAACCTCGTGCGGGTAGAATCCTTGTCTGACTTAAACATTCCCGGACTGCAAATAGGGGACATGCTGGAAGAGGATGATGAAGAAACGGGGGAAACCATCATCTGGCGTGTCATTGCGATGAAAGAAGACCAGGTGATGTTGGACCACAATCACCCTTTGGCGGGTTTGGGGATTCGTTTTTCTGGTGAGGTTCTAAGCATTCGTGGGGCTACGGCTGCGGAGATCGAGCATGGGCATGTGCACGACGAGCATGATTCGCACGGGCATTAACAATGGGATAGCTGATGAAATAGGAATCATCCCGAATTTTTCAGAAAACATAAAGCGACAATTTTTTTTAGCACAAAGAACGCAAAGGCAGCACAAAGGACACAAAGGTGAGACGTTGACGAAGCTTTACATCCAAGATTAGAAAAAGTCCAGGCATATTGCTTTGTCAAAATCGCGTCTTTGTGTCCTTTGTGCTGCCTTTGTGTCCTTTGTGTTCATTTTTCATTTTGATACTTGTAAATTCGGGATGATTCATATTTTAATCCATTATGAAAAGCATCCCTACACTCAATTTTGCATGGCCCAGTTTAACTACCTGTAGCTGTGGCCTGATGTTGATTCTGTTTGCCACCTGCTGTAGCGGCAAGCCCGAAAACCAGACTTCCCAATCCAAGTCCGCCTCCTCAGGGTTGCATCCCCTCCCGCTCCGCCAAGACTCTGGCTTCGTCACCAAAAAAGACGGCCTTCCCTTTTTAATTGCCAATAAACTAACGGACACTGTTGGTAGCTATTGGGACAATCTGCAAGACGGCGACACCCTTGGCAAATACTACAAAATCAAAGAAAGTGGCCATTTTTATTATTGCAGTATTGATTATAGCCCGGAATATACTTTTGAAACCCACCTGATCATTGAGTTGAACCAGGCCGGGAAAGTACTGCAGTCGGCCCGATTTTTTCATGGGCATTATCACTGTTGCTGGGACAACCGTTTCGAAGGATTCAATCGCTACGGCGATTTTTTTGGCATCAAAACCTGTTCAACGGGTTCGGGTTTTTGTGCCACTGATTTGTACCTGTTTAAAAAGTTGAGGCAGCAGGAGGAGCAAACTTCCATTCCTTTGGGCCTATGGTCTGCTTTTGGGAACGATATAGGGGAGCCGCGCAGTATCAGTGCCAACCTGGAGTGGAACAAGAATGAGCTGATCGTGCATTATCTACTGGAAGATGGTGTGCTGGACGACGAGGGCAACTTTAAGGTGAAGCTGACCCGAAAAATGGACGCAACTTTCATTTTTAAGAATCAGCATTGGGTCTGCAAGGACAGGGAGCAATTGGCGAAGTTTGACCTTTGGCTGGATAGATAGTTAGGCAAGCAGGCAAAAGGCAAATTCAGCTGCTTGCATTTCCAAAAATCCCCTTAGTTTTAAGCACCCTGTTGAACTGCTCGAAAAAGGTCATCAACCATGAGAATAACCCTTCGTCTTTTCTTTTCTATGAAGGTCCTTTGGATCGGCATTGGTTTGTTGCTGTGCGGCGTTAGGCAGCTGCCCGCCCAAAACAAGCCCAATATCCTCATCATTTACGCCGATGATTTGGGCATTGGAGATGTCAGCGCTTATGGCAAAGGCAAATTGGCTACGCCTAATATCGATAAACTAGCCCAAGGCGGGGTACGCTTCAACAACGCTTACGCTACTTCTGCTACTTGCACACCTAGCCGCTACGCCCTTCTGACCGGGCAATATCCCTGGCGCAACCCACGCGCCAAAATCCTCACCGGCGATGCACCCGCCTTGCTGGATACCGCCCAAAAAACGGTCGCTGATTTGCTCAAAACCCAAGGCTATCGCACCGGGGTGGTGGGCAAATGGCATCTGGGCCTTGGGAATGGCAGCATGGACTGGAATCAGCCCATCCAGCAAAACCCAAACGATCTGGGTTTTGATTACAGTTTCATCATGGCGGCTACCACCGATCGGGTGCCCACGGTTTACATCGAAAACCGCAGGGTTTTGGGTCTGTCTGCTCAAGACCCTTTGCAGGTGAGTTATGAAAAAAACTTCCCCGGCGAGCCCACCGCATTGACCAGTCCCGAATTGTTGACCAAACAAAAGTGGCACCACGGACACAATCAGAGTGTGCACAACGGCATTCCCCGCATTGGCTTCATGCGTGGCGGCAAGTCTGCCCTTTGGCAGGATGAAACCATGGGCGATGTATTTGTGGAAAAAGCCTTGAATTTCATCGGAACTGCCACCACGCAACCCTTTTTCCTTTATTTCGCCTTGCACCAACCGCACGTGCCCCGGGTACCACACCCTCGTTTTGTTGGTAAATCGGGCATGGGCCCACGGGGTGATGCCATTTTGGAATTGGACTGGTGTGTAGGTGAAATTTTGAAACACTTGCAAAACAAGGGGCTGTTGGAGAACACCCTGATCCTTTTTTCGAGCGACAATGGCCCCGTTTTGAACGACGGCTACTACGATGATGCGGTGGAAAAAGTGGGCGCGCACGATCCCTTTGGGGCTTTGCGTGGAGGCAAATACAGCTTGTTTGAGGGCGGGGCCAAAGTCCCTTTTATCGTACATTGGCCAGCTCGGGTCCGCCCTGGCGTTTCGGCTGCGCTGGTTTGTCAACTGGATTTGTATGCCTCCCTTGCGGCCTTATTGAAACTCAAAACCCCGCTGATGGATAGCCAAAATCAGTTGGCTGCGCTCTTGGGAAAAGACAAAAAGGGGCGCAAGGAATTGGTATTGGAAGCATCGGGAAGACTGGCTTACCGTTCCGGGCCATACGCATTTATTCCAGCCTATCAAGGTATGGCTGTGCACAAGGAAGTAAACATCGAATTAGGAGTTTCACCCAGTGCTCAATTGTACGATTTGCGCAGTGACCCCGGGCAAAAAAACAATCTGGCGGCTGGTTCAGCCCAATTATTGGCCAAACTGAGGTCGGCCATGCAAAAAGCGGTGGGGGCTTACCAAACGATCAATGAGGATCTTCAGTTGAAATAGACTTGTAGAAAATTGATAATCAATAAGGTGAAATAAAGATCACCGACCAGCGGCAGAGCCGCCAAAACGTCTGTAGTATTTAGGCCAAGTAAGATGGTTAAGGTGCGTAGCACCGGAACAAAGTTAATGGTTCCGGTACTACGTACCTCAAAATCTATCTTCGTTCCTTGAGCTACAGACGTTTTGGCGGCGCTGCCGCTGGTCGTCATGCCTGAAATTACATAATTGCTTGAAGATCAGATCGCCTCAAGTCTAATGATGATGCCCCCTCCTGCTTCATCACACATCTTCCTTCCGAATCCACTTCGGCACATGAATCGGCTGGTAGTCCCGCATCTTTTCCAATAACACTTTGGGCTCTTTTGCATCCAGAATCAGCCCCCGGTTTTCCATTTTTAAAAACTCATCCGTCACGGCGCGGCCCAAAAAATCAATCAGGCTATCATAAAAGCTCAGGATGTTGAGCAAGCCCAGGGGCTTTTCATGCAAACCCAACTGCGCCCAGGTGCACAACTCAAACAACTCATCCAGCGTCCCAAAACCACCCGGCATGGCGATCGCCCCATCTGATATTTCGAACATCTTCATCTTGCGCTCGTGCATGGTTTCGGTGTAAAACATTTCGGTCACTCCTGGATGTTCCACTTCCTTGTGCGCCAAAAAATGGGGAATCACCCCAATCACTTTACCTCCATTCTCCAATACCGCATCGGCAATCACGCCCATGAGGCCTACTTTTCCACCCCCGTACACCAGGGTGATGTTTTCTTGCACCAACAATTCGCCCATTTGGCGGGCTACCTGGGTATATTTAGGGTCGGCACCAGTATTGGCTCCGCAAAAAACGGTTAATGCGCGCATGAGTACTTTTTTTGCAAAGAAAAGCAGCTTGGGAGCGATAAAAAAATAAATGTTCATTTTGCCAGAGGATTAGATAAGTAAACGGTTCAATTTAAGTGTCTTATCTAATCCTCTGGCTCAGGAAAAATGAACATTTATTTTTGCCCCACTACTTGGCCTATTCCTTATTGTTTTTTCAAAAAAATAATCAGGATAGGGGTAAATCGTGGAAAAATCAGGATATTTAATTCAACTGCTAATTTGCAGGCACAACCTATTCAGTAAAGTCCTACAACTGTCCATCATGTCAGCAAGAACATTATCCCTGTTCGTCCTTTTTTTGCCCCTGGCCCTCAACGCAATTGCACCCTTACAGGTAGCCCAACTAACTTGTGAATACCTGGAGAACCCACTGGGCATAGATATTGCCAAACCCCGTTTGTCCTGGACTTTTAGCGCCACGGCCCGCAACCAAAGCCAGTCCGCCTACGAAATCGTCCTGCATACCGATCAAAAACAATTGGAGCAAAACAAGGCGGCAACCTGGTCGACAGGGAAAATCAATTCCGCTCAAAACCTGCATATTGAATACGCCGGGCCAGCCCTACAATCCTTTACCCGCTACTTCTGGAAAGTAAAAGTATACAACCAAAACGGAGAAGCTTCGGAGTGGAGCAAAACTGCCTGGTTTGAAACGGCCATGATGAATCCAAAGGATTGGCAGGCGAGCTGGATCAACGACGGCAGTACTCCGCCCGCCCAGGAAGAAAAATACTACGAAGACGACCCCATGCCAATGTTTCGAAAGCAATTTTCAGTCGGCAAAAAAATCAACTCGGCGCGTTTGTACATCTGTGGCCTCGGCTACCACGAGGCGTTTTTGAATGGGCAAAAAATCGGAGATCATGTGCTGGACCCTGGTTTTACCACCTATCGCAAACAGGCCTTGTACGTGGTGCATGATGTGACCAGCCAGGTGCAAAAAGGCAACAACATTTTTGGCGTCCAATTGGGCAATGGCTGGTGGAATCCCCTGCCCCTGCGCCTGTTTGGCCGCTGGGATTTGCGCAATTTTCAGGAAACGGGCCGACCTTGCCTGCGGGCCGAAATCCACCTCACTTACAGCGATGGCAGCAAAGAAATAATCGCCAGCAACGACACCTGGGAAACTGCCCCAAGTTCCATCATCCGCAACAACGTCTACCTTGGCGAGAACCACGACGCCCGACTGGAACGCCCCTTCAGCGAGGCAAAACCCTGGGCCAAAGCCAACTTGTGCAAAGGCCCCAGCGGTGAACTGACGGCTCAAATGCAGCCTCCCATCCGCATCACCAAAACGATTCGCCCACGCAGCATCAAGTTGATCGGCAAAGACACTTTTTTGGTGGACATGGGGCAAAACTTCGCCGGAGTGGCCAGTTTCAAGGTCAAAGGCCCGGCCGGGGCCAAAATCACCATGCGCTACGGGGAGGATACCCTGAAAAATGGTCACCTGAACTGGTGGACCACCGTAGCTGGCCAAATTAAAGAGGCCTGGCGATTGAGTGGTGGTCCTGGCGCGCCCAAAACCGCCTGGCAAATAGACCAGTACATTTTGCGGGGAGATCCACTTGCAGAAACCTTTGTGCCTCGCTTCACCTTTCACGGCTTTCGCTACATCGAGATCGTGGGTTGGCCGGGCCAGGCACCGAAGCTTGACGATATTCAAGGCTTGCGCATGAATACAGACTTATCACCCAATGGCAGTTTTGAGTGCTCCAACGCCATGTTCAACCAATTGCACGAAGTCATTCAATGGACTTTTTTGAGCAACGTGTTTAGTGTACAATCCGATTGCCCCGCCCGGGAAAAGATGGGTTATGGCGCCGATATGGTGGTGAGTTCCGAAGCCTTTTTGTACAACTACAACATGGCCAATTTTTACGGCAAGACTGTACGTGACTTTGCCAATGAACAGCGCCCCGAGGGCGGCATCACCGAAATTGCCCCTTTTACTGGCATTGCCGACCGGGGCTATGGCGACCAGTCGGGGCCACTGGGTTGGCAACTGGGTTTTCCTTTTTTACAAAAAAAACTGTACGAGTTTTACGGCGACAAACGGGTGATTGAGCAGTATTTCCCAGCCTTTGAACGGCAAATGGCTTTCCTGCAAAGCAAGGCTGTAAACAACCTCTTCTATTGGGACATCAGCGACCACGAAGCGCTGGACACCAAACCGGAAGCGCTCACCGCCGCCGCTTTTTATTACCACCATGCCCTGCTGATGACGGAGTTTTCGGAGATTTTAGGCAAAAAAGAAGCCGTTGATAAATACCAAAAACTGGCCGCTAACATCAAACGCGCCATTGTGAACCATTACCACGTGAATGGCACTGGACGTTTTGACAATGCCACTCAATCGGCGCAATTGTTTGCTTTGTGGTACAAACTTGCTCCCGATCGCCAACAAGCGCTGGAGGTGCTGTACCAGGAGTTTCAGCGCCATAAAATGCACGTTTCCACTGGCATTTTTTCCACCAAATACCTCTTCGATGTAATGCGGGAAGAAAACCTGAACGAGTGGGCCTACCAGATTGCCAACCAGCGCGATTACCCGGGCTGGGGGGATATGCTGGCCAAAGGGGCAACTACTTTGTGGGAAACCTGGGGCGACCCAGGGTTCACCTATTCGGCCAATCACCCCATGTTTGGCTCCATCGATGAGTGGTTTTACCGCTCGTTGCTGGGCATCAATCCTGCTGCTCCCGGCTTTTCCAAAGTCATCATCAAGCCCCAACCTGCGGGGGATTTGACCTGGGCAAAAGGGGCTTATCAGTCAGTGCAGGGTACCATTGAAAGTGATTGGAAAATTCAGGGTTCCACGTATTCGTTGCGGGTGAAAATCCCGGCGAATGTACAGGCGGAGGTCTGGATCAAGTGTAAGGAGAATGGACGGGTGACGGAGAATGGGGTGGTGCTGAGCGGGCTGAAGTATCGGGATGGGTATGCGGTGGTGGAATTGGGATCGGGGGAGTATCGGTTTGAGGCAACATATTGACCGATCTTTGGGGCAGGTTCTGGGGTTTTGCATATCTTTGCAACAAAATCTGCCCTATGTTTTCTCTCCGTTTTCCATTCCCCAAAGTAAGCCTCAGTATCTTCTTGGTGCTTATTTTTATTGGTGTAGCTGCGGTCAATTTTGCCCAACCCAATTTACCTGAACTCAAACGTGGGCACCAGGGATGGTTGGAAACTTACGCCTTGTCACCTGGCAGCAATAAATACCTAGCCACAGTAGGTAGCGACCATCAAATCATTTTATGGGATTATTTCTCCGGGAAACAGATTCGGGAGATAAAAAACCAGTTTGGTGTTGTCGCCCTAAACATTTCACCCGATGACCGTTATCTTTTCAGTGCTGATACAGCCAGCAGGATTAAAAAATGGGACCTAAACACAGGAAAATTGTTGTTCAATATTGTGGCTCATCAAGCCGTGCCTTCAACAGAAGCAGAAGAATTTCTTGAAGCAATGACTGATGGTGACCCCGGAATTGGAGAAAGAATCAAAGAACGCTATGTAAGGCCTAAATTTCAGTCAAAAGAACACCTGCCTCCAACTGTAACGATGACCTTGAGTCCTGATGGTTTATGGCTCATAACTGCTGGAATAGATGATAAAATAAAGCTTTGGAACGCCCAAACCGGGCAATTTGTGCGCAACGTCACTGCGTTTGAAAATCTTGTTTGGCTAATTATATTAACCAAAGACAAGCAACACTTGATCACTCAAGACACGGAAGGGGTAAATGTTTACGCATTTAGCAGTGGCAAAAAAATTGCCGCTTTCAAATGTGATGACTTCATTAATGCGCCCAACCTCAGTAAAGATCACCAGTATTTTTATTGCTTGACCAATCGCAACAGAACCTTACAAAAAATAGATTTAAAGAATGGTCAAATTGTTTCTTCTTTAAAACTCGAAGCGCCACTTTACAGGATGGTTAAACTCCTTGATGAGGCTACAATCGTGGGGATTGGCAACAGAGATTCCACTTTTCAATTTGATTTAAAAACGGGTAAGGTCATTGATCGTGGCAAGGGCTTACAAGCAGTTATACATTATCAATTAGACCAAAAAAATCAATTGGTTTATATCGGAGATGAAGATAAACGCATAATTCGCTATGACCCTCAGCTCAAAAAAAACACCCAATCATTTGGGGTATTTACTCCAGATATCCAGACGGTAAGTTTTAGCGATGACGGGCTACATGTTTTGGTCAATGATACAGAAATGAAGCTGAGTAAAATAGACCTCAATCAGACTACCAAGCCCACACTGAGTACATACGCAATGACTTACAACTGGGACAGGCATCACATCAAAATAAGCAATGACTCTAAGCAACTGCTTGCCGTTGCCTCGAATGGCATTATAGAATCCTGGGACCTAACCAAACCAGCCGAATTGAATCAAAGAGCTGACAGATCTTCAGGTTTATCATTCTATGAAGATCGTTACAATTCTGCAACCATTACCGATTTTCATATTGCACCCAATGGCCAACAACTGGTACTGCCTGATTTTATGTTTGGCCTCCATTTTATCAATCCTGAAAACTTAAGTGATCAGTTCTACCAAAACGAATACAACGTAGAAGAATTTAACCTTATTCAGTTTTCAAAAGATGCCAGTACGATTCTTGTAAACCTGATTGATGATGGTTTTGGTGAATTTTACCAGTTGAACGCAAAAGACTGGGGCCCCCAGGGCACCAAAACCGAAAAGCTACGTAAAAAATTCGTTATCAATCATGTCAGGAATCGTTTAACTCAATTTGACTTTACACCAGATTTTAAGTTTTTGTTGTACCGAAATGAAGTTGGAGAAGGTGGAATTCAGGAGGTAGAAAGTGGACAAAAACTCCTAGCACTCAACAATTGCCGCTTTGCAGGCTGGCTAGGAAAAACACAGAAGCAGGTCTTATTGATCAGCCAGCAAAAAGTGGTGATTTGGGACGTGACGAATAAAAAAATCAGCAGTCAATACGATTTGCCTTTTTCGCCCTTGCATGCAGCCTTACATCCTCAGGGAAACCTAATCTTGTTGGTACATCCCGATCAAAGTCTGGTATTTTGTAATGCACTTGATGGCAAACCATTGCTCAGTTTTTTTTGGCAAGCTGGCACCAACAATTTTCAAATAAAAAATAGCGAAGGAAAAATTGATGCAACAGCCTGGGGCAAATTGCAGGCTTTACTGGCATTGAAGCTTGATGCAGCTCCAACCCAAACCGTGGATGTCCTTTCGCCAGCTTCAAGTGCTAGAATGCCCGATGATCTGGATGCGGTGGTATTGAATTTAGGGCACAATTACCCTATAGTCCACATGGGGATTCACAACGATGGAAAAACCCTATGGACCGTGGATGATCGAGAAACAGGGAAAGTTTGGTCTTTACCCGAGATTAGAGAGTTGCGCTCCGTTTCTCATTTCATCTTTAATAGGGAAATACGTTATTTGCAAGGCGACAGTGGACACAAACTCAGGCTTAATAAAAGCGGAAACGCCCATGTTTGGGAACTAGATTTGAATACAGGAAACATTACTGAAACCAACGACAAGCCCAATAACGATTTTTTCTTCGACGCTAAAAGCCTAAATAGCTATGAGTTAATGAAATATGATTTAAAAACCTTGAAATTTGTCTTCCCTGATCAAAGTTCATTGGTTAAAAATTTGTCCTTTCCTTTCACTACACATCGCTATTTACACAATGATGAAAAAAACATCATTAGTGTATATGGCGAACACTATGGCAAATACGATTTTACCAAGCTGGTATCTTTTTATGGACCAAATTTCAGCGATTCCATAGAGATCAATTTATACAACCATAAATTTGAAAATTTATGGGCTTGGCCAAAGGAAGATTCTTTGGTGGGAAGAACCGAAGATGGGTTTTTATATCTCTTTCACCCATTAAAGAAAACACAGGCATTTACCGCTCTTTTTCAAGGCAAAAAAATCAACAACCTGGCTTTTAGCCCTGACCAGCAACTTTTAGCTGTGGCCTTTCAAGAGGATGGTGCGGTAGAGGTTCGGCAGGTTAAGGGTAAAGTTGTATACAGGCGTCGTCATTTTCCCACGAGCACCATTATTCATCTTGTATTTACGCCAACTGGCGAAAATTTATTACTATCCGATGGATACCGCATCTGGAATTGGGACTTAAAAAAAGACACTGTACTTCAGTTTGCGGATTTTTACGAAGTAAATGAAACCACCAAGTCATATGATTCCCGGCTTTACGTTCACTTGTTTCCATCTGGAAAAATTGTGTTTAGAACCCCTTCAGACTATAGCGAGTATAGCTACAAAATTGTGGATTTGCATAAGCGGGAAACGAGTTCACAAGAGGTTCCTGGCTGGAACTCCAGTTTTTATAAAATCAACGACAAAGCCATTCTCAGGGGCTTAAACTCGGAATATTTTGACTTGTTCAATCAGCAATTCTTCAAAATTCCACTTTGGAATGGCTCCATTCACAAACTTGCGTCTGCGCGAAAAGGCAATCGTTGGGGCTTGATCAAACATGATGCAAAAGAGTTTGTCTGGTGGGACAATGATCAGCAAAAAGCCATTTTTTCCAAATCGCCCAAAGTTTCCTTCCATGTTATCGCCATCGACAACCGGGACAGTTTAATTGCCTTGGGTGAAAAAAATCAGGTCTGGGTATTGGATGCAAAAACGGGTAAGGAGAAAGCCATTATTCCCATCGTGGCTGACAGCCCCGAGCGGGTCATTATCAAGTTTTCGACAGACTCACATTACCTCTTTATCGATAGCCCTATTGATGGTCGAATTACCATTTGGGACTTAAAAATGAATGTCCTGCTCCGCACCATTGCTTTACCGTATGGTGGTATGGAGATTTTTAGCATATCAGAGGACAATCAAACCATATATGGACGATTGGATAGTTGGATTCTTGCTTACAACTTGCAAGGGAAAGAATTGTACCGACTCGATCTCAAAATGCGAGACATTGACGTTGAATATTTTCCTGCCGACAAAAAAATCATCGCAGCTTCCAATCATGGAATTGTTTTTCAGATAGACGCGCCATCAGGCAATTTGCTCAAAACCCTTTATTTGGGTACAATGGAAAAGTGGATTAGTATAGATCAAAACAAGCACTTCGAAACTTCCGAAAATGCGGCCACCTATGTCCATTATCGCAATAAAGTTGGCAGCGTTGGTCATTTTTCAGCACAAAAACCAGGCTCATTAGCGCTCAAACCTGAGGCATTTCCGGCATTGCTGAGCCCCAATAAAGTTAATATTGTATCAGCTCCAAAAACAACTGCTGGATCGAATAGCCCCTTTTATTTGGCCAATGCAATATTGGCAAGCCAATTCAAAGAAGCCAAAACCAATCCAACAAAAATCTATACCAATCAAGTACCCTTGGGAAGCCATATTGTCGCAGCCCTGTTTACCAAAGACGATCAAAAAATCATCATCCAGGACATTTCTGGGAAAATTGTTTTTTTTGAAAAAGCCACTCTGCGATGGTTAAAAACCATTCAACTCCAAAAGCCATCTTTGGTTAAGTCGATCCTCTCCCAGGATGGGCAATATTTCATTTGTGTAGATGGGAGCAGTACGATTTGCTTGATTGATGCGAACAATGGGACGCTATTGCTGCAAAAAGTCCTGGAAAATTCCAATATCACTTCCCTGGCAATTAGCCCGAATGGTCGCACCCTAGCCGCGGGTACTTTGCAGGGTTTTGTTCATTTGTTGCAGGTACCTAGTTTAAGCAGTATTGAGCGCATTCGACCTACGGGTAATAAAATCCTGAGTTTGGCCATCAATCCAGAAAATGACCACTTGGTTTTTGCAGATATTTATTCCAATCTGTACGTATATGGCATTAGCCCTCCTTACAAGGCTCTGAGTCCAAAATTGTTAGGAAACTACAATTCACATGGGCACATCCAACAATTGGAATTTGGTGCCGAACAGAGCCTGATTTTGAGGGTGAAGGATTTGATTTTTTCCATACCCTACAGGAATTCAGTTTCAAGCCCTAAACACTTTGTCATTCATACAAAAGCTCGTTGGATGCACATCGATCCATCTAATCCAGATCAATTGTACTATTACGCCCAACCGACATACACCCACCGCTGGATGGTATATGACCTTAAAAAGTTGACTTTAGTGGATTCCATCCGAGAAACAGGCGATATTTATGCCCTTTCCAATGATGGCAAATCCGCTTTATACGATTACATCGGTACTTCATCGAACATTTCGGTTTACGATTTAGAAGCTCAAAAGAATAAATCCATCTCCTCCACACCAATGACTTGTTCAAACTGGGACATCAGCGGGAACATTTTGCATTATCAATCAGGTGAGGGCGTCCATCGGATTGATTTGGCAAAGTCTCAAACCGAATCAATCAAAGGCCAGTACTATTATGGAAAGTTTTTGAAGCAGGGCGATAAATATTACTACGTAGGAAAATTTTATTTACCAAGAGAAGGTACGGGGAAAAAGCTACTGGGTGACAGCAGTTACCTTTGGCAGCCTGACAAAAGACTGAGTATTTCTGCAGTTTCAAATAATGGCCTGTATTTGGCGAATTGGCCCAACAACAACGATAGTGTTTGTATCTATTCGACTCTCGATCAAAAACTGGTATACAAACATTCACTAGCCAAACAGGAAAGATTTGGGCTGTACCTTTCCAACAATGGCCGTTATTTGACGCAATTTAAAAGCAATTCGGGCTTTAATGTTTATGATCTGAGCACCAAAAAGCTTATTCTTTCCGAAGAAGGATCGGGCAGCGACCCGGTTTACTCCAAGGATAGCCGGAGTTTGATTTTACCCTCTCCAACTGGATCTCGCACCTACGATCTCGCGAGTGGTAAAATCATCCAAACGTTATCTTATACTACCCCTCAAAAGCAGTTTAGAATCGCAACTACAAACACTCGTTTCGCCCTCCTTTACAGCCCTGGCGATGCATTCCAATTGTGGGATGTCAATAAAAACATTTATCTCGGTGACTTTTACTTTTTTGGGTTATGGGCAGGCAAGGCAGCCTGGGCTTTTGTGGGCCTGGATGGGCGCTACGATGGCAATGAAGAAGGGCTTAAAAACTTGTATACAGTAGATGAAAACACTTTAAAATCCCAAACGCTAAGTCTTGATCCTGGCACGGGTTACACCCCTGGCTTAGTCAGTCAACTAATCAAATAAAATGAAGCAAATGATTTCCAGTCGCCTCCTGATTTTTTGTTTACTCTCTTTGTTTGTATTTAAACTCTCTGCACAATCAGGTATTACAGAAGGTAGAGACCTCAAAGAGGGCATCAATTATTACCGGGCTGTCGAAACAGCTACTGCTTTTTACGAAAAGAAAGCTTACTCTGACGCACTCAAGGTCTTTGAACAAGCTTTAAGCAAGCCTGAAGCCAACAAGAATGATTACTACAACGCTGCTTGTTGTGCCAGTTTAGTAGGCGACCTGGATAAGGCCAATGCCTACCTCAACAAAAGCATTGAGTTGGGCTATTGGGACCTCAAATGGATGAGCAATGATGCGGACTTTGCCAACTTTCGCCAGGATCGGCGCTGGGAAAAAGCCATTCAAAAACTCAATACAACGCTAAATACCGTTGAGGCCAAGTTTGAACGCATCAAAGGGCTCCCCCTTACCGCCTTAGTCCCCTATCAAGAAAACGAGCTTTGGGGTTATCTGCAACAAAGTAGCAGAGAAATCCTGGTCAAAGCCGAATTTGAAAAAGTAAGCTTTGCCGGAAACTGCCTGGAAATCAAACAAAAAAGTGCTACCTATAGCATTGGGCCAGACGCTAAAATCCTGCTTGAACACAACAACAAATCTACACAATATCGCGAAAGGCAATTTTTTCAAGTCGTGAATCCACCTACCCTGCTTGTAGATAGTTCGGATGGCTTCAAGGGATTTAAGGTGAATGAAAAAGGTTACATCAGCGTGGTGTCCAAAGACGTTGACCAAAACAATGGAAAACCTATCGTTTCGCCCATAAAACCCATAAATATTGAAGGAAAAATGTACGCCATCGTCCGAAAACAGGGGAAATATGGTTTGCTGGACCAGGATGGGGCAACTCACCCCAAAATAGGCTTTCATTACAAAATTCTTTCTTATACAACAGCATTCAAAGGCACCGAAAAGTGCTTTTTGACAAAAAACGAATCCGATCAATGGGGCTTTGTTTTGTCTACCGGAGAAACCAGGTTCCAAAGTGAATTCGATACCCTATTGAGGCCAGAAGAGTATTTTAAATTCTTTAACCTCAATTTGCTTATTGTAAAAAAGGGAAATACCCAAGGTGTCATCGATATTCCTACAATGACCTGGGCCTTAAAACCTACCGAGAACATCGAAATACTTGACCTGGGTTTCACCCATAAGGACAATTATTGCAATACCTCCGTTTCTAGCGACATTGATCAGTCCAAAATACTGGATTTTTACTTTTGGGTAAAAAGCATAAACGGCCAGTCTTATTACATTGGGAAAGACCAAGTTTCTTATTTGCCTAAATAAATGAGCTTTTATACCGATTGAGTTATGCACCCAATTTATATCTGTTTTTGCCGGATGGCTGCTGGGTTGTACCTGGTACTGAACACTTGTGTTTTTTTACAGGCACAACCTGCTTTGAATTCTCACAAGGGCTGGCTGCGCAGCTACACCCTCTCAACAAGCAACAAATACCTGGTCACCGCAGGCAGTGATGGCCAATTGGGGGTATGGGATTACCTCAGTGGCAAACCTCTGTGTTTTTTTTCCACAGAAACCAAGGTGATTGCCGACGTAGCCATTGGTACGGATGAACAATTCGTATTCAGTATAGATGAAAGCGGCATTATTAAAAAATGGCAAATTCTGACTGGAAGGCAAGTGCTTAGCTTTCAAGGGCATAAGGGGAGCAATGT
Organism: Haliscomenobacter sp.; assembly: GCF_965225875.1. Taxonomy (GTDB): domain Bacteria; phylum Bacteroidota; class Bacteroidia; order Chitinophagales; family Saprospiraceae; genus Haliscomenobacter. The sequence continues at coordinate 1,913,591 of NZ_CBDDBS010000003.1, read as the reverse complement.
GACTAAACAACGGATTCCTTTTTTTACAGAACAAGATGACCATACAGAATCTTCCACCAGAAATCAGATCGAATTTCCCGAGCCAGGAGTACTCACTCCACGTTTGGCCACCCATAAAAACGGACATTTGCTCTCGGGGGGACAAGATGCTTTACTCAAGCTTTGGGATGCAAATACAGGAAAACTGCTCTGGAGTTATGCAGGACATACTGCACCTATTCTTGCGCTGGGTTTCAGTCCTGACGGCAAATACTGCCTCAGTTATGCGCAAGATGAGGTTTTAAAGGTTTGGAACACATTGGATGGCAAGTTGTTAAACTCTGTTGAACTCGCTGAAACGCCTAATCATCCTTTGCGTTTTTCTGAATCGGATCAACAACTCATTCTAGCTGACACTCGTTCCGTTTCTTCCTGGAGTTTGCCGGAATTGAAAAAAACGACGCTTTTCACTTTACCCAAGTCCTTATGGGCATTGGCTGGGGGAAGCCCTGGCAATCAGTTGTGGTTTGCTCTAACACAAGACTCTATTGCGCTTTACCAAATTGAACAAAAAAAGACCATCAAAAAAATCAAAATTGGTGCTTTTCACGCTGGGTTGAGCGTGGATAAACAAGGTCGCATCTTGTTTGTGGATGCTCAAGAAAAACAGGTCAAGGTGTATGACCCACTGAAAATGGGTATAGTCCAGGTTTTTGGGGTATTAAAAAGCAACATTCAAGACTTTAAATTTGGCCCAAACGGCAAGTACCTGCTGCTGAACGATGGAGAAGAAAATGTTACTGTAATGGACTGGGGAACCCCCCAAGGAATTCAGCTCAAACATTTCCCGCTTGAAAATCCTACCCGCAATCACTTTTATGCCTTGGATGATCAAAATCAGCGTTTGCTCACCAGTTCTACCCGCGGGGATATCAAAATTTGGAATATCCAAACCGGCCAAAGTCAATCTTTTGACAATGAACAAATCCGCGCAGCGCTAAACGTTGTTTGGATAAAAGGAGAGCAGAACTTCGCCGCCTGGGATTTCGAAAATGGAGCAATCATTTACACTGGAAAAGATTGGCTAAGGGTTCCAATGTTTTCAAAATCAGCAGATGAAGCCGCTATCAAGGCCGGAAATTATATCTTTCAAAGCCCCATCACCCCGTACTATCATGCTGCTAAAGATTTTTTCATCTCCCGAACAGAACGTGAGCAACAAAAAAAATACGGCATTTATAAGCATGTTGGTAGTGTTGATGCTATTTATAATCGCGACAGCAGTAGAACAGTCTTCGCCTCTAAAGGCTCACTATTGGGCACTTACAGTTTTGAAACCGATAAACTGAAGCGAGAGGATCTACCCGTTCAATATGCGGCCTGGGTTGGTAATCAAACCAATATGCTTTTTGTTGTTGAAGACAACGGTGCTTATGTTAAAGATGTAGAACACGACCTTAAAGTATTGCAATACGCCCTTCCTAAAGCAGCTTTGTACCAGATTTGCCCATCTGGTGCCCATTTTTTACTACTTACTCCCGAGCAAAACCTGGAAATCAGGGAAATCATGAGCGGGAAACTTTTGGCCACCCTGAGTTGGAAAAAAGGGGATACGGCAGCCCAAGTCAACTTTAATCCTGCCGCTGGCAATTCCAGTTTCACTCAATGGGCTCAGTTGCAACCACTACTCAACAAACCCCAAGGTGCAATCATCCAGCAAAAACTGGATCAGCTCAATCCTCATTCGCGAAAAAAAACAACTGGAGTTGTTGCTCTTTTACCCAAATTCGGTATGCCCGTTGGGTCAATTTCTGACCTGGTTTTTACGAAAGACGGTAAAGCCCTGGTAGGCGCAGGCTATTCCACCTTGGCCGTCTGGGATTTGCCAACCGGGCGAGTCAAATACATCATCGAAGATGAATTCTGCAAAGAGATAGCGCAAATGTTGAGTACCGATGATCCAAAAATTGTACACATTCATTTTAAAAAACAAGGCCCTTATAGTAGTCACCTTGAAGAGGCTTTAAACACCACTTATTGGGCCTTAAACGTTGAAACGGGAAAAATCAACAAACTCCCCAAAAAAGTCGATGAGGCCATTCCCACCAATCAATTGAACAGCAAAAGTCAGGATTTGACCCAAAAGCCAGATTTTATCGGCAAAGACCTAAACAAATGGGTTGAATTCCGCATAGCCATTAGTCCCCTCAAGACTTATTTGGCCTTTGCATATAAAGATTTTTTTGAATTATGGGACAATCAAAAACAGCAGTTGATTTATAAAAGAGTTTTACCATACAAGGTCAATGACTTACTTTTTGATGAAAAGGAAAAACAATTGGTAATCAGCACTGATGACCGAGTACAAATCATCGATTTGAGTGTCGATAAAGTGGAACTTGAGCTGGATAAGTTTGAAGGTAGTTTATCCGGGGAATCGTCCTCGAATCTGGAGATGTGGTATTCAGTTCAGGTTCTTTTGTAAGCAGTTTTAATTTGCCTGCGGCCAAAATGACTAGCAAAGCTGGTAGACCAATTGTTTCCTCCTGGTTTAATGGGTATGAACAAACGATGTATGATGATGCTGGAGAAATTTTTTATACTGGCATCACCGAATCCAATATACGCCCCCAAGTGAGCAAAAACAAAACCCACCTGGTTTATATTGATTCCAAGGGTGAGATGGTTGTTTGGGACAACCAAACCCGAAAAGCTAAACACCACATTAAAACAAACGAGCCCTACGAGGGTGCAAGCTTTGATGAACGTGATAGTTTGATTGTTGCCCACACCAAAAAGAACATAGAATTGTACCAAGTATCAAGTGGAAAAAAAATTCTCAACATTCCACTTAGCAAAAGCCTTCGCGCTCATTTTCCTTTTCACTTCTCGGGGAATTCCCGCTATCTGGCTTACCTCGATGCCGATTACCATCCCGTGATTTGGGACCTCAAAACTTCACAACAAAGTATATTCCCTTCTCATGCCAATAGCATCGTTGGTTTATCAGATGCAAGCAATAAAATTGTTGTAGTTGAAGGCGAAGATATAGCCGTTTATCCTATCAGGGGTAATGCTAATCGCCTCCATTTATTTAAATTAGACTGGGCTTTTTCGAATAAAAGCGGCCGTTATTTCCCCGAAATTGAAAAAATTGTCATCCCCATCGCCCAAAAAATATGCGTGCTGGATGTCAGGAGTGGGAAAAAACTAATGACCATTTACCCCAGCTCTACCAATGATTGGGTGGCCATTTCTGATGATGGCTTGCATTTTGAAACCAGCGAAAATGGCCTACAACAAATGGCCTACCTCAGCACTATGGGACAAATTGTGCCATTCACCAAAAGAGATACGGACTTTTACCGGGAAGGTATGGTTAAGTCTGCTTTCAATGGTTTATCCCCCACGCATCGGGTAGCCAGGTTTCCCGAACGGAAGATAACCACTCAGAGTGAATTGGATTATTTAAAATGGTTCTGGGAAGTCAACAAACCAATCGTTAAGGCATCGGCGCCCGGTACTCAAGAGCTTCAAATTTTATTAAAAACACCTAAAAACATCCAATTTTTAGCTAAGGATCGTTTGGTCCACCAAAATTACGAGGGGAAAGTACAACTATTAGAACCCGGCACTTTCCGGGTGATTAAAACCCTGGAAGGGATACAAAATCCCTTATCGTCGCAAGTAAGCAAAAACCAGCTTTATTGGGTTTTTATCCAAGACATGCGTCAGATATGTTTGTGGAGTATACCAAAAATACGTTCACTCAAAACCCTAAACCTGGAAGATGTCAAGGTTTCGACCCTACTCATTACGCCGGATAACCAAACCCTGTTGGCGGGCTGTAGCGACGGAAGGGTCCGCTTTTACAGTCTTCCAGATTTGCAGGAAAAGCAAGCTATCAGTATTGGGAAATTTCCGATTACGGCCTTGGCTCATGGCAATGCAGGGCCGCAGGTTCTGGTTGTGGATGATTCCAAACGCGCCTACTTGTACAAATTAGAAAAGGATCAACTCCTCTTACAGGACATGATGGAAATTGGAGGGAATTCGAAGGTAATTTCTGCTCAATTTAATGCCGACGATACTTATGCATTGGTCAATATCGATCAGTATGATGAACTTAAGGTGATTAATTTAAAGACGAAAATGCCAGTTTTTGAAACCAGTCGTATGCTCATGGGGCAACCTGGCATTTGCCTGTTTGATCCAATTGAACCCAATGTTTTACACTTTTCCAATACCTTTGAATTTTCCAAAATGGATATAAGGACAGGCAAAAAAGAGGGCTCCCTGCAAAACTTTGCATCTATCCATAGTTATAATCCTTTTGAGCAACAATTATTCGTTACCTATCCCGATGAATCAGGCCTAGTTTTTGATTTGCGTACCTGGCAACTAACATGGACAAAAATATCAGGAATAAGGTCTCCACAAATCCTCTATTTTGGTGACCAATTACAAAAAATCTATTACCCAAGTCCTAATAGAAGTGACGTTTTTTATGAGTACGATTGGTCAAAAAATAGCATTGCGTCTAATTTAGATCAGGCTGCCTATCAGCAAAAAAGCAAAATAAATCCCAGGCCCTATCAGGTTATTCTTAAAAAAGATTCTGTGCAAATTGTGGACAATCTAACAGGCAAAATAAGCAAACAATTCCTGTGGTCTCGTACCATGCCCAAAAAGATGAACATTTCCAAGTCAGGGCGTTATTTGGCTTATCCACTCGAAAGCTCAAACACGACAGAGCTATTTGACTTGCAATTGAATAAGATTGTGCTCACTTTGCCCTTTGCAGCCAGCAGTTATTTTTTTTCATTACAAGATCAATATTTCTTTGCCCATAACCCTAAAGACGGACAAATGCAGGTTGTTGAGTTATCGACTTTTCAAACAAAAGAAAAACTAAACCGGAGATTTGTTGATGAAATTCGCGTCATTCCCAGTGCCGAATACAAAGACACCAAAGTGTTGTTTTTTTCTGGGCAATCTGCACACCAGTTCATCAACACAAAGTCTGGTCAAAGTATTGGTTCTTTTTATTTCTTACTTTCTACTGAAGGCAAGCCAGCCTGGGCTTTCATTACCCCGGATGGTCGTTTTGATGGCAGCCCTGAAGCCCTCCAACAATTTTATGCTGTGGACGAAAAAAACCTGCGTACGATTGGTATAGATTATAAAAATCACCCCAAATACCAACCAGGCTTGCTGCAAAAACTACTAGAATGATGTGTTATTGAATGTTACATTAAAATAACTTATTTTTGATCAGATTCCATTGCCGGAGCAAACCAAACGTCACCTCAAAATTAGAATAGATGAAATTATCCTCATTTTTATTATTAAACTGGCTCCTCTTCGCCTGGAACACGAATGATGTTGCCCCCAAAGAAATCCTGATCACCGGGAAAGTCAATGTGGCTACGATCAAGGAAGTGAGCTATACCATCCCCCAACGCGGGATTTTCCATTGGGGGCTCAAAGCAACTAGCCCAGTTGATGCACAAGGAAATTTTCAGATAAAAATCCCCTGTGAACAAACTTCTGTTGTAGCCGTCGGAGGGGTAGATCAAACCCACAAGGTTTTGATTCTCAGCCCCGGCGATCGCGTTACGCTCAGCCTGGGAGCTGAAAAAGACGAAGATTTTTTTGAAGCAAAAGGCCCAAACGAGGAAGGACAAAAATTATTCCAGGCCCTGCCGAACCCAGGATTTGTGCAGGTTGCCGCGCGCAAGTATTTCAAAGATACAGTCATCAGTGAAATCAAAGCCAAAATTGCAGTGGAAAAAGCCAAAGACCTTAAACCTTTTTCAGCCTTGCTCAAAGCTCAAAAAATTACCCCAGCTTTTTATGAATTGGTCAAAGCAGATCGGGATTGTTATTATGCGACCATGCAGGCGCAGCTGGTTTGGGTCAAATTGGTGCGAACCGATCCTGATAAAATCAAAAGCTTTTCTCCTGCCTATCAATCCTGGTTTGCTGAAACCTTTAAAGAATACCCAATCAACAACAAGAGCTTGATCCGCTCCTTTTGGTGGCAGGAGTATGCGGAGACCTATTTGGATGTTTCGATATTTTTAGCCAAGGATTTTGATCCAAAGCAACTAGAGGAGCGCTACAAAAACGAAACAGCCCATACTTTCAAAATGAAGGAAGCTCCCAGTCTTTTCAATGGGGAGTTCTTGGAGTATTTCCAGTTTTCTTACCTCTATAGCGCTTGTTTGCAAAAGGACTATGAAAAGGAACTGATTGCCTTGTTTGATCAATTCAAACAACAGTATCCTCAAAGTCCTTTCACACAGTATCTCCAACCTTTAGTCGACCCCATTGTTGAGTACCATCAGGCTCAAGCAGCAGGCTTTTCTGATCAATACCATTTTGTGGAAAACTACGCCAACCTCAATTCCCTGGAAGAAGCCCTGAAGCCATTCAAAGGGAAAAAATTGTACATCGACGTATGGGCAACCTGGTGTGGCCCCTGCAAAGCAGAGTTTGCTCACAAAGTAGAGCTTAAAAAACTGCTGGCTGAAAAAGGTTACGACATTTTGTACATCTCCATTGATGAACCCGAGCGGGACGAGGCCTGGAAAGGCATGATCAAGTTTTATAAACTGGAAGGGAATCACCTCCGTACCAACAAGGACTTTACCAATGATTTGGTGAAGATTTTTGATCAGGGAGGTAATTTGTCCATTCCCTGGTACCTCATCGTCAATGAAGAGGGTAAAATTGTGAACGCAAAAGCCAAAAGACCTTCTAATTTAAAGGGCTTGGAAGGGCAGTTGTAGGAACTGCAATCGAACAAGAGTTGTACTTCGGTCAATAGACCGGCAGCAGCAACTCTTGTTCAATTGCGGGTTTTTATTGTCTAGGACTTAATTTTGAATGCTCATTCTCAACAACCTTACCCCCACTACAATCAACCACACCAACCACAACGTACTCCCAATCAGTCCCGCCAAATCCAGCACCGGAAAACCCGGCATCACCGTAGCAAACAACTCCGTTTGGGCCAAGAAGTAAATGAAAGAAGTGATGTAGCCAAACCAAATCAACCACTTGGGCATCAATTTCAATCGGCTAAAAGCATAACTCATGCCGATCGTCCAGATGATGGTAAACAATTGCCCAATGTGTTCGCCCAGCACTACGCCGCCGTATTGGTGGATGACCTGGAAGGCAATTTTGGCAGCCTCCTTGACCATCTCATTGCCGTTTACATAATTGTTTGCCAAAACCGGTACCACAAAAGTCCAGCGCAACAAACCCAACATTTGGACAATCAAACTGATCAACCCGATGTAAGTGACCCAGCGTACCAGCGGGAGTTTTGCTTCCAGCTTTTGGCCCAATAACACATAGGCGGGGAAAAGGGGCAAGCCTACCATGGCAAATGTCCACCAGGTCCAAATCAAGGCGTTGCCCCCATCATGAAACTTGTTCAAAACAAATCCAATATCTTGTCGCAAGATTTGCGGATATTCAAAAGTGATGGACAAAATGGTGTAGGGAATGAACAACAAAATGCCACTGACAATCAGTAAAATACCGATGGCTTTTTCGGGTTTAACAATTGTATTTTCCATGGTTTATTGATTTTTGGAATTAAAGAAGAAAGAATAACTCAGGCCAGGAGTAGGATTGATTTTGACATCATGTCCTTTGGCCACTAAGGCAATGGCGCCAATCCTGAAATTGAGCCCTTCCCAGATCATCCAGCGGAACCCCGCTTCCAAACCCAGCGCGTTTTGATCCTTGTACTCCCGGTTGAGGCCACGCAGGTAAGAAGCTCCTGCATAAAAGGAAGAGGGATTTTCTTTTTGCCCAAGGGGTAGAAACCAAGCGGTCAAACCCGCTTTCAGAAACTTCGTCGTAATGTCCGGTTCTAAGTTAGTAATGTAGTATCCTGCGTGCACTGAAACACTGTGGTAGCGGTATTCTAAACCAATCGAAGGGTTGCGAAAAGCATTGATGCTCAATTCGTTGGTGGACAAGCGGCTTTGAGCAGAAAGACCCTTTGGTGCCAGAAATAGCCCAAAAAAGGCAAAGAAAAAAATACTAGAGGAAGTGATTTTAAATAGTTTCATGTCGTCGTTGTTTTTAATTGACGACACAAAGTTCAGGTGAGGCGGTTTAAGAACACTAGACAAATGTCCAAAAGCGAAACAAGTGCTAGGAAAATCAATCAACGAATCGTGCTGCGAATACGACTCAGGTGCCTTGGCGTTACCCCCAGCATCGAGGCCAGGTGTTGCAAGGGAATGTGTTGCAAAAGATGGGGTTCTTCGCGCAGCATTTTTTCGTAGCGTTGCTCTGCACTCAGTACAATCAGGTCATGCCGACTGCTGTCGATGCCACATACCGCACTTTCCAGTAGGCTGATGTAGAAGTCTTTAAATTTGGGGAGTTCGTTGGCGAGCTTTTTTAAAGCCGTTTTGCTGATCAAATAAACCTCGGCCTCGGTCAAAGCACGCACGGATTCCAAAGCAGGTTTTTCACTGATAAAACTCATGACCGAAGAAAGGAAGGTATTTTCGATGGAAACATACGTCGTTCGTTCATTACCATCCACAATGACAAAGTATTGGAAAAGGCCTTTTTTGATAAAACCGATGTGTTTACTGGTTTTGCCCTCTTCAATAAAAAAGTCGTTCTTTTTGTACTGCTTTATGGTGAAAGCATGCAAAACCTGATCCAGTTCTTCAGGGGTAAAACCGATGGATTCGAAATAATGTTGCAGTTTTTCCATCATTCATTCAACTTGGATTCAACAAAATTCATCCTTTCGTTTCCCAAGTATAATGAGAATTGATGAGAATTGAAGCGCTAGTCGTTTTTCGGTAATTCTTCCGTGGGCGGCGGCGGCGGACTAGATTCCAGTATTTTGTCCAATTCTTGAACATTCTTGATTTTTTCCCTTGGTACAAATACCACTGCTTTCAACTTGCTATTTGGATCAGTTTGGTATTCAGCTACCAATTGAAACAACATTTTTTGGTTGGCCACAAAATTGAATACCTGAAAAGTATGGTTGTCTTTTTTTGTTTCATCTTCAGGCCTGGTCATCGCATAGGCACCAGGATTTGCTTTAAAAACGCTTTGTGCTTTTATCAAGGTTGGTTTGGCTACGTTAAAATTTTGAACGCCAATGAATTGATCGCTAAGTTTGTCAGTGATGGATTCTTTGAGTGCTTCGATCACATTCCAGGCTGATTTGCTATAGTTTCTCCTGAGCTCCCAAAGAATGCGATCTCCCCAAATGGCTGCTTTTGAATCTGCACTGGCATTGACCATGGTCGGGCAATTTGTAAAAAAATAACCGGTTGTAATGCTACCAAATCGTTTGCTGGAATTTTGATCCTGGAACTTGTAATCCAAAAATAATTTTGAACGGTGATCGGCAATATTTGCCTGAAAACATTCACTTAAATATTGGTTTTTTAGGGAATCTTGTTGCTTGTAAGTCAGCTTTGGTGGGTCAATGGTTCCAGCTTTTTCCTCCAGACAATCACAAACGACTTTTCCAAATTCAACGAGGGTCGGTTTTATATCGTTGTTGTTTGAACTTTTGCCATAAAGCGACAGGTGAAATTCACTGCCTTTGAGGGCTTTGCGCGCAATGGGTACCAGAACTTTACCGCCTAATAATCCTACATCCGGTTTTAATCCCCCTTTCAAGGTGAGGTACTGAACAAGGTCCTTGTTGTCAATGCTAAATATTTTTCGGTCCCATTCCTTTTCAACCTTGAGATACTCGTCTGCTAGGTAAAAGAAAGGGATGTGTTTGGCCAAACTATCCCGCCAGGCCTTGGCGATTTTATCTTCCAGTTGTTCAGGCGTTTGTGCGAATCCAAAGGTGGTGATGGCAAGCAAAAAAGCCAGGGAAATCAGTTTTTTTACAGGATTCATGGGATTAGAATCTTGGTGTGATGGAATAGCAAGCAAGATAGATTTTGTAGCTTATTTTGTCAAGATTAAAAACAAAATAATCACCAATTTACGCGTCTTTTACTTGGATTAAAGTCATCCCAATAACTCCAAGGCGTCAAATTTTGACTATGCATTTTACTGGTCCTTTTGAGCCGAAACCGTGCTTATTGCTTCCAATGGTAAATCCTTTTTACGCCTGCATTTTGTAGCTTTTCAACGGTACCAGTACTAACCTGAGTATCGTTCAAATTCAAGGCTTCCAAATGTTTTAAGCCCGCTAAAATTTCCAGCACTCCATCCCCAACCGGGTTCTTCGCCAATTTCAATTTCTCCAGATTCTGGCAAGCTTTTAACCAAGCCAAATCTTTTTCCGAAAACCCATTGTCCGACAAATTCAACCAAACGATACTCGGTGCCACGGTTTGTAAAGCAGGCTGGATTTCTGCCATAGATTTCCCCGCCTGAGCAGGCAAAGTCAGGTCCAACATCACTGGGCGTTTGAGCATGTAGCGCACATTGAATCCCAATTTGCGCAATTGTTCCACTGCTTGTGTATCCACCTCGAGGGGGAGATCGGGATTGACTTTTGGTATTTCGATGGCCGTACTGTCGACAAGGGCGACTTTGCGGATCGGTTTTTCAACTTCATTCGCCGCCTGCCAGGAAAGGTAATCACTTCCATGCGTCAAACTGCCGCCCTGGTGCCCGGTGTAGGCGATCAACCCACCCAAAGCAAGGAGTAAAGCGCTCATCCAGCGTGAGCCTGCCTGGCTTTGTTTGCGAAAAAACACCGCACTTAGCCGCCAAAGCCCGCCGCTGGCACCCGCTACAATCCAGCCGGCTTGTTGGTGCCTTTGTAAGCTGCTGAAATCGTAGTCGCCCGAATTGGCCAACAAATACCCCGTCCCACAGGACAAAAGTGCGGCCACAAAACCCAAAAACAAGGTCATGGGCACCGCAGCGCGGTACTGTACGAACGCGCTGCGGTAAGCCAAGAGGTCCATCAAAATGGCCAGTAGCAAAAAGCCGATGGGCAAATGAACCAGTAGTGGGTGGAAATAGCCCATTTAGACTCTGGTTAGTTTAACGGGAGTACTATGGTTGGCATTCCACTGACAAACGTAGACGTTTTTATCATTGTCCACACAAACGTCGTGACCGTGGTGGAACACCCGTTCGGTCAGCGCCAGTGATGGCTGCAATACCCCATTTTTATAAACAGGTGCCGTACCGCCAGGATTAGAAACGACTTTGTTGTTGGCATCCAGAATGGTTACAAAACCGGAATCACCTTGGCGATTGCCCGCTGCATCCTTGGACCAGCAAACACCCGCATACAGGTTTTGGCCATCCATCACCGGACGGCATACGTACAAACCCGGAAGATCGATCCGCTTGATGTATTTGCCATCCAGGCTGAAGACCTTGAAGCAGTTTTCTTCGCGTGAAGTACAAATCAGCACTGGGTTTTTGGGGTCGCGGGTATCCACCACCACGCCGTGGGCGTTGACCAGGTTGTGTTCCTTATTGGCGTTGTTGCGGCCACCAAAGTGCCGGATGTATTGGCCTTTGCTGTTGTACTGGATGATGTAATCGGAGCCATAGCCATCCGCTACATAAAGGTCACCATTGGGGGCAACTGCGGTTTCGGTGGGTTGAAAGCGCTCATCGTCCTTGTAAATGCCAATGGTGCGGGGATGTCCGATGCTGAAGATGATGCGCCCGGTCAGGTCGGTTTTGATGACCTGTCCTGCCTGAGCTTTTCCGGCGCCGTACTTGTCCTGGTAATAGCCACAATCGACGATCCACAAAAAGTCTTCACCACCTTCTTTGCTCAAGGTCAACCCGTGGCCACCGGGGTAGGCATGCCCCCAGGAATCGAGCAAGTTGCCCGATTGGTCAAAGATCAGGATGTTGTTGTTGGTATGGTCGCCCAACATGATCAAACGCCCTTTGCTGTCCTGAACCATCTCATGGCAGTTGATCAGCGGGTTGGTATTGGCGCTGATTTTAGCCCAACCCTTGTTGACTTTGTAGGTGAACTCGCCATGTCCGATGATGGTTTCTTCGGGCTTTAGCTCTGGGTGCAAAATGGAAAAACCAAAGCTAGGACTGGCCACTGCGGCAGCGGAGGCCAAAGCAGCATTGCGAATAAATTTTCTGCGTGGATGCATAACTGATGTATGTTGGGTTGAATTAAGCATCGAAGATGCAAATTCTAAGATGTTCTAAGGTGCCTAAGGTGGTTCAATAATAAGTTTAATAGGGTTCTAAAAATTTTAGAAGTTTTTAATTTGAACCACCTTAGGCACCTTAGATCACCTTAGAATTTGTGCGCCTACGGCGCTTGCAAGTAAAAATTTAAGCCAAAATTCCCTTCACCACCTTCCCATGCACATCCGTCAATCGGAAGCGCCGCCCCTGAAACTTGTAGATCAACTGCTCGTGGTCAATGCCCATGAGGTACATTAAAGTCGCGTGAAAATCATGCACATGTACCGGGTCTTTGACAATGTTGTAACTAAAATCGTCGGTTTCGCCAAAACTGAATCCCGCTTTGACCCCGGCACCTGCCATCCACATGGTGAAACAACGCGGATGGTGATCCCGCCCATAATTGTCGGCAGTGAGAATACCTTGCGAGTACACCGTACGCCCAAATTCTCCACCCCAAATGACCAATGTATCCTCCAACAAGCCCCTGCGTTTGAGGTCGGTGATGAAGGCTGCCGTTGGCTGATCGATGGTTTGGCACTGCTGCTTCATTCCCCCGGGCAAACCGCCGTGGTGATCCCAGCCCTGATGGTACAATTGTACGAACTTAACATCTTTTTCCAATAGTTTGCGTGCCAAAATACAATTGGCCGCGTAAGTTCCGGGGTCACGGCTCGTTGGCCCGTACAATTCAAAGGTTTCATCGGTTTCTTCTGAAATGTCCATTACCTCGGGTACCGAAGTTTGCATGCGGTAAGCCATTTCGTATTGGGCAATGCGGGCATTGACTTCCGGGTCACCGTAGGCTTCGTTTTGCAGTTGATTGAGTTGTTTGAGGTAATCGAGCATCTCCTGGCGGTCGGCGCCGTCGTAACCTTCCGGATTGTTGAGGAACAAAACGGGGTCTTTACCCGAACGGAACTGCACGCCCTGGTGCTCGGAGGGTAAAAAACCATTGCCCCACAAACGGGCGTACAAAGGCTGGTCGCGGGGAGCATCCTTGGAGACCAGTACGATAAAAGTGGGCAGGTTTTGATTGTCTGACCCAAGGCCATAACTGATCCAGGAACCAATTGAAGGTCGCCCCGGGAGCTGATTGCCGGTTTGAAAAAAGGTCAAAGCAGGGTCGTGGTTGATGGCTTCGGAAAAAACCGATTTGACGATGCACAAGTCATCCACCACCTTGGCGGTATGGGGCAATAATTCACTGACCCAGGTTTGACTTTGTCCATGCTGATTGAATCGGCAAAAAGCAGGAGCGATGGGTAAACTGGCCTGATTGGCACTCATCCCGGTCAGGCGCTGGCCTTTGCGCACCGAATCGGGCAGGTCTTGCCCCAAGAGGTTTTGGAGCTTGGGTTTGTAATCAAAGGTTTCAAACTGCGAAGGCCCACCACTCATGAACAGGTACACGATCCTTTTGGCTTTGGGCGCAAAATGGGGCAATGCGTCCAACATCGCTTGTTGGAAATCTTCACCCGGCATGGCCGAAGGCCCCTTCGAAATCGAACGAGTTCCCAATAGGGTCCCCGTAGCGATCGCCCCCAAACCCAGCGCCGTTTTGAGCAAAAAATTGCGCCGATCCCATTGTTTGTTCAAGGAATCAAATTCGGGGGTGTGGAGCCGAAATGGGTCGTGGTTATGGTTATGGGTTGACATCTTGCTTGATCACTTTACTATTGAAATTACAAAAATTGGGACTTGCACGATTAGCCAGACTGAGGCAAATAGCGGCAGAGCCGCGTAACGTCATTAGATGTAAAGTTCGGATGTTGGATGAAGGTTCAGCGCTCCGAAACCTTTAAATCTGGACAATCCATCTGAAAATCGTGTTATTGTTTCGGTGCTAACGCACCTTAAAAACTGATCTTCGTTCCCTTGACTACAGACGTTTCGCGGCTATGCCGCTGGTCGGCTCAGTCTGGCAAATAACTGGCTACCACTTTTGTAGCCTTAAACTAAATCAGACTTTGAGCATAGCTTTAAAGCCTGGATCATTCACCTTTTACTCAATGTTGCATCTGAATTCATAATTGTATTCGCCACCACCGCATTCGCCGCTAGTGCCGCTTTATCCAATTTTGGATCCAATTTGTACAAACCTGCTTCCAGCCAGCCTTTCGTTTTTTCAGGATGAAGTTTGAAATTTTCCTGCTGAGCGCGTTGCATTTTTAACAACAGTGCCAATTCCGCCTTTGAAGGCTGCAAACCCGTTAACTTCCTGTACACCGTAGCAATGGCCTTGGGCGCATCCGGTATCCTGCACATTTGTTCCCCTAACACCTTCGAAGCTTCAATAAAAGTTGGGTCATTCAAGGTGACCAGGGCCTGCAAGGGCGTATTGGTTTTTTGCCTTCGCACCACGCAGTAGCTCCGCGAACCTGCATCAAAAGTAGCCAGGGTTGGATTGGGTACCGAACGTTTGACTACGATATACAAACTCCGGCGATACACCGCGTCGGTGGTATCTGCCTCGTAGTTGGCGCTGTTGATTTCCCACAGACCCGCTGGCTGATAGGGTTTGATGCTTTTGCCCCCGATTTTTGGATTCAACAAACCGCTGGCCATTAAGGCATTGTCGCGAATTTGCTCGGCGGAAAGCCGGAAAGCTGGGCCTCGCGCCAGCAGGCGATTTTCGGGGTCTTTTTCCCGCAAAGTTTTGTCCACCCGCGAATCCTGCCGATAAGTAGCCGACATTACGATGAGTTTTTGCAGGGCTTTGACATCCCAACCCGACTCAATAAAACGCAGCGCCAACCAGTCCAACAATTGTGGATGACTGGGCATTTCGCCCTGATTGCCAAAATCTTGGGTGGTTTTGACTAACCCCGCGCCAAAGTAGTTTTGCCAGAAACGATTGACCGCCACCCGAGCCGTCAAGGGATGTTCGGGCAAACACAGCCATTGGGCCAGGCCAAGCCGGTTTTTAGGCAGGTCTTTGGGCCAGGCCAAAATAGAGGCTGGCGTATTGGGAAAAACCTGCTTGCCGGGCATATCGTAATTGCCCCGGTTCAACAGAAAGGTCTTTTTAGGCTGCTTCATTTCCTGCATCACCATCAATTCTTCGACCTGCTCGATGGAGTCGGAGAGCGTGGTGCGGCGTGCCTGGAGGATTTTGCGTGCTTCTTGCAAGAGGGGCGAAACGGCTTGTTGGTAATAGGCCAATAAATGTCCCTTTTCGGCTTCGCTCAATTGTGCCACAGGTTTATTCGCCACTTTGGCCCAACTCTGTTTTTGTGCCAGCACCGCCACTTCAAAGGGCGTCAATTCCCGATTGTACACGCTGATGTCGTCCACCTGCCCACCTTTGAAGCCAAGTCCCCGCCACCAGGCACCGATTTGTAAACCCGGTTGTGGATTGCCCACCAGCAGGATGTCTTTGTACAACTGATCCATGGTGGTTTCCATGGCGAGTACCTGCCCATCTTGGTACAAGTTGAATCCCGAAGCACGCGAAGAGCCATCGTAAGTGAGGGTCAGGTGCAACCAACGATCGCGCGGCACGGAGGCTTTACTCACACGTGTAAGGGCATTGGAGGGGGCAGTATGCGCCATGTTGATTTCGAGGCGATCATTTTTGAGGTAGACGTGAAAGCCCCGGAAATTGTACAAGCGTTCAGCACTGCTCTTGTGGAACAATACACCTTCTTTCAGCGCTTTTGGAATCCAAACTTTGATGCCAATGCTGAAGGGGGCGGATTTGCGGAAAACGCCTACTTCACCTAGGTCAAGGTATACGTCGCCGTCGAGCGCGAGGGCTTTGCCGGAGTTGGCGTTGATAAAATTGGGCTTGTCTCCGGTCATGCCCGTTTCCCGTTTCATGATGCCCATCTGTTTGGGGTTGACCTGGTTTTTCAGGTCGCTGGCATCGAAGCTATAGTGGGCTTGTAGGCCGGATTGGGGGATCTTTTCCGTGGCCAGTTTTTGCTGCTGGCCCTTTTTTAGCCACTCTTCAAAGGCCGTTATCGTTTGGGGGCTGAGTTTTTCTACCTCTTTTTCCTGCTCGGCAATGGATTTTTGGATGGAGGCCAGCATTTTTTCCTGCTTTTTGGTCGGCAAGAGCAAGGTTGGTGTGGGCAGGGCACCATCCCAGGAGATTTGGCCCGCTTCTTTGACGTTGTTGAAAAAGGAAAATAGCTCGTAATAATTCTGCTGCGAAAGGGGATCGTACTTATGGTCATGGCATTTGGCACAACCCAGCGAAAGCCCTAAAAAAGCATCGCCGAAGGTGTTGGTGCGGTCTACTACGTACTCGGTCTGAAACTCTTCTTCGATGATGCCGCCTTCCAGGTTTTGGGGATGGTTGCGATTAAAGGCGGTGGCGATCAACATTTCCCGACTGGGTTTGGGCATCAAATCGCCCGCCAATTGCCACTGGATGAACTGGTCGTAAGGCTGATTGCGGTTGAAAGCCTGAATGACCCAGTCGCGGTAAGGCGACATGTCGCGCAGACGATCCACGGTGTAGCCATGAGAATCGGCAAAACGCGCCAAATCCAGCCAGTCCACTGCCATTTTTTCGCCATAATGGGGCGATTGGAGCAGGCGATCTACCTGATTTTCGTAGGCATTGGGGGATTTATCTTTTTCAAAAGCTTCAATTTCAGCCAGGGTAGGAGGGAGGCCAGTCAGATCGAGGGACAATCGGCGCAAAAGGATGGCCTTCGAGGCTTCCGGGGCAGGCTGGAGCTTTTCAGCTTCCAGTTTTTGCAACACGAAGTTGTCAATGGGATTTTTAACCCAATCTGAATTCTTTACACTGGGGATTTTAGCCTGTTTTGGTGCTACAAAAGCCCAGTGTGGCTGGTATTCCGCTCCGTTTTTGATCCATTGGATGAGGATGGCTTTTTCCCGATTGCTCAAACTGAGGTGAGACTCGGGTGTAGGCATGAGGTATTCGGGGTCATCGGAAATGATGCGGTGAAAGACTTCACTGCGGCGCAAACTGCCTTTGGCGATGGCTACTTTGCCAGGGCTTTCTTCCAGTTGGGCGTAAGCGTCTTCGGGCAGGTCGAGGCGCAGGCCAGCTTTCTGTTTGGCTTTGTCGGGCCCGTGGCAAGCAAAACACTTGTCGGAGAGAATGGGCTTGACGTGGAGGTTGTAGTCCAGCTCAGCGGGCAAGCTTGCGAGTTCTGCTTGCAGTTCCGGCGGTAGCTCGGTGGAACAAGCACAACAGAAGAGTGCGACGATGAGGCCAAGAAACAATGTTTTTTCTAACATTCTAAAATCTCTTAAAATTCAGCCATGCCAAAATAAGAAAATTTAGAATGATAAACTTATTTATTCACCACTTGCCCAGTTTTGAAAAACTTGATCCATTTTTCTTTTAACAGATCGGGAATACTGGCCTCTTTGATGGCCCTGAAATTAGAATAGAGTGCTTGTTTTCCCTGAGTAATGTACCAGAGTTGAGATTCCGGCTTTTTGTCATTTTTGAAGTTTGGGGATTCAATGGTAAAAATAATCCAGGGATAAGTGGCGGTTTCATCTTTTTCAATAAAAGTCAATTTTGCTTTGGGCGCTTTGAGTTTGGCCTGTTCAAACATGATGTTCATCACCTGATCCATTGGAATGGGTTTAGAGTCAAAGAATGAGGCCATTGTACCCATTTCGGTCCAATTTTCCAGCGTTTCATTGGCACGTATCAATTCCAGCATGGCCATTTGAGCATTTTCCTGGCTGTTCCCAATTTTCCAGTTTTCTTCCTCTGGCCAGTTGAGCATAAATGATTCGCCGGATAACTGCTCATTGCCACAAAACTGGGCAAGGTAACGATCAGCTTGTTTGTCTCCATTTTGTTTGGCAGTAGAGAAGTCTTCACAAGCTCCTTTTTTGTTGCCAGTTTGGGCTCGGATTTGCCCACGCAGGGTTAAGGCGTTGGGGAAAGCAACATCCAATTCAATGGTTTTGTCGAGGTCGGGCAAAGCTTCAAGGTATTGTTCTTGACTAACCCAAACGCTTGCTCTGCTGTAATAGGCTTTGATGAATTTTGGATCCAATTCAATGGTTTTGTCAAAATCGCTCATTGCCAGTTTGAAATTTCTTAAAGCCAGGGCGCAAATGCCTCGATTGAAGTAGGCTTCTTTGTAGTTGGGATCAGCTTTGATGGCTTTTTCGTAATCTTTGATCGCGTCCTTATAGTTTTTTTGATTGTGCTTTGCAATGCCGTTTTGGAGGTGTTCGGCAGCGGTTTGGGCAAAAATGGTCAATGTAAAAAGGGTAAATAAAACAGTTACGAAGGGTTTCATTTTGACAGTATTTAAGGTTTGTTCTGCATTTCTTTTTAAGAAAAATTACCCTGGCTAAACGTTGTTTTAAGGAGTTTATTTGTTGTAATTGTCTTTTTTTAGATCCAAAACCACTACCGCCCATAAAAAAAATCATACCCCCTCAACACCTTCCGAAACACCCGATCCTGAATCAGCATAAAATCCCCCGAACTGTGGTCCACAAAATAGCGCTCCACGGTAGCTCCGTCGGAACTGACCCATTGCCCGGTTTTGGGATCAAGGGACATGACTGATTCGGGAAAAATGGGAAACAATTTCGCTTGAGTGGTTTTGCCCTGTTTATTGGTCACCGTAATCACGCTGAAGGGTACAATTTGCCGCACGGAGTCCTTTGCAGGAGTTTCGTTTTCAAATGCTTCGGCCACCAGGCTTTCAAAACCAATCAAAAAGGCTTCGGCACTACCTTCGCGATAAGGCATACGGAGCTCGGGCGTAATTTCATAAAAAGGCCGAATGTCAAAACTGCTGCCCTTGCGATCCAGTTTGAATGAGCGATTTTTTTGTTTTGGGTATTCAATGCTCACGCTTTGGATGTTATCGGGATCTTCGGCAAACACCGTTTTGTCGCGCCAATCATCGCCACGCAGGTTGTAGCGGTAGCGCAAATTGCCTTCCCAGCCCGGGATATGGCAAACGAAGGGCTGATCAAAACCATCCATGATCATGTACACACCGCGTTCATCCTGGGTGCCACTACCGATGTAGTAAGTCTTGATAGGCTGCTCGCCGGATTCGTACAATTCTACCTTGATGCCTTCTCCCGCCAGGTTATTGACGATGTTTTTGATGGCGGCCTTGGCGGGGATGTGGTCGATTTCAACGCGTTGAATGGCATCCAACAGGTTGTCCATCGCATTGGGGCGGGCTTTGTATTTGCCGTTGTAGAGCCATTCCGAGCCTTTTTTTTCCAAAAGTGTAGTCTCACCATCACGCTGGGCGATGAAGATTTTTTGCAGGCGACTGATGTCTTTAACGGCAAAGTTGCGCTCGGCTTTGAGGCCACGCATGAGGGCGTCTTCGCGGTTGAAATAGACATAACTCACGGCAATTACGCCGAGGATAAAGAAGGAAAGTAAAAGCCAGGTGGTGCGGTTCATGCAAGCAAATTGATTAAGCCGAAATGGTGTGCAAAATTGGAAAAAATCTACATTGGGTTTTAGCTTTTGGCAGTCATTTAATGTTATCTACACATGATCAAATTGTCCACTGGTCATGGACGATTGCAACCAAATATATTTTGTCATCCGAAACCTTATAGACCAAACGGAGGGCTCCCCAATCCATAAAGCTGTATTTGTCTGAGCCTTTACAGTAATATTCTATAAAATCGTAACCAGGAAAAACCTCTTCAAGATTATTAACCATATTACCTACTGCGGTAGTCTCATTGATTGGGTTGGCACCACATTTTAAATAGTCTTTGTCCGTTACAAATTTGTCGAAATATTCAGCTAGATTTAATTCAATCGGATCACCCGTTCCATCGTACTCGCCCCAATTGATTTTCTGTTGCTGAGTTGCTGCTTGTTTTAGTTTTTCTTTGGAAAATCTAATTGCTGAGGTAGTGTCGATATACCCATAAGGGGAAAACAATAAATCCTGCCCCATTTCAATTTGTTCAGCCAGAGCAGCGAAGTCTTTACGAATTAAGATATCCATCACCTTAGCGGCATGCTTTTCAAGGCTTACATTTTTATCCTCTATTTGGTTTGTTTTAGTTTGAGTTTTTTGAGTCCCCTGGTTTACACAGGAAAAGCTCAGTAAAAGCATGCCATAAATTAAGTTTTTCATTGGTGTAAAATTATACGATTATAAAACACTTACGCCCGTGCATACTTCCGCTTCCGCCACCATCCATACCCAAATCCAAACACCCCAATCAAAACCAACGGGAAAACGATGTTCACCAATTGCCACCACGTTTTTTCTTCCTGGGCCCGGGTGGTGTCCAACATGCGCAAACGCACCTCTTTGCCCCTTGCAGCAATGATGCCATTTTTGTCCAACAGGTATTCCACCGCGTTTTGCAAGAATTCCTTGTTGGCGTAAATGAAGTTTTCCACGTCGTTGTAGCCCAGGGGCACCACCTGCTCGCGGGTAGGGAGGTACTTGTTTTTGGCCACGTCGCCATCAGACACGACGATCTGCCGGGTTGGAACACTTACACTTTTGAATTGTAAGCCCAGTTGAGTCAGTCCACTTTCCATTTCCGGAGTCAAGCGGTTTTCATACATCGAGGGGAATGTGCCTTCCATGGCTACCGCTACCACTTGTGGCCCCTTGTTGAACTTGTCTGGTTGGATGTAGCGCAGAAAATCCAGCCCCAGGCGTGCAGGCAAGTACTGCAGGCGGGTGCGGGGGGTGGTGGTTAAAAGTGCCGTTTTTTTGACCGGTGTTTTGGTGCGAATGGCCGTATCGATGGTACTCGCAAAGAGCAGATTGACCGGAGCCACCGATTTGGAAATCGGATGATCCGGGTTGGCTAAGGTCAGGATATGGTAAGGGAAAGCAATCGGCTGGCGTTGTTGCTTAGTGCCTTGTTTCCCAGTAGCGATCCAGATGGGCGAGCATTGCAGGTCGAGCACCAAATTGGGCTGTACCCGCACACCGTAACGAAAAAGCAGGTCATCCAGATTGAGTTGGTAGTCGCCGGGGATGTATTCGGGGTGTGCGAGCAGGCTGTCTTTATCCATGCGCACCATGTCGAGCATCCAGAGGATTTTTCCACCGCCCATCACGTATTGGTCAATTTTAAACTTGTCTTTTTCGGAAAAAGGCCGGAGTGGCTTGGCCACAATCAAGGCTGAGATCTCTGGATTGATCGAAGTGACGCTGTCCAAAACCAGGGTGCCTGTATTGCAAAATTTGCGCAATGAACCTTCAAAATCGGCACGTTCAAATTCGCCCAACTCCCCGTGGCCCATTGTGAAGACTACGTTGGGTTTGTTGGCCTCTTGGAGTTTTTGGATGGCATTGGCCAGTTTGTATTCCAGCAGCGAAACGGCATTGTTGAGTACCACGTCGGGCGACTGGGTGTTGTCCTGATTTTCCATCAGGTTTACCGGATAGGCGCGGCCTTTGTAATTCACCACTGCGTAGGGAAATACAGGGGTGTCATCGCGCTGAGCACCTTTCACCACGGTAAAAGACATGGGGAACATGCCCTCCTTGCGCAGTTGTTCCATCCGGGCATTGACCTGTTCGGGTTTGCCGTTCAGCGGGTTTTCAAAGTCGTAATCCACCAAACTGGATTGCCCACGAAAATCATCCAGGATGTCGATGGTGGAGGCACGCAGGCGCTTCAATTCGGCGGGCAGTTTGCCGTCCAGCATTACTTTGACATAAACCACCTCATCCAGATTGCGCAACAAGTTTTTGGTGCCATCCGTAAGGGTGAAACGTTTTTCCTCGGTGAGGTCAAAACTGCGGTACAAGGCAAAATTGCCCAAGCGGGCATTGGCCAGAATATTGATGAAGACCACAATCCCCAGGAAAAGCCCCATTTGCAACAGGGATTGTGTTTTTTTACTTTTGCTCATGTTTACCATTTTCTTCTTTCCAGTGAAAAGAGCGTTAAGGCCAAAAAGAGAGTGCTCACGGAAAAAAAGTACACCACATCCCGCGTATCCACAATGCCCCGACTGATCGAGTTGTAGTGGTAGTCGATGCCCAATTTTTGAATCAAATCATCCAAACGCCCCACAAATACAGGTAGTTTGCTGAAATAATAAAATCCGTAGTAAAACAAAAAACAAAGGAAGGTTGCCAGCAAAAAGGCCAGGATCTGATTGCTACTCAGGGAAGAGGCAAAAATCCCGATGGCGGCAAAAATGGCGGCCAGCAAAAACAAACCGAGGTAAGAACCCAGGATTGCTCCGGCATCCAGATTCCCTTGCGGAGAGCCCAATTGATACACCGTGTAGTAGTACAAAACGGTGGGCAATATTGAAAACAGCACCAGGGCCAGGGCTGCAAAATATTTTCCCAAAATGATGTCGAGGTCGCGCACGGGTTTGGTGGCCAGGAATTCGATGGTACCGGTTTGTTGTTCTTCGGCAAACATCCGCATGGTGACCGCCGGGATGAGGAACAAAAACACCAGGGGTGCCGTGTCAAACAAGGGAGCTAGGGTGGCAAACTTGTTTTCCAAAATGCTGGAGTCCGCAAACACAAATACAAACAGCCCCAAAATCACCAAAAAAACGGCGATGGCGATGTAACCAATCAGGGAGCTGAAAAAGGTGTTTACTTCTTTTTTAAAGATCGTCCACATAAATTTATTTTAAATAGAACGGATTTCGCTCATTGTAAGTCAGTACCATCCTGGGCAGTAGTTCGGCGGTTCTATCCGGTGCCAGGGCCTTAACTGCTTTTTGCAGATCGGGATAATCGGCCACCCATTGAGCCAAATTTTGTTGATTCAAAGTGGCCCATTCTCCGTTCTCCAAACGCAGCATCTTTTCCTTGATCAAAGTTTCCGTATTTCGAACCTTGCCTTTGCGAAAGGGAATCCCGGTTTCAGGAAAATAAGCCTTGATTTCGACCAGTTTTTCCACCTCTGTTTCATAATTGAACAAACAAATGTTCCCAATCACCTGTAATTCAGCAAAAATAGCCAATTTGCGCTTGACACTATCTGCCGGGATGCGAATATAAGGCCGCCCGCGCCAACAAATGCCCCAAATGGAATCCAGGCGCAAGGTGTCACCACGTTTGTGCCGAATCCATTCCACCTGTACTACTTTTTTCTCCTCGTTTACCACCGCTGAAAACTCCACATTGAACATGGAATACTGCGGTTTGTCTGCCTGAAAGGCCGCCAAATTGGGGTAGATCCCGTCCTTGAAATTATAATTAGGCTTCACAGCCGTGCGGTTTTGGGCGCTGGCTATGCAGGTCCCTAATAAGCAGGCGAGGATGTAGAGGTAGCTTAAAGGTCGAATCATTTTATTTGTGTCGTGCGGCAATATGAATACTTTTATCGCCCCTTTGCGGTCAATTTTTGGAAAACATCTTCCACGGAATAAGCCTCCTTATGCATTTCAATCAAGGTCAAGCCTTGGTCTACCGCAAAGCGGAACACTTCCGGGCGAATATCAGCTTTGGCGTCGCTGGAAAGCTGCCAACTGTTTTGGTTGATTTTTTTGACGGAGTTTACCCCCTTGATTTTTTTCAACACGTCGGCTTTGACTTCCTCCAAAAAGGCCACACTGACCATTGCCTCCCCTTTGATCAGGTTGGGCAGTTGTTCAATGCGGTCATCTGCGACAATTTTGCCGTTGTTGATGATCAAAACCCGGTTGCAAATGGCCTCTACCTCCTGCATGATGTGAGTTGAAAAAATCAGGGTCTTTTCTTTGCCCAATTGTTTGATCAGGCTGCGGATTTCGACCAATTGATTGGGGTCGAGACCAGTGGTGGGTTCATCCAGGATCAGTACTTCGGGGTCGTGCAACATGGCCTGAGCCAAACCTACCCTTTGCCGATAACCCTTTGAGAGTGCGGCAATTGGTTTGTGCTGTTCTTTCTCCAGGCCAGTCATGTCAATCATCTCCTTGATCCGTTGCATGGGCTTTTTGAGCTGGTGCAGACCCGCTACAAACTCCAGGAATTCCTTCACGTACATGTCCTTGTACAGTGGATTGTGTTCGGGCAAGTAACCAATGCGTTTGCGTACTTCAAGTGGGGCCTTGGTCACATCAAAACCACACACTTCGGCCTCACCTTCGGTTTGAGGGATAAAACCGGTAATGATTTTCATGGTAGTGGTCTTTCCAGCGCCGTTAGGCCCTAAAAACCCCAAAATTTCACCCTTTCCAGCCGTGAATGAAACCTGATCAATGGCCTTTTGCTCTCCGTAAATTTTGGTCAACCCTTTGACTGTTACCGACATGCTCTGTTGTTTAAGTAGTGGGGCAAAAATGAGCACTCATTTTTTTATCGCCCCTAACAAACTCTGATGGATTTGCGCGCAAAACTAAAAAAAAGCGCTCACTTATTTTGAACTTGATGCTAACGGTAAAATTGGGGGTGTTCAGTATGTGGACCATAAATTTTGTTAATGTCCGTGTGGCTACTTTTTCCCCCTTCCAAATGTAACCCCGGGAACATTTTCGCCGTATAAAGCTACCTAATTTTGCCCCAGATGACCCAATTCGTCATTCGTCACTCAATCATTCGTCATTCAAAACACCTAATCATGCCAAAAATTTCAATTTCACTGATCCTTGCCTTAGTTGCTGCGATCATTATGCTGCAAACCCTGTATTTCAAATTTACGGCCCACCCGGATAGTGTGTACATTTTCACCCAGTTGGGGATGGAGCCATACGGTCGCATTGGGATCGGGGTGATGGAGTTGATTACCTCCATTTTGCTTTTGATTCCCCTGACTCGCCCATTTGGAGCTGTGCTGGGGGTTGGCATCATCAGCGGGGCTTTGTTTTTTCACCTGACCAAACTGGGCATCAACGTCAACAATGATGGGGGAAACCTTTTTGGGCTGGCTCTGGCTACTTTTATTTGTTGTGCTGTTTTAGTGGTATTGGAGCGCAAAAAGCTGCCAGTTCTCAACAAATTATAGAGCAGTAAAACCTTTGGATGGTTGGATAAGGTGTTGAAATTCTTTTCCAACTATCCTTTCAACCACGAAAATTAACTTTTTATAGGACTACATGAAGATGTGGTTGTTGATACTAAATTATTCCCTATCTTTACTGACGTTTCTATAATCCTGCTATGATGAAATCCATTTTGACTGTTCTCGGCATCATGTGTTTTTCCTGTTTTTTGATTGCCCAGGAAGATCTTGCCGACAAAAAAGCACAACTCAATCAGTACCTTTCTCAAGCACAACAACTCTCCGCACAAGGTAATCATGCTCAAGCCGCTGAAGCTGGCGAAAAAGCAGTGGCCGTTGCTACCGAACTTTACGATTTTACCTATTTGGCTACTGCCCTCAATGTGTATGGCAAAGCGCTGAACAACATGGGTGGAAAACAAAAGGTTAAGGCCGTCGCCAATTTGGAAAAAAGCTTGCAGTTGGCCAGGGGCAAAAAGATGATCGAGTTGCAAAAAGAAAACCTGGAGGTACTGTCCATCATCGCCAGAGAACGTGGCAAAGACCGGGATCTGAAGGAATACACCGACCAGTTGATGGCTTTGAATGGCGGGGTTGCGATGCCGCTTCCTCCTAAATCCCCAACTGTTTCTTTAGACAACAAATCAGTTTTGAAAGAAGAGAACGCCAAATTGTACGAGCAGGTTGCCGAATTGTCTTCCGCATTGTCGAGTAGCCACCAAAATAAATCTCAAAGCCAGGAGTCACTTAGCCGGGAACGTCAAAAACTGGTCGACATCATCAGCACCCAACAGGAAGCCATCAAAGACATGAATGAGAAGCAGGCCAAAGCGGCCTTGCTGCTGTTGCAACAAAAGAAAATGGTGGATTCGCTATCTTATCTCAAGAAATTTGATTCCATCCAATTGGCCAATAGCAATATGAAATTGAAGGGGAAAGATGCAGAGTTAAAACTCAAACGCAGCCAGGGAAACCTCTTCCTCGCCTTAGCTGGTGTAATTTTTATCATTGCCGCAGGTTTATACAACCGCTTCCTCACCTTTAAGCGCAACAATGCGGTATTGGAAGAAAAAAACCGCATCATTCAGGAGGAACGCCAACGTTCGGAAAACCTCTTGCTCAATATCCTGCCTTCTTCAATTGCGGAAGAACTCAAAACACTTGGCCATGCCAATACCCGGCGATATGACAGTGTTTCGGTGCTTTTTGCCGATTTTAAAAACTTTACGACCATTTCAGAAAAATTGACTCCGGAGGAACTGGTTTCAGAGCTTGATTTGTGTTTTAAAGGTTTTGATAAAATCATGGGCAAATACGGTATGGAGAAAATCAAAACCATTGGTGATTCCTATATGTGTGCAGGGGGCTTACCAGATCCTTACCAGTCCAATCCAACCAAGGTGATTCAGGCTGCATTTGAGATGCAAAATTTCCTGGAGGTACTCAAAGAGCAACGTATGCGGGAAGGGAAGCCTTACTTTGAAGCCCGCATCGGCATCCATACCGGCCCTATCATTGCCGGGGTAGTAGGCGAAAAGAAATTTGCTTACGACATCTGGGGCGATACCGTGAACGTAGCTGCCCGGATGGAATCCAGCAGTGATGCGGGTAGGGTCAATATTTCTTCTTCAACTTATGAACTGGTTAAAGACAGCTTTAAGTGTGAATATCGGGGCAAAATCAGCGTGAAAAACAAGGGCGAAGTGGAAATGTATTGGGTGGAGAATTGAAACTAGTTATCATGCTCCCGTCCCTGAATTTTCCCCTTTTTCAAGCCTGCCTCCAGTGCCTTTATTTCTTCTAACTCCTTCTCGTCTGGCTTGAAACTGAGCTTGCGCAAATCAGGTTTGCCCGCATCAATCCACGCACTGTACCAGGCATTGCTTACCGCCTGAATGGAGGCCCGCCAGCGGGTTTCAACCATGCCACGCATTGCCTCCTGATACGCCTGTGCAAAGGCGGTACACTGGGTGCGGATGGTCACCCCGAGGCGTTCTTCAAAACAAAATTGCTCATCAGGCCGCAGGGTTTGTTTCAGGCGTTTTTCAATCAACAAAACCGAATCCACCAAACTGTTGCTCGCCAACACCATTTTCCAATAATAATCCTGCGGATTGGAGATGTACTCAGCCACTCCCACAAAATTGTCGTAAGCTTTATCTGCAAACAATTCCGGGATGCGGCTTTCCCAAAAAGCGTGGATGCCAATTTGATCCGTCAGTTGGCCATTGTAGTTTTTGGTGGTGTGGAGTGGCACGTGGGCATCACCAATGTAATGGCCAATTTCGGCCGATAAACGCAAGATGGCAGCCACATTGCGGGTATAAAATGCCTCGGTCAGGCGGCGTTGCATGTGCAGTAGGTTGTAGGGCAAAACGCCGTGTTCGGAAAGCCGATCTTCGGCAAAAACGCTGCGGCAGGGGAGTGCTGTGCCTAATAATTTGGCTAAACTATCGGGTGCAATTTGCCAGCTTTCCTCGTAATACTGGGGAAAGATGTTTTCATTGTAGAAACTTTGGTAGTCTTTCCAGCTGATGCCTTTATTGTTGATGGTACGGTTGTTGTCAAGCCCGATCAGGCGTTGATTTTCATAACGGGTAACCCCTTCTCCAATAATTTTGATGGTGTCGCCTTGCAAGTCAACCACAAAGACATCGGTGTAACGGGCGAGCGCCTCATTCCAACCTCGGGGCAAATCCGGAAAAGGAGCCTTGCCGTATTGGTCCAGGTCAATAAAATGCCGTGGGCCTTCGTGGCGGCTGGCGTAGCGGCGCTTGTCAGGGTCAACAGCGTGTTCGGTAATGTATTCTATGTTCTGTTTGTAAAAAGGAATCAACTCGGGTGGCAGCGCAAAAACGGCTAGGCGATTGATGCGGCGATGGCCAAAGAAACCCCAATCAGGCTCTGGACTAGGATCAGTACCATTGGCAAAGCAAGTGAGGGACAAAAGGAATAGGCAAGAAAAAAACTGAATCTTCATGATGGTATTTTTGGGCTACAAACCTGGCCCAAATTAGGAGGTTTCGTGATTATTTTTGGTAAGGGATTAGACAGAATTATTTGTCCTTGTTTTCTTCCAATTCTACCTGGAAATTCAACAAGTCCTTTTTTAGGTAAAAATAGGTATCCTGCAAGACCGTTCCATAACCATTGATACAGGCAAATAAGACCGCCAACGCATCATCCTGGTATTCGGGATGGATAAAATATTGCCATTGTTTTTCGCAATACTGTTGAAAATACGCGCTCAATTCAGGGCTTATTGCGGCTTGATAAATGGGCTCCTTCAGCATTTGTTCAAGGGCAGTTTTGAGTTTTTCCTCCCATTCCTGAAATAACCTCAGGTTGTTCTCAATGACATTAAAAGGCGTTTCTTCCTGGATAAACTGAACCCGAAATTGCAGCTCCCGACCAAGTTGCTGTTTTTCGGCAAAACTACGGTCATACGCTATGAGGGTTTGATAGTGCTGTACCAGCGTTTCAGCTTGCGAAGACTTTTGCGCCAAGGCATAAAAATACCTAAAGATGGCCAAGTCCTGGGATTTGATTTTTACTTCGACCTCGTCTAGTTCTTGCTGCAAACGGGTAATCAATTGAGGTATTTCTTTCAGGGCGTATTTTTGGCCTGCATAATCAAGGGTTTTTACCACATATTCTCTTTTTTGAATGGATTTCAACCAAGCCAAATCATTTTCTAATGCAGAAGCCCCATAGATCAAATCAATAGCGGAAGTACCGAAAAGAGCACTAGCTGAGGGCGATAAATCCGTGGTGTCCGCCGTGGCTAAAAGCTCATCCAGTTCCAAGTTTACCGGGTTGTGCTGGTCGTAGTACCCATTGTAAGAACTAGAAAAGGAGTTTCTTTCATAATTGGCCAAATAGTCTCCTTGAAAACTGTGTAAGTCCTCGTCCTGGGGGGGAGTTTGGTATTCAACACCATTGAAGAGTTTTTGGGTCAGTTGAGTTTGCCATAGTGGGAGTTGGTCAAACAAGTGATCGGCAGCTTGTTGTTCCATAGCTGTTGCCGGAATGTCTAATGCCTTTAAAGCTTTAACCCGGTCGCTAGTGTCAGGGTGAGAGGCCCACTGGTTGTTGATCACCAATTTGGACTTGTTGTAAGGATTATTGTTGCTGTCGATTAGAGGAAGCTCGTTTTGGATCGGATATTTATAAGCCTTGGCCAGAAACTGCATCACAAAACGATGCTGCGGATATACGTTTTGCGTTTTGATGGAGGCAGCAATTTTGTTACTGTAATGGTTAAGTACATCACTGAATACCGTATCCAGGAATTCCAGGCGCGACAGACCCGTAATCATTGGCGCAGAACCGCTTACCCGAGCGGCTACTTCATCAGCATGAAACTCCATGGCGCGGCTGAGGCCCATGTAGCTCAAATTGACGATATCGTACACCTTGCGCAAAATCCACTGAATGCCCCGGATGATTTGTAGTGCCAGCCAAACAAAAATGCCAAAATAAGTGGATATACTTCCCCAGCGTTGAAGCCAGTGATTGAAGGTTTCATTTTCAAACAGCAGGTTATAAAGCACTTGGTTCACGTGGTAAACGTAAGACCCTACCTTCATTGATTGTTGCGAAAAATGGCCGAATTCGTGCGCTAAAATGGCTTTAAGTTCCGCTTCACTGACCCCATTGACCAGACCTAATCCAATTTCCAGGTTTTTTTTGACGGGGAAAAACATGCTCCAAAAGCTGGAATCATAAAATACACTGGCATTAACCACCGAAGAGAGGTAAACTTTTTTAGGGAAATGAGTTTTCGTTTCATCCACAATTTCCTGAAGCAGCGCAAACAACCTGGGCTCATCTTCTGCTTTGATTTCAATGAGATGAGATCGATCAACAACGTTTCTTTTAAAAATAAACTTGATCAGAAAAACAAAAATCATCACGCCCATTCCAATCAAACCCAGACCAAGCATGATGGTGATGAAGCTAGGCCGCATTACAATAATCGTCAGGCCAAAAAAAATGGCGATTGCAGTAATGAGCCCACCTGTAAGCAATAAGATTAGGTAAACTAAAATGAAGAATGCAATTGAAAAAATAGCTTTGATTAGGTTGACTTTAAAATCAGGAGACATGGGGATTTGCTTGGCTTCCATGAAGTTTGAGGTTTAGGTTTGTCAACGGATTTTAGAACATGATGGTTCCAGTTTTTATTTTGAAAAGGTAAGAATTATTTATAAAACGAAAAGGGGCCACAACAATGCTGAATGCTTGCTGTAGCCCCTCTTCCTGGTTTAATAAATCTATTTCAAACTAAATCCAGCTTCCTTCACCTCACTGCTACTCGTTCCCACAAACACTAGGAATTCACCTGGCTCAGCCACGAATTTTAGTTCGCCATTGTAGAATTTCAAATCTTCTACACTCAGTGCAAAAGTCACCGTTTTGGATTCTCCTTTTTTCAAGGCAATCTTCTGGAAACCTTTCAACTCTTTCACTGGCGGAGTAATGCTGCGTACCTTGTCGCGGATGTACAATTGCACCACTTCCTCGCCATCGAAATTCCCCGTATTGCTCACCGTCACGCTCACGTTGATGACATCTTTGGGTACGGTCATCGATAGGGTATTTTTGCTCAAAGTAACCGGGCTATACTCAAACTTGGTATAACTCAAACCATGACCAAAGGGATACAAAGGGCTATTGGGTACATCCAGGTAATTGGATTGAAACTTGGCAAAATCCACCCCATTGCCGCCATAAGGACGCCCGGTGTTTTTGTAACTGTAATAAATCGGGATTTGACCGGCATTGCGTGGGAAGGTAGCCGACAATTTACCGGAAGGATTGACGTCACCAAACAATACATCGGCAATGGCATTACCCGCCTCGGTACCACCGAACCATACGTTCAGAATGGCAGGAATGTTGTCGTGTTCCCATTGAATTGCCAGTGGGCGGCCTGTGAAAAGCACCAAAACAACAGGTTTGCCAGTTTTGATGAGTGCCTTCAACAAGTCGCGCTGGTTTTCAGGGATCTCAATGTCCGAACGGCTAGATGCCTCTCCAGTCATTTCCGCGGCTTCACCCAAGGCAGCTACCACTACGTCAGCCTTTTGGGCAGTAGCCACCGCTTCAGCGATCATGTCGGCATCGCTGCGGGGATCGCGGTTGGTCGGTTTGCCAAAAATGCTCACATTGGCATCCAGGCGGGCATCGCTGTAGATGTTGCTGCCCCGGGCCTTGAGGATGGTCACATTCCCAGCCACATTTTTGATGCCTTCTTCGAGGGAAATACATTTGGTAAAGTCACCGGATACACTCCAGGTGCCCGCCATGTTTTCCTTATTGTCGGCAAGTGGGCCGATCAGGGCAATGGTGCCTTTTTTGGCCAGGGGTAAGGTTTGATTGGCGTTTTTCAACAATACAAAAGATTTGCCTGCGGCCTTGCGTGCTTCAGCGCGGTGCTCTGCGGTGAAAATTTCCGTTTTAGCCCGGTTTTCATCACAGTACCGGTAGGGATCGGTAAACAACCCCAGGTCGTATTTCATCTCCAGGACCCGGCGGCAGGCCAGATCAATCTGTGCCTGAGTTACCTTTTGTTCCCGCAGCGACTTGCCCAGGGTATTTACATAACTTTCACTCACCATGTCCATGTCATTGCCAGCCATCAGGGCTTTGGCAGCTACGGTTTGGACATCGCCCAAGCCGTGGTTGACCATCTCGGTTATGCCTGTATAGTCAGAAACAACCAGGCCTTTGAAGCCCCATTGGCGGCGCAACAGGTCGGTCAGCAACCACTTATTGGCAGTAGCGGGTACGCCGTCAATTTCGTTGAAAGAAGCCATGATTGAACCTGCTCCGGCATCTAGCGCGGCCTTGTACGGCGGCAGGTATTCGTTGTACATGCGCACCTTACTCATGTCGGTGGTATGGTAATCGCGGCCAGCTTCGGCAGCGCCGTAAAGGGCAAAGTGTTTGACGCAGGCCATGATGGTGTTGGTTTGGGCATACCCATTGCCCTGATAACCTTTCACCATCGCCCGAGCAATCTGCGAACCCAGGTAGGGGTCTTCACCCGAACCTTCGGCAATGCGCCCCCAGCGTGGATCCCGCGCAATGTCAACCATCGGGGAGAAGGTCCAAAAGATACCATCAGCTGAGGCTTCTATGGCGGAAATACGCGCCATTTTTTCAATCAGGCTCATGTCCCAACTACTGGAGATACCAAGTGGAATGGGAAACAAGGTTTTATACCCATGGATCACGTCCATCCCAAAAATCATTGGGATTTTGAGGCGACTTTGGTTGACTGCCAGCTCCTGGATTTTGCGGATACGACTAGGAGTAGAAACGCTAAAGATGCCGCCGATTTTACCAGCTTTGATTTTGGTTTCTATGTCGGTGCTGACTGAAGAGCCAGTGGTGGCTTCACCGCCAACCACCAGATTCAATTGCCCCAGTTTTTCGTCCAGGGTCATTTTTTTTAGCAAAGCGAGGACATAGGCCTCACGTTTGGCGAGATATGCAGCATTGGGTTGTTGGGCAAAAAGACTCAGTGTGATACTTAATGCTAAAAGGAGTGCGAGTTGATGCTTCATGATGTAGTTTGTATTTAGGAGTTGCTGTTACCGCCACTGGGTGGGTACGGCAACTATGGAGAACAAATTAAGGACAATTTTGGGGATTTAAGTTAATCCAAAGATTGATCAGCATGGGCTTTATGGGGAGATTTTCATCAATGAAGTAGTCAGAGTGAGGTGCCCTCCAGGCAAGAACCTTTTTATTTGTGAACTGGAGTGGTTTAATGCAATGTTCTTTTTGTATCTGCATTTTACAAAATAGTCCTTGTGTCGAATTATTATTCCTGTCAATTTTGTGCCTTCAAGCATTCACAATCAAGCTCAGTATTTAAAATTTAAGCGACTCAATGGTAGCCATTCGAGCAGATACGGCTATTTATTTATGTTGCTTTAGTATCCACGATTCTCTAATTAAAACCACCTGAATGAGAACTTCAATCTTGCTCACATTGGGCACGATCGCCCTGCTTTTTTGTGCTTGCAAAAAAACGGATGTAACACCTACTAACTTGACACCAAGCGTAAGCGCCCTAAGTTGTAGTACCGTTACTTTTTCTGCAAATGCCACGGTTAATGCAACCTATAATGGTACTGCGCAACTTCCTTACACAGGAGGCAATGCGCAATCCTATTCGGCCGGTTCGGCCATAGCTTCTACAGGTGTTACCGGACTAAGCGCAACTTTACAGGCAGGAACACTGGTCAATGGTGCTGGCACCCTCAGTTTTAAGGTTTCGGGCACACCAGGTACCTCCGGAACGGCCAACTTTGCGATTAATTTTGGGGGGCAATCCTGTACCCTTGCACTTACCGTTGCTGGTTCGACTAGTTCGGTAGATTGTTCCGCCGCTACGGGTTTGCAAAAAGTAGTTTGTTTGGCAGAGGCTTTTAAAGCTACGCTAAATGCATCCCAATTGGCCAGTTTGCAACTCAGTTACTCAAAAACGGATGCGGTAAAATGGTCAAATCTTCCCCAGGCTTTGGTACAAACCAAGCGTGTTGGCCTGGCCCTGAGTAACCTGAGTGCTGAGCAGCTTGTCGCTTTTAAAGCCTTACTCGCATCGGTAATGGGTACTTCCAGCAGTGAAGGGTACGCTGAAGCATTGGCCATTCTTGCTGCCGACGATTACCTGAATGCAAACGGGGGCGGTTCCACTTATGGGTCAGGAAACTACTACATTGCTTTTTTAGGCACACCGAGTGTTACTGGTTTGTGGGAGTTGCAGTATGGTGGGCATCACATCGCTTTATCAAACACGTACAGTGGTGGTAAATTGGTGGGGGCAACGCCTTCTTTTCGCGCAGTGGAGCCCTTTGCACCATTTTCCCAGGCCAGCATCAATTACGAACCACTGGGGCAGGAGCGGGTTGCGCTTGCTGCAATGTTGACGGGCTTGAGTGACGCGGAGTTGACAAGCGCAAAACTAAGCTCAACCTACAGCGATATTTTACTTGGCCCTGGTCAGGACGGAAAGTTCCCCACTACCCGCTCCGGTTTAAAGGTATCTGCGCTCTCCTCGGCAAAAAAAGCACTGGTTTTGGCGGCGATAAAAACCTATGTTGCCGACATAGACGATGAAAATGCGGCCCTTATTTTGGCTAAATATACCGCAGAATTGGATGAGACTTACATCGCTTATTCCGGCACGACGGCCATGGAGACCAAAAACGATTACGTGCGGATTGATGGACCCAACATTTGGATTGAATATTCGACCCAGGGTGGGATAGTGATTCGAAGTGCCAATCACCCTCACTCCGTATGGCGGGATAGAACGGGAGATTATGGGGGCAATTAATTGTCAAAAACGGACCAAGGCCTTGAGTCTTGGTCTGTTTTTACCGCTGATTTTCTGGGCAGTTCTTTTTGCCCATCCACAGTTGTATGCGCATCCCATGCCCAATTCATTGCTTCAATTGAAAGTAGAGGGGAAGCAAATCCAGGTACAGTTACAAATACCCCTCAATGAATTGCAGGCAGCTTGGGGGTTCCATGAAGACGGTGATCCTGTACAATTTATGCAGGATCACCAACACAAATTACGCGCATATTTGCAAGCGCATATTCAGGCCAAAACCTTGCAGGGGGATGCCTGGAACATTCGGATAGGGAATTTTAAGCTCAGCAAAACCGAAAACCCAATCAACGGGCTGTACTACGAGATACAAGGCGCCGCTACAATGGCGCCCCCAGAAGGTGAAGACCTGCATCATTTCATGTTGCATTACGATGTTGTAATTCATCAGGTGGTTACCCATACCATTCTGGTGTCGGCGTCGTTTAATTGGAGAAATGGAAAAAACAGGCAGCAAGTCGGTACGATTCAATTGGATATTCCTACGGGGAAAATTCTTCCATTGGAGGTAAAACTTGATGAGGAGAACAACTGGGCTGAATTTTCAAAGATGTTCTGCCTGGGGGTGGAGCACATTGCTGCTGGAACAGATCATTTGTTGTTTCTGTTGGCCTTGCTCTTACCTGCGCCCTTGGTTTCTTCGGGGAAACGTTGGGGCAAATACGGTGGTTTCAGGTATAGCCTGGGGCGTTTGTTCAAGCTGAGCTTAGCGTTTACCATTGGACATTCACTTACCTTACTCATTGGTACTATGCGCTGGATCAGTATACCCGTCCAGCCGATTGAATTGTTGATCTCCATTTCGATTTTGGTATCAGCAATGCATGCCTTGCGTCCAGTTTTTGGAGGGAAAGAACTTTGGATTGCCCTGGGATTTGGACTGATCCACGGTATGGCTTTTTCCGAAACGTTGTCGAACCTGGAACTGGATTTACCCCAACTCCTCCTCAGTTTATTGGGATTCAACCTGGGAATCGAAGCCATGCAAATTGGTGTTATTGTGCTTTGTTTGCCAGCTTTAATCTTGATCAGTCAATGTGCAGTCAATGGAAAATTCAGATGCGTTTTTGCCGCTATGGTCGCCATTGCTGCTTTGGCCTGGCTCGTTGAGCGGATCAGCGGGGAGTCAAATGTATTGACCAATGCAATCGCACAAGGAGTGAATTATGCACCCATTTGCTTACTTGTGTTGACCATTGTGGCTATTGGCCAGTATTGCTTGGAGCACAAACGCCTTTTCTTCAAATTTCAAAACCTAAAGTCGTGATTCAAATAGGCTCCCCGCCCCGCTCCTTTGCCCGGTATTCCATGGGCGAAACCCCAGTGTATTTCTTGAACAACCGGGCAAAATAGTTGGGGTATTCAAAATTGAGCTGATAGGCAATTTCTGAAATGGAATAGGAGGTGTGGATTAGGTATTTTTTACCTTCACCCACCAGATGCTCTTGCACCAGCTGGATGGCCGGCTTCCCAGCTACAGCCCTACAAATGCGGTTGAGGTGCACCGGAGTGATGGCGAGTTCGGCAGCAAACTGGGGAATACTTTTGGGAAAGCTGGCCGTTTTGATGTTTTTTTGAAACTTCCGGAAATGGCTCACCATCAAATTGTCTTTTTCATGGGCGGCATGATCAACAACTTGTCGGTAAAATTGGATAAAAAAGGTAGCGAAATGAGCATTGAGTAGCTGCTCGCGGGCAGGTTTTTCGGAGAACAACTCCTTTTCAATGGATTGGATCAGGTGAATAAAACTGGAAAAAGGACTATCCGGGCCAAAATCCTGCAAAATTTGAGCTTGATGAAAGGTTTGCCACAAGGGTGAAGATGTTGGAAAAATAGCCTCGACGATGCTCTCGGAAAGCGTCAAAATATGCCCATGCACATCCGGGCTATAAACCAAGCCATGCAGCACGCTGGGTGGAAAAAGCAGGATACAAGGGGCCTGCAAATCCAGATGGTTTGACTCTCCCTGAAAACTGACTTTCCCTTTTTCAATGATGAAAAATTGAAACAGATGGGTATGCAAATGGGGTGAGATGTTCCAGTCAAAATCTTTGCTGCGGGTGGCAATGAGCTCCAAAAAAATATAATCTGCCGAATACTGGGTATTCAGATCGCCGTACAAGCCTTCGAAGTTGAGCAAGGGTTTGATTTTGCCCATCGGATGTTTGATTTTTATCCGCAATACTAAGGATAGTTTTCATCTACTTTGCAAAAAGCTGTCGAAATTTGACCTTTACATCAGCAGCAGTTACACCAACATATGAAAACCATCATTCGCGATTTGGCTCATTTGGCGCACGTGGAAATGTATACGCCCAAACTGGATCAAAGTGCCCGTTTTTTTACAGACATCATGGGCATGTACGTCAGCGAAGCCAGTGGAGACTCGATCTACTTGCGGGCCTACGACGACTATGAGCACCATACCCTCAAGCTTACCGCCCGCAGCCAGGCTGGTATCGGCCATTTTGCCTGGCGTACCCAAAGCCAGGAGGCCCTTGAGCGAAGGGTGGCAGCACTGGCCGAGACCGGAGCAGGAATAGGTTGGCACGAAAGTGTGGGCCATGGGCCCGCCTACCAATTTCGTTATCCTAGTGGCCATTTGGCGGAGTTGTATTTTGAAAGCCACAAGTACAAGGCCGAGGGCGATATGCAGTCGGCTTTAAAAAACACCGCCAGCAAATTTCCAGCCAAAGGAATCAATGTGCGGCGCATCGACCACCTTAATTTGTTGGCGCCAGACATTCGGGCTTTCCGCGATTTTCAGTTGGACACTCTGGGTGGAGTCCTCACCGAAACCATTATCGATAACCTGGAAGAGCAAAACCCACTGGCGGTCTGGTTTCAGGTGAATTCAAAATCCTATGACCTGGCCGTTACGGGTGACCACCTGGGCCTGGACAATCGCCTGCACCACGTCACTTACGCCGTCAACAGCCGGGAAGAAGTACTGATCGCCGCAGATATTTGCCTGGAAAACGGCATCTTTATCGAAACTGGCCCGCACAAACACGCCATCCAGCAGACCTTTTTCTTGTACGTTTACGAGCCCGGTGGCAACCGCGTTGAAATTGCTAACACTACCGCTCGTCTGGTGCTTGATCCTGACTTCGAAACGGTCAAATGGACATTGGAAGAGCGGAAAAAAGGGCAAGCCTGGGGCTTGGCAACCGTGGCGAGTTTTCATACCAGAGGCACACCAATGCCCGATGCTGAGGGTTGATTTGTCATCATATGCCATAAACACTTAGGTGCTCCTTAGGTGCCTTCAGTTTCTTAGGTGGTGAAAAAAAAGCACTGCGAAGCAGGGCAAAATTTCACCGCCTAAGAAGCACCTAAGCCAGCAACAATTTCCTAAACAATCACCTATGAAAAAGAAACTACTAGTCGTCGGTGCTCACTCCGGCGATTTCGTATGGCGCGCTGCAGGCACCATTGCCAAAGCCATCGAAGAAGGGGCCGAAACCCTGGTGATCGCCTTGTCCTACGGCGAACGGGGCGAATCTGGTGAACTCTGGAAAGAAGACCCCAAACGCAGCGAGCAAAGTGTAAAAATCATCCGCCACGAACAGGCACAACGCGCCGCGGACGCCATCGGAACCCCCATTCAATTTTGGGATTGGGGCGATTATCCCATGCTTTTGTCGGACGAAAGAATTGCACAATTGACAGCGCTGGTGGGAGATTTTGAACCAACGGTTATCCTGACCCATTCGGAAAAAGACCCTTTTAACCCCGACCATCCCCTGGCTTTTCAAGCCGTGCAGCGCGCCCGCTTGCTTTCCTCCGGGGCCGGGGTGCCCAGCGCTTTCAA
Organism: Haliscomenobacter sp.; assembly: GCF_965225875.1. Lineage (GTDB taxonomy): Bacteria > Bacteroidota > Bacteroidia > Chitinophagales > Saprospiraceae > Haliscomenobacter. The sequence continues at coordinate 1,875,365 of NZ_CBDDBS010000003.1, read as the reverse complement.
AAACATCGATCCGCCCGCCTGGTACAGTTTTGAACCGCATCAACCGGAATTGTGTGGCTTTGTACCCGATACCTTCATCGACATTAGCTCGGTGATGGACAAAAAACTGGCCGCCATGGCTTGTATGGGTGCTCAAACCTACCTGCGCGACTATTACGCAGAGCTGGCCACCCGCCGGGCCAACCACGCTCGCCGGATCTCCGGCAAAAAACAAATTCAATTTGCCGAGGCGCACCAAAGTATGGTGCCCCGAATCGTTTCAAGCATTTTTTGATATGGATGTCATCCAACAACTCCACCAATTTTCGGCAGCGACCCTGCACGAAGCCCTAGGCCGAACCGGGAATTTGCCCTCAGCGATTAAGCCGATTTATCCAGGCATTAAGCTTTGTGGCCCCGCCTACACCGTACAAACCATGCCCCGCGACAATGTCCTTTTGCATCGGGCCTATGCCTATGCCAAGCCTGGCGACGTGATTGTGGCCAATTGTTCCGGCTTTTACGAAGCGGGGTATTGGGGCGACCTGATGAGTCTGGGGGCTAAAACAAAAGGGATTGCCGGGCTGGTCATCGATGGCTGTGTACGTGATGCCGACGACATCGAAGCCATAGGGTTTCCGGTGTTCAGCCGAGGGCTTTGTATCCGTGGAACGACCAACTTCGGCGAAGGCACCCTCAACGAACCCATCATCATTGGCGAATGCCTGATCCATCCTGGCGACATCATTGTAGGGGATCGGGATGGGGTAGTGGTAGTGCCTCAAAAGCGGATCGAAGAAGCCATCGAAAAAGCCACTGCCCGGGAGGCCCGGGAGGAAGCGGTAAGAGTTCAATTGCGTCGTGGAAAAACGTCAATTCAAATTTATGGCTGGGATGAAAAATTCGGATACTGACATGCGCATCGCTATTTTAGGACTCGGGGAAGCAGGCAGCCATTTTGCGCGGGATTTAGTTGAATTGGGTATTAAGGTGCAGGGTTGGGATCCCAATCCCCAACGGCCACTGCCAGCTGAATTCGTTTTGGCGGGAAGCAACGCTGCAGCTGTGCAAGGGGCTGACTTCATTTTTAGTGTCAATCTTTCCACGGTGTCGGAGGAAGTTGCACGAGAGATTTTGCCAGTGCTACAACCCTGGCAAGTATTTTTGGAAATGAACACTTCTGCCCCAGGCAAAAAACAAGCCATTGCTGAAATCCTGCAAAGCTCCGGTGTGCAATTCGTAGACCTGGCCATCATGGCGCCGGTGCCTCCTACGGGTATTCGTACCCCGATGCTGGCTGCCGGACAGGGAGCTGCTTTGTTTCAGGATAAAATGGGGGACTACCCCTTGCAAATCGAAGTATTGCCAGATGCCGCAGTTGGTACTGCTGCTGAACTCAAACTCCTGCGCTCGATTGTGTACAAGGGCATTGCCGGGGTGATTTACGAAGCGGTAGAGGTGGGCCGAGCCTTTGGGCAGGAGGCTTACATCCGTGAGCAGATCCGCTCCGTCATCGGTGGGAAGGATGAATTGATTGATCGTTTTGTGAGCGGAACTTACACCCATGCTGCCCGCCGCAGGGAAGAAATGGCCGCGGTGGTGGAGATGCTGGAAGCACAACAGCTCGATCCTTTGATGAGTAAGGCTACCCGGGATCAATTGGAAAAATTGGTACAACAAAAAGCTTGACATGCAAAAAGCCATTCCCTATATGCAATTGCGCGGTGGCAGCTCCAAAGGCCTGTTCTTTTTGAGCAAAGACCTACCCGAGGATGTAGAAGCCATCAAACGTAGCGTTTTGTTGGCCATGGAAGGTACCACCGAAGGCGACCCTCGCCAAATTGACGGCCTGGGGGGAGCCCATTCACTGACCAGCAAAGCGGCGGTCGTTGGCCCTTCAAAGCACCCTGATGCGGATGTGGATTACCTTTTTTTGCAGGTGGTGGTAGGCAAAGGGCAAGTTTCGACGGGACAAACCTGTGGGAACATCCTGGCCGGGGTGGCTCCTTTTTCGATTGAAACAGGCTTGGTCAAAGCAAGCGACCCTGTAACTCGGGTGCGGGTGAATATGCTGAATACCGGGGGAATTTGTGAGGTGTTGGTAGAAACACCTGGCAGGCAAGTAAATTATGAGGGTACTGCCCGGATCGACGGGGTTCCAGGCACGGCTGCGCCGATCATTTGCAATTACCTGGATGTGGCGGGGAGCACTTGTGGAGCTTTATTGCCAACAGGTAAGGTGCTAGATGAGGTGGATGGATATGAGCTGACTTGTATCGATAATGGCATGCCAGTGGTGCTGCTGCGCGCGGCCGATTTTGGACTCAGTGGGTATGAGTCGGTTGAAGATTTGAGTAGCAACCTGGAATTGAAAGCCCAAATTGAACAGATCCGACTCAAGGTGGGGCCACTCATGAATCTGGGCAATGTGGCGCAAAAAACGGTACCCAAAATGTGCCTGATTGCTCCGCCCAAAGACGGCGGTGTGCTGCATACCCGCATGTTCATTCCCCATGTCCTGCATGATGCCATTGGGGTATTGGCGGCGATTTCAGTGGCGACGGCGGTTGTGGTTCCGGGGAGTATCGCTGAAGGAATATCCCAGTTACCCAGTCAAAACGTTAAGCTTTTTTCCATTGAACATCCTTCCGGGGAATGCACGGTGCAGTTGAATTATGAGCTGCTGGATGGAAAAATAGGGGTGAAAAAGGCCGGGGTGTTAAGGACGGCGAGGTTGTTGAGTCGGGGGGAATTGTTTGTCGAGGTGTAGATAAATTAATGCTTTTTATGACCCAACAGCAGCTCAATCTCCGCTTTTACCTCAATATCTTGAGTCGAGTGATTGTTTAAGGCTTTTGATTCTTCAGCAGTAATCGGGCTAAATCTTCCGCGATAGTCATTGTAGAATCCCTGGTAGGTCAATTGATACAATAGATTTGCTTTTTTAAGGTAAAGGTCCAGGTGTTTGGGTTGGGCTAAAATTTGCTGCCAGTTTTTTTGATAGAATTCATTCAAAATTCTTTTGGTCGATTTACCCAGTTGCCAACGACTTTCGTAAACCAGTGCCCAATATTCGAGCACAGTAATTTCTTCCAAGTTAAGTCCTTGAATGAGATCATTCTCTAGTTTAACCATTTCATTTACAGGTAATTCAGTGCCCAGTAAAGCAATTTTTTTTTGTAAAAGTGCAGCCCCTTTATAATCAATGCCATGATCGCGGCAATAAGCCGTCAATTCGGCAAGTTTGGTGATAAAGGCACAAGGAAAAACAGGAATGAAATCATTTTTTACCATACTAAAATCGAAGTATTCACTTGCTGCAAGTTTCACCTTTTGGGGAGAACAAGAACTCAGTTGGATGAAGGCATCCATAGCCAAAGAGTCATTTTCGTTGCTCAGCAATTGAAATAAGTATTCTTCTTTGTCCAGAGATCTTATCAAAAGCTGAGGGTTGATAAATTTGGATTCTTGTTCATTCCATTCGAATTGCTGGTAATGCTTTGCAAAGAAGACCCATAAATTAAACCGCGATTTATCATCAAAATAATAATCATCCACCCATGACATTTTTCCATGTTCATTTTCTACACCTATTTCCATTCCTGTCAACCAATGTACCAATTGAAGGTAGGGTTCCGGGGACTTAAACCTATCATTATCTCTGCGATGGGTGAATAACTCTGCTGTGATCGCCAAAAGTGCTTTAGGGTCTTTTCTAGCGATGAGTGCTTCTACTTGACTTTGTTTGATCCATTCCAAATCCAAAAGCTCCTCAATTCGATCTTCTATTTCCTCTTTTTTTAGCGAAGAAATTTTACGAAGGTCAAAGCGAATTTCCCATTTTTCAGGGGCTTGGAGCATGAAACAAGAGGCCATTTTAAAAAACAGGAGCTGTTGATGATAGAGGCTTAAAAAATCAAAAAATTGCCTGCCCGTAGTAGAATCTGTAATGATGAACTCTTCGGGTTTAAATTGACAACTTTCTTTTACCATCTTTTTTGCGACATATGCCTCAGTGGTTACCCAGGGGTTTGAGCAAAAAAACAATGAAATGGGTGCCTGACTGTCAAAATAATGGGCTACTTCAAAAAGAGCGTATTGGTCTCCTTTTTTTAGCCTGGCTTCCAACTCATATAGTGGATGGTCTAAAGCCTGCCCGAACAGAACCCCGCCCGAACCAGTAGAGGAGAAGAAAAGCAACAGTGAAAACAAGAGATTAGAAGCTGGATGACACATGATTTAATATGTTGATCGATTCGTTTAGAATCAATAACATAATGCTTCACTGGCTATATGGTTACTATGTAGCAACCCCAATTTTTATATAGCGGCTAATGGGGATGACAAAAAGGGAATTTAAACCTCACCGCACCAACGTAACCCCCCCATACCGCACATGTTCCCGCCCATCTGCCAGAATAAGCGTAGCCACATAGGTATACAACCCCTGGGGCGCAGGTTCCGAGCGGGCAGTACCGTCCCAAAAGGCTGCCTCATCCCCAGGCTGCACATCGCGTGCCGACCAGACCAAGCCACCCCAACGGTCGTAAATATGGAAGGAGGCAATGAGTTGTAGCTCTTCACCACCATAAAAACCGAAGCGGTCATTTTTGCCATCATCATTGGGGCTAAAACCAGTGGGGAAGAAAATTTTATAAAAATCCAGGTTAAGCAGCACTGTGCTGTCACAACCAATGGTCGATTTCAGGGTGGAAAGGAATTGCCCGGGCGAACCGTATAGCCGACTACCCACTTTGAATTGTTCTCCCTCCAAAATCCGGGCCTGAACTGTATCCATCAAATCATCTTCAATGCTCAAACTCAGGCGCACAATGCTGTCACAATTGTGGATGGTTTTGACCGTGTCGATGTATTCCCCAGCCGAACGGAGCAGCCTTTGGTTGAAAGCATAACTTGTACCCGGACAAATTTTCCGAGCAATAAAATTGGTGGAGCGAGGAAACAAATGCACATAGGGCACCGTAACCCGGCAACCATCATCATCACTGATGCGCACCTGGTAACGCCCTTCGCCCGTTTTGACCTGGAGACTGGCTTTGGTTTCGCCGACCAGGGCTACACCATCCTTGTACCATTGGTAGTTGGAACCTTCGATCAGGGGAACTTCCAGGAAAAACTGATCATTGGTACAGGGGAAACCTTTGGCACTGATGGCATATTCGAAATTGCGCCGCTCATCGAGGACCAAGTTGTCAAAAAAGTAGTAAGGATTGGTAGCCTGGGCAGAAACTTCGCAGTCTGGCCCAATGGCCATGGCGTAGATGTTTTGCTGCGGAGTAACATTGATTTCATACTGAATCCACTGATTGGCCCCTTGAATGAATACCCGGCCCAATTCTACCCAACCAGGGCCATTGAGCGGACAACCGTAGGCGGTATTGCCTTTGCCAAATGGCAGTGAAGCACAATCAGTAGCCCCATAAAAAACGATGTTGGTAGGTGGCGACTCACTTGCCACGGTAAAGCCCACCCAAAACTTGAACTTGTAAGCTGTTTTTGCTTTTAAAGGCCCCAACAGGCAAGCACCAGCGTATTCTTTCCAGTTTGGATCGTTCATCTGCTGGTTAAAGCGACCATTGCGAAAACCAACTGCGGCATTGCCATCAGGAAAAGGGGTAGGTGCAGGCAAGTTGTTCCAACCCATCCAGCCACAGGTGTGTAAAAAATCAGTGGTGGCTTCCGAGGCCTGAATCCAGGTTTCTGCACAATTGAGTTGACTTTGGGTTTGTGGACAACAAGTGAATTCTTCAAAAGATGGGTTAGGGATCAGCGACTTGGGTTGGATAATAGCACAGGTGCAATCGGGATCATTGAGGTCGATTAGCCCATCGCCGTCGTCGTCGCGGCCATTCTCGCAGATTTCACCGCCAGATTGGGCAAAACACAAGCCGGGAAACTGCAATATTCCCAGGTAAAGCAGTAGCACGACACAATAAGGCAATTTTCTCATGGCAATCGCTGGTTTCAATGTAAACTTCACTAAATTAAGGTACAACAAAACCAGCAAAAGCGTTGCTTATTTTATTTTTTTGCCACACAATGCTACACCTTCCTGATCCGAGCCACTTACAAAATCACCCATTTGGGTGAGGTGGGTATGCTCCAATCCCCTGAACTTTGCTCCGAATTCCTTTTTTCACAAACCAAAAACACCAATTCATCATGAACAACCCATTGATTAAATTATGCCTAATTGCCCTATTGATGGTAGGAACAATGACCCAGGTCTCCGCCCAAAACGGCGTTTCTGCGGCTGACAAAAAAGCCATTGTTGACATTTTTAAAGGGGTGGATGCCAGCAAATACCGCCTGGTATTCAACAATGGTAGTGAAGTGTACGGTAGCAAAGCCATCAAAATGGCAGATTTAAAAACCTTAAGCCGAACTGGCGGAACTGCCGCTAAAGGCACCAAATGGACTTTCATTGCAGGTGACCGCAGTGCCAATGAGGTCTTTTACATCTACAGCGAAGGGGAATCAGAACTGATGAGTTTGTTGGGCAAACAGAAGATGAAAGCCCTGGAAGACATTTCTGCGAAGTACAATGACCTGCGTTAAAAACTAATGCATGGAGGGGTACCATGGCTTTACCGGGTCATGGTACCCACAACGCCTAAAACCATGTTCAGAAAAATCATCTATATCCTGGCCACTCTTCATTTGTTGCTGGTGGCTGCGGTAATCTTGCGCTTGTTGGACAATGATAAGGTGTATCAATTTGCCGAGAAACCTTTTGCCATTCTAACTGCAGTCAATTACTCCGCCTGGCGCTTTGCTTTTTTTACCCCCGATGTAGGCAAAAGCACCGAGGTAGACATCCTGCTGGAGAATGGACAGGGCAAAAAAATCCATTACTCTACGCTGGAAGGTTTTGATTTTTTGACCCACAATCAGGAGTCCGCCAATCGATTTTATGGATACAAAGTCCACGCTGCGCGCGACTCCACTTTCATCGATCTCTGCGCCCGCTCTGCCTGTACCTACCTGCTCAATGAACATCCCGAGATGACCAAAATTACCTACACGATGAAGGGCATCAAATATCCTGACTTGGCAGACTACCGCAAAGGGGCCAAAGTAGAAAAGGGCACTTTTTACCGGGTGCAGTTTGGCCTCTAAACTAAAATCCTATAACCCTAAAAACTAAGGATATGAATTTGTTCCATCATGGGCTTCTCCGCTTTCAACAGTTTTTCACCCAGCCCATTCCAGTTGCTCCCCTTGGTATTTTCCGCTTGCTGATCGCTGGTTTTGTTTTGCTGCAAGCTGCCTTGTGGTACCCGGATTGGGAAGCCTTTGTAGGCAGTGAAGGCTGGGTACAGTGGGAGATTTCCAAGGCTTTCAATCACAGCTGGCATGTACACTTGCAAGATGTTTACGTATTGCTGCGCCCTTGGGGCATCAATGATGGCCAGTTTATTTACCTCTTTTTTGTGGTATACGTGGTTTCCGCAACTGGCCTTTTGTTGGGCATCCTTACCCGGTTTTGGGCGATTTGCACCTGGGCTTGCCACTATGTATTGATGAGTTCTTTGCCGACTTACGTTTATGGGGTGGACATCTTTTTGCACATTTCCCTTTTTTATTTGATGGTCATGCCCGCAGCGAAGGCTTTTTCATTGGATGCCTATTGGGGTTGGGTCAACTCTGCTCCAGACTGGGCCTCAACACTGGCGATTCGGGTTTTACAAATTCACCTGTGTCTGGCCTATTTTTCGGCGGGGTATGAAAAAATGTTGTACACCAATTGGTGGGAGGGTGATGTCTTGTGGCGAGCAGTGATTCAACCAGATTTTCGCCAATTTGGGGTGTATTGGCTGAGTGAAGTGCCTTGGCTGGTGATGCTGCTGAGCTGGTTTACGATGTTCATCGAAACCTTTTATTTCATCGGGATGTGGGTGCCTCGATTGCGGGTGTTTTGGTTGCTGGCGATGATTGGACTACATGTGGGAATTGGGCTATTTTTGGGGCTTTATTTGTTTGGATTGATTATGATCCTGATGTCAGTTTCAGCGTTTGGGTACGATGCCTGGCAAGATGTGAAGGCTTGGGGCAAACAAGAAAAACCCAGGGCTGTAATCGCATAATCTAAGGTGCCCCTGTGGTGCCTTAAGCTTCTTAGGTGGTGAAAAAACAGAGAGCGACGTATGTTTCACCACCTAAGAAACTTAAGGCACTTAAGCAACACTCAAGAGATGGTATTCAGCCTTAACGTTACTTCACTACGGACATCGTTGGATTCGAAACCGCCTCCAAAGCCCGCTCTGCCTGCAATACATGCCGCCGGTGATGTGCTGTATAAAATCCAAAAGTATCCCCCAATTTCAAACGAATCCATTGCGCAATAGAAATGGGAATCCTCACTTGGTTCAGGTTCACCGCCCTAGCCGCTTCAATCAGCTTTAACATCCGCTCCTGTTGGTCGATGAATTGGGCCAGGGTTTCGGCGGGGTTCAAAAAAGTGGGCGGAATGGCATTGGCGGGTGATTTCATTTTAGTTTTGGAATCCGGTTGCATCAGCTTCGTAAAATAAGCTCCCAGCCAACTACTCCGAAACTCCGTTGCAGGCGTACTACCTGCCTGTTTCGCTTCCTGAATGGCTTTTTCAATGGCAGGTAAGTAATAATTCCCGTAAGCATTCAGGTGCGCCAGGCATTGTGCCACACTCCAACGGCCGGACGCTGGCTCCACATTCAGTTTTTGTGGCGGCATGTTTTGCCATTCTTGTACAGCTTTGTCCAGCATGGCTTCGGTTTGCTGGTAGAGGGTGTCCAAAAGTGTATTCGCTTGCATGTTTTTTTTCTGCAAACCTACGGGACTTCAGCTCAGAAAACCTTGGTAAAAACCAAGATTTAGAAACCTAGTCCAGTATCGATCCAAACTCTTATAGCAGTGATGAATACAAATAGGAACCTGAAAAACAAGATCAAACTGTAGCCCACGACTGAAGCCAACAGCAAAGAAGAAGTACAAATGCCCAGGATTTCAAGGGTGGCGTTTTTCATGACCTGTGGTTTTGGTGTTTTGATAAATGATGTTTACAGAGGCAAAATTCGGCTTTTCCGTGGCCAATAGCATCCGTAAGTCTACATAATCGGCATACGTAGATCTGCGTAAATCAGGATTGTACATGCATGAAAAACCCTGAAAAAGGGGAGGAGTGAGAACCTTGAAATGGGTAGTTTAAGGTGAATTCTGAATTGATTTTTTACCACAGAGTTTCTCAGAGCACACGCAGAGTTGCGCAGAGTTTTTTTAGTTTTTAAGAGTTATGCCACCTCCGGTGGATAGAGGTTGGACAATGTAAAATTTAAAGGTTTTACATTAGTGGTTTTTCAATGCACTTCTGAGTAATCTTTGCCACCGAAGGTGGCCTAAACTCTGAGAAACTCTGTGTGTACTCTGAGAAACTCTGCGGTGAAAAATGTTAAGGGTTTAGGGTGTTTGAAAATATGCCAATTTATTGGTATTCAAGGTAAATAAATCAAAAATCACATTGGTTTATATCTTGATTTGTCCCAGAAGTTTACTGAAGTTGGTAGGATCCATGCCCAGGTAATTGGCGATGTATTTGTGCGGGACGAGCTGTAAGAGGTGAGGGCTCCGGGTCATTAGTGTACGAAAGCGCTGTTCGGCGGTGAACGATTGTAACTCGATTTGGCGCACGAGTACACCTTCCAGAGTCTGGCTTAGGGCCAAACGGATCAAGCGTTCCAACAGCGGGTGTTTGAGCAAAACAGCATCAAAATCCCGAAAATTGGCGCGCAAAAATTTACTCGGAGTGAGGGTTTCAAACCAATACCGCGAAGGTTTTTGCAACAAAAAAGAATCGGCTACTCCCGAAAAGGAAGGGGCGTAGGTGAACACCAGTGTTGCCTCACGCCCGTCACTCCCGATGGCATAGGCCCGTTGAACCCCATCTTGCACCAGGTAGAGGTATTTTTCCACTTCCCCTTCGGCGGTGAGTATGGTTTTGCGCTTGGCGCTGAACTCCTGAAAAATGGCAGCGAGGTCTTCCAGCACTTCTTCGGGAAGCATTGGCCAAATAGACAGTAAATAATCGTGTGCATTGGTAATCAACATGTCGACGAAGGTAATTTATCTTCTCTAAATTAGTACAGATTTGGAAATGCAACAGCACCCTATTGGTTTTTCCAGAAATAAAAACATAAATTTGGCTGAACTATAAACAGGCAAAATTTATGCTTTTTACTAAATAAAGCGCCGAAGAAAACCCCTCTTTTACACAAACGATAAACTATAAACACAAAACAATGGGTTCAACGCGCCGTGAATTTGTGGCTCAGATCGGGCTCAGCAGCCTGTATTTTGGTTTGGGAGTCGGTTTTTCCAAAGATTTATTGCTCAAAACCAATAGCAGCCTCCCTCGCAGTACTCCGGCAGCACAAGGGGTTGATGCCGCCCGAATCATCAATTTTATCGAGGCGATCAATCAAAGCAAACACGAGTTTCACAGCTTTATGCTTTTGCGCCACGGACAAGTGATTGCCGAAGCTTGGTGGGCACCCTACGCTCCCGAGTTGCGGCATACCATGTACTCGATGAGCAAAAGTTTTGCCTCCACTGCGGTAGGTTTTGCGGTGATGGAAGGCAAGCTCAAGGTTAGCGATCCAGTGGTGAAATTTTTCCCTGAATCCTTACCTGCAAACATCAGTCCGGAATTGCAGCAGTTGACCATCAAGGACCTTTTGACCATGTCGGTGGGGCATGAAGTTGACACCTCGCAGGCCATGCGCAAGGAGGAAGATTGGGTCAAGGCTTTCCTGGCTTTCCCCTTCAAATACAAGCCCGGTACCCAGTTTTTGTACAACAGCGGTGCAACCTACATGTGCAGCGCCATTGTACAAAAAGTGACTGGGCTAAAAATCGTCGATTACCTCAAACCCCGCTTGTTCGACCCACTCCAGATCGAAGGAATGGATTGGGAAACCTGCCCCAAAGGCATCAATGTGGGCGGTTGGGGATTGAGGGTCAAAACCGAAGACCTGGCCAAATTCGGGCAATTGTTTTTGCAAAAAGGACAATGGAACGGCAAGCAGATCGTCGCCCGGGAGTGGGTGGAAGAGGCAACCAGCTTCAAAATCCAACAACCTGCCCCAGAAAAACCGACCAGACCCAATGCAGAAAACGATTGGCTCCAAGGGTATTGTTACCAGTTCTGGCGTTGCCGCAACAATGCCTACCGGGGCGATGGTGCCAATGGCCAATACACCATCGTGATGCCGGAAAAGGACGCCGTGCTGGTGATCACCAGTGAAAGCCCAAACATGCAAGGGCAACTGGACCTGGTTTGGGAACACATTCTGCCTGCTTTTGATGCCCGCAATTCCGATGCAAGCGCCATCACCAACCTGAAGAGCAAAACCGCAGGACTGGCTTTGCCTCTGGAAAAAAGCAATATCCCGGCACCCTGGACCAAACGCAGTTTTCAATTGGAGCCCAATGAAATGGGCTTAAAAAGTATTAAACTGGCTTTTTCCAAAGGCAAATGTACCCTTGATTGGCAGGGTGAAAAGGAAAACTATAGCATGAGTGCTGGCCTGGGGGCCTGGAAATTTGGAGAAACTACTTTTCCGGGCAATGAATTGACAGTCAAACCCAGTTCCCGTTCCAGTGGCATTCGTTTGAAAAAAACAGCGATCAGTGGGGCTTGGAAGGACGAAAATACCTTCATCCTAACCTTGAGGTACATTGAAAGCCCCCACCACGATTTGTTGACTTTCAATTTTAGCGGAGACCAACTCGAATTGAGTTTCAACAATAGCCGCACCCGTTTGAGTGCAAACAATAAAGATGTACGGCCGACCCTCAAAGGTCGGGCTGGTTCTATTTGATTTTTTAGTAGGCAACTTAAGATCACAACAACTCTACAATACTACTACATGCAACGACGCAAATCCATCAAAAATATCGCGCTATTGGCCGGGGGGCTGATTGCGCTACCCAGTTGGGCCAAGGCCTGGTCGCTGGAAACTTTGCCGCCAATGGCCGCCCTGCCGCTGCCTTTGCTAGAGGGCAATACCCTGGCGCTCATCATTGAAGCCATCATTCCGGAATCGGAAACCAAAGGGGCTAAATCATTGGGCGTGCCTGCTTTCATCAATACCATGCTGGCCGATTGCTATGAAAAAAAGGTAGTTGAGAACGTGGAAAAGAGTCTGACTCGAGTGGAAGGTATTGCGCAAAGCAAATTCCAGCAGGGATTTGCTGCATTACCAATGGCCCAAAAACAGGCGCTGCTGCTGGAGATTGAAAAAGGGGAGGACAAGGATTTAAAAGATTTTTACAGCCTGATCAAAAACCTTACCATTCAGGGCTACACTACTTCGGAGTACGTGCAGACCACTTTTTTGAAGTACGAAATGGTGCCAGGGCATTATTATGGATGTGTACCGGTTAAAAGCTAGTTAAACTCTAAACAAAAATGGCCAATCTCAATATAAACGCCCGTAAAAAAAACACCTACGACGCCATCGTCATTGGTTCGGGCATCAGTGGCGGCTGGGCTGCCAAAGAATTGTGTGACGGAGGACTCAAAACCCTCGTACTCGAACGGGGGCGCGATGTCAAACACATCGAAGATTACCCTACCGCCAACAAACATCCCTGGGAGTTTGAACACCGGGGCCAAGTGCCACTGGCGCTTCGGGAAAACTACGGCCGCAGCTTTTTGCGGGAAGAAACCCTGCATTGGGCCATTAAAGCCGATGAGCAACCCTTTGTGCAGGAAAAACCTTTCACCTGGACGCGGGGCTATCACGTGGGTGGCAAATCCTTGCTTTGGGCCCGCCAAACCCAACGCTGGAGTGACTTCGATTTTGAAGGCCCGGCACGTGATGGGTACGCGATCGATTGGCCGATTCGTTACGCGGACATAGCACCCTGGTACAGCCACGTCGAAAAATTTGCGGGCATTTCGGGCAACAAAGATGGCTTGCCGCACCTGCCCGATGGCGAGTTTTTGCCCCCCATTGAATTGAACTGTGTGGAGCAACACCTGCAAGGCGTACTGGCGAAAAACTACAGCGATCGGCAGTTGATACAGGGGCGTTGTGCCCACATCACCAGCCCTCAACCCATTCATTTGCAACAAGGGCGGGGCAAGTGCCAGCACCGCAATCTCTGCAATCGGGGTTGTCCATTTGGCGGTTACTTCAGCGCCAATTCTTCCACTTTGCCCTGGGCGGCCAAAACCGGGAAAATGACTTTGCGGCCGCACTCGGTGGTGCATTCCATCATTTTCGACGAGAAAAAAGGCAAGGCCAGCGGCGTGCGGATCATCGACGCCAATACCAAAGAAATGATCGAGTACTACGCCAAAGTGATTTTTGTAAACGCTGGCGCGGTAAACAGCAACATGATCATGCTCAACTCCATTTCAGAGCGTTTCCCTACCGGCCTGGGCAATGACAGTGGGGTTTTGGGCAAATATTTCACTTGCCACAACTATCGGGGTAAGGCCAATGCCTCAGTGGAAGGCTTTTTGGACAAAACCACCTCGGGTAAAAACCCCAGCAATGGTTACATCCCCCGCTTCCGCAATGTCTTGAAGCAGGATACCGATTTCCTGCGTGGCTACTCCATCGGAATTGGCGCCGGGCGTGGCACCGTGACCAACCGGGACGGGATTGGCGAAGACCTGAAAAACCAACTCATCCATCCCCAACTGGGCAACTGGGGCGTTAGTGCCTGGATGCAGGGCGAATGTGTGCCCATCGAGTCGAATCACCTGCGCCTGCACACCGAACTCAAGGACAAATACGGCATCCCACAACTGATCACTTCCGTGGCCTGGACTGAAAACGACGACAAAATGGTCAAAGACTTTCAGGAGCAGGTGGAGGAAATGTTCAGCAGAGCGGGTTTCAAAAACATCAACGCCAATGACACCAAGTCGAACCCTGGCTCCGACATCCACGAAATGGGCGGCGTGAGAATGGGTGCTGATCCCAAAACTTCCATCCTGAACAAATGGAATCAGGTGCACAGCTGCAAAAACGTCTTTGTAACCGACGGGGCTTGTATGACTTCCACGGGTACACAAAACCCGTCTTTGACCTATATGGCCATTACGGCTCGCGCTGCAAATTACGCGGTGAGTGAATTTAAAAAACGCAATCTGTAAATGGGGTTGAGGAGTTTAGAGGTTGAGAAGTTGAGGCTACCGCTAGCGATTTTGACAAGGACTATGTCAAAGTAACTCGCGGTAGCCTCAACTTCTCAACTCCTCAACTCCTCAACTTTATCAACCAATCAATCATGCAAAAATATCTGTTCTTACTGCTCTCAATCCTGTGTCTCGGCGAAATCCAGGCGCAAAAATCCATCTACGGCTTTCCATTAGGGGTACAAACCTACACCTTCCGCCGCAGCTTTCCGCTCCATGCCATGAAGGCGCTGGATACGATAAAAATGTTCGGTTTCACCGAAATTGAGGGAGGCGCTCCCAGGGGCATGAGCCCAGAAGATTTCCGTAAAGCCTGCGATGACCGGGGCATCAAAATCCCTTCCACTGGCGCGGGTTACGAACAATTGGTGAAAGACCCGATGGAAGTGGTCAAAACCGCTAAAATCCTCGGTGCTTCCTACGTGATGTGCGCCTGGATCCCACACAAAGGCAATGACTTCACCATCGTGGAGGCCAAAAAAGCGGTGGAAGACTTCAACAAAGCGGGTAAGGTGTTGAAAGAAAACGGCATCACGCTTTGCTACCACGACCACGGCTACGAATTCCGCCCCTACGAAGATGGCACCCTGATGGACTACATCATCAAAAACACCAACCCCGAATACGTCTCCTTTGAAATGGACGTACTGTGGACCATCCACGGCGGCGGCGACCCGGTTTCCTTGTTGAAAAAGTACAAAGGCCGCTGGAAGTTGATGCACCTGAAAGACCTGCGCAAAGGTGTGGCTGGTGACAACACGGGACATACCCCCGCTGAAAATGACGTGGTGCTGGGGACTGGACAGGCCAATTTTCCGGCCATCCTGAAAGCAGCGAAAAAAGGTGGTGTGAAGCATTGTTTCATCGAGGATGAAAGCAATTATGAAATGATCAATGTACCGAAGAGTGTGGCATATTTGAAGGCCTTGAAATAGACCCTTTTTAATCCTTTGCCTATGGCTCGCTGGATCTCTTGTTTGTTATTTGGCTTAACTGCCTTGTTCAGTTGCTCCAAAAAAGAAAAGGAGGTACAACTGCCCCTTGGCGTATGGGAAAAAGCAACGGATTTTCCTGGTGCTTCCCCCTTTCTAAGTGTCGCCTTTGTGATAAACGATGTCGCCTATGTTGGAACGGGCCAGCCATGGGCAAAGGATTTTTATGCCTACCAGCCTTCTACCAACCAATGGACAAAAATAGCGGACTTGCCTCATAGGCGGTCGGAAGCCATTGCCTTCTCTTTGCTGGGGAAAGGATACGTGCTTACTGGGCGCGACTCCCTGGGCATTCTGAAAGACTTTTGGGAATACGACCCCACACAAAACACCTGGACGCAGTTGCCGGATTTTCCTGGGCTGGGGAGGTACAGTGCCAGCGCCCTCACCTTGGGCAACAAAGCCTACCTGGGCACTGGCTGGACCGATCTGGCGGGGCCGACTGTACAAAAACAATTGAGTGATTGGTGGGAGTACGATGCGCTTTCCAGAACCTGGACGAAAAAAGCCGATTTTCCCGGCGGCCCCTGCTCCTTTGCTGCCGGGATAGGTTTGGGCGCTAAAGCTTACCTTGGTTTGGCGGGTCCAGGGCTCAGTCTAGGGCGACAATGGTGGGAATATGATCCCACCCTGGACAAATGGAAACAACTGGCGGATTGCCCGGGAACTACACGATATGGTGCGGGCATTTTTGCAATCAAAGATAAAATTTATGCTGGCGGTGGAATCAAAGGCCTGGGTTCCGACCCACGGTATTACATCTACGATTGGTGGGAATACGATCGATTAAAAGATCGCTGGCGGGCAGTCGCTGACCAGCCTCAACTCCGGGGAATTGGCATAAATTTTAGCATTGCTGATGTCGGTTACTGGGGGCTTGGCTTTGATGATGTGAATGGGATTGTGAGGGATATCTGGCGATTTAAGTTGGAATGATCGGGTGGGTCGATCAGTTCTAGATTTGGAAGTAGAATCTGACACGGTAGAGACGCACGACCGTGCGTCTCTACATTGACCTGAATTTTTCAACATCCTCCATTTCTGGGGATGGCATAAATCACATTGCCGGAAACCGATAAATTGAAGACCTTATTGCCCATAGAAGGCAGCATCAGTTGCCAGGTTTTTCCCTGATCTGATGATTTGTAAATGCCGCTTGGATGCCCACAAAAGAAGGATTCACCAACCTGAACAATCGAGGCAATGGAGAGGCTTGGTGGGAGGCCCGCATCGATGGCCTGCCAGGTTTTACCGCCGTCGTAAGATGTACGCACTCTTCTGGTTTCCGACGTGGTATTGTAAGTGATGGCCGCGACTCCACCTTTGATGAGCTCTATGGCGATACCCACGCCGCCCTCACTGATCACAGCATCCCAGTTTTCGCCACCATCGCTTGATCGAATTATCCCCACCTGGCTGGTTGCCAAGAGCACACCGTTTGACTCTACCATTTTCATTGCCCAGCCTCCGTCGTGGACCAATTTCCAGGTTTTTCCATGGTTAGCGGATTTAAAAAGGCCCTTGTCACAACCGATGAAAACGGTGCCTCCCGCAGTTTCATAAACGGTGCGTACCTCTTTCTCTGGAAAATTGGTGAAGACAGGCGACCAGGTACTCGTTTCGTTTGGTTTTTGTAAAAACTCGCCAGCGTAGGTATAGGCAAATATCCCGTTTTTACCGGGGGTAATGCTGCTGTGCGCGGCAGGAAAAACCTCTTTTTTCCAGGAAGCAGTGCTGGAATTTGCGGTGCTATGGAATATTTCATTGCCAGCACACAAATAGAAGCCCTTGTCATTGGCAAAGAAACCCTCTCCCTGCACATTTCCGGGTAGTCCTTTGCTAATGTCTTGCCAGCTTTGTCCGCCATCAGTGGATTTTAAAACAGTGTTTGCAATTTCCGCTCTGGTGCTATCTGAATTTTGCTGACTAAATGTTACAACTTCTGTCCTGGTGCTATCTGATTGTTGCTGACCAAATGCCACATCACCGATAAAGGGGAATTGGAAAAGGAGCAAAAAAGCAAGGTTATGGATTTTCATGGTAATCATTGGTTTGATGAAATGATGTTACAAAGGTATCGGAGGGTGATTGCCCTGTCGCTTTTTAATTGTAAAAGCTTGTAACGGATATGTAAATTATTTGGGTTTACATTATTCATGGCTGTTTTTTGGCTAGGCCGATGGTGAATTCTTTAACCGTATCTATTCCTTTCAAATAATCATCAATATTTTGGCTCACCTGGTAATCGGGTAAAATGCCCTTTTCGTCCGGCAGCATCGTGGCAGTTGATTCGTGGGTATTATTGGCAACATTGAATACCAGTTTGGTGTGTTTGAGCCTGCAAACTTTTTGGCCCGCCGAACAAAATTGATTGGAGCCCAATTCCTCGCCGACGATAGTGCCCAGATTCAACATTTTTACCAAGGACATAAAGTGCCCTGTTGTGGAATTGCCAAGGCCATCCATCATAAAAAAGAGTTTCCCCTTGAACCTGTTTTTAAAGGGCGCAACCGCTTCTTCACCTAGTACTTTTTCAGTTTTTCCTTCAAACTCTGCTCTGGAATAATACACGAATGGTTTTTTGGCCAAATACCGCAACAAATGGATGCTGGCGTATTGAGAACCACCGCCGTTCCAACGAACATCAATAATCAGGTTTTTGATGCCTTTTTGGCTCATTTCGGCCATGCTTTTATCGATAAAGGCTGTAAAAACATCGAGGTCGTTGAAAGGATAATAATTGAAGGTAGTAATGCTCATGACTGCCGTTTTATGGTCGCCCAAAAACTCCAGACAAAGGCCATCCGTGCAACGATAAATGGGATTTCTTCGTGGGTTGATTTTGCCTTCTTGCTTGTTCAAAACAACCGGCCTTTCCTTGCCTCTCAACTCGATTGAGTAGGTTTCCGGAAAGCCAAGTGCATACGGAATCATAACCGTAGCATTTATGTTAAAAACGTGCCGTTTGGTAGTTTGAATAAAACCCTGCGCAGTGATGTGCGGATAAATAGCGGCAATCAATTGGGAAACCGCCACGCCATTGATGCTTATTATTTCGTCTTTTGTATTCACTTGGCCAGTATTGCTCAAGGGGTCAATGACGTATAATTTTTCATCCACCAGGCGGGTCAATAGCGGAAACTTTAAATGGGGCGGCAATAGTTCATTTTCAACAAAAAACCGGCCCATTTCGGTGTGCGCACAATGGAGACTGGCAATGATTTCATTGCAATGCCAGACGAATTCCGGGAAAGTGGTACGCTCGGTAATCAGCGATTTTTTTTGCTCCACCAGCTTCCAAAGGTCTTTTTCGGAAATGAATTTGGTCGCGTTTGGGTGGACTTTCAGTAAGGTTTGCGCCAATTGATCCAAATCGTCGCGGTATTCTTTGCTGGTAAAAACCTTTAAAAACTGGTCGCTGAGTTGTTCGACTGGTTTTTCGGGGTGTTTGATGCGCTCTATTTGGTCCTCGGCATTGAAATTGTCGGGATTCATGGCCAATGCTTTTTCATAATTGGCCAAGGAAAGCGCCATGTCCCCATTTTTCAGATAGGCTTCGCCCAAACTGTCGTAAGCATTCGCAGAATTGGGAAATTCTTGCGCGATCAACTTGAATATTTCCAGGGCTTCCGCAACCTTGTTGTCCCAAAACAAGGAATATCCGTACATCGTGAGCTCGTCCTCGTTTTCAAAATTATAGGCACTATGGTTTTCTTTTTTCAGTTGATGATAATACGCAATCCGTTCAGCAACTGGTAAATGCCCATACTCCTTTATTTTTTGGACGATGGATTGTTTTGGCGCATTGGGACTGGCGCTCGCCGGGTTTTTGCCTAGCGTGTTGTGTGTGTTGTTGAGGCCGCACGACGACAGCCAACAGCAACAAATCAGGGTAAACACTTTTGAGATGACATGGATTGCCTGCATAAAAATTTAGGATTGTAAGTTGTTATTGATTTTGGGCAAACGTAGCGCCTTTGGGCTCGGAAACGGCTCGGAAAAATGTAAAATAATGTAACTGATAGGTAAAAGTTGGAAGGTGGGGGTGGGAAGGCTGGTTGTTCTATGTTTTTTAAGACGAGATCGGCTTATGGCTGTGCTAAACCAGCCACCTCAACGAACAGAAGACTGAATCCAGCGAATGTTGCTTTTGTCCGTAAGAACCCTTACTTTGCAAATCAAAACAGAGCAGTTTAGAAACGTTGCATGGTAAGTGTGAATGCTTAACTAAACATACTCTGTATGCCAACAATATTCCGTAAACTTGGCTTTCGCTTCTTTTTCTACAGCAACGAAAACACCGAACCACCTCATGTTCATGTCGAAAAAGGAGATGGTTATGGTAAGTATTGGATTGACCCCGTTAAAAAAGATTACATGCACAACTTCAGTAAAAAAGAAGAAAAGCAGGCAGAAGAGATCGTAGGGGAAGAGCAGGATAACTTCAAAAAAAAGTGGTATGAGTTCTTTAGCTGAATACAAAACCATCAAAGCAACCCAAGTGCGCATTGCTGTAGAGCGCTTTTATGTCATGCTGGAAGATGGCCGAGAGTTGGGCATTCCTTATGATTGGTACTGGCGGCTTGCCGAAGCTACGCCAGAGCAATTGAACAACTGGCGCTTGATTGCCGGAGGGCAGGGGATTTCCTGGGATGATTTGGATGAGGATTTGTCCGTGCTGGGGCTGTTGGAAGGGCGGAAGAATGTGAAAAGGGAGGTTGTTTCGGAGTGAGGCTATTTGCCTGAATAAATGCTTTGAATTGCTCCTATATTAGGCTCCCTCTTCGAAACATCTCGTTCAATTTCAGCAAGCACTTCTTCAGGAGTGACATCACCTTCAAATATTTTTGTTCCCCTCTTTTCGGTTTGCATTTTTTAGGTTTTATTTTTTGTTAAAGACCGTAATTTTCGCATACAGCGTAAGATCGTTAAGGGCAAATGTTTGAACTTTAATTTGTTTTCCAACAAGTGCTTATATGTTGTTTAGTAATTCAATTTCTGGCATTTCATCCCATGTTTTTCCTTCTAAGAGTCGGCCTGTTTTTTTCTTGTTTGTTCCCCCCCATTGTTTGAAGAAAAAAGCGACATTTGAATTTGAGCATTGATTTTTTATATCTCTAACCCATTCTTCTTTCATTGGCCTTGGTTTTCTTCCACTCTCACCACCTACAATAACCCAATCAATATTTTGCAAATTCATGTTTGGAATTGGGCCAATTAATGGTTCGCAAGAAAGAAATTTTACTCTTGCTCCGGTTTCTCGCAATAGGTCAATTCTATTAGCTACTTTATTGTTTTCTATTGAAACACCCATCCAGATATTATGCGTCCATTCTAACCAACCTTTGCTGTCATAGTATTTTAAAATATCTGCCCGCTTTGTCAGAACTTGAAAAACGTGTTGGGGGTTGTCTTTCATTACTTTAAATACTTTTCTAATGAATTCAATCGGAACATCCTTGTGAAACAAGTCACTCATAGAATTTACAAAAACAACCTTTGACTTTTTCCAAGTATAAGGAGTTCCTAATTCGTTTTCGTGAATGGTTATTTCAAAATTGTTCTTGTACTTTTCAACTCCCATGGCTTGTAAACGCTTGGACATTACTTCTGCATAGCAGAACTTGCAACCTGCAGAAATCTTGTCGCAACCTGTGGTTGGATTCCAAGTCATTTCTGTCCATTCTATTGAAGATTGAGCCATTTTATTTAAATTTAACTTTTGCGGTATAGGTAATTCTATTTGTTTCCTTTCCCATTTTATCAATCAATAAAACAAGGTTATCTGCCATTAGTTTTTTGATTGCATCTTTGTAATTTGGTTTTATATAATTGGTTTTATGGTTATGAGCAAGATATATATCTTCAATTGTATTGCCTTCATATTCTTGCTTGTTTTGAAGAATCGAATTTGCTAATTTATTTATTGAGTATATATTGAAATCTGGGTTTAAAACAGGTAGTGTATTTAAATTTGCTCCAAAATGAGGTATTCCATCTTCCTGGTACTCACTATACTTTGACATAATCTCTTTTGCTCTGGTTATTGCTAATTTGACTTTTGAGATGAAAAACAGATAATGGCTGGTTTGATCCCTATCGGGAAAATTGACCTTGAATTTTAATGTCAAAAACCCTTTATCTTCAAAAATACTTTGAAATGTTTCAATTATAAACAATTCTCTTTTTTGAGGTGAAGATTCTTTATCATAGTATTCATGAATTTTCGGTAAGTAATCTCCAAATATTTCAATCATATTTTGTTCTACCTTGCTATTTTTTACAGCTGCTCGAATCCTATTGAAATTGAATAGCATAAACAAGTCAGACCCCCAGTTCTTTATGGCGAACATGAGCATTTTTTGTGTAAAACCATATCCAAGAGGGTCAATGAAAGTTAAAGCTGGTGTATTTTCCTGAAATGCTTTTCTGAGCATTTCAAAATTGGCTGAATCATTCAAAATTATCGGCTTATACTTAAGCTTTTCGTAAAAATCGAGATTTGAGATATTTTCCTTTAATTGGTTAATTACCTTTGAGTCTTTGTCATTGAAAAATGTTTGGACATGATCATCGTAATCAATGAAAGTACCTTTACTTGAATAGATACTATTTAAAATTTTTATTGGCGTTGATGGACTCCCATTTTCGTACAATCCTGGCCCAGAAAACAAATCGACATAGAGTATTTTCTTGATCTGTTTATAACTTTGACCTTTGAGTAGTATAGCTGCCCAGGCCTTAAAATACTCGTTAAGTATTTCAGATTTGATTTCTGAAGCGCTACGTTTTTCTTTGAAGAAATCAGATAAACTTATTCCTGGCATTGTTTATTTTTTCTTGGACTTGCAGACAGGGAGCATCTGTCTCAATAGAAGACTAAGAATAGAACTACGGTACCTCTTTCACATAGTCATTAGTTTCAGTTAAGCTTATATAATTTTATTCCAGCTAGCTCCCCCAAACATAACCCATTTTCATCACCTATCCAACCCTCCCAACAAAATAACTTCACCCGCCCCCATTCCGCATCACCCCACAAATAATCCCCGTCGCCACTCCCGCATTCAACGACTCCGCCCCACCATTCGCATGCCTCGGTATCGAAATCGCCCGATCAATCAGCGGAATATACTCCTCCCGAATCCCCTTGCCCTCATTGCCGATGATGAGCAAAGCCGGATGTTGTACCTGTACCGAAAACACATTTTCTCCACTCAGCAGCGCTCCGTAAGTCGTCAAACCGGGAATTCCCGCTTTGAGCGCGGGCAGCTCCACCACCGCCGTTTTGATCCGCAAAAATGACCCCATCGTGGCCTGGATCACCTTCGGATTGTAGAGCTCCACACAATCCGGCGACAAAAACACCTGCAGAATCCCGAACCAATCGGCGATGCGCAAAATGGTGCCCAGGTTGCCCGGATCCTGAATGCCATCCAGGTACAAGGCCAAATCAGTAGAAAAATGGTTTATCCAGTCAAATTCGGGGGGCATTTTGACAATAGCCAACACCTGATTGGGCGTTTGAAGGGTAGAGATTTTTTCCAGCTCGGCGGTAGTGATGGAAATGATTTCTATTTTTCGCCCGGCAAACAAACGTTCATGGCTTTCCAACCATTCCGGAACCGCCAGAATACACTCCAGCTCCCACTGAGGGAAAGCCACTAATTCACGCACTATTTTATCACCTTCGGCCAAAAAGCATTGCAGTTCGCTGCGAAACTTCTTCTTTTGCAGTGCCGTAATATATTTAATTTTGTTTTTTGAAAGCATAGTGATCCTGTAGAAACCATGTCGAAATCAATGTACAACCCACTGTGGATGAGTTTGGCCCTGGGCCTGTTGCTGAGTAGCTGTAATACTACAAAGTTTTTGGATGTTGATCAATTTTTGCTGAAAAAAAACCAGTTACTGATCCATGACGAAGAAAAAATGGCCAACAAAGGTACCCTCACCTACGAGATGGAAACCTTGTACAAACAGAAGCCCAACAGCAACTTGTTCTTTGTGTTTCCCCGGGAATGGTTTTGGTTCAAAACGAATGAACCCGGCGATACCTCGGGATTTGACCGTTGGCAACGGCGGGTATTGAGTGAGGTGCCGGCCATTTTTGACGAAAAATTGTGCAACGAAACCGAAATCGCCATTGAGGATTACCTTAAAAACAAGGGCTATTTTAATTCAGAAGCCATTTATGAAGAGGTGCTGCGCAAAAAAAAGGCCTGGGTAACTTACCACGTTTACCCTAAAAAACGCACCTACATCGATACCCTCATTTATCATTCCTCCGACCGGAAGGTGGATTCCATGTTGCAAGTCCTCAAAGGGGAAAGCCTGCTCAGAAGTGGGGAACCCCTGGATAGCCGCCTATACGATCAGGAAAAAGAACGGATTGCCCTCTACATGCGCAACCAGGGTTACGCCAATTTTTTGTCCAACTATGTTGCCCAATTGACTGCCGACACCAGTCTCAGGAAGAATCGTGCTTTGGTCAACCTGGAAGTACTTCCGCCCCTGGAAGACAGTGTGCACCAATCCTTTAAAGTAGGAAAAATAGTGGTTTTCCCTTACTACTCCCCAGAACAGGAATCGCCCTACCACCCCATGAAAGACTCACTTATTCAGGGGCTTATTTTCAGAAATGAACCGGATAGCAGTTTGTATTTCAGAAGTACCTTTTTGGTGGATGCCGTCAAAGCCCGGGTTGGCATGCCTTTTCGTCAGACCGATCTGGAAGCGACCCAGCGTGAATTGGCAGCAAGTGGGGTATTCAAGTTTGTGCGCATCAAACAGCTCCCAAATGCAGAAGACCCCAGTTTGTTGGACATCTGGATTTTTTTGACGCCCAACCCAAAATTGGAAATGGGTGTTGACTTTGAAGTGAGTTTTACGAACCGGGCTACTCAAGGCCAGACTTTTAACCTGGTGGGCTTTTCCCTCCGGCCATCCATTCGCAACCGGAATATCTTCAATGGTGGCGAAACATTGGTGACCAGTTTTCGAACCGGGGTAGAGGTCAACAGTTTGTTTTCGAAAAAACGCTTTATCAATACCCTTGATG
The DNA here is from genome assembly GCF_965225875.1 of Haliscomenobacter sp. GTDB lineage: Bacteria > Bacteroidota > Bacteroidia > Chitinophagales > Saprospiraceae > Haliscomenobacter. Next base: position 1,851,124 of record NZ_CBDDBS010000003.1, on the reverse strand, counting down.
TCGGGTTTCAAAACGACTTATACCTGCCCAAGTTTAAGGATTACTTTGGGATTTGGAAATTGGCAGACAATCTAACTTACAACCACAATAAGCAAAAACCTGGAGGCGGATTGTACAATCTATTTAAAGAGAATGCTTCCAGCAAGTTTTCACTTGGGTACAGTTTTACAAAGTTCATCACCTTTTACGACATCAGCATTTTTAATATGAATTATGGCTTTGATGTTAAGTTGGGCAAACAAAAATCCTACTCCATTACCAACTTTGCTGCCGAGTATTTCAAATCGAAACTGACCGATAAATTTTTGAGTGCCTTTAACAACCAATTGTTCCTCCGCAGCTTTGACCCCCGATTTTTGGTAAGCGTATTGTTTCGGGGAATCACCTACGATTACATTGGAAAAACAAACAGCAAAGGCAGAAGTATTCAGGTTGGAATGAGTTTTGAAACCGCTGGAAGTGAGGTTTTGGCCATAAATTGGCTCAATAACCGGATTTTTGGCCGCGAAGATGTTTTTGAGATTGATGGGGTCAAATTTGCTCAATATGGCCTATTTGAAAGCTCTTTGCGTTTCAATCGCCAATTTTCACCCAAAACATCTTTTGCCTCACGCCTGGGTTTTGGCATTGTACGCCCATTTGGCTATAGTGAAGTTGTCCCTTTTATCAAACAATTCAGCGTGGGTGGCCCCAATAGCATTAGAGCCTGGCCTGCCCGGGGGCTTGGCCCGGGAGGCTACATTGATACTACGCTCAAAAGCAATAAGGTAGCAAACAACCTCAATTTGATTAACACCGGAGACTTGTGGCTGGAAGCAAACGCCGAATACCGATTCAACATTTATTGGTTGTTAAACGGAGCATTTTTCATTGATGCTGGCAACGTTTGGAGCTTTCAGCGTGATTCGCTGCGCCCGGGAGCGCCCTTCTTTTTTCAGGATCCTAAACTCACTTCAGACAACATCAGCCTAGGACAGTATGACCCCTTCTACAAACAAATCGCGATTGGTACCGGGTTTGGATTGCGTTTGGACATCCGCTATTTTATCCTGCGGCTTGATTTGGGTATGAAGATTCGCTACCCTTACCGCTATGAAGGTGAGCGTTTTTGGAATCCACCTAGTCAGTGGTTCAAACGTATGAATTTGAATTTGGGTTTGGGAATGCCATTTTAATTGAACTATTGAAGGGTTAACCACTCCGGTCACTGAGCGAAGCCGAAGTGTAAGGAGTGGTTAACCCTTCAATAGTTCAATTAACCATAATCCCGGCAATTTTCCCTCCATCCAGTTCCATCTCAATCGTTAGGGGTGAACCCGTAAAATTGATCATAAAACCCCGGTCATGGACATTGATGGTCGCCAGTTCCAGGTTTTTGACTTCGCCACCCAGTTGGGTTAGGACTTTTAAGTGTTGCTCCATTGGGAAATCTTCCTTGAAGCGGGGCACAAAAAGGCTATCGATCATGGCTCTGATTTCTTTCTCATCACCAGAGCTAATGGTCTGTATAAAGTTTTTGATCAAACCATCGTACTGCGATTGATCCACGGGAATAGCTTTGGATGGATCATTGATCTTGAGTTCGGGTACAAAATCGGGCAAAATACAGGTCCGTGCACATTGGGTCGCTAGTTGATGGTATTCGCGTTTGGTTGCATTGGTCATCAGGATAACGGTCAGGTCTTCGTCCACGTAACGCAGGAAATCGCAGAAGTAGATGCCATTGCCACCATTGTGCGCAATCAGGGTCGTTTGGCGTGGCGTGGGAAAAATCGCCCAACCATAGCCGTAATAGCTGCCCGCACCTTCACCTTCTTCAATGTGGCGGCCATAATACTTGGCCTTCGCTTCTTTACTCAGGATTTTTTCACCCAGCAGGGCCTGGTGCCATTTGTACAATTCTTCCACAGTGCTCAGGATACCCCCGTTGGCGCGGAGGTGCCAGTATGGCCCATCTTTGGCCCAGTTTTTTTCATTGATCTTGCCCCAATTGCGCTCGCCTCGGTAGCCAGTGGCCACATTGGCTGATTTAAAGCCGGGCAAAACGTAACCCGTTTGGGTCATTCCTGCTGGTTTGAAGAGGTACTTGTTGAGGAAAGCTTCATAGGGTTCCTTGCTCACTTGCTCCAGAATAATGCCCAGCAGACTGTAGCCCACATTGGAGTACTCATACGCCTTGCCAGGGCTGAACAAAAGGGGTTGGTCCATGGCCATTTTGACAAACTCCTCCGTGGTGATACTGGCATAATCGTCGCCAATCGCACCTGGAAAACCAGCGCTATGGGTGAGCAGGTGGTGCAGGGTAATGCCTTGTTTGTCGGCAGGAACATTGGGGAAATACTTGCTGATGGGGTCTTCTACTTTGAGTTTGCCCATCATTTCCAGTTTCAAAATAGCAGCTCCGGTGAATTGTTTGGTAACGGAGCCAATGCAAGAGATGGTTTGGGGCGTGAAGGCGGTTTTGGCCTCACGGTCACTCAGTCCGTACCCTTTTTTGAACACCTGACCTTTCCAGGACACCAGCACACTGCCGCTGAAGTTGTGTTTTTGGTTCAATTCACTTAAAAAGCGGTCAATTTTGTCGAAAGCCGGATTTTGCCCACTCAAATGGAAACAAAACAGGAGGAGTAGGGCTAAAAAATGAAGTTTCATAAAGTTTGATTTTGTCATGTATTTTTTGATTTCGATTCAAAATTGGGGGCTTTATGGCTGTTTTTCTGGAGCTTTATGTGAAATGCCCTGGCTTTTATGTGAACGGGAAAGGGAAGTAGGAAAAAAGGGCCAATTTTGTGGCAAGAAAAATCAAAATCAAATCGGTGAATACAAAGCAATCGAATTATTGGCTGCTACATCTGGCTTTTTGGCTGCTCTACATCCTGGTGCAGTCCCTGGTGTACATGAATTTTTATGAATTTGAAACCATCAAGGTGGTTCGTGAAACGGGTGAGGAGATTGTAGAGCGTACCGTCTTTCCGGATACCTTTTTGATTTCCATGTGGGTGCAATTTTTGGAATTACCCGGTAAACTGCTGGCGGTTTATTTACACTTGTGGATCTTGCTGGAAACCTATTTGTTCCGTCAGCGCTTTGGACAATACTTCATTGGGCTGGCTTTGGTGCTTCTGTTTGCCAATTTTATCCAAAGTTTTTTGCTGCTCTTTCTGCCTGTGCCCAGATTCATGTATGACAATCAGGTGCCGCAATTCATCTCGACTACCCGGAGTTTGCAATACATCTTTACCTGCATCGCGGTAGTGGGTGTTACGGGGGCTTTGGAGGTTTTGCGCCACTATTATCAGGAATTGACGCGCAGGCAAGAAGTGGAGAAGCAACACATCGCCACGGAATTACAACTGCTCAAAGCCCAGATTCATCCCCATTTTTTCTTCAATACCTTAAATTCCTTGTATGGGCTGGCGCTGGAACAATCGGAGCACACTCCGGCCAGCATTTTACGTTTGTCCGAATTGATGAACTTTGTGCTTTACGAAGCCAAGGCCAAAGATGTACCCTTGCAACGCGAAATGGAGATCATCGAAGACTACATCGCCCTGGAAAAATTGCGCTACGGCGAACGGGTGCAGATTGCCATCAACAAAAGTGGTTCTCTGACGGAGTGGAGGATCCCGGGGTTGCTCTTGTTGCCCTTTGTGGAAAACGCGTTTAAACATGGGGTGTCGCCCGAAACGGGGCAGGCCTGGTTGAACCTCAGTTTGCAGGCAGAGCCCAAACAATTGAAATGGGTGGTGGAAAACAGCATAGGTACTTCGACCAAGCCCAATCAGTCGCCCGGACTGGGGCTGGAAAACGTGCGTCGCCGCCTGGAACTCTTGTACCCCGACCAGCACCGCCTGGAGATACTGGAAGAAGAGGATGTTTTTATGGTTGTATTGGAACTCAATCAATGAAAAAAATTCGCTGTGTAATCGTTGAAGACGAAGCCATCGCGCGGCAGATTTTGGACAAATACCTGGCCGAACTGGGTGGTTTTGAACTGCTGGCCAGTTTTGACAATCCGGTGCTGGCGCAGACCTATTTGCGTGAAAACCCAGTAGATCTCTTGTTCCTCGACATCGAGATGCCGGGTTTAAATGGTTTATCCCTGTTGCGCTCCCTGGCTTCACCGCCCAAAGTGATCATCACCACGGCCTACCGGGAATACGCCCTGGAAGGCTATGACCTCAATGCCGTGGATTACCTGCTCAAACCCATTTCTTTTGAACGTTTTCAGGCGGCTTTGCACAAACTTTTTGAACTCAATGCCTTTGCGCCCAAGATTGCTCTGGCTACAGAAGCTACACCCGCCTTTTTGTATTTCAAATCGGGCAACAAATGGGTCCAAGTATTTTTGGATGAAATCCTCTACATCGAAGGCCTGAGCAATTATGTCAAAATTGTGGGGACCAAAGGAACCACCGTGGTGTACCAAAAAATGAGCTACCTGGAAGAAAAATTGCCCAACAGGCTTTTTTTGCGCATACATAAATCCTACATTGTGGGGCTAAACAAAATCAAAGCTTTGTACAGCAATGAGCTGGAAGTGGATGGAAAATTGTTGCCCGTAGGGGAGAAGTACCGCCCACTGATCAAAGCGCTGATTGAGCAGCAGAGCATTTGAGTTTTTATTTTTATCACCTGCGGTGATTTTTTTAGCCACGAAGGCACCAAGGCACAAAACAAACTGTTTGTGCTTTTCGCCCTTAGCGACTTCGTGCCTTTGTGTCTTTGTGGCTAAAAAGAACCAGCCGCAGGCTGGAAACTATAACACAAACAAAAACATGAGAATTTTCCGCACTACCCAAGGCAACGTCATTGAGTCTGACGGCCAGTATTTTTTGTCTGCTTCCACCAATTGGGACAGCTTCCTCAACCGCGACGACTTGTTCCAGGCTTTAAAGGCTGAAATCCAGTCCTTGAGCCCTAACGGCGATTTAGCAACCTTATTGAGCAAGGAAACCCTGGCACCGATTGTTAGCCAGGAAGTATGGGCCTCCGGCGTAACCTACCTCCGCAGCCGCGAAGCTCGCATGGAAGAGTCCAAAGATGCCGGCGGCGGCGATTTTTACGCCAAAGTTTACGACGCCGAACGGCCAGAGTTGTTCTTCAAAGCTACTGCCGCCCGTACGGTTGGCCCCGGTGCTGTGGTCTTGATTCGCCGCGACTCGAAATGGAACGTCCCTGAGCCAGAACTGACGCTTTGTATGGCTTCCTCCGGTAAAATCATCGGCTACACCATCGGCAACGACATGAGCTCACGCGACATTGAGGGCGAAAACCCCTTGTACTTGCCCCAGGCGAAAAGTTATGACGCTTCCGCGGCCCTCGGCCCTGGTGTTTTGGTGTTGGAAGAGCCCATCTCCCCTGAAACGGTGATTTCCATTCAGATCAAGCGCGCTGGCCAGGTGGTTTTTGAAAACAGCATCCAAATCAACCGCATGAAGCGCCAATTGCCGGAATTGGCTTCCTGGCTTTTCAGGGAGACTTCCTTCCCACATGGGGTGTTCCTGATGACGGGCACGGGGATTGTGCCGCCGAATGAGTTTACGCTGGCGGTAGGCGATGAGGTTTGTATAAGCATTGAGGGAATTGGGGAGTTGGTGAATGTTGTGGGGATGCGGTGAGGAAACCCATTTAAAGAAGGGAAAAACTTGCAAAAGATTGCGCAAGAATAGAATACAAAATACAACGGAACGTAATTCTTTAGACTGAACCGACCAGCGGCATTAGCCGCGAAACGTCAATAGCCAAGGGAACGAAGGGCGATTTCAAAGGTGCGTAGCACCGAAACATTTTGCCATTGTTCCTGTGCTACGCACCTCAAGCATTTCCCTGTGGCTCAAATGCTATCGACGTTTTGCGGCTAGCGCCGCTGGTCGTAAGCGCAAGGTGGGAGTTTTGGTCTGCGAATTCAAAAGCGGCACAATAGCAACGCAGATGACACGGATTATGCGGATTTACGCGGATTTTCTTTTGCCTGTAGTAATGAGCAGTGGAAAGTAATATCCAGCATTTTTGCAGCTTTGCTACTTTAATTTAAACACGAGGACGTTAATGGGCTTCGCGCTGTTTGAGGCTTCGCCTCTTTGCTAAAAGCGGCAGAATAGCAACACGGATGCCACGGATGCCACGGATTAGAGCGGATTTTGACTCACCTTCGGTTCGTCTTTTCCCGCCGCAGGCGGAAAAGAATCCGTTTTTATCCGTGGCATCCGTGGCATCCGTGTTGCTATCCTGCCGCTTTTGCAAACCTTACCGCTCCTTCAACAAATTCAACAAATCATCTGCCGACAACCTCGCACTCACATCCGAGCCACTCAGCAATGAATCCGCCAAATCGCGCTTCGTGCCGTGCAACTTCAAGATTTTTTCCTCAATCGTATCCTCCGCCACCAGGCGATACACGGTAACAGGCTTCTCCTGACCGATGCGGTGCGCCCGGTCGGTCGCCTGGTCTTCCACGGCCGGGTTCCACCAGGGATCCATGTGGATCACGTAGTCTGCTGCGGTCAGGTTGAGGCCCACGCCGCCCGCTTTGAGGCTGATCAGGAAAAGGTCGCCCTCGCCCGCCTGAAAGGCCTCAATGCGTTTTTGACGCAAGGGTAGGGGAGTCTGCCCGTCCAGGTATTGATAAGCAATGCCTTTGCTTTTGATGTAATTTTCGAGGATGTGCAAGTGGTCGACAAACTGACTGAACACCAGGGCCTTGTGGTTGTTTTCCAGCAGCTCCTCCACAATTTCTCCAAACAGCCGCAGTTTTGCACTTTGGTCTTTCACAAACTGTTTGTCTACCATGCCCGGGTGGCAAGCCGCCCGGCGCAGGCGCATGATTTCGGCCAGAATGCGCAGGTGTTTTTGCCCGCCTTGCATCCCTTCGATGGATTGTTCCAGTTCCTCCAGGGCTTTGCGGCGCAAGGCTTCGTAGAAGGCTCTTTCCTCCCCACTCAATTCCACCGTTAGGGTGATTTCGGTCTTTTCGGGCAATTCCTTCAGTACCTCATCCTTGCGGCGGCGCAGGATGAAGGGTTGTATCAATCGCCGCAACTGATCACGGCGGCTATTGTCGCCCAGGCGTTCGATGGGAATGGCAAAACGCTCGTTGAAGCTGTCCATGGAACCCAGCAGCCCGGGATTAATGAACTGGAAGAGGTTCCACAATTCGCCCAGGTGGTTCTCCAGCGGCGTACCCGTAGTGATGAGTTTGAATCCAGCCTGCAAACGCATGGCCGTTTCCGAACGTTTGGTGCTGCGGTTTTTGATGGCCTGCGCCTCGTCCAGGATGATGGTAGAGAATTGTTTTTGGGCAAAACTATCCGCTTCCCGCGTCATCAGGTCGTAAGTGGTGATGAGGATTTGACCCGCTTTGGCTTTTTCAATCTCCGCGTCGCGGTCACCTTCACCAAACAGAATGGGCGTAAGGGTGGGTGTAAATTTGCCGATTTCAGCTACCCAGTTGCGGCACACCGAAGCGGGCGCAACCACCAGGGCTGGGCCTTGTTCTGCGCGCAGTTGCAACAGCGCCAAGGCTTGTACGGTTTTTCCCAAACCCATATCGTCGGCCAAACAAGCGCCAACCCCCCAATCCGAGAGGCGACACAACCACTCGAAACCTTCGATCTGGTATTCGCGCAAGGTGGCTTTAAAACTTGGTGGCACGGTATAATTTCGTTCAAAGGCGTCTTTCATCCTTTGAATCGATTCTTTGAAACGTTTGTCCGCTTCTACCTGATCCAGCAAGGAGGCAAAACCTTCCAGGGCCGGTGCCGCCAGAGGATGCAGCTGGAAACTGCCGTCCTTGTTGGGCGACATCAGGGCATTGATTTCCTGCAAGCGGCGGCGGAATTCTTCGGTCAGTGCCAAAAACTGTCCTGGGCCGATTTCGACAAAACCATTGCGTTTTTGCTGCGAGAGCTCGATCAACTGGCGCATGTTCAGCACCATGTTTTCATCTACCCGCAATTCGCCGTCTACATTGAACCAGTCCTGTCCTGAACTGATTTTCATGCTGAACTGCCCCATACCGGCTACCCGCGTGATGCGGAATTTTTCCCCTTTGGGCCATTCCAGAATGATGTCCTGGTTGTCAATGAAGGGCTGTAATTGCAGTAGCAGTTCCAGACAGAGGTCCGCGTCTTCCAGTTCCCAGATGTTGTTGTGCGGGATATTGTCGCGCAGCACACTCACCGATTCCAACAAGTGCGCCTGTTTGAGCAATTCTATCTCCAGGTCGCGCTCGGTACGCAACCATTCTTCACCTACCTTCGCCACAAGATTGACTTCCCCTTCACCCGCCCGCAAATAGGGTGGATTATCAGCAAAGGGTTTGACGTACAATTCCACGTGGAAACCATCACCCACAGGTAAGAGGTGGACACAGGGACGGGCGTCTGCGGGTACTTCGCGGGCCTCTTCGTTGAGTCCAACCACGGTTGACTCTACGTCGACCAGCGCCATCAAGCCAGCCAGGGCGTCCTTGAGGCGGCTTTGGGCGTGATGGGGTACAAACAATTTTTGCTTTTGCAGCGCTTTGGCCACTTTATAATGCTCCTCGGTATATTCGATCAGTTTGTAACGCGTAGGCGATTCCTTGGTGATTTCGTAGCCAACATTGTCGATTTCGTGAGAAAAAGACAACTCATAACCGCCCTCTACTTCGCGGGTTTTGAGCACCGGTTTTTCGGCCAACAATTGCACGGCAATCTCCGGCGATTTCATCAAAAACAGAAGCGGGTGCCCCACGAGGCTGGGGAAAACGGCCTGCGTATTGAGTTCGTATTGCTCAAATCCCACCCTGGTTACCGCTCTTTTGACGGCAGTCATGTCCTGTTCGGTCATACCTTTGACTTCTCGGTTCATCAGGCGGTTAAGCGAGATGTTTCGGCCAGAAGTCCAGCCTTTTTTACCAAAGGTTTGTTCTTTGGCCACGGCGTCATAACGTTCAAAATCGACCAGCCAGATGACCCTGGTCGCTCCTTCAACAGCAGAAGGTTTTACTTTTCCGGTGAGGTTAAACAGGGCATTGAGGGCACTTTCCCAGATCTCTACTTTGGGAAAAATCTGGATCATGGGCGCCCAATTGTCCCCCTCATCCTCTAAGGACTGCATACTGGCTTCCCAGCTGGTATTTTTGGGGTCTATATGGTGCAGGGTAGCCCAAAGCTGCCAGGCCAACCAGCGATACCCTTTGGATTTAAGGTTTTGCGCCAGGCTGACCAGTTCCTGTTCATCCAATGCACTATCATCTACCCAAGCTACGGACAAGGCCTGGAAAAACAAGGCAATATTGTGGTTGGGAGGAAAACCAAGGGTTTGTTTGGCTTGCTCTAAAGTGCCCGTAAAAGAACCCAAAACGGCCTCCAGGTACATGTATACCGCCGTATAATTGCCTTCTTGTTTGATTTGTCGCCGCAATTCCTCCAGCAAGGAGCTTGAAGTACCCATGTCCAAATCCTTGCAACGTGCCAGGAGATGGAAAATGCCATTGAGCGCAGGCAGCAGGGATTTGTTGTTACGGGTTTGTTTGCGGTAGGCCTTTTGGGACAAGTCAAAACCCAGAACTGCTTCGGTGTATTTGCCCTTGACAAAGTGGTGTTGAGCCGCAAAACCGTATTGGCCAAACTCGTCGAGTGCTGAAGACAGTTTGCCTACGGTATCCCAATCGCCTTGAAAAACAGCGATCTGACACATCAGGCGTAAAACACTGCTGCGTTGATCGGGGTTATTGGGCAGGTTTTTGGGATCGAGTAAATAATGGAAATACCCGTCGCGTGGCTCCAGATACAACAACACATGGGTCAGGTGGGTAATCAACAATTGGTGGCGAATCCCGGAGGGTGCTTTTTCCAATTTGTCTTTGTCAAAAACACTGGGCAAAAAGATGCGCCAAATGGGCTCACCCGTTTTAGGTGAATGGGTTTCGGCAATCTGAATCTCTTTGGTAAAAGTGGCCAGGTCATTTTGATAGTAAGCCAGTCGTGCATTTCGAAAAGCCCGTTTGGCCTTGTCTGGCGAATTGGTCAACCACCATTCGGAATCAGAAAAACGTTTGACCGAAGGAATGGCTTTGGCAAAATCGGGTTCGGTCAAAAACTCCTGATCGAGCAAATAATCAGCAAACTCAGGGTCAACTACGTAGCGATCGGCTTTTTCGCGGGTTAAAAAACCACTTTGTACCAGGCGGTTCAGGTTGTTGCGCAAGATCGCCTGGCTGAAACTCACCTTAAAACGGGCATCAGTGATGATGTAGCTGAACTTATTGATGTTCATGCCTTCGTAGGCGATGGCCAGGATGCGTAGAACCAACTTGTCGTCGGGGGAAAGTGCCCGATAATCCCGGTACAATTGTTCAGCTGTTTTGCGGGTAGCCAAAGTTTGTACAATAATCGGGTCTTTTTCCAGTTTTTCCCGCAATTCCATGAATACTGCCACGCGATGTTTACAAATCGGGCCGGCGTAATAGGGACAGGAACAATCATGTTCTTCAACTTTGCCGTCTTCCAGCAAGATGTCAACGCGGTATTTGTCGCTGTCACCGCGCACCAGGGCTTGCCATTGGTTGGGGCCTGCGGGAGCTAATTCCTGCACAGCGTCTTCCAAAAACAGGAGTTTACCCCGTTCCAAAATGGTGGGGTGGATGTATCGTTCCAAGTCTTTAAGTGGAAAAGACATACGTTATTTACCTTTCTTTAGTCATGATCAATTGAATGCTTTGTTGCTGCAACAAGCGGTTAAATGCCGCTACGTCGTTGGTTCTGATCGCTTTCAATTGGTTTTGCAATGGGGCAAAAGCTTTTTTCAGGTCTTCCAATCTTTCATAACAACCAGCGTTGGGGCGATCGTCCTGGTTGTTTACAATCGAGTACAAATAAGCCATCTGGTCGTCGATTTGGGAAGGATAATTGATGGGGTCTTGCCCAACCTCACTTTTGGTTTGGATCAATTTTTCTTCCAACTCGTTCAAGGATTTGACCAGTGGGTCGCCCGCTGTTTTGATGGCTTTGGCCACATTGGGTTTGTATTTGCTGCTGCGTTCCAACACGTCTTTGATTTGAGCGCGCCAGGAGCGCAAATCGGCGATGGTGGTATGGCAGGTGTTGAACAATTCTTTTACCTGCATGGCCAAATCGTATTGCGCTTGCAAGTCGGCATCACTTTGGGCCCAGCGGGGGTCTTTTTTGACTTCCAGCGTTTGTTCTTGCCGCGTGCCTTTGTATTCCAGTACAATTTTGTGTGCACCGGGCATGGCTTTTACGGGACTCATATCGGCCAATGAAAATTGCGCACCAGGCAGGGCTTCGGGACCTTCATAAGTCAAATCCCATTCGAGGCGATTGAGGCCATCACGCCAGGCCAATATCTCTTCTTTGTCACCAGGACTGGAAGCGTAAACTTTCCGGGTTTTTCCTTGTGGGTCAATGATCGAAAGGCGCAACACTGCGGTATCACCCGCCTTTTTTGCTTTGGCAAAATAATAGAGGATAGCGCCGTTGGGACTCGGATCGGGTGCAGCAGCGCCACGGAACCCACTGAACTGGTTGCGGTAGGCCACGCGGGGTTTGAACAACGTCGCTTCGGCTTCAACATTTTGGGGAATGCTGTGCAAAGGCGTTAGGTCATCCATGATCCAGAAGCCCCGGCCGTGGGTAGCCATTACCAAATCGTCATTTTTTATAGCCAGGTCAGCGATAGACACTGGAGGCAAGTTAAACTGGAAGCTTTGCCAGTTTTTTCCTTCATCAAAAGAGACGTACATGCCGTATTCTGTTCCGGCGTACAATAAACCCTTACGCTTTGGATCTTCCCGCACCACTTTGACGTAGTGATCAGCTGGGATGCCATTTTTGCCATCGGTCAATAAAGTCCAGCTTTGGCCGTAGTTATTGGTTAAAAAGATGTAAGGTTTGAAGTCGTTTTCGCGGTATTTGTGGACAGCGATGAGTGCGCGACCGGGGGCATGGCTGGAGAGCTCGATCATGTTCACCGTACCTTCCAGTGGAATGTTGCTAGGGGTGATTTCTTTCCAGTTTTTGCCATTGTCACGGGAGAGGTGTACTCGCCCATCGTCGCTACCCGCCCAGAGTTCACCGGCGGTTTGCGCAGATTCTTCAAAGGCAAAAATGGTGGTATACAACTCTACCCCGGTATGGTCGTGCTGGATTGGACCACCGGGAATATCCTGAAATTTATCCTTATCCGTGGTCAGATCGGGACTGATGACCTCCCAGGTACGGCCCCCATCGGGCGAGCGGTGTACATATTGCGAACAGTGGTAGATGACATCAGGATTGTGTGGCGAAACCCGAATAGGCGCGTTCCACTGAAATCGGTAACGAATATCCCGAGGGGCAGTTCCATCGTGCATTTGTGGATATGCCACTACGTCACGGCGATGGCCACGGCTCAGGTCTGTTTTGGTGATTTGACCAATGTAATTGCCCGCATACACCACATTCGGGTTGCGTGGGTCAACGGCGATGTGGCCACTTTCCCCGCCGCCGACTTCATGCCAGAGTTCCTGTGGAGTCAGAGCATTGTCAAAACGGCTGGGTATAGAAATGGTAGAATTGTCCTGCTGTGCGCTGTACAAGCGGTAGGGGAACTGATTGTCGAGCGTAAGACGGTAAAACTCGGTGGTGGGTTGATTGAGTTGGCTGCTCCAGGTGCGGCCAGCATTGAGGGTCACACAGGCACCACCGTCGTTGCCCTGGATCATCTGATTGGGATTGTCAGGGTTGATCCAGAGTACGTGGGTATCGCCGTGTGGTACCGAGATGCGGGTAAAACTTTTGCCCCCATCAATGGACTTCATAAAACTGACGTTGAGGTTGTACACGGTGTTTTCGTCCTTGGGGTCGGCATAAATGCGCGAGTAGTACCAGGCCCGTTGGCGGATGCTGTGATCGCGACAGACTCTGGTGAAACTTTTACCACCGTCTTCAGAGCGGTACAGACCACCCTTGGTTTCTTCCTGGGCTTCCATTTGAACCCATACGCGGGAAGGTTTTACGGGGGAAACGGCAATACCAACCCGGCCAACCAGCCCAGTAGGCAAGCCACCGCCCAGTTTTTCCCAGGTATCACCGCCATCGAGGCTTTTCCAAACGCCTCCTTCGACACTCCCGTCGATAAAGGTCCAGGACTTGCGCTCGGCGGTCCAAAAACCAGCGTAAAGAATGCGGGGATTGCTGGGATCGGCTACCAACTCGATAGCTCCGGTTTTATCACTGACGTAGAGGATTTTTTCCCAGGTTTTGCCAGCGTCTTTGCTGCGGAAAATGCCGCGCTGATCGCTGGGACCAAATACATTGCCCAACACAGCTACGTAGAGTTGGTCAGGGTTTTGGGGATGGACCACAATTTTGCCGATCTGCCCGGCTTTTTCCAGACCAACTTGTTTCCAATGTGCACCCGCATCGGTACTTCTGTACATGCCATCCCCGGGGATCACATTGCCGCGAGGATCTGCGGAACCCATGCCGACATACACCACATTCGGATCGGAGGGGGCTACCGCAATGGCGCCTACCGAAGCGGTTTTGATGTCCTGATCGGAGATGTTGTTCCAGGTCAAACCCGCGTCAGTTGTTTTCCAAACGCCGCCGCCCGTTGCTCCCATGTAGAAGGTATTCGGTTCTTGCCGAACCCCTTCCACCGCGGTAGAACGCCCTCCACGACTTGGCCCTACAAAGCGGTATTTGAGTGCTTTGAGTTGACTGGTAGTCAAGGGTGTAGAAATTGGCGCAGCGGTAGTTTGAGCAGGTGGAGTGATCTGGGGCGCTTTTTTGTTTTTTTGGGCAAAAGACGTCAATGCAATGACACTCAAGAAGATGCAAAGGAGCGGCTTGGAATTCATGGTCTTCGGTAAAGGTTAAGCCGCGAAGATAGGGGGAAAAGCTGGGTTTTTTCAGGAATAGTTTAGTTTTTATTGCTGCCTGTTAATGTCTTACATTTTCCTACTTAAGGTATTGGCCATCCAACTTGCTCAGAAACCGTTCATCGGACATCCCAGTTCGGTTAAAAAAGAGCACACTACCCATTTTTAAGTCGGGGTATAGCCTCATTTCACAATAATAGCCTGGGCCCCCGCCAGCATGGGTGAAAAACCGATGCCCTTGGAGTTCACTAGTAAACCAGGACAAGGCCATGCCCGTTTTTTGTTGATTGTTGGTATGGTTTTCCTGGAAAAGCAGGGTTTTGTAAGGTTTTGACAACAAGGGACTGTCCTCCTGCAGCAAAGCCTGGATGTAGCGGACAAAAGCCATGGGTTTACCAATCAGGCCACCGTATGGGGCTCCATTGAGGTAGAATGGTTTGAGGGATTTCCAGGCACCTTCGGTTTTGTCAAAAAACTTGGCCTTGTCCATGAACAGCCCCAGAATGAGGTAGAAGAAGGAATTTTTTTTGTGGTAACCGGTAGCGTGGTGCTCAGGTGCCGTTATGGTAAAGCCCAGGTCTTCATTGTTCAATCCCAATTTGGCAATGATGTGCTCCGCCACATACACTTCATATGCCTGCCCACTGACCTTTTCAATGAGCTGGCCGAGGACGATGTAGCCCAAATTGCTGTACATGAACCGCTCATTGGGTTTGGATTTAACCCGACGGTTTTTGGCCATGATGGGCTCAAAATATTCGTCGCGATCGAAATTAGTATGTTCTTCCAATAGGTGAATCCAACTGATCGGAATGGGATTGGCAATACCTGCGGTATGGCTGAGCAATTGCCGAATGGTAATGTCGGGACCAAAATGGAATCCTGGTAAGTATTGAACCACCGGGTGGTCGATGTCCAGTTTGTTTTGTTCTGCCAACTGCAAAACTGCCAAAGCAGTGAAGGTTTTGGTCAGCGAAAAAGCGTGGTAAGTGGTATTGGCATTGACAGTAATTTGCTGTTCAACCTGGGCCAAACCTGCACTATAGGAATCAATGATCTTATGCTGGTTAAAAATAAAATATTGGGCAGAAGGAGTTTGTAGGGTGCTGATTTCACGGGCTAAGGTCTCCATGACAAAAGGTGTTTGATGTTGTGTCGGTATTGACAAACAGAAACTTAGCTAGGTTGCGAACAGAACCGATTTTTTGTAATTCTGAATTAATAATTTTTAGGACAATTAACTAGTCTGTAGTCTAAGGTGAGTCTTTGGTTTTTATGGTTTCTTAAGTGGTAAAAAACAATATTCACCACCTAAGAAACCTAAGGCACTTAAGTAATCACCTAAGAAAAATTACCCAAACGCACAAATAATCCCGCCCATCAACATCAAATTCAAAATCCAGAACCCTGCATTCACAGCGATGTATTTGAACCCTTTCATTTCAAATAGGGCATTGACTGCAATGACTGGCAGCGCAAAAAATATGCCTGCAATGGTTCCATGCAAGGCACCGTGTTTGAAGGTGCGGTAATTGCCGCCGTATTTGGCCATGAACTCTTCGATATAGTTCATCAAATCTGAATTTTCCTGCCCAAACCCAGGGCTGCCCAACAAGATGGAATAGAGGTGAGTTTGGTGAATGACCACCGAAAACAAGATCATCGACAACATGAGACTAAAGAGGTAAGTTAGCCCAAAGGTCAACAGCATGTTCATACTTTTGCCTTGTTCTGGTGTAACTCCGGCTGCTTTCATCCAGGTATTGCCAAAAACTTTGGGGTTATACCAGACAAAACCAGTCAGAATCGGAATCAATCCGGTGAGAAAGACCAGTAGATAGTTCAAAGCCATTTTTTCGTTTTTTCGAGTTAATAAAGGTGTTTGTGCTCAAAAATAAATAAAAAGTTTATAAATACAACAAACAAGACTAGTTTTTGTAAAAATCACCCCCAGGTTCTCAAGTACTCCGCAATCAAAATTCCCAAATAGGTTCCAATGGCATTGCCCAGGGCCCCAACCAGGATGGCAGGCAAGTGTAAATCAGCGCGGTTGAGCCCTTTAGATAAGGCCAACGCCGACGCCGAACCACCAATGTTGGCTTGTGAAGCTATGGATAAAACATCCCAATCCTGTTTGAGCAAGCCTCCAAGACCAAAAAGCAAGCTGCCGTGTACCAGTACCAAAATTGTCACCAGCATCAGCATGGAAATGGCCAATTGTCCATCCCGCATTAAAGCCGCCAAATCACAATAGGCTCCAATGACTGCCAAAAAGAGGTAAATGCAAAACATCCCAACCAGGCGCAAACCTCTAAGCCGTTGAATAATTGGAAATTGAGCCATGATCAGCGCCAGGGTGGTCAAAAAAATGATCATCGGAATACCCGGAAATAGACTGGCGAACCACTGAGAAATGTACAAGGCCAGGGCCCCCACACCCAAAAGGATGCTCAGTTCCAATGGATTGAGTTGCTCCTGGTCGTTGATGTGGGCATGGGCCTCATCGGTCAGGCGTTGTTGTTCTTCAGCTTCCAACGGGCCTTTTTGCTGGCGTGGGAAATAACGCTGTAGCAAGGGGGGCAATAAAAGGGTCACCACCATCCACAAAGCGGTGATGATGTTGTCGGCGGCAGTCGCAGCTGCGTACAAGTTCCCTTCTTTATTGACATTGTAGTGCAGGGCCAGCGCATTAAAATTGCTACTGCCTCCGATGTAGGTTCCAGTGAACATACCACCCAGGGCAAAAAAGGAATCGCCCAAGGTGTCCGGCCCCTTTATCAAATACATGCCTGCCAACACGCCCAGCATGGTTCCAATCGAGCCCAAGAGAAAAAACAAAATCATGGGTGCGCCCGCTTTTTTAAGGCCGCGCAAATTGACGGTGAGCAAAAGGTAAAAAATAGACAAAGGTGCCAGGTAGGTGAAAATCCCATCGTACAAGGGCGCAGGGGTACTGGCCGAGGGAATGATGCCCAAATTGGCCGTGATGGCAGTGGTGATGATCACCAGCAGCGCACTGCCGAAGGCTCGGAAATAGGGTAGTTTGCACAGTTGTTCACAAATGATGATGTTGAGCATCAATATGGCGAAAATGGCCAACGGGTCTTGAAAGAAGGGCATGGAGGATGATTTTGGTAACGCAGAAAAATCGGGAAGTAATTTTTTGCGTCATACTTAGTGCCGACCAAGATAGTTTATTTGTATTGGAAGTGATATTTCGTAAGGAAAAAAGCTATTTTTGGTTAATAAAAAAACACCTTCACTTATGCCTAACGTCCCTCTGCCTACCCGCCTCGCCTCTGTCGACATCTACCGGGGTTTTGTCATGTTTCTGATGATGGCCGAAGTATGGGAATTTGGCCATGTCGCCAAAGCTTTTCCCGATAGTGGCTTCTGGGCCTTTTTGCATTTTCACCAGAGCCATGTACCCTGGGTGGGTTGTTCCTTGCACGATTTAATCCAGCCTTCCTTTTCCTTTTTGGTGGGTGTAGCCTTGCCTTATTCACTGGCTAGCCGGCAAGCCAGTGGGCAAAACAACTGGCAGGTTTGGGGGCATACTTTTCGCCGGGCGCTGATCCTAATTTTGTTGGGCATTTTCCTGCGTTCGATGTACGCCAAACAAACCAATTTCACCTTTGAAGATACGCTGACTCAGATTGGCCTAGGTTATGTATTCCTTTTTGCCCTGGGATGGGCAAAAGAGCGCTGGCAGTGGATTGCCTTTGCGGGCATTTTGCTGGCCTATTGGGCTTTGTTTGCCATTTACCCCTTACCTGGCCCCGATTTCAACTGGGCCGAGGCGGGGGTAGCGGCAGATTGGCCGCATCATGCGCAAGGTTTTGCCGCACATTGGAACAAAAATACCAATGCTGCCTGGGCGTTCGACCGCTGGTTTTTGAATCTTTTTCCCCGGGAAAATGTATTCCGATTCAACGGAGGCGGCTACGCGACTTTGAGTTTTATTCCTACTCTGGGCACCATGATTTTGGGCTTGATTGCCGGGCAATGGCTCAAAACCGCTGAATCAACCCGTTTGCTGCTGCGTAAGTTGTTGTTGTTTGGGCTGGTATTTCTGGCTGTAGGATTCTTGTTGAGTATTCTGGGCATTTGCCCCAATGTTAAACGCATTTGGACGCCGAGTTGGACTTTGTTCAGTGGTGGTTGGTGTTTTATCTTGCTGGCCGGTTTTTATTACATAGCGGACTTGAAACAGCAAGGTTCTTGGTTTTATGTTTTCAAAGTGTTGGGTATGAATTCAATAGCCGCTTATGTGCTGGCGCATACCGTGATTGGTTTCATCGATTCCTCCTTCCGAATTAATGTGCATCCTCAGTACGATATGATTTTTGGAGAAGGGTACCGGACTTTGGTCAGTGGTACGGTGTTTCTAGCCATGCAGTTTTTGGTGCTGAATTGGATGTACCGGAAGCGGATTTTTGTGAAGATATAGTGGGGGAGTTGAGGAAGGTTGAGGGAGGTTGAGGCTACCGCAGCGTTTTTGACAATGACTTTGTCCAAATCGCTGCGGTAGCCTCAACCTTCCTCAAGCTCCCTCAACCTTCTCAACCCAAATCAAAACTTCACTATTTCCACTTGTGGATTTTCGCTTAAAAAACGCGCAATAATTCGGTTCGTTTCGGCATTGCCCGTTACTGGTTGAATGGCGTTGCGCAGGGTTTCAGGGTCCTGTACCAGCGCCTCCCGTTCCAGGTAGCCATAACCGCGTAAATGGCCATTTTCTACCAACACTATGGCGCATTCTTCCTCTTCACGCCCTTGGTCAATGATGAAAAAATTGTGATCAAAGATCTTACATAGGTATTCCTTGGCCCGCAGTGCTCGCTCATTGTACTCCTCTGGAGGTTCTTTTTGCATACAAGCTCCCGCACATTGTTGGATGTGGTAGTGAAAACAAGGACCAGTAGCATTGGGGTTAAAATTGAAGAATTTTTCGCACAGCTCAAATTTTTGGCGGGCGCTGCTCATGCGACCTTTAGCGGAAGAAACTTTGGGGAATTCGGCCAGGATTTCCAATTTACGTCGGGTTTTGGCAGCTGTTTCGGCCACCCCGAAGCAGAGGTATCCATCAGAATTGTAATAACTGTGCACAACATAGGGGAACTTGCGGGTGCGTTGAGCCCGGTTGATCCCCGGCAGGAGGCGTTTGATTTCAAAAGACTCGTGCAAGAGGGCCATCAATTCACTCCCGGTGATTTCGTAGGAAATATCGTGCACCTGCTCCTGAAGCTTTTGGGCTTTATCCGTTTTGTCGGCAAAATGTTCGGCGATGCGTTTTTGAATATTGATGCTTTTGCCCACATATACGACCTCATTGGCCTCGTTGTGAAAATAGTACACCCCACAAGCTTCGGGTAGGGCATGAATGGTTTCCAAACTCAGGTTTTTGGGCAGCATGGATTCTTTGATGCCCAGATTGATCAAGAGGTCTGCTTTTTCCCGGTTGTCTTCGTGCTGTAAAATGTATTCAAGCACCTTGATGGTGGCTTGTACGTCCCCCATGGCGCGGTGGCGGGCATGGTTCTGGATGTTGAAATGGCGGGATAGCGCGTCCAATCCGTAGGCATACAAACCAGGAAGGGTTTGACGAGCCAGGCGTAGGGTACACAATTGTCGCCGGGTATAGGTATAGCCTAAGCGTTTGAATTCCTCCCCAATAAAGCTGTAATCAAAACGGGCGTTGTGGGCTACAAAAATGGCACCCTCGGTCATTTCTACAATTTTACGAGCTACCTCAAAAAAACGAGGCGCATTTTCCACCATTTGGTCGGTGATACCCGTCAATACCGTAATGTTCCAGGGAATTGGGGTTTCGGGATTGATGAGGCTTTCCCAGCTGTCGATGATTTGATTGCCATCGTGTAGAACAATGGCGATTTCGGTAATGCGATCACGAGATGCTTTTCCTCCAGTTGTTTCTACATCAATAATGGCATACTTTTTTTTCATTAGCTTTCGTGCATGTACTTTTTGAAAGTTGGATGATCAGGAGGCTGCAAGTCTCAAAAATAATGAGTTGAAATGGAGTTTTTCAAAAAAATTGTTCCTTTGTAGTGGGGCAAAACAAATGTTCATTTTTTTTGAGACAAAGCATTAGATAAGACACTTAAAATGAATCGTTTACTTATCTAATGCTTTGTCAAAATGAACACTTGTTTTTTATTGCCCCGTTTTACTTTTTTTCGTAATTGCGAATGGCTTTGATGAATCGATAGCCAAATTGCACCAGTTTCTTTTCACCAACTCCGGAAACAGCCAGCATATCGTCCTCGGTTTGGGGTTTGCTGAAAGCCATTTCTTCCAGGGTAGCATCCGAAAAAATGAGATAGGGTGGAATGCCTTCTTTTTGGGCAATTTCCTTGCGTATTTGGCGCAGGTGCTCAAAGAGTTCGTCGCGTAGGCGCTCTTTTTTGAGTTGAGTGGGCGCCTTCGTTTTGGCATTGGCCTGTTCCTGTTCCTGCCGCTCTTTGTAGCTGGTTGGTTTGATGAGTTCTACGCTGCGATTTTTAAACAAAACTTCCTGGCTGGCTGAGGTCAGGCGCAGCACATTGGCGGCATCATAAGCGACTTCCAGGTAGCCGAGGTTGATGAGCTGCATGAGGTAATGTTGCCAGTCCCATTGTGAAAAATCGCGACCAGCACCGTAGGTTTTGATGGTATCATAACCCAATTGTTTGATTTCTCGACGCCCAGAGCCCCGCAATACATCGATGAGCATACCCATAGGTACTTGTTCATTGAGGCGGTATACGGCGGATAGCGCTTTTTGGGCGATCACAGTGCCATCAATGGATTGCGGCGGATTGCGGCAAATGTCACAATTGCCACAGTTTTCACTCAGGTTTTCGCTAAAATAAGCCAAGAGGATGCGTCGACGACAAGCCAGGGATTCGGCGTATTGTTGCATCCGTTCCAGTTTCACCAACTGGATTTCATTTTGAGCGGCATTTTCCCCGTTTTGGATGATGTCGCGCAACATACTTACGTCGGCAAAACTGTAAAACAACAGGGTGTCTGCTTTGGCACCATCCCGGCCTGCGCGACCAATTTCTTGGTAGTACCCTTCCAGGTTTTTGGGCAAGTTGTAGTGGATGACCCAACGCACGTTGGATTTGTCAATGCCCATGCCAAAAGCCACCGTAGCGCAGATGATGTGCAGGTTGTCATTGATGAAGTGATCCTGGATTTTGGAACGGCGATCGGGCGACAAGCCTGCGTGGTAAGCCTCGGCTTTGAATCCTTTTTGTTTTAGTTTGTCGGCTATGTCTTCGGTGGCCTTGCGGCTGAGGGTGTAAATGATACCCGCTTGTTTGGGGTGTTTGCGGACAAAATCTTCGATCTGTTGCAGGCGTTGTTGGCCGGGGCGAACCTCCAGGCTCAAATTGGGCCGATCAAAGGAGGCAATGAATATTCCAGGTTCTTCCAGTTTGAGTTGATCGACGATGTCTTTGCGGGTCAGCTTGTCGGCAGTAGCAGTGAGGGCCACCACCGGAACCTTGGGGAAATGCTGTTTGAGCATGCCCATTTGGGTGTATTCTGGCCGAAAATCATGTCCCCAGGCAGAGATACAATGCGCTTCGTCAATGGCAAAAAGATTGATTTTTCCTCGTTTGAGGATGGAGACAAAATTGCCGGACACCAGTTTTTCCGGCGAAACGTATAGCAGATCCAAGTCACCTGCATAAAAAGACTCCTCCACGCGCAATTGCTCCCGCGAGTCGATGGCACTGTTGATAAAAGCTGCAGCAATACCGTTGGCGCGCAGCCCCTCAACTTGGTCTTTCATCAGAGAGATTAGAGGAGAAACCACAATACAAGTGCCGGGAAGGGTCACTGCTGGGATTTGAAAACAAACCGATTTGCCCCCTCCAGTTGGCATCAATACTAAAGCGTCTTTTCCTGAAAAAATCGCTCGGATGATGTCTGCCTGTAAAGGCCGAAATTGATCGTAACCGAAGTATCGCTTGAGGGCGAGTTTTGCTTTGTCTAAATTCATGCGCTTGCCTCAACAAATTTTGTGTACAAACATAAGGAACGAAAATGAAATAAAGAGGCGGAATGCGATAGGCGATCAGCGCCTGTATAATTTTACAGGCGCTGAAGGGTCTTTACTTAGGGCGGAAAAAGCAGAGCCCTCGATAATTCCGGGCAGGATATGAGGGCTCTATGGAGGTATTGTATTTTGTTTAACAGGGTTTTAAATGTTTGGAAGTAGATGATTGTGTAGAAATGGCATTGACTTAGATCATCCACTGAATAGAATATAACCAAACATTTTCAATGACTCAAAGATAAGGGTAATTGTGGAAGTTGAAACCCCATAAACATGTGGTGGTAGAGGAAGCCCTGTGTGGCTTCCTCTACGGTAATTTAAAAATATACGTACATTGTCCTCCCCAAATAGTCAACCAATGATCTTATTTCTCGATACCGAAACCACCGGTTTACCCCTCAACTGGAGCGCACCCATCAAACAAGTCAGCAACTGGCCGCGCATGGTGCAACTGGCCTGTTTGTTGTACGATGAAGACGGGACTTTGTTGGAAGAGCGCAGTTACATCGTAAAGCCGGAGGGATTCAGCATCCCTTATGCCTCGGTCAAAATTCACCGCATCAGTACAGAAAGGGCTTTGGCTGAAGGACAAAACCTGAGTGTGGTGTTGGACGAATTCAAATTATTGCTGGAACGGACTTCCTTGCTGGTGGCCCACAATGTCAATTTTGACCACGCCATCGTTGGAGCAGAGTATTACCGCAAAATCCAACAAGATCCACTTTTGCCCTTGCGCAAATTTTGCACCATGACCAGTCCGGAAGTCATCACGCATTGCGCCTTACCCGCCAATAGCCCGAGGGGAGGTTACAAATGGCCAAAGCTCGAAGAGCTCCATTACAAACTCTTCAAACAAGAACTCAAAGGTGCCCACGATGCCCTCGTGGATATCCAAGCTACCGCGCGTTGTTATTGGGAACTGCGCAGGCTTGGTGTCATTTAGGCACTGCAGCTGGTGCAAGTCTCCAAACTTGTACCAGTATCAATACGTCTCTGACGTGTGTTTGCTCAGTATTTTCGCGTTGCTCGTGCGTCAGAGACGCGAAAATGTGGGTCTGGAGACTTGTACCAGCTAAAATAGGCGTCATTTAGCGAAAAAATAAACTTTGTACCCGCCTGCGGCGGGATTTTAATATGGCCACGAAGGCACAAAGACACAAAGTTTGACAAGGTCGCTCTTTTTGTGCCTTCGTGTCTTTGTGGCAAAAAAATTGAAGAATCCACCGCAGGTGGGTTCTAAAAAGAAGCATCCAACACATGTTCGTATCCATTACCGAAGTCCAGGAACTCGCTTTCCACTATTTTCAACTTCAAGGGCAAATCAAACAACTCAGTGGAGAAATAGACCTGAATTACCTGATTGAAAGCGGCACAGGAGAAAAATTCTGCTTCAAAATAGCCCATGCCCAAAGCATAGTGCCCGAATTGGAATTCCAAAATGCCATGATGGAACACCTGCAAGCCGCTGGGTTGGGACTGGAAATCCCGGTGCCACTTAAAGGTCTAAAAGGCGAAACAATTGTCCATCACCATTTTCCAAATGGAGAGCTCCGCTACCTCCGAACCTTGACCTGGGTAGAAGGCCGCTGTTTTGCCGAAGCCAAGCCGCATACCCCAATTTTGTTGGAAAAAGTAGGTGCCTTATGCGGGAAACTCAGCGCTGCACTCGCCGATTTTGATCATCCCGCTGCCCATCGCTGGATCAAATGGGACCCTTCACAAGCCATTTGGACCAAAGACCACCTGGGGGCAATACAAAATCCGGACAAAAAAGCACTAGCCGAATGGGCGCTTGATTTTTTTGAACAACAAGCGTTGCCCCATTTGCCTCAACTGCGGCAAAGTGTCTGTTATAACGATGCCAATGATTACAATATCCTGCTCAGTTTCGACCCGCTCAATCCTGAAGTGCCGGGCGTAATAGACTTTGGCGACGCCGTTTTTACCCATACCCTCAATGAACTGGGCATTGCCATCGCCTACGCGGC
The DNA here is from genome assembly GCF_965225875.1 of Haliscomenobacter sp. GTDB lineage: Bacteria > Bacteroidota > Bacteroidia > Chitinophagales > Saprospiraceae > Haliscomenobacter. The sequence goes on along the minus strand of NZ_CBDDBS010000003.1, from coordinate 1,827,195 downwards.
CATGGATAAACCCGACCCTCTGGCGGTGATTCAACAAATGACCCGGGGTTACCACCACTTTTTCCCATTACAAGAACAAGAGGCTGCGGTATTGTTCCCCTTGATCATTGCTCGGTTATTGATCAGTGTGGTTTGTTCAGCGCAAAATTTGCTGGCCAATCCCGAAAACGAATATTTACAAATCAGCGATCGGCCGGCCTGGGATTTGTTGGCAAAACTGCAGCAACTTCCACCTGCGCTCGTTCACTACACCGTTCGGGAAGCCTGTGGCTGGCCAGCACACCCCAAAATGGCTCAATTTGAAGCCTGGGCCAAACAGCAAGCAGGAGAATTCGCTCCACTGGTTGCTGCTGATTTACGTGATAAAAATACCCTTTGGCTGGATTGTAGTGTAGGTAGCCCGGATTTGGGTAACTACGCGGATATTGCGGATGCCGAGTTGTTACACCAACAAATTTTGGCCACCATGCGGGCAGCAAATGCTGAAGCCGCTATTGGTCGCTACAACGAGGTTCGCCCTTTTTACACTACAGATGCCTACGAAGTGCAAGGCAATGAAGGCCCGGAATGGCGCAGTGTACACATTGGCCTGGACGTGTTTATGCCTGCGGGTACCCCAGTTTTTGCGCCACTGGCTGGAATAGTGCACAGTTTTCAGGACAATGCTGCTGATCGGGATTATGGCCCGGCCATTATTTTGGAGCATCGAGTGAGCCCTGATTTGCATTTTTACACGCTTTATGGGCATTTGAGCCGAAGCTCGCTAGACGCTTTGTACGTAGGTAAACCCATTGCCAAAGGGGAACAATTCTGCTGGATGGGCCCGATGCCGGAAAACGGCAATTGGTCGCCTCACCTGCATTTTCAGGTGATGTTGGACATGTTGGGCAAACAGGGTGATTTTCCCGGGGTGGCCTTTCCACGCCAAAGGGCGATTTGGACGGGCATTTGCCCCGACCCCTGGTATTTGATCGCCGGCGAGCCGTCGCCACCTGCTGCTGAATTTTCGATTGAAGCAATACTGGCGCAGCGCAAAAAGACCCTTTCGCCCAACCTGAGCATTTCCTACACCGAGCCCCTCTACATGCAGCGCGGGGTGGGAGCCTATCTATACGACCATACCGGGAGAAGATACCTGGATACAGTCAACAACGTTGCGCACCTGGGGCACGAGCATCCACGGGTAGTGCGTGCCGGGCAGCGCCAAATGGCTGTGCTCAATACCAATACCCGATACTTGCATCCGCTGATTACCCAATTTGCGAAAGCCCTTTTGGCTACTGCACCTGCTCCGCTGGAAGTGGCTTTTTTTGTCAACAGTGGCAGCGAGGCCAACGAATTAGCTTTACGTTTGGCCAAAACCTACACGGGTCAAAACGACATCATTGCCCTGCAAGTGGGCTACCACGGCAACACCAATGCCTGTGTGGAAGTGAGTTCTTACAAGTTTGATGGGCCAGGCGGCAAGGGTGCTTCGCCTGGTGTACACATTGTGCCCCTGCCGGATACCTACCGGGGCTTGTACCGGGGGAATAGCCTGGAAAGTGCCAGCCAATACGCGGCGCATATCGGGCAAGTGATTCAAGATTTAAAAAGCCGTGGCCGTAAACCCGCCGCGTTTTTGGCGGAAACCATCGTGAGTTGTGGGGGACAAATTCCTGTGCCGCCTGGCTACCTCGCGCAGGTATACGCGCAGGTACGCGCTGCGGGGGGGCTTTGTATCGCCGACGAGGTACAAACGGGTTGTGGTCGACCTGGGGATTATTTTTGGGCTTTTGAAGCACAGAACGTAGTACCCGACATTTTGACGATTGGCAAACCCATCGGCAATGGTCACCCCCTGGGGGCGGTGTTGTGCACCCGTGCGGTAGCGGATGCTTTTGCCAATGGCATGGAGTATTTTAATACGTTTGGCGGCAATCCGGTTTCTTGTGCCATTGGCCTGGAAGTACTCAAAGTGATCAAGGAGGAGGGTTTACAGGCCAATGCGCTCCAAACGGGTGCATACTTGAAACAGGGCCTGGCCGAGTTGAGTACCCGTTTTCCACTGATTGGGGATGTGCGGGGTAGCGGCCTTTTTCTGGGAATCGAGTTGGTTAGCGACCCCTTGGCTAAAATTCCTGCTGCCGCCGCTACAAGCTACATTGCCAACCGCATGCGCACCCTGGGCATTTTGATGAGTACCGATGGGCCGGATCACAATGTGTTGAAGATTAAGCCCCCGATGGTGTTTGGGAAAGCGCAGGCGGATTTTTTGCTGGGGATGTTGGAGCGGGTGCTGGGGGAAGATGGGGTAGAGACGAGACACGGCTGTGCGTCTTAGCAACCTTAGACATTACTAAATGCGGAGACGAACGGCCGTGCGTCTCTACCCTAGATGCTACCTACTCGCCAAAATTTCCGCAAAAAATACCGCTCGGATTCTTGCTCATCCAACCCACATTCCTTAGTTTTCTAAAAATCAGAAAACCTACACCATGCGCAAGTTTAGCCTCCTCCATCAAGCAGCCATGTTGCTGTTGCTGAGCCTTTTTTGGGCTGAAAGTTGTATTCCAGTACCCAAAGAAACTGCCGCCGAGCCCCAATTCAAACTCCTGCCTGCTGACACCTTTTATTTCAACTCCTTTGTGGATTGCAACATGGCGGAGGCCTGGATTGGTGATACCTTCCGCATCTTCCCTGGCAAATACGGCGAAGACCCCCTTTGGGGCGATGCCCGCGACCTGAAATTTGCCAATGGCCGCAACGCAGATGAGGCATTCAGCAGCAAAAAAGAAGACTTCACCGAGCCCCGGATGCCCAAAAATGTACCCATTGGTACCCCAGGCCTACATGGGGCGGCTTGGTTTGAAACCGTGTACCAGGATGCCAAAGACCCCAGTGGCCGCACCCTCTACGCAGTGTACCACAACGAAAACTACCCCCAAACCTTGCCCTATGATTCAGCTACGGGGGAAGGATACATCAATTATCGCTGGCCCCGAGGCCTCACAGGTCCCGCCTCACCCGCTGCGGTGTGCCGCATTGGCATCATGAAATCCCAGGATGGTGGACGCAGTTGGGACAACCGTGGCTTGTTCCTCGAAGATTTGCAGCCCCGAATGATCCTCAAACCCTTTAATACTTCGAATACCTTTGCGGGTGGAGTAGGGGACCCTTCCGCGGTGGCCAGTGGCGATTATTTGTATTTGTTTTATGGAGAGTATGGCTATCCGGGCGCATACGATTCCACTGCTTACGACCCTACCAAAGAATGGAGCGGACAATGCATCAGCATAGCCCGCATCAAATTGAGCGACCTGGATAATCCAGTGGGCAAAGCCAAGCGTTGGGATGGCCAGGCTTTTACCCGCCCTTACAATGGCATCGGTGCACCAGTGGCTTCCCTGCAGATACCTCGTGAGGCGGGTGGCGGCCCAGCTTCTTCGCCCAAAGGCCAATTTCACTGGGGCCCATCGGTGAGCTGGAACACCTACCTCAATTGTTGGGTGATGCTGATGGGCAAGGTGGAAGGCCCTTCCTGGCAAGGGGATGAATTGTACATTTCCTTCAATACCAACCCTGATTTAGGCAAAGGTGATAATTCCCAAAAATGGAGCAAACCCAAATTGTTGCTCAAACGCCCAGGGCATATTTTATGGTACCCATCTCTACAACCTATGAATACCCCGGAGGACATCGCCAATAAAAACACCTGTTTGCGATTGGGTAAACGAGCGCGTTTGTTTTTTAAGTATTCCGATTTGGGGGCCTATCGTTCAGAGCACATTGTGGAGTTTGAAAAATAAACCTGCTTTAGCTTTTTCTTAACGTTCGCTTCTATCCATCCGAACCCTCCGGCCAACAATTGCGGCTTCTTTTGTCGAAAAATACATCCGACATGAAAAATGCAATTGTGATTGGCCTATTGATCGCTGGATCGATCCTGGGCTGTACCAAAGACCCTATCACTCCCGCCGAGTTGAGCACCAACCCCTTGTCCAGCCAATTGGACAAAGATGTAGACGCTTTGGTCCAAAAGCACCGCAATGCCCTCAACACCGTGGGCATGACTGTGGGGATTTGGAAAAACGGGGCAAGTAGCACCTATGGCTATGGAGAAATCAAAAAAGGAGGCAAACAAGTCCCGGATGCCCACACCTTTTTTGAAATTGGCTCCATCACCAAAACCTTTACCGCAGCGGCGATGGTACAATGGCTGAATGAAAAAGGACTGAGTTTGGAGAGCCCCATTCAACCCTTTTTACCCAGTTCAATTCCGACATTAAGCAAGGGTGGGGTGACCGTCAATTTTAAACAAATGCTGAACCATTCCTCGGGCTTAGCTTATTTCCCCAGCAACCTGAATTTGTTGCTGAACGATGATGCCAAGGAACTGGCCCGCTATAGCGAAGCCAAGTTGTTTGATTATTTGGAAAAAGGAAAACTGAACGCTACACCTGGCACCACTTACGAGTATTCCAATACTGCCTTGGGTTTGGCGGGGACAATTTTGGCCAGAGAAAACAAAACGAATTATGGCGATTACCTACGCACGAAAGTGTGCGAACCATTGGGCCTTTTTGAGACCAAAGCAAAATTGAGTGCAGAAGAAAAAATCCGCATGGCCGATGGCCACCGGGGCGGAAAAAAAGTGGACTTGTGGGAAAGCCTGGGCGCCCTGGATGGGGCTGGGGTTTTGCGCTCGACCACCAGCGACCTGCTCAAATACGGGGCTGCCTGTCTCAATCCACCCAATACCCCACTCGGTCAGGCCATGAGCACTGCCCAGGTGTCTACGCTAAAAAATGCGAAAAACCTGACGGAAATGGTCGAAGTATGCCTGGGCTGGCACCAATTAAAAACGGAGGATAGAACCGGTACTTTGTTGTTTCACGATGGCGGAACCGGGGGCTTTAATTGTAGCCTGATTTTGGACAAGGAGAAAAAGCTGGTGCTCATCGTTTGTTACAACAGCTACAGTGGCGGCAACAAAGCCGAAACTGAGGCACGCACGGCTTTGAACAATGACCTATTGTTATTGCTGCGTTAAATCTTTTTGTACTACTGTTTCCTGGTCAAATGCCAATTATATTTGGACGAAATTTGACCAGGAAACCGTTATGCTCATCAATGCCATTAGCGCCAGTAGTTTTTTTTATTTGGCCTTTGTATTGCTTGTAAAGGGACGAAGCACCAATCGTTTGGCCAATCGCTGGTTGGCAACATTTGTCATTTTTGTAGGTTTTTTGCAACTTGATGATGCACTGATTATTTCGCGGACTTATTTTCAGTATCCGCATTTTTACAATGTCTTTGACCCTTTTATATTTGGTATCGCCCCCGCCTTTTATTGGGCAACTTTCCATTTTGTGCAACCTAGTCGGCGATTTTACGGGCAGAGTTTATGGCATTTTATTCCCTGTTACCTGATTTTACTGTTGAGTATCCCCGCTTTTTTGGATTCTAAAGCGGAAAAATTGGCTTTACTTAAAGTCTTGGAAGAACGGGGGCAGGTGTTAGGACCTGTGGAAATAGTTGTTTTTGCCTTAATTTTTGTACAATGTGTGGTTTACATTGTTTTGAGTTACCGACAGATTTTATGGCATCAGCAAAATCTAAAAAGAGTGAGCTCAAGCCAGGAAGACACAGATTTACGGTGGTTCATCTATTTTTTGAACGGTGTTGCCATATTGCTGCTTTTTTGGGTAATTGAAATCGGCTTTTACACCAATTTTTTGGATGGAAAAATGAGCTGGATTTATTGGTTGGGCACCTTTTACCTGGGTTTTTATGCCATTCAACAAAAAGAGATTTACCCTTTTGATCCGCAAGAATTGGCGGAGATTGCAGCAATTATTCAGGAAAAACCCGTGATCAATTCAACCCCTTCAGTTATTGATGAGGCTCAAAAAGAGCAACTTCTGCATTTAATGGAAAGTGAAAAACCTTACCTCGATCCCGAACTCAGTTTGCCCAAATTGGCTCAATTGATGCATTGTAGCACCCATGAGCTTTCTCACCTGATCAACCAAGGGTTTGACCGCAATTTTTACCAATTCATCAATACCTACCGGATTGAAGAAAGCAAAAGGTTGCTGAGCGACCCCAAATTGGGACACCTTACCATTCTGGCAATTGGTTTTGAGGCTGGCTTCAACTCCAAGACGACCTTCAACACCACTTTTAAGCAGTTGGTGGGAATGTCGCCAGTGGAGTTTCGCGGGCGTAAACCTATGGCTTGAGGACGACTAGCCTTTGTGTCCAGACTTGATTTTGACTTTGTATTTCCAACAGATGTACTCCATTGGGCACCTGATCCCCCAAGTTGAATGTAGTGACTGAGGCGTTTATTTCCTGACGTTTGAGGACTCGCCCCTGTAAGTCTTTCAATACAATTTTGCCTTGCGGGGTCCAGGATGAGGGGAGACTGATGTAGATTTGATCCTGGCTTGGATTGGGGAACACCTTGATATCCGGGATTTTTTGCTTGTCTGTTTGAACTTCCAGCGGTATATTACTTTGGATTTCTCTGATGGGAGTTTGATAATCACCCGGCTTTAGCACTTGAAATTCACCTACCTGAGTTTTTATCTTGTAATTGCCCTCCGTCCGATCAATCCATTCCAAGGTAGCGGTGCTGTCTACCCAAATTTTGCTGATACCCAGTGTTTTAGGGCTAAAACAAACTTCCAGCAGTATAGCCTGATTGTTTAAAGAGGCGGTTTTGGTGCCATTGTAAACCCAGGAAAAAACGATGTGATCAGTGGTTTTGCCAGGGTTGGAATGCAAAACATTGATACCATGAGGAGGCAAATGAATGGAATCGTAGGATAGGGCACTGGGATCAAATTTGGCGGTGAATTGTACGGCAACCATTTCGTTAAACCCGCTTACACGGAAAGGGACACAGGTACTTTTGCCAGGTTTTGCCACTACCTTGTCTACTTCGATTTTTGCTGATAAATTGGTAGGAGAACCTACATCAAAATAACTGGAACAAATGCCTTCTTTGCCACTTCCAGAAACGAAACGTAATTCATAATACACTCTTTTGTTGTTGTCGCAACTAAAGGCAATTAGAAAATCGTCCCAAGGAGTATAGTACTGGCCAGCAAATGGGCCCGTTTTGATCAATTCAAAGTGTTCCAAAATATCGAGATCTCGGTCAGAATTATAGACTGTTGGAAGATAATTGTTTACACAATCTGGAGAAACTATTCTGCGCAAACCACCAATCAACCCACAAGCCTGTCGATCCGTTTTTCCGTTAAGGTTTTTTCGCTCGTAGACCTCTCCCACAGGAATCAAATTGATGCCAAAGGGAGCAGGACAGGTCACATTTAGCGTTCCGGGCTCTTTCACTGAAAAATCAATCGTTTTGGTATACAAATTTTGACAACTGTCTAGCATCGTGAAGTAAATCTGGTATTTTCCTGCAATGATGCGCAAGGAGTCGTTGTCGGGCTTAACTTCGATGGGGTTGAAAAAAGGCCTTTGTCCGGGTGCACTGAGTACTACCACCCTCCAATTGATGAATGAAATGGGACAATTTGGGTTGATGGTCAAGTTCAAAAGCTTTTTAATGGCGTCGATTCGATTGGGAATTTTTAGTAAACAAACATCCTTTGGCAAATTGACCCTGACTACGGCATCATTTGCCACGATCGATTCTTTAGTAGATGTCCCTGGAATGAAATTCACCATAAATGTATCGATCACTTGATCTTTACATTCATCATAAATGAGGTAGGTTCTGCGCAATTTTAGCCCCGTTTTGTTACAAACCGTATCGATTTTTTCATTTAGCGCATAACTAAGGTTCAAACCCAATACCCGGCCATTCATTTGGGCTTGATCCTTGCCTACAACCGGGATGATTGCTTCAAGTGGGATTTGGCTTTTATCTAGGGTACAATCGCCGTATTGGACGGTCAGTTCTTTGGATTTAAAAATTGGAATACTCCATTGCAGGTCTTTTTTAGTTGGTCGGCGAATGGGTATATACTGAGTTGCAAATGGAGTTTCCGGCTGGTTGATACAAGCTCTGGCCAACCAAGTTCTTTTGATCGTTGCAAACAGGCCAGACTGCAGGCTGGTTTTACAATCAGGGTACTCAACTCGATCATCAATTCTGACGTTGATGCCACATTGGGTAGTTGCGTGGCAACCCATGCTAAAAAAGGCAAATCCCAGATTGGGAACGGGGTCGGTCGTAAATTCACTTTCGGCTACTTTCCCATCCGCAGTATAGCGAAGTAAAAAACAGGACTTTGGGGAGGCAAAGGTACCCGGCAACCCAACAGATTGGCAGATCAGGTCGTTAATATTGCTGGTGAAAGGCAGGGTGTCCTTCGAAAATCGCACCGAATCTAATTGTGGCCCATAAGCCCCCACGGCAGTTACTTTGCCGATGCACAATAGGCGGCCATCTTTTGAGTAAAGGTTGTAATCAAATGTACCGGGGGCGTCAATGGTGTCCCGGTTTTTGGTTTTTCCGTCCTGAACAACAATGTAAGAATCTGCACAATTGGAGATGCCCAGGTCTGCTTTGCTCAAGACAAAATAGCATTTTGATTTTACTTGCAAAATAGGAGATTGACTGCAATTACAATCATTTTGGCCCTTCAGACCAAGGAAGGAAAGTGAAAAAGCCGCCAACAATAGCGTCAGCCTGAATATGGGTCGAGTCAACATTTAAATGGAATTATGACGTGTAATAAATTCTAATTCAGACCAATTGACGGGCAAAACTTTGTATTCGTAAAAGTAAGGTGATTTTTTATATGAATCCGTGTTTTGTGTGTTAATTTTTAACAAAAAAGCCAAAGTGCGTATTAAAGTCACCTTGGCTTTTGTAGAGACGCACGGCCGTGCGTCTCTACGGGCGTTGACCCAATGTCTATTGTCCAATTGGCAAAACCACAAAACCGTTTTGCGCCAATTGCCCAAAATGATCGTAAGAAATCCAGATATACCCCGCACGACCCCAGTCGCTTCCCCAGGGGCTCATCAATTCAATCATCCTTTTGTCCTCATTAAAACTCACCACCGCCATGGGGTACACTTGTGAAGGTGCCCCGGTTGGAACCCAGATGTCTTTGCCGTTGGCCTGAAGCAGGCTCGGGTCAGCATTGAACTCCACGATGACCGGATTTCCGCGCACCAGTGCTTTGCGGATTTCAAAGATTTTTTGCAGCGACTTGGTCAAAGGGGTGAAAATGTGCAGGTAATTGGTGATGCGAAACTTGCTGGCATTGTATACCGCATTGGTCAGTTTTTGTGAGCCATAGGGCAGAATTGCCGAATCTACGGTTCCGTTCTGCGATAAAAACTGAAAGGCATCCTTAAATTGCAGCCCTCGGTTTTGCCCCAACAAATTGAGGGTAATGAAGTCGGGACTAAGGTTGATTTTGTAGTTGTTGTCCTGATTGTAGTAGAATTCCAGGCAGGCAGCCAGGGTGTAACTCATTTCAGTGCCAACCTGTTCGATCTCCCGCACGGGCATCATGAAGGGTTTTACACTTTGCTCCCGCAAGTTATCCAAGCTAGTGACGCTCCGCCCTACCCCTTTTACGAAGGGCATCATCATGTCGATCAGTCTTTGGTCTTGTACCCCAAATGCAGCTGCTTGGGTGCTGCGTAAGTTGATGTCTTGATTTTTTTGTGGAGCAGGGATTTGTGCTTGTAAATTATTGACTATCAAGAACCCCATTCCAAATGCCAGGCTGATTTTTATTCGGTTCATAAAACTCATTTTGCAAAAAGAACGTCGATTTGATCCACTTTGGTTTGTAACGTTTGAGGAAAAAATAAATATCTATGTGTAAATTGAAAATGTAATCTCCCAGCTTTGGTTTGTAGGTGTGCTTACTTAAGCGTACCTTTACCTTTTAAAATGTACAAGAGTCGGAGTAATGGAGCAGGAACCAATTGAACAAGAAGAGAATAATCATCAGTATTCCGACAACCTCAGCGACGAATTTTACGAACATCGGATCATTGAGGTTGATGCAAAGCAATCACCTTTGCGGATAGATAAGTTTGTGATGGACCGAATCGGGGACGTATCCCGCAATCGGGTGCAAAATGCCATCAAAACCGGGGCAGTATTGGTCAATGACCAAGAAATCAAGCCCAATTTTAAGATCAAACCTGGGCAAAAAATCACCCTGATTTTACCCAAATCCACTACGGATAAATACCGCATCGTTCCTCAGAATATTCCACTAACGGTGATCTATGAAGATGAGGATCTACTGGTGGTAAATAAGCCTCCTGGTTTGGTCGTACATCCCGGGGTTGGGCATTTCCGGGGCACTCTCGTGAATGCCCTGGCGTATCACCTCAAGCTGGATCCCAACCAATTGTCAAGCGGCAATTTTCAGGAACGAGTGGGTTTGGTGCACCGCATCGATAAAAACACTACAGGTCTTTTGGTGGTGGCTAAGAATGAATTTGCGCTCAGCCATCTCGCGAAGCAATTTTTTTACCACACCATCGAACGGACCTATTACGCCCTGGTTTGGGGTGAACCCGAAGAAGACAAGGGGACCATCAACGCCCACGTAGGCCGCCATCCCCGCTTTCGCAAGGACTTCACTGTTTTTCCCGAGGGCGACCAGGGCAAGTGGGCAGTGACCCATTACGAAGTACTCGAACGTTTGTATTACGTGAGTTTGATCAAGTGTACCCTTGAAACTGGTCGTACGCACCAAATCCGGGTACACATGAAATACCTCGGCCATACCTTGTTCAATGACGAAAAGTACGGTGGCGACGAGATCCTGAAAGGCACTATTTTTAGTAAATACAAAACTTTTGTTGACCACATGTTCGATGTCTTGCCTCGGCACGCTTTGCATGCCAAGTCCCTGGGCTTTGTACATCCACGCACCAACAAATTCATGCACTTTGAATCGGATTTACCCGATGATTTTAAAGTTGCATTGGAGCATTGGCGCGTGTATTTGGAAGGCCGAAAATCTTCGGCGAAAGGGAACATGAGTCAGCTTTAGCTTCGCTATTTTCCTACGAACTCCCACGAAATTCCCACGAATAAATTCGTGGGTTGATGCCATAGGGTAGCCTCCCACGGATAAATCCGTGGGTTGGCCAAAAAGCTTAGCAACCCATGGCTTTAGCCGTGGGCAGGCACACATAAACATAAACCAGCCCACGAATTCATTCGTGGGAAAAAAAGATACGGGCAGACACACGAGGATCATCTCGGGTTGGCCGAAAGAATCCAAAAAGATGACGCTTTCACAACGTATACAAGCAGCAACTAAATTAGGAGAACACCTACGCGGCGAAGACGACTACCTCAAAGCCATCATCCACCGTACTTCGCACCACAATCCCTGGTTCACCGCCGAAAACCAGGAGCGGGCTATTGCTGCTATCGCTGAACAGTTTTTGGCAGCTGCTGCACTGGAAGAATGGCTGAGCCGCTATTCTATCCCTGCTGAAACTTCGATGAAAACAGTTGGCCTGGTCATGGCTGGCAACCTACCCCTGGTCGGTTTCCACGACGTATTGTGCGTATTTGTAGCTGGGCACAAGGCCAAAATTAAACTGTCGGAAAAAGACCCTTATCTCTTGCCTTATTTATTAAAACTGCTGGAAAAAATAGACCCAGCTACCACTGCCTATTTTGAAATCACCGATCGGCTCCTGGAAATGGATGCCGTGATCGCCACGGGCAGCAACAATTCAGCGCGGTATTTTGAATCCTACTTTGGCAAATACCCCAATATCATCCGCAAAAACCGAAATGGGGTGGCCGTGCTGACAGGCAATGAAAGTAAGGATGAGTTGCATGAATTGGGGCACGATGTCTTTCGTTATTTTGGTTTGGGTTGCCGCAATGTGGCCAAGTTGTACCTGCCCAGGGGTTATGATTTCAACCCACTTTTGGAGGCTTTGCACGAATACCGCGACATCATTTTGCACCAAAAATACAAGAACAATTTCGACTACAATTTTGCACTGTACATCCTCAATAAAGTGCAATACCAGGCCAATGGCTGCATCCTGATGATCGAGGAACCCTCCCTGCATTCCCGGATTGCCTCCCTGCATTACGAATATTACGATTCGTTGGAGGCAGTGGAATTGGAATTGGAGCGCCAGGCCGAAGCCATTCAATGCATCATTGCCCAGCCCAATGTACTAAAAACCAAAACTTTCGTGTTTGGTAAGTCTCAGGAACCCGCCCTCTGGGACTATCCCGATGGAGTGGACAGTATGGCCTTTTTACTCAGCTTAAATTAAACAACGATGCGTTTTGTAGCCATTTCCGATACGCATGGCAAACACCAGTTTGACCTACCACCGGGGGATGTCATTTTGCATGCTGGCGATGTTTCTTCACGGGGTTTGAAGGCCGAAGTTGAACGTTTTTTGGACTGGTTTTCCAGTTTGGACTACGCTTACAAAATATTCATTGCGGGCAATCACGATTTCTTCTTTGAAAATGCATCCCAGTCTGAAATCCAGGCACTGATTCCGGAAAATTTGATTTATTTGAACGATTCAGGAGTAGAAATTGAAGGCATCAAAATTTGGGGTTCACCCATTCAACCCTGGTTTTACGATTGGGCTTTTAACCGCCAAAGAGGGCCAGCCATCCAGAAACATTGGGACTTGATCCCCGAAGACAGCGACATCGTGATTACCCACGGTCCGGTTTTTGGCATACACGACCGGACGGCGAGCGGCCAACTGGTGGGCTGCGAAGATTTGCTGCCAGTTATCCAGCGCATTGCCCCCAAAGTACATCTGTGCGGGCACATTCACGAGGCTTATGGAAGCAAGCAGGTTGGTGAAACCTTATACGTCAATGCAAGTATTTTGGACCTTCGGTACACCATAGCCCACGATCCTGTCGTTTTTGATGTATAAAAAGTAAACATATGATCTATAAATTACTCCTATGCGCCCTTGTAAGCCTCGTTTTGAGCACTGAAATAATTGCTCAAGGCAAAAGTAATGGCCAGGGGCCGCCACCTTGGGCTCCTGCACATGGCTTTCGTGCCAAAACCCGGCATGTGTATTTCCCCGAGTACAACTTTTATTTTGACATCGAAAAAAGGGTGTACATCCATTTTCAGGCGGGTAAATGGACAGTTACAGTGGATTTGCCCGCTCGTTTGGGCAACCTCAACCTGCGCAACGCTTCCAAATTTGAATTGGACATCGACATCGATAATCCACAAATTTACAACAGTGAACACCAAATGCGTTTTAGGCCAAAGTATGCGGTGGCTGATGCCTCCGCTCCGGTCAAAGTACATCCGACCAAGGCTGTACATCCGGGAAAAGGTCATGGCAAGAAAAAATAATCATTGGGTTTAAGCCTGTTTTACTTGGCGTTTCTGCTTTTTTGGCTATACTTACCGAGGATTAGTATTCAAGTATAGCCACATGAAACACAGCATTTTTTTCCTCCTTCTTTTAGCCCTTACCAACATCCAGGCCCAGGAACAACTCAAACTTCCTCAACTGGAACGAACCGTGGAAATCATCACAGATCAATGGGGTGTCCCCCATATTTATGCCCAAACCGAGCATGATTTGTTTTTTACCCAGGGTTTTTATGCCGCCCGCGATCGTATGTTTCAGTTTGAAATATGGCGCAGGCAAGCAACGGGTACTGTCGCCGAAATTTTGGGCGAACGTGAATTGGATCGCGACCGGGGTGCCCGACTTTTCCGTTTCCGTGGGGATATGGAGCAGGAAATGGCCCATTATCATCCCCGGGGCAAACAAATCATTACTGCCTTCGTAGCTGGAGTAAATGCCTGGATTGCCCAAACCGAAGCAAAACCTGACTTGCTTCCTCTTGAGTTCAAATTGCTGGGCATCAAACCGGGCTTGTGGACACCGGAAATCGTCATTTCTCGCCATCAAGGCTTATTGGAAAATGTCACTGATGAATTGAAGAACGCCCGGGCTATTGCCCTGATTGGAGCCGACAAACTGAAAGAATTGCAATGGTTTCACCCAAAGGAACCTGATTTGCGCCTTGATCCCAAAATCCCAGCGGCGCTTTTTCAGCAGGATGTCCTCAAATTGTACAATGCCTTCCGCGAACCACTCAAGTTTCAACCCGAAGATTTAATTGGTGCTGTTCGCAACCCCAATCCAAAGGATTACTCCAATCTTGCGGCGCTGGAAATGCAGGAATACCTTGAGGCCCAGGCTGATCGCAGCTCCACTGTAGGCAGTAACAACTGGATTGTTAGCGGCCAACTTACCCAAAGTGGTTTCCCTATGTTGGCCAACGATCCTCACCGGGCCATTTCCACGCCTTCCCTGCGCTACATGACGCATTTGGTCGGGCCAGGCTGGAACGTGATCGGGGGAGGTGAACCAGTAATTCCGGGTGTCTCCATTGGCCACAATGAATATGGCGCCTGGGGCCTAACCATCTTTGCAACCGATGCTGAAGATCTATACGTATACGAAACCCATCCCAGCAATCCCAATTTGTACAAAGTCGGCACGGAATGGCGGAATATGCGCATCATTAAAGACACCATCCGGGTCAAAGGTCAGGCTCCCGTGATTGTGGAACTCAAATACACCCACCACGGCCCAGTGGTACACGAAGATCGGAACCTAAAAACAGCTTGTGCCGTTCGTTGCGCCTGGTTGGAAGTGGGAGGAGCACCGTATTTGGCCAGTTTGCGCATGGGGCAGGCCAAAAACTGGCAGGAATTTCGCCTGGCTTGCCGATACAGTCATATCCCGGCGGAAAACATGATTTGGGCCGACCGAACCGGCAACATCGGCTGGCAAGCGGTGGGCATTACGCCAATCCGCCGGAAGCACAGTGGCTTGGTACCCGTACCCGGTGATGGTCGCTACGAGTGGGAGGGCTATTTGCCGATTTTAGAACGACCTAGTGTATTGAACCCAAAGCAAGGATTTTGGGCTACGGCCAATGAGAATGTCACCCCCAATGATTACCAACACTGGGCAGCGGTAGGGTATAAATGGGCTGATCCTTTTCGGGGCGATCGTTGTGCTGAGGTGTTGGGTGCCGGGCGTAGACATACTTTACAGGATTTTATGAACCTGCAAACGGATTATTTGTCCATTCCTGCCCGGAACCTGGTGCCTTTGTTGCGCAATTTACCTTGTGCGGATACTAGCGCTGAATGGGCCCGCCAACAATTGTTGCAATGGGATTTCCAGTTGAAAAAAAATTCCGTCGCAGCAACGCTGTACGATGCCTGGGAACGGGAACTGCGCAGCCAATTGGAAAAGATACTTTTGCCTGAAAAGGCCCGTACATTGGTGACGATACAAAGCTACCGGATTTTGGAGTTTTTGATGCTGCCCGACGGAAAGTTTGGAGCGAATCCGGTGCAAGGTCGAAATGCCTTGTTGACCCAAGCCCTCGGGGTCGCCATGAGCAATTTGGAGACTCGCCTGTCCGGGCAAACGCGCAGCCAATGGCAATATGGACAAGCGCAATACAAACATGTGCTGATCCGCCATCCTTTGAGTAGCGCTGCCGCCCCGGAATTGCGCAAAAAACTGGATCATGGTCCTTTGCCCAGAGGTGGAAGTTCACAAACGGTTGGAGCTACTTCCGGAACTTACAACCAAACCCACGGCGCAAGTTTTCGGCTGGTGGTGGACACTGGCAATTGGGATTATTGCCTGGCAACCAACACGCCGGGACAATCGGGGAACCCTGATCATCCGCATTACCGCAATTTGTTCGAGATGTGGGCAAATGATCAGTATTTTCCACTATTTTATTCAAAGGGGAAGATTGAGTCGGTACAGTTCAATAAGTTGAAATTGGTACCTTGATTTTTTTCACCACCTAAGAAACCTAAGGCACTAAAGGGACACCTCAGTTTTTTACCTAATCGTCTTAGGTGTATCTTTAGTGCCTTAGGTTTCTTAGGTGGTGAAAAAATTAACACTGTATGCTCAACTTCTCCTGCACCAGCTTCGCCACCCTTACCGCCTCTTCAATACTCTCCGCCAGCACCGTCGCATGCCCCATTTTGCGAAAAGGTTTCGTCGTACTTTTGCCATAAAAATGCAACTTAACCCCCGGCAAAGCCAAACAATCCTCCAGACCCACATACCGCGTTGGCCCGCTGAAACCTTCAGCTCCCAACAAATTGACCATCACTGACGGGCATTTCATGGCCGTGCTTCCCAACGGCAGATTGAGAATACCGCGCAGGTGTTGCTCAAATTGGGAAGTGTAGCAACTGTCAATGGTATGGTGGCCACTGTTGTGCGGGCGAGGGGCAACTTCATTGATCAGGATTTGGTTGTCTTTGGTCAGGAACAATTCGACCGCCAGCAATCCACAAATCCCGAAGGTTTCGATGACTCGTTTGGATAGATCGATTGCCGTTTGCTCAATGACTGGGTCAATCCGGGCTGGGCAAATCAGGAATTCCACCAAATTGGCCTCGGGGTTAAAATCCATTTCTACCACCGGGAAAGCGGCGATTTCGCCACTTGGATTGCGCGCCACAATCACGGCCAATTCCTTTTGGATGTCCACCATGGTTTCGAGCAGACAAGAGCCTTGTAATAACTTGTGCTGCAAGTCCGACTCGTTTTTGATCACAGCCACCCCCTTGCCGTCGTATCCTGCCGTGCGGGACTTTTGCACAAAAGGATACTGCCAACGACCGGAGTGCACCGCATGACGCACCGCGTGTTCATCTTCAAACAATTCAAAATAGGAGCTAGGCAAGTTGTGCTCCTGGTAGAATAACTTTTGTAAACCTTTGTCTTTGATTAAGTCCAGTGCTTCTGGATGAGGATGTACGCTTACCCCTTGCGCTTGCAACAACTCCAGTGCGGCCGTGTTGACATGTTCAATTTCAATGGTCAACACATCTTTATCCTGGCCAAAGGCGAGCACATCGTCATAGTTTTTAAAGTTGCCTTCCACAAATTCAGCTGCAACAATCCCGGCTGGAAAATCTCGTGACTCATCCAGAAAATACAGTGGCAAATGCCAATTGGAGGCCGCCTGGCCCAGCATCTTGCCGAGTTGGCCGCCGCCGAGTATACCCACTTTGAAGGTGGGGGAGAGGATTTCTTTCATAGTTGTATGTTGGGGTTGAGGAGTTGAGAAGTTGAGGAGTTGAGTTCCGGCGCGCTTCGACTCCGCTCAGCGACCGGGAACTCAACTCCTCAACTTCTCAACTCCTCAACTTTTTCCGCGAAATACCTCATTTTTCCTGAAATTATCCGCACGATTTGCCCAAAATCGGTTTATTTCGCTCCCACAACTGTACACACATGGCCAGAATTCTGTTTAAAAACGCCCAAATCGTCAATCGAGGGCAGATTATCGATGGAGATTTATTGGTGGAAAATGGTAAAATCAGCAAGGTTGGGGGCGTGATTGAAGCCGTTGGCGCGCGCGAAATTGTCGCTGAGGGCAAGTTTTTGATGCCTGGCATCATTGACGATCAGGTGCATTTTCGGGAGCCAGGTTTGACCCATAAAGCTGACTTGTACACCGAACCCCGGGCGGCGGTAGCAGGCGGAGTTACCTCTTTTATGGAGATGCCCAACGTCAAACCACCTACCTTGACTCAGGAGCTCCTGGAAGAAAAATACCAGATTGCCGCCCAAAAATCCTTGGCCAATTATTCCTTTTTTATGGGCGCTTCCAACGATAACCTGGATGAAGTCCTCAAAACCAATCCCCAAAACGTATGCGGGATCAAGGTGTTTATGGGCTCCAGTACGGGCAATATGTTGGTGGATGATGTTCAAACTCTGGAGGCACTTTTTTCTCAGTCCCCCATGTTGATTGCTACCCACTGTGAAGATGAACCAACGGTGCGAGGGAACGAGGCAAAAATGCGCGAACGTTATGGCGAGGAAGTGCCTATTGCCATGCACCCCATTATCCGGGACGTGGAAGCTTGTTTAAAATCGTCAAGTATGGCCGTGGAGTTGGCCAAAAAACACAATACGCGATTGCACATTCTGCACATTTCCACTGCGGAGGAGCTGGCCCTGTTTCGCAACGATATTCCACTGACTGAAAAGCGGATTACCTCGGAAGTCTGTGTCCACCACCTCTATTTCAGTGCCGATGATTACGCCACCTTTGGCACCCAAATCAAGTGTAACCCGGCGGTAAAAGAAAAACGGCATCGCGAAGCCTTACTCGCTGCCTTGTTGGATGATCGCCTCGACATCATCGCCACCGATCATGCACCGCATACCTGGGCCGAGAAACAAAATGCGTATTTTCAAGCACCATCTGGCGTTCCACTGGTACAACATACCCTGAATGTGATGCTGGAATTTTACCACCAGGGGCTGATTAGTCTGGAAAAAATTGTGGAAAAAATGTGCCATGCCCCAGCTCAATGTTTCAATGTACAGCAGCGCGGTTACCTGGACGAAGGTGCCTGGGCGGACGTAGTTTTATTGGATTTGAACCAAGAATGGACGGTGCAAAAGGACAATCTGCATTACAAATGTGCCTGGTCGCCTTTTGAAGGGCATACCTTTAAGGGGCAGGTGGAGGCTACGGTAGTGAGCGGGCACCTGGCCTACCAGCATGGTCAGTTTTTTGAGGACAAAAAAGGAGAACGTTTGACCTTCAAAGTCTAATCCCTGAGGTGTTTCTTGGGTGCCTTAGGTTTCTTAGGTGGTGAAATTAATACCTTGCTTCGCAAGGGCTTTTTCTTTTTCACCACCTAAGAAACCTAAGGCACCAAAGACGCACCTTAGTTGCGTTTGAACTTGGGGCTGACGAACTCCCAATCTTTTATGTGGGAAGGCACATGTTCCCGCGCCACCACCTCATCCAATTCACTTACCCGCTGCGGAAGCTCTTCTGCGCGGTTCTTCTGTTCACTCCGGTCACTGCTCAAGTCATACAATTCCCACTTGGCAGCGGGATTGGTTTTCATTTGTGTTTTTACCCCTTTCCAATTACCAATCCGCACTGCGATCTGCCCGCCTTTTTCAGGATACTCCCAATACAAAAAGGGATGTTGTTTTTGCAACTCCTTTTTACCCAGAAGGGTAGGTAAGTAGGAAATGCCATCATTTTTAGGCGCTTCAAGCTTGAGCAAATCCGCCAATGTGGCCATCAAATCGTATTGCACCGAGAGGTGATCACTCACTTGTCCGGGCTGGATTTTTCCTTTCCAACGCGCGATAAACGGCACCCGGATTCCCCCCTCGTACACATCCATTTTTAGCCCCCGCAGTCCTTGAACACTGTTGAAAAAAACTGCATTTACACCACCCACGTCAAAAGTAGCGCCATTGTCGCTCGAAAACATCACCAGAGTATTTTCATCCAGTCCCTGCGCTTTTAAGGCTGCCATGATGATGCCTACCTGTTCGTCCAGGTACGAGATCATACCCGCGTAGGCCGAAAGGGGGTAACGCTGTGGGCTATAGCCTTTGTCTCCGGTATATGGTTCTTCCGGGAATTTGCCCAGGTAAGGTGTTAGTGCTTTTTCAGGTACTTGGATGGACAAATGGGGTAGGGGAAAGGCCAGGTACAAAAAAAAGGGCTTATTTTTTCCTTGTTCAATGAATTTCAGGGCTTTGGCCGTCATATTGTCAACGACATACTCTTTGCCAATGAAATACTCAAACGGTGTGCTTGCTGATAAACGTTGGTGCACCGAGATGGGCGGGTTGTTCAAGGTGTCCCATTTCCCGTTTTCCCAAAGGTGGGTAGGGTAGTAGTTGTGCGCTTGTTTTTGGCAAAGATAGCCGTAGCTGTAATCAAAGCCTTGTAAGTTTGGGTTTCCGGTGGTATTGTGCATGCCAAGTCCCCACTTGCCGATGATCCCGGTGTGGTAGCCATTTTTTTGGAGCA
The DNA here is from genome assembly GCF_965225875.1 of Haliscomenobacter sp. Taxonomy (GTDB): domain Bacteria; phylum Bacteroidota; class Bacteroidia; order Chitinophagales; family Saprospiraceae; genus Haliscomenobacter. The sequence continues at coordinate 1,807,358 of NZ_CBDDBS010000003.1, read as the reverse complement.
TATGCCCAATGGTCACGGTTCCTTCGGGTAGCGGCATTTGACCACCTTCCATGTCATCGCTGAACTCGCCCAACTCGTAATTTCCACGGATGTAAGAATGCCCTGGGTGTTTGCCGGTTAGCAACATGCAACGCGAAGGGGCACAAACCGGTGCACTGGAATAATGCTGGGTAAAACGAATGCCCTCGGCAGCCAATTGATCAAGGTGTGGCGTTTTGATTTTTTCCTGGCCGTACACGCCAAGTTCGCCATACCCGAGATCGTCGGCAAAAATGTAGATGATATTGGGCTTTTTGGGCTTGATTTCCAGCGGAGTGGATGGGCGATGTGCCAGCAAAAGTGGCAACGCGAACAGCAGGAAGAGTAAAATTTTATTCAAATTCATGTTGCTTGCGAACTTCATGGTAAGAAGTTTCCAAGATAGCAACATCTTTTAAATGGCCTCTATTTTTTCAAAATCCATTTTTTAAAGGCAAAATCCATTAAAAAATAGCTCAATACTGCCAGAGAAACCAGAAATGCAGTAAAGACCATAGGATTAGAAAATACGCCTAAATTTAAAGTGTAATGGCCCAGTATATTTAATTTATCTTGGGCGTTCTGTTGGGCCCCAAAGAACAAGCCCAAACTCAGCACTGCAATAGTACCCACCAAACTACCAAAAATACGCACCAGGCCTTTGGGTAAAATATCCGCTGAAGTGTGAATTGGTCGATACAACGCGGGCAGTTTTTCACTTACATTGGCACTAAAACGCATGGAGGGCTGTTCAGGCTCCAATCCACGCAGGGTTTCCTGCAAACTTTTGGCCATCTCCAGTTCTTCGGCAAAGGCCAGATCCTGAGCCAACAGATGCTGCACCTGTTCTTTTTCCTGAGGAGTACACTCCCCATCGAGGTATTTCCAGATTAAAATGGACTGTACATTTTCCATATTTAGTAGTGGGCAAAAATAAGTGTTCATTTTTTTGAGTCAAAGGATTAGATAAAAAACTTAAAATGAACCGTTTACTTATCTAATCCTTTGACAAAATGAAACACTTATTTTTTATCGCCCTTTAGTGTTGATCCAAGGCGCTGGCCGTCAATTCCTGGCGCAACTGCTCTCTTAAACGAAACAATTTTGTTTTGACATTGGTCACACTCAAACCCGTAATTTCGGCAATCTCCTGTACCGATTGTTCATGCAGATAATACAGTGTAATGATGTTGGCGTCACTGGGTTTTAGTCGATTGATTACCGACTGTACTTGATGCCTGAGGTCATTGTCCTGGGTCAGCTCAGCCGGGTTTTTGCTATTGAGGTCTGGTGCCTGAAATGCAGTACTGCCCGACTCAATGCTTTGCAAAGGTAATTTTTTCTTGCGGGCATTGTCAATCGCAGTACGGTAAGTAATGGCATAGAGCCAGGAGCTGAATTTGGACTCCTGCCGATAGCTGCCCAGCATTTTGTACACCTTCAAAAATACATCCTGGGACACTTCCTCTGCTTCTTCTCTCGAATTCAGTACCCGCATAGCAATGGTGAAGACATAGTTTTGGTATTGCTCCACCAATTGGCGGAAAGCAGCCTGATCTCCCCTCAGTACGCGCTGAACCAAAAGTAGGTCTTCTTCCATGTAATGCAATTACAAAATCCTTAGACGAGCCTTTACTTTTGCTAGGTTACAACTTTTTTGGGAAAATATTCCAATTCGAATCGATATATTTGCGGAAGCCGAACCCCTAAAAACATACCAATGCAAGCATTTGAATTAATCACTACAAAGGAAGGACTAGAACACTTTGCTCAGATCAACGCGGACATTGAGTGGATGTGCTTTGATTCAGAATTCGTTGGGGAAAAAAGATTTACCACTCGTTTGTGCCTTATTCAGGTGGCAACGGAGCACGGTTTGTTTTTGATTGACCCTTTTCCACTCAAGAATTTGGGGCCATTTTTGAAAATGATTGAGGACCCTAAAATTGTCAAAATCACGCACGCAGGTGAAAACGACTACCGCTTGCTTTATGCCACCCATGGCACCATCCCTAAAAACACTTTTGACACTCAAATTGCCGCTGGTTTTTTAGGGTATCGCTATCCTCTGGCATTTAAAAAGCTGGTGGAAACTGAATTAAAAATCAACCTCAATAAAAGTTTCACCGTAGCCGATTGGGAAGCCCGCCCTTTTAACCAAAACCAACTCAAATACGCCATTCAGGACATTGAGCCACTGTATGATTTGTGGAAAAAACAGGAAGCAGATCTTGAACGGCACCATCGATTGCATTGGGCAGAGGAAGAATTTCGGACGCTGGAGCGGGAAGCATATTACGCCAGAGATCCCCACCACGAAGCGCTGAATAGCGATTTGATGAAATCCTTGAACAAAAGAGAGCGCCTGTTTTTGTTGCGTTTGTTCGAATGGCGGCGTAAAACGGCGGAGGAAAAGAACTACTCTAAAGAAATGGTGTTGCCCAGCAAATTTATGAGCCAAATCGTGCGCAGCATGCGCTCGGGGCGGGCTGGTTTGCGCGAAAACCGGCGTATTCCCGATAAATTCGCCGGTGATTTGTGGCCAGTGATGAACGAATTGTACATCCGGGAAATCAGCGAAGACGAAAAGTTTTTGCTGCGCCAGGTGCCCACTGAAGACGAGGAAAACGCCAACGAAGAAATCCTGACCGAGTTTTTATACCTTATCATTCGGCACCAATGTATGCAAAATGGGGTTTCACATGCCCTGGCATTACCGCGCAACTGGTTTAAAAAAATCAAAAGCGATCCTGGCTTTGCGGAAGAGGTTTTTACTCAGGGTTGGCGCAAAGAATTGTTCGGAAGCACCTTCATCCGTTGGTTGAGCCAGCCAGAAAACCTGCGCATTGAGATTAAGCCAGATGTAATTGAACTGCGGCTTGCAGACAATTAAAGCGCTAAGGGTAAGCAGTATGGAGAACTTATTGGAAGTACAAAAACTGACCATTCGCTTTGGTGCCAATACCGTGGTGGATGACCTTACTTTTGTGCTACCAAAAGGAAAAACCCTGGCCATTGTTGGCGAATCAGGTTCTGGAAAATCCATGACCGCCCTCGCTTTGCTAGGACTGTTGCCACCCGAAGCCCGGCTTAGCGTTCAACAATTGCACTTTCAACCCACTGCTGAACAAAGCTTCCAACTGCAAAACTGCCAGGCCAAAGATTGGCAACAAATCCGGGGTAGAGAAATCGGCATGATTTTTCAAGAGCCAATGACCTCGCTCAACCCTCTGCAACGCTGCGGCCAACAAATTGACGAAGTGCTGCGCCTGCATTTGGGCCATAATGCCCAGCAAGCCCGCCAGCGAAGTTTGGAATGGCTGGGTAAAGTGAAAATTCAGGATCCTGAACGCATTTACCGCTCTTATCCTCACGAAATTTCGGGAGGGCAAAAACAAAGGGTCATGATTGCCATGGCCATGTGTTGCAATCCGAGTTTATTGTTAGCCGACGAGCCCACCACGGCTCTGGATGCCACGGTACAAAAGGACATCATCCTGCTCATGCGCGAATTGCAGCAGGAGTTCAATACCGCCATTCTGTTCATTTCCCACGATTTGAGCCTGGTCGCTGGTATGGCTGATCAAGTGCTGGTGATGCAACAGGGTAAATTGGTGGAAAAAGGGAGTAGCGAGCAGATTTTTGAACACGCTCAGGCGCCCTACACCAAAGCACTGCTGAGTTGCCGTCCCCCATTGGATCGGAAAGTGGTGCGTTTGGCGACTATTGATGACTTTGTAGAAAAAGAGCAAAATACGGAGGAAAAGGAAGTTGCTCCCACAATACCGCCTGCTCCCAGCGCAAATTTATTGGAGGTAAAAAATTTATCTACCTGGTTTCCCGTGCAAAAATCCTGGTTTGGCAAAACCCGCAACTGGGTAAAAGCCGTCCAAGAGGCCAGTTTTGACATCAAAGCCGGGCAAACCCTGGGTTTGGTAGGAGAGTCTGGAAGTGGGAAAACCACCTTGGGGCGCAGCCTTCTGCGTTTGATCGAACCCACCGCTGGAGTAATTCACTACAATGGACAAGACATTGAAAAAATAGACGCTGAGGCAATGCGGCAGTTGCGCAGGGAATTACAAATTGTCTTTCAGGATCCTTATTCCTCTTTAAACCCTCGCTTACCGGTAGGTTTGGCCATTACCGAACCGATGAAAGTCCACGGCATCGGCAGCAATGATCAGGATCGGGTAGAGCGTTGCATTGTGCTTTTGGAGCAGGTGGGTTTGCAGGCTGATCATTTTACCCGTTATCCCCACGAATTTTCTGGTGGCCAGCGCCAGCGGCTCTGTATTGCCCGGGCACTGGCGGTGCAACCACGTTTTTTGGTGTGTGATGAAGCTGTTTCCTCCCTGGATGTCTCCGTACAGGCTACTGTGCTCAATCTCCTCAAAGATTTACAGGCACAAGAGGGCTTAACCTACCTGTTTATTTCCCACGACCTGGCCGTAGTCCGCTTTATGTGCGACGATATTATGGTGATGAAAGATGGCGTTATTGTAGAAAAGGGCCCGGCAGAGCAGGTTTTTGAAGCACCCACCCATCCCTATACTCAGGCTTTGTTGGAAGCTTCCCGCTAGATTGGGAACTTTTTTGGGAGAAAGATGCTTTTTCCTGCAATTGACTCACTTTTGCAGTCTATTTTTCTTAATCCCTTTTTATGGCAAAAATTCAAATTCGAGGCAAAGACTTAATGAAAATGGGGTACCCGGAAGGTCCCGTGATCGGACTTTGCATCAACCTGATCCCGAAACATTACAAACGACATACCCAGCAACAAGTTGATGAATTGCTGCAATCCATCCTGGCTAATCCAAGTGATTATGCCGAAGATGCAGTATTGGGCCGCATTGTAGAAGCCTTGGTGCAACCAGAAAAACAAGGCCCGGTTTTGATTGACCTGCTGCCAAAGGCCAAAACTTACCCGGTTTTTGGGGCAGAAAAAATTGAGGCAGGAGCCATCCAACAAATGGAGACTGCTATGCGCCTGCCCGTTACGCATGCAGGTGCCCTCATGCCCGACGCGCACCAAGGCTATGGCCTGCCGATTGGTGGGGTGTTGGCTACCGAAAACGCCGTGATCCCCTATGGCGTGGGCATGGACATCGGTTGTCGCATGTGTATGACGATTTACCCAATTGAGCCACAAGCATTGGAAGCCAAACGCAGCATGTTTAAAAAACTGCTGTTGGAAAATACCCGCTTTGGGTTCAGCACTTTTGAAAAACCAATGGATGACGCCATTTTTGAACGCGCTGAGTTCAAAGAGGTGCCCAAGTTGCGTTCTTTGAAGGGCAAAGCTTGGGAACAAATTGGTTCTTCAGGTTCAGGGAACCACTTCGTCGAGTTTGGCATCGTGGAGATTATGGATGAGCACAACGAATTCAATCTGCCCCTGGGTAAATACCTGGGCTTGATGTCGCATTCTGGTTCACGAGGATTGGGTGCTACCTTGGCGCAGTACTACACCAAACTGGCCATGGAAACCTGCAACCTACCAAAACAGGCTCAACACCTGGCTTGGCTCGACCTGGACACCGAAGCTGGGCAAGAATACTGGATCGCAATGAACCTGGCTGGCGATTATGCCTCCGCTTGTCACCACCAGATTCATCACCGCATGGCAAAGTCCTTGGGTGAAAAATCCCTGGCTATTGTGGAAAACCACCACAATTTTGCCTGGAAAGAAACCCTAGTGGATGGCAAGGAATACATTGTGCACCGCAAAGGAGCTACTCCAGCGGGCAAAGGTGTGCTGGGCGTGATCCCGGGTTCGATGACCGCTCCGGCTTTTATCGTTCGTGGAAAAGGCTTTGAAGATTCCTTGAACTCCGCTTCACACGGCGCTGGGCGCCAGATGTCGCGCCGTCAGGCCTTGAGTGCAGTCACCAAATCAGATTTGGATAAACACTTGCGCACCCACGGGGTGGAATTGCTGGGCGGTGGACTGGATGAAGCACCATTTGCTTACAAAAACATCCATCAGGTGATGGCTGCTCAGGAATCGTTGGTGGAAACGATCGGCACCTTCCATCCCAAGGTGGTGCGCATGGAAGGCGACGCGTAGCGGCAACCCTACGTGGTTGCCGTTCGGGGTGGTTGCCGCCCAGGGTGGGCAACCACACAGGGTGGGCAACCACACAGGGTTGCCCGTACGATTTGCCCCCATGATCCAAAAATAAGATTCTCTCGTACATAAGGGGACGGCTCACCAAGTCGTCCCCTTTTCATTCCAAGCAACACCGAATGAACCCACGATTGATCCTTGTTTTAGCAGCACTTATCCTTGGGCTAGCTCAGCCTCTTCACGCGCAGCTCTGGCGGCAACGCGATAGCCTTTTGCGCATTTCCCGTCAGCATCAATTGGATACTACGGGCATGCTAGCTCTCATGGATGCTGGTAAACTGTACCTGGAATACCGCGCCGACTCTGCTGAATACTTCATCCGCAAAGCCCTTGACAAAGCCAATACCCTGCAATTTGGTTCCGGTATTGCTCGGGCTGAAATCAACCTGGGTTATGCCCTGATAAACCAGGCGAAATACGATCAGGCATACGAACACACGCAGAAGGGGTTAAGCTGGGCGAAAAAAGAAGGCGCGATCAAATTACAAGTAGCAGCCCTGGTAAACACAGCGAATATATGGTTGTATCGGGGCAGCAATTTCAAAGTCATTGAGGCTTATGAACAAGCCCTCGAACTGGTGCATCAACATCCAGAGGTATTACCTCCCCATTATCCACTGGCCATTCAAAACAACCTGGCCATGGTTTACAATGGCATCTCTTTGTACCGGGAAGCACTGAAAGTTTTGAGACAAACGCTGAAAAAAGGGGAGGAGGGAGAAATTCCCAGTGTGGTGGTTCAATCCTTGCAACACCATGCTGAAGCCTACCGAGGACTACAAAAGCAGGACTCTGCGATCTGGTGTTACGAAAAACTGATCCCCATGTGTAAGAATTTGGGGGAGAATGTGGTACTGGCCGGAGCCTTATCTAATCTGGCGGACATTAAAATGCAGCAAGGGCAAATAGAATTGTCCAAACGCTATTATCAGGAAAGTTTGAATTTGACCCTGCAAACCCAGGATGGCATCAATCAGATGTATGCCTTACACGGCCTGGGCTTGGTGGCCTTGAACGAAGGTAAATGGAATGAAGCTGAAAACTACGTTAAATCTGCGCTGAAGCTGGGCATTGAACAAAAGGCAGGTGCGTATACCTTCGCCTTGTATCAAACCCTTTCTTACCTGGCTCTCGCTCGTGGTCAGATTGATCAATATCGGCAATATTTTTCCTTGTACAAATCAGGTCGTGATTCCGTACAAAACGAAAAACTCATCCGGGTACTCCAGGATTTGGAAACCAAATACGAGACGAAAGAAAAAGAATTGCGCATTGTCCAATTGACCCAAATGCAAGAGAATCAACGTCGATTGGCGCTCGGGGCCTTTATTTTTGCCATCCTGATTGGGATTGTAGGTTGGCTGGCTTGGCGCAACCAACACAACCGCAAAAAACTGGCCGAGCAAGCCCTGTTGTTGCAAGAACAAAAAATCAAAGAACTGGAACAAGAGAAACAATTGCTGGCGGCGGATGCCATGCTCAAAGGCCAGGAAGAAGAACGGCGGCGTTTGTCGCGCGATTTGCACGATGGTTTAGGTGGAATGTTATCGGGCATCAAGCAGTCGCTGGTGGTAATCAAAAGCAACCCGGAGATGTCCGAACAGAGCAGTAAATCTATTGGCCGCACCATCGAATCCATGGATCAATCCATCAACGAAATGCGGCGCCTGGCCCGCAACCTGATGCCTGAAGCACTCCTGAAGTTTGGATTAAAAGATGCGCTCCAGGACTTTTGCGATTACCTGAGCAACAGCACCCAAATGCAAATCCAGTACCAAACTTTTGGCATTGAGCAGCGCATACCCGAAGGGCAGGAGGTCATCGTGTTTCGGATTGTGCAGGAGTTATTGAACAATGTGGTCAAACACGCTAAAGCCAGTATGGTCTTGTTGCAATTGTTGCGCGACGGGCAGCGCTTCAGCCTCACGGTGGAGGACAATGGTGTAGGTATACCTGGCGACACGTTGGATAAAGCCCAGGGGATTGGTTGGACTAACATCCGCTCACGGGTAGATTACCTCAACGGGCAATTGGACATTCGTTCCAAACCCGGCCAAGGGACTTCCATCAATATTGATTTTGTGTTGAATTGATTTGTTAACCATTAAATACAGATCCAATGATTAAGGTTTTTATCGTTGATGATCATCCCATGGTGGTGGCGGGCATCAAAGGTTTGTTGCAGGGTGAGGAAAATTACCCGGTGGTGGGCAGCGCCAACTTCGCCTTGGAGGCTCTGGAAATGTTTCGGCAAGCTTTACCAGATGTTGTTTTACTCGACATCAATTTGCCTGATTTGAATGGCATCGAATTGTGTGAACGAATCAAAAAAGAATTCCCAGCCGTTAAAGTTTTGGGCATCAGCACCTTCAAAGAGCGCAGCTACATCACCCGTTTGATGGAAAAAGGAGCCTCGGGGTATGTTTTGAAAAATGTAGACAAAGAAGAGCTTATCGAAGCCATTCGGCAAGTGGCCGGAGGCCGCATGTACTTCAGCATGGAGGCGGCAACGGCCATCACTACCCAAGGATCATTGTCCCAGGTGCCCATCTTGACCAGCCGGGAAAAGGAGATTTTGGTATTGATTTCCGAGGGTTTGACCAACAAGGAAATTGCAGATCAATTGTACATCAGCCCTTTGACCGTAGACAGCCATCGAAAAAATCTGCTGGCTAAATTCACGGTAAAAAATACCGCAGCGCTGGTTAAGTTGGGAATCGAGCATGGCTTGATCGCCCTTTAAACTAGTACTAACGCATCAACCAGGTGAATGCTCCCGCAAATTCACTGGCCCAAAAAGCTTCATTGTGCTTGCCGTCTTTGGGGATGGCAGTGTACAGGCGGCGTTTGTTAAAACCGGCCTCTTTGAGCACCTTGGCCATCCGTTGCATGGGCTCAACCATTTCGACCTGGCCTTCCAAAGCGCCCGTAAACAAGTAAATTTTGAGTTTTTTAGCCAGCGGACCCTTCTTTTTAGCCAGCTCAAAAGCCGCTTCGGAATGCCAAAAGGAAGGTGAAAAAACGCCTGCGCGACCAAAGACCTGTGGGTACTCCAAAGCAGCATAAAAAGCAATCAAGCCCCCCATCGAAGACCCAATTACGGCAGTAGATTCTGGTCCTTTGAGGGTGCGGAAGTGCTGATCGACGTAGGGTTTGAGGGTTTCAACCATAAATTTGGTATACGCCACTCCTTCACCCTTGCCGAAACGCGGGTGGTCCCAGGGTGCGTATTCGGTCATGCGTTTTTCGGCACCATTGTCGATGCCGATGACGATGCAACTGCGTTTGAGGGTGCTATCCAGGTGGTTAAGGGTTTCGTCGATGCGCCATTCTCCGGCAAAACTGGTTTTGGCATCAAACAAATTTTGCCCGTCCTGCATGTACAAAACCGGATAGCGCTTTTGGCTTTTGTCGTAATCCAAAGGCAAATACACCCAGATGCGGCGTTTGCGCTTGAGCTGGGGTATCTCAAAATCTGTTGCCATAATTTTTACATTCGGGGCAGCAGTGCTTTCCTGAAAGTGGTGGGGTATGGACAAACTTTGGGCAAAAGCCTTTTTGTTACGCATGCTGAGGCTGCTTATGGTGCTTAAAATGATGAGTAAAAGGGTGTTCATTGCGGTGGTCGGGTTGGTGTAGGATGGTGCAAAGATACAAACATCGGCTTGACCAAAACACAAAAAACTTCTACCTTCGCCTCATGGCCAAATACGATGAAAAATCCCTGAAGGATGTACTCCTGGAGATGGTTAACCAGTACCGCCTCAAACAAGGCATCAGCGAGTCCCAGATCAAGGCTGCCTGGGCGCGTTTGATGGGGCCATCCATTGCCCAGCATACTACCCAGATTCGGGTTATCCGTAAAAAAATGTACCTGATGATCGATTCCCCTTCCTTACGGCAAGAGTTGTTTTATGGACGGGAAAAAATCCGCAAGATGATCAATCAGGATTTGGGAGAGGAATATTTGGAGGAGGTGTTTGTGAAATAGGGCACCAAGATTGGTGTTGAGGGTGCTCCATGAACAGCCTCAACACCAGGATTAATGTAGCTTTAGACAAGCGCTTACGGCTCCACAATATTGAACCAGAACGGAAAGGAATCCAGCGCCAGCAATAACTCCGTCCAATCCAAACGATCCTTTGCGCTACCACACAGCGTAGCTTTCTGAGCTATTATTGCTTTATCGAAAGATTCCACTGCTCCTTTTCCTCCTTTGATCATTATGTCGTTCATCACACTACGGGTAAGGGTAACAATCGGGTATTTTGACCCGCCAAACACCGTGGGATAAGCCCGCAATACCGAGTTTTCGACTTTTAACAAACAGATCGTACTGGATCCATCCTTTTCCTCCATAATCAGGTTAAAGGTGAACTCTTTTCCTTCTACTTTTAAACCATTCAAGTGGATCGCCAAATATTGGAAGTACTCTGAAGCATCCATGTTATCCAGGTCGTCCCGATTGGGTTCAGGGTTGTTCTTTTGGGCAAAAAGGCGTAGCCTGGCGGTATCCCTAAGCTCACGCGCACCAGTAAGGTAGAAATTGCGCCAGGGGCCTGACTCCGCTTGATACCCCATTTGTTCGTAGGCATCGGCCAACAAATGCCGGGCGGGCATATTATTCGGTTCGGCAAACACCAGATGATTCAAAACCATGCCTACCCAACGAAACTCTCCCGTGTCGTAAGAGGCCTTGGCCATTTTTAGCACTTTCTCTGGCCCGCCCATAAACTGGACATATTTTTTCCCCGCTTCGGTGGGGGGCAAGGAGTGGAGGTTGGCGGGATTGCCATCAAACCAGCCAATGTACCGCTGATAAGTTGCTTTCACATTGTGGTTGAGGGTGCCGTAATACCCCCGGTTGGGAAACAACTGGCTCAGGGTGTTGGGCAATTTAACCTGTTCCCCAATTTCGATCATGGTGTATCCCTGGTTGGTCATGCGGAGGGTTTGGTCGTTGATGTATTTGTACAAATCCCGTTGTTTTTTTAATAAATTGACTACTACTTTGTTGCCCCAGGTTGGCCAGTGGTGGCTGGCAAAAATCACGTCTACCTCATTTCCATATCTGATCAAGGCCTGATCGATGTATTGGCTCCAGGCCAGCGGATCACGCACCATGGTGCCCCGCAGGGAATAAGTATTGTGCATGGTTTGAGTCACTTCTTCGGCTGAACAAAAAGCCTTAAAATCCGGGAAATAGAACATCATTTCAGTGGGCGCTTCGGTATTGGGGCTATTCCAGATGTGCACCCGAACCCCGTCGATTGGGGTGTCGTAGGGTTTTTCAATCGTGGCGTTGATCGAAACAGTGGGTACCGCAATGCTGCTATGGCCTGCGGACGTGGTTTTGCCCAATCCAGCCCCAACCTGGCTGCGCACATCGTGCTCCAGGATAGTATTGCCGTACATGTAACTGGCGCGTCGCCCCATGGCAGTACCCGCCATGATGTTTTCATTGAAGGCATGTTCTAAAAATCCTTCTGGGGCATAAATGGGAATTTTGTCAATGTCACTGGGTTCTATTATACCCAACACTCCACCATAATGGTCGATGTGGCTATGGGTGAAAATGATGGCACTCACTTGGAAATTGCGATCCAGGTGTTTTTTTGCTAAATCAATCCCTGCCTTGGCGGTTTCGACGGTGACCAAAGGGTCCATCACAATCCAGCCCGTTTTACCTTTGATGAGGCTCATCACCGAGAGGTCAAAACCTCGGATTTGGTAGATGTGATCGGGTACTACCGCGTACAAACCCGCAAAGTTGTTCAGTTGCTCCTGGCGCATCAAACTTGGATTCAATTCAGGTGGACAGGTTTCAGGAGTGTATTTGTTTAAAAAATCGTAACGCGACATGTCCCAAACCACGTTCCCATCTTTGTCTTTAATCACCCCTGGCAGCGGGGCAATCAGGTAGCGTTTGGCGTTGACATAATCGAGGGTGTCGTTGAAATTGAGCTCTTTCAAGATTTTTTTGTTGGCCTCGATGGTGGCAGGGGTTGCGGGTTTGGGAATGAGGTTGTTCACAAGGTTCTTGTTCTGTGCCCCGGCGAAAATACCGAACAACAGAAAAAGCACAATCATACAGTGTGTTATTCTACTTTGCATTGGAACTTATTTTGATTTATGCAAAAATAGAATCAGGTGAAAACAAAATTATGCGCAAAAATACCTGTTTTGTAATATGCGTATTTGTACGGGTGATCGGATAATATGTAGTTTAAACCCGCAGCTTAACAAAAAGATCCCAGGCCACAATTCCCACGCAGACCGAGATGTTTAAGGAATGTTTGGTGCCAAATTGTGGGATTTCCAGCGCTCCATCCACAATGTCCATCACTTCATCAGCCACTCCGGTAACTTCATTACCAAACACCACGGCGATTTTGCTGTTTTTGTTGGGGTGAAACTGCTCCAAGGAAGTACTGTTTTCGGCTTGTTCTACGGCCCAAACTTGCCAACCTTCGGTTTTCAACTTTTGCACGGCCTCGGTTGGATCTTCCACGTATTCCCAATCTACGGAATCAGTGGCACCAATGGCGGTTTTGAGGATTTCCTTGTGGGGTGGCTGGGCCGTTATGCCACAGAGGTAGATTTTTTGCAAGGCAAAGCCATCCGCAGTCCGAAAGGCTGAGCCAACATTGAGTGCGGAGCGGACATTATCAAGTACCAAAATCAGGGGCGTCTTTTCCTGGGTTTTGTAGGCTTCAACGCTGCTGCGTTCCAATTCCAGGATGTTTTTTTTGCGAAAAGCCATTGTTGCTTATGGTTTTTTAAATAAAATAGTCTTCAAACCTGCTTTTTTCAAAGTCAAAACCGGAGTCCATTTTTCAAAAAGCAATTTCCGGTCTTCATCCGAAAAATCATTCATCACACTGGAGAAATAGACATATTCATTTTGGGACAAATTTAAGGGGCTAAAACCATCCTGTCTGCCATTTAGATCTCGCCAATGCAAAGGCCCAATTTCCGGGAAGGTCGCCCCTACCTTATCCAATGGGATGTCATGCTGATCTAAATACTCGATCACTTCCTTTCGCAAAGCAAAATGTGGCCAATGCGCAGGTGTACTATCCCAACCTTGAGCGATTCCTGGAGGGTATATCCAAAAATTTCCACTAGCCAGGCCAAATAGGACAAGCCCAAGGATAATCGATTTGGTTTTGCTTTTGACTTGACTTTGTTCCAGCAATGAGCAAAAGAACAGGTGTAAAGCCAGGTAAAAAGGCAACAAATACCGGTGCGCACTCACCCCCTGGAACAACAAAAAATGCGGGACCTGAATGAGCGAAGTGATCAAAACCAGGGGAAAAAAGGTGTTTGATTTTAAAGTCTTTAATTGTTTGAAAGCCAAACCTAGAATTGCCAAAACCAAAAACACTCGCCCGTAATCGGCAATTCGCCAAGCCAATACCACTCCATTTTTTAGCATTCCTTTAAATCCAACTACCGTAAAACTCTCCCGCCAGGGGGAATCGGAATGGAACCCAACCCAGGATTTTGCCCAGGCATGGTACCCTAAAAAAGCCAGAGCCAATAAGCCTGCCGGGATAAAAGGAAGTGTGCTGCGCAACCAATGACCAAGTCTACGCCAGCCCCCATCTTGACCATTTACCACCTGAAAAAGATAAAGTGCCAATACTGCCATCATGCCACGCAAACTAATGATGGCCAAAACAATGGAACAAAACAATAATAAGCCAGAGCGTTTTTCCAGAACCCCCACCAAACCCCAAATGAAAAAGGCAAATAAGGCTACATCAGGACTGACCAGTGAGATTTGACCCAGAAATACCGAATCGATGCCAACCAGCAAGGGAAATACCCAAATTAAATAACTATCAAAATTTTTACTCAGTCGAAATAATCCCAACAATGTTAAAATGACAAAAGGGAAGACTGCCAAATGACTCACCAGCAGCGATTGTCCAAAGCCCTGCCAGCAAAGCGCCAGGTACATCCCGAAACCGCTTGGATGCCCACTGTCAATGACGTCAGGCAACAACAGGTATTTGAAATGCTGATCGTAATACCATTGGGCTTGACGGGAGGCCAATTGGATGGTATCCCAAAAAAAAGGATGGCGACAGGAGAGGAGCCATACAGCGATGGTGATAAAAACGGGAGCGATGCCTAAAAGAATCGCCCCCGTTCTAGACCATTCTTTAGGCTGGAGTAAGGACTTTACTTTTTTCATGCCCTTTTTGAAAAGCCATTGCGGCTTTGATGAACTGCACAAACAGCGGATGTGGGTTTTCAACCGTACTTTTTAATTCCGGGTGAAACTGTACCCCGACAAACCAGGGGTGGTCTTTTAACTCCACAATCTCAACCAGATTAGTGGTAGGATTGATGCCAGTGGCCAGCAAACCCGCTTGTTCTATGCGGTCTCGGTAGTCGTTGTTGTATTCGTAGCGGTGACGGTGGCGTTCGCTAATTTTGGTAGTTCCGTAGGCCTGTGCCGCTTTGGATTTGCGCTTAAGTTCACATTCAAAAGCCCCCAAGCGCATGGTTCCACCTTTATTGGTGATTTTTTTCTGTTCCTCCATCATGTTGATCACTGGATCTGGGCCGTTGGGGGAGACCTCAGTAGAGGCGGCGTGTTCCAGGCCCAATACATGTTGCGCAAATTCCACCACGGCACATTGCATGCCCAGGCAAATGCCAAAGAATGGAATGTTGTTTTCCCGCACGTATTTGATGGCAGCAATTTTGCCATTGATGCCCCTTTCACCAAAGCCTGGTGCAACGAGTACGCCATGCAAGCCAGCCAGTTTTTGCTCGATTTCGACAGGATCTCCTTCCAGTTGTTCAGAGTGAATCGGCACCACTCTTACCTTACATTCATTAGCTGCGCCAGCGTGTACGAAGGACTCGTGGATGGATTTATAGGCATCCTGTAACTCGTTGTATTTACCCACCAAGCCAATTCTGACCTCCGATTTTGGCTTTTTGAGCTTGCTCAAAAAACTCTTCCAACGCGTAAGGTCGGGCTCACGGCGGTCGGGCAGACGCAGTTTGGTCAATACCGTTGAGTCAAGTCGTTCTTCCAACATCAAGAGTGGAACATCGTAGATAGTATCGGCATCCATGGCTTCGATTACCGAGTTAACATCTACGTTACAGAACAGCGCCAATTTGCGCCGAATGTCCATGTTGATCGGGTGCTCGGTGCGGCAAACGAGGATATCTGGTTGGATTCCGGTATTGAGCAGTTCCTTTACCGAGTGTTGGGTCGGCTTGGTTTTGAGCTCCTTGGCTGCATTCAGATAAGGGATCAAAGTCAGGTGGATGACCAGACAATTGTCGGCACCCAGATCCCAACGCAGTTGCCGCAAGGATTCCAGGTAGGGTAGGGACTCGATGTCGCCAACCGTACCGCCCAGCTCGGTGATCACAATTTCGAACTGCCCGGTAGTGCCCAAAACCTGCATGCGCCGCTTGATCTCGTCGGTAATGTGTGGAACGACCTGTACAGTTTTACCGAGGTAACCACCTTGCCGTTCTCTTTCGATTACGGTTTGGTAAACCCGGCCAGTGGTCACGTTATTGGATTGCGAAGTTGGAACATTCAAAAAACGTTCGTAATGTCCTAAGTCCAGGTCGGTTTCTGCACCGTCGTCCGTTACGTAACACTCGCCGTGCTCATAAGGATTGAGGGTGCCGGGATCGACATTGATGTAAGGATCAAATTTTTGGATGGTTACTGAGAAGCCTCTGGCTTGAAGCAGCTTGGCCAACGAAGCTGAGATGATCCCCTTGCCTAAGGAAGAGGTTACACCGCCCGTAACAAAAATGTACTTGGTCATAATCAGTGAAAAATGAATAGCGAAAAGTGAAAAGCGAAAAGATTAGGCAAGATTTATAATCCTTGCTTTTCACTTTTCGCTTTTCACTTTTCACTTTGGTTGTTACGGGTCGTAAAGATACGACAATTCGCTTAAGGATAGTTAGCCTGTGGTGAAAATTACTTTACTACATGATATTAAGTAGCTGAAAGTCAGTGATAAAAAAAATGAGATTGGCCCAAGAGAGAGAGTTTTAAAAAAGTTAACACAGTAGCCGGATAATTTACCTAGAGTTTACACAAAGTTAAATCAAACTTAATTCCACTCTTAAGGCATGCCAGTTTTACTTGCCGTTACTTTGCACTCGAATTAAAGCACGCTTTTACATGAGATTCAGCTACAGTCTTTCTTTGTCAAAAATTGTTTTTTGCGCTATCCTCCTTTTAGGATTTCTCAGCAACCTCACCGCTCAAAATAAACCAGGAACCATCGCGGGAAAAATCATCGACAAAGCTTCGGGAGAAGCTTTGATCGGAGCTACAGTTATGGTTGAAGGTACAGATAACGGCACGGTTACCGATATCGAAGGAAATTTTACCCTGGAACTAAACCCCGGTACTTTTATTCTGGTATGCAGCTATGTATCCTACCAGAATGAAAAAGTACAGGTGGTTGCAAAATCGGGTGAGGTAACGAACCTGAATGTGACCATGCAAGAATCAGTCAGTGCGCTGGAAGAAGTGGTCGTAGTTGCTACAGTTGAAAAATCAAGCGCTTTGGCCTTGTTAACTGAACGTAAAAACTCACCTCAGGTTTCGGATGGGATTTCAGCCGATGCAATCCGCAAAACGCCTGACCGTACCACTTCGGATGTACTCAAGCGCGTAACGGGTGCCTCGATCCAGGATGGAAAATTTGCCATCATTCGGGGCATGAATGACCGCTATAATGCAGGTTACCTGGATGGCGCACTTCTGCCATCTACTGAAGCCGACCGCAAGGCCTTTGCATTCGATGTTGTTCCAGCTACCTTGCTGGACAATTTGCAGATTATCAAAGCAGGTACTCCTGATTTGGTTGGTGATTTTGGTGGGGGTGTCATCAAAATTAATACCAAATCAGTACCTACAAAACTCACCCAATCTATCTCGATTGGTGCTCAAACCCATTCTCTTACTACTTTCAAGGACTTCTTCCAGTTCAAACGGTACAGCGGGGAAGGTCTGAACTTCATCAGCAGCAAGCGCGACATCCCCAATTTCGATGAAAATGGACTGAGGTCGAGTGCCCTTTTTCCCAACAATGCCCAGAAACAGCAATTTGCTGGAATTTCCCAGAATTTTAATAATGATTGGTCCAATGAAACTCTTTCAGCAGCTCCTAACGGACGTTTTTCTTACTCATTGGGTTTTCCAATCAAATTCAGTAATACCCGTAAACTGGGGGTTATTTTTGCGCTTAACTACGCCAATACTCGCCGTTTTTCAGATGGGATCATCAACACTTTTGATGGCTCTGGTCAGGTATCAAATTTCAAAGATCAGATTTACCAGCAAAACATCAGCACTGGCGGCTTGTTGAACATTAATTACGTTGCGGGTAAAACACAGATTAACTTCCGCAACTTGTTAAATGTTAATCAGGACAACAACACGATTCGGCGTACTGGCGTGGGTAACATTTCTGACAATGTACTGGTGCGCAACTTTGCCAGCATCATTAATTACAATGGCCTGTCTAATTCCATTTTATCCTTCAAACGGGTATTTGGTGACAACGATTTCACCGTAAGCGCATCTGTCAATTATTCCAAGATTTCCAGAAATATTCCCGATTACCGAATCGTCAACTACTCCAATGTTGACCCTGCCTCCGAACCAGAAAATTACTACATTGCCCCTGGAGATTTTTTCAACACCAGTTCTGGCCGATTTTTCTCCAATTTGAGTGAAAATGTTAGTGGCGCTACTGTGGAATTGGCCAAGTCTTTAAAAGGTAAAACAAAAATCAAAACGGAGCTCAAATTGGGTGGTTTTATCCAAAATCGCAACCGCGAGTTTGAGAGCCGCAACTTTGTTTATAACGGTATATCTGCGTCAAATACTCAAAACCCAGCCATTGATTTAGGGCCAAGTGCGATTGCAGGTGACAAGTTGTACTTATTGGAGAAAACATCCAATGACCTGGCATACTACACCGGAAAGTCTAATCTTACTGCTGTTTATGGTATGGCTGACCAAAAGATTGCCGAAAAATTGCGGGCAGTGTACGGTTTGCGCTTCGAAAGTATTGATATTGATGTAACCAATCAAAAAGTGAATACAGATGTTGCCAAATTGGGGCAAAATGTGTGGTTACCTTCTGCTAACCTTTCTTACTCTTTGACTGAAAAAGCCAATATCCGTGCTGCTTATTACAGTTCAGTCAATCGTCCTGAATTCCGCGAGTTGGCACCGTTTGCATTCTATGTATTTGATCGCAATGCAGAGATCAAGGGTAACAAGGACTTGAAAATTGCTACATTGAACAACTACGACCTGCGTTTGGAAATTTATCCTTCGGGCAGTCAGGTTATATCGGTGGGTGGCTTTTATAAGTCCATTCAAAATCCTATCGAGTTGAGCATCGACATCACTCAACCTTTCACCACCTTTACTTATCAAAATGAAAAATCAGCCAATATTTATGGATTGGAATTTGAGGTAAGAAAGAACCTTGATTTTCTAGATGGCAAGGGTGATGGTGGTTTCTTTCACGATATGGTTTTCTTCTCCAATCTGGCTTTGATTAAATCCCAACTTACTTTCGAAGAAGGTTCAAATGCCAAACAAGGCCGTCCATTGCAGGGGCAATCACCTTATGTCATCAATGCTGGCTTGCAGTATGAAAACCAGGAAAATGGCTGGTTTGCCAGTGCAGTATTAAACCGCGTAGGTCGTCGGATCGCTTTTGTTGGAGTTGATCCACAGTTTGGAGATACCCGTCAGGATATTTACGAGCAACCTCGTACAGTTATTGATGTACAAGTAGGTAAGAATATTGGCAAATTGAATGCAAAACTTACCGCAGGGGACTTATTGCGCAAAAATTTGGTTTACTATCAAGATGTGGACAACAGCAAAGATTTCAACGAATCTGACCGCAGGATGTTCCAGTTCACCAATGGCAGTACCATTGCTTTAAACCTCAGCTATACGTTCTAATCTAGTAATTGGTAGTACAATAGCCAACTGGAGTCAAGTGTCTGAATTCCAGTTGGCTATTTTTGTTTCTGCACTATTTTTTTCCAAAATTCTGGTAAGGTTAACAAATTCGCAATACAAGATTAACGCTGGTTTAATCTTGCCGAACGAACTTTGACCCAAGTTTTAAATCCAATCATAATGAAGAAGAATCTACAAATTTTGTTGCTTGTGTTGGCTGCTTGCAGCACGTCATTTCTGGCAGCACAATCCAATTTTAAATTCGAACAAACCAGCTATGTTGGAGCTCTTTCTGGTGATCCATCAAAAGACTGGACGACTGGTTGGACCAACTGGGATCCCAAAACTACCGTTTACCCAAGCCCCACCGACACTACTACACTGAATGGTATGCTGACTAGCCTGCCTGTTCGTGGAGAATTGGTGGTTACCAATACTTTGACCCTGGATGCATCCAAGGTCTATTTGTTGAAAGGCTTTGTAGTGGTAAAGAGTGGTGGCAAACTGGTTATTCCTGCTGGCACGGTGATTCGTGCCCAGGCTGACTTGAATGCTAGCCCTAAAAACTACGCTTCTATCGTAATAGAACGTGGTGGACAAATCGAAGTGAATGGTACTGCTGCCGCACCTGTGGTGATTACTTCTGCAAAAGCTGCTGGAAGCCGTGATCGTGGTGACTGGGGCGGAATCGTTATATCCGGCAGAGCAGTGAACAACCAGGGAAACAACGTCCAGGTAGAAGGCTTTAATAATGTGGCTTTTGACAACCAATTGGCACTCCATGGTGGAACTGACAACAGTGATAACTCCGGTTTCCTGCGTTACCTGCGCCTGGAATTTGGCGGTTTGGCTTTTGAAATCAATCGTGAAATCAATGGTCTGACTTTTGGCTCGGTTGGTTCTGCTACTCAAGTGAGCAATATCCAAGTTTCTTTTTCAAACGACGATTCTTTTGAATGGTTTGGTGGAACAGTAAATAGCAAGTACCTAATCGCGTTCAAGACTACAGACGATGATTTTGATACTGATTTTGGATACAGTGGTTTGAACCAATTTGGTATTGCCATTCGTGATGCGGACTACTATGATGGCACTTATGCGGCTGCCTCTGGTTCTTCAACCTCAGAAGGATTCGAAAGTGACAATGAAGGTCAGGGTACTGCAAACGTTAGGCCTATCACTAGCGCCATTTTTTCCAATTATACCATGGTTGGGCCAGTTCCAGTTGGTTCTACTTATAGCGCATTGAGCACGGTTCAGAGAGCTGCTTTCCGCCGTGGTGCCCGAATCCGCCGCAACTCAGCCTTGCGCATTACCAACTCGATCTTCATGGGGTACCGCAACTTCTTGATGATCGACGGTGACAGCTGCGTACGCAACACCAACTTCCCCGCTGCTTTGGCATTGGTTACTCCAAGTACTCCAGTAGATCAAAAAAGCCACCAACTTTTCTTTGCCAATAACCTGATTGTCAACAGTGCGGCTGCTCAGGCTCCCGCAGATTCTACTTCTAATGGTTTGTTAGAAGTAGCCAGAAACTCAAAATCCGGATTGAAATTGGCGGCTTTGGATACCTGGTTAAAAGCATCCGGAAGCCTTGCCAACAACATCAATCCTGTTCCATTTACGGCTGGTACTTTATTGGTGAACCCCTTGGCTGCTTCTACAAGTCCTGATTTCAAGCCTGTAGATGGTTCTCCTGCTCTAATGGGGGCCAACTTTTTAGATAACCCGATTTTGAAGGATTTGACTTTAGTTACTCCGGTTGCACAAACTGCCTTCAAATTGGAGGAAACCGATTATGTTGGGGCACTTTCTGCTGATCCGGCAAAAGACTGGACAACTGGTTGGACCAACTGGAATCCGAAAACCACTGCTTACCCTGTTCCTACCGATACCACTACGCTGAATGGTATGCTGACTAGCCTGCCTGTTCGTGGAGAATTAGTGGTCACCAATACTTTGACCCTGGATGCATCCAAGGTGTATTTGTTGAAAGGCTTTGTCGTGGTTAAAAGTGGTGGCAAACTGGTTATTCCTGCAGGTACGGTGATTCGTGCTCAGGCTGACTTGAATGCTAGCCCTAAAAACTACGCATCTATCGTGGTAGAACGTGGAGGACAAATTGAAGTCAATGGTACTGCTGCTGCACCTGTAGTGATTACTTCTGCTAAAGCTGCAGGAAGCCGTGATCGTGGAGATTGGGGCGGAATTATTATTTCTGGTAAAGCTGTAAACAACCAAGGAACCAATGTTCAGGTTGAAGGATTTAACAACGTAGCTTTTGACAACCAATTGGCCTTCCATGGTGGCAATGACAACAACGACAATTCTGGAATTCTTCGTTACCTGCGCCTGGAATTTGGCGGTTTGGCTTTTGAAATCAACCGTGAGATCAATGGTTTGACTTTTGGTTCGGTTGGTTCTGCTACCCAAGTAAACAACATTCAGGTTTCTTTTTCAAACGACGATTCTTTTGAATGGTTTGGCGGAACGGTGAATAGCAAACGCCTGATTGCTTTTAAAGGCACGGACGATGACTTTGACACCGATTTTGGTTACAGCGGTTTGAACCAATTTGGTATTGCCATTCGTGATCTGGACAATTACGACGGTACTTATGCTGCTCCTTCCGGTTCTTCAACTTCTGAAGGTTTTGAAAGTGACAATGAAGGTCAAGGTACTGCAAACGTACGCCCTATCACCAGCGCGCTTTTTTCCAACTATACCATGGTTGGCCCAGTTGCCGTTGGCTCTACTTACAGCGCATTGAGTACGGTTCAGAGAGCTGCTTTCCGCCGTGGTGCACGGATCCGTCGCAACTCTGCATTGCGCATTACCAACTCGATCTTCATGGGTTACCGTAACTTTTTGATGATCGATGGTGATAGCGTGATCCGCAACACCAACTATGCACCGGCTTTGGCCTTGGTTACCCCAAGTACTCCGGTGGATCAAAAAACACACCAGACTTTCTTTACCAATAACTTGATCGTCAACACCGCCGCCGCTCAAGCCCCTGCGGATTCCACTTCTAATGGTTTGTTGGAAATTGCGAGAAATGCAAGAGCCAGCCAAAAACTGGCGGCGCTGAACAATTGGGTGCGTCAAACTGGTCCCCTGGCCAATAACATCGACCCTGTTGCTTTCACTACAGGTACGGTATTGATCAATCCATTGGCATCTTCTACCACTCCTGACTTCAAGCCAGTGACTGGTTCTCCTGCTTTGTCGGGTGCCAACTTTAAGGATAACCCTATTTTGAGTGCTTTGGTAACTTCATTGCGGGAGATCAATCGTGCAATTACTGCTGCTCACCCGGTTTATCCTAACCCTGTTTCAGCCAATAGTGACTTGTACTTTGGTCGTCAGGTTGAAGCTTATGGTATCTTTGACCTTAATGGCCGTTTGTTGCGTCATGGTTTCAAAGCCGACCGTGCTTCCTTAAACGGATTGGATGCAGGTATTTACATCATCAAGTTCAACGATAATGCTCAGCGTTTTATCGTGAAGTAATAACTTGAACTTGTTCCGAAAATGCGAAGGCGTTAAGTGGATTTCCCGCTTAACGCCTTTGTTGTTGAGTGACCAATTGATTTATTTCACCAGATCAAAGACCCGTTGAACGCTCCATTTGTTCCGTGTAGCGGGTGCCCACCACTTTGATTTGTGCTGAAGCAAGTTCCATTTCCTGCAGTTCTTCACCGCTTAGCTCAATTGCAGCAGCTCCATTGTTTTCGGTCAAACGATGAAGTTTGGTGGTGCCGGGAATGGGCACAATCCAGGGTTTTTGAGCCAGTACCCAGGCTAGGGCGATTTGAGCTGGAGTAGCGTTTCTTCTTGCGGCAAATAGCTGGATCAAATCCAGCAAAGCTTTATTGGCAACACGCGCTTCTTCGGTATAGCGCGGTAGAACGTTGCGGATGTCACCTTCGGCAAATTGGGTGTTTTCGTCAATTTTTCCCGTCAGGTAACCTTTACCCAATGGGCTATAAGCCACCAAACCTATACCCAGTTCCTCAATGGTTGGGATGATTTCCTTTTCGTGCTGACGAGTCCAAAGCGAGTATTCACTTTGTAATGCGGTAAGTGGTTGTACGGCATGGGCCCGGCGGATTGTCTGGGCGCCAGCCTCCGACATGCCGAAGTGTTTGACCTTACCTTCCTGGATCAGGTCTTTTACTGTTCCGGCAACATCCTCAATGGGAACATTGGGGTCAACCCGATGCTGATAGAACAGGTCCAGCACCTCCACCCGCAATCTTTTCAGAGAGGCTTCGGCTACCTGCCTGATGTTCTCGGGATGGCTATTGAGTCCAGCCATCCTTCCATCCTGGAATTTGAAGCCAAATTTGGTGGCAATGACCACCTGTCCTTTGAAGGGTTCGAGGGCTTCACCTACCAGTTCTTCGTTGGTGTAGGGCCCGTACACTTCGGCGGTGTCAAAAAAGGTGATGCCTTGCTCTACGGCGGCGCGAATCACCGCTATCATTTCTTTTTTATCGCCAGCAGGGCCATAACCAAAACTCATACCCATACAGCCCAGGCCGATGGCAGACACTTCCAAGCCCTTATTTCCAAGTTTGCGCTTATGCATGATTGATTTGTTTTAAAGAATGGCTTAAACATTTACAAAACGTAACTATTTAGCAGCCGCCTGCGGCGGGATTTTTCACCACGAAGACACTAAGACACAAAGACACAACATTTAAGCGCTTAATGTCTTTGTGCCTTAGTGTCTTCGTGGTATAAAATAAAAAAGCCGCCGCAGGCGGCTGCTAAATAGTTACTACAAAACTAAGAATGGCATTACCTGTGCACTAACGAAAAACAAAACAAAACTTACGAAAATCACGCATTCCTGAATTTGGTAGGACTTTGCTGAACGTGTTTTTTGAAGAAGTTATTAAAGTGGGTTACTTCCGTAAAACCCAGGGCGTAGGCGATCTCTCCCACGTTCCAGTTGCTGTGTTTGAGCAGGATTTTGGATTCCTGCAAAACCCGCTCGGCAATGAGTTGAGAGGTTGTTTTTTGCATACTTTCTTTAACAGCTTTGTTCAGGTGGTTGACGTGGATATTGAGTTGCCCAGCAAAATCGGAAGCCGAACGCAGCTGTATGTGTTGGTGGTTGTCGTCGATGGGGAATTGGCGTTCCAACAACTCCAGGAACAAGGTGGCAATGCGTTGGGAAGCGTTGATCTGTTGTTTGTCAAACACGGTGCTGGGCTGCAATTTCATGGCAAAATGCAGCAGCTCAAATACCAGATTGCGCAGCACGTCGTACTTGTGGATGTACTCCGAAGCAATCTCTTCGAACATGCGATCATAAACTGGCGCAATGCGGGCAGCCTGCTCATCGCTCAACTCGAAGATGTGGTTCCCGTTGGGTTGAAACACCTCGTATTGGTTCAAATTGCCAAATTGGTGGAAAAAATGGTGGTTGAAAATACAAAATGCCCCGCTGCGGATATTGTCCAAATGTTCCCACTTGTAGGGGATTTGGGGGTTGGAAAAAGACAAGGCCTGTTTTTGGACCTCCACCACTTTATCCGCATAATGGACCTTACTGTTGCCCACCACCAGCGTGATTTTGTAAAAATCGCGTCGCTTGTAGGGCACAGGTTTCGCATTATCGCCTGTGAAGGGTTCCAGGCGAAATACATTGAAATGCCCAATTTCATTGCGAATTTGTTCGGGCATCCAATTGAGCTTCCGTTGGTAAAAATCAGCAAGGCTTTCGGGTTTGTCCATGATGTTTTATTTGCAAATTTCAATCAATACCGAGATGATCAAATTTAAGGCCTGGTGTAACTACTTCCAAATGTATACCCCAAACTAAGGTTCCAGTTGAAATCTTTTCCAGCGATCTCCGTTTTCAGGGCCTTGTTCATCATCGTTGAAAGGGAGAATGGAAAGTTCTTCTTGGCCAGGGTCAAATTGGCTGCGGCGTAAAATCCATCTTTATCACCACTTTTCAGGTAAAAAACCTGTGGGTTCAAACGCATGAAGAGCTGCTTCGACAACTTAACGTTGGAAAAATTGGAACGTAAGGAAACAAAGTGCGTGTTTTTGGTCGCGTCTACTTCCGGACTGTGGCCATAGAGGTAAAAAGCGCCGATGCTGATGCTTTTATTCAGGGCATAATTCGGCGCCACTTCAAGCACAGGGAAAAAACGCTGGGTTTGAATGACATCCAATGCTACTCCGTTTTTGATCACGGGCACCGTTCTGAAATTGAGCGCAGGCAGGTGGGTGCCAATGGTGAGTTTGAACCGTTCCGCATTTATCAATTTATACCGCCAAATAAAGATGAAAGACCAAGGCCTTGCGCCCTCTAAATCAAAGCGGAATTCGGGTTCAAAACTGAATCTTTTTCCTCCATTGACATTGAAGTTCAAGATGGCAGCGGGTTTCCCCAAGGAGAACGAAGGAATAAAGGAAAAACCATTATTGGTTACACTGGCCGCCCCCATGAAGTTTAAAACATGTTTGGTACTGTCCTGGCTTTGCGCTGAGGCAAACTGAGCCATGCATAACATGGCCACTAACAATCCGATTTTTTGAATTGATGTAGTAGATTTGGACAAATTCATCCCTTTGTGATTTGATTATTTCAAGCACAAAGGACAGGCTTTGATCGGGCAACACCGAACGAATTTCAAACCAAAACTTACGAATTTCAAATAATCGCTCTTGCTGCTACATTGTTGATAGGAGGGTTTTGATTTCAACATCCAGGGTCCCAAATTGATTGCTGACCACCGCCTGTTCCTGATTGAGCAGGGCAAGTTGTTCTTTTTCCTTATCAAGCATCAGGTCAAAAGGGTCAAAATTGCTATCGATGCGTTCTTTGAGGCGTTTGATGTATTGTTTCAATTGAGCAGTTACGTCAACTTCGATTTTTTCACGGCCCTTAGTGATTTCATGCAAAAAGCCCTCAATGATTTTGCGGCGCTTTCCACTTGTGGCGAAGCCGGCGAAAAGGATACCAATTGTAGTGAGTACCCCACCCGTGATGTCAAAAACTGCCCCTTGGGTGATGGCTGCCAGGATCAAACCAATGACTGCGATTCCACTACCTGTGGCAAAGGAACCGGGCAGCGGGGTTTTATCTGGAAACAAACTTTGATCCGTAAAACTTTCGCTCTTTTTGATAAAGTCTTCAAATTTTTCCTGTAACTCCCGAAAGATGTTGTGCCTGCGTTCGGCAATGGCGCTGAATATCTCGTGGTCGTTTTGGAGCAAATTTTTGCTGGTATGGATTTTTAGGTCAATCAGCTTGGCCATTTGTTGCACATTATCGGCCAGATCGTTGATGCCATCGTGTAGTTTTTCCCTTAGTGTGGTATTCAGGCTTTGCTCCAGGTCCCTAGCCAGGGTTTCCAGCCATTCTTTCGCGGAAGTTTTTTTGGTAAAAATGGAGGAGATGGAACGACGGACCAGCGAAAAGAAAGACAAACCATCGCGCAACTCCTGCTCTTTGGCCTGAGTGGTGCGGTCATAACCAGCCAGGATATTTTCTACCAGTTGGTCAACTTGTTTGTAGGACTTTACTTCCTGGTTATCGAGGGTGTTTTTGATGTCTTTGCGGAACTCCATGTCTGCTTCCCACTGGCTTTGGCGCAAATCCAGGCCTTCCCGAATGCTGTCGTTGATGCGCAAGCAAGTGCTGACGCTATTGCCCAGCTTGAGCACAGGCGCTTTTCCCCCGGTAATGTTTTCCAGGATGTAATGGCGAACGGGGATGAAGCCACTATCGATTTTGTTGCCATCTTTTTCCAGCTTGGCCGAAGTAGCAAAAATGAGCGGATTGTTGATGCCCTGTTTTTCGGCGTAATCGTGTACTCCCTTAATGTTGACTTCCAGGTCTTCAGGAGACATCAGGTCTTTTTGTTGCAAAACAAAGATGATCTTTTTGCGCCAGTCTTCGTGGATGAACTTGAAAAAATCCCAGGCCGATTGGCGGTAAGGGTTTTTGGCTTCAAAAACAAAAACGATCAGGTCTGAGGCGGGTATGAAAGACTCGGTGATCTCCTGGTGGTGCTCCACGATGGTATTGGTGCCTGGTGTATCTACAATGGCTACTTCCTTGAGGATATCGACCGGGATCAGGATTTTTTTCAGGTAGGGATTGATGACGATGACCTCCTCTTTTTCGCCATACACGATTTGCTGAATGGTATCCGTCATCGGTTGAGGAGCCACCTTGGTGATCTCTCGTTCGGTTTGCAATAGGGCATTGATAAAGCTGCTTTTGCCCGCTTTTACTTCTCCCACGATTACAAACATGAAGGGGTCATTGATGCGGTTGCGCAGGTCGCTTACCGTTTTGGCCAAATCATTGTGGTTGATGCGAATGGTCAGTTCATGCAGGTCTTTTACGGCTTCATCGATCCGTGCCCGAAGGGCTATGGTACTTGGGTTAATCATGCGCTTGATTTGCTAATGGGCTAATGTGCTAGCTGCACAAATATAGTGGTAATTTTTGTAACAGTTGATGACATTACCCCATCAGCAGATTAGTCAATTACCAACGAATCAAAGCCGAGCCCCAGGTGAAGCCGCTACCAAAAGCTGCCAAACACACCAGGTCGCCATCTTTTACCTTACCTGCTTCCCATGCCTCGCACAGAGCGATGGGGATAGAAGCAGCAGTGGTGTTGCCGTAACGTTGGATGTTGTTCCACACCTGATCATCGCTCAAGCCAAGTTTGCCCTGCACAAATTGACTGATGCGCAGGTTGGCCTGATGGGGGATGAGCATATTGATGTCACTGGGTTTGAGTCCCGTTTTGGCCAGGGCTTCCATGATGACTTCAGGAAACTTCTGTACCGCCATTTTGAACACAAATTGCCCTTCCATCACTGGATAAGTATAGGCATTGTCGATCATGGTTTGATTGACAAAGACTTCACCAAATTCAACATCCGGGAAACCGAAGTCAGTCTCGATCGCCATCTTGTTGAAATGATAAGCACCGTGTGAACCTGGGCTAATGAGGGCCAGTTTTTCAGCATAAGTGCCATCGGAATGCAAATGGGTGGTGAGCACTCCTCTATTTTCTTCCTCAGTGGGTTGCAGGACAACTGCTCCTGCGCCATCTCCAAAAATAACCGTAACGTTGCGGCCACGGGTGGAATAATCCAGGCCCATGGAGTGCATTTCGGCACCTACCAGGAGTACATTTTTGTACATACCCGTTTTGACAAACTGATCAGCTACGGATAGGCCATATACAAATCCGGAGCATTGATTGCGAATGTCCAAAGCGCCAATTTCGGTTTTGGTAATGCCCAATTCTCTTTGTAGCAATACCCCACAGCCAGGGAAATAATAATCGGGGCTCAGGGTAGCAAAAATGATAAAGTCGATGTCTTCTTTCTGGATTCCAGCACGTTCAATGGCAATTTTGGCAGCATGAACGGCCATGGTTGTGGGGGTTTCTTCAAATTTTTTGCCGTAACGCCGCTCCTGAATACCTGTTCTCTCCTGAATCCATTCGTCCGTTGTATCCATGACTCGGGTCAGGTCTTGGTTGGTTACCACGTGTTCTGGGACATAATACCCAATTCCAGCAATTTTTGACTTTAACATACCCATGTGTATTTTCGAAAATAATGATTGTAAGTTTGAATATCACCTGAAAAAAAAGTTCAAATAGGACTTTTTTCCAAATTATCATTGGTAGAATAACAATGTTGCCTGCAAAGTTATCTTTTCGAAGAAGTTTTAGGCAGGTTTACAATTTTTTTTTACTTTTCTTTGTTTAAAATCGAATAATCACTAGTGAAACACATCAAATCTAATGGCCCGAATTCACCTAAGCATCATTGAAGATGAGGAAACAGTACGCGAAAGTTTAGCCGACTTTTTGGGCGCCCAAGCCGACTTCGAAATCCACTCCGTAGCTGAATCTGTTGAAGCCTTTTTGGCGCTTCAACAGAAAATTGCTCCGCAAATCCTCCTGCTAGACATCAACCTTCCCGGAATGTCTGGTTTGGAAGGTATCCATTTGATTCAAAAAAAACATGCCAATCTGGACATCATTATGCTGACCTCCTACGAAGAAGAGGAACATGTCTTCGAAGCCTTGCGCAGAGGAGCCGTGGGCTATTTGTCCAAAAGGTCACCTTTGTTGATGGTTCAGGAAGCCATCAATACGGTAGCTGCCGGAGGCTCATTTATGTCACCATCAATCGCCAGGCACGTAGTCAATTTTTTCCGCTTCCGGCAAAGGGTGAACAACCCGGATGTAGAATTGACGGAACGGCAAAAGGAAATTTTGCAAGGCTTGATGGATGGGAAGAGTTACAAAATGATAGCCGCTACTTGCGATATTACGCTGGAAACTGTTCGAGACCACATCAAAAAAATCTACAAAAAACTACAAATCAACAGTCGAGGTGAATTGGTTTCAATGATATTGGATAAACGTCTTTAATGACTTTGAACCAAATCAAAACTCAGTGAGTTAATATTATTTTTTCAAAAAAGTGAAAATTCAGCCTATTTTACGGCCTGAATTATCGTGGAAACTTCATGTTTAAATTTTATTGCCAACTACCTGTACAAAGATTCAGCCTCCTGATGTTCCTGTGTTTGAGCCTGACGCTCAATGCACAACAGGGAGATATTCCTTTTCGGTATTTTTCCTTGCGTGATGGGTTGGCTGATTGGACAATTACTTCTTTACAAAAAGATCCCTCTGGTTTGCTTTGGATTGGTACTGCACATGGTTTGCAACGCTTTGATGGCTATAAGTTTCTGACATTCAACACCAATCCCAATAATCGCTACTCCATATCTGACCATCATGTCCAGGCTATTCGCTTGTTACAAGACAGTTTGCTGTTGGTTGTCTATTTGCGCAACAATGAACTTTTCGATTTAATTGATTATAAAAATTTCCGTAGAAAAACCATTCTCCTTAAAAAAAGTGGGATTAGGTCCAATGAACAAGTGCAGGGTATTCGAGCAGATGAAGACGGAAACGTGTTGGTAATTACGCGTTACCAAACGGATACCCATAAAATGTATGCCTTGTATGAATTTGATATAGTACGGAATCGATTTATTCGAATTGTGGAAGTCAAGTCTGATTTTTCAGGTGAACCCAATGACCAATTGTTTGATGCCATCAAAGTGGGGAAAAACGCATGGATTTTTGGAAACAATAAAGATGGTGTTTTAAACCTGGTCTCCAGGCAAGGATTGATCAAGCAGTTTAAGCAGTTTGATTTTGAAGGAGCTACGCTACCCGCTAATGTGTTCAACGAACGAATTTCTATCCTGAAACGGGATCGCAGCGGCCAGGTATGGTTGGCTTTTGCCCGCAATCATTACCTATTTAAGTACAATTCACAGAAAAAAACCTTTAAAGCGGTGAATGGCCTGCCTGAAGATGGTGAATTTTCGCTGTGGTGGCAAGACAAAAAAGGGAATGTCCTCGTTTCCGAAACGGATGGTAATCTTAGGTTCCCGATCACGAAAAAATTGTATTGTATTCAGAAAAATGGACGGGTCGAAGATTTTAGCAAATTCACTAGTGTCAGCAAACAAATCATCGATGTGTACAGTGATGATTTTTATGGCACCCTCTTCTTTGGCGTTGATACCGGATTGAAAGTTTTTAAGAATAACCAGGGCATTGTTCAACAATACCTCCAAAAGAACATTGCCGAAGATGATTTTGGGCGGATTCTGCGGGGTATGGCCAGTGACCGACGCGGCAATATTTTTTTCGCAAATGAAAATAGCTTTTGGTACAGTCTGAACAAAAATGACTTGCAAAAAGGGATGGACACTTTGCGCATCATCGAGGAAAAAACAGACACAGTACTACGTTTTAATTGTTGCTTTGACCTGAAATACCAGGAACCCAACTACCTTTGGGGTATCGCATGTCAAGGAAGGGATAAAGGCCTCTTGATTCGTTACAACCTCAGTACAAAGAGGGCAACCATTTACCGTTACCCTGCTCGATTTCGGGTCTTTACAGTGGATGCTGATGGGCAATTCTGGTTGTTGACGGAATACCCCAATGGTGACTATAAATTGTTGATTTTTAATCGAGAAACCGCTGAATTTCGCCAGTTTGCGACCCAGGAAGATCCCGCTCCACTCAATAATATTTTTCCGTATTACATCACCAGCAGCAAAAACAACACCTTTTGGATCGCCACCAATAAAGGATTGTACAAAATTGTAGCTGGCAAGACCCTGAGGGATAACCATTTTGAAACTTATCTTGATCGCACTCAATTGGGCTCCCAATTGATTTACTGTGTATACGAAGATAAGCAGGGGATTTTATGGCTAGGCTCTTCCCAAGGCTTGATTCGGTTTGATCCTAAAACCCTGAAATCCAAGTATTACACACAAAAAGAAGGTCTGGCCAGCAATACCATCTCCGGCATTCTGGAGGATCATTTGGGCAATTTATGGATCAGTACCCATAACGGCTTGTCCTGTTTTGACAGAAAAGGAGGGACCTTTACCAATTTTTACGATCTGGACGGCTTTTCACACAGCTCCTTTACCCGCTATTCCTTCTTCAGAGACGAAGACAATATCCTGTACTTCGGCACCATCAACGGGGTAAATGCTTTTCGACCAGAACGACTATTGCGCAGAGATACCATACCTCAGGTTAGCCTCACCAGAGTAAGCAAATACAATTGGGTAGAAGATACTTTATCAAACATCACCCACGATTTACAACAACTGCGGTACCTGGAACTTCGTGCTTATGAACAAGACCTGGAACTAGAATTCACCCTTCCCGTGTACTGGAACGTGGATAAAATCAAATACCGCTATAAATTGGAAGGACTAGACCCTGATTGGGTAGACCTGGGAGGGCTCAATCAGATCAAGTACAATCAATTACCAGCTGGTCGATACCGCTTGCGCATCCAGGGTGCAGATCCCCGGGGAAATTGGTCCCAAAGTTTAGTCCTGGAGGTACGGGTCTTCACCTACGTTTATAAATATTGGTGGTTTTGGGCTTTACTCGCATTGGCACTGGGGGTGGGGGTGTATTACGCTTTGCGTTCCCGATTGGTGCACAAATTAAAAATCGAACGCCTGCGCACCAAAATCGCAGCGGACATTCACGATGAAGTGAGTGGGCTGCTGGCAGGAATTGCCATGCAGGCTGAAGTGTTGCAACACCTTGGCACCAATAGTGTTGATGCTGGTAAATTGAACAAAATTGCTGAAATTGCCCGCAAGGCCATGTCTCGCTTGCACGACGTGATCTGGTCTATCGATTCCCGCAAAGACCATATCGAAGACCTCTTGTTCCGGATGCAGGAGCATGCCAACGATGTGTTGAGCCCCCTGAATGTGCAATACCAGGTAACCCTAAAAAATTTGGACCTCAAAACGGGTATCCCCATTCAAATTCGCCAGGATTTGTACTACATTTTTAAAGAGGCCATCAACAATGTAGCCAAACACGCCAAAGCCAGTCAGGTCAATATCCGCCTCGGGCATCAAGGCCGCTTTTTTGAAATGGAGATAGCCAATGACGGTCCTATTCCGGAAATTACACCAAAGGCAAGTTCAGGCAATGGGCTCCAAAACATGAAAATGAGGGCACAGCGGATTGGGGCTGAAATTCGCTTCATCCAGGATGCAGAGTATCGGGTTGTTTTGCGAATGAGGCGACTTTGAAGAGATGCTTCGGTTGTGTATTTTGTAACCCTTCCTACAAAATACCGCTTAGAATTTGATCTTTTACATTATAACTGTAATTTTCGGGTTGTTACATTTGATTCAAATCTTTTCATCCATCAGATCAATGCCAATTTTGGTTTACATTTCATCACCTAAATAAATATTCGCATATGCGGAGTTTTACGCACTCTTGTTCAGTAGTCTATTCCCTTTTATCGGGATTGTTCCTACTGATCTTCACTTCCCAAATTGCTGCCCAAAGCCACGTGCTGACGGTAACTGAGCCTGCTGCAATCGCTGGCGAATACCAAGCAGAAATGGCCACTTTTGGTCGCAGCTTCTGTACTGTTACTGGAGAGTTGATCCAGGCTAAAGATGCAGCGAATGGAACACTGGGCTGTACGGCTTCCCCAATCGTAACCGATTTGACTGGAAAAATCGCCGTTATTGATCGAGGAACTTGTAATTTTTCAGAAAAGGTACTCAATGCCCAAAAAAAGGGCGCTATTGCAGTAATCATACTCAATAACACTGCTGCAACACCAGTCATTTTTTCAATGGCTACCGGAGCAGGTGGCGACCAGGTTACGATTCCAAGCTTTATGGTTTCTTTGGCTACTGCCAACAAAATCAAGCCATTGCTTGGTAGTGCAGTAAAAGTAACCATTAAGTCAAATACCCCTGATTTTGTGGACCCCAAGTTGGTGGTTTGGGGCAACAGCTCCAAACAAGGCGATTTTGATGGCGGCTTGAACGGATGGAAAAGCAACACGGTTTCTTGTTCCGGAAAACCCAACACCGCAGTTGCCTGGTCCTGGATTCCTGCCAACGCCTTTCCATCTCCTTGTTTGGTAGCCTCTCCAGGTCAATTGGTATTCTTTTCCCCAACTCGGTGTAATGGAGCCATGATCATGAACGCTGCCACTTTGGATTTGGCAAGCGCAACATCTTGTACCAACTTTGCTCAAGGCCCTTGCCCCGCACCACACAGTGCAGAATTGATCTCCCCAACCATCAAGGTGACCAAAGGAAGCGCGATGAACGTGTCTTTTTACCAGTCCTTGACCCACTTTTACGATTCTGAATACTTTGTGGAATGGTCAAAAGATGGGGGTAAATCCTGGATTTCTACCCAAATCAACGAAGAAATTCGTCCTTTTGAAGAAAATGATGATCCCTATAAATCTGTACGCTTGATTGGCAGCGAAACGGCGGATAGTATCAAAATCAAGTTCCGTTACGATGGCAATTATTACCACTGGGCCATCGACGATGTAAAGCTGGTTAAGCGGGAAGCCAACAACCTTGCTTTGACTCAGTTTTACGCCTTGTCACCCAACCAACAACAACCTGTCTCACAGGCTGAAACCATTCCTTTTGGTGCTGCAGTTGAAAACATCGGGGCCAATGCACAATCGAACTTGAAGTTGTACATCAACGCTATTGACTCTACCACCAATGCCCGAATTTTCCGGGATTCGGTAACTTCGGCGTCTATTGCACCGAACCAGATTGATACAGCTATTTTTGCTGCAAAATTCCTTCCCAATAAAAAAGGAACCTATGCCATGGTTTACCAGGCATCGGCTGATTCAACTGATTACGACCGTTTTGACAACCTGGAAGGTTTCTTCTTCCGTGTTACCGATACCACTTTCGCTAAAGAATTGGGCGCTACTTTTTATACCCTTCCCGGTGACAACTGGGATGTGAACGAGCCACACTCGGCTGCTTATGGCAACAGCTATTACGTTGTCAAAGGAAAGGGCAACTATTTGCGGAGTGTTTCTTTTGGTGTAAACAATGGCGCAGACCTTCAGGGAATTTCGCTGTTGGTGAGTTTGTATACCTGGGACGACCGCAACGGAAATGCCTTGGTGGAAGCAGGAGAGCGCAATTTGATCGCTGATAACTTTTATGACATCAAAGGAACTGAGACAGGCGCTCGCCTGATTACCGTACCTTTCCCTGAACAAGGTGAGCCAGTAGTTCAATTGGCAGATACCACTACCTATTTGGTGATGATTGAATATTTCACCGGTGATGATACCGACATTGAATTGTTGTTGAACGATACTTACGATCGCCGTCCAATGTTGTTGACTGGTTTTGCTGCCGACAAACCGCGTTATGCCAGCTTTACCGCACTGGATTCAGATTTGGGCACCGTTACCTATAGCCCAACTGGTTACGGTTTGGAAAATGTATATGTCGTACGTATGAACGTTGGACCACTAAAGATTACCAGTGATCGGGACATACCTTCAATCAGCAATGAATTTGCGATTAGCCCTAACCCGGCTCGTGAAGACATCTACTTGCAATTGGCATTGAACAAAGTGTCCAAACAAGCCAATGTAAGGATCATGGATATGGCAGGTCGCCAAATCATGGAGAAAGTATACACAAACGTGAAGCGGGATCAATTCCAGATTTCGGTGGATGGACTTCCAGCGGGTACCTACCTGATGCAGGTCACTACGGAGAACGGAACGGGAACGAAGAAGTTTGTGAAGAGCGAATAAAGAATAGAGATGAGAGATGAAAGATGAGAGAGGCTACCGCAGCGTTTTTGACGATAATCTTGTCTAAGGCTCTGCGGTAGCTTCTTTCATCATTCATCTCTAATTTACATGTTCGCAATAATCTCATCGCCAAACTCAGAACACTTCAACAAAGTTGCTCCTTCCATCAGGCGGTGGAAATCATAGGTTACACGTTTGTTGCTGATGGCGCCCTCAACGCCTTTGATGATCAGGTCAGCAGCTTCTTTCCAACCCATGTAGCGGAACATCATCTCACCAGACAAGATTACCGAACTTGGATTTACCTTATCCTGGCCAGCGTATTTCGGAGCAGTACCGTGGGTAGCTTCAAAAATGGCTTTGCCGCTGAGGTAATTGATGTTGGCACCTGGGGCGATCCCGATACCACCTACTTCCGCAGCCAGAGCATCGGAGATGTAATCACCATTCAGGTTCAAGGTAGCAATCACTGAATATTCAGCAGGACGCAGCAGGATTTGTTGCAAGAAGGCATCGGCAATGGCGTCCTTGATCAGGATTTTTCCAGCAGCCAATGCGTCAGCTTGAGCTTTATCAGCAGCAGCTTTGCCATCGGCAGCAGCAATCCGGTCGTATTGAGCCCAGGTAAACACCTTATCGCCATACTCCCGCTCCAGCAAGGCATAACCCCAGTCCTTGAACTTACCTTCGGTATACTTCATGATGTTGCCCTTGTGAACCAGGGTCAATGAAGGCAAGTTATTGTCGATGGTGTATTCGATGGCCGAACGAACCAAGCGCTCGGTTCCTTCCTGGGAAACAGGTTTAATCCCCAGTGAAACGGTATCAGGGAAACGGATCCCTTTAACACCCATTTCTTCAATCAGGAATTTTTTGAGTTTTTCCAACTCTGGCGTCCCGGCAAGGTATTCAATACCCGCATAAATGTCTTCGGTATTTTCGCGGAAGATCACCATTTCAACCAGTTCAGGCTCCTTCACCGGGCTAGGAACACCCTTGAAATAATGCACTGGACGAACGCAGGCATACAGGTCGAGCATCTG
The DNA here is from genome assembly GCF_965225875.1 of Haliscomenobacter sp. Taxonomy (GTDB): domain Bacteria; phylum Bacteroidota; class Bacteroidia; order Chitinophagales; family Saprospiraceae; genus Haliscomenobacter. Next base: position 1,770,967 of record NZ_CBDDBS010000003.1, on the reverse strand, counting down.
ACGCAAAGCAACGTTCAAAGAGCGGATACCACCACCAACCGGGGTAGTCAAAGGACCTTTGATGGCGATGCGGTACTCGTCAATAATTTGCAGCGTTTCGTCTGGAAGCCAGCTGCCAGTAAGGTTGAAGGCTTTTTCACCAGCCAACACTTCCTTCCAATGAATTTTGCGTGTACCATTGTACGCTTTTTCCACTGCGGCATCCAAAACGCGAACTGAGGCCGCCCAAATATCGGCTCCAGTACCATCTCCTTCGATAAAAGGGATGATCGGATCGTTTGGCACCGTTAATTTTCCATTTTCAATGGTTACTTTTGATCCACTCATTGTTGTATTATTGTATTTTCAATGCTGAAAAAATGTAGAGACGCAAGGTTTACGTCTTTAGCAACAATATTTGAGCCCAAAAAGCTTTGAAACAGAGCTGGCCTCAAATTTTGCTGCGCAAATTTAAAAACAATATTTAAATGGCAAATCCTATATTGGATGCTTCTGGCAAGCAGTTTAGCACGGATGAACAGCAAATCGAGCGCGCGTTGCGTCCGAAGGCGCTGGAAGACTTCAGTGGACAGCCCCGAATTGTAGATAACCTGAAGGTTTTTATCACGGCAGCCAAACAGAGAGGAGAAGCCCTGGATCACGTTTTGCTGCACGGCCCACCGGGATTGGGCAAAACTACTCTTTCACACATCATTTCCAATGAACTGGAAACGGGCCTGAAAATGAGCTCAGGACCTGTTTTGGAAAAACCGGGAGACCTGGCCGGGTTGCTGACCAACCTCAACGAAGGAGATGTTTTATTCATTGACGAAATTCACCGCCTCAATACCGTAGTTGAAGAATACCTGTACTCCGCCATGGAGGATTACCGCATCGACATCATGATCGACAGCGGCCCCAATGCCAGGAGTATCCAAATTACACTCAACCCCTTCACCCTCGTAGGTGCCACCACCCGAATGGGTTTGTTGACGGCACCAATGCGGGCGCGTTTTGGCATCAACTGCCACCTGGATTATTACGATGTAGAAACCCTGAAGCGAATCATCCACCGTTCGGCCAATATCCTTAGCCTGGAGATTCTGGATGAAGGCGCCACTGAGATAGCTCGTCGGAGCCGAGGTACACCACGCATCGCCAATGCGTTGCTGCGAAGGGTACGTGATTTTGCTCAGGTCAAAGGGGATGGAAGGATTACCCTGGAAATCGCCAAAATTGCTCTGGAAGCCCTGAATGTGGACGAATATGGCCTTGATGAAATGGACAATAAAATTTTGTCAACCATCATTCAGAAATTCAAAGGTGGCCCGGTGGGTATTTCTACCATTGCAACGGCAATTGGTGAAGAAGCAGGCACAATTGAAGAGGTACACGAACCGTTTTTGATTATGGAAGGCTTTTTACAAAGAACGCCACGTGGTCGGGAAGCTACCGAAAAAGCCTATCGACACCTGGGAATTGTACCTCCAGCTCAGCAAAGAACATTGTTTGAATAAAACCCTCAACCATGCAAAGACGTACCTTCATTCATCAATTCGGCCTCGGAGCCGTTGCCTTGGGTACGGGAATTCCCCAGTTGGACTTTTCCGGTGATTTTTCATTGAGCATCCTGCATACCAACGACTTGCACGGTCGTTTTGAAGGCAATAAGGCAGCTTATCATGTTTTTGCCCAGCAGGCCAGACAGTTTGTGCAAAAGATCCGGCAAGAACAAGCTCATGTTTTGTTGCTCGATGCTGGAGACGTATTGAACCCTTCCAACTCAAAAGGGGAGGAGTTGGCCTGGATGAAGGGGATGGGCTATGATGCTTTTGCCCTGGGTAACCACGATTTTGATCGGGGTATGCAAGACTTATCCAGCCAACTCAGCAAAAACCCGATTCCTGCCCTTGCGGCAAATTATCAGTTGGCGGATACTCCTCTGGTTAAACTGGTTAAACCCTATCACATCGTTGAGAAAGCAGGGCAGCGCATCGGCATCATGGGGCTGGGGGTGAATCCAGAAGGGTCGATCCCTCAACTGCTGCGAGAAGGCCTGGTTTATACCGATCCTTTGGCCACAGCGAATCAAGTAGCCGTTGAATTGAAAGAAAAACACGCCTGTAACCTGGTGATATGTTTGTCCCACCTGGGCTACCATTATAAGGACGAACAAATTTCGGACTTAAAGCTGGCTCCTCAGTCGCGGCACATCGACATCATCATTGGTGGCCACACCCATACTTTTTTACCCGAACCCATCGTGGTCAATAACCTGGACGGAAAACCTGTCCTGATCAACCATGCTGGTTGGGGAGGTTTGTTGATGGGCCGCATTGATTTGCAGTACAGCAACGGGGCAATTCGGGTGGCAAAGGGGGAGAATGTGGCAATTGGTGCTCAGAATTGGGCAGCTTAAGGTTTATGGATTTCCTGAAGCTATTTGTCATTGCTGAGGTGACTCCTTTGGTGCCTTAGGATTCTTAGGTGGTGAAAAAGAAAAAACTTGCATAACAGTTATTCTTTCACCATCTAAGAATCCTAAGGCACCAAAGGAGTCACCTCAGATTAGGAATCTAAAATACTCTACGTGTTTCTTGTTGCATATTATGCAAACACTCGTAAATTCTTTCCACTCAGTTCGGTCTTATATTGCTTCAAATCTGAAGAAGCAGGCCCATTCAATACACTTCCCGACTCTGAAAAGGTGGAGCCGTGATTGGGGCAGAAAAACCGTGAATTGTTGCCTTGGTACTGAATAATGGTGCCTTGGTGAGTACAAGCTGCCGCTACTGCAATGTACACACCTCCGGTGGTTCTGGCAACGATCACTCCATTTTTCACCAGGAAGCCACCGTTGTTGTTCAAAACAGCATTTTCTGCAGCATTGAGGTCGAGGGTGAAATCTAAACTTCCACCACCACTACCACCAGTGTTTCCTCCAGGGGTAGCCCCGTCTTCCTTGGTGCAACCGCCCAGACAAGAAATAGCTACGCCACCACCTACTGTTAGCCCCAGTAGGCTCAAAAATTCTTTCCGATCCATGTTTTTAATTTGATTGGTTATGGTCCACTTAATGCTACGATGTAAGTGGGGGTATTGGTTGTAATGTTTACTCATCCTTTACCATTATTGTGTTGAGATGGTTGCTTGAGTAGACGAAATTTTGGGAAAAAAATTATTTATCATTGTGTAACCAAAGGATTGCCCATGCCAAATTTTACCTACTCTGTACACCCCGACATCACCCTAGCCGAAACCCTACCCGCCGAGTTTTACCGCAATCCCCGGGTATTCGACGCCATGCAGGAAAAGTTATTCCCCCGCAGTTGGCAATGGATTGAAACCGGGGAAAATTTGAACCAAGCTGGATCGGTCTATCCATTTCAATTCCTGCCGGGGTTTGTCAATGAGCCCCTGTTTTTGAGCAAAACTGAAACTGGCGAGGTGCAATGTTTTAGCAACGTCTGCACCCATCGGGGCAACATCCTGGTACACAACCCTGGGCAATACAAAAAACTGACCTGCAATTACCACGGTCGGCGCTTTGACCTCCAGGGGCAAATGGAGTTTATGCCCGAGTTTAAGGAAGCTCAGGGATTCCCTCGCGCATGTGATCATCTAACCGAAGTGCCTTGCCAAACCTGGGCTCAGTTTCCTTTTGTTTCCCTCGATCCGGGTTTTGATTTTAAGCCAGTCTTGGAGGTGATGCAGGAGCGGATTGGGTTTATGCCATTGCCCCAGTTTCGCTATGCTCCAGAATTGAGCCGGGATTATTTGGTCAATGCGCACTGGGCTTTGTACTGCGACAATTATTTGGAAGGTTTTCACATTCCTTTCGTCCACGCAGGCCTAAATCAGGTTTTGGACTATGGGGCTTATTACAGTGAGCTGTTCGATTATTGTAACCTGCAAGTGGGGATTGCGGATTCTGGCACCGAGTGTTTTGATCTCCCGGCCGGGCATATCGACTATGGCAAGCGGATTGCCGCCTACTATTTTTGGGTTTTCCCCAATATGATGTTTAATTTTTACCCCTGGGGTTTGAGCGTCAACATTGTCAAACCCTTGTCCATCAAACAATGCAAAGTCCGCTTCATCTTGTACGTGTACGATGAAAGCAAGCTGGATCAGGGCGCTGGCGCGGATTTGGACAAAGTGGAACGGGAAGATGAATTTGTAGTAGAAAATGTACAAAAAGGGCTACAGTCCCGCTTTTACCAAACGGGACGTTTTTCCCCCAAACGTGAAGCATGCGTGCATCATTTTCACCAGTTGCTGGCTAATAACCTTAACAGTTGATGATCGCAAGCAAATGTTGGGGCAACAAACCCTTTTCGACTTCCTCCAATTGCAGTGTTAAATTGTTGGCATAATGCCCATCAAAACAAGTATGTCCCAGGAAATAGCGTTCGTTTTTACAGGCCAGCATGACCACACAAGCAGGGGCGCGACGGGGGATGTTGAAGGCGCAAAACTTTTGGTCATACGGGAAAAGTTTGACGACCGATTGGTGGTTGCGGAACACCAAGAAGGCTTGTTTGTGTTCAAAACCCAGGTCATGGTAACGAATACTCAACATGGATTTGAGCCCTTCTTTGGCAAGTGGCAAATGGGCGCTGAACCAACCCAATTGATTGAGTTCAAACTTTAACCAACGTTGTCCATGCAATTTGAGAACCGGAGTAGGTTTATTGAAAAAAGGGACCCAGTCTTGTTCAGCAGTCGCACTAAAGGAACGTGTACTGGCCATTGATAAGGTGACAATTTGTAAAGCAGTGGGCTTGGTAATCAAATTATAGATTGGCCAGGCAATTTGGACGGGTTTGATCAGGCGTAAAGTCTGCTCGTCTTTTTTGGCTTGCAAACTAAACATCCCGGCGGATTCAAAAACGCCATCCCTGGACGTACTGGGCATCGCAGCCAGTAACATTCCGGCTTTGTGCACAATTTCTACCAGTTCCAGTTCGATTCTTTCGGTAATGATTCGACCTTGTGTGTCGCAAAAAGAACCGGGTAAAAGACTGATTCTTAACCCGTTTTCACCGCTAATTTGGTTGAAACGAGTTGGGTCAATCCACAATTGTTGTTTGGGTAACCAACGCAAAACAGCATCATCTGTCAAAGCCGCGCTTTGCCCCATCACTTTCAGGTGACTGATGTTAGCAGCCATAGTTTTCTCAATAGTTTGTGCAACTCACCGATGGGGGCAGATCGAGTATAATTTTATTTTTTGCGTATAACAAAAAAAAATATACTCAGCGGTGCTTGCTGTTCGTCAAAATGAAACCAAAAAAGGGTAGATTTAGATAGGCAGATGCTCTCGCGAAGTAGGAATTACCTCTGGTAAAACCATAATACTGAATTGCGACTGCTAAAGTACAACAAAAGTTGTTGTAATTCCTGTTTTTTGTAATATTTTTCCCAGTGCTTTGTAGTGGGGCAAAAATAAGCGATCATTTTTTCTGAGCCAGACGATTAGATAAGGCACTTGAAATGAAACGTTTATTTATCTAATCCTCTGGCAAAATGATCACTTATTTTTTTATCGCCCCTTGAGATTTTGACACTAAAAATACAATCAACCAATGCAGCCATTAGCGGAAAGAATGCGCCCGTTACGCCTTGCGGATTATCTAGGGCAGGAACATTTGGTAGGGGAGGGTTCGGTGCTGCGTCAGGCTCTGGCTGCGGGGTTTTTGCCCTCGATTATCCTTTGGGGCCCTCCGGGAGTGGGAAAAACTACCCTGGCAAATATTTTGGCCAAAGAAACAGGTCGACCTTTCCATAGCCTGAGTGCCATTGCTGCCGGGGTTAAGGACGTGCGGGATACCATTCAAAAGGCAGAACAACAGCGCTTTTTTGGCAAACCCAATCCATTGTTGTTCATCGACGAAATTCACCGCTTTAGCAAATCACAACAAGATGCCTTGTTGGGAGCTGTTGAAAAAGGAGTGGTGACTTTGATTGGAGCAACGACAGAAAATCCTTCCTTTGAAGTGATTCCGGCTCTTTTGTCACGTTGCCAGGTATATGTACTAAAACTGCTGGAAACCAATCAATTGATGCAACTAATTCAGGATGCCCTGCAAAAGGACGAGTACCTGAAAAACAAAAAAGTACGCTTTGACAGTTACGATGCGCTTTTGCATTACTCAGGCGGGGATGCCCGCAAGCTGTACAACATCTTGGAACTGGTGACCAGTCAGGCTCCAAATGTGGAGGGGGAAATTGTAGTGGATGATGCCATCGTCACCAATATTTTGCAACAACACATCACGAGTTACGATAAAGGAGGTGAGCAGCATTACGATGTGGCCTCCGCCTTCATCAAATCCATCCGGGGGAGCGACCCCAACGCGGCTGTGTACTGGCTAGCTCGAATGATAGAAGGAGGAGAAGAGGTCAAATTCATCGCTCGCCGCATGGTCATCGCTGCTGCGGAAGACATTGGACTGGCCAACCCCAATGCACTTTTGATGGCAACTACGGCTTTTCAGGCGGTGCAGGCGGTGGGTTTGCCAGAGGCCAGGATCATTTTATCACAAGCAGTAATTTACCTGGCTACTTCCCCTAAAAGCAACTCAGCCTATCTGGCCATCGCTAAAGCTCAGGAATTGGTGCATTCACAGGGAAACCAGCCGGTACCGCTGCATTTGCGCAATGCACCTACCCAATTGATGAAAAAACTGGACTATGGAAAGGCTTATCAGTACTCCCACGATTTTCCGGGCAACTTTGTGGAGCAGGAGTACCTACCGGAAAAATTGAGTGGGACAAAATTGTTTGAACCTGCAGCAAACCCGGCAGAAGAAAAGACAAGGGGCTGGTTAAAGGGTTTGTGGAAGAAAAAGTATGGATATTGAATTTAATTTTCTTAGGTGAATCCTTTGCTTCCTTAGGTGCCTAAGGTGGTGAAAAATCAACAACCTGCGAAGCAGGTATTCTTCACCACCTCAGGCACCTAAGCAACCAAAGGGACACCTAAGGAAGATTTACCGAATATACCGTTCAAAAAACTCGTAAATCCGCAACATCCGGTCAATCCGCTGCCGCACATTCCCCGAGCGGCTCAATTCATGCGTTCCACCCGGCATCAAGACATATTCCACATCCTTCTCCAGGTATTTCAAACTGCGGAACATCATTTGCGACTGAATTACCCCGGTGCGCAGGTCATTTTCTCCGTGTTTGATCAAAAATGGAGTACGGATTTTATCCACGTAACTGTAAGGTGACTCTGCATCGATCTCAGTGGTTTTTTCATCCTCCCATGGTAGACCGAAATAGTTGGGCACCAGGCGCCAGGCATTGCCTTCGCCCATAAAAGTGGTCAGGTCATAGACCCCACGCTGGGCAAAAGCGGCCTTGAAGCGGTGATCGTGCGCGATGATCCAGGCGGTGAGGTAACCCGCATAGGAACCACCTGTAATCACCTGTTTAGACGTATCTACCCAGGGCGCTTTGGCAGCGTCAGAACAGGCAGCCAGGGCATCTTCCTGTGGGCCGGGGCCCCAATCGCGGTAATTGGAAAACTGAAAATCTTTGCCATATCCACCCGAACCACGTTGGTTAGGATACACCACACCATAACCCTGCGAACAGAAATACTGAAACTCGTGCCACATCGAAAACTCACCCGGCCCCCACATGGCAGTAGGTCCACCGTGCAATTGTAGCAGTAATGGATATTTTTTACCCGTTTCCATAAAGGTGGGCCTCATGATCCAATACTCTATTTTTTGTCCTTTGGTGTTGGTATACACCCGCTTTTCCGGCAAACTCAGTTTTTTGTCCTTCAACCAAGCCTCATTGTGGCGACTGAGCTGAACAGGGTTTTTCATGTTCAAATCAGCATAGAAGAGTTCGGAGGGATTCGATACATCCGTTTTGCTGTATACCACTTTGGTATTCGTTAAGTCAAAAGCGTTGATGCCCGAATCAAAATCGCTCAATCGCTCCACGGCACGGGTTCTGGCGTCGATGCGGTATACGGGTGAGCCTCCATTAGAAGGAGCAGTGAGGTAAATGTATTTACCATCCGCTGACCAGTTGGCACCGCCAGGAGTACGGTCGAAAGGAACAATATGCAGGTTGCTGCCATTGGAGTTGGCCAGGACCAATTGGCTGAATGACAAGAGATTTGGCGTTGACATAACGGCTGCCAAAGTGCTGCCATCGGGCGAAAGGCTGAAGCCACTAAAAGACTTCCCACTTTCGGCCAGGATGGTTTTTTCATCACCCCCTTGCAGGTTCATGCTTACAATGGTGGATTCCTGCTCCCGGTCAGGGTGTTGGCTGCGGTCTTTTCCCGTTACGGCCCAAATGCGTTGCCCATCAGTTGCCCAACTGCCCTGTCCATAAGACCAGAAACCTTTGGTAACCGGGCTAGCCTTTGCGCCTTCCTTCACATCGATTACGAAGAGATGGTTGAATTGGATTTCTGGTTCTACTGTAGCCTCACCCTGAAAATTAAGGCGGTTGAATACTTTGGCTTTCCGGTCTTCTACGTCTTTATCGAGGTAGGCGCGGATTTCTTCCAGATTCCCATCGGGATTGGGTTTGATCTTTTTATCGCGGTTTAAAAACTCGTTTTTGGGAAAACCCGGTTTTTCAAGCGACCAGGCCGGAATTCCTTTGCCAGGATTTAAGATGGTATCGTTGAGCAGGGTGCTCAAATTGAGGGATACACTGAAGAGGATCTTACGGCCATCCGGCGAAAACCGGGGATTGCCCGCACCGTAGGATACATCGGTCAATTGCCAGGCTTCGCCGCCGTCCAGGGGTAAAATAAAAATTTGAGATTTGCCTTTTACCGCGCGTGCAAAAGCAACGGTTTTGCCATCGGGTGCAAATACGGGGCTGGAAACACTTTCAGCTCCCCGGGTCAAGGCGCGGGGGGTGGCGTTAGCTTGTAAATCAACCAGGTAAAGGTGGTTACGGTAATCGTACTCCAGCTTGTTCTCGGCATTGGGCTCAATGGTCCGCAAGGTGTACAGTGCCTTATTTCCATCAGGCGAAGCGGCTACCGACACCACCTGTTTGATGCGCGTTAGGTCGGTGACCAGAATTTTTTGGGTGCCGTTTTGGGCAAATACGCTGATGGCCTGTGAAAACAGCACCAGTAGAAAAAGGGTGTGGATGTTTTTCATGTATGATTATGGTTAGGGTTGAATATAGTGATAAATGATGAGTTATGAATGATGAATCGACTCAACCTTTATCCTTACATTTGAAATACATGCATTGCGCCAAAAATACAATTGCTCAACAATTCATCACTCATCACTCATAATTCATCACTTTACAATTCCAGCAGTCCTTCCGGCAAATCCACCAGCACTTTTTCCCCCTTATGATCCACTGATTTGATGAAAACTGGATTGAGGGGAACACTTACCTCACGTCCCTGGTACTCCAAAAAAGCCAGGTATTGGCCAGGAGATTCAACAACTTCTTCAATTTTGCCCAATTCACCCAATTCCACATCCTGTAAAAGATAACCTACATACCTTTCGTATTGGGATACATTTACCTCTGCGGCCTCGGGTAGAAGGTCACTTTCCCGCATAAAAAGCTCCTTGCCGCTGAGGGCTTGGGCTGGTTCGCGTTGGTTCAGGTCTTCAAATTTGACGATGGGATCAAGGCCACCTCGAAACTCTTCAATGAAATAAGGCACCACTTTACCCGCTGATTCTACAAACAGGACTTTCGCTTCTGCAAAATCATCCCAGTAACGATCCTTGATCTTGAGTTTTAGCGCACCATCCACCCCGTGGGTTTTACTGACTCTACCGATGGCAATGTACTTATCCATATGCAAAATTAAATTCTACGCATTTTTAAAATAAAACCAGCCTGGGCTTTTTTCTCCCAGGGCTGCCCCTGACAAGCATTCAAACATTGGGTGTTGAGTACACTAAGTTCGCGATAAACCAGACCCAAATTGGCAGCATAACGCTCCGTTCCCCGACGCAACTCAATGGCATTTTCATAGTTGCTGAATTGAATTTCCAGGGTGCTGGGGTATTGATTCCAGCTTTGATCGATGCTTTTGACCTTGGCTTCCCAGCCTTTGAACATTTCAAGGGGTTCACCTTTTACTTCTACTTTACTGAAGGGGTCGACAAAAATAAGAGGATCCCAGGTTTGACCTTCTTTTAATGGGAAGGCCATTTTTAACAAGCGAAAATTGTCTTCAAAACGTTGGGCCTGGTCAATTGGGCGAGATTCACTCAATACCTTTTTTAGCACCCATGGTGCAGCATTATTACGTCGCTCATAACGTTCAATGCTGTATTCCAGCGCATTGCTGGCATTGCGGAAAGTATCCACTACTAATTCCCTAATGAAGGTTTTACTTGAGTCGATTTGTACCCGATTACCCAATGGGTCGAACAAAATACTGTCGACGATAAAAAGCCTTTCTTGCCCGATTGAAAGTGGAAAATATTCGTAGCGGTACTCCAGAGCAGGGGCTGCCACTTCCTCTTTGCAGGCAAACAGGCCAAATGCAAGTAAAAGTAGCAGGAGTGTACGCATATTGATTATTTAAGGTAGAGACGCAAGGCCGTGCGTCTTTTGACCTCGGCCATATATAGGAGACGCACAGCCGTGCGTCTCTACAGCGCGAAATCTTTCGGTATTTCCTTATAAATGATCCCACCACCGATCACATCATCTCCTTCCATAAACACGGCGGATTGCCCGGGAGCAATGCCGCTGACATTGGCAAAAAACTCTACGGAAATGCGCCCATCGGGGGTGTTGCTCAACTGGCTCATGGTGCCGGCATCTTTGTAACGCACCTTGGTCAAAGCTTCCAGGCCATCGGGAATTTGATCGTATTTCATGGAATTGACCTGGTAAACGCTCATGCTGTTGCGGATCAGTTCATCCAATTCCCCGAGGACTACGGTATTGCTATCCGGGCGAATTTCGGTGACAAACATGGGCTGGCCAAAAGCGACTCCCAAACCTTTGCGTTGACCCACCGTATAAAAAGGATAACCTTCGTGTTTGCCGATGACTTCCCCTTTGGTGTTGATGAAATTTCCTCCTTTGACTTGTTCTTCCAAATCGGGCAAGCGGCGTTTGAGAAAACCTCGATAATCGTTGTCAGGTACAAAACAAATCTCGTAACTCTCCGATTTTTTGGACAATTCGGCGTACCCGGCATCAAAGGCGATTTGCCGTACCTCTGGTTTGGTGAACTTGCCTACCGGAAATTGAGTACGCTGCAAGGCTTCCTGGCTCAAACCCCATAACACATAAGACTGATCCTTGTGTGGGTCGGCCCCTTTGCTGATGTATTTGCGGCCATTCAATTCCTTGACCTGGGCATAATGTCCGGTCGCGATGAACTCACAATCCAGCGAGTTGGCGCGTTTCAGCAGGGCGTTCCATTTGATGTGTGTGTTGCACAACACACAAGGATTAGGGGTGCGGCCCGCAATGTATTCTTCTACAAAATTATCGATGACAAAATCGCCAAATTCATCCCGGATGTCGATGATGAAATGGTGAAAACCCATACTCACGGCCACTTCACGGGCATCATTGATGGAATCGAGACTACAACAACCCGTTTCTTTTTTGGAACCGCCAGAATTGGCATAATCCCAGGTTTTCATGGTAATGCCAATCACTTCATATCCTTCCTCGTGGAGCAACATCGCAGTAACTGTACTGTCGATTCCTCCACTCATGGCCACTAAAACCTTTCCGTGTTTACTCATTAGATGATTTTTGAAAAAATATCCCGGCAAAATTACAAAATTATCAACCCAAAAGTTCGTAACAAGCAGTGGGGCAAAAATAAGTGATCATTTTTCCTGAGCCAGAGGATTAGATAAGGCACTTGAAATGAAACGTTTACTTATCTAATCCTCTGGCAAAATGGTCACTTATTTTTTTATCGCCCCCAAGACAAAAAGGACTTCGTTTAATTGTTAAAAAAAGTTGACTTTTGCGCCATAAGCGTTTAATTTTGCCTCCCGATTGATTATCCGTGTTTTTCAAAAAAAGAAGAATGGAGCCGTCACCCGCTCTGGTGTTTTTACTAAGCATGCTGGCTAGTATTGTTGGAACTTTGCCTTTCGGCCCCATCAATCTCTCCGTAGTTGATACCACCATCAACCGCAGTTGGCGCGCCGCATTTCATTTTTCGGTTGCGGCTGCTTTGATCGAAATCCCACAATCTTTTATTGCCATTCGTTTTAATCCCACAATGCAGGCTCTTTTGCAGCACAACATATGGGCCAAAGCATTTGTGGTTATCTTTTTTGTTGCCTTAGGTTTGGTTTTTTTCTGTCGAAAACCAGCTGAAAATCAGGAGAAGAAGCGAAAAATCAAAGAAAACGACTTTTTGCATGGCTTGTTGGTTTCTATTGCAAACCCACAAGCAATACCTTTCTGGATCTTTATCCTCGCTTTTTTAAAATCGGCAAAATACCTGGATATTTCAGCACATCCACCCTTGTACTTTTTATGCATCTTTTTGGCTGGAGTAGCTTGTGGAAAATTGCTTACATTGTTGTTTTACGCATTTCTCAGTCAATTGATTGTGCGTAGGGCTGCGTTTGTAAGTCAATGGATGAACAAAATCATTGGCGTCATTTTGATCGGCATAGGTCTTTTTCAAGGGGTGAAAGAGGTGATGGCGCAGTAGTTTTCCGAAAGTCCTTTGTTTGGAAAAATCCAACATTTATTCTATATTTGATTACTTTCTACGAGACCTGGGTACCGATTTGGGCTTTCAGGACGTTTATGTACCGAATAAACCTGATATTCCATATGAGATCAATCACATTAGTATTTACGCTGGTACTGTCGCTCAATGCATTGGTGCTTTGCGCGCAAGAATTTGGTTATGCTTCCTACTATTCAGATGAGTACAACGGTAGCGAGACCGCATACGGAGAAATTTATGATCGTGGCAAGATGACTGCGGCACATAAAATGCACCCACTGGGCACCCGCTTACGGGTAACGCGCCTGGACACCAAAAAATCGGTCATTGTTCGGGTAAATGATCGGGGGCCTTACCTCAAAGGCCGGGTTGTAGAACTTTCTTACGCAGCCGCCAAACAGTTGGGCATGCTCAACGACGGTCAGGTTGAAGTAAAAGTGGAAGTAGTGGGTCAGGAAGTGGCAAAAAAAGAAGAGCCTAAAACAAACCCTATTGCCGTTCCAACCACAAATACCGAAGAAGTAGTCAAACCAACTACGACTGCTGTTAATACACCGCCGCCGCCAGCGCCTGTTGAAACGAAACCCGCGCCAGTAGCAGTAGCAGAGAAAAAAGTAAACGTAGTTGTTGCACCCGTAAAACCAAGCACCAAATTACAGGTAGACAAGAACAAACTGGTTCGTGGAGACATGGGCACCAGTGGTTTGTTCCAAATAGCTATTGCACATTCGGATAAAAAGGGTTTTGGTGTGCAGGTAGCCATGGTAAGTACCTACGAAAGTATGCTGGATAAGGTGGCCGAACTGCAAGGCAAATGGTTCGACAACATCCTGATCAGTATGGATGGTGGAAAAAAATTCCGGGTTATCCTGGGACCATTTGATACAGAAGGGAGTGCCAAAGCTTATGACAATAACCTGAAGAAGAAGCGGATCGAAGGATTTGTGGTGAACTTGGCAGAGCTCAAGTAGCACTTTATCTTGGGTGGCCCTTTAGTGTTTAAGGTTTCTTAGGTGGTGAAGAAAAAAGCCTGCGAAGCAGGCAGCGTATTTTTCACCACCTAAGAAACCCCTTAGGCACTAAAGAAGCACCTTAGGGATTTCAAGCTATGCTTTTTACAATACCAGCAATCCCAATTTTCCCAATTTATTAAAGGGCTTATTGTACCAAAACAACTCAAAATCCTCCAGCCCCTCCGCTTCGTAATGCTCCTGCACCTGCTGGAAAGTCCAGGTTTCTGGCTGATCCACGGCAATTTTTTCCAAAATCTCCACCACCCATTTTCCCTGTGGCACATCTACCTTGATGCTGAGGTTTTCTTTTTGATCATAAAAAGTCAAGAGTGCACTTTCCCAGGTTTCACCCCGTTTCGTTTTGCTGCTGATTTCCAGGTCGGGTGCATTGCCCAACCAAACCACCTTGGCATTGGCCTTGATTGAAGAAAGCTCATCCTCACTGAGTGCATTGACAATGTAATCCTTCGGAATTTTGGTGCGGGGTACTTTAAAATCGAACCAATCTTGCAGTGGAAATTCAAAGCCTATCCCATGCATGAAATTCAGCAGCGATTTTTTCAAACCAAAACCATATGCATCGTGATCTGTCCCGGTCGGGTCAGTGAAAAGAATGTCATTGTTGGCAAAAGGTCCGCTACAGCCAGGTTCAATTTTGATGCCGTATGCACCAGGATCTAGACCTACCGGGCTGTGTGCGGTAAGGGCAAACTGGTGCCAAAATCCCGACTGCAGGACTCCCGCTTCGAACAATTGTCGCACCATTTCTAGTGAGTCGATGGTTTCTTGCGCGGTTTGACTTGGGAAGCCGTACATCAGGTAAGCGTGTACCATAATGCCTGCTTCTGTGAAGTTGCGCGTAACTCGGGCCACCTGAGCCACCGTTACTCCTTTTTGAATCAAAGCCAACAAACGATCGGAAGCTACTTCCAATCCACCTGATACGGCAATACAACCCGAGGCTTTGAGCAAAAGGCACAAATCCCGGCTAAAACTTTTTTCAAAACGAATATTGGTCCACCAAGTCACCGTGAGTTTGCGGCGGATGATTTCCAGGGCAAGGGCGCGCATGAGGGCGGGTGGAGCAGCTTCGTCCACAAAATGGAAGCCGCGTTCACCAGTTTGGGCGATCAACTCTTCCATGCGGTCGCACAACAATTGCGCGGCTACCGGTTCGTACAACTTGATGTAGTCCAGGGAAACATCACAAAATGTACATTTGCCCCAATAGCAGCCGTGGGCCATGGTGAGTTTGTTCCAACGTCCGTCGCTCCACATGCGGTGCATGGGATTGACGACCTCAATGGCTGAAATGTATTGATCCAGTGGCAAGTCGCTGTAATCGGGGGTACCAACCTCACTTTGTTTGTAATCGCGGTTGAGGCTGTGGTTGAGGTACTCAACTTTGCCATTTATTAAAGTATAGGTACGTTTCAGGAGATCAACGGGGCGCTGGCCTTGCAAGTGCTCAATGAGGTTTTCGATGGGTGTTTCGCCATCGTCCAGGGTGATGAAGTCGAAGAATTCAAAAACCCGGGGATCACTCAATGAACGCAATTCGGTGTTGGCAAAACCACCACCCATAACCACCTTACTGTTGGGATGGTGTTTTTTGATCCACTGCCCACAGCGGAAAGCGGTATACAAATTCCCTGGAAATGGCACGGAGATGGCCACCAGCTGGGGCTTTAGCTCCGCCATTTTTGCACTCAGAATTTGAATAAGCAGCTGATCAATATAGGTGTACTCCGCCTGGAGCTGCGCATACAATTCATCAAAATGGTAAGCTGATCGGCCCAAACGCTCCGCATAACGACTGAGCCCAAAGTGTTCATCCACACATTCGGTGATCAAATCCGCCAGGTCTTCAAGGTAAAGGGTAGCCAGGTGTTTGGCTTTGTCTTGAGTGCCCATGCTGCCGAAGGCCCAATTCAAATCCGCGAGTTGTTTGAAGCGCTCGGCCCGGGGCAAGTAGCCTTCCTGGCAAATGAGATGGGCTAGGGTAGGGTTTTTGCCCTGCAAAAAATTGATGACTCCATCGATGGTCTGGATATAATGTTTGCGCAGGACGATGATCCGTCGGGCGTTTTCCGACCAGCTTTGGTTTTTAGCTGCAATGTGCTCAAATAGGTCGTTAAGGCCTTTGGAAGAATACAAGGCCAAAAAAACCTCAATGCCTAAATCGGCTTGATAAGAACTGATGTTTTTGGTATTCAAAAAGCCTTTCAGGTACGCAGTGGCTGGATACGGCGTATTCAGTTGGGTAAAGGGAGGCGTAAAAAGAAAGGCAGTGGTGCTCAAGAATTGGTGATTTTAGGCCATAAAATTAATGTAATTAACCCACATTCCCATAATTCCGGGCCCCAAAGAGCAAGGTTCCAATGCGCACCAAGGTGCTACCTTCCTCGACCGCAATCGGATAATCATCGGACATGCCCATGGAGATTTCCTTGAAGGCAGGATCATTGGGAAAATAGCGGTCTTTGAGTTGATCAAAAATGTTTTTCAAGTTCTTGAATTCCCGGCGAATCTGATCCTCATCCTCCACAAAAGAGGCCATACCCATCACGCCACAAAGTCTAATGTTCAATAAGTTGGGGTAGGAGAGGGATTCCAATAGGGCAAAAGCTTCCTGGATATCCAGTCCAAACTTGGTCTCTTCATCGTTGATTTTAAACTGCAACAAACAGTCAATTACCCGGTGGTTTTTGACCGCCTGCCGATTGATTTCTTCCAACAATTTCAGGCTGTCTACCGAGTGGATCATGGCCACAAAAGAAGCAATGTATTTGACTTTGTTGCTTTGCAAATGCCCAATCAGGTGCCATTCGATGTCTTTGGGTAAGGCTTCGTATTTGGGCACAACCTCTTGCACCTTGTTTTCTCCAAACAGACGTTGCCCTTGTGCATAGAGGTCCATGATGGCCTCATTGGGCTGCGTTTTGGAAACTGCCACGAGGCGGGCAGAGCCAAGTTCCTGAATCAGTTGTTTGTACATCGTATTTTAACCTTAGTAGTGGGGCAAAAATGAGTGTTGCCCCTTGTGCTACAAATGTAGGAAGACAAAGGTAGGCTTTTGCTGACTCTGCTCAACGATTAATCCTGATTTTTAAAACTTTCAACCGCAGATTGTAAACGTTGGATCAACATTTGGATCAGTCGCCGGGAATGTTCTGCCTCATTTGCCTGGAATGAGTCCCATTCTTCAAGGGAGAAATGCCCGATTACCATTCCTGTCAGGGTGTTTCGCAAACTTTGGTCTTTTTGTAAGCTGTGCTTGATCCACTCCACTCGATCTTTGGCGGACAATTGGAAAAAGACCCCGTGCCGTTTGTCAATGTAAGCCCGGAAAGCGACTACCAGCAGCTCATGCTGAAACTTGAGGATGGGCCGCAGGGTTTGATTCTGGAATTGTTCGGCTGGAGTAGACTGGGTACTGTCCAAGTCAAGATTTGGTCGGATGGATGATAATTGTTGGCTGCGCAAGACGGATGAAGTTTGGTTATTTACACAATGAATAGTCTTGCTGGCCAAATGGTTCAATCTTTTGGAAAATCGTCCTTCCATTTTCTATTTCTCTCAAATCTTCTACCTTTACCCCAAGTAATCAATCCAGACATGCACAAGCAAAATCCAACCCAAACAAAAGCCTGGCAACAGCTGACCGAGCATTTCGCCAAAATGCAGGAAGTCCAAATGAAAGACCTGTTTGCCGCCGACCCACAACGTTTTGCTCAGTTCTCCCAACGTTTCGAAAACGTTTTGGTCGATTATTCCAAAAACATCATCACTGCCGATACCCTCAACACCCTCTTGCAACTCGCTGAAGAATGTGGCCTCAAAGCGGCCATCGAAGCGATGTACAGCGGGGAAAAAATCAATGCAACCGAAGGTCGCTCCGTATTGCACATTGCCTTGCGCAACCGCTCCAATCGACCGATTTTGGTGGATGGTGTGGATGTAATGCCCGATGTCAACGCCGTTTTGGCTAAAATGGACGCCTTTAGCAAACGCATTTTGTCGGGGGAATGGAAAGGCTACACGGGTAAGGCCATCACCGATATTGTCAACATTGGCATTGGCGGCTCAGACTTGGGCCCGGTAATGGTGACCGAAGCCTTGAAACCCTACTGGCAATCGGGGATGAAGGTGCATTTTGTGTCCAACGTAGATGGCACCCACATCGCGGAAACCCTTAAACCGCTGGACCCGGAAACCACGCTCTTTTGTATCGCCTCCAAAACCTTCACCACACAAGAAACCATGACCAACGCCGAAACGGCGAAAACCTGGTTTTTACACAAAGCGAAGGATCAATCGCAGGTAGCCAAACACTTCGTAGCCTTGTCTACCAACGAAAAAGCAGTAGCAGCTTTTGGTATTGATACTGCGAACATGTTTGAGTTTTGGGACTGGGTTGGTGGTCGCTACTCCTTGAGTTCAGCGATTGGTTTGCCGATTGCCTGTGTGATTGGTTTTGACAATTTTAAGGAGCTGCTCGAAGGTTTGCACGCGATGGATGAGCATTTTTACGCAACTCCACTGGAACAAAACATCCCGGTTATCCTGGCTCTGATTGGCATTTGGTACAACAACTTTTACGGCGCTGCTACCGAAGCTATCTTGCCTTACGACCAATACCTGCACCGTTTTGCCGCTTATTTCCAACAAGGGAACATGGAGAGCAATGGCAAATACGTAGGCCGCGATGGCAAAGCCGTAGACTACCAAACGGGTCCAATCATTTGGGGTGAACCTGGGACCAATGGCCAACACGCCTTTTATCAATTGATCCATCAAGGCACCAAAATGATCCCTTGTGATTTTATCGCACCCGCACAAAGCCACAACCCGATTGGTGACCACCACGTGAAGTTGATGTCCAACTTTTTTGCTCAAACCGAAGCACTGCTGATGGGTAAAACTGCAGCAGAAGTAGAGGCTGAACTGGTCAAACAAGGTAAGTCGGCGGCAGAGATCGCGGAGTTGCTGCCTTTCAAGGTATTCCAGGGGAACAAGCCAACCAACTCCATCTTGGTGAAAAAGATCGACCCACGTACCTTGGGTATCTTGATCGCCATGTACGAACACAAAATCTTCACCCAGGGCGTCATTTGGAACATCTATAGCTTTGACCAGTGGGGCGTGGAATTGGGCAAACAATTGGCCAATAAGATTTTGCCGGAGTTGGAAGATGCTTCGACGGTAAATTCCCACGATGCTTCTACGAATGGCTTGATCAATGCATTCAAGGCCATGCGATAAGGCACAATTTCTAAGGTGAATCTTTGGTGCCTTAGGTTTCTTAGGTGGTGAAAAAAAAAGGATAAGTATTTTGAACCACCTAAGAAACCTAAGACACCAAAGGTTTCACCTCAGGGATGAAAACATGATAGTGGAAGAGATTCATTTGATATACGGTTCTCCAATCTCATCCCAAGGGTGGCGTGGCTCAAAATACAAGAGTCGATTGCTTAAATCCACGGCACACAAGTGCCCATACTCCGCCTGTCGGAATACACAACCTCCATCAATATTGATGACCCGCAATCCCTTAAAATGGCGAAACAAATGTTGAATCGTGGAGTAGGGTGTTGGGGTATGTCCATGCACAATGTACCGAGGGCCCAACCATTCCAGGTCAAGATCAGTGTACCAATTTCGGATCCAAAGCATTCTATCTGTATGCTCAAAAGGGCTGGTATCGGGCAAAAACTTCAATCCTGCGTGTACAAATATGTACTCCTCCACTTCTATCCAAAAGGGGAGGTTTTCTAAAAAATCAAGGTAAGGTTGGGGGATTTCCCAGGGGTATTGAACGCCAAAACTGGCAAGCGTAACCTCACCTCCATTTTGTAAAAAAGACTGTAAATTATGAACATGACCTTCTAATGCCCACAAGAGCATTTCTTCATGGTTCCCTCGCAGGCATTGTAGCTGATAACCTTCTGCCTTGAGTCTGAAGATGGTATCCAGTACCTGTTTGGAGGATGGACCGCGATCGAGGTAGTCGCCCAGCAAAAACAGCTGATCTTCTTTGGAAAAATTGATCTGTTGGAGCAATGCTTCAAACGTGGCATTACATCCATGAATGTCTGAAATGGCAATCTTTCTCATTCCATTGGAACTTCTTTCCGCTAAAAGTAGTTTCCTTTTTTTAGAAAAAATTATTCTTTGTGAAAATAGCTTTTGTATATTTGCGGTCTCGAAAGAGAAATTTCATACGGCTTCGTAGTACAACGGATAGTATGTAGGTTTCCGGAACCTAAGATAGTGGTTCGATTCCACTCGAGGCTACCAAGCCCAGTCTGACATTCAGGCTGGGCTTTTTTGTTTTTAATTTCGTACACTTGCACTCAAAAAAAGCGATGAGCCAACGCGCTGAATTGGTCAAAGCCATTCACTTTTTGCACCAAAAAGGCTGGGCACCAGCCACTTCTTCCAACTACTCGTACCGGGAAGTCGGGCAGAGCAATTTTTTTGTATCCCAAAGTGGCTTGGATAAGGGCGACTTTGCCGAAAAGCACTTTTTGCAGGTAGATGCCTCGGGCAACCCGATTGATGATGCCCGCAAACCTTCGGCTGAAACCCTGCTGCACTGCGCGGTGTACAAGCTTTTCCCTGACGCCCACTGCGTATTGCATACCCATACGGTGCTCAATACGGTCGTTTCCCAATTGCTGCAGGTAAAGGGGGCAATCGTGCTTGAGAACTATGAAATTTTGAAAGGTTTTAGTGGCATCAAAACCCATGAAGTTTCCGTAAAAATTCCCATCTTTGCCAATACGCAGGATATTGCCGCATTGTCTATCGAAGTAGCAGAGTTTGTGGGGCGGAGCGATACAGAACTTCGCGCTTTTCTCATCGCTGGACACGGCATGTACACCTGGGGCAACACCATCGCTGACGCCAAAAGGCATGTGGAAGTGGTGGAGTTTTTGTTAGAGTGTGAATACTTAAAATTGAAGTTGAGGAGTTGAGGAGTTGAGAAGTTGAGGCTACCGCGAGCAACTTAGACAAGATTATTGCCAAAGTCGCTCGCGGCAGCCTCAACTTCTCAACTTCTCAACTCCTCAACTCTAATAAACTTTTTGCCATGGCCATCCTTACCATTCCAGACAAACAAACCGTTGTCAACGATCCTGCCGAGATCAAAAGTTTTTTGAACGCCCGCGGGGTCATTTACGAGCAATGGGAAGCCGCGGTTGAGTTTGCCGACGACGCTGATCAGGACACGATCATTGGCGCCTATGCACACAAACTCAAGCCTTATATGGATTCCAACGGCTACAAAACTGCCGATGTGATCAACGTTACGCCCGATCACCCACAATTGGAAATGTTGCGCACCAAGTTTTTGAGTGAGCACATCCACACCGAGGATGAAGTACGCTTTTTTGTGGACGGCGAGGGCATGTTTTGGTTCAACCTGGGCGGAGATGAAGACATCTTCTGCGTAACCTGCCAGGCAGGCGACCTCATTTCGGTGCCTGCCAACACCAAGCACTGGTTTGACATGGGCCCAAAAAAATTCGTCAAAGCCATTCGCGTATTTATTGATCAATCGGGCTGGGTTCCGCATTATACGGAGTCCGGGGTTGATCAGCGGTACAATTTGAATTAAGGGCAGCTTCGCTGCTGGTTTTTTATGAACCACCTTAGACACCTTAGGGCACCTTAGATCGCTACCTAAGGTTTCTAAGGTGGTTCAAAAAAAATCTTCATTCCACCAACCTATGCAGTTTATCCTCACCGACATCGAAGGCACGACTACCGACATCAACTTCGTGCACAAGATTCTTTTTCCCTATTCATTTGAAAAGCTACCGGACTTTGTGCGGGCAAATCTGCATGATCCGGCTGTAGCTCAGGCTTTGGAACAAACCCGCCAGACCCTGCTCGAAGAAGAACTACCCGCTGATGGCACCGAAGACCTGATCAATGGCCTGCTCTCCTGGATTACTGCCGACCGCAAACATCCGGCCCTCAAATTGTTGCAAGGCCTGATTTGGAAATTAGGTTACGACAGCGGCGGTTTTAAAGGGCATGTTTATCCCGATGTGGTTCCAGCCCTGGAGCGTTGGAAACAGCAGGGGATACCGATGGGGATATATTCCTCCGGCTCGGTGGGGGCACAAAAACTGCTGTTTGGTCACAGTGAGTATGGGGATTTGAACGGGTTTTTTAACCATAATTTCGATACTGCAGTAGGGCACAAACGGGAAGTAGCTTCTTATCAAAATATAGCGACACAATTGGGATTAGCGCCAGCAGAAATCCTTTTCCTATCCGATATTGAAGAAGAATTGGATGCGGCCCAGGCGGCGGGTATGCAGTGCTTGCAGTTGTTGCGCCCGGGCACCATTCCGAGCATGCGGCATGCCGGAGTGGGAAGTTTTGAAGAAATTGTTGGATAATTTTTTGGTTGACAACTTGACTTATTTGTTGGAAAAATTTATTTTTACAACAAATAAGTAGAAATGACGGCGGAAAAATCCAAATACCTCGAAAATATTTTAAAAGACAGCGATGATTTTTCGGAAATCTTCGACTATTTCCTGACCAATTTTGCGGAGCAACCCGCCTTTACGCAGCAAAGTAAAAAATTCAAATCCCCCCTCATCAAGGAAATGGTGAGCCAGGCATCGGCTCAGATTTTTAATAAAATTCCGATTCAAATCACAAACATGCTACTGCTCAACCACGAACGATTGGGCATCATCCATGGTGCTGGCTGGGTTGAAGCCAAGTTGTTCAATGTTTTTTACTGCAAACGCATCAACAAAGGTTTGTTGGTGATCACTACCGGGAAAAGCACGGAAATGGCACGAATCACACCAACCCCCACCAAACCTACTGAACAATTTGGGGAAGATTTTATCGAGTCGGTAGAGGACTTTTCAAAACATTTTAAGCATCAATTTCCGAATTAGGGGCGGAAAAGAAATAAACGTTAGGTGTTAAGGTTGCCAATTTCGTAGAAATGGACTTTGCCATTTTTGGTCAAAAAGCCGACTTGGTGCACACTTGGCCCTTTAAAAACATCCACGATTTCCTCATCCAGTTCAAATTCGTCAACAAGCCGTGGGGTTGAAATTCCTCTGGTATTGTACAAACGAATATTTTTTCCAAATGTGACAATCAGGCCATTGTGTGTGAATAGAATGCTATCAAGCGGGGTACTTTCAAAAATGTCACCGTGTGGATTAAAACCATCAGCGTCCGGTCTAAAATATTGACAGCCAAATTGCAATCTCATATTAAAAGTTGGGTCATCATAACCACAATGAATGACCATTCTTTCGGCTGAATAACCGTCAGATAAGGCCATTTTGAGAATAGGTAGGGGGATATCAGGCTGATGCCCAATTGTGTTGCCTGATTCATCAATGCGCAGCACGGTGTTGCGGTCTGGGGTAATAAAATATAAAAACCCATTCATAAAATGCATGAGTTCAAAATAGCTCCCAGCTTCAGGTGGTCTGATCATTACCTTATTGATGTGATCCTTGGCATCAATGCACAAAAATGTTTTTTTCACTGCTCCTTTTACCGTACAAATACTTAGGTGAAGCGTTCCGTCCGGGAGAATATCCAGTTTAGCGATGGTTTTATTGTCAATCACTCCTAAACCAATGGTGTTTTCTCCCAAGTGAATGTTGTATTTCAAAACTTCCTTGCCGAAACATCTCTCAATGAATCGAATCGCGCTGCTGGATAAAAATTTGGTGTGAATGATGCTTAAATAAGGGGAGTTGGAGGGCAAAGCTACCAGCTGAGGCTTCTGTTGCGGGTTATTGGCCAAACCCATTTTGACGCATTCATTAAAAAACTCCAGGTCAGAGCATTGGAGGTAAACTTTCTCCCCGCTTTGCCCTAGTACGACTAATTTTTGATTGATCATTCGTGCTTCTAACCAGGTATCTACCTTCAGCGATAAATCAATGGTTTTTACCAATATCCATTTGTCATTGTTGAGTTGTTCCCGTGCCTTTTTTTGCCGTTCCTTCAGGCCTACCTTATACCTACTCACATCCCCACCCAACAACCGATCCTCAGGTCCAAAAGTCTCCAGCATCCCCATATGATCAAGAATATCCGATTGCAATTCTTTGCTTACTACCTGATATACAATCTCCCTGGCATTGGGTAATTCGGAGCTACGCTGTTTATTTTTTCCAATCTCCTTGAGCACTTCCATAAAAGCATTGCGCTGTATGGGTTTGTACTCGGTTTGGTAGATGCGTTGTACTTCAGCATCAAACTCAGCATTGCTGACCTGCTGAAAAAAATCAAAATAATGGTTCAGGCAGGAAGTGGGATTGAGCTTGTCATGCCAACCCTTGAGCAGACTGACTTTTGCCTGGTTTTGATCCTTAAGCTTCTGGTCAAAAATTCGGGCAGCTTCCAAATAATTAAAGGTTTTTAGTGCCTCTTCGGCACAATTTCGATACAATTTTTCTGCCTCAGCCCACTGATCAATATGGGCATACAAATCCCCAGCTTTTTCCTTTTGACCCAATTCCAGGTAAAGATCAATTGCTTCGGTATACAAGCTCCCTTTTTCAAAACACTGGGCAGCACGCTGCTTGTCTTTGAGGTGATCGCGGTACAGAATGGCCGCTTTGTAAAAATGTTTGCCCTGTTCCAACACATTGGCAGCGGTATTGAAGTCGCCAAGCAAATGGGCGTGGATGTAGGCGGCCTTGCGGTAGTCGCCCTCAGCAATTTTTTGGTTGGCCAATCGGAGGTACTGCTGCCGCAAAGCAATCTGGCGTTGGGCATCCAGATTCCAATTGTCGCGTGGACCACCGGTATTGAGCCCGCCTAGATTAAAATCCGGTGCATTGTTGCGGCCTAAAAGCCCCGAGGGAGGCGCAATTCCCCGACCTTCGTACGGGCTGTCCAAGGGAATCGAATACCGCAGCGCTTCTTCGGGGTCGTCCTGATACAATTTGAGCAAACGATCGATCTCACTCTCACGCTGTTTTTGTAGATCAGCAAGTATTTGGCTGATGCGCATTTCCAAACGATCGAGCATTTTGCCCAACCAGCCCTGGCTTTCGCCCTCCCTCAGGTTGGGGCGTTGGCTTAGTAGTTTCTCCAGGGAGCTTAACAAGGTGCTACGTAGGTCTTTGGCATCTTCAGGAGAGGGTTTGTTTTTACCTAAATCTTTTAAGTCTTTGTCACCTACACCTTGCACCTGAGCAAAAATGTCTTCCACTTTGGGTTGTACCACGCTGATTTGCCGCAGGGCTGGGACAGATGGAGGGCCGGGTTTGGCCAGAGACCAATCTTGTTGAAGTGGGGCAAGATAGGTCAATAGGTCAGCTAAATTAACCCGATCGCTGTGGTGGAAACCAACCATGCCGATCCCCGGATGGAAAAAATGCCAATCGTAAATCAATAAGGTTTTCCACTCCTCTTCGGCTACTTGAGGCTGGACATCAGCGTATTGAGGAATGAGCAAAGCCTGGCCAATGCAACGATACGGTTCCTGTAAGTCCAACTGAGCAGGGAAATGACCTTGGCGCATGATCAACAACAAACCAGCTACCTGCAAGTCACTTTTGGACTGGGGTACAGCATAAGCTTCCAAATCGCTGAGGGGAATTCCCCAGGATTGGAGTGTGCCGAGCCAATGCTGCGGGTCGCTGCCACGCAGAAAGGCGGCCTGGATAGCGCCACGGGGGCTGGAGTGGAGTTGAAGGCTGAGTTTCATGGCTTATCCAACACGCTTTATGAATGAAACAATATAACTGTTGTAAAAATCAGTTGGTGTAATGATTTGATCAGGGTCGGCATTGTAAAAGTAGGTGTTCCCTGTATAATAACCAGTCCTGCTACAAGCTGCTAATTCTTGCCCTATGATCAGTGCAATGGTAAAATCTGCCTGGGTGCTGCCCGACCAGAAAAATAGCAAAAAACCACGACTGTCCAGGATTATTTTGCTACCATTTGGCCAAGTACAGGACCTGGTGTAAAATTGACCATCCAGATTGGTATCGAATAAGAATGATCGTACCTCAAGACCAACAAAGGTGGCTTTAGTCAACCATAATTTCCCATCGCGCAAGATCATCTGGTGTCTGCCTAATTGAATAAAACCTTCAGGGGTAAAGCCAATTTCGGTGATGTTCCGCAACACTGAATAGCCATTGTTGACCATTTTTTTGACGGGTTGCAAATTTTGAAGTAGGTGTTCTTTGGGGATGACCCGTTTTTCTGGGAGCGGGGAAATGGTCTGGGATTTTAGATCAAGCACATGGCTAATGTTCTTGTAGGTATAATAATAATTGGGGCTGGCGGCTTGATTCAAACCGATCAAAACATTCCCCTCTTCGTAGGCACAAGCAACCACTGGCTCATCTATTTCATGCAAATTGACCACGTTTTGTTGAGGATAGTATCGGATCAGCTTGGCGTACAAGTCAACTACAGCGTATAATTCATTGTTTTCAAACAAATAGGCCTTGAATTTAAAGCCTTTGGTGGTGACAACGATACATTTGAGCTTATGGTTGACTAGGTAAAATTTGTATTCACCATCTTCAATTTTATTCAATACTTCAATGGCCCCCTTTTGCGCACTGTGCCAGAACCAAACCCTTTTTGAAGGCAGTACAGCGACCAAAACGCTTCCATCAAAGGCGACATCATCTCGCCTTAATTTACCGGGATAGGAGGGAAGAAACAGCCCATCATGTTTAATGGCATGCTCGGCTTGGAGGCCGAGGGCACCGACCAATGCCGCAAGCATCGCCGATTTTTTTTGATCAAACAACAACTCCTCCAGGTCAAACACACTCGTACTCATCAAACTCCGCTGCCCGTTCACTAACTTATAGAATAACAAGGTGCCCGTCCGACTCAATACCAGCAAATAATCCAAATGCTGTTGTTGCTCCGCAAAAATCAGGCTGAAGTTTTTATCAGCCATCACCTCTTCACTAGTGATGAAAAAAACTGCCCGCTGGGCTGAACGGGGCTGTTGGCGGAAAAAAGCGCGTAAAGCCTCCCCACTGTGCAAAACCGGGCTTTGTTGCTCCAAAAATTGCACAACTTCCTCCTTGGTTGCCAGGGCATTGGGTTCGCTTATTTCTTTTCCCAATGCAAAAGCCGAAATACCCGCCTTTTGGTGATTGTTCAGTGCACAACCCAGTGCTGCGGATACTGCAAAGACCCTCGGCATTCCCCACAAACGCAAACTGGTATCCACCAAAATCACCCGTTCCTGCACCTGTGGGTCAGGGGGCGTTTCGCGGCGCAGGTACAAAGCTTCGTTGTTCACGAGGCGGGCACTGAGGGTGTCGTCGTCGTTGGCCAATTCACTCAGCAGCAGGCGGTCAAAGTCGCCCCGATTGCTGATGTCGGATACACCACCCAGCGGTTGATCACTTGCACCCTGGGTATGGGGCGGGATGTTGAGGGCAGCGATCAGGCGTTTGGTCAGACGGGCCAGGCCTGCGGTTTGATGGTCTTGGGAGAGTTGGGTGAGGAGGTCGTCCTGGCTGGGGATGGGATCGGGTTGGGGAAGAGGGGCTGGTTCTGGGAGGTGTTCCAGGCCGGTGCGGAGTAGTGACTCTAGATCATCGATGTCCTTTAAGGGCTTAAAAATGTGCAGTATTTCAACCAAAGTTTTGGGAGGAGAAGCTACATAATTATTTAATCGACCAGGTGTTAGCCGCTCACTGTCGATTTCATGAATTAAAAAATTAGCTAAAGGAGGGGGTGTTAATTCAGTTGAATGTTTTAAGATTTCTTTGAGCAAATGGCTTCGCATATGACCACGCCTCAATTCGGCAGGCAGTCGACTTATTCTCTGTAAAAGCGGCAAAATGTATTTAACAACCTGGTTGTCTTCCTTCGCATTGTAAAAAGCCTCATAATTTTCATCGGCTTCGTTGGTACAAATTTGTTCTAGTAATGTTTCTTCAAGTTCAAAATGGTGTGAAATACGCTCCAACTCACCTTTACAAGCCAGGATAAAAAATACAATTACTTCTAAAGAGGGAAGACCAATCATCTGAACATCTCTTAATATTTCCACCAATTCTTTACGAAAACAAATGGTGTAATCACTTGCTAATTCAAGGGTTTGTCCATCACTGGACCAGCGCCAGAAGTAGTTTTTTTTTCGAGGACTAAAGTAATTGAGTGCCAATTCGGTCTGATTCATAAGCCTGGATAACTCAACCTTATTCCTGCCCGACTCGCCGGAACAAAGCACCGTTTTTCAATTTTTTGCCAATTCCCATCTTTTTCAAAAAGGATTAAATCTCCCCCCTTACCGTTCTCCCGCTGATTGAACAACTCCGCCACCAATGGCCATTCCAAATCATATGCGGCAGGCAACAAAATGGAGTCCCGCAACCAATATTCCACCCCTGGCAAAGGAGGTAGTGGCTCACCCATCACCAGCACATCCTCCGTAGCCGACAAGGCAAAATGCAAGGCGGACAAACGAATCTCCGGTGCAGTTTCCGCATATGTCTGCCAATCTGCTAGTTTGACTTTTAAGGCAGCCCCAGGATGGTATTCCGAGGAAGGCAACAACTGCAAACCATATTGCTGGGTCAATTGAGCAGGCAGGGCAGCACCAGGTAGTTCGACTGGGATGAACTGCTTCATCGGTAGCCAGTCCAGCGCGGGCAGTTTGGCAACTGGAGTACTGCCATTCAAAGGAAACAACAACCCCTGAGCATCTTGCCGATAGCTGAACATGGCTGGCAAAGCCCGCAAGGCCTGATCCATATCCGCATGCAGCATGGGGCAACGCAACCACACTTCAGATTCCCTTTCGGCAGCGTATAACCCCGGCCAGCAGCGCACTGCGGCCAGATGTGGAAGGTCCGATTTTTTAAACACCATTACCCAGTTTTCCATGCCGTTACATCATTTTGGTCCACAATTGATCTACCGCAGTTTGGACAAACTCTCGTTGGGTGCTTTCGGTAATCCAGGCGCAGCGCCCACTCAGGTAGCGCAATTTGTCTTTGAGCACGGCTTTTTCTGCGGCGTTTAGCTGCGCATTGTCCCATTGCTGGGCAATGTTTTCCACTTCGCGGTACAAATCATCGGCGTTGGGAGCTGAGCTGTTCCGGGCACGGGGGTGTTGGACTTCCGAGCTTTCTTCTTTGGCAAAAACCGAATTGACAATCTCAGCAATCACCTCCCGTTGTTCCTCGGTATCCCAAATGTAGCGCGCCACCCAGAGGTCAGAAACCAGGGCGTGATCGCGCTCGCAGAGCAAAGCGCTGGCAGCCACCAGGCGCTGGATTTTCACGGCCCGGCGGTCAGATACTTGAACTCCCGCATTGCGCAACTTGTGGATCAACTCCAGGTACTCCCGGTGGATGCCATTCAGGTCGATGTCGGAAAGCTGCATTTGCAGGGACTTGATGGTGCTGGCGGCAATCTCCGGAGTAGCTACGCTGCCTTGGCTTTCCAGCGCCCAACCTGCATCCAGCACCGCACTCAATTGATCGGGAGCAACATTGTCGCAGCGTACCCGGATGAGGAAGCGGTCGAAGAGGGCGTTTAGGGCCTCGTCTTCGGGCAAATGGTTGCTGGCACCCACGATCATCAAGGCGGGCAATTTGCGGGTTTCGCGGCCCCGGCGGAAGATGCGTTCGTTGAGCACCATGAGCAAACTGTTCAGGATGGCGCTATTGGCATTGAGCAATTCGTCGAGAAAGATGAGGTCGGCCTCGGGCAACATGCCTTCGGTGTTGGTGATCAGCTCTCCTTCGCGCAACTTGCGGATGTCAAAAGGGCCAAACAACTCGTTGGGCTCGGTGAAGCGGGTGAGCAGGTATTCAAAGGTCTGGCCGTGCAACAGGGCGGCGAGTTCGCGAACCATGGCGCTTTTGGCGGTGCCGGGAGGACCGAGGAGGAACACGTTTTCGCGGGCGACGAGGCCAATGCCGAATAGGTCGATGATTTCGTCTTTGCCGACAAATCGTTGTTTGAGGTAGTTGAGGGTTGTTTTGAGTTGGGTGGCGGCTTGGAAGTTGGGCATGTTATTAAGTAAGTTGGAGTTTTTGAAGATTTTTTGGGCAGCTTCGCTGTTTTTCAGGTAAAGCTTCGCTTTTTTTGGCAGCTTCGCTGCTTGTTTTTTTGAACCACCTTAGGCACCTAAGGGCATCTTAGGGGACACCTTAGGGGGTTGGAGGAGTGAGGTGGTGCAGTATTAGGCGTCCCAGTTGGGCCAGAGGGTTTGGGCGTGGTCGCCGAGGGCGGCGGCGATCAGGGGGCGGATATGGGGCTCTTGAGCCTTGGTTTTGAGGCGTTTGGCAATGATGCGGTCGGAATAGGCGATGGCCAGGTCGGGGTGGGAGAGGAGCAGTGCTTCTGCTTCTGGGGCAGCTTCAGCAATGCCTAAACCGGAAAATGGCCAGGTGCTCGCCGTTTTTTTCAATTCCAGCAGCAAGGGATCAGCGGGGGAAAGGCCTTTGGCAAAACTGAAGAGGCTGGGCAAATGCCGCAAACTGAGGTCAGCAGCATATACTGCTTCGGCATTGACCTGCACTGGCCAGGGTAACAAGTGCTCCTGCATGGTTTTTTCATCCAAATGGCGCAGCAAAATGAACTGGATGGAGCGGTACAGGTATTGGGCGGCCCAAAGGGCAGGTTCGGCAGCGAAAGTGGGGGCGGTGCCGGGGAAGTGAGTTTGCTCTGCTTCGTAGCCTTTTTGAAGGACCAATTGAGCATCGTTCAGCTCCTCCAACGAGAAAGTTTTAAGCTCATGGGCTACTTCCACCTGGCCGTTTTTCCATAAATCACTGAGGAATTGATTTAGTGTGCTCATGGGTGAATACTTTGTCAACCAAAGATAAGTTTTACCGCTAATTTAGGACAATACAAAGTCGACAATCTTTAAGTTCCTTCAAGTCTAGCTAAAAGTCTTTTTTAATTTTTTTTAGAAATGTTTACCTTAACTCCCCGAAAAAATCAATCAACTCATGCCTACACTACGCATTAGCAATTCTGGTTCAGCACTCTTGTTGCTGGCTGTTTTGACCACATTTATGGCCTGCGCACCCAAAAAGTCCCCCCCGGTACCGATGGATTTGGCGCAGGAAAGCATCATCCCCATCCCGGTGTCTGTAAAGGCTACGAATAGTTCCTTTGAGTTGACTAGCGCAACAGACATCTATGTGCAAGGCGACTCCAAAGAGTTGCTCAAAATCGGGCAATACCTGGCGGACAAACTCAATCCATCCACAGGTTTAGGGATTGAGGTAAAGTCGAGCAATGAAGCGCCAGCAGTAGGCAACATTTACCTGAGCATCAAAAAAGACGCGAAACTGGGAGCAGAAGGTTATAACCTGAATATTACCCCGGATGGAGTTACCCTGGAGGCTAATGCACCAGCGGGATTGTTCATGGGGGTTCAAACCATCCGCCAATTGTTGCCAGCACAGGTGGAATCCAGCAGTAAGCAGGAAGGCCCCTGGCGAATGGCCACTGGTACCATCAATGACATTCCAACTTATGCTGTGCGGGGTGCTATGTTTGATGTGGCTCGACATTTCTTCAGTGTGGAAGACACCAAACGTTTCATCGATCTGATTGCGGCTTACAAAATGAACACCATGCACCTGCACTTGTCTGACGACCAGGGCTGGCGCATCGAGATCAAATCCTGGCCCAAATTGGCCGAGCATGGAGGCAAAACCCAGGTGGGTGGCGGCAAAGGTGGCTACTACACGCAGGAACAATACAAAGATATCGTTCAGTATGCCCTGGATCGCTACATCACCATCATTCCGGAAATCGACATGCCCGGTCACACCAATGCCGCTCTGGCTGCTTACCCCGAACTGAACTGTGATGGCAAAGCCCGGGAGCTGTACACAGGCACCGAAGTGGGTTTCAGCACCTTGTGCACCAAAAATGAGATCACCTACAAATTCATCGATGATGTGATCCGGGAATTGGCGGCCCTGACTCCTGGCCCTTTCATCCACATCGGAGGGGATGAATCGCATGTGACCAAAAAAGAGGATTACATTCCTTTTGTAAACCGGGTGCAGGGCATCGTGCTTTCACATGGTAAACAAGCGATTGGCTGGGACGAAATCGCACTGGGTACTTTGAAAAAAGGTGCTTTTGTGCAGCACTGGGCGGATGTGGACAACGCGGTAAACGCGGTTAAACAAGGCTCCAAAGTCCTGATGTCACCCGCGCGTAAGGCTTATATGGACATGCAATACGACTCCACCACCCAATGGGGCCTGCACTGGGCAGCATACATAGAAGTAGATAGTGCTTACATCTGGGATCCAGCGACTTTGGTGCCTGGACTGGCCCAAAAGGATGTATTGGGCATCGAAGCTCCACTGTGGTCTGAAACGGTAGATCAAATCGACGAGGTGGAATACATGGTGTTCCCACGTTTGCCGGGTTATGCGGAGATCGGCTGGTCGGCGGCAAGTGCACGGAATTGGGATGGATATAAGAAACGTTTGGGGGCGCATGGGCCGCGCTTTACGGCGATGGGGATCAATTATTATCCCTCGAAGTTGGTGGAGTGGAAGGAGGACAAGGGGAAGAAGTTGAAGAATTAAAAAGGCTTCTAAAGTGACATTTTGATAGCACAAAGGACACAAAGAAGGGCACAAAGAGCACAACGCATTGGCAACGTCCAACTTTGTGCTCTTTGTGCCCTTCTTTGTGTCCTTTGTGCTATCAAAATCGCGTAGGAACAAACGAAGTTTGTGACCCGATTTGTGAAAATTTGTGCAATTAGTGGCTGGCTTATCACGCCGAAGGTGGGATTAAAATCCGTGTAAATCCGCCCAATCCGCGTCACCCGCGCTGCCAATAATGTCGCTTTGGTAGCTTAGATCAATCCGGAAATTGAGTGCCCCCGACCAATTCGTCATTCGTCACTCCCCCCACTCCCGACACCGCCCATCCACCAACTTCAACAACCCCGGCACCCGAAATTCCCCCGCCATCTCCTTCACCTTCTCCGCCGCAAAGGCTACCTCAATACCAATCGCCGTTACCCACAGTGGATTTTGGCTTTCGCCCCGCAGTACAGGGATTGCTACTTTTTCCGCAGGCCGAAACCGCGTTTTGGCCACCCCAATCACCGGGATTTTTTGTTCCAGGGCTTCGTACAAATGCCAGCCCAGCCCGCCACGGCCTTCATCCAGCCATACGTAGGCATCGATGATGATGGCTTCCAGGGGGAGTTCAATACTGGCCAGCGCTTTTAACAAACCCGGCAATTCCCGCTTGTAAAAGGCACCTGGTTCGTAAGGCGCAACCTGCTCGACCTGCACACAATTGACTTGTACAGGTTCGGCAGCAGCCCAGGACTCGAAGAGGGCGTAGGCGCACTGGGCTCGGGGGTCGCGGTAATCGGTATCGAGGCAGATGAGCATAGAATTGGTTTAACAAACAAGTAAAAGTCGGGTGATGGAACGATGTTGGGGGGCAAAGTTCCAGTATTTAAAACTTCAAAAAGGCTTATTTTGTGCGGATGGTGCGCCTAGTCCGAGGGTCTTCATAGGCATAACTGACTTTGGCCTTACTTTTACAAATCACTTCTACTTCAGGTATAGGCAATGGCCGGTTTCCAAAATAACTCAGCAATTGGCTTGGCGCTGCAATTATTTTTTTACTTCCACCACCACCTCTCAACACACAATGAACATGTCGACACTGCAATTTGCTCAAATCCACCCAACTGCTACCGTATGGAGGATATAACTGAACCAGGTCAGCTTTTCCGGTAATGGTTTGAAATCCCGTTTGAGCATTAGGAGGTGTTTTTATTGTTTTACCAAGACTGTCTACCCAAAATTGGGGTTTGAATAGAAAAAGCTCCAAATTTTTAGCTTCTACATTAAAATTAGCTTTTTCAGCGCAGGCATGAATAAAGACACTTGAGCCACGTAAAGTACCTTTTTGTTCAATAAGGTTTGCTTCGCCATGAATTTGGATGTTTTTTAATTCAGTGTAGTAGATTTTTATGCTCAAGCCACCTTTGTCCAACACGCCTGTAAAATTGAAGTCGTAAAACGCTCGATCTCGCAAGCTATCTACCCAAAAAGCCAGATTCCTTTGTATGATCAACTCATTGGTTGCAGTTTGATGGTAAATTCCTAAGTTGTTTACCAGGGATTGGTCACCTTTAATCTCCAGGTGTGGATGAGTAGATGGTTCAAAAATGATAGTGTCCAAAAATTGCGCTTCGATCCTGATGCCATCAAACGCTGGAACTGTTTTCCGTTTGATCAAAGTTTTATGGGTTAATTTCAATTGCTGGACATCTTCCGCAGGTCGAGATGAAATGTTTGGTTTGTTTTCTGTAAAAACAAGATTTACCGCAAGCATAAAAACAACAATAGAGGAAATACTACAATAGAATAACAGCTGGCTATTTTGAAGTGGACGTTTCATTGGCTAATGTTTTGAAATTGATGATGTAATGCCATTAATTCGTTGACAGGAATTTGTAAAAGTTGCATCGTCTTAAAAACTTCTGGAAGTGTTTGTTCTAAAAACTCAGTACGTTTGAGTACTCGCGCTTTTTCAATTGCTCCTTCGGCGATGTAAAACCCCAATCCGCGTTGGTTGTGCAGGATTGCTGCTTGTTCAAGCATGCCATATGATCGAACAACAGTATTGGGATTGACCTGAATTTGGGCCGCTAATTCTCTTACAGATGCCACCCGATCACCACTTTTAAGTTTTTCGATGAGAATATCTTCGATGATGCGGTCAGCAATTTGGAGATAAATGGCCTTGTGTTCGTTCCAATTCATACTTCGCGCTGTTTGAAGAGGATATAACTAGTATACAATAGCAAAGGGAGAATGACCCCAAGCCAAATTGTGCTAATGATCAGTTTGTTCTTTACGTATACTAAACTCACACCCTGGATTTGAGCTGCAAACATTTTGCTGACTACATTTTCTGCTTTATTCATACTGGTGTAAAGCGGCAAGTTGAACAGTGCTGCAAAAATTCCTATAAAAATAAAGATGCTCAAGTACAGCAAGATTGATTTGAGCAAATGACCTTTTTTGAAGTAAAAAGCACCTGGTAATGTAAGAATGGCCATCACAAATAGGGTTAAATAAGTGGAGCCTCCAAAGCTCCATACTTCAAAACCATAAAAAGGATGGATCACAAACCCAGTTAACCTAAAGCAAAGCAACAAGCAAACGGGTTTTATTAATAAAAAGGCAATCAAATAAACACAAGGCGCAACAAACAGCGGGAAACTGAGTCTCACTAAAAATTTTTCAAAAATAGTAGCAGGCACCTGAATGAATTGGATGCTCTGGAAGGGGTTATTCCATTCAGGGAAGAGTGTAGCCATTTGAATGATAAAGAGGAATAGCAAATCAATAATCAAGTGAAGGGGTAAAAAAGAAGGTGTAATTTCCATGTTTTGTGCGGGAATAATTGCTGTTAACAACAACACACTCATGCTGATGGCGATAAAACCCGCCAAGAGTTTCCAGCGTTTGCGCCATTCAATCTGCCAGAGCAAAGCCATTCTACTTATACTATTCCTATACATACACTTTTTCATTTTGAAGGTGAACCAATATTTCCGGCTTTTCCACAATAGCTTTCATCAATATTTCCAGATCTATTTCCGTTTCGGGATCTCCAGGTTCGGCTACATACAAAGCCAGATAACCTCCCGGGATTGGTTCGTAATACACGGCATCTTTGCCCGGCTCTTCCGTGCTGCGCTGGATGCAAAACCGGGAATTGAGCACTTCAGTACTCTGGTGAAACAACAATTTGCCCTGATCAATCACCATCACCTGATCAAACTGCGCCCCCAATTCCCGCACCTGATGGGTGGAAATGATCACCAATGTATCCTCTGGCAAGTGGCGGGTCCAGATGCGGCGCAATTGGGATTTGGAAAAGATGTCCAAACCATTGCTCGGTTCATCCAGCAACAGCACCTTGACCTGGGTTGCCAGGGCAAAAGCCAGCATCACCTTTTTCTGTTGCCCAAAAGACAACTCGCTGAGTTTGCCACTCACCTCCAGCTCAAACTCTTTGACAATGGCCTCAAAAAGCCGCTGGTCGAAACGAGGGTAAAAAGGGGCCAGTTCGCCCAACCAGCGTTGGAGGGTCCGCGCAGGCATTTCGATGGTTTCGGGCACAAACAGTACTTGTTGTTGCCAGGCCAGCTGTCTTTTGCGGGGTTCGGAGCCTAATACTGTACAGCTCCCTGCCCAGGGGAAGCGCAAACCCGCCAGCAAGTGCAGCAAGGTCGTTTTGCCCGCCCCATTGGAGCCAAGTAAGCCAACAATTCCAGGTTTGTCGATCTGGACCTGCAAGCTCTCGAACAAGGGGCGTTTGGGGTGGTAACGGAAGTGGAGGTTTTGGAGTTGGATCATTGTTACAGTGTATTAGTTTACTAGTACACTACAAATTTAGAACACTTTTTAAATAAATCAAGTGCTGGGGCAAAAAAATGCTAAAAATTTTACCATAAGCCTTATTTTGCAGGTATGAGCCCATTTTGAACCCTTCTTTTTGTTCAAAATTCAAACACAAACACCATGCTTAAAAAAATTCTGCTTGTTTTGGGAGCTATCCTCGTCCTCATTCAGTTCATTCGCCCCGAGCGCAATACCTCGAATGACCTTACCTACGATGTGCACAAGAAATATCCAGGGCCTTATTACATCCAGGGCATTTTAGATAAGGCCTGTAACGATTGCCACAGCAACAAAACCGAATACCCCTGGTACGCCAACATTCAGCCAGTTGGCTGGTTGCTGGCCAATCACGTCAAAGACGGCAAGCGGCACCTGAATTTTTCGAATTTCACTTCAATGAAAATTGCCATTCAAAACCACAAATTTGAAGAAGTCATCGAAACGGTAGACGAAGGTGAAATGCCACTACCATCTTATACCTGGCTGGGGCGGCACCCGGAAGCCAAGTTGACCGAAGAGGAAAAAACTGCCCTGATTGACTGGGCCAGAACCAATATGGATTCCATCAAGGCGCAGTACCCGGCGGATAGTTTGGTGATGCCCAAGCGCCCTGGGCCTCGTCCTGGAAAATAATTTAGACTACACATTCCTAAGGTGCCAAAGAGGCACCTCAGTAAATCCAAAAACTAAACCTCTTTCCAATCCTACATCAGCAAGCTTATGGCCAATCTCAACACCAAACTCAACAAAAGCAATACCTACGATGCCATTGTCATCGGCTCAGGCATGAGCGGCGGCTGGGCCGCTAAAGAACTCTGTGAAAAAGGACTCAAAACCCTGGTTCTCGAAAAAGGCCGCATGGTCAACCACCTCGAAGACTATCCCACCATGAATATGGAAGCCTGGGAGTTCGAAAATCGCGGTGCCCTCAGTGCCGAAGACCGCGAAAAATACCACATCCAAATCCGTAGCGGTTTTGTTGGGGATTCTACCAAGCACTTTTTCACCCAGGACTCCGAAGATCCCTACATCGAAAAAGAACGCTTCGACTGGATCAGGGGTAACCACGTGGGTGGGCGTTCGCTCACCTGGGGCAAACATTGCTACCGCTGGAGCGACCTGGATTTTGAAGCCAACGCAAAGGAGGGCATCGCCGTCGATTGGCCGATCCGCTACAAAGACATTGCCCCCTGGTATACCCATGTAGAAAAATTTGTCGGCATCAGTGGTGAAAAATTGGGATTGGATCACCTCCCCGATGGCTACTTCCTGCCACCCATGGAGTTGAACTGCCTGGAACAGCACTTTAAAAAGGAAGTAGAAAAGAAATTCCGGGGACGGAACATCACCATTGGCCGCGTCGCTCACCTCACCGAACCGCAACCCTGGCACTTGGAGCTCGGGCGGGGCAAGTGCCAAAACCGCAACCGCTGTTCGCGGGGGTGCCCCTTTGGTGCTTATTTCAGCAGCAATTCCGCCACCCTTCCAGCGGCCAATCTTACGGGCAACTTTGCCATTCGCCCCAATTCGGTCGTGCATTCGATCATTTACGACGAAAAGACCCAAAAAGCCACTGGCGTCCGCGTCGTGGATCACGAGAGCAAAGAAATGATCGAGTTTTACGCCAAAGTGATTTTTTGCTGTGCTTCCACCTTGGCCACAACCCAAATCCTGCTGAATTCTACCTCTACCCGTTTCCCCAATGGCCTGGGCAACGACAGCGGCGAACTCGGCCACAACCTCATGGATCACCACTACCGCACTGGCGCAATGGGTGTCTACGAAGGCCTAGAAGACGAGTACTACAAAGGTCGCCGCCCAACGGGTTTGTTCATCCCCCGTTTCACCAACCTCGACGACAATACGAAAAACCCTAATTTCCTGCGTGGTTACGATTACCAAGGCAATGGCGGTAGTCGCGCCAACTGGGGCCGCGGCACCAATAGCCCAGGAGTGGGCGCTGAATTTAAAGAATCCCTTTTCAAACCCGGCCCCTGGAACATGGCGCTGATGGGTTTTGGCGAATGCCTGCCTTACCACGAAAACCAGGCCAGCCTGGATGCCGAGAAAAAAGACCAATGGGGCATTCCACTGTTGGTGCTCAATGCCAAAATCCGGGAGAACGAGCTAAAAATGCGCGAGGCCATGAAAACCGACGCGGCTGAAATGTTGAGCGCCGCGGGTTTCAAAGACGTGATCACCTTTGATTATGCGGGGGGCTTGGGTGTAGGCGTACACGAAATGGGAACGGCTCGCATGGGGCGTGATCCCAAAACTTCGGTGCTGAATGGCAACAACCAAATCCATGCGGTATCCAACGTATTCGTCACCGATGGTGCCTGCATGACTTCCGCTTCCTGCGTCAATCCGTCGATCACCTACATGGCTTTGACTGCCCGTGCGGTGGATTTTGCGGTGAATGAATTGAAAAAAAGAAACCTCTAACTCAACTTCTAAAAAGGAACAAACATGAATCGTCGCGATGTCATCATATCTTCGGGTTGGTTGTTGGGTTATGGATTGACCTCGGCTAGCTTGAGTACCTTATTTTTGAGTTGCCAGGCGGAAGCCAAACTGGATTGGCAACCGGTGTTTTTATCCAAAAATCAAGCCGCGACTCTGGCTGAAGTCACCGAAACCATTTTGCCCAAAACGGATACTCCTGGGGCAAAAGAGCTGGGTGTCCCCCAATTCATTGACAAAATGCTGAAAGAAGTGTTGGGTGAAGGGGACCAAAAGGCCTTTGTAGCCGGTTTGGAACAAATTGAAACAGATAGCAAAAAACAACATAGAAAAGCGTTTGCGGAGTGTACTCAGGAAGAACGCAACGCCCTGCTGTTGGCCATGGATAAAGCTGCGGCTACCCAGCCGCCTTCGGTATGGGGCATCACTTTGGCACCGCCAAAACCGACCGATTTTTTCCGCAATCTGAAAAGCCTGACCCTTTTTGGATATTATACTTCAGAAGACGTGTGTACCAAAATTTTGAGTTATGATCCGGTTCCTGGAGCCTACATTGCTTGTATGCCAGTGGCGGAGGTGGGGAATGCGTGGAGTGAGTAATGGGCGGTTTATTTATTTGCGCTAGACAATCCGAATAAAGCCTATAAAACCTAGGCAACGACCAGCGGCAGAGCCGCGAAACGTCAATAGAATAAAAGGTAGGATGTTAGATTGGAGGTGCAGCGCACCGGAACATCTTGTGAAATTGTTCCGATGCGCTGCACCTTCCATTTAATACCCTCGCTAAAGTTTTATTGACGTTTCGCGGCTCTGCCGCTGCCCGTTCGTGCAACATGGGGTGGAAACTCCAAACCTAAATTTCCACTTACTTCGGATACACCCAAGGCTTCCGATACTCCCTCGTCAGCAACTTATTCGCCGCTTTATCCCCCACAATCATATCCTTCTCATGATCCCACTCAATGGAGCGGCCCAATTTGGCTGAAAGGTTGCCGAGTAGCGCCATGTTTGTGGCATGCCGCCCGCGCTCAATGTCGGCAAAGGGGCGTTTGCTGGTCGGGATACAAGCCAGGAAATCGTTCCACACCAAATCGATATTTTGCTGATCCGGCTCATTCAATTTGGCCGCTTCCTTGATGACTTCTTTTTTGGTATCGTTGGGATAAAAAGCCCAGCCACGTTGCCAGCCCATGTGGAAGACCCCTTCGGTACCGTGGAAGTAGACGCCCACGTTTTCACCCTGTCGTTCCGGGTGGTTGCTGAGCAGGGTATGTTCCCAGGTGCAGATGAAGGATTCAAATTCATAAATCACCCGTTGTTCTTCTGGAGCGTTGGCCAGGGAGTTGCGGATGTCGGATAGTTCAGTAGAGTATATTTTGCGGGGCATTTTTTCCTCTGTCCACCATAAAATTTGATCAAACCAGTGTGGCCCCCAGTCGCCGATGTTGCCATTGGCAAATTGGGTATATTGCCGCCAGCCGCGTGGGTGCATGCCGGGATTGTAGGTACTCAGCGGAGCAGGGCCGCAGTAGAAATCCCAGTCCAGTCCAGCAGGTGGAGCACTTTCTTCCTCTTTTTTACCCATTCCATTGTTGTAGTGCACAAATGCGCGGACGCTGTGGATTTTACCCGCTTTGCCCGATTTTAAAAACTCCATGCCGCTCACGTTGTGGGGAGAATAGCGGCGATGGAAATCAACAACACAGACCTTTTGGGCGTCGCGGGCTGCTTTTTCAATGGCACTTCCCTCTTTAACAGTGTGTGAAATGGGTTTTTCCAAAAAGACATGGGCACCACTGTGCAACGCTTCAATCGCGATCAGGGCATGCCAGTGATCCGGGGTAGCATTGATGACAATATCGGGGCGCTCGGCTTTGATGCATTCGCGGTAGTCCTTGTACACCTTGGGTTGGTCATTGCACAATTTGTCCACTTCGGCTTTGCACTTTTTGAGCTGGTTTTCATCCACGTCACAAAGGGCGGCTACCGTAATCTGACCACTGCGGATGCCTTCGCGCAGGATATTGAGGCCCCACCAGCCGCTGCCGATGAGCACGGTTTTGTATTTGGCCGGACGGGAAGGAATGAGATATGGCGGGGTCAACAGCGCGGCACTGGCCATCCCCGACTTTTGAATAAACGATCTGCGATCCATGTTTTTGATTTGTTTACGTTGAAGCGAAAATAGGGATTACTAAGGAAAAAAAAGGTTGTCATAATTGTGACTTTTTGGCATGACATTTTAAAGGCAGCCTGACAGCGTGGCTGAAATAGGGATTTGGAACCAGTTTTGTAACACCAATTCCAGACTAAACTGCATCATCAACCCGAATTTTACAACTATGACTGTACAACATTTCACAGAAGGCAAAATTTACTTCGATGATGAGCTGAGCAAAAACGCCTGGGAAATGGCGCAACAACTCAACCCTCCATCGTTAAGCCCGAATCCTGCACTGAACATCAAAGAAAGCACCAAAGCTTTTTTGATTGAGTTGGTGGTGCCTGGATTGACCCACGAAGACCTGAATATTTACCTGGCCGACAACAACATGTTGGTTCTACAATACAAGCGCGACAACAACGAATTTGAATCGGTTTTGACCCAGCGCCACTGGCGGCAGGAGTTCAAGATGCGTTCGTTTGTGCGCCAGATTCCGGTTCATCCTGAGATGGTGCAATTGGATCAGATCAAGATCACTTCCAAAAATGGGATCGTTTCGATTCGTTTGCCCAAAACGGAGGCGCTTAGTGGGAAGGTTGCCCCAGTTATGCCTTTTTCCAATAACTAAATCCCCCTTCTAAGGTGCCTCTTAGGTGTCTATGGTTTCTTAGGTGGTGAAAATACACTGCCTGCTTCGCAGGCTTTTTTTCTTCACCACCTAAGAAACCACAGACACCTAAGAGGCACCTTAGGGAGTGTTATTCTTGAAATTGGGGCAGGTCGAAATAGAAATTGGCCCCCTGCCCAAGCTGGCTGACGACCCCAATTTTTCCTCCCATCGCCTCCACAAAATCCCTGCTGATGGCCAGCCCCAAGCCGGTTCCACTTGATTTACTTCCTGGAGCTTTTACATATTTTTCAAAAATTTTATCCTGATATTCTGGTGCAATGCCAGGGCCTTGATCCTGGATCGAAAAATGAACCTGTCGATCTGATGTGGCTTCAATTTCCACCTTCAAATGATCACCTTCCGAAGCATGCCGAATGGCATTGGACAAGAGATTAATCAAGACCCAAATGGTTTTTTCGGGGTCCGACCATACCTTAGGCAATTGAGGCGCGAACTGCGTGCTGATTTGTAGCTTTTTATCCTGAGTTTGTGGGTAAAGTGCTTGCAAAGCCGTTCGAACCAATTCGGCAGGATCATTGGCTTGTAAAGTCAAATCAATTTTACCCGTTTCCAACTGAGTCATGTTCAACAACTCGCTGGTGATGCGCAGCAGGCGGTCGCTTTCGCCGCGGATGTCATGCACTAGTTGCACCTGGTTAGGGCTGAGGGCACCCGTTTTGGGGTTTTCCAGCAATTGTAAACCCAATTTGATGCCAGAAATTGGCGTTTTGAGTTCGTGGGAAATTGTCGCCAGGAAATTGGTTTTAGCCACATCTTTTTCCAAAAAGGTAGTGATGTTTTTGAGGACGTATACGGTACCAGGCTCTTCGTCCACCTGGATTTTATACGAATCAAGCAGGAAGTAATTTTCCCGATTGTCCATCACAATTTTGAAAGGTGAGGTGCCCGAAGGGTTGTCCATGATGAATTTTAGCAAGTCATTGTGTTGAACAATATCTCGGGCGGTTTGCCCAATGGTGTTTTCGGCTTCCAAGCCCAATAGTTGCAGCGCTTTTTGATTGGCAAAGAGGATGGTTTGGTTTTTGTCCATCCCGATACTGGCGTCGTCCAAACTATTGATTACTGCTTCGGCGCGTTTTTTTTCAAACATCAATTGGGCCAAATTACTGTGCTCGTATTCATCCAGTTTGCCCGCCATTTGGTTGATGGCCATGGCTAGCTCCCCAAACTCATCGGCGGTATCGATGTGCATCCGGTAAGTATAATTTTTGCGACTGAGTTCTTGAATGGCTTCGTTGAAACGGCGGATTGGCCCGGCGATTAACCCAGGAAAATTGAGCACAAAAGTGAAACCAATCAGGAACAAAAAACCGGACAGGGTTGAGATGTACAATTTAGCTTGTTGTGCAGCACGGATGGCAATGTCGTTTTTGCGCCGGATGGCCTGGAGGTTGATTTGCAGGATTTGCAGGATATTTTGGCGTACTGTTAAGATGGCACTACTATCACGGTCGACTTGCTCAAAAGCTTTACGGAGTGCCACTGTTACAGTAGCCTCCCCCTTTTCGGTGACATTTTTTTCCTGTAAACGCAAATAAGCATCAAAGCGGCGATGGATTTTTTGCTGAGCCGGGTCTTCCCTGTTCACCAGATTCAGCATGCCATGGCAATAATTTAAACTTTCATAATTGTCCTTCAACACTTCTTGGGTGACGTTTTTTTGCTCCGAAATGTAATACATGCTGATGCCCCCAATCAAGAGCAGCATCAGGAACAAAAAGGTGGTGCCCAGGGCTATTTTGTTTTGCAAGGTCATAATGATTTGCTTAAGACACGATTAAACGGTTTTTTCGCCACAAAGGCACAAAGGCACAAAGGCACAAAGACGCGAAGGGAAATTTTTGAAGCATGTCGACTTTGCGCCTTTGCGCCTTTGTGTCTTTGTGGTAAAAAATTCCGCCGCAGGCGGCTGCTTAATAGTTACAAAACGCTTAAGATAAAATTACCACATCCACTTCATTTTCCTTTAAAGCTCGCAACAATTGATTA
Organism: Haliscomenobacter sp.; assembly: GCF_965225875.1. GTDB lineage: Bacteria > Bacteroidota > Bacteroidia > Chitinophagales > Saprospiraceae > Haliscomenobacter. The sequence goes on along the minus strand of NZ_CBDDBS010000003.1, from coordinate 1,727,544 downwards.
AAAATGCCGGTGTGCAAGACGATTTGCCAAAAAGTAAGATGTGGCTTGCCAATACAAATGGTGGTGATTTGTTTTTCTTTGACCACCTCCAAAATGGCTTTGCCAATGTCGGGCACGGCCACGTTGATGGCTTTGAGGGGAATCGCCACCGGCACCAGCCAGCGATTCAAACGATTGGCGGCCTGAGCTTGGAGCACTTCTGCGCCTAACTCTACCGCCAATTGGAAATTGTTGATGAGGTGGCGCTGTTTGTCCAGGGGGATTTTGTCCAGGCTTTCATTGGGGGTTTGGACGTACAAAACGAACCATTTGCTTTGGTAATACCGCGCCAACCGGGCTGTTTTTCGGATGATCTTGCGGGCAGTAGCCTCATTGCTGCTGATACATGCTAAAAACCGTTCGTGACGTACCTTGACACTGCGTGGCACTTCTTGCTCTACTTTGCGCTCCACCTGGGTGGCCACTTCTTTGAGGGCCAATTCACGCAATTGCAGGATTTTTTCGGGCTGAAAAAAATTGCGCAGCGCCGTTTCCACCTTGGCAGGATCGTAAATTTTTCCCTCTTTCAAGCGGGTAATCAGGTCCTCGGCACTCAGGTCGATGTTGACGACTTCGTCGGCTTTTTGCAAAAAATCGTCGGGCACTCTCTCCTGCACCTGAACTCCGGTAATTCGATATACCTCGTCGTTGATGCTTTCGATGTGTTGGATGTTCACCGCCGTTATCACGTTGATGCCCGCTGCTAGTAACTCCATGACATCTTGCCATCGTTTGGGATTTTTGCTCCCGGGGATATTGGAATGCGCGAGTTCGTCGACCACCACCCAAGTTGGATGCAAGACCAGAATGGCATTCAGGTCGAGCTCGGTCATTTTTTTCCCTTTGTAAAATACTTCACGGGGGGGCAGAACGGGCAAATCTTTTAGCAAAGCCTCGGTTTCTTTCCTCCCGTGCGTCACCACCAAACCAAGCACGACCTGAATGCCCTGCTCCATCATTTGCCGGGCTTCCTGGAGCATACGGTAGGTTTTGCCCACCCCGGCACTCATGCCAATGTAGATTTTGAGTTTGCCTCGCCCAGCCTTGCGGAGCTGGGCGAGGTATTGATCAGCCAATTGAGTGCGTTCGTCTTGCATCCTTTAAAAAGCTAAGGCCAGTGCAGTTGTGAAAAAAGTATTGCTGGAACTGCGTTGACCGTCCCGATTGAAAAAATAATCGCCCTGCCCCGACAAAGTGCGCCCTTCCAAACGCAGTGAAACGTTGGAAACGGGCATGTAATCCAGATTGAGCGACAAGCCCAGCGTTTCAAAGCCATTTCCGGGTGAACTTACAATCACTTCATCCTTGTCCCCATAATATTCGGCCCGGCCCGCGATGGCGAATTGATCGTTGATGTTGTAGCGCAAAATGGCAATGGGGGCAATCCAGGTGCCCGTCTCTTCATTGTCAATTTCCTGTATTCCGATGTCAAATCCGGTGATCAGACCCAACTTTGGGGTGAGGTTAAAAATGCCATAAAAGTTGTTGAAAAAGCGTTTGACAATTTGATTGTCAGGTCTTTCATCGCCCAGGTAGGAGCTCCAGTTCAAGGTGATGTTGCTGTTGGGTTTGTAACTGAGTTGGGCACCCAAAATGGCACTTTGAATGCCTTCTACTCTGGTCATCCGTTGCCAACCATTGAGCAACAATGCCGCAGCGTACCATTTGCCATCGCTGGAATTGTAGCTCAGTCGTGCTCCAGTTTCGTAGTAGGGCGAGTTTTCTGCCGCCAAACTCCGGCTCAGTGCCCAACAATCTTTTCCAACTGCACTTTCAAACCCAATGTGCGAAGGCAAAACACCCAAATCAAGCCAGAGATCTTGTTTTTTTGACAATTTGATCCCGGCATTGGCTTCATAAATGTGTTGGAGCAAGGCAGGTTCTGCCGCCAGATTGTACTGGGCGTAGGTACCCGTCATCAAAGCCAGATTACCGCGTACCCGCTCGGTGGTGTAGGCTGCTTTGAGGTAACCCAGGTTAAGGGCGACTTCATTGTGGCGATTGTAGCTGTAAAAAAATCCCGGTCGCAAATGATCGGCGGGATTTGACAAATCATTGCTGTAGTAGGCCTCAACGTAGGCGCTGAATTTCAGGGCAGCAGTGGTGGTAGAATCTTGTGCAGAGGACAGGTTGGCGATGCCACAGATCGCCAAAAAAAGGACTAATTTGGTTTTCATGGTCTACTTGATTTAAATGCATGGCAACATTGGGTCAACGTAAAACATAACGGGTGATGCCGGATTGTAGAGACGCACGGCCGTGCGTCTCTACGCTGCGTTGCCCCGATTTTGTCATACACTCATTTGATTTGATCTAGTGCAAGGTTCAAAGTTAGCACATTTACCTTTTTAGGGCCGAATAAGCCTAGTAAAGGTTGTTGAGTGTGTTGCTCAACCAGCTGCTCCAACTGTTGCGCCTGAATACCCCGTGCAGCACTGATTCGGGCAACTTGAATCTTTGCGGCGGAGGGGGAAATGTCCGGGTCAAGGCCACTCCCGGAAGCAGTGACCAGCTCCGCAGGGATGTCTTTTTTTGCCACTTGAGGATTGTGGACCAAAAAACTGTCAATTCGGCTTTGTACAAGTGCGAGGTAATCAGGGTTGGAAGGCCCTTTGTTGCTGCCCGCCGAACCGGCAGCGTTGTAATCCACTGCGGAGGGACGGCCCCAAAAATAGCGATCTTCGCTAAAGTTTTGGCCAACGAGAGCAGCGCCTACGGCTTGGCCGTTGTGGTAAACCAATTCTGCTCTCCCCTGCGCCGGACCAATGAACTGGGCAAAACCCCAGATGAGTAGAGGATACAATACTGAGACCAAAATTAGGTTCACCAGGGTGAGCCGGATTGCTGGAAAAATATCTTGTTTCATTGTAAAGTTAAAGTTTAAACCCCGAAGGGGTGAAATGATTATAGAAAAAATCAATGAATTGGTGTTTTTCAAGAGAAACCCCGAAGGGGTGGTATTATAACTCCTTGAAAGACAATTTAAAAATGCCACCCCTTCGGGGTTTCTCTTGGAAAACGGTGGCGCCTGATCAATTGCTATAATCATTTCACCCCTTCGGGGTTTTATTGGGAAATGATTAAAACCAGATTGCAACCAAGAGGTCAATTACCTTGATCCCGATAAAAGGCAAAACCACGCCACCGAAACCATACACCAACAAATTGCGCCGCAGCAAGGCCTCCGCCCCAATCGGCCGATAAGCCACCCCCCGCAATGCCAACGGAATCAACATCGGAATGATGATGGCGTTAAAAATCACCGCTGACAAAATGGCACTTTCCGGGCTGTTCAATCTCATGATGTTGAGCGACTGCAAAGCTGGTAACGAAGCCATAAACAAAGCCGGGACGATGGCAAAATACTTGGCCACGTCGTTGGCGATGCTGAAGGTGGTCAGGGTGCCCCGGGTGATCAGCAACTGTTTGCCAATTTCAATCACCTCGATGAGTTTGGTGGGGTCATTGTCCAGATCCACCATGTTGCCCGCTTCTTTGGCCGCTTGGGTACCGCTGTTCATGGCTACCCCTACGTCGGCTTGCGCCAGGGCTGGCGCGTCGTTGGTACCGTCGCCCATCATGGCTACCAGGCGGCCATCGGCTTGCTCACGGCGGATGTAGGCCAGTTTGTCTTCGGGCTTGGCTTCGGCGATGAAGTCATCGACTCCGGCTTTTTCGGCAATGTACTTGGCGGTGAGTGGGTTGTCTCCAGTGACCATCACCGTTTTGACCCCCATGCGCCGCAGGCGTTCAAAACGTTCGCGGATGCCGGGTTTGATGATGTCTTGCAATTCAATGACACCTTGCACTTGACCGTTTTGGGCGACTACCAGCGGGGTTCCGCCATTGCTGGAGATGTCTTTGACCGCTTGGCTGGTCTCTGAGGGGAAGGTGTTTCCTGCTTGTTGCACCAGGCGCAAAATGGCATCTTGTGCTCCCTTGCGGATGTCGGTTTGATCGCTCAAAATGACCCCACTGGTCCGGGTTTCGGCCGTAAACTTGATCAATTGTGCCCCCGTAATGCTGGCGTTTTTGACGACCTGCTCGCCAGCCAATTCCAGGATACTTTTGCCTTCAGGGGTATCATCCGCCAGGGAGCTGAGCACACAAGCCTGGATGAAGTCATTTTGATGCACACCCGGTGCAGCATAAAAACGGGTTGCTTTGCGGTTACCAATGGTGATGGTCCCGGTTTTGTCCAAAAGCAGTACATCGATGTCGCCCGCAGTTTCTACGGCTTTACCCGATTTGGTGATCACATTTGCCCGCAGGGCCCGATCCATTCCCGCTACACCAATGGCCGACAACAAACCTCCGATGGTGGTGGGGATCAAACACACAAATAGCGCCACAAATGCTGCCACGGTGATGGGCGCTCCCGCATAATCCCCAAACGGTTTCAGGGTCACACAAACCATGATGAAGATCAGGGTGAAGCCAGCCAGCAATACGGTCAGCGCAATCTCATTGGGCGTCTTTTGGCGGGAGGCGCCTTCCACCAGGGCGATCATTTTGTCCAAAAAGGATTCGCCAGGCTGGGTGGTGACTTCTACCTTGATACGGTCGGAAAGTACTTTGGTGCCCCCGGTAACGCTGCTTTTATCGCCCCCGGCTTCGCGGATTACGGGTGCAGATTCCCCGGTAATGGCCGATTCGTCAATGGTAGCCAGGCCTTCAATGATCTCGCCATCCATCGGGATGATGTCCCCTGCTTCGCAGATAAAAACATCTCCTTTTTTGAGGGCTGATGAACTGATCACTTCCTGTTTGCCATTGCGCAGTACTTTGGCGGGCGTGTCCTCCCGGGTTTTGCGCAGGGATTCGGCCTGGGCTTTGCCACGTGCTTCGGCGATGGCTTCGGCAAAATTGGCGAACAAAACCGTCAGAAATAGGACGATGAAGACGACTAGGTTGTAGCCAAAACCACCTTGGCTGCTGTCGCCACTGAGCAGAGTGTAGATGGTCATGACGAGCATAATGGCTGTGCCGAGTTCTACGGTGAACATGACGGGGTTGCGGTAAAGCAACACAGGATTGAGCTTGCGAAAGGCTTCCACCAAGGCCGGGCGGACGAGCTCGGCGGCAAAGAGGGAAGTGCTTTTTTTATCGATTGACATTTTGTTTAGATTAGTATCTCACATTACATGGTTGCAGCTTCGCTGCTTTTATATAACCGCGACGGCGCGACGGTTCATTTGGCTGCGCCAAATGAGCGACGTAAAACGACGTATAGGTGTGCGAAGCACACGTAACGTCGCGCCGTCGCGTCGTCGCGGTTACAAAAACAAGCAGCGGAGCTGCTTACTGCGCAACGTGAGTTAATACATGGAAAAATACTCAGCCAGCGGCCCCAGTGCCAAAGCAGGGAAGAAAGACAAAGCCGCAACAATAAAAATCACCGCGAAAGTCATCACCCCAAACGTCGGCGTATCCACCCGCAGCGTACCCGAACTTTCCGGGATGTATTGCTTTTGAGCCAACAAACCTGCGATAGCGACCGGGCCAATAATCGGCAAAAAACGTCCCAGAATGAGCACAATACCCGTGCTGAAATTCCAGAAAAAATTGTTGTCGCCCAGCCCCTCAAAGCCACTGCCGTTGTTGGCCGAAGCAGAAGTGTATTCGTACAACATTTCGCTGAAACCGTGATCGCCAGGGTTGTTCAACCAGTTGCCGGGTTTCACCGCCCAGGCCAAGTCCGAATGATGCACCACCAAATAGCTGCTTAAGGCTGTGCCCGCCAGAATCAAAAATGGGTGCAACAAGGTGATCAGGGTGGCGATTTTCATCTCGCGGATTTCTACCTTTTTGCCCAGCAATTCCGGTGTACGTCCTACCATCAACCCACTGATGAACACGGCGACGATGATAAAAATGTAGTAGTTGAGCAATCCCACCCCCACGCCGCCATAAAGGGCGTTGATCATCATGTCCAGCATTTGCAGAAAACCGCTGAAGGGCGTCATGCTGTCGTGCATGGCGTTCACCGAACCATTGGAAGTGGCCGTGGTGGCGATCCCCCAAAGCGCGGAGGCTTCGGCTCCCAGGCGGATTTCTTTGCCTTCCATGCTGCCCAAGTTTTGGTCAATGCCCAGGGCGCTGATGGCTGGGTTACCAGCCGTTTCCGCACGAATGGTACCGACTACAAAGCTCAAAAAGCCAATCGACATCACCCCAAAAATCACCCAGGCCAGGCGCCGCCGCCGCAGGTAATAACCCAGTGCAAATACCATCGCCATGGGGATGAGTAAAATGGAAACGGTTTGCAGGATGTTGCTGAGGAAATTTGGGTTTTCCAGTGGGTGCGCCGAATTGACCCCAAAAAAACCGCCACCATTGGTTCCCAACTGTTTGATGGCAATCATGGCAGCGGCCGGGCCTTGGGAAATGCTTTGGGGTACACCTTGGAGGGTAGTTAGGTTTATTTTTCCATCAAAAGTCATGGGTGTGCCAAAGGCGACCAGCACGATAGCCAGTACAATTGAGAGGGGTAATAAGACCCGAGTGATGCTTTGTACGAAGTACACGTAAAAATTGCCGATGGTGTTCGACTGCTTTTCTTGCATGGCTCTGTAGACTCCCGCCAGGGCGGCCATCCCGGTCGCTGCGCTCACAAATTGCAGGAACATAATGACGCCCGTTTGAGTGAGGTAGGTAAGTCCCGATTCGCCGGAATAGTGTTGCAGGTTACAATTGACGACAAAACTGATGGCCGTATTGAAGGCCAAATCGGGCGTCATACTAGCATTTCCGTCGGGGTTGAGTGGCAAGATGCCTTGTAGAAACAACACCAGGAAAGCAAAAATAAACCACAACATATTGATGGTCAACAATGCCCGGATGAAGCGTTGCCAGCCCATTTCTTCGCCGGGATTTACGCCGCCCAGGCGGTACATCAAACGTTCCAGCGGATTTAAAAAATCGGTCCAGACTCGCTCACCCTGATAAACTTTGGCCAGGTAGCGACCCAAGGGAATGGCCAGCCCTACGCTCAGGGTCAAGGTGGCCAGCACGCCAAGTAAGTTGGTATTCATTGGTTTTTAATTGAAGGATTAGAATTTTTCTGGCCGTAATAGTACATAAATGAGGTACCCAAACACCAGCAAACAAAGGATGAATAGTGCGCTGAACATGGTCCTGGTTTAGATGTGATCAAATCGGTCGGTGACCCAGAAAAAGAGGGCGAAACAAATCAAGCCCGCAATCAATAATGCTGCTGCAATGAGCGTGTCCATACGTTTGGATTTTGATACGCAACAGTAATGCCAAAATTGGTGCCGAAAAATTGGTAGGCGATTTTTAATTTGAAAATCAGTGAGATGTGGATTTTTAGAAAGAAGTTGGCAGCATAAAACCATGCAGAAATGGAAAAGGGTATGCGGAAATGGAAAAGAACAAGGCGGAAATAAAAAAGGCACCCCAATTGAGGTGCCCACCAAATTTATCCTATAAGAAATTATTTTTGTTCGAACTTGATTTTTTCGATGAGTAGATCTGCAATACAGGTACCTTGCTTGAAGCCTTCTTCACAAGCCCGGCGCATGTGAACACCACCATAAATCCGGGAATGGAATGCCTCGGTTCCTGCATCCCGGAAGTTGTTGAATTTTCGTGGTGCAAAACCCTTGTCGGTATGCTGAGCATCCGTAAAACTGCGGCTGCCAAACAGATGGGTCAAAATACGCGATGACGCACCCGCATTTACCGAGGTTCCTGAGGTATAGTCGGGATAGGGTGGGGTAGGGACTGGAGAAGCCCAGTTTTGTTGATTGATTACTTCCCGAATGTAGGTAACCGGGCGTTGAAGGTTATAAGTATACTTGCTATACCAGCAAGAAATGAATCCATCACGAGTACTGCACGCCAAAAGAACATACATTTTCAGGGTAGTCTGGATATCCATATCAAATTGATCAACCAATTGATTGGCTATTCCAATCCACGATCCTGCGGGAGATCCTGAAACTCCAGGGTTATTGGCCCAATACCTACCAATTTCTACCTTTGCCGGGTCAAAAGAAGCGTCCAGCACTTCTTTGACGTCCTTGTAGTAAGCACTATTAGGATCTGTGCTGTATTCATAAGGTGCAGCGGGTTGACAAACCTGTGCACGCTCAATGGCCAATGGGCGGCTTTCCCACCAATAGGGAAGCATATACTGCTGACTCAGGGTGGCTCCGGTCCAGAATTGAGGATTGCCTACTCTGGAACGTTCAGTGTAATTTTTGTTACCGACACTGGCCCGCCCATCGGACGCCGCCCACTGAAGAATGGCTAAGGCGAGTTGGTCTGCAAAATCCTTGGAGTTTTTCATTACTTCCTGATCCAGGCCATTTTGCAGAACCAAATTATCGGCTTGCCGATCTGCCGTAGCTTGGAGCGAAAACACCGTCCCTGCTGAAATGTTGGGGGTAAGCTCTGCAATAACTTGAGGAGTTGCATGGCAAATTACAATACCCCAATCATAACGCTTGTTGGGATCAGGTTTGGGAAGGTTGGTCAGTCCATTGAGCTGACCTTCCAGTGAGCGGTAGCCAGGCATACCATGTACCATTGATTCATACATGGTAATGGCAGTGTAAGCATAAACGCGCGAAGCATCAAGCGCAAATAGTCCGGTTCTTTTGACTGAGTTGTAGGCCTGGGTCATCCATTCCTGAGGCAATTCTGCTGAAAAGTCGGCGGTAGGTTTTGAACTACTTTCCTCTTTATCATCAGGTTGGCAAGAAAAACTGAACACCAGAATGGCCAACAGGCAGCAACGCAATAGCTTTGTCACAAATTGATTGTACATAAATATTGATTTTAGAGTTAGATAGTATTGCTTTTGTGTAGATAGCCTCTAAAATCATTTATGATAGTAATACTATTATTTTGCAAATATAAAGCCCTCTTTGCACTTGTGCAAATTTTTTTTAACATAATTGATTTGTTGAAATTCTTAATGCAGCGGCCGCTTCTTAATCATCCCCCCCTTCGTATCATTAATGCTATGCATCAAAATAAACGCATTGGGATCAATCTTTTCAATTTCCGCTTTTAGGTTGCTCAATTCCAGGCGGGTTATGACGGTAAAAATGATGTCGATTTCACTGTCACGGTGGCCCGTTCTACCAAAGCCACGTTCACCTTTGTAGATGGTTACCCCCCGGCCAATGTCGTGGATGATCATTTGGCGGATATCTTCGGATTTGGGAGAAATGATGGTCACCCCGGTATATTCTTCGATCCCTTCTACAATAAAATCAACTGTTTTGGAGGCTGCCAGGTAAGTCAAAATGGAGTACAGGGCCGTTTCGATGGACAGCAAGTAAGCCGCAACCGAAAAGATGATGATGTTGAAAATCAAGATCAAATCACCGACCGAAAGCCCGGAGCGTTTGCTGATGTTGAGCGCGAGCACTTCAGTTCCATCGATCACGCCGCCGCCGCGCATTGAAAGCCCAATCCCGGCCCCCAGGAAAAAACCACCAAAGACCGAGACCAACAATTTATCTTCCGTTATTTGTGGATAAGGAATCACCTCAACTGCAAGCGCCAAGGCGACTATGCCAATGGCTGTTTTGACCGCAAAATCAAGGCCAATGGTGCGTAACCCCAGCAGGACAAAAGGAATATTGACCAGGAGCAACAACAGCGAAAGGGGCCAATCGGTGATTTCGGAAATCAGCAAAGATATCCCGACCGCCCCTCCATCGATGAAATGATTGGGCAATAAAAAACCTTTCAAGCCAAAGCCTGCCGACAAAACCCCCATACTCAACAAAAAGAGCTGAATGAGGCGGCGTTTGAATAAAATTTGAAACTGCTTTAGGCCTTTGGCGAGTACATAATTGCTGTATTTGCTCAGTTTCTTTTTGCGTAGGGTGGTGTTAAGGATTATTTTGGTCCATAGTGAATTCATAAATACGATACGTTTGTTGCAGTTAAACAATGGTGAACCCACAGCTCAACGTCATGTTTGAGTGTGGGAAATGCCTGGATAATCGTCAAAAACGTTTGTTTAAGCCTTGGGTACGATCCTGATAGAGGCGGGTCTAAAAAACTTAACGCCCCGGCCTTAGGAAAAGTTTGCCACGGAGCGGGGCTAAATTTTAACCTTACAATTGATACTCTTTGATCTTGGCATACAATGTAGTCAATCCAATGCCCAGTAACTCCGCAGTTTGGGTCTTATTGCCGTGGGTATGTTCCAGCATCCGTGAGATGTGCCGTTTTTCTACCTCCTTCAAAGACAAGACCCCAGTGGTGCCGCTATTGGCTTGATGCAAAAAATCCCAGGGTAGGGTATCACTTTCCAGTTGTGATGTCTCACTCAAGATACAAGCGCGCTCAATGGTATTGCGCAACTCGCGGATATTGCCTCGCCATTGGTGCTGCTGCAAGGCTTTTAAAAAATCCGGATGGGTGCTGCTGATTTTTTTATTGAGCTTTTGGCTGAACTGATCCATAAAATGCTTCACCAGCAAGGGAATATCTTCCAGCCTTTCGTTCAAAGAAGGCAAATGAATGGCAAAAGTGGCCAGGCGGTAGTACAAATCAATCCTGAACTGCCCATTGTTGCCGTCTTGTTCCAGGTTGCGGTTGGTGGCGGCAATGATGCGGACATCCACTTTTTGGGTTTTGGTTTGGCCAATTTTCAGGAATTCTCCATTTTCGAGCACCCGCAGCAATTTGGTCTGCAACTCCAGCGGCATTTCACCAATCTCATCTAAAAAGAGCGTGCCTTCGTGCGCCTCTTCCAATAAACCTTTTTTGTCTTTTATCGCTCCGGTGAAGGCCCCAGCTTTGTGCCCAAATAATTCACTTTCAATGATTTCTCTGGAAAATGCAGCGCAATTGAGGGCAACAAACGTTTTGCCTTTGCGCAAACTAGCCTGGTGGATGGCCTGGGCAAAAACGTCTTTGCCCGTGCCCGTTTCTCCAGTCAATAAAATGCTGGCATTGGTGGGGGCGACTTTCCGGGCGAGCGCTATGGCTTTTTGAATAGCCGGAGATTGACCAATGACCTGTTGAAAATCAAGGGGCACTTTGGCCGGAGCAGGGGAACTGGAATGAGCCCTCGCAACTAAGGCTTTCTCGGTAGCTTGAGCCAACAAGGTAATGATGCGGTTGTTGTCGTCGCCTTTTACCAAATAGTCAAAAGCGCCATTTTTGATGGCTTTTACCCCATCGGGAATGTTGCCGTAAGCGGTAAGTAAAATGACTTCGGTGAGGGGGTATTTTTGTTTGATTTCGGCAGTAAGGTCTACGCCATTGCCGTCGGGTAGTTTGACGTCACAAAGAACCACGGGGAAATCTTGCTGGGCCAGTTTTTTGAGCCCGGATTGGCAATCACCTGCCTCACTTACTTCATAATCCTCCAGTTGCAAAAGGCGGGCAAGCAAACTGCGGAGTTTGATTTCGTCGTCGATGATGAGTACTGCCGTTTTCATGGTCTTGATCTTGACTCAAAAGTAATGTAGCCAGTGGAAAAGAAATTGAAATTCGAAACAATTAAAAGTGTTTGTTTTTTGTTTTTATAAATTTTTATTTTTATTTTGGTGCCTGGTATAAAAAACATCCTGCCACAAATACCCAAAACCATGCCTACTGTCAACGAAGTCATGCAATCGCTGGAAAAGTACAACAGCCCTACCACTAAAAACACCTTGATGAAACACGGTGCCCGAGAGCCTTTTTATGGTGTAAAAGTGGGCGATATGAAAACCATCATCAAAGAACTCAAGCTTAAAAAGGAGTACCAACTGGCGCTGGATCTTTACAATACTGGCAACTCCGATGCCATGTACCTTGCGGGACTGATCGTAGATGAAAAAAAAATCAGCAAAGACGATTTGCGTCATTGGGTTAAGGGTGCCTACTGGTACATGATCCACGATTACACCGTAGCCTGGGTGGCTGCAGAATCGCCACATGGCCTGGAATTGGGTTTGGAATGGATCGAATCACCAGAGGAAACCATTGCCTCGGCGGGTTGGGCCATCTTGTCTTATTGGGCTCAATTGAAGCCCAATGCCGAATTAGACCTGGCTTTGTACCAACAACTATTGGATCGGGTGAAAAAAAACATCCACCAGGCTCAAAACCGGGTGCGCTACACCATGAATGGTTTTATGATTATGGTTGGCTCACAATTCCCGGAAATGACCGAATCCTGTATTGAACTATCCGAATCCATTGGTACGGTCTTTGTAGACATGGGTGGAACCTCCTGTAAAGTACCCGACGCCGGAGAATACATTTACAAGATTCAAGAAAAGGGCGCCATCGGTAAAAAGAAAAAAATGGTGAGGTGCTGATCCAGCGCTGGATCTCAGCGTTGATTATTTCTGTTTAACCAATTTCATCAAACGGTCTTTGCCCGCATCACTCATTTTGAGGTGTAGGGAATCGGGAGTCAGCATCAGGATTTCTACTGCTTTTTCTGTAGAAGCCCGATTGAGGGTATCCATGGTAAACAGCCGCTTGTTCAGGATATAATAAGTGCCAGATTCGTGGTAGTTGAGGGTACTTTTGAACGTATACCCTTCATTTTTGTTAAAGGTAAATTGTACCACTTTGGGATCAATTTGAAGGGTATCACCTTCTTGTGAAATAGCAACAGCCTGCCATCCTCCAACCAAATCACGTTGGCGATAAGGCGAACAACCCAGCAACAGGAATAGGATAGCGATTAAAACAGGACTAGCAAAGGATTTATACATTTTCTGACTACTTGTGAAAAATTAGGGTTATATCCCACGTGGGGTGGGGTAGAACAAAGAAAACACAAAAGTAAAGCCCCAGGTGTTTATCCTCACTACAATTAACAGGATTTTAAGCAAAAAGCCGATTTAATTCCACAAATTGGAATTTTTTTGAAGTCCGATTGGTTAAATCAATCTATTTTTGCGGCACTTCTAATGCACAAAAGGGATATGGTAAAAATTGCGCAAGTTGAATTGGGAGAATTCCCCCTGCTTTTAGCACCCATGGAAGATGTGAGTGATCCACCTTTCCGGGCTTTGTGCAAAAAGCAAGGTGCAGATATGATGTACACCGAGTTCATCTCCGTTGAGGGTTTGATTCGGGACGCGACCAAAAGTTTGCAAAAATTGGACATCTACGACGAAGAGCGGCCGATTGGTGTACAAATCTTCGGCGCAGAATTGGACTCCATGATGCGTGCTGCCGAAATTGTCGAAGCAGCAAAGCCCGAAGTACTGGACATCAATTACGGCTGCCCAGTACAAAAAGTGGTCTGCAAAATGGCAGGCGCAGGTATCCTGCGCGATGTCAAAAAAATGGTGGAACTGACCGAAGCGGTGGTCAAATCCACCAATCTACCCGTCACTGTAAAAACCCGCTTGGGTTGGGATTCCAATACCATTTTTATTGAAGATGTCGCAGAGCGACTACAAGACATTGGCATTAAAGCCTTGTCCATTCATGCGCGTACCCGTGTGCAGATGTACAAGGGTGAATCCGATTGGAGCTGGATCGCCAAGGTTAAAAACAACCCACGGATCCACATCCCCATTTTTGGCAATGGAGATATTGATACCCCCCAAAAAGCCAAAGAATACCGCGATCGGTACGGGGTTGATGGCATTATGATTGGTCGGGCTTCCATTGGTTATCCCTGGATTTTCCGTGAAATCAAGCATTATTTCGCAACTGGTGAGCTTTTAGCTCCACCCGATATTCACGAGCGGGTCGATGCGGTACGCCAGCACTTGCAACATTCCATTGATTGGAAGGGGGCCAAACTGGGCGTGGTAGAAATGCGCCGGCATTACACCAATTACTTCCGTGGATTTCCGGGTATCAAGGAATTTCGGGGCCAATTGGTCACCGAAGAAACGCCTGCGATTTTATTTGAAATACTCGACCGATTGGAAGATCAGTACAGCGCAGTTGAGGCTGAATCGGTATTTTAACCTGAAAAGTAGTGGTCTTTAAGATTCAAGATAACGAACGCAAGATCCTGGAGATCGTAAGCTATGCAGCAGCAAAGATGCAGGTGCCTGCCTATGTCGTAGGTGGATATGTACGCGACCGCTTGTTGGCGCGTGCGTCCAAAGACATCGACATCGTATGTGTAGGCAGTGGTATCGAACTCGCGGAGAGGGTAGCTGGTGAATTGCACCCGGTGCCTCGGATTGCGGTTTTCCAACGTTTTGGTACGGCCATGATCAAACACCGCGATCTGGAAGTGGAGTTTGTGGGGGCGCGGAAAGAATCCTATCGCCACGATTCGCGCAAACCGGCGGTGGAAAACGGTTCGCTGGAAGACGATCAGAACCGCCGTGATTTCACCATCAACGCCCTGGCCGTTAGCTTGAATGAACCAGATTTTGGCAACATCATTGATCCTTTTGATGGGCTAGGCGATTTGGAACGAAAAATCATTCGCACCCCTTTAGACCCTGGAAAAACCTTTTCCGACGATCCATTGCGAATGATGCGAGCCATTCGTTTTGCCACTCAACTCGATTTCGCTATCGAACCCGCTACCTTCAAAGCGATCAGCGTCTACAAGGAACGCATCAAAATCATTTCTGCAGAACGGATTGCGATAGAGCTGAACAAAATCATTCAGGCTCCCAAACCTTCGGTAGGCTTCAAACTCCTGTTCGATTCAGGTTTGTTGCACATCATTTTTCCAGAAATGACTGCCTTACACGGCGTGGAAATCCGCAATGGCCGGGGGCACAAGGATAATTTTTATCACACATTGCAAGTGCTGGATAACCTGAGCAAAAAAACCGAAAACCTTTGGTTGCGTTGGTCGGCCATTCTGCACGATATCGCGAAACCACCCACTAAACGTTTTCATCCAGAACAAGGTTGGACCTTTCATGGGCATGAAACGCTAGGCGCCAATATGGTGCCGACCATCTTCCGCCGTTTCCGACTGCCGATGGATCACAAGATGAAATATGTGCAAAAGCTGGTTCGCCTGCACTTGCGCCCCATCAGTTTGACCAAAGAAGAAATCACCGACTCCGCCATGCGCCGTTTGTTGGTAGATGCGGATGATGACCTGGAAGACCTGATGCTGCTTTGTGAAGCGGACATCACCTCCAAAAACCCCGATAAAGTCAAAAAATACCTCGAAAACTATGAGTTGGTGCGCCAGCGCCTGCAAGTGGTGGAAGAACGGGATCAACTTCGCAATTGGCAGCCACCGATTACGGGTGAAATCATCATGGAAACCTTTGGAATCGGCCCTTCACGTGAGGTGGGCGACATCAAAAACTACGTAAGGGAAGCCATTCTCGATGGGGTGATTCCGAATGAGTTTGAGGCAGCATACGGGTTGATGCTGGAAAAGGCGGGGGAAATGGGGCTGGTGAAGCAATAGTAAACCGGTTATGTTTTGATTATTAGGCAAATAATAGGCATATTATGTAACATCTAAGACTCCTCCCCGAAAGTTTTAGACTTTCGGGGAGGTCGAGCAACGCAGCACTGCTTTACCTTCCCGAAAGTCTAAAACTTTCGGGAAGGGGTTCTGGATTCGTGCACAAGTCCTTGATTATCAACTTGCCAAAAGCCTAGTATTTACACCTCCTTCATCGCCAAAATCGCCGGATACTTAGCACTCGTATCCATCACCAACTCACCAAATAGCGTATTCGCCCAGGCAAACCACTTCCGCGTAAAATTGGTCGCATCATCCTTGTGGAAAGCCTCGTGCATGAACCCTGTGCCCCCGTGTGTAGCCTTCAGGTTGTGCAGGCATTGCGTTACCTCAGCCGCATTGGTCGAGGTCAAACCCCGCATGGTGATGCTCAATGGCCAAATCATGTTCATCCCCGCGTGTGGCCCACCGATGCCCTCGGCCGCCTTACCTTTGAAGAAGAAAGGGTTATTGGTCGACAACAAGTACTTCCGCGTATTTTGGTACACCACATCGGTATTTTTAACCGCACCCAGATAGGGTAGGGACAAAAGGCTTGGAACATTAGCATCATCCATCAAATTGAAACTACCATAGCCATTGACTTCATAGGCGTACAAGCGCCCGTAGGTTTGGTGGTTGATGATGGCGTGTTGTTGCAGTGCTTTTTCAACCTCCATCGCCAAAGCCGTACATTTCAAGGCGAGGGCGGTATTGTTGAGCACCTTATTCAACAATTCAGCAGCCTGACGCAAGGAAACCACCGCAAAGAAGTTCGCCGGAATCAGGAAAGGATAAATGGTCGCGTCATCGCTAGGCCGGAACACCGAACAAATCAAACCCACCGGCTTCACCGGATACCCATAACCGGAAAGTGGCACGCCATCGGTAGCCCAATAAGTATTGCGCTGGAAAGTATAAGGGCCATTGCCATCCTTGCGTTGTTGCTCTTTGAAGGTTTGCAGCGTCAATTCGATAGTCCGTACCCAATCGGCATCAAAAACACTGGTGTCTCCAGTTGTTTTGTGGTAGTGGTAAGCCAGGCGAATGGGGTAGCACAAGGAGTCGATCTCCCATTTGCGCTCGTGGATGCCCGGTTTCATGGTGGTATAATCCTTTTTCCATTCACTTTCCTTGTTCACATCCTTATAAAAAGCGTTGGCATAAGGATCGAGGATGATGCATTTTTTTTGGCGATTGATGACACCAGCGATCAACTCTCGCAGTGGTTTGTCTTCTTTGATCAAAGGTAAATAAGGCCAAACCTGCGCGGTACTGTCGCGTAGCCACATGGCATCAATGTCTCCAGTGATGACATAGGTATCGGGTTTGCCATCGATGATTTCAAATTCAACGGTGGTATCCAGCGTATTGGGAAAACAGTTTTCAAACAACCAGGCCAGTTCCGGGTCAGCGATTTGTTTTTTTAAACGATCGATGGTTGCTTCGACCGCCGCGCTACTGAATTTGCGGTCACCTGGCGCAGGGCGTTTGCTTTCAAAGCTATAGTTATTCCAGGCCCAGGCAGGGGTTTGACTCAACAAAACCCCAGTGCTCAACAAACCTGCTTGTTGGATGAATTTTCTTCTGGATTGCATGATAAAATCGATTTTGGCTCCAATATAAGGCAGTGGGGATTAAAGTAATTTTTCTCAAAGCTGATTATTTTTTATTGCCCCAAAGGAACTCCTTCGCATGAAGACTTGTACCTTTGAATTTTTAAATCAATCATCAACAATGGCAATTCTCGACGGGAAACAATTGGCCCAAACGATTAAGGCGGAGCTCCGCAAAGAAGTAGATCAAATCAAAACTCAAGGCGGCAAAATTCCCCATTTGGTCGCGGTATTGATCGGTGACAATCCAGCCAGTCAAGCTTATGTGCGCAACAAGGTCCGCTCTTGTGAAGAAGTAGGTTTTTTATCCACTTTGATTCATCGTCCAGCGGACACTTCGGAAAAAGAATTGCTAGAAATTGTAGAACAGCTCAACGGCGACAATTCAGTTGATGGATTCATCGTACAATTGCCACTGCCTAAGCACATTGATGAGCACAAGGTCACTTTAGCCATTGAGCCACGCAAGGATGTAGATGGCTTCCATCCCGTCAATTTTGGAAGGATGGCGCAAGGACTTCCTTGTTATTTGCCAGCTACCCCGATGGGAATTCTGGAGATTTTAAAGCGTTACGAGATTCCAACTTCGGGTAAAGAAGTCGTGGTGTTGGGCCGCAGCAACATTGTAGGAACCCCGATCAGCATTTTGTTGTCACGCAAAGGGTATCCAGGCGATGCGACGGTTACGGTTTGCCACAGCCGTACAGCTGACTTGGCTGCCCATACCCGCAAAGCCGATATTCTGATTGCTGCCATCGGAGCACCGGAATTTGTCAAGGGAGATATGGTTAAAGAAGGCGCAGTCATCATCGATGTAGGCATCAATCGGGTGGAAGATCCAACATCCAAATCGGGTTATAAACTCGTAGGAGATGTAGATTATGCAGCAGTTGCACCCAAGGTCGCCTGGATTACCCCAGTACCCGGTGGTGTGGGCCAATTGACCGTAGTCGCCTTGCTGATCAATACGCTGAAGTCTGCTAGGAATGAGGTTTATTAGATTTGTGCGTATAGCCTTGATCTTCAACTTACCCAGCCAACCCACGGATTCATCCGTGGGAGGCCACCATACTAACTCAACCCATGGATTCATCCATGGAGATATGACACAAAAATGAACGGAAAAGAAGGCATCATCAACATCGTCAACCAAATCAATGGCATTCTGACCAGGATCGAGGACCAGCTCTACAAAGCTCCTTTGGCCATTTACAATGGATCTTCGATTGGCCAGCACTTTCGGCACATTTACGACTTTTTTCGTTGCCTGGCTCGTGGAGCAGCCCAGCAAACCGTGGACTACGCCCAACGCGACCGCGATGTGCGCATAGAACAGGACCCATTGTTTGCCATGACCGCTTTTGGCCAGGAACTGGAATACTTGTTGACGCTTGAGGAATACACCCCGGTAAAGGTGCGTGGAGATTTTTCCATTCAAAACGACGCAACCCGTCCCGAATATCCCTCGTCCCTGGGCCGTGAAATCACCTTTTTACACGATCATGCAGTGCATCATTTGGCGATCATTAAAATTGGTTTACAAATTGAAGCACCTGAATTGATCAAAGACCATACCTTTGGGGTGGCTCCTTCAACGGTAAAATTCCGCCAGCAAGAAGCTTAATTTCTTTTAAAATTTCCGATGAATTATTTACAATACACCTTTCCTGCCTCAGCAGAGTTGCAAGAAATTTTGGTCGCTTTGTTGGGCGAACTTCCTTTTGACACCTTTGAAGAAGGCAGTGAGTTTCTTCTGGCCTTTGTGCCTTTACCTGCGGATGTCGCTGCGTTTAGCGCCGAGGTACAGGAAATTGTAGCGCCATTAGGCGTTGAATTTACAGTAGAGGAAATACCTTATCAAAACTGGAATAGCATCTGGGAGTCCAATTTCCAGCCCATTACCGTGGGCAATTTTTGTGGGGTGCGGGCTGATTTTCACGAAACCATGCAAGGCGTTGAGCATGAGATCATCATCAACCCCAAAATGGCCTTCGGAACCGGGCATCACGAGACCACCCATATGGTGATGCAATTGATGGCTGACCTTGATTTTCAAGATAAATATGTATTTGATTTTGGCTGTGGCACGGGAATTTTAGCCATTTTGGCGGCCAAATTGGGAGCACGCCTAATCGATGCGGTTGATATTGAACCCCCATCGTATGAAAATACCCTGGAAAACGCGAAAATTAACGGAGTGTCGGGAGCTATACATGCACTTTTGGGTGATCTGAGCGTTGTAGATGGGAACGGTTATGATATTATTTTAGCGAATATCAACCGAGGTGTAATTTTGGATGCTTTTCCAACGTTACATCAAAAACTCAAACAAGGCGGTATTTTGCTCATTTCCGGGATTCTTAAGACAGATCGGGAATTGGTCGAAGCGGAAGCACGCCAACATGGTTTTTCTCCGGTACAATCTTTAGAGAAAGGCAATTGGTTGGCGCTGAGGCTGCATTGAATCATAGTCTGACGTGGTTTCGCGGAGGACCCCAAATTGAAGATTTCCTGTAAGGTCCCGGGCAAACACGGTTTCATGAAAATCTTTTTTCGCCACTCGATTGCCACACTATTTTTTCTGGGCTTTTGCCTGGCGCTCTTTGCACAACGACCAGAAAAATTCGCGGTAGAAACACCCGAATTTTTGTCTCAACTTGGTGCATTCATGACCTCTTCCAAAAATGAGGTACTGGAAAAAACCTATAAGGAATTTGACGGAATTTTTCGGGCTGGAAGTTTCAGTACCGTCGAAGGGGAGCGAGTCATTCGCACTTGCAATTATATGCTCACCCGGAGGCTTAGTCCTAATCCACACTTTCAAGCTTACCTCAATGCTTTGATGGCGTTTAAAGGTACCATGCCCGATGAGCAGAAATTTGGAGGATGGCATGTCATTCTTGACTCTTTGCTTTTATCGGGAAACCATCAGACGACCCAATTCAGTGATTTTATAGCATTTTCCACTCAGTTCTTTAAAAACAAGGCATTTAACAAGGCTGAACCAGCCAGTACCGTTTGGAAAATTTACTCAGATAAGATTCATCTCCGCTACAAAAACAAGCAACCCTATTTGGAGATGGAAGAAGGGAATCTGGTAGCATCACGCAAAAACGACTCGATTCGTTTGGCCAATACCAGTGGGACTTACTATCCGCTCAAGGGTGAATGGGTAGGGAAAGGCGGCCAGGTTGGTTGGCAAAGGGTTGGTTTGGACTCAACGGTGATTACGGAGTTGGGCAACTACAAATTGGACGTCAACAAAGGCATTTACGAAACCGACCAGGCGTTTTTGGTTTATCCACAATACTTTGGCAGTCAAAAAATTCCTGGCCAATTCAGCGATAAGGTATCCGCAGATGGGCAAGGTTCCTACCCCCGCTTCAATTCGGCCAATAAGGATATGGAAATCAAAAACTTTGCCGATGGGGTACGCTTTAAGGGAGGATTTAACCTGGAAGGCACCACCATTTATGGTACAGGTTCGGATAATCGGAGGGCCGTTCTGGAGATTTACGATAAAAAGAACCAGCGCATTTTTAAAGGTAGTGCCCGTCGTTTTTCGGTGCGCCGGGGACAACAAATTGGCGGTGAAGGGGTAGAGGCAGTGTTTTATTACAAAAAAGATTCCTTATACCACCCTTCAGTCAATTTCCGCTATACCATCAAGGATCAGGTATTGCATTTATACCGGGGTGAGCGGGGTAGCGACAGAAACCCCTTCTTCAGTTCCAGTCATCAAATCAATTTCGACGCCGACAACTTCAAGGCATACCTGTCCAAAGATTCCGTGGTGATTGGAGACAAATCGGTAAGTTTTGCCCGCAAGGAGCCGGTCAAGTTTGAATCCCTACAGTATTTTAACAAGAAGGATTACGACCAGCTACAAAGCATTGCTACCTCAAATCCATTGGCAAAATTGAAACAGCTGACGGATGAAATTGGGGTAAAAGACATCTATGCCGATGAGTTTGCTCGAAAACTCAATCCAACTTTTAAGGTGGAAAACATCACCACTTTGATTTATGATTTGGTTGGACAAGGTTTTATTCGTTACGACGCAGACAGCTTGTTGATTCATGTCCAGGACAAGGTCCAACACTATTACAATTCGTACATGCAACGTTCGGATTATGATCAATTGCGGATTTTATCCAAAACAGACAGTGCAAATGCGACTCTAAATCTAAAAGACAACTCGATTCGGATAATTGGTGTAAAATGGCTCGAGTTCAGTCGTTTACAACAAGTAGGGGTGTTGCCTGATAGCGCCACCCTAGTGATGCGCCAAAACCGAGACATCGACTCCAAAGGGTTACTCAAAGCGGGGTTCAGCGAATTGCGTGGCAATAAACTGCATTTTGATTATGGCAAGTTTTCAGTTACTAGTGACTCCTTCAAATACTGGCGTTTATTTGTGCCTGACAAACTGCCAAAGACCCATAAAATGGAGGAAATCAATCCTTTCGCGTTGACTTCTGATATCGAGAACTTTAAGGCTACCCTGCTTATTGATGCAGAAGGGAACCGCAGCGGGAAAAACGATGTCCCCATTTTCCCCAATCTCAATAGTCGCTCCAGCAGTTACGTCTATTACGATGGTAAATATTATGATGGCAAAAAGAACCCCTTTGTGAAGGACACCTTGTACAAACGTGACTCTTTTTATTTTGAACTAAAACCTTTCTTTTTCAATAGTTTGGACAACTATGTCAAAGAAATGGTCAACTTCCGGGGCAAATTGGTTTCGGCCCAAATCTTCCCTGATTTTGAAGAAACCCTCAAGGTCCGTGAGCACGATTATTCCCTGGGTTTTGTACACAAAACACCCGAGAAAGGTTATCCGGCTTACAAAGTGAAGGGCCGTTTTTCTGGCGAACTTGACTTGAGCAACAAGGGACTTTGGGGCAAGGGTAAAATCCAATACCTCGGAGCTACCCTGGAATCTGAAGATGTACACTTTTTGCCCAAACTAATGACGGCTGGGGCCAAGGACTTTGACCTAGCTGAAAAGCGCAGCAAGGAAGAAGAAGTGCCCCAGGTACACGGTGAACTGGTACGCCTGAACTGGAAACCTTACCGTGATAGTATGTATGTGCGATCTGAAAAGAACGCTTTCCAGATTTTTAAATCCGGCGAACATACTTTAACCGGTACCCTTGCCCTGACTCCTGGCGGTCTGAAAGGCAATGGTTTGTTGGACTGGCCACAAGCAGCTTTGACTTCCAAACAATTTAACTTTGGAGCCTTTTCAGCAAAAGCCGATACCACTGCCCTCAAGATCAAGGCCGAAGAAGCAGGAGCTATTGCCATCCAATCGGATCGCTTGCGCAGCGATGTTGACTTTGACAAACAGCTAGGCCGTTTTAAAGCGCTGGATGAGTACCTTGAAACCAAACTGCCGCTCAATCAATATGTGACTTCCATGAACGAATTCATCTGGGAAATGAAAAACTCGATGATTCGGTTTAAATCGGACTCCACTAAAATGGGCACATTTACCTCGGTGCATCCTGATCAGGATTCCCTGCGCTTTAAGGGGAAAAGGGCGTCCTACGACCTCAAAACCTACCTGCTCAAAGTCACGGAAGTGCCATTCATCAAATCGGCCGATGCCATGATCATCCCTGATAGTGGCACAGTTTACATTCAACCCAAGGCCATTATGGATTCCTTGCGCAATGCCACCATCATTTGTGATACTTTGAACAAAAACCACAAGATCAATCGGGCTACTGTGAGCATCAATGGGCGAAAGGATTACCGAGCCCACGGTTTTTATGAATACAATGTGGCGAATAAAAAGCAGGAAATTGAATTCAGCAGCATCGTAGGCCAACGGATAGGTAAAGGAAAGGCGAGTGAAAAGGCAACTGCCACCCGTGCAGAAGGTACGGTCGCAGAGGAAGACAGTTTTATCATTGATCGGAAAACCTCATTTTATGGAACGATCAATTTGTCTTCAGAATCCAGAAATTTGAAATTTGATGGTTTTGCCCGTCTGGAGGCTGATAAATTGCCGGTCAGACATTGGTTTACCCTGAAAAGTGAGGGCGATAAAAGCAACCTGGCCATCAAATACGACTCCCCCAAAAGTATCGACGGAGTGCCACTGGAAACTGGTTTTTACCTGAGCAAAGAAATGAGTTTTGCTTACCCCAGTGTTATGATGCCCCTGTATTTCCGCAAGGATCGGGCCATTTTGCCGACCAAAGGGGTATTCAGATACGACGCGGCCAAGGACCAATTTACTTTTGGTGATTCCACTAAGGTTATCGCCAATGGCCTACAGGGCTCGCGCTTGATTTTTAGCAACAAAACGGGTAAAGTAGAGGGTGAAGGAAAGATCAATATTGGCACAGCGCTCAAATATGTAAAGGTTGATGCAGCTGGCAGCATTACGGGTGAATTTGCCAATATTCCAGACAGTTTGATTGGTAAAACACCACCACCACCCGTCGACATCGATGTGATTTCCGGCTTGAGCATGCGCATCCCCGATAAATTGATGCGCATCATGCAAAACGAAATTGAAGCTGCGGGTTTTGGTTCAGAAACGGTCAATTACCTCACGGATTTACCCTACTACCAGCGGCGGATGACCATGCTTTTTCCCGCAGACGAAAGTGTGGACAAAGCCATTGCGGAAATCAGCACAGGCTTGGCAGACTTGCCTAAAAAATACAATACTTACAACTTCCTGCTCTCGGGTTTGAAGATGCGTTGGGATATGGATTACCAATCTTTTGTCAGTACCAAGGATAAGATTGGCCTTATCTCCGTGAACGGAACGATGGTCAATAAGGTGATTACTTCTTACGTAGAGTTCAAAATGCCGAGCAACGATGATGACCGGGTATACTTTTACCTCAAGTTACCCAACGACATTTATTATTACTACGGCTACAAGCAAGGCATTTTGGAAATGACCTCCAACGATAGCCGCTTCATGGACGAGGCCAACAAGATGAAAAAAACCGAGTTGGTGCTTAAAATGGAGGATGGAGAGAATTTCGAAATCCAGATTGTAGACAACAACCGGGCCCAGGCTTTTGTACAGAGAGTGAAGGTGGCGGGTAAAAAGTAGAAAGAGCTGGCTGTAGAGACGCAAATGTTTGCGTCTCTACAGTTTTTAAAGCATCAAGAACCTGCTAAATAGTAGGTTCCTAACACTTGAATGGCTTGAAAGCCCGCACTCACAAATGTGCCTCCGTTGACGTCCTCCCAAATCAGTACATCATTACCATTTTCATTGCCATTGGTAGACAACACGTAATAAGTGTTTTTGAAGGTAATCTCAAGGGCACTTCCGGTTGCTCCAGAACCATCACTTCCAGTATTGGTGCCATCGCTTGAATAGTACACTGGCGAAAATTCATTTACCCCGTAACAGTCTCCCATATAATTGACGGAAATACTAGAAGGCTCTGGCAATCCGGCAAAGGGTTTCCAATTGTATGTCCCATCTGTGGGCGTGAATTGGAGGCAAGCCTCTGTATTTGGTTGAATGGGCGCCACCATCCAAAGATAGCCACCTCCGTAGTCGAGGTTTTGGACAGCTGGTATTTGCCCAATTTGTTCGCCCTCATTGTAGGCAGTCTGAATTGCCCACAGGGTTTCACTTTCCGTGTAATACAACGCACCATCTGCAGTGGTACCTGTAATGAGTACAGCTCCAGGGTCATTGTTAACAGGTGTCCAGTTGCCATCACCAATACTCCAGGAAATCTGCGCCCCGCCAGAAACTGGATCGGTAGAGATCACCCAGATGGTACCATTTTCAGAAATGGCGATGACCTGAGCAAAATTTTCAGCAGATAAAAGGTGAATGTTGTTGTTGGAATCAACTCCAAAAACTTGATTTTGAGCGTTTATCCCTAACGCAGGATAAACATTCCCATTTGTGTTTGCCATAGGAACTTATTATTAAAGGTTGAAAATCCCTAATTTGTTTACATCAAATGATACTCAGGTAGTGAAAGGAAACATAAATATAATTCAAAATCACAATAACTTATACGTCACTAAAAGCTCAGAACCCACTTTTCATATTAATTGTTATTTTGATGACAAAAAAGGAGGAATCGTTCAACAACCAAATGAGTGTGTCAATGGATTCATCTGGTTTGCCTAAGCGCTTAAAAGTGGGCGTAATCAACTCAGCGCGAGAGGTAAAGTAATAGTTGGTTCACATTGATGGCAACTACGGCAGTGATTGAGCTTAATTGAGCAAAAGCTCAACCACTGCGGCGGTTTATTCCCACAAAATTCGGGGAAACTGCTGCTTTTATCATCCGTACTGGTAATAAGTTCCCAATACCTGGATGGCCCGAAATTTCGCGTCAATGAAATTAGAATAGCCTTGGAAATTGGTATATACCATTACTTCGTTGCCATCAGGGTTGGCATTGGTTGACAACAGATAGTAGGTTTTTTTGTAAGACATCTCCAGTGCTTTCCCACATAATAGTAAGCCTGATTGGCAACGGAACCAGTAATTTTAAAGGCTTTTATACACCACTAAAAGCCAAAAATCCACCATCTACATTAATTGTTGTTCCGGTAACAAAAGAGGAGGCATCGCTCAACAACCAAACGAGCGCGCCAATGAGTTCATCCGGGTCTCCCAAGCGTTTGAAAGGGGTGTTTTGCACAATCAACTCACCACGAGAGGTAAAACTGCCATCAGGATTGGTCAATAAACTGCGGTTTTGTTCAGTGAGGAAAAAACCAGGCACCAGGGCATTCATGCGCACTTTGTCCCCATAGCGATTGGCCATTTCGAGTGCGAACCAGCGGGTGTAACTGTCAATCGCCGATTTTCCCATGCTGTAGCCCAGCACTCGTGTAATGGCAGAAGTGGAGGATACCGAAGAAATATTGACAATACTGCCCCCGTTTTCGGCAATCGTGCGACCAAAAACCTGGGTAGGCATTAGTGTACCGTACAAGTTAAGGTCCATTACCTTGCGCATGCCCTCCATATTCAGGTCGAAAATATCTCCTCCGGGGGGGACAACGCCTTCAGGCATGTTGCCACCGGCCCCATTTACCAGGCCATCGATGCGGCCAAAAGCTTCCAGCATTTTTTCCTTGGCTGCATTGAGTTGTGCTTCTTGCATAACATCGGCAATCAGCGCAATGGCTTTTCCGCCCGCTTGGTTGATTGCTGCTGCTCTAGCCTGTGCTACCTCTTCATTTCTGCCTAAAATACCTATGGCTCCGCCTGCGGCGGCAATGCCTTTGATAAATGAGCCTCCCAAAATACCAGTACCTCCTGTAACAATTACGGCTTTACCTTGTAGTGAAAACTGTGCATTCATAAATGTTTGTTGCTTATAGTTTGAATCGGACCAATTTTTAATTGATGCCAAAAGAAAAGGGCAAGGTATATAATCTGTACACCCTGCCCAATTCAATGACAAAAAATATTTCTTCGGTGGCTGAGCGAAGTCGAAGCCTAGTACTTAAATACTTTCCCTCCAGCCAGCACTTCCTGCTTTTTGGCATCAAAGGTAACCCTTTCGCCAGTGCGCCAGGCAGCGTTGGACATGATCGTGGCAATTGAGTGCTGATAACCAGCTTCAATCGGTGCATTGGGCTCCTTGCGGCTCCGTACACATTCCATCCAGTTTTTGATGTGGTTGAAAGTTAAGGTATCGCCACCTGTATTGGCATCTGTTTCAACCTTGATGCCTTCCAGTTTCAGCGGCTGCAAAAGGTTCGCTTTCAATCCCATCGCGGCGGCCTCCCGCTCGCGCAAACCACCAGTAGCCGAAATTTCATTGGTATCCAAATTGATCATACCACCATTAGAGTAGTACAATTCTTTGGTATCTCCAGCCGCGTTTGAAAAACGTGAAGTGAATTGGACCTGGAAACCAGTAGTTGGGTCATTGATGGGACCGTAGTCAAACACCACAGTAAGGGTATCCGCGTTTTTACGGCCATCTTTCCACTGGTAAATTCCACCGTTTGCAACTACACTACGTGGATGCGGCAAACCACTAAACCAGTGAACAGTGTCGATCTGGTGGCTCATCCATTGGCCAGGGATTCCGGAAGAATAAGGCCAAAACAAACGATATTCCAAATATTTGCGTGGGTCAAAAGCTTCAAAAGGACGGTTCATCAAATACCGCTTCCAATCCACGTCAGATTCTTTGAGGTTTTTGACCAATTCAGGCCGGCGCCAGCGCCCGGGTTGATTGACGTTCCACATCAGTTCGACCATCACAATGGGGCCAAATTTACCCGACTTGATGTAATCCGCTGCAGCGTGATAATTGGAACCGCTACGGCGTTGAGAACCGATTTGAACAATTTTTTTGGAATCCCGTACAGCTTTGAGTACTGCCCGGTTGTCCTCCATGGTTTCCGCCAGGGGCTTTTCTGAATAGGTATCACAACCCGCTTTTACTGCTTCGATGGTATGTAGCGCGTGTTGAAAATCGGCAGTGCTGATAAAAACTGCATCCACCATTTTGGAAGCATACAGTTCTTCATTGTTGTTAAAAACCTTTACGTCACTGCCCAATTGTTTGTCTATAAAGGCTTTTCCCTCTTCCCGGCGGCGATTCCAGATATCGGACAAGGCTACCATTTCGAAGTTCATCTCTTTCATCAAAGCTTTGAAAGGAGGGACGTGAGAAGACCTGAAACGATCCGAAAAGCCAACACAACCCACTCGAACCCGGTCGTTGGAGCCTAGTATCCTGGCGTAGCTCTTGGCCGAAATTCCAACCGTAGCACCAGCCATAGCTGATTTGATGATAAATTCTCTGCGTGATGCCATATTTGACAAGTTGAATGTTTGAAAAAGTTTGATAGTTAAAAGACGGTTGAAATGAGATTTACCCGCAACAGAAAGCCTGTTTTTCTTGTAAAAGTACAACTTAAAGTGGATTTCCATGTTACCGTTGAAGTACTCTCCTTGGAAAATCGAGCATCACTCTAGAAAAACATCCTTTTTTAGCTATAATCCACCTTTTCAAACGAAAAAGATGATAGATAGAGACACCCTCAAATTGTTAAGGATTCCTTTTTCCCTTTTGCTCATGCCCGTTTTTATTTTGGCATTGAGCCAAATCCGCAGCAATTTCTCGTGGACGGATGTATTGTATCCCTTTTTGATCCTCCATTTTTTGATTTACCCCGCCAGCAATGGATACAATAGTTATGTCGACAAAGATCAGGACAGTATTGGCGGTTTGGAAAAACCACCCATGCCCACCATCCGCTTGTTTTATGTCACCTTGATCATGGATATTGTTGCTATCCTTCTCTCCATGTGGTTGGTAAATATTGGCTTTGCTTTGTGCTTGCTGATCTGTGTCGCAGCATCAAGAGCATATAGTGCAAGACAAATTCGCTTGAAAAAATATCCCTTTACCGGTTTTTTGGTTGTGGCTCTTTTTCAGGGGGGCTTCACTTATTACCTGTCTCATGTGGGGATTACCAAAGAGTTTTTGGAGCTGAATGCAAGCAATCTTTGGGTGATGGCGGCCTGTTCGTTTCAAATCGCCGGGGTTTACCCCCTTACCCAGATTTATCAACACAAACAGGATTTGGATGACGGCGTGGTTACCATTAGTTACAAATTGGGCTATCGTGGCACGTTTGTTTTTTCGGCCATCATGTTTGGCATCTGTAATCTTTGCTATTTTATCTATTTCAGCAACATCAATCAAATCGCCAGTTTTTACATCATTCAAGCCTTCTTCCTACCGATTGCGGTCTTCTTTGGGTATTGGTTTAGCCAAGTCATTAAAGATACACGCAACGCAGATTTCAAAAACACCATGCGGATGAACGTCCTTGCGGCAGTTTCGATGAACATCTGCTTTATTGTTTTATGCTTGAAAAATTAACTTCCTATGAGTTACATCGTTAACATAGCCACTGCGGTACCCGATTATGGATATGAGCAGCATGTGCTCACCCAATTTTACAGTAACTCGATTGATGATTTGAGTGTAAAAAGGAAAGTCAAAATTCTCGCCGACAAATCGGGAACTTCCACCCGTTATTCGGTGCTGGAGGATTACGGATTGCCTGCAGAACAATTCACTTTTTTTCCCAAAAACACCCAACTCATTCCTTCGCCCGGGCTTACCCAAAGGATGGATCGCTTTAAAAAAGAAGCCTTGCCACTTTCACTGAAGGCCATTCAGAACTTGCCGGATTTTGCCAGCATCAAAAGCAGCATCACGCACCTTATTACCGTAACCTGCACGGGCTTGTCGGCGCCAGGTTTGGACATTGAATTGATGCAAGCTCTTGCCTTGCCGCCAACCACGCACCGCAGCAGTGTCAATTTTTTGGGTTGTAATGCGGCCATCATCGCCCTCAAACAAGCTGATGGGATCTGCAAAAGCCAGCCCGATGCCAAAGTTTTGGTGGTCTGTACTGAGTTGTGCACTTTGCATTTTCAAACCATTTACAACCAGGATTATCTGCTCTGCAATGTCCTTTTTGGCGATGGTAGCGCAGCTGTGTTGCTGAGCAGCCAGCCCGCAGAAGAGGAACAAAGCCGGAATGTAAAAATAACCAGCTTCGATTCATTTTGTATTCCCGATAGCCGCAAGGAAATGGCTTGGCAACTTTCTGAAACGGGGTTCATCATGAACTTGACTTCTTATGTCGGCGATTTGATCAAAAACAACATCAAAGGCATGTTGGACAATGTGGGCATCAACCCAGCGTCCATCGACCATTGGGCCGTGCATCCAGGGGGGAAAAAAATTGTGGACAGCTTTGGAGAAGCGCTGGGGCTCTCGGCTGCCGACTTGTCCGCATCTTATCAGGTACTCAAAGATTATGGCAATATGTCGTCGCCTACCGTATTGTTTGTACTGAAAAATATCCTGGATAAGCTCGGCCCTATTGCCGATGGCAAAAATATTTTTGCCGCCGCTTTTGGACCAGGCCTGACGGTTGAAACCATGCAATTGTGCCATGCTTGAACAACGTAGCCTAGAAAAAGAACTCTTGGATGCCGAGGACATCCCGACTGCGGACTTGTACCAAAACCTGAAGGAATTGGACCGGATTAATGCCTTGTTGGGGGGGTACGACATCACATTTTCGGCATTAAAAAATGTGATCCAGCCCGAAAAAGCCTACACCCTCATTGATATTGGTTGTGGCGGCGGGGATACCCTTAAACGCATTCAGCAATGGCAGCTGCGCAAAAGATTGAAACTAAAACTTATTGGTATTGACCTGAAACCGGTTTGTATCGAATACGCAAGCCGGCACAAACCTCGCCCCGATATCCAGTTTATTTGTGATGATTACCGAAACATGTTCCAACACGTTCCTCAGGTTGACATCATTCACGCTTGTTTGTTCTGTCATCACCTGGACGAACGGCAATTGATTGAACTCATTCAATTCGCTTTGGACAAAAACAAGGTGTTAATCATCAATGATTTGGAGCGAAACGGCTTTGCCTATTGGTCCATCAAAATACTAACTGCCCTTTTTTCAAAATCGTACTTGGTTAAAAACGATGCGCCGCTGTCCGTGGCGCGTGGGTTTGTGAAAAAAGAGTGGTTGGACATCATCAGAAAAGCTGGAGCCAAACATTTCTCCGTCAAAAACAAATGGGCCTTTCGCCACGAAGTCATCATCTATGGAAGTGGACAATAAAATTTACTCTTGCGCCATCATTGGTGGCGGTTTAGGCGGCTTGTGTCTGGCGATTCAACTGGCCCGGCAAGGTATGGAGGTGGTCTTGTTTGAAAAAAATACTTACCCGCAGCACAAGGTTTGTGGGGAGTACATCTCGATGGAAAGCTGGGACTTTTTACAAGACTTGGGCATGCCGCTGAACGATCTTGGTTTGCCTCGACTCACCCAATTGGGCATCTCTGCGGAGGGGGGCTTTATGCTCAACAGCCCCTTGTCTTTGGGTGGTTTTGGCATCAGCAGGTTCACCCTGGATCATCAATTGTGCCAGATTGCGCGCAAGTGGGGCGTCACTGTTTTAGAAAATTGTAAGGTTTTGGATGCCCAACATGCGGATGCTCCCGTGGCGGAAATCACCACTACAATGGGCAAATACCAGGCGAATTTGTTGTGCGGGAGTTTTGGGAAATACGCCCCATCGTTTGCTAAATCGCCAGATAAAATTGCCAATCATTTGCCCAATTACATTGCCGTTAAGTACCATATTGAAACTGACCTTACTCCCGACCGGATAGAATTGCACAATTTTCAGGATGGCTATTGTGGGGTTTCAAAAGTAGATGGGAACCGATACTGTCTGTGTTATCTGTCCAAGTCCAGCAATTTGCAGCGCAATGGCAACGACCTTAAATCCATGGAAGAAGCGGTTTTGTACAAAAACCCGTTCCTCAAAAAATACTTTACGCAGTCCAGTTTTTTATTCGACAAACCCTTGGTGATCAGCAATGTCTATTTTCATCCCAAGGATACCTATCTCAATGGCATGTTGATGCTTGGTGATGCGGCGGGTGCCATTACTCCACTTTGTGGCAATGGCATGAGTATGGCCATGCGAGCGTCGAAAATTCTGGCCGACCTAATGCCGTCATATGTGGAAGGAAAGATCAACAAAACGGAGTTGGTAAAGCAGTACACAAGTGCCTGGAAAGCCAATTTCAGCACACGGATATGGGCAGGGCAGCACTTACAACATTTGTTTGGCAAAAAAGTCAGTACCCAACTGGCGCTCAAGACGCTCTATTACGCTCCGGCATTGACCAGGAAGTTGATTGGTTTGACGCACGGTATGCCCTTCTAGCGTTTTACGCTGTTTACAGCATCACCACTTGCATAAAAAAAACCTACCCCAAAACCTTTGCAAACTCTGCTAGGTTTTGGAATAGGTTCTGTTTTTAAAAGTAGTAGTAGTAGGAACAACTGCAGCAAGCGCCAACCACAGCGGCTTGGGAAAACCTGCACCGCTGTGGTTATGCACTCATTATGAAAAGAAACTAATTAATAACCTGGATTCTGAGGGAAGCTAGCTGCTCCACCCGCAGTACGGTCGATCTGATCCTGTGGAATTGGACGCAAAACGTGGAAATCCTTGATGTTTGGTGCAGCATCCACGTTGTAAGTTCTCACCCGTTGTACCAGGTTGCCCCAACGCTTCAGGTCAAACCAACGGAACATTTCGCCAGCCAATTCACGCTCTCTTTCCTCCATGATGAAATCCATAGTAGCTTGAGCTTCGGTGATTTCCATCGCAGCTTGTTTGCCTGGCCATGCGGCACGGCGGCGGACTGCGTTGATGAATGGAACGGCTTCAGCAGCCTTGTTTTGCTTGATTAAAGCTTCAGCGGCAATCAGGTAAGTTTCAGCCAAACGGAACATGAAGAAGTCGCGGCTACCTGGCTCATACGTACGGTCTGGACGAGTTTGGTCCATGTGTTTGATCAGGGTAGGGAAGAGGTTGGCTTTGTACAAGCTAGGTACCAAAACCTGATACTTGCGCTTGGCGCGTTCTTCCAAGGACATTTCGTAACCAGGGATGAACATGGTGGTATCCCCAGATGCAAAAGTCAAAGACTTTTTCGAAGTGTCAAAAACGTTGGTGAATGTACCTGGGCGATTGCACAACCAGGTATCGCGGAAAGTCTTCTTGTAACGAGAATCGTTGACCCGGTCTTCAAATTTGAATACCACATTCAACATGTAATCGGTTGGACGGAAACGTTTGAATGGACGGCCATAAAATACATCGCGTTGCATTCCTGCCTGGGTATCGTATTCCATCCCGAAGTACAAGTGACCATTGTTGCCATTACCACTTTGGTCGCTACCAATACCGCTGCCTATGTTGTTGGTACCTACTGTTTGACCAATATTGGTCAGCGGGTCAGCAGAGTACTGGCAGGCCATGATTACTTCACTATTTACCTCGGCACCACCTTGTTCCCACAGTTTGGCAAAATCTGGCACGAGGCTGTAGCTGTAGTTTTTGATCACGTTCTGAGCATAAGTAGCCGCCTTGGCAAAATCGTCAGCTGCTTTGGCTTCAGATGTAGCTTTGGTCAAATAAACCCTAGCCAGTAGGTGCTCACACGCTCCTTTGGTCACGCGACCATACTGAGCCTGGCTTACGGGCAAGTCTGCTAGTGCAGATTCCAGGTCAGCTACAATGGCTTTGTAGATTTCAGGTACAGGAGTACGTGACGCAGTTTTTTGAACCTCTTTGTTTTCCTTCAAGGTAAGGTGTACTGGACCAAACATTTGCACCAACAAAAAGTAGTCGTGGGCGCGCAAAAACTTGGTTTCTGCAACCCGAACTTTTTGAACAGCAGGATCCAAACCTGTGATGCTGACACCTGCACGGTCAATCACTGCGTTGGCCGTGTTGATGGCCCGATAAAAGAAGTTCCACACGTCACGGGTAGGGGTCAAGCGGCTATCCATTTGTGAGGTGTATTGGTTCACAAACTTGAAGCTACCATCCGCACCCATGGTATAGGTATCGGTACCAAAAACTGTGAGGGTAAAAGCTGCCTCGCGGCCATACCAGTCGCGCAAAGTTGAATAAGTTGCTTCTACCGCATCTTCAAAACCAGCCCTGGAGTCGAGGTACAAACCACTGACCTGGCTCACTGGAACTTCGGTCAAAAGATCTTCACAAGCAGGTGTAGACAACAACACCGCTGCAAAGGCTATAAATTTAATAACATGCACTTTTTTCATGTTATGACTATTTTATTTGAATGAGTGATTTTATTAAAACTTCGCGTTGATACCAAAGGTAATCTGGCGTACGGAAGGAGTTTGGTTTTCGTTAACCGTACCATCCGTTTCGTTGTCGATACCTTTGTACTTCTGACGGTATTCAGACCAGATGTATGGGTTCTGGATACTGGTAAAGATGCGCAAACCTGCGATCTTTTTGGTCGGTACATTGTAACCGAAGTTGATGTTGCGCAATTTAACAAAAGTACCGCTGAAGTAAGTCAAAGTAGACTGGTATACCGGGAATTCCTGGTTCTGGTTTGGACGTGGGAATTCATTGGTTGGGTTGTTGGGCGTCCAGTAATCTACGTCCAAGTTGTTGTAACGACCGGCCAGAGAGTTGAAAGAAGAGTGGAAACCACTTTGGAACATGCTACCAATCCGGGCGAAGAAGAAGAAGGACAAGTCAAATCCTTTGTATTCAAAACGGTTGGTGATACCTCCACTCCATTTTGGAACCTGAGAACCAAGAATCGTACGGTCTGATGCATCGTGTTTGCCGTCGCCGTTTACGTCTTCAACCTTGATTTCTCCTGGCTTGCGCTGGTATTTGGTGGCCAAATCCAGTTCGCTGGTTTGCCAGATGCCGATTTTTTTGAAATCGAAATAAGCAGTCAAAGGTTGGCCAATGAAACGGGCGTTACCGATGTCATCCACCTTACCGTTGAACAGCTCCAGGATGGCTTCTTTGTTGTGGGTAAATTGCAGGTCGGTGCTCCAACGGAAGTCACCTTTGTCGATGTTAACAGTAGATAAGGTCACTTCCAAACCTTTGTTGCGGGTACGACCTACGTTGCGCAATACACTGGAGAAACCACTGGTCAGCGGCAATTGGTCGTTCAACAATAGATCGCGGGTATCCGCTTGATACACTTCGATGTTACCATAAACCCGGCCAGCCCAAAGCGAGAAGTCCAAACCGATGTTGGCGGTAGAAGTAGATTCCCATTTCAGGTCAGGGTTACCCAATACGTTTGGACGGTAGCCATATGCTCCGGTAGTTCCGAACAAATAAGTAGTCCGGCTCAGAGAAGTTTGGGTTTGGTATGGGTTGATCGCCGTGTTACCAATTGATCCGTAGCTGGCGCGCAGTTTCAATTGCTCCAACCACTTGGAACCTTTCAGGAATCCTTCCTCACTGATGTTCCAGCCAATGGCTGCAGAAGGGAAGAAACCGTATTTGGTGTTGGCACCGAAACGGGAAGAACCATCATAACGACCAGTCAAGGTCAACAAGTATTTGCCTTGGAAATCGTAATTGATACGACCCATGTAAGAGTTCAGCGCCCATTGGGTGATCCCGGTACCTGGGTTGTTAATAATAGAAGCTTGCCCCAGTGCATAGAACTGTTGAGTTTCAACCGGAATACCATCTACACTGATGCTGGCGGTTTCAAAGTCATCCTTTTGCAATGATTGCATGGCGGTGATGTTCAGGTTGTTGGCCCCAAAGCTCTTGCCATAAGTCAGAATGTTCTCCAAAGTATAGTTGAAAGAATAGCTATAGTTGGTGTTAGCAACGGCCTGACCTGCCCGGCGAGCGTTGGTCAAACTTCCGATAAAACGACCATTTCTATTATTGGTAAAGTCTGGGCCAAAATTGACGCGGTATTTCAAACCCTCCAGAATCTCCCATTCTCCGTACAAGCTGGTAAACATCCGAGTACGTTTGGTCAAATCAATTTGTGCACCAGGAATAACCTCAGCAATCGGGTTGGTCCGCAAACCATCAGAAGTAGGCAAAAAGATCAGGTTGCCATTGTCATCGTAGGGTTTACCCAGCGGGTTTTCCTGCAAGGCACCACCATAGGGGTTGAAGTTTTCCCCGTTGCGCTCGCTGTAAACCAGCAGGGTAGAAGTACCTATTTTGATGTTTTGGGAAATTTGGTGATCAAGGTTCAATCGGAAAGTGTAACGGGTAAAATCCTGATTGTAAATGATCCCTTTGTCGTTGAAGTAGTTGGCGGAAATGTTAAACAGTGTTTTTTTGTCACCACCCGATACGCCCAATTGATGGCTTTGAATGGTTCCCTGACGCAGCAAATAATCCTGGTAATCGGTGGTACGGTTTTTGGCAATACCATCCAATTCAATGGGTTCAAACAATTTGGCGTCAGCATCCGCTGTAGCAGGCCCAGCAGGATAAGTGCCAATCGCCCGGCGAGATTCACGCTTGTATTCGGCAAATTGTGGTCCATCCATTACATCAATGCGGCCCAAGGCGTCGGAGATACCGTAATAAGTGTCAAAACTTACGACTGATTTACCACTCTTTCCTCGTTTGGTCGTTACCAAAACTACCCCGTTAGAACCTCTGGAACCATAGATGGCTGTTGCAGAGGCATCTTTCAGTACTTCCATTGATTGGATGTCCTGTGGGTTGATGTCGTCGATACCCCCAGCAAGTGGGATACCGTCTACTACGTACAATGGATCGTTGGAAGCCTGGATGGAACGACGTCCGCGAATCCGAACCGTTGGGCCGGAACCAGGGCGGCTACCTGCCTGCACTACGTCTACCCCTGCTGCGCGACCTTGTAGGGCCTGACGAGCATTGGTAATCGGCAATTCAGTGATCTGCTTGGCGCTAATTGAAGAAATGGCCCCGGTCAATTGACTTTTGCGTTGGGTACCATAACCAACCACCACCGTTTCGGCTAATTCTGATACGTTTTCTTCCAGAGTAATGTCGACCACTGTTCTGGTGCCCACCGTTTCTTCCTTGGTGTTGTAACCAGTGTAACTGATCACCAAAACAGACTCGTTGCTCACCGCTAAGGCAAATGCACCGTCGGCATCGGTGACAGTACCTGTAGTAGTTCCCTTCACCGCAATCGAGGCGCCAATCAGGCCATCTCCATTGGTGTCGGTAATTTTTCCCGTAATTTGACGGGTTTGGGCAAATGCGAATTGACAGCTCAGCAAAAGTGTCAAAACTAGCATCATTCCGTGTAATGGACTTTTCATGCTGCTAAATGTTGTTTGTTTAAAATAAAATTCTAAAAATTTAATGAGTGCGGTACAAATGTCGGAATTTGCAAGTAGAAGGAATACTGATATTTTGTTGATTTCTGATACTTTTATGCTCATAATTGGAGGTGTTCTGGAAAAAATCCATTATTTTTAGTGTAAAATTCGCGACATTTAAACCATGAAGCCGCAATTATTAAAAATCACACCGCCGCCCAACTCGTCCTTTAATTTTTTTGCTCAGGACGCCGCTTTTTTTGCTACCCCCTGGCATTATCACCCCGAATACGAGATTGTTTTGGTTTTGGAAAGCACGGGTAAGAAATTTGTTGGGAGTAATATTTCCCACTTTAAACCTGGAGACTTGTGTATGATTGGAGCTTATTTACCCCATTACTACCGCAATGATGAGCAGTTTTATGCCAAAGACAGCAACGTGCGGGCAAGGTCTTTGGTGATTCATTTTTTGGAAGACTTTATGGGCGGGAATTTTTTTGACTTGCCGGAGTGTCAGGCGATCAAAAATTTGCTGGAACGCTCGAAGCTTGGGTTGAATTTTGGCCCCGAAACTGTAAAAAAAGTGGCTACCAAAATTGAAGGACTTCAATTCCTTACGGGCATCAACCGCTTATTGGAATTGATTGCAGTATTGGCGATATTGAGTGAAAGTGAAGACATCCAGGAATTGACCACGAACTCCATGTCTTTACAAAATGAAGTAGATTCAGCCAGAATCAATGGAGTATTGTCCTACATTGTCCAGAATTACCAACAAGAAATCCAGTTGAGCGATGTAGCCAGGTTGGCCAACATGAGTGAATCTGCCTTTAGTCGGTATTTCAAAAAAAGGACGCGGCGCACCTTTTCTCAGTTCATTACCGAGATTCGGATAGAGCATGCATGTAAATTGCTTGTTCAGGATAAAATGAGCATCTCTGCTATTTCCCTGGAAAGTGGATTTAACAACCTATCCAATTTTAACCGACAGTTCAAACTGCTCAAAAAGACAACCCCGCTAGCTTATCGCAGTACCTTTAACGGGTAAAACCGGGCCTTATTCTGTACTGGTGTTGTCCTCGGGCTTCTCCTTGTCTCCATTGGCTTTTTTGCCTTTTTTCTCCTTCTTTTGAGTAGTAGAATTCTTGTTTTCTCCTGGTTTTTCTTCCAGTGAATTGAACAAGCCATCCCAAACCAAACCCTGCAAACGTTTCTTGTCACTCATCTCTTCTCCTGTTTTTTTATCCTTTTTCATAGGTACAATGAACAATTAGGTCGTTAAACACCAATGGGTGCTTACGACGCAACGTAAACGACATGGATTAGATCATCAAGGTTCACATTGACTAATCACAGTGTTTCTAAGGGAAGTTATACGAGGGGAAATAAGAGATGTATTACAGTGGAAGGAATCAACTAAACTGAAGCGAATATACCAGAATCTACCAACAAATGAAAATATGTTTATAGATTCTTTGGATTTTTATAGAGTAACTATGTTGTTTTATGAAAATTAGGCAGTAAAAGATAGAAAAATTGCTTGTTTTTGAGTCGGGATGATTTTTTTCTCCTCCGCAACCTTGAACAAATGTTCAACAGCAGCACGGCCCTGCGCACCTAAATCGGCTGAAAAATGATTCACATAGAGGTCGATGTGTTGGCGGCGGACAGCAGGATCCATTTCCTGAGCATGTTGGGCAATGAAGCTTTCAGAAGCGGCAGGATTGTCCCAGGCGTATTCAACACTTCGCCGGATGATGCGATTCACTTTGTGGATGATGGACTCTGGCAAGCTTCGTTTGATGACGATTCCTCCCAAGGGAATTGGCATGCCTGTACTTTGCTCCCAATATTCACCCAAATCAATCAGTTTCACCAGGCCTTTATCCATGTAGGTGAAACGATTCTCATGAATGATCAAACCTGCATCAACGACACCATTTATTACAGCTGTTTCAATCTCAGAAAATAGCATTTCCACTTTTTGGGTAGCAGCAGGGAAGGCCAGGCTAAGTAAAAAATTGGCGGTGGTCAATTTCCCGGGTATGGCAATTTTTAGATTGGGAATATGCTCATGAGGAATCGAGGACTTGCCAATCAGCAGTGGCCCACAGTTGTTGCCTAAGGCACTACCTGCATCCAAGAGGATGTATTTTTCTGTCAAATGGGCATAGGCATGGTAACTGAGTTTGGTGATGTCTAAATCGGCAAGCCCTGCGCGGCGGTTCAATTCTTCTACATCGCCCAAAAAAAGCTCGAATTCGAGCCCCTCGGTATCAATTCTACCATGAATCATGGCATCAAAAATAAAAGTGTCGTTAGGACAGGGAGAAAAGCCAAGCGTTAATTTCATAACTTTGCGGTATGAACTTACAAGTAATCTACGAAGATAATCATCTCATCGCGGTAAACAAGCCCGCGGGCATTCTGGTTCAAGGTGACGAAACCGAAGATACTCCCTTGGTGGACTATGTAAAAGACTACATCAAATTCCGGTACAAAAAACCTGGTGATGTGTTTTTGGGCGTAGTACACCGCTTGGACCGCCCAGTGAGTGGAGCCGTTATTTTTGCCCGGACAAGCAAGGCGCTGATCCGCATGAACGAACTGTTTAAAGAGCGGAAGGTAGAAAAACGCTATTGGGCCATTACCGAAAATCGGCCTTTTCCGGAATATGGCCATCTGACTCATTACATCCTTAAAGACCAGGAACGCAATGTTTCGAAGGCTTTGGATCAGTTAAGCAATCGCTCGAAGGATGCCAAGAAGTCGGATCTTGACTACGAATTGATCGGCAATTTGGAAGCGCGATACCTCTTATTGGTCAAACCAATTACGGGACGCCCTCACCAAATCAGGGTACAATTGTCCAAAATTGGTTGCCCTATTGTGGGCGATGTGAAATATGGCTACAGCCAGGCCAATCAGGATGGCAGCATTTATTTGCACTGCCGTTCAATGTCTTTTCTGCATCCTGTAAAGCAGGAGCCAGTGACCATCACTGCGGATGCTCCGAATGAGCGGATGTGGAATCAGATGAGTGCGCTGGGGGAGTAAAAAGGGAAGAGTTGAGAAGTTGAGAGGTTTAGAAGTTGAGGCTGCCGCAGAGACTTGGACAACACCAGTGTCAAAATCGCTGCGGCAGCCTCAACTTCTAAACTCCTCAACTCCTCAACCTTTCTGTAGACAACTCCGCAATGCCTTCTCCAACGCCTCCCGCTTCAATCCCTTC
This sequence comes from Haliscomenobacter sp., assembly GCF_965225875.1. Taxonomy (GTDB): domain Bacteria; phylum Bacteroidota; class Bacteroidia; order Chitinophagales; family Saprospiraceae; genus Haliscomenobacter. Next base: position 1,687,574 of record NZ_CBDDBS010000003.1, on the reverse strand, counting down.
CCAATAATCACAATCCGGGACAGGCGCGGTTCATCTTCGGGCCAATCTCCTGCGCGGGTAAAGGCCGATTGAGTGCGCACAGATTGAAAAACCATTTTAGATACTTCCTTTCCCACATTCAAAATCCCTTTGATGCGATAGATGTTTTTACCCTGAATCATCAACAAGACCTTGCTCCAATGGATAAAAGCAAGCAGATCAAAAGCTGGTTCGAAGGTGAAACTATGTGCAGTGACGTCGGAATGATGGTGATGATGACCATGCTCATGCCCATGTGAATGACTATCTGGTACCACAGTTTTGATGCGTTGTTCCAATGGCCCAGTTTCGTAGGCATGCAAGGATAAAAGAGCTGCCTTGGTATGACCATAATTGGCCAGACTGATATCCGCCAAGGGGTTCATTTCCCTCAAATTGGATTGGAGGGCTTCAAGGTAATGGGGCTGTACATCGTCAGATTTATTGATGACAATGTGATCGGCAAAGGTGATTTGTTTGACTGCCTCTTCCCGTTCAGCCAGGGTTTCCTGTACACTAACTGCATCAACCAGACAAATGGTGCCGTCCAATTGAAAAGCAGATTGGATACCCGGATCACTCACAAAAGCGGCTGCTACGGCATCGGGTTCGGCCATGCCAGTGGTTTCGATGATCAGATGGTCAAAACTTTTTCCGGAATCGAGTAGTTTTTCCAGCGTTTCAACCAATTCGCCATTGAGGGAGCAACAAATACAGCCGTTGGCCAATTCGAAAATAGCATCACTGGCACCAATCACCAGATCACCATCGATAGGCACTTCACCAAATTCGTTTTCAATGATGGCGAATTTTTTCTCCGGGTAATTGGCAATGAGTTGGTTGAGCAGGCTGGTTTTGCCAGCTCCGAGGAAACCGGTGAGGATGGTTACGGGGATGGGCATGGGCGGTTGTTGGGGCAACCCTTTGTGGTTGCCCTTTTGGGATAACGGGGCGACCGCGAGGGGCGGCAATGTTCCTATTGGATTACGTGGATGGCAGGGGCGACCGCGAGGGTCGCCCCTACGAATTTTATATGTGAATCACCTCACCATACGCCGCTGCGGCCGCTTCCATCAGCGCTTCGCTCATGGTAGGGTGGGGGTGAACGGTTTTGATGATTTCATGGCCGGTTGTTTCCAATTTACGGGTAGCCACTACCTCGGCAATCATTTCGGTCACATTTTGGCCGATCATGTGAGCGCCCAGGAATTCTCCATATTTGGCGTCAAAAATGACTTTTACAAAGCCGGTTTTGTCGCCTGCTGCACTGGCTTTACCCGAAGCGCTAAAGGGGAATTTGCCCACTTTGAGCTCGTAACCTTTATCTTTGGCTTGTTGTTCGGTAAGTCCAACCGAAGCGATTTCAGGCACACAATAGGTGCAAGATGGAATGTTGTTGTAATCGAGTGGTTCTGGATGGTGTCCGGTGATGTTTTCCACACAAATGATGCCCTCTGCGCTGGCAACGTGAGCTAGTGCAGCGGTTGGAATAACATCTCCAATGGCATAAATACCTGGCACATTGGTGTGGTAAAATTCATCCACCAAGATCATTCCGCGATCTGTCTTGATGCCCAGGGCTTCCAGTCCGATGTTTTCGGTATTGGCAGCTACTCCTGCTGCGGACAGGACGATGTCACATTTGATTTCTTCTACGTTCCCAGTTTTGCGGTCTTTTACTTTAACCACGCAGCCTTTGCCAGAAGTATCTACACTTTCCACGGCAGAGTTGCCCATTACCCGGATGCCTTTTTTGCTGTAAATTTTGCCCAATTCTTTAGAAATATCGGCATCCTCACGTGGCAACAATCCTTGCTCCATAAACTCTACTATCGTGACTTCAGTACCAATAGCGGCGTACACATAAGCAAATTCCACCCCGATGGCGCCAGCTCCGATGACAACCATACTTTTGGGTTGTTTTTCCAGGACCATTGCTTTACGGTAGTCGATTACTTTTTCACCGTCGATGGGTACGTTGGGCAAACCTTTGGCCCGACCACCAGTGGCGATGATGATGTGCGTTGCACTGTACTTGGTTTTGGCTCCCTGGGCGTCGGTTACCTCTACTTGTTTGTCAGTAGTCAAAACGCCATTTCCGTTGATGACGGTAATTTTATTTTTTTTCATCAGGAAATTGACACCCTTGCTCATGCCATCGGCTACCCCACGGCTACGCTTTACGATGCTTTCCCAATCTGCTTTGGCACTGCCAACCTTGATACCATAATCTTCAGCATGCTGAATGTATTCAAAAACCTGAGCACTTTTGATGAGTGCTTTGGTGGGAATGCAACCCCAGTTGAGGCAAATTCCGCCCAATGATTCACGTTCGACCACAGCCACTTTCAAACCCAATTGAGACGCACGAATGGCGGCAACATAACCACCGGGACCGCTGCCTATAACGATAAGATCAAAATTCATGATGACAGGTTGAATTAATGTAAAGTAGAGTTTGTTGAGCGCATAGGGTCACTTCGACCGTTTCGCCCCGCGAAGATAGATACTTACCCTTATATACAAAACAAAAACTCCGCTGACCTGGTTGGGTAGCGGAGCGAATTTACTAACTTACTGATACTTAATATGGTGGCATAACAGCGTCATCCTGGATAGGCGACGGTTATGGGAGCCTCGTGCGACAAAGTGATTATTCAGTAGGATGATCAGGGAAATTCCCAGCGATAGGCCAGTTGCGCAACGAAAATGATGATCGTTGACTCAGATAGGACACTATGAGGATGCTAGGTGTTGTTGAATAATGCATTTCCCGACGATTCGCTTAATCAAATGTGTAGATAAGCCTGGATAAAAACTTCCTCAAAATTAGGAAATGCCATGAGTGAAGTCAAGTTTTTCCAAGTGCAAATTTGTCAGTTCAGATTTTGCTGAAGCTGTCATTCTTTTGCTTAAGAATTTGATGAGTAATTGATTATGAATATGGTTTATTTTTAAAAACAGAAAAATGATATTGATTTTTATTGCAACTAACTGATTGTGAGTATTTTGATTTTTTCGACGAACGAAAAAAGCTAAGTTGGGTAGTTGGAAAGGGTAATGATTAGAAAAACCCTGTCATTGCTGGTGATGCGGTCGATTTTGGTGTAAAAACCTCCTTCCAGTGCCTTGGTTTCGGCAAGCCGGATGTCATCTTTTTGTGCCCGGATCATCATGACCCAATTGCTCAATGGCATGAGTTGAGGATCCAAAACTGCCAAAGCTGCCAAATTTAAAATGGCTTGATCGGTCCAAAAGGCAGCATCGTCTTGACTGGGTTTTTCTTTTAGTTCAAAACGAAATTCCTGGCGGATTTTTTCACAACCACTTTGCAAAATTGTCAGGGTTTTTCCATTGACAAATCTGACGAATTCTTCACTTTCAATTCCACTGACTGTAAACTTGTGCTCTGCCACGCCACGCATGCCTTCCCGCATCATTGCTTGCGGTTTGGTTTGGCAATCCGATTCCTTATTACCGTTATTTTGGCAGGCACTCAGCGCGAGGAGGAGGAGGAAGAGGGTGGTGAGTCGAAGCATAGGAAATGATGAGTGATGGATGATAAATGATAAATGATGAATTGATCCAAATTCCTGTACCAATTCATCATTTATCACTTATCATTCATCACTATTAAACGTTGCGGTTGATACAATTCAAATCCTCAAATGCCACTTTCAGGCGTGAGATGAGGCTTTTTTCACCTTCCCGCAGCCATACCCGTGGATCGTAGAATTTTTTATTCGGTTTGTCGTCTCCTTCTGGGTTGCCGATTTGGCCTTGGAGGTAACCTTCATTTTTTACGTAATAATCCTTAACGCCGGCCCAGTATGCCCATTGAATATCAGTGTCGATGTTCATTTTGATGGCACCGTATTCAATTGCCTCGCGAATTTCTTCACGAGAAGAACCAGAACCGCCGTGGAATACAAAGTTAACGGGTGTGTCGCCACTCAAGTTGTGTTTGGCTTTGATGAAATCCTGAGAGTTTTTCAGGATTTTTGGTGTCAGTTGTACGTTACCGGGTTTGTATACTCCGTGTACGTTTCCGAAAGCTGCCGCAATCGTGAAATTTGGACTAACTGCTTTGAGGTGTTGGTAGGCGTAGTCAACTTCTTCTGGCTGGGTGTACAACTTTGAGTTGTCCACATCCGAGTTGTCTACTCCGTCTTCTTCACCACCGGTTACACCCAATTCAATTTCCAGGGTCATGCCCATTTTGGCCATGCGTTTGAAGTATTCCACGCAGATTTCGATGTTCTCGTGCAGTGGCTCTTCCGACAAGTCGAGCATATGAGAGCTGTACAATGGCTGACCAGTGGCGGCGAAATGTTTTTCACTGGCGTCCAGCAGGCCGTCAACCCAAGGCAAAATGTTTTTAGCACAGTGGTCCGTGTGTAAAATCACAGGGATACCGTAAGCTTCGGCAACTTGGTGAACGTGCATCGCTCCAGAGATCCCACCAATGATGGACGCCTTTTGGCCAGAATTACTCAAGCCTTTTCCTGCAAAAAAAGAAGCACCACCATTGGAAAACTGAATGATTACCGGAGAATTTACCTCCCGAGCAGTTTCCAAAACGGCGTTGACAGAGTTGGTACCAATTACATTGACGGCTGGCAATGCAAAGTTGTTCTCATTGGCATAATTCAGCAACTCGGTTACTTCTTCTCCAAAGAGTACCCCAGCGCGAAAACGGGTAGCTGTTGACATGTTTAAAGTGTTTGTGTGTTTTGGTTGAGTTGAGGAGTTGAGGAGTTGAGAAGTTGAGGCTACCGCGAATTATTTTGACAAGGACTATGTCAACACCACTTGCGATAGCCTAAACTTCTCAACCTCTCAACTTCTCAACTTTAAATCACTCCCTTGGCGGCCAAATAACGCTCTGCATCCAATGCAGCCATACACCCGGTTCCAGCAGCAGTTACAGCTTGGCGGTAGATGTTGTCTTGGGCGTCGCCACTGGCGAAAACTCCTTCTATATTGGTTAGGGTACGACCTGGTACGGTTTTGAGGTAACCAGTTTCATCCATGTCCAACCAACCTTTGAATATATCGGTGTTGGGTTGGTGGCCAATGGCTACAAAAAATCCTTTAACAGGAATTACGGTTGTTTCACCGGTTTTATTGTTGAGCAGTTTTACGCCCTCTACTTCGTTCTCGCCGAGGACTTCCTGCGTTTCAGAGTTCCAATGTATAACGATATTCTCAGCATTTAAAACTCTTTCCTGCATAATTTTAGAAGCACGCAGTTGGTCACGGCGCACGATCAGGTGTACTTTAGGGCAAAGTTTGGCCAAATAAGTGGCTTCCTCCGCAGCAGTATCACCACCACCTACCACGGCAACTTCTTGTCCGCGGAAGAAAAAGCCATCACATACCGCGCAAGCAGAAACACCTTTGCTCCAGAATTTTTTCTCAGATTCCAGTCCCAGCCATTTGGCGCTGGCACCGGTGGCAATGATAACTGCATCGGCATGGATTTCCTGCTCACTTTCTGTCCACATTTTGTGTACAGAGCCGCTAAAATCTACCTTGGTGATCATTTCGTAACGGATTTGGGTACCAAAGCGCTCGGCTTGTTTGCGGAAATCTTCCATCATTTCTGGGCCCATGATGCCACTTGGATATCCGGGGTAGTTCTCCACATCATTGGTGATCATCAACTGGCCACCGGGGTCTTTACCGGTGAAAAGTACAGGGTTCATGTTGGCTCTGGCCGCATAAACGGCGGCGGTATATCCGGCAGGTCCGGAACCGATGATGACGCAGTGCAGGTGTTCTGCTGTGTTTGCCATTTTTAACTGTTTTTATATCCTTAGATATGCTCTTTGCGGAATTGTGCGCAAATTTAATCAAGCTACGCATATTTACTACCACGTAGCGTGCAATACTAAGGATGATTTAATGCCCCAGGCTGTAATTCTTATCACAGACTTGCGAGAAACAAACATATCCAGATCAGGATCGGTTGAAAAGAAAGGTTTTATCCTGGCAGAATGTCCGTTGGGCGATTATTCCAAAATAGAGTGGCATGGTAAGGTGGAAAAGCTTAAATTTCCACCAAATTTAAATCCTGACTATGATCGCGTTATATGGTCTAAGTTTTGCTGTAGCCTTCGTGGCACTGGCACTTTGGTTCGCTTTAAAGCGCGAATTGGCTGAAAAATACTTCAGCCGTTTGATGTTTTTGGCGCTGGTATTGTACTCAATAAGTATGGTGACGGCGGCTGCACCGATGGTATATAAATTCCAGACGGTTTTTCGGGATATGCTCTTTTTGGGGGTATTTGGCGCCATCTTTAGCCGCATGGCGGGTTGGAGCAAAGGTTTTTGGGTAGGGGTGGTTTTGGCTTTAGTGGCGTTGTTTTGGTTTTACCGCCAATTTGTAAGTACCACATTCCCTTACCACGAACAGATCCCGCTGGATGCCCAGGGTGAAATTTTGTTGGAGTTAAAAGAAGGACATCAGGTAAGCGAATTGAATAACATCTCAAATAAATATGGCCTGAACCTGCGGCGGGCCTTTTTCCCAAAAGATGCCAATTCTACCGAGTTGGACAATTATTACCTAGTCGATATTCCGAATGCCAAGGTCAAAAATCTTGTACGGATTGAGCAGCAACTGAGCCGTTCCAGCGCAGTTGTATGGACGGAAGAAAATGAACTTATCCAGGTAGAGCCGCTGCGTAAAGCCGAAAACCCGACTAGATTACCTTCTAAATTTGGGATCAACGACCCCGGGGTTGCCAACCTATGGGGCTTTGACCGCATGCAAATGGATCAATTGTACAATTATTTGGATCAAAATAAGATACAACCGGTGCGCAAAGCACTGATCGCTATTCTGGACACCGGGGTGGATGGTAACCACGAAGACCTCAAAGCCAATTTTAAATCCATTGACGCTGCATCCAATCGCGACTTCAAAGGGCACGGCACCCATTGTGCAGGTATTGCTGGGGCAGTATCCAACAATGGGATAGGCGTAGCTTCGTATTCCCGAGACAATCGCTTCACCTCCATCACCAGTGTAAAAGTGTTGAGTGATCAGGGTTTTGGCACTCAGGAAATCATCATTGATGGCATCATCAAAGCAGCAGATGCCAATGCAGATGTGATTTCTTTGTCACTGGGCGGTCCGAGCAATCAAAGTCGGCAAAGAGCTTACGACAAGGCGGTCAAGTATGCCAATAATAAAGGTGCAATTGTAGTAGTGGCTGCAGGGAACTCCAACCGCAACGCTGCGCAGTTTAGTCCTGTCAACTCTAAAGGAGTCATTGGAGTTTCAGCTGTTGATAACGAACTCAACCGCGCTGAATTCTCCAATTTTGTACAGGATATTCCATATGGCGTAGCTGCTCCGGGTGTGGGCATTTATTCCACCATCCCCAATAACCGCTATGAGACCTACAACGGAACTTCAATGGCTACACCTTATGTAGCGGGTTTGCTGGGCCTGATGAAAAGTATCAATCCCGATCTTACTACAGAGCAAGCCCATAAAATTCTGACTGAGACTGGGATCAATACCCGCAATTCCACGCTGACCGGCAAATTCATCCAACCATTGGCCGTAGTTAAACGATTAAAGTGATTTTATAATCAAATAAGTTACATATAGAGTGCCTCTTGGCACTCTATATGTTCAAAACCCACGATTAAAGGGACATATGAATATATGTTCAAGTATTTTGACATCAAAAAAATGATAAAATTCTCTTAAAATAATTGCACGAGAAAAAAAATGCCCCTATACTTGCACTGTGAAATCACGCTAGTGCAAGCAATATTGCGACGCAACTAGCTCAAAACACAAAAATATGCTCGCAATATCCAAGCCATTGTCCACACTGAATAGCCCAATGATGGGTTGTTGTTGTGCGTGCTGTTGCAGCCGACTGGCAGGGGTATAGCTTGATGTGTACATATATTGTCCTTTAGCATAAAAAGCCCTGCCGGATTGTACCCGACAGGGCTTTTTTTAATCCAAAACAAACCGCGACTCAAATCGTGGGCCATACACAAAAACCATGAGCAATTACGAACACGACTTTTCTACCGTAAGTGCAGCAGATCAAAAAGACATCCAGGAATTGGAGCGCCGCATCCATGATTTTCAGCGTGGCAAAGAAGATACCGAGCGCTTCCGCTTGTATCGCTTGACCCGTGGTGTGTATGGTCAGCGCCAGGAAGGGGTACAAATGTTTCGCCTTAAATTGCCTTATGGCCGTATCAATTCCGATCAATTGGTGCGTATCGCAGATGTTTCGGACCGTTATGCAACCGGAAATCTGCACATCACCACCCGCCAAAACATCCAGTTGCACTACGTGAAACTGGCAAATTCGCCCAAAGTTTGGACGGAGTTGGCGCAGATGAACCTCACCGCCCGCGAAGCTTGTGGCAACACAGTGCGGAACTTCACTGCTTCTCCAACTGCCGGGATCGACCCAAAAGAACCCTTTGATGTTTCACCTTATGCTGAAGCATCTTTCCAATACTTTTTGCGCAACCCGATCTGCCAGGAAATGGGCCGCAAAATCAAAATTGCCTTTTCTTCCAGCGAAGAAGATTCTGCTTTCACTTATTTCCACGATTATGGTTTTATCCCCAAAGTACAGGTGGTGGATGGCCAGGAGCAACGTGGTTTTAAAGTATTGGTTGGTGGTGGTTTGGGTGCCCAAGCCATTACGGGTATAGTGGCCTACGAATTTTTGGCTGAAGATCAAATCATTCCTTTCATGGAAGCCGGCATACGGGTATTTGACCGCTACGGCGAACGTGAAAAGCGCATGAAGGCGAGGATGAAGTTCCTCATCCAAAAACTGGGTTTTGAAGCCTGGATGGAACTGGTCAAACAGGAATGGAAAGCACTCAAAAATAAGTCGGTTGCTATTGACCGCAACCTGGTGCCTGAAGAAGCACCAATTGGAAAAGGCATCATCCCTGCTGACTTAGCTCCCGTAGATGAACACTGGTACCAGGAATGGAAGCGCACCAACACTTTTGAGCAGAAACAAAAGGGATATTATGGTGTATATGTCCGCGTAGTATTGGGCGATTTGCCTTCTGACAAGGCGCGTGCCTTGGCGGCGGTCATCAAACAATATGCCGCTGACGACATCCGCTTTACCATCAACCAGGGTATTTTGTTGAAATTTGTACGTCCCGAAGCTTTGCCTCTTTTGTTCAACAAGTTGCATGAATTGGGTCTGGCTTTGCCTGGCGCTGATTCTACTGCTGATATCACAGCATGCCCTGGTACAGATACTTGTGCCTTGGGTGTAACCAACAGTACCGGATTGTCCAGGATTTTGGAAGAAATGATTCGGGAAGAATACCCTGAATTGATTGATGAGAAGTTTTTTAAGATTAAAATAAGTGGTTGTATGAACGCCTGCGGCCAGCACATGGCTGCAAATTTGGGCTTCCATGGTAGTTCATTCAAACACGGAGATTTGGTTATTCCAGCTATGCAGGTCGTTTTAGGCGGTGGAGTTGCCCCCGATGGGCGCGGCTTCATCGCCGACAAAATTGTCAAGGTACCCACCAAACGTATCCCCGATGTGGTGAGATACGTGTTGGACGACTTTGAGAAAAATGGTGGCGAAGGAGAATACTACAACGATTATTTTCTGCGCCAGGGTGACAAGTATTTCTACGCACTGCTTAAACCATTGGCTGACCTCAAAACCATGACCCAGGAAGAATATTTCGACTGGGGCCAGGATCGCTTGTACAAGCAAGAAATTGGGGTAGGCGAGTGCGCCGGGGTCATGCTGGACATGGTTGGTGTAATCCTCAAAGACGCTATTGACAAAATTGCTGTAGCTAAAGAATCTTTGGAGCAGGGCCTGTGGTCAGATGCGATTTATTCCAGCTACGCGGCATTTGTGGTGGCTGCCAAAGGAATGTTGCTGAGCAAAGACGTGAAGTGCAATACCCAAAAAGGGGTCATCGACGACTTTCAAACCCATTACGTAGCCACGGGTGATTACACCCTACTCAATGATTTCACTGCAACCGTTTTGCAAATCAACCAATACGAGCCAGAAGAAAACTTCGCCAGTGACTACGTCGCTCAAGCGGATGCCTTTGTCCGCTCGGTTATCGCACAGCGTGAGGCTCAATTGGTAGAAAGCAACGGCATCGATAAAAAGGTAGTTGGCGATTATTATCGCGCGTAACCCGGACAACCAACGGCTTTAGCCGTTTAACCCACGCAACCCATGAATTTATTCGTGGGAAAAAACGAAACATGATCAATCCAATCATACCCAAAATAACCCTCGTTGGTGCAGGTCCTGGAGATCCAGAACTGCTCACGATCAAAGCCTGGAAAGCACTCCAGCAAGCCGACGTCGTATTGTACGATGCGCTGGTCAGCGAAGAAGTGCTCGAAATGGTGCGTCCCGGTGCCATTCTGGTGGATGTTGGCAAACGTGCAGCGAAGCACACCCACCCACAAGAAGACATCAACTGGATGTTGGTTGAATACGCCATGAATCATGGTCATGTAGTGCGCCTGAAAGGAGGCGATCCCTTCGTTTTTGGCCGTGGTTATGAGGAAATGGCGCATGCAGCCATGTTTGGCATCAAAGTGGACATCGTTCCTGGGCTTTCTTCCTGCATCGCCGTTCCCGGCCTGCAAGGCGTTCCGGTAACCTGTCGGGGCATCAACGAAAGCTTTTGGGTAGTAACGGGTACAACCCGCTCAGGTAGCATCTCCAAAGATGTTGAACTGGCCGCTCAATCCAGCGCCACTGCAGTTATCCTGATGGGCATGCGCAAATTGGGCGATATCATGAACATCTATGCGGCTCTAGGTAAAAGAGATACCCCGGCAATGGTGGTTCAAAATGGATCAACTCCCGAGGAAAAAGTTGTCCTGGGTCGTGTACACAACCTGGCTGAACGTGTAGCAATGGCTGATGCGAGCTCACCGGGTATTATAGTTATCGGAGATGTAGTAGCTTTGCACCCTTTATACAAACAGGCCGAGCCAAATTATGTGGCTTTGTCAAAAAAAGGGGAAGTTACCAATGAGCACATTAGCGTCTAAGATGGAGCAAAACGAGTTGTATCCGGTTTTTTTGAAACTGCACACCCTGCGCACCCTCATTGTAGGCGCCGGGGAAGTAGGTTACGAAAAACTCTCGTTCATCCTCAAAAGCAGCCCCAAAGCCCAGGTTACAATGGTAGCCACTTGGGTAAACCCGGAGATTGAAAAATTACTGAGCCAGATTGGAAAGCACTTTGTGCAGATTCAGCACAAAGCTTTTCAGATCGAGGATATTCAGGGGCATGACTTGATCATTGCCGCAACGAATATCCCGGAACTGAACCGTGAGGTGCAACATGCTGCCAAAGCAGCTGGCAAGTTGATCAATGTGGCTGATACCCCTGATCTCTGTGATTTTTACCTCGGATCAATCGTGACCCGTGGACCTTTGAAAATTGGTATTTCAACGAATGGGCAGTCGCCCACTTTTGCCAAACGTTTCCGCCAGGTTTTGGAAGCAGCGTTGCCGGAAGAAGTGGAAGATCTGTTGCCCAAACTCAACGAAATCCGCGATCGCCTCGGTGGCGATTTCGCGCATAAAGTGCGGATGCTCAATCAAATCACTTCTACCTTGCTAACGGGTATGGCCGGATGTGAATGTGGCGGCAACTGTACGGGAAATTGTATTGAATTTTTGAAAAAAGGTTGAAGAATTGAAAAATTGAGAAGTTGAAAGGACGGTCGCCGAGCAGAGTCGAGGTGTAGTCCTTTCAACTTTCCAACCTTTCAACTCTTTAGCTACTCAACACAACCAATAGTATGTCGACATCACAAGCCTTACCTACTCCTGAACTCGATGTAGAGGAGTATAGTGTAGAGTACCTGAATGAGATTTTTGAGCCACTGAATTTTGAGGAGCGTATTCAGAAGTTGTATGAAATTTTCGATGAAAATGAAGTCTTGATGACTTCTTCCTTTGGTGCCAGCGCTGCGTTTTTGCTGCGCCTGATTTCCGAGCACCGCCCTACCCAAAAGGTATATTTCATCGATACCACTTACCATTTTCCCGAAACCCTTGCCTACAAAGAAGAACTCACGGAGTTGTACCGACTCAATGTGATCGATGTTCTTCCCGACCCAACCCAAAATGCCCTGACTCGTGACGAGGAATGGTGGAAGGACCATCCCAAAATGTGTTGTTCCATCAATAAAGTGGTTCCGTTGGAGCCGCTGAAGGAGGAGCACAAGGTCTGGATTTCGGGTCTGATGGCTTATCAAACTGATTTTCGTTCGCACCTGCGCATTTTTGAACAGCAGGGCGATATCATTAAATTCCATCCATTGATCGACCTTACTGAGGGGGATTTCTTGTACTGGGCTTCCTGGTTCAAGTTGCCACAACACCCCCTGGAAAGCCAGGGTTATGGTTCAATCGGATGTACCCACTGTACCCAAAAAGGCAAAGGCCGCGAAGGTCGCTGGGCAGGAACTGGAAAAACGGAATGTGGATTACACCCCGGTTTTTTCGTCAACAAACACAAGTAAGGGCACCCCTCTGTGGGTGCCCCTGCCGAAGGGCGCCCACGAAGGGGCGCCCCAACAGATGCCAAATATCATCCAAATTGATTCACGAATCGTTTTAAATTTGTGCACTTTTTCTGTTTAAATTGATCCAAACAAATGATCCAGACAGACATTCTCATTGTAGGAGCAGGGCCAGTAGGGCTTTTCACAGTATTTGAGGCCGGATTGTTGAAAATGCGCTGCCACCTGGTGGATTCACTGCCAGTACCTGGTGGTCAATTGGCTGAAATTTATCCAAAGAAGCCAATCTATGACATCCCCGGGTTCCCTTCTATCTTGGCCGGTGATTTGGTTGATAACCTGATGGAACAAATCGCTCCTTTTAAGCCTGGCTTTACCCTGGGTGAGCGTGCTGAAAGGTTTGAACAACTCGAAAATGGTCACTTTGTGCTGACCACCAGTAAAGGTACTCAAATTCAGGCACCTGTAATTGCCATTGCGGGCGGCTTGGGCTGCTTTGAACCCCGCAAACCACCACTTGAGAACCTGGAGCGTTTTGAAGACAAAGGCATCGATTACATCATCCGGGATCCGGAGAAATACCGTAACAAGCGGGTAGTAATTGCTGGTGGAGGTGACTCTGCGCTGGATTGGACAATTTTCCTGGCTGAAGTAGCCAGTGAAGTAACCTTGATTCACCGCCGGAAGGACTTCCGTGGTGCACCAGATTCAGTAGAAAAAGTGCATGAATTGGCACACAGTGGCCGCATCGACTTGTTGACTGATTCTCAAACAACAGGTCTGCGCGGCAATGGCGTGTTGACCGATGTAGTGATTGACACCAAGGAAAAAGGAGAAGTGGTTCGTTCAACGGATTATTTTATCCCGCTTTTTGGCTTGTCTCCAGAACTTGGGCCATTGGGCAACTGGGGTTTGAACGTGGATAAAAACGCGATCGAGGTAAACACCTTTGATTACAGCACCAATATCCCCGGGGTTTATGCTATTGGGGATATCAATACCTACCCAGGCAAATTGAAACTGATCTTGTGTGGTTTCCATGAAGCTACCTTGATGTGCCAATCTGCCTTCAAAAGGGTGAATCCTGATAAAAAACTGAGCTTTAAATACACCACCGTTAACGGGGTGAATGCATTCTAAAGCTTGCTCTAAAATCATTCTCGCTTATTTACACCATTTGAGGTGATACGAAAGAAGGCAAGTCAGTTGAACTGAACTTGCCTTCGCCATTTAAACCCGACTTAAAAGCAGTCTATTTTTAGCAATTAATGCCTTCCGTAGACAAACACCACCGCCTTGTTGCGTGCAGCGTTTTTGGTATCGTACCAAAATTCGATTTTTTCAACCAAACGGTTGTTGCCGCGCAAGTCCACTATTCTTGAATCACTGCCACGGTCAAAATTGTGACGCAGGTCAATTTCTTGTTTGCCACCATTTTCGAAGTGAACCACACATTTACGCATATTCAATGCTCCTCCCTTGACCTCAATTTTGATCCCATCAAAAGCGCCATCGCGCCAGGTAACCGGGATCACGTCGCGATCCAAACCATAATTCACGGCGCGTTTGCCTAAAAATTCCCAGCGGCCTTGTGCTTGTGCATCAACCATACCGAGCAAGAACATCGGCGCAATCAGCGCCAGCAGAGCAATCATCTTTTTCATAGTAAACAGGATTTTTTGGTTATTTGTCCATTAGACTTGCCGGAAAAATACAAGTTTAAAAGGAAGTTATAGGTGTAACTTTACTTTAACGTGATGATTGGTTTTTGTTAACAATACCCTTCAAAAAGCACCGATTTGGCACAAATTTTAGAATAGTTTTAACCAAATTTTTTTCGATTGAGAAAAGATTTCTTTGAAAAAAAGCAACCTATGCTAGGGGGCACTCGTCCTTTTGATCATCTGTTGAAGAGATCACCATCAAAAAACACTTCGATGAAATCATTAAGCTCATTTTTCACCCTGACTTTATTATTGACTGGTCTATCCGTTTCCGCCCAAAACTGGTGGGGTTGGGGCAACGGTGTACAAGGTAAAGGTGCCATTGTTCGCAAAACACTCGATATTTCGGATTTCGAAGGTTTCAGTTTGACCTTTTCTGGCAACGTTTACGTGCGCCAGGGCAACGAACAAAAAATAGAGGTAGAATCGCACGAAAACCTGATCAGTTTGCTTTCCAAAGAAGTAGTTGATAAACACTGGAAAATCCGCTTTACTGAAAATGTAGGTCGCTACGACAAATTCAATGTGTACATCACCGTACCTAAGCTGAATGCGGTAAAAATCAGTGGTTCCGGCGATGTAAAAGGAGAAACGGCATTCAAAAACCTAGGCGCGTTGGCACTGGGCATTTCTGGTTCCGGCAATATGAACCTGGAGTTTGAAGCCACCGAATTAGAAGCCAGAGTAAGCGGTTCCGGAGACATGAACCTCAAGGGCTCTGCAAAATCGATGAACTCCAGTATTTCTGGTTCCGGCAACATTTCCGCCATTGGTGTACAAGTGGAAGGTGCTACGGTGCAAATTTCCGGCTCCGGCAATACTTCCATCCACAGCACCGAAAACCTGGATGTGCGCATCAGCGGCTCTGGTGACGTATATTACAAAGGTCGGCCACGGATGAGCTCGAAGGTTTCCGGTTCGGGCGATGTGGTGAGTAAAGAGTAACTACTTAGGTGAGTCTTAGTGCCTAAGGTTCCTTAGGTGGTGAAATAAGTTTTTTACCACCTAAGGAACCCTAGGCACTTAAGCTACACCTAAGCATATATTGCAATCAATTTTTCTTTTTCCCGCTCCCAGCACCACTCCTTCGCCGCTATTTTACAATGCTCCTGCAAGGCCAAATACAACTCATTATCCCCCAGCAAATGCTCAATCGCCTGCATCAACACCTCCACCTCCAAACGATTGATCAAATAAAATACCTGGTGTTCTTCCTGCAATGCCAAATACTCTGGGAAATTCATTTGAATCGAGGGCACTCCCGCCTGCACATAGTCAAAAGCCTTATTCGCCAGGGAGTAGTAGTAACTCAGACCACGGTTTTCCAGCAGATTTAAGCCTATGCTGGCTTGTTGCGTGACCGAACGTAGTTCCACAGGGCTCAAATAGCCCAAGAAGCGCACTTTGCTTTCCACTTGCAAATCCTTAGCCAATTGTCGCAATTCCTGTGATAAATCCCCTTCACCCGCCAACCACAGCACAGCACCTTCAATCTTTTGCATCGCCGCAATGGCCGTTTCCAGGCCCCGGCCAGCATTGAGTACACCTTGGTAGAGGATAATGGGTGAAGTTGAGGAGTTGAGGAGTTGAGGAGGGCTGCTGTTTTGGAATGGCATATTCCGCACAACCTGGAAAGGAATGCCGTAGCGTTTTTGGAAAATTTGGGCCAAGGCCGGGCCAACAGTATAGGCCCGATCCACGCGAGGAACACAAATTCGGGCAACCAGTTCCCAAATCCGCTTGGTCAAAGGTCGATCAACTACTTCCGGTACCTCGCTGAAGTACTCATGCGCATCGTAATAGCATTTTTTACCTTTTAAACGGGCAACGCCCAAGCAAGGCATGATGGTGTCCAGGTCGATGCCCGTGTATACATCAAAACTCTTTCGCAGCAACAACCACCAAAACAACCTGAGATTGTATTCCAGGTAAAACAGTTTCCCTTTTTCAAACCAACAAATCAGCCGAACTTGCCGGTAAGTAGCAGCGAGTAGGAGGGGGGATGTTTTGCGAAATCGCCCCACCAGGGTCACCTCATGCCCTTCAGCACACAGGGTGCTGCAAATGCGCTGCATCCGTTGATCGTAGCACAAATCATTGGTGACTGTGAAAACCAGTTTCATGTTTTGAGCTGGAGTTTGCCGTTTTTTTCAATCAAGAGACCTTCGTTTTGCATAAAGGTGAGTGCTTCTAGAACTTGCTGTTGTGTTTTGGGCGCGAAGGAATCGACTACTGCTTTGACTGGTAGCGCTTCTTGCTCCAACAACCTTTGGATTTTTTGGCGAATCCGCTCATAGGTTTCGCCATCCAGACTTTGTTTTTTTCGCTCCAGGCAGACGTCGCAAACGCCACAGGCTGGAGCATCTTTTTCACCAAAATAATGCAACAATTGTTGGCTGCGGCAGATTTTCTCCTCGGCGTAGGCAATGGCTTTTTGGATGCGTTCGGCGTGGCGGGTTTTGCGGAAATTATACAATTGGGTGTCAAAGGTAAGGTAGGCAGCATCCACCCGTTCGCGCAAATAACTCAATTGGGGTTTGTCTTTTTGGGGGTTGTATTCAATGATATGGTCTTCCTGCATGCGCAAGAGCGACCGTTGTAGTTGCTCATGTGAAATTTTACAATACTCCGCCAGCTTTCGCTCGCCAAAGGCAACGTAGCTGGAAAAAACACCCTGGTAACTGCGTAGGATGATTTTTAGCACTTTGTCCAGCTCCCGGTTTTTGATCTGGTAATCGTACAAACGCTCCTTGTCCACCTTGATCAGTAGGGTAGAAGGGGTAAAAACCGCCTCGGACAAACTAATCCAGCCCTCCTGCTCCAGCAATTTGAGGCAGTTGAAGGTACGTACCGGTTCCAGCTGAAATTTTTGGCAAAAAATGGAGATGTCAAAATCGTAACTCTCGCCCTGGCCGCCCCCCAAAGCGAGTTGGAAATAGCTGCCTAATGCCCGATAGACCTGCCGAGCCTCATCCAGACTAGGAAAAGCCTGTTCGAACTGGTATTCCAGGCTGCGGCGGTCATTTTGGTTGTACAACAAAACAGCGTAAGACTTAAGGCCGTCGCGTCCGCCCCGCCCAGCCTCTTGAAAATAGGCTTCAAGGCTATCGGGCAATTCCAGATGTACTACCGTGCGTACATCCGGCTTATCAATGCCCATTCCGAAAGCATTGGTGCTGACCATCACCCGAGTACGCCCACTGACCCAGGCGTCCTGTTTGGCGGAACGTTCGTCGGGGGTAAGGCCGGCGTGGTAAAAATCAGCAGAAATGCGTTTTTTTTGCAGCAATTGAGCAATCTCTTTGGTGCGCCGCCGATTGCGTACATAGACGACCCCACTGCCGGAAACTTTTTGCAAAATATCAACCAGCTGTTCTTCCTTGGCCTCGCTGGGGCGAACGATATAGGCTAAATTGGGGCGGGCAAAACTGGATTGGAAAACCTGTTGGTCCCGGAAAGCCAGCTTGGCTTGAATGTCTTGTACAACCTCCTGGGTGGCGGTGGCGGTCAATGCAATGATGGGAACCTGGGGGAAATAATCCCGGATTTTGGCGATTTCCAGATAAGGCGGTCGAAAATCGTAGCCCCATTGCGAGATACAATGGGCTTCATCCACCGCGAAAAAGGAGACCTTCATGCGTTTGATGCGTTCCCGGGCTAAATCACTCACCAGCCGCTCGGGCGAGAGGTAGAGGAATTTTACATCGCCATGTACACAATTGTCCAACAAACGGTCGATGTCGCGATAGGCCATCCCCGCATAAATGGCCAGGGCTGAAATGCCTTTTTTTTGCAGGTTTTGCACCTGGTCCTTCATCAGGGCAATCAGTGGTGAAATGACGATACATATACCTTCTTGACAAAGGGCAGGTACTTGAAAACAAATGGATTTCCCTCCACCCGTAGGCAACAGCGCCAGGGTATCTCTCCCGTCCAAAACCGACTGAATGATGTGCTCTTGCTGGGGCCTGAATTGTTCATGTCCCCAATACTGGCGAAGCACCTCAATGGGTTGATTCATAAGAAAAAGTTGAGGAGTTGAGGAGTGGAGAAGTTGAGGAGGTTGAGGCTACCGCGAGTGATTTTTACAAGAATCTTGTCCAAGTCACTCGCGGTAGCCTCAACTTCTCAACCTCTCAACTCCTCAACTTCAAGCAAAATCCAGTAACTCCCGGTAAACCCGATCCACTGGCAAGCCCATAATATTGGTAAAAGTACCTTCAATTCGGGAGATTTTACAAAGTCCGATCCATTCCTGGATGGCATAAGATCCGGCCTTATCAAATGGCCGGTATTTTTCGACGTAAAAATCAATTTCAGCTTCACTCAAGGGTTCAAATTGCACCCGGGATTCGGCAGAAAAAACCTTCTCCCGCTCTTTGGACAACAAACAAACCCCCGTGATAACCCGGTGCAATTGCCCGGATAGTTTTTGCAACATCTGCCGGGCATCCGCTGCGTCGATTGGTTTGCCATAGATGACTCCATCCAGAATAACTACGCTGTCGGCAGCCAGAATAATTTCGTCCTCTTGGATAAACTCGCGGGAAGCGTGGGCTTTTTTGTGTGCCAAATACCCGGCTACCTCATCAACGGGAGTATCTGGTGGGTACGTTTCTTCTACCTCTGTGGTTTTGATTTTAAAATTGAATCCTGCTTCACGCAGGAGCTGACTACGCCGGGGTGAAGTAGAAGCTAGGATGATGTTTAGGGACAATGGATTCATTAAGGTAATTTTTAAACAAGGAGCAGTAAAACACCGGCCAGCATGACTACTTTTGCCAGCGTACTGATGCGGTGGTAATCGTTGGGCGTTTGGGCGTTTTGCAGCAAGTAAATCGCATAAATCAAGGGAGCAACTACACCAATCAGTGCACCTAGATAAAAGGGGGCACTAAAACCAGGCACCTGGTAGAAATACAAAGCTCCGAGCAAAACCAGCAACAACCCTGCCATCGCCATCGCCAGGTACTTGGCTGCTGCATCGCCCGCCGCAATGGGAAAGGTACGGCAACCCGCAGCTGCATCACCAGGTTTATCCTCCAAATCTTTGACAATTTCACGAAATAGGGTACTAAAAAAAGCAAAGGCACAATACCAATTGATGATGGATTGTAAGGTCTGAGCCTTTTGTGGTACCGCATTTTGTAGGGCCCACCAGCCGGGTAATTCTGCCAACCATACCAAACCTGCCACCCCAGCACAAAACAAAGCAACCAACATATTGCCTAGTAAAGGCCGCTTTTTAAGGATTCTGGTGTACAAAAACAACAACACAAAGGACAATAAGTACAAGCCCAGCATGTACACTTGCCCGATGCGAAGAGCAAGGTAAAGGGACAACAAAAAACCAACATAGCCCAAAAGCGCGTAAATCCAGATGCAGGTCCGGGCGCTGATTTTTTCGTTGACAATGACTTTGGCTTTGCGGTTGAGCAAATCCATCTCGTAATCGTACAAATCATTGATGATGTAACCACAAGCAGTAGTACAGAGGGTAGCCAGAACCAAAAAGAGAAATTCAAGCGTATTGAGTCGTGGGCTAATGCCTTGCTGTGCAAAGGCGGGTAGCAAAAGGCGAAAATAGACCAAGGATTGAACTAGAGCCACAATTAACAAATTGGGCAGCCTCAGTAAGCGGAAGAGGGACATTAGGATCATTTGTATGAAAGTATCCAGTATTCTAATCCCTACAAATATAGATAAGCGTACAAAATATGCACCGATTAACGGTACTTATTTTGCGCTTGTTTTGTTTAATCTTCCGACCATTTGCCTTGCAAACGCAAAACTTTTTCAATCACGTCCCGTACACAGCCTTCGCCGCCGTTTAAGGGCGATACGTAATTGACAATTGGAAATAGCTCTGGAGCTGAATTTTTGGGGCAGGTGGCCAAACCAACCCGCCGCAAAACCGGATAATCGGGCAGATCGTCGCCCATGTACAGGATGCCAACTGGATCCAGTTCATAGGTATTTACAAACTCTTCGAATGCTTCCAGCTTGTCGCTGATGCCAGAGTATATGTCCTTAATTCCCAGGGCTTCCAGGCGTTTTTTGACCCCTTCAGAACGCCCTCCAGTGATGATCGCAATTTTGTAGCCCTTGTCGATGGCGATTTTGATGGCCAGCCCGTCGCGGACATTCATTTTGCGCAGCAACTCCCCATTCTCGGTGATGAGTACCTCATTATTGGTCAATACCCCATCCACATCAAAAATGAAGGTGTGGATGGTACTGAAAACTTCCAGGTGATTCATACTCGTTTATTGGTTGTCGCGCCATTCATACACCCACTTGGCCTGAATTTGCTCCAGGTGTGCTTCGGTACAGCCTTCACGAGTGCCTGCAAAATTGGGGATTTCCAGAATCCATTCAATCAGGTCGGTAAAGCGGATGCGGTAAATTTTGCCTTCGCTAAAATCATCGCCAAAACGCTCGTAAAGCTTCATTGCGATGTCTTCGTGATCCGCCCAATTGATGGGGAGGTTGTCAAATTGGTCAAATGCCATTATGATGAGGATTTGAGAGCTAGTGAGAATTAATGTTCGTGGCCAATGATGCGGCTCTGATCGGGAATTTCGATTTCGATGTAAGCCTCATCGTCGAGGATCACACATTGGCAACCCAAGCGGGAATTGAGGCGGGGATTGTGGGCCCGGTCAATGAAGTCTTCTTCTTTGTCCGAAATTTCTTCCAGATCGTCTTCTCCCTTGAGCACGTACACATGACAGGTGCTACAAGCGCAAACGCCGCCACAGTTGTGATTCAGGTGGATATCGTGATCTTCGGTTACTTCCAAAATCGAGGTGCCTTCCGCCACTCCTTCCACCACAATAGGTTGCGCTATTTTTTTATCTTCAAAAGTAAACTTGACAGTAGCCATTAAAAAGCAGGTTTTGTAAAAACGTGGGCAAAAGTAGTGCTTTGTTGATTGGTAAACAACTAATGCGGGGAAGAGTTTGATGAAAAGAAGATGAGGAGGGCCGATTTTAAAAATAGATTTGGTACATAGAATTATTTCACCACCACCATCCCCAATTCCCCAGCCAACTGGTTCCGCATCGCCTTCAACTTCTGATCCAGCTTAATCAGCGGCAGCAACTGCTCCACATCGCCCTGATTGATCACCTTCATTTTTGCGTGATTGTCCGCGATGATCCGCCCGATTTTGCGCAATTTCAGGCGCTTGACTGCCGCTTCTGCGTCTTTGAAGTAATTGTCCTCCGGTTTGCGCTGATTGAGGAAAACCTCGTGTTTTAGCTCCCAGTTTTCGCTGAATTCATAGGGGCTAGTCAGCACCGTGGAGGCCAATTGGCGCACATCCGTGTCGGGGTGGTTGATGAAGTATTGCGCCGAAATGTCGAGTCCCTGGTTGACGCGTTGCATGATCTCGACTACCACTTTTTTATACAAATTGCTATCGAAATAATCGATGACGTCTTCGATGTTGATCCACACGTATTGGGCTACGGTGGTATTGTGCGCCTGATCGTACCACTCACCCCCGGCATTGATGAGGATATGGGCGATGTGTTTCTCCTGAAATTCATCCCCTACACTCATTTCCGCCTCGGCCATCACCGGATTGGATACGTATTCCTCTGTCGGGAAGGAATCATCCGAACTCGGCGGTGTAACCCCTTCCAACGCCTGGTGTTTTTCCAGATCGCGGCGCAGCAGTTTGTTGACTTCAAAAATCATCCGCCCCTCATCGACGCCCAGTACCTGTCGGGTCACCTTCACGTACTCATCGCGACGCAGGGGATTTTTGATTTTGGAGATGGTATTGGCAATTTGGCCCAAAACACCCGCTCGCCGGGTGGGGTCGTCTCCCGCTTCCTTGAGCAGCAGTTCGGTTTCAAATTGGACGATGTCTTTGCCTTTTTCCTTCAGATATGCCAAAAAGGCCTCCGAACCCACCTTTTGGATGTACGAATCCGGGTCTTCCTGATCGGGCAAAAGCACCAGGCGTACGTTCATATCTTCGGCCAGGGCCAGATCGAGCCCGCGCAATGCCGCTTTAATACCCGCCGCATCGCCGTCGTAAATGATTTTGATGTTGTTGGTAAAACGTTTGATCAGGCGGATCTGGTCGGGAGTGAGCGCGGTACCTGAAGAGGCCACCACATTTTCAATCCCCGATTGATGCAGGGAAATCACATCCGTATAACCTTCCACCAGCAGGCATTCGTCAAACTGGCGGATGGCTTTTTTGGCAAAAAAGATGCCGTAGAGGACTTTGCTTTTGTAATAAATCTCCGTTTCCGGCGAGTTGATGTACTTGGGCTGCTTAGGGTCTTTGGCCATGATCCGCCCAGCGAAGGCGATGACCTTGCCCGTCAGGTTGTGGATCGAAAACATGACCCGCTCGCGGAAAAAGTCGCGGTCGTATTGGGTGACTAAACCCAGTTTTTTCAGTTGGTCGGTGTTGTATCCCTTTTGTTTCCCGGCTCGCAGGAGCCCATCCATGTCGTTTTGGGCAAAACCCAGGCCAAATTTTTTGATGGTTTCTTCCCGAAAGCCCCTTTGTTTGAAGTAGGAAAGGCCCACACTGCGCCCTTTGTCGGTATCGAACAATTGGGTTTGAAAATATTCTTGCGCAAACTGGTTGATCAAATAAAGGCTATCAATAGCTTGTTGTTCCTGGCGCTGCTGGTCGGAGGATTCGGTTTCCTTTAGCTCAATGCGGTACTTTTTGGCCAAAAAACGAATGGCTTCGGGGTACGAGACCTGCTCGTGTTCCATCACAAAGGTGATCGGATCACCTGCTTTGCCGCAACCAAAACACTTGAAGATGTTGCGCGCCGGATTGACGTTGAAGGAAGGAGATTTTTCGTTGTGGAAGGGGCATAGGCCGCTGTAGTTGGCCCCACGTCGCTTGAGGTTCACAAAATCGCCGACGACTTCTTCAATTTTCGCCGCGTCGTTGACTTCCTGGATAGAACTTGGTAAAATCAAAATTGCTGGTTTTGGATGCCTTAGAGCTTGTTTAAATTTTTGTTCGGGCTGCAAACGGCCAATTTTTGCCTAAATTTCGTTCCGAAAATGCTCATTTAGCGCTGCTAAACTCCGCTTTTCATGCCTCATTTATGCAAAAATGGCCTCGTTTTCGCTTCCGCCCAAAAATCTTAAACAAGCTCTAAGTTTCACTTTTTCCGGGCAATTATTCAAGCATTGGCCGAAGAAAAAATGGTGTTGGTCAAAACATATTTATAATGACTTGTAGGCGAAAAGCCAAAGTAGTATATTGACGAAAAATTAGAAATGATGAAAATTAGGAATTTAATTTTAAGCTTGGTTCTTTTTGTAGTGCCGCTGTTCCTTTTGAATTGGTATACCAATCCAGAACAGTCAACGAAATTAAGAATTCTTCACCTTGCTTTGCTCATCATCATAGCACTGATCAATCACTTTCTTTTTGGTTGGCTGCATAAAAAATACCCCTATCAATCTTCCTACAAGCCTAAAAACAAACCCAATTTGGAAACAAGTCCTGAAAAAATAAGCGAATGAACGCGATCCGTTTTATAGCCAGAATGTCCGTTTTTGTCATCACTTTTATCTTCATCGACCTGTGGAGTGGTCCGGAAAGAGACCTCGAATCCAGGTTTAAGCACACCCTCTTGGTACTCGCTGCTGCTGCCTTGTTGGCCTTTATCCAAACCCGCTTGTTAAAAGCATTGGAAGCCAGGTATCCCACTGCACCGCGCAAGAACAAGGAATAAGCAAAAATCATATGGTTAATCGCCAAGGATAAATAATTAAACAAAAAGAATTCACAAAAATTAACCTTGCTTTTTCACATTAAGCAATTATATTCGCCAATATTCATTCCAACCAGAATAATCAATCGGCTACTGTATTCTGCCCAGCATCTACACCGGGCACCTTACGCTTTTTACCATTTTTCAGTAAAAGAACCTGTTATGAAATACCTGGTAGCCACTGTTTGTACCCTATTTTATTTGGGCTTAACTGCCCAGGATGTCAAGTGGGGTCGCCCCCATCAAAAACCGGATAAAAACCTGCACATCAGCCAGGTAATTGGGAAAACTTCCACGGGTATTTTTACCCTATTGACCGATATGCGCGATCCTGCCGTTTTACCGCCTGTTTTGCAATGTTTCAATACCGAACTGAAATTAGAGCGACAGGTTCCATTGCGTTTGCATTTTGATTTTGGGGATTTGAAATTGGAAACTGCGGTAATGCTCAAAGACCGTTTGCACCTTTTGCTCAGTTTGGAAGACCCGGCCCTGAACAAATTACGCCTCTACACACAGGAAATTGATCCCCAATCGCTAGCGGCCTACCGTGCGCCTCGCCCGATTTACGAAATCAATTGGGAACAGGGCGTTTTTGATGCCTCAATCGGATACAAGGTATCGGAAGATCGGAGCAAGCTACTCATTTACAATCGTTTCCCGAATGCAGCCAACAATTCTTCGCGCAAATGGCTCATGCTCTGTGACGAAGCCTTAATGCCACTATGGAGTATTGAACCTAAATTTCCCTGGAAAGCTTCCGTTGTACACTTGATGGATTATGAGGTCAACAACAATGGTGAAGTGATTGTGCTGGCCACCCACCGTGAAAAGGAAAACCCCGAGCCCCAATACGCTATTTTATCCTACCAGGAATATGGACGTAAACTCAAATGGTACGATTTTAATCTGGGTGCAGCCAATCCGCACCAAATTGCCATTCAACTCAATCAGGCTGGTCAATTGTACTGTGGTGGCTTGCTTGGCGATCGGGAAAGTGAAACCACTGGGGCCTTTGCCATTGCCATCGATTTGAATACCGGACGGGTGCAAACTCATATCCACTCTTTTAGTGCCGAGGATTTACAATCCCTAGAAGGTACCCCCAAACGTTTGCCTGATTACCAATTGCGGGCGCTACACGTGGAGGCCAATGGCAGCATCAGCATTGTGGCTGAGCAGTTTTTGCCACCTTACCGAGGCAATGATCAACGGTATTATGGGCAGGTTCTCCTGATTGCTTATTCTCCAGATTTAAGCACCCGAAAATTGTTCAGTTTGAATAAAAACCAGATAAGTTTTGATCAGGGTTATTTCGATTCGTTTGCTTTTTTAGCCAAGGATGAACAGTACCTTTTGCTCTACAATGATAAGAGTAAAACCCCCATGCGCAAAGCCTGCTTCAATGCCAATGGGGCTCAAAATACGCCACTGGAATACACCGGTACTGAAAAAATCAAGGTTTGCCCCCGCAATTGTGCAGCTTTATCTAATAAGGAATTGTGGATATATGCTGAAACGACGGATAAAAAACACTATCAAGTCGGGTTATTGGAGTTTTAGGGCAAAGTTGATACATTTGGACTATTGACTTTTAGTTCGAAAAAAATCGAAACAAGAACTAAAAACGAGACCCACGATGAAATACCTAATTGTCATTCTCCTTTTTTGTAAAGTGTTTTGTTTAGAAGGACAAAAAATACAATGGGGGGAACTTCAGCAAAAGCTGGATAAAAATGTCCAGATCAGACAAGTCATTGGAAGAACCTCGATGGGGATTTTTACGTTATTAACGGATGTGCGTAGGCCTGCTGTTTTACCCCCGATTTTACAGCGTTACAACAATGATCTCAAACTGGACAAGCAGCTTATGCTGCGTTTGGAAAGTAAGTCCGGAAGCCTGGACCTGGAAAGAGTGCTGATGCTGGACGGTCGCCTCTATGTGATTGGGCGCAGGCGTGGCCCCGCTGGAGGTAGGGTTCGAGCCTTTTCTCAGGAAATTGACATGGAAACTTTAGAGCCTAAACATGAGCCCCGGAACATCTTGGAAATCAATTGGGTCGAAGGGCTATTTGAGGACCAGTTACCCATAAAAATTTCTGCCGATCAGCGTAAAATGTTGGTATATAATAGTTTTCCGGGCGTTCCCGAAAATTTGTCCCGCAATTGGCTGACCGTCTTTGATGCAGACATGAAATGTGAGTGGTCTCTTTCGGCCAAAAACAGCCAGATCGACCCCGAAACTTTGTTTTTGGATTATGAAGTAGCCAACAATGCTGAGGTAATGGTGTTGAGCACTCATGCCAAAAAGGGGGTACCGAGAGTCACTGTTGATCCCAATTTCAAGGTGCTTCACTTCGGTGCCAACGGTCAAATGCTGAGGCAGTACGAAGTGCATTTGGGGAACTTTAATTTGCAAAAAGCGGAGTTGGAGTTGGATAACCAGGGGCATGTAATCTGTGCTGGTCTTTTTAATGATGGATTTCAAGAGACCCTCGGGGCTTTTGCCAGCATCATCGACCAAAAGACCGGTGAGGTAAAAACCCATGCCGGGCATTTTATCGATTCAGAGTTAAACTCCCTGACCAGAGTATCTAAACGTTTAACGAATTTCCAGTTTCATGGTCTACAGCTTTCACCGAATGGGCGCATTTCGCTCCTGGCCGAACAGTTTTTAGCTGGCCAAAGTGGCAATAGTAGTCATGGCCAGGTACTCCTGTTCACTTATCCCCCAGACCTAAACTCGCGTAGTTTAATCAATTTATACAAAAATCAGGTCAGTGCGGACTATGGATATTTTGACTCCTTTGCCTTGCTTGTCAAAGACGAGCAATTGGTTTTGATGTACAATGACAAGGGCAAATCTGCGGTTTTTAAAGTGTTGCTCAGCTCGTCAAAAGTGGAGCATCTTACTACCTTGGGTAGCAACAAAACCCAAATTTGTCCCCGTGCTTGTGCTGCATTGCCCGGTGGGGTACTTTGGATTTATGCAGAAACGGAGGATAAAAAACAGTACCAAGTAGGCTTACTGACACCTTAGTACGCCACCTTAATCACCATAGGTGTCGACATGTTGGGGAATTTTCTCCAGGCATTCTGACTCCCGAATTGATAAAAATGAGTTGATCCAACTGCCGGAAAAGCAATGGGTAAACTGAGCCGTCTGCCTGTAGGCGAATGATCTATCCATTCCAGGCCAATGGCGATGTCTTCATCCACGATTAAATCATAGGGCTTAAGGTTGACTTCAACCCAGCCCGTCTGCCCTTTTTTTACTTCTACAATGGCGTTTTCATTCAATAGAGGTGTTCCAGGTTGGCCGTTCTCCAAATGGTACACCATCACCCGCAATTTGGCCCAATCGTAATCGCAATAACCCAGATAAAACTTGAGCGCGTCCAGGCGGCAGGCTTTACTTTTGCTGAGTTTGGTGTATTTGCTCATTTTGAACTTCCGGGCAATTTCTGCGCCGAGATTTTGCCGAGGGTATTTCGAAATGGCAAAATTGGTATTGCGATCCATGGAGGTTTTGTCAAAACCAAACTCCTCAAAACTCAAGGGTTTGATGGTGACTTCAGCCAGATCATACTGGATGGCGCTTAATTTGATTTGTGGATTTTGCGCCAGCATACTCCGCAGGTTTTGCAACACAAAAGCCCTGCTGCTGAAACCGATGGTGGAAATTTTGATGGTATCACTTGCTTTAACTTGATCGACGACCAGCTCAAATTGGCCATTTTCCTGACTAACCGTTCCGATCGCGGTATTCAAGACCCCAATGTTGACATATGGAATAGGTTTGTCGTTTTGATCCAGAATGGTGCCTTTGATGACATCTTGGGCCTTAAGGAAGGAAACACTGCCCAAAAGAAGGCAGCTGAGTAGTAGCTTGTACATTATTACAGCATTTTAGTAGCGAATATTCGCTGTTTTTTTGGGAACTATTTTTCAAAAAAGCAAAATACTGTAATTTGGCATTTCTTTAATCAAACAGATCGCAAATGGAAGCCTACGGAACGATTTTAAACATTGTCATGCCCATCTTTGTCATCCTTTTTTTGGTGGAAAAAGTGGTGGAATGGTATCGGGGAGCCCAGGTCATTCGAGGATTGGATAGTGTCTCCAGTTTCTCCTCCGGGATCACCAATGTGGTTAAGGATGTGCTGGGCATCGGCATTAGTGTGATTACCTATCAATGGTTGGTAGAGCGGGTCGCGTTCACCCATTTGGCCGCCAATTCGGTATGGGCTTATCTGATTGCCTTCATCGTGGTGGATTTTCAAGGATATTGGATCCATCGCTGGTCGCACGAGATCAATTTTTTGTGGAACCGCCACATCATTCACCACAGCAGTGAGGAGTTTAATTTGTCTTGTGCACTGAGGCAATCTATCTCTTCTTTCATCAATTATTTCACCATTTTGCTTTTGCCAGCTGCGCTGCTAGGGGTTCCAACCCAGGTAGTGGCGGTGATTGGGCCATTGCATCTGTTCCTTCAATATTGGTACCATACCCAGCTCATCAACAAAATGGGGATTTGGGAATACATCCTGGTTACGCCCTCGCACCACCGCGTACACCATGCGATGAACAAGGAATACATTGATAAAAACTATGCACAGATTTTTATTTTTTGGGATAAACTCTTTGGCACTTTCCAGGCTGAATTGCCGGATGTTCCTTGTGTATACGGCGTAACCCGCCCGGTGCACACCTGGAACCCCATCAAGATCAATTTTCAACACTTGTGGCTGTTGATGCAAGATGCTTGGCGTACCCGCAGCTGGTGGGATAAAATCAGGGTTTGGTTTATGCCTACGGGCTGGCGCCCGGCGGATGTGATTGAAAAATACCCTACGGAAAGCATTAAGGATGTTTACCACTTTGAAAAATACGATACCAAAGCTTCGCGGGCGCTGATTGCCTGGAGTTGGGCACAAATGTTTTTCAACTACTTTTTGCTGACCTACTTTTTTGCCAGCCTAGCAAAAATTGGCAGCCCCGGTATTTTTTACTACGGTGGTTTTTTGTTTCTGGCCATTTTTGCCTACACCGAATTGATGGACCGCAACCCTTTTGCGGTATATTTTGAAGCCATTAAATCTGCCCTTGGACTGTACATTATTTACCAGTCGGGCGGCGATTGGTTTGGCGCTGCGCAAAATTGGGGGATTTGGTTTGTGTACCTGGTAGGGGCTTATTTTGTGGTATCGGTGTTGATGACGGTGGTATTTGTAGAGCGGGAGATTAAAGTGCCCATACGGGCGAACGTTTAAAAAAACAGGAAATCGCTGAAATACTGTGCATTAAGCACCGACCCGGAGCTCCGCTTCGAAAGTTTCAGACTTTCGAAGCGTTTGAGCATGTACAATCCTGAACACAAAGCGTACAATCACGCTCTTCAGTACAAAATCGTACGCTAAAGAACTTTCCGAAAGGGTGGACCTTTCGGAAAGGCGACTGAAATCTATGGTTGTGACTAAGTTTTGCGAAAATGCAATTAATCCACAAACACCACCTCCTTGTTGTACTTGTTGCGGTATTCAATCGGGGTTAATCCGGTGATTTTTTTGAAAACGGTGCGAAAGGCTTTCGTATCCGTATACCCCACATCGTACATTACCTCATTGATGTTTTTGCGGCTGGATTCAAAACTGCGCTTGGCCGCTTCAATTTTTACCCTTTGGAGGTATTCTACTACGGTATTGCCGGTGGCCTGTTTGAAGCGCCGTTCAAAACTACGGCGGCTTACTACCACTGAGTCGGCCAATTGATCCACACTGATTTTTTCGGCGTAATTGATTTCAATAAACTCTTGGGCTTTGAGAATTTCCTTGTCCTTGTGGTCTTTTTGCCCGGTAAACATGGCAAAAGCCGACTGATTGTTGCGATCAATGTCGATGGCAAAATATTTGGCGGCTAAAATGGCGGTATCCCGATCGGTGTATTTTTCCAACAGGTACAAGAGAAGGTTCCAATAAGAGTTGGCGCCACCACTGGAGTACAAGCCCTGCTCGTCGGTGATGATGCTGCCATCGGCCACTTCAACATCGGGAAAGGTTTCCCTGAATTCGTTGTAAAATGCCCAATGGGTGGAGCATTTTTTGCCTTTCAACAAGCCAGTGGAAGCGAATAAAAAAGCACCCACACATAGCGAAGCTACCTCAGCCCCACGGAGGTGGTGTTTGATGATCCAGGGTATCGATTCCTGATTTTTTGCTACTGCTCTTTGCATGTCGCCAAACAGGGCCGGGATGACGATCAGGTCGGTTTGTTGTACTTCCTCCAGGACTTTGTCGGTTTGAACGGCAAAAACCCCATCGTGCAGCAGTACTACCCGTTGTTGGCCCACCAATTCTACTTCAAAAAGCGGAGGCTTTCCTGCGGATTGCAAAAATTGATTGGCGGCAGTGAATAGGTAGCGCGGATCGGCTACTGCCTCCATGACAGCTGATTCAGGGACGAGAATTGATACCTTTTTCATGCGTCAAAGGTAATGAATCCTTTTGGCGCGATCAACCCCCGAAACAGGCGTTTTTGCACCCTTTTTTGGCCAAAAAGACACTGCATCTTTGCAGTAGATAATATTCATGTTATGAACCAACTCGTCACCTACCTTACGTTCAATGGCAATTGCCGCGAAGCCATGAGTTTTTACCGAAGCTGTTTGGGCGGTGAACTGGAGTTTCAAACCATCGGAGAATCCCCGCTGGCGGAGCGAATGCCGGATGATCTTAAAGGATATATTTTACATTCTACCTTGCGCAGCGGCCCGATGTTGTTGATGGGAACGGACATGGTAGGGGAGCAGGGACTGGTCAAAGGCAATGCGGTTTCTATCCTGATCGAATGCCAGGATGAGGGCGAAATTCAGGAGATTTACCAACAATTGTCGATTGGTGGGCAAGCGACACATCCGATTGAACCTACCTTTTGGGGGGCGTTGTTTGGGGGATTGACGGATCGATATGGGAACAATTGGTTGTTGCATTGTGCGCGGGGGTAAGGGCGACCCTCCGTGGTTGCCCTTTATGGTTGCCCAAATCAGGTAAGGGGCAACCACGAAGGGTTGCCCCTACGGGGATTACAATTTTTTCTTTAATGCATCAAAATCCAGATTTTGAATGCTTTTGATGTACTTAGGATGATAGGTACCTTTGGCATCAATAAAAATATAACTCGGGTATCCAGTCAGGCCGTAGCGCTCCATAATTCTGGTTGACAAATCGCCTGTCAACCAAATATGATCTCCATCCACCCCTAGCTCAGCGACTTTCTTTTTCCATTTTTCTTCGTCAGAGTTACTATTTACGCACAGGTAAACCACTTTAACGGGTAGTTTTTTCAATTGCTCCTTGGCCTCTTTGCTGTTTTTCATGTCGCTGATACAAGGGGCACACCAGGTAGCCCATACATCCAGGATGATTGCTTGATTGGGGTACAGGGCCCGAATGCGTTGTACCAAGCTATCGATGTTTTTCTCCTCGGCACTGTACAAACTGGCGCCTTGGGGTAAAGAACCAACAAACTTGCCCAAAGTGGTTTTGGTCGTGCTTAGGGGCATGTTTTTGAGGTTGTTGTTGATTTGTTCGGTTTGTTTCTTTTTGCTACTTAATTCTTCCTGGATGATTTGTTTACACCAGGAGGCCTGTAGAGTGGGAAGGATTTTTTCCATGTATTCCTCCCGCTCAAATAAACCTTCCGGGCCACCCATTATTTTTACCAAATCAGCTTTCCTGGGTGGCATCAGGATTTCTTCAAAACCCTTCAATGGATCACCTTTGTGGGCAACCGACAACATCATTTGTAGGTAACGATAGTAGGCGATGCCATCATTGGAAATCAGCAATGGTTGGTGCCGCAGTGCAGCGTCTAAACTTCCGTCTTTGGGGATGGGTTTATTCCAGTGAAAGACAAAGTGGTGAGCATAATATTCAGACAATCGCTCGTTTTCAAGTAGCCATGCATCTTTGGAGGAGAATTTTTCTAAAAAGCGATTTTGGTGTTCTGCAATCAAATCGAAAGCCTGATTCCACAACCTGAAGTTTTCACTGGTTGGTAGTTTGAAATTCATAGCAGTGCGTTGTAAGGTATAAAATTGCTCTTTTACCTCGGGCTCAAATTTGTGGTACCATTGTTTTAATTGACAAAGGGATGAATCAGGGCCACTAAAGTTTATTTTTTGATACATATTCATGGAGTCGGTGCTGTGTTTATACCTCAAGTAGACGTTTCTCAATTCTTTTAAATCTGCTTCCACATACAAACCTTTGTGTGCAATCACTTCTATAAAACTGTAGGGCAACATCAAAAAAACCTGTTGATAACGAAGTGCGTAATCCAACTTGATTTCAAATGAACCGTCCTTTTTTAGGTCTGCATAGTGGGTGGTCTGCCGCTCCGAATTGGGAACTACCAGCACATATCGGACTGATAGGGTATCCAAATCCCCGGCTGTACAATTCAACAAACGTCCTTTGATGACCGGAACATTTGTTGGATTGCTAAAATAAGCATCCATTTGAGTATCCTCCAGGGAAAAAGGGGCTTGAGCATTCAAGAAACCCCACATACAGATAATCGTCAAAAAACAGGCTCTTTTTTTCATGATTCGCTTAATTATATAGATGAAATATTACAATAGATTAACGCATTAAAGATGCCGCCTTGTTTACAATTGGCGGGTGAAAAAGAGAATTCGGAAGCTTTGGGTTAGAATTCGTCAAGGATTTGGAAATAAAAGCACAGAAATTTTTCAACTTATTCTCCCCCTATCCATTCCCTTAGCGTATTTTTACCGCCCACACGAGACATTTTACCTCATGCAGACAAGCAACATTAGCGCACCCATTGCGAAGCGCGATCCCAAAATACTGGTCACCCACGGCGATCAACGCATCGACGATTATTTTTGGCTCAATGAGCGCGAAAACCCCGAAGTGCTGGCCTACCTCAACGCCGAAAATGCCTATACCGAGGCGGTTATGGCCAATACCAAGGATTTTCGGGAAACCCTTTACACCGAAATGGTGGCTCGCTTCAAACAAGATGACCAATCGGTGCCCTACTTTGAAAATGGCTATTGGTACCAAAACCGTTTTGAAGAAGGTGCCGAATACCCCTTTCATACCCGCAAAAAAGGCACTCAGGACGCTGCCGAGGAAATCATCCTCAACGTACCTGAAATGGCCAAGCCGCACAGCTATTTTTCGATTGGCAGCAAAAGTGTCAGTTTTGACAACCGGTACCTGGCCTTTGGTGAAGACACGGTAAGCCGGCGGATTTACACCATCAAGCTGCGGGATTTGGAAACTGGCGAGTTTTTAGCAGATGAAATTCCCAATACCACGGGTGTGGCGGTTTGGGCCAAAGACAATCTGCACTTTTTTTATACGGCCAAAGACCCACAAACCCTGCGGGGCTACAAAATTTTCCGCCACAAACTCGGCACTCCCGCCGAGGCCGATGTGGAGGTATTCCACGAACCCGATGAGACCTTTGATGTAGGGGTGGGGATTAGCAAGTCCAAAAAATTCATCGTGATTGCTTCTCAGCAAACCATCACCTCGGAATACCTGTACCTGGATGCCACCACGCCTGAAGCGGCTTTCAAAGTATTTGCCCCTCGTGTGCGAGGCTTAGAATACGACATCGACCATTTTGGGGATCGTTTCTACGTTCGCACCAACCTCGATGCCAAAAACTTCCGCCTGATGTACTGCGGCGAAGAGCAAACGACCCAGGAACATTGGGTGGAGTTGATTCCACACCGGGCCGATGTGTTGTTCGAAAACATGGAGTTTTTCAAGGATTATTACGTGATTTCAGAGCGCAAAGCGGGCATCACCCAACTCTGGATTCGCACCTGGTCGGGGCAAAATGAGCACTACATTCCTTTCGAAGAGGAAGCTTATCTGGCATACGTGGGCATCAACCCGGAGTCGGATACTGAATTGTTGCGCATTGGCTACCAATCGCTCACTACACCCAATTCTACTTTCGATTACAACATGCGGACCAAGGAATTTACGCTGTTGAAAGAAGAACCAGTGCTGGGTGGATTCAACAAGGAAAACTACCGCTCGGAGCGGGTTTTTGTCACTGCTCGCGACGGCGTGCAGGTGCCAATGTCGATTGTGTACCACCGCGATTTTGTGAAGGATGGCAAACAGCCCTTGCTGCTTTATGCTTATGGCTCTTATGGCTACAGCATGGAACCTTACTTTAGTTCCGCGCGATTGAGTTTGTTGAACCGGGGCTTTGCCTACGCGATTGCCCACATTCGGGGCGGCGAGGAAATGGGGCGGCACTGGTACGACACAGGTAAGTTGTTGGAAAAAAAGAACACCTTCTACGATTTTATCGACTGTGCAGAATGGCTGATTGCCAATAATTATACCTATTCCGGAAACTTGTACGCCATGGGAGGCAGTGCGGGAGGTTTGTTGATGGGGGCGGTGGTCAATTTCCAGCCCGATTTGTGGAAGGGAATAGTAGCGGCAGTCCCCTTTGTGGATGTGGTGACCACTATGCTCGACGACACCATTCCACTCACCACTTTTGAATACGACGAATGGGGCAATCCCAACGAAGAGGAGTATTACCACTACATGAAGTCTTATTCACCTTACGATAATGTGGAAGCCAAGGATTATCCGGCCATGCTGGTGACCACGGGTTTACACGATTCTCAAGTGCAGTATTGGGAGCCCGCCAAGTGGGTGGCTAAACTTCGTTTGCTCAAAACGGATCAAAATCCGCTGCTCTTGCACACCAATATGGAAGCCGGGCATGGCGGCGCTTCGGGGCGTTTTGCTCGCTTGAAGGAAACGGCCAGGGAATGGGCCTTTGTGTTGGATTTGGCGGGGAAGGTGGATTAGGAAGGGGTGAGTTGATTATCAGGTTCTTGGTGGATGTAGAAAATGTATCAATCACTTGATAATCAAATCACATTGAGTCTTGTTTAGCCCAAAAATAAGGACTTCAACTCCATTTGCCCTAGCACAATTGTATCTCATTCATAAGGTGCCTTGATTGCCTCAAAGCGCATGTCATTAAAATCGTGCAGCATTTTTTCTTCCTTGAGGCCATTGTCATCTAGCCGTCCGGCCCAAATTTGCCCTTTAGCTGCCCAAACCAATCGCGACCGGTCGACATCAGCCCAATCCCAATCGGGGAAATGCTGCACCGTTCCTGTTGGTAAGTGTTCCAGGGAATATTCGCTCCAGGTAGAAGATTTGCCTGCCCCCTTTGGCGACCCTTGGTTGACCTTCGACCTTAGCATCCAATTGCGTCCAAAAGGTTTTTCGAATACAAAGTGGTTTTTTGTTTCTCGGGTAGCGAGCGACCAAGCATCCCGCTCCAATCGATGGCAATACACGCCTAAATCCCCGGTCATAGGGTATTTGGCATTTTGCATCGCCTCCTGCAAAGAGATAACTGGCGCTTTAGGGTCAGGCTTTTTCATCACAACCTCCTTCGATTCTCGAAGTATGTGGAAAAAAAAGCCCCCATTCACGTAATAGGTTTTGTTGTCCAGGAAACGCCCGCCCCCAAACCAGGTTTCTTCATCGCCGTACAAGGCAATGGCCCTCAGGTAAGGTGCGCGGGAGATAGCAGTCCAGCAGGTAGGCCCTTGATGAGAGCGTCGGGCGTTCATAGCGAAATAGAGAAAATGTTTCCCGTCCGGCGACAGGTCGGAGCGGTGTTCGTAAATGCGGCCTTTGAGCCATTGACCCATGGTGAAGGTGTCGGTTTGGCGATTCCACAATAGGGTACAAAACTGCTTGGATGGGCCGCGCCGGATGACGACTCCAAGGGGTGCCTGGGAGGCGAGGAGTACGTGAAGGCGAGGAGGCGGTAGGTTGGTCATATTTTTAGGGTTTCAAGTTTGGAAAGTTTCTTCAGGGACCAGTCCATTTACAAAACTAGCAAAATCCTGAGCCAGAAACGTTTTGCGGTAGTCAAATTCCTGATCAATGTGCACAACCTCGGGTTCACCCTCTGGCCCACAATTGGAATAATCCAACATAACCATGTCGTGCCCGCCGGAAGGGCAATCACAAATGTAGACGCCTGTATCGGGATAACCCCATTCGTCGATCATGAATTGTGAGCCGAGTTCGCCACAAAGCGAATAGGTTTTTTCCCGGCCAATACCAAGAATATTAGTAATTGCGACGTAGCTGTTTGCCGGAGCGTTGGGGATTGGGAAGCAGTTGTTCCTGGGCATACCACCGTTTTGAATTTTCATCAAGGCGATGTAGGCGGCAGGCAGTTTGTAGCCGAGTTCTGTTTCGATGGAGTGGATCAATTCGTCTGAGGGTGGGTCGCTGACGTAGTTGGCGAGGGCGTAGTCGTCGTTGTCGTAGAAGGTGGTCGGGTCGAGGTTGGGGAAGTACATGGTAGATGTTTTGGAGTGCTTATTTTTTTAGTCGGTGAATAAGGATTTACGCATTTTTTACCGCAGAGTTTCACGGAGTAAACGCGGAGTTTCACGGAGTTTTTTAGAGGCACCTGCGGTGCGAAGAGGATATGGAGATCGCCATTATTGAAGCTCGGGTCCTTTTATCAAGTCCCATTATCACTGGCTTGTCTCAAGCAAGATTTTTCTGGAGCACAAACTCCAGCCACCGCAGGTGGCAAACTCCTTTATACTAAAAAACTCCGTGAAACTCCGCGTGTACTCCGTGAAACTCTGTGGTAAATAAAATGCGCAATGTGAGATTAACTGACCCCGCAATCACTTCCCAGGCATGGGGGCTAGAAACTTGTTCACATCCAGCCAGTGAATAAAGGCATCGAACCAACGATTGCTGGTTCGGTTGGGATTCCCGAGGCCGAAACCGTGGCCGCCGTTTTGGTAAAGGTGAAACTCTACAGGCCGACCCGCTTTGAACCAGGAATCGATAATGCCGAATTGACTGCGGAAGAGAAAATCATCAGAAGCGATAACATTGAACATGGGCGGTGCGTTCTTCGGCACCTCTACCGGGCCCATACCGCCATAAATTGGACCGATGAAGGCCAGTTGCATGGTCTTTGAGTGGAGCGTTGCGTGCATTGTGAGTCCGGCACCAGCCGAAAAGCCGATCATGCCAATTCTTTTGGTGTCAACACCCCACTCCTTAGCCCGGTTGACGATCATGGCGTAGGCGGCCTCAGCATCTTCGAGCTGGTTGGATAGATCCTGCTGTGGAGGACGCGGCGGTGTTACACCCCGTGCAGTATCTGCAGACGGAGCTGGTGCGGTGCGCGGGCGATTCATCCATGCCTTGAAGTCTTCGAGAGACTCTGGGGTCGGGATGAGCCGATACTTGAGCACAAAGGCGGCGATCCCCTTTTTCGCGAGTGCCTCTGCGACCTCCCAGCCCTCGTTGCCCATCGAAAGCCACCTGTAACCACCCCCAGGTGCCACGATCACGGCTGTACCGTTCGCCTTGCCAGGTTCGGGCAGGAAGGGGGTAAGGGTTGCCGTGGTGATGTTCCGCGCCATTGGGTCGCCCCACTGGCGGAACCAGCTCTCCTTGGCGGGTTGGTTGTCAACACCACCAGTGCCGAGTAGAATGGCTTTCGGCTCGGCAGGAGCGTCGAGCGGATAGATTGTACCGTCTTGAGCCATTGCGGATACCGCCAGGGCGAGCATGGAGGTAAGAATAGCTGGTTTTGCTAAGTGTTTGAGTGTGTAAATCATTTTGAAAATGAATTTGTTTGTTTAATAGTTTTTAAAAAAATTGCTTTGGTGGGGTTGGCGTTGTGGGTTTTGTTTTGAGGGACATTGTGTGGAAGCTGGCCTTGTTTTGCCTCAAGTTACTTCGGCTGTGGGGCATGTGTAAATAAGCTAAGGGCTTAAATCAAAGATAGGGATATCGCTTGAAGTTTTTGGAAAAGTAGGTTGTTTTCTCAAGGCATGAATGAGACTTCTTCGATTTCGTACATGAAATCCCAGGCAGAGTCGTCTTCAAAATGGATATGGCAATGATCATACCTGATTTTTTGTTTGATTTATATCGTAAGGTGAACTATTTTGGAGAGATTTTGTTTTATTTTGGTCTTTTATTTTTGGTTCGTGGTGTTTGCCGAGAACGGTTTGTATAGCAGCAGGCTGCCCGCATAGGGAAGCTTGACGGCTATGCTTCGTTCGTTTCAGTTTCATTTTCTAAGTATCTTTCGATAATATTTATGAGAGCATAATTTATTTTTGACTTCTTTATTTGCGAATCTTCATGAGTAATAATGTTCATATTTTGCTCACTATTTAGCTGATTTAAACTCGCAGACAGCATAATTACTTCTTTTAAAGCCTTTTGGTTTTTTAGATTTGAAAAAATTGAATAGAGCTTTTTAATCACAATTTCTGAATCATCTTTCGCAATCATTTTCTTTAATTCTGAGATACTTAGTTCGATGGTTTCTTTTTGGGCAATTCTCTTGTAAACTATAAACACAAATATTCCAATCAATGAAACGAACATTAATATATCAGAAAATGCCCAAATTTTATTGCTAAAAAATTCTCCTTTTATAGCTATTATCTTGACTTCTTTTTCAAGAACTATAACAGATTTTTTTCTATCAGTCCCTTCAATAGGTATTATTGCATTTACTTTTATATTTAACAAACAATTGCCTGCTTTTAGCGGAGTAACATACCATGCCCACTCTGTGAAATCCTGATGAAGTAATAGTTGTTCTCTCTCTGAAATTTCTGAGATTTTAAAGCAATCTTCGGCACCTGATTCATCATTTAATTGTACTTCCATAATGTCAGAAACTTGAATGGAATATTGGTCAACATTCTCCCCAAGTCCTTCTCTAAAAATTTCATCTTGAATTAATCTCGCTATTCTAAGTCTAATTTCACTTCTCACATTAACTGCCATGGTATCAGGTATTTCATAGACAATCTGTCCTGAACTAAGTGTTCTGGGAACTTGTGATGGTGGTAGTTGAGGTGCATTATTGGAAACACCACTACATCCATTGAGAATTAATGCTAGTAATACTGTTAAGGTAATAAATATCGCTCTTTTTATCATGGCTTAGCTTTCAACTCTGTTAAAATGAATAAGATTAATTATTTTAGGCAATACTTTTAGGCTTTGAAGTTTTACCCATGAAAAAATATAGCTAATTTTTGAAAACTTCGATGGTATCAAAAGTATGGCTAATGGAACAATCAGTAAAATACCTTCATGTTGAAAAAATAACCTCAAAAGTGTTACAATCAAACCTATAATTCCAAATAAAAACAGTATCCTCCGATTAAGCAAAATGCCTACAACAAGAGGAAATAAAATAGAAATAATTGATTGGTTTGAATCTCTGTAAAAGACTTCATTTTGAACAACTAAAAAATAAGAAAATAACCCTAATTCGAAATAGCCCCAATAGGCGTAATCGATATCAAGTAAATAATCCAATGCTAATGAAAGAAAAAATAATATCGCAAAAGAAATTAGTTCGAAAGCCCAAAATTCTATCTCAAAAAAATCAACTAATGAAGAGATTAAAAAGGAGGTAAAACCAAAGAAAAATATTGCAACAAATCTAAGTTCAAGGAAAATCATTAACATTAAACAGGCCAACGATAAAATTAAAAACTTCCTTAAAAAGCTCCATTCTGTAAAAAAATCATTTGTGTAAAAATAGTAATCTGTGTTTTCTGTTGGATGGAAATTTAAAAGTTTTTCAATGTGATCTAAAATAAATGGAATATTTCCAACTAACAATAGGAGCGAAATTTTAAAAATAATTGCATACGATTTCATTTTGGATATAATAATCATCAAAATCAATAGAAGGATTAATCCCTCATGTATTGGAGGTTCTAAAAAAAGGTGAGTGGCTAAAAGAAAAAAAGTGTATATTGCAAATTTTACAGCGTCGGAGAATATTTCATTTTGAGAGATAAATCTCCGTCTAAAGTCTTTTTCTAAATACATATTTATTTTCTTTTTTTAATTAAAGCGAACTTAAGCACTAGCCTACTTCACCTTTTACTTAGTTGCTCCAAGGTGCATGTGTCTCTGCTTAGTCAGCACTCCTTTTCTATCTCTGTTGGCCAAACTTAAGTCCTTATTTCTAGATTTATACACATCATGAGATATTTGATCAGTAAGGTAAAAACAAGAACCAAATCAATCAAGCAAGCAAGTGACTAAATTTAAGATCATCAATAGGGATTTTGACTAGATTCCAGCCTTTATGTGTATAAAGACTCGGCTATTTTAATACCTTCGTGGCCAATTAGTTCCTGAATGTAGCGCGTTCGACTTTCTTTTCTATACATTTTTATGAAGCTCTATTTCTGGCATTTCGTCCCAAGTTTTTCCTTCCAAAAGTCGTCCTGTTTTCTTCTTGTTCGTCCCGCCCCATTGTTTGAAGAAAAATGCAGCATCTGCTTTTAAACACTGATTTTTAATATCTGTTACCCATTCTTCTTTCATTGGTCGGGGTTTTCGTCCGCTCTCACCACCAACAATTACCCAATCAATACCTTTCAAATTCATATTAGGGATTGCTCCAATAAGTGGCTCACAAGAAAGAAATTTAACTCTTGCTCCTGTCTCACGAAGCAAGTCAATACGTTTTGTTACCTTACTGTTTTCTATTGAAACACCCATCCAAATATTATGTGTCCATTCCAACCAACCTTCACTATCATAATATCTCAAAACGTCTGCTCTCTTAGTCAAAACCTGAAATACGTGTTGAGGATTGTCCTTCATTACTTTAAATACCTTTCTAATAAAGTCAATTGGAACGTCTTTGTGAAATAAGTCACTCATAGAATTAACAAAAACAACCTTTGGCTTTTTCCATGTGTAAGGCGTTTGTAATTCATCTTCGTGAATAGTTATATCAAAGTTGTTCTTGTATTTGTCAACGCCCATTGCTTGCAAACGCTTCGACATAACTTCCGCATAACAAAACTTACAACCTGCTGAAATCTTGTCGCATCCTGTTGTAGGGTTCCAAGTCATTTCAGTCCATTCTATGCTTGATTGTGCCATATTATCTCTGTTTGTTGTATTTCGCTATGATTTCGTTTGCTATTTTTACTGCTGTTTTGTTGTTTGAAGCCATAAAAAAGTGAAACATAACTGAATTTGATTTGTTTTTTAAAATGTACGGTTCAGATACAAAGTTAAACAAACTTGATAGTCTTTCTTTGTAAAGAACTGCTGATTTTTCTATTGCTTTGTCTTCTTTTGAAACAATAGTCTCATCTCCAAATAAGGTGTGATTTATGGTCTGTTTGTAGAAATGGTTTAGTATTTCCTGTTTCTCCATACCTAAAAAAACTTCTAGTCTTGACACCCAAGCCTCTGAAATATTTGAATCTTTTTTTAAAAGTCTATTTACACCCATTCCAGTTGGGACTAAAATCCAAACATCAACTGATAGTTTTTGTAATGTCTGCAAAGAATTCCAATTCAATTGCATTCCGCAAGGGTCAATATATGCTAAAACCTTGTGCTTTTTCCCTTTTGAAGTTGTTAAGAATTGACTCATAGATTTTATTTTGTCGTTACAGTCTTCTTTAACAACGTGTACATTTTTGTTAGGGTATAGTTTTTTTGTGTTTTCTTCTAGGTGATTGGCATTAAGTTCATCTTTTTCTACAAAGTAAAATAAGTCAAAAGGTCTAGGCTCTTCTATTTCTAATATTCGTTTTGCAGCACCCACAATGATTTTTTGATTTTCGTCCTTTCCTTTAATTATGAAACCTGACCCTGCGAAGCCATCAAAATACAATAACTTCCAACTATACTTAACTGCATACACGTTCATTATGTTTAAATATGCTTTCGCATATTCAACAATTATTTCTATTTTATTTTCTGTCCAATCACCACCAAATTCATTCATAGTGTCTCTGTTTTTTTTAGCTGAAGCACAACGTTTGGCTTGCTGTCGTGCCGCCGTGCTTTGGATGTGCGGGCTGGCTGTTCGGCGGCATGGACAGCAAGCCTTTGTTAGCAACATCCTATTGGTTTCTCACAATATCTTTGCTGCTACTGGCTTTATACTCTTCTTTTAACTTGATGGCTTCCCATTCAATTTCTTGTTTAAAAATATGTTTTGCGGGTACCATCCTTCCTATTTCACGAAGAATCATTCTTTGATTATTTTTCGGATTTTTTAGCACCCACTTTTCCATGTATGTAAATGGTTCAATATATTCCTTCAATAAAAAGTACATACTATTTAGAACATCTTGAACAGTATCATCAATTCTTACTTCTAAAAATCTCTTTCCTTTATATTCTGGAAAATTAACTATTATTGTAATTGTGTAGATTATTTCCTCGAAAGCAACTTCTTCGTTTTGGGCGATGCTCTTATCAAGTGACCAATTTGACTGCCTATCAAGCATGTCCACAAATCTTTTATCAATATGGCTTTTTAAATCAGTAAGTAGTTCCTGAATGTCTATACTTTTTTCTTCTGTTTTTCCCTCTTCTTTAAATTCAACTTTTGCTAAATCAGAAATAGCCTTCTCTAAAACAGGCTTTGACATTTCTTCATCAAACGTGATTTCAAACTTAGCAAGTAATTTGCCGATAAATTCTTTCAAGGATCGGTAA
This sequence comes from Haliscomenobacter sp., assembly GCF_965225875.1. GTDB lineage: Bacteria > Bacteroidota > Bacteroidia > Chitinophagales > Saprospiraceae > Haliscomenobacter. The sequence continues at coordinate 1,644,922 of NZ_CBDDBS010000003.1, read as the reverse complement.
TCCGTTAATTGATAACATTGATACATTCCGAGCGGAGGGTGAATGTTGTCTCTAATTATTCCAACGCAGACAGGAATAATTTCGCAATTTTCCAATGATTGAGCAATGCCACTCTCAAAATATATCCAAGGTCTTCCAATACTATTAGGAGTAAGTACGGCAACTAACGCTCTACTTTGATTTATTTTACCAAGAATTTCAGTAAACCAAATATTTCCAGGTTTGAGCCCACCGCTTTCAGAACTATCTGATGAATACCATGGCATAATTTGCCGTAGAGAAATACGATTAAGAGCATTTGCTATTATTTCAGCAATCTCTTTGTCTCTGCTATAATGGCTTAAAAAAAAATTGTGCGCCATATTTTTTACTTTTCATTGTTGCTAACTTAATTATTCCCACAACTAACGACTAAGTAAAACCCACATTGCGTCCTTTACTTAGCCGTCAGTTGTGTGTATATTTGCTTAATCTACATCTCATTTTCTTTTGTCTAAGTGATTCAAAAACTTAATAATACGTTTCGTTTGCGAATATAACAAGGAATTGTTAATCTAACAAGCATTCAACCCATTGAATTTTCAAATCATCCATCAGCTTTTTCACCCAATTCCCCCCATCCTCGGTTGCAATTCCCCCCACATCCCCCTATCTTGCCCCTCAAAAATCTTAGATTAGCATGAAACCAAATCAACACTTCCTTTGGCTACTGGCATTCTTATGCTGTACCCTGGCCCAAACGAGTTTTGCCCAGGCCGTCTGGACCGAGCCATTTTTTCCCCGCCCCAACCAGCCCGTTACCGTGTATTTTGACGCTGCCCAGGGTACTGGTGGCCTCAAAGATTGTGGCTGCACCGTGTACGTGCATACCGGCGTGATCACCAATGCCAGCACCTCCACGAGTGACTGGAAAAATGTGCAGACCACCTGGGGGCAAGCCAATGCCGCCTGGGCCATGAGCGCCGTAGCCGGGCGACCCAATGTGTACAAGTACGAAGTTAAGCCCAGTATCAACGAGTATTACAAAATCACGAGCGGTACCGTGCAAAAAATGGCTTTTGTATTCCGCAATGGCACTGGCAACCGCGAAGGCAAGGATACCGGGGGCAAAGACTTCTTCCTGGATGTCTACAACCAAAGCGGCCTGCTGACCGCCCTGCTGGCTCCCACCAACCGCAACCAGGTGGTGACCGAAGGAACTTCCATACCCGTCAAAGCCGTGGTTTCCGAAACAGCGGATTTGAAGCTTTTGGATAACGGCGTTGAACTTATCCAAAGCACTGGCACCGAACTCAATTACAACCTCCTGGCAGGCCCTCCCGGCAACCACAAGGTGCAATTCATCGCGGCCACCGCTTCCGCCCGGGATACCGAAACCTTCAATTACCTGGTGCCCATCGTTAAAGCGCCACAGGATGCTCCCGCTGGCACCCAACTGGGCATCAACTACCTGGCCGATGACAAGGTGCGCTTGGCCCTTTACGCCCCTGGCAAAGTGGGCATTTACGTCATCGGGGACTTCAACGATTGGACCATTTCCACCGAATACCTGCTCAGCCGCAGCATCAATGGCGCTACCCACTGGATTGACCTGCCTACCCTCAAAGCAGGTGAAACTTACCGTTTTCAATACGTGGTGGACGGCACCCGCCGCATCGGTGACCCTTACAGCACCCTCGTGCTTGACCCCGACAATGACCGCTTCATCAGCGCCCAAACTTTTCCAAACCTGCCCGCTTATCCAACTGGAAAAACCACGGGCATCGTCTCCGTCATTCAACCCGGCAAAGCGGCTTACCCCTGGAAAACCAGTAACTTCCAACGCCCAGCCAAGGAAAAACTGGCCGTCTACGAGTTGCTCCTGCGCGACTTTACCGCCCGGCACGATTACCAAAGTTTGATCGATACCCTGAATTATTTCCAGCGCCTGGGTATCAATGCCATCGAGCTGATGCCGGTCAATGAGTTTGAAGGTAACCTTTCCTGGGGCTACAACCCCTCGTACCACATGGCCCTGGACAAATACTACGGCACGCCCGAAAAATTCAAGGAATTTGTGGATGCCTGCCACGCACGGGGCATCGCGGTGATCCTGGATGTGGTATTCAACCATGCTTTTAGCCAAAGTCCCTTGGCGCAACTTTACTGGGACGACGCCAATTTCCGCCCCGCTGTGGACAACCCCTGGCTGAACGTCACGGCCAAACACGATTTTAATGTGGGTTACGACTTTAACCATGAAAGTGCAGCAACCAAGGAATTTGTAAAAAATGTCCTGGGATATTGGCTGAGTGAATACCGGGTCGATGGTTTCCGTTTCGATTTGTCCAAAGGTTTTACCCAAAAACAAACCCTGGGCAACGTTCCGCTCTGGGGCAATTACGATGCGTCGCGGGTTGCCATTTGGAAAGACTATGCTGGCTTCATTCGCTCCAAATCCACCGACGCCTACATCATTCTAGAGCATTTTGCCGACAACAATGAAGAAACCGAACTCATTAACAACGGCATGTTGGTTTGGGGGAACCAAAACAATCAGTTCAACGAAGCCACGATGGGCTACAGCAACAACCTCACGCCCCTGAATTACCGCTCCAGAGGTTGGACCACACCCGCTGCGATCAACTACATGGAAAGCCACGATGAAGAGCGCTTGATGTACAAAAACCTGCAATTTGGTAATACAGCGGGCAACTATTCGGTCAAAAACCTGGCTACTGCGCTTCGCCGCAATGAGTTGGCTACCGTTCTTTTTTACACCGTGCCTGGCCCAAAAATGCTCTGGCAATTTGGGGAAATGGGCTACGACTACTCGATCAACTATTGCACCAATGGCACGATCAGCACCAATTGCCGCCTGGACAACAAGCCTATCCGCTGGGATTACCTGGACCAGGCCGATCGCAAACGATTGTTCGACATCACCCGAAGCATGTTGTTCCTGCGCAAAAATTACCCGGTTTTCCATACCGACGATTATTGGATGAATTTAGGGCCGGGCAATGAAAAACAAATGGCTTTGCTTAATACGGATCTGGACATCGTATTCGCAGGAAACTTTGGCGTGCAAAGCGCGACTTTCACCGTGAATTTCCCTGGACCGGGCAAATATTACAACTACTTCACGCGGGATAGCATCAATGTTGCGGGAAGCAGCCAGTCCTTTACCTTCCAAGCAGGGCAATATTTTTTGTTGACTTCCAAAAAATTGCCTACGGCACCTGCCTTGATTACCACTAGTACACGGGCTGAATTGCAGGCGCTTTACCAGCTTGAAGTATTCCCGAATCCCACCCACGGAGCTGCTCAAATCAGTTTTGAACTGCCCGAGGCCACCCAGGTCAAGGTTCAATTGTTCAATAACCTGGGGCAAAATGTGGGTACCGTTTACGAAGGTTACCTGAACGCTGGCAAACAACAATTGCAATGGAATAAATCTTTGAACCCGGGCATGTATCATGTAAGCATGCAGATTGGACAAGGAGTCCTAACCCAAACTTTGGTGGTTCAATAATTTTTACAATCCCTGACTGATGATTAAAGGTTTGATCATCAGTCAGGGTAATATGCCTACATGGCATTTTGACAATTCATCATTTATCATTCCTCTCTCATCATTATTTTTTCCTATCTTCGCCCCGAAATTAGCAAACGCTAAGAGCATGTCTAAATATTTTTAGACATGCTCTAACGGACATAAAACCATAGCCAACTAGCACATGGTGGGTGATCTACAAAAAAACAAAGCAGCTCAAGTAACCGAGGATGCGCAATGGAATCGGGAGGAAGTTCTCGAAGATTTCCGCATCTGTTGTGTGAGCCGCGAAGTCAGCCTGATGGCACGCAAGGAAGTGTTGACCGGAAAAGCCAAATTCGCCGTAACGGGCGATGGCAAGGAGGTCCCACAAGTTGCGATGGCAAAGGCTTTTATGAAAGGGGATTACCGTGCAGGCTATTACCGGGATCAAACCTGGATGTTTGCCCTCGGGATAGTCAGTTTGGAAGATTATTTTGCCCAATTGTACGCCGATACCGAAAATGATCCATTTTCTGGCGGGCGACAAATGAACAACCACTTCGCTACCCCCATCGTTGATCCACAAACGGGGGAATGGGCCAATCAGCTCGAACAATACAACGTTTCATCGGATGTTTCCTGCACCGCTGGCCAAATGGCCCGGGCATTGGGTTTTGCCTTTGCTTCCAAGAAGTATCGGGAGAGCGAAGCCTTATCGCAAGGCACTCTATTTTCGGTGAATGGCAACGAGGTTTGTTTTTCTACCATTGGTGATGCGAGTACATCCGAAGGTATTTTTTGGGAAGTCATCAATGCAGCGGGCGTATTGCAAGTGCCGCTGGTCATTTCGGTGTGGGACGATGGATATGGCATTTCCGTGCCAGTGGAATACCAAACCACAAAAGGTAGCATTTCGGCGGTTTTAAGTGGTTTTGAACCCGATGAAAACAGTGCTGGAGTCCGCATTTATACCGAAAAAGCCTGGCGTTATCCTGATTTGGTTGCACTGTACAAAAGAGTAATTGACGATGCGCGGCAGCAACACCAACCCGCGCTGATTCATATCCAGGAAGTGACCCAACCTCAGGGGCACTCCACCTCGGGTTCACATGAGCGCTACAAATCCAAGGAACGTTTGCAGTGGGAGCGCGATTTTGACTGCATCCTGCAAATGGAGCAATGGATGATCGCGGAGGGTTTGGCTAGTCCGGATGAAACCCGCCAAATTCGGGATAAGGCCCGTAAAACGGTCAAAGAAGCACGCGACCGGGCCTGGAAAGCTTATGCAACTCCAACCATCCAAACGCGCAAACAACTGGAAGGCATTTATCAGGAAATGTTGGGTAGCCACCCACAAATCCAGCCTTTGGTGAAAGAAGCCCAGGAGTTGATTACTCCGGTGATCAGCGAGTTGTTGCAAAGTGCCCGTAGGATTGTGTACCAAACCATTGGTGAAGACTCTGCAGCGCGGCAAGAGTTGGTCACTTGGATTAAAAAGATAGAAGCGCTGGCCAAACAGCGTTACCATACTCACCTGTACAGCGAGACGCCCAACGCGGCGCTAAAAGTGCCCGTAGTTGCGGCTGAATACAGTGAAGATTCTCCCGTGAAAAACGGTTTTGAAATCCTCAACGCCTATTTTGACGCCATCATTGAAAAGGACCCTCGGGTGTATGGTTTTGGCGAAGATGTGGGTAAAATTGGGGATGTCAATCAAGGATTTGCTGGCTTGCAAGCCAAACACGGTGAAGAACGGGTGTTTGATACCGGCATCCGCGAATGGTCGATCATGGGCCAGGCGATTGGCATGTCGATGCGTGGCTTAAAACCCATCGCGGAGATTCAATACCTGGATTACCTGCTCTACGGCCTGGAACCATTGTCTGACGACGTAGCTTGTTTGCGCTATCGCACCAATGGCATCCAAACTGCGCCGCTCATCGTACGCACCCGCGGCCACCGTTTGGAAGGCATCTGGCATGCAGGTTCTCCCATGGGTATGATGATCAACTCCTTGCGCGGCATGTGTATCCTCACTCCGCGCAACATGACCCAGGCGGCTGGCATGTACAATACCATGTTGCTTTCGGACGAACCGGCGATCATCGTGGAATGTCTCAATGGATATCGTTTGAAAGAACAATTGCCGGATAACATTGGCACCTTCACCGTTCCAGTTGGTATACCCGAAACCTTGCATGAGGGGACGGATGTGACGCTGGTGACTTACGGTTCTTGTGTACGGGTAGCCCAGGAAGGCATGAAGATGTTGGAAAAAATGGGCATTTCGGTAGAATTGGTCGATGTTCAAAGCCTTCTGCCTTTTGACGTTCACCACCAAATTGTGGAGTCTTTGAAAAAGACCAACCGAGTGGTCTTCATGGATGAGGACGTGCCTGGTGGTGCCAGTGCCTACATGATGCGTGAAGTATTGGAAGTACAGGGCGGTTATCAGTTTCTGGATGCTGCTCCGCTGACCATCACTGCCAAAGCGCATCGCCCGCCCTATGGCTCGGACGGTGACTACTTCACCAAACCCAACCCGGAAGACGTTTTTGAAACGATTTATAAAATGATGTGTGAGGGGGAACCAGGCCGGTTTAAAGGTTTTTTAGGGTAGTCACACACCCACTCACACCCACACCCAAACTTCGTATGTCGATCACCAAAGATTCGGAGCTGCTAGGCATGAAACAAATCAGCGAAGTGGTAGGAGAAACCCTTCGCCTCATGCGTGAATTCGCCAGACCGGGCATGAGTGCTCAGGAACTGGATGATTATGGTGGTCAAATCCTCAATGGGTATGGAGCCAAGTCTGCACCTAAGCTAACCTACGGTTTTCCTGGCTGGACTTGCATCAGCATCAACAACGAAATTGCCCACGGTATTCCCAGCGCCGGAAAAATCCTGCGGGAGGGAGACCTGGTCAACATCGATGTTTCAGCAGAAATGAATGGCTTCTGGTCGGACAACGGCGGTTCTTTTGTGCTAGGCCGCGACTTGAACAAACACCAGCACCTGGTAGATACCTCCAAACGCATCCTGCAAAAAGCCCTCAACAACATCCGCGGAGGCGTGCGCATCGCCGAAATTGGCCGCCTGATTGAAACAGAAGCCAAACGCTCTGGCTACCGCGTGATCAAAAACCTGACCGGGCACGGCATTGGCCGCAGCTTGCACGAAGAGCCACACGATATTGCGAATTATTACGATCGGTTCAATTATACCCGCTTTAAAAAGAACTCAGTAGTGGCGGTGGAGACTTTCATCTCTACGCGTACCCGGTACGCACATACCATGCCCGATGGCTGGACCTTGGCTTCCCAGGATGGGAGTTTTGTTGCGCAGCACGAGCATACCATCGTGGTGACGGATGGGAAACCGATTGTGTTGACGGCGGGGAACGGGATATTTTAGGGTTGATGGGCCCTGCTTCGCAGGTTGGATTTTTCACCACCTTAGACACCTGAGTTCACCTTAGGCGCCACCTAAGGGAGATGTTGCAAAAAGAATGGCGTGAACTTGACCAAGTTCACGCCATTCTTTTTGCAAGTAGAGGCAATAATTTCTATGCTAACCAAACTAGATTCTACTTATCCACCGCCGAATAAATCAACCTCGTAAACATCCCTTCACTGCCCGGATCGGCCACTTGTTGCGTCTGTTTCATCAGCACCATGATCAACTTCTCCTTCGGATCAGCCCAGTAGTTGGTATTGAAATAACCACCCCAACTGAAGCGGCCGATGCTGCCGTTTCCTTTATCTTGTCCTTGTTTGGTCAGCACACCGAAGGCCAGGCTAAAGTGGGTATCACCCTTCTCGCCACCCAACAAATCACCAACCTGATTGGATTGGGTGAGCAAGTACACATTGTAAGGTGCTAAAAAGCGTTTGCCATTGAATACCCCGCCGTTGATCAACATTTGCAGGAAAGAAGCATAGTCTTTGGCTGTACTTGACAAGCCTGCGCCGCCTGAAAACCAGGTTTTGGCCCCACTGATCGGGTAATTTGGATCGTAAAAAGTCACTGGATAGCGCTCCCATTTTTGAGCACCCTTGCTGGGGCGTTGCACCGGCACCAGGCGATCTTTTTTGGAATCCGGCAAATAAAAGTAAGTATCATTCATCCCCATGGGGTCGAGTAAGCGGGTGCGCAGGAATTGGTCAAAAGGTTGACCCGACCAAATTTCGATCAGGTAGCCTAATACGTCCAGGCCCAGCGCATAGCTGTACTTTTCTCCCGGGTTGTTCAACAGGGGCATTTTGGCCAGTTTTTTAATGTTGTCGGCTACGGTCACCGCTTTGGTGGTGTACAAGTCCACGATGCCTGCCTTGGCATTGATGGCACTGAAGCGTTCATCGCCCGAAATGACGCCGTAGCTCAAGCCGGAAGTATGGTTCATCAGCTGCCGCACTGTGATTTCACTTTTTGCAGGAACAGTAGTGTAGCTCGTATCCCTCCAGCTAAAACTTTGGAGTAACTGCGGACTTTTGAATTCGGGGATCCACTTGGAAATGGGGTCATCCAGCGAAAATTTACCTTCTTCGTACAGCATCATCGCCGCTGTAGCCGTGATGGCTTTGGACATGGAGGCAATGCGGAAGATGTCGTCGGTTTTGAAAGCGCGGCCCGTTTGGGCGTCGGCAGTACCGAAGGCTTTGTGGTACACAATCTGTCCGTCACGCACAACGAGGGCCACCATGCCCGGCAATTGGTCGCGGCTGACGAACTCCTGGAATACCTTATCGATGCGACTGAGCCGCTCGCTAGACATGCCTGCGGCTTCGGGCGTTTTGGCTACTGTTAGCTGTTGCGGGCCGCTGAGCTGGGTCGTATTGGTTTGTGCGAAACAAAAACTGCTGGTGAGCAGCAGTAAAAAAGTGTAGATGTAGGTTTTCATGAATCCTGTTTATAGCTTAAAAATGACAAAAGCGACAACAATTAAGTTAACAGGGGCATTTCTGAGGTGTATCTTGGTGCCTTAGGTTTCTTAGGTGGTGAAAAAAAGCAAGCGGCACATTTTTTTACCACCTAAGAAACCTAAGGCACCAAGATACACCTTAGCTGTTACTGTTTATCAAAGCGAAAGCCCATCCTCACACCCACATACACCTGCGAAATCGCCGAATTATTCGATACTTCAAAATTGCCCACGCTAGGATCCACTTCCAGCGCTTCCTCCAAGCCAAACCAACGAGCCTTTGGATAATAGCGCAGCCCACCAAAAGGCGTGAAGGTGAATTTATCCGACAAACCAATGTCCAATCCCATACCTAGTCCCAAACTCGGCGCATAACTGCGACTCTTCGCCCGGGCACCGCTGAACAAATCCGCTCTTCCTTCCAGCACGCTATACCCCGGCGACACTTGCAGGAACAAACCTTTACCCAGGGTAGAACCCGACTTGGAAAAAGTTGGACATTGGCAATCCCCCTTCAAATCTAAAAAATAAAGGTTGAAATTGAGGAAAAGGCTACCCATTTGCTGCTCTAATTTTCCGATGTCGACGATTTCGGCGTCGTAGCGGGCGTAATTGAGCTCGGGCAGGAAGTCGAGGCGCAACCCTTTCATGGGAATCCAAACGTCGAGACCAAAAGCAAGGTTATTGCCGGGCAGTTCGTTGACGCTGTTGTTGACGGGGTTGGAAAAACTCCAGCCAGGCGCATCGTTGAAGCGAAAGCTGGTGTTGATACCAAATTGAGCCTGAGCACTTAGTGCAAGGAGGCTGAAACAAAACCACAGACCTATTCTAGACATGATGTTACCAGAGATTTTTTAGATAAACGCATTTGGCTTGGGCTAAAGTTTTTGATTCAAAAGATTGCCTGATTTTATTTTTTTTACAAAAAGAATAAAAAAAATCAAAAGTATTTGCAGAATTGCTGGCTTATACTACTTTTGCAGTCCGGTGAGCGCACTTGGTGCTGCTCCTTCTAATCCCCCAGGGTGGAAACGCAGCAAGGGTACGAAGTCTGAGCGCCCGTTGTGTGTCTCACCTTATTTTTTTCTCCTCTTTTGGTCGCTTCGATCACACTCTACACTTTAATTTCCATTTCGTTCAAAAGGCCCACAATTGCCATTAACCTACATATCCCTGTTTTCCGGCGATAATTAGCGGCAGCTTTGCTATTCCTTGTTATTTTCGCTTCACTAATTTGTAAATCCGTAAATTCTATTTTTTAACCGCAAGGTAAAAGTTGTATACATGAAGAAATGGAGCCGCTTGGCGCAGATTGCAAGCATATTGTGCTTACCAGTGCTGACTTGGGCACAAGCCGATCGTTGGCAGCAACGGGCTGAATACCAAATGGAAATCGATTTTGACGTCGACAAAGACCAATTTAAAGGTACCCAGCGCCTGGTGTACTACAACAATTCACCGGATACCCTGACCCGGGTTTTTTACCACCTATACTTCAATGCATTTCAACCAGGCAGTGCGATGGACGTGCGCTCGCGCAATTTGCCTGACCCTGACGGCCGGGTTGGTGCTCGCATCAGCAAGTTGAAACCCAATGAAATTGGCTACCTCAAAGTCAATAAACTGACGCAGGATGGCAAGGAATTGAAGCACATCACGGAAGGCACCGTTCTGGAAGTGACCCTTGATAAGCCCATTTTGCCCAAAAGTAAAGTCGTTTTTGAAATGAATTTCGATGGACAGGTGCCCATTCAAATTCGCCGCTCAGGCCGGGACAATGCGGAAGGGGTGGATTATTCCATGGCCCAATGGTACCCCAAAATGGCGGAATACGACTATCAAGGCTGGCATGCCCATCCTTATATCGCCCGGGAATTTTACGGGATTTGGGGGGATTTTGATGTCAAAATTACCATCGATAAAAATTACGTCATTGGGGGTTCGGGTTATTTGCAAAACCCGGAAGAAATTGGCCACGGGTACTTGCCAGAAGGTCAGACGCCGAAACCTGCCAAAGGCGACAAACTCACCTGGCACTTCAAAGCACCCAATGTGCACGATTTTGTATGGGCGGCTGACCCCAACTACACCCATACCAGCCTTAAGCGTCCGGATGGCCTGACTTTGAACTTTTTTTACCTCAAAAACGAACGCAATCAAGACAATTGGGCGGCCCTGCCCAAGGTAATGGACAAAGCTTTCACCTACATCAACCGCCGTTACGGGCAATACCCTTACCAACAGTACTCCTTCATTCAAGGTGGAGACGGGGGCATGGAGTACCCGATGGCGACTTTGATTACGGGCAATCGCTCGATGCCGAGTCTGGTCGGAGTATCGGTGCACGAATTGATGCACAGTTGGTACCAGATGATTTTGGGCTCGAACGAGAGTTTGTATGCTTGGATGGATGAAGGGTTTACTGATTTTGCAACCCAGGATATTGAGAATTACCTAGCAGGTGAAAACCTGGTGCCGGGCTTGAAAAAAATGGACAATCCCTACCTGCAAACCTACGCAGGGTATTTTAATCTGGCTTCTTCCGGCGACGAAGAACCGATGAGCACCCACGCCGATCACTTTTCTTCCAACTTTGCTTATGGCCTGGCAGCCTACAGCAAGGGCGCAGTGTTTATGAACCAATTGGAGTACGTCATTGGTAAACCCGCGCTGGACAAAGGTTTGTTGCTCTACTTCAATACCTGGAAGTTCAAACACCCCAATTCCAACGATGTGATCCGCATCATGGAAAAGGTATCGGGCCTGGAGCTGGATTGGTACAAGGAATATTGGGTCAATACCACCCATACCATCGATTATGGGGTTGATGCCATTGAATCAGATGGCAATGCGACCAAGGTCATCCTCAAACGGGTTGGCAAAATGCCTATGCCTCTGGATGTGGTCGTGACCTATAAAAACGGCAACAAGGAAATCATCAACATTCCGCTCGACATCATGCGTGGTGCCAAGCCAGCTGAAAAAACCTCTACTCCTTACCGCGTAGCCACTGATTGGCCCTGGGTGAATCCAACCTATGAATTGCGGCTAAGTGTTCCAGCAACGGATGTACAGAGTGTTGAAATTGACCCCAGCCTGCGCATGGCTGATGTGGATCGGAACAACAACAGCAGAAACTAGCCATGATCAAAAAAAGCATTGCAGCAATCCCGCCCTTTACCGCCGGTGATGATACCCTCATTCGGGAAGTGTTGCATCCCAAGAATGAAGGCGTGCCGATGTCTTACAGTCTGGCGCATGCCGAACTGGAAGCGGGTAAAGCCTCTTTGCCCCACCGTTTGATGGAGCGCTCGGAGGTATACATCATATTGGAAGGGGAGGGTACGGCTTATGTGAATGGACAGGCCACCCACCTAAAAACGGGCGATGTGCTGTTTATTCCAGCGGGTGCAGAGCAATACGTGGACAATACAGGCTCACAAACGCTGCGCTTTTTGTGTATTGTGGATCCGGCCTGGTCGAAGGAAACGGAAATCGTGGAATAGGATTCAGGCAGGAATTTCTCCTGATTTCAAAGAATAAAACCCAAGCGGCATTTTTTTCACAAAGAAAAAACAAAGACACACAGAGGACACAAAGCAAAGCATTGTCAATGTCTAACTTTGTGCCCTTTGAGCCCTCTTTTTTCCTTTGTGTTTAAAAAATGCCGCTTTGGTGCTTACTTGAAGTGATGGATTTTTTGGGATATATAGAACTTAGAGTCCTCTTATGAACATCCTCCAATTGTGCAAAAAATTCCCTTTCCCACTCAAAGAAGGGGAAGCCATCGCGGTGTATTACCTCAGTCGGGGGCTCGTAGAGCAAGGCTGTAAGGTAGATTTGCTGACGATGAACACCAGCAAGCACCATTATACACAATCGGAATGGCCACAGGAATTTGCCCATTACCGGGAAGTCCAGGCGGTGGAAGTAAACAACCAGCTGAGCATTGGCGGGGCTTTGAGCAATCTTTTTTCCCGTGCATCCTATCACGTGTCCCGTTTTGATACGCCCGAATTTGCCGCGGCGCTAACTGTTTTGTTGGAAAAGAATCAGTACGACGCCATCGTGCTCGAAACCCTCTATTTGGCCCCCTACATTCCGTTGATTCGGGCAAAAAGCAAAGCAGTAGTGGTCATGCGCAGCCACAACGTAGAGTTTGCCATTTGGGAACGCGTTACGGCTCACACCCGTTCTACCCTCAAACGCAAGTACTTGCACTACCTCACCCAAAAACTGCGGCGTTTTGAAATCGAACAGTTGAAAAACTACGACTTGTTGGCTCCCGTTTCCGAATACGATTTGCAGGTGTTTAAAGCACTGGGGTACACTGGTTATCATCTGGTGGCACCGATTGGTTTGGATGCGGAAGCTTATGTTGTAAAATCTTTGGAAAAAAACGAGACAACCAAACTCGGTTTTATTGGCTCTTTAGATTGGATGCCCAATCAAGAAGGCCTGCAATGGTTTTTACAAAAAGTATGGCCATTGTTGCAACGGCGTTTTCCCAGCCTTGTTTTTGACATTGCCGGACGTAATGCCCCACAAGGTTTTTTACAGGAAAATATCCCAGGAGTGCAGTTCCTGGGCGAAGTACCCAATGCCGCAGATTTTGTTGCGGCCCATGCTATTTCCCTTGCTCCCTTGCGTTCTGGGAGTGGTTTAAAGGTAAAAGTATTGGAAGCCATGGCTCTGGGTAGGGTAGTGCTGGGAACCTCAATTGCACTGGAAGGAATTCCTGCACAAGACGGCCGCCAAGTGTTACTAGCCAATACTCCCGAAGATTTTGTCAGGCAAGTAAGCTTTCTGCTGGAAAAACCCGAAATTGCAGCACAATTAGGTGCAGCTGCCCGGGGGTTGATCCAATCAGCTTTTGATTACCGCGATGTAGCTCGTAAAATGATCGCAAGTATCGCAAGAATAGGGGCATAAAAAGATAAGTGTTCATTTTGCCAAAAAAGGGAACACTTATCTTCGCCCCACTGTATAGCTTAATTGATATGAAAAACAATGTATTAGAAGTTGGCGCTGGGCGTTGGACCAGTTTTTCTTATGCGGATGAGAACGACCCCTGGTGGAAAAAAAAGCTGATTGAAACGGTAGAATTTTCTACTGGTCGGGGTACAATCGAACGCTTGTACAACCGGATTCGCGACCTGGATGTACCGGCCAAATCCTTGTGGAGCCTGGGCTTACAACAGCTGCAAATTGACATGTTGTACGATCGGGAAAAACTGATGAGTATGCCTAAAACGGGGCCACTCATTTTTATCTCCAATCACCCCTTTGGAATCGTTGATGGCTTGATGCTGGCCGCCCTGGTGGCAGAATTGCGCGATGAATTTGTTTTTTTAGTCAATGAAGTCCTCACGCGCGACGAGCGCCTCAAGCCCTTTTTGTTGCCAATCGACTTTCGAGAAACCAAAGAAGCCCTGCGTACCAATCTGGATTCCCGGGATAAAGCCATTGAACGCCTCAAGGCAGGTGAGGCACTGGCCATCTTTCCCTCTGGAGCAGTGTCTACGTCTAAAACTTATTTCGGTCCTGCCGAAGATATGGAATGGAAAAATTTTGTGCTGAAGCTGGTTCAACAATCCCGGGCTACTGTAGTCCCCTTGTATATTGAGGGGCAAAACAGCCGGATGTTTCAAATGGTCAGCCAGTTCAGTATGGCCTTGCGTTTGGGCATGTTGTTGTACGAAACCATCAATAAAATGAAGCGCCAAATTCGGGTACACATCGGCGATCCAATTACCTATGATGAATTGGAAAATACTTGTACCCGGCCGGAAATGCTGGGGTATTTGCGGAAGAAAGTTGAAGCCTTAAAACCATAAAAGGTTGAGGAGTTGAGGAGTTGAGAAGTTTAGCCTGCTGCGAGCGGTCACTGAGCGAAGTCGAAGTGTCGCTCGCGGTAGCCTCAACTCCTCAACCTCTCAACTCCTCAACTAAATCACCGATGAAAAAACACAATTTCAACCCAGGTCCAGCCATCATCCCAACTTCAGTGTTGGAAGAAGCCGCCCAGGGTCTACTCGAATACCAGGGGAGTGGTTTGTCTTTTGCTGAAATGAGCCATCGGGCGCCACAAGTGATGGCGGTGGTTGAGGAAGCAAGTTCTTTGGTCAAAACCCTTTATGGTCTTGGCGATCAGTATGAAGTCATTTGGATGCAGGGTGGAGCATCGGCTCAATTGGCGATTGCGCCAATGAACCTTTTGGACGAGGAGCATTCTGTAGCCTTGATCAATACGGGTTATTGGGCGATAAAGGCAATCAAGGCAGCCAGTGAAATTGGCCGGGTAAGCGTATTGGCTAGCTCGGAACAGAGCCGTTTTGACCACATTCCTAAAAGCTGGACACTTCCCACCGACGCCAAATACCTGCACCTGATTTCCAATGAAACCATTGATGGTAACCAATGGCAAAAGTATCCGGATGTATCTGTTCCCATTGTGGCGGACATGACCTCTGATTTTTTGACTCGCCCTTTGCCCATTGAAAAGTTTGGGTTGATTTTTGCCAGTGCCCAAAAAAACTTTGGCATTGCAGGCTGTACCTGCGTGGTGATCAACAAAGACTGGTTGAATACACGCAAAAAACGGGCAATTCCAACCATATTTGACTATCAAACCCATATCGAGACCCAATCTTTGTACCATACTGCGCCGACTTTCCCAATTTACGTGGCTTGTTTGGCGCTTCGCTGGACATTGGCCCAGGGAGGCTTGGAGGAAATGGCGCGACGCAATGCTGAAAAGGCCACATTATTGTATCATGAAATCGATGCTAACCCATTGTTCGAGGGTAGTGTACAAGCTGCTGATCGTTCGACCTTGAACGCCTGTTTCCGCATTACCCGACCAGAACTGGAAGAAGTTTTTTTGAACTTCGCTGCTCAACATGATGTGGTGGGTATCAAGGGATTCCCAACGGTGGGAGGTTTTCGGGCTTCGATGTACAATGCCCTGCCCTTGGAAAGTGTGCAGGTATTGGTAGATTTGATGCGCTATTTCGCCCAACACCATTGAATAATGTGATTTTAGCTTTATAGAGGAATGTTCAGTTCTCTACTGAGGTGCCTCTTCGGTGCCTATGGTTTCTTAGGTGGTTCAATAAGTCGCTTGGAGTATATTTTGAACCACCTAAGAAACCATAGACACCGAAGAGACACCTTAGGCAATTTTACTTTTAAAATAACAGCTACGACTATGCTGAGTTGCCAAAAATCCCTGTTCAGTATTTCTGAAGAAATCACCTATCTTAATTGCGCCTACATGTCGCCCCAACTCAAACAAGTGGAGCGCATCGGCCAGGAAATGGTGAGCCGCAAAAGCCAACCCTGGTTGATCCAACCCGACGATTTTTTCAAACCTGGCGAAGCACTCAAATCTGCTTTTGCCCGCTTAATCAATACCCAGGAAAAAGACCGGATCGCCGTGATTCCCTCCGTGTCCTACGGGTTGGGAACGGTGGCCCGCAACCTGAACCTTAAATCCGGCCAAAACGTCATCGTAGCTGAAGAACAATTTCCCAGCAATTATTACGCCTGGAAACGGGTAGTGGAAGAAAGTGGCGCTGAATTAAAAGTGGTCAAAGCTCCGACGGGCTCTCCTCGTGGAACCCTTTGGACCGAAGCCATCCTACAAACCATCGACGCCAATACTGCAATGGTCGCTTTGGGCAATGTGCACTGGGCGGATGGGACGCTGTACGATTTGAAGCGGATTCGAGTGCGTACCGAAGAGGTCGGAGCCCTGCTGGTGATTGATGGAACGCAGTCCGTTGGTGCCTTACCCCTGGATGTGAGTGAGCTGCGCCTGGATGCTTTGGTGTGTGGAGGTTACAAGTGGCTGATGGGCCCTTATTCTCTGGGGGTAGCCTATTACGGGCCCCGCTTTGACAACGGTACCCCCCTCGAAGAAAACTGGATCAACCGCCTGAACAGTGAAGATTTTAGTGGCCTGATCAATTACCGCGACGAATACAAGCCTCAGGCTGGCCGCTACATGATGGGCGAGCAAAGCAATTTTGTGCTGGCCCCCATGTTGACCGCTGCAATCGAACAACTCCTGGAATGGGGTGTGGCCAATGTGCAGGGATATTGCCAACGCATTGCCGCCAATGCCATTGAGGACTTGCGGGAAATGGGCTGCCAGATCGACCCAAATACCCACCTGGCGCATCACTTGATCGGGGTGCGACTGCCAGAGGGTATGGACATGCCACGCTTGCAGGCGGAGTTCAAAAAACGCCGGGTATATGTGTCCACGCGTGGGAATGCGATTCGGGTTGCGCCCAATGTGTACAATACGCCGGATGATTTTGAGGTGTTGTTGGATTGTTTTCGGGAGGTGAGGGGGTAGCGGCTTTGGGCGCCATAAGGTTTTACCAAAAAACGCAAACCTTACATTTTTCACACATTTTTCAAAAAACAAACTCTTCTCAACAAATCACCCAAAAAATCCCTATCATTGCGGGACAGAGTAACAACTATGACCGAAACCGCGACAACACTGCAAAACGACATTTTCCTACGCGTAGCCAAAGGTGAAAGCACCGATCGTCCTCCCATTTGGCTTATGCGGCAAGCCGGGCGGGTATTGCCCCAATACCGTGCTTTACGCGCCCAATTTGCGGGATTCCGAGAGTTTTTGTTTCATCCAGCTGCCGCCGCAGAGGCGACAATCCAACCCATTGACGAATTGGGCGTGGATGCTGCGATCATTTTTTCCGACATCTTGGTGGTGCCCGAAGCCATGGGTC
The DNA here is from genome assembly GCF_965225875.1 of Haliscomenobacter sp. GTDB lineage: Bacteria > Bacteroidota > Bacteroidia > Chitinophagales > Saprospiraceae > Haliscomenobacter. The sequence goes on along the minus strand of NZ_CBDDBS010000003.1, from coordinate 1,627,716 downwards.
TGCCTTACGATATGGTGGAAAAGCGGGGCCCACTGTTCCCCAAAACCATCCAAACGGCACAGGACATTGCCGACCTGATCAGTGGTGAAGCTGCCGCCGACAACATGGAGTACGTGTACGAAGCCCTGCGCATCACCAAACGGGAGCTGAACGGGCGAGTTCCACTCATCGGTTTTGCCGGAGCGCCCTGGACCATTTTCGCCTACATGGTGGAAGGTCAGGGAAGCAAAACTTTTGCCAAAGCCAAACAGTTTTTATACCGCGAGCCAGCCTTGTCTCATCTGTTGCTGGAGCGCATTACCGATACCACCATTGCTTACCTCAAGCGCAAAATTGCCAATGGGGCCGACTTGATCCAATTGTTTGATTCCTGGGCCGGTATTCTGAGCCCGGCGCAATACCGCGAATTTGCCACACATTACATCAGCAAAATTTGTGACGCCATTACTGAAGTGCCAGTGACGGTGTTTTCCAAAGGGGCCTGGTTTGCCCTCGAAGACATTGCTGCCCTCAATTGCCAGGTGATTGGCCTCGACTGGAACATCACGCCAAAGGAGGCACGAGCTAGGGTAGGGGAGCGCCCAGTGTTGCAAGGCAACTTGGATCCTTGTTTTCTTTACGCCGATCACGAAACCATTCGGGCAGGTGCCTTACAAATGGTGCAGGATTTTGGCCCCAAACACATCGTCAACCTGGGCCACGGATTGTATCCTGACCTCGATTTGGAATCGGTCCGGGTATTTGTAGATACCATTAAAGCTTATCGGTATTAAATTGTAAATGGGCAACTACGAAGGATTGCCCCCACGCATACCCATTTTTTTTGGTTCCCTCCGTCGTTCCCTTTTTTGCGTTAATACGCTGTTTATTTGTAGGTAACGTGTTAAAAAATGTTCCACCATGAGACAAACACCTTTTCTCTTGTTGGGGGCTGGACTAATTGTTCAGTTTTGTCAAAACCCAAAACAGGTCCCTGTAGTTGAAGCAAAACCGATTGAACCCGCCGTGGTTAAATTTGCCTGTAGGGGAACAAGCCCGGTATTGTGGTTAGTCGATATTTATCCCGATAGTATTGTGTATGAACGAGGTGGTGGAAAAAAACTCGTTTACCTCAAACGGATGGAAGAAAAAAAAGGAGACACTACGGTTTTTAATACCAGGTTGAATCTTTATGACAAAGAAAGTAAAATGACCATCAAAATCATTCCAGATTCTTGCAGTGTTGGCCATGATGCCCAAAAATTTCCGTACACAGCTATTGTGGAGCGGGATGGAGATGTGCTGAATGGTTGCGCCCTTGGGGCCGACCCCAAGTAATTTTGTAGGCCTTGATTGATTTAGCGGGAGAATTCTCTGAGTTTACGCCTTAGCCACCTATTTAAAAAGCATTATCTTCGATGCTGCATGTATCGAGTTATTGCTGTTTTGTGGGTTGTCCTTTTTGCAATTGAGCCTTTGATTGCCCAGCAGCCTTTTTTTAAAAACTACCAAATCAAGGACGGGCTGTTGTCCAATTACATCTATTCTGTATTTCAAGACCGCAAGGGCTACATTTGGGTCAGTTCCGACGTTGGTATAAGCCGCTTTGATGGGCAAAACTTCACAAACTACAACACGGCCCATGGCATGCCTGACAACGAGGTGTTTTCGATGTACGAGGCCCGCGATGGCCGCCTCTGGTTTGCTACATTGAGGGGTAAGCCTTGCTTTTACTTCCGCGACAGCATTTTTAGTGAAAATAACCTTCCTTTCCTCAAGCGTTGTGACGTTCAGGGCATGATCATCAACATCATCGAACTGGAGGACGGGCGCATCGCCTACTGTTCTACGCATAAGGTCTTGATCATTGATCTATTTCACAAAAAAGTAGAAGAACGCTCCTGTGGCGAAGGGATTATTTTGGCCTGGAAAAATCGTTTTGGTCAATTGATGGGCGCAGGACGAGATTTTGGTCCCATCACTAAGCATGGAATTCAACCGGAGATGATTCCCCCGGCCATCCTTCAACCGGCTCGGGCGATTCCGGCTGGCGACTCTGTATTGATCTCCACCAGTCATAAGTTATACCACTGTTACCCCAAGAGCGGCCAATTTCAATATCGGGAATTGCCTACTCCTTTGGAGAAAAACAATGAATTCATCTATTTGCGGCGAAGTGGAGCACAGCTCTGGTGTGGAACCCGCAACGGAGTGTATTTATTGGATTATCCTTCCTTACGGGTTAAACGCTATTTTCTCGCCGGTCGATCAGTTTCCTCAGTTTTGGAGGACCGGGAGGGCGGTTTGTGGTTTTCCACTTTTGAAGATGGACTGTTTTACGTGCCAGCTCCCAACATCCAGCACTTTACAACTCAGGATGGACTGATTTTTAACCGCATCACCTGTTTGAGTCAGGATGCGGAGCATCGCCTTTGGATCGGTTCGGAAAGTAGTGCGTATTCAATTTATGATGGAAAAAAGATCCAATCCAGGCAAATTTTTCCTGAAAATGTCAAAAACAAAAACATCCGCAACATCCGCCACTTTACCAATGGGACTACGCTTGTAGTCGGCAAAGCTGCTACTTTGTATCTAAATAAAGGTGTTGAAAAATACCTCTGTCACCGTTCCCTGGATGTCAACATTGATCAGTCAGGCGAATATTGGGTGGGTGGTACGGGGCTGTTTCATTTGGATCTAAAAACACTGCCTGATGTATTGGTGTCTCATCAGCAATTGCAAAGATTTGGACTAGAAAATTTGTACAGCCGGGTGAAAATCAATCGACTACCTGGAATTCGAGTAGAGCGACTTGTTTTTGATGAAAACAACCGAAAATGGCTGGCTACCCCCAATGGATTATTCAGTTTTAAGGGCAATGAAACCGAAAAACAGATTCTACCTTATGGCATCAAAGACCTGGATTTTGATACAAAAAATCAAACGCTTTGGGTGTTGACTGAGTCAAAGGGTTTGTTTGCCATTCGGCACGGCCGACTGGTTGATAGCATTGCGATTGCCAACAAACGTGGTGGAGTCATCTGTTGGGATTTATGCAGGGATCAGCACAACGAAATCTGGATCGGTACCGCAGGAGGTTTGTTTCGGGTGGTGGGCAAACCAGGTGAACTTAAATTGATCGATTATTGGGGCGTATTGGGCTTGGGTTCAGAAAAAATCAACGCCATAGAAGTCAGCGAAGATCACATTTATATAGGCAAAGATGATGGTTTGTTACAAGTGCCTCGTGCGGTTTTGGCCTCAGCGTCGCCACCACCTGTGGTCTTGCTCAAGTCTTTGCGAATCAACAATGTTGTACAACCCATTTCTTCAAAAAAAGCCATTCCACTGCGCTATTCACAGGGACCTTTAAGCATTGAATACGAGGGACTTTCTTATCGGGAGTCACAGAATATCCGTTACCGTTACCGCTTGTTGGGACTGGATGAAAAATGGTACGAAACCGCCGTCGAAGCGGTGGAATACGTCAACCTTCAACCGGGATACTATACCTTTGAGGTCATTGCGCTGAACGGGTCGGGTATTGCCAGTGTGCACAGTACCCAGCTGCGTTTGCGGATCAAACCGCCTTTTTGGCGGGAAAACTGGTTTTATGTCTTGCTTACCGCCTTGATTATTTTGTCCATCGTCTGGTATGTGAGAGCCCGGGAACAAAAGCTGCGGCGCAAATACGAAATTGAAAATCTGTTGATGAAAAGCAGCCGCGAAAACTCCGAATTGCAAAAACGCATCTCGGATTTGCGGATGTTGGCCTTGCGCCTGCAAATGAATCCCCATTTCATCTTTAATGCACTCAACACCATCAAAGGCTATTATGGGCAGGATAAAGTGGTGGAGGCCAATGCCTTTATTGGAAAATTTGCACGACTCTTGAGATTGAACCTAGACTATTCGGACAGTTTGATTCCCTTGGACCAAGAAATGGATTTGCTTCGTATTTATGTGCAACTCTCCCAAATTCGCTACCCTGATAAAATCGTGCTCGATATGCAAATAGCTCCCGGAATCAATCCGGCTGAGCTTCTGATTCCATCCATGCTGATTCAACCCTTTGTGGAAAACGCGGTCATCCACGGGGTGGTGCCTAAAAAGGGCAAAGGGACTATCCAGGTCATATTTTCGGTCCAAGAACAGGACCTGGTGGTGCAGGTAAAAGATGATGGAGTAGGTCGGGCGGCTTCCGGGCAACACAAACTTCGGGATATGCACAAACCTCTGGCTACTCAAATCACGAGCGATCGACTAAAATTATTGGGGCAAACGGAAAAAACACCAATCCAGATTCTTGATGTAGTCGACGAATTGGGCAGACCAATGGGCACCGAAGTGGTACTACTCATTCCTTTCCAATACAAAAAAATGTTATGATCCGAGCCATTATCATCGACGACGAACCCGCTGCACGAGCCTCCCTGGAATTGGAGATCCGCCTGCACTGCCCGGAAATTATGGTGGTGGCCGAAGCCGACTCGGTACTGGAAGGGATTCGGGTCATTCAATCAACTGTTCATTTTGACTTGTTGTTTTTGGACATCCAAATGGCTGATGGCAATGGGTTTGATGTATTGCAAAATGTGGATACCGATCGGTTCAAAACTATTTTTACCACTGCCTATAGCGAATACGCGCTGCGGGCCATCAAGTTCAGCCCCCTGGATTATTTGCTCAAGCCTATCGATGCTGATGAACTCAAGGCTGCCGTATACAAAGCCCTCCGCCAGCAACAATCCGATATCCAGCAACAAATCCGCCGTTACCTCAGCCATTTGGCCGCCCCTCAATTGAGCCCACGGGTGTCGTTAGCTACGGCGGAAGGGATTCATTTGTATTTTGTAAAAAACATCGTCCGTTGCGCCTCGGATGGGAACTATACCACCGTTTTTTTTGAAGATAAGAGTAAATTGCTGGTAGCCAAAACTTTGAAAGAATTAGAGTTGTTGCTGACTCCCTACCAGTTTGAACGCATCCACAAATCCCACCTGATCAACTTGGATCACCTGCGGCGCTATTACAATCGTTTTTCAGGAGAAGTGGAAATGAGCGACGGAGCATTGCTACCCGTAGCGCAGCGCAAAAAGACCCATTTGCTGGAATTGCTCAATCAGCTGAATTCGGCACAGTTGGGTGAATAAAACATCCCTCTCGAACACTCAATCAAAGCTATCGTTGATCCTATTCACGACCAGTAAATGAATTGTGTACACTATCATTGTGTATCGAAAGGCTTGATGACCTAGTAATTGTGGTTTGCTAAGCCTAATGTTCTCAAAAACCGATTTTATGCGCCAAAGACCTCCATATCTTTTGATTTGGGTAATTTTGATTTATGTAAATGTACCGGGCATAGGCCAAATCAACCCCATCAAAGCGGCTAAGGATTTAGGCAAGAGTGTTCCTGAAAAAAGAGATCCCGCGCCCAGTAATCCCAATACCAGTAGACCAACTCCTGCTCCCTCCTCCAGCAGCAGCAGACCTGCCGCCACTTCAACCGGTACCAATACGGCTACGGCTCTGGATGCCACTGCTGAAAGTAGCCCGGCCAAAAGTTTCATCGCCAACTTCTGGAAGGCCATTGATAAACTCAAAGCAGCGTCGGCAGGGCAGCAATACAATTTGTACTACAGCAATATAACGAGTGCGGAAACCAATTTGCGCAACATCAAAATGCGCGACCCCAACTACGATACCAAAGCGCTTGAAGCTGAATTGGATAAATACAAAGCGGAGCACCAAGGTGCCAACACTCAGAAAGAAACAACTCGGGATATCGCCGCGAACACCATTCGCTTTATGTCTGATTTGTTTGAAAGTGACCAAACTTCTTATTCCTCCAACCTTAATCTTGAACAGGGCATACCTGCGCATCAAGCGAAAATTCAGGCATTTACGGACAAAGTAAACCAATTCTTGGCGTCCAATCCAGACCAGTCTGTGATCAAAAGCAAGGAATCAATCGCCACCCAGAAGGCCAATTTTGTCGCAGGAGCGGTGGCGGAATATGAAAAAAGCATCAATGAAAATACTTCCAAAGCGGGTTTGACTACCCATCGAGAATTGGTGGGGATGGACGTTTATTGGGGTGCCATCGTTAAAATTTTTCCAAATTTACCTGCTCCTGCCGCCGCCTCGCAAGCGGTCAAAGCGGCCTTAGTGCGCCTGGGTAGCGAGGCTCAAATGTTGGCCAAGTTCAATAAAAACGAGGTCGAAAAAATGAAAAACACCAAAATGCCAGCAGCAGTAACGGTGAATCCAGCCTTGGAAGCAGAGTTCAAAAAGGTAATTGCGGAAATGGGCTGGAAGGAAAGTGTTGTTAAAATCAATTTGCTTACCAGGGATTGGTCAACGCTTTACCACAACATTACCGGGAATATCATTGCCCGGACCCAGGAGGCAGCTGTAGTTGCCAAAAAGAACGACGGGAATTGTATCCTGTACAGCATTACCATTGTGCAGGAATATACGGGAGCTGGGAAGTATGGTTCCTCAAAGCACTATGCGGACGGGGTTCTTGCAGATAAATTTCTCTGCGAAAACGCCAAATAACTTAGGGACGGGATTTCTCATATACTTGACTGAAAGGTCGGTCAGTAAGTTTTTTATTTCCTTCAAAGGGGAAGGAGCACTTCCTATTTCATTTTTTTAACCCAAAGGATCAAAGTAGTACATGTATAATCTCTGAACATTTTGATTGAGGGGGCAGGTTACTGCTCCTTTTTTTTATGCACCAACAAACATCAAAATCCCAAAAACTATGAGAATCATGATCACTTTGCTGAGCCTCTTTTTGATGGCTCAGCAACAAAGTTTTGCAGTGACTTGCACCTGGATTGGTGGAACCAACAACGATTGGAATACTGCAGCCAACTGGAGTACTGGAACTGTACCTACTAGCGCTGATGACGTAATCATCAATGCTTTTGGCAGCCAGGTTAACATCTTTAGTAGCGCCAGTGGGTCTTGTAACAATCTTACCAAAGGAGGATTTATTTCAAACTTGATCGTTGCCCCCGGTGGCACGCTGAAGGTTTTGGGCAACTTAACTTACAACGGTGGCGTTTTTTCGGGGGATGTCAGCATGGTTGGATCCAATTTGCAGCAGGTTTTGGGTAGTTCTCCGCTGACTTTAAACAACCTGACCATCTCCAATCCGCAAGGGGTACTGATGAGTGGCAACGACATAAAATTATCGGGAACACTGAGCCTGAATGGCCCAATTTACACGAATGGACGCTTGTTAGAAGTTGCAGCAATCAGTGGTGGTAGCCCTACCGCTTTTGTAGTGACCGGAGATAACCTTGGGAGCGCCTCCAGTTCAGGTGGTTTGGCCATCACGCTGAATTCTGGCGGAGCCGCTTCTTTTCCGGTAGGTCCAACTCTGAGCAATTATGCAGCTGTCAAAATTGTCAATACGGCAGGCCCCGCCGAAACATTTACTGTTGCGGTGGTCAACTCGGGCATTTCCCAGGATGCGGTGAAATGCACCTGGACCATCGATGAAAATACTGCTGGCGGGAATACGGCCATCATCACCCTGCAATGGGATCAAGGCTCAGAGGGGGGGACCTTTAATCGTACTGCCTGTAGTGTTTACAAGGTAAGTGGAAGTTCGATCGTATATACTGGTTATACCCCACAAGTAAGTGCGGCATCCAGTGTAGGCGCAAACGCCTGGGCCCAAACTTTGAGCGGAGTTACTTCATTTTCGGAGTGGACGGTCAACAACAACACCGGCGTTTTACCCATTACCTTGTTGCGCTTTGCTGTGGAGCGAACTGAAGCACAAAAAGCCCTCATTACCTGGGCCGTTGATGCGTATTCCAATCCTGCCTATTTTGAAGTGGAAAAGAGCCGGGATGGTTTAAGTTTTGCCCCTTCACGCAAAGTTTTTGCTCAGGAAGAAACCTCTTATCAAGTTGAAATGCCTCTTGATCAATGGTTTTCCTATTATCGATTGAAGATGGTGGATACCGAAGGGAAAATTACCTACAGCAAAGTCCAAGCTATAGATGGAGTTGGGATTGACAGAATCCAGGTTTTTCCAAACCCGTGTAGTTCGTGCAATCAATTGAACATTGTTACTTCTGAAGCGGGTATCTATCACCTCAATTGGAATGATCAAAGCGGGCGAAGCCGCTTTTCTAAGAAAATGTGGTTGGAAAAAGGAGTGAATCCCCTTTCACTATCAACTTATCCTCTTTTATCAGGTTTTTACTTTTTGTCCACTATAGATTCCAATGGCAAGCATAGTGTACTCAAATTGCTGGTGGAATAAATATTTTCCTTGCCCGTCTGGGTGATTCTACTATTTTTGTAGGCTCATCAACAGACACCATGGAAGTAAAAAAGAATACCTTTAAAAGTACCGCTGCAGCCAATAGCGACAAACCCCAATTGGGCTTATGGAATGGCTTGGTCGATAGTTCAGTTGTCGAAATATTGGCTAGTGCAGGTTATGATTGGGTGCTGGTCGACGGAGAACATGCGCCTTTCGACTTGCAAAGCATCCTGATTCAATTGCAGGCCTCTTCACGCTACGAGGTGCCCATTTTTGTGCGGATCCCCAAAAGTGACCCCATCATCATCAAACAAATCCTCGACCTGGGGGTGCAGAATATCCTGGTCCCCATGGTTGACTCGGCGGAAGAAGCCGAGCTCATGGTGCAAGCTACCCAGTACCCACCCCGAGGAATCCGGGGGATCGGAACAGCTATGGCCAGAGCGGCACATTGGGCCCAAAATGAGGATTATTTATTTACGGCAGGCCCCGAAATTTGCATGATTGTACAGGTGGAAAATGTACCCGGGATTCAAAATCTGGATGCGATTTTGGCAATAGAAGATTTAGACGGGGTATTCATCGGACCAGCGGATTTGGCAGCCTCCATGGGGCATTTGGGCAATTCCAACCATCCCGACGTAAAAAGTACGGTCCTTGATGCCCTGCGTCGCATCCGCAAGGCTGGAAAAATTGCTGGGGTAATGGCTCTGGACAAACCTACCGCCGATGAATACATTGCTGCGGGTGCCAATATGGTAGCCATCGGAATTGACACTTTGTTGCTGATTAAAGCTTGCCGGGATTTGTTGCACAGTTTCCGCCCACAGGATGATTCGACGGCAGGAACCAAATATTAACCCAAAAGAATCCCCAACAGTGCGACACTGTCGGGGATTCATCAGACATTCAAAACCAAATTTTTCAATTATTTTCCAACGATATCAGACTTCATTGGTCCAAGAATGGCCAGTAGCTCATCCTTTTCTTTTTGGGGTACATTGAATTTGTCGAGTGCAGCAACCAGATCACCTACCAATGCGTTGAATTCCGCATCGGTGATGTTCATCCCCTTGTGCGACTCCAACATGGTTTTGCCTTTGTATTGGCAAGGGCCGCCCGATCCGGCACAAATTTGGTCAATCAGGTTGTTGCGCAGCAATTGAGTCCGTGCCGGGTTGGCAACTGTTGCAGCAAAGCGGGCATTGATTACATTGTCACCTACCACGTTGGTGAGGAACTGATCGGTTACCGCTGAAATGGCAGCAATGCCGCCTAGCCGATCGTACAAAGTAGCGGGCGTAGCCTCATCGTCTTTGTCACAAAAGGTAAGGGTAAAGGAGGCCGCAAGCAAAATGGCCAACAATCGGAATGAGTTTTTCATAAATGAATGAATTGGATTGATGAATAATGTTCGATTGAGTTGTGCACACCACAGGGGGTACACTACAGTTTTTACTTTGTTAGCCGAAGTTGAAACGCTTTTGAAAAGGGAGGAAATAAAAGCTGATTACCAGGCAAATACTAAAAAAAATACCCGCCCAGAATAAGTAAGTGGGGAAAGCTACAATCAAACTCATGGGCACCGGGCACGCTGGCCCAGCTGGTTTTTCGAACACCTTTTTGCTGACGGTCGTGCTCGTATTGGCTTGAATTTTGGAAAGCAGGGCAGCTTCGGTATGCGCCTCAGTGTAACTCAATACCAATAAATCGGAGTCTGGATTAAAAGTAGTAGCCGTAATGCCAGACCATTGGCGTACCTTTTGGGCCAAGGCCTCGCCATCCTCATCACTAATGCCTGCAATATCAAAAGCCTGATAAGTAACCAAGGGTAAATCATCACTTGGTGAATACGGTTTGCGCATACCCATCCAGGAGCTGAGGCATACTACAGCCAGGACGAGTAAAAACAGGTCAATTTTTCTCATCTTCGAATTGTTGAATTTTTAAACTACATTAAGGTGTGGTAGTGATTGTGAAACAACGGCCAGTTTTAGTTTGAATTAATAGGGATACTTTTATTTTTAGGTGTAATGCTGAGAACTTAATGGGGTACGAGTCGGGGCCGAATTTTGGATTTATTTTTGATGACATTTTTGTAAAAAAGTTCGTTTTTACTAAAAACTATGAAAAACCTATGCGTCTCTGCTATTGTATATTGCTGCTGTTGATGTGTTTTGGGGCATTGCCCTCCTGTTATCTTTTGACAGCCTACAAGTACCGCCACCTCAAGTTGGAGTCTTTGTCTTCACTCCCTTCGGTGCCTTTGCAAAAGAGTGAAGAGCCCTTTCATTTCATTGAAGCTGGTACAAGTAAAACCCGTTTGAAACGAACCCTGGATTCCATCCTGGCCCCAACCCATACCTATTCATTTTTGATCATTCGCAATGATTCCATTTTGTATGAAAATTATTTTGGCAACATCAAGCCCGAAACGCAGCTGCCTTCTTTTTCGGTAGCAAAATCTTTTGTAGCTACCTTAGTAGGGATTGCGCGAGATGAAGGCAAAATCCACAGTTTGGATGATCCCATTACCACTTATTTACCAGAACTAAAAAAACGCGATCCCAACCTGGAAAAAGTGACCATCCAACACTTGCTGGACATGCGCAGTGGCATCAAAAGCCTGGAAACTGCCAACAGCCCTTTTAGTAATGTGATCAAATTGAGTTTTGGGCATAACGTCACCAAAATTGCCCTCAAATCCAAAACCGAAAAAACGCCAGGCGAAAAAGATTATAAAAATCTGAATACTCAATTGTTGGGGCTGATTGTGGAAAGGGCCACCCAGCAAAAACTACAGGACTACCTGCAAGCCAAAATTTGGACTCCTTTGCAAATGGAAAGCAATGCGAGTTGGAATACCGACGCCCGTAAAACCGTTCGGGCCTTTTGTTGCATCAATGCCACTACCCGAGATTTTGCCAAATTAGGCCGCTTGTATTTGTGCCAGGGGCAATGGAATGGCCAGCAAATTGTTTCTACAGATTGGGTCAGGGCTTGTACAGACCCCAAACTTATGGAACAATACAATGGCTATAAAAACCAGTGGTGGAGCCGTCCATCGACCCGCACCTTTCGGGATTCAACCGAAGCCTATGCATTCAGTCAATCAACTCCCTATCCCAGCGTAGTAAACAGTCGTCCTGGCCGAGATGGACGGAGCCGGTTTTATCGGGTAGCTTATCGTTCTCCAGCTTATTATGCGGCAGGTGTGCTCAACCAATTCGTATTCGTTCACCCTACCAAAAATTTGGTGATTGTCCGCTTGGGGCATTATTGGGGCAATTCATCCTTTGGCCCGGATGCGTTTTTGTATTGGGTGGGGGATCAGTTGTAAGAACATAAGTCATCCCAAATTTTCAAAAAGTTACCAAAGCGACATTTTTTTAGCACAAAGGAAAAAAGAGAGAACACAAAGGATACAAAGCGAAGCGTCGTCAACGTCTAACTTTGTGCCCTTTGTGTTCCTTGTTTTTTTCTTTGTGGTAAAAAAATGTCGCTTTGGTTGTGCCCCAAGAACCCAGAGGCGATTCACGTTTACTGCTTAATCAACTTCCCCGTGTACAAAATCTGCTCTTGTTTTGCAACGACGTAATAGATTCCTCTAGATAAGTTCATCACATCCAAAGACTGCCCTGCCGCCAATCTCCGCGACAACATCTGCTGCCCCAAGGCGTTGAACACCCAAACCTGTGCATCTTCTTCCAGCGACAGCTGTACTTTTTCCTGGCTAGGGTTTGGGTAAATGAGCAATGTTTTTGTCTTGACTTCCAGATCTGGCAGGTCGGTACTGATACCGCGGTAATGGTAAAACTTGCGGTCGCTCAGATTGAATTTTTCAGCAGCATTGTCCCACTGCAAAGTCTGCTCAAGGGATAGCTTTTGATAATCCGGTTGATCACCAGCTACGGCATAGGTGTACAAAACCAATTCCCGCGTATCCGGATCTTCATCAAATCCAAAGAAAGACTTTTCCACAGAAACGATACGGTTCCAGGTATCAAGTTTATAGAGCAGACTTTGGATTTTGTGCCAAACTCCATAAGTCTCATCCTTTTGGAACAGCTCATGTCTATACTTATCAGGGGCATAAGCATAGGTCTCCCGCTCACTGAGTACAAATTCACCTTTCTCGTATTTACTCACCCATACTTCTTTCAATTTTCCATCGGCAGTATAGGTCATGGCTGTATTTGAAACGGGCGAAATGATGCCGTAGAAAATGTTAATCTCTTTGATCGTGTCGTTTTTACCTGCTGCATTGTAAGTGTAAGTCACCATTGACTGGTACTTCAATCCATCAACTGTGATTTCCGCAAATTCTCTGGCCAGGCGGTTTTGGGCATTGTAGGAATTGGTTTGAAGTAAGGTTTTTTCCCAGTTGTTGCTGTCGTCGTTCCAAATGTAGATGGCTATTGAGTCGATCAAAGTAGAGAAATTGCCACGGGGATAGATGAGGAGTTTGGAATTGGGCTGGTACTTTTTTTCCTCCTCTACGTAGCTTTCGCCTTTGAGTTCCACCACTCGCCCCAATTGGTCCCGGGTTTCGGTAAAACGCCCCGTAGTGATCCAGGTTCCTTGCTGATATAGGTCATTGATTTCCACTTTAACATTTGGCTTTGGGTACTGAAAGCGGGAACGTACGTTGGGGACACTATCCTTTGCAGTTATAGTATAACCAAAGAAGCTACGGGTAGAATCCAATCTTAAAGGCTCCACGCGCAAGGTGGGCTCTTTTGATTCAGAAGGGCTACCAAAATTCACCTTTCGCAGCAAGGTAAGTGCCTGCTTGGGCAACTGTTGGTAGTGTTCTGACCTGGATAAGGATTGGGCAAAAATGAGGCCACCCGTCAGGAGAGTAACGAGTGTTGTAAAAAATAACTTTTTCATGTCAGTCGGGTTAAAATAATGAAATACAATGGGGTACCCCAACTGGACAGCATAGCAAAAAATGGGGTTGCAGTTTTGTCAAAAAAACTACAACCCCTGATTGGTATTTAACTTTGTTGTAACAAAAGTTGTAACCATTTAGCACCCATCCACCTGCGGTGGATTTTATATTCAATTTTTTTTACCACAAAGACACAAAGACACAAAGACACAACATTTTAGAGCTTAATGTCTTTGTGCCTTTGTGGTAAAAAATTCCGCCGCAGGCGGCTGCTAAATAGTTACCAAAAGTTTATGTTTATAAGGTCTATTATCGATACTGGTAAATCTGCACCAGCAGCTTGATCTCATCTAGGGTTCGACTTGGCGGTGTAAAGGGTGCCGGAATCGGCATTTTGGAATAGGTCTGGAAATACAAAACACAGGCATCGCGCCACCACAAGGCTTCGCGGTATTGCGCGGCCAACCTTCCGGCCACATCGGCATGTATTTCCGCATCCATTTTACCCTTGAGGGCAGCCCATTCCTTTTGCATGGTGGCCACTGCTTCAGCTCCAGTATAATAACGGGTACACAATTCATCCCAGAGGCTACGGCCCGTGCTGAGTTTTTTGCCCCAGGGCACGTGGTGGTACCACAATAGGTAAGGCAGGGGGCAGTTATCTACCTGGCTCCAGGCTTTGGCTGCATCGGGGTGGTACAAACTCAGGGCATTGCTGCCATTCACGCCCCGGTCAAAACCCAGTCCAATGGAATCGGCTCGGTGGTAATAAATCGAAGTCCAATCCGGGCGGGCGCTGCGCTCCAACCAGGGCTCTGGCCCAAAATGGATGCCTTGCCCCATGATGTGGTGCAGGCCCAAGGGAGTGGTAAAATCGACATAGACCTCCCGGGAACGCTCCATGATGTTGCGGATGGTGCTAAGCGCCGCGGCGTCCTGCGTTAAACTCATTTTGATCCACTCCTCGGCAATGCTGGCACTACTCAATTGATGATCCCAGGCCAGGCGCCCAAAGGCGTACCAGTTGGCCTGCGACATCAGGTGGCCGCACCAATTCCGATCCGAACCGGTATTCGCCACTCCGGCCATTATGCTGATGGGATATTGGTGCAAACTGCCATCAATGACCTTGGCTACACTGGAACCAGGTCCTTTGGCATAAGTATCGGTGTCCAGGCATTCCTTGAACAAGGGGGCGAGGTAAACCAGATTGGTGGAAAAGCCAAGGTATTCTTGAGTGATTTGGAACTCCATGGCCAGGGGTGTTTTGGGCATGGCTCCGAAAAGCGGGGAGAAGGGCTCACGGGGTTGAAAATCAATTGGGCCATTTTTTACTTGCACCACCACGTTGGGCAAAAAATTGCCGTCAAAGGGTTTGAATTCTTCGTAAGCTGCCTTGAAACGGTCTCCTTTGGGATCGGCTTTGTACACAAAAGCCCGCCAAATGACGATGCCTTTAAAAGGAGCTACTGCCTCGGCCAGCATATTGGCGCCATCCACGTGGGTGCGGCCAAAGTCTTGAGGGCCCGGTTCACCTTCGGAGTTCGCTTTCACCAAAAAGCCACCAAAATCCGGGATGATGCCATAAATTTCCCGGGCTTTTTCCACCCACCACTGGCGCACAGCAGGCTCGAGAGGGTCGGAATTTTTCAACTTGCCCAAGATGCGCGGCGCGGCAAAATTGACCGAAAGGAAGACCTTGATGCCATAGGGTTTAAACACATCGGCCAGGGCTTTAACCTTTAGCAAATACTCGCGGCTCATAAAACGGGCACTGGCATTGACGTTGTTCACCACTACTGCATTGATGCCAATGGAGGCGTTGGCCCGGGCGTAGTCGCGATACCGAGGGTCGATGTTTTCGGGCAACTCGTACCACTTCCAGAGCGATGCACCGGCATAGCCGCGTTCGATGGTGCCATTGGTGTTGTCCCAGTGGTTGAGCATGCGCAATTGTACACGAGGGCTGCTGCTGCCGGGAATTTTACTTACAGGCGTTGAGGTTTGTACTTTGCGCAGCAAATCAAACGCTCCATACAAAAGCCCGGAGGGCGTATTGGCGCTGATGTTGATGCGCCCATTTTGGAGGGCGAGGTTATAGCCTTCGGTACCCAAACTGGCGATGGGTGTGGTATTGAGGATTAAACCGATACCCCCTGGTGCAGTACTGGCGGTATTTTGCAGCCGGATACTTTTGCCTAAAAGACCTTGCAAACCTGCCTGTAATTCCCGAGCTGCTGTTTGGGCAACGGGGTCTGAAGAATTGTACGCGATGTATTGTGCGTACGACAGGTATTGAGCTCGAACAGTGGTGTTTTTGAGCAGGTCGTATTTCAACCAAAGTCGGTAGCCATCGTCGGCTTTGGCTACTATGCTGGCCAGCAAGAGCAGGAAAAGGCAAATTTTGTGTCTCATGTTTTTGTTTGTTTGTTTAAAAGGCTTCGATGTAATTATAGAGTAAGGGGCCTAAAAATCATAAAAATCACTCAGGCAAACGAGTTTCGAATGCCCAATTCCAAACCCCGAATCTCTGCCAAACCTTTCAATCTTCCAATGGCCGAATAACCTGGATAGGTTTTTTTATCCAAATCATCCAACATCTGATGGCCATGATCGGGGCGGAAGGGAATCTGAGCATCTTTGTAACCAGCGGCAGCGCGGCGTTTTTCTTCCAGCACAATGGCTTTCACCACGGCGAACATGTCTACATCGCCGGTAAGGTGATCGGCTTCGTGAAAATTCAGGGGATTGTCTTCCCGTTTGGTGGCCCGCAAGTGGATAAAATGAATGCGGTCGGCAAAACGGGAAAACATGCTGGGTAGGTCATTGTCGGCACGAACGCCCAAAG
This sequence comes from Haliscomenobacter sp., assembly GCF_965225875.1. Taxonomy (GTDB): domain Bacteria; phylum Bacteroidota; class Bacteroidia; order Chitinophagales; family Saprospiraceae; genus Haliscomenobacter. The sequence goes on along the minus strand of NZ_CBDDBS010000003.1, from coordinate 1,611,699 downwards.
AACCCGTGCAAAAGGTGATCCCATTGGCACGAACCGGACAAGCCTCCAGCAATTGTTGCAAATCGGCTGCAGTGCTGACTACCCGGGGCAAACCCAGCAGTGGCCGGGGGGGATCATCGGGGTGGATGCACAAATTGATGCCACATTCGGCGGCTACTGGCGCAACTTGTTGGATGAAGTAATACAAATTTTGGCGCAATTCCGCATCGCCAATCTGGGCGTAATTGTCCAGTAAACCCTGAAAAGTCTCCAGCGTAAATGCTTCTTCGGAGCCAGGTAAACCCAATAAAACGGTATTTTGCAACTTGCCCTTCTCCTGCTCGCTCATGCTTGCAAACTTTTCAACAGCTGTCTTTTGCACCTCGGGGGTATAATCCTGTTCGGCCCCTGGCCGTTTCAAAATGCACAAATCAAACACCGCAAAATCCTGCCAGACAAAGCGTAGGGTTTTGGCGCCATTGGGCAATTCGTACACCAAATCGGTGCGTGACCAATCCAACACGGGCATAAAATTGTAACACACCGTTTTGATTCCAGCTGCGGCAAGATTGCGCAAGGAGTTTTGGTAATTGGCAATGTATTGGTCGCGACTGGGCAAACCCTTTTTGATGGCCTCGTGAACGGGTAAACTTTCCACTACTGACCAATACAAGCCTCCAGCTTTTTCAATGAGGGCAATCCGTTCAGCGATGGCTTCTGGCGACCAGATTTCTCCTACCGGAATTTGATGCAAGGCGGTGACCACTCCGGTGCAGCCAGCCTGGCGAATGTGCGCTAGGGCCACCGGGTCTTTTGGCCCAAACCAACGCATGGTTTGTATCATGATGGATCTTTTTTAACCACGATTTTACATTGAGGTAGTTGTTGTTGTAACCAGGATATTTGAGATGTAGGAATAGAATTATCGCGAAGATCAAGGATTTGCAATTGTTTCAATGTTCCAAGTTCTGGCTGGAAACGCTTCATGTGGTTTTCTCCCAAATCCAGGTAAATCAATTGAGATAACTTTCCAATTTCCCCAGGCAGTTTGGTCAGGCGATTTTTAGTAAGGAATAAAATTTTTAGCCCTGGATAGTTGAATACTTCGGCTGGTATTTCATTCAGTTTTTTTGAACTCAAATCCAGTGCAGTAATCGTACTATCCAATTGTACAAGTTCGGTGGCCAATTTGTACTCGTGCCCAAAGGTATCGATCAAATAATAGGTAAGTTCCTCTTCCGCATTTTGGTCATGAATGCTTACCTGGGCGTAACCTAGATCCTCAAATCGATAGGCCTCATTGTACTTGAACGGTATTTTTGTATGGAGATTCTTGTCGATGAAGCCATATTTTTGCTTGGCTTTATCATACGCCAAACCGAAGCGATCCCGATAGAAATAAATTTTGTCCCTTACTGCTTCCGCTCTACTCTTTTCTTTGATGGCATTGGCTTCCGCTGCAACAGCTTTTTGTTGTTGTTCCCAGGCGAAAACGCCAATACCTATCGCCACAATAGCCACTGCTGAGGTGATGTAGCTGAACAATCGCGCCCGCTTATGGGCCCGCTCTGCCTCCAGTCTTAGCCGTTCTTTTTCAGCTTCCTGCCGTTCTTTTATGCGTTGGGCTTCTACTTCCTCGCGGCTGGCGGCGATAAAATCCTCTTCTGCTTTTGACACACGCAATACTGGCAGCCATTCTTCCAGGCGGGCAATTTGGACGGCATTGAGGAGCGTGCCACTATCCTGGTATTCCTTCAAAGCTGTAAGTAATCGAGCCCTTATCTCACCACGGCGTTTCTCCTCCTCACTGCGGTTTTCGTGGATTTTGTGGGCTAAAGTATCGTGGGCCAATTCGAAGGTTTCGCCGCTGTCGCGCAGGATGCGGTTTTGCTCCAGCAAGCGCACCGTGTCGTTGATAAAACCCGACTCAAAATCCTGTAAAACTTCAGGTGGAAATAAAAACTGAACCTGATTGTCAACCAATTGATAGGGCAGAGGTCTTTTTGTTCCTTGTTCGGTTACAAAACTATTGAGGATGGTTTTTACAGCATCTGCAGGAAGGGTAGGGTATTTATGGAGCATACCTGCTTGCAACTCTGACACTTTATCCCGCAAAAATTGCTCAAGAACGCCACTGATATGGCCACATTGCGCAATTTCTTCGCTGGTAAAAACCAAGGGTGGAAAGGGTTGCTCATCAGAATGTGGAGCACCAGTTGGATAGCTGCGCTGAAGATCATTGCGGTACAAGGTATCGAGGTATACTTGCAGGTAAGGCAATTGCACAACGGCTTTACCTTCGCTCACATTGTCGTAAATTTGCTCGATGTTTTTCTCAGGATTTTCCAGCGTGATATTGAAGCAAGAGCAGCTTTTTTGGATCACCTCCTCCACATTTTTGCGCTTCATGGTTTCTACCCGTAGTCGGAAATCAAAAATGCTGGGAATGTCGCGTTCAAAATCGTACAACCATCCGATGTATTCCTCGCGCATGATCAGTATGACCTTGCAGGTGAGGTTGGCTTCCAGCAGGTTTTTGAGGTTTCGTTTAAATGCTTCCTGTTCTTCCTTGGAGCCCAGAATGAACAACTCTTCAAATTGGTCAAAAATCAGGTAGACCGGGCGCAAAAAATAACGGTAAAGGTAGCCCACCGTTTCAGTCAAATCGCGGGGTTTATCGTCGGGTAAGGCCTTGCGCAGCAGCTCGTGAAGGGCTTCATTGAGGTCGTCTTTGCGCCGCACATAAAAGGGCAACCAGTCGGTGCCATCAAAACGATTCCGCAAGCCACAATCGATCAGACTGGTTTTTCCAGTACCCGTAAGTCCATAGACCAAGAGCAAAGGTGTACGAAAAATCTGAGCGTACAGCTCATCTATCTCTGCGCTACGGCCAAAAAAAACCTTGCTGTCCAAAGGGCCGAAAGGGTCAAGAAATTTGAAGGGGCTACGGATCATAAATTTTCAAGGTTTTGCTGAAACAACAACTGGGTGAAAGCATTCAATTGTCCGAGTATTTCGCGATGCATGACCTTTCTGCTCAATTCGGTTTCCCCCTCCTGCAGCTCCAATGGCATGACCATCGGTTTGTATACATGTTTGAAGGTTAGCTTTTTATTCGCTTTGTCGAAATTGTCGAAGTAAAGAATTTTGTCGATGGCAGCCTTGTCATTGTAAGCGTTTTCATCGATCACGAAAGGAGAAAGGTTGAGGTGCAACTGGCCATTGGTGATGATGACCGATGCATTTTCGATAAATTGATCGTACCGTTCCACTGTATTGGCCAAACCTACAAAGCGTTGCTCCAGCTTGGTCATTTTGTGTTGGTATTTGGGCGTCAGGTAAAAGCGGTTTTTATAAATGCTGATGTCTTTGATGGAATTCATGCCATATTTTGCCAAAAAGCCAAAAGGGTGGAGAAAAGCACACAATTCGGTTTCCGCATCAATGGCCAGGATTTCACCTTCCTGCTCTTCCACAGCACCTGAAGCCAGCTTGAGTTTTACACTTTCAAAAAAAACACAGGCTCTGGTAAAAGGCTGCGCATCGTCGGCAGCCAATTCAGCCAGAGGCCTAAGTTCCTCCAGAAAATAAGTGATGTTGTTTTGATCAAATACCTTTCGGACCGTGCGCAAGACGTTCCGCAAACTGTATTTGGCCCGATTGGCTTTGGACATGACGAAATAATTCCGCAATTCCGCGGCCTCCGCCTCCTGCAAGGCAGGTATTTTTTTGTTGGCCATTTCGTCCCACAATTGGGCCAACATGGTGTACATCAGCAGTTCCAAAAGGGTGGTATACACCACTACACTTTGCTCCAATCGTTTGGTGTTGTAGCGGTCAAAAAAAACATCAGTAGTATTGCCGACATCCGGAGCAATCAATTTGCGGATTTGCTCACTCACCGGATGGGGTAAACTTTTTAAAATGACCTCCCTACGGGTCACCTCGTCAGTCTCTACGCCCATTTCCTCGTCATCTACTATTTTTTTTGCCTCAGCATTAAAAGGGGCAAGAGCCGGTATAAAGGTGGCATAGAGGCGTTGATTGGGTTTAGGTACTTCTCCTTGGCTGGGCCTGGTGCTGGGCAGATGCCAATCTTCGGTGGCTTCACAGCCTGCTTTGGTGAATAGGCCCCAGGTTGCTTCTTCTTTATGTTCCTGCCTCTTGATGATGCCACGACTTTCCATAAATGCCACCCTGTTGTCGATGGTCATGATCTCGGCTTTTGCCAATTCATACGCCTGCCGGATAGACTGATTATCACTCAAAGCCTGGTAAAAGCGGGCCCCAAAAGTACCAGCTTTACGATCGTCAACGGGCGCACTGGTTGCGATTACGAGGGGGACACCGGCTTCATGGAGCGCTTCAACCTGCCCTAGGGTTGAGCAGCCATTGAGCAAAACGAGTTTCAATTGGGGGCATTTGCTGAGCAATTGGGCCAGCCCTTCAGAGAAGGCCGTTGCACTACTCAATTCCAATCGATCTCTGTCTGCATGGCCGCTAAAATGAAATATGGCGAGGTTAGGGCGGATTTGTTGTAAGGCATTGACCATTGTGGTGGGGCTTGCAAAGGCTTCTTCAAGTACGTAAAAATGACCAGAACTAGCACCTTTGAGCAATGCTTGTTTGATGTCACGTTGTTCATCACGCAAACTGGGGAGCGGGTTGGTGTCTTGGTTAGCAAAACAGAAATAAAGTGTGGTCATGGCCTTTCTTTTGAAAAACATGGGTTGGGCACTTAGTAGGGGGCAAAAATAAGTGCTCATTTTTCTTGAGTCAAAGGACCGGATAAGACACTTGAAATGAACCATTTACTTATCTGATCCTTTGACAAAATGAGCACTTATTTTTTTATCGCCCCTTACACCGCGGAGGACGATCAGGTGACCGAAAGTAAATTTAAACAGTAAAAGCCTGTTTTTGTAGAAATAACCACATAAATTCTAATATCTATTGTAGATGAGTATGATTTTATTCTCTATATGGGCTTTCCGGCGGACCGAGGTAAGTCTGTTTTACCCCACCCAAATCGATAATGATTTTTTGCAAAACCACCCCTGGATCGATGACCCAGTATTTCAAGGTATGGGCTCCAGCCTGGTTCAAAACATGGGTAGAAAACAGGCTGCGGATATTATTGGCTACACTACGCTCCCAGGCTTGATTGGACTTGTCCTGGTGCAGGTTGATGCTTTGAATTGGTCCGTCATCGATAGAAATGCCATAACGTAAACCATTGGATTCGTTGAATTCCAGGGTAGGAGAGAAGAGGGCATTGACCTTGATTTCCCCAATTTTACCGCTGTAAAAAGAATATTCCAGACAAGGGCTTCCATGCCCAGGTGTTTTGATGCCTGCCGTATTTGGACTACTGGTCATGCCTCCTGCCTGGAGGCCAATGTCGGGCAAATTTTGCCATTTTAATTCCGGGCTTTCAACAGCGCGGGTATAATGTTCCGCCAGCATCGAAACATAGCCATCGCTTTCAATAAACCCTTTAAAATTGCTGAGTTCAGGGCTGAGGTTATTCTGTACATCGACATAAACGTTGATCTCCTGGCCGGTGGATGCCTTGATCAAAAGTGGAAAGCGGGAGAAACCACGAGGAGCTTTACTCCAGTCTACCCGAATTTCAATCCGTTGTTCGGTTTCAATTTTTCCTTGTTGTGACTCAATTTGCAGGCAATTGGTAGTGGTGCTGATTTGGTAAGTAAAAGGAGTTTTGCCCTGGTTATAAACATCCAGGTAATGGCCAATTTCTGGTGTTTGAGCATAAAAGGTTGGCAAAACCAGTGGATCTGAAGCATCCGTGCGCGCCAGCGCATTTCCTTCGACTGCGACTCCCATTTTAGCTGCAGTTGGCGCTTCGTAACTGCTCAAATCGGGAATTTTGTTCTGGGCTGGTTGTTGCCAATAGGTATAACCAATGTGGGTTTGGTCCATCATGTGGCTCCATTTTCCATTGGCCAGGGTTTTGTTGTAATAGTCGCTTATCTCACTGTCGCGCTGGTACAAGGCCCGGGCTTTTTCGGCCAGGTTATTGGTTGCACTACGCCCTTGTTTGGCATATAGGCGATTGAGCGCCACGCTGTAATACAACTCATTCAAATTGGCACAGGCCTGAATCGGGTGCAAGACCAATTGGAAAAAAGCATCGCGGTATTGCGGGGGCAGACTGGTATTGATTTTTTCAGCTTGGATCAAAAGGGCGTTGTAATCCTTGACCACGGTTTCCGCTTCTCGGTAGTGCAACAAACTATAGGTCTCCGGGCTCAACAATTCGGGTTTGCGCCGGGCATTGTATTTCGCGTATGTGGCCAAAAGTGTGGCAATGTCTTTGGCATAAGTTGAACCAAATTGCTGGGTCGCCCATTGCTCGCTGTATTGATCGATTTGATTGGACTTAATCCGGGTAGGATCCCAGGCCAGATCCAAAAAGAAAGAAATAGGAAATTCCATGGGTTTGATGTCGCCTACATTGACCACCCAGATTTGGCGGGCGCCGTAAGTGTAGGCCAAACTCATTTGCTCGTGAATGCGTGGCAGTGGATTGGTATTGAGCCATTTGTAATTGCGTGGCCCACCTACATAGTCGAAATGGTAATAAATGCCGTAACCGCCAGTACGGGGTTTGGCATCGAGTTTGGGCAGTTTGCGGATGTTGCCCCAGTTGTCATCACAGAGCAGTAGGGTTACATCGTCGGGAACCCGCATCCCTTTGTCGTAGTAGTCCTGGACTTCTTTGTACAAGGCCCAGACCTGCGGGGTTTGTTCGATGGGTTTTCCAGTTGTTTCCGCGATGATTTGGCGTTGATCCTTTACAATGCGTTCGAGGAGTTCAATGGCAGTACCCTGGGCCATAGGCGCATCACCGTCGCCGCGCATGGCCAGGGTGACCACACTTTCATTTTTTCCCATTCGTTTGATGCCTTCCCGCCAAAATTCGCGCAAGGTAGAATCATTGGTGGCGTAGTTCCATTGTCCTTTTCCGTGGCGACGCCATTCGTCGTGCGCACGCATGAGCGGCTCGTGGTGAGAAGTACTGATGACCACACCATATTCGTCGGCCAATGGCGCATTTAAGGGATCATCGTCATAAAAGGCGTTGCCCCACATGGCTGGCCAAAGGAAATTGCCCTTCAGGCGTAGGATGAGTTCGAATACTTTTTCGTAAAACTGGTGGTTGAAACCGCCAAACTTTTCTTTGGTCCAACCCGAAAGCGCTGGAGCCTCATCGTTGATGAAAATTCCGCGGTATTTGACTTTGGGCTCACCTTGAGAATAAACACCGGGCTTGATGTAAAGTCCTGACTTGGTTTTAACGGGTACGTCAGCCCACCAATTCCAGGGGGAGACCCCGATTTGGGCGCAAACATCATAGGCACCGAAGATCGTGCCGCGTTTGTCGCTGCCTACGATCACCAGTGCCTTGTCGATGTTGGAAAATGGTTTGTTTATAGTTTGAATAGAAAAGGTTTCCCACTTGCCGGGCAAGTAGGAAAGGTTAAGTTTTTTGTTTTTGACCAATTGATCAATCAGAGGGTGTTTACCCAGGGTGCCGATGAGCACAATGGATTTTTTACCCTTGGGAATTTGGTCATAAACTATATCGGCATTTGCCTGGGTTACTTTCGATAAATCTATCTGCAAATTGTGAATGGCTCGATCCACTCCTGAATAGTCTTGTTTGCTGGCTACAATTGGAGCCACCTGCCCCTTGCTAAACAGTGCAAAACCATCCTGTATCGCCGCTTCACTTACATACTGCGCCCCGCCTGCTATTTGTGCGTTTACTAAGCTTGAGCCAAGTAATCCAAGCATCAAAGCTATTCGAAACAGGTTTTGGGTAAACATGGCGATGTAGGTATGCAGGTGATGAAAAACACTGGATCACGGGGTAAATGTCGTAAAAGGATTTTAATTTACGAAATCGATTGCATAAAATATTTTGCTCTTTTTTTTAGCGGTATGCCAATTAATTAGCGGATTTTTGCTGTGCTGCCAAACAATGCTGGGTTTTTTTGATTAGAAAAAATGAAATCGGTTGTATTTTTTACAAAAAGGAAGCCCAGATTTTTAGCTGACTTCCAATGATTATGATTGATCCTATTTGAAATAACAATAATTCTTATCTTTACATAGATTTAAACTATTACTAAGTGACACTTCAACAACTAGAATACGTCGTAGCCCTGGATAACCATCGTAGGTTTTCAAGTGCCGCCGAAGAATGCCATGTGGCGCAACCATCGCTGAGTGCAGCCCTGCAAAAACTGGAAGATGAATTGGGGGTGAAATTGTTCGACCGCAGTCGGCAACCCATCTTGCCGACCGAATTGGGCATTCCGTTCATTCAACAAGCCCGTCGGGTTCTGCGCGAAGCGGAGGCATTGCGCTTATTGGTAAGCGATCATTGTGAAACCTTGAGCGGGGAGTTCCGCCTGGGCATTATTCCTACCCTGGCTCCTTACCTTTTACCCCTGTTTTTAAAGGATTTTTCCGATAAGTATCCCGACATCAAATTACACGTGCACGAAAGAACCACGGAAAATTTATTGGCCTTGCTCAAACGGGAACAATTGGATGCGGTACTGTTGGCTACACCTACGGAAGAGGAAATGTTTGTCAAAGACTGCCTGTTTTACGAGGAGTTTGTGGCCTATGCACCCAAAGAAGCTTCTATTTTGGAAAAACGGTATTTGATCACCGATGATATTGATCCCAACCGTTTGGTGCTTTTGGAAGAAGGGCACTGCCTGCGCAACCAGGTGGTGAATCTTTGTGCCTTACAAAAAGCGCAAAGTGGCTGGAGCAACATTGCTTATGAAGCTGGTAGCCTGGAAACCTTGCGCCGTTTGGTGGAGAATCATTCGGGCATCACCATTTTGCCTCAATTGGCAGTGTTGGACCTGGATGAGGATCAGATGCAGTATGTCCGGTTTTTTCAGGCACCTGCCCCAGTGCGAGAGATCAGTTTATTGACACATCCACATTTTAGCAAGCGACGGATTTTGGGCGCTTTGAAGGAGTCGGTTTTGAGGAATTTGCCGCTGTTTTTGCAAGAAGAGAAGGTACGCAGGGTGGTGGAGATTGGGTGATTTGGGGATTGAAACATACCGAAGCAAGGAACTACACAATTTTTTAGCACAAAGGACACCAAGGAAAGCACAAAGGACACAAAGACGAGACTTTGACAAAGCGATATGCTCGAGTTTTTATTGCTATAGTCCCTCATTTTGGGCAGAAAACCTCGTCAAAGTCTCGTCTTTGGGTCCTTTGTGCTTTCCTTGGTGTCCTTTGTGCTAATTTTTTTGTTTGTGATGCTGGTTTGAAAATTAGGAATGATTCTTTTATTCCACCTCCCATTCATGCACCCCAGCTGAAACCTTTTCCTTCAACTGCAACTCGATTTTCAAGGCCGTCGTTTTTACCGCATCAAATTTCACCTCGTTCCAGGCGTCTTTGTTGGTGGTATAAGCTTGACTCGTTGTAACGGGTTTCCATTCCCCGTTGTCGAGGTACAGTACTCGCCAGGATTGGGGCACCCGGCAACCACCGCCCGTAGCACCATCGTCGAACCAATAGACCCTTACTTTACTGACTTGTTGGGCATCCGGGAAGGTGTATTGCAACCACTCCTGGGTGCCAAAATGCGGCCACCAATGCACAAAGGTACTTTCTCCATCCCCCGAAGATTTTGGGGCAGATTGGTCGCTCGCGGCGGTCAATGCACCTTTCAGCTCAGGAGACGCAGTCAATTTGCTCTTGGTCGCCAAGGTTGGTTGCGCGATGGCTTTAGCCACGCTGACATCGTAAGGCAACCAAACCAGCATGTTGTCACGACCGCGATTGGCCCAGGCATAGTAGGGAATGGCCTTGAGTGACATAGGTTTTAGTTCGGCGCTGGTTTCGCTGAGCTTTTTGGTCACCAGTTGGCCTTCAAATTGTAAAGTAGCCTGGCCACCCAAGAGGTTGGGCTCAAACTGGCGGCTGATTTTGGCATCTTTGCTCACCAGCATATTCAAAACCCGATCATCAGCCTGATCACGTCCTTCGATGCAATACACAAAAGGGCCACTTTTTAAGGCGTAACGTTTTTCGTCCGCTTTTACCAGCGGGTGGGCGGCTACCCGCTGCACATCCATGGGTAGTTCAAATTCCAACACGTCGCCTTTTTTCCAGTTGCGCTTGATTGTGGCATAACCCCCACTTACACTGACTGGGAAAACCACACCATTCACCTTGAAGACTATGTTTTGAGTTTTTGCATCCACAAAATTGTACAAGCCCAGTGGAATGGCCTCGCCACGCGCCCAACCAGGAATACGAACTTTGAGTGTGAAAGCATTCGGCTGGGCCGGATTGACCCGCACTTTGATCAGGCCATTGCTGGGGTATTCACTTTCTAGTTGAATGTCTACCTTGATTTTTTTCTTGCCTTTGTTGGTTTCAAAGCTGGTTTGACTGGCAGCAAATAGATTTAGGTACAACTCATTCTCTTTTTGAGCGTAAAACAAACCAGCAAGCGAGCTGTAAAAACGCACCAGGTTGGGTGGGCAGCAGGCACAGCTGAACCATTCGGTACGCGCCACATTTTTGCGGCTTTCCAGCGGATTGGGGTAAAAGAAATGGTCGCCTGACAAGGACATGCCCGCATTCAGGGCATTGTATAGCGTCAATTCGACTACGTCCAAATAGCGAGCGTCGCCAGTAAGCTGAAAGAGTTTATGGCTCCAGTTGACAAAAGCGATTGAGGAACAAGTTTCACAATAGGCACTGTAATTGGGCAAGTCGTATGCTCCCCCAAAACCTTCGTTGCTCCCCGTAGCACCTACACCGCCCGTGATGTAGATTTGTTTGTTTACGATGTCTTCCCATACCGCTTTTAGGGCGGTACTGTATTCGTCCGTACCTGTCAGGGCGCTGATATCCGTTACAGCGGCATACATATAAGCCAGGCGTACGGCGTGCCCCTGAGCGTCGCGTTGGTCCTTGACTTTGAGGTGGTTTTGACTGTATGGCTCGCCATATCCGCGTACATCGATGAAAAACTTGGCTAAATCCAGCCAGCGTTTTTCGCCAGTAGTTTGGTACAATTTGACCAAACCCAATTCAATTTCCTGATGCCCTGGAGCTTTTTGTAATTTGCCGGGACCGAAAGACTGGTCAACCAGATTCGCATTTTTGAGCGCAATGTCCAACAGGTTCCGTTTTCCAGTGGCCTCGTACCAGGCAACAGCAGCTTCATACAAGTGACCTGCGTTGTACAACTCGTGGCTGAGATCGTCTTCCTTGGCCCAGCGGGGACCAGTCAGCCAGCTCAGGTTGGCTCCACGCGCATCTACATTGGCAACCAGGTTGGGGTTGTTGCGGCGTTCCACGATGGTGCGGAAGGTGTAGAGGTAGCCATCGGGCTCCTGGGCTGCTCCAATGATCGTTATGAGGCTGTCTACCTTGGCTTGTAGCTTGGGATCCGCCTTGGTTCTTAGGGCATAAGCAACTCCCTCGATCAATTTGTACAAATCCGTATCGTCAAATGGGAACACCGAGCAAACCCGATCGGGATTGGTAGAGGCAGCCATTTCGAAATTTTTCACCCGTCCCGTCTCCTGATTTTTGCGGAAAACGTGGGGAATTGTCGAGTTGCGAACCACTTCGATGCGAGGCGCCCAAAGTTTGTCCTGAAGTTTTACCTGCTGGAATGGAATGGCTTGAATGGGGTAGTGGTGGGCATGGTCGTGTTGCTGTTGGGCGATCAGAGCACTTGCAACAATGCTGAATAGGAGGGTGTATAAGGTTTTCATGGTTAGCAGCGATACGGTTTATGGATATCGATGGGGCTAAGTTAGAAAACTTTGATAATTGTAAAAGCGACAATTATAAAAGATGAACTTATTATTTAACCATTACTAAATCCTCGGCTTTTCCTTAACTTTGCCGCACATTTCCCTTAGCCACCCGAAGGCTAAAACAAAAAAAGATGGAATTACTGGCACCCGCCGGTTCTTTTGAAGCGCTCATGGCTGCGATGCAGGCCGGGGCGAACTCGGTGTATTTTGGGGTGGAACAACTCAACATGCGGACGCGCTCCTCGAACAATTTTTTGGTGGAAGACCTCCCAGAGATTGCCCAACGTTGTGAGGCCCAAGAGGTAAAAACTTACCTTACCCTGAATACGATCATTTACGATCACGACCTGGCTTTGATGAAAAAAATTGTGGACGCCGCCCGCGAAAATGGCATTACTGCCCTAATCGCTTCAGACATCGCGGTGATGAACTATGCGCGTAAAACGGGCATGCCGATCCACATTTCTACCCAATCCAACATCACCAACATCGACACAATCGAGTTTTATGCCGCCTATGCCGATGTGATGGTGCTTTCGCGTGAATTGACCTTGATGCAGGTTGCCGCGCTCACGCGGGAGATTGTCCGTCAAAACATCACCGGCCCTTCGGGCAAACTGGTGCGGATTGAAGTGTTTGGGCACGGGGCCTTGTGTATGGCGGTATCCGGCAAGTGTTACCTGAGTTTGCACAGCAATTTTTCATCCGCTAACCGCGGGGCTTGTATCCAGAATTGCCGCCGATCTTACATTGTGACCGACAAAGAAAGTGGGACAGAATTTGAGGTGGACAATGAATACATCATGTCGGCCAAAGACTTGTGCACCATTGATTTTTTGGACAAAGTCGCCGAAGCTGGAGTAGCAGTGCTCAAAATTGAAGGCCGTGGGCGCAGTGCGGATTATGTATACACCACCACCAAATGTTACCGGGAGGCTTTGGATGCGCTGGAGGCAGGCACTTACTCGCCAGACCGCTTTGAGGAATGGAAAACCCGACTGGCGACGGTGTACAATCGTGGGTTTTGGGAAGGTTACTACCTGGGGCGTACCATGGGGGAATGGAACAATGAATATGGCTCCAAATCCAGCAAACGTAAAATTTACCTCGGCAAAGGGGTGAAGTACTTTGAAGAAGCCAAAGTGGCGGAGTTCAACCTGGAAGCACAAACTCTGAAAGTGGGCGACGAAATCCTCGTCACTGGACCAACTACAGGAGTGATTCAACAAAAAATTCAGGAACTTAGAGTCAATGGATTGAAAGCAGAACAGGTCAAACGTGGAGAGAACTGTACATTCATTCTACCTGAAAAAATCCGTCCTTCGGATAAGTTGTATAAAATTGTTGACTCAGAATGATCCGCATTTTTCAACAAAGGGCCAAGTGTATTGGCTGCAACGCTTGTGTGGAAGCGGCCCCCCAACGCTGGCGCATTTCACGCAAGGATGGCAAATGCACTTTGATTGGGGCAAAAGAAAAAAAGGGCATGTACCTGGTGCTGGTGGATGAAGAGGAGTGGGCGGAGAATGTGCTGGCGGCAAAACATTGTCCGGCGCGAATCATCCGGGTGGAAAAGGTGGAATGATCTGGTTGACCCGAAGCTACTTAGGTGCCCCTTTGGTACCTCAGGATTCTTAGGTGGTGAATTATTTACCTGCTTCGCAGGTGTTTATTTTTTCACCATCTAAGAATCCTGAGGTACCAAAGGGGCACTTAAGCTACTTTAACCAAAAGTTGTAAAATTTTATCCTTGGTTTTTGTTGACCAAAATCATCCCCTTGCCTGTAATACCTCTTTTCCTATCTCAAATTCCGGCCTTTTTTTTAACCTTGCAAACAAACCAAATTGCAAGCCCTACTCATATATGAAAACCGACATCGAGATCGCCCAATCCGCCACCCTGCGCCCGATTGCCCAATTGGCCACTGAACTAGGCATCAATGAAGAACAAGTCATTCCTTATGGCCGCTTTAAAGCCAAAATACCCTATGAAAATATTGACGAGGCCAAAGTAGCCCAAAGCAAACTTATTCTGGTCACTGCGATCACACCCACCAAAGCGGGAATTGGCAAAACCACAGTCGGCATTGCTCTCGCCCAGGGCTTGCACAAACTGGGCAAAAACGCCATTCTGGCCCTACGCGAACCCTCCCTTGGTCCTTGCTTTGGCATGAAAGGGGGCGCTTGCGGCGGCGGTTACGCCCAGGTATTGCCGATGGAAGACATCAACCTGCACTTTACCGGCGATTTTCACGCCATCACCAGCGCGAATAACATGATTGCGGCTTTGTTGGACAATTATCAGTACCAAAACCGGGGAACCGATAAAGCCCTGAAACAAATCACCTGGCGACGGGTATTGGATGTCAATGACCGTTCCTTGCGCTACATTGTTACGGGCTTGAATGGTACGAACAATGGCATTCCACAGGAGGCTGGTTTTGACATTACCGCCGCTTCAGAGATCATGGCTGTGTTTTGTTTGGCGACCAGTTTGGAAGATTTGCGCCAGCGCATCGATCAGATTATTTTGGGTTATACCTTTCAAAACAAACCCTTTACAGTTGCTGATTTGGGGGTGGGAGGAGCCATTACCGTATTGTTGAAAGATGCTCTGGATCCAAATTTGGTACAAACCCTTGAAGGCGGCGCCGCTTTTATCCACGGTGGCCCCTTTGCCAACATTGCTCATGGTTGCAACTCGGTTTTGGCCACCAAAATGGCCATGACTTACGGCGAGTATGTGATCACCGAAGCTGGTTTTGGGGCTGATCTTGGTGCTGAGAAATTTTTGAACATCAAGTGCCGCAAGGCGGGATTACAACCCAGTGCTACGGTCTTGATTGCCACTTCCCAAGCGCTCAAATTGCATGGCGGTGTCCCATTAGAGGCCATCAAAGCACCCAATTTAAAAGGCTTACAGGAAGGATTAAAAAACCTGGAGCGGCACCTGGAAAACTTGCAAAGCTTTGGGCAAAGTGTGGTGGTCACTTTTAACCAATACCATTTTGACACAAATGAAGAAATGGATTTTACGGCCGAGTGGTGCCGGGCGCGCGGGGCTGATTTTGCACCGAATAATGGTTTTGCCGAGGGTGGGGAAGGGGCCAAACCATTGGCTCAAAAACTGATTGAGGTAGTGGAAAAGCGACCATCGCAAGCTTTGAAACATACCTATGCACTGGAGGACAAAATCCCAGAAAAACTGCATAAAATTGTCACCCAAATATACCGGGGCAGGGGAGTGGAGCTTGGAAAAAATGCCCAGACGGCTTTGAAAAAAATTGAATCGTTAGGCTTGTCTCATTTGCCAGTCTGCATCGCCAAAACCCAATATTCCTTCAGCGATGATCCCAATCAAATTGGCCTGGCGACCGATTTTACCTTGCACATTGAAAACCTGATCATCAATCGCGGCGCGGGGTTCATCGTAGCTGTGGCAGGGGAAATGATGCGAATGCCCGGGTTACCCAAGGACCCTCAAGCTTTGCACATTGATATTGTGGATGGAAAAATTACTGGCTTGAGCTAAAAAGGGTTGATCCTTTCAAAAAATAAACTAACTTTGTGTTTCAAAGTACTTCAAAATGACCCAACCGCAGCACCAACAATCTTTGGATACCCTCAAAGAGATTCGTTCCCTGATGGAGCGCTCTTCCCGATTTATTTCCCTTAGCGGGTTGTCCGGGGTTAGCGCAGGGATTTGTGCACTGATCGGTGCAGCTTTGGCAGCCATGTATTTGGGGCGTTTTGACCGTCATGAATTGAGTTATGAACACCTGGCCGAACTGGAGCGTTGGGGACTCAAAGCGGGGCTGTTTTTTGCATTGGATGCTGCTTTTGTTTTGGTTTTCGCTATTTTGTCGGCCATTTATTTCACGACCCGTGAGGCCAAGAAAAAAGGCCAAAAAATCTGGGATTCCTTAACCCGGCGTTTGATCCTGAGTTTGGCTGTCCCGGTGGTGGTAGGTGGAATATTTGTCCTGGCCTTGTTGTACCATGGTTTCGTGGCTTTGGTGGCTCCTAGCACCCTGGTGTTTTATGGCCTTGGCTTAATCAATGCCAGCAAATATACCCTGGATGATGTTCGGCAACTGGGTTATGCGGAAATCGTCCTGGGACTGATTACTTGTTTTAACGTAGGCTATGGGTTGGAGAGCTGGGCCCTCGGATTTGGGGGCTTGCACATCGCCTATGGCCTATTTATGTACTACAAATACGAACGTACTTAGTAGTGGGGCAAAAAATAAGTGTTCATTTTGCCAAGTAAACGATTCACTTTAAGCGCCTAGCTAATCCTTTGGCAAAATGAACACTTATTTTTTCATCGCCCCTTAACAACAAAAGCATGAAAGTACTCATCGAAGGTTTGAGCGATACATTTGACAATCGGGTGCGGCTGGGGGTTATGTCCATGCTGATGGTCAACGATTGGGTGGAGTTTACAACCTTCAAAACCATGCTGGATTTGACCGATGGGCGTTTGGCCAGTCACCTCAAAGTGTTGGAGGCGGAAGCTTATATTGAAGTGCAAAAACAATTCATCGGGCGCAAGCCCAATACTTCTTACCGGGCAACGGCGCTGGGCCGCAAGGCTTTTAATGACCATCTGGATGCGCTGGAAAAATTGCTCAATCTGCGCAACCCCAATGGGTCTAGCGCAGGCGAAAAAAAGGAATAGCAAGAGCTTCAACTTTTTTTTTGACCTAAACTTTGAAATTCAAAGTACTTTATAAATATGAAGAACCTAATGATCAATGAAAACCTGAGCTGGCCAGTACGGAGCCTCAATGGCCAATTGTGGATTACCCTGCTGCTGGGCGGTGGAGCCACTTGGTATACTGTGTTGTTTTGGAAGGCACAGTTGGGGCTTAACGCCCTGTTGTTCTCCGGCTTTTTGTTGCTGGTGGTGTGGTTGTTGTATCCGGAAATGCGGTCGGCCCGCCGGATTTGGCTGGCCATGGCCGGGGTATTGCTGAGTGCCATCGCCGTGGTTTGGCAGCATTCGCTCTTGGCTCAGTTGACGCATGTAGTGTCGATTTTCCTCCTATTGGGTTTTGCTCAGGCACGCGAGTTGCGGTTTTTGGGCTTTGCCTTGATGCTGGCCATCAGCAGTTTGTTGACCATTCCGCTCACCTGGTGGCGACGTTGGGAAAGGCAATACGAAGCTGCTTTTCGCAGCCTTAGCACCTGGACGTATTTGGCCATCCTCCCGCTGTGTTTGTTGGGCTTGTTTTTTACCATTTATTATTTTGCCAACGCGGAGTTTGCGGGCTTGGTGGATTTGATGTTGAGTTGGCTACCGAAAATCAGTCCCTGGAAAAGCCTGGCTTTATTTTTACAAGGTTTGTTGCTGATTAGTGTTTTGATCTGGTCTTCGGTGTGGACACCGGAAATGCTCGAACAAGAGCAAGTATATTCTCTCCAAAAGGTGCACAAGAGGCCTGGCCTAAAAATATTCATTCCGACCCTGGCTTTGAAGCGGCATTATTATTCAGGGGTATTGAGTTTTGGGTTGTTGAATGCCTTGTTGTTGGTCGTGAACATCACCGACATCAAGGGTGTCTGGCTCAATCAATACCAGCACAGCGCAGCCGAATTGAGCGAGTTTGTGCACCAAGGTACTTATTTGCTGATTGCTGCTCTGGCTTTGGCAATGGGGGTAATCGCCTTTTTTTTTCGGGGCAATCTGCATTTTTTGCAAAAAAACCAAAGCCTGAAAACCCTGGCATACACCTGGATTGTGCAAAATACGATTTTGGCTTTGTCGGTGGCCTGGCGCAATTACCATTACATTGCGGAATATGGTCTGGCTTACAAGCGTTTGGGCGTTTTGTGGTTTTTGGTATTGGTCATTTTAGGACTGTATTCCTTGTATGTGATGATTCAGGAACGGCGTTCCTTGTATTACCTTTGGGTAGTCAACGCCTGGTTTTTATACGCCAGTTTGTTGCTGACGAGTATGGTCAATTGGGATGTGCTCATCACGCGCTACAACCTGCACCAGGCGCGGCATGACACGATTGATTGTTCGTTTTTGTTGCGGGAAGTCTCGGATAAAAATTTGCCTTTGTTGTTGAATGAGCATGTTTTGTTGCAGCGGAGAAGTGACCTTGATCCTCGTTTGGTAGACCGGAAATTACAGGCGAAAATTAAACGTTTTGAACAGCGGCAGGCCAAGTTGGATTGGCGGGGTTGGAACTGGGCGGATGTCAAAACGGCTAGGGTGTTGTAACTGAGGTGTTCTAAGGTGCCTAAGGTGGTTCAAAAAGAACATGTTTTATATGAACCACCTTAGGCACCTTAGAACACCTTAGTTACAACAGTTCAATAGAATTTGCTTCAAATCCGTTTAGTCTTGCTATTTTTGAGGGCAAAACAATCCGCCCTTTGAGCCAATTTCGCTACTTCATCCTCCACAAACCATATGGTTATTTGAGTCAATTCACCCCAGAAGAAGCCGGGCAATTGACCCTCGCTGATTTGGGCCCCTTTCCTCCAGATGTTTATCCCATCGGCCGCCTGGATCAGGACAGCGAAGGGCTTTTGTTGCTGAGCAATGATGCCAAACTCAATGCCAAATTACTTGACCCCCGCCATGCCCATTGGCGGACTTACTGGGTGCAAGTAGAAGGAAGTCCAGGTGCCGAAGCACTCCAACAACTGCGCAATGGTATCGACATCCGCATCAACAAAAAAACACACCATACCATACCCGCCAAGGCAAAGGTACTGGAACCTCAACCCATGGTTGCTGAGCGCAATCCGCCCATCCGCTACCGGGCCAATATCCCGGAAACCTGGCTGGAGTTGTCCTTGCAGGAGGGAAAAAACCGCCAAGTGCGGCGCATGTGCGCCAAAGTGGGCTTTCCGGTATTGCGTTTGTTGCGCGTAAAAATTGAAAACCTTGCCCTCGGGGAATTACCGCTGGGGGCCCATCAGGAATACAGCCAAACCGAAATATATCAAGCACTTAAAATCAAATAAGCCCATGTTTTTAAGAATTGAAACACTCCCCAGTAAAAAACTGGTGGGGAAGCAAATGCTAATGAGTTTTAGTCAGGATCGCACCGGGATGTTGTGGGGCAGCTTTATGCCCCATCGCATGAAAATCCAAAACAAGGTAGACAACAATTTATACTCCATGCAAATCTTTAACTCACCGCCGAGTTTTAAGGAGGATATCGAATTTGTAAAATGGGCAGCCGTGGAGGTGAGCGATTTGGAGGCAATCCCGGAAGGAATGGAGACGTATGAACTGGCTGGGGGTTTGTATGCGGTTTTTCAGCACATTGGGCCTGCCAGTGCCTTTCAAAAAACTTTTCACTACATTTTTCAAGAATGGCTGCCAAATTTTGGGTACCTTCTTGATCATCGCGAACATTTTGAACTGTTGGGAGAAAAATACAAGAACAACGACCCGGAGTCGGAGGAGGAGATTTGGATACCGATTAAAGCTAAAACCTAAGTTAAGCCATCACTTTGGATAATTCGGAATGTTCAAACCTAGAATAATATCGTGGTTGGCCACCCACAATCCATTCCCGTTTTTCACCAATTTTAAGATGCCGTTCCCGCCCCGGTTTGCATGGCCCTTGCGCCGCTCAGGTGTCATGAAAGGGTCGTCGTCGAACAAAAATTCATCAATGTAATAAGGTTCTTTCAACTTAGGCTCTTTGATGGTCACGTGGATATGTGCCAGGATATCCGTGCCAGGGTAAGATGCTGGCCGAATGGTATAAATGGCGTAATGTCCATCTTTGTCACTTTTGACCCAACCGCGCAAGTACCCATGCCGCTCGGCACCCTTGGGCACAGATGTATTCGGGGTATAATTTCCTTTGGTATCAGTGTGGTAATAATAAACCACTACGTTTGGAGCAGGTGTTTTGCCATCCTGCTGGTAAACTGTCCCTTTGATGAGGATTTTATTGGCCCCTTTTTCCTCCCAACCTGTACTGGTATCCACACTGTTCATGGCTTTGGGAATGCCCATAAACAGCAGATTGCAGCCTTCACAGGGGCCGCCAACTTTGGGCCTGGCTTTGGTTTGCGCCTGCATTGAAATACTGATGCTTAAAAAAGCCAATGAACACAAAGTGAATATCTTGCGCATGATGAGGTGGTTTTAAAGAAAGACAATCCCGACCTTAAACCGTTGCAGGTTAAATACTGTCAATGGGCAAAATCCACCTCGAAATTCCCTTTGATTCGCTCCATTGGTGGATTGTAATAGCCGTATTTGATGTCTGGGAATTCTTCCTTGATCAATTCCATCACCTGTTTGATGCCCAGAATATCACCGGAATCCGGCAAATTGATGCGGCCCAAGTACCAGTCGGGGTCGATGTTGAAGTTGCGCCACTGGATCATTTTCAGGCCGGTGTCCTTGATGAAAGCGCGCAGGGCTTCGTATTCTTCCACCGAGTCGGTTTGGCCAGGGAAAGCAAAGTAGTTGATGCTGGTCCAACCGCCGTAACGATTTACAATTTTGATTGATTCCGCGAGGGCATCAAAATCGTAGTTGTTGGGGCGGTAATATGGCGTGTAAATGTGGCGCTGCAGGGAGTTGGTGCTGACCCGGATGCTGTTCAGTCCCACTTTACACAAGGCTTCTACTGCATCGGGTTTGCTGCCGTTGGTGTTGATGTTGATCGAACCTTTATCGGTGAACTTGCGGATTTCGATGATGGCATCACGGATGGTTTCCCACATCAGCAGGGGTTCACCTTCGCAGCCCTGCCCGAAGCTAATTAGCGGATAAGGGGCGGATTCGAGGTGCGGCACCGTGAATTCGATGATTTCTTGAGGCGTGGGTTTGAACTGCAAACGATCCTGATTCGAAACTACCGTTTCATCCTCAGGTTGCTCCGAAATACACCCGATACAATTGGCATTACAAGCCGGAGAAACCGGAACCGGGCACTCCCAACGGCCCATGAAATAGTTACGGGCAGCGGGGCAGGTATAGGTCAGGGCACAGTTTTCGGCGAGGTGTTCCACCAGGCGGTTGTGCGGATAAGCTTTGCGCAGTTCTTTAACCCCCTGTTGCACTACATTGTGGTCAAACCCCGCACATTCCTGGCGAATGTCGGCTTCGACCCGTACCGCAGGTACATAAAACTTGCCCCGGTACCAACCCACCGCAGTATAACAAAACAGCGAAAGGGTCGGGGCTTCGGGCTGGTTTTCGTAGGCCGCAAGGAACAAGCCCGTATGTGCGGGCGGTACAAAGGCGGCTACGGCAAAACCCAGATCGCAGAGGCGCATCTCTCCGGTTTTGACGTCAATGCCCAGGGGAATGCGGTTGGGCAAATTGTATAAAGAGCCACCATCGGGCAGTTCAATCCAGTCTTCATCTGGCACAGGATAACAGTACCAGCCAGCACGGCCAACGGCGTATAAGCTCTTGTCCTCAAAAACGTTCCCTTCTGTATCCGCGTATAGCACGTATGGCGAGTGCTTGAGTGTCATGTCATTTATGGTTTGAAAGGGCAAAGATAGGCAATGCTAATGGCTTTTACCTAAATCCAGTGCATTTTTGACCGACCACTACGCATAGGGTGATGATTTTTCATTGTTGTGGTAGCGCTTGAGAAGCCCTGACTCCGGAGTACCAAGGTTGATTGGTTCTAAATTTTCAATCTATTTTCGCACAAAGTAAGCAATTGTGGGACTAAAGACTGGTTGTCATCCTGCACAATGACGATCTCCGCCTGGTTGTAGTAAAACTCCCTTTGTTCCAGCCTCTCCGCAATGAACCCCTCCAATTCAGTCGTGTTGAACCCCCGAATCAAAGGTCGATGTTCCTGGCCTTTTTTCAGGCGTTTGGCCAGGAGTTGCACACTGGCTTTGAGGTAAATGCTCAGGCCATTGGTATTGATCCAGTCCATGTTTTGGTGAAAACAAGGTGTCCCTCCTCCACAAGAAATTACTGCTGGCCCCTCGGCTGCGGTTGCCCTGAGCAACTGTGCTTCCAGATTGCGAAAATAGCTTTCTCCTTCCGATTCAAAAATCTGCCCGATGCTGCGTTTTTCAGCTTGTTCTATCCGTTCGTCCAAATCTACAAAAGGCAAATCCAGGGCAGTTGCCAGTTGTTGCCCCGTATAAGATTTGCCAGAACCCATAAAACCAATCAGGTAAATATTCATTGGCGCTTTGCTTTATTTACAGCCAGTGTTTGTTAATTTTGCGCTGTAAAGCTCTTAAAAAAACAGTTCCATGCGTTACATTTCACTGTTCATTTTTCTGTTCTTTTTGTCCGCTTGTCAGAACAATTCCAAGGAGGATCAACGTGCTGTGGAAGAAATTACCGATCCAGAACTCGTTTTTAACTCAGAGATTATCCGCAACCCGGTATCCGCAAGACCTGAACCGATCGACACGGTGAATGTTGCCAAAATGACTTTTAAAGAACACCATTTTGATTTTGGCGAAATCCCCGAAGGTGAAGTAGTCACCCACGAATACGAGTTTACCAACACCGGAAAAGTGCCCCTGGTAATCACCAATGGACATTCTACTTGTGGCTGTACCGTGCCAGAATGGCCTAAAGAAGCCATCAAACCTGGTGGTAAGGGCACAATCAAGGTGAAATTTGACACTTTTGGGAAAGCAGGACCCCAGGCGAAGCCGATCACCATCGTAGCCAATACTTATCCTTCAAAAAACATGCTGGAACTGGTCGGAATAGTAGGCGCTCCAAAACAATAAAAACAACAACAAATGAACTCACCTTTGGTCATTGGAATTACTGGCGGCAGTGGTTCCGGAAAAACTACGTTTATTAAACTGTTGCGGGAGCCCTTCCAGGATAACGATGTCTGTGTGATTTCGCAAGATGACTATTATAAACCCAGGTCGGTCCAAAAAAAGGATGAGCAAGGAGTAGTCAATTTTGACTTACCTAACTCAATTGACAAAAAATCCTTTTTGCTGGACATTGAAAAACTGCTGGCGGGACAGGTAGTTGAGCGGGTAGAGTATACCTTTAACAACGAACAAGCCAACCCCAAAACCCTGGTTTTTAAACCTGCCCCGGTGATCATCGTAGAAGGCTTGTTTGTATTTCATTACCGCAAAATCAATGCCTTACTTGATTTGCGGGTCTTCTTACACGCCAAAGAAAACCTCAAAGTCATTCGCCGGATCCGCCGAGATCAAATGGAGCGCAATTATCCCATCGATGATGTGTTGTACCGCTACGAAAACCACGTTATGCCCAGTTTTGAGAAGTACGTGCAACCACACGTTGAACATGCTGACTTGGTGGTCAATAACAACAAGGACTTCAATATGGGGTTAAAAGTGGTGCAGGGGTTCATCAAGAACTTCTTGCAGGAGTATCCCCGTTAGCGCTTGCGCAAACATTTTTTTTGATGTATTTTTGAAAAAAAGAAATTATGCTTACTGCGCAAGAATCCAATATTCACTCACGCTTGCTGCCTTACCTGGACGAAGAGGGAGATCCTTTCCGCGTTCCTGCATCTTTTGAAGAATACCTTGCTTTTGCAGATATAGCACCTTTTAAAGTAGAATATTCACAAGGTAATTTGGTTCATATGGGTTCCCCTACTGATGCACATGAGTTGATTTGTGGCAATTTGATCTGGTTTCTCAACGTGATTTTTCAAGAAAAAGAAACAGCGAGGGTATACGGAAGCAACCTCAGCGTCCTGATTCAGGAGAGCGGCCATCACTATAAACCAGATGTTACTGTCTTAGAGACTGACCCTGAATTTGTCTCTCATCGGGCCAAAAAGAAAACCTACAAATCTGTGATCAATCCATTTTTGGTTGCTGAGGTGTTTTCAGATGGCACCATGGATTATGATTACACCGAAAAATTACCCAACTACAAACTTTGTCCTACCCTGAATTACATTTTACTGGTGCACCAGCACAAACCCTTTGTAACCTTGTACCAGCGGGAACAGGATTTTTGGAAAAGTCAAGAATACAATCAACTGGATCAAATGATTCAGATCGGAGGACATGAACTTGCGCTGGGAAAAATCTATCAAAAAGTGAAGTTTCTCGGAAAATCACCGGGTAGCACTAAATAATCCGATCAAATTCTTCTTCTTCCTCCTGAACGATATTCCGTGCAATGGCCTGATTTTTCAATTCGTGCATGTTGGTGAGCAATTGCAACACCTGTGCCTGAAAAGGTGGATCCACTACTTTTTGTACATCTTCAAAACTCTCAATCCCCTCCCCAATCCTGAACTTGTAAGTCTGCTCGTACAAACCCGATTCAAACTTGACAGAAATGCGGTTCTCCATTTTAAAAACCGTGATTTTAAGGACAGGGTGGTCTATATTGCCAATGATGCGCATGTCAGAAATAAATTTAGGGCACAAAGCTCGAAAAAAAATCGACTTTTTTGTAACCAGGGATGATGGTGACTCCGTCAAAAAAAGTGTTCAACATTTAAAAAAGTATTAAAAAGAAAAATATGCACGGACCCGAAGTTGCCATTGCCATTAACGCGATCGTGTGGCCATTTATCGCCGCCATCGTTTTTTTCTACATGTATTTTAGCCACCGGACCAAAATTCGTTTGGCATTGATTGAGTCAGGGCGCGATGCCAGCATTTTTCGCCGCAATGCGGTTGACAAACTGCGTTCCCTCAAGCACGGGATAGTGGCCCTGATGGCTGGGATCGGACTTCTGTTTGGAGGTTTTTTTGATGCCATAGGGATGGACGATGACGTAGCCTATTTTGCAGGAGTACTGCTATTTGTGGGTGCTGGCCTGGTGATGTTCTATTTCTATGTGAGCCGCATGGCGGATGTTCACGAACAGGAGTCGGACATTTTGTGAAAATAATGTATGCCGCACTGTAGAGACGCACGGCTGTGCGTCTCTTGGTGTTTGGAACCAGCGTGTAGACGCACGGCTGTGCGTCTACACAGCGCGCTGCCTTGATCATTTCTCGGCTTGTGTAAATAACCCTAGCAATTCCGGCGCATCTTCCAATGAAACACCTTTCGGCCCATTAGGCGCCACCTGAACACTATCCCGATCGCGGTAAACCACGACGGTCTTTTGCACTATTTTTTCTTTCCACACTAGTTTTTCTTGTAGCAAAGTATCACGGACCTGCACCACCCTGGGCTCAATTACCTTTGGCTCCGACCTACTTATCCAAAACGTACTTAGCACCCCTAGCAGAATGGCCGCTGCGGCTTGCCAGAGTGGAATCTGCCGTTTCCACCAAACCTTGGGGCTCCCCATTTTTTCCTGAACGGCCAACTGATCCATCAATCGAGCCCGCAACTGTGCAGGTGGTTGTACCTCCACATCCAATGCCTTGATGCCTTGCATGCGCTGATGCAAGTGTTGGTACTCTTCACGGCTCATTTTGGCCAGCACCTGTGTTTGTTCTGCGTGGGTTAATGCCACCCAGTCTCGCTTCATCGCCCAATCTTCAATCTTCATGTCCATACTTCAGTGGGTTTTCCAGGCTTCTAAATGTTGACTAACTTGCTGCAAAGCGTAATGCAGGCGTGATTTGATGGTCCCTTCCGGGCAACCAATGATTGCGGCAATTTCAGCCACGGATCGTTCTTCCTGGTACCGTAAAATGAAACATTGCCGGTGGTTTGCGCTCAATTGATCAATGGCCCGACGCAGTTGTTGATCGAATAATCGCTGGTCCATTTTTTCAGAGAAATTTTCGAATAAAATTCCCTGATCCACCTCCCCTAATTCGCCGGGCTTTTTGCGGCGGTATTCATTTTTGCACAAATTGGCCGCAAGGGTGTACAGCCAGGTACAAAAATTGCGGGATGGGTCAAAAGACTGTGGCTTTTCAATGATTTTCAGGAATAATTCCTGGGTAAAATCTTCGGCTTTGGCCGCATCCTGCCACAACATCCGGTAGAAATAACGGTACATTCGGGGTCCGTACCGATCGTACAAGACCCCGAATGCCTGTGGTTTGCCCTTTGCCAATTCGCGCATGAGGGCTTCATCACTGTATTGTTCCAGCGCTTTTTTAAACATCCGCCACTATTCTTCGATGACTTCCATAAAGACCCTAAAACCGAGGCTGGGACTTGGCTGCGTATAGGTGTTTTTAGCGGTGATGTGCGCCATTTCTGGATGATCCTTCCAGCTGCCACCTTTGCTAATACCGTATTCCTGAATCATTTCTGCTACATTTCCGGATACACAGTATAATCCAAAATCATTGGGGAAATAGGAAGTGGCCGTGACGCTGAAAATGCCTCCATCAATATTGTCTCCATCTTGGTTGGGGCAATCCTTACAACGCTCAACCGATTTGAAATTCCCCAGATAACAGCCCTTCGTATTTCGAAAGAAAGGCCCTCCCCAGGGGAATTGTACATCCTTGCGCCCCCCGGCTGCGGCCATTTCCCACTCTGCTTCGGTAGGCAAACGGAACAGCACTTTTTTGAATTTTTTCTTTTCTGCTGAGGCATTGTACACCTGGGTGATCCAGGCACAATAGCGTTGGGCTGCCTCGTGGCTGATGTTCTGTACCGGGGTTTCGGGACCGGCAGGGTTGCCATTTTTGAAAACTTGTTCCAGGGGCATTTTGCTCAGGTTTTCTGGTAACAAAGCTTGCCAATCCACTGGATGAATGCGGCACTGGGCAATTTGATCGAAGTCTTTGTTTTTCAACAAATCTTGCAAAAAAAGTTCGTATTGGCCATTGGTCACTTCAGTTTCAAAGGCATACAGTTTGGGCGCTACCACGCGCACCGCTTTATCCAGGTTTTTTACGGAAATAGCGGACACAATTGGTGTTGCGGTTTTTTCAGGCAAAAACAAGGCGCTGACCTCAGTTTCCCGCTCGGCAGCCCTGGCCACCTGCAAAGCCAAAGATTGCATCCGATTGGCTTGTGGCAAAGCTCCCTTGGCGGCATAATACCGATGCAAGAGCACCAACGCAGGCACATAATTGAGGTTCAAACGCGCGATCAAAGCGGGATCTTTTTCGGGTTGCAGCGAAAAATCCAGGTAATCCAGGCGAAAACGTTGTTCAAAATTCTCGCGCAACATCGCCACATTGTCAATGTTTTGGAGGCTGTATTTAAGCGCCAGGCCGGTAAGGTACAAACGCGCTTTGTCAGCAAACAAGAGGTTTTTATTGGTCATGACCCCAAAATAAATGGGCGTTTTTTGCAAAAAAACCTGATTGCGGGTATCCAAAAACTGTTTCCAAAAATCACTCAAACTTCCCTCCACCGCGATCCAGTGCAGCTGCTGATCCTGGATGACTAATTTCCGGTACTCGGGGTTTTCCAATAATTGCATACCCAAAACCTTGACATCGGGCCGAACTTTCAGGGCATGCTGCAACAACAGCGCGGGATAGGTGTCACTTTCTTGCTGGGTAAAAATAATCGCGTCTTTTTCGACCGACATCAGGGCATTGTAATTCCAGTTCAATACGCCGGGTGAGTACTGGCCACTGGCATACCACTCTTTACAAATGGACTCGACCTGGCTTTTGTCACCAATTATTTCGGCTTGCCGTAGGCGGTTTTCAAAATCACCACTGGCGGCAAAAGAGTTCACACTGAATAAAGCGCACAAAAAAAGACAGACTATCAAAAGGTTGCTTTTTGACATAAATAATGGATTTTTTGGGGTTTACACGGCAATGAGGGAAACGTTCAAAATTTCAGGGAAAATATTTGGCTAAACTTCCATCCCTACTTTTTCCAAAACCTGCCTATCTTACTCTATCAAAATACAGTGTATGTCAGCAGACCAAAACAAAACGAATCACTTGCGATCTCGTCGCAATTTCATCAAGAATTCCGCCTTGGCCCTGGGCGCGTTTAGCATTGTCCCCCGTCACGTGTTGGGCAAGGGTTTTTTAGCTCCGAGTGACACCCTCACCAAAGGGATCATTGGTGTAGGCGGTATGGGGCGTGGCCATTTTGGTTATGAAGGCACCAAACTCGTTGCCGTTTGTGATGTCGATAAAAAGCACCTCAAAATGGCCGTTGACCAATCAAATGGCCAGGCTCGGGCTTATTCCGATTTCCGCGATTTGATTGCTCAACCCGATATCGACATCGTTCACATTGCTACCCCGCCGCATTGGCACGGCGTAATGTCGGTTATGGCAGCCCAGGCTGGCAAGGACGTCTGGTGTGAAAAACCGATGACCCGCACCATCGGCGAAGGCAAAAGGGTGGTGGAAGCCATGGAGCAATACGGCCGGATGTTTCGCCTCAATACCTGGTTCCGTTTTACCGACCAATTTTATGGACTGAATACCACCGTTAAACCACTGAAAAAAGTAGTTGAAAGTGGTGTTTTAGGCTGGCCATTGACGGTGAACATCAGCGGGGTTACCGGCTTCAACTGGAAATTTTACTGGGTGGGCAAAAGCAACCTGGAACCCATGCCCGTACCCTCCGAGTTGGATTACGACATGTGGCTGGGCCCAGCTCCTTACAAACCCTATAACCCTCACCGCGTGCACACCACTTTCCGGGGCTACTGGGACTACGACGGTGGCGGCCTCGGGGATATGGGACAACACTACATCGACCCCGTCCAATACATCCTGGGCAAGGACAACACCAGTCCAGTCAAAGTAGAAGTTGATTGCCCCCAACAGCACGACGATGCCGTAGGCACCTGGCGCAAAATCACCTTCACTTATGCCGATGGTTGCAAAATCATTCTGGATGGGGAAAACAAAAACCCGGATGCAGCCTACATCGAAGGGCCCAAAGGGAAAATCTACAAAGGCTTTAAATCTACCATTCCCAACTTGTTGCAAATGATTGACAGCTTCCCCGATCCGGCGCCCCAGGTGACCAGCTTCAGTGAATCGGTGAAAACCCGTCAAAAATTTGCCCTCAATGAAATCAATGGCCACAACTCCTGTACGGTAGTCAACATGGGTAAAATAGCCCTGCAATTGGGGCGTACCCTCCAGTTTGACCCCCTCAAGCAGGAATTCATCAACGATGAAGCCGCCAACCGCCTCATCAACCAGCCCATGCGTGGCCCCTGGAAAATCTGATCATCACTGCAAAAACCAACTATGAAACCACATCCATCCATATCTTCGATGCCTAACCATAACCATCAAACATCCACCCCGCCGCCAACCCACGGTTTCAACCGTGGGAGGCACCACCACGGCCCCAACCCACGACTTCAGTCGTGGGGAAGTTCATCGTGGGAGAACCAGTCGCGGCGAAGCCCCCGATCTCAGCCCTGGGGAAAACTCCTGAGCCTCTTTCTGCTCCTGAGTCCTTTCCTCCTCTTCGCCCAGCCCAACACCCCCACCAAAATCGCCGACATCCTCGCCACCCTGCCTGCCAAAAGCAACCAGGCCGCTGAAAAAACCTACGCCGAATTGCTGGCCACTGGTGCCACAGGACTCGATCTGGTTTGCACTCAGGTAGTGCCTAATGGCCAGGCTGCCGGGGTTGCCCCTCGCTATGCCGTTTCCTTGTTGACCCACTATGCCAAAACACCGGTGGATAAAGCCATCATTGAAAAGGCCTTTTTACAAGCATTGACCAAGGCGACAGACAACGAAGTTAAAGCCTATTTCATCAGCAATATCCAGTTGGTGGGCACTACGGCCAGTGTAAAACCTTTGAGTGCCTATTTTTCCAACGATGCATTGTATGCGCCAGCCATCGCCGCTTTGGTGACCATTCGTACCCCTGATGTACAGCCTGCCCTGGTCGCTGCCCTAAAAGCGGCCAAACCAGCCGTGCAAAACCGCATCATTGAGGCCCTGGGCGAGTTGAAGGCAAAGACTGCTATTCCTTCCATTCTGGCTTTTGCCTCCAGTACGGATGCGGCCCTTCAAAAACAAGCACTTTGGAGCCTGGCTTTGATGGGCGAAGGGTCAACCTATTCCCTTTTGTTGAACAAAGCCAAAGCGGTGGATTTTAAAAATGATCCAACCGAAGCTGCGAGTGCATTGATGGAATACCTGAAACAATTGCAGCACCCCAAAAACATCGCTCTGGTCAGCAAGTTGGCTAACGACATCCTGGCAATCACAATCAAAACAGAGCAGCAGCACTATCGCCTGGCTGCCCTCAAAGCTTTGAATTGGGCCAATGCCGAACTGGCCGTCAAAACCTTGAATGCTGAACTCAACCGTTTTGATGCTGAATATCGCCGGGAAGTGCTGAAAATTGCCGCTAGCTCCCTCAAGAAGCCAACGGTGAAACCACTATGGGAAGCGATTTACAGCAAAGCTACGGCCGATACTCAAGGTGAAATCTTGGCTATGCTGGCAGCGGTTTCCAAGTCAGATCCCGTTTTTTTGGAAAAACGTTTGTTGCCTGGCTTGAGCTCCGCCAACGCTGCGGTGCGTAGTGTATCTGCCAATGCCTTGGCCTTGACCGGTAACAAAAAGTTCGCCCCAAACCTGCTGGATTATTTGTTGAAGGCCACCTCCAAAGAGGAAGTAATGCCTGCGCAACAAGCTCTGCTGCAAGTGTTAGACAAGGACAATTGCAAACTCCTGGTGGATAAACTAGGTGCCGCTTCGCCCGCTGCCCAGGTGGCTTTGGTGCAAATCATTGCTGAACGCCGCGCTAGTGCTTACTTTGACAATGTTGTAGCGCTTACTCAGGCTGCGGACACGATGGTGCAAAATGGAGCGTATCAGGCTTTGGCGCGTTTGGCCACTCCTGCCAACCTGAAAAGTTTGTTGGGACTGCTGGAAAAAACCAATAAAGAATCACAAGTCAAGGCAGTACAAGCGGCCATTGTTCCAGCTTTGGATGCCAGCGGCACGGCTGCGGTTAATGAAGCCTACACCAGCAACAAAAGTAAAGCCATTCCACTTTTGGCTTACGTAGCGGATAAACCTGCGCTGGAAAAAGTCAATGCCAGTTTTGAACAAGGCACTGCGGCGGAAAAAGAAGCGGCCTTTACAGCCTTGTGCAACTGGAACAACAGCGATGCCATTCGCAGCTTGTTGAAAATTCGCCAAACTCCAGCCTTGAGCAGCTACCACAGCCGGGCTTTTAATGCCATGATCAATCAACTCAACCGCTCCGACTGGTCGGATGAGCAAAAGTTGTCGATTCTGCACGAAAGTATGTTGGTAGTGGAGACCAAAAACGACAAGCTTAACATTATTCGTGCGATTGGTCGCTTGCGTGGATTGGCTGCTTTGATGTCGGCTAGCCGGTATTTTGACGATGCCGATTTGGCCGCTACGGCTAGTCGCTCGGTCATGCAGATCGCCCTGCCTACCGCCGATGCCAAACCTGGCCTCACTGGCCCTTCCGTGCGCAGCGCGCTGGAGCGTGCCCGCAAGGTTTTGGATGGCCCCGATAGCCAATACGAACTAATCGATATCGATACTTATCTGGCCACTTTGCCGGCCTCTGGTACCGAAACCAACCAAGCTTATGAACTGACAGCAGATGAAAAGAAGGAGAATTTTGACATCTTATTCAACGGGAAAGACCTGAACAACTGGGTAGGCAACAAAACGGATTACGTGGTGGACAATTACACCCTGGCCATTTACCCAACTGCTACCCAGAACCGGGGCAATCTGTACACGGCAAAGGAATATTCAGACTTCATTTTCCGCTTTGAGTTCCAATTGACTCCTGGTGCCAACAATGGTCTGGGTATTCACGCGCCACTGGAAGGGGATGCTGCCTACGTGGGCAAGGAAATCCAGATTCTGGACAATACCGCTCCGATTTACGCCAAATTGGAACAGTACCAGTACCATGGTTCGGTTTACGGTGTAATGCCCGCCAAGCGTGATTTCCTCAAGCCAGTAGGGGAGTGGAACCAGGAAGAAGTATACGTCAAAGGCAACTTTATTCGGGTAACCTTGAATGGTACCGTGATTGTGGAAGGTGACATGAAGGAAGCTTCTAAAAATGGCACCCTGGATCACAAGGATCACCCGGGATTGAACCGTAACTCGGGACATATTGGCTTTTTGGGCCATGGCTCGATCCTTAAATTCCGGAACATCCGTATCAAGGACTTGACCAAGTAATAACAACTGAGGTGCCCTTAGATGTCTTAGGTGGTTCAATTAAAAACCCTTGCGCGCAAGCGCGAAGAGTATGTTTTTTCTCACCACCTAAGGCACCTAAGGACACCTCAGTAGTTATTTTTTCTTTTTTGGTTTGCTTGGTTGTTTAGTTTTCGCTGCCTGCGCCTTTATCGCCTCCTCGTGCGCCAGCTTTCGAGCCTTGTAAGCATTGAAGCGCTCCGTCCATTTGGCCCGTTCCGTTGCATTGAGTTTTTCCAAACGAGCCGTCGTCAATTCAATCCTTTCTTTCACCCCAGGAGGCGTCATATCGATGAATTTCTTCCGCCCATTCCCCGTTTTGATCAATTGAAATTTATCGTATAACTCGCCGACTGTGGTGTAGGCCTCATAGGTCATGGTGTCTTTGTTGACATGCACCAATTGGTACAATTGTGTTTCCACCGCCGCCCGATCAATCCAGGTCAACAAGTTGGACAAGTACATCTTCGGCCCACTTACCGATACGGCATAAACTGGCCCGGTAGAGTCAATCACCGTTGCACCGCTGGGCAAGTTGTTGCCACCCCGCGCATAAGTATGGTCGTGTCCCTGGAGCACCACATCCACATTGTATTTGTCAAACAAGGTTTTGAAGCCGCTGCGCAAAGCCGGAGAGTCTCGGTCACCAGCCGGCGAAAACACCGGGTGGTGCATGGTCACGACGGTCCATTTGTTGGGGTTGTTTTTCAGCACCTGATCCAACCATATCATCTGACTGACGCTGTCTTTATCAAAATAGAGGTAGGCGGTAGAGTTAAGTGAAATCACTCTGGTCCCTTGATAGTCGACGTAATAAGCACTTTCTTCCAATCCAGCCGGGCCATTTTCTGGCAAAGTGAAGGAAGGCCGCCAATGTTTGCTCAGTGCGGTTTGGTTATTGATGCGTGGATACTCGTGGTTGCCAGGAGTAACGATACTGGGGATGTTTTGATAAATCCAACCTCCGGCATAAAACCATTCCCCCCATTCCTGATCGCGTTGGGCCACATTGATCAAATCCCCGGCGTGCAGCATAAAATCGGCTTTGGGCAAATTGCTATAGGCTTGGCGAATGGTGCGCGACCATTTTGATTTCAGGTCATTTTGGGCATCGCCAAAATAAATGAAGGAAAATGGGGCTTCTTTGGCTTCTGCGGTGCGAAAATGTACCCATTCACTCCATATGTTCATACCATCGCCAACGCGGTAGGCATACAGCGTATTGGGTTTTAAGCCGGTGAAATTGAGCGAGTGGTAATGTGCTGCACTCATATCACTGACCAGCATTTCACTCACTGCCTCGGTCACTTTGATGCTGTCAAAATCGGGGCTGGGGCTGGCTAAGGCAATCTGCCCTGCTCCCTTGCTGACACTTACCGATGTACGCCAATTGACGGAAAAGGAAGTACTGGGATCGGTTTTCCAACTGGTGATGATGCGATCGGGTACCGGGGTGGGAGGGTAGTAGTCCACGGGTACATTTTGGGCATTCAACAAGTAGACACCGAGTAGAAAAAGTAAACTGAGTAGATTTCTCATACGAGGACAAATTTGGGTGAAAGTATCAGATAAGTATCACAAATAATCAATGAACACAAAGGACACAATGGCAGCACAAAGGACACAAAGATATGACGTTGACAATGCCTTATTCTTGAGCTTGTATTTCTGTTTACCTCGTTTTGGGCAGTAGACTTCGTCAACGTCTAACTTTGTGTCCTTTGTGCTGCCATTGTGTCCTTTGTGCTAAAAAATGCCGCTTTGGTCCTTTTCTCAAAGATACAGAGCGATCCAAGTTTATTATTAATTCTTCTTGTCCAAATTCGGCAACAAAAACGCATCCAGCGGACTCGGCTGCGCCATCATTTTTTCAATCTCCTCCACTGTCCGTGGCGCAGATTTTGACAGCAACTCATACCCATCCTTGGTAATCAGCACATCATCCTCAATGCGTACCCCAATGCCCCACCACTTGGGATCACAAGGGCTATTTGGCGGAATGTAAATGCCCGGCTCCACAGTGATGACCATGCCTTCCGCCATCGGCGCGCCTGTGCTGCGGTCGTGTACATCCAGGCCAATGTGGTGGGAAACCCCGTGAGGGAAATACTCATGCTGGGCACCGGGTTTGATTAAACCTAGTTCCGCCAAACGTTTGTCGGCAATTTCCCGGCAAATGCGGGTGGTTTCACGCATGGCTGTGCCTGGTTTGCACACTTTAAAAGCAGCCTCTTGTGCTTCCAGGACAATGTTGTAAATGGCCTTTTGTTCCTCCGAAAAAGTGCCATCTGCGGGAATGGTGCGGGTAATGTCGGCGGTGTAGCCGTGGTATTCCGCGCCCAGGTCCATGAGCACCAAATCGGTGGAGACCCTTTGGCGGTTGTTTTCCACGTAGTGCAACACGCAGGAGTTGTGCCCCGAACCTACGATCGAAGGGTAGCCCTCATATTCCGAACCGTACCGGCGGAAAACAAACTCGTGAATGCCTCGGATTTCCATTTCAGACATAGCAGGGTGCATGGCTTTCATCACTTCCACCTGCCCTTGGCAGGATACATCTACGGCTTTGCGCAGCAACTTTAGCTCGGCATCGGATTTGACCATGCGCAATTGCCCCATTTTGCCACCCAAGGAACTGGCATCCAGGTTTTTGGGCAGTGCCGGGATTTTGGCGACAATCTTTTTGGCTTCTTTACCCGAACCCGCTTTGATGAAGGCTTGCAGGTGTTCGTCATTGCGCATGCCCGGGTTGCGGCCGTAGCGGGCAAAGACACTTTCCGCCACCTGCTTGTAATTCTCCTCGGTAACTTCGCGCAATTGGGCGTACATGGTCTCTCTGGCCCCATTGTAATTGCTAGGGATGCCCGCTTTGTCCCGGAATTGCTGGATCAAGTCGTACAAATCGGCCTCTCCGCCAGCGTCGCGTACATCGTTTTTGAAGTCAAAAAAGAGCACTTTGTCAAAGGCGGCAAAATCGATTTTTTTATCCTTAAATTCTTTGTGGTCGAAGGTATTGGCGATGCCCAATTTTGATTTGACACCCTCCGGTCCGAGGCGTTTGCCATCCCAACGCTCGCGGAGTGGGTCGCGGCTTTGGGCAAAAAACAACTCGGTGTACTTGTTGCCTTTGTCATCGGTTTGTTCGTCGGCAAATAGGATCAGCATGGCATTGGGCTCCTGATACCCAGTGAGGTAGTAAAAATCGGGATCCTGGTGGTAGAGATAGTCTACATCGTTGGAACGGTTGCGCACCGGGTTGGCGAAAAATACGGCAACACCTTTGGGCGGCAACAATTTGCGCAAGGCTTCGCGACGACCGAGGTGGAAGTCGGCGGGGAGCAGGTCTTGGGGCTCATCTTGGGCGAATAGGCTTGCACTCAAGGAGCTCATGAGCAGGAGGAAGAGAATCAATCGGGTCATGGTTGTTTTGGTTGAGGGTGGAAAAATGAGTTGGCCAAAGTTAAGGTGTAGGGGGGAATTTTTTGAGGGGGATTTTTTTGGGGGGCTGAGAAACAGATATTATGCCGGGAATTTGATCTAAAGTTCAATTGATTGGAAGATTCAAAAGGTTGTTTGTTGTTGGATAAGTTGTAATTTGTTATATTGTCATTTGAAATAATTGTAATGCGGCATGCATAAATCATTTGAAATGAAGAAAAAAATGAATATGAAATTAAAATGCTTTTGTCTGGTTTTTATTTCAATAATTCTGTTTAGATGCCAGGGGAATGTCCAAAAAAATAAAGATTGTTCAAAGTTCGAAAACGAAATATACCAAGAAGTTTCAGATACTTCATTGGCAAAAGAAGCATTCGATTTTCAAAAATACCTGCTTGAAAAATTTGGCGAAAAATCAGTAAAAGGAATCAATTACGGAGCATATCACCTGCAATTTTATTCTTCGTTTGGATATGGAAAATCGGTGAAATTTGTGAATAAAAATGGTGTATATTCAATCGCTGTAAAATGCATAACTAAAGAAGAATTGTACCCTGATTGTAAAGAATATGCAATCAGGATAGACAAAGAAGAATGGAATGAATTGGAGAGAATGATTTATGAATTCAACTTTTGGACAGAAGAGGATTTTAAGACAAGCAAGGATGTGTTGGATGGATATGCATATATTTTAGAGGGCAATAGACCTGAAGCAAAAAAGTGTAATAAAAAGATCTACAAATTAGTTGGTCGAGGTTCTCCAAAGTATGACAAAATTGGCGCTTTGTGTGATTACATTCTTGGATACGAAAGCCAGTTGAAGTTTAAATACGAGCAAAGTAATAAAATAAAGTAATGAAAAAAAGAAGCCTGAGTTTGGGGATTTACCCCCCAACCCATCTATCATCCTGTAACCCCCGCCTTTAGTCGGGGGCTCCAGCCCGCCCACTCATCACATCTAACATCCTTCCAGAGGCCCGCATTTGTCACATTTTCATGATGCAAGCCTCTGGAAGGATGTTAGATGTGATGAGTGGTGGTGCCTGGATCCACCCGTTGAAACGGGCGGTTACAAAATGTTAAATGTCGTTAGTGCCAATGCCTAGACATGGAAGGTATCTAGCTATTGAAAGCCCTTTTTCACAAACCTTAATCAACAAATATCTTGGCGATGACTAAAACAAAGGAACCAACATACGAGGATTTGCGAAAGGAATTATCCGATGAAGAAATTGTCGAAAGTTTTGTTTTCAGAAGTACGATGACGGCTGAAGAACGAAAACAAGCAGACGAGGAATTTCGTAAGCTTCGCTTTGAAAGATTGAAAGAGAGGTTGGATGAACAAAAAAACGGGCGGTGGAATACAAACGGGTAAAAAATCAGCTGGTTTTCAACAAGTCAGCTTAATGATAGTGAGAAGTGGGGTTTATACCTCCCATCCATCTCCACACCAAAGCGACAATAATAGCAACGTACGATGCCACGGATCTACGTGGATCTACGCGGATTTTGGTCCCGCCTTCGGCGTGATGAAATCAAAATAGCCACAAAGGCACAAAGGCACAAAGGCACAAAGCCATACCAGAACCCATTTTCGATTTGAAGGACTTTGTGCCTTTGTGTCTTTGTGCCTTTGTGTCAAAAAACTTTGCCGCAGGCAAAGCAAAATCCGCGTTGCTATTGTTGTCGCTTTGGTATGAATAGTGCACCCATAAGGATGACGAATTTGCATCCAAAGCTGTACAAGCCCTTCGCGAGCACACGTTATTTCACGCACCCATCCCTACAACACCGGATGCTGCTTATGATGCGTCGTCGCCTCCTGGTACACCTTCGCCAAATTCAATATTTTCCCTTCCTCAAACAAGTTCCCCGTAAAACTCAAACTCGTAGGCCGCCCATTCCGGAAACCATTCGGAATCACCACACAAGGATGCCCCGTATGGTTGGTGATGTTCAAACTGCGGCCACCCCAGGAAGGATGCACGTACACGTCCACCTGCTCGAACACCTTTTGCATGTCCTGCATCAGTTTGGTGCGCAAACGATTGGCCTTGATGTACTCCACTGCCGGAATGAAGCGCGACTCCCGGAAAGAGTTGGGCCAGGCATTTTTGATTTGGCGGCGCATCAAATCATCCCGACCACTCAGCGTCAATTCATCAAAGGCAGCAGCGGCTTCCGCAGAAAGAATGATGCTCAAATCGGGTGATTCCGGCAATTCGATGGGGATCAATTTGAAGCCCATTGCCTTCAGTTTTTCCAAGGCCACACTATCCTGATCGTGAAAGGCATAACGCCGGTCAAAGTCTTTTTTCAAGTATCCAATCTTCAATTGCCGTGGATCAGCGCTGGCATCGTAATGGAAAGCGGCCGGAATGAGTGATACATCCTGCGGGTCTGGCCCCTGGATGGCGTTGAACACAATCGCACAATCTTCTACGGAGCGACAAATCGGGCCAATTTTATCCATCGACCAACTCAAGGCCATCGCCCCATGGCGGCTTACCCGCCCATACGTGGGCCGTAGTCCCGAAGTACCACAAACGGTAGAGGGTGAAACAATGGACCCCAAGGTTTCCGTCCCAATTGCAAAAGGCAACAAACCCGCCGAAACCGAAGATGCCGACCCCGCCGAAGAACCACTCGACCCCGCTTTGGTATCCCAGGGGTTACGCGTCATTTCGCCAAACCATACGTCGCCCCAGGCCAATTCGCCCATGGTGAGTTTGGCACAAAGCACCGCCCCGGCAGCCTCCAATTTTTTGATCACCGTAGCATCGTAATCCAGCACCTGATCCTGATAAGGCACCGAACCCCAGGTGGTTTTGTAGTTGCGGGCAGCCAGCAGGTCTTTGGCACCGTAGGGAATGCCGTGCAGCAGACCGCGGTACTTGCCCGCTTTGATTTCGGCATCGGCCCGCTTGGCTTGGGCAATGGCCAATTCTTCGGTCAGCGTGATCACACAATGCAACTGAGGATCGTATTTTTTGAGGCGATCCAGGAAAAAACGGGTGAGCTCTTCGGAGCTGATTTGACGGCTGCGCAACAATTCGGCCAATTCCCGGACGGTATACCAGGCCAGTTCATCGCGGTTTTGGGGCAAACGCACCAGTGGCGCTTTTCCAAAATTGACTTTATCCGGCCCGCTAGGGATTTTCATGCCGGGAAGCAAAGGGTTGAACCAGATGGCGGGCCCTAAATCATTGGGCAAGTTGCTTTTTCGGTTGGCTACATAGCTGTTGCGCGCATCTTCTAAACCGGGCAACAAGGAATCAATTTCACTTTGCGTCAGTTCAAGTCCGGCAATTTTTGCTGCCCCAACCACGTCTTCACTGCTGATTTTATCGCTAAAAAAACGCCCGGTAAAGGCGCCCAGGACAAAAATGATGCCCAAGAGTAAAAAGAGTCTGAATGTTTTTTTCATCCTATCCATATATTTGCAGCTTTATTTCGGGGATGCTCCCGAAGAATTAGGAACGATTGAAAAATCACTGGCTTTTAAAATCGTTCCCTAACAAACATACAATGAATCAACGCAGCAAAGTGTTCAAGTTTGGGGGTGCATCCGTAAAAGATGCCGAAGCGATCAGAAACGTAGCCGATATCCTGCAAAAATATCGACAAGAGACACTCATGATTGTCGTGTCGGCAATGGGTAAAACAACCAACGCCCTGGAAAAGATAGTCGAGTCCCATTCCCAACAAGACGGGAAAGCCCTGGAATTGCTGGAAGACCTCAAACTCCAGCACTACCGCATCATGGCCGAGTTGTTTGAGTCAAACGATGAAGTCTACGCCCTGGTGAACGATACCTTTGTAGAAATTGAATGGGTCTTGGACGACGAACCCCACGACAATTACGATTACATGTACGATCAAATCGTATCGGTAGGGGAGTTGTTGTCCACCAAAATATTGTGTGCTTACCTGAATAAAGTTGGATTGCCGACCCAATGGCTGGATGCCCGGGATGTAGTGCAAACCAATGAATTGTACCGCGAAGCCTGGGTGCAGTGGCAGGAAACGGAAGAACGTTTTTTGAAAAATGCGCAGCCACTGCTGGATAAAGGTGGTTTTGTGGTTACCCAAGGCTTCATTGGGGCCACTCAGGAAAACTTCACCACCACTTTGGGCAGGGACGGATCGGATTATTCGGCGGCTATCTTTTCGTTTTGCGCGAATGCCGAAAGTATGACCATCTGGAAGGATGCCCAAGGGGTGTTCAGTGCCGACCCAAGATTTTTTGCGGAAGCGAAAATGCTGAGCGAAATGTCTTACGATGAGGCGATTGCGATGACTTATTACGGGGCTAAAATCATCCACTTAAAAACGGTAGGGCCGCTCAAACGTAAACACATCCCGCTGCACGTCCGCTCTTTTCTGGAACCAGAAACCAGCGGCACCTTGATTTCTGAAAAGGAAGTGACTGCGTATCCGCCACTGTTGGCCGTAGAGGTCAATCAAGCCTTGTTAAAAATCACCAACAAGGATTTTTCCTTTGTGACCGAACAGCATTTTAGCGAAATCTTTGCGGCCATTTCGGATTTGCGCATGCAGGTGACTTTTATCCAAAATACACCGCTGACGCTGTACATCTCGGTGTTCAATCAGGGTGAAAAAGTGGCTCAACTGGCTGAACGCATTCAGGAAACCTTGGGAACTGAAGTTGTAAGTGGCTTGGAGTTGATCAACATTCGGCACGCTACTCCTGAATTGTTAGGCCAGTTGCGCAGTACGCGGAAGGTTTTGGTGGAGCAGACGAATGGAGCTACCGCGCATTTGGTGGTGGAGAAGAATTGAAAGCCAGATTGGTGAAAAAAGAGATTTTTTTGTGCGGCTATGCCGCTTGTTTTTTCACCACCAAAGGAACCTAAGGCACCAAAGGGGCACCTGAGGAAAATAAGCGTCATCTCTTAGGTGTCCATTTGGTGCCTTAGGTTCCTTCGGTGGTGAAAATAAAAATGTCGACTTAGAAATTTTATTTCCGCGCAAACCAACTCACTTCCTCCACCCCCAAATCCTGCGCCATTTTCCGCGACAACACAAACAGATAGTCCGACAAGCGATTGAGGTAACGCAACAGAATCTCCTCCACCGGCTCATTCGCCGCCAAAGCCACCACCTGACGCTCCGCCCTGCGGCAAACCGTACGCGCGATGTGGCAAAAAGAAACGCTAGGATGCCCACCCGGCAAAATGAAGTTTTTCAACGGCGGCAAATGCGCATCCATCTGATCCATTTGTTGCTCCAGTGCCTCGATATCCGAGTCGAGCAAGTCGGGGGTGCTCATGGACTTATCCGGGTCACTGGCCAGGTTGGCGCCAATGGTGAACAGGCGATCCTGGATTTCCTTCAGAACATCACGGGTGGCCTCATCAACCAAACTATCGCGCACTAGACCCAGGTGTGCGTTTAGTTCATCCACGGTGCCGTAGGCTTCAATTCGTAGGTGGTATTTGGGCAAACGTTTGCCGCCAAAAAGCCCGGTTTCCCCTTTGTCACCCGTTTTGGTGTATATTTTGAACGCCATGTTTTTTTCGCAAAAATAGACCTAAAGTTGATACATGCTTAAATCAGAGGTTAGAACTTGGAAAAATCATCCACTGCTGCGGCTGCTTTGTAATCTGCTTCGCCCACTTTTCCACCTTCATCCGAGTCGTAATCGGTCAGGATTTTCCAAACTCCATTTTCTTTGCGCAGGAAAACATGGAATTTCCCATAGCCAATCCAGGGTGCGCCCTCTTTGGGATAACTGGTGTATTTGAAATAACCCCGTTCGGAGGCGGTTGTGGCGGAGGCAATTCGTTCAAAAAAACGAAACTCGATGCTGGTACGATTACCGTTGTTAAGGGCCCAGGCGAAACTCCGTTCAGATTGAGCGGCGTAGCCAGCTAAGTCTAGACTGCTTTTGTCGCCCCCACTGGCTCGCACAAATTCCTTGGAATGCAAGCTGATGTATTTGGCCACGTCATTGCTGGCATATGCTTCGGAGAAGGGCGTCCAGATGTCGCGGTTGATGTCGCGCAGGGCATTTTTGGCGGCCAGGGCTTCTGCTTGTTTGTTTTTCCAGCGTTTTTCGGTTTCAATCACATCCATTTCGAGGGCTCCGAAAACACCTTTTTCTTCTTTGTTGCCCCCTTTGGCTATCGCCCGAATTTTTTCAGTGCTGGCAAAAGCGCCTTTGTAATCCTCTTTTTGTGCTTGCCAAAGGGCTTTTTTCCAGAGGTTCCAAACGTGTTCACCAGCTTTCAGGCTTTCATCGAGGTATTTTTGTGCTTCATTGAGTTTGCCAGCTTCGGTGAGCAAATCAGCAGCTTCGGCTTGCAGGTACCATTTTTGCGCAGCATCGGCTTTGGCGATCAGGCTATCGTATTGGGCAATTGCGGCGGGGATAAAATCAACTTTAAAGCGGACATTGACTTTTTTGTTGTCCCACAACAAGCTGATTAGCCCTTCTTCCAGACTGAGTTCTTCAATCTGGTAAGCCAGGCGCTCTAATGGCCTCTCCAAGGTTTCAGTTCGTGCACCCACTCGTAAGGCATCTTTGGTCTCATTGTAAATAAATGCGCCCCATTGTTTTGAATCGGTATTAAAAATCGCAGTCCAGCCTTGATTTTGACGCGGGATGAGGAAAAAAGCGTAAGTACCCGCTGGCAGGATTTTGCCTTCCATTTTAACGGGTGTGCTGAAGCTGATGGTGGTGGCATTGTTGGCCCCGGCGCGCCAGATTTTGTCGAAAGGCACGATGCCTCCCCAGATTTGACGCCCACGCACGCCAGGAGAAAAGTATTGAATGTTGATGTCGGTGAGCCCCAGTCGATAGGACACACTGGCTTTGGCACTTTTTTGGGGTAAGTTGTTTTGGGCGTACAGGCTTTGCAAGCCGCCCAAAAGCAAGAGCAGGAAGAATAGATTTTTCATATACAGTCAGATTGGTGATAAAATGCCAGGCTAAACTACAAAATCGGCTAAAAATCTTACCGCGCATCTCCATGAAATGTCCGCCAACTGTGCCAAAACTCCTGATAAGCATTGATCTTTTTCAAATTGGTCATACCTGTATCCAGCGCCACTCCGTACCAATTGTAACGAAAAATCTGGCTATACAAGGTGTCGCCCTTCAGGCTGATTTTTTCCAGATTGGGGCGTTCAAAGGCCACAAAACTTTTGTTGTCCTTTGCCAGAACAATCGCAATGGGGGTATTCCCTACCGTCCCATTGAGAATTCGTTTTTCTTTCAACTCGTTCCAGTCAAAAGCTTTGCTGTATTGCCCTACCTTGACGCCGACTACCCAGGATTTATCTTTCCAGGACAAACTATCGGTACGGGTGAGTTTGCCTTTTTTATTGCCATTTTCATAGTTTTTTTGATGGGCGTATTCTTTGGTGTAGGCTGAATCAGGTTGCATAACCTTGCTGTTGGGATGGAATTTTAGCCATTGTTTCAAGGCCATTTGGGAGCTAGGCAATTCAGGCAAAAACTTACCCTTGAGGGGTCCAGCGATGGCTTCTCCATTTTCTTGTCGCCACCAGGAATGGGTGCGGGAATCCTCAAACATGGCATTGAAATGATCCATCCCCACCAGTCGGAAAGTTTCACTTTGATCTTCCACCTTTGGATCGAACACCCTGCCCGTGCGGCACACATTGCAGTAAGTGACCATAATGGGTTGACCACCTACCACATCGCGCACTTGATGGTGGTAGGCCAGGTACTGAATGGGGTAAGCGCTGGCTTCCCCGTTTACTGTTACCCCAAGGACTACCCGATTGAGCGAAACGGTGTTGTACTGACTACTGTTCATCACCAATTTGGGCTGGATAAACATCCGTTCAGCGGTCATTTTGTAGTTGAACTGGTAGGCCACGAAAGC
The DNA here is from genome assembly GCF_965225875.1 of Haliscomenobacter sp. GTDB lineage: Bacteria > Bacteroidota > Bacteroidia > Chitinophagales > Saprospiraceae > Haliscomenobacter. The sequence continues at coordinate 1,568,537 of NZ_CBDDBS010000003.1, read as the reverse complement.
CCAGGGCAGTAGGGCGAGTAGGGGAATCCATACCCGTTTGAAGCGGGCCCGCCAGAAGCTATAAAGGGTTAGTAATCCCAATCCAATGCGAATGAACCAACGCCAGGAATACAAAAAATAAGCCAGATCAATGCTATTAATCTGTTGACTGCCGGGCATGGGCATGATGAAATACACATTGGCGATTTCAAAGGCAATCATCAAAAAAACGGCAAGGTAAAAAAATGCTTTCATGAGGCGGAACAGGGTTTGGAGATGCCATGAAGACATCTTTTGGTGTTAGTGAATGATCTGGCAAAATAAACAAAATTAGGATGTGATTGTCGCAAAGAGGAAAACTACCCTCCATCGCTCATTTTCCCTATCTCCATCTCATCGATATTCGTGTTCATCTACTTTTTTTTGAAGCTGAGGGCTTAGATGGCAACTTTGAGCCATCAAACTTAAGCCATGAAGAAAATTTACCCGACTGTTTTTTTAATCACCCTCTTTTTTCTCACCCTCACACCAGCATTTGCACAATTTCCGATGGGTATTCCGACCACAGCCATCCAAGGCCCAAAAGGGAATGTAAAAATTACTGGTACCCTCATGGATTCCAGCTCGCTCAAAGCAGTGGAATACGCCAGCATTGCCCTTTATAAATTGTCCAACGGTCAAGCAGTAGATGGAACTGTTTCGGATGAAAAAGGCAAATTCAGCTTCAGCAAAATAGAAGCTGGGGAGTACAAATTGCTGATTTCTTTCCTGGGCTACCAAACAAAAACCATCGATAAGCTGAATTGGACCAAGGGCCAGGAATTTGATCTGGGGACCATCAAACTCAACCCCGTGGTGAAAAACCTGGACGAGGTCACCATCACCGGCACGACCGACTTGATTGAAGAAAAGGTGGATCGCCTGGTGTACAACGCTGAAAAAGACATCGCGGCCAAAGGCGGCGATGCCACCGATGTACTGCGCAAAGTGCCCATGCTTACTGTAGACTTGGACGGCAACGTCAGCCTGCGCGGTAGCCAAAACGTCAAGGTGCTGATCAACAACAAGCCCAGCACCATCATGGCCAGCAGTGTCGCAGATGCCATGAAACAAATTCCAGCAGATCAAATCAAAACGGTTGAAGTCATCACCAGCCCATCGGCCAAGTACGACGCGGAAGGTTCGGCGGGCATCATCAACATCATCACCAAAAAGAACAGCTTGCAAGGGGTGAACCTCAATGTCGACGGTGGCATAGGCAACCGGGGCTCCATCCTCTCCCTCAATGGCAATTACCGCAAAGGCAAGGCTGGTTTCACCTTGGGCGGTTTTGGCCGGGCCAATTACAATACAGTTACCAAATCCAGTTTGGAGCAAAGTAGTACCGCTCAAGGCCTGACCACCACCGTGCGGCAAACTGGCGACGGCTACAGCCAGGGTCTTTTTGGCCAATACAACCTGGGCTTTGATTATGATTTGGCCAAAAACCAAAGCATCACTGCCGGGGCCAGATACGGGGTACGCAACATGAGCTTTCAGCAGGATTTCCTCACCAAATTGTTCAGCAATGGCCTGGAGACGGGGGCTTCTGGTCGGAATGTAGACAGCAAAAATCTTTCGGGTACTTTAGACGTAAACCTGGATTACGTCCACACTTACAAACCGCAGAAAGAATGGAGCATCTCCACGCTCTACAGCCGCAATGACCTGACCAACAACTTCGATGCCGATCTGCTGGACAACAATGGCTCCCTGCTTAGCCGCCAGCGCAACGACAACGACAACCTGAACCAGGAATTTACGGTACAAACCGATTACCAGACCCCAATCAAACGCAATCAAATGTTAGAATTTGGGGGCAAAGGGATTTTTCGCCAGGTTGACAGCGATTACCGCTTTTTGATCGCCAACCCTTCTGGTGAATACAACACGGATTTTAACCAACCTGCGGGTGCCTTGACTTACCACCAAAACATCGCAGCTGGCTATACTTCTTACACCTATACCACTAAAAAGCGCTACACTTTTAAAGGTGGCTTGCGCTACGAACACACCATGATCGATGCGAGCACCCGCGAAGGTGGAGTGATCGGGATTGGGGATTACGGAGTTCTGGTGCCCAGTTTCAATGCTTCCAAAACTTTCAAAGGGACTACAGTGAAACTGGCCTACAACCGCCGAATTCAACGCCCAGGTTTGCAACAGCTAAACCCGAACTTCAACAGCGCCAATCAGCAAAACATCACCGTAGGTAACCCTTCATTGCGGCCCGAATTGACCAATAACTATGAATTGACCCTGAGCAAAACCATCAAAAAGACCTTTGTAACCAGTTCGTTTTTTGCCCGTACCACCAACAACGCCATTCTGCAGGTGACCAAACCTTCGGATACGCTAGCTGGCGCGGTGATCACGACCTACGAAAACATCGGACACCAACAAACCTATGGCTCCAATATTTTTTCCAATGTGGCACTGACTTCCAAAATCAACATCGGGATATTCCTGAATGTGCTGTATTCCAATTTGGAAGGGCAGATCGCCAATGCTGGAGGGGTATTGGAAACCAACAATAACTCCGGCTTCAACGTCAGTGGAGGGATGTTTGGCCAGGCTCAGTTTAAAAAGGGCTGGGGGGTACAGGCCTTTGGATTCTTGCAGGGCTCACAAGTGCAGTTGCAAGGTCGCCAAGGTGGTTTTACCTGGTATACTTTGGGTGTCAAAAAGGACTTCAAAGACAAAAAAGCGAGTTTGGGATTGGCTGCGGAAAACTTCCTGGGCAATCGCTTCAACATCCACACTGTGCTTAATTCGCCTCAATTCAGCCAGGTTAGCGACGTTTTCCTATACAATCGTGGCTTCCGACTAACCTTTACCTACAAAATTGGCAAAATGAGCGCCATGGAAATGCCTCGAAAAAAGGGCAAATCGGTGAACAACGACGACATTAAAACCGATGGCCAAAGTACTGGCGGGAGCGTGCCTGGAGGAGGACAACAAAATCGACAATAACTCAACTTTCTTCTTTTTTAACTCAAAAATCAAGAGCAATCATGAAAATCAAACTGTTGTGTATGCTGGCTATCGCCACTTTATCACTTGCTTCCATTAATGGCCAAACGGTAGATGAAATTGTAGCCAAACACTTGGAAGCAATGGGTGGAGCCGAGAAGTTAAAAACAGTAAACACCATATCGACTGAAAGAGTCATCGCGGTGCAGGGTATGGAAATCCCCAGCAAAAGTGTCATTGTGGTCGGAAAATCCATGCGTTCAGAATCGAGCGTAATGGGTAGCTCAATGGTGCAAGTGGTACAAGGAGAAAAAGGTTGGAAAATCATGCCTGCCATGATGGGTGGAACGGGCGAACCAGAAGACATGACTGCTGAGGAAATCAGGCCACTGCTCGGACAACTCGATCCATTTGGGGCATTGTATAACTACCAGGAAAAAGGCAATAAAGTAGAGTTGGTAGGGAAAGAAAAAGTGGATAAAAAAGACATGTTCCATTTTAAAATCACCTCCAATGGAGTAGTTATGGATGAGTACCTGGATGCCAGTACTTACCTCGTTTACAAAGTAACCAGTAACGTTGGTGGTCAGGAAGGAGAATTGGTTTTTTCAAGTTATGAGGTAATTGATGGCATCAAAATGGCGAATACCATTGATATTACTAGTCCGATGGGTGCATTTACCATGATCACGAATAAAACGGTGATCAATGGGCCAGTGGATGAGCAGATTTTCGCGAAGCCTGCGAAGTAATTAACCCTGAGGTGAATCTATGGTGCCTTAGGTTTCTTAGGTGGTGAAAAATACGCTGCCTGCTCCGCAGGCTTTTTTCTTCACCACCTAAGAAACCTAAGGCACTCAAGAAATCACTAAAGCAGGTTTACAGTACAAACTTATTTACCCCACTTTTCAACACCAAAACCTGCCCCTTCCACAGCAAATTCCCCGTGGTCTTCCCCGGCAAATCAACCTGAATGTTCCACTTGTTTTGCACCCATTCATAACTCACGGCAAGCATTCCATTGGGATGGGGAATGCTGCCACTGATTTTTTTGATCTCACCAAGATGAGGCTGGATTTTTACCCTGGAAAAATTCAAACCATCACTTTCAATGCCCAAAAGGGTGCGAAAAAACTCAACGTTTGGACTCGAGCCCCAGGCGTGGCAATCGGAACGAGAGGTATTCACTTCCGAAGTTTCCGCCCAGGTACTCAGTCCCATCTGGATGTTTTCCCGCCATTTGTCCAACCATTTCAGGTAATCATTGCCCATTCCGGCTTTAACCAAAGCCTGATGCAAGTAGTATTTGAAATAAATGGAAGCTGGTGCCAGGTTGTTGTCACTCAGCAGCTTTTTCCCCAGAGCCACAAGCTGTTCAGGTGGAACTGTCCCGGTCAGGATGGCCAGTGAATTGGTATGTTGAGAAAACAGGTCTTTTTCCATTCGATCCGCATACATGCCTTTGCTGGTATCCCAATATTTGCTTTGAATGGTTTTTTTGAGTTGAGCAGCCCGCGCCTGGTAAATCCCGGCGGATTCTTTGATGCCCAGTTTGTTTTCTAAATCACCGGCCAATTGATAGGCCCACAACAATTGCAAATCCAGCATAGCCGAGCTGCCATCCTTGCTCAGTGGCCCCCGACCTGCAACCCACTCTTTGGCCGTTACCCAATCGGTAAACATCCAGTAAGGAACATCGTGCAGGGAACCGTCCGCGGCCTGGAAGCCCCGGAAGTAGTCTAAAATCTGGCGCATCCCGGGCAACTTGTTTTTGACAAAAGCAATGTCTTTGCCATAGCGGCTGTAGTCGTGCAACATGCCAATGTACCAGAGCGAAAAGGTGGGGATGTACTGCGGCGTATAGGAAGGATGCCGACTCAGGGTAACTCCTTCCGGTTGCCGGGACTGGTCCATCTGATCGAGGGCCTGGCGCAACAGCCGCTCGTCCCCACTGTTGTACAAGGACACCATGGCTTGAATGCGGGCATCTCCGATGTACTGCAACTGTTCATAATAAGGGCAATCCATGTACGTTTCCACCGCACAAAGCCGGGCGGTACGCCAACCGATCTCCAGCATTTTTTGTATTTCGGCATTATCGGTATTCAGGCTTGAATTCAATTGGAAGGGATATCCGGTGAAATGGCCAGAAATGTCGTGCAGAATTAGCGCTTCGTCCTTGGTGATGATGCGTACTTGCACGTAGCGGTAAGTCCTGAAATTGAGGGTGGTGAAAGTTTGATTGACACTGCCATCGGTGAGTAAACTGTCCTTTCTACCCAGCATCTGTTTGCCTTCGACCTCATTCCGATTGCCTTTGTTCGGGTTTTTGCTGAACAAAGCCTCGGCATATTGTAATGAAATACTTCCTCCTTTGCCTCCACTGAATTGCAGGGCAGGGTAGGCATTGGTCAAGTGGCCTTGATCCAGCAAGATGGTGGCTTTGGTATTGGCGGGAATGTTCAAATCCATTTTGTTGGAAGGGAATCCATCAGGGATTTCAATTCCTTGTACTTTAGCGACTTTGGCAAATCGTTCAGCCTTGAACTCCATCTGTGGTAGGGTGGAAGGGATCAACATCCAACCACTGGGTGTGCCGTATTGCCCCTGGATGTTTTTGGGGTTACCTGCGAAAATCGTTTTGGCACTTTTCCAGTCCGCATCCGCATAATCGAGACTTTGCCAATTTTTGGCTTGTTTAGACAACTGCACCAATTCGCCGGGGCCGGTTACATAATAGGTTGCCAGAGAGACCCTGATGGGCGTATAACTGCTGTCGCGCTGGCATTTCCAGCTGCTATTGGTGTTGATGAGGTTCAATGCCTCGGTCGCACCTTGTACTATGAAGGCAGTTTGTAGGCTGATTTGGGCTTCGGGCCGCCATTCGGCTTCGTTCCAAACTTGAGCGGCAATGACATTTTTGCCAGATTTTAGATAAGGCGCTATGTCAAGGGTTTCGTAGTGCCAGTGTTGCAGGTCGCCCCGAACCGGGCCCAAGGAGACCATTTTTTCATTGACAAACAATTTATAGCGATTGTCGGCAGAGACATGGATGACAAAGGTGGCGGGTTGACTAGCCAGTTCAATTGTTTTTCGAAACAAATACACGCCATAACCATTGGGTGGCGCACCAGGAACCGCAATCCAGGAAGCGGACCAGTTCTTTTGTAAAATGGCAGGCGCAATGTTTTGGCTGGAAATGAAACCACTGTGAAAAACCAAACCAAGCAGGCAGGCAGTTTGAATCAGGATTTTTTTCATCGACTTGTTGTTTGATCTGATTGTATTAAAACCCTAAAATTGCATTATTCTACCTATTTACCTACCTGAACTTACCTGCCTTTAGCTTTCCAGCGCTTTATTTTTGCTCCTCACCCAGAATTGCACTCCAATGCTCACGCTAATGATACCCATCATGGCGACGACCATTGGTAAGGCAGAATCGTTTTGGAAATTACTCAATCCTGCGGTAGTCAAAGCACTGCAAGCCATTTGAATGCTGCCCATCATGGCGGTGGCACTACCCACGTTCTGAGTGAAAGGCCGCAGCGCCAGTGCCATGCCATTAGGGGTGATCAAACCCAAACACAACATGAATGCGCATAAACCCGGGAGTAAAGCAGGCACCGAAAAAGCGTATTGCACAATCAGAAAAAGCCCCCCGCATACCAACAACTGTACAATTGCCGCCGCCAGTGCAATCTGCTCACTCCGGAATTTTTTCAACAATACCCGGTTCAACTGATTGCTTAAAATGAGGCATGAAGCAGTAGTAGCGAATACCCAGCCAAATTGTTGTTCGCTCAAACCCAGTAGCCGGATAAAAATGAAAGAAGAGCTGGAAATCCAGGCGAACAAAGCCGCACTCGCCATGGCCGCCACAAGGCTATAGGCCAAGAAATTGGGCGTACGCAAAACCGACCAATAATTACTCAACACCGCTTTGGGGTGTAACGAATAATTGGCATCCGAACGTTTAACATGGGGCAACCACCGGTACAAGGCAAAAAACAACACCGCAGCCATGATGGCCAAAAGGAAAAAGATACTGCGCCAGTCAAAATAATACAAGACCCAGGAACCCACACTAGGCGCAATGATAGGGGCAACACCCATAATCAGGGCCAAAGTAGAGAAAATACTGGCCGTTTGGTCGACTGGGAAAATATCGCGAACTACTGCCCGGCTGCCCACCGCACACATGCTGATGCCCAGGGCTTGAAAAAAACGCAAACTGATCAACAATTCAATACTGGGAGCCAAGGCACAGCCAAGGGAGGCCAGCAAAAACAAACTCAAACCCAGCAACATTGGATGTTTGCGCCCAAAACGATCCAATACGGGCCCATTGATGATTTGCCCAACACAGGAACCAATAAAAAAACTACTCATGGAAAGAGTGACCGATCCGATGTCGGTTTGGAAATGCCGGGCTATGGCCGGAAAAGCAGGCAAGTACAAGTCGGTAGTGAAAGGCATCAAGCCATTCAAACTACCAAGCAGGATGATGACGCTGCGTGGCCGCAGCTCAGTGGCCCCTGAGGAGGGATGGTGCAGCGTCATCTTTCCGCTCAATTATTTGATGGTTTGTGCATCCACCACCGCAATGGCGATCATGTTCACAATTTCCCGCGTCGTACTGCCCAATTGCAGGACGTGTGCTGGTTTTTTGAGCCCCAGCAAAACCGGACCAATCTTCTCAATGTCGGCCACTTCCTTGACCAGGTTATAGGCAATATTTGAGGCCGAAAGATTGGGGAAAATCAGCAGGTTCGCACCCCCACCGACCAGGTCGCAGAAGGGGTGATTTTCACGCAGCAATTCTTGATCAAATGGCAAGTGTGCTTGCATTTCACCATCTACAACCATCTCAGGGTGTTTGGCTTTCAACAACTCGGTGGCCAAACGCATTTTGACCGCGTCTTCACCATCGGCACTGCCAAAATTGGAATAGGTTAGTAGAGCAATGCGAGGTTTGATGTTGAATTTTTCAATTTCTTTGGCGGCCAATTCGGCGATTTCTACAATCTCTTCCGCACTTGGATTGAAGTTGACGGTGGTATCAGCCAAGAAAAGTGGGCCGAAACGACTCATCAAAATATACATACCCGCCACTTTTTTAACTCCTGGCTGGCGACCAATAATTTGTAAGGAAGGTCGCACGGTATCGGGGTAATTGCGGGTCATCCCTCCAATCAGCGCATCCGCTTCGCCAATTTCTACCATCATTGCGCCAAAATAATTGCGTCGACGCAGGATATCGTGGGCTTCGGATTTATTAAAACCTTTGCGTTTACGTTTTTCAAAAAACAGGTCACCATATTTCTGGACCCTGGCTTGTTCCGCCTCGTTTTGTGGCCGCATTGGGTCGATGATGCTGACATCTTGCAAATTCAGTTGGTTTTCCTGAATCAGCGCCTGGATTTTTTGAACGTTGCCCAGCAAAATTGGCGTGGCGATCCGATCGTCCTTGACTTGTTGGGCGGCTTTGAGTACGGCCAGGTTTTCGGCATCGGCCAGCACCACCCGTTTGGGGTTGCGCTTGGCCTGACTGATGATGGCTTTGGTGAGGGTATTGTCCAGCCCCAGGCGTTTGGACAATTGGGTTTCGTAGGCGTCCCAGTCTTTGATTGGGAATTTGGCTACGCCCGAATCCATCGCTGCTTTGGCCACTGCTGGTGCCACTGCAGTGAGCAAACGGGGGTCGGTGGGTTTGGGGATGATGTACTCGCGGCCAAAAGCCATATTTTCCTTACCGTAAGCCATGTTGACGATATCGGGAACGGGCTTTTTGGCCAGTGCTGCCAGTGCGCGAACTGCGGCAAGCTTCATTTCCTCGTTGATTTCTTTGGAACGAACGTCCAAGGCTCCACGGAAGATGTAGGGAAAACCCAATACGTTGTTGACCTGATTGGGATAATCGCTGCGGCCAGTGGCGATGATGATGTCTTCCCGGGCAGCAGTGGCTTCCTCGTAACTGATTTCAGGGGTGGGGTTGGCCATTGCAAAAACGATGCAGTCTTTGGCCATAACCTTAACCATTTCCTGGTTCAATACATTGCCTTTGGAAAGGCCGATGAATACGTCAGCACCTACGAGGGCATCAGCCAGCGTTGTTTCGGCAGGAGCGTGGTCGTTGGCAAATTCACTTTTTTTGCCATCCAGATTGGTGCGGCTGGGGTGGATCAAACCTTTAGAGTCAAACATGAACATGTTCGCTTTTTTGGCACCCAGGCTATGGTAGAGTTTGGAGCAGGAAATGGCCGAAGCCCCCGCGCCATTGACCACGATTTTGACTTTGTCAATGTCTTTTCCCACAATTTCCAATGCATTCAACAAGGCTGCTGCGCTGATGATGGCAGTGCCGTGCTGGTCGTCGTGCATCACTGGGATATTCAACTCGGCTTTAAGGCGCTCTTCGATTTCAAAACACTCGGGAGCGGAGATATCTTCCAGGTTTACGCCACCAAAAGTGGGCTCAAGAATCTTCACCGTCCGTACAAATTCGTCGACATCCTTGGTGTTCAACTCCAGGTCGAATACATCGATGTCGGCGTAAATTTTAAACAACAAGCCCTTGCCTTCCATTACAGGTTTGCCTGCTGCCGGGCCAATGTCGCCCAGACCCAGAACTGCTGTTCCATTGGAAATCACGGCGACCAGGTTGCCTTTGGCGGTGTATTTGTAAACGGCTTCGGGGTCGGCCTCAATTTCCAGGCAAGGTTCGGCTACCCCTGGGGAATAGGCCAGGGTCAAGTCACGCTGGGTAGCGGTTTCCTTGGTGGGAATCACTTCGATTTTTCCCGGGCGTCCTTTGGCGTGGTAATGTAGCGCTTCTTCTTTTAAGGTTTTATTTGTGTTCATTTCGGTAAAATAGGTTGAAAAAGATTCCAAGCTAAACAAATTAGCTTGGCTCTGCAAATGTCTGCTTTGTTCCGCTAGGCTACAAATTAAAGGGCGGGAAATTCTGTGCAGAATTGGGACTTGTTTGGGCGGATATGTGCGGCCAAATTTATTTGCCAGAAATTTAGAAATAAGGTGACCTTATTCTAAATTCTCCTATATTGTTACTCCAAAGCAAGGGTTTGCAACCTTCTTGCCTCAATTAATCGCTCATACCCTGAGCAAAATCCATTTATTCAACCAAAGTAGCTTGTTATGTCTACCTCAAATTCCTTTAGCAACAACATGCGGGTGATTCACCGCTATTTAGGCTTTTTCCTCGCTGGTATCATGGCTGTATATGCCTTAAGTGGGATGGTCCTCATTTTTCGCGATACCGACTTTTTAAAAAGAGAGAAGCAGATTGTTCAAATGATCAAGCCCAATGCCAGCGAGAAGGAGATTGGGGAAATGCTGAAAATGCGGCAATTCAAAGTGGATAAAACCGAAGGCGATCTGCTTTATTTCCGGGATGGAACCTACAACAAAAGCACTGGAAAAGCTGAATTTAAAGTAAAACAACTGCCGACCATTCTGGAAAAAATGACCCATTTGCACAAGGCAAAAACCGAAGACCCTTTGTATTACTTCAACATCTTTTTTGGGCTTTCCTTGCTGTTTTTTGTGATTTCCGCATTTTGGATGTTCATGCCCAAAACCACTATATTTAAGCGGGGCTTGTATTTTACTTTGGGTGGAATTATTTTAACTTTGATTTTACTGCTCGTATAAAGCTTAATTTTTACTTTTAAAATCGAAATAACAATAACCTTTTAAACCTTTCAGTATGAAATACCTATTGCTCTTCTCTCTGGCAGTATTCAGCTTTACAGCTTGCCAAAACTCAGCCAATAAAACGGCGGAAACTACCGAAGAACTCACCGATTCAGACGGACCAGAAGGTGACACTGAGCTGGTGCCCATCACCGATGCAATTCACAATTTTTACAAGTGGTATGGCGATTCCATCAATAGCCTTCAAAAGATCGAATACATTAATTTTGGTGGCAAACACCTGACTTTAAACAAGGCCAAATTGGACACCTATTTTGATCAGTTCCTCAAAACGGGTTTCATCAGTAAGGAATATGTTGATGCTGAAAAAGCATATTTGAAAAATTTGGAAACAACAGTCTGGGCCAAAGAAACCTATGAAGATGGACCAGTGCCAGGCTGGGATTACGACCGCTTTTTCTGTGCTCAAGACTGGGACATTAAATTTTGGACTACAGCTCCGGTAGATCCTGTAGGCCTGGGCAATAATCGGGTAAGCGCAACCCTATCGGGAGATGAAGGCGGCAGCGAAAGAACCCAGAACTTTGAATTGAAAAAGGAAAATGGGAAGTGGTTGATCACTAAAATTGCGTGCGAAAACTAAACAAGTGACGAATTTTTCGAATGACGAAGGACGAATTGGCTGGTCACTGAGCGGAGCCGAAGTGCCAGCCAATTCGTCCTTCGTCATTCGAAAAATTCGTCATTCAAATATCGCCACCGCCCGTGTCCAGCCCGCACTTCCACCCTTAATCTTCGCTGGAAAACAAGCCACTTTGAACCCAAAGGGTGGCAATTGATCCAGATTGGCCAGTTTTTCAATCTGGCAATATTCTTTCTCCCGACCTACGTAGTGAGCTGCCCAAATCACTCCTGGCCGCGGATTTTGCAAATAATCCTGCACCTGGATGTGCATGGGAATATCCCAGCCCCAACCATCGGTACCCATCACCTTGATGCCCTGATCGATCAACCAGTGAGTGGCTTCGGCAGAGGCGCCTACGTGGATTCTGACAAAGTCATCGTCGTGCAGGCGCTTATAGGCATCACAACGGATCAGGACGATGTCAAAAGGTTTGAGGGTATAATTAATGGCTGCCAGTTTTTCTTGCAAGTCTTGGACTGTGATGCAATACCCATCGGGTTTGTCGGTGAAATCCAACACGACTCCGTCGGAAAAAAACCATTCCAAAGGCAACTCCTCAATGGTGCGGGATGGCTTCCCGGCACAGGTAGGGAAATAATGCCAGGGTGCATCGATGTGGGTGCCGGTATGGCCGGTTACGTACAAAAACTCCCCGGCTGGGCCATTGCCTTCGAGAAAGGCATCGGTCGGTAAACCTTTGAAGAGTTTAGAACCCATCTTTTTCGCCCCCTCTTTGTGGTCTTCGTATTCGATGGTAGTGGGCAGGGGCTCTTTGATGTCTGTTGAAATGGTAACCGACAAATCGATGATTTTCATAAAGTACTAATTTTCAAATTTTAGGGAAAAATGCTCCACGTTGGGTGGCCCATCGAAAAATGGACCAATCAGCGCCCGCCATTCTACGAACAAGTTGGAACTGCGAAACCCTTCGGTATGGTCTTCCAAACTGGCCCAACGAATCAGCAAAACATAACGGCTAGGTACCTCAATGCAATGGTGAAACTGGTGCCCAAGGTAACCTTTGGCCTGGCTGATTACCCCTTGGGCTGCCTGGAGATTGGTTTCGAATTCGGCATTCGTGCCGGGTTTGATGTTGATGGTGGCAACTTCGAGAATCATGTGTTTGTTTTTTTGAGCAAAATAGGGAAAAATCAGCTTCCCCTTCTAAAGTGCCCCTTCGGTGCCTTCGGTTTCTTAGGTGGTTAAAATAGAACCCTTCTGCGAAGGGCTTTTTTTCTTTACCACCTAAGAAACCTAAGGCACCGAAGGGGCACCTAAGCCAGGGCACCACCGTCGGCGGGCATGGCCAAACCTGTAATAAATGACGCTTGATCAGAGCACAACCAAAGCGCGATCTCCGCGATTTCCTCCGGCTGCCCCATCCTTTTCATCGCCTGGTAATTGATGGCTGCCTGTTTGGCTTCCGGGTTGTGCGCCAGTTTGCGCCGCCCCTCCATGATCATCGGCGTTTCGATGGCAGTAGGGCAAATGGCATTGACTCGGATGTTTTTGGTGGCGTATTCCCGGGCAGCAGTTTTGGTGATGCCCACCACTCCGTGTTTGGAGGCCGCGTAGGGAGAATTTTCCGGTTGGGCAATCAATCCAGCTGCGGAAGACATATTCACAATATTACCGCCACCTTGCGTCAACATCTGAATGAGCTCAAACTTCATACAGTACCAGGTCCCGGTCAGGTTGACGTTGATTTGTTGGTGCCAGTATTCGTCGGGGTATTCGTGGAGAGGCAGTGAAACCGGGCCAGCGATGCCCGCGCAGTTTACAGCGCAATCAAGTCTCCCAAAACTAGCTACTACGGCTTGGATCATTCCTTCCACCTCATCCCGCACTGCAATGTTGACGGCAATGGCAAGGGATTCAATGTTTTGCTGCCGGAGCTCAATGGCCGTTTGTTCGGCTTGTTCAAGGTTCAGGTCGGCGACGACAACTTTCGCACCTTCGCAACCAAAGGCCAGGGCGGTGGCTTTGCCAATGCCGGATCCGGCACCGGTGACGAGGCAGACTTTATGGAGAAAACGTTGCATATTATTAGTTGACTGTTGAGGAGTTGAGCGGTTGAGGAGTTGAGGCTACCGCAGCGACTTGGACAAAGATATTGTCAAAAACGCTGCGGTAGCCTCAACTCCTGAACCGCTCAACTTCTCAACTTTTCCAGTGAATCATTTTCTGCCCAGCTACCGGACTTTCAAAATACGGAATCCGCGTCCCCCGCAAACTACCCAGATAAACCGTTTTTAAATCCTTTCCCCCAAAGCTCAAACTTGCCATCCAGGGGCAAATGCTGCCCTGAGTAGCCCCCAGGATTTCCGGGGTAACTTTGCGTTGCCCATAGGCTTCAATCAAACGCTGGCGGGTGCTTGGGGTACTGTCGTCGAGTAACATCAATTCCTCCCCATCCGGGGTAAGTGCAATGAGCTGATCTGTGAAAATCAGGGTAATCCAGAGGTTGCCGTAGGTATCAAAAGCAAAACCATCCGGGAAGCCACTTAAACGCGAAGGGCCGTACACCTCACGGTTGCTCAAACTCCCATCCGCGTGCACCCGCAAGCGCGAGATGCACCAGCCCGTACTTTCCACCACGTACAACCATTCTTCATTGTCATCAAAACGAATCTCATTGGTCCCACAAAAACCGTCCGCTACAATCCGTACCCCTTGATCGTCGATCAATGCAATGTAGCCATCGGTGGCGCGAGTATTGATTTGATCCGACCAGGGTTCAGTGCGGGTGGTTACGGTGAACCAAATGCGGCCTTTGCTGTCGCGCAGGGGGAAATTGGTTTTGCCCAGCGGAATGCCGTCAATTTCGGTCAACAGGGTGCTCATTTTGCCCTCCCGCGTCATGCGTTCGAGGTGATTAGTGCCCCAGTTGGCAATGATGAAATCCCCGGTTTGATCAAAACAAACGCCGTTGGGTAAAGAACCTTTGGCCTGGATGTAGCGGTTTTCGTAGGAATTGGCCGAATCGGCAACTTGTTCAAAAAATGGCGCGATCAATTCCTGCGAACCATCGGGATTCAATTGCATCATTCCACCCCGTGCATCTGCCGACCAAACCGTGCCATTGGGCTCGGTAAGGATACATTCTGGCCGCTGCAAATCCTGGCCTAGGTAGCGGATGTTTTCGCGCTGGACTTGCCAGCCTTTGAGCGGATTGGGTGTTTTATTTTGGATCAACATGGTCACTCAGTTTCCATCGCTGATGGTCGTGCCACCATCCACTATGATGTTTTGTCCAGTTATAAAAGCGCCAGCAGCTGAAGCCAATAGTACGGCAACCCCAGCAATTTCTTCAGGTGTACCCACTCGCCGCAAGGGCGTTAGGGCAAGTCGTCGTTCCATAAAAGGGGAATTCTCCAGCAGGCTTTTGGAAAAAGGGGTATCAATTAGCCCTGGTGAAATGGCATTGACCCGAATGTTGTCGGGGCCAAACTCTACGGCGAGGTTGCGCGCCATTTGGGCGATACTCGCCTTGGTGACGCCGTACAATCCGATGCTTTTGTTGCCGCGTACACTGGCGATGCTGGCCAGAAAGATGATGACCCCATCTTTTTGGGCCTGCATGCCCGGCAAAAAGAGCTGGCTCAGGTGCAAGGCACTGTGCAGATTCAGTTCTATGGTTTGGTTGAAACTTTCTTCGCTAATGTCCAAAAACGGGCTTGGCGCAGCGACGCCCACACAACTGACCAAAATATCAATGACCCCGAATGCCTGGGTAGCCAAGGTGTACAACTGCTGGCGTTCGGTGGATTGGGCTACATCACAAGGCAAGGCCAGCGCAGAAATGCCTTTTTGAACGAATTCTTCCACCGTATCCTGATAGGCACTGGCATCATTGCTGCTGACAATCACCTTTGCACCGTGGATACCCAAGGCTTCTGCAATAGCTTTGCCCATGCCGCTACTGGCACCCGTTACGAGGGCGGTTTTGCCGCGTAAATCAAAAAGATACTGCATCTGTGTAGGTCAATTGGTGGTGGGTAAAATTAAAAGGAGTTGAGGGAAATGAGTAGCTGATTTGAGGCTAATTGTGTGCAGTTTCAATCCAAAAAGGTGGCGACAAAAAATCCCATAAAGCTTTCTGATTTTTCTTTACCTTCATTTTGCTTTCAGTTAGAAAATCGCAAACATGAACATCAAAACCTATTTCAAAACAATCCGCGAGGCCATAGCCAATGAACAAATCCAGGACCTACCAGCATTCCACCTGGATCAACCAGAATCCTTTAACTGGGTGATGGACGTATTTTGCCCCCTAAACCTGGAACCATACCCTGATGCCGAAGCCCTCATCTGGCGACACAACGAAAAAGAAAAGCGCTACACCTTCAAAAGCATTTACGCCACAGCCAACCAATTTCTGAACTTCCTCCGCCTTCACGGCGTCCAGCAAGGAAGCTGCATCTACACCCAATTGCCGCTTGACCCCGCCAACTGGATCGCCACTTTGGCTGCCATCAAAGGCGGTTTGATCCTCATCCCAGCGGCAAACAACCTGATTGAAAAAGACATTGCTTATCGTTTTCAAACCATTTTCCCGGAAGTCGTCATCACGGATCTGGCCAATGCTGGTAAAATAGAAGCAGCAGAAAAAATGCTGGGCCGGGAGGTGAAAGTGAAAATTGTGGTGGATGGCAGTCGCGCTGGCTGGCATTCCATCGAGGTGATTGCGCAGGAATCGGAAGATGCCCCCGCCGCCATTACCCGCCCCGATGACCACTTGTTTTACTTTTTCACCTCGGGCACCACGGGATTGCCCAAAATTGTGATCCATACCCACTTCACTTATCCCGTTGGCCATCTGAGCACCGCAGCTTGGGTAGGCATGCGGCATGGCGACATCCACTACAACATTTCCGCGCCGGGCTGGGCCAAATTTGCCTGGAGCAGCTTCTTTGCACCCTGGAACATGGGGGCGACTATTTTTGCCAACCAGGTCGACAAATTTGATGCAAAAGAACAATTAAAAACCATCGAAAAATACCAGATCACTACCTTTTGTGCTCCACCCACGGTTTTGCGCATGATGATTTTGGAAGATTTTTCCGGCTATCAATTCAAATTCCGGCAATGTGTGGCGGCGGGTGAACCGCTCAATGCCGAGATCATCGAAAAATGGCAAAAGGGTACGGGCATCCTCATCCGCGACGGCTACGGCCAAACGGAAACCACCTGTCTGGTGGCCAATATGCCCGGTAATGTGGTCAAATACGGCTCGATGGGCAAGGCGACCTTTTTGTACGACATTGTGATTGCCGATGAGGAAGGAGTGGAACAACCACCTTTTGAAGAAGGCAGCATTTGTATTCGGATGGACGATGGGCGAAAAAACGGCGTATTCCTGGAATATCTGGGCGAACCCGAACGCAAGGCCAAAGTATTCCATCATGGTTTGTATTACACTGGCGACAAAGCCTACAAAGACGATGAAGGTTACATCTGGTTTGTAGGCCGCGACGACGATGTGATCAAGGCTTCCGATTTCCGGATTGGGCCTTTTGAAGTGGAAAGTGTATTGATTGAACACGATGCGGTGGTGGAAACGGCAGTTGTGGCCAGTCCGCACGAATTAAGAGGCTTTGCGGTTAAAGCTTTTGTGTTGTTGCGGCCGGAATTGATGGGGGATCAAGCCCTGGCTGAGGCTTTATTTGCGCACTGTGAACAGAATTTGGCAGCCTATAAAATCCCGCGCATCATTGAGTTTGTGGAGGCCTTACCGAAAACCATCAGTGGAAAAATCCGTAGGGTGGAATTGCGGGCGAATGAGGCGCAAAGCAAGAGTAGGGGAGAGGCGCGGGCAAACGAGTTTTTTCATTTGAAATATTAGCATAATCTAACGGAGGTGTTGCTATGATTTTAATGACACATCGGCACCTCCTGCCCAATCTCCCAAAATCGCATCGTTTCCGGTAAATGGAAATTGATGCCTCGAGCCATGAAGTAAAGTCCGAACAAGCCCAACAAAATTGGACTCAAACGCCGCAACCTTTGCCGCCAATTCAAGCTGATGAATTGCCCAGCCAATGCTGTACCCAACATTAGCGGGAAGGTGCCCGCTCCAAATCCACCCATGTATAAGGCACTTTGCAGCCAGGAATCACTCAGCACAGCACCCGCGATGGCCACGTACACCAAACCGCAGGGCAATAAACCATTGAGTGCTCCGATCAGGAAATGGGTAGATAGACCTTCGCGTCGCAGTAGTTTCGTCATGCTGCGGGATACCCAGTTTTGCAACAATTGCACCGCTGGAAATCGTTTGATGTAGGATTCCACATTCAAAGACAATAGGGCGACCAGGATCAATAAAGCCCCGATCAGCACTGAAAACCAGGACTGAATCCCGGCCAAAAACAAACCTCGGCCAAAAGCCCCAATGATTAGTCCCAACAACAGATAGGTAAGGATTCGGCCGAGGTTGTAGAGCAATGCCCCCGCTGCTGCACCCCAGCCATGGGCGGCTTTGGGGAGTGCCAGTGCAATGGGGCCACACATGCCGACGCAGTGCAAACTCCCCAAAAAACCCAGCAAAAATGCAGAGAGTAGCATAGTTTATTATTTCAATGATTTTCTACAATTGAATGACTTCTTCTTTGTAATAGGCTTTCGTGCCGTCGCTCCAGTCCACTTTTACCCGCCACAAACCTGTTTTTAACCCAGTGGTGGAAATGACCTGGCGATGATTGAGGTTGGGAGCAATGTTGACCTTAAAATCACGGCTTTGGTCGGAAGGACAGAAAAAGTAAATTTCGCCGTGTACTTTTTCGAGCTCGGAGGGGAAAAACAATTCAACCTGAGAACCAGATTCAGCAGCCTGAATTTTTAAGTCTTCTTTCAAGCCTTGTGCATTGCTCAGTTTGTCAAACCTTTCCTGGTATTTGAGATCATCAGCGTAGTAATGATCAGACACCAGGCTATTGTCGAACTGCGTCGAACGGACTACTGCGTACACCATCGTGATGACGAAAAGGCTGTAAAAAATGGCAATGCCGCTGCCCCAATTGATTTTCATGGTGTTGTTATTTTAGTGAAAGTTGAGGAGTTGAGGAGTTGAGGAGTTGAGGAGTTGAGGCTACCGCAGCGATTTTGACAAAACCCTTGTCTAAATCGCTGCGGTAGCCTCAACTCCTCAACCTCTCAACTCCTCAACTAAATAGGTCCTAAAAAATTGGTCTTGACCCGGTCGATTTTTTTGCCGTTCGAGTAAATGTCAACTTCGATACGGGTTTTTCGACTTCCCAGGTTTTTGCGTTCAATCTCAACAAACATCGCTCCTTTGGTTACATCTGAAGCTTTGGTGTATGGCGTTTTACCCACCAGTTTGATGACACCCTGAGGCTTCACCATGCGGAACTCAATCGGGAAGGTGTCCCGGGTCTTGTTGATGATTTCGTAGTTGTACAAGTTGCTGATCTTATTTTCGCCCACCTTTTGGAACAGCATTCCTGGGGTACGCAGAAGGAGTACTTCCACATCGGTACGCATGGAGAGTAGCACGATGTTCAGAATTACCATCAGGGCCAAAACAACAGTATAGGCCTTAACCCGCGTAGTGAATACTTTTTGGGTTTTGGTCTCGATGCTGGTTGCACTGGCGTAGCGGATCAAGCCTCGCGGGCGTTTCACCTTATCCATTACCTCATCACACACGTCGATACAGGCAGTACAGTTCACACATTCCAATTGAGTGCCGTTGCGGATGTCGATACCGGTTGGGCAAACGTGGATGCACAATTTGCAGTCGATACAATCACCCAGGCTCTTTTGCACCGCCTCAATCGGATTGGCAGCAGGAGGAAGGGCTTCGACCATTTCCAGCGCTACTGCTTTTTCGCTTTGCAATACCGAAGACTGGATGCTTGAAATGGGTGAAATGGGGTTGTTGCCCGTTTCTCTTTTGATTTTTCCTCTTGGTTCGCCGCGTACGTGGTCGTAGTGAACCACAATTGAGTTTTTGTCCAAAAGCACCCCTTGCAAACGGCCATATGGACAAATGGCGACACAGACTTGCTCCCGCATCCAGGCGAAAACGAAATAAAAAGCGAAGGAAAAGACCAACATGGCAATAAAGCCAGTCAGGTTTTGGGAAACGGGTTCACTTACAATTTTGTAAACCTCATCTACTCCAATGATGTAGGCCAGGAAGGTATTGGAAATCAAAACGGCAATGGCGAAAAAGATCACCTGCTTGCTCAATTTTTTGATGATTTTATCGCTGGTCCAGGGACTGTTGTTGAGGCGTCGTTGGGCATTGGCGTCGCCTTCAATGAGGTATTCAATTTTGCGGTAAACCATCTCCATGAACACCGTTTGGGGGCATACCCAACCGCAAAACAAACGGCCATAAATGACAGTAAACAGGATAATGAAGACCACAAAGGTCAACATCGCCAATACAAACAAATGGAAATCCTGAGGGGCAAAACTCACCCCAAAAATGATAAAATGGCGCTTGAGAATATTAAAGAGCATCAAAGGTTCGCCATTCACTTTGATAAAAGGGACCCCAAATAAAAAAATCAAAAAGGCCCAGCTTAGATAGGTTCGGGCTGAAGTAAATTTTCCTTTTGGTTTTTTTGGATAAACCCAAATCCGCTTGCCTTTTTCGTCTACCGTGGCAATGTGATCGCGGTATTCTTCAACATCTTCAAAAGGGGTGATTTCGCTCATGGCAATAAAAATTTAGATTCCAGGGTTTCAAGGCTCCAGGTTTCCAGGGTTCGAACCTTGGAGCCCTGGAGCCTTGAAACTAGTTAATTTACTGCGGTAGTATCCGCTGGAGCTTCTTCACCTTCAGCAATGTATTTTGTGCCTTGTGGTGCTTTGCCGTTTGGTGGATTGGTACCTTGAAGCGTTAGGATATAACTGCTTACCTTCAGGATATCCGCTGGTTTGAGTTGTGCACTCCAGGCGATCATCCCTTTTTCAGGCACCCCATTTTTTACAGTTTTGAATACATTGGTGATACCGCCACCGTGGATCCAGAACTCGTCGGTCAGGTTTGGACCTACCCCGCCTTCACCTTTAGCGCCGTGGCAAGCCACACAGTTGGTGCTAAAAATGGTTTGACCAATGGACAAATCTTTGGCATCCGCACTGGCTTCGAGGTTATCTTCATCAATGTTGTTGGCTTGCGTAGCAGCAAAGGCAGCTTTGGCTTGCTCGGCCACCTTCATTTCCGCATTGTATTCATCGGACTGGCTGGGGCCTCCCAAAACGTGGTAATAAGCCAAGAATACTACCCCCAGGAAAATGGTGATGTAAAACATGGCTACCCACCAGGGTGGCAGGCTGTTGTCCAATTCCCGGATGCCATCGTAGTTGTGATCCAGCATTACACTGTCCTCTTTTTCTACGGGCACCACATTGGTCCAGGCTTTGTATTGGCGTTTCCACCAAGGCTCCTGGTTGGTTTTTTCAACCTTCTCAAGATAGGCTTCTACACCTTGTTCCTGATAGATTTTGATCTGTTGCACCTTGATCATCATGCTGAGCAAGTGAAACAGGGCCAACACTGCCCCTAACATGGTCAAGCCAGCAAAAAAGATCAGGCCGTTGGCCAAAAGTGAGTTGTAGGTCTCATTGCTGGCCGGAGTAGCCGCCCCTGCGGCACCTGCCCCTTGGGCAAAAACCAGGGAAGAGGAAAGCAAAGCCAGGAGGGTGATGACCAATTGTTTTTTGAGCTTATTTTTCTTCATGGCGAATGTCAGTTTCCGATGTTTGAAGATAGGAATCGTCCAGAGGAAGATTCGACATTTTATTGAGGTATCCGAGCGGGCTGCGGAAAGCCATAATGGCACTCACCAAAAAAACCGTGACGAAGGTGATTAGGGCAGAGATGGCCATCCAGTTGATGCTTCCAGCGCTTTCGAGAATGTATTTGTACATGGTTGAGGAGTTGAGGGGTTGAGAAGTTGAGGAGTTGAGGAGTTGAGAATTGCACAACGTCTTGGACGAGGACTATTCTCAACTTCTAAACTCCTCAACTTCTCAACTTGATTTAGTTGGTTACCTGTGGTTTTGGTTTAATGTCCGTACCCAATCTTTGCAGGTAGGCAATCAAAGCCACGATATCGCGTTTTTCCAGTTTATCGTCTTCGACTCCATCTTTGCGCAATCGTTCAGCAACTTCACTGGCTTGTTTTTTCAAATCAGCAACTGCCTGATCTTCGTAACCTTCTGGGTATGGGGTACCCAACATGGTCAACACCTTGATCTTTTTAGGCATAGTGCCCAGGTCCATCTCATCGCGCAGCAACCAGGGGTAAGCTGGCATAATCGAACCAGGTGACATACTTTGTGGATCCACCATGTGGTTGTAGTGCCAGCTGTCCGGGTATTTGCCACCTTCGCGGTGTAAGTCCGGACCAGTCCGTTTGGAACCCCAAAGGAAAGGACGGTCATAGATAAACTCACCAGATTTGGAGTACTCGCCATAACGCTCAGTTTCAGAGCGGAATGGACGCACCATTTGTGAGTGACAACCCAAACAGCCTTCACGGATGTACAAATCGCGGCCGTGTAATTCCAGTGGTGTATAGGGTTTTACAGAAGCAATTTTTGGTATATTGGATTCAATCATCACCATTGGAGAAATCTCGATGATCCCACCGATCAAGATTGCAATCGCACTACCAATCAACATTTGCATAGGCCGGCGTTCGATCCAGCGGTGCCAGTGTTCGCCTTTATGAGTACCATCGGTAGCTACTCTGGCCGGAGCTTCGGCTGCTTCATCACCAATGAATGATCCCTGGCGGATGGTTGCAATCAGGTTGTAAACCATCACCAGTGTACCTGCAAAGTATAAGGTACCACCCAATGCCCGGATGTAATACATCGGCATGATTTGGGTTACCGTTTCGAGGAAGTTACCGTATTTCAGGAAGCCATCAGGGGTAAATTCTTTCCACATCAAGCTTTGTGCCCAGCCTGCCCAATACAATGGAATGGCGTAGAAAGCGATACCCAAGGTGCCAATCCAGAAGTGGGCGTTGGCCAGTTTGCCAGAATACAGTTGTGTATTGAACAGGCGAGGGATCAACCAGTACAGGATACCAAAGGTCAGGAAGCCGTTCCAGCCCAGGGTGCCAATGTGTACGTGACCAATGGTCCAGTCCGTAAAGTGACTGATGGCGTTGACAGATTTGATCGAGAGCATGGGCCCTTCAAAGGTTGCCATACCGTAAGCCGTAATGGCTACTACCATGAATTTCAAAACTGGATCTTGGCGTACCCGGTCCCAGGCACCACGCAGGGTCAACAAACCGTTCAGCATACCACCCCAGGAAGGTGCAATCAGCATCACCGAGAATACCGAACCTAATGATTGAGCCCAATCAGGCAAAGAGGTATACAACAAGTGGTGAGGACCAGCCCAGATGTAGATGAAGATCAATGCCCAGAAGTGGATGATCGACAAGCGGTAGGAATACACTGGCCGGTTGGCTGCTTTAGGCAAGAAATAGTACATCAATCCTAGGTAAGGTGTGGTCAAGAAGAATGCCACCGCGTTGTGGCCATACCACCACTGCACCAATGCATCTTGTACACCAGCAAAGATGTTGTAACTCTTGGTTGCCGAAACCGGAATTTCGATGTTGTTGCCAATGTGTAACACGGTTACCGTAATCCAGGTGGCAATATAAAACCAGATGGCTACATACATGTGGTTTTCACGGCGTTTGAGAATGGTTCCAAACATGTTGATCCCAAAGACCACCCAAACCAGCGCAATCGCGATATCGATTGGCCATTCCAGTTCGGCGTATTCTTTGGCACTGGTGATCCCCAGCGGTAAGGTCAGTGCGGCCATCACGATGATGGACTGCCAGCCCCAGAAGTGGATGTTACTCAGTGCATTACTGAACATGCGGGTTTTGAGCAAACGTTGTAGGGAATAATAAACCCCCATGTAAATGCCGTTTCCAACAAAAGCAAAGATTGCTGCATTGGTATGCAAAGGGCGGATTCTACCGAAGGTGGTATACGGAATGCCTAGGTTTAATTCAGGCCAAATCAGTTGAAAAGCTGCAATAAGGCCCACCAGCATCCCGACAACAGCCCAAAGCATGGTCGCGTACGCAAATTTGCGCACGATAGCATTGTCGTAGTAAAAGGTCTCTACTTGTGCCATCAGGTTTGTGATTTTAAAGTTTTGTGTCAGTTGGTTTGTCGTCGTCGAGGAGCATGCGGATCGACGGAGTATAATCGTCATCGTATTGTCCACCTTTGACGGCCCAGAAGAAAGCGCCTAAAAAGCCCAGGGCTAGGATAAGGCTGATCAGAATGAGCAAAAAAATGACTGTCATACCATTGTCAATTTGTTGATGCAAGGTAGGCAGGGCAAAAGCTAGGGCTGGATGACAGGGGTCAGGGGTGAGAGTGATTTTTGTCAGTGGAGAACTGAAAAATGGGTGGAGAAGGGGACGGTCGGGCGACTGTCGGCCTTTTTTAGGAAAAACTGAATACATTAAAGACAATAGGCTTTTTGGGGTCCCCAAAAAGCCTATTCTTAACCTGTTATGTAAATGGTTTTATTTTAAATGCTTCTCAAAAAAGGCCAAAGTCCGACTCCATGCCAGTTTAGCAGCTTCCGCATTGTAACGAGCGGTAGAAGTATCATTATGGAAGGCGTGGTTTACCCCTTCATATACATATTGTTCGTACACAATTTTGTTGGCTTTTAAGGCTTCTTCGTAAGCAGCCATTCCTGCGTTGATGCGCTCATCCAAAGCGCCGTAGTGCAACTGCACCGCAGCCTTGATTTTGGGCACCTCGGCTGCTTCGGGTTGACGGCCATAAAAGGCTACGGCTGCACCTAGGGCGGGCACCTTTGTCGCCAGGGTGTTGGCCATGGCGCCTCCCCAACAAAAACCAACGCAACCGATCTTGCCATTCCAGTCTTCCCGTGCAGGCAGGGAATCGATGCAACGCATGAAATTTTCGAGGTTGTCTTCGGCTTTAAGGGTGGTGAAAAGTTGCCTTGCTTCATCTTCGGTAATTTCGGGTTTGGTCAGGAGTGGTGCCAGGGCATTGGGGGCAATGGCCAGATAACCTGCCAGTGCTGCCCGCCGGGCTACATCTTCAATATGTGCGTTGAGTCCGCGGTTTTCGTGGATGACGATGATGGCGGGGTATTTTTTCTTCTTTTCCGGCCGGGCTACGTAGGCTTTCATTTCGCCCTGGGCACCGGGATAGGTGATGTATTCGGTAAACAATTCCCCTTCGGTAGTGACCTTGGCCGTTTGATAATCCGATTCCAGGAAGGGCAATACGGACATGGCTGCGGCAGTACTACCCGTCAGCATCACCAATTGCTGCATAAATTCCTTGCGGGTAAGCGGCTTGTGGGTGTATTCGTCGTAAAGGTTGATGATGCGTTGATCCATGGTGCAGGTGGTTATTTGATTGATTTTAAAAACCAAGTAATAAAAATAACTTAGCTTTCCAAAGTTAGCTTTTTTTATTAAACTCAAACAGCTTTTCAGGTTTGTTCATAAACCCAATGGCTGATCGACTCGACTTCTTCAAGCTCAATCTTTTTTATTTCAAAAACTTTTTTTCTAAGCATTTCATTTAGTGCCTGTGCTTCTCTGTCAGGAAGATATTGAATGGTTAATTGTTTTTTTTCACCGTCGTAATTCATACAGGAAGAATTTTCAATTAATGATCTAAGAATGGAAGGGGTTTCTGAAAGTTCTTCTAAATTTCCATGAATTTCCAAGAGGTAAAAAATCTGAGCAAGCTTTTGGGTAGCGACTTCCAAAGCATTTTCAATTGAATTGAAAAACAGGGGCGCATCTAAATAGTCTACCCACCCTGGTTTAGCAAAATACTGCTCATGCTTCCAAATTCCCCAAAAAAAAGGCTTACCTTGAAATTCTGCGAGTTCATAAAATTTTATTTTCCCAATTTCTCTGATGTCCAATATGTCTTCATCTTTTAAATTTTTAGGCAAATAAGTTCCCCGTTCACAATAAGCACCATATTGCGATGTTTTTACAATTTCTTTTCCAAATCTTTTTTGGAAATATTGGTTGAACACATTTGCTGTCATATCACCTCGACGACCACATCCTGAAAATTGTTCAAGGTCAGATAAATCAAATTTTTCAAAAGCAGCCCGCTCTAATTGAATAAGTGCTTTTTTGGCTTCTTCTTCATTTGAAAAAACTTGTTTCACTCCACCTAATGTATGGAATCGAAGGCATTCATCATCATATAGATAAGCGATTTGGCGGATCACAAAAGACTTCTCCATTATTTAAAAGGTTTTAATTTGATTGAGTTTATTTGCACTTGGAGGGAAGGTCGTACCATTGTCCATCCATAGCTCAAAGCGCATAGCTTGGAAAATCTCATGAGCCGAGATTTCAAAGTCAAGCAGCTGGATTTCAATAGGTTGGATTTTGGGTAAAATGTAGTTCAAAAACCAGCTGTTATGAGTTAAGAGCAAGGCTTTCAACTGGCCAGTGAGGTGCAAAGGAGAAAGTAATATGTCTTTTACTTGTTTGCTACTGGCATACTTTTGATGCAAAGTTTCAATTTTTTGCTTCCAATCGTCAATCTCTCGTTCCTCAATACAAGCCACAAAATCGGCGAGTGTAGGGATGAATTTGTTTTTAAAATCTGGCAAAATATGATCCCTTTCGCATAAGTCTTTAACGTTGATCAATTTTCCATCTGAGTTGCTAATTACTTCCCCAAAAATCGGGTTAATGACTCGGAAAATCCCCCAATGGGTGTGTAAAATTCGATGCCGATTGTCACTGCAAACTTCCTTGGTACAATCCATAAACTGATGGATAGGGTAGTAGTCTTCAATTTTTCCACCCCAGTTTTTTACTGAAATCTCAGCATGTTTATATGGGTTCATTTTAGCTTGGGTAAAAGTTTTGAGATAAAAACCTTCGCAAGGTAAAACTTATTTTTGTAAAATAAAACTATTTGTTTTTATATTTCCAAATACTTCCCCGGCTTCAACAAAATCTTCACCAGCCCCAGCGCCACCGCCAACACCAAAAACAACGCCGGAAATCCACCCAAGGTCGAGGCCATTTTTATCCCATCAATCCCCGCATTGGCGATCATCACCCAAGCGATCAAACCCACTAAACTTCCCCACACGATTTTGATCCAAATAGGCGCCTCCGGACTTTCTGGGGAGATGCCCGTACTTGACAAACTGCTCATGGCCGAGGTATTGGCGTCCGCTCCTGCAACGTAGGACAAAAAGGCGGTGCTCAAAAAAGCCAATCCCGTCAATTGAGCCAGCGGTAACTGATCTAAAACCGCGTAAATCACCCCCTCGGGACCTTGTTTTTGCAGGGTGCTGTATAAATTGGCAGTATGACCCACAAAGTCCATGTACACCGCGCTGCCACTAAAAATGAGCATCCAAACGATGGAGAACAAGGAAGGAAGTACCAGATTGTAATTGATAAAATCCCGCACCGTGTAGCCGATCGCCACCCGGCCCAGAAATAAGGCCGTTACTGGCGTCCAGGCCAACCAATTGGCCCAATAAAATACCGTCCAGCTATCGGCCCAGGATTTGTCAACCCCAAGACTCAAGCTGCGAGGGAAAAAGGTTCGGGCATAATCTGCCATACTTTCCGCACCATAAGCAAACAAAAAGCGGGTAGGCCCAAAAAACAAAACAAACAAGGCCAGGACAAAAAACGCATAAGTATTGATGTTGGACAAAATGCGAATTCCGTTGAATAAGCCGGTTATGGCCGAAACAATGAAGGAAAACACAATCACCAAAGCGATCAGAAACAACAAAGTTGGACTGTCCTGGATACCAAAAAAGCGCTCCATCCCACCTGCAACCGTCAGAATTCCCGCGCCCAGTGAAGCAGCCATACCTGCCACCAAACTGTACAAACACACCGCATCAATGGTATGGCTCCAGACTCCCGGTTTGCGGGCACCAATCAGCGGGTACAACATAGAACCCAAACTAAAGGGCTGCTTCAGGTTGTAATACGCAATGGCAAACATCAATCCCGCCACCGTGTATATACTATAAGGTGTGAAGGTCCAATGTAGGAACATGGTCGAAAGGGCAAAGCGAGCCGCTTCCGGGCTTTCGGCTTTTACCCCAATTCCTCCAGGTGGGGTATGTAAGTGGTACAAAGGTTCCGCAGTGGCCCAAAACAGAATGCCGATCGCAATCGTAGTACACAAAGTGATGCTGAACCACTGCCAGCGCGTGAGCATGGGCTGAGCGTCTTTGCCTCCAATTTTTACTTTGGCCAGTGGCGAAAAATAAATCCAGATGCAGAGCAAAAAAAAGAACAAGGTGCCACTGGAGAACAACCAGCCAAAATGGTACAAAATCCAGTCGTTGGCAGCTTTCACTTTGACCAAAAAATCGGCAGGATCGTAAAGGCTATAAATGGTGGAAGCAAGCAACAAAAGAGCAGGTGGCAAAAAAACGGGCAATTTGATCTTGGGCATGGTATTGCTTTGAGCTCAAATTTGAACAAAAAACTGCAAAGCATAGCAGAATTCCTGCTTTATTTACATCTTGAAAATCCAATCCAGGACACCATGAAACTCATACCGATCAATTCCGGTTATTTAAAACTTGATGGAGGTGCCATGTTTGGCGTAGTGCCCAAACGTATGTGGCAAAAGTTGAACGAGCCCGACGAAAACAACCTCTGCACCTGGGCCATGCGCTGCTTGTTGATTGATACAGGTACACGCAAAATTTTGGTAGACACCGGGATTGGCGACAAGCAGGACGCCCGCTTTCGTTCCCATTTTACGCCTTGGGGTCAGGAGCGCTTTTTGCAAAACCTGGCCGCTGAAGGATATCGCCCCGAGGACATCACCGATGTGCTACTTACCCACCTCCATTTTGACCATGTGGGCGGTGCCATTCAACTGGATGCCAAAGGCAATCCTGAGCCCACTTTTCCAAAAGCACGTTATTGGTCAAACCCACTTCACTTGGCTTGGGCCCTGAATCCCAATGCCCGCGAAGCGGCTTCGTTTCTGAAGGAAAACATTCAACCTCTGCGCGATTTGGGCCTGCTGGAAATGATTGACCCCAGTGATAAGGATGTGGAATGGTTACCCGGGATTCGGCTACGCTTTGTCTATGGGCATACTGAGGCGATGATGTTGCCAATTATCGATACCCCGAATGGTACCGTGATGTATTGTGCCGATTTGATTCCTTCGCGTTGGCATGTGCGGATGCCCTATATTATGGCTTACGATTTGCGGCCTTTGGACACCATGAAAGAGAAGGAACGTTTGTTGAATGAGGCGGCGGATGGGGCTTTTGCGCTATATTTTGAACATGACCCAAGTCTGGAACAGGGTAGGGTGGGGCGGGATAGTGCTGGCAATTTTTCATTGATTCAATAGAAAAATATGCTGCCCAAATCGCTGCAAAGTCATTTACAAGAAATTGGCATTACTATACAAAACAGCCAACCCATATCTGGCGGTGATATCAATCATGCAGCCTTGCTCGATTGTGTCGATCAAAGGCAATTTTTTGTCAAATTCAATAACACTAAGGTCGCTTCTGAAATGTTGAGTACAGAGGCAAAAGGACTTCAGGTTTTACAAGCAGCGCAGGCAATTCGTATCCCTAAGATCATCACGCAAGGTCAAACTCCCGATGGGATTGCTTTTTTGCTGCTGGAATACATTCAATCGGGGTCTCGGCGATCTACTTTTTGGCAACAATTTGGTGCCTCCCTGGCTGCATTGCACCGCAATACTTCCCCTCAATTCGGTTTGGACCATTCCAATTTTATCGGCTCTTTGCCCCAAAGCAATCAGTGGCGGGACACTTGGGCTCTTTTTTATGCTGAAGAAAGACTTTTGCCTCAAATGCAACTGGCCAGAACTGCAAAACTGCTAGACTCAAACGATGAAAAAAGGCTCCACTCGCTCTGCCAGCAATTGCATTCCATCTGCCCAACCGAAGCTCCATCCTTGATCCACGGCGATTTGTGGAGTGGGAATTTTTTGTGTGATGCAAGGGGAGGACCTGTTTTGATCGACCCAGCGGTGGCTTATGCCCATCGGGAAATGGATCTGGCTATGTCCCGCTTATTTGGTGGGTTTGATGCAGTTTTTTATCGTGCCTACGATGAGGCTTGGCCTTTAGAACCCGGCTTTGAGCAGCGAATGGAAATTTATCAATTGTATTATTTGCTGGTTCATGTCAACCTATTTGGGCGAAGCTATGTACCAGCGGTGCGCAGTGTACTGCAGCAGTTTTAGAATGATAAATCACACTACTGGATATTTTTGTTTATCAGACGCGGAGGACATGAATAGCCCCTGGCTTTAGCCTGGGGTTGGCGTAATGCCCCCCGATCTGGGCTTTAGCCCAATATTCATAAGGTGTTTAAAGAGTGGGGCTAAAGCCCAAAGAGAGCGATTACCGTAATCCCCAGGCTGAAGCCTGGGGCTATTCAATCGCCTTGCAGGCTGAAGCCTGGAGGTTTTAAATTGTCAGATCTTTGGAGTCTTGGAAATAAACGATCTTTTGTAGCTACCAGCTTTTCTCAATTTCTGGCTCATTTAGGAACGCTTTCTTTTAAAAATTTCATAAGCCAGGGGCTATTCATGT
Organism: Haliscomenobacter sp.; assembly: GCF_965225875.1. Classification (GTDB taxonomy): domain Bacteria; phylum Bacteroidota; class Bacteroidia; order Chitinophagales; family Saprospiraceae; genus Haliscomenobacter. Next base: position 1,538,556 of record NZ_CBDDBS010000003.1, on the reverse strand, counting down.
CCTCCGAGCAAAATGTCCAGCCGCATGGTGGTAAATAAGCTGGTCCGATAGGATTTGAACCTACAACCCTTGCTTTAACAAAGCACCGCTCTACCATTGAGCTACAGACCAGTATGATAATTGTTGTAATAAAAGTGGAAGTCGTGGGAATCGAACCCACCACACGCTGCGTGCAAAGCAGTGTCGCCAAGCCTTGGTACATTCACCCCCATACTGATTGAAGTGGAACCGGAGGGAGTCGAACCCTCAACCCACTGGTTAAAAGCCAGCTACTCTACCTGTTGAGCTACGGAACCGGAGACTAATTGAGATTGGTGGAAGTCTTCCGGCGTTTTCGTTGAGATGCAATCATGGTCGTTTAGTTTGTTGATTGAATTGTTGTTTTCTAAGGATATGGTCTTAACCAGCGCTTTTAGGCTAAAGTTCCAGGATCGTCATTTTTTTACAAAAAATTCCGATTCCGCTCCATCCAGGCCGCCCGATACAACCTTCCCACTGGCAGTTTTTGCTCCTGAATCTCCACTTCCGTGGCGTTGAAAGCCTGCACGTGTTGCAAATTGACGATGAAAGAGCGATGAATGCGGAAAAAACGATGGGCGGGCAGGGTGCTCTCCAGGCCCGAAATCGATTGTTTGGTGATGATGCTTTCTCCCTTTGTAGTAGCGATTCTCACGTAATCTTTTAAACTTTCGATGTATGAAATTTCGTGCAAAAACACTTTGATCATGCGCCGATCGGCGCGAAAATAAAGAAAGGGAGCCTGTCCGGGACTGGCCTCAGCATCTTCGCTGGCTGGTAAGGGAACATGCCGGAATGCCTTTTGAATGGCCCGCAGGAAACGGTCAAAAGCAATGGGTTTGAGCAAATAATCCACTACATCCAATTCGTAAGCCTCGGCCGCATGCTCGCGGAAGGCGGTGGTGAAAATAACCTTTGGCGGTTGTTGCAACGAGCGCAACAACTCCAGACCACTCACTTTGGGCATTTGGACATCCAGGAAAAGTAAGTCGACCTCCTGTTGTTGCAAAAACTGAAACGCAGCCAGGGCATTTGGGCATTCCCCTTTCAATTCCAGCATGTCCAGGGCTTCCACGTGTCGGCGGAGCACCACCCGGGCCTGGGGCTCATCGTCTACGATCAGGCAACGGAAGCTGGGAGAACTTTGGTGCTCAGGCTGCGTCATGTGTTGAGGGGAATTTCAAGGGTGACGGAAAAAGAATCCTCCGAATCGGCAATTTTGAGTTGGTGGCGTTCCGGGTACAACATTTCCAGGCGTTTGCGCGCATTGCTCAAACCGATTCCACAGCCATTGGTCGCTTCAATTTGTTCAGGTTTGCTATTGGCAATCCAACAATGGAGGCTGTTTTCGCGAATCTGGATATCGATATTGATCCAACCACCTTCTACCGCGTTGGCCAGGCCATGTTTAAAGCTATTCTCAACAAAGGGCAACAAAATCAGAGGTGCAATTTGTTTGCCCTGTGCTTTGCCTTGGACCGAATACCCCAATTCCAGGCGATCGGCACAACGGATTTGTTCCAATAAAACATAACTGTGCAAGTGTTCAAGCTCCTTATCCAGCGGAACCTGTGGTGCGGCACTTTCGTGCAACATGTAACGCAACAAGCCCGACAGCCGAATCACCACATCTCCAGCCTGGAGTTTGTCGCCGTCCATGATCAGGCCATAGATGTTGTTTAGGTTGTTGAATAAAAAATGGGGATGGAGTTGCAGGCGCAGCATTTCGAGTTCAGTTTCCAGTTGCCGCTGTTGCAGTTGCAGGTTGATTTCTCTTTCGCGCAGGTTTTGTTTGAGCAGCCGAATAGCCGCGGCCAAACCACTGGTGGCACTGCCGTGTTTGAGCAAATTGGTGAAGGCAAAAAAATAAGCCATCCATCCTTCATTGAAGGGCCGCCCCAGGCTTTGTTTCCAGGGGTTGATCCAATGTAGGGCAATCTGGGTTTCAATGGCCACACAAACGGCAGCCAATACAACTGCTCCCAACACCAACAACAACCACTGCCCCTGAGGATAGGTGCGCGGGATGATGCCGTATTGTAATCCGTACATAAACAGGGCAATAACCAGCATATTGGGTGCCATGTCGATGGCGGCAATCCAGTAACTGCGGTTGATGCCCCACCAAACGTTTGGATCTTCCAGGGCATACTTGGTGCCGTAGATCAGGGCCAGAAGGAACCACCAAAACAACCAATACAGTAGGTGGCGACTCAGGCGATAAGTCCAGCGAGGTGAAAAAACCAATGCTTCTAACATCTTCTACTCATTGTAGTGGGGCAAAATGAACATTTATTTTTTTATCGCCCATTCAGTTCTTAAAGATGCCACTTTCGATGGCTATTCCGTGGGCTTTGGCGACATAAAACGCTTTTTTTTCGCTCAATGCAACAATTGCTGCCGCTTTTCTAGGAATATGAACATCTAAACGCAAAAAGGGCAACTCAAGCTACTTTACCCTCCCGCAATTGTAGAGGGCAGTTTCTTTGCAGCAACCAATACAAATAGCATATGCAAACCAAACTGTTATTATTGACCTTGTGTTTATCCTTTTCCATCGCTCAGCTCAGCGCCCAAACGGATACCAAAGACCTCGAAGCTGTAGAAAAGACCCTCCGCGCCTACATGGATGGAGCTACCCTGGGCGATTCCACCTTGTTCGCCTCGGCTTTCCATCCCGATGGGCAAATGACTTTTATGCGGGATGGGAAAATGAACGTGGTTCCCCTGCGGGAGTTTATGACGCGTACCAAAAATGGCCAAAAGGGGGATCGCAAAAACCGCATCGTAAGCATTCAAATTCAAGGTACTTCAGCTCAGGCACGGCTGGAGGTGGAAACTCCTGAGGTGGTTTTTCACGATTTTATGAGTTTGTTAAAAACACCGGAGGGCTGGAAGATTGTAAGTAAAGTATTTCACCGGGAAGACAAAAAGAAAAGTGGTTCCTGATTCTTGTCAACCTCCTAAGGTGCTCTAAGGTGCCTAAGGTGGTTCAATAAAAACTCTTGTGCGCAAGCGCGAAGAGCACATTTTTTTCACCACCTTAGGCACCTTAGAGCACCTTAGGGGTTCACCTTAGAAAAGATATAGGGGTATTTAAAAGAGGTGACAAAAATCACCTTTTGTACCCCCTGAAGATCAACGCAAGCAGCTCCCCATGACCCTTACCTTTGAACTAGAAAATCAAAGCAGCCATGAAAAAGATTCTAGTTCCTACCGACTTCTCCGAAAACGCGCGTCAGGCGTTGGATGTAGCGGTTAAAATCGCCAAAAAAACGGACGCTGAGATCGTTCTGTTGCACGTAAATGAACAAGTAGGTGCCGCATTGCCAGTATCCGAATACTACTATACTTACGACCGGGCTATTGAGGAAAAATACCTCAATATGGTACATGAAAACCTGGAAAGGATGTTGGACGAGGTAGCCACCAGTTTGGGTGCCGACAACATCCGTACTGCGGTCATTGGTGGCCCATTCACGACCATCATTACTGACCTGGTGCAAACTGAAGGCATAGACTTGATTGTGATGGGTACCAAAGGGGCTAGTGGACTCAAAGAGTTCTTTGTGGGCTCCAACACTGAAAAAATTGTCCGTACGGCCAAATGTCCCGTGCTGACTGTACACGACGATAAGATCTCAGAATTTAGAAACATAGTGGTGCCTACCACCCTCGAAACCGACCAGAAAAAAATGTTCGAAGGTCTGCGGGAATGGGAAGCCGTCTTTGGGGGTAAATTCTATCTTTTGTACATCAACAATCCCGGAGCATATCGGGGCGATCACGACATCGAAGCAAGGGAAAAACAGTTGCTGGAAGCTACTGGCTTGAAAGATGTCGAAATTTACAAAACGGAAACTTTTACACTCAACGAAGAACAAGTGATTTTCGACTTTGCTAAAGAACGGAACGCCGATCTCATCGTGATGGGAACACATCAACGCCGCGGCTTGGCCCACATTTTGCTGGGCAGTTTGACCGAGGATACCATCAACCACGCTGCAATTCCAGTGCTGGCGATTCCATTGAAGTAAAGTTGTTCGTTGAGTAGGCGCTTAGCGCCAGAAACACGAAAGCCTCTCTGACTTGTGCGGAGGGGCTTTCGTGTTTTATATCAGATTCAAATTTCAATACCCCTTCGCGTCATCATCCGGATTCCTTGGATCACCCGCCCCCTGCAATTTCCCATTGGGCAAACGCAAAATTGCTTTCACTACTGCCATATAATTCACCTCGCGCAATTTATGGCCCAATTGCTCCAGTTCCTTGCGCAGTTCCGGGGTTAAGGCCGCTTTTTCCACCCAAATTTCGTCGGGCAACCATTGGTTGTGGAAACGACCCGCTTTAATGGCCTCATCGATCGGTAGTCCAAACTCCATCACATTCATCATCACTTGAAAGACGGCGGTGATGATGGTGGAGCCACCCGGTGCACCAATCACCAAAAACAATTGTCCATCCTTTTCAACAATGGTGGGTGACATGGCACTCAACATTCGTTTATTGGGTTGAATCGAGTTGGCTTCACTGCCTACCAGTCCAAATTGATTGGGTACACCCGCTTTGGCACTGAAATCGTCCATTTCATTGTTGAGCAAAAAGCCGGCACCGTGCACCATCACCTTGTTGCCAAAATTGGAGTTCAAAGTGGTCGTAACTGCTACCGCATTGCCTTCTGCGTCTACAACGGAAGTGTGTTCGGTTTCAAAACTTTCCTTGCTAATGCTGCGAAAATCTCCCGCCAAAATATCCTTACTGAGGGTAGCTTTGGTGGGATTGAAATTGGCCATACGCTGACGCAGGTATTTGTCATTCAACAATGAGTCTTGCGGTACCTTAAAAAAGTCGGGGTCGCCCATGTACTGAGCCCGGTCCGCATATACTCGGCGTTCCGCCTCTGCCATCAGGTGTACCGCGTTGAGGGATTGGAAGCCCCACTCAGCCAAAGGGAAACGTTCCATCATTTTCATCAACTGCAAAATGATTATACCGCCACTAGAGGGAGGAGGCATGGATACAATATGGTAATTTTTGTAATTGGCATCCACAGGTTCCCGCCAGCGGGCGTCATAATTTTTTAGGTCATCCAGCGAAATAAGTCCATTTCCCCGGGCCATCTCTGCTACGATGTAATTGGCGGTTTGACCCTTGTAAAAACCAGCCTTCCCTTTTTTCTGGATGCGTTCCAGGGTGGCTGCTAAATTGGGTTGGATCAATAAATCACCCAGTTTCCAGGGTTCAGCTTTGACCAAAGCATTGTCTTCGGCATTGTATTTTTTGAAATTGGCTTGGTTGCCATTGAGGCGATCTACTTCGCCTTGGGTAATGGCGTACCCTTTTTTTGCCAAATCGATGGCAGGTTGAATCAGGGTCTTGAAAGGCAATTTCCCGTATTTTTTATGCGCAGCAATCATTCCTGCCACCGTGCCCGGTACGCCAGCTGCCAGATGCCCTTCAGTGCTAAGGCGTGGTACCACGTTGCCGAGGCTGTCGAGGTACATGTCGCGGCCAGCTTTGGCGGGGGCTTTTTCGCGGTAATCGAGGGCATTGAACTTGCCGTCTTTGGTGCGCAATACCATCAAACCACCTCCACCAATGTTTCCCGCACGGGGATATACCACGGCGATCGCAAACTGTACGGCGATGGCAGCATCTACCGCATTCCCCCCTAGTTTCAAAATATCCAGTCCAACTTGTGATGCAATGGGATGCGGGGCAACTACCATCGCCCGATCGGCAATGGTACTTTTACTGATGGAATAAACCCCAGGCTGCTCTACCTTTTGAGCATACCCTTTTTGTGGTAAAATGGCGTAAAAAAGCAGGGAAAAAAGAAAAAATGAAAAAAAAGTAAAGCTTGGTTTCATTTTGGCACGATTATTTAAACAGTGAAAAGCGTAGGGCGAATAGCGAAAAGTAAAGCGAAATGGTAAGCTTGAATGCTGGATTTCTTTTACAAATTGCCTTTGGCTATTCCTACAACAACCGTTCAAAGATAAAAAAAGTCAAGAAAATGTTTTTTGACGCCAGGACAAACCAGTTATCTCTGAGAATAAAGTGATAATGACTTGCTTCTCGCTTTTCACTTTTCGCTTTCAATGATAACTGATTAATGGGTTTAGTTACTGGCTTTATGTGAAGGCGCCTCCCCAATGCTAGGAGTGGGGGAGGCGCATCTTTTTTTAAGCATATGGAATATAATTCTGAATAAATGTATATTTTACAACAAAAATCAAGCGGTCCTTTCGTTTCACTGCAACACTTTAATTCCAATCTTTGTCTTTGAAGCCATTAGACTTAACTTGTACATGAAGTATACCTATTGCTTGCTGCTCTTTCTGCTCGTTACTACGGTGTCCGAGATTCAAGCCCAGACCCGGATTTTTGGTAAAATCATCGATTCAGCTTCTCAAATTCTACCTCGCGCCACTACCGCTTTGTATGTTGTTCAGGATTCCTCCTTGTTTGGGTATGATTTGAGTGATGATGCAGGATTGGTTGAATTGTCTGGGGTTAGACCGGGTTTGTATCGGCTGCAAATCAGCTATTTGGGCTTTGAAACCTGGGAGCAAATCCTGACCATCGAAAAAGGAACCCGCGAAATCAACCTGGGTGATATTCAGCTCAAAACCAAACAAAACCTTCTGCAAACCACCGAGATCACCGCCAACCGTATCCCCATCACGGTGCGTGGTGATACCCTGGAACTGAGTGCCAGTTTGGTCAAAGTACAGCCCCACGACGCGGTGGAAGATATGCTCAAAAAAATGCCCGGCATGGAACTCGACCAGGATGGTACGCTCAAAGCTCAAGGCGAAGACATCAAAAAAATCATGGTGGATGGCAAGGAGTTTTTTGGCACCGACATCAAAATGGCCCTCAAGGTTTTGCCAGCTGACGCAGTAGCCAAAATTCAAATCATCGATAAAAAATCCGATAAGGCTGAATTTTCCGGGATCGACGATGGACAAAGGGAAAAAATCCTCAACATCAAAACCAAACCCGATCGGCAAAAGGCCAATTTTGGCAAATCAACCCTTGGCGTAGGTCCTCCAAAACAATTTGATGCAGTGGGTACCTTGAATAAATTTTCCCCCAAACGCCGCCTAACCGGTACTTTTTCGGCCAACAACGTTAACCGAAATGGCAACAACGACGTGTCGGAACGGGGCTTAACAGAATCTACCGCCTTGCCTTCGGGAGGGATCAACACGAATGTGAATACGGGTTTGAATTTTTCCCAGGAACTGCCCCGCAAATGGCAGATTTATGGCAATTACCGTTTGAATTTGTCGGATCGGAATGTTGATCGGATCGCTAGAGTGGAGCGTTATCTGGCCAACCAAACCATTATCAATCAGGACACCAGTCAAAGCGACAACTTTAGCCTTAATCAAAATCTGAATATGACCTTTGAATCCGATCGGAGGGATACCCTGTGGGGCTTTCGATTGGTTGGGGGCATGTCTATGCGCAATGGCAACAATGTTTATGACTTTCAATCCCTCGCCAGTGACCTATCGACCGGGCCTCGGAATACCAGTATGCGGACCAATCGGGGTGAAAGCGAAAACCTGGGCGGTAACCTCGAATTCACTTTTCGCAAACGTTTGGGTAAAAAAGGCCGCAACCTGAACCTCGACCTAGACTGGGATACCAACGACAACCAGAATTTATCCTCCAATCAATCGCGCAACTTCTTTTTTGCCACCGCCACCGCCGCTGAACGTGAAGTATTGATCCATCAAGAACGCAATACAGGGAATGATGCTGAAAACTGGAGTGCACAAATTTCTTTTTCGGAGCCTTTGAGCAAACGATTTTCGCTCCACACCACCTATAATTACCGCGCTTCGGTTAACAACGACAAACGCCTGGTGTCGGATGTGCAGGATTCGGGGCAATTGGTGCTCAATGAGTTGCAAAGCAATCATCTATTGAGCGATGTTTTTCAGCACATTACCACTTTAGGGGTGCAGGCAGATTACAAAAAACTGGACTTTGGGGGCCGGGTACGTTGGGAAAACACCTTCCTGAAGGGCGGTTTGTTTTTGCAGGAAGCGGCAGTGAATCGACGCTACGATTATTTGTTGCCTTCCTTTAACTTGACCTACCGCCCCAAACAATCCAAAACGATCAACTTTGACTTGAACCAAAGTTTGAACTTGCCCAGCATCCGGCAATTGCAACCCGTACAGGAAGTTACCGACGCCCTGCGTTATTACATTGGCAACCCTACACTTACACCGGAATTGCGTTACAATGGCTCCTTGCGGTACAATTTATTCGATTCAAAAAGAGGTACTACTTTCCTTTTTAGCATAAATGGCACTTTGACTACCGATAAAATCCAAACGGTCCAGGAGGTAGATGAACAATTGGTAACCAAATCTACACCTCAAAACGTCAGCAACGACTATTCTACCAGCAGCAACGTTTATTATGTATTTCCCGTAAAAGCCTGGGGGATTCGTTTCAGTCTGGGCACGGATCATGGTTTTGGCCGCAATTTGACTTTTATCAACCGTTTACAAAATACCACCTACTCCCGCCGCCATGGGGGCAGTTTGTCGATTACCAATCAGAAACAAAAAAAATGGGAGTGGTCGATCAGCAGCAGAATGAATTTTACGGCGAATACTTATTCCACCAATGCCGAATTGAACCGCAACTTTTTACAAAGCACCTTTGGTTCTTACTTTCGCCGACCTTTCGCTAAGGAAAAATACAGCGTCGAATCGCAGTTCAATTACATTGTTTACAGTGGTTTGGGTGATGGATTCCAACGCAGTTTGCCGATTTGGAATGCCTCATTTAGTGCTTATGTATTGGAGGGCAAAAAAGGTCAGTTGCGCCTATCTGCTTACGACTTGCTGGGCCGCAATCAAGGGGTGAGCCGGAATGCTCAATTGAATACCCTGGTGGATGAGCAGGTGAATGCGCTGTCGCGTTACGTGATGTTGAGTTTTTCGTATTTGGTGCGGAATGGCGGAAAGAAGAAATAAGCTCTAACCGCTTTCACGCCTTCGGCGTGATTGAGAAAAATTAGCCACAAAGGCACGAAGGCACGAAGGCACGAAGGCACAAAGCTGGATAAACCGAAAATGGTCTACTTGGCGGCTTTGTGTCTTTGTGCCTTTGTGGCTAAAAATGATTTCGCCGCAGGCGAAATAAAATCCGCCTTAATCCGTGTCATCCGTTCTCCTATTGTTGTCGCTTTGGTTTGTGTAATTAGAATCAATTCACTCCTTCCAAAACATAAGTCCACGCATAATCACAAGGAATTGTATTCGGATTCAATTGTGGAGCGATGATTTGCAAAACGTTGTTTTTGTAAGTGAACTTCACCGGCCCATCATAACCCAACAAACGAACCGATTTTGGTTTGGCCACATTATCTACTTGTAGTTGCTCCGCCCATTTCCGCTGAATGACGTACAAATTTTGCCCTTTTTGGGTGAAATACACTTGCGAATCCTTGTTGTAAACAGGCGCTTTTGCCCATTTTCGTGTACCATAAATGGCCTCACCATTGACCTTCAGCCAGGCGCCTATTTCGGCTAAACGCTCTTGCATGATCACGGGAATCTGGCCATCGGCACTTGGGCCGATGTTGAGCAACAGATTCCCACCACGGGCAACAATATCAATCAATTGATGCACCAACTGTTTGCCACTTTGGTACATGTGTAAGTTCTCATTGCGGTTGTAACCAAAGGACTCGCCCATACCCCGGCATTCTTCCCAGGGGCGCACAAACCCCTTGGTCGTTTCTTTGTTGTCCGTACCACCATGACCATATTCAGAGGTAGCAAAACTACCATGCGCCCCCTTGGTGTCATTGCCCCAGCGGTCGTTGACTACCACCCGGTCTTTCACGGCTGATTCGTTGAATAACCAGGCGAGGAAAGTTTCGCTTTGCCAGGTTTTGGCGGGATGATCCCATTCTCCATCGGTCCAAAGTACGTCGGGTTCGTAACGGGTGACCAGGTCTTTCATTTGGGGCAGCATCCGTTCGGCCACATATTTGTTGACATCGGCTTTGTATACCGGATTGAACCATTCGTACAAGGAATAATAAAAGCCCATCCGCAGGTTGCGCGCTTTCACTGCTTTGGACAAGTCCCCCGCCAGGTCGCGATGTGGACCCACATCTACCGCATTCCAGTTCCAGGACTGGGCGCTAGGCCATAGGGTAAAACCTTCGTGGTGTTTGGAGGTCAGCACTACGTATTTTGCTCCAGCGTCTTCGAATGTTTTTGCCCAGTCTTCAGGTTTGTAGAGCTCTGCCTTGAAGTGTTGTACAAAATCCTGATAGGAGGCATTCCCGTAGTTCTTGCGGTGAAATTCCAGGAATTCGGGATGGATTTTTAGATTGGTGGCAAACAAACGTTGCCAGTACCATTCTGAATACCCGCTGCCAAAACCATCAGCATTGGAGGTGGTGGCCCAGGCTGGGACAGAAAATACGCCCCAGTGGATAAAGATGCCAAACTTGGCGTCTTGAAACCAGGCGGGTGTTTGGCGTTGGTCGAGGCTGGCCCAATTGGGGGCGTATGTTTGGGCTTGCAGGGAGATAAAGCTTAAAAAAAGAAAGGCTATGACAATAGGTGCTTTCATGGTTTTTATTGGATTTTTAGTGGTAGGATTTCTTAGGTGCCTCTTAGGTGGCTAAGGTTTCTTAGGTGGTGAAATTAATACCTTGCTTCGCAAGGCTTTTTCTTTTTCACCACCTAAGAAACCTTAGGCACTTAAGAAACACCTAAGTAAGTTTTACCTGCCAGTATAATTCCAGGGGGTAATGTTCCGCAATTCAAATTTGATCGCCTGACTCACTTCCAAGGTATCGATGAAAGCATGAATGTCTTCCGCAGCAATTTTGGCCTTGCCCCGGGTGAGTGCTTTCAGTGCCTCGTAAGGTTCTGGATACGCTTCCCGGCGCAAGATCGTTTGAATCGCTTCAGCCACCACCATCCAGTTGTCCTCCAGGTCCTGGCGCAATTGGGCTTCATTGAGCACCAATTTACTCAAACCCTTGCGGATGGATTGGAAAGCAATTAGGATATGTGCAAAAGGTACCCCGAGGTTGCGCAGCACTGTGCTATCCGTCAAATCCCGCTGCAAACGGGAAATCGGCAATTTTTCGGCCAAATGTGCCAAAACTGCATTGGCCAGCCCCAGGTTGCCTTCCGCATTTTCAAAATCAATGGGGTTGACCTTATGCGGCATGGCAGATGAACCCACTTCGCCAGCCACCACCCTTTGTTTGAAATACTCCATCGAGATATAAGTCCAAATATCCCGGCACAGGTCAATCAAAATGGTGTTGATGCGCATGAGGGCCTGGCACTGGGCCGCAAGGTTATCGTAATGTTCAATTTGGGTGGTAGGCTCTGAGCGCTCCAGGCCCAAATCATCGTGCAAAAAAGCCCAAGCGAATTGTTGCCAGTCAATGTTGGGGTAGGCTACATAATGGGCGTTGAAATTGCCAGTTGCACCACCAAATTTGGCACTGTGGGGAATGGTTTTCAATAGCTCCAGTTGTTGATCCAAACGAGCTACAAAAACCTGGATTTCTTTGCCCAGGCGGGTAGGGGAGGCTGGCTGTCCATGGGTTCGAGCCAGCATGGCAATGTCAGCCCAGGTATCGGCCATGGTTGCCAGCTCATTGCGGACCTTTTCTAAACCAGGATAATATTCCTGCTCCAGTGCATGCCGGGTGGAAAGTGGAATGGCCGTATTGTTGACGTCCTGTGAGGTTAGACCAAAATGGATGAACTCCTTGTAGCGTTGCAAGCCGAGTTCGTCAAATTTTTCTTTCAAAAAATACTCAACTGCTTTTACATCGTGGTTGGTGATGCGCTCGATGTCTTTAATGCGTTGTGCATCTTCCAGCGTCATTTGATTGCTGATGCGAATCAAATCGGCCACTTTTTCTTCAGGAAAACTGGCCAATTGAGGCAAAGGATAGCGTACCAGGGCAATAAAATATTCCACTTCAACCAATACGCGGTATCGAATCAGCGCGTATTCGGAGAAATAATTGCTCAGGGCGGCAGTTTTATCGGCGTAGCGGCCGTCGATGGGAGAGATTGCGGTTAGCACGATTGTGAAATTATGAGTGATGAGTGATGAATGATGAATTGGAGCCTGAGTAATGTTTTAATGCCGGATTAGAATCCCATTAAATTCATCACTCATCATTCATCACTCATAACTTTTAAGTAGATTATCAAAGTCTACATGCTCGTGGAATAATTCAACGGCACGTTTGGTTTTCCAGGGAGTACGGTTGTTGATCTTGACCTCAATGCGGGTGATTTTTACCACGGATCCATAGGTGTCCAAAGTAGTGGTGATGACCGGGATTTTGTGTTTGGAAAAATAAGGGTGGTTCAGATCCGCCAAGTCCAGCCAACGGTGATGCCGACCATCACTGGTCACGATGACACCAGACAAAGGGGAAGTTTTTAAGTTTTTCATTCTGGCTACGGATTCTACTTTTTCGATGACCTGATTGAGCCGAATGGTACTCGTGACCAGTAAAAGGTTTTCAAATTTGTGAAATTCATCCACATCTACCAGCGAACCAGCAATGATGTCTTCCACCTTATTGTTCATACAGTCTTCGTTCATCAGGATTTTGCCATCCACCGCTTTGCGGATCATTTCCATAATGGGGAGGGACAAAGATTGTTCATAGGGCAGCAAGCCTAGGAGTGGAAACCCCATCTGATCGAGTTTGCGCTGGAGGTAGAACCTTGTTTCTTCCATTTTTTCCGGCCTGACCTTGTTCACGATCACCCCTACGATTGGCACATTTTCCTCTCTAAACAACGCAGCACACATGTTCAGCATATCGATGGTGCTACCAATCCCTCCTTCTACGACCATGATAACCCCGGCATCCAGAATTTTGGCCACCCTGGCGTTGCTTAGGTTAACAATACTACCCACTCCGGGATGCCCGGTTCCTTCATACACTACAATATCGTACTGCTCGCTTAAAACTTTTTTGGCTGCCAGGAGTTTTTCTTCAAAGTGATACTGATCCGGGTGATCCAGAAAATCTTTGGTCACCCCCCGACCAATGATTACCGGGCTATGCAAATCAGGAATAATTTCGAATCCGGTCACTTCTGAGAACAATACTGCATCTTTATCGGCAGTAATTCCGTTAATGGTTACGTGCTGTTGTCCCACTGGTTTGCAATAACCGGTTTTGTAGCCTTTTTCAATAAAATTGGCCACCAAACCCAGCGTTGTAGTGGTTTTGCCCACATGTTGACTGGTTGCAGCTACGTATATGTTTTTCATTCTTTTTCGTTTCAAAAACGCAAAGATAAAAAACAGTTGGGGCAATCCCTTGCGCTTCCCCAGTATAAAGTGTGAATTGTGAAGGTGTAGGTTTTATCATAAAATTTATACTTTTGTGCCGTCGAGTTAAAACTAATCCTTTTTAAAACGAAACAATATGTCGAAGAACTTGCTCATTGTAGAGTCGCCAGCAAAGGCCAAAACCATCGAAAAGTACCTCGGAAAGGACTTTGCGGTGCGTTCGAGCTATGGCCACGTGCGAGACCTTGACAAGGGCAATCAGGCGGTGGATGTAAAGGATGGTTTTCGGCCAAAATACACCATATCTCCAGAGAAGCACAAGGTAGTCAAAGAGTTAAAAGATTGGGTCAAGAAGGTCGACGAGGTATGGCTAGCAACGGACGAAGACCGCGAAGGAGAAGCAATTTCCTGGCATTTGTGTGAGGTGTTGGGCTTGGATCCCAAGTCTACCAAACGCATTGTCTTTCGCGAAATCACCAAGCCCGCCATTGAAAAAGCCGTAAAACAGCCGCGTACCGTTGATTTGAACCTGGTCAACGCGCAACAAGCCCGACGAGTATTGGATCGTTTGGTAGGGTTTGAACTATCAGAAATTCTGTGGAAAAAAGTTAAAGGTAAACTTTCTGCAGGCCGCGTTCAATCCGTAGCAGTGAAGTTGGTGGTGGAAAAAGAACGGGAGATCAACAATTTCAAGTCCGAACCCTATTTCAAAATCGACGCCTTATTCAATGTAAAAAATGAGCAAGGTCGTACCGTAGGGCTAAAAGCCGAAGGACCTGACCGCCTCAAAACGGAAGGTGACGCTGAGGCATTCCTCAAAAAATGCATTGGTGCTGAATACAAAATTCGCAGCATTGAGGTGAAACCCCTTAAACGGCGGCCAACTGCACCCTTTACCACTTCTACCTTACAGCAGGAAGCCAGCCGCAAATTGGGTTTTTCGGTAAACCGCACCATGGTGACGGCTCAAAAGTTATATGAAGCTGGTTTTATCACCTATATGCGTACGGATTCGATCAACTTGAGTGAATCAGCCATTGCTTCGATTGCTCAGGAGATCGAAAAACAATTTGGCAAGCAGTACGTCGAAATCCGCAGGTTCAAAAACAAATCTGCCAACGCCCAGGAAGCACACGAAGCGATTCGCCCAACTTATATTGAAAACCAGACTGTTCCCGGAGACCGCGACGAAAAACGCCTCTACGAATTGATCTGGAAGCGTACCATCGCCTCCCAAATGGCTGAGGCAGAACTGGAAAAAACGGTAGTTGACATTGGCATTTCTACCCAACCCGCTGCAAAATTGCAGGCTGAAGGTGAGGTGCTGAAGTTTGACGGCTTTTTAAAGGTTTACCTCGAATCCAACGACGACGACGAGGAAGATGAAGAACATGGTGTTTTGCCTCCTCTGAAGGTAGGGCAGTTGTTGCCGCTCAACTTCATGACCGCCACGGAGCGATTTACCCGTGCGGCAGCCCGCTATACAGAAGCAGGATTGGTGAAAAAACTGGAAGAACTAGGCATTGGCCGCCCTTCCACCTACGCACCAACCATCAGCAAAATTATGGAAGAAGGCCGGGGCTATGTGGTGAAAGAAAACCGCGATGGCAGCCCACGCCCATACCGCGAATTGACCCTGAAGGATGCTCAAATCAGCAAAAAGGAATTGTCAGAAATGACGGGCGTAATCAAAGGCCGTTTGTTTCCGACCGATATGGGTACTACAGTGAGCGACTTTTTGGATCAACATTTCGATAAGATCATGGACTATAAGTTCACGGCTGAAATCGAAAAGTTGTTCGATGATATTGCCGCTGGCAGCCGGGAATGGACCAAAATGTTGGAGACCTTCTATTGGCCATTTCACGAAGTGGTGGAAGAAACCATGGCCAATGCCGATCGCCCTACCCGCGAACGAATTTTGGGCAAAGAAGAAGGTACCGGGTATTCAGTGCTCACCCGCATGACGCGTTTGGGGCCAGTGGTACAAATTGGTACACCCGAAGAACTGATCCCTGGGGAGAAACCCCGCTATGCCAACCTCAAACCAGGCCAATCCATCGATACCATTGAAATGGAAGAGGCCATGAAGTTGTTTGAATTGCCCAAAATTTTAGGTGATTACAAAGGACAGGAAGTGGCAGTGGGTACTGGCCGTTATGGTCCCTATGTCCGCTTTGGGGAGAAATTCATTTCCATTCCCAAAGGTGAAGACCCCTTGAGTGTAAGCATTGAGCGCGCAATGGAGTTGATTTTGGAAAAAGAAAAAATCGATGCCCCTGTTGCAAG
Organism: Haliscomenobacter sp.; assembly: GCF_965225875.1. GTDB lineage: Bacteria > Bacteroidota > Bacteroidia > Chitinophagales > Saprospiraceae > Haliscomenobacter. The sequence goes on along the minus strand of NZ_CBDDBS010000003.1, from coordinate 1,522,908 downwards.
TTATAAAGGTTTCCCAATCACGAAAGGTACTGGCCGTTTTGGCCCTTTCATCAAATGGAATGACACCTTTATCAATGTACCCAAAAAATACAACCTCGACACCCTGACTCCAGAGGAAATGCACGAACTCATTGAAGCCAAGATGGAAAAAGAAGCCAATCGCTTCATCCAAAACTGGCCCGACGAAAAGGTAAGCATCGAAAATGGCCGTTGGGGGCCTTTCATCCGGTTTAAGAAAGACATGTTGAAACTGCCACGTCTCGATGGTAAAAAAATGGAGGCCGAAGATGCAGCATTGCTTTCACTGGAAGAAGTGAAAAAAATCATTGAAGAACAAGTTCCTGACGCTTTTGCCAAAAAAACACCGGTTAAAAAGGTTGCTGCCAAAAAAGCGCCAGCGAAGGGAGCGAAAGCTAAAAAATAGTTGAGGAGTTAAGAGGTTGAGGAGTTGAGGCTACCGCAGTGACTTAGACAAGAACATTGTCAAAATCGTTGCGGTAGCCTCAACCCCTCAACCCCTCAACTTCTAAACTTTCAAAAACATCCGCGATGGACGATAAAAACAATCCAAACCAGATCAACATCGAATTGCCTGAAGATATCGCCGAAGGAACTTATTCCAACCTGGCTATTATTTCGCACTCCCATTCAGAATTTGTCGTAGATTTTGTAAGGCTGGTGCCCAATGTGCCCAAGGCCAAAGTGAAAGCGCGCATCATCTTGACACCAGACCATGCCAAACGGCTGATGCGGGCCCTCGCCGACAACGTGAAACGTTATGAAGCCCAGTTTGGTGCGATCGATGAGCAGGAGCAACCAGCTTTTCCACTGAACTTCAGTACTCCAAAGGCGCAGGCGTAATAGAATAAGGTACAAAGATCCTGAATTCTGTTGGCACTTCGGCTCCGCTCAGTTGGTCGCTGAGCGAAGTCGAAGTGCCAACTGAACTCGGGATCTTTGGCAGCCAAAAAACCACACCTATGTTTCCCAACACCATCATCTTTATCGACGCCGGTCATGGCGGGCTCAATCGCGCTGGAGAGTACACCACTGCACCCTCCAAGATGTTTCGCCACGCCCGAGGGACTTTTCATCAAGGAAGTACCTTCTTTGAAGGGGTGTGGAACCGCGCTTTGACCAACCAGGTCATGCGGAAACTGGATCGTTTGGGGATCACTTACATGCCTTTGCACCACGATTACCTGGACAATTCGCTCCAACACCGGGTGGATATGGCCAACTGGTACGGCAAGAAATTTCAGCGCAGTTTGGTCATCTCCACTCACGCCAATGCCTTTACCAACCATACTGCAAGAGGTTTCGAAATTTATACCTCTCCGGGCACAACTGAGTCTGACAAAGTCGCTTCTATTCACTGGAACAATGTGAATTCCTTGCGCTCATTGTACGCCAAAGGCACCTCGATCACCATGCGGACTACTCCAAGTGGGAGTGAGCATGACAATGAGGCCAATTTTTACATCCTGCGCAAAACCAATATGCCTGCCATTTTGGTCGAACACCTCTTTTTTGACAACTATGAAGATGCTATGTTGTTGATGGACGACAACATCATCGATCTTTTTGCTGAAGCCCAGGTACGCACCATCATCGAGTATTTCACTGCATAAAACACCCGGCCATGTCCAACAAGGAAATTGCCAAAGTTTTTCAATTCCTTGGCGACATCATGGAATTGCACGGCGAAAACCCATTCAAAATTCGCTCCTACCAAAATGCTTACCTGACCCTCCGCAAACTAGAGCGGCCACTCACCGAAATGGAGGCCGCTGAAATCAGTGCGATCAAAGGTGTTGGGCAAGCCATCGCGGAGAAAATCCGTGAATTGCTGGACACAGGCAAAATGAATACGCTCCAGCAATACCTGGACAAAACCCCCGAGGGAGTGCAGGAGATGTTGCACATCAAAGGTTTTGGGCCGAAAAAAATCAAGGTCATTTGGTCGGAATTGGGCATTGAAACCATCGGAGAGTTGTTGTACGCCGTCAATGAAAACCGTTTGCTGGAGCTGAAAGGTTTTGGTGAAAAGACCCAGAATGAGTTGCGACAACAATTGCAGTATTTCCTCAAATCGCGCAATCAATTTCATTTTGCTACGCTGGAAAAAGAGGGCTTACAAATTTTGGAAGCACTACAAAAAGCATTGCCGGAGCTGAAAATGGAATTCACAGGTGCTTTTCGGCGTTGTGCCAATGTGCTTGAATCCATTGATATCTTGCTCGGCTCCAAAGCCGAAATAGAACCTGTTTTAACCAAGATAGGCTTACAAAGCATCCAAAGCCAGGCCGATCATACCAGTGCATTGTCGACCAATGAATATCCAGTACGGATTTTTCAGTGTGCAGCCACAGAATTTGGCTCCAAACAATTCAAATATTCGGCAACTCCCAATTTTATGCAGGCCTTTTTGGAAAAATACCCCGATCAGGATTTTCGGGAATTGGCTGATGAAACGGAGATTTTTGCCAAAGTCAATCAATACTTTATCCCCGCCGAATTGCGAGAAGAGGCCTGGGGCTTGACCCGCCAGATTCCAATCTTGGTGGAAGCCAAAGACATTAAGGGCGTTGTTCATACCCACTCAACCTACAGTGATGGGATCAATACCCTTAGGGAAATGGCGGAGTACAGCAAACAACAGGGCTATGAGTACCTGGTGATGAGCGACCACTCCAAGTCAGCCTTTTACGCCAATGGTCTACAACCCGAACGGGTACTCAACCAAATGTCCGAAATAGATGCCCTCAATTTGGAGTTGGCTCCTTTCCGCATTTTTAAGGGCATTGAAAGTGATATCCTCAACGATGGTTCTCTGGATTATCCGGAGGATATTTTATCCAAGTTTGAAGTCATCATCGCCTCGGTCCACTCCAATTTGCGGATGGACGAAACCAAAGCTACCCAAAGGGTAATCAAAGCGGTTGAGAACCCTTATACCCGCATTCTGGGCCACCCAACCGGGCGTTTGTTGCTTTCCCGCCAAGGATACCCGCTGGATCACCAAAAAGTGATTGATGCCTGTGCTGCCAATGGGGTAGCCATCGAGTTGAATGCCAGCCCATATCGCCTTGATCTGGATTGGGCCTGGATTCCCTATGCATTGGATAAAGGGGTGCTGATCTCGATCAATCCAGATGCACATAGTCGTCAAGGGATTCACGACATTCATTATGGCGTGTTATCTGCCCGCAAAGGTGCATTGAGTGCAGAACAGTGCCTGAATGCAAAGGGTGTTAACGACTTTGTAATGTGGATCAATTCGCGTACGCAATAGCTAATTTTCGCTACATTTGTGCGCGAAAAGGTAAATGGTTAAACCTTTTTTATAGTTCTTTAGTTTTCATCATAAAACTCACAAAAATGTTGCAGGCTATTCAAAAAGCAAGCATGATTTTGTTGTTGGCAGTGGCAGTTTTCGCCTGTCAGAACAACAAGGATAAGGAGATTCGCGAAGAAGCTCAAGCAGAAGTAACTGGCGAAGTTCAACCGATCGAAGCTACCGCAGAGCAACCACAAAGCACCCAGGTTCCATCCGGCCCCGTCACTTCAATTGAGTTCCTGGGAGGCGATCGCCACAATTTTGGCAAAATCAAATCTGGTGCCAAAGCACGCCACGTATTCAAGTTCAGAAACACGGGCAAAGAACCACTGATCATTGCCGATGCCAAAGCTTCTTGTGGTTGTACTACACCTAGCTGGCCAAAAGAACCCATTGCTCCTGGTAAGACTGGAGAATTGGTGGTTGTATTCGATTCGTCAGGAAAATTTGGAGGTCAAAGCAAACGAGTGACCATCGTAGCCAATACCAACCCACCAGAAACTTACTGCTACATGGAAGGTGAAGTGGAAGAAGACCCAGCTGCGGCGAAACAACAATAATTTTAGTTTAGAAGTTGAGGAGTTGAGAAGTTGAGGCTACCGCGAGCGTTTTTGACAAGGATTTTGTCTAAGTCGCTCGCGGTAGCCTCAACTTCTCAACTCCCCAACCTCTCAACTTCTCAACCCTTTTTATGCGATCCTACTTCTCTCTGATTACCTTCAGCCATACCATTTTTGCAATGCCTTTCGCTTTGTTGGGTTTTACCTTGGGTACCTTGCAGTCGGAAGAGGGATTCAGTTGGAGAACTTTGGGATTGGTTGTATTGTGTATGGTTTTTGCACGCAGTGCAGCTATGGCTTTTAATCGTTACCTGGATCGGGATATTGATGAGCTGAATCCGCGTACCAAAGTGCGTGAAATTCCTGCCGGGGTAATTGCTCCACGCTCAGCCTTATTGTTTGTGATCGCCAATGCATTGCTTTTTATGGCTTCGGCCTGGTTCATCAACCCACTCTGTTTTTACCTGACACCAATTGCGCTTCTGGTTGTTTTGGGCTACAGTTATACCAAAAGATTCACTTACCTCTGTCATTTTGTATTGGGTTTGGGTTTGGCTTTGGCCCCGATTGGAGCCTATCTGGCGACAGGAGGAGGCTTTGACCTGATTCCATTGTTGTATTCTTTTGCCGTGCTGTTTTGGGTATCAGGTTTCGACATTATATATGCTTTGCAGGATGAAGAATTTGACCGGACCCAACAACTCAACTCTATACCGGTGGTTTTGGGGCGCAAAGGAGCTTTACGCTTGTCGGAAATACTACACCTGCTCAGCGCTACCATGATTCTTTTGGCCTGTTGGCAACAAGGCTTGCAATACGAACATTTTCGCTGGTTGCACTGGTTGGCGGCTGGGGTGTTTATGTGTATGTTGATCTATCAGCACACCCTGGTAAAACCAAACGACTTGAGCAAAGTGAACCGGGCATTTTTTACGACCAATGGGGTTGCCAGCCTGATTTTTGGCACTTTGGTAATTTTTGATGTGCTATTTTAGAAAAAATTGGTGCTTTTTTCCTTCTAACATCATTTACTCACCTCTTTTCATACTATTTATTTCAAATTTTTACGTTTTAACTAGCAGTATTTTCCTTTTTGTAATATTTTTACCTGTTAAGGGCAAGGTACCTAAAGCCCGGGCCTTTTACATATTCCACAGCAAATCCCTTTGGTATGAGACCACACAATCTGAAAGCATGTTTTCTGTTCCTTTTTCTACTGGCCATGGCCACCCTGCAGGCCCAAACCACCTTTCGAGGTTTGATGCGCAAGGCAGACCAATTGTATGAAACTAATGCATTTGCCCCAGCTGTCGATGTGTATCGGCAGGCTCTAGAAAAAGACGCCACTGATCCCGATGCCTTGGGAAAATTGGCAGAGTGTTATCGCTTGCTCAACCGCCTGGATGAGGCGGAGGCCACTTATCTTAAATTGATTCGTAGCCGCAAGTATCAAGATCGCCAGTTGCTTTTGTATGCACACTGTTTAAAAGGCCTGGGCCGTTATGACGAAGCAAAGGTATACTACCAAAGCTACGCCAAAATCAACCCAACCGTTGGCAATCAATACGTACAAAGTTGCGATTTTTCAAAAACAAACCTGAACATCCCCACTGCCTACATGGTGAGTAGTGAGCGAATCAACAGCACGAGTTCGGATTTTGGCCCGGCGTTTATGAATGACCAATTGGTTTTTGCTTCATTGCGCACGGAAGGTCAGACTTTTAGTTCCACCAAAAGCTCCTTGTATTCTGCCGGGATGGGCTCCGATGGTTCTTTACAACCGGCCATTGTGGTACGCCCCGGCATCAGTGATTTCAGCATGGGGCCAGCTTCTTTCTCTTCGGACGGACGCAGCGCGGCAACCACCAAAAATAACTTCACACCTGGAGTTAGACAAATTCCGGGTACTGGCCTGGATTTGAGTATTATCCTGGCCGATGTCAACTTCAACGGCTCCTGGTACAACGAACGGACTTTTCCCAACAACGATACCAAAGGCCGTACAGGTTTTCCTTGTCTGACTCCTGATGGCAATGCGCTATTTTTTGCCAGTGATCGTGAAGGCGGATTTGGCGGCTGGGATTTGTACATTTCTTACAAAGAAGGCACCGCTTGGTCCAAACCTGTCAACCTGGGGCCTGCAGTGAATACTCCTGGCGATGAAATCACCCCCTATTTTGATGGGGTGAATTTGTATTTCGCATCGGATTACCACCTGGGCTTTGGTGGTTTCGACGTCTTTATGGCGGATCAAGGCGAAGGCCGCTGGTTAAAATCGACCAACCTGGGGCAACCCGTCAACTCTTCTGCTGACGATTACGGGATGATTTTGGATTCCTACCGCAATTTTGGTTACCTGGTGTCCAACCGCAGTGGCGGAGTAGGTATGGAAGACATTTATCGGGTAACCAAAGGTGGTTCAAATGTAGGAGTTAACCCAGGTACAAACCCAGGCACGAACCCAGGATCGGGTAATCCTAATACAGGAAGAACCCGCATCAGAGTATTCAGTGGCTCAGATGGGATTGCACTACCTGGTGCTTCGGTTGACCTGACCAATTGTATGCGCGGCTCCAGCAACTATATCCTGCTGACCGATGCACAAGGGTATATTGATTTACCAGTTGGTGCTGGCACCGAGTGCGAAGTGATTGTACGGGCTGATGGCTACATGCAATTGCGTGGGGCGCTTTCAGCGTATTTTTCGCCGAGCCGCGACATTGAAATTCCACTCACCAAAGCTGGTGAAGAATACTATGGCCGGGTGGTGAACAGCAATACCCGGGAGTTTGTTCCTAACGTACAAATTGCTGCCCGCAACACCTATACAGGTAACATCACCCGCACCTCTACAGATTATTCCGGCAATTATGTGCTGAGCTTGTCACGCAATACGCCTTATACCATCACGTATACTGCCCAGAACTTCAATGAAGAAACCCGCAACATCAACGTACTCAACGGTACCGACCGAACCGTTCTTGGGGTATTGAGTATGGTGCCTCTGGGCAACGGCGGTTGGAACACCAACCCTGGAACCGGTAACCCGGGCAATACGGGTAACCCCGGCAATACGGGCAATCCAGGCAACACTGGAGGCCAGTTGGAACGCGCTGGTTTCGCGATTCAGGTATCCGCAGTTACAGGGCAACCCGACCTGTCGAAATTCAGCAACTTGCGCAGCATTGCTAGTGTGTATGCAAAAAATGAGGCTGGAAAGAATAAAATCAAGGTTGGGAATTTCCCTACCCGTGAGGAAGCACAACGCCAGTTGGAAAACGTGAAGCGCATGGGGTATCCTGGTGCTTTCATTGTGACTGATGATGGAGTATCACTCGGTGGGGCAGTTGGACCTGTTAATCCACCTGTAACCACGAATCCTCCGGTAACGAATCCTCCCGTGACCAACCCACCAGTAACCAATACAGGTGGCCGCTTTATGATTCAATTGGGTGCCTACCGCGACTTGCGCAATTTTAACGGCAGCAAACTGGTTGGTATGGGGACCATCGTGGATCGCCCACGCCAGGATTTGACCATTAAACTGCTATGTTGCTACAATTCCTCGGCTGAGGCGTTTAATGCGTTGGGCCGAGTACAGCAAGCCGGATTTAGTGGCGCTTTTGTGGTGGAAGATTTGAATGGACAATTGGTGAGGGCAAAGTAATTTGCTGATTACTGAATGAATAAAAAAAGGGCATCTTGCTGGAATTTTGGGATTCTGCAAGATGCCCTTTTTTATTAGGCTTTTGGGAGACTAATCACATCAAGCCCTCCACATCCGTATAATCCAATCCAAAGGCATCCGCGACACCCTGGTAAACTACCTTGCCTCCCACAATATTCAAACCTTTGCGCAGCGGCAAACTATCCTGACAAGCTTTTTTCCAGCCCTTGTTCGCCAATTGCAGGGCGTAGGGTAGGGTAGCGTTGGTCAGCGCGAGGGTAGAGGTAGCAGGTACTGCACCGGGCATGTTGGCTACACAGTAATGCACCACATGATCGATGATGTAGGTAGGATTGTCGTGGGTAGTTGGGTGGGTCGTTTCAAAACAACCGCCTTGATCCACGGCTACATCCACCAGTACAGTACCTGGGCGCATGGTTTTGAGCATGTCTGCGGTAATCAACTTTGGCGCTTTGGCTCCCGGAATCAGGATGGCACCGATGATCAAGTCGTGGTCTCTGATCATGCGGCGAATGGTGTATTCGTTTGAAAAAATCGTGTTGACGTTTGGTGGCATCACCTCGGAAAGGTAACGCAAGCGGGGCAGGTTGATGTCGAGAATGGATACTTCTGCACCCAATCCAGCAGCCATTTTTGCAGCCTGGGTGCCGACGATCCCACCGCCCAGCACCAATACCTTACCTGGCGCTACTCCGGGTACACCGCCGAGCAATACGCCCCGGCCCTTAACGGGCTTTTCCAGGTATTTGGCGCCTTCCTGGATGGCCATACGGCCAGCTACTTCCGACATCGGAACCAAGAGGGGCAAAGAACCATCGGCCAATTCCACCGTTTCGTAGGCCAGACACACTGCCTTACTTTTAATCATGGCCTCGGTCAATGGCTGGTAAGAGGCGAAGTGAAAATAAGTAAACAGGAGTTGATCCGGCTTGATCAAGGCCCATTCCTGCTCGATGGGTTCTTTCACTTTGATGATCATCTCAGCAACGGCATATACTTCCTCAATGCTGGGCAGAATTTTTGCACCCGCTGCCTCGTACTCATCGTCGTCAAATCCACTGCCTTCGCCAGCGGTAGATTGTACATATACGGTGTGTTTTCTTTTGGTGAACTCCAATGCTCCGGCTGGTGTGAGGGCTACGCGGTTTTCATTGGTTTTGATTTCTTTTGGTACTCCAATGATCATTTGGAATAAGTTTTATTTGGTAGAGAAAAACAAGAGCTATAGGTGACAGCTCAATGACAATGCAAAAATAGCAGAACTCTACTCAACAAGTAGTAGGGCAAAAATAAATGTTCGTTTTTTTAGGCCATAGGATTAGATAAGACACTTAGATTGAACGGTTTACTTGGTTGATTCTATGGCAAAATGAATATTTATTTTTTATCGCCCCAACAATACTATTTCCGTTTAAAAGACCATATGAAGGTCATTTTAGCGACTACTGCCCCGTTATCCTCTTGTATCCCCGTACTGGTGACGGTGATGCTTTGTGGTTCATTGGTTTCGATGGCCTTTTGAATACACGCTTGAATGGCGGCACCTTCCTCACAGGTAAAGGTGACCCAAGAGGTGGCTTTTTTGACAAAAGTCGCTTCCATACCCACAATCAGCATGGAGCAAGGCACCTGATCACTAAGGGCTGTCATGGCCAACAAGCCGGTGGACAACTCGGCTGCTCCACATTGCGCCGCAAAATAGGTGGAACGAAAGGGGTTTTGGGTTCGCCAGCGAAAAGGGATGCGGGTTTGACCACGTTCCGATGTAACGGATTTGATTTGCACCCCCCAAAAGAATAAACTGGGCAACTTCTGCAAGAAGTACCATTTCATTTTGAAGGGGTTATTCAAATTTTGTAAAAAAGCGTGGCGCAGAGCAGACATAATTCAATTGATTTTAGCGAATTTTCGCTAAAAATATCATTTTTTCGAAAAACCAGCAGAATAAATTTGTTTTACTTTATAATTTTGGGATGTTTGTCGGAAATATCCAAGGGGAATTCATTTCTGTTTGGTTAGGTCGGGTTCAGACCGAACTTTGTTCGACTTTTGATTGATTCATTAGGAAATAGATTAGCATGTTTTTCGGCACAAAAATTCTAACACTGTTCTCTATCCTGCTTTGGACATTTCAGTCCGGCAATGCACCTACACTGGAATTAGGACGTTACGAATACGTTGGACTTGACAATAAAAAATTTCATTTTTTTCGGGTAGAAAAGGGTGGCACCTACCGGGAGGTGGAGGCCAAAACGACTGGAATCGGTGAAATTCAAGTCCTACCTTTTTGTGATAAGGATCAATTTGGGACTACTTTTTACGACTGTGGTCAATATCCTGATCTAGAAAAACCCTACATAGAGTTTGGTCCCGATGGGGTTGAATTGGCTTTGTTTTATGGCCCTGCTGAAGCCATTCAGGTGGTGAGCGGTTCCTATTCCATTCAGGGAGATACCCTTTCCATCGGTGAAGCTCCGGTAGGTTTAAAAGTGGCCTGTCCCAAGGGGAATAAAAACCGGGAAATTGGCTTGCCTTACCGTATTTATCAAACTTCCAAATCGATGGTTTCTTCGGTCGATTTGTACGCGGATTACCTGAGCGAAAAAGAACACCTGGATCAAATTCGGGCGCAAAGCAATTTGAGTGTAGGCGATACCATTGCATTGTGCCTGTTGAAGGAGCGCTTTGTGAAACGGTGAAGCTTATTTTTTTAACATTAAGTATTCCTTCTCCAATTGTTCCTTATCCACGGGGACTACGCCGACTTTTTCACAAACCTGGCCACCAGCCAAATTGGCGAGTAGGGCTGTTTCCTGCAAATCCAATCTTAGCCCCAAACCCAGGGCTACAATACTGATCACGGTATCCCCTGCGCCACAAACGTCGGCTACCGCACGTGGTTCTGTAGGGATGATGCTGCCTTTACCAGCGGTTTCCAAAAACAAACCTTTTTCCGACAAGGTGATTAGGGTATGTTGATTACCCAGTTGGGCTTTAATGTAAGTCGCAGCGGCTTGTAGCGAAGCTAGATTGGTTTGTACGGGTTGAGGAGATTGGGCGCGAATTTCCTTCAGGTTGGGTTTGAACAAAGTGATTTGTTTGTAAGCCCAAAAATTGTTGAATTTGGGGTCGACTGCGGTAGGAATGCCCCGACGAATGGATTCCAGAATGACTTCCCGAATAACCTTAGGTGAAAGTACGCCCTTGTTGTAATCCTGAAACAGGATCACATGAATCTTTTGAGTATCCAATACCTCTTGGATGGTTTCCAGCAATTGCTCCACTTCGCTGTCGCTCAAGTCATGCGTATCTTCCTGATCCACCCGTAGGAGGTGTTGAGCCCCTGACATGATCCGGGTTTTGACAGTGGTGCGCCTCCCCTTGGAGTGCAGAATGGACTGATTGCTCATGCCGTATTCAGGCAACAATTGACGAAAAACCTGGCCATCCTCATCATCGCCTACCACGCTACACAGAATGGGTGTGGCACCCATTGCTCGTACATTCAAGGCCACATTGGCTGCTCCACCCAGGCGTAGGTCTTCTCCTTCCAGGTTGACTACAGGAACTGGTGCTTCCGGTGAAATTCGGGTTACATTGCCGCGCAAATAGCGGTCGATCATCACATCACCAACGATCAATACTTTGACCTGGTTGAAATCATCAAAATTGAGCATGCGCCATTTTTTATTTGGGAGGACAAAAATAACGAGGATATTCCGAAATACCTGAAAGAGCTGGAGCTTACCCTTAATCTTTGATGGCCTTTTTTAATTTAGTCATGATTTTCAAGGTAGCACCCTGATTTTCCTCCAAGTATTGTTGCACTGCTGCGGAGGCCTGGGCTCTAAATATGCTATCTTTTAATTGCTTGAAAATCAGGTCGAGGCCTGCCAGTTCCTCCACCACAAAGGCTCCCCCCGTTTTTACGTTCACTACCGCCTCTTCAAACTTTTGGTACTTTGGACCAAAAATAACGGGTAAACCAAAGGCCATTGGCTCCAGGGTATTGTGAATGCCTGATCCAAAACCACCACCGATGTAAGCAATGCTTGCGTAACGGTACAAGGCTGAAAGCATGCCTATGTTGTCAATGATCAGTACTGTATGATTGGAATGCTCATCAGCCTGAAACTGTGAATAACGAATGCATTGTGCACCAAATTTTTGTTCAATTTGTTCTAGGTGGCTGGCTCCAATTTCATGTGGGGCTATGATCAATTTCCAACCTTTGCACAATTCCTGGTTCTCCCACAAACCCGCCAAGAAGGCCTCGTCTGGCCCCCAAGTACTGCCCGCCATCAAAACAGCGCTATTCTGGGCGAAGGATTCCACCGTAGGGAAAGTTTTTGCCTCGGCAGCAATTTGTAACACTCTATCAATACGGGGATCACCAGCCAGTGTATATTGCTGAAGTTGGTATTTTTTCAACAACTCAAGTGAACTTTGATTTTGCACAAAAAAATGATCAAAGCCTTTTAAAATCTGCAAGTACCAAGCGCCCCAGGGCTGGAAAAAAGGCTGCTGAGGTCGAAATAAGGCGGCGATGAGCCACACGGGTATTTCTTTTTTGTGCAAAGCTTGTAAAAAGTTGTACCAAAACTCGTATTTCACGAATATGGCTAGTTGTGGTTGTACAATGGACAAAAACTTGTGTGCATTGCCAGGCAAATCGGCAGGGAGGTAACAAATCAAGTCAGCGTGTGTATAGTTTTTTCGAATTTCATAACCTGAAGGGGAGAAGAAGGTAAGTAGAATGAACACTTCGGGCTGCTGCTTTTTGATGGCTTCCATCAAGGGGCGGCCTTGTTCAAATTCCCCGAGGGAAGCGCTGTGTACCCAGATGAGGGTTTGGCCTGCTTTTCTTTTGGAGGAGATTTCAGTGCTTAATTTTTCGGCCCAATTTTTTCGGCCATTCCACCAGAGCTTTGCTTTGGGGTGGAAGATGGCGGCTACTCGGATGAAAAGTAGGTATAGGTAGATTCCGAGGGTGTATAAAATGGACATGATGAGCGCTAGATTTGGTCTTGGATGATTCCATGTTAATAGTAGATGTCTTCCGCTTTATCGGCGTAGAATGGGAGAATCCAGCCCAAGCGGACACCAAAGAGCAGGTCGATTCGCTTTTTCCCATCCCGACCTTGCGTAGCAAAATCAAAACTGCGTCGCGATTGGGTAAAACCCTGCATGAACTCAAACCCCGCCATAAAATTACTACGTCGATCTTTACTCATGGCCTGATAGCCAAAAAACTGTTGCAATGCCAGTCCATTGCTCAGGCGATCGTACCCCTTTTTGTACACATCAGTCAATTGTACAACCGAGCGCTGGGGGTCGTCCTGGATGCGAATTTTATGCTGGAGCATGCCAATGCCAAAATTGATGCGCCAACCTGCCCGGGAAGACTGCCTGGCACTTACTGGAAATACCCGCCCTGCGGTAAGTCCAACATAAAAACCACGCTCCCGCATGGGAATATCGGCGACTTCACGATCGTTGCCAATAATGTAGCCTTCTTTGGTGCGCAAACCAACCAGAGGGTCTTCCTTTACCTGGTTGCCAAAAAGATATTGAGCATCCACTCCTAATACCCAATTTTTTGGTCCCCATTGCCAATCGATGCCTCCTCCGGCAATGAAATTGGTTCCGAAGCGTTCTTTTAAAGTTCCAGCAGGAAGTTGAGCGCCGTAGGTAAATTTACTCAAAATCACTCCTTTGGGTTCATTGTTGGAAGCCTGAGCGGAGAGTTCACTAACGTACATCAAAATAAGGATCAGTAAGAATAGACCTCTTCTCATACAGGACAGGGCTTTTATGGGGCAAAACTAAGCTTTTCCTCTGGGCTAGTAAAAAACTTTTAGGTAAAGCAGCCGTCGAAGTTTATCTTTAGGGCAATAATTAAAAACCAGCTGTAAAAATTGTCCAGTGAAAAGAGTTCTCATTACCGGCGCAGCCGGATTCTTAGGTTCGCACCTCAGCGATCGGTTCATCAAAGAAGGTTATCAGGTCGTAGGCATGGATAATCTCCTGACGGGAAATATTCAAAATATTGAACACCTATTTCCCCTCAAGGAATTTGAATATTACCATCACGACATTACCAAATTTATACATGTCCCAGGTAAACTTGATTACATCCTGCATTTTGCTTCACCGGCCAGCCCGATTGATTACCTGAAAATGCCTATCCAAACCTTGAAGGTAGGGGCATTGGGTACACACAATTTGCTGGGATTGGCACGTGAGAAAAAAGCACGGATTTTGGTGGCTTCGACTTCCGAAGTGTATGGAGACCCTCTGGAGCATCCACAATCTGAAGAATACTGGGGCAATGTGAACCCGATTGGTCCACGTGGAGTTTACGACGAAGCCAAACGTTTTTTGGAGGCGATTACGATGGCTTACCATACTTTTCACCAGGTGGATACCCGAATCATTAGAATTTTTAATACTTACGGCCCCCGGATGCGGGTTGAAGATGGACGGGTACTGCCAGCATTTTTTTCACAAGCCATTCGTGGAGAGGGGCTTACTGTATTTGGCGATGGCTCCCAGACCCGATCTTTCTGTTATGTTGATGATTTGGTGGAAGGTATTTACCGCCTCCTTTTGAGCGATTATAACCAGCCGGTCAATATTGGTAACCCTGACGAGTGCACCATCTTGCAATTTGCCCAGGAAATTCTCGATCTAGTAGGTAACCCCAAAGCCTTTATTGATTATCGGCCTCTACCCGTAGACGATCCTAAAGTGCGTCAACCAGACATCACCAAAGCCAGAAACCTCCTGGGTTGGGAACCAAAAGTTCCTCGAGCTGAAGGTTTACAGCGTACTTTTGACTATTTTAAAACGGTTGTAAAACCCGGATAGGGTTCCAAAGTTCCAGGTTTCCAACTGATCACTGAGCGAAGCTGAAGCGAAGTTGGAATCCTGGAATTCAGGCGCCTTAGAACCATATAATACCATGTCCTTTACTCAAAACATCCTCATTACCGGAGGTGCCGGATTCATCGGTACCCATTTGGTGAAAAGAATGGTCAAACAATACCCTCAATACCGTATTGTAAATCTTGACTTGTTGACCTATGCGGGCAACCTGAGCAATTTGACCGATGTAGAAAACGCGCCCAATTACGTTTTTTGTAAGGGGGATATTCGCGATAATGATTTGTTACAGAAGCTTTTTGCTACATATGCCTTTGACGGGGTGATCCACTTGGCCGCTGAGTCGCATGTAGATCGCTCCATCAGCAACCCTATGGCTTTTGTGGAAACCAATATTCTGGGTACCCTTAATTTGTTGAATGTGGCCAAAGCCAGTTGGGTTAACCCGACCCATCAGCGTTTTTACCACATTTCTACCGATGAGGTGTATGGTTCATTGGGCGAAACGGGTTTTTTCACCGAACAAACTGCTTATGACCCCCGCTCGCCTTATTCTGCTTCTAAAGCGGGGTCAGATATGTTGGTGCGGGCTTACCATCACACTTTTGGTTTGCCTATCTTAGTGTCTAATTGTTCCAACAACTATGGCCCATACCAGTTTCCGGAGAAGCTAATACCATTGATAATCAATAATATTTGCAACAACAAGACACTGCCTGTGTATGGGGATGGGTTGTATACGCGAGATTGGCTGTGGGTAGGGGATCACGCTGCAGCCATTGATTTGATCTATCACCAGGGAAAAATTGGGGAAACCTACAATATTGGGGGCAACAATGAACGCCGGAATATAGACCTGGTTCATTACCTCTGCGACACGATGGACGAGTTATTAGGCCGTAGCCAAGGCACTTCCCGGCAGTTGATCACCTTTGTGAAAGACCGCCCTGGGCACGATCGTCGTTATGCCATTGATGCCAGCAAATTGAAAAACGAGCTCAACTGGGAGCCCCAGGTCAACCCGGAAGATGGGCTAAAAATGACTGCAGAATGGTACCTGGAGCACAGCGATTGGTTAGAAGCCGTGACTTCTGGTGCTTATCAGCAATATTACGAGAGCCATTATTGAGGTTTTTTCTAAGGTGGTGAAGAACACGTAATCTTTTTCACCACCTTAGAAACCTAAGACACCAAAGGGGCACCTCAGATTCAGCGTTAGAGTTTTTTCGAGTAAAAGGAGTCACAGCCGCTGTGACCAGTATTACCCACTTGGCCGCATAGCTTTTCGAATCCCATTTTAATGTATAAAGCCTTGGCCTCCGTCATCCTTTCCAAGGTTTCGAGGTAACAGGTCTGGTAGCCCAGGCTTTTAGCGGCCTCAAGTAGATGGTCCACCATTTTTTGACCCATTCCACGTCCCCGTACCTCGGGCACGAAATACATTTTTTTGAGCTCACAAGTTGCAGGATCTCCACCGACTAAAGGGCCAATTCCGCCGCCACCCCATATCCGGTTTTGAGCATCACTCAAAATGAAATAAGCAGATCCATCCGCCTGATAATAGTCGTACATATGATCAACCTCGGGATCGTTGATGGAAAAACCATCTCCAACTGCCCCGTAGGCGGTCATCACTTCCCGGATAATTTTGGCCATGGGCTGATTGTCACTGGATTCGATTGGCCGAATAAAAAATGTGTCGTTTTGCATGGTGTTTGTAGTGCTTTGTACGAAAATCAGGTTTTTTATGAATAAGCTATCACAATTTCCCAAGATTTTTGTAGTCTTATTGCCTGATACTAACCCATTTCAAATGAAGAGAGTTTCATACGGTATTGTCATTTTTAGCTTTTTCCTGTTTGTACAATTGTCGGCTCAGGAGAAAAGCAATCAGGCTGATTTTCGTTACGGGAAGTATTTCAATGTAGCAGCCTTACTCGACTATCAAAGTAGCCGGGATTTTGGGGTTTCCCCACTCGTTTATCGCGGATTTCACTACGGAGGAATGGCAGAATTGGGCTTTGAAGGCCCTCGCTGGGATATCTCTGTAGATGGTGGCCTTGGAGTGGGGGAGAGCAGTGTGACCAAAGTAGCCATCTTTAATTCAGAATCTACCGTCTTTTATTACAACGCCCGCTTTTTGCGCAAAATTTGGGATAAAGATGAAGGTAAGCTCGATTTCCGCGCTGGATTACACTTGGGGGGCTATGCTGCACAACGCGTTACGCCCGCCTTTTTGAATGCCTCTTTGGTTTGGGAAAGCATCAATACACTTTTTGCCAGTGGCAAACTCAGTTGGCGACTCAGCCATACGCAATCGGCGGGTAAATTTTTGTTCATTCGACAGCGGGAAGGGCTGAGGCACATCAAATTGAGTACTCAGCTCAGTTTACCATTGTTGAATTCCGTTTGGCGACCTGATTACGCTTACATCGACGACTTCTCGGATGGCGATGCCGACGTTTTTGCCAACAATAAACTGAATTTTGGAGGCCTGCGTTTGCACTGGCGTTCTGATGCCTACTATTATTTATTGAACGGGAATGCTTTGCGCCTGACTTACCTCTGGGATGCTCAACGCAGCGCCAATGCAATCAATCGCCTTGAATTGGCCCACCATCAAATGGTATTGGGAATAATGATTCGACTAAATTAATTCAACTATCATGAAGTTTAGTACGATTTTGAGTTGTACAGCCTTGTTGTTGCTGTTTTCCTGTGAAACTTTGGTTTTTGAACAAGAAGTAGCAGACAATCCACGCGAAAATTTTGATTATTTGTGGCAACAATGCAATGACAAGTACTCTTTTTTCGCGTATAAGAACATTGACTGGTCGGTGATTCGTAGCAAGTACGAGCCACAAATCAAAGACAAGATGACCAGCGATGAGTTGTTCAAGGTTTTGTTTGCCATGCTGAACGAGTTGAAGGATGGGCATGTCAACCTGATCTCACCTTTCCGTCAGTCGCGTTATGACTTTGATTTGCTTGGCCCTGAAAACATTGATGTCAGAGTGGTGCGGGAGCATTACCTAAAGAGCGATTACGTCATCACGGGGCCATTTGAGCACAATGTGGTAGGTGCGGATAAAAAAGTAGCTTATGTACGTTATGATTCATTTGAAGGCAAGGTTTCCCCTGCTCATGTCAACTACTTGCTGAGTTATTACCGGAATATGTCTGGGCTGATTTTCGATATTCGCCAAAACGGGGGTGGCAGTGCGGCAAATGTTTTTAAAATCCTCAATCAGATCGTATCTAAAAAAACGCTTTTGTATAACTCTTACCTTAAATCAGGTCCAGGGCCAGAAGATTTTGAAGGGCCACAACCTGCCTATGCTGAACCCAATGAAGATCGCTTCAAATTCAACAAAAAGATTGCAGTGCTGATCGACCGCGGTACGTTTAGTGCTGCATCTTTTTTTGCATTGGCTGCCAGAGAGGTAGACAACATGGTGTTGATCGGTGACCGTACAGGAGGTGGCCTCGGCATCCCCAATGGTGGGCAGTTACCGAATGGCTGGACCTATCGATTTTCAATTTCCAGAACGCTAAGCCCTGCAGGCGAAAATTTTGAAAATGGTGTACCACCCGATATTCAGGTTGTCCTGACTAAAGGTGATCGGGATCGAGGGGTAGATACCGTGATCGAACGAGCCATTCAGGAACTTAAATAAGGGGCGAAAAAAAATAAGGGTTCATGACAAAACCGGGGCAGTGCAAAAATGCTGGATCGCAGAGACGTACGGCCGTGCGTCTCTGCGATGCGTTGCTCCTTTGTGAGGCAATTTTTTATTAGAAATATTTGAAATTATGCTGGTATTCAATTTTTTGCAGTGAGTGGTAGATGAGGTTGATTACATTGTTGACATCATCTTTGTGTGCCATTTCCACAGTTGTGTGCATGTAGCGCAAAGGCAATGAAATCAAAGCTGAAGGTACACCTCCATTGGAATAAGCAAACGCATCAGTATCAGTACCCGTTCGGCGGGAAGCAGCCTCCCTTTGAAAAGGAATTTCGTTGGCGGTTGCCGCATCAATGATCAGGGAAAGCAATTTATTGTGAACGGCAGGGGCATAAGTAACCGAAGGCCCATTGCCACATTTTACATCACCAAACTTTTTCTTGCTGATCAATGGGGTGTTGGTGTCGTGGGTCACATCGGTGATGATGGCAACTTGTGGTTTGATGCTTTGGGCGATCATTTCGGCACCGCGCAATCCCACTTCTTCCTGCACCGAATTGACAATGTATAAACTGTAAGGCAATTCAATTTTGTTTTCGTGCAACAAACGAGCCACCTCAGCTATACAAAACCCTCCGATCCTGTTGTCCAGTGCCCTTCCTACATAATAACGATCATTTAGGGCTATTACCTCATCTTCATAGACCAGTACACAACCTACGTGGACGCCCATTTCGAGCACTTCCTCTTTGTTTTTAGCACCTACATCGATGAATATGTTGTCAACTTTTGGGGCCAGATTGTTCTCTTCTCCATTGCGGGTATGGATTGCGGGCCAACCAAAAATTCCTTTGACGATCCCTTTGGGCGTATGGATATTGACTCGCTTGGAGGGGGCAATCATTTGATCAGAGCCCCCATTGCGTACCACGTGCAAAAAACCATCGTCCGTGATGAAGTTGACGAACCAGGATATTTCATCGGCATGTCCTTCGATGACTACCTTAAAATCCTTGCCAGGGTTGATGATGCCGTATGCCGTACCATAATTATCCAAGCCCGTTTCGTGGACAAATGGGCGGATGTATGCTAACCAGAGCTTTTGCCCGGCAGACTCAAACCCGGTCGGAGAGGCATTATTGAGATACTGAAACAAGAATTGTTCAGATTTAGCTGTAATTACCGACATAATAAATTGGTTGGTGCGAAACTAACGGATAAATATAGAAATTATCCGCTGTAGACCTAGTTCGTGAACAGAATTATATTTTTAGTTTTCCCATTGGGCACTCCATTGTTTAGGATCATGACGCCAAAGTTTGAGCGTTTCTTGATCAGCCGGGCTTACATAGGCTGATTCAATGGCTACTTGAGTCATGATGCTGTAATTACTGAGGGTCTCCAAGCAACAATCAGCCTCTTGAAATGCTACCTTTGCTGCATCAAATTCGTAAGAAAAAATAGCCAACACCCCAACTACGGAACATCCCTCAGCTCGCAAGGCTTCAACTGCCTGCAAACTACTTCCTCCTGTTGAAATCAAGTCTTCAATCACTAAAATCTTTTGGCCCGGTTTAATCTCACCTTCGATCAGGTTTTGACGACCGTGTTCTTTGGCTTTCGCTCGTACATATACGAAGGGAAGTTTTAGTCGGTCGGCCAATAACGCACCGTGCGGAATACCCGCAGTTGCAACTCCCGCCACCAGATCGAAATCGGGGAAAAGTTTGCTTTTTTCAACCAATCCTTCAACCACCATGTCTCGAATATGAGGGTAGGATAGGAGTGTACGATTGTCGCAATAAATAGGGGATTTCAGTCCAGAAGCCCAGGTGAAAGGGTTTTGAGGACTTAATTTTATTGCCTTTATTTGCAATAATCTTTTGGCTACTTCGGTGGCAAAATTCATTTCCAAACGGACTTTGATTTTTAGTCGACAAAATAAAGACACAAATGTACAAAATCTACATTAACGACATTCCATTCATTTTATCCTCCGATTTAGCATTGGCTCAAAAAGTTCCTGGGGACAAAACGCATATTGTGGCACGCTACAATGGCTCACCCAAAATTTTTCTGAACTATGCAGACATGTTGGAAAAAGGCAGGCAATTGGATTCCATTACCATCTTTTCAGAAGATCTGGAGTCGTTGTGGGGCGATTTTTGTTCTAATTTCAAAATAATTGAAGCTGCGGGAGGTTGTGTTTTTAACGATCAGGATCAACTTTTGGTGATTTACCGGCGCGATTCCTGGGATTTGCCCAAAGGGAAAATTGATCCGGGGGAAACACCCGAGCAAGCTGCGGTGCGGGAAGTGGAAGAAGAAACAGGGATCGGTGAAATTTCATTAGGTGATTTTCTAGGCCATACTTACCATACTTATCGGGACCCCAAAGAGAGGCGAATCCTTAAACGTACTTATTGGTACCGCATGCAAACCCCTCAAAGTAATTTAACGCCTCAAACGGAAGAAGATATTGAGGTCGCAGAATGGGTGCTTCCAGGGCCTTTTTTGGCCCAGCCACAATTGGCTATCTATCGAAGCATCAAAGAAATAATCGAAAAACTGAAATAAAAAACGAAGGGCTGCCATTTGGCAGCCCTTCGCTCTTATTATCGTGGAAGGAGTAGAGACGCAAGATCTTGCGTCTCTACTATCACCCATATGGGTTATTCAACAATAATCATCTTCTTGGTAGCAGTGAAGTCGTCAGCTTCCAGGGTGTAGTACAACACACCAGTAGCGTTCAAATCAGCAGCTTTCAAAGTGATTTGGTTGAAACCTTTAGCATAATCAGCACGAACGGTCTTCAACACTCGGCCAGTCACATCGCTAACAGTCAGGGTAGCAGCAGCAGCCTTTGGCAGGTTGAAGCTGATCACTGTTTCTGCATTGAATGGGTTTGGCGTGTTTTGCTTCAGTTCGAAACCTTGAGCAGCTACGTCAGCACCTTTGAACTTCAGGGCAACATTCAGTTGCTCGTTGTTCTGGTTGTAAGCTTCTGCAGAAACTACGCGGTTCAGGCTCAAAGCGTTGCTCAATTGAGCATCAGCTTTTGCACGCAACACCAAAGTGAACAGTGCACCTTGCTTAGCTTCACCGTTCCAAGAAGTAGTGATTACACCTTCGTTGGTGAATACACCAAAGTTTTCTGCTTTTGCAACACCGTAAACGATGTCAACCAGCTCAACTTTGCTCTTGTCCAGGTTCAATGAGAACTGGTAGCCTTGGATGTCTTTCAACTCAGCAGCATTGAATTCAACACTGTATTCCTGACCAGCCTTCAGGGCAGCATCAGCAGCATTGATGTCCAATGTTCCAGCAGTACGAGCTTCTGCAGCAGCAGCAGCACTTACCGTTGCACTGGCGTTAACGTCACCCACTTTGATGGCTACGAAGTTTGCAGTTACGTTAGCAGCGATGTCGTTGATGTTCACAACTTCTGGGAACGCAGCAGCCCATGGGTTGCTTGGCGTTGGGAAGCTGTAAGCAGCATCTACGAATCTCCAGGAAGTGTTGTTCTGGAAAGTTTGATCGATGTTCAGGATCAACTTACGCAGGGCAATCAAGTCCAGAGTAGTGATTGACTTAGAGTTGTTCACGTCAGCAGCAATCATTTTGTATGGGCTGTTCAGAGCCTGTACATTCAAGATGTGCTTTTGGATCAATACCAGGTCAAAAGTAGATACACCATTCAGATGGTTTTTGTCCAATTGTGGAGTAACCGTGAAGTCAGCTCCTTTGCTCAGGTTAACGAAAGAGTAACCACCGTTAGCCGTAGAAGTAGCAGCCTGAGAAGCAGCACCACTCAAAGTGATGGTTGCACCTTGCAGGTTAGCATTGCCTTCAGTTGCGATAGTACCTGCGATTGCAGCAGCAGAACCAACTGTTGGGCAAACGCCACGGTTGTCCTGAACTTCAACATAAGTTACGCAGAAGTCATCCTTACCTGCTTCATCCCATGCGTGCAATTCAACCAGAATTACTTTGCCTTTGTCAGCACAAGTCAGGTTCAAACCAGTTTGAGTAGAAACTACTGGCTGACCTACGCGGTTCAGCGAGTACTTGGTAACCAGTTTCAAACCATCTTTGGTTTCTGGGCCTTGGCCGTTGCAATCGTAAATCTTAGAAGCAACGAAGTCAGATGCCCATACTGCCATCATACCACCACCGTTGCCGTCAGACATCAGTTCAGTGCTCAAGCCGTTGATACAGATTGGTGCTGGACCTTTGCAGTCTTCAACTGTGAATGGAATGCGGGTTGCAACACTCAAGTTACCACACTCGTCACGTACAACTACGATCAGGTCATGCTTGCCTTGTGGCAAGTTAGCAACGTTGATCTCGAACTGGCCGTTGCCCAAATCTTTGGTGCTCCAGCGTGGAGTAGAGTACAGGATCATTTTGCTGGCATCCAAAGTCTGACCAGGAGCAATCATCAGGTACTGAGTTTCCAGGGTCACTTTGTCAGAACAGTTGTCCTTACCAGTGATCACCATTTTCAGGTTGGCCAAACAATCGCCACCCTCACGGATGCAGAATTTGCCTGGGTCACCAGTTACAACTGGACGAGTGTCATCGTATACCTTGATGATCTGAGTATAGATGAAGCTGTGGTAGAATTCACGTGCTACTTCGCAATATGGTGGATAAACACGGATGTCATCAGCATTGTTGTGAACCAAGTCCTTAGAGATGTAGAACTCTTCAACGCCATCACGACGGTTGTTTTCGCGGTCACGAACCAACAAGTAGATTGGGTTCTTGCCATAGTTGCCAAACACTGCCCGATCGATGATCGAGATATTGGTTTGGAGCAGTGGGTCACCACAACGGTCGTCGTAAGTACACCAGTTGATTACAGAGTAAGTACGGAACAACTTGTAGCACTCATCGTCAGATGCATCGTAACGCTTGTCGCTTACGTTTACAGCCAAGATGTCACAAGCCAATTCGTCGGTGATAACCGTATCAATGATTGGAGTCTTGCAATCGGTAGATACGTCTTTAGGGAAGCAAATGTTGTATTCGTGTACTGGCAGAATGTTGATGCGTTGCTTGCAAGTTACGCTGATTGGGCCTTTAACCGTTTCTTTGGTCAAAGTCCAGATCCGGTCGATCCAGCCATAGCCACACTTCAATTTCTTCTCAGTAGTGTAAACAGTATCCAGAGCAGCACAATCGTTGCCAGAAGGAATGATTACATCACCGAATGCAGCAGCAGATGTTTTGATATCATCGATCAAAGCCAGGTTTTTGTCATCGCAATAAACGGTAACATCCCATGGAGCCAAACAAGTTGGAGCCACTTTGTCTTCGATCAACACGTCATCCCAGCAGTAGTTGGTGTTGCCATATATGTCAGCACCCCACAATTCGATCGTTACGCGCTCTGCCAAATCGCAGCAGAAGAACTCAACGATGTCTTGTAGTGGAGTCATCAACTTGCCACCCTTCAGGATGAAAGTTTCGCCGAAGTCAGCCAAATCGCCGTCGCCGTTGCTGTCAAAACCGTCCGCTTTGGTCCAGTCGCCATCAGCTGGCAGAGGGTCCAATTTGCCGTTGTTGTTGGTGTCGTATCCTTTAGCAATGAAGCTAGCTGCACAAGCAGTTGGCACGTTGCGACGTACTGCAATCCAAGCCAGTTTGCAGTTGTCCCAAGAACCTTCGTCGATGTCGTCAGCGCTAACTTGTGCATAACCGTTGGTGTAACCATTGGCATTGCTCAAAGTGATGTGCAAGTCATCGTCACACTTCATTACAGGTGCAATCTTGTCCTTAACTTCGAAGATGAAGCAGCACTTGGAAGCATTGTAGCAACCATCGAAAGCGTCAATCACCATCAGGTGCTTGCCCACTGGAAGGCCGATCATCATGCCGTTCATTACAGCATACTCAACTTTGTCCCAGCAAATATCTTCGCCAGTACAGTCACCCAATTGGTAAGCTTCGTGGTCACCACGCAGTTCTGCACCACGAGCCTTAGGCACTTCACAAATAGGATCTTCTGGTCCTTCGTAAACCAAAATACCTTTTACATAACGATCTTTGGTGTAAACACTTACGCTTACATTACCCAGCGCACAGTTGTCCTTGATGGTTACACCAAAGGCAGTTTTGATGCCAGCAACAGTTACTGGAATGGCTGCAGTGCAATCCATTGGGCCAGTAGAAATGTCGTAAGGAGCACCATGTGCATACTCACAAGTTGGAGCAGTGAAGTCACCGATTTTGATCAGGATGTGGAAAGTATCTACGATACCACCTGCACACCAGTCAAATACATACAGTTCACGATCGATTTTCACACCTTTGCCACCACAGATTGGGAACTCAGTGTCTTTGATCGATACAGAATAGTTGCACTCAACCTGGTCGATGAACAAACAACGTGGGTTAGAAGGAGGATTGTTGAAGTAGCTGCATACATATGGAGTTACATCTTCCTTCTTGATCAGGCTCTTGTCTGGAGTACAAGAGTTGTACTCAACAACATGATCGTACTTACCTTCTGGATTCTCATCCTTGAACACAAAATCGCTCAGGTCTGGACGAGTGAAGTGGATTTTCTGTGTGTAGTCAGAACGCATGCCGTTGCAATCAGTAGCTACCCACTCGCGAGAGATCGTAGCATAGATGCCGCCATTCACCTTCATGTCATCACAGTTGTAGAAAACCACTTTGTCGCTCCACTTCAGGGTTACCCGGCAACCACAGTTGTAGCAGTTGTCTTTGAAGTAAGCATAACCCAGGTTTTTGATGTTGTCAGAGGTCAAACCTGGAGGAATCAAGCCCAATTGGCAGTTGTCACCAGTTCCAGCAACACCTTCAGCGTTGTTGATGGTTTGGCTACCCGTTGCAGCAGGACGTGGAGAGCTAAATGCACCTACGTTACCAATCGTCAAACGATTGTTCAACACGTAGTTTACATCGTAGCAATCCAAAGTGAAATCCGCAGGAGCACACACCAGAGCTGGTGCAGTCTTGTCTTCTGCAGTTACTTTACCCCAGCAAATTACAGTTGCATCTGGAGAGGAGCTTGAGAACAAGCCGTAAGTCCAAACACCAGCACAGTCGATAACTGCACCGTTGCTTTGGTTGTTGTCCATAACACGTACCACAGCGCCGGTACAAGAACCGTCGGATACCAAGTTACGGGTAAGCGTGAATTGGCAATTGGCATCCAAGGTAACTGTCACATTGTAACAACCGCAATTGGTTGACTGTGCAGTCAGGTTGGAACCAAAAACCAGAGAAGCCAAAACCATCAAGCATGCGCTTGCTGTTCTGGTCATCCAGCTAGTAAAGGTCGTTTGTTTCATAAGAAAATGATTAAAAAAATTTGGTTATATAAGCTTTATACAAAAGTTCAACGTTCAGTAATTAGCACATACTGTCGCAATATCTGTTTTGCAATAAATCCCATCAGGTGTGGAAAATACACTCCCTGATTGAGGGGGGTAGAACGCTGAAACCTATGTATCCCGAATGGTAGGGAGGGAGGTTTCGATTTGACATGAGCAAAAAAAAAATCAATCAACGCCTAGCAATGTTCTGCAAAAATATTGAACCTAGCGAAACTAGAGTAATCTAGAGCCGAAAAAATTTTTATTTTTTTAGTTTGTGGTTACTTGTTTTTGCAAATAATTGATTTTTAAGATCTTAAAATATGCCAATTGATTCAGTTCGACAAGTTCAGATGTCCACACCTAAATTCTTTGTTCCCAATTTGCCCTAAAATAGATTTCTTTGCTCGACGAAATTGAAAAAAAATGAAAGCTTATCCTGCCTTTTTGTGTTTAATGATATTGGTAACAGCCTGTAATTCTGGAGCTGATACACAGCAAAATTTGCCGTCAACCAATGGTGATGCCATTAAAAAGGACGCTTTGTTTGAGATGGAAAAGATCCCTGGGACAGGTAATCAAATAGCTGTCAAAAAGGATGCTTCAGGTAACATATTAGAAGAAGGGATTACTGACTCCAAAGGACTTAAAAATGGGACTTGGGTGATTTACCAAGGAGAAGGAGGGTACCCAGAAAAAATTGCAAGCTATATAGATGGCAAATACAATGGCCCTTACGTTGAATTTGATGGATTTGGGCAAATTTCACTCAGCGCAAGCTACAAAAACAATCAGCTGCACGGGAAAGTAGCAAAATTTACAAATGGGAATTTGGCTCAAGAATCTACCTACAAAAATGGTGTTTTAGATGGAGTTTACAAAGAGTACAGCCGAAGTGGGGGGATTCAAAAAGAGATCAACTACAAAGAAGGTAAACTGGATGGCCCCTTTCGGTATTACGATGAAAACGGAAAAATAAACCTGGAGTACAATTATAAGAATGGCAAACAGCAATAAGGCAACAGGTTGAAGGCCTAAAATTGCCTTAGTAGTGGGGCAAAATGAAACACTTATTTTTTTGCCCCTAACGATTGATACGTACAAAATCTTTAGGAGTATATCCGGTTACTTCTTTAAAGACTTTATAAAAGGTCGATTTATTTTTAAAACCACATTGTAGGGCAATTCCATACAATGTAAGGTTGCTGAAGGAGTCTTTGACAATCTTATGCTTGGCCTCCTTAACCCGGTATAAATTGATGAATTGCTGGAAATTGATGCCAGCCTGATGGTTGACCACCTGCGACAAATATTTGGTGTTTGTGTTCAGCAAATCCGCAACCGTTTTAAGGCTGAGTTCGGGGTTCAGGTACAATTTATCTGTTTCCAATAGCTGTTTAAGTTGATCGTACAATTTTATTTCATCGATGCTCCGCAGGCTACTGGAGCGGTATTTTTCACTTAAATTCATCAAAGGAATGTGGTGTTCATCTACCACAAGGTTGCCATCTACTTCAAACGCAATAAAGTTGGTAAGTTCCTGATTGCGATCGAATATGGGATGGATAACCAGTTTACAAAGGTAGGGCTCACCATTTTTTCGATAATTGGTCAATTGGTCACGGAATGGTATTCGTTGCTGAATAGCTTTCCTGATCCGTTCGATGACTTCCGGTTCTGTTTTAGGCCCTTGGAGCATTTTGCCAGGTATACGCCCAATAGCTTCACCAAGGCTATATCCTGTGATAGCGGTAAAATCATCATTAATCCAGATGATCCGTTGTTGAGGATCCGTCAAAATCACCGCGATGTTAGGTATCATTTTTTGATTCAATCTTGGTTTAATACTATATTTGGTCCAAAAGTAAAACAATGTTGCAGCAAGTTGTAAAATCTATTGCAAAATGATGCTAAGATCAAGCACAATTGAATTGAATCCCAAACAGGCCCAGGCGTGGAGAATAATACTCGGTCAAAACCAGGTTGAAATTAAAGGATGGACCACCCCTGAACGATTACATTTTATTGAGCAACTTATCTTGAGTGCATTGATTCATGGAGAAAAATGTTTAATGCTCTTTAATGAGGCTGAGCTGGCGACAACCCTGAGGGGCAAACTGGAAGAACACCAGGTGGCCGATTTTTGTGCCTTGCACCAAAACGCCACCAGACTGACTAAAAATTTACTTCGCAGTATCAATGCGCAAAATTCTTTAAAGCAGAAATCACCTAAAAAAACGAAAGCAAGCGATTTTGAGCTCAACCTGGATAAGTTGGAAAGATGCCGTGGGCGTTTGAATAAAATGTATCAGGCTGTGCGCAAACCAGTTTTTGGTAACCTGAGCTGGCCCGCACTGCTCGGTTTATATTGGAGCAACGAGGCTCAACCTGGAAAGGCACTACTGAATATTTCCATGATTCAGGACGCTTATGATTTTAACTATAAGGAATACCAACAGCTCCTTCTTCTGACACAGGAAGCCCAATCTTTGTACCAGTTGGTGCGAAGACTGGACCATCCTTTACAGCAATTACACCCTCAAATTTTTCTAAAAAAAGACGGAAAGACAGCACAAAGTTTTTGCCAGGAAAAATTGCGCGCTTATCAGGCGAGGTTCAACACCCTGTCACAGAAATACAAGCAGCGCATTGAGGAGTATGGCCGGTTGCTGCGCCAGTATTTTGAGCAATATACCCAGGAGTTTTTGCTGGAAACAGATCAATTACTGGACCAAATCAAGGACAATACAAGCAAATATGGGGCACCTTTTTTGAATGCAAAACTGGGCAAAATCAAATGGTATGGATCCCTTTCTGCTCAGGGAAAATCGGCGATAGGCAGCTACAAACAATTGATCCAAAATTACGGATCCCTGAAAAAGAAATTTGAAGGCTTGGGCTGGTTCTCTTTTGCTTGGCCTGCCCTGGAAAAAATAAGGTCTATTGCGCCAGTAAAATTGGCGCTGGAATCCTTTGAAAACACTTTAAAAAATAGCCACCTTGAACTTGGCCAATTTGTTCAGGAAGAACAATTGCGCCTGAATGCAAAATCAGTATTGCCAGCTTTGGTGCCAAAAATTCAAATCGCTGAACTTGAAGAAGAAATGGATGAATTGTTGGCCGAGCTCAACACAGCCGAGCTGCTGAGCCTAAGGTTGGACAACAAAATGCTGACCTTAAACAAACGGAAACAATACCTGGACCAGGTGCAGCAAAAATTGGCTTCTTTACAACAAAACATGCCAGATTTTGCCCCTTTTTACGATTGGCAACGCTTTTGGTTACAACGCTCGGTATTGGAACAAAACTTACTAAAAGCCCTGGCGGAAAACAGCCAAGACCCATGGCCGCTTTCCTTTCAAAATTGGTACATGCACCAAATATTGCTCCAAACAAAAAGTATCGAAGCGCCTTTAAGTGTCCCACCGCTAAAAGAATACCATCAATTGTCGTCCCAATTCAAGGCGCAGTTGCCTGAGCAGATAAATGACCTCTGGTTACAACGGAAGTTAGCTGTACAAAAAAACTTCAAGGGGTTTAAAGTCCAAATTGAAAATGAGACTGAACCACTGACACAACCTGAGCTTGAAACATACACTGAATTATTCCCAATACTTTGCTTGGGTACCGAACCTGAGCCAGGAACAATACCTCAGTCAACTACGGCCATTTTTGATTGGGTACTTGTCTGGGAAAATCAGGAAGACAGCCAAAACGATCTGAAAAAATACGCGAGTCTGGCAAAGCGAGTAATCGTATTCCGCGCTCCTCAAAAGACTGACCTGAATCAAGGTGAAGAAACTTTAGCCCCAGCGCCTGAAAAGGCCATGGATTTGTTCTGGTCCAAATTTCAAGAAGGTATTCATCCTTATTTTGGAATGGATCGGCCAAAACAAGCTGTGGTACTTGATAATGGCTTGACTTTGCCCCTGGCTTTGCAAAAAAAGCAAGCAATGGAGCAAGAAATTGCCTTTCTGGGTGATGGATTTTTGAGCCAAATTGATGCAACTGATTATGCTTGGGAATGGCAACAACAAGATCAACTAAGGCAAAAAACTTGGGAACTAATACCGGTTTGGTCAGCAGCATGTTGGCAAAATCTGACCGGTGAGTGCCGAAAAATTGCTGCACAAATTATCGGTTTGGAAAAGCAAAAAAACAAGTAGTTATTGCCCCGCCAAACCTTCAAACAGCCATTTGGCCAGAGCTTCCCGGTTGCTTTCCAGCACAATTCGCTGCTGATCGAGCGAATGTTGAATGTTGCCTAGTTCTAGATAAATACCAACTGGCTTACACTCACGGAGCATGTGTAGATTCCGGGTGCTCACTGAGCCTTGATAGCGGCCATTTTTGCGATAAATCTGGTACTTACTTTTAATTGATTGATGCAAATTCAGTGCTAGTTTTCTACTGGTTTCGCTGGTGGATTGATAATACAAAAACAAGTCAACTTGTTTCTTTCCCCTGGAATCGACGTGGATACTAATGGTAAATTGTTGGGTTATACCAGCTTTTCGATTTTGCTCGTACAATTGATTGATGATGTTGGAGCGTTGATGCAAACGATCGGCGTGCCCGGTTTTAATGCGCTGTCCGCCCCATACTTCTTCATCCTTGTCACATTTGAGAATGGTTCCCCCCCGAATGCCATCATTAGGGTCGCGGGTGATCATATAGGTGGTTGCGCCGTGCTCGATGAGTTTGCGGCAGAGGCGCAATGATACATCGTAGGCGTATTCGTCCTCGCAAAGGTCGTAACCGCCATAACGACCAATGGCTCCAGGGTCGATCCCACCGTGACCAGCATCGATGTAATAAATCCTGCCTTGAAGACGGCTGCTCAACTGCGGGGTATAAGCAAAGGTTTCTCCAAAAATGGGAAACTTGCGTTTACCCGGATTGCTCAACTTTTGAAATTCCGGGTCAACCCGTTCATTCTCCGACATGGGTGCTTTACCGGCTTGATTGGTAGTTACCGTTGTTTTAGACTCAGTTGCTGCACAATTATTCAGCGTGTGATAGGGCACCCAGAGTATTTTATCCGCTTTAAAAGCTTTGTTCTTCAGCCCTTTGCTAACCATTAAAGTATTGTAGATTTCAATGCCCTTGGCCACATCGTAATTGCTGATCCCCAAAGAACTGCGGATGGATTTGCCATCAAAAGCACTGATTTGAATGGGGAGGAGGTATTTTTTGCCCTTGATCAAGCTATTTTTTAATGTAACCTTATTGAGTTCACAAAATTTGTCGAGGTTGCAGCGGTATTTGTCCAATTCATACCTGCGCAGAATGGAAAGTATGCCGTCACCAGCTTGCGGAACAACAGTAAGGTATTCTGGTGCAACGAAAGGTTTAGCGGCAGGCGTCAATAAGTAAGAAAGCAGGATGAATAAAAAAAAAGGCATCCTTTCGATTTTTCGTGATGAAAAGAAGCTTACAAATGTATAACTTATTTCCTTATTACCAAAGCTGCCTTTTCAATGCGCTGTTTTTCAGGCTTTTAAATTTAGGCCTAATGTCGCCGCGCTTAAATGCGTGTACTTTCACTTTTGAAAGTCGGTTTTTTCTTCATTTTTGAGCTTTTCGATTGCCAGGCGCATCACTTCAATGATGGGTAGCCCTAGCTTTTCGGAAAGTTCCTGAAGCTCTTTGTGTGAATCCGCGTCGATTCTTACATGATTGTATTCGCGACGTGAACCGCGCTCTGAGTATTGACGCTTCATGTTCTTTTGTTCCTTGTTGTTCACAACATTACGGGTTTTGATTGATGTATACAACCCCAAATTAGTGTGAATCCGCAAGTGTGACAACTTATTTATGAAGCGGTATTTTTTAAATGGTGAGTGGTCAAAAAAATAGGGTTGCCCGTTTCCAGACAACCCCAATCAGCCTATTTTCTTGATCGTTCCAGGATCGTATACTTTTCCTTCAACTCCTCAATTTCCTTTCTCGAAATTCGCCTATCACCTCTATCCGTTCCCGGCAAGAAAGCCAGTGATAAAAAACCCATATCAATCAGCTTTTGAACGTGCTTTGAATCACAACCAAGTAGCTTAGCAGCTTGACCAACTTTTAGCCATACATCATCCTCCGCACCTTTGCTTTTTGCGTTCAATGCATCTTGCAACGCTTTTTTGAGTGGCTCGACTTGTTCCGAAATGATAGCCCGCATCGTATCTTCAAAGCTCATTGGAAATACTTTTGAACGTTGGTGTAATAAGTAGTTGACCGCCAATTAATACGGGAAAGCTCAGCCTTAGTCAGGTTGCGCATTTTTTGACAGTCGGATAAATCGAAATAGCATTTGTTACGGTCGAACGTCACACGATCATGTGCTTTGTGAAACTGCAACGCATAAATGCACTGCTCAAATGGATCAACAAAGACAATGGTAAGTTTGAGCACTTTAATCACTTCGCGGTATGTCCAATAATCAGCCGCATCAATTCCGGTGCGTTCGTACGAATGGCAGCGTGGATAAGTTTTTACCTCCACTGAGATTACATCAAAACCATCCTCTTTTGGGCGCATTGCGACAATATCCACAGCAGCAGCAATACCTGCCATGTGCGGGAATACATGCCAGCCTTGAGCATGTAAATGGGCCTCTATTATCAGCTCCCCAGCGTCGCCCTTTTTAGTCGTTGGTAGCTCGTTGAATTTGGTTCGTTTTGCCGTTCTCATACGTACACGTTTTGGAGATCGGTCAATGAGGTTGCCAGATTTGCAATGTCAAGCATAGAGTTAACCCCCCGGCCTTTCCTCCAGGCTTCACGTTCAAATTGAGGTTGCCAGAAATAATTTTTCATGGCAACGTAGCTTTGCAAATCGTTTCCTTCCATCAGTAAACCTGCCACCTTCGCATAATTCAGGGCTTTTTCAGGCTCGCTTTCAGTACACAATGCAGCGGATAAAGCGAGTTGTTTTATCATTATTTTGGCCGTTCGGTCAGTCTTTGGTTTTTGTTTAGCCCTTATTCGTTGGTAGTTGTTCGTTTGCACCTGGCTAAAATCCACCACCCGGATTCGTTCGGCCCTTTGTAAGCGTTTTTGGCGTTGTGAAGCGTTTTTGGCATTGCGGATAACGTCAGCATGCACCCATTCGAAAAAGCCGTTTGTTGCCACTTGTGATAAGCCCAACAGGCGTTTTTTGTCAAAAAGTTGATCCCATGAAAACCCGTCAACTGTTTTTAGGAAATCGGTTCTTAATTCGTATTCCAGCCGCCAAATATTGCCCGCGCTTTGGTTGACCTGGTTCACTTTCCAATAATCCAAGATGTAGGATTTATGCTTTGATTTTTCTGCTATTTCACGGCTTTTGTTATAGCACCTGATCAGCCGCCCGGACTGTCTGGAACCATAGGAAAAACCCGTAATTTCTCGTTTTGCATCCTTTAGGGAAAAATGGGCAGAGTGTAAAGATTTTTGCCGCAATGGCGTGATGTGACATTCTCCAACATTGTGGGCAAAATCTGCGAATTGGTGACCATCCAGGGCAATGTCAGCACGAAGCACCCCCAGCACTTTAGAGCCTATGCATTTCACGAAATTTTGAATTAAATAATGCAATGTGAGGTTGGCCCAATCATCGTAAAAAGCAGCATTTTCAATCTGAAACTTTGCCGTTTTTGCAAGGTTTTCAAAGATTGAATCAAAGTGTATTGTCCCAAGTTTTGTATTACCATAATAAACCACTGCACCCGTACGGTAGGTTTTTCCGCCAAAGGGTAAAAGCTCCAGGTTGTACACCTCAGTTCCTTTGCCAAACCTGCATATTCCCTTACTGCTGAATGCCTCCAGGGAAAGAAATCCAGAATCTAATTTGAGTTCAAGCCAATCAAGGGTAATAAGCGTTTTTTGTGGAGTTGTCCAGTTTTCCCCCGTTTTACCTATTGGGGGAAATTTAGCGAGCAGTGGTTTTGCAATGCCCTGGCTGATCATAGTAGGTTGGTGATCGATGGGAACCGGATCAGGGGAAGGAGTGGTCCTGGTGGCCTTGCTGTCGTGGTTATCGTTGGCCATGGCCATGGATTGGACCAATGCACATGGTGATTGGTTTGTAATGCCCTGGCTGATCATAGTAGGTTGGTGATCGATGGTAACCGGATCAGGGGAAGGAGTGGCCCTGGTGGCCTTGTTGTCGTGGTTATCGTTGGCCATGGCCATGGATTGGACCAATGCACATGGTGATTGGTTTGTAATGCCCTGGCTGATCATGGTAGGTTGGTGATCGATGGGAACCGGATCAGGGGAAGGAGGGGTCCTGGTGGCCTTGTTGTCGTGGTTATCGTTGGCCATGGCCATGGATTGGACCAATGCACATGGTGATTGGTTTGCAACGCCCTGGCTGAGCTGTGAGGCGCCGTCCGGGTTTAGGTCGAGGTGAACCGGATCGGGCAAAGGAGTGTACCCGGTGGTTGGGCTGTTCTGACCACTATTTGGGCAAAAATCACCCAAAACAATGTCATTACAGGCCGAAACATTTGCTTTTTCAAGCCTTTCGCCTATATTTGTCATGTTCAAAACAGATTTAGCCCGCGAGGGCTTTTTTTGTTTTTGAAAAGTCGATTTCGCCGGGTTTACAAAGCCCGGCTTTTTTGTTTTTGAAAAGTCGATTTCGCCAACCTTAGCAGCCAAAAAGAGGCCCACCAAAGCGACATAGGGTATTTTTCAAGGTGAATCTGTGATCTGCGATTATACACGCCAAAGCACGAAATTCGAGTTCAAAAAGTGGGGGGATATTTGCCCCGATCCCCCCCAGCGGGTTCGCATCTACACGAGTTCACCCGGTGGTCGTGAATACCCCTAAACAGTTCCACCGGGTAGCCCATTTGCGAGTTATCATTGAGGGCTTACCCTGTTCTTTCCTTTAACCAATGCTTCAACCTCTGTGCGTAGCAACTTCCCCCCCCGCCCTTTAAATTCACACGTAAGCACTCCTTGACGACAATAGCGGCTTATTACTCCCAGAGGCACCGCTAATGCTTTTGCGGCCTCTTTTTTAGTCATTAGTTCGCCCGCCTGGTGGTATACTTTCAGTTCATTCAAATCGGATAGATAGCGCATAAAGCAATATCTTAATCTATCCTCTATCAATTGTTCCAATTCCCGCCGAGTCATGGTTAAAATAGGTTCCATTGCTTTTGTTTTTTCAAAGTTCATTAATCGGGTTCGTATTAAAAAGGGATTCCCGTTTGTCCCGTTTTCCTGTTTACAAGTCTAGTTTGGGAAATCTCCTTATTGCTCTGCCCACATCAGGAGATTCTTTTTTATCACCCCATAGGTTTTTCCCTATACTAGTTCCAAATTGTGCTGCTATGATTTCACAGGCTTTTTTATCAGTACAATTGACTGATTTTAATGTTTTTACGTGCATCCAGAAGGCTACAATGAAATATTTTTCTTTGTCATTTTTTACAAATAACCCTTGCTCATTTGTGATTTTAGCTTTTTGGGCTAACTCTATTACATAACTGCTGTGGGCACCAAATAAAGCTTCAAAATTTATCTCCTTTTTGATGCTTAACTGCAATTGTTGCTGCTTTTCTGGTATTAACTTATCCAAGTATTCTATAATTCTCCTGACTTTTTGGTGAGCTGCGATTTTGTTTATTTTGAAAAGAAAATTCAACTCCATTTCCCCCGCTTTCCAGTCCCTTACATCACACTCCAGGTAAAACCTAACTTGCTCTTTGGTACCTGAATAAGGATGTATAGGTTTTATTCTGTCATCCCAAAACGTTTGCCACTTATCGTATTGTTCCATTAATTTTTCCATAGCTCTTTGGGGCGAATGGTGCTTTAGCCTTCCATTCAAATCAACCAAAAATTGATCAAACCACCTTTGCGTCATCACCTCAGCATGCCCTAGAATTTCCTCTACAATCTCCGATGTTTTCCGGCTCTTGTCTGTATTGAAGGTGCTAGTGGAAAACATCTTCAATGCTTCTTCTGTCCACCCCACAGAGTCTTTGTTATCTTCCATCCTTTGTGATTTTCGCGTTAAATGGGGTTTAAAATACAAATTTTTAGCCCTTTAAAAAGGCAACTTTGTAGTTATGGCAAGGGTTAAGCAGGGTTACCCCCCCCACCCCCTTTTTTTCGGGTGGGTGAAAAGAGGGGCAGCGGCGATGCGCCCGCCGCCGCCCTAGAGATTTACCCCTCCCCCCCCTTTTCATTGTACCTCCATCACCAACCGGGAAGGTAGACTCATCACCTCAGATTTGGGGTAATAATTACGCCTATCACATGCCCTCTGCTGTGTAATCAATCCCCGCTTTGCATAGGTGCGAAGGGTATCAACGTCCTTGATGTTCAATATCTTCATTGCTGTTTGAGCATCCAGCCAATCAGGTAGGGCACATGCGTCATTGTACTTTTTTTCAAGTACCTCGACTGCTTTTGTGAGCCTTTTCACCTCTTTATTCAGGTGCTCCATATCTTCCCGCGTTTTCAATTGAGCATCCAAAAAACGCCTAAGTTCCTGCACCAAAAGTTCTGAACTATCCATGGTTTATTACTTTGAAGTGGTCAATTCTACACGTGCGTTGTCTTCTGATTTTCCATCAAAGCATTGAATGCTTTTTAAGTCTTCAACGCTTTTCCGGATCAAATCCAACTGATTTTGCATTGTCTCGAGTTGTGATTGAATCCATAGTTCACGATCGATCATTGAAGAAATTATGGTATCATTTAGCATTGGTTCCATGGCCCAATTAGTTTTTAATGGGTGAATGTTCTGGTTTGTCGTAAAAGCCAGCATCCTGTTTCAGCCTTTCGACATCCATTTTTAAAATATCCATATCACATTGCAGGTCGGTCACTTTCGAGTCGTCATCACTGTTGGCTTTGATTTCTTGTACTGATTGTTCAAGTTTGCGTAAACGTTGACCAATGTTTTGAACAAGTTGATCCAGTGCTTTCAAATGTTCGGTTACTTGTGCTAAGTCCATTGTTTCGATTTAATTGATAAATAAAAAAATCCACCCATTCCAGGTTATTGGCTTCCGCTTGCAATGTTCGGATTGTTGTCTTTCGCCCGGCTCGTTCATTGGCCAAACGTTGCTGTACAAACCGGGCATGCCTCTTTTTGTACATCTTCAATCGTTGGCGCAATTGCCAGTCATTTAGGCCAATTTCGTGTGCTATAAAGGGTATCGGGTTTAATGTTTCCCGGTTCCACTTCCATTGAGTGAATACCCATTCAAGCCCCCCGGCGTTTGTTGACCATTCTTGCGCCGGGTCGATCCGTTTCCCGGCGTTCCGTTTTGGGTTGGTGGTGGCGTTCCTGTATTGGTTCCTGGTTGGTTTGGCGGTGGAGCTGGAGTAGGTACAGAACCGCCCGGTGCCCGATGTGGAACGGTAATGTTTTTGTAGGCATCGGGGAGCTGTTCAAAATTTACATTGAAAACAGGTTGCTGCATGTTGTCCAGACTGTACAGCTCATTGGGTGAAAGGGGAAGGGGTGGTGGTGGGGTGCTTTCTTCGATACGGCGGATCCGCTCACGAATGAATTGGTTCCAGCGACAACCCAGCGCGTGAAAAAGTTCGCCCAAAATGCTGCCGGAAAAATCGTATTGAGTTGGCACCACCTTTGCTTCGATGCCTGATCCCTTTTTGTGGATTTCATCCACTGCAACGGAAACTATCAATATCAGGTGGCAAATGATTGTAAACCAACTTAGCCCGCCTTTATAGCGGTTGGTGGTGGCTTCATTGAGTTGCGCGGTTTTGTCATTGGCCACACTTACTTTGAGCCTGGCTTGCTCCAGGTCATTCGATGCTTTTTCGATTGCAGTCGTTTTCCGATCAGCGGCGGTGCCTAGCTCTTTGCCTTTATCCGCTTCCAATGTGGCCAATTTTGTGGCTCGTTCAGCCTCCAGGGTGGCCACACGTTCACGTGCATTACCTTTGGCGGTGGCGAAGGACTGCCCGCGCCGTTCCTTTGCTTCAATGCCCTTTATTTGGCCATTGGCCTGGCTAAGTTGGGCAGCGTATTGGGCTTTGATCGCTTCAATTTGGACGCTGTACCGTTGGTCTATTTCGGTACTGTCAGCCCGGTAGGCACCAACAGCGTTTTTTTGTGCATGGCTGTACACTCGTTCAGCTTTAGTGCTGTTTTCCTGCTTTGGTTTGGGTTTGACTTTCTCCACAATATCCCGGCTACCGTGAAAGCTCATTAAGGTACCCGCACTAAGCAGTACAGCACAGGCAGCCCAAACGATGATTGTAAGTGGCAAGTCAAGCCCGGCAAAGCGACGGTGGAGTATTGCACGAATGCTGAAAGGCAAAAGCACCCGCAATCCGGTTTCAATGATGGCCACGCCAATGAGGGCCCCGATCAGAGCCCCTCCAGTAGCAAGTTTGGGAACGAAAAATACTAAGCTGGAATGAATGGCGGTGAACAAAACCCCCAATTCGGTGAGGGCTGAAACAACCTGGGCCAAATAGCCCGATACCTTGAGCGCGGGAATCAATCGGGCATAACGGTTAAAAAAGTCGCTGTCTTTGGGCAGCGTTAGAAAGGATTTCATAATTTTGATTAGATTTTCGTTAGAAAATTGCCCTTGCTTGGTGCCTGCTATTGCTCAAGTGAGGGCTTTTTGTTTCTACCTTCCAGGGTTCAGTCATGCCCCTTTAGGCTGCTTGCGGCGCTTCTTTTGCTTTTCCGGTTCGGTACAGCTCAGCACATGGAATACCATTCTTGATTGAGCAGTGAAAGACAAATTCACCCGCCTTTGGTCGGTAGTCGCTCCGAACAATCAGACAGTTCACCCCATCGGTAACCACAAACTTTTCGTACCCATTAATGATGTTTTTGGGCGCAATGGCTTCAAAGTGATCTTTGGCCACTTGAGCAAATTGTAGTGCATTCATTGAATTGAATTTATTGGTTTGAAAATTGATGCTGTTTAATGTCGCTTAGTGCGTCCTGGGCTTCGCAGAGT
The DNA here is from genome assembly GCF_965225875.1 of Haliscomenobacter sp. Lineage (GTDB taxonomy): Bacteria > Bacteroidota > Bacteroidia > Chitinophagales > Saprospiraceae > Haliscomenobacter. The sequence goes on along the minus strand of NZ_CBDDBS010000003.1, from coordinate 1,484,454 downwards.
AAGTCCAGGAATTGCCCGAAAAGCGGGTCGTTGTGCATCTTGAGCCATATGTAAGCCGCGTGTATCTGCTCACAACATCCGGTTAAGTTGACTGGACATTGCGCGTGTATGCCTATGCGTACTTTTGCCCTCAGTAGCTCCAGCGATTCGGCAAAGCTTTCATCAAAAATTGATAGTGGTGAATCAGTCATGGTTTTTGCCTTTGTGGGTTGTTAGATTGCTTTGGATAACAGCAGTTCCCGCGCCACTAGGGCTTCACTTTCGGCTGCCTGTTGATGTTCCTCGTTGGTCAACCCGATATAGGTTTTTAACTGGTTTACGCTTTTGTGGCCGGTGAAAAGGGCAATAGAGGCAAGCGACATTTTGCCGCGATGCCATACGGTTGCAAATGTCCGTCGCGCCGTGTGGCTGCTAATGACCTGCCATTTTTCGCAATAGGTCAAATTTGCATCATCACCAACGGTTGAGATAACTTCCACCTGTTCAGTGATGCCAGCGCGCCGACAAAGGAATTTTATCCGCTCGTTTAGAATTGCATCCGGTTGTTTCCCCTCAATCAGTGGTGAAGTATTGCCGTAACGCTCCAGGATTTCTCCCAATGTTTTAGGAACCAGCCCCGCCCATAGGTTGAGCGGTATAGCGGTTTTGACTTTGGTTTTTTGTTGAAGGAAGTGTACTCGACCGTCTTTGACCTGGTTGGGCTTAATGGTGGAAAAGTCGGAGAATCGTTGGCCGCACATGATGCCGATCAAGAACAAATCTTTAATTCTGGTATCAAGATCAGAAAGCCCGGTAAGCCCTGCCAGGCGGTTTATTTCCTCAACCGATAAAGTGATGGGAGTATGACGGGTTTCTGCGTTCTTGGTATTCGACCACCCCCCAATTTTGTTTACTTCGTTGGTGTGATGGGTTGGCCGTGAAGCATTGAGAAAGTGAGAGACGCTAAATAGTATTGCTTCAATGTACGATGCTTTCAGTTTTTGCCCAACGCAATAATTATAGAACCGTTGACGCCAAAACCAGTCTATTGAATCAAATCGAACGTCATTCCCTTTTAACTTGTCCCATTCAATTAGTCCCCATCTTGGGTAGGAGGTGCCCAAAGTGAAGTTCACCAAGATGGTGCCCGCGCTTTTCAAAGCAGCTCGTGGGTTCACCTCGCAGTAGCTCCGAACAAATGCCAATAGGTAAGGGGTTTTTTCTTCACTCTGAACTTTGCCCGTAACGCGATCCATCATGGCTTTGAACTCAGTTTGTGAAAGGTGCCCAGCATCCATGAGGGCTTTTTCTGCCTTTTCTTCCAATTGGTTCAACGCCACCCGGATGTGGGCCAATTGACCGGCCTTGGGTCGGTTGCGCTTGACATCCCATAGGGTGGGGGATATGCTCAACCCGGTTGAGTATCGGAGGTTTTTCCCGAAATGCCGCGCAACTAAAAAGATGCTGGTTTTTTCAAGCGCGTTTTTGTCCCTTAAATTGAAATGCACTCGCATGTGATCGAATTTTACCCCAAAATGGGGTGATGTTTTGGCAAATCACATTTAAGCGCGGTGTAGGTTAAAACCATTCATAGTTATACCTAGATGCAACGTTTGGCTTTGGAAAAACATCTAAGGTAATTGAGGAAAAAGCCGGATAAGTAGGAATAAACATTTATTCACTATAATCTATAACTTATTTCCCACACGTTCCTAAATTTGCTGCTATGAACTTTTTTACTCAAATCGGCATCTTACTCCGCAAGGAACTTGTCTTAGAACTAAGAATGGGGTATGCCATCAGTGGCATCCTGTTGTATGTACTGTCTACCGTATTCATTGTGTATGCAGCTTTTTTTCAGGGCGTCAATAGCCCCATGTTGTGGGTCACTTTATTCTGGATCATCATGCTGTTTGCTTCGGTCAATGCCATCGTCAAAAGTTTTGTACAGGAAAACGGTGCGCGGCAATTGTATTACTACGGATTGCTGGATCCCCTCGCAGTGATCGTTTCCAAAATGATTTACAACATTTCCCTCTTGTTTTTCCTGAGCTTGTTGACTTGGGCAGCCTTGGCTTTCATCGTTGGCAACAAAGTGGAAGAATTTTCGGCATTCCTGCTGGCCCTCTTTTTAGGTAGTGCAGGTTTTTCGATATTGTTTACCTTCGTGGCGGCCATTTCTTCTAAAGCAGACAATAACTCAACACTCCTGGCCATTTTAAGCTTTCCTCTGGTCATCCCAATTTTGATGACTTTGATCAAACTTTCAGTTGGGGCTACCGGGATGTTGGAAGACACCGGAGTTGGTAAAGACATTGGCATTTTAGTGGCAATCGACTTGGTATTGGCTGGACTAACCCTGGTTTTATACCCTTTTTTGTGGAGAGACTAAAAAAACAACTATGATACGTCAGAGCTGGTGGAAAATATTGGCAGTAATCATATTGCTGTATACCTTTTTGGCAGGCCTTTTGATACCGCTCAAGCCGGGCATTGCTGAAGTTACACCAAGGGCATTGCAGGCAGGAACCGAGGTGGAATTGACCGTAACGGGTTACAATTCTTACTATTCCAAGGCTAAAAATGAACTGCGCGCCTGGTTGAAACTGAGGGGCGATGTGGTATTGAAAGCGGCGCGAATTGAAGTGGTTAATGACCGCACCATGAAGTTACATTTCAATCTGCCGCAGTACTTACCATCGGAATCCAAGGACGATGCCTGCAGTTTGATTCTGGATAGCCCGATTGATGGGGCCATTGTGCTGCCTGAAGGAATTGCCCTTACCCAAGACTCGGTGAATCTTTTGGAAGGAAAAAAACTTTGGTCCGTAGATAAAATGGATCAGCTCAACGCTGGCCCCAAACTGACTTTTCCTTACCGCTCAGTTTTGTACGAAACCATTCGCAACCAGTATTTTCATGTCCCACTTTGGTTCGCCATGATTTTTCTGTTTATGTTCTCGGTCAATTTTAGCGTTCGTTATTTGCGCAAATACGACCCGGATGCAGATCAACGTACCCTGGCACTGAATCGGGCAGGATTTGTTTTTGGGCTTTTAGGCACCGTAACTGGAGCCATTTGGGCCAAGTACACCTGGGGGGCTTTTTGGAGTTGGGATGTCAAACAAAACATGACCGCGGTTGCCCTACTGATTTATTCCGCCTATTTTATTTTACGCGGTGCTTTTCAAGACGAAGAGAAGAAAGCCCGCTTGTCGGCGGTATACAATATATTTGCTTTCGCAGCACTCATTCCACTCATTTTTGTCATTCCCCGGATGACCGACAGTTTGCACCCTGGTAACGGTGGCAACCCTGCTTTTGGTGGGGAGGACCTGGACAATACGATGCGGATGGTGTTTTACCCGGCAGGCATTGGTTGGACTTTGCTGGGCTTCTGGATCGCTTCGGTGGCTTACCGAGTTGAAAAGTTACAGCAGAAACTATTGGATGCTTAAACTTCGTTTACCATAAATCTTTCTTTTCTTCAAAATAAATCTAATGTATCATGATCTGGAATCGCCTTTCACTTGTTTGTGTAATGACGCTACTTTTTCAGCAAATGGCCTTTGCTCAACAAGCGAGTGGCGATTTTTTGCGTAGCATAGGCCATATATATGTGGTAGTAGCTGTCATCCTGATCATCTTTTTGGGTATTGTCCTTTTTCTATTATACTTGGACCGTAAGCTAACCAAATTGGAAAACCAAATTAAAGACAATGAGTAAAAAAGGCGGATTCTACGAAAGTGTAGAATACTACTTCGACCGGGCGGCACCACACACCGGACTGCCACAGGGACTGCTAGACCAGATCAAAGTTTGTAACTCGGTTTACCGGATGAACTTTCCGGTAAAACTGCGCGACGAAGTGAAAGTGATCGAAGCCTATCGGGTACAACACAGCCACCACCGCACGCCCACCAAGGGTGGCATTCGTTTTAGTAACCACGTCAACCAAGAAGAGGTGATGGCCCTCGCTTCTTTGATGTCTTACAAATGTGCCATTGTTGATGTACCTTTTGGCGGAGCCAAAGGAGGGGTGAAAATCAATCCCTGGGAATACACCCCCGAGGAATTGGAAAAAATCACCCGCCGTTACACCGCTGAACTGATTAAGCGCAACATGATTGGGCCATCGGTGGATGTACCAGCACCAGATTACGGAACGGGCTCCCGTGAAATGGCTTGGATTTACGACACTTATCGCGCATTTAAGGGTGAAGAAATCGACGCAGCCGGTTGTGTGACTGGCAAGCCTGTCACTCAAAATGGAGTGCGTGGACGTGAGGAAGCAACCGGGCGTGGCGTTTTTTATGGTATTCGCGAGGCGTGCAGCGTAGCCGAGGACATGAAAAAAATAGGCCTGAGCCCGGGAACCAAAGGCAAAACCTTTGTACTCCAAGGTTTAGGTAACGTAGGAACTTTTTCTGGCACCATTTGCCAGGACGAAGGTGGAATGATTTTGGTTGGGGTAGGAGAGGTGGAAGGTGCCATTTACAATCCAGATGGCATCGATGTTCACGAATTGCTCAAATACCGCAAATACAATGGGTCAATCCTGAATTACCCAGGTGCCCAAACTTTTGACAAAGCCCAACGTGAACTGGCACTGGAATTCGAGTGTGACGTGTTGATCCCCGCTGCTTTGGAAAGTGTAATTACCAGTGGAAACGCTAGTAAAATCAAGGCTAAAATCATCGCTGAAGCAGCCAATGGCCCCGTAGCGGCTGATGCAGAAGAAGTGCTGCTGGCGGCGAAAAAACTGATCATTCCCGATTTTTACCTCAACGCAGGTGGGGTAACGGTTTCCTATTTTGAGTGGTTAAAAAACCTGTCGCACATGCGTTTTGGTCGCATGGACAAACGTTTTAACCAGGGCAGAATGATGGACATGGTCAATCTGGTAGAACGGATGACTGGCCGCGACGTGACAACCGAGGAAATGAAAGTAATCGCCCGTGGGGCCGATGAAATTGACCTGGTGCGTTCTGGTTTGGAAGAAACCATGATTACAGCTTATCACCAAATCCGCGAAGTGATGGTTTCACACCCCAAAATTAACGATTTGCGAACCGCTGCCATGGTTAATGCGATCAACAAAATCAGCAATGACTACATGTCTTTAGGCATTTGGCCATAAGTGGAGTAAAAGCCCAGGCCATGCAACTAGATTTGTGTGGTCTGGGCTCTAAAAACCAAAATTATATTTTTAGAAAAAAGCTATGTTTTTGGGAATTGAGCTCATATAGTGATGTTATATTATCTCATTCGGAATTTTGTAGTGCTAGGTTGCAGGAAATTGAAATTTTTTAAAATAAAATTAGGTATTATTTGATTGCACAGTTGTAAAATTATGTTTATGTCCCTATCTTGCATGCTAATTCATATCGTTCAGTTAACTTACCGTACCCATGTCGGAAAAATTGGATAAAATTGACCTGAAAATTCTGAGAATACTTCAGGATAATTCAAAGATCACCAACCTTGATCTTTCTAAAAAAATTGGCCTTTCACCTGCTCCTACACTCGAACGAGTCAAGAAACTAGAATCTAGTGAAATCATCGAAAGCTACCACGCCAAAGTAAATCCTCAAACCATTGGCCTGAATGTAAAAACTTTCGTTTTGGTTTCCCTGGCCTGGCAGAAAGAAAACGCCCTCAACAACTTTTTGGATAAAATCAAACAGATCGAGGAAATTGTAGAATGCTACATTATCACCGGTGAGGCCGACTTCCTGATCAAAATTGTTTGTCGTGATATTCCCACTTACGAACAACTCTTGTTCAAAACCCTTTCGCAAATTGAAGAGATTGAACGCTTAAAAACGTTGATGACCCTTTCTACGGTAAAAGATTCAAAGGTTTTACCCTACAAATACGATTAAAAGCCTTTTCCCTTTTGTATCTTAGCCGCTGAACAAATGATTTAGTTTGTTCAGCGGCTTTACATATTAGGAGGAACTCATCTTTTGCCTAACCCGGAGCGGCACGAGATCACATCATGTTATGAAGAAAAAAAAGCGGACTTTATTGTGGCAATTGGAAAAGGAAGATGGTGGCCAGACTTCTTATTTGTTGGGCACGATTCATGCCAAGTGTGACGAAGCTTTTTTTCAAATCAACGATTATTGTGCCTTGATTGAAAAGGCTCAGGTGTTTGCGGCTGAAATCAATCTTGACGAAATGGGCTCCTCCGATTTTGTACAACACGCGCTTCTGCCGGATTACCGCACCCTTTCCAGTATTTTACCACCCAAGAAGTACGCCAAACTGCGCAACATCATCCGTAAGGCCTGTGGTCAGGACATTGGGTTGTTCGATCGTTTTTTACCCATCTTACTGGTGAATCTTGTACACGACAACCTCCTGCCAGCCGACCAGCCATACTCCCTCGATCGTTACCTCTGGGATTATGCCATCCGCATGAACAAAGTAACGACCGGCCTGGAAACCGTAGAACAACAGGCACTGGTCTTGCACAAAATCCCTTTGGAAGATCAGATTAAGGACTTATTGTACCTGGGAAAGCACATTGGCAAGGAGCGCCGCGAGTTGTTCAAAATGGTGGATATTTACGCGAGTGGAGATTATCAGGCGCTGTTTAAAGCAGCCAAAAAACATGTGGGTGGCGCCAGGAAAGTTTTGCTTTACGACCGAAACATCTTTATGGTAGCTCGTTTGCTGGAGCTTATTGAGTCCAACTCAGTTTTCTGCGCAGTTGGTGCGGCCCATTTGGGTGGCCAAAATGGCATGCTGCGCTTGTTGAAAAAAGCAGGCATCAAACCTCAACCCCTGGAGTGGAAGGAACCATAATCGAAAGAAATGGGTTAGAAAAAATATTTTTTAGGCGAAGATTTCCTTTTTTCACAAAGGCATCTATCTTTGCACTCGCTTCGCCGAAAAGGTGTAGCAAATCTGCCCTACGGAGGAGTGGCAGAGCGGTTGATTGCAGCAGTCTTGAAAACTGCCGTACTGAGAGGTACCGGGGGTTCGAATCCCTCCTCCTCCGCAAAATTAGGCAAGTTACTGGTAATCAGTTTCTTGCCTTTTTTTATTTTTCATTTATCCCAACACCGCATCTTTACCCATCAAATACACATCCTTATCTCGCGCATCCACCGATGCGGCCAAACTGGCCCACTGCCCATTCATCGCACTAAATGCGTGAATTTTGTCTTGCCCAGGCTGGATAACCATAGCCACATTGCCAGATACAAAAAATTGGTCACCTTCACTCGGGTTTACTGCAACCTCCAGTGTGCTCCAGGCACCTGTAATGGCACTAAAGGCCCGGATTTTATTCTGAAAGGGTTGCATGATCAAGGCTACATTGGCTCCAATTCGATAGGCGTCGCCATGGCGAGGGTCTACACTCACATTGAGGTGGGCCCAGGTGCCAGTGGCTGCACTATAAGCCCGGATGTGGTTTTGGCCAGGTTGCACGACCAAGGCAATGTTGGTATCTATCAGATAGGTTTCACCCCGATTCGAGTCAATAGCTGCATTGACTACTTCCCAGGTGCCTGTAAACGCACTGTATGCACAAAGCCGATCCCGCATCGGTTGAATCACCAGCGCCAAATTTTGTTCAATCAATTCAACATCACCCTCGTTGTTGTTGACCTCTATGTTGATGGTGGACCAGACTCCTGAAAAAGAGCTGTAAGCGTGGATGCGGTTGCGACTGGGTTGGACGGCCAAGGCTACATTGCCACGCACGGCGTAGTGGTCCCCCTCGCGGTTGTTGACGGGCACTTCAAGATTGGCCCAGGTAGCCAGGATACCACTGAATGCACGCAGGTGATTCTGCCCGGGTTGTACGACCAGTGCTACATTGGTATCTACCATATAACGGTCATCTTCATCGATGTTGATGACTACCTCCTGGCTGACCCAGGCTCCTTTTTCGGCACTGAAAGCACGCAATTGATTTTGCCCGGGTTGAACCACCAGGGCGACTCTGGAAAGATAAAAAGTGGGATTAATTTCTGACATAATATATCCTCAATTCCTCATTTGGGAAGAATTTGATCAAACTTGAGCGTAGGCACCAGTGTACCTTCCAACAAATCACCAACCTGATAAACTTTGGTCTGGGAATAAGTGGCTTCCACTGGCAAAGTGTACACTTCGAGTTGCTTGGCCTTCAAATTAACGATCCAGACTTCTGGGATATTGGCTTGAGCATAAAGTGGAAGTTTGAACTCCCGATCCTTTTCCAGCGTGGAATCAGCCACCTCAACCAGGAAGGCCACTTCTTTTGGTACAGGGTGCTTGTCGAAGTAGAAATCATCGCGCCAAAGTAGAACGGCTAAATCCGGTTCAGGCTCAGAGTATTTTCCTAATTGAATGGGATTTTGATTGGCAATGATGTGGGTCTTACCCAATAATTTTTCTAATATTTTCTGCAAACGATTGATTGTCCCACTGTGGGGGCTATTGATAGGGCTCATTTCTACAATTTCACCATCCAATAATTCAACACGGGCATCGATAGGCAAAAGCCCATATTCTCCCAACTGATGATACGCCTCAGTGGAAAATTTGAACCGTTGAATGTTGGTCGATGCTGCCGCCATGCCTTGTTTATTTATTGCAAGTTAATGCTTAGCGCCCAAACTTGCAAGGCGTTGGATTAGGCCAAAAACTGCCGCAAATAATTCCTTGCCGTCAAAATCGCGCTGTTGACATCCTCGTCGGAACCTTCGTAAGCCTTGTCTTCTACTTCAATACACACCGGTCCGCGATAGCGAACATCGGTCAGCGCCGCAAAAAACTTGCGCCAATCAACATCGCCCAAGCCGGGCAATTTTGGGGAGTGGTATTCCAGCGGATTGGCCATAATGCCTACTCGATTCAACTTGTGTGGATAAACCTTGGCGTCCTTGAGGTGGATATGGTGGAGACGATCTTTGTAGTCGTAAATGGGCTTGATGGGGTCCATCATTTGCCAAACCAGGTGTGAAGGATCGTAGTTGAGCCCAAGAGCTGGGCTTGGAATGAGTTCGAACATTCTGTCCCACACTGCAGGGCTAATCGCCAGGTTTTTGCCGCCCGGCCATTCGTCGTTGGTAAAAAACATGGGACAATTTTCGATACCGATTTTTACCCCATTAGCCTCTGCGGTTTGAATGAGTTCCGGCCACACTTCCGCGTATTTGCTCAGGTTGTCTGCAATGTTGCGCGATTGATCCCGGCCAATAAAGGTATTGACTACAGGAATACCTAGCGCTGCCGCAGCCTTAATCACCTTTTGAATGTGCGCCCGGAAAAACGCTCCCTGCGCCTCATTGGCATCCAATGGATTGGGATAATAGCCCAATCCGGAAATGTATACCCCTGTTTTTTGCTGAACAGCTTTAATGTGCTGGATGGCCGCAGCATCCAATGCATCCACATCAATGTGACTAACCCCGGCATAACGCCGAGCGTCGCTGTTGTCCTTGGGCCAACACATGATTTCTACACAACGGAAACCATTGGCGGCGGCATAGGCCATCACATCTTCAAAACTGTGATCGGCGAGAATGGCGGATACAAAACCGAGATCTAACATAATTTTGGAATGACGAATAATGGAATGACGAGTGACGAATAAAACCAGAGCTTCCCGGTATTCGTCATTCGTCATTCGAAAAATTCGTAATTATTAAACTGTAACCCAAGCCTGCTTCTTATTACTTTCCACAATTCTTTCGCAGATCAGCAGCTCGCGCAAACCATCGGCGAAGGTAGGGAAGGTAGGATTGGCAGGTTGTTTGCCTTCAGCAACGGCCTGGTATACTTCTTTGAACAATTGTTTAGAGGTATCCGGGAAACCTTCGTTGTGGCCGCCTGGGAAAGAAACCACACTTCTGGCCTCGCCGTGGAACAAGGATGGGTCGCGCATCAGTTGGCCGTTGAAGCCATCACGGTTACCAATCCAGAGATTGTTCGGAGATTCGGAGCACCAGTGGAAGGTAGAAACCGAGCCGGAAATTTCCAGGTCGATCCGGTTTTTACGACCAGCTGACACCTGACTTACGGTAATCACCCCACGGTTGCCATTGTCAAAGCGTACCAGTACGTTGGCATGGTCTTCGGTGGTAATGGGCACGTCCTTGTAATCTTCGGCGGTCAACATTTTGCCGGAATAAGTTTCCACTGGTTTTAATGGCTTCTTACGGAATTTGTGAACCGTATTGAAATCCGCCATAACGGCTGCAATTTTCACCCCGGTGATGTACTCCAACAAGTCCATGATGTGCGAGCCAATGTCGGCAATGGCCCGGCTTTCGCCCGATTGTTCAGGCTCCAGGCGCCAGTTGTAATCGGTATCTTTGAACAACCAGTCTTGCAGGTAAGTCCCAATCACGGAATAAATATCACCCAATTCTCCTTTTTCGCGCATCACTTTCATTTGACGAACGATAGGGTAGTAGCGGATGTTGAAGTGAACGGCATTGACTAAACCGGTTTTGGCTGCCAGTGCCACCAGCTCTTCGGCTTCGGCGATGGTGGTAGCCAATGGTTTTTCACACACCACGTGTTTGCCCGCCAGCAAGGCCGCTTTGGCCTGGTGGTAGTGCATGGCATTGGGGGTGCAAATGTGTACAACCTGCACTTCTGGATCGGCGATCACTTCTTCAAATGATCCGTAAGCCTTGGCAATACCGAGTTCCTGGGTCTTTTGGCGACTGCTTTCCAAATCAAAATGCAAGGCTCCAATGACATCTACCGTGGGTACGCGCCGCAGCGCTTCTACGTGGGCTGGGCCAATGAAACCTAGCCCTACTACCGCAGCTTTAATTTTTTGCATGAGTTGTTTATGTTTATTCAGGTGCTAAAAGTACGCTAGAATCCAAGTTTTTAAATAAAATTTGGAAAAAAAAGCTGATTTTTTTGAAAAGAACACAATTTAGGAACGGAAATGAAATAAAGTTATAAAGTTGGCTCGGCTATTTTTTGATTTAGCGAGGCGTGAGGAAGGCGCATAGTGAACTACGCAACTGACGAGTAACGCAGCAAAATCAAAAAAGAGCCTGCCAGGTTGTAACTTTAATTCATTTCCGTTCCTAAATTGTCTAAACTTTTTTCCTCCACCTTTTCCGCATTCCACTTTAGATGTGTAGCTTTGACCCGCTTTTAAAAGCATAACCCAAATCCTCCAAAAACACATATCTGATTTGTTATGAATCTTCACGAATATCAAGGAAAAGAAATCCTCACCCGCTACGGAGTAGCCGTACAGAAGGGCATTGTGGCAAACACCGTAGAAGAAGCTGAAGCAGCTTGGCAACAGCTAGGTGGCGGTGTAGTAGTGGTGAAAGCCCAAATCCATGCAGGAGGACGCGGTAAAGGAGGTGGTGTAAAATTGGCTAAAAACCTGGATGACCTCAAAACCCACGCGGGCAATATCCTGGGCATGATGCTGAAAACGCCTCAGACTCCAGGTGGCATGGAAGGCCCCGGCAAACTGGTGAGCAAAGTGTTGATCGCTGAAGATTGTTACGCTCCTGACTTCAGTGCCAATAAAGAATACTACGTATCCATCCTGATGGATCGTGAGAAGAAGTGCAACGTAATCATCTATTCTACCGAAGGTGGCATGGACATTGAAGCGGTTGCCGAACATACACCGGAAAAAGTACAAAAAGAGTGGGTTGATCCCCTCGTAGGCTTTCAAGGTTTTCAGGCGCGTAAAATTGCCTTCAATTTAGGGCTGAGTGGTAAAGCGTTTAAAGAATTTACCACCTTCATCACCAAGTTGTACACTGCTTTTGTTGCTTCTGATGCAGCCTTGTTCGAGATCAACCCATGCTTGCGTACAGGTGACGAGCGGATTCTGGCGGTAGATGCCAAAGTGTCTCTGGACGACAATGCCCTGTATCGCCACCCTGACCTGGAAGCGATGCGCGACACGGCTGAAGAAGACCCAACCGACGTAGAGGCTCAAGAGTTTGAACTCAACTACGTAAAACTGGACGGTAACGTAGGTTGTATGGTGAACGGAGCGGGTTTGGCCATGGCTACCATGGACATCATCAAACTCTCTGGTGGTGAACCAGCTAACTTCCTTGATGTAGGTGGTACTGCAGATGCAGCCCGGGTAGAAAATGCCTTCAAAATCATTTTGAAAGACCCAGCTGTAAAAGCAATCCTGATCAACATCTTTGGTGGAATTGTACGTTGTGACCGGGTGGCACAAGGGGTAATCGATGCCTACAAAAATATGGGCAACATCCATGTCCCCATCATCGTACGTTTGCAAGGAACCAATGCGGATATGGCGAAAAAGATGATCGACGAGTCAGGCTTAAAAGTATACTCTGCGATCCAATTGGCTGATGCTGCTGCTTTGGTGACTAAGGTACTGAACGACTAATCAACGAATTGAAATAGATCAAAAAATACCCTGGGCAATGGCTATTGCTCGGGGTATTTTTTTGAATAGCTGGAGCCTGACTCGTAGACTCAATGGCTTATTTATAGGATCACTGGTTTTTTGTCAGAACTTATTTTGTTTATCTTTGATCAAAATCCATTCTTATGCACCGTCGGAATGCGCTGAAAAAAACCATACTTTTGGCTGGAACCATCACCATTTTGCCCGAAATGCTGGCCAAGGCTTTGGCCAACCCGGAGCCGATTTTATCGGCTGTTCCCACTGCGCAAATAGAACTATTGGCTGAATTAGCGGATACCATCATTCCCCCTACAGATACCCCAGGTGCAAAAGCCGCGGGGGTGCACGATTTTATTGCCCTGGCTGTTGAGGCTTGTTTTTCTCCCCAACAACGCGATCAATTTTGGGCTGATTTAAACGCAGTGGAGGAAAAATGCCAGCGGGAAATGAGCCAAAGTTATTTGCAGTTTAATGACAATGAGCGCTTTCAAATGATGACCCAATTGGAGGCAGCACCGGCAAAAAACGGCCAGCCCCAATTCTTTCAGTTGCTTAAGGAATTGACCTTGCATGGTTATTTTACTTCCCAGATTGGGGCTACCCAGGCCTTGAATTATGACCCGGTTCCGGGAGTGTGGATTCCTGATTTACCGATTGATGAAAATACGAAGGCTTGGACCTCTATGTTTTAACTCACACCAACATTTTGCTCGGAGGACATCAATTGCCACGTGCTTTAGCGCGTGGATGAGGTTCCCTTTTTGATCTGGCTTTAGCCCAAGTCTTAATTTTCAAGCCAGGGCTAAAGCCCAAATCCGAGGGGTTCCTACCCCCCCAGGCTGAAGCCTGGGGCAATTGATGTCCTCCGAGCAAAATGTCCAGAGTGTGTTTTCAACCTACAAATTCCTCTTTTTCAATTCCTTCACCGCATAATCACAAGCCCTGGCGGTCAAAGCCATAAAGGTGATGCTTGGATTTTGGCTGCCTTGTGATGGCAAACTCGCGCCATCGGTAACAAAAACGTTTTTCACCGTATGAACCTGGTTCCAGCCATTGAGGATACTGGTCTTGGGATCTTTGCCCATTCGAGCTGTGCCCACCTCATGGATGCCAATGCCCGGTTTCCCGTTGTTGTAGTTGATGTTGACGTTTTTGAACCCACCTGCCTCTAACATTTCCTGGGCAACCAGAGCAATGTCTTTGTCCATTTTGTCTTCATTCTGTCCGTAGGCACAGTCAATATCCAGGGTTGGCATGCCCCAGGGATCGGAGATCTTGCGGTTGATTTTGACGTGGTTGTGGAATTCGGGCAGCATTTCTGCCTGCGATTGCATAAAAATGCTCCAAGGGCCGGGCTTGGTGATCGCGTTTTTAAAATCAGCTCCAAAGCCTTTCCGTCCAAGACCTTGCTCCCAACCTGATCGCTCACAACTGCCCCCGAAGGCGAAGCCACGCAGGTAATCTTTTTGTTTGTCATTGCCTACATTGCGGAATCTGGGAACGTAAAATCCATTTGGCCTCCGCCCCTTGTAATATTTGTCCAAATACCCCTCATGGGTTCCTGACACTTCGGTCCGGTAATTGTGGTCCATCAGGTAATGGCCCAGTACCCCCGAATCGTTGCCCAAACCATTGGGGAAACGGTTGCTGGTTGAATTTAGCAGGATCAAAGTCGTATTGAGAGTAGCCGCATTTACAAAAATGATTTTGGCAGAATATTCCACCATCTCTTTGGTATTCGCATCAATGACCCGAACACCCGTGGCTTTGCCTTTACTTTCGTCGTAAATGATGCTATGGACGATGCTATCCGGCCGCAGGGTCATTTTTCCAGTGGCCGCAGCAGCGGGTAGGGAGCCGGACTGGCTGCTGAAATAAGCGGAATATGGACAACCCCGGTGGCACAGGTTTCGGTACTGGCAGGGGCCTCGGCCATTGTGTTTGACCGTTACGTTGGCACTGCGCCCGGTGACGACATAACGACCTGGGTATTTTTGCTCTACTGCAGCTTTGAAGTTTTTTTCAATGGGTGTCAACTCCATTGGAGGAAGGTATTCTCCATCGGGCAACATCTCCCGGCCTTCTTTCATGCCGTTGATGCCTACAAATCGTTCGATGTAGGAATACCAGGGGGCAAGGTCGTTGTAGCGGATGGGCCAATCGTTGCCATGCCCATCAATTGCGTTTTCTTCAAATTCAAGGGGCGCCATACGGTAACTCTGACGAGCCCACATTAAACTTTTCCCACCCACATGGTAGCCACGTATCCAGGAAAAAGGTTTGACTTGTTGGTAGGGATTTTCGTCGTCGCGGACAAACAAATGCCGGGTGCCGTCATTAAAGGCGTAACACTTGGACTGGATCGGGTGGGTGCTATTTTTATCTTCCCAGGTTTGGCGATTGCGGTGAGGCAATTCCCACAACGGGGTATTGGCGGTATGGTAATCGGCAATGTGGTCCAATTTGGGCCCACGTTCCAGTACCAGCGTCTTTAGCCCTTTTTCACACAGCTCTTTGGCTGCAATCCCGCCCGACATTCCGGAGCCTATTACGATGGCATCAAATTTGCGCTTGTTTGAATTGACAATTTCCATTTTTACTCATTTAAACATCTCCTGCAAACATTTCCACAAGGCACCCGACAACTTTTTACCCCCAGCCTGCCGTTCTTCGTAAATGGTGAGCAGATCATCTACGAACAAATATGTAGTGCCCTGGTGTTTAAAAGGGTAATAATTGGGGATTTCGAAGTGAAACCCGAGCTGTGGCAAGGGGAAACCAAAACAAATTACCGTTTTGGATGCATTTATTGCAGCAAGTGAGGCCACGTTTATGGCGGCTGTTGCGTTAAAGTCTAAATAGGCAGTATCTTCCTCAAGGTCAAACTGTACGGCAAGGAGGATTTTTTTCAAAAAATCCAAAAGCTCGGCCTGTTGCTCATGGCTTACAAAAAGCAATAATAGCCCTTTGGTATGTTTACCCTTGAGTTTTTGCTGCTGCTCTGCACTTTCCCCCGGAACGAATACTTTGTAGTCTAAAAACGAAGTGTTCAAAATTAAATTCTTTAATCTGCTTGTAAATCCAAATTATACCGAATAAAAATCGGTATTTGCTTTGAAAGCTAGAATCTTTGCATAAATTTATGTAATTTCGTTGAAAATTTGTTGATCACTATGAAAAACAAAATCCAGATCAAGAGGACCCAAAATTCCAGACTCTCAACGCTGGACTTTAATAACCTTCCATTCGGTCGGGTATTTACCGACCACATGTTTGTGGCGGATTATGAAGGGGGAGAGTGGGTGAACCCACGCATCGAGCCATTTGCACCATTTGAAATGCACCCAGCATCAATGGTCCTGCATTACGGCCAATCTATTTTTGAAGGTATGAAAGCCACTAAAAACCAGGAAGGCCATCCCATGCTGCTGCGTCCAGAAATGCACCTGCACCGCATCAATGCTTCGGCTGCGCGCATGTGTATGCCTGCATTTCCCGAAGACCTGTTTTTGGATGCGCTACACGCCCTGGTCGGTCTGGAAGCTGATTGGATTCCCTCTGGTGAAGAAAGTGCGCTGTACTTGCGCCCCTTCATGTTCTCAACGGATGAATTCATTGGTGTAAGACCATCAGATACCTACAAGTTCATCATTTTTACCTGCCCGGTTGGGCCTTACTACTCCAAGCCAGTCCGTTTGTTGGCTGAAACCCAGTACATCCGTGCGGGTAAAGGAGGCACTGGAGAGGCCAAATCTGCTGGAAACTACGCAGCGTCTTTGTTGCCTGCCCAAAATGCCCTGAAGCAAGGTTTCGACCAGGTGATGTGGCTGGAAGGCCCTGAGTTCAAAAACGTTCAGGAGTCGGGTACGATGAACATCTTTTTTGTGATCGATAACGTAGTGGTTACGCCATACACAGACGGCACCATCCTGAGAGGAATTACCCGGGATAGCTTCCTGCACATTCTGCGGGACAAAGGTATTCCCGTTGAAGAAAGAACCATCACCATCGATGAAGTGGTTGCAGCACACGCAGCTGGCAAATTGCAGGAGTGTTTTGGCGCGGGAACTGCGGCAGTGGTTTCCCACGTATCCGAAATCAGCTACAATGGCCACCTGATGACTTTGCCTGCCATAGAGTCGCGTAAAATTGGTAGCATGTTGAAATCTGAAATTGAAGGCTTGCGTACCGGCCGGATTGAGGATACAAGAGGCTGGATGGTTCCTGTTGAGATGGAGGTTGATGCGTTGATTTAACAGGCTGACTGACTATAATCTAAAATATTGAGGGGCATCGTACGAAGTAAAACTTATGTACGATGCCCCTCGGCTTTTATTAAAGTGCAATTGGCCGACTTACAAAGTTTCTTCCGCCTCCAGCTCCAATTGCTGCAAGTATTTGCTCAAACGCTCCATCGGTCGTGGAATAGCTACTCGACCCGAGCGGACAAATTCAAAAATCCCAATTTCTTTCAAGGCTTCCAGCAGCGCTTCGGTCTCTTCAGCGTGCCCGGTTTTTTCCACAATGATGTATTCTTCTTCGATTTCCAACACTTTCGCATTGTGCTGGCGAATCAATTTTTCCAAGCGATTGCCCTGCATGAATTTCTGCGTTGGAATTTTGTACAGCGCAATTTCCTGGTAAACGATCTCCGCGTTTTCGTCGTAGAAGGCTTTGAGTACATCCACTTGTTTCTCCAATTGGCCACACAATTTGCGCACCATGTCTTCTGTCGTATTCACCACAATGGTAAAACGGTGGATGCCCGGCATCGAAGACTTGGAGGTGGTTAAACTTTCAATATTGATGTAACGACGAGTAAAAATGGATACTACCCGCGATAACATCCCCGTTTGATGCTCCGTAAAAACGGTGAGCGTATATTCTTTGGTCATGTTTTTTAGTTGAGGGGTTGGGGAGTTGAGGAGTTGAGGAGCAAATGGACTAAACTTCTCAACTCCTCAACTTCTCAACCCTTTATTCAAGTACTATCTCATCCACTGCACACCCCGCTGGTACCATTGGGAAAATGTTCTCCTCTTTTTCTACACTTACATGTAAAAGGTATGGACCATCGTGGGCCAACATTTCAGCAATGGCGTCTTTTACTTCCTCTGGTTTGGTGATCTGTTTGCCAGCTACCCCAAAACCTTCGGCGATTTTGACAAAATTGGGATTGACCAATTCCACCGAAGAATAGCGACGTTCAAAGAACAATTGCTGCCATTGGCGTACCATACCCAGGAAGTTATTGTCCAGGATGATGATTTTGACACCAATATGCCACTGAGCGCAGGTGCCCAATTCTTGTAAGGTCATTTGAAAACCGCCATCACCGATAAAAACGACCGTTTCGCGGTGTGGTTCAGCCATCTTGGCGCCCATTGCAGCAGGCAAACCATAACCCATGGTACCTGCTCCACCTGAAGACACCCACTGATTGGTGCCCTTAAACTTATAGTAACGGGCAGCTACCATTTGGTGTTGGCCTACGTCGGTAGCAACGATGGCCATACCCTTGGTTTGTTCGGATACTTCGTTGACCACCATGCCCATACGGATTTCGCCCTTGGGAGAAGGCTGCATGTCGCGGTGAATAACTTTACTGTATTCGATGTCGTCGCAGGCATGGAATTCTGCCAGCCATTCAGGGTAAGATTTTTCCTTGACCAGTGGCAACAAACCCTTCAATGCCTGTTTGGCGTCCGCCAAAATGGGCACATGTGCGTGGACGTTTTTATGGATCTCCGAAGGGTCGATCTCGATGTGGATGACCTTGGCCTGTTTGGCGTATTTGTCGAGGCGACCCGTTACACGGTCGTCAAAACGCATACCGATGGCAATGAGCACATCACATTCGTTTTGCTTGATGTTGGGGCCGTAATTGCCGTGCATGCCCAACATCCCCATGTGCAAGGGGTGGTCGTTGGGAATACTGGACAAACCGTGGATGGTGCAAGCCAGCGGAATCCCCGTTTTTTCTACAAAAGCTTTAAATTCTTCCTGGGCATGGGCAATCTGGATGCCATGACCCGCCAGAATCATTGGTTTCTGGGCGTTGTTGATCAACTCGGCAGCATCGCGCAGCGCTTCAGCATCTGGCTTGGAAGCAGGATGGTAGCTGCGAATGAGCGGTTTGCGCTGGTACGAGAACTCCATGAGCTCGTTTTGCGCATTTTTGGTGATGTCGACCAAAACGGGACCCGGACGGCCAGTGTTCGCAATGTGGAAAGCCTTGGCCATCGCTGCTGGAATCTGGTCGGCGCGGGTAACCTGTACGTTCCATTTGGTAACCGGCATGGTGGTATTGATCACGTCGGTTTCCTGGAAGGCATCGGTTCCCAGCAGGTGAAAAAAGACTTGACCGGTGACGCAGACGATCGGGGTAGAATCCAGTAAAGCATCAGCAAGACCCGTGACCAGGTTCATGGCACCTGGGCCTGAAGTGGCCATGGCGACCCCAATTCTGCGGGTAGCGCGCGCATAACCTTCGGCAGCGTGTACCGCTCCCTGCTCGTGGCGGGGAAGCACATGCCGCAGTCGATCCTGATAATCGTACAGGGCATCGTAAATAGGCATAATCGCGCCGCCGGGGTAACCAAAAATAGTATCTACTCCTTCTTCTAAAAAGCAACGGAGTACCGCTTCTGCACCCGAAATTTTAGGGGCACTTGGGGCGGCCTGTGGCTCTAAAGTGGCTGTCGCCTGCGAACTTTCCATACATGGACTGTTTGAGGGTTGAGGAGTTGAGAAGTTGAGGAGTTGAGGCTGCCGCGAGCGATTTTGACAATTTCCTTGTCTAAGTCTCTCGCGGCAGCCTCAACTCCTCAACCCCTCAACTTCTCAACTTAAGTTAAAATTGATCAGTAACACATCCCTCACTGGCAGATGAGACCATGTGTCGATATTTGGCTAGGATTCCAAAAGTTGCTTTCGGTTGTGGTGCAATCCACTCGGCACGGCGGATGACCAACTCGTCGTCATCAACGTGCAAAATGAGCGTATTGTTCCGGGCATCGATGCTGATTTCGTCGCCATTGCGGACGAGGGCGATGTTGCCACCACGTTCTGCTTCAGGGGTAATGTGGCCAACGACAAAGCCGTGGGTACCACCCGAGAAACGGCCATCGGTGATCAGGGCTACCTTGTCACCCAAACCTTCACCCATGATGGCGGAAGTTGGTTTGAGCATTTCGGGCATACCTGGTGCACCACGTGGACCACAGTAACGGATGACTATAACCTCACCAGCCTTCAATTGTTTAGCGGCGATGGCAGCATTTAATGCTTCTTCTGAATCAAAAACGTGCGCAGGGCCGCGGAAGTATTCACCTTCTTTACCAGTGATTTTGGCTACTGCCCCTTCAGTAGCGAGGTTGCCATACAAAATCTGGATGTGACCCGACTCTTTAATCGGCTCACTGAGTGGCTTGATGATGGGCTGCTCGGGGGTAAGTCCGTCTATTTCAGCGAGGTTTTCCGCAACGGTTTTGCCCGTAACGGTCATACAATCACCGTGCAGCATGCCTTCCGCCAACATCATTTTCATCACTCCCGGTACACCACCTACGCCGTACAAATCTTCCATGGCGTATTTGCCAGAAGGTTTGAGGTCGGCCAGCAGAGGCGTTTTGTCACTCATGGCCTGGAAGTCGTTGATGCTCAATTTTACGCCAACTGATTTGGCCATGGCAATGAGGTGCAGCACCGCATTGGTCGAACCACCCAGCACAATGATGACGCGAATGGCATTTTCAAATGCTTCGCGGGTCATGATTTCGCGGGGTTTCAGGTCTTTGGCCAGGACGTTCAGGATGGCTTTTCCTACCCGGTGGCAATCATTCAATTTCTCGGGGTGATTGGCCGGGATGGAAGAGTTGAATGGCAAGGACATACCCAGGGCCTCAATGGCCGAAGACATGGTATTGGCCGTATACATACCGCCGCAGGCACCAGAGCCTGGGCAGGAGTTTTGTACGATTTTTTTGTACTCGTCGTCTTCCAGTTTTCCGGCTACCGATTGGCCATAAGCTTCAAAAGCGGAAATGATGTCGAGTTTGCGGCCGTTGTGGTGGCCGGAACTGATCGTACCCCCGTACACCAGGATCGAAGGGCGATTCAGGCGACCCAGGGCGATCATCGCACCGGGCATGTTTTTATCACAACCCACAATGGGGACAATCGCGTCGTAAAACTGGGCACCAGCTACGGTTTCAATCGAATCGGCAATGATGTCGCGGGAAGGAAGAGAATACCGCATCCCGGAGGTGCCGTTTGAAATCCCGTCACTGACCCCGATGGTATGGAAAATCAAACCCACCAGGTCACTTTCCAACACCCCTTGTTTGACCAGATCGGCCAAACCATTCAGGTGCATGTTACAGGTGTTGCCTTCCCAGCCCGTGCTGACGATGCCAACCTGGGCCTTTTTCAAATCCTCCTCGCTCAGACCAATGCCATACAACATGGCTTGTGCGCCGGGTAGTGAGCGGTCTTGCGTAATGATCTTGCTGTACTTGTTCAATTCCATGTCCGTGTTTTCGTTGAAATCTGGCAATGCTTTTATCTAGAGGCCACAAAGGCACTAAGATTGAGTACTTTGTTGTCTTAGTGCCTTTGTGCTAGCAGTCAAAAAGCGGATTGCTGCTTAAATCCTGCGTTATTCAAAGGTAAGCCTGGATTTGTTTTCCAGCGAATTAAAATTTGGGGAGTGTTACGAAGCAGTAATTTTAGGTTTTTGATTGTAAAAGATTGAATAATAGGTGCTTAAATGATGTTTTCTTACGAATCGTTGTGGCGGGAAAATGGTGCTTTGTGGTGCTTGGCTAGTGCATTCAAAGGGGAAATTTATGGATTTTGTTTTGATTTGGTGATGTATAAGGGATAAATGGATGTCATGCAAATTTAAAAGCATGTTGTTTTATTTTTTAACATTTGAACTGTACCTTCCTCGATTGCACCTTTTCAGGGTTCGAATAAATTTTTTTTTAAACCATCACGTAGGGGGACTCCCTCTTTTTTCCATCTAACTTGATGAAAGGATTTAAAAAGAGGGTTGAGTTCACGGCACTTCGACTTCGCTCAGTGACCGGAACCCAACCCAACCAACACCGACTGTTATTATGAAAACCATCGCCACTCTGGTCGTGCTGACCTTGAGTCTTGGGACTATTTTTGCCCAGAACTCAGGCAGCGCCGCCAAAAAACAGTACACGCTGAGCGGGTACATCAAAGACGCCGCATCGGCAGAAGAGCTACTCTACGTCAACGTATGGGTAGAGCCCCTCAAAAGCGGGGCGACGAGCAACACCTACGGGTTTTATTCCCTGACCCTGGCACCCGGCGCTTACCGCCTGACCTTTTCTTACCTCGGCTACCAAAACATCAGCAAGGAGATCAATTTGGACCGCGATCTGGAATTGAATGTTGAGATGCAGGCTGATGCCCAGACTTTGCAAGAGGTGCAGATTTCGGATAAAAAAGCCGATGAGGCTGTGCGCGAAGTCGCCATGAGCCGCCTGGATGTTCCCATTGCCCAGGTCAAAAAACTCCCCGCGCTGCTGGGCGAACCCGACATCATCAAAACCATTCAAACCCTGCCCGGTGTGACCAGCGCTGGCGAAGGAACTTCCAGCTTTTACGTGCGGGGCGGGGCAGCGGATCAAAACCTGGTGCTGATCGACGAAGCGCCGGTGTACGATGTATCGCACTTGTTTGGCTTGTTTTCGGTGTTCAACGCCGACATTTTAAAAAGTGCCGAACTGTACAAAGGTGGGATTCCCACCAAGTATGGAGGGCGTTTGTCCTCCCTGCTCGAAGTCAGCACCAAAGATGGCAATGCCCGGCAATTGGAAGCAGCGGGCAGTGTGAGCACATTGGCGGCGAAGGCCAGTCTGGAAGGGCCGATCGTGAAAGACAAGGCTTCATTTATCCTCGCTGCCCGCCGTTCTTACGTGGATTTGATCATGAAACAAATCCCGGATTTGAAGGGCACCGGCGTCCAGTTTTACGACCTGAACGGCAAGCTCAACTGGAAAATCAACAACAACAACCGCTTCTTCCTCTCCGCCTATGCGGGGCGCGACATCTGGAAATTCAACGATGATTTCCAAATGGATTGGGGCAACAAAACCACCACTTTCCGTTGGAACCATTTGTTCAATGAACGTTTGTTTGCCAATACCACGCTGGTGTACAGCGATTTTGATTACACTTTGCAGCAGAATGACGCTCTGGAGGGATTCCGTTGGGATGCTAATCAAAAGGAGTATTCTGTGAAGCAGGATTTTACCTGGTTCCCTAGTCCGAAATTCACCTTGCAGTTTGGTTACCAGGGTACTTACCGCCAGTTTCAACCCGGCGACATCCGGCCCAATGGGGAGAACACCATTTTTAAACCCACCAAATTGCAGGCTCGTTATGCATTAGATCAGGCGCTGTACGTGGGGGCTGAGCAAAAGGTTTCCGAGCGCTTGTCGATGCAATATGGAGTCCGCTTTTCCCTCTTCCAGCATCTGGGACCAGAAACCATTTATACCTATGCCAATGCTTCTGACAATGTGAATTATACGATTACCGATTCAACCCGTTACAAAAAAGGGCAGGTGATTGCTTCTTTTGCCAATCCGGAGCCCCGTTTTGCTGCGCGGTATCAGTTGAACAACAGCAGTTCCTTGAAGTTTTCGTACAATCGCATGGTGCAGTACATCCACTTGTTGTCCAATTCCACGGTGCCGATTCCCTTCAATACCTGGTCACCCAGTTCGCCGTATCTGAAGCCGCAAAAAGCGGATCAGGTGGCCATTGGCTACTTCAAAAACCTGGACAAAAACACCTGGGAGTTTTCGGCAGAAGCTTATTACAAAGCTTCGGACAACATCACCGAATTTGCGGACAACGCCAACATTTTTTTCAACGAACACATTGCCACTGAATTCCGCCAAGGCAAGGCGACTTCTTATGGACTGGAATTATTGTTGCGCCGCAATGTGGGCGACCTGCGTGGTTTTGCCAGCTATACCCTGAGCAAAACGGATGTAACAATCCCCACCGTGAACAATGGCCAGGCTTTCCCGGCCAATTACGATCGCCGCCACAGTTTCAATCTTTCCTTGACCTACGATTTGAGCCCTCGCTGGAGCATTGGGGGCAATTTTACTTATGCTACGGGGCGCCCGATCACTTTGCCTACGGGTAAATACAGTTTTGGCAATTACGAGGCGAATTTGTACTCGGGCCGCAATGGATACCGTTTGCCCAATTTCCATCGCCTGGACATCGCGGCGACTTTTGATCCTGCCAAAAACAAGGGGCGCCGCTGGCAAAACACCTGGGTCTTTGGCATCTACAACGTGTACAATCGGCAGAATCCATTCACTATTTATACCCGCACCAGGCAGGATGACGAAGGCAATGTCATTGGGGATGGTACGGAGAAAGAGGCGCGGCTGGTGTACTTGTTTTCGGTGTTGCCGTATGTGACCTGGAGTTTTAAATTTTAATTTTTTTTTGAACCACCTAAGGCACCTAAGGGCATCTTAGAAAAGGAAAGCCTGAAAGTGAAGCAATGAATTTTTGACTTAAAAGCAAAATCAATATGAAAAATATCCTGTTTGCGCTTTTCGCGCTATTGAGCCTTTTGGCTTGTGAAAAAACCATCCAATTGGACCTCGAACAACTCGACGGCGTCCTGATTGTAGAGGGGAGTGTGAACAACCAGTACCAGCCACAAAGTGTAAAGCTTAGCAAAAGTCGGTCTTTTGGCTCGACGGGGAAAGCGCCGGTGGTTTCGGGAGCAATGGTGCGAGTCAAAGATGACGCCAATCATGAGTTTCGTTTTGTGGAAAAAGAACCGGGCTTGTATGTGTCGGAGCAGGCCTTTGCCGGGGTGGCAGGTCGTACCTACACTTTGCTGATCGAAGCAGAAGGGAAAACCTATTCGGCTTCCGACAAAATGAACCACATCGTAGATTACGACAGCTTGACCTACCGCCTTGATGAGCAGGAAATGAAAGATCCCGAGGACAGTTCGCGTTTTTACGAAGTGCTGCTTTACGTTAAAGAACCGCAGGAAACTGAGGATTTTTACCTCTTCAATTTTTACCGCAACGGGAAGCTGGAGAATGACGAAGGCCGAACCATTTATTTCAGCGAAGACAAACTGTTGAATGGCCGGGTGGATGGTTTGCCTTTTCCCATTTATTACGCGGCCCACGACGAGGCGAAAATTGAAATTTTAAACATCTCGCGCAATGCCTACAAGTTTTACAGCGACCTGGCGGCCAACCTGGGCAATGATGGCGGGATGTTCAGCGGCCAACCCGCGAATGTGTATACCAATTTGAGTGGAGGTGCACGCGGGTATTTTTTGGTAGCCCCCGTAGCCACTGGAGTGTTAAAGTTAGATGAATAAGTTTCATACATTTGGCCGGAGGGGCGGTATTTGAACCCCTCCGGTTTTTTTATTTTCCGACATACGGATAATACCGCACATAATCAATCTCCATCTGCGCTGGGAACGCCGCTTTGTCGATTCCTTTTTGGCCGCCCCAGCCGCCACCTACGGCAATGTTCAGGATCAAGTGATGAGGATGGTCAAAAGGCCATTCCTTCCAAGTGGCATTAGTGGGTTTGTCAAAACTGAAATACTCCTGATCGTCCACAAAAATTTTGATGTTGTTGGGCGTCCAGTCACAGCGGAAGGTATGGTAATCCTCCTCCAGGCCTGGAACGGCTTTTTTGGTGCCTTTTTGGGTACCTTGTACGTGGTTGAAAGCGGCACAATGGATGGTGCCATGGACGTGCTCCACATCAAAACCCACGTGTTCCATGATGTCGATTTCACCATTGTCGGGCCAACCCTTGCTGCCATAAGGTGCATCGCTGAACAACATCCAAATGGCAGGCCAGGTGCCCACTCCTTTGGGTAATTTGGCTCGGGCCTCAAAACGGCCATAGGTGAAATCGCCCTTACCTTTGCTCACCAAACGGGCGGAAGTGAATTCCCGGTGTTCCATTTTTTCGTTGCGGGCTTCAATGGTCAAATGGCCATTTTCAACCCTTACATTGGTTGGGCGATCGGTGTAGCATTGCACTTCGTCGTTGTACCAATTACAACCCAGGTCGTAGCTCCAATTTTTTTCATCGGGTTTGCCCGCCTTTTTGAACTCATCTTTCCAGGCTGCTTTTTTGGCAAAGCTGCTTTTTTGTGTTTGGGAAAAAACAGTACAAGGAGCTAATAGCCAGAGTATTACAAGACAAAATAAACAATAAGTGATAGAATTGCGAACTGCGTTTTGCATGTGTATGGTTTTTTTATCCATTAGAAATCGCGCCTAAATAACTAAATGAGCACAAGAAAGTCTATATTTGCAGCTAAATAAATATTGACATGTTAAGTCGTAGGAACGTCCGCATAAAAGTCATGCAGATGCTCTATTCCTTAGGGAGAGATAAGAGCCTGAAATTTGATGAAGCGCTATTGAGGTATCGCGATAAGGTGAACAAATCGTTCGAGCTTTATCTTTTCAATTTGTTGTACCTGATCCGGGTTGCCCAATTTTCCATTCAAGATGCCGATTCCCGGCGGACCAAGCTCAGACCAAGCGAAGAAGACAAAAAATTTGAGGCCAAATTGGCCCACAATCCACTCATGGAGTCCTTGAGCAGAAATGAAGGACTGTATCGCCTGTTCAAACAATACAAGACTGAAACTTTCCTTGACGAAGACCATATTCGTTCGTTTTACAATGAATTGGCCAAAAAGGAGGAATACAGCCAATACGTTTACAATGATGCTACAACCAACAAAGATCACGAAGAGATGCTGTTGTTGTTGTACCGTACCATGTGTGCCAATGAGCTGTTTTTAGAGTTAAACGATGATACCTTTGCCCAATGGGAGGATGACGAATCACTGATCATTGGTTCCATCAAAAAAACCCTGAAGGCATTGCCTGCCGAAATGGATTTTTTCGAAGCTTACAAACCCAATGCTGAAGCTACGGTGGATTTTGGGGAATTGCTTTTGCGCAAAGTGTACCATGAAGATGAACAATTGCTCAAAGTAATCGAACCGACGCTGCGCAACTGGGATGTGGAACGTGTAGCAGTTATCGACATGATTTTGCTTAAAATGGCCTTGGTCGAGCTAATGACTTTTAAATCAATTCCTTCCAAAGTTACCCTCAACGAATTTGTTGAAATTGCCAAAAATTACAGCACTGATAAAAGTAAAGACTTCATCAACGGCATCTTGGACCGCCTGCTCAAACAATTGGCTGACGAAGGCAAAATTTCAAAGGAAGGCCGTGGCTTGATTGGTGACTAAACGTAATAGGTTTCGTCTACAATTGACTATAACAAATATCATTGGGGAAAACCATTTTTCTGATGGGTTATGGTTATATTTGTTTACAAAACCTATTTGAAACCAATCTACTGCAACATGAGAACGCTTCTACTTACCCTGACGCTCGCATTTGCGCTGAGCCTACCCCTCGTGCATGCACAACACGATTTGACCAAAGATTACATCGCCGTTCGTGCCCTGTTCCCCAACTACCAATACCAAATTGCCAAGGACTGGAATTGGGATGATTTTACCTCGGGTTTTGAATTTGAGTATGGTCGGCATTTGACTGGCCCACTCAGTTTGGCTATTCCACTAAAGATAGGACAGGTCAAGTACCCCATTGACGCCACCGGTAAAACCTTAAGCGCAGGTGGCTTATTCAACCTGGATGCGCTATTGCAGCTGCGTCCCTTGAAGCCGAATGTCTTTTTTAGCCCCAATCTTTTTGCGGGTTTAGGTGCCAATTATGAAGATTTACGTAGCGTAAATTTTGCTCTTCCAGTGGGCATTGGGCTCGATTTTAAATTGGGCGGAGCGGTTTATTTCACCACCAAAGGAGAATATCGCATTGGATTTTCCGACCTGCGCGACAACATCCAATTGGGCGCTGGCCTTAAGTTTTACCTGGGCGGAGGCGATGACACCACTGCGGGCAAAGACACCGATAAGGATGGAATCGTTGATACGGAAGATCAATGCCCTACCATTCCCGGTACAGCCAAAGCGATGGGGTGCCCTGATAACGACGATGATGGCATTGCCAATACCAAAGATGCCTGCCCGGAAGAAGCCGGACCAGCTTCCACCAACGGCTGCCCCGATACCGACAACGATGGCATCATCAACAGCAAGGATCAGTGCCCCACTGAGGCTGGTACTGCTGCAAATAACGGTTGCCCTGACTCCGATAACGATGGCATCATCAACAGCAAAGACCAGTGCCCAAACGAAGCAGGCCCCGCCAGTAACAATGGCTGCCCAATTCGGGATGCTGACGGAGATGGCGTTTTAGACGCCAACGACGAATGTCCCAATCTGGCTGGTCCTGCCTCTACCAAGGGTTGCCCAGATCGCGATGGAGACGGTATTGCTGATAAAAATGACGCTTGTCCCGATGTAAAAGGGGCAGCAACCAACCGTGGTTGCCCGGACACGGACGGTGATGGCGTGATTGATAGTGTAGACAAGTGCCCTAATCAGCCTGGTCCTGCCAGCAACAACGGCTGTCCAGAGATCACCCAAAAAGACAAAGAAACCCTGAGCTTTGCGGCCCGCAATGTACAGTTTGAAACGGGTAGCTCAGTGCTGAAGGCCAGCTCCAATGCGATTCTGGATCAGGTAGTAGACATTTTGAAGCGTTACTCTGATTACAGTGTACGCATCAGTGGCCATACCGATAGTTCAGGTGGTGATGATTTGAACCTCAAATTGTCCAAAGCGCGGGCCAAAGCTTGCAACGATTACCTGGTATCCAAAGGCATCAATGCTGCCCGGATTACGCACGATGGTTTTGGAGAAACGCGGCCAGTCGGCAACAATGCCACGCCAGAAGGCCGGGCCTTGAACCGCCGGACGGAGTTTGAGTTGTATCAGAAATAATACCGACTGAATAGTTGATGAAAAAGGTTCGTAGAGTGCCAGTCAAGGGTACTTCTCGAACCTTTTTCATTTAACCTACCTTCAACCAACCGGTTATACTCATCCGTGGTGCCTGGGTCAGCAACACTTCGTGTTCCAATTCGCTGCTTTTGAAAAAGACACATTGGCCACTGAGTGGTGCAATGGTTTGCACCCTATCAGGATGGTAAATGCACAGTTCACCACCATCTTCGGGTACCCAATGCTCATTGAGGTATAAAATCATGGAAAAAGCCCGGCTTTTGTCGCTGCGAAACTGATCGAGGTGACGTTTGTAAAAACTGCCTTTTTCATACAAGGCATAATGAAATTCATAGCCCGTAATGCCGGTGTAACAACTTTGATTCAGGTAAAGTACAAAGCTATCCAATAGCTCAAAAAAGCGGTTTTCCAGGGGATGCTGGTGTTGGCGATCCAACCAATAAATCTGGTCGCCCCGGGTGCTTTGATCTTGATGGTGGATATCCTGATTGCCGATTCCGGCAGCGTGGAATTGTTGGCCAGTGTGCAGATCGATCAAATGGGCTTTCAGCTGGGCAGCAAGTTGCCCTTCAAGAAAATTTTCACTTAATCCTACTTTGTCTGCGATAAAACTGTCGATGAGGCAATCAAACTGCTCGTGCAATAGCTTGGATTGAGGTCTGCATGGCGTAAAACCCTGAGGAAGGGTAAGGTAGGGCTTTAATCCATACAATCGGGTAATTGGGAGGTAAATACTGGAGGTATTTCTCAAACCAGGTATTTAGTCCAATAGTATGCCTAAATTTATTAATCATGAAAGAACTATTGGATGAAGATATTTATGAAAAGAAAAAAGGTGATTTATTTGCTAAATTATCCTTTGCCGCAGCTTTGCTGACCTTGTGTTTGCTGGTATATTTATGGATGACAAGGCCGCTCAAGATGCATGCCTGTTATGGTATAAGTCACCATATGCTGGCACTAAACATAATTCTGTTTTCCTTATTGTTTGGTTTCTTATTTGGTTTAATAAGTTTGATAAAAAAAGAAAACCCAAAAATTATGGAGCGCCTGGGAATTGGTTTAAATTTTGCCTTGGTTCTTTTGATTCTTGGCCTCATCATTGCCAGGCAAATTAATGCGTTTTGAGATGAATTCTGCTGTTTCGAGGCTTGGGTTACGCATATTGCTTCTCAAACTCCAGCACCACCTTCAACAATTCCTCATTCAGTTTTCCCACTACAAACTCCAATATTTTTTGAGGAACTGCCTTATAATACGCCGCTGCGATTCCTCCCGCAATACAAGCTAAGGTATCACTATCCCCGTTCAGCGAAATAGCCAATCGAATAGCATTTTCGTAATCACTGCTATCCAGAAAAGCTACAATCGCCTGGGGTACAGAACCCTGGCAAGAAACATCAAAGCCATAGTGTGGCCGCAGGGACTCGATGGTAAAGTTCAGATCGTATGCAAAAGTATGGGCGATGTATTGCCGGATTTCAGCTTTACTTTTACCTGTTCGAGCCAGGAAAATCGCAGCAGCAGTAGCTTGGGCACCTTTGATGCCTTCGGGGTGGTTGTGGGTGACTTCGGCGGATTGTTTCGCAGCCTCCAACACCTGATCCAGATCATCATAAGCAAAACCTACCGCGCTCACTCGCATGGCCGAGCCATTGCCAAAACTGCCATAAGGCTGCCGTTCCTCTGATTCAAGCCACTTGCGAAAGGTACCACCAAAACCTCGACCAGGGTATTTTCGGCCATATTCCCAGATGGTTTTGGCATAATCTTTTTGGTGCAGGATACAATCAGCGACGGCAACGGTGAGGATAGTGTCGTCCGTAAAACGGCACCTTTCATCGTAAAAATCGAAGTAGAAGCTGTCAATTTCCTTCATCTCATAAATGGAACCGATGACATCGCCAGCAATGGCGCCAAGGATAGTGGGGTGGGAGGGTGGTTGGATCATATACTTAGTTTTAAATCAAAACGAAGTACATGGTCTTTTAGTTCCAAAAGGATCAGTTATTTTTACAAAAACCGCCAACCCACGAGAAAGGGTGCGTGTGTGAGGTGTGAAAGTGTGGGTGTGTTGGCCTTTCATTCCCTGAAGTAACCCGCCAACCCACGAGAATCCCACGATTTAAATCGTGGGTTATATCCGTGGGAGGCCACATCCCAATCCAGCCCATGACTTTAGTCGTGGGTGGTATCGTGGGGTGTATCGTGGGTGGTGTCGTGGGTCACAGGAAAAACATCCCGCACATACCCCAACACCTCCGGAAAAAACCACCGAAACTCCTCATCCATCTCCTCCCGAAATACCTTCAACGTATCCACTGCGCCCTCCAAATGCTCCGGCATGGAGGTCCGGCTTTTCATGCGCATAAAGGTGTACTCCAACCCTTCATACAGCCCATAACTGCGCAACCAATCCGCTTCGACCATCCCCTGCACCCTTTTTTGCATTACGGCAGACATACTTGGCAGGTACTGATGCAGAGCAGAGTAAGCTTTTTGGCGGAAGGCGCTAAAGTCTTCCGACGTATACTCCGCCCAATTGTGCACCAAAAAATAGTCGTAATATACATCTACCAACACGGGTGCGTATTTGCGGTGGCGCGGATACAGGCGCTGGATGCTCTGGCGCACTGCGGCATGGCTATCGGTATAATGGTCAATCTGGCGATGCAGCACTATGCCCCGTCGCACTTCAGCTGGCAACTCGTTCACTTCCCGGTTACTGATGAAATCAGCCAGGAAATTTCCTGCCATCAGAGCTGGATCGTCGCCAGATAAGAAAAAATGAGCCAAAAAATTCATTGTAAAGTTTATCTTTGCCGCGCCTTTTAAAAAATGGTTGAGGTAGCCGAGGCATCAACTCCTCAACCTTTCACAACTTTCTCGCAATATGGCACTAAAATGTGGAATTGTTGGTTTACCCAACGTAGGAAAATCTACCCTTTTTAATGCGTTGACCAATGCCAAGGCACTGGCGGCCAATTATCCCTTTGCCACTAAGGAGCCCAACGTGGGTATGATCACCGTGCCTGACCGCCGGATGGACAAGTTGGTGGAACTCATTGGCCCGCGCTCCGTGGTGCCTACCACTGTAGAAATCGTCGACATTGCCGGGTTGATCAAGGGAGCCAGCAAGGGTGAGGGTTTGGGCAACCAGTTTCTGGGTAACATCCGGGAGGTGGACGCCATCATTCATGTCGTACGCTGTTTTGAAGACGGCAATGTTGTACACGTGGATGGCAGCGTAGACCCGGTGCGCGACAAGGAGGTGATTGATACCGAATTGATCCTCAAAGACATCGATACAGCTGAAAAACGCCTTGACAAAGCTAAAAAAGCGGCAAAAAGTGGTGGAAAGGAAGAACTGCGTGTGGTTGACCATGTGGAAAAAATTCTGGCCCACCTGCAAGACGCCAAACCAGCTCGTTCCTGTGACCTGGACGATGAAGGGCAGGCCATTTTGAAAGACATGATGTTGCTCACGGGTAAGCCTATTCTTTATGTGTGTAACGTGGACGAAGCCTCAGTAATTAGTGGTAATGCGCACTCTGAAGCCTTCAAAAAAGCCGTTTCCGCTGAACCCGCGGAGGTTATCTTGATCAGTGCTGCCATCGAGGCGGATATTGCGGAGCTGGAGAGTTATGAAGAGCGCATGGAGTTCTTGGCAGATATGGGCCTGGACGAACCAGGTGTCAATGTCTTGATCCACGCTGCGTATAAGTTACTGGATCTGATCACCTACTTCACGGCTGGTGAAAAAGAGGTACGCGCCTGGACGATCCGCAAGGGCACCAAAGCACCAGGGGCGGCAGGTGTAATTCACTCCGACTTCGAAAAAGGCTTTATCCGTGCTGAAGTGATCAAATACGACGATTACATCAAATATGGCTCTGAACCTGCGGTAAAAGAAGTAGGTAAAATGGGTGTAGAGGGTAAGGAATACGTCGTTACCGACGGGGACATCATGCACTTCCGCTTCAATGTATAACTTTCTCAGGTGTCTCTTGAGTGCCTTAAGTTTCTTAGGTGGTGAAAAAATACCATGCCTGCGAAGCAGGCTTTTCTTTTCACCACCTAAGAAACTTAAGGCACTTAAGGGACACCTGAGTTAGCGTGCTCGCTTTGACTTATTCGTCTTGTAATCCCGGAACACAAACTCTCCCAAGCCTTCCAGGCTACTGTAAAAAGCCTTGCCATTGTTGGCCCGTGTGAAGGAATCTACAAATTTGACCAGGTAAGGGTCCCGAGCAATCATAAAGGTAGTGATCGGAATGCTTAATTTCCGGCAACTTTGCGCCAGGTTCAGCGTCCGCGTCAAGATTTTCCGATCAATGCCAAAGCTGTTCTTATAGTATTTTTTCCCTTTTTTAATACAAGTCGGTTTACCATCCGTGATCATGAAGATCTGCTTGTTAGGGTTGCGTCGACGGCGCAAGATGTCCATGGCCAGCTCAAGTCCGGCAACGGTATTGGTATGATAAGGCCCAACTTGTAAGTAGGGGAGGTCTTTGATTTCGATTTGCCAGGCGTCGTCGCCAAAGACAATGATGTCCAGAGTGTCTTTGGGGTAACGGGTGGTGATGAATTCAGAAAGTGCCATGGCTACCCGCTTCGCAGGCGTAATGCGGTCTTCACCGTACAAAATCATCGAGTGGGAAATGTCGATCATCAATACGGTGCTGGTTTGGCTTTGGTAGAAGGTCTCGTGTACCTCCAAGTCTTCGTGTGCCAGTTTGAATTCTTCGATGCCGTGGTTGATCTGGGCATTGCGGAGCGATTCGGAGATGGCCAGTTTGTCCAGTTGGTCTCCAAACTCATAAGGTCGGAGTTCGGCAGTGAGCTCATCGCCACGACCTTCCGATTTTGTGCTATGGTTGCCTTGTTTGGCTTTTTTGATGTTGCCAAAAATATCTTCCAGGGCTTTTTGCCGCAAGGCAATTTCCATTTTGGCGGCAATGCTGAAGCCACCTTGTTTCTCATCGGGTTGGCGCAGGTACCCTTTGTCAATCAGGTCTTGGAAAAAGTCGGCGATGCCATAGTTTTCATCCGTAAGCTTGTACTCTTTGTCCAGCTCGGTCAACCAGGACATGGCTTCGTTGACGTCGCCAGAAGTGTACAGCAACAATTCCTGAAATATTTTGAGCAGCTTTTCGAAGGGGGTTCCTCCTTCTTCGCCGGGTTGATATTCACCAAATTTCCATCCAATCATTGGACTCTGGGTTGTGAAAATTTTAGGCAGAATAGCCCTAAACAGGTTCTAAAGTAATTGGAACACCAAAGCAGGGGTGTTCGGTTTATCGAAGGTAAGAAAAACTTGTAAAAGGATTGATTCAATCCAGGACACAACACTTGAGCAGCTCCTCGTAGTCGGGGCGATCAGAGGAAAGGTTGTGGATAAAACTTTCCCGGATTTCACCATTTTGGATTACAAAAACGCCAGGCATTTGAAAACCATCACCCAATTGAGGCCCGGCACCATGGCCCGCTACGACTGCTGCAGAAAATCCCCGAATCCAGGAGTGCAAACCAAAAAGCTGGTTGAAATTGCCTTTCATCAAACCAAAGGCACGGTAAAAAGTGCAGTCCGGGTCACTGATATGAATGGCATCCTCTAAATTGTAACGGGAAAAATAACGTTCGGCAATGTCAGCGTCAGTCATGTGGACAAAGACAATTCTGGTCCCGGTAGACTCTATTTCCTTGCGGCGTTTGGAAATATCGGATAAGGCTTCGCGACAAAATACACAGCCGAAATGGCGCAGAAAGACGAGCAAGACCGGAGCTTCAGCGGCCGCCTTGCGCAAGCTTTCTCCAGTGTTGGTGATCATTTGATCAAGAATCTCTCCTTGCATTTCAACCGAAACCATAAAACAGAGTTTTACTAGGTAACAAAGGAGAGTGGAAAAGGTTCAGAAGGGATCAGCAATGAGCGATCAGCAATCAGGTGGGTGATCGAATAAGATCGAATTTAGCACCAACGTGATTGCTGACAGCTCATTGCTGACAGCTGAGGGCTACAGCCCCATATTGTCGTACACATCCATCACCGACTTCACAGCAACGGAAGAATCGTGCAACAATTTCATTTCATCGGCATCCAGTTTCAATTCGATCATCTCGGTGATACCGGATTTACCCAATTTGACGGGAATACCTACAAAAGTATCTGTTAAGCCGTATTGGCCACTCAGGTTTACACAGCAAGGGAAGATGCGGTTTTCATCTTTTAGGATGGCCTCAACCATTTGCGCAGCAGCAGCACCTGGAGCATACCAGGCGGAAGTACCCATCAAGTTGACGAGTTCACCACCACCTACTTTGGTGCGCTCTACGATTGCATTGAGCTTGTCGGCATCGATCAGTTCGGTAACTGGGATACCCGCCACAGTGGTATAACGAGGCAGTGGCACCATGGTGTCGCCGTGGCCACCCATCAGGACTGCCTGGATGTCTTTAGGCGAAACCTGCAAGGCTTCGGCCAAAAAAGCACGGTAACGCGCTGTATCCAGAATACCAGCCATACCAAATACCTTGGTAGCTGGCAAACCTGCTGTTTTGTAAGCAGCGTAAGTCATTACATCCAGTGGGTTGGACACCACAATGATGATCGGCGCTTTAGTATGCTCAAGGATGGAGCGGGTAACGCTGTTGACAATTTTTGCGTTGGTCGAAATCAAATCATCGCGGCTCATCCCAGGTTTGCGGGGAACCCCAGCAGTGATCACCACGATGTCGGAACCTGCAGTATCCGCATAATTATCGGTACCACGCAGGTGGGTGCTGTAATAATCGATGGGGGCTTGTTGCCAGGTATCCAGGGCCTTGCCTTTGGCCATGTTGCCCTGAATGTCCAACAATACGATTTCTTTAACAATGTCCCGGTGTGCCAGTACGTTGGCTACGGTAGCTCCTACGTTACCAGCGCCAACAACGGTTACTTTGCTCATTTTATATTCTTTTATGAAAGTTAAAATTGACTGATTTGAAGGTGTAAGGGACGTTTAAATGGTCAGAAAAGCCCCATTAAACTGCCCTTTGAGGATTCCCCGCAATATTAGGGAATTATTTCTGCAATGTTCGGCTGAGGACAAAAGATTTACTGAATTTTTGCAAAACTTTCAAATTCGCCCGATTATTAGTAGCTTCACCCTCAGTTTTACGAGCTTTTTGAGAGACACTAGTTTACATCACCACTTAACACCCCCTGTATGCGTTTTGTACGCTATACGTTACCATTCTGTTTTATACTGTTGGGATGCCTGTTTTTACAGGGCCAGCCCCTCATTCCTTGCGCCACTCCTGCAATTAAATCAAGCTGGTTGACCGAGTTTCAAAAACGACAGCGGACGCCACAATTGCGCTCTGATGAGAACAAATACATCGCCATGACGATTCACGTCGTTGGTACTGATGAAGGCAAGGAGTACATTGGGGGCAACATCATTTTGGATGCTTTGTGCTCACTCAATGACAAGTATGCATCTACTGGACTACAATTTTTTGTCAAAGGAGATATTCAATACATCAACAACAGCATCCTTTTTGACCACGATAAAACCACATTTCCACAAATTCCCAATCTGTTTTCCCGCTACAATGTACCCGAAACAGTAAACGTCTACTTTGTACGCGACCCAATGGATGCCTGTGGATACAACTACATGCCTGGCGGACAAAGTATGGCCATTGTGCTCAGTAATGATTGCACCAATGGGAAAGACGCCAACTGGGCCCATGAAATGGGGCATTATTTGTCTTTACCACATACCTTCTATGGCTGGGAAATGGAAAATGTCGACCCTTCAAAACCTGCCCCACATGAAACCAAAATGGGTATTGAAGTCGAAATGTCAAATGGCAGCAATTGTGAATTTGCTGGTGATGGTTTTTGTGATACACCTTCCGATTACTTATCCGGCCGTTGGGAATGTGACGGCAAAGGGATAAGTATCATCAAACAAATGGACCCCGATGGAAATTACTTTTGTTCGGACGGCTCCTTGATCATGTCTTATTCCTTGGGAATCTGTGCCAATCGCTTTTCACCCAGTCAGGTTGGTGCCATGCACAGCTATTTGGGAGAGGCATTGCCCCACCATTTTATGCCAACCGCACCTTGCCAAAACATAGAACCAATAGGAGACATTCTTCAATTCCCTGGCAATAAGGTAGTGGTGAGTTCTTACAATCGCAAAATCATGTTTCAGTGGAACCACGCAGAAAATGCTAGTGGTTACTTGTTGGAAGTGAGTTTGTTGGCCAACTTTGGGACTGTGGTGTACCGGGGGATTACGCGGGATACCGCTGTAGAGGTAGCTAATTTGAGCAGTTCCCGGCCTTATTATT
Organism: Haliscomenobacter sp.; assembly: GCF_965225875.1. Lineage (GTDB taxonomy): Bacteria > Bacteroidota > Bacteroidia > Chitinophagales > Saprospiraceae > Haliscomenobacter. Next base: position 1,447,767 of record NZ_CBDDBS010000003.1, on the reverse strand, counting down.
GGCGGATCCGGCCCTTCAATGCCATGTACGCCTGCAAGTCTTATTCCTCTACTCGCTCGTTTACCATCAATCAATCCACTACGGGAGTACCTTTATTGGAAACAATCCACAAACTTGAACTTTATCCCAATCCAATTCAAGCAGGCGAATCCATTCGTTTGCGATTTGAGGCGGATGAAAACATGGCTTTGAATGCTGTTTTGGCCAATGCTTTAGGTGAGGTGGTTCACCAACAAAAAATCCAGACTAGCGTCGGAAACAATGATTATTTGCTTAATCCCAATTTGCTTCCAGCGGGCATTTATCATTTGTGGTTAAAGGGAGAAAAAGGCGCTATTTCGAGAAAGCTGATCGTACATTAAGTCTTTTTTGGGTTAAATCTAAGCAAGACAATTAACCATATACTAATTCCAATAGGCTTGTATGCTGCCATACAAGCCTATTTTTTTGCGCATTTATAACTGTTCCCCACCAAATCAATTTAAAATAAGTGGATTGGCGCAAAAAAATCTACAATTTACCAACCTCTTTCGAACAAGGCCCGTCTTCCGAAAATGAAGTAGCTACTTTGCATTTATAATTCCTGATAACTCATTGACTTTGGATTTTAACTGAGTGAAATCTAAAGCCGAGCAAAAAACCTGACATGATGCTACGTAAACATTTTCTCACTGGACTATTGGGACTGTTGTTGATGACAGGGCTGACCAGTTGTTTGAAGGATTCCTGTGAAACCTCTACGACCTACATTCGGTATGATCCGCAATACATTAATGGCAAAGAATTGCGCAAAGACATTTTGCCAGAAGCACCCAGAGCAATCAAGGATGCAGGTAAGATATACGTTTATGAAGAGTACCTGTTCATCAACGAACCTGAAGAAGGATTCCATATAGTGGACAATCGCAACCCCAAAGCACCTGTGCCAGTTGCATTTGTGCCCATCCCTGGGAATATCGATATGGCGGTACGGAACAATATCCTCTACGCCGACAGCTGGGTAGATTTGGTCATGATCAATATTGAAGACCCCAAGAACCCAAAATTTGCAGGCCGGGTCAAGGATGCTTTTCCCAATTATGGAGTTGATCCAGAAAAAGGATACTTGGTTACCTATAAAGAAACTGAAACCACCGAGGTGGTGCCTTCTTGTGACCAGGGCGGCATTGTATTTTTCCGGGGCGGAGGACTTTGGCTGCAAGCAGATGCTGCAATCAGAACCTTTAGCAATGGATCAGCAAGTGGTTCTAAAGTAGGCGCACCTGGAGGAAGTACGGTAGGTATTGGTGGCTCCACTGCAAGATTCACGATCACTGCAAACCATTTGTACACCGTAGATCGTTCTAACTTACGGGTGTTCAGTTTGTTGAACGCAACCGAACCTAAAATGGCTAGCAATGTTGGCATTGGTTGGGACATCGAAACGATTTACCCATACGAGGACAAACTCTTTATTGGAGGTATGTCAGGGATGCAGATTTTTGATGCAACTGACCCTGAGGCACCCAAGTTTTTGGCCAACTTCCAACACGCAAGAGCTTGTGATCCCGTCGTGGCTCAAGGCAATCGGGCTTATGTAACCTTGAGAGAAGGTACGGTTTGTCAAGGCTTCAACAATCAATTGGATGTGTTGGACATTACCGAAATCACCAACCCTAAATTGCTTACAACTTACAAGATGCACAAGCCTATTGGTTTGTCGATTACGGGCGATGTGTTGATGATTTGTGATAGTGACGAGGGATTAAAGGTGTTTGATGCCAAAGATGATTTTGCAATAGACAAAAATCAATTGTCACATCTGGACGATTTTGATGCGTTTGATGTCATTGCACTGGAAAAAGAAGGCCTGGCGATCATCACCGGGAAAAATGGAATTTATCAGTACGATTATTCCAATCCAAAGAAAATGGTGCGTTTGAGTGTGTTGAATGTTTCGAAATGATCAGTTTAACTGCAAAAACACGGAGCTTAATACTTTCTTTGAACCTCCGTGTTTTTGCGGTAAAAAATAAAGCCAATGAAGTACACCTACCTATTTGTGCTGTTGTTTTTCACACTTTCCCATGTTGTAGGGCAAAACAAGACCAAGCTTGAAGCCCAAAGTAAGATACCCAAACAAGATTTGGTCGTCTTAAAAACAGGGAAAAGAATTTGGGGCGAAATCCAGTTTTACGAACTAGGAAAAGCCATGGTGTTCCGCACGGATGATGGAGTTTTGATGAAAATTCCCTTTGAAATTCTAGATAAGTTCGTAGCTGGAGCGCACACCACAAATGTGGAATACTTTTTGAAACCTGAAAAGCCTGAAAAGCCTTTTTTGGAAGCGGAGACTTTTTACAATAACTTCGCTTTGTTTATGCCCTTTGGGGTTAAAACAACCGCAAACAGCAGATCAGGTCTGGGCTTTGAATATAGTTTTGGGATGCAAATGACCCCCCGTTTGGGCGTGGGCTTGGGTACCGGGATGAACTTCATGTTCGGAGGAATTTCTGATCGACTTATTCCTATTGTAGCTGAAATCAGGTATTACAACGAGCCTGAGCGACGCCACCGGGCCTATGCACTACTGGATAGCGGCTACAGTGTGGGCTGGTCAGCTGACAAACAAACGGAGGCATACGCTTTCAAAGGGGGGTGGCGTATTCACCCTGCTTTAGGCGTTGTTTGGCACAACGTCAAGACCACCCGTTTTACCACAGAGATTGGATACTGGCACCAACGGGCTACCCTGGTTGAAGACTGGTGGGAATCTAGCCGCTGGCGGAGAGAAAATGACTACAAATTGAATCGTTGGGTGTTAAAAATGGGTCTACTGTTTTGATCTCAGTGGTCACTGAGCGAAGTCGAAGTGCCGCTTAGATCAAAACACTACACCAAGGACTAGAAACATGGCGCAAAACCCGCAACAACAACACACCGAAAAAGAGATAGTGGCAGGCTGTGCAGCCAATAGTCGCTACTATCAGGAACTCCTTTACCGGCAGTACTTCCCGGTGATGTTGAGGATGTGTATGCGCTATACGGAAGACCGCGACGTGGCACTTGAAATCATCAACAATGGCTTCTTAAAGGTTTTTCAAAAAATCGACACCTTCACTTTTAGTGGGTCATTGGAAGGCTGGATCCGCAGGGTGGTATTTCACTGTTTGTCAGACTATTTCCGGCAAAACAGCACTCGAAAATTCGACTTTTTGGAATTAGATGGACGGGACGCACCAACCCGATCCTCTGCTTTGTCCAATTTATACCTGGAAGACATTTTGAGCCTGGTAGATCGATTGCCAGATGTCAGCCAACGGGTATTCCGCTTGTACGCCATTGAAGGATATACCCATGCTGAAATTGGCGAATTACTGAACATGAGTGAGGGTACTTCCAAATGGTACCTGTCTATTGCACGAAAAGAACTGAAAGAGATGATCAATCGTCAACTCAATAACCAACGGAACTATGCGGGATAATTTACACGAGGATTTGTTCGCCGATCACGCTTGGCAGGAAATGCACAAGTTATTGGATCGGGAAATGCCGCAGCGCAAGCGTAGGGGAGCCTTCTGGTTGTGGTTCCTGCCTGCACTCGGCTTGTGTGTGTTGTTGGGCCGTGATACCTTATTGGAGGGCAAAATTCCCGTTGCCGAAGAAAAACCACAGCAAAGCCAACCTGTCATTGCACAGGGGAAAAAGCACACTGTACAACCTGCTGACAAACACAGCAAAACCAACCCCGAAGAGCCAACATCAGCGCCTGTGCAGCAAGCCGAGCGTAAAACTGAGGCCATTGCTGCATTGGCACCTGCTCGTGGAGTAGAAAAATCGCAAAAAACGGGCAAGAACAGATTGAGCACTGGTACGAAAACCCGACAAGAGCCCCAGATTCTTGTCGATAGGACAGCTACATCAGGTGATCTGCTCCCTGCTAATGTCCTTAAAAATGAAGCCATTCCTACTGTTGCAGCTATTGAAGGTAACGTAGGTGTTCCCAGCTCGAATTCTGCGGAGCAAGATCATACAGCCCTGGATGAACCTTCCGTGGAAAGATGGAGCGCAAGCGAGTTTTTGAACACCCGCAAGCCGGATTTAAATCTGCCCTCAGTGGAAATGGAAAAAGTCAGCATCAAACCCCAGCGGGCCAGGCAAAAACTGGAGTGGTGGGCCGAGGCTGGCACCCAGTTGGCTTCAGGGGTAAAAGGACTGAGTGGTTATAAGGCAGGTATTCTGAGCGGCATTCCAATTGGACGGATGCGCATTCTAACTGGATTGAACTATGAAATGACCGAAGTAGGCATACAAAGTATCCAACGGGATATTTTGACCGGTAAAGAAAACATTAGTGGGATAAAAGTGGCTGTTGCAGATAGAACCTCTGTTTCAGCAGGTCAGAACAATAGCCAATCTGTGTCGAGTATCCATTTTCAGGTGGTCAATTTAAGTTTATCCTTGTATCATCCCATCGGAAAACGATTTGGTGTTGCTTTTGGCGGTAATTTGCATTACCTGGGTGGAATAAAATTGGGCAACCAGTACATTCGGAGCACCCTTTTTGACAATGTTGAAAACAGCTTGCAGTTCTCAACAACAGTTGGAAATTCATTGGCTCAACCTCAAGACGACAATTTGTCAAAAAACAGCTTCCGCTCTTTCGGCTTTTCGGCTCAAGGAGCTGTGTCGTACCGCATCTCTACACGCTGGAGCGCTAGCTTAGGTTATCGGCAGTCCTTGCAGCACTTCACGAAAACGAGTGATTTGTTGTTGAAACCGAGTTGGGTGGATTTGGGACTGCGGTATCGGATAAAGTAAGCGTTTAGGTTCACTATACAACTTTACCAAAGCGACACTTTTAAGCACAAAGGACACAAAGGCAGTACAAAGGTCACAAAGTTAGGCGTTGACGACGCCTTCCTTGGTGCTCTTTGTACTGCCTTTGTGTCCTTTGTGCTCATATGTCGCATTGAGATTGTTTTTTTTGAAAAAATTCATCCTTTGATCTCCCCACATACTTGCATCCCACCTCAAAATCGTTTAACTTCTCTCACAATTCTATCACCCAAAACTTGCCCACTATGTTAAACACTGGCCTTGTATTATCCGGGGGCGGCATCAAAGGAATGGCCCATTTGGGACTGGTCAAAGCCCTGAGAGAACACGAAATTGATTTTGATTGTATTGCAGGTTCCAGCGCAGGAGCTTTGACGGGAGCTTTGATCGCCGCAGGTCATAGTCCAGAGGAGAGCTTGGAGTTTTTTAAAGCCACCCCACTGTTTAGCATTTATTATTACTCAACTTCCAAGCCCGGCCTGCTTGACTCCGAAAAATTCCGACCCATTTTTGAAAAATACTTCCCGGACGATGCTTTTGAAGTATTACAAAAACCCCTTTATGTCACCACGACCAATTTGGAGAAAGGGGATTGGGAGGTACACAACAGTGGAGAACTCATCAATGTGTTGTTGGCTTCGGCTTCTTTGCCACCCGTTTTTTCGCCCATGTTGATCGATGGCGCCATGCACGCTGATGGAGGAATCATGAACAATTTTCCATTAGAACCACTGCAAGAGCGTTGTAATTTTTTGATGGGTAGCTATGTACACCCCATTTCGCCAATCAAGGGCAGTGATGTTAAAAGTTCAATGCAGGTAGCCATGCGTGCAATGGATTTATCGCGTTTCGCTATCGTGCAACCGAAATTGGCTTCCTGTCACTTCTTGTTTGCACCTCCAGGCATCGAAGCCATTGGGATGCTCGACCGTAAAGCAATTGATAAAGCTTTCAACCTGGGCTACGAAAATGCCTGCAACGAAATGCCCAAATTGCAAAAATTGCTGAAAAAAGAATGGGAGGCTGCTTTTGATTATTGAGCAATTGAGGGAATTGGATTGGAGGTGTTTTAAGGGGAATTTGGTATATTGAGCACAAATCCAACACCAATGAAACCTTATTTACTTCTCGCCATTTCCTGGCTTATTGGGTTACCCCTTTGGGCTCAGGAATCCATTCCTGAATCTCGCTACGAAAAAAAATCCGTCATGATTCCTATGCGTGACGGCATTAAATTGCATACGGTCATTTTTGTGCCCAAAGAAAGCCAGGAGCCCCTGCCTTTTTTGCTCAGCCGAACTCCATATGGTGTGGCAGATGCTGCATTTCCTGAGCGTAGCCAACCTGAGCTGGCCAAAGAAGGTTTTATTTTTGTCAAACAAGACATCAGAGGGCGTTATTTGTCGGAAGGCAAATTCGAAATGTTGCGCATGACCCGCGACTCCAAAGTACCCAACAGTATTGATGAAAGTACGGACACCTATGACACAATCGATTGGTTGTTGAAAAACATCGCCAACAACAATGGTAAGGCGGGAATTTTTGGCGTTTCTTACGATGGTTGGACCAGCATGATGGCCCTTATTGATCCGCACCCTGCGCTAAAAGCAGTTTCAGAACAAGCCACTCCCGCCGACTGGTTCATCAACGACGACATGCACCACAATGGCGCCTTTCGCCTCAGTTATGGCTTTGACTATGCCTTTATGGAAGAAGCAGGCAAAACGGATACCCTATTCCCTTTTGATACCCACGACAACTACGAATGGTACCTGCGCCTGGGGCCTTTGTCCAACGTGAACGACAAGTACTTTAAAAATACCATTCCAAGCTGGAACAACTTTGTAAACCACCCGAACTACGATGCTTTTTGGAAAAAACAATCCTTGCTGTACCGCTTTGAAAACCGGCCACTTACGGTCCCCACACAACACGTAGCAGGCTGGTACGATCAGGAAGATTTTGCTGGGCCACTGTTCATGTACGATCTGCTGGAAAAAAAAGATCAAAACAACCTCAATTACATCGTGATCGGTCCCTGGAATCACGGTGGCTGGTCGCGGGGCGAAGGAAGTTCACTCGGCAATTTGCAATTCGGGGTACCCACTGCTAAAAACTTTCGGGAAACCATGCAATTGACCTGGTTCAGTTATCACCTGAAAGGTAAAGGAGATGGGCAATTTGCCGAGGCGACCATTTTTCAAACCGGAGCTAACCAATGGAAAAAATACAATTCCTGGACGCCCAAACAAGCAATTCCGCAGGCGCTATACTTTCACCCGAAAGGAAAGTTATCCTTCGAAAAACCAGCCAGTACGATAGCCAATATTTTCGATGCTTTTGTTTCTGATCCCGCGAATCCCGTTCCTTACCGTAGTCGACCCATCGAACAAACCTATGGCCCCGGCTCACGCTGGTTTACCTGGATGACGGAAGACCAAAGATTTGTGCACCATCGCCCCGATGTACTGAGTTGGGAAACGGAGGTGCTGGAAAATGATGTAACCATTTCAGGAAAAGTGCTGGCCCAATTGTATGCCTCAACTTCCGCCTCCGACGCCGACTGGATCGTCAAACTCATCGACGTTCACCCTGCTATGGATGAAAAAAACCGTCGCATGAGTGGCTACCAGCAAATGGTGACTGCGGACGTGCTGCGGGGGCGTTTCCGCAAAGGCTTTGAAACACCACTGCCAGTTAAACCCAATGAGGTCAATGCCTATACCGTGGACTTGCTACAAGCAGATCACGTTTTCAAAAAAGGCCATAAAATTATGGTGCAGGTGCAAAGTACCTGGTTCCCGCTGATTGACCGGAACCCCCAAAAGTTTGTACCGAATATCTTTTTGGCTAAAGAAAGTGATTATGTAAAAGCGGAACATCGGGTGTATCGGAGTGGGACGTTTGCGTCGCGGGTGGAGGTGATGGTGGTGAAGTAGGCAAACTAAATTTAGACTTGGTTATTTCTTCTCGAAGAAGAATTCTGTTGTAAATTTCTACCCGAAATGACCATCGCCCTATGCCCAACAGTTTTCCACCTTTCTATGCTGATTTTTTTGTATTCTTCATCTTGCTGGGCATTGTCCAAGGACTATTCCTATCTTATTTCTTTTTGCGGCAAAAAGAGACTGCCAATCGCTATTTTGGCCTGGCACTGCTGATACTGAGTATTCTTGTATTTGACGTTTGGTTGGGGTATTCCAATTTGATGTTCCAGGTCTTGTGGTTGGTTGATTTTTCTGAACCGGGTAATTTTATCTTTGCACCTGCGCTTTTCCTGGCTTTGCAAACTTATTTGGGCGGAAAAAGTGGCCGCTATAATTGGTTGCATTTTGCTCCGGCGGGGATTTACTTTTTGTATTCTTGCTTTGGATTGTACTCCCTGCCCATTCCCTACAAATACAACAGCAATATTGATGCCTGGCACCCAGAATTGACAGAACTAACCCTCGACTATACTGGGATGAGCTGGCGGTTTATGTTGCAAGAATGGCTCGATGAAGCCATGCTTATTCAGGGAGCGGTTTACGTGGGGTTATCGGCATGGGTACTGGTAAAAGCTTTTCGCAAAGCTCAACTTTCTTTTTGGGCTACGAGCAACACCCGATTGAGTTGGTCGCGAGGCATTGTGCTGATCAGTGTGGTGATCCTGGTTGTTTTGTTTTTGACCAAATTGTACAACGATGACGATCGCGGTGATCACATCATTGCCAGTTTTATTTCTCTGAGCATGTATTTGATCATGGGAACCATGTTGCGCCGAACCGCCTTGTTTGACCAATTGCAACCCGAAAAAAAAAGCTACAACCGCTCTTCTCTGCAAGACAATGACAAGATGGACATTGCCCAACGCCTGCGGATGCTGATGGAGGAACAAAAGGCTTACTTACAACCGGGCTTCTCCTTACAAAGTTTGGCCAAATTGTTGAAAGTGCAGCCGCATCACCTCACTCAAACCTTGAATGAGAACCTGGGCACCAGTTTTTTTGAATTGACCGCTCAATACCGCATCGCAGAGGCTCAGGCCCTCTTGCGCCACCCTGATACCCGTGACTTGACCATTGAAGACATCGCTGAGCGGGTGGGCTACTTATCTAAATCTGCCTTTAACGCTGCTTTTAAAAAACAAACCGGGATGACGCCGACGGCGTGGCGAAATAGATTGGAATGAAATACAAGTTTGGATGAATAGCTACTGAGGTGCCCCTTTAGTGCCTTAGGTTTCTAAGGTGGTGAAAAAAAATTCTTTAACACCTTAGAAACCTAAGGCACTAAAGGGGCACCCCTGCAATTTTCGCACGGGATTAGTACTTCCCACCTGTCGCGTACATCTCGCCAACGGGCACATGCACAACTTTGCCCTGTTTTCCCCGAAGTTTGTTAAAAAAAAGAAACATGCATCAACAAGTTTTAGAAACACCCACCCAAACACCATTGAGCAGCTCTGCAAGTACCCGTCGCTACGACCTGGACTGGCTGCGCGTCATTGCCTTTACACTTTTGATTTTGTACCACACCGGGATGTTCTTCGTGTCTTGGGAATGGCACATCAAAAACAATGTTCTAGCCGAATGGATGGAACTCCCGATGGCCTGGCTCAACCGCTGGCGAATGCCCTTGTTGTTTTTGATTTCAGGCATAAGTATTCAGTTTTTATTGCGCAAACGCAGTTCGGGAGCCTTTGCCTTGGATCGATTGAAACGTTTAGGTATTCCTTTGCTGTTTGGAATGTTGGTAGTGGTGCCGCCGCAGATTTATTTCGAAAGATTGACCCAGGGGGAGACTTACAATTACCTGGAGTTTTGGGCTACGGTTTTTCAATTTCAACCTTACCCTGAGGGAAATTTTAGCTGGCACCATTTGTGGTACTTACCCTATATATTGGTGTATAGTTTAATCGGCATTCCCCTTTGGAGTTGGCTGCGCAGTGCTGGAGGCCAAAAATTGACCGCGTATTTGGCGGAAAAAGCCCAAAACCCCCTGTGGTTATTTTTTCCCGTGGTACTTTGGCATTGGGCCGCGAATTTTGTGATCGATTTCCCAACCACGCACAACCTGACCTGGGATTGGGAAAACCATTTTCATTCCTTCTCCCTTTTTATCCTTGGGTTTGTGTTGGGTACTCAGGATGGGTTCCGACTAGCGATGACCCGTTGGAGGGTATGGGCATTGAGTGTAGCGATTGGTTTGGGCTTGGTACTGACCTTTGGTTTCTGGTTGCCCGAGGTAAAATGGACGGCAAGTTTGGAGGCCTTGTATGAGTTTTTGAACACTTCCTATAGCTGGAGCGCTTTGGTGGCCATTTTTGGGTATGGCGATCGCTATTTGAATCGCCCGAGTGCGTTGTTGACCTATGCCAATCGGGCCGTTTATCCTTTTTACATTTTGCACCAAACGGTGATCATCTGTTTGGCTTACCCAATGACCAATTGGAGCTGGTCACCAGAATTGAAATTTTTGTGCCTTGCAATGGGGACTTTTGGATTGTGCTGGGCTTTGTATGAATTCTTAATAAAGCGCTGGAGGGTGACGCGCCTGGTTTTTGGGGTAAACGGGTAGTTTTTTTTCACCACCTAAGAAACCTTAGGCACAGAAGAGATCCTGAGGTGTTTCTCAGGTGCCTTAGGTTTCTTAGGTGGTGAAAAAATTCTGTCTTAGTGCTTCTTCAGCTTATCCGCAAACTCTTTTCGAAACTTCGTCACCTTTGGCGTAATTACAAAAGTGCAGTAGGAGTTCCGATTACCAACCAGGCTGTAATAATCCTGGTGGTAGTCTTCAGCAGGATAAAAATCGACCAGTGGTTCCAGAGTGGTCACAATCGGATCGTCCCACAAAGTGGAAGCAACCTCCTTGATCGACTTTTCTGCAATGGCTTTTTGGCGATCATCCTGGTAAAAAATAGCGGAACGGTACTGTGGACCCACATCCGCGCCCTGGCGATTGAGGGTCGTGGGATCGTGGGTGCTCCAGAAGATGCGCAAGATGTCTTCCAGGGCAATGACTTTGGGGTTAAAGGTTACCTGTACTACTTCGGCGTGGCCAGTCATTCCGGAGCAAACGGCTTTGTAGTTGGCATCGATGTCGGAGCCACCTGAATAACCGGATACAGTGGAATAAACCCCTTCCACATCCTGGTAAATCGCCTCTACACACCAGAAGCAACCACCAGCAAGGGTGATGGATTCTTTGTCGGTGGCGGCAATCTTATCTGTTTTCATATCCTTGGTTTGTGCGTTGATGCGGGCCTGGTTTTGGCAGGCACTCGCAAAGAATAAGAAACCCAAACTCAGGGCAAAAAGTTTGTTCTTCATTGGTGATTGATGTTAGGCTAAAGAAATGACAAAGCAAGAATGTAGAATCTTCGCTTTCATCAAAGGTACAAACGAAGTTAGGTGCTTTTCGGTTTTGAACAAGTAGCGAAAACGGTACAGCGGCGACAAACACTAACGTGCAGCAGCAAGGGCTAGGGCGTCTTCCTGAAAAAACTGAATGTGGTTTTGCGCTTCTGGATTGATTTTTTCCAAAAACAAACGTAAAGCCTCTTTTTTGCCCTGGGTCAATGGGTAACTGATGTATTTGGTAAAATAGGTATTCAGGTCAAAATCGGGCTGGGTTGGCAGCAGGTAAATAAGCTCAGGAATGTAGTCGAGCCCGGTTTTTAGAGCCGCATTAAACCGTTGGATAAAAGCTGGATCGAGGGGCCGGGTACTTACCCAGGCTGCAAATACAAAGGGCAAACCGGTATGTTGCAGCCAGGCTTCACCCAGGTCATACACGTAAGGGTATTTTGATTCAAGCCCCATGGTGCGGTCACCAATCAACAATGCACCAGTATCACCCTGGATTTTGTTTTCAAAACCGGGTTTGGCTGGGAGCAATTCTGCATCCACTTTCCAATATTCACGCACCAGGATTCGCGCCAACTCCACAGAAGTCCGAGAGTGGTAATCCAGGTAAATCGTTTTGAGCTCTTCCAGTGGTTTCTCAGCGTAAATACATACCGTTTTGACTGCTCCCTCAGCACCGATGCAATAATCTGAAACAATATAAGCCTGCGTCAATTCTGGCAGAATGGCTACGGGCACCAAACCCAAATCGGCTTGCCCACTGCGCAGCTTTTCGGCACAAATGGAGGGGATATCCAACTGCAAGTCCAACTCCGCCGCTACCGGACTTTTGAACAATCCATAAAGCAGTGGCTTGGTATTCAAATAACTAACTGCGGTAACCCGAATTTTGTCGTTCATGTTTACTTTGCTAAGGCCTAAAGACTTGGAATACTTTCCAGGTGACTTAGGTCATTTTCCAGTTCAAAGTGAAAGCTTTCGCCATCGTAGCTCAACTTGTACAAGCCAGTATTGGCGTGTTTGAAGTGATCCATTTGGTACAGTGGTTTGCCCTTGAGGACACACATCAGGCAGCGCATCGCCCGCCCGTGGCTGCACACCAGAACCAGGTTTTCAGGGCGACTTTTGAGGTGATCCACAAAACGCTGCATGCGGATTGCCAATTCCTGTGCACTTTCCCCGCCATCTATTTTGGCGTCGTAATTTTCCGATTTCCAGTGCCTGACCAGGGTGGTGTATTCTTCGTGCATTTGAGGGGTGTTCTGTTGGCCCTCGTGGATACCCCAACTGATCTCGTTGATTTCCGGCCATTGTTCCCAGGGAACCCCGGAATCGATGAAGCCCTGTACACTTTGATGCGTACGACGCAAGGCCGAAGTGAGTACTACTTCAAAAGGCAGATCAGCATAGCGTTGGTAAAATGCTTGGGCTTGTTGCCTTCCCAATTCGTTCAAATGGGTATCTACGCCACTGCCTTGTACAATGCCATTGCGGTTGAGGTCAGTTTCGCCGTGTCGGATGATATAGATGCTTTTCATAAATATTTGTAGTTGAGAAGGTTGAGAAGTTGAGGAGTTTAGAATCCCTTGCGTCTAAGCCGTTGCGGTAGCCTAAACTCCTCAACTTCTCAACTCCTCAACCATTAGTTGTTGACCACCGGCAAATCCAGGTAGCCACGGAATTGATTGTCTTCTTCAAAAACAACATCGCTGTAGTCTTGAATCACATTGTATAAGGTATCTCGTTCGATAGGGCGGCGGCCCACACTGCGAATGAGTTTCACCAATTCCTGGGTGCTCATTGCCGGATTTTGTTCCTCAGAACCAGCCATCGAATAAATTTTTGTGGTGTCATCAATGGTGCCATCGATGTCGTCTACACCGAAAGAAAGGGCCATTTGCGCCACATTCCGGCTGATCATAGGCCAATAGGCTTTGATGTGGCCAAAATTGTCGAGGTAAATGCGGCTCACCGCGTAATTGCGCAAATCTTCAATCGTACTCACTTCCGGGATATGGGACATTTCATTGTCCTGATTGCGGAATTTGAGTGGGATAAAGGTCTGGAAACCGCCCGTTTTATCCTGAAGCTTGCGCAATTCATCCAGGTGATGGATGCGGTGGCTATAATTTTCAATGTGGCCATAAAGCATGGTAGCGTTGGACTTTCGACCCAGTTCGTGCCAGATTTCGTGCATACGCAACCATTGTTCGCCGGTACACTTATCCGCCGCAATCTGTTCGCGGATTTCCGGGTGGAAGATTTCGGCACCACCACCTGGCAGCGAATCAACCCCTGAATCGGCAATCATCTTCATGCCATCCTCATAACTCACTTTGGCCTTTTTGAAGATGTAGTGGTATTCAACCGGTGTGAGTGCCTTGATGTGCAACTCGGGCCGGTGCGCCTTGATGCGTTTGAACAAGTCCACATAAAAAGGCAAATCGTATTGTGGCAATACCCCTCCAACGATGTGTACTTCTGTAACTGGCTCATTGTCGTACTTATACACAATATCCAACATTTGCTCGGCGGTGTATTCCCAACCTTCGTGGCGCTGTTTGATCAGCCGGGAATAAGAGCAGAACTTGCAGGTATACACACAAAGATTGGTAGGCTCGATGTGGAAATTGCGGTTAAAATAGGTATTGTCACCTTGTTTTTGTTCACGAACAAAATTGGCCAAAACGCCCAGATAGCCCAAATCGGCCTCTTCAAACAGAAAAATTCCTTCAGCTGGGCTAAGGCGTTGTTGTTGTGCCACTTTTTCGGCAATGTCGCGTAGTGGTTTGGCCAATGACGGATCTTTGAGTAAAGTATCCAAAGTTGCGGTGGATGACATGAGCGTGTGTTGAACTTGTTTGCAAAGTAAAGCAGAAAATTTAACTTCCCGATTTGGGTTTTGAATAGGAAGTCGAACGGTCCATTTTAAGTGAGCTTCCTATTTAAAAGCCTCAAAAAAAATCGGGAAGTAATTTTTTGCGGCATACAAATATAACAAACTTTCTGAAGTTTCAGTTTTAATTGAAAGGTAGTTTTTTTCAACTCCGCAAAGTTAAGGGAAAGTTTTAGCGTTTAGGCTTGAAAAGTAGAAGAGTTATGGGTGACAAAATTTATCACGATTTAGCCACAAATTTTTAAAGAGAATTCCGAAACTTGTGTGAGTGACCACGCTTCAATAGTTTAACCCTAAATTTTTCAACTTGCTCTCCATTCTCATACCAGTTTATAACTTCGATGTCACTCATTTGGTGACAGAATTGCACCGACAAGCTGAAGAGCTGGGTGAATTGTATGAGATTTGTTTATTGGATGATGCCTCGGATGAAAAATTTAAGGTGAAGAACCGGGAAGTAGCCCAAAAAACCAATGTCCACTACGAGGAACTGCCCCAAAATATCGGCCGCTCCGCCATCCGCAATCGCCTGGTTGAAATGGCTCAATATGATTACTTGTTGTATATGGATTGTGATTCCGGGGTATTGATGCCGCATTATTTAAAAACCTATGTCAAGGCCTTACACCCGAAACGTTTGTTGTATGGCGGCCGTGCTTATCTGCCCAAGCCCCCTTCCGACCCACAATATCTATTGCATTGGCATTATGGCCGACAACGTGAGCAGCAAGATTACCTGGAACGGCAAAAAAATCCCTACCATTCCTTTATGACCAACAATTTTTTGATCCCCAAATCCATCTTTGCCAGCATTACTTTTGACGAAAGTTTGCGCACTTACGGGCACGAGGACACTTTATTTGGGATGGAATTGGCCAAAAAGAACATTGAAATCCAGCACCTCAACAACCCTTTGTTGCATCTGGGATTGGAAAGTATGGCAGTTTTTTTGTCCAAAACCAAAATGGCAGTCTGCAATTTGGCTCAATTGCAGCGGCAAGGAAAAAGGGTAGAAACACGCTTGAGCAAAACCTATGCCCTAATTGCCCGCTGGAAGCTGCTCTTTGTAGTGGGATGGGGACTAAAATTGTACCGGCCCTTCATTTTAAAATACCTACAGCGGCCCAAATTGGTGGATTTGCGCTATCTGGATTTGTACAAACTTGATTTGTTCATCGAGGCAATGCACAAGTAATCTTGATTTTTCAGGCTTTTGAAATTGTAAAACCCCAATTTTTTCCATCCTTTGTAAAGAGTGCATTTATTCTATCTTTGCGCCCATCCTTTTTTGAAAACTCATTATAAACACAAATATCTTATGGCAAAGCTCAACTTTGGCGGCGTAGAAGAAAACGTGGTTACCCGCGAAGAGTTCCCGCTCGAAAAGGCTCTGGAAGTATTAAAAGACGAAACCATTGCCATCATTGGTTATGGTGTGCAAGGCCCTGGTCAGGCGCTGAACCTGCGCGACAATGGTTTTAACGTGATTGTGGGTCAACGTTACCCTTCCAAAACCTGGGACAAAGCAATTGCCGATGGTTTTGTACCTGGTGAAACCCTTTTCAGCATTGAAGAAGCTGCTGAACGTGGTACCATCATCCAATACCTTTTGTCTGATGCTGCTCAGATCGCCATTTGGCCTACTTTGAAAAAATACCTGACTCCTGGAAAAGCCCTTTACTTTTCTCACGGCTTTGGGATTACTTACAAAGAGCGTACCGGCATCATTCCTCCCGCTGACATCGATGTAATCCTGGCTGCGCCTAAAGGTTCGGGGACCAGTTTGCGTCGTTTGTTCCTGGAAGGCCGTGGTTTGAACTCCAGCTACGCCATCCACCAGGATGCTACTGGCCGCGCCAAGGATCGGGTTGTTGCCATGGGTATTGGCATTGGTTCCGGTTACTTGTTTGAAACGACCTTCCAAAACGAAGTATACTCTGACCTTACCGGTGAGCGTGGTACCTTGATGGGTGCTATTCAGGGTATCTTTGCTGCACAATACGATGAACTGCGCAAGCGTGGCCATAGCCCATCTGAAGCATTCAACGAAACGGTAGAAGAATTGACTCAATCGCTGATGCCATTGGTTGCTGAAAACGGCATGGACTGGATGTATGCCAACTGTTCTACTACTGCTCAGCGTGGTGCACTGGATTGGTGGAAGAAATTCCGCGATGCTACTGCACCTGTATTCAAAGAATTGTACGATAGTGTAGCTGCTGGCGAAGAAGCTCAGCGTTCTATCGACTCCAATAGCCAGACGGATTACCGCGAAAAACTGGACCAAGAACTTGCTGACCTTCACAATAGTGAGATGTGGCAGGCTGGAAAGGTTGTTCGGGGCTTGCGTCCTGAGAAAAACTAAGTAACGCAGAAAGATTAACTTCCCGATTTTGGGTTTTGAATAGGAAGTCGAATGGTTCATTTCAAGTGAGCTTCCTATTCAAAAGCCTCAAAAAAAATCGGGAAGTAATTTTTTGCGTCAAACCAAGGAGTGAAAAATTGATAAACCATTTGGTTTTTATCAATCCGATAAAAAAAGACCGCCACTTCTCCAAACGGAAAAGTGGCGGTTCTTTTTTTTTATAAACCTCTCTCCCTTAGAAGCGGAAGTTATAAGACAAATTAAAGATAGTTCCCAACTGGCTAAAGTGAGAACCATCATAAGTGGTAATCGAATACCGTTGGTTGAAGGTGATCAGGTTGGAATTAACCTTCAGTGCAGCAGCATCTTTCAACAGGGTTTCACCTGCTGAGTTTTCGGCTTTAAACTCCCATTCTGGCAATACATTGAACAAGTTATTGATGTTCAATGCAAGTGTAGATGTTTTGCTTGTCTGGAAAGTAATCGCTAAGTCGGTAACCAACTTGGTTTTGAACTCGGTGTACAAGTTGGCATCCAAACCTTGTTGTTTGAATTTGGTTGGCCCAAATAGGGTGTTACCAAGTGTGAAGATGAAGCGGCCAGTTTCATAATCCAATCCCAAAATGGTTTTGAATTTGGGGCGAGAAGTAAAAAACAGGGCTTCTTGAGTCAAGTTTGCCACGGATTGACCCGCATCCGAAATCAATTTAGGATTCTTCACGGCGCCACTTCTTTCGTTTTGCAGCATGACGTTTCCAGCCAGGCTTACACCCAGTTTTCCTGCCCCAAATTTGATCGCACGATAATTGGCTACAAAGTCAAGACCAGAAGTTTTGGTATCCAAAGCGTTGACGAAGAAGCTAAGGTCAGACAGGTTATTGGATGACAAAATCTGATCCAGCGCAGTATTACCACCAGTAGACTTGATTTCGGTGCTCAAAATGATCCGATCGGTCAAATTGATGCTGAAATAGTCGAGGGTGATGTTAAAATTAGGAGCAGGTTTAAGTCCAATACCCAAGGTGAAGTTGGTTGATTTTTCTGGATCAAGGCTAGGAATACCCAACAAACGAGCTTCCCGTGAAACGTTGCTCACCAAACCACCTACTTGAATACCTTGGCCAGGTACAAAGCTGTACTGCGCTTTTTGGGTATAAATCTGGTGCAGCGTTGGTGCTTTAAAACCAGTAGAAAGTGATCCACGGAGTACAACGTTGTCGTCAGCCAATTTGTAGCGAGAACTGATCTTCCAGACAAAAGCATCGCCAAAATCGCTGTAATTCTCCAAACGCGCAGTAGCGTTGATCAGGAAATTGTCGGTCAAATCAAAGGCCAAATCAGCATAAGCTCCAACATTGTAGCGATTGAAATGACCCGAGTTGCGAGGGTCGTTGCCTGCAAAAGAGTCGGCACCGCCATCTTCATAAGAAGCTTCGTCACCTACAAGAATGGTGAAGTCTTCCGTACGGAACTCTGAACCAAAGGCAAAACTAAACACATTGGAAACCCGCTTGCTGACGTCAATGTTACCAACTGCATGGGTAAAGCGGGTTCCACCTGGACGGAAGTTGATCGGGCTGTTTTCCCGATACTTGAATGTGCCATCCGGGTTGAGGGTGCGGTTGCGGTTGTGTGAATTGCGGACAGTGTAGGTCTGCTGGTTGCCACCTACGGTGAAGCTGACATCCGTATTCCAACCATTTCTGCTTGACTTGAACCCGGCAGTAGCATGGTAATCAATGAGGTCGCCGTCGAAAGTGGGAACATAGCCCACGTATTTTCCATTGACGCCAAAGAAATCAAGCAAATAGGGGAAATCGTCCAAGCTCCGCCAGTAAGGGGTACGGTAGTTGGCGTAGCTGTTGACCTTTTTGAAAATGTAAGCCGCATTGCCATACACTTCGCTGTGTTCATTAACTTTTCCACCCGCATTGATGGAGAACTTCATGGCAGTAGTAGCTGGTGATCCATTGATGTTGCCCGCATCGGGGAAATCTTTCAAAAAGGAGCGCACATCGTTGATGCTGGCCCCAAAGTCAGCAGCTTCACCTTCGGCATCTACGGTACCGGGGCGATTGGCCAAACCAATTTTGGAAAGATCGAGGGTGTAATTGAGGAAACCTCTGGCCCCCAAGCGCGCACCATTGTTCACTGAAACCCCAAACATTTCACCATCACCTTCACTGGTCATGCCTGTGCGAAGGGTAACGCCGCCTTTGTCGACATCCTTCTTCAGAATGATGTTCATTACCCCGGCGATAGCATCCGAGCCATACTGGGCAGAGGCCCCGTCGCGCAGGATTTCAACCCTTTCGATGGCGTCCTGCGGAATAGCTGAGATATCTGCTCCTGTTTCCCCCCGACCGGGCGAGGTTTGGGTGTACAACAAGGAGCTCATGTTTTTCCGTTTTCCATTGATCAGAATCAAGGTACGGCTTGGCCCCATGTTGCGGATTTCATAAGGATCGAGCAAAGAAGTCGCATCGTTGACCGGCGTTTGTACACTATTGAAGGATGGAACCCGATAGGTCAAAGCCTTGTCAAAAGTGGTTTGGCCGCTCGCAACCAAATCTTTTGCCCCCAGAATGTCGATGGGCAAGGGTGTGTCGGTAGAAGTACGCAAGGTATTGCGGCTACCTACACTGATGACCACCTCGTTAAGATTGGTCACTGCTGATTTGAGGATGAAATCCAGAACCACATCCTGGGTGCCAATGGTTACCACCTGAGCAATCGCCTCATAACCAGTGTAAGATACATTGATGGTGTGGGTTCCGGCTGGCAATGGCATTTCATACAGGCCTTCCAAATTGGTAATGACCCCAGTGGAGGTGCCAGCAACGCTGATTGATGCGGCAATCAGGGCTTCACCATTCTCGTCTTTTACCGAACCCTTTAAAGTAGCTTGTGCCAACAAAGCACTACTAGTGAGCAGCAGTGTAAACACTACTGAAAAAAAACGTACTCGTTTTTGCATAATTTGGACATTTATTTAGAAAAAAACAGTTACCACATTGGAGGTAAATCCATAGTTACCAGTGTTGATCTTGGAATTGGTGCAGAAATGGAAAGGAAGACAAATGGTGTTCAAAAGTCGCTCAATAACGTAATTTTAACCCTTAAATGCGTTTTGTTACTTATAGTTTGTGCGGGCTAAAATAACATAGAAGTTTGAGATCACCACATATTTGGGCAAAAAATTAGCAATTGGCCAAATTGCGGGTATTGCAAAAAGGATTCATTTTGGTAAAAAAAGACTGTTTTTTGCCTGACGGTTATAAATGGAACTTGTTCATAAAAGCCTGATTTTGGTCAATCATTTCGAGGCGAATTTTTAAACCCGTTGAAGCATCTGTTTGATTTTGAGGGGTATTAACCACGTAGTCCAGCAGACGATCTAAAGGAGTACTGACTACCTTGACCCGGTTGTCCAAATTGGTGTAATACAGATAAATTTTGTTTTTGAACATGGCCCAACCATTGGAGTGTAACATCCGTAAGGCTGGACTTGACTTGTCTTTTTCGTTTAATTCCAAAAAATGGCCACCAGGTTGGGCAATGACCTTGGCAGGATCATGCAGATCGGTTAAAAAAACTTGTAAAATATGCCGCCAACCATAGGAACTGCGCCGCAAGCCGGAGCACAGGTGGATCCAACCCAGCTCCGTTTTGATGGGACAAGGCCCCAAAACATAGGCGGGGGTTTCTATTTCTGGGAAGGCAATACCTTTGATGGTACTTTCTTCGGTACAGGTGGCGTGAGCCCAATCCTCAAAACTATTAATCGTAATGGGCCTTCTTCCCATCCCGCTCTGCAATTGATCGATTTGCTGACTGTATACCATGTATTTTCCATCAACCAATGCTGGGTGCAACAAACACAAACGTTGCGCCGGGGCGTTAAAAACCAAATCGGGTAAACTTTCCCAGGTTTGTAAATCCTTCGTTCTCGCAACAGCGTGATGGTAGGTCGCTGCGGCACTGTTTTGATCTTTTTGGCGAAGATTGTACAAAGCGTAGATCCAACCATCCTCATGCGGAGTTAAACGCAAATTGAAAATGTTGGTGCGTACCGTAGTCATAATTGGGATTACGGTAGGGTGGGTGCGAAACCGAAACCGATCAACACCTGTACTGCTTTCCGCCAGGGCAAAAAAGAATTGCCCATCAAAGCTTTGTAACCGCGTCATCAGGGCAATTTTATCACCTACGGTAATTGCTCCGGCATTGGCAATGGAGAGTACCCCCTGGCGCAACATCAAATTCGGGTTGGTCTCGGGATTGAGATCGTATTGCCAGGTAAGGGGTAAATGCCCGGTGGTTAGTACAGGATGCGCATAACGATCTAAAATACCATTACTCAGTCCTTTGTAATCGTTAGAGCGACGCATCATGTGTTCATACTCAGATGCGAGTTGAAAAAGTCTAGTCTCGTAGATCGTTTGCATGAGGGTAATCAGGTTATTATTGAGGCCGCAAAATACTTATTTTTTAGGTCGAATCAATCCTTCTTGCACCACTGAAGCAACCAGCAGCCCATCCTGAGTGAAGATATTTCCACGGGTAAATCCACGGGCATTGGAAGCACTTGGGCTGTCGATAGCGTACAACAACCACTCATCCATCCGGAAGGGCCGGTGAAACCACATGGCATGGTCTAAACTGGCAATTTTTACATTGCCAAAAGAAGCCTCGCTTCCATGGGGCAACAATGCGGTGGTGAGCAAGTTGTAATCGGAAGTATAGGCCAGGACGCATTGATGGGTTTGAGGGTCTTCAGGCATTGCTCCTTTGGCTTTCATCCAGATGTGCCGGAAGGGTTGGCTTTTGGTCGGTAAAGCGGGATTGACCAGCTCTACTGGTCGGAACTCAATCGGGCGCTCCAGGTTTAAAAAATTGCGGATGTTTTCAGGCAGCATTTCCCCAAATTTTTGCGCTAAATCCTCCCAACTGACCAGCCAATCGGGGGGCGATACATTGGGCATGGCAATTTGGTGATCAAAACCATCCTGTGCCAGCTGAAAGGAAGCTGACATGAAAAAAATGGGCTCTCCTTTTTGAATTGCTTTTACTCTGCGCGTCGTAAAGCTACCACCATCACGGATGCGTTCGACCTGAAAAACGATAGGGATTTCCAAATCACCGGGCAAAATAAAATAGGAATG
Source organism: Haliscomenobacter sp. (assembly GCF_965225875.1). GTDB lineage: Bacteria > Bacteroidota > Bacteroidia > Chitinophagales > Saprospiraceae > Haliscomenobacter. The sequence continues at coordinate 1,426,176 of NZ_CBDDBS010000003.1, read as the reverse complement.
TAAAGAATGTACCTCGCGATCCTTTGGTACAGTTTTCATTGCTGCGTACAGGGACTGAGCCAGAACCTGGCCCCCAAAAACGGTGCTGCTCCCCACACTTTTACTGGTGCCTCGGAAAAGGTCTTCTTCCAATTGTTCCAATTCCAACAAAGAAAGCAATTCATGGATGTGTTTCATGGATCTTGTTTGGGTTTAAACTATCCCGCGCGAAGTATAGCGGCGAGGCAAAAATAACACTATTCAGCTACAAATATTCTTCTCTTAATTTTAACACTTAATTGTAAAAAAAAAATGACAAACAGGGAACCCAATTAGGTATTTTGTTCGTTTAAATTAGAAATCGGTTGCTTTTATGAGGAAACGGTTTTAAATTGTCACAAAATTGTAAAACAAACCCAGCCCTTTAAGTCTGGCTACCCCAGAAATGAAAGGGTAGTCTGAACGTAAATCCCAGATGGAATTCCTGAGATTTCATTCACCAAAAGGAATCGTTATGGTATTCAAAGATTATTCCCGAGCTCCTGTGTGGCTCAAATCGATTAAACGTTACGGCTTGCCCAAGGACCGAGAATCCGAAATTTCTGCCCTCGAAAACGGAGAGGTAGTTTATGTCGGATGGGACGGGAAGGTATTTGCCCTGGATGCCGAAGATGGCAGCCGCAAATGGTCACGAACCTTGCGCTGTTTTGGTCTTGCTTCCGATGAATCCCATCAAGTAGACATTACCATTCAGTCCGGAAATTTGTATGCCATTTGGGGCAATAGGGTTTTTAGGATCAATCCCAACAACGGCCAGGTAATGGAAACCCGTCGCACCAATGTCCATTTGGTTGGGCTGTGGGACGTTTGACAATTCATGTTAATTTTTCTTATTTTATCAAATCCTTTTTTAGCTTTACGAGACTAAGTAGTGGGCAAAAATAAGTGTTCATTTTTTTTAAGCCGCAAAATTAGATAAAGCACTTGAAATGAATTGTTTACTTGTCTAATCCTCTGGCGAAATGAACACTTATTTTTTTATTGCCCCTTTGCAAAATTGCCAAATATCGTAAATCTAACTTATGTTTTCTGCCAATACATATGCCCGCCGCAGGGAGCAATTGATGCACCAGGTGGGAAGGGGCCTCATCCTACTGATGGGGAATGAATACAGCCCTAAAAACTACCTGGATAACACTTTCCCTTTTCGGCAAGACAGCAATTTCCTCTATTACATCGGTTTGGACCATGCCCATTTGGCCGCTATTCTGGACACTGAGACTGGCGAAACTGTTCTGTTCGGAGATGAATTAACCATCGAAGACATTGTGTGGATGGGTCCACAGGACTCCTTAAAAGATCAAGCTCAAAACGTGGGGATCCGGGAGGTGCAGGACTATGACCTGCTGGTCGAAGTGCTCCGGGCAGCAAATAAACAAAACCGAGCCATTCATTTTTTGCCTCCTTACCGCTCAGAAAACAAGATCAATTTGGCTTATTGGCTGCATTTGCCCTTATTGGATATCCACAAGGAAGCTTCGCCTACTTTGATCAAAGCCATTGTGGCTCAACGATCTGTTAAAACAGCCGAAGAGATTGCCGAAATGGAAAAGGCGCTGGTGACCACCAAGGCCATGTACCTGGCAGCCATGAAACAAACCAAACCCGGTGTCAAAGAGGCGCAATTGGCCGGAATTGCGGAAGGCATTGCGGTAGCTGGTGGTGGAGATTTGGCTTACCCGATCATTCTGACCATCAACGGCCAGGTATTGCACAACCACCACCACCATAATATCCTGAAATCTGGCCAACTGGTTCTGGCTGATATGGGGGCTGAATCCAGCATGCATTATGCCGCTGACATCACCCGAACCTGGCCAGTAGATGCTACGTTTACCCAACGACAAAAAGAAATTTACCAAATTGTACTGGATGCCCAATTGGCGGGCATTGCCGCCAGCCGTCCGGGTGTCCGAAATCTGGATGTACATTTTGCCGCCGCTAAAGTCATTACGAACGGTTTGAAATCATTGGGTCTGCTGATTGGGGATACCGATGAAATTATCCAGGCAGGTGCTCATGCCCTCTTTTTCCCTCACGGATTGGGGCACATGATTGGTTTGGATGTACACGATATGGAAGATTTGGGTGAAAGCTATGTGGGCTATACAGAAGGCTTGGAGCGCAGCACCCAATTTGGCTTAAAATCCCTGCGGATGGCCCGCGAATTGCAGCCTGGTTTTGTGATGACCATAGAGCCTGGTATCTATTTTATTCCACAACTGATCGACATGTGGCAGGCCGAAGGTCGCTTCAGTCAATTCATCAATTATCCAGCCTTACAGGCTTATCGGGATTTTTCAGGTGTGCGCATCGAAGACGATGTCTTGGTTACTCCCGATGAGCCAAGGGTTTTGGGTCCTGGAATTCCAAAGGAAATTGGAGAGATAGAGGCGTTGAGAAGCTAAAAAAGTTGAGGAGTTGAGTGGTTGAGAAGTTGGGGCTACCGCAGCGACGTGGACAAGGTCTTTGTCAACAACGCAGCGGCAGTCTCAACTTCTCAACTCCTCAACTTTTTTACCCGGTTGTCTCCAACTCCTCTTCGTATTTTTTAATCAGCACAGCTTGTTGCTGCGCAATCTTATTAAGCAGTTTTAAGTCCTGCTCAATCTCTTTTTCTTTTGCTTCACGATTTTGGAAAAATGGAAGCTGCTTGCGGATGCGGTTGATCTCCAGAATTTGACGAATGGCCTGATTCAGAACCACTCTCGCACGGAGCAATCGCCGTTTGATTTTGTTCGTGACCATAATTATTACGGTACAATGTTCGGTTAAGGTTAGTGCTATTCAAGCGGGGTAAAGTTATTACATAAACGTAGATTTGGTAAAAAAAGATCGACGTTAACAAAAAAAAATATCAATTTTTAAAATTTCTTATAATTTACTTCTGTCTTTATTAAGTATTGACTCTTAAAATTTTGTTAAAGTGCTTTTGAGGTCTTGACAAAAAAAAATGCGGAAAAAACCCCTAAGGCTCTTTTCCGCAAATAGAAAACACTGAAAATTACCGAATTAGAATTTCAGCTTTTTCAACCCGTTGTATGCTTCAGCAATTCCTTGCATTGGGGTCGTCTTGTAGTGTTCCAATTCCACCACATAATATTTTACACCAGCGGCAGGAGTGTATTTGAAGATTTCCTGGAAATTGATACTGCCTTGACCCACCTCGACAGTTTCTTGATCCTTGGTTTTGGCCATGTCTTTCACGTGAACGAGATGTACCCGACCAGCATTTTTCTTCAACAACTCGATGGTGTTCGCCTTGCCCTTTTCGGTCCAGTACAAGTCCATTTGTAACAAAACCAGGCTGGGATCCGTGTCTTGGAGTATGGCGTCGTAAATGAGGCGACCATCCTCCATTTCAAATTCAAATGCGTGGTTGTGGTAGCCAAATTTCACCCCGGCTTGTTTTGCATATTCACCTGCTTTGTTCAAGCCAAGAATGTACTGCTTCAGTTTATCCCCCTTCCGGTCGGGGTCATTCATGTACGGTGCAATAACGTATTCATGCCCAATAGACGCGGCATCATCAATGGCTTTTTTGTACTCATCATTGATCGTCTTCTTTTGAGGATCGTAGTTGGCACTACCGAAGCCGAAGTGGCCACTTGGCATCTTTAGACCCAAATCAGACAGGATCATTTTGAACTCCTGTGGCGTTTTGCCATAAAACTTTCCTTGAGCATATCCTGCGCCCTCTACCAGGCGGTAGCCCATCTTGCGCACTGCTGTGAGGGTGCCAACCAGGTCTTTTTGCATGTCACCTCTTACACTGTACAATTGTACGCTGATGGCGTTTTTTTTCGCCAGTACAAACTCGGGCAAAAAGGCAGCCATACTGCCACTGATTGCCAACTGGTTGAATGTACGTCTATCCATAGTTCTAAAATTGAACGTTATTTGTTTAACTAAAAAACGGAGGGAAAGATAGTGTATTTCTTACACCTAGTTAAATCTTGAAGAATAAAAAAAGGAAAATGGCTCAATTATGCGCTATTTTTTAGGGAAATAAAATATCTGGTAAAATAAAAGCTGGAATATATCTTGGATTGCTTAGTTTTATTCAACGAAAATCCAATTGTAATCCAATGTTGAACTACACCGAATACCGACAATACGACGCTACTGGACTGGCCGAGCTGATCCGGAAAAAAGAGCTTACCGCCAGCGAATTGCTGGAAACAGCCATCCAAAGGGCTGAAGCAGTCAATCCAAAGGTCAATGCCATTATCTATCCATTGTTTGATTCAGCTAGGATTACAGCCGCAATAGATGGGACCGGACCATTTTCCGGGGTTCCTTTTTTGGTGAAAGACCTGGGCCTGGAAATAAAAAACACGCCAATTCGGACCGGGTGCCGGGGTTATGAAGGATACATCTCCAAACAAGACAGTTATGCCATCCAGAAGATCCGCGATGCTGGACTGGTCATTATGGGCAAAACCAATACACCCGAGTTTGGACTGACGCCTTATACTGAACCAGAATTGTTTGGCCCCAGCCGCAATCCCTGGAATTTGGCGCATTCACCAGGGGGGAGTAGTGGTGGTTCTGGTGCAGCTGTTGCAGCGGGGATCGTACCCATGGCTACGGCCAGTGATGGCGGTGGCTCCATTCGGATTCCCGCTTCTTGTTGTGGTTTGTTTGGGCTAAAACCTACGCGTGGCCGTATTTCGCTGGGGCCTGTGGGAGGGGAAATGTGGAGCGGGGCAGTGGTTGAGGGTTGTGTCAGCCGCTCAGTGCGCGATACGGCAGCATACCTGGATGCCATCGGCGGCTCTCAAGCAGGCGACCCATACCTTACGACGCCATCGGAGGGTACTTACGTTTCTCAATTGGGTCAAAATCCCGGAAAACTGCGCATTGCCTTTAGTACCGTTCACCCTCTTGGGCTCGAAGTGGATCAGGCCTGTAAGGATGCTGTATCCAAAATAGCGAAACAACTTGCTGATCTTGGGCATCATGTGGAAGAGGCAAAACCTTTACCCTATTTTAAGGAAGATTTATTGAAACGTTTTTTGGTGGTGGTATCCGGTGAAGCCGAAGGCGAATTGCAACAATTGAGTAAATTCCTCAAACGCCGTCCGACTACCTCGGATGTGGAGACAAATACCTACGCTCTGGCCTTGTTGGGACGTACCTTCAAAGCCGGTGATTTTGCCCAGGCCAAAAAGGAATGGAATGAGATAGCCCAAAGAGTAGCTCGTTTCCACCAACAGTACGATTTGTTGCTCACCCCAACCCTTGCCAGCCGCCCGATCAAAATTGGAGCCTTGCAAAACACCACTGCCGAACAAACCTTGCTCAAATTTGTCAATGCCTTCAATTTGGGCTTTATGGTCAAAGCCAGCATTGGGCAATTGGCAGATAAAGCTTTTGGCTACATTCCCTGGACTCCCTTTGCCAACATGACTGGCCAACCTTCGATGACGATTCCTACTTTGTGGACGGAGGAGAACCTGCCTGTTGGGACTATGTTTACGGCCATGCAGGGGCGGGAGGATTTGTTGCTGCGGTTGGCGACGCAGTTGGAGGAGGCGATGCCTTGGGGCGGGAGGATGGCGGAGCTGTGATCCATCAGAGTCCCGTGATCGTGCGACCTGGAAAGGGCTGCGCCCTCTCTTAGGAGATGTCGCCCCTTCGGGGCTGGTTCACAATTAATTAAGGCGGGGATTTTTTACGTTGCTTCAACGAAACCCTACGTATACAAAGCGTAAGCTTACGTTTATACATTACTTTGGTCATTCCATCCGCGAGCATCTTACCTTTGGTTTGCAAGCCTGAATACCTTGTTACAGGCTAGTCCCAAAAACTGCAAATCATATTCCCATGAAAATATTTACCCCCTTGCTCTGGGCTTGTTTTGGGCTGTTCAGCCCCCTCTCCTGGAGCCAAAGCATGCAACCCTATGGATTCATTGAAAACCGGGGCCAAATCCATACTCAGGACAATACCAAATCGCCAATCCGCTTTGTTTACACCACTCAATCGGGATTAAATGTTCAGGTACACGAAGGAGGTTTCAGTTACGATGCCTATCAAATTATTCGGGACACCCTCATCGTTGACCCAAAAACCAAAAAATCCCGGAAATTGCCCAGGACTTACCAGTTTCACCGGGTAGATATTGATTTTCCCGGATCGAATCCTGATGTTCAAATTGAATCACTGGAAGCGGCCAAGGATTACCTGGTTTATTACTTGGCAGAACACCCGGTTGGACTGCGGGTTCGGCACCATCGAAAGGTAATTTTCCACAACCTTTATTCACATATTGACCTGGAGCTCGTGGCCAACCCAGGCACGGAAAAAGCTTTTGAATACAATTTCATCCTGCATCCCGGCGCTGATTTGGCTGACATAAAAATACGCTACCAAGGGGCTTTAAAAACTCACTTTCACCCCGATTACCTGGATTTGCAACTCAGCATGGGCAACCTTCGGGAAAGTATACCCGCTAGTTTTTGGGCCGAAAGCAAACAGGAAGTACCACTAAGTTACCGCTTGATTGAACAGGACCAAAAGCCAGAAGGTAGTATTACCGTCGGATTTAGTGGCCCAAGTGGCGCCCTGAACCAAACCCTGGTCATTGACCCAATTCCCAGCCTAAAATGGTCGACCTATTTTGGAAGTATTGGGTATGATTATGGATGGGATTTGGAATACGACAGGAAAGGGCAACTGTATCTATGCGGAGCCGCTCAATCGACTAGCAACATAGCGACTAGAGGTGTCCACCAAAGCATCAACAATGGCGACTTTGATGCATTGATTGCCAAGTTTGACACCACTGGACAACGCATCTGGGCCAGCTATTTTGGTGGTAGCCGTGATGATTATGCTCAAAAAATCAAGCTAAATTCAGCGGGTGAACTCATCATTACGGGAGGCACCAAGTCCAATGATGACATTGCCAGTCCAGGGGCTGAGATGTCCCAATCCAATGGAAAAGATGATGTTTTTTTGGCTAAATTTACGACAGACGGGAACCGTATTTGGAGTCGGTATTGGGGATGGCCCGATTATGATCATGCTTCTTCTCTAACCACAAACCAACAAGGAGATATTTTTATCGGCGGAGTTAAGTGGATACCTGGTTTGCCAAATGATCCACTTTCTTTTTCAACTGAAGACTTTTTAGCCAGTTTTACTACCGATGGGCGCTACATCAATTCCATTTTTTGGAGTGGAAATAATGATGCTGGCGTTTACGACCTGCTTTGTGATGAACAGTGCAATATTTACGGGGTAGGCGCTACTTATTTGTTAAATGCGGCGGTTTCTCGCAATGCTTACCAGCCCCGCAATGCGGGAGGTGCAGATGTTTGGCTCTGGAAACTGGACTCCAGTTTTAACATGATTTGGGGTACCTATTGTGGTGGTAGTGGTGATGATTCGGGAGTGGCTCTTTTTTTAGATGCCCAGAAGAACCTCTATTTTACAGGAACAACTTCCTCCGCCAATTACCCATTGGGAAGCAATGCAGGAATGAATGTATTAAGGGGGGCGTATGACGCTCAGGTTACCAAATTTTCTGCCGATGGTCAATTGTTATGGGCTAGCTATTTAGGTGGTTTTGGGAATGAATACGGTAATGATCTGAAACTAGATCCCCTCGGTACTGGGGCGATTTTTGTAGCAGGAGGCAGCACCGAAAGCCCTGGTTTTGTTGGCTCAAAAGCGTGGCAAACCGAATTTGGTGGAGAACTTGTAGATGCCTTTTTGGCAAAACTGGATGCAAGTGGGCAGTTGTTGTGGTCTACTTACTACGGTGGAGCGGGTAATGATGGATTTTACGCGATGGAGGTCGATAGCAGTAAGAACATCTACTGTCTCGGATACACGAGTTCCCGGGAAGGGATGGGGACTCCAAACACGCAACAAAATTATTACGGTGGGGATGGTGCTGATCTGCTGTTGAGCAGTTTTAAAGATTGTTACGCCCCCTTGGCGCCTCAAAATACAACTCCCGCTACAAGCCTGCGCATTTGTGGCGGCTTGCGCACCACCCTGAAAGCCAGAGGTGAAGGAGTTATCAAATGGTTTGATCAGCCCGAAGGTGGCCGTTTATTGGGTGAAGGGGATAGTTTGCGTACCATCCCGCTCTTTGCCACCACCACTTTTTATGTTCAAGACAGTGTTTGTGGGCGTTCCCGTACCCGTACTGCCGTCACGGTACAGGTAGATCCCCGACCGGATGTCAATCCTGGTTCACCTCAAACGGTTTGTGCAGGTGAACGGGTAGTGGTCAGTGGCCGAGGTGCCATTTTTTACCTGTGGGATGGCGGGGCCATCAACGGTATTCCCTTTACCCCCCGTGAAACGCGGACGTATACGGTGGTGGGTACCGGAGGTTTCGGTTGTCGGGATACTGCACAGTTGTTGGTTACGGTACTACCCCGACCCGAGGTCAGTGCCGGGCCGGATCGCCGATTGTGTCCAGGAGAAAGCCTGGTGTTGCAGGGAACTGGTGCCTTGCGGTATACCTGGGATCGGGGCATTGTAAACGGGCAGCGTTTTGTGCCTGCTTCTGGGGGGACCTACACCGTGATTGGTCAAGCGAACAATGGCTGTCGAGATACTGCGAGTATGACGATTAGACTGATGTCCCAACCGAGTGTGGATGCTGGCCCGGAGCGCCGGGTATGTGCTGGAGACACCTTGAGTTTGCGCGGCTCAGGTGCAATCACTTACGAATGGGACTGGGGTGTCAAAAATGCGCAACCTTTTCAGGCTACCCAAAGCCGGCTTTATACCGTTGTTGGGATAGACTCCAATCAATGCCGGGATACCGCCCAAGTACAAGTCTCAGTTCTTCCCAGCCCCCGGATCAGTGCTGGAAGCGACCGGGTCATTTGTGAAGGGGAACAAATCCTCCTGGAAGGTAAAGGGGCCCTGACCTATACCTGGGATCGTGGAGTGATCAACAATCAACTTTTTCGACCATCTAGTACTACGATCTACACCGTATTTGGGCGCGATGCCAACAATTGTACCGATACTGCACAAGTACAGGTAACTGTAAACCCTCGACCGATCGTCGAACTCCCTGGCACCATCGGTGCTTGTATCGGAGAAACCGTGACCATTGAGCCTCGGGTAAGTGGAGGTACGGGAACATACACCTATACCTGGGGTGGAGGATTTAAGGGGACCAGCGTCCAGATTCAAGTGGAGTACAATTTAGAGTTAAGGCTCCTGATTACCGACCAAAAAAGCTGTGAAGCCAGGGATACCGCTTTTATTGTGGTCAATGCGGCACCACAGGTGTCTATTTCTGGCCCCGACTCCATCTGCGCAGGCGATCAGGCCATTTTGGAAAGGGTAATCAGCGTAGGTCGGCCCCCTTATCGCTACACCTGGCAGGATGGCCAAAGCACCGCACAAATTACGGTGGTGCCTCGTGAAACCAGCACTTACACTTTGATCGTAGAGGATGGCAATGGATGCCGGGATACGGCGAGGTATACGCTGCAGGTTTTTGCTACCCCTGAATTACGCGTTGAACCAGGGCTGGATATTGTCATTTGCTCTGGGGTTCCCCTAACTGTAAAAGTTTCTGGTGCAGACGAATACATTTGGCGAGGCCCGGACGGATTTCAAATTACAGATTCCACAGTTTACATGAGGGTTCCCATGCAAGGCCGATATGATATAGCTGGAATAAATATCCGGGGAGGCTGCAGCGCAAATACCTCTTTTCAAATCACCACGCCACCGTTTGCTTTGGCGGAGATCGTCGGCCCTTCCAGCATTTGCAGTGGGGATAGCCTGGTTTTGTCAAGCCTTCAGGGTGGTACTTATTTGTGGAGTACAGGGGCACAAACCAGGGAACTTCGCTTGAAACCCATCCGCAGCGAAACGTATAAACTGACCTTTACCGGTTCCAATCAATGCCAGGATACGACCCAAATTACGGTCAGGGTAAATGAACGACCAGAAGTAAGCGCCGGTCCAGATCGCCAAATTTGTGCAGGAGATTCATTGATTTTGCAAGGGCGTGGAGCTTTGAACTACATTTGGGATGATGGTGTACTTGATGGCAAGGCTTTTTTCCCTAAGGACACCAAGATTTATACAATGATAGGCACCAATGCCGAAGGATGTAGAGATACTGATCAAGTACAAGTGCAAGTCAATCCTGTCCCCAAACTAGCACTTCCTCCTGCTGTTATGGTTTGTGCGGGGGAAACAGTGAGCATCGAGCCACAAGTCACTGGAGGCATCGGGCCATACACTTTTATCTGGAGCAATGGTTTAAGTGGCAATAAAATCCAATTTCGCCCCACCAACAGTTCCTCGCTGGGGCTTCGAATTGCTGATGCTCAAGGTTGTAAAACCACTGGCAATGTCTCCATCCTGGTCAACGCCCAACCTGACTTATCCATCACCGGACCTAAACAGCTTTGTGTGGGAGAAAAGGCCACTTTGAAAAAATCCATCGCGCTTGGCCGAGCGCCTTATCGCTACAGCTGGCAGGATGGCCAAAGTACGGAACAAATCGAAGTAACTCCCCAGCAAACCAGTACCTATTCCCTGATTGTGCAGGATGCCAATGCCTGCCGGGATACCGCAAGTTATACACTGGAGGTGCAAGCTCATCCCGAGTTGACCCTCTTGCCAGAATACAAACTTAAACTGGGCAAAAGCGTGAAACTGATTGCTGGAACTCAACTTGGGAACTACCAATGGACGCCTGCCGATGGCTTGAGTTGTACCGATTGCCCCGACCCCGAGCTGCGCAGCACCCAATCCGGGAAATACTGCGTCACCGTCGTCAGCGAGAGCAATTGCCGCAGCGAGGCGTGTACTGAGGTTACGATTGAAGGCGAATGCCAGGTATATGTGCCCAATGTTTTTAGCCCCAATGGCGATCAAATCAATGATGCCTTTTGCGCGTATAGTCCTTGTATTGCAGAGGCACAATTGTGGATTTATGACCGCTGGGGGAATTTGGTTTTTCAATCCAATCCCAATGAGACTCAGCCTTGTTGGGATGGAAGCTCTCGTGGACGGGCAATGGATGTAGGGATGTATTATTACCGATTGCGGGGAGTGGATGTTTTGGGAAATGCGGTGGATTTGGAGGGTAGCGTAAGTTTGTTGCGCTGAGTTTTATTGATTTTTTTGGAAAAACCTGATACAAGACCACCATGAAAAAATGAGCACAAAGAACTCAGAGGCAGCACAAAGGGCACAAAGGCGCGATTTTGACAAAGCATTTCGCCTGGGCTATATCTTATTTTGGATGTAAAGCCTTGTCAACGTCTAACTTTGTGTCCTTTGTGCTGCCTTTGGGTTCTTTGTGCTAAAAAAATGCTGCTTTATGATTTCTGAAAAATCCGCGATGATTCGTGTTTAATTGAGTTGTAAAATGATAGATTTAGTTGCTTGAATTTATACAACAAGGAAATTGAAAGTATTCTCTCTCCATCAACATATTCCCCAAACTCCCCAACTTTTATTATCTTTCGCCCCACTTCAATGTATGAAACATGACGATTACTTTTCAAATCCACTATCTGACCAAATGGGGGCAACAACTTGCCATTGTAGGCAATGTACCCGAACTGGGCAGCGGCAACGAACAACAGGCCCAGGTGATGCAATACATCGGTGGCGGCTACTGGCGGATTTCCATCCCCTTTAAAAAAGCTCCGAGCAACCTGGAGTACAAATACCTGATCAAGGATGATAGCACCCTCTCTGCATTTAGTGCCGAATGGGGCAACCGCCGCAAATTGCGCATTTCCCGTGCTGCGGGCGAGCACCTGTTTTTGAAAGACAGCTGGCGGGCCATCGACCATCCCGAAAATGCTTTTTACACCGCTGCGTTTGAAAAAGTAATTTTTAAACCACAAGCTACCTATAAAAGTATCTCCGTTGCGCCGGACGAGCTGCGCTTGAGTATCCGTTTCCAAATGCGGGCGGTACAGGTTCCGGCGGGGCTGCAATTGGCTTTGTTGGGCAGTTTGCCTGAGTTAGGTTCCTGGGATTATGGTCACCCTGTGTTGTTGGGCAATGCCGATTTTCCTACCTGGACGGGGGAAATCAGCATCAGTTACCGCCAGGGGTTTGAATACAAATACGGCTTTTACGACCCCAAACTCAAACGGATCGTAGAGCTGGAGGCTGGCCCCAACCGCAAATTGGATGGTGCACCACTGGATGCACTGGTGAATTCACTCATCGTTTGTGACGAGTACTACGCCCAGACCGGAGGTAACTGGAAGGGCGCTGGAGTGGCAGTCCCCGTTTTCTCCCTGCGCACTGAAGACAGCCTCGGGGTAGGGGAGTTCAACGACCTGAAAAAAATGATCGACTGGGCACAAAAAGCGGGTTTGCGCATGGTGCAAATCCTGCCCGTCAACGATACTTCGGCTACCCATACCTGGACAGATTCCTATCCATATGCGGCCATTACCGTGTTTGGTTTGCATCCCCAGTTTTTGCACTTGGATGTTTTGGAAGGCATCAACGCCAAAAAAGTAGCGACTGAGCGCAAAAAGCTGAATGTCCACCCCGCGGTGGATTACGAGGCAGTCAACAAGTCCAAACTGGGTCTAGCCCGGGAAGCTTTTAACAAAACCCAAAAGGCTTTTCTGGCCAGCGCCGAGTTCCAGGCCTTTTTTGCCGAAAGCAAACATTGGCTGGAACCCTATGCCGTATTTTGCTACCTGCGGGATAAATTCAAATCAGTAGAATTTGCCGAAAATTGGGGCCCATACGCCCAATATTCTCCAGCCGTCCTGGCTGAGTTGGCCTCGCCGGATGCACCGGATTATGCCGATGTTGCTTTCCACTATTACCTGCAATTCCACCTGGACAAACAATTGCGCGAAGCATCCGATTACGCCCGTTCCAAGGGTTTGATCCTCAAAGGCGACTTGCCCATCGGCATTTACCGCCACAGCGTGGATGCCTGGGTGGCGCCGGAATTGTACAACATGGATGGGCAGGCAGGCGCACCACCCGATCCATTTTCCGACAATGGCCAAAACTGGGGTTTCCCCACCTACAATTGGGCCGAAATGGCCAAAGATGGCTACCTCTGGTGGCGGCAACGCATGTCACAATTGTCCCGTTATTTCGACGCTTACCGCATCGACCATATCCTGGGCTTTTTCCGCATCTGGCAGATTCCGCTCGATCAAGTGGAAGGTACTCTAGGCTTTTTTAACCCCGCATTACCTATCGTGCGGGAAGAGTTGGACGCTCGCGGCATCTATTTTGACCATGAGCGTTACTGCAAACCTTACATCACCAAACAATTGCTTGACGAGCGTTTTGGAGAGGAAGCAGCGTACGTACGCACCCAATTCCTGGACGAAATCCGCTTTAATTATTTTGCCTTTAAACCTGAGTTTGACACCCAGCGCAAAATTGAAGCCTTTTTTAAAGCACCCGAAAATCAGGATAAAATCCACTTGCAAACGGGTTTATTCAAGTTGATCAGCAATGTGTTGTTGTTGGAAATTCCGGGTAGCAATGGCCGGGAGTTTCACCCACGGATTGATCTGAACAAAACCTACTCCTTCCAGCAACTGGATTATAGCCAACAGAACAAGTTGCAAGACTTGTACATCGACTATTTCTACCGCCGTCAGGAGGATTTCTGGCGGGCTCAGGCCATGCAAAAATTGCCTGCGCTCAAGGCAGCTACGGACATGTTGATTTGTGGTGAAGACTTGGGCATGGTGCCCGCCTGTGTGCCGGGCGTGATGCGAGAAATGGGGATTTTGACCCTCGAAATCCAGCGCATGTCTAAAAACCCCGCCACTGAGTTTTTGCAGGAAGCCGATATTCCTTACCTCTCGGTTGCGAGTCCTTCCACCCACGATATGGCCCCAATCCGGGCCTGGTGGGAAGAAGAAGATCCCGCGTTGATCAGCCGCTTTTTTCACAACGAATTGCAATTCATGGGCCAGGAGCCTTACACCTGTGAGCCTTTTATTGCCAAAGCTGTAGTGGAAAAACACTTGCGCTGGCCGAGCATGTGGACGGTATTCCCGCTGCAAGATTTGCTGGCGATGGATTTAGAACTGCGCCGGGAAAATCCTGCGGAAGAACGGATCAATGTACCTGCCATCATGCCTTATTATTGGCGCTACCGCATGCATCTGACGCTAGAAAACCTGCTGGGGCAGGATGGGTTTAATGGCATGTTGTACGATTTATTGCATCGGAACCAAAGAGCTTAATTGCCTTGCCCAAAATATAAAAGCCCCATTTGCAGTTTAAGTTGTAAATGGGGTTTTGTTTTTTTTGTAAAAATGGCATAAAATCATTTTGTTATTAAATTATTTGTTTTAAATTTGTTCAAACCATGATACCCTTAACCTAAATCCTGTGGAGTAAAACAATGGCTACTTTTACCGAAGAACAAATTGCCCAGTTGGCCCCTGATGCCTCCTCTTTAAAGGCAGGTCGCGACTTAGCCAATGAAAAAAAATGGCCGGCCCTGCATTACAATCACCGCGTTATTTGGGGTTTAGCACAAGGCTCGGGCTCTCAGCCATATCGTACCCAGGTAGACCAGGGCTCATTGGGTTATAGTTGCACTTGTCCCAGCCGTAAATTTCCTTGCAAACATGCACTGGGGCTCTTGTTCATCTTTGCCCGCCGTCCCGACCTTTTCCAACAAAGCAATGCTGAGCCTGATTGGGTAGAAAAGTGGATGAACACCCGTGAAGAAAAAGTCGAAAAGGCCAAAGCTGAGCGTTTACACCCTGCTATAAAAGACGTCAAAAGCAAAGCCAAACGGGAAGCAGTTCGCTTGGAGTTGGTCAAAGCTGGTGCTGCCGAGTTGGAATTGTTGCTGCGGGATGTGCTGCGTTCGGGCTTGCTGAATCTCCCCAATCGTGGAAATGGCTTTTTTGAGCAAGCCGCCGCTCGCATGGTCGACCAACAAGCCAATGGATTGGCTCAAATGTTGCGTCAATTCACCAAAATCAACTACAGTACTGGCAATGCCTGGCACAGCGAAGCCCTGGAACAAATGGTGCAGCTTTGGCAAGTATTACAAGCATTTAAACGCATCGACGAACTGCCCGAACTGCTTCAGGAAGATGTACGCAGTTTGCTAGGTTGGGCTCCAAAACAAGAAGAAATCTTGGCCGATGAGCAGGTGCTGAGTGTAGAAGATCAATGGCTGGTAGTGGGCAAACAGAGCAGTGTCGAAAACAACATTACGGTAGTTCGGCTTTATTTGTGGGGATGCCAGACGGGGAAAGCTGCCTTGCTACTGGATTTTATTGCCCCTGGAACCGCCCCGAAGTACCTTTTTGCACCGGGTATGGTGCTGGAGGTCACCCTGGCTTTTTTCCCTTCACAACGCCCTTTTAGAGCCATCGTCAAAACGGAAACAAAAACGCACAACCAATTGCCCCGAACCTGCCAGGAAATTACGGATTGGTCTGCGGCCCAGACAGCTTTGGCCAAAGACCTCAGTCAATATCCCTGGGTCGAGTCGAGTTTGTATTTCATGCAATCGCTCCAACTGATCCATGTGGAAGAGCGCTGGTACCTTGCTGATACCAACCAGGCTTTGATGCCGCTGCATCCGGAATTTTCGGAACAACAGCGCTGGTTGCTTTTGGCCATTACTGGTGGGCACCCTTGCCCAACCGCAGTGCTGCGCAAACGGGATGCGGTCGTGCCCTTAGGGGTATTGGTGAAAGAAGGGTATAAGTCGATATAAATTCATTTGCTGATCCAACTAAAGATCAAATTGATGAACGATTGGAACGAAATGGTTAAGTTGGGAATGTTGGGTACGGAAAAGGCGGTGATTTCGCCCGATCTTTTGCCTGATTCATTACAAAGCTACATTCCAACTCTAGAGGTAGCTGACCGGGAAGGCGATTTTTTACAAGCTGCGGCTCTGCTCCTGGCCTATCGCCGGGCCGGAACCCAGGCTGCCAGTCCTCCTTTTCCACGCCTAAGCCCCGCTCCCGAAGAAGAACTCCCCTACGTCAACAACCGGCAGAGTGCCATATTGAGGAAATTGTTGGATGAAGATGTATACCGAAACAAGGCCTTGATTGGGCTGTGGTTACAGCATTGCGCTATGAGCAAACGAATCGTGACTCCCGATTTTTTGCCAGACTTATTGAATTTTCAATCCACTTTTGCGCATTTGCTTTTTTTTACCGAAGTGCTGGGTAAACGGGGCTTGTGGCTTTCGGTGCAACGTAAAAAGTGGACCTTGCTGGAAACCAGCCCTGAAAAAATTTGGCAAGAAGGCAGTAGCGCCGAGCGAAATGAATTGATCCAGCACCTGTGGAAAAATGAGCCGAATCAAGCTTTAGCATACATCACAGAGGCCTGGGCTACGGCCAATGTTAAAGAACGTTTGTCCTGGCTAAATGGCTTGATTCATTTACGCAGCGATGACGCCCTTGATTTTGCAGAAGACTTGTACCAAAACTTGTTGGATACGGGCACCAAGGGTAAAGAGAGCTTGGAACAACAACTGGCCATCACGGCAGCTTATCTGTTGTCACAACCTCGTTCGCAATTGTATCAAAAAATCAGCCCTTCACTGCAAAACTTGATCAAACGCAGCAAGGGTTTTTTTGGACTAAAAGAAAAAGCCACCCTGGAATTGCCCAATACTTTTGACGATTTTTTCAATGAAAAATCGGCCCAAACTTTGGGTTTAAGCACAGAAAAGGGGGGGAGCCCATCCGTACAAATTAAAAAATGGTTTGGCCAAATACTGACTCATTTGCACCCCACCTGTTGGGAGGAGGTGCTAGGGGAAGATTGGCGACAAATTTTTTCACTTTTTCCACCCACATACTATGTCCCCCTGGCACATGCCCTGGGAAAAGCCGTCCAGCGTGAGGGTTTGAAGGTATTCACCACTTTACCGCTGCTTGCGGCCACATCTGAAGAGGTACTGATTGAATTGCGCAAAAGAGACTTGTTGCACCATGAAACCAGCCCTTTTGCGCGTTTGCGATCGGCTTTAGCACTCTTACCTCAGGAGGAACTGGAAAAATTCATTCGTTCCTTGGACTCCCGGCAACTGGGTTATTTTTACCAATCTATCCCTGCACCAGTAGGCGAGTGGTCCTTAAAAACCAGCCAATTGCTTTATACTGAAATGCTTGATCCGACCAAAGATCAACAAGGCTTTCAGAAATACTTGCTCAAAGAAGCCTGGTCGCATTTGCACCTGGGGATTTTGCCTGAAATGGCCAATACAATCAACGCCACCACAGGGTACAGCCCCGAGGCTACCATCGTATACAATTACGTCAAACCTTTGTACAATCATTTACTGATCAAACAATCAATCCTGCAAGCTTTTAACACCACCAACTAATTTCCCACAACTATGAAAACGGTTTTACGCCAACACGCTGAAGAACAATTTGCAGAGGAACTGGAGGAACTGCGCAAACAGGACTCTGGCCATCGCCCGCCCAACTGGCTGCTGTCGCCAAGGTCGGTGGTGCAATACCTGACTGGAACCAAGCTCAAAAACGGCTATGAAATCACGCCCAAATACATCGGTAACAATCGCCTGATGGAAATCGCGGTAGCTACGCTGACCACCGACCGAGCCCTCCTGCTCTATGGTTTGCCCGGAACGGCCAAATCCTGGGTAGCAGAACACCTGGCCGCAGCCATTGCCGGAGATTCTACCCTGATGATTCAGGGCACGGCCGGCACGGGAGAGGATGCCATTCGTTATGGCTGGAACTATGCCCGCTTGCTGGCGGAAGGGCCTTCGGAACAGGCTTTGGTTGAATCGCCCATGATCAAAGCCATGCGCCTCGGCAAAATTGCGCGGATCGAAGAATTGACGCGGATTGGCGCCGATGTGCAGGATACTTTGATCACCATTTTATCCGAAAAAACTTTACCCATTCCTGAGCTAAGCTCCGAAGTCCAAGCCACGGAGGGATTCAATCTCATCGCCACGGCCAATAACCGAGACAAAGGTGTTAATGAACTCTCCAGTGCACTAAAAAGGCGCTTCAATACGGTCATTTTACCCGTTCCGGCAAGCCTCAAAGAGGAAGTAGACATTGTGCACCGCCGGGTAGATAGCTTGAAAAAAGCCTACAAATTGCCTGCCGAAGCACCCGCTTTACAGGAAATCCAGCGATTGGTGCAAATCTTCCGAGAATTGCGCTCAGGCATAACTGCCGACGGGAAAACCAAAATCAAATCCCCATCGGGTAGCTTGAGCACTGCCGAAGCGATTTCGGTGGTGGGTAATGGATTGGCCCTGGCCGCTCATTTTGGGGATGGCCGATTGAATGCCGATGATTTGGCTTCTAGTCTGATTGGAGCCGTGGTGAAAGACCCAGTGCAAGATCAAGTGGTGTGGAACGAATACCTGGAAACGGTCATCAAAACCCGGGAAGATTGGCGTGACATCTACCGTGCCTGCAAAGAACAATAAGTAAGCCCAAAACGATTCAACATGTCGGTACAAATATTGGGAGTTCGGCATCACGGAGCAGGTTCAGCACATTATGTCGCCGAGGTTTTGAAAAAACTCAAACCGGATTTGATTCTGGTGGAAGGCCCTCCCGAAATGGAGGCAATGGCGCGCTGGATTGGGGACAAAGCCCTCAAACCGCCAGTTGCAGTGTTGTGTTATGACCAGGAGCGCACTGAACAGGCTGCATTTTATCCATTCGCGGTCTATTCTCCCGAGTGGGTGGCCATCCAATACGCCAATGCGAAAAAAATCCCTTTTCGCATGATGGATTTGCCTTTGGCCATTCATTGGCAAATGGAACGTGACGGAACCTTTCAGCCTACCACAGAAGCAAGTGTACTCAAATCACCTTTAACCCATTTTGCTGAGGCAGCGGGTTATGAGGATTCCGATTTATGGTGGGAAGATCATTTTGAAAATCGTTACCTACCAAAAGAAGCGGATGCGCATTTTGAAGCAGTTATGCTGACCATGCAAACGCTACGCGATGCTGGATTACCCTCCCATTTGGAGCTGGAAAATGAATACCGCGAAGCGTACATGGCTCAATGCATCCGGCAGGCGCAACAGGAAATGTACCAAAACATCGTAGTGGTATGTGGGGCCTGGCATGGGCCTGCTTTGCTGAACCTGGAAGCAAGTGCAAGCCAGCACCAGGGAATACTCCAAAAATTGCCCAAATCCAAAATCAAGGTTGATGCCTCCTGGGTTCCCTGGACCAACGAGCGCCTGACCTGGTGGAGTGGCTACGGTGCCGGGATAGCCTCACCGGGTTGGTACAGCCACCTTTGGGAACATCCTAAAGATACGACGGGCGTTCAGTGGTTGTCGGGAGTGGCCCGCTTGTTTCGCAGCAAAAAGGTGGATGTGTCGACGGCCCATGTGATTGAAAGTACCCGCCTGGCTGAGTCCCTGGCAGCCTTACGCGATCGTCCTCGTGCGGGCTTGCTGGAGTTCAACGAAGCTACCATTGCGGTGATGTGTATGGGGGAGGCCATTCAGATGGAGTTGTTGAAACGAGAACTCATCGTGGGCAAAGACATTGGTAAAGTACCCAAGGACTTGCCCAAGTTGCCTCTGCATGCTGATTTTGAGCACAATATTGAAAAGTTGCGATTGCCTCAACCTGAGGGAAAAAAATTGCTGGAACTGGATTTACGCAAAGACCTGGACCTCAAACGTTCCATCTTTTTCTTTCAGCTTCAAGTGCTGGAAGTGCAATGGGCCCAACAGACGGGCGTGCGCAGCCGGGGTACTTTTAAGGAAGGTTGGGAGCTAAAATGGCGACCTGAGATTGTCATTCAAATTGTCGATAAAGGCATTTGGGGCAACACCATCGAAGAAGCGGCGAGTAAGTATCTGATCTCCAAAGCCGATCAATCCACTGCAATTACCGATTTGGCGGAGTACATCCGGCATGCCATTCCCGCCGAGTTATTCGTAGCGATCGATCATTTATTGCTGAAAATTAATGAATTGTCGGCAGTAGTGGCCGATATTCAGCAACTGATGGCTGCAATTGGACCATTGAGCCATGTCAGCCGTTATGGCAATGTGCGGGGTACCGATTTGCAAGCCATTGCCAAGGTCGTGGAAAGTATGTTGATTCGGGTGTGCGTGGGGCTTCCCACTGCCTGTTACGGTATGGATGAACAAAGTGCACAAAGCATGTTCAAGCTCATCCGCAGTGTACACGATGCGGTGCGCCTTATTGAAAATCCAGATTTGGTAGGGCAGTGGCAACAGGTTCTGCAAACCTTGGCCATCAAAGAAGGCACTCCGGCCATCATCCGCGGTTGTACCAGCCGCTTGTTGTTCGATGCTCAAGTAGTCTCGCAGGAAGAAACCACCACTCAATTTGGTTTGGCGCTTTCCAATGGCAATCAGGCAATGGAAAGTGCTGCCTGGTTGGAAGGTTTTTTGAGTGGCAGTGGCACCATTTTGTTGTTTGACCCACACTTGTGGAACCTCTTGTACCGCTGGATGGCTGAATTGGAGGACGATGTATTCAACCACATGTTGCCCATTTTACGGCGCACTTTTGCGCAATTCCCTACTGCAGAGCGCAAACAGATTGGGGAAAAGGCGCGACAGGGTACACAGAATACAGGGAATAAGCCTGCTGAACAAAATGATTACCAGAGCTTTAATGAAGAACAAGGTGCCAGTGTGTTGCCAACCTTGGCCTTGATTTTTGGACTAAAACAACCCGAAAGCCATGTCTAACATTTTAACGCGCTGGCGCCTGGTGCTGGGTGGAGAGGCCGCCGATGGCACCCAGGCTCAATTGAGTGACCAGGAAGCTCTAATGGACGAAGCACTTTCTGCCTTATACGATTTTGATGGCCGGGGTGGCAAATTCAAATACGCTCCCGGCGCCAAAGGCCCTGGTGGTTCTGATTCTGGTGCGCCCAATGTAGCACGTTGGTTGGGGGATATCCGTCAGTATTTTCCGCAAGAAGTGGCCGAAGTAATGCAGCACGATGCCTTGAACAAACCTGCATTGAAAGAAAAATTGATGCTGGAACCGGAAATATTGGAACAAGCCAGTCCTGATGTACATCTGGTAGCCACCTTATTGGAGTTGGGCAAACTGATTCCCGAACGCACCAAGGACACTGCCCGCATCGTAGTACGCAAAGTGGTGGACGAATTATTGAAACGCTTGGAACAAAAGACCATCGCAGCTATCACCGGAGCCATCAACCGCAGTGTGCGCAATCGCCGCCCCAAACACAATGAAATAGACTGGCACAGCACCATTCAAAAAAACCTAAAACATTACCAGGCTGAGTACCGCACGATCATTCCCGAGGTATTGATTGGATATGGCAAAAAAACACGCCGGGCACTGAAGGATGTTGTGCTTTGTTTGGATCAGAGCGGGTCAATGGGCACTTCGGTGGTGTACAGCGGGATTTTTGGTTCGGTGATGGCCTCTTTGCCCAATGTAAAAACCCAAATGGTGGTGTTTGATACCCGAGTAGCGGATTTAACCGAAGACCTGAAAGACCCGGTTGATTTGCTTTTTGGGGTGCAATTGGGAGGTGGAACGGATATTAACCTCGCTTTGGGTTATTGCCAGGGCATCATTGCCCGGCCAACGGATACCATTTTGGTACTGATCACCGACTTGTATGAAGGCGGCGACCAAAATCAAATGCGCCAACGCATGGCCGAAATTGTGGCTGCGGGCATTCAATTGGTGGTTTTGTTGGCACTCAATGACGATGGATCACCCAGCTATGATCGGGGAAACGCACAGTTCCTGGCTGCTTTGGGTGTACCTGTTTTTGGCTGTACGCCCGACCAGTTTCCGGATTTAATGGCGGCAGCCATCGCGCAACAGGATTTGATGCAGTGGGCAGGTGAAAATAAAATTGCGCT
The DNA here is from genome assembly GCF_965225875.1 of Haliscomenobacter sp. Lineage (GTDB taxonomy): Bacteria > Bacteroidota > Bacteroidia > Chitinophagales > Saprospiraceae > Haliscomenobacter. The sequence goes on along the minus strand of NZ_CBDDBS010000003.1, from coordinate 1,404,287 downwards.
GAAGGGAAAGGCAACAAGTTGATTGGATCAAAAATGGAACCATAATAAATGCGAAAGGGGTGTGTAGATCACTACGCACCCCTTTCACAAGAAAAAAAACACCACACAAGCAACTAAAGGGTTATTTTGAGACCCTCGATAGCACACGAATAAGGTAGTCAGCGTGGTTCGGTAATCCTCTTGTCCCCGAAGAGAACTGCGACAAGTCAAGCAGTTGAGGCCCGCCCTAGTTACACCGAATCTCCCCCTAATTTTGTTCAATTGTTAGAGTCAAAATAAAATGTTCGCCACCTGTGTGGATACCACAAATGTAAGTATGCTGGAGGAATGATGCAAGGGAAAAAAATAAATATTTCCTGAATGACCAATCCGCGACCTAATGCATTTATGTGCTTGTTAAAATCACCACTTTGTAGAACAAAAATCCAAACCTACCTGATCACTACCAGGATCAAAATGGCCAAAGCAATAAAAAACATGAGCTGGTAACCTCTGCGGCGGTCGGAAGCCCAGATTTTCTGGATGTTTTCACGCTGCTCTTTATCGGTCAAGAGGTTTGACCCTCGAATGATGCGCATCATGATGATGGCAATCAACACGTAGGCCACCAAATAAATCCGGTCCATCAGTACCATGTACCCAACATCAGGTAGGGCAGTACTGTAAGATTGTTGCAAAAAGACACAACTCAGCAAACCACCAATTGGCAGCGAAATGCGCGCGTCGATGTAATCAGGGTGGATGAACAAACCCAACAGACTGGCCATCAGCATGACCAGCAGTGGCAACAAGAGTTTGAGTAAAAAATAACTCAAGGGCCTGCCAATAGTCAATTTAAAGGTAAAATTGGAAAAAGTGGGTGGGCCGGTGGGTTCTCCAAAGTTGGTTTTGTAAGCGTTGTCGTGGGTATCAATTTCTGCACTTTTGATTTTCCAGCCAGGAATGTTAAAGCCCTCGCGCAAAAGGGTTTTACTGGTATCCGGCACATAAACCAAAGAATCCTTAGGGTATTCCACACTCTCAATGCGAATATCTAAAGGGTGTCGATCCATCGGGAAGTCTTTCAACTCAAAGGAATGGTAAAACCTGCCTTCAAACCGCATGCCATTGTAAAAAGAACCATCAGGCAGAACTTTGGTAGAGTCGTGGAAAACAACCTGGGTGGAGCCCCATTTTTCAATCGAATTGACAAATTCAATTTTGGTAGGGTCTAGCTTGCCTTTCCAGCGAAACCATAGGTAAAAATCGGCATAGTAGGAATACCCATTGATGTCGAGGTCGTACACATTCATCAGGTAAATGCCGGTGTAGACTTTTTGAGGTTCTTTTTTGGGCTTTTCGTCCGCTGCCCAAAGACAGGATACGCCCAGAAGGAACAAAAAAGTTAGTAGGGTAGGGTATAAAACGTTTTTAGGCATGGGTATAAAGGCTTTCAGTTTTCAAAAATAGCAAAAAGTAATTTACTTCTCTTCATAGTAATTCCAACCCTGCTTTCTTTTTTTAGCAAATGATAAAAAATGCCCCTAATTTTATCCTAATACTGCTCCGACAATGAAAAATAAATTGCTTTTGTTTTTTTGTACTTTGATTTGGTATTGCCCAGTGTTCAATACTGAGGGCGATCTGGAGCAAAACATTTTTGCCAATTTCGTACTCAACCGGACACCTATGCCGCAATGCCTTTCCGCAGAAAACTATAGCCTTACTTTACGCTATGCCCAATGGAAATTAAAAACCGCAAAAAGATTGAGCAAGAACCGAAGAGTATTACTCGGAAAAGGTTTTGAATACACGGTTCGTGAAGAAGCGGATGGCGAAAAAAGCATTGTCTTTTACAAAAAAAATGTAGAAGCTTTTGCCGTGAATGCCCAAGCATTGTTGCCATTGAATCCAACCACTGATACGACTCAATACCACCAGCTATTTTGTAACCTATTGGATAGCGCTAAATTTGCCAATCTCCCTCACAATTTAGTTTATCGCTATCACGATGGAGCTAACAATGTTTGGAGCATTGGCCCCAAAAAAATCGTTTATTACCCCGTCACTCCAGCCATGAGTTCAACAGGTACTTACAGCGGAGGTGAACCTTTTGAAAAAAATATATCCGAAACGCAGTTCACTGAAATTGAAACCTTGCTGAAAGTAGGTGTGGCCCATAAAACCATCCATGAAAATTCAAGGCTCAAAGGCTCTGGAATGATCGTTGAACTCCTTACCGACGTGCTAGTTGGAAGCACTTACCTATTACCGATGCGATCTGGGGAAAAGGAGGCTATTGAAACTTGGCTCGGGCAATTGAAAAAATAAGGACTGAATTATCAACCTACACCATGCAGCAACCTTCAGCAAAACTGGCCGAACAAATCCTGAAATGGATTCAGGAATTGCCAAGTTCAGCGCTTTCTCAATGGCTTTACAAAGTGTGCAAGGAACATCAAATGTTACCGTTGCACGCCACAAACATTTACCTTTGGACTTTGAAGTTGGATGGCCAGGTGTATTGTATGGACCATGAGGCATTTGGCCATCCAATAGAATTGGAGCAAGACTCCCTAGCCTGTTATGCGGCATTGTTTCACGGAGCTAATACCTATCCGGCGCTTGCAGAACTGCTTCCGCCCGCCCCAGACGGAGCGCTGGCATGTATAAACTGTGATGGCAAGGGGTGGGTTGACTCCACATCGTCATGCTTCGTTTGCCGAGGCCTTGGCTGGCACCAAAACCAAATCACACGCTAACCCAATCCATAACCATATGCTTAGTTATCAAATTGAAAATGACCTCTCAGTCGCCGAATTTCGCGCTGTCCTAATCGCTTCCACCCTCGGCGAACGCCGCCCCATCGACGAACCCGAGCGCCTGCAAAAAATGCTGGAACACGCCAACTTGATTGTAACGGCCCGGGATGAGGGCAAGTTGATTGGGGTTTCCCGTTCCTTGAGTGATTTTGCTTTTTGCACCTATTTGTCCGATTTGGCGGTGGATGTGGCGTACCAACACCAGGGTATTGGAACAGAGTTGATTCGGCAAACCAAACTGGCGAGCCCACAGGCGAAATTGATTCTTTTGTCAGCGCCAAAAGCCATTGGGTATTATCCGAAGATCGGGATGAGCCGACATGAGTATTGTTTTTTTGTGGATCGGGTAGAGGAGTTGGTAGGGTGAAGACAAATGATGAGTAATAGAAATGAATGCAAATTTTAAACAAATACCCATGCCACCCATCCCTTTTCAATCCATTGACTGGTCCCTAATCCCCAAAACCGAGCACCCCGGCGAATCCGGCATCGCCCATTGGCAAACCCTCCAACTGCTCGGCCTACGCATCCGCATCGTGGAATATTCCCCAGGCTACATCGCCGATCACTGGTGCCAAAAAGGACACCTGGTACATTGCCTGGAAGGTGAATTTGTCAGCGAAATGGAAGATGGAGAGCAATTTGTGCTGAGCAAAGGGATGAGTTACATTGTGTCGGATGACTTGAGTTCTCATCGCTCGGTCACAGAGGAGGGAGTGAAATTGTTGATTGTGGATGGAGATTTTTTGAAATAATACCAAAACGACATTTATTAAGCACAAAGGACACAAAGGCAGCACAAAGAACACAAAGCGAAGCGTCGTCAACGTCTAACTTGGTGTCCTTTGTGCTGCCTTTGTGTCCTCTGTGCTTAAATCGTGTCGCTTTGGTATAGGTATATTCTGGTGTTACCCGATCCATCCACCTTAATACAAAGGATTCCCCAACGAATCCACCCGCAACGAAGCCGGCGTCGGCAAAGTCATCATCGAAATCGCTTTAGCCATTCCCGGTTCAGGATTCGCCGAGTTTTTGACCATTTTTACCCAGGACATGTAACCGCCATCTTCCGACATCCCCTGAATTTGCCACTCGACATCCCGATTGTCGTCGATAGCTGAATCCAGATACACGTTTTGCATGATCCGCCCCATATAAGGGTTTTTTTCTTCGTGTACGAAGTAAGTCCCTTCGTCCAGGGTTTTGCCCCATTGTCCAGAGATGTAAGTACCATCGGAATGGAACTGGAACCAAACCCCTTTATTGGTCCGTTGGCGGATGTAACTCTCCTGGCCAGTTGGCACCAGGTAATGCTCAAAAACCCAATAATTCATTTGGAGTCTTTGGATCACTGGATGATTAGGGGGTGCTACTGGCGCAGCGGCGATTCCCTTTTTTTCCAAACCAGTTACAGCACTCACATCTTCGGAACTGGAACCGGTTTTGTCTGGTTTGCAGCCGGTTACCGCCATCAGTGCGGTAAATCCTATCAGCAGTACACTTTTGATCATGAAGGATTATTTTTTGTCGTAGAAAAAAGTTATTTACTCTGTGCCCAATGCAGTGATGATTTTGCGGAACCGTACACTGTCAAAGTCAGGAATCACCAAATCTGATTCATCTTGTAAATCATTGGCCTTACCTACCCCCACTACAAAAAAATTGGCTTCTCCTGCTGCCGCTGCCCCATCTTTGGTGTGTTCAAACACGATGGTTTCTTCGGGAGACATGCCTAATTCTTTGGCTGCCCTTAGGTACACCTCGGACGAAATTGAAGAAAACCCGGTACCTTCTATTTCAATGACAGAATAAAAAAGGTGGGTAATCTTTAATCGGTTGAGTACTTTGGTTGTGTTGGGATAGGTGGAAACGATGCCTAAACTGAGGCCCTTGTTTTTGAGTTCTTTGATGAAAACAAAAACGTCGTCTTCAATGTCATCGGGAGTAATGCCAGCAATGTGTGCAGCAATCTCCGCGTCAATGGCTTCCATGATGTCGGAACGTTGAGCCGCATCAATTATTTTGCCACTGCGCTGGATTAACGCCTCCAGGGCTATTTTCCGGGCCTCACCGTAGGTGACTTCATTTTCAGCCGGATGTTCTATGGAATCTATGCCCCATCGCAGTGCCAAATCGTCCAAAGCCTCATAAAAGATACGTTGCGTATCTACGATGACCCCTTCCAGGTTAAAAATACAGGCTTTGATCATAAATCATTTGGTGCTTTGGTGATGCTGCAAAAGTAAGGCTTAAATTTATCATCATTAACCCGGCAGCAATCTTTTTTCAAGCCCATTAAACTTTTATTAACTTGTGTCGTCTAATCCAGCACGGTCATTTTCCACCTCACAACCAAACTCTTAACCTATGGATAGAAGAGCTACGCTTTCTACTCTATTGGGCCGTTCCCATGCTGCGAAAGCAATTTCCCCCATTGAAACGCCAAAACCACCCGTGTTTGGACTTGCTCCTTATGCCGGTACTTTTGGGTTTGAACAAGCCGCTCACCTCTTGCGCCGCACTACATTTGGGCCAAAATACGCCCAAATTAAAGATGCAGTGAGCAAGGGCCTGAATGCGACTTTGAATGAATTGTTCAAGGACAATCCGCTTCCGAACCCTCCGCTGAATTACGATTATACTACCGATCCCAATGTGCCTGTAGGCTCTACCTGGATTGATGCACCTTACGTAAGGGACACTTCAAATGGTGGACTTTTGCACCAGGGTTACCGCAACACTTCGCTACGCACCTGGACTTACGAAACCATCCTGAACGAGGGCACTTCAATTCGAGAGCAACTGACTTTGTTTTGGCACAACCATTTTGGGATTGGCGACAACCAGGATCCCAAATTTTGGTATCGTCACATCACCCTCTTGCGCACCTATGCCTGGGGCAATTTTAAGGAATTGATCAAAAAAATCAACATCGATCCCCTGATGTTGCGCTTTTTGAACAGCAATCAAAATACGGTAAACGCGCCCAACGAAAACTACGCCCGGGAAGTGCTGGAGTTATTTACCATTGGCAAAGGGCCATTGGTTGGCCCAGGTGATTATACCAATTATACCGAGCAAGACATCCGCGAGTTCGCCCGCGCGCTCACGGGTTGGCGCGATCAGGGCTACAACGTGACGGATGCCACCACCAAAGTAGGCTCCTTCTTCCGCATTTCTTCCCACGATGCCAAGACCAAAAAACTGTCGCACCGCTTTGACGAAACCGTGATCAACAATGGGTTTGACAAAGAACACGAAACTGTGGTGGACATCATTTTTACCAAAAAAGAGGTGGCGCGCTTCATTTGCAGAAAACTGTATCGTTGGTTCGTTTATTACGAAATCAGTACCGATGTGGAGCAAAATGTGATTGAGCCGATGGCGGATATTCTGGTGCAAAACAACTATGAAATCAAGCCAGCATTAATGGCATTGCTGAAAAGTGAGCACTTTTTTGATGTCTTGAATATGGGGCCGATGATTAAAAACCCCATTGTGTTCAGCCTTAATTTGCTCAAACAGATAGGTTGGAATGCTTTGGAGGCTTCGGATTTAGCTACCCGGCACAAGGCTTTGGCTGCTTTAATCAGGGAGGTGAACAATCAACAAATGGTCTACTTTGATCCACCAGATGTGGCGGGTTGGAAGCCTTATTACCAGGAGCCGGCTTTTTACCGCATTTGGATCAACGCCACTACGCTACAAGCCCGAATGCGACTCACCGACCGCATGGCCACCAACAATTACACCGTTGGCGTGCGGACTGGCTTGAATGTGTTGAATTTTGCCAACACCATGCCCAATCCCAACGACCCATACTTACTGGTAGAAGACATGGTCAGTGTACTGCTGCCGCAGTCTTTGACCGATCCACAAATGACCGATTTGATGAATGCTTTTCTGGCAGGAACACCGGACTACGAATGGAATACCATTTGGACGAACTACACCAAAAATCCTGGCAACAACACCGCGCGCTCAAGTGCGGAAACCAAGTTGCGGAATTTGGTGAAAGCCATTTTGAGTTTGCCTGAATTTTTCCTTAGCTAGAACAAACCTTCAAAACCATGAAAAGAAGAAATTTCATCAAAACGGCAGGGGTAGCTGCAACAGTTCCGATGGTGTTAAACGGGATGAAAATTTCCGCTGCACCCATGAGCCCTCTTTTTAGCAGTGTTGATCCCTATTCGGATAAAGTTTTGGTTATCGTTCGTTTGAGTGGAGGTTATGATGGACTAAATGTTGTGTTGCCGCTGGACCAATACAGCAATCTGTCAAAATTGCGCACCAACATCTTGATTCCCGATACCAAAGCAATAAAAATCTCCACTGAAACGGGCTTGCATCCAGCGATGACTGGCTTTCAGCAATTGTTTCAGGACGGGAAATTGAGTGTGGTGCATAGCGTAGGTTATCCTAATCAAAACCGCTCCCACTTTCGCTCTACCGACATCTGGCAATCAGCTTCAAGTGCCAATGAATACGTGAACACCGGCTGGGTTGGCCGCTACCTCCAGGATGATCACCCAACTTATCCGGAGGGTTATCCCAATGGGGAATTCCCGGACCCCTTTGCCATTACTCTTGGGAGCACAGTATCTGAAACTTGTCAAGGTACAGTGGGCAATTTTAGTTTAACCCTGACCGATCCCTTTAACTTTGGCAAATTGACCGAAGGCAAAGAAACGCTGTTTCCCGAAACACCCTATGGTCAGGAGTTGTCCTTTTTGCGCACCTCGATTTCGCAGACCAATCAGTATGCAGATGTCATTGGTGCCGCATCCAAAAAAGGCAAAAACCTGGCCACTTACCCAACCTCCAATCTGGCTTCCCAACTCAAAAACGTAGCCCTTTTGCTTTCTGGCGGGATCAAAACCAGGGTTTTTGTGGCTAACCTTGGCGGATTTGATACTCACGCCAATCAGGTAGATGCAAGCGATACCACGCGGGGAACCCAACGTGAGTTGCTGCTGATTTTATCCGAAGCCATCAAGGCCTTCCAGGAAGACTTACGCCTGATGAAAATAGAAGAAAGGGTGCTGGGTTTGACCTTTTCTGAGTTTGGCCGCCAAATCAAGTCCAACTTCAGTATGGGTACCGACCACGGTACTGCTGCTCCACTCTTTGTATTTGGCTCTTGTGTAGGCAAACAGATCGTGGGTAAAAACCCGGAAATTCCGGCCACTGTGCCCGATCAAACCGGGGTGCCGATGCAAATTGACTTCCGCGATGTCTATGGCTCTATTTTGCAGGATTGGTTCGGCGTCAGCGAAGCGGAAATCAAAGATTATCTGTTTGCTAACTACACTCGTTTGCCCATTGTCAAAAACTGTGCTGTGGCAACGGATACCGAGGATCTAAGCTTTGAAGCTACTTCCGTTAAGGCTTATCCAAACCCATTCCGGGAGATGTCTCGCATCAGCTTCCGCCTGAATGGCTCTGCCTGGACCCGCATCAGCGTGTTTGACAATATTGGCAGCGAGTTGAAAGTGCTGATGAATCAACAACTGGGCGCAGGTGATCACCAATTAGATTTTCAAGGTGAACAATGGCCTGCTGGTATTTATTTTTGCCGCATCCAGGTCGGACGTGAGGTGCAGACCCTCCGTATGGTGAAAATATAAGGGGCAAAAAAAATAAATGTTCATTTTGCCAAAAGATTGGCTAAGTAAACGCTCCATTTAAAGTGTCTTAGCTAATCCTTTGGCCTAAAAAAAATGAACATTTATTTTTGCCCCACTACTAAATTTATTCGAATGCGATTTTTTTGTTGGTTTTTATTCTTGATTCCTGTCTTGGCTCATGGGCAAAGGCAGGAATTTTTTCATCCTCAAATGGGGACTTTGTTTCAGGTCATTTTGTACGCGAAAGATACCGTGCAGGGCAAGACAGTAGCTCAAGAGCTATTTAATCACATCGATACCCTCAATGCCCTATTTAGTGATTATGTAGAAGAAAGCGAAATCAATCGGCTCTCGGCTTCGGCAGGAACTGGGCAAAAAGTAAAAGTAAGTCCCGAGATGTGGCGTCTGATCACCTTTTCTCAAAAAATTGCCCGGAAAAGCAATGGCAGCTTTGACCTCAGCATTGGCCCACTGAGCAAACTGTGGCGGCGAGCTTTTCGACAAAGTCAATTCCCCGCCAGGTCAGAAATTGAAGCAGCCAGGGCAAAAGTCAACTACCACTTCATTCAACGCTATCCTTTAAGCAAAAAAATTCGCCTGGCTGAAACGGGTATGCGCCTGGACGCAGGGGGCATTGCCAAAGGATTTGCCGTAGATGAATGTTTTAAAATCCTGCGCAAGGCTGGGATAAGCAGCGCCCTGGTGGCGGCAGGAGGTGACATCAGGGTAGGGGCGGTACCACCTGGTAAAACCGCCTGGATCATCGCCAGTAAGGGCTTAAATGGAAAAGGGGAAACGGTAGATGTAGAACTGTCTTTAGAGCATCAAGCGGTGTCAACCTCCGGCGACACTTACCGCTTTTTGGATTGGGAAGGCCAGCGCTATTCCCACATCATCGATCCCCACACTGGACTCGGGATTCAGCACCGGCAGTTCAGTCGATTAACCGGCCCCAAGGCAACGCTGACCGATGCGCTGGCTACGGCAATCAATGTTTCCAATGAGGAAGAGCGAAAAATTTTGATGAAAAAATTTTCTAGATACAAGCTAGAAGTATATGAATCAAAAGATTAAGCATTTGCACTCGGAATATCTGCAAATAACATTTTATCCCTCAAAGTCTTTTCCTTATTTTGTACCGAACAAACAAAAGTACAAATGCTTAGAAGGAAATTCGTCCAATCAGCTTTTGCTGCCTCTGCGGCCATCGCCTCCGGTGCCACTTTAAATGCCGCAACTCCAAATAGCCCAGCTTCGTCGAAGCGTCAATTCAAAATGAAATATGCGCCACATTTTGGGATGTTCAAAAATAGCGCAGGAGACGATCCCATTGATCAATTGAAATTCATGGCCGACCAAGGGTTCACAGCCCTGGAAGACAATGGCATGAAGGACCGTACCCCAGAATTGCAAAGCAAAATTGCCGACACCATGGCCAAGTTGGGCATGCAAATGGGCGTTTTTGTAGCGCATAAAATCTACTGGACGGAACCCAGTTTGACCAGCGGCAAACAAGACAAACGGGATGAATTCCTCAAGCACATCAAAGAATCGGTGGAAGTTGCCAAACGGGTAAATGCCAAATGGGCCACGGTGGTGCCCGGTTATGTGGATTTGCGCCAGGATATGGGCTATCAAACCGCCAATGTGGTGGAGTCCCTGAAACAAGCTTGTGACATTCTGGAACCACATGGTATTGTCATGGTTCTGGAACCGCTTAACTTCCGGGATCACCCTGGTCTGTTCCTCTCCAAAGCAGCACAGGGTTACGAGATTTGTAAGGCTGTGGATAGTCCTTCATGTAAAGTCCTTTTCGACATCTATCACCAGCAAATTTCCGAAGGCAACCTCATCCCGAACATCGAACGTGCCTGGGATGAAATCGCCTATTTCCAAATTGGTGACAACCCAGGCCGTAAAGAACCTACCACCGGAGAAATCAACTACAAAAACGTCTTTAAATTCATCAATGATAAAGGGTTTAAAGGGGTAATGGGGATGGAACATGGCAATGCCAAACCTGGTAAAGACGGCGAAATGGCCTTGATTAAGGCGTATGAAGAGAGTGACAATTTTTAAACTGAGGAGTTGAGAGTTGAGAAGTTGAGGAGTTGAGGCTGTCGCAGGGACTTTGACAATACCCTTGTTCAAGTCCCTGCGGCAGCCTCAACTCCTCAACTTCTCAACCCCTCAACATAAACTTCTAATGATGTTCAAATCTAGCACCTTATTGTTTACCCTGGCCTTGAGTTTGCTCTCTTTGGCCATGACCAAAGACGAAGTAGTGAAAGTTGTGTTTTTTGGGGATTCGATCACCCAGGCGGGCGTGCAACCCGGAGGGTACATTACCAAAATGAAAGATGCACTGATCAAACAGGGCATCAAGGACAAATACCAACTCATTGGAGCGGGAATTGGTGGCAACAAAGTTTATGACTTGTACCTTCGCCTGGAAGAGGATGTGCTGGCCCACAAACCCAATGTTGTGGTGATTTATGTGGGGGTCAACGATGTTTGGCACAAAACCAGCCATCAGACGGGGACTGATCCGGACAAGTTCGAAAAATTCTACGTCGCCTTGATTAAAAAGTTCCAATCCAATGGCATCAAGGTCATTTGTTGTACCCCGGCCGTGATTGGTGAGCGCACCGATCACAGCAACCAACAGGATGGTGACCTCAATCGCTATTCCAGCATGATTCGGGACATAGCTGCCAAATTCGATTGCCCTTTGGCTGACCTGCGCAAGGAGTTTTTGGCCTACAACCTGAAAAACAATCCAAAAAACCAGGAGTCGGGTATTTTGACCACCGACCGGGTGCACCTGAACGATGCAGGCAATCAGTTGGTAGCAGATTTATTGTTAAAAATGATTGTTAAATAATGTATAAAATGCGCAAAGATCACATCATCCTGCTGTTTCTCTGTCTTTTTTCATTGAGCGCTTTTTCCCAAAAGCGAATTTTGGTTTTTTCCAAAACCATGGGATGGCGTCACAACTCCATTCAGCGTGGCATTCAATTCTTTCAGGATTGGGGCAAAACTGCTGGAGTAGCAGTGGACACTACGGAAGACAGCAACAAATTTACCGAGGAAAACCTCAAACGTTACAACGCGGTAGTGTGGCTAAACACCACCGGCGATGTACTGAGCCCGTCGCAACAAGTCAACTTTGAGCGCTACATTCAGGCAGGAGGGGCTTATGTGGGCATCCACGCCGCTTCCGATACCGAATACGGCTGGCCTTGGTACAACAAGCTCATGGGTGGGTATTTCGCCAGTCACCCTGGCAATCCCAACGTACAAAAAGGGACCATGACCGTAATGGATCGGAATCACCCCTCCACGCAACACCTTGATGCCACATTCGACCACACGGACGAGTTCTACGACTTCAAATCACTGCGTACTGATTTGATTAAGCCACTGATCAAAGTGGATGAAAAATCATACAAGGATGGCAAAATGGGCGATTTTCACCCTATGGCCTGGTACCATGAATTCGATGGAGGCAAGTCTTTTTATTCCAATTATGGCCACACCTGGGAATCTTTTTCCGACCCAAAAATTGCCAAACACTTCATCGGTGGTTTGACCTGGGCCATGTCCGAAAAACTGGATTACAGCAAAGCCAAAAGTGAACAGGTGCCTGATCCAGCTCGCTTCACCAAAACGGTACTGGTCAACAACCTCGATGAGCCAACTGAGTTGGCCGTTTTGCCCAACGGTAAGGTGTTGTTCACCGAGCGCAAGGGTAAACTGAAAATGTGGAATCCCCAAACCGGTAATGTAAAAGTAGTGGCCAATGTGCCCGTCTTTTCCACCCACGAATACGGCTTGATGGGTTTGGGTGCTGACCCGAACTACGCTCAGAACAAACGCCTGTTTTTGTATTACACACCCAATGACAACTCAAGGGAAAACCGCCTTTCGCAATTCACTTATGATGATGCCAAGGATACCCTGGTTTTTGCTACTGAAAAAGTCGTCTTGCGGGTTCAAGTTAAAAAAGACGGCTGCTGCCACACCGGCGGTTCCATCGATTTTGATGGCAAAGGCAATCTCTTTTTGAGCACGGGTGATGATACCAATCCTTTTGAGTCAGATGGCTATGGCCCAATGGATGGCCGTCCTGGTCGTGCCGGTTTTGATGCCAGATATACTTCCTCAAATACCAACGATTTGCGGGGTAAAATTCTGCGAATCAAAGTTCAACCCGACGGAACTTACACCATTCCTGAGGGCAACATGTACCTACCAAGTACGCCCAAAACCCGTCCGGAAATTTTTGTAATGGGCTGCCGCAACCCTTATCGCATTTCGGTAGACAAACATACTGGCTTTGTGTATTGGGGCGATGTAGGCCCTGATGCAGGTGAAGACAGTGCCGAGCGTGGGCCCCGTGGTCACTGTGAATTTAATCAGGCCCAGAAAGCGGGTTATTTCGGTTGGCCACTTTTTGTAGCCAATAATAAACCCTATCGCCGCTGGGATTTTGACACCAAAACTGCGGGTACCGCCTACGACCCTAAGGCACCAGTGAATGAAAGTGCACACAACACGGGTTTGATTGAATTGCCTGCTGCACAGCCGCCCCTGGTATGGTATCCCTACGCGGCATCCAATGAATTTCCGTTGATGGGCAAAGGAGGTCGCAACCCTATGGCTGGCCCTGTGTATTATGCCGACGATTTCAAAAACGCTCCCAATCGTTTCCCCAACTACTACAATGGCAAGTTTTTTGCCTACGAGTGGATGCGCGATTGGATCATGGTGTTTACCCTGGATGAAAATGGCAAATACGCTGACATGGAGCGTTTTGCGCCCAATGTCCCCTTATCCAACCCAATGGACATGGCTTTCCATACCGATGGTACCTTATACATGTTGGAGTATGGCAAAAAGTGGTTTTCAGCCAATGAAGACGCCACCTTGTTCAAAATCGAGTACAATCCGGGCAATTTGCCACCAACTGCAAAATTGGAAGCAAGTACAACCGCCGGTAAAAAGCCACTTAGTGTAAACTTGAGTGCTTCTGCTTCCAAAGACCCCGAAGGTCAAGCTTTGACCTACGCCTGGGATTTTGGCAATGGCAAAGGCAGTAGCAGCCCCAATGCGGTTGCGAAGTACAAAAAGCCAGGATATTATGAGGCCGAAGTAACCGTTTCGGACGCCCAAGGTAAAACTTCCAGCTCAAAAGTTGGGATTCGGGTAGGCAATGAAATGCCAAAACTGGACTTGACCGTAAAAGGCAATCAAACCTTCTTCTTCCCAGGAAAACCACTGGAATACGCCATTAAGGTAAGTGACAAGGAAGACGGTGAAGTAGGCAAAGGAATTAACAGCGAAGATGTGGCGGTAAGTTTGAACTACATCGAAGGTTTCGACCGTACCGGTGTGGCTCAAGGGCATCAAACCAACTCAGGTTTTGTCGCGGGCAAACGCTTGATCGAACTCTCCGACTGTAAGTCTTGCCACCAGATGAGCGAAAAATCAGTTGGTCCATCTTTCATGGATATTTCCAAGAAATACAAGGACAGCTGGGAACCAGTTGCCGGAATTTTGGCCAATAAAATCCTCAAAGGTGGTAAAGGTGTTTGGGGCGAACAAGCCATGAATGCCCACCCACAATTGTCCAAGTCGGAGGCAGAATCGATGGCTGAATACATCCTGTCTTTGTCCAAGGACAAAAAACCGGAAAACCGCCCACTTGCAGCTTCCGTCAACCTGAGCGAGCACGAGAAAAAGCAGCCAGGGATGTACATTCTGAGTGCCAGTTATACCGACAAAGGGATTCCAATGGTGGGCGCTTTGATCGCCAGCCAGACGATTGCCTTACGTTCACCAATCCTTTATGCAACCGAAGCGGATGCCAACCGAGAAATGATGCGTGCACGGGGCAACAGCCCGATGCAAGTGGCCAACGATAATGCTTACCTGCGTTACAATGGCATTGACCTGACGGGTGTTTCCGAAGTCACGGTGTACACCAAGGGTTTTGGCGTTGGTGGAAAGATTGAATTGCGCACAGGTTCTCCAGAAGGTGCATTACTGGCCGAAACCAGTTTCCCCAAAGGAGACAAAAAAGATGTGCCCTTAAAATTGACCGCCGCTGCTCCCGCCGGAAAACAGGATATTTTCATTGTATTCCGAAACCCGGATGCGAAGGGGAATTTCCTGGGAGGAGTAGAAAAGTTTGAGTTTAAATAGCAGGACTTTTTTTCAAATTTCACGACAGCCAATATTTGAGCGAAATGCTTGGATATTGGCTGTTATCTTTGTGCCCATAAACACAAAAACACACGCTTGTAATGACCCAAGCCAACCACGTCTTTATCATCACACTCAGCATCATCGCATTAGGTTTTTTGTTGAAAAAATACGGTTTCGTCAAAGAAGAGGAAGGCAAAATCATTTCCAAGTTTTTGATGCACACTACTTTTCCAGCCTTGATGTTGGTGTCCATGGTGCGAGTAGAGCTGACGCCCTCATTGTTTTTACTGCCGCTGTTTTGTATCGGATTTTGTAGCCTGATGCTTACAATTGCCTGGTTTTGGTTTGGCAATTATTCGAACGAATTACGTGGAGTGCTCACCATGGGCGCAGGTACTGCGAATGTGGGCCTGTTTGGTTTCCCGATCATTGAAGGTTTGTTTGGCAAAGAAGCCCTGGTTTACGCGGTGATGTACGATATTGGGA
Organism: Haliscomenobacter sp.; assembly: GCF_965225875.1. Classification (GTDB taxonomy): domain Bacteria; phylum Bacteroidota; class Bacteroidia; order Chitinophagales; family Saprospiraceae; genus Haliscomenobacter. The sequence continues at coordinate 1,389,160 of NZ_CBDDBS010000003.1, read as the reverse complement.
ATACCATCATAGCCTTTGGAATTGTTTACCCATTGGGGAGTTACATCGCATCGAGCGGAGCACAAGCAGTCGATTGGCGGATGATTCTCAAACGGGTGTTTAGTTTGCCACCCTTTTTAGCCATGTTTGTGGGCCTTACCATCAATCTTCTGAACATTCCAGTACCGAAGTTAATGATGGATGGCCTGGATGTTTTGGCTTCTGCTAACAAGTCGCTGGTACTTTTACTCATGGGCCTTTACCTGAGTTTTGCTTTAGATAAAAACAAGCTGAAGGCCATTTCCAAAGTGTTGGCGATTCGATATGTGGTGGGTTTTGCAGCAGTTGCGGCTTTGTATTTTTTGCTACCCGCTGACTCTCAGATGCGCAGCGTCTTGATCGTTTGTGTGTTGCTGCCAATTGGTTTGACCATTCTACCCTTTTCGGATGAAATGAATTTTGATTCGCGAATTGCGGGTACACTATTGAATATTTCTTTGCTGATCAGTTTTGGCTTGATGTGGGGAGTAGTGGTGGTGTTGGGTTTGCGGTGATTTTAGGGAACTTTATGCGCAAAATTTTGCGGTAAAAGAACTTCCCGAAAGTGGAAAACTTTCGGGAAGGGGCCTTCAGATTTGGGTTATACGCTCAAAATCCAGGATTGCCCTTCCGAAAGTCTTCCACTTTCGGAAGGTTCTGCCCAGTAGAGACTTGGAAAAAGTGGCTATCCTTTACTCTATTCAAGGATTTTCAAATTCATTCTTTTCAAGGCTGTATTGATTTCTGGCAATTTTGCCTTGATGGCTTCCATTTTTTTATTGATGCCCTCCAAACTGGCTTGAGCCGCTGAAGCGGCCTCAATTGCCTGTTGGGTAGGCGGCATGTCCGCATCCTGCAAAACACCAAAAACACCCGCAAAATTCCGATTCGCTGGCCCAAATTCTTTTTCCAGGGCCACCAGGGATTCGTTCAAATCGTGCAATTTTGGCGCCAGTACCCCATTTTTGAGCAGGCCCAGATTGGTTTTGATTTGCGCACGCAATCCTGCCGTCTGGTTTAGCAAAGCATTTAATTTTTTTTGCCCATCATAACAAGTCATCGACAAGTCAAACTGTTGCCGCAATTGAGCAGTACTGGTTTGCACTCGAGGATCCATCTTGATCCCCAAAGGCTGTGTAAAGCTTTGACCATTGACGGTCAGTCGCACCGTATAATTGCCCGGCATTACCCAAGGTCCGGTAGGTCGTGGCGCAGTATTTCGATAAGTGGCTGCAATCGGAAAATTCGCTGGCCCAGGTAGAGGTGTGTAGTGCAAATCCCACACAAAGCGATGTGAACCAGCTGCCCCCGATAAAATCTGCTGAGGGCGAATCCAATAGGGCGGGACGTTGTTCGGAGGAATATTGTCTGCTGGGTCATTTGGCGTAAATTTGCGCACTAAATTCCCTGAAGCATCCAAAATTTCCAAACTCACAGTGGCAGCTTCTTTGAGGTAATAATTGATCACTGCACCATCGGGTGGATTGTCGCCGGAGGGTTCTTCCTGAGGAATGGGTGTGTCGGTATTCATGTTCCAGCGTACGCGGTAAGTCAGCTGTGGCTTGTACAAAATTGAATTTTGGGTGGCTAAAGCTGGAGTCAGGTGCCGTAGTGGAGTGATGTCGTCCAGGATCCAGAAGGAACGTCCGTGGGTACCCACCACAATGTCATCGTCTTTAATCACCAAATCGCGGATCGAAGTGGCAGGCATATTTAAACGCAAAGATTGCCAGTGCTCACCGTCATCGAAGGATACTGAAACCATCCGCTCCGAACCTGCAAAAAGTAAACCCTTTTTGAGCGGGTCTTCCTTGACTGCATTGATCGGGTCATCGGGCAAACCCGTAACAATTTCCTGCCAGGTTTTTCCCCCGTCGCGAGTGCGGTAAATGTGTGGGCGCATATCATCGCAACGGATTCGATTGACGGCAGCATAAGCAGTGTTTTTGTCAAAATGGCTGGCCTCCATGATCGAAACCTTACTCCAGGAGGTAACCGCAGGTGGAGTGACATTGCTCCAGCTCTTGCCGCCATCCTTTGTTACTTGAATGTACCCATCATCCGTACCTGCCCAAATGAGATTTGAGTCCAAAGGAGAGGGTGCAATGGTGTAAATGACGCCTCGCCGGGGCATTGTTTTCATGTCTGCAGTGGTGTAAACGCCCACACTCTCTGGGACATCGTAAGTCTCTCGAGTCAGATCCGGACTGATGATTTCCCAGGAGTTACCACCATTCCGAGTTCTGAACAATACATTGCCTGCGTAATACAAGGTTTTGGGGTTGATGGGGGAAAACAGGATTGGGGCCGTGCGAATGAAGCGATATTTTCCAGATCGAACTGCTTCTGGAGCAATGTTTTGGGTTTGCCCCGTACGTTTGTCAAAGCGAGTGACCTTTCCGCCGTAAATGATGTTGGGGTCAAGCGGATCGGGAGCTACATATCCATATTCTTCTACGCCCACCGGGTGCCATTCCCGAAAGGTGATGCGGCCATCGTTGCCTCGTGAGGTAATCCCCACCGAACCACTTTCCTGCTGGCCGCCGTAGACATTGTAAGGAAAAGCATTATCTGTACTGACATGGTAAAACTGTGCGGTTGGTTGATTGTACCAGGAACTGAAGGTTTCTCCACCGTTGACCGTGATGATGGCTCCCTGGTCGCTGGCCAGTAAAATGATATCCGGGTTGTTGGGATTGATCCAGATGCGGTGGTAGTCGTCGCCTCCGGGTGCACCGCGGAAAGCGGACCAGTTTTTACCGCCATCCGTTGATTTCCAGGCCACAACATTGGCTGAGTAAACGATATCGGGGTTTTTGGAGTCCACTTTTACCTCGGCAAAATCGCTGCCGCGCCCCCAAAGCCGGGCGTCGGGATTCATCAGGGCCCAGGATTCACCACCGTCGTCGCTACGGTAGATGCCCCCTTTGGTTGGGGCGTCGACCGTGGCGTAAAGGCGTTTGGTTTGACTGGGCGCAATACAAAAGCCAATGCGCCCTAAACCTTCGGCAAAAGTGGGCAAACCTGTGGCCTTTTTTTGCCAGGTAGTCCCACCATCGGTTGATTTGTAGAACCCACTTTCGGGGCCTTGCCAGGCGCCATTTTCCCAGGGACCCTGGCGGGCTGCCCATAAGCTGGCGTAAACGATATTCGAGTTGCTGGGGTCGATGGTCACTTGGATGGCTCCGGTGTTTTCATCTTTGTACAATACCCGGTCCCAGGTTTTGCCACCGTTGGTGGTTCGGTAAACGCCGCGTTCCGTGTTGGGGCCGTAGGGGCGACCGAGAACAGCTGCAAATACGCGGTTTTCATTCCGTGGATCAATGTCGATGCCTCCGATTTGTTGGCCTTCGCGCAGGCCAATGTGTTGCCAGCTTTTGCCTGCATCAACGGATTTGTACATGCCATCACCGACCGATAAGTCCGGCCGTTGAAGGCCTTCGCCGCTGGCTACATAGAGCACATTTGGGTTGGAAGGCGCTACGCCAACATCGCCTATCGAACCAGTGGGTTGGTCGTCAAAAATAGGCACCCAGGTGCGGCCGTAGTCGGTGGTTTTCCAAACGCCACCGTGGTTGACCCCGATGTAAAAAACATTGGGTTGCTGAGGTACACCTACTGCACCTACCGTACGGCCTCCCCGATGCGGTCCAATCATGCGCCAACGCATGGAGTTGAACAATTTGGCGTCGTAGGGTTGGGCCTGTACCTGGAAAAATGCCAGGATGAAAAAGAGTAGAAGTTGAATGGTTTTATTGGTTTTCATACGGAATCCGTGATTGTTTGAGGGAAAGTTAGCCGATTTTGGGTGGATTCCAGTACTGATTCGATAAGGATTTTTATTTTGGCAGCTCATTTTTGAATATTCCGATTCACTATGCCATTACCCATTTTCAACTACGCCGAAACACATCCAGACCATATTGCCATCCAGGAGGAAGGCGAATCGTATACCTACGGTAATCTGTTAAACGCAGCCGTAGCTTTTGCCCATAATTTACTGCAAAATGAAGCCGACCTTGCCGAACGCCGCGTCGCCTTTATGGTCAAGCCCGGCTTCGACTACGTGCGCACCCAATGGGGGATTTGGCTGGCAGGCGGCGTTGTTGTACCATTGTGTATTACCTACCCCTTACCTTCTTTGCAGTATGTTTTGGAGGATACCCAAGCGGAGATTGTGGTAGTTTCGCCGGAATTTGAGGCCGTCTTGGGCGATTATTGCCGGCAAAAAGGACTTCGCTTGATTATTCTGGGCAATGAAGAACCAATGGTAAAAGGAATTTTGCCTCAAGTGGATTTAAGCCGCCGGGCCATGATTTTGTACACCAGCGGCACCACCAATTTGCCGAAAGGAGTAGTAACTACCCACCAGAACATTGCTGCACAAATTGAATCCCTGATCGAAGCCTGGGCCTATTCCGATACGGACCACACCCTGTGCATTTTACCGCTTCACCATGTGCATGGCATCATCAATGTGGTATCCTGCACTTTGTGGGCTGGGGGGAAAGTGCAGTTTTTGCCCCATTTCGAAGCTCAAAAAGTGCTGGATATTTTTTTGCAGGGTGACTTGAATGTTTTCATGGCCGTACCCACCATTTATTTTAAATTGATCGAAGCTGTGGAGGCGATGTCAATGGAGGCGCGAGCGCAATTGAAGACTCGCTTGCAAGCTTTCCGTTTGATGATTTCGGGGTCAGCGGCCTTACCTGTGTCGGTGATGGAAAAATGGGAAGGCATCAGTGGCCACCGTTTGTTGGAGCGCTATGGCATGACCGAGATTGGTATGGCCATCAGCAATCCTTATGTTGGGGAAAGGAGGGCTGGATATATTGGAATGCCTTTGCCAAGGGTGGCAGTACGTTTGGTTGATGATCACCAACAAGAAATCGGCCCCGGCGAAGTTGGGGAAATTCAAATCAAGGGCGATAATGTCTTTTTGGAATACTGGCAACGCCCGGATGCTACCGCGCAAAGCTTTACCACCGATGGCTGGTTTATGACGGGCGATACTGCTGTGGTAGAGGAAGGATATTACCGCATCCTCGGCCGCACTTCGATGGACATCATCAAATCTGGAGGTTATAAGTTGTCAGCCCTGGAAATAGAAGAAGTTTTGCGAACCCATCCAGCCATTGCGGATTGTGCAGTAGTAGGCTTGCCAAGTGAAGAGTGGGGTGAAACTGTAGCGGCTGCGCTGGTCACCAAAGCAGAAATCGACCTAAAAGCCCTCAATACCTGGATGCGGGAACGAATGCCTGCTTATCGGGTGCCTCGGCAGTACCTTTTGGTGGCAGAATTGCCGCGTAATGCGATGGGGAAGGTGACGAAAAAGGATGTGAAGGGTTTGTTTTGAGGCATGAAAGCGCAAATTTTGTTTACCTACTTTATGGAAGAGGCTTGAATGACTTATTGGATTTTGTTTTGGATGTCTATTAGGCAAGATGGGCTTCTAACTCTGAATAATACTCGTATATGGAGAAAATGTATATAGTGATTGCATAGGTCGTGTTGACAACTAATTGTTGCTTTCCCCAGAGCTTTGCATCGTGAGTTATAGTATTTCGATTTGAATATGCATAATACATGTCTTCTGCAAATCTATAATTTGTTATTTGTGCGCGTCTATTTCCGTCAGGGTCAAGTTTTCCAAGAGATTTTATTACAGCACCCAGTCCTTGTTTATGTAATGTAATGCGGTTGTATTCAGCATTGTCAACAAAGAACAAGATTTTTTTTAAGAATGGGTCAAGACTTGTTGATATTTGTTTGAAATAATTCAGTAAATCACTTTTGTCATTTGAATGCCTATAAAATTTAAAAAAAGTTGGCAAGAGTTGCTCATTGAGGCCATCAAGACCTGATTCTGCTGTTGTCGCATCAATCAAAGCTTTCAACATATTGAGTACATCTTGAAAATTTGCTGAGTTTGGAATAGTTTGATATACATTGTTAAAGCGACCCTCTAGATCATGAGAAAGCTCTTTTTGGATTTCTTGCCAGTTATACACATTTGTTGTAATATTTTGAATACTTGAGAGCCTTATCCATGTTTTATTTTCTTTGTCGAATTTGACAAACTCATTTTTATTTTCACTTATAATTGTGTAAATTGTTTGTTTTTTGTAATTTAACTTGCTTGCCATCTTTTTTGTCAACTCAATAAGTTGGCATCCAAATGGACCAGACATATTTATGTAATTTTTTATTTCTAATAAAGCAATGTCTTTTTTTGATGTTGACAGCTGTACTGGCATTTTTTTTAGCTTAGGAGCTACATCATTTTTATAATTACTTAACCATTCTGGGAGAATGAATTTGTCGCCATTCAATTTAGTGTATTCCATTGCTGTAATAGTCCGAATAGAAGTTTCTTTTAATGTAGGTCTAATGTTTTTTACGTATTCAATTATTTCTTTGTGCAAAAGAGGGTAGTTATAGTGCAAAAAAGCCTTTCGAATTAAACTAGAAATACTATCTGTGTTCTCTTCCCATTCAAGGAAAGAATACACTCCTGTTCTGCCTTGAAAAACAATGTCCTTTTTATCCTTTAGCTGAGACAAAACGGAGCTTTTATTGACTGATTTGTTTGAACCTAATCTATAGAGGCTGACATTAATTTCTCTAACGATTTCATCTACATGAGCACTTTTTCCGAATTGGAATAGGATTCTTTCGGCCATATCAGCTGCTGATGATAATTTATCAAGCCGGATCTGATACATTTCCTGAGAATTTAGGGTTATTTCTTCGATTTCAGGAAAGACTTTTAAAACGAGTTCTAAAACATTTCTTTGAATAGAACTATCCGCTCGTTTAACTCTAATAATCAGGTCAAAAATTGAAAGCGGCAAAACGCTTTCTTCTAAAGTGTCAAAAATAATTTTGCTAGCTTGAAAGAATTTATCTTTGTCAATTTTTTTGTCAGCAAAGAAAAGCTCCACATCTGAGAGTGAAGGCCCATTTCCGCCTGGTTTTATATCAAATAATTCAAAAAGTAAAATAAGATACGGGTAATACTTTTTTCAAAAGAAGAATTGTAGTTCTCCTTGAGGATACTAATCAAAACAGTTTTTGAAAATACCTTTTGAGATTTGAGTTCTGAAAGTAGTGAATTGATTGTACGGACAATCTTCTCATCACATCTGATTTTTAATTTTTTAGATAAATTTCCCTTGAGAATAGATTTCAGCTCAGAAATGGAAATTGCAACCAATTGGCTAACTCTTGCATTCGTCACATCATAAAATAAGCCAATGTCAGTTAAGAAATAACTAGAACTACCCATCAAACCAAAATATTTCATAAAGGACTCGCCTCTTCTAGGGTCGTTTTTGCTTGTAATTTTAATATAATCATCAATCGTATCTTTAAAGAGCTTTAAAAAAGGCTCATTAAAATCAGGGTTGGATGGGATTTTTGTTCCGTTTTTTTCGGCATTGTATATTTCTAGAAATTTGTCAGGGTCTGCTTTTAAATTAGATGCAAAATTGCTTAGGGTGTCAATACTGTGCTTTGCTATGCCTGGTGTGGCTAATAAACTTTCATATGTTTGGTTTTTTAGGTCTTCAACTGTATTTATGTTGTTTTTTATTAAATTATTCAAAAGCTTACCTGGAAAAAATTCTGGAATGTATTTGAACTCTATTTTTTCAATTGATGGATCCACAATGAAGTTGATAATTGGTTCTTTGCTTGAAAAATTAACAATTAACATGTTTTTGTTAGCAAGTAGCCAATCCTGTAATTCACGAAGTTCTTGAACAAGTGTTTTTCCAACACCAACTTCTTTGGCAAAACTTGATAAATCAATCTTAGCGATATCGTCTAATGATTGCACATTTCGTCGTGCCAATTTATTATTTAAGCTTGTAGAAATCTTCTTTTTTATTTGATCAAAATCAAGAGGTGTTTCACTATTGCTCATCATTGAATTTTTTATAATAAAACCAAGCAGTACAAGGACTGTTGTAGCGAACAGCTAAAGTTAGATTTATACAACAGCAAACCTAAACATCGGGCCTATTCGACTAATAGGGAGATTTGCATGAGGAATTACAAGCACCTAAATTCCATACCCCGAAAGTTCTCTAACATGCTCCGGCAACAATGCCAACACAATATCTTTTTTGTCAACCCCTAGATCTACCAAAATTTCTGCGATTTCGTCCTCTGTTCGATTTTCCATGATCCAGATTTTACCATCAGGTTTAATGTGTAGGTGGATTCGGACCCTCAAAAAATAATGGTTCAAATTATCCCAGCCTGCGCGCATGATTTGGTAATGATGATGGGTCGTATCCGTTAGGACATAAGTTTCTCCATCTTTGTGTTCACCTTCATACTGTTGTAGAAAGTTTAGAATGATGGCTTGGTATTTTTCTATTTTTTCCATGTAACAATGTTTGGCTGTTTTGAATCAAAAACGATATACCGCACTTCGTAATTACGCAATATGTCCAAAATGAAGGAATAATCTTGTAGTCGATCGTAAGCAAAGTCCGGTATAGCAAGAAACAAAATCCGCTCAGGAGCAAGCTTTTTTAGCACTTCGAGATAAACAAGGTACTGGCCGAATACACTGTGAAATTCGTGACTGATTGAAGTTCGAAGAAAACTTTTTACTTCAACTGCTATTTTTTCTGGTCCTTTTTCGGCTACAATCAGTTTTTCTGCACCTAAATCAATTTCATAATCGATTTTAGCGGCAAAATCACTGAGGTAAAGAGGATCATGAGTGATTAACCAGCCTTCTTCCTCAAGTGCAATTCGTACTTTTTCATGGTAAAGGTCTCTTGCCATGGTGATTTTCTTCTTTCAAAGATACGTTTTTTGTGTGATTGAGTGGGGTGAAAATTAGCCGCTTTTTACCAACAACAATCCAACCCCAATGGGCATCAACGCACTTACGCCAAACAGCAGCAAATAATATCCCGGCATAAAACCCCAACCCGCCCAAAACAAGGTGCCTTGCAAAAACAACAAAGCCTCTGATCCAATGATTCCGCTGCCCAGCGCGATCAAGCCCCAGCTTTGATTTTTGCTTAAACTAGAACTTTGCCCGTATTGGATACCCAGGATGAAAAAGCTTAAAATGCCCAACATCATCAGGTGGATAAAACCAATGATGTAATTGCGGATGGTATAGGCCATTTGGGCTACGATCGGCAGTGCCACAGCTGCTTGTACGACTATTTTAAAACACAAACTGAGTAAGGACAATTGCCAAAGGCGAAATTGAACTGGCAATAAGGCTGCTTTAATGCTTGAAAGGATTGGCCAAAAATGTTGAAGCAACAACACCAAAGCGCTTAATTGGAGCAATACACCTATACTGTTACAGGCAAATACCAGGGGATGGGGCTCAGACCAGGCTACCGCCAAGGCGAAGGTCAAAATGGCCGCACCAATTAGTAATCCATAAAACCATCCCCGGAATGTTTTGGAAGGCATATGCCCTTTTTGCTCCATCCACTGAAAGAACAAAGCCAACACCGCAATGATGAACCAGCCGTTGAACTGGAAGTGTAAAAAAAACTGCACGGCCAGGTGGTACCAAATGCTGTGTTTGAATCCCAAAGCCATCAGAGGGCCCATGGACCAAACGCCGAAGGTAGACAGTACCATGAAGGCCAGGGAGCTACGCAGCAAGAGTCGACTAAAACCCGGTGTTGCCTTGCTATCCATCCATACATTGGCGGCAAAGGTGTAAGCGCAGAATATGTGTAAAGTGGAAAAACTGATCGATACCGGGCCGTACCCTTGAAAGGGAAAACTGAACAACATTCCCAATACACTGATTTGACTGAGCCAAAAGAGACGCCGATAGAATCGGGATGTCGCCTTTTCTTTTGGTACAAAAAAAGTAACCACCAGCCCATACAAGCCCAAATACAACCAGCCCAGCATGGCTACGTGCGAGTGAGCATGCAGGATGTTTTTGTAGTTAAAAAAAGGGATTTCCTGGATGAAGGCGAAGCGAAGGGTTAGCCCCAGGAGTGCGGCGATGAAAAAGTTACCCAGGGCGACTCGGAACCAAAGAGAGGGCATGGCTTAAAAGTTATAGGTTGGATCACCCAGGTGATTATAGATGATCCAACCCAAATGATACACTACTTCTTTTCATCAATGGAGTACATGAACTCCAGAATATCCCTCGCATCCCCAACGGATACGTTTTGATTGGGCATACGGGTGAGACATTCTTCGAGCAAAGCCTGAGCGGCAGGATCTTTGTCCAGCATCACTTCAACATTGGTGATCATGTTCATGATCCATTCGGGTTTGCGGCGCTCAGTGAGGCCCTTCCAACCCGGACCAACCACCCGCATCTCGTCCAACTTATGGCAGGCCGCACATTTCATGTCGTAAATGGCTTGCCCTTTGGCCACCATGTCGGGTTTGAGTGGACTGTTCAAGGTGACGGATTTGATTTCACCGATGCCTTTGTCGCTGACTGCAGGTGCTGGCGCTTTTTCGCTGTTCTGATCTGTAGTTTGATTGGAATTCCCGCCGCAAGCGGACAAAAAAATGCCCAGGCCCAATAGCAGTGCTAAGTGCTTATTCATGATAAACAAGTATTGAAAAAGTGAATGAGGAATGAATTTAAAAATTACACGATTTCAGGGACTTGTTGAGCAACTTCCGCAATGGTTTTGTCTTTCAAAATTTTGAGCATCCCCTGCTTGTAAGCCAGGGATTGGTAGTGCAAAGGACAAGGATTCGCTGCATTGCAGGCAGGTAAACCCAATACACAAGAGCTGAATACCTCCGGACCGTCAATACATTCAATTACCCGAATCAGCGAGGCTTGCAGGTGTGCTGAGGTCATACAAAAACCACCATGTGGCCCTTTGGTGGAACCAATGAGCTGATTGCGGGACAATTGTTGCAACAACTTGGCCAAAAAAGGCCCTGGAACCTCCAGCGTTTCGGCAATTTCTTTCACCCCTACACATTGGCCATCCTTCCCCTTATCGGCAAGATAGAGCACGGCGCGAATGGCGTATTGACAAGATTTGGAAAACATAAGCTCAAAATCAAAAGCGAAAAAATCAGTGCGTAAGATACTCAACAAGTTGGAAAATCATTTCGGCAAAATCACCTTGTCGATGACGTGTACAATGCCATTGCTGGCTTTGACCGTACCGACCACCTTGGCATCATTGATCATAATTACGCCGTCCTTGTTGCTGATGGTTGCCGACCCGCCATTGACCATGCTGAGAATTCGGCCATCCGTTAGCGCTTCGGTCGGATAACCCGCTACCGCTACGTGGTACTGCAAGATGTCGGTCAGTTTTTCCCGGTTTTTCTCTTTCAATAGGTCTTCAACCGTACCCTTGGGTAAGGCATTGAAGGCTGCATCAGTTGGGGCAAAAACCGTGAAAGGGCCAGCGTTGGAGAGCACGTCTACCAGGTTTGCGGTTTGCACAGCGGTGACCAGTGTTTTGTGGTCGGGTGAAGCCACCGCAACTTTGACAACATCCTTAGCCGATTCATTATCGGATACCGCTGATTGTCCGGCACCGGTAGCAGCACTGACTTTTGTCTCCGTAGAATTTGAGGTGTTGGACTGGCAGGCCCATACAAATAGGCCCAGGAATAGTGCCAATGAACCTATAGTTGTGGTTCTTAGTGATTTCATAATCAACTAGTTTTGCTGATAAATGAGTTATTTTTCGGAGATAAAGATATTTATGTCTTTTATTGTTGAGGTTGACAATTGTCAGTGGGGTGGTTGAAGTTTATCATATATTAAGACCTTTTTGTCCTAATATATTTGAACCATCAAACACATGCTTGTCTTCAAACAATTGAACGAAAAGCAAATTCTTCATCACCAAATCTCGCACCTATGAAATTGCAATGGGTCATCCCTAGTTTTGGATTCCTTTCTTTGTTGACCCTGATATTCAGCTGTAAGCCCAAAGATTTGGGCACAACCATATCGGGCGATGCAGCTGCCAAAGTGTATGTAGCACCAGGGCAGAAAGACGAATTTTACAGTTTTGTATCGGGTGGTTTCAACGGCCAAATGTCGGTTTATGGCATCCCGTCGGGCCGTTTGTTGCGTATTATTCCGGTTTTTTCCCAATTCGCTGAAAGTGGGTATGGCTACAGTGAAGAGACCAAACCTATGTTGAATACCTCAGAAGGTTTTGTGCCTTGGGACGATTCTCACCACGTAGCACTGTCCACGACTAAAGGAGAACACGATGGCCGTTGGGCTTTTATCAATGGCAACAACACACCAAGAATAGCGCGCATCAGCCTCAAAACCTTTCGCACCGAAGAGATCATCGAATTGCCCAACAGCGGGGGCAACCACTCCTCTCCATTTTTGACCGCCAATACCGAGTATGCCGTAGCGGGTACCCGTTTTTCTGTCCCACCGGATGAGATTGCCGACGTGCCGATCAGTAGTTTTAAGGAAAACTTTAAGGGTTACCTCAGTTTTGTCAAAATTGACAAAACCAGCGGGCGGATGTCCATTGGGTTTCAGTTAAAAACACCAGCGGTAAGTTTCGACTTGTCGCGTTGCGGCCGTGGGGTATCTGATGGTTGGTTTTTCTTCTCTTGTTACAATACGGAACAAGCCAATACTTTGCTGGAAGTGAATGCTTCACAAAAAGACAAGGACTTCATCCTGGCCGTAAACTGGAAAAAGGCTGAGGAATACCTAAAAGCTGGCAAAGGCAAAAAAGAACCCGCCGAATACGCCCACAACGTGTACGACGAAAGAACCCACTCGGCTACTTCTACCATGATCAAGGAAGTAATGACCCTGGACCCCAAAGATTGTCCAGACATGTTGTACTTCATTCCTTGCCCCAAATCGCCCCACGGATGCGATGTCGATCCTACCGGTGAATACATCGTCGGTAGTGGCAAGTTGGCCGCAGTGATTCCGGTATTTTCTTTCAGCAAAATGCAAAAAGCCATTGCCGCTAAAAAATTCGACGGCGAGTTTGAAAGCATTCCCGTATTGAACTACGAAGCAGTGTTGCACGGTGAAGTACAAAAACCTGGCTTGGGCCCATTGCACACCGAGTTTGACGGACAAGGCAATGCCATTACTTCTTTCTTTGTATCGTCTGAGTTGGTCAAGTGGAACATCGAAAAACTGGAGGTACTCGATCGTGTGCCTACTTATTATTCGGTAGGTCACTTGAGTATTCCTGGTGGTCCCACCATGAAACCACACGGTAAATACGTGATTGCCTACAACAAAATCACCAAAGACCGCTACCTGCCTACTGGGCCTGAATTGGCACAATCGGCGCAGTTGTACTCCATTGATGGCAATAAAATGCAGCTCCTGCTTGACTTCCCCACCGTGGGTGAACCGCACTACGCGGAAGCGCTTCCGGCGGCATTGGTTGAACCGAATAGTGTGAAATTTTTCAAACTGGAAGACAATTTCCACCCTTATGTCGCCAAAGGCGAGAAAGAATCCAAGGTTGTACGCAAGGGCAAAGATGTACACGTGTACATGACCTCTATTCGCTCACACTTTGCCCCGGATAACATCGAAGGCATCAAAGTGGGGGATGAAGTGTATTTCCACGTCACCAACCTCGAACAAGACTGGGATGTACCACACGGATTTGCCATCCGCAAGGCCAACAACGCTGAAATCCTGATCATGCCAGGGGAGACTTGTACCCTGAAATGGATTCCATCCAAAGCCGGTATTGTGCCTATGTATTGCACCGACTTCTGTTCGGCCCTGCACCAGGAAATGCAAGGCTACGTCAGGGTCTCGCCAGCCAACAGCAATGTAGCATTGCGCTGGGGTACGGGTGTCAACCTGGATGAAGAAGCCAAAGTGAGTTTGAAATAAAAATAGTTGAGAAGTTGAGGCTGCCGTAGCCTCAACTTCTCAACCCGTCAACTTCTCAACAAAATTGACACATTATGAAGCCACTGCGCACTTCATCCCGCATTGCAATTCTGATTGCATCTTTGGCCATGATTGGTTCCTTTTTCCTGCCCATCTGGAGAATAGAACTGTGGGCACCCCAGTATCCCGAGGGTTTGATGATGAAAATATGGCTGAGCCACCTTTCTGGCGATGTGGAAATCATTAATGGATTGAACCACTACATCGGTATGGCCCACATCAAGGAGGAGATGTTTCCGGAGTTCATTGTCCTGCCGTACCTCGCCGCTTTATTTGTGTTGCTTGGGCTGGTGGCGGCCTGGCTAAACAAGCGGGTTGGGTCTTTGGCTTATCTGGGGCTGATCGTCGTTGCGGGCATTGTCGCCATGGTCGATTTTTACCAATGGGGCTACCAGTATGGCCACAACCTCGATCCTACTGCAGCAATCAATGTACCCGGCATGGCCTACCAACCACCTTTGATTGGCTACAAAAAGCTGCTCAATTTTGGTGCGTATTCGGTGCCAGACTGGGGAGGCTTCCTGTTCATTTTTGCTGCCGTGGTGCTGACGCTGGTGGTCGCCTGTGAATATTATTTTTGTAAAAACCTCCGCCCTGATTCAAAAACCAAATTAAAATCCATACGTACAGTGGCTGCAATTGGCTTGCTATTCCTGTTTGCCTGCACTGCCCAACCCAGCCCAATCCAGTACGGCCATGACCAATGTGAATTTTGCAAAATGACCATCATGGACGATCGTTTTGCGGCAGAACTGGTCACGACCAAAGGAAAAGTGTACAAGTTTGACGACCTGTTTTGCCTGAACAAATACTACCAAATGCAGCGGGCCAAAGACGCGGATTACCAGCACATTTTAGTGAATGACTACTTGCAGAAAGGCACCCTCATCAACCTACGTAGTGCGCATCTGTTGAAAGCAGAAGCCCTGCGCAGCCCGATGGGTGGAAACATGGCTGCCTTTTCCTCGCTGGAAAAGCTAAATGCATTGGAGGTTGAAAAACAGTGGAAAGTTGAAACGACTAACTGGTCCAATCTGAAAAAATAGCCCTAAAAATCAATCATCCTCAGACACAGGCGATTATTCGTCATTCGTCACTCTATAATTCGTCATTCCTAATGCGTACTCCCTTTTACATCCTCAGCCTATTTTTGATCACCAATCTGGAAGCAAAAACCATCCAGGTTGCGCCCGGTGCTTCGATTCAGCAAGCCATTGACCGGGCCACTGTGGGCGATACTGTGCTGGTGTGCGCCGGAACGTACTACCAATACGGCATCAAAATCAACAAATCCCTGACCCTCATGGGGCAAGACAAACCTCTGCTCGATGCCAGTGGGCAAGGGGAGATTCTGACTGTCAGCGCGGATAAAGTTGTGGTGAAAGGCTTCCGTTTTCAGCGGACCGGGCGTACCAGTATCACGGATTGGGCAGCCGTAAAAGTGCTCAGTTCGAAACATGTTCAAGTACTCAACAACCACATCAGCCAAAGTTATTTTGGGATCTATTTCTCCAACGCCGACCATTGCACTGCCCGCAACAACACCATTGAGGGAAAACCCTCCGAGGAACAAAACACGGGCAACGCCATCCATGCCTGGAAATGCAATCATTTGTCATTCAGTGACAACACGGTAAAAGGACACAGGGATGGCATCTACCTGGAATTTGTGACCGAGAGCCACATGCAACGCAATTTTTGCCAGAACAACATTCGGTACGGCCTGCATTTTATGTTTTCCCACAACAATACTTATTCCTACAACCGCTTTCAGGAAAACGGTGCTGGCGTAGCGGTGATGTACACCCGCAATGTGGTGATGCAATACAACCATTTTGAACAAAACTGGGGTAGCGCGGCTTACGGCCTGCTGCTTAAAGACATATCCGACAGCAAAATCGAGCACAATACCTTCGACAACAATACTACCGGGATTTACATGGAGGGCTCCAGCCGGATTCACTTGGCGCACAACACGCTCGAAAACAACGGTTGGGCTTTGCGCCTGCAGGCCAATTGCAGCGACAATGTTTTTGAAAAAAACAACTTCCTGGCCAACACCTTCGACGTAGCCACCAATGGCGGTACGGTCATGAACCGTTTTTCGCACAACTATTGGGATCAGTACGCGGGTTACGACCTCAATCGCGATGGAGTAGGGGATGTGCCCTATCACCCGGTGAGCCTTTACGCGATGATTGTGGAGCGCATTCCGGCGGGACTGATGTTTTTACACAGTTTTGTCGTGCGCCTGATTGATGAAAGTGAAAAAGTATTTCCTACGCTCACCCCGAGCGAGTTGAAAGACAGTCAACCCCGTCTCAAACCATTACGACCATGATCCAGATTCGCGACTTGCGCAAAAAATTCGGCAAACTTTGTGCCCTCAACGGAATAAGTGTAGACTTACAACAGGGCAAGGGCATCTCTTTGATTGGGCCAAATGGCTCGGGCAAAACCACGTTTATTAAGTGTTTGCTGGGCATGGTATTGCCAGATGCTGGCCAAATTTGTTTTGAAGGCCAGTCGATCGCCCAATCCTGGGATTACCGTAAACACATTGGTTACATGCCCCAAATCGGGCGTTACCCGGACAACATGCGGGTGCGGCAGGTTTTCGACTTGATGATTGACCTGCGCAAAGATTGCCACTGCGGTGCTTTGGACGAAGAATTGATTGAAGAATTTGGCTTAAAAGGCAGTTTTGACAAACCCATGCGTACCCTTTCTGGCGGAACCCGCCAAAAGGTCAGTGCTTGTCTCGCCTTTTTATTCAACCCTGCGGTGTTGATTCTGGATGAACCCACTGCTGGCCTGGACCCCATTGCCGCCGAAGCGCTCAAAGCTAAGGTTTTGCGCGAGCAACAAAAAGGCAAACTCGTCCTGATGACCTCGCACATCCTGAATGACCTGGAAGAACTCACCACCGATGTAATGTACCTCGTGGAAGGCAACCTCCTGTTTTTCCAATCGGTGGAAACCATCCTGGAACAAACCCAGGAGCGGCGGTTTGCTAAGGCGATTGCCAAAATCATGACCAAACAGGGCCAAAACCAGCACATTCCTTCACTCCAAAAAGCCGCCCTATGAAAACCCTGCTTCGTTACATCGCCTATGACATCCTGCGCAGTCGCATGATCATTGCATACACCCTCTTTTTGCTGCTGATGTCGGCTACGATGTTCAGCATCGAAAGCAACCCCGGCAAAGGTTTGCTCAATTTGTTGAACATTGTATTGATTGTGGTGCCGCTGGTGAGCATCATTTTTAGCACCATCCATTATTACAATTCTTACGAGTTCATCGAGTTGTTGTTGGCGCAGCCGATTCCGCGTCAGCGTTTGGCTTTGGGACAGTTTTTGGGTGTGGGTACGGCTTTGGCACTGGCTTACCTGATCGGGGTTGGGATACCCGTTTTGCTGACTGGTTTTAGCGCTGCTGCCCTGAGTTTGGTATTGACGGGGGTGATGCTCAGTTTCATTTTTGTGGCACTGGCGCTACTGGCTGCGGTGCGTACCCGGGATAAGGCCCGAGGCATTGGGGTGGCGCTGCTGTTGTGGTTCTATTTTGCCTTGCTCTACAATGGAATCGTGCTCTTTTTGCTCTTCGCCTTTAGTGATTACCCATTGGAAAAGGCAGTGATTGCTTTTGTTTCCTTCAATCCAATCGATTTGGGGCGTATCCTGGTCATGTTGCACACCGATGCTTCGGCTTTGATGGGCTTCACCGGGGCGGTGATGCAGCAGTTTTTTGGCAGTGGCTGGGGCGTGTTGTATGCGGTATTGATCATGCTGATGTGGTTCGCTTTGCCGCTGTGGGGAAGTGTGCGGAGTTTTAGTCGAAAGGACTTTTGAGGGCTGCGCCATTTTTTTTACCACCGAAGGAACCTGAGGCACTAAAGAGGTACCTAAGGGCGGGAAGCGTAAATAAATTGATTTTCAAAAACTTAAATAGTTTGTCTAATGAATAGCAACCAAACCGTAGGCCAAATCGTGGCCGAAGATTTTCGCAAAGCGGCCATATTCAAACACTACGGCATCGATTTTTGCTGTGGCGGTGGGCGCACCTTGGTTGAAAGCTGTGAGTCCAAAGGGGTAGACCCGCAGGAAGTAGCAGCTGCTTTGAAGGAACTGGAACAATCCGCCTTTGCCCCGGAAACAGAATACAACGAATGGTCTTTGAGCTTCCTCATCGACTACATCATCAACAAGTACCACCATTACATCCAGCGGACGGTTAACCCGATCACCGAATTTGCCGTAAAAGTCGCACGGGTACACGGACAAAGACACCCGGAGTTGATTGAAGTGCTACAATCCTGGAATGAACTGCGGGAAGAATTGCTCCAGCACCTGGCCAAGGAGGAACAAATTCTGTTTCCTTACATCAAAACCCTGGAAAACAAAACGGAATGGCAACAGCCTGGCTTTGGCACCATCGAAAATCCACTGGCCGTGATGGAATCCGAGCATGAAAACGCTGGCGCGCTGATGCAACACATTTCCGATTTGACCAATCAATACCAGGCGCCGGAGGAGGCTTGTACGACTTATCGGGTGTTGTTTTCGATGTTGAAAGAGTTCGAGGAGAAGTTGCACGAACATGTGCATTTGGAGAATAATATCTTATTTGTGAAGGGGGTGGAATTGGAACGGGAGATGGTGGGAGCTTAAAACCACCACCGAGACATTTTTTCACAAAGCACACAAAGGCAGCACAAAGACCACAAAGTTAGACGTTGACGTCGCTTTGTGCCCAGTGCTGCCTTTGTTTCTTGTATAAGCTTGCAATCTCGCTTTATTGTTCTACATGCTTTTTAAAGTTATCCAATATCGCCTGCCACCCAGCCTCCTGCAGTTCATGGCTATGGATATTTTCCGCTTCAAAAGCCTCGATCACTTCAGTACTTTGGCCATTTTCCTTGAAAGTCACCTCAACCTTGCGCCCATCGTCAATGGTGTAAGTCAGGCGTTCATTGGGACGCACTTCATCAAAAGTACCCCCAAAATCAAAGCTCATGCTACCATCCCTGGCTGCCATGGTGTACACAAAACGGCCACCTGGGCGCAGGTCGTTTTCCGCTTTGGGCGTATGCCAGTCGTCGGAGGCATTGTTCCATTGCATGATGTGTTCCGGTGTGGTCCAGTGTTTCCAGGCTTTTTCAACGGGCACCTTGACAGTGTTTCTTACGGTAATGACGGTAGGTCGTTTGAGCTTGGCAATTTCGATTTTCCGCATTTGAAAGAGGGCATTCATCGCGTATTGGGCTGCATCAGGATCAGGATCGGCGAGGGCAAACATCAATTCGCGGGGCACAATTTGCCAGGAAACTCCAAACTCATCCTTCAACCAGGCACACATACTTTCTTCACCTTTGGCCGTGAAGCCATTCCAATAATGGTCAACTTCTTCCTGTCCCTGGCAATCCACCACCAAAGACAAACCTTCATTAAAATTAAAATTATGGGTACCCGGAGCGTCCATGACCATGAAGACCTGATCATGTAGTTTGAACTGGGCGTGTTTGATCATACCGGGGCTGGGCTCTCCTTCTTCAAAACGGGCGATACCTACAAGAGAAGATTCAGGAAACAAACTGGAATAAGCATTGATGGCTGCTTCGGCCTTGCCAAATTGCTCATTGGCAAACATGATCAGCGGTGTGAATTTTTGGCCAACATCCTCCAATTTACCCAGGGTCAATTGCCAGGATACGCCGTATTGGTCTTGCAACCAACCGTATTTTTCACTCCAGGCGTATTTGCCAAGGGGCATCATCACCATACCTCCGTTGCTGAGCTGCGTCCAGGTGGCATCAATTTCGGCCTCACTTTCACACACCACATAAAAAGAAATGGAAGGATTGATTTTGAACTGAGGCCCGCCGTTGAGACCCATGAATTTTTGGCCGCTCAGTTCAAAGTTGACCACCATGCCACTGTTGGTGGTAATTTTACCATCTCCAAAAACGGAGCAGTAAAACTCGGCTGCTGCTTTGGCCTGGCCGTCAAACCAGAGGCAGGGATAGATTTTATTTTGCATCAGGACTGTTTTTGGGTGGTTGTTAAGCTTTTTCTACACAATCAAACATCCACTGTACGCCAAATTGGTCGGTAAAACTACCGAATAAACTGCCCCAAAACATCTCCTGCAACTCCATTTCTATTTTACCACCAACGGAAAGTGCATCAAATAGGCGTTTGGTTTCGGCTTTGGTATCGGGAGAAAGACAGATGTAGGAATTGTTGCCAAATTGAACCTTGAAGCCCATCGATTCGGTCGCATCAGTGCCCATGATGCTGTGTCCGCCGATGATGGGCAAGGCGACGTGCATCACCAGGTTGAGGTCTGCTTCGGACATTGGAGGCGTACCATCTTGTGGTGGAACGCTGCTGAAACGCACAATGCCGTCGCTGCTAAATTCAGTACCAAATACTGACTTATAAAAATTAAATGCGGCTTCGGTGTTGCCAGGGAAATTGAGATAGGTGCTTACGCTTGCCATGTTTTAAATTTTTGTGGGTGATTAATATCTTTAAAAAAAGTTTAACAATGCAAAAATAGCTTTATTTTAGAAACAAAATGTGGTGTAAATGCGACAGCTTGTGGGGCAATTGCGACATAATTTTGCTGATTAGTGGGGCAAAAATAAACTGTTCATTTTCTTTGAGCCAAAGGATTAGATAAGACACTTTAAATGAAGCGTTTACTTATCTAATCCTTTGGCAAAATGAACAGTTTATTTTTTTATCGCCCCTGAAGATGTGATTCACCTTTTTTATCTTGATTATCTTTAGCCAAATTTAAACAAACATGCGTATTGGTCTTCTTTTCCTCAGCGTACTGGGTCTTAGCGGGGTTCTTACAGCTCAAAGCTGGCAGATTTTACCTACCCAAAATGAATGCAGCACCCGCCACGAAAACGCGATGGCCGCAATCGGCAATCGCCTGTATTTGTTGGGCGGCAGGGGCATGCGGCCAGTGGATGAACTCGATTTGTCAACCAAAACCTGGAAGGCTTTGCAACAAACGCCGATGGAAATGAGTCACTTTCAGGCTTTGAGTTACAAAGGGGAAATTTATGTGTTGGGGGCCTTTACGGGCAGCTATCCACACGAGAAGCCCATTGAAAACATTTACATTTTTAACCCCGTACAAAATGCTTGGCGCAAAGGCCCCGAGATTCCCAAAGATCGCCTGCGCGGTGCAGCGGGCACCTTCATCCGCAATGACAAATTTTACATCGTTTGTGGCATCCAGGACGGGCACTGGGACGGCTTTGTGGGCTGGTTTGACGAATACGACCCGGCTACAAACACCTGGCGGAAATTGCCCGATGCACCGCATGCCCGCGATCACATTTCGGTAGCGGTGGTCAAGGACAAATTGGTGGTGGCTGGTGGCCGCACCTCCTGGGCTAAAACAAACCAGGTGTTACAACTTACCCTGAATGAGGTGGACGTTTACGATTTTAAAACAAATACCTGGACGACGCTCGATGCCAGCAAAAACATCCCCACGCCTCGTGCCGGAGCCACTGCTATTGCTTACAAAGGAAAGGTTGTAGTCATTGGAGGGGAATCGACTGCCCATGTGGAAGCCCACAATGAGGTAGAAGCTTACAATGTAAAAAAGAATGTTTGGGAAAAATGGGCCAAACTCACTACTACCCGCCACGGCACCCAAGTCGTGCAAGTCAAAGGGAAATTGTACATCGGCGCTGGATCAAAGAATCGGGGCGGTGGGCCGGAGTTGAATACGGTGGAGGTACTGGAAAAATGAACACTTGTTTTTTATCGCCCCTTTGTAATTTTTTGGACTTGTAGGCAACTAATCGGCGCATGTACTACTATTTTATCCTTCAACAACGGATCCTGAGTCGGAAAATGGAAGAGCTGGGGCTGCATCCTGTTTTGGGTTACTTCCTTGGCATACTGGTTTTCCTCGGTTTATCTTTTTATCTGTTTTATAAAATGACTTATGCTGGCTACATTTATGCAGCTATTGGACTTAGCCTGACATTTGGTTTTGGTGAAAAGGAGCGGAACGACTTTTTAAAAACGACCTTCCCGCTAAACAGCTATCGGCAAGTCCGGGCTGCTGAAAATGCTTTACTGGTTATCCCATTTGTCATCTTTTTGTGCTACAAAGTTGAATTTTTATTGGCAGGATGCTTATTGCTGAGTGCCCTCTTGTTGAGCTTGTTTAATTCAACTAGTCGCCTTAACCTGACCATTCCCACGCCCTTTTTTCGCTTTCCATTTGAGTTTACCACGGGGTTTCGCAAATACTGGCTGCTCTATTTGATCGCTTATTTTGTAGCCTGGAAGGCCATTGAAGTTGACAATTTCAACCTTGGCGCCGGTAGTCTGGCCTTTCTGTGTTTATTGGGCATGAGTCATTACGCCATGCCGGAAAATGAGTATTACGTTTGGATGTACAATTGCACTCCAGGGCAATTTTTACTCAAAAAAATGGCCACCGCCTGGCTTTATTTGAGTCTGCTGGCTTTACCCTTGGTGTTGATAATGAGCATTTTTTTCTGGGATAAAAGCTGGATTTTATTGTTGGTTCTTGGACTGGGTTTGTTCTTGATTGGGGCAATGATTCTGGCCAAATATTCCGCTTACCCTCGGGAGATGAGCCTGCCTCAGGCGCTGTTTTTTGGACTTGGCATGTGGTTCCCACCTTTGTTGTTGATTGTGATGCCCTTGTTTTACAAACGAGCTGTTCAGCAGCTAAACACTTACCTGCAATGATTCAGATTGAAAATTTGAGTAAAAATTACGGCCCAAAAACAGTGTTGAAACAAATCAACTTCGAGCTTGAGCCAGGAAAAGTGTACGGCATCGTGGGCGAAAACGGCGCAGGCAAAACCACACTGTTCAAATGCATTGCAGGTTTGGAGCCTTGCTCCGGGAGTATCCACAGTCCCTATCCAATATTGAAGAACCACTTGGGTTTTTTACCCACTAACCCTTATTTTTTGCCCAAAATCACCGGATCAGAATACCTGCAATTGTTGTGCAACGCCCGCAATATTCCCTTGAGTAATTTTACCGAAAAGAACATCTTCGATTTGCCTTTGAGCCAGTATGCAGAAACGTATTCAACAGGTATGAAAAAAAAGCTGGCACTCACCGGCATTTTGTTGCAAAAAAATGATTTTTTTATTCTGGATGAGCCCTATAATGGCGTTGACATCCAAAGTAATATGCTCATTACGGCCATCATTGAACATTTGAAAGCAGCACAAAAAACCATCCTGATCTCCTCACACATTTTTTCCACGCTGAATGATACCTGTGACCAAATCTACGTATTGCGGAGCGGTGAAATTGCCCAAAGGGTAGAAAAGCAGGATTTTCAGCAGTTGGATGCGGAAATGCGGCAATTTGTGCTGGGGGATAAAATTGAATCGTTTCATTTTTGATCTAGTTGCTGTAATTTTACATGGAATGAATAAGGTTTTAGACCCAAAACTCCATGCAAATTCGCTCCATTGTTCAGGGCTTTTTTTACGGCAATTACTTCTATGGATTGTGTGCAGTAGCCCTTTCTGTCGAAGCCACTTTGCAACAAGAATATCCGCTGGCGGACTGGGCTTATTACCTCGCTGTATTTGCCCTCACCACATGGTTTTATACTTTACCTTATCTTTTGGACAAAACCGAAACCACTCCAGATTTAAGAGCAAAGTGGTATTTGAAAAACAGGTCTTTTGTACGATTTAGTCAGGGCTTTTTGTTGTCGATTTGTTGCGGATATGCCCTTTATTTTGTGCTCTCCTATGGCCGTGCTATGCTACAAATGAGTGCCTTACAATGGGTCCTGAGCTTGTCTATCCCTTTTTTGGGCGTTTGTTACTACGGCATCAGTTTTAATGAACAATACAATCTGCGCAAAATTGGAGCACTCAAACCCTTTGTGATTGGCTTTTGTTGGGCCGGTATTTGCACCTTGTATCCAATTTTGTGGTTCAAAATTACCCATGCTCAAGCGGGCGGACTGGATGGGGTGGGTTTTCGCTTGTTCATTAAAAATTTGATGTTCATTGCCCTGATTGGCATTATGTTCGATATCAAGGATTATGCCAGTGATGCCCGGCAACGCTTGAATACTTTCGTGGTGAAGCGGGGACTTCGGAATACACTCTTTAGCATTTTACTTCCCCTAAGCATCATCGGACTGGCCACCTTTTGGTTGTACGGCTTTACCCACAACTTTTCGATGATGAAAATCAGCTTGAATACACTGCCCTTTGTAGCTATGCTGTTTGCTGTGCAAGCTTTGAAAAAAAGACGCTCTATTTTGTACTATCTCATTGTTATCGACGGTTTATTGTTGGTCAAAGCAGTCTGCGGCTCTTTGGCCATGCTTTATTTTTAAAAAGTTGAGAAGTTGAGGGGTTGAGAAGTTGAGGCTACCGCAAGCAGCTTAGACAAGGACTTTGTCAAAATCACTTGTGGTAGCCTCAACTTCTCAACTCTCAACTTCTCAACCATTTTCTCTACTTTTGCAGCCTTATGAAAAAATTTCTACTCATCACCTATTACTGGCCCCCCGCTGGCGGCGGTGGCGTAATGCGTTGGGTCAAAATGACCAAATACATCCGGCAGTACGGCTGGGAACCTGTCGTTTACACACCTGAAAATGGTGAAACTGCGGCCTTTGACGAAAGCTTGGCCAAGGAAGTTGCGCCCGATTTGCAAGTAGTCAAAACCCCAATTTGGGAGCCTTATCAATTGTACAAGCAATTTTTAGGGCGGAAAAAGGAGGAAAAAATCTACTCCGGTTTCATCAACGAAGGGAAAAAAGAAAGCCTGGCCCAAAAAGTATCCGTCTTCATCCGGGGCAACTTTTTTATCCCCGATGCCCGCATGTTTTGGATCAAACCCTCAATCAAATACCTCACCAAATACCTGCAAGAGCACCCGGTAGACGCCATCGTATCCACTGGGCCGCCACACAGCATGCACCTGATTGCAGAGGGCGTGCATAAGGCAACTGGCATTCCCTGGGTGGCCGATTTTCGGGACCCTTGGACCAATATCGATTTTTACAAAGACTTGCGCCTCACTTCCTGGGCGGATGCCCGCCATAAAGCATTGGAACAAAAGGTGCTGCGCAGGGCATCCCGAGTGGTGGCGGTTACCTGGCGCTCGCGGGATGAATTTGTAGAACTTTGTGGACGGAAAGACATCGCGGTCATCCCGAACGGTTTTGACGATGCTGATTTTGCACAAGCAGAAACAGCCAAACTGGATGCCGAATTTTCGATAGCCCACATCGGTTCGATGAACAAAGATCGAAACCCTGAAGTGTTTTGGCAAGCCGTACAGGCCGCATTGGCTACGGCACCCGGATTGCAGCAAAAACTGAAAATTCGCCTGATTGGCCCGACCGATTTTTCCGTGCGGGAATCGGTGCAAAAATATGGCCTTGAAGCCAATACTGAGTTCATCGACTTTGTGCCCCACTCAGATGCCGTTTTGTACCAGCAACAATCTCAGGTCTTGCTTTTGTTGATCAATAATTCACCAAATGCCCGCACGATTATCCCGGGCAAATTGTACGAATATCTGGGCTCGGGCAGGCCTTTGTTGGCCATTGGCCCCAAAGACAGTGACT
Source organism: Haliscomenobacter sp. (assembly GCF_965225875.1). Lineage (GTDB taxonomy): Bacteria > Bacteroidota > Bacteroidia > Chitinophagales > Saprospiraceae > Haliscomenobacter. Next base: position 1,363,605 of record NZ_CBDDBS010000003.1, on the reverse strand, counting down.
CGGCCAAGGTGGTAGAGTTGACAAAAGGAGGGGCGCTGCACAATTATGAGGACGTTGAAGGGTTGAAAAACAGCATTTTGGCGTTTTTTGCGGCGTACCAAAAGGGAGAATTGAAGGGAAGTGCGGAAGGAATTCAGCAGTTTACCAGAAGGCATTTGGCAGGGGAGTTTGCTGGCTTGCTGGGGACCTTGACGAAATAGTCGATAAACATGCTCCTTCGACGCAAAACCTCTTAGGTGAAATCTTAAGTGTCTTAGGTTTCTTAGGTGGTAAAAAAGAGTTCTTTCACCACCTAAGAAACCTAAGGCACCAAAGGGCCACCTAAAGTTCCACCGCATAAATCTGACTCACCCCCTCAAAGTTCGCCCGGAAAATCACCCATTTCCCATCTGGCGAAAAATGCACATTTGGCTCCAGTCGATAATCATGCTGTTTCATGTTGACCAGTTTTTCCGACCTCAAATGATCCTTCTCGGGGTAAAAAAGGTAAATCCACATACCATCCTTTGCTTTTGCCACCTGACCGGGGTTCCCGCCGTCGCCACAAAACAGTTTTTGATCCCGTGAAATATTGAAATGGATCGACCATTCATCGCGGAGCATTTGATAGCGGGTTTGTAGGCCGTCCGCTACCCGGTACCCATTTAGATAGAAGGTTTCTCCCCGTGGAATTTGCAAATCATACCAAATGGTTTTGCCATCCCAACTCCAAAATTCGTGGCCGGCAATTTCGCGCTCCATGGTACGGGTATGGATTTTTTGAATCACTTTGGTCTTGAGGTTGATGTTCCAGATGCGATCCACCTTGTGCCAGGGACCTTCGTGGCAAAACATCAGCATATTTGGATCGGTGACTGAAAACTGGATGTGGCCCAACCAGGTGTTCTCACTGTGGATTTTTTCCAATGCGCCGGTTCTAAGGTTGATGGTGAAGAGGGTATGGGGGATTTTGGCGTCAAAAATTCGATCGAAGTACTCACCTTTGGCGGGATAAAGCTTATAAATGGAGTCTTTGGCGGGGGCAGCCCAACTGCCCGCGAGCAAGGTCTCATCAGCGTTCAAAGTAGAGATTGATCCTTTAAAATCAGCAGGGAAAACACAAACCAGGCGGGTACTGGCTCGGTCAATATGGGTGGCAAATACACTGTCTTTGACCTGATAAAAAACCTCCCGACGGATTTTTCCGACAATTTCTCCGGCTTTGCGTTCCAACTGATGGGTAAGTTGGGTATGCTTCATCGTTTTTAGGTTGAGCACATAGAGCTGTGCCCCACGGTAATAAACCATCAAATCGGCTTTGCCATCCGGCGTTTTGAGGAATGGATTGTTGTGGAAATAAAAGCTCTCGTTGGGCTGGTCGATGGGCGTGAGCCTTTTGATGTGGTGCCCGGTACTACGATCGATCCATTCGGCGGGCATGGGCTTTTGGGCGCCGGTTTCCAGGGTGGGGATTTGGGCTTCCAAGGGAAGAATATTTAACCATGAAATCCAGATTATGGCTATAAAAAGGCTTGCTTTCATGTGATCGTAGGTTTTGATGGAGGAGGTTTAAAGATAGAATTCCAACCAAGAGGATTTAGTCGAAGGAGATAAAGATTATTTACGCAGCTTTATTTTCAATCAATTGACAGCAAAAGGATTTATAACCAAGGATAAAACTCTGGAAAGGCTCAAAATTAATTCCACCGCCCAAATGTTCGAAGGTACAAAATTGGAACTGCTGCAAAAACTAGAAAACTTACTTAATCCCTATTTCATGACCAAATTTAAGTAGAAATTGGGTACTGTGAATATCTTGCACAAAGGATATCTTTGGCAAACATTTAGGCGAGATTTTACCTTTCTTCAAAATTTCTCCAAAATTTTTGCCACTTTCGTTTTAAATGTTATTTTTACAATTATTCTGACGTAAACGTAAACAATGAAAAACCTGCATCTGACGCTGCTGCTGACTATTGGCAGCCTGGGCCTATTTGCTCAAAACCAGATAGTCCTCAATGCCGACTTGGGCAAACACACCATTAGCAAGCACATTTACGGCCATTTCTCCGAACACCTGGGCCGGTGCATCTACGATGGGATTTACGTGGGCCAAAACAACCCCAAAATCCCCACTGTGGACGGGGTGCGCAAAGACGTGATCGACGCTTTGATCAAATTGAAAATTCCGAACCTGCGCTGGCCAGGTGGTTGTTTTGCCGATACCTACCATTGGAAAGACGGTATTGGGCCCCTCGCCAATCGCCCTACGATTGTTAACACCTGGTGGGGAAATGTAACCGAGAACAACAGTTTTGGTACCCACGACTTTTTGAACTTGTGTGAAAAACTGGGCACCGAACCCTACTTGTCTGGCAACGTAGGCAGTGGTACCGTTCAGGAATTGGCCGATTGGGTGCAGTACACCAACTTTGACGGAGTCAGTCCCATGTCCAAACTCCGCAAGGAAAATGGTCGTGAAAAACCCTGGAAAGTCCGCTTTTGGGGCTTGGGCAACGAAGCCTGGGGGTGTGGCGGCAACATGAAGCCTGAATACTATGCCAACATTTACCGCCAATATGCCACCTTTATGACTTCAACGGGCAATACCCGCCTGTACAAAATCGCATCTGGTGCCAGCGACGCAGATTACAACTGGACGGAGGTCTTGATGCGCGACATTCCTCACAACATGCTCGATGCCGTGGCCCTGCACCACTATTCCGTCATCGACTGGAACAAAAAAGGACCTTCTACCACCTTCTCCGAAGATCAATACTTCACCACCATGCAGCGGGCCTACCAAATGGAAGAACTGGTTACCCGCCACAGCAACATCATGGACAAGTACGACCCCAACAAGCGGGTTGACCTGATCGTGGATGAATGGGGAGGCTGGTACGATGTAGAACCAGGTACCAATGGTGCATTTTTGTACCAGCAAAACACCATGCGTGACGCAGTATTGGCAGGTATGACCCTGAATATTTTCCAAAACCATTGTGACCGGGTGAAAATGGCCAACCTGGCTCAGATCGTCAACGTACTGCAAGCAGTGATCCTCACCAAAGAGGAAAAGATGATCCTGACGCCGACTTACCACGTGATGGAAATGTACAATGTGCATCAGGAGGCTACGATGCTGCCACTGACGATTCAGACGAACCAGTATAAGCTGGACAATCGCCAATTGCCTGCCTTGACTTGTTCTGCTTCCAAAAACAAAGAAGGGGTAACGCATATTTCACTGACCAACATCCACGCTCGGGAGGCCCAGGAAATCACCATCGATTTGCGCGGTGCCAAGTATGCCAGCGTGAATGGTCGGATTTTGACGGCAGCTACCTTGCAGGATCACAATACTTTTGAAAATCCTGAAAAAATCAAGCCTACAGCATACAATGGTGCAACCTTGAGTGGTAGCCAGTTGAAGGTGAAAGTGCCACCATTTTCAGTGGTGGTTCTGGCTTTGAAATAAAAGCTACTTAGATGCCCCTTTAGTGCCTTCGGTTTCTTAGGTGGTGAAAAAGAATCATTATTTCACCACCTAAGAAACCGAAGGCACTAAAGGGGCACCTAAGGTTATGTTTTTAACCAAAAAGTGAAACACACAGGAGAGTACCAGTAGGATTTTATGGGAGAAAGCAGTTACTTTAGACCGTAAACTGCAAGCAATGTCTACCAAGCCCAAACATCCCGAATTATCTGAACGTTTCAACGCGGACGAACCCCGCGTAGACTGGCACGATGCTACACTATGGTGGATTCGCCAAAAGCGGGACAAAGCCGCCCATACCCTTTACGAAGACTGGGAAGCCCTGCGCAACACGGCTTCCGCCATCAAAGACAATGTGTTGGGTAACCTTGCAGATTACCTGGAGTCCTTTGAACGGCAGGCCATTGCTAATGGTGCCACCGTACACTGGGCGGCCGATGCAGCAGAACACAATCAAATCGTACTTTCCCTCCTGCAAAAAGTTGGCGCTACCCGCATGGTCAAATCCAAATCCATGCTCACCGAAGAGTGCCACCTCAATGAATACCTGGCCGAAAATGGCATTGAAGTAGTGGATACTGACCTGGGTGAACGCATTGTGCAGTTGGCCGACGAACCACCCAGTCACATCGTGATGCCCTGCATCCACTGGAAAAAAGAAGAAATTGGCGAATTGTTCCACCAGCACTTGGGCACTCCAAAAGGCAGTGCTGACCCTCAATTGCTGACCGAAGCCGCCCGCCAGCACTTGCGCGACAAATTCCTCAGCCGACGGGTAGCCCTGACCGGCGTTAATTTTGCCGTAGCCGAAACCGGAGAATTTGTGGTATGTACCAATGAGGGCAATGCCGATATGGGCGTTCACCTCGCGGATGTTCACATTGCCTGTATGGGTATCGAAAAAATCATCCCTCGTCGCGAACACCTGGGGGTATTTTTACGCCTATTGGCGCGTAGCGCTACGGGGCAACCGATCACCACTTATTCCAGTCATTTCAAAAGCCCACGAGCGGGCGCGCAGTTACACATTGTACTGGTAGACAATGGCCGCAGCCGTCAGCTGGGCCGCGAGGCCTTCCGCAATTCCCTCAAATGTATCCGTTGTGGAGCATGTATGAATACTTGTCCGGTGTATCGCCGCAGTGGTGGGCATTCGTACCACAACGCGGTAGCGGGACCCATTGGTGCGATTTTGGCTCCCAATCTGGACATGACCAAAAACGCTGATTTACCTTTTGCTTCTACACTTTGCGGTTCCTGCTCCAACGTTTGCCCGGTGAAGATCAACATCCACGAGCAGTTGTACGAATGGCGACAGGAATTGACCCGCCAAGGCAAAGTTGATTTTGGCAAAAAAATGGGACTCAGAATGATGTCCAGCGTGTTGTCCAGTCCAATGGTTTACCGCAGTATGGGCAAAATGGGGCGTTGGACCATGCGCATCATTCCAGGTATGGTCAATAATTCTTTCAATCCCTGGTTCAAACAACGGGAAATGCCGGAGCCACCCAAAGAATCATTTCGGGAATGGTACCTTAAAAACAGAAGTTAAGGGGCGATAAAAAAATAAGTGATCATTTTGCCCCACTACTAAACAGCAAGCCTATGTCAGTTCGAGATCAAATATTGGCCAAAGTGCGGGCCAACCAACCAGTAGATGAACGCCCCTTGCCGGATTTGACTTCCTTTCCAGTGCGGACGAGCGAAGTCTTGGATCAGTTTATGACGGTATTGAGCACCATTGGTGGTAAACCCGTGCAAGTGAAGGATTTTGCAGGTATTGAAGCTTATTTGCGAGAAAACCCATATCCGGGACGCATCATCAGTTCCATTCCTGCCTTGCAAAATTTGGCTGAGCCTATTCTAGAAAATGCGGCCCCGCATGAGTTGGCCAATGTAGAATTGGCCATTATTACCGGTACTTTTGGTGTCGCGGAAAATTCAGCGATTTGGGTGACCGAGGCCAATTTTCAACAACGGGCTGTGCCTTTTATTTGCCAACACCTGGCCATTGTTTTGCCCATAGATGCCATCGTCGCCAATATGCATCAGGCTTATGAACGATTGCAGGGCCAGGAGTATGGTTTTGGGGTGTTTATTGCCGGGCCTTCCAAAACTGCAGATATTGAACAATCGCTGGTGCTGGGTGCGCATGGTGCGCGGACGATGACGGTGTTTTTGTTGGGGTAAAATTTTGAGTTTAAAATTAGAAGCTTAAAATCCCTATTCTCGCCTGAAAATCATCGAATTATCAGTTGTAAAGTCATTGTCATAGTTTGTTTCATCTGCCAAATTTGCTGGAGTTTCCACAAATTAGCCGATGATGCAAAAAACAGGCATAAACCACTCGAATCATCAATACCAGCTTCTCCAACAGCGCTTTGTGGAGCAGTATTCTCATATTTTTTCCAATGACCTGGCTGAAAAAACCGTGGTGGTTATTCCAAGTCTGACATTGGACCAAAAAATCCTTAAAGCCTTACAAGGTGCTCAGTTTTACGAAGAAAGGCTTTTGTGTTTGTTAATGCTCTTGCGTATGCCCCGCACCCGGGTAATTTACGTGACCAGTATGCCCATCGACGAAATCATCATTGATTATTACCTGCATTTGTTGCCAGGGGTCACTGGCTTTCATGCTCGGCAACGGCTTACTTTGCTCAGTTGTTACGACGCCAGCCAAATTTCCCTGACCGAAAAAATCCTCGCCCGGCCTCGGTTGATTCAACGAATCAAAGCGAACATCAAAGGGCAGGAATTGACCCATTTGGTCTGTTTTAACGAGACGCAATACGAACAACAATTGGCGCTGGCTTTAGACATCCCGGTGTATGGCTGCGATCCCGCTTTGTTGTACCTGGGAACCAAAACAGGAAGTCGGAGGATTTTTAAAAAACTGAAGCTGAACTTGCCCGCCGGGATCGAAAACATTCATTCCGAGACAGAGGTTGCCCAGGCATTGTTGCAACTCAAACGCAACAATCCAGCATTGCGAAAGGCAGTCATCAAAATGAACGATGGTTTTTCGGGAGATGGAAATGCCATCTTTCGTTTTCCGAAATCATTGCTGGAGGAGACAAATCCATTGGCGATGATTCAAGAACGATTGGCTCAACAAACCAGCATAGTAGCAGATGGCTTGGACTACAGCAGTTTTATGCAGAAATTCCAAAGCATGGGAGGTATTGTGGAGGAATTCATCGAAGGGGAAATCAAAGAATCCCCCTCGGTTCAATTGCGCATCAATCCTTTGGGCGAAAGTGAAGTCATCTCCACCCACGATCAGGTTCTGGGAGGGGAAAGTGGGCAGGTTTTTCTGGGGGCCATCTTCCCGGCAAACCTTGAATACACTTACGAGATTGCGGCTATTGGCAAAAAGGTCGCGGATGAATTGCGGAAAGAGGGCGTTTTAGGCCGTTTTGGCATTGATTTTATTTCGGTAAAAGAAGGCAATACCTGGAAACACTACGCGATTGAAATCAACTTGCGCAAAGGAGGAACAACCCACCCTTTTTTGATGCTCCAGTTTTTGACGAATGGGGTGTTTGACTGGCAAAAAGGAATTTACCAAATGCCGAATGGCCAAACCCGCTGTTATTTTGCCTCGGATAATGTGGTCAATGAAAAATACCGGGGACTGTGTCCCCAAGACCTGATCGACATCGCCCATTGTAACCGCATTCAGTATGATGGAGTTACCCAATGTGGGGTTACTTTTCACATGATTGGAGCGCTTTCGCAATATGGAAAATTGGGTATGGTCTGTATCGGACGCACCATTGCCGAAGCCCAGGCTTATTTTGCCAAAACCATTGATATTTTAGACCAAGAAAGTGCCCGATATTAAATTTTGGTGTAACTATTTAGCAGCCGCCTGCGGCGGGATTTTTCACCACGAAGACACTAAGACGCAAAGACACGAAGAGACAACATTTTTGCGCTTAATGTCTTTGTGCCTTAGTGTCTTAGTGGTATAAAATAAAAAACCGCCGCAGGCGGCTGCTAAATAGTTACATTTTGGTAATGGTTTTTTTGCCTCGTTTTCGCAAATTACCTTTTACCCATTTTTCCAATTCCACCGCATGAAATACGACTGCTGCTAAGCCCAAACAAATGCCTAACTCCCGTAAAGACAAGGGCTGGGTCCGGAAGATAGTATTGAGGAAAGGCACATAAATCACCGCCAATTGTAGCAAAAAAGTAAAAAAGACTGAACCAATCAAAGGTAAATTGCTGAACAAACCTTGCTGAAACAAGAAACTCCGCTCACCGCGTACAGCCAAGGCGTGGCCCAACTGAGCAAGAGAAAGCACCGTAAAAACCATCGTCTGCCAATGTCCGCCCTCCTTTAAACTCCAGGCCTGAACCCCCAGCGTAACCCCCGCCATCAACAAGCCCACCCAGATGATGTGGTAACCCAATCCTTCGGCAAAAATGTTCTCATTGACACCCCTTGGTGGACGTTTCATCACATCCTTTTCTGCTTTTTCGCCCGCCAGGGCCAAACCGGGTAAGCCGTCAGTAACCAGATTGATCCACAAGATATGGATGGGCAAAAGGGGCATCGGCAAACCAATCAAGGGGGCTAAAAAAATAGTCCAAAGTTCGGCACTGTTGCAAGTCATGATGTACTTGATGAACTTGCGGATGTTGTCGTAGATCCGGCGACCTTCTTTGACAGCCTTGATGATGGTGGCAAAATTGTCGTCCAGCAAAATCATGTGCGCTGCCTCCTTGCTTACATCGGTGCCGTTGATGCCCATGGCGATGCCAATATTTGCAGCTTTGAGTGAAGGAGCGTCATTTACTCCATCGCCGGTCATGGCGGTGTAGTGGCCTTTGGCTTGTAAGGCTTTGACGATGCGCAGTTTCTGATCGGGTGAGACCCGGGCATACACTGTGGTGTTTTCCACCTGCTCCAAAAACGCTTCTTCCGAGAGTTGGGCCAGGGTTACCCCGGTCAAGGTTTGGTCATCCGGTTTTAAGATCCCGATTTCCCGGGCGATGGCAGCAGCGGTAGCCGGGTGGTCTCCGGTAATCATCACCGGATGGATGCCTGCGGCCCTGGATTCCGCTATTGCACGTTTAACTTCTTCCCGAGGTGGATCGATGATGCCGACCACCCCGGCAAAATTTACTTGATTTTCTACGGTTTCATACGAAAAGGGCTGGGGCAAAGCCGTCAAAATTTTATAGGCAAAGGCGAGGACCCTTTGTCCTTCTTGAGCCCAGGAATTGGACATTTCTTCCAGATGCTGCTGGTTGAGGGGGGAATTCAGTACAGGCATTAAGGACTCACTTGCCCCTTTGCTCAACACCAAAAACTGCTCACCAAACTGGTGTACTGTGGTCATACACTTGCGGTCGGAATCAAATGGCAATTCCGCAACCCTGGGAAATTGTTGGGTAAGTTTTTGAAAGTTTTCAAAGCCCAACTGAGCAATAGCTGATTCTACGATAGCCACTTCAGTGGAATCCCCTTGAAGTTCAGTCTCTGATTTTACATTGACGTCCTGGTTGAGTGACATGACCAGCAAGAGGGGGGATACTTCAATGCCATCAATAAAAGGCTCCGTTGCAAAACTGCTGACCACCTTCATTTTGTTTTGCGTCAAAGTCCCGGTTTTGTCACTACAGATGTAAGACACCGAGCCCAGGGTTTCGACAGAAGGCAACTTGCGAACCAAAGCCTTCTTTTTGGCCATCCGATTGGCACCACGGGCCAGCGCGATGGTCATCAGGGCGGGCAAAGCCTCCGGGATAGCTGCAACGGCGAGGCTGATGGAAATCAACAACATTTTTAACTCGTCTTCACCCCGCAACCAACCCGCAACGAAGATGATGACGCAGATGAACAGAATGATGTAAGTGAGGTTTTTGCCAAAGGCAGCCATGCGCCTTTTCAGCGGAGTGTCAACCTCGTCGCCCTGGAGGAGCTGGGCAATTTTTCCCAGTTCCGTTTGCATACCCGTGGCCGTGACTACTCCCAGACCACGCCCGTTGGTGAGTAAGGTGCCCTTGTAGGCGAGGTTGAAACGATCACCCAATGGACTATCAGCCAGTTCTAAAGTTTCGGTCAGTTTATCCACTGGAACGGACTCACCGGTAAGGGTTGATTCGTCGATGCGCAGGTTGTTGGCTTCCAGCAAGCGTAAATCGGCGGGGATTACATTGCCCGCTTCCAGCAAGACCACATCGCCGGGGACAAGCTCAGTGGAAGAGAGGTTCTGCACAGCGCCGTCTCGGCGGACATTGGTCATTGTGATGCTCATTTTTTTGAGCGCGTCAATGGCTTTTTCGGCCCGGTATTCCTGGATAAAACCGATAACTGCATTCAACAAAACAATGATCAAAATGATGATGGTGTCGGTGGTTTCTCCTACAATTCCTGAAATAATGGCGGCAACCATCAGGATCAAGATCATAAAATCTTTGAATTGAAGCAAAAACATCAGCCAGGGCGGCTTGGGCTTTTTCTGTACCAATTCATTGGGGCCGTACAAGTTTTGGCGATTGACTACTTCGGGAGTAGGTAAACCTCCCAGCTCGGTTTTGAGCAATTCCAGGCTTTTGGCAATGTTTTGGGTATGGAAATTGGTCATTGGTTTGGAGTTTCGGTCAGGTGATTTTTTGCCAACAATAGTGCGCCACAGCAATGTCTTCAATGGCTAAACCCAGGGATTTAAACAGGGTTTTGCGTGATTTATCGACAAGATCTGGCTTGGTCAAAATCTCGTGAATATCCCCTTTGATCAAGGGCCTAACTTTGGCTTTGTCACCCACGGCCAGGATCAAATCCCCAGCTTCATTGCTGGCGGATTCGTAATTGTCGACAAATACATCGGAATCAAAAATGATCTCAGGTGCCAATTCCCGGAAATTGGGCGTACTGGCACCAACAGCGTTTACATGCACATTGGCTTTTAACCAGGGATTAAAGACCAAAGGCTCTGCCGAGGAGGTCAGGGTACAAACAATGTCGGCCTCCTTCACGGCAGCTTCTGCACTTTGGCAAGCAATCAATTCAATATCATTGTGGTGTAAAGATTGCTCTTGCACAAAACGCTCAACATTTGCTTGGTTTTTGCTCCAAACCTGCACCCGATTGATTGGCCTTACCAACCGGATGGCTTCCAGGTGAGTGACCGCCTGAGTACCCGTACCAATCAGGCAAAGGGTTTTCGCGTTGTCTTCAGCAAGCAGATCCGTCATCAGGGCACTGACCGCGGCGGTGCGAATGGCGGTCACTTCATCCGCATCCATACTCAATAAAAGCATTCCGTTTTCAGCATCAAAGAGGTGAATGATTCCCTGGTGAGAGCTCAGACCTTTTTCATAGTTCTGCAAATACACGCTGATGATTTTAATGCCCATTACGCCATAGGGCTGTATGGAAGCAGGCATCATGCCGAGAATGCCGCCATTGGGCAACATCATCTTGGGGCGCAAAGGATTGATAAGGTCTTTTTCAGGGTCCAGGCTGAACAAATTGCGCATGACCGCAATACATTCGGACATGGACAGGAGGGCTTTTATCTGTTGTTGATCTAAGTACTTCATGTTCTAAAATTACAGAAAAATCCTCATGCCTGGCCTTTTAACTTTTCTAAAATAGGTAAAAATGCTATCTTGGTATAAACTTTAAATGCTATGCATCCTCGGATTGACCCGGTACAAATCTCTAGCATTGCTGAACATCCTGAACCCGTGTTGCGCAACCTGCTAATTACCCAAACCTACAGCGAAATCAATTTGGCTTTAAGTAAGCTTTTGGGAAAAAACAATGTCAGTTGGTGCGCTTATGCCACCTGGGCATCCAAAACTGCTGGAAAATTTATTCGATTGGAAAATGTAGATGCAGCAATTGAAGAGTTTTTGCGCGGAAAGGACTGGGTAAAAGAATTGACTCGAGTAATCCCTGGTGCCATGACTTGGTTTGGTTGGAGAGTTAAAATCAATGATTCTTTTTTACTCAATATCCTCAACAAAACAGCAAGGGCTGCGGCAACTGAAATTGCGAAAGGAAACCTATTGGTTTTTGCTGAATTGGCCCCTTTGTACGCGCAGTTTTTGCAACTCATTACAACAGACCCTAATCAAAAAGATCAAAATCTAGCGGCATTTTTAAATTATTTGCACCAAAACCAAACCGAAGAAAATTCCTACCAGAAACTGGTCCAGGCCTATACCGCCTATCAAGAAGCAATTTTTGAGACTGACCCCAAAGCTAAAGCAGAGTTGATTTTTTATGCCAATGTATTGGTTGGCTATCACGAACAAATCCGGCTAAATCCAGCCATCAACAACTCTTTGGACGCACCCGTTGAGCAGATTTTTAAAAAGGAATTGCTGGGTGGATTAGAGCGGTTGATTGAAGCAAGTATTCCCGGTTTTTTGTTCACACTGATTTCTCCATTGCTTAAAAACAGCGTAACACCAGTTGTTCATCGAATGTCTACCGACTGGCGGAAGATTTCAACCAAATTCCTCATGCGGATTGAAGTTCCAGACGGGCATTTGGATTTATCTGAGGATATCCCGCTCATTGCTTATGAGTCAGGTAAAATGTTCCCGGAAGAATTGGCCGAGATTCGCAATCCAGCACTGCTAAAGGTACTGGAAGAGCTGGATCATAGCATAAATTCCAGCAAAGGAAGCGCTGCCAAAGATTGGGGAGATTTGGGGGAAAGAATGAATTTTATCGCCGACTTTTTTCGATCGGCACAGCAGAACGCGCACCTCTTTTGGCCACCTTTTAATGCGCAACAAACGGCATTGATCAAACTAGGTGAGGTTCCAACCGGGAGATTGTGAGGCTTGTTTGATCAATCCAGGTATTCCCGATAAATGGCTCGATAGCCTATTAGTCGAGCAAAGGGGGCAAGGATGGAGAATACGATTTTCTGCACAATCGGGCCAGGTTTGGCCAGGCGGTACACGTTTTTAAAACGAGTGACAAGGACTACACTTTGTAATAAATTGGGCATGCCATCGGCTTTTACCTTACCTGCTTGAGCTAGCCCCATGCCCATTTCCAGAAAATACTCGGTATCCAGGGCGGGTCGGACCTGCCAGTTTAAGACTGTTTTTTCTTTTGAATGGTTCCACATGGAATGGACTTGATTGGGGAAAATAGTGAGGGTATCGCCTGCATTAAGAACCTTTAAATCACCATTGAGACGTACAGAAACGCTACCACTTAAAACTTTGAAATGCTCTTCCTGTTGCGGATGAAAGTGAGGCATTGGTTCAGTGGAATGGGGTTGGTAGGTGCTTTCCATTTCCAGGAGAAGCCCTTGAGTGTCGCGGCTGGTTTGAATGAATTTTATGGATTGCCCGGTGATGGGGTTGGTGACAATTTTGGATGGGTAGGCCATTTTCTTTTTTCCACATGAGACAATTAGGGAGTCTGGTTGGTGGCAAAAAGTAAATATCAAAGCGACATTTTTTACATAAATCTTAGTATCTCGAATTTTGAAGCTACTTAGGTGTTTCCTTAATTGCCTGAGGTTTCTGAGGTGGTGAAGAACATTGCTATGCAGTTTTTTCACCACCTCAGAAACCTTAGGCACTTAAGAATTACCTCAAAAGGCTGAAGCGTATTAGTGCCCCGCCTTCACAGCCACATCGCGGTCAAAATCCAACCCTTGGTGCTTCAGAACGGTTTGAACCCGCACACCAAAGAACAACAAGTAAGCAAAACAAAGCAATGGCACAACATAAGACAGTTTAATGCCAATTCCATCTGCCAGTGCCCCTTGGGTAACCGGAACCACCGCACCACCCAAAATCATCATGATCAGGTAAGCGGAGCCCTGGTTGGTGTATTTGCCCAAACCTGCAGTAGCCAGCGAAAAAATACAAGGCCAAAGTACTGAGCAAAACAAGCCGCCGCTAATGAAGGCAAACAAAGCCACTTGCCCGGAAGTGAGCATACCAATAACCATGGCCACTCCACCCAACAAAGAGAAGAGCACCATAGTGCGAATGGGCTTTTCTTGCGCTGCAAAAAACGCGGCGATGATGATCAATACACAGAATGCATAGGTATAGAGCGGCGAAACATCTGATCCACGCAGAGCGTTGACAAATAACACCACTCCGAAGGCTACAAAAGGAGTAACGAAGGTCAAGAGGGTTTTTACCGCAGGTCTAAAATTGAAATTGCTCAAGGCTGCAGTCCAACGCCCCATCATCATACTGCCCCAAAACAGGGAGATGTATTCAGAAATTTGAGAAGAATCCAGGTTTTGGGTCTTGCTCAAATATTCGCCCAGGTTGCTACCAATGGTTACCTCTGCACCTACATAGCAAAAAATGGCAATCATTCCGAGCACCAATTGCGGGTATTTCAACACCCCGGTACCAATCTGGACGTCCTCGTCATTGGTGATGGTAGGCAATTTGGAAAAGCGGAAAAACAGGGCAAAGAGGATAAAAATCACCCCAATCACCAGGAAAGGCATTTTTACCGCTTCAATACCGACCCCTTCGGGAGCTGCATCACCAACCGAGCCAAAAATGACAAAACTGATCAACACTGGCCCGATAGTTGTCCCCAGGTTGTTGACCGCGCCACCCAGGTTGATGCGGTGTGCACCCGTTGCTGGATCGCCGAGGGCAATCATAAAGGGCTGAGTAGACGTTTGTTGCAGTGAAAACCCAAGGCCGACCACAAACAAACCACCCAAAAGCAGCGGGAAAGATTGCAAGGAAGCAGCAGGGATAAACAGCAGGGTACCTACGGCAGAAATGATAAAACCGTACATGATCCCTTGACGGTAACCAATGCGGTTGAGGATATCACCCTTGAGTGCGGCAGAAACCAAAAAATAGAGGATTGAACCTACAAAATAAGCAGCGTAGAAGGCGAAATCCACCAATTGGGATTGCCATTGCTGCAAATTGAACTGCTCTTTGAACATCGGAATCAGGATGCCATTTGATGCAGCGATAAAACCCCAAAAGAACCACACGCTCATCAGGGTGTACAACGCAGTACGGTTGTTCATTGTGTTGCTATTTTTTTGACCAATAATCCAATACCAAAACTTTGTCCAAATGAGGTTTTAACACCTCCACAAAAGCTTTGTGTGCAGGGTGGGGGAGGTATACTTCCCGATCTGCTTCCGAAGCAAAAGTGACGAAAAAACAGTGGGTAAACCCTTGGTTGAGGTTCTCTGGACTGTTGTTCGTGCCCCATTCAAAGCTTTTAACTTCTTTGATCTGCTTGGGCAGGGCCCGAAAGGCGTCCTCTACTTGTTTCACTTCGGCTGGACTACTGCTGTCCTTGAACTTGAACAATACTGCGTGACGTAGGAGCATCTTTTTTCCTGCATTAGGTGATTGGGCCTGCACTGTGGCAGTGAGCCCACAAAGTAGTAAGGCGATCGTTAGTAAGGTTGGTTTCATGTTGAAAATTTGAAAATTAGTTGAGGAGTTGAGAGGTTGAGGAGTTGAGGCTACCGCAGCGACTTGGGCATTACCGTACTCAACTTCTCAACTTCTAAACTCCTCAACTTTAAAGCATTGAGATTGGACTCGGGACTATCCGGTAATCCTCGTTAAAGGTAGCCAAATATGCCATATCTGTATCACTGATGGAGAAATCAAAAAGATCAAAATTTTCTTGCAGACGTTTTGGATTGGCTGACTTAGGGATGGTGGAAACGCCCAGTTGGAGGGCCCAACGCAGGATAATTTGAGCAGGCGTTTTGTCGTATTTTTGGGCCAAGCTCAGCAATTTTGGGTCATTAAAACGTTCGCCACGCACCAAGGGGGTGTAGGCCTGCAGCACAATTCTTTCACCTCGACAACGCTGCAGCAAATTGGCTAAAAACAAATAGGGGCTGAATTCCACTTGATTAACTGTTGGGACGATTGCGGCACTAGGCAACAATTCATCCAAAAAAGGCTCCAAATAATTGGCAACCCCAATGGCCCGGACCTGCCCTTCCTGGTACAAGCGTTCCAGCGCCCGCCAGGTATCCTGTCTTTTGTTTTTGATCGGCCAATGGACCAGGTAAAGGTCAATGTACTCACAGTTCAATTTGCGTTGACTGTTTTCAAAAGCCCGCAAGGCCTCGTCATACCCATGATCCGAGTCATTGACTTTAGTGGTCAGGAAAATTTCCTGACGAGGAATCCCGGATTGACGAATGGCATTGCCAACTTCAACTTCGTTGGTGTACATGCTGGCGGTATCAATCAGTCGATAGCCTATTTCCAGGGCTTGAAGAATGGCCCTTTCGGCTTCCTGATTGTACATGTCATAAACACCCAAGCCCAACAAGGGCATCGAAACGCCATTGTTGAGCTCGGTGTAAAAATCCTGATAAGATGGTAACAGCATAAGGATGGGTTAAAATGGATGTGCAAAATTACCATTTTTCCAATCCCAGCAACTTTTTGCCCAATGAACTTAATTCAGCCGTTTGGTAGCGGGTTTGTTCCCACTTGCGAGGGTCGCCCGGGAAAGCATAACCTTCAGGTGCAATGCGATCTCTCCAGGAATTGAGGCGCCAGTTCAATAATGCCTGGTCTTCTTCCTGGGCTGGCATCATGGAAATGTACTGAGCGATCCGCACCTTATCCTTACTCATATTTGGGCGGATGCCGTGGGCCAGGCTGGAGTTGAAAATCAACAAATCGCCGGCTTCCATTTTTACTTTTACCAGTTCAAATCCAGTCACATCTGGCTTGAAGTGATCGCGGTCGGCTGGTTGCGTGAGCTTCCATGTATCATAGGTGCGGAACAATTCAGGGACACACTGAAATCCCCCCATGTTTTCATCGGTTTGGTCGGCCAAAGCCAGTACGCCTTGGACATTTTGGGGTTTTGTTTCAGGGTCGTAATCCCAGTGGATAAAACCTTTGAACTCATGCCCGGGGCGAGAGGGGAAATTCAAATTGGCCCTGTCGATGGTTACCCACAATTTTTCGGTACCCCAAATGTCCACAAAAGCGTTGTACAAACGTTCAGATTGCCGATTGTCCCAGAGGTATTGGTGGTTGTATATTTCTACCATTCCGCTGTTGGTCAACTCCTTCATTCGCATTTCGGCGCGAGCGGGGGCGTACCAGGTTTCTGGGTCTTTCGGGTCTTTTTCTTCAAACTCCCAAAGTAGTGCAGCCATTTTTGCGCAGTTTTCCTTGGGTACAGCACCTTTGACAACGATGTAGCCATTGTGTTGCCAAAACTGCCAATCTTCTTCTGACAACACGCGGAGCGGTTGGCCATTCGAACGATCACTGAGCTTGGCCTGACTGCTTTTTGCGGTAGAGGGGTTACCGGGGATATCTTCGTGATTGTGGTCAAAGGTCATTGTTGGTGTCATCGAGGGTGCCATGGTGGGTGTTTCAGGTTGCATGGTATTGGATTTGATGGTGAAAAAGGAACTGTTGATTGATAAAGCAAAATTATCCAAGCGACAGTGCCTTTTCCACCCCCAGAATTGCATTTTTTTGTTCTCCATTGACCTATTTGGGCTAGAAAATCAATTTGATTAGTTATTTTTGAACAAAAAAGCATGAAAATCCAGTTTGAAGACATTCGACCTGATACGGATCGTTCTTTCCGGATTTTGCTCACCCCACGTTTGCACAACACCTTTTTGTGGCATTACCATCCCGAATACGAACTGGTTTACATTGAAGGGGCCAATGGCACCAGACACATCGGAGATCATATCTCGCGTTACGAAGGCAGCGATTTGGTTTTTATTGGCCCCAATGTGCCACACCTCAATTTTGATTACGGGGTAGAGCATGAACATTACAAAATTGTCATTCAACTCAAGGAGGATTTTTTGGGCAAAAGCTTTTTTCTGGCACCAGAGCTGAGCGATGTGCGGCATTTGTTTGAACAGGGTAGGGAAGGGGTCTCTTTTTTGGGAGAAACCAAAACCACGATTGGGCAACGACTAAAACGCTTAGTCAATCTGAGTCACTTTCAGCAGCTTATGGAGTTGTTGGATATTTTTCAAACCCTGGCTTTGAGTACTGATGCACAAAAGCTAGGTGCAACGCCCATCCAAAATGAGCAATACTTTCAGGACCAACAAAGGCTGCAGCGGATTTATCATTTTGTAGAAAAACACCACCGGGCTAAAATCAGGATGGAGGAAATCGTCGCATTGACCAATTTATCGAACGCTGCCTTTTGCCGGTATTTCAAAAAAATGACGGGTATGACCTTTACCGAATTTTTGAACCAATACCGAATCAATACGGCTAAACGCCTGTTGTTAAAGCAATACAATGTATCAGAAGCTTGTTACGAAAGTGGGTTTGAAAACCTGTCTCATTTTAATAAAACCTTTAAAAAGTTAAATGGCGAAAACCCGAAGGACTTTCGAAGACGTCATCTATCCTCCTTTTAAATTGCATTTTTGCCCCAAATGGCAACATTTATCTGGTATTGACTTTTAGAATTGAGTACCTTTAATGCTGTTTTACACCCAAAATTCATCACAATGGCTGTTTATAACCTAAATGTCAATGGGAAAAAAGTAACGGTGGATGTTGAGCCAGACATGCCTTTGCTTTGGGTTCTGCGCGATTTTGCAGGACTGAAAGGGACCAAATTTGGTTGTGGTATGGCGCTTTGTGGCGCTTGTACCGTCCACTTGAATGGTCAGCCCATCCGTTCCTGTCAAACTCCTGTATCTTCTTTGGCCAAAAGTGCCAAACTGACCACGATTGAAGGCATTTCGGATGGAGTTACCCTCCATGCCGTGCAACAAGCCTGGATCGAAGAGCAAGTGCCGCAATGTGGCTATTGCCAATCCGGCCAGATCATGTCAGCAGTTGCCTTGCTCAAAACCACTCCTGATCCAACAGACGAAGACATCAACAGTGCCATGAGTGGTAACCTCTGCCGCTGTGGCACTTACGACCGCATCCGCAAAGCCATTCACCGTGCCGCTGATTTATCCAAAACCAGTGGCGGTGGCAGCCAGAAAGTAGGCAAAGCCGGCGGTAAATAATCCCTCATCCTCAATTATCAAGAGCTTATGGCACCAAATTCCAATAGTCGTCGCGAATTTTTGAGGCTAAGCAGTTTGTCCGGTTTGGGACTGATGCTGGGGGTCTCCTCAATCGCCAAAAATGCTTCGATCGTCAAATTGACGGAAGAAGCCTTACAACTTGAAATCAACCCTTTTATCATCATCGATAATTTGGGCAACATCACCCTGGTCAACCCACGCCCAGACATGGGGCAGGGTTCAACCCAGGCGGTACCTTCCCTTTTGGCGGAAGAACTGGAAGTGAGTTTGGAAAAAGTCAAACTCATCCAGTCGGATGGAAAATCCAAATACGGTAGCCAAACCTCTGGCGGTAGCAGTAGTGTACGTGAATTGTGGGAGCCACTGCGCAAAGCTGGCGCAGCAGCCAAAGAAATGCTGACAGAAACTGCCGCCAAACGCTGGGGAGTCTCAATTGACAAATGTTACGCTGAAGATGGTCGCATTCACCAACGCAACAGCGATAAAAGTTTCTCCTACGGCGAATTGGCCGATGAAGCTTCCAAATTGCCGATCCCCAAAAATCCTAAACTGAAGGATCCGAAGGATTTTAAAATCATTGGCAAAACCAAACCACGCCTGGATGTGCCCGATCGGGTAACTGGCAAAGCAGTTTTTGGGATGGACGTAGATGTGCCTGGAATGGTTTATGCGGCTATTCTGCATGCTCCAGCCATCCATGGCAAAATCGTCTCCATTGACGATACAGCTGCTAAAAAAATCCCTGGAGTCATCAAGGTTATGAAGGCGGAGCGCCCCATGCCCCACCGGACTTCAGAAGCAGTTGCAGTGATCGCGACCAACTGGTGGGCTGCCCTCAAAGCCAAAAAAGCCCTGAACGTAACTTGGGACAACAGTGGCCTTGATAAAATGACCACGGACAGCTATTTCGCCAAAAGTTACGAAGCCGCTAAAGCGGAAGGCATCAATTTTGAAGAAAAAGGGGACATCGATCAAGCTTTGGCGCATGCTGAAAAGACGCTGGAGGCAGTGTATGAAACACCTTTCCTGGCGCATGCCCCGATTGAACCTGAAAACGCCATCGCTCATGTCAAAGACAATGGGGAGGTGGAAATATGGGCTCCGATTCAAGGGCCAGATTGGGCATTGAGGGACGTAGCGGGTTACCTCAAAGTGAAACCAGAACAGATCAAAATCAACGTCTTTTTGTTGGGTGGAGCCTTTGGCCGCAAAGCTTATCACGACTTTTTGCTGGAAGCCTGCTTTTTATCCAAGGAATTGAAAAAACCGGTCAAAGTCATTTGGACTCGTGAGGATGACATTAGCCAAGGGCCTTATCGCCCAGGTATGTTGAGCGCGATGCGTGGCGCAGTAAACGGCAAAAAAATCGCGGCATTCCACCATCATGCCATCGGTGAGTCTATTAATCGCCAGGTGTTTAATGGCTTGAAGGACCACGAAGTAGATGATTGGATTACTGGCGAGTTGAGTGCTGAAAACCACAAATACAACCTCCCGGTTTGGAAACTGAGCTGGAGCAATGTCAAAACTGATATTCCAATCGTGTGGTGGCGTTCGGTATATGCTTCCAATTTTGCCTTTGGACAAGAGTGTTTTATGGATGAACTCGCGCATGCAGCGGGTCAGGATCCGATTGAAGCTCGTTTGGGGGTACTTCAGGATGCTCGTTTCAAAAAAGTGCTGGAAGTAATCTCCGAAAAAGCCAACTGGAAGGAAAAACTACCCGCGGGGCAAGGCCGGGGTGTTGCCATGTTCAAAAGTTTTGGTAGCATCAGCGCTTGTTGTGTGACCGTTTCCAAACAAGGCGACGGCAGTGTCAAAATTGATAAAGTAGTATCCGTTATCGATTGTGGCTGGCACGTTAACCCTGACAACGTCAAGGCACAAACCGAAGGCAACATCGTAATGGGCTTAACTGCAGCTATTAAACCTGGCATCACTTACGCTGGAGGCATGGCGCAACAGTCTAATTTCAACGATTACCCAATCATGCGCATCAATGAAGCACCGGAGATGGAAATTCACATTGTTAACAGTGGAGAAGTACCCGGTGGGGTAGGCGAGCCTGGCTTGCCGCCAGTAGCGCCTGCTTTGGCGAATGCCATTTTTGCGGCTACGGGCAAGCGTTTGCGGAAGTTGCCGATTGATTTGAATAATGTGTAAATGATAGAACAAGAACGGAAAGCGTTAGAAGCTTTCCGTTCTTTCTTTTTATCACGTTAGCCTAGTTTTGCCCCGTTTTCTTCTTACCCGTCGGATTATTTCGATCGTAAATGACGTTCTTTTTGGCGTTCAGCGGTGTTGGTGTTGGGGCTTCTTCCAGAATTTGTGTCTCCAGCTTATCCACATAGGCCAACTTCCCCTGCTCAATTTTAAAACCTTCGTAAGTACCATCGGGTACATTTACTGGCCCGGATTTGGCAGTGCCGTTGTAGGGGATCAGGTGGTCGTAAACAATCATGCCCATGGCTTCGTCCCAGTTCATTTTTACACTGGTTTCGGCACTGTATTCCAGGAGTAAGCGGTTTACGGGCCCTTCATTGTTGATGGTTTTAGGAAAAACGGGCGCACCAAAGACTACTTGATCATCCTTGAAGGTCAAAACATCAATGACTTTACGGCGCTTGAAAAAGGAATAAGTATCCAGTCCGAAAAGCAAATACTTAGGTCCAGCGGGGTCTTTGAGTTTCAGTATGTTGTAATAAATCACCCCATACCAGTTGTCTGGCCCGTTGATGGCTTGTTGCACATCTTCCATCTTGGCCGAGCGATCCACCAGGGGATACATTTTTAGTTCGGGGCTATTCATTTGTATAACTCCATAATAATGGTAAGTATTATCGTCAACAAAAAGCTGCCAGGTGAAAATCCGGAAGGTACTGTCGGGTGCGTATTGGATAGAGATCGGCTTGAGCCGTGCAAACTTGTATTGGTAGGAATTGGTAACTTTCAAGGCTTTTTTGAGGGTCAGGATCATCTTCCGGGTTGCCGCAAAACGACTCTCCGGCAGTGAATCATTGATCACTAAAAAAGAGAGCACCCCTAGGGTATCTTCGTAGAGTTTGAGTTCTTTTTGAGCGGCAGGGCTCAGTTTGGTTTTGTTTTGGGCCTGGCCAAATACTGGAATCAAAAGGCTGAAAACGAGCAAGAAAAACAGATTACGCATGGCTTGAATTGATGGTTATTACGCCACATTAACGACAGAAGTACATTTTATTATTGCAAAAAATAAGTTAAAAAAAAAGCGCTTCAGTCCAATCGACTGAAGCGCACTCAACAAACACTTAGTAACTTATGAATACAATACGCTAGGTCAGTAAAAAACTAGACCGTAATAATTTAAACAAACTCAAAGGTTACAATGCATATTCATTTGCGTCAATCAATACGTCAGCTATCATTCGACGCAAGGCTTTGACGTTTTGGGCAGGATACTTCGTGAAGCGCTTCAAGCCCATTAACATCGTACGCAGCAGGTCTCCTTCAGCAAAAGAAGCCAGTGCATCGGTACCATTTTTGTTCATGCGCAGGGTCGCATCGTGGATGAAAACGCTCAGGATGGCATCGTATACTTCCTGTTTTACTTTGCCCGTCATCCCGGCCAGTTTTTCAACCCGCAGCAAGAGCGATTCCGCCAAAAACAGATCCGACAACATATCGGCAACGTTCATGATGATCTCCTGCTCATTTTTTAGATCGAGTTTGCCTTCCATCTGCAATTTTGCAGCAGCGCCAGCTACCATCAAAACGGCTTTTTTGAAGTCTTTGACCGCTTTGCGCTCTTCAGCATAAGGTCCTTCTTCCTTCTCAAAACCAGGCATGGAAGCCAATTCTTTTTGCACCTGCCAGGCTGGCCCTACGATGTCGAGTGCTCCTTTCATGGCGCGTTTGAGCAACATGTCGATGCTCAAGAGGCGGTTGATCTCGTTGGTGCCTTCGTAAATGCGGTTGATGCGGGCATCGCGGTAAGCACGTGCAGCAGTTCCTTCCTCGGAGAAGCCCATTCCACCGTGTACCTGTAGGGTTTCATCCACTACAAAATCCAGGGCTTCGGAACCAGTTACTTTCAGGATGGAACATTCGATGGCGTATTCCTCGGCAGCTTTTAGTTTGGATTGGGCAAAATCCAGTCCTTGGGCTTCGTACTCCTGCTTTTTCAATTCCAGCAAATTGGAAACCCGATAAAGGGCTGATTCGGTGGAAAAAATGCGGATGGTTTGTTCAGCCAGTTTATGTTGGATGGCTCCGAAGCTAGAGATTGGCACACCAAACTGGATGCGTTCGTTGGCGTAACGAATCGCAGTGGTAACACTGTATTTTGCACCACCTAAACTGAGGGAGCACAATTTGAAACGGCCAATATTCAGGGCATTAAAGGCGATCAGGTGGCCTTTGCCGATTTGACCCAAAACATTGTCGGCGGGCACTGGCGCATTTTCAAAAAACACCTGACGGGTAGAGGATCCCTTGATGCCCAATTTCTTTTCTTCGGCGCCCAAAGTCAAACCGGGGGTATCCCGCTCTACGATGAAACCGGTAAATTTATCGCCATCAATTTTGGCAAAAACGATGAACAGGTCAGCAAATCCCGCATTAGAGATCCACATTTTTTGTCCATTGAGCAGGTAGTTTTTACCATCGGCGCTTAAGTCTGCCCGTGTTTTGGCGGCTAGGGCATCTGAACCAGAACCTGGCTCGGTGAGGCAATACGCTGCTTTGAGTTCGCCGTTGATCAGGCGGGGCAGGTATTTTTGTTTTTGCTCTTCGGTGCCAAAATACAGGATCGGCAACATACCGATGCCGATATGAGCCGCAAAAGAAACGGTAAATGCTCCAGCTGGGCCGAGTGCATCACCAATCAGCGTATTGGTATTGGTATCCAATTCCATTCCGCCGTAAACTTCAGGCATATGGGTACCCAGGAGCCCTAATTCCGCCATTTTTTCCAACAAGCGTGGGGCGATATTGTCTTCCTGGTTTTCAATTTTTTCAATGTTGGGGAAAATTTCGTTGTGCAGGAAATCCCGGACGGTTTCTTGGATCATCCGTTGCTCCTCGTTCAATTCTTCGGGGATGAAGATGTCTTCAGCCAGGGAGTCCTTGATTAAAAATTCACCTCCCTGAAGTGCGGTTTTGCTCATCACAGCTTCCATAAGTATATTGTGTTTGTTCGTTCAATGAAAGAATTAGCGAAAATTCGCTACAAAAATAAGCGCAAGTTTTGAATTTGTAAAGCCCTGATCGAAATTTTTAGCGAATTTTCGCTAAAAATATTTTTTGACCTCAAAAATTAAAGGAACTATGGATGCGTTACCTTCTGGTTAAATGATTAAAAACAATCCAGTCATGAGAAAACACCTTATCCCTTTGGTCATTGGAACCTGCTTTTTTGCTTCCCTTCAGGCCCAGGTAATGGGCAACTATGCCGAGCAAAAAAAGCAAAGCAATGAATACCAGCAAATCCAGTCGAATGCCAATTTGAATGCCCAGTACCGCTCCATTCCCCGCAGCGCCAAATTGCAGGACGACAACAGCATTGAAATCACGATCAATACGATGTCCAATCAGCGGGCAAGTTCTTACACAGCTGTATTCACCATGTTACAAGTTGCCAAAACAGCCGATGAGACCAATACTTTACTCAACAATCGTTTGAATAATTTCCTCAACGACCTCAAAGGACTGGGTATCCCCGAGACGGATGTTTATGTGGATATGGTCAATTTTTTGCCCAAGTATGAGTATGATGTGAGCAAGAAGATTTTTTCCAAAAAGACCCTTACCGAAATCCCCAAAGGTTTTGAATTGCAAAAAAACATCCACATTCGCTACACCAAGCCTAGCATTTTGGATCAGATCGTTACTGCTGCTGCCAAGCAGGAGATTTATGACATTGTGAAAGTGGATTATTTCATCAAAG
Organism: Haliscomenobacter sp.; assembly: GCF_965225875.1. Classification (GTDB taxonomy): domain Bacteria; phylum Bacteroidota; class Bacteroidia; order Chitinophagales; family Saprospiraceae; genus Haliscomenobacter. The sequence continues at coordinate 1,339,205 of NZ_CBDDBS010000003.1, read as the reverse complement.
ACCAGCAGAAAGTGTATCAGGAACTACGCTCTCTCTCTTTTGATTACCTCGAAAACATCAAGGATTCCTACGCAAAAATGGGGATTAAACTGGATTCAGCCTACACCATCACCGCAGAAAATGCCTGGGTAGCTTACCCAACAAATCGTTATGAGAGTTACCAGGCCTTTAGCACCCAGTCATTGGATGCTTCAGAAAAAAACAACTCAGTGGTTCAACCTGCCGATAAACCTACCCTACGTTTTTACAATGCCGTAGCGGCAAATGATTACGACATTGTGATCAATCCGGAAATATTGGAGCCAGCGGTGCAGTTTTCGTACAACCTGGCGGTAAGGTTTAAAATGCCGGAAGCGAAGCCAAAGGTGAAAACTGAAGTGAAAAAGGAGTTCATTTTGGTGACGCCGACTGGGGAGGTGAAGAGTTTGAAAATCGAGTGATTTTACACCAGATAGTTAAGCAAATCAGCCCTAAGGTGTTCTAAGGTGCCTAAGGTGGTTCAAATTATACATTGTTTATTTTGAACCACCTTAGGCACCTTAGAACACCTTAGAAGTGTTTAATTAGAAGCTCATTTTGCTCAAATTCGCGAATGAATTTTTCAAAGTCGCCTCCGGTGTTGGCGTCAAATCTCTTTCCAGGTAAAAATGCTCCACCCCGGATTTTTGACCAGCCTGGAGCATTTTTGGGATATCAAAAACGCCTGTTCCCGGATCAGCCATTTTAGAAAAAACCGCCATCCACTGATCTGGAGTTCCTCCATCGCCAGTAAAACGCACTTTTTCTGCAGCATCTTTGATGTGCATCAATTTAAAGCGTCCGGGGTAACGGTTCAGGTAATCCACCGGATCGGCACCAGCTGCACTCATCCAGAAGATATCCAATTCAAATTTGACGTTTTTGCTGTCCGTATTTTGTAGGAGGTAATCCATGGGGACGACTCCGTCCATTTTGGCGTGCTCAAAGCCGTGGTTGTGGTAAACGAAAGCCATGCCGTATTCCGCCATTTGTTTGCCAAAGCCATTAAATTCATCCGTCAGGCGTTTGTAATGATCCAAAGTACGTCGATCATTGATGTCACTAAGGGCAGGTAGGGCAAGGTATTTTACCCCAAGTGGTGCAACTGCATCCAGGGTTGCTTTGAGGTTTTTGCGGAAAGTAATCAGATCCAGGTGCATGGAGGGCGTTTTTAGTTTAAAATCGCTCAACATGCTTTTGATTTCCGGAATGCTGTAGCCATAAAAGGCATTGCGTTTGATGCCCAATTGGGCGGCCAGGCCCTTCCAACTTTCAATGGTTTCGGGGGCACTGAATGGGTAGGGGCCAAAAAACTCCACCTCTTTGTAGCCAATTTCACTCAGCAATTGCAGGGTGCCCTTCAGGTCTTTGTCTACCATTTGGGGAATGGAGAACAATTGTACACCCAGATTTTTCTTCTTTTTGGTCATATCGTCCATTAGGTTTTGGGCAAAAGGACTCAGTGCGAAAGCTGTTGCCCAGCCTGTGCTTTTGATGAATTGTCGACGATGCAGCATGATTCAGGATTTTGCAGGGTTGAAAATTTTTTGATTGGAGAAAGGTCGAAAAAAAAAATCAGCAAGGCAATACTGCAATGTGTATTTTTTACACAAAGCAGTTGAGCAAAATGATCACTTATTTTTTTATCACCCCCATGCTATTCGTCGAACAGATAGTTAAGCCTATCTTAAAGTGTTTGCGTTAAACCATCCTTTTTTCTTTTTTGGGGTTCTCTTTTGAAAACCTCGTTGTGTATGCAAAAATTTACCCTTTTACTCCTATTTACCCTTGCTTGTAGTGGATTGTTTGCTCAGTTGTCGGGCAAGTTGACCGATGCTGAAGGTAGCCCTTTGCCGTTTGCGAGTATATACATCAAAGGCAGTACCAATGGAACCACCAGTAATGTCAATGGTGAATATAGCCTCAGTCTTGGCCCGGGAACTTATGATGTGATTTTTCAGTACATTGGTTACGAGCCAAAAACGATTCGGGTGATCATGACCCGCGAGCCACAAAAACTTGATGTATCACTAAAGGAATCTGCAATAGAACTCAGTGAGTTTGTAGTGCGTTCCAACGCCGAAGACCCGGCTTATCCCATCATTCGGGCCGCCATCAAGAAGCGAGAATTTTACCGCGATCAGGTGGAAGAATACCGCTGTGATGCTTATGTGAAGGGCAATATTGGTTTTGCCCAAACGCCAAAAAAGATCATGGGCCAGGAAATTGGCAACATGGGGGGCGTTTTGGACAGTACTGGCAAAGGCATAATTTACTTGTCGGAGTCGCGCTCGACCCTGTTCTTTCGCCAACCCGATCAGTACCGGGAGGAGATGATTTACTCCAAAGTAGCGGGAAATGACCAAGGGTTTGGCTTCAATCGGGCGCAGGATATGGATTTTAGCCCCTATGATCCTTATTCCAATTTGGGTCGGCGGATCGTTTCTCCCATTGCCGACAATGCCTTTTTTTACTACAAATACAAACTCATCGGCACGATCAAAGATGACCAAGGGCAGGTGATCAATAAAATTCAGGTCATTCCCAAACGCAGTGAGGACCCCGTTTATCGCGGTTACATTTACATCGTGGATCAGGATTGGGCGGTGCAGTCGGTGGATTTTATGTTGCTGCAATCGGCCATAAAACAGCCCGGACTGGATTCCCTGTGGATCAAACAACTCTTTTTCCCGGTTCCCAATGTGGAAGATGTGTGGCGGACTTTTTCGATTAATATTCGTTTTAAAGCGGGAGCGCTGGGTTTTAAACTGGTGGGTAGTTTTACCTCAGTTTTGAGCAACTACGACATTAAACCAACTTTGGATAAAAAGTTTTTTGGCAAAGAAGTGTTCATAGTCAAAGAGGGTGCCAATGATCAATCTCAGGCATTTTGGGATACCCTTCGACCTATTCCACTCACCGCTGAAGAAGCGCGGGACTACGTCAAAAAAGACAGCCTGCAAACCATCTGGAAATCCAAGCCCTATAAGGATTCCATTGACCGTAAAAACAACAAATTTACTTTAATGAAACTCCTGACGGGCTACAACTACAATCGCTCGTTTTATCGGGAGTATTTCAGTGTGGGTTCCCCCATCGGAACCATTCAGTACAATACTGTGCAGGGATACAATGCGGCGCTCAAACTTGGTTACAACAAGGACTACGACGAATACAACATGAAGTGGTACCGTTTGAATGGAGAACTGAGTTACGGATTTTCAGAAAAAGAGCTGCGGGTTTGGGGGAGCTATTTGCGGCAAATGGAAGGGAATCGGCGCACCCAGATTTCGCTCAGTGGTGGGCGTAGGGTCGTACAATTCAATGCTGGAGAACCAATTACGCCGATTGTTAATTCAGTTTATTCTTTATTGGCACGGCACAACTACATGAAGCTATACGATAAGGTTTCGGCAAGATTGGGTTTTGGCCGCGAACTGGCCAATGGCATTCGCATGAACACCGCCCTGGAATGGGCCAATCGAAGTAGCCTGGAAAATACGACTGACCAAAGTTGGTACCAACGTGACGATCCCAATCGCCGTGCCTTTACGCCCAATCAGCCTGCAGCAGCACCACGAAATTTCGATCAAAGCCGGGCACTGACTTTTGATTTGAATTTCAGCTTTCGCCCTGGTCAGAAGTATTACGTGTATCCCGGGCGCAAATATGCGGCAGAAAACAAATCACCCGAATTCTTCCTCAATTACCGACTGGGTGCTGGTGATGTAAACTATCAATTGCTCAGCGTTGCCATCGAAGAAGACGAACTTCCCTTGGGTGCCTGGGGCTTTTCACAATTCAGGGTTCAGGCAGGCACCTTTTTGCAACGTCGAGAGCTGGAATTTATGGACTTTATGCACTTCAATGGCAACCAAACCATTCTGGGGGATCAAGAACGCTACATGAACAGCTTTTTGCTTTTGCCCTATTATGATTACTCCACGGATCGATCCTTTTTCCAGGCGCATTGGCAACATCATTTTGAGGGTGCAATCCTGGATTGGATTCCATTGGTTAAAAAACTGGGCTGGAAACTGGTCTTGAGCGGCCATTTGTTGCAAGTAGAGCAAATGAAAAACTACCTGGAACTGGCTGCGGGGATTGAAAACGTGGGTTTTGGGGTGTTCCGCTTGTTTCGTTTTGACATGGCGGTATCCCGGCAGGCAGGGGGAAAATGGAATGTGGGGCCAGTGTTTGGGATTAGTTTGTAGTTATTGTTTTTTATTTTTTTATTTTAAAAACAATTGGTGTAAATTTGAGTGAATTCCCCTCACCGGTCACTGAGCGAAGCCGAAGTGCCGGTGAGGGGAATTCACTCAAATTTACACCATGCCAGAAACGCCCTACTTCAAAGGCCGTGGAGCCCAAATCAATACGCCTAATCCGTACCACAAACTCGTGTACGATAGTGCGCCTATTCCGGCTGAAGAATGGGAAGAGAGCCTGCAATTGCCCACCGAGTACATCGAAGTATATCCCAAAACCATCCTTAACAAGGTCGAAAGTGAAGACGTAGGCATGGGTTTTTCGCTCAATCCCTACCAGGGTTGCGAGCATGGCTGTATTTATTGCTATGCCCGCAACACCCACACTTATTGGGGCTATAGTGCCGGGATGGATTTTGAACAAAAAATACTGGTCAAAAAAGATGTGCCCCGCTTGTTGACCGAAGCCATCCGCAAACCCACCTGGAAAGCGGTGCCGCTGATGTTGTCCGGTAACACCGATTGTTATCAACCGGCAGAACGTGAATATAAAATCACCCGCCAAATCCTGGAAGTACTGTGGAAATACCGCCACCCGGTGGGTATGATTACGAAAAATAGTCTCATACTGCGGGATTTGGATCTGTTGAAACAATTGGCCTCTGAAAATCTGGTTCACGTCTGCCTTTCGATCACCACCCTGGATGAAGACCTGCGCAGGGTACTGGAACCACGGACTGCTTCGGTGAACAGCCGTTTCAAAACCTTAAAAACGCTTGCTGACAATGGTATTCCGGTGATGGCGCTACTGGCTCCAATCATTCCGGGCTTGAACGACCATGAATTGATTCCAATGGCAGAAAAAGCGGCAGAAATGGGGGCTGGAGCTATTGGCTACCAGGTGGTGCGCCTCAATGGCGACATCGGCCCCATTTTTGAAGACTGGATCCACAAAGCCCTCCCGGATCGCGCCGAACGGGTACTCAACCGCATCCGCGATTGCCACAATGGCCAACTCAACGACAGCCGCCCGGGGATCCGCATGCGGGGCGAAGGCAAGATTGCGGACATCATTGCTCAGCAGTACCAATTGGCCAAGAAGTTGTACTTCAAGGAAAATAAACTGCCTGCTTACAACCTGGAGTTGCACCAACAATTCAAAAATGGGCAGTTGAGTTTGTTTTAAAAATGCATTAACTTGTGCTGATAAATTCCGAGCCATGACAATTTCGGCAAGTCAAATTTTCACCATCGAGGAATACCTGGAGTTAGAAGCACACAGCCTTTCTAAACACGAGTACCATAATGGAAAAATTATTGAAATGTCTGGAGGAACTGTAGTGCACAACCAACTAGGAGGTAAAGTAATTACCCAACTGAATAATGCCATAGATGCTAAGGATGCTGCCTTTCAGGTATATAGTAGCGATATGAAAATCCGAATTGAGTCAAATAATCGATTTGTCTATCCGGACGCAGTTGTTGTAACGCTTAAGCCTGAATTCTATAAAAAACGTAAAGACATCATTACAAATCCTTTATTGATAGTTGAGGTTTCTTCCAATAGTTCAATGTCCTTTGACTTAGGAGATAAATTCAACATGTATCGTACAATTTCTTTTTTCCAGGAATACCTGATCGTAAGCCAGGAAAAGTATCACGTATCTCGCTTCTTCCGTGAAGCTCCAGACTTGTGGCGCACCTCTGACTATTATAGCTTGGAAGATATGATTCCCTTACAATCTATGGGGCTGGAAATCTCAATGTTAGGCATTTACAAAGGAGTGGATTTGAATCCTTAATTATCCCTCAAGTTTGGCCATCGCTTCACCCGCAATCCAGCCTCCCGTCCAGGCTGCCTGAAAGTTAAAACCGCCGGTAATGGCGTCAATGTTCAATACTTCGCCCGCAAAAAATAGCCCTGGAAATAATTTGCTTTCGAAGGTTTTAAAATCCACCTCTTTCAAATCTACACCACCTGCCGTCACAAATTCTTCTTTGAAAGTACTTTTGCCATTGACCTGAAAACGCCCTTGGGTCAACTCTTCCGCTAGAGCCTGGATTTCTTTTTTACTCAAATCAGCCCAACGTTTTTCCTCCCGAATGCCCGCGGCTTGCACCAGGCGTTTCCACAGGCGGTTGGCCAGACCGAATTGGGCATTGGCCATGACCATTTTGCGGCCATCTTCTTGTTTTAAGGCTTCCAGGTCTTCCCGGGTGCTTTCTAGTTTGGACATGATCCAGTTGACCCTAACCTCAAAACGGTAATTCAGGGCTGCCAATTCGCGGGCACCCCAGGCTGATAACTTGAGAATAGCTGGACCACTCAAACCCCAATGGGTGATCAACAAAGGGCCGGAACTGCGCAACTTTTGCCCTTCCACTTGAACTTCGGCCAGGGGAACGGATACACCTAATAGATCGCTCAAACGGGGATCTTTGATGTTGAAGGTGAAGAGGGACGGAACTGGGGGAACAATTTGATGACCCAATTTGGCCAACAAATCCCACATGCTCGGCGCACTACCCGTAGCCAGCATCACTTTGTGCGCATGAAGGGTCTGGTTGTTGGTTTCAATGGCCCAGGTTTTGCCTGCCTGAGTAGGGGCTTTGATGTTTTTTAGTGGGGTGTTGGTGTATACTTTTACGCCGGCTTTGCGTGCAGCGCTCCAGAGGCAATCGATGACCGTTTGGGAGTCGTCACTGGTGGGAAACATGCGGCCATCTTCCTCGATTTTGGTGGAGACTCCTCTTTTTTCAAACCAGTCGATGGTGTCGCCACAGGCAAAACGATTGAAAGGGCCGAGCAATTCTTTTTCGCCGCGAGGGTAAAACTTGCTGAGTTCACGAGGGATGAAACAGGCATGGGTCAGATTGCAACGCCCCCCTCCGGATACCTTGACCTTGCCCAGCACATCTTTACTTTTCTCCAAAATAATGACCTGGGCATTTGGATCACATTCGGCTGCCCGAATGGCTGTAAAAAACCCGGCGGCACCGCCACCAATGATGATGATCGTTTGACTCATGTAAAAATTGGAAAATGTTGGAGCAAAAGTAGGCACAAATTAAACAAGCCATTACAAGCTGACCTTTTTTATTCCAACAACTTCAATGCCGTGCTGGGTAAGGGACTCCACTTTTTTGGGGTTATCGGTCAGCATGCGGATGGATTTGACACCTAAATCCTTTAAAATTTCTGCAACTTTGGTGTAGTCACGGGCATCCCGTTTGAAACCCACGGCTTCGTAAGCATCGGCTTGGGCGATTCCTTTGCGTTTGTGTTCTACACTTTTGAGTAAGGCAAAATGTCCATTGCCTTTACCTTCCTGTTCCAGCCAAATGATGATGCCTCGGCCAGCTTGTTGGATGAGTTGTTGCGAGATTTCCATCTGCTCCCGGCAATCACATTCAATGCTGTTGAAGGCGTGGCCGAAAAGACAGGAGGAGTGAACGCGGCACAATACATCTTCAGCGCCAGTTATGTTGCCCATGGTGAGGGCGATGGTTTCTTTTTGGCCGTCGTAATAGAGGAATTCCTGGAAGGGGCCAAATTTGGTTTTGATGTCGCCTTCGGCGAGTTTGACGATCATAAGGAGTGGTTTTTCGGATAGGACAAGAAGGAAGGGCTTTTGGTTCCAAACGCGGAGGCAATTTTCACTAAAACCAAAGAGACATTTTGATTGAACCACCTAAGGCATCTGAGGAACATCTTAGGGATGGTAAGTTTAAATGTATTTGCAAAAGCGATATTCTTTTTCACAAAGAAACACAAAGGGGCATAAAGGACACAAAGTTAGACGTTGACAACGCTTCGCTTCGTGTCCTTTGTGCCCCTTTTGAGCTAAACAATGGTTGTTCGCGTTAAATTAGTTAGGCACCTTAGCAGGATTCAACAGATCATAAAATTGATCCAGCTTAGGCATGATGATGATGCGGGTACGGCGGTTGGTAGACCGACCTTCTTCGGTGTTGTTGGTAGCCAGGGCATTGTACTCGCCACGACCAGCAGCAATCAACTTATTGGGGTCAACCTTGTGGGTAACTTGCAAAGTGCGTACTACTGCAGTGGCGCGTTTTACACTCAAGTCCCAGTTGTCGTCCAAACATGCGGTTTTGATTGGCTTGTTGTCGGTGTAACCTTCAACCATAACTTCCAAATCAGGGCGAGATTGGAGAATTTTGGCAATTTTACCCAATACTTCATTCGCCTTGGTGGTCATGGTTGCACTACCAGATTGGAAAAGCATCTTGTCTGACAGGTTGACAAACACGACGGTCTTATCCACCTTTACATCTACGTCTTTGTCATCCAAACCTTCTTTCAGAACCCCTTTCAGGTTAACAGCCAGGGCCAGGTTGATGGAGTCTGCACGGGTACGTGCAGCTTGCAACAAATGAATGTATTTGTCCTTTTTCTCCAGTTGTGCCAAAGTTTCTTTGATGTTGTCGTTGGCTGAAGAGGAAATTTTGGTTAAGTCGGTTACGGTGTTCAGTTGCTTTTCCCGTTGAGACTTCAGGTCTGCGATTTGAGCCTTGAGGTCGTTGATTTGTTCTTCGCGCAATTGCATTGCACTTTGATTCGTCCGGATGTCGCCACCCAGTCTTTCTTTTTCCCGTTCGCAGGCAGCCAAGCGGCTCATGTATTCATTGAGGCTAGCCCCCAATTTGCCGAGGTCTTTGTTCGCCGCATCCAACTGAGTTTTTAGGTCGGCCTGCATGGCGAGGTACTCTTTTTTCATGACACAGGAAGAAAATGTCAGGCAGAGGAAGCAGAAGAAAGCAAGATTTGTTGCTGTCGATCTCATCGTTGTATTGTTTATTGAATAAGTTGAAAATAGTAGGTTCAAATATCAACTTTACCAAAGACAAAAAGTTTTTGCCTTGGTAACTTGATTTTAATCGGCTTGTTGTGTGAGAGTCGGAGCGGTGAAGATAAGGCTGAGTTGTGGAACGGGCAAATTATTTGAGGGCAGGTGTAGAAAATTAGCAGTATTTCTTCAATCTATCTCAATGTTTGCCAGATTACGCCGCCCTACTTGCTATGGTTTTTTATTTGTTTTAGGTCTGGTTTTTAATAAAAGTTTACTTATTTCAGCTTCATCCAAGGCGTGGTCATACAAGTGCAACGAAGCCATTAAACCCATGTAGCTTTCCCCTGTATCCGAAGCTCCGATAATGATTTTAGCCTTATCAATCGCAGAAGCCAGTGTCATGATTTGGGAATTGTCCAAAACCCCGTCGACATAGATTTTTTCTACCACCCCGTCAAAGGTCAATACCAGGTGATGCCATTGGTTTTCAGCGGGTACTTTTTTGTAACGCATATCAAAATGGCCATCCAAATGGGCGGCAGCACCATAGTTTCCGCTGTTGTAAAACAAGGCATTGTAAGAGTTGGCCAGGTAAAATTCGGTCCTGTCGCACCAGGAAGCCAGACAACCTCCTTCTTTGGGAACGTTGGGTGTTTTTACCCAGGTAGCAATGGTGTAGGCCCCATTCCAGGCCAGACTGCGGGGCACGGGAACTTTTTCCAGCGTTAAAGCACCCTTGGTAAAGGCTATTGCTTTGACCCCGGTTTCCGGGTCTTGTGTTATTCCAACTTCGCCACTTTTGGTGAAAATTCCACCTATTGATCCCCGGTTAGGCAAGGAGATCAAGGGACTGGAAGCGGGGACTTTATTTGGATTTAAATCAATCAATAATTTTTTTGAACTGGCAATGCCCGGCCCTTCAGAGGAGGGTTTGTTGCGCAGATTCAGAGGGATGTCGAACAAGGAATCGTATACCTTGATGTTCCAAACCGAGGCGAGAATTCCCGTTTTTTCAGCACCTGTAATGGTCAATCTCAGGTGCCTGGCTGTGGCATTTTTATCATCAATCATAGGGCTTCCTGGAATTCGGTTTTGGGAGCGATCTACATACAAGTCCCATTTTTTCCCATCCTTGGAGTATTCAATTTTATACTGATAATAGTAGCTGGCAAATTCAAACTGGGTGCATACTCTTTTTATGTTTTTAAGCTCGCCCAAGTCAAGCGTGAGCTGCTGAGGGAAGCTGTTATTGGCGGCTTTCCACAAGGTTGCATTGTTGTCATCTGTAGCAAAAGAAGGCTTGTAGTCGTAGCGCTCCGGGGTTTGCATTTGGTAAAAGGAAGAAGCGGAAGTCTTGGACAAATAAGCCAAATTTTTGGGCACTTCAGATTGGGCAATAGGGGCAATGCCACGATGGGAAGGTACAACCGCCTGGATGGTTGAATCATTTAAAAAAATCATGCTGTCTACACACACTTGCCGGGATAAGCCACCTCGGGTCATGGGGTAATCGTGACGATGGTAGACGATGTAGTAGTCGTCTTTGTTTTTGAGCACAGAATGGTGACCTGGGCCGTGTACCGATTTATCTGCATTGGTGCTCAAAATGGGATTGTTGGCACCGGGCGTAAAAGGGCCATAGGGATTGTTGGAATAGGAATAACGGACATTATAGGTTTCATCATGGCAAGATGCGGACGAATACATCAGGATGTACTTGTCGTTTTTTTTGAGCAGGTAGGCTGCTTCGAAAGGCTTGGGCGTTTGTGCAAGCGGAATGTTTGACGCGCTGCTCATTGAAGCCATGGTTTGTTGCTGGAGTTCTCCTACCGCATAGCCGCTGTTGTAATGCACCCAGGTTCCCCAGTAAGCATAAATTTTTCCATCATCATCTTGAAAAAATTGGGCATCGAGCGAGGGAAAACCTTTTATGGGGTAGTCATGTGCGATGACTGGAGTGTCGTCGGCATGTAATTTGGTCCAGGGGCCAAATGGAGTATCCGAAACATACCCGTAAATGTTGCAGCCCGCCTGGCAGTTGCCAAAGTACAGGTAATATTTTCCATCCTTCCCTTGTAGGATATCGGGTGCCCAAAAGTTGCGCAAATTGACCGAAGATAGGGAGGGAACCTCCATGGTGTAGTTGTACCAATTTTGAAAGTCTTTGCTATACCAAACTGTTGGAGCCCCCGAGGCCAGCATTTCATTGTCGGTAGTGGCGTAAATGTAGTAGAGGTCGCCAAATTTTTTGATGGTGGGGTCGGCAAAATAGCCCGGGATGATGGGGTTGTTGGCACTGGGGAAGTTGAAGCGCAGAGGCTCCTGAGCCTGGATTTGCCCTGTCGAAAGAATGAAAATCAAATAGAGATAAAGTTTTTTCATTTTGGTAAATATGGAAGTGTGGGCTTAAATATAAAGGGAATAACAAGAAACCCCATCATAGTTTTTAATTATGATAGGGTTTCATATTATGGTTTGCTTCCAATTTAAGCCGACACCGCGCCAATCATCGAATTGACATTCGCCATGGCGATATCAGGAAAGGTCTTGCGACCTTCAGAGGTGTAGTCTGTGCCAAAATTGTCAGCCATAATTTGGCTGTTGAGGGAATCGTAGAGCACCTGACCAAGATCCTGGGTGGGATTGTTGGGGTCACTCTTTATGGGATCAATCATGATGTTTTGGTCATCGTCGTTGTAAAATTGGACCGATGCCTGGATGAAATTGATTGTAGGGGCCGCACCTGCGACTTTAAGAAAACCTACGATCAAGATCATGTGATCGTCGCCAATTCCATTTGCAAAATCAATTTTGCAAGAAACAACCAAACCGAGATCGGTGGGCATAGTGGACGTTTCCGGGCTCCAGGTCCGGTAATTGAAGCCACCTTTGCTGTAGCTGAGTTGGGTGTTCAGGTCGCCAGTAGTGCCAGACCACTGATCCCAATCAGCAGTGCCGCCTGAAAAACTGATGCCCGTATAATTCCCTAACTGGGTGGTAAATGTATTTCTGGAAAAGTTCATTTTTTTCGAATTTTAAAGTTGCCGGAATTTGGGTTTTAATTGTTTGTTGTTACCGCTGAAAATGCGCGGCAGAGCGTTTGTGTACAAACCGCTACCATGTAAAATCGGCCATCATTGGACTCGGAAAGCTTGTAGAGTCCATTCGAGATTTTATTGAAGACCTTGCAGAAGGTATCAAAAGCCTCGATAAACGAATTGGCCGCTTCTTCTGAAATTCCCGCGGTCTCCAGTGCACCTACTGCACCCAATACTTCAGCGCTTACATCCACGGCTTTGATTACTGATTTAGGGATTTGTACCGCTCCGCCTTGTTGATACTCGTACGATACACTGTTGAAGGTGCCATCTGCATTTATGACTAGGTCCAACAACACCTTATCGTTGTGGCCAAAGAGGTCATAATCTATCCTGAAGGACATGGTCATCGTTGAGGAATCGTAGCTCTGGCTGGTGATTCGAATGTCATAACCACAGTCCTGGGTGTTGTAGTGGTAGTATGGGCCACTGGAGTCTTGCATCTTCTGGGCACCTGGAAATGCGCCATAAAACTGACTCTCATTGAATCCCAGGTTCCAGGAAGCTGGCTGGGCACTGTAGAGTTTGAAACTCTGGATTTGATTTTTCCAATCCCCCTCTGGCTGGCGCGACACATGGTTCAGGTCTGTGTACTTGTGGTTGGGATAAATGCGGAGTGTACTGCCCGTGTAATTCGTTTCGTTCCAGATTTCTAACCAGGCCGCTGATCCCGTAGCCAAAGAATCGATGTTGTCTTTCATGTCCCGACCAGGATTGGTAGGATAATAGACGCTATTAAGATCTGATTTGGAAACATTTGCGAAAAATGTAGCGGTGTCTCCGTTGAAATTGGAGTCGGAGCAAAATACTACTTCATTGGATTCCAGGTTCAGGTCATTGTTCGGAGGGGTAGAGCTACTGTTCCACCATGAAGGCTGATGCCCGTACATAATGAAGGAGGTAATCTGATTTTTCCAGTCTCCTTTGCTCCCACGATCAGTGTGGTTGAGGTCAGAATTATTGGTTGACGGGCCAATTTTCAGGTAATCCCCGGTATAATTGCTCCCGTTCCATACGACCAGCCAGGTACTGGCTCCCGTTTTTAGCGAATCCCAAGCTTGGGAAGTGTTGTAAGAGCGGCGTTGCGCACCATTGAAGGTGTCAGACATGCCGCCGTAATCGTCATTGTTCCAGAATGTTACAGTTGCCATCGTGTGTTGATGATTGATTGAATCAAATGCAGATTGGAGTGGTATGTTCCAATCTCTTGTCAGGTACAAAAGTAGACGCAGTGGAAAATAAATATATGCGTATAAATACCCATTTGTCAAAACGGGTATTTATACGTAGTGTAATATTTCGTAGGAACTAGCTTAGAATTTGTGGGTAAACGCAGCGAATGGTGCTCTTTTTGGGAGCAGGAAAAGAAAAATAAAAAAGGTAAAGACATTAAAAATTACCAGGTATATTTTAATTTGAATTTTTAAGCTAAGATTGGCCAATGTCTAATCTTGGAACAAAATTAATCATGCCTTTTCAAAACGGATAGTATGAATAAAATGAAATTCCTTTTCTGCTTTTTAGCACTGCCCTTTCTGGCCATTAGCCAATCACAAGAGCTAATCGGGTTTTCAAAAGCTGGTTCCAGCAAACAAATAGAACTGGAAAAGCAAGTCGACCAGCAACTATCGACCCAAAACCTCGATCAATGGATGAAACAATTGTCCTCTTTGCCCCATCATGTAGGCTCACCGCATGGGAAAGCCAATGCAGAATTTATGGCGGGACTCTTGCGTTCCTGGGGCTGGGAAGTAGAAATTGAGCGTTTTGATGTCCTGTTTCCCACGCCTAAAATGCGGGTTTTGGAAGTGGTATCGCCCACCGTTTATAAGGCAAAGCTGGTTGAAAAACCACTCAAGGAAGATCCTTCCACTAGTACGCCCGGCATGCTTCCCACCTACAACTGTTTTTCTATTGATGGAGACGTAACGGCAGAGGTGGTTTATGTCAATTACGGCGTTCCAGCAGACTATGAATTGTTAGCGCGCTATGGCATTGATGTAAAAGGAAAAATTGTCATCTCCCGCTACGGTGGTTCCTGGCGGGGCATCAAACCCAAAGTGGCCGCTGAACACGGTGCCATTGGTTGCATCATCTATTCCGATCCTAAGGACGACGGATATAGCGCAGGTGATGTATACCCCAAAGGTGCCTATAAAAACGAAACAGGTGCTCAACGCGGTTCGGTGCTAGACATGCCTTTGTATCCCGGTGATCCACTGACTCCTGGATACGGAGCAACTAAAGACGCCAAACGCCTGGATCGGAAGGATGCGGTTACCTTGACCCAAATTCCTGTATTGCCCATTTCGTATGAAGATGCCCAACCCATCCTGGCTGCCTTGGCTGGTCCGGTAGCTCCGCCAGAATGGAGAGGTACACTTCCCATTACTTATCACCTTGGAGCTGGCCCGGGCAAAGTACACCTCAAGTTGGAGTTCAATTGGGATTTACAACCCGCCTACAATGTCATCGCCAAACTAAAAGGTTCAGAATTTCCTGATCAGTGGGTTATTCGTGGCAACCACCACGATGCCTGGGTACATGGCGCCGCCGATCCGCTTAGCGGCCTGGTAGCGGAATTAGAGGAAGCCCGGGCCATTGGACTTATGGCCAAAAATGGCCAAAGACCCAAACGTACCCTCGTGTATTGCGCCTGGGACGCAGAAGAACCTGGACTACTCGGATCAACCGAATGGGTAGAAACACATGCAGACGAATTGCGCCAAAAAGCAGTTGCTTACATCAATTCAGATGGCAATGGTTCAGGGTTCTTGTTCGCTGGCGGATCACATACGCTTGAACAAATGGTTGAACAGGTGTCCAAGGATGTTCAAGATCCCCAAACCCAAAAGAGCATCTATGATCGCAGAAAGGCCATGGAAAAGGTCGTTTTGAAGCAGGAAAGCCCGGGTTTGAAACTCAGTGCCTTGGGCTCAGGCTCTGATTATACGCCCTTCATTCAGCACCTGGGTATTGCCTCGTTGAATATTGGGTTCGGAGGAGAAGGCTCCGGAGGGGAATACCACACCATGTACGATACTTACCTGGATTATGTGCGTTTCAAGGACAAAAACTTTATGTATGGCCTCGCACTTGCTAAAGTAGGAGCACGCACTGCGCTGCGCCTGGCCAATGCCGAGGTACTTCCTTTTGAGTTTCAGAAATTTTACACCACGGTAAAAACCTATGCCGATGAAGTGATGAAACTTGCCGATGACCAGCGGAATAGCACCCAAAAGGAAAACCAAAACATCCAAAGTGGACTGTACGACCTGGCACTCAACCCAAGCGAAAGCTTAAAAGGCCCCAAAGTGCAGCCTGAAACGCCGTATTTCAACTTTGCACCTTTACAAAGCGCTCTGGCCCGCCTGAAACAAGCGGCTGACTTGTACCAGGCTTCTACATCAAAAACCCTGGCTAATCCGGCACTCATCAATCAGGCCTTGATGCACCTGGAACAAAAACTAACCCGTTCAAGTGGCTTGCCCAAACGCCCCTGGTTTAAGCACTTTATCTATGCGCCAGGTTTTTATACTGGGTACGGAGTGAAAACCCTGCCGGGCATCCGAGAAGCCATTGAACAGCGCGAATTTACAGAGGTAGATCAGCAAATCAAGAATACTGCGGATGTGCTGAACGCTTTCTCCGGAGAAATTGAAAAAATGTTGGGGAAATAAGAGGCAGGCAATGGTTTGAACCAAGAAGGCTACCGCGTACTGTTGGTAGCCTTTATTGCTTTATTGTATTTCTCCAAACATTTGTCAAGCGACTGACCCTGGTTGTGAATACAATCACAAAAGTCCTCACAAGCCTGAGGATTGCTGCTGTCATCACATTGCGTCACACAATCGGGCAGGGTATTGCGGGGCATGATGTTGTACACATTGGTAATGAACAGGACGTAAAGGACTATGGTCGCAAACACACCACTAAAAAACAGGACAGGAAACTTTTTGCTTAGATTTTTTCGATCGGGTAACTCTGCTTGATTGGCAGGGCGATTAAAAGGAAAAATAAACTTCAACTTATCGTAATCCCAGCAAAGCAGGTACAAATTGGCCAGCACCATCATCGGGGCAGTGAGCAAAGATCCTTCAAAACGCACAGCAAAGGATAGAATGGTAATGTTCAAAATGATGGGAAAATAGAGCAGGGCGCCAAGTAATGCCGTAGGTGGGATCAGCAATAAAACCGCTGCGAGCATTTGTAATACCCCGATAAACGTATAATAATAACCAGTATGGTGGAGGGCCTCTAAATAATGACCCATCGGCTGATTGTTGTGTAAATCGGTAAAACGCTCGCCAATGATTTTAACCCAACCCGCTGGCAAAAAACCGGCGGCTAAGGCAATGCGGTTGAAAATGGCGAAATACCCAAGCCAGCGGTTTGCCTGTACTGTTGAGTGAATTTGATCAAGTTTGGATGCTATGCTCATGCAGTTGTTTGAATTTCCTTAAAAGATGCTATGCTTACATCTCTTAAAGCTGTATGAGTTTGCATTGTGGAATACAAACTCATACAGCATCTTAAATGTACTTTGGACTTCGATGAAATTAGTTCCAGTGCCCAGTCAAACTAAGCGCATAAACCAAACTTAAAAACAACACCACAAGATAAGTCAGCACACCCAGGCTATTCAACAACACCCTTAACCAAGTGGCCCAATTGCGAAACAATTCCATCTGAATGTAATAGGATGCTCCGGCAATAGCCCCAGCAATCGTAACAATGGATACTGATACGAGCATCCAGGGCTCAAGATGCGCCTTGCTAATGATTACAAGGAACAAACTCACCAATAAAAGGGCAATGCCTGCACCTTGCCCGGCACGTTTGATCAGAAGTTTGGATTGGAAAACCTGCAGCAACTCATTTTGCCAAGTCATAGGTTGTTTGTTTTATTGGTTATTAAAGTACTTTGAAATACAAAGTAAAGACTTGGCAACTACATTTGCAAGTATTACTGCTAAATTTTTAAAAAGCAGACGCTGGAGTTAAACATTTGCACATAAAAAGGCTACTTAACCCACAGTGGCGCAATGAATTTCAGGTATTCTTTTCTTGAAAAATCCGAAAAAGCTCCCGGTGCTTTCAATTGATTCAACTCCTCGAATTGTGGAGTACCCTTGAACTTGCGGATCAATTCATAATAGCCCCGACTTTGCAAGAAAAAACTTTGGTTCATTCCTTCTAGGGTAGGAGCCTGTGGATACCGAAGCGTTATGGATTCTCCTATTGATTTTTGCTCCAGGTAGTTTTGATCTGCTGCTTTGAGCACCCTGGTTTGGTCTTGATTGGCAGAATCAAGCGCTGAAATGGGATCGAGGTGAGTGATAAAAAGCTGCTTAGGGCTAGCTGTAGTAAAATCCATGGCGGCATAATCCAGATCCCAAAACATAAACCCACTTTCCAATTTTAACTCAATTTCATCCGAATCAATGCCCGACAGATTCAAAGGAATAAGCAACTCTTTCAAAGCCAATGGACCTATTGCATTCAATTCCTCGATTTTTTGCCATTTTCCCTGTTTTTTAAGATAAACACTTAGCGGTAAATCGCCATTGCGAATAGTTTGCAGTCGTTCTTCAGCAGGGATTTTGGCCTGTTGCTCCATCCAGGAGTCAAATTTGTTGCCAAACTTGCTAAAGTACTCGTTTAAGACATGGTCGACCCATAGGTTGTTTTTGACATTCAACACAAGGTTGGCAGTTTGGGATCCTTGTGGCTTTTTAAAAGTAAGAAAGACTCCATTACTGGAAGATTCCTCGTTGTTAAAAGAATAGAAATAGTTGGTTTTGCTTTGAAGGGTAAATAGTACATCCACATTGTCAAAGGTGTGTGCCCTTACTGGGACTTGCTCATTACCTAAAAGATGGACTTGTCCACTTTGATCCATTCCTACTCTGGTGCCTGCGGGGTGTTGTACAAAAACCAATTGCAACAAGTCAATGTATTGCTTTTCTTGCAATTCATTTTTGACTTGAAGTTGGTAAAACCCGTCTTTGGTTGGTAAAGTAGGCAAGGGAAGGTAGTCGTTGCGACAAAGATTTTGACCTACCGCACCACCAAATATTTCGCCAGCAAATTGGTACTTTTCGCCATACTGAATATATACGAATGGACAGGAAGTGAAGGTAATGGTGGAGAGGAGGAGGGCACCTAAACCTACCATTGCCCCGGCAAAAATCAATATACCGAGTACTGTCCCAGAGTTATCACGGACAATGACCCGGGTTTCATTAATGTCTTTCAGCGGAACGGTAATTTTGCCATAGTTCGGAGGCTCCATAGTTGAGTTTAAATACAGGTGAACTTCGTTAAGAATACCTTCATGCTCGATAATATAGGGTTTTGTCATCATGGAACTGTAAAACACCGAGCCAGTAACGGGAGCCAATGTACCCATCAAATTATCTTTATCTAGCGATAAATTACTGATTTGATACAGGTATTCCCCGGCATGAACGATGAAACGTTTGGGGTTGATTGAATTTTTTTCAATTGCTATCAATCTTTTTGTTTCGATGCTTTGGAATGCAAACCTGTTGCAACTTATAGCATAAAAAAGCATAATCAGTGCCAAAAAAAAGGAGACTGATCTGCACCGGGAAAAGTTGAATAAAGTTTTCATCTTCTTTCCAAATGGGTTTGTCCATTTTGTTTAAATTGATCAAGTTTATGCCTATTTTCAATGATATATCTCATTTCTTAGCTGTGGAATAATGCAGCGGTATTTTTGGCGATAAACCCTAAAATATTAAACCTATGAATACATTGTTGTCAAAACTTGGAGTAACTGAAGCTACGCTTTCTTCAACAGAAAAAGCGTTTTTAGCCGAAAATGGATATTTGAATCTGGGCAAATTGCTCTCGGATGAGCAGTTGGCGTCCATTCAGCAACGATTGAAAGAACTCATGGACGAGGAAGGTGAAAATTCCGGTTCCGAATTGATGGATTCGCCCTACATCCGCCACCCTAAAGAAGAAGGCGCGGATAGATTGGCCGATTTGGTGAATAAAGGTGTGGCGTTTGATGTGTTTTATACGCATCCCAGGGTATTGGCTGCAATGGCCGAGGTTTTGGGAGAGGAGTTTAAATTGTCCTCTCTAAATTATCGAGCTGCAAAACCAGGTAAGGGGCTCCAAAAATTGCATGTGGACTGGCATGAGGCAGTTGCTGCGGATGATTTTAAGGTATGCAATTCCATCTGGTTGTTGGACGATTTTTCTGAAGAAAATGGAGCTACCCGCATTGTTCCAGGTACCCATTTGACTGGTGAAATGCCCCAGGAGGTTCTGGCAGACCCGCTGGCGACCCATCCAAAAGAGGTCTTGATTGAAGCACCAGCAGGTTCTGTCTTTATTTTTAACTCGCACACCTGGCATGGCGGGACCAACAACAGAACCGAACAGCCCCGTCGAGCCATCCATAGCTATTTTTGCCGAAGAGACCAACCTCAACAGATTGATCAAAAAAGATACATTCAGTCCGAAACATTGGAGCGAATACATCCGATGGCCAGAGTGATTTTGGATGTTTGACCTGGCAGTCTTTATAGCGTTTTTACCAGCAATCCAACACAAAATTGAAAAGTATGCATCAGAAATACGTGCTCATCACGGGCACTTCCTCCGGAATGGGAGCAGCAACGGTAAAACTATTGGCCGATTCAGGTTATACCGTTTTTGCCGGGGTTAGAAATGAAAAGGCATTGAAGAACTGGCAGGAAATTAATCACCCTCATATCATCCCATTGAAACTGGATGTGACTCATGCTACCGCAATCGAGGAGGCGTATCAGGAGGTAGCTAAAACTGTTGGAGAAAATGGCTTGTATGCCCTCATCAACAATGCGGGAAGCTGCATCGGTGTTCCCACTGAACTATTTGATGAAGCGGCAGCCAAGCACCTGATGGAAACCCATTTTTGGGGCATGGCCAAGCTCTGCAAAACATTTATTCCCCTGTTACGCCAATACGTGCGGACTAATGGATCTAGCGCCAGAATCATCAATATCGGCTCGGCGGGCAGCATTTCTTCCTTTCCCTTTATTCAGTTTTACAATGCCGCCAAGTTTGCCATTTTGGGCTTTACAGAATCCATCCGATTTGAGTTGGCCCCGCAAAACATTCGTTGTTCGGCCATTTTGCCGGGGGCTGTAAAAACGGAGATTTGGAACAATGCGGAGAACAGCATTAAAAACAGCTTGCAGCAATTGTCCCCTGAAGGCGCTCACTTGTATCGGGACAACGTCGTATCTGCCCTTCAGTTATCCAACAAATTAGAAAACAAGGGAGTAAGCTCGGAGGCCGCAGCTTTGGTTTACAAAAAAGTACTGGAGAGCCGCAAGCCCAAGCTCAAATACTTCATTGGAGCCGATTCAAAACTGATGCATTGGATGGTGCGCTACTTGCCAGATTCCCTTCGGCACAGCATCATCAATACCCAGTTGAAATTTAAAAAGACCTTATAGTTTTAATGCGGCAGCAATAACCTTCTGGCGCAATGGACCGAGGTCGTAATAGCTGCCTTTGGCTGACAGGCCCATGTTCTGCCTATTGATGAGCATAATCACTGAAATATTCGCCTGCGGCACCACCACAATGCTGGTCCCGGTGAACCCCGTATGGGCAAAAGTGCCAGCGGGAGCGTTTTTCATAACTGGGTTGGTCGGGTCCATCATCCAACCCAGGCCATTGTTGAATTGGTCTTTGGTCAAAAATTGCTCAATGGTTGGTGCGGAAATGAATTTTCGATCACCCACTTTTCCTTTGGCCAGGAGCATATCTACCAATTTTTGTAAGTCACCCACCGTGGAAAACAGGCCTGCTGCTCCAGAGATGCCTCCGTTGGCATACCAGGTATTGCCGTCATTCACTTCACCTTTTAGGGTATAATTGCGCCAGCCGTCCCATTGTTTGGGATCAATTTCTTTCACCGTAAAACCAAGTGAGGGATCATAAACCATCCTTTTTTCGTAGGGATTTCCGTGGGAAGTGGCGGCGATTTTAGTGAAACTTCCCTTACTCAGCGGATTATAGGTCGTGTGGATCATTCCCAGAGGTTTAAACACTTGCTGATCCAGGAATTGATCAAGAGGCATTTTAGAAATCTGCTCAATGATCTGCCCCAGGAGCACAAACCCCAAATCGCTGTAACGGCGCTGTTTTCCTACCGGAAAGGCTAGTGGGAGCTCTCCAATCAATCGATAAGTTTCCTGTTTATTCGAGGCGCGGTAATAAAGTGGGTACCATTCCTTTAGCCCAGCGGAATGACTGAGCAAGTGCCGAATGGTGATTGTTCGCTTTTCTGGAGTGTCGAATGCGGGGATGTATTTGCCTACCGCATCATCGAGCCCAATCTGTTTTTGATCCACCAGCAACATGATGCCAGTGGTGGTGCCAACTACCTTGGTCAAGGAAGCCAAATCGTACAGGTGCTCAAGGGTGGTTGGCTCAGGATTGGGGAGGAGCTGGTGCTGAGCGTTGTATTTTTGGGAAAGCCCGTAGGCACGCTGGAAAAGGACTTGTTTGCCTTTTTTGACCTGAATGACTACACCTGGAATCTTGTCCCCATTTACCTCGCTTTGCAACAGACTATCCAGGGTTTTGAATTTTTTTGCAGTGGCAAGTTGAGGGGAAGGAGTTGGTTTGGATTGGGAAAAAACGAAAAAAAATGATGCTAAAAGCAGCAAAAACAGCAGGTGATAACGCATGATGGATTGGATTTGTACTCGCCCGAAAATAGATTCTTTTCCTGATTTTGAATACAAGTACGGCATTACTTTCCTGAAAAAACAGTTTTGGGGGCTTACCGGTAGAAAATTACATCGAAGGTTTCCTGACAATGAGAATAAAAATTAAATTTACATTTATCGATAAACTATAACTATGAAACAAACAACTAACATTTTACTCATCCTGTTTGGGATGGGCTTAAGCCTCTTTGCGCAAAAAGGCTTCGCCCAAGACCCGAATTTCCACATTTACCTGTGTATTGGCCAGTCCAATATGGAAGGCCCGGCGCCGATTGGCCCACAGGACACGATAACCAATAAAAGGTTGAAATTGTTATCGGCCCTGGATTGCCCCGAGTTGGGCCGTACCATGGGCAACTGGTATGATGCCAAGCCACCGCTTTGCCGCTGCAATACCCGCCTGTCTCCCGCGGACTATTTTGGCCGCACCATGGTTCAGTACCTTCCAGAAAAAATCAGTGTTGGTTTGGTGCATGTGGCCGTGGCCGGGAGCAAGATTGAGATTTTTGACAAAGAATTGTACAAGACCTACCTGGATACCTCAGCTGCTTCAAGGCCATGGATGATTAAAATGTCCGATGCTTATGGTGGAAACCCGTACCAAAGACTGGTGGACATGGCCCGAATCGCCCAGCAAAAAGGGGTGATCAAGGGCATTTTGTTGCACCAGGGCGAATCCAATACTGGAGACAAAGCCTGGCCCGCCAAAGTCAAAAAAATCTACGACGACTTACTCGCCGACCTGAAACTCGCGCCCAATTCAATTCCCCTCCTCGCAGGCGAATTGGTGAATGCCGACCAGGGTGGGCGCTGCGCCAGCATGAATGAGATCATCGCCACTTTGCCTCAAACCCTCCCACGCGCCATGGTGATTCCTTCTTATGGCCTGGAGGCTGTGCCCGACAAATTACATTTCACCGCTGAAGCCATCCGCAAATTTGGGAAACGTTACGCTACCCGGATGTTGTACTCTATGGGGGTCGACATTGAAGCCTTTCCGACTCAATCCATTGCCGCCGAAACCAATGCTCCCGGCATGCAATACCCGCGGGTAGATGCTCAAGGCCGCGCCATTTTCAAAATTGATGCTCCCGGGGCGAGCAATGTGCAACTTGATTTGGCCAAAAAATATGACATGGTGAAAAACGAAGCAGGTTTGTGGACAGTTACCACCGAACCCTTGCAGCCAGGCTTCCATTATTATTACTTGTTGATTGATGGTTACCGTTTTTCTGATCCTGCTTCCGAATCCTTCTTTGGGATTGGCAAAATGATGAGTGGCATTGAAATTCCGGCCCCGGATCAGGCATTTTATGCACCACGTGACATTCCCCATGGCCAGGTAAGGGAAAACTATTACCTCTCCAAGACCGTAGGCGGTTATGAACGTTTTTTTGTGTACACTCCTCCGGGTTACGATGTAAATGCTACTGAAAAATACCCTGTCTTGTACCTGCAGCACGGCATGGGCGAAGACGAACGGGGTTGGGTGGAACAAGGCAAGTTGAGCATCATCATGGACAACCTGATCGCCGACAAAAAGGCCAAACCGATGATCATCGTCATCTCAGATGGAGGCACTGGCGGCATGTTTAAGCCAGCGGTTGGTGAGGACGTCAACGAAGCGAGGAAACAATTCGGAGCAAAATTTACGCCCATGCTAATGAATGAAATCATCCCCTATGTGGAAAAGAATTTCAGAGTAAAAACCGATCGTTTGAGCCGGGCCATGGCTGGCTTGTCCTGGGGAGGTTTCCAAACATTCCAGACTGCTCTGCCCAACCTGGACAAGTTTGCCTACATCGGTGGTTTTAGTGGAGCTGGAATGTTTAACCCGGAAACTGAAATGAAAACGGCTTACAATGGTGCCTTTGCCAATAGTGCCGATTTTAACAAAAAGGTCAAAGTGTTCTTTTTGGGGATTGGCTCCCATGAAGGCCAGCGCACCAAAGCACTCAGCGATGCCTTTACCAAAGCCGGAATCAACAACACCTATTACGTGTCTGAAAACACGGCACACGAATGGCTCACCTGGAGACGGTGTTTGTATCAGTTTACCCAACAGCTGTTTAAATAATTTGAATCAAAGGTTATGAAGCGTTTCAACATACTTTTTTTAATGCTGATCATGGGCCCATTGTTTGGCCACGCTCAGCAATGGCAGCCCATCCAGACCCAGTATGGATTGGTACAAGGCAGCTTCGAAAATGGCCAACAGGTGTTCAAAGGAATTCCGTTTGGTGCTCCTACCTCTGGGCAAAACCGCTGGAAAGCCCCCCAACCCGTTGAAAAATGGCAGGGGGTTAAAATGGCAACCCAGTACGGCCCCAGCCCTTTCCAGGGAGGCAACCCTCCAGCCGGGAAAAGTGAAGATTGCCTGTACCTCAACATCTGGAGCCCGGCAAAATCACCCACTGAAAAACTGCCCGTTTTGGTATGGATTTATGGTGGTGGTTTCAGTTTTGGGTCTACCGCCGAACCGGGTTACACTGGAGAAAAACTGGCTGCCAAAGGGGTGGTTTTGGTGAGTATTGCCTATCGGGTTGGTCAGCTGGGTTTTCTCGCCCATCCGGAGTTGAGCGCGGAGTCGCCCAACAAGGCATCTGGCAATTACGGCCTGCTCGATATGATAGCAGGGTTGCAATGGGTGCAAAACAACATCGCGGCTTTTGGAGGTGACCCTGGAAAAGTGACCATCTTTGGAGAATCAGCCGGTGGGATTGCAGTAAGTATGCTTTGTGCTTCACCCCTGGCCAAGGGGCTTTTCCATGGCGCCATTTCCCAAAGTGGTGGTTCATTTGGCCCTCCGCGGGTGACCACCTACCCAGGCGAAAACCAAAAACTGCTCGCTGATGCGGAGACTATGGGTCTGGAATACATGAAAACAGCCGGAGTAGCCAATCTGAAAGAATTGAGGGCAATCCCGGCTGATCAATTGCCAGGAGTTCGAGGTTTGGGTACATCCTGGCCGACCATTGATGGCTACGTCATTCCTGCGGATCAAAGTACACTTTATGCTAAGGGACAGTACAACGCTACTCCTATATTGGTTGGCTACAATTCCGATGAAGGGATGAGTTTTATGCCTCCCAAAACGCCAAAAGATTACCTGGACGGAGTGCAAAAAAGGTACGGGAAATTTGCTGATGACCTGGTTAAAGCCTACCCGGTTGGTGAAAAAAATGTGCCTAAAACTGCCCGCGACCTGGCCCGTGACGCAGCCTTTGGCTGGCACACCTGGAAATGGGCCATGATGCAGGCTCAAACCAGCAAAAAATCGAAGGTGTTTTACTATTACTTTGACCAACACCCTGAATTTCCGGCCGATTCGCCCCTTTTTGGCACAGGTTCTCCACATGGGCAGGATGTAGCGTTTGTATTCGGTCATGTCAATCCAGAAAGCAAGCAGGCTTCCCCTACGGACCAGGCCATATCTGAAGCAATCATGACCTATTGGACCAACTTTGCCAAGTTTGGTGATCCCAATGGACCTGGAGTGCCAAAATGGGAAAAATTCACGAGCAAGAAGCATGCAGTGATGCATTTCAAACAAAGCCCTCAAATGGGCGCTGTTCCTAGTGAGGAATCATTAAAAGTTCTGGATGCGTATTATGCTTGGAGGCGTACAGCTGAAGGTAAAGCATGGGCAAAATAAGTCCTAACAACTCAAACAATTTCTCAGACTTTAATTCAACAACATATGAAAAGGAACATCTTTCTCTTGATTTTTTGTGGAGCAGTTACCCTGGCTTGGTCACAGCCTAACCAGCAACCCACCTTTGTTTCTCCTGAAGTTTACCCGGATGGAAAAGTGAGCTTCAAACTTTGGGCTCCCAAAGCCACTGATGTTAAGCTTAATGCGCAATTTGAAAAGGCTCCAGTGGCCATGGCAAAAGACGACAAAGGGGTATGGAGCGTGACGGTAGGGCCGGTAAAACCCGACATGTACCCTTATGCCTTCAATGTTGACGGAATTCAGATAGCCGATCCAAAAAACTCGGCTATTTTCCCCAATGAGGGTTTCCAAAACAGCATTTTGGAAGTTACCGGGAATAGCCCTTTGGTGCATACGCTTAAAAATGTGCCCCATGGTACGGTCTCCTACCGGTATTACAACTCACTGGCATTGGGTCTCCGCCCCGTTGTGATTTACACACCGCCAGGTTATGAGGAAAACTCGAAAAAGAAATACCCCGTATTGTATTTGTTGCATGGAACCACGGATACCGAAGAAACCTGGACCAAGGTAGGGCGGGCCAACATCATCCTCGACAACCTGATTGCGGAGGGCAAGGCTGAACCGATGATCATTGTGATGCCTTATGGCCGGGCTTTTCCAAAAATCAGCAAATCCGCGGGCAGCCTCCGCAATTGGGATAACCTCCAGGAATTTAAGCCTGACTTTTTTGATAACCTCATGCCTTTTGTGGAGAAAAATTATCGGACCAAAAATGACAAAGACAGTCGCGCTATTGCTGGTTTTTCCGGAGGAGGAGGGACAACTTTATACTTTGGCTTAAACAACCTGGACAAGTTCAGTTATGTGTGTGGATTTGCACCTGGTATGCTTGAAAACGAATTTGAGCGCAACAACGAAGTCGCTTTTGCCAATCCTGAAAAGACCAACAAAATGCTCAAGTTGTTTTGGATCGGCGTGGGTAAAGAGGACGGGCTGTACGCTGTGAACCAGAAATTTATGGAAGTGTTGAAACAAAAAAACATCAAACACGAAACCTTTATTTCTGACGGTGGGCACACCTGGATGAACTGCAAACTTTATTTGATTACGATTGCTCAGAAGTTATTCAAGTAAGGGATTGGCTAATACGCCAATAAAATAGAGGCTGGCTCAGAACAGAATTTCTGAGCCAGCCCCTATTTTATTTCAAAACTTACAGCTTTTTAAAATACAAATTCCTCACCCGACCATTGCTTACTTTGCAGCCAGTAATGCCATTGTTTGCATCGCGGACAAACTCAACTTGCCCAAAAAACCAGGCCTGCCCCGAGAAAATGTCTTTTTTTATGGGCAGTACTTCAAAATCACTGTGCCTGCTGTGTTGGGCCATCAGTTTTCCCCCGACCATCACAAAATCATAAGTGGTAGATAATTCTTCGCTGTAAAAACTGCCGGAGAATTCGGCCAGGTTTACTGCATTTTTATCAAAGCCCTTTAAACGCGGTGCATCCATTATGCGCCCGGCTTGATGGAGTTTAAGGGTATTGACCTTCTCTCCGCCATTCGGCACAAACTCCACTTTTGCATCTACTCCTTCCACTTTAAACTCGGTATTTGACAAGGGAGTGAGTTTAAAAGCAGGTTGCCCGGTTGCTTGCCCAAACAGCTGGCCATTGTTTAAGGTGACGCTGATGTTGAAGCCAGGCTGAAGCTCAAAGTCTCCGAGGTAAGTGTTTAATGTGGCCTGGTCTACCGCAACTCCAGCGGTCTTGGGGCTTTCTTCTTTTTTGGCGGCTGTCACTGGTTCCGTTTTGATCTTGTCCTTCAGGTAAATGTCCACGACCTTGTGAGCCATATCGCCAGAATTGAATTCAGCGGCATTGCTCAAAACAACCACCGACAATTTTTCATCCGGAAAACGGGTTAAAAAAGAGCGGTAGCCAGCATCCGCCCCGCCGTGTTGGATTTCGTTTAAACCTTTGTACTTGCCTACAAACTGGCCTAAAGCCCCACCAAAGGTTTTTCCATTGTTCAAAACTGCCAGGGTATTCAATTTGCGAATTAGGGAGGTGTCACCCACTACCGGGTTCCCAAAATTCAAAGCCCACAAACTCAAATCTTCAGCGGTGGTAAAAAGACTGGTGGCACCCACATTGGCATAGCTCAGCACACTTTTTTTGTAGCCATTGTTGTCATAATAGGAATAGGCCCGATTTTTTACGATTTTTTCATGGTCATCGTAAAACAAGGTGCTTTTCATTTTTAGAGGACTGAAAATATTGGCTTGGGTAAATTCCGCAAAGGATTGGCCAGACACTCGGGCTACAACTTCGGCCAGTAGTGTGAAACCCGTATTGCAGTACACAAATTCTTCACCTGGATTGAAATTGAGCGCTTTTTGTTTGCTTACCAGTTTTAACACATGCTCTTTGGTGATCACGTCATCCAGCCGCCAACCGGCCATTGCCAACAAGTTCCATTGGTCGCGTAGGCCGCTGGTGTGGGTAGCCAAATGCCTCAAAGTGATGGTTTTGCCAAAATCAGGAACTTCAGGAATGTACTTTCTGATGTCGTCGTCCAGATTGAGCTTGCCCGCCTTTTCCAGCAACAAAATGGAAAAAGCTGTAAACTGTTTTGAAACCGAAGCGATGTGGAAAACTGTGGAAGGGCTATTGGAAATATCGTATTCAAGGTTAGCCATTCCGTAACCTTTTTTGTACACAATTGCACCGTTTTGAACTACAGCGACTGCCGCACCAGGGCTGTCTTTATTGTCCCATGGCGCAAAAACTTCATCCACTTGATCACCAGGAGTGAGTGCCCTGGGTTTGACAATTTTTAAGGTGATGGTATACTTTCCTTTGGAATCATTTTCCTCTAATGGCGTAACTTCTACCACATATTTCCCCTTTTCATCCGATTTTATGGCAAACAACTCGGCGCCATTGTTTCCATTTGGGCTATCAAATTCTTCGATTTTTTTTCCTTGTGGTGTGTAGGTAACAATTTTTGCATCTACTCCTTCCTGCATCAATTTGAAAAAAGCAAATTGGTTTTTCTCCAGGCTGACGGAGTAGCGGTGTTGCTCCTGCGGATCGATTTCTGCTGAAACAGTTTTGCCTTTAAATAGCTCTCCCTTTTGAACTTGAGCAAGGGCTAGGTTGTAAAAAAAGCACAAAAAAAGGCTAAGAGTCGTGGTGATTTTTAAAACTTTCATGATTTTTTTGTTTCAAGCTAAATAAAGGATAAAACGCCAATTTTTGCACAGATAACAAATAAAACTATCTTGCGCGACTAAAGCTCAACGATGGAAAATCAAGTAGACATCCTTCAATGCAAATCTTGTGCAGCCCCCCTTTCTGGCGTCTATTGCGGGCAGTGCGGCCAAAAAGTAATCCAGCGCCGCATCACCATACGCGCAATCTTTGAAGATATTTTCAATCAGATCAGCAATGTGGATCACGGGTTAATTTATACGTTTTTCATGTTGTTTAAAAAGCCAGATCAGGTAGTGTTGGATTACCTTGCTGGGAAAACGATAAAATATAGTTCTCCGTTTAGATACCTTATATTCTGGACGGCTGTTGCTGCATTGATCTACATTGGATTTGGTTTTTATGATCAACAAGCTGCGGGGATGGCTGACATGATTCAGCAAAGTGAAAACCAAAAAGCGAATGAATTTGCCACGCTGTACAACGATTTAATGAAACAATATTTTCAGCTTGTATCCATTTTGTATATCCCGTTTTTTGCGATTTTCACCCGGTTTTTTTTCAAAAAATTTGGGCTCAACTATGCAGAACACTTGGTGGCTAATGCCTACTTCAATGCCCAGGCATCAATCGTATTTATGCCAGTTCTTTTCCTCAACTTGAACATGGATTGGATCACTATGCTGAGCATGCTGATTATGGTACTGTATTATACTTACGCCATTCACAAACTGTTTAAACAAGGCTGGATTGCTGCTTTTTTTAAAGTGGTCTTGATCTATTTCGTGAGCATTCTTTTGTTTTCTCTTGTGGTTTCAATTGCACTTGTCCCGTTTGTTTTTTTGCAAAAACAATAAAATGATGACTGGGGGTTGAAGATTGATGTTGATCGCTTAGCTCATTCTCCAAGGTATTTTGCTACAAATTTCACGAGCTCTTGGCCATGCAAATTCTTCGCAATCACTTTTCCCTCTGCATCCAGTAAAAAATTTGCGGGAATCGTTTGAATGCGCAGCGTTTCCATCAAAGGAGCATCATCTCCCCGCAGGTGAGAAGCATGTACCCATCGGTAGGCACCATCCGCTTCAATCGCTTTTTTCCAGGCTGCTGCGCTGGCATCTAAGGCATAACCGATGATTTCAAAGCCATTTTTGTGGTGCTGTTCCCACATAGGCACCAAAAAGTCGCGGTTTTCGCGCCGACAAGGGGCACACCAGGAAGCCCAAAGGTCTAAAAGGGTTAAACGCCGGTTGCCAATGAGTTGAGCCAGGGTAAGGGTATCGCCAGCCAGCATGGGTAAAAGAGCGTCGGGTAACTTATCTCCGATCAAGACCGGGAGGCGCTCACGCTTGCTTTTTTGACAGAGTTGCTCCACCCAGGGATGGCCAGGATGGCTGCCTTGCCATCTTTGACATTGGGAAAATAGAAATTCGGGAATGCGTTCGTAATCCTGATTCGGACTTACCCAGCGGATGGCCAAAAGTGCGGGCAGCAAATGGTCGGTTTGTTGCGCAAAGTCAATTAAGTGTTTTTGAAAGTTCAATTTTGCCGCTTCGACTTCGAGTAATTTTGTTTCTTCGTGCTCCTCTTCCTTGTTTTTGGATAGGAATTGCTGAAAAGCGGACTGGCGAATGTCCCTTAATTTTAGCAGGGCTACATTTTCAGGGGAGGGGTTTTCGATGGTAAAAGTGCTTTGGAATTGGGCTATTGAGGCCTTTATTTTGAGTTTGAGCCCATTTTTCCAAATAATTGGGCAATAGTTGTCGCTGCCCGGATTTTCGTTGTTCAAGCGGTTGACAAACTGCTCGCCTTTTTTTTGCACGGCCAATTCGAGCAATATAGGCTCTGGGCTATCTGGTAGTTTGTTAAAAACAAAACTGCCATCTGCTTTTACTTTGGCCGAATCAATCACCTGCCCTAAAAAACTGGTTGCCACCTCATCCAAACTGCGCGGCTGAATCAAAAAGAGGGTAGGGGCCCATTGATCATTGGGAGCGAAGGTGAGTTTTCCGGATAGGGACGCCTGGCCGCTGCAACTGGTATGCAAGGAGAGGATGAGCAAAAGAAAATGAATAGTCTGTTTCATAAATGAAGCATAAAACCTGATCAATTTACCGCAGCGTTTTCCACCATTCCTGAAAGACCTGCCCACTTTCTTGCAGGTTGACACATTCTCCAATCATGGGTGTAACCAAAGGTACGTCATATCCACTATCCAAGCGGGTGATTTCCGTCAAGGGTTCGTACCAGGGATGCATGGCCAAGGCGAACTTGGACGAGTGAACGGGCATCAGGCGTTTGGCTTTTAAAGCTTTGGCTGCTTTTAAGGTTTCTTCGGGAAAGCAATGGATCTCGTGCCAGGCCGGGTTGTACTGGCCATTTTCGAGAATGGCCAAATCAATGGGGCCAAACTGGTCGCCGATTTTGGCAAAGTGCTCCCCGTAACCGCTGTCGCCGCCGAGGTAAAATTTTCCATTTGGACTTTCCAACAAAAAGGAAAGCCATAGGGTATTGTTGCGCCTGAAAGTGCGCCCTGAAAAATGACGGGTTGGTAAGGTATGCAGGGTCATCCCTTTTCCCAGGGTCAGGCTTTCATACCAGTCTTTTTCAATGATTCGATCTGCCGGATAGCCCCAACGCTCCAGGTGTGAGCCCACTCCCAAACCACATATCACCATTTGTACCTTGTCTTGCAAAGCTTTGACCGTTGGGTAATCAAGATGGTCGTAATGGTCGTGTGTAATTAGCAGGTAGTCAAGGGCTGGCATATCTTTCACGGCATAAATGTCGCTGCCTTTAAAAGCCTGGTTTGAACCTGAGATGGGGGAGGCATTGCCGCTAAAAACCGGATCGATCAGGAATTTTATACCTCCAACTTGTAGGAAATAGGAAGAATGACCAAACCAGACCAAGGCATCCACATCAGCAGGAAGTTGATGCAAATCGGTAAAAGTGGAGGGTACTCTTTCTTTTGGCATTTGATCAGGCTTTTTTTCAAACAGGAAGCTGTACAGTACTCCACCAAAGGTGTGCCCTTCTGAAAAGGTACCTGTTGCCTCCTCGTTGGCAAATGCAGTTTCTTTGTAATGAGGGGATTGTTTGATGCGTTGCAGCCTTTCACCCGAAGGCGCTTTGCCAAATTGGGGCAGTTGCAGGTACAACACAACAAGTCCAATAAACAAGGCTAAAATGAATAGGAAAATGAGCATGATGCGATGAGATTGTTTGACAAAATAGAGTAGGGCGTTTATTCCTGATTGACCCAATCGTAAAATTTCAAGCCATTCTCTAAACGCTCAATGGCTTTTTGAATTCTTTCTACCTTGGTTTCCATTTTTTTTGCCCCCTCGATCCAGTCAATGTAGTATTTCTGGTTGCTTTCTGAAAGGGATGAAAAAAACTGGTGTGCCAAAGGGGCATCCAGCAAACAAGCCAAAATATCCTCTGGAATTACGACTGGCGAAACATCGTGAAACAAAACAACATGGACGTAGTCCCCCTCTTTTTTGCCAATTTTTTTGCGGACGGTCGCGTTCAAGGGCAAAAACATCCGCTGGTCTTTCATGGGCAGCAGATTGTATTGCTTGAGTTCGTAAGCATCAATAAACCCACGTACCCGAATGGTGCCCCCGCGAGCTTTGTATTCGGGAGGGATACCGGGAATAATCACATAAGTCCAATTGCTCATGTCAAACCCACTTTGCGCAGCCCTTTTTTCGATTAAAAACTGATTGTCGACGAGGGGTACTTGGGACATTGTGTTTGATTTGGCACAAAGATATGTAGTTTTATAGGGACTCATTCTAGGGCAAATAAAGAAAAACCCCTTGTAAGCATCTTTGCACAAAACTTTATCTTACTTTTAAAAACATTATTGTCTTTACACATCGTGCTTCAAATCAAACCGAATGAAAATCTTTAAGTTGGTGTTAACGATTCTATTGGGCTTACTCATGGTTTTGGGAGGTGTTTCGCACTTTCTGAATCCATTGATGTATGCCGGGTTTTTTCCTGAATTTTTGCTGAATGACGAACTCAATATTGCTGCAGGAGTGGTAGAAATTGGCCTTGGCCTTGGTGCAATGATTCCCCGTTTCCGGCATTATGCCACGCTTGGCATCCTTTTGTTGATGGTGTTGCTATTGCCCTTACACGTGATTGACGTGTTCAGGAGCAACCCAGCAGTAGGCAGCCACCAAGCAGCCCTGATCAGATTGCCCGTGCAGTTTGTATTCATTTTTTGGGCCTGGTTTTGTCATAAGGGCGATAAAAAAAACAAGTGATCATTTTGCCCCACTGCATAGTAACAACGTCAAAAACACCTAAGCCTCAATTTGTTCCACGCCTACAAACATACTATCCAGTTGTAGGTCGCCAAAATAAGTGGTGGTGGCTACGTCAGCAGCATCTCTGCCATACGCCAAAACAGCCCTTCCGCCGGTAGTAAGCTCCTGAGTGGCATCAAAAGTGTACCATTTGCCGCCCAAATAGGCTTCAAACCAGGCGTGTAAGTCCATCTGCTCTAAGTTGTGCAAGTACCCCACTGTAAAACGCGCTGGGATATTGATGCTGCGGCAAAGGGCAATGGCCAAATGGGATAAATCCCGACAAACCCCAATTTGACTATCCAGCGTATCCATGGCAGAAGTGGAAGGGGTACTGTAATTGTACGCGTATTGAATGTTGAGCCTAACCCATTGCCGAATGGCTTCCACCATTTCATAACCAGTGGATAAATAATAAATGATTTCAGAAGCCTTTGCGAGCAATTTGTCCGACTCACAATAACGGCTTGGCAACAAATAGAGCAGGATATCGTCTGGCAAATCCTGAATCAATACAAAATTTGCATTAAAATCAACTTCAATCGATGAAGCTGTTTCAAGCAATGCACTGGTTTTGATCGAAAATTGACCAATTGGGGACAGCAGGCGTTGGCAGTAATTTCCATACAAATCCAGGTACTCCTTTACGGGTACGGCTGGTTCAACGATAAACTCCTCTGAAATAATCGTTTGATTGAATCCTGATCGCAGTCTCAATAAAAAAATCAAGGGGACGTTCTGGAGTGTTTGATAATCCAGTTGGCAAGTAACTTTCAATTTCATGCAGTAGTTTTTGCTGTGTTTGTTTGCGCGTAGTTGAAGTAGAGACTGATGCTGTTAGGGGTAAATGTAAACAATTCTAGGCTATCCGCAGCTTAAATTACCTTGACCAGGGGCAGCCGATAAATTGCAAAAGATTTTATCTTTGGTTTAGCCTTTAGCTCCTGTATTTTAAACACCCAAAACACAACCCATGGAAATTGTACTAACCAATGCCGAGGAAGCAGGAATGCCCGAAGAGATGATCGGCCATTGCGCTCAACTATTGACCTGGCGCATTGAAAAATTGTATCCTGGCCTGCCCAAGGCTGGTGACGAACTTGATATACTCTATTCTGAAAAAGATCCCCTAATGGAAAGTGAAGAAGTGGACGACGAAGCATATGCCATTTACTTTACCGTAGCTGAGGTGGAAGGAGAAGACCGGGAGAATGGGGTAGTGATGGTAGATTTGATGTTTTGATTAAAAATGTCACCCAAGAGTGGAGACCTATCTGTGCAAACCATTATTGGCCTCCACTTTTTATATCGCTCACCAAACTCCGCCGTGCTCAAATACCCGCAATCTGTTTTTGGTCGCAATGAGTTCTTGTTCGAGGGCGTCGATTCGTTTCAGTAAGCTAGCAATGGCGTCAATGCCCTCTAAGTTGATGTCGAGTTCGTAATGCAAACGCACCATTTTTTCTACCGTCGGCAGTTGTGTAACTGGTAAATAATGGATTTCTTCCACGACTACCAGTTCCACCAAATCATATTCCTGTAAGGCCAGGATGAAGGACGTATCTATATTTTGGATGCTGCAAAATTGTGCAAGCTGGATCAAATTGTTAGTTTCCATTGCTTCTCATTTTGGCCAATTCACTAAACAATGCTTTTTCAGATTCGCTAAGTTGGGTAGGCAATTTGACTTGATAGGTAAGGTACAAATCGCCGAAAGTATTGGCCTGTTTGTATACTGGGAACCCCTTGCCCTTTAATTTCACTTTGGTGCCACTTTGGGTTTCGGGCGCTACTTTCAATTTTACTTTTCCGTCCAGGGTATCGATGGTTGTTTCCCCTCCCAACAGCGCGGTGTACAAATCCAATTCTACCGTTGTATACAAATTGCTGCCTTCCCTTTTGAATTTCGGGTGGTCCGCAATCGAAAAAGTGAGGTACAAATCCCCATTGGGGCCTCCATTCGCGCCAGGGGTACCGTGCCCGGCAATTTTGATGGTTTGTTCATTTTCAACCCCAGCCGGTATGGTTAGGCGGATATTTTTACCATTCACGCTTAAAGTGCGCTGGTGGCTATGGTACACATCGATTAAGTCGAGCTGCAACTCAGCGTGCAAATCCTGCCCTCTAAATCTGCTTTGCCGATTGCCCGTTCCACCTCTGGCCTGGTTGCCAAACAAGGATTCAAAAAAGTCGGAGAAGTCGCCGCCTGCAAAGTCTTCTTCGCTGAATTGCCGGCCGGATTGCCGTTGGGATTGTTGACGTTGTTGTTGTCTGGCTCTTTCTATCTCGTCTGCGTGCTGCCAGTCCTTTCCGTAGGCATCGTACTTTTTCCTTTTTTCGGGGTCACTCAATACTTCATTGGCTTCGTTGGCTTCTTTGAATTTTCTTTCTGCTTCTTTGTTGTTTGGATTTAAGTCCGGATGGTATTTTCTGGCCAGTTTGCGGTAAGCACTTTTGATTTCGGCATCAGAAGCGGTTTTGGGCACACCCAGTATTTGGTAATAATCAATGAATTCCATCTGGTTCGTTTAAATTTTGTATGGTTCACTTGTTGCAATGAAAATGCATACAATGCAGCAAGGGGTAAATGATAAAACTCACTGCATTGCTGTAACTTAACTTACTTCATTGCTAACAAATAGGAAACAGCGGAAGTTTTGTAGCCTATCCTAACCGCCCTGGCGGCAATTTTTTTGAATTCCCCCAGAGCTAGGGGTTTGTGGTAATATCGCCATTTGCTTCCACCTATCTCGTCGTCTAACTGGTAAGCAATGCTGGCCCCTGCGGTAGAGCAGGATAATCTAAGTTGATTTGCTTCTTTTTTGAAGGTCACCTGCTCCGTAGCGGGTTGTACCATTCCCGGCCACATCATATTGACCAGATCAGACTCGGGGATAAATCCCAGATCACCAATTTCCAACTGCCAGGCCCCCAGAGCAGCGCGCATTTCCTTCAATTTGGCCTGCTGCTCGGGTAAGTGCGCAATGTTGTGAACCTCGTCCGGGTCGCTAGCCAGATCATACAGCTCTTCCTCAGGTTTGGTTTTCATGAAAATATAGGCCGCATTCCCGCTGAGTTTTCCTTGCTGATCCATTTCAATGAGGGTGCGGGTCATGTCAATTTGTTCCCGGTAAGCATTCCGGTAAATCAGGGGCAATTCCGGCCGGAAATTTCTGATGTACACAAAACGACCGTCGATCACGGAGCGGCTCATATCCGCAGCCTCATCAAATCTGTCCGCCGCACCGAAAGCAAAAGTATGGGGCGTCTTCGTTTTGAAGGTGCCCAGGAAAGCTTTTCCATGCATGTGTGCAGGTGGTTCAATCCCAGCCAATGACAAAACGCTTGGCCCCAAATCCATGAGGGAAACGATATTCTCAACTTTGGTACCCGCCATCGCTCCATTTGGCAAGCGCACAATCAAGGGAACGCGGAGCCCGGAATTCCCTACCGCCCTTTTTTGTCTGAGCAAAGGGCCTCCATGATCCGACCAAAAAAAGATAATGGTTTTTTCCAGCAGCCCTGCGGCACTCAGTTCATCCAGTAATTTACCGATTTGTTGATCGAGTTCAACAATATTGGAATACACCCTTCCCAGGTCCTGACGAACCACTGGCAGGTCGGGGAAATAGGCTGGAATTCTTACCTTGTTGACATCTACCAGCATAGGGTCAGCTTTCTTCATAAATACCCGGGACTCATGAGTGATCTCGTGGTTAAAGACCGCAAAAAACGGTTGTCCGGCGCTGCGGTTTTTGTAATGCGCATCTTTACCGATTTCATCCCAGGCTGTAATGGGTGAATTGAATTGGTAATCCGTTTTTGCGGCGTTGCTGGTAAAATAGCCTGCTGCCCGCAGGTACTCGGTGAAAACTTTGACAAAAGGTGGTGGAACGGCCGCATATTCTGGTACATTTCTGCCTCGAATGTCTTTCAGGCTGATGTAAGTCTTGTAGGTCTCTGCCTCTGGTTCCCGGTAGGCATAATGAGGCCCGGTGCGCATGTTTTGTGTGCCGATGCTCACCGGATACATGCCAGTGATGATGGAACTCCGGCTGGGCGCACATACCCCTGCCGTGGCAAATGCATTGGTATAGGTAATTCCTTCCCTGGCCAGCCGATCGATGTTGGGGGTCTGAATGCTTTTATCGCCGTACGCTCCCAATAAGGGACTGATGTCTTCCACCGATATCCAGAGGATGTTCGGCCTTTCAGCGAAAGCCTGAGCAAAAAGGAAATTTTTACAAGACAATAAAAGAAGAAGAAAGAGGGTGGCATTTTTGATTTTCATGATCGATTATTTTACTGGCAAGAGCAGGTTTAACCCAAAGCTGATTGATTACAATGGTCGACTATGCTGTTAGCTGGTACAAGTCTCCAGACTTGTACCAACATTTCCGCGTCTCTGACGCAAAGGCAACGCGAAAATATCGAGAATAGACACGTCAGAGACGTGTTGATATTGGTACAAGTCTGGAGACTTGTACCAGCTAACACAGAACGGAACCGCTGCATCACCGCAAACTCTGATAGACTGCCACCTTAAACTTCCCTTGTAATTCACTTATAGCCGGAGTACCCGGAAACTGCTGGGTCATGAATAAACCAATCAACTGTGCTTTTGGGTCCACCCAATACGTGGTAGAAAACGCTCCTCCCCAGGCATAACTTCCTATGTTGCTCAGTTCATCAGACATGGCTGGAGTAACAATTCGAAAGCCCAAACCAAAGGCCCCACTCCCGTAAAGTGAACCTACTTGATTGGTGGTCATGAGTTCCACCGAACGTGGCGAAAGCAAGCTTACCCCGTTGTAAGTTCCCTTGTTGAGCAACATTTGCAGGAAAATGGCATAGTCATAAGCCGTACTGACCAGGCCGCCACCGCCAGAAAAATAGGACTTTTTGATATTGGGAAAATCGGCTGGAATGCCCAGGCCATTTGCCCATTTTTTGAGTCGCCCGGTGCTGTCGGGGGTGTAAATTGCAGTCAGGCGGGCATGTTTATCGGCAGGAAGATTGAAGTAGGTATCTTTCATCCCGAGTGGAATACAAATGCGTTTTTGGAAAAAGGTCTCCAAATCCATACCGCTGATGATTTCAATGACATGCCCCAACACATCAGTACTCAGACTGTAATTCCATTTTTCGCCGGGCTGCACCTCCAATGGCAGCTTTGCCAAACGTTTCATGGTCGCATCGATTTCATTGGTCATTTCGCCCACCCCGCCAGTGATGCGGTTTTTGGCGTAAATGGCCTGCATGGTTGGTGACCCAATCCCGGCATAACCCAAACCCGATGTGTGCGTCAGCAGATCCTTAATCGTGATTTCGCGCTTGGCTGGAACTGTGGTATAAGAGCTGTCTTTTTCATTAAAAGTAGCCAGCACGACCGGCTTGGCAAACTCGGGGATGTATTTGGAAACCGGATCACTGAGTAAGATTTTACCTTCTTCCATCAATAGCATGACGCCCACCGTGGTGATGGCCTTGGTTTGTGAAGCGATGCGGAAAATGGCATCTTTGGCCATCGGCTTTTTGCTTTCAATGTCATCGATGCCGTAGCTGCGGTGCTGCACGACCTGACCGTCCTTGACCAACAAAGTGACTGCTCCAATGATTTTATTCTGCTGAACGTATTCCTCAACCACAGCATCGATGCGCTTGAGCCGTTCGTAATTGACCTTAGGGTTGGGCTTGGTATTGGGCTGTAAAACCTGCGCGCCAAGGCTGAAGGTCAAAGTGCTGAGTATGATCAGCAGGAAGCAGTTTTTGAAGGACGACATAGTTTTGAGTTTGAGGTGTAATGTATTGAAAAATCACGTATTCTTCACCCGCTGCTGTTCACTTTCTGAGCCCGAACCCGAGTGTTTAGGCCGGTTGTTGGTGGCTTTGCCAAAACGGTACGAAAAGGCCAGGGTCACCGAGCGCGTATCGATGGTGCTGTTCCAATCCGCATCGGTCAGCCGCAGGTTGTTGATGATGCCGTCGGCGCGGCGGGTGTACAAGATGTCGCTAATGCTCAGCTTGATGCTCGCTGCGTCCTTGAACAGTTTTTTCTGGAAAGCACAATTCAAGGTTCCCCAACTTTTGATCAGCAACTGCGCATACACAATATCGCTCATGTATTCGCCACGTAAATCGGCGCTCCAGCCTTTGCCCAATTGAAAACTGTTGTTGGCCACCAGGTGAAAATAGGTTCCACTTGAGTTGAGTTGCTCGGTATACAATTTACTCTCAAAAATCAGGTACCCCAGCTCAGCATTGCTGTTGATGTTGTACCAGGAAGTGACGGGAATGGCGGCATCCATGGCGAGGTTGAAGCTTTGGTTGGTCGCGATGTTGCCGGGCCGACTGTAATAAATGCCATCCACAATTTCCAGGGTTTCATTGATGCCGTCGATGGTTTTAGCGTAACTCAGGGTGGTGTTGAGCACGCCCTTGTACGAATGGGAGATGGAGTAATTGTTGGCGTAGGTAGGCAACAAATTCGGGTTTCCGGCATAAAAAGTGAACTTATCTAAGGGGCTCACAAAAGGATTCAAATCCTGAAAATAAGGTCGGTCAATGCGTCGCCCAAAGGAGAAGGAGAACACGTGGTGCCCCAATGAGTCAGCGTTCCAGGTTGCGTAAATGGTGGGGAAAAGATTGGTGTAACTGCGCTTGAAACTGCTGGCGGGCCGCTCCGGGTTGCCCAACTGATCACCGCTCAGACTGGTGGTTTCGGCCCGAAGCCCGGCCTGGATTCCCCAGCGACCGATGCTGCGGGAGTAATTGGCGTAGGCGGCGTGGATCCATTCGTCGTACAAAAAGCGGTTACTCAGGTCGTAGTTGAGGGTAGTGACGCCATCGACGGTGTTGGTGTAGGCTGCTTCATTGTCGGTTTTGGTGAAGGCCGATTTGAGCCCTGCCTCAAATTTGGCGTCCTTACCCAGTGGTTTAACATAATCCGCCTTCGCGGCGTAGATGCTGATGTCGGAAGGCAACTGGCCATTGATGCGATCCTGGTACAACAAGACCCTGCTGGGATTGAGGATAAAATTGTTGAAGACTTGGTCGCGATTTGAGGCGTAGACCACATAGTCAGCATCTACAGTGAGGCTACTGCCCAGGGAATCCAATTGCCGCTTGAAGTAGGCATTGAAGGTCCCATTGTTGAATTTGCCATCGTCCAGGTTCAGGGCGTCTACAAACTGCTGCAAATTGCGGTCGGCACCGGCTACCTGGGCATTGTTGTCGGTATTGGAACCCGAGGGGCTGAACAAACCCTTGGCAGACAGGCCGATGGTCGTGCGCTCGGAGAGGTAATAATCCAGGCCGAGTTTGGCATTGGCCGATTGCCCGGTTTTAACAATGAAGGAATTTTGGGCAAAAGAAGAGCTGGGCGTCTCGTCGGGGTTTTTGTAATAACGATTGATGTTCAGATCCTGGAAGGAGTTGCGAAAACCACCGTTGAGATTGGCCGAAAGGCTGATCTTTTTCTGGTTAAAATTGAGGTTCAAACTGTTGTTGCTGCGTGTATATCGCCCACGTTGCATACTGAGGTTGGTATTGCCATTGAAACCCGGAGCCCGGTTTTTTTTCAGGACAATATTGATCACCCCCGCATTGCCCGCTGCTTCGTATTTGGCGGGCGGATTGGTCATGATTTCAATTTGTTTGACGGTGCCTGCGGGCAAGGACTTGAGGTAGTTTTCCAGTTCAGCGCCCGACAGGTAAGTTGGTTTGTCGTCAATGAACACGGCCACTCCGGCGCGGCCTTTGAGCGTGATCACCCCATTCTGGTCCACTGCGATGCCAGGTGCACGTTCAAGCGCCTCCAGGGCGTTGCTGCCCGCATTGGCCAGCAAGGCGTCAACATTGACAATGGTGCGGTCGATTTTGCGCTCGACGTAAGGCGTTTTGGAGGCGATGGTGACCTCCTGGAGTTGTTTGATGCTTTCTTGCAATTGAATGCTGGGCAGTTGAATGGTTGTAGCCTGGCCCTCTACCACCAGTTTTTTTTCCTGGTATTCGGCATAACCCAGTAGGTAAGCCTTGATGAAATAAGTGCCTGCGGCAACCCCAGAAAATACAAAACTACCATCTTCATCCGAGTAAACCGATTTGAGGATGCTGGAGTCCGCTGAACTCAACAGGGAAACGGCAACCAGATCGAGCGGCGCATTTTGGGCATTGGCGACTTTGCCCTGTAGTTGATAGGTGCTTTGGCCCCAAAGTGTACTGGCAGCACTGATCAGTACACAAAGCAGAAAGTGTTTGGTTTGCATGATGTCGGGTGAATTAGAGCCTTAGACAAGCTCTTAGCTCTTTAACAAAAAATTACTTCGTTTCAAAAATAGAAAGACTTTTTGGAAATCATGGAAAATCCAGCAAACAAGAACCAATTGAATTGAGTGCATGAAAAAATCGGGCAATGTGAAACTTGATGGTTGATGCTGGATTGTAGAGACGCACGGCTGTGCGTCTCTACGGTGCGTTGTGCCATCTGGTCATACCCTCAACTGAATGTGGTATAACAATCCAAAATCGCGTATCTTTTGCAAAAAAATTCTATGCCACACTACCGCATTTTCAGCCTGTCGCTTTTTTTGTTCCTGGTATTGGCGAACTGCAATCCCGATGAGCCAGCTCCCGAAAAAGAAGAAAACCCCTGCAATGAACCCGCCGCTCCCCCTCCCGCGGAGCTCAATTTGCTGTCTTGCCACCGCAGCATTTCCAGAGACTCGGTAGCCACCGAAAGTGCCCTACTCGGCGTTTGGGATTGGGAGTACATCAGTTGTTTTTGGAAAACCGAAAAAGCCAATGGTGAAGACTATAAATGCCTGAGCATTGAGTTCAAAGCCGATCATACCTTGATTGTAAAAGAGAGTGGCAAAATCACCCAAACAGCGCGCTGGAAAATTTTTCGCGGTGACCCGGAATTTTTCCTGATCAAAACCGAGCCCCTGGTGCCCCAGGTAGTGGGGCGGATTATGTTTTGTAAGGATGTTCTGGAGTTCAATGACAGCTATGTGGATGGCTGCGACAATTATTTCAGGAAGGGGAAATGAGTGGGGGAGTAGGAACATTTATGTAGTTTTGAGCATTGGCCTGCATTCTTGAAGCTTTTTTACTGTCCTCATGAGCAACACATTCGGACTACTCCCTCATTCCCAAGTATACCTTTTCACAAATGAGCAATTCATTTTTTTCCATTTTGGTACGATCCATCATGAAGCGCCGCTTAATGCTCTCCTGCCTTTTAGGGGCATTTGTGGTGATTAATTGTGGTTTTGCCGGGAAGGCATTTAAAGACAATACAATAGATTTGAATACCTCCCTTGCAACAGATAAGAAAGAGAACCCTTTATGCTGTGATGGCTTAAATGCTGGAAGCCTAAATACCAATACCACCGAAACGAATTTATGCACCCCAAATAACACACCGACCACAATAACTTTTTTGGTCTTGCCCAATACGACCTGCAACAGCCCGATAGAATACCGCTGGTTGAAATCAACTTATAACCCGCTTACCAAACAAATGAATCCTTTTGAGACAATTGCGGGAGCTACGGGCCAAAGTTACACGCCCCAAGCCAATCTATCCACGACTACCAAATATGTCGCACAAGTAAAAATCGGTACTTGCACCTGGCAATGGGTACAAAATGAAGTATGGAAGGTAATTCCCGACTATACCGTGAAGTTGAGGCCAGACCTGCAAATTTGCCCTGGAGCAGAAATTGACCTAACGGCCAAAGTTGACTATCAGAATGTAGATTTTTTGTGGAGTACGGGCGAAAACGCTTACGGAATAGTAGCCCAACCCACTTCGAGCACTACCTACGCCGTAACTGCCACCTTTAAGGACAGTGGGTGTAAAAGTACCGCTGCCGTGACCGTCTTTGTGGATAATGATTGTAGTGAAGATTGTTTGCCAGGCGCCTTTTTTACCAGTAGCCCAAGTGGCAAAGTGAGCAATGTGAATTGGCTGGGGTTCGGCTGGAATCAGGAGGCGGTCATGCGCAACAAGCAAGGATTTACGACCTGGGACACTGACCTTTGGAATACCACCACGAGCCGGATCAAACAGATGCGGCCAGGGTTGGTCAGGATTGTTTTTTACCGCGACTGGTTCAATCCATCCGGAAATGCAGGCGACTATACCTGGGAATCTACCTACATGCAGGAAGCCATCAGGATGTTGAAGTTCTATGAATCGGAAGGTATAGCGGTAATGACGGGGATTTGGAACCCAGCGCTTTTGACAAGTCCAGGCATTGAAAACAATGATGCATTCATCACATCGGACAAATTTGCTACCCTCCAGGCGGATTTAATCGAGTATTTGCTAAAAACCAAGGCCTTAAAAAACATAAAATACTACGCGCCGCTCAATGAACCATTGGCCTATTATTCCTTCGACGCCTGGTCTTTGATGATAAAAAAGCTGCACAAAAAGCTGACAGCTTATAAACTGCCTACCCAACTGCTCGTAGGTGCCGACTCATGGGATGATTGGACGCAGTACGCGGCACAGTACAACCCTCTAGAACTTAGTGCTTATGAGTACCACCACTATTTAAATGCAGGCACACAAATGCTCCTGGGCGGAGGATTGGAAACCTACCTTCGTGACTATGTTGCCAAGGTTCGTGCTATCGATGCTACAAAGCCCATTTTTTTGAGTGAAGTGGCCCCCGATCGCGCTTCGGGCAATGGGGTAGATTACTGGTACTTCTTCAACAAAGTAGGCAGCCCTTACAACCCCACCCGGTACGCGTATGGCCTAAACGCCTTAGACTATGGCATTCAGGCGGCCAGAGCGGGAAACAGTGCCGTACTGATGTGGGCATTAGACGGCTATGGCGCCGGCAAAGATCCCGGAATGTGGAACGTTGCCGGAGACAATGGCGGCATGAAACTTCGCCCATGGTATTATACTTGGTCTTTACTCAGTCGATATTTTCCGGCAGGGAAAACTGAAATCCTGATGATGTCACAACCCGATGATGAGGTTCGAATCACCGGGGCAAAAATCATGCTTGCCGACAGCAATTCAGCTCATTTTTCGTTTGCCTTGGTCAACAAAACACGGCACTCTAAATGTATAAGCATCAAAATACCCGCATATTGTGGATTGGCTACATTCAACAGCTATACTTATTCTGAGGATCAGCAGGGAGATGGAGTTAGTCTAACCCTTCCTAAAGTGAGTGCTTCCTCGGTCAGACTCTCTGATGGATACCAACTGATCGTTCCGGCGAATAGTGGTATGGTGCTGAGTACAATGGAAAACGAGCCCGTGAAGAAATCGGATCCCAATTGTCTGAGTACGTCTCTTGATGAAATTGTTTCTTCCCAAACCATGATTTATCCCAATCCATCCACTGGCTTGGTTTACCTTAAGCATGATGGCCAAGAGATCCAATCCATCGCCATTTACAACCAGTATGGTGGGAAAATGCCCTTGTCTGGCGATGCCCTCCGCTCAGGAATTTTGTTGCAAAACCCAGGTCTTTATTTGATTGAAATCACCTTTAAAAATGGAACCGCAAAAACGGAGAAGTGCCTTATTGTGAGATGATGAAACCGCTGACTCGTTTTGTGGATACTGAATTCATTTTGGGAGACAGGGACTAGTGGCAATTTTACTTCAGTTGAAACAACATTTTCAGTTCGCCTACGCGGTTCGTGCCAACCGAAAGCCCCGGTCATCC
Organism: Haliscomenobacter sp.; assembly: GCF_965225875.1. GTDB lineage: Bacteria > Bacteroidota > Bacteroidia > Chitinophagales > Saprospiraceae > Haliscomenobacter. Next base: position 1,294,382 of record NZ_CBDDBS010000003.1, on the reverse strand, counting down.
AGGCGGTACTCAGGAAGCCCCCGTGAGCGGTGCGTACAGCGACAATGGTACGCGCTCGTTTTCCAGGATCCGCCCCGGATGATGTGCAAATCTTGGTCGCCGCCTTCCACCCAGGCACTGCCATCTTTGGGGCCATCGAAATAACTTTCATGCCATACATCCGCGCAGTACTCCCATACATTGCCGCTCAGGTCATATAGCCCCAGGGTGTTTGGTGAAAAACTGCCTACCCGGCTCAGTTTTTTGCGGTTCTCACCCGTACTGGCAAAACCGAATGTTTGATTGTCTTTGTGCTGGGCATCAAAGTTGATCTCCTCGGCAGAGGCCTGGTTTTTCCCGTTGCCAAAACGAATTTTTTGGCCCCTTTCCTGCGCCGCGTATTCCCATTCAGCCTCGCTGGGCAGGCGATAGGTGAGGCCACTAAGCTGGCTCAGTTTTTCTAAAAATGCCTGAATTTCGTACCAGGTCACCTCTACCACGGGCAATTGAGGGTCGGATTGATCCCGACTGGGGTTTTTGCCCATCAGTTTCACCCATTGCACTTGGGTGACCGGGTAACGCGAGAGGTAATAATCGGCGAGTTTTACCTGGTGCACGGGGCGTTCACAGTAAGGGCCTTCGCCGAAAATGTCACCCATCTCGAAGTTACCGCCAGGGATGAGGATCATTTCGAGATGGAAGGGGTCTTGGGGAGGGGATGGAGGTATCATGTTTGGATGGTGTCAAAGTTTGGTTTCCAGGGCTAAAATACGGGTTTTTCGGATGCTTGTTTGGCTTAAAATGGATGCTATGTTGTTAGAAAACATGCATTTTGGGCTTGACGTGGTTCGTTTACCCAATTTTTTTGTTAAATTGTTCTGTTTTTATTGCTATTTCAATGACTTATGTTAGGATTTAAAGTAATAGACCTCATTCAATCCAATAATATTACATTCATTAAAAGTACAGCTATGCTTGTGAAAAACATTGTACTACTTTTCACCCTGGTTTTGCTATCCCGAGCAGGACATGCTCAAACTGTAAGCAACACCCTCTCTGCTCAAGACTCTATTGTACACTTTTACAAACAAGCCAAAGAGGCCGCAAAAAGCTATAACTTAGAACTTGAAATTCGTTGCTACAAAAGAATTTTAGCCCTCGATCCAAGTCGTACAGAAATTCTTGATACGCTTGGTAAAATTTATTTCAAAACTAGAAACTACCATCTGGCATTGGAGATCTACCGTGAAAAAGCCCAAAAAGTCTCTCCAACGGTCAAAGATTATTTCTACATAGGAAACAGCTATATGGGGCTTAAAAATTACCCCTTGGCCGATTCTGTGTATGCCAAAATAAATGAGATGGAACCCACTTATGTTATAGGCTGGTATACTCGAGCACGAATCAAGGATGCTTTAGATGAAGGAAATGAACCAAGAACAAAAGCCCAGCCTTTTTATGAAAAATACCTGGAATTGGTAGAGCCAAATCTGGACAATGCGGATCAAAGAACCAAAGTAAATGCAATCAATGCTTATCAATATTTGGCCCGCTTTTATGCTGTTTCCGGGGAAAGCCAGGATATTCCCAAGGCTTTGGGATACATGGAAAAAATTAAAAAAGTGGATCCTTATTTCGATAGAGACTAGAGGGAATTTTAAATATTTCCTCATTTTCACATGTATGAAAAGAAAAACCTTGAAGAAATCGTTAATTCATTAAAATCCTGAACTTATGCTGGCGAAAAAAATGGTATCATGGTTTACACTGGTTCTGCTTATTCAAACCGGATTTGCACAAACCTTAGAAAATTCCTCAACGGTTCAAAGAGCCATTGAGCAATTGTCCCAACAGGCTCAAGAAGCCGCTAAATCAAGAGACCATAAGCTGGCAATGCTCTGCTACAAGAAGGTTTTTGACCTGGATCCCAGCCGCACCGACATTTTTGATACAATTGCAAAAATGTACTACGATGCCAAAAGTTACACTCAAGCATTTGAGGCCTACCTCGAAAAAATCCAAATGGTAAAACCATCCGAAAGGGATTACTTCTACATGGGCAATTGCCAGATGCAGCTTAAAAATTTCCCAATGGCCGATTCTATGTATGCCAAAGTGAATGAGTTGAATCCCACTTATGCCATAGGCTGGTATACTCGTGCTCGAATCAATGTGGCATTGGATATGGACAATGAACGAAAAACCAGGGCCAAACCTTTTTACCAAAAATACCTGGAATTGGTGGAGCCTACTTTTGATAAAACGGATGTGGCTACTAAAAGGAATGTGGTCACGGCTTATGCCTATTTGGTGGAGTATTATTTTGCTTCCGGAGAAAGCCAGAATTTGGCAAAGGCTGTGGAGTATGGAAAGAAGGTTGAAATGTTGGCACCGGATTATTATAAATTAGTTGTGTGTGGGGGCCCTAGGAAGGATTAGTTTTGGGCTAGGGTTCTGTAAAGATTTTCATGAACCTGTGGCAAGTCGGAAGGACGTGGGCTAGCAAGGCTCATTTTCATTCAAAACATGCCTATTTTTTTAGACATGTAATGAGGCTTTAGCTTATTTTAGCAAAAAAATACAATAGACTTTGGGCGAATTGGTAATCAGTAAGTTCTGACCTTAGGATCAACGACCAGCGGCAGCGCCGCCAAAACGTCGATAGCACATAGGCCAAGCAAGGCATCTAAGGTGCAGCGCACCGGAATAAAAGGCAAAAGTTCCGGTACTACGTACCTTAAAACCTAGTTTCGTTCCTTGAACTATCGATGTTTTGGCGGCGCTGCCGCTGGTCGAAATGCCTAAGGTCTCCCAATCCCTTGATAATTAACTCGCCTCAAGTCTAATATACTTTTAGTCAATAAAACTAAATCAGGCACCATGTCGGAAAAAGCCTTTAAACGGATTAGAGAGAATAAAAAAAGTAAGGCGGAAGAGCTTGATCTTTCAAATTGCGAGTTGAAAGAATTGCCGAAGGAATTGGAGGAATTGGTTTGGCTAACTGAGCTTGACTGCTCGAACAATCAAATCAGAGAATTAAAGCCCATCGCGAAGCTCAGCAACTTGACTTCGCTTTCCTGCGGAGGCAATCAAATCAGCGACTTAAATCCAATTGCGAAGCTCAGCAACTTGACTTCACTTGACTGTTCGTTCGATCAAATCAGCGACTTAAACCCCATCGCGAACCTCAGTAACCTGACTTCACTTGACTGTTCGTTCGATCAAATCAGCGACTTAAACCCAATAAAAAATCTCAAAAAAATATCCTTACTTTATTTCTCTCATAATGAGATCAATGACTTAGCTCCTATTTCAAATCTCCAAGATTTAAAGGAATTAATTATCGATGGTAATCAAATTACTAATTTGGGACCTATTACTAATTTAAATAAACTAACTCGGTTATTCTTTGAAGAAAACCCAATTGTTGATCTAAATCCGATTAGGAATTTAAAAAACATACGTCAGCTTGGATGTGAGAGTTTGACTATTAATGATTTATTTCCTGTTTATTTATTAATTCAAAACAATATACCGGTAAAATGGCAAGACTGGAGTGATCATTGTAATGAAAATGCTGACAAGATTGCTGCAGCCCCCGCTATCCTCGTCAAAGACTGGCCCCTCATCTGCCCCCCCGTCGAAATTGCAAAAGACTCTCCCCAAGCTGTCCGCGACTACTTCGAAGAACTCGGGGATGATGGCCGCAAACTCAACGAAGTCAAAGTTATCTTCCTCAGCGAAGCTTCTGCTGGTAAAACCTCGTTAGTCAAACGCCTGATGGGCGAAGACTTCGACAGCAAAGAAAGCCAAACCCACGGCATCCGCATCCGCAAAGTGCCTTTTGGGATGAACGATGGCGATCAGGTCACCGCCCACCTCTGGGATTTTGGCGGGCAAGAAGTCATGCACGCTACCCACCAGTTTTTTCTTTCGCAACGCAGTGTGTATGTACTTTTGCTCAATAGCCGCAATGACGACCTGGCTGAAAAATGGCTCAAACACGCCGCCAGTTTTGGAGGCAATTCTCCGGTATTGGTGGTCTTGAATAAAATCGATGAAAATCCATCTTTTGAGGTGGAGCGCAAAACCTTACAAGAAAAATACCCGCAAATCAAAGCTTTTTTTCGGGTATCCTGCAAAACAGAAAACGACCGAGGGCTTTTAGATTTTAAAGAAGCCCTACGTGAGGCCATCGATGGTGCCACCACCCGCCTGACGCCTTTTCCCCAAAACTGGCTGGCGGTCAAGGAACATTTTTCCAATATGGAGGCTGATTACATTGGCTCAGCGGAATACCAAAAAGTATGCATTGAAAAAGGGGTAAGTAGGCAAGTCAGCCAGGATGTGCTCTTGCAGTTTTTACACGACCTGGGTGTGGTGATCAACTTCCGCAACCTGCAATATTTTGATACTCAAATCCTCAATCCCCTTTGGTTGACCAATGGGGTATACCGCATCATCAACTCCAGCAAAGTGGTGGAAAATGAGGGTATCCTGCGCGAAGGCGACTTTGACGCAGTCATCAACGATCCACGTTATCAAAAAAGTGATACGACAGAGCGGCAGTTTAACTATCCCAAAGACAAACTGCACTACATTGTGCGGGTGATGGAGGAGTTTGAGTTGTGTTTTATGTTGGAAAACCGGAGTTATGTCATCCCACAATTGTTGCCCGTGGCAGCGCCGGATTGGCAAGCGGAAGGGGCCATGTTGCAGTTTGTGATCCACTTTCCGGATTTTATGCCCGACAGCATTTTTCCGCGCCTGATGGTCAAGTTGCATACCTTTATCCAGGATGCCAAACGTTGGCGCACGGGCATGATTTTGCACAAGCCCAATGTGTTTAAGGCATTGGCCAGGGTGCGTTGGGACAAGGAAGACCAAAAAATTCGGATAGAAGTTTGTGGCGAGGAACGACGGCGTTTTTTGAGTTATATCCGCGAAACGCTGAAGGAGATTGTGGAAGGGTTTACGAAATTGGAATTTGAAGAAATGGTCCCGATCCCTGGGTGTGATGACTATGAAGAATATAGTTATTTGGTCGAAGCAGAAACTGCTGGAGAAACGGAAGTCTTTGTTAAAAAGCTGAAAAAGAGAGTAAGCATTGCTGAATTATTGATTGGGGTAGAAGATCCAGCCATGCGCGATGAGGTAGAACAACTCCCCATCAAAGCCTTTGTTTCCTACTCCCATAACGATTTAGATGCCCTCAAAGAACTGCGTACCGCCCTGTCGCCACTTGTACGTCTGCAAAAACTCCAACTTTGGGACGACCGTGACATCGATGCGGGTGAGGAATGGCGCAAAGAGATTTTTCAGCAAATGGCCGAGTCTGATATTGTCATTTGTTTGGTCAGCGCCGATTTTGTGGCTTCTGATTTTTGTTACCAAACGGAATTTGGCGCGGCTTTGCAAGCACATCAAAAAGGCGAAAAAGCAATCATTCCAGTGATGTGGCGGAAGACGGATTGGCAGGATTTACCGCTATCAGAAATCCAGGGGGTGCCGGGAGAATGGATCAATTCCCTGGCCAAAAACAAACGCGATGATGCCTGGACAAGAGTATCGGAACGTTTGCGGCCCGCACTGGCAAATGCAAAGCAGCGGAAGCAGGAGCAGCTTGAAAAAATGCGGAATAAGATGGGGTAAGCTATTCAGTCACGCTCCACTCAAAAAATCCTTCATCGGAGAACACAACTCAATGCACCAAAGTCGAGTTCATCTGCCTCCTCTAATCTTATCAAATGTATTCAACATGATTCTCCATGTCATCCATATCCAAAACTTGATAGATCAGCAGCAATCCCTGAATAATAGATCCAATTGAAGTTCTTTGGCGGGCATAAACAATGCCATTGTGATTATGGCCAGCAGCATGCAACTTCAGAAAATCATCATCCTGAGAAAAAATAACCCAATCATTTTGCTCGCAAAATGCAAGTTGCTCAAGGTCGGAAGTACCTAACATGTCTGCTTCTTTGGAAGTCAAAACTTCTATACCCCGCCGAGCTAAGCCTGATTGAATCGATTTGCTGACCTGTTCATCCAAATAAAAGCGGATTTTACGCGGCACTATTGCTTAGTTTGATTTTAGAAGGAGTGTTTTGGATCAAAGCCGATACTAAGCTTTCACTTTCCGCAATCAAATCATCCATTTCTTGGCGATTATCAAAATAATAAACCAAACCTGCATAAACCTCACTCAAGCTCAAATCATACTCTGTAGCAATCTCATCGGCTGATTTGCCCATAAATTCGTGCCAAATCGCAATCTGCGGCACCGTAATGCGGCGGCCAATAATGTGCGGTTTCCCGCTACAAATCTCAGGATCAATGGAGATGTAATTTTTGGAAACAACTTCCATTTTTTTGTTTTTTTCAAATTTACAAAAAAATAGCAAACAAAAAAGCTCGAATCAAGGAGTTTTGGATGAATGCCCCCTCATTCCACCAAAGTCGAATGCATCTGCACCAACACCCACTTCCCCTTTATCTTTTCCAAAATCATACTTTCCAACCAGTGGATATTCCTCGTCGTATTGGTTTTTGAGTTGTTGATGACGGCATAATTGTGGTAACTCACCCAGGCAATATTTTTTCGGAAATTGAATTTGATGAACTCGAAGCGGTTGGTACGGGTCCAGTCTTTGGGTTTGCTTTGACTATCTTTGACGTATTTGGCAACCCTCTCGCGGTTCCAAATTTCACCCATGTCGTACAGTTCAAAGTTGGGGACACAGTTGTTGTCAAAATGCTTCATGTCCGGATTGGTGAAAACTTCAAAAAAACTGGTCAGCACTTGCCGGATTGCTGAGCTGTCCTTTTGCAGATTTTGGGAGAAGCAGTAAGTGAGGGAGAGGAGGAATAGGAGGGATAAACAGATTTTTTTTGTCATGATTGAGGTATTGAAGAAATGTAAAAGTTTAGCAGCCACCTTCGGTGGAGTGTTTTTTAGAAATTCAAACGCGCTGCTTAATTCAGCCAAAGCGACAGGATGGCAACACGGATGCCACGGATAAAAACGGATTTTTTTCCGCCGCAGGCGGAAAAAGACGAGCCGAAGGTGAGTCAAAATCCGTTCTAATCCGTGGCATCCGTGGCATCCGTGTTCCCATTGCGTCGCTTTTTGCAAAAAGCGGCGAAGCCTCAAAAAAGCGCGAAGCGCCTAAATTGTCATCGTCAAATGAACCCTAATTTGTAAGCTGCCTCCCCACTTCAAAACTCTAAAATCATGTATGCTTAACTCTTCACCAAAAAAATCTTTTTTGAGTACATGAGTTCCGAATACATGACTTTAGAGTTTTGAAGTGAAAGGCGAATGATGAATTTTGAAGGAAGTAAAAAACTACTTCAACTCGCCCAGCAACGCCTTCACCGCCGCCTCCAGCTGCTGATCCTTACCTTTCCACACCATTTCGTACTCATTCCACACCTTGATATCCGGCTCCGTTGGCCAGTTCTCCAGGTATTTTCCATTCATCGCTTTTACGCCCACGGGCGGCACACCCCAGCGGATGCTATTGTCTTGTAGCGATTCCCAAGCAGCGAAAGTACAAGTGCCTGGTACTTGTTGGCCCACCAGTTTGCCAATTTTTTGGTCTTGCATCGCGAAGGCGTAGCAGTGGCCATCCGAATAATTCGCTTCATTGACCAGCGAGATGCTCGGTTTGGTCCAGCGGTAATTGGGTTCGTAGCCGATGCTGCGGTTATCGGTGGTATAGTCCATGAACTTTTTGCCCGACAAGAAGGTCGCCAGGTCGGCCACCAGGTCGCCGCCGCCGTTGAAGCGCGTATCGATCACGATGCCTTTTTTATTGAAGTATTTGCCCATCACGTCCTCGAAAGTGGTGCGGTAAGCCCCGTCGTTCATGCCGGGGATGTGTACGTAGCCCAGTTGGCCGTTGGACAATTTTTCCACTTCCTCCTGGTTGCGCAACACCCAGCGGCGGTACAGCAGGCCGTTTTCCTCCCCAAGCGAGATGGGTTTTACAATCAGTTCCCGGCGGGTAGTACCTTCCAGTACGCTCAGCAGGGTGTTTTTGCCCGCCTTGCGGTTCAAGTATTGCGCCAGATCGCGGCCCGCTACGATGGTCTCGCCGTCGATGGCCTCGATGATGGCTCCGGCTTGCAGGTTCAAACTGGCTTTGTCTAGCGGGCCGTTTTTGACAATTTCTTCAATGCGAACGCCTGAACCCGTGTAGTTTGGGTCATAAAAGGCCCCCAGGGAAGCCGTTTGGTCGCCATTGGCATTGAAAGAAGCATAGCTGGCCCCGGTGTGGGAAATATTTAGTTCGCCCAACATTTCGGAGAGCAGTTCCGCAAACTCGTAGTTGTTGCCAACGTGGGGCAAAAACTGCAAGTAATCCGGCTTGTAGCTGTCCCAATCCACCCCGTGGAAACTGGCGGTGTAGAAGGTTTTTTTGGTGCGGCGCCACACGTGTTCAAACATAAAGGCACGTTCGGCGGCTACGTTCAACACCATTTCGCCATTGATGCCGATGCTCTCCTGTTTGGAAGCAGCCGGGTCAATTTTGACGATGCGGCCATCGGTATTCAGGAAGATGTTTTTTTGCTCCTTGTCCCAGACCATCGAGCCGCCACCGTTGGAATTGAGGCTGATCAGCATTTTGGTTTCCTTCGTGCGCAGGTTGGTGCTCCAGAGGTTGTAGCCCCGCTCAAAACGCGCCAGGTAATACAAGGTTTCGCCGTCTTTGCTCACCAACACGTCGGCCATGTTGGAGGAGTGGATGGTGAGTTTGACTTTGCGCAAGGCCAGGTCATCGAAGTCGAGCACTACACTGTCTTTTTTCGGGCTGTCTTTTTTCTTGGTGGTGTCGGCTTTCGTGGCTTTTTCCTCCATTTCTTTGGCCAGTGCCGCGTCTTCTTTGCTCAGGCGGTACTTGTCAAAAGCTTCCTGGGTGAAAAACAGGGCGTAGGCATCCACTTGTGAATTGCCTCCTTGCGCCACCGACTTCAACCCATCGCGGTTGCTGAACCAAACCATCGCCTTGCCGCCCAAAATCCACTTGGGCCGGAAATCCTGGAAGCCACTTTCGGTCAGGTTGATCACTTTGCCCTTGCCATTACTGGCGATGATGCCAATTTCTCCGGTTGGAGCACCGGGCATACTGTAGTCGAACAGGATCCATTTGCCATCCGGGCTCCAGGAGAAATACTGGTCGTTGTCGCCCATCGAAAAGAGCTCCTGATCGGTGAGTAGGGTACGCGTTTGTTTGCTGGCGATGTTGTACACCTTGAGGGTCATGCGGTCTTCGATGAAGGCGATTTCCTTGCCGTCTGGCGAATATTCCGGCTGGTAGTTCTCCTTGGCATTTTCGATGATCGGCGTTTCTTTCAATAGGGTAGAGGCGTAGAAGTAAGGCTCCTCGCTGCGGCTGATTTTGGTCTCGTAGATTTTCCAACTGTTGCCGCGCTCGGAGGAATAGAGCAGGGCTTTGCCGTCGGGTGAAAAGCTCACGCTGCGTTCTTGCTCGGGCGTATTGGTGATGCGTTTGGTCACCCCGCCTTCCACTGATGTGACGAACACTTCGCCGCGAAACACAAAAGCCACCTCCTTGCCATTGGAGGAAACGGCCATGTCGCGTGCACCCGCGCTCACTGGCACGATTTGTTCGTTGTTGCGGCGGGCATCTGCAGCGATGTTGATTTTGAGCTGTACGGGCTTGCCTTTGGGGCTCATGGTGTACAGGTTGCCTGCGTAGCTGAAGCAGAGGGTGCCGTCCTTGGCCTGACTCAGGAAGCGAACCGGGTGTTTTTTGAAGCTGGTCAGGGCCTCTATCTTGGCTGGATTGTCGAGCGCAAATTTGTGTACGTTGAAAGAACCATTGGCCTCGCTGAGGTACACGATGCTTCTGTCATTATCCGCAAAAATGGGGTTGCGGTCTTCACCGTTGAAGCTAGTCAACTTGGTATGCTTCTGGGTCTTGCTGTCGTACACCCACAGGTCGCGGGCAATCGAGGAGGTATGGTGCTTGCGCCAGGCGTTTTCGCCTCCTTTTTTGTCGTGGTAGACCATCTTGCTGCCATCCTTGTTGTACTTCACATCTTCAGCCGGGGTGGGCAGGAGCATGCTGACCTTGCCTCCATTGATGGATACCTGGTACAATTCTGGTTGTGATCCGGTGGGATACTGGCGGTTGCTGGCCAAATCCATACGGGCCGAGCCAAAGACGATGTTTTTGTCGTCGGTACTGAACTCATAGGGGTATTCATTGGCCGAGTGGAAGGTCAAACGTTTGGCTTCGCCCCCTTCGGCAGGAATGCTGAAGAGGTCAAAATTGCCATAACGATCGGAGGCGAAGCAGATCGTTTTGCCATCTCTGGACCATACTGGCATAAAATCATGGGCTTCGTGAAACGTCAGTGGGCTGGCATTTCCGCCCTCTGCGGATACTTTCCACAGGTCACCTTTGTAGGTAAACACTACTGTTTTGCCGTCGGGTGAAATGGAAGGGTAACGCAGCCAGGAAGGAGTATTTTGGGCAAATGCCGAAAGGCAACTCATGAAAAGGCTTGCCCACAAAAACGTGAGTCTGGTAAATTGGTTTCGCATTGGTTTCAAACTAGTTGGTGAAGTGTAAATAGGGGGCAATATAAAAAAGAGATTTATCTTTGGTAAGTCTTCCCACTGTCCAAGCTCACTTTTGTAAAAAAACATGCTATGAAGGCAGAATTACAGGACAAACCCTGGTTCAACACACCCACCATGCACCCATTCTGGATGGGCGTAATCGGTTTTCTGGTCAATTTATTTGGCCTCTTTTTCTTGGGCTGGAAACTGGAGACGGTGGTTTGGCTCCTCTGGTTTGAAGTGATTTTTATTGTGGGCGCCAGTTTGATTCGGGCTTTTTTTGCTTTGCAGGGGCAGCCTTTTTTGAATACGCTGTTGATGCGGGTTTTTTGGACGGGAGCCGGGGCGTTTTTAGGCATCGCCTTCATCATGCTCACGGTCACCTTTACGATCAATGGAATTGACATGGCAAGAAAAGGCAACAGCAGTATGATGGGTTTGCAGCCACAAATCATTGTCCTGTTTGTGAATTACCTGGCCGGGCTGGTATTGAATTATTTTGCCAACGGGAGCTTTAAAACGGCGCATCCAGCTGGAGAGCTGATGAAAACTTTTGTCTACCTGCTGGTTTTGTTGGCGATCATCATGCCGATTACCATGCATTTGCTGCCCAAATTTCCGGCTTGGTCGGACTCGAAGTGGGTGGGCCTGGCGGTGGCGAGTGCCAAGTTTTTGGTGGATATGGGTTTTAGCCGGGCCGGAAGGACCAAGGAGGTGCAGGTGAGCAATCAGGATTGAGGGGGATGCTCCGCATTTCAATACAAAAGCGACAATAATAGCAGCACGGATGACACGGATAAAGCGGATCTATGCGGATTTTCATCCCGCCTACGGCGTGATAAGATAAAATAGCCACTAAGGCACTAAGGCACAAAGCCACCAAGAAACCATTTTCGGGTAAACGACTTTGTGTCTTTGTGCCTTAGTGGCTAAAACGTTTCGCCGCAGGCGGGATGAAAATCCGCGTAGATCCGCTTTATCCGTGTCATCCGTGCTGCTATTATTGTCGCTTTTGAAATTAGAGATCGAAGCGCGTAAATCGACCTTTTAAAAGATTTGGCGAAGCCGAATCAAAAAAGGATCGTATTGAACTATGCCGAAGCCTTCAACTCATTCACCAACTCCGTCATCATCTTTTTGGCATCACCAAAAAGCATCCGGGTTTTGGGAGAGTAGAACAACTCGTTTTCAATACCCGCATAGCCCGAGCGCATACTCCGCTTCATGACGATGACATTCGCAGCATCTTCCACATCCAGGATGGGCATGCCGTAAATGGGCGAAGCAGGATCGGTTTTAGCAGCCGGGTTCACCACGTCGTTGGCACCAACAACCAGCACCACATCCGTTGTTTTGAACTCGGGATTGATCGACTCCATTTCCACCAATTTATCGTAACTCACATTACTTTCCGCCAGCAGGATGTTCATGTGCCCCGGCATCCGCCCAGCAACCGGGTGAATGGCGTATTTGACCTCTACGCCCTCCGCTTCCAGGCAACTTTCCAGTTCATGGCAAACGTGCTGAGCTTGCGCTACGGCCAAACCATAACCGGGCACTACAATCACCCTTTTGCTATACTTCATCAAAATGGCCGCATCCGAAGCGCTGACTTCTTTGATGGAACCCGAGACGGTTTTGCCTGCCGCAGCCGCTGCACTTCCACCACCAAAGTTGCCCAGGAGCACATTGGTCAGGGAGCGGTTCATGGCCTTGCACATCATTACTGTGAGCAAGGTACCGGCACTACCCACCAGGATACCACCGAAGAGCATCACCTTGTTGTCGTACAAAAAGCCACCAAAGGCGGTTGCCACCCCGGTGAAGGAGTTGAGCAGCGAAATGACCACGGGCATATCTGCGCCACCAATCGGGAACACAAACAACAAGCCATATATCAAACTCAAACCCAAAATCAGGTAAATGAAAGCAGGATTGCTCAAATAGCCCCCAGCCATACCAACCACCAGTGCCACGATGGCGAGCAAAACCACCATGTTGATGACTTGTTGGGCGGGCAGGTGTAGGTCTTTGATTTTTTCCTCTAGTTTGCCAAAGGCGATCATGGAACCCGAAAAAGACACCGAGCCAATGATCAAGCCCAACAGCAAAATCACGATTCTAGCGGAATCACCGCCGGATGAATGGTGCAAAAAATGGTCATACTCTACAATCGAAATCAAGGCTGCACAAGCGCCCCCCATCCCGTTGAAAAAGGAAACCATTTGTGGCATCTGGGTCATTTGAACCCTTTTGGCCATCAATGTACCCACAATGGAGCCCAGTATCAGCGCTCCAAAAATCCAGGGATAGTTTTTGACCATCACGGAATCATTCAGGAAAATGGTGCCCAAAATGGCGGCAGTCATCCCTACGGCAGCGATGGTGTTGCCTCGCCGAGCCGTGCTGGGTTTGCCCAACAGCTTGATGCCAAATACAAAGCTGAAGGCAGAAAGGATATAGATGAAATCAAGAATTGATAGTTTCACGGCGGCTTATTTTTTCTTTTTGAACATTTCCAACATGCGGTCGGTCACTACAAAGCCGCCGACTACGTTGAGGGTACCCAAAAACACGGCAATGAAGCCCAGGATGGTGGCGAAGAGGTTTTCTGCCTGCCCCATCACAATAATGGACCCAATGATGATGACGCCGTGAATGGCATTGGCCCCACTCATCAGCGGGGTGTGCAATACGGACGGAACTTTTTCGATGAGTTCAACGCCCACAAAAATCATCAGGACGATCAGGTAAATCATCAACTGATGATGGGATATGAATTCAAAAATTGCTTGCATCTGATGTGTAAAATTTAGGGTTTAAGGATTTGGCCATCGCGGCAAATGAGGGTACCCACCGTGATTTCATCGTTCATGTCCCATTTGAAGCCCTCATTGTTGGCCAAATGGGTCACAAAGGCATATACATTTTTGGCGTAACTTTCACTGGCATTGGGGGCCAGTAAGGAGGGCAAATTGGCATAACCAACTATTTTTACTCCGTGTTTTATCACTACTTTACCGACTTCGCTCAGTTCACAGTTGCCGCCTTGTTCTACCGCCATGTCTACGATGACGGAGCCGGTTTTCATCACCTTGACCATGTCTTCGGTGACCAAAACTGGTGCTTTGCGCCCCGGAACCTGTGCAGTAGTGATCACCACATCCGCCAGCGCCAGGTGTTTTTTGAGGATTTCCCTTTGACGGGTCAGTACATCTTCACCGGCTTCTTTGACGTAGCCGCCTTCAATTTTCACCCCATCGCCTGTGTCAAAAGAAATGAACTTGCCCCCCAGGGATTCCACCTCTTCCTTGGTTTCAGGCCGGATATCGGTGACTTCTACTACGGCACCTAGGCGTCGGGCGGTACCAATGGCTTGCAGCCCTGCTACTCCGGCCCCAAAAATGAGCACTTTAGAGGGCGTAATGGTCCCGGCAGCGGTCATCAGCATTGGAAAAATTTTGCCCGATTCGTTGGCGGCGATGGTGACGGCTTTGTAACCGGCGAGGTTGGCCTGGGAGCTGAGGGCATCCATCGTTTGGGCGCGGGAGATGCGCGGGATAGCGTCCATGCTAAACAAGGCTACTTGGCGGGCATTGATCTTTTCTACCAGGGCCTTATTGGTCATGTGGTAAACGAACGAGATGAGGACTGTACCTGCGCGGAGTTTTTCAATCTCCTCCTCGTTGGGAGGGTTTAACTTACACAACACGTCAGCGGAACTGAATACTTCACTGGCAGAAGAAAGGATTGTTGCACCCGCTTCAACGTAGGCCTCGTCGGAAAAGAAGGAATTGAGCCCGGCACCACTTTCGATGACACATTCAAATCCGTTCTTAATCAATTGTTTGCATACAGTTGGCGATAGAGCAACCCTGTTTTCATCTGGCCTAGTTTCCTTAATGGCACCTATTTTCATAGAATTAAAAAAAGTTAGGTTAGGATCAGAGTTGAAATCAATTACAATGTTAGCATCTATATTGACAAATCCACATTTTTAGGGAAATAAAATTGGGCAAATTCACGGCTTTTTGCTCGATTGTTTTAGCAATGGTACAAAAAGCCAATTTGAATCAATCTAGTTGCGAGGGGAAAGCTAGGTCGATTTTGGAAGAGGAAAGATGAAAAAAAGAATGGGCTACGGTGCAATTTGTCACCGTAGCCCATTCCCTTTTTACAGGTAGACCAAAATTGATTACCCTTCGAAGTGTAAGGATATCGTAAAGGTACGGGAGAGTAATTTTTCCAGTACCGTTGATTCTTGCAATGCAGGGTTGTAAATCAAGGTATTGCCAATTCCTTGGGAAATTTTCAGCTCCGGTGAAAAAATGAAGAAAGGGAAGAAAAACTGCAAGCCAGCCCCGTATTCCAACTGAAAGTCGGATGGGGAGATGCGTACCAGTGTTTCGGCTTGTTTGGAGCGGGAATCACTCGCTACGTCAAATGAGTATTTTACCCCAGCAATCACAAAGACCCGTTTGTCATGAAATGGCGCTGATTTGTAGCGCACCTGAAAGGGCATTTCTACAAACACGGATTCCACCGTACGTTGGCTAAAATCGCGGAAACGGCTAGCTTTATCGTAATTGATGTTGCGTTCGGCAAAAGAGAGGGTTGGCAGAAAACGGAAATCGAAATAATCCCCCATTTTCAGGTTGGTTACGATCCCGAGGTTGAAGCCTGGCCCGGTTACTGATTCGACGGTTTGGATGCTATCGCTCATCAGAAACTGTTTGGAGCGAAAGGGTTTGAAGTTGGAGGAGTTGATCCCCAGCGTGATGCCGAAATAGTATGGTTTTTGATTGAAATCCAGAAAGTTGGGATTGCCTCGGTATTTCTGCGCTTGTAGACTACCTACGGCCAAAACCAGTACAATTATTACTTGAACCCAACGTAGATGGAACAAACGCCCAGAGTTAATGCGGTGCATCGGTTAGATTTAAATCCAGTTTTCTCAAATATGTTCAGGAATACCTGTCCTTCGGGGAATACTTGCACGGACTCGTACAAATAGGAATACGCCCTTTGGTCATTGGAGGTAAAACGCCCAATCAGCGGCAACATGTATTTGAAGTAGGCATTAAATATTTGTTTGAAGGGAAAAAGTTTGGGCCGGGAGAATTCCAGGACCACAATTTTGCCTCCTGGCTTGAGCACCCGGTACATCTCGGAGAGCCCCAATTCCAGGTTTTCAAAGTTGCGTACCCCAAATGCAGCAGTGACTACATCGAATTGATCGTCTTTGAAATGCAATTCTTGTGAATCGCCGTCTTCGAGATGGACTACTTTGTTCAAACCTTTATCGCGTACCTTCACCCGCCCGATTTCCAACATCTTTGGGGCAATATCTACCCCAATGATTTCCTGCGGTTTGATTTGTTCAGCCATAGCAATGGCTAAATCTGCGGTACCCGTTGCGATGTCGAGGATGCGTTGCGGTTGATTCTCAGCGACTTCTTTGATGGCTTTACGCCGCCAACCCCGATCAATGCCCAAAGACAAAAAGTGGTTGAGAAAATCGTAATAGGGAGCAATCCGGTCAAACATGCGGGAAACCTGCTTGGTTTTGGATTCTTGCTCATTGTAAGGGGTAATCTGACCCATGCTGGAAAAAAATTTGTGCAAAATTACATTAAATGCGGAAAGCAACGCAGAAAAATTAGCTTCCCGATTTTGGGTTTTGAATAGGAAGTCGAACGCTTCATTTCAAGTGAGCTTCCTATTCAAAAGCCTCAAAAAAAATCGGGAAGTAATTTTTCGCGTCATACAAGCTGAAGCGTAAGAGTAACAGAAACCACCAATTTTAGTTCTAAAACGGTAAATGTTATTTAGGCGGCAGACTTTTTGGAAGTGTTTCTCTATTTTCGGCTTTAAAAATGTATGAGACGATTTTTACCTGCATGGATTGCCATTTTAACCCTCCATTCAAGTCTTGGCTTCGCCCAGGTTAAATTGGAAAAATCCAATCTTCCTATTTTTTCCGTCACCCTCGATCAAGGTTCCATCCTCAACCGGAATACGGATGTGCCCGCCAGCTACCAGTTGCGTGCCAATGCGACGGGCAAGGACAACACGCTCAGCGATCAGCCCAGTCTGTCAGGTCGGCTGGGTATCCGGTACCGGGGCAAATCTTCCTTTGACCTGAGTGACAAAAAACCTTATTCCATCGAGTTCCTGGATGCAAAGGGAGAGGAACAGGACGTGGCCATCCTGGGCATGCCAGCGCATAGCGATTGGGCCCTCATTGGACCTTTTGCCGATAAGTCCTTGATCCGAGATGCCGTTTTGTACCGCCTTGGGCAACAAATTATGCCCTGGGCACCCAAATACCGTTTTGTGGATGTACAGGTGGATGGCCAATACAAAGGCATATTTATGCTCACCGAACGCATCAAGCGCAACAAGGTGCGGGTCAACATTAATAAAATTGGTACCAAGGACACCACGGGGCAAAAAGTGACGGGTGGCTACATCATCGCCCTGGATAAACTGGACCCAGGCGATATCACTTTTCGTTCTGCCTTTCCCATGCCGGGCAAAACCTACCCTCCCGACTACCGAGTGGTGTACCCCAATGAAGAAGACCTGCGCCCCTCGCAGCTGCAATACATCAAGGATCATGTGCGGGCTTTTGAGCGGGTGATGGATTCCCCAACTTTTAACGATCCCAAGGAAGGGTATGCCAAATGGATTGATGTGCCGTCCTTTGTTGATATGGTTCTCTTGAACGAGTTGTCCAAAAACGTGGATGGCTACCGCCTGAGCGCCTATTTTTACAAGGACAATGATGCCATCAATTCCAAAATTTTTGCAGGCCCCATTTGGGATTACAACCTCGCCTTTGGCAATGCCAATTATTGCAGGGGCGAATACTATGTGGGCTGGGCTTACGATTTTAATAAGGTTTGCCCAGAGGACTATTGGGTGATTCATTTTTGGTGGGACAAACTGATCAACGACCCAGCTTTTCGGGTAAAGATGAAAAAACGCTGGTTTGAACTGCGCAAAAACGTCTTTGCTACCGATCGGGTACTTGGGCATATTGATTCACTGGCGAACGTGATTGGCCCGGCGCAAACATTGAATTTTCAGTTGTATCCGATTTTAAATAAAGCCGTGTGGCCGAATAGTTACGTGGGTGGAACCTATGCCAATGAGATTACTTTTTTAAAAGACTGGACCCGCAACCGCATCACCTGGTTGGATGCTGCCATGGCGGAAATCCCGGACCGGGTGAGTAATGTGGCTTTTGGTGAAGTGAAGCTCTACCCTAATCCCGGCCGCGAATCGGTCACTTTTGAGTACCGTTTGGCGGGTTTGGGGGAAACGGTGGAGCTGCTCATCGTGGATGCGAGTGGCCGTGAGGTGTACAGTTTTTCCAAAAAATACATCGGGAGTGGCCCACAAATTTTGCCGCTTGATATTTCCCGCTTTTCGCCGGGGATTTACTTTTATAAATTGAAGCCAGGAAACGGTGCGCCGATTACCGGGCGGCTGGTACGACAATAAAATTTGAGTGCATGACAAAATCGGGGCAACGTAAAAATAATGGAGGATGCCCGATTGTAGAGACGCACGGCCGTGCGTCTCTACGGCGCGTTGCCCCAAAGTGGAATAAAAAACCGTGCAGCGCTCCTCTTTTTTTTGTAAGTTTGTTGAAAATGTGATGATTATATTCTAGTCTCCTCGTCTTTGCCCTTCTTATTTTAAACATTTCAGGGTTATTATTAAAAAAGATCATCAGGCTGGGAACGCAAGCCTGGCTTTTCAACACATCATACAAAATTCAACTGTCATGAAAACCCATCTGTGTACCCTCATCGCCACTTTATTGCTCATCACCGGATTGAGCGCACAACCCAACAAGAAACTAGCCCCCGCCTTGGGCAAATTTCTGAACACTGAATTCATGGTCAAGTTCCACGATTTGAAACTGGAAGCTGAAAGTGCCGCCATGAATGTCATTGCCAAGGAGCAAAAAATGAAACCAGATGATGTGGCCAAAGTTCGTACTGCTTTCAACCAAACCGCTCAGCGGGCCAATAAAATCCTGGAAGGAGTCAAACAAGACTTCCTGGATCCCAAAAAATTAAAATCCATTGAAGCAATGCCCGACCTCTATTCGGATGGATTAAAACTCCGGCTGATTGAGTTGCAAGAATTTTATTCCATGCATTTCCAACAAACCCTGGCCGATGCAACGGCTGACCAGGTGGATGGAAGCGCCTTATTGTTGATCGTAACCGAATTGATCAACCTGACCCGCGGTCTTACCGTATATTTTGCTCAAATGCAACGCGAAGCCCGCATGTATACCGAAGATTACCTCAATCAACACCTGGTGAAACCCCACCGCTGGCGCTACTGGAATGAAGTGCAGGCCGGAGAAGGCAACGGAGATCACTACACTGATTACATCCAGTACCACGACATTCAGACCAATAATCCCAACGCAACCAATGGCTTCCCCGCCACGGACTTGAATAACCTGAACAACGCCTGGAATACGACCAACAACAACGGGTACAACAACAACTCCTGGAACAACACCACCAACAATACCGGAACCGATTGGAACAACACCAACAATGCCAACAACACCGGAACCTGGAACAATACCACTACCAATACAAACACCAATACGAATACCCCAGGAACGACTACCGATCCCTGGAACACCAACCCTGCAAATACAACTCCTGCACCACTGCCAGGAGATACCATCACAACCATGCCGCCCATTGACAGTACTTCCAATTTGGCCAAGGACCCCTTCAAATACGATGGAGCCGGGCAAAAAGGAAAACCTACTATTCCTCCCGGCAAACAACCAGTAAAAAATCAGCCAGGTGCAGTGCCACCAAAAGTTAAAGAGAACACAACTGCTCCGATTAAAAACAATAACTAAGCGTTTGGTTTTCAAAGTTCATGGCATAACTTGAACTTTGAAAACCTCCAAAATTTTAAAACGCAACCCTGAACCCTAAAACTTTAAAACCATGAAACGGCTGTTATTCCTCATCCTCTGCAACTTGTTTTTGCTGAGCCACACCTTTGCCCAAGAGTACCCTGCTGGTTTAATTTTGGACGACGAAAAAACTTACAACCAAACCCAGCGACTGGATGCACAAGTCAACAGCAAAGCTGATTTGCCCGTAGCAGTAAGCCTTGAAAAATTTTGCCCAGAAGTCCGCCATCAGGGCGACATCTATTCCTGCGTAGGCTGGGCCGTAGGTTACGCGGGCATGACCATCCAGCGGGCCATCCACAACCGTTGCATCGACCGCCAGCTGATCAATGAAAATGCCCACTCCGCTCTTTTTGTCTTCAATCAGGTCAAACAAGATTGCGCCAAAGGCGCCCGCCTCACCGATGCCTTACGTTTCCTCAAAGAAAGAGGCGACTGCCTGGCCAAAGAATTCGATTTTGACGTCAACGATTGTCAAAAAGCGCCCGCTCCCAATTTGGCCCAAATGGCTACTCGATTTGCAGTCAGCGATTATTTGACCCTGTTTGAAAGTGATGCCTCCTTTGAAACCAAGGTCAAACAGGTCAAAAATGCGCTCGCTGGCTTCAAAGCCGTGATCATCGGCATGAACGTACGTCGGAATTTTTACAACCTGGCCAACGCCAAGTTTTGGTGGCCCGAATTGGGCAATGTGACCCCGGCGGGTGGCCACGCCATGGTGGTAGTGGGTTACGACGACCGTGCTGGTGCTTTTCGCCTCTTCAACAGTTGGGGCCAAAACTGGGGCGACAAAGGATACATCTGGGTGAAATACGAACATTTTGCCCAGTTTTGTAAGTATGCATACATCATTCAATTGAGTAATACACAGTCGGGTATGCAAGCTGGAAGCCAGGCAGCCACAGGGAACCAGGTAAGCAACGCCGTAGCGGAAACGCGCCCCCTGGTTCAATTGGGTGGTGCCTTCGGCTTCCAGCATTTTACCGGCTATGACAATTTTAGCAACCAGGCGCAGTTTGAGCTGGACAGTGTCCGTTTTCAGAATGGACGCTATGTACTCAATAAAACCGATTGGCCAGTGGGGCAATTGTTCCAACTAGAAGTCAATACGCTCAAAGAGGAGGAATACCTCTACGTTTTAAGCATTGATGCCCAACGACAAATCCATGTACATTTTCCTCGGCAGGAAGCCCTGAATGATAAATTCACGGGCCAAAACACCAGTGCTTTGGTGCTCAGTCAAGGCAGCACTTTATTGGTGCCCGGCCCCAACAAGGCTTTGAAGATTGCGAACCCAGGAACAGATCGTTTGATTGTGTTGTACAGCAAGCGCCCCATCAACGATTTAAAGGGTCTAGCCCAAGCTTTGGTGCAGTACCAGGGCGATTTTTGGCAACATTTGTTAAGAACGCTCAATCGACATGCGATTCCACCCAGTGATATTCGTTATCATCCTCGAAAAATTGCTTTTGAGGCATCTACCCGGGGAGATGGCTACATTGTCCCTTTGCTGCTCGAAGTGGATGCCAAATAGACTTTGCGCCATACTTTGTGGCTGTAGAGTATTCATAAATTCACGGAAAGTATTAGATTTACCCAGCCTTTTGAAGCAAATGGTAATTCTTTTGCGCTGTGAAACGTTTGAATACCAGGAGAAATGTTCCCGCACAGTCTGTTGAAATCTGATCAACAATAATCTAGCACGTGGATTCGCTTTGCACCACTATTATACCTAAATATTTTCCAAAATGAACAAGTTTATCGTACTGCTTGGTGGTATTTTATTATCAATCAGTTCAATTGCTCAAGACATTAAACCCGTTTGGTTCAAGAACTTTGGCGGTGCCGGGGATGTGTTCCACCGCGTCATTGAAGCTGGCAATGGTTCGGTCATTGCAGTAGGCGAAAGCAGTACGCAATCGCAGGGAGGAAAAGACGGCCTGGTTTCCATCCTCAATTACAGCACTGGAGCTGTGGTTAAAGAAGTGCGCTTTGGTGGGGCCAAAGACGATGTCATTTACGATATAGCCGCCACCCCACAGGGTTTCTTTTTACTCGTTGGTTATACGGAGTCAATCGGCAAAGGTGGCCACGATGGCTGGTTGTTGCTAATGGATGAAAAAGGCCGGAAAATTGACGAAAAAAGCATCGGTGGAGTAGGTAAGGATGAACTGCGGCAGATCGAAATTTTGCCCGACGGCTCAGCTATGGTATTGGCTGGTTTTAAAAATGACCAGAAAGATGGCGATGCCTGGTTGGTCAAGTTGAGCCTTAAGTACGAAATGATTTGGGAAAAACAGATCGGAAAAGACAAGTATGGCATTCCCAGTGGTTTGGTGCTTTCCA
This sequence comes from Haliscomenobacter sp., assembly GCF_965225875.1. Taxonomy (GTDB): domain Bacteria; phylum Bacteroidota; class Bacteroidia; order Chitinophagales; family Saprospiraceae; genus Haliscomenobacter. Next base: position 1,272,495 of record NZ_CBDDBS010000003.1, on the reverse strand, counting down.
ATGATGGAGGAGCGGTATTCAGTGGCAATACCAGCAAAGGTGACAATGTGTATTTGGCGAAGATCGACGCCCGGGGCGCAGAGGTTTGGTCTCAGGTTTACGAGGAGGCCAAATATGACGAGGCTTTGGATTTGATCAACACCAGTGATGGCAACTATGCCCTGGCCGGACTGACCAAATCAAAAGGGGAAGGAGATGCTGATGCCTGGTTGTTGAAAATTGGGAAAGATGGTAGTTTGTTGTGGGACAAACCCTTAGGAAAAAGGGGCTTTGATCTTGCCGCCGCCGTGCTACAGTACAACAACGGCGCTTTTGGGCTCTTTGGCTACTCGAATTCTTACCGTACCGGTGCCCGCGACGCCAAAGCAATCGGGATAAGAGCTACCAGTGATGGGACGCTGAAATCCTTTGTTTATTGGGGCAATGGGAGCAATGAATCCTGGGAAGCAGCAACCCTTCTCCACGAGGGCAGTGTTGTAGTGGCAGGAAAAAGCCCCCAGGGTGCCTTCGTTGGGCGTTTACCCCTTGAAGATGAGGACAATCCGCCCATCGTTGGGGTTCGAGACCAGAATGCGGTAGAGATTGTCGAACTTAAGCTGAATTCCCTGGACAATCAAAGCATCCAACGAAACGAAAATGCTTATTTGAGCTTTCGCTTGAACAACAAGTCAGGTGCAAATTTGTCCGACCTCAAGGTAGAAATTGAAGATAAAATGGGTGCCTCCCGGCTGGAATACTGGACGGTTAATTACCTGGGGCAGCTTGGCAATGAGCGGGCTGGCAAAATGGTTCGAATCCCCGTTCGAAGCAAAGACATCGCCAATGGAGAACACAGTTTTAATGTAAAAGTATCAGCAGGCGATAAATACCTCACCGATCAGGATGTAAAAATTGTTACCCGGGTACCCTTGCCCGCCAACTTGCAAATTGCCGATCACAATTTCTTTTCCAGTACTCGCTCCGATGAACTGACCCTTCGGGTGGTTTTGGAAAATTCCGGTGATGCCAATTCTGGACCTACCGATATTACCTTTCAGTATCCTCCCGGAATCAAACCAAGTGCATCAGCAAGCAATACCATCGGCGCTGTGGCAGCCCGTGCCAAGCGACAAGTTGATTTTTTGTTTACTAAAACAGCCCAATTTTCTGGCCCTTCGGTAAAAATCATTTGTATCGTCAAGGAAAATGGCGTTGAAAAAATTCGCAAAACCCTGGAAGATCGCCGGGGTGGAGTAGGGGGTGATGGCCCCATCATGATCTGGACCGATCCTGATCCCAATGAAGTAGGCAATAAGATCAAGAAGACAACCAATCAAATGGAGTTCAAAATGAACGTCTTGCACGACAAGAGCCTCCAACCCAAAGACTTCAAACTCCGCATGAATGGGGTAGAAATGGAAGGCTCCAAATTCAACGAGCAAGATTTGTCTGCACCGAAGCGGGATACGGGCTATTACTCCTACACTTACCGGAATAAAATCCCGCTGATACTCGGCAAAAACCGCCTGGAAGTAGTTGTTGATGGAAAAGTGTCTTCTTATATCGAAGTGGAATATGCTCCTCAGCGTTCCAACCTGTTCATCCTTGCGATTGGCCCGGTTCACAACGACTTGATGTATACCTCCAAGGACGCCAAAGATTTTGCCGAAGCTTTCCGTGATCAAGGTGGGGTAGATAAATTGTATCCCAACGTCCACGTCCAGGAAATCACTACCCCCGAAACCACCAATTTAACCGGAATCAAGCAGGCCATGTACGATCTGAGTTACATGTGGAAAGACGGATTGATTACGCCCAACGATGTGGTGATTGTATTCATCTCTTCGCATGGGAAAATTTATGAAAACCAGTTTAAAATCCTGCAAACGGGCTACAATCCTAAATACGAGGACGTTTCCATTGATTACAAAAAAGAAGTGCTCGATGTACTCAATCGCTTGAGTTGTAAAAAACTCATTTTTCTGGATGCCTGCCACAGCGGGGGGGCCAAGGAAGGATTTGGTGGATTGAGCAAAGCCGTGATCGATTTGGCAAAGACCCAACCCGGCGTGAGTACCCTTTCTTCCTGTAAAGCCGACGAAAAATCATATGAGGCACAGAATTGGGAAAATGGCGCCTTTACCGAAGCCATGCTGGAAGCTTTTGCCGATAAAACCCTTAGTGATGCAAGAGGTAACTACAATGCCGACGTAAATCGGGACCGCATCATCAACCTGGGTGAGTTGTACGATTTCCTGCAACGCCGCGTCCCACAATTGGTAAAATCCGTAATCCCGAACGCTCCTACCAGTCAGGCTCCATTTATGCCGGAAGACCAGCTGGATCGAGCGATGCCGCTTTATTATATTCAAAAATAGTTTTTGTTACCCTTTGGTCCCTCCTCCGGTCACTGAGCGAAGTCGAAGTGCCAGAGGAGGGACCAAAGGGTAACAAAATTACACCGACTACCCATGAGAAAATCCCAAATTGCTCTTTTTACCTTACTCTTTTTGTGTAGTTCCACCTTAATTGCCCAGGTGGCCTGTCCAACTGCAAACCCAATTACGGTAACCCGCACCACCGGGGGAACTGGTGTCAATGGAAGTTTGCCTTGGGCCATCAACTGTATGAACAACGTTACTACCCTCAATACCATCCAGTTCAGCATCACTGGTTCCGGGCCACACATCATTCAACCCATCGCCAATGCTCCTTTGCCTACTGTTACCAAAGCCAATTCGCACATTGATGGTAGTACCGACAATATTGTCATTGATGGTTCGCTGGGGCAAGCTCAGGGTTTGGTTCTTGCCGCCAATAATGTAAAAGTCAATGGTTTGACCCTAAGGAATTTTGCCACTACTGCCTTCCCTAATGGCCTGGCCCTCAGCACTGGTAATGGCCATGACATCAGTACCTGTCAGATTTTTGACAACCTGGTTGGGATATCCGTTGCGCGCAGCGTCGGTTCTTTCACCATTAGTAACAATTACATCGGTGTTGACAAAAGTGGCACCAACCTTTCGAATACCAATGCAGGTATTGATGTTGCCACTTTTGCGGGAACCGCCGGGGCACCTACTGGAACCATTTCCAGCAACATTATTGCTTATAGCTCCAATGGTATCCAAGTAGGCACCGGTCGTAATGTAATCATTAGCAGGAATAGCATTTTTTGCAACAGCAAAATAGGGATTGAACGCCTAGCCACCATCACCACGCCCAGCATTACAAACGCCACCACAACGCAGATCACTGGTACTGCACCGGCTGGTTCCACAGTAGAGGTTTTTAAAGTCAACAATACCAATTGCCCAAATGCACCTTGTCAGGGCGGAACTTTTATCGGAACTGTTACTACCAATACATTTGGTTCCTGGAACCTCACGATCTCCTCGGGGTTGAGCGCGGGTGATTTGGTAACAGCCACCATGACTCAAAGCAGCAACACTTCTGAATTTTCAGCTTGCCGTACCGTGGTAGATGTCTGCGCCAATTTTTTAGCCAGCATCAAATCCAGCGACGTCACCTGCAATGGTGGTACCAATGGTTCAGCTACGGCAAGTACCAGTGGTGGACTCAATCAGGGCATCACCTTTTTATGGAGTACCGGGGCTACCACAGCAACCATTAGCAACCTCAAAGCAGGTACATATACCGTTACCGCCAGCGATGCTGCAGGTTGCAGGTCGATCCAATCGGTCAACATCAATCAACCGGCCGCCATCATTATTACACCCAGTAGCGTCAATGTGGCGTGCAATGGAGAAAAGTCGGGACTGATTAATGCCGCTGTCACTGGGGGAATCGCCCCCTATACGTATCGTTGGAGCAATGGGGCTACTACATCGGCCATCACTTCCCTGATCGCAGGTGCCTACACCCTCACGGTTACCGATCAGAACAATTGTACCAAAACAGCCTCAGTCACCATTACCCAACCCCCAGCCATTAGCCTGCTACTTAGTGGCAATGATACCTTATGCCCTGGAGCAAAAAATGGTACGGCTCTGGCAACGGTTACCGGAGGGGTTGCGCCTTACATTTACCTGTGGTCTACAGGAGCAACTACCCCCAGTATTACCGATTTAAGCAAAGGCAATTACACGGTCACCCTGACCGATCAAAACAAATGTCAAAAAACGGGCACCATCTTGGTCATAGAAACCACCCCCCTAAAAATTGACTCCAATCTAGTTCAACCCAAATGTGTAGGGGAAGCCAGTGGCTCGATTGAGTTAAAAGAAAACGGGGGAATTCCACCCTACACTTATTTATGGGAAAATGGTGCCACCACAGCTAACCGCACCAATCTACCTGCTGGCGATTACAAAGTAGCCGTTACCGATGCCAACCGTTGTTCTGATTCTTGGGTATTCACGCTGAAAGACCCCGCGCCAATCAGTGCCAACGTAAGTTCGACTGATCCTGCTTGTTTTGGCCAGAACAATGGTACCGCTACCGTGACAGTAAGTAGCCCCGGGGCCCACACTTTTTTATGGAGCACTGGTGCTACTACTTCAGCCATCAGCAACCTAGGGGCTGGAAGGTACAACCTGACCGTGACCAATGCTATTGGATGTAAGGCTACCTTCCCCTTTGTCCTCAACGCACCTAGCGCTGGTTTATCCATCACCACCAAGTCCATCAACATCGATTGTTTTGGGCAAAGCACCGGGCAAATCACGACCAATACCACCGGAGGAAAAGAGCCATATTCCTACAAATGGTCAAATGGATCTACCCAGGCTGATTTATCAAATCTTCCAGCTGGAAATTACGTAGTGACCGTGACTGATCAGTCGGGGTGTGGAGACACGGCCAATGTAAATATCCTGCAAAAGCCGGCAATCAGCACCACAATCAGCGCAAGCAATCCAGCTTGTTTTGGACAAACCAATGGCCAGGTGAGTGTGACGGTCAGCGGAGGCACCCCAGCTTATACGTACCTTTGGAGCACCGGGGCTACCACTTCAGGCATTTCGAATCTGGCTGCTGGAAAATATGTGCTGACCGTTACGGATGCCTTCCTTTGTACCAAAAAGGACAGCGTTGTATTGATTGCACCCACTCAGTTACAAATAAGCACTACTGCAAGCAATGTCAATTGTAATGGAACTGCCACCGGTAGTGCCCAAGCCATAGCTGTCGGAGGTACCGTGCCCTATACTTATGCCTGGAGTAATGGGGCAACTACTTCGGCCATCAGTAATTTGACTGCGAACACTTATGGCGTGACGGTCACCGACAGTCGTGCCTGTCAGGCCAATGGTACGGTTACCGTCACTCAACCTGCAGTCTTGACTCTGGTATTAACTACTTTCGATATCCCCTGTAATGAAACCAATACGGGCCGGGCTACAACGCAGGTCAGTGGCGGAACTAGCCCGTATCGCTACGCCTGGAGCAATGGTGCCACTACTTCGGCTTTGACTAATTTAGCTCCTGGCGATTATGGCTTGACGGTCACCGATGCCGCAGGTTGTGTGGTCAACGATACCAAAAAAGTCAACTCCACTTCCCGGATCAATCCTCAAATCAGTACCACAAATATCTTGTGTAATGGCCAAAGCAATGGCCAGGCTTCGGTCACCTTTTCTGGAACTGGGGTTCACTTTTTTAACTGGAGCAATGGTGCCACTACCTCGGCCATTAATAACCTGGCAGCTGGGACCTATTCCGTAACGGTGACCAATTCGGCGAGCTGTAAAGAAAGTGCCAGTGCTACCATCACTGTACCCCCTGCCCTGACCTTGAATATTGTGCCTACCAATCTCCGCTGCAATGGCCAAAACCAGGGCCAGGCCGTGGCCACGGCGGGTGGAGGGGTAGCACCCTATACCTACCGCTGGAGCAATGGCGCAACAACCAGCAGTATTTCCGCTCTTGCCGCGGGTAATTACAGCCTGACCATCACCGATGCCAATCAGTGCACCCGTACCCAGAATGTGAGCATTACCCAACCCGCAGCCTTGCAAGCCAATGCTACCTTTACTCGTGAAACCAGCCCCAACGCCCGCAATGGCACAGCTACTGCTACCGCAAGTGGTGGAACCAGCCCGTATCGCTTCACCTGGAGTACCGGGGCAAGTACTGCTGCAATTACCGGTTTGGCAGCTGGAGTGTATACCGTCACTGTTGAAGATGCAAATGGCTGCTCAGTGGTACGTTCAGGTACAGTAAGTGGGGACAATTGTACAGGACTGAGTGTTTCAGGTATTGCTACGGACCTTGGTTGTGCAGGAGCAGAATCCGGCTCAATTGCTTTGACAGTGGTTGGTGGGACTGCCCCTTACTTTTATGCCTGGAGCAATGGTCAAACTACCGCCAATTTGACCGAACTCAACGAAGGCACTTACAGCGTAACCGTAAGTGATGCCAATGGCTGTACGGGCAACTACTCCACAACCCTGAAGGCAGGTAGCCGAATGCCCAAACCTCTCTATGGCATTGTTGCACCCGATACGGTTTGTGGCAACGAAACTTTCACCTTGCGCGCCGATGACCTCTTTCAAGGGCCTAATGTGTTGTACATCTGGCAATTGCCCAATGGTCAAGAAATGACTTCCACTACCCCTTCACTCAAGCTAAAAGCGGCCAGTAGTGCGTTTTCTGGTGAATATTCTGCATTGCGGGATTCGGCGGGTTGTCGTTCCAGTGTTTTTGGCCCAGTGATTGTGGATGTGATTTCTTTGCCACCCAATAGTTTTAGCGCCGGAAGGGATACTACGCTTTGCCAGGGCACCAGCATTACCTTGAGGGCCCAAGCGCCCCAATCTGGCAAAGCTGCCTGGTTTGCCTTGTCTACCCGAACCTCCATTCAAAATGCCAACTCGCCGAATGCAACGGCTCAAAACTTACAAATTGGGGCCAACCGTTTTGTATGGCGCATCGCCATCGGCAAATGTATTCAAGCTGCTTCGGATACAGTAACGGTATTTTTGGAGAAAGGTCCGCAATTGGTTGATGACAAATACACCATCGAACGGGCCCAGGACATTGCTGCGATGAACATCCTGCTCAATGATAACCTGACTGGTCTCCAGGATACCAGTATTTCCTGGTCGGGTGCACCAACGATGGGTGTTTTTGAATACGTGCCAGGGAATAAAAGTTTCCGCTACACTGCTGAGACCGATTTCCGCGGAGTATTGACCTTTACGTACACGGTGTGCAATGAGGCTTCAAAATGTGCCAGTCCTTGCGATTCGGCACTTGTAACCATGGAAGTATTCAATTTGCCCAAACCTACCGAAGGGATGGTGTTGGAGGATCCTGGCCCCAACGGAACTTTACAAATAAGGGGTTTACAAGGCTTCAGTTCAGTAGACATTGTAATCACCAACCGCTGGGGAGATATTGTATACCGCAACGATGATTATGACAACAATGCTCCTTGGCGAGGTCGGTCTGGAGACATGGGGCCATTTTTACCGCCTGGGGCTTATTATTACGTCATCCGGGCTTACGACGATGGCAAACTGGTTGGCAAACCCCAAACCGGAGCGATTTATTTGTTCAAAAAAGAAAACCCCTAGTAATTCAAGCATTTGGTCTTACACCGCATCCTAAAAACCCAAGGTCATGAAAATCCAATACCTATTTATCGGCATATTGTTGTTGAGCGTGGCACAACTCAGTGCCCAACAACTCCCCAACTTCACCATTTACCGCGACCAATGGAACGTGATCAACCCCGCGGCACTGTCCAATAACTACATCATCAATGAGTTGAATTTTACGGTAGGTGGGGCTTATCGGCGCAATTGGCTCAATGTCAACGATGCACCCGAAACTCAAATCCTCAATTTTGAAATGGTTTTGGATGACCGCAATGCTGTTTTTGGTGCCCACGTCATCAATGACCGCACTGGAAAATTGGGCCAAACTGGATTTTATGGAAATTACGCCTACATTCTCGATATGGGTGGCCGCAGTGATCGGGCATTGGTAATTGGCCTGGGCGCTGGTTTGGTGCAATACGGGGCCAAACTGAGCGAAATTGACTTTCCAGACCTCGCCAATCGCCCCAGCGTCGATGACAATTTGATGTATCCTGATTTTTCATTGGGTGCCTTTTTTTATGAAGAAGATCAATATTATCTGGGGGTTTCCATCCCACAGGTATTCGGACTGGATACCCGCTTTGTTTCGGAAAATGGTCGTTATGATGTCAAACGTTTGCCTCACGTTTATGCCGTAGCTGGAAAATATTTTGATACTTTTTTGGGCAACAGTACCTCTTTTCTCGAAACTTCAGGTTGGTTGCGCTATGTACCCAATGCGCCAATTAGTGTGGATGTTAATGCACGTTTGCAAATCAGTGAATTGTACTGGGCCGGGATTGGTTTTGGCGGTGCGTTTGGGCAAAAATTAACAGGATCAGCTCGGTTAGAAACCGGCTTCGTGCTAGGGGAACAAGTACGGATTGAAAATGGGCAGTTCAAAATCGGACTAGCTTATGATCAACCTTTAGTAGAACCTTTACCACGTTATTTTGGCGGTGCTTTTGAAGTACATTTGTTGTATTCCTGGTGGAAATGAGTATTTTTCATCCTCATAACCTAAACATGTACCCAAAACAATACCTCATTTTGCTGTGCTTTTTAAGCGCACTAAATTTTGCTGCATGCCAAAAGAACTCCGCTTTTATTCAAGTGGAAGGAACCAACATAGAAACCCGCATCAAGCCCCCAGTTGGTTTTGAACGAATTGCTACGGCCCCGGGCAGTTTTGCAGCCTATTTGCGCAAAATCACCCTCAAACCGGCCGGTACTGGCGTGTTTTTGTACAATGGTTTACCCAAGCTCAATCAGGTGCACGTAGCCGTTATGGACATTGACGTGGGCAACCGCGACCTGCAACAATGCGCTGATGCAGTGATGCGCTTGCGTGCCGATTACCTCTTCGCCCAAAAACGCTACGCGGACATCCATTTCAATTTTACCAATGGTTTCAATTGTAGCTACAGCAAATGGCGGGAAGGGTATCGCGTCAAAGTAAGTGGCAATCAGGTGAGTTGGTACAAAAAGGGTGCAGTGGATGGAAGCTACAAAACCTTCCGCAGCTATCTCGATATGGTGTACAGCTATGCTGGCACTTTGTCTCTAGAAAAGGAGCTCAAGCCCGTCAAATACAACGAAATGACCATTGGCGATGTGCTGATTCGCGGTGGCAGCCCTGGCCATGCCGTGATCGTAGTGGATATGGCGCAAAATCCAAAAACCGGCGAAAAGCTATTCTTGTTGGCCCAAAGCTACATGCCCGCACAGGACATTCATATTTTGCAAAACCCAAATGATCCAAAGTTAAGCCCCTGGTACAGCACAAACACCAGTGGTGAGGCCGTGCTGACACCGGAATGGGATTTTGTGAAGGGGAATTTGCGGAGGTTTTGATGAAAGATTCATAACCTGAGGTGAGTCTATGGTTTCTACAATTTCTTAGGTGGTAAAAAAGAAAAGAACCTGCGAAGCAGGGCATTCTTTCACCACCTAAGAAACCTCAGGCACTAAAGGAATCACCTAAGCAGTCGTGAAAATTACCAACATTCAGGTTTTTTTTGTGTTTTGATCAAGGCGCCGGATTCGGAATCTCCACTTGAATTTGATCAATTCCGGCCAAAACCTCATCCGACAACACCAGCTCCGCCGTTTTGATGTTTTCTTTCAATTGTTCCATTGTCGTTGCGCCAATGATGTTCGAGGTGGTGAAAGTTTGCTGGGTCACAAAGGCCAGCGCCATTTCGACCAGGGTTAGTCCATGTTGTTCAGCCAGCGCGAGGTATTTTTCGGTAGCTGCCCAGGACAATGTCCCATTGTACCGCGACAAACCTTTAAACTGATTGATCCGATCATTGGGCGTGTCCGTCTTTTTGTGAAACTTACCCGATAACAAGCCAAAGGCCAGGGGTGAATAAGCCAAGAGGCCACAATTCTCCCGGATGGCACACTCGGCCAAGCCCACTTCAAAGGAGCGATTGAGCAAGCTGTAGGGGTTTTGCACACTTACCGGTACCGGCAGATTGTACTTTTCCGCCAGTCGAATGAAGTGCATCAGTCCCCAAGGCGTTTCATTGGATAGCCCAAAATAACGGATCTTTCCAGCCTTGATCAGGCCATCCATGGTTTCTAAAACTTCCAGGCAATTGTCTTCCCATGCGTCATCCGGATCGTGGCGATACCCCAATTTTCCAAAAGTATTGGTTTTGCGTTGCGGCCAATGGAGTTGGTAAAGGTCAATGTAATCGGTTTGTAATCGCTTCAAACTTCCTTCCAAAGCCAGATGAATTTGAGCTTTACCATACGCCAAATCATGATTGCGGATAAAATTGAGGTCGGCACGAAGCCCGGCAATTTTGGTAGCCAAAATGACCTCCCCACGTTTTTTCGATTGTTTAAACCAAGTCCCAATGTACGCTTCCGTTAAACCATTGTTCTCTGGGCGCGGAGGTACTGCATACAACTCAGCAGTATCAAAAAAGTTGATGCCTTGCTCCAGCGCGTAATCCATTTGTTCATGTGCTTCAGCTTCGTTGTTTTGTTGGCCCCAAGTCATGGTGCCAAGACAAATTTTGCTTACTTGTACACTACTTCTTCCAAGTGCTCGATACTCCATATTGTTCATTACCATTTTGGAACATACTGATCCTTGTAACTCAATTTTGCGCCTCTGATTGCCTCCACCACATACAAAGACTGGCTTAGTTTGTCAGCTGGAACCAATCCAGCAAAGGTGAATTTACAGCCCTTGGCTTTGGCTTTGCGCAATACAGCCAAAGAAGGAGTTTTGCTAACGTTGTCTATTTCAATGGCTACATTGTTCTGTTTGGCGAGGTCCAGTAGTTCGTCTGCCTGATCGGTATTTAAGTCCTGGCCTTTGTCTGACCAAACATTGATTTTTTTACTATTCAGCAAAGTTCGGGCTGACTCGATTCCTGTGCTTTCCCCAATGATGTAGTCCGCAGTATTGGCTTTTAAGTTCGCCAAATTGTCGGCATTGACTTTGATTCCAGTAAAAAGGGGCAGTTTTTTGGCTTCAGAGAGTTCTTTGGCCGTTTTTGGGTTTTTGAGCAGCGCTACATTGATGCCAGTGGAATAAACGTACTTGGCCAAATCCTGGGGGGACAAACTGGTACGTGGGTTCAAATCGATAAAAGCAAATTGCTGTCCCTGATATTTAAGCAAGGTATCCTGCCAGGGCGCATAGGTGAGGGGTGCCAGATTTGAACTGGCAGCGTCGGGCAAGCGGCGGACTTTAAAACTGCGGTATTGCATTTTGCTGTTGGGGTCGTGCCCTTGCAGGCAAAAAGTTCCAGAAGATAATTTTTTGATGCCAGCCATCCGGCGCTCAGACTGAATGTAATCCACGGTTTTGATTTCATTCACCCAAATCTGCACCCGGTCATTTTCTACCCTGGCTTTTACGGTTATCCACTCATCGTCCTTAGCGAAAGTTTTGTATACATTGCGCACGCCGTAGAGGCTACCCATCCGTTTGAGCTCGATGTAATCTCCTTCGCCAATGTGGGAGTTGTTCACCTGGATTTCGATACCCTGACCTGGCCAGCCAGACTCCTGGTACTTGGTATGGAAATAAATTCCTGAGTTTGCCAATTTAAAGGTCCGTACCTGCGCTTCAAATTCGAAATTTTTGAAGGCGCCATTGAGGTATTCTCCTTCATAAAACAGGTGTGAGCGTTTGCCTACTGCCTGCAAATAACCTTCGGGGGTAACGGACCAGGTTTCTTTGTTCTCACTGGCTTTCCAACCACTCATGTCTTTTCCATTGATGAGTTGCATCCAGGCTCCAGAGGATTGCCTTGCAGTTGGTCGTATACTGCTACTTAGAAGCAGCCCCAGTGGGATTATGACACCCCAGATCAAGTGTATATTTTTCATTTATTTATGTTGGTTGTAAACAAAGTTGGGTTGAATATAAACCAATTTAGGCATACAAAAAATAGGAGCTGGCAGGATTTGGAAACCCAATTGAAGGAGTAAGAGAAAGGGATACTGAAATATTTGCAATATCGCTAAACACCTATTTGGCCACATCCAATGAAGATACAGTGATTTTGCTGTACCATCAATTGATGTGGCCAAATTCAGTTTTATCCTTAAAGAATTTAGGCTAATGAGCTTTTTTGCTATGCTTTTTTGTTTGTTCTATCGTCGATGTGGGATAGAATAAATCAAATACGATTGTAGAACAGACGTAAAAAGCCCACCTTTACCCTGAATGAAAACTATTGAAATTTTCTGACTTTCAATTCTTTCTCCGTGGGAAAATCCGCTGGGATTGGAATCGTTACCTTACCCGTAGCTGCCCACTGCGCACCCCGTTGCAAACAAGTGATGAATCCCACACACTCAACCGAATAATCAGCATGGCCAAGTGGGGTATGAAAAACCCTACCCTTGCCATATTTGATGGTCATCAGCATGGGCTCGTGGCGATCGGTTCCCCGATTGGTTTTTGGGGAAAATGCTGTGGCCAACACCTGCATGTTTTCGGCAGGTCCACGTAATCGATCGTACATTTCATCCTTGCTGTGCAGCCAATTCAGGGGCATACCTTTGGTGATGGGGTGTTTGCTATCACGAACCGTGATCAGGAATTCGGCCTGGGCACCGTGGGAACCAGCCCGTCCGGGAGCCATGTCCCGCACCAATTGGCCTTTGTCGTCATAATACACATAGGGACCATCTTTTTCCGTACGATCACCCCAGCCGCCTAGACCAATCATTTGGTTGTAAGCGGGCCAGTTTGGGAAGGAATTGTCTGCAGCGTGAATGACCACCAGGCCGCCCCCTTTTTTCATAAAGGCATCAAAATTGGCCTGGGTTGCATCGGGCCAGGGAGCCGCATTCCAACCAAAATTACAGATCACGAGGTCGTATTTGGAAAAGTCGATAATGTAGCTGGAATCTGGGCGCGATTTTGGCAACTCCACCGTTTTGCGCAAACCAGGAATGGGATATTGCTGGATGTATTCTCCACCGTTCCAGGTGTAGTAGCTGCGTTGCACATCCACCGAAAACTTGCCCGTTTCTTCCAGGTATTTTTTCATCATAAAACTGATCTTGGCCCATTGGTTGTGGTTGTTTTGGCCATCCACGATCAGGGTCTTGATGGTTTTTTGGGCAAAAATAGTGCTGCTGCCTAACAAAAGCAGACACAAGCTCAGCAGGACTTGCTTTTTGTACATTGGATCTAATGTTTTTGTTGTTTGTGTAAAAATAGAGAAAAGCTTTAATTTCTTAGGTGTTTCCTTGGGTGCCTTCGGTTTCTAAGGTGGTAAAAAAAAACTTTCACCACCTTAGAAACCGAAGGCACCCAAGGAAACACCTAAGAAGATACCTTATCCCTTGGCCAGCGCCCGCACCTCGGTGGTTGCCCCACCATCCAGCGTCAAACTGACTGGTTTGTTTTGTTGCCAGGCACCACGAGTGAAATCGGGTACATCGATCGATTTTCCACGTTTTGCCACTGATTGTTCGCTCAAGGGGGCAACTGCACTCCAGCTTGCTGCATCGTACACATCTTGATCCAGGGGAAGCCCATTGCGCAGGCAATCGATCAAACGCCAGTCCATGATGAAGTCCATGCCACCGTGGCCGCCCACTTTTTTGGCAATTTCACCGATGTGTTTGACCAGCGGGGTGCTGAATTTTTCCTCCAAATCCTGCATTTCCCGTTCATTCAACCATTCCTCACCGATGGCGATTTTAGCGGGATTGGGCCATTTCTGGGCTACCCCTTTGGTGCCACTCAACACGTGGATGCGCGAGTAGGGGCGGGTAGAGGTCACATCGTGTTGGAGCATGACCGTTTTGCCTTTTTGGGTACGGATGATGGTAGTGTTCATATTGCCCCGGAAACTTTTACCCACATATTCCTGGTAAAAAGCATCCGAGCTAGCTTTTTCCTGAGCCATTTTGCCCATTTGGAAATCGTTGCTGGATATGGCCACCAGGTGGTCAAAACGATCGCCTCGGTTGATATCAAGGCATTGGGCAATTGGTCCCAGTCCGTGGGTAGGGTAGAGGTTGCCGTTGCGCAAATTTTCCTTGAGGCGCCACATGTCCGAATAAGAGGATTTGTTGAAATTCATCTCCAAGAGGTTGTGGATGTAGGCCCCTTCGGCGTGGACCAGCTCACCAAACATGCCATTGCGCACCATATTTAAAGTCAGTTGCTCAAAGAAATCGTAGCAGCAGTTCTCCAACATCATACAATGCCGCTTGGTCTTCTCAGAGGTTTCCACCAGCTGCCAACACTCGTCGATGGTTTTGGCGGCGGGCACTTCTGTGGCGGTGTGTTTGCCTTGCTGCATGGCGTAAACTGCCATAGGTGTGTGTAGGCTCCAGGGGGTGGCGATGTACACGAGGTCGATGTCTGCGCTTTCACACATGGCTTTCCAGCCGTCATTGCCGCTGTATTCGCGGGCTTTGGGGCGCCCAGCCTTTTCTACAATTGCCTGAGCTTTGCTGGCCCGTTTGGGGTCTTTGTCGCACAAAGCTACAATTTCCACCCCTTCAATGCGGCTCATGCGGCTAACTGCGCCGGGCCCACGATTGCCAAGCCCAATGAAACCGATGCGTACTTTATCGAGTTTAGGGGCCGCGAAGCCACACATGTTGAACTGCTGTTTGCCGGCATCGAGTATTGGAGTATCACGCTGTTCAGTATTGGAAACTGGTTTGGCTTGCACCAATTGTGGCAATCCCAAGGAAGCAAACCCTGCTCCCCAGGTAATGTTTTTGAGGAAATTTCTGCGATTGTGCATATGGTTAAGGTTTTGTGTGGTTAAGGATATCGAAGAAAGTGCAATTAACCCGTGTTTTAGCAATTTTTGCTGAAAAAAAATTTAAACGCCTACTTCCCCTTAAAATCAATGACCACTTGCCCATCCTCCCCGAGCAGGAGCGTTTTTTTGAAGTCGTGTGGCGGCAAACCTTCCAGGGTAATTTTATTCAAAGCCAAATTTCCATTTAAGACACTCATGCGAAACTCGACGACATCACCCGTTTTTTGCACCCGATACGTTCCCCAACTGTAACCATTTGACCAAAAAAAATGTCCTTGCTTTTGACTCAGTTGCAAGGATTTATCGATGCCTGAATAGTGGAAACCCGTCAATGCCAACACTGCTGACCAACTGGCCATCGCCCTGGCGTAGTGGTGCCCACATTCTGGTTCGTCAAAAGGGTTGCGTTTTTGCCCGTCAAAACGGTCACGGATGCTTTGGATACATTTCAACCCAGGCTCTTGCATGCCCTCGTAAAGCATACCTATGGCAGCGCAATATTCAAAGCCAGACATGGACTCTGCAAAATAGGGAAAGGGTACTTTGAGCCGTCCTTTGGGCCAACTCGCCATGATCAAGCCCGCTTCCTGATCCATCACATAGGACCTCATATTGTTGAATATTTCATTAAAACCTTCCACGTAATTGTACTTCATAATGCTGCGCAGGGTGGTCTGGATGTTCTCTTTTTTGGCCAGATAACCCAGGCCACAAACGTGGGCCATGTATTGCCCAGCCAATTGATCCACCAAACAGCCTTGGCCCAATTGAAAGGTAGGTATTTCCGTTTTCGGGTCGCTGGTGTTGAGGAATTGGAAGGTTTTAGGGTCGGTGATTTTGTGCTCGTAATATTCACCGTTGAAGAGGTTTTCATCTACCCATTTGTTGCCTTTGGCCCAGATCTGTTCACATTGCGCAGCAAACTGCGGCTCATTCATCGCCCGGGCCATAGCAGCACTAGCTTTGAGGGCACCAAAATACCAGAATTGCATTTGGGGATTGGGGCCAAAGTAGTCAACGTCCATGGTGTTGTGCTGGCGGCCTTCCTGTACCCCATCCTGATTGGCGTCCCAACCACCCGGAATCCAGGCATAACTCATGGCTTTTTTGACCTTGGGCCAGTGTTTTTTTAGCCATTCCAGATCGCCAGAAAGTTGCCATTCCCGGTAAAAGCGCATGATGGAACCCATTTGCCCGTCAGCTGCGGCTACGTGGTCAATGTTGAGGTTGGCTTCAAGGGGCAGACTGACCCGGTTCATCATCTTGCCATTGTCTTTGGTGCCGTATACCAACTCAACCTCCCGCATCGACCTGGCCAGGTCGCCGTACAGGAAGGCTGTGGCGGTTTCGTAGTTCCAGACGTGGGTACAATTGCCATAACAGGAACCGGCTTCATTCATTATTCCTTCCCAGCCCATCAGGTGGCCAGAAGGTAGGCGGAACACGGTTTGAGAACGCAAGGTAGAGAGATTGAATAAAGCTGCCTCCTTCACCACTTCGGGCAAATCGCTTTCTAAAAAAGCCTGGACAAAAGCCCGGGTTTTCTCCTCCAGCTTGGGCAAACGAGGAGTTTCTTTCTCCACTACATCCCAGGCATCTTTGTATTTGTTGGTATAATGATTGCCAATCACCTTACCCCGGTAACCAAAACTCCAGGCATTGTTCCAATCGAGTCGATTGGGAAAATGCCAACTCAGATAAAATGTAAAACTGATGCTCCCACCAGCGGGAATCTGTTTTTTGACAGCCAGAGAGGCCATGGGATTGTCGTCTACCAACTTGTCTTTATCTGTTAATGCTCCGTCAGCGCTAAAATCATCCCAAAAATCAAGAATGGAATTTTCCCAGTCATTGGGGGTAGAAGAGCGCCGCCAGGATATGCCATCCTGCTCGGGGGTGGTGAGGGCTATACTTCCCCAGGCGGGGTCCTGTGGGTCAACTTCATTACTGTACATATAAATGCCACGCACCTGTGGGCTTTGGCGGTATTCATTTTGATTGGACTTGGCTCCAGTGTAAGTGAGGTCGCCTTTCCAGTTTTTGCCTTGTTTACTCCCATCAATGCCGATGAAGTTGCGCATGGTGCCACATACGGCCACTTCAATTGGCACTTTTCCGGTATTTTGTACCTCATATCGTAGAACAGCCATGGGGATGCTACTGGCTGCGGCATCGCCGGGTATCAGCGGGTTGAAACCTTTGATTTTGACTTGGATGGGCAATTTGTCGTCTTTGAGATTCACTTGCCCAAAGGGATAAGCAGCGTCAAAAGATGCAGATTTGAAGCGGGGCATGCCGTGGTGATTGACTGGCCGGCCTTCGTAATGCTGGTATTCACTGGGGTGTAGTGGCCCAAGCAGAGCTTTGGTCATCGGGGCTTTGCCTTCTGGGCGAACGTACACCGCAAAAAACGGAGCCTGATTGCCATCGGTAAGGGTGCTAAAACCTTTGCCAGGTTTGTTCATGATCTCCCAATCGCGCAATTCTCCACGGCCACCTAGGGAAACGGTGCCTGTGCCAATGCCCCCCAAGGGAAGGGCGACGTTCAACAAATGTTGTTCGTCATAATGTTTGAGCACGGGCCATGGATTGGACTGGCCCCGGATATTACCAGTGGACCACAGGCTGAAGAGGCAAAACAGGAGTACTTGGTGATAGGTCTGATTCATGATGTAGCTTAGGTATGAATGGTCTCTGTAAAGTTAAAAAGACTCACTGATTTTTTACGACCATTGCTTAGGTGGTGAAAAAGAAGCATTCACCACCTAAGAAACCTAATTAACCAAAGGATTCACCTTGGATTACGCTTAATCACCTTGCTTCTCCGGTGCCGTTTCCACCAAAAAGAAAGCACAGCCAATCGCAAACAGTATCCCAACCAGCGCGACCATCAGCACCTGCTCAATCCCGAATTTTTCTGCCACTATCCCCGAAATCACCGGAGCCACGCCACCCCCAAAAATTTCTCCAATCCCAATGATCAACCCCGATGCCGCACTGATCATCGAAGGTGGAACCGTCTCGGTAGCAATGGGGCCGTCCAACATGACCAGGCTGCCCAGAATAAAAGCGCTGGCGAAAAACAGGATAACAAACAGCGCGAGGGGATTGGCACCGATATTGGATAAAATGACAATCGCCAGAGCCGCAGCCACCAGGGCCCCAATAATCACGGGCTTTCGCCCCAAACGATCCGACAAGCCATTGACCAAGGGAATACCCAAGAAGCCACCGATCCCAATGGCTGAAGCCACAAAGCCCATTTGTTGCAGGCTTAAATGCAGGTAATCGGTCAAATAATTGGGCATCATCGCGGTCAGCACAAAAATGGCCGCCATCACCCCACACATGACCATGGTTCCAACTTTGATGTTGCGGTATTTAAAAACGGCTTTGATGTTGATGTTTTTGGTTGGGAGGTTTTCAACCTGGGGCTGATCCTTGATGAAACGATACAACAAAAAAGTCACGATCAATCCAGGAATGGATACCCACACGAAAACCCAGTGCCAGGAAGGAACGGCAGACAAGAGTTGGGTTGCCAAAATGGGGGCAATCGCCGTAGCCAACCCACTGCCTGCGCCCAACAAACCCATGTTGAAACCTACCCGATGGGGAACCGAAGCATCTTTGACGGCTGCAAATGCTGTTGGAACGTATGCGCCTTCAAAAATGCCCAACACCCCTCTGAGCAGCAGCATGGTGCCCAAACCCGAAGCCAAACCGGTGATGCCGGAAAAAATGGACAAGGCAGCCAAGGTCGGAATCAATATTTTTCGGCGGCCTAATTTATCCGACAATCCGCCAAAAATGAGCGAAACCAGGCCCCAGGCTAGGGCAGTTACACCCACCACAGCACCTAAATCCTGGTAATTGAATCCCAAATCTTTTTGGATAACGGGGAAAAGAGGAGCAATGATCCACCTGTCTAGGTTGAGTAGCATGAAGCCGAAGGACAAAGTAAGGATGGATCGATAATCCGAGTGTTTGTAAATCTGCATGTAGGTGAAATTTTAGGAACTGATTGGTTCTCAAAATACTCAGCTTCATGCCGATAGGGTAGACATTTTGCTACCAAACCTGTGCAGAATCAATCCTGAGTGGCTTAGCTCTATTTTTTTGGAGTAGGCAACTTCAAAGTTTCCCGGTAATAGTTTACAGTTTGAATGACCGAAGCCAGATTGCTCGGTTTCTCTTTTGTATCCCGTTCAATCATGATGTGGCCTTTGAATTTTTGCCTTTTTAGCTCCTCAAAAACGGTAGGAAAATTGATCACTCCAGTACCCACTGGGACATCGGTGAGTTTAGGGTTATTGTATTCGGCAATGTCTTTCAGGTGAATGGCAATGATCCGACCTTCCAGTTTTTTTAAACCCTCCACTGGATTGATGCCACTTTTTGGCCAGTGACCGAGATCGGGGCAAGCCGCAAAATTCGGATGGTTTTTCAAAGCCAGCAATACCGAATCAGGATGCCAATATGCGCTGTTGCCCTTCCAATGGTTGTGGATGGCCACTTTTATGCCATAAATACCCGCCAGGCTATCGACCATATCCAACTGATGGACAGCGGGTTCGGCGGTTACGTATTTAACCTTGAGTTGTTTGGCCAGTTCAAAGTCTTTTTTCCATTTTGCTACTGTATTGCCCCCAACGACATAGATGGATTCCATGATGAGCCCATGTCGTTTGATCAATGCATTTAATTTTTCAATGCCAAATGGGGATAAACTCATGATCATGGAATCCTTCAATTCTACTCCAGCTTTGCCAAAAGTATAGCCTTCCACGTAAGTCAATCCAGCGCTATCTACTTTAGCGAGCTGGTCTGGAAATGAAAAATTACTAAAGGTATATAAGCATACGCCCAGCTTCCAGATTTGAGTCAAATCTGCATCTGCTGTGGCTTTGGATTCGATTGGAACCACCTGCACTGACTCAATTTTGAGGTTTGTAAAGCCCTTGTTTTGTGCGAGCAGATTTACGGATAAAGCCAAAAAAAGCAGCAGCTGCAGAATGCTTTTTCCAATTAGGGAAATGTGAAAAGAGGTGTGTTTCATACGCAATTGTTTTTAACTTAGAATACACAACAAAGTAGCCTTTTTCCCAAGAATAAAAAAGAGAGGAGCAATCGCCCATCTCCCCGCTATCCGGCAGAAAAATTGAATTGTATGAAACTTAAAATTTATACGTTGCCGTCAGGAAAACCTATAGATTTATTCCCGGTACTCCTTGGGGGTCATTCCCGTTTGGGCTTTAAAAAAACGGCTGAAATCGCTGGGGTCTTTTTTGCCCACTTTGTAAGCAATTTCACTGATACTGAGTGCAGATTGTTTAAGCAGTGCCTTGGACTCCAGCAGCATGGTTTCATTCAATAAATCGTGGGCAGACTTGCCCATGGTGCGTTGGACACAGCGATTGAGGTAGTTTGGTGATACGTTTAAATACTTGGCAAAATCAGATACTTTTTGAAAAGTGTAGACCTGCTGTGGCAAGGCCTCTTTGTAGCGCTGGGTGAGTTGTGCAGCAGAGTCGTTGGAACTAACATCTGCATGTTGGCTAAAGCGCCGCAACTCATAAAACAGGGTAAGCAGGTAGGAGCGAATCAAATCCAGCGATTCCTTGCGCCCGGTGCGGTATTCCTCAACCAGGCGATTCAGCAGGTATTCAACTTTGGGCACCGCTTCATCACTGATCGTCACTACCGGGTGCCCATTGTATTTCAAAAAGTTGAACTCGTTGAACAAATCGCTCTGGATGAATTTTTTATTAAAAATCTCCGGGTCAAAATGGCAATAATACCCCCTTACATCTTCACTCATGGCCTCGCTGGTCAGAATTTGATAAGCGGGCAAAAAGAAAAAACTGTTGGGACCAAGGGTGTAGTTGTCGATGCCCTTGTTGCGAGTGGTGCTTCCGGCGGTGAGGAATAAAAAGTCGTATACCGTTTTGCGGTGTGGGGCCAAAGGGAACTTGAGGTAAGGCCGAAAGACCTCAATGGGGTTGATTTGGAACCAAGGGTGCAAGGGGGTGAGGATTTGTTGTTCCCAACCCGGCTCAGGACTCAGGAATTTACCCAATGCTGTTGGATCCAATAAAGTCGCTTGCCACTCTTTGTTTTTGTTGACCATGGTTTAGAGCACTTATTTTACCCCACTACTTGGTTGCGCAAAATTCCAATTCCCTGGATTTCCAATTCTACCACGTCCCCGGGTTCGAGGGGGCGATGCACGGAAAAGTTGTTCTCAATCAAACTACCCCAACCTACGGTGCCAGAGCCCAGGATTTCGCCCGGCATTAAAGTTACATCATTTTCAGATGCACGTTCGATCATTTGTGGGAAGGTCCAATACACGGTTTGGTAATTGCCTTCGCAGATGCTTGCTCCGTTGATGCGGGCAGTCATGGCCAAATCGAAGCGGTCGTTTTCTATTCGGTATTGCTCCATTTCGTCTTTGGTTACAATACATGGACCAATGGCGTTGGCAAAATCCTTACCCTTGTGCGGGCCAAGCGGCACTTCCATTTCCCGGCGTTGGATGGCCCGAGCGGTCCAGTCGTTAAAAACAGTGTACCCAAAGATGTAGTCATTGGCTTCGGCAGCGCTAATGTTTTTGCCTTTTTTGCCCATGATCACCGCCATTTCCAACTCTATGTCCATGCGGGTTTCTTTGGCCGGGCGTTTGATGTCGTCATTGGGGCCGTAAATGGCGTGGTGATTGGTGAAGTAAAAAATGGGCATTTCGTACCAGGCTTCACCTACTGTGTGGCCAAAGGTTTTGGAGGCATTCAGCATGTGCTGCTCAAAACCGATGTAATCCCGAAAACTGCGGGGATTGGGTAGGGGCGCGAGGAGTTGAACTTCAGACAAGGAGTAATGGGCCGCCAGGTTCTTCAAACCTTTTTCCTCAATCAAGGCGAAAAAACGCTCGTGCTCGTCAATAAAGCTGAGCATGTCGGTGGGCAATTGAGCGTCGGCCAATTGCATGTCAACGACTCCGTCACCACTGAGCCAGCCGCTGCGGGCTTCCCCGCTTTTATTTTTGAAAGTTACCAGTTTCATGTGATTGTAGGGAATGTGCTAAATCCAGCTTTCCCTTAAGTGCCTCTTAGGTGTCTTTGGTTTCTTAGGTGGTGAAATTTCCCTGCTTCGCAGGTTTCTTCTTTTTTTCACCACCTAAGAAACCAAAGACACCTAAGAGGCACTTAAGTAGGGCGGGTGTAGCCGTATGTGATTATTTCTCAGGTCAATCAAATCGGTTGCGTCAAAGTCATCAAGGTTTTACCCATCAGTGCCCCTATGTTGGCTCCCTCCGGCAGCGGGATACCCTTCCATTCCATTTGTTCCCATTCGGAGAGGGTATTGGATACATCCACCACCAATTTGCAACGCTCGTAGCGTCGCTCCATGTATTGCTCCAAAACGCTGGACATGGCGCTTTCTTTTTGCAACAATTCCGCCAATACCACTGCATCTTCAATAGCCAACGCCGCTCCAGAACCCAATTGAGGAATGGTGGCATGGGCAGAATCTCCAATCAAAACAACCCGATCTTTGTACCAGGGTGCCGGAGTCATCAGGGTTTCCAATGGACGGTAAATGACCCCTTTGGGATCGGTAATTTGAGGCAAAACCTCTTGTACAAAGGGAGCACTGTATTCTTCCAAATAGGCTTTTAAACGAGGCACCAATTCTTCTTCAGGAATGAAGGGGTTGTCTTCACCTTCCGAAGAAACCACAAACATGTAAATGGTATCCGCCGTCATTGGGATCAAACCCAGTTTGGTTTTTTTGCCAAAATACATGTAACCAGTTTCCAGGCCTGCTGGACGTGGGAAGGCATAACGCCATACCGAGGCGTTGATGTACTTGGGGGTAAATTGCCCGAAAATCAAATTCCGCACTTTGGAATTGACCCCGTCGGCACCGATCAGCAGATCGTAAGTGCAGGAACTGCCATCAGTGAATTGAACCACAACCCGATCAGGCTGATTGTCGATGTGTTCAACGGTGATGCCCATGCGGAATACCACGCCATTTTCCTGCGCAGCTTCATAGAGTACATCGTGCAAAATTTTCCGGGAAATACCATTGTGGCTGGGGAATCGACCAATGGGTGGCGTGCCTGTTTCCCCAAATTGGAAACCATGCGGCGCACACATTTTGACTTTGCCATACGGTGAGCCCCGGCGCATGGCTTCATCGGCTACTCCCAGAGCGTCAAGTGCGCGCAAGGCGTTGGCCTGTTGGATGATGCCTACGCCGTATACATTGAACTCCGACTGCAATTCAACAATTTCTGCCTCGATGCCGGCCCGGCGCAAGGCGATGCCTGCGGAAAGTCCACCAATTCCGCCTCCAACGATGAGTATTTTTTTTGCTGCTGACATAGGTTTAAATTTTGAACACTTGAACCGATCACCCAAGTACCCTGCCCCCATCCACCGGAATGATTGAACCAGTGGTAAAGGTAAGAGTGGTCGCCAAGGCATAAATGGCATTGGCGACGTCTTCAGGATTGGCTAATCGGTTTAGTGGAGTAAGTTCTTCTTGCTTTTTCAAATACGTTGGATCAATGTTTTGGGTGTATTCGCCGAGCACCCAGCCTGGGGAAACCGAAACCACCCGAATTTGTGGCGCCAAGGCCCGGCCCAAAGAGCGAGTCATGCTGTCGATGGCCGCTTTGGAAGCACAATAAGCTACATTGCTGCCGATGCCCGTGACGGCGGCAACGGAGGAGATATTCACCACCAAACTGGGCGAATTGCTTTCTTTTGCTGCCTCCAACAAAAGGTTTTTACAAACCCGGATCATGGCAAAAGAACCACGCAAATTGGTGTGAAAAATGCGGTCAATCCATTCGTCGCTCAGCCCATCCAAATCGGCATGAGGAACGGGAGTTGTGATGCCTGCGTTGTTGACCAATATGTCCAATTTGCCGCATTTTTCCTGGATCAAATGGGCCATCTCGGCCAATTTGGAAGCATCCGTATTTGGGGCATGGAAACAGGAATGGCCCTGGCCCGGTAGGCTTTGCAGCAAGGCTTCGGCTTTGGCCGCATTGCTGTTGTAGGTGACAATGACTTGGGCCCCATTTGCCGCCAATTTGTGGCAAATAGCGGAGCCGATGCCGCCTGCACCACCCGTAACCAACGCAATTTTTCCGGTTAAATCCATTTGAACAAAACACTTATTCCTGAGGTGATTCTTAAGTGCCTTAGGTTTCTTAGGTGGTGAAAAAATGTTCTTCACCACCAAAGAAACCTAAGGCACCTAAGTCACACCTTAGAAGTTTACTTGTACTTGCGCACCCGCAAATCCGCCTGAGCCTGATGCCCGGCAAAATTCTCAATCGCACACAGCCTTGAGCAATATTCCCCAATCATTGCACTGGCCTCCGGAGTGCGGATCTCCTGGTAGGTGCAGGTTTTTAAAAATTTGCCTACCCAAAGTCCACCAGTGTACTTCGCCGCTTCCCGGGTTGGCAGGGTATGGTTGGTGCCGATGACCTTGTCCCCATATGCCACGTTGGTCTTTTCCCCCAGGAACAAACCACCGTAATTTGTCATTTTTTCCAGGAAATACCTTGGGTTTTCGGTCATTACCTGAACGTGTTCGCTAGCGATCCGGTCGGCCTCTTGTACCAATTCATCTACCGTATCCACCAGAATAACTTGGCCATAATCGCGCCAGGCCACCCCAGCCACATCCGCGGTAGGTAATACCGTCAATTGGCGCTCGATTTCAGCTTCGATGCCTTCGGCAATACTTTTGCTGGTCGTGAGCAAAATGGCAGGGGAGGTTGGTCCATGTTCCGCTTGTCCTAGCAAGTCGGTTGCACAGGTTTCCACATCGCAGGTATCGTCGGCGATAATGAGGGTTTCGGTTGGGCCGGCAAAAAGGTCGATTCCCACTTTTCCGTAAAGCTGCCGTTTGGCTTCCGCTACATACGCATTGCCGGGGCCGACCAACATGTCTACACTTCGCACGGTTTCCGTTCCGAGGGCCATCATGGCCACTGCTTGCACACCGCCGAGCAAGTAGATTTCATCCGCACCAGCCATGTGCATAGCGGCTACAGTAGCTGCTGGAATGGCTCCATTGATCGGAGGTGTGCAGGCAATCACTCGTTTGACACCTGCCACCTTGGCTGTCAACACACTCATGTGCGCTGAGGCAACCATCGGGTAACGCCCACCGGGGATGTAACAACCCACACTGTTTACAGGGATGTTTTTGTGGCCCAGGAACACCCCGGGCAAGGTTTCTACCTCAATGTCTTTGAGTGCAGCCAGTTGATGTTGGGCAAAATTGCGGATTTGAGCTTGTGCAAAAATGATGTCATCAATCACTTGTTTGGGTAAGCCTTCGATGATGTTGGTAATTTCAGCGGGTGACAGGCGAAAACTTACGGGCGACCATTTGTCAAGATTGGCCGAGTACTCCCGCACAGCTGCATCGCCCCCTTCAGCCACCGCCTTTAACATGCTTTCCACAGTAGCTCGTACCTTTGCATCGGCATCCTGGCTTTCTGCGTAAGTAATGCCTTTTTTGAGTTGATGGATCATTCGTGCAGTTTTTTGGCAATCCAATCGTAAAGGTTGAACACTTTGGTGAAATTGTCGACTTGGCAATGGGCGGAACCACTGCTTTCCTTCGGGACTATTTCCAGGTATTTTTCACAGGTCAACGCCTCGTAGGTTTTGTAGGCGTTTTCGACAAAATTCTGCCGATCATCTTCCCCGTGCAAAATGTAGGTGGGCATGGAGATTTTTTCTGCCACGCCTTCTAATGTGAAATTTTTGAGGCGTTCGCGGGCGTCGGCCATGTTATCGGCACCAACGATGTGCATCACAATTTCGGCCAGCGGGTGGTTGTCCGGACGGTTCTTCCAAATGTCGTAATAGGACCAAACTGCTCCCCAGATGGCGCAGATTTTGAAACGTGGCTCAAAAGCTGCTGAACGAGCCGCCATATAACCTCCCATGCTCACTGCCATTACCCCAATGCTCTGGGTATCAATTTCAGTTTGCAAATTGGCTATGGCCCATTCATAAGCAGCAGTGGCAGGCACATTGTAGTCGTAACGCGAGTGAACGTGGTTGATGCGCAGGCTTTCGCCTTGACCGGGGCCATCGAGCACCATTAGAGCAACTCCCCGTTCATTGAGCCAGTTGGCTGGCCCGAAATATAGCTCTTCAGCCAGGCTGTCCAAACCCCCAAACATGATCATCATGGGTGGATTGGTTACTCCTGCAGGTTTAAACAAATAGCCCGGCATATAAGACCCCTCAAAAGGCACTTTAAGCTGCAAGGGCTGATTGTCCATCAAGGGAATGGCCTTGCGAAAGGCATCGATACATTTGTTGTAAGTCGGCAATTTGCGGGCATCTGCTGGCTTGAGAAAAAATTCGGAAGTGCGCAGGTAATTGAAGGCGCGAAGGTAGGCCCGCCGGGCGGTGGCGCGATTGCCATTTTGGGCAGCAGTTTCGCCTTCCGCGTATATTTTATTGCCAATTTTGGACCAGGCCTGGTGAAAACTCTCGTTGTCACCAGGGGTGATTTCAGCCGCTGCCTCCAGGCATTCCGCAAATTCCCCGCCGCCGTAATGGGCTTGACTCAGGGCCCGGTTCAGCTGATAGGAGGGCATGTATTGGTTGGGAAAATAGTGCCACATGGTTGAGGAGTTGAGGAGTTGAGGAGTTGAGGCGTTGAGGCTACCGCGAGCGGCGTTGACATAGTCCTTGTCTAAGTCGCTCGCGGCAGCCTCAACTCCTCAACTTCTCAACCCTAAATTAATGTTTGTGTGATGCGTGCTCCTTTTTGAAAGAACCATCGCCGCCGGCCCAGGGGTTGGTATTGCCCCATGCGTCGTTTGGATTGTCTTTCAGGTAGTGGATATCTGGCCCGTGGTCAGGGGCGAAAATCAGGCGGGCGCCTGCGTAGAATTCGAAACGATTGCCGCCGGGCTCATCGACGTAGATGAAAAAACCTTCGTCAGCTTTGTGACGAGTAGGCGCACCCATGGCGAGTTTATAGCCATTTTCAATGATCCAGTCGCAAGCTAGCAGAACCTCTTCGCGACTGTCAAAATTATAGGCAACGTGATTTAAGGCGGCCTCTCCAGGTTTCAGACTCGGATCGGTAAAGATGGCAATATCGTGGGAAAGGTTTCCGGTGGTCCAAAGTCCACCTACTGGCGGAATTTCATCCGTAATGCGCACTTCATCAGGGTTGCGCAAGCCCAAACCTTTCCAGAATGCCTTTTCGGCCGAATAATTGCTGGTGTTGTAAGTGATGTGGTCAAAACGCCGGGGATTGACACCAATGCGGCGATTGCTGGCGTAACGATCTGCAAATACACTTCCTCTTTTGCCTTCTTCCCGCAGCCATACTACATCCCAAAATACTTCGTGGAGATGACCATCAGGGGATTTGAAGCGGTAGGCTTTGCCATGGCCCAGGTCACCTTCATGCCAGCCAATGCCTGCTCCAATGCTTTCGAGGTACTGAACCACGTCTTCCAGTGCTTCGGGGCTGTCGGCCCGCCAGCCCAGATGGCCCATCCCCGGACGATCACTTTGAGTCAGTTTGAGGGAGTGGTGAAAATAATCGCCCCAGGCGCGGAGGTAAACGGAGTTGTCTTCGCGGCCGGTTTCGTCCATGCCGGCTATTTCTGTGAAAAAACGTACAGAAGCCTCCAAATCGGTGCTCAGTACTTCTATATGCGCCAATTGAGAAAAGTAATGCGGATTTCGAGCCATCTTGTTGCCAGAGTTGAAATTTAGGGAATTAAATTTCGACAAAAGTAGGCTTAGTGATAGGATATTGGGTAGGCAAATATGGGTTATTCCTGTGCAAAATCAATCCACAGGTGTTTTTTTGCTGGTTTTGTTATGGGTTTTTAGGGCAATTTCAATTGTAAAGCCAGATTTTAAATGAAAAATAAGAGCAATGAATTAAACCCGCATTTTCCTCCAATAAACAATCAATAACATCAAGCCCAATAACACCCAAAACCCTGGCTCTGACATCCGCACTGGCTCTTCACCTACATCAAAGGCTTTTTTCCCCTGCAACACTTGTTTCTGTTTCATCCTCAACAAGCGCCGCTGGGATTCATTTTCCAAAACCAAATAAGCAGTTTCGGGGGTAAGCAGGCCTGTGTTAAAACTTTTTTTGATCAAATTTTGCCAGGTTGTTTCACCTAATTCAGGATGGGCTTCCAAGTGTCGCCATTCTGCCTGGAGTAGTGCAGCGGATTCCCAGCTTCCTTTTTTGAGGCTCGAAGCAGCTTGGTTTTTGGGAAGGTGGACCAATTGTTGCGTGGACAAATAAGCCAAAGGCTGCTGTGCATTGGGGTAAGCTACTGCGTCAATGGCTTGTGGTTCTGCACCGCTTGGCGCCGAGTTTCCCCAAAAATCAGTTTCCTCTAAAGCCTTATGCCCCAAATGATAGTACTGCAAGCCATTGTATACGAAATGAGCCATACGGGGTGTGAATTCAGGCAGAATGGGTAAGTTTTCCGTTACCAGCACCATTACAGGATAATGCTTCAAAGGCTGATCGGTATAGGAATACAGTATCTTTTCAAAAGCCCTTTCGGCAAAAAAGCCGCCTACTTTGGCCTCATTGCGGATGGCCGCTTGCCAGTTTTCATTTTGAGTGAGGGTATTCACATCGCGGTTGGCCAAGTGGAAATGAAGGGTTTCTTTTGGCAGTTTTCGCTCCCGAATCAAATTTTCCAGGTCGGCAATCTGCGCATTGATGTGCTTCTTGCTTTTGGCGGAGCAATCCACAATGAAATGATAATGAGGCATTAATTTGACCTTGGGTAAGGTTTTACACAGGGCCATGGGAATATAAGCCACTTGTCCATTGCCGATGATGATGGGGGCTGTTAGGTTTTGATTTCTGGGGAGTTCACCAAAAGTCAATTCGTGGTTTTGATCCAAAGTCAATTGAAAGGCCTCTTTGTGGATGACGGTAAACCCGGTTTTACGGACTTCCTTGGCCTGGAAAGGATAGACCCTCAAAGACAAAGTTTTGGCATCCAGATAACTCAACAACCCCGGGTCTCTTCTGGTATTGTTGCGGATTTGCTCATAAATCCAGGTAGCCGTTTTTTTCTCGGCCAGTTCACCTTTCACTTTTTCTTTCCCAATATAGAGGTAATAATCCTGGATGAGTGCGCCGTCGGGCAAAGAGAAGAGGGTGCGGTATTCTTCCAGATTCCTACTCGGGTTTTCCAGTTCAAGGTGTAGGGTGCTGGTCCAGGATTGGTCAATTTCATTCCACTTGGACTCGACCTGTGCCGTTTTGATTTGGGGAATGGAATTGCGCTGAATGGTTTCGGGGAAAAATTGTAGGTCTTTGCCCAAAAAGATCGCTTCGAGTTTGTTCAACTTGCGGTCGGAAAGGGTCAGGTTATCCAGTACCATGCTGTTGTAAAAATGGGAGAGGTAAGGGGTACTGTTGCCGCCAATGTCCATAGAACGGCGGCGTTTGTTTTGTTGAATGGCGGCAAAAACTCTAGCCAATCTGGCATCGGCGATTTTAAAAGTGCTGGGATTGTCAAAATCAGGGGCATAGACGTAGTCAAGCGCCTGATGCAAGGCTTTCCGATCCTGAACGGCTGAGAAATACAAAAAGCTCGGGAGCAAGCAAGCACCCAGTACCGCGCTCATGATCATGCCGAACTTTGGGTAATGATTTTGCAGGAACTGTAAGTCTTTAATCCAGGTCGCTGATTGTAAAACGAGCAATATAACCGGAGTCAGCATCAAAAAACCAGTTCCAATGGCCAGAATGGCCGGGATTGCCAAGGGTAAAAACGGCAAAAAAACCAAAGCAAAATAAAGGATGTAGGGGAAAAATAGACTGCGCAAGAGAAAAAGAACCAGTCGATAAAGGGGATGAGGGTAATTGGGAAGGGTGAACAATACCCCATTCACCACTGCCAATGCATAAAACCAGGGGCTGGAAAAATTGCCAAACACATGCTCGGGAAGGTAGCCAATTTGGCTGTTGTTCAACATCAAACCCCAGATGGGAAAGGCGATTCCCAAAATTCCCTTAATCAGCACATCCCATTGTGACCAGGCCGACCAGGGACGGTGGCCAAAAATGTAAATACTGCGGCCCAAAAAGAAAAAGAAGAGGGTCGACATGGAGAACAAACCCAGGATGGCAATATGTGGAAAATACCGTTCAGGGATGCCGCTAATGATCATTACATTGAGCCCGATGTAGGAAATCAATGCTACACTGAAGGCCCCAAACAGGTTGTGCAGCGGTTTGGGATCTATTTCAAAATTGGTTAAAAACGCAATGATGCTGTACATGGAAAAGGCCATGTTGGGCATCAGGAAACCGATAGGATAGAAGCGGGCTTCGTCGCTGAGCATCCAGGTCGGGATATCGTTGGGAATAAGGGTTTCGCCATTGAGTAGGTAACCCAATAACCAGCAAAAAAACAGGATGTAAACAGCGATATGGTAATACAAATTACTCTTCGCTCGATTGAAATGCAAAAAAAGGTAATAGCCCAACTGCCCCAAACCCAATAGGCTTAAACTTATACCCAAGATATACCAGGCAGTTTTACTTTCTCCATCCAGCTGTGGTGCAATGATGTAAAAAATCTGCGTTGCAAGGGCCAACAAGGCACCAACTGGAAATACACCACTCACCAAAATCCACCAGGGGCTACGCCAATTTTGCATTTTTGGAAAAATTTAAAAAGTGATGAAAAAGAGCAGTGGCCAACAATAAAATGGAAAGGTAAACCACTACGCCTAATGCTTCGTGTACATTGGGGCCATGCACTCCAGGCAAACGTTGTAAAACCAGAGCGCTTAGAATACGGAAAGTATTGGCCAGAATACACAAGCTGTAGCTGAGCGGAATACTCCACAACAAGGCTTTGATTTTGATTGACTGCTGATGCTGGTTTTGAATGCTCAAATAAGCCAAAGTACACCAGCAAATGACCAAAAAATTGACTCCCGCGCAGGATTTTTCGATGATGAAGCCACTGAATTTGTAACCTTCGCCAGCCAGGTATACGCTGGATTGGCCAGTAAAAACAGCAACGAGCCATTGCACCGGATAGAGCAAAAAGCGCAATTCATCGCTGCTCCAATCGCGTTGCAACCACTTGAAGAGCAAGGCGGGGCTGATGGCAAGTAGCGTGAAGATTAAGGCTTGTCTCGATTTCATAAAGTACTTTGTAATTCAAAGTTAAACCTAAACTTTTTACAATGCAAGTATTTTTTCAAATATGCCGCAGAAACAACCGACTTATTTTTAGTTAGAATTTAGGGAAGATTTTGAAATACCTTTCCTGAGGTGATTCCTTCAGTGTCTTTGGTTTCTAAGGTGGTGAAATATTTTTTTCTTTTTCACCACCTTAGAAACCAAAGGTACCAAAGAGGCACCTTAGCGATGCCATAAGTAGAAATTATAAAAAAATTAGAGCCTAGCGCAGGCCTCTAGCTTCCAGGTTTCTTACATAAGTCCGCACATTGACCAAGTGCTGATCATAGTCCTCCGCAAAAGCATGCAAACCCGATCCATCCCCAATCGCACAAAAATAGGTGTAGTTGTGTTTATCGTGGTTCAACACCGCGTCGATGCTGGAAATGGAAGTCATGGTGATGGGGCCTGGCGGCAAACCCGCATTCATATAGGTATTGAAAGGAGATTCAAAACTGGTATGGTAGTTGGTAACCCGTTTGGTAGTAAAGTCGCGGGTGGCGAAAACCACCGTTGGATCCGCCTGCAAACGCATGCCGATTTTGAGTCGATTGAGGTAGGTCCCTGCTATGGTGGGTTTTTCTTCTTCCTTGAGGGTTTCCTTTTCCACAATTGAGGCAAGCGTGTATACTTCTTCAGGAGTCATGTTCATTGCCTTGGCTTTGGCGAGGCGGTCATTTTGACCCCAAAAACGTTTGTGTTCCAAGATCATGCGCTCCATAAATTCTTCAGGAGTCAGGTTCCAGTACACCTCGTAGGTATTGGGGATGAAAATCGACATGAGGTTGTCTTTGGTGTAGCCGATTTTATTTAGGTAAGCTTCGTTGAAAAAAAGCGCCTCCAGGGTTTTGGCATCGGGTTCAATAAAACGGGATACTTTTTCCGCTACCTCTTCCAGGGTTCGTTCGGTGGTAAGGATTACTTTCACTGGAGCTTGCTCCCCACTGCGCAAATGCCGGATCAGGTGGATGACCGTCCAACCGGGTTCAATTTTGTAGCGCCCACTGCGCATGGGATCTTGCTTGTAAGCCATACGTTCGGCTACTTGCCTAAATACACCTTCTTTTCTGACCACACCTTCTTTTTTGAGCAAGGCGACCACTTCATCAAAAGTAGCATTGTGGGGAATTTGAACGTGAAAGTCTTTTCCGATGCTGGAAGGTACTTCCGAACCTCCCAAAATGATGCGGTAGCCAGCATATGCGCCAACCAGCAACAACAACAGCACAATCAACAGTGTGCGGACCTGGATTTTCATAGAATGTAAATGAACTTTTGGGTTTCAAAAAGTGGGTGAATTCAGTTGAGGAGTTGAGAAGTTGAGAAGTTGAGGCTGCCGCGAGCGGCGTTGACATAGTCCTTGTCTGAGTCGCTCGCGGTAGCCTCAACTTCTCAACGCCTCAACTCCCCAACTACTCCTAATATTGTTCTTGATCATTAGGAAATTCGCGGGCTTTCACGTCCTTGACGTAATGCTCCACTGCTCCTTTGATCACGTCGAACAAATCGGCGTAGCGGCGTAAAAAACGTGGGGAAAATTCTTTGTTGATGCCTAACATATCGTGGGTGACCAGTACCTGCCCATCACAATGTTGGCCAGCACCAATACCAATCGTGGGAATGTAGAGGCTTTCACTGACCTTTTTGGCCAAATGAGCCGGGATTTTTTCGAGCACAATGCCAAAACAGCCCAGTTCTTCCAACAATTTGGCATCCGCTTCCAAACGGGTGGCTTCCGCTTCCTCCTTGGCGCGTACGGCGTAAGTGCCAAACTTGTAAATGGACTGAGGAATCAGCCCGAGGTGGCCCATTACCGGGATACCTGCACTTAGAATTCTCTTTATGGATTCCGCCACTTCAGCGCCACCTTCCATTTTTACGGCGTGGGCACCAGATTCTTTCATGATGCGGATGGAAGATTCCAGTGCCAATTTGGAATTGCCCTGATAGGTGCCAAATGGCAAATCCACCACAACCAAAGCGCGACTGACTGCGCGTACCACCGCTGAAGCGTGATCGATCATTTGATCTAAGGTAATCGGCAAGGTGGTTTCATGCCCATGAATGACATTGGAGGCAGAGTCGCCAACCAGGATAATGTCGATCCCTCCGGCATCGATGATTCCTGCCAGGGAAAAATCGTATGCGGTCAGCATGGCAATTTTTTCTCCCTTAGCTTTCATCGCCTGCAACACGTGGGTCGTGATGCGTTTAACCTCTTTGTTGACGGACATGATAAATCGTTGAAAATTTGAGGCGCAAAGATAAAAAATAATCAAGTTTGTCTGACAAAAAGCCATCATTGCTTTTCCTAGACAAGGCATGAATAGTTTTGTTACTTTTGAGGCATCAAAACAAACTCCAATTGAACGAAAAAATGCTAGACTTTATGCGCATTGTATGGGCATTGTTGTTGCTTTGTTGTGTGGCTTGTACCACCGATTTTGACCTGGAAGGAGATTTTGAGTCCTTACCAGTAGTATATTCATTCATTAATAAACAGGATACCGCTCATTACATCCGGGTGGAACGCTCGTTTTTGACAGGAGGTGCCGATGCTACTCAATTGGCCCTTGATCCCAATAACCTTTATTTTCCCAATGCCAAAGTGGAGTTGGAAAAAGTGGGTACCACTCAAAAATTTGTGCTCACCCGCGTGGATGGAAATTTGGAGGGCTACGTCCGCGAGGAAGGCCCATTTGCCAAAGCACCCAACTACTTGTATAAAATCAAAGCCAACCAACTTAACTTAAAAGGTGGAGAGACCTTAAAAGTGACCGTCACCCCGGGCGAAGGACTTGCGCCAGCTAGCGCCCAAACCACGGTTTTGAGTGATTTACAATCCCTGGATCGACCAGCTAGCCCAGTCACTATGGTGGATTACAACCGCAGCATCACTTTTGCCTGGAATGCGCCAACTACAGCTCGCTTGTTCGATTTGCGCTTACGGATTCACTATCGCGAGTCGACTTCTGCCAATACTTTTGTTGACAAAACTTTGGAATGGCCAGTGGTGAAGGACCTGGAGCGCACCGACGAGGACCTGCGGGTAGCTTACACCATCACTGGAGAACAATTTTACAAATTCCTGGCCAGCAATATCGATGGCAGTGTAAGTCGCCGCCGTATTTTTGACGGTTTTGACGTGCTGATTACTGCTGGAGGCAAAGAAATGGCTGATTTTGTACGCATTAGCCGGGCAAATCTAGGCATTACCAGCTCACAGGCCAGTGCCAAATACACGAATGTTACGGATGGGGTAGGGGTCTTCTCCTCTCGCTCGGGCTTGTTGCGTACAGGTTTACAATTGAGTGGCCCTTCCAGTGATTCCCTGCGTTTGGGGAAATTCACCAAGTTTTTGGGTTTTCAATAAAGGCTCAACCAAGCTCTTTGTTTTGCAGAAAATATTGATTCTGAATAAAAAACCAATAGTGTCGGCTTTTAGTATTACCTTGTGCCCCTACAAATCGAAAAAGGTTTTATGTCAAAGATAAACGAAGACGATTTCAAAGGGAAATCGAAGGGGAAGTCAGAGGGGAAGCCCAAAAAGAAAAGCAGCGGCCCTCCCAAGCGCAAGCCTGGTGAATTTTCAGGCGGAAAATCTGCTGGAGGCTCAGACAATAAGGGCAAGAAATTTTCCAAAGGCCCAGATGGAGAACGTTCTGAACGCAAATCAGGAGAATACCCCAAAAAGAAATCTGGCGACGGACCAGAAAGAAAATCAGGCGAATATCCTAAAAAGAGAACAGGAGATAATCCTGAACGGAGATCCAGTGAATATCCTAAAGGAAAATCAGGCGAGTATCCCAAAAAGAGAACGGGTGATGGACCCGAGCGCAAATCGGGCGATTATTCAAAGGGAAAATCTGGGGACCGCCCCGAGCGCAAATCTGGCGACTTCTCCAAAGGGAAATCAGAAGACCGTTCCGAATGGAGATCCAATGATCGCCCCGAACGCAAATACAACGACCGCCCCGAACGCAAGTGGGAAGATCGTGGCAAACCCAAGGCCAAACCCAACGCCAAGGTTCAATCCAGCATACCCCATCAGGGCCGTGCCAAAGACAAGCCCAAAGAAAAGGACAACACCAAGGACATCCCTAAGTTTCACCCCCGTAACCCTCACAAGGATCGTTACGACCTGAAACTGTTGACCGAGGCCTGCCCAGAGTTGGAGCCTTTCATCAAAATGAACATGCACAATGACCAATCCATTGATTTTAACAATCTGGAGGCGGTCAAATTGCTCAATAAAGCCCTGCTCAAGCAGTATTATGGCATTGAAACCTGGGACATTCCTGCTGGTTACCAGTGCCCTGCGGTGCCTTTGCGGGCAGATTACATTCACCACATTGCCACTTTGTTGGGCACCAACCACGACTCTATTCCACTGGGCAAAAACATCCGTTGCCTGGATATTGGAGTAGGTGCCAGTTTGGTGTTTCCCATCATTGGTGCCGAGGCTTACGGTTGGTCTTTTGTGGGCTCGGAGGTTGATCCAGTCGCCATTGAGTCAGCCAAGCAGATCTTGGAAGGCAATGCCTTTTTGCAAGAATTTGTCGAATTGCGGGTGCAAAACAATGTGAAAGACCTTTTCCAGGGGATTGTTCAAGCGGATGAAAAATTCGACTTGTGCATTTGTAACCCTCCTTACCACATGGGTGCTGCCGTGGAAACTGCTCCGGCGAAAGAAGCTGCACCCAAGAGCAAAAAGAACGCCCAACTCAGCCCACTCACGGGCATTCTCAGCAATGAACTGAGTTATGAAGGGGGCGAGGAAGCCTTTTTGCAGCTGATGGTTAAACAAAGCCAGCAATTCCGCACTTCGGTTTATTGGTTCTCAAGTTTGGTGTTGAAACAGTCTCACCTCAAGAGCGCTTATAAAACTTTGCAAAAAATTGGCGTCAGCGACATCAAAGTCATTCAGATGGGGCAAGGCAATAAATCCAGCCGGATTTTGGCCTGGACTTTTATGAATAAGGCGCAGCAGGAAGAGTGGCGGGCGGAACGTTGGAAGACGAACTAAAGAATACCACCAAAGGGACATTTTATAACCACAAAGGTTAAAAAAGAGGACACAAAGGACACAAAGTTGGACGTTGACAACGCTTTTCTTTGTGTCCTTTGTGGCCTCTTTTTTCTTTGTGGTGATAAAAAGGTTGCAACTGGACAACCTAATTGCTGTTAAACTTTGGCTCACTGAGCCACAATCTTCTGCTCAAACAAACGCTGGCCCAGATTGTCCCACAAGGCCACTTTCATCTCCGCCGTCTCTGCATCGATGTTCACTTCTCCAAAAAACTGCAGGCCTGCCAGTGGAGAAAGGTTGCCCTGCCCAGTTGGAGGCGCTTTTTGGAAAAGTACCTGCGGACCAAAAGTATTGTCCAACTCGCCCGGGCCAAAAGTGCCCGCATTCAGCGGCCCCGCCACAAACTCGTAAAAAGGCCGAAACTCCTTGAACTGCGCCTTGGCCGGATCGTAATAATGCGCCGCACAATAATGCACATCGGCGGTCAGCCAAACCACATTTTTGATCTCGTTGTGGAGCATGAAACGCAACAAATCCGCCGTTTCCAGCTCCCTTCCCAGGGCAGGCCCATTGCCATTGGCCCCATTTTCAAAAGTACCCTTGGTCGCATAATCGTCATACACAATCAAGCCCAGGGGCATATCGGAGGCGATCACTTTCCAGGTCGCTTTTGAGGCAAGCAGCCCTTCCTTGAGCCACTGGATTTGTTGACGACCCAGAAAGGCGGTATCTGGCCCAGCCTGGGTTTGTTTGTTGGGGCCATTGGCGGCACGGTAAGAGCGCATGTCAATCATGAATACATCCAAGAGTGGGCCATAAGACACCCGGCGGTAAATGCGTTCGGGGTCCTCGCCATTGCTACGAATGGGATTGTATTCCAAAAAGGCCCGTTTGGCGCGGGCGGCCAGCAAGGCCACGTTTTTTTCGCTGTACCGTTTGTCGTCGTGGATTTCCTCGGGATACCAGTTGTTGAGTACTTCGTGGTCGTCCCATTGGTAAAGGATGGGCACTTTGGCGTTGAAATTGCGCAGGTTTTCATCCAGCAAATTGTAGCGGTAGTTGCCTCGAAACTCCTGCATGGTTTCCGCCACTTTTGATTTTTCCTCAGTTACAATATTCTTCCAAATTTTTCCATCAGGGAGTTTGACTTCGGCCTGGATGGGGCCATCGGCATAAATGGTATCGCCACTGTGGATGAAAAAATCGGGGTTACGCTGGGCCATTTGGCTGTAAATTTTCATGCCTCCCAGTTCGGGGTTGATGCCCCAACCTTGCCCGCAGGTATCGCCACCCCATTGGAAACGGACATTGCGGAAGCTCCCGGGAGCCGTGCGTAATCGGCCAATACTGGGTTCGCTCCAGAGTTTGAGGTCTTCCAAACTTTGGTAACGCACTCGGTAAAAAATCTCTTGACCAGTGGGCAAACCGGTCAAGTCAATTTTGCTGGTAAAATCAGACTCTGGCAATGCTGCAGGCCCCTGAATGGTATTGAATTTTTTAAAACTTTCGGTCGTCGACCAATCGATCCACATGCGGGCAGGCCGATCGCTGCGCGACCAAATCAAGGCCCGATCCTGGATCACATCCCCGGCACTGACTCCGCCAGGTAACAGTGGCCGCAAATCTGGACTGCGCTGAATGTAAAACCAGGAAGGAACTGTAGCGGCAGCAGCTGCTACACTGAGTTGTTGGATGAATCGACGACGGTTAGGCATGGCCTGAGTGTTTTTGAGTGACGAATTTTTCGAGTGACGAATGACGAATACCGGGTAGCCCAAATTCGTCATTCGTCACTCGAAAAATTCGTCATTCGATTTTGCTATAAAACTACAGTACTGCGCCCTCAATCCCTCAGCTTTTTGATCAAATATTTTGGGGATTCTTCATAACCCTGCCGAAAATAAAAACGATGTGCATCGGTACGGCGAGAATGGCAATGTACTTCAATGCGGTCACATTGTCGGGTCTGGGCCAGGGCCGCACAATACTCCTCCATCGCTTTCCCAACACCCAGGCTGCGGGCATGGGCATCAACGGCAAAATAACTGATGCGGGCAAAATCACCAGGGAGGGCAATCTGGGGGATGATGTGGAAAGAAATAAAGGCAATCACTTGATCCTCCATTTCAGCAACAAGCAAGATTTCATCAGGATGCTCGAGCATTTTGATCAGTTTTTGAGGGAGAAAGTCCGAGGTGCCAGGGTAGCCGAGTTGGGTGAGGAGAGCGGAAATTGCTGGTGCGTCGGAGGGCGTGGCTTGGCGGATGTGGTGCATGGCTTGGAGGTTGAATGGAACACAAAAGAACAACTTCTCTCCTTATCTTACCACGATTAATTGACTTTTAGGGATTTTAAATCTGGATTTTATGGTTTTTTTGGGGGCGACTCTTTTTGACTTGCGTTTCTAAAAAAAAGCATTTAAATTTGTTGCGTATTTAACGGTTTTTTATTTAACAGTTTTGTATGTCGGATTTTCAATTTCAGCATTCATATGGTCGAATTTTAGGAATTGCACATACTGCTTTGGTGAGGCATTTGGCCAAACTTATGAAAGCCAAAAACCTGCCGATCAGCCCGGAACAGTTCAGTGTGTTGAGTCACCTTTGGCAAAAAGATGGGCGATCCCAAAATGAATTGGCTATATGTACAAATCGCAACCGGGCCAACGTGACCAGAATTGTGGACATTCTGGAAAGAGATGGGATTGTTGAACGCCGGGACGATCCCAAAGACCGCCGGGTATTCAACATATTTTTGACGGAAAAAGGAAAGGCTCTGGAAAAAGATACCGCTACTTGTGCCAAACAATCCATTGAGGATGCCCTGAGGGGGATTTCGGATGAAGAAAAAACAATCGTACTGAAGGTACTAAAGCACAGCATTGAAAACCTGAGGTAGCAGTAAGTAGTGAGGCAAAATGGACATTTATTTTTTTATCGACCCTAAGGTTTTTTTTGCACATTTTGTTGCGTATTTAACATTCAACTCATTAACAAAATGAACAAAAACATCATTGAACTTAGCCAATTGAATTTTACGCAAGATTTTCCCGGGCTCCGGGGCGTGAACATGATGGCTCGACAATTCCCAATTGAGCCTTTTTTGGTCATCACCGAATTTCGGATGGAAAAACCGGTTTTTGGTCCCCATCCCCACGCAGGTATCTCCGTATTGACGTACATGCTTCCCGATAGTGAGGGCGGTTTTATCAATCGCGATAGCAAGGGGGATTTTAGCACCATTGGGCCAGGTGCGGTGCACATCACCCAGGCCGGAAGTGGGATGCACCATGATGAGTTTCCTCAGGTGCCCGGGGTGGAATGTCATGGTTTTCAGATTTGGATCAATCATGCCAAGGCCGATCGTTTTGTTGAGCCTTTGGCCAAACATGCTGACGCCGTGGAAATCCCCGTAGTGGAGCAGCCAGGGGCCCAGATAAGGGTGATCCTGGGGCAATATGAAGGTATACCTGCAAAAAACGAGGTGCTCACCAGGGTGGACCTCCTCCACGTTTTTTTAGCACCCAAAACATCGATCACCCTGCCCGCAGCCGCCATGGCTTTTGTATACGGACTGAAGGGGACGGCACAGGCGGCTTCCGAAGATACCCTCAAAGCGCAAATGATGGTCAATTACTCCCCCGAAGGTGATGAAGCGACCCTGCAGGCAGGCCCGGAAGGTTTTGAGTTTTTGTTCGGAACTGGTACACCCCTGAATGAAGCGATTGTGTATGGCGGCCCCTTTGTGATGACAACGCCTGAGCAGATGGTTGAGGCGAAGGGGCGTTATTCTAGAGGGGAAATGGGACGGCTGGGGCCTTATTAGGGCGGGTGATTGATGGGGAGACCGATCTGAGTTGTGCAGAGGGGCTTTCTTAGTTAAATACCTTGTTGTATTTTTGAAGCGTACATTCTAATACCTCTTTATGCATCTCAAAACGCTCAATTTATTCGGGTTGCTGCTCTACCTCAGCATTTTTTATTCCCCCTTCATTTTGCCTGCACAAAACGCTCATTCCAGCACGAGAGAAATAGTACTGAATATTGGCCATCAGCGGCCAATCGAAAGGCTCCAATTTGTCAATCAGGATAAGTATTTTATCAGCCAGGATGAGTATGCAATCCTTAAAATTTGGGATGTGGCAAGTGGTAAAGAATTGTATACAGTTGAAGATTCTACAATTAGCGTTAGTACACGTTTTTCAACAACCAAAGAAGCCCACATTTTGACCTACAGCTATGGTGATCAGCAATGCTGGATCAATTTAGCTACCGGCAAGCTTACGGTAGACCCAAGCATAGCTGAACGAGAATACCTATCGACTTTGGATGATGATACTCCTTCAGCATCTAACGAAAGTATCTTGCAGGAGGAAAATAAAATTAAAAACCATTCCAAATACTATGCTAAGCCCTGGTCCTATGATGGCAGAGTAGAACTTTGGTCGACCGAAGGACCTAAACTGCTCAAATTTGGAGATTTCCCTACCAAAGAGATTAGTTTAATTGATTTTAATGAAAAGGGAAACTTGTTGCTGCTTTCCGACGGACAAAAAATTTGGCTTTGGGACTGGGAACTCGAAACCATAGTGCACACTTGTTCTGATTTTTTTGCCAATATTGATTCATATACTCAGCCATATGTAATGCCCAGCGGTGCGGTTTTTTTTGTGC
The DNA here is from genome assembly GCF_965225875.1 of Haliscomenobacter sp. Taxonomy (GTDB): domain Bacteria; phylum Bacteroidota; class Bacteroidia; order Chitinophagales; family Saprospiraceae; genus Haliscomenobacter. The sequence goes on along the minus strand of NZ_CBDDBS010000003.1, from coordinate 1,231,745 downwards.
ATCCAAACAAACAACACCCTTCAGATCGGGCTTACTTAAAACAGGTAGATTTGAGCTCTGGGATGGCACATTTTTCTTCTATTGAAGGAGTGAATCCGGAAGGAAATAAAAGAGGACACAAAGTGCTGAGTGTTGACTATACACATGGGGCTTATGTCAGTGTTTTGGATCAGCTTTCTTACCCATTACCCCCTGCGATAACTTATGCAAAAGAAGTTCAAGCCACCCAATTTGGGCGAAACCTGGCTCTAATTACTCCCGGAGCTGAGCGCTTTATCTATTGGGATGCTCAAAACATGAGAGAATGGTACAGTATTAACACGAAGTATAAATTTTATCATTTCTACATCGACGAAGCTGATCAATTACTGGCATTAATTGATGCTACAGGTATTAATGTACACTTTTTAAAATCAGGGGAACTAAAACTAAAAATCCCTTATACCTGTAAAGACCCAGGCCGATTGTACCTCCATTTTTTTCCAGACAATACCAGGGTTTTGGTTGACGACTCTGAAACCCAGCAGGTCGTTATTTGGGACATAGAAAAAAACAGCGAAGTATTCAGGTTTAAGCCCCAGCTCAATTTTGGTCGAGTAATCGGAGTTTCCATAGCGGATCAGTTGATTTACACTTTATCTGGTCGGGCACTGATTACTTATGATTTTTCTGGGGCAATGGTTTTTTACAAGGTATTGGTGAACCGAGGCATCGATGCTCATTATTTTCCCAGCCAAAAAAAGATCATAGCTGCCGCAGCCAGTGGGGTGATTTATTTGATCAATGGATTGACGGGGCAACTTGAAAAACAAATCTACCTGGGTGAAGCAGATAAGTGGCTATCTAAAAGCCAGAATGGGGCAGTAGAAGCTTCACCTGATGCAATTCATTATTTGCATTACCTTGATAAAGAGGGCAAGATCAGCCCAGTAGCAGCAAATGGATTTACTCAAAAAAGCACGATCCCTGCCTTACTAAATGGAATTGTACCGAAAAAAACACCTGTAACAGCAAGCGTGGATTCGACTGAAACGCCAGGGGATTTTGCCGTTATAAATGCATATTGGGAATTAAACTTGCAAGAGCCTCTCCTGAATAAGCCAGATGTTGGCCCCAAAATTTCACTTACTTGGAAAGGACTTTATGTAAAAAAGGCGTTTTTTTCAAAGGATGAAAAATTAATTGTTTTGGTCACAGAAACGGGCTGCAAAATTATTGAACGGGCAACTGGTAGATTGATCAAGTCTTGTGGCTCTGACAATTACAAGAAAATTATTCCCTTGTTGACTGCCAATAATCGTTATTTGATCCAGGCTGTGAAGGCAAATGAAATCTGGATCTATGATCTAAGCACTTCCCAAACAGCTCGAAAACTGGTCTTGGAAGGGCATTTTATCACTACATTAGCCTTGAGCGCCGATGGTCGCTCTTTCTTTGTGGGAAGCTCTCGGGGCAGTATTTTGATCTGTGGAATTGAACAAGCCAATATTTTGAATCAACTAAAAATTACTTCTGCACCCATTCTCGCCATTGCAATAAAACAAGACAATGTTGGTTTGGCTTTTGCCGATGCGAATAACAATGTGTACCTGGTAGATTTAAAGACCTTCAAGCCAACTTTTGTGGCAAATCGCGGGTCTAAGGGAGCAATCGAACGATTGCATTTTCATCCCCAAAGGGCTCAGCTCCTGGCTTATTCTTTAACACACATTTTTAGTTTAGACTATGCTGCTAAGGAGCCCAATCATCAGGAACTAAGCCTTAAAAAAAGACCTGGATTGGATGCCTACTTCAATGAGTCAAAACCTGACCAGATCATGTATTTTAAGGTAGAACCTTATGGTGATAAATTATTGACCTACGATCAGCAGCAAGGTAAAAACGTGGATTCAATAGGAAAGATAAACCCCTTGTACGGCATTTCGGGCAGTGGTAGATACCTAATTATGGGCACCAACAACGGCATTAAGGGGATGGACTTGGAAAAGAATCTTGTTTTTTCCGTTGGGGATTCGGCGGTGGAGCTACGACAAATTAGTCTTTTGGGTGATGTACTTTATTACAATGCCAAATTTAATAAGGGATTAAAACTGTTAGGAATAAACTTAAGAAATCATCAAACAATTACCAATACAGCAGGTTATGATACCTATGGGCACCTGAGCAGGGAAAACAACCAACTTACTTTTGTTGGTTACTTTGATGGGGATTTACCTGGACACGGTAAAAAGAATCTCCCTAACCCCGAATTTGTATGGAAGCTGCCCGATCAAGGCCTTAAAAATGTGACATTTTCTGCGAATGGAAGCTACCTCGCATACAATGCACCTTTTGAGGATGATACATTAATGGTTTATTCCGTTAAAACGGAGAAATTAATTGCTAAAGTCTGCCTGTGGGAGAAATACGAATTGCAATCGTTTGTCATTTCAAACAATGGCCGGTGGCTGGCTTTGAGGCTTCGGGACAAGGATTTTGTCCATGTTTATGACCTTGAAAAACAAGCTATACATGTTTTGTCGGGGGTGATCGGAACTGAACTGAGCTTTTCCCGAAGGGATAATTATTTACTCGTAAAATGGCATTCATCTTTAAAAATGGTAGATTATCAAAATGGTAGAGTTCTGAAAGAAGTAAAGAACTATTACCCGTTTATTTCAATCAGAGCTATACCTTTTTTAGACAAATTTGGAATTATCCAATCTCCAGACGAGCCCTTTCAATTGTGGAACCTAGAAAAAGGCCAAAAACTTGGAAATCTTTATTTTTACAACAATCCATCTCATACCCCCTATTGGGTCTTTGTCTCGGTAGATGGGCGTTACGATGGTCATCCCAGCGCTTTAAAATATTTGTACGATGTAAATATCCCCAACCTGAGCTCACGAACAGTAAACCCAAAAAACGACCTGCGTTATACTCCTGGCTTATTGCTTGGGCAGTTAAAATAATGAGTTATTGCACGGAAATTTTCAGCTCGTGCAAAGCTTACCTAAGTTACCATACGGCGCCACTATCCCAAAAACACACCTCCCGAAAGTTTAAAACTTTCGGGAGGTTCCAAATAAGGAGGAAATCTTATGCTCACCAGAGCTAAAAAATCTTATGTTAAGCCACCTTCTTCTGCCACCACTTACTCAACACCAAATACAGCACCCCACAACCCAACCAGGCTGGCAGCGTCAAAAACGACAAAAAGATGCCCTGGGATACCGACAACACATAACAAAGACCTGCGCTCAAAATCCAGGATAAGAGCACGATCACGTTAAAGGAAATCCCCGCTTTTTCGGCGTAATTGCTGATGATGCCATATTTGTCGCCAAAGAAATGTTCAAAAACGATGATGGCGCCAATTGGTGCTAAAATGAACCCATATAGGGCTACAAAATCAAGCAATTTCATGGCAAAAGCTGGGAAAATCCCTGCAATGGTGGCGATACCTCCGGCCAGCATGGTCATCCAGAAAGTAGAAGATTTTGGGAAGATAGCCTGAAAAGCCAGGCCTGCCCGATAAATCGTAGGATTGGCAGTGGTCCAACTAGCCAAAATAACGGCCAGAATGCCCAAATAGCCGATGGCCCCATAGGCCAGTGGGCCGGGAGCGACCGGAGGTGCAATGCCTTGAGCCAACATCTCCTGTGCTTCAGCACTTTTCAGGTACACCGCATACAGCAAAGCTGCGGCAATCCAGGCCATGTAATGCCCGACAAACATGCCCGCCGCGGTTGTCCAACCCGCGCTGGCCTTGCGGGCATAGCGCAACACCGAGAGGTCAGACATGCCAATGTGCATGGCCGCATTGCAAAACCAGGACCATAGCACTACGTGCCAGAATGTATACTTGATTTTACCGGGGAAAGGTTCAGAGCCTTCGCCCCAGATGTTCCAAAAGTCACCGAAATTTTTTACCCCCAGTTGCCCCAATGCTACTACTGCTGCTGCAACAAAAGCAAACAGAATGAAAGGAACCATCCAGTTAGCAGCTTTGGCCACCGAATCATACCCCCGTGCTGCAATAACGGAGGTCAGGGCTCCAGTGATCAGCACAATGACAACCCAGGTAATTCCATTGGGCATCGTATCATTGAGGGCGGGCATGGGAAGGTCAAAAGGAATCCCTACTGCTGTGGTGGAAACGGTGATCATGGAACCCGCCAAAAAACAAAACAGGACTCCATTGGCTACATTGTAGAACTTGACCAGATTTTTGCCGCAAATTTTTTCCAGGTGATAATAAAGCGTCAAACGATGTTTGACCGCGATTTCAGCGGTCAAAAAACGCCAGCACAAAACGGCCATGAGATTGCCTATCAATAGCCCGACAATGAGGTCGAAAGCGCTAACCCCGGTGGTGAGAAACAATGGGCCAATGATGAATTCGGTACCCGCTACGTGCTCACCGGCGTACATCCCCAAAAAGCTTTTCCAACTTTTCCATTTTGATTGGGGCACTGGCTCGCGTTCAAATTCTTCGCTTTGAGCGACGATTGTTTGCTCCATTTGGACTTCTGACATAGGTTTTTTGTTTTGTTCGGCTTAAAAGTAGGAATAATTTGGTGGGAAGTTTCCTGTACCCTTCTGCTTGATAGGGTTATTTTACCCAAAATTCCGTCAAACCAGCATGCCCTTTTCCGTCCCGGACCAGTTTATCACTGGGCGTACTGGGGTCAGCCGTCCAATCTCCGTCCACGATGAACTTGTAGAGGTATTTGCCGGGTGGAAGCTCCAGGCGGCATTCCCAACCATCTGCGGTTTTGGCCAGGGGGGTGCCGAACATGTTCCAGTTGTTGAAATCGCTGACCAAACTGACTTGCTGGGCCTGTAAAAAACCTTTAACCTGAAAATGGGCATTGCCCACAAGGCTGGGGATAGGCGAGTTGAACTTTTTGCGGGGCAAAAGATCTGCCCGCTGGGCCACCTGATAGGCCAGGTACGCCACCAATTCGGCATTGGTCTGTTGGTCTTTGGCTGGGACGTACTCGTATAGGTCCAAATTGGTATGGTGCACAGCGCTCATGTAGTCGAGCGGGTCCTGAATGAACTGAAAGGCGGGAATGTTTTGAAAATCAAACAACTCATGATCCGTTTGATTGGCGTTTTGTAGGGTCAAAATGGTGTCGGGTGCAAAAGCACGGAGCATGCTGGCAAAAATGGGTTTGAGCTCCGGGTTGGCCATAAGGTAAATGCCCCGGATTTTTCCCGCGCCATTGTCCAGGTTGAAATAGGCCGAAATTTTGGCTTGTTCTTTTTGCGGGCTGGCCGTGTTGAGGTCGCCCACTTTTTGTTCTACATAAGCGGCTGAACCAGCAAAAATTTGCTCCTCGCCACCCCATAAAGCCAGGCGTATGGTTCGTTTGGGCTTTGCTCCACTAGCTTTTAAGAGCCGCAAGGCTTCCAACATGACCGCACAACCCGAGGCATTGTCGACTGCACCCGTTCCAGAGTGCCAGCTGTCGAGGTGGGCCCCGATGATCACCAATTCATCCTTGAGCAGCGGGTCGCTGCCTTCTATTTCAGCAATGACGTTGACATTGTATTTGGGCTCCTGGTAAAATTGGGCCTTGAGCTCGACCTTTAGTCTGGGTTTGATCCCCATTTTGATCAGGCGCAGCAAACGCCCGAAATGCTCATTGGCAATGACAAAGGAAGCAATGGGCTGGATGTCGCCCACACGGATGTAGGAAGGAATGGCCCGATTGCCGTCGGCGTGCAGGATGCCGTAAGGAAAATCGCTGGGTTCGAGTAGTGCCAGTACCTTTTGGTTTTTGCAAAAATTCAAAAATTGCTCCCGGCGCTTGCGGATCAGGTTTTGCAATTGAAACACCTGAGGGGTGGAGCGGCGACTGTGGTAGCCGATGATCAGGTCGTTGGGGTCGGGGTTTTGTTCGGCTTGTTGCAAAATGTTGGGGGATAAGCGTTGCGCAAAAGGATGGTAGACATTGCTGACTGGCTGGTAATAGGAGCCCAGCATCAGGATTTTGCCCTGCAATTTGCCGCTGAGTCCATAGACGGAATCCAGGCTTGGGAGGTAAATGACTTCGCCTTCTTTGATTCCATCCGTGGAAGAAGTGTAGGCGAGGGGATAAGCCGGGATATGGCTGTATTGAGGCGCAGTCATTTCCACCTGAAAATGCTGTACCGCCCAACCGCGATGCCCTCGGTCGAAGGATTGTAAATCAATCTTGGTAATGCCCCAGGATTTTAGCTGCTGTTGGGTCCAGAGGGCGGCTTTGTAATAGTTGGGTGTTCCCATCAGCCGGGGTCCGTGTACGTCAGACAATTGGCTCAGGGTGTGCATGACCTGCGAATTGCGGGCGGATTCCTGGCGGATGGCGGAGAGGATGGCGGTTTCGGTTTGGGCGGCAATTTGTTGGAAAACAAACAGGAACAAGAAGAGGGTGATTTTGTGGTGTTGCATGTAAAGGTGTTTTGGCTAGATTCGTTTCATTTATACGCTTAAACACCCTGAAAAGGTATGTGCACCAATGCAAATCGCTGGGCTATTGGTCGCTTGCTGGCAATATTTATTGGAATAAACCTATGACCACTATTACCCTCCATATTGACTTTTTTTAAGGCTATTCTCGCTGCATTCGGCGAAATTATGGTGCAAGTTGGTGTATCCTTTTTTTTCAAAGAATAACCCATTAAAACCGATACAACTATGACAACTCAATCCGAAATATGTTGCCCCAAATTTGAAGTCACCAAGTGGGACAATAAAACCTTTAAATGGGACCATAAAACTTTCATTAAAGCAACAGTTCCTACTTTTTTACACATTCCACTCCCTGGTACGATTGGAAGAAGGATGAAAAAATTGGGTGATTTGGCCGACAAAGCAAACGCCAATATCCCTGAACGGTCAGATGCTTTGGTACTGTTTCACGACCCTTCAGCCTTTCAATCGGAAATCTTTTATTCAGTAAGTAAAGATGTGGAAGGAGCTGAAAACACCAGCCTTTCAGGCACTTTTGTAGCTGGTGTATTTGATGGACCGTATGGTTCAGAACCGCAGCACATCAAAACCATGGAAAAACGCTTAGCTGAGGAGGGCAAAAAAGCCAAGGACTACTACATCCACTACGCTTATTGCCCACAATGCGCCAAAAAATACGGGAAAAACTACATGGTGTTGTTTGCGCAGGTTTAAAATGCAGTAGGATGAGGTTTTTTCAATGGTTAGGATTGGAATTTCGGGAGTTCAAAAAGGGCTTAAAATCATGAGGCTACTTCTACAAAAGTGGTTCAAACATGTTTTGTACCAACTGGTGTACCTACCAGGAGATACTGAAGATACGGTTTTACTCAAAAAGATTTGGTGGATTTTTGTAGCTAGTTTTGTGCTTTTTCCTAGTGTTGAAGTAATTTTTGGTTTTTTCGAAGGAGAAAAGGATGTGGTGATTTTGAGTGGCATTGTTGTGGTGTTTAGTTCATTATTGTTGGTGATTTTTCATTTCTACCGGAAAAACATTGAAACCTATGGTCTGGTTTTTCAGCTGCTTGTGGTAGCAGTTACCTCGGTGAAAACCATACTTACAGGAGGACTGATTTATTCTGCAGGAGTGGTGTATGTAGGCCTTGTAGGCCCCATTCAGGCCATCATTTTCCCTAATAAAAAACGTGCCATCGCGGTTTTTGCCTTGTACATCATTGCTGTGATCGGCGGCACTTTGGCTCAGCCTTACATCTGGCCAGGATACAAGGCACCCGATCTTTTTTTTATTGAAACTTACATTACAAAATTTGTTTTCGGCACCTTCTTTGTCTTTTTTGCCCTGAACTATTTCACCGCACAGTTGCAAAAAATGAAAGCTGCGGAAGTCGGTAGGATGAAGGAACTTGATGACCTGAAAACCAGATTTTACACCAATATCACCCACGAATTCCGGACTCCTCTCTCAATCATTCTGGGGATGGCCGATCAGGTGAAACGGGAGCCGGAACAGTGGCTGGAAGAAGGTACCCGATTGATCAAAAGTAACGGCATTCGGCTATTGGCCCTGGTCAATCAGATGCTTGATTTGTCGAAACTGGAGGCCCGGGCAATGCCGATTACCATGGTCCATGATGACATTGTTGCTTACATTCGCCACCTCAGCGAATCCTTCCATTTAATAGCAACGCAAAAACAGATTGAGTTGATTTTTAAATCGGTTCGACCGCAATTTGACATGGATTTAGATCCGGAAAAAATCAGCAATATTTTTTCCAATCTGCTTTCCAACGCCATTAAATTTACCCCGGAAGGGGGCAAAATTGAAATTCAATTGAATGTTGAAGGGAGCAATGGGTCAGAAGTATTATTGCTTAGCGTGCGGGATACTGGCATTGGAATTCCCCCCCACTTACTAAACCGGGTCTTTGATCGTTATTTTCAGGTGGAAAGCCATTCTACTCCGGCAACAGCAGGTACTGGCCTTGGTCTTGCACTTAGCAAGGAAATGGCACAGTTAATGGGTGGTAGGATCCGCCTGGAAAGCAAAGTAGGGGAGGGCTCAATTTTTACGCTAATCTTGCCGATAACCCACCTGTCTACAGCCCGTCATACGGAAATACAGAATAAGTTGCCAACCAGTGGGACGGATCACTACTTCCTCAGCCAAACAGGCAATATTCATGAACCGGAGGAGGGCAAAAGCCTCAAGTTGCTCCTGGTAGAAGATAATCCGGATGCAGTGCGATACTTGCAAGGGCTGCTTTCGCCTTATCATCATATTGCAGTGGCTTACGATGGAGCTGCGGGCTGGAAATTGGCCCTGGAGCAAGTACCTGACCTGATCATCAGCGATGTAATGATGCCCGAAATGGACGGATTTGAATTGTGCTCTCGCTTGAAAAAGGACATTCGAACCAGTCATATTCCCATTATCTTATTGACAGCTAAAGCGGATATGCCATCCAAGCTCGAAGGCCTGGAGCGGGGCGCCGATGTTTACCTGGCCAAACCTTTTGATCGGGAAGAGCTGCTTGTACACGTGCGAAAATTGATCGAGTTGAGAAAAGCCTTACAGGAGCATTTCAAGAATTTTGGCCACGAGGATGCAGAACGGCCTGTAGAAGAGCGAAAACAGGAACATGCTTTTTTGCAAAAAGTACGCCATGCGCTGGAAGCCCATCTTGCTGAGGAGGAATTTGGGGTGGAACAACTGTGCCGGACCTTGGGCATGAGCCGTTCGCAGTTGTACCGAAAATTTCAGGCACTAACCAATACAACCGTACACCAATTTTTACAAGAAATCCGCCTTTACAAGGCAAAAGAATTGTTGACAACCACCAAACTGACTGTAACAGATGTCGCTTTTGAAGTAGGGTTTAAAAATCTCTCTCATTTCAGTAGGGTATTTTCTGAAGCTTGGGGAACGCCTCCAGGTAAAATCAGAGGCAAAAAAACGCTTTGGGACGATTAGAAAAGCATTTGGGACGCCAGGCAAAATAACTTAAAAATTTTGAATACAATTTTAGGCTTTGACAAAAGTTGCGCTTACCCAAAGCGGATAAGCGTAACGCGTAGAATCAGGACGTTCAAAACTTCTTTGAACTGGCCTGACTCAATACACCTATAATTTTCATTCAAAACTTTTTTTATGAAAACGTTTAGTCTTTTTACGTTATTAATATTGCTCCTGTTGTGGAGCAGTAAACCCATGGCACAATCGGGATTAGTTCCGGATTTTACCAAGCCAGCTTTTGGACTGACTAAAACAGTGGGGAGTAATAATGTTCTAGCTATTTTGTGGAACCCTGAGCGCCCCGGAGAATTTGTACCAGATAAGAATAGTATTGAAAAATTACTTTTTGGACCTTCATCAAGCGTAAGTAGTTATTATTCTGAAAATTCAGGAAATAAATTTACCATCAGAAAAGCCGCTGTTTTAGGGTGGTATCAAGCCAAACAACCCTGGCAATATTATTGGAGACAAGGAAATTATGACCCGAATAATTTGGCAGCGGGTGATCAGCATCTTTGGGTCGATGTCAACGGCAAATACGGACAAAAGTATGCCAAGTATTACCTAGATGCAGAAGGATTTATTCATGGTCACCGGAATAAATATATGGAAGCTGTTAGAATGGCAGACAATGAATTTAACTTCAAAGCTTATGACCTCAATAAAGATGGGGTGCTTTCTCCTAACGAGTTGGCAATCATTATCATAATACCTCAGAACGGCCCCTTTGGAACAAAGCGTAGTTTTCCTGTTGTAGTGGGAAGACAAATTCCGGATGAAGCCTATCTTACCGTGGATGGAGTTCAAATCCATGCCCTATCAGAAGCCTATATTGGTAACCCAATTAGTCTGGGAACGGCTGCGCACGAATTAGCGCATCTGATCTTTAATGCGGACGATATGTATTTTAATTTCGTCCAACCTTATGCAGCCGGTCCTTATTCTCTGATGGATCAAGCGACCTCCCATTTAGATCCTTTTCATAAATTAAAACTAGGTTGGTTAAATCCTAAAGTAGTTAAAAGTGATGGTTGGTATGAGGTTAAAGACATAGCGACCAGCTTTGAAGCGCTTATTTTGTATGATCCAAAAAGAGGATCCGATGAATATTTTATCATAGAAAATCGCTGGAAAGGTACATCATATAATAAACTCCAGCCTTTCTTCGGTATAGCTATTTGGCATATCATTGAAAATCCTGCTATTTTTAACAACCTGCCCTGCCCATTAGGTGTAAATCCAAATGATTGGGTGAAAATGGAATATAACAATTGGGGAAGAAGAAGCATTAGAATGATCCGGCCGATATACGGCCCTCCAATCCACTGGGAATTATGGGACGGAACAAATAAAACAACTGGTTACGATATTTCTCCTCTAAATAACACGCCTGGACAGGTAAACCTTCAATGGGCTGATGGAACGAATGCTCCTTTTGAAATAAGCTCGATTCCGCCTTCCAGTCCAAATATGAAAATAAAAATCAGCGGAGTCAGCGCCCCAATCAAATCTTACATTTCAACCCCGGGGGTAGGAGACCTTGGACAAGGGGCGGGAGTTGCCTTTGCAAATTTGAACGGAAACATATATCCTGATTTAATAGTAATGGCGTATGAGGCTTCTCAAGTGCCCGGTCAATTTAAATACAAAGTTGGCTTTGACGTAGATGCAAAAGGGCAACCAAAATCATGGAGTCCAGTGTATGCAATTGATGGAGTAGGTATGGCAGAGGGAGCTGGTTTAGCTATTGGAGATATTGACAATAACAATCAACCAGACCTGATCCTCATGGCCTATGCTGATAAAGCAGGGAGAAATGAGTTTTGTTATAGGGTAGGGAAAAACCTGAATTATGCAGGTATCGCTACTCAATGGGGCGAAATAGTGCATGTTGAAGGGCTGGGAGCTGTAGGTGACGGAGCAGGAATTGCACTCTATGATTTAGACAAAAACAAAAAACTTGATATAGTGCTCATGGCCTACGACGGGGCAGTGGGTGGTAATCAGTTTCGGTACAAGGTAGGGAAAAATATTGATACTCAGGGTAAGACAAGTATTTGGTCAAATCCGGTCTTTATACCGGGAGTGGGAGACCTTGGGGAAGGTGCTGGACTTGCTTTTGAAGATTTAGATAAAAATGGACTGCCAGAATTGATATTTATGGCTTATGATTCACCAAATGGAGACAACAATTTCCGGTATAAAATTGGCTGGGATGTAGATCAAAATGGGGTTACAACTAAATGGCCACTGCCTGCATATTATACAACTACAGGGGTAGGTGATGTTGGGGAAGGTGCTGATTTGGCAATTTATGATATTGATTTGGATGGCAAACCAGAGGCCATATTTATGGCTTATGATGCGCCAAAAGGAAAGAGGGAATTTCGTTATAAGGTAGTACAACTGGAATCGGTATTTCTCCAATAAAACCAGGTGGAAATTTAAATCCCTTTAAATGAATTAAGCCTCTTTAAAATGTAAAAATTCACCACTAAAACTAAATGATCATGAAATTGCAAAACTTGCTTACCCTGGCTTTGGGCGTCTTTTTTGCTTTTACGGCTTGCAAAAAGGACGATGATGATACCCCTGGCGTCAATTACCCCAGTAAACTGGAAGAAATAAAATTTACCAGTTCTGCCCTGGTGGGTAACTTTTTTGGTGACCCCGCCGAACGTAAGGTATTGATTTATACCCCTCCCGGCTACGATCCCAAAGGAACTAAAACCTATCCAGTCGTTTACTTGCTGCACGGAATGCCATTCGGAGACAGTTCCTATGTAGACCCCAACCGGTGGGCAACTATGTACGAAAAGCCGGATTTTCCCAAGCAAGGTTTTAAAGCCTGGCTCGATAGTCTTATCACTGCCAAGGCCATCGCCCCCTTGTTGGTTGCGATGCCAGATGCCAAAACCAAATACGGTTTTTGTTTTTATACCAACTCGGTGTTACAAGGCAACTATGAGGACTTTATCGCAGAAGATCTTGTGGATTACATGGACGGCCATTACAAAACCATCGCCAACCGACACGGGCGCTCGGTGATTGGGCATTCGCAGGGCGGGTACGGCGCAGTTCGGATGGGCCTGATGCGCTCCGAAACCTTTGGTACTGTGGCAGCCCATGTAGGTATATTGTGGTTGGATGGGCTGAAAGAAGGAAACCCCTTTCTCCTGTTGGAAAACCCGAATGGGTTCAATGGACCTATTCCTGGATATTCACTAACGGCTGTAACTTATGGGATGGCCGCAGCCTGGTCGCCAAATATGAATAACCCACCTTGGTATGTCGATATCCCCGTGGACTACCCTTCTGGGGCTAGCCGGCAAGACATATTCAACAAATGGTTGGCTCATGATCCTTATACTTTACTCGACAGCCATGCTGCTCACTTGCGTACTTTAAACGGTTTATACATCGATGCTGCTTTGGATGACCCATGGAAAGATCTTCCGGCAAAATTCCACGATGGTCTGATCAATCACAATGTACCGCATCAATATTATACGTTCAAAGGTGGGCACTTCAACAAGATGTTTGAACGCCTGGAACTATCGCTAAAGTATTGTTCAGAAATGATGGGAAATTAAACGCTTAAGGCATCCTGGTTTTGTTTGCGCAGGTTTGATCCTTTCAAACCTGCGCAAAACTTGTCTCAATCAAAATGTTTGCTTCATTTGATGTCGTGAACTACTTAAAAGGAATTAATGCACTATAAAGATTTTTTGAATCCTCCTTTTTTTCGTGCCTTTCTCACGGATTTCCAATAAATAAAGCCCGCTTGACAGTTGGCTAACCTGTAGTGGCGCATCGGAATTGTGCGTGACAACCTCTGGAATTACTAATTTTCCAGCAGCATCGAATAAACGAATATGTAAAGTTTTATAGTCATTGATTTGCCGGACAATAAGTTGATCAGTAGCAGGATTGGGAAAAAGCAGAACCTGCGCAGCAAGAGTTTCTTTGACTGAAACTACATTGCCTGGTACCAATTGCCAAAGTTCGTTTCCGTGTTGGCCATCATTGGCGGAAAAGTACAAATGGGTGTGGAATACCAAGAAATTTTCCGGGTCACTGGAGGCGGAGCCGGGGTACAGGTCGATGAGCATTACAGTACCCGTATCCGTACCATTGCTGCGCCAAAGTTCCCGCCCATGTAAGCCATCACTGGCCGAAAAATAAAGATAAGCCCCCCAGGAAAAAAGATGACGAATAAAATTGCCACTATCCCCTGAATTTGCGATAATTTTCACTTGTTGAGTGCCTTCAGGTGTACCGTTGCTTTTCCAAAGCGCATGAGTTCCTGTTGTATCCCTGTCTACTAAAAAAAATAACTCGTTCTTATGGGCGGTTAGTTGGTAAGGGTAAGAAGAAAAACTGCCTGGAACAATATCCTTAACTTGAATAGTTCCTTGCGCGGTGCCGTCGCTTTTCCAAAGTTCATGGCCATTAACACCGTCGGTAGCTGTAAAGTACAGATTGTTATTTACGATAATTTCGTTTTGTATACCGGAATGCTCGGGGCCAGGATTTATGTCTTTCAACAGGCGGGTTCCAAAAGATGTTCCATTGCTCACCCATAATTCTTCTCCAAAAGATTGGCTCACAGCTGTAAAAAATACATTGTTATTTATTTTGGCCAACACTCTTCCTACACTTTTAATTGGCTTGTTGCTTGTAACCGAATGAGTACCAAGAGGGGTGCCATCGGTTTTCCAAAGCTGTGGCTGCTCGGAAGCATCCGTAGCGGTAAAATAAAATACGGTGTCCTGAATCGATCCAGGGTAGTTATGTAGCCGGGAGTTAGCCGGGTAAGGCTCCTTTAAAACCTTTGTACCCTCAGCTGTTCCATCTGAAACCCACAATAATTCATTTTTTTCTACATGAGTGGCATTAATTAGCAATTTATCGTTGACAACGGCCATGGTATTGAAAGATGATAATTTTCTTCCCAGGTAGTCTTTAAGCTCTACCGTACCCTTTGCCGTGCCGTCACTTTTCCAAATGTGCTGGAAAACCAGAGAATCTTGTACAGAAAAATAAACATGGTCTTTGCATCGGGTAAAAAATTGTGGATTAGCATCTTCAGCACCCGGATTGATGTCTTTTACCAGTTGGGTCCCATTGGCCGTCCCATCGCTTTTCCACAGTTCAAAGCCATCCGGATGAGTTCTCGCTGAAAAAAGAAACTGGTCGTTGAGTGCAAGTAAGTTACCAGGAAAGGAACCTGCCGATTTATTTTTTATTTTGGTAAAAATGCCCGTTCCTTTTATTGTCCCGTCTGTTTTCCACAACTCCAGACCGCTGAATTCATGCAAATCCACAAAATAAGCCGCATTTTGAAAACTGACCATATCATTGATGGCCACGCCATAATCGGCATAATTGGGCCAAGCCGCCAGGTCATGAAGGCGGATGGTCCCTTCCTCTGTTCCATCGGTGCGCCAACATCCTTTGCCTTGCAGGCTATCTCTGGCTACAAAAAATAAAAAATCATCGGTAGTGGTGGTTTTAAAAACCAGGTAGTCATAAGCATTTTTTGGACCAATAAAAATGTCTTTTACCAATTTTGTACCCTCTGCGCTTCCATCGCTTTTCCATAATTCTATTCCATGAATGCCATCATCAGCCAGGAAAAATAAGGTGTTTTTAAAACCTTGGAAAGATAATGGAGTATAGGCTAAACCTGGTCGAATATCCTTCACCAATTGGGTAGATTCAGGAGTGCCCTGGGTTCGCCAGAGTTTATAGTTGTTGTCGGTACTTGCCGCAAAGAATAAATTTTCTCCAACGGCGGTTAGGAAAGAAGGAGAGCTACTAGCATTTCCTGGCGCCAGGTCAACAAACAAATGGGTTCCCGCTGCAGTGCCATCGGACTGCCAGAGTTCCAAACCACTTGTTCCATTATCAGCTGCAAAATAGAGCTTATCCTTAAATTGAACATAAGCCTGAATTCCAAATTGGGTATCTATCGATTTGATAATATGAGTCCCTGTGTCCGTGCCATCGCTTTTCCAAAGCTGGCTCACACCCAAACTGTTTTCTGCCAGGAATATCAACTGGTTGTTGTACACTCCCAGACAGCTGGGACTAACATTGAAGTCAAAGTTTTTTATCAATTGGGTGCCTTCGGGCGTACCATCGGTTTTCCATAAACCCAAAGAATGGAATATGAAGTAGACTTCATCACCAAGCCGGGTAAATTGCCCAACTTGACTGCCTCCAGATTTACTAAAACCAGCTGCAGACGACGTATTTAACAATACTGGATTGGTGTGAATCAGGCTGGTAACCCAAAGTTGTAAAATCCCAGCGTCATGGTAAGTAATGAAATAACAGTTCGTATCAATTATGGCAACTTCTATAAAAATGGTGCTGGCATTTCCAGGACTAAGATCTTTAATCAAATGTGCTGTGAAATGGGTGGAGTCGCTGACGAACAATTCCCGGCCATAAATTTCATGTTCAGCAGTAAAAACAACGTGATTGGACCCAGATGTTAACATAAGGGGGCGCCCTCCCTGCTCAGAACGGTTGATGTCGGCTACTAAACTTTGACCTTCCGAAATAAAGGGAAAACAAAATGATAGTAGCACCCAAAAGATGAACTTCTTTCTCATGTTGCAACAGTTTAGTGAAAGGTAAGCAGGTGATGATAGGGTAGGCAAATTGTTAAGAAGAAGCGTTTTTTTTATTGCAATGCGAAAATGTCTAATCTAATTTACAGCTATTTTATTAAACATATTTTTTTATTTTCTTTTGCATCACCTCCTGTCCTCCCGAGCAATCAAATTTTCTGTCTGCTCAAATAGATAAAAGAAATTGCATTATCGAGGGACTCAACAACGATACCGACATGGTGCATTTCCATTAATTTACTTTTTGCAATCGTATGGTTTTTTAGGATTATGCTGGCGGTGTCGCCTTGGCTGATCCTCACTCCGACACAATCAAAAATTTCTTCATCTACTTTAAGCATGAATGGCGGCTAAAGTTCTGGCGCATTAATTGGCTCATAATAAAGAATAATCGCCCCGGAACTAAAGATTTTTGTCTTGACCAGCTTCAGTTCATTCCTTTCTTGAATGTTGTTAAACAAGAGCCTGCCGCTTCCTGCCACTACCGGGTGAACACAGATTTGCAATTCATCCACTAAATTTAGATTCATCAAGCTGATGATTAGACCTGGGCTTCCAACAAAAAAATCCCTGTCTGCTATTTGTTTGAGCGTTAAAACTTCATCATGAAGGGCTTTTTGGGCCAGACTCGAGTTTTCCCATTCCAAGTGATTCAAGGTATGGGAAAAAACAATTTTGGGAATTTCATTAATGGCCTCAGCAAAATCATTTAGAGCCTGATTATCACTAGGGTTTTTGACCAGATTTGGCCAAAAATCTTCCATGAGCTGATAGGTTATCCTTCCATACAATATGGCAGATCCCTCTTTTAACAAGTCGGTATAATGCTGATGAACTTCACCATCTGGAGCCATAGCAGTGTGGTCGCATACCCCATCCAGGCTCATATTGATTGCTGCAATGAGTTTTTTCACTTGATTGTGTTTTACTGGCGAACAAATTTTGTTTGCCATCAATCTTGGTACTAGAGGCGCAGTAAACGTATATTTTTACGGCTATTTTCTAGTCGTGATAGCCTCTAACCCTTAAAGGATCATCCATAATGACATCAAGGCATTTTTCTATTTTTTGTCCCTTAATAATAAATGAAATTTTTAACTCGCTTTGTGCAGGGTAAGTATAAATGCAAGAATTACAGTCTATTCTTACATTTGAAACACAATTTTTACATTCCAGCCAATCCCTGAGTTGTTCCAATTTTTCATTTTCTGAAAGCGTTTTTTTCTGCCCTGCAAGCCATTTATTGATGACAGACCCAGTCCTGTTATACTCTTCTTTGTCAATAAATGAGCAAAATTCTGTGTCGCCAGAACACTTTATATCTTCTTTTTGGCAACTGGGCAGCACGAGGATCAACAAAATTATAGCTTTAAAAGTGAGGGCTATCTTTTTCATAATCAGTTTTTTTGTTTTACAACTTGCATGCGTAATGTCCGTATCTATAGACGCAGGAATGTGTAAATATGGTTGGGAAATGAACCAACCAAATTACCAAGTTTCCCTGACATGGTGCATGCTGACCCTGATTATTCCACCCCATTTTTCCACCATTTCATCCCATTTTGTATGTAATATCTCTCCACACCCATATCTTCACCAATCAATACCACACATGAAAGGAACCAACCTTGGAGAATTTGAAGAATTAGTTCTGCTCACTGTCGCCGCACTGATGGAAGAGGCCTACAGCGTAGCGGTCTGCGATGAGCTTTCGAACCACACCGGCCGCACCGTAAAACTCGGCGTGGTACATGCAGTTCTCAACCGCCTTGAAGAAAAAGGACTGGTGAACAGCGAGCTGGGTGAAGCCACAAAAAACCGGGGTGGTAAACGCAAAAGATTCTATCAACTCACGGTAGCAGGGAAAGCAGCCCTGATCAACGCCAAATCGATACGCGATCAGCTGTGGGACCGGATACCACCTTTTACCTGGATAAGCACCTAAGATGAAAGAGCAGCAGGAACACCAACCGCCACTCTGGACGCAGCGCTTCATCGAGTGGTATTGTAAACCCGAGCTTCTGGAGGACCTGAGCGGCGATCTCCATGAATACTTTGAGCGCAATGTACAGTCCCTCGGGCCGCGTCGCGCGAAACTGATCTACATCATTGATGCCATCAAGTTCTTCAGGAGTTATACGGTGCGCAAACCAACATTTGTCAACCTTTTAATCAACTACATCATGATTGGAAGTTACATCAAAACATCGGGACGCAATTTGCTGCGCAACAAACTATTTTCCTCCATCAATATCGTCAGCCTGGCCATCAGTATG
Source organism: Haliscomenobacter sp. (assembly GCF_965225875.1). Classification (GTDB taxonomy): domain Bacteria; phylum Bacteroidota; class Bacteroidia; order Chitinophagales; family Saprospiraceae; genus Haliscomenobacter. The sequence continues at coordinate 1,213,373 of NZ_CBDDBS010000003.1, read as the reverse complement.
TCCGTCGGCTTACTGCTGATTGCGTTTGTGCTCGATTTGCGCTCGTATGACCGATTCCACAAAAATGGGGAGCGGATTTATCGCATCACCAGTATAGAAACTTCCAATCGTGAACGAAGCAGCAAATTTGCATCTGCTTCAATCAAGTCCGGGAAATTGATTCGAGAAAAAGTGACCGGGGTAGAAGAGGTGGCGATCCTGCGCAACGACTTTTCGGGGGATGCGAAAGTTGGAGAGAACATTCTCCCCATCAAGGGTTTTTGGGCGGAGCCCTCGGTGTTCCGGGTTTTTACTTTTCCGATGCTGGAAGGAAATCCCGAAACGGCACTGAAAGACCCTTATTCGATTGTACTTACTGAAACTGCTGCCCAGAAGTTATTCGGCGACCAATCTGCACTTGGCCAGGTAATTAAGTTGGATACCCTCGATTACCAGGTGACCGGTATCATGAAGGATGTGCCTTTCTTTTCGCACATCAGCTTTGAAGCCCTGGTATCGTTTTCCACGGCGGAGCAACTCAACAAAGGAGATCAACGTTTTGAGGCTTGGACGAGCATTGGAACTAGTTATGTCTACCTTTTGCTGCCTGAAAAAGCAGATAAGGCTATTATCCAGACCCAACTCGACGCCATTGCAGCGGAGGAAAATCTTGCCGAAGAAAACACCAAGGTCCAACTTGAGCTCCTTCCTTTGTACAAAATTGTAGTAGGAGAGGGGCTCCGCGATCCCAGTCCCAGCGGCCCCATAAGCCCTCATATGCCTACTATTGCGCTTTGGATACTCGGCGGATTGGCCTTCGTGGTGTTGTTGTCGGCCTGTTTCAACTATACTAATCTCTCGATTGCGCGAGCCATGCGCCGTTTCAGGGAAATTGGCCTCCGCAAAGCCATCGGGGCTCAGAAGAGCCAGGTGCGCATGCAGTTCCTTGCCGAGGCGGTTATGATTTCTCTGGCAGCCCTTTTTCTATCATTCTTACTATTCCTCATCTTGCGGCCACAGTTGATCAACATTGCGCCAGAAATGCAGCGTACGGTGAAACTCAACCTCAGTCCTGGTATGGTTGCAGCCTTTATTCTCTTCTCGATCGTTGTAGGGGTGATTGCAGGTTTTTTGCCCGCCATATTCTTTTCGAAGGTTAGTGCGATCAGTGCGTTAGGAAATACTTCCTCCATCAAGGTATTCAAACACCTTACGCTACGGCGGGCTTTGGTGCTGATTCAATATACGGTCACCTTGATCTTTATCACCACAACGGCAGTCAGCTACGTGCAGTATAAAAACATCCTTGCATTCGATCTTGGGTTCAACACCGAAAACGTCCTGAACATAAACATGCAGGGCAATCAATCCGATGCACTATTCAAGGAGCTGAGCGAAATGCCGGAAGTAACAGATTTGTCGCGTTCGTTGATTGTCACCGCCGTTGGGAATGCCTGGGGAGGTATGGTGAAATACGGCAATTCAAGGGACTCGGCCCTGGTCTTGACCAACCAGGTTGACGAAAACTATTTGCCTTTGCATGGGTATAAACTCTTGGCTGGCGGAAATTTTATTGCACGACCTAGCACGGCCCAGGCGGTCAAAGAGGTGATTGTTAATGAGCAGGTTTTAAAACGATTCAACATCGCAAATGGCGACCCTGAAAAGGCCATTGGGGAAGAGATCACCTTCAGCAATTTCAATTTGCATGGACAGAAGTTGACCATTGTAGGTGTCATGCAAGACTTTCATTACGGCAAAGTGGACAACCTCATCGGGCCGACTGCATTTATGCCCTGGACACCCGAAGACCGGACCATGATCAATGCCAAAATACAAAGTGCCGACCTGCTGGCGACTCTGGCAAAAATCGAATCCACCTGGAAAAAGATCGATCGGGTCCATCCATTTGATGCTAAATTTTATGATGAGGAAATAGAAGAGGCCTATAGCGAATTCTCGTCCATGATCAAAATTATAGGTTTCCTGGCCTTCCTGGCCATTTCTATCGCGTCGATGGGCTTGTTCGGGATGGTGGTATTTACTACGGAAACCAGACTGAAAGAGATCGGCATCCGCAAGGTGATGGGGGCAAGCTCTGGCAATCTTGTATTCTTGCTGAGCCGTGGTTTTTTAACGCTGTTGTCTATTTCGGCGCTGATAGCCCTACCAGTGACTTATGTTTTCTTTGAGAACGTGGTGCTGAGGAGATTTCCTTATCATACTCCAGTGCAAATCGCAGAGTTGGTTGTGGGTTTATTGGCGGTTTTGCTGATTGCATTTTTGATGATTGGGTCGCAGACGATGAAGGCGGCGAGGAGTAACCCGGTGGAGGTGTTGAACGGGGGGTAGAAACTTAAGTCATCCCAAATTTCTTAGAACATTATAAAAGCGACATTTTTTTATCACAAAGGGAAAAGAGAGGGCACAAAGGACCCAAAGTTAGACTTAGACGATGCTTCGCTTTGTGTCCTTTGTGCTTTCTTTGTGAAAATTATGTCGCTTTGGAATTATTTTGAAAATTCGGGATGATTCATGTTTTGTATTCAAATGATTCTAGCAAAATTATAGCGGTAACTGCCAACCCCGTCTGAATTCACTCAAACTACTTTGATACTGTGCCAATTTTCCATTAAACTCCCCAATGGTATTCACATCCTTGATCCAATCGTAGTATTTGATTTTTTCGACTACTTTGGGCAAGTCAAAACACCAATAAATGGTCATCAAAGGATTAATCCAAAGCTGACTGCCCTGTGTACGCCGGGTTTTGTGGTGATCACCATATTCACCTTCTAATGCGCTGGCAATGGAATTGGAAACAATACTCTCCATTCCCCGCATTCTTTCATTGGCGAATTGGATGGCTTCCAGGTATTTTTGAGCTTCATCCATTTCCTTGGTTATTTGAAAAAGCCCCAGATAACCGCCAGTTTTGATCAATTCAGCAACATTTTCCAAAAACCGATAATGGGACACACCATGGTAATGGTCGACCCCAAAACCTACACTGATCAAAAACTGTTTGGAAATACCAGTTTTATACACGGCGGCCATAGAGCAAATGTCTTCCTGGGGTGTGCCCAAACCTTCCTCGTCGCCGAACATCAAACTATCCGTTCCGCCATCAATTAAAATGACCGTATCAATGTTGTGTTTTTCAATCAGGTATTGATAGGCTTCTTTTAAGGGGTTGACACCAATTCGGTCAAATGCATACACATCGGGATACTCTCCCTGGAGGCTCAGCCACAGTTTGAGGTAGCGCTCCGGGAAATAATTTCTTCCAGACAAATCGCTATCTCCAATTCGAATTTTGTAACAGAATGGGAATACATTTTCAGAACTTGACTCATGGAGCCAGGTAAAGGATAGGTTTCCCAATACCACCTTTTTGCCCTGCTTTTTTAGGCTGAAATAAAGCGGGATGCCACTGAAAATATCGAATCCTCCACCAGCACCTGCCAGTAGAATGTTTTGACTGGATTTGAGAGCATCGAAAATGGGGATTTGCTGAAGTGTTGATGACATAGAAGATGGTTAGTTTACAAAATCAAGATAGGGCCTTGTTTGCTTGCACTGTATCAAATTTCTCAAGGGTAAAAAATCGTGACATATTTACCCTTGAGAAAGACAAATATAGTACTCCCGACGGGATTCGAACCCGCAATGTCCGCATAGAAAGTGCGGAGGCTTAGCCAGTTTGCCAACAGGAGCAAAATGGGTGTGAAAGTGTGGGTGTGTTGGAGCAGCCCAATGTTGCTGCCCAACACCCAAGGTTTAGTCTTCTTGTAGCCTTGCAGGGACTCGAACCCCGATCCTCAGATTCGTAATCTGACGTCCTTCCATTGAACGACAAAGCTATACAGTGCAGGAGGCCCGATTCGAACGGGCATTCCCTTGCGCCCAAGGCAAGTCTCTTAGCCAATTAGATGACTCCTACAAGAATGGGTGTGGGTGTGAAAGTGTGATGGTGTGGGTTGGGTGTGTTGGGGCAGCCCAATGTGGCTGCCCAATATCCCAGCGGTACCAACGGGACTCGAACCCGCAACTTGAGGATAGACAATCCCCTGCTCTACCATTGAACTACGGCACCCTATCGTATGTGAATGTGAAGTGTGAAAATGTTGGTGTGAAAGAGTTGGTTTTTCACCGTGCAGATGCCTTCGCCAACCCACGGATTTATCCGTGGGAGGCCACATCACACCTCAGCCCATGGCTTTAGCCGTGGGATAATCGTTGTATTTACCGTGGAGATTGATCAGGAAAGATTACCCACGCTCCCGAACCTCAGCACCCTCCCGATCTCGGATCGGTCGCGCTGCTGGAGAAGCCTGGCGTCGGAGTACTGCGGTGAACAATGATGAGCGTGTCATGTGGACAAGTTTTTGACCTTCAATTGTTGAATTGTAGGTGTTAACCGGGGGGCGGCAGATTAAGTTCCCGCCTAGGAATTTTTTGTAAAAAAATATTCGAGCGCTCTCCTGAAGTGTTCCTTTGTGCCTTAGGTTTCTTAGGTGGTGAAAAAGGATACTCTTTCACCACCTAAGAAACCTAAGGCACCGAAGAGGCACCCTAGCCAAAAAAACAAAAAGGCCTCCAGCAATTTGCTGAAAGCCTTTTCATTTTTCGTCGAAGTGAGGAAGACTATTCTTCCACCAATTCAACCGTCTGCTTATTCGAGAAACGCTTGCGCTCGTGCTCTTTCAGGTAGATTTTACGCAAGCGGATGTTTGCAGGCGTTACCTCTACGTATTCGTCCTCCTGGATGTATTCCAATGCCTCTTCAAGGGTGAAGCGACGGGGTGGAATCAGACGGATTTTATCATCGGAGCCAGAAGCCCGTACGTTGGTCAATTTTTTGGTCACCGTCAGGTTGATGATCATGTCACCAGGACGGCTGTTTTCCCCCACAACCTGGCCTTCGTAGATGTCTTCATTGGAGCCAATGAAGAAGGTGCCACGCTCTTGCAAGTTGTTGATAGAGTAAGGGATAGACTTACCTGGGTCTTTGCTGATCAACGATCCGTTGGTACGTCCAGGAATCTCACCACGGTGTGGTTGGAAGGCGATGAAGCGGTGGGTCATTACGGCTTCGCCAGCTGTTTGAGTCAACATTTGGCTGCGCAAGCCGATGATACCCCGAGATGGAATTTCAAAACGCAAGATCATGCGATCGCCTTTTGGTTCCATGGAGGTCATCATCCCTTTGCGGCGTGTAACCATTTCAATCGCTTTACCGGATACATCTTCGGGCAAGTCGATGGTCAGTTCTTCCACTGGTTCGTGGAGTTGGCCGTCGATGCGTTTCATGATTACCTGTGGTTGGCCAATCTGCATTTCGTAACCTTCACGGCGCATGGTTTCGATGAGTACCGCAAGGTGCAATACACCCCGGCCAAACACCCGCCAGGAATCCGCAGAATCGGTTTCCATCAAACGCAGAGCCAGGTTTTTCTCCAGCTCTTTCTCCAAACGCTCTTTGATGTGGCGAGAAGTAACAAACTTCCCTTCCTGACCAAAGAATGGTGAATCATTGATGGTGAAGAGCATACTCATGGTTGGCTCGTCGATGGAGATCGGTGGCAATGCTTCGGGGTTTTCGATATCAGCGATGGTATCGCCAATTTCAAACCCTTCGATACCAACCAATGCACAGATTTCACCAGCCTGTACTTCTTCGGCCTTCATTTTTTCAAAACCTTCAAAAACATATAGGCCACGGAGCCGGCTTTTCACCATGCTACCGTCTTTTTTGCACAAGGTTACAAACTGGCCATCCTTCAGCGTACCCCGGTTGAGGCGTCCAATGGCGATCCGGCCAATGAAGCTGGAATAATCCAGGGAAGTTATCAACAACTGGGTGTTGCCTTCGCTCACTTGTGGGGCAGGAATGTGCTCAACGATAGCATCCAACAAAGGCACGATGCTGTCGGTCTTTTGTTTCCAGTCGAGGCTGAACCAGCCACCTTTACCAGAACCAAAAAGGGTAGGGAAGTCCAATTGTTCTTCGGTAGCATCTAGGTTCACCATCAAGTCGAAAACGGCTTCATGCACGTCGTCGGGCTTACAGTTTTCTTTGTCTACCTTATTGACTACTACGATTGGTTTTTTGCCCATCTCCAGGGCTTTTTGCAACACAAACCGAGTTTGTGGCATTGGACCTTCAAAAGCATCCACCAAAAGTAGCACGCCATCGGCCATATTGAGTACACGCTCAACCTCTCCGCCGAAATCGGAGTGACCAGGGGTATCAATGATGTTGATTTTGTAGTTTTTGTACCGGATAGACACGTTTTTGGCAAGGATCGTGATGCCACGTTCCCGCTCCAGGTCGTTGCTGTCCATGATCAATTCTCCGGGGCGTTCGTGATCTTTGAACAAACGGCCGGCGGCGATCATTTTGTCAACCAAGGTGGTCTTGCCGTGGTCTACGTGGGCGATAATAGCAATGTTGCGCAGTTCCATAGGAATTTTTTCGTCGGGATTTGACGGCAAAAATGCGATTGCGTCACCCCCCTTTACTCAAACAAGGCGCAAAAGTACTCATAATTCCAAGACCATGCACGAAAAAGATGTTAATTATTTGAAAAGAAATGCTGGGCGGGTTGAAAAAGGGTAGCGAAGGGGCCTAAAAAAAATTGCGGAACCGGGCATGACGCGCGATTCCGCTTAGTTTTTAGAAATGTTCATTGTGCTAGCTTGAATGAAACGAACAAGGTTAAAAAAGGACAATGGGATTAAGATGCAAGGGAGAAGTTCCGTACAACTTGCAAGTTGGTAGCCGGATTAGAAATCAGGTCAACTTTTAAGGTACAGCGCTCGTATTGCAGGGCGTAAGTTTGTTGTACGTGGGTTGGATTCAGTTTGGCCATTTTAACCACTTTGGCACCGACATAAGCACCTACTTCCTCGCGGAAGTCGCTCATCATCGCTTGAATGTCGTGAACGACATTCCCCGCTTCTTGGTTTAAGAGCCCTACCGTAAGGGCCAATTTGATTTTTCGGATGTTCATGACGTTTGGATATGTAAATGGGTTTTGGACAAAAATTTTCTCTCAAAAGCTTTCCAATAAAACTGATTTTATTGGGCGGATGTTGCTTAATGAAGTTTTAAAGTACTGTTAATGTTTTTTAAAAACCTTAACATTTCATTGCGCGAACTTCCAAAGGGTTTCGATTTTTGTTTAAGCATTTTCTTTTAAACGTTAAACAAGATCGATTGTTGAAATTAAGTACGGAGCAAATCCGCTTTCGGATTTCGTTTTGGTATTTTTTCTTTCTTTTAGTGTGTTTTGCCAAAAGAAAGTTCCAATCGCTGGCTTTTTTTGTCTATAAAGACTATGATTTAGTTGCAATTGGTTGGTTAAAATCCGGTGAGTTCTTTAACATCACTGATTTGCCATCAAAGACGTAGTATAGATGCATAAGGATGCATCTACCCCTATTGTACTCGTCGAAATGAATAAAATTTGGGTTGAAATGTAGAAAAGATGGGATGAAGCGAAATAAAATAAGAGTTGATTGCAGGCATTTAGCACAAAATACCTGCAATCGCAATTTATCCAGCCAGTGAAACGCCAATGATTTTTCCGATACCAAAAGTGATGGCGGCGGCGATCAGTCCAAAAAACACTTGTCGCAAACCAGAATACCACACACTTTTTCCCGTAAATAAAGTGATGGCCGCACCAATGCCAAATAAGCCTAAAGCACTCAAGGCGGAGCTGTACAATACGGCTTTAAATCCACTGATGAACAAAAAAGGAAAAACGGGGATTATGGCTCCGATGGCAAACAAAACAAAAGAGTACAAAGCCGCTTCAATAGCCGACCCTTTGAGTTCTTCGGGATTGATGCCCAATTCTTCTTCGATCAGAACCTGATGGGCTCTGGCGGTATCCTGCATGGCTTCGGCAGCCATCCGCTCAGCCTCGGTTTTATTGATGCCTTTAGATTGATAGATCAGGGATAATTCTTGTTGCTCGCCTTCGGGATTGGTTTCGAGTTCCTCCAATTCGAGCTGAATTTGGTTTTCATACAACTCCTGTGAGCTTTTCACCGAGATCCATTCGCCCAAGGCCATAGACAAAGCTCCGGCCAGCAAACCCGCCAAACCAGCTACCAAAACCCCACTTTCGCCATCACTTGCACCTGCAACCCCCATGACCAGACTAAAGTTGGAGACCAAACCATCGTTGCCACCTAAAACTGCTGCGCGCAAAGCATTGCCCCCTACGGAACGGTGCCGGCTTTCAAATTTGGTGATGGCTTTGCTGCCAACCTTGGCATCGCCATTCAAAATGTTGCGCAATATTTTGACGTGGTTGGTTTCTGTCCCACTTACCGGGCTATTGGTTTTTCGTTTGGCTACCAACATCGCATTGGAGATGCTTTTTTCGGTATCCATCAAAACGCCGAGCACATAGTCATACCCAAAGATACGCCCGATGGAATTTAAGGTTTTCGCACGCCCTGAGGGGCCGGGTAAGGCCGTTTCTGGCAAGTTTTGGGCTTTTAAAAAAGCCAGGGCGTGCCCTTTTTCTATGCTGCTCATTTGGGCAAATACCTGGGCTATGGCCGAATCTTCTTCGTGCTCAGCTAGCTTTTGATACAGGTAAGCGGCATCAATTTCGGTTTGAATACTTTTCAAAGACATGTGAAGGCAGTTTTGCACGGGTGGCTATCGGGCGCTTTTTTGCAGCACCAACAAAGCTTGAGGTCCGGTGCAAAAAAGCAAATCCAATATACTCAAATTTTCCATAAAGGGATACTTATAGTTGAATACTTGGGGATAGGGATCGGGAATGAAATGTGGATCGCTGGACAACTCGAGTTTCGGGGAGATGACTTGTCGCAAATCTAGTATTCCATCCGGTGCGGTAAAATGATAATCCTCCGTATAATGAATGCTTTTTCGCAGGTTAAGCAACTTAAGAAAGGCCTTCAATAGCGCCGCATTGTATTCAAACAAGTATTCAAAACGTTTGTCTCCATTTAGTAGTGGCGCCAAAAAAGCGGCATATTCTTCAAAATAAGGTGCACTGCCATAGGCATAAGTAATAGCCTCCCATTGTTTCGCGGGCCAACTAGTTTTGTAGTCAATCCGCACCTCCCAAATGGGCGTTTGATGGTTTTTGCCTTTGACCAGTGGAATGGACAAACGCAATAAGCCATTGGCTGAAGCAATGTGACAACGGTTGCGGTAGCTGCCTTTTTGGTAGTTTTCGCGGTGCTCTACCCAAATGTGGTCATACTGCAAAATTTTGGCAAAGTACTGCACCGGCGGACAAAATTGGGTGCTCAACAATACGGTATTCAGAGTATTCATTATTAGCGCAATAAAGTCGTTTGGCCCCTACGGATTTCGGTAAACCCATCGGGGTACACTGCTTCCAGAAACCACATGTAAATTCCCGGGTTCAAAGCCTGATCGCGGTACTTCCCATCCCAGCCAGCACTACTGTCATTGATGTCAAAGTTTTCGCGGATATATACGGCTTCTCCCCAGCGGTCGTATACCTGGAAAGTTTTGATCTTGACGCCATTTTGGCCATGTACCAACAAGAGGTCGTTGTTGTTGTCGCCATTGGGGGAAAAACCAGTTGGCACCAGCACAATTCGTTGTTTGCGGACGAAAATTTTGACAATGACATCGTCGATGCAGCCCTTTTCGTCTTTGGCAGTCAATTTGTACTCAATGCCATTTTGGGTGCGAACGGTAGGGGAGGCGCAAGTTGTACAACTGAGCGTTCCGGTGTACGGTTCAATCCAGGTATAAGTGACATTCCCTTGATTGTTGATGGCTTCACCTTTTAGTTGTAGGGTATCTCCCAATTGGATGGTGAAGCTGGTTTGGGCCAAATCGAGCGCAAAGGCAGGACGATCCACAATTTGGGCAGATTCCACGGTAATACAACCATTGGCGTCCTTGATGTATACATCATAATTTCCCGCCTTTAATCCAATTGCGCTTAAGGTAGGACGATAAACACCTCGGTTGATGCTCAATAAATAGGGCGCTTTCCCGCCACTTGGATTGGTAACTATCGAACCATCCAGGTCGCCGTTACAAGTAGGATCCTGGGTTTTGATGTTGAGTTTGATCGGGTTCGGAATGGGGATGTTTACATTGTTGATGCTGGTACAGCCCTTGCGGTCGGTTACTGTCACCCTATACAGACCTCCTGGTACATTGCTGACGAAGGCAGTACTGGCCCCATTACTCCAGCGGTAGGTATATCCAGGATTTCCGCCGGATGCATTGATGGCAGCCCGCCCGGTGCTGTCTCCATTACACAATGGCCCAGATGCCTGCACGGATGCTTGCACCGATGTTGGTTCTTGCAATTGTACCGCACCAATGCCAAAACAACCAAATTCATCGGTTACGGTAACCGAGTAAATTCCAGCCCGTAAGTTGGTCGCCTGTTGGGTCGTCTGATTTCCAGCCCTCGCATCCCACTTGAAGGTAAAATTGCGGGTGTCGGCTACGATATTGCGAATGGTAGCAGTTGCAGTAGCTGCACCATTACAAGCCAGGGTATCTGCTGCTATTTCAAAAGTGATGGCTTTGGGCTGGCGTACCGTGCGGGTGGTAGAAGCCATACAGCCTTGTGGATCGGTAATGGTGACTGAGTAGGTTTCATCGCCACGGAGTCCCCGGATAATGGGGGTGGTTTCACCATTGCTCCAGCGGAAACGGTATTGGTTGAGGTCTGCGTTGGGTCTGCCAATGATTAAATTGATGCCAATGGCCCCATTAGAGCCGCCAAAACAGGAAGGTTGGGAGATGATGGTATTGGGTTCCATAGCGGGCAAATCCTTCAGCTTGATGGAGCTGCTTTGGGCGCAACCCGTAGCGTCAGTTACCGTCAAGGTGTAGGAAAGTGAATCCAGGGCAATTGGGTTCTGAGCAGTGCTGCCATTGCTCCATTGGAATGTATAAGGTGCCCCCGATCCACCTGAAGGGAGGGCCCGGGCGCTGTTTTGTTTGGCGCCAAAACAACCTTGTTGCACTTGTTCCAAACTCAGAGAAAGCCCATTGGCGGGTTCATTGATGATGGCTCGGCCTTCGGTGCTGCAATTGTTTGCGTCGGTGATGGTGATGCCGTAAGAGCCTGCACTCAACATGCTGGCCGTGGTGTCATTTTGATTGGCCGTTTCCCAGGTGTAACGATAGGGTTTGGTGCCTCCATTGACCTGGATGCGGGCCTGGCCATCGTTGCCACCTTTACATTTTACCGATTGGGGGGTGATTTGTAGGGCTAAGGCAGTGGGTGCGACGATACTGATGGTTTGGTTGACCATACAATTGTTGGAATCGGAAACCATCACCTGGTATTGGCCGGGAGCCAGAGAATTGGCGGTCCGACTAATTTGTCCCTGGGGATCATTCCACAGGTAATCCAAAACTCCGGTGCCACCTGAGGCCAAAACCGTCGCTTGTCCATCCCTGCGGTCAGCGCAAGTGGGCTGGCGTAAACGGATGGAATCTATTTTGAGTTCGCTGGGAGCGGTGATGTTTCGGCAATCACTCATCCGACAACCATTGGCATCTGTGACTGTTACACAGTAGTTGCCTGCACGGAGACTATTGCGGTTGTTTTGTACGTTGCCATCACTCCAAAGGTAATTCAGATTTCCAGTACCCCCCATTCCTGTAGCGATGATGCTCCCATCATTTGCCCCAAAACAAGATACATTTTCTGGAATCATGGCCAGCATTAGGGGAGCGGGTTCGTTGATAACGATGGCACGGGTTCCTCTACATCCATTGGCATCAGACACACTTAGGGTATAACGACCTGCACCAACGTTGCTCAAAACAGAACTAGGGCTTCCATTATTCCAGGTGTAGCGGAAGGGAGCAGTACCACCTGTAATGCTGGAAGCGATGTTGACATTTTGATCCTTGGCACAACTGAGGGTTCGATCTGGGCTAAGGGTCAGGTTGAGCGAATCGTTTTGACCAATGCTAAAGTTAAGGGTGTCACTGCACAACGCTTCGTCAACAAGGATCAGTTGATAATTACCAAAATCTAGTTTATCATTGCGATAGGGTTGGATCAAACCAATGGGGCCAGTCAAATCGGACTGTACGGTTCCTACCGCACCGCTCAATTGAAGTTCAAAAGCGCCATCGTTGGCGGTTACACAGGAGATGTTTTTGGTGCGGGTGATGATGCCATTGATACCACAAGGTTGAATGTTACAAGCTGCAACGCCAATGCCAGAGCTGCAAACATTGCTGGAATCGGTACTAAAACCCTGCACAGCAATCCTTACTTCATCGTTGGGCATCAAATTGTGTACGCTGAAGAAGGTATCACTAATGGCGATGGGTAAAATGGAATCCCGCCCATTGATCGAAAAGCGGATGCTGTATTGGCTGGCGGCGGTTGGCAACCAGGAAAAACGAATACTCCGTGCCCCAACCTGAGCACAAGTGACTTTTGGGGCAGGAAAAGTGTCGCGCACCGTTACCTGGAATTCGTCTTCAAAAGTACAGCCGTAACGGCTTTGTGCCTGCACCCGGATACGGGTGTTTGTAGGGATCAAGGCCTTTGGCTCGGCACAATCGCTGCAAGACAAACTGTTTGCAGGGGACCATTGGTAAGTCAAGGTATCCACTGATCGAAAACGGATCGACCAGCTGAGTAATTCGTTGATTTCCTGTAGTGAGGAGCTAAATGCATCGGTGATCAGCAAGGTCCAATTGCCTTCAATTTTGGCACCACGCAAGTCGTTCCAACTGCCTTCGGGCAGCCAGTCGCCAGTAAAAGGAGCTGTACCCGAATTGATGGGGGCACTTGCGCGTGGGGAAAAACAGGTGGATATGTAATTGTCATCTGAACCTCCGTTCCCTGTACTTAACTCAAGCAACTCACCACTAGGTGCACGTAAAAAAATATTGAGGTCGGAATTCCAATCGGAATTCAGGTCGATACAAACGGATTCAATTTGATTGCGGGGATCGGTCAGCGTACTCTGGGCAACCTTAGTCACAGGAATAATCGATTCATAAGGCGAACCAGGAGGGTGTTGTGTAAAGTTGAAACTGTATTGTGGAAAAGAAGTGTACACCAGGACTTGATTCAAACGCTCATTGGGGACAAAGGACATTGCCAGGCTATCACCCAAGCAAATTGTGGTATCTGGCAGCGGGTTAAAAGTTAACAAACAAGTTCCACATGATGGATCATTTTTGGGTTTTACCCGCAGGGTGATCGTGGTATCAAAGGTGCACAAAAATGAATCCTGTGCAATCAAACGATAAGAGGCCAGGCCACCATCTGATGGAGAAACCGAAGCGCTGTTTTCATCCTGAAACAAGATGGTAGGGTGAAAGCGCCAGGTTAAATCGGCAATACCGGGTCTAAAGGTTTCAATTTTAGGAAAAATGGCGGGTTGAAAATCCAGGCTCCAGGCAAAGATGAAGCCATTTTCACCCGTATTGAGGTCTTCTACTTCCAGGGTCCAGTTGCCATTGAGCGGACAACCCAGCAATTGATTCAAAGATTGAAAGGGACGATATTCTCCAATGGGTAAGCTATCCAGATTAAAGGAATCGACATAATCGCTCCAGTTGTTGTTGGACACGGGCGTTTTCCAGCAATATTCATAACCGCGCCCTGGGCGGGGAGCGGCATCGTCGTTCGGATTGGATTGACCGAGCTCAACTGCTTTTCCAACGGGGCCGTTGAAGTTCTGTAAGGTGACTGTTTGACCACTGGGGCAACGCAAAACGATATTCAAATCCCGCATTTGGGAGTGCTCCAAATTGATACAAATTCCCTCCAGGTTGTCTACTTCGGTAATGTTTTGCCCCACAAAGAAGCCATCGACCACCAAAGTTGACTCCAGCTTTCGACCATCGTTATCCGGGATGAACTGGTTGTCTCCTTTAACCAGTTCAGTTTGAAAACTGGTCGTTTGTGCGGTCACTTTAACGGCTGCCCCAGGGGTATTCGGCCCTCCGGCCAGGATCCGCAAGGTGTCTCCAGCACATATCTCTGGAAGTAAACTGGTATCGGTGCTAAAACGGGGTCTGGGCGCAACCCGGATTTTTTTCTCTACCACATTGGTACTTTGGCAGCCACGGATATCGGCCACCCTTAAACGAACGGTGTAGCCACCAGGCTCCAGATAGGTATAGTCTACGTTTTTGCCAGTCTTTACATCACCATTGCCAAAATCCCAGGAAAAAACCGAACTACTGTCGCTTTCCTCATACAGGGTATTGTTTTGGGGGTAAAAACCACGCCCCCGTAAAAACAAATTGTCACCAGGACAAAGGTTGATGCTATTGGTATCCTGGGGGATTGGGGCAGGGTCTGAGAACAGAACAGCGCCTTCAAAATTTTGACAAACCTGAATACACTCAATGGAAGCAACCCAACCTGCCGCTTCGAGCTGGCCATCAGAACGGAACGCTATGGTTATACAAGAATCGGGATTTGCTGCCGAAGATTGGACGTAGAAAGGCTGATTGCCCCGTGAGAAGTCAATACATTGCAACAATGGGGCCAGGGTGTCTTTGCCATCATAAAAGCAAAGCCGATCTCCTCTACCTAAATTTATGGCTGGAAAATTGAGGCGTACCCGCGCACCTTGACTTGGATCCGGGTAAATGGTCATAACCAAATTCTCGTTGGCGCGGTAATTGAAGTTGCGCTCACCAGAATCGGTCAAAAATCCGCCGCAAGCGCGGATGGTCGTATCGGCCAGAGGGATGTATTGGGCAAAAATAGCTGTTGAAAAGCACAACATCGGCAGAAACACCAGGATGCGTATCGTTCTCACCATGGGTGTATTGGTTTTCGGAATTACATGAGTTTTTTTTGCCCCATAATAGCGCTGAAGCAAAAACCTGAATCTTGATAACGCAAATACCGGGTGCACAAATGTAAAGAAAAGGATGAAATCTATGTGTTTAAATTTATTTGGGAATGGTCTTAAACCTAGAATTGTCGGAACTAACACAAATGGCCAGCAATGAAACTAGATTTCAATGCTGACCATTTGTGCTCCAGGTCTTAAGTTGCTATTACCAGAAAACGGAGTACAATACCCCGAGGATAATTGCTACTACGATCATACCAATGGTAAAACCCGGCGCAGTTTTGAAATCGGAAGTATCTACTTCAATAGCCCTGACATTGTCGCGGCCTTTTTTATCCAGCAAACTGGTCAAGACCATTAAGCCGGCTACGATTAAAAACACCCAACCCATGCGGTGCATAAACGGCAGATTTGACATCAACTGCTCCAAAGCAATGCCTGCTGGTATGGTGACAATAGCACCTAAAAGTGCAGCATTGGCAGTGGTTTTTTTCCAGAAAAAGCCCAGTAAGAAGATTGCGGTAATCCCTGGAGAAATCAAACCAGTGAAGTTTTGGATAAACTGGAAGGCCTGACCAAAGTTGCGCAACACAGGTGCTACAAAAGCCCCAATGATTAAGGCTACAACGATGGCAATGCGCCCCACGCGGACCTGATTGGCTTCGCTGGCATCCCGGTTGAAGTACTTTTTGTACAAATCCAGGGTGAAAATGGTTGAAATGCTATTGGCTTTCCCGGCTAAGGAGGCTACAATGGCAGCCGTAAGCGCTGCAAAAGAAAGCCCTTTTAACCCAGTTGGCAATAAGTTGATCAAAACAGGATAAGCTTTATCCGGTTTGACGAACCCATTTTCGGTGATTTCGGTTTGGAACTCACCTTGTTGGAACAAGAGAAATGCAGCAATCCCGGGCAACACCACAATAATGGGCATCAGCAATTTAAGGAATGCAGCAAACAAGAGCCCAGCCCGGGCAGTTTTTAAGTCAGCCCCCAAGGCCCGTTGGGTGATGTATTGGTTCATCCCCCAGTAACTCAGGTTAGCAATCCACATGGCTCCAAACAAAACCGCGATGCCAGGCAAATCCTGGTAGGCATCTTTTTGCCCACCTTCACCATCGGGCATCATCATCTGGCCAGGATTCAAAATCATGTGGAAGTGACTGCTGGCATTTTCACCCAGCAAGCTCAGGCCTTTCAAGGCGCCACTGGAGCCATAATGCTGTGCTACCAAATCAAGGGCCAGGTAAGTTGTGGCCAGTCCACCCAAAATCAAGACCAACACCTGAATCACATCGGTGTAACCAATCACTTTCATACCCCCCAGGGTGATGAAGACCGCGAAAATGGTCAATCCCAGGATGCAACCTTCATAACTGATGCCTGAAATGGTACTCACGGCCAATGCACCCAGGTGTAGAATAGATGTAAGATTGACAAAAACATACACCACCAACCAAAATACAGCCATCACCGTAGCGACCAAAGGGCTGTAACGTTGGGCCAAAAATTGGGGCATGGTGTAAATTTTATTGCGCAGGTAGATGGGCAATAAAAAAACAGCAACAACGATCAAGGTTGCTGCAGCCATCCATTCGTAGGAAGCAATGGCCAAACCCATCGCAAAACCTGAGCCCGACATACCGATGAATTGTTCAGCGGAGATATTGGAAGCAATCAGGGAGGCACCGATGGCCCACCAGGTGAGGGTGCCTTCGGCGAGGAAAAAGTCTTTGGTGTCGGCGGTGGCGCTTTTTTTACGACGGTAAATCCAATAGCCATAACCTGAGACTAAGACGAAATAAATGAGAAAGACGATGATGTCTTTGGTGTCCAATTGTCCGCTCATAAGCCAGCTTGAGTTGAAGGGTTATTAGAGGTGCTAAAGCAACAGCTCTAAATTATTATTTGGTTTCTCAGGCTGAACATAGGGAAAAATTTCACACGGACAAAGGATGTGGGAAAAAAGTTTGGGGAGGAGGGGTTGGCGCGGATTTCCCCACGAATAAATTCGTGGGTTGGGGCGGTGGGGGGCCTCCCACGGATGAATCCGTGGGTTGGCTGAATAACTCTGATGCTATCGATTTTTTGACCCTAGGCCCTCGATTTTTTTGATACAGCACTTAGCTGGACCTAGAGCAACCACCTAGAGTTACCCCAACACACCCACACCCACACGATCACACTTTTACACCCATTCTCATCCATTCATGCGGACAATTTTGATTTCCACCCGCTGGTTTTTTTGGCGACCTTCAGGTGTGGAGTTGGTAGCAATGGGGATGGTACGGCCATATCCTTTGAACAAGACCCGTTTGGCATCGATGCCTTTGTTGATCAGGTACTCGGCAACCGATTTGGCACGGGCTGTGGACAATCGGATACAGAACTCGTCCTGACACAAACCATTGGTGTGTCCGCCAACCTCTACCGTAATGCCAGGGTTATCGGTTAAAAACTCAAATACTTCGTCCAGGATTGGGATAAAAGAAGCTTTGATGTTGATGCTATCGATGTCGAACTGGAGTTGTTCCACCCGAATGGCTTGACCATTGCGGATGCGACCTGCCGTGAGTTCGGGAATGTTCTTTTTATTGATGTCTACCCCTAAGGTGGCCGCACAACCCTTGGCGTCGGTTACTGTAACGGTGTTTTTACCCATACCAAGCTGTTGGGCAGTAGGCAGGGTTTCTCCGGTACTCCAGGCATATTTGAGTGGACCGGTTCCTCCTTTTACTTGCACCGTTGCCAATCCATCTTTAGCCGTTTCAGCCGTTACGCCGTATTTTTTGCTCAAACTAAGGCTCATTGCTTCAGGCTGGTTAAGGCTCATTTGGGCTGTTTTTTGAGCACCAGTTGCGTCTGTTACTGTTAAGCTATAATTCCCCGCAGACAAACCAATTGCGGCTTCATCCCTGGTATTGGGGTCACTCCATTGGAAACGGTAGGGGGCTTTACCTCCTTGTACTTTAGCGAGGATTGCACCTGACTTGGCACCAAAACAAGGGATCGACGATTTTTCCTCCAGTTCGATCACCAGAGGTAGAATATTTTCCGTGATGTCGACATTGGCCGTTGAGGTGCAACCTTTGGCATCCGTTACGCTGAGGGTATGGCTACCGGGAGACAATTTTGTTGCGCTGGGTAATGATTCACCATTGTCCCATTTGTAGGTAAATGTTCCAGAACCACCACTGGCTTGAGCTGTTGCCTTGCCATCAGCATTGTTGGTGCTGGCTGGAGACAGGACATTGATTTTTACCTGGATGGGATTAGGCTGTTCTAGTTTGAGGGAAGTACTGGCGGTTTTGCCGCTGGCATCACTCACACTCACACTGTAATCCCCGGCAGCCAATCCTTTGACCTGGTTGCCACTCAAACCTTTGGCACTCCAGGTATAGGTATATGGTCCTTTACCTCCGCTGACACTCGCCTGTAGTGCACCCTCCTTGGCACCATTACAATTGATGGCTGTTTGTGCAACCAGCTTTACTTCCAGGGCGAGGATGTTTTCGGAAATTTCGGTACTTGCTTCGGCTTTACAACCTTTGGCATCTGTAATGGTAACGCTATGTTTTCCAGGAGCTAACTTGCTGGCACTAGGCAACGTTTCGCCGTTGTCCCAGCGGTAATTGTAAGCTGATGTGCCCCCACTTACCTGGGCGGTAGCTTTGCCATCGGCATTGTTGGTGCTGGCAGGCGCAGTTACATTGACTTGTACTTGCAAGGGAGCGGGTTGTTCAATTTTTGCCGTTGCGGTTACATTTTTTCCACTGGCATCACTAACGGTCACGCTGTAATCGCCAGCAGCCAGGTTACTGGCTTGGGTTCCGCTATTGCCAGCAATACTCCATGCGTAGGTGAAGGGCGCTTTACCACCATTCACCTCTACTTGTAAGGCTGCGTCCTTGGCCCCGGCGCAATCCAATTTTTTGGTTTCCCGCAAATTGGCATTGAGCGCAAGCACATTTTCAGAAATTTCAATACTGCCTTGGGTGCGGCAGCCTTTGCTATCGGTGACCGTCACATTGTGTTGACCTGGAGCTAGTTTGCTGGCCAGGGTGGTGTTTTCGCCATTGTCCCAGGAATAGGTATAGGGAGCAGTGCCCCCACTCACTTGGGCTTGGGCCTTACCGTCAGCATTGTTGGTGCTGGCGGGAGTTTGTACCCGCAAATTGAGGCTTAGTGCGGCAGGTTGGTCAATTTTTATGGTGCTGCTGGTCTTTTGCCCGCTAGCATCAGTTATGGTCACCTGGTAATCGCCGGCAGCCAGTCCAGTTGGGGCTTCGCCACTTATTGCGGGATTACTCCATTGATATTGAAAGGGTGCTTTGCCGCCAGAAACGGTAAGGCCAATAGCCGCGCTTTTATCCCCATTACAATTGAGTTTTTGCTTTTCGGCAAGCACGACGCGCAATGCGGCCGTCTTTTGGGTGATGTTTACAGTACCTTCAGCGGAGCAGCCGAGTTTATCTTTGACAACCACGGTGTGGGTGCCTTCTGCCAACTTTTTGGCGATGTTGCTGGTCTCTCCATTGTCCCAAAGGTAGGTGTAGGAGGGGCTACCTCCAGTGGCGATAGCTGCGGCCACACCATCCTTGGCGTTGGCACCTGATTCCTCGCTTTGTTGACTAACCTTGAGGGTAATCCGGGGGTCAGGCAAGACAGCCCGGCTGTTTTTGCTCAAACCCGCTGCATCGGTTACGGTCACGGCATATTCTCCGGGGCCGAGGTCTTTGGCTGTTTCGGCATTCTGGCCGTTGCTCCACTGATAGGTAAAGGGTGCTTTTCCCCCCGTGATTTTGGCTTTGATGGTCATCCCCTTGGGGTCACATCCGGCTACGATACCAGTGATGAGGTTAAGGGTCATCGCGCTGGCTTTTTCTACCAGATACACTCCCTTATCATCGGTTCCAACCCAGATGGCATTTTCTTTATCGATGGTGATGACCGAAGGGAACTGGCTGGTGTAATAATCTGCCGGACCAAAGGTTTGGAATTTATCACTTTCGGGGTCGTAACGGGCCAGTATTTCAGAGGCTACCCAAAAACGACCTTGTACATCGAGGGCAAAAGCTTCGATGCTTCCTTCAACCATCCGCTCGTCAAAACCATAATCTTCCCATTCTCCTTTGCCATCCCAGCGCCAAAGTTGGCCATCAGAAAGCACATAAGTAAAGGGCAAATAAGTTTGGAGACCACTGACATTGAAATATTTATTCACCAATTCCCATTTGCCAGAGCTACCCTGGAGCAGACCTTGATCGGTTCCAACCCAGATTTTGTTGTAGCTATCCGCATAAATCAGGTTAATGTGATTGGAGCGCAATTTCGAATTGGCCGTAGTATAAGAACCAACCAATTGTAGAGTGGGCTTGGTTTTGAGTTCAAAAAAACCACTCCCACTTGTTCCAAGAATCAGCAAGTCTTTTTGGGTATCGTAGTAGCCAGTACTTATCCGATTGTCGGCGTTGAGTTTGATTTTGAGCAAACTCTGCAACTGTTCAATGTTCCAACGAACATCCGCATTTCCACCAGCTACCGAGAGAAGGGATTGCTCACCTGGTTTTAATACTAATTTATTGGCTAAATCAAGGGCTTTGACCTGGTATACCTCACTACCATTGCCGACCCATTTTTGATTGGATTCGTCAACGTAGATGTTCCGAATACTTTGATCGGGTTCAATAGCCAGGCAACGGATTACCTGCATGGGTTCGTTTTGGGCATAAAGGCCGGAAAAGCCAAACAACAGAAAGGAAAAACGGACTAAAGTAGGTCTCATCAGCATGCTTCGTGGAACTGGTTGAACAAAAAATTTGCGGCAATAACGCAAAAAATGTATAAAAAAGTGTTCATGAAAGAAGACTAATGCGCTGGAAAAACTTCCTGTGCCTTGGCTAGGGCCCGCAACAGAATTTCCAAATTGACACCGGTTGGCTCATTGACTTCGTGAAAATAGGCGATCATGTTTTCGGTTGGCATGTTTCCAGTTAAATCGTCTTTGGCCATTGGGCAGCCCCCATATCCTTTGATGGCACCGTCAAAGCGGCGACAACCACTCTGGTAGGCAGCTTCGATTTTTTCGTGCCAAAGCTGTGGAACGGTATGAAAGTGAGCACCGAATTCCAGATTTGGGTAGGATGCAATCAAGGCTGAAAAAATATAGCGAATACTTTGTGGTGTAGCCACACCTATGGTGTCTGAAAGTTGAAAAATACGGATGTCCAGGGCTTGTAGCTGATCTACCCAGGTTTTGACAATTTCAGCATTCCAGGGATCTCCATAAGGATTGCCAAAGCCCATTGAGATGTAGAGCACCAATTCTTTGCCGGTACTGGTACAAATTTCCTGAATTTGTTTTACCCGCTCCAGTGATTCTTGAATGGTGGCGTTGGTGTTGCGCAATTGGAATGTTTCGGAAATGGAAAATGGGTAGCCTAAGTAGTCTATTTCTTCGAAGGCCGCTGCATCTTCGGCACCCCGGCTATTGGCGACAATGGCGAGTAATTTGGTTGGATTGCCACTTAAATCCAATTTCCTGAGTACTTCGGCCGTGTCGCGCATTTGAGGAATGGCCTTAGGCGATACAAAACTGCCAAAATCCAGGGTGTCGAACCCCGCTTTCAGCAAGAGGTTGATGTAATTCACTTTCAGCTCAGTTGGAATAAAATCCTTTAAACCCTGCATCGCATCGCGGGGGCACTCAATGATTTTCAACGACTGGTTTGATTGACTCATGTAGCAATGTTAGTCCGAAATACACCACAGACGGTGTGTAAAAGTAGTGATTTCTGTGAAATACCAGCAAAGCTCCTAATTTTGCTCAACCACAATCCAACAGAAGTGTTAGGGTGGTATAACGGAAGAAAATACTTTGCACTATGAAAAAGAACGCCGCACTGCTCAGCTTGGTTGGCTTTATTTTGGTAACTTTAGGCATTGGCGCCCTGGCGCTAAGTTTTGTTGGCCTACGTTTCTCCTTTTTGACCTGGTTGGATGCTCCAGGGCATTTTTTTGGTTTTATTGCACGCACAATGATGGTAGTGATTGGCTTTTTGCTGGTTTACATTGCCAAAAGTGACTTTAAAGGAGAATAAAAGATTGGAATTTGAACAGAAGCGAGAGCATGTAGGCGTCAGATCAATTTGATAAGGATCTGACGCCAATTATACCCAATTTGAGGGGGACTTTCAACATTTCCTGAGTGTTTAGGGACAAGTGCTTAGTAGAAAATTAATCTGGAAAAAAGAATAGTTCACTCAGGGCCAAAATTAGTACAGTGTTCTACAACTTGGAATACAAGGGATTATATGGATATGTACAAAAAAACTACTTTTTATACTAACCCGCAATAAACAAAGGTTAAAAAAACCCCTCCCTCAAAACTAATAATTAGCGTGCTAAAAGATGAGGGAGGAGGAGTTAATTAAAAAAGAGGGAACTTCACGAATTTGAGTGCAAGTAGCACTACAGTGTTCAATTGCTTTTTCGTGATAGTGATTCATGTAGATAAGCGTTGGTTTTGGGAATAGGCGTTTGTAGGAAAGTTGAAGGAAAATATGCCTGTCACGAATCCATGATGCAAATATGGAGGCTTTTTTTTTTTCAGACCCTATTGAAGGTATGAACAGAGTTAATTAAATTTGTAGACATTTATTCGTTATGCCAAAAAACAAAAAAGGAAGGGATTACCTGGATATCATTCAATCGAGCAAAAATGTAAGTGAGGCTTGTAAGACTTTGGGTATCAGTAGGAGTCAATACTACAAGTTGCTCAAAGACCCTGAACCAGCCTGCCCCAAACCGTATGAGCCGCTAAAAATGGGCGAAGAAGCAGTCGAACGAATCCTAGACCTTGCTTTACTCTCTCCATTTGGATGCCATGGGATCAGGTACAAACTGCTAGAAGAAGGGATCAGGGTATCTTCGGTGAGTGTCCAAAAAATTCTGAATGTCCACAAATTGGGCACAGCTAAGGCTCGGTATAAAGCTTTGGAAAAAAAAGTTCTTGAAACCAACAAATATGTACTCAATGCTGAGCAAATAGAATTTGTGGCCAAACACAATCCTGTCTTATTAGAGATGGATCGAAAAATCCACGCGCCTGGTGATTTAATTACTGTATTTTCTTATTTTTTAGGCCAATTGCCTTGGTTAGGGAAGGTACACCTTTATTTCGGGCTGGATGCTTATTCCGGTTATATACAGGCAATGGTGGCTTATGCCCCGGATAAATACCTATGCGCAGAGTTTTTGAAAAAAACCATTTTCCCCTTCTATGAGCAGCATGGAATTCGCATCAGGCGGGTGGAAACAAGTGATGACCCTGAATTTTTTAGTTTTGCATCCCACCCATTCAGCTCTTTTTTACGCAACCTCAATGACCTGATTTACCATCGTACAACAGTAGGAGGGGTCAAAACCAATGGTTTTAGTCAAAAATGGCATCAGTACTTGAAGGAATTTATCGCCCCAGAATTAAAAAGTAAAAAAGCCGATTATCTTGATCTGGAGTTATTGAACGAAGACCTGCAAAACTTGATTGCTCAATACAACCAGGGGTGCAACCCAGAAACCAGTGCTTATTTTGATTCGTATCCTTTTAATCAAAATAAACCAGTTCAGCGCCTTGCCAACCACAATTAATTGAATCCAAAAAAACGAACTTTCAAGGTTTGGTACTTCCTGATCATTTCCTTTCGATTGTTGACATGCAGCGTTTTATAAATTGTTCTGATTTCACGAGTGATGTCTTTTACATCTCGCCTTGTAATTTCCGCCAACTCTTCATAAGAATAGGGGGTGTCGTTGACTTCCCCTTCCAACATGGTTTCCAGGATTTTGGATTGGATTGGACTGAGTTTAACTTTACCCGAATCGGACTCTTGGCTCCGGAAAACATCCAGAATGCGGCGCATCAGTGCTCCACTAAAAGGCCGCCCATTCTCAAGTGCTAAATCATGCAAATGTTGCATAAAAACCGCATCGGGGTCAGTTTTTAGCAGGTAACTATCGGCACCAGCGCACAATGCTTCAAACAAATAAAGGTCATCTACATAAACGGTAGCAATCATAAAAAGCAATTCTGGCCGTTTGTGTTTGATTTGTTGCATGCTGGCAATGCCGTTGATATGTCCTTTGGGCATCCCAATATCCTGAATGACCACTTTAATTCTTTGGTCGTTCACAAGAGTGGAAGTAGAATCCTCACAGTTGGAAAATTGATGTTCGGGTAAACAAACGAATGATTGGGTAGTATTGATCAGACGACTATATCTTACTCGAAAATCATCCAGATCTTCGACGATGGCTACGTGTATTTTTTCCATGTGTTCAACTTTCCGAGTTCCCAAACGCAAATCAGGTTTTAAAATAATTAAAACCGCATAAAGTTGAAGAAAATTTTCCGCCTTGGACGTATTTTATGCAAAGAAATTGAAATTAAAACCACGGTACCTTGATCATTGCTCCACTTAATTTCCCCTCCGATTTGTTTTATCCTTGCCAACATATTTCCTAAACCATTTCCTGAATCCTGAATTTTTTCCGTGGGTTTAATTTGAGCGATCTTAGATTCTAGAATGCCCATACCATTGTCTTTTAAGGCTATTTTTAATATTCCTTCCTCAATTTTAATGCTTAGCAGAAGGTTTGTGGCCTTTGCATGTTTAAGCGTATTTCCAATGGCTTCTTGTAGCACGAGGCGCAAGTGCTTTTTGTATTCGCCGGCTACCCAGGCATAAGGAATACTGGAATCGAGTTTGGTGGAAAAAATGAGGTTATTTCCAACATTCTTTTTGCTTTCGGCGATGAGTTGCTGCAAAAACTCCAGCAGGGTGCTATCTGATTCTGTGCTATTGCGGACGGCTGCCGAAATTCGTTTGAACAATTGCAAAGCCTGATCGGCAATGCCGAGGGCTTTAGCTTTTGCCTCAGTTCCGGGGATTTCCTGTTCTGCAAAAGATTGAAAATCCTGAAAGAATACCACTTTTCCGCTCGTGAGGTCGTGAATATCCCGGAGGATTCGTTCTTGCTCTTCATTGCGGATGCGCGCATCGAGAAGTTTAGCACGGTAATAAAACTGAACTCCAGCTGCGACAACCATTGCTCCAGCCAATCCAGCGATTAATTTAAACCACCAACGCATTCGAATTGGAGGTACCACCTCGATTTGCAGTTTTGGAGTCCATGGAGTCCATTCTCCATTCGCATTGGCGGCACGAGCCAATAAGGTATAAGTGCCCGGATTAAGTTTACTATAACGAACCTCTGCGAATTGATTGCGGATACTGGCTTCGCTCGATTTTTCCCAATTTTTTAAATAATACTGGATTTTAACCTGATTGGGCTGCCCCATTTCTATGCCAACCAAGCGCAGGGCTATGGAATTTTGCCGGTATTTCAAGCGGATCCACTTTTTTTCTGAAATGCTGGTGTCTTGAGGAAATAATTTTTGGTAAGGGTTGCCTTGAATCGATAAACGGGTAATTTGTATTTTGGGCAAGGGGTGTTTTTGATTTAGGCGGGCTGGTTCAAAACGGTTGAGCCCGTACTTCCCAATTATGCCAATGCTTTGATCTGCCAGCACTCGCATACCTTCATTTTGGAAAGGACCGGCAATAAACCCTTCCCGAGCAGCATACATTCGTAAAGGTTTGCCTTTGGCATCGAAACTCAGGATATTGGAATTGGTGCTCACCCAAATGGTGCCTTGTGGGTCTTGGACCATTCCGGTAATATTGGTATTTGGCCAGGTGGGGGGAAAGGGGAGGTCTTCGATTGTAGCTTTGGTACGATGAATCAATTTTATACCGCTAACAGTGCCTACCCATACTTTGTCGGACCCTTTAGGCAGCAAATACCCAGCTAAAAAACCTTTGATTGAGAACACGGTATCTTTTTTCCAGTTCCCCTCATGGTAATGCATGATGTGCAGATTACTGCTATTTTCTTGGAGATAAAAACGTTTGTAAATTGGATCTTCCCAAAAACTCCTGCCACCTAACAACATTGCAGTGTAGGCATTGATGTCTTTTTTTTGGTTTTGAATTGGATCCCATTTTTTGGTGTCTTTAGTGGTACCAATCCAATACGTGCCATCTGAACTTTGATAAAAACCAAACAAATAATCAGAATCATCCCGGATTTTAGTTAAGGTTTGACTTTGAGCGTTAAAAGTGTAAAGCCCTGTATCACTTATGACCCAGATGTTATTTTTATGATCTTTATGAATACCCGTAATTCTTGCAGTCAAAAAGCGTTTTTTTTCCTCTCCATTTTTTATCAAAAGAAGGCCATTGGGCGTACCATATAGCCATTCGTTTTTTGATACTTCTAACCAATTTTCAACTTTATAATCCAGCGGAGTAAAACTGGCCCTAAATAAGGTTGGATTCGTAAAGCACAAACCTTCATCGTACACCATGGCCCAAAGAACATTGTCGCGGTCTAAATACAAATCTCTAATGTTCTTTCGGGAAATTTCATTTGTATTCAGCTTAGCAGACCAATCCGTAGCCTTGGACCAATGTTTGGTTTGGATGTTTAAATAATGGAGACCCTCATTGGTGCTGCACAACAAAACATTGGGCTGAACATAAATGGCAAAGAACAATCGTAAGTCACTTGGAGGCTTAAAAAAAGTAGAAAAATGTTCCTTGCTGCTGCTAAATGTTACAATACCTTCTGATGTAATCAGGAAATATTGATTGTTTTGCCCGGAAATAGGTAACACCTCTTTGATTTTTAAAGGAGGTGATTGGGTATGATCAGCGCTAAAAAAAGCTTTACTTGTAAATCCCTGATTTGTTGTACTCCTGGTCCACAATTTCATTCCAGATCCGATCAGAAAATATTCAAAAAAACCTGTTAATTCTTCTTGTTGGTTGAGGAGTGGATAAAACCGTTTGCCTTCAATTTTAGCGTTTCCTGTGGCAATTGTATTGAAAGAGAGCTTTTTGTGCTTTAAAGTTTGACTCAAATTCAATCGGAAAACATTGCCACCCGCTGTTACCCATAGTTGGTCTTGTTTATCCAGGTGAATTAGGCCATAATCAGCAATGGTTTCTACCCCATTTTTTTCTTTGAATCCCCCAAAGGTCAGGCAAGTATCTCGCTGTCTTTCGTAACAAAAAAGTTTATCAAAGGTACAAAACCACAAATTGCCCCGCTTGTCTTCAAACATTGAGCTTTGCAAATAAGACTCAGTGACCCCCTTAGCTGAACCGTAAGCCAATACTTCTGATCCATCAAAGCGGTAAAGGCTACCTAAGGTTCCAATCCAGGTAAAGCCTCGGGAATCCTTGTAAACGAAAACCGTTTTGGAGTCTTCCAGCCCATTGTTGGAGCTAAGTTCATTAAATATAAGGTCATTTTGTGAAAACACGGAGCTGCTTACACTCAAAAACAGGAATGAGTATAACCAGTAAATGAAAGGAATGACAGGCGTCTTAATCACAGATTACCTTAAATGTAAATTCATCAGCAAGGTAATAAAGAAGGCGAAAACCCAGGAAGGAATGCCTGGATTTTCGCCCGTAGGTAGGATTTGTTCGATGAATAGCCTGATTATTCACGCCAAACTGGCGGACAAGGCCATGCTAGAAAAAACATACCACCATGTCCAAAATTAACCCCAGGAACAGCATTTACAATATTGAGGTTGTAAAAAACCGATGTAGTGGCTGGCGCTACAGGTGCCCCGTAATCCACTTTGGCCTGATAAGCCTTTATGCCCACAGTACCAGACCCTGAAAGTAAAATTTGGAGCTGATTCTCGTACAGCACAGCAAAAGTATAAGCCTGAGCAGCACCATTGGCTTGTTTAGGGTCTTTTTTGAAGGTTTTCAAAAAGCCATCATCAAAAAAACTTTCACCGCTTAGCACTCCCGGGAAATAATTCCCAGGTAAATTAAGTGGCACCGCTTCATAAGGAAAAACAATACAAGCTCTAGCAATTAAACGCAATTGATTGCTAGCAGGATCGGTTTCGGGAAAAAACATCACACCATAGTCCAAAAAAGCATTGGAGGGCTTAAGATTGCGGTGTTTTTCAATTAGTTGCAACATAAAATCAACGTCGTCGTACGTGAAATCATAGTGAGCAGGTTCAGTGATCATTAAATCGGGTAAAACAGGTTCATTCGGGAACGAAAAAGGATTGGCATAACCAATAACTACACAGTTCCACAGGGTAAAGAGAATGATTATCCTCTTGATGTTTGGTTCACAATTTTCAGCATTTTTATAAATTTAGAATTAGGGGAAAAATAAAACTTGTGTCTTTGGCATGGGGTTGTATTTTTGGAACTAACTAGCAAAAAAAAATTACAAGATTGAGTATGTCAAACACCAACAACACCAAACAACTGGCCGCTGCCATTACCTTGCCGACAGCAATAGCCTTGATCATAAGTTCGATGATCGGCTCAGGGGTATACAAAAAAGTAGCCCCAATGTCTGAAACACTTCAATCGCCTTGGTTGGTTATGATTTGTTGGTTGCTCGGCGGGTTAATCAGCTTGGCTGGAGCGATTAGCAATGCCGAAGTAGCAAGTTTGTTGGCTGGAACAGGCGGCGAATACCGCTATTATAGAACAATATACGGCAAGTTTTTTGCATTTTTATTCGGATGGGCGAATTTTGCTGTAATTAAAACTGCTGCCATTGCTTCGATTGCCTATGTATTTACCCAATCTTTTAATTCACTATTTCCAATTCCGGAATTATTACCACAATGGGCAGGTATAAATATAGGAGGTTGGATTTATCCATTTGACAACTTGAGTGTTAAACTCTTTACTGTACTTGTCATTGTATTGCTTACGTTTGTCAACATTAGAGGGGTGAAGCTGGGGGGGCAAATCAGTAAATGGTTGATTATATTGGTACTCTTGGGCATCATGACCATCGTTGTATTTGGTTTGAGTAGTGCTCAGGCGGACTGGAGCCGATTGAGTCAAAATGCCACGGGGTACGTAAGCCCCGGCTGGGGCAGCTTGGTTTCGGCCATGTTTACGGCCATGCTGGCCGCTTTTTGGGCTTACGAAGGTTGGAATACGATTGGTTACATTGGTGGTGAAATCCAAAACCCTAACCGCAATTTGCCAATTATCCTGTTTTGGGGTGTAATGACAGTAATTACAGTATACCTTTTGGCCAATATCACTTATTTGGTATTGTTACCCGTGGACCAACTCATTGAGATCAAAAGATCAACCAATAGTATTGCTGCTGTTGAGGCCATAAAATCCTTTTGGGGCGCTGGTGGAGGTTACTTTATTTCTATTTTGATTTTAGTGACCACCTTGGCTTCTACACATACGACAATTTTGTTGGCTGCGCGCACCTATTTTGCCATGGCTGGAGAGGGGGTGTTTTTTAAAGGTGCGGACGAAATTCATCCTACTTATCAAACGCCAAGTAAGGCTTTGGTTTATCAGTGTATCTGGACTTGTGGCCTGGTGTTTTCCGGAAGTTTTGATCAATTGACGGATATGCTGATTTTTGCGTCCTTCCTGTTTTATGGAGCCACGACAATGGGTGTATTTGTTTTGCGGCGCAAAATGCCGGATGCCCACCGCCCTTACCGCGTTTGGGGTTATCCAGTTGTTCCTATAGTTTTTATCTTTTTTTGTGTCGTTTTAATTGGCAATACCTTGATCAACCAACCACGCGAAGCGCTATTGGGGATAGGCCTGATTGCCACAGGTTTGCCATTTTACTATTTTTGGAACAAAAAACTAAACAAAGTCTAATAAGTGATTTTTTTCACCAGTTTTAACCCATCCTCGTACCCGATTTCCAGCTGCACCGCCCTCGCTTTTGCAGAGAAATTGGCTGGATTGGGCAATGGGCGGGATGGACGCAAATAGAGGAGTTTTTCCCCGTATTTGCGTTTCATTCCCCACAGTAAGGGTAAAAACTTGGAGGCCTCGGCGACGTCGATGCCAATCAAAAGGTCAATGTTGGGTTTTTGAAAGGTCAAATCCACGGGCATAATTTTGTAAAGCCCGCCGTCGATGTACTTATTTTTCCCAATTTGATGGGATTGAAAAGCAGGGAAACTGGCGCTACCTATGATGTATTCTACCAATAGGTCTTTTGGGATATCTTCCTGAAAGAACGATTCTCCTCGCCGTTTGGTCAGGTTGTATACTACTAAACCAAAATCAATGTTGGACTTGCGGATGTTCTGCTCATTAAGCGCATTGCGGAGTATTTTTTTCAAACCATTGATGCGAATGCCCCGATTGAGCAGCCCATCCTTGACCAAACCCAAGTATCCTTCTTCTGGTTTTTCGCGCAATTGATCAAAAGCTTCTTCCGGTTGGCTATTGGTCCAAAGGTCCAGTGCCTTGGGTAAATCGCCCTGGGCGATAAGGGCGGCATTGATGGCCCCTACGGAAGAACCTGTAGCTACCTTGATGTTGTTTTGAAAACCATTTTCGTACAGGGCTTGCCATACTCCGATTTGATAAGCACCTCTTGCCGCTCCACCAGATAGGGAAAGGGCTAGGTTTAAATTGGTCTTCATGGGCGTTCTATTTACCACTATAAGGAAGGAAGGGATGAAAATGTTTTCGGTAAGTGCCTTATATTGGCATAAAAATAGTTGTCATGCGTTTGATTATCACTTTTTGCATTGTTTACTTTTGGTTAATTGACCTTAGTCTAGGCCAGGCCAATGCATTTTTACCTGCCAAAACTGCGGAAGAAGCAGGATTCAACACGGCTCGCTTACAAAGAATAGATGACTTATTAAATGGCTTCGTTCGGGAGGGCAAAGCCCCCAATGCAGTGACTTTTGTGGCGCATAATGGAAAAATAATCCATCATAAAGCATATGGTTACTCCAACTTGGAACAAAAAACAGCGCTAAAAAAGGACGACATTTTTCGCATTGCGTCCCAAAGTAAATTGGTAACTTCCATTGGGATTTTGATGTTATTGGAAGAAGGCAAATTGACGCTGGATGACCCGCTAGACCAGTATCTACCAGAGTTTTCTAATCCTGTAGTGCTGACCAAACATGATCCAGCTACCGGGAAATACGAAACCCGCCCGGCAAAAGGTCGCATTACCCTTCGGCATTTGTTGACTCACACCGCCGGAATACCCTATGAGCATCCACTGGATCAGGTTCCGGAATTTAAACTGCCTTTTTTTTGTTCCACTGAGGCAGAGCGACTGGAAGACGGGATTAAAAAACTGGCTGCCAGACCACTTTTACATGATCCTGGTGAAAAATTTACCTATGGGCTGAATACGGATATTTTAGGTAGAGTGATAGAAATTGTTTCCAAAAAACCGTTGGATGTCTTTTTTCAGGAAAGAATCTTCAAACCATTGGGGATGAACGATACCTATTTTTACCTGCCAACTGAAAAAGCAGGGCGGCTGGTGGAACTGTATTCAAAAGGAAGCGCTGGAGGTACTTTAAGCCTAAATGAAAATCGAACCTATCGCAATTTTGCCATTGAGGGAGCCAAAACCTATTTTTCAGGCGGCGCAGGTTTGGTGAGTACCATTGAAAATTACGGCCGTTTGTGCCAATTTGTACTCAACCAGGGCACTTTTAATGGCCAACGTTTGTTGAGTCGAAATACTACATCCCTGTTTTTGCGCAACCAAATTGGCGACCTAAAAGTATGGGACCGCAATGATGGATTTAGCCTGGGCTTACAAGTGATTTCGGAACAAAGTCACTATGGAGACAATGCAACGCCGGGTGCAGTAACCTGGGGTGGGATGTATTGTTCGGAATACACCATTGACCCCAAGGAAAACCTGATTATGTTGGTGTTTACCAACGTTCACCCCTATGCGCATTATTCAGAATTTGTCCGTAAATTTCGGGTGGCTGTTTATCAAGCCCTCAAATAAAAATCCTACTAAATACCCATGAGAAAAGAAAAAATTGTGGTCCTCTCTGGTGCCGGAATGAGTGCCGAAAGCGGCATCAGTACTTTTCGTGACGCCAATGGACTTTGGGAGCAACACGACATTATGGAAGTGGCTTCCATCGAAGGTTGGCGTAAAAACCCGGGTTTGGTGCTTAATTTTTACAACCAAAGACGGCAACAACTCAAGACGGTGGAACCCAACGCGGCGCATCGAGCTTTGGTTGAATTGGAGCAAAAATACGAAGTGCATATTGTCACCCAAAACGTAGACGACCTACACGAACGAGCGGGCAGTAGCTCCATCATCCACTTGCATGGGGAATTGCGCAAAGTCCGTAGTTCGGTGCATGAGAACCTGATATACCATTGGGAGGATGACCTGAATCTGGGTGACCTTTGTGAAAAAGGAAAACAACTGCGGCCACACATCGTCTGGTTTGGAGAGATGGTACCTCTAATCACCGATGGTGCTCTGCTGGTGGGTGAATGTGATCATTTGATCATCATTGGTACTTCCATGCAGGTGTATCCAGCGGCGGGTCTGGTGGATTACGCGCCGAGTCGTGCGCCGATTTATTATGTTGATCCCAAACCTAGTTTGGCCACTCAATTGTATCCTGAAGTGAAAATAATTGCTGAAAAGGCCAGCACCGGAGTACGCAAACTGGTGGATGAGCTTTTGGCATAACCTTGTTTTGAAACTGGTCTTTTAACTCTTGATCGCATGACTTACGACTACATCATCATTGGAGCAGGCTCGGCGGGTTGCGTATTGGCCAACCGCCTGTCGGCTAATCCTGAAAATAAGGTCCTATTGCTGGAAGCTGGTGGACCGGATCGCAAACTGGAAATCCACATCCCGGCGGGTTACGCCAAACTGCACCGTTCGGAAGTGGACTGGGGTTTTGAAACCGAACCTCAGGCGCAGTTATACGACCGTCGCGTATATTTACCCAGGGGCAAAACCCTGGGAGGTTGTAGCTCGACCAATGCGATGGCTTACATTCGGGGCAATCATGAAGACTACAACGATTGGGCCAAATTGGGCAACCTATCCTGGGGTTTTGATCAGGTTTTACCCTATTTTAAACGCTCTGAGCACAATGAGCAGTTGGCGGAATTGGATCCAAAATACCATGGCCAGGGTGGTTTGCTCAATATAACGTATAATCAAAAATACCGATCCGCAGCCGCTGAAGCGTTTGTGGCCTCCTGCAAAGCCTTAGGAATACCGGAAAATCACGATGTAAATGGCGCTGAACAGGAAGGGGCGGGATATTTTCAATTTAGCATCAAAGACCAAAAAAGGCACAGCACGGCCACTGCTTTTTTAAAACCAGCCTTTTCCCGGCCCAACTTACAGGTGATTACCCAGGCGCAAACCCAGCGCTTGCTGATCGAAAAAGACCGGACCGTAGGTGTGGAGTTTTTACAAGCTGGGAAAACCCTTCAAACTGCCAAAGCAAACCGGGAAGTCATTTTGTGTGCGGGCGCTTTTCAAAGTCCGCAATTATTGCTCCTTTCGGGCATTGGGCCAGTAGAGGAACTCAAAAAATGGGGAATTGACTTGAAAAAAGCCTTACCAGGAGTAGGTCAAAACCTGCAAGACCATTTATTTGTCAATGCTTCGGCCATTACGCATACCAAAGGACTCAATCACGCACTGAAGCCGCTAAGCCAGTTGCAGTATTTACTGCAATACGCCATTTCAAAATCCGGCCCCATGACCATCGGCCCATTGGAGGCAGTTGCATTTACCAAGGTTTTAAAGGACAATGATCGGCCGGATTTGCAATTGCATTTTGCGCCCATCCAGGCGGATTACAATACGGATCTGCACAATTGGAAAACCCTACCAACGGTAGATGGTTTCAGCATTCTGCCTACCTTACTTAAACCCAAAAGCCGGGGTTATTTGGGTTTGCGATCAGCTGACCCCAATGCGGCACCACTGATTCAGCCCAATTTTCTTAACGAAGAGCAGGACCTGGAAATATTGGTGGAAGGAATAAAATTGGCTTTGGAATTGATGGACCAAACTCCTTTAAATTCTGTCACGAAGTCAAGTGTGACCCCGCCCGCCAAAGGCGCTTCAGAAGAGGCCATCATCGAACACATCAGGCGCCGGGTAGAAACGGTTTACCACCCCGTCGGAACCTGCAAAATGGGCTCCGACGAGATGGCAGTGGTGGATGAAGAATTACGAGTGCATGGGATCGAAGGCCTACGAGTAGTAGATGCATCGATCATGCCGACCATTGTATCGGGGAATACCAACGCCCCGGTTATCATGATTGCTGAAAAGGCAGCAGATTTGATTTTGGGGAATTGATGGGTTTACTGTTCCGTCTTCTTGGCCCAATACCGCAACAAACCCGCCACACTCATGTGCGCAGGGTTGGCGGCGGCATATTTTTCCAAATCAACCGGTGTAGCGCCACCCTCTACCAATTGTTGCTGTACGTATTGCTCAAATATGGGAATGATCGTTTCCGCCGGGGTTTGATCTTCATAATAAGGTTTGATCCAATTGGCCCAATCCAATAAATGCCGTTCCAGGTCCAACAAATGATTGGTGATATCCGCTCTGACCAATCCAAAATGGGTAAGGTACAATTCGGCTGGTTTTAAACTAGACAACAAACGAATGGACTGCAACCAATCTTCGACGTTGATGTCTGGCGGGGGGCAAGGGGGAACCACAAGTCCTGTTCCAATTTTAACTCCTGCCACGTCACCAGTGAAAATTTTGTCGCCAATTTGCCAAACCAGGTGATGCACTGCATGCCCTGGGGTGTGCCAGGCTTTGAGGTTTATTCCATCCAAATAGATGGTTTCACCATGTGCCACTACGCGCAATTGAGCCTGCGGGATTGGTTTCATTTCTCCCCACATCACATCCATTTGGTCCAAATAAATGCGCCGGGCAGAATTGACCAATTTCTCAGGATTGTTCATGTGCTTTTCGCCGAAGGGGTGCAGGTAGATGGTTGCGCCATGTTGAGCAAAAGCCCAGGCGGCGCCAGCGTGGTCAAAATGGATATGGGTGATAAAAACGTGTTTGATGTCGGCAGGAGTGTAGCCATGTCGGGCTAACCCTGCTTCCAAGGCTGGAAAGGTGGAATAGGGACCAGTTTCGATCAAAATTGGACCACTATCAGTTTCAATCAAAAAAACAGCGATTGCTTCCGAAGCGCCCAGAAATTGAAGGTCGAGGATATTGATCATAAGTTGGTTTTGTTGGGCTAAAGATAGTGTGCTAATAGGCTAATCTGCTACTATCGTGATGTGTTAATTTCTTTGTATGCTTTTTCAATGTACATCAGTTCATTATCAAATTGTACAGGTGTTGCCAACCCATTTGCCGCTGGAGAAGCAGAATGGCTTCTTTGCTACGAGCTCCACTTTGGCAATGGATGACAACCGGGTGTTGTCGATCAATTTTGTCCAGATTTTCCATCAATTCGCCTAGGGGGATTAGCACCCCACCCAGGTTATAACGGGCGTATTCTTCCGGTTGACGTACATCGATGAGCTGGAAACTGTGTCCCTGAGCACGCCAATTTTCCAACTCTTCCATTGCAATGGTCGGAACTTCCAGTTGAGATGGTGTACAGTAATAACTCGTTTCGCGTAAGGTGGTGACCGGGTAAGGTTCCTGAGCGATCAATTTGATGCTGCGGGTACTCATACTGGCTGCATCAAAAAGGAACAGTTTTCCCACCAACGGCTCACCGATACCTGTAATGATTTTGATGACCTCATTGGCCTGGATGCTTCCAATGATTCCTGGAAGAACCCCCAGGACTCCTCCTTCTGCACAAGAAGGTACCGTGCCAGGCGGCGGCGGTTCGGGGTAAAGATTTCGGTAATTGAGTCCGCGTTTGCCATCGGGGAAGGGGAAATTAAAAACCGAAACTTGCCCTTCGTACCTGAAAATGGAGGCGTATACGTTGATTTTTCCGGTTAGTACACAAGCGTCGTTGACAAGGTAACGGGTAGGGAAATTATCGGTCCCATCTGCTACCAGGTCATATTCGGCGATGATTTCCAAGGCATTGTCAGCATTTAAGGCATTGTCGTAAACCTGAACTTCCACATGTGGGTTTAAAGCCTGAACGCGTTGTGCTGCAGTATGGGCTTTAGATCTACCCAAATCCTCGGGCGTATAAAGGATCTGGCGTTGTAAATTACTGAGGTCGATGGTGTCAAAATCCACAATGCCGATCTTACCTACTCCTGCCGCAGCCAGGTAGAGTAGGAGAGGAGAGCCCAGTCCGCCAGCCCCCACAACCAGGACTTTTGCCGCCTTCAGTTTTTGCTGGGCAAGCAAATCAAAATCAGGTAGAGCCAGGTGTCGGGCGTATCTTTGCTCCTCCACTGCCGTTAACCTTGGTAAAACCTCCGATCCGTAAATCATAGTGCAACTTTAGACGAAAGAGAAATATTTTTTTTATATAACAAAAACTTTGATTAATTTTACCTCAGCGCAAAGAATTGACCAGGGTTTGACGATTTCATCGAGGGTTTAATGGGGTCTGATTCTGAGCACTTGCAACACCACAGTAACGTATAATCGGTTTTTGGGATAGCCTCTTTCCGCATTCGGGGGAGGCCTTTTTTTTTCTACCGATGGTATTTCATCGTCAACAAATTGATATTGCTCACCACAATTTGTCCCATCGTAAAACACTTGTCAAAAATGTCATTCTTGTGGTGATAAATCAGTTCTTCCCGTAATTGCTGGATTTTTTCAGAAGGAGCGATGTCATCGGCCATCATGGTTTGGAAAAAAAGTGCAGTACGATTGGGTTGTGTTTTCATTCGGACTGCCATCAAACTACGTTCTTCCAATTGATACTGTAAAACAGATTCAGGCGCCATGTTGTTGATGCCTAAAAAGATAATTGGGTTGTTTTCCCTGAAATATTGGGGGAGATAAAAACTTTTACGCCCCTCATAAGATTGCTGGTCAAAATCAATGGCGCGCATGCGGTATTGGTTGCCTTCGATATCAGGGGTGATGTCTACCACGTAGTTGTATGAACGCATATCCCCCAAAAGCCGGGCAAAACAACGTTCGTTAAATTTTACAAACTCCTTGGCGATCCGGGTTTTGTTAAAAACGGATTCATTCAAGTGGCGTTTCATAAAATCATCCCCCGGTACCCCGGCAATGTGTTCTTCGATCAGGGTGCTGCCACTCACGATATAAATCATGGTATTGGGTGAAAGAATGTCTTCCAGTTCCAGTCCATACACCCTTGAAGCATCCGCCTTTTTGACGTAAAAGTGATCGTAATTGTCATTGATGCGGTTGATGATGCGGATGCGGAAAGGTTTGGAATTGCCAAAATTGCAGTAGTCGATCCGGGCAATGGTCAGGTGGTCTAACAATTCCACGTTGCCATCTACCTTGAGGAGCGAATAGATGTACTTCAGCGCCTGGAAAATTTCCTTTTGATCGTACTCAGGATAATACACTGTTTCCCAAAGGGTGTCGTTGCCTTCTTGATCAATCAGGGGTATCGCAGTATTGTAGCGTAACAAATCGGCGTATTGCAATGGCAGGTCAGCCGCACGATTGTATTTGTTCAAATACTCCAGCAAGTGTTCCTGAATGGGGTAGACCTGTTTTTTTTGAGAAGGCACATTTCCTTTCATACATTTCTTTTTGGGGCGATAAAAAAATAAGTGATCATTTTGCCCCACTACTATTGCACTTTCATGTCCACCATGATTGTGGTGAGCTCACTGAGTACGCTGGCATCTTCAATGGTAGAGGGCGTGGCGTATTTTTCACCATCAGCAATGTGTCGCATGATTTTACGCAAAATTTTGCCAGACCTAGTTTTAGGCAGGCGGGGTACCAGCATCACCTTTTTAAAACAAGCAATGGGACCAATTTGATTTCGAACCATCTCAACCAGGTCTTGTTCCAGGTCTGCCTCATTGATATTTGCATTGGATTTGAGCACCACAAAGCCCACCGGAACCTGCCCTTTTAATTCCTCTTTTACCCCAATTACGGCACATTCTGCCACTGCAGGGTGGGCTGCTACAATTTCCTCCATCTCGGAGGTAGAAAGCCGATGGCCCGCTACATTGATTACATCGTCGATGCGGCCAGTGATGAAAATATAGCCCTCTTCGTCGGTGTAGCCTCCATCCCCAGAAAAGTAATATCCGGGGTATGCCGCCAAATAAGACTTGATGAACCGCTCAGTGTCGTTCCACAAGGTGGGCAAACACCCCGGAGGCAAAGGTAATCTGATCACTACTGCTCCTTCCTGGTTTGGGGGCATACTCTCTCCTTCGCTGTCGACTACCCGGATATCAAAGCCCGGAACTGGTTTGGTAGCCGAGCCAGGTTTGATGGGCAACAATTCCACATTGACCATATTGGCCAACATGGGCCAACCGGACTCGGTTTGCCACCAGTGGTCGATAACCGGAATGTTCAATACGGATTTTGACCATTCTAAAGTGGATACGTCACAACGTTCGCCAGCCAAAAACAAGTACCGGAGAGAAGCTGTATCATATTCCTGCTTCAATTTGCCTTCGGGATCTTCCTTTTTTATGGCTCGAATGGCAGTTGGTGCTGTGAAAAATACATTGACCTGGTATTCCTCAATCATGCGCCAAAATGCACCTGCGTCAGGGGTTTTGATGGGTTTTCCCTCGTATAACACAGTAGTAGCTCCCATGATCAAGGGGCCATAAACGATGTAGGAATGCCCCACTACCCAGCCTACATCGGAGGCTGCCCAAAATACTTCGCCGGGTTCAATGCCATAGATGTATTTCATGCTGAATTGCATGGCAACGGCATGTCCGCCGTTTTCGCGTACGATGCCTTTGGGGGCACCCGTAGTGCCAGAGGTATAAATGATGTACAGCGGATGGCCTGCATTTAAAGGAACATAATCTGCAGGTTTTGCGCTCTTCAACAATGTTTCCCAATCGTAGTCCCGACCACTTTTGAGTGGTGCCTGATATTGTTCTCGTTGATAAACAATCACACTGGACGGTTGAAATACTGCTTCATCTAGGGCCTCATTGATGATCGTCATGTAGTCTATGACCCGGGTGAATTCAATTCCACAACTGGCAGTAAGCAGCACTTTGGGTTTTGCATCCTCAATCCGGATCGCCAGCTCGTGGGCGGCAAACCCGCCAAAAACTACTGAATGAATGGCTCCCAGGCGTGCACAAGCCAACATGGCAATGACCGCTTCGGGAATCATTGGCATATAAATGATTACCGTGTCTCCTTTTTGCACCTTTTGACCTTTAAGGACTCCGGCAAAAAGTTCAACCGCTTGCAGTAGTTCCAAATAGGTGTAAACGCTCTTGCTGTTGGTAACCGGAGAGTCGTAGATCAGAGCAGCCTGATCGCCCCGGCCTGAGGCTACATGGTGGTCCAGGGCGAGATAAGAGGTATTGAGCATTCCATCCTGATACCAACGGTACAATTTATGCTCATCTTTAGAAAGGATACTTTCAGGAAATTTGAACCAGTGAATCAATTTGGCTTGATCCCCCCAAAATTGCTCCGGTGAAGCTAAACTGCGTGCATGAAATTCCTGGTAAGTCATGGCAAGAGTGTTTTTTTGGTGATGGGGATTTTAGGGGAATTCAAAAGCCTGTTAAAGGTGTGCCACGTCGGCACTGGTGCTGGTACAAGTCTCCAGACTTGTACCAGCTAAGCCTAGCTTAAAGCTGCGCCGCCCCACTCTTGATTTCCTCTACTACCTCCGGATTGAGGAGCGTGGAAACGTCACCAAGATTTGAAGTATCCCCTTCGGCTACTTTGCGCAAAATCCGGCGCATGATTTTGCCAGAACGGGTTTTGGGCAAACCACTCACGATTTGTATTTTATCAGGTTTGGCAATGGGACCAATTTCTTTGCTCACCACATCCAATACCTCTTTGCGGAATTTGTCTTCATCGCTGACCGGGTCGGTCGTAATGACGTAAGCATAAATACCTTGACCTTTGATGTCGTGGGGATAACCAACTACTGCGGATTCGACCACTCCTGGGTGTTGATTGATGGCATTTTCTACTTCCGCCGTTCCCAATCGGTGGCCAGATACATTGATTACATCGTCTACTCGACCGATGATGCGGTAATACCCATCCTTGTCGCGGCGTGCCCCATCACCAGTGAAGTACATACCTTTTATGGGACTAAAGTAGGTTTGGCGGCAACGTTCGTGATCCCCATAGGTCGTCCGCAAAATGGAGGGCCAGGGGAATTTCATACACAACAAACCTTCCACATCGTTTCCTTCAATTTCTTTTCCTTCGGAAGTGGTTAAACAAGGTTGAACCCCTGGCAAGGGTAGGGTAGCGTAACAGGGTTTGAGCGGGGTAATGCCCGCCAAGGGGGAAATCAGAATCCCTCCCGTTTCGGTTTGCCACCAGGTATCCACGATAGGGGCTTTCCCTTTTCCAATTTTATCATTGTACCAGCGCCAGGCTTCTTCATTGATGGGCTCGCCCACACTGCCAAGTACCTTGATGCTAGCCAAACTGTGCTTTTCTACCCAGGAATCGCCTTGAGCCTGTAGGGCCCGAATGGCAGTAGGCGCGGTATAAAAATGGGTAACCTGGTGTTTGTCGCAGATTTCCCAAAAACGACCCGCATCAGGATAAGTAGGTACCCCTTCAAACATGATGGAAGTAGCTCCACTCAATAGCGGCCCATAAACAATGTAAGAGTGGCCGGTGATCCAGCCAATATCGGCAGTACACCAATAGATGTCACCATCCTGAATCTGAAATACATTGCGGAAACTGTAAGCGGTGTACACCATATAACCGCCACAGGTATGGACAACTCCTTTGGGTTTGCCCGTAGAGCCGGAAGTATACAGGATGAAGAGCATGTCTTCGGAGTCCATTGCGGTAGCGGGACAGTCACTGGATTGATGGTCGACCTCATCGTGCCACCACTTGTCTCGTCCAGCTTGCATGCTCACAGGATCTTCTACACATTGATACACCAGTACGGTTTCCACCGAACTACAACCCATGAGTATGGCTTCATCAACCACTTTTTTGACTGGAATATGTTTGGCTCCACGGCTGTTGTAATTCGAGGTGATCACCATTTTACATTCAGCATCCTTGATGCGATCCGACAAAGAGTGAGCCGAAAAACCTGCAAATACCACCGAGTGAATGGCACCAATTCGTGCACAGGCCAGGATGCCAATGGCCAGTTCAGGCACCATTGGCATGTAAAAACACACCCGATCCCCTTTTTGAATGCCATTCGCTTTAAGTGCATTTGCGGCCTTACAAACCTCGGAATGGAGCTGGCGGTAAGTGAAACTGCGATTAGGGGCCTCGGGGTCGTTGGCTTCCCAGAGGATGGCAACTTGGTCTCCCCGGGTGGCCAAATGGCGGTCCAAACAGTTTTCAGTGATGTTGAGCTGTCCTCCAAGAAACCATTTTACATCGGGGTCCTCAAAATTCCAGTCCAATACTTTATCCCAGGATTTGCGCCACTGAAAGGTTTCAGCTTGTTCTGCCCAAAATGCTTCAGGATGGTCAACTGCGCGTTGGTAGGCCGCGTGGTATTCTTCAAGGGTACGGATTTGCAGAGTCATGTTGCAGGTAATGTTTGATGGGTAAATTTAAGTGCTGTGCCTGAACAAGCAAAAGATTTATTAGAAAAAGAGCGCTAGTGAAGGTTGAAAAAGCGCTTTTAAACAGCCAGGCTGAGCATTTCTGCGTAAGTATAAAACTCCAGGCCTGGAGTTTCTTTTTTTGCCACCGCAATCATGGCTTTTGCGACCATTTTTACATCAATGGCTTTGTAGGGTTTGGGGATCATAAAACCCAAAACACCCATCAAAGCCTGTCCAACCTTTTCTCCGAGCCGAAATTCTGCTCTTTCTCCCAGCAACATCGATGGGCGAAAAACGGCAACGGAGGGGATTCCCAAGCTGCCAACTTTCTCTTCCACTTCACCCTTAAGCTTTAAGTAAAAATTGGAACTCTGGCTATTGGCACCAATAGAGGAAACCAGAAGAAACTTCGGACATCCGGTAGCCACGCAAAATCGGGCTGCATTTACAGGAATGTCGTAGTCAATTTTGCGATAGGCGACCATGTCGCTGTTTACCTGTTTGAGGGTGGTCCCTACCGAACAAAATACCACGTCGCTCCCTGCGATGGCAGCCTGGTAGGCCACTTCATCCCCAAAATCCAGCTGGATGAGTTCTATCTTGGGGTGAACAAATTTGAATGGGCGGCGCACCAAAACTTTGATCTTCCTAAAATCAGCATCATCGATCAACTGTTGTAAAATTTGACTGCCAATCAATCCAGTTGCTCCGATGAGTGTTGCCGTTTTTCGTTCCATTGTTTGTCTTTTTTATCGTGCGGGCAAAACCGTCCCACGAACTTCACCAAAATCAACCCTGATTCCATCTTTCGCTGCGAATCCTTTGATGATGACGGTATCACCATCTTCCAAAAAACTACGAGTAGTCCCATCGGGTAATTGAAGGGGTTTTTTACCTCCCCAGCTCAGTTCTAACAAAGATCCAAAACTATCTGGATTTTTACCCGAAATGGTACCAGAAGCCAAGACATCCCCTACATTTAAATTACAACCATTGACGGTGTGGTGGGCGATTTGTTGGGCTACGGTCCAATACATGTTTTTGAAATTCGAGCTGGAGATTTTTACTATTTCTCCCTTAGGTAGTTGGAGGTAAACTTCCAGTTGTACATCAAAATTTCTATGCTGTTGCTCCTCTAGGTAGGGTAAAACGGCTGGATTTTGCACTTCGGCAGGCACCCGGAACGCCTCCAGTTCTTCGATGGGAACTACCCAGGGAGCCAGGGAAGACATGAAATTTTTGCCTAAAAATGGCCCCAATGGCACATATTCCCAACGCTGGATATCGCGGGCCGACCAGTCGTTGAAAAGAGCAAACCCAAAAACATGTTCCTCGGCTTTATTCACATCTATGGCTTCGCCGATTGGGTTACCTTTGCCAATAATGGTAGCCATCTCCAACTCAATATCTACCCTTTTGCTGGCCCCGAAAATCGGTAAAGTTGCATCCGAAGCATTGATTTGTCCTTTGGGCCGGTGGAAATTGGTGCCTGAAACAAAAATTGAACTGGCCCGCCCATGGTAGGCTACCGGCAGGTGTTTCCAATTGGGCAACAAGGCCTTGTCAGGGTCACGAAACATTACCCCAACATTATAAGCATGCTGCTCGCTGGAGTAAAAGTCGGTGTAATCACCAATTTTGACGGGCAGGTGTAATTTGACCTCATTTTCTGGATACAAAAAAGCGCTCAACTGCTTATTTGGCTGTGCAAACAATTCCCCCAATCTGGCTCTAACTGCATTGGTTTTAGCTTTGCCCAGGCCAATAAAGTCATTCAAAAAATCTTGACGGAAAATCGATTTTTTGATCCCCAAATCACCGAAGTAACCGGCCTCAGCCAAAGCATATAAGTCTACCACCTGGTCCTTGAAGCGAGCAGCCAGGCGTTTTTTTTGTCGTCCTTTGGAAAAAATGCCAAAAGCAAAAGCGTATGTTTTCATTACGGACATCTCATTTGCGATTTACTCCAACCAACTTTTGTAATATTTTCCATCATCGATTTTTAGCGCAGCTTCGGTAATGGAAAGCGGGCGGAAAGTATCGATCATCACGGCCAGTTCTTCGGTTTTGGTTTGGCCGATGCTGCGTTCATAGGCACCTGGAGCAGGCCCGTGCGGAATCCCGGCGGGGTGAAGGGTGATGTGCCCTTGTTCGATGTTGTTCCGACTCATAAAATCGCCATCTACATAGTACAGCATTTCGTCGCTGTCAATGTTGGAGTGATTGTAAGGGGCTGGGATGCTTTGGGGGTGGTAATCGTACAAACGGGGGCAAAACGAGCAGACTACGAAGGCCTTGGTCTCAAAAGTTTGATGCACTGGTGGTGGCTGATGCACCCGCCCGGTAATGGGTTCAAAGTTATGGATGGAAAAGCCATAAGGGAAATTGTAGCCATCCCAACCTACCACATCGAAAGGATGGGTAGGGTAGAGCATTTCGTACAACATCCCTTGTTTTTTGATTTTGATGACAAAGTCACCTTTCTCATCGTAGGTTTCTAAGTCTTGCGGCAGCTTGTAATCCCGCTCGCAAAAAGGCGAATGCTCCAGCAATTGCCCAAACCAGTTGCGATAGCGCTTAGGGGTATAAATGGGATGAAAACTCTCGGCGTACAGCAAGCGGTTGTCCTCCCCATCAAAATCGATCTGGTAAATCATCCCCCTGGGAATGAGCAGGTAGTCGCCGTATTCAAAGGGGATATTGCCCAATTGAGTGCGCAGGGTACCTTTGCCCCGATGGATGAACAGCAGCTCATCAGCGTCGGCATTTTTGTAAAAATAGCTTCGCAAGGATTGTTTGGGTGCGGCCAGGCCAATGTGGATGTCGCTGTTGACCAGTAGCGGCGTTCGGCTTTGCAAAAAGTCGTCCTGAGGATCTATTTCAAATCCCTTCAGCAGCCGGGCCTGCATACTTTTTGCTACGGCGATTTTAGGCGAAATGTCGGTTTCGGAAAAAATTTCCTTCACCATCGTTGGCCGGTGCACCTGGTACAGCAGCGAGGACATTCCGTCAAAGCCAATGGTGCCAAAAAGTTGTTCGTAGTACAAGCCCCCGTCGGCTTTGCGGAATTGGGTATGCCGTTTGGGGGGGATTTTTCCAAGTTTGTG
The DNA here is from genome assembly GCF_965225875.1 of Haliscomenobacter sp. Taxonomy (GTDB): domain Bacteria; phylum Bacteroidota; class Bacteroidia; order Chitinophagales; family Saprospiraceae; genus Haliscomenobacter. The sequence continues at coordinate 1,168,894 of NZ_CBDDBS010000003.1, read as the reverse complement.
GTAGATTGGCATATGGTTAGGAGTTGAAAAAGTTTATGGCCACCTGCGGTGGAATTTGGTTTTAACTGGAAATTATTCGTTGTGTTACGGCAGCATCAATTTTTTCCTGTTCAGTTTCTTCCCAGATATTGATTGCGGCCAATTCGCCCGACAGATAAGTATAGTGCAAAAGGAGCACCACATCAAGAGAAAAACGTTTCCAACGCCCCAAAACGTACTGATCAGGTGTAATCAAATAGGCAGCTCCGGGACTCAGTTCGTATTGCTCGATCAATGCTGCGTTTGTCACTGAGTCAATGTTTAAAATGTGGATTCCATTTTGTTCCAAACGTTTTTGTTCGCTCTGGCTCAAAGTTTGGTTTGAGATAAGGAGCGTAAAATGGTAGCCCATTTGGTCAATTAAAAAACTACCCTCGTTTTCCCAAGGGCAATCAATCAAAGCCCGCCCCGGTGCCACCTCCTGCTTGCTCCAATCGCCTTCTACAGAACCAGGATACTTCCCATAAACACAAGGTACACTCAAGCGACCACAATTGATCTGTTTTTTGGCGAGAGGATCGGTTTTGGCTTTTTCCAAAATGCTGTTTCGGTAAGCAAGAGCTTCTTTGGAGGGGGGAGCGATAAAGAGGTTGGATGCCCCGGTACAGGTGATGTTCTGTTGGGCAGCGGCAGTTCGCTCGGCATTGTAGGTTTCCAGTATTTTTTCGCTGGCCTCTCCATTTAGGATTTTGGCCAATTTCCAACTCAGGTTGTCGGCGTCTTCAATGCCACTGTTGGCACCTCTGGCGCCAAATGGGCTTACCACATGCGCAGAATCTCCCACAAACAAGATGCGATCATGCACAAAACGATCCAACATTTTGCTACTAAAGCTATAAATGCTGGTCCAATCGAGTTCAAATGGTCGATCACCCACCACACTTTTGATTTTTTGGCGAAAGAAATCCTGGTCTTGAAGGATCGAATTGTCCACTTTTTTGCCCAGTTTAAAATCCAAACGCCAAAGATTATCGGGTTGTTTGTGCAGGAGGATACTTTGGCCCGGAGCAAACGGAGGATCGAACCAAAACCAGCGTTCTGCCGGGAAATCAGCTTCCATTACAAAATCGGCGATCAAAAAACGCTCTTCAAATTGTTCACCTTTTAGTTCCAAACCTAATAAATTCCGGGTTGTGCTCCGGCTTCCATCGGCAGCAATCAGGTACCTGGTTCGCAAAATGTAATTCCCGGATGGGGTTTCAATGCTTAGTTCGGTATATTCAGGGCACTGTTGAATGGCTAGCAACTTATTCAACCAGCGAACTTCAATGTTAGGCTCCTTCAGCACCGCTTCAATCAAATACTGCTCTACGTAATATTGCTGCAAATTGATGAAGGCGGGATATTTGGAGCTTTTATTGGGCAACAAGTCAAAGCGATCGATTTCCATATCGCGGAAAAAAATCCGGCCTACATTCCAGCGCACCCCTTTGCTGAGCATGGTTTTGGCTACGCCCAATTTGTCGAAAATCTCCAGGCTTTTTTTGGAAAAACAAATCGCCCGGCTACCTACGCTCACCTGATTGTTGTCGTCCAGGAGCAGTGCTTTAATGCCTTGTTTGGCCAAAGCCAGAGCCATGGTCAAACCTACCGGTCCCGCACCAATGACCACGGCATCGTGAACAAAGCCAGTTTCTCCACCCAATTCGGGTGGCGCTACAAATGGATAGCTTTGGTAGGCATAACTCATTCTATACACTGGCTTGAAGGGCAAACCACATTTCTTTGTCTTTTTCAGCCGTCCAAATGTTGGGATGTTTGATGCCTTGTGCCTCCTCGTAAGCACGGGTCACGTTGAAGGGCATACAATGCTCAAAAATAACGTAGTGGCCAAAAATTGGTTTCATCTGGGCGTAGATTTCGCGGTAAGCATCGGTCAGGGATAAGCCCTTCACTACAGCTGCTTTGGCGGTATCGAGCAACATGGCTACGTAGTTTTGGGTACTCTCGATGGCTGCTTTGACCTCTGCGGAGTTCATCAAGGCATTTCCACGCCCTGGCACCGCTGTTTCGGCATGAAGTGCACTGATTTTTTGCAGGGTTTGTGGCCATTCTTCCAATTGGGCATCTCCGCAGTAAGGAGTGGCACCGTATTCCAACAAATCGCCGCTGAATAATGCTTTGCAATCGGGCACCCAGGCAACGATGTCTCCACGAGTATGGCCTGCACCGAGGTGTTTAAGTTCAACTTTTCTCTTTCCAAGGTGAATCGTCATGCTATTGGCAAAAGTCTGAGTAGGGTAGGTCAGATGGGGAATGCTTTCCACCGAGCGAAACAGACGTGGAAAACGATCCGTTTCACTTTTAAAATCTTGTTCACCCCGCTCCAGGATCATTTCGTAAGTCTGTTCTGAAGCGATGATTTCAGCGGCCTTGAATGCGGACGCACCCAGCACGCGCACGGCGTGATAATGGCTGAGTACGAGGTATTTGATGGGTTTATCGGTTACTGTCTGGATTTTTTCGATCAAAGCTTTGGCCATCACCGGGGTTGCCTGAGCTTCCATCACCAAGACGCTATCATCCCCAACTACTACGGCGCTGTTGGGATCGCCTTGGGTGGTGTAGGCGTACACATCTTTAGCGATTTCGAGGAAACTGATTTGCTTTTCCTCCTGATCGGCTACGCTGGCAAACTGTTTTTGCATGATCTTAATTTTTCCCTACGGTTTCTTTCAAAAAAGGATTGATGATCAAAGCAAGCACCACTAACCCCAGTGGATACAGCAACCCAATATAAGGTGCCAATAGCGCCCCGACAACCAGGTTTGCTTTCAGAAATTCAGTAACCAATGGAGTAGCTCCACCGATGACACCATTGCCAATGTTGTGGGCAAAGCCCATGCTGGTGTAGCGGGTTCTTCCTTCAAAAAACTCGGTCATGAAAACCCCCATCGGGCCATATACCAAAGCGCTGGACAACATATTGACAAAACAAAGCAAAATGAACAAAAGCGTCAGGCCAATGCTGATGGAATGAGGCTCAGTCAAGTGGCCGGGATTGCCCAGCGTATTGAATAAGTAAAAAGAAAGCGGAATTGAAATCATCCCAAGCAATATCCCGGCGTAGATCACTTTTTTTCGGCCAATCCGGTCGCTCAAAGCTCCAGCCCATTGAAAGAAGGGTGTACCCAGGAGCAGCGCCGTCGCTAAAATGATAAAACTGAGTTGTTCCTCAATTTTTACAGCTCTTTGTAAAAAATAAAGGGTGACGAACTGGGAGGTTTGCATGATGGAGCTTTGAGCCGCGTTGCCACCAAAAATGAGCATCAGAATCAATCGCCATTTGGGGAAACTGTTGAGGGATTCGCGAATGGGGGATTTGGAAACATTGCCACTGTCTTTTAATTGGCTAAAAACTGGGGTTTCTTCCATCCTTCTCCGCACAATGTAAGAGAAAAACACCAAAACAGCACTTGACAAAAAAGGCAAACGCCAACCCCAGGCATTGAAACTTTCGGGGCTCATTAAAGACTGGGTACCAATGACCACCAATAAACACAGCAACAATCCGACTGGCACTGTGGCCTGGATAAACCCGGTATAAAAACCGCGTTTGTCGGCAGGTGCATTTTCAGATACGTAAATAATGGCTCCAGAATATTCGCCACTGAGGGCAAAGCCTTGAGCCAGGCGCAAAACCAGTAATGACAAGGGGGCCAGCCAACCAGCTTGCTGGTAGGTAGGTATCAAACCAATTAAAAAGGTAGCACCCCCCATCACTAACAAGGACAACAAAAAAGTCTGCTTGCGGCCTTTGCGGTCGCCCATACTCCCGAAGAATAAAGAACCCAATGGGCGGATGAAGAACGATGAGCCTACAATGGCTAAGGTTTCCAAAAAGTAGGTGCTTTCTCCACTTGGAAAGAGTTGGCTGCTAAGGGTTTTGGCCAAAATCACCGCTAAAAAAAGATCATACCATTCCAACAGTGTTCCAGTAGCCGAGGCGATGATGGCCAAACGCATATTGGCAGAGGTAGCAGACATCAGGGTTCCTAATTTAGGTGAAAAATAGGGTGTTTAAGAAAAAAGTAGTGTTCAACTTTTCCATACCGGATAAAACTAGTATCTAATGTTGATACACCAAATTTTATGCGCAAAAATATCCTGAAGGATTACAACTTCATCGGTCCATAGTTTCTCCGAAGGGTATAATTGGTAATCTTCTTCTTACGCTGTTAATATTTTTTTTAACGGCAGGTATTTTATTTTTCAATTTTAACCCCTATATTTGTATTTTAATCGTGCTTTTGCACAAAAACCTTAATCAAATTAAGTTAATTTAAATGTTATGTAATTGTTCTCCCCCCCCTGATTTACATTGTTTTTAATTTACTCTTTTTTCATATATTGACTCCCAACACTACCTTTGTACAAAGATTTCCCTTGCACTGTTCACACTTGTGAGTATTTACTATTACGCTAAAACTAATTCAATTTTGGTTCAAAAATGGTTGTCTGCTTTGCAGTGGTAACCAGTGGCTTGTTATTGGATTTATTCTAATGATGTGCATCCAGGCTTTCACAATTAAGACAATCTGAATTTCCTTTAGGGCAGCTGCCTTGAGGGCTGGGTAAGCTTTGCGTACAGGAATGTACAGCGACTTATCAATGGCGAAGCCATATCTCGAAAAAATTGATTCGTTCCTTGGTGGAAAAACACTGTTAATATATTTAAAAATGCGCATTTGTTCAATATCAATTTGGGTTTTTATTTTGCTTGTTACTGGTTCAGGCTGTTTGTCACATAAACAATTGGTAAGTTATCAGGAAAATTTCCCCGATACTACCCAATTGCTTACTTACAAGTTACCAGATATCAAAATTCAGCCCAATGACGTGTTATCAATTAAGGTTTTCGGCTCCGAAATGGAGCTTGTTGCCCCCTTTAATATAACTTCTAGTCAGCAGAGTGAGAGTTTTGTCAATATCGAAGCCATCCAACTGACGGGGTTTCTGGTGAATCAACAAGGAATGATTGATTTTCCGGTTTTAGGGAGGCTGAAACTGGAGGGGCTAAGCGTTACGGAAGTTAAGGATTCACTGGTGGAAAGGCTGAAAACATACCTGAAAGACCCAGTAGTCAACGTGAGGTTACTAAATTTCAGGGTGACTGTTTCAGGGGAAGTTCGTAATCCAGGCGCCTTTAATGTTGTCAACGAGCGCATTTCTGTACTTGATGCATTAGCCTTGGCTGGTGATTTAACCGATTACGCGGATCGAAGAGACATTTTGCTTGTTCGGGAAAGCAATGGAGTGCGGTCATTGAACCATATTAACCTTCAATCAGCTGATTTTTTTCATTCAGAGTATTACTTCCTTAAACAGAATGATTTGATTTATGTAAAGCCCTTGAGGGCCAAGGCTGGTGCTGTCCAAGACCAGAGTTCTAAGGCGGTGCCTATTTTGTCTGCGGCGGCAACAGTAGCCGCAGTATTGATTGCCCTTTTTAAAAAATAACACTAGAAACATTGTACCATGAACGAATTTGACTATCAGAAAGCGGTGTTACTTAACCAAAGCGGAAATGATTCTGCGGAAGGTCAAATTGATTTCTTCGGAATGTTCAGGAATTACGTTCTCAACAAATGGTACATCTATCTAGTTTGCGGTATCATCAGCTTGGGACTGGCCTATATCATTTACAAAAAATTGCAGCCAGTTTATCAAATTACCAGCAAACTATTGATCAGAGAACGTGAAGAGAATTCCGGATCAGATGATGATTTCCTCAAACGCAATTTGCTGCTTTCGGCAACCTCGGATAAGGCCAGCAATGATATTGAAATCTTGACTTCTTTTTCCCTGATGACATCTGTAGTGGAAAAGTTGGGCCTTGAAACCAGGTATTTCTGGAAGGACAAATTATCGGAACGTGATGCGTATAAGGACTTCCCAATTGTTGTTGATTCCTTTTTACTAAACCACATCGACAATACCACTTTTGAAATAACCCCGGTCAACAAATACACCTTTAAGTTTTCTCAGGGATCCAAATCTGGAACCTACAATTTTGGCAAACTATTCTCAAATGAATTTGGGAAATTCCGCATTTCCCGAGTTGAATCTTCGCGCCTGGCGCCAGGAAAAACCATGCATGTTGAGTTTTTGGATGCCAAAAAAGTTGCAAAGAAATACCTGGATAATTTAAATATTGAGCTGAGCAGCGAGAAAAACAACTCCTCGGTTAGGATTTTGACTATGGTTGACGAAGTTCCGCAGCGAGGCATAGAGGTATTGAACAGTTTGATGGAAAAATTTGACCAGGTCAAAAGCCAGGCAAATACCGACATCACCCTTAAAACCCTCGAACTGTTGGATGGCCGGATTCGGGACATTAGCCAGGAACTGGAATCTGCGGAAAGCACCCTGGAAGCTTTCAAACTGAACAACGAAATTATCTCGTCAACCACATCTGATTTAGAAACAACATTGGGAGATGTAAAAGACCTGACCAGGGAACAACGAAATTTGGAGCTGCAATCAAGAATGCTCCAATCGGTAAGTTCAGAGCTGAGGGATACCAGTGACAACTTTAAAATGCTTCCCATCAATCCCTCTTTGTACGATGGCAAGGTACTTAGCTTGATTCAGCCTTATAACGACCTCGTTTTGCAAAGAGAACGGCTTTTGATGTCAGGTCAACCCTCCAATCCGGTTGTACAATCGACGAATCAAAAACTGAGAAGTTTACGCAATTCAATCGTGGCCGCAATTGGCAACATGCAAGATGATATTGAACTGAATTTGAGTAAACTCCAAAACCAATATGATAAATCCAATAGCCGATTGCGCAGCGTACCCATGAAAGAAAGAGGTTTGGCAGATAAAATGCGTACTCAAGGGGTAAAAGAAAACCTTTATGTGTATTTGTTGCAAAAGAGAGAGGAAGTATCCATGGCTTTGGTGAGTGATTACGCCAACTCGATGATTGTAGATCCACCGTATAGTTCGATTGATCCGGTTGGATTAAAAAAGGTGCAGATTTTTGCCGGAGCTGGCTTGGCCGGGATGGCCATTCCCTTTTTCCTGATTGTCCTCCTTGACTTTTTTAAAGGGGCAATTCGGACGGAAAAAGACATCAAACAAATTCTTCCAGAGAATAAAATCCTGGGGGTGGTCAATCACCAAAACAAAAAAAGCCAACAGCTTTTGATAGGCGATCCACAGAATTTAGCCACTGAGCGGTTCCGAACCATAAGAACGAACCTGCAATTTTACAATCGGGAGAAAACCAAATGTATTATGGTTACCTCCAGTACAAGTAACGAGGGGAAAACTTTTATTGCTACCAACCTGGCCCGGAGTTTTGCCCTTGGCAAAAGAAAAACGGTAGTTGTCGATTTCGACCTGAGGAGGCCTTCCGTTAATAAATTTTTCAATGGGAATGCAGAAATCGGCCTAAGCAATTTCTTCCTGAATGAATTGAAGTTGGACGAAGTCATCCAAATTTCAAGTGAAATCCCCAACCTGCATTTCATTTCAGGAGGACCGGTTATTGTCAACCTCCTGGAAATCATTACTGAGGAACAATTGTCCAACTTGTTTTTCTATCTGAGAGAGAATTATGAGGTCATCATTGTTGATTGTTCCCCAATTGGAATCATCGCCGACAGCATTTTACTTAATAAGTATGTGGACAAGTCCTTGTTTGTAATACGTTCGAGTTATACAAAGAAGGTCATGATTGAGAAAGCCAAAGAATTTTTCGAACAACATAAATTAGTTAACCCTTCCATCATTTTTAATGGTGTGAAAAAACAGGATGACGCCTATGGATATACCTATAACCATTACAGAAACTAATTTTCCAGTTATGGAATGAACAACCAACCAGTTTAAATTAATTATTCTCGCCATGAATCATTCACTTACACAAATGCCTGTTTTACGCAAACAGGTCATTCACCAACATTCACACCAAGCTGACCCAGGGAAGCTGGAAAGAGACACTGCCCGGCAACTTACACTTGCAGTTTTTTTTGATTGGGTAATCTTGAATCTGTCTTTGCTTGGTTTTTTATTGCTCCAAGTTCCCTTTAGTCAGCTAGCTGGCCGGGAAATGGCCAGGGAATTTAATCTAATGTTTCTTATTTTCAATTCAATCTGGTTTATCTATCTCCCATTTACGGACACTTACCGGGTGTTTGAGGGAGCTAGATTGGATTTGAAAATCAGGGATTTATTTTGGAATACCTTGATTTTTTTCGGACTAATCACCCTGGTTTATTACCAGTTTTTTTTCCAGGCCTTCCAGGTACATTTTTTGATGCAGTCTTTTTCTGCATTCATGCTCCTTTCAACCGTTTCCCATTATGCCTTTCGGTATTACAACCGGAACAAGGTTATTGATTTGACCTATGCGGTGGTAGGAGGAGGGAACACCAACCTTAAATACCTGGATAAAGGGCTTTCGTCCATTTATGGAGATGGAAATGTGTCATGTTTAGGGCGCTTTGCTCAGGAAAACCTTCCCGGTGTTCCCAGTTTAGGCACCTATGATGACATAGAAACCTACCTGGTAGAAAACCATTACCACATCAAGAAGTTATTTTATTTCTACAGCGACTTGCCCAAACAGATGGTGCAACGCATCATTCAACTTTGCCGGAATAATTACATCGATTTTGAAATTGTGCCAATTGGTGTTGACTTTTTTGAACGCGGTGTTCATGTGGAACAGTTGGCGCACCTACCGATTGTGCGGCGAAAAAAGGAACCTTTGTGCATACCCCATAATAAATTGCTCAAACGTTGGTTTGACATTTTATTCAGCATCATGGTGCTCCTGGTGATTTTGCCATTCTTTCCCATTATTGCTTTGTTGATCCGGCTTGAATCAAAAGGCCCCGTTTTTTTCATACAAAAGCGGACTGGTTACTGGAATAAACCTTTTGGTTGCATCAAATTCAGGACCATGACGGTCAATGAACAAAGTGACCAGAAACAGGCGGTCAAAAACGATGCCCGGGTTACCAAGATTGGGGCCTTTTTAAGGAAAACCAATATTGATGAGTTCCCGCAGTTCTTCAATGTGTTATTGGGCGACATGTCGGTTATTGGTCCAAGACCACACATGATCAAGCACACGGAAATTTATTCCAATTTGATCGACAAATACATGATTCGTCATGAGGTGAAGCCGGGAATTTCAGGTTGGGCTCAAGTTAATGGCTGGCGTGGCCCTACCGAAGAGCTACACCAGATGGGCAAACGTGTGGAATTTGATGTTGATTACATTGAAAACTGGAGCATCTGGTTCGATTGTAAATGCATTTTCCTGACGGTATTCAACATGTTGAAAGGAGAGAAAAATGCATTCTAAATCCAGGAAAATAGGGGCTTGCCAAAAATGAAAGGGGAAACTGAAAGTTATACGTCAGGAACGAGAGACAGGAATTTTAACAAGCAGGTTTTTATCTCTTTAATCCTAAAAGGTGCAAGTGTAGCACTCAATTTGTTGCTGGTTCCACTATACATTCAGTTTCTCGGGCAAGAACTTTATGGGGTATGGGTTACCCTTATTGCTAGCGCCAACTGGATCATTTTTATGGATATCGGTATTGGAAATGGTATGCGGAATAAACTATCCGAAGCTTTGGCACTGGGTGATTTTGATGCTGCCAGGGAATATGTATCTACTGCCTATATTTCGCTTGGCGCAATAGTGATCACCATTGCAGTGCTGACGGTTTCATTGTTTAGTTTTTTAAACTTCCAGGCCATTTTCAACACAACTGTTATTGATGCCCATCAATTGAAAGTGGGTGTTTTAATCGTGGTGCTGAGCATCATTTTTAATTTCTTGCTAAGTCTGACGAATGCTGTTTTGAATGCCCTCCAGAAAAATAGTTTCATTTCGTTGGGGCTGATCATTGGGAATTTTCTAATGCTGCTTGTTTTTTTGCTGTTTTCGAATTCCATTTCCATGGAGTCCAGGTTTTTGTTTGTTGCAAAATGGTACAGCCTTTCGTTGATGGCCGGGTCGATTTTGTTGAGCTATTTTACGTTTAAATACAATCCCCGCCTGATCCCAAGTTTTCGATTTTTCGATAAAGATAAAATCAGGAGTATCGCCAACCTCGGTGGCCGCTTTTTTATCCTTGAGGTATCGGTGGTGGTTGTTTTGACGACAGATAGCCTGATCATTTCCCAACTGTATGGTGCTGCTGAGGTTACCCCTTATTATGTGACCCAAAAAATTTTTCAGGTTGCTACAATTCTTGCAAGCATTTTGGTTCAACCGCTTTGGTCAGCCAGTACGGAAGCCTTCTCAAAAGGTGATTTGGACTGGATAAAAAACAAGCTGAAATTCTTGCTTAAGGTATTTGTAGGGTACGTTGTACTGGTACTTGGGCTTATCTTGTTTTTTCAACCCATTAAAAACATTTGGGTTGGAGAAACAGTGGTCGTGCCCGAATCCCTAAAGTGGTTTATGGGCCTTTATGTTGTGTTGTGGTTTTGGAACAATATTTTTAATAAAGTTTTGAATGGACTGAGCGTATTGTACACCCAAATACTGGTAGCGGTAGTGGGTATCGTCATCAATATTCCCTTGTGTTTTCTTTTTGCAAAAACCTTTAATATGGGATTGGGCGGCATTGTCATGGGGGCAATCGTAATCCTGGTCATAGCCGCTTGTATCTATCCTGTTCAAAGTTATTTGTTGCTGGAAAACAAAGCAAAAGGTATCTGGGCCAAAAAATAGTTTATGGCTGATGCATTTTAGCCAAGCAACTAATTCAGCTAGTCCGAATTCTTAAAGTAAAATCTTTCATCATGTCATCAAGCAATCATCTCCCAATAGTAAGTGTCGGTGTGCCAAGTTACAATCGGGTGGAGTCTCTGGAAAGAGCAATCGATTCTATTTTGGCACAAACTTATCAGCATCTAGAAATTGTGATTTCGGATAATGCTTCTACTGATCAGACCGAAGATTATGTTAGGGAGCTGATGAAAAGGGAACCGCGGGTTCGGTACTATCGCCAGCCAGTAAATTTTGGCTTGGCCCGGAATTTTGAATACGTTCTGGAAAAAGCCACCGGGAAGTATTTTATTTTTCTGGCCGATGACGACACCTTTGAGCCTGAGACCATTGAGAAATACGTTGACTTCATGGAAGCTAATCCCGACTATTCACTGGTTAGTGGGGATTTTGACCTTGTTGATGAGGGGAAATTAATTTTTCGAGAGTTAGCGGTTGATTACGGAGGGTCTATTCCAATTCTACGTACCCTCAAGTTTTATGCTGAAGTAACCCTGGGGTCCATTTTTCATGGTTTGATGCGCCGGGAACAGGGCCAAAGAATCCCTTTTTATTCTACCCTGGGCGCTGCCTGGCATTTTGTGGCGAGTTTGGTTTACCAAGGCAAGGTAAAACGACTTGATTTTGTTGGCTACAATAAGGAAGCGGGTGGTGTATCTGCGGGTTTTCATGGCTATGCCAGGAACTTAGGCGAAAAAAAGATCTGGGGCTATTTCCCAATTCTGAAAGCAGCCAAGGATACCATTAGTGAGATTGGTTGGAGCAACCGTGTCTACCACGATCTTAACCCATTGGTCAGGGTGATAGCGGGATGCGCAGGATGCTTGCTGATTTTAGGACATTATGGTTTGGTGATTAAACCCAGAACCTGGGCCGGAAAAATTTTGAGGACGCTACACATTAAGACTCCTAATGAAAGGCGATTCCAAAAATTAACCACCAACTTGTCTCAGGAACAAAAGACGCAAGCTAGTTCCTAATGGGCTTGAAAAACCTTTATTCATGAAGCGAAGCAGGATAAATTATTTATTGACTTTTCTTTTTTTGTTGTTGGGGGCAAAATCCAATATCCTGTCATCCAGCAATTTGCTGTGGTTCATGGTTCTGCTTTCCTTTCTCTTTGTGGCCTTGAAATTCAATGCATTAACCAAGAAAGAATTGAGGATATTTGGCGGGTTTTCAGCCGCTTTTTTTGCATTTATTTTGATTAGGAATGTAGTGTTTAATACCCTGCCCATGCCGTTTTTGGTCAGTGATGTGCTTTTTTTATTCAAGTTTCTTTTTTTGTGTTTTTTATTTGTGGCTATTTTAAAACATGAAGTCAGTCAAAACCTTGTCAAAGTAATGACTGATTTAACCCTAGTTTCCTTTTTCTTTTTTGCCTGTCAATTGATTGTAGGGGAGTCTTTTTTCAATTTTATCAAAATGTTTCATTTGACTCCTGGTGAACCTTATAGCGAAATTTTTTCCAATTGCCTGATTTTTACCTACACCAAGGAGTTACATGATTACCGAAACTCGGGCTTTGTGTGGGAGCCGGGGGGCTTTGGTTGTTTTTTGATTATTACGCTGATGTTGAATTTATTCATCAACAAATTTAAGTTTGACCGCAGTTCCATTATTCTCATCATCGGGGTCATTACAACTGTTTCTACAACAGCTTACCTGGCGTTATTGATCATCTTGTTTATGGTATACCGTTTCAGAAACCGGAAAATTAATTTTGGAATAATCCTGATGATCCCACTTTTGGTGCTGATCATGATAAAAACGCCATTTATAGGCGAAAAAATAGTGGCCCTTTACAGCAGCGATATGGATAAACTGGAAAACATTGACCACTTGTCGCGCTATTATGATAAAATAGAAATGCAAATGCGTTTAAACCGTTTCGCGAGTATCACCTACATCTATAATTTATTCGGACACAAACTGATTTTGGGAGTTAGCAACATGTATGATGAATTGATGAATAAGGTATACAGTGTCAATATATCCAACGGTATTATGGATTTTATGGCCAAATATGGCGTAGTTGGTTTTTTATATTTGATGAGTTGCTATGCAAGATTTTGCAAAAGGAATGTAAAGTACATTGAATGCGTGGTCTACTGTTTATTGGTCATTGTTGTACTGGGTTTTGGTTCTCCAATCTTAACCACACCGATAGTACTGATGTTTTTATTCCTCCCTTATTACAAATTACCCAACCCTATTTATGTACTGGTTAAAAGGCCAGTTCTGTTAAATAGTGAATATTCTTCTGCAAACTAAGTTGAATAACGCTTATGAAAATTGCTGTTTTGTTGGCAACATACAACAGGAAAGACAAAACGCTTACCTGTTTGAGCAATCTAAAAGATCAGGAAATCCCCAATGACCTGGATTTGGAAGTATTTTTGACGGATGACGCTTCCTCTGACGGGACAACCCAGGCAATTCTGGAACAATATCCAGATACCCATGTCTACCATGGCAATGGTCGTTTGTTTTGGGCTGGAGGAATGATCCATTCATGGACGAATGCGCTCTCTTCCAATGCAGATTATTATTTGCTATTGAATGATGATACTTTCTTGCAAAGGGATACAGTAAGGATAATGTTGCAAAGTTGTATTGACCATTATGCCAAACATGGCCAGCAAGCCATTACTGTTGGAACAACCAAAGACCCAAATTCTGAGGAAATTACCTATGGAGGTAGAAAATTGTATTCAAAATATCAGCCTAAAAGTTACCGGGTGCAACCCCAAGCGCATAGCATAGAATGCGACATGGCCAATTCGAACATTATGCTGGTTCCTGCTGAAATTGTGGCTAAAATTGGCATTTTGTCGAAGGAATTCACCCATGCGATTGCTGATTTCGATTATACCCTAAGGGCCAAAAAGGCTGGGTTTTCGGTAATTGTTGCACCAGGTATTCTTGGATTCTGTGCCAATGATCATGAGAAAAACTGGAAATCTGGCCAGGTGAAACTTTCAGAACGAGTTAAATATTTGTATAGTGTAAAAGGCCTGGCTTATAAAGAGTATTTGTTATTTATAAAAAAACATTTTCCGCTAAACTTACCTGCATCTTTCCTCAAGTTATGGGTGAAGACTTTATTTCCTATTGTATATGACCTATTCAAAAAAACAGCTTGAATGTTTTTTCCTGCTTTCCCAAAATGGTACAAGGTTTTTCCTCATGTCCAAAACTGTTTTAGATGAAAATTTTGATCATTCACTCATTTTATCGGGAAACGGGTGGAGAAGACAATATGGTGCTTGGAAAAATAGCTTTACTTCAAGACGCTGGTTTTATTGTTGAACTTTTGGCATTCCAAAACCCTACGCACTTTTTGAGTGCAATTGTTGATCTATTTTTTCTGCTTTTCAATGTGGCTTCATTTATAAAAACAATAAATAAGATAAGCAAATTCCGACCGGATATCATTCATTTACACAATTGGCATTTTGCTGCTTCACCTTCCGTTATTGTAGCTGCTCATTTTTTAAAAACACCATTGGTAATGACCGTGCACAATTTTCGATTGCTGTGCCCGTCTGCCATACTTTTTCATAAAAATGAACTTTTTTTAGAAAGCTTGAATGAAAAATTTCCCTGGACTGCCGTTAAAATTGGGGCCTATCGAAACTCAAGCTTGCAGACCTTTTGGTTAGCTTTCAGCGTTTTTTTGCATAAAAAATTAAAAACCTGGCAAAAAGTAAGCAAGTTCATTGTCTTTTCAGAGTTCATGAAAGACGTCTTTTTACAATCTAATTTTGGTATTTCTGCCGATAAGTTTGTCGTTAAGCAAAACGCTATTATTGACCCCAACCATTGGGCAAAAAATGGCAGAGGCAAATATTTTGCATTTGTAGGCAGATTAGTGGTTGAAAAAGGGATTGAAGTCCTCTTGGAGGCCTTTGCCAACACTGATTTTCAACTGCATATTTATGGTTATGGCCCTTTGACGCAAAGGGTGAGAGATTTTGCAGAACTACATCCAAACATAAGTTACAAGGGAGCACTGCCGCATGATGACTTGTTTGTAGAATTACGCAAATGTAGCGCACTTATATTTCCTTCGATCTGGTATGAAGGAATGCCCCTGACCGTAATTGAAGGCTTTTCAACGGGCACACCGGTTATTGCGAGTAATTTGGGGGCTATGTCAACAATGATCCGTGACCACTACAATGGATTGCATTTCGAAGCTGGGAACCCACAAGATTTAGCGCAAAAATTGGCTTACTGGAGTGCCCTTCCAGAAGAAGCAAAGGAGCAATATTCCCAAAGAGCAAGAGCCACATATGAAGAAAACCATACTCAACAAGTCAATCTACAACGTTTGACGGCCATATACAAGGAAGCGATAAATGAATACCAATTGAAACTTCAGTCAATCGACAAGTGAGTAACACGTATAAAATTATAGTCCCGTGAAAAAAGTAGCCATCATTCAGAGAACCCTGGTTCAGTATCGACGAGAGTTCTTTGATGGACTGAAGAATGCCCTTGCTGAAGAAGGTGTGGAACTGACCTTGATTTATGGAAAGCAGAACAGCGAAGAAGGACTGAAAAATGATGAAGTCGAGCTGGAATGGAGTAAGTACGTCCCCAATAAAGAGATCAAATTGGGCAACCGAACCCTGATTTGGCAACCTTGTTTGCAGGAATTGAAAGACAAGGATTTAATTGTGGTTGAATCTGCAAACAAATTGATTTTGAATTATCTGTTAATGGTCCAAAGGCGGCTTTCCAATGTCAGGTTAGGCTTTTGGGGGCATGGCAGAAACAGGCAGGATAATGCGAATAGTTTCGCCAATCAATTCAAATATCTTTTTTTGAAACAATGCGATTGGTGGTTTGCCTATACCAGCGGAGTTAAAGATTTTCTTGTTGAAAAAGGTTACCCAGGGGAACAGATCACCATTGTGCAAAATGCAATAGATACCCAATTTATTCAGCAGGAATATGCCCAAATTACTGACCTGGAAGTGGCCGCACTGAAAGAAGAATTGGGTATAGAGGGAGATCAGGTTTGTATCTTTTGCGGAGGAATTTATCCAGAAAAACGGATTGATTTTTTGCTGGAAGCTTGTTTGAGGATTAAACAGGAAGTGCCCAATTTCCAGATGATCTTTATTGGCTCGGGTGTAGATGCCTCTAAAATAACCCAGGCTGCCGCCAGGCATTCCTGGATTCATTATGTAGGTCCAAAATTTGGCAAAGACAGGGTTAAATATTTCAAAATTTCAGCCCTCTTTCTTATGCCCGGTCTGGTAGGCTTGGGAATATTGGACGCATTTGCACTTGAAACCCCAATCGTGACTACCCACTACGAATTCCACAGCCCGGAAATAGAATACCTCGAACAGGGGAAAAATGGCTTAATCGTTGACAATACTATCGATCATTACAGCCAAGCAGTTACCCAACTTTTGCTTAGTGGAGATTATAAACAGATGCTAGGAAACTGTAGGGAGAGTGCTAAAAAATACACGATTGAAACCATGGTCGAAAACTTTAAAACGGGCATACTGAAAGCTCTCAATTGATTCTCTCTCAATAAACCAATTGTTGAACCCTAATTATAAAAATGGAATCGAAAATCCCATTCAATAAACCATTTCTTACCGGAACGGAAGAACACTACATTGGTCAGGCCTTGAAGTCTGGAAAACTTTGTGGTAATGGAGCTTACACACAAAAATGTCAGCACTTTTTTGAATCGCATTATCACTTCCACAAGTGCCTTTTGACAACTTCCTGTACCGATGCCCTGGAAATTGCCGCCATATTGCTTGACATCGAGCCCGGAGATGAGGTCATCATGCCTTCCTACACTTTTGTATCCACCGCAAACCCCTTTTTGTTAAGAGGGGCAAAAATTGTATTTGCGGATTCCCGAGCAGACCACCCTGGAATTGACGAGAGCAGCATCGAAGCATTGATCACACCCAAAACCAAGGCGATTGTAGTGGTTCATTACGCAGGAGTTGCTTGCGATATGGACGCCATCATGGACCTTGCCAATTCCCATGGATTGTGGGTAGTGGAAGATGCGGCCCAAGCCATTGACGCGTATTACAAAGGCAGGCCTTTGGGTGGAATTGGCCATTTAGCTGCTTTTTCTTTCCACGAAACGAAGAACATCATCAGTGGGGAAGGTGGATTATTGGTGATAAATGACGAACGTTTTGTCAAACGTGCTGAAATCATTTGGGAAAAAGGAACCAACCGCTCTGCGTTTTTTAGAGGGGAAGTGGACAAGTATGGTTGGGTGGACATGGGATCTTCCTTTTTACCCTCCGAGATCATTGCTGCCTTTTTATATGCCCAGCTGGAAAGCCTGGCCGCCATTCAAAAAAGAAGATTAGAAATCTGGGAGAGGTATTACGAAGGCTTGAAGGATTTTGCCGGGGAAGAAAACATTCAGCTTCCTTACATTCCGAAATACGCTACGAACAATGGGCATATGTTTTACCTGGTTTTAAAGGATTTACAACAACGAACAGACCTCATTCAGAAACTTAAGCAAAAAGACATTCACGCGGTTTTCCATTATTTATCATTACACAAAAGCTCCTTTTATGCAGACAAGCACGACCAGCGGCAACTAAGCAATAGTGATGGATATACAGATTGTTTGCTTCGATTACCCATGTTTTATGACCTGACTGAACAGGATCAAAACCGGGTTGTCGAGGCAATAAAATTTAATTGTTAATCTGTAAGGATAAGTGATATGAGAATATTATTCATTCATACTTTTTACCGATTCAAAGGTGGGGAGGATAATTTGGTCCTTGATGAAATGGCATTGTTACAGGACGCGGGATTTACGGTTGAGCTATTGAAATTTAAAAATCCAGGCACTTTCCTGGGTGCTCTACTGCCAGTTTTTTTTCTGCCATTTAACCTGTTTTCATTTTGGGCCACTGTAAAAAAAATCCGCAAATTTCAGCCCGATGTTGTGCATGTACACAATTGGCATTTTGCAGCCTCTCCCTCGGTTATTGTAGCGTGCCACTTTTGCAAGACTCCAGTTGTATTGTCCTTACACAATTACAGGCTCATCTGTCCCTCAGGAACACTTTTGCACAATGGAGAGCTGTTTTTGGATAGCATTACGAAAAAATTCCCCTGGAAAGGAGTGCGCCTTGGAGTATATCGTGACTCTGTTATTCAGACCTTCTGGTTGGCTTTCACCGTCTATTTGCATAAAAAACTAAAAACCTGGCAAAAAGTGAGCGCTTACATTGTCAACTCAGAGTTTGAGCTTAAAGTTTTTATGCAATCGACCCTGGGAGTTCCGAAAAACAAGTTTTCGCTTAAAAACAATTCTATTCCCGACCCATCATTTGAAAAGGAAATCAAAAGGAATGACCATTTTTTATTCATTGGAAGGTTTGTATCTGAAAAAGGTGTAAAGGTGTTGTTGGAGGCATTTTCTAAAGCCCCATTTAAACTGGTGATTTATGGTTATGGCCCAATGGACCAAGAGGTCAGAAATAGTACACGCTTGCATCCAAACATCAGCTACCTGGGAGCTTTGCCCCACGATAAATTATCTGAGGAATTGCGCAATTGCAGCGCCCTTGTTTTCCCCTCTATTTGGTATGAGGGAATGCCCTTAACGTTATTGCATGCTTTTTCCACCGGAACTCCAATCATCGCCAGTAACATCGGTGCCATGTCATTCATGATTGAGGATCACCACAATGGACTGCACTTTAGAATGGGCGATGCAACCGATTTAGCTCAAAAATTGGAGTACTGGAATAACTTGCCCGAAACGGAAAAAGAAGCATACGGACTAAGATCAAGGAAAACATATGAAGATGGTTACACTCCAGAAGGCAATTTAAAAAGCCTACGCTCCGTGTACGAAGGGGCGAAAAATGGAGTTGCTTGCAATTTGGATTACTACAACAGTTACCAATGAACTATACATCTACTCCATTTTTTGATTTCAGGCTTTTTTCAGGATCACTAGATGAACTCGTTTCTGATCAGAAAATTCTGGTCAATACGCTCAATCAATACTCTTATTGCATCGCAGAAAAAGATCCTGAATTTAAAAAAGCGCTCCTTAACTCAGAAATATTGCTTCCCGATGGGGTAGCTATTACGGCCTCTATTCGCTTTTTAAGCGGAGAAAAAGTACCAAAAATTGCTGGTGCTGATTTACATGATTACTTGTTAGCCTACCTGAATAATAAAAGTGGAAAATGCTTTTATTTGGGGTCTTCAGAAGAAGTATTGTTGGAAATTCAAAACCGCCTTAAAAAAGAATACCCCCGAGTTAGCGCAGGTTTTTTCTCCCCACCCTATAAAACTTCGTTCACAGCGGAAGATAGTCAAGTGATGATTGAAGCTGTTAATGCTTTTCAACCGGAGGTATTGTTTGTAGGCATGACCGCTCCAAAGCAAGAAAAATGGGCCTACCAATTTCACAAAGCTTTGGATGTCAGAATAACCTGTTGCATTGGCGCTGTCTTTGATTTTTATGCAGGAAGCATGAAGCGCCCAAGCCAGTTGTGGATTAATTTGGGATTGGAATGGTTCGGAAGGCTGATTAGTGAGCCAAAACGACTGTGGCGACGATACCTCTACTACGGTCCCATCTTTATCTATGGAATGATTAAAGCAAAAATTAAAACAGCACCATAATGAAAGCAATTATTCTAGCCGGCGGCCTTGGTACCCGCTTATCCGAAGAAACAGTCCTCAAGCCAAAACCCATGGTTGAAATTGGTGGAAAACCTATTTTATGGCATATCATGAAAATATATTCTCATTATGGGGTGAATGATTTCATCATATGCTGTGGATACAAAGGGTATGTAATTAAGGAGTATTTCGCCAATTACGCCCTCCATCAATCTGATGTGACTTTTAACCTGGAAACCAACACCATTGAAGTGCACCAAAAAAGGGTTGAGCCCTGGAAAGTTACCCTGGTAGACACTGGAGAGGATACCATGACAGGAGGGCGACTCAAACGGGTGAGCAGCCACATTCAGAATGAGGAAGCCTTTTGTTTCACCTACGGAGATGGTGTGGGAAACATTAATGTCAGTGAATTGATTGATTTCCATTTTAAACATGGAAAAGACGCCACCGTTACTGCAACGTTTTTACCTGGCCGTTTTGGGGTCATGGATATCCAAAAGGAACAAGTCAACAGCTTTATGGAAAAACCCAAAGGCGAAAGTTCATTGATCAATGGTGGTTTTTTTGTTTTGTCGCCCCAAGTACTTCAACGCATTGAAGGAGACCAAACATTTTGGGAGCATGAACCCCTAACTGGCTTGGCTGAAGATGGCCAGTTGATGGCCTATCGACATGATGGGTTTTGGCTTCCCATGGACACCTTACGTGATAAAAATGAACTCCAACAAATGTGGGAATCAGGCAAGGCACCCTGGAAGGTTTGGCAATAATCACAATACCCCTATTCCTATTGACTGACTCCAATTTTTTTGACTATTCCTATTTCCATCTGTGAACATTTTATTACCTCAATCATCAAACAGCTATCAGAATGGAAACAAGCACTTTTACCAGAGCTTACCTCCTCCCTACGATTGTATTTTTCTTGTTGATTTTTCCTTATTCACTGTTATTTATTCAAACACAAGAACAAATTGAGAACCTCACTGTAGAAGATGGAATTGTTGAAAACTTATCTGCTTTGTTCTATTTTATTGCAAGTTGTATATGCATTTTGGTCTTTATTAAATCCAGATCTGCTGAGAAAATTTACTTCCTAAAAAGCAGAAGGAATTATTTTTATCTCGGACTAGGGCTCCTTTTCTTTTTTTGTGCAGGTGAAGAAATCAGTTGGGGCCAACGCATCATTGGAATTTCCACAACAGAATGGCTTGCTGATCACAATCTGCAAGGAGAAACCAATCTTCACAATTTAAAAGTTCTTTATGCAAAGGATAGAAGTACTACTGGCGAGGTACAATTAGGCCTTAGCCATTGGTTGTCACCTGAAGGAATTTTAATCTTATTTTGGCTGGGGTTCTGTTTGTTTATTCCTACAATCAACGCACTATCCCAGAAGGTAAGGAATTTCACCGGTAAAATTTATTTTCCACTTGTCCCACTTTGGGTCGGTCTCTTCTTTGTATTGAATCAAGCTATCTACACGCTATTTAAAGCAAAGCAACTATTTCCAGTTCACCCGATGGCTGAATTTAAGGAAACCAATTGCGCCTTTCTTTTTATGGTTGCAAGTTTTTCATTGTATATGCTGTACAAAAAAAACACGCAACCAAGCTAGGCAGTGTCGAATTATACAATCAATTCATATCGTTTCACCATGAAAATACTCATCACAGGTAACCTCGGCTACGTTGGCCCAGGTATTGTCAAAGAATTTCGAAAATTTCACCCCGATGCTTTCCTCATTGGTTATGATATCGGATATTTTTCCAAATACATTACCAGCAATACAATCAGCCCTGATTCGCTACTCAATGCACAGTACTACGGAGACGTACGGCAATTCCCGGAACACTTGCTGGAAGGGGTGGATGTAGTGGTCAGCTTGGCCGCGATTTCCAATGATCCAATTGGCAATCGCTTCGAAGAGCCTACTCTGGAGATCAATTACAAGGCCAATATTGAAATCGCCAAAATGGCCAAAAGGCAAGGGGTGAAAAAATTCATTTTTGCTTCCAGCTGTAGTGTTTATGGAAGTGCTGAAGACGCACCCCGGGTTGAATCTTCTACGCTAGATCCTCTAACGGCTTATGCCAAGTCTAAAGTAATGTCTGAAGCTGGACTGGAAGGACTTGCTGCGGAGGATTTTCAAATTACCTGTTTGCGCTTCGCAACTGCCTGCGGCATGAGCGATCGTTTGCGCCTGGACCTGGTGCTCAACGATTTCGTAGCCGGAGCCATAACCTCCGGCAAGATCACTATCCTCAGCGATGGCTCACCCTGGCGGCCACTGATCAATGTTTTGGATATGGCCAGAGCAATCCGTTGGGCAGCAGAACGCGAGAATCGAAATGGAGGAACCTTCATTACCGTGAACACAGGAAGCAATCAATGGAACTATCAGATCAAAGACTTGGCTTTAGAGATTCAGAAAATCTTGCCAGGAATTGCCGTATCCATCAACCCCGATGCACAACCTGATAAACGGTCCTATCGCGTGAGCTTCGACCTTTTTGAATCATTGGCGCCACATCATCAACCGCAATATCAACTTCAGGATACTGTGAAGGGATTGATCCAAGGGCTGGAATCTATTCACTTTCAGGACGCCAATTACCATCAGTCCGAACTGATTCGGTTAAATGTCATTAAGGATCTGCTGGCTCGCCAAACCATGGATAGTCAACTAAAGCTGGTGTATGATTTTTCATGAAACAGTATTGGAAGGTGCTTACATCATTGATTTGGAGCCGTTCAGTGACGAACGAGGTTTCTTTGCACGTACCTTTTGCAAGCGGGAATTCGCCACTATCGGCCACAATAAAGAGTTTGTCCAGTTTAATCATTCGCATTCGAATCAAAAGGGGACTTTGCGCGGCTTGCATTTTCAAATGCCGCCGCACGCCGAGATCAAATTGATCCGCTGCATCAAAGGCAGTGTTTTCGACGTTATCGTTGACCTTAGGCACCAATCGCCAACTTTTTTACAGCATATTGGGGTTGAATTGTCCGAACAAAATATGCGAATGATTTACGTGCCAGAGGGTTTTGCCCATGGATTTCAAACCTTGCAGGATCATTGTGAACTCATTTACCACCATACAGCCTTCTATGCACCTGGTTCAGATGGAGGTGTTCGTTACAACGACCCTAGAATCGAAATAGCATGGCCTCTGGAGGTAAGCACCATTTCTGAAAAAGACAAAAACCTTCCTTTACTTTCTGATGCTTTTGAAGGCATCGCATTGTGATTTTTTTGATTGGAATTTATAATATCAACTTTTATGCAAACACAAACCCAAAAAAACGACCCATCGGGTAGCAGTAAATGTCGCTTTTGTGCGAATGAATTGAAGTTTGGTGTAGTCGATTTAGGCATGTCGCCTTTATGCCAAAAACACGTTAAACCAGAACAAGCCAATGAGGCTGAAAAATTTTATCCTCTACACGCCTATGTTTGTCATGAGTGCTGGTTGGTACAATTGGAAGAGTTTGCCGCACCGGATGAAATTTTTTCCGAGGAATATGGCTACTTTTCTTCTTACTCAGATTCTTGGCTGGAGCATGCCCGCTTGTATACGGAGTTGATGATTGACCGTTTTGGCCTCAATTCGGATAAGCTAGTCGTGGAAATTGCCAGCAACGATGGATACCTTTTACAGTGGTTTGTCCAAAAAGGGATCCCAGTTTTGGGGGTTGAACCCTCCGGGAATGTGGCTGCTGCAGCCCGTGAAAAAGGCATTCGGACCGAAGGAATGTTCTTTGGTACTCAAACCGCTCACCATTTGGCCAACCAATATGGCAAAGCCGATTTGTTGTTGGGAAACAACGTATTGGCCCACGTTCCTGACCTAAATGACTTTGTGCGGGGGATGAAGGAAATGTTGGCTCCAGGTGGGGTGATCACCATGGAGTTTCCTCATTTACAAAGGTTGATCGAAGAAAACCAATTCGATACCATTTATCACGAACATTTCTCCTATTTTTCCTTTGTAGCGGTCAATCGGGTTTTTGCACACCACGGCATTACTTTATTTGATGTTCAGGAGTTACCTACCCACGGAGGCTCTTTGCGTATTTATGGCCGCCATACCGACGATGAATCCAAACCGGTCAGCGATAGCGTAGCCGAACTTATTCAACGTGAGCAACAACTTGGGATGGAAACCCTGGAGTATTACGCAACTTTTGAAGAAAAGGTCAAAGAAACCAAACGTAAGCTCCTCAGTTTTTTAATCGAAGCAAAAAGGAATGGGAAAACGGTGGTTGGTTATGGCGCCCCAGGGAAGGGCAATACACTCCTGAATTATTGTGGTATTCGCACCGATTTTATGGATTATACCGTTGATCGGAGCCCTCATAAACAAGGAAATTTTCTTCCTGGAACCCACATTCCAATTTACGCTCCAGATAAAATCAAGGAAACCCGTCCTGATTATGTATTGATCCTTCCTTGGAATCTCAAAAAAGAAATCAGCCAACAAATGGCGCATGTACTGGATTGGGGAGGGAAATTTGTAATCCCAATTCCTGAGGTCCAGGTCTTGGATTAGCAAGGAGCTCTTTTTATGGCTTCCTATTTTGGGCTTTAACCTGGGTGATGCCAGGCGATTAAAACGGGAATAAAAAACCTCACCACACACATGCAACACAAAAACTTCGAAAAATCGCTTGAGTTGAAGAAAAAAATTCATCAACTCATACCTGGGGGCTGTCATACTTATGCAAAGGGGGACGATCAATTCCCAGAATTCCATCCGCCTTATCTTACCAGAGGTGAGGGTTGTAGGGTTTGGGACATTGATGGCAACGAATACATCGAATACGGGATGGGATTGCGCGCTGTAGCGCTGGGCCATGGATACCCAGCTGTAATTACCGCGGCTTGCCAACAAATGTGGAAGGGCATCAATTTTGCCCGCCCAGCCACGATTGAGCTGGAGGCAGCCGAGGCTTTTTTAAAAGTGGTGCCCGGTGCCGATATGGTCAAATTTGCTAAAAACGGATCGGATGTCACCACAGCGGCACTCAAACTGGCCAGGGCTTACACTGGGCGGGATATGGTAGCCATTTGTGCGGACCATCCATTCTTTTCGGTTGACGACTGGTTCATTGGCACCACTGCGGTCAATGCAGGAATACCCCAATCGGTACGCGACCTGACCGTAACTTTCCAATTCAATAACCTGGAAAGTGTCAAGTCCATGTTTAACCAATACCCAGGTCAGTTGGCTTGCCTGATCATGGAAGTAGAAAAAAACGACCCTTTTGACCCAGAATTCCTTCATGGAGTCCAACAATTGTGTAAGGAAAATGGCACGGTATTTATCCTCGATGAAATGATCACTGGTTTTCGTTGGCATATCGGAGGTGCACAAACCCTGTACAATATCGTTCCTGATCTCTCTACCTTTGGCAAAGCCATGGGCAATGGCTTTGCTATTTCGGCTCTGGCCGGGAAAAGAGAAATTATGGAGCTGGGTGGTTTGCACCACGACAAGGAAAGGGTGTTTTTACTGTCTACTACGCACGGAGCTGAAAATCACGCCTTGGCAGCTTTTATCGCAGTGGTTAAAGAATACCAGGAAAAAGACGTGATCGGACACATGCAAGTTCAAGGAGAACGGCTTCGGCTGGGTCTTAATCAATCGATAGCCCATCATGGCCTACAAGACTATGTAGGGATACATGGTTTTCCGGTATGTTTGGTTTTTTCTACCCGCGACGAACAACGCCGCCCCTCGCAACCTTTCCGAACCTTATTGTTGCAAGAATTGATCAAAGGAGGAGTCATCGCTCCAAACCTGGTGTTGAGTTATGCACACAAGGAAAAAGACATTGATCAAACCGTCGAAATTTTCCATGAAGCGCTTGGCATTTATCAAAAAGCAATCACGGAAGGTGTAGAAAATTATTTAGAAGGGGAGTCGGTACAGCCAGTTTACCGCAGATGGAACCAGTTGGAGAAAAACCATTAATTTGGATTTATGGAGAGCCTAGTTTCAACCGGCGCAAGCATGTATGCTTTAGCTGAAAGATTGTTCCCGATTTGTAGAAGCATCACTGGAAATGGAGTACGCCAATCCTTACAGATACTTCAGGAATACATTCCCATCGAAATACACGAAGTGCCCAGTAATACGCCCGTTTTCGATTGGACGGTGCCTAAGGAATGGAATATTCGAGATGCATGGATTATCGGCCCTGATGGGAAGAAAATAATTGATTTTAAGGACCACAATCTCCACATCCTACAATACAGCACACCTATACACCAAGTGATGGGCTTGGAAGATTTGAAGAAGCACCTCTTCACACTGCCCGATAAACCTGATTTGATTCCTTACCGAACTTCTTACTATCAGGAAAATTGGGGTTTTTGTATGGCCCACAATCAATATCTGGACTTGCAGGATGGAGAATATGAAGTCTATATTGATTCAACCTTGGAAGATGGCAGTTTGACTTACGGCGAGCTTTATATTCCAGGCGCTTCGCAAGAAGAGGTACTTTTTTCGGCCCATATTTGCCATCCTTCGTTGGCCAATGACAACCTTTCGGGGATTGGTTTATTGACCTTTTTGGCTCAACTACTTCGGGAACAAAAAAACCGGTACTCTTATCGGTTTCTGTTTATTCCTGGAACCATCGGTTCCATTACCTGGCTGGCCCGGAATGAACATAAAGTTGACCACATTAAACATGGCCTGGTTGTTTCTCTGGTCGGGGATGCTGGCGGATTTACCTTTAAAAAAAGCCGGAGGGGTGATTCCGAAATTGATCAGGTGGTTTCTTATGTATTGAGGAATTCTGGCTACCCTTGTGAAGTCATCGATTTTTTTCCTTACGGTTATGATGAGCGTCAGTTTTGCTCGCCAGGATTCAATCTCCCAGTTGGCAATTTAACGCGTTCGCCTTTTGGCAGTTATCCCGAATACCACACTTCTGGCGACAACCTCCAACTGATTCAGCCCAATTTTCTGCAAGCCTCATTTGACATCTATTTGGAAATTGTTGAGATTTTGGAACAGAACTTCTTTTTTCAAAATCTTCACCCAAAATGTGAACCACAATTGGGAAAAAGAGGCTTGTATGCAGCCATTGGAGGGGATAGTGACCAAAAAGAATTACAAATGGCAATGCTTTGGTTATTGAATTTTGCAGATGGCAAAAACTCCCTTTTAGATATTGCAGAAAAATCTAAAATAGCATTTAAATTGATGCAGAAATGTAGTAAACTCCTCATTGATAATAAATTGTTGAAGTATTTCGGATAACAAAGAAAGTTACTTTGCGTTCTTATTAGCGAGTAACTTATATTAAAAAACCGATTATGAAACAATTCACACTTCTGACGCTGCTAGTTCTTAGCAGCGCACTCAACTCATTTGCAGCCAATTACTATTTTTCTGCCTCAACAGGAGATGACAACAGAAGCCCTTTACAGGCGCGAAATGCTCAAACTCCCTGGAAAACAATTACGAAGTTAAATACCTTCTTTTCCCAACTTCAGCCCGGAGATTCTGTGCTGTTTAAACGTGGAGAGGTTTTTTCCGGTGGCATACAAATCGTTAAATCTGGCTCGGCTTCCTTACCCATCGTTCTTGCAGCTTACGGAAATGGTGTACCTCCCGTGATCAGTGGATTTTCCAATATTTCAACCTGGACTCCGGTTGGTGGTGGTATTTTTGAAAGTCCAGTGATCAATACCGCAGGAAAAGTAAACATGGTGGCAATCAACAATGTCAGCTACGCCATGGGCCGATATCCCAACGCCGATGCCAGCAATAAAGGATTTTTAACTTTTGAAGGGCATGGAAGTTTGTACCTCATTGACAATCAATTGCCCGAAAGCCCTGCCTGGAATAATGCAGAATTGGTGGTTCGAACTTCCAGATGGACCATCGAAAGGGTACCAATTACCACTACGACTAAAGCCAGAATTAACTACAGTAAGGCTACCGATTACAATTTAGTGGATGGCTATGGCTATTTCATTCAAAATGACCTCAAAACACTTGATCAATTTGGGGAGTGGTATTACAATCCGACGACAAAAAAACTCAATGTTTTTTTTGGTACAAAATCTCCCTCGGCCTATAGTGTTCAAATTGCAACGACCAATACCCTGATTGAGTCAAAAGCCAATGACATTGTAATTGCCAATTTGGTTATCAAAGGGGCCAACCAATACGGAGTTTATTCCAATGCAGCCAATTTGAAAAACCTGAAAATCAAAAACACCCAGATCCTGTTTTCAGGAATAGATGGCATACGTGTGCACAACTGTGCGAATTTCACCTTGGAAAACTCCGAAATCATCAATTCCAACAGCATTGCCGTTAATCTGAAATACGACGCTACTAATGCCGTTTTAACCAACAATAAAATCCGAAATACGGGTGTTTTTCCAGGTATGATTACGGAAAATCAGGCCTATGGGATCATCAGTTATACAAAAGGATTTAAAGCAGAATACAACCACATTGTCAAAACAGGATATGTTGGCATCAGATTTGCTGGCGACAATAACCTCATCAAAAACAACTACATTGACACTTTTTGCCTGGTTATTGATGATGGAAGTGGAATTTATACCTGGACAGGGAAGCCCAATACTACTTTTTTGAATCGGAGTGTTGTTGGCAATATTGTGTTGAATGGTTTGGGCGCACCCGAAGGCACCAATCGCACCGATTATGCTGCTGCGGAAGGAATTTACCTGGATGACAATGCCACAAATGTTGATGTCATTGGGAATACCGTTGCGAATTGTGTCAACAATGGCATTTATATTCACAATGCAAGAAACATCAAAATCCAAAATAACACCCTGTACAACAATAAAGTACAAATCAAAACGGTACATGACGATTTAGGGAATCCCATCACCAATGCGGTTTTTACGGCCAATAACCTTTTTTCAAAAACGACCAATCAAACAACCTTTTATTTCAAGTCGGACGCAAATGACTTTGCCACCATGGGAAGCTTTTCCGGGAATTATTATGTCCGCCCCTTTGACGAAAACCTGACCATTATGGCGGATTTCAATCAGGCTGGGGTGGGTAGTGTTAAAAAAATGTACGATACCCGAGGACCGATGCTCCCTTATGGAAAAAACCTCGATGGTGGCGGAGGCACAATGCGATTTCGGCCCTACAACTTGGTCTCAATTGACGCCAGTCGCAATAAATACAACAATCCCGGATTTGAGAACACTTCAATGGGCGTGTCTTGTTGGTCGCCCAATGGCGATTGTGCGACAACCTGGTCTACCAACAGTGTGCTGGATAAAAGAGCCGTAAAAATCTCCGGAAAAACCCAGGGAGTAGTGGCTTTGAATTGTGGGGCGATTGATCGAACCAAGCAGTACATTCTACGTTTCAGTGCCAAAGCAGAACGAGAAACCCAGATTGAGGTGTTTTTACGACAAAGTACCTCCCCATGGAATCCTATCTCCAACTCGAAGAAAATTTACCTCAACCCAAACAGAACGGAATACGAGGTACTCTTTTCATTTCCAAGCTCTGTATCCGCAGGCCACTTGATCTTTCAAGCATTCAATGAGAATTTCTCCTATTGGTTGGACAATGTAGGTCTATTTGAAGCCTCTGCGGTTAATGTGAAAGAGGATGAAATCATCAGATTCGAATACAACCCGACCTCATCAGATAAGACAGTCCCACTGGCAACCAGTTATGTGGATGTAAAAAATACTACCTATACCGACAAAGTGGTTTTGAAGCCTTATACTTCAATTGTTTTAATGAAAAAAAACGGGAACCTTCCCAATTCCTCGGGTAGCATGGAAGGGTTCAATTCCCGCATCGATGACTGCCGGGTACTGTTGGATTGGACTTGGACACTCAATGACAATTTCGACCATTTTGAATTGGAGGAGAGTAGGGATGGAAATACTTTTGTTTCAATTGCAAAGATCAAAAACAATGGAAAAACGGGCTTACAATCCTTTCAATTTCTGGATGCTGAAATTCAGAAGCTGAATTATTACCGCTTGAAGTATGTTTACAAAGATGGAAAATCTTCCTATTCCGAAATTTTGGAAGAAAAAACAGACTGTGAAGCAGATGACTGGCAAATTTATCCTAACCCTTTAAATGGGGGAAACGCCGAATTAACCATCAAGTTGTTTACTCGGGAGTCTTCGGTCATTTTCACGATCATTGATCAATTTGGTCGTAAAATCAAATCTTTCCAAGCAGAAACCATTTCAGGTTGGAATACAATCAGATGGAATTTGCCAGATTTGTATACTGGAATGTATTATCTCCACCATTCTGGCATCTTGCTCAGTAAGGCCCTTCCTTTTGTGGTGGGCAGAAACTAGCACTTAAATAAGAATAAAAGCATTTCTTTTTGAGCCTTTATCTCTGGTAATGACAGGGGTAAAGGCTTAAAATTTATTTCAAAATTGGCGGCAAACCAAGCAACTATAGTAATTCGAAAATTTTAATTGACATGAACAAAAAACGAGCCTTACTAACCGGGATTACAGGCCAGGATGGAGCCTATCTCAGTGAATTGCTTCTAGCCAAAGGGTATGAAGTACATGGAATTAAACGTCGCTCTTCCTTGTTTAACACCACCCGGATCGATCATCTTTATCAAGACCCTCATGACCGGGGTTTGAATTTTTTTCTCCATTACGGGGATTTGACCGATTCATCTAACCTAATTCGGATCGTTCAGGAAGTCCAGCCTGATGAAATTTATAACCTCGGAGCTCAATCACACGTGCAGGTTAGTTTTGAATCGCCCGAATACACCGCCAATGCAGATGGAACTGGGGCACTTCGCTTGTTGGAAGCCATACGATTTTTGGGTTTAGAGAAAAAAACAAAATATTATCAAGCTTCTACCTCAGAATTGTACGGCTTGGTACAAGAAGTGCCTCAAACCGAACGTACTCCTTTTTACCCGCGTTCTCCATATGGGGTAGCCAAACTTTATGCCTACTGGATCACAGTCAATTACCGAGAGGCTTACGGTCTTTATGCTTGCAATGGCATCTTATTTAACCATGAGAGCCCACTACGTGGTGAAACCTTCGTTACGCGCAAAATTACCCGAGCAGTGGCCAAAATTGGGTTGGGTTTACAGGACAAACTTTTCCTAGGTAACCTTGATGCTCAGCGAGACTGGGGACATGCCAAAGACTATGTAGAGGCAATGTGGCTGATGCTTCAACAACCAAGCCCTGAAGATTTCGTGATTTCGACTGGAGTAGCAACCTCGGTTCGTGATTTTGTGAGAATGGCCTTTCAAGAAATAGGCGTGGAACTGGAATTTAAAGGAGAAGGGAGTAATGAAATTGGTATAGTTGCAGCATCAAATGATCCTGAATTTCATTTAGAGCCAGGTCGTGAGGTCGTTGCCATCGATCCAAGGTATTTCCGACCTGCCGAGGTTGATTTATTGATTGGTGATAGCTCCAAGGCCCGCCAAAAACTGGGTTGGGAGCCTAAGTATGATTTGAATGAGTTGGTGAGTGAAATGGTAGTAGCTGATTTGGATTTATTCCATCAAAACCGCGTACTCAAAAATGCTGGTTTCGCCATAAAAAATGAATTTGAATAAAACAATAACAGGCAAATTTAAATGTGATGGAAAAGTCTAGCAAAATTTACATTGCTGGTCATCGAGGAATGGTGGGCTCAGCCATTCTTCGTTGCTTAAAAAAGCAAGGGCACGAAAATTTGGTCTTGCGAACTTCAATTGAACTTGATTTACGCAATCAAGCAGCCGTTGAGGCATTTTTTGAACATGAAAAGCCAGAATATGTTTTTCTCGCGGCTGCTAAAGTTGGAGGGATCATTGCCAACAATACCTATAGAGGGGAGTTCTTGTACGACAACTTGATGATTCAAAACAATGTCATTCATGCAGCGAAAGAAGCAGGTGTGAAAAAGCTGTTGTTCCTTGGTTCATCATGTATTTACCCAAAATTGGCACCACAACCACTCAAAGAAGAACACCTCCTTTCAGGTTTTCTGGAACCTACCAATGAACCATACGCCATTGCAAAGATTGCAGGCATCAAATTATGTGAAGCTTATCGAAGTCAATTTGGCTGTAACTTTATTTCTGCAATGCCTACCAATCTTTATGGACCCAACGACAATTACGATTTACAAACGAGCCACGTATTACCCGCAATTATCCGAAAATTTCACGAAGCCAAAGTTAAAGAAGAAGGCTATGTAGAAATTTGGGGAAGCGGGAAACCGCTACGAGAGTTTTTACACGTGGATGACCTGGCTGAAGCTAGTCTTTTCCTCATGCTCAATTACAACGAAATCGGTCACATCAATATCGGCACTGGTGAGGATTTAAGCATTTTAGAATTGGCTCAACTCATTAAAACGATTGTTGGCTATACCGGGGATATTCGTTTAAATACCTCTAAACCAGATGGCACACCACGTAAATTGATGGATGTGTCAAAAATCCATGCCTTGGGATGGAAACACAAAATTGGATTGAGAGAAGGAATCGAACGAACTTACGCTGGCCTGGAAAAAGAATCGTGGTTTCAGCAGTTGGAACCAAGTAGTATATGAAACTAATTTCCAGGTAGAGCATAACACTCTATTTATCCAAATTTGACAAAAGGCTACAGCACTGATCTGCTGTGGCCTTTTGTCGTTTTGTGCTGGGATAATGTTTATTTTTTTGTCGCCAAAATTATTTTTTCCATGGCACTTTTAGTCGAAACAGCCTGGTCAATCTTCCCATAATTGCTGTTCACAGCATATACGACTGTAGTCCCATCTTCAGGAAAATACATCATATTGGCGTAATACCCGATGGCGTCACCACTGTGGAAATAAGCTATGCCGCGGGGTGTTTCCATTCTGAAAATGCCCAAACCGTATTGAATGGGATAAAACTCAGGATCTTGTTCCTTAGGCGCTTTCCAGCTCAACATGGCCTGCAGCGAAGTCGGTTTAATGATTTTTCCGGCCATTAAGGCCTTAAAAAACACCGTCATATCATAAGGATTTGAAATTAAACCACCATCGGCGGTATAATAATCCCAACCACTGTAATAGGTGCTTTCGATCACCTGCAAGTTGCTGTACAAGTCGATGTAGCCTCGAATGATGTTGTGTGGAACAGGGTTTTTTCCAGCGAATGAGGTATATTTTAATTTGAGTGGCTGGAAAATTTTTTCATCAAAAACCTGATAAAGGGCTTTGCCCTCGATTTTTTCGATCAATAGCCCGAGTAAGATGTAATTGGTATTGGAATAACGGATGTCGGCCTCGGGTTCAAAATAAGCAGGTTTGTCGTAGGCGTATTGCAGCAAATCCTCGGCGTGCCATTCTTTGATCAAGTTGTTGATTGACGCCGTTTGAAACTGGGCACTTT
Source organism: Haliscomenobacter sp. (assembly GCF_965225875.1). Taxonomy (GTDB): domain Bacteria; phylum Bacteroidota; class Bacteroidia; order Chitinophagales; family Saprospiraceae; genus Haliscomenobacter. Next base: position 1,136,028 of record NZ_CBDDBS010000003.1, on the reverse strand, counting down.
GGATGTAGTTGTAAATCCCGCTGCTGTGTTGTAAAAGCTGGCGGATGGTTGCTTTTTCGGCGTTTTTGATGCGTTTGATGGAGGCTCCACTCAAATGCTCCGCAATTTTTTGATCCAAATTCAACTTCCCTTCTTCCTGCAATTTAAGGATAAGGGTCGCCGTGTACATTTTCACGGTGGAGCCGACTCTGGTGATGTGGCAGGGCATCAAGTCAATGTTGTTGTATAAATCTGCTTTGCCGCTACTGCCGAGCCAGAGGCCGTCCTGATCCTGCACCGACATACTCACGCCTACCACGCCACCTTTTTGGGTCATGTCGTCGATTTGGGCCTGGTATTTTGAGCGGCGGGGATGGGATTGACTGCTGTCTTCAAAATTGAAGTTGCAAGTGTAGTTATTCGGGCTGATGACTTCTCCTTTTTGACAGGAAAACAAGGTCAGAATCAGTAAACCGAGTATAGATAGGGTTTTCATTGTCTCAGGTTCTTTTTGGTGAGGAAAAATTTGGTGCCCACATGCAAGTTCGTATGGGTCATCAAGGGAATAAAGCCAGGGGAATAAGGATATTCCAGCCAGGATTGGTAGCGCAAAAAGATTTTAGGGCTATTGGGCTGGTCTTTTTTTAAATAAAAACCTACATCAAAAGCCAGGGAGGCCAGCAAGCGGGCATTGCCCCGATCATTTTTATTGAGGTATTGCCCATCCTGAAAACTGAATTCTTCCGCCGTAGCAAAAGTGTGCAAGTACCCCAGCCCAAATAAGGCACTGAAAGCAGGGCCCGATTTTAACCGTTGCTCGTAGCCCAGCTCAGAGTATACACCTATGCCGTGGTTGAGGCGATGATGGTAGAAATAGCTGAGGTTGGCAGTTTGGAAAAGACGGGCCGAGGGTTTGGTCTTTAGGTTGAACTCGGTTCCGATTTGCAGACCAGGGTGAATCGGGGTAGAAAATGCCTGGGTGAATGGGATGGCAGTGGCTTCGTTGAAAAAGGAAAGGTTGAAGGGGATGAGTTTGTTTCCTTGCCCAAAGCTCAGCAATGGAAGGAAATAGAAAAAAATGCCAAGGAATTTACGCATTGTACGTGGGCTTTGGTTACTGAAATGTGTAATCCATTGCCCCTCAATACAAAATCGAGGAAGAGAACAAAGTTTACACAGTCGGTGATTCGAACCTTTTTCTAAAGGATCACAGACAAGATGCAGCATTGTCCTCTTCCCCCTATGGGATGATCTAAAAACCTAAAATTTTGGTTTTAGCTTCAAGGATTACTTCGGCAAAGCCTTATTAAACTCCCCGGTAATCCGCAGTTGAATCTCATCGCTAACAAAAGCCGTGGTCAGGTTTTGGCCCACGGTGAACTCACTTCTTTTGATGGTTCCCAAAGCCTTGATGCCTACCTGGATGTTCTTGGCATTTTTGTTCGGGTTTTCTACCGGGCCGTTCATGGTCACATCCAATGTCAGAGGCTTGGTGATGCCTTTGATGGTTAGGTTCCCGGTCATGGTGTACAGGTTCTTTTTTTTCTTTTTGAAGGAAGTACTTTTGAAGGTAATGGTCGGGAATTTTTGAACATCAAAAATATCCGGGCTGCGCAGGTGATTGTCGCGCATTTCCAGTTCGGTATTGAGGCTCGCCGTTTCAATGGTCACTTCAAAAGCAGCATCGGATAAATCGTCTTTGGTGGCAGTCAAAGTGGCTTCGTATTTTTTAAAAAAGCCATCCACCTCCGAAATACCGTGGTGCTGTACAATGAAGGCTACTCTGGAGTGGCCTTTGTCGTTGACCCATTGGCCAAAAGCCAAAACGCTAAACAGACAAAATACGGGGATTAAAGCAAAAATCTTTTTCATTTGTGTGGTGTTTGTACCTGGCGTTTTTCCATAACTGCACAGGTGTGATGAAACAAAATTTATAAAAAGGGCTTTCATCTCAGTATTTTTTTTGCGATATACGCATAACTTAATTTTCCTCCACAATCCTTACCCCCCAAGGCTCTAAGTCCAGAGCAGCATTCATCAAAACCACTTTGTCGCCCAGTAACTCTTTGCCAGCTTTGTGCGGATAAATCACTTTTTTAGCCGCACTGGAATAATTGAAGTAATAGTGGATTTTTTTACCAGCTGAGTTGACACCCATTTTGGTGATGAGTGGGAAATGCAACTGCTGATCGGCACCCCAAAGCTTTGCTTTTTCGAGGGCGGCTTTGACAATTTTTTCGGTTTGCAAGGGCGTCGTCATGGCTGCCACGTAGGTAGCTACCCCCTGACCGTATTGATTTTGAGTCACTGCAGCGTATTTGCCCCAAACCGGATGATCGTAATAAGCCAGTACTTTAGCCGTAGTGGGTGTAAGCAATTCCATCCAGGTGTGGATGTTATTCTGGGCGCCTACTCCGAAAGGATCACCTTTCAAACTGACCTTGTTGGGTATGACAAACTGGCTGTAACTGATCCCACAAGCTTCGTTGATGATTCCAGGCTGAATGCTGCTGCGCACTTTGACATTTTCATCCGAAAAGCCAGATTTGAAAGTGTACAAGACATGGCCGCCGTTTTTGACAAATTGATTGAGTTTGAGCAGCAAAGCGTCACTGGCAGCATACAATGCGGGGACGATGATGAGTTTGTATGCACTGAAATCTTCTACTGATGGGTCGATAAAATCTGTGCCTACATTTTGGTTGTACAAGGCATCGTAATAGGGCCGCAAGATGTCATTGTAGGTTTCACGGGCACCCCAGCCAAAACTAAAGGCATTGAAGGCCGTGAGTGCCTCATTGCTGAACAAAACCGCTACCTCATTTTTTTTCTTGAGATTGATCAGTTTAGGACTCAATCGCTGGAAATCTTTGCCAATGGTTTGGGCCTCATTGTAGGTTGGGTTGGGCTCAAAGTCGTGGCTTAACAAGCCCTTCCAGTAGGTCTCAGCTGAGTTGTGTATCGAATGCCAATGCCAATAACCCACCATGTTGGCCCCAGAAGCCAGGTGGCTGAATGCCTGCAAACGCAGTTGATTGGGAAAGGGCACCCATTGTGGGAATCCCTGCGCTTCGGTTTCGATCACAAAATAGTTTTTGCCACCTTTCATCGAGCGGGCCATGTCGCCGCCGAAGGAGATTTCAATACCCGTCAAACTTTCCTGGGTAGGGTGATAGATGTCGATACCCGCAATGTCCAGCGCTTTTGCTGCGGCAAAGTGATCAACATCAGGTTGTACCCCAAAAGAATAACCCCGCCACTCCAGATCAAAATTTTGAGTAACGAATTGATTTGGCTTGGCGTATTCTTTTACAATTTTGCTTTGCCAGGCCAGGAAATCGGTCACCAGTTGCCGTTGAAATCTGGCAAATTCAGACCTCAAACTCGCATTGATAGAGCCGTTCACCGAAGGAAAATCTTCCCAATTGTTGATGCGGTTGCTCCAATAATCCAGGCCATAAATTTTATTGATGTTGTCCAGGGTTTTGAACTTGGTTTTCATGTACTGAACAAACTGCTTTTGTACATTATCCCCCGAAGTTTGGTAAGATTTGGTTTCATTGTCCACCTGATAGCCAATGATCGCCGGGTGGTCTTTGATGTGTTCCATCATTTTGCGGATTACCCGCTCGGCATGGAAGAGGTAGTGCTCGTTGGTGATGTCCATGTTTTGCCGGGCACCGTACTGCCTGGGACCTTGTGGGGTCACCGCCAAAACGGAGGGATACTTTTTGACCAACCAGGTAGGCACCGCATAGGTCGGCGTACCAATGATCACCTTGATGTTGGCTTTGTGCATGGCATCCAGCACCCGGTCGATGTGGTAGAAATTGAACACGTTGTCCTGTGGTTCAACGGTGCTCCAGGTGGATTCGGCGATGCGGACGAAATTGATACCGCTGGCTTTCATCATCGCGATGTCCTTATCCAGGCGCTCGTAGGGCATGTATTCGTCGTAGTACGCCACCCCAAAGAGCAGCTCATTGGAGACCTGGGCATAACTGGAGCTGGATAAAGAAAGACTGATCTGGAGCGTCAGTAAATAGATGATCTTCTTCATGTTGTTGGCGCGCAGATGAAAGGTTACCTGATAATTGCGATATCGAGTGCAAGATAGCTACTGGTTCAATTTTTTTGTTTCGCATTGGGTTTATTTTCGGCAAACACTGCACTTTTTCTTTTCGCTATCGCCAGAAACGGTTTACTAATTGGATTGTGCTGCACCATACTACTGGACATTTTACTCGGAGGACATGAGTTGCCACGCGCTAAAGCACGTGGCAATTCATGTCCTTCGAGTCTGAAATACAAAAGTGTCCAATAGTGCGGCGGGCACTCATTGACCAACTCTTGTTATTCGTTTACCGGAATTGGTTGTTGATTGACGCACACTTGAAGGGTTTTTCCAATAGAGATAGTATTGCCCAAAATACTTCATTTATGCAAAGGAAATTACCCATGTTAGCAGCCCTGTTTTTACTGGTTGCTCCATTGTATGCCCAGGAAGGATCTAGTGCAGGTACCTGGAAAACCTGGTTTATCCCATCTGGCCAAACCTATCGATTGCCCGCTCCAAGCACTTACAAAGACGAGATTGCACAAGTGCTCACTCAGCAGCAAAAGCTTGATGCAGCAAGCCGCCAACAAATCATGTATTGGAATGCTGGCGCCCCCGGCTACCATTGGCAACACCTAATGGGCCAATTGTGGATGAATGACGCCAGCAACAACGGCGCTCTGGCCAATATGCTGCTCAGCGTAGCCATTTATGACGCCACCATCAGTGCTTGGGATAGCAAATACACCTACAAGCGCCCTCGACCTTATGTGGCAGACAAACGAATCAAGGCGTTGATTGTGAACTCCCCCAGCCCGAGTTATCCTTGTGAGCACTCGGTTGCGGCAGGTGTCGCGGTTACAATCATCAGCCATTTTTATCCAAACCTGGCCGATTCGGTCCAACACATGGCCCAGCGACTAATGGCTTCGCGGGTTGCCGCTGGGGTGGCGTTTCCCAGCGACACTAAGGCAGGTTTTGATTTGGGAAAAAAGATTGCCGAAAAGGAAATCGAACACACCAAGGATTTTACCACCAAGCAAGTTTGGGATGGCAAAATGCCAAGTGAGCCGGGTCTCTGGAAAGGCAAATACGCTGCACTTCCCTTGGCTGGTTTGAACAAAACAGTGGTTCTGGCAAGCAGCAGCCAATATCGGCCTGGCCCACCACCTGATTTTGCCAAGGACATGGAGGAGCTCAAAAAGCACAAACCTACTTTCAACTCGATTGCCAATGCCTTCCATTTTGCCAGTGAGTCGGTTTGGGAGGATTTGCTGGAGAAAAAAATCTTTGAAAACAACCTCCATCTCAATCCACCACGTGCTGCCCGGATCTACGCCATTGCTGCGATAGGCATTTACGATGGATTCAGCGCCTGTTGGGATGCCAAATACATCTACTGGGGCATTCGTCCAGATCAATACGACACCACTTTTCAACCAGTGTTGATCCATACACCTCCTTTCCCCGGCTACCCTTCAGGTCACGCTGCCATTGGTGGGGTCATGGGGGAGTTATATGCCTACTTTTTCCCTGCTGAAAGTGACTTGTTTCGGCAAAGGGCAAAGGATGGGGCTGAATCCCGTTTTCAAGGGGGTATCCATTTCCGCACAGACAACGAAGTGGGATTGGAATTGGGGAAAAAGGTTGGGACCGCTATCATCAATCGGGTGAAGAATGATGGGGCGGACCACAACTAAGGTGCTTCTTCAGTGCCTCAGGTTTCTTAGGTGGTGAAAAGAAAAAAGCCTGCGAAGCAGGAATAATTTTACCACCTAAGAAACCTGAGGCACTGAAGGAACACCTTAGAAATAAACTGCACCAACTTGGAACTTGGTGCAGTTTATTTTTTTTAATTACCTTGATCGCGCAAATAACCCGCCATGAAAACTTTGATTTTTGCTTCAGCAAACCCCAATAAAATCCGCGAAGTACGCGAAATGCTAGACGGCCTGTATGAGGTAAAGGGCCTGCACGACATCGGTTGTACCGTAGATATTCCAGAAACGGCTGACACTATAGAAGGCAATGCCTTGCTAAAAGCTCGGTACGTGGTGGAAAATTACGGGCTGAATTGTTTTTCTGAAGACACTGGCCTCGAAGTCACTGCCCTTGGCGGCGCCCCTGGGGTACACAGCGCCCGCTATTCAGGCGAAGACCGCGATCCTCAGGCGAATATAGATTTATTGCAAAAAAATCTGGAGCCTCACGCCGACCGAAGCGCCCGCTTTAAAACCGTAATCGCCTTGATTTTGGATGGTCAGGAATACTTGTTTGAAGGCCTGGTGTACGGTCAAATCCGCAAAGAACAATACGGTGAAGGTGGTTTTGGCTACGATCCCATTTTTGTGCCCGATGGCTACTCGCTGAGTTTCGCTGAAATGGACAAAAATGAAAAAAATGGCATCAGCCATCGGGGTAGGGCAGTGCAAAAACTCCTGGATTTTTTGAAAAACGGCTAATGAAACCAAGTTACCGCTGCCTGATTTTGGAGGATGAACCACCCGCCGCCCGGGTGCTGTTGCGCTACCTGCAAGACTATCCCGAATGGACTTGTATGGGGGTGCACCATTCCCCAAAAACGGCAATGACTGTACTCGAAGCGGAGGCTCCTGATTTGTTGTTTTTGGACATTCATTTACCTGACATAAGTGGTTTGAATGTGCTCCGTCAATTGTCGCATCCACCTATGGTTGTGTTTACAACGGCTTATCCCCAGTATGCGGTGGAAGGTTTTGAGCTGGCCGCCCTGGATTACCTATTGAAGCCCATTTCTCCCGAACGGTTTCAAAAAGCCATGGAGCGGGCACTGGAGCGTTTGGAACAGGAACGGATTTTGGAAAAAACCGGTCAAGACAGTGGATTTTTGAGCATTCGGGCTGATCGAAAAGTGCATCGTTTGCCTTTTCAGCGCATTTTGTATTTGCAGGCACTGGATGACTACGTCAAAATCATCAGCACGGAAGGAAGCCTATTACCCAAAATAACCCTGTCTCAACTGGAAAAGGAACTGCCCGATCAGCTCTTTCTGCGCATTCACCGCTCTTATATTGTTAACCTCAAATTTTTGCAAAACTACGATCAGCAAGAGGTAAGCATCGCCGATCGCAAATTGCCAATTGGAAAATCCTTCCGGGAACTGGTTAGCGCCCGATTAAGAAACATTGAATTTTAATATCATGCCTGAAATCCTTCAAACCCAGCGCCTGATTTTGCGCAAATTGAGCTTCAACGATACCGATTTTATCATTGAATTGGTCAACAGCCCCGGCTGGTTGCAATACATTGGTTACCGCAATATCCACACTACGGAAGATGCCATCAGATACCTCGGGGATGGTCCTCTTAAAAGTTATGAGCAACACGGCTTCGGACTTTTATTGATCCAACTCAAAACGACAGGAACCCCAATTGGGATGTGTGGTTTGCTCAAAAGAGATACTCTACCTTTGCCGGATTTAGGTTATGCCTTATTGCCTGCTTACGAAGGCAAAGGGTACATCACCGAAGCTACCAGTGCTTACTTGACTTATGTTGAGCAGCAGTTACAAATTGAAAAATTGATGGCCATTACCAGCCTGAACAATGAAAAATCCATTCGGGTATTGGAGAAACTGCACTTTGTTTTTGAGCGCTACATGAACATGTCTGGGGATGATAATCCTGTACGTCTATTTAGTTGGACTGCTCCTGATTCACCTGAAAAATAGGCTCTTAAATTAACTGTAAAATAGACATTTCATCTTTTTGCATCTTTTTGGAACTTTTTCGTAATTTTTTGCATTCTTCTGCAACCAATTGGTTTGTTGACTCGTCTTTCCTTTTACACGGTTCAAGACGAAAATTCAACACTTCAGTCGATTAAACCAGACTGCAAGTAGAAAAAGACCTAATTTCGTTCCCGAAACCACAACTCAATTTAAGTTGTACATTATGAAAAGGAAATTGATACTCAAAACTGCACTTTTTAGCTTCGTTGCCTTCGGCGGTTTGTACTCCTTTTTATACCTCAATACGGTCGCCAAATCTTCAGAAGATGGCCAGGTGCTCCAATTTGGTGAAAAACAAATCATGGAGCAGATTGATGAACTGGAGGAGAAGAAAATCCTGCCTGAAGTATTTTTACTGGAAAAACTGGTTGAGATGGGCAAAAACCTCATCCCATAAGTTTTTTCTTTTCCTATACGCCTTCTTTTTTCTTTCCTTAGCGAATATCCGCTATTTTGCGACACGAATTGAACCGTAAAACGCTCACTCATGTCGCAAAATCCCTTTCGCCTCGATGGCCGCGTAGCCATCATTACGGGTGCCAGTAAAGGCATCGGGGCCTCAATCGCCCAAACATTTGCAAGCAACGGTGCCAAAGTAATCGTCAGCAGCCGCAAACAAGCTGCGGTAGATGAAGTCGTTGCTGAAATTCAGGCTGCGGGGGGCGAAGCATTGGCTGTTGCCGCCCATGTGGGAGATACCCAAGCGCTGGAAAATCTCGTTAAACTCGCCGTTGAACAGTACGGCAGGATCGATATTTTGGTCAACAATGCCGCAACCAATCCCGTTTTTGGCCCCCTGGAAGACAGCGTGGATGCCATGGATAAAATCATGCAAATCAACGTCAAAGCTCCCCTCGAACTCGCTAAGTTTGCCCTTCCTTATCTCAAAGCCCAACCCAATAGCGCCATCATCAACATCAGCAGCGTTGAAGCTTTTATTGCCACCGAAGGCCTAGGCTGTTACAGCGTGAGTAAAGCAGCTTTGAATATGCTAACCAAATCGATGGCCAAAGAATGGGGGAAATATGGCATCCGGGCAAATGCCATCTGCCCGGGCTTGATCAAAACCAAATTTAGCGAAGCCCTGTGGTCCAATGAAGCCATGCTGAAGTATTACCTCAAACAAACACCACTTGGTCGTATCGGGGAGCCGCAGGAAATAGCTAATCTGGCGCTTTTTTTGGCCTCGGATGCTTCGACCTATTCCACCGGCGCGATGTTTATGGCAGACGGGGGGATTTTGCAATAATCGTTAAGGAATGAACAGCAAAAATCCCGTAACCATAAAGGACATCGCCAAAAAGTTTAAGTGCTCTCCCTCCACAGTATCACGAGCCTTGAACAATCATCCGCTGATCAATGAAGATACCCGGCGGAACATTCAGGATTACGCTCAAAAAGTAGGTTATCAGCGCAATTCAGTGTCCCTGAGCTTGCTGAATAAAAAATCGGCAACCTTGGGGGTGATTGTACCAACCCTCAACCATTTTCATGAAACAGCGATGATTGAAGGGCTCCAAAGTGTCCTTCAAATCCACGGATATATGTTGGCGATTTGTGTGACCAATGAGAGTTACCTGCTTGAAAAACAATATATTGATAAATTACTTGCCAATAGGGTAGAGGGCGTTTTTTTATCCATCTCGCAAGAAACCTACGATTCTGGGCATTATGAACACCTCGATGACATGAGTCGAAGGAACATTCCCCTTATTTTTATTGATAGAGAATACGATGGAGTAGCAACCAGTAGTATAACTGTTGATGACTACCTGGGTGCATTCGCGGCTACTGAGCACCTGATCCAGCGGGGCTGTCGGCGCATCGCCCATTTGAAAGGCCCAAACGGCCTGGCGGTATCCGAGCAGCGATTCAGGGGGTATAAGGAATGTTTGGCCAAATATTCCCTGGACTTCAACGAAGAATTGATTGCAACCACCAATTTTAAAGCTGAAAGTGCAATTGTCCCCATGCGTCGATTGATGGCTTTGAGCCAGCCACCTGATGGCGTTTTTGGGGTGAATGACTACGTTTCGATCGCAGCCATGCAAGTCATTCTGGGCATGGGCTTTTCCATCCCTGCACAGGTAGCAGTCATTGGTTTTGACAACTCACCATTTTCAGCTTATGTCAATCCTTCCTTGTCATCAGTCAATCGCTCCAGCAAGATTTTGGGTGAGGAAGCTGCCCGTCTGTTTTTAAACAATATGGAAGGCAATACCCAGCAAAAAGAGCATATTATTTTGCCTCCTGAACTAATTATTAGAGAATCTACTTTGACTTGAATTTATGTGCAAAATCCGGTTTAATTCATTTTTGCAAACGTTTGCATTAAATCTGGTCGCCCAAGCCTAGGTATTCGTCTTATCTTTAAGTGCAAGTTTTGCATTCCAATCACTCAGATCAAACAATAATGGCAACGTTTACAGAAAATGAAATTGCACCTTTAGCCAGCATTGAAGAATGGGAAGACGATGTACTCATTCGTTACCCAGAGCCCCACCAACCCGCCAAAACCAAGGAAGAATACCGCAACTATGATACTCCACAACGCGATACTGTAAAAGAGTTTTATCGCTTGAATCATACCTATCAAACTTATGATTTCGTAAGGGAGAAAGAAGCTGATTTTTTGAAGTTTGACAAAAAGGAAATGCGGGTTTGGGATGCCTGTGATTTCCTGAACACGCTGGTGGACGATTCGGATCCAGATACTGATCTCGATCAATTGCAACATTTGTTACAAACATCTGAAACCATAAGAGCCGATGGACATCCCGATTGGTTTGTTTTAACCGGCTTTTTGCATGATTTGGGCAAGGTCTTGTGCTTATTTGGCGAGCCCCAATGGGCTGTAGTAGGGGATACCTTCCCGGTTGGTTGCCAATATTCAGACAAGATTGTTTACCCAGAATTTTTTGAGGCCAATCCTGATTCAAAGGATGCCCGTTACAATACAAAATACGGCGTTTACGAGCCAAACTGCGGTTTGCGTAATGTACACATGTCCTGGGGGCATGATGAGTATTTGTACCAAATGCTCAAAGACTACTTGCCTGAGCCAGCCTTGTATATGATTCGTTACCATTCATTTTATGCACAGCACCGCGAACATGCATACGACCATTTGATGGATGCACACGATCATGCCATGTTTGAATGGGTCAACAAATTCAATCCGTATGATTTGTACTCAAAAGTGCCTGTTCCACCGAATGTAAAAGAGTTGAAACCCTACTACGAGGATCTCATTGCGAAATACTTGCCAGAGACCTTGAAATTTTAAATTTCTCTCCAGGAGTTCTTGCCAAATAAAGTTACCACTAGCTAAAACCAACTAAGCTTAGCTTTGGACACCAAATTATCAACAGCTCAAGTGTGCTTTTGATGGCTTATTTAAAGGTTCAAATCTTGAAATAAGCCACCAAAGGCAGTTGTAACCCTACTACTTTCTACTATTAAAGCCATTTTACAAAATTTTGATTCAATGCAGCTACTGACCATGGCTTGCGTAACGTAAACTTTATTTTTTAACACCAAATTTTTTAACACCAAACACCTTCTTTCACTAGTTTAAACAACATTAGCATGAAACAAGTACCAATGCTCCTGCACAGGATGCTACTGCTATGCCTATGCGCATTACTTTCCTTACCAACATTTGCAGATTCAGCTTCTGCCGATATAACTGTATCGGGAAAAGTGACTGCTGCTGACAACAACGAGCCTTTGATCGGGGTCAACATCCGCGTCGAAGGAACCAGCAATGGTGCCGTGACGGATATAGATGGCAATTACTCCCTTACTTGCGCGTCTGATGCAACTTTGGTTTTTTCCTTTCTAGGGTACGCTGAACAAAAGGTTTCAGTCAACAACCAAAAAGTGATCAATGTATCTTTGGCCAATGCGGCAAGTGCGCTGAATGAGGTTGTGGTAGTTGGTTACGGACAATCTTCCCGCAAGACTTTGACCAGTGCGGTAACCACCATGAAACCCGAAGACCTCAACCGGGGGGCCATCAGCGATGTTGGCCAATTGTTACAAGGCAAGGTTCCTGGCCTCAACATCTCGGCAAGTGGCGACCCCAATCGCCCCGCTGCCGTGATCCTGAGAGGGGCATCTACCATCAATAGTTCACAAGGCCCTTTTTACGTGATTGACAACGTACCCGGTGCCGACATCTCAACCATTGCGCCAGACGACATTGCCACGATTGATGTGTTGAAAGACGCAGCGGCAACAGCTATTTACGGGAATCGTGCAGCCAATGGGGTCATTATGATCACCACCAAAAAAGGCAAAAAAGGCCAAGGTGTTGTTTCGTACAATGGTTTTGTAGGATCGGAAACGGTTGCCAGCCGCCTCGATATGATGAATTCAGCTGAGTTGAAAGCTTTTTTGGCTGCTAATGGGCAATCCATGACCCCTGCCAATGACAAAGGGGCTGATACCGATTGGCAAAAAGCGGTACAAAGAGAGCAGGCGATGTCCTACAACCACAATTTATCCTTCAGCGGCGGCGGCGAGCACCATACCTACAGCGCCAGCCTCAACTACATGAACAAGGAAGGGATTTTGTTGGAAAGCAATTTTCAGCGGGTTATCGCCCGTCTGCAATTTGACCAATCTTTGTTGAATGACAAGGTCAAGTTGGGGATGCAGGTGTCAAACGCATCAACAAAATCGGATTATACCCCTCAACGCAACAGCGTTTTAGGCCAGATGATCACTTATTTACCTACCTCCCCGGTTAGAAACCCGGATGGTACTTTCTTTGAAAACTTTACGACCGGGGGGTATTTCAACCCGGTAGCGATGGTTGAAAATGGCCAGGATCAGACCAAATTCAACAACTTGATTGGCGCTTTTACCGCGCAAGTGCAGTTGCCATTTGGTTTGAGTTACAATATGAATTTTTCCCACCAAAGGTCAACCTCCTTGCATGGTGAGTATTATGGCAGTTATTACTCCCAGTACAACAGTGCCAATTTTTACTACAAACCGGAACCACCTGCTGTCCACTTCCTGCAAAACTTTGGCACCAATGGCTCGGCGGTGCGGAACACTTACGAGAACACCAACAACATCCTGGAGACCTTTTTGACTTGGAACAAAACCTTTGGTAGCCACGACATCAAAGCGGTGGTCGGTTATTCCTGGCAGGACAACACCATCGGGGATGGTTTCCAGGTGACCAGTACCAACTTCCCGGTTGACAACATCGGTTTCAACAACTTTGCCTTGAGTAACCCTTATGCAATCAATGGTTACCGCATCAATTTTGGCGCGGATGGCATTTATCAGCAAAACCGTTTGATCTCTGATTTTGCCCGTTTGAACTACAGCTTCAACGACAAATACTTGTTGCAAGGATCGATCCGCCGGGATGGTAGTTCGGTGTTTGGTGAGAACAACCAGTGGGGTTACTTCCCTTCAGTAGGAGCCGCTTGGCGGGTTATCGAAGAAGGATTTATGGAAAATCAGAACTTCTTTGATGACCTGAAAATCAGAGCCAGCTATGGAGTAACGGGTAACTCTTCGGGTTTCAACGCCTATACGGCCCTGTTCCTATCTGGTAGCCTCGGTTCTTATTACAACAACGGCACCCTTACGGCAGCTTTAGGCCCGACAAAAGCAGCTAATCCAGATTTGCAGTGGGAAAAAACAACAACCAAAAACATTGGCCTGGACTTCTCTATCCTGAAAGGTAAGCTCAGCGGTACCGTGGAAGTGTACGAAAAAACCACTGATGGCATGATTTACAGTTATGCCGTGGATCGGGTTTTAGTACCCGCAGGTAGCATCGTTGCCAATGGTGGGAGCATGAACAACAAAGGAGTAGAATTGAGCCTTAACATCACGCCCATCAGCTCTAAAAACTTGTATTGGACTTCTGGAATCAACCTGGCCAGCAACACCAACAAAATTGTGAGTCTGAGCAACCCGCTGTTTTCTGGTGGTGATGCAGTGCGTTTGACCCAGCCTGAAGGCAGTGGCCAAACGGGTAGTACCCTCCAGATTTTGAAAGCAGGCTACCCATTGGGCCAATTTTTCTCCTTTAGCTATGCTGGAAAAGATGCCAATGGCATATCTCAATACTTCAAGAAAAATGGAGAATTGACAACTACACCGGCCATTGGAACGGATTATTACTACGTTGGTAGCCCTCAGCCTAAGTTGTTGTTGGGTTGGACAAATACTTTGCGGTTTGGCAACTTTGATTTCAACTTCTTCATCAGAGGGGTTTTTGGCAACAAAATTTTCAATGCTACTCGCGCCGATTTGTTCAGACCAACTACCGCACAATTCACCAATATCTTGACTGATGTCGCTTCCGAATCAGCCAAAGACGTCAATTCGCATCGGTATTCTTCCCGTTTCGTTGAAGATGGTTCTTATGTGCGTCTCGACAATGCGACCCTGGGGTACACCATCAAAGGCATCAGCAAATACCTGCAATCTGTAAGGATTTATGCAGCGGTCAATAACGCCTTTACCTGGACAAAATACACCGGCATTGACCCTGAAGTCAATCAAGGCGGTATTGCTCCAGGGGTAGATACCAACAACTTTTATCCCAAAACACGTACCCTGATGTTGGGTTTGAACACTTCTTTTTAATTCATTAGTGGATGGTGGGTTTTTGGTGTGAAGAACGCTAAAGGCCAATCACTAACCATATTAAATCATTGACACCATGAAAAAGTCATTTATAAAAATAGTTTTACTGGCCGGTATCATTTCTATAATGCCAGCTTGTCATGATTTGGATGTTCCGATCACATCCGCTTTGACTCCCGATGCCTTTCCTAAAACCCAAGCACAATTTGTCCAGGCCGCCGGACCAGCTTACGCGGCGCTGCGGGGCAACTTTGCTTTGGATTATCACTTCTTGCAGTCACAAAGTACGGATGAGTCCATCATGCCCGCACGTGGTGGCAACTGGTACGACAACCAGGGTTATTTAATGCCGCACTACCATTCCTGGACGCCCGATCACGGGATGACCAACTCTGCCTGGAGCTGGTTTTCCAATATCGTTGGGACTACCAATCAAGCCCTGGCTATTTTGGGTGAAAACATGCCTGACAACAATACGACCAAGCCACAAATGTTGGCAGAGCTGCGGATGGTGCGGGCGATTGCTTACTTCATGTGGATGGATTTGTTTGGCAATGTACCAATCATCACAACCTATGGCGATTTTACCCCCAAAGCCAATGCTCCACGTGCCGAAGTTTTCGCTTTTATTGAAAAAGAAATCAAGGATGCTTTACCCAGCTTGAGCACTACAGTAGATGTAAGCACCTATGGTAGGCCCACGGCATTTGCGGCCCAGGCCTTGTTGGCTAAAATGTACTTGAACGCGGAATACTATACAGGTACAGCCAAATACAATGAATGCATTACTGCTTGTGATGCCGTAATTAGCTCCGGCAAATTTGCCATCGAACCGCGGGCTTCTTACCTGCAAATGTTTTATCCTAACAATGGACCAGCCATGAAGGAATTCATTTTTGCCATACCTTACGATCCGGCAATGGCCTCATTACCAGGCACAAATGGCTTCCAATACCATGCTCGTTATGATGTGTTGCGCTCACAAACCAAGCGTTACAGTCTGCCCTTTACACCCAGTGCACCACGGAGTACTTTGCCTGAATTTTATGCTCATTTCACCAGAGACTCCAACGACATTCGCAATAAACAGTGGTTGGTTGGCAAACAATACAATGCGGATGGATCGCCACTGATGGTGACAACCACCAAAAAGGGGTATGACCAATTTTACACAGGTTCAGATGGCGGCGCTGCGCTTACTTACCATGTCGAAATCACACCGGATATTACCCTGAGACAAAGTCCAACTTTATTCGATTGTGGCAACGATGAAATTGCCTGGAACATGGGCATTCGCAATGTCAAGTTTTATCCTGATGCAAGCTCCACCAGCCGCAATCAGAACAATGACATTCCATTTTTGCGCTATTCCGACATTATTTTGATGAAAGCGGAGGCCATTCTGAGGGGTGGGGCTGCAACTGGAGGCGCAACTGCACTTTCCCTGGTAAATCAATTGCGGGCACAAAGATCAACAAGTCCAGCCTGGACAGCTGTCACTTTGGAAGACGTGTACAGTGAAAGATGCCGCGAATTGGCCTGGGAAAGCTGGCACCGCAACGATATGATTCGTTACGGAAAATTTGAAGGAAAATGGGGCTTTAAAACGAATACGGATACTTATCGCCGTATTTTGCCCATTCCAACGAATGCATTTGTGCTTAATCCAGCTTTGAAACAGAATCCTGGATATTAGGCTGCTAAATATTGAGAGGAACATGCTCTTCGGGGCATGTTTCTCTTTTTAAACGGGTGTAAAAATGAAAAGGAGAGCCGTAATCAAAACCATTGCCTTTGCCATCCCTTCTTTTGCTTACCTGGACTTAAATGGTAATACACTTTTTTCTGCTCAGCCAATAGATTTTTTCCAGGGCCTTGTGGCTGCCAATGCCAAAGAAATTGAAAAACTGTTTAGCAAATTTTCCAGAGATATCCAGGTTTTGGAGCGGCAATTGGGTCACGATTACGCTAATTTAGCTTGTGCTTATTGCGAACCAAGCTCAAAATATTACCAAGCTGCCACTTTGATCCCCTTGATGGAGCGCATCATGGACTTTCTGATTAAAGTTCAAACAGCGGATGGCACTTTAAATCTTGGGAATGTCGAATCTCCACCCGATACAGCCTTCATCTTAGAACCGGTTTGCGCCGCTACTGCTGTTTTGGAGCGAAACAAAGCGATAGAATTGGATAAAGTCAAATCTTTGGCGAAAACCTTCATCATAAAGGCAGGAGATGCTCTTGTGGAGGGAGGCGTTCACACACCCAATCACCGTTGGGTGGTCTCTTCGGCTTTGGCGCGTGTCAATCACTTGTATCCCCACAAAAAATACCTCGATCGCATCGAGGAGTGGCTGTCTGAAGGGGTATTTATTGACAGCGACGGGCACTATCTGGAGCGCAGCATGATCTATTCAGAGCACATTGACAAGGCTTTGATTACCCTTGCCCGCTTGTTGAAAAGGCCAAAATTATTGGAACCAGTTCGCAAAAACCTCGAAAGAGTGTTTTACCACCTCGAACCCAATGGTGAATTGGTTACGGTAGACAGTCGCCGCCAGGATCAATACCGCAGCTGGAGCGCCTTGACTTATTATGTGCTCTATCGTTATATGGCTATTTTGGATAAGAACCAGACATTTGCTGCCATTGCCCAGTTTTTAGAAGAGCAAGGTGGTTTTGATGAAAGGGTACGCAGTCAATCCTTATTTTATTTCCTGGAGGACCGCTCTCTGCAACAAGAAATGCCTAGCCCAAAGCCACTGAATACCCACTATGAACAATTTTTTCCGGCCAATAGTCTGGTACGCTTCCGCCAAAATGACCAGACTGCAACGGTATTTGGGGGTACAGACAAACCCTTAATCATCGCGTCGGGACGCTCGAGTAATCCCACTTTTTTTGCTTTCCGCAAAGGTGAGGCGGTGTTAAAACACGTCCGCTTGTCAAGCAATTTTTTCTCCACGGGCTACTTTCGCAGTGATGGAGTAAAAAAAGAGGGCAATATGTACGTTTTGAAACAGAAAATTGACGTGCCGTATTACCAACCCTTGCCCAAAAATAAACGCCGCAAAGACGGAGACTACCCACTTTCCGAAAGCATTGACCACCGGTTTTGGAACAAAATGGATTTTGAAAATAGGCCCGTAAGCAATGTGAAAAGCATTGAAACAAGCATTCGTATTCAAGCCGTACAAAATGGGTTTGAACTCGAATTTGGGACCACAGGCATTGAAGGCGTCGACATAACTATAGAATTGTGTTTCAAAGAGGGAGGACAACTTTCGGAAATGAAAACTTTTGAAGATCAGCCCCAAAACTACTTTTTGCAATCAGGAACAGGGACCTATACTTTGGGAAAAGATACCATCAACTTTGGCCCTGGCATTTATGCCCACAATAGGCTGAGGAGCCTCGATGGTGAAGTGTATACGACGCACAATGGCACCTTGCGCCAGCCTGGTTTGAATGTCTATTTGACTGGCAAAACGCCGTTCAAACATGTGCTGGTCATTTCTTGATTGGGTTTTATTCATTTGGGTTTTGCTCCAACTCAAACACGACCGATCGAACACTCCTGACTTCTGTCCCATCCGGTAAAGCCCAGTGCAATAGCAATTCCTGTGCAGCCGATTCTGCAAATACCTCGGGCATGGTCCGCACTGCCCCGGCAGGCACCCCCATTTGATGCAATTTATTTAGCAACTCTTCCCGACTAAACTGCCCGGCTTTTGCCTGCAATTGCACGAATAACTCCTGCCGATTTAGTACCCTTTGTTTGTTGTCAGAATATTGAGGTGTCTGTGCCAGGTCCTCTAGATCCAGGGTTTTGCACAATAGCTGAAATTGCCGATCATTGCCAACCGCCAGCACTATCTGCCCACCATCGTTACATTCCAGCAACTCGCCATAAGGCGCTATATTTGGGTGTAAGGTGCCCATCCGTTGGGGAATTTTTCCGGCAATCAACCAATTGGTGGCTTGATTGGCGAGGGAGGCTAGGGCAGTGTCGTACAGGGATACCGTTACTTTAGTGCCCAACCCGGTTTTTTCCTTTTGCAGCAAGGCTAGCAAGATGCCCTCTTTGAGTTGATGCGCAGCCAACAAGTCGATCAAAGCCACGGGCATTTTTACCGGAGCACCATTTTTTTCGCCAGTCATGTACAAAAAACCAGCTTCTGCTTGTAAGACCATATCAAAAGCTGGGCGTTCGTCGCCAGAGCCATAACCAGTGATATCCCCGTAGATCAATTGGGGATTGAGTTTGGCTAAACTGGCATAATCCAAACCCATCCGCCGGGCAGACTCGGGTTTGAAATTGGCCAGAACGATATCGGTGGTTTTGATTTGTTCCTGCAACCAGGCCAAGTTTTGTGCTTGGTTCAAATCCATGAGCAGGATTTCCTTGCCCCAATTGACGCTGCAATAGTAGGCGGAGTAAGCCCAATTGGGGTCTTCAGTGGTCAGTTTCCAACTGCGGGTAACATCGCCATTGGTAGTCAGATTTTCTATTTTGATGACTTTGGCCCCCAGTTCAGCCAGGAACATGCCCACCGCCGGGCCAGCCAGAACGGTAGCGAGTTCGAGGACTTTTAAGCCTTTTAAGGGTAAACTAAGCGTAGAATCCATAAGCGATTTTCATCTGCACAATAGTACAATACATTTTTCTACAGATTTGTGTTGGAATAAATATAAATTAGAGTTTGTTTAAGTTTTGGGCCGTTTGTAGACCGAACAAAAAACTTAAACAAACGCTTAGAGCCTACTCAAATTTAGGTCATATGGACATACTTTTTTTTGCCTTTGCAAATGACCGGGACAACCCCCTCGCTGCGCTGGAAGCTGAAGATAATTTTATCTATAGTTTGCTTGCGCCCAGACAGGCCCAAGCCCATTTTGTGATTCACCGCGATCAATCGGTTAGTATAGAAAAATTGGCAGAATACCTCACCCTGTATCGCAATAACATTGTGCTTTTCCATTACAGTGGCCATGCCGGTAAAGAACACCTTTCCCTTGATGATGAACAGGCAAGTGCACTCGGCATCGCGGAGATGTTGGGCAATTGTCCCAGATTAAAGGCAGTAATTTTAAATGGATGCTCAACGGCTGGCCAGGTTGCCAGGCTATTGGAAAAACAAATTCCTTTGGTCATTGCAACCAGTTCTCCAGTTGAAGACCATAAAGCCAAAGAATTTGCAATCCAATTTTATCGATCCCTGAGCAATCAGGAATCCATTAACGCGGCATTTGAAGCTGCCCGGGCTAAAGTGTTGACCATCGAAGCAAGTACTCCTTTTACGCGTGGAATATTGACCAAACAGGCTCATGAAACCCCAGTTTGGGGCATTTTTTATGAGGCAGATCAAGTGGATGCCCATGAGTGGTCTTTGCCAGTTGGAACAGCAAATAATTCAGGCACAGAACTGGTCGTCAATGAACTGTTGCTGGATACCATGGTGTCTACTTTTGCTTCTTATAACTCGGATGTGAAAAAAATCTGGGAAAATCAAGCCTATGGTGGTACCGTGAGTTTATTGGATAAAAGAGACACAGTATTGAGATGTTTGCCGCACCCGGTAAGTGAACAAGTACGGAAACTGTTGGTTCCTGATCCGGTGGCAGAAAATGGTTTGGTGTTTTTTGACAAGATTGGCTTACCTCGTTTGGGCCAGATTGCTACAGTGTATGACACCATCATGGAGTTGACTGGCTTCATCATGCTGGCACAATTGTGGGAATCGCTCAGTCATCTCCCTGCCTTAACCATCAACGATGATACGAAAGCAGAGGTTAAAAAATTTTTAACCTTGAATCCGGATGAACGGGAGAAATTCAATTTCATTCCCTTGATCGACAAAATTCGGAAATTCCTTAATGAGAATAAGATCCAATATTTTATTGATGAATTACAACACATTGCGGATATTGTTAAGGAAGGTGAGCCCTTTTTTGAAGCATGCCAATTTTTGGATTCAATCAAAAGCCGCACTTTAAGTAAAAAAATCAGTGAAGATGAAGCCACTACTTTGTGCATTTTGGCTGAAGAGGAGTTGTCCGAAGTATTAAAAGAATTGGGCTTTATCGCCCGCTATACTTTTGCCTCGGTAAAAAGCATCGGGGTCGTTAAATATCGGCATTTGAAAGAAGCCAAATTCAAACATCATATTGTTCGACTGGTGCAAAGGTTTGTAGGCTTAGAGGAAGAAATTAGTATCCTGGAGGAATACATGGATACAGCTTCTATATTGCTAATGAAAGAGAAGTCCGGTCAAAGCGAATTTTTAAATTTATCACCTTTTATCATTGATGAAAATGCCTTTGATGAAAAGGCCACTATTGCAAAATTGTATTATTTTGATCGTTACAACCGGGATAAGGACATGTACGTCTACCGACATGTTTACAAGCCAAACGACTCTAATCTTTTGATTGCCAACCAAAAAAACTACCTGGTAATTAAAGCGCAATTTGAAGCTTTTGCTGAAATGTTATTCCATCACTCCATGCGACAATTGCTATGAAAACCCCATTTAAATTTTTGGATGCCTATGCCTACCAGGACCGCGATAATTTCTTTGGAAGAGAAGATGAAACCGAAGAATTGTACCGAATGGTATTTAAATCTTCTTTGATTCTGATTTATGGGCTGTCCGGAACGGGGAAAACCAGCCTGGTTCAATGTGGCTTGGCCAGTAAATTTGATGGCCCCGATTGGTTCCCATTTTTCTTGCGCCGTGGAGCCGATTTTAACCAATCACTTGACCAAACCATCCAGGGGGTAATGCCTAAAGATGCTGCTGCAATTACTGCTCTTCCTGATCGGATAAGCTACTTGTTCCGGTATTACCTACGGCCTGTTTATTTGATTTTTGATCAATTTGAAGAGCTGTTCATTCTGGGGACAGAAAAAGAACAACAAATTTTAGCTGAAACCCTCGTTAAATTGACCCAAATGGAAGCGGCTTGCAGGGTCATTTTGATCGTTCGGGAGGAGTTTATCGGGCAATTGTACAACCTGGAAAAACAACTTCCCCGATTGTTTGATTTCCGGCTACGAGTAGAGCCTATGGGTTATTCCAAAGTGACTGAAGTTGTAGAAAAATCCTGTAAAAATTACCACATCAGCCTTGAGGAGCCGATCCAGCAAAGCACCAAAGCCATATATGACAATATTTCGGGAGGAAAGTCCGGGATACAATTGCCTTATTTGCAAGTTTACCTGGATCAGTTGTACCGCGATGCCTTTTTGAAAAAATATCCGGATCAAAATGTACCAAATACCGAAACTTGGCCTCAACTGACTTTTAATCTTTCTGGAATCAAAGCCCTGGGCGATATTGAAGATGTATTGGGGCGATTTCTGGACGAGCAAAAATGGCAACTGCAGAGCAACGTCGGGCAACAATACACCGATAGCCCGGAGGATGCAGTAAGTACCGTTTTGGACGCATTTGTTACCCCCGAAGGCACCAAACGACCGGTAACTTACACGGGTACGGAGGCAAATCTGGTTTTGGACGCACAAGTAGCCCAGTGGCTGAGCGGTATAAATCCCCAAACACTTGGTTACATTATCCGGCAATTGATTAACCGGCGGATCCTTCGACAATCTGAACATTCACTGGAACTGGCCCACGATGCACTGGCACTTTTAATTGACCAAAAGCGCAGTGAAACCCAGCGCAGGGTCAATGAGGTCTTGTCCCGCCTGCTGATTGCGCATAAGGAGTTTCTGGAAACCAAAGAAACCCTGAGCAAAAAACAAATCAATGTCATCGAGGAACTGTGGCCTACTTTGAAGCCTCGCCTCAGCGCTGACTTGTTGGCTTTTGTGGAACAAAGCAAGGCTGAACTTTTACAAAAAGAACAAGCTGAACTGCTGGCAGAACGTGAAAAAAGAAGACGGGCAACGCGTGCGGCTGCGGTGGCGATTGTTTTGGCTACTTTATCAATTGCTGCTTTGGTTTTCGCTATAGTTAAAGCTGAACAAACGAGAAGAGCAAAAAATGAGTTGGCAAAAGCTTTTGTAAATGGTCAGATTCAAGTTGCTAATACCTTAAAAGTTGAAGGAAAATATGAAGCTGCTCAGGAAAAACTGAGGGCAATAGATGATTTGAATGTGGGCATCACCCAACCTTTACAAGATACCTTGAGTAAGCTAACCCAAAGATGGGGGGAAGTACAAAAATTGGTTGAACAAGCTACTGCTTTAACCCAGGATGAAGATTTTTTTGAAGTAATTAAGCTGTATCAAAAAGCTCAAATGATAAGTGCAGATGAAAGAATTGCAGGGTTGATCAAAGAGACAGAAAATAAACTGGAAATAACCTACAAGAAATTGATTGATGCCGGCGATGGTTTTGTAGGGCGTTACAATGATCTGGCCAGAGAAAGTTATGAAAAGGCATTGCGGCTCAAACCAGGAGATGGTCTGGCAACGAGAAAGTTGAACTTGTTGAACTAATTTATATTGAATTTTAAAGAATTTTCATTGTTGAATTGCAAAGCTTTAACAATTTAGTTATTTTTAGACACGAAACTAAAAAACCCACAGATGAAACAGACCCAACTCCTCATTTGCTGCCTATCAGCATTTTACCTTTTCCTAGGATTTAATTTCCAAATTTTTGCTCAACAACAATGTGGGACATGTTACGAACAGCGCCTCAACGTGTCGCTTACCAACCGAGCAAACGTTGATATTTGCGAAAATTTCAATAGTTACAGTACCCAGGCAGTTTTTCCGGCAAGTGGTAATCCTTTATGGAAACTATGGGATGCCAATTCAGATCGACCTTTCATTCGGCTTGATCAAAATATTCAATTTTTGGGAATGCTGAATTCCGGAAATTCCGACCCTGATGTACTTCTGTTGTTAGGAAACCGAAACAGCGGCCGTTACAGGTTGTCCTGGGATCTTTTTGTGACCCAAAACAAGCGAGCCTATTATAACCTGCAGCACAACCAAAATGGAGGCACTGGCGCTGGCCCCAATTGGGCTTACCATGTTTCTTTTGAAAGCAATGGAGTAGGTTATTTGAGAATTGGCGACCAGGCCGAAACTGCAAAACGTGATAGTTTCAATTATGTAAACGGTGGCTGGAATCGGGTGATGCAAATTATTGATCTCAACAAAAACCGGGCAGAGCTTTGGATCAATGATGAGTACGTTAGTGCCTGGGATTTTAACCGCGGCACCAACCCACTGAAGGTTTTGGGTGCAGTTAATTTTTATGCGGACACCAATTGTAACTATGCGATAGATAACATTTGTTTATGGAGAGCCTTGCCCTGTCAAGCTACGCTCATTTATTCCCCAGTGTGTCTTAAGTCCGGGATTCAATACGATAATTCTTCTTTGGCAGGCTGCGACCTTTACACCAACAGAGAATTTACAGCCAAACCTTGTGCCAATGAAACGGTTTGCAATTATGGCGGAAGTTTTATAGAAATTGAGGGGCCACCTGCTCAAGGCAGGCTGGAATCAGGGCTTCTACCTAATTCTTTGGCCAATGAGCTTTGTGTTCGAGATGTCTTTGGCAATAAAGCGCCTGGTGAGCTTTATGGCGAGATTTTTGTATTTCAATATGATCCAAAAGTTAATTCTTCAATTGGAATATATTGGTACACAGAAAAGGGGAAATCCCGACCTTTTGTGTTCAAGTGCAATTGTGATGACCCCCTTAGTAATCTATGCTTTCAAAATTGTATTCCTGCCAATGAATTTTATCCTGGAGTACCAACTTTCAAAGAAAATTTAATTCAGGATATCCGATTAGATGTCACTAAAAAAGCACTGTATTATGTGGTTTTGCTTAGTGATACGCCCACTAATTTTACCTTAAGAATCAATACCTGTATTGCCATCCCCGGACTTCAGGAGCCGAGCCCCAAATCCAAATTGGAAGATGAAGGGGCTTGTGGTCCTTGTTTAACGAATAATCCAATCATCCTTGATTGTTCCAAGCCTGTCGTAAATGGCAATCTGGCAACTAAAGGATCCGAATTCAGCAAGGATGATTCTGCGGTATACAGTACTTGTGCCCAAAGCAACCGCAAATACCTGGGTGAGGATTTGGTACATAAATTCACGCTTAGTGTCCCGTCGCGGATAACGCTGACACTTAATGGGTTTTCTTCTGCTATGGGTATGTTCCTATACAACCAGAATTGTGGACAAAACTGTCTCGCTACGGCAGAAACCAGCTCATCTGGAGGGGTTGCTTCGATCGGCCCCATTGATTTGGATGCAGGAGATTATTACGTAATTGTAGACAAGGAGGCACCAAAAGGTACTGGTGGAACTACCTATGGATTGGAATTAAAATGCGAAGAAGACCAAAACCCCGATTTTCAATTTGATGAAACAGCTTGTCCTACCGTCACCACAAATCCACACACGGTTAGAGTAAGGGCAATTAGTGGATTGTTAATGGATAATCTAAGCCTCACTTTACGAGATAAAATCAATTTTGTGTATGATAAGGGTCAAGGAAACTACGTTTTGGAAAATGGAAAATTCTGGAATGGCCAGGAATTGATATTCCAGTTTTTTGCAGACCAGACTGGTGATGGGCTAAAATGTGGTTATGCACCTAATGATAGTTTTAACATCCGTATCATCAAGGACGAGAAAAACTTTAAGGTAAAACCGGTTTTTAATTCAAATACCAGTGAAAAATTTAATCCTGGTGCTCAGTCAGTTATAAATCGTTTTCAAGTCATTGGGACACCTTCTAACCTCCGTGTTACACCAGCTTTTAAAGAATTGGATGCAAACGCCACCACATTCCCCATAACTTTTAAAGCTTTGGTTCAATCAGATATCAAGTGGGAGATGTCGGGGCTTGGCTCGTGGGCTCAAGCCATCCGAGGTGCTGGTAACAGAGATGATGAATTGACAATAAATGTGTTGAGTCCCAATCCGAACGCTACTCCACGACTTGATACGCTCGTTTTATTGGGGCAAAATAAAGAATTGCGCAGAATAATATTAAAGCAAAAAGCTTGTGCCGCCGCCAGTGTGAATTTAGGTGAAGGTTTTTCCGTTTGCCAAGGAGACCGCGTTACTTTAACTCCTCAAGGGACTGGAAATTACACTTGGGGAGATGGTAGCATTGGCTCCACCTTTACTTTTACAGCGAATGTGGTGGGCCCAACCACTTATCAAGTAAAGTCTACTGTATCTGGTTGTACCGCTACTTCCAGGGTAACCGTCAATGTTCGGCCCAAACCTGTAGTGGCCCTTGGTGACAATCGTTCAGGTTGCGCTGGAACACCTTTGACCATAAGCCCTCAAATAACTGGAGGCACTACTCCTTATCTCTTTTCTTGGTCTACCGGGGCCACCTCAAGTACAATCCCTGTAAGTGTAGCCGGAAAATATACCCTAAAAGTAACAGAGGTAAATGGCTGTACTGGTATGGGTGAGGTATCAGTTAATTTTAAACCAACACCTAATGCCACTGCCGGAATAGACCAAAGCATCTGTCCCGGTGAAAGGGCTACGTTGCGTGCTAGTGGCGGCACCAATTACCGTTGGAGCAACAATGCAACGGGTTCAGAAATTAGTGTAGATCCATCGAGGAGCACCAATTATACGGTTACCGTGACGCAAGATGGTTGCGAGGCAACAGATGAAGTTGGCGTCATTGTCAAATCACCTCCCCAAGCCAATGCCGGGCTGGACCAAATTATCTGTGCAGGGCAAAATGCCATTTTGCGCGCCAGTGGAGGTACAAGTTACCGCTGGAGCAACAATGGAACTAGTGCTGAAATCAGCGTAAGCCCTGCAATGAGTACCATTTTTACGGTCACGGTGACCCAGGATGGTTGTGAGGCAATGGACGAAGTTAGCGTTACCGTCAAATCACTCCCTTCTGCCAATGCAGGGCTGGATCAGAGTATCTGTGAAGGGCAAAATGCTATTTTGCGCGCCAGTGGAGGCACAAGTTACCGTTGGAGTAACAATGCAACTAGTGCTGAAATTAGTGTAAATCCAGCAGCAAGTACCAATTTTACGGTCACCGTGGCCCAGGATGGCTGTGAAGCAACTGATCAGGTTCGGATTACCGTCAAATCGCTCCCTACCGCCAATGCCGGACTTGACCAAAGTATTTGTGCTGGAGGAAGTGCCATATTGCGAGCCACTGGAGGCACGAGCTTTCGTTGGAGCAACAATACAACGGGTGCGGAAATCAGTGTAAATCCAGCGACGAGTACCAATTTTACAGTTACTGTGACGCAAGATGGCTGTGAAGCAACGGACGAGGTTCGCGTTACTGTCAAATCCCTCCCTGTCGCCAATGCAGGCCTGGACCAAATTATATGTGCGGGCCAAAATGCTATTTTACGTGCTACTGGTGGTATTAGCTACCGTTGGAGCAACAATACAACGGGTGCGGAAATCAGTGTAAATCCAGCAACGAGTACCAATTTTACCGTTACAGTGACCCAGGATGGCTGCGAAGCAACTGATCAGGTTCGGGTTACTGTCAAATCACTCCCTACTGCCAGCGCAGGGCTGGATCAGAGTATCTGTGCAGGTCAAAATGCTATTTTACGCGCCAGTGGAGGCACAAGTTACCGTTGGAGTAACAATGCAACAAGTTCTGAAATCAGTGTAAATCCAGCAACAAGTACCAATTTTACCGTCACAGTGACCCAGGATGGCTGCGAAGCAACTGATCAGGTTCGGGTTACCGTCAAATCGCTCCCCGCAGCCAATGCGGGTCTTGACCAAAGTATCTGTTCGGGCCAAAATGCCATTTTGCGTGCCAGCGGCGGCACTAATTACCGTTGGAGCAACAATGCAAGTAGCTCTGAAATCAGAGTTAGCCCAGGAACGAGTACCAACTTTACCGTCACAGTGACGCAAGATGGCTGTGAAGCAAGTGATCAGGTTGAAATAAAAGTAAATCCCAACCCATCAGTGATCAAAGAATCAATCCATCCTGCTGCGGGGGAGAGCGGAAACATCCAGGTAAGAGTAAGTGGAGGCACTCCGGGGTATCAATTCCAATGGTTCAGAAATGATACCCTGATTTCTACTCAAGAAGATTTAATCGGATTGCGCACAGGGATTTTTAAGCTTATTGTTACTGATGCAAATGGCTGTAAGGCTACTTATGGTCCGGAATTGGTAACCAGGACACTGGATCTTGAACTCGCTAATGCAATCCAGGTTTTCCCTAACCCCAATGATGGGCAGTTTAACATCCAGTTTCATCTAGAACAAAACACACTTATTGAAATAAATATCCTGGATGCATTAGGACGGAAGGTCCTTTGGCGTCAGGCCCGCAGAGGGTTTAAAGAAGAAACACTTGCAGTAGATTTATCGACACATACTCCAGGCATTTATTTGATTCAGTTTAAAACAGGTCAATTGACATTTTACAAGAAAATAATTCGCCAATGAAAAATCTGGGATATCACCTAAAAAGTAAAATATGCCTGTTTCTACTTTTACTGAGTAGTGGTTGCATTGGCCCGGAATTAGTGGAACTGGATTTTGTCGAGGTCTTTACTGAAAAACCACGAGGGCTCGGTTTAGGTACCCTTATCTTGTCTGGAAATGTAAAAAGGACAATTGGGAATAAGAACCCATTGAGTGATCACGGGTTCGTTTGGGCTAAAAATTGGTCCGGAGAACTCAAAGATTTTGAGATGGGGCGAGCTGGCATTGAAACACTTCGACTCGGTGCTTTGAATAAGGAAGGATTTAAAGATACACTTCCTTCCTTGGAGCCAAACCAGATAGTTTATCATTTCCGAGCTTATGCCGTCACCGATGTTGGACCTATTTACGGGAATTTAGAGAGTTTTTCTTTCAATTTCCTGGTTGAAACAGATACCATTACCAATGGTTATAACAATGAAGTTACAGTGTCGGCGAATTTATTTGGGCTTGAAGCTTTGCAAGACTCTATCATTGACCGAGGGCATATCCTTGACCCAGACACTGCTAAATTGTTTTTAAAGCCTGGAGTAAAAAAAACCAGCTTAAAAAGTTCCAACGATGATGGTACTTTTTATAGCACCTTCAAAAACCTGGCTTTCAATACGCTTTATTACACCAAAGCCTACGTCCAAACTAGGGATGGCCAGATCGTATACAGCAAAAAAGTGATTCCTGTAAAAATTAGGGATGGTTGGCTCAGGGTTAAAAACATGCCAGAAAACAGGGCACATATGATAGGTGGAGCGGTGGGAAATCGGGCTTACATCAGTCTTGGATGCAATAAGGAGGACTGTTTGCTTACCAATTCAGATGCTGTAGATGTATCCTATCAGTATGACCCGCTAAACGATACTTTGGGTAGATGGACAGAAATTCAATCCTTCAATGGTATTCCTACTGTTGGCGCTATCTCCTTTAACCTCAATAACCGACTTTACGTAGGTTTGGGCAATAAAGGCAATGGACGATATTATGACGAAATCTGGGCTTTTGATCCTGCTTCCATTGGTGGCAGTTGGAACCTGGTGGATACTTTTCCTGGTGGAGGTAGAGATGGCGCAGTGGCTTTTGTAATCAACAACAAAGCTTACATTGGAGCAGGAGGAAGTATCGATACAAATGGAAATGAGGTTTTTATGAATGATTTTTATGAATACAACCCTCAAACACCAAGAGGTGCTCGCTGGAAAAAGGTAAAATCTTTGCCCGTACAACTTTCAACAGGCACTCTTGAACAGACCTTAGGTAGAAAAAATGCGGCTGCTTTTTCTTTGGGCGGCATGGGCTATGTAGGCACTGGGACAAGTGGTTTTGAAGACCTAAAAGATTTTTGGAGTTTTGATCCAAATCGCAATCAATGGTTGTTGATTGATGCATTACCGGGAGGCCCTCGTCGAGGAGCCCTCGGCTTCAGTATTGGAGATAAAGGATATCTCGGAA
The DNA here is from genome assembly GCF_965225875.1 of Haliscomenobacter sp. Lineage (GTDB taxonomy): Bacteria > Bacteroidota > Bacteroidia > Chitinophagales > Saprospiraceae > Haliscomenobacter. The sequence goes on along the minus strand of NZ_CBDDBS010000003.1, from coordinate 1,106,696 downwards.
TGGGTTTTTTGGCTGAAACTGGTACCTATTTGGCTGACTTGTGGGAGTTCAACCCTAACGCCATCTCTGGAAAAAAATGGAGAATTCGAACTTCACTTTTGGGTGGAGGCCGTTCAAATGCTGTATCATTTGTAATTGGGAACAAGGCCTATGTAGGTGGTGGACGCAGCATAAAAATCAAAAACAATAACCTGGAATTTATCCTGTATCCCGACTTCTGGATGTATACCCCCGAAACCAACTAGCCATGCAGAAAAAAATCATCACCATATTCCTCTTAGGCCTGCTTCCCGGACTCCTCTGTGCGCAGAAGAAGGCTTTGATCTATACCCAACGGGACACCATCCAATTTGAGGTCGTGGAACAATCCGGTAAATTGGCCCTACAGTTCAATCCCGAGCAAACCAAACATGTTGACTTCACCACGAGTTATTTTATGGCCATCACTGGTCTTCGTTTGGAAGATGCCGATTTGCAGCTTGCCTACGAATTGGGTTCCACGGAAAAAGGCTTCAACTACATAACCAGTGTATTATTGCTCAATCAAACTGGCCGAGTGATCACACCTTTGCCCTTTAAAGCCAAAGGGGCTTTAGGGTCATTGACTGAAGGCACCGTTGGTTTACGGAGTATGACCTGGTTGGATGCGCTGGAAGATGTACTCATTTTTGGCCAAAAATACCAGTTGGTGCTCAGTGCAGAGCTATGGGGGAATGTAGATTGTGCGGATGTTCGGCCAGCTTTTACCCTAGGCCAACAGTTGCCGCATTTGGGAATTGCTGCCGGAGGTTTGATTCTGACGGGCATTGGCCAGTTCCAAAAAAGTAAAAAAATCGACGCATACAATACCTATAAGAGTTACTATTCCAATAATCAACCCTATAAATTGGCCCAACCCTTCTTTGATCAGGCAAAAGATTATGAAAAGGAGGCCCGCTTGTACACTTATGCGGGTTGGGCGGTATTGAGTCTGGATGCAGCAGTGTACCTCTATCGAGCCTTAAACACCATGGCCAGGCAAAAGCAATACGACAAATATTGTGGCAACCAATCTTTTTCCCTGCGCTTGGATACTAGGCCATTAGGCGATGGCAGCAATGCAATGAAAGTTCAATTGGCGTTTAACCTAAAATGATCAACTATGCACCAGATGATAAAAAAGGCTTGGATTTTGGTGGCTTGCTGCTTCTTTTTAGGAGCGCTGAACGACCTATCCGCACAAGCCAAAAAATGTTTTGAAGATGTGCGTCAGGATGGACTAGTGGAGTTTAAAAAAAGAAATTACAACCGGGCCATCGACAGTTACATCGCCGCTTTAAATTGCCCGGATAAACCACTGGAAAATGACCTATACGACCTCATCAGGCAGGCTCAAAAAGCCATTGATACGGACCTGCTTGTAAAAAGTGAGGCTGCAAAAAAAGCAGTGGCCGAGGCTGCCGAGGCTGGCGAGGAGGTTAAAAAAGCTCAAGACCTGGCCGATAAAGCCAAGAATGCGGAAGCCCTGGCCAAGGTGGAAGCTGAAAAAAATGCGGCAATCGCCCGGGCCCAAAGCAAACAGGCCGAAATGCTCCGTTTGGCCATCCTTTCCGACAATCTGCGTACGAACAACAAAGCTGGAGATGCCTTGTTTTTGGCCTTTTTGTCTACCAAGTTGAATGACAAATGGCCCATTTCTCCAGCTCAGATGCGCGCCTTTTCACAAGCGGTGTGGGATACCTTAAATCATCCTTTAGCCCAGTCCGCGCAATCTTTCAATGCCATTTACCCGCTGGCGAATGGCCAGGACTATTTGGCTGTCCAGGATCAGCAGCAATTGGTCTTCCTGAGCAAAGGCAAAAGTAGCCCGGTTCAAACAGGTAAAGACACTTTGATTTTGGCCAACGCGATTGCCCGTTCCGGCGACAACTACCTGCTGGGCAGCACATCGGGGCGAGCCTGGCTTTGGAATGCTTCGACCAATGTAGCCAACCCCATTGAGGCCCACACAGCATCGGTCTTGAGCACCAATGCCGCTGCGGATGGTCAATCTTGGCTGACTACTTCCCGGGACAAGCAGGCCAAACTTTGGAGTAAAGATGGGCAACTTAAGGGGGTTTTCCCAGACAAGGTCAATACCTACAATGCGCTTTTCAGCCCGGACGGACAGTCCATTTTGACTCGTTCCGCCGATGGAAGCCTCAAACTCTGGAATCTTGGCGCAGGTACATTTATTCAATTGCCCAATGCTCCGGCTTATAGTTATGTTGTTCTTTTTTCCGAAAAGGGCAATCGGATTTTGGCTGGAGGGCACGATGGCAAATTGTACCGCTGGGACCTTAAAGGCAATTCCTTGCCAAATCTGACTTTGCACCACAGCCCCATTCGTCAATTGCACGTATCTCAGCAAAAACGCTTTATTTATTCCATCGCAGCTGATTCAAGTATGGCTCTGCTTTCTCCGGAGGGGGACTTGTTTCGAAAAGCGAATTACAGTGAAGAAGGTCATGAGGTGTTAGCCGTCCTGGATCCCAAGGATCAATTTATGGCTACCGCTGATGCGGATCACAACATCTACCTGGAGCATTTTGAGCGGGGTGAGGTTTTATTGCTGTCTGGTCATCAGGCCGAAATCACGAGTTTGGCTTTTTCACCGGATGGTCAATCTCTATTGAGCACTTCCGCAGACGGAGTACTGCGTTTGTGGGACATCTACGGCAATCTTTGGATGGAACTCAACACGGGAGATAATGATACTCCACCTATAGCTGCTTTTTCTGGTGATGGAAAAAACATCCTCGTCTCCAGCGAAGGCAACAAAACACTATTGGAATGCCCCATGCCAAAACTGGTGTTGAACGAAATGAATCAAAAAGAAAAGGCTTTGGCTGGAAGAATTGAGGAAGTGAAGCGTAAGTATGGGGTGAAGTTTATGGAGTGAAAAAGGAATGCTTATTTACTTTTTCCCAACCACTTCAACGCATTCAAAACCAACTTGTCCTGCACAGAATTCCCAAATTGAAAAGACAACTCCTTGTTTGTCCCTCCTTCATAATCAATGTCATTATGCCCCATGTTGACGTACAACATGCGGTACTTTTTATTCGTCCAAACCACCGGGTAATCCCCGCTGTGCCATATTTCGTGAGGTTTGGGGCCGGTACCTAAAGGGAAACTACTGGGATCAATGGACAACAAAACCTGAATATCCGGATTGCTGCGCAAATCATTTTTCCAGCGGTACCACTCATTGGGCGAGGATTTAAAAGTGCTGGGGATGCCCTTCAAAACCGGATGTTTGCCTTCCTTGCGCAAAATGGCCGAAGTTGGCCGCCAGGTATTGCTTTTGTATTCGCCAGCGCCAAGAAATTGATTGTGGTACCAGTCCCAGTCCTGGTTGAATTTGGAAGGGGTAAGGGCAAAAGCCGCGAAGTGAAAACCCAGCCAGGCACCGCCGTTTTCCAGATAAGTTTGTAGAGCAGCCCTCTGATCGGGAGCTTCAGGGCGGGTATCCAAAAACACAACGACTTGATAGTTGGCCAAATGTTGGGCATTCAACAAACTCCAGTTGTTGGTTGAATCGTAGGCAAAATGATGGGACTCTGCCATCTTAGCAAACCAACGATTGGCTTCATGCACAAAGCTGATGTGGGCGCGGTCGTTTTGGGCGGTGTAAAAGGCGAGAACCTTGAATTTGGGTTCATTTTTTTGAGCGAACAAAATCCCAAAGCAGAAAAGTCCGAAGAGCAGAAGTAGGTTTTTTTTCATAAAACACATTGATGAAACGAGCACAATTATTCAGCCACAAATGACTATTAACCTAAAATCTCCTTCAAACGCTGAACAACCTGATCCACCTCTTCCTTGCTATTCATGTACGAAAAGGAAAAGCGCAGCGTCTGCCGAGGCGACCCATGTTTCAATGCATCCATGACGTGTGACCCGACATCTACCCCTGAACTACAAGCGCTACCACCCGAAGCAGCCACCCCGGCAATATCGAGGTTGAGCAATAACAAATCAGCCCGCGGACTCGGAGAAAAACCCACACTAAGAATTTTGTAATGCCCCTGCCCAAATGGATCGCCGTTGAATTCCAGATCGGCAAAATGAGCTTGTAATTGCTCCGCAAAATAATCGCGTAAACCCTGAATGTGAGCGCGACGTGTTTCCATTTCTGTCGTCGCCAATTCCAAGGCTTTGGCCATCCCCAAAATCCCGGAAATGTTTTCGGTTCCACCCCGCATGTTGCGCTCCTGCGAACCGCCGTCAATGTAGGGGTGGATGATGTTCTCGCTGTTGATGTAAATAAAGCCGATCCCCTTGGGGCCGTGGAACTTGTGCGCTGAACCCGTCAAAAAGGCGATTTTGGTTTTAGCCACATCGATAGGGTAAAAACCCATACTCTGCACGGTATCGGTATGAAACAAAGCCCCATACTGAGCACAAAGTGCCGAAACCTGTTCCAAATCCAATAAAGTGCCCACCTCATTGTTGGTGTGCATCAAAGAAACGAGGGTCTTATGCGTAGCATCTTGCAAAAGCTCCTCCAAATGGTTGATTTGGATGTGGCCATTGTTAGCCTGATCCACAAATACCACCTTCACTTCTTCTTCCTTCGCCAGCGTTTCCAAAGAATGTAAGACACAATGATGCTCCGTACGCGCACTGATTATCCGACGCACGCCCAAGTCTTGCACCGAACGTTTGAGCGCCATGTTGCTCGATTCTGTACCGCCCGAAGTAAAAAAAATCTCCCCAATTGAAGCATTCAAAGTACGGGCAATTTGCCGCCGGGCCTGTTCAATGGCTGATCTGGCCGTGCGCCCTTCCTGATGAATGGAGGAGGGGTTGCCATTGGTGTGGCGTAAGGCATCCACCATCACTTCAATCACGCGGTCGTCGATGGGGGTAGTGGCGGCATTGTCGAAAAAAATACGCATTGATCCGTTTTATTGCAATTTGCTATACCATTGATTTACCAACTCCTCCTCCACATTGAGGTTGCTCTGGTGCTGAAACTCATTGGTATGCACATTATACACATAATCCTTGCCCCAGGTTTCATGCTCCTGAGCCAATTGTTCGATTGCGCTCACAAGGTACTTCACTTCTGCATCACTCATCACCGGATGGATCGACATCCGAATCCAGCCTGGTTTTTCAGTCAGGTCGCCAATGTTGATTTTATCGGTGATAGAGCGGGAATGATCCCGGGAAACTTCCAGCAGGTAATGCCCGTAAGTACCCGCACAGGAGCAACCACCCCGGACCTGGATGCCAAAACGGTCGTTGAGAATCCGTACACCCAGGTTGTAGTGCAGCCCATCGATGTAAAAGGAAATCACTCCTAAACGGTCGCGGTGCCCGTGAGCCAGTATGTGTAAATTGGGAATGGCTTCGAGGCGATCCCAAATGAGATCCAGGAGTTCGTGCTCGCGCTGGAGGATGTTGTCTACGCCCATTTGAGCCTTGAGCTGCATGCAGAGCGCAACCCGCATGGTTTGTAAGAAGGCAGGTGTGCCACCGTCTTCCCGGGCCTCAATTTCTTCGATGTATTTGTGGCCACCCCAGGGATTGGTCCAATCTACGGTACCACCACCTGGGTTGTCGGGGATGCGGTTTTTGTACAATTTGGCGTCAAAAATCAAAATGCCCGTAGAACCAGGTCCACCCAAAAACTTGTGGGGCGAAAAGAAAATGGCGTCCAGATGCTCTAGCGGATCTTTCGGGCGCATGTTGATGTCGATGTAGGGCGCCGAGCAGGCAAAGTCCACAAAACAAAGCCCGCCATGCTGGTGCATGATTTTGGCAATCTCGTGGTAAGGGGTGAACAAACCCGTCACGTTGGAACAGGAAGTCACCGCGGCTATCTTGGTTTCACGATTGGCGTAACGCCGCAACATGGCCTCCAGATTGTCTAAATCGACCAAGCCATCTGCCGTTGGCGCAATCACCTCTACATCCACCAGGGTCTCCAGCCAGCTGGTCTGATTGGAGTGGTGCTCCATGTGGCTGATGAACACAATCGGCCGCTGGTGTTCAGGCAATTTGACCAGGTGTTGGTGTCGCTCGTGGACCTTGAGCCCCAAAATCCGTTGAAATTTATTGACTACTCCGGTCATGCCTGAGTTGGAGGAAATGAGTACATCCGAAGTTTGTGCGCCCACGTAGGATTTGATGATGGCCTTAGCCTGGTGATAGGCCTGGGTCATGGCACTCCCAGTAATCGTGGTTTCAGTATGGGTATTGCCTACAAATGGCGCAATATCATGGGTCAGAATGTCTTCAATGGGTTGGTACAAGCGGCCACTGGCCGTCCAGTCGGCGTAAATGATGCTTTTTTCGCCATAAGGGCTCTGGAATTTTTGATTCGCACCAATGACGTTTTTACGGAAGGTTTGGAAGTAGGCTTCCAGTGAAGCAACCATTGTTGGGCTTTGCATGGCTTATTTGGTTTTGATGAGTAGCTGGGGTGATTTTGGGTGCAAAAATACAAAAAGGGTGGGATGTTTTAGAGCTGCTTAACTTCTCGTGCTATTGTTTCTTTTACCAATGACGTTTCTAGGCTTACACTTTTTTCTGCTATAAAAGTGTAAGCCTAGAAATTTTTTTTTCAAAATGGTGCATGCTTGACCTTTTCGAAAGTTTCAGACTTTCGAAAAGCTCTTTAGCGCAGGATGTTCAAGGAAAAACTCCAATATATCTATGAATAGGAAAAAGTTTTCAGCAAGCCATAGAAACCTTAGGCACTGAAGAGGCACCACAGCGCCTAGACTTAAGTGCAAACTTTCGTTTCATTGGTCCGTTAGTCGCCTTAATACTTTGGTGAAAAAGCTTTCATTTTCTTTTATTTCTTTTTCTGTCACTGTTACAAATTCAAAAGGCCCAAGTTTTCTAATTTTTACATTCTTGTCTATGGTCAATTCATTTGTCACAAGGTCAAATGAAAAGCCAATATTTAAGTCTTGCTGATGTTCATAGGAATATAAATGCCCGATTGCTTTTTGGCCCTTTTGCTCTGTAAAATAAATTCCATCGACCGTGAAGTCAGGGTCGTAGCGTTTGATAAGTTTCCTGTTGTCAAAAATGTAGATACAACAGCAAGACCCAGCTAAAAAATATTCAGGGTTTGTTGTATGAATTATACTTTCAATACCTGGAACACCCTCTATTTCGTCTAATAACTCTCTTGTCGAAATGTCAATCAAATAACCTTGCCCACCAGCTACTACAAAAGCTGTCTTGTTGGCATTGTCAATTAAAACCTTGTTGAACGGTCGGTAATTACTGGAGAAGCAACCAACCCATTCTTGAAAGTCATTGTCCATAAACTTTACCCAAAGGCAAGAAGTGAAACCCAGGCCAAAATGTTTTTCCGGATAGTCTCCCGATGTTGGTGTATGGTTTAAGATTTCTGCACTCATGTCATACGGTGTTGTCACCCCTTGAGCTTATAGATAATTGTTGATTTCACATTAGCATTGAGCAAAGCGAAAAAACAATTGGCAAGCAACATCCCAGAACATTGCTTGCCAATTACTTTTCACTATTCACTTTTCACTTTCACTTACTCACCGTCACCCACATTCCCTTCGTATTTGCACTAATCGAATTGTCGTACATCGCTGCACAGGACACCGCAGGCAAATAATACCGTCCGGGATAAGCCGCGTTCAGCCGCACCTTGAAGGATTTGTTTTGGCTTTGGCCCAGGTCGAAGAAGGTATTCACCCGATCATCGCGAATGTCCTGGTAGTCGTAGCCTGAAGAGGAAGTGCTTTCAATATCCGTCATGCGGCTATTGGAAATTTCCCAACCGGAGGGGAAGGTTTGATTCAGCGCCAGCTCGTCGAATTGGATCGGACGAGAGTTGGGGTGATTCACCCGCACCTCGGCGATGAAGTCCTTGCCTTGGGGCAAATTGGCTGGATCCAATACTTTGCCGGCCATATCCGTGTAGACTACACTGATCTTCAGGTCATTTGCCTGGGGTGTTTCTTGCCCGGCAGTAGGTTGACCTTTTTGCATCACCCGCACGAAGAGTTTGGCTTTGCTGGTGTTTTTTACCATCAAAGTATTGCTTCCACCCGTCGGCAGGTTGATTTGCATCACCGCGTTTTTGGAGTTGGCCGAAGTTGAAGTACCTCCGCTGAGCGAATAACTGAAGCTGAAGGCCTGCGTCGCCTTGTCATCGCCCAGGTATTTAGATACCGCCATGAGGCTGTAAGCGACAGTTTGGGTAGAGTACCAGCTTTGGCTGCTCAGCCCCTTGGAGATGTATTGCACCAGTGCACCCGCCTTTTTCATGTCTTTGAGCAAAACCAAGGTTTCCAGGATCATCGCACGGTCGCGCATGCCTGAGCCATAAGTGTAACTCAATTCGGTGTAATCGGGCACCTCAGTAGCTTGATTTTGAACCAATTCCTTGGCAACTTCAGCTTTGCCCGCCAAGGCATAAGCCGCTGCCAAACGCCAGCGGGCGCTCAATGTAAGTTTAGGATTTTCGCGCAAACGGTTCATTGATGCCATGTCAGCTTCACCTGCCAAGGCCAGGGTATAGAGGCGGTAAGCCTGGTTCAATTCGTGGCCTTCATTGCTCCAGAATCCGTAAGCTGGGAGTTTGGAATCCCACATCCTGGATACTTTTTTCTGGAATTTCACCCAGTCCTTGAGCATGTTTTGTGGTACATCGTACCCTTTGGCTTTGGCCTCAACGAGGAAATGCCCCACGTAGCTGGTTGACCATTGATCGGGCGTGCCACTGCCGCGCGGCCAATAAGTAAAGCCACCTTCGTTGGTTTGGAACCCTTTGATGCGTTCGATGGCTGCCTTGATGTTTTCTGCGACCTGCTGCTGACGCTCCTCATTCAATTCCATCATGTTGCCAACAAACAATTGCGGAAAAGCGGCCGAGGTGGTTTGTTCAATACAGCCATAAGGGTAGGAGAGGAGGTAACCCAAACGTTCACCCAGGTTGAGCGGTGGAACATTGGACACTTCCAGGATCGCACTACGCGTGCCAGCAGTCCCAAATACTTCCAAGGGTTGCTCCCAGGATTTGCCTACTTCAACCACTTCGGTGAAGACTTTGGTTTGGTAAGGATTAGGATTGCGCACAGCGATTTCGATCTCTTCCGAAGAAGAAGCGCCTCCGCCCGTAGCGACAATTTTGAATTTGGCAACGCCAATTTTATCCTTCACCTTGATTTTGAAGCCCGTAATCTGATCCGAATTGTTGCGGCTGAAACTCATGCTTTGGTCCCCGTCTTCTACCGAAACCAGGCCAGAACTTTCGCTCACCTTCACCTGCACATTGGTGATTTTGGCGTCGGTCACAAATACGTTGACGGGTAACTCAAACTGATCACCCGGCGAAATCACCCGGGGTAGGGTAGTGCGCACCATCAACGGATTGCGTACAGGCACACTCTTGCCCGCCGAGCCATAGGCATGATCCTGGGCTGCAACCACCATTACCCGTACTGCTCCGATGTAGTTGGGTATTTTGATTTGGTGTTTGTTGCTGCGGCCTTTGCCCAATTGGAAGGGCCCCTGGCAGACTACCATTGGTTTGAAACGATTGGCGGTATTGTTCAAGGCACTAGGGTCAATGGCTCCGTCGCCCCCAATGCTGAGGATGCTTTCCAGTTCACCGGCAAAAGCGCCCAGGACTTTGTCGTAAATATCCCAGGTTTGTACACCCAGTGCTTCACGAGCGTAGAAAGCAGAGTGGGGATCGGGCGTTTTAAAGCGCGTCAAACCCAACAAACCTTCGTCCACAATTGCGAGGCTGTATGCCATGGCTTTGCCTGATTTTTCAGCCACTTCAACACTTACCGTGGTTTCAGGCCGGAATTCAGCGGGACATTCGATGGTTGGCGTAAGGATGGTTTCCGCATCTTCAATTTGTATCGGCGTAACCCCGTACAAACGAATCGGCAAGTCGTTTTCGACCTGTCCGTGCGGTTGAATCAGCGCTACGTTGGCATAAACCGTGGGTGACATATCGGGTGTGGTTTTGAAGGTGATTTTGTTTTCTCCTTCTACCGATTTAGCCCAAAAAGTTTTCAGGATTTTAGTACCCGTTTCAAGCGAAACCAGTACCCGACCGTTTTTACCGCCTGGGATTGTCAATGTTACCGATTCACCCACATTGTATTTTTCCTTGTCTGCGCGGAAGCTCAGCATGGCTGCGGCTTCGCGGAAACTCTCATCCATTTCGTCGCCTTCGTACCAGGGGGTGCCAATGTAAACGTATCCACCGGTACAGTGCCCACTTTCGGTGTCACAGATGCGGACCAGATAGCGGCCCCAGGTTTCGGTTTTGAAATTCCAGGAAGCTTCACCCTTGGCATTCGTGGTAACGGCAGCAGTTTTTACGGCACCAACGTGCTCGCCCGAATTGTAGTTCGCTTCATTTTCCTGGTATTGATCCCACCACCAGCGCCATTCTACCTTGTACAAGCCAATGGATAAGCGGCGATTGGTCAGGGGTTTACCATTTTTGTCCACGTTAACCAGACCGATGGTGTTGTTTTTGCCCACTTCAAATTGTGGGCTACCATACTTGTTGCGGGGAATCTCCAGGCCCACGTAGCTGTCGTAGGGAGAGTATTTCACCGTCATGTTATCAGTACTAAAGTCGCCACCTTTTTCAAACACCCGGGTTTGGAAAGAAGCGCTCAACATACCGGGTGCAAGGTCTTCTTCCAATAAAGTGGCGCTGACTTTGGCGTGCCCTGAGCCATCCAATACGTTGTCAAAAATGACTTTGGGCTCCGTTTTGGTCAGTTTGCGGGCAGGATCGTCAAAGTCGAAGCTAGGGTATTTGGCAAATCGGGTGCTGGACTCGCGCAGTTGCACTTCCACCACGGCCTTTAAGCCACTGGCAGCTGATCCAGTCAACCAATCGGCCTGCAATTCGGCACTCATTTTCCCGTCTGTGGCATACAATTCATTTTCGGAACCAGTATTCAGATCAATGCGAATGCGGTTGGGTTTGACGGTTTCAATCTTGAGGATTTTTTCAAAAATGGCTCCGCCTGCTTTTACCTTCACCTGCCAGTTGCCCGTAGGCGCATCGGGATGGGTTGCAAAATAAAGGGGATAAATGCCTCCCACCGTTTTTGAAGTGGTGCGTTTTTCTTGCAGTTGCCCTCGCGCATTGTACAATTCCATGGTGATGGGGTAACTTTCAGGCAGGCGTTTTTCGCGGTCTTCGATCATAAAATTGAGGAAAACTGAATCCCCGGGACGCCAAACGCCTCTTTCGCCGTACAAATACCCTTTCAGGCCTTTTTGGGTTACGGCACCGTCTACGTCAAATTTGCTGAGGGAGAGTGATTCTCCATCCTCCAGGCGGACGTAGCCGCGTTGGCCATTGTGGGTCACAATGGCTACGAAAGGTTGGCCTTTATAGGCTACGTCGGCGATGCCTTCCCCGTTGCTGCTGCCTTTACCAATGGACTGGTTCTGGCGGTCAAAAACCTCAACCTGTGCGCCACTGATTGGATCGGTGCTGCGCAAATCGCTCACGATGACCATGAGCTTGCGATTGCCTCCTTTTTTGGCAATCAAACCCAGGTTGGAAGAAATGACGTTGCGTTGAACAAAATGATCGGAGTTGTAATATTCGCGGGAACAAGCGTCATCCCGTTTGTCCCAATCGTAGTCTTCAAAATACCCATCATACCCATAATAATTGTCCATGATGCTTTCCAGGGGCTCGTCTTCATCTTCACCTGCACGGGAGAACGGATCACCATCAAGCTCCGCATTCCCCGTAGACGCTTCGGCCATACAAGCAACCGCGGAATATTCTGGGCGGAAACCGATGCGTACCTGATAGATGGCCTGTTCGTCGGCCTTGATCAATTTGCCCAAATCGATGGCATAACGCGACCACCGACCTGCCTTGGCATTGGGGCTAAGGATGGACAGGTTGACTTTTTTCTGCATTATCACCCGGCCCACTTTGTACAAATCATACTCCCCATCGATGGGGTTGTCTTGTAAAAACTGGAGGATATTGTTGTTGTATATTTTGAAAATTTCGATGTCTACTGCTTTGAGGCCAACGGATTCAAAGGGGAACATCAAACCTTCCGAATTGGGCAAAATTACCCCTTGTCCAACCAGTTTTACTCCTGGTTTGATTTCTTCAAAGGTGACATCCCAAACGGTGGTTTCGGAAAAAGTACCGCCTTTGGTGTTTTTTACCCCTGTTGCTACTCTTACCCGGTAATTGCCATTGAGGGTTTGATCCGGGTAAACGCGTACCGTATTGTCTTCAATGATGAAACGTAGGGTTCCTTCGTAATCATCGATGCTGACTAGTCCGTCCAGGTTTTGGGATTTTTCCAATGGATCTGAAAATACGATCCGGATGTATTGCTCAGGCAACTGGATTGCCTCTGCATCCATGACACTGAATTGGTTGACCGCAGGGATTTTGTAAGTTTCGGATTTGTCTTCTTTAACGCCAATGGAGTTGCCATCGTAAGCCAGTTTGACTTCCGAAGGCTGTTTGCTGCGGTTGACCGACTTGACGGTAAAGTAGTGCACCATTTGGTCGCCGGAATGCTTCCAGTCCACTTTGAGGTCATTACCGTCCTGATTGGCGTCAAGCATTTTTTCAACTTCAGCAGTTTGGGCTACGTCGGAAGTGTAGACCGCCCCTTTCAAGGTTTGTTTGCTGTAATCGGTAGCACTGGCCGAGCGCATGCCTTCCAGTTCTACCTGGTAGTGCTGCTCGCGGGTGTGAAACTGAAAAGAAAAACTGGCATTTTCACCCTTGGCATCGTTGATGACTTGTTTTACATTTACTGAGACATCGTACGTTGTACCGGAACTGAGCTCCTGATTGGGCTCCAAACGCAGTGTATTGGCGTTTTCCCAGGTCAGTTTGCCTTTCACATTGGGTGAAATGGACAACACGGAGGGTGCCTCTTTGCCAATTTCATCGGGTTGAGCAACATTTTGCGCAAAACGTACTCGGATTGGATCGGTTTTGGAAATAACCCCGGATGTATAAGCGTATACAAAGGGGTTTTCGGCGGAAAGAGTACTGACCTCGCGGTTTTTTCGGCATCCTGTGCTCAAAAGGGCAAGGAAAAGAATGACCACACTCGTTCCGAAAACGAGTGGCCGCAGGGCTTTGGTGCTGAGCTTAAACATGGCAAGTTGTTAAAATGGTTTTTATAGGATTAAAATTGCAACTATTGGGCTTAGTTCATGTTTTGTATTTTTGCAGGTGCAGTAAACAGGCTGATTAAGCATTTGCCGCATTGCGCTCTCTGAACACTCGTTCAATTTAGGTTGATATACGAGGAATTCAAACAAAGGTTACATATATTTTTTTTAATCAGTTAAATCAAAAAATAAGGCAGTATGGATTTTGTTTTGTTGCCACAATTTCCACTGCAGATTGTCGTATACCCTAACGAAAATCTGAACCTACATATTTTTGAACCCCGCTACCGCCAACTCATTAAAGAGAGTGAAGAAAATGGGGTGACTTTCGGGATTCCTACATTTCTCAACAACCGGGTGATGCCATACGGTACCGAGGTTCAACTGTTGAGCATCGAAAAACGCCATGAAGGTGGTGAAATGGACATCAAAACCAAGGGTTTAGGTGTTTACCGGATGGAACAATTCATCAATCCAATTCCGGGTAAATTGTACGCAGGGGCAACCATCGTTCGCCTTGAAACGGATCGTGATTTCGATTGGACTTTGAATGAAAAAATGCTGGGTTATCTCATTGAATTGTTCGATCTGTTGAACATCGACAAAGCACTGCCCGACAGCCCCAGTGATTTCATCACCTTTGACGTGGCCCACCATGCCGGGATGTCTACGGAGCAAGAATATGAACTCCTGAGTATGCCCACCGAAAAGGAGCGTCAAACTTTTATGATCAATCACTTGGAGCAGTTTCTACCCATGGTTCGCGAAATGCGGAATTTGCAACAAAGGGCGCTTTTGAATGGTCATTTTAAGGATTTGAAGCCGCCGATTTGACCAAACAATCCTTATTTAGCTGAAAATCCCCCTTTTTGCGGGATAGGATCCTTCTTGCCTGCTTTAGATTTTTACTTAATTTCATGCCCAAATTTTAGCTTCATTTAACATCACTCGGCATGAAAATGAATAGACTCTTGCTGGTACTGCTGTTGAGCAGTACAATGCTTCAATTGTGGGCAAAACCGCCCAAATTCCAATGGAAACAGGTTACTTCTAATGGTTATACCTACCGCACGGTGGAAGGAGACCCCATGCAAACCCGTTTTTACACGCTGAAAAATGGTTTGACGGTTATTCTTTCGCCCAATAAAAAGGAGCCGCGGATTCGCACCCTAATTGCCGTGCGGGCAGGCAGCAATACTGATCCCGCTACGCATACTGGTTTGGCGCATTACCTGGAACACTTGTTGTTCAAGGGCACGGATAAAATTGGGTCATTGGACTGGGCCAAAGAAAAACCGCTGCTCGACCAAATCGACGCCTTGTACGAAAAATACAACAAGACCACCGACCCTGCTAAACGGGAAGAAATTTACAAAGAAATTGACCGCGTTTCTGGCGAAGCTGCCAAATTTGCCATCGCCAATGAATACGACAAAACCATGAAAAACATGGGCGGTATCAATACAAATGCGCACACCTGGATGGAAGAAACCGTTTACGAAGAAGACATTCCAGCTAATGCCATCGATCGTTATTTGACCTTGCAGGCCGAACGTTTCCGCAAACCCATTTTCCGCATTTTCCACACGGAGTTGGAAGCGGTTTACGAAGAAAAAAACCGGACGCTGGATGAAGATCCTCGGAAAGTATTTGCAACCATGATGGCAGGTGTTTTTCCTGCCCACAATTACGGCCAACAAAGCACCATTGGTACCATCGAGCACTTAAAGAATCCTTCCCTGGTTGAAATCCGCAACTACTACAACAAGTACTACGTCGCCAACAACATGGCGGTGATTTTTGCGGGTGATTTTAACCCGGATGAGGTGGTGAAGAAGATTGACCAAAAGTTTGCCTTTTTACCCAACAAACCCGTTGTGGAATACAAACCAGCTCCAGAGAAACCACTCGTTGGTGAAACGGTAAAAGAAGTGTGGGGCCCAACCGCAGAGTCAGTAATGATCGCCTTCCGCATGCCTGGTGAAGTGGACGTAAAATCCTCCGTATTGCTTACCCTGGCCGACGAAATTTTGTCAAATTCCAAGGCAGGTTTGATTGATTTGAACCTCAACAAAGCCCAGAAAATCCAGAACGGAGGTTCCTCCAATTACCGCAATAAGGACTATTCGGTACAATTGTTGAGCGGATCACCCAAACAAGGCCAAAGCCTGGATGAGGTGAAAGGTTTGTTGCTGGAACAGTTGGAAAAACTAAAAAAAGGCGAATTTGATGAATGGTTGATCAAAGCGATTGTGGCCAATTACAAGTTGACTGCTTTGCGGAATTTGGAAAGCAACTACGATCGGGCCGACCAACTGTCCAATAGCTTCATTCGTAGCCGCGGCCAATTGTGGGCAGATGAGGTGGCTAAAATCGATGCTATGGCGGCCATTACCAAACAACAAGTTGTCGATTTTGCCAAAAAACATTTCAGTGGAGGCTCTGTTGTGGTATACAAACGCCAGGGGCAAGATAAGGATTCCCAAAAGGTGCCCAAGCCAAGTATCACACCAGTAGCAGTAAACAAGGATGCGCAATCCCCTTTGTTTAAGGAGATCAACAATATGTCCTTGAATCCAATTGCTCCAGTTTGGATGGATTACCAAAAAGACTTCCAACGCGATCAACTTAAAAACGCCGAGTTTTTCTACATCCAAAACAAGGATGATGAGCAATACACGCTAACCATGCGTTTTGAGATGGGTACCTGGAACAATAAATTGCTGCCAATGGCGGCTCAATACCTGCAATTGGCCAGCACAGATAAGTACACTGCCGAGCAGTTCAGCCAGGAGTTGTACAAAACGGCAACCTCTTACAATCTAAGCCCTGCACAGGAATTCACTACGCTTAGTATCAGTGGTTTGCAGGAACATTTGAGCCCAGGTTTGGCCCTGGTGGAGGAGATGATCCGGAATTGTAAGGCCGATGAAACGGTGTGGAGCAACCTTAAAGCACGCTTGTTGAAGAGCCGCAAGGATGCCAAATCGAATAAAAATGCCATCCGCACTGCCGTACGCTCCTATGCGCAATACGGCCCCAAAAACCCTTTCAACAATGTTCTGAGTGAAGCCGAGATCAACGCTTTGACGGCACAGGATTTGGTAAATTTGTTGAAAGACTTGTTCAATTACCGCCACCAGGTGATTTATTACGGTCCCAAAACTTTGGCAGAAATCAAACCTATTCTGGAGAAGGGCCACCCATTACCTACTAGCTACAAAGCTTATCCAGCCAAGACCAGCTTCGCCAAAGTAGCCACTGACAAGGCTCAAGTTTTGTTTGCCAATTACGAGATGGTCCAGGCAGAGATTGATTGGGTACGGAACACAGAGGTGTACGATCCCAAGTTGGCGCCAACCATCAGTGTATTCAACAATTACTTTGGAGCAGGTGGTTTTACTTGCATCGTGGTGCAAACCTTGCGGGAATCCAAAGCATTGGCCTATTCTACCAGCGCTTTTTATGCTCCTCCGGGTAAGAAAGGAGAGCGGTATACGATGCAAGCCTACATTCAAACCCAGGCGGATAAATTTAAGGAAGCCGTTGAAGGCATGAATGAATTGCTGAATGAATTACCCGAATCGGATGTATTCCTCACTGCTGCTAAAACGGCCATCAAAAACGGTATCGAAACGGATCGCACCAAAGGCTACGACATCGTGGCCAGCTACCTCAACGCCCAACTGCGTGGGGTGGATTACGACGACCGCAAGTGGACTTATGAGCAGGCTCCAAAACTCGATTACGCTGCACTAAAAGCTTTTCATGCGTCAAATGTGAGCAAAAAACCTTATAGCCTTTGTGTGTTGGGTTCGGATAAACGTTTGAAAATGGAAGATTTGAAAGCGTATGGAGAGCTGAAGGTGATGAGTTTGGAGGAGTTGTTTGGGTATTGAGCAAACAAGGATTTTTGGGAAGTTTAACATTGATTCTCTGCTCGACCGCCCCGAAAGTTTGGAACTTTCGGGGCGGTCGAGCAGAGAATCAATGTTGGATTTTACTCAGATATAATTTTCTTTTTATTTTAAACCAACATTAAAAAAACTTTCCCAGAAAAAAATCCAATATTTGAGCACATTAAATTGCAAGACATGATCGCAAAATCTCCATTTAAATGTGCTCACTTCGTCGCCACCTTGCTGTGCAGTATGCTGTTTTTCAATGGTATACAAGCACAAGTTGGCGTAGGCACCAAGCCAATCAAAGGCGCCAAAATGTACTTTGATGGCTCCCGCAAATCTCTGGATAAAAATTGGACCTATTGGAACGGGCCTCGCCTCGCTGCCAGTTTGCCCATCAAGTGGGCCATCGTCAAGGACCCTGTGGATAAAGGCACTGCCATGAACAGCAATGACCCCGCAGCCGCAGGAGGTAAATACGGTAGTGCGGATGTTGTTACGAAACAGGCTTTCCGGGACTTCCGCTTGCACGTAGAATTTTTTATCTCGGAAAAGGGAGGTAACAGTGGCGTTTACCTGCAAAACCGCTACGAAATCCAGGTACTCGATGGCGACTCGACCTCTCACGGTATGGCGGCGGTCATCAATGAGTCCAAATCCCCTTACTATGCCTACAATGGGGTAGGGAAGTGGAATGCCTACGATATCACCTTTCGTGCTGCCCGGTTCACGGATGGAAAACTCAGCGAAAAAGCCTTGGTCACCGTTTACTTCAACGGCAAAAAAGTGCATGTCAACCAACGTATCCAGCAGGTTTGGGGTGGACCCAACTCGGGGATCGACGGTGGAAATGACGGGGGTAAAGGGATTACTGACGTCCCCGGTGGCCTCAAATTGCAAGCAGAAGGTCACAATGTCCTTTACCGAAATATCTGGATCAAGCCATTGGACTTGAAAGAAGCAAACACCGACTTTTAAGTGAAAAACTAAAAGTGAGAAGTGAAAAACAGGTACACAATTTGGATGTCACCGTTGGATGTATTTTTTTCACTTTTCACTTTTCACTTTTCACTTTTCACTCCTTTCATCTCTACCAAATACCCATAAATCTCTTCAAACTCTCCTCTGGAAAGACCAACAGCAGGCATTTTTGCACTATAACGATAGGATTGTGGATTCCGCATGAAATTAAACATGTCTTCTTTTTTCCAATACTCCGTGATGCTTTTAGGGTAGTTGAATTCTGGCCCCATCACACCCCCGATTTTATTGATGGAATGGCATTTCATGCAGTGGATCTGAAATAGCTGAAAACCTTTTTGTGCCGAAGTATTGTGGAGCGGAAAGGCCTCCGCAAAGTCGTGAAAAAACGAAGCAATGCGGATTTCAGCCAACCCGTAAGGCCAGGCAAAACCAGCATCTCCTTCGGCGGCATCCCGCCAAACCAGGTAAAAGGGCTTAAACTTGGTGGCTAGAGAATCAGCCCAATCTTTATCCAACCCTGCCTGATCCAGGTCTTGTACGGCTAAATAAGCTTCGTGGCTAAGCACTTTGTTTAAGTTCATGTTTGGTGCATAACCATCGGTGCAGGTAAAGGTCACCCTTAGATTGGTGGTATCTTTTATTTTGGCCAACAGTGGTTTAAGGATTGGGGCAAGAGGATAGGCTTTGTAGCGTTTTTTTTGCTTAAAGAACTCATCGTGTTCAATGGTGATCAGGGTGTCCTCGGGGAATTGCCCGGCAGCAAACAAGTCTTCCAAATCTACTTCAATGGGTTTAAAATCAGCATTGACAATGAGTTGCTCAGACTTGTCTGGTGCGGAACAAGAAAATATAAAACTGCAACAAAGCAGCCCAAAAAACAAATTGCGCATGGATTCGGGTTTTAAAAGCCAGCACAATTTATAAAAAGATCAGTTTTAGTTGGACTCCAATTTTTTCCAGTTGACCCGTTTCCACCACCAGCTGAAATTCCATTCCGACATGTTTTCGCCAGCCACCATCACGACAATGCGATTGTCCAGCACCATGTGCATGAAGTTTTGCTGGCGTTCTTCGTCGTAACCTTCTACGTATTTGATGCCATTCCATTCTCCGGTTTTCTGACGCATATCGGAATCTTCCAGGTCGAATTCACCTTCGAAAAAATCACTGAAGCCCCCGGCTATACTCCCAATGGCTCCGCCCAACACGACTACCGTTACTTTTTGTTTTCCCTTGATGTATTGAGCTTCGGCATTGGACACCAAACCCAGGGCATTTTGGAAATTGTACTCTTCGCGTTTGAACCAACCAATGTGTTCGGGCAAAACACTTTGCAAAATCTTGGCGTCCAACTTTGAACCAGAGCCTTCAATTTTTAAATCAAATCCATCTAATTTGTCATCAAGATTAAGCCCGGTGATTTCAGAGTCACCGTCTTTAGTTGAAATGTTGAGGTGAAAACCATCCTTGTCTTTACCCGATTTTTTGTCACCTTTACTGGAAGCATCAATTTTTACATCACCGTCTTTGCTCGAAATATTCAGGTGGAAGCCTTCTTCTTCAGATTCGCGAGCCGCTTTTTCCTCCGAATTGTTATTGTAGCAGGAAAACAAAGGCAAACCAATTAAAAGGGCGAAATAAACATTTCTTCTTAGTTTCATTAAGTTACAGGTTTAATGAGTGATATTTAAACACCGTCCAAAACTACCCGTGCACATCAAGCGATGCTTGAAAATTCGACCAAGCCAGGCAAAATCTACGTCAAGGTTGCATATTGAAGCGACTTCCACTACCTTCGTTGCCTGAATTTACTTGTATGAAAAACATCAGTGTCATCGGAGCGGGAACCATGGGAAATGGCATCGCGCACGTTTTTGCCCAATACCAACATCAGGTTACTTTAGTTGACGTTTCTGCCGCAGCTTTGGAAAAAGCCTTGGCCACCATCAGCAACAATCTGGATCGGATGGTCAAAAAAGAAAGTATCACAGCAGCTGATAAGGATCGAACCCTGGCGAACATAAAGACCGCAACCAGCCTTGAAGAAGGAGTTAAACATGCCGACTTGGTCGTTGAAGCCGCCACTGAAAATGTAGCGCTAAAGCTCAAGGTTTTTCAGGACTTGGATACTTTCGCCCCTGCAAAAGCAATTCTGGCCACCAATACTTCTTCTATTTCCATCACCCAAATTGCCGCAGTGACCAAAAGGGCTCGTCAGGTAATCGGCATGCACTTCATGAATCCAGTTCCAGTGATGAAATTGGTAGAAGTCATCCGGGGTTTTGATACCAGCGATGATACTACCCGCATCACCATGGAGCTTTCCCAATCACTGGGTAAAATTCCGGTTGAAGTCAATGACTACCCCGGCTTTGTGGCCAACCGAATTTTGATGCCCATGATCAATGAGGCTATTTACACCTTGTACGAAGGAGTGGCTGGAGTTACCGAAATTGACACCGTCATGAAACTGGGCATGGCGCATCCAATGGGCCCATTGCAATTGGCTGATTTTATTGGGTTGGATGTTTGTTTGTCTATCATGCGAGTTTTACACGACGGTTTTGGGCAACCCAAATACGCACCCTGCCCACTGTTGGTCAATATGGTCACCGCCGGGAAGCTGGGCGCAAAAAGTGGTGAAGGTTTTTACCAATATATCGCTGGTTCAAAAGAATTGATTCCCGCTCCAAAATTTGCGCGCTAACTATGAAAAAAATAGCTTTGGTAACAGGTGCATCCTCTGGATTGGGAGAAGCCCTGGCCACTTTATTGGCTCAAAAAGGATACATCGTTTATGGCACCAGCCGCAAAGGGGGGGATGAGACTAGCTTCTGTTTGTTGACCATGGACGTTCAAAATGAGGAGAGTATCAACGCTGCGGTTCAACAAATTATCGCTGAACAAGGCCAAATCGATGTGTTGATCAACAATGCAGGAATTGGTATTGCTGGTCCATTGGAAGTGATGAGTGTTGATAGCATTCAGCAAGCTTTTGATACCAATGTTTTTGGCTTGATCCGAGTTACGCAGGCCGTGCTCCCACACATGCGACAAGCCCAATCCGGCAAAATCATCAACATCAGCTCCATTGCTTCAGAAGTGGCCTTGCCTTATCGAGCTGTTTATAGTGCGACCAAGGCCTCTGTAGACCGACTTACCGAGGCCCTGCGCCTGGAAGTGGGGCGTTTTGGAATACAAGCCTGTGCCATTCAATGTGGGGACATTCAAACTTCAATTACTGCGCACCGTATTATGGAATATGCCGCAGACAACCCCGCCTACAACAGTGTTTTTGCGAAAGTCGCCCAAAATATGAATGATGGAGTGAGTAAAGGTTCTACTGCTGAGTACATGGCGACTGAAATCATTCGGATTTTGGAAAAGGAAAACCTGGCGAAATTGTACCCGGTGGGGAAATCGTATCAGAAGTTGTCTTTGAAATTGAAGCGTTTGTTGCCGGGGGGCCTATTTGAAAAAATCATTAAGGGGTATACTCAATCTTGAGTTGAGTGGCGAAGCCGCATGTTGGTTTGAACCATCTAAGACCTGTCAATTACCCACAAAACCTCAAAATTAGATTTGTGGTTGTTATTGAGCATTTTACCGTGGCCTCAGAACCCCCGACCCCTAAAGGGGAGCACATTTTCGGGTAGTCTGTAATAGTACAATTGGGTTAAAATGCAGCATTTTTAGCTTACCAACAATGTACTCCCCTTTAGGGGTCGGGGGTTCTGAGATAAAAGCACGATCTTGCATTCAACGCTCGGATTTGTGGGTAATTGACAGGTCTTAGATGGTTCAATTTAGAATGCCTAATTGGTGAAAAAGAAGCTTTATGGGTGAAAAATTTCAGACCTGATTTTTTCCATCCATCCATTCCACCCATTCGCTAACCGACTTAGCCTTATCCACCTCAAATTCCCCAATCTTGGTCCGGCGTAGCGCACTCAAATACGCGCCACTTTTTAAAGCCTTACCCAAGTCATAAGCCAAAGACCGAATGTAAGTCCCCTTGCTGCAATGCACCTCAAAGTCTACTTCGGGTAGTTCTATGCGGGTAAAGTTGATGTCGTAAATGTGCACTTTTCGGGCTTCTACTTTGATGCTTTCGCCTTTTCGCGCCATTTTGTACAGTGGTTGCCCATCTACTTTTATGGCTGAAAACATGGGGGGAACCTGCTCTATTTCGCCAAGAAATTTTTCCTTGGCCTGCTCTAAAAGTTCAGGAGTGATGTGCTCGAATGGGAAAGTAGCGTCGATTTCTGTCTCTGCATCATAGGAAGGCGTTGTTCCTCCAAAAGTAACGGTACCCGTATACGCCTTGGAGCGATCCTGGTATTCGTTGATGCGCTTGGTATCCTTACCCGTACAGACGATCAACAACCCTGTTGCCATGGGATCAAGGGTGCCGGCATGGCCAACCTTGATGTTTTTAAGCTGAAACAAGCTGCGGATTTTGCCGCGCAATTTATTCACTACGTCAAAGGAAGTCCATCCCTGTGGTTTGTCCACGAGTAATACAGCGCCTTCGGTGAAATATTGACTGTTCAGTGGCCGCTCTCCGGCATTCGGGTCCATATGGCCGATTTTGTTAGACAAATATTATCCTTTGCTCAGGATGTAGGCTGCTGCAACAATTGCAACAACGAAGCAATATACTGCAAAATAGACCAGTTTGCTTTGTTGAACTACTTTTAGCACGAGTCGACAAGCGAATAACCCGGTGAAAAAGGCCGCTAAAAAGCCTACAATTAAAGTAGTCCCATTTTCGATCTGGCTACTATATTGGCCATCGAGGATATCCTTGGCCAATTTGCCGAGGATCAAGGGAATGACCATTAAAAAGGAAAATTTAGCAGCTACGTTTCGATCAATGCCGAAAAGTACCGAGGTGGAAATAGTTGACCCTGAACGAGAAAGCCCAGGTGCAATGGCTAATGCTTGGGCTATGCCAATGATAAAAGCATTCCCATAAGAAATTGGCTTGTCGGTGTCTCTGGCAAAATAATGGGCCAAAAGCAGCATCAAACCAGAAACCGCTAGCATCGCAGCGACCAACAAAATCCGGCCACTAAACAAGCTTTCAATTTCTGCTTCGAAAAACAAACCCACAAATACTGCCGGAATCATCGAAACGACCACTTTGGCTGAAAACTCGGTCTGGGCATTCCATTTGAATTGGAGCAAACCACCAAAAATGTCTTTGATGTCTTTGCGGAAAACAACAATAATGGATAGGGTAGTAGCGACGTGTAGCACTATGGTCATAAACAGACTGTCTTCACCCATACTTTTGTCACCTAAAATGTATTTGGCCAATTCCAAATGCCCATCACTGCTTACAGGCAAAAACTCGGTTATCCCTTGAACGATGCCAAGGATAAGCCCACGGATAAATTCGGTCATGAATTCGTTTATTTGCGGAAAATGGCTACAATCCCCAGTACAACTCCCCCCAGCATAAAGA
Organism: Haliscomenobacter sp.; assembly: GCF_965225875.1. Taxonomy (GTDB): domain Bacteria; phylum Bacteroidota; class Bacteroidia; order Chitinophagales; family Saprospiraceae; genus Haliscomenobacter. Next base: position 1,083,167 of record NZ_CBDDBS010000003.1, on the reverse strand, counting down.
TTGGTGCAATGACCATCCGGCGGGAACCATAAATGATGTTTTCATCCCAGGTGTTGGGGTCGGGCATCGAACCACCAGACATCAAAATGATGCCGAGTGCCATGGCCAATCCGGCAGCTCCCAAGAGGATATAGTTGTTGCGGTTGAAGATCAGGTCTTTTTTTACCCGAGGTGCCCGGGTAGAAGCAGTTGTGCTGCTACGGACACGCTCCGTGTTGCCAGTGCTCGGGCGTGCAGTTGGCTGAGTGCGAGGGGTAGGATTCTCTTTTTCCTGACGGCCTGGACCAGCAGGCTTACGATTAGGTTTTTTAGTACTCATTCCTAATTTTTGATTTGAAGTGGCAAAATTACACTAAATGATGAGTTGTGGGGAGAAAAAGTTGCCAAATAGAGATGAAAGATGAGAGATGAAAGCAGTTGTCAGGTTTTTCATCTCTCATCTCTCATCTTTCATCTTTACAGAACTCCTGCTGCATCACAAACATACACACGTGTACTGGTCGTAAACGTTCCACCGTTCGGGTCTTTGTACTTCAAATCCAAATAAAAGGCCTGATATCCTTTTTTAGGGTAGGGTAGCGTGGCTTTAATGACATTGGTCCCACTGAGTTTGATGTTTTTGCTGAGCCAAAGGTTGTTGCGGAAATCACGATCAGAAGAAGTGGTAGCCCACAAGGTGGTTTCCACCAGGTCTTGAGTCGGCGCATTGACGGTAAGTTCTACACCCTCCAAAACCTCGTTGACTGCCCAGGTGCAATGTGGATAAGCCTTATTTGTAATAGTTAGGCCAAAAAAAGCGCTAAGGGCCTCAAAAGCCTGTTTACCGCCCCCCAGGTTGTGACCCACGTTGGGCACATAATGAATCATGTTTTTACCCGGAATCTGGTCGTAATAGTGTTTGATGGCATCCACAGTCCAATATTCATCATTGGTGCCAATAAAGATCATCTTGGGCACGGTGAGCTTGCTGCGGTAAGAATAGGGATCAATCATGGCCGTGATGGCTTTTCCATCCTCCGTATCTGTATTTTGGGGAATGCCCAACTTAACGTAGTCTTCAATCTGCACGCTGTATTCACCGTAAGTTTTGAATTGATAATCCAGGGTAGCGGGCATGTTGAGCATATCGATGACCATTGGAGCGATGGCTTTTACCCGTTGGTCGTCGATGGCTGCACTTAGCCAGGTGGTCCAGCCGCGTTTGGAAGCGCCGGTTACCACAAAATTATTGACAGTGTGCTTGACCTTTTGTTTGCTGAATTCCTGTACGGCATCCATGGCTTTTACAGCCGATTTGACCATCGGAAACAACAGGGGCCAGGTATAATCTTTATCCCCTTTGAATTGGTGCAACGTATGCGAAATGAGTTCATCCTCGGTCATGGTGCCGTACAAGGGTTGATTGGGTACCTGTTTGATTAAAGCGACGATGCCTTTGTTTTTTTCAGCGATACCCGCCAAGGGTGCCCAGAGCTGATCGGCACTACTCCAATTGGGTTGCTCAGCTTTGTTGGAACCACCCGTGATAAAAAGTAAAGCCCCGTCGTATTGGGTAGTACTGGGGACAAAGACGGTTAGCTGGTGTCGCCAGGTGTATTCCCGCCATTTTTGCGAAGTCAGGAGCAAATGGTAGGCTTTTACCGTACCCAATGTGGTAGAATCTTTCAAAACCCATTGATAGGACTTATCCTTGGCATCAATGTAGCTTTTTAGTGCGGTTTGTGGACTTACCTTGTTCTGAGCACAAGCCAGGGTGCTGATCAAGAACCCCAGGAGCAGGAAGAGGCTGATTTTTTTTAGGTAGAACTTCATGTGGACTGAAAATTTTATCCAATAATAATGATTAATTTGTGATTCAACACCATTTAGCCCATTTCTTAGGTAGTGGGAGCGTATTAAAAGGCACCGATCGCATGTTGAGAAAAAATACTTGTCTGCTTATCGCCTGGTTTGGGTTGATTTTTGCCTTTGGCCAAACGCCTATTTTTGAAAAATCCATGCTGATTTTTCCCCTCCAGGACAAACATGTTCACGGCAGTAGCCTCGTCCACCTGCCCAATGGTGACCTGCTGGCGGTTTGGTTTTACGGCAGTGGAGAACGTACATCCGACGATGTCAAAATCATGGGAGCACGCCTGGAAAAAGGCAAAACGAGTTGGAGCGAACCCTTTTTGATGGCGGATACCCCGAATTTACCCGATTGTAACCCGGTTTTGTTTTTGAATCAAGACAACACCCTCTTTTTGGCCTGGATTGCGGTACAAGCCAACAAATGGGAGCAATCAATTTTGCGTTTTCGTACTTCTACCGATTACCTAAAAAGTGGCCCACCGATTTGGAACTGGCAGGACAACATCTTGCTCAAACCCGATGCCCGTTTTGCCGAAGAAGTGGCCAAACAATTCAAATTATTGCCCGAAAACCCGGCAGGTTGGGCGGAATACGCTCCTTCCTACGACAAAATGATCATTACCGCAAGCCAGGACCCCATCAAGCGCAGCATCGGCTGGATGACGCGGATCAAACCCCTGATCATTGGTTCCCGGATCATCCTGCCGCTGTATTCAGATGGTTTTAATTTTTCGCTAATGGCCATTTCGGAGGACAAAGGTCAGACTTGGCGCCCCAGTTTGCCGCTGGTGGGGCGTGGCCCGATTCAACCAGCTCTGGTGCAAAAAAAGGATGGAAAATTACTCGCCTACCTGCGTGACAGCGGGGACGCGCCTCCACGCGTGCAAGTGAGTGAGTCCAGTGATTTGGGCGAAAGTTGGTCGCCGGCTACAAAAACCGAAATTCCCAATACCGCCAGTGTTGAATTGTTACGGCTTCTGGATGGCAAATGGGCCTTTGTGGGCAATGACCTGGAAGATGGCCGCTACCGCCTGAGTTTGTTTCTTTCGGATGACGAAGGTAAAAGCTGGAAATGGAAAACTGCGCTGGAAAATGTAACGAAGGGAGAGGGGAGTTTTTCGTATCCTTGTTTGATTCAGACGGGGGATGGCCTATTGCATCTGACGTATTCTTACCATTTGAAAAGCGATCAAAAATCGATTAAATATTTAGTCGTTGATCCAAAAAAAATCCTCAAATCCTGATGAAAACCAAGCTGAAATCAATTGGCCTTTGTGCAATATTGTGGTGCTGTCTGGCAAGTTTATCAGCACAAACCAAACAACCCTTCCACCTCGACCAAGCTTTTATCCAAGACTACAGCGTCAAATATTATCTACCCGATCAGGGCGATCTCCAATTTGGAAAGGCTTTCGCCGACCGCAATGGTGTCATCAAAGTTTATTCCTCGGCTGGCTTGTTTCAGCCCTACAATGGCCGTTTTTTGTACCCCGGCACTTTGGAGCCCGATCAAACATATCGAACCCTGGCGCATAAAAAAATTGCCGCAATGGCACTGCACCAGAATCAGTTTGTCTTTCTCGATGAGCAAACTGTGCTGAGCAATGCCTGGGCGGGTACCTTATTGGTTAAACACAATTTACCTAAGGCCAGGTTATTGGAAGCTGGCCCAGAATTTGCCTTCCTCATTTCCGATGGCCAGCAATTACACTACCTACTGAATTCTCAAACCCTTTGGCAAAGCCAATTACCGGATGACGAAGTGCTAAACCTGCGTTGGCAAAAAAGCACTCAACTATTTTGGATTTTGGGCAAAAAGGGGCTGTATCGCTTTTCTCCAAGTTCCTCAAACCTGCAAAAACTATGTGCTGGTGTTGGCTTCACCGCCTTTGATTTTAGCCCCGATCAACAAAAAATCATCATTGGTAGCAACGATGGCTATCAAGTTTTTGATCTTAAAACTCAGGCCCTGGGTACCAAACAACAACGCATCCCAGTCCCCAACATCACGGTTGTACAAACCATCGGGGATAAAGTCTGGTTCGGTAGCAACAACGGTGCTTTTGCCCTACGCAAAGACGGCAAATTTGACTATTACCAAGGCGAGCGCTGGCTGCCCGGCAATGAAATACTCCACATAGCGGAAGGACCGGAGCGTTCCGTTTTGATTTTGACCCAAAAGGGCCTGGCGCAAATCCAGTTTCAGCCCATGACTTTAAAAGAGAAAGCAGTTTTTTTTGAAACCCAGGTGCGCACCCGTCACATCCGCAATGGGTTTAATGCCACTTTAAGCGGCATGGAAAAAGGCAATTTTGCCACTGGCTACCTCGAAGATTCCGACAACGATGGCTTGTGGACTTCGATGTACCTGGGTGCAGAGATTTTCCGTTACAAGGTCACCAAAGACCCCGAAGCCTTGCAAAATTGCCGGGAATCCCTGGATGCCATGGAGCGTTTGTATACGGTCAATCCAATTCCTGGCTTTCCTGCCCGCTCTTTTGAACGCCGGGGTTACATCCCCCAACTTGCGGATCCCGATCGTTGGCAGCCATCACCTGATGCGGAATGGGATTGGAAATCAACCACCAGCAGCGATGAAGCCATTGGCCATATTTTTGCCTATGGGGCAATGGCAGAGTTGATCGATGACCCAACTTTGAAAAAACGCGCCATCGTACTGATTGACACCCTGATGTCCCACATCCTTAAAAACGACCTTTACCTGATTGATTACGATGGAAAACCCACTACCTGGGGGCGTTGGAACCCCAGCTACGTCAATGCTTTGCCTACCAATGTTGGCGACCGCAAGTTGAATGCTTCGAACATCATCGCCATGTTGCAAACAGCCTATTTTTTCACCAAGAAGACCAAGTACCGGGACAAAGCCTTCGAACTGCTGAACAAACAAGGTTATTTTGAAAACCTGATGCGGCCGATGAGCCAAATTGGATACGCACCCGAAGAAGCCAATGATTTGAGCAAAGTATTATCCGATTCCTGGAACCACTCGGATGATGAAATGTACTTCCCGGGCTATTGGGGCCTTTACCGCTATGCCCTGAATGATACCCTCAAAAGACACTATCGCAAGGCCATCCTCGATCATTGGCAAACTGAAAGACCCGAAAAAGAGGGACTCTGGAATATTGTTACTGCTTTGACGGGCACGGCTAATTTTGATTTAAAGGAAGCGATTTGGTACCTGCAAGAACACCCTCTGGATTTGATCAGCTGGGAAATTGCCAACAGTCACCGCCAGGACATTGAAAAAATGGCCCCGAATTTTCGTAGCCAAACCTTAATGGAAGTGCTTCCTCCCGACGAGCGACCGATTCAGCGACACAATGCCAACATGTTTAACCTGGATCGAAAAAAGGGAAATGGCAACGAAGAACACAGTGCAGGTGATATCTGGTTGTTGCCGTATTGGTTGGGGCGCTATCTTGGAGTGATCAAATGAAGGGCGTAGAAGACAAAATTAGGGGTTGGGTACAATGCCGGATGGTAGAGACGCACGGCCGTGCGTCTTCTAATCCAAATAATTTACCGTTTCAAAACCACCAATCCAATCCCCCCCAATATCGCCACCGAAGCCAAAACCAACCTCAAACTGAGGGGCTCACCCAAAAAAACAATCCCACCCAGAGCTGCAATCACCGGTACACTGAGTTGCAAAGTCGCCGCATTGCTGGTTTTTAAAGAAGGCAAGACCGTATACCAAAATATATACCCCAAGCCTGAAGTAATGCCGCCTGAAACCAAAGCATAAAAAACTCCTAGCGGGTCAAGTTCTACTTGTTTAAACAGCAAAAGACTCAATACAATCGCCAGCGGAGCAGCCCGCAAAAAATTACCCGCTGAAACCTTAGTTGGATCACCAGCACCACGACCCCGCAGGGAATAAACTCCCCAAGTGGCTCCGGCCACACACATCAAAACCGCAGAACCGAGTGGGGGAGCAGCCAGCCCGGGCAATACCAGACCTACCAGTCCAGCGAGTGCCAGAATTAAGCCGAGCCATTGTAAGAATCGTAGCTTTTCTCCTTTCCATAAGCCATAGCCGATCATCGTTGCCTGTACTGCACCAAACAGAATCAATGCACCCGTACCAGCGGTGAGCTTTACGTAGGCAAAGGAGAAGGCTGCGGCATAGGCAAATAGAGCCATTGCTGACAGCCAGTTTCCACGACCTTCTTGTTTTCGTTTGCGCAGGTTTGCAACCACCCAAAGCACAATGGCTCCAGCGATGAGCCGAATGCAGGTGAAACTGGCGGGGTCGATGTAGGTTTGTTTCAGGGCAATGCGGCAGAGTAGGGAGTTGCTGGCAAAAGCAAGTAGGGAGAGGACGGTGAGTAGGATGATTCGGGTGAGTGGCATAAAAGAGGTTTCCCAAGGTTAAAAAGGCTAAAGCGACAGCGACATATTTTCACAGAGAATACACAAAGGACCACAGAGGGCACAAAGTTAAACGTTGATAAGGTTTTCTGCCCGAAATGATGTACTTATGAGCGTTGCTTCGTCAACGTCTAACTTTGTGTCCTTTGTGCTGTCTTTGTGTTCTTTGTGAAAATTATGTCGCTTTGGGATACGATCCTCAGCTCTCGTAGATGTTCAAATCCAGATAAGCATTGCGCAACTTCCCTTCAGGATCAAACTGCTTCACCAACTTGATGAAATCCCCATATTTTGGATAACGTTCGTGCAAAACCTGCGGAGCCATGGTGAACAACTTTCCCCAGTGTGGCCGCACTTGAAATGGAGCTAGCTCCGCTTCAATCATCGGCAGGAGTGCAGTCACTTCTTTGGTATGTTGTTTCCAGGTGAAGTGGATGGCTACACAATCCCGTTGATAGGCTGGGCTCATCCAAAAATCATCAGCGGCAATGCTGCGGATTTCACTGATCATCAATTGGGGATAAATCAGATCCCCCTTTTTCTCCAGGGCCAAAATGGCTTCCACCGCATTTTCGCGGGGGACAAAGTATTCTGCCTGCAATTCTTTGCCGCTGCTAGGGGTGAACCCCATTTTGAAGTGGGGCAAACGTTCGTACCAAGGCCCGGGAACCCCCATTTGATCGGTGCAGTTTTCAGCGGACAAACTGGTGATGGGGTGCAAGTTTTTTGTTGCTGCTTTAGCTCCATAAAAATCAGCACCCAGGTCTTTGGTTTCGGCATCCACTTTGCGCTTTACCCAAATTTGGCTGACCAGCTTTTTTTGCCAATCGGTAAACAAACTCACGCTGTAACCACTGGACATAATTGCTTCAAAATTGTCTTGTAAGGATTGCAGTGGCAAGTCCTGGAAAAGATCCTGCCGCACTTGAAAAGTATCCTGCAAATCTAGGGTAACTTTGGTTACGATCCCTAATGCGCCCAAGCCAACTACTGCGCCTGCAAATTCAGTTGAATTGTTTTTTCGGCTCAGGTTGATCAATTCGCCGGAAGGCGTAACCATTTCAATGGCTGATACTGCGGTGGCAAGGTTCCCATTGGTAACTCCCGATCCATGGGTGGCAGTAGCACAGGCTCCAGCCACCGAAATATGCGGTAAGGAGGCCAGGTTGTGCAAGGCGTAGCCTTTTTGATCCAGCTCCTGTGCGAATTGTCCATAGCGGGCGCCAGCCTCTACGGTAACCGTTTTGGCTTTTTCATCAATAGCGACGACTTGATTGAGATTCGCTGTGGAAATCTGATTCAGCGGACTATCGGCAATGTCGTTGAAACAATGGCAGGAGCCCAGGGCTTTTTGCTGACCCAGCTTTTTGACCAGGGCCTGCACTTCTTCAACTGTTTTGGGTTGGTGGAGGTTTTCGGCTTTGTAGGTATAATTCCCGGCCCAGTTTGTGCGCATCGTTTTGATTTTTGGAGTTGGCGTGCAAGAAGTCAGCGGTGCAACCAAAGCACCTGCCACTGCAATGGCGGATGTTTTCAGGAAAGATTTCCGTTTCATGTTGATCTAATAGTAGTTGAAAAGGATGGAACTGCAAAATCACCACGAGTATAAGCAAAAATCCTCACAATTAAACCTTTACTTCATAGCAATGAAAATCTTGCTCAGTATATACTTTCCTTCCAATCCCACAACACTAGGGCGCTTGCTATTAGTTAGAGAGGTTTTGACATCATGATCGGAATAAAGACAATCACTCAATTCGCTCAAGTTTGTAGAATTTATTGTCCCCCAAAAACCTGAAGCCTATAATGCCTTCTTCAAAAGTAAAATAGTATTTAGGGTTTGAAAATTTATCAATATAAACGTTTTTGAAACTTTTGTTGTGAATAGTAAAAGTAGGTGTATAGTCAACACTTCCAATCTGAATATCTGGCCAGGTTCTTTTGTCAATGACTATAGCATTTGTGAATCCAGGCAATGCAAAGTCATCTTTGAGATAGTCTATAAAGGCTACGTCCGCCATGAATTTAGAGGGATCGCGCAGAAAATCTGGAAAAATATGAAATCGTATAGAGAATTTTCCAGGTATACCAGCAATGGATAAAAAACCTGTGATGACTTGCATCCGTCCTGATGCGGGTATTTTCGCTTCGGGATTGCTTTTACAAGGTACGTCACCAGAAATTCCTGCAAAAGGACGCCCACTGAGTTCCACAGTGCCAATATATTCATGACCTAGGCTGTCGCTAAAAATTAATTTAACTTGATCGGATTTATAAGGAAAAGCTTTTACAGAGTTGTCTAATAAATTCAATAAACCTAGATCAATGGATGCTGGGCAATTTTCTTCTGGCTGACAGCTTAAGATTGAGAAACTGAAAAAGAATAAAATAAAGCATTGTTTCATAAGGGCTATGTTTTGCGGCAAAACTATGTTTTTTATGCTAAAACTTCAGAATTTATTATCTTTTCTAATAATTTTCCTTCCAATCCCAAATCACTACCACCCATTCCGTTTGACCATTTTCCTGGTGCGAGTGGATTTCCTTAAAACCAACTCGCTGATGCCCTTTCAAAGAACGGACATTGTGGCGGGCGATTTCCGTAATGGCAAAATCGTATTTTCGACCAAAAAACTGTTTATAAGCTGCATAACAAGCATCCAAAATGCCTTGCCCCCGATAATCCTTGTCTACACAAACCTGCCCAACCACGAGGTATTTGTAATCAGCTATTTTTATTCCCTTGTATTCCAACTTGTCAAAAGATTCAAACAGGGGATCTAAAATGGCTATGTCATTTTTGGAAGCAGCGGTCATAGCAAGCAGGTAGGCGATGACACGATCCCCATCTTTAGCGATTAGGTGCGCTTCAATTTCATTGAGTTTGGCAAGTTGTTTGTAAGAGTGTTGAATGGTTACAAAGCCTTGGTTTTTAATTTCCTCCGGGGATAAATTTCGGGTTAAATTGGCTTTTTGAAGCTCCAAAACCCCCTCCAGGTCGGCTTTTGTTTGGGCAGTGGTATATGTAATCATGTGCGTCAAATTTGAAACTATTGCATAACCTTTTGATGCTTCAACAAGTTCCTAGAAGTGAAGACAATCAAAAAATTTTCCCCGGGTTTAAAATTCCATGTGGGTCCAAAGTGCTTTTTAAGTGCCGCATCAAGGCAATTTCGGCAGGGTTTCGACTCAGGTGCAGCCACTCTTTTTTCTCCAAACCTACACCGTGCTCCGCGGTGATTGAGCCACCAATCGCCGTCAATGGGCCAAATACAATCTCCTCAACCTGATGTCGAGTTGCATGGTTATTTTGCCCGCAGGACACAAACAAGTGCAAATTGCCGTCCCCCATGTGTCCGAAGACATACAAAAACACGTCGGGCCATACCGCTTTTAGCCCTTGGTGAATCTCTTGGGTGTAAGTCTCCATGGTAGAAATGGGAAGGCTAACGTCAAATAAAAAGACGGGCTGATGCACCGAAAAAATAAAATCCACTTGCTCCCGAATGCCCCAAAACCAGTCTAGTTCCTGTTGGCTTTGAGCCAGGCAGGCATCAGCAACCAGGCCACCTTCAAAAGCTTTTTCCAGCGTATCCTGAAACAATCGTTGGTCATTTTCAGGATGATACCCTGCAGTCTCAAGCAACACATAGTAAGCATGATCCTGGGGCAGGGGAGGGGCGTGCCGGGCAGGCGGAGAAGTCATCAGGCGGTAATAGTCCTGCCATAGCAATTCATAGGTAGTCAGGGTATGGCCCAGCGTTTTTTTGGCAAAATTCAAAAATTCACAGGCTTGAGCAAAACTGTTGAGGGCTAGGTAAGCAGTATTGCGGCTTAAAGGCAAAGCCTCCAGTTTGAGTACTGCCCGGGTGACGATACCCAGGGTACCCTCTGAACCAATGAACAAGTGTTTAAGGTCGTAGCCGGCATTGTTTTTTAACAAATGATTCATGGACGAAATGATGGTTCCGTTGGCAAGCACAACTTCCAAACCCAAAACCAGATTACGCGTAACGCCAAACCGCAAGGCCTGTAAACCGCCAGCATTGGTTGAAATATTGCCACCAATCATACAACTGCCCTTTGCCCCTAGGTCGAGTGGAAAAAAGAGACCGGAGGCGTTTAGCTGAATTTGGAGCTGTTGCAATACTACTCCAGCCTGCACCGTAGCCGTTTGGTTGGCTACATCCAGGGCTTCAATGGCGTTCATACGCTCCAGGCTCAGGGCGATTTCGTGTGGCTGGGTTTGCACCCCGCCCACCACATTGGTTAGACCTCCATGGGGGACAATGGCTTGTTTGGCGGCGTGGCAAATTTGTAGCGCTGTTGAAACTTCCTGGGTGGTTTGAGGCAACAGAAGGGCCCGGCATTGTAAGTTTTGAGCGTTGACCCAATTGCTGGCCATACGCTGGGAGGCTTGTTCCGCTGTTCGAACACAGTCAGGCCCCAGGGCAGCGAGAAGTTGTTGAACGATATCCATAAAGGTGAGGGTTGAAGGTAGCACAATGTACACAAATTGAGTAAACTAAGTGCCCTGAGCTTAATTTTCTAAAATAATTTTTACTCAGACGAAATTTTCTTTTTAATTTAAAATTATAAAATTAAACCAAAAGCTCATCGAATCGTCCAAGGAGACATAAAACCCAAACCTATGCTTCGATTTTTATACTTCTTCCTTTTCCTGGGCATGTTTATCACCATTTTACCTGCTCAAACGACCGTCACCACAACTTATGGCCCAATCTCCGGGATCTCAGAAGAGGGGGCTTTGGCTTTCAAAGGAATTCCCTACGCTAAACCACCAGTAGGGGAGCTACGCTGGCAAGCACCACAACCGCCAGCCCCCTGGAGCCAGACCCGGATGACCGCCGACTTTTCACCAAAATGCCCACAAAAAAACTTCAGTCCGACTCAGGATAGTGCTACCACGGAGGGGGAGGAGGATTGCCTGTACCTTAATGTGTGGACTCCAGCCTTAACTGGTAAACGGCCCGTACTATTTTTTATCCATGGTGGAGGCAATCAACAAGGCTCAGCTTCGGAAACCCTAAACGGAGGTGCCTTCCTGTACACTGGAAAATTCCTGGCTTCGCGCAAGGATGTGGTGGTCGTCACGATCAACTATCGCCTCGGTGCGCTTGGCTTCATGTCCCATCCTGCGGTAGCTGCGGCCAGTAGTTCCAAAACCTCGGGCAATTACGGCACCATGGACCAGATTCTTGCACTGGAATGGGTCAGAGACAACATTGCAAAATTTGGCGGCGATCCGGGCAATGTGATGGTATTTGGTGAATCAGCGGGAGCGGTGAATACTTCTCTTTTGTTGACCATACCCTCGGCGAAAGGGCTGTTTCATCGGGCTGGCATCCAGAGTGGTTCACCCATTGCTGCACCCTATGTTGTAGGAGAAAACTTCAGCAAATCCTTTGCCTCTCGCATGGGCTGTGCAACCGGGAGCCTGGATCAACAATTGCAATGCTTAAAAGCCCTACCCGTATCGAAAATCATCGCAGAATTGGAAAGCCCACTGTCTGGTGGCAAGGTAACCCTGGGCTGGGGCCCAGTGGTGGATGGCTTGATAATTCCAAAGGATCCAGCCTCGGTATTTTTGACTGGCCAACACAATAAAATGCCAGTCCTGATTGGCTCCAATGCCGATGAAATGTCCGCTTCCAGTCCCCTGGTGGTGACCCCGGCGCAGGTGCGCACCCTTTTCGATGCCTATGTACCAGAGGCCTATGAAGCAGAGGGTTTAACCTTATATCCTCCCGGAACGACCAATGCCCAGGCACGGCAGTCTTACATTCAAACCTTGACGGATGCCCAGTTTACGGCTCCGGCTCGCCGACTGGCGAAAGGATTGGACATTTTTCAAACGGAACCCGTTTGGAGATATCTTTTTTCCCATGCCCAGGCTGGAGTAGGGGCTATTTTTGGAGCAGCTCACGGTCTGGAATTACCCTTCCTTTTTCAAAGTATTGAGGAGACGAATTACGGAAAAAGCGCCTCATTCAACAACAACGATAAGTTAGTGGCAAAGGCGCTGATGGACTACTGGACCAACTTTGCCCGTACGGGAAATCCCAATGGCACTGGTCTCACAGTATGGCCACCATATGATTACCAAAAAGACCCTTACCTCGACATCAAATCTCCGGTGGCCAGTGCAGAAGGATTGCGTACGCAAAAAAGTGATTATTGGGACCGGGTTAGGGGAGTGGCTACGTCTACGCGGCAGCCTTTGTCACTATTGGGCGTAAAGATGGAGGTGCCGGCTTTGTATCAGGAAGGGGCGAGGATCAAGTTGAATCTGGAAGAGGGATTGAAACTTCGCCTGGAATTATTTAATTTATTGGGGCAAAAACTCGGGCAAGTTTTTGAAGGTGAATTGAGTGCAGGGGCGCATGAGCTGGATTTCCATATCCCAGAGCATGTGAGTGGGCTGGTGATTCTACGTGCTCAGGCTGGTGGCGGGAGTATGGCTGTAAAAGTGTGGAAGCAATGAGCAAAAACGGCTTGAGATAATCAGTTTATTCGAGTATTTTTGGATCAAACCAATACTTCTAGACATGGAGATAAAGGAAGAAATCAATAAAATCGTGGAGACTTTGCCAGAAGATGTACTGAGCGAATTGCTTCAGTATTTGCGGCAAATCGAAAAAGAATCTGGAGAGAAAATCCGGTTATCGTTGAATTTCAACACCATACTGGCCGAAGACGATAACTTGTTAGAACGTTTGGCTCAATGAATATCTATGAGGATTCTTTGCACTTGCATTTTATACCTACTATTGAATTCATGCTATTATGATGCATTTCCAGAAGAAAAATTCAGGATTGACAATTCATTTAGAGAACTGATAAAGCCTTACCATCCTGGAGATACTTTGGTATTTAAAAGTTCAAAAAATGAGATTGACAGTTTTTTGATCACTAAAATTGATTCTGCGATCAACAATCGAAAAGGTTACTTTATCAATGCCCGTAATTCAAAGCATATTTCTGTGAGGTATAGGCAATTCCCCACTGACCATTGGTCACTTTCACAGATCGAAATGGGTGCTAATAACTTGGAGAAGAAAGAAATAACTGAAGACGCTGATTTAGTTAGGATTGTGAGATATCCCGACACAGAATCGACCGTATTGAATTTCAATTTTAGGATTTTCCTGGGATGTGACCTAAGCGACTTAAAACCGATGCATCACGATACCTTATCAGTTAATGGGACTCTTTTTAAAAACTGTTATAAAATAGACTACTGTAAAGATCGAGATGATCATGATTTGGCAACTACGCTTGTAAGTGTTTATTCAACAGTGGCAGATGGTATAGTTGCGTATCAATACGCAGATGGGACGTGGTGGGTACGGATTAATTGACCAGAAGATTGGACCGGATTTATCTACCCTCAAATCCCAAAATACAAATTCGAACCATATAAAAAATATCTTAAACGCCCTCTAGGATTTTTACCTAATTGGGATTAAAAAAAGCACTCCACCGAAGGTTCTGCGCGAAGCAAAAAATTATGCCAGGCTTCATTGTTGGAATACCTTGATCTCCCTATCTTCCCTGCGGTTTCGGTACAATCCACTGAAATTGTTGTATACCGTAACTTACGCACCTAATACCTAACAAACCATGACCAAGACCATCTTCAGTCTTCTACTTACCCTAGCCTTATTCTCCTGCGACAGCAAAAGCACTACCTCTAAAAACCCTCAAGAGGAAAGCAAAAAGGCAATTGCGAACGAAAACATAGCCCAGTTGCAAGGGCTTTGGATTTCCGAGTCTTATCTGAAGGACATCGAAACAAGCAAATCCATTTACAGCAGCAGAGACTACCGCACCAAAGTCCAAGGATTTACACTTGATGCAAAGAATTTGCAGACCGACTCGGCATTTTTGGAAGGGTTTACCCCCCACGAAATTGGCTACAGCAGCCCCATCAAATACGACAGTGTTAAGAGCAAATTTGTAAATGACCTGACTCGACTTTCGGATTTCCCTGCTTTTTCGGACCCGTTTGAACTGGACTATGATGGAAACAATCATTTAAAAATGTATTTCCCGCAGACAAAAACCTTCGATGAATACCGGAAAGTGGATACGGACTTACAAACCGAATTGAGGAAAATATTGATTGCGGGAAAGTACAAAACCACCACGAAACCTGCCGAAATCCAGTTCGATAATGATGGCAAAGTCCACAACTTTAAAGACTTCAAATACTACGAATTGATCACCGACTTCGGAGAAGGGATCGAGTACGATGCCATTATTTTTTTTAAAACATTGGACGGGGGCAATTGGGTCGATGGCGAAATTTACCATTTTAAAGTTGTTCCCAGTGGATTACAATTGCAACTCCTGAAACCAAACTGGGAAACCATGGAACATGTAATCAGTAAGGAGATACTTGCGCTGCAACGGAAATAGCGGTAGAAGCGGGCTGGAATCGCAGCGTATTCTGGCCTAAATCCCAAAATATAAATTCGAATACACCTCCATCATCACGCCCTTCCGCACTTCATCCAACTCAGTGAGGTGTGAAGGCAAGTGTTTCTCGATGGCACCCGCCGCCTGTAACTTTTGCTTCCAGGTTTTTTCAAGGGCAGTCAGGGTGTAGCTATTGCGGGGACAGATTTTGCTGCTGAGCGCAATCGCCTCGTCCAGTAATTCAGCGATGGGTTCAAAAGCATTGTCGCTGACTTCGATGTTTTCCAGTTCCTGGTAAACGTCGGTTAAGGTTTTTTTGGTTATGCCGTACATTGATGTATCATTTCGGATTTGGGATTTCAGATCTCGGTTGCTAAGGTGTGCTCTGGCCGAAATCCGGAATCCCCAAATCTGCAATTATTCTATAACAATTTCATCCACAAACAACCAGGCTTTACTGCCTGCTCCGGGCGCTCCTGCTGGAATCTCCCCGTAGTTGCTGACTTCCAGTTTCAGGTAACGGCCCTTGGCGTTTTTCAGCGCCAAATTTAGCGGAACAATTTTGTCTGTGCCTACGCTAACCACGCTGCTTTGGCTTTTGCCAAAATTTTCCCCATCGTTGCTCCAACTTACCTTTACGTCCTTGGGCGCATACACCCATTGGCCTGGATTGTTGAAAAAACGAAGCTTCAATTGTTTGAGGCTGCTCGCTTTGCCGAGGTCGATTACCGCACTGAAGTCTTTGCCAGAAAATCCCAACCATTCTGCGTCGTTGAATCGCTGATCGCTACCAATCACTCCGTTGATGATGGAGCCTGGCCCGCCTGCGCTGTATTGTTTGGCAGGTTCGGAGTTCAAAGTAATTTTTTTGCCCGCAGCTTTGTGGAAACTCAACTCCAAGCTGGCTGAACGTCCAACAGCTTGTCCATCCTGGAAAGTTTGAAACACATATTTCCCACTTTGGGTGATGGCCTGAGTGGCGTCTACTACCGGGCTGCTCGCGGTAGGGTTGCTGCCATTGTTGCTGTAGCGAATACTGCCTTGTTTGGCGGGATTGGAGGCCTCAAATTTGACTCCATTTCCTTCCACTTTCGCCATGGCCTTTACATCATACAAGTGATTGCCAAAATTGTAGCCTTCTTTTTTCCAACGCTGCATGTGTACCGCCAGGCGTTGCACAAAATCGGGGAAGTTTTTGCGACTTTCGCCCGACCAGGTTGTTTCCGCCAAGGCTTGGGCGCGGGGCGAAAACATGTACTGTAACTTGGATTCGGTGCTGATGTATTCGGTCCAAAGATTGGCTTGTGCACCCAGGATGTATTTGGCTTGCTCCGCATTCAATTCAGCCGGAATGGGATTGTAGCTGTATACTTTTTCCAGGGGCAAAAAGCCGCCGATGGCCAATGGCTCATCGGCGTGTAAAGATTGGTAGTAATCGAGATAACAGTAGGAGGTAGGCGTCATGATGACATCGTGCCCTTGTTTGGCTGCTTCAATGCCACCTTCGGTGCCCCGCCAGGACATCACTGTAGCATTCGGTGCCAGGCCTCCCTCCAATATTTCATCCCAGCCGATGATTTGCCGGCCGTGTTGGTTCAAAAACTTTTCCATCCTCCGAATGAAGTAGCTTTGCAACTCGTGCTCATCCTTTAGTTTTTCCCGTTTGATGATGGCCTGCGCAGTGGCATTGGTTTTCCACTGATCCTTGGGGCATTCATCGCCACCAATGTGGATATAGGGACTGGGAAAAAGAGCCATGACCTCGGTGAGTACATTTTCCAGAAAGGCAAAGGTAGCTTCATTGGGACAAAATACATTTTTTGAAACACCCCATACCGTACCCACTTCCAGTTTGGTATCGAGGCAACCCAATTCGGGGTAAGCGGCAATTGCCGCTTGGGCATGGCCAGGCATTTCAATCTCAGGAATCACGGTAATGAAACGTTTGCGGGCGTACTCCACAATGTCTTTCACTTCTTCCTGGGTGTAATATCCGCCGTGTTTTTGGCCGTCAAATTGACGGGTGGCACTGCTGAGATGTCCAGCGGCTGTCTCCTTACGCCAGGCGGCTACTTCCTGCAGTTTGGGGTATTTTTTGATTTCAATGCGCCAGCCCTGGTCTTCCGTCAAGTGCCAATGGAAGCGGTTGATTTTGTACCGCGCCAACATATCGATGAAGGCCTTGACTTGGTCAACTGGGAAAAAATAACGCCCAACGTCCAGCATCGCTCCCCGATAGGCAAAGGCTGGGTGGTCTTCAATATCTACTGCGGCAAGCTTGGTACTTGCGGTAGCTTGAACGGGAAAAAGCTGGATCAGGGTTTGAATGCCGTAAAACAAGCCCGCAGGTTGCCAGGCTTGAATTTTGATTTGATCCCCGCTGATTTGCAGGCGATAACCTTCGGCCTTACTTACCCCTGGAGTCAGTTCCAGTACAATATTGTTTTTGTCCAGCTTACCAGTTGACAAGCTATAACCTGCATATTTGCTCAACCATTGATTGAAGTAGTTGCTGGCCAGTGCGATTTGCTCGTTGTTGAGGTCAAAGCGCAGGGTGGTTTGGGCATTTAATTCAAATTGGCCGGCCTTGGGGGTGATTTTTTGTGGGATGGGAATAATGGGAAGGGTAGGGGATTGGGCGTTGGTGAATACGCTCAAAAATAGGGATAAGTAAACAAGAAGGTGTTTCATGCAATCTGATTTGACTAAGGTGCCTCTTAAGTGCCTTAGGTTTCTTAGGTGGTAAAAAAAATTCTTCACCACCTAAGAAACCTAAGACACTTAAGGAACACCTTAGAATTATAAGCAAGTTCTTCGATTAAAACTTCCAACGCCGGAATGCCTCAATCGCTTCGTATTCCGCCAAGCCTAGCTGGCGATATATGTGTGCAGTTTCGCGGTTGCGGTCTTCTGCGCGTTGCCAGAATTCCCGTTCGTCGTTGCCAGGGAAAGGTGGGCGGTCCTTTTGGGACTGGTGCATAAAGATGGCCCGACGTTTCTTCAGCAACTGCTCCGGACTAATCGGCACTGCCATTTCAATCTCGTGGGTTGACCATTCATGCCAGGCGCCCCGATAGAGCCACAACCAACAATCCTTCATCCAGGATTCCTCTTTCAGTTTTTCAAAAGCCATAAAGATGGCGTCCAGACAAACACGGTGAGTGCCGTGTGGATCAGCCAAGTCTCCAGCCGCGTAAACCTGATGAGGCTTGATGCTTTCCATCAAATCCGCGATGATTTTGACATCGTCTTCACCTACCGGATTTTTGCGCGTGCGGCCCGTTTCATAAAAAGGCATATCCAGGAAATGGATGTGTTTGTCGTCCAGACCGCAGAAGCGAGCTCCCGCCCGGGCTTCACCCCGACGGATCAAACCTTTCACACTACGGACCTCGGCAATGTCCACTTCATCCGATTTTTTGTCGTGCAAAAACTTGAGTACTTTTTTATACTTTTTGTCCAGCTCGTCTTTTGCGCCATTGTTGGCACCCGTTTCATTGTATTCTTGCAGAAATTCTACAAAACGCAAGGCATCGTAGTCGTGAACGGCAATGTTGCCTGAAGTTTGGTACGCAACGTGGACATCGTGGCCTTGTTCTACCAAACGAAGGAACGTTCCGCCCATTGAAATCACGTCATCATCCGGGTGGGGACTGAAGATGATGACCCGTTTTTTGGCAGGTTTGGCCCGTTCAGGACGGGTTGAATCGTCTGCATTGGGTTTGCCGCCGGGCCAACCAGTGATAGTATGTTGTAAGCGGTTGAAAATTTTGATGTTGATTTCGTAAGCCGCGGCATATTCCAAAGTCAAGTCACTCAAGCCATGCTCATTGTAATCTTCGCTGGTGAGTTTGAGGATGGGTTTACCTACTTTTTGAGAAAGCCAAACGACCGCTTTACAAATCAAATCGTCATCCCAGTTGCACATACCTACCAACCAGGGTGATTCATATTTGGTGAGGGCTTCGGCGGCACCAGTATCCAAATGGAAACGGGTACCAGGGTGTTTTTGCAAAAAGGAAGCAGGAATGGAGGGGGTAATCTCTCCTTCAACCGCCCTTTTTACGACTTCAGCCTTGTGTTGCCCCCAAGCCAGCAGGTGAATTGCCTTAGCCCTCATGATGGAGCGAATCCCCATCGTTAATGCGCGATAAGGCACGTCCTCTTCGCTGGGGAAATCTTTAAGTGCGTCCCTGCGGGTGAGCGCATCCAGGCGCACCAGACGGGTATCGGAGGTATCCCAGGAACCTGGTTCATTGAAACCAATGTGCCCGGTCCGGCCAATCCCCAACAACTGGATATCGATGCCTCCGAGGAGTTCGATTTTTTTATCGTACTGGCGGCAATATTCATCCGCTTGCTCCATGGGAATGGTGCCATCGGGAATGTTGATGTTTTCCTTTTTGATGTCCACATGGTCAAAGAGGTATTCCCTCATAAAACGCACATAACTCTGCTGTGCATCGGGTTTCATGGGGAAATACTCATCCAGGTTGAAGGTGATCACGTTTTTAAAACTCAAACCTTCTTCTTTGTGCATACGCACCAATTCCTGGTACACCTGAATCGGAGAAGACCCTGTGGCCAGGCCCAATACGATGTGTTCGCCTTCTTGTTGCCGTTGACGAATGGCTAAAGCGATGGATTGGGCTACGTGCTTTGAGCCTTCGCGGGCATCTGCCCAAACTTTAGTCGAAATTTTTTCTACCGACTTAAGCTGGTATTTTAGAAAGTCCATGTGGAACGAATTTTAAGGTTCAGTTGAGAAGTTGAGGGGTTGAGAAGTTGAGAACAGCGCTTCGACTTCGCTCAGCGACCGATCTTAACTTCTCAACTTCTCAACCTCTCAACTCTTGTATATAAGGGAAGCAGCGCCTAACAACGCAGCATCTTCACTTCCCAATTCAGACAATCTTATTTCACATTTACCTTTGAACATGGGCATTGTATGCTTTTCCAAACTTTCACGTGCAGGATCCAAGATCAATGATCCAGCCAGAGCCAAGCCACCCGCTAAAAAAACGGCCTTAGGGTCAAATAGGACCATCAGGTCGGCAATTTTGTAACCCAGAATTTCTCCAGTTAAACGAAAAGCTTCTTGGGCTAAAAAATCTCCCCTCTGGGCAGCTTGAGTAATGTCCCGGGCGCTCAGTTGGTGATAGCTAAAATTGCGCAATGGACTGTCCTGGGTATAGATGCTCATCAATTCAAAAACAGTTCTTTTGATGCCCGTAGCGGAAGCATAAGTTTCTATACAACCCTTTTGGCCACAACCACAACTGCGCCCATCACGTACAACAAAGGTGTGTCCAAATTCGCTGGCTAATCCATGGTGGCCAATGACGATTTTTCCATCAACAATTACTCCGGAGCCGACTCCTGTACCTAAGGTAATCAAGGCATAGTTTTTCATTCCCCTGGCGCCTCCGAATTGGCCTTCGCCCAGGGCTGCCACATTGGCATCATTGGCCAATCGAGTAGGTAATCCGCAACGTTCCTCCACCAATTGGCGGACAGGAACCGTTTCTGTATCTGGGAATGGCATATTGGCTGCTCCGGTAATGGTTCCTTCCATTTCATTACAGGCCGGAGTGCCAATTCCAATACCGATTATTTCACTTGAAGCAGCAACCCGATCGCGCAGTTCTGTCACCGCCTCGGTTAGCCCTTCTATAAAGGCTTCTGACCCTTTTCGTGATTGGGTATCATAACTACTGCGCTCGAGGATTTGTCCATTTACATCGACGATGGCCAGTTTGGTACCTGTTCCGCCGATGTCAATTCCAATGACTGCCTTATTTTTCACTTGTCGATAGCTTATTTGATGAGTTTCTTCATCGTGCGACCAAATTTTGATGCAACACGCGCAGCGAAAATAAGAGCTTTCATCTTAATTACCTCACTTGGGACAAAGGTAGATATTTTTTTAAATTGTGTGTGCGCACACGCAAGAAAAAATTTTAGCGTTTGCGGACACATACTTTTTTCTACCTTTGTGTGTGCGCACACCCTAAAATTTAATTTTGCATTCAATTTTTTTTAAAGCAATGAATAAACGAATCACCATCAAAGACATTGCGGAGCAAGCTGGAGTTTCGGTGGGAACGGTGGATCGGGTTATTCACGACCGGGGTAGGGTTTCACCCGAAGTAAAAGCAAAAGTCTTGGAGGTAATGGAAGCGTTGGATTTTGAACCCAACCTCATTGCCAGTACTTTAGCCTTCAATCGGGTGATCAAGATTGGGGTATTGATGCCGCAATTGCATAGTGATCCATACTGGGATTTGCCCTTGCTGGGAATGCGTCGGGCTCAGCAATCTGTTAGGCATTATGGCATAGGTTTGCTTGAACAAATGTTCGATTTGTTCAGTCCACAGGATTTTAAAAGGAGTGCACTTGACTTGATTGATCAAAAGCCAGCTGCGCTGGTTTTCCCACCTATTTTTCTCAAAGAGTCATTGGAACTACTCGACCATTGCGCCGAGGTGGAAGTGCCCACCATCCTGGTCAATACGGATGTAGAACACCCTCAAGTGATGTCTTACATTGGTCAGGATTCTTATCAAAGTGGCGTATTAGCAGGCAAACTCCTTAGCACAGTCATGAATGGATCAGGCAGGGTTTTGTTGCTCAATCTGGATAAGGAAACCACGAATGCCAAACACCTCATGGACAAAGAACAAGGTTTGCGGCATTTTTTGGCACAAAAGGATCAGGATTCATTTGCTGTGCTGCGGCAGGATATAGAGGATTTTGACAACCCTGAACGTTTGGAGGCCTTACTGAATGGATTGCTCCAACAATACGCTGACATAAAAACTGTGTTTGTCTCTAACTCTCGGGCTTATAAACTGGTAGAGGCGATTCAAGACCTTTCTCAAGTTCATTTGCCTATCCTGGGCTATGATCTTTTACCCAACAACCTGCACTTTTTACAAATGGGAAAAATTGATTTTTTAATCAACCAGAATGCCAACTACCAGGGTTATTTAGCAATTAAAAACCTGACGGATTATTTTATTTTTAAAAAACAATTACCCAGGGTACAACACCTTCCGTTGGACATTGTAGTGGCCGAAAATGCGGCTTATTATCTACAACGAGAGCAAGGAAATTAAAGCAAGAAATTGCATAAAAACCCTTGTATGACAACAAAAAATTTAGAACAAATATTCAGCGGGTTGAAATTACAAGACTGGATATAAACCCAAAAAAAATATTTCGGCCCAGAGCCCATAGGTTTACAGGCAGTTCCAGTTTTTTTGCTCATTTGATCAGAAAAAAGTCGACGAACGGATTTCCCTAAACGGATTCTTTTTTCCATCTTTGTATCCCTCTGATGGAAGGAACGGTTTGTACAAATTGCGAGACTAAAGCTCTTGAACAAACTCACCTTTTTTATTAACTTACTGATACGCTCTCTTTTACAAATTGAGACTATTTATTGTTTAACGCCCTTTGGCGAAAGATTCTGGAGAATGGTTAAAGATCATGCTACAGTGTGGGAGAGCTGTCTGCAAAACATTCGCAACAATGTTAACATGCAGGCATTCAGAACTTGGTTCGAGCCCATCAAGCCTGTGCGGCTAGATGGAAACGCGCTGACCATTCAGGTACCCAACAAGTACTTCTATGAATGGTTGGAGGAACATTACGTATCGCTGCTCAAAACAAGTATCCGTAGTCAGTTGGGCGACAAAGCACGCCTGGAATACCAAATTTTGGTAAACGACCCCCGCGAAGAAGAAAAACGTAAAGTTTATGCTGGAAATGGGAATGGTTTTGAAAAACCGAATTCCAGCAACCCTGGTAATGTGTCTCTTTCCGACCAATTGCCCTACTACAATAATGTGGATACCGACTCCATCAAAAATCCCTTTGTGATTCCGGGGATTAAAAAGATGAAGGTGGATCCTCAGTTAAACCCAAACTATCGCTTCGACAATTACATCGAGGGAGATTGCAATCGATTGGCTCGTTCCGCCGGTTATGCTATTTCCCGTAAACCCGGGCAAACTTCTTTTAACCCCTTAGTCATTTTTGGCAATGTGGGTTTGGGCAAAACGCACCTGGCACAAGCGATTGGCAATGAGATTTTGGAAAAATTTCCGGCGAAAACGGTACTCTACGTTTCCTCCGAAAAATTTACCAACCAAATCATCGCGGGAATCAAGAACAACGCCATCAATGATGTGGTCACTTTTTACCAACACATCGATGTGCTGATTGTAGATGACATCCAATTTTTGGAAGGCAAGAAAAAAACGCAGGATATATTCTTCCATATTTTTAACCAGCTACATCAAAACGGCAAACAAATCATCCTTACTTCTGACCGTCCCCCCAAGGACTTGCAGGACATGGAGGAGCGTTTGATCTCACGTTTCAAATGGGGCCTTTCTGCCGATTTGCAAGCCCCCGATCTTGAAACCCGCATCGCCATCCTGGAGCACAAGATGATGATGGAAGGGGTTGAAATCGCCCAGGATGTCACTGAGTTTATCTGCTACAACATCAAAAACAACATCCGCGAACTGGAAGGGGTGCTGATCAGTCTGATTGCCCAATCCTCTTTGAACCGCCGTGAAATCGACATCGATTTGGCCAAAGAGGTGGTGCGAAATTTTGTAACCGAAATCAATAAAGAAATCACCGTCGAGTTCATTCAAAAACTCGTAGCGGAATATTTCAAGGTACCCGTCGAAACCCTCAATGGCAAAACCCGCAAACGCTCCATTGTGATTGCGCGTCAATTGAGTATGTACCTGGCTAAAAACATGACCGATCGTTCGTTGAAAGCACTGGGTGAAGTGTTTGGAGGCCGGGACCACAGTACAGTGATTTATTCTTGCCGTACCGTACAGGATTTGATGGAAACGGATCCGTTTTTCAAAGAGACAGTGAGTGATCTGGAGAAAAAGATTCGGATGAGTTTGAGCGAGAAATAAAGGGCTATGCCCTTTGAGGAGATATATCGCCCTTTCAGGGCTAAAACGACACAAAGGCACGAAGGGCAATGCTCCTTCGTGCCTTTGTGTCTTTGTGGCTATTTTTTTTTATTCTATTTTGCCGCTTGAAACTTACTCAGTGCTGAGGCATTGAGACCTAAACAGATTAGCAATGTTGAAATCGAAATGGATGATCAGCGGGCTGTTGAGCCTCTGGGCAATGGGTTTATTCGCTCAAATTGAACGCATTGAACCTTCCAACTGGTGGGTGGGCATGAAAAACCCGGAACTACAGTTGCTAGTACACGGCCCCAATATCGGCAGCACAAGTCCCAGCATCAGCTATCCTGGGGTAAGCATCAAAACCATTAATCGTGGAGATAGCCCCAACTATCTCTTCATCAGTTTATTGATTGCTCCGGGCACCAAACCGGGAAAATTCAGCATCAATTTCAGAAAAGCTGGCTCGCCAACGATCACTTACCAGTACCCCCTCTTGCCACGCAACAAGGCCGCTCAAAATCAAATGGGCTTCAGTTCAAAAGATGTCATTTATTTGGTTACACCTGACCGCTTTGTCAATGCCGACCCAAGCAATGACAAAAGTGATACCTTGCGGGAAAAAACCATCAACCGCAAGGAAGATTACGCCCGCCACGGGGGCGACATCCGGGGCATCATCAATAGCCTGGATTACCTGGCTGCTATGGGTTTTACGGCCATTTGGCCTACACCACTACTCGAAAATGATATGCCCAGATGGTCCTACCACGGGTATGCAATCACCGATTATTACAAAGTTGATCCCCGTTTCGGGAGCCTTGAAGACTATAAAGAATTGGCGAATAAAGCCCGTGAAAAGGGCATCAAACTCATCAAAGACGATGTGGTCAATCACTCTGGGGTAAAATACTGGTGGATGGAGGATTTACCCTTTAAAAACTGGGTCAATTACCCTGATTCCATGCAGGTTACCAACCACCGCCGTACCATCAATGAAGATCTTTACGCGGCTCAAGTGGATAAAAAACTAATGACACAAGGCTGGTTTGTGCCCGATATGCCCGATATGAACCACCAAAATCCGTTTTTGGCCAAATACCTGATCCAAAATAGCATCTGGTGGATCGAAACCTTGGGTTTGGGGGGCATTCGCCAGGATACCTATCCATATTCAGAAAAGAACTTTTTGAAAAACTGGAGTTGCGCCATCATGAATGAATACCCCAATTTTAGCATCGTAGGGGAGGAGTGGAGCACTAATCCGCTCATTGCTGCTTATTGGCAACAAGGCAAAAAGAACCACGATGGTTATACCAGTTGTTTGGAAAGCCCCATGGATTTTCCTTTGCAAGCAGCCTTGGTGCAAGCTTTGACCGAGCCTGGCAGGGGCGGTTTCGATAAATTGTACGAGGCACTGGCTAACGATTTTGTGTACGCCAACCCCCAGGCCCTGATGGTTTTTGGGGACAACCACGATATGGATCGCATTTTTACCCAATTGAAAAAGGATGTCGATCTCACCCAAATGGCTTTGACTTATTTGTTGACCGTCCGGGGCATTCCCCAGATTTATTACGGAACCGAAGTATTGATCGACAACAGTGCCAAACCTGGTGACCATGGCCTGATTCGGACCGATTTTCCCGGCGGTTGGGCGGGCGATGCAGTGAATGCTTTTACTGGGCAAGGTTTGAGTGCTGATCAGCTGCGCATCCAGTCTTTTATGAAAAAAATGTTGAACTGGCGCAAGCAAAAAACGGTGATTCACAATGGTAAAACGCTGCATTTTGGGCCACAAGATGGGGTGTATGTGTTTGCACGGTACACTGCTGATGAAACGGTTTTGGTGTTGATGAATAAAAATGCAAATAGCAAGTCACTTGATTTAGGTCACTTTGCCGAAGTGATCAAAGGGAAAACAAGCGCAGTGGATGTGCTGAGTGGGGAGATGTTGAGCTTGGGGAAAAGTTTAGAGTTGAAAGGGAAGACCGCAACGGTATTGGAGTTGAAATGATCATTTGACCATAGGAATGCACGGCTGTGCGTCTCTTTTTGACATAAAATTCGATTCAGAGACGCACAGCCGTGCGTCTCTACACTCAGCCTGTGATCCAGGTCAAAATCGCCGGACCCCAATAATGTTTCGTAAAAAAGTAAGTCCCAAGCACCAGAAAACCGTTGACTGCCAGCAATAAAAGCGTTCCGACAAGATTAAAAGCCAGTGATGTTTTTGATTTGAGTTTTTGAATGAAAATTTCGGCTACCAACAAGTTAGGCAAGTAAAAGAAAAAGGCCATAACCTTATCAAATGGCCCGGTAAAGTAATCTTCGTGCCCCCAGCCATCAGTCAATAAAATCCAAAAGCCATAATCCATCCTATACAACCAAGAACCAATAGCTAAGGCATAAAGGCGCAAGGCCCAGGCTCGATGCAGTTCAATGCGTCGCGCTCGGGCATGCCGAAAAGTTTCGGTGGCACAAATCAACATCAACGCACCGTATAACCCAAAACCTATATCCATCACCATGCCACCAATGGTGCCTTTGATCAAGATAAAACTCAATCCGCCAAGCCCAGCAAAGACAGATGCAAGAACATACACCCGCCCAACCCAGCGATGAAAAGATGGATAACGATTGCGTATGGCGTCGATCAACTGAATGCTGCCCAAAATGAGGATAATTCCCCCTGCTGCAAAGTGCAATCCAATACCCGCATTAGCTGTACCGCTGCTAGGTCCATACAACTCAGGCAAAACTTTGTTCCAGCGATTCATTTCACCCTGGTAGGCGGCCGCGGCATAAAAGGCCAGGATGTACAAACCAAATAAACCACTACTGATCCAAACTATGGTGACCAGAGCAGTTCCCATCCATTGGAGTAGGGTTGCGCTCAAACCAGTTACACCTTGCTGTTTCTCTGTTGACATGGCAATAGGGAATTGATTAAAAATAGCAAGGTCAAAACTACAAATTCTTATACATTTTATGCCCTAATCAATGCTGTGAATACCCCATATAACTCCCGCCATTCCGGGTGTTCTTCCAACATATCGAGGTGTCGCTCAATTGTTGCCCGATCACCGCGTAAGGCTGGTCCAGTTTGCATTTCGGCTGGATCGTGGCCCTGGATTTTGGCTGCTGTTTCCTGAATCAGTGGCAACAACAAGTCAAAAGGCAAGTGGCGCTCGGCCAAAATTTTCGCCGCAATCTGGTACAAATGATTGGCGAAGTTATTGACAAAAACCGCAGCGAGGTGCAGGCTGCGCCGATCCGCTTCACTAGTAATTTGTACTTTTTGACTGATGCGTTGACCAAGTTCGACCAAAAGGTTTTGATCGACAGGATTAGGCGCCTCCACACAAATGGGAATTTGCTCAAAATTAGGTTCCCGACCAGGCGAAAAGCTTTGTAAGGGATAAAATATACCGTGACGTGGAAGAGCGTTTAACCAGCTCAAAGGGCTACTGCCAGAAGTATGTACGACGAGGATAGAGTGGGAGGGTAGTGTACTTAAGTGCTGTGCGACTTCAGGAATAGCCTGGTCTTTGACCGCGATAATAAGTAAATCCAGCCCTGAAAATTGTAAATCTTTCCATTGATTGACGCCCTCGGCCTTGACAGCTGCTGCCAGCTCCTGAGCATCTTTTAATTGTCGGCTGTAAATTTGGCGGATGGTCAGGCCACATGCCTGGAGCCTTTTACTGAGGTGGGTGGCGACTTTTCCAGCGCCTACGATGCTGATGGTTTGAATCACAAGTTGGTGTTTAGTATAAATCTATGGTTTTTCTTTAGTGCCTTAGGTTTCTTAGGTGGTGAAAAAGTAAATACCTGATTATCAGGTCAATATTTCACCGCCTAAGAAACCTAAGGCACCGAAGAAAAACCTAAGTCGAGTTAGGCTAGGGATTCTCCGCTGCGTCGGGTGCTCATCCGGTTCCAGATGCTGAAGCCCAAGCCAAACATCATCAGTAGCGAACCAAACCAGAACACATTGATCCCCGGAAACTCCATTGCTTCCAAAACGATGTAATTCGAGGGCAAGGCATCAGTAGCAACCTCAACCGGAATGCTGCTCGGTGCCGTACTTTTAGCCAACATCAATTGAATCGTTTCTTTGCCCGGATCCAGCAAAGGGAAACGCACATTTAAGCCTAATTCGGGTACTTCCACCTTAACGTTCAAAGGCTGCTGCTCCCGGATTAGGAAGATCGGTTCGGCATGGTAGGTTTTACCATCTGGCCCTGTAATGTCCAGCTTGGCGCCCACGGCCAGATCACCTTCCTTGCGGCTGTAATCTGGATGCTCGGGGGCCTTATTGAAGCCGGTAAACCTGATTTTGAGGTCTTGCCATTGACCTACGTCACCCTGGCGCAAATTGAGGTTTTCGTACTTGAGCTGATTCTCCAGCGCAAATACCTTTTCAATAGCATCCTGACTGATTTTGAACTTGGCACTCAGGTCATCCACCTGATCGGGATAAGTGTAAATCAATTGGCCCCGCAGCAAAATAACCGGATTGGCGTAGTACACACTGTCGTCATCACTTCGGCGAATTTTGAGTTTGGTGCTGAAGGCCAAATCACCAGGTTCGGGTTTGTATTCATGGTGCACCGGATTGCGGCTGATTGATTCCAGGCTAATCTGGAAAGTGCGACGGAACACCGTATCCTGATTTTCCACATCCAGGGTATCATGCAGGATTTGAGTACGGCCTTGTTCCAGGTTCAAGGTTTTATACTTAAGTTCCTCTTCCCGTTGTTTTTTGAGCTCAAAGTTTTGCTCTACCTCTGGCAAGGCGCTGATGTGCGTAAACACGTCCTTAAGCACATAATGCCGGGTATCTGGATTGGAGGTGGCAATTTTGGTAAAGGATTTATCGTAAAGGATGGTTGGGTAAAGGTTAAAATCCTCTACTACTTTCCCTTTTTTATTCTTACGTTGGTAGTTTACCGTATAAGTCCGGGTAAAGTGCTCCAGCGTATCCTTTTTAAAGGTCACCAGGTAGTCCTGCATCATGGTAGGCACGTTGCGGAACAAGGTGATGTTCTTTTTGCTCAATTCCTCATCCCCACCCGCGATCAAACCATCCATCAAAAAGGCGTTGGAAGAAATGATTTTGCGGTTTACCCCCGAAGCCATAATGCCCACAATCATCAGTCCGAAACCAATGTGTGAAAAGGCCGACCCGGCAATTTTAAGCTTACCACGCAAGTGAGTGATCAAGTAGTCGAGGTTACTCACAATGGTGAAATAGGCACTAAAGGTAAGCAAGGTGTATTGCCAGGTATGCAAATTGATCAAAAGGCTGCTTAAATAAGTCAAAACAGCGGCAATGCCCAGCCCAGCCCCTAAATGGATCGCAAAACGCATTGCATTTTTGCTCCAGTTGTTTTCCCGGAAGCGCAAAAACTGGGCAAAACCAGAAAAATAACCAATGAATACGGCAATCCAGAGCTGGTACTTGTTGAAGTGTGCTACGGGTTCGGTGATGACCTTACCTTGAAATGCTGGGTTAAATACCTGCATGATCTTGTTGTAAACCGGCAAAGAAGTAGAGCCCGTAATGAGCACCGCCGAAAACAACAAAATCAAAGTGCCGATGAACATCCAGAATTCTTTGGAGGTGGTATGCTCTTCCGATTTGGGATGAGGAATTTCCCGCCAGCGCCAGATCATCAAGCCTAGGCCTGTCAGTGTGAAGGCAGAAATGAACAGGATCAATTGATTTTCCAGCCCCATTTCCGTAAAGGCGTGTACCGATGTTTCACCCAAAACTCCACTGCGCGTGAGGAAGGTAGAGTAGACCACAAGCAAAAAGCCAAGCAAGTAAAAGATATAGGAACTGCGGACGGAATGCCCGGTAGCCTTCGAAATTAGGTTGGTATGCACTCCGGCAACAATCAACAACCAGGGTACCAAGGAGGTGTTTTCCACTGGGTCCCAGGCCCAATAGCCGCCAAAGTTGAGCGCTTCGTAGGCCCAGGCGGAACCCATCAGAATACCTATGCCGAGGATGGAGCCACAAAACAGCGCCCAAGGCAGGGCTGGTTTTAACCACTCTACATGGCGCTTTGTCCACAAGCCCGCAATGGCAAAAGCGAATGGAATAGCGGTTGACGCAAAACCCAGGAACAAGGTCGGTGGGTGAATGGTCATCCAGTAATTTTGCAGCGCCGGATTCAGACCATTGCCTTTGATCAGTTTCAAATAGTCAGCTTGTGCAAAAATGGGCGCATCGATCGTTTGGCGCAAGAGCAACATGGGGTTGCTCCCAAATTTGGCGGGTTCATCGCCAAAACCTACATAAATCCCCAGGAGCATGGTTGCTAAAACGGCCTGAATGGCTGCGATAACGGTTAGTGTAGGTGTTTCCCAGGTTTTGCCGTTAAAGAGTAGCACAAAACCCAGGAGGACATGCCAAAACATCCAGAGCAAAAAACTACCTTCTTGACCTTCCCACAAAGCGGAAAAAATGAACTTCATGGGCAGTTCTTCCGAAACGTGTGCCTGAACGTACTGGTATTCGTACAACTGATTGATCATGGCGTACAACAGTGCACCAATCAAGGCGAAAATGCCCAAACCGTGCGCCAAAAATGCGTAACGCCCTATGCTGCGCCAACTATCAAATTCTGCACTTTCTCGCCTTTGGGTGGCAAACCAATAAGCCACCATCGACAACAAAGCGCCTACAAATGCCAGCAAAACCCCCAATTGCCCAATCTGCCCGGGCAGTAGGGTTTCGCCGATGTATTGGATTTTTTCCATCTTGTTTACCCGTTCTGTTTGCTCTTAATGGCAATTTCTTCGTCCTTGTATTTGGAAGGACATTTCATCAATAAATCGGTGGCGACAAAAACGCCTTCTTTCATCCGGCCAGTTACTACAATTTGCTCCGACATTTCGAAGTCTTGTGGTTTGGCTTTCAACAACACCACTTTGTGCTCTTCACCATTGGTGTCTTTGATGAAAAAGCTGAAATGGTTGGGATCTTTGGCAGGATCATAAACCATGGGTTTGTCTTTGGCCAATTTCCCTACAATTTTGATTTTTTTCGTGCTGCTGTTGGCATCGGCAAATGAACCATAAGTGGTCATGTCTTTGCCTGAGTTAACAAA
This sequence comes from Haliscomenobacter sp., assembly GCF_965225875.1. Classification (GTDB taxonomy): domain Bacteria; phylum Bacteroidota; class Bacteroidia; order Chitinophagales; family Saprospiraceae; genus Haliscomenobacter. Next base: position 1,052,404 of record NZ_CBDDBS010000003.1, on the reverse strand, counting down.
CAGCAGGATGGCAATGGCCACCATAACGCCAGCGATGAGATAGATCCGCTTCATAATGTATCCTGTTAAAAAAAACTGTTGTGCTTGTTTTGACGCAGCTTGTACCAGAGATGTTGCATACCTGTGTCAGAATTTGGCAAAGGTAATTCGCTTTCCCTTGCTTTTTCATTTTTAAAACAGCAAAATCTGAGTTTAGGTCTTGATCTTTGTCGGCTTTTTGTAAAATTGAACGATTCTAAATTGTAGAGACGTACGGCCGTGCGTCTCTACCGGTCGGAACATTGGAAATATCAACAAGACTGTTAACTTTGTTCTCTATGAGCAACATCATTGTCAGGCTACAAGACGTCAACATCAAACAAGGCACCCAGGAAGTGCTTAACGGAGTGAATCTGCGCATCAACGCGGGTGAGTTCACCTATCTGATTGGCAAAACGGGGAGTGGAAAATCAAGTCTGCTCAAAACCTTGTACGGCGCACTGCCCCTTACGCATGGACTGGGCGAAGTAGCCGGATATGATTTGGCTAAACTGGATCGGAATACCATCCCCTTATTGCGCCGCAAATTGGGCATCGTCTTTCAGGATTTCAACCTGCTCAACGACCGCAGTGTGTTCGACAACCTGCTGTTCACCCTCAAAGCAACGGGTTGGACCAAACGGCCCGAAATTCAGGCGCGGATCGAGACAGTTTTGCAACAGGTTGGTCTCGTCGGCCAGGAGCGCAAAATGCCGCATCAACTTTCTGGAGGAGAACAACAGCGCGTGGTGATTGCACGCGCCTTGCTCAACACGCCTGCTATTATCCTCGCTGACGAACCTACTGGAAACCTCGACCCGGAAACTTCCGATGAAATCCTCTTGCTGATGCGGAATTTGTCCAAACAAAACAACGCCGCTGTGCTTTTTGCAACACACGACTACCGGATTCTGGAAAATTTCCCAGCGCGAATTATTCGTTGTCTGAATGGGAAGATTTTTGATGACCAGGAGATAAGTTTGTAGGTTCTATATCTGGGTTTAACCACTCTTTATATCGATTGTACAAATAAGACACCAAAAGCAATAACATCCCCAACGCTACGAAAATAATCGTTTTGGGGATTGTCGCCAGGTGTTCAATATCATAAATGAACAACTTAAACAGCGTAGCTCCGAACAAAAATATTCCAGCGATTCGGGCATGTGGAATCCGCTTCCAGATGCCCAAAACAATCAAGCCCAGGGCAAATACTCCCCACCACAGGCTTAGGCCCAACTTATAAGCCAGGCTGCTTCCAATGAGCATAATTTCGTTGCTGACCAGGAATAAAACACAAGCATATACCACCAACTCATAAGTGACCCTTACATCTTTGCTCAATTCCTGCCGCCACAAATAGGGAATCCCGGTGCCCAGCATCAGCAGCAAAAACAGGATGGTCAGGTATCGGATTCGATTGTACAAAACATAATCCGGCTGCGTCAAATAAGTAGCGTAAAACCCATTTAGCAAATAGAAACCCAAAATAAAAACTACCACTATTGCGGCCAATTGCAAACCCAGGCTCACTACCCCTAATTCCTTGCTTTTGATCCAAAACCAGTTCAGAACAGCCAAAATCGATAGGAACAATAGGGTGTAATTGATCAACCAAATCCAGCGAAAAGAGTCGATATCCTCCTGAAAATAAAGTTTGCTCCAAAGCTGGCCAGGTTCAGCAAATTGGCCATAAACATGAATCCAGTAAGCAGATATTTCACAGAAGAAAGTAAAATAAAGGACTTTTACCAAGGCAGTACCGAGGGAAAAGCGCAACAAGTGGTTTTGCTCTTCATGACGGATCCAGGGGCTGCGGATTAAAAAGCGCTGATGAACATAATTGATAGCCCCCAAAACACCAGCAAAAAAAATGCTGCTCAAAAAATCGGCATTGAAAAAACGAACCGGGTTTATCGGATAACTGTACAGGTAGGACACCCAGGAGTCACCAATCTGGATACCTGCCAGGCCCAATACAAAAAAAGATAAAATTTCAATGAGGGGAATGCTGCGGAGCCTCCCCCAAACAAACATTAAACCTGCTTCAAGTCCCCAGAAAACCGTTACCCAAACCCCGTCAAATTGCAAGGGAATCGCCAGGGTCAAAAAACTCCAACCAAGCACGCTCAAAAAACGTACGATTTTGGGATCGGCCTTGCCCTGTTGGGACACCAGATAAGCCATCAAAAAATGAATCCCGGCGCTGAGGCTTGCAATCAAACCGGAAAAATCATGGTGATCAAATTGTACAACGGATATCCGAATGCCAAAAAAACAAAACAATAGGGCGTTGATGCTGATCAAAACCACATCACCAGTTTTTAATGGCTCCAACTTATTCAGTTTGTAGGCTAAAAAAATGCCGTAAAAAATACCAAAAAAGACACTTAGATAAATCCAACTGCTTATAAATTGAGAAACAGGTTTGTAAAGGGTTATGTACCAACCAAAAAAAATGATCCAGGTCCAGATAAAGGCAACTACATTAAGGAATTTCCAGTTGCGAGAAAGGGCAATGAGCAATATTCCTAGGTTGACCAGGCTGAGGTATGGAAACAAGAGGTCTATTTCTTTGGGGTTGATGTACAATAGATAGGGTAAAACATAAGCGCCAATCAAGCCCAGGAAAGCCACAAAAGATCGATTGAAATACATAGCCGCCAAAACCGTAAAAATAGTAGTGGCCAGCATCAGCCCGAAACAAAGACCAAATGAGTAAAAATGATAAAAAAGGTGGGCTGCAAAAGTGGTAAAATACAAGATACTCACGGCCCCACTTAGCAAAGCAACACTGTATTCCAGGTAATGCGATTTCAATCGATGGGTCAACACCAGGAGCACAAACCCAACGGAATATCCAAGGGAGATTCGAACGAGGGGGCTAATCAAATTGTGGTCAATCACATACTTGACCCCAATGGCCACGCCTAAAACCAGGACGATGATCCCAATTTTACTGATCAAATTTTCACCAATAAATGATTCTAGCTTATTGTCGTAGGAAGGGTTAGCCTGAGCTGTGGAAGCAGGAATCTGTTCAGCAATTGCTTGGCTTGATTCTTTAAGGATCGGTGGCGAGATTGGGGCCTTCGAAACTTGAACATTTGCAGTTTTGACCTTGCTTTCTTTTTTCAGTACTTCAATCTCCTGGCGCAATGCCTCAATTTCCCTTGCAAAACTATCCTGCTTTTGCAAAAGTTGCTCCAATTTGGCGAGCAATTGATGGAGTTGTGGCTGGTTTTCGGTCACCGGGTATAAGTTTACTAGTTGAGTGTGTGGAACCAACTAATAAACTTAAAATCAGCGAAAAAAATTGCGTTTCAGACCCTACTGCTGGTAACTATTCGCGTTGATCAGTGGATTGGCATACATGGTCAACAAATAGGTGTAGCCAGCGTCGTCACTATCCTGTTGGAGTTGTTTGACCTGATCCTCAAAAAAGCGACAGTGCCATTCCAGTTCCTGCTCGGTGTAGTGCGTATTGTAGGTGTTGGAATTGTGCAATAAATCGTAGGCAATGTAATTCACCGGCCACAAGTGATAATTTTGGTGAATTGACTGATCGATCATTTCTGCCAACATTTCCAACTGCTTTTTACTGTTGTCAGCCTCCGCCAGTGCTTCCAACTGATCATTGAGCAGTTCTCCGAAATGAAAATGCACCCGGCCTTTTTGCCCTTTTATGCCTAGGAGCATGTAATCCACATCCTGTTTGAAAGATTTTTTGAATTCAGGATCGGCCCGTTTGTTCAGGTATTCCTGGGTTTTGAGCAAGCCACAAGGGTCATATTCGTAGGAGATGGCGACGGGAATGATGTTGAGGTTTTGGAAATGCTGTTGGAGGTCTTTTTTTCCACTCAAACTCAACATGGTCAACAAACCCACCTGAGTGCGGTCGTTGCCATCCTTGGCGCGGCCTTCCCGCTGGGCAATCCATACGGAGTCGATCTTCTCCGTAATGAGTTTGTGGATGTACGCAGACATTTGTAGGGAAGAACTGTACAACTCCCGGGCCGTTCCAGTTCTACGGACAACAAAGCTTTTATTGATGCGAAACAACAGCTCTGAAATCCGGTGCATCATCAGGTTGTCACCGATGGCAATCTGACTGGTATCAAATCCGTGCTCGAACAAGACGATGTTCAAAAAAGCCGAATCCAGTACAATGTCGCGGTGGTTAGAAATGAACAGGTAGCGCTCACTGGGATCCAGGTGCTCAAAACCACTGGCACTCAGTTCTTTGATGCTGATTTTTTCAATCACCTTGAGAAAAGGCGCCACAATTTTGGTTTGAAAATCGGCAGCGGTGTGCACCTGGTCTTTCATGTGCATAACCTGCTGCAACAAGGCCTCCGGCAAAAACAGCTTCATACCTTCGGTAAAGGCCGGATAACTAAACAGCTCGGCAATAGCAGCTTCTATTTCATCGTCGCGAAAGGGTTCGAGGCGGAATGGTGTTTCTGACATTGGATTTCTTTTGTTGGAGGATAGTTTCTAAGGTTGGCAAATTTAAGAAGATTTAGGCTATGGGCAAATCTTATCTTTCTCTAAACACGCCAATCGGCCACTTCCCCACGCGGAATACCCCACAAAACACACTGATTTTTTATACGACTCCAATGCCTTTACTTTTGAATCATCATCAAAAAATAAGGACATGAAACAAACTTGTTTACTGATTGGGGCTTTGCTTATTGTCCTGGCCCCGTCTTTTGCCCAAACGGATACCATGAGCCAATCCATTCCAGTTTTTAAAAAAAGTGTTTACCTGCGCAGTACGGCCTTCCTGTATAGTGTCAATTTAAATTCAATATGGTTGAGTAACATGCAACAGGTATTAAAAACCAAAGATTTTGCCAGCGAATCCCGCTTCACGGGGAGTATTCCATTTGAAGCGGGAGTGCGATTTCAGGATTGGGCTTTCAGTACGAATGTGACGCTACCGGTGTCGTTAGGAGATGCTTTTAACCCCAAAATGGTCACCATCTCTTTGTTCGCAGAGCGTTCGGTATTCAAAAGTCGAAATTTCCGCTTAAATGTGGGGGCAGGCGCCTCTTTGTACGAGTACAGCTTCATTCTTGTTCAAGATGAGCCCAATCGACAAGTAGGGTTTCAGGATTTGTTCACCACCTCATTTTTGACTACACCAATCATTTCAAACAAAGGTGGAGCTTTTGATGTAACCGTTTCTTTGAGCAATCGGGAAAAGAAACCCGTTTCAGTAGGCAACTGTTTTCGCATTGGCTACCGCAGAGGTTTTACAGATTACCAATGGAAATCCCAATCTTTTAACCTATTGGGCGCACCTAAGGATCAACTTGACATGGTGTACTTTCAATACCTCATTTCCTTATCCAAAAATTACTGATCATGGGCCGCCTAGTATGTATTGTGGGGGTTCTGCTCACTTTGGCCAGTAGTGAGAACCTCGAAAAAGCCACGCTGATCCTTTATCGGGAGCGGGAATTCTTGGGAAATGCACACGAGATTAGGGTCAATGATAAATTGGTAGCCTCATTGCCAGCCAATGCCTACCTTGAAATTCAGGTGACTCCTGGAAAAACGAATGTAGAATCGTATATTTATCGGGGTAGCAAACGAGTATTTTCACTCCAAACCGAAGCAGGAAAAGTCTATTACATCAAAGCATACGAAGAGGTCGATTTTTGGGATCGTTACCTGGTGATGCAAAGTGTAGGATCGGAAACCGCTACAAAAGAAATGAAAAAATGCCGCAAGGTCCAAAAAGTCAAACAACCAGATTAATACTCAGTAGCAATGTACTGCCTTTGCTTTTGGTAGGGGCAGTAGTTGCTTATTTGGTTTGGCGCTTTTTACAAGTGTACATCGTGAATCTGGGCGGCGATATGGAGGAAATTGGCCGTTTGTTGCGCTACTTCGGAGGGGTTTTGCTGGAGTTGTTGTTGGTATGGGGATTGGCACTACTGAATTTTCGCTTCATCTTTTTGCGTTTTGCCGTAGCCGATTCTCGCTTTAAAAATTGGTATTGGGTCTGGATTGGAATGTTTGCCCTACTGTGTTTTGCCTGGCTGGAATGGCGGACTGATTACGAACCTGAATTTGCGGATGAAAACGTGTTGTCCACCATTTTACTCACCGCCTTTGTAGTGGCCTATGCCTATTCCGCCGATTATTTTCGCACCAAACGGGCTCAGTTGGCCTTGTTGAAGGACAAAACAATAGCTGAATTGAATGTGTTGAAAGCTCAAATCAAGCCCCATTTTTTGTTCAATACGATGAACGTTATCTACAACTCGGCGCAAAAGCACGAGGATGAAGCAACTGCGAAGTTGATTTTTGAGCTTTCTCAACTCTTGCGATTCAGCATTCAAGAGGCGGCAGCGGAGTATACGAGCCTGGAAAATGAACTGGCTTTTTTAGAGCGCTACATCCAATTTCAGCGTCTACGTTTGCCTAAAACAAACAACCTGGACATCCAGATTGACATCAGCAAGCAAGGGGAAGGAGCGAAAATTGCCCCCTTGCTCATGATCCCCTTTATCGAAAATGCCTTTCAATACGGCATCAGTTTGAATGAAGCTTGTTTTGTTCACCTGAAACTACTTGTCAATGGACAAAACTTGTCAATGCTGCTGCGCAATAGCATCGCCCCTAGTCCTGAATCCAAAAGTGGCTTAGGCACAGGCATCCGCAACAGCCGGGAAAGACTGCAGTTGTTGTACCCACAGCGACACCAATTGCAAATAAAGGAAAGTGATCAAATTTTTGAAGTGGCATTAAAAATCGATCTGTAGGGGCAACCCTTGCAGTTGCCCTACACCTGCCCTGCAATAAACCCAAAATCATGTCAAGTTTTTACATCAACGCCATAGCCATCGACGACGAACCTTCTGCACTAGAAGTACTAGAGCGCTATGCCTCCAAGGTGCCTTTTATTCAACTCAAAAAGGTCTTCTACAGCACTGCCGAAGCCTTGGCTTATCTGCATGCTGAGCCGATTCAATTGATTTTCCTGGATATTCAGATGCCAGATATGCTTGGCACCGATTTCGCCCGCCTGATTCAGCTCCAAAAAAACGCCATCATTTTTACTACGGCACACGCAGAATACGCTTTGGAAGGTTTTGAATTAAAAGCATTGGACTACTTGCTCAAACCCTTCGATTTTGCCCGATTTTTACAAGCCTGCCAACGGGCGCTGGAACAAACTGGCCGCAAAACCAACGAAGAAGAAGGGAGTATTTTTGTCAAAGAAGGATACGATTGGGTGCGGGTCAATCTGGATGATGTACTGTTCATCCAATCGGATACGAACTTGTTGTTCATCCATGAAGGCCAACGCCGCATCACCACCCGCATGACAGTCCAGGAAATGTTGCAGCAATTGCCCCCGGAGCGATTTGTGCGGGTGCACAAGTCCTACATTGTGTCCTTAGCCGCAGTGCAAAAAATAGAAAAACATCAATTGACCTTGGGCAAACACTGCATTCCGCTGGCTGCGGCGTATCGGGAGGAAATTGAAGAGAGACTACTACGAAGGAAAAAATGACGAATAATTCGAGTGACGAATGACGAATGGGGGCATTGCTCTTGAATGTTGAAGAGCAATGCCCCCATTCATCATTCGTCATTCCCCCTTATTCCTCTGTGATCGTTACTGTTACCATCACATCGCCTTGCCGGATGGCATCCACCACATCCTGGCCCGTTTTTACCTGGCCAAACACGGTGTGCTTCCCATTCAAGTGAGGCTGAGGGGCGTGCGTGATGAAAAACTGGCTGCCATTGGTAGCTGGACCTGCATTGGCCATCGACAGGGCACCCGTACCGTGAGTCAGGGGATTGCCCGCAAATTCATCAGCAAAACGGTAACCGGGGCCGCCACGGCCTGTACCGGAAGGATCACCACCCTGGACCATAAAATTGCTGATCACCCGGTGAAAGGTAATGCCATTGTAATAACCTTCTTTGGCCAAAAAGACAAAGTTGTTGACCGTATTGGGCGCGAACTCAGGAAACAATTGGATCACAATGTCGCCTTTGTCGGTGCTGATGGTTGCCGTATAGGATTTTGCAGGATCAATCTGCATAGGGGGAGGAGTAGACCATTGTTGCATGAATCAGAGTTTTTTGTAACTATTTAGCGGCCGCCTGCGGCGGTTTTTTATTTTATACCACAAAGACACGAAGACACTAAGGCACAAAGACATTAAGCGCTAAAATGTTGTGTCTTCGCGTCTTTGTGTCTTCGTGGTGAAAAATCCCGCCGCAGGCGGCTGCTAAATAGTTACGTTTTTTGTAGCTATTTTTTTGCAAACATAGAAAGCATTTTTGAAAAGGCGGGAGCTTTTATTATTTTTAAACCATGTCAGATCCATATGTACTCCGCGCCGACGCCGTTCTAGCGCCTCCGGTGACCTTTTGGCACCGCTTGCAACACCTGGGCCCCGGCTTCGTGCTTTCTGCCGCGATTGTCGGCTCCGGCGAATTGATTGCGACCACCGCACTGGGGGCCAAAGCTGGTTTTGTAGCCTTTTGGGTCATTCTGGTCAGTTGTTTGGTTAAGGTAGCCGTACAAGTGCAATTTGCCAAACACACCATCCTCACCGGGAAAACCGCCATGCAAACCCTCGATGACTTGCCGGGTCCACGCATCGGCAAAGCCCGTTGGACAGTTGCCTTGTATTTTTTGATCATGCTCATCAAGTTCATCCAGATGGGTGGTATCATTGGGGGCGTGGCTTTGGTACTGAACATGATGCTGCCACAGTTGTCGGTAGCCATGTGGGCTTTACTCATGGCGCCATTGACCTCCGTTTTGGTGTTTCGAGGCTATTACAATGTCGTGGAAAAAACTTGTTTGTTGCTCATAACCGGGTTTACACTTTTTGCCATCGCTGCTTTGATCTTTTTACAATACACCCCTTATGCTATGGAATGGGCGCAATTGGGTACGGGGCTGAGCTTTTCATTGCCAAGCTCGGCGGTGATCTATGCCTTTGGCGCTTTTGGCATCACCGGGATTGGCGGCGAAGAAATCATCTATTACAATTACTGGTGCCTTGAAAAAGGCTATGCCCGGCATACTGGCCCAAACGATGGCACTGAGGCCTGGGCTGAACGTGCCCGCGGCTGGATCAAAGTCATGCAGGCAGATGCGGTGTGTAGTATGGTGGTGTATACGGCAGTAACAGCGGTTTTTTACTTGTTGGGGGCAGCGGTATTGCATGCCCGGCAGGAAGTTCCGGAGGGATATCAGTTGCTGGAAGTGCTTTCCGGTATTTTTACCGAGAGTTTAGGGCCTTGGGCCAGGATTTTCTTTATGGTTGGGGCGTTTTTTGTCCTGTATTCCACCTTATTTGCTGGATTGGCGGTCTGGGGTCGCTTGTTCAGCGACATCTTCAGCCATTTCGGCTGGATGGATTTTTTTGACCTTAAACAACGCCAGCGCAGCATTGGTATCCTGTCTTGGGTGGTTCCGCTGATTTGGGCCTTCCTGTTTTTGAGCATCAAATTGCCGCTGTTTATGGTTTTGAGCGGGGGCATAGCAGGTTCGATTTTATTGCTGCTGGTCCTTTATGCGACTTTGTATTTTCGTTATGGCACGGCAACTGGCAAATTTGATTCCTCCTGGCGCTTTGACCTGGTATTTTGGGTGAGTATTTTATCTATTCTGGCGGTAAGTGTGTATGGTATTTACAGCTTGAATTTAAAGGAGCCGAAAAAGCCGGAAAAGCTGGGCTTTCTGCCCAATTTTGACGAAAACAAGGCACCTGAAATCGACCGTTTTATCGAATCCTACCAAAAACGGTACCACATCCCCGGCGTATCTCTGGCCCTGATCAAAGATGGGAAGCTGGCCTACGCTCAAACCTACGGGGTGCGCAATACAGCCACCCAAGTGCCCGTAGACGAGAACACCCTTTTTGAAGCTGCCTCCATTACCAAACCCGTTTTTGCCTTTGCGGTATTGCGCCTGATGGAAAAAGGTTTAATCGATCTGGATAAACCCTTGTACGAATACTTGCCAAACAAGGACATTGCCTACGATGAGCGCTACAAATTGATGACGGCGCGCCACGTGTTGTGCCACCGGACAGGCTTCCCCAACTGGCGGCAGCAAAACAAGGATGGCAAACTGGATCTAAAATTTACCCCCGGCACGGAATACAGCTATTCCGGGGAAGGTTTTGAATACCTGAAACGAGTGGTAGAAAAGATCACGGGGAAAGGAGTGGAGCAGGTTTTAAGGGAAGAAGTCATTCAGCCGCTGGGTTTGTACCACACTTATTTTTCCAAAAATGATACTTTGGTCAAACTCGCTGCCGCCGGGCATTTTAAAAAACGCATCAGTACTGATGAAATCCCAAGCCAGCCGGGGATGGCCTACAGCATGTACACAGAAGCCAGGGCTTTTTCCCGTTTTATGTTGGCCTTGCTGGAACAGCGTGGGTTAAAACCGGAAACCTATACGGAAATGCTGAGTGTACAGTCGAGTTTTCCTTGGGAAGAAAAGGAAAAACCCAGGTACAAGTCTCATCTGGGCTTGAGCTTATTTGTGCATGAATCGCCCTATGGATTGGCTTTTGGTCACCAGGGAAGCAATGGGGATTTCAATTGCAATTTTGAAGTGTACAAAGAGCCAAAAATGGGTTACGTGGTGTTTACGAATGCCAGTACGGCAGGGCCGTTGATTCGGGATTTGCCGGGTTTTTTGGTGGATAAAGTAGAAAATTAACGGGATTTCGGCCACCACGGCACCAACATACTCGTCCGTTTCTGGTACTCCGCATATTCCGCATTTCCCACATACCGCTTTTCCAGCATTGGCACTCCCGATACAAAGACCAATAACAGCGTAATCGTCAATGGCCCAATCATGCCAAGCCAGGCATAGGGTAGGGGAAGGACTATGACAAAAATGCCCCACCACATTGCAATCTCTCCGAAATAGTTGGGATGGCGACTGTAGCGCCACAAGCCAGTTTGCAGCACTTCCTCCTTGTGCTTGCGATTTTTGACAAATTGGGTCAATTGGTAATCTCCAACCGCCTGAAAGAAAAAACCAATCCCCCAGAGCAAAATGCCCAGATAAGTACAAATCGTCCATTCCTGCGCCGCCGAAATACCCCCAACTACAATTGGTAAAGCAACGACCCACAACAAAAAGCCTTGTAATAGATAAACTTGTAGGTAAGAGCGCCAGTAAAAAGTTTTCCCCCATTCTTCGCGCCACTGCCGATAACGAAAGTCTTCACCTTTGCCGCGGTTGCGCAAAAAAATGTGGGTAGACAGACGCAAGGCCCAAATGCCAACCAAGGTGTACACCAGAAGAGGAACACTGGCTTTTACTTGCGTTTGAAACAGGTAGATACAAACGACCACATAACCTAACCCCCAGGCAATATCAGCTACATCATTGCGCCGGGCCAACAAGGAGACGATGAACCACAAAGTGGCATAAACCCAGATCAACAACCCAATTTGCAGCAATACCCCAGCCATAGCTATTTGAAATAATTGGCGATGAAATACCCAGAAACACTCACCGAACCTGTAAGCACCATGCCCCAAACGATGTCGATGAACACAATATTCAGCGGCCAGCCTTTGAGCGTAGCCAAATTGGTCAGATCATAAGTGGCGTAGGTGAAGAACCCAAACAAGGCGCCGTACAACAGGGCATGCTGCCAAGATTGTTTTTCCAGCGCTGGAAAAATTACAAATAGAAAAATGCCCACAATGAACAGCAGGTAAAAAACGATAGCCGCCGTCCAGTTGATTTGATCACTCAAAAAACCACCCAAGTAACGTGCATAAATGCCCTTGGCAATGAAGCCCAGCCAGGTCATATCGATGATGAAAAAAACGACCGTGGTGAGTAAATAGCTCAAAATGAATTTGCTGAAGGGCATGGCTTTGGATTTTGGTGAAAAGATAACAGGTGTAACAAGGAAAATCATAAAAAGATCATGAAAAAAACATTGGGGAAAGTTTACATTTGTAAACGCGTCCCCAATTGAGTAAACTACATTTTTTTACACAAAACCAATATTTTATGCACAACGTAATTTCAAGGGCTCTGTGGAGCCTCGTCCTGATGATTTCAATTTTTGCCTGTAACCCCAAAGGAACCGACGCATGGGACGCTTTCACCGCTTGTGGTGGCACGAACTGTGTAGAAGAAGTACTGGCTGTCAAAGATGCTTTTTTGGAAAATCCGGAAGCCATCTTAACCCGCTTCAATGAAAGTGACGAACAGGGAACCGATCACGTAGTGGGTTGGCTCTACATTTTGCGGGACAGCGTTTTGCTCAATTCCAATTTTGCAAGCACTGAAGAGCGTTTTGACCTGCAACAACAAATCGTCGAAGCAGCAAAGCCTTACCAAGAGAATGCCAAATTTGCCGAAATGGCCAAATTTGTTGTGGATGAAATTGGTCAATTGGCCATCGCCTCGGAACTGGAAGACGATGTGGTAGAACCTGCTTCAGAGCCTTTTAGTGGAACCTATGAATTTGAGTTGCCAAATGATGGAGGTAGTGGGGAATTGCTGGTGAGCCAGATTTCAGCCGATCAGTTCAAATTCAAATTGACGGTGGTGGGTGGAAAACCAGCTCACAACCAAGGAATGATGGAAGGTGTTGCGAACATCCTTGGCAGTACTGCCGATTTCTCTACCGATGAATTTGGTGGCACTTGCAAGCTGAGTTTCAATTTTGCTGAAGCTGTAGAAATCACTACACTGGAAGGTGATCCTGCAACCTGTGGCTTTGGCAATGGGGTAAAGGCTGATGGCGTTTATCGGCGCACAAGTTTTGATGATCCATTCCTGTCCGCAGCGGATGCTAAAAAGGTGAAAATGCTGCAAGGTACCTGGCAGTCACTGGATGATCCCAAGTCGGTGGTCAAAATTATGGATGGCAAATACATCGACGTGTACGATGGGAAAGAGGTCAGCTCAGCGATATGTTTGTACTACGCCAAATGCCCCGAAGATTGTGGCCCAGCGGGCGCAGGAGCTTGTCTGAAAATTACCGCTCAAGACGACGCGTGTTATTCCTTAGTCTCCCTGACGGCTACCAATTTGGAACTCTCGCAGATTGGAGGCACAGGCAATACGAATAGGTACAAGAAGAAATAAACACGAGGCATTCCAATTTGGGGTTTTTAAATGCCTCGACTGAGGTGATTTCTTCAGTGTCTTAGGTTTCTTAGGTGGTGAAAAAGTATTCCGCCACGCAGTTTTTTTTCATCACTTAAGAAACCTAAGACACTAAAGATTCACCGTAGGAGATACTTTTTAACTCTTCAGCTTCTCCTCCTTCAACAAAATCGCATCCACCCCTTTCTCCCGCACCTGGCGGTTGAATTCAGGCAATTGGGTGTCGCGCAGCGTACGGAATTTGCCCAATTGATCGTCAATCTTTTTAGTCATTTCCTCCTTCACTTCTTTCGCCTGTTTGGTCGGTGCATAATCACCCTGGCTGGAAAGAGATCCGACGTGGGCCAGTTTATTCGTAAGTTTGATCGGGTAGTTGAGAGGATCCTGACCACTACGGTTTTTGGTCTGGTACAATTCGTTTTCAATTACGCCAATCGCTTTGTCGATGTCATTTGCCTTTTCCATCAAAGGTTTCATCGCGGGATTTTCTTTCCACAATTCCTTAAAGTGAGTCAGTTGTTTGCGGATGTTGCGGATATCCAGGATGGTTTGATGCGCTTCAGTTACCTTATCGCGGATGCCAATCAGAAAGTTGAATTGCTCGCGGATGTCTTCCATGGTAGCATCGGAGCGGGGATCTTTCAAGATTTCAAACTCGGTTTCCATCGTCTTACCACCTACACTCAATTTGGCCTTGTAACGTCCGGGAACCGCCTTTGGGCCAGTCGTGCCCCCAGCCCAGAAAATCATGCCTTCAAAACGTTTTGCATCGGCGTAACGCATGTTCCAGTTGAAGGTGTTACCGCCTTGTTTTAGTTCAGGCAACTTCTCCGGGTTCTCCTTGGCTTTGGTAGAGTATTCCTTAATCACAGTGCCATTGAGCTCCATGATCGTCAACTTCACCTCTACTGAATCAGCTGGCTTTTGCTTCAGGTAGTAGTGGAAGGTAACGCCGCCGGGGTGGTTGGTACCTTCAGTAGTGAGATTTCTTGCCTGTCCACCTTCCATGCGGTAGCTGGGAATCGGTTGGTACAGGTGGAAATCACTATTGGCCACTTGTTCGCTCAACTGATGAAGCGGAGTCAAATCGTCAATCATCCAGAAGCTGCGTCCCTGGGTAGCGGCAATCAGGTTGTCATTTTTGATGGTCAAATCCGTAATGGGTACAATGGGCAGGTTCAACTGGAACGCCTGCCAGTTGGCTCCATTGTCAAAGGAAATGTACATGCCCGTTTCAGTTCCTGCGTACAACAAGCCAGCCCGTTTTGGATCAGCGCGGACTACCCGGGTGAAATGATTCTCCGGAATACCATTGGTGATTTTGGTCCAGGTTTTTCCGTAATCCTTGGAGTAAAACAAGTAAGGCTTATAATCGCCGGACTTGTACGAAGTACCCGCCACAAACACCCCACCTTTGTTGAAAGGATCGGCGTCGATGCTGTTGAACATGATATTGGCAGGTGCACTTGGTGGCGTTACATTGCTCCAGTTTTTGCCCCCATCGCGGGATACATGCAAAAGGCCGTCGTCGGAACCTGTCCATAGCAGGTCTTTTTCGTAAGGAGATTCACATGCTGCAAAAACGGTGCAATAGTATTCCACGCTGGTATTGTCCTGAGTGATCGGGCCACCGGAGGATTTTTGCTTACTCTTGTCGTTGCGGGTCAAGTCGGGGCTGATGGTTTCCCAGCTTTGCCCGCCATTGGTGGTCACGTGCAAACGATCCGAAGCCACATAGAGCTTTTTGGGGTCATGTGGGGAAAAGAAAATCGGATAGTTCCACTGGAAGCGGTATTTCATGGCTTCGGCACCGGCACCCATTGGGTTGTCAGGCCATACGTTGATGGCTTGCTCCTGCTTGGTGCGGTGGTTCTGACGGGTCAATAAACCACCGTAGCTACCACCATAAACAATGTCATTGTCCAAGGGGTCAACCGCAAGGTGAGCACTTTCACCACCAGCAGAAGGCTCCCAATCGCGCTCACCAATCGAGGAGCCGTCGGTACGATGGGCAATGCGAATGGTTGAGTTGTCCTGCTGGGCCCCATAAATGCGGTAGGGGAAAGAATTGTCGGTCACTACGCGGTAAAACTGCGCGGTAGGTTGGTTATTGTAAGTACTCCAGTTTTCCCCGCCATCAAAAGACACCTGAGCACCACCATCGTCGGCAATGATCATGCGTTGTGGGTCTTCGGGAGCAATCCAAAGGTCGTGGTGGTCACCATGCGGTGCATTGGAAGTGCTGAAAGTACGGCCGCCATCGGTTGATTTGTGGTAACTCACGTTCATAACATACACCACATTTTCATCCTTGGTATCGGCAGTGATGCGGGTATAATACCAGGCCCGTTGACGCAGGTTGCGGTCTTCGTTGGTTTTTGCCCAGGTATTGCCACCATCGTCCGAACGAAATACGCCTCCTTCAGCGGCTTCGATAATGGCCCAAACACGCTCCGCGTTCACCGGCGATACTGCAACGCCAATGATGCCGTGGGGGCCTTTGGGCAAACCTTTTTTAGACATCAGGTTGGTCCAGGTGTCGCCGCCGTCGGTACTTTTCCAAAGCGTAGAGCCCTCACCGCCACTGTCCAGGCTATATGGCGTGCGGCGTATGCGCCAGGTAGATGCGTAGATTACCCGTGGGTTGTTGGGGTCCAGGATGAGGTCAACAGCACCTGCGTCAGCATTGGCAAACAGGACGCGCTCCCAGGTTTTCCCACCATCTTTGCTGCGGTATACGCCCCGCTCATCACTGGATTTGTACAAATCACCCAGGACCGCCGCATACACCAGATCAGGGTTTTTGGGATGGATGCGGATGCGGGGGATGTGCATGGCTTTTTCGAGGCCAATTTTCTGCCAGGTTTTGCCAGCATCCTGGGTTCTCCACATGCCGTAACCGTAGGAAACGTTGCCTCGGACAGTTTTTTCACCGCCTCCTACGTAAATGATGTTGTTATCGTATTCAGAAACGGCTACGGCACCAATTGAGCCGCCAAAATAGCCGTCGGAGATGTTTTGCCAGGTTTGGCCACCGTCTTTGGTGCGCCAAACGCCACCACCTACACTACCGAAATAAAAAAGGTTGGGTTTGCCAGGGACACCCGTTACCGTTGCGGAACGACCACCGCGGTAGGGGCCTATCGAGCGCCATTGGATAGAATTGTAGAGTTTTTCATCCAGGCCCGTTTTGGCTGGAGTGCTGGAAACTGCTGCCGTGGTGGGAGCAGGTGTGGTTTTTTTCTTGGCCTGGGCCTGGACCTGCTGACTGTACAACATTCCTCCAAGCAACAGGACGATGCAGAGTAAATTAACGGATAATCTTTTCATACCTGAATCCTTTGAATAAATTTTGGTTATGGCTTGTGCTAATGAATGGTTAAAATTCAAAAACAACGCTCCGAAAAATACAAAAAAAGCCACACCAATGAAGATGTGGCTTGAAGGATAAAGAGAAAAACCTCGCCTTGTTTACGTAAAATGAGTCGGATGTTTCTTACTAACGTTCTTTTGGAACGATGAAATTGATTTTTTTTAGGATGGATGCCGTTGGGCGATTATTGTAAAATGATCTTCTTCGAAGCATATTTATCCCCCTGACGGATTTGCAGGAAATAGGTTCCGGTGCCGTTTTGGGAAATGTCTACTTCATCCGAAAAATCTCCACTGAAATTGCCCAATTCGTATTCGTAAATGGTACGGCCTGCGGCGTTGAATACCTTGACCTCGGTTTGGCCTTTTTCAGGCAGATCAAACTGCAACTTGAACATACCCTTGCTTGGATTGGGATACAGGTTGATTTTTTCCAGACGCAGGTTGTTGATCACTGGCATGTTGACCCCAAGTGATTTGAGCTTATCAGCATCTGCTTTATCCATGTCTTGCATGCTGGCCTTGACATTGGCAGGGTTGACGCGGGTGCTCTGGGGGCTGGCACTGCCTTCTCCACGGCTTAAACCTTTGAACACCCAGTTGCCATTGTCCTTGTCGTCAGAATTGTAGTAATAAGAGGTGCTCTTGCGGGCATCACACAGTGATTTGATGGCTTTGCTGGCGCTCACTTTTTTGCCGTCGCGTAGGTAATCCACGCTGACCGTCGAGCCAGCTTTTACCAGGCCCAGAGCCATGCTAATGTCGCTCCAGTCAATGATGGGGTTACCGTTGATGGCCACCACTACATCGCCTTCTTTCATTCCCATTTCTTTGGCGGTGGAGCCTTCTACGATGTCCACCAAAACCCCTTTTTCGTTGTAGGTTTCGTGGGATTGGCGTACGCCCAAAAAGGGTTTTTCACACTCATCGCGCCAGTCGCTATCCTCGTCCTCATCGTCGTGGCTACCCAGAGTAACGCTGACATTGCGCTCCTGATTTTTGCGAATGAAATAGACAGTGGCTTTTTGGCCGGCTGAAAATTTACGCAGGATAAAACTCAAAGACTGGCCTTCACCTACCCGGTATTCGTCTATTCCGTAGATGTAGTCAAAGGCTTGGAGGCCAGCTTTTGCTGCGGCAGAATTGGGAATCACACTGGATACATAGGCACCGTAAAGATTACTGAAGCCCAGTTTTTTGGCTTTTTCTTTGCTCATGGAGCCGAGGTTGACGCCCAGGAAAGCGCCATCCATTACTTCGGCTTTGGCCCAATTGCCATTGTTGTTGCCATTGTCCGACCAGGAAATGCCAAAATTGTTGCCATTGCGGCCGCCATTGATTACGGTGTAGCTGTCGTTTTGTTTTTTACCCATTTTCCCCGTTTTGGTGAGGGTTTCGCCGTTACGGCGCAGGGTAAGGTTGACTTCGTCGCCGGGTTTTATACTGCGGATCATGGCGCTGATGTCGGTCCAATCGATCATGGTGTAGCCATTCATGGCCGTGATGACGTCGCCATCTTGCAGGCCCATTTCGGCAGCGGCAGATTCATTCGTAACCTCTACGGCTACACCCACGGTGGCTTCATCCTCGTCTTCTTCCTCATCGTCGGCGGGGCTGAGGCCTAAAAAAGGGCGAGCCTCACTCTCTTCTTTTTCATTGACTTTTTCACCAAAAGTAATTTTGACATCCATAGGCTTGCCCTGGCGGTAGATGTGCAGGGTGGCTTCGGTGCCCGCGTCGTAAATCTCCAGGATGTCGCTCAATTCAGTGTCGTCATCCACCTTGTGTTGATCGACACCTACCACGTAGTCGAGGGCCTTCAAGCCCGCCTTTTCAGCAGCTGAACCCGGCAATACCCGGGTGATGTAGCTGCCATAAGGATTATCCGCGCCCAGGAGCGCAGCTTTTTGTTTGGAAATCTCTTCTAAATGGACGCCCAAATAGGCGCGGGTGGGGGTGAGAGTGTTTTCAAAACCAAAAGCAGTAGCGCTCAAAGACAGGCTTAGCAGAAAAAAGCAAAAAAATCTCGTTGCAATCCGTTTCATATTTTAGACTGTTTTGTGGGAAGGACAAAAACAGGGGGAAATGGTTGCATGAGGGAGAATAGAAAAAAGTGAATGTACGCTTACATCTTTTTCAATTTTTCAATAATATTAAAGCTTAAGCTTCTATTTTTTCACCACCTTTAAACAAAGCAAAATATGACTTTTCAGCACCAGTGGTCACTGCCTGGGTCCTGCCAGACCTGAAGGATTGTTCAATATTTCCCCCTTGGGCATCTAATTTGAAATAAAACCCGACGCTAAACGCAATGGCAGCTTCATCACTTATTGCCGTTGTACTGGCAATAACATAAGGGACGTGATTGGCAATTGCTTTAGCTTGGTCCTCAGAGTAGCAGGCATTAAGTACCACCGCTTTAAAAAGAATACCTTCATCGATAAAATACTCAAACAATGCATCCAAAGCATTTGCAGTGAGTAGCTTAGACCCATTTTTATCGTCATTTTGTAACATGATCCCATCCGAATCGCCATGCCCCGAGAAATGCAGGATATTGGGTTTTGCTATTTCATTTAATTCTTTGAATTCAGTATTGTTGACGGCATGATGGACAACCAATGAAAATTGTTCCGTTTTTTCTTGAAGTTTTTTGGTGATGCGAGAATGTTCTTTTTCCAACTCAAGTTGATAGCTGCCTGCTGGATTGGCGGTAAGCATCAGAATCTTCAACTTGTCATTGGAGGTTGAAGAAACAACGGGAGGCACAGCAATCGGAGGTTCGATGGTTTTTGGAGGGTTCAAATCTATTTTCAACAGATTCATTATACTGAAATTGATTTTAGTGGACTCCCTTCCGGCTTCCGCAAACGACAACATCCCCAACATTTCATTCCGCTTGAGGGTTTCTAAGCTGGATTTGATGATCGACGCGTCACTTTTTAATTGGCTTTGGTTGTTGGCATGAGCCCAACGAATGATGGCATCGAGTGCCTTGTCTGTATGTCCTTTTCCAATTAAATTGTTGACATCGTCAATGAGGGTTTGAGGAATCATGCTTTGTATTGAATTTTGAGGCTCAGGGGAAGGAGTCGGTCTGGATTGAATGCTGCGTTTGATCTGTTCGACAACAATCGTCCAGGCTTCGTCTTTGTTGTTGTAATTGCTGATGGGTTTATCCCGATCGGGTACGGCGGCATAGATGGCAAAAGGAGAGTTTGCAAAGTCACTGTGCCGCACCAGAATGGGAATGAGTTGAACTTCCTTGCGTTTGACCTTTTCCAAAATTTTATTCATTTCAGTACCCCAAATGAAATCTTCAGCCAATAAATCCGAACTGATTAACAACAATATTATCTCGGCTAAATGTAACTCTTCTTCAATCTTGCTGTTACGCACTTCGCCAGGGATGATCATACTTTCATCCCAGATTTGGATCAGGTTTTGGCGCTCATATAATTTGAAGTGTTTTTTTAGGGTCTCTACGTGGGAGGCGTCTGCTTGGGCGGATCCGATGAATACTCGTTTTGGCATGAAATGGAGTTTTTTTACCAGTTTTCAAAGATAGTTTTTTTTTGAATGGGGCGAAAATTAGAATCGAAAAAACGTAAGGAACACAATACTTTTAAAGCTTGAGGGAATGTGGGTAGCTATGTCTCTCTAACGTTCACGCTTCATGCTGTATATTTCCTGGTCATCGTAAATGCCTTCCAGCAGGGTTTGAATGAGTACATCCTCACCAGAAGAGTCGCAGCTGGTGTCTTTGCGTTTTGTACTTTTTTTGAGCAGGTTTTCCAATTTGTAGAGTTGTGGCTCCTCACTGACAATACATTCCGAACAACAACATGGCACCATTTCATCCGGTTTGAGATTGCGAAACCATTTGCGGTGCAGGTCATCCACTTCGTCGCGGATTTTATGCAAGGCGTATTTACGCGCAGCAGCTTCCCCAATAACATCGACGAGAATTTGCCGCAGGCCCGCTTTGGATTCGGCATCGTCTTCGCGTAGGCGTACCCGACATTCACCTTCTTTGAGTTTTAGTCGAAAAACGCCCCCTTTTTTCCAGACGATTTGTTTGTTGGTCTCGGGATGTCGGTCGAGGTCAGCACTGAGCCGCACAATCAAGCGCGACATCAAACCTTTGGGCATGATTTTGTATTGGTAACGGAATTGTAGGACGTTTTTGGGGAACCAGGGATATTCCGGGGCTGTATCCGGTAGCAATTGTGCAGCTACATAACTCCCAAAACTGGCTTCGTAACAAATGTCGAAATTATTCTTGGTCATGAGTTGCAAAATCAAATCTGCACCTTCACGAGAATAGCCTTTACCGACGAGCAATTGGATAAATGCTGATTCTTTGAAATGGCCGTAATTGCCTATGATGGTTTCATCAGTTAAAAAACTGTAGACTCCATCCACCGCCCATTGGGGATTGAGAATAACCCAACTACGTAAGCCTCGATCGTTTTGGAAATGAAGAAGAGAGCCTAACTGATGCAAATAGCCGCTGAGTAACCATTGATCTGCCTCTTGGTCAATTTTGTAATTTGAGCAGATTTCTGCAAAGCGGCGAGTAGAAATATAGTTTTCATTTTTGGACTCGACCCGCAAATCCTCCCTGACATCTTTCCACAAACGTGGCAATTGGGATTTGACAATAGGCAGGTTTACCAAATGTTCATAGACGACTTTTTGAAGATTTTCAAAACGGTAGTCATTGAGCGCAAAATCTACTTCCAGGAAATAGGCATCAATACTTTCTTCATAAAATTTTAAAATGTCTTGGTATTGTGGTTGACCAGTGCTATTACTCCGTTTGTTGAAAATCAATAACAATTTCACTTTTTCCACGGCATCTTCACTTTCTCGCCCCAATAAACCAATGATCTTGAGCCAATAAGCCAGATTGGGTGACTCCCGACGGGCATCCATCATCAGGACGTACAATGCCCGGGGGGTGAGAAAAAATTGATGGGTCATGTATTGTAAATCCTGCCCACCAAAGTCCCAGAGGTTGGCGTGAAAAATGTTTTCACCAATGTGCGGGTGTTGAAAAGGTAGCCCTTCGTGGATGTTGATACCATGTGTTTCCGGGGTATTGCCCACCTGATGATTTGAGTCTTTGAGCTTTTCAAAAAGGGTGGTTTTTCCGGTGCCTCCTTCACCAACGATAATGAGTTTGGCTTCGTAAAGTTCTACGGTTCCCGCTTGTTGTTCAATTTGTTCCCAATACCGAAGGATGGCTTCGTTGCCCTTTACAATAATCTCAAGGGGAGGATTGATTAAAGGGCAGTCCTTTACAAAAATTCCTTTCTTATTTGTGGATCCTTCATTGTGTACAAAAATTCCTTTCTCTATGATTAATTTTAAAGGGCTTAAATCGCTGATTGGGGTGTTGAAAACGTAAAGCGAAGTCAAGTTCAGCAAGTTGGCCAGGGGGCTTAAATCGCTCACTTGGGTGTTGAAAACGGAAAGTTTAGTCAAGTTCTGCAAGTTGGCCAAGGGGCTTAAATCGCTGATTGGGGTGTTGGAAACGTCAAGCGAAGTCAAGTTCTGCAAGTTGACCAGGGGGCTTAAATCGCTGATTAGGGTGTTGTAAACGGAAAGCGAAGTCAAGTTCTGCAAGTTGGCCAGGGGGCTTAAATCGCTGATTAGGGTGTTGAAAACGTAAAGCGAAGTCAAGTTCAGCAGGTTGGCCAGGGGGCTTAAATCGCTCACTTGGGTCTTGAAAACGTAAAGCGTAGTCAAATTCTGCAAGTTGGCCAGGGGGCTTAAATCGCTGATTGGGGTGTTGTAAACGTAAAGCTTAGTCAAGTTCTGCAAGTTGGCCAGGGGGCTTAAATCGCTCACTTGGGTATTGTAAACGTAAAGCGAAGTCAAGTTCTGCAGGTTGGCCAGGGGGCTTAAATCGCTCACTTGAGTCTTGAAAACGGAAAGCGAAGTCAAGTTCTGCAAGTTGGCCAGGGGGCTTAAATCACTTAAATTACTATTTTCATACAGACTTAATTCCTCTAATAAAATCAAGGCTTCTAAGTCTTTGGGTAATGCCACTAAATTACAATAGCTTAAATCCAGGCTCTTGGCTTGATTTTTTAAAGCCATTTTGATGCGCCACTGAGCTTCTTCCGACATAGGATCAAGTTTTTTTCTTCACAAAATATCTATTTTATTTCCAATTTAAAAATCACAATGGCGTCCAAATTATCCTCTACAACACACATGGTCTCCAAGCGCAAAAATCTCCCCAAAAAAAACACCACTATCCTCTTTTCTCCCTATTTTCATCCCATCACCAACATCAGAATAAACAAACATGAAACAACTTGCCTACTGCGCACTGCTCGCTTTGCTCGTCGCCTGTGCCCCTCCTGCTCCTTCCATCGATTTTGACAAACTGGACGAACCCGCCAAACGCCTCGCTGAAAACGCCGTCTACGGTATGGAGGTAGCCGATGGTTGCGATATAACCCTTTTCGCCTCCGAGCCCATGCTGATCAACCCCACCAACATGCACATTGACGAACGAGGCCGCGTGTGGGTTTGTGAAGCCCTGAACTACCGCAATACCCACAACCCCGAAAACCCCGAACGCAAAGAAGGCGACCGCATCCTCATCCTCGAAGATACTGATGGCGATGCCCAAGCCGATAAAAGCACCGTGTTTTACCAAGGCACCGACGTCAATGCTGCACTTGGCATCTGGGCGGTAGACAATCAGGCCATAGTTTCTTGCAGCCCTTATGTGTTTTTGTTGAGTGACACCAATGGTGATGACAAAGCCGATAAAAGAGATACCCTGTTCACCGGGCTCAGCGGCGTGCAATCCGACCACGCTGTACACGCCTTTGTGCAAGGCCCCGATGGCAAAATGTACTTCAACTTTGGCAACAATGGCAGACAAATCATGGATCGCCATGGCAAACCCGTGATGGACCTAAGTGGCAACGCGGTGAATGACCAGGGCGCGCCCTATCGCCAGGGTATGGTATTTCGCTGCGACCCCGATGGCAGCAACCTGGAGGTATTGGCCCACAATTTCCGCAACAACTACGAAGTAGCCCCCGATTCCTATGGCACCCTTTGGCAATCCGACAACGACGACGATGGCAACATGGGTGTACGTATCAACTACGTCATGGAATACGGCAACTACGGCTACACGGATCAAATGACCGGTGCCTGGTGGGGCGATCGCCGGATCAACCTGGAATCTGAAATCCCCTTGCGTCACTGGCATTTGAATGACCCAGGCGTGGTGCCCAATCTTTTACAAACCGGTTCTGGTTCCCCTTGCGGAATGACGGTGTACGAAGGGGAGATGCTCCCCGAGGCCTTCCACAATCAGCCGCTCCACGCTGAGGCTTGGCACAATGTCGTGCGCGCTTATCCGGCTAAGTCGAATGGCGCTGGCTACAGTGCCGAAGTGCTCAATTTGGTCAAAAGTAAAGACCAATGGTGCCGTCCTTCAGATGTAACAGTGGCCCCGGATGGCTCGGTCTTTTTTGCTGACTGGTACGATCCCGCGGTAGGAGGTCACAAATTTGGAGACACTGGCCGTGGGCGGATATTTCGGGTTAGCGCGGGCAAAAAAGGCCGCAAATACCAGCCAGAAAAAGCCATTCCCGGTTTTGAAACCGAAGGTCAGCTCATTGAATCACTCCAGAATCCCAATCTCGCCGTCCAAGCCAAAGCCTCGAATGCGTTGCGCAGCATGGGAACCAGTGCTGAAGCGGGTTTGCTCAAACTCTGGAATGGCACCAATTCCCGGGTACGGGCCCGCGCCTTGTGGATTTTGGGTAAAATGAAAGGGAAGGCCCAAACTTATGTACAAGCAGCCCTTGAGGACATTGATCCAGATATTCGCATCGTGGGTTTACGTTTGGCCCGACAGGTGTTGCCCAATCAAATCGCTCAATTGGCTAAAAGTGTGACCAAAGACCCTTCGGCCCAGGTTCGACGCGAAGCCGCGCTAGCTTTGCGCTTCGCCAAAGGTGCTGAGGCCGATAAGATATGGGCAGATTTGGCCAGTCAGTACGATGGGCAAGATCGTTGGTACCTGGAAGCCTTGGGCATAGGTTCTGACCTGCAAGCTGATAGTCGATTTTCAGCCTGGAAAAAGAAAGTTGGTTCAGGATGGAATACAGAGGCGGGCAAAAACCTGGTTTGGCGCAGCCGTTCCAAAGAGGCGCTGCCATTATTGAAAGAGATGATCCTGGATCCAAGGATCAAAGCCTTTGACTTGCGACAGTACTTCCGGGCCTTGCATTTTCATGCGGATTCAACTAAAAATGACCTGATCGAGAGTCTGACGCAAGCCCAACACCCAATGCAGGATTCCATCAATATCCTGGCCCTGTTTTCGATTGATCCAGCTTATTATCAACAGTCGACCACACTAAAATCTTTGGCCGAACAGGTATTGCCCAAACTGGAAGGCAGCGTGGAGTACCTCGACCTTTTAGGCCGCTTGCAAGTCAAAAACCAGAACGACAAGTTGCTCAAAATGGCGCTGGAAAACAAGGATGAAGCCCTGCGTGGCCAAGCCGCCAGTCTTTTGGTTGCCAACAAAGGTATGCCACTCTTGCTGCAACAACTCAAAGGTGCAGATGAGTCAAAAGCGCAACAAATTCTGTACGCACTGGCACCGGTTAATGATCCTGCTTTGTTCAAAATTTATCAGCAATACCTGGCTGAAAGCAACCCGCTTGCAGTTCGGCGGGCAGCGCTAAATTGCCTTAATAGTACTTGGGACGGGCAAATTTATCTGTTGGGTTTGTTTGAAAAAAATCAGGTGCCCGAGGTCTTGGCGATGCAAGGTTTGGTATCGCTGGCTGGAGCCTGGAACACCGATGTGCGCAAAAAGTCACGGGAATTATTGACCAAAAAGCAAAAGGAAATGGGAAGTGATTTGCCTCCGGTGGCGGTGCTGGAAGGCCGAAGTGGCAAAGTAGCATCGGGCAAGGCGGTCTTTTTGCAACATTGTGCAACTTGCCATAAGGTGGGAGCTAGTGGCGTGAATTTTGGTCCCGCTTTGACCGAAATTGGCTCCAAACTGGACAAAGGGGCGCTTTATAATGCGATCATTTATCCTTCCTCTGGAATCAACTATGGTTACGAGGGTTTTAATGTGGCGTTGAAGGATGGCTCAACAGTGCAAGGCATAGTGGAAAGCAAAACGGCTAGCGAGTTGAAGTTGCGGATCATGGGTGGTACTTCCCGGTCATACCCCATGGCCGATGTGCAAAAAATGGAAGAAATGCCCCAATCCTTGATGACAGAAGGGCTCTACAAAGGTTTTAATGAGCAACAACTGGTCGACTTGGTAGAGTATTTAGCCACCCTGAAAGCCAAAACCGAGTTGTGAAATAATATCCGCTTACTTTAGGTGCCCCTTAGGTGCCTTTGGTTTCTTAGGTGGTGAAAAGCTCCTTGCGGAGCAAGTTTTTTCTTTTTCACCACCTAAGAAACCAAAGGCACCTAAGGGGCATCTAAGGAAGCGGATTAAAAAAACAAGGGGGAAAAGCGACACAATCGCCATTCCCCCTTTATTTTTTCGCTTTTTGCTTACTAGTTATTGAAAAGATTGCTGTAATCATTTCCATCCCCTTTCGCTTCTTTCTCCGGGCGGCTTTTGAAGCTATCCAGATCCAAAGATTCAGCAGAAGAAGTTTTACCGGAGCCTTCCATCAGCATCAAGGTGCTCTTTTTCTCCCAATCTTCCAACATGGCCATACCTTGTTCTTCGAACATACCATTTTGGAGATCGATGGAATCCATCAACTTGGAAGACATCTCCATGAAGTTTTCCATTTCACCTACTTTGTTGGCCACATCTTCGGTGATGGCATCCATGGCAGCATCAAACATCGCGCGTTTATCGGGATCGCCGCTGATTACGCTCATGGCCGAACGCATGGCAGAGTGGGAGGTACGGATGGCTTTGCGCTCAATTTCCTTCACCTTCACCTGATCCTTGGTGTCTTCCAACAAAACTTCGGAGTTGCTGTGCATCTTCGAAAGGATGCGGTACAGGATCTCCATTTTTTGGTGCAAGGCAGCGTATTTCTCGTTGCTTTCCTTCAAGCGGGCAGCCTTACGGGAAGCCAACAGCATTTGTTGATCTTTGTCCTGATCACGAGCAACAGCAGCAAGGCGCATATTCGACTCAATCTCCTTGTTGTTGTCTTCGATCAGGGTGGTCATCTGGCGCATTTGACCACGCAAAACGCCAATTTGTTTGCGCATTTTAGCCAGATTGTCCTCCAGGTCTTCGATGTAGTTCTTGAGGATACCGATTGGGTCGATGGTCACAAACATGCCAGTTACCCAGCGCATCACACTTTTGTACATGTACCAAATGAGGGTGCGCATCTTGGGATCGAGCACCATATACAACAAGGCGACTAATGCAACAATCATCAGCGCCAAAGTAAGTGTGTTGGCAGCTAATCCAATGAGGAAAGTAATATTGCTGGCAATAAGGTAACCTACTCCTGCTAAAATAGCCAGTCCAAAAATGGCACCCGTAGTGCCTTCTGGACGAGACCAGAATGATTTTGGTTTAAATTCGGGATTTTCAAACTTAACGTCAGCCATGATTAGGTGAGTTTTTGGTGGCACTCAATTCTTGAGTCCGCTCAAAATTACAAATATTGTTGAATGTTCAGAATATCGCGATCGATTTCGTTCATCAAGGCGCGCAAGGTGGTATCGAACCCATTTTTGGTGTTTTCGATTTTGGCCAGCTCGGCTTCGATCAAGTCATCGGCTTGTTCAACCGTAGATTGAGCAGCAGCGATTTTACCTTCCAGTTCCTTGATCTTGGCTTGATGCTCCTCGATCATTTTCCGAAGTTTTTCTACCTCCACCTGCTTGGATCGCACCTTTTGATCGACCTGCTTTTGCACGGCTGCATCAAACTGCGTTTTTTCAGTGGTCAGGATATTTTTGTAGTGCTCGGCAGTTTTTAACAATTTCTCCTTGGTCAAACCAACCGTTGCAGCCGTAGCATAAGCTGACTTGAACATGGTGGGTTCATCCATCCCTAAACTACCCAGATTGCCAATGGATTGTTTGAACTCGATGTAGTCGAAACCGGGAAGGTTGTTCTTCTCTAAGGCTTGGGTTAAAAAATTGACGCTCTTTTCGTCCAACCCGTGGTGAACGCCAAAAAGCGCTTGTAAACTTTTCTGCATGTGTCTTTACATTTCTGTTGGCGCAAATTAATAGTTTTTATGCACAAAAAAGCTTGAAATTTCGATTTTCCTGGATAGAACTTGGATGAAAGCGCCCGAAAAGCCTATATTTTTAAACTTTTTTGAAAAAAATAAAGCTACTACTTGCAACGTACGATAAAAATCGTACCTTTGGGTTATGAAAACAAACAAACCAGAATCAGCACAAACAGGAGGGCCCACCCGGGCAGAAATGGATATTCTGCAAGTCCTGTGGGATCATGGCCCCAGTACGGTTCGTTTTGTCAATGATACCTTGAATGCACAAAAGAAATCCGTACAGTATACCTCTACTTTGAAACAGATGCAGTTGATGACCGAAAGGGGCATGCTACTGCGGGATGAAAGCAGCATGAAACATGTGTACACGGCGGCGTTGGAGGAAAATAGTACCAAAGGAAACTTGCTGGAAAATTTTGTCGATACTCATTACAAAGGGTCGGTAAGCAAATTGTTGCAATATTTTTTAGGCAACAAAAAAGCAAGTAAAGCCGAACTGGATGAAATACGGAAGCTACTAAAGGAAGAAGAGAACAAGTTGTAAAACCCTAAAAGAAAAAGACTTATGCAATCGTTATTCGCAACGTTTACCGTTTCGGAAAGGTTGCTTCATGCCCTGAGTTGGACACTGCTCCATTCACTTTGGCAAGGCGCAATTGTAGCTTTTATTGCTGGGCTTTTGTTTTTTGGAACTGGCAATCTGAATGCACGGATCCGATACAACCTTTTGCTTGGGCTAATGATTTTATTTGTCGGAATGGCCAGTTTGACATTTTGGGCCGAATGGGGTGAGCACGAAACAAAGAGCATGGAATCATCTGAGTTGATTAGTGAATTCCAGCATGATGGAGCCATTGTACTGAGGGTATTTGCTGAGCCTGCGACCTTTCATTTAGACAAAAACCAGTCTTGGGTTCAGCTGTTTGAAAGATACAAGGGGCTATTGCTCTTTGTTTGGGTTTTGGTTTTGTTGTTCAAGAGCATCAAAATGGCTTTGGACATAGCCTATGTCTACAGAATAAGGATCATTCGAACCAAGCCATTGGAGCCCAGTTGGAACCTGCGTTTACAGGCCTTGTCCCAACGCCTGGGCATCACCCAAAAGGTAGGTTTGCTAGAATCAGGAATCATTCCCGGACCGGCCAGTTTAGGTTTTTTTAGGCCTTTGATTTTGTTGCCAATTGGCTTGATCAATCATTTGACGGTAGCAGAAGTTGAAGCTATATTGCTCCATGAGTTGGCACACATTCAACGGAGTGATTACCTGGTAAATGTCCTGCAACGCGTACTCGAGAATGTTTTTTTCTTCAACCCGGCCCTACTTTGGCTTTCGCATCGGATCAGAGAAGAACGTGAAAATTGTTGTGATGACCTGGCATTACAAGTGCTGCAGGATGAGCAGCTTTATGCACAAACCCTGCTGCGTTTTCAAGAGTACCAATGGCTAGAACCTCCATATGCACAGGCTTTTGGTGGGAACAAAATGCCATTGTTGGCGCGCATCAAACGCATCCTGAATCGTCGGGACTACCGTGCTTTACAGGTTTATGAAAAAGTAGCGTTGATCTTTGGGCTGCTGTTGGTAGGCGTTTTTTTGACGTGGGCTAAGCCAACATTACCCAAGGGAACTTCCGTGAATGACCTACGAGAAACTAAAAGTTCAAGCCCATCTCTTACGGATGTGCTTGCAAAAAGGCCAGTGATTTTAGCTCCAACAAATCAGGAAACCCTTTATTCTGAGCAAGCCAGTTCAAACTCAATTGAACAACAATTACAGGCTGAAACGGTGGCTCATTCCAAGGGGGCATATGCGGAATTACCCTTGAAAGACAGCATTCCGACTTCAACAAGGGAACTTGCCCAGCTACAGGCAGATCTAGCTTTTGCTACCAAACAATACGAACGCGAAATAAGCAGGTACGATAGCATCAAAGCCTTAGTAGAACAAACATTAGATAAGGTGCCAACTCTGACTACACAAAGTTCAAAGAACAGTATGTTCCAAGACCATGTAATCAGCTCACTCGGTGCTGATCTGATTGCAGATGGCATCATCAAAGATGCAAAAGCGCTACGCTCTTATCGACTGGATGAAGGTACGTTTAAGGTGAATGGCCGAAAACAACCCCGCGCGATCATAGAAAAGTACCAAAAAAAGTACATTCTAAATCCATTAAAAGGCAATTACCTCCGCATTACAAAGTCGAATCAACAAGTGTATGTGCAACGGATAGACAATTCTCAACCTAATCAATAACCTACCCTTTAAACCCTCTGTTCATGAAAAAGTACATTGATCAAACTGCGCTAGGATTCTTTATCAGCTTAATCACTATGGTAGTTCTTCCACTTTGTGGCCAGACTACGGATACCCTGAAGAACTCACCACAAGTATCCCAATTGCGCACCGAACTGCTGCAAGTTCAGGAGCGCTGTGCCGCAATTAAAGCGAAAGCGGATAGCCTGGAAGCCTTAGTAAAAGCAAAAACCAGTGCAATTGAAAGGGAGAGTCAGGAGTATTGGTCTACGATGCTTCAACCCGGCGAGAATTGCTGTGGTGAAAAATCAGCTGAACTCAAAGCAGATATGGTTCAGGACAAACTGATCAAAAAAGAATCTGCTTTGCGGTCTTATCACCTTGATTTGGAGATTTTTAGGGTCAATGGGCAAAAACAATCCCCGGAACTAACCAAAAGATACCAGGAAAAATACTTGACCCGAAAGCCAAATGGAGACCATACTACCTCGATGACTTACACAGTAGGAGGTTTTTTGGGAATTAGACGTTGATTGACTTTATTAACCCAACTCGACATGAACAGCATATTCGCAGCCAGTATTTTTTCGGAAAGATTGTTAAAAACCATCAGTTGGACCCTGGTGCATTCCTTGTGGCAAGGTCTTGCGATGGCCCTACTTGCGGCATTTATTTTGCTTGTTATTCGGCGTCAGAAGGCATTGCTGCGCTATAATTTATTGGCCACGTTGATGCTCATTTTTGTAGCCGGAACAATGGTCACGGCCATCATTGAGTGGAATTTTTTTGAATATGCAGGACGTATTCCCAACATAAAATATTTGGATGCCTTGGCAGTTCCAATGGACATCCTCAACTCAGCCCAAATTGCCCAAGCCCAAAGTTGGTTCAAAACCAATATAAACAGGCTAAGTGCTTTGTTTGAGCAAAATCAACTAATCCTGGTCAGTGTCTGGATCCTGATTTTAAGCCTAAAAAGCATCAAAATGGGGCTGAATATATGGTACGCTTTCCGCCTTCGCTGGTACAAAACTTACCAGCCTTCCCTTTATTGGCGGAACCGTCTGGAGGAATTGAGTGCTCAAATCAGAGTGAATCAGCGGGTAATGCTGTTGGAGTCGGCGCTGGTGACAGGCCCTGCTGCGCTGGGATTTTTAAAACCTTTAATTCTTATACCCGTAGGTTTGTTGAACAATTTGCCTACCGAACAGGTCGAAGCGATTTTGCTGCACGAGCTGGCCCACATTCGCAGGAGTGATTACCTGGTCAATTTTATTCAGTGTTTGTTGGAAAACGTCTTCTTTTTCAATCCTGGTCTTCTGTGGGTGTCCAAGCTCATCCGCCAGGAACGGGAAAATTGCTGTGACGACCTAGCCATCGCCGCGATGAAAAACAAAACTGTGTACATCAACGCCCTGGTGGCTTTTCAAGAGTATAAACTTCATGGAGCTAGATACGCCCTGGCCTTTGCCGGGCAAAAAGCGCCTTTACTTGATCGGGTAAAGCGCATTCTCAATCACCACAACTACAAAACATTAAGTATTATGGAGAAGATCTCTTTGCTGGCAACAGTCCTGTTGATCGGTGCAGTAACTTTTTTGTCTTTGCACAACACCCAGGCTCAGACAACCCGTGAAAATCGCATTGCTTCCTTCAGCAACGTCAATGTAAGTGGCAGCGGCACGGCCAGTAGCCCACAAATTATGTTCTTGCAAGACGTGAATGGCAAAACCTACAGCATCAAAAGAGTGGATAAAAAAATCCAGGAAATGTATGTGAATGGCGAAAAACTGAGTGAAGACAAATACGCCGAGTATGAGCCAGTGATCAAAGAAATAGATGAACAAATTGAGCGCGATCGAGCCCAGGCTGAATTGGATCGCCAACAAGCCGAACGCGATCGGGAACAAGCAATGCGGGATCGCCAACAAGCCGAAAGAGATCGGCAGCACGCAATGCGCGATCAGGAGCAGGCAAAACTAGACCGTGCTCATGCCGACAAGGATCGTTTGCAAGCCGAGCGGGACCGTGAACAATCTATACGCGATCGTCAACAGGCTGAAAAAGACCGCCTCCAAGCCAATTTGGATCGTGAGCAAGCCATGCGGGACGATGTACAAGCCAAACGTGACCGCGAACAGGCTATAAAAGATCGCGCTCAAGCGGATCGGGATCGTTTGCAGGCGGAGAAAGACCGTGCTCAAGCCGAGGTAGATCGGCAACAAGCAGCGAAGGATCGCATCCAGGCCGAAAAAGACCGCAAAGAAGCCCAGGCCTTGCTAAAAAGTATCATCGAAGAAATGATCAGTGATAAATTGGTTAAAGACAAGGAAAGCCTGAATGGATTCCGCCTCACCGAAGACGCCTTTGTGGTGAATGGTGTAAAGCAGTCCCAGGAACTGCATACCAAATACCTGCAAAAATTCATCAAGCGCGCTGGTTATGGAATTTATTACGGCTCGGATGGTACAGGTGGCGGCCGGGGGTATTTCTTTTCTCGCCAGGATTAGGAAATTCCAGGGATAGCGCGAATTGTATTGAGCTGCCGCAAGTATTACTGTCAAAATTGCTTGCGGCAGCCAACCTCCTCAACAAATTTACTTCTTTTTCACCTTCATCGCCACTGGATCCCAATTGATCACTTTTTGTGCAAAATAACTTTCGTTACAAGCCAACGCCGGTCCGGCAGCCCGGAAGCCAACAATTGGGTCTTCAATCGTCCCCTGGCTGCCCTTGCGGATGTTTTCAAAGAAATTGCCAAAGTGCATGGCGTGGCCATCTTCACCTTTGGGCGCTTCAAACTTGATTTCTTTGACTGGTTCGGCCTTGCGGCTATCCTCTGGATATTTGGCGTCGTATTGTTTCACAAACTCTTTTTGAGTGCCCTCGGGGAAAGTGAAGAAGCTATCGTAATTGCCATAACCGGGAGCTACGGGCAATTTCTTTTTGGTCAAAGTCAGTCGACCGTTGCCAAACAAGATTTCTCCCTCATCACCGATGATGCGGGTGCTGTTGTTGATCGCTCCTGCATTCGCAAAATTGACGCGGTACACCGCCTGGAAGGCCCCGTGTTGTTCAGTTTTGGGGTAATCCATTACCGAAACCAGCACATCCGGTACATCACGGCCATCTTTCCAATGATAAAGGCCCCCTGATGAATAAATACGAGTTGGTCCCTTTGAGTTGGTGACATAATGAGTTGTGGTTAAGAGGTGGATAAACAAATCTCCAGCTACTCCCGTGCCATAATCCCGGTAATTGCGCCAGCGGAAAAAGCGGGTAGCATCAAAGGGCAGTTTCGGGGCATTGCCCAGGAAAGTATCCCAATCCACGGTTTCGGGAGAAGCATCGGGTGGGATGGAGTAGTTCCAGGCACCAATGGCGTTGAAGCGGTCATTGTTGGACTCCATATAATTGATGGCCCCAATTTCGCCAGCGGCAATCATTCGACGGGCTTCGGCGGCGTCGGAGCCACTAATCCGTTGGCTGCCTACTTGCATGGTTTTACCCGATTTTTTCCAGGCCTCAATCACACCGTGCCCTTCCGAAATCTGCTTGACCATGGGTTTTTCGCAATACACGTGTTTGCCCGCGGCCAGGGCATCGATGGCAATTTTGGCATGCCAATGGTCGGATGTCACGATCAGTACAGCATCGACATCGGGGCGCTGCAAAATTTCGCGGTAATCGCGAGTGGTAAAGAGTTGCTGCCCAAAATCAGCTTTGGCGCGTTCGAGACGACCCTTGTACAAATCAGCCACTGCGACCAATTCCACATCTGGATTTTTTAAGGCCGCACGGGTATCGTAATGCCCCTGGATGCCCATGCCGATGGTGGCGATCCGAATTTTGTCAGCAGGACTGACCTTCATGTCTTTGATCAGGTGGAAAGGCTGGATCGCAGCTACGGGCGCCACGGCGGCCATTTGCTGGATAAACCTTCTACGTGCTATTTTTTTCATTGCTTGTCTTTTAGTAGGTAGGAATGTTAACAAGCTCTAAGATGAAAAAAACTGCGGATTATTTCCAGAAATGAAATTAAACAAATGGATAAAATCGCTCAATGACCTGATTCCTCATCTGAATGTTTTAGGGGCAAGGCAATTCCGATGCCCAATAAAGGGCCCTGGTTGTAGGCCGTTTTTTCTTCTGGCAACAAATCAGTCAATCCGAGATAATACCGAAAATCAATCTGGATTTTGACGCCATTGCGCCCAATCGTTTCGATGCCCAAGCCCTGATAGGTCCCAAATTCCCAACGGCGGATGCCCAATTGTTTCCAGGGAACCACCATCTGAAGCGCATCGCCATTTTCATAAGACACCAAGGCTTCTGCTTCCACGCCGCGAGATAAAGATGGACCAACTATGGCAAAAATGCGCAATTGTTCGAACTTGAAACCAAATTTTAACAAAATGCTTCCTTCTATCGATCCCATTAATGGTTGGAAATAGTGACTACCATCGGGAAGTGCCTTACTGATGGTGATGTTTTCGCGGCGAACATAACCAAATTCAAGTTGTTTGGCCACAAATTTTCGTTCCCAGGAGCATTGAAGCACTCCGCGGACCTGCAAATTGCTAGGCCATCCAGAACCGTTGAATCCTAAATAGGTTTGACTTTGAGCCAGCAGGGTGGGAGAGGAGCCTGCAAAAAAAAGTAGGGTCGTCATTGCGGCACATAAACGGTTCATGGGTTATGATTGTGGGTGTATAGGATTACAACGCAATAGGATGAAGCTTATTTTGCACTTAAAGCTTGAGACTATTGTGTCGTAACCCCATATACTACTCAATTCACCCGATTG
The DNA here is from genome assembly GCF_965225875.1 of Haliscomenobacter sp. Taxonomy (GTDB): domain Bacteria; phylum Bacteroidota; class Bacteroidia; order Chitinophagales; family Saprospiraceae; genus Haliscomenobacter. Next base: position 1,017,560 of record NZ_CBDDBS010000003.1, on the reverse strand, counting down.
CTCTCCTCCTCTAAGCCTGTACTCCTTCTTCTGGCCGCCTTAATTTGTTGGCTACCAAAATTGTAATTCAGATTCAAACGAAACTGCTGGCTTTCCCAACCGCCACTGGCATCAATAGTCAGGCCGCTGAAACGGCTAATGCCCCGCCACTGCATGCTATTGAACACATCGCTAAAGGTGAGTTTGAGCGTAGCCTTATCATTGAACAAACGTTTTTGCAGGCCTAAATCCATACCCCAAAAGCGCCGATTCGCATAAGTACCCCGCCAGATGGAAGGCGAATTGTAAAACCCTGAAGTTTCGATGCGCCAACCTTTGGGCAAAGTAAAGGTTTGTTGGGCGTAGAGACTAAGCACAGTCGCTTTCAGATTGAGGAAACGGCCTTCCCCAAAATTGGCCTCATACACGCTGCGATAGGCATTTACGTTTGCATAGACATTCCACCATTTGGCCACGTTAAATGGATAACTGACGTTGAGGCTGATCACGTTTTCGGTAGCCAGGTTGCTGGTCATGATGAAATTGCGGTTGCCTTCGATGGTGTCGCTCAGTTCACCAAAAAAATCGGTAGTACGGCTGAAGCGCAAAGAAGTGGTCAGGGTGTATTTATAGGTGTGGGAGAATTCCAGGTTGTTGGTGTATTGGGGGCGCAAAAAGGGGTTTCCCTTGCCATAAGTCAGTTCATCCAGTTGGGATACGAAAGGGTTGAGGGTTTGATAAGTTGGGCGATCGATGCGGCGGCTGTAGTTGAGCGCCAAACTGTTGTTGTTGTTCAGTTGGTGGGTCAAACCAGCGCTGGGAAACAAATTGGTGTACTGCCGTTTGACCAGATCGTCTTCATTTTGCTGAGTACTGCTCAATTCACCTCTGGAGTTGGTGTTTTCCAGGCGCAGCCCTGCGTTAAGGCTCCATTTGGCCCATTGTTGCTGATAGGTAGCGTAGGCAGCGTTGATGTTTTCGGTATAATCAAACAGATTACTGCGCTGGGTATTAAACAGGGCAGCCCCATCCAGCACGTCATAAAAATTGAAGGTGTTGTCGGTATTCACGAGTGAGGCTTTGATACCTAGTCCCAGTTTACCTTTGCCCAGTTTTTGACTGTAATCGGCTTTGAAGGTATAAATGGAGATTTCCGCCGGGGTGATCATCTGGAAAGTACGCGAGGAGAGGACAGATTTTTCCGCTGCATCGTAATAAGTATTGGGTTGAAGGCTGTTGTTGTCGCGATTGAATCTACCAAAGTCGGCATCCAGGTTGAGTTCATGGCCAGTGGTATCGGCAAAACGGTAATTGAAATTGCTGTTGAAATTGTTGCGGACACTACTTGAAATGTTGTTCGCAACCAGAATACTCTGTGGGGTGCCAGTGTTTAGTGCCAGGATGGGTGTGCGGCTGATGCTCAGGTTTTCGCCGTCATTCAGGTTCCCATTGACGACAAAACCCAAGGTATGTTTGGAATTCAAAAACCAGTCGGCGCCAACCTTGAAGTTGTTGTTGTCGCTTTGGTAGCGGCCCACGGAGCGCTGTTCATAACGAAACTCGCCTTGTTCGCGAAACATGTTGATGAAGCTTTGTTCCATCGCCCAGCGGCCGGCGTAATTGCCAAACCAGTTGCTGCTTTTGTTGCGGTGATTGAGGCTCAGCCCACTGTTCCATTTGCCAAAAATTCCCTGGGCGTAGCCCATGTTCACACTGCCATTGGTGCCTAGGCGTTTGTCTTTTTTCAGGCGGATGTTGATGATGCCTGCATTACCCGCTGCGTCAAAACGGGCCGAAGGTTGTGATATGATTTCGATGGCTTCTACTTCGTTGGATTGCATGGTTTTGAGCACGGCATTGAGGTCGGCGCCTTGCAATTGAGACTGGCGACCATCGATGTAAATGATCACGCCGGATTTGCCTTTGAGGATGATGTTGTCGTCTTTATCCACCATCACTCCAGGGGATTTCTGGAGCAACTCCAACACATTATTGCCGGTGGCATTGATGCTGCCTTCGACATTAAAAACGGTCTTATCCGCTTTGACTTCAATCAGGGCTTTGCGGGCACTTACGGTTACGGTTTTTAACTCGGTTTTGCTTTCAGACAGGGCAATGTCGGGAAGGGCAGTGTTTTTATCCCTTTCTACCTTGAATTGGGGCGAATCGTAAGAGCTGAAACCAACCATAGAAACGCTGATATAATATTCGGCAGCTGGTACATTTTGAAAGGTATAACTACCATTTTCGCTGCTGTACTCAACTTTCACGAGGCTGGAATCCTGGCTTTTTTTCAATTGAATACTTGCATAAGGCAGTGTTTCATTGCGGGCATTCACAACTCGGCCCATCACTGAACTTTGTGCAGCAAGAAAAGTTGTACTGAACAAACAAAAGGTGATCCAAAGGGAATACTTCAACATAGTCGGCTGATTTTGAGTGATTCAATGCCTCAAAACTAGTCCTGGAAACCAGGGTCAGCAAGGCAGAAAAGACGAATGGTCAAATGCGGCGTTGAGTGAAAGGGTTTTTCCATTCATCGCTCTATACGTTCATTCATCGGAAAGTTGTGAACCTTTTTGCCGGGAAACATTTATCATTGAATAAAAATTGAAGGCATGTTTGCAGAGCTGTATCGGCACCGAATTTGGGGCGTTTCATTGATTGAGCTGAGTGTTCTGCTCAGTATGTACGTTTTCTCTGGCATTTTTTATTACTATGCGGTGTTCATTTCTGCCGATGGCCGGGGCGAGCCCTATGACCGCTTTATCGTTGAACAATTGCTGCGCTTGTTGTTTTCGATCCCCATTTGGTGGCTGATGATTCGGAAACTCAAGGACTGGCCAATCTGGATCAAAATTTTGTTGCACCTTGTTTTATTGCCCATTTACGTCAAGGGCTGGCAACAAAGCTATTATTGGGTGGCGGACAATTTTGGTATGGGGCACCTTTGGGGCAACGGCGAGATTTGGGACATTTACATCACCAGTTTGTTGTACATCATCCAATTTGGGGTCATGCATGGCTACAGCTACCACCTGCAGGTAAAAGAGCAGCAGGCCAGGGAAGCGGCATTGAAACAGCTCGCTTTACAAAGTGAACTCATGGCCCTGAAAGCTCAACTCAATCCTCACTTTTTGTACAATGTATTCAACACCATCAGTGCCTCGGTACCGAGGGAGTTGGAAGGTACCCGGGAAATGATCGCTAGCCTGGCAGACCTTTTTCGTTATCAATTGCGAGCAACGCAGGAAGACTTGGTGCCCGTAGCGGATGAAATAACTTTTGTCAAAAAATACCTGGAACTGGAGAAGGCCCGTTACGGCGCACGTTTGCAGTTGCAACTGGACATTGCCGGAGATGTGTTGGACAAAAAAATCCCGCCAATGATTTTACAACCTTTGGTGGAAAATGCCATTCGGCACGGCATTTCACCAAAAATCGAAGGAGGCCAGGTGAGCGTGCAAATCCAGCGCTTTGGTGAAAAATTGCAGATCCAAATAGCCGACACCGGCGTGGGGGTCCAAGACAAAAAGGCCATTTGGAGCAATGGGATCGGCCTGAAAAACACTGCCCAAAGGTTGGAAAAAATGTACGGCACAGTCTTACGCCTGGAAGACAATTTGCCCTCGGGCTTAAAAATTAGTTTTGAATTGTAAGTTTGCCCACTGCTAAGTTTCAACATGCAAAAAATCATCATCATCGACGATGAAGCGGCGGGTCGGCAGCTCATTCGTGAATACCTAGAAGATTTCCCCGACATGATCGTCATCGGCGAAGCCAACAATGGAGTGGATGCCATTCGCCTGATTCGCGAATTTAAACCCGACTTGATTTTTTTGGACATTCAAATGCCAGGGTTGAATGGATTTGATGTGTTGACCCGTTTGGATGAAATGCCATTGGTGATTTTTTCCACGGCTTATGATAAGTATGCGCTTAAAGCCTTTGAAGTACACGCCCTCGATTATTTGCTCAAACCCTACACTCGGGATCGTTTTTCAATTGCCGTACAAAAAGCCTTAAATTCCCTGCAAAACAACCTGAACAGTGTACAATCCCTTACCGAAAGCCTGCTGACGCCCGAAAGTACTTACCCTGAAAAGATTCTGGTGCAGATCGGCGCAAAATTGGTAACCGTCGACCTGGCTGAAGTCATTTGGATTGACGCCGAAGGGGATTATTCCAAACTCATCACCTCCAAACAGCGCTATCTCAGCAATTATGGCCTGGGGGCTTTAGAGAAAAAACTCGATCCACGCCGTTTTATTCGGGTGCACCGCTCGGCGATCATCAACCTGGCTTTTGTGCAGGAAATTCAAAAACAAATTTCCAGTTATGATGTGATTTTGCAGAACGGGGAGGTGGTACGGGTGAGTCGGGGGTATATGGAAAACATTAAACGATTGACATATTGAAAGTTACCTCAAATCCCATTCAAAATCTCCGCCACATGCACCACCTGCACCTTACTCCCGCTCCGCCGCAATATCCCCTCCATGTGCATTAGGCAGGACATATCCGCGCCCGTGATGAACTCTGCACCATTGTGTAAATGATCCGCCACCCGGTCTTTGCCCATTTTGACCGATACGGCTTCTTCCATCACACTAAAAGTACCCCCGAAGCCACAGCATTCATCCGTACGGGTTAGTGGGATCAATTCCAGGCCTTGCACCTGTGCCAGGAGCTGGGCGGGTTTGGAAAAAGGTTCAGCCATGAGTTCCGACATTTGGGAAAGCCCGAGCCCCCTTTGTCCGTGGCAACTCTGGTGAAAACCGACCCGATGAGGAAAACTGGCTTGCAGATTTTTCACTTGAAGTACATCCGTCAAAAACTCACACAACTCGTAGACTTTGCCACGCAGGGCAGTAGCCTCAGCTTCCCGTTTTTCATCATGCAAATGTTCCTTGAGGTGGAGCACACAACTACCCGTGGGCCCCACCACGTAATCGTATTCCGCAAAATTCTGGATGAACAAGCGGTTACAATCCTGGCTCAAATGTTCAAACCCGCTGTTGGCCATCGGCTGGCCACAGCAGGTTTGATTCAACGGAAAACCGACCTTACAGCCGAATTTCTCTAACAATTGCAACGTTGCAATGCCCACCTTCGGGTAGAATTGGTCAACGTAACAGGGAATAAATAAACCAACTTTCATTGCTTTTATCTTCAGGTCCGTAGTTTCAAACCTCACTATTAGACATTTTTTAGACGCGGAGGACATGAATAGCCCCTGGCTAAAGCCAGGGGCTATTCATGTCCTCTGAGCAAAATGCCCAGTAGTGGTTGCAAACGAACCTACAAAGTACGAATTTTTATGCTGCGGTAATAAACCGTATTGCCGTGATCCTGCAAGAGGATATGCCCCTTGTCATTCAGGCCAAAACCTTCAAAAGTGTTGTACTTGCTACGGGCGACCAGGGCGGCAAAAATGTTGCTTTTGCGCTCGTATTCCAGCACTTTGAAGCCGTTCAGCCAGTGCTGAACGATGTTGTTGGGCATGACCACGATGCGGGCCTGGCACCATTCGCCAATTTTGCGTTTGAAGCGGTTGTCCAGTTTGTACGAAGGAATCAGGTCGTACAAACTGGCCAGGGTGCGGTTGCCCGCTGCGCCCATTTTAGCATCGGGGTGTTTTTCGTCGTCCAACAACTGGTATTCCAGGCCGATGGCCGAGCCACCTTTGCTGTCGAATTTTTCACTCACAAAATACTTCACGCCTGAATTCGCTCCAGGAGTGAGTTTGAAATCAAAAGTCAATTCAAAGGCACTGAATTCTTCCTTGCTCACAATGTCGCCAAAGCTGCGCGACTCTGAGCCGTCGCTGCCCTGGATGCTCAATACACCATTGCTGACCAACCAACCTGCTTCGGGAGCCGTGGTTTTGAAGGCAGAGCGCCAGCCCTCCATGTTTTGGCCGTTGAACAACAAACGCCAGCCTTGTTTTTTCTCCGCTTCGGTCAAAGAGTTTGGCTTGAGGTTGATAATTGGGCAATTGTTGATGGGTTTAGCCACGATGTCGGCTCCGGTTTGGATGCGGATGTTGCGCCAGCGGATGGTTTTACCCGCCAGTTTTTGATCGTTGCCAATGGAGTGGACTTGTAGGGCGATGAAGCCTTTTTCGACCAAAGTATCCACCAGATTGGCAGTAGGAATGTCGTTGATCCAGGTACGGATTTGGCCGTCGATGGCTTCGATGCGGTATTTGTTCCAGGCACCATTTCCTTTGAATGCCTTTTGGCCTTCGGGATTGAAGTTGAGGTTGTACAACCATTGGCGGCGTTGTTCGTCGTACACACCACCCGACCAGGCGCGAGCAGAGGGGTCCACTTCGCATTGTGGGCCGTACACGACATCCTTGCCGTCGTTGCCTTTGCGCACATTGCTGCGAAACTGGATGCCTGAATTCATCTCGCCACCGAGCGACAATTCCAGTTCCAGCACAAAGTTGTCGTACAATTTATCGGTGCACAAAAAGGTATTCGGCGTGTTCTCCATAGTGGTTCCCACTATTTCTCCATTGGCTACCGCGTAAGTTGCGTTGCCCCCTTTTTTGTTCCAGCCAGTGAGCGTTTTACCGTCAAACAGGGAAGTCCATTTTTCTTTTTGAGCTGAAACACTCAGGCTGAGGGCCAGCATAAGTACGAATAGAAGAGTTACTTGCTTCATGATTGTGATGCAGTCTGATCGTTAAATTTATTAGACTTTATGCCCAAAAAGTTTTTGTTCCTAAAGTCTATTTTCAAAGGTAAAGACTCGAAACCTCGGATCCACCCTGAACTCACCTGCCGAAAAAGGAAAAATTACCCTTTGATCACCTTGCGGGAAATTTGCGCCCGCCCATTGCTGATCTGAATAAAGTACACCCCTTTTTGCCAGTATTCTGTTTTTAATTGCAACTTGTTGAAAGCGTTGCTACCCAGGTTTTGGGCCAATACAATTTTTCCATTTGCATCAAACACCTTGAGATTCCAGCTCGATTGTTGTTCGGGCGCGTCCCAATCCAGGTTTAGGCTTTCTCCAAAGGGTAGGGGATAAGCTTTAAGCGTATGTTGGGGTAAAATGGCCTGTGGCGCACTGGTCACTACATTATTGAGTAAGGATTGAAGTGGGTAAGCGAGGATGGATTTGCCATGTGTTCCAACCACCAATTCGTTGCGTGCCACATTCCAGGCCAAACTATAAGCGGCGATGATGGGCAGATTGGCGCCCAGGCGGTACCAGTTTTTACCCGCATTGACGCTGGCATATACGCCGCCATCGGTTGCTGCAAACAGTACATTGTCCCGATAACCAGGCAGTACAATGAAATCGTTGATGGCCAAAGGCGGAAGGTCACCAGCTGCGGAAGACCAGGTTTTCCCCAAGTTTCGGCTGATGTGCAAATGTGGCCGATTGTCATTGTCCTTGTACCCGGAATGGCTCACATACAGCGTGTTTTCATTGCTTGGAGAGGCCTTCACCGCGGTGACGTAGCGTTCGGGCAGGCCTGGGTCGATGCGATTCCAGGATGCCCCCGTGTTTGAAGTGTACCATACATTGCCATCACTCGTTCCTGCCATAATCAATTCAGGGTTGAGCGGCGATTCCGCCAGACAAGATATGGTGTGAAAATTGCGCCCAAAGACCTCACCATCCGTCAAATCAGGGCTGATGGCTTGCCAAAACACGGCCAAACCAGTGCTATTTTGGTACACCTTTTGGGTGCCAGTGTACAATATTTCGGGGTCGTGGGTGCTCAAGAGGAGAGGCGCATCCCAATTGACCCGGTCGGTGCGGTTGATGCCCTGTAAGGCCAATTGGAAATAACTTCCGCCATTGTTGCTGACCCGTAGGGTGCCATTTTGGGTTTGCGCCCAGACAATCTGTGGATCAAAAGGATGAAAACGCATCTGGAAACCATCCCCACCTTCGATGCGCTGCCAGTCCTGATTTAAGGCGCTACCTTGTACTGTACCATGATCCTGTGCACCACCGTAATACCGATTGGGGAAATGCGGATTGTAGTCGATGCGGTAAAATTGGGTGGTTGGGATGGACTCGATGTCGATCCAGGTTTTGCCACCATCATTGCTTTGATCCAGGCCTCCGTCGCTGCCCACAATTACATTTCCGGAAGGGGTGAATACCAAATCGTGTTTGTCAGAATGAATTTCACTTTCTCCAATGGCTTCCCACATTTTTCCGCCATCCCTGCTTTTCCAGAGGGAAATACTCAACAAATAGAGTTCAGCAGGATTTTTTGGGTTAACCTTGATTTTGCCAAAATACCAACCAAGCCCCCCCATTACAGTGTTCGGCAGATTTGATTGCCCGCTTACAATCAGAGCCTCCCAGGTGTTACCTGCGTCGGCGCTGCGGTAGATGTTTTTCAAATTGGAATTGACATCTATGTAAACCGCAAAAAGCAAATCGGGACTACCTGAATAAAAACACAATCCAATGCGGCCCATGGGCTCAGTGGGTAAACCACCACCCGTAAGTTTACTCCAGGTTTTGCCACTGTCCGTGCTTTTAAAAATACCCGAATCCGGGCCAGCTATGATCGATTCTTGGTTGTTGCGGATGCGGGTCCAGGAAGACGCGTACAATACATTGGGTTTGCGGGGATCAATCACCAGATCAATAATTCCGGCTTGCTCACTGACGAACAAAGTCTGTTGCCAGGTTTTACCAGCGTCGTTGCTGGTGTATAGGCCCCGCTGACGGTTGCGCTCGAAGGGCAGGCCCATGGTACCCACGTGGATGCGTTGGGGGTTGCTGGGGTCAATGACAATTTTGGAAATGATGCGGGTGTCTTCCAGACCAATTCTGGTCCAGCTTTGCCCGCCATTGATAGACCGATACAAGCCATCACCCAAAAAAGGATAACCGGTAATGTTGGGATCACCGGTGCCAACATAAATGGTTTCCGGATTACTGGGGTCGATGGCGATGGCACCGATAGCCAGGTAGGCTCGATCGTCAAAAATGGGAAACCAAGACTTCCCTCCGTTCGTGGTTTTATACAAACCTCCGCCCGAAAAACCCACGTAGATGATTTGTTCGTTGCCGGGGTGCACGGCAATGGCATTGACTCGTGCTCCGATATTTCCCGGGCCTTTGGCATTCCAGGCTTCACTAAAACCTACTGGTGGCACAGTTCTTAAACTCAATTGTGCTTTTGCTTCGTCCAAAGCGGCGGCATATGCCTGATCAGAAAAATGAGTATCAGGGAAGGCTCTTTGTAAATAAAAGTAATCGGCAGGAGCGTGTTTTACACCAACCACAAAGGATTCTTTCGGTTCAGTGTTTTGTGGTGATTTGTTACAAGCGCAAAGGAAAGCAAAGAGGATAAAGGTCAAAACTTTAGTACAAAAGTGATAAATGTAGGTCATGGGCAATGGGATTACATTTGGTATAGGTATAACTATTTTGACGAAAACTGCTTGAAATAATCCTTCAGATCGGTCGCATCTTCGGGCCGCATGCGACCACTTAAAATAAGGCGAACCTCACGTCGGCGGGGGGCACTATCATAACGTTGCTGCTCTATTTCGGTGAGGGGGATCACCGGAGGCACACCAATTGGGCTGCCGTTAGCGTCATCTAGTGCAACAAATGTATAATAGGCATGGTTGCAGCGCCGGGCATTTTGGCCCTTAATGTCCGCAGCGAAAACCTCAACGTATACTTCAAGTGAGCTATTGAAAGCCCGGGTAACAGTTGCTTCCAAGGTGACTACGTCGCCCACTTTGATGGGGCGTTGAAAAGAAACATGGTCAACGGAGGCGGTTACCACGTGCCTTTCGCAGTGTTTTCCTGCACAAATGGCACTGGCGATGTCCATCCAACGCAGTAGGTTGCCGCCCATCAGGTTACCCATGGGGTTGGCATCGTTGGGCATAACCATCTCGGTCATTACCGAACGAGATTCAGTAACACGTTTGGGCTCTATGGCTTGCATTATTTTTGGTATTTGGATGGGGTAATTGAGCAGTTCTTCTTCCTTCATCCGGCACTTCGGCTCCGTTCAGTGACCGGATGAAGGAAGAAGAACTGCTCAATCACCGAATCATTACTCCTTTTTTATCTAGAAAAGGTACGGTAGTAAAATGGTCTTTGGAAATACTTCCATGAACAAAAACATACTTTTTGTCGTACATCAGTTCATCGATAACAAAACTAACCCAGTATTCATTGGCAAGGGAAAATAACTTGTCCTGGATGGGTTCGATAAGTGTATAGGATTGAGGGGGGATTTCTTCAAAAAAATGGCGCAGTGTGGTGGTTTTGACCTTTTCGCCTTCAATTTCACCGTAACCAGTTGAATTGATCAAAACAGTGGATAAAGGAGAGGCTTTCAAATTCAACAAATATACGTCCCATAGGTCATCATCCTCTCCTGGAATGATGGCTATGGCCAGGTCTTCTACTTTGGGAATTAAAATATCTTTTTTCATTCAGTCGTGTTTAGCAGTGGGGCAAAATGAACAATCTATTTTTTTTCGCCCCATTCGGGAATAGCAAATGTAAAACCAAACAAGTAGGCAAAATGATTTTTAAGGCGCGCCTTTACTTCCTCAATGTCCATTTCCCGACCTAATTCTTTTGCCAAGGACGTCACCGTTTTATCCTCGTCCGTGATGCCACAGGCGATGATGTTGTTGAAGTGGCCCAAGTTGGTGTTGATGTTGAACGCAAAACCATGCATGGTGACCCAACGGCTCAGATGTACGCCAATGGCGCATATTTTACGCAGGGGTTTATCGTCAGTCGCTTCTAACCAAACCCCGGTATACTTTTCTACCCGGGTTCCATGGATGCCATAATCTACCAGTGTAAGGATTACGGCTTCTTCCAAAAAGCGCACATAGCGGTGTACGTCGGTAAAAAAACGGTCGAGGTCAAAAATGGGATAACCAACAATTTGGCCGGGGCCGTGGTAGGTAATGTCACCACCGCGATTGATTTTAAAAAATTCAAAGCCAGCTTGTGCGAGGGCTTCACTGTCCAGCAATAAGTTGTCGATGGAGCCGCTTTTGCCCAGGGTGTACACAGGAGGGTGTTCACAAAAGAGGAGGTAATGCAAGCCTGAACTGGATGCTGGAAGCGTTTGATTGGCCTTGCGTAACGCCAACTTTTGCTCTACAATTTCCTGGTGCAACTGAGTTTGAAAGTCCCAAGCTTTCTGATAACTCATGCACCCCAAGTCCTTAAAAATCACTTGCTCCATACCCTTTCAGAAATGTCGCGCAAAGGTAATACTCTGCAGGGAATAAATCCAGTTTTTTTGCTCTACCTGGATTACCTTATTTTTCGGCGGGATATTCAATTCTTGCGTGGTATACTGAGCGCAAAATTTGTAAAAAGACGGCCTTGCATTTTTCCAGATCGTTAAAAGTCAGGGCGGAATCTTCCAATTGTTTTTTACTCAATTTACTTGCAATGATGCGCTCTACTAGGGCCTGGATATCCCCCGGGGCAGGGTTTTTTAGACTGGCTTTGGCTGCGGCTTCGATGGAGTCTGCCAGCATCAGGATACTTTCTTCCTTGGTACGCGGTTTAGGGCCAGGGTAACAGAAATCGGCTTCATTGATCACTTCGCCCGGGAAGGCATCTTGTTCCTTGCGGTAGAAATATTCCACCAGGGTGGTCCCATGATGGGTCAGAATGAATTCGTTCAGTAGTTTGGGCAAACGGTACTGCTTGGCCAATTCTACACCTTGGGTTACATGGGCTATGATTATGCGAGCGCTTTCGCGGTATGGCAATTGGTCGTGCGGATTGAGGCCTCCCTGGTTTTCAATAAAATATTCAGGTTGGTTGATTTTACCAATGTCGTGGTACAAAGCTGCTACACGCACCAATAAATGGTTGGCACCGATGCGGCGGGCTGCTGCTTCAGCCAAATTGGCAACCTGCAAAGAATGTTGCAATGTTCCAGGTGCTTTGATGGCCAATTCTTGTAAAAGTGGTCGATTGAGGTCGGACAATTCTGCCAAACCCATGGATGATGTGTAGCCAAACATCCGCTCCAGCAGTGGAATCAAGGGGTTTGCCAGAAGGGTTAAAAAGGTGCTTAAAAAAATCCAGTTAAACATGGCCAAGTCAATGCCCTTAAAACTGCCTTGTTGGACCAAACTCAGCCCTAAATAACCCAGACAAAATGCCAAAAAGATGTATAATATGGTGAAAAAATACTGGTTCCAATCGCGGGTATCCACATTCGTCAACAAAATAACCACCCCAATTAAGGTTTGCAAGAAGGCAAATTCAAAACCGGAGGAAGACAAAAAAGTAGCCAGCAATACGATCATCGAATGGGTGAACAAAGCCAGCCATTTGTCGTAAAAAGTTTTGACCAGAATGGGTACGATGCCAAAGGGAATGATGTAAACACTCAATGCATCAATCCGGGTAATGATGTACACCAGGTAGGCAAACACTGGAAACCAAGCCAGCAAAAAAATGAGCTCGTACCAATTGTCGAACAAGGGTCGGCAGTACAGGTACAAGAAGGCGGCAAATAAACCAATGACCAGTGCCGTCAATAAAAAATACCCGAAATAAATTCCCCAACTGCGTTGGGCGATTTCAATTTCAAAATGCTCTTTTAAACTCTCCAGCTTCAGTTGAACGGGTTCGCTGATCACCCCAAAACGAGGTACAATCAATTCTCCTTTGCGCACCATACCACTGTGTTTGGCTACGCCACTCAACATTTCTTTACGGGCTAGTTCGGAATTGAGTTTGTCATATGTTACATTAGGCTCCAAACATTCAACCAGCAGGGCATACAAAAAATCGGCATTGGGTAGGCCGCAATTTTGTAAAGTATCGGAAATAGTCTGGTTTATTTTGTCCAAGGTGAACAAATTACTCAGGGTTCTTTCCTCAAAAGTGCCACCAAGCAGTAAATGAATTACAAAGTTCTTGTCCTCCCGTTGGTGACTGGGATCCAGGTCAACTACTCCTCGTTGGTGTTTGTTTTGCAGGAATTTTTCGCCAAATTTGCGGTACAGCTCCGGGTTGCGCCGCACATCAAGGAATTGACTTTTTTCAAGATTTTTGAATTGATCATCAAAGCGTTCATCAAATTTGCGCAGGCTACGAACACCTACACTGTCATCCATGCGGTAAAAAGGCGAAAAATCGGCAAGAATGGAATCCATTTCAGCCTTGAGCAGGCGATCTGGTTTTTTGATGGCAAAATCAAAAGGGGCCGACAAATCTTCGTAATTCCAAATTTGACCTTGTTCGTAGCTGTATTTGAACCGGGTATGGGTAGGAAACAAAATGCTGATGAAGACAATAATGCCCCCAATGAACAGGTGCTGCAAGGTGCCCCGCAAGTAGCCTCGTATTTTTTGCCATGCAATCATGGGCTTAAAAGTAAAAACAAACTTGAAGAGTTAAGCGCTATTCTTAAAAGTGAAGGCTTAAATTTCTTTTGCCAAGCTCATGATGTGTACTTTCATCAGCGCCATCATCGACAAGGCATCGGTTATTTCTCCCCGTAAAACCATCGCAATAGCTTGCTCTAGCGGTACTTTTTTGACTTGTAATTCTTCGGTTTCTTCCGGTTCAGCTTCACCGAAACTAAGACCGGTGGCAAGATAGGCAATCCCGTATTCGTCCGTAACCGAGTTGGAAGTGTGAAAATCGATGATTTGTTCCCAGCGCTCGGCTTGCATGCCCGTTTCTTCTTTAAGCTCTCGTTTGGCAGTTTCCAGGGGATCGGTGCCTTTAGGGCAGCCTCCCTCGGGTATCTCCCAGCTGTACTGATCCAAAGTATAACGGTATTGGCCGACCAACCAGGTATTGCCTTCCTCGTCGATAGGCACTATGCCTATTGCCAGGTTTTTGAAATGGACAACTCCATAAATACCAGGGGTTCCAGTCGGAGTGAGGACTTCACGGTGGGTGACTTTGATCCAGCGGTTGTCGTAAACTTCCTGGATGGAAAGGGTTTGCCAGGGATTGTGCATGGTTTGATTTTCTATAAGTAGTGGGGCAAAATGAGCACTTATTTTTTTATTGCCCCTTAACAAAAAACGGGCAACAGTTTTCACTATTGCCCGTTTGGGTGCAAATATATTGCGAAGAATTATTGCGAAAGCAGTTGTTCGCCAGCACCGCCGATGTTGCTTACCATCAAAGATGCTACGATACACAAGATAAACAAGGCAGCTGCAAGGCCCCAGGTAATCTTTTCCACAATTTCAGTCGACCCAGAAGCGCCAAACAATTGGTTGGCCTGGCTTCCGCCAAAGGTTGAGTCGATACCACCACCCTTAGGGTTTTGGATCAAAATGAAAAACATCAACGCGAAGCTGACCAGTGCGATGACTATAGTAATGAAGGTCATGATAAACTATTTTTGATCGATTCAATTTGAGCTGCAAAGAAAGAACTTTTTTCTGGAATTAACAACATCAAACGTTCATATACTTCAATCGCTTTGTGGTATTGTTTTTGGGCGACCAACAATTGAGCCCAAGTTTCGGATGCCATACTGTCGCCATCCACGATACTTTTCCAGGCTTTTTTGTTTACCTCGTTTTTGCTATCAACACTGTCGATGTGTTTGTTTTTTTTGGGATCGAGGTGTTCCTCCTGCAACAATTGTTGGATAGAACTTTGCAAATAAGCACTTTGCGCGGCTTTGCTCCAGCTACTAAAGGACTTTTTAGGTGTTGGAATAACTGGGTTTGGGTTTGGGTGTGATGGTTTGGGTGTGTCGGGCTCTGCGTCTAGAGATGGGGAAGGTGTGGACGAATCGGAAACATCATCTAAAGGAGGTTCAGTTTCAACAACAATATCCGATGCAACATTCGGAACTGGATTTGAGATGGGATTGAGCGTAAAGTCAAGAGAATCAGTTTCCAGGCTGATGTCTTCGTCCAAGTCGTCGTTGGCACCATCCCAGGAGCCATTCCAGGAAGAATTGAGGCCGGGTTCCGTACTGGCTGTACCATCAATGCTGGAAGGAGGCTCAGGCTCAATGGCCATCGTTTGGGTAATGGAAGGGTCTTCATAGGTGCCCAAGGCAATTTTTTCGAGGTCGGCTTGTACCGAGGTAAGGTCCTTGAGCTCCAAAAAGTCTTCGCCCAGGTGATAGGAGGCTTCGGCTTTTGGCTCTGCCTTTTTTTCCCGCATCAATTTTAGTCGTTTGTACAACTGTTTGCGATCGATGGCGTAGGTGGCGGCCCTGGCCAGGTTTTTTTCGCGGTCGGGATGTTGGTCGAGTTCCGCTTTTTCCTGCAGCAATACTTGTAAATTGTGACAATAGGGGTATTGCATCACCATGGTGCGCAGTTCCTCCATCGGCAATTGATAGAGGTGCGCGTATTCCTTTAGCAGATTTGCAAAGCTTTCTGCATTCATGTGTCGAAGTAGTGGTTTTCTATAAAAAAAACAACGTGTAGGGATGAATGATTTTCACCCCTAACACGTGTATTCAAATGCAATGTAAACAAAAATCTAGGAAAATCCAGTAACTGGCTTTGCCTATTTTGCCAGCGGGGTAAAGACCACGCCCACCCGGTCGTAGTACAAACGGGTCAACCCCTCGTAAGCAGAGTCGGTTCCCAGGATAATCCAACATGCGCCTTGAGCATCGGTTTTGACACTAATCGGCTTGTTGGTGTTCTTGCGGTTGATGATGGTGAAGGGGGATGAGCCCGTGCCACTGGCCGGTTTGCCATTGGCAATGTCGCCCAATACCTTCATGTCCCGACCACTTTGAGATTGCTGGCCTTTGTCGATGTTCATGCGGAAGTGGTTGTCAGTTGGGTCCAATACAGCCACTGGCTCTTTGTCAACTACTCCGGCTTTGAAATAAACACTCTCTCCAGGTGCGCCACCGATACCCACCGCACCCGTAGGCGCCTCACTGGCCAGATCGATGTCGAAATCGACCTGATAGGTGGTATTAGGCAACAAACCCGTCACTTTGCGCTTCACGTACATGAACAAATCGTCGCTGCGGTTGTGGCCGATGAGCTGCAGGGCACCTACGCGGTTGCCACCCACCTCGGCAGGCAGGGCCGCCCACTTGTAACTCAACTCGTAAATGGAGGAGTCTTGGCGGTTGTTCAATTTGGGTAAATCGGCAAAGGCGCCCACCCATCCCTCGGTAGCAGTGCTGAACTCAAAAGTGAAGGTGTTTTTGTCGGGGGTGCCGTTGTTTTCGTCTTCACAGGCAAAGGTGAAGAGGGCCAGAGCAAATAGCCCCAGCAACATTTTGGATAATCTCATGGTGTAAAACAGTTGGGTAATATAAAAATGCTTTGTCAGGAGGGTAAGACTGGAAGGGAGGGGGGAGGGTTGGAAGTTTAACAGTTTTTAACAGCTAATCTTTGTTAATCTGCCTGAGGTGAATCTTTAGTGCCTTAGGTTTCTAAGGTGGTAAAAGAATAGCCTCACCACCTTAGAAACCTAAGGCACTAAAGATTCACCTCAGGGTTATAACTCAATAAATTTTATAGGTATTGATCTAAAACGTCTACCCCTCCAACTCCATCGTCGCCGCTTCCCATTCCTCCATTGCTACTCCCAATTCCTTCTTCTTGGCCTCATACGCCTGCATCAACTTGTTCGCATCCGGCTTGCTGTAAAAATCAGGATCAGACATTTGCGCCTGGAACTTCGTCAGTTCTTCCTCCAGGCGTTCCACTTTTTTTTCGGCGTTGCTCACGGCCCGTTGCAGGCGTTTGCGCTCGTCGAAGCTCAATTCCCGGGCTGGGGTAGGAGCGGGGTGTGCATTGGCCATTTGGGGCGCGGCAACCACAGCTGGTGGGGTATTTTTGGTACTCATTTCCACCTGTCGCATGTTATCCAATTGGCGTTTTTCGAGGAAGGCGTTTACGTCGCCGATGTGGTCGTAGAGGTGGCGATCGCGGAACTCAATGGTGCGGTTGGTTAGGCCCGCGAGGAATTCCCGGTCGTGAGAAACTACAATCAAGGAGCCATCGTATTCCATCAAAGCCGCTTTGAGCACGTCTTTGGAGATGATGTCCAGGTGGTTGGTAGGTTCGTCGAGTACCAGCAGGTTGAAGGGATTGAGCAGCAGGCAGGCGAGGGCCAAACGCGCGCGTTCACCCCCGGAGAGCACCGATACTTTTTTCTCTGCATCTTCCCCGCTGAACATGAAGGCACCCAGGATGTGGCGCACGCGGCTGCGCATTTCAGGCGGTGCGGCATTTTCCATGGTTTCCAGCAGGGTATCGGTCGATTTAAGGGTTTCACTCTGATTCTGGGCATAGTAGCCAATTTTGACATTGTGGCCCAGATTGAGGCTGCCACCGCTGTACTGGATTTCATCCACGATGATTTTGGCCAAAGTGGTTTTGCCCTGGCCGTTTTGACCTACAAAAGAAACCCGGTCGCCGCGGTCCATTTTGAAGTCTACCTTGTCCAGGATCAGCAGTTCGCCGTAGCGTTTTTCCAGTTGTTTTACCTCCACCACAATTTGTCCGGCGCGGGGAGCTGGCGGGAAGCGAATGTTCATGGCCGCAATGTCCTCATCGTCGATTTCAATGCGGTCAATTTTGTCCAGCTGTTTTTGCATGGACTGCGCCATCTTGGTTTTGGAGGCCTTGGCCATAAAGCGGCTGATGGTGCGCTCCTTATCAGCGATGACTTTTTGCTGGTTGTCAAAAGCCGCGCGTTGTTTTTCGCGGCGGTCGCGGCGCATTTCTACAAACTTGGTGTAGGCTGCTTTATAGTCGAACACGTTGCCCAGTTCCACCTCTACCGTGCGGGTGGTCACGTTGTCCAAAAATTCTTTATCGTGCGAAATCAGAATCACCGAGCCGGTATAGTCTTTCAAAAAACTTTCCAGCCAGATGATGGACTCGATATCGAGGTGGTTGGTAGGTTCGTCGAGCAGCAAGAAGTCGGGGCGGCGCAACAGCATTTTGGCCAGTTCCACCCGCATTTGCCAACCACCACTGAATTCGTCAGTGAGGCGGTTGAGGTCGCTTTGTTTGAAGCCAAGCCCTTTGAGCACCCGCTCAGCTTCCCCTTGAACCGACTCGCCACCGAGGTAGTGGAAACGGTCGTTGACGTGCGCGAATTCCTCTAAAAGCTCCATGTATGAGTCTGTCTCGTAATCCGTACGGGTTTCCATTTCCTTGTGCAACTCGGCGATGCGGATTTCGAGATCTTTGGCTTCAGCAAAGGCCGTCATGGCTTCTTCTAGTACCGTGCGGCCCTTGGGAATGTCCATTTCCTGGTGCAAAAAACCCAGGGAGGCACCGTTGGGGCGACTTACCTTACCTTCGTGAGGGCTCATCTCGCCAGCGATTATTTTGAGCAGGGTCGATTTCCCCGCACCATTTCTACCGACCAAACCCACTTTGTCTTTTTCGCCAATGGTGAGGTTGATGCGATTGAGTAAAATCCGGTCGCCGTACTGTACGTAAACGTTGGTGATGTTGAGCATAAAAGATGAATCTTGATTTCGGGGTGCAAAAGTAAGTGAAAAATTGAAGAGTTTATAGTTGAAAATTGAAAGTTTTGGAGGCGAAGGACATCAATTGCCACGTGCTTTAGCTCGTGGACCAGGGGCAAAAATTTGTATGGGCTTCAGCCCTGGCCTGGGAATCATAATTTGGGCTGGAGGCCCATCAAGAGGAGAAAGCGCGATCCACGAGCTAAAGCACGTGGCAATTGATGTCCTCCGAATAAAAATCAGAATTATGCAACTTAGCTCGCTTTGTCCAAGGTAAACCCAAACGTAGAGCCCAGATTCGGGGTTGACCTTACATTGATGGTTTGGGAATGGGCTTCAATGATGTGTTTGACAATAGAAAGGCCGAGGCCGGAGCCACCCTGGGTGCGTGCGCGGCTTTTGTCTACCCGGTAAAAACGGTCAAAGACGTGGGCAAGGTGCTCCTTAGGAATGCCAATGCCATTGTCGGCTACTTCGATCAGCACCCGTTTGTCCATGTCGTAAAAGGCAATTTTGATGCGGCCGTTGGGGATGCCGTATTTGATGGAGTTGTGGATGAGGTTGATGAGTACCTGGCGGATTTTTTCCCGGTCGGCTTTAACCCGGTAGTTTTGACTGGCCCCTTCTTTAAATTCGAGGGAGATATTGCGCTCGGCGGCTTTGATTTCGAGGTCTTCAAAAACCTCCCGACCCAGTTCCTTGATGTCAAAATTGGTCAACTCGAGCAACATGTTGCCCGTTTCCAGTTTGGAGATGGTTTCCAAATCCTGGATGATTGTTTGTAGGCGGTCTACGTTTTTTGAAGCTTTTTTCAAAAAAGACAAACTAAAGGCTGCATCTTCCACTCCATTGTCAATGACCGATTCCAGGTAGCCCTGGATGTTGAAAATGGGCGTTTTGAGCTCATGTGAAATGTCGCCCAAATAGGCCCGGCGGTATTCTCCCCAGGAACGCAATTGGTCAATTTCCTTCTGTTGATTTGCGGCCCAATCGGCCACTTGTTGGCTTACTTCTTCAAATATTTTCGCATCGGCGTTGATGGATTTGCTCTTTTCGGCCGGATTGATCTTCTCCTGGTGGATGGTTTTGTAGATGAGTTTGATTTTGCGGTAAATGTAGTTTTGCAAAAAATACAAAACCACCCGGTAGGTCAGTACAAAAAACAAGAGCACCCAGGTCAAATATTCCAACCAGGGATAGGCCTCCCAACGCAGAAAACGAACCATCAAAAAAATGACAATGCCTACCGCAGTGATGAGGGCCGCTGAAGCAATGGCGATTTGCCGGGGCGTTGGGTTTTTAAGCATTAAAATTCAAATTTATACCCGATCCCTTTGATGGTTTTGATGTAATCTTCACCAATTTTTTCCCGCAACTTGCGGATGTGTACATCGATGGTTCGGTTACCTACAATAACGTCAGTTCCCCAAACCTTGTTGAATATTTCTTCCCGGGAAAACACTTTGCCTGGTTTCGAAACCAGTAAAAACAACAACTCGAACTCTTTTTTGGCCAATTCAATCAATTCTTCGCCCCGTTGTACACTGACCCGATCGCGGTCGATGGCCAGGTCACCTACTTTAACCACGTCCAAACCTTCTTCCTGCGGGAGGCGATCCGAGCGCCGCAACAAGGCCTTGATGCGGCTGATGAACACGCGGGGGCGAATGGGTTTGGTGATGTAATCGTCGCCACCAACGTCCAATGCAGCAATTTGAGAATAATCTTCTTCCCGAGCGGTTAAAAAGGCGATAGCGGTACGGTCAAAATCGGGTTTGCTACGCAGGATTCTACAAACCTCAACCCCGTCCATTTTAGGCATCATGATGTCCAGAATGATCAGGTTGGGCTGCTCGCGTTCAGCCACATTAATGGCCTCTTCACCATCGGAGGCCGTCACGACCTGATAGCCTTCCTTTTCGAGGTTGTACTGGAGAATCTCCAGGATGTCTGGCTCATCATCAACGATGAGAATTTTTATGTTGTCCATGCACGAAGGTTCAAAAAACTTGTGCAAAGCTATAATTAATCCAAGATGACCTAGATGCTATGCAGTTTAAATAATTGTTAACCATTTAGATTGTCGACAATGAATTGGTAAATTTTGTCCAATCTTTCCGGATCCTGACGCAGGATATCCATGGTTTTGGTCAACTCGCCCTCCGATGTTTCGTACAATTGGTAAATTTCCTGGTAGTACACTTTTTTGAGGCTATCCTTTTGAACGCCGTACACATCTTGTAAGGCTGCCTCGGCATAATGCACATCGGTGAGGATTTGGATTAATTTTTTTTCTGGAATAGGGAGCTTTTTTTGCCCCACATTACAGGCAAAAAGCGGGAGAAACAAACATAAAAGGACCACTCGTAAACCCTTCATTTAAAGCAAAGATTGTTTGGGAAAATAAAATGCGGACAGTCGACCACTGTTTTCGCCAAATTCCTTCCAGGAGTTGATCTTGGCGTCTACCTTACAGACCCCACAAGTGGGAATATTGTCGATGTAATCTTCCGTAAAAAGGTTGGCGATGAAGGTAAACGTGGGGTTGTGCCCAAAAATAGCCACCACGTGGTATTCATCCGATAGCTCATTGATGACGCTGATCACGTCTTCTGACATGGCTTCGTACAAGCGGGGCTCCAACACAATTTTCTCGGGGGGTAAGCCCAATGCTGCCGCAAAAAAAGTGGCAGTCGTGAAAGCCCTTTTGGCTGGACTGCTCACAATGAGATCAATGTTTGAGTTGAGTTGTTTGAGTTTTAAACCCATTTGAGGTGCATCACGCAGCCCACGTTCGTTGAGTGGACGATCCATATCACTTACTGAAGGATTTCCCCAACTGGATTTGGCGTGGCGAACAAAAAAAACGGTTTTCATAGAGCAGTAGCATTAAACAATTTAACTAAAATGGCTGCAGTTAAATTAACATTGTAGCGTAGAATTAACATTGCACCAGGTCATATTTCAAAATCAAGGCCCCGGCGAACCAGGTCCATGTATTTCATTTTTTGCAACTCTTCGTAACGCGCCTTGTCAAAACTGTACAATTTAGCCGGGCGATGTGAAACACCCTCTTGGATGCCTACTTCCTTCAGTACATCCATTTTTTGGATTCGGGTGCGGAAATTACGTTTGTTCAAGGCATCATCCTTTGGCAAACCCAAGATGGTTTCGTACAGATTTTGCAACTGAGTCAAAGTAAATTTTTCAGGCAGCAACTCAAAACCGATGGGTTGGTACCGGACTTTAGCGCGCAAACGATTCAAGGCCGTATCCAGAATCAATTCGTGGTCAAAAGCCAGTTGCGGGAGTTTGGTAATGGGAAACCACTCTGCCGATTGTGCATCGGTGGAAGGGCTTACCGGGTGCTCCGTCAAATTGACCAGGGCATAATAGGCCACACTAATTACGCGGCCCCGAGGGTCCCGACCAGGCGCACCAAAAGTAAACAATTGCTCAATAAACACGTCGCGAACCCCCGTTTCCTCCTCCAATTCGCGCAAGGCTGCAAACTCTAGGTCTTCTTCCAAATCTACAAAGCCGCCGGGCAGGGCCCAATGTCCCTGGAAAGGGTCATGCCCCCGTTGAATGAGGAGTACCTTGAGCACTTGAGATTCGTCGAGGCCAAAAATGATACAGTCTACCGTAACAGATGGCCGAGGATATTCATAGCAATATTTCATTGTGCAAATTCCAGGTTCAAAAGGATGAGGTAACGATTAATACCATTGATTCATTGCAAACTCATCCTTCAAAGTATAATAAAACGCAATTTAGCTCTTTAGGGCGATAAAAAAACAGGTGTTTCATTTTACCAAAGAATTAGATAAGTAAATAATTCATTTTAAGTTTCTTATCCAATTCTTTGGCTCAGAGAAAATGAACACTTATTTTCCCCCACTACTTTTGCGCGAAACGCTGCTTCAAATCGAACAAATAACGGTCCAATCCATGGACAAAGTGTTTTTTGGTTCCATTGAATAAGGCTTGTTGTTGCAATGATCTTTCCCGCACCTGGTGGATGTCGGGAACAGAGTAGACGAGTTTCCCTGATCTAAAAATAGGCACAAGCAGATCCTGGGAAAGGCTGGGGGAGGGTAGGGGTTCTACTTTTCCTGTCTGGAGCTCAATGACCTCGGTTGTAGGTTCAGCCTGAGTGGCATCGTATAGTACATCTGCCAAAGGTTTGCCCGATTGGTCAAAATAGCGCCGCACCTGATGGATACCGGGGTTGGACATCTTGTACAAATCCTCGGATTTTTTGATCCGGTATTCCCATTCTCCATTTTTTCCCTGGATTGCAGCCAGTTTATATACTCCACCTAAAGCAGCTTGAGTCCCTCCGGTGATGAGCTCAGTACCAACTCCCCAAACATTGATTGTAGCGCCTTTGTCCTTTAAACTACTGATCGAATTTTCGTCCAGACAATCACTGGCTACGATGGTTGTTTCGGTAAAGCCAGCATCGTCCAACATTTTGCGGGCTTTTTTACTCAACTCACAAAGGTCGCCGCTATCCAGGCGAATCCCTAGCAGAGTATGCCCCATACTTCGCAATTCTTTGCCTACTTCAATGGCATTTTTGATCCCTTTGATGGTGTCGTAAGTATCAACCAGGAAAATACAGTTATTGGGCATAGCCTTGGCAAAACTACGGTAAGCTTCCCTTTCATTTTCATAACTCATTACCCAACTGTGGGCATGGGTACCACGGACAGGAATGCGGTAATATTTGCCCGCCAGCAAGTTACTTGTGGCATTACACCCTCCAATATAGGCTGCTCTGGAGGCAGTTAGGGCACCATCCAGTCCTTGGGCTCGGCGCAGTCCAAATTCCAGAATTTGATCTCCTTGAGCTGCCTGTACCACCCGGGCTGCTTTGGTGGCAATCAAGGTGGAAAAATTGATCAGGTTGAGTAAGGCCGATTCTACGATTTGGGCTTGCAACAGCGGGCCTTCTATCCGCACCAAAGGCTGATTGGGAAAAACCGCAGTACCTTCAGGAATGGCATCAACATGGCATTTGAATTCAAGCCTTTGGAGGTAGTTTAAAAAGCTGATCTCAAATAGGGGCTGCCCATCAGCACCTTTTAAAGAGCCGAGGTAATGAATGTCCTCTACCGTAAAGCGGAACTGTTGCAGGTAATCGATGGCCAAACCCAAACCCGTAGCAATGGCGTATTGGTTGGCAAACGGATTGCGACGGTAGTACAACTGGAATACGGCGGGTTGATCCTGGACTCCGTTTTTCCAAAATCCATAAGCCATTGTCAGGTGATAAAGGTCCGCTACGAGGGCAAAACGCTCACGATAGACTGCGGATAAATGGGATGTATTTGTCACTTAGTTTGATTTTGAAACTAAGGTATGGCGCTTTGTTGAACTTTGCAAAAAAATATGTCTCTGTTAACAAAAAAAATTACGGAATAGTGGGCAAAAAATAAGTGTTCATTTTTTCTTTGAGCCAAAGAATTGTATAAAAAGCTTAAAATGAACCATTTACTTATCTAATTCTTTGGCAAAATGAAACACTTATTTTTTTACCGCCGCGGACACAACTTTTAGGCTGAAAATACGCTCATTTGATGGAAATTAACTTGCAATGAATTTAGTGAAAAAATTGAGCCTTTTGGGCTTGTTCTTCTTGATCTCGATTAGTATTAGCCACGCACAAGTATTGCGAGATACATTTGTTCAAACTTCTGCTGAAGATTGGCGGACGAATCCCTGGAAGGAGTACCAATCTCTGGAAGGAAAATTTAGAGTTCTGGTCCCGGGAGAATTTGACAAAGCGGTTGATTCGGTGCAAACCCCACTAGGAAAATTAGCCTATTACATCCTCGTGTACAACAACACCCAGAAAAATGCGGAAAACCTGTTCTACATGGTCACCTTTTGTGATTACCCTCCTGGGACCATCCATTCAGACTCTACAGAATTGCTAAAGGATTTTTTTGCTGCAAGTATCGATCAGGCAACCAGTAGTGTGAAAGGAGAACTGGCTTACCAGTCCGATATTGTACAACAAGGCTTTCCTGGTAAAATATGGCGGATCAATTACTTACGGGACCAAGCTGTCATCAAAACCAAGGCCTTTATGGTGCGCAATCGGTTTTACAGCATTCAAACCGTTACCCTTAAGGACATGGCCATTAATGCCGCCAGTGATCGATTTTTTGATTCTTTTCTGATTTTATGAAAAAAACTTAGATTATTATTTTTATAAATCAATATTTTTTTAATTTTACAACCGAAACGTATAAGTTTCCTATTTCTCTTCCAGCAATTCACATCCACCTTATTTCCCACATTATTATCTTTTCCCAAACCCAAAGGCATCATTATTGGCCTCCATTCTAACACTGTGCTAGCATTAGAACATTTTTGACTGCAACTCTATCTAGCCGAATACTGTAATCTGTCTTAAGCATTGACAGGAAGGCCGAGGCCAGATCTCGGAATCGGCTTACCTGTCTTTTAACCCAACCTTTTAACGATTTCGCAATTACTCCTCTTTTTATTGTCATTTTTTCGTTTTTTCACAATTCGACCAAAATATATTTGTCAAATTGTGAAATTGGCCTATCTTGTCCTTGTACTGCTTACATTATTTCCAGCCAAATCAGATCTCAATTGTTCACCTTTCTGTTAGATAGGATCTTTCCTTGGATTTTATCACTCTTAACTATAATCGGATTTTATGAAAAGACAATTAATTGGAGCCACGGCTCTATTGTTATGGTTTACTACATGTTGTACGGTTTCAAGTTTTGCTCAACCTTGGGCAGACTTGATGACAAAAGGAGACAAAGCTAGTTTTGAAGCAGCAAAAGCTGATTTCAAGGAGTTTTGGAAGGACAAAACACCAGAAAAGGGTAAAGGTTTTAAACCCTTTTTACGCTGGCAATATTACTGGGAAAACCGTTTGATGCCCGATGGCTCCCTGCCTAAAGCCGGGATCAATGAAGAAGAATTCAGCAGTTATCAAAAAAGCCATGGTTTTGCCCCCGATGTGGTGACCAGTTCACTTACGCCAGTAGGCAACTGGACTCCCATGGGACCAACTTCCTCTACTGGAGGGTATGCCGGTATTGGCCGTATCAATGCTATTGCATTTGACCCGGGTAATTCCAGTGTCATTTACATTGGTAGCGCTGGTGGAGGTGTGTGGAAAACCACGAATGGAGGTACTGCCTGGACTGCATTGACTGATTTTGGACCTAGCCTCGGGGTTAGCTCTATTCTGGTAGATCCAGCGAGCCCTAACACCATTTATGTTTCTACGGGTGATGGTGATGGTCGGGACTCCCCATCGGTTGGTATCCTTAAATCAACGGATGGCGGTGCAACCTGGTCCACTACTGGTTTGAACTGGGTACGTTCCGATGTACGTTATACCCGCAAATTGGTAAAAAACCCTACAGGTGGCAGAATTCTGGTGGCTACCTCAATTGGTATTTTTTATACTGATGATGCTGGTGCCAACTGGACTCAGGCCAACACTGGTGTGTTCTATGACCTGGAGCAAATGCCTGGTTCAACAGGGACTTTTTACGCTACAGCGGTCAATGGTACTACAGCTCAAATCTTTCGCTCTACCGACAATGGAGTAACCTGGACTCAAGTGCATTCGCTGGCGAGCTCCAATCGCGCAGAATTGAGTGTTTCTGCAGCCAATGCCAATTACGTGGGAGCGGTTTATTCAAAATCCGCTGATAGTGGGTTCAATGGATTCTATTCCTCTACCAATGGTGGTACTACCTGGACGCTCAAAGCCTCTACTCCCAACTTGCTGGGTTGGAATGCAACAGGCAATGATGCAGGTGGACAAGGTTGGTATGACCTGACCTTGGCAACCGATCCAACCAATGCCAATACCATTTATTTGGGCGGAGTAAATACCTGGAAATCAACCAATGGAGGTACTACCTGGACCATAAACACCATGTGGACTTCATCAGGGGCTGTGCCTGTGGTACATGCGGATAAGCACGCATTGGAATTCCAAAACAATACCACCCTTTTCCAGGGAAATGATGGTGGTATATATCGGACAACCAATGGCGGTACCAGCTGGACTGATTTGACCAACACCATGGCCATCAGCCAATTGTACCGTTTGGGTGTATCTCAGACCAACAACGCTATTATTGGTGGCTTGCAGGATAATGGTACCAAAATGCGGAGTACTACCGGAACCTGGACCGATGAGATTGGCGGCGACGGGATGGATTGTGCCATCAACCCAACGAACGCGGCTTATATGTATGGTGAGTTGTATTATGGAGACATTTATCGTTCAACCAACTCTGGTTCTACCTGGGCTTCCATCAAGCCAAATACGACCGAACAAGGTGGTTGGGTAACTCCATTTGCGTTGGCACCAAGTACTCCCGCAACGATGTACATCGGTTATAAAAGCATTTACAAATCTACAAACAGTGGCACTAAATGGACCAGAATGGGAGTTAACTCCGCAACTGGGCCAAGTGTGCGTTCCATTGCTGTAGCTCCAAATAGTGCAAACACAGTGTATTATGCATTTGATGCGGATTTAAGCACAGGCAGCATGCTCAGAAAAACCATCAATGGAGGTACTTCCTGGACTACATTGACCAATCCTACATCTGCCGGACGCGTCAACGCTTTTGCGATCGACAACACCAATGCCAACAATGTTTGGGTTTCAATCAGTGGGTACAACACTGGTAGCAAAGTATACAAATCTACCGATGGTGGTACCTCTTGGACGAATGTAAGTGGCACATTGCCCAATATTCCGGCCAATAGTGTTGTTTATTCCAACGGCAGCAACGGCGGCGTTTACCTGGGTATGGACGTAGGTGTTTACTACCGTGACAATACCATGAGCGACTGGGTATTGTTCAGCGCTCAATTGCCAAACGTAGAAATTGCCGATCTGGAAATCCAGTACAGCTTGGGTAAAGTACGCGCAGCTACTTATGGCCGCGGAGTATGGGAATCCGATCTGTACGGTACCACTCCATTTGTAGCACCTGAACTGGCTGGAAAACTCAGCGACAAGGAATTGCAAAAAACCAATTTCAAGGTGTATCCTAACCCCGCTCAGGATGTACTCAATGTTGAATTTTATGCAGCAGAAGGTGGTCCAAGCCGTTTGTACATCCTTGATTTGATGGGTAGAGTACAAACCAAGGATCAGGTGGTTGAAATGGTGCAAGGCTACAACAAGGTCAATATCCAGATCAGCGATCTGCCAAATGGTGTTTACTATCTGACCAATGGAAAAGGTAAGTCGGTACGCTTTGTAAAAACAGCATCTTCTTCCAACTAAGAAACGATACTAATTTTTGCTCCTACTAAGCATAAAAAGCTGAAGGAAGCATCAAACAAAAGGAGTGAGTCGTGTATCTTCGCGGCTCACTTTTTTTATTTGTTAAATGCCAGGTCATGAAAGTCCAGGATATAAAGATTGAGGAGTACCAATACGATTTACCAGAAGAGCGGATTGCAAAATACCCCCTTGCCCAACGCGATGCATCAAAGCTATTGCTGTTTCGCCAGAATAACCTATCAGAAGACACCTACAGCAATCTTGCCCAAAACATCCCGGAAGGAGCATTGATGCTGTTCAACAACACAAAAGTCATCCCCGCCCGTTTACTCATGGCCAAACCTACCGGGGGGATTGTCGAAATTTTTTGCCTGGAGCCCCTCGGCGAACTCAGTGTGGAAATGGCCAAACATGGTGAATCTGAATGGAAATGCCTGGTAGGTGGAGCCAAAAAATGGAAAGAGGGACCAGTCAGCGCTACCTGGGGAACCGAACCGGATCAAATCCACCAACTTTCTGCAGAAGTACTCGAACGTGGTTCAAGCCACTTTAGCATCAAATTCCGCTGGCAACCTGCCGAGTACACTTTTGCCGAAGTGCTGAGTTCCATTGGGCAAATTCCCCTGCCGCCTTATTTAGATAGGGAAGCGGAGGAGTTGGATCGCGAACGCTACCAGACGATTTATGCGGACCTGGAAGGCTCCGTGGCTGCACCGACTGCCGGTTTACATTTTACTCCTGCCGTGTTTTCTAGGCTAGAAAATAAAAACATCGACCTTGATTTCATCACCTTACATGTGGGCGCTGGCACTTTTAAGCCCGTAAGTGCACCTACGATCGGGCATCACGATATGCACGCGGAATATTTTGATGTGTCGCGGGATTTGTTGCAAAAACTAATTACAGCCCATCAAGCACAACGCCCGGTGGTAGCGGTGGGCACTACAACCTTGCGTACCCTGGAAAGTTTGTATTTAATGGGCTGTAAATTACTGAATAGCCCAAATCTTGATCGGGAGGCCCTTGAAATTCGGCAATGGGACGCTTACGAACTGGACCATGAAACGATTCCAGTGGAAAAAGCACTTCAGGCTTTACTTACCTGGCTTGAGGGCAATGAGTTTAGCCGTTTGGTGGCCAAAACCCAGTTGTTGATTGCTCCTGGTTATCCGGTAAAAATGATCAGTGGCTTGTGTACCAATTTTCATCAACCTGGGAGCACCCTATTGTTGTTGGTGGCAGCTTTGGTAGGAGAGGAGTGGAAAAAAATGTACCAATATGCCCTGGATAATGGGTTCCGGTTCTTGAGTTATGGAGACGGGTGTTACATTGAAATTTAATTTAAAAGCGGTCAACTCGATAAGTGAGTGAGTGAGTTGACCGCTTAATTTTATTACACAATAAAAGCATCAACCAGCGCCAGCACCTGAGCGGTGGTCAACGGTTCGTCGAAACTTTCACTTGCAGCATTGGCCGAAATACTTTTTCCGCCAATATCAATGATGTTTACACCAGCCTGAGTAGTCAGTTCTTCACCATCGTAATTGGCTTGTACCAACGCACCGATGCCCCCAGTTTCTTTACCAGTAATCCAGGGTTTCACATCGCCAAAATTATTGGCTTTGCGCATCTGGCGTATGTGCGAGGCATGACGCGCTTCCACGGAGTGGATGTTGAGCGCTGCCTCCAGTACGTCGTCGGAGTTGATCAGGTTGCCTGCCTGTCCCTTGTAGGCCCGCACTCCCGTATCTTCCAGGGTTTGCGCTACCGCCAAAAAGAGTTGGTAGCTGCTAAAAGCCATAGCAAAAGGCCCGGTGCCAGTGCCATTCCCACCTGAAAAGTCAAAATTTGGTTTGGCAACAGGTGTTCCACCCGCACCCGTAATGGCGGTTTTGAGAAAATTGACGTGTGCCAATTCATGGTTGCGGATGGTGGTTATGGCGGAGGTGGCTGCACCTGCGGGGATCAAGCCCGCACTGTTGGTGGCCTTCAAATAAAATTCATACTCCAGGTATTCTAAGGTCAGCGCGAAGTTCAGTACGTCGATGACGGAGCTGGTTGGGGCTTGCCCATAGGCTTTGTTGAGTACTGTACCCAGCATAAAGGGTGCCGAAATCAAGGCGATTTTTTTACCCAAACCAGTAAAAGCGTGCATAGCCTTACGGCGCGTGTCGATCCGATCAAAAATTTCTGGATCCTGCTCACTTATGATGTTTAACACTTTAAGTGTGTTCATTGAATCTCTTTTTATGGGTTAAAGTTAAGCAGGTAGGCTGCTGGCGTTCAGTTTGGTTTTGATGTAAGGTGCAGCAATACTCAAAACGGCACGGGGTTTACGAGACATCTCGAGGCCATTGGCATCGATTACTGAACCATCCGCAAAGGAACCGTTGCTAAGCAAATCACGGATGTAAGCCGCATGTCGGGCTTCCACCGATACAATTTTTCCAGCCAGCAGGAGGTAATCCACGGAAGCGAGGTAACGACCTGCGCCATTGTAAGCCGATACGCCGAGGTCTTCAAAAGCCTTGGCAGTCTTCAATACGCTGTCCCGGATGTTAAAATCGACCGTGCTGAAGTCTACCTCCAGTGCCTGGATTGCATTGGTGCCAAGCGCAGCTTTGAAAAATTCACGGTGGGCGATTTCATGATCACGAATGTCGGTAAGTAGGCTGGTTTCACTTGTTGACATGCCGGTGTAAGGTGTGGCAATCACTTGGGTGTAAAACGCTGCTTCAAGCTGTTCGAGCGCATAGGCGAAATTGAGGATCGCAAAGTCGCCTGTACCAAAATTTACGCCAACATTGTCATTGTTGTCGTCTTTGTCGCAAGCCATCATGGAAACAAGAGCACCCGCGGTTAGGGCAGCTCCGGTATTGCGCAGGAATTTCCTACGCCCTAGGGCTTTTTGCTGCGTGTCAAAATCACTTTGAATTTGACCTTGACTTTTTGTTATTGTCATAAAACAGGAATTGGAAGGTTAATGAATCAACCCTTAGGTACGCAGCTAATAAAAGTTTTGGATTGGATTTGTCTGAAAATAAAAATTTAAAAATTTTATGGCGGTCGCACAAATTGATTATAACTCCTTTGTTTCTGTGGAAAAAAGAGTTCCTTTTGGCCTAAATATTTATTTTACAAATCTGTTTCTTTTCCCTTTTAGAAAGGATTTATTTCAACCTCTTTTTCAAATCATTTATCACGATCAACCAGTGATCCAATTCGTCTACCTCCTCCCACAATTGCCGCAACTCAGAATCATCAGACTCACTGATTTTTTCTACCGCGTGAATGGCTAAATTGATCAAATCGGCATCAATCCACTCTTGGATGGCTTCCAGATCGATTTCAAAATCATCGAGTAGTGTTTCATGGAATTCTTCAGGCTCATTGCCCTGGGAGACGGCCAGCAACTCGGCTGCAGCAAGCACAGATGATCCTAGACGCTCACTGGGCTCGTCCTCCTCAATGGCATCACTGAAAAGCCGCTCAATTTTGTCGATTGACTGTTTTTCAGAAAATGCCTCGATCCACGCTACTGCGTCGTCGTTTTCAAAATTATTAATACCCCAGGCTGCCATAAACTATTTGCTTAATCCTGAAAAAGTTGGATAAATACGAATGTTGAGTTGGTTGGCCCCCTGTCGGAGCGAAAGTGGCCTTCGCTGCAAAAATAAATGTTTCTCTAAAGCTTTCTAAGATTTTTTTAGCAACTGGAAGGCTGCCCCAATTTGATCCACAATGTCACTGGCCAAAAGTGCCTCGTGCCCCAGTTTAGTTGCGGCAATATCTCCTGCCAAACCGTGCAGGTAAACACCTAATTTACAAGCCTGCTCTGCGTTGTACCCCTGCGCCAACAGCCCCGTAAGAATTCCCGTGAGCACATCGCCACTTCCTGCCGTGGCCATCCCGGGGTTGCCGCTGGAGTTGAACCAGATTTGGCCATCGGGTAGGGCTATGGCAGAATGTGCACCTTTGCGGATGATGTATAGGCCGTATTTGACGGCTGTTTCACGCAGCAATTCGAGCCGGGCAAAATCATCGCCTGCATCGCCAAATAAACGGGAAAACTCCTTGGGATGGGGTGATAAAATGGCGCCACGTGGAATCCGCTGCTGCCATTTCTGTTGGGCAATGATGTTGAGGGCATCTGCATCGATCACCAGAGGCTTTGGGCCAATGGCCCCCAGGAATTCATCAAGGCCCCGAATGGAAAAGTCTTTGGTGCCCAGGCCACAACCAATTCCTACGGCGGAATATTTTGCCAGTTCTGGCATTTCTGAAAAATTGAACTGATGCCGATCGGAACTCACCATGGCTTCGGGTAAACCCATTTGTAGGATTGGGTAACCACAGGCCGGTGCATGAATTGTCAACAACCCCGCACCACTTCGCAAAATTGCCTGACCACTTAGCAAAGCCGCCCCCATCATGCCTTGGCTGCCCGCAATGAGCAAAGCATGGCCGTACAATCCCTTGTGCGCATAGCGACTGCGTTTTTTCACCCATGCTTGCACATCGGTTTGTTGGAGGTAATAATTTGGAGTCTCAATGGACTGAATCTTTTCAGGGTGTAAACCAATCGAGGCAAACGACCATTCGCCCACTCGGCTGTCGTTCTCTGGCAATAAAAAAGCCAGTTTGGGAAATTCAAAGCTGAAGGTGTAATTGGCACAAAATGTTTTGTTTTTGGTGCAAACATCAGCATTTAAACCCGAAGGCAAGTCTACGGCTATTTTCGTGCCGGGAAATTGATTCAGATGCGCCACAAAATCAGCCCAATAGCCCTCCAGCGGGCGTGAAATTCCAGTTCCCAGCAAGGCATCAATCAAGATGCCGGAGGGTGGGAGAGGGGGCAATGGGTCGCCTTCGGAAAGCGCTGTAATGGGAATACTTTCAAATTGGGGTAATTTTTTTAAATTAGCTTGAAAATCAGCACTTTGTTTTGGACTAATGGCACACAAATAGAGCTCAACTTCGTAAAAGGCATAGCTCAACATTCGGGCAATGGCCAGACCATCTCCTCCATTGTTGCCCGGTCCACAAAAGATATAGATAGGGGAGTCCGATTGGGGAAATTTTGCCATGAACCAGTCTACAAAACTGACGGCAGCGCGCTCCATCAGGTCGATTGAGGCAATGGGTTCATTGGCAATGGTGTAGGCGTCTAGTTCACGAATCTGGGCTGAGCTGAGGATTTTCATACCTTTTGGTTTGTAATGTAATTTGTTTGTTCGAATAACAATTGTTACTTTTGAATATACACAAAATTAAAACCTATTTTTATGAAAAACGTGCTCTTATCTGTACTTGCCTCTATTTTCATCTGGACTGGATGTAGCTCCATAGAATCAACGTCCCTAATCGTAGACAGAACTTTAATCCGGGAGCCAAGACCCAAGGAAGTAGTGCCTTACGGTCATAAGTTGAATGAATATATTATGCAAATTGGAAGATATTCCCTGGCCGATCTTGACGATTACTACAGAAACGAACTGTCCCGAGAAAAAGCAGAAGCCTATTACAATAATGCTAGAAAAATGGTAATTTCCAGTATGGTTCAAGCTTATGGCCTGGCCGAAAAAGGAGATGATGCGTCCATCGCCTTCTATCTGAATGAAGTGCAGGGACTAAAGCTCATGCAACCTGATGTTACTTTAAAGCTCCTTAGCCGTGCAGAAAAGAGCATGGATTCGGAGGAAGTAAAAACTATCGCCGGCAAAATTTATGAATTCAACCAGAAAGCAATTGCAGGAATTGAGGATCCTAAACCATATTTGGCAAGATTTGGGCAAGTATGGGAGGAGATTAAGCTTTTTTCTGAAAGATAGCATTAGGAAGGGCTATCTGAATTAAAGTTAGATAGCCCTTCCTCTGTGAATACACTACATCAAAGCTCCCTAACCACACGGAAGCCTATATCACTCCCACATCGGCTTGCCTTTGTGGTTAGCCTGGCAAAGGTTACATGCAGGTTGGCGGGATTTATTTCCCAGGAACCACCGCGACAAGCACGAGCATAACCTTTGTCCCCGGATTTCACAAAGTCTCGATTAATAGGCATATACTGGTACTTACTTACAAAGTTTTAAAGTACGAAAGATTAGCTCAGATTGCATGGATGAAAGTGGTGATTGCCATAATGTTTCTCCTTGGAATGATTTCTTACAACATGAGGAAGAAATAGGCCATTTTTTGGGTGTAGAAGCGTTTTTCTTCTTTTTATTTAACATAATATAAATTATGAGACAAAAAACACATAGAATTTCACTATTTCCAGCTTGCTTACCTTACTCTGTGCTGCTGAAT
The DNA here is from genome assembly GCF_965225875.1 of Haliscomenobacter sp. GTDB lineage: Bacteria > Bacteroidota > Bacteroidia > Chitinophagales > Saprospiraceae > Haliscomenobacter. The sequence goes on along the minus strand of NZ_CBDDBS010000003.1, from coordinate 983,514 downwards.
TTTTCGCTTGACCTTAGCCACAAATGCGTCGTACTCACCGGGAGTCATCTCATCTCTAAAAAACCAGAGATAATTATTGGCTCTAGAGCTAATCAGCTTTATCATTCCCTCTTTCTCAAATTCCATGGAACCGGTAAAATACCTCCAGCTGTATGAATCGTTGGGGCCGCTAGAAACTCTGGTCAGCGTTGTATCGTCGTATTTCCAAAAATAGTTTCCGGAATAACGATTATTACCCATTTGTTTATACTTTGAAATCAGGTAAATTCGTCCACCAACGACATAAAGCACCATTAACAAAAATACAGCAATTGCAATAAAAGGTCGGAAGACTAAAAAAACAAAAAATAAAATGAATAAAAAAACAAACAAATTGTGATGATAGAATCTTCCTATACCATACTTCCACATTAGGAGTGCAGCTTTTTTCATTAGCCCAGACTTGGGCGTTATGTGAATAATTCCTTCCTCCATATAAAGTGATTTTAAAAAAGATGAAGGCATCCTTACCGTTTTTGGCGGCCTTTGGGGCTTCGACGACTACAGGCGGCCCATCCTGAGCAGTTTAACTCTTCGGTAATTTAAATAATAATGGCAAATAAATCCAACGCCGAATGACGAATAATCGGCAGTGTATGCTATTTTCGTCGCTCATCATTTGAATCAATCAAAACATCTTCATGGAAAACCCTTTTACGTCAAAAAGTGCCCTTCAGCACCTTATCAGTGTACCAGTGATTGTAGCTGCACTCGGCTATTTTGTCGACATCTATGACTTATTACTTTTCAGTATCGTCCGTATTCCCAGCTTGCAATCCCTGGGCCTTTCAGAAGCCGAAGTTTCTTCAGTTGGCGCCAGCATCCTCAATTGGCAAATGCTGGGCTTGCTCGTCGGTGGCATCTTATGGGGTGTTTTGGGCGATAAAAAAGGCCGGCTTTCGGTGCTTTTTGGCTCGATTTTGACCTATTCTTTGGCGAATATTGCTTGTGGGTTCATACAAGACCCCACAGTGTATAAACTTCTACGCTTCATTGCTGGAATTGGTCTGGCGGGCGAATTGGGCGCAGGCATCACGCTGGTATCTGAAATTCTGCCTAAACATTTGCGAGCCATCGGAACTTCGCTGGTTGCGGGCATTGGTTTACTCGGTGCGGTAGTCGCTTATTTCAGCGTAGAATGGTTTGACTGGCGGACTGCCTATTTCATCGGCGGCGGCATGGGTATTGCCCTGTTGTTGTTGCGCATTGGGGTATTTGAGTCCGGTATTTTTGTACAAATCAAAGCGCAGCAGCACCTCCAACGAGGGAATTTCTTTGCCTTGTTCACCAATCGAGACCGACTGATCCGATACTTGAAATGCATCGGGATGGGTTTGCCCACCTGGTTTGTGATTGGCATTCTGGCCACTTTTAGCAATGAATTTGGCGTAGCCTTGAATATTACTGAACCCATCAAACCTGGTCTAGCGATCATGTGGTGCTACATCGGCTTATCTACAGGCGACCTCAGCAGTGGATTTTTGAGCCATTGGCTGCATTCCCGCAAGAAAGCGGTATTGGGCTTTATGCTTTTTACCTTGGTTTGTTCCGTCATCTATCTGTTTGGGGGCATCAATCAGGCGGGCACCCTTTATACCATGGCTTTGTTGTTGGGCTTTGGTATTGGCTACTGGGCGATGTTTGTAACGATCGGTGCCGAACAATTTGGAACCAACCTGCGGGCCACTGCTGCCACCACCATCCCCAATATGGTACGTGGAACCGTGGTGCTGATGACTACCTTGTTTGGCTATTTTAAACAGTCGTTTACTGTAATTGAATCTGGAGCTTTTGTTGGGATTTTGTGTTTTGCCATTGGCCTGTATTCCATTATTACCATTTCGGAGACCCACAATCGGGATCTGGATTTTCTCGAGGAGTAAGCTGAACAATCAACCATGGATGTAGGCATCGAAATTGGCGGCACTAAATTACAAGTGGCTATTGGTGATCCCCATACGGGTAAAATTGGCGAAATTTTCCGCTACCAGGTTGACAAAGCTTTGGGTGCTGAGGGTATTTTGACCCAGATTGAAAAAACTTTGCTTGCACTCCCCTACCCTCCTGCACGCATCGGCATTGGTTTTGGCGGGCCGGTCAACCGGACTGCTGGAGTCATTGCTACCTCTCATCAAATTGGCGGCTGGTCGGGTTTTGAGCTGTTACAATGGTTTAAACACCGGTTTGAGGCCCCTGTTTTTATGGACAATGACGCCAATGTGGCCGCCCTTGGCGAAGCTCATTTTGGGGCCGGAAAAGGCTGTAAACAAGTCTTTTACATTACTTTAGGCAGCGGTGTTGGTGGAGGATTGGTATGTGATGGTGCATTGTACCACGGCAATGCTCCCGGCGAGGCGGAAGTTGGCCTTTTACAGCTCGATCGCCAGGGAAACAACCTGGAATCTTTTTGCTCAGGCTGGGCATTGGATGCCAAAATCCGGAAGTTACTACCTGCGTTACCCAATGAATCAGCACTAAAACAATTGGTTGGTTTTCAGCAATCTGGAGAGGCTAAGTTTGTATTGCCTGCGTTGAATCAAGGTGATCGCCATGCGGCTGAATTGCTCTCGGAGTATGCTGATACTTTAGCATGGGGACTTTCACATGTGGTGCATTTGTTCAATCCGCAAATCATCGTATTGGGTGGCGGGGTTTCCTTGATTGGTGAAGCGTTACGCGTACAGGTACAAGAGGCGCTGCCAAAATATTTGGTAAAAGCTTTTCAACCGGGGCCTTTGGTCGCATTGGCTGAACTCAAAGAAGAAACTGTTCTGGTGGGTGCATTGTGCCTGCTGAATCAATAAATTCGCATGAATACTGACTCATTTATAGCCGATTACCTGGAAAGGCACCAGCGATTGATCGCTAATTTGCCCCAAGCGAAGATTGCAGAACTCATCGCCATTTATGAAAAAGGCTGGGCTGAAAATCGCCAGATGTTTGTTTGCGGCAATGGTGGAAGTGCAACCAATGCCTCCCATTTCATTACCGACCTCAGCAAAGCGGCTTCCGACAAAATGGACAAGCCCTTCAAAGGGATGTCGCTCAATGAACACCTTTCCTGGATCACGGCATTGGGGAACGACTACGCTTACGAAGACATCTACGTTCGGCAATTGATGAACTTCGCTCAAGCTGGTGACCTGCTGATGTTGCTGAGTGTCAGTGGAAACTCGCCGAACCTGGTCAAAGCCGCCAAATGGGCCAAAGCACATGGGGTTTTTGTGATTGCGCTTGTAAGCTCTCGCCCTTGCCAATTGGCGGAATTGGCCGATTTTGTCATCGCCGTAGACGAAACCCATTACGGGCGCGTGGAGGATGCCCACATGGGGATTTGCCACATGATTTGTTATGCATTTATTGAAAAAAACTAGCCTTAAAATGGATACCCGATGGCCAGGTTAAACACCATGTTGTGGTTGGGGACTTTGTCGAGATAAGGTACTTTTAGGGGGAAAGCGAAATCCAGGCGCAGCAACAAGATGGTAAAATCCAGGCGAAGGCCAAAACCTGCATCGATGGCTAGTTCTTTCAAAAAACTGCTGCTGAATTGTGCGCCAGGTTTTAAGGGATCTTCATTCAACAACCAAACATTCCCGGCATCGACAAACAAGGCTCCTTCTACAATGCTGAACAGTTTAGGGCGGTATTCGGAATTGAATTCCAGTTTGATGTCACCAGATTGATCAGGTAAAAACAACACGGTCGGATTGTCGCGATTGGGTGGCGTGTAACGCCCCGGTCCAACGGTACGACTGCGGAATCCTCGCAGACTATTGTTCCCTCCTGAAAAAAACTGTTTCACAAAAGGCAATTGACGGCTATTGCCATAAGGATAACCAAAGCCCAGGATGAGGCGGTTAACCCACTGACTGCGCTGGTTGATGCGTTTGTAGTAGCGCAAGTCCACTTCTGCTTTGGCATATTGCGCAAACTTTACTCCGAATAAGGTCCCTATCTCATCGTTTTTCCAGTTAGAGCCATTGATTAGTCCGGGAATATTGCCCGCAACATCCAACAAGCCATTGAAATAAATTCCAGTGCGCCGATTGGAACCAGCGAGTTCATTGTAACTGTAATTGTAAGTAGAACCGACTATAAATTGTTCTTCCACAATTTTGGACAGTGAAGGGTATTTCGCGATGCTATCGAGGTACTGTTGAGCAATTGCCAGGGGCCTTACATAATTGAAGGTAAAGGGATGGAGTTGGTGTTCTTTTTGCAGGTTTTCCTTCCAGGTATACCCCAGATTGCCACGAAAACTATTGAGCGTGTATAAATTTTGCCGATTTAACAATTCATAACCCAGCTGTAAGTTCGTCCTGGGAACAAACTCACTACGCCCCCGAATGTCCAAAAATGGAACGACGAAGCGAGGGATACTAAGGGTAAGCTCCCCTCCTACCCTATACGGATTTGACTTTCCAAAATTACCACTGACTTGTACTTCGGTACTGCCAAATAAATTCAAGGACAAATGTTCGGCACCTCTAAAAATATTGCGGTGCCTCCACCCTAGCGTTACTTGTGAACCGACGAGGTTGTTGGTTTTTGAAGTGCCCGTAAGCTCAGCGCGCAAGGATTGTTTGGGCAGTGGGGTCAGGTAGTAAAATGCGTTTAATTTGGTGCTGTCCAGTACGGATTCAAAGCGGTTTTTTACGAACTTGAAGCTCCCTAGGTTGATCAACCAACTGAGGGTGGTATTGTGCTCTTTTCGACTGTACAAATCACCCGGCAGGAATTGCATGCTTTGTTCAAAAACCCGCTGCCGGAACAGCTTGGAAGAGTCGATGACATAATAGCCTCCCCGATACGATTCGGCATTGGCCAGGTTGGTATCCGGGCTGATGGTTGAGAGGTTGTAATTGGGATAAATGTAAACATTGTTGATCTCGTAGGTTTGCCTGGCCGCAGCAGGGGTTTCCGGTTTTACCTGAATGAATAGGTCTACCTCGTAATTTCCTACCGTGCTGTCGGTTTCGATCAGGAGGTACTCGCCACTGAAATAATAAAAACCCTGCTCCTTGAGCTCCATGTCGATACGGGTTCTTTCTCCTTTGATGAGGTCAAGGTTAAAAGGGGCACCTTTCACCAAAAGTGTTTTGGATTGTGTGGCACGGATACTCGCTCCAAGGATGCCACTATCCGCTGGAAAAGTTATGTTTTTAATTTTGTATTCCCGCCCGGTGGCTACCGTATATTCAGCGCTGGCTTTTTTGCCCTTCACTGTAGTGTCTCCTTGCACTTTTGCATGGAAAAAGCCTCGGTTTTCGAGGTAATTGTCCAATATTCCCGCATTGCGACTCAGTTTGACCTCGCTTAGCAAAACCGGAGCTTCACCATATTTGCGGCGCAACCAGGCACCCAGGCCCTTTTTACTGCCCAGATTATATATCCACAGCTTGAATGGTATGCCCAGAACCCGACTATTGGGCTTGGGTCTGCTTAAGTCTTCCAGCGTAGTTTGCAGGGCCTTTTTTTGCTTGGAAGAAACCTCTGTTTGGGTCATTTTTATCCTTGCCCCAGTATACAAAGCGTCATTTTCGGGAACAGATTTGATCGAACTACAGCCTACCAGCAATAGGGTCAGCATTCCCAAAAAATTACAGTACCAGAGGTTAATGCGCTTATTCTTCATCTTCCTGCTTTCTGGAGGTGTCAATAAATGCAGGATCAAGGTCTTCATTCTGGTTCGTAGGTGGATTGGCGGGTTTTTCGGGAGGGCTGTTGTACTGTTCTATTGCTTTTCTTTCTCTGGTCGCTTTACGTTTTATTTTTCTGCGCTCCAAAATCTCCTTAAACTGATCGTAATCCACCGAAAGTACAAAGCCAACCCCCGTTTCGATCACATAACCATAGATCACCCCTTCATATTGATTGCGGCGGTAGGCCCTCAAGAGGTAGGTTCCATCCTGCGAGAGGAGGTATTCTATGTTCAGATTAGGCGAAGTGCTACTGCCTCCGGTGCCCGTTTCATTACTCTGGCGGCCTCCTTCCAGCTCAAAATTGGTGCCAATCGAAACGTTCAAGCGGTCGTTCAACAAACGTTTCGACACTCCCACATTCAGATCGGTTTTATTTTGCAAGCTGCCCGAAGTGTAATCCTCTGAAGAAACAATGTCAAAATTGAGGTCTACCCCCTCAATCAGGCCACTGGCCAGGTTGTTCAATTGTTCGGTCAACATTTTGCTGACACTCTGCCGGGCCAGGGTACCCGCATTGATGATTCCATTGGCACTTTCAAACGGGTTTTCGGAGATAAATCGGTTCAGCAAAAGCAAAGCAAATACCTGCTTGTTGAGCTCAGAAGGTTCGGCTTTTAGTTGATTCAGGCGCATTTCTACCTGACCGGCAATTTGATTGTCGATGCGTAGTGTGCTTGCTTCCGGCAACACAATGTCAAAAGTGAGTACAGGTTGCATCAGCGATCCATCCATGTTCAAGTATACCGCAAAAGGCAATTTCTGGTGGTAACGCAGGTCGGTTTTGGCGGCAGAAATTTGATCCTGCACCAGTTCAACCGCTGAGGTGTTGGCCACATAAACGGCTGTAATGTCTACCACGGCATTGGTGGGTTCGCCAATCCAGGTGATTTTACTGCCTTTTTGAATGTCGAAACGCCGATGGAGAAAATTGAAGGACATTTCGTAAGCCCCTTCTTCCAATTCGTATGATCCAGTTAGGGTTATTTTCCCACTTTTGTCTACCCCACCATTCAGTACCGCTTCACCTTGGAGGCGGAGAAAGTCCCCATTGCCTTCATCGATGACCAAATTCAGATTCGCTTTTTTGTCTATTTCAATGTTGACCGAAACCTCCATTCCCTGAATATTGGTTTTATTGAGCTGGTCTTTTTGAGTCAAAAACAAAGCCTCATTCAGAGGGGCGTCTTTGTCCACAAAAACCACAATCCCATCGCGCTCCACTACTCCGGGCTGTTCCTGAGGCACCACTACGGTTAGGCGGGTAAGTTCATTGATGCGAAGTGTGCCGTCTACTATGGGTTCGCTTTCTGTACCGGTGATTTTTACATTGCTATCAAAAAAGACCTTGCCATAATACAGGTCATTGTTCTTTTTGGTAGTATTCAGTGCCCTGAAATTTCTGGCCCGTAAGCTCAAGTCAAAAGTGTAGTTCAAATAGTTCGTCGTATTGGCCAGGCCGTTGATGGTGAGTTGGTTATCAGAAGAATCGCGAATAGTAAAGGAATTGAAGCGTAAGCCCTTGTTTTCTACTGCGATGATTTGTTCATCGTCAATTTTGAACTCAGAGTTGAGCATGTTGATGACCATGCTGGTTTCCGTGAAACCAAGTTGGCCAGCAATGTCCGGAGAAGTAGGTTTATTGCCAATTTTCACATTGCCGCTCAAGTACCCTTTTCCATTGCTAATGGCCCCCATACTGATGCCTTCGAGGGTACTCCATTGCAAGCTTTTGATGGCCAGGTTAAAGTCCATCGTGCTCTTGTCTTCAGGTTTGAGGAAGTAGTTACCAGTGAGTGCCAGGTCGTTACCCTGTCCCTTGATGCTGACATCTGTTACAAAAATATTGGCATTGGGGTTGCTGATTTTTGCATTTATGTCACCAATGGTATCTCCCTCTACGGCCAAGTTGCTAATGGTTAGGTCACTTGTGAAGTTCAATTGCTTGGTGATGTCATTCAAGACGATGTTTCCATTGAGGGTACCATCGGCGAATAAAGAATCTACTTGCACGAACCCGGTGATGGTAGACAGTCGAAATTTTTCAAACAATATTTCCAGCGGGCTATTGGCGCTGTTGTCCCGGCTATTGATGCTCAGGTGTTGATTATTTTTGCTCAAATCAAAACGCTGGGCATAGACCTCAGTCGTGCTGAAGCGAATCTGGTTCTCGGCATCGATGGACCAAGGTTCGTAGTTCAGCAATAAACTATCTGAATGAAGTGACACCCTATAGAATTCCCCTGGTTCCTGAGCAAAAAGGCCAGATAAGCGGTATTTTGCCCGTTTGTCGCGGTCTCCAATGCGCAATGCAAAGTCTACTTGATTGTTGGCAATTTTCGCCCGTAGCTGGGTGTTTTGTACAACGAAGGTTTCTCCAGTACCCATTTCCGATACACTCGTGTTGAAACGGATGTGGTCACCTTGGGTTTCTGCTTTTAGGTCCAAACCGACCATTCGATTGGCCCCATACACAATATAAGGTGAGCTCAAATGAGCATCCCAACCATGGTTATTGGAAAAATGGGCATCCAGCGCCAAATCATCCATATGCTGCAAATCGGGCCAAAAAGCCTGGATAGCGACATGATCAATAAGGGCTGCCTGGAGGGAAAAATCATACACCAGAGCACTGTCTCCGCTTGTACTATCCACAATGGCATAATAAGGTTGGATGGCTTGCGTAAAAATGGCCCCCAATTGGGTCAGTTTGTATTGGCCGTTGAGGCTGGCCCGGGCAAAATCGGTGCTCAGGTTCAAGGTTTGTTGGCCGTTATTGTACTTAGCCACCAACTCTACGGAGTCAATGGCTACCCGTCGATCATTGCTGACCAACAAGGAGTGGAGTAAATACACATGCCCATTCAAACTATCCAGATTTAGGGCCGGAACATCCGCCTGGATGATTCCTCGGTAGACAATTGGATCGGTGGTCAGGTGCAATGGCCCAGTTTTAATGCTGTCAATGTTCAAGGTCGCTGCAAAACAGGGATAAGCTCCCCCCAACTCCCCTTCAGCCTTAACTGTAAAATGCAAGTTTGGGTCTTTCATAACCCCGCGTAGGTCGAACTGTTGCCTGTTCAAAGTCGCATCCATCTGAAAATTGCGGTAAGTATATTTGTTGTAAAGAAGACTGGTGATGACTCCTTTAAGGTGCACATTTGCGGTTTTTTGATCGTAGCCTTTTCCTTCCACCGTAAAATTGGCACTGAGTGGCCCCATTGTTTCTGGTTGTTGGATGATGGTTCCTATCTGTAAGCCTTGTATAGCAATGTTACCCGCGTAAATTGCTTTTTGGGAGCGGGCGGCATTGCCAATGCTTCCATTCACCTGGGCATTCCCCAAAGAAGTGTTCAGGTCGAGTTCTGCGTCCAGCTTTGCTGCGCTGCCTTTGACCGTTCCGCTGAGTGACATTGTTTCTGGTAGGGTAATGCTGTCAGGAATACTATTGGGTGGCACAAAAAGCAGGGCGTCGTTGCGGCTGGTGTTGAATTGACGGATGTTGAGGTCTACTGAAAAATGATCAGGATCGTTTGCATTGTAGATGTTTCCGGAAAGATCGGCCTGGGTATTTTCAAAACCGCTGAACTGCAATTCCTGAATATTTAGTCGTGACAGGCTGCCCCACATGCGGGTATTGAGTTGCAAAACGGCATTGGGGTTTTTGAACGCTGCTTGGTCAGCGAGAAAAGGTACAAAAGTCAAGAGGTCTTTTACCTGAATGTGACTATCCTGAATGTCTAAATTAAGCCCCATCAGTACTGGATTTTTTTGCATTGCGGCGATGGAAGGATAACTGATGATCGCTCTTTTCCGGATGCTGGAACCAGGAGTCTTGATCCATAAATTTTCCAAACGTACTTCCCGACTGGTATACTGAAAATCTGCTTGCAATTGTTGCAAAGTAAATCCACTGCCTTCTACCACTCGCCCTTGGGTGATCCGCATGGCGATGGTATCCTGGTTGTACAAAAATCTGTTGCCTTGCAGGCTCAGGTTTTGGAACTTCAAATGGGCGTAATCCATTCCCCGCGGTTGGCGCGCCTGGGTATTGTCGTTGTAAATCAGATTGTTGTTCCGGAGGCGAACAAGGTTCGTGGTGAATTTCCAGGGTGAGTATGCTGTCTGGATTTCCCGCTTGCTTTGGGTTGTCAGTTTGATTGGCGGGGTCTCGGTTTTTGCATTCAGATCGATTTTACCAGTAAAGTCGCTCAATTCAAGTCTGTGGAGGGCAATCAGGTTTTTTTCCAGATCAATGGTTTTAGGAAAAATTTGCAGGTCTTTTAAGCTAAAATTCGTCTGTAGGCCAGCTGCTTCATTGCTGTATACAAAGTCTACGTCCTGAAGGCGCGTTTCCTGGTTGATAAATTTGATGTATTCCGGTTTTTCATTGGCCACATTAGGATCGGGGTTCGTATTGATGGCAATTATTTCCAGAGGTGTAGTTTGTACGATCCGTCCCCTTAAGCCACGAATGGCAATGCGGGGCACTTCGTATTCCAGTTTGTTTGGGTCTATACGGGCCATCCGCAATTGGGCATGGCCAAGGTATACATCCACATCATTTCCCGTGAGTACATCCAAAAAGACGAAGTGGGTATTGTCCACAGTCATTTTTTTCACAGCCATGATCAGGGCAGTGCTGTCGTTGACCGGCTTTTCTTCCTCACTCGCAAAGGCATCCACGATGAACTGGTAGTTGAAGGGCTGATCTGATTTGGGACGTTTCAGCTTCACGGTAATGCCCTTTAAAACGATCTCATTGATTTGTATCCGATTGTTGAACAGCTGAAACAAGTCGATGTCCACTTTCAATTGGTGACCAGCCAGCAGGGTATCTTTGTTTTGATCGGCCAGGTATACCCCTTCCAGTACCAACATCTTGGGAAAAGTAACATCCAGGCGCTTGATGGCCACGGTGGTGCCCAGCTTTTGTTCAAGGTAAGTGACGACTTTTTTTCTAGCGAAATCCTGAACTGCTTTGGTTTGGAGGAGCAATAATGAAATTGCGAGCAGCAACAAAAGGGAACACAAGAGGGCAATAATCCCTCGGCCAATTTTGCTTAAAAGTGGTCTGTTTTTTTTTGTTGCTTCATTTGGTAGCATGGAATAGGGATAAACAGACCATAAAGGGGGCCAAGTCTGTTGCATAAAACAAAATCGCTACCAATCTAACCTTTTTTAGTGGCAAATAGTTGTGTTACAATTGGTTTGATTTGCAGGCAGGGGGGTGTCTAAGCACAAAACCCTTAATTTGGGGCAATAACGTAAAGTGAAGCATCAATTGACTTCACTTTACGTTATAAATTTAAGTTTATTTACTCCCCTTCTCCACTACTTTTATCAGCATCCCCGCTGTCACCTGATCCTTCTGTTGCATTCCATTCAGAATGGCATGCTCTTCGAGGCGTTTGTCAGTTACGCCAAAACTCTTCAGGGCATCCGCCAATGTACCAGTACGGTTCACGGTTTTGACGCTTACCCGTTCAGGATACACGTTGATCCGGGCGGGATCGGTCAGTTCGCGGAAATTTTTGAAGGTATTTTGAAAAGTCAGGGCATACGTATTGTAGTCTGCCGCAGTGGCCATGCCATAAAAGCGGTAGATGTAATTGTCGTATTGGATGCAATAAATGTTGATGCGCAAAGTTTGGGTGCCTTGCTGGGTTTTGGTCGTCTGTTCTGCCACCATTGCAATGGCTGGGAAACCATTGACCGTCAAATTCTGGGAATCAATCAACTTCAAAGAGTCCTGACTGATGGTTTTAGTAGCCGCCTCGCGCAAGGTTTTTTCAGGCGCCAGGTTAAAAATAATGGCTGCTTTGCCATCCTTGGGTGCCATTGCCACCTGTTGGGGTGAATTTTGCAACTGCCAATCGGCAGGAACAGGGAATTGAAACTTGAGCACCGGGTGATAAAAAACATTGTTGAGCGTATACCCTTGCTTTGGGTCAGGGCCATACACAATGCCGTCAATCATGCGCAAATACTTATCCCGATTCACCGCCAAATTGTAATTGTTGGTCTTTTTCTGTTCAGCATCGGCCAACTCCCCTACCCTTTTGTAGCGATCCAGTGGATTCGGGTGTGTGGACAAAAAGTTGGGTACTCGGCCTTCAGGGCCGCCGCTCAAACGGTCGATGGTACTGAAAAAGTCTGCCATTTCCTTGGCATCATAGCCAATTTTAGTAGAGTATTCTACCCCAAGTTCATCGGATTGGCTTTCGTGATCCCGGCTGTTTTTCAACAACAACAATTGCATGCCTTGGGACAGGGGTTCGGCAAATTGGGCGGCACCGGGCACTGCAATCAGTACTCCAATTAGTCCAATTCCACTCAAAATCTGGCTTCTTTGTTGCAAAGCTCCGTGACGTGCGGTGACGTGGCCAATTTCGTGGCCTAATACCCCGGCAAATTCAGCTTCGTTATTAAAATGAGCCATAATGCCTCGGGTAAAATAAACATAACCACCTGGTAAGGCGAAGGCATTCACCACGTCAGAATCCACTACTTTAAATTGGAAGGGCAAGGCAGGCCGGTGAGACACTTTGACCATCTGCTGGCCTTTTTCATTGATAAAAGCCTGTAGCTTGGGGTCATCATAACTACCAAACTCTGCAATCACCTGTGGATCGGAGGCCTTACCTACGGCAATTTCTTCCTGTTCGGACATTACAAGCAGTTGTTTTTTGCCAGAAACTGGGTTAACAACCGCGCAGGAATTAAGAAAAAGTACCGAGGCCAATGTAAACATCGGTAGCATGCGCAGAAATATCTTTTGCATTTTTTGCATGGTTTGCATGATTTTGATTTTTTGGGTAAAACAAATATATGGTTTAGACGTAAAACGTTCTATAAATTCACTTTTTAGGTGAAAAACGCCTTAATTTTTTTTATTGGTACAAACAAATTGTTAATATTTACAACAATAGGGCGAATCAAATAGTTGCCACTTTTGATTCGCCCTATTGTTGTAAATATTTGATTTTCAATAAAAAAATTAAATATCGTGCAATTTACTTCTCCTCTTCTTCCTCTTCTTCCCCTTGAATAGGAATGACAAAAGCACTCCTGCGCGGAGCAGGAACTTTGGAATTTCTACCTCGCACCGCTTTCCAGATCACTTCATTAAAGGTCAAATCTGGTGCACGATCTTCTTTTTCTAAATCAAAAGAATGCGACAATTTTGACCAATAATCGTCGATGGTATTGCGCATGGTCAGGCTGATTTGATTGCTCTTTGCCTCATACGTACTAAAATCCGGTTTTTTGGTAAAACAGGCGTACATCGGTCTAGCCGCAGCATCGTATTGACTCATCGGGCTCAGGCCCAGAATCAATTCCATGGTGCGCAAAACGCTTGAGGTAGAATACATGCTGCTTTCCACGTGTTTGCGTTTGGTATATGGACTAATCACCAGGCAGGGCGAACGGTGCGCATCAATGTGATCGGGGCCATTTTGGGCGTCGTCTTCCAGCACAAAAATGGCGGATTCTTTCCATATTTTACTTTTGGAAAGGTGTTCCACAAAACGTCCCACCGCCAGGTCATTGTCGGCTACCATAGAAGCGGGGGAAGGCACCCCTACCCTAGCTCCAGCCGTATGATCGTTGCCAAAGCGCACAAAGTTCATGCGTGGTACCTGGTTGATGGCCAGGAGTGAGTCAAAGTCAGCCTTCCAACGTTCAAAACGAAAAATGTCCTGAATAGAAAGGTTGTAGCCAGGAAATTTGGCACACAAATGCCCTTTCAGGTTAGGCATATACGTTTCTCCGTAGTCGGCCCAAATGCCATAACTCCGGTAACTCAGACCAGCGGCTTTACATTTGTCCCACAAAAATCCGCCCTTCGACCAGGCGATTTCTTTGGAACCCTCATATTCGTAGTTCCCGCCTCGGCTACCATAATTGGTCGGCCAGGTTTTTTCCACATAGTCATTGGCATAGGCCGAAGTAGACCAGTTGTGGCCATCGGCGCTTACTTCTGCGTCTACATAAAAGTTGTCGAGCAAGACAAATTCCCGGGCGAGTTTGTGCATGTTGGGGGAAACTGAATCCGGGAAAAGACAAAGCGAAGGATCGCCGTTGCCTTCCTTGATGTCGCCCAAAACCTGATCGTAAGTGCGGTTCTCCTTGATGATGTAAAACACGTATTTGATGGGGGAAGGATCGCCAACTTTACGGGGAATAGGATTACCAACTTCTCCATCTGCTTGCATTTCCTTGTTTTTCCGATAGGGTGTATTTCCGTAAACCAGTTTGGTAAAGGCAGGTAGCTCTTCGAGACTTGGAACCGGGATAAAAGATAAGGTGCCTTTGAACAAGCCCCCGATGTATTCGGTATCTTTGGTTCTGGCTTTGTAAGGATTGGGGCCTTTGGGATTGGCTTTGGAACTCAGGCCTTTTCCGTTGGTCACTAGCAATTGATTGCCCACAAAACGGACAGAAGTTGGATACCAGCCCGTAGGAACAAAACCCAGGGATTTGGTTTTGCGTGCCTCACTCACGTCAAACAGGGCCAAACAATTGTTGTCGGCATTGGCAACAGCAAGCATTTTACCGTCTTCGGATAAGGCAATTGAGTTGGTGGTAGATCCGATGGGGGCATCAGGGTACAAAGCAGCTACGATGGTTTCGACGATTTGCCCCGATTGCAGGTCGATCACTGAAACGGCATTGTCGTCGGCACACGCAACGTAAAGATAGTGGGAGTCTTTGCTGAAAACCATTTCATTCGGGTGAGAACCCACCGGAATCTCGTTTTCTATTTTGTCTGTTTCCGTATTGTAAACGGCAATGGCCGCACCTCCCCAAATCGAGAGGTAGAGTTTTTTGCCATCCGGTGCCAACAAACAGGTGTATGCCGCCGCTTTGAGTTTGATCTTTTTTTCCAGCTGTTTGTTCTCTACCTTAAAGGTGTACAAAGTACTATCTCCTTTGGTCACACAAAACAAACGGTCTTCTTTGCTAGACAAGGCAATTCCAGCAGGAGATGCCGCACCTTTTGGCCAGCGATTGCCCAAGACCAGGCTGTCGCGCAATTTCAAGCGATCATTGTCGATGTTATAAATGCGGATTTGGTTGTCGTAGCCACCGGAGGCATATAAGGTCTTAGCGTCTTTGCTCAAGGCCAGGCCGTACCAGGCTTTGGGAATTTCCAAATCGTGTAGCACTTTTCGGGATTTGGTATCAATCCACATCAAGCTGTGTTTGGATTGGCCATTGTTGCTGACAATTGCCCGGCTTTTATCGCTGGAAAGCAGCATATTAAGGGGTAAATTCCCCAGCTCAAGTTGTTCTCCAACCGGGGTGAGTGACCAGCCGTTGGGAAGCATTAGTTTTTTGACCTCACCATAACGCCCCAGGCTCAGGGAACTTTGCCCGGATTTGTTGCAAGAATTGAGGCCAAAAATGCTAAGCAAAAAGATTAGAAGTAGAAGTGTTTTAATTTTCATGACAGAGCGGATTGATGAAAGTTCTATAAAAATCTTAACAATTCCGCATAGTTTCACTATTCTTGAGTTAAGAGTTTGTGAAACATCAGTTATTTTACGTCACTTTTCGCCAAAAACGAGTTATATGCTCAAAGTGTCATCAATTTGTCAAGGATGACGCTTAAGCTCCAAAAATATTGGTCATGAAAACGGAAATTAAAGAATTGGTTGCTGAGGGAAAGGTGGATGAAGCATTGGATCAGTTGGTCGCTTTTTTGGAAAGCAAAATGGACCAGTATTCCCCACTCTACCGTGCTGCACAAGTTGCTCAAAGCGAATTCAACCAAATCAAAGAAAAGGAACTCCAAGGCTTGCTGACCGAAGACCAAATCCGTCTGGCCAACAACAAAGCCATCAATAAAGTACTCGAAATCCTGGAACAAATTGAGCGGGGAAGCACTTCGGCTCCCTTGCCCAATCGCCGGGTTTGGTGGTGGTATGCAGCTGGTGGCGCAGCCTTGACCTTGATTGTTGTGCTTGTCCTGAAAAGTTTATCACCAAAACCAGTTGAACCGGATCCCCAAACCGACCCAGGTGATTCAACCCAGGTGGTGGACATCCCCAGTTTTACTTGCCCTGCATTTGATAAAAAAGCAGAATATCCCATTGCCATCTTTCAATTCACCACACTCAATCCAAAGGACTCCATTACTGATCAATTGTTGGTAGAAGAAATTGATGGCCTCTTCGCCCGCAATAAATACAATGCAGATGCGGCATTGGTGACCAAGATCAAAGGCTCGGTAGACTTGTCGGTTGCCAAGGCCATGATAGAAAAATGCCAGGCTAGAATGGTCATTTGGGGCCGGGTATTTGACAACAACGAAATCGAACTCAACTTTTATGAGCCCCAATTCAACCTGGATGAACAAGCGGATCTTGATAGCATGTTGCAATTTAGAAATCAGGGCAATTTTCAGGCTAGCATCAAGCATGCTGCCCTGATCATTGTTGCCAGAGTACTTACAGTTAACGATGACCCAGGTGCGGTAGCTTTGTCTGAAAAAGCTTTACAAGAAACAATTAAAAGCAATAGTACTGCTGCTAAAAGTACCCAAAAGAGCAATGCAGAATCGGTTGCCACTATGACGTTAGCCAATGCACATGCCAAGAAAAAGGATTACCAAAAATCAATCAAATACTACGACAAAATTTTGACCATCAAACCAAATGATACCTTAGCTTTAAGAAACCGGGCTATCGTTCAAATCAAAGTGAATGACATCAACGGTGCAGTAAAAAGCATTGACTCTATGAGGCATTACCAAAAATTGGAGGATCCCAAATTTTTGGACAAGGCTGGAGACGAGTTAAAAGAAAGAGGATTCACCCGGAAAGGTATCGAATTCAAGAAGGATGCTAAGGATGCCCAACTCCTAATCGATCAGCACCTCATAAAGAAAATACCCCAAGAACAGTAATGCATAGTGATGGTTTTGTAAATTGAGGTCGCTTTTAGGCGGAAATCACATTACAAAACCTCACTCGCCATGAAATGGTCGCTTAAAATAGCCAGAATTGCTGGCATCGATGTGTTCTTGCATTGGACCTTTATTGTATTGCTCCTTGGAGTATTTGTGGCTGGAATTCGTACCATCGGAAGCTCCGAAGGCAGTTTAAACGGTTTTATCTTCATTGTACTGCTTTTTTTGTTCGTTCTTCTTCACGAATTTGGCCATGCCTTGATGGGCAAACGTTTTGGTGTAAAAACCAACCACATTACCCTCCTTCCTATTGGTGGCGTTGCAGCGATGGAACATATCCCCGAAAAGCCCTGGCAAGAAATGCTTATTGCTTTTGCAGGTCCAGCCGTTAATTTTGTTTTGGCTATCCTCTTTCTGATCTTGTTGGCTTTCACTGGCCATGTGCCCGCTATTTCTGATTGGTGGAGCCCGGTGAGCAATGACAACATGATTTATTCTTTGTTTACTACCAATGTCATGTTGTTTTCCTTCAACCTGATTCCGGCTTTCCCGATGGATGGTGGACGGGTATTGCGCGCATTACTCGCCATGAAATACGGCCGCTACAAAGCCACTACCATTGCAGTCCGAATTGGCCAACTGTTGGCGATCGGCTTGGTTTTGTTTGGTTTGAGCGGCAATATTTGGTTGGTCTTTATTGGCGTATTTATTTACTTAGGGGCAGGTGCTGAAGGCAATTACGAATCAACCCGTTCGGCTTTGTCTAAATACAAGGTGCAAGACGCCATCATGCATCAGTTCACTCCACTACAAAGTACCGATACCATTGGAACCGCCGTACGCCTTTTATTGGATGGGCAGGAAAAAGAGTTCATTGTACTCGAAAATGATCAGGTGGTGGGAACGCTTACTCGCAATGAGATGATTGAAGGATTGGGACATTTCGGAAAAGAAGCCCAGTTAAGTGAAGTGATGAATCACACCATTTTGCGATTGGAACCACAAATGCCCCTGGATGATGTATACGATCAAATGACCGATGAAAACGTAGAAATTGCCCCGATTTTCGAAGGTGGGAAATTGGTTGGCGTGCTGAATCGGGATAATATAATGGAGATATTGGTGATTGACAATTCTCAGCCGCACCTGCGGTTTAGTTGAGAGAAATTGAGTACCCGGTAGCTGAGCGGAGCCGAAGCACCGGGTACTCAATTTCTCAACCTTTCACGTACATCACTTCCTTCACCGCTTTAATCACCCGGCTGGGGTTAGGCATATACGCATCCACCAAAGTAGATGCATATGGTAAGGAAGTATCTGCTGAACTAACCCGCACTACAGGAGCATCCAGGTAATCGAAAGCCAATCTTTGAAGGGTGTAAGCTACTTCTGAAGACACACTGGCAAATGGCCAGGCTTCGTCTACGATCACACAACGATTGGTTTTTTTCACTGAATTGATCAGGGTTTCCACGTCCAACGGACGGATCGTGCGCAAGTCGATCACCTCGGCAGAAATGCCCTCTTTTGCCAGTTCTGTAGCAGCATCCAGCGCAACAAGCGTCATTTTATTGTAGGAAATCAGGGTTACGTCGGTACCTTCTCGGCGAATGGCAGCCTTGCCAATTGGAACAAGGTACTCTCCTTCTGGCACAAGCCCTTTGTGCCCATACAAAAGTTCCGATTCCATGATGCATACCGGGTTATTGTCCCGGATTGCAGACTTTAGTAAACCTTTTGCATCAGCTGGATCAATACAGGAAATGACCTTCAAACCAGGTACATTCGCCATCCAGCTTTCAAAAGTCTGAGAGTGCTGTTGTGCCAACTGACCAGCAGCTCCGGAAGGGCCACGGAAAACGATCGGGCAGTTGAATTGACCAGCCGACTGCGAAAGGGTTTTGGCAGCATTGTTGACTATTTGGTCAAAAGCCAGGATGGCAAAATTCCAGGTCATGAACTCTACCACCGGGCGCAAACCATTCATGGCCGCGCCTACACCAATACCGGCAAAACCTAGCTCAGCAATTGGGGTATCGATCACCCTTTTGGGACCAAATTCATCCAACAAACCTTTACTCACTTTATATGCACCATCGTATTGGGCTACTTCTTCTCCCATCAGGAAAACGGTTTCGTCCCGGCGCATCTCTTCAATCAATGCCTCTCTGAGTGCATCGCGAAGCGCAAGTTCTCTACTCATATGCAGTTTTTGTCAATTTTAAAGCTTGTGCCTTTGCCCTGTTAAATTTAGGCGCAGCAAAAATAGAAAAAATCTCTACTTTTGTACCGAAAAGCAAAGCGCTAAAATAAAACCAATTGCCTTTGCGTTTGTTTGGACGAATTGTACATTCATTTTTTTGCTAATAGACTGAACATATGAAAATCCAAATCAAAAAATCTCAGAACATCTTGTTGGCTTGTGCAGTGCTTGCACTCACATTTTCCTGCAATCGGGGCTATGGATGTCCTACCAATTTTTCCTTTACTGATCTGATTACTGAAGCCATCAAAACCGCTGTAGCGCTGTTTTTTTAATCTATCCCTGTAGCCAAGACACCAATGAGCGATGACGCAGCTAATGATGAAATCTTCGTAACACAAGATGGTTCACACTCCATTACTGCATCTCGCTTTGGGGTGAGTTACCATTCCAAGTACGGTGCCATCACTGAATCCCGACATGTTTTTATCCAGGCTGGTCTATATCCCCTGTTGTTGAATACACCAGCAAAAATATCAATCCTTGAAATGGGGTTTGGTACTGGTCTCAATGCTTTGCTTACCTATCATGAAACGGCAAATCGCCAGGTGGAGGTGTATTATGAAGCTATCGAGGAATTTCCCATTTCGATACCTGCCGCGCAAAGCTTGAATTATCCTCAACTGATCGACGAAAATGATGCAACGTTGAATACAGCGTTTGTCCAGATGCACAATATGCCTTGGGAACAAGAAATCGCCCTTGCTCCACATTTCAATTTGCAAAAAAGATTGGGCAATTTGGAGGAACTTCAATTCGAGCCTCGATTCGACTTGATCTATTTTGATGCTTTTGCCCCAAGTGCTCAACCGGAATTGTGGACTGCAGCCATCATGCAAAAAATGTACGATTCGTTAAAGCCTGGTGGCGTTTTGGTGACCTATTGTGCCAAAGGGGAGTTTAAAAGAACGCTTAAATCGGTAGGATTTATAGTGGAGCGTATGCCCGGGCCTCCCGGAAAACGTGAAATGACCAAAGCCATAAAAGAACGCGCCTGAAGTGATGTGCAATCATTCAGGCGCGTTTTTCAGTTAGGGAACGTAATTTTTGGGTTTGCGCCCCCTTTTGGACTTTACGCCAGTATTCGGTACTTCAATGACTTGAGAAAGGTCGATTGGAGTCTCCTCTTCTCCTTTTCTCGATGATTTAATGGCATTGAGTTTACCGTCATCACCGTATAATTTTCGCGACATCTTGTTGTAGGCCAATGCTGCCTCTTCGGCCGAGGCAAACATGCCAATGTGCACTGATTTTCGATTGACAGAGATGACTGCCCGGTAACGGTTGTTTTCTTTATATACCCCAGTGTAGCCTACTTTGCTACTGGTTTTCCGTTTTCGACTTGCTACGGAACGGGATCTATAAATGAGGTTCTCCATCCGGCAATCTAGTTTGTTGCCGTTTTTGGCACCTACCAAGTTCTTATCACCACCCTTAGTGTCCACCAGAAACTTTTCTGCAATGATTTTATGCAGATAAATGGTTTCGGTTTTGTACCCTCCATCTGCTTTTTTCCAGGTTTTTTGGAAAACTGCGCAGCCACTGGAGTGACGCCGGAGGTTGTTAATGAAATCTACCTTAACAAGATACGGGTCAGTGGTAAGAAACTCGTAGATTTTGTCGTCCAAAAGGACTGACTCTTCTGCGTTTTTCAATTTAACTTTGTAAAGCACGCTCTCAAAATTTTAGTTATTCAAAATAAGGCATAGAATGGTAAACCTTTCTGTTCTAAGGGATTGCACAAGTAGCACTGAATGTTGTACTGTTTAGGTTTAGGGAAGTTAGCAAGTTTTTCCTAGGAAAAGTAGTTCTATTCGATCCAAGAGCTGGTTCTCTTTGTTCAATGGGCTGGAATTTACAGCTCTAAAGATAAACAAAATCAAAAAACGGATAACATTTATTCAACAATATTTACGTAAAAGCTATATTTTTCTTTGTCGTATGGCAGCAAAAGCACAAAAAAATATGGGAAAAGAGCAAATTTTCTTTATGAAAAGGTGTTTCGACCTGGCGCGTTTGGGAGCAGGAGCTGTTTCTCCCAATCCGATGGTGGGGGCAGTATTGGTTTACAATGGTAAAATCATTGGTGAAGGATACCATCAACGGTATGGAGGAGCGCATGCGGAGGTCAACGCCGTGGCATCAGTAGCAATGCACAATCGGGAATTTATTGCCGAATCCACCCTGTATGTTTCTCTTGAGCCCTGTTGTATTTATGGGAAAACGCCTCCCTGCACCAATTTGATCATTCAGGAAAAGATTACCAAAGTAATAATTTCTTGTTTGGATCTTACCCCCGAAGTCCGGGGGCGAGGAGTCGGGATATTGCGCGAACATGGCGTTGAAGTAATTACTGGAATTCTGGAAGAAGAAGGAAAAGCATTGGCTGCAACCCGGAATATTGCAGTTAGTCAGCAAAGACCTTATATCATCTTAAAAATGGCTGTTACCAGCAACGGGTACTTCGCTCCACTGGACCGGAGCCAGTTTTGGATCACTCAAGCGACGAGCAAAAGGTTGGTACACCGCTGGCGGAGTGAAGCTGATGCCATATTAATAGGTACCACCACTGCGTTGATGGACGATCCTCAATTGGACAACCGACATTATTTTGGTAAATCTCCTCTGCGTATTGTCTTGGATCGAAAGTTAAACTTACCTCCACACCTAAAGGTTTTTTCAGACGGGAAAAAAACCTTGATTGTTACGGAGCAAATCCCTGAGACCATTATTCAGGAACAAGTCCAATACCTCCAAATGCCCTTTGATGCCACATTTTGGGAAAAATTGATGCACATGTTATGGACGAATTATAAATTAGGAGTGGTTCTGATTGAAGGAGGGGCAAAAATTTTTGAAAGCATTGTTGCTGCTCAAATGTGGGATGAAGCCAGGGTTTTGGAGGGGCAAAACATTTTAGACAATGGTATCCCTGCCCCTGAAATACCAGGTATCCTGGTAAAAAAAATACCTCTAGGCTTGGATGATTTAAAAGTTTATCGAAATATTCACAGAAGTTAAACTTATTTTAAGGTTTACTTTTTGCAGCATAAATCGGGTGACCAAAGTGTTTTACCTTTGTCTTTAGTATACAGTAGGTGGATGGCTCGCCAACATTTACTAATTTTACAGAGAAAACAAACATTGCTGAGATGAGCAGATTGGGTATGTGTTTCGCTATGGTTTTGATGATTGGCTTAAATATTACGGCAGCAAGGGCGCAGGAACAACTGCTTTTGAAAAAAGGTACAACGCCAAAATCTGGTGTAACCGCAAAAGGCATAACTCCGCGTACCCCCGTTCGTAGCCAGGCAGTAACGCTTAATTGGGTAAGTTGGGATGAAGCTGTCGAATTGAACAAAAAGGAAAAGAAAAAAATCCTGCTGGATGTTTTCACCTATTGGTGTGGTTGGTGCAAAAAAATGGATGCTGAAACGTTCAGCAACTCCTACCTCGCCAAATACCTTAACGACAATTACTACCTGGTCAAATTGGATGCCGAATCCAAGGAACCATTGGAATACAAGGGAAAAGAGTTTCGCTATGTGCGTACCTCCAAAGGTGGTCACCATGAACTGGCTGAAGAGTTGTTACGCGGTCATTTGAGTTTTCCTTCCCTGGTGTTTTTAGATGAAAACATGGAAATGATTCAACCCATTCCTGGCTATCGGGATGCCGAAGAGCTTTTGATGATTTCCTCTTATTTTGGGACCGGTAAATACAAAGAAGTCCCCTGGTCCATCTTTCAAAAAGATTTTAAGGTGCCCGAAGGATTTAAAAGATAATTTGATTGTGCAACGCACTGTAGAGACGCACAGCCGTGCGTCTCTACAAAACAGCATTAAATATCATATTTGTCCAAGTTCAAATTGCGAATGAGTCTAATCAGTTTTTGTCCATAAGTTTTATCTGTAGCATAACCTGCCCTTCTCAAGCCATAGGCCCAGCTCTTGTAATCTTTACCATATTTCTGTAAATGCTCATAACGAGGGCTGCTCAATAAAACAGAGTGTTCTTCATAACTTTCCCACGCAGAATCAAAGACCCGGAACATATCGTAAACATCGTCGTCGGTGTAGTTGCGGCAAGTACAGCCCTTACATTTGCGCCGGCATTTGATGCCAAAATGGTTGTTGGATTCCAGGGCTAATTTGCTTTCCCCAGCGTTTGACTCTAACAATCCCTGAGCTAAGGTAATACTGGCTGGTATGCCGTATTTGTTCATCGCACGAATGGCAGCTGGGGCATATTTATCAATATAGGCTTGCATGGTTTGGGCTTTTTCTCCTCGCACCTCTCCCCCACTTTTATTCTGGCTTAACGCTGGTGTCAAGTTGGATACGCTAAATGTTGGCTCTGTTTTTGTTGTTTTGGCACTTGTTTTAGGTGTGCTTTTTTGGATCAATTGGCTAATGTTAATAGCCGGTACAAATACCGCTTGTTGACTGTTAATGGAATTTTCTAAACTGGTTTGGGTGGCCAGCATCATTTTTTTTTCGACAGATCCATCCATGTTTATTTGTAAACTAAGGTCTCTTTGAAACAAAAGGTGACCAGCAAGATAAAGTAAGATACTGTTAAACCAGTTGCGGCTTACCCATGCAAATAATTGATTTTCTTGCAAAAAGGCCAGGCTGCCTGAATTTTGGGTGTGGGTATTGTACTGCTTCATGGCAAATGATATTTTTTGTGTTAGCAAAGTTAAAACAAAAATGTTTTTAAACAAACAATTTATAAAACTTTTTGTGGCTAAAAAAACAAAGCTTCGATTTTACTTAGTGTAGCTTTTACACTACCTTTACCCAAGAAATTTCCAAAAAACAGTCCTAAAACAGCGCTCAGACCTATGATCATTGTAGCCGACAGTGGATCGACCAAAACAGATTGGATGCTTTTAACCGATGAAGGAGCACTATTGCTGCACACCATGGGTTTTAATCCTCTTTACCACAGTGAGGATTTGATTTATGATAAAAGCAAAGAAGAATTGGACAAGCACCAAGTAGATTTATCAAAGGTAAGCGCCATGTACTATTATGGTACTGCGGTATGGGATCATGCCAAGGCTGAAAAAATTGCCCGGGCATTGCGGCGCTTGTTTCCTAACGCTCATGTTGAAGTCGAACACGACTTGCTGGGAGCGGCCCGATCAACATGTGGCCGCGACCCTGGTATTGCCTGTATCATTGGCACTGGTTCCAATACCTGTTTGTTTGATGGTAAGGATGTAACCGATAACGTCACCAATCTCGGCTATTTTGTAGGTGACGAAGGCAGCGGTGCCCACCTGGGCAAGGCATTAATCCGGGCCTATTTTTACCGTGAACTCCCCCCCGATCTTGAAAAGGCACTGGAGGAACAAGTTCCGGGAGGAAAGGACGAAATTTTGGACAACGTCTACAGCAAGCCACAACCAAATGTATATCTCGCCTCTTTTACCAAATTTTTGGGCGAGTTTCGAAACCACTTTTTTATCCAGAAACTCATTTACCAATCCTTTGCGGAATTTATTGATCGCAATGTGCGAAAATATCCCGGGCACCTCAATCTGCCCATCCATTTTATTGGTTCGGTAGCGTATTACTTTCAGGATATTGTAAAAATTATCCTGGAAGAGCGTGGAATGAAGCCGGGAGTGTTTATCTTGAAGCCCATTGATACATTGGTGCAATTCCATCGCGCTCATGAATTGAGCCGCAACGCATAGGGGCAATGAAAAAATAAATGTTCATTTTGCCATAGGATTAAATAGGTAAACGGTTTAATTTAAGTGTCTTATCTAATCCTATGGCTTAAAAAAAATGAACATTTATTTTTGCCCCACTGTATAGGACAAACGGATAACCCAACAAGTAGTTACAAGTGATGAAAACAGACATTAAACGCATTGCCGTTTTCACCTCGGGAGGAGATGCTCCGGGGATGAACGCGGCTATTCGTGCAGTGGTTCGTACCGCCTCCTTCCACGACCTACATGTTTATGGTATTTCTCGTGGTTATGAAGGCATGATTGATGGCGATTTTAAACGTTTGGAACGCAAAGACGTTGCCAACATTATCCATCGGGGAGGAACCATCCTCAAAACGGCGCGGAGCAAACGTTTTATGACTCCTGAAGGCCGCAAAGCCGCTTATGAATCGCTACGTGCATTCGACATTGATGCTTGCATAGCCATTGGCGGCAATGGTACTTTTACCGGAGCCAACATATTTGCGCAGGAGCACAACATTCCAATTATTGGTTTGCCCGGCACCATCGACAATGACTTGTATGGAACCGATTACACCATCGGTTTTGATACTGCAGTAAATACCGCCATTGAGGCTGTTGATAAAATTCGCGATACTGCCGACTCCCACGACAGGGTCTTTTTTGTGGAAGTAATGGGTCGCCACGCTGGCTACATTGCCCTTCACACGGGTATTGGTAGTGGAGCAGAAAGTGTAGTTACTCCGGAAATCAGCGTTAGCATCGAAGACGTAGTAGGTGTTCTCCAACGCAGCGCCAAACGCAAAAAGCTATTTAGCTTAATCATTGTTGCGGAAGGCAGCACCTTGGGAAGTGCAAATGAGATTGCCAGCAAGGTCAATGAAAAAATGCCTGGCGCATTTGACATTCGTGTAGCAGTCATTGGGCACTTACAACGTGGTGGAGCACCCAGTCACCTCGACCGGATGCTGGCTAGCCGAATGGGCCATGCCGCAGTAGAAGGTTTGGTGCAAGGCAAAGCAGATGTCATGGCAGGTATTGTCAACGATGAAATTGTTTATACGCCATTTCACGAGGCCATTTTTACTGAAAAAGCTATCAACAATCAGTTGATCAAAATGGCAGGGATTTTGGCAATGTAGCATTGGACAATAAAAAATGCCCTCAAAACTGTTCTGTTTTGAGGGCATTTTTTATTGATCTCACCTTAGAGCTTATCTAAATATTTTCGCTTAAAACAAAAATATTCAGACAATCTCTTACTCTGTTCTGGTTACGATCAGTTTTTTACTAAGCATTTTTGCATCAGGCAATAGCATGCTGAACGTATACATTCCATTCGATAAATTAGCCAATGAGATTTTGGTAAAGTCGCTGGTCATCTTTTGTTTCATGACTACTCTACCGTAAGCATCTATGACCACCAATTGAATTTCCTGTTGTTTTACATCCACGGCATCAAGTACGATGTTCACCATATCTTGAGCTGGATTGGGGAACAATTCCATGCTGGGTGTAGTGGATGCAGCTTGCTTACCAAATTGGAAATTATTAGGTGCAATAGCTAGATTGGGGGCAATCAGGCTGGCGGCGGCGGCTTGATTGATGACAACGGTTTGAATACCACCATTTCCATCAATGCTTACAGTGGCGCTTCGAGCTGCTGCGTTGTTTACCTGGATGAAAAGCGCCAAACTAGCATTACCCACTCCTTCGGTAGTTCCTGGCAACACCCAACTTGCATCATCCGATACCGTCCAACAACCATTGGTCGTAATGTTAACCAACGCGCTGGATGCCACTGCACTTGTATTAATTGTGCTTGGAGAAACCCCTAAGCTGCTACCTGGACCTGCATTTTGGGTGACTACCACCTTCTGAACAATTCCTGCACCACTGAAGGTTAAAGTATCTCTTCGGGTGGCAGCATTTTGGTTCTGTTGGTAAAAAATCACACTAGTAGCATTTCCATTCCCATTGCTCGCCCCAGGCAACATCCAGGCCCCAGAAGAGATCAAAGTCCATGCTACATTTGAACGCACAATAATCTGGAACGTATCAGCCCCTGCTGGTAAGGTTTTGCTGCCTGGACTTACCGTTAAGAAGTTGGCAGTAGGTGCTGCTTGCGACACAGTAACTGTTCTAGTAATGCCACTTCCGCTGAAAGTCAAGGTCCCTGTTCTGGCTACCCCCGCATTTGCGGTGTAATTGGCTGTTACAGTCCCATTGTTGGCCCCGGATGCTGGGCTGGCTGTCAACCAATTCGCGTTGGAACTTACTGTCCAGGCGATATTTGCGCTTACTGCAACTGGAAAACTACCTGCGTTGGAGGCAACAGATTGGGAAGTTGGGGTTACTGTCAGACTTGGCGCGGCAGCCTGGGTTACGGTAATACTGGTTGAGGCACCACCGCCATTTAAAGTAACTACTCCAGTTCGCTCGGCGCCGCTATTGGCAGTATGGTTCAGACTGACGGAAGCATTGCCAGTCCCTGTACTTGGGCTAATGCTCAACCAAGTTGCGTTGGAACTTGCGGTCCAGGGGACATTTGCGGTGACTGATGCTACGAAACTGCCGGCCGCATTGCCAACCGACCTTGTGCTCGGGCTGATGCTTAATACCGGAGCAGTATTGCCAATTTGTGTAATGGTCACAGTTCTTGACTCAAAGCCAGAAGAGATAGTAATGACACCTGTACGGATTGAACCCACATTGGCCGTATGAGTAACGGTGACAGTACCATTGCCAAAACCTGAAAGCTGATTCACAGAAAGCCAACTAACATTGTTGTTCACAGTCCAGGTAGAAAACAATGACGCATTAACATTAAAGGAGAAACTACCCGCGGTAGCCGGAGCTGCATAAGTTTCGGGGCTTACCCAAAAAGTTCGCCCATCAGCCTGATTTACGGTAACGGTTTGGGTAAGTCCTGAACCTGAAAAAGTAAGGGTTCCAGTCCGTGCGGCACCTGTATTGGCAGCATAACTTGCCGTTACTGTGCCGTTATTGCTTCCAGATGTTGGGCTGGTGGTCAACCATGCTGCATTAGAACTGACTGTCCAAGCAATATTGGAACTCACCGTGATGTTGAAACTTCCTGCGGCAGTGCCTACCGATTGAGTACTTGGTGTTACCGTGAGCGAGGCTGGCGCAGCTTGAGTGATCGTAGCTGTACGGGTAATGCCTCCACCGGTAAAAGTCAAGGTTCCGGTTCGTGCTGCTCCTGTATTGGTCGTAAAACTTGCTGCAACCGTCCCATTATTGCTACCGGAATTGGGGCTAGGGGTAAGCCATGCTGCATTGGAACTTACATTCCAGGCCACATTGGAGGTAACGGTGATGTTTGCGCTACCTGCTTGGGAAGAAACAGATTGACTTGTAGGTGCTACGGTCAGGTTCGCTGCCGCTGCCTGGGTTACTGTGACAGTTTGAGTAAGTCCAGACCCCGTGAAAGTAAGAATCCCCGTGCGCTGCGCTCCGGTGTTGGCAGTATGACTAATGGTTACACTGGCATTACCGCTACCTGCGTTCGGGCTAGCAGTTAGCCAGGTGGCGTTGGAACTGACACTCCATGCCACGTTGGAAGTAACCGTTGCAGCAAAATTCCCAGCAGTGGACGCGACACTTTGTGTAGTGGGCGACACGGTTAGCGTTGGGTTCTGAACAGTATACAATGGAGATTCCCATAGCCCGCGGCCATAAGTTGCCGCTAGAATTTTGTTGGTGTTGTATTTTATCTCTAATTCAAAAATTTCCACGTTAGGAAGGTCCGAATTAAACAAGGACCAGTCACTCATCGAATTGTCCCGAAAAAATACACCTGCATCCATTCCAATGTATAGGTTGCCATTACTACCGGTCTGATAGACGATACAATTGGCAGGCAAATTTGGCAATGTACCAGTGATATTGGTCCAGGTGGTACCACCATTGCTTGAACGGTATACCTTATTGCCTGATGCATAATTCGCAAAGGTAATGTAAATGAGATTGGGGTCGGTCGGGTTGATACTCAACCAGGAAACACGGTCACTAATTGGCGTCGTCATTTTAGTCCAACTCGTTCCCCCATTTGTAGTACGGTAAATTTCTTTGACATTGGTTGTGCCCGTAACAAAATAGATGTAGTTAGAATTAGAAGCGGCAACGGCAATGTGATCAACATCATTGGCCAGCGACAAAGTATTGGTGATCTTTGTCCACGCAGTACCTTGGTTAGTAGATTTATAAACCGCCCGATTTGTGCCAAAGTAAATGGTCTGATTGTTGTTTGGATCAATTACAATAGGGGAAATCCATGCTCCACTTGCATTGCCATTTTCAGGAATAATTTCCGTCCAACTGACCCCTCCATTGGTAGAGCGCTGAAGCCCACCCCCTTGGTATTCTCCGTATAAAACGTTTGCATTAGTGGGATTGATGGCACAATCCATCCCATCTCCTCCGATCACATCCGTCCACACTCCATTTGTACCCCGTAATTTGGTGCCATTGTCCTGCAAACCAGCAATGGTTTTTGTGTCCAATTGAGAGACCCCAATTCGGTACATTTGACTGATAACCATACCATTTGATAGGTCAGTCCAGCTTGAGCCTCCGTTTGTCGTTTTGTAGATTCCCCCATCGTTACATTCAAACAAAGTACTATTGTTCTGAAAAGCCAGGGCGTGTTTATCTGCATGTACAACGGGAATGGCCCCTGAGGTAGTCCACATGTTATTTATCGTCCAAGAGGCTCCACCATTGGTAGATTTCCAGGTATTGATCCCCCCTGCATAAATGGTGTTGGAGTTAGTAGGATCAATGGTCAGCGACAAGTCATACCATCCTTGGCCTGAGGCACCACTTCCGTTGCTTTCCCAACCGAGGATATTGGGAGTGCTGGAACGCAAAGTATAATTCATTCCACCATCACTAGATGAATAAAATCCTGAGAAGGAATCATCAGAGTACTTTTCAGCCAAAACACCAACAAAGTTAGAATTTGATGGCGTTACAGCTATTGCCGTACGCCAAGCACCTGCTATGGTAGAACGCACTGTCCAGGTGGCGCCTTCGTCAGTAGAGATGTAAACCCTAGCCTGGGTATCGTACCCTCCTGCAAAATAAGTGGTGGGCGCGCCTGGTTTTTGCTCAAGGTCAAAAATTCGACTATTACTCAAAGTCAAAGTCCAACTTTGACCTGCGTTAGTAGTCTTATAGATTCCCTGGCTGGTAGCCGCAAGTAGAATGTTTGCATTGCTGGAATGGCGAATTAAACGGTAAATGGAAACGTATTGGCCATCGTTGAAAGTTAAGCCAGTAGGATTCCAACTTGCGCCCCCGTCGGTGGATTTGAGTACACCAATAGAGGGGGTATCACCACCATCACAATCACCAGTGGCCAAATAAAGGACATTGGGGTTGCTTGCATCAACGACCAAGTCGCTGGTTCCCAAACGGCTCAAATTATTGGTGAGGTTGGTCCAGGAGTTTCCGCCATTGCTGGTTTTCCACAATCCACCTCCTGCAGTGCAGGCAAAAAAGGTATTGACATCACTGGGGTGAAATGCAACCCGGTTGATTCTTCCGATCCCAGCGTATCCGCCAGTTGAAGAATTTGGGCCTAAGCTGGTCCAGCTAGACCCCCCAATCCCTGGCTGTATTACTGCCTGAGAAATGTATTTGTTCCACTCATCCTGACGAACATTAGCTGGCGGGAATACCCCCTCAGCATTTGCTCTTGAGCCCCAATAGTTATCCCAACGTTTGAATGGTTTATAACCCGAACCCTTTGAAGTTCCTTTGGTTTTAAAGTATTGCTCAGCGTTGGTGCGCAATACTCCATATCTCTGGGGGGCATTAATCAATACTCCTTTCGACCAGGGTTGAGCAAGCAGAGGAGCACTTAGCCCACTCAGCAAAAAAACAATCAAAAGCCCGATGAAATTCATGGGAAAACCAGTAGTACCGTACAGTTTCATATTTAAGAGGTATTTATTACAATTACAAACTTAGAGGGAAAAGCACAAGCAATTCCAGGGAATGGTAAGTGATTATACTTTTTGAATGATCAAAAAAATGAAGCGATACCTGAAGAAAGGATACTAAACGCTGGCCAAAAATCTTACAAGAATCTTGTATGATATAAAGCGCTTCAAAAGTAGATAAAAAAGTAATGTTTTATAAAATTTTTCCACTTTCCTTTGTTTATTTTCTCTCCCTCAACCATAAAAAACAAGGAACCAGAAAGTGAGGAAACCTGATTAATAATTCGTACACCCACATTTGAAGCCAGTTTTCAATAAAGTCAAAACTGAAATAGCCCCACACGCGAGCCAGGGAAGTCAACAATCCCCAGGCAATCAGGTAGATAAAAATTGCGGTTTTGAAGTATCTGGGCCAAAGCACTCCCAAGGCTGCCAATACATCCAATATACCGATCAGGAACAAAAATTGCCTGGCAGGATCTTCCCCTATACTCAAGGACCGCATAGTCATTTCTAAAAAATTGCCGGGTATTGGATAGTAGCCCAGCGCATACAAACCATGTCCGATAAAAGTGCTTGAAATGGCTACTCTTGTCCCATATCGGATCCATTGTTCGGGGATCGCCCCTTTACTGCTCACCGCCAATAACAATGGTGTAGTCCACTGCAAACTTTGCTCCAACAATTGCCCAATTTGCCAACCTTGTTCTTTCCAAACGATCAAGGCCAAAATCAATAATGTCCCACTGGAAGTAGTTAAGATGGGACGGGCCAGGCTAGGAAGCCATTGAATGCCCAGCGCAGCGCCTGCAGCCAACAAATAAAACCAACCTATTCCTTGCGAAAAAAGCTGAATCCGTTCATCGTAGAGGGGGTTGCCTACGTATTCCGACCAACTCAGCCCAAGAACCATCGAGACGACATTTTTCATCCAATATTCGTCCCACAAAAATTCGCGGTAGGGAGCATCCCAAAACAGGTGTTGCCATGCCCGGCCTAGCAGTAGGCCGGTGGTAGCCGTTTGTAACAGCCGAAAGGAGTTGAAATGTTTAAGGTTGGAGAGTTGGAATGAAAGGTAGCCCAAGTTGTGTTTTTTTATACGACAAAGCTAAAATGTTAGGTCAAGTCTTTTCAACTTTTCAACTCTAAACATTTCAACTTTCCATTCACCTACTTTCCCTAGCCTTTGACCGACTATTCCAATTTCGGAATTTATTTCCCTGTAACCTTGTACCAGAAATCAGCCGCACTGCGGATAAAAACCAACAACACCATGAAAAAGATTTTGTTCGTAACCTTATTTTTGGTTTTCATGCAATCGTGCATCACCTCTTTACACCCACTGTACACCGAAGCAACCTTGATTGAGAAAAAAGAAATGATGGCCCTTTGGAAAGACAAGGAAGGCATGTACTGGCGATTTTTTAAAGCTGATGATTCCAAATTGTATCGCCTGCGTTGTCGTTCGCGCAATTTCACTGCGGTGTACAATGCAGGATTGGTTAAAATTGGAGAAAACTATTTTTTAGATGTGCAAATGGAAGAAGAACCCATTAGTGATGAAGAAGCAGCAAGACTCAAAAAGGCGGACGAAAATCCCGACCCTAAAGTGGCTAAAGGTAGTTCAGATCAAAATGACGTAGGTTTTTTGGCTTACAACATTCCCGGTCATAATTTTTACAAACTTGCTTTTAAAGGCGACAACATTTATGTTTACCCCTTTAATGACGATTACCTCGAAGACTTATTCAAACAACGCAAAGTTCGCATCAAGCATGAGAAAGTAGAATCTTCATTAACGGTCTTGACTGCTTCGACTCAGGAGTTGCAGGATTTTTTCAAAAAATACGGCAACGACCCCAAGTTGTTCAAGAACGACGAGCCTAAAGTGCTCCGTAAACTGGTTAAAAAATGAAAAAAGTAATCCTGGCCATTGCCCAAAATCAGTTCTTCCAACACCTCTTGTTTTGGGCAGTGGCCGGATTTGTCATTTATCGCCTCACGGCATACAACAACGTTCCAAGCCGCACCGATTTTTATTACACTTTCTTGTTTTTATGCCCAGCGACCTGGGTGGTGTATTGGAACATTTTTTTGATTGACCGCCTGCTCCCCAATGGTCAATATTGGAAATTCCTGTTGTTTACCCTCTTTGTTTTGTGCAGCGGAGTCGCCTGGTATTTTTTAACCATGGAGTACCTGGTTGACATTATTTTTCCTGGCTATTACTTCATTTCCTACTATCAGCCACTGCAAATTTTACTCTTTCTCAGCGTTTTTTGGCTCCTGAGTACCCTGTTAAATTTATCCAGTGGCTGGTTTCGGGAACAAGAGCAAAAGCAAAAAATCCAGCAGCTCGAAAAGCAAAAAACCCAGGCCGAACTCGATGCCCTTAAAGCTCAGCTCGATCCGCATTTTTTGTTCAACAACCTCAACAGCCTCTATAGTCTGGCCCTAGAGGAAAATCCAAAAACCCCTGAAGCCATCCTTAAGTTATCTGAAAATCTGCGCTATGTGCTCTATGAAGGGGTTGGCCCAGCGGTGAGTTTGCAAAAAGAACTCCAGCACCTGAGCAACTATTTCCAGCTACAACAGTGGCGCTTTGGCGAAGAAATGGACATATCCCTGCAATTGGACTTGCCAGATACAAGCCTGAGCATTGCCCCTTTGCTGCTTTTGCCTTTGTTGGAAAACAGCTTCAAACACGTGGGCCGCAACCGCAGTGGAAACTATGCCGTGCATGGAAAAATAAAAGTACAGAACGGAAAGCTGATGGTCTCCTTGCAGAATACCATTGGAACCCCCAATTTGCCAGCCGAACCAGCTATCGCCGGTGGAATCGGTTTGGTCAATTTGCAAAAACGCCTGGACTTGTTGTATGCGGGTAAGTATTATTTTAATACGATTAGTACAGGGGATGAGTTTGTGGCGAAGTTGGAATTGGAGTTGCAGTAAGCCAGCTTTTAAGTCTAAATCAAAATAATCCCCTATCTTACCACCAGTATCAGGACACCTTATTCAACCACAACCTACCGCAAGCATGAAACACGCACTCCTTGCCCTCTTCATCTCACTGAGCATAGGGGCAGCTGCCCAGGTCACTTTGACCAATCTCAAAACCAATTACCGCACTACCCCACTGGGAACCGACATCGCCACGCCCCAGTTTTCCTGGCAAATGGTAGCCCCCGGCACCAGCCGTGGAGTGTCCCAAAACGCTTACCAAATTACGGTCAAAAACGATAAAGGCCTGAAAGTCTGGGATTCTGGCAAAGTCAATTCGGGACAAGCCCATGCGATCCAATACGCTGGCGAAGCTTTAAAACCCAGCACCCGCTACACCTGGGAGCTCAGTGTTTGGGACAACCAAAATAAACTGAGTAAGTCCACCTCCTGGTTTGAAACGGGTCTGATGGATCCTTCCGAAAAAGCCTGGTCGGGTGCCCAATGGATTGGTGGAGGCGCGACCGACGATGTATTTTACCCCCACTACTTATCCGTTTTTAAATTCAGTTTTGCCATTCAATTGGATAAAAATACGGGCTCAAGCAAAGGAGCTTTCGTCTTTGGGGCCAATGATACCCGCCTGGCCAACCGCTACCTCAACCTGATGGGGGTCGAAAAAGGCAAAAACGAGAGTTATGTCGCCCTGGAACTGGACATTTCCGGCCTAAATGACAACCCCGAGTCAAAAGCCAAGCTCAACATTTTTCGGGTAGGTTACACCAATAACGACAAGGCCGATGTGCCTTTTCAATCACTCGACATCCCCCAAAGCATTATCAATCAGCAAAACAAGTACAACAAACACCAGATTTATGCAGAGTGTAACTTTGGCTTGTTTGAGTTTTTTGTCGATGGGACCGATAATGCCCACAAGTTGGCCTTACCCGGGCCAGCACCAACCTCACCTTTTGCTGCCCGGGGCCTGAATTTGAACCCGGTTGGTTCGGGCAACAACTTCATCAGCTTCCCCATGTTGGCCGATATGGGTTTTAAAACCGAAGCTGGTCAAACTGCCTATTTCTCTGATTTAGTGGTAAAAAACTTCCGTTTTCCGAGTAATGTGATTTTTGAAGATATCAACAATCAACTGTTAAAAAGTGCCCCCAAGGCGAATGGAGCCTATCAATTTTCGGGGCAACAATTGATCACTGCCGATGCTTCCCGCAATGCTACCCCGATGTTGAGAACGGCTTTTCAAACCAAAAGCAACATCAAAAAAGCCCGTTTGTACGTCACCGCCCGGGGCATTTACGAAGTTTACCTCAATGGAAAAAGAGTAAGTGATGAGTATTTCAATCCTGGTTTGACCCAGTACAACAAACACCATCAGTACCAAACCTATGATGTCACCCCAAACCTGATCGCAGGTAAAGAGAACGCGCTGGGTGCCTGGCTGAGTGAAGGTTGGTGGAGTGGAAACATCACCTACAGCGGCGAAAGTTGGAACTTCTTCGGCGACCGCCAATCCTTGCTGGCCAAAATGGTGATCACCTACGCCGATGGCAGCGAACAAATCATCACCTCTAACGCCAAGGACTGGAAACTCTTCACCGATGGCCCCATTCGTTACGGTTCCTATTTCCAGGGGGAGGTTTACGATGCGGGAAAAGAGGCCGCAATCCAAGGTTGGACCAGCCCGGGCTTTAATGATGCTACCTGGAAAGCAGCCAGTGTAGTTCCATTGGAGGGAAGTGCTTACCAGGGCACCTTTACTGAACGCGGCAGAACAAGCACCTTTGACTACAAGGATTTTCAATTGATCGGCAATATGGACGAAAATGTGAAAATCGTCAGAACCTTGACGGCCCGTTCGGTAAAAGAAGTTAGACCAAAGGTATATGTCTACGACATGGGCCAAAACATGGTGGGTATCCCCAAAATTTTGATCAAAAATGGCCGCAAAGGCCAGGCGATTAACCTGCGTTTTGCCGAAATCGCCTACCCCGCATTACCCGATTACAAAGGCAATGAAGGCATGATCATGTTGGAAAACATCCGCGCTGCTTTGACCCAGGACCGCTACATCCTTAAAGGTGGCGATGAAGTGATTCAACCCCGGTTCACTTTTCACGGCTACCAGTACCTGGAAATTACCGGCATCGATGCAGCTATCTCTATCGAAAATGTAAAGGGCCTGGTGCTGAGTTCGGTGCATAAATTGTCTTCTCTTTACGAAACCAACAACCCATTGGTCAATAAACTTTGGGAAAACATCACCTGGTCTTTGCGCAGCAACTTCTTGTCCATCCCCACCGATTGCCCGCAGCGCAACGAGCGGATGGGCTGGAGTGGTGACATTTCTGTTTTTTCAAAAGCAGCCACCTATCTGGCCGATGCGCCGATGTTTCTGAGAAGGCATATGTTGGCCATGCGGGACATTCAATTTGAAAATGGGCGTTTTACCGATGTGGCACCGGTTGGTGGTGGCTTCGGCGGTACCCTATGGGGCAGTGCAGGCATTACTGTAGCCTGGGAAACCTACCGGCAATATGGCGATATTCAGTTGTTGCAGGAGCACTACCCGGCAATGAAGCGATATGTGGATTTTTTGGAAACCAAAATTGATCCTCAAACTGGCATCCTCAACGAAGGCCCTTTGGGTGACTGGTTGAGCCCCGAAGGCAATAAAAATGACAATACCCTTTTCTGGATGTCCTATTATGCCTACGATCTGGACATTTTGAGCCAAATGGCCAAAGCCCTTGGCAAAACTGCGGATGGAGCCGAATTGACCCAACGCAGTGCCAACATCAAGGCCAAAACCAATACCATTTACTTCAATGAAGCTGGTAAAACCGTAAAATCAGGTATAAAGACTGCTTTCATTGGTGCCCCCAACGAAAGCGACAATCGGACTGAGTCAGAAAAAGGTAAACTCATGGATACCCAGGCCTCCTACGCCATCCCATTGGATTTGGACATCTTCAATGTGACCAATAAAGCCAAGGCTCTGGAAGGTTTACGATCCACCATAACCAGAACCAACGTAGACGATGGGGGTGTAAAACGGCCAGAATATTCCCTGATGACGGGTTTCATCGGTACCGCGTCAATCAGCGAAGCACTTTCGGAAAATGGCGCCGACGATTTGGCCTATAAACTATTGACCAACAAGCAGTATCCTTCCTGGCTCTACTCCGTAGTCAATGGTTCTTCTTCCATTTGGGAGCGGCTCAACAGCTACACCGTTGAAAACGGATTTGGAGGGAACAACAGCATGAACTCCTTTAACCATTATTCTTTTGGAGCAGTGGCTGCCTGGATGTACAATTTTTCGCTGGGCATTCAGAGAGATCCCAGTGTGCCAGCATTCAAATCCTTCATCCTGCAACCCACTCCCGATCCCAATGGAGAAATCACTTCCGCTAGGGGCCATTATGATTCGATGTACGGACAGATCAGAAGTTCCTGGAGACTGGAAAAAGGAAAGCTGATTTATGTCTGCAGGGTGCCAGCGAACAGTACAGCTACTTTGTATTTGCCTGCAAAAAACATCGATCAAATCACTGAATCCGGTAAACCCATCAGCCAATGGGCCGGGGTGGCTATGTCTGGCGCCAAGGCGAAAATCCCTTTGGGGTCGGGGACTTATGTGTTTGTGGTACAGTAACATTTAATGATCCGGGCCTTACACTAAAAATCAAGGGCCATTGTACTAATCTAAAGCCCCTCCTCGAAAGTTTTAGGCTTTCGAGGAGGTCAAGCAGCGTACAGGTAGCCTTAAATTATTCTTACCTTAACCAAATCAGACACAAGCATGAAAAAAACATTTATCCTCCTCTCCTTGTGCACATTAGCCAATGCAAGCTTGAATGCCCAAAAGGTCATCCAACTCTACCAAGGCAAGCCCAAGGGTTCCGAAAATTGGACCTGGAGCGAACAAACGAGCAGCAAAAACATGTTCAACTCGGAAGTTGTGTACAACGTGGTACAACCTACGATTACCGCCTACCTCCCCCATCCTCAAAATGCCAATGGCACCGCCATCATCGTAGCCCCCGGTGGCGCCTTCCATACCTTGAGCATCAACAGTGAAGGTGTGGATGTCGCCAAGTGGCTCAACAGCAAGGGTGTAGCTGCTTTTGTGTTAAAATACCGGGTAGCCCGCAGTTTTACCGATGATCCAGTCCGGGAATTGATGAGCAAAATGGGTGATTTTAAAAAGCTGGATGAAGAAAATGCACCAATAATCCCCCTAGCTACTGCTGATGGCCAGGCTGCGGTAAAGTATGTCCGGGAGCACGCCAAAGAAATGAACATTAACCCTGAACGCATTGGATTCATGGGCTTTTCGGCGGGAGGCACCTTGACCATGTCGGTGGTGTATACGGCCAATGATGAAAGCCGCCCCAACTTTGTCGCCCCGATTTATGCTTATGAAAATGCCATTCTGGGTTCGGAAGTCCCTAAAGCCAAAACACCCATTTTTGTAGCCGTCGCCAGCGATGACCAATTGGGCTTTGTACCACACAGCATCAATATTTTTAAAAAATGGTTCGATGCCAAACAACCCGCCGAGTTGCACATCTACGAAAAAGGTGGCCATGGATTTGGCATGCGTAAACAAGGCATTCCTACTGATACCTGGTACGAGCGATTCGGGGAGTGGCTAAAATTACAGGGTTTGCTACCATGACGATATTCATTTTTCATCCAAACATCCATACAAATCGCCAGTTGGACTAATCTTTTTTCTCGTTCAATCGAAAAAAACTTAACTTTACAAGCATTGAATGATACTAGTTTAGACTGGCTATTTAGGTTTTAGCCTTCACCCGTTTGGTATGAAAAATAAAATTGTAGCTGCATTTTTGGCCTTGTTTGCAGGCATGTTTGGCGTCCACCGCTTCTATTTGCAACGTTGGTGGCAGGGCGTGATGTATATGGCGCTCTCCTTCATCACCATCATGATCACTGCTGATGGTGAAGGGCCCGCCTTCCTCATCCCCATGGTTTTGGGTTTTGTTGACGCCCTCCTTTTCTTTGTAATGCCCAAGGAGGATTTTGATGAAAAATACAACAAAAAGCGCCTGCAGCAAACACAGCGTGAAACCTACTACGACGAAGCAGAAAGTGAGGCTGATCCAGCTGCTTTGATGGAAAAACCATTGAGGAGCAGTAAAGTACCACCCGCATTCAAGGCAGGGAAAAAAGAAACCAAAAAGGAGGATTTTTTCAAACGCATCGGAATTGAGCAATTCCGCAGTATGGATTTTGAGGGAGCAATCGAATCTTTCGTAAAAGCGCTAGAAGACAATATCACATCTCCGAGTATCCATTTTAATTTGGCCTGTAGTTATTCCATGGTCGAAAATACTAGCCAGGCCCTCCAAAGTTTGGAAAGAGCCATTGAAAACGGTTTCAGCGACATATCCAAGATCCAGTCGCATAAGGCCTTGGCTTTCCTACGCAAGCAACCCGAATTTGAGGCTTTTGTAGCCAATGGATACCGCATCATCAAACAATTGCCGGAGCCACAGCCTAATCTACTGGAGACTCAAAGTAATGCAGCGCCTAAAGATGTATTGGACGAAGTACTCCATCTTGGCGATTTGCGAGAAAAGGGATTGATAACTGAGGAGGAGTTTGTGGCGCAAAAACGTAAGCTACTATCCTAAAGTGCCTCTTTGGTGCCTTAGGTTCCTTAGGTGGTGAAAAATCCAAAACCTGCGTAGCAGGTCAATATTTCACCACCTAAGGAACCTAAGGCACTAAAGGAATCACCGAAGAATTACTGCTGCACCAACTTCACCTCCATCACTGGCTCGTGCTCACCAGAAATGCCCTCTGCCTGGAAGCGCTTGCGCACTGCTTCCTTGGCGTAAGCCTGGGCATCCAGGTATAAATCAGGCACTACACTATAACGAAAACCCAGCGTAGTAGCTGTTGGCGACAAATCCACGACTGGTGACGTAATCGGCAATTCCGCCAAATAGCCAGGCGATTGTTTGGCCACCTCTTCAAAAATTCTGCGCACTTTGACCATGTCTTCAGTGGGATCAATCGGAACCAGCGTTTCCAAAACCCGGGTACCCGCAGAACTCAGGTTTTCAATCGCTCCGCTAGTGATGGCAGAGTTAGGAATGATAATGGTCCGATTGTCGGGTGTCGTCAATATTGTGGTAAAAATTTGGATTTCTTTGACTACTCCGTTGAAGCCTTGAGCAGTGATCAAATCGCCAACCCGATATGGCCGAAACAACAAAATCAATACTCCAGAAGCGAAATTGCTCAAGCTACCCTGCAAAGCCAGACCAACCGCCAATCCCGCAGCTCCCAAGACCGCGACAAAAGAAGTAGTTTGAATGCCCACAATCCCGGCGGCGCTGAATACCACCATCACTTTGAGTAAAACGCTCACCAGACTAAGCAAAAAAGGTCTTAAACTTTGATCAACTTTGGTCTTTTCCATCCGGCGGCTCATGATCGCTACAATCCAATTGCAGATCCAAAGTCCGATCAACAAAACGATAAGAGCACCGGCTAATTTAGGGGCAAAATTCATAGTGAATTCCATAAATTTGCTCGCCTTTTCCGTAACTTGTGTTGGTTCCATTTTTAAATTTTGATTTTTTGAGCATGTTTTAGCTTTTGCTAAAATAAGGCGGATATTCCAAGCCTGAAAATTTACACATTAAAAAACCTTTAATTTTGCAAAAACCTTTTCCTGGCAAAGACGTAGCGCTCCAAAAAATGCAACGCTACTGTGCTTTTCAAGAGCGTTGCCACAGTGAAGTGCGTCAAAAGCTCATCGAAATCTCCGTGTATGGTGATACTTTGGAAGAAATCATTGCGGAGCTGATTGCGGATAATTACCTCAATGAGGAACGCTTTGCCCGCGCTTATGCCCGGGGGAAATTTCGCACCAAATCCTGGGGGCGCAACCGCATAAAGCAGGAACTCCAGATGCGCCGAGTCTCTGACTATTGTATTCGCAAAGGTTTGGAGGAAATTGAAGAGGAGGACTACCTCGCCACCCTTGAAAAAGTCATCACCAAAAAACTGGAAGAACTGCGCGGAGAGGATCATTTTACCGCCCAACAGAAAACGGCTCAATACGCGATGCGTAAAGGGTACGAATCAGAGTTGATTTGGCGCACCATAAAAGCATGAACCTACACGAAGACCTATACCAGCTACTGGAAGCCGCCGTTGACCAATACAATCACCCCGATTTTATTGAATCCGACCCTATTTCCATCCCCCATCAATTCAGCCTCAAACAAGACCGCGAAATCATGGGCTTTTGGACGGCCATGTTGGCCTGGGGTCAGCGCAAAACCATCATTAATAACGCCAATAAACTGGTGGAACTGATGGATGGTGCCCCCTATGATTTTATACTCAACCACCAGGAAGAAGACCGTCGGGTTTTTCTGGACTTCAAACACCGCACCTTCCAGGCCACGGATACCCTCTATTTTCTGGAATTTTTTCAGCAATACTATAAGCACCACGATTCCCTGGAGGATGCTTTTGCAAGGCAGCTCTCCCCTACTGCACTGCATACGGAGTCCGCATTGGCAGGCTTTCAAGTATTGTTTTTTGATTTACCTGATGCGCCTGAACGCACCCGCAAACACATTCCCACTCCCCTGCGCGGCTCCACCTGCAAGCGTTTGAACATGTTTCTGCGCTGGATGGTCCGCAAAGACAACAAGGGCGTAGATTTTGGGATTTGGGATAAAATTTCCCCTTCCCAGTTGTTGATTCCCCTGGATGTACATGTGGATCGGGTAGCGCGGAATTTGGAGCTTTTGGAACGAAAACAAACGGATTGGCAGGCGGTGCTGGAATTGAGTGAGGTTTTGCGGGGTTTTGACCCAATGGATCCGGTGAAATATGATTTTGCGCTGTTTGGGATGGGGGTGTTGGGGAAGGAATGGCGTTGAACAGCATTTTTGAATTCAACCAAAAGCGACAGGATGGAAAACAGACGAAACGGATTGAACGGATTTTGGCTTTTGCCTTCGGAAATGCCTTCTTTATTTGTAAGTATTTAGCGCCCATCCACATGCGATGGCTATTATATCCCAGTTTTTTTACCACGAAGACACTAAGGCACAAAGACACAACATTTTAGCGCTTAATGTCTTTGTGCCTTAGTGTCTTCGTGGTGAAAAATCCCGCCGCAGGCGGAAAATCCGTTTAAATCCGTTCAATCCGTTTCGTCCGTTTTCCATCATGCCGCTTTTTGCAAAAAGAGGCGAAGCCTCAAAATTGCGCAGCGTAAATTCTCTCGCAAAATACACCCTTCCCTCAGCCTACTTCTTCCCCCCCTTCACCGGCTCCGTCGTCCGCAAAAATTGCACCAAATCCAGCACCTCACTTTCCGAAAGCGGATCAAACAGCCCCACTGGCATCAGCGAAGTCGGCATCACCTCCCGCGATTGAATCGCCGATTTATCCAGCACCACTGCCTCCAGCCCTACAGTACGGAAAGTCAATTGCCGTTCATTTTCAGAAACCACGTTGCCCGAATAGGTCCGCCCATCGCGGGTAGTCAGCACCACCAATTTGTAATCATCCTGGATTTCTCCGCTGGGATTCAGGACGTTGAACAGGAGGTAATCCAGGTTAGCGCGGTTGGAACCCGTCAAGTCGGGGCCGATGTTGCCCCCTTTGCCGTACATTTTATGGCAAGACCCACAAACTGCCTGAAAAACCAGTTCCCCTTTGGCCGCATTGGCCGAAAGCAGCGCTTTTTCGGTGATCATGCGCTGGTATTTGGAGTACGCCTTTTCCAGCGAAGGTTCCTGCTCTATCGGGCCCCATACCTCGATGAAGCCACTTCCCACCACCCGCAACAATTGCCGGGCAGCATAAGGTGGCACATCCCGCTTGGGAATGGTCTCACTTTTTAAGGCCTGCGTCAATTGCCAACCATACTTGGGCCGCGACGAAAGGGTTTGAATCGCTTGTTGTTTTTCGGCAGCATTAAAATCCGGGTACTTGCTGATTAGCAATTTCGCCAGTGATTCCTGGTCGTAATCGGCAATGGCTTGAATGACGTCCAGGCGCAACCCTGCCTCATTGAGCAGTGTGGGGATTTCCGGCAACAATTCAGGCCGTTTGCGCGCGGCGATCAGTTGCAAGGCCTGCTGCCGTTGTGCAAGTGGCGCATTTTTATTTTTGAGGGTAATCAAGGCCTTTTGGCTGGCTTCGGTATCCCCAAAACGTTGGGCAATTTGAGTGGCCAGGTCTTGGGTAGTGCCTTTGGCCTGGCGCAATTTGGCGTACAGCGCCGCCCAATTGCCGGGCGCTTTCAAATCCGTTCTACCTTCCAGACCGTCGCGCATTCCTTCCAGCAGATTCAATTTCTGCTTGGGGTTCTTTTCCAGGGCGCTGACCAAGAGCTCGGGTGCGTTGGCATCAACGATACGCCGTGCTACATACCTGGAGATGAGCGGGATTTCGGATTGTGCAGCCAGTGCCAGTGCCCGATTGGGGTTGGCTTTCACCAGTGGTTCGAGGCCAAACCAGATCATTTTGGGCAAATTGTGGTCGCCCTGGTCTTCGCCGTGTTTGACCAATTGTTCGGCAATTTCCCAGGCGGATTCGTTGTCGAGGCGCTGCATGGCTGAAGCCAGATAAAGCCTCACCACGGGTGAAGGGTCTGCTTTGGCCAGGGCTACAAACTTGTCCAGGGCCGCGGCGGAAGGTGCTTTGTCTTCACACAAGAACTGTATGGCCCAAGCGCGAATGTAGGGGTCGGCATCGTTGAGTGAATTGAGTAGTGCCGATGCAGTCAGGTTTCCTGTGGTATGCAAGCTCCATAGGGCACGGAGCCGGTAGTTTTGATTTGGATGGCTTTGAAAAATGCTTTGCAGATTGGCGACTGCCGTTTTATCTAGTGCCGTTTTGCTCGCCCGGCCCTGCAAAATTAGCCTAGCCCGGCGGGAATGCCAATCGCTGGGGCTTTTTTGCAATTCCACCAATTGTACATCCGACAATTTGGTCAAATCCCCGTAGCGTCCTTCCCAATTTTGGGCCAAGGAAGTAGTCGGCATGATTCTAAACACTCGCCCGGTTTCGCCATTCAATACCTCTTTGCCACAAATATCAGCATCATGCCAATCCAGCACGTACACGCCACCATCGGGGCCAACCTCCATACTAAAGCCTACCCATTGGGCATTGTTGGCCAGGAGCAGGTCATCGCCGTGTTTGGCCACAAAACCGGAGCCTTTTGGCTCCAAAATATCCGACAAAACCGCGTGCTCGTGGATGTTGGCCATAAAAATTCGCCCCCGATGTTCTGCTGGAAAAGCATCGGACTGATACACCCTGGCACCCCCATGCGCCGAACGGTGACTGTGCTCCGCAATGGTACGAATGTCGCTGTACAAATAAGGGTTGAAATGTTGCCCACCCTGGCGATGGTAAACACCCCCTGGGATGATGTGCCACATGTGCGGGATGACGCAGGCACTGATGAACAATTGCCCTTTAGCGTCATAATCAATGCCCCAGGGATTGCTGAAGCCGTGGGCGACTACTTCAAATTTGTCCTTGGTTGGATGGTAGCGCCACACCCCACCATTGATGTCCACGCCTTCTGCATTGAGGATGTCTTCTGGAAAAGGGTCGTTGTGCTTGTAAATCCGGCCTTTGCCCGTCGGCTTGCGCACTTTGGAAGGCGTTGCAAAACCCTGGCAACCATACAACCAGCCATCTGGCCCCCAATGTAAACTGTTCAAGGTTTCGTGTCGGTCACGGATGCCCCAGCCAGTCAGGCGCACTTCGATGTTGTCCATATCGGCCAGGTCGTCGTGGTTTTTGTCGGGTACAAAAAGCAGGTTGGGTGGTGCCCCCAAAAACAGGCCATCGAAGCCCACGGCGATGGCCGCAGGAAAAGCAATGCCTTCTAAAAATACTTTTTTGGAATCGGCCACGCCATCGTGATCGGTATCTTCGAGAATCAAAATGCGGCTATTGCCTGCTTTGGAAAACCCATAGCCACGCGACTCGTAGTCGCGGTTTTCGGCTATCCAAAGTCGGCCACGATCGTCCCAGCAGAAAG
Source organism: Haliscomenobacter sp. (assembly GCF_965225875.1). Classification (GTDB taxonomy): domain Bacteria; phylum Bacteroidota; class Bacteroidia; order Chitinophagales; family Saprospiraceae; genus Haliscomenobacter. The sequence goes on along the minus strand of NZ_CBDDBS010000003.1, from coordinate 938,884 downwards.
CCATTGGCTGGGTGATCATCGGTTCTGAGGCCCAGGTATTTGCTTTAAAACCTTCTTTGAGGGTCATTGCTTTAACTGCTTCCTCAGGAGACAAAAACTTGGCGTCGCGGCCTTCAGCCTGAGCAATTCCCCACAGCGAATACATCATGTCCTGGCCACTGTAGGCACTCCAAATGCTGTTCATCGTTACATCATTGAGCGTACCAGTATAAACGACCAATTGGTATTTGATGACTTCCACTTTACCTTTGGGGATTTGCCAATCGGCGGTACGTGCGCGGGCCGGGCCGATGCCCAATTGCCCATCTACCCGCCAGTTTTGAGGAAAACCTTTGTTTTCGGGGTGGTCTAAAATGGCGATATGCGCCCAATCGTTCCGCCCTTCAATTTGCATACCTACATCGACCCAGCCAGCGCGTTGACCTTCGGCTTTTTCATTGCGTTGGCGGGCGGCATTGATGACTTCCCCTTTGATGCCCTCCTTCCAGGGCATGCGCACAAACAAGCCGCCGTAATCGTACTTGCCAATCGTGACGTCGGTTTGGGCTTCACCCGCCCATTCCAAATCCAGGAGGTATTTGCCGTCTTGCTCCCGCATGGTCCAGGTTTGGGTTTCGGTCAGTACCGTATTGCCCTTTTCATCGAGCAGGTCGTACACAGTTTCCCATTTCACCTCGGGCCCTTTGGCTTTGATGACCGCAGCGGAAACCCGCCGCCAATAATCTCCTTCCGGGTGGTGAAAATAATCCCGCCCATTGACCCGGGTGAAACCCCAATAAATTCCGGTTTGGTGTTTGTGGTGGCCGGGGCTGTATTCGGTCAGGATACCATTGCCATCTGGTGCGACGATGGGATGTAAAAAAGGCCGAAAATCAGCTTTGGCATTTTGGGTCAAAACGGGCGTTTTGCCTTTGGCCGTAAAAACGGATATGGTGCCGAGTGCTTCGTCTTGGACGAGGCGAAATTCAGTGGCAGTCGGTGTACCCTTTGGTTTAAGCATTTTAGGCATCAAGGCAAACCAGGCTAAACCGAGCATGGCAAGGGAGAAAGCGTAGAGTTTGGATTTCATATTTGCAGATTTTGGCAAAGACATGATTGAGGGCATTTGGTAACCAATTACCGGTATTTCTTCAAAATTCTCCGTGCTAGCGAAGCCTTATGCGTCTCATCCGTTCCATCGTAAATTCGTGCAGCCCGTTCCTCCCGATAATAAAAAGCCAAAATGGTATCATCGGTAATTCCCAGTCCGCCGTGCACCTGAATCGCTCGATCCAGCACATCGCCCAACACCTTGGCCGTAAAAAACTTGATAGCCGAAACTTGTTCTGCTGCCGCTTTTTGGCCCGCTTTTTCCATCAGCAAGGCCGTACTCAGTACCATCAGTTTGGCGGCGTCAATTTCCGCGCGGCTTTCCGCAATCATCTGTTGCACCATTTGTTTTTCCCCCAACATCACTCCATCTTCAATTTCGCGGGTGGCGGCATAGTGGCACATTTGTCCGAAGGCGCGTTCACAAATGCCCATCCAACGCATGCAGTGGTGGATGCGACCGGGGCCCAGGCGCGCTTGTGCGAGCGTGAAGCCACTGCCTTCGGCACCGATCAGGTTTTCGATGGGCACCCGTACGTTTTCAAAACGAATCTCCGAGTGGCTCATCCAGCCGGAGCCAGGGTGCCCCATGATGGAGATGTTGCGGATGAATTGGAGTCCAGGTGTATTCGTTGGCACCAGAATCATACTCGCCCTTTGGTGGGGTGCTGCCTCCGGATCAGTCACTGCCATAACAATAGTGAAAGTAGAACCGTCAAAGGAGGTGGTGAACCACTTGTGGCCGTTGATCAGGTATTCATTGCCTTCCCGGACTGCAGTGGTGCCCATACGCACGGGGTTGCTGCCGGCAAATTCCGGTTCAGTCATGGCAAAACAGCTGCGGGTTTCCCCTGCCGCGAGCGGGGCCAAAAATTGTTCTTTTTGAGCAGCAGTACCCGCTAGGTGCAGCAATTCCATGTTGCCAATATCGGGCGCCTGGCAGTTGAAGAGGTAATAACCAAAGGGGGAACCACCCACTGCTTCGGCGATAAAGGCGTGCTCCAACAAGCTCAGGCCCATTCCACCGTAATGGGGATCGAAGCAGGGCAGCCACCATCCATTGGCTTTTACTTTATCGCGAAGGGCATCCAGGGTTGGTTGTAGATCTGTCCAGGATTGTTTGAGCCATTGCAGGTCATACGGGAATACTTCCTCGGCCATGAAGGTTTGGATGGCAGGGAGGAGCTTTTTGATGCTATCGGTTTTGATGAGTTCGGTTAGCATAATGTAGGGCAGCTGCATCCTTGAGGTGCCTCTTCGGTTTCTTAGGTTTCTTAGGTGGTAAAATATTGACCTGCTGCGCAGGTTTTGGGTTTTCTACCACCTAAGAAACCTAAGGCATCGAAGAAGCACCTTAGGGGGTTTTATCAATGATTGTTTATAATTTTCCTTGTTCAAGTGCGTGGACTGCCTTTTTAGACAGTTCCTGGACCCCCCAAATCAGCATAGCAAAACGCTCATCCTTGGTGTATCCCTTTTTGTAGCGGCTATAAATCTGCTGCATGATTACGGCGTTTTTGAACAAGCCAAAAACGTAGAAGTACAGGATATTTGAAGTATCCCGGCCACTCTTGTCTTGGTAGTACGCTGCAATTTCCTGACGGGTTAGATTCCCGGATAGCCAGGAAACATTGAAGGTCTTTTCAAAGTCGCTATCACTCGCCTCGCACCAGTAGGACAAGCAGGTGCCTAGGTCCATCAGCGGATCGCCCACCGTGCTCATTTCCCAATCCAGCAGGGCTATAATTTCCAAAGTGTCTGGATGCAAAATGGCGTTGTCGTATTTGAAGTCGTTGTGGATGAGGCTGGGGCGGCCTTCGGTGGGTAAGTGTTGCTGCAACCAGGTTGCTAATTCAAGCATTTGGGGAATGTCATCTGTTTGGGCTGCTTCATAGCGTTTGCTCCAGCCTTCCACCTGGCGCTGGATGTACCCTTCGGGTTTACCAATTTGGATCAAGCCAGTTTTGACAATGTCAATTCCGTGCAATTCCACCAGCGCATCGATCAATGAGTAGGACAATTGCCGCATTTGTTCAGCGGGAATGCTCAGCTTATGGCCCATTTTTCCCCGCAAAATCACCCCTTCCACTTTTTCCATCAGGTAAAAAGGACAGCCGAGAATACTTTCGTCTTCACAACAAAGGACGGTTTGGGGAATTTTGTGGTAACCAGCCTGGCTCAAAGTGCTCAGTATCTGGTATTCCCGAGCCATATCGTGTCCCTTTTTAATGTCTTTTGCACCAAAAGGTGGGCGGCGGAGGACGTAGGCACGATTTTCGGTTTGTAGCAGATAGGTTAGGTTGGAATACCCGCCTCCGAATTGGCCAACTTTTTGAATTTGCCCAAAATGGGGGATTTGTGCCTGCAAATAGGCATTAAGCGCATCCAAAGGGAGCTCCTCTCCTACTCTGGGTTCGCTGGCTGCATCCAGTCTGATGTTGGTCATTGCTTAGCGGATTTTCGCTAACAAAGTAGGAAGATTTCTTCAGTGCCTAATGAAAAATTTCTGTTGAAGTCAGGGTTAATGGAACATTTTTGGCCTGGATAGTATCCTCAAGCTGAACTTTTTCGCGAAAACGATAGTCCGCGCCATTTGTTTCCCAATACACCTGAATTTCCTTTTTAGCTAGGTTGATGATCCAACATTCAGGGATACCACTCGCGGCGTAGATGGGTAATTTCACCTTACTGTCATAACTCAAGGTGGTATCTGCCACCTCAATTGCTAATAAAACATCCTCTCCTTTGGGCAATTCATTCTCGTAAAAATCACTGCGGTGTTTGAGTACTGCAACATCGGGTTCTGGCTCCGACAAATCGCTGGCCACAATCGGGTCTTGCACACTAATGATGAAGTGATCGCCTAATAGCTTGTTAAGCAGATTATTCAGTTTCTTGACAATTTTGGCATGTTTACTTCCAATCGGACTCATTTCAATAATTTCTCCATTGATTAATTCTACACCTCGCTCAGGCAAGATACCGGCCTCCGCCATCTTGTGGTATTCTTCCACCGTGAACAAGCGTTTTTGAACCTGAATTGCCATGTGTTTTTTGTATTTCCTATGCTTCTTTCGACAAAAATAAGCATTTTTGAGGAAGCCTGCACAACAAGGTTCTACAAGATTTGTTTTCCAAATAAAAACGCCAAACCGTGAAAGCACTAGTCCTTACCGAAGCCAACTCGCTCCCGATTTACCAAGATGCTGTCGATCCCATCCCTACCGAGGGCGAAGTTATTGTAGACATCAAAGCTGCGGCGCTCAACCACCGCGATGTATTTGTCACCCAGGGCAAATACTCGAATATCCGCTTTCCGATCATCTTAGGTTCGGATGGTGCGGGTATTTGTGATGGAAAAGAGGTGGTCATTTATCCTGCGCTCAATTGGGGAGACGATCCACGCTTTCAAGGCAAAAGTTTTGAGATTCTGGGCCTGCCACGCAATGGGACTCTGGCAGAAAAGATTGCTGTACCTGCCAATCATGTGTTTCCAAAACCAGCGCACCTCACTTGGCCGGAAGCGGCAGCGCTACCCTTGGCTGGTTTGACGGCCTACCGAGCCCTGTTTACCAAAGGACGCTGCAAGGCTGGAGACAAGGTCTTGATTACGGGTATTGGTGGAGGCGTCGCCCTGTTTGCCCTGCAATTTGCCAAGGCTGTAGGGGCAGAAGTGTGGGTCAACTCCAGTTCTGATGAAAAAATAGAACGCGCTATTGGCTTGGGCGCTACGGGCGGGGCAAATTACAAAACTCCCGATTGGAATAAACAACTGGAAGCGGCGGGAGGCTTTGATATTGTGATTGATGGCGCCGGTGGAGAAGGTTTTGGTACCGTCCTCAAATTGTGCAAGTCGGGTGCCCGGGTGGTTTCGTATGGTGGAACGATCGGGATGGTGCCCAATTTCAGCCCACAAATTTTGTTCTGGAAACAACTGGAAGTACTGGGTAGCACGATGGGCACCGCCGAGGAATTTGCTGCGCTATTGGATTTCGTGGCAAGCCATCAAATCCATTCGGTTGTTGATCAGGTTTTTACGCTCCAAGATGGTGCTCAAGCTTTCCAACGCATGGACGTGGGTGGACAATTTGGCAAAATTGTACTGGCAATTTAGGCCAGGATTTACCATATTCCAACCTGAAAAAGAATCATAGCGATGGTTGCAAGCGTCATGATGATGAGGCTCGCAAACCCAAGAATATTTTCGGTTCTGGTGTTGACGTGTTTGCCCACAATGGCCTTGTTGTTTGACATGTGCAAGATAATGGCAATCAATACTGGTGCCGTTGCTCCGTAGAAAATAGCTGAATAAATCAAGCCTTGAATCGGCGAAATTCCAATGTAGTTCAAGGATAGACCCAAGAGCAAAGAAACAGCCAAAACGAGGTAAAAGGCCTTGGCTTCGTGGAATTTTTTGTCAAGGCCTTGTTCCCAGCCAAAAGTTTCAGAAATCGCATAAGAAAGGGATCCGCCCAATACCGGAACGGCCAATAAACCTGTGCCAATAACCCCCATTGCAAACAACAAATAGGCCAAATTCCCGGCCAGTGGTTTCAAGGCCAAGGCGGCTTGCTCTACTGTGTTAATTTGATTGATTCCCCCCTTATACAAAACGGTACCGGTGGTGAGGATGATAAAAAACATGACTACTCCCGAAAAAGACATCCCAAAATCGACATCTTGTTGCATCTCGTGGATGACCTTTTTATTCACAATCAGGTGGCGTTTTTTGTGCTTCACCTCTTCAACTTCCATCGAGGCCTGCCAAAAGAACAGGTATGGAGAAATGGTAGTACCGAGGATACCGACCAGAATGCTGATGAATTCCTTGTTGAACTGGATGCTGGGGATAAAGGTTGCTTTTGCAATCGCCAACCAATCTTGATGGTACAAAAATGGAACAACCAAATAAACCAGTAGCACCAAACAGAGGTATTTTAGAATAGAAGCAATTTTTTGATAAGGCAAATAAATGATCAAAATCAGGAGGAGAATGGTAAAAAAAACGCTGAAATAGGTTGTGGGGATGGAAGGGAATAAAAGATTACCCACCGCCCCCATGGCCGCAATGTCTGCCCCAATATTCATTACAATAGCGGGAAAACTAAAGAGTAGCATCAACCATAAAATGGGCCTAGGGTAGTGCAATTTGATGTTGCCAGCCAAGCCATGTTCCGTAATCAAGCCAATCCTGGCGCACATTTGTTGCAAAACCGCCATTAGGGGAAATGCGATCAAGGAAGTCCACAAAGTAGAAAGCCCAAAAGCGGCTCCTGCCTGGGAATAGGTAGCAATTCCTGAAGGGTCGTCATCGCTTGCTCCGGAAATTAGTCCCGGGCCCAATAGTTTCCAAAAGCGCTGTAGTTTGCTTTTTATTGAATTTTTTCTCTTCATCTGGATTTTGACTGACAGAAGGTAAAGTTAACCAAAAGTGCGAAGCAAGCCAGGTATTTTATGTTGCTGTCATGGTGATTTTACTACCCAATTGCTCAAAAAATAATTTGACAGTTCAAATTGCTTTGTACAACTTTGTGTCCAATCACTCCGACTGTATGCACACATGAATGACGCAAAGGAAAAACAAGCCATTACCCAATGCCTGCAAATGCTCGAAGGCAGGCTCAATTGGGGTTCAAGCCAACACTGGGTGAACTACGATTTTGAAAAATTGAGCCTGGAAATTGAGCAAAAAACCCAGGTCAACCTCAGCGTGACCACCCTAAAACGATTGTGGGGCAAGGTTAAATATCCTCACGCTCCGACGCTCACTACATTGAACACCTTGGCCCAGTTTCTAGGACATACAGATTGGCGATCATTTACCCAAAGTTTACCTGCAGAGCAAGAAGAAACACCAGTAGCGCCTTCTAAGGCCACTCCGAAAACACCACGTTTTAGTGGGTTTAAAATAAAACGCAATTGGGTATTGATGGGCGCTTTGGTATTGGTGGTATTGCTGGCCATCTCTGCTTTTGTTCCCGAGTTTTTCAACTTTAAGGTAAATCAGGATCAATACAGTTTTCAGGCCAATAAAGTGCTAAGCAAGGGGGTACCCAACTCGGTGATATTCACCTATGATGCCAGTGCCTCACCTACCGATTCCGTATTCATTGTACAAACCTGGGACATTCGCCGCAAAACCCTGGTGCCCAAAAACCAGCAGCACCATTCTGCGGTGTACTACTATCCTGGCTTTTTCCGCAGCAAGTTGATCATTGGGCAAACCATTGTCAAAACCCACGATATCCAGATTTCGACAGATGGCTGGCTGGGGCTGGTGGAAAATGAACAGAGGCCGATTTATTTCAAAAAAAGTGAAATCCTCAAGGGGGAAAGCGTGGAAATTGACACCCAAATTCTGCGTGCTTACAACCTGCCTTTGCTACCTGATCCTCCAAAGATTCGCTTGTTCAATCAAAGGGATATGGGCGATTTGATGGACGACAATTTCATTTTTGAAACCACCCTTAAAAGCCCATACAGTGGCGGCAGCAACGCCTGCCAGTTTGTAGAAGTGCTCATTCAATGCAAGGACGACATCATCATCATTCCATTGGCTGACAAAGCTTGTGCAGGTGATCTGCGCATATACGCCGCCGGAGCCATGGCAGAAAGTAAACACGCGGATTTATCGGGCTTTGGTTGTGATCTGAATGAGTGGAATACGCTAAAAGTGGTGACCAAAGATAAAAAAATGAGCTTTTACGTCAACGGCAAAAAGGCGCATTCCTTTACTTTCCCAAATGATCCGACGGGAATTGTGGGGGTGCAGTACCGCTTCAACGGCGGGGGTGCGGTGAAGGATACCCGTTTCAGCAATGGCGCGTTTGAGCTTAAACTGTAAATTTATCCCTCATTAAAAAAGACGTACAAGCCATCTTTTCCGGCTACAATGATGTCCTTTCGGCCAGTGCCGCGCAAGTCTACCACTTCAAAATAGATGCCCGTGCCTTTGCCTTCACCGAATGGGCCATAACTGATGACTTGCTTGGAAAACGATTCTCCATTCCATTGGAAATAATACAAACCAATCGGGTCAAACGAGCCTGGGTCCTTTTCATTGTGCGCCCGGTAGCGTTTGCCAGTGATCAATTCTTTTTTGCCATCGTTGTCCAGGTCGGCCCAGGCCATGGTGTGGTATTGAGAATTAAAGGGATCGATTGGATGTTTTAGCCAGGAGCGTTTACCATTGGGGTCTATTTTTTGTTCGTACCAATCCAGGCCATAGTCATGCCCTTTGCCCGCAATACAATCGTTTTTCCCATCGCCATTAACGTCAGTGACAATAACGGGGATGCTGGCAGATTGCATGTTGAACTCCTTGTGAAAGGTCCACTTGTCCACAAAAGGATTTTTAGGCGCTTCCAACCAGCCAGTATTGAGGACAAGGTCACTTCGACCATCGCCATTGATGTCTCCAAAGCCAAGGCCATGCCCCTGGGTTTCCCACAATTGATAAGCCTGGAATTTACCGCTGCCTTTGCCAGCAGCATCCACAATCAGTTTAAAGACACGCAAAGGCTTGCCGGGATTGTTGGGTATAATTTCCAGAATGCCATCTCCGTCAATATTCCAGGCCCGGGTGGTTTCGATATTACCCGTTTCACCGATTTTATACTCCTTCCATTCTGAGTCCCCGTTGCCAGGGTTTTTGCGCCAGTTGATCGTGTTGTCGTTCCACCCTCCAGTGATAAAATCAACCCAACCATCGCCATCTACATCCATTGGAACAGTAGAAAAATCATCGTAATATTCACCAAAACGCCGGGGTTGGGCAACCACATGCCTTTTGACAAAAAGTGGGCCTTCGTACCAAAAAGCACCGGAAACAAGATCTGGCTTTTGATCATTATTGACATCGAATACACCCACTGATTCAAAACTTTCGGCAGCAATCATTTGCTTGCGGAATTGAATGGGTGGAGTGTCGATGTCCAACATAAGCAGGATAAAGAAGAATGGTGTAAATAGCGCCATTGGAGTAAGGTGTTGTGTTTAATCCTACAAAATACACTTCAATTTCCAAACAAACCCAGTATCTTCCACCCAACAAACAATTTTTACATGCTCCGCATCGGTCTACTCTCCGACACCCACAGCTACCTCGACGAAACTATCTTCGACTACTTCGACGAATGTGATGAAATCTGGCATGCAGGCGACATAGGGGATTCCCGCATTGCCGATCGCCTTGAAGCCTTTCGGCCTTTCCGCGCTGTATTTGGCAACATCGACGACAAGGAGATTCGACTGCGTTATCTTGAGGATTTGCGCTTTACTTGTGAAGGGCTGGACGTGCTGATGACCCATATCGGCGGCTACCCAGGTAAATACAACCAAAGGGTACGGGAAATTTTGCGTGCTGACCCTCCTGGGCTCTTCATCTGTGGCCATTCCCACATCCTCAAAGTTATGCCCGACCCTGCACTGGGTTTATTGCACATCAATCCGGGTGCCTGTGGCCAGGAAGGTTTTCACAAAATGCGCACCATCATTCGTTTTTCGATCGACAATGGCAAACCGAAGGATTTGCAGGTGGTGGAACTCGGCAAGAGAGGAGCTCTTTGAGTGTTGAATGATATATAATGAGTGATGAATTATTACCACATTGGGAAGTCATATGCTTTACCTGTTTTTCGACATTGAAAACAAATCGACAATTCATCACTCATCATTCATCACTCATCATTACTTTTGCTCCTATGAAACAAATTTTTCTCAAAGACAAACGCGACGCGGCGGTACTCCGCTTTCATCCCTGGGTATTTTCCGGGGCCGTGGCGCGTAAGAGTGGGGCCATTGAAGATGGCGAATGGGTAGAAGTGCGTTCCAACAAGTCGGAATTGTTGGGTATGGGGCATTATCAAGATGGCAGCATTTGTGTACGCTTGTTGAGTTTTGAACCTGCCACCATCGATCAAAATTTTTGGACGCAAAAAATCAACCGCGCCTACCAATACCGCAAGGCCATAGAATTGACGGATCGCGATCAGCTGAATTGTTACCGCTTGATCCACGGTGAAGGTGATGGATTGCCAGGTTTGGTAATTGATGTTTATGGAGAAGCAGCAGTAATCCAGTGCCACTCAATTGGCATGCACCGGGATCGGGCGATGATTGCCCAGGCTTTGCAGGATGTGTATGGCTCAAAGCTCAAGGCAGTTTACGACAAAAGTGCCGAAAGTTTGCCCAAGGAGTACGCCACAACCATGCAAAATGGGTACTTGTTCGGCACCGGAGCTGAAACCGTTGTCAAAGAATACGGTGCGCTGTTTACCATCGATTGGGAAGGCGGGCAAAAAACCGGATTCTTCCTCGATCAGCGCGAAAACCGCCGTTTGTTGGCTGAATACGCCGCTGGTAAGACGGTGTTGAATACTTTTTGTTACACCGGTGGATTTTCCATTTACGCCCTAAAAGCAGGGGCCCATTCCGTTGAATCCGTCGATGTGTCGGCCAAAGCCATGGAGTTGACCGAAAAAAACGTAGCCCTCAATGGTTTTGACGATAGCCGGCACCGTTCCTACACCACCGATGTACTTGACTTCTTGCGCAAAACGCCCAATACCTATGATTTGATGGTAGTTGACCCGCCTGCTTTTGCCAAAAACCTCGAAAAGCGTCACAACGCGGTGCAGGGTTACAAACGGCTGAATGCCCTGGCAATGGAAAAAATAAAACCTGGCGGTATACTTTTTACCTTTTCTTGTTCTCAAGTTGTCAACAAACAGCTATTTTACGACACCATTGTGGCTGCGGCCCTGGAAGCAGGACGACAAGTGCGCGTGATGCACCAATTGAGCCAAGGCCCGGACCATCCCGTCAATTTGTTTCACCCGGAAGGGGAATATTTGAAAGGGTTGGTATTGTATGTAGAATAGAAGTTGAGGAGTTGAGGAAGGTTGAGAAGGTTTAGGCTACCGCAAGCGACTTGGAAAATGTCCTTGTCAAATACGCTGCGGAAGCCTAAACCTTCCTCAACCTCCCTCAACTTCCCTAAACCCATATTATGGAGCGACTCCACTATCCGATTCTTTACTACCCCATCAGCGACCAAGCAGTGCTGGGACTTTTGGTTGGCTCCGAACAGCAGGCTATAGCGGCCAATGTGGATACCTTGAAGTTGAAATTTCAGAACCAACTCCAGCGGGACTATAAAAAAACGGGAACTTACCCCGATATCCGAATCTCTGACCCAAAGTTAAAGGTCTTTACTATCTCGTTCCGCCCTTCTTTGCGGGATAGTAATGGAGTGTACCCTTTGCCCAAGGATGTTTTGGTGCCCATTCCAGCCGTATTTGGCCCATCGGATTCCGGTTTTTACCACTGCTATTTGCCGGTTTTCCAAGAACATTTCACCTATTATTCGCCAGAGCATTTTGAGGCCTTGACTGACTATGTTGCCATCAGCAATCTGAATCGCTCTACCCCAGAGGAAATATACAAATTGATGCGCTATGGCACACCTGGATTAACCAGCATTGAGTTACGAGTGAATCCGCGCAACAATTATTACTGGAAGTCCAATTGGAATTTCCGCAACCAACAAACTACCCTGGCCCGCCTGGGTGAGGCTTATCCACCCTTAAAAGCCACCCGGCGTCTGAATCGGCAAACCCCGGATGTAGCCTGGGAGCGAGAAACAATTGTGGAACAAGTGGTTGATAAAGTGCTCAGTTCCCGAGCGAATGTACTGATCATTGGCAATCCGGGTTCAGGGAAAAGTGCGGTACTTCAGGCTGCCATCCGCAAAATGACCAACAAGGCAAAAAGTGCCAAGTTAAAAATCAACTTTTGGCGTATTTTGCCCCAACGCATCACCAATAGTGCCAAATACCTGGGAGAATGGCAGGCTACTTGCGAGGAATTGATCGATGAAGCGGCCAGCACCAACAGTATTCTCTGGATTGTATCGATGGTCCGTTTGTTGATGACGGGTGGGTCCGGGCCAGAAGATAGTGTAGCTGCTTTTTTTCGCCCGGTGTTGAACCAGGGGAAAGTCCAAATGATTGGGGAGGCTACGCCGCAGGAACTGGAAAGTATGCGCCGTTTGATGCCTGGCTTTGTGGAGGCTTTTCACCTCATTCATCTGGATGAAATGGGCGAATTTGAGGTACAAAGTGTATTGGGCAAATACGCCCAATTTGCCCAGCATGCACATAAAATCAACATTGGAAAACCTGCCCTGGACCTCTCCTATCGACTTTTATCCCGCTTTTATCCTTATGAGAGTTTTCCGGGCAAGGCCATCAAGTTTTTAGGCAAATGTTTGGCTGAAACCCGGCTGAATCGCGCTGAGGAAATCAGCGTGGAAGATGTCAACCAACATTTTATCCAACAAACTGGCTTGCCCGAACTGTTGCTAAACGATAATCTGGAGTGGGAAGAATCAGAATTGTTGCAGTTTTTCAACGAACGCATCATTGGGCAACCCCGGGCGGTAGAGCAACTGTGCAGCCTGGTCAAAATTTTCAAGGCGGGCATCAACAATCCGCAACGCCCCATTGCCACGCTGATTTTTGCCGGACCAACCGGAGTCGGTAAAACCGCCTGCGCCAAAACCCTGGCAGAATACTTTTTTGGCAAAGGCCAACAAAAAACGCCACTCATTCGCATCGACATGAGTGAATACCAGCATGCTTTTCAGATCGACCGCTTGATCGGTGCTGATCGGGAGCCAGGGCAATTGGTCAAAGAAGTGCGGGAAAAACCTTTCTCGGTTTTATTGTTGGATGAAATTGAAAAAGCTGACCCGGCGATTTTTGATGCCTTGCTCGCCGTTCTGGATGATGGAATGTTGGTGGATGGATTTGGGCGAGTCACCCATTTTAAAAATACCATCATCATCATGACGTCCAACCTTGGGGCTTCGGGGCGACGTAATGTGTCTTTTTCGGATACCACCAGTGCAGAAAATCGCTACCTTTCTTCCATTCTGAAACATTTTCGCCCGGAGTTTGTCAACCGAATCGACTCTCTGGTTGTCTTTGATGAACTGAGTAAGGATGGCATCCGGGAGCTAGCACGACGAGAATTGCGAGAATTAGGCAAACGGGAAGGTTTTACCAAGAAAAAAATCCAGCTCAATTTTTCAGAACGGCTGATTGATTACCTGGTTGCCATTGGTTTTGATGAACGGTATGGTGCCCGCCCGATGCAAAGGGCCATTGAACAAGGCATCATCGGCCCGCTAGCCCTTTGGCTGCTGGAAAACCCAGAGAAAAGTAATCACACCTTGTCGATAGACTACGATGGAGGTATTGTTATAAATGGTTAATTGTGAGTAGTGAAAACTGTACAGATCGTATTTCAGGTATTGGTGATGTTGATTTTTCCTTACTTGGCCCAACGCTCTAAGCATTGGGGGAAATTGGGGAATTTTTTGAGCCCAGTGGTATTGTGCTATATTTTTGGCATGATTCTAAGCAATTTCAACCTCATTCAAACGCCTATCCCCTTTCGGGAAACTTGTAGCCAGTTCAGTATTGCGCTGGCCTTACCTTTATTGTTGTACTCTTCCGATCTGGGCTTTGTTTACCGCAATCTCAAGGTTTTTTTACTCTCTTTTGCCTTAGCTATTCTGGCTGCTGTACTGGCTACGGGGACAATTGCCTATGCTTTTTTCTCCCACCTCCCCCATATTGACCAGGCTGCAGGGATGTTGTTAGCGGTTTATGTAGGTGGAACTGTAAATTTGTTTGCTACAGGTTATGGATTGGGGGCAACGGCAGATTATATCGGTCTGGTCAATGCCGCAGATATTGTGGTGGGTGGGGCCTATTTGTTGATTCTGACTTCAGTTGGCCCCAAACTTGTTGCGCTGGTTTTGCACCGCAAACCTAGTTCAACTTATCACCATATTGAAACGGAGGAAGCCAGCGTGGCCCCAGCTCCAGAGGTGATTTTTATTAGCCTGGCATCCAGTATGGCGATTCTGATACTTTCTGCGGGGCTTTCCTATTTGATCTTTGGTAGTCTGAAAAATAGCGCCTTCCTTATCCTTTGTTTGACGACAATTAGTATTGCTGCCTCTCGTTTGGAATGGATCAAAACGTTGAAAGGTTCTTTTCAGGTGGGCGAATATTTATTGCTGATGTTTTGTGTAGGTTTGGGCTTATTGGCTGATCTGGAGCAATTGGTTGGTGGTGGGTTTTCGATTGTGCTCCTAACCATTGGTACGATCCTAAGCACGGTTGGATTACACCTCTTGCTGGCCAAAATTTTTAAAGTAGACGATGAAGCCTTTTTAGTTACCTCAACTGCGACTATTTTTGGACCACCCTTTATTCCCCAAATTGCCGCCACCATCGGCAATCCCAAGGTGATTTTACCTGGCATTGCCGCCGCCCTAATGGGCATTATGCTGGCCAACTATTTGGGGATTGGTTTGGGTTGGTTTATCAACTGGATATTATAAACAGCTATTTATGCAACTATCAATTTACCAAGTCGACGCTTTTGCCAATGCGATTTTCCAGGGCAACCCAGCAGCGATTGTGCCTTTGGAAACCTGGCTTCCTGACGAAACCCTCCAAAACATTGCCACTGAAAACAACTTATCCGAAACGGCATATTTTGTTCCTGATGGCGAGAATTACCACTTGCGTTGGTTTACCCCCTCCACAGAGGTGCGTTTGTGTGGGCATGCTACTCTAGCCAGTGCCCATGTATTGTTTGCTCACTTGGGTTACGCCAAAGAACACATCAACTTTAATACCTTGGGAGGTTTGTTGAGTGTGCGAAAAGAAGCTGATCAGTACGTAATGGATTTTCCTACGGACGAACCCCAACCCTTTCATGTGTTAAAAAGCCTGGAGCACATTTTGGGCATTCAAATCCTGGAAATGGTCAAAGGAACGGATGATTACCTCGCTTTGATTGATTCTGAAGCGTCATTAAAAGCGCTGCAACCCAATTTCCGTTTATTGGCAGATCTAAAAACTCGAGGTTTAATTGTCACCGCTCCTGGTACGACCACCGATATCGCTTCCCGCTGCTTTTTCCCCAATTTCGGGATTGATGAAGACCCCGTGACGGGTTCAGCCCATACTTTATTGGCTCCTTATTGGTGTAAAAAATTAGGAAAAAACAGCATCAGTGCCATTCAAGGTTCAGCACGTAAAGGCCAGTTGCATTGTACGCTGAAGGGGGATCGAGTTGAATTGATGGGTAAAGCACAAACGTATTTGCAAGGGACGATTTGGATATAAGTGATAGTTGTAAAAGTTGAGCTGCTTAGAAATAAACCTAGGCAGCTCAACCATCAAGTTATTTTTGGAGCATTATTCTTCTATTGAGCGTGCCTTCGTTGGTTTGAATACGCAGCACATACACTCCATTGCTGTAGTTGGAAAGATTAAGGGATGTCGCCGCTGTTCCCGTCTTTGAAAAGAGTACCCGCCCTTGGGCATCTATACATTCCAAAGCCTGAACTTGCAGATTTTGGTTGGCCTGAATCCACACCTCTCCTTTGCTCAGACTTGGAGTCACGCGCAGGTATTGAGCCCATACGGGTTCCTGCGTTTTAACTGTAGTAGAAATATTGAGTTCGGTTCTTTCCGTACTGAGCCCTTGGGGATTTTGTTGAGGGTCGATCGCTAAAGTTTCACTGATTTGTATTTCGGTAGTTGTTTTATCCCCTGCCGTAGCATTTGCTTGTAGCATCAAGTCTCCGATGGGGCCAAACCCATTTCTGGCTTGTCCATCTACCCTGCTGAGCGCAATGTACAATTTACCGGCCTTGGTATCATTGTATTGGAAGTAGATCAAATCAGCATTGGGATCTCCAAGCCAGGATTTACTGGGTATAAAAGCAATTTGTTCAGCGTTGATTTTGCCGGGGTCATACTCTATGGCAAAAGCCAAACCATAGGCTGTCTCCATTTTCTCTTGTTCTGTTCCAAGATTGATGCTTAAAGCTGTGGGTTTGGAAGCAAAAATATCCTGGGCATTGATTGACAAAGGGGTGCCAATAGCGCGTATTTCTGGGGTGCTTTGAAGGCCAGGCTGGGTTCGGTTGTTCCAGAATTGACTGATTAAATTGATGTCCAAATTGTCGATCACACCATTGCCATCAGCGTCGACATTTTTAAGGTCTACTTGAGAGCCAGGCAAGCTTGTCTCCCAATCTAAGGCTACCTTTTTCCCCCAGGTCATATTGTCAGTATTGCGACGTGTTGGACCTAAAGTATTATATGCCAAACCAATGGGTAAAAAATCGAAATGGTTCACCACGCCATCTATATTGGCATCTCCTGGCCATAATTCTGGCTTGACAGAAACTTGTACTTGTTTTGGTAAAAAAATAGTGTTGAGTTGCTGAAACTCTTTGGTAAGATTCTCAATGGTCTGGTTTTCATCAACTCTGAAACCTGAATTTCCCAAACTATCCAATGCCTTAAAACACAAGGCAAACAATACTTGTTGTGCTTTAGGTGCAATCATTTCCTTCAGGTTTTCAAATCCGGTGGTCCAGGCTATGCGTAAAAAACCTGAAGTTTGTGCGCGAGGAATGGGAGAAAAATTGCCTTGGAATGTAGCTGCGTCCCCCTTAGGCATTTCCCTTTGTACAATGCTATCCAGGCGAATTTTTCGATGATTCCAAACAAAATCCATCTGCAATGCAACCAAGTGGGCTTCGTTTTGCAATAGAGTGAAATCTTGACAAAAACTAGTTCCTGGTGTTACTACAGTATCTTGAAAGGTAAAAATAAGCGTTTCTTTGCGCAGCAATGGAAAGTAAGCCCCCATACTACTTGGATAATAAGTCAGTCCATCCTTACCTATAAATTGATTGTTACCAAGGGTATTGGTCATAATTAGTGCAGCCAAATCCCATAATACCCCTTTGGGTACCCGGGTTTTTAAGCGTAAAAACGCTTGAGCATTAAAAACTGGAATGTCAGTGTTTGCCTTCCAATGAATTCGAGTTTCAACCCAATCTTTGTTTTTTAAATAAGCAGCATCCCAGAACTGTTTGATTTGTTCATCTACTCGGAGTGAATCGGTCATTCCAGGAACGGCAGAAACAACCGAATCGATAAAAAGGGTGTTAGCTGGATGATAGAGTCGAAATGTGGCTTCTTTTAATCCAATGTCGCCTACCTCTAGGTTAAGATTTACCCATTCACCTGGGCCATCAATGGTCAATACTTTCCTCTCTATTTCAACACGGCCACGTTTTTGTTGTTCTAGCTGTGCGTGCAAAGGCGCTGAAAAAGCGATAAAAAGGCTTGAAAGAAACAGAATTTTGGTAAAATAATTCATGGGGAAAATTTAAAATTAACAATTTGTACCCAAAAATAAAACAACACCGTTTACGGCGCAAGAGCACAATTGTTAATTTTTGGCATTTGATCTGAATTATTACCTTTTAAGCATCCGAAAACAACGATGAATTTTTTTATTTTTAAAATCCTGAGGAATGGTGCGTTGGCTAATCTCTTCGATTTCTACTCCTTTGATGTTGGCTTCGTCTAATTTGAAAGAGCGGTAGTTGGTTGAAAAATAGATGGTACCTCCAGGCCGGGTAGCAAAAATGACTTGATTGAGCAAAGCGACATGATCTCGCTGGGTATCCAGTTCTTCTCTCATCATTTTGCTGTTGGAAAAAGTAGGCGGGTCCAGCACAACCAGATCAAATTGGCCTGGTCGCAAAGTATCTAGGTATTGTTTGACATCAGCTTTGATGAGGTAGTGCTTTTTACCAATTTGATCGGCAAAACTGTTGACGACTAGGTTCGCTTTGGCCCAATCCAGATAAGTATTCGATAAGTCAACCGTGGTTGTGGTTAGTGCTCCACCAGCCGCAGCATAAACCGTGAACGAACCAGTATAAGCAAATAAGTTCAAAAAATGTTGGCCCTCGGCTTGTTCGCGCACCATTTGACGGGTATTGCGGTGGTCTAGAAAAAGGCCCGTATCCAGGTAGTCGCTCAGGTTGACCAAAAAATTGAGGCCGTTTTCCTGAACCAATCTTTGTTGTTTTTCTGTATCGACCTTCTCGTATTGTTGTTGGCCCTTTTGGCGTTTGCGTTCTTTAAAAAAGACCAAAAAACGCGGTACTTCCAGGATTTTAGCGATGGTATCCAAACATGCTTCCAACCAGGCCTGATGCTGGAATTCATCCAAACTATGGTGGCGTTGGTATTCTGCAACATGCACAGCCTGCTCGTAACGATCAATGACCAGTGGAAAATTAGTCAGATCATTGTCGTAAATGCGGTAACATGTTACACCCTGGCGGCGCGCCCATTTGCTGATGTGGCGATCGACTTTTTGTAAGCGATTTTCGAATTCTGACAAGGCTCCAATCATGATTGATGATGTTTAGCTGGAACTAATTTTGAGGCAGGTGAGTCAAAAAACGTAGCCATAGCAGGGCTACGGCGAGGCTTTTTAACGAAGCCTGCCTCAAAATTAGTCCTGCAATTAGCATTAATCAATTGTGATTGGAGCCTTACGTTCATCAAATGGCAATTTTGCGTTTGCGGGCAACCACATTCCAGGTATCGACCCATTCCCCATTTTGGATCACATAGGCGTCTTCATACAAGTTAATGGTGGGGCAGATGTGATAAGGTACTCCATACAAGACATCCCCTACCTTCCAGTTGTCCCAATCCGTAACTTCCAATACCAGGTGTTCTTCACTTTGGGAAACGCAGCGGTAATTGTCCAGATTGAGGAATTTCACCCGTTTGTCGATGGGATTTTCCGCGGCGATGGCTTTGTGGCCCAAATCTACAGTAATGTATCCTGCCTTAGGTTTGGAAATAACCCGGGTAAAGACCAAGCCCGCCCATTGGAAAGGCTGATCTGGCAATCCTTCCCCGTAACCCCAATCCCAAACCAAACAGGTGCCGGGGCTAATGTGTACTCCTTCCCGCAGAGTATGTACCGTTTGAGCAGGTGAACCTCCTGCAATCACCAATGGTTCCGGCAAACCAGCCGCACGAATTTGCTCCAATAAGACTTTGATCCCAGCAAATGCCTGGTCACTTTTGGCCTTGCGTGTGGCAAAATCAGCATCCCGAAAATTGCCATCGTAGACGTGCAAACCCAAAACTTTAAGGTATGGATAGCGAAACAAGGATTGGTAAAATGGAAAAAGCTGATCATTTACTGGATGGCCTGAGCGATCCATGGCATTGTTGACATCTACCAGCACATTGGCAGCCAATCCGTAGCGGGAAAACACGACCTGATAGGCTGAAGCTGCATCCGCACAATCTACCAGGCTTACAAACTCTACTTGTGGGTAAGTTTGCACCAATTGTGCCCAGCGTTCAATTTTGGGACCAACCAACTGGTGAGCAATAACTACGGTAGAAGCTCCGGCCTTAGCCGTCATTTCCGCTTCAGCAATGGTGGCACATTTAAACCGGGTGATGCCCCGCATGATTTGCATCCGCACCAATTCCGTCATTTTGTAAGTTTTGACATGGGGGATCAGGCGCTCGGCGTCGCCAGCGATTTGCAACATCAGGTTGATGTTGTAGGCCACACGATCTTTGTACAGCAGCAAAGCGGGTGAGTCAATTGAAGCAGGATCGTTAAGGGTAAACCAATTGTTGTCCATAGGTGCGGTATACTTTGCTGCGAAGTAAAGAAAAATAGTTGAAGAGTTGAAAAGTATTGACAGCCACCTTCTAAAACATTTATCTTGCGCCACCGATTCCTTAACTGGGCAACCGCGAGGGGTGCCCCAACAACCCAACTCATATGAACATTATACGCGACGCCCTGATTGGCCTTGCCGTTGGAGATGCCCTCGGTGTTCCAGTAGAATTTGAATCACGGGACAGTTTGACGGCCAATCCTGTCACCGACATGCGCGGTTACGGCACTTATAGCCAGCCTGCGGGTACCTGGTCGGACGACAGCTCTTTGGCTTTTTGCCTGGCGGATAGCCTGACGCAAGATTTTAATCTGGCAGACATGGCTCAGAAATTTGTGGACTGGAGCCAATCTCGCATTTGGACGCCCCATGGTCGGGTTTTTGACATTGGCATCACGACGAGTGAAGCCATGGAGGTGCTAGAGGATATCCTGATCAGTGGTGACCACGAGGCACTTGAGCACCTTCGTTATGAAGCTGATGAAATGAGCAATGGCAATGGCTCATTGATGCGCATTCTGCCGCTGCTTTTTTACCTCAAACAACAGCCTGCCGAGGAATGGTTTGAAATTACCTGGAAAGTTTCAGCACTCACCCACGGTCACATTCGCGCCGCCATTGCCTGTTGGTATTACCTGCGTTTTGCCTGGCATTTGTGGCAAAGTGGAGATAAGCGCAATGCCTATCTGAAAGTGCGCACTGAAGCCCGGGAGCTTTTCCGCAAAAAAAACATCGCCTTCAGTGAGCAGCGGATTTTTGATCGTGTAGTTGAGCACAGCATCAGCTTTTTACCGGTATCTGAAATTTCTTCTTCCGGCTATGTCATGCACAGCCTGGAAGCAGCGATGTGGTGTGTTTTGCGCTACAACACTTATGAAGAAACCGTATTGGCTGCCGTCAATCTAGGTCATGATACCGATACTACTGCCGCTATCGCTGGTGGTTTAGCCGGGATTTTGTATGGTTTTGACGCCATCCCCAGCGAATGGGTCAACCAACTGACTCGCCTCAATGATATTCTCCAATTGTGTGATGACTTGAACAACCGCTGGAACTAAAATCCCCTACCCTGTTCAGATGCAATTAATGGAGGTGTTTTTATTTTTTAAGTAATAAGAAAATTTCGTCTGAGTAAAAAAAATCTACTCCTAAAATAAAGATAGTTTTTTTTAAAATAATTTTGTTTTAATCAAAAAAGTGATAATTTTGCAACACACAGCATATCAAGCAGCTATGAAAAAGCAATCTGTACACCGTCAATACAATTTTCCTGATGCCGACCTGTATTTGTTGTGCATGGAACGGATTCGGGATGCCCACCGGGATGTGCAATATTTTGAACAATACGGCTATAGCATGGATCGCTTGAAGGGTTTTAAAAACCTCTGCGACCAATTCAATACCCTGCCCGACGACGACGAGTTGGTAGGAGAACAAATGCTCACAACTGAAAAAAAGGACACTGCTTCCGAAAAATTAAAAACTGCCATTCGCAGTTTGATGACACGCGTGGCGATGAAATACAACAATCGCTCTGGCCGCTACCGCAAATTTGGCACCGCCAAAATGGGCGACATGACTGATGCACAGCTTTTGTTTTGTGGGCGCCGAGTAGTCCGGGTGGCCCGCCAACAAATTGACTTTTTAGCCGAAGTAGGCGTTAATGAAACCCAGATTCAACGGGTGGTAGATGCTCACCAGGAATTTGAAAATGCACTCAACATTCAACAAGATAAAATTGCTGACCGCGACATTTCCGTCGAACGCCGCATTGAACAAGGCAATAAGTTGTACCAGGAATTGATCGTCTTGTGCAACATAGGCAAGGACATCTGGGCAGAACGGGATGTCAGCAAATATGAAAGTTATACCATTTACGAAAGCAATAATGACCAAAAAATAGCGCGTAAGGAACGTATGGGCGATCCTATGTGATCGCCCGCCCCACCCAAGTTGGGGCAACCACAAAGGGTTGCCCCAACAGCAGCCCGCCATTTAAAAATTTGTTAATTTCCATTTTTTTCAAACCCTTCCCTCCTACTCTTCCGTCTTACCGATCAGTAATGCCAAGGGGCAATCCTGGCATATAACTCGAAAAAGGGGACCGCAAGGGTCGCCATTACTAATTAGGAATCCTAATGGCACCGACTAGCCAGAAGGAAGCCCAAAACCTTTAGACATGAACGTATTCAAAGCATCTAGATTCCTGGCGATAGTAGCCATTGTAGCTACTTTTTGGGCCTGTGATCAAAAAGACGATGCGAGCCCAGACCAAAATGAAGTAGTAGGGAAATGGAAATTGGAGGACATTTCCGGTGGGTTTTCAGGTAGCGGCTACAACGCCGATTGGAACTACCTGGAATTAAAAGCCGATTTGACTTACCGTCGCCTGCAAAACGACACCTTGCGTTACCAAGGCACCTATGCTTTGCAGAAAAAAGACGGTAAGACCTTCATCGATTTTAAACCATCTGCTACGCCAAGCAACGCTCCTTTTGAAGATCAAGACAAAGAAGTGTTACTGGAAAAAGATAAATTTATCTTGAGTGACCCTTGTTGTGATTTGTTTCAATACGAGTTCTCTAAGGCAAAGAACTAGCACTCTCCTGTGCTAAAAATGAGCGGGGTGCCAGGATGTAAGTCTGAGCACCCCGTTTTTTTTTCAACCTTCCCTATAACTCAAAGGCTATTCATTTCCTACAAATTTGAGCGAAACTGAGTTGATACAATAGCGCAGTCCTGTTGGTTGGGGGCCATCTGGGAATAAATGCCCCAAATGCCCACCGCAACGTGCACAATGGACCTCTGTTCGCATCATGCCCAGGCTATTGTCTGATTTTCGAACCACATTGCCTTTCATGTATTCGTCCCAAAAACTCGGCCAACCTGTTCCTGATTCAAATTTGGTTTCGGAATCAAACAAGGGTAAGTCGCAAGCCCGGCAAGTGTATACCCCTTTTTTGTGGTTGTTCCAATATTTTCCCGAAAAAGCGTGCTCTGTCCCCGCTTGCCTGAGCACATGGAATTCGACCTCATCGAGTTCATTTTTCCATTCCTCATCACTTTTGATCGTTGGCCCCAAAATTTCGCCGTCGAGACCGACAAATTTCCCGGTAGGATCAACTTCGTTTTTGTAGTTGGATTTGGCACTGTTGCAGGAAGTGCACAGCAGTGTAGGGATTGCAAGTAGCAACACTGTTCTTCTGAATTTCATATCGATTACCTGTTTAGCTGGAAATACGAACTTAAAAGGAGGATTAGTTTTGTCAAGGTAGCCAAACTAGTTCACCGTAAGGGGCGGTAAAAAAAGTAAGTAGTTGTTTTGCCCCACCATTAATGTACAATTCAATTTATGGTTTACTTTCTTCTGTTTTGTCTTATCCGGGGTTGATTCCACTCTTCTTTCTGGGCAAAATTGACAATGTTCCGAATGGTATTGACCAATGCTAAAAAAACCAGGTAGCCAAAGGTTACGACGATAAGAATCCACCAATAAGACCCTGCTTCACTTAAACGCAAACCAGACAATAACCAGGCCAGGGAAATTGAAACCAGAACCAGGCCCAAAAAGCTATAGATGGATTTACCCCAATATTGCAATGTGTTTGCTGCTGTCAGCGAAAGTACGGCGTTAAACATGGCAAAACACAATAAAAAAGAAGCTGCAGTCAAGTAGGCGAAGCGGGGCTCTAAAGTGACCAAACCAATCCACTGCAAAAGCTCCGCAATCAAGTCGACCAATACAACACCCGTCAAGGCAATCAAAGCCTGGAAGATTGGATTGGAGATGTTAACCCAGTTTAAGTTGTTCACTTTGCTCATACCTATACAATAGGAAACAGTGCATATGGTTCAAATGTAATGAATAAAAATGAAGAACCTTCCAGAAAATTTTGATCGACACTCAAGCTACAATCTCGCCGTAAATATCGTATTCCGTAGCCTCGGTGATGCGCACCTGGGCAAAATCCCCGATCCGGGCAAATTGCTTCTTGGCAGGCACCAGCACCTCGTTGTCTACTTCAGGAGAATCTCCTTCAGTACGCCCTACGAAATAGCCACCTTCTTTGCGATCAAAGAGCGTTTTAAAGGTTTTCCCAACCTTTTCGTGGTTTTTGCGGGTGGAGATTTCCTGCTGGATTTCCATCAATTCATTGGCCCGTTCTGCTTTTAATTCAGGCGAGATATCGTCTTCAACGTCGTATGCCCTGGTGCTTTCTTCGTGGGAATATTGGAAAACCCCCAAACGGTCGAATTCCATTTCTTTGACAAAGTCACAAAGCTCTCCAAATTCCTGGTCGGATTCCTGCGGATAGCCCACCAACATGGTCGTCCGCAGGGTAAGGTTTGGAATGCGCAAACGAGCTTGTTGGATCAATTCCACCGTTTCTTCCCGGGTAATTTGACGGCGCATGCGCTCCAGAACGGTATTGGAAGCGTGCTGCAATGGCATATCCAGGTAATTGCAAATCTCGGGGCGTTCTGCAATCACATCCAGGATTTCCAATGGAAATTTGCTGGGATAGGCATAGTGCAGACGGATCCATTCAATACCCTCCACGTCGGCAAGGGCGTGCAACAAACGGGGTAAATCGCGTTTTTTGTAAATATCCAGGCCGTAATAGGTGAGCTCCTGAGCAATCAACATGATTTCTTTCACTCCACGTCGAGCCAGGCTCTGAGCTTCTCGGACCAACTCTTCGATCGGACGTGATACGTGCCCGCCCCGCATCAATGGAATGGCACAAAAGGAACAAGTGCGGTTACAGCCTTCTGAAATTTTCAGGTATGCGTAATGCATCGGGGTGGTGATCAATCGTTCCCCGATGAGTTCGTGCTTGTAATCGGCGTTGAGTTTGGCGAGCAAACCAGGCAATTCCAGCGTACCAAAGTAAGCATCCACCTCCGGGATTTCTTGCTCTAAGTCATCCTTATAGCGCTGGGACAAACACCCAGTGACAAACAATTTATCAATCCCACCCGATTTTTTCACGTCGGCGTACTCCAAAATGGTATCGATTGACTCTTGTTTCGCCAAATCGATGAAGCCACAAGTATTGATAATGATGATATTGGCATCTTCATCCTGGCTATCGTGCACCACGTCGTAGTCGTTGCCCTTCAATTGGGTAATCAGGTTTTCGGAATCCACCAAATTCTTCGAACAACCCAGGGTAATCACATTGACCTTATCCTGCTTTAAGGTTCTGGCTTTCATCGGCGCTTATTGTTCTTCTTTAGGGATGACTTGGGTTTGTTCACCAAAATATTGGACAAAACGTTGCATGTCACGGGCCATTTCAGCGTTTTGAGTGGCCCGAAAATAGGTATCAGCCATTCCACGCAAGGTTTGAAAAACGAAACGATCCATTTCGCCCACCTGCATATCTTTTACCCAGAGGTCAATTTTGACGGTTTCGAGGTGTTCGCGGTCAAACAAGGAAATCAACATGGCTTTGCTATCCTGGGTGGTTTCGCCACTTGGGTTGTCATCGGCGTCCCAGGAGATGCGTACGGGCATGTTTTTGTCGTCCAGCCCAACTTTGATGCGGATTTCTTTCTCCGTTGCTACTTGATCCATTTGTCGTTTTTAAAATCCGCTGCAAAATTAACATTTTAGCGCAGCTTCACAATAAAAGTGTATCCCGGGAACCAAATCCCTTTGGCTTTGGTTGAATGGCACGAGCAATTTATCAAAGGATAATTTGAAAACGGGTATTGACTTTTTTATTCAACTGGGAACCAGCGGTTTTGAAAGTAAGGTAAAAAATCTAAAAAAAATTACGCAAAAACCCTTGCACAACCCAATCCTTTACTTTTATATTTGCACCCACACTAGGAGCAACGCTCCCCATCACACCCACACTACCACACCCTCACACTCACACCCCTTCTTGCGGATGTAGCTCAGCTGGTAGAGCGCAACCTTGCCAAGGTTGAGGTCGCGGGTTCGAATCTCGTCATCCGCTCACTGCCTTCTTCGGAAGGCTTTTTTTTTGAAAAGAGTACGGCAGGAATAAAGTTTCCTGCTATCTTTGTAAATGAGCACCCAACACACTCACACTTTCACACACTCACACCCACACCCTATTTCGCGGAAATAGCTCAGTTGGTAGAGCACTAGCTTCCCAAGCTGGGGGTCGCGAGTTCGAGTCTCGTTTTCCGCTCCAGTTTTTAGGTACAGGGCAAAAGTGCCTTGCATCCACTGCCCAGATGGTGGAATCGGTAGACACGCAGGACTTAAAGTAAAATTTGAGTGCGCAAAAGGAAACTTTTGCAGTAGAATCCCTCAAATTCGGGGAAACCTTCCTCCTACTCCGTAGGAATGGCAATCCCGAGCCAAGTTTCGGTATTTTTTTATCGAAAAAGGTGTAGAGACTAGATGGGGGACGCCTAAAGAGATTGATCCATGGCGAAGGGATAGTCCAGACCACAAACACCTGCAATGTGCAGGTAGCGGCGAAAGCCGTAGCTGGTAAGAAAATCCTGTGGCCATCCGGCCGTGCGGGTTCGAGTCCCGCTCCGGGCACGAAACTTCTGTCGAGTAAATTGGCAGAAGTTTTTTTTATTTTTGAGAAAAAAAATGGGTACGAAATGGTTTGTGAAAAACAGAATTACTGATGAAGATTTTATCAGCATTTGCAATAGTGCTCAAACGATGGCCGATGCTGCTTCTCAAATGAAACTTCACTTTAATTCTTTCAAAAAAAGAGCGGAAGAATTGGGCTGCTATAAGCCTAATCAGGCTGGAAAAGGCATTAATAAAATCATGCCCAAAATACCCATTGAAGAGATTATTTATCAAGGGAAACACCCAAACTTCCAATCCTATAAATTAAAAAAACGGCTCTTAGAAGATGGTATAAAATCTAATGTGTGTGAATCTTGTCAGATTTCAGAATGGAATGGCCGACCAATTCAAATGGAACTCCATCATATCGATGGCGACCGAACCAATCACAAAATTGACAATATTATGCTTCTGTGCCCAAACTGCCACAGCCAAACCGAAACTTTTAGGGCGAAAAACAAAAGGGGTTAAACCATTTTCTTCAAACTTGGTTAGCTTTGAAAGATGAAAAAAGTCAAATTAACCTTTGTTTTTATCCTACTCGCTTATATTGGTTTTTCTCAAAGTAACTTCACTGACTTAAGTATCGATCGCCTCAACAAACAACGCCAAGGCATGCTCGTGCTCGGCACCTGGGCACTCGGCAATATGGCCGTGGGAGCAATCCGCCTGGGCCATACCAGTGGCGAAAACAAAGCCTTTCAACAAATGCAAATTGGCTGGAATGTGGTGAACCTCGGCATTGCCACTCTGGGCTATTTCAGCACCCTCAAGGTCGATCCCAGCAGCTGGGATACTTATCAAAGCGTTCAGGAACACTACAAAATCCAAAAAATCTTGCTGTTCAATGCTGGTCTGGATGTTGGGTACATGCTGGGCGGCGCGTATCTAATGCAAAGAGGACAGCAGGAGGTGAAAAACGCAGAGCGGCTACGTGGCTTTGGGCGTTCGATTCTGATTCAAGGCGCTTTTTTATTTGCATTTGACCTTTCCCTACACAGCATCTTGAGCAGTGACAATCCAAAACTCAAACCCCTGCTGACCCAAAGCAGCATTGGTTTTGCGCCGAATGAAGTACACCTGCGTTTGAACTTGAGTAAATAAAGGCTGCCTTGGCTATTTTTTCCCCTGGCCAGCGACTTTGAATGGGCAAGTTGTACTACTTTTAGCCTACTCAAGCAAACCACTATGTCTTCTACCATTCTGATTCCAGCCTTACAGATGCAGGCCACCTTTGAACAAATTTTGATTCAAAAAGGCATGCCAACCGACCATGCATACACCTGCGCCGAGATTTTCACCCAAAACAGTGTGGACGGAGTGTACACCCACGGGGTCAATCGTTTTCCGCGTTTTGTGGAGTACCTGGAAAACGGCTATGTAAAACCAAGTGCCAGCCCAAGTTTGGAGCACCGTTTTGCGGCCATCGAGCAATGGAATGGCAATTTAGGACCAGGCCCACTCAATGCCCTTTTTGCCACCGACCGAGTGATCGAGTTAGCAAAAGCCCATGGAATCGGCTGCTTGGGTTTGGCTCATACCAACCACTGGATGCGGGGCGGAACCTACGGCTGGAAAGCAGCGCGCAGTGGTTTCATTTTTATGGCCTGGACCAATACCATCGCCAATATGCCTGCCTGGGGAGCTTTAGATCCCAAACTAGGCAACAATCCCTTTGTACTGGCCCTACCCTATCAAAATGAAGCCATTGTGCTAGACATGGCCATGTCGCAGTTTTCCTTTGGAGCCATGGAACAGTCGGCCATGAAAGGAGAAACACTGACTGTGCCTGGCGGCTATGATGCAGCGGGCAAACTCAGTCGCGATCCAGAGGCCATTTTGGAAACAGGGCGCTCCATTCCCATCGGGTTTTGGAAAGGAGCTGGGCTGTCACTGCTTTTGGACATTCTGGCCACCGTCATTTCGGGTGGTGCATCTACCCATGAAGTGAGCAAAACCAAAGTGGAATACGGTGTGTCCCAAGTTTTTATTGCCATTGATCCAAGTCGCTTTGGCCATGCTGAGGAGGTAGAAAAAATGGTCCAGGCAATCATTCAGGACTATCAGGAGTCGACCCCATCGGAAGGGGGCAATAAGATCAGTTTTCCCGGCGAAAGGGTATTGGCTACTCGTGCCAAAAACCTGAAAAATGGTGTGCCGGTGCTGCAAACGGTGTGGGATTCTATAGAAGCCCTGGTGTAGAGACGCACAGCCGTGCGTCTCTACAAAGGATCAATGCTTTTTCAAAAACTTCGTCTTCAAGACCAGGTTTTTCACCTTTTCCGCATGGCATTCCACCTCTTCCGGGTTGTCGGTCAGGCGGATGTTTTTGATCAAAGTGCCCCGCTTCAGGTTTACCGAAGTCCCTTTTACTTTCAGGTCCTGGGTCAGGGTCACGGAGTCCCCATCTTTCAATTCATTGCCATTACAATCCTTGGTGACCTGAGTATCAGTGGAATCACCACTGTCGTAGTTGTAGTACTCACTATCGTAGTCGTAGTCTGAGTAGTCTTCTTCGTTGATCTGCATAACAAGCATTTTTTTTGAATTTTTCCGGCGCAAAAATAGACTTTATCGCTCACTAAGGTGTTATTCTACAAATTTTAAAAAAGGAGTAAAAATGGCAAATACCGTTTTGCATAAAGCTGAAACAAGAGGTCACGCCAACCACGGCTGGCTCAATTCTTACCACACTTTCAGTTTTGCCAATTATTACAACCCCGATCGGGTGCATTTTGGCGCATTGAGGGTACTTAACGACGATACCGTTGCAGCGGGTATGGGATTTGGAACCCACCCTCACGACAACATGGAAATCATCAGCATCCCACTGGAGGGAGACCTGGAACACAAAGACAGCATGGGCAACACCACTGTGATCCGGAATGGCGACATCCAGGTGATGAGTGCTGGCACCGGAGTACACCATAGCGAATACAACAAGAACCGCGACCACTTGGTCAAGTTCCTACAAATCTGGGTGTACCCCAATCAACGCAACGTACAGCCACGCTACGATCAAATCACCTTGAATGCTGCTGATCGCAAAAACACCCTCCAGCAAATCATCTCGCCCAATGCAGATGACGCTGGCGTTTGGATTCATCAAGATGCCTGGTTTCATTTGGCGGATTTCGATGCCGGGAAAACGGCGGAATACCAAATCCACAAGGCAGGAAATGGTGTTTATGCCTTTGTCTTGAAAGGAGATGTGAGCATCAATGGACAAGCCCTGAGCACCCGTGACGGTTTGGGCATATGGGATGCAGATTCATTCTCGATTGAAGCGAGTAGTGATGCTGAATTTCTGTTGATGGAAGTGCCCATGGAATTGTAATCGAAACTCATCCCGAGTTTTTCAGAAAAGCTCGGGATGATTCTTTTTCCCTTTTTTCAAAAAAATCTCGCATTCGTAATTTTCCTTACAAATTGGGAAGGTTCCCGATAGGAAAAGCTCATTCAATCCTGATTTAGGGCTCTGTAGAAAAAATATTTTTATCCATCTTGTCTCATGGTACTTACCTACCGAAGGCAAAACAAGCCTTTGGTAGACAAAATTGGTCACCTCAATCGCAAGCCATGAGAAACCTTTATCGCTCCCTTTTTTGCTTATTTTTCCTCTTGCCTTATCTGGCTTTTGCCCAAAAAGACGCCCTGATTGAAGCCGAAAGTTTCACCGATAAAGGCTACTGGGTGACCGACCCTCAATTTGTCCAACAGATGGGCTCTTCTTACCTGATGGCCCATGGCATGGGCACTCCCGTTAAAAATGCTTCCACCAAAGTATTGCTGCCAGCCAAAGGAAAATACCACCTTTGGGCCAGAACCAAAAACTGGGCACCGGGCAATTGGGAAGCGCCAGGGCAATTTCAGATCGCCATCAATGGTCAAAAAGCAAGTCATGTCTTTGGGAAAATCCCCAACTGGACCTGGGAATATGCCGGAGAAGTGGCTGTCAACAGCAAAGAAATCAGTCTCGAATTGATTGACCTTACCGGGTTCAACGCCCGCTGCGATGCAATTTATTTGAGTAAAACCAAGATTGATCCTCCTCAAGGTGGGCCAGAACTGGCTGAATGGCGCAAAAAAAAGCTGCGCGAGCCCCTGGCTCCTGAAACGACCAAAACCTACGACCTGGTCATTTGTGGTGGTGGGATTTCTGGTTGTGCAGCAGCCATTGCCGCAGCGGAAAAAGGTTTAAAAGTAGCCCTGATCCACGACCGTCCGGTGCTGGGAGGCAATGCCAGCAGTGAAATCCGGGTCCACACCCTCGGTATCTACGGCAAATTTGAACGCATCTTGCGCATGATCGACACCGAGCATTACCCTAATGGCTCCCCCGAGGCGCAAAAGGATCAGGAAAAAAGAGACCGTAACGTCCAAAAATACCCCAACATTGACATCCATTACAATTGGCGGGCCTACAACGCGGTGGCGGAAAACAATGTCATTCAGTATGTCGATGCCCAACACACCTCCAATGGCAAACGGATTCGCTTCAAAGCTCCCCTCTTCACCGACGCCACCGGAGATGGCTGGATCGGTTACTGGGCTGGCGCCGAATACTCCTATGGTCGGGAAAGTGTGCACACCTACGGCGAGGCCTGGAACAAGTGGGGCGAGCTCTGGAGCCCCGAAGAAGCCGACAATTTTGTCATGGGCTCTTCCATCCTTTGGCGCACTGAGGTAGCTGAGCAAGTTCAAACATTTCCGACAGTACCCTGGGCGGTTTCCGTGGCCAAAGAGCACAAAGCCACTGCGGGAGAATGGTATTGGGAATTTTCACGTAATGACCTACACCAGATTGACGACGGGGAAGAGATTCGCGACCATTTGCTGCGGGCCATCTACGGTTCTTTTTTCAATGCAAAACAACAAGCTGGGAATGAAAAATACCGCCTGCAATGGGTCTCTTATTTGTTGGGCAAACGAGAATCTCGTCGACTCATTGGCGATCACGTTTTTACCTTCAACGATGTGGTCAACCATACCCAGTTTCCCGATTCCGTAGTGGTAGAAACCCGCGACATCGACGTGCATTTTCAACGCAACCTGCAAAACGAAGAAACGCCGGATTTTTTGTCCGAAGCCCTTTTTTACAAAACCAAAAACTACTACATCCCTTACCGCAGTTTGTATTCCCGCAACATCAGCAATTTGTTTATGGCCGGGCGTTGTTTCAGTTGTTCGCACATCGGTTTGGGTGGCCCTCGTGTGATGCGTACCACTGGGCAGATGGGAGCAGCCGTAGGATTTGCCGCCGCCATTTGCCACAAGTACAAAGTGCAGCCACGAGCGGTGTATGAAAAACACTTGCAGGAATACATGGGCACCATCACCGAACAACAAGTCATAAAACCCTGAGTCATGTTACGTGGAATTGGCTTTAAAACCTGGTTCTCCCGGCTTGTATTATTGATGGTTCTGGGTTTGGCATTGCTCTATTCCAGCTCCATTAAACTGGCCAAAAATGCCCCCCTGCACATGGCCATGCCGGAGCAATTTGCACAGGTGGCAGGAGAAAAGATGGTCTTTACCCTGGCAGGGACCGATAGCCTCTTGAAGCATCAGGTATGGCTATTGTCCGATGCACAACAACGACCTCTGCTCTATTGCGCCGACGTGATCACCCCCGTTTGTATTGATGGGCTTTGCAAACCCATGTACATCACCCTGTATTGGAATCTAGTGGGAAACTATGTGGGCTATGGAGTGTTTCCCGACAATTTGTTGACCAAATTCGACCACGAAGCCTTTACCCCTGCCGACTACGCCAAGCTGCACACCCTATTGCTGGATCAACACTCGATCCTGGAGCGGAAAACCATGGAGGACTTGTTCGATCAGAGTATTGCCGCCGTGGAAAAAATCACTTTTAAGGGCAAAGAGGTCGATGCCGTATCTGGGGCTACCCGTACGGAGATCAAAGAATCCGTCGTTGAAGGGGCTTTGTATTCCTGTTTTACGGCCTGGCATTTGGCCCACGGCAACATCAAAGAACAAATTGAACAACATTTGCTCAGTTATTATGACCCTGCTCTGGCAGAGTCCTTTTTAAAATCCCCTGCTGAAGACTACCAGCTGTTTGCCTTGAAACAGCTGAATCTGACGACCCTGGTCAATCAGCTTCCGGCTGTCCAGGAAATTTTTAAGCACAGCTCCCCTGGCAATCGATTGTACATTCTCAAAAAAATGCCCAGAGAACTTTGGAAGGATGAAAAAGTAAGTCAGCCTTTTTTTCAAAGCTTTGCCAGCGTCGACATCAACACCCGGACCTTGCTACTCAACAACTTAAAATACGCCCATCCCAGTGTGGTGAAAATACTGGTAGAAGACCTGGAAAAAATGTCCAAAAATCAATTGAATACCTTTTTGAACTACCTTTCTGAGAATCGGCAATATCTAAACGGGCAGGTTAAGACCAAATTGATCCAATCAGCTCAGAATAAATCTTTTACTGAAAATTATGTAATCGAGAGCTTTTTAAAAAGCAACTAAGAATCAACATTGCTTAGTTTGAAAAAAAGGAAAAGTATAGCCAAAAATTGGCCACTAGTGTATTGAAGTGCCGCTTCTTTTCGCTACTTTACTCGCCAAATGCATCTGCCTTAACAAATAAATCCAAATGAAAACATTGCGCTACTTTGTCTTCCTTTTCCTCTTTTGTAATAGTGTTTTCGCCCAAAGTACTTACACCTTCACCAAAGGCCTAGCCGCCGGGCCCTGCCATCAATATGGCCGGGAAGCCCTCTACACCGACCTTTTGGTGCATCAACTTATTCAGGGCAAACTCAATACCCCTAGTGAGGGCAATACCTTGGCGACGGATAAAAATGGAAAGCCTATTCAGTGGAAATCTGTCCAGGCTGATACTGCCAATCGGCTGCGCGACGCCAGTTTGACCAATGGTTATGTGTACCTGACTTATCCCTCCAGTGAAGAAAAAACCGCCTTACTGCAAATCTCCGGGCACAGTGGTCTGTTTTTTAATGGAGTGCCTTATTCCGGCGACATGTACCGTTATGGCTGGTTGTTTCACCCCATCAAACTCAAAAAAGGACTAAATGAGTTGTACGTTCGGGTTGGCCAGGGTGGCCGGTTTCAGGGTATTACAGCGAAGTTGATTTTCCCGGAAAAACCTGCGGCCATCAGCACCGCCGATGCCACCTTGCCCCATATTCTGATTGAAGAAACGAATGGTCAACTCTGGGGAGGGGTTGTATTGATCAACACGAGTGATAAACCTCTGAAAAACCTAAAATTGCAGGCCAGTATCGGTGGCAATAAGGTACTGAGCGAGGTACCAGTAGTTAGTGCAATGACCTCTCGCAAGGTTCCTTTTAAAATGAATCCAGCAGCGGTTACCCAAAAAGGCAATGTGACCTGCAGCCTCACCTTGCTCCAGGATGGAAAACCAATTGATGAAAAAAGCATCACTTTAACCGCCCTATCCGCCACCGAACACCACAGCAACACCTTCATTAGTGCCATTGATGGCAGTGTGCAATATTATGCCGTAGCGCCACAAGTGGGTGGCAACAAGCCTGGTTCGGCCCTATTTTTATCCGTTCATGGCGCGGAGGTAGAAGCCATTGGGCAAGCTCGGGCTTACAAACCCAAAGATTGGGGAACCTTAGTCGCCCCCACCAATCGTCGGCCGAGGGGCTTCAACTGGGAAGACTGGGGCCGTTTAGATGCGCTGGAAGTATTGTCCATTGCTCAAAAAAGCTTCCAACCCGATCCTCAAAAAATCTACCTAACTGGTCACTCCATGGGCGGGCACGGCTCTTGGTACTTGGGGGCAACTTATCCTGGAAAATGGGCTGGAGTTGCCCCTTGTGCTGGTTACCCAACCTTGATGGGCTATGGCTCAGCGGATGGCAAAATTCCAGAAAGCAGCCAAAATCCGGCAGAACAGATGCTCCTGCGCGCAAGCAACCCGAGTAATGTGATCGCGCTGGCGCCCAACTACAAAGCCAGTGGCATTTACATCTTGCACGGCGATGCTGACCGTACCGTTTCAGTCGAATACGCCCGCGAAATGCGCAAGGTACTCAGCACTTTTCACAACGACTTCTCCTACTACGAATACCCCAATGGCGGGCATTGGTACGGCGACCACAGTGTGGACTGGCCAGCATTATTCGATTTTTTCAAATGGCACAGCATTCCCAAGGCCCAGGATGTAGACAGTCTGAATTTCACCACCGCCAACCCAGCCATTTCCTCCACTTATCATTGGATTGGCATCGAGCAACAGTCTGCACCGCTGATGTACAGCAATATTTCGGCCAAACGCAATTCCACCGCCAAAACCATTGCCATCAAAACCGACAATGTGCGGATTCTAAAACTACTGCCTGATGCTTTTCCCAAAGACCAATCATTCAAACTGAGCATTGATGGGCAGGAAGTGTGTAACAATTGTAAAATGGGGGAAATGCCCCTATTTTTCAGCAAAAATACTACTTGGGAAGCTACCCCAGAACCGGGGCCTCAGCAACGGAATGCCCAACGCAATGGTACTTTCAAAGAAGCATTTAACCACCAAATGGTTTTTGTGTACGGTACCGGAGGCACTCAGGAAGAGAATGAATGGGCTTATCAAAAAGCGGTTTTTGACGCCGAAACCTGGTACTACCGGGGCAATGGTGCAGTAGACTTGATCGCCGATAAGGACTTCAATCCAGCTGACTACCCAGATCGGGGCATCATCCTTTTTGGCAATGCCAGTACCAATAAAGCCTGGTCCAAATTGTTGGTCAATTGCCCTTTACAAGTCAACCGTGGCAGCATCAAATTGGGTGATGAAACCCATACTGGCAACGACCTGGGAGTTTATTTTACCTACCCTCGTCCTGATAGTAAAACCGCATCTGTCTCGGTAGTAGCGGGTACAGGCTTAGTGGGCATGAAAGCCGCCTGGGCCAATCAGTATTTCGCGGCGGGCAGTGGATTTCCGGATTACCTGATTTTTACCGCTGAAATGCCCAAAGAAGGCGCAAAAGCCATCAAAGCGACTGGCTTTTTTGATCAAAATTGGCAGTACGGGGCGATAAAAAATTAAATGTAGCCAAATGAAAAAACTCAGTCTCCTCGTTTGTTTCAGTTTATGCGCCTGGTCGCTTTTGTCACAAAATAAAAGCACCCTTGAAGCCAACTTCATCACCCCACCGAGCACCGCCAAGCCCTACGTCTGGTGGCACTGGATGGGCTCTAATTTTTCCAAAGCGGGCATCACCAAAGACCTGGAAGCGATGCGGGCAGCAGGCATTGGCGGGGCCACCATTTTTAACCTCGCCTCCGCTGTGCAGGAAAGTCATGTCCCTACAGAAAACAATCCCTGGCCGGAGCAAAAGTACCGCAGCCCAGCTTATTGGGAAGCCATCCGCCATGCTGCCAGCGAGGCACAGCGGTTAGGTCTGGAAATTGGGCTACACAATACTGCCGGTTATTCCACTACGGGTGGCCCTTGGGTCACAGAGGATAAGGCCATGCAAACGCTGGCATGGTCCAAAACCAGTCAAAGTGGCGGCACCCTTATCAAGGTTAAACTCGCCAAACCCGAGCCCCCCATCTGGGAAGGCTGGGGCTCACCCAAAATCAAAGCTACTTTTTACAAAGACATCGCTGTGCTGGCTGTACCTGCCCAAGCCCAGGTATCCAGCAAATCCATCATCGATCTCAGCAGCAAAATGGACGCGCAGGGCCAACTCCAATGGGAAGCTCCCGCTGGCGATTGGCTGATTTACCGCGTCGGTCATGCTCCCACGATGGCCAATCCACACCCCCTGCCCGATGACATCATCGGCAAAACCCTCGAAGTGGATAAAATGAGCATCACCCAAAACCGCTTTCACTGGCAAACTGTACTCAACCCGCTCCAGGAAAAATTAGCACCTTACCTCGGCAAATCCTTCAAACACATCCTCATTGACAGTTATGAGGCTGGTGATCAAAACTGGACGCCGGGTTTTCGCCAAGAGTTCATCCGTCGTAAGGGTTACGATCCCATTCCCTGGGTTCTTTCTTTTGACAAAATTGATCAAAAGCCCCTCGTACTCGACAATGAAGAAGCTTGTCAACGTTTTGCCTGGGATTTTCAGGATGTTATTCAGCAGCTTTACTATGACAATGGTTGGAAAACAGGCAAAGAACTCATCAAAGCCGCTGGCCTCGATCTACAATTTGAAGCCTACGGTGGCCCTTTTAATGAAGCCCAAGGTGCTGCGCTGGCTGACCTACCCATGGGTGAATTCTGGACCCATACGGGCGGCATTGATGCCAAAATCCCTGCGGCCGCGGCCGCAGCAGGACGTAAGATTGTTGGGGCGGAAGCTTTGACCAGTTTGCCTAAAAACAGCAAATACACTGAAGATCCAGCTTTCCTAAAACCTTCTGCTTTGAAAGGCTATGTTTCCGGGGCCAATCGCCTGGTTTTGCACCACTGGGTGCATCAGCCTTTCGACGATCGCTATCAGCCCGGAATGGGCATGGGTTGGTGGGGCACCCATTTTAGTCGGCACCAAACCTGGGCGGAGCCAGGCAAAGCGTTTTTCCAGTATTTAGGCCGTACTCAGACTTTATTGCAATACGGCGAACGGGTGGCGGATTACCTCTGCCTTGAAACTTTACAAGGTTCCGGCGATCTGATTTCCCGGCCTGATTTTTTGCGCCAAAACATCCAGGTGCTCAATGGGAAAATTGTGCTGGAGTCCGGACGGGCTTATGCTTTTTTGGTTTTACCCAATCAAAAAAGCATGCAGGTGGAAGTGGCCGAAAAAATCAAGGCATTGGTAGCCAAAGGAGCCAGCGTGGTGGGGCCAAAACCGGAAAAAGCCCTGGGTCTCAAAGCTTACCCAAGCTCGGATCAAAAAGTAGCCGGTGTAGGAAATATCCTATGGAACTACGGCCCACAAGCGGAATACGGTAAGGGCCTGGTGTTTACCAACATCCCCGACGCCATGAAATGGCATAAAATTCAGGCTGATTATCAGGTTGAAAAAGCCGATTCCAGCCAATACATCCGGGTTTTGCACCGCAGTGGGCCAGAAGGCGAAGTGTATTTCGTTGCCAATATGGCTCCAATAACGCAAAACCTTAGCCTTTCCTTTCGCATCACTGGAAAACAACCTGAGCTTTGGCAGGCGGAGGACGTCAGCATCCAGAATGCCCCCGTTTGGCAGGAAAAAGATGGCCGAACCAAGGTAGAACTACAACTGAAGGATCAACAGGCGGTATTTGTCGTTTTTCGCAAAGCAATCACCCCTAATGAGCACCTGATTGCCATCAACAGCCCAGAAAAGAACTGGAACATCGTGCCTTTAAAGAATGGCCAAATTGCGCTTTTTGCAACTACCCCTCAACAGCTTTCACTGGAATATGCCTCCGGCAAAAAAATAAATGTGGACTTGCCCGCGGCCAGCCACCAAACGATTGAAGGCTCCTGGAATCTAAACCTTCAACCTAAATTGGAGCCAGCTTTTAAACTCGACTTCCCACAATTGTTGGATTTCAGTCAGCACAGCGATCCACGAGTGAAGTACTTCGCGGGGACTGCCACGTACAGCAAAACCATTCAGATTGATCCGGAACTCCTAAAACCTGGCAAACTGATACAGCTTGATTTTGGCCAACTGTACGACATTGCCAGCCTAAAAATCAATGGCAAAGCGCTGGGTGTTTTGTGGTATCCACCTTATGTATTGGACATAACCTCAGCACTCGTTCCGGGTGACAACCTGCTGGAAATAGCCGTGACTACCAATTGGGCCAATCGCCTCATCGGCGATGAACAGGAGCCCGCAGATTTTGAATGGGGCAGCGACCGGGGCAATCTTGGCCACGCCATGAAGGCTTATCCAGATTGGTTTGTAAAAAATCAAGCACGGCCATCTAAGGGGCGAAAAACTTTTTCCGTTTGGTATTATTATCGAAAGGATAGCCCACTAAAAGCAGCAGGCCTCATGGGACCTGTACGCCTGGTGGTTTTTGAAACAAAAGTGATTTAGCACCTTCAGAAAACATTTAAAACTATCCCCACAAACCAACATCAATCGTCAACACATGAAACCCTTTCAAACCCTTTTTTGCCTGCTTTTTTTTCCATACCTCATTTTTGCCCAAGTCAAACTCCAGTGGCGGGAGCAATACCCCGGAATCTGGAAAGCCACGGCAGGCCAACCCGAGAAAATCAGTCTCCTGAGTACGGCAGGAGCCATTGCTAATGTGACGGCTCTCGCTAAATTGCCCAAAAGCAACTTTCCGCTCAAACAAACGGATATTGATGTAAAAATCATTGACCATAAAGTTTACCTGCGCTTCCCGCTGGATGAGGCAGAACAACTCTTTGGGCTGGGTCTCAATTTCCAGACCGTCAACCAACGTGGGCGTATCCTAGATTTGCACGTTGACCATTACGGCGGCAAGGACAATGGCCGCACCCATGCTCCGATCCCTTTTTATGTTTCTTCAAAAGGGTACGGGGTTTTGATCGATGCCGCGCGTTACCTGACCGTGTACATGGGCACGGGTGTGCGCAGGGAGAGCCAGCACCCCCCAGTTTTGTACGACCGCAATACCAACAAGGAGTGGGATGCTCAGCCCTACTCCGACGCTGTCGAAATCCTGGTACCAGCTGATGGTGCTACCCTTTATGTTTTCGCAGGCCCTACGCCAATGCAGGTGGTACAGCGCTACAATTTGATGAATGGCGGTGGATACCTTCCACCCAAATGGGGTTTGGGCTTTACCCAACGTGTCCCCACTTTGTATACCCAGGATGACATTTTGAAAGAAGCTACCAGTTTTGAAGAGCACAATTTCCCCCTTGATTTCATTGGGGTGGAGCCAGGTTGGCACAGCATGTCCTACCCTTGTACCTTTGAATGGGACCCTACCCGTTTTCCCGACCCAAAGGGATTTTTGGACGCTCTGGCGAAAAAAGGTCTCAGCGCCAATTTGTGGCTCAACCCTTATGTATCGCCCAAGGCCAGTTTGTATTCCAAAATCAAACCCTTATCCGCCTCACACACTGTTTGGAATGGGATTGTACCCGACTTCACCCTACCTCAAACACGGCAATTGTTCAAAGATCATTTTATAAAAAACCAGCTCTCCATTGGAGTGGGCGGCTTTAAAGTAGATGAAGTAGACGGCTACGACTTTTGGGTTTGGCCGGATGTGGCGACTTTCCCTTCAGGCTTCAGCGCCGAACAAATGCGACAGGTTTATGGCAATTTGGTTCAAAGTATGACCGCTTCCTGGTACAAGGAAATCAACAAACGCACGTATGGTCTGGTGCGCGGCTCCAATGCAGGTTCCAGCAATTTCCCCTACGTCATTTACAACGATTATTACAGCCACAAGGACTTCATCACCGCTCTGGTAAACAGCAGTTTTATCGGTGTATTGTGGACTCCGGAGGTGCGTGCCTCCAAAACTGCTGAGGAGTGGGTGCGCCGCATGCAATCGGTTTGTTTCTCCCCTATGGCCATGCTCAACGCTTGGGCCGATGGCACCAAACCCTGGTCTTTTCCTGAAGTGGAAAAAGCGGTGAATGATGTGGCCAGTTTGCGCATGCAACTCCTACCCTACCTGTACTCCACCTTTGCTCAGTACCATTTTGAAGGCAAACCGCCTTTTAGGGCCATGAACCTGGTGGAAGGATTTGGATTTACTGCCACCACAAGCGCAGGGCAACTGGATGCCACGGCCAATCCCTATGCCAAGAGCATCAAAAAGGACATTAAAGACCAATACATGATGGGAGACTTTTTACTGGTTGCCCCCATGTTTGCTGGCGAAAGCAGCCGTGAGGTTTATTTGCCCGCTGGGAAATGGTACGATTTTTATACGGGTGCTTTTGTGGGTGAAAACCAAAAAATCAGCATCAGCCCAGCCTTGGACAAAATTCCCTTGTTTGTAAAAGATGGAGGAATTATTCCAATGGTTCCAACTCGCCGTCAGGCACCAAAAGCAGGTGAAATTTTGCCACTAGAGGTTCGCCACTATGGTGACTCGGCGGGCAGTTTTCAGTTGTATGACGATGATGGAGTGAGTTTTGATTTTGAAAAA
Source organism: Haliscomenobacter sp. (assembly GCF_965225875.1). Classification (GTDB taxonomy): domain Bacteria; phylum Bacteroidota; class Bacteroidia; order Chitinophagales; family Saprospiraceae; genus Haliscomenobacter. The sequence goes on along the minus strand of NZ_CBDDBS010000003.1, from coordinate 898,529 downwards.
GGGGCATATTCTTTTACAAGGTTGGCAGTATCTAAAGATGGTGATGGCCGATTGCAGGGGGAATTGCCAACCTTACCAGTAGGCAAGCCCTTTGGTTACGATAAGACGGTGAAATGGGTGTTTATGACGAAATAGCAATGGCCGATTAATGATTATTGCTATTCAGTTTGAGAGCTCTACAAAATTGGGGCAACGCGCCGTAGAGACGCACGGCCGTGCGTCTCTTATAGATGGCCGAGGTCAAGAGACGCACGGCCGTGCGTCTCTACATCCGAAATCATCCGTTGATTCTGAGTTGCCCCAATTTTGTCCTGCAGGCTATTCATTTCACGGTTTTCCCCCAGTTGGGAAGATTCAAATCCAGGTTGTCGTGGTAAAAAGCCATTTCCGCCTTTAAGGTCTCCGTCAAAGTGGTCAACCTGGCCTGGTATTTTTTATCCATAGCCAGGTTTTTGGTTTCCCAGGGGTCTTTTTTGAGGTTGAACAGCTGTTGGTGTTCAACACCTTTGACATTGTATTTGATCAATTTCCAATCGTCATGGGTCCGCACCGCCAGTTGAATGTCCCGGTATTTGTAATAGATGTTTTGCCGAAAAACGGCTTGAGGGTTTTGGATGGCTTCCAATAAATTTTTGCCCTCACTCGAAGCAGGTTTTTCAATGCCCAGAAAGTTATAAACCGTAGGAAAAATATCCGACAAGTAGCAAAGGGCATCCGCCTTTTGGTTTTTGGGGACCCCGGGGCCAACCATCACCAGTGGCACCCTCATGCTGTGCTCATACAAACTCTGCTTGCCCACCAGGCCATGTGAACCCACTGCCAGGCCATTGTCTCCTGCAAAAATGATCAGGGTATTCTCGTACTGTCCATTTGCCTTGAGTGTTTGGATGATCCGCCCAATTTGAGCGTCAACCTCCGAGATCATTCCATAATAGGCTGCAAGTTCTTTTTTGATCATTTCCGGCGTGCGTTCCACGGGCAGTAATTGTTCATCCCGTACCTCCATTTCTCCATTGTCAAAAGGATGCCGGGGTAAGAAGTTTTTAGGCAAGGGGATTTTATTGGGGTCATACATTTTATCGTAAGGAGCTGGTGGTGTGCGGGGATCATGTGGTGAGGTGAAAGCTACGTAGGCAAAAAAGGGCTGCTGGTTTTGGTTGTTTTGGTTCAAATAAGCAATAGCAGCGTCGGCATATAGTGTACTCGAAAATTTGTCCGCACTCCATTGCGCTGACGTTGGATATTGGCCGCTCGGATCATAATGGTACAGGTTAGCATGTTCATGGCCGCCTTCATTGGGAAAGTGCATTCCCCCAAAAAAGATATTATCGGCCTCATCGAATGCCCGAAAATGAGCAGCTTTGTCATTGTGCCACTTGCCAGTAGCAAAGGTTTTGTAGCCGAATTTTTTCAAATGTTCGGGCATCATGGTGTGATCCGTGGGGATTACATCGGCACCGCCCGGTAAACTATTGAGGTAGCGGCCAGTCATGATTCCGGCCCGGCTCACCACACACAAAGCGCCATGTTTTCCGCCCAAACAACTTGCCCGGCTAAAAGTCGTACCATTTTTTACCAATTCATCCATATGTGGGGTTTTGACCACCTTGTTGCCCAATGCACCTACGGCATGATAAGTGTGATCGTCGGTAAAAAGGATGAGGATATTGGGCTTGGAGCTCTGCGCCTGTAGTGCGGCGGAAAGGCTCAAGCAAATAAACAGGCATTTAAAAACAGCTTTCATGATGGTAGTTTAAACCAAAAAGGAAAGGAATTTCGCCAAACCTAGTATAAAAATCTCAAAAAACTTATTTTACCAGCCATCCTGAAACAACTACCAATGAAAAAATTGCTCTGCATTCTCATCTTTTGCTGCTCAAATACCCTTGTTTTCGCACAAAGTGTAATTTACGTGTCCCCTCAGGGAAATGACCAGGCCACCGGCACTTTAAAAACACCCGTTGCGACATTAGATCGTGCGCTTTCACTTGCCCAAAAAGCCACTACGAATAGCCCGCAAATTCAACTCCTGCCAGGCACCCATTACCTCAAACAAACCATTCAAATCAATGCCAAACAATGGGCCAGAAAAAGCCTGCACATCTCCGCCTCCCCAGATGGGCGAGCGACCTTGAGTGGCGGCAAAAGAGTCCGGCTGCAATGGCAAAAAGCTGGTGGAAATTTATGGAAAGCCCATTTGGACAACCCCACCTTTGAGCAACTCTTTGTCAATGACCAACAGCAGGTCTTAGCCCGTTACCCCAACTACACCGATACGGTCCGGGTATTCAATGGTTTTGCTGCCGATGCCCTTGCACCCGAGCGGTTCAAACGTTGGAGCAATCCCACTGGTGGCTTTGTACACGCCATGCACGCCGGGCAATGGGGCGGTTTTCAGTACCGCATTCTGGGCAAAAAAGGGGATGAAGTGCAACTGGAAGGCGGCTGGCAAAACAACCGCCCATCGGCTATGCACAATAAGTACCGTTTTGTCGAAAACATCTTTGAAGAACTGGACGCTCCTGGGGAATGGTATTTCAATGTTGCCGAAAAAACGCTCTACTTTTATCCACCAGCTGGATTAAATTTGGCCCAGGCCAAAACCGAAATCTCCCGGCTCAAACACCTGATTGAGCTAGAAGGCCAGGATGATTTACCCCTCAAAAACATACAGATCAGTGGCATCCATTTTGCCCACGCCGAGCGCACTTTTATGGACCAATACGAGCCCCTCCTCCGCAGTGATTGGTGCATTTATCGAGGAGCGGCTGTGCTTTTTGAAAATACCGAGAACTGTAGCTTAATAGATTGCAACTTCAACAATTTGGGAGGCAACGCCGTTTTTGTCAGTCTTTACAATTTGAATTCTACTATCCGCGGTTGCCATTTCTACAACATTGGAGCCAGCGCCATTTGTTTGGTGGGAGATACTTCCGCTGTACGCGCCGTGCCCAATCGTTACGAAAAAACAACCCCAGTGGAAAAAATGGACTATGTACCCGGTCCAAAAAATCGGCATTACCCGCGCCAATGCGTGATCGAAGACAACCTTATCCACCACATTGGACGGGTTGAAAAACAGGTAGCGGGCATACAAATCCAGGTCGCCGCTCAAATTACCATTCGGCACAACAGCATTTATCAGGTGCCACGTGCTGCAATCAACGTGGGTGACGGCGCTTTTGGTGGCCACCTCATCGAATACAACGACGCTTTTGAAACCGTACTTGAAACCAGCGACCACGGGGCTTTCAACTCCTGGGGCCGCGATCGTTACTGGCATTTCAACAATCGAAATGATATGGAAATGGCCTTGCTGGATGCTCAATACACCACCATTATCCGCAACAACCGCTTCCGTTGTGACCATGGTTGGGACGTAGACCTAGATGATGGCAGCTCCAATTACCACATTTACAACAATGTCTTCCTGAAGGGTGGTTTAAAGCTCCGCGAGGGTTATTTTCGAGTGGCTGAAAACAACGTTTTTGTCAATAATTCCCTGCATCCCCATGTCTGGTTTCCCAACAGTGGCGATGTCATCCAACGCAATGTGTTCATGCGGGCTTACTTTCCGATTGGGGTGAACGATTGGGGGAAAACCATTGATTACAATTTTTTCAGCAATGCTTCTTATCTGGCCAAGGCAAGAAGTAAGGGTACCGACTCAGCTAGTGTGGCAGGAGAACTTTTGTTTGTTGATCCGGCTACTGCTGATTTCAGACTACAAGCTGGCTCAAAAGCCTTTGATATCGGTTTTGAAAACTTTCCCATGGATCAGTTTGGGGTGCAAAAACCTGCTTTGAAAAAAATCGCGGCTCAGCCCCGTATTCCTGAACTCCTGTTTATTGCTGATGAAAAAACAACCAAAGAGGTCAGTTGGCTCCAAGCAAAGGTCAAATCGATCAATGGCCTGGGGGAACGTTCGGCCTATGGTCTGCCAGATGAAAATGGAGTGATTGTATTAGAGTTGTCCCCCAAATCCCCACTGGCCAAAGCCGGCTTGCAAAAAAGTGATGTGATCCGCAAAGCCAATGGCGAAGTAGTAACCCATGTAGAAGCACTACAATTGATCTATGAAAAGGTGTTGTGGACGGGCAAAATGTCGGTGCAGCTGATTCGGAATCAGGCTGAGTTGGGTTTGGTGCTGGATTTGGAGTAAATAGGGAATCTGCTGGAGTTTGGAATCTGGAAATTGAGTTCTAAATACAAGATTTCGTTTGCCATAGGTTTATTGCATTTACTTCCCCATAAATTTCCCCTCCAAAACCTTCATAAAGTACCCACCAACCACGCTTCGGGCCTGAAAACCAATCATTTTCCCAGTTTTGGTATCATGCCAGTCGCTTAAGGGAACCCGTGAAGATGTATTGGTGGCAAAATGAACCATTGGGCGGATCAACGCTTCAAAATCCTGCTGTTTGCTCGCCAAAGTGGCCGTCCAAAGTACCCAGTCTGACTTGGTATAATTGGCCCGGCTGTCGAGCGGCAGCCCGTATTCATTTTGTTTACCGAGGTAATACTTTATCTCTTTTTCAAAAACGGCGGATGGGAAATAATTCAGCTTTAACACCTTGTCCCAGACCAGGTTGTACTTTTGGCTCCAGGTGCCTTTTTTATCAAAAGTGAGGGCGTAGTGGTCGCCATCTTCCGCGATCGATTGCCATTTGCTCACATAGCCTTTGCAGAGGGCATCAAATTGGGTGAAGCGCGGCAAGTCACCCATTTTTTCGGCCAGCATGGCATAGGCTTCCATGGCCACAATGGCTTTGGCCGATAAATTGGCATTTCGAGCCAGGTGCCCAGCAAAATCATCGGTGCACAACTGGGTCGTAGGATCAAAGCCCTCTTTGCTCAGGTAGTCGGCCCAAATCGAAAGGGTTGGCCAATGTTTTTTGGCATAATCCGTATTGCCTTCAGCCATACAAATGGCGGCGGTGAGGATAATCATGTTGCCACATTCTTCTACGGGCATGTCTTCAGGGTAGGTTTGCCCATTGGCCAGGGGGTAAGTACCTAAATCGTGCGCAGCAAAGGGTTTGGTCCATTTGCCACTTTCGCTGTAGTAAAATATCCCGTTCAGCATGCCTTTCAGCAATTCAGGATTGTAGGCCAGATACAGCGGTGCCGAAGGGTAAGTAACATCCACCGTGTTGATGGAACCGTTGCTGAAATTTTCTTTGGACAAAAACAGGGTTTCTCCACTTGGGCTTTTGACCAGTTTGTGTGCCGAAATGCTTTGCCGGTAAGCCAGTTCACAGAGAGTAGCATACTCCACACCACCAGCTTTTTCAGCCTCTTGTCGAATGGTTTGATTCGTTGCCTGGCATTTTTTCAGGACGCTGGGGTATTCTTTCCAAGCTTTGCTGAGCAGCTGTTCGATGTTTTCGGTGCCTTTGTCATTCCACCAGGGGCGTAAGTTTTGCCCAAAATACTGCACTGAATACAGGTCATCATAGCCTAGCATTAGGACCTGGGTTTTGGTTTCGGTGCCTACTGCGTCTAGATTTACCAGGGTGTGCAAGGTCAGTTTTTTGCCCGTTTTTTGGGTACTAGCGTTGACCTGGAAGGGCTTGGACTGGTCCGAGATGTACTGATGCACCTGTTTCGCTGCAGGAGTCGCCACATACAGGTAACCCCAATCGATCCGCAGGTCATCACCCTTTTTCTTCAAAACAGCCTGCTCAGTTGTACCCGTCTTCAGTAACTTCAATCCATTAGCCGAATAAGCGCTAGCGCTGACTTCTTGGGCATTGGTATTGGTGGCAAGATCGGTAGAGACGCCCAGACTCAATAGCACCTGATGTACTTTTCCATCATTGGCCTTGACTTCGGCAGCAATGTAGGAAATCGGTCTGGCTAGCAAATTCAGGTCTTCGAGTAAAAGCGGAGAGGTAAAGGTGAGTTTCATGTCCACCTTACCACAAGTAAAATTATAGATCGTTTGGGTGGCATTGATTTGAACCTGTTTTTGCTGGGCAAGTTTGATGATTTGGGCGCTGGAAGGCGTGGATTTTTTCACAATCCCCACATCCAGCAAAGCTCCGCCCCCCGTGTTAACCACATGGATGGCGAATACGTTGCGGCCTTTTTTCAGCAGCGATCTCATCTTTTCAGTCATGGGCAGCAAAAGGTATTTACCAGCACAGCATCCGGCGGTATAGATCAATTCGCCATTGAGGTAAACATTGACATCATCGTCGTACTGGAGTTTCAACAAAGGAGCTGACAATTCGGTGCTGTTCAGTTCAAAAGTCCGACGCATCCAGATGTTTCGGCTGCGCCACTGGGTTTTGGAAATACCGTCGATGTTGCCAAAAGGGGCAGCGCCCATTTGCCAATTGCGGTCATCAAAAGCCTCGCTCATCCAGTCGGCAGCGGGTTGTTGCTCCGTATATTTAGCTTGATACGATTCATCATCTCCAGCTGGTAAAATGGGGTCATAACTCGGGGCATCAGCACCCATGAATTGAAAAATCTCGCCATCTACTTTCAAAAAACCAGTCAAAGAATGATCATTCCCAGTCCAGTGTTTGGTGGGCGAAGCATTCAGCTGATCGGTCGTTGACCAAATGCTGAAGTAAGGATCATGGGTAATCAAGGGATAGGCCGAAGCTTTTTGGCTTTGTGAAAAGCATGGAGAGGCAAGAGCTGCAAGTGCACTAAAAAGGAAAAAGGCTTTCATTCCGAAAAAGTTTGAAAATGGCTGACATCAGTGAATCCTGTAAAATTACGCTTTAAATGTGTAATGCTTGTGCTTTTAATCCTGATGAACTTTGTTATTTTACCAGAGCTCCATCAGAGAGCAAATAAACAAACCACTCAAAATGAAAGTAGCAGTTTATAGTTTCCACCAATTTGAAAAGCCTTATTTCGAGCAGGTAAACGACAGTGCTCAGCAACTGCATTTTTTCAATGTAGAACTCTCTCTGGAAACAGCACCTTTGAGTGTTGGCTTTGAGGCAGTTAGTTTGTTTGTCAACGATGACGCCTCGGCACCAGTCCTTGAAGTCTTGCACCAGAATGGCATTCGTTTCATCGCACTGCGTTCGGCGGGCTACAACAATGTGGACCTGGACAAAGCGAAACAACTCGGCATTAAGGTAGCGAGGGTACCAGCTTATTCGCCTTATTCCGTGGCTGAACATGGAGTAGCCCTCATTCTGGCCTTGAACCGAAAACTGATCCGTGCCCATTCTCGGATCATGGAGCAAAATTTTTCCCTGAATGGCTTAACCGGTTTTGATATGAACGGGAAAACAGTAGGCATCATGGGTACCGGAAAAATCGGTGAGGTAATGGCCCGGATTCTGCACGGTTTCGGGTGTCACTTATTGGCCTACGACAAATTTGAAAATGAGGAGATCGTGCAAAAATATCAGGTAGAATACTGTGATTGTGCATCGCTATACCAGCGTTCCGACATCATCAGCCTACACTTGCCGCTCAATGACGATACCAGGTACATCATCAATGCATCCAGTATCCAACAGATGAAAAAGGGTGTGATGTTGATCAATACCAGCCGAGGGGCTCTGGTGAACACCAATGATGTGGTTCAAGGTTTAAAAAATGGGCAAGTGGGTTATTTTGGAATGGACGTTTATGAAGAGGAGGATGGGCTGTTTTTTGAAGACCATTCGGGGGAGGTTTTACAGGATGATACCATTGCCCGTCTCATGACCTTTCAAAATGTTTTGATTACCAGTCACCAAGGTTTTCTGACTGAAACATCCTTGAGCAATATTGCTAAAACCACGATGTACAACCTGGCTTGCTTTGCAACAGACAAGGTTTCTGAAAACGAAATAAGAGGATAGGCTGAGAGCGGTATGTTGCAGATTGTTATCTTTGATGACTACATCTAAAGCCACTGCCATGAAAAAAGTGCTCAAAAAGGTCGTCTATATTATTCTTTCCCTGCTTGCAGTCCTATTAATTGCCGGGCTGATTTTGGCCTACCTGCCTATGAAATCCATTGTGAAACAAAAAGGGATCACACCGGAAGAGGCGGCCACCATGAGGCAAAAGTTCGAAGGGCCGCATCATCTAATTAAAACCTCGGATGGAGAAACCTTATTTCTGCGCAGGTGGAATCCGGATAGCATCGAAGCAAGTAAAAAAGACTTTGCCGTCCTGATTTTGCACGGTGTCACCGCCCACAGTGGCGCTTACAACATGGCAGGTGTTCCCATTTCCAAAGGCGGTTATACTACTTTTGGTTTGGATTACCGAGGGCATGGCTTATCCAGTGGGAATCGAGCAGATTACCCCAATAAGGAACGCCTTATGGATGATTTAACGGAAGCAGTTCGGTACATTAAAAAATTAGGCTTTCCCAAAGTGGTGATTTTAGGGCATAGCCTGGGTGTAGCGACTGCTATTTATGTTACCCAGGGCATTCCTAGTGAAATTTCAGGCTTAGTTCTACTTTCTGGCGCTTACGAAGGCAAAAAAGGCGTGCGCAAGGGGCCTACCTTGTTTCAACAAGCCAAAATCATATCCAGTGCAATTTTTCGCCCCTCCGTACAGGTCGTTGAATATTACCGCGATGGTATGACTGGCACTGGTGATCCCTTGTTCAATTTCAGGTACACCTTGCGTTTTTTGACCATGCTGGATGTCAAAACGCTAATTCTACCTAAACAATTGAACATTCCGGTTTTGGTGGGCACCGGAGATAAAGATGAACTGTTCGAAGTGGAAAAAGTGAAAGCGCTTTATAACTTGGTACCTGGCGACAAAAAAGAGTTTGTCGTTTTAAAAGACACTTACCATGCCCGCTTCCCGGTGGAAAGTTGGGAAAGAGTGGTGCTCTGGTTGGATAAAACATATGTTCCAAAGTAATCCCGCCAACAAAAAAGAGGTGGTCAGTTGCCCAACCACCTCTACGTGTATTACTTTTTGGCCCCAAGGCCGTTGAATTCAATTCAAATTAAGCCAAATCAAAACGGTCAAGATTCATCACTTTGTTCCAGGCTGCAACAAAGTCCTTTACAAAACGATCTTTGCCGTCTTCACAGGCATAAACTTCGGCAATGGCGCGGAGCTCTGAGTTGGACCCAAAGATCAAATCGACCCGAGTACCAGTCCATTTAATTGCACCGGTGGCACGATCACGACCTTCAAAGACATTTTGGGCATCTGAACTTGCACTCCAGGTGGTACCAAAATCAATCAGATTAGCAAAGAAGTCGTTGGTCAGCGCGCCAGGAGTATGGGTGAACACACCATGCTGAGACCCGTCAAAATTCGTGTTGAGCACCCTCATGCCACCTACCAGAACCGTCATTTCTGGAGCGGTCAAGGTCAGGAGTTGTGCTTTGTCTACCAACATTTCTTCTGCAGAGATCGTGTAACGAGCCTTCATGTAATTGCGGAATCCATCAGCAATCGGTTCAAGAACCGCGAAGGAATCCACATCGGTTTGGGCTTGTGATGCATCCGTACGCCCAGGAGTAAAGGGTACAGTGATGGTATGACCAGCATTTTTTGCCGCTTTTTCAATACCTGCGCAACCACCTAGGACGATCAAATCGGCCAGCGAGACCTGCTTGCCACTTGGTTGAGCATTATTGAATGCAGTCTGGATGCCTTCCAGCGTATCCAGCACTTTTGCCAGTTGAGTAGGATTGTTGACTGCCCAGTATTTCTGCGGGGCCAAACGAATGCGTGCACCGTTGGCACCACCACGTTTGTCGGAGCCGCGGAAAGTGGAAGCAGAAGCCCAGGCGGTGGAAACCAGTTCAGAAACCGATAAGCCTGAGGCAAGAATTTGGCCCTTCAGCGCAGCGATGTCCTGATCATCGATCAATTTATGGGTTACTGCGGGGACTGGATCTTGCCAGATCAATTCTTCCTGAGGCACTTCAGGTCCGAGGTAACGTGCACGTGGGCCCATATCGCGATGGGTCAACTTGAACCAGGCCCGTGCAAATGCATCAGCGAACTCATCAGGGTTTTCGTGGAAACGTCTTGAAATCTTCTCGTAAGCCGGATCCGTACGCAGCGCAAGGTCAGTAGTAAACATGATCGGCGCATGGCGCTTGTTTGGATCGTGCGCATCAGGCACGGAATCTACCCCCAACCCATTCTTGGGCTTCCATTGATGGGCACCAGCCGGGCTCTTGGTCAATTCCCATTCGTAGCCAAATAGGTTCACAAAGTAGTTGTTGCTCCATTTGGTGGGGGTTTGGGTCCAGGCCCCTTCCAATCCACTGGTAATGGTATACCCTGCATTGCCAGTGCCATAGGTGTTTTTCCAACCCATACTTTGCTCCTCAATGCTTGCTCCTGCGGGTTCTACGCCTACATACTGGTTTGGATCAGCAGCACCGTGGGCTTTGCCGAAGGTGTGTCCACCAGCAATCAAGGCTACAGTTTCTTCGTCGTTCATCGCCATGCGGCCAAAGGTCTCGCGGATGTCGCGGGCTGCTGCCAGCGGATCAGGGTTTCCGTTGGGACCTTCAGGGTTTACATAAATGAGCCCCATCTGTACAGCTGCAAGTGGGTTTTCCAGCTCGCGGTCGCCGCTGTAACGCTTGTCTTCCAGCCATTTGCCTTCAGCACCCCAGTAGATGTCTTCTTCTGGTTCCCAAACGTCCTCACGACCACCAGCAAAACCAAAAGTTTCGAAGCCCATGGACTCCAAAGCACAGTTGCCTGAAAGGATCATCAAGTCGGCCCAAGAGAGTTTTCTGCCGTATTTCTTTTTCACTGGCCAAAGCAATAAACGCGCTTTGTCCAGGTTACCGTTATCAGGCCAGCTATTGAGGGGGGCAAAGCGTTGAGTGCCAGACCCTGCACCACCACGACCATCGGCAATGCGGTAAGTACCCGCACTGTGCCAGGCCATCCGAATGAAGAACGGTCCGTAATGGCCGTAATCGGCAGGCCACCAATCCTGGGAGGTAGTCATCAAATCAACGATGTCTTGCTTTACCGCATCTAGATCAAGGGTCTTGAATTCTTCAGCGTAGTTGAAGTCCTCACCCATTGGGTTAGACAGGGAGGAGTGTTGGCGAAGGATGCCCAACTGCAATTGATTTGGCCACCAGTCCCGGTTTCTGGTACCACGACCAGCGCTATGTTTGAGTATTCCACTTGAAAATGGGCACTTACCAGCGCCATTACCATTGTTATTGTCCATAATGCGATTGATTTAAACTTGCTCAAAATACGGGTGATTTTTCGAGAAATTTAATTTATAATAACAATGCCATCATAGACAAAAGCTATTAAAGGAGACAATCGAGATTCTATGGATTGGGCCTTACTTTTTTGCCGTTTGGCTTGGTCGCACCTCAATTTTACTGGGCAGAGTCCGTGGGTTCATCTTGAGTAAGTCCACTACAATTTGCCCCAAATCTTCTGGCTGAATTTTCCAGGCATCAGCCTCACTTGGCTCGTGATTGTTGAAATGGGAAGCCACCGAACCTGGCATGATCGTCGAACATTTCACTCCTGCATCCCGTAGATCGAGCATGACTGCCTGGGTAAAACCCACCAGTCCAAATTTACTGGCGTTGTAGGCAGACGCAGTGGCAAAAAAATTGGTTCCAGCCAAACTGGCGATGCTGATGAAGTAGCCTTTTGCTTCCGTCAAGGCATCTACTGCCGCTTTCAGGCTATAGAATACCCCAGTAAGGTTGGTATCAATCGTTTCATGCCATTGTTCTGGACTGAGTTGGGTGATGGGCGCAAAATGGCCCACTCCCGCGTTGGCGATGAGTACGTCGAGGCGGCCAAAAGCTTCCAGTGTTTTGGCCACTGCGTCTTGCTGTGCAGCGAAATCACGGACATCCGCGGCAATGCCAATGATCTTGCCAGAGCCTAACTTGGAGAGTTCGCGAGCGGTGGCGTCGGCATCTTCCTGGCGGCGACTGGTAATGGCCACATTAAGGCCTTCTTTGAGCAGGCTGGCGGCAATGCCATGGCCAATGCCTTTGCTGCCCCCGGTGATGAGGGCGGTCATTTGATTGAGATTGTTCATATAAACGAGAACGTCGGAGGATTAAAATGGTTGAAGGCCACTGGAGTAAACAAGTGGATAAATTTAGTATGCCTTTTCAAAAGGTGCACCCTTTTGAAAAGTTCTTTAGCGCAAAATTGTGCAGGCAAAGCCCTTCGAAAGTCTGAAACTTTCGAAGGGCGCATTCTGGCGTTTTCCTTATGCTCACTTTTCCACAAACACCTTCATTTGCCGCACCGACCAAGGTGTATCATCATCACCAGCTGGCAGACCTTCCGCCAAACTAAGCCGCATGAATTTTGCCTTGGCTCCATTTACGGTCAAAATATTCGCCCCTGGCACTCCTTTGACACTGGCCACCGCAGTTTGCCAGTTTTTCCCGTCCATAGAAATTTCCAGCGAATAGACTCGGGGATGGGTGTGCAAAATCGGCCTTGATGCAGGTGGAGTATTAGGCGTGGGCCGCCAGCCTGGTTTGGTGATTTGTGTTGCCGTGAAATGGATCTCGGCCAGTTTCACTTCTTGTGGAAATTCCACTTGAAACCACATGCCCTTATCTTGTCGCCCACCCGTAGACCAACCTTCGTAGTTGAAGGCACTTTGGGCAGAAGCATTGCCACCGATACGGGTTGAAAAGACATGACTGGCCGTGGCTTTCATGTCTTTCGCAGTGAGCTCATAAGGGGTTTGGCGCAGCAAGTCATCAAATTTATATAGGACACTTTGGCCACTTGTTTTTTTGCGCACTGTTGCCACTTGCTCAGGAGAAACAAAAGAGGCATCATTGGACAATTCGCTGCGAATGTAGGAAATCACATCCGCCACCCACTGATCCGATTGATCCTTCATACTCGCCATCATATTGCCTGCATAGGTTTTGCCTTCAATGGCACCATCCATGCCGTGGAGTACCACTTTAATGGCGTATTCAGGATGGCCTTGCATACGTGCAGAACCCGCCAAAGCTGGTGCCATCAATTTCCCTTCACCTGCGGGAGTTCCCATACCGGTATTACCGTGACATTGGGCACAAAGTTCGTTGTAGATGGTAGTTCCACGTTCTACGATGGCTTTTTGCACCTCCGTCAATTCAGGGGCACCAAATGGGCCAGCATTGCGCGGCTTGGGGGGATTGAGAATTTGTTCACCAATTACTTTTACCCCTGTAGCTTTATTTTGGGCCATAGCCCCCTTGATGCCCTGCTCCAAATTGGGCAGTTTCAAAAATTTGGCAGTGAGCATAGCCTGAATGAGCACATCCGTATCTGGATCAGTGAGTAATCTTTGGTAATCGGGCTCCAGGGTTTTGTCTCCGTTTTTATACAAGGTTTCACTGGCCCGTAAAGCCTGGATGCGCAGGCGTGGGTTGGTATCTTTGAGCAATTTTTGGGTGGTTTTTACACTCAGTGCACCCAACCCTTCCAGGGTCCAGATGGCGTGAAAGCGAGTGGTCAGATTTTTGTGCTTCAAAGCCATGCGGGTCAATTGTGGCACCACCGATTTGTCTTTTTTGAGTACCAGGAGTTGCTGTGCCATATCCCGCCACCAGCCGTTGGGGTGTTCCAGGTGTTTGACCAACTGCGCAGCGGATTCTTCAAACATGCGGGGTTTGGTTTTGTCTCGCTCCATCCCATCGTAAGTAACGCGCCAAATACGTCCCAGACCAATCACTTTATCCAACTGGTATTGTTCAATTTTCACCCGTAGATAAGAACCCCGCTGGGTCCATTGCCCTTCCTGAATGATGCCGCGGTACATGTCGGTAATGTATAGTGTGCCATCGGGTGCCGTGGTCATATCAACCGGGCGGAACAAGGGGTCGGTTGAGCGTAAAAACTCAGACTGCTGCTCCTGAAATACGTTGTGCAAGGTCGTTAAGCCCTCCGTTACCACGGGGTTGATCTGGCGCACAATGCGGGCTACTGGTTCGCCATAAAAGTATTGGCCTTTGATGTTGGTAGGGAGTCGATCGCCACGGTATACGTCATTACCTGCCGAGCCAGTTACCCGATTGAGCGAGCCATCGGGTTGGCGAATTTCATCCATACCACCCTGCATGTCGGCGGTTTTCACGGCTGCACCCCAGGGCACATCAAAACCTTTGGCAAACTCATTCGGGATTTCGAAATTGCCGTAATGAATGGGGAACTGAAAATGGGAAGGCAAACCGCTGGCCCCACCCTGGAACCACAATTTGCCATCGTCGTCGTGGGTAAGGCCCCATTGCGCACGGTTGGCACCCGTTTTTTCCCGAATAATTCCTTGTGGCGTTTCGCGAATGCGGAAGGCATTGACGGTGCTGTAGAGCCAGTTGTCCATGCCATAATACATGAAGGCTTGCTGGTGTTCTACGTTGCCAGAGCGGCCGTATTTGCTGGTGAAAAACTCTTTTTTGTCGGCTCTGCCATCTCCGTTGGTATCGGTGTATTTGTAGACATTGTCAGCATCCGATTCCATCGACAGGATGCAATCTTTGCCATAGGGGAGCACAAAACGTGGAAATACCAGGCTGTCTACAAAAGTGGTGCCCGTTTCGTACACCCCATCATTGTCCTTGTCCTCCCAACGGGAAATCCGGCTAACCGGGTCGAGTTCGTTTTTGGAATCCGCATCCAGCATGTAGGAGCGGAGTTCCAGCACGTACATGCGGCCATTGCCATCAAAGGAGATAGCAGCGGGTTGTTCGATGGCCGGTTCGGTGAGGATAGGTTCAATTTTGTACCCGGGAGGAAGGAGAAACCGTTTTTGCTCATCACTTGGTGAAACGGGCAGAATCGGGGCTTTGGGCGCCAGGTCGATGCCTTTCCAGTCGGGGGAATTGGGGTCCACACCTTCAGGGATTTTTACGATGGGCAAGGTGTCTCTTGCAGGGATGGCATAGGTCGTTTTGAACGTTTTTAGTGGGACTCTACTTAGTAGAAAAGAAGAACCGATGAACGCCAAGATAAGCATGGCGAGGTTATACGTAGTAAACGATTTTAACATGAGTCGGAATATTTTTAGTTTGTTTATAGTTAAAAGTGCAATTCGGAGCTAAAATAAAATTTTAAAGCATGATTCAGGCCTATTCGGACGGTAAGAATAAAATTAGCCAAGCAACTTTATCCGCACCCTCCTTCTTGCAGGGTCATTTAGTCCATCGCAAGGCTCTGGGGCAGCTTTGATGGATAATTTGATCCGCTCTTTGGGGAATCCCGATCCGATTAAAATATCCATAATTTTGTCCGCCCGTTTGGCTGCAATGTTTTCCTTTTCCAGCATTTTTTGCCCGTTCGACAATAATGTGCTGGCCCGATAGGCCGAAACCTGTATTTCCTTCAGTTGAATGATTTTGGCGATGCGTATGGCCTCCGCCAAAATTCGCGTTTTGTGCAGAGTTAGATAATCACTGTCAAAATCAAAAAGAATCGTAAAACTTCGGGTGCTATCTGGAAAGGGTTCGTTTTTGGGAAGTGGCGGCGGTAGCGGCGGTTCCAGGCCATCTTCTGCGGGCAGCAGTGTATTGCAGTTGAGGCTCAATTCTGGCATTACGGAGATAGACAAGGGTTCCAAAACAATACCTCCGCAGATTCTTTCGCCTGGTTTCACGGTACCCTCCACCAGCACTTCATGTTTCAGTTGAGGGGGATAAAATGCACTGCTGGTGCGCCCTTGTTGACCCAGGTAGTACAACTCGCCCTCGTACTCTGCCAGCCAGCAGGGCATGGTTTTGGAATCGCGGATAATGGGGCAAGCCACAAAATTGCGCCGATTGGCGGGTGGTTTTTCATTTTGTTGAATACCAATCGTCAAAAAAATTGCCGCTATGGAAAAATACAGTTTGCTCATGACTACAGTACGCTTAAAAAATTCACCAAATCCTGTTTTTCCTGATCCGTCAGTTTAATGTCGAAGCGGCGGTCGTAATAATCCACCACTTCCAAGAGGCTTTTGGCAGCTCCGTTGACGAAATAAGGCGCCCGGGCCGACAAGCCCCGGAATTGCTGCATTACGATGGAACCAATGTCAATGCATTTTCCCGTGATCAAGGCCCTGCCCGGATCTGTTGTGTATATAACCCGGCCCAAATATGGATGAGGAGGAGCAGATTTATCGCAGGTGCATTTGAAAACCGGCAAATCTGACTTCAGATTGGCAATGGTATTTTCCGTCCAGGTCGGGTAATTGGTGGTACCCAAATCTACCCAGCCTGGTGCAAGGTCTTGAGCGGTCATTTGTCCATTGTGACAAGTCGAGCAACTGCGCCTGACCGGATTGCCCAAGCCAATGTTGTTGATGTGGGTAGCATCTCTGATCCAAAACTCGCGGAACATAAATATATCGTTGCCCCGGGCAACCGAGGCCCGAAAGGCTTTTTGTTCAGCAGTCAGGTTTGCAGGCATACTTTCTTCCTTTTTCCAGGTATTGAACCAATGGAAAATCGGGTCGCGGTTGTTGTTGGCCAATACGTGTACTTTCCCGCTTTGCATGGCTTTGGGTCCCAGCCCGGCTGGTTCACCATTTTCAGTGAGCGGGCTGCCCCATTTATCCTGACTTTGCGCCATGAACAGTTGGTTTTCGAAGGCTACGATTTGCTTTTGTTGTTCAGGGCTCAAGCCATTTTGGCCTTCCAGGTGCCCAAAGTAGGCATCAATCGCCTGTTGTTTTTGGGTATAATGGCGCGAGTCTGCCATCATGTTCATGCCAACAACCTTCCCAGTTTCGGGGTCAGTAACGGCCAGGGTGCCCGTTTTGATGTTAAAAACAGGGTCAGGCGACATCACGTAGGTCATATTGGCAACCGGGCGGGGCCGGCGGAAAACCGAAATGGTGGGATTTTTACTTTTTAATCCTAAATCAGGATCGAGGTTTACACCCGTTGGATCACTGACTACCTCAATGGTGAATTCCGGCTTAACAGTTTTGCCATTGTCTGGCTTGGGGGGCCAGGGCAATGCAATTCTGAATAAGCCTCGGTTCAGCAGCAAAGAATGTGAGCTTTCTAATTCTTGGGGCAGTTTGGGATTGTTGGATCCGTCCAGCGCAGCAAAAATGGGGTCTTTTCCCTTGGTTTCCACCCACCTTTGCCGGAGGCTTTCCACCGATACACTCATGGCGTCTTTGGGTTGGTGGCAACTCACGCAGGCGCGGCCATTGGTGCCTAAAGGTTCAAAAAAGGGATGGCCTTTCATCTGTATTTCCCCTGCTGCATTGATGTAGCCCAGTTTTCCGGCATGGTTTTTAAATTCCATTTCAGCAGGTAATGTTCCTTCCTGCCCCGCTTTAATCCAGGCGAGTTCTGAAAATGTTGTAAATGCTGTGAGCAAAAGCCCGGAAATGGCAAGTAGCTTTAGTGTATGCCTCGACATCAATTTTGGCGATTTTGTGCGAAATGATTACTATTTGTGGGCTGGCTCAAAAATAGAATTTTATTACAACTTGTTAGCCTATTACAATATTTTACAGGGTCGATTTGTCGACCAAGCATCATTTTACTTGAAATTATATGAAATGAACAACTTAAACACAAACACCCAACAACTATTCCTAAACTATCTGGATTCAAAATTAAGCTCCCACGATTTTGAAACCTATCTCTATTCAAGTGAAACACTAGAATCAGAACTGGGCAATGAATTATACCTCGAACTCATTAGCATCAACTACAAACATACAGACTGCCGTTCAGCCGTGAACAAGCTAATTTCTCCATTTCTCAATTATGGAGAAATGCACAAGACTATGATCACCAATACGATTAATAATATTTTAGCAAAAAAAGTCAACATTCTAGATGGCATCAGTGAATTGAATGGTTGGTGCTGGAAAGGGTATACTTTTTTGGGTGAAATAGACATCATTTCAGATATTGGAGACGCTGGCAGGTCCGTGATACACATCATTAAGGACAGCGATACTGAAGACGAAATAAGAAATAAAATTGAAAGGTATGAGCCGGGCTTGATTCCTTTTTTGGAAAATGTCAAAACTAGGCTTTCGGATGGAAAAATTGTTTTGACAGGAAAAAAGGTACAACATCATCAATCGGGAGTTTTTTTTGAATTTGAAAAAAAATAAGTTCCTACACTACTGGATATTTTTGTTTTTTTAGGCGCGGAGGACATCAATTGCCACGTGCTTTAGCTCGTGGATCGGGGTTCCCCTTTAATCGGGCTTTAGCCCAAATTTTCAATTTCAAGCCAGGGCTGAAGCCCAGATTCTAGGGTGTTCCTATGCCCCCAGGCTGAAGCCAGGGGCAATTAATGTCCTCTGAGCAAAATGGGCAGTGGTGTGTAAATCTCCACAACCCTCCCATCCATCTACTCATTTACCCGGATTGTCGGTTTGCCAACCATGGTAAAACTTCCATTTATACTTTAGCGTTTTACCAAGCACTATATTTGCTTTTTTTTAACCACAATCCATTCATCTAATGATCAAAATAATTGCATTTTTCAACGTTTGGTTTTTCAGCATGGTAGCCATCTTCAGTCCAAAAGAGGAGGCTAAGACAAACCTTGACGAAAACATGCCCATGTGCAATACCAGCATGGTTGAAAGCGTCGACCAATGGACCAAATTGCCAACTTCGCCTGTACTCAGCTCCGTTCCTGCGGGTTCCAGTGCTTTTGCCATAGATTCCAGCAAGGCCTACACCATGCCTTTGTTGACTCAAACACCCAAAGGGGAAATCCTGCTTTCCTGGACGGAAAAAGACGAACAGGGATTGATTTCCTTTTGCCTGGCCTTCTCCAAGGACAAAGGCAAAACCTTTGGAGACAAAAAGGTAATTTTCTCTGGCAAGGGAATTGGCAATAGCCGTTTGATGCGGGCAAAAGTATTGGCCAAAAAAGATGGCAGCTTGGTAGCTCTGTTCACCAATCGGCCTGACTCACCAGCGGGTGCCCCAGCAGGTGGCCGCCGCACCTCCGACCTAGTGTATTGTGTATCCAAAGACGCCGGTGCTACCTGGACCAGCCCGCAAAATGTGGACTCCGATCCAGCCAAAGCCATGCGTGGCTTTTTTGACGCCATTGTCTTGCCCAACGACGAAATCGCCGTTTTTTACCTAAAAGACGTGGCCAACAGCACCAAGCATGAAGAGCGTGATTTGCGGATGGTACTGAGCAAAAACGGGGTGTTCCAACCGGAAAGATTGATCGACCCAGTGGTCTGCGATTGCTGCAACATCAACTTGCTGGTCGACGCCAATGGGGCCTTAAATGTCTATTACCGGGACAACAACGATGACATCCGCGACATCGCCAAAATTACCTCTACTGACAATGGAGCAACTTTTTCCAAGCCTCAAATCGTTCACAACGACGGTTGGAAAATCAATGGTTGCCCACACAGTGGCGCCATCTCCAGCAGTTATGGCAAAGGCGCTTTGATCGCCTGGTTTTCCGGCGCTGAAACCGAATCGGGTTTCCGTTTGGTGACCCAGGAGGGCAAAAAACTCTTCGTATTGAGTGATGCGTCGGTAAAAAATCCCTGGATCATGGCGGGTGCGAAACAAGCAGTAATGCTGTGGGAGCAAAGCCAGGCGGATAGTGGAAACAATTTGGTATTCAGAAAAATCAATGGGGATAAGGTGTCTGAAACGGTGGCGGTAGAAGGCAGCATCAATGCTCTTAATTCAACCGGTTTGATGCTGGACAACCAATTGCTCCTCGCTCACGAAGTGAAAGGCGATAAAAAGAATAGCCTGAAGATTACTACGGTGGCTTTGTAACGGTAGAAAGACCTCTACAGCTAAAAAATAAGTATAGGATATAGGAAGAGCCCCACAGGTGGTTTTCGTTTTTTAACTAAACCGACTGTGGGGCTACTCAAACAACCCGTTTACTTTCTTTCATCTTGAAATTGATCCTCCTCGTCTATAGTTTATCCATTTTGTTATAATTACCACTTCTCTGAACAATCTTCTCTATTTCTTTGTCTTTGTACAAACCTCTATTTAACCAAAATAACAACCGACTGTCTAATGAGAACCTTATCATTGTTCTTAGCCCTAATCGTTGCGGCCAGCTTCAGCCATGCGCAAACTGCCGACGAGATCATCAACAAATACCTTACCGCTACCGGAGGCGTAGAAAACTGGAAAAAACTGGAAGGCGTCAAAATGTCGGCCAAAGTCAATCAAGGCGGAATGGACATTCCCCTCGATATTTTCAACCTGAAGGATGGCCGCCAAATGACCGTGGTTACCTTTCAAGGCAAAACCATCAAACAAGGTGTTTACGATGGAACCACCCTTTGGAGCACCAACTTCATGACCATGAAGCCAGAAAAAAGTGATGCCGAATCCACCGAGATGTTTAAAACCGGGCTTGGCGATTTTCCGGATCCATTCCTGAACTACAGCGCCAAAGGCTACAAAGTGGAATTGGTAGGCAAAGAGACGGTGGAAGGCACCGAAACTTTCAAAATCAAATTGACCAAAAAACCCCTCGTCATTGAAGGCAAAACTGAAGAAAACGTATCCTTCTACTTTTTTGATGCGGAGGAGTTTATTCCCATTATGGTAGAATCAGAGATCAAAGTAGGGCCAGCCAAGGGGAAAATTTCTCAAATCACCATGAGTGACTACCAGGAAGTCAACGGCCTCTTTTTCCCATTTTCGCTGGGCCAGGGGGTAAAAGGTATGGGTAGCCAACCCATCACTTTGAGCAAAATTGAGTTGAATCCTCAGGTAGACCCAAAAGAATTTGTTTTCACCGAGGAAAAATAGGGGCAATAAAGAACAAGCGTTCATTTTTCCCTACAATAAAGGATCTAAAAAATAGCGCCTGAACCACAGGCCAATGAAACTGCTTTTTAACTTGACATCAACCAGGACTAAACGCCTATTGATCAGGTAGAAAGCAGTTTTTTTATTTTAACAAATTCTAAGCATGACGCAAAAAATTACTTCCCGATTTTTTTGAGGCTTTTGAATAGGAAGCTCGCTTGAAATGAAGCGTTCGACTTCCTATTCAAAACCCAAATCGGGAAGTTAATTTTTCTGCGTTACTAAATCAAAAATCATGCATCAACTATATCGTTTTTTGTGCCTGGCGCTTTTGTTGCCAGCACTGCTACCTGCGCAAGACGCTACTACCCGTGGCAAAGAATTGTTTGGCGACCTGCGTGCCCGTCAAATCGGCCCTGCCATCATGAGTGGGCGCATCAGCGACATCGAGTTGCACCCCAGCAACCCAAAAGTCATTTACGTCGGTACTGCTGGTGGTGGCGTTTGGAAAAGCAACGATGGCGGTGCGCGCTTCAATTCTGTTTTTGACAACCATTGCCAATCCATTGGTGCAGTTGCCATCGACCCAAGTGCTCCTGACAATGTAGTATGGGTGGGTACAGGCGAAACCTGGACCCGCAATAGCGTTTCCATGGGCGACGGCATTTATCGTTCGGGCGATGGGGGGCTCAACTGGACCAAAATGGGCCTGGAAAAATCCGAGCGAATTGCCAGTATCATTGTTAACCCCAAAAATTCCAATGAGGTATACGTAGGTGTATTGGGTGCCTTGTGGAGCGATAGCGAGGAGCGCGGCGTGTACAAAACGAGCGACGGAGGCAAAACCTGGAGCAAAATCCTTTATGTGGACGCCACAACTGGCTGTGCCGATATGGTGATGGATCCGAGTAATCCTTCGATTCTATATGCTTCTTTTTGGGAGTTCCGCCGTACCGCCTGGTCATTCAATTCAGGCGGCAACAACAGCGCCCTATACAAATCTGTGGATGGGGGCAAAACCTGGAATAAAATCCACAATGGCTTTCCCAGTGGCAAATTGGGCCGTATGGGCATCGCCATCGCTGCTTCCAACCCCAAAATCCTCTACACCGTCATCGAATCAGAACAAGATAAGGACAAAGGACTGTACCGCAGCGACGACGCCGGGGCTTCCTGGAAGCAGTTGAACAACGACTTCGGCATAGTGGTCCGCCCGTTTTATTTTTCCCGCATCACCGTCGATCCCCGCAACCCGGAGGTAATTGCCAAGGGTGGGCTTTCCGGCTCAATTTCTCGTGATGGTGGCAAAACCTTCCGCAACCTGGGTGCCATGCACTCCGACATCCACGACATCGTTTTTTCCATCAATGACTCTGAACGGATGTTTGTAGGAACGGATGGAGGTGTATACCGTTCCTGGAATGGCGGAACCACCATGGAAATAGTGGCAAACCTGCCCGTTTCTCAGTATTATCACGTCAGTGTCGACAATCAGGAGCCGTACAACATTTACGGCGGCTTGCAGGACAACAATACCTGGTATGGGCCTTCCTCTTCACCCGGTGGTATTGAAGCCCGGGATTGGCAATTGATCGGAGTCGGCGATGGGTTCCGGGCACTGCCCCACCCCACTAAACGCATCGTCTACTCAGAAATGCAAGGCGCTGAAAACGTTTGGCGCACGGACCTGGAGAAAAACAAAATCCGTGTCATCCAGCCTCTACCCGTGATTGGCGACCCCAAATTGCGTTGGAATTGGAATCCGCCCATGGCAACCAGCGCGATTCGCCCGGATCGGCTTTACATGGGCAGCCAGTTTTTGCACAAATCTGACGACATGGGCGACACTTGGGTCAAAATATCTCCCGACCTCACCACCAACGACCCCAAAAAGACCAGTCAAGGAAACTCGGGAGGCTTGTCGACCGACAACTCCGGTGCCGAAAACCATTGTACCATTTTCACCATTGCTGAATCCCCACTGGACGAAAAAGTCATTTGGGTAGGCACCGACGATGGCAACGTACAAGTGACTCAGGATGCGGGCAAAACCTGGAAAAACGTCAATACCAACTTGCCGGGATTGCCCGCTGGAACCTGGTGCTACCACATCGAGGCTAGCAGTTTCAACAAGGGCACCGCTTATGCCGTCTTCGAGGGGCATTCCCACGGAGACATGCAGCCTTATGCCTACAAAACCACCAATTTTGGTGCCACCTGGACTTCGGTGTTGACACCCGACGTAGAAGGAATTGCCCGCAACATCCAAGAGGATTTTGTCAACCCAAACTTGCTCTTTTTGGGTACCGAGTTTGGTTTGTACATCAGTATGAATGGAGGAAAAAGCTGGTATAAATTCACCAACAACATGCCAGCAGTGGCCGTACACTACCTTGAAATTCAGCGCAAAACCAATGACCTGGTCATGGGCACCCACGGCCGGGGGGTCATTATCCTGGATGACATCAGCCCGCTGCGGCAAATCAATGATGAAGTGCTGGCCAAGGATTTACACTTTTTCAAAAATCGCCCAGCAATTATGTACGAAGAAAGTAGTTTTGGGGGCACCGCTGGGGAGACTGAATTTGTGGGACCCAATCCATCCAAGGCTGGCCAAATCGTTTATTACCTCAAAAAACGCCATAGCCTGGGTAAGTTTACGATGGAAATCCAGAACGCTGCTGGACAAAAAGTACACGAAATCACTCCGGGCAAGTCCAAAGGAATCAACATCGTAGAGTGGGCGTACACGGGCAAAGTACCCAAAATCGCCAAAGGCCAAACCATCAGCCGCGAAGGGGCTACTCCAGCGCCAATCCCGGCCGGGAAATACAAAATTGTGGTGCAAAAAGGCACGGAGACCTACACCCACGATTGGGATATTTCCTACGATCCAAAATCTGCCATCACGTTAGAGGATCGCAAAATCAAAGAAGCGACGGTACAGAAGGTTTTCGATATGACCCAATCTTTGGCCTACCTGGTCTACGAACTGGATGAAAGCATCAGCGGAGCCAAACAGTTGATGGCCAAAAACACAGGTTTGTCCGCTACCCTCAACCCGATGTTGGCGGATTTCAACAAATTGAAAGAAACTTTGGTCGTTACCACTGGGGACAACTACGTGTCGGCAGGTGAGCCACAATTGCGGGAACACCTGGCTACTCTTTTCAGCAACTTGGCATCCGGTTTGTACAAACCTTCGGCCAATGAGTTAGCCAACCTCAAACGCATTGAGTCGGAGTTCAACACAGCCAAAGCAGAGTTGCAAAAGTTAAAAACTAAACATTTGGCCAAATTGAACGAGTTGTTGACTCAAAATCAGCTGGCCGCCATTTCCGTAAAACCGTTTGAAGAGTTTTTGAAAATGCCGTAAGGCACCAACTTAGGTGTACCTTAAGTGTCTGAGGTTGCTTAGGTGGTGAAAAAACAAAGCTTCGCGAAGTGGGGCAAAATTTCATTACCTAAAAAACCTCGGACACTTAATGCCCTCAAAAAGGAAAAATCAACAAAGCATGCTGGCTCACCGTACTAAAATCCCGCCAAACCCGATTGAGTTCTGTCTCTATTTTGGCTGCCTCCAGTCCGGCAAAGGGATAAAGTTTGGCATTGGTTTCTCGACAGGTCCGGGTAAGTTTATGGCTGATTTGGCTGATTTTTTTTAAAGTTGTTGGGGAAATTGCCTTTTTTGTTTCCAACTCATTCCAGGAGTTTTTTATAGCATCATAAAATGTAAGCTTGATGCTTTCCATTTTAGCTTTTTGCTTGTCTACAATTTGTCGGAAATATTTTTGCTGCCTTTCCGAGTATTGTCGATAAGCATCTCTTTTCCAAAAAGCAGCAACAACCAATTCCTGCAAGTGCCGAGAAATTCCCAAAATATTCACCGCTAAAGTAGCTTCGGCAAATTGTAAAAAAGGATATTGATAAACCAAATCGGGCAATTGAGCTTTGGCGGGATCAATGTCAAAACAACGATTCAGCGGAACATCGAGGTGCTCTACCTCAAAAGCGTGGCTGCCCGTAGCAATCATCCCCATGTAGTTCCAGCCGTCGAGGATTTTTACTTCATTTTTATCGAGAATAAAGGCTTTCACCACTGGATTCCCCTTAGCATCATGGACAGGGTTACCATTGTCATAAAGCGCACAATTCGCAGTAAAATGAGAAGCATGCAAGGCCCCTGAGGCATAAACCCAGTGACCATTAATGAGGTATCGATCCCCTACCCGATCCGCTTTTCCACCTACAAACCCACTGCCAGCGAGGCAAAGTTTAGGGTCGGTAAAAATGGTATTGCGCAAAGAATCCTCCATAAACCCTACAAACCAGCCCGCACCAGCACAAAGCGTAACCGTCCAGCCCAAACTACCATCAGCATAAGCCAGTTTTTCTTCGATCCGCAGGGCTTCGGGCAAGGAACAGCCTAATCCACCAAGGTTCTCTGGCACAAAGAGTTTGAACCACTTTTCCGTATAGATCTGTTCCAGCCATTCGGGGGGAAGGCAGCCAAGTTCTTCGGCCTTTTTAGCCATTACAGCATTCAACGCATCGGTGTCATTCATCGGAGGCATTGAGTGTTTTTTTCCAATCCAAATACCCAAAAATCGCTACCACAAACAGGATCAAGGTCAAAATAGAAAATAGGAACAACTGCTTGTACAACAACAGCGGGATCGCTACCAGATTGGAAACATTCAACCAAATCCAGTTTTCCAGTTTGCGTTTGGCCAGCAGCCACATCCCCGCCCAGGCGGTGGAGGATACAAATGCATCCAGGATCGGTACATCCGAATCGGTGAACTTGTCAAGCACAAGATAAAGTAGCCCCCAACCCAAGAGGGCAATGCCCCAGGTAATCCATTTTTCCTGCTTTTTGCTAAGGGTGATTTGTGAGGCACTGGAAACAGATCCATTGCCCCAATTGGCCCATCCATAAATGCTCATCAAAAGGTAATACCCCTGCAGCA
The DNA here is from genome assembly GCF_965225875.1 of Haliscomenobacter sp. Taxonomy (GTDB): domain Bacteria; phylum Bacteroidota; class Bacteroidia; order Chitinophagales; family Saprospiraceae; genus Haliscomenobacter. The sequence goes on along the minus strand of NZ_CBDDBS010000003.1, from coordinate 872,875 downwards.
GGGTTTCTGCGTAAAGCCTGGATTGGAAAAACAGGATGACCGAACAAATTACACTGATGATCCCCGTGGGATACAGCCAGATGTTGTTTTTGCGGGCAAGCAGGACTTGACTTACCCCAAAAACCACTGCGATCCATTCCAGCACGCTGGTTTGGCGAATTTGCTGAACCAGCAATTCTCCTGCTTCGTTTAGGCCCATATGTAAAATTATCCAGAGTGATCAATCCCTACGCCGGCATTACCCGGATCAGGTGTTCGACGAATTTACGCCGATGGGTGTGATCTCAGCCCGTTGTTTTAGGGCACCCCATTTTGATGTAGTAAATTTAGCGCATTAAATGGATATTTACAGCGGTATTATTGGGCGGTCAAAAGAACCGATGGGTTTTCTGCTCAAACTAAGCGCTCAATGCACAAAATGAAGATAAAGATCAATAAAGAGCGGGTTAAACTGTATCTGCGCCTGGCGGGGATATCCGTATTTTTTTCAGCCCTGATTGATCATGAAACTGTTTTAAAAAGTACGGTCAATTACATCTGGATCCTGGCCTACCTCCTGGTGTTGCATTTTATTCTTTTTGAATACACCCTGCCCTTTATCAGGTTCAACTGGAAAAGGCTTTTGATAGCGCCCTTTTTAATCTTTGCCCACCTGATGTTCTATGCTTTTGGCACTTTTGCCTGGCGGTACATTGGCATTCGATTACATATCTATTTCCCATTGGAAGAGTATAAAAACATTTTGGAAGGTGTGGGTGACCAATTTGGGAATACGCTTGGCTCCATTCTCTTTTTTGGTTTTTTCCTCCATATTAATGATCACCAGAAATTGCGCCGAACTGCTCAGCAATTGCGCATCGAAAAACAGGAAGCGGAACTCAACTACCTCAAGTCCCAAACCAATCCCCATTTTTTATTCAATACCCTGAACAACATTTACTCCCTGGCCAGGGATAAATCCGATCTAGCACCAGAGTCTATTCTGAAGCTGTCGAAAATGCTGCGGTACATGCTTTATGAAACCAGCGGTGCTTTTGTGGCCATTGAACAAGAGTTAAAAATCATCGGCGATTACATTGACTTGGAAAAATTGCGCTATGATGATTCACTCCTGGTCAATTTCAATTATGACGTGGAGGACATGAAGCAGGCCCTGCCGCCTTTGTTGTTGATTCCTCTGGTAGAAAATGCCTTCAAACACGGGGTTTCGGAAACACGAAGCCAACCCTTTGTCGATATTCACCTTTCCGTCAAACAACGGCAATTGGCTTTTTTTGTCAAAAACTCCACGGAAATGAGCAGCGAAGAAGGTCCCGTAAAAGAAAACATCGGCCTTTCCAACCTGCGGCGACAACTGGAATTGCTTTACACCGATTACAGCCTGAGTGTGGAACAAAAGGAAAACGTGTTTAGCGCTACTTTAAAAATCAACCTGTCCAGCCATGTCTAAAATCAAATGCATCATCATCGAAGATGAGCCACTGGCGGTGAAAGTGCTAAAAGACTACATTGCTGAGGTCCCCTTCCTGGACTTGCAAGACACTTTTAAAGATGCCATTCTGGCTACGGATTATTTGCGAAACCACAGCATTGACCTGATGTTTCTGGACATTCATTTGCCCAAATTAAAGGGTATGGCTTTTTTAAAAATGTTGAGCCATCCTCCCGCAGTGATCATCACAACGGCGTATCACCAGTATGCCGTGGAGGGTTTTGACTTGAATGTAACGGATTATTTATTGAAGCCCATTGAGTTTGAGCGCTTTTTGGTGGCTGTGACGAAGGTTAAAACCAGTACTCCAACTTTTCAAACTCCAGCTGCTGAAAGCCCGGAATCCAAAGATTTTATCTTTTTGAATGTACAAAAAAAGAAGGTCAAGGTCTTGTTTTCCGAACTCGTTTACATCGAAAGCCAGCGGGAATACATCAAGGTTGTCACCACCAAAAAGGAATACCTGAGCAAGATGAGTACGCATGAGATCGAGGCGCTGCTGCCCGCGCAACGGTTTAAAAGGATTCATCGCTCCTTTATCGTGGCCTTGGAAAAAATTGAGGCTTATACAGCTGAGGAGGTTGAGGTGAATGGAGTGGGGATTCCGATTGGGCGGGGTTATCGGGAAGTTTTGGGGGAATGGTAAACACTCCCCCAAAGTTTTACCCCAACTTCGCCAGCTCCTCCGCCAGGTTTTTAGCGCAATGAATGGAGAATGGGCCATTTTGGCTGCATCAGTGAACGCGGGATAAGGATGTGTGTGTATTTGATTGAGAAGGATGTGGTGCTGAGGTAAGAGATAACATTAGACAATCAATTGCGAAAAATATTAATTTCAGTATTTAAATTTTGATCGTGACTCATTACATCTGCTTGAAATTCTAGCAGAATTAAGTTTCTTTTCTCTGGGCTTAATTCATCGTATAATCTTGGAGAAATAGCCCAAGTTTCACATCTTTTTATCAAAATATTAGATACTCTTTTTTGCAACTCATCATCTGTAAGTGTATTCCATGAATTAGTGAACTCTATTATCCAATCATTTTTATGTTGATTATGATACCCACAGATGACAATATTTTTTTGGTTTTTAGGGAAAATATTCAACACAATTGAATCTAGTGAGTCTTCTTTGTTAGAATCATCCATAACATAGTCAACTGGAGAAAAGATACTCGATGTGCAAACATCAAGATTGGGCGTTTCCACTGTTATAAACGAAAATCTTGGTGATTGTTCATCTCCGTAAAGATCATTTTCGATCTCTTTTTTATACCACTCTAAATCCTGAATCCCTAGCATAAAACCGTATAAAAAATCTTCAATTCTTTCTAAAGACTGGGGAAGCATTTCGGCCCTAATCATTGTATTATTGACAATGGCCCCATGTATGTCTGCTTGTATTTGTTTTTTCCTCAATTCACCGCAGACACTTCTGTAACTAAATAGCAATTGAGTCTTATAATCATAATAATTACATCCCTCTGATTCAATAGGTTTGAATATTTCAGTATCATGCTTATTACAAAAAAGTTGTAATGTCATACCTTCTCGAATGCCCATTTTTTGAAATTGAAGCATATTATCTGAAGGCCTTTTGATTTGGAAAGCATCAACCATACCAAGTATATATAAATGATGATCTACTGCTAATTGGTCTAAAATTCCATTTCTTTGAAGTAAATGTGAGTTTATAACTTTTTCATTGCAACCTTCAAAAAAGCAACTCCGATTCTTCTTTTTCTCCCTCTTCGAAATATCAGTTATGGTATTTTTTAGTTTTAATTGTTTTTCCATGTTTACTGATTTGTTCTAAAAAAATGGCATGAGTACGTAGATTAATCGCTCAAATACATCTATCATCTTGTAACCGCCCGTTTTAACGGGTGGATCTAAGTGCCCCCACCCTTCACATCTAACATCCTTCCAGAGGCTTCCATCTACTAAAGTTTCATGATGCAAGCCTCTGGAAGGATGTTAGATGGAGTCGTGAATTGAGTCCATTACCCGCCGTTGAAACAGCGGGTTACAAGATGATAGATGTATTTGAGCAATTAACCCACTTACTCACGTTATTTTAAAAGACGTAATGAATAAGTTTATACTTCCGAATCCTACCCCAACTTCGCCAGCTCCTCCGCCAAATTCTTCATTTTCATCTCCCCATCGGCCAATTTCTGCTTCTCCTTGTTCACCACCTCCGCCGGAGCACCGCTCACAAATTTCTCATTGCTGAGTTTGTTTTGTACCGACTTCACAAAGCCCTGGTAGTATTCCAGTTCTTTTTGCAGGCGTTTGCGCTCTTCTTCTACATCGATGGCGATTTCCAGTTCTACGAAGAATTTTTCGTTGCCCACCAGGAAGGCTACCCCATTGCTGATTTCGGTGCTGGTGATTTCCAGGCTTTCCAGACTCGCCATTTTTACCACCATCGGCAGCACGCCGTCCATTTCAAGCAAAGCTTTGTTGCTGGCAGTATCTTGGGCAAAAGCCTTCAGTAGTTCTTTTTGCTTCAGGCCGTTGTTGTTGCGTACATCCCGAATGCCGGATACAATGCCTTTGGCCAATTCAATTTTTTCAATAAAAGCTGCATCAAAGGCAGCAGCCTGGGGATATTTGCTGATTACACAATCGTCGCCCGCTGCCCGCTCGCGCAATTGATGCCAAATTTCTTCGGTTACAAAAGGCATAAATGGATGCAAGAGGGTCATCATCCGTTCAAAAAGTGCAATACTTTGCTGCAAAGTTTGCCGATCAATCGGTGCCTCGTAGGCTGGTTTGATCATTTCCAGGTACCAGGCACAAAAATCGTCCCAGATGAACTTGTACAAAGTCATCAAGGCTTCTGACAAGCGATACTCGGTAAACATCACCTCCACCTGTGTGAGCGTCTGGTTTAGCTTGTGCTCCAGCCAGGTCGCCGCCAGTTGATTGACTTTTTCGGTCTGAACATCGGCGGCTTTATCCGTTACTTCCCAACCTTTGATCAAGCGTAAGGCCTGCCACATTTTATTACAAAAGTTGCGGCCTTGCTCACAAAGTTTACTTTCATTCAGTACACCATCTTTTCCTATGGGCGCATCGAAGATAATGTCGTTGCCCGCCGCCGCACTGGAAAGCATGCCAAAACGCACCCCATCCGCGCCGTAATTGTCCAACAGCGCCAGTGCATCGGGTGAATTCCCTAGAGATTTGCTCATTTTGCGGCGCTGGTTGTCGCGCACCATGCCGGTGAAATACACCCCTTTGAAGGGCATCGCCCCTTTGGATTTGACTGCTTCTGGCATCAATTCGGGTGCCCATTCGTAGCCCGACATGATCATGCGCGCTACCCAGAAAAACATGATGTCCCAGCCCGTCACCAATACACTGGTCGGGTAGTAATATTCCAGTTCTTCCTGAGACCGGAAGCCGTCAAAAACTGAGATCGGCCAAAGCCAGGAAGAAAACCAGGTGTCTACTACGTCTTCATCCTGCCGCAAGTCAGCAATGCTCAGATTGGCATTTCCAGTAGCTTTACGCGCTTGCTCAAGGGCTTCATCGGCAGTTTCCGCCACAAAAATGTGGCTCTCCTCCCCCATTCTTTCCCCGGCCAGATACCAGGCAGGTACCCGCTGGCCCCACCACAACTGACGGGAAATACACCAGTCGCGGACATTGTCTTCATTGAGCCAGGAGTTGTACATGTTCCAGAAATGCTCTGGATAAAACTTCACCTCACCGCTGCGCACTGCTTCCAGTGCCATGTGGGCGAATTTTTTCATATCCACAAACCACTGTAAGGTCAAACGGGGTTCAACCACCGAATTGGTGCGTTCGGAGCGGCCAATTTTGGTACGGTAGTCCTCCAGCTTGATCAAATGCCCGGATTCCTCCAGCATTTTGCGGATTTTCTTGCGCGCTACAAAGCGGTCTTCACCAATCAGAATTTGCGCCTGCTCGTTCAGTTTGGCGTCCTCAGTAAGGATATCAATAACGGGCAGGTTGTACCGTTGCCCGATTTCATGGTCGTTTTGATCGTGCGCAGGGGTGATTTTTAAGGCACCCGTTCCAAATTCACGATCGACATAAGTATCTGCAATGATCGGAATGGCCCGATCAATCAGTGGAATTAGTACATTCTTGCCAATCAGGTGTTTGAAGCGCTCGTCTTCCGGGTGTACCGCCACTGCCACGTCGGCCATGATGGTCTCGGGGCGCTGGGTAGCAATGATGATGCCCTGGCTAGGGTCACCTTCCAAGGGATAATTGAGGTGGAACAATTGGGAGTTTTCCTCGCTGTAAATCACCTCCTCGTTTGACAATACGGTTTTCGCCTCAGGATCCCAGTTGGTCATGCGCAGGCCCCGGTAAATGCGGCCTTTTTTGTGCAAATCAACAAAAACGCGGATTACGGCTTCCGACAAACTGTCCTCCATCGTAAAGCGGGTACGGTCCCAATCGCAGGAAGCGCCCAGGCGTTTGAGTTGATCGAGGATGATGCCCCCGTATTTGTCTTTCCACTCAAAAGCGTGTTTGAGGAATTGATCGCGGCCGATATCCGTTTTGCGGATGCCTTGGGCACGCAGTTGTTGTACCACTTTCGCTTCGGTTGCAATCGAAGCATGGTCGGTACCCGGTACCCAGCAAGCGTTTTTACCATCCAGCCGTGCTTTGCGGATCAGAATGTCCTGAATGGTATTGTTGAGCATATGCCCCATGTGCAACACCCCAGTGACGTTGGGCGGTGGAATCACGACGGTAAAGGGCTCGCGGTCATCGGGTTCGGAATGAAAGTACCGCTGATCGAGCCAGTGTTGATACCACTTGCCTTCAATCTCTTGTGGGGTGTAACGTGTGGACAAGGACATAATTATAGGATTAAAATACGTCAATTTGATGCTTTAACAAGTCTTCGATGGTTTCGCGTTCCCGAATCAGGTAATCTTTTCCCTGATAGACCAAAACTTCAGCCGGGCGGAGGCGCGAATTGTAATTAGAAGCCATCGAATAGCAGTAGGCGCCAGCATTGTGCAAACACAACACATCACCAATGGCAATCTCGGGAATTTCCCGGTTGGTGGCAAAAGTATCGGTTTCACAAATGTATCCTACCACGTTGTAAGGCTGTTTTTTGCCTTCAGGGTTGGAAATATTGCTGATGCGGTGGTAAGAGTCGTAAAACATAGGGCGAATCAGGTGATTAAGGCCTGAATCAACGCCTGCGAATACGGTAGTTGCGCCGTGTTTGACCACATTTACAGTGACCAAAAAGGATCCGGCTTCACTCACCAAAAACTTACCGGGTTCAAAAACCATGGTCAAGGGGCGACCATATTCTGCACAGAAAGTATTGAATTTAGCAGCTAGTTTTTCACCCAATTCTTCGATGTTGGTTTCAAGGTCGTTGGGCTTGTAGGGCACTTTGAAGCCACTGCCAAAATCGATGTAGTCCAGATCGGGGAATTCTTTGGCGAGGTTGAGTAAAACATCCGCTCCAGCCAGGAATGCTTCAGGATTCAGGATATCCGAACCGGTGTGCATGTGCAAGCCTTCCAATTTCATCCCCGTGCTTTCCAAAACTCCCTGTACCAGGGGCATTTGGGTGTAGGAAATCCCAAACTTGGAATCAATATGCCCTACTGAAGTTTTGAGATTGCCTCCCGCCATAATGTGGGGGTTGATGCGCACACAAATTGGAATATGTGGGTAGGTTTCGCCAAAACGTTCGATAGCCGGAATATTGTCCAAATTGATGCGTACGCCCAAGCTTACTGCCTCTTCAATTTCGCTAAAGTTTACTCCGCTGGGCGTGTACAGGATATTCACTGGTTCAAATCCTGCCCGAATGGCGATTTGCACCTCCTGAATGGACACACAATCGATGGTGCTGCCCAATTGTTTCATGAACTTCAGGATGGAGATATTGGTCAGCGCTTTACACGCGTAACTGATTTTGAGTTTTTCTACCTGAAAAGCAGCTTTGAGGCGATTGTATTGCCGCTCAATGATGTCTGCTTCGTAGACGTAAAGTGGAGAACCGTATTTCTCTACCAGCTTTAGTGGATTGATAGCCCCGCCAAGCAGGAAATGGCCGTTTTTGTAGTCCATTGGTTTGTTTTTGCCAATTTTGGAGGGCAAATATCGGCAAAAACAAGGATAATTTGTGCGTTTTTGAAAATTATTACTGGCTTTATTCATCGGGGTTGATCCCTGGTTCTAATTTTATTTGTTGACAATTAAATAAAAACAAAAAATAAATTGCAAATATTTTTTTCATTGTTCACGCCAAAAATCAGTGTAAATTGCATCTACTATATATTCGCATTCTTCTTCCTTGGCTAAATTGCTTTTTGTGAGCGAAAAAGATCTCATCAATGCCTGTCGTCAGTGTGATCGGAGGGCTCAGCAAGCCTTGTACGACCGCTTTGCACCCAACATGTTTGGAGTGTGCAAGCGTTATGTCAAAACCCAGGAAGATGCCGAAGATGTACTGATTGAAGCTTTTTTCAAAGTACTCACCAACATCGAGCAATACAAAGGAGAAGGCAGTTTTGAAGGTTGGATTCGCCGCATTGTGGTCAATGAATCCTTGATGGCGTTGCGCAAAAGGGTCAATTTCAGCCAGATGCTGGAACTTACTGAAGTTGACATTCCCGTTACCACCTCCGCCTTGCAGGACTTAGTCGCCCGAGACATTTTGAATCTCATCGACATCCTCCCCATTGGGTATCGGACTGTATTCAACTTGTATGTATTGGAAGGATACAAACACCGCGAAATTGCCCAAATCATGGGCATTAGCATCAATACCTCCAAGTCTCAATTGATTTTGGCCAAAAAACGGCTCAAAAATTTACTCGAACAGATTCATTACCCCGGTATTGAATTATTCGACATTGAAGAAGAAGAGGAAGAAGTTGTGGAAGCCCCAGACAAAATAACTACCAAGCCATGACACCAAATAGAGATCTCAGCGAGTTGTTCCGGCAGCAGGCCTCCAAGGTGCAAGAGCGCCCTGGGCCCAGTGTATGGCGACGTTTATCCCGCCGCTTGGATACTCATGAACGTTGGAATAAAGTTGCCTTGCGTATATCTACACAAGTTGTACTCTTTTTTTTATTGTTGTTGGCCATCGTTGGCCCAGTGCTGATTGGTGTATCCATCGAAGAGCAACGACGCGCAGAGCTGCGCAATCCCCCGGTGATTTTGCAGGTCTTGTCACCTGAAGATACTTTGCCAGAAATGCGCCGATTCCTGTCTTTACCTGCTGGAGCGCAAGGTGACACCATTCATATTCAAATAGAGGACTAGTCCTCCCGAAAAGGATGACGTGGCACCCATTCTTCTTTGGGTTCTCCAAAACGAACGGCGGTAGGCAGAATGTAATTGAGTAAAGGATTGGTGTGTTTGAGGTAAATGTAGGTTTTCTGTGCCAGGGCTCCTACTGAACTTTTGATCTCCAGGGCAGTACGTGCAAAGCAGATCTTTTCACAACGCAAAACAATGGCCTGTTCTATCATTTTGTACAACATGCCCAGGTACAACTGGTACTCCCGGTTGGCTTGCGGGTCAAAGCCTAAAAAGTTGGCGTCCAGCTCTTTTCCGTTGCGGATGGTGGTATAAAAACCCAATAAACGTTCCTTTTCAAAACAAGCCGTCAGGCAAAAATCAGCACCTAATTGCTCCTTGAGTTGAACGAAATAATTTTTTCCTGCCCACAACATGTTAAAATCTGCTTGTTCAACTACTGAGTGGTGCAAGGTATTTAAATCATCGGCAAAGAGTTCGATTTGTCGCAAATCCAGTTCTTTAAAGATGATACCTTCCGTCTTTTTGAAGGCTCGCCTTGCCCGGACGCGGTATTTGGAGCTCATTGCATTGAGATAATCTTCAAAGGATTTCCAATCCCGAGGTAAATCCATACACATGTTAGGCTGAAAATCAATGGCATGGTAACCCGCAGTTTCCAGGGGCTGGTCACGTTCAAAACAATCTCGTGCCATCAGGATTTGAATTTTTTCCTGGCGGGCGATGCAGTTCAACACATTGAGGGTTGCACTTTGTAAGTCAGGAATTTCATGCTCGGGAGCTTTCCACCATTGGTTGAATTGCCCGGTCAAAAACATATTTCCCCAGATCATGAAGCGGTATTTGCCCCAGCTGGCCAGCAAAAGCCTGAGTCTATCCCAAAATCCGGTAATTTCTCCCTGGCGTAGAGTACGAATACTGTGCGCAGCGCTTACAGTAAGCAATTGTAGGGTGATCCCGCCAATCGGCTGGCCATTTTTAAACACCAATAGATATCGAAAGTCCAGGCCCGTAGTTTTTGCATCTTCCAAAGCCTGCAAGTAATGTGACTGTACGTACAAATTGTCGGAAGCCAACCACTGTCCCTCAAGTTGCTGGATACGATCAGCGTATACCCATTCGTAACCTTCCGCTGCAACTTTTTTCCCAAAAGGAAAAGATTTGGGTTTGAAGGGTTGAAACATAGAATGAATCGTACAACGATAAGGTGACTCTAAGGTGTCAGAGGTGTTCATGGGCGAAGAATTCGGGTGATTTGAGTTATCGAGCATACTTGAACGCAACAGTTATTAAGCAGGGAGTATTTATTGGAGGCTGATTAAAGTGCCCATTTTTCAATTTCTGCAAGTGCAGATTTTTCGTCTTCCCAGCCCAACACCTGTACCGTCCCATAACCCTGGTAATGGACAAACCAGGTTTCGATGATCCGTTTGGCTGCGTCGTACTCTAACAAAAATTGCTCAAAATTGGTTGCACGAATGACCCGCAAAGCAGGATCCGCGGGTACGCCAATGATTTTGGTGTCGTTTTCACCTTCGTCGATCATCTTTAAAACAGCAATAGGGATAAACTCCTGGATGCTGCCTACTGGAACCGTTTCTGCGATGATGATGACATCAAGGGCATCCCCGTCGCCACCTCGGGCTTCATCCATCAGGGTGGAGGGAATAAAGCCATAATTGCCAGGGTATGGTAAAAAATTGACCACCCGGGCTTTGCCGTCTACCAACTCAGCAACATATTGCCCATCGGGCTGAATTTCCAACTTGCGGTTGGTACCCGCAGGCACTTCAACGATGGCGTTGAATCCTTTTTCGCCGCGCAAGGGCAGTTTTTTGACATCTTTCATGGTGATCGTAGGCTTATTGTCTTGTTTGCAGGCAAAGGTACTGATGATCAACAAAAAAATGGTGACGCCGTACATTTGTTTCATGCTAAAGGACTTTAATTTGGGCGTTGTTGAGGCACAATCCCCAACATGCCTAAAGAAAGTAAAAACATTCGGGATTATTGCTGCGTTGTGAAACAAGTTTAAAACAATGTCCGATGTACACCAAACGCTACCTTTACCTGTTTTCCATTTTGATTTTTTTTCTTTACAATTTTGGTAAAGATGAATGGATAGTACCAAATGACCCAGAAATTCCGGTTGGAACCTCGGTTTTACCGACGAACGTCCAAAGCACAGAGGGTGATCCGGCCAAAGGTTGGGATTACCTGCGTTATGGCAATTTTATTGGTGGCGGAATCCCCTTAGCGAGTTACACTGCGTTCAAAAGGAATCTGGACAAGGAAAACTTGTTGCAAAGAGAAGGGCCAAGTGCCCAACTTCCCCCAGCATTCAATACCTACACCAACGCTGCTGGCGTACAAATTGCCAGTGGTTTGACCTGTTTTGCCTGCCACTCCGGTAAAGTGAATGGGCAATTCATTCCAGGCTTGGGCAATAGCACCCTGGATTTTACAAAAAACACTGGCGCATTGTTCAATCTGGTAGCCTTGGGAATCCGCAATAAGTATGGCAAAAAATCGGAAGAATGGAAGGCTTTTGAGCCCTTTATGCGGGGAGGTAAGGCCATTTCACCTTACATAGTACTACCTTTTCGGGGCATCAACCCGGCCTTCGCATTGGAACAAGCCAGTGTGGCGCACCGCCAAGCAGCCAATTTGAACTGGAATGATGGGGAAACCACCTTTGACATTCCCAAAACGACCATTGGCTCGGATGTTCCGCCATTGTGGTTGGCTAAAAAGAAATACGCACTGTATTACAATGGCATGGGCCGGGGCGATTTCACCAAATTGCTGATGCAGGTATCTGTTGTGGCGGTTGAAGATACCGCCACTGCTCGCCAGATGAATACGGATTTTAAGGACGTAATGGCCTGGTTGCAAAACCTGGAAGCGCCAAAATACCCTGGTGAAATCGATGCTCCATTGGCTGCAAAAGGTCGGAGGATTTACGCCCAAAACTGCCAGGCTTGCCACGGGCGTTACGGCGAGGAGGCCAATTACCCCAATTTGCTGGTGGAACTAAAAAAAGTGGGTACAGATTCGGCTTACGCCAATTATTTTATGGAAAACATCGCATTCAGCAACTGGTACAACCAAAGCTGGTACGCACAATCCATTCCACGTTCAGAAGCGAAACCATCCCGGGGCTATGTCGCGCCTCCGTTGGATGGGGTTTGGGCTACGGCGCCTTACTTGCACAATGGTTCGGTGCCTGACTTGGAAACTTTGCTTGATAGTAAGTTGCGGCCAAAATTCTGGAAGCGAAGCTTTGACGACAAGGATTACGACCTAAATAAAATTGGTTGGAAATACAGTGTAGAGGCCAATGCAAAGGACAAAGAAACGTACAATACCACGCTGCTTGGGTACGGCAACGGTGGCCACACTTATGGGGATATATTGGATGCCGAGGAACGTAAGGCTTTGTTGGAATATTTGAAGCGTTTATAAAACTTCTTAGATGAATCTCTTAGGTGAACTTAGGTGTCTGAGGTGGTGAAACGAAAAAAAGCCCTGCGGAGCAGGGCCCGTATTTCACCACCTCAGGCACCTTAGTTCACCTTAGGGGCACCTTAGAGATTCACCTGAGGAAGCGCGCCTGCGGCACGCTTGGTCAAAATTATTTTTGTGCCAAATAATCAGCGGTAGCGAAGACCTCGCCTACCACTATGTTTTTGTTTTTGCCAATTACGAATTCACTCAGTCCTACGTGGCTTTTGTTTCGCGGGTTCCAATCGTAAGTATAGCCCAATTGAGTGAAGGGGTACCGATTGTACAAAGTGGAATCAGCAAAAGATTGGCGGGCTTGTTCCAACAGCCAAAGCAAGTTCTCCGCATTAGCAGCAGCCGGGTTTTTCAGGTACAAATCACAAGCTGAGTCATTGACTTCGGTATCGATACAGGGTCGAATCAGGTCTTGTGGACGCACCCAAAACTCTACAAAGATTTTTTTGTCGGCATTGGGAGGCAAACCCAGCAGTTGTTTGAGCCTTTTTTCAGGGTCGGATAACTTCTTCTGTGCTGCTAGCCAATTTTGCAGATCTGGCGCAACGGTTACCCAAATTGGGTATTTGCCTGTATTGTAAAATCCAGTGTTCGGATCGTTCTTGTAGTACTTCGCATCCGCTTTCCAGGAAGAAACCAGCACGTATTTTTCACCATTGATGGTTTTCCACTTCAGGGTAGGCGCATCTGGACTGATTTTGGTCAGGGTATTGCTGATTTTGCTGGCACTGGGTTGAGCAGCGTCGTTAAGGGCTTTGGTATAGCGGTATTTGATGCTACAGGCATTTAATGCAATCAAAAGCAGGATTGCCAAGGTGGCATTCCGTGTTCCAGGTGTAAAAGACATTGTTTAGGTGTTTAGGTTAAACGATGAATCGAGAATCACACGAAATTAAAGTTATTGCCGAAAACAAGTAGATTTTTTTGAATATTATAGCCTAGGGCTTTTTGACTTCCAACTGTTTTGCCCCTTCTTTTTCATCTCTTTTGGGTTCTACCAATTCGATTTTAATTTCGGGGTCTTCCGCGCGTTTCCGGGTTTGGAAAGCCACCGCCGCACCACTGAGCCCAACGCCCAATACGGCCAATACAATCAACAGAGCCAAACCCAATAAGCGTAGGGCTTTGAGCCATTTCTTTTGCATAAATCAGAATAATCGATTGAAAAATGCACTTGAGATCAGTGCTTTTGCAGCAATTAAAAAGTGCATCAACAGGATGCAGCGCTGCGAGGAAGATGCGTTTGAAAATGGCTGAAAGAGGAAGGAACGGGTAACAAATTTTGCAGTTGACGGCGTTGACTCCAGTTCGTTTTGACCAAAACCTGATAACAATCAAGGCTTTGGTGAAAAGAAAAAATTGGAAGATAAGCTTTGACTTTGCCGCTTTTGCCAGCTGCAAAACTGCATTGATAAAAACGGCAAAATTCTTCGTTTGGCTTTTGTTCTACCAATACTGTATCATAGCCGCAAGGGCGGACAGCGAACTCTGCCGGACAGATCCAGGAAAAATACAAACTAAGCAGCAACAACATCCAGGAGCTGGACGATGTGGCAAAAAATGGCCTGTGCTGCTTGAATTGGATCATATGCTTGTCTAAATTCGGCTATAAAGGTACCCGATTTGTGCTATATTGACAAGCGTAAAAATCCTGAAAATGAACCTTCAGATCCATCAAACCGAATTATCCAAAATCCTGCCTTTCCGCGACTTGTACCTGCAAGCCATGAACCGTCAAATCCGCTACAACGCCTGCCACGAGCGCGGTTGGTCAACGCTCTATTTGTTCATTCTGGATGGGATTCCCATTGGTTATTCTGCTATCAAAGGTAAAAATGAACTAGCTGATCGGGATTGTATTTTTGAGTTTTTTCTGTTGCCTGCACAGCGCAAATTAGCCAGTTTAGCATTTCAACAATTGATTCTACTCACTCAAACTTCCTACATCGAATGCCAAAGCAATGATGGGTTTATCACCCCCCTGTTGTATGAATTCGCTGAGCAAATTCGGACTGAAGTCATTTTATTCGAGGACCAACAAGTCACCGATTTAAAAATACCCGATGTCACCTTTCGCCCCTACAATGACGATGATAAGGTTTTCGAACACCAATCTGAGCCACCTGGTGATTATGTGCTGGTACGCAACAATAAAGTGGTGGCTACGGGTGGTTTTTTGCTGCACTACAATCGCCCTTTTGCCGATTTGTACATGGAAGTTCAGCTTGAACACCGCGGCAAAGGTTACGGCAGTTATCTATTGCAGGAAGTGAAAAAAGCTTGCTATCTGGCAGGTAGGGTGCCTGCAGCGCGCTGTAATTTGGGAAATAAGGCTTCGAGGGCTTGTTTGGAAAAGGCGGGGATGGGTGTTTGTGGGTTTGTGCTGGAAGGGATGGTGAAAAAATGACTATTTTTTACGTTCAAAAAACACAAACCCATTCTTCCGTCCCACTTCCTTCAAAGTCCCCAAAGCCTGAAGCTCTTCCACCTTGTTGATTTTACAAACGATATAGGTCGGTTTATCTACCTCGCCCTGCAACAACCAATCCTGTTCATAACTCTTGGGGTTTTGAACGGGTTGTTTGCGGGTATAAAACAGGTGAGCATAAGACTTGTAGCCATAGGTCCAAACGTAACAATCCTCCCCAATTTTGCTTTCATAAAACTCGATGGCCGCCCGTTGCGAGTAACCCTCTACTCTTTTAATAAAAGTGATCAGGGTAAAAAAGACAAAGCAGCCAGTGCAAAGAAACAGCGTAGAGAAAGCCACTTGCGCTCCTTTTCGGCGGAATAAAATGAAAAAAGTAATCAGGGCGAGCAGCAAAAACAAACCCGGCCAAAACTCCCAGCCCGTCCATCGCACCTGCGCTTCCATATTGGCATAGGCAAAGGGGTCTTTGTCCATGAAGGTTTGTAACAGTTCCGGGCGTTGGCCCAACCAGGGCAAGGCCACTATGACGAGGATGTACAAGCCAGCAATACTCCACAAGCCAATTTTAAGCCCACGATTGAAGGGGATTTTTCCTGCAATGATGTTCTCCACACTCAGCGCTGCGAGGTAAGTCAATGGAAAATAAGCCAGCGAAGAGTAATGGACAATTTTGGATTTGACGATGGTGAACAGGATGAGCACTACCCAAAACAAAAATTTCATCCAGCGGCGGAAATCCACCTGCACTTCCCCCTCTGCCTCGGGCAACTTGAAAAAAGCCCGAATGGCAAAAATGGAAGCGGGGAAACAGCCTACCAGCAAAACCACGAAGTGATATCCCGGAAATCCACCGTGCCCTGCATCCGGTGTACTAAACAAGCGGTATTGGTAACGGGTGAATTCGGTAATGAACCAGGGCCCGTTTTTGATCGTTTCGATGCCAAACCAGAGGCCGGTGATCAAAAAAGCAGCAATGGTAAAAAGCACAAATTGGGGCACATTGATGTAAAAACGGAAACGTTTGTAGACCCAATATACCCCCAGCGTCAAGCCAGTAATAAGGTAAGCAGCCGGGCCTTTGGTCAAAATGGCCATACCCAGAAGCAAGCCACCAAGGATGAGGTAACTCCATTTGTTCCTGGGCAACTCGATCACTTGTTTTTCTTTTTTCCAATAAAACAAAATCAGGTTGTACAAGCCCAGGAAGATGAACAAGTTGAACCAGGGGTCAATAATACCCGACTTGAAATACAAGAAGGGCAAAACGGAACCGAAATAACTCAAGGCCCAGAGCAAACCCATCCGGTGATGATGGAGCTTTGCTCCAATGCGATAGATCATCACCAGGGTCAAAGTCCCACAAATCGCATTGGGAAACCGGGCCGCGTACTCCCCTACCCCAAAAACTTGCATGGCCAGTGCCTGCATCCAAATGAACAGCGGCGGTTTTTCCCAAAACGGCAGGTAATTGATCAATGGCCGCAGGTAATTTTTGGAAATCAGCATTTCCCGACTTATCTCGGCAAAGTTGATTTCATCCCAGTCAAAGAGGTGAACGCCTCCTAAAAATGGCAGGAAGAATAAGCCAGCGAGGAGGGTGAGGCCGAGGCTGGTTTTCAATAAAGTAGATTTATCATTGCCCTGCATAGTCCATTTTTTTACCGCCCCCATTTATCCAACTGGCTCAACAGCGCCCGAAAATCCTTCGGCAATTCACAAGTGAACACCATTCTTTCGCCCGTAGCCGGGTGATCCAGGGTGAGTTTATGCGCGTGCAAAGTCAGTCGACTAACCAGCGGACGCTCCTCCTCCTGGCTTTTCTTCAAGTTGAATTTGCGCGTTTTGATCTCAGAAAGAAAAAATTCACCCCGCTTTCCGTACATGGGATCAACGGCCAGCGGGTGGCCAATGGTGGCAAAGTGGACCCGAATTTGGTGGGTGCGCCCCGTTTTGATGTCCGCTTCCACCACTGAAAAAGCTTTGTAAGTATCCACCACCTTGTAGTAGGTCAATGCCGACTTTCCCTTTCCACTCGCAATCATTTTGCCGAGAATGCTGGGGTGTGGGGCAATCGCTTTGTTGATCTCCCCGGTCGGCGGCATCGGGCGACCTTCTACCAGGGCCAGGTATATTTTTTCGACGGTGCGATCCAAAAACTGCTGGTTGAGTGCCCGGTGGGCCTCTTCATTGCGGGCAAAAACCAAAATGCCGCTCGTTTCCCGGTCGATGCGGTGAACAATCCACACTTGTCCGAATTCAGTCTCCAATTCGTGGTACACATTGGGCTTGGTCAAATCAAAACGATCAGGAATGCTCAACATCCCCGAGGGTTTTTCGCATACAATGATGTGCTCGTCAACAAAAATAATCTTCAGCGGATTTGCTTTCATAATTCTTTAAAATGCCGTTTGCGGCGACCATAATAGTCCATAGCAATGGATCGACTATAACGCCCTTGCGTGTTTTCGGCCTGAATGCGACAAGCAGCAACCCTTTGGGCTGCCTCCTGGCGTTTTTGGCGCAATGCTTTTAATTGTGGAAAAAAACTCCAATGTGCCTGAACAATGGCTCCAATGTGGTCCAGGCGGCCCTGCGATAAAAACAAAACTGCTGCCAAGCCATCCAAAATCAGGCGCAAAGGCAAGAGCCAGAGCAACTTACCAAAAGTTTCATTTTTGTAAATCGTAAAAAGGGTGTTGCGAAAATTGAGGTAGGTTTTGCGGGGGGTGTTGTACGAAAGAGTTCCACCTCCCACGTGGTAAACCACCGATTGCGGGCGAACCACAATTTTGTATCCTGCCCTTTTCAGCCTCCAACAGAGGTCAATTTCTTCGGCATGGGCAAAATAATCCGCATCGAACCCGCCGATTTTGTGAAATAACTCTGCCCGAATGAACATGGCAGCTCCAGTCGCCCAAAAAATCTCCTGGGTGCTATTGTATTGGCCCAGGTCTTTTTCGGTATGAGCAAAAATCCGGCCTCGACAAAAAGGGTAGCCCAGGGTATCCAGCCAGCCGCCCGCAGCTCCAGCATATTCAAAGGTATCTCTTTGGTCAAAAGACAAAATTTTGGGCTGGGCAGCGCCAATATTCTGGTCTTTTTCCATGATTTGGATAATGGGTTCAACCCAGTTTGGAGCAACTTCAATGTCCGAGTTGAGCAACACATAATAATCAACCCCGCTCACCTGGCGCAGCGCTTCATTGTAACCACCGGCATAACCATAGTTTGCGGGCAGCTCAATCAAGCGCAATTGTGGATAATGTTCCTCCAAAAACTCGATAGAATCGTCCGTTGAAGCATTGTCTGCAATGATCAGTTCCAGATTGGGGTAGGTACTTTTAAGCAAAATGGGCAAAAAACGTTCCAAATAATCCCGCCCATTGTAATTCAAAATGACCACTGCCACCTTGGGAAAATGATCCAGCGGTAAAAAATCATCATCACTGGCTGCTAAGAGCACCTTTTCTACGGCAATCCGATCTTTATCCAACTGTTTGGCCAGATCGACCAATTGATCAAATTTTTGATCGTGGCGGACAAAATCAACCAGTTCAAGGGTGACTTGTTGCTCGTAAATGTCCTGGTCAAAATCAAAAATGTTGACTTCAATGGTTCGGTTGTGGTATTGCGGCAAAGTTGGGCGAGTTCCAATGTACAACATTCCCCGATAATCATGGCCGTTGAGCCACAATTTCACCGCATAAATGCCGTCAGGAGGAATCAACTTGAAGCGGTCGTTGATTTCAATATTGGCAGTGGGAAAGCCAATGGTCCGCCCAATTTGTTGCCCCTTCACCACCGTCCCCAATAGTGGAAAATAGTGCCCCATCAGCTGAGCCGCTGTTTTTACAGCGCAATTTTCCAGGGCATTGCGAATTTTGGTAGAACTGACCGTCATGTCGTCGACCTGATGTGGTTCGATTTCAATCACTTCGTAACCAAAGCGTTGGCTGTGCCAGCGCAAGTAGTTGATGTCTCCTTGTCGGCTCAGGCCAAAGCGGTGATCGTACCCAATGACAATACATTTCGGATGGAATTTTTCCACCAAAAACTTCTCAATGTATTCATCCGCACTCATTTGGGAGAACTCCACTGTAAAGGGAACTACTACCAAATGGTCCACCTGGTAACGTTCGAACAAATGGATCTTTTCCTCAGTAGTAGTAATCAGACGCAGTGAAGTGTCTTTTGGAAATACAATAGAACGGGGATGGGGATGAAAAGTGATGACAACACTTTCTCCCTTTTGTTGTGAGGCAATTTGCTTTACTTGCTCAATAATGCTTTGGTGCCCCTGGTGCACGCCATCAAAAGAACCAATGGTAATTACGGCGTTGCTAAAATCTGGCAGTGCGTTAAGGTCGCGGTGAACTCTCATGGTGTGCAAAGGTAATGTGCAAAGCGCAAGTGGGAAAGAGTATTTGAAAAACTCTTTTTTGCCGTGAATTGTTTTACTTTTGCACACGGACTTGTGACGATGGGTGACTACTTGGTTCAAAAACGGTCTTTTTTCCTTGCTTTTCGTTTATTTTTTCCTCCGTAGCGCTGCTACGCACTCAAAAATAAGCCTCAATCAAGAAAAAAATCCCTGATTTTTGACCTCAAGCGCACCCATCGCCACAAGTCCCGTTAATGATTTTCAAAAAATGTCGATAGATACTTCTACTGTTGTCAGGGCCTTGGCCAAAGTAAATGATCCCGTCACCGGTCAGGATTTGATTACAGCCAATATGGTTCGTGATTTGGCGATCGAAGGTGATTCCATCAGTTTTACCATTGAATTGGCTTCAATCAATGCCCAACACAAATCAGAGCTCAATTTTGCCTGTCAAGCTGCGATAGCCGAAATATACCCTCAGGCCAATGTACATGTTCACATGATGTCGAGGGCCACCGAGACAAAACAACCTACTAGCTCTTTACCTCAGGTGCGCAATGTCATTGCGGTTGCTTCTGGCAAAGGTGGGGTTGGAAAGTCAACGGTTGCAGCCAATTTGGCCCTGGGTTTAAAGATGCTAGGTGCAAAAGTAGGTTTAGTAGATGCCGACATCTACGGCCCTTCGGTGCCCACCATGTTTGGCTTGCAAGGCCAGCGGCCTAAGGTCCGCGACGTTTACGGTCAACCCAAGATGGTTCCGCTGGAAGCTTACGGGATTGCCCTGATGTCGATCGGGTTTATCATTGAACCCGAACAAGCAGTGGTGCTACGTGGGCCACGTTTGGCGGGCATTATCAAACAGTTCTTCAACGATTGCCTCTGGCCGGAGTTGGATTACCTGGTGGTTGACCTCCCTCCCGGGACGGGTGATGTACAATTGACGCTGGTGCAAACGGTACCGGTTACTGGTTCGGTCATTGTAACAACTCCGCAAGAAGTTGCCATCATTGATGCAGTAAAGGCAGCCAACATGTTCCAACTACCGGGAGTAGCTGTACCTATTTTGGGGGTAGTGGAAAACATGTCCTGGTTTACCCCCAAGGAATTGCCAGACCACAAGTACTTGATTTTTGGTCAGGGTGGTGGTAAAAAACTGGCAGTCATTAACAATACAGTGCTTCTGGGACAAATCCCTCTGGTACAAGGTATACGGGAAGCAGGCGACGGTGGACGTCCCATCATTTTGGATGACGAAGACCCCGTTTCACGCGAAGCATTTTTGAATCTGGCTAAAAACGTTGCCCGGCAAGTAGCCATTCGCAACGAAACGATGGAGCCAACGCAGGTGGTGAAGATGAGCTAAAAGTGAAAAGCAGGTAGCAATCCTGCAAAATTTGAATATAACCAGCCAACCCATGGCTTTAGCCGTGGGAGGCACAAGATAGAAACCAGCCCACGAATTTATTCGTGGGATTTGGCGGCAACGCATAAACAACAACATGGAAAAAACCGAATTAATCGCCCGTATCGATTCCGCGCTCAACGACGTGCGCCCCCACCTCGCTGTAGATGGTGGCAACGTGGAAGTCGTGGACGTTACCGACGATAAAATTGTCAAAATCAAGTGGTTGGGCAACTGCCAAAACTGCAACATGTCAATCATGACCATGCGTGCCGGCATTGAACAAGCCATTAGAGTAAAAGTACCCGAAATCACTGGTGTAGAAGCAGTGAATGGCATCGTATTGTAAGTTTTGACCGCATGAACAGAGCAGCATTAATTGCCCAAATCCGCCTCAAGAAGTCATTTTTGTGTGTAGGATTGGACACGGAATGGAGCAAAATTCCAGCACATTTGTTGGAAACTGAAGATCCGATCTTTGAATTCAACAAAGCAATCATCGATGCTACCCGGGATCTCTGTGTAGCCTACAAACCCAATTTGGCTTTTTATGAAGCCCATGGACCTCAAGGCTGGCAGTCCCTACAAAAAACGATAGCATATATTGGTGAAGAGCACTTCACCATTGCCGATGCCAAACGTGGCGATATTGGCAATACTTCCCGGCTGTATGCCCAAACGTTTTTCGAAACTTATACCTTTGATTCTGTAACGGTTGCTCCTTACATGGGTGCAGATTCCGTACAACCTTTCTTAGGTTTCCCCAATAAGTGGGTCATTTTATTGGCCTTAACATCCAATGAAGGCAGTTCTGATTTTCAACTTGGCTTACAGGATCAAAGCATGCCACTTTATGAAAAAGTGATGCGCAAAGCCATGAACTGGGGTACCCCCGAAAACCTCATGTTTGTTGTCGGCGCTACTCATCCCGGCAAATTTGCTGACATTCGCCGCATTGCGCCCGATCATTTTTTACTAGTACCCGGAGTAGGTGCCCAGGGCGGTGACCTCGAAGCTTTGTGTAAATTTGGTCTAAACGAAGATATTGGTTTATTGGTCAACGCCTCTCGTGGTATCATCTATGCGGGAAGTGGGCTAGATTTTGCTGACAAGGCTAGAGCCGCGGCCATAGAGATTCAGCAGCAAATGGCCATGTTTATCTCTTAATTTCCTCCCGTTGCTTTGCTTGGAAATTTTATTCAGTCTTGCTGAGTACAAACCTTCCTTTTTTTGCTTTTAAAGTATAAACCAATTTTCTATCCGTTCGTTAATTACGACACCACCTATTCCTTACTGACCATTTTCCATTATTATTTAACCCAAATTCAATTATGGACCGTAAAGAATTCATGAACTTACTCGGGTTTTCCGTTGGCAGCCTGGTAGTAGCCAGTTGCCTGGGGGCCTGTTCCAAAGAATCGGGCATTGCCCCTTCCAATGTTGATTTCACCCTGGATTTGTCCGATAGTGCCAACTCTGCACTCAATAGTAACGGAGGATCGCTGGTAAAAAATGGGGTAATCATTGGCCGAACCACAGCCGGTGCATACATCGCGGTTTCAGCTGCATGTACCCACGAACAAACGACCGTGCAGTATCAAGCCAACAACAAACGTTTTTATTGCCCCAACCACGGTGCCACGTTTGCTGAATCCGGGTCGGTGACAGGTGGCCCAGCATCCCGAGCATTAACCCAGTACAACACTGCGCTGAATGGAACCAGTCTAAGGATTTTTTCCTAAACAAACTTTCCAAACTGGTTCTTAAAAATAAGCCTGGCAATGCATTTGCCAGGCTTATTTTCATTTGTAAACTTTCCTGTTTTTTAAAATAAATGCCTATTTTGCCTCTTTCCTACATCAAAAACCCATCGCATCATGCTCCTGATCGTACTGATTTCAGCCGTAGTGCTGCTGATTTTGCTCATCACTTTATTTAAATTCAACGCGTTTATCGCCCTTATTTTGGTGTCCATTTTGGCGGGTTTAGGTGCCCAAATGGCCCCTGTAACTGTAATTAAAGCCGTTCAGAAGGGTATGGGCGACACTCTCGGGTCGCTTACCCTGATCATTGCTTTTGGTGCATTGCTGGCCATCATTTTATCTGAAACTGGCGCAGTCAAACGAATTAGCCAGGGTTTGATCGACACCTTCGGGATGAAATATTTAGGTTTGTCGATGGCGCTAAGTGCATTTGTAATTGGCATCGTGATGTTTTACAATGCCGGATTTATCCTATTGTTGCCATTGGTGTTCAGTATTGCCCGCCGCACAGGTATTTCTTTGATCCAGGTGGTAGTTCCTGTCTCGGCAGCGTTATCGGTTACCCATGGTTTTCTGCCTCCTCACCCTGCACCGTCGGGTATTGCAGCCCTATTTGGTGCAAACGTGGGCTTAGTTATCATTTACGGTACCATCGTAGCTATTCCAGCTATCTTTTTCTCAGGCATTTTATTTCCTCGCTTGCTGCGGGGAATGGACATCAAACCTTCTGACAAACTGTTTCCCGAAAGTGAAAATAGTGATGCAAACCTGCCTGGATTCTGGCCAAGTTTGATTGCTGCCCTGATTCCCGTGGTGTTAATGGCCATAGCTACGATCAGCGACCTGGTGTTGGAAAAGGAAAATCCAATTCGGCAGATTTTAGGCTTTATCGGCGACCCTAGTACAGCGATGATTCTGGGAGTTTTTCTGGCTATTCCAATCCTTGGCCAGCAAAAGAATTTTGCAGGAATCATGCAAAAAACCTCCACGGCCATTGAGAGTGTGGCGACCATCTTATTGATCGTTAGTGGCGGTGGGGCATTCAAACAGGTTTTGATCGAGTCAGGTATTGGCGATCAATTGACCGACCTCATGGGTGGAATTGCCCTTTCACCCTTGTTTCTGGGCTGGCTCATCGCTACAATTATCCGGGTATCTCTGGGATCTGCAACGGTGGCTGGTTTGATGGCGGCAGGGATCATTCAACCAATGATGGCAGGATCTGATGTTTCTCCTGAACTTATGGTTTTGGCCATTGGTGCAGGTAGTTTGATGCTTTCACACGTTAATGATACCGGATTCTGGATGTTCAAAGAATACATGGGGCTGACGGTAGGTCAAACTTTCCGTACCTGGACCATTATGGAAGGAATTGTGGGTGTGACTGGATTGATTGGGGTTATGCTGCTTAGTTTGGTAGTTTAAAATAAAATGACGAATTATTCGAGTGACGAATGACGAATTGGGAGCGCTCTTCAAAATTCAAGGGCCATGCGCCATACTCGTCATTCGTCACTCGAATAATTCGCCATTGAACCAATTTTGCACAAAAAAAAAAGAGCCAATGGCTTAAAAAACCATTGACTCTTATGATGGGTGAATGACCGGGTTCGAACCGGCGACCCCCAGAACCACAATCTGGTGCTCTAACCAGCTGAGCTACAATCACCATGTTGTGCCTTATTTCTAAAGCAACGCAAAGATAATATACTGCTTCGGAAATTGTCAAGTTTGTTCAAAAAAAAATTTACTTAAAGATTCCGAATAAGCCTCCTTTACCTTTATTACGCTTTTTCTTGGAATTTTGTTCCCAAGGATACTTATCTCTTTTCCAAATGACGTAGCGGACGCTGATACCCGTTTGGCTGTCGAAGGTTTTGGCCCCACCAGACAGATTGATCGCAGGTTTGTAGTCGTAGCTCAAATTGACACGGCCGATGGTCAATTCCAAACCAGCAATGAAGTCGATGCCCCAGGGGTCTTCGTAGGACACTTCCAACTGATCCGCCCAACCTTTATGAAAACCGGCGCCATAGTAAAAATTCAGGCGACGCGTCAATATTGGTTTATGGACAAGTCCCAGAACAGTCAACTGGGTTTCCTCCCGTTGCAGACTTGATTGAAGCAACATTTCTGCTGCATAGTTCTTATAAAAACGCTGCCGCATGGTGAGTCCCCATTCGGTTCCCATTCTCAGTCCTAGGGCCGTATTATACGATTGGCCCAGGGCGAAATTTGCACACAGTAATAAAGTGCTAATGATCAGATTCCATTTTTTCATGCCACCCTAAACGAAAAAAATAAATAAATTAGTATTGCATTTATGGCAAAAAATTGTAATTTAGCGGCAGAATACAATGCACCTGAAATTATCACTTTCTATTAATTGCACATTTTTACTTCTCCATTCAGCAATTTTCTCTCCGAAGCACGAATCATTATCACTTCTACATCTTGCTTTTTGTACCTAACAAATTATACTCATGAAACAGTATTACCTTTCTAGCCTATTTGTGCTGCTACTTGCAGCCAGTATTCCACTTTGCGCCCAAACTACGTTGGCCAATCCCTACAAATTTCCAGCTGAAGTTGGAATTTTGGTAGGAGCGAGCAACTACGCTGGCGACATTGTCAAAAATGGGGATTATGACCTTGGTGCGTCCTGCTTTAATCTCGGAGCTTTCTATCGATTGTATTCAAGCAACAACCTGAGTTGGCGCTTTAGCTTAAACCAGGGAAAGCTCAAAGGCAATGACCTCGATTGGGAGGGAACGGATCGCATTGGGCGAGGTTTTAGTTTTACCACCTCACTGACAGAGCTGGCGGCACGTACAGAGTTTGACTTCATGAATCACAAGCGTTGGAGCGTGGCCGATGGGTTTCAAAAGAAATTCAGCCTCTATCTGTACGCTGGAGCGGGTCTGAGTCTCATTAAAACCAACACCTTTTTTAATCCAAACCTTGGCACTCGTTATGATGCATTAATTGCTGAAGACAAACAAAATCAACGCTCGGTTGTGTTCACCATTCCATTTGGTGGTGGCGTTAAGATTGATTTGAATGAACGCTGGACGATTGGTGGTGAGTTGGGCTTAAACCCTGTTTTTAATGATTACCTGGATGGAATCAGCATGTCAGCTAATCCGAATTACAACGATTGGTATTCAGTAGGAGGAGTTACTATTTCTTATCGTTTACAATCCGTTTTGGATCGTCGCTTTTTCATTAAGGATAAAAACCCGGTATCGGAGGGAGCGGCAGCTACTACTGAAAAGTGATGAATGATAATTGATGAGTGATGAATTGTGTCCCCAATCTACTAAGGATTCATCACTCATCAATTATCATTTATCACTTGTTTATTCTGCTTCAAAAAAACTATCGTACTGGTTTTTATGTCCCATTTCCCGAATGGGCTCTTTCATTGGTTTGTTCAGGTCCAGTACCTGGTTGTCATCGTTGGCGAGGGTAAGAATGTTTTTCTTCTCTTCCCCCAGCAGCAATGAAACTCCATCCTGCTCCCATTTCTCCAGCATTTTTAAGCCCTCCTCTTCAAACACCCCATTTTGTAGGTCGATCGATTCCATGAACTTGGAAGACATCTGCATGAAGTTTTCCATTTCACCTACTTTGTTGGCCACATCTTCGGTGATAGCGTCCATCGCCGCGTCGAACATGGCGCGTTTGTCAGGATCACCGCTGATGATGCTCATGGCCGATTTCATGGCGTTATTGCTGGCGTGAATTGCCTTCTGTTCCTGTTCCTTAACCATCACCTGGTCCTGAATATCTTCAGCCAGGATATAAGAGTTTTCTCGCATTTTGGTCAAAACCCGGTACATGACCTCCATTTTGCGATCCAGCTCTTCTAGGCGTACATTGGACTCCTGCAAACGACCTGCCTTACGCGTTTTTAAAATCATTGAGGCATCATCCTTTTTATCTTTGGCTTCACTAGCCAATTGCAGGTTGCTTTTGATTTCTTTTTGGTTGTTTCTGATGATTTCACGCAATTTGTGCATTTGGCCGCGCAAACGATTGATTTGGCGCTCCATGTCATGCAAGTTTTTCCGCAAATGATCAACATATCCCTTCAGAATCGCAATAGGGTCAATTTGTACAAAAAGGCCGGTGATCCAGCGCATCACACTTTTGTACATGTACCAGACCAGCGTACGAGTCCGATTGTCCAAAACCATGTACAACAAAGCCACCAAAACAGTAACCGCAACAGCCAAGTTGATAGTATTGCTCAGAATAGCGCCTATGAATGGTAAAATTGACATTACCCCCATCGCCGCCAATACGGCAATCCCGATTAAAAAAATTGCGCCGGTTTTACCTTCTGGTCTGCTCCAGAATGATTTAGGCTTCAATTGCTCAGACATAAAAAATAAGGTTTGTGTATGATGGGAAAAAATTTCACCCACGTGGGGTAAATTTCACCCGTCAAACTATTTCATGTATTCTTGAATTTTATTCAGGTCACCCTGAATTTGTCCAACCAACGATTCGTAGGAAGCTACAAAATCATTTTTGGTGGATTCAATATGTCGGGTCGCATCTTTAATTTGCTGCGAAAGTTCTACATATTTCTGCTTGGTTTGTTCAATTTCCTGCTGCATTTTTTTTATCTCCTCCTCTTTGGCTTTCACCGAGTTGGACAGCTCTTCCATTTGTTGCTCCTTATTGCCAATTTGTTGGGCACGTTGGTTTTTCATGGCTTCATCAAACTTACCTTGCTCCGATTTGAGCACTTGCAAGTATTGCTGAGCAGAAGTAACAATCGCAGCCATAGAAGCTCCCATGGATTTGGCCATTGCCATTGCCGATTTAAAACGGGTGGCTTCGTCCATACTCATCTCTCTCAAAGATTGTAGAGAATTTCGAAACTCCAGGTAGTCGAAACCTTCCTGATTGTTTTTTTCAATGGCTGAAAAAAGTACATTCAGAAACTTATCATTCACTTTCCCCGGAGAAGGGGCATCCGAGCCTGTCTCTTTTGGCAGACTTGTTGGTGTTTTACTTTCCTGACTGGGAGTAGTACTAGCAGAGCTAGCTTTCTGCTCTGGCTTTCGGGGCTCTTCTTCGGGAACGATGAAGAGCGCTTTAAAGTCTTTTAAAAATCCATTTGACATAATACGACTTGTAAGTTGAGATGGTTGCTAGTATACGACCAAATTAAAATTATTGTCTACAAAATAACGCAGAAAAATTAACTTCCTGGTTTGGATTTTGAATAGGAAGTCGAACGCTTCATTTCAAGTGAGCTTTCTATTCAAAATCCTCAAAAAAAATCGGGAAGTAATTTTTTGCGTCATACAAAATAAACAAGAATTACATTTACAACAAAAATTAATGCAGGACTAGTTCAATTCCTGTTTAAAAAAGCCCATAACCACTGATTCTCTATGCAAGTGAACAATGAAATTGGCCGATTGCAACGTGTAATTGTGCATCGCCCCGATGAAGGTATCGCCCGAGTCTCCCCAAAACGCTCTGAGGAACTATTATTCGACGACATCGTTTTTTTGCCTCAAATGCAGGAAGAGCACGATGTATTTACGGGAGTGCTGCGTGCATTCGTAGGTAATGACCGGGTCCATGAAACCGAACAACTGCTGCTGGAATCCCTGATCGCCGATGCGGAAAGTGGACAAAGACTATTGGCTGAAATTGCCGATTATGAAGAATTGCCTCGTTCTGCACTGAGCTTTTTGCAAAGCCTAGCCCCAACGGAACTGACCAAGGTCCTGATTACTGGGTATTATGCCCCGGAAGACTACATTCTTTTTGACCCCATCCCTAATTTTATTTTTACCCGCGACATTGCCGTGGCCGTTAACGATCATGTAATCATTACCAAGGCCGCCAAGGAGGCCCGCCACCGGGAAAATCACCTCACTCGCTTTATTTTTGGTAGCCATCCTTTGTTTAAAACCCGGTACGAGGAGGACAAACTGATCAATCTCAACAACATTGATAAATTTCCACCTTCACGAAAAGGGGAATATGTCTCAATCGAAGGTGGAGATATGATGATTTTAAGCCCTGATTACCTCCTGATTGGTTGTAGTGAACGCACCACGCGTCACGGAATCATGTCCCTGACCAAGGTGCTGTTTGAAAAAGGGGTAATCAACAATGTCGCACTGGTGAACATCCCCAACGACCGTTCCTACATGCACATTGATACCGTTTTTACCCAAATCAACCACCACCATATTGTAGCTTACAAGCCCCTGGTGGTAGATGGCATAAGTTCTACCGTTGAGTTGTACCGCGCCAATGGGAGTAATGAATACTACCCCTCCGTGCACAATTTTATTCGCTCCGAAATAGACCCAGAAATGAAATTCATCTACAGTGGCAATGGAATTTCTCCCTACCAGGAACGCGAACAATGGACGGATGGCTGCAATCTCGTGGCCCTCAAACCCGGGGTAGCCCTCACTTATGACCGCAATCCGGTGACCGAACAAGCTTTCCAAAAAGCGGGTTACAAAATTCTACATGCCCGCGACTTTTTAGCAGCGTATCGGGCTGGTAAGCTGGACCCCGAGACGGTAGAAAACACCATTATAACCCTGCCCTCCAATGAATTGTCAAGAGCAAGGGGTGGTTCGCATTGTATGACTTGTCCGATGGAAAGGGCCAAATAAAGTTTAAGTGTTGAGAAGTTGAGGAGTTGAGAGGCTACCGCAGCGTTTTTGACAATGCCATTGTCTAAGTCCCTGCGGTAGCCTCTCAACTCCTCAACTCCTCAACTCCTCAACCCAATTTATGTACACACACGATTTTCAAAAGCGCGTTCGTTACGGAGAGACCGACCAAATGGGATATCTCTACTACGGTAATTATGCCCAGTATTACGAGATTGGTCGGGTAGAAATGTTGCGCTCGCTGGGTTTGACTTACAAAGCAATGGAAGAAGAATTGGGTGTAATGATGCCCGTTTTGTCCCTGCAAATGCGCTACGTCCGACCGGCTTTTTACGATGAATTACTGACAATTCGAACGGCATTGCGGCGAATTCCAGATCAATTCATTACCTTTCACGTTGAAATTTACAACGAGAGGAATAAGCTGGTCAACGGTGGCAGTGTTAAACTTTGTTTTGTGGACAAAAAAAGCAACAAAACCATTGATGCACCGGTCTATTTAATTGAAAAACTTCGACCCTTTTTTGAGCCGTGAAAGTAAGATTACCAGATTTCAAGCAGTGGGAAAAATGGTTCTGGGGGCATCCCCTCTGGATCAAGTTGGTTCGCTGGGCGCAAAACCGCTCTTTTCCGGGCTTTTTTGGCGTTTCCATTTACAACGTGGCGAAATTTTTCATATTGGAAATCCAGCGCTTTGACTTGTTTACCCGGGCCAATTCCATTGCCTATAGCTTCTTTTTGTCTTTGTTTCCCTCCATCATCGCTTTGTTCACCCTGATTCCGTGGTTGAAAAGCACTTTTTTGCACTACTTGCCCGGAGGAGAGAATTTTGACGATTACCTGCAAACGGAAATTCAAAAAATCATGCCGGGCGACGCGGGGGATCAATTGTTCAGTTTTATTGAGGACATCACCAACAATCCGCGGATTGGCTTACTCTCGATCGGTTTTATCTCTGCCATCTATTTTGGTTCCAATGGTATTTTATCCCTTCTGCGTTCCTTTGACAAAACTTATGAAGACTTTGCCAAGTGGAATTCTTGGAAAATGCGCTGGGTGGCCATTGTGCTGGCGGTTCAATTGAGTGCATTGCTGATTGCTTCAGTGATACTGGTTATTTTGGGGCAGTCTTTTGTCAAAATGATCAATGATTGGTTGCATCTTGGATCCCTGGTAGAACTTTCGCTCAATATTGTTCGCTGGATTGTGATCATATCCTTGTATTACGTTTCCATTGCACTCATCTACCGCAATGGGGCCGCCATGATCCGCCGCTTTAAGTTTTTCACCCCTGGCGCAGCATTGGCTTCTTTTCTTTGTCTGCTGTCTTCCGTCGTTTTTTCCATGTACGTAGACATGTTCAACACCTATAACCGTTTATATGGTTCGATCGGAGCCATCATCGTACTGATGCTGTGGATTCAAATGAACGTCATGTCGATCCTGATCGGATTTGAACTCAATGCAAGCATCGTTATCAACAAAAGAATGCTCAGTACCGTAGAAAAAATCTCTGAGGTCAAACCACAATTGGAGCTCAAACCCGATCTTGAAAGTGAAAAGCGAATCGTGACCAGTGAAAAGCAAGAAGCGAATTGTGAAGAACAAGCTGTAAAAAGTGAAGAACAACCCGCGAATAGTGAGTGAGGAAAAAATGCTTTTCACTCAAACAATGAAGTATGAAGGTATATATCTTGGTTTTAATGCTGTCCATTTCGGTTGGTAACTTGTTCGCCCAAAAGTACAGCAACGAGTTTTTGTCCATTGGTGTAGGTGCAAAAGCACAAGCGCTGGGCAATGCAGTGGTGGCACAAACCAATGATGTCACTGCTGGCGTATGGAACCCTGCCGGGCTGGCGGCCAATGAAGATGCACCTGGCCTTCAGATAGGGGCCATGCATGCCGAGTGGTTTGCCGGGGTAGGTAAATTTGATTACATCGGGGTAATGCTGCCCGCCAGTAACGACAAACGCAGATTGGCCTTGTCTTTCATTCGTTTTGGGGTGGATGAAATTCCCAACACTTTGACGCTTTACGAAAGTGACGGGACGGTCAACTTTGACAACCTGCGCGAATTTTCTGCGGCTGATTATGCCTTATTGTTGTCTTACGCCCAAAAAAGTCGCCCTCGCACGGGTCAATGGTTTTGGGGGGGCAACATAAAAGTCATCCATCGCCGCATTGGACCTTTTGCCAATTCCTGGGGCTTTGGACTGGATGGCGGCTTGCAATACCGCCGGGGTCGTTTTCGCTTTGGGGCCATGGCCAAGGACATCAGCACCAGTTTCAACGCCTGGTCTTTTAATTTTACAGAAGAAGAACGACAAACCTTGGAATTGACCAACAATGAAGTACCCATCAATAGCCTGGAAACGACCAAACCGCAACTGATCATGGGGGTCGCCCAGCGTTTTCAGTTCAAAAAAATTGGATTGACTCCAGAAATAGACCTGATTGTTTCTACGGATGGCAAACGCAATACCTTGATCTCCTCCAATCCTTTCAGCATTGATCCGGCCATTGGCATTGAGGCGGATTTGAACCAAACTGTTTTTTTGCGCCTGGGCATGAACCAGTTCCAGAAAGAAAGTTCTTTTTCAGGAAAAAGTGTACTCTCGCCAAGGCCAGGAATTGGGGTTGGGTTGAAAATTTCTGCGCTGCAGGTTGATTATGCGTTTACGGATTTGGCGGCGCAGGAGAATACTTATTCGCATATTATTTCTTTGTTGTTGAACCTCAAACCCAAAAAATAATAGCCCAATTACCCTTTTTTGCATGGATACAACCGAGTAAAAAACGTCAACAATCAGAAGCTCTTACCTAAATTAGCAGAGTTTTAGCTGGGAATTTTCCCATTCACCTGACACTGATTGTTAACACTCACATCCTAACCATGCACAAACTAGGTACACTGCTGGTCCTGGCGCTCATTTCTGTAGCGCTTTCAGGCCAATCCAATCTTTTGCTGCGCCATCCAGCAATCAACAACGATGGGTCTCAAATTTCATTCTCTTTCCAGGGCGACATTTGGACGGTGCCATCCACCGGAGGAAAAGCAACCCGGCTCACCATTCACGAAGCTTACGAAGGGACGCCCATTTACAGCCCCGATGGCAAAAAAATCGCATTTTCGGGTGCCCGTTACGGCAACAACGACGTGTTTGTGATGCCTTCTGAGGGCGGCAATCCCAAACGATTGACCTTCCATTCATCTGGAGACAACGTGATGAGCTGGGCTTCGAATACCCAAATTGTATTCAGTACCACCCGAGAATTTCGCCAAATCGGTGGCCATCCCGAAGTATATGGCATCAATGCCGCAGGTGGCACCGAGTCCCGATTGTTGGATGCTGAAGCGTATGACCCTACCTACTCTCCCGATGGGCGTTTCATTGCCCTGGTGCGCGGAAGCATCAACCCGGTTTTCCGCGAGGATTACAAAGGCAGCGCCAATCGCGAAATCTGGATTTACGACACCAAAAACAAGAAGTACAACAAACTTCCTTTGTTTGACACCAATGACATCCTGCCACACTGGGGCAACAACCGCACTTTGTACTTCCTGAGTTCAACTACAGGCACTTACAACTTGTATCGGATCAACATCAATGAAAATGGCCAGGCACAGGGTAGCCCTGAACAATTGACTACTTTTAAAGATGAAGCCATCCGTCATTTCAGCATTTCAACCGACGGGTCTACCATCGTTTTTGAAAAGGACATGAACCTGTACCTGATGAAGGCTGGCAAGGGCAATGGCACCAAAATCAACGTTCAAATTGCCGCCGACGATCGTTTTGACCCTAGCGAAATGAAAACCCAGAGCACAGGCGGCAGTGAATTGGCCATTTCGCCCAATGGAAAATTGATCGCATATGCCATTCGTGGAGAAGTGTTTATCAAAGAAGCGGACAAGGAAAAAACCCGCAGTGTCAATGTATCCGAACACCCCAATCGGGATATGAACCCGACCTGGCTAAGTGATACTTCTCTGGTATTTTGCTCCGACCGTGCTGATGGAAATTTTGAATTTTTCCTCCTGCGTTCAGCTGACCGCACCGAGCCTAATCCTTTTAAGTCGCTCAAACACGAATTGATCCGCCTGACCAATACCAAGGAGGATGAATCTTCACCCGTGGTTTCTTCCGACGGCAAAAAAATCGCCTATGGCCGCGGGCGGGGTGATTTGATCGTAGCGGATATCGCTGGTGATGGCAAACTAAGCAATGAAAAAGTATTGGTTAATGGCTGGGCTGGTGCCAATGGCGTGACCTGGAGCCCTGACAACAAATGGCTGGCCTACTCCATGAGTGACCTGTACTTCAACAACGAAGTCTTCATTCATGCTGCAGACAACTCCAAGCCACCTGTGAACGTCACCATGCACCCGCGCACCGATTCCCAGCCTTTCTGGAGTGCGGATGGTTCAAAACTGGGCTTCCTTTCTGCCCGAAATAACCGCAACGCTGATGTGTGGTTTGTTTGGTTGAAAAAAGAAGATTGGGAAAAAGTAAGCCAGGATTGGCAAGAAAAAGACACTCCAAGTGAAGGTGCCGCAGGAGCAGGGGCAGGCAGAGCGAATGCCAAGGCTGAGCCCAAACCCATTCAAATTGACTTTGACAATATCCACGAGCGCCTTGTGCAAGTCACCAGTTCTCCTGGGGATGAATCCGGCCTGGTCATTTCCAAAGATGGTCAAACCTTCTTTTACACAGCTGTCAGCAGTACCGCCCGTGGCCGTGATTTGTACAGCGTCAAGTGGGATGGCAAAGACTTGAAAGAAGTGACCAGAGGAGGCAGTAACCCCTTCGGTTTACAAATGGACAAAGAAGGCAAATACGTGTATTATGGCCGTCAAGGAGGTTTTTCCCGAGTAGATGCCAAGTCGGGAACCGCTGAAAGCCTTCCCTACTCTGCCAAAATGAAGATTGACTATACTGCCGAGCGTTTGCAGATTTTTGAAGAAGCCTGGCGCACCATTCGCGATGGATTTTATGATCCACAAATGCACGGCTACGACTGGAATGCACTGGGTCAAAAGTACCGTGAGCGTTGTGTCAATGCTTCCACCAACAACGACTTCCGCGACATGTTCAACTACCTGCTCGGGGAAATCAACGCCAGCCACATGGCGCTGACTGCTCCCGACCGGGCGGAAACCCAACAAGAGTCTACAGGTATGTTGGGCGCTGAAATGACTCCTGTCAAAGAAGGAATGCGGGTAAATCGGGTTGTTCCCGAGAGCCCAGCCAGCAAAGTGGGCAGCCAGCTCAATGTTGGGGACATCATCACTGCGGTGAATGGCGTCAATTACAGCGAAACCAGTAATTTTTATGAAAACCTAAATGGCCTGGTCAACGAAAAGGTACTACTGAATGTACTGAGTGCCGATGGCAAAAGCCGCGAAGTGGTGATTCGTCCAAGCTCCAGCCTGGCCAACAACTTATACGATGAATGGGTGGACAATCGGAAAAAATTGGTGGACGAGTGGTCTAAAGGCCGTCTGGGGTACATCCACATCCGGGGTATGGACATGCCTAGTTTTGAAGAAACCGAGCGGGAATTTACAGCGGCTGGTTATGGCAAGGATGGCCTGATCATCGATGTGCGCTTCAATGGTGGTGGTTCCACCGCGGATTACCTGATGACGGTACTCAACTACAAACAACACGCATATACCATTCCTCGCGGAGCGAGTGAAGACCTGGAAAAAGACAAGAAAAAATACCGCGATTACTACCCTACCGGTGAACGCCTAGTGTTTTCAGCCTG
The DNA here is from genome assembly GCF_965225875.1 of Haliscomenobacter sp. Lineage (GTDB taxonomy): Bacteria > Bacteroidota > Bacteroidia > Chitinophagales > Saprospiraceae > Haliscomenobacter. Next base: position 838,163 of record NZ_CBDDBS010000003.1, on the reverse strand, counting down.
GATGAAACCTTCGGTTGCCTTGTGCAATGAAGGCAGTTATTCCAATGCCGAGATTTTTTCGCATGCCTACAAAACCCTGGGAATCGGGAAACTGGTGGGGCAAACGACGAACGGCTCGGTGATTTCTACCGGAGGTCGTGGTTTGATCGATGGCTCCTTTGTTCGCCTGCCTTTCCGGGGCTGGTTCACCAAGGCTACCGATAAAAATCAGGAATTGGGCCCAGCTGTACCCGACATCATTGTGGAGAATTCGCTGGATTATACGGCGAAAGGTACCGATGAGCAGTTGAAAGCGGCGGTTGAAGCGCTGCTGAAGGATTTGAAGTAAAATTGAGCGTATCCCTTTTAGGTATTCTTGAGGGGATACGTTTAGTTTTGGTGTGCTAAAAACGCTGTTTTGGCACCTCTTTTTGAAAGTTTCAGACTTTCGAAAAGATCAAGCATGCACCGTTTTGAAAAAAGGCTGAAAACTTATTGACTCGGAAATAGATTAGTAATCTTTCTTTGAACATCTTGCGCTAAAGAGCTTTTCGAAAGTCTGAAACTTTCGAAAAGGCACTCTCAGATTTGAGCTTCATACACAATCTTAAGCCCCCTTTTCGAAAGTTTCAGACTTTCGAAAAGGTCAAGTATGCACGATTTTAGGCTCAACACACAACACTTATTGTTTGTATTAACCAAAGTTTTATATTTTTACACAAATACAAACAACACAAGCCAATAATGGTAAACAATGAAATCCCACTTTCTCCGGGTAACTCCTACCATATTTACAACCATGCCAATGGATTCGAAAACATCTTTGAAAGTGAAGGCAACTACGTTTATTTTTTGAAAAAATATGCCGAATTCATTTCACCCGTTGCGGATACATTCGCTTATGCTTTAATGCCAAATCATTTTCACTTTTTAGTTCGAATAAAGCCTAGTGATATTCTTTGGCAGAATTTTCGACTGATAAAATCGCCTAAAAAAGGTCGTATTGTTACCAAAAAACATCAAATCTTAAACACCAATTATTCTGGGACCTTTTTGCAAGATGAATACCTTACAACGTTGCTGAGCAAACAATTTGGCAATTTTTTTAGTGCGTATACCCAAGCTTTTAATCTCCAACAGAGCCGTACTGGCAGTTTATTTGTGAGTAATTTTAAGCGAAAAGCCATATTGGATGAGTCATATTATTCAAAAGTAATTCATTACATTCATCATAACCCAGTTCATCACCATTTCACAGATCATCCATCAAAATGGCCCCACTCTTCTTATTTAAGTTTGCTTTCTAGCCAGCCTACCCTTCTGTTGCGAGATGAAGTCCTAGCATATTATGGTGGGAAAGAAGGATTCATAATTGCTCATAATTTGGAGGCAGATTCTGAAATAGATTGGTGATTTTTCTTTGAGCATCCTGCGCTAAAGAGCTTTTCAAAAGTCTGAAACTTTTGAAAAGGCATACTTAGATTTGAACTTCATGCACCATTTTGGCACCCTATTTCGAAAGTTTCAGACTTTCGAAATGGTCAAGGATACACCATTTCAGAAGTAAGATCCAACACCTTTACATTTCCAACATATCTCTTTCCCTAAAATCCAACAAAATAATCTTGATCGCCCGTTTAGCAATATTCTTGCCAATCATCCGCGTCAGGAAAGTTCGCCAGGCCCAGAGGAAGACTCGTTTCAAAAAAGAGGGTCGATTGGCCTTTTTTTCCTTTTCCCCATAATATTGCCGCATCAAATGGTCAACATCCTGGTGAACCGGCTTATTGTAGTGGTCATCGGGAGGAGTATTCAAGGCAAAAATATGGTCCAACACCGTTTTAAAGCGCAAACCAAGTAAGGTGTCCAATTTAAAAATCTCGCTGGGTCGAATTTTCAGCTTAACGGGTTCGGGCAAGTAAGCTTCGTGGTATTCGCTCTTGGCCATATTGGCGATACCCATATCCGGGATGATGGGGTAAAAACCAGGGCCGCCCAGGTCGTTGGGTACAAAAAAACGCTCATGTCGTGGGTCATTGCCATCACTTTTCCAATCGCTGAACACCTTGGCACTCTCCAATTTATTGAGCGGAATGGTAAAGTGCTTACGGAGAAATTTTTGACAATTGTACCGACCCAGTTGAAAATCATGTTCCCGAAAATCCCGACTAAAAAATCCTCCGAAACCGTCCAGTGCACCACAAGCAATCGGATAAGGATCATTGTTCTTTTTGGGAAAAACCATGCGCCGGGTTACATCACCGGCCAATCCTCTTAGCACATCGTTTTCTTTTACCATCGCTTGGGCGCGGATGGCTCCAAAAATATTCGGAATTAAGTCCAACAAGGAAGTGGGTTGCTTGTATTTTTTAGATTTGTCCTCCGCAAAATTTGGAAACGGATCAATCATGATGATGGCGTATGGGCTATCTTCTTTTTTGCATTTTTCTTCTATTGCATCAATGATTTCGCCGAACGGCTCGTTATTGATGGTGCCACCATCGACGGCCACAAAGTTAAAGGGGTTATCTTCCGCCGTAATCTCAATGGCCTGTTCCATTTGGGATTGGTTTTTCAAACCAAACATCCGGTAAACCATTGCCTTGGCGTAGGGTAAACCAATGCTGAGGGGTCTGGATTTTAATCCTAAAGGAAAAGCGCCAGTAGCTTTGGCACAGTCCATCAGCATATTTCGGTTAGCCTCACTGGTGGGTTGAAAAGGGATAACATGTTCGGGTAGTTCTTCATAACTTGGAGAATTAGCAACCATAAAGTGGGCAATGCCCTTGTGAACGTACATGCGGTGAGCGGGTTGGTCTTTGGCATCGCTGCTCCCGAATGCATCACGTGAAAGCTCTTCTTTTGCTTTTAATTCCTCTCTCCTTTTGTTGTCAAAAAAGTTAACAGCCACAGGTACTCCCCTCAAACTAGTGATGGTCAGAATGATTTGTAAATTCGCAGAGACGTATTCGGGTAAATCCTGGATTTGGGACAGAACGCCAGCGTTGTCGGCAATGGCGTCGATGGGGTCTGAATTGAGCAGGGATTGTACCTCATTGTTGGCCAGGATGTCCCCAGTTTGTAACATCTGCTCAATGGTAGGTAAACCTTGCTCGTCATTGAGGTTGACCCAGGAGTCGTACAGCTTATTGTGTTTTTTCTCCGGATTGTATTCGTTGATGGGTTTGATGCCTTCAAACATGGCCAAAGCCGCAATAGCTGCTGTCATCCCCCCAGCCGATGCACCACCGATGACTTCAATGACCACATCGTGCATGGGCACCGAAAAGTCGTACATCGGGCTCTCCTCTCCTACTTCTTCGTTGAGCTTTTTGGCGCGATCCCATTTCTCAAGGGTTTCTAGCAGGTAATCAATTACTCCGGCAGTGTAGGCACCAGCGGAAACGGCACCAGCCATCGCAATGCCAATTTTGAAGATTTTGCGCTTTTGCATCAATTGCATGTACTAATGTGACAATATTCAGATGTGCTAATATAGACATTATTAGCAAATTAGCACAACAAGACCCTATCACATTAAAATTATCTTACAGAAAATACAATTCCGATCCCGGGGCCACCCATTCCCGAGCGGGGATCGGTCTGAAAGGTAGGCTTTATTCGCCAACTCAAATCCTCACTGATGTCGAAATTTTGCAGGTGAGCATCGACAAAAGCTTCGATGGCCACTAAACCATAAACAGCTACTATCCCGGCAAGGGATGCCTGGCGATTTTTATCGTATAAATCACGGTTCGAACGTAAGCCATTGACTCCGAGCTTCTTGTCGCTAAACTCGTGCGTTTTGTCTTGCAATTCCAACTCCAAGGCGGTTTTTAAACGCTGATACAGGTCGTTGTTGGAGTAAAAAACATAAGCCATCCCTCCAATCGCCCCCACTGCAATGGGTGCCTTCCACCAACGCCCATTGTAAACCTGACCAGAACCAGGTAAAACCAAAGAATAGAGTAGCGCTTTTTTCGGCACAGGTAAGCGATTTTTACGGGCCAGTTTCACACTGTCCATAAAAATCATTTGCACTTTTTCCTGCGGAGCGGTTGCCGCAGGAAGGGTATCCTTTTGTTGAGCAAAAAGGGAGCAAGCAAATACAGTCAAAACCACAATTAACAAAGCCTTCATAATACGGTCAGTTTGTAGCTTAGAGTAGGCAAAAGGCCAAAATGCTTCTTGTGGAAATGTTAATTGTTTTCTTCCAGACGGTCCAAAAGATCATTCAACGCTTTAGTATTGGCAAAAGGGAAAACGATTTGACCTTTGCCTTCAGCATTCACTTTGAGTTGGATTTTTTTGATGCCAAATTGTTGTTGTAAACGATCTTCAATATCTTTATACTCTCCAGGGAGCTTCTCGGAAGGCTTTTTAACCTTTGGCATTTCCAGCGATTTCCTCAAATCTTCCAAGCCTCTAACGGACAATCCACTATCGATTGTTTCCTGAAACAGCGACATCCGGGTTGCGTAAGTATCTACTCCCGCTAAAACCCGGCCATGACCGAAGGAAATAATCCCCTGTCGCAAAGCATCCTTTATTGGCTCTTCTAACTTATTCAATCGAATGTAGTTGGCAATGGTCGTCCGATCAATTTTGCCCATTCTTTCCGAAAGCTGCTCCTGAGTCAACTTAAACTCTTCAATCAAACGAGAGTAAGAGGTAGCAACTTCAATTGGATTTAAGTCCTGTCGTTGAATGTTTTCCAATAGGGCCATTTCCAATAGCTCGGTATCATTAGCCGTTCGAATGAAAGCAGGGACACTGGTAAGTCCTGCAATTTTCGAAGCCCTGAAACGACGTTCCCCAGCAATAATCTGGTACTTGTGTGGCTCCAGGTACCGAACGGTAATAGGCTGAATCAGCCCATGTACTTTAATTGATTCTGCCAATTCATTCAATTCATTTTCAGAAAAATGAGTTCTTGGTTGGTCCCGGTTGCGTTCTATTTCTTCAATGGGGATCATCAAAAAATGATTGGACAATTCCTTCACCACTGCTACCGGATCCTCAGCGATAGCCTCACTTAACGTATCGGCATTAAAAACTGCACGCAAACCTGCACCCAGATCATTCCGGGTAACCTTTTTCCCAGGTTCATTCCGAACTACTTTCTTAGCCATGTCCTTAATTCATTAATCCGCTACGGGTTCGTTAATCGTTTTATTCACACTCAAATCACCATTCCGCACCAGGAATTCCTGGGCGAGGTTCAGGTAATTGATGGCCCCTTTGCTACCTGCATTGAGCAGCACCACGGGCATGTGCATATTGGGCGCTTCACCGATCCGGGCGTTGCGGTGGATGATGGTATCAAAAACCCGATCCTTGAAGATATCTTTAACTTCTTTGACCACCACATTAGCCAAACGCAGGCGAGGGTCGTACATGGTCAAGACGATTCCTTCAATCGCCAAATTGGGATTCAGGGTACGTTTAACCAGGTTGATGCTATCTTGTAATTTGGCCAAACCTTCCAGTGCAAAAAACTCACACTGCACCGGAATCAAAACCGAATCACCTGCACAAAGCGCGTTGACGGTCACCATCCCGAGGGAAGGCAAACAATCGATGAAGATGTAATCGTAGTATTCGCGGAGTTTTTCCACCACGTTTTTCATAAAAAACTCCCGATTGGGCCGGCCCACCAACTCGATCTCCGCGCCAACCAGGTTGATGTCGGAAGGCAGAAGGTGCAAATTGGGGGTATCGGTTTCATAAATGGCGTCCATGGGATCCATACCATTGATCAAACAATCGTAGAGGGAGGCTTCTGCGTCGCCTGGCAATATTCCCACCCCAGAAGAGGCGTTGGCCTGCGGATCGGAGTCGATCAACAGGACCTTTTTTTCTAAAATAGCCAGACTCGCCGCCAGGTTGATGGCGGTGGTGGTTTTACCCACTCCACCTTTTTGATTGGCAATGGTGATTACTTTTCCCATAAAAAATGAAGTTGAGAAGTTGAGGGGTTGAGGAGTTGAGAAGTTGAGCACCCTGGCGCTTCGGCTTCATTCAGCGACTGGATGCTCAACTTCTCAACTCCTCAACTCCTCAACCCAAAATAGTGCTTTCATTAAGCGGCAGCAAAATTAACTCTTTTCCTTTAGCGGCAAAAGCTTTTTGTGCGGAAGCATGATCGATTTTAATGTAGCCGAAGGTATCGTAGTGGCAACCAATGATTTTGTTGCAGTCAATGAAGTCAGAAGCGAGGATGGCATCGTCGATACCCATGGTAAAATTGTCGCCGATGGGAAGGATGGCAAAATCCAGTTTGGGGCAAATCATCGGGAACAGTTTCATGTCCCAGGTGAGGGCGGTATCCCCGGCGTGGTAGAAGGTTCCTTCGGCATTGGAAATCACGAAACCTCCCGGATTCCCGGCGTAAGTGCCATCGGGCAATACACTGGAATGGACTGCATTGACGATTTTGAGTTTACCAAAATCAAAATTCCAGCTGCCCCCCAGGTTCATGGGATGTCCTTTGATGCCTTTCGCCTGATAGTAGGAAACAATTTCGTAGTTGGAAACGATGGTGGCGTCGCAACGTTTGGCAATGGCTTCGGCATCGGCCACGTGATCACCATGCCCGTGGGTGATCAGGATGTAATCGGCTTGAATGCTATTGACAATAGCTGCGGCCTGATCGGCCTGCAGTGGATTGGGAGAAATGAAGGGGTCAAAAAGTAGTTTTTTGCCCACAGTTTCGACCAGGAAACAGGATTGGCCGTAGTAGGTGATCTGCATGGTTGATTTGGTTTGAGGATTTGGATGCTTAAAGAAACGCTTTCTTCGGGGAGTTTCAAATGCTCAAACGCAAATTTTCAACTAAAATATATCAATCATTTTGATGACCAAAGCTGTATTTTCTAAGGTGCATCTTTGGTGCCTGAGGTTTCTAAGGTGGTTAAAAAACTTGTAGCACAAAATTTTTCACCACCTTAGAAACCTCAGGCACCAAGAGTCAGCTAAGCATTAAAACGGCACCACTATCTGCAATCTCGATTGAAATCCATGCGACTTCCTCACTTGACTGTAGAACTCAAACATCGGCGCCAATTCTGGAAATTCCTTCTTCACCATTTTGCCCATTTTGGCCTCGTCATCGCCGCTTTCGCCTACAAATTCTTCGACCAATTGCTGGATAGGGTCTTTGATGGATGGGTAACTCACGGTACGGTAATCTTTGACCTTGGCCAGTTTAGCCGCAGATTTGATGGCTTGATCCAGGCCGCCCAGTTTATCCACCAGGCCAATTCTGCGGGCATCTACCCCACTCCATACCCGGCCCTGAGCGATCTCGTTCACCGCTTCGGTGCTCATTTTGCGGCCATCCGCTACCCGCTTGAGGAAGAGGGCGTACATTTCTTCGGTGGAAGCCTGAGCCCGGCGGGCTTCTTCAGGCGACATGTCTTGCAGCACATTGAGGCCAAGGGCGAATGGACCGGTTTTTACCGAGTCCATGGTGATGCCCAGCTTGTTGGCCATCATTTTTTCGATGCTGGGGACCATACGGAATACCCCGATGGAGCCCGTAATGGTATTGGGCTCGGCGTAGATTGAATCGGCCATACAGGCGATGTAGTAACCACCGGAAGCAGCAACATCACCCATTGAAACCACCAGAGGTTTGCCAGCTTCTTTGGCTTTGGTGAGCGCATACCAGATGTTTTCGGAAGCCAGGGCGCTACCACCGCCAGAATTGACACGGAGTACGATGGCTTTAATTTTTTCATCATCGAGCATGTCTTCGATGGCCTTCACGTAACGTTTGTCGCCAATCGAACCATTGCTGCCTTTGCCGTCCAGTACAGCTCCTTCGGCATATAAGACCGCAATTTTGCTATTGGCCTTGTAGTTGCTTTTTGCAGGACGAGCCTGGTCGTATTGATTGATGTTGACAAATTTTACGTCTTCATCTTTATCCAGTCCCAGTTTTTTCTTGATTTGTTCAATCAGTTCCTGGCGGTACATCACCTTGTCGAACAAGCCGTATTGCACTGCTTTTTCGGGGCTATCTGCCAATCCCTGGTTGATCACGTTGCGCAATTCCGCACTGGATTTTTTGCGGGTTTTGGCCACATCATTCAGGAAAATATCGTAGAAGTCCGCCAAAAATTCTTTGTACTGTAATTTGTTTTCGGGACTGAATTTTTCCAAACGATAAGGCTCCGTGGCTCCTTTGAACTTCCCGGCGTAATAAATCTGCATTTTGATGCCTAGATTGTCCAACATCCGTTTGTAGAACATCGATTGTACCGCGAAACCATTGATTTCTACATAACCGCTGGGATTGATGTAAGCCTCATCGGCTACTGATGCCACATAATAGCTACCCCGGGTAAAAAATTTGCCATGAGCAACTACAAACTTGCCTTTTTTCTTAAAATCTTCTATGGCTTGTCGAACAGTCCGAGCCGAAGCAAAGCCATTAAAAGCAGCCATTTCAGGTTCCAAGAAGATACCTTTAATGTTATCGTCGTCAGCTGCCCGCCGAATGGCATCAGCCACATCGTGGGTGCTTAAGACCTTGGTTTTTTTAAGATCAGAGAAAGAGGCCGATTCCACATTATTGGTCAACTCAGGGGTGAGCTGATCAAAGGTGAGGCGAAGTACAGAATTGGGGCCTACGGGTTCGGTCTTTTCGGCACTACTGGCAATTGCACCTATAATAGCAATCCCGACGAAAAACAATACACCTAAAGCCACTAAGACCCCCAGGCAGGAGGCAAAAAACATCTTGAAAAATTGTCCCATAGTTTAAAGTTTTACGAACTGCGGAAAAATACCTAAAATGAATGGAGTAGGACTTTTTTTTAGATGAACTGCACTAAAATTGGGAAGATGGATTGCTTTCCCTGCAATTAATTAAAGTGCTTTTTGTTGGTCATCCCTCATTAAATTCTATTTTTACCGCGTTCTTACACAAAATACCGGCAGTGACCAGCATCGACTTAAAACCACTCAAAGATTTTCAGGAAACCAAAGATGGTTTGCCTTATATCCACCGCGACATCAGTTGGCTTTCGTTCAATTACCGTGTTCTGCAGGAGGCCATGGATCCCAGTGTGCCCTTGTTTGAACGCCTGAAGTTCCTGGCCATTTATTCCTCGAACCTCGATGAATATTTTAAGGTGCGGATGGCCTATCACCGGCACCTGGCTCGGGTGGGCAAAAGCACCAAGCAGGAGCTAGAGTACGATCCCAAAGCGGCCATCAAAGAAATTCGGCGCATCGTCAACTTACAACAGGAAGTTTTCAGTATGGTTTTTGACCAGATGATCATTCCTGAGCTGAAAGACCACAAAATTTTCCTGCTTCGCCGTTTGGACCTCAATGAGGAACAACAACAGTTTGTGGAGGCCTATTTTAAGGACAACATGTTGCCCTACGTACAGCCCGTGTTGTTGCACCAAAAGCGTATTCGGCCTTTTTTGAACAATGCGGCCCTTTACCTCACCTTGTGGCTCAAACCTATTGAAAATCCAGATGCGCCTGATGAGTATGCCCTGGTAAAAATGCCTTCGGATCAGCTGCCACGCTTCATCAATCTACCTGCCTCGGCACCTGGTCGACACGACATGATTCTGCTCGACGACATTGTACGGCACAGCGTATCCTGGATGTTTCCGGGCTATGCCATTGAAGATACCTTTTCGATCAAGTTGACCCGTGATGCCGAATTGTACATCGATGATGAATTCTCAGGGGATTTGGTCCAAAAAATCCGCAGTAGCCTCAATAAGCGGCAGGTTGGTTCAACATCGCGCTTTGTTTATGATCGCGAGATGCCTTTGGCCATGTTAGATGTATTGAAAGAGGTTTTTTCTTTGGAAAAATACGATACCCTACGTGAAGGCCGCTACCACAACAATTTTGACTTTTTCAAGTTTCCAGATTTTGGGCTGAATCACCTTAAAAATCCGGTTTTACCAACCCTGGAGTGTAAGCTACTCGAGGATGCAGACCAGGATCTTTTTGGAAAAATCAGTGAAAAGGATCGCCTCCTCAATTTCCCCTATCAGTCTTACGCAGCCGTCATTCGTTTTTTTGAAGACGCAGCCAAAGACCCCCTAGTCACACACATCAAACTTACCCAATACCGGGTGGCCAAAAACTCCCAAATCCTGCAAGCTTTAATGGATGCGGTGGAAAATGGCAAGCAGGTTTCGATTTTTATTGAGGTAAAAGCTAGATTTGACGAAGAAGCCAACCTGGGCTGGGGCGAAAAGTTGAAAAAAGCGGGCGTGCATGTGCACTACAGCTTCCCGGGCGTAAAAGTACACGCCAAGTTGGCTCTGGTGCGGCGGATGGAAAGTAGTGGCCCAGCCTTTTACGCCTATTTGTCCACGGGGAATTTTCATGAAGACACCGCCAAAGTCTACAGCGATTTTGGCCTGTTCACTAAAGATACCCGCTTAACCTCTGAAGTGGCGCGGATTTTCACCTATCTGGAAACCGTAAAAGTGCCCCAACAAGAGTTTAAACACTTTTTAGTCGGCCAGTTCAATTTGCGTTCAGGCATCGAAAAGTTGATCGACTACGAGATCGCCCAGGCCAAAAAAGGCAAAGCAGCCAGGATCATCATCAAAATCAACAGCATCCAGGACCGCCCCATGATTGAAAAATTGTACGAAGCCAGCCGGGCGGGTGTAAAGATTGACATGATCGTCCGGGGCATTTGTTCATTGGTACCTGGAATCAAGGGATACAGCGAAAACATCAAGGCGATCAGCATAGTAGACCGGTATCTGGAACACGCCAGGGTTTTCATTTTCCACCATGGTGGCGAGCAACTCACCTATCTCTCCTCAGCTGATTGGATGACCCGCAACTTGAGTTTTCGTGTAGAAACGGCATTCCCAATTTATGATCCCGAGGTAAAACGAGATATTCTGGACTACATCAACGTTCAGTTGAACGACAACGTCAAGGCCAGGGTTTTGGACAAAAACCTGTCCAATGAGCGCAATAAAGTGGATGGAGATTTTCCCTGCCGCTCACAGGTGGATACGTATTATATGGCGAAGCGGAAAATGGAGGAGAATGAAAAGTGAAATCTAAGTCAACATGTGTTAAACACAACCGCCACTTTCTGGAAGGAAAGTGGCGGTTTAATATATTTCGATGTAACTTGGTCAAAAAAAGAAAGGCTGCTCTTGGCAGCCTTCTGAACTACTAATCTAGCCCGGTAATCAGTCTTTGCATAACAAAGATAGGGGCGTTTTTAGCTGATGTCTTGTACTCGTTCTGGTGTTTTTTGAAAAAAACCCACAAACAAAAACGTACAATCATTTATAATTCAATTTATTAACCTATTTATTTTTTGATTTTTTTCAATTCAGGCGCCAAAAAATCTAAAATTATTTTTCCCGGAATTCGCTCAGCTGGTTTTCTTTTTCCACATAAATCACGGGTACATTCCCCAGATTATTCACCTTTCCTCGTACCACGATGTATTTGTCCTTCCAATTGGTGAGGGGATCGTAAGAAAAATTAACCAGTTGCTCTTTGTTGATAAAAATGGTGAATAGTTCATTGGGATACTGCTGATCCAGATTGAGCAAGATGTTGCCTTTGCGGCTGGCCCGGGCACCAACCACTTTTCCGCACACTTTAATTTCTTCATTCCGTCCCATGTATAGGCGAGCCTGTACGGAGTTGAAATGTGCCGGAGGTAGGGTTACCGCACTGAGTGGTTCCACATCACCGGAGGCAACCGTGGTCAAAAAAGAACTTTTGTCGATTTGTTTTTCCAGGGTCTCCTCCAAGGTATTTTCAAGACTGGCAAAAAAATCAATCCCGGTAACTTTTTCAATCTCATCGATGGAGGTGGCAAAACTGGTGAGCGGATAACCCTTGGTGTTTTGAGGCACCAAAAAAGCAATCGCTTTGCGGTTTTGGAAATCCAGGGCAATTTTCCAATACTGTTCGGGGATGGCCACCTTGTTTTTGGCGCGAGGGATAGTGGGCAAACCCGGTTTCAACACTGGCCCGGTGAATACAAACAACTGCGTAGTGGTATTTCTGAACAAGTAGGCACGCAGTAAACCTTCCAAATCTGCCCAAATGCCCCGGTTGAATTCGGCCAACTGTGGTGACATATTGGAATAGAAGTAAGATTCGGAAAGCGCTTTTTCGGACCATCGGAAATCGGCTGAAGGCGCCAGGTGTCCCCGATCATAGCCAAAACCATCGTACACATAGGCACTGTCGGGCTGCAAGGTTTTGATGAAATAATCCTGCTCTACGGCTGATCCTGTTTTGATTTTAGAGTCGGGGCGAAAATCGTTGGTGCGCCCCACTACACCATTTACTACATCTGGAGTAATGATGTGCCCCACCCATCTGGCCTGCTCAAAAGCCTCCGCATAAACCAACGCCATCAGTGAATGGCTCACCACCTCCTCTCCTACTCCCAAAGCTGGCAACATGGGCTGCAAATCGGCCATCACTTTTTGCATTTTCAGGTCTTCGATGGCCAATTCCACTTCCTTTTGCTGCTGACGCAGGTTTTCCAGCTTGGCTTCCAGGTTTTTAAGTTGTATTTCTACATTTTGCCCTACGAGAAAATTACAACTGAGTAAAAAAAATAACAGGATGATTCTCATGTTGCTCATTTTGGCATGAATTTCAGGATTCTATGAATACTTTCCGCATAATTTGACGGTTCTTTCAACACAATGAAGGAATTAAAAAATATGCAGCATTCTTTTGAATAGTTGAATAATTTTCCTAAATTGTATGGACACGTAGAAGAACAAAACAAGTTTGGGGTTTGGAAACAACGATTGAGCTCAATGACCAGTAATTTTGGGTTCATCAAAAAGTGTATAACTCGTGTTTAGACCCCTATTTTTATCAACGATAATCCTGTTGATTGGCCAGGTGGCACAGACCACCAATCATTCCTATGTAGAAGTTGACCATTTCGACAGTCTCACCAATAAACAGAGTGGACGAGATCTCTATTGGGTAGGAAAAGGAGGTATGGGTAGTTGGTACGACCCTGCCAATTGGGCTGCTACCAGTGGTGGAGCGGGCGGAGAACTTATTCCCACCGCCATGGACAATGTTTTTTTTGATGCCAACTCCTTTGACGGCCCTAATCAAAGGGTAATCAGCAGAGATCAATATGCATATTGTAAAAACATGAGTTGGGCTGGAGTTACCAACAGTCCCATCAATTTTGGTATGTGGGTTTTGAATGCCTATGGATCGGTTGATTTACCTGAAAATAAAGTTGGAGGAATCTCCGAATTGAGGTTGCTCTCGCCCGACCAAAACCAAACTTTACTCACCCGTGGATACCACATTTACAATCTCCTCTTGAATGGTACCGGCTCCTGGATTTTACTGGACACCTTAAGCGCTACCAATATTTACCAACGTGCTGGTGAATTCAATTCCAATGGCAAACCCGTTACGACAGAAACATTTTTTATGTTAAACGATGATTCTCCAAGCCTTAAAATGGGCAAGAGCCATTGGCGCATCACCGGGAATGGCGCTTTGTCTTCCTCGCTTTATTCTTTTTTTATTGGTCCAATAGCAAGCGTTGATGCGGGTACTTCACTTTTGGAATTTACCAATACGATGCCCACTTATATCACATATATTAATGTCCAATTTCACAATGTTTTGTTCTCTAATCCAGAAGGCACTGCTTCACTCCTCAGCGATTACGAAGGAGCGTTCGACAAGATTCCCAAAGTAAGTACCTTCAATCGCATTGAAATTCGCAACAGTGGGGTTATTATGGGGGAAAATGTGATCGATTCCCTCGTCTTTACCGCAGGTAAAAATTATGACCTGGATGCTGCTCATGCACAAACCATCCATAAATATTTCCAGCTGCTTGGCAATCCCTGTGATTCCATTGAATTGCGCTCCACCCTCTCAGGGCGAAAGGCCATTGTGCAGATGGATGGAGGGAAGGTACGGGCTGATTTTATTCAAATGCGGGATCAAAAGGGAATGGGATCAACCCGGTTTTTGGCAGGAGGCCACAGTAACAACCTCAACAACAGCAATGAAAATTGGGTATTTGCCTCCTCTCCAGAATACATCGATATTGGTGTTTTAGGTGTTGATGTGGTCTTGTGCAACGACAATTCCATCACCCTTGAGGCAAACACCTTCAATTCCAACGAAAAATACCTCTGGAGTAATGGCAGTACCCAAGCCACCCTGCAGGTCGGCCAGTCGGGCACTTACCATGTGGCCATAACCTATCGGGCTGGCTGCGTGCTGTACGATACCGTTAAAATTATATCCCTAAACGAATTTAAACTCGGACTGATCAATGATACTACCCTTTGCAGCAAGCAAGATTTGGTGCTTGACGCCGACCTCAAGCTGAGCGGTGCAAGTTACCGCTGGCAGGATGGCTCCAGCAATGCACAACTCGTAGTTAATCAAGCGGGGAAATACAAAGTTGTCGTAGAACTTTCAGGCTGCACCATAAGCGATTCTACTACCCTACGCCTCATCAATGTAGCTGCCCTTAATTTGGGGCGAGATACCTCCATAAATGAGGCAAAGCCTTTGCTGTTGGATGCCTCCGATACGGGTAGCCGAAATTATTTGTGGAGCGACAAAAGTTCAGCCCCAACCCTACTCGTCCACACTTCAGGTACCTATTGGGTGGAGATCAATGATGCTGGGTGTAGCGCCCGGGATACCATTGTGATCCAGGGATGTCCCGCTTTGCGCTTGGTTTCACTGGGCCAGGATACAATGGTCTGTGACAATAAACCCTTCCTGCTGCGCGCAATGGCCAGTAAGGGAACACAACTGCTTTGGCAAGACGGAAGCACCAATACGGCCTTGCTCACCTCAACACCAGGGACTCATTGGGTTAAAGCTTTCAAGGACAATTGTTTCAGCATCGACACCCTAGAATTGACTTTTCAGCATTGTATCTTTTTTAAAGCATTTACGCCCAATGCCTTTTCACCCAATGGCGACAAAGTCAATGGTTTTTTCCGTCCGTACATCAACGAATTGGTGCAAGTAAAAAGTTATGAGATGCAGGTATACGACCGCTGGGGCAGCCGAGTGTTCCGCTCCACCGACCTCAATACCGGCTGGGATGGCTCCATCCGTGGACAAATAGCACCCCAAGGCGTTTACCGTTATTGGTTCAGGATCGAGTACATCGACGATAAAGGGCCTGGCAATGCCCTGGTACAGGGTGAAGTGAGCTTGATTCACTAGGAAAAAGTTGAAAAATAATCGGATGATGCTCCTGTTGTTTATTTTTGCTGTGAATTTCAGGGTTCTGCGCAAACTTTTTGCCTAATTCGACGGTTCTTTGTGCACGATAAATGTAAACAAGGTAATTTACTGTTCAAACCATTAAAACAAGGATGAGCTACTTAGAAAACTTGAAGTTGGCGCAGCAAGGCCTGAGCTTTGACGCCTGGAAGATATTGCATGACGAGCAACAATTGGAGGAGATCATTGAGGCCTCCAAAGAAAAGCCCGTAGTGATTTTCAAACACAGCACTACATGTGGGATTAGTGAAGGGGCGAAATATACCCTGATGGAAAATTGGGATTTCGAGGGGCACGAGCTGGATTTTTATTACCTGGATTTGCTCAAACACCGTCCGATTTCCAATCGCATTGCCCAAGATTTTCAGGTCACGCACCAATCTCCGCAAGTACTGTTGCTTAAAGATGGGAAAGTTGCCTTTCATACCTCGCACCACCGGATCAGTGTGGATGGTTTGCGGAAAAATTTATAAAAGCCAATGACACCTCAAATCCGCCAACACCTCGATCGATTGGACGCCACACTCAATACCTTATTTGAGTGGTTGCTCCAGGAAGATCCCAGCTATTTGGATCAAAAACTGTCACCAGAACGTTGGTCGGTGTATGAGGTGATGCAACATTTGATGTTGTCAGAAGGCAATTCACTCAAGTATTTGCGCAAAAAATCGCTGGGTTTGGCGGAGCTCCAAGTAGCGGGGTTTCGTGCCCGATTTCGAGTGTGGCTGCTTGAATTGATCATGCGTTCCCCGATCAAATTCAAAGCGCCCAAAGGGGCTGGCGTAGAAGTTTTTGTGCCGGTGGAAAGTTTTGCAGCGCTGAGTGGTCAATGGCAAAAACAACGTGAAGAATTGCGGCAGTTTCTCAGCGAGTTGCCCCAAGAGATTTTTGACAAAGAAGTTTACCGTCATCCACGCAGCGGAATGCTAAGCATTGAAGGTATGCTGCGTTTTTTTCAGGTGCACTTTGATCGGCATCAAAAACAAATGAAGCGTATCCTTCAGGAAGTCAAACCTTTGTAGGGGGCAAAAATAAGTGTTCATTTTTTTGTCGCCAGTGCCAACTGAATAAAGCGTTTTTGAAAATAGCGATACGTCAATAAAACCAGGATTCCATAACCGCCTAGCATGACATATACCGCATAAATCAGGAAGGTGGTATAGGAGATATCCGCCTGGCCAAAGTTTTTGTACAATTGCAGCCCAAAACTGCCCATGTACCCCCAGGTATCAGCCAAAGTCACGATAAAACCTACCGTTCCGGGATAACGAAAGGCCCCAATAATCCGATCGAAATAAATGCCATTCGCGGGTACATAACCCAGGTACATGCCCGCCCCTACGCACAACATCCAAAACTCCACTTGAATCAATTTCGCCTGAAACAGAGCAGTAGCGCCTACGGCCAAAAGTACACCCAAAAAAGTGATGCCATTGACGATGGTAAAGGCCCGAAAGTTATCCTTGACCCGAATCAATAAACCCAACATGATCAGGATGCCCAAGGCAATAGGTGTTTCCACCCGGGAAAATACTACGGGATTGTTGATGCCTTGTTCTTGAAAAATTTCCCGGCCAAAATTATCCCGAAAATCGCGCAAGATGGTGAGCAATACATAACCGATGATGAACAAAACTACCCCCCGATAAAAGGTTTGTACAAATTTGTGGCGATCCTCCCGGTTCATCGGTACCCGCACCATGCGCAAGGCTTCGTCCTCTGCATTCGGCGCAGGTAAACGCATCAGCATGGTCAAAAACACGGCAATAGCCGGAATGAACAAACCCGCCGTAACCATAGGCATATAAAACTCGGATACTCCCCAGTTTTGCATCACATACAGACCTATCGTTTTGACAAAACCTGAAGCAAAAATAAAGGAAGCAGTCAGGGCTGCCACCAGAATATCGGTTTGCCGCCGTCCCTCCAAAAAGCCCAATACTAAGCCGTAAATCATCCCTAGCGGTAAACCATTGAGGAAAAAGAAGAACATGTTGTAAGGCGGCGGCACCAGGGCAAACCCAACCAGTGTTAAACCAGCGAAACTCACCAGACCCAAAATGTACCAACCCCGCAGGTGTCTGACCGCCTCCGAAACGACCTTAATGCCAATCAGTTTGGACAAAGCATATCCAAAAACCTGTAGGTTGACCAACCAGATTTTATAACTCACCCCCCAATACTCCATCCCTTCAAAAGTAGCCGCCGTAATGCCTTTTCGAAAGGCGTACATACAGGTATAGGTTCCAAAGGCAGCAATGGCGGCTAGGATAGTGAATTGAAGATCACGACGGGTAGTGGACATGTTAGGTCATTTGAAGCACAAAATGCACAATTCGTTCTGAACACGGGTAATCTCATTCAGATTTGTTCAAAAATTAATCTCTGCTTTACAAAAAGATAAAAAATTTGGTAAAAAAGCACGAAATACAAATTTCTTTCTATTTTCGCCACGATGAAACGATTAATCGCCATATCACTACTGGGATTGTTGTTGTACAATTCCTTTGGTTATTACCTGCTCTTTGCCTATCAGCGGCAAGAGGCCAGGGAGATGGCGCTTGTCACTATGCCTGAATCTTTGTTTGATGTGGTCAAAGTCAAAGTAGCCTTGTATACCTCAGTGGCTGATACTGATTTTGAACAGGTCAACGAAGAAATGACTGTAGGCGATCGAACCTACCAGATTGTCAAAAAAAGGATCAAAAACGATACCGCTGAATTGTACTACTTCCGGGATTTTCACCAGGAAGCCCTCCGCAAAACGCTCAACGACATCGTACTCAGCCAAACCCAGGATGATCAACCCGGGCACAACCAACCGTTCAAACACTTATTGAAGTCATTCATCAAAGACTATATTTACGACGAGGCATTCACTTTTTCACTCCCTCAAAGTACACAAACTACTTTTGTGACCGCAGCCCTCAATGCTGCCTACGCTTCTTTTATTACTGCTGATTTTCAATCCTTACACGCTCCACCTCCTGAACCAATCGCCTAATCCATTGCTGGACTTGTCGGGCCCTACCTGCGACTGACAAGAGGAATCTTTCATTTTTTCGAATTGGTTCAAGTTAATTCAATGCCACATATTCCCTTAGAATCCCATTTGCCGGGCATCACGGGTTTGTTGGAGTACCGCCAGGATACGGCGGCACCCATCCGTGAACTCACTCAAATTTTGTTGCGAGGCGAATCCAGCCTTAGCGAAGCCGAACGTGAATTGATCGCCACTCTGGTGTCTTCACGCAACCAATGCCGCTTTTGCACCGCCGCGCACACTGCCGCAGCCAACATTCTGCTCGGCGAAACCCAAACCTGTGCTCAAGTTATTGACGATTTTGAGCAGGCTGAGTTGGGCGAAAAAATGAAAGCCCTGTTGGCTATTGCCGCGCTGGTGCAACAAAACGGTAAAAACGTCACTTCAGCCGCCGTTGACCGGGCGAAAAACGCCGGTGCCACTGATCGCGAAATCCACGACACAGTGTTGATTGCAGCTCTGTTTTGCCTGTACAACAAGTACGTTGACGGCCTAGCTAGCGTGACGCCCGGGGAAGGGACATTTTACCAAAAGTTGGGTGAACGCATCACCAGCAATGGGTACAATCGTATGCCTGCCATCTACGAGCAATTGAAAAAAGAGCAGGCTTAAACGGCCACCTGATTTATTCTCTATTCCATCATCGCGAAGGTTGATCGCTATGGGGTCTGGATACACGCGTGTGTTCCCTTCCTTTCGATCCAACAATCGTATTCAAATTGTTTTGTCGTGCAAAAAATATACACACTCACTATCTTTTTATTCTTTCATACTCTTTTGGTGATGGCCCAAACCATCACTGGTTCCATCAGCGATGCCGCAACTCAAAAGCCACTGAGCGGAGTTAACGTCAGTATCGCCAAGCAAAAGGAAGGTACAGTAAGTGATGCTGATGGAAAATTTGCACTCAATAGTACGGTCAAGCCACCTTTTATCGTACAAGTTTCATTGGTCGGTTACGCAACCCAGGAAGTAGCCGTTAATTCAGAAAGTCAACTCAATATTCAGCTGTTTGCCCAAACCGAAGAACTCGATCAAGTAGTTGTTTCAGCCTCGCGGGTGGAAGAGCGGATCTTGCGTTCACCCGTCAGCATTGAAAAAATGGATGCGAAGGCAATTCAATTGTCGCCTTCGGCTAATTTTTACGACGCCCTCTTGAACATGAAATCCGTTGACCTGATCACTAGCAGTTTGACCTACAAACAAATCAATACCCGGGGCTTCAACAGCACGGGCAATAGCCGTTTTTTACAATTGGTAGATGGTGTTGACAATCAATCCGCAGGTTTAGGCTTCGCCATGGGTAACTTGTTTGGCCCCCATGATCTCGATGTACACAGTGTAGAGCTTATCCCCGGTGCCGCCTCGGCCTTATATGGCCCGATTGCGTTTAATGGCATGTTGCAAACCCGCACTAAAAGTCCATTTGATTTTCAAGGTTTGAGTGTGCAAAGCAAAGTGGGCGTCAACCACCTCAATGATGGAACAGATTTTGGTGCGAAGCCCTTTTACGATCTGGCCCTGCGTTATGCCAAAGCTATTAACGATCGTTTTGCGTTCAAAATCAATGCTGCTTACCTGACCGGAACCGACTGGTACGCCAACGATTACACCGATATTGATCCTAATACTCCTGCAGCAAGTCGTGGCCCCAACAACCCTGGCCGCAATGCCCTGAACATTTATGGCGATGAAGTAGCTCAAACCATTCAAGGCATTGGTCGGGTATCACGCACGGGTTATGAAGAAAAAGACTTGGCCCAATATGGCGTATACAGCCTGAAGCTCAACGGCGCTCTGCATTACCGCCTGAAAAATGGTATGGAGCTGATTTATCAAGGCAATTACAACCAGGGTGTGGCTCAGTATACGGGCAGTAGCCGTTTTGTAATCAATGGATTCAAATTGTTCCAACATCGGCTGGAGCTGAAAGGCCAAAACTTTTACATCCGCGCCTATTCCAACAAGGAAAATTCCGAAGACTCTTACAATACCCGCTCCCTGGGGCAACTCATCAACCGCTCTTGGGTGAAAGACTTGAATGGCAACCAGGTTACTCCCGATAAAGCCGATGCCACCTGGTTCCAACGGTACACTGCGGCTTATAACGGTTCTGTCAATGGCGTTAGTGGGCAAAATCACCTCAGTGCCAGGAATTTTGCCGACGAAGGTCGTTTGTTGCCAGGCAGTGCTGCTTTTGATGCGGCCAGTGATCGCTTGATTACTACCCAAGGTTTGAGTGGTGCCGGAATTTACAGCCATTGTGGACTGAAACACGTCGAAGGGCTTTACGATTTCAGCTCAATCTTCAAAGTGTTGAACGTACAAGTGGGTGGCAACCTACGCAGGTATACGCTGGATACTCAGGGCACCTTGTTTGACGACAAAAACAAAAACCTGAGCAACGACGAATACGGCGCCTTTGTACAGGTTTCCAAAGATCTTTTTAGCGAACACCTGAAACTTACTGTATCAGGTCGCTATGACAAAAACGAAAACTTTGTAGGGCGTTTTACCCCTCGGGCCTCGGCGGTATTTTCTCCTAGCGAAGAGCACCATTTCCGGGCTTCCTATCAAACCGGGTTCCGCAATCCGACCATCGGTGATCAATACATCAAGTTGAACGTAGGTCCTATCATCATTTTGGGTGGCGCGCCCGTCAATTCACAAGGGTTGAACGCCTATGAAAATTCCTTTACCGCTGCTTCTGTTGGTGCTTTTGGTAGTGCTTTTGGGGCCCAGGTGGCGCAGGGTGTACCTTTCCCAACAGCAGTTGCCAACAATAAGGATAAACTGGTCAAATCCAATGTGCCTTACATTCAACCAGAGCAAGTACAAAGTTTGGAGATCGGTTACAAAGGTTTTTTTGGTCAAAAGGTTCTTTTTGACATCAACTATTACCTCAGCCAGTACAAGGATTTTTTGATCAACACAGTGGTGATTCGTCCGGATAGCCCAGTCTTGTTGGAGAATGGATCCATCAATACCAATGCAGCAACGGACATCCTCAATGGCAAAATTCAAGCCTTCCAGTTATACACCAATGCGGCCGATGAGGTATCGATTCAAGGGGTAAGTGCCGGTTTGTCCTTCATTTTGCCCAAAAGTTACCGCTTGCATACCAATGCTACCTGGACAGAATTCAACCTCCGGGATGCCAATCCAAACAACATCCCAGCATTCAATACACCAAGCTGGAAAACTAATGTAACGTTTAGCAATCCCCGTTTGAGTGACAACATCGGCTTTAGTGTAGCCTGGCATTGGCAAAGTGCCTTTGACTGGTACGGAACCTTCACTGGTTTAACGCCAGGGCATATTGATGCCTATAGCCTGTTTGATGCTCAAATCAGCTACAAGGTGCCCAAACTCAAAACCATGGTCAAACTCGGTGCAGCCAACCTGACCAACAACTACGTGGTACAAGCCTATGGCTCACCAGCGGTGGGTGGCTTGTACTACCTGAGTTTGAATTTTGATGATTTATTGCGCTAGAGTAAGTGCACTTTAGTGTTTTGTTATAATTGTGCTACAGAATTTAGGATGGAGCTGCGGGTTTTGGGAACGGCAATTCCCTTCCAGACCCGCACTCCTTTTTTTCATGCTCTAATGCATTTCAAATGGAAAATCATTCCCTAAAAAATACCAATGTAGGCGCTTTCGCCCTATGCATGTTGAGTTACCTGCTGGCGGGGACGGTGTCTACTTTGATGTCGACGTATCTTCCGGTCGCCATTCCCGAAATATTGGGTAAAACTGTGGATGAAGCCAAGTTGGGTCAAATTGGTGCTTACCTCAGTACTGCCTTCCTGGTGGGCTGGATGTTGGGTGGCCTCTGTTTAGGTGTTATTGGTGATAAAATTGGGCGCATCAAGACCCTGGCCTTCGCCATTTTCCTCTATGGTTTTTTCACCCTCTTGACCGTATTCGTAGGCAATTGGGAAACATTACTCTTTTATCGCTTTTTGGCAGGTGTTGGGGTTGGAGGCGTGTTATTGATCAGCACGGTTTACATCTCTGAAATTTGGCCAGAAAACTCACGACCCATTGCCCTGGGTATTTTGGCGGTTTCCTTTCCAATTGGCATTGTGCTAACAGGCAGTATAGGTGTTTTGTTTGCCTATTGGCGCTCCGCTTTTTGGCTGGGTTTTATTCCCATGTTTTTGGCGGTGGTGTTGCTCTTGTTTATTCCGGAGTCGGAGCAATGGCACCAGGCCAAGCCTAAACTGATGGGTGGTACAGAATCTATTTTTTCAGGGACTTACAAAAGACGGATAGTTTTGGGTTCGGTGATTTTTGGCTCGGTTTTGATTGGCTTGTGGGCCATTTTTTCCTGGTTTCCGACCTGGATTCAAAGCCTTTTGGGCAAAGGAGTCGATGGCCAGCAAGAACGTGGACTGAGCATGATGCTACTGGGTTTAGGCGGGATTGCGGGTGGAGTTGTTTCCGGATTTTTGATCAAAAAACTGGGTTCTCGCAATACCTTGATGCTCACTTTCGCGGGTTGTTTTGTCGCCTGCTGTCTCCTGTTTTTGACGAATACCCGTTTTTCACCCATTATTTACTTTGAAACTGCCTTGCTTTCCCTGTTTTTCGGGATCAGTCAGGGAGCTTTGTCGAGTTATATCCCGGAGCTTTTCCCCATCAATATCCGGGCTACAGCAACGGGGTTTTGTTTCAATATTGGGCGCTTCTTTACAGCTACTGCGGTCTTTTTTGTGGGGAGTCTGGTGACTTTTTTCGGCGGTTTTGGCAACGCCTTGCTGAGTTTTTCGCTGACTTTTTTGCTTGCGCTATTGGTTGCATTCAGCAATCGGGAACCTGAATCATTGACTGCTTCAACTTTAAAATAAATAAACATGGCTCATATCAATTTACAAGATGGAGTACCCGGCATCCGGAGTTTGGTGATGTATCGCCCCGATACGGGTAAACCATTGTACGAGCTGGCAGAAGTGTTGCTGCGGGCCGACTCCCCATTGAGTTCTGCCGAACGAGAGTTGATTGCTGCCTATGTTTCGGCTCAAAATGAATGTGTTTTTTGCTCGTGTAGTCATGCAGCCGCAGCGCGTTATCTCTATCAGGATGCGGAACAAACGGTGGATTTGGTGTTGGCGGATTACCAGAGCGCGCCCATTTCAGACAAGTTGAAAGCTCTGCTCAACATTGCGGGCAAAGTTCAAACCGATGCCCGTACCGTGGGCGAGGCCGATGTAGCCCAGGCGCGTTCTTTTGGTGCCAGCGACCGAGACATCCACGATACGGTATTGATCGCTGCGGCTTTTTGTATGTTCAATCGGTATGTAGATGGATTGGGTACATTGACTCCAAGTGATCCCACTGAGTATCGCCAAATGGGCGAACGAATGGGTAGCACGGGGTATGTACCTCCTGTTCAAAAATAAGTTGAGTAGAGTTTAGGAGTTGAGAAGTTGAGGCTACCGCGAGCGATTTTGACAAAGTCCTTGTCTAAGTAGCGTGCGGTAGCCTCAACTTCTCAACTCCTCAACCCCTAAACCAAAAAGTCATGGCTTATATTCAAGTACCCGATGATTTGCCGGGCATTCGTGGTTTAATGGCCTTTCGGCCTGAAACGGCTCATTACATCAATGGATTGGCCGAAGTGCTGCTTCGCGATGATGACAATACCCTTTCGCGAGGGGAAAGAGAGCTGATCGCCACTTATGTGTCGCACCTCAATGATTGTTTCTTTTGTCAAAATGCCCACGGCGGCATTGCTCAGCACTACCTGCAATGCGACATGACGTTCATTGACAACATCAAAGCGGATTATGCCTCAATGCCAATTTCGGACAAGTTGAAAAGCTTGTTGAGTATCGCCGAAAGTGTGCAACAGGGTGGAAAGGCGGTACGGCCGGAGCAGATTGAAGCGGCTAAAGCGCAGGGTGCTACGGAAAAGGAAATTCATGATACCGTGCTCATTTCCGCCTTGTTCTGTATGTGCAATCGTTATGTGGATGGCTTAGGCACTTCCGCCAATCCTGATCGGCAGGTTTACATAGATCGGGGCAAAATGCGGGCGGAGGAGGGGTATTTGCATTTTGATCTCCACAGGTAAACTACTGAGGTGTGTCTTTAGTGCCTTAGGTTTCTTAGGTGATGAAAGAATATTTTTTTACCAACTAAGAAACCTAAGGCACCAAAGAGGCACCTAAGCAATCAGTTCCAATACTTCCGCCTTAATTTTGCCTACCAAGTCCTCAGCCTCAGTCAAACTTGGCGCCTCCGCATAAATCCGTATGATTGGCTCCGTGTTCGACTTGCGCAGGTGCAACCAACTTTGAGGGAAATCAATTTTTAGCCCATCAATGGTGCTATGCTCTTCGTGCTGGTATTTTTGCTCCAATTGGTGCAAAATTGCTTCCATATCAAGTCCTTCAGGCAGGGAAATTTTATCCTTCACCATTTGATAATTGGGATAAGTGGCCCGCAAGGCAGAAGTGGTACCCCCAAATTTGGCCAACCAGGATAAAAACAGAGCTATACCGACCAGCGCATCGCGACCGTAGTGCAATTCGGGTACGATAATACCACCATTACCTTCGCCACCAATTCTGGCATTGACGGCTTTCATTTTTTCCACCACGTTCACTTCACCAACTGCGGCTGCAAAGTATTCACCACCGTGTTTGAGCGTGACATCACGTAAGGCACGGGAAGAAGAAAGATTGGAGACAGTATTGCCGGAGGTGTGTTGCAGCATGTAGTCCGCTACGGCCACAAGGGTGTATTCTTCCCCAAAAGCCTCTCCATTTTCACAAACCAGCGCCAAACGGTCTACATCTGGGTCAACGGCAATGCCCAAATCGGCATGGTGTTCCAGGATAGCTGCGGATAAATCGCGCAAATGTTCGGGTAGTGGTTCTGGATTGTGGGCAAACTGGCCATTGGTTTCACCATTGATAGTGATTACCTCGCAGCCCAGGTATTCCAATAAATCGGGAACAGTGATCGCCCCGGATGAGTTGACAGGGTCAAGTACCACTTTGAAACCTCGCGCCCGCACCAAATCCACTTCCACCTCGGGCAAATCAATAATGGCCTGGATGTGTTTTTGCAGAAAGTCGCCACCTTCTAGAACTTTCCCCAATGCATCAACAGACTGGTAATGAATGCCGCCATTGGAAATCAGGTCCAGTACTGCAGCGCCGTCGGCGGCTGAGATGAATTCTCCTTTTTCATTCAGGAATTTCAGCGCATTCCATTCTTTGGGATTGTGACTAGCGGTAATGATGATCCCGGCTCCGGCACCTTCAAAACCAACGGCCATTTCAACCGTGGGGGTAGTGGATAAACCCAGATCAACTACATCTATCCCAAGTGCGGTAAGGGTACTCGCCACCAGATCGCGCACCATTTTTCCCGAAATACGGGCATCGCGACCAATCACCACTTTGGGCGTATTGCCTTTTTGTAGTAGCCAGGTGCCAAAAGCGGCGGTACACTCTACAATGTCTTGTGGGGTCAGGTTTTGGCCGGGCACACCGCCGATGGTGCCACGAATTCCGGAAATTGACTTGATTAATGCCATTGGTTTGGATTAGATTTGGGGCAAAATTATCATTTTAATTCTACAGCATGGAACAAGTCATTGCCGTTGATCAATTTTTATTTGAACTCATCAATGGTCAGGCCCACAATGCAGTGCTGGATTGGTTGATGCCCATTTGGCGTGAAAAATCCACCTGGATACCATTATATATAGCACTGGCTGCTTTTGTGGGGTACAAATATCGATTGCAAGGCTTGTACCTGCTTTTGGCACTGGCTTTGGCTGTTGGCCTCGCGGATACAGTAAGTAGCAAAATCATCAAGCCATCGGTACATCGCTTACGCCCCTGCAACGATCCAGCCTTAAAAGATGAGGTGCAACTGCTGGTGCACTGTGGTAGTGGATACAGCTTTACCTCCTCGCATGCTTCCAATCATTTTGCAGTGGCTGCTTTTTTGAGTTTGACGCTAGGCTTGCCTTATCGTAGGATCCGCTGGCCCTTGTACCTTTGGGCAGCGAGTATTGCGCTTGGTCAGGTGTATGTGGGCGTACATTTTCCACTCGACATTTTTATTGGTGCGATTTTAGGCATTATTATTGGCAACATTGTTGCAAAAACGTATCTTCGCATACTAAATCCCACATTTCTACAGACTCAAGTTTAACACGAATGCACATTTGGGAATACTTGCTCCTATTTCTAACCCCCTTTATCGGAGGCATACCCGCATTTTATTTGGGCGATCGAAAGCCTAAATTGGTGCGCTTCATCATGTTGTTCAATGGTGCCTTTATTTTGGGGGTGGTTCTGGTGCAACTTTTGCCCGATTTGTTTGCGAAAGGAGATCATTACACGGGACTTTGGATGTTGCTTGGTTTTGCACTTCAGCTGTTGTTGGAAGAATGGTCAGGAGGGGTTGAACACGGTCATGTGCACTCGCATGGCAAAAAAACGGGTTGGCTGGCCTTTTCAATTATGCTTGGCTTGTGTTTGCACGCCTTGATTGAAGGTCTACCTTTGGGAGGCTACCGTACTTTTGCGCAGGCCTTTAATGAACAAAATGGTGACAACCAATTTTACCACCTCCTGATAAGCATTACCGTGCACAATATCCCGGCGGCATTTGCCCTTACTTCTTTTTTGCTGATGAGTGGGCTTAAGAAAATTTCGACCTCTCTGCTGCTACTGGTTTTTGCTGGGATGTCTCCCTTGGCTGCATTTTTCGCTCAGTTCTTTTTTCAGGATCCTAAAGTCCTACACATCTTGCTTTCGGTAGTTACAGGTAATCTGTTACAAATCGGCTCAACGATTCTTTTTGAAAACGACGCCCATACCAGTCATCATTTTTCCTGGGGCAAATGGCTGGCCCTTTTATTGGGGTTTGCTTTATCCGCCATTCATTTCCACTAGTCAATTATTTTGGAAATCTCTTTTTTATAAGTGGCATACACAAATTAATTTCTTGACATGTGGAATGTTCCGAATAAAAAATGGTGCTTATGCCTGCAATTGGATAAAATTCGGTTTGCAAAGATTAACTTGTTAGCGAATTTTCACTAATTTGCCCTCTTTAAGAATATTATTCGCTCACTATTTCGGTTTTCAGCATGAAATATCTATACAAGTCATTGATGTTTAGCATCATTTTGATTTTCTCTTCTTCATGCATCATTTATGCTCAAACGACCATACGGGGAGAAATTAAAGATGCGGGGAATAAAGAAGGCCTGGCCAATGCGACAGTGGTAATAAAAGGGACTACAGAAGGGACAGTAGCGGATTTGGAGGGTAATTTTGAATTGTCTACCGCCCAAAAATTTCCCATTACACTCGTCATTTCGTACGTAGGCTACACTGACAAGGAGGTTACCCTCAACAGTGTTCAGCCCAAACTAGTGATAGAGTTGGCTGAAGACGCAGTTACAATTGATCAGGTGGAAGTTAAAGGGCGGCGTATTTCCGAAAAGAAAGTCCAATCTCCCTTGACCATGGAAACCATGGATGCCATTGCGATTACGGAGACACCAGCTGCCAATTTTTACGATGGTTTGGGGTCTCTGAAAGAAGTTGACCTTACCGCGGCCAGTTTGGGCTTCAAAATCATCAATACCCGGGGATTCAACAGTACCAGCCCGGTGCGTTCATTGCAAATCATCGATGGTGTCGACAACCAATCGCCGGGTTTGAACTTCTCTTTGGGCAACTTTTTGGGTGCTTCTGAATTGGATGTCAACAACGTGACTTTGATCGTGGGTGCTTCTTCTGCTTTTTATGGCCCCAACGCTTTTAACGGCGTAGTGAGCATGCAAACCAAGAACCCATTTTTGCACAAGGGTTTGGAAGCTATGGTGAAAGGTGGGGAAAGAAGTTTGTTTGAAGCGGGTTTGCGTTGGGCGGATGCTTTTAAAAACAAGTCAGGAAAGGATGTTTTTGCTTATAAATTCAATTTCTCCGGTTTTAGAGCAAATGACTGGGTGGCGGATAATTATGATCCGGTTTTTGACACCCCCAGCAAAGCCAGCAATCCCGGCGGCTACGATGCTGTGAATATTTATGGTGATGAATACCTGATTTCCAATGACTTTACCGGAAACTTTAACTTGGTCGGAATGGGCATCATTCACCGCAAAGGCTACAAGGAAATTGACCTTGTAGATTACGACTCTGAAAACCTCAAAGCGGCTACTGCTTTTCACCTCCGCCTGAATCCGGCCAAAGATTTCAATTCACCGGAATTGGTCTTGGGTACCAATTACAGCACCGGAACTACAGTGTATCAAGGTGACAACCGCTATAGCTTGCGGGACATTCAGTTCTTTCAACACAAAATTGAGTTAAAGCAAAATGAGAAGTATTTCCTGCGTTTTTATGTAACCCATGAAGACGCTGGCAACTCTTATGACCCTTATTTCACCGCCCTGCAATTGCAAAACAATGCCAAAGAAGACATTCGTTGGGCATCAGATTACATCAACTTTTGGCAAACAACCATTAACCCCAGAGTACGTAAAATTGAAGGTTACCCGAATCCAATTGATTATCTTGGAAGACCTGATGAATTCCGTGCCGCTCAAAATTCATTTTTAGGCAAGCCTAATGTGATGGACTCCCTTGCTTATTATCACTCTTTGGCTCAGGTGCAAGTATCAAAAGGGAATCCTCTTTTTGAATCAGTAGATTTTTATGAGCCAGGTACCGCCCGTTTTGATCAGGAATTCAAAAGCATCACCACCCGTTTGGGCTACAGCGAAGGCGGAACTCGTTTTTTTGACCGTTCTGCCCTGTATCATACCCACGGCGAGTACAAATTTAACGACCTAGTTAAGCCAGATAAAGGTGGTTCCATTACCGACCTGGATCTTTTGGTTGGTGCAAACTTCCGCATCTACACCCCAAATTCAAAAGGCTCACTTTTGCTGGATACAGGAGACGTCAACATCAACACCTACGAATATGGCGTATATGGTGGAGGCACCATCGAGCTGGACAAAAGATTAAAAATCAGCGGATCGGTTCGTTTGGATAAAAACAAAAACTTCAACTACCTGCTTTCTCCGGCAGCATCCCTGGTGTATACTCCGACCAGAGACCAGGTACTAAGGGTGTCTTTTTCCTCAGCCATCCGCAACCCAACGTTGGCTGACCAATACTTGTTTTACAATGTTGGCCGGGCGATCCTGATTGGTAACCTGAACGGTTTTAATAACCTTCTAACCATAGAATCGCTGCGGGAATACCTCAACACCCGGGATAGAACCAAGTTAGATTATTTCAATGTTGCCCCCATTCGACCAGAACAGGTGCGCACCTTTGAAGCCGGTTACCGCAACACTTTCTTTGACAAGTTATACGTTGACGCCACCTATTATTACAGCTTTTACCAGGATTTTATTGGCTACAACATTGGGGTGGATGCAAAATTTGAGCAATCAACGGGCTTGCCCACTACGATTCAGGCCTACCGGGTAGCAGCCAATGCGACTGATCGTGTGACAACCCAAGGGTTTTCGCTGGGAACCAGTTATTATTTTGGGCAAAACTATGTCTTAAATGGCAACTACTCCTTTAACCAACTCAACACCTTGAGCGACGATCCAATTATCCCCGCTTTTAATACGCCAAAGCACAAGTACAATGTTGGCTTTTCCGGTCGGGATTTAGCGGTTGATTTTCTTGGGCTGAAATTTCCGGATTTTGGGTTCAGCATCAATTACAAGTGGATCGATGGCTTTATTTTTGAGGGTTCTCCACAGTTTACAGGTACTATCCCCAGCTATAACATGTTGGATGCGCAAGTAAACTGGCAGGTTAAAAAAATCAATACCACTTTTAAGCTGGGTGCATCTAACCTCCTGAACAATATGACATTCCAAACTTACGGCGGTCCAAGAATTGGTCGGTTGGCTTACTTGTCGCTGCTCTATGATTGGAATAAAAAATAAAAAATGGTATATTCAGGAGTTTATCCGCATATTGCTGGTAGACTCCTGAAGTTTTTTTAAGGTCATTTCATTTTAAATCACAAAAATTTTTTTCAAATGAAACAACTCAACACTTTGCTGCTGTTGTTGATTACGGTGGTGGGAACATTCAGCCTTAACGCCCAAAGTGCGCGTTACCGCTCGAATGTATTCGCTGGTTTTACTGTGCAAAAAAACGTGGTGTACGCCCGCAATATTTCTGTTTTGACCGGCGCTCCTGCTGCTCAAGACCTAGTAATGGATGTTTACACTCCAGCTGGTGACTCAGACACCAAACGTGCAGTTGTCATGTACTTCCACACCGGTAGCTTCTTGCCACCACTGATCAATGGCGGGATCACGGGATCACGTAGTGACTCTTCGGTGGTTGAATTTGCCCGTCGCTTGACTCGTTTGGGCTATGTGGTTGTCGTTCCTACTTATCGCCTGGGTTGGAACCCGGTTGCAACTGGCCCTACTGGCCAAAACACCCGTACAGGTACCCTTTTGAATGCTGCTTACCGTGGTATTCAGGACGCTCGGGCTTGTATTCGGTTTTTGCGTAAATCAGTTGCAGAAAATAGCAACCCTTACGGTATTGATCCCGAAAAAATGGTCTTGTGGGGCCAAGGTACGGGTGGATATATTTCCCTGGGAACTGCTTACCTGGATCGCTTTAAAGAAGAGATTCAAATCACCAAATTTATTGATACCGACAAATTGACGGCGTATGTTGATACCGCGCTCAATGGCAACCCATTTGGCACTACGGCCAAGCCGTTGAACCTGGTGAACCATGTGGGTTACAGCTCCGACTTCAAAATGGCGGTCAACATGGGGGGTGCCCTGGGCGATATCAGCTGGTTGGAAGGCAAAGCTGGCGAACCAGCTACGATTGGTTTCCACGTACTTTCGGATCCATTTGCTCCTTTTGCCGATGGGAACGTAATTGTACCTACCACTCGTGAGTTTGTGGTAGCTGTATCTGGTACCCGTTCTATCGTTCAACGTGCCAATGAAGTTGGTTTGAATTCAAAAATGAACCCGGCTGCCGGCGAGCAAATTTTTGTAAACCTTAAAAACGCAGTGTTGAAAAATGTGCCGCTGCCTTTCCCAACTTTCAGCTATAAAGGTGCAGCAACTACCCTCTCCACGGATCACATGTACCCATTTGTTACCCCTAATAACCGCTTTGAAGCTGGTCCATGGGAATGGTGGGATACTACTACTTTGAAACTGGTTGTTGCCGGAACCAACCAACAGTTGGGCTCCAATTACGATTGGAAGACGCTCCATTCCAATGGTTTGTTGACCAACCCGAACATGAGCAAAGCCAAAGCGATGGCCTACATCGATACGATGATGATGGTATTCACTCCACGTGCTTTCCTCGAACTGAATCTTGCTACATCTACCCACGATATCATCTCCGAAGATGTTGTAAAATTAAAAATCGGGCCTAACCCCGTTGCCGATCGGATCTATCTGGAAAGTGCAACGGAATTTAAAATGCGGGACATAGCACTTTACAGTCTCGATGGGAAGATGGTCCGAGGCTACGCCAATGTGGATGAGAATGATTTTGAGCTACAACGGGGAAGTATACCTCCGGGGACATATGTGTTGCAGGTCCGTTTTGATAAGGGGCTTGTGGCTAAGAAATTGATATTGAAGTAGTGGAGCCCCTTCGTGGGCTCCTTGATATGTGCGCCCCTGCGTGGTCACACGGTATGCAACCCTACGGGTCGCCTTTTTAGGGCAACCACGTAGGGTTGCCCCTACCAGATTTCCACAATCATTTCCACTTCTACGGCCATTTTACTGGGTAACGAACTCACACCCACCGCCGACCGGGCATGTTTGCCCTTCTCACCGAATACTTTAACCATCAAGTCGGAAAATCCATTGATGACTTTGGGCTGATCGCCAAAATCGGGTCCACAATTGACCATACCCAATACTTTTACAATTCTCTTGACGCGATCCAGACTGCCAATTTCAGCTTTTAGCGCTGCCAATTGATGGATGGCGGTGAGTTGGGCCGCCTCGTAGCCTTGCTCAATTGTCAGGTCGGTGCCGACTTTACCAATGATGTAGGTGCCATCCTCCTTGCGTGGGCCTTTGCCGGCTAAAAAGACAAGTTTCCCGGTTTGAACAGCATTGACATAGTTTGCAATTGGAGCCGAAACGGTAGGAAGTACAATGCCCAATTCGACCAGTTTTTGATCAATACTGGGTTGACCCTTGGCTGGCTTTTTATTCTGGGCTTGTAAGGAAATTCCTGTGATCAAGAGGCAAAACAGGAGAGAAAAGAGGTTGCGATTGCTCATGTTTTTTCTGTGCAAAATACACTTTTATCTAACTGAGGTGTTTCTTAAGTGCCTTAGGTTTCTTGGGTGGTGAAAAAAGAAAAACAAACAAAGTATATTTTTATCACCTAAGAAACCTAAGGCACTTAAGAAACACCCAAGTCACTTTTGTCTACTGCAACTCTATGACCCGTACCGAAAAAGGTTCAATCCGAATGGCATTCAAATTCACCGTCTCCTCCTTGAGCACATCTCGCCCACCTCGATAACCCTTCAGCATTTCGGCGTACCGCTCCAGTTTGTGCTCCTGAGCTTTATCCGTAGTGTTCCAAAGCATCATCACCCGTTTGGCGTCGTCGTAGCGGAAATAGACATAAACACCATCCTCAGGGATAAAATGTCGCGTTTTACCCGTTTGGAGGGCGGGCGTATTTTTCCGGTACTGCAACAACTTACGCAACAGTTGATAGGTCGTTTCTTCCATCCCCTGTCGACCCGCTGCTGTAAACTTGTTGACTTTGTCTTCCTTCCAACCACCTAAAAAATCTTTACGTCCCGCTTCACCAAACGAGCCCCCAGCTCCAGTAATCCCAATTTCGGTACCATAATATAGGCAAGGCAAACCCCGGATGGTCAAAAGTGCAGTCAACCCAGCGTGGTATTTTTGCCAATCGTTGTTCAGTACGGTTAAAAAGCGACTGACATCGTGATTGTCCAAAAAAGTGACATTGCGACGGGCATCCTGGTACAAGAAGTCATTGCTGAGGGTGAGGTAAAGGCGATTGGCACCCTCGGTCCAGCCTTGCCGGCCAGCGGCAGCTTCCAATAAGGCATAGTTCAACTGAAAATCTGTCACGGAAGGCAGAAAACGTTGGCCTTCGGTCAGGCGGTTTCCGGCGGTAAACTGTGCTTGTGAAAGCGTGCTTTGTACCCAGGTTTCGGCAAAAGAAGTAAAACCCGGGTATTCCTCTTGCATGCGTTTGCCCCAATTGATCATAAAATCCTGTTCGGGATAAAAATAGGTATCAATACGGAAGGCGTCCTGCCCGGAGTATTCCATCCACCAAAGGTTGCTGTACAAGAGGAAGTTGGCCAAAAATGGGTTACGCTGGTTCAGGTCAGGCATATGGCTGTCGAACCAACCAGTTGCCAAGCGCCGCCGATCCGCTTCTGAAACGTAAGGGTCGATCCAGACGGCATCGCGGTAATTGGACTTCGTGTAGGTGGGCCATTCCTGATTGATCCAATCCTTGAAGGGAATATCCCGGATGGTCCAATGCCGATCCCCCACGTGATTGTGAATGATGTCCATCACCACTTTGATGCCTTTGGCGTGGGCCTTTGCCACCAGTTGTTTGTACAATTCATTGCTGCCATAACGCTTGTCCACAACGTAGTGATCGGTAGGTGCATACCCGTGATAAGACTCATAAGGTTGGTCGGATTCCAGCACGGGCATGACCCAAATGGCCGTAATGCCCAGGTCTTGCAGGTAATCCAAGCGATCGATGATGCCCTGGATGTCGCCACCGTGGCGGAAGTATATTTTGTCCCGGTTCACCAGATCAGAACTCATGTCCTTAAAACTATCGTTGCTGGGGTCTCCGTTAACAAAACGATCGGGCATGATCAGGTACATATTGTCAGCTGGGCTCAAAGTTTGGTGGAGCAAAGGGCTGCGCTCACGGGCACGTAGTTCATAGGGGTAAGATTTTTGCCCATCACACAAAGAAATGAGCATTTGACCCGGTTTGGCAGAGGGGTTGATTTGCAAGTCAATGAACAAATAATTGGGGTTTTCGGCCGCGTGTACCTTCAATACCTTTACGCCGGGGTATTTAATTTTTACTGAACATTTGTGGATGTTCTGGTCGTAAATCATCAACTGGAGATTGGTATTTTTCATGCCTATCCACCAGTTGGGAGGACAAATCCGGGCTTTATCCACCTTACCTCCTGTTGGCAAATGTTGCCTGTACTCCGAAAGCTGCATGCCGATGGGCAGGCGTTGCATGGGGTCGTTGTCGTAAATGTTTTGAGCCATTAGTAAGGGCTGCCCGGTTAACCCAAAACAAAGGAGCAATACTGCTAGCGATCTGAACAATTTCATAAAAACAAATTTTTGGCAAGAAATAAAACCTTGCACGGCTTTCCAAGTTTTTAGTGTGCCACTTCCCGGAATCATAGAACCACTTTCTCGTGCTTGCCTTAGATGGTGCAAAAACAAGAGGAACCCAAAATTTTCAGCCCTGCCATTTTGACACCCCAGCCCACATTGGCACGACATATGCTAAGAGATAGGCGTTATTTAAACCTAAAGTTTCAAAACTATTTACTAATATTCTGATTATGAAGCCTATCAACGATCGAGTTGTTGTTAAACCCGCTCCGGCTGAAGAGAAAACCAAAGGTGGTATCATCATTCCTGACACCGCCAAAGAAAAACCGCAGCGCGGTGAAGTTGTGGCTGTTGGCCCAGGTAAAGACGGTAATTTGATGACCGTACAGGTTGGCGACATCGTTCTTTATGGCAAATATGCCGGTCAAGAGCTGAATTACGAAGGTCAGGAATACCTGATCATGCGTGAAGACGACATTCTGGTGGTAATTTAATCAACCTGTCACTTCGTCTTACTGACTTTGGGCGCATGACATAGCGTCCTCTTTCCAAATTACCTTTTTCGACATTTAAATTCAAAAGCAATATGGCTAAGGAAATTAGCTTCAACCGCGACGCAAGAGAGAAATTGCGCGCTGGTGTAGATGCTCTGGCTAATGCAGTGAAAGTAACCCTCGGACCCAAAGGCCGTAACGTGGTTATTCAAAAAAGCTTCGGCGCTCCCCAAATCACCAAGGACGGGGTTACCGTAGCCAAAGAAATTGAACTGGAAGACGCCGTTGAAAACATGGGCGCTCAAATGGTTAAAGAAGTAGCTTCCAAAACCGCCGATATCGCGGGTGATGGTACCACGACTGCAACCGTTTTGGCTCAAGCCATGATCAATGCAGGTTTAAAAAACGTTGCTGCTGGTGCCAACCCAATGGACCTGAAGCGCGGTATGGATAAAGCTGTTCGCAAAGTGGTAGAAAACCTCAAAGAACAGTCTGAGCAAATTGGCGACGATTTTGAAAAAATCAAACAAGTTGCTGCAATCTCTGCCAACAACGACGAAGAAATTGGTGCCCTGATCGCAGATGCGATGAAGCGGGTAACCAAAGATGGCGTCATCACCGTAGAAGAAGCCAAAGGTACCGATACTTATGTAGATGAAGTATTGGGTATGCAATTCGACCGCGGATACCTCTCTCCTTACTTTGTGACCAACACAGAGGACATGACCGCGGAGTACGAAAGTCCATATATCCTGATCACTGACCGCAAAATTTCCAACATGGCCGACATCGTGCCAGTTTTGGAAAAAGTAGTAGGTAGCGGTCGTTCCTTGTTGATCATCGCTGAAGACATCGAAAGCCAGGCTTTGGGCGTATTGGTGGTTAACCGCCTGCGTGCCAACCTGAAAATCGTTGCCGTTAAAGCTCCTGGCTTTGGCGACCGCCGTAAAGCAATGTTGGAAGACATCGCCGTATTGACAGGTGGTACCGTGATCTCCGAAGAAAAAGGCTACAAACTGGAAAGCGCTGGTTTGGAGCACTTGGGACTTGCCGAGAAAATCGAAGTGGACAAAGACAACACGACGATCATCAACGGCAAAGGCGACGAAGAGCTGATCAATTCTCGCATTGCGCAGATCAAGCAGCAAATTGTTGCTACTACTTCTGACTACGACCGTGAGAAACTGCAAGAGCGTTTGGCTAAATTGTCAGGCGGGGTGGCAGTACTTTATGTAGGTGCACCCACCGAAGTAGAAATGAAGGAGAAAAAAGACCGCGTTGACGATGCGCTGCACGCAACCCGTGCTGCTATCGAAGAAGGTATTGTTGCAGGTGGTGGTGTAGCCCTGGTACGTGCGATCAAAGCACTGACCAATGCCAAAGGCACCAACGAAGACGAAACCATCGGGATGGCCATCGTGAAAAAAGCGCTGGAAGCTCCTCTGCGTTGCATTGCTGAAAATGCTGGTGTAGAAGGCTCCGTAGTGTTGCAACGGGTATCCAACTCCAAGGATTCTATGGGTTACAACGCCCGTACCGACAAATACGAAGACCTGAAAAAAGCAGGCGTAATTGACCCTACAAAGGTTACCCGCGTTGCTTTGGAAAATGCTTCTTCCATTGCCGGAATGGTGTTGACTACCGAATGTGTGGTAAATGACAAACCAGAGAAAGATGCTGCAATGCCAAATATGCATGGCGGCGGCGGGATGCCTGGGATGATGTAATATAGTATAAGTGGAAAAGGCTATCTTTGACTTAGGTTGGAGATAGCCTTTTTTTATTGGTTCAATTTTTGGGGTTCGCTCCAATTCCACTTAATACATCATTTCTTCACCCCTGGGTTGAGCCTCTTATAAACAAACAATGAAACATCTAACTTACCTCTCGCTGCTGCTCTTTACAGTAGCCCAACTCCAATTTACAGTCGCACAAAGTCCTATCCCCGCCCTTCGCAAGCAGGGCGACGTCACCCAGTTCATTGTTGATGGTAAACCCTTCATTATGCTGGGCGGTGAACTCGGCAACTCCTCCGCCTCTACCATTCAAAACATGCAGTCCATTTGGCCCAAACTCAAGGCCATGCACCTCAACACGGTGCTCATCCCCGTCTATTGGGAATTGCTCGAACCCCAAGAAGGAAAATACGACTTCACATTACTCCGCGACTTGATCAACGATGCTCGTAAAAACGAGCTCAAAATAGTTTTCCTCTGGTTTGGTTCCTGGAAAAACAGCATGTCGAGCCATGCTCCAGCCTGGATCAAACTCAACCAGGACAAGTACCCCCGGGTAAAAGACAATACTGGCCGTAGCCAGGAGATTCTGAGCTCATTCAGTGAAAATAACTTGCAGACCGACCTGCGGGCTTTTGAAAAACTGATGGGCTTCATCAAGGAATACGATGGCACGCAGCACACGGTCATCATGGTGCAAGTGGAAAATGAAATCGGGATGTTGCCCTCGGCGCGGGATCATCACCCCTTAGCCAATGCAATTTTCCAAAAACCAGTACCTGTCGAACTGATCAAGTACCTGCAGCAAAACAAAGAAAAACTGGTTCCTGAATTTCTGCAAATCTGGAAAAACAACGGCTACAAAACCACTGGCAACTGGGAAGAAGTTTTTGGCAAGGGGCTCCACACCGACGAAATCTTCATGGCCTGGTACTATGCTCTTTTTGCCAATAAAATCACTGAAGCGGGCAAAAAAATCTATCCCTTACCCATGTTTGTCAATGCAGCCTTGAATCGTCCCGGACGAGAGCCTGGCAATTACCCCAGCGCTGGCCCCCTACCCCATTTGATGGATGTGTGGAAAGCCGCTGGCCCGGCCATTGATTTCCTGGCTCCCGATTTTTACAATCCCGATTTTAAGCACTGGAACGACCTGTATACCCGTCAGGGTGATCCTTTATTTGTTCCCGAGCACCGTTTTGACCCAACTGTTGCTGCCAAGGCAATCTACGCCATTGGCCATTACAATGCACTCGGTTTTTCCCCCTTTTCCATTGAATCAACCGAAAAGCCAAGTGAGGAAGGTTTGGGCAAAATATACCAATTGATTGAATCCCTCACTCCACTGATTACCAACAACCAGGGCAAGGGCAAAATTGAGGGTGTGCTTTTGGACAAAAATAACGCTGAAACGATTGTGCGGATGGGCAAATATGAGTTTACGTTTAAGCATGAGTTCACCTTGGGCTGGTCTCCAGGGGCTTCCGCTACGGACTGGCCGATGGCCGGGGCGATGCTGATCCAGACGGGTGAAGATGAGTTTTATGTGGCGGGAACGGGCGTGGTGGCTACCTTCAAACACGTCAGTGACCCAGCCCTTAACATCGGCATTTTAAAAGTGGATGAAGGGGCTTTTGAGCAAAATCAGTGGAAAATTTTGCGGCATTTGAATGGGGATCAAACGCATCAGGGGCGGCATGTACGGATTCCGTATGGGCAGTATGGGGTGCAACGGGTGGAGTTGTATGGGTATCGGTGAGGTTGGTACTTTAATTTTTCGTACTTGGGCCGTGTGCAGCGTTTGTCTAAACGCTAGGATCGTTGAGGATGAACCAGTTCATGGAAATCAACTATGAATTTATTTTCATTTTTAAAAAATTCAATCATGTACATATCCAAATGTTGATACAAGGCTTCGTCCATAAATTTCACATCTCCTCCATTGGCATTTTTAGACTGCCCCTCAAAGGTTTGCTCTGTCTCTTTTGCAATGCGGGTATAGTTTAGATCTGCTGTGCCTTCCGCATATTTAGTTAAAAAATTTAGTATGAACTTTTCCTTTGGATTTTGGGAATCCAGCTCAATATGCTGAAATTTATCATTGTTATAAACATTCGAAATATTGGAGAATGTATCATGTTCCCATGCCATGGGGACTATATCGTCGGTATTAATCACAGAGATGTAGTTGTTTGCCCCTAAAGTGTTTTCAGCGTATTTTGCAAATGCTACATCGCCAGATGTTGGACCCGCAGTAGGATAAGTGCTTACAGGAATAGTTGGGTATGTTTCTTTTATTTTTAATGCCACCAAAGGCGAAAGCGCACCTCCAAGACTATGCCCACAAGTAATGATTTCTATGTTGTCCGCTCCAATTTGCTGTATTTCGGCGGCAAAGAATTCCATTAGCATTTCATTTGAGCCATATTTAAATTTACCCAATACTTTTTTCAAGCCAGTCATACTTCCTCTTGAGATATGGCCTTGTTCTGGGTTTTCAGCGTTCCATAGAACTATTTTTTTCACATCAATATCTTCACCAAATTCTTCGAACCAGGATAATCCATTTGTTCCGGCAATAGCCACAATATATACGTACTTATGTGTTGCTTTGTCCATCCCTTTTGCTACAAACATGGAGTTGTTCGCATGATGTTTGCCTGGTAAATCTATTAGTGAGTAATTTAACGCAGGCCCCCACACAACTTGCCAATCACAGTCCCATAAAGCTTTAATTTTTTGGCTTGCAACATTATCCGATGAGATAATTGTTTCTATCCGGTCGGAATTGGCTTCTAAATCGGGAATAGAAGCCGAGTAGTTAAAATTAATATTGGATAGCTGTGAAAAAAGCATGATTGTTTTTGCCTTAGAATCTATTTGAGTTGCCATAAAAAAAAGATTAGAAAGTTACTCCTACTCTTATGGATTTTCGGAATGCTCCCCGTTTTTTTGAATGGTGGCTGGGCTCCATTGTAAAAAATAGTGCCTGTAATCGTGAAGATTTGTCGGCAATTAAAAACTGTTCCGGTCAATTTTACTCTTCAATTTCCACCCTATACGTTTATTCTAGGATTAAAGTGGAAGATGATCTTACGCAGGCTGATGAAAAATTTATTCTGGCTATGTTGCTAGCTTACTCATTTGAAGCTCTACAATTTCAATTGATCGGACGGGTGCTGAGCGCCCAATCGCATTTTGACCTGTTTCTAATCGATCCGAATTAAAGGTTATGAAATTGTTATATTAAACTTGTTGTTTTTTATTAAAACGAATCGCCCCAAAGGGTGTATCCCGGACGCTGCGGGTCCTCCAGCGGGCAGGATAGGCTAGCTATTTTGGCCTTTTTGAAGATTGTGCAACCACACTTACCACAAACAGGGGAAGTCCCCATTACCTTTCGAGCCAAATCGTATAACAAACCTTCTCCTGCATCTTGAAAAAACGGGCAATTGTAACAAACCAACAGGCGCTTCTTAAACCTTTCGGGACTAACAATATTGAAACCGTCTGCCATCCAGCCCCAGAAAGCCTTCAATCCTCCTAAAACCAGTTCTGATGAAGTGGGGTCTATCTGCGTCGTGGCTTGATACTTGCATTGAACGCTTTGTTTTACCTCTGTCAGAAATACCTGTAATTCAGAGATGGTGCTAATTTCAGTTTGCAGGCGTTTTTGCAAATCCGGTTCACTGAATATCATTTGGAGAATGAGTGGTGAAACATGGGCTTCTTGTCCCAATAGAGGGGAAAGTACCGCACTAGCTTGCAGCCATTCTTCTCCTTGTGTGGTGGAATGAAACAACATGACAATCTTATTTCATGGTGTAAAGTGAAAGGATCGTGACCAAGGCCAGGTGGTACTGCCTGTTGAATTGGTCTCCTTCATAGAATAGGTTACCCACTATAAGGGGGCTGTTTAGGTCTGGTTGGATATTCTCCTTCAATCGTTGGTAGGTTTTTTCTGCTATTCGTGATTGCGTCGTTTTAAGTAAAACTAATGAGAACAATAACTCGGCGGCTAAATCCAGATCACTGCTTTCTAAACTATTCTGCATGTAAAAATTTAATACTTCAGGTAATTCAGGAAAGACACCCTTCCATTTCAATGACCTGGTCCCCATCTTACTGCCGTAAAAAATGGCGTGGGTAAGATCATATAAGTCTGAAGAATAAAGGGTTTCGCCCCTTTCCTGCCTAGATAACAGTTCCCCAATTTCTTCAAGAGCATATCTTTCACAGGAACCTTCTCCAATCAGCTCACAGGTATAGCGAAGCGACAGCGCAATTGATGGACGAGAACTTACCCCTTGAAGGTAGTCTCGAATCTGCTTGTGGAACGTGAAACGGTGGCCACAGAGTAGCTCCAAATGCAGAAACAGTTGTAGTATTTCTCCATAAACATCCTGTTCGTCTATTTTTTTCCATAAGCGGGTCCAATAGGATTGCCTGTTCAATTCTACCAAATCCAGCCATAAACATTGGATAAGCTCTTTGGCCCAGTTTAAATCTGATATTCCGCAATTTTTAATGCCAATCAATACCAGACATAATTCGCCCAAAGGCTTAGCAGCTGAAAACAGGTCCAGACTTTCCTGATTTGAAAGCCTGAACCTGTTAAGATTTGCCTTTACCCATATGGGGAGGAAATCTTGCTCATTTGCGTTCAAGACTTTTAATTTCTAGTCTTTTCATCAGAAACCTCTACCAGAGTTGCTTCCTCTGCAGTCTTCTTCTGCATTCCTGTAGAACAAGAACCGGAAACCTGCTGAATGACAAAGTTGCTTGTATCTACACTGAAAGTGAGAGTCTTACCGTTGTCAGCGCTTTCGAGCGTACATTCTTTACTTGGGTCATCTGCCGAACCCCTACTGGCATAATAACCTGCAGCAGGGCCGTCCAATACCCGGATGCCGATCCACCAATAATCCTTTCCAGTACGCATAAATCCGGTGTTAAAGCCTACGCTTAATGGTGGGGTAGTTATCTGTCCAGGGCCTACCTTCCAGGTCAATGATTGAACGGGGTCCGAGCTGTAACGGTGAGACAAAGTAATCTCAGCATTACCGCCACTGTTGTTGGTTACCTTAACCAGAGCACTGCTGTTGTAATTAGAAGACATGGTCAATTGGATTAAAAGGTGAAAAATGAGTT
Organism: Haliscomenobacter sp.; assembly: GCF_965225875.1. Taxonomy (GTDB): domain Bacteria; phylum Bacteroidota; class Bacteroidia; order Chitinophagales; family Saprospiraceae; genus Haliscomenobacter. Next base: position 796,073 of record NZ_CBDDBS010000003.1, on the reverse strand, counting down.
AATTGAAACAATACAATCGCCTTTAGTGGCGAATTTTCAAGCTGTAGAAAACAGGTAATGGAAATAAAAAAATTCAACTACCATCTTCTTGCATGTCACAAATATCAAATGCAATAGCCCTCTTTCAAAAGACAAATTCTGCCCCTTACCACAAAAAAAACATAATTTATCTTCGCCAAAACCTATTATAAATTATATATTTGTGTTAATTCCCTCATATAAAATCACCACAAAATTAATGCTTAGGTTCCCCTCCAAATTTTTGCGTATCCTCCAACATTTCTCTCCAAATGAGCTCAAATCATTTGAAGAATGGCTACACTCTCCCTGGTGCAACAGCAACAAAAACCTTCCGCGGCTCCTGGCTTGCCTCAGGCCCTACTATCCCGATTTTTCGAGTTCTAAACTGAACAAAGAGAAATTGTTCCAACAGGTACTGCCCAAGGGCAAATTCAGCGAGCGTAGGATGAACAACCTTTTGTCGGAAGCTTATCTGGCTGCAGAACGGTTTCTCGTCTTCCAAGGTCTTACTGAAACACCGAATTCCCAAGAAGATCTACTGGCACAAGAATTTCAAAGCCGAGGTCTAGATGACTGGTTTTTCAAAAGCACCACCCAGCGAATCGAGACCGTGGAGACAAAACCAGTAAAAAATCACGGTGACTACCTCGGCCTTTTCTCCCTTCACCAAAGGCTCTATCAGCATCCCAACCCTGAAGCGAGGATAAAGGAAGCTCACACTTGGCTGGAGCAAATGAGTACTAATCTAGATCTGTTTTATTTGCAGGAAAAAGCGGCCCTTATCAATGAAATGATTTTCCGCAAGCGCATGTACAAGGAAGTCAACTATAACCTAGCTACTGAGCTCGAGAAATGGCAGTACGCGGTAGATGGCCTGCAACATCCTGCACTGGAGCTATACCGAATGCGTTTCGCTTATACCGATCAGGAGTTGCTTCCTCAATTTTTAGCGTTGAAAGCTGCATTTATGGAGCGATTTGACTTGCTGAACGAACGGGAGCAAACTACCCAATTGCTCTCTTTGCTCAACGAAGCGAAATTGCTGATCAAATCGGGCTTGCTTGACATCACCGAGAGTTTGCCACTGTACCAACTTGGGTTGAGTAATGGAGCCATTTTGCATCAGGGAAAAATTTCCGCAAACACATATATGACGATCGTCAGCGCAAGCAATACCAAGGGTTCATTTGACTTTACAAATCATTTTATAGATACCTACACAGATTGTCTGCCGCCTGAAACCCGAAACGATTGCATACATTGGGCTAAGGCACACACCGCATACTGGAAAAAAGACCTGAAAGTTTCCCTGGCGGTTTTACAAGTGTATCAATTTGAAGAGCTTCAATTTCAATTGATCGGTCGGGTATTGAGTACCCAGGCGCATTTTGACCTGTACCTGAGCGACTCAAGCTATCAATTCTATCTGCTTAATTTTTTGGATGCCTTCGAAAAATGGCTCCACCGCGATAAAATTTGGGCTAAATCCAATACTGCCGCTTTCCTGCGTTTTGTACAGGTGTGCCGAATACTGGTGCGTTACCACAGCGAACCAGAACCTAATGCTCAAAAATTGGAAAAATTGCTAAGCAATGAGGACAATATTCAGGCTTTAAATTGGCTAAGGCAAAAGGCAAAAGAGGCAATGGCTTTAAAAAAAGACGGCCGTCCAGTAACTGAACGACCGTGGTCTTGAGAAAGTGGAAAATATGGGTTTTAGACCTTTACAAAGGGCATATTATTGTACCATTAAAACCATCTCAGTTGACTACGATGTCTTCCGTCACAACCTTCGGACTAGAAGCCAGAGGTTGGTGCTGTTGAATTTCGAGTTCATGGTTTCGTCTCATGTGAAATAAGCTTTATGGTGAATGAAGGTGTTTTGGGGTGTATGGTCCCATTTCTACCGTGGTGACCATCACCTAGTTAAAGTGCTTATTATCAAATGGCGAGGATAAAATTGGAAGAGCAGAGGCAGAAGGCCAAAAAATTGCACCCTAGTTCAAAAAAATCTAGAACTATTCCTAGGAATGAAAGCGGGAACAATAAACCCAATGTATGCTGGAATCTTAAGAAAAACGGGCTTGCGGGCCTCCTTGGACAGGATTCCTTGTCCCAGTGCTAATTGCCAGTAAAAACACCAGTCATAACTAGGGTTTTTTCCAAAAATGGATTACATGTTTTTTTAACCAGAGGATATGTTATACTTTTATTTCATTCATTAATCATCAAAAAGTCCTAAAGTCATGGCCATTTCCAGTCAATTGTCAAAAACTTCGAGGGTAATGCTGTTAATTCTTCTCCTCATAAGTTTGTTTTTGGAATCTTGTAACAACGCCAAGAAACAGACCTTCACAGAAACATTGGATGCTGCTGATACCCTTTCAGATAAGTTAGACGCCCTTAAAGCAGCAGCACTGATTAATAATTTTCAATCTGCTAATGACCAACTTACCGGGGATTTTTATTTTGAAGGTGATAAATCTCCCAGCAATAAGGCTGTTTATTTTCGACTAAATCCCAACCAGATCAAATCCTTTTTTGAAGAACTCAAGCAACTAAAAACTTCAGCTGCACCAAATGAATCCCTACAAATCTGTACCCATATGGCGCTACTCGGGGAAAATGGCAGCAAACAAACTGACCAACCTAACTTCACCCTCTTGATGAACGTATTAAAAAATGGTAAGCCCCCTATTGGTGATCATAGCCATTATCCGTTGAGGCCAATTAAAGGGCTAAATCAAGCCATCAGTGGTACTCTAGCCGATTCTTTAACCCAGGAATGGAAGAAAATCACCGCGGAGAACCTGGTTCAGCAACTCTATATAAACGGCAAAATTAGCGATGTCCAGGATCGTATTCGGCATTATAATTTTAATGCCCAGGATACCGAGGCGATATACGCCTATTGGAGTCAAAATCCTAATTGTGGTTTTTTTATTTATATAGGGCAGTATGAAGAGGTAGATCATGTACCCTTCCGGGTCATTATTCGCCTTACCCCAAATCCAATGACTTCGCCACAAGGAAAAACTGAAGGCGAAGATAATTTTGAATTTGCTGTACAATGTCCTCACCAATGTAATTAACTAAAATTAGGATGTGCTTGGCTAATTCTAAAAAAACAAACTAAGCACATCTTCTATCGTAATAAGTATTTCAAATGAGTAAAGAACTTCAACATTTATTGGGGTATTTAGCTACATTCATAGGTTTAATTCCCAGTCTATTAGCGCTAATTAAATTTAGAAATGCAAGCAGGGAATATCTTTTGATAAGCTTCCTCGTTTGGTGGGGAACCGCAATTGGATTAGTGGCTTTGTATATCGCCAGTTTTCTGCACCGCACCAACTTATTCTTATTGCATATTTACACAATTGTTGATTTTATTCTTCTTTGTCTCATCTTTAAGCAAGTATTACCACTTTATTTAAATCGGTTTTTACTGTTTGGATTTCCAATTTTCGCTTCTATTAATAGTGTTTTTTTTGAGCACCTCAAAACCGAAAATGTCCTAAGCCGTTCTATAAGTGCATTTATTTTAATGCTTTACGCCCTAAGTTTTTTTACCAAAACCTTACGAGAAATGAAAATCCAGAACCTAGGGAAAGAGCCTTTGTTCTGGATTAGCGTAGGTGTTTTGTTTTACAATGCAGCTAGTTTTTTTATTTTTTTGTTTAGCCATTATCTCACTGCTAGTCGTGATTTATGGTATACCTATTTTGGAATTCACGCTATATTCACCATCCTTTTGTACATTTTTTACACTATCGCATTATGGGTTCAACCGAAGCAATAAACAATTTATCTTTTCAAATCACCTTTGGCATTGTCGGGATGGTGTTGCTCGTAACTTTTATCATTGTGTTTTTTATCGTGTACCAAAGGCGACTATTGCAACAGCAACTAAATAGCCAACAAATGGAAGCAGCGTACCAAAAAGAACTACTCAATGCCGGTATCCTTGCCCAGGAAGCTGAACGCAAACGAATGGCTATAGAACTACACGACAGCATTGGAGGGCTATTGTCTGCTGCAAAGATTTATGTCTCCAACGTGAGCCAGGAGCTGGTGGAAAGTCAATTTTTGTTGTTTAAAGAAAAAGCACTGCAAGCCCTCACTGAAAACATCCAAGAAATACGCACCATTACCAATGATCTGCTGCCCCAAAGCCTGGAGCGCCTAGGCATCGTGAGTGCCACCCGTGGCCTACTGGAAAAGCTGGAGGAATTGAAACAAATCAAAATCGATTTACAGGCCAATGCCGAGCAGCGGTTTGAAGGGGATCGGGAAAAAGCACTCTTCAGGGTTTTGCAGGAATTGGTACACAATACACTCAAGTATTCCGAAGCTAAAAACGTAGCCATCCACTTTCAGTTTAGTGACACCCAGCTCCTGGTGCAATACCATGATGATGGTCAAGGTTTTGATCGGGTAGCCTACTCGCAAAAGCAAGACAAAAGCTACGGCCTGAAAAACATTGAGCGCCACATGGCTTTTTTGAACGGTGAACTGAATTACACAACCTCACCTGGCAATGGTGTAGCCGTAAGTTTAAACCTTCCCCTCAACACCATAAGAGAAACCCATGAAAACACCTATTAAAATAGGCTTGGTTGATGACCAAAACCTGTTCCGGGAGGGCATGAAACTCATCCTGAACACCTTCTCCGAATTGGAGGTTACCCTCGAAGCCGATAGCGGCAAAAGTGTATTGACACAATTGGAAAGCCATCAACCCGATGTCATCCTACTGGATTATACCATGCCCGAAATGGACGGTTTTGAAACCATGCAAAAAATAAAAGCCACCTACCCCGCCATAAAAGTGCTCATCCTCAGCATGCACTACGACGAAGCCTTGATGGCCTTCATGATGCAAAACGGTGCCAATGGTTATTTGCTCAAAGATGAAAATTCCGGGACGGTAAAAACTGCCATTTTACAGGTAATGGAAACTGGGCAGTACTTCCCGGGTTATGTGTCCAAAGCCTTGTTGAAACAATTACAAATCCAAAGCCAAAAACCACGACGGAGTGCACCAGTTGTAAAAGAAAACAGTTTCTCGGAGCGCGAGCGCGAAATCCTGGCCATTATCGGGAAATACGGCAGGCAGGAAATGGCCGACAAATTGTTCTTGTCCATCAAAACGGTAGATTTTCACCTCAAAAATTTAAGGGATAAAACCCATGCCAACAGCACTCCGGAGTTGGTGCGTTATGCCATCCAGCATGGGTTTCAGGAGGATTGAGCGGTTTACATCGAGGAAACCTTTCCCTCTGCCTTACGCTTCAAATATTCCATTTTTGAATAATCAGCAAGTGCACCAGGTTCTTTTAATGTTTTCAAATCATTGACTGCAGGAGCGCCTTCAAAGCGGGCATTCATTTCGCTATATCCTTTGGTGTACAAAAAGAAAGTATTCGCCCCTCCCCCATTTGTCACAGCTGATTCCGGGTACAAGAGTTCGAGATAATCACCGGTCTTTTTGAGCACAACGTATTTTAGGTCAGCATCTGCCAGCAGAGCCAAAGCATTAGTTTTGTCCTGATTAAGTGCTGAGGTAGCTGGGATAAATGTGGTAGTCACCTGGCCATTGGGGGTAAAATCCATCGCAGCGTAGTCCAGTTCCCAAAACTTGAAGCCGGTTTCCACCTTCATTTCTAGTTCGGTATCTTTTATGGTCATCAGGTTGAGTGGAATCACCAGGTCACGGGCTTGTAAAGGAGTAGTGGCTACAAAATATTCCAGCAATTCCCACTCACCATCCCGCTTGAGGTACACAGACAAGGGCAGGTCATTGTCGCGCATGCCTTGTAATCTTTCCGGACTGCTGAGGGCATTTTGTTCTTGCAACCAATTGGGAAAATCTTTACCAAATTTACGGTAATAGCTGTCCAGTACTTGAGCCATCCATTCCGAACTTTGTGCCCGCAGGATCAGCTTGCCCCTTTCGGTTCTTTCCGGTTTTTTAAATTTGAGGATGACCGCATTGCGCGAAAACTCTTCATTGTCAAAAGCAAAGACCTGATCGTCTTTGGCACCAGTAGCCAGGCTTAAATCGCTGCCATTGGAACTGGTCACACTATTTGGCTTTTGGGCTTTGCCAATCAGGTGAGCTTTGCCCCGTTGGTCCATGATGACTTCTTTGTTCTGTGGGTGCTGAACCACCAGCAGTTGAGCCATATCTGTAAATTGTTGTCCATTGGATTCATTGCTGATGCGCAACTGAAAATTCCCTGCCTGTGCTTGTAGCGCTGGCAGTGGGAAATACTCGTAATTGGCAAGGTTCTCACCGATCATGCCGCTGTACAGTTCACCTTGTACCACGTACTTTTCGCCATTAAACACGTAAACGGATGGGTGTGGACTCGTTTTGTCCCCTAATGTAACGGAGAGGAATAAGGCCAAAAACAGGACAATACCTCTTTCTTTTGTGGTGTTGAATAAGGTTTTCATGATGCTGGCAAAATGGTTTTGTCCATTTCAGTAGGAAGTTCCAGCTTATTCAAACGATATTCAATGAGTTAGGTCAGCTTGAAGGGGTGAGAAATGGCAATTCTAGGGCGAGGAATTCTTTTGATGATTTTCTCAGCATAGCGCTCAGCTTTTTTTGCCCAAATAAAGTCTGGCTTATTCAGGCTCCACTCTTAACGCCCCCATCACTAAACGCGGCCTACTAAGCAACTGGTAACGGGTGGTGAGAAAAAAGAGCTCGTCCGGACCGGTTTGTTTACAGTGGCGTGCTACGATGAGCCCTTTATTGGTATCTTCTTTCAATTTGAAAGCAAGGTCGCGCGCCATTTGGCCGTTCACATTAATGGTCACGATAGTGGCTACAGCATCATTAAAAGAGCTTATCCGTTTTGCGGGTACATTGAGTGGTTTTTTCAAATTGTCCACATCATCATTGTACAAAAAATAGAGGTTGCTGCCCGAAACCATCATGGTATACCCATTAAAAATTGGCGTTTCCTCCATAATTTGCTTTTTGGGAATGGTGCGCACCCATTCTATTTCTCCGGTCGGGCTGATGTTGGTGACACATATTTCATTGTTGACATAGGTAGTGCGGGTCACCCAATAGTTTCCGCTCAAGTATCGTCTGATGATGAAATAGGCTTGTTCAGCGGTGACTACAGCACCGCCGTCATCGCGCAGGATGATTCGATTGAATTGAAAGGTTCTGTCTAGCCCTTCATCCCCGGTTTTGTCTTTATCTGTGTCAAATAATGCGAGATCACTGGGGGTAAATTCTTTATGGTTTGTGGTAAGCATTTGACCATTTTGCCCGCTGATGCGCGAAAAAAAGACCCCTTGAATGACCCCTCTACGGTCGTTGGAATAAAACCCTGCACAACTCAAATCTCCTGTTGCATCAAGTTTGAAAGTCACATCAGTAGCATATTTTTCCCCCAACTGCAATTGGATTTGATAAGGTACTCTACTTTCAGCGTCCAGGCGAAACACCACCATTTTATAAGCGGGACTACGTTTGCCGTCTTCTTTTTTGGATTCCTTGTTGTTGTTTTCATCATAAATTTTCGCCAACAGGTATACCCTTCCATCGTTGGCCACCGTCCAGTTTTTGAAGCTAAACTGCTTCTGCGAATACGGCAGCGTAAAGACATTTTCCCAAAGTTTTTGCAGCTTGTGGTCATGTACAATGACGCTGACTTGGGTTTTTACATCGTTGTCATCGTCATCAGCATAGGTCGCCACCATCAATTTGGTCGTATCTTCCGACATCTTCCAATCCACTTCCTTCGGTTCATCGTCTTTACTTCTCCATTGAATTTGGGCAAGGCGGGTCGTTTTGCCAATCCGTCCATCCATGGCAATCGGAGTAGCTTGTAATCTGAGCGTTTTATCTCTGGCCTCGTACTGGTGGGTGCACAACAAAAATTTATCTAGGGCGTAGAAACAATTGCCAAAGGAAATATCCTCTTCTTTTACCACAAGCTCTCGGGAAAACAACAGTTTGAATTTGTGGTCGTACTTCTGTAAAAGTGGAGGTTTTTTATCGCGAAAAGTAAAACCAGAGCCATCCTTTTCTGTCCACAAAACGTAGTGCCCGCTGGCATCGTGGTGGAGGTGTCCCCAAAAATCCAGGCCTTTGTCCTCTTTCATTTCGGGGCCTATTGCGAAGTTTATTTTTTGGGCAAAAACTCCACACACACACAACAGAAACCCAATTAAAAATACGATACGCATCATGCAGACTTATTTTTTTAGCGAACGTAAACATACAGACGAGTTGCTGGATTTTCATGCATAATCCAACAATTCGTCATGAACACTGATAGCCGTCGGGTTTGTTGGGGCCGCTGGTGTTGAAGCAAGGGAATTAGTATTATCTTTCGAGTGCTAGATCGTCTGCATCACGATTTATTTGAACAACAAAAGCGACATTTTTTATCTTGCTTCTTGATGGAATTGGGAAATCGGGACAACCATCTTTTCTTTTCAATTAAACAAACTGAAAACATGATAAATCGCAACTGGCTTTGGATCGCCCTTCTTCTGTCCTCAAACCTCCTTTTTGCACAAAATCAAAACCCCAAAGCCAAGCTCCTCCCCCCAGGCACCAAATTCCACAACAACATCCCCTACCAAAACGACACCCTGAAAAAACACCTGCTGGACATTTACCTCCCAGCCAATGCCACTGGTAAATGCCCTCTGCTCGTGTTCATCCACGGCGGTGGCTGGCTGGTCAACGACAAATACGCTGACATGGGTTACATGGGCAATACCCTCTCGGCCATCCTCAATCAGGGCATTGCCATAGCCTCGATCGACTACCGTTGGAGCACCCAGGCCGTGTTTCCCGCCCAAATTCAGGACTGCAACCGGGCGGTATCCTACCTCTACGACAATGCCGAAAAGTATGGCCTGGACAAAACCCGTATCGCCCTCATGGGTTTCTCTGCGGGCGGGCATTTGGCCTCTTTGCAAGGTTTGTCCAAAAACAATGATGTGGCTGCCTTTTTTGTGCCCGGTTCTTCCAAAAAATTCAGTTTCAAAGCTGTAGTTGATTTTTACGGCCCATCCGAGCTGATTGCTTTAAAAAATGGTGAAGACCCAAAATCACCTGAGGCTATTCTGCTGGGTGCAGCACCTTTGGATAGACCCGACCTGGCCAAAATTGCCAGTCCTGCCAATTATGTGGACAAAAACGACCCACCTTTTTTAATCATTCACGGCGAAAAGGACGAAAGTGTTCCATATCAACAGTCCAAACTACTGAGCAGCTGGCTGACGGTGAAGGGGGTAAAAAATGAATTGATAATTGTGAAAGGAGCGCCGCATTATGGGGTGATGTTTGATGTGGAGGAGGTGAGAGAGAAGGTACTGGCGTTTTTGAAAAGTCATTTGTTGTAAGCAATAAAAAATAACCCAATGGTCAATCTTAAATTAGTGGTCATTATTGTTTTCGCTACTTTCCTGCTTTTTCAAAATCAGGAACTAGCTGCTCAAATAGGAGAACCGAAATTGAGTAGAGCAGAAATGGCGCTTACCATAGACTCCATCAACCTTAAACTTCAGGGCAATTACGTGTTTCCAGAGCACGCCGCTGAAATGTCAAAAAGGCTTAAACAAAATTTGACCGAAGGCAAGTATTATGCCTTAGTCAATCCTATTGAGTTTGCCCGTCAACTTACCAGCGACCTTCAGTCAGTGAGTAAAGATAAACACTTGATGGTCGTTTTCAACCCTTCAATCATTGCCCGGGAGCGGGCTTCAACAGCCGAAGACCGGGCGAATGAAGAAGCTGAATGGAACAAAGAGTTGATCAAAAACTTGACGCGTGACAATTATGGATTTAGAGAAGTTAAAATCCTGGATGGAAATATTGGCTATTTGGATATACGCGAGTTCGTAGATCCTAAACATGGCGGTGAAACTTTAACTGCGGCAATGCATTTTCTCAGCAATACAAAGGCAATTATCCTTGACCTTCGTGAAAATGATGGCGGTTCACCATGGATGGTTCAACTACTGGCAAGCTACTTCTTTTCATCCGAGCCAATACATCTAGCTGATCACTACAACCGCCCAAAAAATGAGCTGACTCAATCCTGGACATTGCCCTACGTACCTGGGGTCCGTAGACCAGATGTAGATTTGTACATACTGACCAGTAAGAAGACTTTTTCGGCTGCCGAAGCATTCAGCTATCAACTGAAGCAACTAGGTCGTGCAACTATTATTGGAGAAACAACGGCAGGCGGAGCACACCTTACTGGATCGGTAATCGCAACCGACAAGTTTTATGTAAGGATACCACAAGGCAGAACGACAAGTCCTGTCACAAATGCAAACTGGGAAGGAACTGGTGTTGCGCCACACATTGAAATTAGTGCCGACCAGGCATTAAAAACCGCCCATGCCAAGGCACTTGAAAATTCAAAGGACTAATACATCACGAATGCCCCAAAACCTGGGCTTATACATAAGATCTCATATGTTGAGCATACATGAATTCCTCCAGCAATTATTCCCAACGCTCAGTGCAACAACGGCACAATTCATTGAGGAAAAAATCCAGGTTTTGCACTTCAAAAACAATGAAGTAGCCATTAGGCCTGGAGCCGTTTGCGATCGGGTTTACCTCGTCGTGCAAGGAGGTTTTGTATGCCGATACATCAATGAAAGCACTGAAACAGAAAAAACCATCAACTTTTACCTGGAGGACATCCATCCCTTTATGGCCTGTGTGGATAGTTTTTTTAGCCAGAAACCAACTTCTTGCGAATTGCGGGCCATTTGCCCTTCTACGGTTTGGGCCTTGCACCGCAAAGACCTGGATCAGCTCTTTGAAATGGACAAAGAAATTTTCAATTTTTACAATGCACAGGTCATTAGTGCACTTACCGAAGAAAATGAATTAAAACTCAAAATCATCGCGCTCCCCTCCGAAGAACTCTACAAATACATCATGAATACTTTTCCGATGGTCATCAAAAAAGTACCTTCCAAATACATCGCCGAATTGATGGGCATCTCTGCGGAATGGTTGAGCAAATTAAAAAGAGTCACCAGGTGGCCCTGAAAGACATTTCTTGAATTAGTTCAATTGCGGCTATTCGGCTACCGACCTACTTTTGCCTCAAACAAACTGACGATGGCAAAAAAATATTTAGGGTACGCAGAACAAGAGCTGCAACATACATTGGCCAGGTTTTTGGACAACAACATCAAACCCTTAGCACCTGAAAAGGTCTCCATACTTTCCCAAGCTCCCCTGAAATGGGAGCAAATGATGGAGCTCCAGGATTTAGCAGTCTTGGAAAAAGACGGTTACTTAGCCGTTGAAAACGGGTACGCCGAACACGAAGACGGGAGCATCCGCGTTGCCGTCCTGACTGATATGCCCGGGGTAACGCCCCAAATGTGGGATTGGTGGTTTGGATGGCACGGTTCTCAGGACATGCGCTACAAACTCTGGCATCCGGGCGCCCACCTTGCAGCAAACTGGGAGGATGGACGGGCCGATCATTGCTACATTGGCCGGAACTCCGTCATCAAGGAATACATTGGCAATACGATTCAGGACGCAGTTATTCAATTTAAATCACCTTTGGCATTCGGGTTTAGCAAGCAGGCCGTAAACGAACCGGATAAAGCGGTTTTCATCTGTGCCCGGATCGGACACCCCGATTTCCCAGTTGATTATGGCTACCTGGTGCACCAAGTCCGGGCTACCGAAAATGGCTCGGAAATGCGTTCTCGTTTTTGGGTTGGAGGACAGTACATCAGCCCCAGAAAAGAAGGAAAAATAACCGCTGCGCTGGTAAACGTGGTCAAAAGGGTAAAAAAACTCCCCAAAAACTTCGCCAAGGATTTGTTCCAACACTGTGCGGAAGAAATGAAACACTTGGCGGGTTTTCTCCCGGAGTTGTACCAGGAACAGGCCAAACAAACTGAATTGGCCGTTGCTGGAGCCATCATTCCACCCACTCACCAGGATTTTGACCAGGTGGTGATGAACACGCTGTTCAATAAAATAGACCCCGGTCAGCGCCCGGCATTGATTGTGGAGCCCAAAACCGTGGAAGACATCATCCACACTGTGAAATATGCACAGCGGGCAGGAAAACGCATCACAGTGAGTTCTGGGGGGCATAGTTTCAGTGCCAATTTCATCCGGGATGGCAGTATCCTCCTGCTTATGAAACACTTCAACCAATTTGAGGTGAATCCTGAAACCATGACCGCCAAAGCTGGCCCGGGAGTCGGTGGTAGTGTTCTTTTGGCGGCTTTGTACAAACAGGGCTTGTTTTTCCCGGCCGGGCATTGCAAAGGAGTTTGTATCGGCGGTTATTTATTGCAAGGCGGCTATGGCTGGAATGGCCGAAAAACGGGTATTGCCTGCCAGCATATCATTGGGATGGACATCGTCACCGCCAGCGGAGAGCTGGTTTATGCCGATGAAACTCAAAATGCCGATCTGTTTTGGGCCGCCCGCGGCTCAGGACCGGGCTTTTTTGGCATTGTAACCTGTTTTTATTTGAAGGTATTTCCCTTGCCAAAATACCGCGCTGCGATGTCCCATAATTTTGACATCAAACACCTGGAGGCGGTTTACCGTTGGGCTCACGAAGCGGGACCAAATATCCCTACAGCCATTGAATTTCAATTGATCATGAGCCGCCACATGCTCAATTTGCTTGGCCCCGGAATCGAGGCATTGGCGCCCATTTTTGCAGATACGGAAGAGGAATTTGAGGCAGCCAAAGGGTTTATGCTCAATAGTCCCATTAAAAACAAAGCGACCGTTTCCATCCCCGCGTTTAATCCTGGGATAGAAATGTTGTACAAATCTGCAATGACCCACTACCCTTCCAATCACCATTGGGGAGTAGACAACATGTGGACCCATGCCAGTTTTGATGATTTGCTTCCATTTATCAAAAACATTGCCGATACCTTACCTCCCGCACCCTCGCATTTTTTATGGCTCAATTGGTATCCAGGAAACATAAATGCAGACATGGCCTACAGCAAAGAGGATGACCTGTACCTGGCGCTGTACAGCTGTTGGAAAGACAAAAACGATACGGCGAAATACGGCAACTGGGCCGCTGATACGATGCGCAAAATGGAGCACCTTTCGGTCGGTATTCAGTTGGCCGATGAAGGTTTGCACAAACGTACTGCTCATTTTATGAGTGGTGAAAATCTAAAAAAGGTGCAGGAAATCCGCCAGAGATGGGATCCAAATGGCGTGTTTTTTGAATGGCACAGTAAACCTGAATAAATAAAACTTTGCATCTTGAAGACTTGATCGGCCATATGTATAGCCGATCAAGTGCTTCAAAGGCTGCTAATTCGGGTTTAGTCACGATTGGAGCAAAACGTGAAATTATTTTACTCGTTACCAAGTACCTTACGTATATCCGCTTCGTTGCGAATCGCACGGTCAATGGTCTGTACTTTGAGTTTCACCCCTTTTTTGGGGTTGGACTGAGCCCATTCGGGCTTGGTTTTCACCAGTGCAATTTTGCCTTCAGGCGTCATCATCCACAAGAGGTACTCTTTTTTCTGATCAAAATAAACCGTACTGCCCCGGCCAGTGTGCAGTTGATAAATGGACTGGCCATTTTCATCACTCAAGTAGGCCGTTTGATTGGGGTAACGGGTTCCGTTTTGATCTTCAATCATACGGATGCGGAAGCTGTTCTTCGCCAACGGTGCCGGGCGATCACAGTTCCAAATGCCAAAAGCATTGATGTCGAAAATGTGGCGCACCTGGCGCGTTTGGGTTGAGGCCGTTGTTCCTTTATCACTTGTTTCCTGATTGTAGCGGTTTTCCAGCGCAGCAATCTTTTCGGTGGTTCTTTTTTCCCATTCTGCCAACTCCTTTTCAGACTCGGCCAATGCCACTTCATACTGTTGAAGTGCTTTCTCGTAGTCTTTATTGGTCATCACCGGTTGTACCAGCAGTCTCAGCTGTTTCCCATCATCGAGTAAGGTCAGTTCATAGCCTTGCTCATTGGTCAGTTTTCTCAAGCGAACAGATTTCCAGGTCAATTCTAGTTCACCCAAGTTAAAAGGAGGACAATTAGGCAATACTTGCCAAATTCCTTTGTTTTTCAAATCTGCGACTTCTGACTCTGAACCAGGTTCAATTGGAATGTCACCATTCTTCAAATCCAGTTCAAAGGAAACAGCTTTACCATCAGGTTTTACAGGTTTCATGGGGGCTTCCGGCTTCGGATCGGCTGTCAGGATTGCCGCTTTTTCAGCGTTCAACCTGTCTACAGCACTCATGCCTTCCAGTTGTTCAGTATTGCTTGGGTTGTCAAAAACCATGGCACTTTGGCCATAAAAGACCCAATTGCGAGCTTCCGTATCCAAATGGTACACCTTAAAAGAAGGCCAGGAACCATCAGCTTGGGCTGCGATATTTGAGGACAATTCGATGCGGATGGTTTTGCCTGGGGCCATGCCTACAGGTTGACCATTTTGCAGGGCAATGATCTCGATCATACCCGCTGATTGCAAGTAATGACGAGTACCAGCAGAATCATAGGTCATTGGTACACCTGCCACGAAAAAGTCGACGGCATCGTGCATTTCCCGATAATAGATGTCTACATCACCAGACTCGATCAATTGCCCCCGATCCGATTGAAAAGCGGTGCGTGGAATGACCAGCCGGGTACCTGCATTCAGGTCTAGGGTACCCCCTTCGGCTGCGCTGACTTTGATGGGACGGCCTTTTGGTTCAACACTTGCCAATGGAGGGTTGACAATAGGTTGTTGAGCAAAATATGCGTCTGCAACCGCTTGGGATTGAGCTGGCGTAGGCAAGTCATTGAGGGAACGAACGATGAGCAGTAAAGCCACGGCTGCTGCCGCTGCCAATCCTGACCCCATCACGATCCGCCGCCGCATCCGGCTACCGATCTGCCCTTCGCGGGGCGAGGTAAACATCCGAATCACGGCACCCTCCTGCGGTGTTTCGGCGTTCTGGTGGGCCTTAAGCAGGGCATCGAAGTCCATAAACTTCTGGATGTCCTCCTTACTTGGCTCCGGAACATTGCGTTGTATGTTGTAATTGTTCCCCATAGTAACACGGTTTTGGATCGCAGTTACTCAGTAGAAAAGGCTTTGGTATTGATGTTACCCTTACCCTATCCTCCTGATAATTTGCGTTTAAGACGTTCCAAAATTCGATGTACTTTAACCTTTGCATTGTTCTCAGTCATGCCGAGGATGTCGGCAATTTCCTTGAACGATCTTTGCTCAAAAAAGCGCATTTCAATCAGTTGCATGTCGTCTCCCTTCAGGTTTTCCAGTGCCCCCAACATTTTGCGGCGCAACAACTCCATTTCTTCGGGGTCGGTTCCTATGTCGTCAATCAAATCGTGCAAGTGCATATCGTTGACGGTAACTACCCGATTGTTTTGTTGTTGCCGGAAATGCTGGCTGACCTCGTTGACGGCAATGCGGAAAAGCCATGCCGAAAACGGGACCCCCTGAAAGGTGTAAGTATTAATCTTTTGGAGCGCTTTGAGAAAAACTTGCGAGCAAAGGTCGCCGGAGAGTTCCATATCGGACGTGCGCCGATGAATCAGTCGAAAAACAGACTCATAGTAACGTTCATACAACGGACGGAACAGTGCCGGGTTGCCCTGGGCTGCGCGAATTTCCTCCCACTCTTGGTGCAATGCAGACTCCGAAACAGTCTTAGCAGACCGATCCATCCATTCATTTTTTGCAAGGGTACGACTTATTTGCAAATTTGCGAACATCTGGACTTGTTTTCAGAGTAATTATTTTCCTATATAATGCAGGAATTAAAAAAAGTTACACTTTTTTTAAAGATAAAAGATGAGAGATGAAAGATGAGAGCGGTAGTCCCCTATTTCATCTCTCATCTTTCATCTTTCATCTTTATTTTTTCTGGTCCACCGTCACCTTCATGTCCCCCGCAATATCCAAGCCGATGTTGAAGCCTGTAGAGCTAAGACGGAGTTGGCCAATATCGAGGCGGTGTACATTGCCAGCAATGCGCAGGCCAGAACCAATGCGGTAGTTGTTGAGTTCGGCCTGGAGCATGTTTTTCATTTCCTCCAGGTTGTATTTAAGCAGGAAATTCATGTTGTCCTGGATGCGGTTTTTGACCGTGGTGCGCAATAACCAGGCGCCTCCCTTCATCAGCACGTTGCGGGTTTCAAGGGTAAAGTCCAGGTCTTTGATCTTGATTTTATTGCTGTTTTGGTCCAATTCAGGCGTTCCTGTGAGGTAGATGTTGCCATTGTAGCTGCCCGTGAGGCGGGTGCTGACCACTACTTTGTTGTCTTTGCTGCCGTAAAATTTGAGGTCTTGCACCGTGACTTTACGTTTGCCGGAGGAGTAAGTTTCACCCAGTACCTGTTCTTTGGCGATGCGTTCGGCTTCTTCCCAGGCCACATTGGTGTTGAGGTACATTTCGATGCCAGGGGCAAGGGCCGTGTACATGGTGAGGGGCGGCAATTTTTCGGCCTCCTTGTCTTCGGGGCGTGGGCCTACACTCACCAAAGGTCTTGCCTCAATCACAATGGTAGTGCTCAGGGCGTTATTGACGATGCCTACAGGTGTCATGCCGATGCTGGTGGGGTTGACCTGCAGCCAGGCGCTGTATTCGGGCGACACGAGCAGGGGTTGGTAAAACATGTCCCAGGTATCCTGAATCACCCGGCTGAGTCCCAGGTAATCCTTAACCACATCGTCGATTTCACGGCCAATGGATTTGCGGGTTTTGTTCAGCACCAAATCGACTAAAGAACCAATAGGTACGTTGATGCTGCCCATTTGTAGCGTTGGTCGTTTGAGCCACTTGTAACCAGAGATTTCCGTTTTGGTCACAATCGACCAATCGGGTTGGATATTATACTCCGTTTTGAGGTCGAGAGAGATGTCACCCAGCGCATTCAGCGTACCCAAAATACCCGCATTGTACTGTATGTCAAGTGCGAGGGGCAGCGAGAAGGAAATGGATTTGTTGTCGGCTTTGAAGCCAATATTACCGAGTTTGGTGGCTTTGAGTCTCATATTGTCGCCATCGTCAAAGCTGTTGTCGTTGAAGAGCACCCCTTGTAATTCTTCGTTGAGGGTACGCTCCAGATCGGCAATTTTCAACTCGATGGGAATGTGCAAAACCGAGCGTTTTTCCTCCGGCTCAGATGCATACAGCTCCATAGGTGGTTCTATTTTGCGTTGGGTTTGACAGGCCAGTGTTGCGGCCAAAAAAATGAGCAATCCAAGTCGTTCAAGGGATTTCATAATCTTTCCTTTTGGTGTAAGTAACGTAAAAGGGGTATTGAGGTTACGTTTGGGGGGTAATTTTGGCAAAAATAGTTGAAATGGTTTAAAATTCTAAACCCAACCTTCCTAAGGTGCTCTAAGGTGCCTAAGGTGGTTCAAAAAAAACTAGTCTGGTGGTGAAAACCAAAGCGACATTTTAATTGAACCACCTTAGGCACCTTAGAGCACCTTAGAAAGGGTAAGTTTAAATGTATTTGCAAAAAAATGCTCATATTGTGAAACCTAACACAAAAGAAACCTGACACCATGAGACCACTATTATTGTCCCTATTTTTGCTGTGTATCCAAGTGGCTAGTGCCCAAAATCCCACCCAAACCATTCGCGGCATTGTCCGTGACAAAGCCAGTAAACAACTGCTAATCGGGGCCAGTGTAGAAGTGTTGAGCACCAAGCAAGTTTCTATCACCGACAATGATGGGGCGTTTATCCTAGAAAAAGTCCCCGTAGGCCGCGTTAACCTGCGCGTACAATACCTTGGCTACGAACCCCTCACCCTCGAAGACATCATCCTCCAATCCACCAAACAAACTTACCTCGAATTTGAACTCAACGAAGGCCAAATCGCCATCGACGAAGTCGTGGTCAATGCCTCCAAAAATGCCTTTGAAGCCGTAAACGCATCCTCCACAGTAAGCACCCGCTCCTTTACCGCGGAAGAAACCGAACGGGTACCCGCTGGTGCCAACGATCCTGGGCGGGTTGCCCTCTCCTACCCAGGCGTGCAACGCGGCGAAAACGATACCGAAAACCAGATCGTCGTGCGTGGCAATTCCCCGGCGGGCATTCTCTGGCGACTGGAGGGCATCGACATTCCAAACCCCAACCATTTTGCCATTATCGGTTCTTCGGGTGGAGGCATTACGGTATTTTCGGCACAGCTGCTGGCCCGTTCCGATTTTTCCACAGGTGGGTTTGCGGCGGAGTACGGCAACGCCTTTTCCGGGGTGTTTGACATCCATTTTAGGCAGGGCAACTTTTATAAATCCTCCAATCGTTTTCGTTTGAGTTTGCTGGGCATCGATTTGTCCAAAGAAGGCCCTATCCAAAAAGGGCGTTCTTCCTATCTGGTCAATTACCGCTATTCCACCCTGGGTTTGTTGAGCAGCATGGGGATTTACCTGGTGGGTGAAAGGGTGACCAACAATTTTCAGGACCTGTCTTTCAACCTGGTTTTTAAGTCCAAAAACAGCAAAAGTGTCCATACCCTTTTTGGCATCGGCGGCCTGAGTGAAGAGCATTACATCCCTGTCGAAAATCCCGCTGAACGGGAAGTTGGCATTTCCAACCACTGGGAAGACCGCGTGCGCCCCGCCAATATGGGCACCCTAGGCTGGACCTGGACCTATTTGCCCGATGACAAGTCATACTTCAAAACTGTTGTAGCCCTCGTGGGCAGCCGAATCGAGCGCCTGAACGATACCCTCAACCGCGAGGACGAACGCTACCGCTACGACACCCAAAAGTACCTGGACACGCGCTTGGTGAGTTCCTTGACCTACAACCGTAAACTCAATCCCAGTACCGTATTTAAAACCGGGATCATCTTCAACCAAATCTGGTTCGACTTTTTTAAATCGACCCGCGCCCGTACCAACACCTCCAACATCAACCAAACGGAATTCAATACCTCCGTCCAGGGCAGCGGCAATACCCAACAATTTCAGCATTACGGCCAAATCCAATACAAAATCTCCGACAAATTGGCCCTGAATGGTGGCTACCACTTTCTGCACCTTTTTGCCAACAACACCAGCTCCCTGGAACCCCGCCTGTCGCTGGAGTTCAAACCGAGCAGCAACCAGCGCCTCAGCCTCTCCGAAGGCTGGTACTCCCGCGCCCTGCCGCTGATGGCCTACTTCTTCAGCGACAGCCTAGGCAATTACCTCAACAAGGACCTGAAACTGCTCAAAGCCCAACATACCATCCTGGCCTACCACCTCTACAACCAGCAAAAAATGCGCATCATACTGGAGGCTTATTGGCAACGCCTGTACAATGTGCCCATCCGCCCCCAAACGAGCGAGAACTACTGGATGCTGAACGAAAGCGACGCCTTCCCCCAAGATGACGTGGTGAGCCAGGGCAAAGGGACCAATATCGGCATCGACGCGGCGATAGAAAAACTCTTCTCTAATTCCTACTATTTCCTACTCAATGGCTCGCTCATGAAGGGCACTTTCCAAACCCTGGACGGGCGCAAATACAATACCCGCTTCAATACGGTCTTTTCTACGAGCCTGAGCTTGGGTAAGGAGTTCCCGGTGGGCAAGGGCAATATCCTACAAATTGGGGGCCGATTTTTGTTGAACGGGGGCTTTCGCTACACGCCGCATGACCCGGTAAAGTCGGCGGCCAGTGGGCGCTACGTAGCTCTGGCAGGTGCTGATTTTGCGAAGCAAGTACCGAGCTACCAACGCCTGGATGCCCGCATCGCGTATCGCTTCAACAAGCAGAAACTGGCGGGGAATGTGAGTTTGGATGTACAAAATGGACTGAATCGGATCAATCCGAGCCGAGTGGGTTATGATGGGGTCAGGAATGCGACGTATGTGGTGTATGATGGTAGTGGTGTGGTGCCGGTGCTGGGGGTGCAGTTGGATTTTTGATAAAAAGATTACTTGATTACTCCCATTACCCTGAGAAGCAGCTTCGCTGCCTATTTTTTGCTAAAAGCGACATGATTGGAACACGGATGCCACGGATACCACGGATAAAAACAGATTTTTTTCCGCCGCAGGCGGAAAAGGACGAGCCGAAGGTGAGTCAAAATCCGTTCCGATCCGTGGCATCCGTGGCATCCGTGTTCCAATCATGCCGCTCTACGCCGAAGGCGTCAAAGCGCGAAGCGCACAAAACGTCGTGCCCGTCGTATCGTCGTGGTAAAATAAAAAGAGCAGCGAAGCTGCCTGCTGCATAATGCGAGTGAATGAAAAACGATTGCTTTACTTCCGCCAAATGATCTTCCATTCCTCTTCAGCACCATACTTTTTCATGCATTCTGGTGGAAGGCATTCTGTACAAATGAAACAGACCGTATCACAGGAAGCATTCACAACGTATTCAGCTCCGTCGAGATGGCGGGCATCCGTATTTAACCAATACTGTTTTTCTCCTTTAATTTTTTGAAACCTGATCGTTTGCAATCCAGCTGATTGCTGCTTATCCGCAACCAGTGTTTGGAGGCAAGTGGGCAAGTTAGACAATGCTTCCTCGCGTTTTTTACAGGCGCAGCTGGTAAATAGTAAAAGCAGTAGGAGTAGTTTATTCATGGTAAGGTGATTTAGGATAAGTGAAGTAGCTGCTGAAAAAGACGGGGGGTTCGATTTAAGCGTTGGGAGTTTGGGGTATTTGGTGAAAAATAGTCATATTGTGTTGGGTAATGTTATCAATGCCTGGATGCCCGCATCGCCTACCGCTTCAACAAGCAGAAAATGGCCGGGAATGTGAGTTTGGATGTGCAAAATGGGGTGAATCGGATCAATCCGAGCCGGGTGGGTTATGATGGGGTACGAAATGCGACGTATGTGGTGTATGATGGTAGTGGGGTGATGCCGGTGCTGAGGTGACAGTGGATTTTTGATTTGGGAAGAAAAGGATATATTTATTGGTGGAATAAAACTTGATCCTATGTCGAAAGAAGCTAAAGAACGGATTAAAGAGGCGTTAAAAAATGAGTCTAAAAGTTTGGATTTAAGCTATTGTAAATTGAATGAATTGCCCAAAGAATTAGGGGAATTAATTCAATTGAAGGAATTGATACTAAATGACAATATGAATCTAAGTGGTTTAAGCCTCCTGACTCAGTTGCAAAACTTGACTACACTTAGGGTTCACTTTACGCAAGTCAGCGATTTAAGTCCGCTAGCTACGATGCAAAACTTGACTACGCTTTCTGTTGACTTCACGAAAGTGAGCGATTTAGGCCCCCTGGCTCAATTGCATAACTTGAAATGGCTTTCTGTTTCCAGCACGGAAGTGAGAGACTTAAGCCCCTTGGCTCAATTGTATAACTTGAAATTACTTGATATTTCCAACACAAAAGTGGGTGACTTAACCCCTTTAAAATCCATCATTGTTAAAGGGGCTACCGTCACAAATAAAAAAATTATTTACAAAAAACACATATACATAAAAGGCTGCATTTTAATAAATCCGCCACTCGAAGTCATTAAAAATGGCAACGAAGCAATCCTCCGCTACTTTGAAGAAAAAGAACGCCTCGACCAACAAAACCAACCATCCCTGATCAAAGTCCGCGAAGCCAAAGTCCTCCTCGTCGGCCAAGGCAAATCCGGCAAAACCAGCCTCCGCAAAAAACTGGAAAACCCTGCCGCAGAAATGCCCGACCCCGGAGACACCACCCGAGGCATCGAAATCACCCGCCTGGATGAAAAAATGCCCCATACGGGTGAGGACTTACGCTTAAACCTCTGGGACTTTGGCGGCCAAGACATCCAACACTACGCCCATCAGTTTTTCCTCACGGGCAGTTCCTTGTACGCCCTGATCACCAATGAACGCATCCAGGACAGTGTACACCTGCCCTACTGGCTCAATATCGTAGAAATGTTGGGCAAAAAAAGCCCGGTGATTTTGATCCAAAACAAGGACGGTGGTCATTGCCAAGCACTCAAAGATGAGGCCGCCATCCGTGCCCGTTTTGGCAATGTACACAATAAGGTCTACCAATCGGATTTTTCGCAGGCGGCCACCGAGCGGGAATTTGCGGAATTGCGCCAAACCATCGTCGAGCAAGCCTCCAAACTCCCCCACGTGGAGCGGGAATACCTGCGCTCCTTCAATGAACTGCGCGAAAAACTGGAAGCCGAAGCGCTCAGTGAAAAACACTACCTGCGTTGGGAAGCCTACCTCGCGCTCATGCCCGAGTTGGGTGAAGATTTGCTGCGCGACTACGCCAATGCCCTCACTTTTTTGGGCGTTTGCCAATATTTTCCCGACGATGCCCTGCTGGCCGATTACGTTTTTTTGCGGCCCAAATGGTTGATCGATGCCTTGTTTGAGTTGTTGTTGCACCCCAGTTTGGAAGTCACTCGGGGGCATTTCTCCGAAAAAGACACCCGCAAAATCTGGCTGCGTCCCGAGTACCAAGGCATGCACGGCCTGCTGGTGCGCATGATGAAGGAATTTGAACTCTGCTATCGGGTGGAAGGTGAAGGCGAAAATTACATCATCCCGCAACGTTTGCCGGGGGAAAACAAAACTTATGGTTGGGATACGACGGGCAATGTCCCAGTGCAGTACCGCTACAAATTTATGCCAAAAGGCTTACTCACCCGCCTGATCTGCCGCCTGCATACCCGCATCGATGAGGACGTGGAACTGGGGCAACGAGTCTGGAACGACGCGGTCATTTTTACCCTACCCGATGGCAAAGGCCGGGTGTTTGCCCGCGAGGTGTACAGCGAAAACACCATCGAGCTACGCGCCACTGGCCCAAAACACGCCGAAATGCTCAACGAGGTGATCCGAAAAATGGACGACATCAATCGGGATGCCAAGTACGAGAACATGCAGGTGGAGAAGATGGTGCCTTGTCCTTGTGGGGAGTGCGCAAAGTTGCCGGACAATGATCGGCATTTTTTCAAGTTTTCGGTGTTGGAAAAGGCATTGGAGAAAGGCATTCCCGATTTGCGTTGTGACGTGAGTTTGGACTCGATCAAGGTGGACAGCATTTTTGGTCAGTCGGGGGTGACAAAGCCGAGGATGAAATACAAAGGGGAGCATCGTTTTGATGGCCGGATGCGATATGATGGCGGCGAAGAAGAGGCCAGCCCACGCAGAATTTTCATCTCCTATTCCAAGCAAGACCAACACCACAAAGACAGGCTGCTTGTGCATCTGGCCAGCCTGCGCGACAAAGCCCTCACCTGGCATGATCAGGACATCCTCCCTGGCGAGGACTGGGATGAATCCATCCGCGACGCCATCGCCGAAGCGGACATAGTGCTCTACCTCGTGAGCGCCCATAGCCTGGCGACAGAGTACATCCAAAAAGTGGAACTGCCCTTGATTGAAGAACGGGAGGATTGTGTTTTGGTGCCGGTGATTGTGGATTTTTGCAATTGGCAGGAGTATGATTTTGCTCGGCGGAATGCGCTGCCGGGTAAGGGGGTGGAGGTGGTGAATAAGCAATGGACGAATGAGGACGAGGCCTGGTTGGAGGTGGTGAGAGGGGTGAAAAGGGTTTTGGGGTGAAGAAATTTTCTCGCGTTACGTAGAACATGGTAGAGACGTAAGATCTTACGTCTCTACGCCAGATTTTACTTCCAAATCTAGAACTTACCAATCACTACCCAACATTAAAAATACCAGCACCCACCTGCACATTTTTTAATCGATTTTCGTTTGTATCCATAAAACAAACACCAATTATATGAAACAACACTTGCTTTGCATTTACCTGTTGTGTCTATCCTGGACTGTTTTATCTGCCCAAAACAAATTCCCCAAAGCATTTAAAATGCTGGTATTGAAGCCGGATACCGCCATATTGGAAAAATCCCTCTACCCGGAAACCGATAGTATAGTTATGGGTTACAAACAACGCTATTACCAGCAATTACGCCAAATGGATGAACTCATGAACTTCCAGGATTTTCCCAAGGAATTAAAAAAAAGCATGGAAAAGGAAAAAACTGCGCTGATCAAAGCGGTTGAAGTGATGAAATCAAAAGAACCTGAGATCAAACAGTTCAAGTATTTTCATGCGATATCCGCTTATTCAAGCGAGTTCTACAACACCTATTACAATGAGTATAAGCCGATTGCCGAAGTTCTTGAATGGCCAAATCAAAGCACGAAGCTCAGTGATTTAGCCAGTTTAGCCATTGCCCAAAATGCCGATTATGTATTGTTTTTCGAAAATATTCATACGGAAATTAGAGAGGAGTGGCCTCTGCTAAAGTTAAAAACCACCATTTATTCAAAAAAGGAAAGCAAAATCATTTTTAGCGAAGAAACCATCGGTGACCATTTAAGTGAAGGTGGGCAGTGGACCTGCGATGCTATTTTGCATTGTTTATTTGTGAATGGTGTAAAAACCTCTACGGAATTGGTTTTCCCTTTTTGATAAAACACCAGCTTAAAAACAAGTAAAAATGCGCCCGGTCAAAAAAACAAATCACGCCAAAACACCCCTCTACCTCCTCATTCTTCTGATTTTCCTTTTGAGTCTATTTTTCATCCCCAATATCCCATCAAACCCATTTTCCAAAGCCTTGGGTACCCCCATCGACAGCCTCAATGGGGTAAAAGTTTACTACAATGGTTCAATAAAAAATGTCGCAGGCCGCAGTCTTGGCCCTGGACAAAACAACTTTGGGTTGAAGTACCAATGTGTGGAATTTGTCAAACGATATTATTACGAACATTTGCATCACAAAATGCCGGATACTTATGGCCACGCCAAGGATTTTTTTATCCCCAACCTGGCCGATGGCGCTTTAAATAGTCAGAGAGCCTTGACCCAACACCACAACCCCAGTCAGTTTCAACCACAAGTCAATGATTTATTGGTTTACTCCCCTACTCTTTTTAACCCATATGGCCATGTCGCGATTGTTGCGGAAGTGCAGGCGAATACCATTGAAATCATCCAACAAAATCCGGGTCGCTGGGGCCGTTCCCGTCAGCGGTATCAACTGAGCCAAGAGAATGGTCGATGGCTGATCCATAAAAAGCGCATCTTGGGCTGGTTGCGAAAAAAAAAGTAAAAAGGCACAAAGAACCCAAGCGAAGCGCCGTCAACGCCTAACTTTGTGCCCTTTGTGCCCTCTCTATTTTTCTCTGTGATAAAAAAATGCCGCTTTAGGAAGCATTGAGGTACTCCTACCCCACCCGATGTCCCCGCATCGCAAAGTACAACACATACAAATAACAGGGTACCATCGTCACCATAAAGGCCATCTGGAAGTCCATACTCTTCGACAACTCCCCATAAATCAGTGGAATAATTGCACCACCAGCAATGCCCATGATCATAATGGCCGAACCAATTTTGGTAAACTTACCCAGACCATTGATGCCCAGTGGGAAAATAGCTGGCCACATTGGTGCGTTGGCCAAGCCCAGTAAGGCGATAAAGGTCACCGAAGTTTGACCCTTGGTCAAAAAAGCAGCAACGGTGAAAACTACTCCCAAAATGGCCGCGTATTTCAAGCTGCTTTCCTGAGAGATGTATTTTGGAATGGCCACGATACCAATGACATAGCCGATCAGCATCGAAATAAGGGTAAACGAGGTGAAGTATTTGGCTTGATCCAGAGAGAAGCCGAGGTTTTTGCCATAAGTACCAATCACGTCCCCAGCCATTACTTCCGCACCTACATAAGTGAAAATACAGAGCGCGCCAAGGAGCAAGTGCGGGTATTGGAATACGCTACTTTTGCTACTGCTTTTGGTATCGGTAGTTTCTTCACCGTCCATGTCAATATCGGGCAAGGCCGATCTGCGGATCCAGAGGGCCAGAATCACCAGAATTACTGCCATGACCGCATAAGGCATGATCACCCGTTGGGCCAATTCGTCCAGTAAAGCCGCTTTTTGGAGGGGGTCGGTAGCAGCCACTACGTCGGCTTCCAATTTCGAGGCATTTTTCAACACAATTGCGCCTAAAATCAGTGGGCT
Organism: Haliscomenobacter sp.; assembly: GCF_965225875.1. Lineage (GTDB taxonomy): Bacteria > Bacteroidota > Bacteroidia > Chitinophagales > Saprospiraceae > Haliscomenobacter. The sequence continues at coordinate 770,083 of NZ_CBDDBS010000003.1, read as the reverse complement.
AAGTGCTCCGGCAATCTTGTTGCAAATCCCCATAAAGCTGATGCGCTGCGCCGCACTTTCGATGGGGCCGATGATGCTGATGTAGGGATTGGAAGCAGTTTGTAAAAGCGACAAACCCGCTCCTTGCACAAATAAGCCCGTTAGAAACAAGGCAAAGTTACGGGAAGTAGCTGCAGGAATAAAAATCAGCGAGCCCACTGCCATAACCAGGAGTCCAAGCGCCATCCCGTTTTTAAATCCCGTGCGTTGCAAAATGCCCGAGGAAGGAATGGCCAGAAAAAAGTAAGCCATGTAAAAGGCCGAGGTGACAAAAAAGGCCTGGGTATCCGTCTTCAGTTCACAAGCCAGCTTGAGGAATGGAATCAAGGTTCCATTGAGCCAGGTGACAAATCCAAAGATGAAAAACAGTACCCCAATGATCAGCATTGACGTGAAGTAATTGCCTGCTTTCTGCGTAGTGCTTGAACTCATACGTTTTAAAGGTTAGGTGATGAATAGCTCCGAAGGTAGTAAAAAAAGTTTCACAGTATGACAAATCCCCTTTGGTCTGTATTAGATTTTTACAATTTTATCATCTCTGGAGGGTGACAAAAATCAGTCCCCTCTATTTTGGGCACTGGTACTTTTACACGCAGTTAAATCATCTGAAAACAGTCATTCATGACGGCGAATACCACCCTAAGATCAAGTGCCGGAAAAGTACGTGTAGACAACCACACCCAATGTTACCATTGTAGTGAACCACTACCCAGTGATCCGATTCCATTTGATGAAAAGAATTTCTGTTGCGAAGGCTGTCGTACCGTGTACGAAATCCTGAACACCAATGGTTTGTGCCAATACTACAACATTGACGAAACGGCGGGCATCAGTCTGCGTGGCAAACGCAAGGAAGAATACGCTTTTTTGGACGACCCCGAAGTACTCAAAAGGCTGGTCCAGTTCAGCGACGGCAAAACGACCCGGATCACCCTCTTTCTGCCCCAAATCCACTGTGCTTCCTGCATATGGTTGTTGGAAAACCTGTACAAACTCACCGAGGGCATCCATACTTCCCAAGTCAATTTTTTAAAACGGGAGTTGCACCTGGTTTTTTCGGAGGAACAAACCAGCCTGCGCAAAATTGCCGAAACCCTGGCCAGTATTGGCTATGCACCAGCCATCAATCTGGGTAGTTTGGACGAAAAAAACCGGCCGGTCATCAACCGCAGTTTTGCCTATAAAATCGGCGTAGCTGGCTTTGCTTTTGGCAACATCATGCTGCTGAGTTTTCCTGAATACCTGGGTTTGAATCAATTGACTGAGTCTGGTTTTGCTAAGTATTTTGGCCTGCTCAATATCCTCTTGTCGCTTCCGGTGATCTTTTTCAGCGCCCAGGATTATTTCCGCTCGGCCTATCAGAGTTTAAAACGGGCACAGCTCAACATCGATGTGCCTTTGGCCTTGGGAGCAGCCGTGCTTTTTTTACGCAGTGTCTACGAAATTTTGAGCCATAGCGGAGCAGGCTACATGGATAGTCTGGCTGGTTTGATTTTCTTTTTGTTGATCGGCAAATGGTTTCAACAGCGCACTTACCACCACATCTCCTTTGAGCGGGATTACAAATCTTATTTCCCCATCTCTGCCCGCAAAAAGGTAGACCAAACCGAGCAATCCGTCGCCCTGGACAAACTGGACGCTGGCGACATCATCTACGTTCGCAACGGAGAACTGATCCCCGCCGATGCCATCATCTTGCGCGGGGAAGCCAACATCGACTACAGTTTTGTAACGGGCGAAGCCGAACCCGTGCGCATTCCAGCAGGCGAAAAAGTATTCGCCGGGGGCCGTCAAATGGGAGGTGTGATTGAATTGAGTTTGAGCAAAAAAGTCAGCCAAAGTTACCTCACCCAACTCTGGAACGAGGATGCTTTTAACAAAAAACAGGAAAGCCAGGCCAGTGTGTTGGCCAACAAAGTAAGCCGATATTTTACTACCTCCATTTTATTGGTAGGATTTGGCACTCTGATCTATTGGGTGCCTCGTGACATCGGCGTTGCCATCAATGCTTTTACGGCGGTATTGATTGTGGCTTGTCCTTGTGCTGGTGCATTGGCCGTGCCCTTTACACTGGGTAATGCCCTGCGCATTCTGGGCCGTTGTAATTTTTTCCTCAAAAACACCAATGCCATTGAAGCGCTCTACCGCATTGATACCATTGTAGTGGATAAAACGGGAACCATTACTGCGGGCCAATCCAGCACCGTTCAATTTGTAGGGGAACCTTTGACTGATACTGAAAAACAATTGATCGTAACACTGAGCGGTCAAAGCAATCACCCGGCCAGTAAACTCATCCATGCTGAGTTGTCCAAAGAAATTGCGGAAACGACAGCGTATCCCATTGCTGATTTTCAGGAAACAGTTGGGAAGGGCGTTGAGGCTTTGGTCGGGCACCGCAACATCAAATTGGGTTCTCGAAAATTCATGGATCAAACACTCTTGAATCCAAGTCTGGATGGCGAAGGGGTTTATGTTCAAATCAACAATGAAATAAAGGGATACTTCGTATTGGAGCACTTTTTGCGGCCTCAGGCCCTTGAAACCTTACAGTATTTCCAAAGTTTGGGCGAGGTCTACCTCTTGAGTGGCGACAATGACCGGGAAGCTGAATTATTGGCACCCATTTTTAAAGAGCGCGACAACATGCATTTCCGCCAAAGCCCCAAAGACAAACTTCAATTCATTCAAGAACTCCAAAATGAGGGCCATCGGGTGCTCATGCTGGGCGATGGGCTCAACGACGCGGGGGCGCTCCGCCAGGCAGATGCAGGGATCGCCATTACTGAGGATACTGCCAATTTCACCCCGGCTTCCGATGCCATCCTGAGTGCTGATCGTTTTCATCGTTTGCCAGCATTTATCCAATATGCCCGCAAAAGTGTGGTCCTCGTTTTTGGTGCGTATAGTCTCGCTTTGTTGTACAATATCGTCGGGTTGAGCTTTGCCGTGCAGGGTGCCTTGTCGCCAGTGGTTGCCGCCATTCTAATGCCCTTGAGCTCGATTACCATCGTTATTTTTGGGACAATTGCGAGTAATTGGTTGGCGGCTAAAGTATTGAGAAAATAGTTGAGAAAGTTGAGGCTACCGCAGCGATTTTGACAAGAGCCATTGTCAAAATCGCTGCGGTAGCCTCAACTTTCTCAACCTCCCTCAACCTGCTCAACTTTTTTTCCCACCCACTACCTCCTTTCCAAGAAATATTACTATTTTTGAACAATCTTTCATTTTCAGGGGCTTTTATCTACACATCATTCCATTTGTTTTACTGATTTCTACTGATTCCGGCGTGTTGAACGGCCTGGAAAATCATAATTCATTGTCCCATGAACAACCGATTGAAGTACGGAAAGCCCCTACTTTCCAACATTTTTCGACCTCCAACAATTGTACTGGTGCTGCTCCTGTTGAGTTCCCTAGCCCCTATTTTTGCTCAGGAAGCGCCAGTGAAAAAGGGCTTGATTCGTTTCCGCGAATGGCAATACGCGCTGGGCGCAAGCCTAGGCACCAAGGGTGCAGGAGCAGACATGGCCTTTCGCGTGCGCCCCTCCTGGCACTTACGGGCAGGTTTGAATTATTTACAAGGCAGTTTTGGCCAACAACAATTTGACCTGGGCAGCTTTGGCTTGAGCGACAATACTTGGCTATTTACCGGAAAAATTCGTCAGCATTCTGCAGAAATCATGATTGATTATGCTGTGCTGAACGAGCAAGTGCGGGCAGTAGTGGGTTTGGCCGTTCATCCAGGAAACCGCATCAACGGAACTTTTGTGCTGCGCGACTCCGTCCAGTTCAATGAAGTAAAAATTGCGCCGGAAGAAATGGGCCAGATTGATGCCAGGCTCCACTATGGTCGTTTCGCATCGCCCTACCTGGGGATGGGTTTGGGCCGCATGGTGCCCTGGCGGCGTTTGAGCGTATGTCTGGATGCAGGAGCTTATTTTCGAGGCAAACCCAGCACCGACCTTCAGGCCACCGGCTTATTGGCAACGAATGAGAATAACCGCCAAAAACTGCAAGACAACCTTCAGAACAAGCGCATTTGGCCAGCTTTGAACCTCCGCGTTGGCTTGCGATTTTTATAAAAAAGACCATCCCTCCCATGAAATACGGCAACTTTTATATCTTATTGCTCAGCTTATTGTGCTGTAGTGCTTGCGAAAAAGCCCTGGATCAGCTCAAAGAAGACACGCTGGAAGGCCTTCAGTTCGAGGTCAGTACCGGAGTATTGCACCAACCCCTGACCCTACAAGTGCTGGATGAGTTGACCGGTGCGCCCGCAGAGGGTGTCAACCTGGAGTTAATCAGCAGTGATTTTTCGAAATTGTACAGCAACAGTGGCAGCAAAAGCCTGCAATTACAAGGCGGGCTACTTACCCTGGGCACCCTCAAACGGGAAGCCCCCAGCGAAAGTGCCCCACGTAAAGTGCGTTTCCGCTTTCAGGGATCGAGCTATTTTACGGTGGAGGAAGAATACCTGCTCAATGATACGATTGGTCAATTGGCAACGGTGTGGATGCGTCCCATGCGTGCTTCGACCCATATTGATGTATTGAATAAAACCTTATCCTCAGAACGGACCACCAGTCTGACTTTTAGCACGACCAACCTACAGGCCAGCCTCCGCATTGATCCTTACGTTGAATTTCGCGAAGGCCAGTCCAGCATCACTGGCACCTTGGCGCTCAAACTGATGGTCATGCCGGGCACTCCAGCCAATAAAAACTACCTGGAGTCTACTTTGATTCGGGCGCCATTCCGCAAAGCAGATGGCAGTATTGGCAAGTTGAACCTCAATCCGGTCAGTTTGATTGATTTCCAGGTAAAATCCGGGAGTGAGTCGGCGGATCATTTGAGTTTCCCCGCCCAATTGAACATTCCGATCAGTCCCGATTTGTACAATCCATTGACTCAGGCCAAAATTAAAACAGGTGATTTGATTCCAGCTTTTTCGCAAAATCCGGATGAAGGGATCTGGCAAGCCAAATCCTTCGCCACGGTCAGCAACCGCAATGGCAAACTGGAAGCCAGCATGCCTATGGCCTATACCGGTCGCTGGGCTTTAGGTTTTATGGAACTGTGGCCAGAAGAAAAAATTTCGGAACTCTGTCAGGTTTTTGTCCAGGTACAAGGGGATATGCCCGATACCCTGGAAGGCGTGTATTATCGGGGCACTACTCCGGTACGTTATCATTACACCAGCAAAGCCATTTTGAATTTTATGCAGGTTTTCCCCAGTTGCCGTTCAGGTCAAGGTTTTGATATGGACGCTCTTGTGCGCAACGTGCGAGAACAAACCCGGGATTTTTTTCTACAACAGGACAGTACGGTTTTTGGCAATGTCAAGTTTCAACCCCAGGTCAGTGTCTTTGTCATCCAGCCCTTGCCCATCTGCTCAGAATACAGTTTTCAGGAAAAAAACAACATCCCCATTTCGGTCAATGCCGATGAGGCGACCGAAGGCTGGTTGTATTACCAAATTGGCAGCAGCAGCGGGTATCGGTTTATGCGCCTGAATAAAGGCATCAACAATTTACAGGTGGCTTATCCCCGGAATCCACTATTCACTCCCGGCGGTTTTTATGGCACTCAGGCCCAGTTTATTTTTTACTATGAGGAAGGTTGTCAGTTGCGCAGCAGTACCCGCAGCTTCCCAGTGTGTGAGGTATTGAACCAGGGCGCTTTGTTGCGGGTTCGCCCTAGCAATGCCAGCGTTTTATCCAGTGTTGATTTGAGTATCAATGCTTCTTGTGGCGGCAGCTACCAACCCGCCATCCGCCCTACCCTGCCAATTTTTTATCGAAGTGCTTGTAATACGGGCATGGAGATGCCTTATAAAAAACTAGGGGACATCAGTGCTGGCACCTTGTTGACGAATTTACCCCTACGTTTGGGTGAACGTTACGATTTTAAAATCCAATATGGTCGGGAGTTGCAGGAATTCCAAAGCATTCGGCTAAGCGCAGACTCATTGGGTTTTGGGAAATTTTACACCATGAGCAAAAATGGCCGCATCAGGGTACATTTTGGAGAGTTGGCGTTGCCGGAGGGCATCTGTAACTTGGTTAAGTAAGTTTTCGATGGAAATAAATTATTGAGATTTTTATAACTGAGTAAAATATTTTTCAAGCATTTAAATTCAAGTGCAATATCTTGCGCTGAATTAGCGAAAATTCGCTGTGGTTTAAATTATCGCACCATGCTTGAACAATACATCAGCTCGCGCAACCTCCGCTTCATGCTCTACGAGGTTCTCGACGTCACTCAACTCCAAAAAATTGAACACTTCGAAGCGTATGATCGGGAAGCAATCGATATGGCGCTTGATGCTGCCAAACAAATTGGCGACCAATACCTTTTTCCTTTTTACCGCGTGATGGACAAGGAAAAAGCGCGTTACGAAGACGGCGTAGTACATGTACATCCCTGTATGAAACCTGCCATTCAGGCCATGGCCGAAGGTGGCTGGATCAATGCGCACGAAGATTTTGATGCAGGCGGACAACAAATGCCTTATACCGTGCTCAATGCAGCTACGCTCATTTTCCACGCAGCCAATGCCAACATTGCCTGCAACGCTTTTCTCACCACCGGGGCAGCAAACTTGATTCGCACCTTTGGGTCAGCGGCTTTGAATGAAGCGTATATTCCCCAACTTTACAGTGGCCAATGGCAAGGAACAATGGCCATGACGGAACCTCAGGCCGGGAGTTCCTTGTCAGACCTAAGCTCTAGCGCGGAGCCAGTCAATGATGGTGAATACTATCGAATCAAAGGTCAAAAAATCTACATTTCAGGTGGCGATCACAACGCAGTGGACAATGTAGTACACCTGCTTTTGGCCCGAATCAAAGGAGCTCCAGCGGGTACCAAGGGCATCTCCCTGTTTGTTGTGCCCAAATTTCGGCCAGAAAACGGGCAATTGGTCTTCAATGATGTAACCACCGCGGGTATTTATGGTAAAATGGGCCAAAAAGGCTACGTTGCCGCGCACTTGATGTTGGGGGAACAACAAGACGATTGTCGGGGATATTTGGTAGGCCAAGCCAACCAGGGATTGCGCTACATGTTCCAAATGATGAACGAAGCCCGCATCGGCACCGGGATGGTGGCGGCGGCTACCGCTTCCGCAGCTTATTACGCTTCCTTGAAATATGCCAATGAACGCCCGCAGGGTCGTCATCCTTCCAATAAAGACATCAGCCAGCCACCAGTGTTGATCATCGAGCATGCCGATGTACGACGGATGCTCCTGTTTCAAAAGGCCATTACCGAAGGTAGCATTGCCCTGCTTTTGCAATGTAGTTTGTACGGAGATCTGGCCCACCGTGCTCAAGGTGAAGAAGCCAGCAATGCCCATCTGCTGCTGGAATTGTTGACTCCCATTGCCAAATCCTATCCTTCGGAGATGGGCGTGCAATCGGTTAGCCAAGGCATGCAAGTATTGGGAGGGGCGGGTTATACCGACGATTTCCCCCTGGAGCAGCATTATCGTGACATTCGGGTCAATGCCATTTATGAAGGGACTACGACTATCCACGGTATGGACCTGTTGGGCCGCAAACTAACGATGGAAAATGGAAAAGGACTTCAGTTACTGAGCAAAGAAATGCAAAGTGTCATCGAAGCGGCGCTACCCAGTGCAAGGTTGAAACCCTATGCTGAACAGCTGATGAAAACCGGGGCCGGTTTGCAGGAGACCACCATGAATCTTTTCCAACTAGCCAGTACAGAAAGCCCTGAAGTTTTTCTGGCTGACGCCACTTTATACCTGGAGTATTTCAGCACAATGATTATCGCCTGGATGTGGTTGAAACAGGCCGTCGCCGCAGAAAAAGGGCTGGCACAAAACCCAGCTGAGGGGGATAAAAATTTCTACGAAGGTAAATTGCAGGCCTTCAGCTTCTTTTTTGAGTATGAATTGCCAAAAATGGTGGGCATGAAGATCAGATTGAACAGTCGGGTCCGGGTAACCATGGATACCAGCCCCAATATGTTGGTGTAGGGGCGACCCTATGTGGTCGCTCCCGGGCGGTCGTGTCGCCCCCCGGGCGGCCACGTAGGGCCGCCCGTACGAGGGTCGCGTATATCTTGTGTATGGGCGGCCACATATGGCCACCCCAACCAGGGCCGCCCATACGATCACCAATGCAAACTCAGCGCCAGAATCACATTCCGCCCCGGTGCCACAATCCCCGAACTGTACGGACGATACCGCTGATCCGTCAGGTTTTCCACCCCGGCAGTCAATGTAAACCGTTCTAAAATTGGATACAATGCCTTAAAATTGAAGGTGTACCAACTTGGCGAATAAGGTTTGCCATTTGCATCGATGGCATATATATAATCAGTAGCCCTGCCTTCTTCCGAGAGCTTTTCATAACTCACTTCGCCACTGTACTGGGCATAAAACTGCAAATTAAGCCCACTTGCGATGTAAGTCAGACGAGAAACACCGAACCAGGGTGCAGCGTGTCGTGAAGGGCTTTTTTCACCATTGTCCAATTCTTCTTCGCCGTCTTGTAGATTAAACTGGGAAGAAAAAGATAAACCTTTCGCAATTTTCAGTTCTATCCCCGCCTGCAAGCCGATGACATTGGCCGCAGCTGCATTTTGGATGGCTTGCACTTGGCTCAGGGTTCCATTGTAATTAATTTGGCTTTGCCCATTTAGTGTATAATTGCGGCGTACCATCGCATTTTCCAGCGTCGTGTAAAATCCGGTGAGGTCTATTTTCAACACTTCTCCAAATACTTTGGCTATACCCAACTCGTAATTGAAGGCGTACTCAGCCTTGAGGTCAGGATTGGGAATAACCACTGATCCTGGTGTAGAGTCAAATACTTTACCTACATCATCCACATTCGGTGAACGAAAACCAGTGGAAGCATTAGCCCGAATGCTCAAATCTTCATTGGGATTGATTACAAATCCGAGGCTTCCCGTCAAGGCAGTATTGTCCAGTTTTGCGGTGGAGAATGGAAAGGGGTAAAAAGCCAGGTTGTTGCTAAAATCGGCATCTAGGGCAAAGTTGTTGTAACGAAGACCTCCCTGGAGTACAAATTTTTCTCCCGCTTTCAACTGGTAATTCAAGTAAGCGGCATAAGAAGACCAGGTGGATTGTGGATACCGCGAAGGGCCCACCACCGACTTGTTGGTAGACACATCTACATTTGTTCCGGTAGATTCCACTTCGTCAATCACACCTTCCAGTCCATAATACAACTGACTTTTTGCGCCTATGGCCTTGGTAAAATCCAAATTCAGGGAAGAAGCATTCACTTTTTCTACTCTAATGCGCCGCTCGGTGCGGTTCAAATCCCGATCTATCCTGCTTTCTTCAAAAAATTGGTGTGCAAGGCGAATGGTCATTCGATCGTAAATCCCCCCTTTTGCTGAATGGCTAATATTGAGGTGGTTCATGGCCCAAACCTGCGGGCCATAATAAAACTCTCCGCTGCGAGGTAGGCCATTGCGCAGCCGAATCTGCCGATCATACCGGGAATAATCCGAAGTACTGGAATAATGAAATGCGTATTGAAAATCCCAACTTTCGGAAGGTTTAAACCGCACTTTTTGCATCAGGTTGATTTGGGTGTAGCCAGTCGGGCGCTGTACAAGTGGGTCATCATTGGTCACTACAACATCGGTGGTGCCTTGTCTTTGCACATAAAATGGCCGCAAGTATTCATCGGGGCCAAAACGCCCCATGCGCAAGTCGCCATAGTCAAAGCTGGAAAAACTAGTTACCAGCGCCCATTTTTTCCATCCAACATTCAGGTCAAAATGAGCAGTTTTTTCCTTGTTCGCAGAAGAAAACCGACTCAGGGCCTTGCCTGTTATCAAGGTATTGTCATCAGTGGCCAATTTGGGACTCAACGTTTCAAAACTCATCACACCACCAATGGCGTCGCTGCCGTAAATGATTGAGCCCGGGCCAAAAAACACCTCAGTGCGTTCCGTAGCAAAAGGATCCAATGAAATCACGTTTTGCAAATTGCCACTGCGAAAAATGGCCGTATTCATCCGTACGCCATCAACGGCATACAACAAACGGTTCGTGGAAAAGCCGCGAATCATGGGGCTGCCCCCACCCTGCTGGCTTTTTTGAATAAAAACCTCACCGGAAGCCCCGAGTAAATCGGCAGCGGTTTGAGGGTTTTGTAAAGCTATCTCCCGGCTCGTAATGGTGCTCACCTTGGAGGGAATATCGCGCTGATTTTGGTTCCAGCGGCTAGCTGAAATGACCACCTGATCCAGCGAAACCCGCGTAGGGCTTAGGGCAAGTTGGAAGTTTTCCCGGGTTAATTCCGCAAAACTTTTAATCAGCGTTTTGTAGCCAAAATAGCGGATTTCAATCTTTTCAGCTCCAGCCAGGGTAGCAATGTCACACTGCCCTTTGGCATTGGTAGTCAAGAGTATTTTAGGGTTGCTGCTCGAAAGGGTTGCATTCTCCAGTGGCAATTTGCTTTCTGCGTCTTGTATGGTGATCACCTGTGCAGAAACAAAAGATATGGCCCAAAAGGCTATACAAGTAAAGAATAGTCTTTTCATGTTGATTGGTGTAAAAAGTTCCGTCAAATAAAATTGGGTTCAGGGACAGCGCGGTGCCTGAACTAGATCCAAACAAAAAATAAAGTGGGTTTACACCAATTTGGGAGGCGGGGAAGGAGGTCTTTGTTTCCAGGAATGATGCTCGTTTTTTTCTCCCCAATTTAAACTTTGGGAAAACTCACCTGGCTCACTGAGCGGGAATGGGTTCAAAGCATCTGGAACACTACAATAAATGGACTTAAAGAACTGAAGGAGTTGATCCTGTGCTTTTTGTTGTTGTGGGTCGCTCGCGAAGGCTTTGGTAGAAAGATCGTCCAAGCGTCGGTTCAGCAAGGTTTCTTCCTGGTCCCACCAACACCAATAAACGATGGAATCTCCCTGGATTTTTTGTTCCAGCACATCGTACATTTGGTTTTGGAACTCAAATTCCCTGGCATGTTCCCAGTGCAACAAAGTGTCAACCTGGGCTTTGGTGAAAGCCAATCGCACCAAACGCTCTTTGCTCAGACCCGCCATCATAGCTTGTTTCACCTCCTGCTTGACCATCAATCTTTTGTACTGCAACCAGGTATAGGTACCCAGTACAGGCAGGCTCAAACAAGCCAAAAGGAATATGCCAGACAGTTTTTTCAAGCTCGTATTTTAGTCCAATCCAACAACCAGTTCAGATAGGCCAGTGGTGTAAAGCAAATATAAACGATAGTCTTTAAAACCGACCTTTTTTTCCAGAAGAAGAAACTTGCTATTCGTTTTTCACTTTTCACTTTTCAATTCCTCGGGTATACGATTGGGATAATCCGTAATGATTCCATCTACACCCATTTCGATTAATTTTTGCATCGCAGCGGTTTCATTAACTGTCCAGGGAATTACTTTCATCCCCATAGTGTGGGCTTTTTGAACAACTTCTGCGGAAAGTAAGCCAAAGTAAGGGCTATAAATATTTGGGGTAAAACCCAGTTCTTGCACATTGGCTTCCATTCCACGGCGGTTTTCCACCAACAGCGCCAGGGTCATCTGAGGTGCAATTGCCCTGACTTCACGCAACACCCGAGGATCAAAAGATTGAATGCAACAGGAGTTGGCAATGCCAAGTTTTTGAATCTCCTGAAGTACCAATTTGGCGAATTCAGCAGGAGGAGGGGTTCTTTTTCCATCCCAGGCCGGTTGACTTTTGATTTCAATGTTGTATTGCGGTAGTTTACGTTTGGTTTTGGCACAGTGAGCTTGTACTGCTTGTACCACCTCTTGCAGGAGCGGTTTATGTGCGGCCATAGCTTGTTGCTCGGGGAAACGTTCATTTCCTCTTCGCCCACAATCGTATTTGCTTATTTCAGCGTAGGGGAGCTGGTATAGCAGTAATTTGCTTTCATCTTCAGCTTTGACTGCATCACCAACGGGAGTGGAACAAATAGTGGCCGACATCCAGGGCTCATGCGAGATCAATACCTGGTTGTCGGCCGACACAGCAAGGTCTAGTTCCAAAGTACGAATCCTTGGAAATTCCAATGCCTTTAAAAAAGCTGGCAAAGTATTTTCGGGGGCCAAACCACGTGCACCGCGGTGACCTTGCCAATCAAATGTATTTTGGATTTTTATGTCGCTCATTGTGCGTTTTGAGGAATGACAGGCTGAGCAACAAAATAGGAAGATTGTGAATAGGAAGGGGAAGGGAAGGGAGAAACTTTGTTCTAGTCCATTTTTCATGCCTTACATTTTTACAGCAAGGTTATGAAAAATTAAAGGGGATCGGTAATCAAGGTACTTAAAAACTTCAAAAAAGGCATTCTGTACATCAAGTAACGTGTGATCAGCATACAGTGTAGAAGGGGACTGGTTTTAGTAAAAGGTTGAATTAAAGTAGTGGAGCAATAATATCCACCACTACAATTCCCTTTTTGCACCATTGGTACGGGTGTTTGTTAGTAGCAAAGACTTTCATAGAACTAAATTGTAATCCAGTGTTCAGTGCCAAATATTCAGCATGTTCTTCAGCGTTCAAAGTGCGACATAAAGATAGGACTAGTTTAAATTTAAAAATCTACAATTTTAGGGAAAACTCATTTGTAAAAACGCTACAAACAAACGCATCAACAAAAGCCTTTACAATCAGTATATCAATTACTTACACACACTTAATTTTAGCCAAAAAACCAAAATCCGATCAAAAAATCGCCAAAATGAATTATCATAAAAGCGTCATATGTGTGAAAAAAAACTCCTGGGTCCTCATTTAGGAGACCTTTTTTATTTCGATCATCACCTCAAGAATGGCATTTCCAGTCAAGCCAGAAGTACCGCAGATGGAGCCATCCTGCCCGGAGACAATTGTGTTTTTCCCCTGCAACTTAGCGGAGTACAGTATTTTATACAAACTTGCCTGTGGTCCGAATAGGGTAATTTGAAAACCAATGACCTTTCGTCTAGCGTCGTCCGTTCCGGCAAAAGCCCCATTTTGTACAAAGGCAGTTCCGCCCAAGTTTTGAATGAAAAGCCGGTATTGAATCCCTATTTTGCTGCTTTCAGGTTCTACTTTTAATTCCAGACCCAATAAACGATTACTGGTAAAAGCGTCTTTAGTAAATTGGCCTTCTTGAAGTACCACGCTGGACTCACGATTGAAATAAGCTTTGCCACTTATATTCAGGTCTTCCAGAGGGGTACTTCCGCTGTCTTTTGCCAGTTGCACCGCTTTCAGGGCATTGATGCGGCCATAACCGTAGAGCTGGCTATGTCCTTTTGCGTCGTAATTTCCCCCGCTTTTATCAATTTTATCACAAGCCGATTTGATGAGATTTTTCACCTGACTTCCACTCAACTCCGGATTAATTGCCAGCATCAGCGCGGCTACTCCTGCTACCCCTGGGCAAGCGCTGGAGGTGCCTCCGAAGGTAGCGGTGTAATTGCCCTCCTTGTCTCCAATGGTGTTTTCGGCGTTGGTGACTCCAACATTGTACCCTCTCCCACCCATTCGATCAGTAGTCCAAATACCTGGAGTCAGGGGACGAGTAGGTTCAAGGTTTGGCGCAAATATGTCATTGCTGGGGAAAGCACACCAAATGGCTTTTCCAAAATCGCTGTATACACTGCGTTTACCTCGATCGTTACACGCAGCGACCGCAATAATAGGTGCATAAGCGGCGTAACCATCCAGGTCAACACTTTCGTTGCCATTGCCTGCCGCCCAAACAATCACACAGCCTTTTCCTTTGCGCCCATTTTTCAGGGCATAATCAATCGCCAAACGTGCGCTGTCTGGCAATGGGGCGTTTACATTATGGATAGGGTCGTTGGAATTACTCCAATCACCATCAGCAGGCCCCCAACTACAGGAGATTACATCGGCGCCATTGTCAGCAGCCCAGGCAAAAGCTTTGGCCTCGGCCATTGACCCTAGCCCGCCCGAACGGATGGGCATCAATTTTGCGTCTGGTGCCACTCCACTTGCTTTACCAACACCTGCTGCGCAAGCTACTCCAGCACAAGCGGTGCCGTGGTTGTCTCCAAAACCACGCGGGCGGGGATCATCGGTATTGCGAATGGTGTCCCGGGGGGCAACTACCTTCCCGGTTTGATTGAATTCAGGATGGTCGATGTCTACTCCATCGTCAATAACTGCAATGGTAGCACCTAAGCCTCGACTTATTTTCCAGGCAGCTTCAGCCTGAACGCTTTGTTCAATGGTGTTTCCGTTGATCTTGGTATTGATCAGGTGCCATTGCATGGAGTGAACACCCTTATTGCGTTTTTCCTGGACCAACTCGGGATGGCAGTACTCCATCTCTGGTAATTCAATCAGGGTTTCTGCGATTTTAAAAATATCTAAACCAGTCCCTTCTGGAGCCTTGGCAAAGTAGGCATTGGTAGCAAAAGTGAGTTTTTCGGCAATCTCCAGTTTTTGTTCTTTCAGGATGGCTTCACAACGCCCTGGGGCTATTTCATCTTTGAATTTGACGAAAAAGTTTTCGGTATAGACATAAATACTACCGGTTTGGGCATCTTTCAACACCCGGCCAGCAAAACGAATGCTCGGTTCTTTTTTGAGGAGTTTGCGAATGGTATTGCGCAAGGCTTTGACTATGGAGCGTTTGGCTTCCATAATTTTGTACACCACCACATCTGCTTCCGGAAAGGCTGCAACTGGTGATAAAGTGGATGCAGCTTCCCGGGAATCCTCCGAGAGCGTTACATCAGACAAGGATTTACCCGTTTGGGTGCGAATAACAACGAGATCAGGTGCTTCAACCAGTTGAATAAGTTGGCCATCGCGGCCTCCGTAACGAATAGAATACATAGTTTTTGGGTTTTAGGAGCTAAGCCCCTGTTTTTGAGCCTGTTTAAATTTTTAGTTTAGGTTTGAACCCTGCGTTTTTGGTAACTGTAAAGTTTTAGTCGACAACACCAGTCCTTGTATCAACAGTGCAATGATCACCAAAATGGCCATTTCAAAGTAAGAAGCGGAAAGGTTACCCAGCATAATCCGTTTGGATTGGCTGCGCAAAACTTGCCCTTCGGTGGTTTGAATTTCAGAAAGTTCCGCTAAAACTGCAAATGCCTTAGTGGTACTAGCTTCACTTCTTTCAATCAAGTTGGACTGGATTTCGCTATGTTGTTCAGTTTGGTCCATCACTTGGGCATCGATGGCTGACATATCAGCCAGGATAGTTTTGAAACGTTGATACTTGTCTGCTTCTTCTTTGGTAAGTTGAGTTTTTTCAAATTTATCAATGATGGCATTCAATTTTTTCTGATGTTGATCAATGTCAAATTGCTGGATATCTGGATGTTTAGCTTGCAAACTGGCTTGGAAAAGTTCATTTTTTTGCTGCAATTGATCGTATAACTGGAAGAGGTAACTTTCTGCCAATAATCGATCCTCGTACATGGAGGAAAAAGACTTGTCCAGTCGGCGGATTTGATTCCTTTCCACCAGATTGTTCAACATCACCAAACCCAATACCACTGCAAGCAATACCGAAGCGGCAGCTTTTTGCCGAATGCCATAGGTCCATTTCATAATCATCCCTTTTTACAAGTTAACTTGTCTACAGGGAAAGTTACAACTCTTTTTGGTGGGAAAAAAGCAAATTTTGGTCAATCGAGCATCGAAATGTGTCAAATACCTGCTGGAACTCGACCTGAATCGCGACTACCTTGCAACTATATTTAGGATCGTGTTGAAAATTTTTATTTTTCGACATTTTTGATAATCAAAACTTTACGAATGAACAAAGGTTTTTTGATCGACATGGATGGAGTTATTTATGGTGGAAATCACCTGATTCCCGGGGCCGACAAGTTCATCGCAGCATTGCAAAAACGCAACATTCCGTTTCTCTTCTTGACCAACAACAGTCAACGCACACCGCGTGACGTCGTGAATAAACTTTCTGGCCTCGGCATCGAGGTTGAAGAAGACAATGTGTTCACCAGTGCCATTGCAACGGGCTGGTTTTTGGCCCGCATGAAGCCGGAAGGGACTGCCTATGTACTGGGTGAGGGCGGCTTGATCAACAGTCTGCACGAACATGGTTATGCCCTGGTTACCCAAAATCCCGATTTTGTGGTGGTGGGTGAAGGTCGGAATTTTACCCTGGAGATGGTCAACCACGCGGTTGACATGATCCTGGATGGTGCCAAATTAATCGCCACCAACCTGGACCCATCACCCAAAACCAAAGGTTGGACCAATCTGGGTATCAAATCCGTAGTAGCCATGATTGAAGAAGCGACCGGAGTCAAAGCTTTTTCGGTGGGCAAACCCAGCCCCGTCATGATGCGGGTTGCTCGCAAAAAATTGGGCCTCGAAACAGTCAATACAACGATCATTGGAGATACCATGGATACCGATATTTTGGGCGGCATCCAAATGGGCTACCGTACCATCCTCACCCTTTCCGGGGTATCCAAAAGAGCTGATTTAAAATCCTACGCTTTTGCGCCCGACCTGATCGTCAACACCATAGGCGAACTCAACCTGGATGAATGGCTGGAAGGGCCAAGCTCTTTTTTACATGAGCAAGCAAGCAGGAATGGTAAATTGATGGTGGCTAATTAAAGGTTTAGGAGTTGAGAAGTTTAGGAGTTGAGGCTACCGTAGCGTTTTTGACCAAGACCTTGTCTAAGTCGCTGCGGTAGCCTCAACTCCTAAACTCCTAAACTTCTCAACAAAAAAAATTGCTGTTCTTGTCCGATTCTTTCTCCGCTGTTCGTCAACAGGGCATGTTGATTAATTTTTTAACTTTAAACCAAAAAAAATGGAAAAGTACATGCTCCTGTTTCGCAACACTACGGCAACTGAAACTGCTTATCAGGAAATGTCGCCCGAAGCCATGCAGGCAGAGTTGGACAAATGGAACAGCTGGATTGGAAGCATTGCCGCTCAGGGCAAGCTGGTAGGTGCTGAGGCTTTGGTACAAGAAGGAAAGGTCGTTACGGGTTCCAAACATGTGGTAACCGACGGTCCTTTTGTAGAAAGCAAAGAGTTGGTCAGCGGGTACCTGGTTTTGCAAGCTGCCAGCATCGAAGAAGCCATCGAGTTGTCCAAAGGCTGTCCTATTTACGAAATTGAAGGACGAGTGGAAGTTCGGGCCATCCAGGTTTTTAATTAAGCCAGCCATGGCGGAGCAGCCGGTTCATCATACTGTAGAGCATCTTTTCCGACACGAGTCGGGAAAGATGCTCGCGGTATTGACCAGTTTATTCGGCTTGAGCCAGGTCGAAATTGCGGAAGACATCGTGCAAGAGACCCTGATTGCCGCCCTGGAAAGCTGGAAACTCAAGGGTCTGCCTGCTGATCCCCGAGCCTGGCTGTACCGCGCTGCCAAAAACCGCACCATTGATTATTTGCGCCGCGAGCGCAATTTTCGGGAGCGCGTTGCCCCCGCGATTCGCCAGGAGGAGTCCAATCCCGAGGCAAGCCATTGGCTGGATGCCTATTTTTTGGATACCGAAATTGAAGATGCGCAATTGCGGATGTTGTTTGCGGCTTGCCATCCGGCCATTCCATTGGAATCGCAGTTGGCCTTAATGCTGCGTACCCTTTGTGGCTTGAGCACGGATGAGATTGCCGCTGCTTTTTTGCTGCCTGCTGACTCCATTGGCAAACGTTTGTACCGGGCCAAAGAAAAAATTCGCCAGGAAAAATTATCCCTGGAGGTCCCCAACGGCGTGGAGATACTTCCACGTTTGGACGCCGTGCTGCACGCAGTGTATTTGTTGTTCAACGAAGGGTACAAATCCGCTTCCAATGATGCCGTAGTGCGCCGCGAATTGTGTGCTGAGGCGCTGAGATTGGGGGCTTTGTTGGCGCGCCATCCTTTGAGCAATTTGCCCAAAACCCACGCCTTGTTGGCCTTACTCTGCTTTCATTCGGCCCGCCTGGATACCCGGCTCAATGCCGATGGAGAGATTGTTTTGTTGGAGTACCAGGACCGCAGTTGTTGGAATCGACAGCTGATTGCCCTGGGGTACGAACATTTTAAACAATCCAGCCGGGGTGAGACAATCAGTGCTTATCACCTGGAAGCAGCCATTGCTTCTTACCACGCAGCTGCCCCAAGTTTTGCTCAAACCAATTGGCAAGCTATTTATTATTGTTACAACTTGTTGATGAAAGTTCAGCCATCTCCAATTGTTGAACTCAATCGGGCCATTGCCATGGGGTATGCTGAAGGGGCCAAATCAGGAATTGACGCTTTGTCAAAAATTGAGGGAATGAGCAAACATTATTTATGGCATACCGCTTTGGGTGATTTTTACCACAAGGCCGGAAACAAAATCGAAGCCCTTGCAGCCTATCAACAGGCCTTAGAATTGGTCACCTTACCTGCTGAGTACAAGGTCATTCAGGGGAAAATTGAGGGCTGTGGGTAAGGTTGAAATTCAGAATTTATTCAGCAATTGAATCAACCCTATTCCACCTTCCCTTTCCGATAATACCCAATGTCTGTAAAATTAAAATACCGCCGCGGCAAGTCCGCGTATGGATAAATCCCCCATTCTGTAAAAAAGGAGTTGTTTGCACTCAAAGTCCAGTCAAAACGCGTTGGGTCTTCATCAATGACTATCGAACGTGGCGCTTCAGGGTTGCGCAGGGAAGACAACAACCAAAACTCAAACGAAGAGCCCCAACTCATCATCAAGGTATCCATCGGAACATCCTTTTCGCTGATGATCAGTTTTTTGCTGTCCATTTGTTCGAGTTTGTCAAGCATCTTGTTTTGCACCGTCAGCCGATTGGTGTAGGGTTGGTGCAAGGAGCCAATGTGAAAAATACGTACAGCCAGAACCACACCCAAAAGCCCCAGTGATACCGGAGTTTTTTTGATCAATGGTAAAACATCAAAAATCAAGGGCAGGATCACAAATACACTCAAGGGTAAGTAAAAACTCTCAATGTGAAACTGCGGCATACCTTGAGCATATGACACATTGACCAGTAACAGGTAGGCAAAGAACATCCCACCCAATAAGAGTAACTTCCACCATTTACGCTGCATGGCCAAAACCACCAGGCAAGCCAATAAGCCGATCGGTAAGAGGTAATAGTCTTTTTTGCAATATTCGATAAAATTGAGGTTCGACTGGATGTTAAAATAACTCGGCAGGGTTTTGAAGTTGTTGATGCCCTGGCTGGCCTGGTTGTCGTAAACGGCGGTGGGCATCACATAGTTTTTGAACAACAAAATCATTGACGACAGAATCGCTACCGTCCAAAACTGCTTTTTGGGCAAGCGCAATTGTTCATCCAACAAGCCAAACAGCATCAAATAAGCCAACAAAAATGGAATGAGTGGGTGGAAATACAGTAAGGTGATCAGGATCAGAAAGAAGGCCGAAATTTCAAAAGCATTGTAATCGGCCCATTGGCGTTCCCGCGTCATGAAAGCCAAAAAGACCATCGACAAGGCAATCCCCTGCGCAAATTCAATTTGCATCCACCAAAAAGTATAAGATACAATAAAAGTGTTGATCAGCAGAATCCCTAGGGCCAAATTGCTGTTTTTCAGCCAGCGCTGCACCACATAAAAGCAAGCAAAATAGTAAAACACCACCCCAACCGAATAAATGATCATCACCCATTTGATCGGCAAATGTAGCTGTACCGCGATCCAGGGAAAAAACTGGGTCATTGCCGAGCCAAAACGGTTGGCCTGAATGGCAAATTCGCCAGAACTGGCAATCGAAAAAAGCAAAAAAGCAGGGTCGAGAAAAATGGTGCGCTCCTGGTAAAAATAGGCTGCCAGGGCCCCCAGTGCGAAGTAGCCACAAAGTCCTAAAATCAGTACATGCCTTGCTTGCATAGTTTTATTTTAATACAGCTTAGGGAACCAAAAATTATTAAACACCAGATCATTCCCCTTTCTCCAAAATATATTGTCCTCGGGGCGACCTACCTGCCGCACCAAAAATTCATCCACATAAACATCCTTGATGTTCATGTCTTTGTATTCGAGCTCCAGCTCCACGGTAGCTCCAGCTCGACTGGCATTGATCGGAAAAACGACCAGGCCCCAACCGTTGTTATCCAGCACCTGCAAGTCAAATTTGCAGGCATTGTGTACAATCAGGCGTCTATTACCCGCCACGTCAATTTCATAACCTTTGAAGTTCATTCGCGGGCGCTGGTCTTCACCCAGGTACACCCATACCGAACATTCGTTATTGGCTGCCGGGGTTTGGAAGGTCAAAAATGGCACCTGTTTACGGCCCTTGCCCAAAAATTTGCGATGCCCCACAAATGCTCCCTTACCTTGATAGGTTCTGGGCGACTTCAGTTTGTCAAAATTCTCATAATAAAATTGGTAGGTGCTGTCCGGCAACAAAAATCCATCCCGCTGAAAACCTTTTTGTAAGGTACCTTCATAGCCCCCTTTGATGTCCTGCCGCCAGGCATTGATGGCCTGATCAAAGGCATCCAAGGGCAGTTTGCGCAACTGCACCAGTGAATCCTCATACAACATTTCGCTAAAACGCAACAAATAACTGGTACCCTGAGTCGTAGAAAAATACTGGCCTTTGTCCAGCACGACCAAAAATGGTTTGTTACTGGGTAGGTCTTTGAGCACTGGTACAGGTCGATAGGGCAGCATGTCCAAAGGAACTCGCTTGATTGTCTGCGAAAAAGAGGTACGGCTCATTTGTACGCCCATGTTGCCAAACCCGTAAAGCCAACCTGCCAAAGTAGCCATACGCACCGCGTTACCAGGGGCATCCACAATAAAGTTTTCTGAACCAATGTGGAAATAAGGCATCGGCAGTACCGCCTGATAATCCAATAAATTAATGTTTTTGAACCAAAAATCCGGTCCACTCTCAAATTGTTGGCGATTGTAGTGCGCCTCGTCTTTCCAGGGTTTGATGAAAGAGGCCGTAGACATGAAATAGGATTCTATGCCAAGTATCAGCATGGCACCACCAATCAATACTACCCGACGCGTACCTGTCCAGACTTGAGCTTTTTGGTACAATAAATACCATAACACAATTCCCCAGCCATAATAAAAAGCCCAGGCAAAACGCCCCTGTCCCCGAAACTGGCGGAAAGGCCCAAGGTAGTCGATCAAAAAATCCAAACCCGGCAATACAAATGGCAAACCTAAGGAAACGACCAGCATGAGCAGAATGGCTGGAAAAAACAAACGCAAAAACCGCGGTGCCAATTCCTCTGTTTGAGGCAATACTTTTTTGCGCAGCAAAGGGATAAAAAAGGCAATAAATCCAATCACGCCTACCAGTCCAATGTAGATTTCACTTTCAAAAGTCATGTTGCGAATGTCCACCACGTTCTTATCAATCCAAGCCCAATAGGGCATTTGAATCGCCGTGATGATGCCTTCCCAACGCGCCCGATAGTCCAAAAATCCAAAAGGAGTGGGTGGTCGGTCCGTTACCGCGTCCGTACTCATCATCCAGATTTGAATGAGCATAAAGGGTAAAATGACCTGAATGCCATAGTGAATACCAAGGCGAATGACCTCTTTCCAACTTTTGTTCCGCAAAAAAGTAAACAGGAAATACCAGCCAATCAGCATCCCCGCAATGGCCAGGTAATACATGTGAATCAGGCCGTAAAGACCAATGACTACACCAATGATGGCGCTGATCAGGTAAGAAGGCTTTTCTTCAAAGCGCAGTAACAAATAAATGATCAACGGAATCACAAAACCATAGGACAAGGCATAGTGCGCAATTGGCCGAAAATGCTGCGGCGACATCAACATGATGCCCAATGCAGCCAGCATCGCAAACCAGGGTGCTACTTTCAATTTGGTCAAAATTAAATACAACAACACCGCACAAAGCAAAAAGGATAGCACAATTGCAATGTTCATGATGGCAATGGTGTGCTCGGAGATGTCGACAATATTTTGACTGATGAATTTCAGCGTATTGGCCAAAATGGGTTGGCAGTCCGTGTACATGATGTGCTCTCCGTAGGGGTAATTCATCCCCTCAAAGTGCGTATAGGTGGCATCGTGTTTGACGTGGTAATAAACGGTGAAGTAGTTTTTGTAACCATCCCCGTAGAGGTTAAAGAAGGTATTATCAGGATCGGTGAGGTAAGGCCGATAATGGAGAAACAAGGCCGTAGCCGACAACAAAATGGTAAACAGCAGGCCTAAACCTTTATGTTGGGTCATGATACACTGGTTAACAAGGTAAAATTAAGGCAAAAACTCTACCAGACAATCGTCCACATAAACGTTCTGCAAGCCAGGATTGTGAATAAAGCAACGGACCTGGTTTTCTGGTGCAAGCAAATCGTTTAGTGGCATCTCCAGCACCAATTGTTTCCAACGGTTGGTGCCCATGTCACTCCCCAATACATTGACCTGATCCACTTTGAGTGGAGTGTTTTCCGGGCTCCATACCTGAACCACCAGGGCCGCAGCGGTACCCGCGTCAGGAATCAGGACATAAGCACTGAAGCGTACCTTGGAAAATTTCACGGCGGATATATTCTTAAACTGCTGGATAAACGCCGGACTAAATTCCAGGGCGTTGCTCATCCGGCAAAAGGCTTTCCCACTATGGCTCACTTTACCCAGGGATACATGAGGATTGTACCCAAATTGGCCTTCAAAATCGTTCAGGAAAGCAAATTCTCCCAAGGCTGTTGCTTCTTTTTTACAAGCAAAAGCAAAAATTAGCAGTAAGCCGAAAATAGGCTGTAGAATTTTCATGATTATACGTTGAATGGTTGAGGGAAGTCTCCTCAACTCGCCTTAAACAATCCATATTTCAAAATACAATAAATCGCCCGAAAGCCATCCTTCCAGCCAATTTTTTTGCCCTCTTCATAAGTCCGGCCATAGTAGGAAATGCCTACCTCGTAAATGCGAACCCCTTTAATGCGGGCAATTTTGGCCGTTACTTCGGGTTCAAACCCGAATCTTTTTTCCACCAAATTCAATTCCTTCACCACCTTGGTATTGAATAACTTGTAACAAGTCTCCATATCCGTCAGGTTGAGGTTGCTAAAAAAATTGGAGAGAAAGGTCAGGAATTTATTGCCAATTGAGTGCCAAAAAAACAGGATACGATGAGGTTTGCTGCCCATAAAACGCGAACCATACACCACATCGGCAAAACCCTTCAGCACCGGTTTCAACAAGTCGTTGTATTCATCCGGGTCGTATTCCAGATCGGCATCCTGAATGATCAAATAATCTCCTGTGGCACGCTGAATTCCAGTATGTAGCGCGGCACCTTTGCCTGCATTGACTTCGTGTTTGTAATATTGCAGGTTGAGCTCAGGGTGTTGATTTTTGAACCTAAAAATGGCCTCCTCAGTATCGTCCTTGGAACAATCATTGACCAAAATGATCTCCTTCTCAATGCCATTGATCAAGTTTACCGCAGCAATCTTATCCAGAATCAGGTGGATGGTTTTTCCTTCATTGTAGGCCGGTACTACAATCGACAGTTTTTTGATCACCACAGCATTATTGTTCATTAAAAGCTTCCAGTTTAAGTTCATCCACCAGAATCGGCATTACCCCTCCCCCATTCCAAACGGATACCCCCACTCGGTCAAATGTTGCCTTGGGGGCTTTGATGTCCAAAAATAAAGTTTTGGTTTCTCCGTCGTTGAGGAAGCGGTACACCCGGATTTGTTCCGATTTCAGGATTTCACCACCATTGTAAAAGATGAGCAACAACTGTGGACTCGACCAAATGTTCCAATCCTTTGTGCGGCAGCGGAAGGTACCAGTGGCCCGTAACCAACCCGCATCCCCAGTAACAAAGGGAACCGAATATGTTGCCAGACTTTGCACACTTGCGTTCAAACAGGCGCTTCGCTGCCCTTCGATCGGTGGCAAGTCACATACGGCATTTGAAGTATCTTGTTCAAAGTTTTCATACACCAATTGCCGTACATCTTTGCGTACGCCATAATAGCCAGGTTCGTTGGTATCCAGGAGTTTCAGGGTTTCGGTATCGGGTTTTTTAAAGCGGCCCAAAACATTCCAATAATAAGCCCGGTTCACCTGTTCGGGAACAAACAAACCACCCCAGTGGGCCTGGTGGATCCACCAGAGGTTGATGTACACAAAAACCAGGGCTATTGCGCCAAAAACATATTTCCAAATCCGGCTTTTTAAACTCGCTTCAACAAATGCAGCCAAAGGAAAGGCCAAAATGGGGTAAGCTTGCACCATCGCCCTTTGCCCCAAACTCCCTCCGTACCACCAAATGTCCCAGGCAAATGCAATGTACATGAACAAAAGGCTAAAGGCCAATAAACCTGGAAAAAGTGTTCGATGCTGTTTGGACAATTGGCTGAATCCAATCAGTGAAAAGATCATAATCGGGGCATACATCAACCAGCCTGCGCGATAGCTGAACATACAATTCCAGATATGTGGCCGCAGCCAGCTGAATCCCTCTTCCTGATAACTGTACACCAACCAATCGCCGGAGACGTATTTCCAATAGATCAATTGCAAAGACCCAACCAATCCACATACAATGACGGCTAACGCCAAGTAGCTGAATTTGTCTTTAATGAATTGCCATTTTTCCGTTAATCCCCTTTTCAGCGGTAAGTTAAACGACCATAACAGGGGAATCAAAGCGCTGATGATTTCCGTAGGGCGCACCAGGGCAGCCAAACCAACAATTAAACCGATGCCTATTGCTTTGATGTAGGTCTGTTTTTCATAAAAATTTATGGTCAACGACAGTAGCAAGGCATAAAGAGTAAACAAGTAATTGTGCGTCATCGACCCTGTGATGCTGCCATATTCAAGATAATTGGTGCCAAAAACCAATAAAACCAAGGTAACCCCGGTAGCCAGATCACTGAAAAACCGCAGCAATACCTTCCGCAAGACCAGCAAACCCAAAAACGCCACCAACAAGCCACCTAAAGCCAGCATGAACTGGTAAGGAAATGAAAAACCATCCGCTGGATGGGTATCGCTCAACGAAGCCCAGGTATGCGCAATCAGGAAAAAGGGAGAATACAATACAGCCTGCCCAAGGGAATACTTCATCACATAATTCCCACTGGGGTGCAAAAAAGCTTGTTGAAAATCATTGGTTGGGCGGTATTGTTGCAGGATTTGGTCTTTAAAATGCACCTGTTTGATGTCCTTGTAGATAAAAAGAGCAGGCAAATAATAATAATACCCGGTAACATCCCAGCCTATAGTCGCTTCCGCGTAGTGGTTCTTCCAGCGTGGAAAATAAAAAAATAGGGCTGAAAAAAGAATTGCCCAACAAAGGAAGAGACTGAGCAGGGACTTAGGTGCTTGCATTGGATCTTTTGTACTAATGTTAAATCGTAGGCGGATAAACCAAAGCTAACCGCGCAACAAGATAAGGTTATTTTTTAGGGTTGGCGATGAAGAAGTAATTCAACTTTTCAAAAAATTGGCGTTCAAAGTTTTTTTGATCAAAAGCCTCCTCCCCATTCAACCAGGCTTTCAACGTACTAATGGTGTATCCACATTCAGTAAAATAGGTAAAAACTTGCTCCGGCCCAGCACCATAATAATCCGAAGCACCCAAACCATGCTCAAACAAAACTACTGGGCGTTTTTGTAGCAAGGTTTGTTTTGCCCCCTCCAGCACCAATAGCTCACCGCCTTCCACATCTATTTTGATCAGGTCAACTTTTTGATCAGCGGGTAAAACCTCGTCCAGTTTAGCGGTACGCACCGTAATCGTCGTATCTTCTTCTCCCTCCCGATCGTATTTGCGCTTGCGCAAACCACTGTAGGACGGGTTCGATACGACAAAATTAAAAGTGGTTTCTCCATCCTCGTTGCTTAAAGCGACGTCCAAAATTTCGCAATTTTGCCCCTGGTATTTTGCTTTTAAAGCCTGAAACATAAATGGAATGGGCTCAAAACCATAATGTTTGCCCAAGGGAGCTGCCTGCAGCATCACATCCAACACTTCGCCTTTGTGGCAGCCCACATCTACACACGTGCTGTCGGCCTTGCATACCTTTTGAATCACCGCCCTGGTTTGGCGATCATAACGCTGATTCTGCGTAAAGGCAATCGGCAGTTTTTTGAGTAGTTGTTTGATGGCTTCTTTCATAACTTAATCAGTGCTTTTGTCTTGTCTCCGTACACAGTAGTTAGGAGGATTTTCACATTTTTTGGGGCTCGTCTGAGCGGCACCAGGTAGTAGGCGCCCTTTTTTAGGTGATCTTTGCGTTGGACTACTTTGGGACGCAAACGGTTTAAGTACACAATCGTTGTATAGGCCACCACTTTTTCCTGATAGGCCGTATAGAGGGGCGCGTCGCCCACGATGAGATCAATTTTTTTGGCCAGTGACCGATCCCGCTGGGCTCCACTTTCATCATTGCGTTGGGGTAGGACGGTACCGTCGAATACAATCCGAATGCAGGCGAAAGCAAGCAGCAAAAAAGGCAGAGCAAATTGAGTTTTTTTCCAAACAAACCAGGTAAACAAGCCCATTGTTACCGAAGTACCCAAAGCCCAGGCAAAAGCACTTCTGCGCATAAATTGCAACTCTGGCAACCAGGGCAAAGCCCAAGCACCCAAAGCCAAAATGACCAAAATCAGTAACACTAAACTGCGAAAAACCCGGCCTGTCCATTCAGGCGCAGTAGCCCGTTGAGCATATACCCAAGCTAAAATCATGCAGGCCAACGGGTACAACATGTACACATAGCGCATCCGGGTTCCTGGTGAAATCCAATAAGGAAGTGCGTTGAACAACAACATCAAGGAACAAAAACGCACAAAGGAATTTTGCTTGAACAAAACCGTTTTCCAGTCCTTCCTCCACAAAAAAAGCAGCAGAAAACTGGCCGGGGCCATATCTCCAATCCAATTCAAAGGAAAAAGCAGTAAATGACTGACAAAATCACCAAATGAGTTGCTGACCACTGTCCGGTCCCCCGATTCCGTGAGCATTCGTGTCCATACCCGACTCAAATCATGGTATTTGGCATATTGGTAGTAATACGCAAAAAGTAAAATTCCCAGTAGTGTAATCCCCGCAAAGTGAGCCGGGTAAAACAACACCTTAAAGCGCTTTTTGTCAATAAAGTATACCAACAAGGACACAGCCGTAAATACAAAAGAAGGTAGACCTTTGGTCAAAACCCCCAGGGCGCAACTCAAATACACCAATAAGAACAAGGGCCAGTAACGCTCCTTTTCCCCAAAATGATAAATGGCCAAAATGCCAGCAAATACGATCAGCGAATAAAACAAATCAATCTCCGCCAGCATCGAAAAGAACAACAATACCCCCGCCGCAGTCAAAAACAACAAAGCACTCAGCATGGCGATTGAAACATCCTGCCAATAGCGCTTTGCCGCAGCATACATCAAACCAGCTATCCCAAAACTGGACAACACGGTTGGCAAACGCAGCGCAAATTCGTTGAATCCACCAAAAAGATTGACAAAGGCTATCAACAACCAATTGTACAAGGGTGGTTTGTTGTAATAATATTCCCCAATGAGGGTAGGTACCCAAAGGTTTTGATTGGCCAACAATTCCATGGCTACGATGGTCCGGCGAGGTTCTTCCAGATACAGCGGCTGTACCCCCAAATTCAAAAGATATCCGACGAGCAGCAAAAAAGCAGCGCAGAAATAGAGAAAATTGTCACTGAGTCGAATACCTTGCATGCGTAAAATTGGAATATAATGGCTAAAATTGGGGGTTAAATGGGAATTCTCCCGCTTTAGCCTTAATTTTAAAGCCTGTTTGATTTTTGTTTTAGGCGGGTCAAATTTACTCAAAGCGAAATGAAAAGTGGAAGAAATTACGATTTAGCCTTGCTTTTGCTAAGATTGGCTTTTGGCGGGCTGATGATGGGGCTGTGGGGAAAAAGCAAGTTTTTGCAATTGTTGACCGAATACCCGGTGGAGTTTCTTGATCCTTTTGGCATCGGGGATCAGGCTACCCTGGCATTATCCGTATTTGCTGAAGTGTTTTGCGCGGCCCTGATTGCCCTTGGTTTGTATACCCGCCTGGCTTGTATCCCACTTATTTTTAACATGGTCATGGCCATCACGTATGGCCACAATGGGCAGCCCTTCGTCGAGCGGGAACACGCCATCACTTACCTGGTGCCTTATGTAGTCATCTTCCTTATGGGTCCTGGCTGGTATTCCCTGGATGCCCAAATCCGTAAATCACTGGACTAGATGAGAACTATCCTTTTATTCGGATCTATGCTGCTGTTTTTTGCCTGCAATAATCCACAGCAAAAAACAGAGCAGGCCAATGGATACCGTTCCATCGAAGGACAAACGATGGGGACTTACTACCGCATCACTTTTCAGGACTCTTTGGATCGTGATATCCAGTCCAAGGTTGAAAAAAGCCTGGCTGAGTTGAATGCGGAATTATCCACTTACGACAGCACCTCACTCATCTCTGCCTTTAATCAATCCACTGCAATACAATTCGATGTTCCCCTGAGTGCGCGGCATTTTTTGGCCAACCTCAATAAAAGTGCTGAAGTATACCGCAGCAGTGAAGGCGCTTTTGACCCTACTGTGGCACCGCTGGTGAACTATTGGGGTTTTGGGTATACCGGTTCAAAGCCCGTCACCGAGGTGGATAGTACAAAAATCAAAACCTTGCTGAACCTGGTTGGAATGTCCAAACTCAACTGGACCACCCGTGGAGACTCGGTACTCATTCGCAAACAAATCCCAGGCATCAAATTGGATTTCAACGCCATTGCGCCAGGTTATGCCGTAGATGAATTGGGTCGGGTTTTGGAAGCTCAGCAGATTTACAACTATTTGATCGACATTGGCGGCGAGATATTGGCTAAAGGGCGAAATGCACAGGGTAAAGACTGGTTGCTGGGCATCACCACGCCCAAAGAAGGCGCTGAAAGTGGTGACATCCAAACAACAGTACCTCTTCACAACCAAGCCCTGGCTACCTCTGGCAATTACCGCAAATACTACTCCGTTAAAGGGGTAAAATACAGCCATACCATCAACCCCAAAACCGGTTTTCCAGAACGCAGCAACCTGCTCAGTGCCACGGTTATCGCCCCCGATGCCATGACCGCCGATGCGTATGCCACCGTCTGTATGGTGCAGGGTTTGGAAAAAGGTTTGGCACTGATCGAATCTCTGCCTAACTTGGAGGCGTATTTTATATATGGCGATCCAAAGGGAGCCATGCTGGTGAAATATACTTCAAAATTTAAAGATAAGAGATGAGAGATGAAAGATGAAAGCAGGTAACTCAAGGCCATCTTTCATCTTTCATCTCTCATCTCTCCTCTTTTATCTTTCAAAAAATGGATCTGAATCTAGAACGTGATCTTTGTTTTTTCGATATCGAAGCCACTGGCCTCAATGTAGTGCGCGACCGCATCGTACAAATTGCCATCATCAAGTACTTTAAGGATGGTCGGGAGCCGCAGGAACTGTCCCTGATGATCAACCCGGGTATTCCTATTTCATTGGAAGCCATGTTGGTGCACGGTATTCAGCCAAAGGATGTAGCGAACAAACCTACTTTCCAGCAATTGGCGCAAAAAATCTGGGATTTCATTGGCAATGCTGATTTGGCAGGCTACAATTCCACCCGTTTTGACATACCGATGTTGATGGAGGAATTTGCCCGGGTTGGTATGGAATTCGACATCAGCAAACGCCGCTCAATTGATGTTCAACGGATTTTTTACAAAATGGAACCCCGTACACTCAAGGCTGCGCTCAAGTTTTATTGCGACAAGGATCATGATGAAGCCCACGACGCAATGGCTGATGTGCGTGCTACGATTGATGTATTCGTTGGCCAATTGGGCAAATACGAAGGTGTGGATTACCGGGATGAAGATGGCAACATCCTGGATGCGCCAGTAAAAAAGGATGTACAATCACTGCACGAATTTACCAACGACAACCGTTTTGTGGATGCCACCCAAAAACTACGCGCCGATGTAAATGGGGACATCGTCTTCAATTTTGGCAAATACATGGGCAAACCTGTTGGCGAAACCTTATACGAAGACCGCCAGTACTACAACTGGATCCTCAATAAGGAGTTTACCTCCCAGGTCAAACAAATGGTCAAAAAACTGGTGCGCGAGTACGAAAAAGGGCTGAAAGGCAAAGATGAAAACGGAAACAAGGAATAAATTACCATGAAAAAAGTGTTGAAGTTAGTGCAGTTGGGGATCCTGTTTGGATTAATTATTTTTTTTGCTGCTTGCGCCACCCGGGAAGAAGGATGCAACGACGCCTTAGCCAATAATTTTGACCTGGCCGCCGATAAACCCTGCGATGGTTGTTGCGAATACCCGGGAGTACGAATTCGCCTGACCCACAAGTATGGCAGCGCGGCTATGGTCTATAACCAGGCCATTTTTGCTGATGGATCGGGGAATCCCTTTGGATTTGGGGACCTGCGTTTTTACCTTTCCAACATCCAGGTTGTTTCGATAGGAAACAAGGTCATCGATGTCCAAGAGCCACTGGATGTCTATTTGGAAAAAACCGCTGGTGATACCCTCAAAACCAGTATTCCCAATAGTTTTGGCTTGGCTCGCGGGCTTGGCCAGGCCGACATGTACATCCAATCCTACCGGGATACCGCCACCATCAACCGCATCCGCTTTACCGTTGGTGTGAGTGGTGAAATGAACCAGGCCAACCCTTTGCGGCTGCCTAGCGATCACCCCATGCGGAGCAGTGTGTACGATGGTATGTACCTGGGTGCACAAAATGGTTACGTTTTTACCCGGGCTCTGTATTATGCCAAGGATACCGTTGATGTCAAAATCAGTGGCAGCGCCAACCTACGGACTATTGAAGTATCTTTTAGCCCAATTAAGCTCCAACGTGGCTACAACCTCAATGTTTTGATGGATGTGAACTATGCCCGTTGGTTCCAAAACGTGAACGTCAACAGTGATACTCCAGCCCAAATCAGCCAAAAAATCACCCAAAATCTGGCCCAATCCTTCACTGTAACTGCCGTTTCCACTGGTTTGTAACTCATTTTGCCGGTCTTCCTTTTTTTTATACTGATTTGACGCAGTTTAGTCAGCATTTTATGGTGTATATTCTGGGATATTTCACAAGTCTCTTTATCTTTCTCACTCCGGCCATGAATGGCTTGGAAAAAACACTCACACTAGATTATTACAAGCTTTATTACTTAACCAAATGTCATCATGCAATTCATGACCCGATTAACCCTCCTCAGCTTGCTGTTCATGCTCACAGTAAGCCTTAGTTTCGCACAAGACAAAAAACCAGATGCACCGGCAACTCCTGGAGCCCCCGCTCCTAAAGAAACGCCAAAACCTGGGCCAAAACCTTTTAAGGAAGTCATCACTGACAAAGCCATCAGCAGCAAGGGTTTGGTGAACGTGCACAAGGTAGAAGACAAATGGTTCTTCGAAATCCCGGACAGCATTTTCAAACGAGAAATCATGACCGTAACCCGCTACTCCAAAACAGCAGCAGGAGGTGGGATTTTCGGCGGCGAAGAAGTAAATCGCCAGGTGATCGCCTGGGAGCGCGGCCCCGATAACAAGGTATTTTTGCGTTCCATTACCCAAATCATCGTCAGCCCGGATAGCACCAAGCCCATTTTTAAGGCGGTCAAAAATTCCAGCGCTGATCCCATTGTAGCCTCCTTTGACATTAAATCAATCCGCAAAGACACTTCAGTAGTCATTGATGTGACCGATTTTTTCAAGGCAGACAACCAGATCTTTTCGTTGCCCCCAATTACGAAACAATTGCTCAAAATTTCTGACTTCAAGGCCGATCGTTCTTTTGTTCAGAGTATCCGAACTTATCCGATTAACACAGAAATCAGAACCGTGAAGACTTTTGGTTCTCAATCGCCTACCATCTCGCTGGTTCCAACACCACAAATTGGCACCTTTTTGCCAGCAGGCGTTGATGCAGGGGTAGTTACCATGGAGTTCAATACTTCCATGATCATTCTGCCCAAAAAACCGATGCGTGTTCGGCATTTTGACCCGCGAGTGGGTTATTTCTCTACCGGATACGGCACTTTTGAAGAAGAATCCCAAAAGGCCGACGAAGAACAAATTGCAGTGCGCTGGCGCCTGGAGCCCAAAAACGCAGCAGATGCCCAGAAGCAAAAGCGTGGCGAACTCATCGAACCGGCCAAGCCCATCGTTTATTATATCGACCCAGCCACTCCCCTCAAATGGCGGAAATACCTCAAACAAGGGGTAGATGATTGGCAAAAAGCCTTTGAAAAAGCGGGCTGGAAAAATGCCATCCGGGGTGAATACTGGCCCGAGCAAGATACTACCATGAGTCTGGAAGACGCGCGTTTTTCGGTGATCCGTTATTTCGCAGCCGAAATCCAAAATGCCTATGGGCCCAATGTCAATGACCCCCGGTCCGGCGAAATTCTGGAAAGCCACATCGGTTGGTACCACAACGTAATGCGCCTCCTGCGCAACTGGTACCTGATTCAAACCGCGGCCAGCGATCCAAAGGCGCGCAAAAAAGATTTTGACGATGAATTGATGGGACAACTCATCCGTTTTGTGTCTTCTCACGAGGTCGGTCACACTCTGGGGCTCCGCCACAACATGGGGGCAAGTTCGGCTACTCCGGTTGAAAAACTGCGCGACAAAGCCTGGGTGGCTCAAAATGGCCACACTTCTTCTATTATGGACTATGCCCGTTTCAACTACGTGGCGCAACCCGAAGATGGGGTAACTGACTTCTTCCCCCGCATTGGCGACTACGACATCTGGGCCATCGAATGGGGCTACAAATACTTCGTTGACGCCAAAAGTGACGAAGAAGAGAAAAAATTACTCCACGATCTGACCAAAGAAAAGGTAAAAAATCCACGCCTGGCTTTCGGCACTGAAGTGAGTCCCAACGACCCACGTTACCAAACCGAAGATTTGAGCGACAACTCCATGAAGGCTTCGGAATATGGGGTCAAAAACCTCAAACGTATTCTGCCCAACCTGCCAGAATGGAGCAAGGAAAATGGCGAGAGTTATTCCGAATTGGAAGAATTGTACAACAACGTAGTGGGCCAATTCAACCGTTACCTGGGTCACGTCACCAAAAACGTAGGGGGCATTTATGATACGCCAAAAACCTACGATATGGCTGGCGCAGTGTTTGAGCCAGTACCCAAAGAGCGCCAAAAAGAAGCCATGGCTTTTTTGAGCAGCCATTTGTTTGAAACGCCAACCTGGCTGATGGATGGTACTATTTTGAATAAAATTCGTCCTGACGCGGGTGTGGATGCGATCAAAACCTTGCAGGAAAACACCTTGAATAACTTGTTGTCTGGCAGCCGGATCGCACGTTTATTGGAAACGGGAAAAGATGGCAATTACACCCTGGATGAAATGATGACCGATTTGCGCAACAGCATATGGTCAGAATTGAAAAGCCAAAAAGCCATCGACATCTACCGCCGTAACCTGCAAAAAGTCTTTGTGGAAAAAGCCATTACCTACCTGGCACCCAAAGATCCTGCCACGATCCAGTACGTACCCGCTGGCGGTGCCTATGGCTCAAACACCCGTCGCATTGATCTAAAAACTACCGACTTGCCTTCGATCACCCGTGGGCAATTGGAATCATTGTTGTCGGAAATCAAGGCGGCCATTGGTGCAGCACCAGATAAATTGACCCGTTACCATTTGGAGGATGTTGCGAATCGTTTGGATTCTGCGCTTCATCCCAAGTAATTGTGAGCCAGCATAAATTTGTGAATCCCTCCTCGAAAGTTTCAGCCTTTCGAGGAGGTTTCTAGCGCAAAATCTTGCACGAAAAGCAAGGTTGGCTTTCCAATCCTGATGCTCAAATCCTGGAGTAAATTCAAGATTTATTCTTTGCTCCAACCTCCCGAAAGTTTGAAACTTTCGGGAGGTCATTTTTAGATTTTTGATAACCAACTAATTCCCATGACACCAAAAAACCTCACTCTCCATCGCTGGAACACCTACGAAATCCTCTGGTTCCTCTTTTTCACTGCCATTGCCATCACCCTGTGCATTCTTTGGAAAAACTCCCTTTTCGACTTCAGCGTCTTTTTATCCGGTGTATTTTGTGTACTCCTCGCGGCCAAGGGGAACGTATGGACCTACAGCTTTGGCATGTATAATTCCATGGCTTATGCCTACCTGGCTTACCACAATCAATTATTCGGGGAGGCCTACCTCAATCTGTTCTTTTTTGTTCCCACCAATGTCCTGGGTTACCTCCTTTGGAAACCTAAATTGGATGGTGCCTACGTTCAAATGCGCGCCCTGGATCTGAAGTGGGTCCTCCTGACCCTGCTCATTTGTATGGTCAGTATTGCCGGTATGGGCTATGCCTTGGCATTGAATCCACTACAAAACACACCGTATATTGATGCAACCACCAACGTGTTGTCTATCATCGCCACCATCCTGATGATGTACCGTTATCGCGAACAGTGGCTTTTGTACATCTTGCTCAATGTGTTTACCGTTTTGATGTGGAGCATCCGAACAGCCAATGGCAGTGCCGAAGGGCCTTTGATGATTGTCATGTGGTCGGCTTATCTGATCAATGCGGGGTATGGGTACTGGAATTGGAGCCGGGGAACAAAATTAGTTTAAAAGTTTAGAAGGTTTAGGTGGTTGAGGGAGGTTGAGGCTACCGCAGCGTTTTGGACAAAATCCTTGTCAAAGTCGCTGCGGTAGCCTCAACCTTCCTCAACCTCCCTCAACTATCTCAACCTTCCTCAATGATATGAAAACAACCGGTCTTACCCTAGGCAAATACGCCCCCTTTCATCGAGGGCATCAGTACGTCATTGAAACCGCTCTGGCTGAAGTTGACGAAATGGTGGTATTGATTTACGACACTTCCGTCACCTCCATTCCATTAAGTGTGCGGGCCAATTGGATTCGTACTTTATATCCACAAGTGACCGTCATTGAAGCATGGGATGGGCCCGAAGGGTATTCCAGCGAGCGGGCCTTTGAAATCCAGCAAGAAGAGTATATCCTCAAGATGCTTAATGGGCGACGTATTACCCATTTTTACAGCAGCGAATTTTATGGGGATCATGTCAGCAAAGCATTGGGCGCAGTGGATCGACGCCTGGATGAAGCACGCCAAACCGTCCCCATTTCTGCCACAATGATTCGGGAAAATCCTTTGCGCTATCGGGGATTTATGGACGACGTGGTTTACAAAGACTTGATTACCAAGGTTGTTTTTGTAGGCGCCATGTCGACTGGGAAATCGACACTTACTGAGGCTTTGGCCAAAAAATACCAAACCACTTTTGCAGCAGAATACGGAAGGGAATACTGGACCCAACACCAGGTCGATCGACGCATCAGTTTTGAAGCTTTTGACGAGATAGCGATTGGCCATTGGGAACGGGAAGAAATCGCTTTATTACAAGCCAATCGATACTTGTTTGTGGACACCAATGCCATAACCACCTACATGTATGCAAAGGATTACCATGGCAAAGCACCACAACTGTTAACTCAAATGGCCTTAGAGAATGCCCAACGTTACGACCTGTTTTTCCTCTGTGATATTGACATCCCATACGACGACACCTGGGATCGCAGTGGGGATCAAAAGCGCCAGGTTTTTCAGAAACAAATCATTGCAGATTTACACGAACGGCGGATTCCTTACATTACACTGCGAGGCACCTTGTCCGAGCGAATGGAGCAAGTAGCCGCAGTATTAGTTAATTTTGTGAAATTTGATAATTTTTTTGGGAAACGTAGTTAATATTCCGGTTTGTTTAGAAATGCATCCATCCAGCTTTCCGGAATTTCATCGATGCTGTTTTTGAGTTTACTTGCCCACATTTGTCCAATTTGGGCGGTATCTTTTTCTTCCAGCCGATGTTGTTCCAGTTTGTATGAATCACGTGGATAAAGCGCTACATCGATGGGATACCCCACATCATTGGCACTAACCCGGGTAGAATCGAAGGATAAAAAACCCGTTTTAAAGGCAAAGCGGAGACTGGATTCATAGGTCAAGGCCCGGTTGAGTATGGGTTTGCCATATCCCGAGTTTCCGATTATGGTAAAAGGTGACCCCTCTCCTACTTCAATCCAGTTGCCTTCCGGATACAGCAGATAAAGTTTGTGCTCTTTATCGTTTTCAAGTTGTCCTCCAACAATGGCATATAGGTTGAAAAACAAGCCCGACTCGGCGAGTGATTTTTTGTCCTCCTGTGCCACCCTTCGCAATTGATCGCCAAACATGTTGACGGCCTTGTACATTTTATCAAACTTAAAGGACTCATCTTCAAACAGTTCTTCGAAGTAGGTCACAGCCTTGTCCCGAATGGAACGCAAGCCTGAAGTCATCAAAAAAAGGCTGTTATTCCCGCTCTCATGGACTGATATTTTTTTGGCGGTTGCCGTTTCAGTACCTGAAGTAATCCGTGTATCGGCAATAGCCACCAGGCCACTGCGTACTTTAATGCCAAGACAATAGGTCATTTTTCGTTTTGTTGTGTCCTGTAATCCTGTGGAAAAAGTCCCAGGTTGCAGAGTTTTGCTTGTTTCTTTTATAATCCCACTAAGAATTCATTCATGGTTACCTACGAATAAATTCATGGGCTATTGTTGCTGTTGCTGTTGTTCTTGCAAGAACCAGTTGTAGTCCTTGCTGTTGCGCACTGATACTTCATAGGAAGTTTTATGATCTCCTTCGGTAACCAAAACCCCTTTAATAGGTTGGCAATCCAGGTAATCTCGTCCATGCGCAATTTTGATAAAGTGGTCGTTTTCTTGCAGGTTGTTGGTGGGGTCAAAACCACGCCAACCTAGTTTGGGAATAAACACCTCGACCCAGGCGTGTAATTGGGAATCACGATTGTCGCTCAAACTGAGGTAACCAGATACGTACCGGGTTGGGATGTTTTGTTGCCGTAAAATCCCAATCATGATGTGTGCATAATCCTGGCATACTCCGCTGCCTCCTTGCAAAGCCACCTTTGCACTGGTACCTGTGTTAGTTGTTCCTTGCACATATCTTAGCATGCCATGAACCGCCGAATTGAGGCGCAACAAGTACATGCCTACCTTTTCTTCTTTCTGGCGCAACAAATCTAGGTAAAAATCACCGGGTTTGAGACTACTCAAGGCAGTACTTTGTAAAAAAGACTGGTGATCCATTTGGAAATCAATGTCTTCCAGAATTGAGTTTTCTTCCTCCAGGCTCAAATCAGTGATCACATCCAGGGGTGGCGGATTTTTGGCTACCTGCGCCAGCAAACTCAAGGAGAAGTAATCAAAGGTATCCGCATTGGAATGAAAATGATAAGTGATAAAACCGTACTTATTGCGTGCTGTGAAGGGTTCGCGAGGCATAGAATGCAACAAACGGTGGTGTTTGACCAATTGTGATTCATTTTCACAAGGCATAATCAAAAACTCGTAAGCGCCCTGCTTAACGGATTTTTCATATTCGGTCAAGGTGCGGTATTCAATTACGTAATCGGTCATAAGTCGGGAATAAGGAACGCTTAAACATGAAAATAATCCTTCTCGAGGGCATCGTGTATTTCATAAACACTGTTCAAAGTTTCGGTCACAAAAGCCCCTACTTCATTCTCAATCTCTGAAAACAGCAAATATTGGTACTTGGAACAAAGTTTACCCACTTTAAAGCCCACACTTTCGGGTGCCTTTTCCTTAAGGCCTAGTTTGCGCAAGAAATATTGGATTTGGCGCAAGTTGAAGGCCAAGGAGCGCGGGAAATCAGCATTTAAAATCAAAAATTCCAGTGCTTTTTGTCGATCAGGTGCTGCTTTGTAGTGGTGCCGGTTCATGTCAAAACTTTCCAACAACTTCAATAGTACGGTATATTGGTAGTTCTCCACTGGCATATTTTCGTTGCCATTGGTTAGTACAAAAATATCGTACAACTTACAGCTGATGATCCGGGCAATTTGAGCTGTGCGCTCAAGATGTACCCCTAGCCGGATCAAGGCCCACACGTCATTGTGGGTCAGGGTGCTGTCCACATACCCCCGAATAACCGAACAGTTTTCACCGGCAGCCAGTGTAAAATCGTATAAGCCCTGGGTTTTGAAATATTCTACCGGATAATTGTTGACATAGTGGTAGTACTTGTTGATGACCTCCCAGAGTTCGGTTGAAATGACGTTGCGCATACCGCGGGCATTCTCGCGGGCAAAAGTAATGGTCGAAAGGATGGACATCGGGTTGTTGTTGTCCAGCGCTACGTTGAACAAAATTTCGGCCTCATTCAATTCAGTGCCCTCTTCCCAGGGAACCCCGGCCATGTTCACAATGGAATTAAGCACAAAATGGCGATTTTGGCTCATGGGGGCATCCTGGGTGGTAAAGTATTGGACGCGCAGGTAACGGGCCAGGTGCTCGGTTCTTTCGAGGTAGCGGCCCATCCAGTATAAGGTGTTGGCTATTCTTGCTAACATGGTTTCTTTTTCCCCCACGGCTGAAGCCATGGGCTAGTTTTGTATGTCGCTCCCACGGTTAAAGCCATGGGTTGCGGTTGCTTTAGATTTTAGGTTTTATGTTGCTTCCGAGCCCTGGAGCATTGGAAATCAGGAGCCCTGAAACCTTTAAACAGTTACCCAAGTGTCTTTTGAACCTCCTCCTTGAGAAGAATTGACGATCAGACTTCCCTCTTTCAGCGCCACCCTTGAGAGCCCACCGGGCAAGACATAGGGGCGATCCTTACCCATGAGGGTGAAAGTACGCAGGTCAATATGCCGGGGTTCAAATTCTCCCTTCTTTTCAATGTATGTAGAATGCACCGAAAGCGACATCCGAGGCTGGGCGATGTAATTGCGTGGATCTGCCTGGATTTTTTGCTTCACTTCCTCCAGTTCCGCCTTGCTAAGACGGTCGCAAATGGTTACGCCATAGCCGCCTGACATGTCAACAGGTTTGACCACCAATTCCTGAATGTGTTCCAACACGTATTTCAGGTCATCCTCACGCTCACATAAATAGGTAGGCACATTCGGAATAATCGGTTCTTCACCCAGGTAATACCGAATCATATCTGGCACATAGGAACAAACAGCTTTGTCGTCGGCAACCCCAGTGCCCGGCGCATTCACGATGGTGATGTTACCAGCCCGGTACGCGCCCATTATGCCTGCTACACCCAACATGGATTCCGGGCGGAAAACCAAGGGGTCCAGGAAAGCATCATCGATGCGGCGGTAAATCACATCTACCCTTTTTGGGCCGTGGATGGTGCGCATGTAAACGTAGTTGTTTTCTACAAATAGGTCCCTTCCTTCTACCAGTTCAATCCCCATGGTTTGGGCTAAAAAGGAATGTTCATAGTAGGCAGAATTGTAGGTCCCCGGAGTCAGCAGTGCACAAGTAGGCCGTTCTTCCGT
The DNA here is from genome assembly GCF_965225875.1 of Haliscomenobacter sp. Taxonomy (GTDB): domain Bacteria; phylum Bacteroidota; class Bacteroidia; order Chitinophagales; family Saprospiraceae; genus Haliscomenobacter. Next base: position 730,633 of record NZ_CBDDBS010000003.1, on the reverse strand, counting down.
GTTGGGGGCAACCGATTGTAAAGTAGCCAACAGTTCTGCCGGGTACTCGTTCACTGAACATACGCTTGACCAGCGGAAGGCGTTGGATAAAGTGCGCTTCATCGCATCACGATTGGACAATACATAACTCACTCCGGAAGGACTGCGCAAATTGTCCTCCAACACATAATAACGGCCATCGCTGTGCCGAATCAGGTCGGTCCCACTAATGTGACAATAAATGTCATTTTTGGGTTTGATGCTTTTCATCTCTTCGCTATAATGTGGCGAAGAAAAAATAAGTGCTGAAGGAACAACTTTATCCTTCAGGATTTTGCGCTCGCCATAAACATCTTTAATAAAGAGGTTGAGGGCAAGATTGCGTTGAATGAGCCCCTTTTCCAACATCTCCCAATCTGCAGCAGGAATAACCCGTGGAAACAGATCAAAGGGAAAAATTTGTTCGGCCCCTTTGTGGCCATCTGAATACACAGCATAGGTGATGCCTTGATTGAGAAAGGATAACTTGGCGTACTCGTTCAAATGCTCAAAATCAGCACTGGTCAATCGGCTAAATTGTCGGTGTATGTCCTCATAATGGGGGTACACCTGCCCATCGTGGCGAAACACTTCATCAAAGAAGGCCGCGTTGAGTGGATAGTGTTGAAATAAGTTGCTCGTTGTGGTCATGAAGCATACGATTTTGACAAGCGCTGTTGTAAATAAAAAATCGTTTCGACCAAAAATAGCTTATTTTTACAAAAAATCAATAAATTGCCAAAATAATTGCGGAGATCGCAAAATGAAGGCGCAAAAATTTGACAATTATCAACTTAGCGCTTTTTATAGCTTTCCGTATTTTGTACGTTAAAATCTTTTTTTTCCAAATATCCGGGAAAAATTTGAGCGATTGACCCAGCATTATTTTTAAAAACGGCATTTAAAATTTTGTCTGTATGCCTTTAAATTTAATTGCTCGGATTTACCACAGCCCGAAAATTTTTTACCATGGCCATTAAAGTAGCGATCCGCCACAGCACCCATTACGAGTACGACCGATTGGTTAAACTTTGGCCCCAAACCATCCGCCTGCGCCCTGCCGTTCATTCCCGCACCGAAATTGCAGCGTATTCGATGAAAATCAGCCCTGAGCCACATTTTGTCAATTGGCAACAGGACCCCTTTGGCAATTTTATGGCACGGGTAGTTTTTCCTGATCGGGTTAAGGAGTTCAAAATAGATGTGGAAGTTATCGCTGAATTGCGCGCCATCAATCCCTTCGATTTCTTTCTGGAGGAATATGCAGAGAAATTTCCCTTTCAATACGATACCCAACTGCTCAAAGAACTGGCACCCTATCTGGAAGTAACGGAAAGAGGGCCACTCCTGATGCAGTTCATCGAAGAATGTAAACAATACCTCAATGACATCACCGTCAATTTCCTGGTGAATGTCAATCAGCACTTGAATAAACTGGTCAATTACACCATCCGGCTTGAAACCGGAGTGCAAACCTGCGAAGAAACCCTGGGCAAGGCTTTAGGTTCTTGCCGGGATTCTGGCTGGGTACTGGTGCAGGCATTGCGGCATTTTGGTTTAGCCACGCGTTTTGTATCCGGCTACCTGGTGCAACTCAAGGCTGATCAAAAAGCCCTGGATGGCCCCTCTGGTCCTGAAGCAGATTTTACAGACTTGCACGCATGGGCCGAAGTGTTCATTCCGGGAGCAGGCTGGATCGGCCTGGATGCTACCTCGGGCTTGCTTGCCGAAGCAGGTCATATTCCTTTGGCTTGTACGCCTGACCCAGTTAGCGCAGCGCCTATTACGGGCGGACTGGAACCTTGCCAGACCATTTTTCACTACAGCAACACCGTTGAGCGCATCCACGAAGATCCCCGAGTCACCAAACCCTACAGTGATGCTGAATGGGCTCAGGTGATTGCTCTCGGGCATGCCGTAGATCAGGAATTGCTGGCTGGAGATGTACGCCTGAGTATGGGTGGAGAGCCTACCTTTGTTTCGGTCGACGACATGGAATCCGAACAATGGAATGGCGCTGCCGATGGCCCACTCAAACGCAAACTAGGCAACGATTTGGCCCACAAACTAAAGGATATTTTTGGCAAAGGAGGTTTTATCCATTATGGTATGGGAAAATGGTACCCGGGGGAACCTATTCCGCGTTGGGCCTACACCTTGTTTTGGCGCAAAGATGGCCAAACCATGTGGCGCAATCCTGAGTGGCTCGCCGACATCAACGGTGAGTACAAATTCAACCATACCCATGCCGAAGCTTTCATTGCCGAAATGGCCAAGTACCTGGGGGTAAATCCGCTCAATCGCTGCCCAGCTTACGAAGACCTGGTTTATTTCCTCTGGGAAGAAGGCAACCTGCCCGAAAACGTCGACCCTTTAAAGATCAACATGCGGGACACCATCGAGCGGCGCACCTTAATGGAGCTACTCGATCGCGGGCCAAACAACCCCAGTGGTTTCGCCCTGCCTCTGGCCTGGAACCGCGACACCGATCATTGGTGGAGTTGCGCCTGGAAATTCAGTCGCAAACACCTGTTTTTGTTACCGGGTAATTCCCCCATGGGTTTGCGGATTCCCCTTGATCGTTTGCCGGAACTCACCCCTGAACAGCAGGAAGAGCCTATCGAACGCAGTCCATTTGAAGAAGTGGGGCCCCTTTTGCAATACCATGACAAAGTGGCTGCCCGCTACGACCTCCCCGCAGATGAGCGGATACCCGAGCGCATGAGCAATCCCAAGGCCTACAAAGCAGAGGAAATAGACGAAGAAGTGGCCAAGCTCAAAGACCCGCTTTACCACATCAAAAAGAAAAAAGAACTGGCGGAAAAGGACGACTACCGTCCTGAAAAGTTGATGATCACCATCAAAACCGCCTTATGTGTGGAAGCGCGTGAAGGGAAGATTTTTGTCTTTATGCCCCCTTGCGAACTCATCGAACACTACCTCGAGCTTTTGGCAGCAGTGGAAGCCACCGCAGTGCGTTTGCAAATTCCGATCATCATTGAGGGCTACGAGCCTCCCCGGGACAATCGCATCGAAAAACTAGCCGTAACTCCCGACCCTGGCGTGGTAGAAATCAACATCCAACCAGCCAAATCCTGGAGCGAAGTCCTGTTCAATTATGACAATCTTTTTGAAGCAGCCCGGCAAAGTCGCCTGGGCGCTGAAAAATTTATGCTCGACGGCAAACATACGGGCACTGGCGGAGGCAACCACATCACCATTGGAGGCCTTTCTCCTGCTGATAGCCCCATTTTGCGCCGCCCTGATTTGCTGCGCAGTTTGATTTGTTTTTGGCAAAACCATCCGGGCTTGAGCTACTTGTTTTCAACCGCATTTATCGGAGCTACCAGTCAGGCGCCCCGGGTAGATGAAGGTCGGGCCGAAATGTTGTATGAACTGGAAATTGCCTTCAGCCAAATCCCGGAGCCGGGTGAAGACAATTTACCCTTTTGGTTGACCGACCGTATTTTCCGCAATTTGCTGGTCGACATCACGGGCAATACGCACCGGGCTGAATTTTGCATTGACAAACTTTATCGTCCTGATTCTTCCTCCGGGCGCTTGGGATTGTTGGAGCTTCGTGCTTTTGATATGCCACCCAGCAAGGAGATGTGTTTGGTACAGCTCCTGCTGATCCGCACGCTGATAGCCTGGTTTTGGAAACAGCCTTACAACCAAAGACTGGTACGTTGGGGCACCGAGCTCCACAACAAATACCTTTTGCACCATTACGTACGTGAAGACCTGCGTGATGTGTGCAACCAAATGCAGGCCGCGGGTTTCCCTTTCAAAATGGAATGGCTGGAGCCTTTCTTCGAATTCCGCTTCCCTTTCCTGGGCCGCGTACAGGTAGGCGACGTCCAAATGGTATTACGCAGCGGCATCGAGCCCTGGAATGTATTGGGTGAAGAAATGAGCAATTCTGGAACTGCCCGCTTTGTGGATTCTTCCGTCGAACGCATGGAAGTAAAGGTTACCGGCATCAATGCTGAACGGTATTGGTTGTTGTGCAATGGGGTGCGCTTACCTTTGCGAAGCACGGGCATCAATGGAGAGTTCGTCTCAGGTGTTCGTTACAAAGCCTGGGCACCGCCAAGCGCTTTGCACCCTACCGTACCCGTGGATGTGCCGCTGGTGATCGATGTGTATGACACCTGGAACAAACGCTCTATCGGCGGCTGTACCTATCACGTGGCGCACCCGGGTGGCCGCGCATATGAGACCTACCCAGTGAACAGTTTTGAAGCAGAAGGCCGCCGAATCAGTCGCTTCTGGGATTATGGGCATACGCAGACGACTTTGACTGTGGCACCGCCAAACGAAGAAACCGATGTGGTTCGGGAGACCAGGGTATTCGGCGAGCGAGAGGTAGCCATGCCATTAGAAGTGCCAATGGCAGCAGAAGGTGGATGGTGTTTGGATTTGCGAAGAAAACGGTAATCGTAGTGGCAGCCCTTGGTGGCTGCCCAAATGTTATAATTGGTGCTGCAAAGCTCCATAGGTTTTAGATTTTTATTGAGTGCAACCCTGTTCCTTTGCCCTATCCACCCGAAGGTTTCGAAACCTTCGGGTGGAGGTCTTAAGTTTTCGATCTACTCTTTCAATTCATGCCTTGACTCGTAGGTTTCAAACGCCGCACAAGGTTGAGTACTCAATAAACTCAAGATATCCTTTACTGGAAACTGCAAGGCGCTCGCTACTTTATCCCCACAAAATGGGCAAATATGCGCATCGCCATCGGTATCAATGTAGACAAAACGGTTTCCTGAGCCCGAACAGCCCTCACTCCGTTGCAGGTGCCCGATGTAATTGATGATGGGATAGTTCCGATAACCCGGATCCGCATTGTAGGTCAAATAAAAATCTTCCAGTATGGCCAGGTGCTCGGGTTCCAAATCTACCGCTTGCCCTTTGTAACGTCCAGCTGCCCTAGGTTCAACAATCTGGATAAAGGTTGCCCCCAGTTTATGCGCCAACTCCAAGTAAGCACTCAAGTTTTCCCTGGTAGTAAAGGATTTAGTCGGACACAAAGAAATGGTGGTCACAAGGCCTGCCTTGTTGGCATTCACAATTCCTTGTATGGCCATATCAAAAGCCCCTTCATAACCTCTAAACCGATCATGTTGGACTGGATCAAAATGGTCTAGGCTCACCATAACTCCGGTCAGGCCAGCTGCTTTCAGGCGACGAGCACGTTCTTTTGTCAAACCCAAACCAGAAGTCAATACCCAAAAGTCGCTACAGTCCGGCTGGGCTGCTTTTAAAACCCGGTAAACGTCGTTCACCCTCAACATTGTCTCACCCCCACTCAGCAAAATCTGGCTAGTGCCATAATCCTGATAATCCTTTACAATCTGGATGATCTGCTCCGTGCTCAATTCCTCTTTTTGGTTGAGGTTGTCCCATTCAAAACAGTGTTCACAATGTAGTGGGCATTGTTTAGTAATGGCAAACAAAAGGCTCCGCAAACCAGTTGGAACTCCATTGGGCAAAAAACGTTTAAGTTCGTTTTTATAGGCATTGCTTGCAGCAGAGGAAGGGAAGCCTGGAGCACCCAAGCGCCAGAAATACCGCGTTCCCACCTTTGCCACCTTGGTCAGAAAATCCTGACCCAAAGCTTCCTGGTATTTTTGGTTAACTTCTAAAAGCAGTTTCAGCGCACGCCAAGGACTTTGGGTAAGTTCAAGGCTAATCTGATAAAACTGCCACAAAACCCTGGCTTTGAGCAAGTTTTTCTCCCAAAAACCATTCACAATCGTAGATTTTTGAGCAAGAATTAGGCGCTTTTGCAGGAATGATATGTTGCTGGTCGTCGTCATGGCCTTTTTCTATTTGGTGATTAAAATGCTGGAGCTTGAGTAGTTGTAGCCTGGAACGTAAAAAACTCTGCTCTCGAAAATTCCGAGAAGGCGCCTGGGGTTCGGAGTTTTTTTAACTCTTTCACTTTAGGTTCCCCTTCATAGCTTCGAATCAGTTCATAATAGCCACGACTGTGCAGGAAAACTGTTTGTTTCATGCCTGGCTTAGCAGGGGGCGCTGGATAAATGATCTCCGTAAATTCTCCAGTGTTTTTTTGTGGCAGAAAGTTTTGATCTGCTGATTGTAGGGTGGTCGCCCAATTGTGCTGGTTTTGGTCCATAGCCAATTTTGGCTGTATAAAAGTAGTAGATACCGCACTGGCTGGCGTAAAATCCATAGCAACATAATCCAAATCCCAAAACATAAACCCCGTTTCGATTTTCAATTCGATTTTATGGCCGCTCAGCCCCGTCAAGTCGATGGGAACCACCAGGTCTCGAGCAGCAAGAGGACCGACCGAAAACAAATGGTCAAGTAATTGCCACTCACCCTGTTTTTTCAGGTAAATGGATAAAGGTAAGTCGCCCTTTCGAATACTCTGCAAACGATCCTCGGTAGGGCGTTTGCTTTGTTTTTCCATCCAGGTGTCAAACTTGTTGCCAAACTTGCTAAAGTAGGCATCCAATACCTGATCAACCCAGATGGAATTTTTGGCATTAAGCAACAAATTTGCTTTTTGGGCTCCTTCCGGTTTGTCGAATTTCAGCTCAACACCGTTGCGCGCAAAATCTTCATCGTTAAAGGAGTAAGCAAGTTGGTCTTTGTTTTCCAGTAAGGGTTGAAGGTTGTTGCCATTGTAGCTTTCAGCGCTTATGGGAGATAATTGCTGTTTAAAAAGTTGGGCCCTACCGCTTTGATCCACCAATACCTGGGTACCTTCTGGGTGTTCGACCACCATCAATTCAGCCAAATCGGTGTATTGTCTTTCCTGCAGTTCATTGTTTAGGCTTAGTTGATATTGGCCACCGGTGGTTTTAAGCATGGGCAAAGGCATATAATCATCCCGGCAAAGATTTGCCCCAACAGCTCCCCCAAATGCTTCTCCCTGGAACGCATATTTTTCGCCATCTTTAACGTAGACAAAGGGGCAGGAAGTTGTAGATGGAGGAGAAGGCTTAGGAGGATTAAAGCTTAATGTAAGTATAGCAATAAGCGTTGAAAGTCCCATAATTACAAAAACAGCGGCCACTCCTGATGTTCCATCTTTGATAATTCTAATTTCTGCAATTTGGTCCACAGGAATCTTTGTTTCCCCTAAAGGCCACATCGAATGTTTTGAATTCAAAAAAATATGTACCTCATTGAGGATGCCTTTCTCTTCTTTAGTGTAATTACTTGATCGTGAAATGCTGTAATAAACGGGCTCCTGAGCGATTTCCAAAGTACCCGTGAGTTGTTCAAGGCTAAGCTTAAGGTCCTTCAATTCGTATAGGTTACTGCCTGCGTGGACAATAAATCGTTTGGAAGCGTCTGATTTATTGTCGGCCATTTTTTCAGGTGCAACCTTTTGTATAATAAAAATTTGGCAACTGACCGCATAAAACATCATCAACAAGGCCAAAAACAAAGCTGTATGGCTATTTCGGGCAAAGCTCAATATTGTGTTGGTTTTCATTGCAGTAGATTTATACAGTGATGAATACTATTGCCAATCCGTTTTGATAAATTGACCATTCTTCACGGTAATTCAAATGACATATCTCATTCCTTCGAGTGTCTTCGAACAGTTTCAAGCATAAATAAAACCGCCAAAAGTCATTGCATTTCATAGTTGATCGGGGCAACTTCAAGGCCATAAATCAACGTCAATGACTACCGCATTTAACAAGTTGGCTGCTGAGCTGAAAAAAATCGACGACTTTATGCTTCAATCTGAAAAGGATTTTAGTCAGCTGCTAGATCAAGTGCATCCAAGCCAGCTTGCCAATGCCGTCAATTTGTTGCATTACTTAGCCCTTCGCAGTTTGGATATTCGCGAATTGCAAGATGCATTACATGAAGCTGGGCTATCCTCAATTACCAGTTCTGAAAGCCATGTCAGGGGTCAATTGCTTGCCATCATGCAACGCTTGGGAATAAAAGTTAACCCTGACCACGAGCTATTCACCTACCGCAGCAGTAAAAAGTCCCTGGCTCAAAAATCAGCCGCCCTTTTTGGGCCCAAACAAATTGACTCAGTGCCCTACATCATGCTCACTTTCGACAGCAAGATGGCCGACGATTATGAAAAAGTAAAAAATATGCTGCAATCTGGCATGAACGTGGCCCGCATCAATTGTGCCCACGACGATGAGGCGACCTGGTTTCGGATGATTGAGCATGTAAAAAGGGCAGAAAAAATCACTGGCTTGAATTGTAAAATATACATGGATTTGGCCGGGCCCAAAATCCGCACGGTACTACGCAAGAAAAAGAAACTCAAAATAGCACTTGGCCAAAGCATCCTCCTCATAGACGAATACTTGCTGGGGCAAGAAAAAGGTGCCATTGGATGTAGTTTACCCGGAGTTTGTGAACAATTGAATCCGGGCGAAATTGTACTTTTTGATGATGGCCTGATTGAGGCCAGAGTGGAAAAAACCGAAGCTGGCAAGGCCAAACTACAAATCCTGCGCATCTCCAGCAAAAAGCCTTTTATCAAAGCAGAAAAAGGGATCAATTTCCCCGATTCGATCTTGTCTACCCCTGCATTAACAGAGTATGACCTGGCTTGTTTGCCCTTTATCCTGCAACATGCTGATATTGTTGGCTATTCCTTTGTACGCAATACCCAAGATATGTCCCAATTGCAACAGGCTTTGGGCTCCGACCATAAATTGGGATTGGTCATCAAAATTGAAACGCCCGAAGCCGTCAAGAATTTGCCTGATTTATTGTTCAGTGGATTGAAGGAAAAAAATATCGGCGTAATGATCGCCCGTGGTGACCTAGCTGTAGAAATTGGGTTTGAACGCATGAGCGAAATCCAGGAAGAAATCCTCTGGATTTGTGAAGCCGCACATGTGCCGGTCATTTGGGCAACCCAAGTACTGGATACCCTTAATAAATCTGGTGTAGCCACCCGTTCGGAGGTTACTGATGCCGCCCACGCCGCCCTGGCCGAATGTGTGATGATCAACAAAGGCAACCACATCATCCGCACCATGGAAGCATTGCGCAATATTTTAATCCGCAGCGGTGGCCATCACGTCAAAAAACGCTATACTTTTCGACCACTCTCCATTGCTACCCGCTTCATGACTCGTTAGGATTTTGCGAAAAAATACCCCTCCCCTCCTACCTCGTTCAGCTCAAATGTCTATTTAATGACGAAATTTTAGTTAAAAAATGATTATTCAGTTGTAACAACGAAAAATTAGTTATACATTTGAATCATGAAGAAGTTAAATGAAAAAGAAGAACAGGTCATGCAGATCATTTGGCGGATGGGGAAAGCCTTTGTCCGCGAAATTATGGAGGAACTGGATGACCCCCAGGTTCCGGTGACCACCATTTCTTCATTGGTGCGTAAACTGGAGACCGAAGGATGGCTTGATCATGAAGCTTTTGGTAAAACCCATCGCTATTTCCCCCTGATCAGCATGGAAGAGTACCGTAAGGCCAGTGTATCCCAGATCAAGGAACACTACTTTGCTGGCTCAACGGCCCAACTCCTCTCCTACTTCCTGCGGGAAGAAAAGACGGATGTTGCTGAGATTGAACGTTTGTTGGAAGAAATAAAAAAATCAGAGTCAAAATGATTGTGGTATGACCATCATCGCACCCACTTTTTTCACTTTGTTGTGTGCTGCGCTTTGCCTGCTTGCCTTTGGGCTGTTGTATGAGCGTTGGATGCACCGGGAATCATTTTATCAAGCCAATCGTGCGTATTTACTCATCACGCCCTTGATTGCCTTGTTGATTCCCCATTTGCAGATTGAAGTCAGTCTGGCGGCAAATCCCCATCCGGCCGTGCTGATGCTGGAACAAACCCAGCAAATACCCGCTGAATGGTTGCGTTTGTTGGTACCGCCACCCAAGGAATGGGTGTTGTCCTGGGGCGCTACCCTTTTGCTTGTGTATACTTCCGGGGTATTGATCAGTCTGGGACGTAGCCTGGTCAGTTACCTCAAAATATGGCACTGGATCCGCAGTGGCAAGGTACATGCCATGGGTGATTGGAGCCTGGTAGAGCAAGAAAATGTGCCGGAAGCTGCTTCATTTTTCAACTACATCTTCTGGCAAAAAAAAGACCCCATGCCTTCCATGGTTTTGCAACACGAGCTGATCCATGTCCAGCAAGGGCACAGTTGGGATGTATTGCTGATGGAATGTTGGATTGCGCTGTATTGGTTCAATCCGCTGATTTACCGCCTGCGCCAACGTTTACAGGAAACCCACGAATTTATAGCCGATGCGGGCGTCATTGAGGCCCAAGGCTCAAAATATGCATATGCGTGCCTTTTAGCTTCACAAAAACAAAAATTGGAACAAATGCCTTACAACACTTTTGCAGCACAATTGAATACGCGGCTACGGCGCATGACCCAAGCGGGATCGCCACAATGGAAAGCCGTTAAATACGCACTTTGTTTACCGCTGGTACTGAGCCTCGTACTGTTTTTTTCGGTGAATTATTTGCAGGCCTTGCCTACCGGTGAGGTCACCTTGAGAGAAAGCATCGAAGAGATGGAACAAACGCCGGTCATTCAATTAGCAGTTCCAGCAGCGGCGCAAAAAACTACTTCTGGAAAACTTGAACCCAGCAACATTCTTTCCCTTAAACTGGACACAGTGCCTGTGGTGAATTCGGTCAAAATTAACGGATCTGCCAACGGCGTAAAGATCGTTACCAACGGCGAGTCCTTCACCGTGGGTCAAAATGGTTTGGTTTCAGGAAATATTGGCAAACCACTCTTGATTGTCGACGGAAAAAACATGGGTAAAATGGAAGACGGCCCTGGCGGCAACCCAATGTCCAAATTGAACCCCAATGATATCCGGTCAATGACGGTACTCAAAGGTGAATCGGCTACCGCTACTTACGGAGAAGAGGGAAAAGATGGAGTGATTATTGTGAATACCAAAGATTACAAGGGTGGCGATATTCAGGAAATCGAACTGAACAAAATCAATCTCGACAACAGCATTAATGTGACCAATCAGGTTGAGACCGAAAACGTCAACAACAACCAAAACGTTGAAATCCGGGTCAATAATGTCAATACAGTTTCTGGGAAGGTCGAAACAATCAACATCGATGCAAGTCAAAGCCCTAAAGGAAATGTCCGCTTTAAATCCAATGTGGATGGTCGTCCTTTAATCGTTAAAGATGGAAAAGTGTTGGGCCGTCTACACAAAAATGAATCTGACGCGCCCTTGAAAGGAATTGAACCATCTACCATCAAATCCATTAACGTCATCAAAGGGAAAGCTGCCACCGACAAATATGGCAAAGATGCCGAAGATGGGGTAATTGAGGTGGAAACCAAGCAACAATAAGCAATCCATATCCTCGATGAATTTGTGTGCCAAAATAAAAAAGCGCTTAATTTTGGCACACAATTCCACTTTATGCGTCAACTTATTTTGATTGGATTTTTGATCGTCAGTAGTTTTTGTAAAGCTCAAACCCCTGCTGATGCTGCAAAGTGTTTTTATGAGTGGTATCTCAAGGCCATCAAAGGTAGGAATGTAAAGGAGCATACGGCCATTGTCAAAAAAGGGCCAAAGGGTGAGACTTTATTGGATTACGAGCGTTACCTCCACAATCTCGACTCCGTGGGTTGTGTTGCCGATACTTTTAAACAATCAGAAATAGCCCGTTTTCAAAGCTGTCAGGATTATTTTAAGGACATACCCTATGCCATATATTACGATCAAGTAGATAATGATCCATTCACCTACAACGTTCCATGTCCTTTTTTCACCCAATACCACTGGGTTTCCGACATGCAGCCATGGGAATCCATCAAAGTTCTGGAAAGCAAGATCAAGGAAGGTAATGCTGAAATTCAGTTGGAATTGGCATCAGGGGCCAATCGTCAAAAACGCTTGATCTTGGTTAAATTGATTGAAGGAAAATGGAAAATTACCGGGATTAGTCAAAGTTTATAAAAAGCAGCGGGTACATAACCTGTTTTAAAGTGTATAGGTAAACGATTCTCACCTGTTTTCCAGAAACTGAGTTACAAACTCCCTCTTGCGCTGCGAAACAGGAATGGTGTAACCACCTTCAAGGATTAAGGTTCCACAATCCGTCTTGCGGTCAAATACTTTTATTTTGTCAGGGTTCACAAGGCAGGAATGATGGGTTCGTATAAAGCCTGAAGATGCCAGTAATTCCTCATAACTACGCAAGTTCCGGCTCACAAAAATGGGGGCAGATCCCTCAACATAGAATTTGGTATAAGAGCCTTCAGCCTCACAGTAAATGATGGAGTTGATGTTTACAAAGTAGGTTTTGTCGATATCTTTTAATACAATCTGCTTATGTGCGCCTTGTTTATTGGCAAGTTGTTGCATGAGTATGGCAAGTTGTTGCTGTAAGTTGTTGCTGTTGATGTTGTCCGCAGCCTTTTGTAGAGCTATTGCCAATTCCATGGGATCAACGGGTTTGAGCAGGTAATCAATGGCACTGAACTTGAATGCCTGTATAGCATACTGGTTGAATGCGGTGGCGAAAATCAATTGAAAGGAAGGCGCGGAAATTTGCTTCAATAAATCAAAACCGGTGCCATCATCCATTTCCACATCCAGCACTACCACATCCGGATGAAAGGAAAGAATGGCTTGAACACCTGTGGACACTCCATCTGCCTCCGCAATGGTATGTTTGCCCTTGCTCCAATTCTCCAGCATGCTTTTTAAGGTGGATCTTACCTCGGCTTCATTGTCGATGAGCAAAATGTTCATGTCAGGATTGGCTTTGATTTTTGTACAGTAAAGGTAAATTGATTTTTACAATCACTCCTTTTCCCGAAGCCTCATTGTCAATGTGAAAACCCGCCTTTGTTTTGAGTTTTAAGTTGAGCAGATAAATCCTGTCTTTCAGGATTTGGCTGGCGCGGCTGATGTGTTGATGGTTTTCCGGAGATTCCCCTCGAATGCCCAGGCCATTATCTGAAATGAGGACCAACAAACTTTTGTCGTCTTTTTTAAATTCTACCTGAATGTTTGCCTGATACTCAATACCCGAGAAGCCATGTTCAATGCTATTTTCAACGAAGGGCTGAATAATCATGGAAGGAATAAGTAGTTCATCCACTTCCAGGTCATGATCAGCTTTTATCTCGTAAGAAAAAGCCTGCGGAAAGCGGATGCTTTGCACATCAAGGTATTCTTCCAAAAAGTCCATCTCTTGTTCTATGCTTACATATTCCTTATAAGTACTTTCCAAAGTTTCCCTCATGATATTGCTAAACCTCGAAAGGTTAGTAGCCATTGCCTGGGGATTGTTTTCTGTCACTGCAAACTTTTGCAGCGCTGTTAATGCGTTAAAAAAGAAATGTGGATTCATCCGTGCTCGGTTGAGCCGCTGTTCCGCTTCAAGAATGTTTTTCTTATAAGTTAAAGCTTGTTGGCGAAGGAAGAATGAAACCGCCGCAATCCCCAACAAACCTGCTATTGCCAAAAAAAGATAAAACTGCTTTTTCCTAGCCAGGTCTTTTATCGTATTTTCATTTTTCTCCTTGTAATACTTTTGTTCCAATTCATTTATTTTCACCAGTCGCTCTTGTGTGAACACACTGTCTTTCATGTGATTATAAATTTTCATTGCAGCAATTGCCCTGGGCAGGTTGCCTGCTTTTTCAAAAATCTGGGCAGCCTGGCCGTAAACAGCTGCGGTAGCGGGAGTTTTTCCTTCCATTTTTTCTGCATAATAAATACTTGTGTCGATCCATCTTTGGGCTTCTGAATGGTTTTTCAAATCAGCATAATCCAAGGCTTTTGTTACGTATAAAGCCGCCGGATTCATTGGGATTTTTATCTTTTTTAGGTGAAAAATCGCAGAATCGGCATATCGTACAGCTGCTTGATAGTCTTCCTTACTTACCGCATTTGATTCAAGCACCCGGAAGCATCTCGTGATTTCAAAATGATCTCTTCTTTTTAAAGCTGCTTTTAATGCAATTGCTGAATACATTACCGAAGAATCCATTAGACCTCGCCTTCCTTTGGTAGAATACTCTTGTTCGTATTCAAATGCCAACCAGTTGTAGTGAGTAGCCAGTGTATAATCCGCATTCAGGGTCAGGATGATTTTCTCGGCCCGTTTGACATATTCCCAGTTTTTTTCATTTTGATTTTGCCTGGTGTTTAGAAAAACGATCAGGGCAATGGCTTTAAGTTCTTTTTGTTGATCATTGAGGGCTTCTGCTGCTTTTAATGCTTTAAATGCATAGTTGGAAAGAGCCTCATAGTTTTGAGTAGATTTACTGTAAGTGGCGTAATTCAAATAGGTATGGATGAGTAGCTCTTTTTTACAAGAAAGGCTAAAAACCAGTTTTTCTTGTTTCTGAATTGCGGCAAGAGTGGCACTTAAATTTTTCTTTGCCATCAGATAGTCCACTTCAATGTTATAACTCATAACCTGACAGGTTTTATCACTACCTGATCTTAATTTACGTATGGTTTGATGAATGGCTGTAGAATCAAAATTGCTTATTAATCCATCAATTTGTTGTTGGGTTATCCGGGTACACCAGCAATCGGGCTGGGAAACAGAATAATTGAGGAAAAAGCTAAAACATAAAAAGGAAATAAAAATGCGCTTCATCGAATTGATGTTTTTCTAAGAGCCTGTAAGATAAGCAAATGGCCATGTTGTTTTTCAAAATCCCCCTTGGACTTTAAGCAGATGATCGCTCAGTATACATGGTAACTTCTTGAGCTTCCATTTCGGCCAATCAAGCGGAGTTCTATCAGATATAAAACACTTCCCATCGCTTGTGAATCGGGCTCATTTACTTTTTTGCCAGGTCATATTTTGGGCCTTAAACAAATTCTGAAAACGATTATGAAAACGATTCAACTAGTCTTTATCGCCATGCTGATTTCTTTTGGCGCAATGGCACAGGATTTCGCCTACGAAGGTCCAGCCAGGGCCGAAGTTCGTTCTTTTTGGACAAACGCTATGGGCATTCAAAAAACACAAAAGTTTGCGGAAGGAGTAGCCGTTTTAGAAGCCAAACTTAAAGAAGTAAAGCAAAAAGACCCTGCTTACAAAACCGACAAAATGGAAGCAGAGATTGTCAAATGGAAGGCCAAAGCGGGCAGCACAAGTAGTGCTACACCTGCAGCGGAGGATTTCAGTCAACTCAACCCAACCCAAAAAGCGATTAAAGCGGACCAACTGCTGCGCAAGCTCTTTGAAGAAACAAACATTGGCGTTCGTCCTGGCGATGTACCCGTGATGCAATTCCGCTTTAAAGAATATTCGGATATGGTTCAGCAGTATATTTCTTTGAATACCAAGCCCCAGGAAATGTACATCAAGCGAACCAAAATAATCATTGAAAAACACGTATACCAAACCAATGGGGACTTAACGAATATAGAAAACGCCAAAGCCAGTGGCACAATCCCCGAAGTGGCTGAAAGAAATTATTACCTGGCCAAGTACAATCAGC
The DNA here is from genome assembly GCF_965225875.1 of Haliscomenobacter sp. Taxonomy (GTDB): domain Bacteria; phylum Bacteroidota; class Bacteroidia; order Chitinophagales; family Saprospiraceae; genus Haliscomenobacter. Next base: position 715,145 of record NZ_CBDDBS010000003.1, on the reverse strand, counting down.
TCTACTGGGAAGCGGCCGCCAAAATTTTCCCAGAAGAAACAGCTTATGCAGACCAATACAAAGCCGTTTCTGATTTTGTGGCCAAAATGGGGAGTCTGGAAAGCATGAAAGCAGGCATGGAACAGAATAACGCCGAAAAAATTAAAAGCAGAAAATTACCTGCTCCCGTTGTGGTTGATTCCAAGCTGGAAAAGATCTTGATTGATGGTTTTAATGCGAAATTTGGAAATACTCAAAAAGCAACTGCACTCAAAGCAGTATTAACCCAAAACGGTTGGACTACTTTGCGCCATAATGTAAGTGGTGCGGTGATTGGTCGGGAACGCAGCGCCAAAATGGCCTACAAAGGCAGCGATGGAAAATGCTACCTGTTGCCAGATTATGTTTTTATCCGGGAAGAATACATCGGCACTTCGTTTACCAATACCAAAGCCATATTCAATGGATTGGATGGGAATGAAATGCTGTGCGAGAATGTAAAATGATTTTTCGCATCCTAATTAAATACGGCAAGGGGGAATCTTTGATGTGTTATCGGCTTTAGATGGACAGCGTCTAAGGTTTCAAGTGGATTAATTTTAAGTTTAAAAAGGCCTGGTGCCCTTAAAATGGCATCAGGCTATTTTTATTCCGCCACTATCGCCATCGTCAATCGGCTTACACACACCAATCGCCCCTGGTCATCGTGTATTTCAATGTTCCAGACATGGATTTTACGACCCAGGCGGGCAGGTTTGGCAGTTGCCACCACATAGCCACTACTCACTCCACGCAAATGGCTGGCGTTGAGCTCAATTCCTACAGCGTATTGTTTGCCAGGCTCTTCAAAAGTAAACAAGGAAGCCATACTCCCTACACTTTCCGCCAAGGCAGCGGATGCGCCACCGTGTAAAAGGCCAAAAGGTTGCACCGTACGGTGATCCACCGGCATTTTGGCTTGCAGATAATCGTCGCCATAACCACAGAGTTCAATGCCAAGGTGTTCAATCAAGGTGTTTTTCCGGCTGGCATTTAAAACGGCCAGGTCGATGGGTGTTTTCCAAATCATGGTGCTTAAATCTGTTTGCCTTTCATGGCTTCCAACAATGCAACATCCATAGCACGGTGCGCCAGCGGAGCGGTATAGGTATTGAGTGTTTCCATTGCCTGATTGATGGCGTCTTTATCGGTTCCGGCCACTGCGTCACGCAGCGCTTGCGTCAGGGAGCGGGTGGTCGCGATTTCTTCTTCGTTGAGGATTTCCTCGTTTTGCCCTAGGAAACGTTCGGCGCTGAGCACGATGTTGTTGGCCTCATTGCGTGCTTCGAGCAGTGCGCGGATGGCTAAATCGTCAGCTGCATTTTGTATAGAATCGATGAGCATCATCGCCATTTCTTCTTCACTGATGCCGTAGGTCGGCTTAACTTCAATCTCTTGCTCTACGTTTGAGCGCAGCTCTTCTGCTTTTACTTTCAGGATACCATCGGCATTGAGGATGAACTGAATCTCTACTTTGGGCAATCCAGCAGGCATCGGGGGAATCCCCTTCAGGATAAATTCACCCAGTTTGCGGTTGTGTTGAATCAAGTCGCGTTCACCCTGGTAAACAGCTATTTTAAGGTTGCGCTGGCCATCTACCGAAGTGGTGTAACGGCGCCCTACCCGGGTTGGAATTTTGGAGTTACGGGGCAAAATGACGTCCATCAAGCCCCCCACCGTTTCAATACCCAGGGACAAAGGTGTGACATCCAGCAAAAGGATGTCTTTTTGGTTGCCCGCCAATACATCCGCCTGAATGGCTGCCCCTAGAGCTACTACTTCATCCGGGTTGACTTTGTCGTATACTTCCTGACCAAAGAGGGCCCCCACCGATTCACGTACCAAAGGCACCCGGGTAGAGCCACCCACCATGATCACTCGATCGATCTCAGTCAATTGGACTTTGGCGTCGTTCAAGGCACTTTGGCAACAAGCAATCGTCCGATCTACGAGTGGTTGAATCAATTTCTCAAATTGCTCACGGGTAATCTCGCACTTAATGGTATTGATTTCAGCACGGTATTCAGCTTCACTGCTCAAGGCCTTTTTAGCCTTTTCCGCTTGCAAGCGCAAGGCTTGACTCAATTCTTTGTCCGCATTGATCTGCTGGGTATCCAATTTATTTTCGGCAATCCAATAATCAACAATGGCCCGGTCAAAGTCATCGCCGCCCAAAAAGGTGTCGCCATTGGTCGCCATCACTTCAAAAACCCCGTCTTGAATCCGCAAAATGGAAATGTCGAAAGTGCCGCCACCCAGGTCGTAAACCGCGATGGTATGGCTCTCGCTTTGATCCAGGCCAATGCCGTAGGCCAGACTTGCCGCGGTGGGTTCGTTCACGATGCGCAACACGTCCAGTCCCGCCAATTTGCCCGCATCACGGGTAGCCTGACGCTGGGAATCATTGAAGTAGGCAGGCACAGTAATAACCGCCTTACTCACCACCCGATCCAGCTCCTCTTCAATGCGATTTTTGAGCACTTTGAGGATTTCGGCAGACAATTCGATGGGCGTATAAAACTTGTCTTTTACCCGAATTTTGACCAAACTCTCGGTATCGTTGTCTATGATTTGGTAGCCAAAATACTGCTGTACGCCTTGCACATCACCGTAGGATTTCCCCATCAGGCGTTTTACGGAGTAAATGGTATTTTCCGGGTCGCTAATCAATTTTTCCTTGGCGGCATCCCCTACCACAATTTTGCCTTCGGGGCTGAAATGCACCACCGATGGCACCAGGGTGCTTTTCCCATTCTTGCCTTTTACGGCTACGGCCTCGCCATTTTTTATATACGCAACCAAACTATTGGTTGTTCCCAGGTCAATTCCGACGATCAGTTCGGCCTCGTTTTTGATGTCACCCGACTTGAGGTCGATTGCAAATTTTGCCATAAAATTTTAATGCAGTTTTAAAGAATCGCAAAAGTATGGAATTGAAACAGCATTGCGAAGGGGAATGTTTGGGTATTCAAAACAATAAGTAACTGAGCATGGGGTTTCCTGGCAAAAATAGTACCTTTGCCCCATGCAAAACAACGTATCACTGGATGCTGTGCTCCACAAACTTGGCATCAACGCGCTCAATGAAATGCAGGAAAAAGCCCTGCTGCACATTCCTCAGGAACCCAATCTGATGTTATTGGCTCCCACCGGCTCCGGCAAAACCCTGGCTTTTTTATTGCCCATTTTGAGTTTATTAAAAAGTGATCACGCAGGGGTACAGTGTTTGGTGGTCTCTCCAACCCGTGAATTGGCCATCCAAATCGAACGGGTTTGGCAAAAGATGGCTACTGGGTTTAAGGTAAACACCTGTTATGGCGGGCACCCCATGCAAACCGAAATCCGCAACCTGAGTCAGCCCCCCGCCCTACTCATTGGCACTCCAGGGCGCATCATTGAACATTTGACCCGCAAATCTTTTGATCCACAAAACCTGCGGGTACTGATATTGGACGAATTTGACAAATCTTTGTCCATGGGTTTTCAGGAACAAATGGAGCAGATTGTAGCGGGTTTACCTAAAATTGAAAAACGTATCCTGGTATCGGCGAGTCGCAAACAACACATCCCAAAGTTCACGGGTATTGTAGCGCCCAAAGTATTGGATTTCACCCAGGTGGAGGAAAAATCAACCGATGGCCTTCAACTAAAGGCAGTAATGGTTCCCGGCCAAGATAAACTGGATACCCTTTTTGCCTTGCTTGTTGCCTTGGGTAACGAGCAAACCCTGGTTTTTTGCAATCAGCGTGAAGCCACTGAAAATTGTGTGGAAATGTTGCGCGAAAAAGGGCTACAAAGCTCGTTTTTCCACGGTGGCCTCGATCAGTTGACCCGTGAAAAAACGCTGGTGCAATTCCGCAATGGCAGTATTTCCATTTTAGTCGCCTCTGATTTAGCGGCACGGGGCCTGGACATTCCCGAGGTAAAAAATGTCATCCATTTTGAATTGCCTTCCAAAGGAACTGATTTTGTACACCGCAATGGCCGTACTGCGCGCATGCATGCGGAAGGGACAGCCTTTGTCATTTTGTATGCTGAAGAAGCACTCCCGGATTACCTGGTTGGAATCCCCGAGGTTTTTGACATCCCTACTGGAGTTGCCTTGCCTGCTCCACCCGCCTGGGTTACCTTGTACATTAGCGGAGGGAAAAAAGACAAACTCAGCAAAACAGACATCGTTGGCTTTTTGTCCAAAAAAGGTGAACTGCAAAAAGAAGACCTGGGAAAAATCGAATTATTGGACCACATGTCCTTTGTAGCTGTAAAAAAAGACCAGGTTCAAGCGGTATTGAAAAAAATTCAGGGCGAAAAAATGAAAGGGGCCAAGTACAAAATCGAGGTAGTTCGTTAAGCACTAGCCCAATTTTTATTTGCAAAAAATACCAGTGCAAGTAAATCAAGCATTCCAACAAGAATCCCGGAGCAGTTTCATCTGCCGAAGTCCCAACTTATGGGCATATTCAATATTGCGTTGAGGAATGTTTTCAGGGTCGGGATAGTTTGCCAAGGCATTGTCAAGACTGGATTCGCGCAGCAAATGCAGCATGGGATACAAAGAGCGGTTGGTGTAATTGGCGGGGTCATCGGCAGGTGCGTCCGCGAACTGGTAATCCTGGTGAAAACTCGCCACTTGATAAATGCCTTCGTAATCATTGTCCAGCAGCATGTCTTCGCAGTTCTCGATGAGCAGCAGGTAGTCTTTAAAGGCGTTGAAGGCCCCGGGGAAAATCACCAATGTCGTTTCGATGCTTTCGTCTTCATCCAAGCGGCCACATTCAGCAAACATGGCTTCCATACAAACGTCTATGTCTTCTGAGTGAACGACCAGATAGCGGATACTCCCCCTTTGAACTTCGCGTTGCGCAAATGGACAAAAATTACAGCCGATGATTACTTTTTTGATCCAAGCTTGGGTTTGGCTGACAATGATTTCATCACTAGGGAGTTCTTTTTTTGACGGGGATGTTTTTGACATTCAGATGGATTGAAAGAAATGAGTGGTGAAGGTGGGCTTTTTTTATCAGGGCAACTAATTATTGCTTTGATTTAATTGGTGATGGGCAGAATTGGGTAGAATTTGTTTATTAGATGTGGCAAATCCATATCTTTGCTGCACAAAAAACATTCCACTCCCTTATGTTCAACATCACCCAACTCCATATTTATCCGGTCAAATCCCTTGCTGGCATTGCCGTTCAGGAAGCACTGGTCACCGAAAGAGGTTTTCAACATGATCGCCGCTGGCTGTTGATCAATGAAAACAATCGATTCCTTACCCAACGGGAATTTGGTGCTTTAGCTTTGCTACAAACGGAAATTACAACTGAATACCTAATCATCCGACATCGAAGCAAACCCGAACTGGGCTTACTCCAGGTTCCTCTTCAGACCAATTCCAGTGAGCGCTTTACGGTACAAATATGGGACGACTTTTGTGATGCATTGGCGGTGGATAAGGCTGCTGATGCCTGGTTGAGTGAAGCGCTGGAGTCCAAAATACGCTTGGTTTACCTACCCGATGATTCGCCAAGGCAAGTCGAGCCCGAGCGGGTGCAAATACCGATGAATGTAAGTTTTGCCGACGCTTACCCTTATTTACTATTGGGTGAAAATTCTCTAGCCGATTTGAATCAACGCCTGGCAGAACCTGTTCCCATAAATCGTTTTCGGCCCAATATTGTGTTTGCAGGTGCTGCGGCTTATCAGGAAGACAGCTGGAGCGATCTGTTGATTGGCGGAGTACCTTTTCGGGGCATCAAGCCCTGTGGTCGCTGCATTTTGACCACTACGGATCAGGATACTGGCCAGCGCCACGCCGGAGGCGATCCGCTCAAAACACTAGCAACTTACCGTACGCAGGGTAACAAAGTGCTCTTTGGAATGAATTTGATTACTTTGGGTATAGGCACTATTCGTGTGGGGGATAAATTGGTGGTGCATTAAGCTTACTTCTTCAAGCGTCCCATTTGTTTGTGTACCATAAAGCCCAAACCACTGGAATAAATCTCTACTTTTCCATTGCCAACACCCTGCAAGGGCATTTGGGCAAACCAATTGAGCTGCAAACTCAAGCCCGGCCGAATGGTCTTTTCAATACCAATACCCATTTGAGCCATAGATAGCCAGTAATTTTTGTTTTGCCCACTCGACCAATTGTAGATCAACCCAGGGTAGTCTTTGGCATAATAAAACTCATACTCTTCTTTCAGGATGGTCCAGGAAGAAGACCCAAGAGAGACAAAACTTTTAAACTTTGGCTTTGCCAACCAATTGTAGCGCAAATCCACACTCCACTGCAACATATCACAAGTACCTTCCGTGGATTTTGGATAAGAACGGGTAGGCCAAAAACCATTCGGTGCCACATATTCCCTCTGATCTGCGATGTAATTTTTGAGCAAATACTGTCCGGATGCCTGAAATACCCAACGTTTGCCAATACGGTAATCAAAAGCTAAACCGGCATTTAAACCATAGGCAGTACTGCCATTGGCATTTACGGAGGCCAAATCGGGACCTGCACTGAGGCCGATTCCCCAGGATCTAAGCTTTGCAACTGGAGGAACCTCCATAGTACATCCAATGATTTTAGGTTCTGGGAGTCGGTTCAGTTCATTGATCAATACACCTGCAGCTGGCAAAGTTTCTAAAACAAGCCAGTCAGGCTCATCAACTCGGTAAACATTTAAAAGAGTGTCCTTCTTTGTTGTAACTTTTTCATTTAGTGAAATAGCAGCAAGGTCCTCGACAAATTTAGACTTGTCCTGATTGAATTGTGCTTTTGCCTTTGCCTGGTTTCCAGACGAAGGTTTAGCACGTTTCCGAGAACCCTGCTGTTCCGATGTAAATAAGCGCGGTGCGGTTTTGAGAAAATTGGTTTGGTTACCAGTTTGGTTCACATCTCCTTGTTCTTTTGGGTCTTTAGCTATGGCAACATCCGCATTGAATCCCCGAGCCTGGTTTTTTCCAGTTTCCTTCAGGGAAGAATTTTGTTCAGTCTTGATTTTGTCCCTTTGGTCAGGTTGTGCATTTTCGGCAACCGGGCCAGTGTATTTTTCCTTTTTTATTTTTTGATCAAAAGTACCCATTCCCTGAATGCCCCAGAGCAATCCGGCTCCCAATGAAACAAACAATAAAAAGAATAGCCAGATCAGTCCACGCCGCCGCTTCCGCGCCGCGTAGTCCAGTTTTTGATCCATCCGGTCCCATGCCTCTTCATTGAAGGGGATGTCTGGATCTTCAGAAGCCCGCCTGTACAAATCATCTACAAAATCCTTCATGGCAATTCAATTACTATGTAGCGGGGCTGAAATAAGTGCTCATGTTTCTTAAGCCCTTATTTTTTATCACCCCTATACCTACTGTTGCATTTGTTGCAGGATCAGTTGCCGCAAACGCTCACGTGCTTTGGATAAATTTGATTTGGAGGTACCCACCGAAATCCCCAATTGTTGTGAAATTTCTTCATGGGTAAAGCCGTCCAATACATACAAATTAAAAACAGTGCGGTAAGCCGTGGAAAGCGAGCGCACCAGTTTCATTAGTTCCTGAAAGCCCAGCCTGGCCAGGATTTCTTCAGTGTCGGGAATGTTGTACTCAGTGTCCATCAGTGTGCCGATTTTGAGTTTCTGTTTCTGCTTGATGTGATTGATCGCCGTATTGATCAGAATTCGCCGAAACCACGGTTTAAAAGGCAGTTGAGGATCGTAACGTTTAATGTTGAGAAAAACCTTTAAAAAAGCATCGTTGGCCACTTCAATAGCCTCATCTTCATTGTCGCAATAGCGCAAACAAATCGACATGGCATAACCATAAAACTGCCGGTACAGTTCCTTCTGAGCTGCCCGATCCTTGCGTCGGCAACCCTCCAGTACATCAGCGATTTCACGGTTCTCCATATGAATGCTCGAATGTTTTTACCCTAGTACAAGTCCGGAAGAAAAAGCGTTGCTTTGCTGCTTTAATTTTTTGAAATAATGCGCACTAAAATTTAAAATTAGTACTTTTCGTTATTCTAAGCAATACATCCAATGAACTGCCATACTTTATGAAAAAGCTGTATTCCCTTTTTATTGGCATCGACACCTATCATCCAGATTCAAAAATCACTCCGCTGGATGGCTGCAGGAACGACGTAACTGCCATGAAAGACTTTTTGAGCAACACCTATGCCAAAGCCTTTGATTTAGCACCAAGTCTAACCCTCCTAAACCAGGATGCTACCTATCAGAACATATGTAAATTCCTTGGCCCGGATCATTTGTCCAAAGCCGGTAAAGACGACGTGGTGCTATTGTACTATAGCGGCCATGGTACCCAGGAGAAAGCAGCACCTGAATTTGAATGGCTGGACCCAACCGGGGTGCAGGAAGCAATGGTTTGTTACGATAGTGGTTTGAAAGATAAATTTTGCCTCTCGGATAAAGAGATTAGGATATTGTTGCAACAAGTTCAACAACAAGGCGCGCATGTGCTCACCATTTTTGACTGTTGCCATTCTGGCACCATCACCAGAGCCATTGACGATATCAATCATGGAAAACCCCGGCAATTCTTTTTCCCGGAACGGACCGAAGCACGCCCCTACGCCTCTTATTTGAATGGTTATTTTGTCAAAAACTTTCCCCAAGGGCCGCGAAGCAACCAGTTGCCATTGGCAACTCATTTAATGATGTCAGCCTGTGACCGACAAGAGAAAGCCTTTGAATTGAAAAATCAACGTGGGATGTTTTCTTTCAATTTGCTGAACGTCCTCGCCAACGATCCTGATGTCAGTTACGCCGATTTGTATACCCGTTGCCAGGCTTCGATGTTTCGTTCGGCTGAAAAACAACACCCACAATTCGAGCCCATTGCTGGTTTCGATCCTTATCAGAAATTTTTGAATTTGGGTTCGGCCAAAGACCTTACTCAACGCAAGGTTTATTTATTAAGTGCCAATGACCAAAATGCCTGGAACATCAATTGTGGTGCCATCCATGGGCTTTCAACCGAGTTAAATAAAACTGCCGAATTTGAGATTGTGGACCAGAAGACGGGTAAGGCACTGGGGCGAGCCAGTACCAGCAGCGTTGGTTTTCAGGACAGTACGGTGGTTTTAGCCAACAATTTGGCTCTGGATATGAACGGCAGTTATGACGCTAGGTTGCTCAGTTTGCCCAGTACTCCCTATGCCATCGCCCTAAAGACTAGCGAAAAAGGGAAAAAGCGTTATCAAGCCTACCTAAGTGCTCAACAAAAAATGGGCAAAAGCCGCCTGTCCCCCTACTTTGAATTGGTAGAAGGGAAAGTGGGGGGCAAATATCGGGTGAATATTGACCAGGATGTGTTGGAAATTTACAATCAGGAAAGCAACATCTTGATCAAGAGGATTGGAGGGGACAATGACGATAGAGTATTTGAATTGGCACTGGATGTCTTGGAAAGTATTGCCAAATGGGAGCAAAATTTGTTATTGGACAACCGCAGTACCCAATTCAATAGGAATGCCTTTCAAATTACCATCAAAAACTCGGAGACTGGACAAGTTCTTACCAAAGGTATTTTTGACCCTGCTAATCCCAATATGGAGGTGATCAATGTTCAAGTTGGAAAAAACCTGAACGGTAATTTCATCTTACCCATCGATCTGGAACTCAAAAATGCCAGTGGAGGTACTCTTTTTTATAAGGCCCTATATTTTTCACCAGATTATGGTGTCAGATCCTTAAATGGTGAATACCTAACAGTAGATGAAATCCCGGGCCAAGATCAATTCATCCAACCGGAGCTTTTGGAATTTGAAGTGGTGAAGGGGAAAAAGGAAAGTATTGAAATCATCAAATTTATCATTAGTACCACTAAAATCAACGAAGAATTTTTGCTGGAAAAGGATGGGGTCGTGGGATTAGGAGAAACAGAAGAATTTTGGAAAGCTACTGGTTTGCCTGAGCTTTTTGGAAATGACAGAGATCTGCTACCCAAAGCCCAACAGAAAAAAGCCCCCGAAAACGAATGGTTCAGCAAAACCCTCGTTTTTAAATTGAGTGCCCAGGCTGGCGAAGTCAACAAAACCGAAACCAAACTGGCCGGTGGCAAAATTACCATCAAGGGACACGATACCTTCCGGGCCAATGTTTCCCTTTCCACAGCGGGTAGTTCCACTCGTGATCTGAATAGTGTAGCCTCTTTACCCCAGATTCTGGGTTGGAAAAACCTCCTATCGCTGGAATATTCCAGTCGGGACTTAAACAGCAGCACTGCGGATACCCTGGAGTTGAATGATTTGCAAAATGATGCCGATCTAGAAAAAAATCCTTTGATCATTGAGTTGGATGAAAAATTGAAGGAAGGCGAATTCATCCTTCCCCTGACCTTTGATGGAGAAGACTTTATCCCAGTTGGTGACGCTCAATCCAATACCGCAGGCAAAGTTGAGATCGCAATCCGCAGCATTCCAGATGTAAAAGCAGAAAGTAAAAGTGTATTCCGAGCACTCAAACTTTGTTTTTTCAAAGTCGTATTGGGCAAAGAAAACCTCAATAAACTCTGCTGGATTGAATACAAAGATGGAAAGCCCATTTACCACGACACTGGTGTAAAAGAAAAAGTAAGCGCAGCCAAAAACATCTTGCTGGTTGTTCACGGGATCATCGGCAATACCCAGGAAATGGCCATGGGCATGGAACAAGCCCTGCGCGACAAAACCGTGGACCTCGTGCTCGCCTACGATTACGAAAACCTCAACTCCACCATCGATGCCAATGCTGGGAAGTTGAAAGAAGCACTGGTAGCAGTAGGAATTAAGGCTGAGAGAAGAGGTATGCTTCGGAAAAAGTTTACGATCCTGGCGCATTCTATGGGCGGGCTGGTTTCTCGTTACTATATTGAACAATTGGGCGGTAATACCGTAGTGACTAAACTCATTCTGGCTGGCACGCCCAATGGAGGTTCGAACTTATCGAATTTACTCAAATACCGCGACAATGCTTTGCTACTCTTGCCTCTGGCCGTCAATGCAGGTCTGGCCATTCCGGCCATCGCTAGCATCATGGGGATTTTGAAAGGCTCCCAAAGCCTCACCATCAGCCTGGACCAAATGAACTACGAAAGCAAAAGTCGCTTCCTCAAAAACCTGGAATTGAGCAAAGATCCTGGTATTCCTTATTATGTCATAGCCGGGCACCTCGACCAGTTTTTGGAAAAAGACAACCAGGCCAAACGTTTAGTCAACAAATTGTTCAAAAACGTTGCTGCACTTTTTTATACAGAACCGAATGACATTGCGGTAGGAGTCAACAGCATCAAACGGGTACCTAGCAAGCGCAAGCCTGCACCCGTATTTTTTGATGTCAAATGCCACCACTTGAACTATTTTACTGTAGGAGAAAGTGTGAACAAAATTATGGAACTACTGAAAAAATAGTTGATTGTACGCTGAGCCTTGGGATCTCAGCGTACTTGTCCCATTTTTTATTTACCTTTCGAGGTCTTTTTACAAGCAATTCAACCTTAAGATGATTCGTAAAACCATGACTGGCACCCTGCTTTTGCTGGTGCTCACCCTGGGCGCTTGCCGCTGGGAAACAACTAAAAAAGCCTTGAAACACGGCGAGGTTTTAAAAAGCTCAATCGAGTCTTTTGAAAAAAACCGGGTTAAACTCTCTTCACAAGTAGTTGAAACCCTACAAGAAGCTGAAGAAAGCCTGACTCAACCCAATCCTGACCTGCCCGAAGTATCCAAAGATTTTGAAAAAGAATGGACGGGTATTCAGGCACGCTACAACAAATTGAAAAGTGATTTCGAACGGGTTGGAAAAAGTTCAGATGAATACTTTGGCACCCTGGATCAGTTGAGCAGCAGCATCAACAACGAAAAATTGCGCAAAGATGAGTTGGGTAAAAACGCAGAACTGCGCAAAAAATGGGATGTGACCTACAAGGAAGCAGGCCTCAGCATTGACAAAGTTACCAGCGTTTTGGAATCGGGCAACGACTTCCACATGGTATTGGTTGCTTCCAGCATTCGCCAAAAATTGAACCAAAACGTCGATGAATTGCGCAACATCGCTGAACAGGCCAAGGTGCTTCTGGCTGATCTGGAAGCCTTCACCCAAGCAGGCCGGGAATTGGTTGAAGGAGGAGAATAAAGTATACCTTTCCTTAGGTGAACTTAGGTGCCTTAGGTGGTGAAAAGAAAAAAAGCCCTGCGGAGCAGGGCGAATATTCACCACCTAAGGCACCTAAGTTCATCTAAGGGATTCACCTAAGAATTTATGCGCCTTCGGCGCTTATCCGTGGCTCATCAGATAATAAACCCCAATTCCACTTAAGTAGCCAACTAACGCGTAGAGGGAAATATGCCGCATGTACCACAAAAAGTCGATTTTCAGAATCCCCATTGATGCGACACCTGCTGCTGATCCAATGATCAAAATACTCCCACCCGTGCCCGCACAGTAGGCCAGCGACTCCCAGAATGGGTGATCCATGGCAAAAGTGTTCAAATCGTACATCCCCATTGCCGCTGCGACCAAGGGTACATTATCTACTATGGAGGAAAGTAATCCAATAATGGTATTGATCAAGTAAATGTTACCAACTGAATTGTTGAGAAAATCTGCGGCCATGGTCAAATGGCCTGAAGTATCCAATGCTCCCACGGCCAGCAAGATGCCCAGGAAAAATAGGATACTAGGCGTATCAATCCGCCGCAACATGGCACCTACCGAATAATCGTGTTGGACTTCTTTTGGGTCACCTCTGTGCAAAAATTCGGTGATGTACCACAGTAGCCCCAAAGACAACAAAATGCCCATGTAGGGAGGGAAATGAGTGAAATATTTAAATACAGGCACCGAAAGCAAGGCCACCCCCCCAAAAACCAACATTAGCGTTTTTTCCCAGGGTGGTAAAATGAATGTCTTATCTATATCCTCCTCATGCAAGTTCTTTGCTTCCATTTTGCCCTTGAGGTAAAAACTGGCTATTAACAATGGTACCAATAAACTCACCGCTGCTGGGATAAACAAAGATTGCATGATCTTCACCGTGGATACCTGTCCTCCAATCCACAACATAATCGTGGTGACATCTCCAATCGGCGACCAGGCACCCCCAGCATTGGCTGCAATGATCACAAAACCACCAAATAACCAGATGTTTTCCTGCTTTTTGATCAAGCGCCGGATCAGGGCGCACATGATGATGGCAGTGGTCATGTTGTCCAGGCCCGCCGAAAGAAAAAAGGTTACCCAGGAGATGATCCACATGAGTTTGATGCGATCCGTAGTGGTGATTCGATCTGTTATCACCCGAAAACCGTCATGAACGTCTACCAGTTCTACAATGGTCATTGCACACAACAGAAAAAAGAGGATACCGGCAATTTCGCCCAGGTGTTCAAACAAGGAATGTTCCAAAATTTCGGTAACCGTTCCACTTGTCCCGGCAGCAGCTGGCATCGAACTGTAACCATAGGCTAAAACCAACCAGCAACAAACGCCGGTCAACATGGCTGAGGCGGCCTTATCCAGCTTCAATGGATGCTCCATAGCGATTAAGGCATAGCCCACAACGAAGACGATAACGAGGAGTGTGGCCATAGGTGTAGGTATTGAGGATTGATTAGGTGAATGAAACAAGCCCCAAATACACAACTAAGGCACTTGAGGCAAATGAAGCGGAAGCTTAGGCACTTGTAATCATTGACCAGTGATGTAGGCTTCCAGGTATTTGATTTGTTGATCTTGCGCCTGGATGATGGCGGTCACGATGTCGCCAATGCTCAGCATGCCAATCACGCGCTGATTGTCGACCACCGGGAGGTGGCGAATGCGCTTTTCAGAAAACAGCGTCATACAATCCTCAATATCCATACTGGGCGATACGGTAAACACGTTGGGCGTCATCACCTCGGTGACCGGAGTACTTTTGGCCTTTCGCCCGGCGATGATGCCCTTGCGTGCATAGTCTCTTTCAGAAAAAATGCCAACCAGACGGTCTCCTTCCATCACCATTACGGCACCAATGCCTTTTTCGGACATCAGGTTGAGAGCGTCAATCACCATATGGTTGGGACTGACGCTCCAAACCCCTTCATTTTTCTTGTTGCTGAGAAGACGACTTACAGAAAGCATGGCAGAGAGAATTTGGTGAGGGAAAAATTTTATTAAATTTGGTATTATCCAATTTTAATTCCTAATAATAACGATTCTTTTTTATTTTATAAAATTTATTTCTTAAAAAACCAATTTTAGTAAAATTTTAAAGCACATTCTTCCAAAAATTCAATAAAACCCGGAAGCGCTTTATATTTAGCCCTAAATCGAACTCCACAGAGTTGGAGACTGTTTTATCAAAAAATCAATCAATGAACAAGCGAAATTTCCTGCGCACCGGTTTGTTTGTAGCTGCCGCTTCTTTGCTCAAGCCCCGCAACCTTTGGGCTGATTCTGCAATAGACAATGATCTGGATTTGCCGGGTGAAGAACAAACCGGGCCCTTTAGCCTCGCACCGCTCGCTTTTGCGAACGATGCACTGGAGCCTCATTTCGACAAAATGACCATGGAGATCCACCACGATCGCCACCACAATGCCTACGTGACCAACCTCAACAAGGCGGTAGCGGGTACAGCCTTCGCGACCATGAGCATCGATCAGGTATTGAGCAATGTAACGAGTAAACAACCTGCCATCCGCAACAATGGCGGCGGGCATTTCAACCATACCTTGTTTTGGTCTTTGCTGTCTCCTCAGGGCGGTGGCGCCCCCACTGGCAATGTTGGCAAAGCCATTGAGGCCAAATTTGGCGGCTTTGACAAATTCAAAGAGACCTTTACCGCAGAGGCAACCGGACGCTTTGGTTCAGGTTGGGCTTGGCTATGTGTAAACAGCAAGGGTGAACTTTTCATTAGCTCTACCCCGAATCAGGACAACCCCCTGATGACTAAAATTGTTAAGAAACAAGCGGGGACGCCTATTTTAGGCTTGGACGTATGGGAACACGCTTATTACCTCAAGTACCAAAACAAACGGGCTGATTACATCAAAGCCTTTTGGAATGTACTGAATTGGTCTGAGGTGGAAAAACGGTACAACGCTGCAAAGGCATAATTTCTTAGAAACGCATGGCTGTGCATCTATTCTGATGCCTAAATAAAACAGAGACGCACAGCCGTGCATCTCTACACAATAAATCTAAATATGAAAAAACTGGTCGAACTAACCGTAGATGGAATGGACTGCGCCAACTGTGCAGCGGGCATCACCCGCTACCTGGAGCGCAAGGGATTGGAAGACGTCTACGTCAATTTCCAAACCAAAGAAGTACGGTTTCGCTTGGTCGACGAAGATTTCAGCATAGAGGAAGCCAAAGGGGGAATCCGTAAACTCGGTTATACCGTAGTAGAGCCCGAACAAAAGCCTGAATTTTGGACCCTCGAACGGAAACTGCTCATTGGCGCAATTTTTACCACACCACTCCTCAGCGGGCATCTGCTCATGTCGGCAGGTATCCATTGGTCTTTGATGCACAATGCCTGGTTGCAGTTTTTCATTTGTTTACCCGTGTTCATTTTAGGGGCCTGGCATTTTGGTAAAAGCGCATGGAGTTCCGTGCGTAATGGCATGCCAAACATGGATGTACTCATCTTTATTGGTGGTACGGCTGCCTTTGTTTATAGCCTTATTGGAACCATTAGTGGCGAAGAACAATACATTTTTTATGAAACTTGTGCCACCATTTTCACCCTGGTTTTATTGGGCAATTGGATCGAAAAACGGGCGGTAGCCCAAACTACTACTGCCATTTCTGAGCTGAGTAAATTGCAGGTGGAGCACGCGCGCCGAATCATGCCTTCTGGCACCATCATTAGCATCCATTATCCAGAAATCCAACCTGGTTACATCTTACAGGTCAATGAAGGCGACAAGGTCCCTGCGGACGGCGAGATTTTTATGGGCCAGGCCAGTATTGACGAATCCATGTTGACTGGTGAAAGTTTGCCCATCAACAAACGACTGGGTGATCTGGTCATTGGAGGTTCTTTGGTATTGAGTGGCAATTTCCAATTGACCGTGGGCGCAGTGGGCAAAAAATCAGTACTGGGGCAAATGATCGAACTGGTCAAAACCGCCCAACAGGACAAACCTGACATCCAACGCCTGGCCGATAAAATCAGCGCTATTTTTGTGCCCACAGTACTGGCTATTTCAGCCCTGACTTTTGTGCTCAGTTATTTTTTTTTCGACATCGCCTTCAAAAACGCACTGATGAATGCCATCGCAGTGCTGGTTATTTCCTGTCCTTGTGCCATGGGTTTGGCTACACCTACTGCTGTGATGGTTGGTGTAGGCCGTTTGGCTCGCAATGGCATTCTGGTTAAAGGGGGCAAAACCCTGGAGATTTTTGCCAAGATTCGAAACATCGTTTTTGACAAAACCGGAACCTTGACTACCGGACAGTTTGCCATCGAAACCATCGACTATGCTCCAGGTGTAGAGCCTGCGGAAGTGCAAAACCTGATTTATGACCTGGAATCCCACTCCTCCCACCCCATTGCCAAATCCCTGGTGACTGAGCTGGAGCGCAAAATCATCTTTAATGGACAACGATTTGGTCCAATTTCCTTGAACCGGGTAGAGGAAGAAAAAGGCAAAGGAATGCTGGGCTATGATGATGCAGGCAATACTTACAGCTTAGGGGCATCTGAGAATGGACAGGGGCATTTGGTGCTGCGCAAAAACGGAGAACAATTGGCAGCGCTCAGCCTCAGTGACCAGATCAAACCCGAGGCCAAAGCTTGCATCGACTACCTCAAAGCCAACAACATTCGTCCCTACATTTTGAGTGGTGACAAAGCCCATAAAACCGAAATGGTAGCTCAAGCCCTGGGCATTGAGCACTTTTTTGCGGAACAAATACCCAGTCAAAAACTGGAACGAATTGCCCAATTGAGCCAAGAAGCGCCTACTGCAATGGTAGGCGATGGCATCAATGATGCACCAGCACTGGCCAAGGCCACCATCGGCGTCTCCTTAAGCAATGGCTCTCAGGCTGCCATTCAATCGGCGCAGATTGTATTGCTCAACGGCAGTTTGGAACGTTTGCCCCAGGCCCTCGCCATCAGCGCACATACCGTATTGACCATCAAACAAAGTTTGTATTGGGCTTTTGCTTACAACATTGTTGCTATTCCCATGGCCGCAATGGGCTACCTCAATCCGATGTGGGGCGCATTGTTTATGGCTTTTTCGGATGTGGTGGTAATCGGCAATGCGATAAGATTGAAGTATAAAAAGATCGATTAGACCGTCTGAATCATATCGTACTGCGTGATGATGTGGTATATGCCCGCCTTATCCCGCGCCAAAACTGCTGGAATCTGTTTGCTGATGTAATTCCGCAATTGGCTAAATGGCAAGTATTCATCTACAACTGGCAGAGGCTCAGCCATGATATCTCCTACCGGGCGGTCGCCATTGCGCAAGGGGTTCTCCAGCAAAAAGTTGAGCACTGCACTTTCTGATAAAGAGCCAACAATAGATTCCTGATCCACCACCGGCAATTGTGAGATGTCGTGGCTTTTCATCAAATCAAAAGCAAAACGCACTGTATCGTTTTGACGGACTGTATAAAATGACTTTTCCTGTTTGCGGGTAATGATGTCTTTCACCCGAAGTTCGGTGTCCAAAAAGCCTCGTTCGCGCATCCAGTCATCGTTGTAAATTTTACCCACATACCGACTGCCATGGTCGTGGATGACTACTACCACAATGTCCTCAGGGGTAAGTTGATCTTTGAGTTGCAACAATCCAGCCAGGGCTGAGCCTGCAGAATACCCCAACATGATACCTTCTTCCCGAGCAAGGCGGCGGGCCATCAGTGCGCCGTCTTTATCCGTCACCTTTTCCAGGTGGTCGATGATGTCAAAATCGATGTTTTTGGGGATGATGTCCTCCCCTATGCCTTCGGTGATGTAGGGATAAATTTCTTTTTCATCAAACTCTCGGGTTTCGTGGTATTTTTTCAAGACTGACCCGTAAGTATCGATGCCCCAAATTTTCACATTAGGGTTTTGCTCCTTCAAATAGCGGCCTGTACCTGAAATGGTTCCACCGGTGCCCACGCCAGTAATCATGTGGGTGATCCGGCCATCGGTTTGTTTCCAGATTTCGGGGCCGGTACTTTCGTAGTGCGCCTGGCGGTTGGAAAGATTGTCATACTGATTGCACCAGTAACTATTGGGAATTTCCTTACTTAATCGGGAAGCAACTGAGTAATAAGACCTGGGATCATCTGATTCTACGTTGGTTGGACAGACAATGACCTCGGCACCGAGGGCACGCAGCAAATCCATTTTTTCCTTGGATTGTTTATCCGTGGTGGTAAAAATACACTTGTAGCCCTTGACCGCAGCGGCAATTGCCAGCCCCATCCCGGTGTTACCCGAGGTACATTCGATGATGGTACCACCTGGCTTCAAATCCCCACGCCCTTCGGCGTCGAGTACCATTTTCAGCGCCATGCGGTCTTTAATGGAATGCCCAGGGTTAAAGGTTTCTACTTTCATCAACACCGTGGCGGGAATTTCCGCTACAACTTTGTGCAATTGAACCATTGGGGTGTTGCCGATGGTGGAAAGGATGTTTTTATGGAAATCCATGCCTTATTGGTAATATTTAATTTTTACAAAAAAGTTGGCATCCTTCGCTCCCAGTAACTTCGCAGTGTTGGGGGAAAGGATTACCACCAAGTTGGTAGAATAGGAAGTGGCGGGAATTTTACCCAACACTTCGGCATAAACGGTTCTTTTCGTAACCGGGTTGTATAGTTCAATGATAGAACCTTTGGCAGCTTTGTCGTGTAGGGCATAATAGTTCCGTGCCGCTGGTGCTTCTTTTTGCCACACAGCAATTCCCTGCTGAGCGTTAACCTTTTTCTTTTTATTCTCGGCGTAGGCCTCAAATGTTTTTTTGAGGTCGGCCACTTTTTTCAAGGAAGGGGGTAAAGTTGGCCGGGTATGCCATTCCGCTGGAATTGCCTGAGGGCTCATCCAACCGATATGAATCAACTGTCCGGGTTGCAAGCTGCCCTGTTTTAGCTTTGCCCGGGCTTTGATGGTGTCTTCAGGCATGCGAAAATAAACCTTGCTGAGCCGAAAGAGGTTGTCCCCCTTTTTTACCCGATAATACACCGGGGTATAAATCCGGGGATTAAATTTTGGTTCCCGATATCGGATAATTGCCCGATTGGGAATCACCACTTTGATGCTTTGATTAGGACTTACGACGTCAAAATTTAAACTTGGGTTGAGGTGACGCAGATCATCCATCTTTAAACCATAAAACTTTGCCAGCGAAAAGATTGTTTGCCCTTTTACAATCTTGTGTTCAAATATTTTTTCTTCGTTGGCACTGACACTCAGAATAATGGTATCTCTCGGGGTCAAATAATGCAGGCTGTCCCCGGTTGCAAAAAGGTGACCAGGCAACAAGAGCAATAAGATTTTCCACATAGTTTTCAGTATGTTTGGAGTTTAATAATTTACCATTTTTACAGGCTTTTAAACCCTTGCAAAGGTATGAAAACTCTTGGTATTATCCCCGCTCGATATGCGTCAACCCGCTTTCCAGGAAAACCCCTGGCGGATCTCAACGGCAAGTCGCTCATCCAGCGCGTGTACGAAAGGGTAATGGCTGCGCCCGCTCTGGATGAAGTAGTGGTGGCGACCGATGACCAACGGATTTTTGATCATGTGTTGGCCTTTGGAGGAAAAGTAATTATGACCAGCGAAGCCCACCAAAGTGGTACCGATCGTTGTGCTGAAGTAGCCCAATCTTTCCCCGATTATGAAGTAGTGCTCAACGTTCAGGGCGATGAACCCTTTTTAGATTATGAACAAATTGAAAAAGTAGCCAATCCCTTGCGGCGGGGCCTGGCCCAAATTGCAACTCTGGCAATGCCTATTCAGGATGAAATGGAATTGTCCAATCCCAATGTAGTCAAAGTAGTTTTTAATGCTCAAAAGCTGGCGCTTTATTTTAGTCGCAGCACCATTCCCTACTTGCGCAATTTACCCCAGGAGGAATGGCTGGCCCAAGGCGTTCATTATCGGCACATTGGCTTGTATGGGTATTTGCGGTCAACCTTGTTGGAAATTGCGCCACTGCCCTTAGCAGAATTGGAAAAATTGGAAGCACTAGAGCAGTTGCGTTGGTTGTACCATGGCAAGTCCATTTATGTGGAGCTGACCAACCAGGCCATTGTAGGCGTGGATACCCCTGAAGATTTGGAGAAGGCCAAAATCTTTTTGCAAGGCTGAAATGTTAAGTTGTCAGTTAAGCTAACTTAATGTTAATTCAAGGTTAATTATTTGTAAAGTGAACGTAAAGTGATACCTTTGTAATTCGGGATAACGTATTCATCTTTTGACACCCGGGTTTTACGCAATGAAGATATACCTTAAAACTCCTGAATTTGATCAGGAAAAATTGATTCGCAGCTATTTGCATCCAGACAAGGGCTTGTTTTTTTACTTTCGCCACATGTGCATGCGCATGCAAGCCCACTTCACCACCCTGATTCCACACGAAAAAATTCCCAAAGTGTTTATCCATGGGAATCCTCATACCGAAAACTACCTGATTACAGACCAAGGTTCAGGTATGGCCGATTTCGACCGTTCTAGGATTGGGGCTTACGCCTGGGATATCACCCGTTTTTTGTGCTCCCTTTCGCTCAAACGTGCCGACACCAGTGCGCCCTTTTTAAACGCTACAGTGCTGGAATATTTTCGAGAGGGTTACATGCGGGGTTTTGAGGTACATAAGACGCCCTACAAGGAAGCGTCTAAATCCACCGATAGAGCCAATTTTGATGTTTGGTACAACTCCACCCGTGAGTACCTGAACGCGGAAGTCAAATGGGCCAAAGAAATGCGCAAAACTCCCTTAAACGCCAACAATAAGGTCCTGCTCAAAATCCTGGAAGGCTACCTCAAAAGCCGCAAAGAGGAAAATTTGCTCAAGGAATACGAGATAGAAGAGGCGGGTAAGGCTAAGGGCACCTTTGGCAATAAGCGGATTTTGGTGGTTTTGCAACCCAAAAAGAACCAGAGTAAGGATAAAATCCTGCTGGAACTCAAAACCGTTTATCAAGACCCCGATACCGAGCATTATTACAACCCGTTTAAGCATCATGGCTTGCGCATGATCAAGGCCTCTGAGTTGTATGCACCACAGGTGGAACAAGGCTTGGGCTATACTACTTACAAAGGGCAGGAATACTGGGGCCGCCAGATTCCCCATCGCAGTGCCAAAATCAAGGATACCCTCAATGAATTTGAGCAGGTAGACATCGCCTATTCTGTAGCTACCCAGTTGGGTCGGGCTCACCGCAAATCACTACAAAAAGACCTGAAGCCCGATGTCCTGTTGAAGCATTTCCAACAACATTACGATTTATTCGTTGCCTTGGGCATGCAAATGAACCAGGAGCTGATTCAGGGGCACCAGAAATACGTGGAACTGTACCACAACAAATATAGCCCCAGCCAATTGGAAGAAGATACTGGTCTGGAGTTAGAGTTGGTTTAAGTAATAATCCAAGAAATTGAGTCCAGTAATTTACATGGTATTGGCGTTAGGTGTTGTTCTGGCGTCGATTGTCTCTGCCATATTTGGCTTGGCAGGTGGCACCCTGATCTTTGCAATGCTGAGCTGGGGCCTGGATGCCAAACAAGCCATTCCCTTGCACAGTGCCATACAAGTGGTGGGCAATCTGGCCCGTTTCACTGCATTTTGGCGATTCATCAAGTGGAGGGTTGTTGGCCTGTTTTCCATTTTACTATTGCCAGGTGCCTGGCTGGGCGGCTTGTTGTTCAATTATTTTAACCCAATCTTGTTAGAGTTTTTGGTCGGCGCTTTTATCCTGATCAGTATTTTTATCCCGGAAGGCAAGCTCCCTCCTACCCGACCCTGGATGTTCGTCGTTTTGGGTTTTTTATCCAGTTTTTTGGGAATGATTGTGGCCGTTACCGGGCCCTTTATTGCTTCTTTTTTTGTGCTCAACAACATTGCCAAGGAAGAATTGATCGCCACCAAATCAGTATGCCAGGCTTTGACGCAAATCGTCAAAACCGGAGTGTTTTTGATTTCCGTCGGTTTTGATTTTGGGCAATACCAATGCTTGTTGTTGATCTTGTGCGTCGCAACCATCCTGGGCACCTTTATCGGCAAGTGGTTGATGGAAAAGATCTCTCAACATCGTTTCAATCAATTGAATCGAATCTTACTGGCCATCATTGCATTGGGTATGTGGCTGGACGCGCTAAGACATTGGTTGAACTAACTAGGTAGTGGGGCAAAATTATATCGCCCCTTAGTCCATCTTGATGTGGTTCTTTTCAATAAAATCCTTGAACGATTTGCGGTAGGAATCACTGATTGGCAAAAGGGCATTGCCAACTTTGACTTTTTCCTTATGAATGGAGTCCAGCCACTCCAGGGCTACAATGTAAGAATTGTGGATGCGGATAAACTGGTTTTCCGGCAATTGTTCCTCCATAGCTTTCAACCTTTGCAGGGTGACAATGCGTTGCTGGGGGGTATGGATGGCCACGTAATCCTTCATCCCTTCCACGTACATGATTTCACTTATTTTCACCTTGACCAACTTGGTGCCGTCTTTGACGAAGATATAAGCAGGGCTTGATTCGACCACAGCAACAGGTGCTGCTGCTTCTTCTGAGGGCAATTGTTGATTGGCGATGCCTTGCATCCTCTGATTGATTTTTTCCATCGCCTTCAAAAAGCGCTCCAGTGTGATGGGTTTTAACAAATAATCCACCACGTCAAGGTCATAACTTTCGAGTGCGTATTCGGAATAAGCTGTGGTGAGGATTACCCAAGGCTTTTTTTGCAAAATCTTTAGTAGCGTGAGTCCGGTAATTTCGGGCATTTGAATATCCAAAAACAACAAATCAACCGGATTGTCCCGCAAAAAATCCAGGGCTTCCATCGGACCTGAACAAGTGCGTAAAAGCTTGAGGTAGGGTACTTTTTGAACATAATCACTGAGGAGTTTCCGTGCCAGTGGTTCATCGTCTACGATCAAGCAATTCAGCAGATTGTTCATGACAAATCCAATTTAAGTTGTATAAAATAACTGTCTTTTCGATCTTCCTCGATCAGTTCATATTGGGCTGGGTAGCTCAATTCCAATCGGCGGCGAACGTTTTGTAGGCCAATGCCCGATTTTTCGCCGATGGTTTGGGTCGGTAATTTGCTGTTTTCTACAATATAAACACAAGAATTTTGGTCAATTTTAAGACTGATGTTTACCCAGGCATTGGGATTGTTGTTTCCCACTCCGTGTTTAAAGGCATTTTCCAGAAAGGTAATCAAAATCAGTGGCGTAATCAATACTTGCTCAGGATTTCCCTCTACGTCAAACTTGATAGGGATTTGGTCATTGAGCCGCAAATTCTCCAGACTGATGTAGTTCTGCATGTATTCCAATTCCTTGTTCATGGGCACCCGCTGGTGATTGGAATCGTAAATCATGTAGCGCATCATTTGGGACAACTTGGCGATGACTTCCGTGGTATTGGGAGATTGGGTATAGGCCAGGTAATACAGGTTATTGAGGGTATTGAACAAGAAGTGTGGGTTGATCTGGGCTTTGAGGAAGCGTAATTCTGCGCTGAGTTTTTCATTCTCCATTTCTCGCTTGCTGGCTTCCAGCTGAAACCAATCCTCCAAAAATTTGAGCATAGCAATAAAAGAGGCTATAAAAACGGCAGACATGGATACCGTAATAGCAAAACGATTGGAATATGGGAAAGGGACCTGATGGGTGTACCCATCTATCAAATAACGTTTAAGGATCAAAAAAATCCAGGTAGCAACCACCACAGTCAACAACAGCTCCAGGGCAAATTTCCACCATTTTTTGTGTTTGAAAAAACGAGGCAGGTAGAGAAAATAATTGGAATAAGCCACCGACATCAAATAGGTCACCTGTAAAAGAGCATTGCTGATGATGTCAAACCAAGTCTCATGCACACCTTTGTGGTCCCTTAATTGGTAACAAAAGGTAAAAAAATAAAAACACCAGAAGCAGAAATGGATCAAAAGGACCCGCTGCTTTTGAATGAAGTTTTGCATCTGTTTTGCGTTTCCATATTCATCAAAATACCCTTCAAAATTACAACTAATCGTGGTGTAAAATGCCCATGGCTTAGTAAATGCCTTATCTACTCTGCAAAAAGGGATGATCGCTTGACCGTTTTGGCAAACTAATAGATGTTTCGGGTTAGATTTTCAGCTAATCAACCAGTCTCCAGTTTGTTGTATGAACTGGCTCTAATATTGCACAAACTACGGTAAATTCTTGTTTCATTTAAAATAATTCACCTCACAACACGTTACTTTCGTATAGAATCGCAGTCTGAATTAGTGCTTTGCCTTTAGAATAGTTTTCAATAAACATCTATAAATTATTTATTGCCATGAACTTAAAAACCTCAATGTTGGCACTATGGGCCACTGTATTGTACTTGAATCTCTCTGCACAAGAAACCTCAATCAAATGGGGAAAAATTCCGGAAGAAGAGTTAAAAATGACCAGTTATGACCTGGACACCTCCGCCGCTGCCCTGGTGCTCGCCGATATTGGCTATTTCACCTACGACTTACGCGCTCCTGATCAGTTGACCGAATTGAATGTTCACCGCCGCATCAAGATTTTGAAACGCAATGGATTTAGTGAAGGCGATATTGAAATACCGTATTACAGCAAAGACCGTTATCAGGATATCATCCAGCTCAAAGCCCAAATCTTTAACCCGGACGGCAGCAAACGCAGCATTGAAAAGAAAGATTTTTTTGAAGAAAAAACTGCCGAGGGCTATACTACCAAAAAATTTACTTTCCCTGAAATACAGGTAGGTAGCGTCATCGAGTATTCCTACGTCATGCAAACAAAGGATTGGGTACGCATTCCCACCTGGTATTTTCAAACCGACATCCCCGTGCGTTTGAGTGAATATGTGCTGAACATCCCTGAATTTTTGGAGTTCGTGATCATTTCGCGGGGTCGTGAGTTGGATCGCAACGAGCAGTTTTTGGAAAGTGGCATCGGCATCCGGAACCGCAAATACATCCTGGCGGTCAAAGACGCCCCAGCACTCAAGGAAGAAGCCTTTATTACCACCATGACTGATTATACCGCGCACGTCATTTTTCAAATCAGTGGTACGGTACAGAACGGAGTCCGGGAACCGTACCTGAGTGATTGGCCAACCGTAGCCAAACAGTTTCTGGAAGATGAAAGTTTTGGCAAAAGGATCGACCGCAAAGCCAATTTCAACGACGCATACGATAAAGTAGCTCCCTTGGTAGCGAGCGCCAAAACGCCCGAAGAAAAAATCAAAACCATTTACCACTTTGTGCTGGACCACATCAAATGGGATGGAACGAATGGCATCTACCAAACGGAACCCTTAAATAAAGTATTTGAGCTCAAAAAAGGAGATGCTGCGGGGGTGAACCTGATGCTCATTGCGCTGCTTAAAGCATTTGGATTTGATGCCAAACCCCTCTTGGTCAGTACCCGGGAGCACGGTCAACCAATCGAATTGTACCCCATCCGGAGCCAATTCAATTATGTTTTGGTTTTCCTTAAGCACAATGATAAAATCCAATTGTTGGATGCAACTCACCACCAACGTCCGATGGGACTGCCCGCAATAAGAGCACTCAATAATAAAGGTTGGGTGGTCGACGCTGAAAAACCAGAATGGGTAGACATTGCCCCCGGGCGCTCCAGCTCAACCCGGATGTTCAATATCACCTTGAACGAGGAAGGTAAAGCTGTAGGAAAAATTGTTTCTGCTTACGATGGTTACGCAGCACTGGAAGTCCGGGAGGAATTGACCAAAAAAGATGATCCACAAAGTAGCAGTCAA
This sequence comes from Haliscomenobacter sp., assembly GCF_965225875.1. Lineage (GTDB taxonomy): Bacteria > Bacteroidota > Bacteroidia > Chitinophagales > Saprospiraceae > Haliscomenobacter. The sequence continues at coordinate 689,177 of NZ_CBDDBS010000003.1, read as the reverse complement.
GCACCAGAGGAAGATAAAGACGAGGATGTATCCGCTACCCTTGCCAATATTGAATATGATTCTGTGACAATCAAAAACCTAGATGACATTTACAAAACCCTGGCCTACAATGCCAAAGTGGTCATTCCTGAAGGAGGTACGGTCAATGGCGATTTTATCTACCTCAACCCTGTATTCCATCCCGCGTTTGATGAAAATCCCTTTAAACAAACTGTACGGGAATACCCGGTCGATATCCCCTACCCTTTGTCCCATCGTTACGTACTCAACCTGACTATACCCGAAGGTTACGCTGTGGAACAAATGCCCGAACAAGTCAGTTTGTCCCTACCGGAGAATGGAGGTAAATTCACCTTCCTGGTCAGCAAACTGGCTGGCACAACCCGCACATTCCAAATCAACAGTACCATCCAAATCAACCAGGTACATTTTGAACCTGAAGAATACACGGCCATCAAAAAGTTTTTTGACCTAATCATTGAAAAGCAACAGGAACAACTGGTGCTTAAAAAAATCTAATCCCATGAAATTCAAAATCATAAGCGTATTACTTCTACTCGCCTGGTCGCCCTTGCTACGTGCCCAAATCGATTTGGCACCAAAGCCTATCGACTCCCTACTGCCCAACGCCAAGGAAATAGTACGGGTGGAAAGGATCAAAATCCGGCTCAATTCCAACACTGAAGGGATTTATTCCTACCGCAAGGTGGTAACAGTACTGAACAACAACAGCACCGCCAACACCATCTACATCGGCTATGACCCTGAAACGCCCATTTCACAGCTCAGGGCCAATTTGTACGATAAAAACAATCAGCTGTTGCGCAAAATCAAAAAGGAAGAGTTTGAAGATTATGCCGCAGTAGATGGGTTTTCAATTTACCAAGACAGCCGAGTCAAGGTATTGAACCTCAATCACACCGATTTTCCCTTTACAGTGGAGTGGGAATACGAACAAAAATTAAAGGGGATTACCCTTGCCCTCCTGCCCGACTGGGACATTCAGCGGTATGGCACTGCCGTGGAACTGGGCGAATTGAGTGTAGAAGTTCCACTAAACACCCAATTGCATCACCGTAGCGTAAACATCCAACTCAATCCTGTAGTAAATGCACTCAAAGATGGTTACCAGCAGTACTTATGGAAAGTCCGAGATTTGAAAGCAGTCAAGGAAGAACCTTACTCTCCGCATTACGAGCAGGTTTTGCCCCAGGTACAATTGGCGATCAACAGCTTCCAGATTGCAAGTTACTCGGGCAGCATGAGCAGTTGGAAGGAATTTGGGCGCTTTATGGCCTCCTTATACCAGGGTCGGGATGAACTTCCTTTGGAATTGAAAAATGAATTGAATACGGTTTTGAACGGGGCTAAAAACAACGCCGAAAAAGTCGAACGGTTGTACCGCTACATGCAAGGCAAAATGCGTTATGTGAGTGTACAATTGGGAATTGGTGGCTGGCAGCCATTTACGGCGGAATACGTGCACCGCAATAAATACGGCGACTGTAAGGCCTTGACCAACTTCATGAAAGCACTGTTGAATTATGCCAATATCAAAGCCTACCCGGTTGCCATTCAAAATACAGATGAGGCTCCCCGGGTGTTTGACGAAAACTTTGTCAATGATCCCGGATTCAACCACGTAGTTTTGTACGTTCCCTCCGAAAAAATCTGGCTGGAATGCACCTCTACCAATTACCCCATCAACTACCTGGGCGAAAGCAACTCCGATCGACAGGTATTGTTGCTCAACGAGGAGGGCGGTCAATTGCTGCGTACCCCCGTTTTAAGCAGCAAGGAAAATCGGGAGTATTGGCGAGCAGAATTTCGGATTGATGCTGAAGGAAAGGTTGAAAATAGTGCCCGAGCTGATTTTTATGGCGCCAATCATGAGCTGTATCGTGCCTTGAAGGAAAGTTTGGCTGCAAAAGAGCGCAAGGAATGGTTGGAAGAAAACCTCCATCTGGCTCTGGAGTCCCTGGATAGTCTACAAGTCAATTACCAAAAAGACCGTGCCGAGGCTTCCTTATCTTTTAAAGCTGCACTCAGCCGCATGGGTAGTCGATCGGGCAAACGCTGGTTCGTGCCCTTCAATCCACTCAATCCATTGACGAAAGCACCCGCCAAAGCCGAAAATCGCCTCCAAAGAGTGGTCAACCGCAAAGCTTATGTGCAGGAATCAGATCTAAGTTTTACCCTTCCAGCAGGTTACAAAGTGGAAAGTTTGCCTTTTTCAGACAAAAAACTGGAAAGCCCATTTGGCCAATATGAGGTAAAAGTAGAACAGCTGGGTGATAAGATTTTGGTTAAGCGTCGCTTACAAATCGAAGCGGTTAACCTCCCTGCTACTGAATATACGGCCTTTAGCAATTTTTATCGGGAAGTTGCGAAGTGGGATGGGACGAAAATGGTGCTGGTTAGTGATAAATGATGAGTGATGAGTGATGAATTGCTGCCGCAGCGACTTTAATAATGTCGCTGCGGCAGCAATTCATCACTCATCACTTATCATTCATCACTCCATTATGGAATCGCCTTCGGTGCTGGAGCCAAATCTCCCGCTTCCAAAACCCGCTTAACCCCTTTCTTCTTACCCACCGTTTTGGTGGCGAGTTCTACGGCTTTTTCAACGTTAACAATGCCGCCACTTTTGCTGAGCGTGCTGAAGTCAACCTTTTCATCCTCAGTGCCAGGTTTGATCACCTTCCGGTTTTGTTTGACCGAAGAAGCAATCAGTACCTCTTTAACCTGATCGGCAGTGAGGTCAGGGAAATAAGAGCGGAGGATAGCCGCAACCCCTGCTACCATCGGAGCCGCCATACTGGTACCTTGAAGATTTTCATAGGTATTCTCAGGTGTTGTAGCATAAATTTCTGCCCCAGGTGCAAATACATCTACATATTCCTGGTTGTAGTTGGAAAACTCTGCCGCCATATTTTCGCCCAGGTCTGCGTTCAAGGCGCCTACCTCAACCCAATTGGTTGCTGATTTTTTGCCCGGTTTGCCTTTTTTCTCAAAATGGTCATTTGGGTAGTTGTTGGTCAAATCTAGGTTCTTGCCATCGTTACCTGCCGCATGGATGAGTAGTACGTCTTTTTCCATGGCGTATTTCACTGCTGCGTCAACCGCTGGTTTGTTGGGAGAATACCCCTTACCAAAGCTCATGTTGATCACTGTAGCACCATTGTCTACCGCATAACGAATGGCATTGGCAACGTCCTTGTCGCGCTCGTCGCCATCAGGCACCGTGCGAACAGACATAATGCGAACATTGTCTGCTACACCGTCCATGCCAATGTTGTTGCCACGTTTGGCACCAATGATGCCTGCCACGTGAGTTCCGTGCTTGGCATCGGGGCCTTTTACATCGTTGTTCCCATAAAAGCGCTCATTGATGTCGGCATAATTGTCACCAACGATCTTGCGAGGGTCGTAGTCAGGGTTGTAGTTGTAATTCAATTGGCCGTAGTAGTGATCGTAGGCCTCCAGGATTTGAGCGGCCATACTTTTGAAGGTCTCACCTGCTTCGATGCCTTGAATAAAGATACCCTTGATGCCATTCAGGCGCTGGTCGGTGGTTTTAAACTTCTTCAGGTCGTTTAGAGATGGATTGTCAGTTCCTAAACCTTTTACCAACTGGTCATACATATCTTTGACCATGGCAAATTGCTTAAGGTTGCCTTCAGCACTCTGACGGCCTTTTTCCACCACCTCTTTGTATTCTTCGTATTTGGCGTATTCTGCTTTGTCCGCTTTGCTCAAGGTAGCTGGGTCTTTGCCTTCAAATTTCTTTTTCAAAGTTGCATAAAGGCGGGTTACTTCGAGGTTGTCATGCACCACGTTTTCTCCTTTGGCATTGCCCAGGAAACTCCAACCATTGATGTCGTCGATATAGCCATTTTTGTCGTCATCGATGCCATTGTTGGGGATTTCGTCTTCATTGACCCACATCACGTCTTTCAGGTCCTCGTGCTTGTAATCCACTCCTGAATCGATTACGGCTACAACCACGGTTTTGCCTTTTTTGGTTTTAGGCAAACGTTTGTAGATCGATTCGGTGGCCAAACCGGGGACGCCGTCTTTGGAAGGATCCAAGTGGAACCAGTTTTGTGGCGCTTGAGCCATCAAGTTGCTAGCCATCATTCCAATCAGGAATGCTACAATTGTGCAAAATTTGCGCTTCATTTCAAGGTTTATTTGATCAAAATAGAATAAAAACAAAAATAGACCATCCGCAGGGTATTCAAAGACCAAAGCAAATTATATCTTTCGCGTTGAACTGAATTTGCATGATGTTATTCCTCTTTTACCTGCGGTTCTGCTTTCGTTGCTTGCGCTTTTATTTTCAAGCCGCTACTAAATACGATGTTCATTCGCCATTTGTTGCCGACTTTGTGGAATATATTGTGGAAGATGAGCGTCTTTTCTACGCTTTCCCCTTCATTGAGCGCATGCGTGCCCGCCTCCACCGCAACAACTACCCGATAGAAATCGTCGATCTGGGTGCGGGTTCTAAAGCCAATCAAGCCAAAGTACGTAGTGTGCGCAACATTTTGCGCTACAGCGCCGTATCTGAAGCCACTGGCCAGCAATTGTTCCGCCTGGTCGCTCACTACAAGCCCAAACAGATCGTAGAACTGGGTACCTCTTTAGGTGTGTCCACAATGTATATGGCCGCAGCTGCCCCTAATGGACAGGTCACAACGTTGGAAGGTTGCCCCGATATTGCGGATGTTGCCCAAATGAACTTCCAAAGGCTCGAATTTTCGAACATTTCACTCCTTTTGGGGGATTTTCAAAACACCTTCCCCAAAGTCCTCATTGAAATAGCCCAATTGGATTTTTTGTTCATTGATGGGGATCATCGCGCCGGAAGAGCAGAGCAATACTTCGAGTGGAGTTTACCCAAAATCCATGCCAAATCGATTATTGTGCTGGCGGATATTCATTGGTCGAAGGAGATGGAGGGATGCTGGGAGAAAATTCGAAAACACCCGCAAGTGAAGTTGTCGATTGATTTGTTGCAACTAGGTGTCTTGTTTTTCGATGATGCCATTCGAGAGGAACAGCATTTGAGTTTGGTGAAGTGGAAGTGGAAGTTTTGGAGATTGGGACTATTTGGACGTAAATGACTTTTAATACTTCGCCTCATTTCTGAAGACAATGCCCCAGAAATGAGGCGAAGTATTAAAGTAAAAACCTACCGCAACCTCCGCCCCACAAACTTCTCCCGAATCACATCCTGCACCTCCTTATCCTCAATTTTACTCTCCAACCAGGAGATGATATCGAGGTACATAAAGGGCCTGCGCTCAAAAGGATCGTTCTCCAGCTTGATCAACTTATCGCGCAAGGAAATGAACTCGTTGCGCAACTCCTGCTCGCGCATGCGCGGGATGCGCCGCAAGAAGCGGAATACTTCCCGGTGCACCGCCCCGATATCCTCCATTTTGGACAAAAAGCGGTAAACCGATTTCACCTGGTACTCCACCAACTGCGCATTCCCCATTTCGAAATGCGCAATGAGGTTGAGGATACGGGCAAAAACCTGAATATCGGCCCGGTAATCCGGGTTCTTTTGATTGATGATCAGGTTGAGGTAAGTTATAGCATTGTCATTGTCCCCACTGCCAAAATAAAGGCAGGCAATTCGGTAATAAAAGACCAGGATGCGGTGGTGATCCCAGTTGTAACGATCACTTTCAATGATCTCCATCAATTCCGGAATCAAGGCGATACCCTCGCTGAAAGTCCCCTCGATGAAGTGTTTCTGAATGGCGTGGATGTATTTGAACAGGAAGTAGAGGCCCTCGATGTTGTTGTCATCGGCCATATCGAAGCGCTTGGGAAAATTGATCAAATCTTCAAAAACTTCGGCATAACGATTGTAATGCAACATGTTGTACAGTGTACTCAACAGGTTGTGTAGGCCCTTGAGATAAAGTGGGGTATGCAATTCTAGCATCTCCGGCTCCTCCTTGTACAAATCGACCCAGCGCTGGGCATAACGGTAACAAGAGGTAAATTCCTGGTTCATGTGATAATACCACATGTGGGCCTGGTTGTAGTAGACCTTGCCCATAAAATCAAGGCTTTTATAATCCGCCTTAGGCAATTTGGCATAAAAAAACTGCTTTACCTCCTGGGCGTCCTTTTCATTGCGCACATAACCCACCTTTAAGTACAAGCCATACAACTGTAAAGCCAGGTTGGAAAAAGCATGGGTTTGTTCAATGATGCGAGTTAGATCTAAAGTCTCGGCTGCCAGGGAATCAGCCCGGCCTTCAATGCTTCGGGTAATGTATTGGCCTTCGATGTGTTTTTCAAATTCCAGGATTTCCAGTGCCAGCGCGTGGTAATTGCCCGCTTTTGCCCGGCTTTTGGCTTTTTCCAACATATCCAGGGACTGGCGGTACAAGCCCTTGTTGTAGAGCACTCGGGCATAATCCACCATTTCGCGGATTTGAATATCGTTGGCATTTTTGGTACTCAGTAGCCGTAAACTGGTCAGCAATTGTTTGTATAAATGCGCTTTGAGATTGGAGAGTTGGCTCTTTTTAACATCAGGGATTTTTTTCAAAATAACGTCCTCCTCATACTCGCCACGTTTTTCCAAAAAATCAAAAAGTTGCAGAAACAGAATGTCTTCGGAAGACTGATTTCGTTTCACAAACAAGCGAAAATGCCTTTTTTCGGCCCGCGTAAGGGAGCGGATCAACGCCACAAGGTCATCAGTTTTTTGTTTAGGCATTGTAGATTCGATTTTATTAATCGATTAAGCGTCAACAACTTTCGGAATACAATGTTGTTTACCGACTTGTACTAATTTTTGATTTTGATTTTAAGCCGCCTAAGCAACAAAATATCTTTGAAGACAGCAAACATACAAAATCCGCACTAATGAGCAGCAACAGGATTTACATATTTGATACCACCTTAAGGGATGGGGAACAGGTTCCAGGGTGTAAGTTGAACACCGAACAGAAAATTGAGTTGGCATTGGCCCTGGAAAAACTAGGGGTTGATGTGATCGAGGCGGGTTTCCCTATTTCCAGTCCTGGTGACTTTGCATCGGTGGAAGCCGTTTGTAAAGCCGTGAAAGATCCCGTGGTTTGTGGGCTTTCCCGATCAGTGGAAAAAGACATCAAAACTGCCGCCGAAGCTTTGAAATACGCCAAACGCCCCCGCATCCACACGGGCATTGGCACTTCAGACTCGCACATCCTCCACAAATTTAAAGCAACCCGGGAGGAGATCATCGAACGCGCCGTTGCCGCTGTAAAATACGCTAAATCCTTCGTTGAGGATGTAGAATTTTATGCGGAAGATGCTGGGCGTACCGACAATGAGTACCTCGCCAGGGTAATCGAAGCCGTGGTGGCTGCTGGTGCAACGGTTTTGAACATCCCAGATACCACCGGTTATTGCCTGCCAGAGGAATATGGCCTCAAAATCAAATACCTCTACGAGAACGTAAAAGGGATCCACAAGTGTACCCTTTCCACCCATTGCCACAACGATTTAGGCTTGGCTACTGCCAACTCGATTGCTGGGGTACAAAACGGGGCTCGGCAGGTGGAATGTACCATCAATGGGATTGGGGAACGCGCGGGGAATACTTCCCTCGAAGAAGTGGTGATGATTCTACGCCAACACCCTTACCTGGGCTTCACCACGGGTATCAACTCTAAGTTGTTGAATCCTACCAGCCAATTGGTCAGTGATCGCATGGGGATGCCCGTACAACCGAATAAGGCCATCGTAGGCGCAAATGCTTTTGCTCACTCTTCCGGTATTCACCAGGATGGGGTAATCAAGCAGCGGGAGACCTACGAAATCATCGATCCGCTGGAAGTAGGTGTAGACCAGTCCAAAATTGTGTTGACCGCCCGCAGTGGTCGTGCTGCCCTGGCCTTCCGCGCCAAAGAAATTGGTCACAACCTGACCAAAGATGAATTGGATGTCACTTACGGCAAGTTTTTGGAATGGGCCGACCGTAAAAAGGAGATCGACGACAACGATCTGGTGCACATTATTGCCGAAGCCAAAGAAATGGCAACAGTTATTTAAATAGTGGGGCAAAATAAGTGTTTCATTTTCTCTGAGCCAAAGGAACAGATAAGAAACTTGAAATGAAGCGTTTACTTATCTATTCCTTTGGCAAAATGAAACATTTATTTTTTTTGCCCTCAGCAAATATTACCAAAATTTTACTTTGCCTTAAGAAGCATTATCAGCTTTTAGTTCGTTCTTTAGAAAAGAAAAAGGTTTCCCATTTTGGTGTCGCCAAAGGAAACCTTTTTCTATTTTATTGCGTCTAATGAAAAAGTTGAGAAGTTGAGGTGTTGAGAAGTTGAGGCTACCGCTGCGACAGCCTCAACTTCTCAACACCTCAACTTCTCAACTGAATTATTTTTCAGTCCTTTTTACTGACAAATTATAAGTATCCCATGGAAAAGAAAATTGCCATACTTCCCGGCGATGGCATCGGCCCGGAAGTAGTTGAACAAGGCGTCAAAGTGCTGGAAGCCATTGCTGACCGATTCCATCACCAATTCCGATTGCACTATTTCGATATTGGAGCAGCCGCCATTGAAAAATATGGCACTCCCCTACCCACTCATACCCTCGAAGGAGTGCAACGCTGTGATGCCATTTTGTTCGGAGCGGTTGGTGATCCAAAATACGATGATCAAACCACGGTACAAACCCGCCCGGAACAAGGACTACTGCAGTTGCGCAAAAAACTGGGTTTGTTTGCCAACATTCGCCCAGTGCGCACCGTCAACTCACTTTTGCACCTTTCCCCACTCAAGAAAGAACGGGTCAAAAACGTAGATTTTATCATTTACCGGGAACTGACGGGTGGCATTTATTTTGGAGAAAAAGGCCGCAATGCCGATGGCAGCGCTTATGATGTAACGACTTATCACCCCCGTGAAATCGAGCGCATCGCCCGCCTGGCCTTTAAACAAGCCAGCAAACGACGGGGTAAACTGACCCTGGTTGGAAAAGCCAATGTGTTGGAAACCTCGCTCTTGTGGCGGGAAACGGTGGACAAAATGGCCCAAAATTATCCAACGGTAAAATTGGAGTACCTGAACGCCGACAATGCGGCCATGCAAATTGTCTTGAATCCCAAGGAATTCGACGTCATCTTAACAGATAATTTGATTGGAGATATTCTTTCGGATGAAGCGAGCGCCATTACGGGATCGATTGGCCTGCTGCCTTCGGCGTCTGTTGGTGATGGTACTCCCCTATTTGAACCCATTCACGGTTCTTTTCCTCGGGCAGCGGGTGAGGACATTGCCAACCCCATTGCTACAATCCTTTCGGTTGCCATGATGTTGGACCATTTCAAATTGTACGAAGAAGCATCCGTGGTACGCCACAAAGTGCGCAACGCCCTGGAAAAGGGTATCGGCACGGCTGAATTGCATCTGGATACGGTTTATTCTTGCTCTCAAATGGGCGATATGATCGATCATTTGATTACAGATCATTATGATTTAGCGCACAGCATCAGTGTGATGGGTGAAAGGGTGGCGACGATTATATGATTGAAATTTTCAGCTGTAAAGGGAAACTTCTTTACAGCTGAAAATTTACAGATAAGCTTCAATTTTAAATATCTTTAAAATTGAAAAGGCAGCACCAAGAACACCAAGCAAGAAAGTCGTCTACGTCTAACTTTGTGTCCTTGGTGCTGCCTTTGTGTTCTTTGTGAAAATAAAAACCTCGTGCTACTTCAAGCTCAGTTTCACCTCACTCTCCTTACCATCCTTACTCAACACGACCTTGTAATCCCCTCTTGGCAAGTACATTTTACCATCCTTAGCAGCCTTTAATGTAGTAGGCCGCTCATCCTCCTTGCGTGACTTATTCAGCTTTTGTTCCATCACCGAACCTTTGTCCGCATCCATGGTCAGGTTGTAGCTCAGATAGTTCAGCCCCTTTTTAGCATCAGCGTCAAAGGTTTTGAGCACCACATCGTCTGATTTGATGCTAATCTTCACTTTCCCAGCAGCATTGACGTACACAGGAAATTTCATTTCTGCTTTACCCGTATCCGCCCAAACTGCAAATACAGCCCCCCAACGCGGCGACCACCGTGGCGCATCCGGCTCAAAAGCTTTGATAGTACTTGCCAGCACATCCGCCTTAAGTTGTTGCATTTCTTTGGCTTCGCCAACGTACAAGGAACGACCATGGGTACCGACCACAATCTCCCGTTCGCGTGGGTGAATCACCACATCATGTATAGGCGTGGCAGGCAATCCGTTGTTCATCAATTGGAAACTTTTGCCCCGGTCCAGCGAAATGTACAAGCCATGATCGGAACCAACGTACAAGAGATCTGGATTCACCGGATCCTCTTTCACCACATTAAGGGGCTCCATCGGCAAATCTTTACCAATAGCTGTCCAGGTTTCACCATAGTTATCCGACATGTAAAGATATGGAGTGAAATCATCGTAACGGTATGCATTCAGTGCTACGTATACCCGGCCTTCCACAAAACTGGAAGCCTGAATGCGCGCCACCCAGAGGTCTTTCGGCAGACCGTTGGTGATCAGTTTCCAGCTCACCCCACCATCGCGGCTGACGTGGATCAAGCCATCGTCGGAGCCCGTGTAGAGCAAGCCAAATTTAAGCGGAGATTCATGGATACAGCTCAAGGTGCCAAAAGGTACATCCCCTTTTTTACCTCCTTGGGTCAAATCACCAGAGATTTCTTCAAAATTGTCTCCCTTGTTGAAAGAGCGGTGCAATTTATTGGAAGCCATGTAGAGGATGTCCTGGTTGTGTACCGACAAATGGATTGGCGCCTGCCAGTTCCAGCGCAAGGGCCGCTCGCCAAATTTATGCCGAGGCGTAATGAACTTGCGCTCCCCGGTACGGGTATTCTGACGAGTATAACTGCCAAATTGAGATCCGGAATACACGGTGGCATTGTCACGCGTATCCACCATCACCTGCATCCCGTCGCCGCCGCCAATGCGCTTGTAGGGATACTGCCCGCTGGAATACCAGCCACTTCCAGCTTGATAAGTGCTGGGGCCCATCCAAACGCCATTGTCTTGCAAACCACCATACACATTGTAAGGAGTGGCCATGTCGACATTGATGTAATAAAACTGGCCCACCGCAGGAGTGTTGCAATGCACCCAGTTTTCCCCATCGTCGTAAGAGATATTGATGCCCCCGTCGTTACCCAAGATGAGGTGCCCCGGGCGTTTGCCATTGATCCACAAGGCATGGTGGTCGCTGTGTACGTTGTCGTCATCGATGCTGCGGAAGGTTTTTCCCCCATCATTGGAGCGCAAAACCGGCACCCCATAAACGTATACCTTATTCGGGTCATTCGGAGCTACCCGTACCTGACCAAAGTAGTAGCCGTAGCTGCTGTATACCTGATCCAGGTAATCCTTGTGGGTACGTTTCCAGGACTTGCCTTCGTCATCCGAGCGGTAAATCTCCAATCCAACCACATCCGTTTCAAACAAGAGGGAATTGGCATCTTCGGTAAATTCCACCAAACTAGCGGGTTTCGCTTTGTCCGATTTGATCATCTCGGTCACTTTCTCCACCGTCAGATCGGCAGGAAAACGGTTGCCTGCCAGGTATTCCTTGATCTGGTATTTTTTCAAAGCCAAAAACTGGTCTTTGCTCATGGTCCGCAATTGGGCGTTGGTCAAGGCATCTGGAACATCCGGAGTTTCTGGTGCCCGGCGGTTGTAGTTGTCAATGGCTGCGTACAGTACTGCTTTCCCTCCAGAACGAACAATGGCCAAACCAATCCGGCCAGCGCCTTCGCCGGTAGGGAAACCAGCAGTTGGGGTGCTCAACAAGGTCCATTTATTTCCACCATCAGTACTTTTGTACAAACCTGTTCCCGTGCCAGATTCCACGAAGTTCCAGGCCCGGCGCTCGCGGTGCCAGGTAGCGGCGTACAAGATATTGGGGTTTTGTGGGTCGATGACCAAATCAGCAGCGCCTGCATTTTCATTGGCAAACAGAGTCAGTTTCCAGGTTTTGCCACCATCGGTGGTTTTGTATACCCCACGTTCCTTGTTGGGGCTGTACAAGTGACCCAGTACGGCTACCCAGGCAGTATTGGGGTCCGTGGGGTGCAAAATGATGCGGCTAATGTGGTGACTTTCTTCCAAGCCCAGGTATTGCCAGCTTTTGCCACCATCGGTGCTTTTGTACATTCCTGAACCCGCATAAGAAGATCGGCTGGAGTTGTTTTCACCTGTGCCCAGCCAAATGATGTTGTTTTTCCAGTTGACGGCTACATCGCCAATGGTCATTACGGCCTCCTTGTCAAAAAGAGGCTCAAAACTGATGCCGTTGTTGGTGGTTTTCCAAAGGCCACCCGAAGCAAAGGCAGCGTAAAAATGGCTGGGATCGTCCTCTTTTACATCAACATCAACGATGCGCCCACTTTGTACAGTGGGGCCGATGCTGCGGAATTCGACGCCATTGACCAGGGAGTTGTTTTCCAAGGATTTACGCTGCTGCACCATGCTCTGCATCCGTTGTGCAGCGGGTGTAGCCGAAGGCTGTGCTTGCAAGGCAATACTCACGCAGAGAAGGAGTATCGGTAAAAATGGTTTCATTGGTGAATGTGCTTGTGTGGATGTTTTGAACTAATCCGTGTTAAGTGATGGGTGAAAATAGGGATTCTTAAAGGATCGCCCAAGCACTGGTACTTTTTTAGAGATGAATGCATTCTGAACAGTGCTAAACAACCTTAATTCGCTGCATTGTAACAACTAAAAAAGGAGCACACCTTACGATGTACTCCTTCAATTTCGGTAATCAGGCTAAACTCATCCATTAAGCTGAGGCTCGTTCCATCCTGTTTAGTTCCGTTTGATCATAATCTTCTTCACAACTGCCGCTCCATCAATGATAGCCCGGAGCAAGTAAATGCCGTCCGCCTGGTTTGACAAGTCAATTTGTTGAAGTGGCTCTTTGTTCGGTGAGGTCCATACTTTTTGACCCGCGTAATTGAATACTTCCACTTTGCTGCATTCTTGTGCTTCTGCGGCGTCAAAGTAGATCATCCCTGTACTTGGATTGGGGTAAACTTTCAAAGCTGCTTGGGATACAGGGCTGGCTTGCAGAGAAACACCTTGTAAATTTTGGCTACCAGAGGCAGGCCCGATGTACAGGGCATCCAAGGCCATATCGCTGGTGTTTGAAGCCGTTACCCCCCGGAAACGGATGCGAGTAGTACCGTTGTTGTAGGGTTGAAGGTCAATGGTGGCTTTGTGCCATTGATTGCCCTGATTACCCGAAAGAGTCCAAACTGTAGTCCAGGATACGCCGTTGTTTGTACTGATTTCCACGTTCAATTCCCCCATTTGTGCTCCGTACATGTGGTAATAAAACTCCAATATCGGGTTGTTCACTCCACTCAAATTCAAACACTTTTGGGTTTGTAAAACCGCAGTTCGATTTGGGCTGGATGAGTTGATGTAGGCATAAAAAGAGCTATGCTGCGCTACATCGGGTCCGGTATTCGCATTAGGGGTTGCACCACTGCGGCGCACCCAGTTGGTTTGATAACCCAGGACTCGTTCAAAGATGATAAAATTGGATTCAAAACTGCCACTCCAGGGAAAACTGCTGTACAAGGTTCCACATCCGCTAGCTGGTTCCGTAATCGTGACCGAACGAACGACCTGGCAATCCTTGGAATCGATGACCGTAACTGTGTAGGTGCCTGCTGCGAGGCCATTGACATTTGCCGTTGTTGCATTGGTGGACCACACGTAATAATATGGGGCCACCCCTCCGCTCACACTCGTGGAGATGGATCCGGTAGATTGCCCAGGTATGGCAATATTTGTAGGCGTAAGATTGAGTTGTAGTGTGGGTGGATCTTGTACGGCAACAACAGCACTTGCCACACAACCCGAGAGGTCAGTTACGGTTAGTGCGTAGGTACCTGCACTCAAGCCCGTCAGAATGGCACTAGTATCTCCAGTAGACCAGAGGTAATCCAGCGCCCCATTTGCCCCAGTAACCAGAGCCGTGATTTGGCCATTGCTACCTCCATTGCAAGCCGGAGACAACACAGTGTTTGTAAGGCTGAGACTGCAATTTTGTCCATCATTGTAAAAATGAATGTCATCAACTGCAAAATCCCCCTCATTCCCACTAGCCAAAAAACAGCCGATGCGGAATTGCACATTTGGCACATTGGTATAAGGACTCAAATCACAGATGGCCTGCTGCCAGGCATTGCCTGTCCCCTGATTGGAGTAAAACAAGAGATCTTGTGGTAAAAAACTCCAAGTAATCCCTCCATCGGTGCTGGCCTGCACCGCGTACTCCAGGATGTTGTTGCCAAAGGCATGATAGCGTATCGACATCTTGGGGGCCGTATAGCCTCGCAGGTCAAAACAAGGGCTGCGCAACAAGCCGTAGCGCTCCCACAAATTGCTGTCGACAGAGGATTCCACGTATAGGTAATAATTGCCCGAATAGGCCGCATCCGGGCCAGTATTTGGCGTAGGTGTAGAACCAGTCCCGCGAATGAAATTTGCCTGTATATCTGGATAGATCCACGTATTCGACCAATTTTCCAGGCCTGTTTCAAAATCAAAGTGTTGGGGTAAGGTCGTAATTTGATTGGTACAATCGTTGGGATGAGGGCAGCCGTTGCTGAGGTAAGCCCGATCATTGAGCGCAGTGTAAGCCATGCGGCTTAGCTGTTGGGGTGTAAAGCGGTCTTTACACTGCACATGGGCATAAGACATGATGTTGGTGGGGTCGGGCTGGTAAAGATCCCCATTGGCATCCCGAAAATTACCGACGTAACTACAACCATACATCATTCCTCCACTGGCCAGGTTGGGGTCGGCGGGGGTATCACAAATTTCATCCCCGGCAGTGCTACAGTTGCTTCCATTGACCAGTTCATCACTCACACTGGTTTTGCCATGAGTGTGGTACAAGCCGAGGTAATGGCCCATTTCGTGGAGAAAAACCACCGGGCCGTCAGTACAGCCTTTTGCCAGGATGATGCGGTCGGCGCTGGGTGGCAAACTGCTGTACCCACAAACTGGATTGCCATTAATCGTTACGGCTTGAAACAAATACACATTGATGACATTGGGTACGTCCTGAGCGCTGAGCTGTGGTTCCTCACTTGAATCAAAGCCAAATAGTGTGTTGTTGGCGAAATTGGTTTTTGCCCCACATTCATAAAACTGAATGCCATATGGGCCAAACAAGGCATTGAGGTCGGTCAGGCAGGGGGTAATGTAGTCATAGGTGATTCTTGGGCTCGCATTGGTTCCACTGGTGGCGATACATTCCTGAAACTGAATGGGAATCCAGTGAATCGAAGAAGTCGAACGCAATGGGTTGAATTGTTGCCGTTGTAGGCGAGTGCGGTCAAAATGGGCAATTTGTTCTGCGGTTGGGTTGAATCCACAGGACTCTTGCGCAAAAAGATTGAGATATGCTGCTGTTGTAAGGAAACAACAGAGCAGGGTTTTCCAGTAATGGGACATATGATAAAAGGTTTGTTAGCAGTTTTGTGCTGTAAAATTGGGCTGCTTTGACAAACCTTCTGCTGCGTATAGATAAGTGGTGGCCTTGGATGAATAAGTGTAATAGGAAAGGAAATAGCCGTTAACGCAACTGCTCCAACTGCCGGAGTACTGCTTCCCTTTTGCGATGGGATAAGGGTACAGATTGGTTGTTTTCCAGAATCAAACTTTCGGTATTCCGTTCAAAACGCAGCACTTTTTCCTGATTGACCAAGTAGGAGTTATGGGTGCGGATAAAACCCAATGGCTCCAGGATTTGGGCAAACTCTTTGAGGTTTTTGGATACGGTAATGCAGCGACCGTCCTCCAAAAAAAAACGGGTGTAAGTGCCTGCAGCTTCGCAGAAATTGATCTCGCCAGAGCGCAGGTAATAAATACGTTCAGCGTCTTTTAGTGCGATACGCCGGGATTGGTCTTGGTTTTGCTGTCCAATCCTAGACAAGAGAAAATCAATCTGGGAGCTGAGTTGTTGGTTCTTCAGGTTTTGTACTGCTTTTTGAACACTTTGCACCAACAGTTCAGGTTCTATCGGTTTGAGCAAATAATCGATGGCACTGTAGCGGAAGGCATCAATCGCGTACTGATTGTGGGCCGTGATAAAAATGACCTGAAAATTGCGCACCTCGATTTGACGCAACAAGTCAAAACCAGTTCCTTCATTGAGTTCCACATCCAGAAACAATAAATCAATTGGGTATTGCTTAATCATCCCTTTGGCCTCTTCAATTGAACTTGCCGAAAAGATGGTTTTGACTTCTGGGCAAAACGCCTCCAACATCAGGTGCAACATTTCCCGGAGTGCGGGTTCATTGTCAACGATTAGTACTTTCATCCGGCTTTGAGAATCAAGGGTAAAAAAATCTGGGCAATGACTCCCCCTTCTGGTTTGTTTGCAAGGGTAAAATGGGCATTACAGCGGTGTCTTTGGCGGAGAATAGAGAGGGTATCCTGGATGATTTGACTGGCGCGGGATAGGTGATTTTTTTTCTGCTCCAATTGTTGATCCAAGCCTTGCCCATTGTCCTCTACCTCTAGAATCAACTGCTGATCAGGGGTAGCGATAAACCGGATTTGTAGTACATTCTGCCGATCTTTTTGCCGAAATCCATGTTCAATGGCATTTTCAGCAATAGGCTGGATCAGCATTGGCGGCAACATCATGTGTTCGGAATCCAGTCCTTCCGCGACTGAAATGGAGTACTCAAAAGTGGCAGGAAAACGTAAACGTTGCAATTCCAGGTATTTTTCCAAAAAAGCTTTTTCCTGGGCCAGGCTTACATATTCCATGTAGGTGCTCTCCAGAATTTGGCGCATGATTGAGGCAAATTTGGAAAGGTAAAGAGCAATACTCCTCCCGTCGTTGGTGCGCATGGCCAAGACCTGTAAGGCTACTAGCGCATTGAAGAAAAAGTGAGGATTCATCCTGGCCCGATTGAGCCTTTGCTCTTTTTCCAGCGTCACCTGTTTGGCCTGCATGGTGCGTTGGCGGAGTAAAAACGCCAGAGACAAAATCACCAACAAAGCTGCTGCAATGGCCAATAAAAGCAGTTGGTTGTGCAAGAGGGCGATTTTTCTGGACTGAGTTAATTCCTGAATGCTCTTTTCTTTTTTTATGCCTTGGTACCGTTGCTCCAGTTCATTAATGGTATTGAATTGTGCGAGTTTGGATAGGCTATCTTTGAGGGCACTCATCTTTTCGTAAGCCAATAAAGCCTGTTTGTGGTGCCCCAGGGTCCTTTGGATTTCATAAACCTGTTTCAAAGCATTGATTTGCATTTGGGGATTGAACAATAGGGCTTCCATCTGAGCAGAATCGGCATACAATGCGGCATGCTGCGTTTGGCGCAGTTGCTGCAAGGCCTGACTTTTTAGTCGCAATGCCTGGTAACGGTACAAATGGTGCAAATCCTTTGGCAACAGTTGTAGTGCGCTATCTGCCAATCGCAAGGATGAGTGAAAATGCTGGTTGTACAAGGCCTGGGTTGCCAATGCGAGGTAGGCATCGATTTGAGTGTGGACGTTACCCAGTTTTTGCCCCAATCTCAGACCTGCTTTAGCCGTCAAATAAGCAGAATCAAGGTACTTTTTGTTGTGCTTTTGTTCAAAAAGGCTGTTATAAGTAGCTCCCTGGCGAGACAACACTATGCCCAGTTCATCCTGATTGTTGATCTTTCTGGCCAAAGTTTCTGCCTGCTTTTGGTAAATCAGGCTCTTTTCATACTGCTCGGTTTGGGAAAAAACGACTGAAAGGCTGGTCAGCGCTCGTTGTTGGGCAAAAACAAATTTGGCAGATTCTCCATGGCGAAGCGCTTGCAGGAAATAGTCAGCAGATTTTTGGTACTGGTTTTGGGTAAGGAAGTAATTGCCATAAGTGTTGTAGTACCTGGCGTAAGCCTTATGTGAGCATTGCACGGAGTCTAGAAGCCGTTTCTCCTCCCGCTTCAGGCTTGGTACCCGCTGCGTTTCATTTTTGTTGAAATAATACTGGGCCATAGAGTTGCAATAAGAAATGCGACAGGCTGCAGTACCCACGCGGCGAATTTTTTCAAATTCCAATACCGCAGAATCCACTTTCCCGGCATTGAAAAGCTGGATGATCCTGGGTCGCAATCGAACTTCTTCAGCACACTCGCACTGATCTTGCGCCTGCACAAGCAACGATAAAAAAATGCATAATAAAAAACACAAAAAAGATGGGAAGTTCATGGGAATCGGTTTCTCGGTAGATTGATGAGCAAAGATACCCGAGTGTATTGAGTTTGAGCACTCACGCAGGCTTCGGTTGAGTGTTCGATGATCCTCGTTTAGTTATCGCTGGATTCCATTAACTTTAAGGCCTGCTCAATGTTGCGGTGTAGGTGAACTGCAACCTACCCTGTGCTGTCAACTGATTCTGTTTATCCTAAAAATTTCCAACATGAAAAAATGGCTTTTCTTGCTGTGGTTTTTGCCACTAGTTCTTTTTGCCCAAAAGAAAAAAACTCCCCCCACTAATCCGCCGCCCCCTGCTCCCGAAATCTACTTCCCAAGTGCCCAAAACTGGGAAAAACGGAACCCGGAAGCCCTGGGCTTAAACCCCGCAAAAATCAAAGCAGCCATTCAATTCGCCCAGGAACAAGAATCCACTGCGCCCCGCGATTTGGAACTGGCGCATTACCAAAGTTTTGGCCGCGAACCTTTTGGGGAAGCAGCCGGACCACTTAAAGAAAGAGGACCTGCTACGGGTTTAATCATTTACAAAGGTTACATCGTAGCTGAATGGGGAGACCCCAATCGGGTAGACATGACCTTCAGCGTCACCAAAAGTATGGTATCCAGCACCGTAGGCCTCGCCGTAGACCGGGGTATGATCAAAAGTGTACACGACACCGTTTATCCCTATATGGCTCCCATTTGGGTGATGGAACCCGGCAAACGTTTTGACCGCGCCGAAGCTTTTGGTCAACCCCAACTCCTGGATTTGTTCAGCACCCCGCACAATCGCAAAATTACCTGGGATCAGCTTTTGCGGCAAACCAGCTCCTGGCAAGGCACCCTCTGGGGCAAGCCGGATTGGGCCGACCGCCCTGCGCCGGATTCCAAAACCTGGCTTAATCCGGAAAGAGCTGCACCTGGCACCGCATATGAATACAACGATTCCCGCGTCAACGTTTTGGCCCTGGCTACTCTCAATATCTGGCGACGCCCTTTGCCCCAAGTGCTCAAAGAATACATCATGGATCCCATCGGCGCATCCAATACCTGGCGATGGTACGGTTACGACAACTCCTGGGTGCTGATGGACGGCCAAATGGTACAATCAGTCAGTGGTGGCGGTCATTGGGGCGGCGGTATGTTCATTAATGCGTATGATATGGCGCGTTTTGGCTACCTGAGTTTGCACAAAGGCAAGTGGAAAGGCCAACAATTGCTTTCAGAGGAATGGTTCAAAATGGCGACCACTCCAACCCCGGTTAAAACCGATTATGGCTTCATGAACTACTTTTTAAATACCGATCAAAAGGCTTTGCCTAGTGCACCAGCCAATATTTTTTGGCATTTGGGGAATGGAAACAACGTAATTTTTGTGCTACCTGATCAGGATTTTGTGGTGGTTGCCAGGTGGTTAAAGGGCGATGGAATGGATGGTTTGGTGAAGAGAATACTTGAGGCGAAGCAGTAATTCCGTTTTTTTTTAATGAAAATCAATTTCTTAGCAAAAAAGGTGTATCTTTGTTTCGGCAAATTGCCATATCACCATTTTAGTTTTTTCCAATGCATACTGGAACAGTAAAGTTTTTCAATGAATCTAAAGGTTTTGGATTCATCGTTGATGATGCCTCAAAGGAGGAATTTTTCGTACACGTTACGGGTTTGGTTGACAAAGTCCGTGAAGGTGACAATGTCACTTTCAAAGTCGAAAATGGCAGAAAAGGAATGAATGCAGTAGAGGTTAAACTTGCCTAATCGCAAGTTTCGATCTTTGATTGATAAGAATCCTTACCCCCGGCAATCCTCCAATTTTTGCCGGGGGTTTTTATTTTTAATGGACTAGCAATACGTCTCCTTTACCTGAAAATTTCTGGCCGTCCAATCCCAAGATTTCAATACGCCACACAAAAACTCCTGTATTCATCAATCTACCTTTGTGCATTCCGTTCCAGCCGTGGCCTTCTCTCCGTGGGTCAAAATTTTCGAGGCTGTACATCAATTCTCCCCAACGATCATAAACCTGGAAAATCAGCACATTGTCAATGTCCGGCCCCACTTCCACATCAAAGGTATCATTGAGTCCGTCTCCATTGGGTGAAAATGCATTCGGTACAAAAAAACCTGCTTTAGGATCAACCGTCACAATGGTTTTAGCCACTGCTGCGCAACCATTGGTGTCTACAATATTGGCCATAAACTCGGTTGTACTAAAAAGTTGAATGGAAAAATTCCGGCAGGTGTCACAAGGCAGCGTGGTGGTGGTGGAATTTGTACTCCAGCGGAAATTCTGTACTGTATTGAGGCTCAAATTGGTCACCGATTGCAATTGTACGGTTTGCCCTCTCTTGATGGATTGTTCTGGAGTCACCTGTAAATCGGCAGCTACCCCCGGGTTGATGATCACCGATTGGTTCCAGGTACAACCACGGATGTCTTGCACCGCCAAGGTATACAAACCATCTTTCAGGTTATTGAAAGAGGAATTGGTGCCAAAAATTCCTTGTTTGCCCAAGCGGTAAAGGAACGGTCCTTCACCACCCCGAACAGCCACAATTTCCAGTGCGCCATTGTTCAAGCCGGCACAGGTAACGTGTTTGACATTTAAGCTCAAACTATCGGGTGAATTGCCAAAAACCCTTACAACTACGGTATCCGTGCTGCGGCATCCATTCAATAAATTTTCGACTTCCAGGATGTAGGTGCCTTTTTCGTCTACTGTTGGCTGGGCTTCTTTGCGGTTAAAAAAGGCATTTTCGATCTGGTACCAGCGGAAACTGGCGTTGTTTTGATTGCTTTTTCCAATCTCAACGCTTTGGTTGTTACAATCCAGTTCCTGGTCAGGGCCAGCATCAGCAAGTGGTGCCAAGGTATCTTTGACGATTTGTACGGAGTCCAATGCGGAGCAACCATTCCCTTCATTTTGCACCCGCAAGCGGTAAATGCCAATTTGCCCCAAAGTCAATTTAGGGTTAGTGGTCAGATTGACACTTTGACCCGCATTTGAGCGTTGCCATGCATAAGTCCAGGTTTCCCCTGGTCGAGCCTGGGTTATGCTCAAGGTAACCGAATCGCGAATACAAGTCAAAGGTTCCGCTCCGTAAATATCCGCTACCGGGGCCAGGGTATCCGGAATGGCCGTATAACTGGCATCACCGATGCACCCCGTGCGGGTATCGATCAGTTGAAGTAAATATTTTCCACCTCGATTGATCACCAATCGATTGTCCTGGGCATCCAGGATATCCTGACCAAAGGCGTCCTGCCATTGGTATTGATAACGATTGCCCACCAAGCTTGAATTCCCGACTAAACTCATGGTATCCTGGCGACAGGATAAACCCCCAACAGGAGTAATACTAAGTGCAGGCCGATACGCCAAATCTTGTAACTGCATGGAATCCAGCTTACTAACACAACCATATTTTGGGTCAGTTACCACCAATGTGTACCAGCCTGCCTGGGCTACTTTGGGGTTGCGTTGGTTGCGGCTGGTAAGGGAAATGCCAGGCCCAGTCCAACTGTATCGACCCTCGCTGGTATTCATACCCCCCAGATAGATATCCCGCCAAATGCAATTGAGCACCGTATCAGGTCCGGCATTGGCAATGGGTAAAGCGATTCTTTGGATCGAAATGGAATCTGATTTTCGGCAGCCATTGATGTTCCCTACTTCAAGGTAATAGGTTCCTGCGGTGTCGATAATCCGGGTAGTGCCCTGAAAACCGTCACGCCAACGATATTGCTCAAAACCTGGGGTTACGGAAATAGTCGTTTCAGTACCTGCACAAAAAAAGGGTTTTCCAGAGAAACTAAATTGAGGTACTGGTGCTTGAGCCAACAGGAAGGTATCCTGATTAAAACAGCCATTATCTCCCTGCACCCTCACCTGAATGGTTCCTGGGGCGCGAACACTAAACGCTGAAGTTGTATCGGATTTGTTCCATTGGTAGGCTTTAAAGGTAGTGGTAGTGCGCAAACTCACCGTATCGCCAGGGCAAATGGTGCGAGGGCCAACTATTTCAACAGGTGGCGCCAACTTGGGAAATACCGATATCAAAGCATTCCCCACACAATTTAGGTGATCCACTACAGTAACTCCATACAGACCTGGTTCTCTGATGATAATGCTATTGTCGGTTTCTCCGTTAGTCCAGGAGTAAGTTGTAAAACCGGTCTCTACCTCCAAAATCAAAGTGTCTTTTTCACACAAAAAGCGGTCTCCTTCAATAATGGGAAATGGCAGTCTACTTTGTACCACCTGCACTGTAGCGCTACCTGGGCATCCGTTTGCACCCATTACCTGCACAGAATAAGGGCCTGGTGCTCCCACCAAAATGGAACGCGACGTATCGTTGTTGGAGTTGGTCCATAAATAATCTGGATAGCCTGGGCTTGCCGTAAGAATAGTAGTTTCGTTTCGGCAAATGATCAAATCTCCAGTGATACTGATGGGCGGTGAAGGTTTGCCTACGATGCTTTTTTGCGCCGAGGCCCGGCAGCCATTTAAATCGGTGGTGATCAAATTGAAGTTACCACCTGCCCGGATTTGGATGGCACCAGTTGTTTCACCAGTTGACCAAAGATAGGTTCTAAAGCTGCCATTGAGCGCGAAAAGCAAAGTCGATTGCCCTTCACAAATTTCTCTGGGACCTGAAATATCTGGCGTATCGACACTAACTGCTTTTACCGGATAAAAAGTGGAAGTAGAACAGCCATTGCTGTCAACCACCATTATGTCATAAGTGCCGCCTACACCTACACTTATTGCTTGTGAAGTTGCTCCGGTTGACCAAACGTAGCGGTTAAAGCCAGGTCCGGGGTCTAACACCACAGTAGAGCCTTGACAAAGGACTTTCTCCATGCCCATGCCCCTGGGCAGTTTGGGTTTGACTAAGGGCAAATCGATGGAATCCCGGTTGATACAGCCATTGGCTGAGGTAACTGTCAGGATGTACAAGTCTGGATTGCCCACTGAGATGCTGGAAGTATTGCGCCCGTTGGACCAATTGTATAGGCTATAGCCCGGAGTTGCATCAAGGTTAGCCCGGGTACCGTCGCAAATGACCTTGTCCCCAGTAATTTGCGGCTTGGGATTGCTTAAAGATTGAACAGTAAAAGAGGTATCTCCAACACAATTATTAAAGTCTGTCACGGTTAAGGTGTAAAGTCCCCCTCTGGTGATGTTGATATCGCTAAGGGTATCTCCGGTGGACCAACGATAAATTTGATATCCGCGAGCTGTGCTCAATTCTGCAGTATCACCTTCACACAATTGGGTGATACCTTGTATTGAGGGAATAGGGTTCGTAACAAGCAACACATTGACCGAATCTTTTCCTGTGCACCCATTCTGATCTGTAACCCGCACCGTAAGTGGACCAGGTTGGTTAATTTGTACGCTGGCAGTGCTTCGGCCTATAGACCAGGCATAAATGGTATAATTGGCCGAAAGGCGGACGGTGCTGGTTTCTCCAGGGCAAAGCACCAGATCACCTTCAATATCCGGTGTTGGGCTCGAATTGACCTGTAAAGGCAAAGAATCAATCCCCATACATCCATTCGCAGCAGTTACAGTCACGCTATAATTAGATGGAGTATTGACCGAAATACTTGGGGTTGTTGCACCAGTGGACCAAAGATAATTTTGGTAATTTCCGGGAGTAAGTACAGCACGATCCCCACTACAAATGGTAGTTGGGCCTGAAATAACCGGACGTGGATATGGAATGGTATCTATAGTCGCAGCGGCAACCCCCTCGCATCCAAAGGCGTCGGTAACAGACACCCGGTAAGTAGCTGGCGTTTTTATGGTAATGGTTCTACTTGTGTCGCTAGTTGACCACAAATACGCCCGAAAGCCAGGATCAGCAATCAAGGTTGCGCTTTCATTGCCACAGAAAGTCTTGTCCCCACCCACCTGGATGGCCGGATTGGACCTTTCAATTACGCTCAGGCTACTCGATGCAGTACATCCAAATTCATTGGTTACGGTCAATCCAACCACTCCACTGTTGCTTATTACGATATCCTGAGTCGTTTCATTAGTCGACCAACGATAGCTAAACTGGCCATTAGGTGCTACCAAAATGGTATTCTTGCCTTGGCAGAAAAACGCAGGGCCACCGATGCTGGCTGGGGGGTTGTTTTTAACTTCTACCAATTTTGAGCCTTGAATGGTACATCCTTCCCCATCCGTCACTGTAACCGAATAGGTTCCTGCGGCATTGACCAAAATAGAGTTTCCTGTTGCACTAGTTGACCAGCGATAGGTAGCAAAAGTATCTACTACCATAATTCGTGTACTCTCACCAACACATAGGATTGAATCACCCGTAATCAATGGGCTCGGTGCCTTTTTTTCCAAAATCCGAATGTCATCTGTGCCTTTACAGCCATCACTGGAGGTTACTGTTACGCTATAGGTTCCTGCACCTACCGATGGCAATGAAGCACCACGGCTATCATCTTGCCATAGATAAGCAGCAAATCCGGTGGGAGCTTGAACCGTGGTAAATGAGCCAGGGCACAAAACTGTATCTGCCGTTAATTTGACTTGTGGCGCTGGGGTAACAATAATAACCACCGAATCGGAATGGACACAGTTCCCCTCCTCAACGGTAAATTCGTAGACCAATCGCCCTGAAAAATTGAGAGGAATGTCAACTGTGGCATTGGTACGACCGTTTGGCTTGATAAAGGCAGCTCCAGCTCCTTTAGCTCGCCAAATATAGGTTTCTCCGTTATTTGTAAATGACGCAGAACCTGTCAAATTGAGGCTAGTTCCTGCACAAACGGTAGTATCACTACTTGTGGTGAGTTCAACCAAATCGCAATTTGGGTTGGCGATACAGTTTAGGAAGGGTGCAGCAGGGCCATCCCAGTCAAAGACAAAATCCTGGACTTTGGTGGAATCAAAAACAGGTAGGCAAACCCCCACAAAAAAATCGACCAATAAAAAATAGCCCTGTCCTGGCTGTACGATCATCGGTTTTAAAAAGCCATCGCCAACCAAACCTTCTGTCGTGTCCTGGGCAGAAGGGCGCATACCAGTTTCCAAGGAATCAATTGCACTGGTTGGCGGTTGGAAAAATGAGCAGCGGATGGGTTTTCCAAGACTATCGCAATGCAATTGTCCGGGATAAATGGCAAAGTCAAAGTCCTGGATACAATTGGCTTCAATTTTATCAACAATTTTGAACCAAACCAGGCTATTAGGAGGCATATCCTTTCGGAATTCAAAATAAAACCAACTACTGATGTTCTCGCCCCTTTGCAAACAGCCTTGGCTGTTTTTGAGGTTGGCAAAATCATCAATACCCCGTCCCAATGGCAAAAATGAAAAGGTGCTATCGCTACAAATCACTTTTGCGGTTCGACAATCGGTATTGGGCTTTTGCGCCTGAACATAAAACGAAAATAAGATGGGTAAGACCCAAATCGAGTTTTTGAGATAACGAATTCCCATGATTGTTTTTTTAGTTGCCCCTCAACTCCAAAGACAACGGTCTATGAAGTGCCAGTGTTCCAATAAACGACACCCGGGATAGGTGCAATTTACCAATCATATGTTCACAGGAATGCTAAGGCTGGAATGCAGACCTGAATGGATAGAATAGATGTCATTTTTTTTAAAGTAACGCAAAAAACGGCCAGACAGGTACGTGAGGGGACCGTACGCAAACAAAAATAAAGTATATTTTTTAAACGAGAAGGGATTTTTAAAAAACTTGTCGTGTAGGGAGCAACAGAAAAGGGCTCGCATCTGCGAACCCCCTTATTTTGCTGGGGAGCGGTTTTGAAATAAAGTAATAAAATTGATTCGACTATTTTTTGATTTGGCTAGGCGCGAGGAAGGCGCATAGTGCACTACGCAACTGAGAAGCAACGCAGCAAAATCAAAAAAGAGTCCAGTCAAACTGTTACTTTATTTTGAAACCGTTCCCAGAGCTTCCGCCGTTGTAATGTTTTCATTTTTATAGTCTCTTTCAATCAGCCCGTCCCGCATGCGCACGATCCGGTGGGCATGATCAGCAATATCAGGTTCGTGGGTGACCAAAATGATCGTATTGCCTGCTTTGTGGATTTGTTCGAACAAGACCATGATTTCGTAAGAAGTCGCAGAGTCGAGGTTACCTGTAGGTTCGTCAGCCAGAATGATCGAAGGATCATTGACCAGAGCCCGGGCGATGGCCACCCTTTGTCTTTGTCCACCCGAAAGTTCATTGGGGTTGTGATCCATACGATCAGCGAGTCCAACTGCCTCCAACATGGCACGAGCTTTTTCCAAACGGGCATTTTTGCTGATGCCTGCATAGACTAAAGGTAGTGCAACATTTTCTAGTGCTGAAAGCCGGGGTAACAAGTTGAACGTTTGAAAAACGAAGCCGATTTCCTTGTTGCGCACCTCGGCCAATTCAGCATCGGTCATAGAACTCACATTGACGCTGTTTAAGAAGTAGTCTCCACCGGAGGGGGTATCCAAACAGCCCAATACGTTCATCAAGGTTGACTTTCCTGAACCAGAAGGTCCCATCAGTGCGACATATTCATTTTTAAAAATATTCAGACTCACCGACTGAAGAGCATTCACCTGGGTTTCACCCATGATGTAGGTCTTCTTGAGCTCACGAAAAGAAATGATCGGTTCCATGTACAAAGATTTGTGTTGTCTGTGCAAATTGCACTTTAAAGATCAATCACCTTTGGTACCATAAAGAAAGTCCCGTCTTGTTGGGGCGCATTGGATAAGGCTTTTTCCCGGTCTACCTGGTTTTGTACCTGATCTTCGCGCCAGACGTTGACATCTTCGTTTAGGTATACCAAAGGCTCTACATCATTGGTATCTAATTCCTGAAGCTTCTCCACCATAGTCAAAATATTACTAAGGTCCTTTTGCAAGGATTGGCGTTCGGCATCAGAAAGTTCTAAACGGGCCAAATGTTCCAGTCTCGAAATTAAAGTTCCAGTGATCGTCATGATAAATTCTTAGATAAGTAGGCGATTTTGTTCGACAGCGGCAAAAATACACTTAATCCTTGCATTAATTTTCTAAACTTCTTAAAGGATAATTCGTCCTGCTCAACAAAAAACGTATTTTAGCCGCGTCACAAAGCATAGGGGCGATAAAAAAATAAATGTTCATTTTGCCAAAGGAGTAGCTAAGTAAACGCTCCATTTAAAGTGTCTTAGCTAATCCTTTGGCCTAAAAAAAAATGAACATTTATTTTGCCCCACTACATAGTTAGTTTAGATCAAAATATGAATCAGCAAGACCAAGTCTCCAAAATCAAGCACGTGGCCATTGCCGGAAATATTGGCGCCGGAAAAACGACCCTTTGTACCCAATTGGGCAAAAGTTTCAACTGGGACATTCACTACGAATCCGCCGACGATAATCCTTACCTCGTTGATTTTTACAACGACATGAACCGTTGGTCATTCAACCTGCAAATTTACTTTTTAAACAGCAGGTACCAGCAGATTTTGTCCATTCTCAGCGGAGAAAAAACCGTAATCCAGGATCGTACCATCTACGAAGATGCTTACATTTTTGCCCGCAACCTATACGACATGGGTTTGATGACCGGGCGGGACTACCACAATTACCTGGACTTGTTCGAAACCATGTCTTCACAAATCCAGCCACCAGATCTCCTCATTTACCTGCGCGCCAGCATTCCCACGCTCGTGGACCACATCCAAATGCGGGGACGGGATTACGAAGGCAGCATTAGTTTGGACTACCTACGCCGCCTCAACGAAAAGTACGAAGCCTGGATTGAAACCTATAACCACGGCCGACTGCTCATCATCAATGCCGATGACATTGACTTTGCTCGTAGCCAGGATGACTTGTCCAAGGTAGTAAATATGGTACAAGGTGAGTTGCACGGGTTATTTTAACATCTAATGAAATATTCACTGCCCATCCTGTTTTCAGTCTTTATTTTGGGTAATGTCATCGCTCAAAAAGCAGCATTTGTGCTGGGGCATGTAGATACCCTTTATTCCAATACTTTAGCAGAAAAAAGAGTATTGAACATCTTTTTGCCCAGTGGCTATTCACCGGATTCTGCGCATACTTATCCAGTGATCTACCTGCTCGATGGTGCTGCTGATGAAGATTTTATCCACATCGCGGGCCTGGTACAATTTGCCAGTTTCTCCTGGGTTGAACATTTGCCACCTTCCATTTTAGTCGGCATTGCCAATACCGATCGCAAGCGAGATTTCACCTACACCTCGGCCACCGGGTTCAAGTTCCCTCCGGAATTGGCAGCCTTTCAAAGTGCCTACAAAAATGCTGGCGGATCAGCCCGTTTTATGGATTTTGTTGAAAAAGAATTGCAGCCCTACATCGATCAAACCTACAAGACCAATGCGGAAAGAACCTTGATCGGTCAGTCTCTGGCTGGGCTCATGGCCACAGAATTTTTGCTAAAAAAGCCACAACTGTTCAATAAGTACATCATCATGAGTCCAAGTTTGTGGTGGGACAATGAGTCTTTGTTACAGATACAACCAGCTCAACCCAAGCCTGGAACCAAAGTATACATAGCAGTGGGTAAGGAAGGTAAAATGATGGAAAACGATGCCCGAAATTTAGCCAAACTGCTCCAAAAAAGCCAAAAATTCCCCAACTTGCTTTTTGAGTTTTTGCCCGAGGAGAATCATGGAACGATTTTGCATCCTGCTGTGGCCAGGGCGTTTAAGTTTTTTAATCAAAAGAAGTAAATATAATGGTAGAATGAGGTAAATATTCTTAATTTCATCCAATGAATACAGGTGAAATGGGAAATAATCCTACTCCATCCAAAGATGTTTTCTGCGTATCTTGCCAAACTCAACTCAAGGGAGATTACTGTCATCACTGTGGAGAAAAACAGCTTGAGCCAGAGCATGACTTCAACTTGTTCTATTTCCTACGGGAAACACTTGAGCAGTACCTGAACTTTGATGCAAAAGTTTTGCGGAGTTTTAACCTGTTCTTTATTCAGCCAGGAAGCCTTACCCTAGCTTGGATTCAGGGCCAGCGTAAAGCATACATGAAACCCTTAACCCTTTTTTTGACGGTGGCTGTAGCCGTTCATTTTTTCCTACCAACAACCAATGTCTACTTTGAATTACTGGATGAATTGATCAGTGGTTACAATAATGGCAACCGGCTTCAAAATGTTCTTGGATACAACATGGCTCAGGCCATACAACTTAAAAGCCAGGCATTGAACATCACTCCTAGCGAATTTTACACCCTGGCTTTCAAAAAATGTTGGGAAAGTTCAAAGTTGTATCTAATCGCAATTCCCCCATTCTGGGCTTTGTTTATCTGGGGACTTTATTACGTTCAACACCGCTTTTACCTCCCCCACTTGGTTTTCGCCCTGCATGGTTTTGCTTTTTTTATGGCTATTGATTTGCTCTTCCTCCTCATTATGTCTGATTTGCTAAAGTTCAACTCTATTGATGATTTATGGTTTTTGCCCTTGTTTATAGGATACGGGGTTTATTTGTGGAGGTCTTTACAAAAAGTCTACGGTAAAATTTCCTGGACCTGGCAAACTTTGAAATTCCTGGGCGCACTGATTTCTTTAATTTTCAGCATCATTTTCTACCGCCAAATCATAACTGTTTTGACGGTTGTGGGGATGTAGGAACTTCTTTGATTTTTTAACTTTGGTCAAACGTTAACCAAAAAAACAAAACAATGAAAAGTCCGATTTGTGCAATTCTACCCGGCCTTAGCTTGGTACTCCTGTGCTGCGCAATGCTATTGCCTGCTTGCCAGACAACTGCGACCTTAAAAAATAGTTCTTCCAATTCCAGCGGAGCCGCCTTTCAGGCCTTACTTGATAGTGCGATCAACGACAAAATGCCCGGCATTCTGGTGCATGTGGAAAGCCCCAAACATAAAATCTCCTGGAGTGGTGCTGCTGGGGTGTCCGACACCAAAACCCAAAACAAGCTTCAGCCAGATCAAACCTTTCGAATTGCCAGTGTCACCAAAACCTTTGTGGCTTGTTCCATTCTTCGGCTTTGGGAACAGGGAAAACTGGCCCTGACCGACCCCATCAGTAAATACATTTCTCCAGAACATACCGCCATTTTGATTGAAGGTGGTTATCAACCCGATCAAATCACCATTCGGCACCTGCTCACCCATTCCAGCGGAATGTTTGACCACGCAGCGGCTCAGATTTATCTTGAAAAAATCCAAAACGATCCTACCCATCACTGGACCCGCACTGAACAGCTACGAGGCTGCATCACCTGGGGAAAACTCCTGGGCAAGCCGGGAGAAAAATTCAGCTATTCTGATACGGGATACACCCTTCTTGGCGAAACCCTTGAAAAAATTACGGGTAAAACTATGGGTGATGCAATTGAGAATTTGCTTAAACTCAAAGCCCTTGGCTTGAAAAACACCTGGGTTGAAAACGAGGCCAACCTCCACCGCAATGACCTCAAACGCATCCATCAATACCTCGACGGTGTGGACACTTACCACTACCATGCTTCCCTGGATTTGTACGGAGGCGGTGGACTCTTGTCAACGAGCAAGGATTTGGCCATTTATTTTCAAAATTTATTCAACCACAAAGTCTTCGACAAACCAGCTACCCTGGACACTATGCTGGCCAAACGCAACTATGCCGTCAAACCCCGCATGGATTACCGCATGGGCATGTATTTCATACAGCTAAATGGTGTAGATGCCTACACCCATTCGGGCTTTTGGGGAACTCAGGTGGCTTTTGTGCCCAGCATGAACGCTACCATCGCGGCCAATTACAGTCAGGCTTGGACAGTACGTGGCAATGCACCGGTTTTGGCTAAAGCATTGGCTGTTTTGCAAAAACAATAATTTATTCCACAATCACCACCTTCTTCGTCAATTGCTCGCCTTCACCCGTAATGCGCAAGTAATACACCCCAGGAGCCAAGCGGCCGCCCTCATGCAGGGAAAAACCGGCTTGAAACTGATCCATTTCCATTTTCCAGGATTTGAGTTTTGCCCCCTGCTGGTTGATCAGCTCAAGTTGCAGGGCAGGGTGCGTAGCGGGTAGTTCGAGTTTGATTTCATTCGCGCTGCTGGAAATCGGGTTGGGATATACCCTGACTGCCATATTTTGAAAAGCTGAAAGGCCATCCTGGGTCGGAGTGCTGGTTTTGCTGAAATATTGCTCCCCAAAAGCAAAAGCCGCTTTGCCAATTTTTTCGCCAATCAAGCGCCCGGGAATGTCATCAGCAGGTGGGTGAATGCCACCCCAAATACGCGACAAACTCGACTGATCGGAAGCATCCCGGTAAGTGGCCCATTGCAAAATCACGTCAACGCTAGGGCCTTCTTCAAACTTTAGGTATTCGTTCTTTTTGGCCACGAACTCGCCCATACCTCCCGGAAAATAAGCATCGCCAGTCAACATCGTCAACACTTCTGCTCCCGTGCGGGAAAAAGTGGAATGCCCGGAAACCAGCCCAGCGAAGGGTGGAGATACAAAAGTAGGCCGTTGGTAAGGCCACCAACCTTCTGCCAAAATCCAGCTAACTCCGGCATAAGTCGTTTCAGGGTTTGGGATAAAATTGGGACCGCGCCAGGCACGCACTTTGACTTTGCCAAGGTCACTTCCTTTTGCCCAGGTCAGGGTATCGGCTGGCTGAACGGTTTCGATCAAACCTGGGACCAGCTGCATCCCTTGTGCTGAAAAATGGCCGAGCTTGTTGTCGCTGGATTGTCCTTTGGTAGCCATATACCTGATGGCACTGACCGGACGTACATAGTCGTACCAACCCTTAATACCCCAGGCAGTGACCGCGGCATCGTGTAAAGCACCACCCAGGATAAAATAAGTCTTGACATCCCATTCCAGAGGGCTAAGCTCTTCACCTTGCCCTTTAAACTTGCGTTTATGCGCCGGGTGATCGGCTACATAGTTCGCAATAGAAAACCAGTGCCCGGGTGGGGTTTCCGAATTTGGTCCATCGGCCCAAAACTCGGCCAGTACCCGGGTATAATCCCCACGGGGTACGATCTGTTGCGCATAAGGCTTTCCAGTAGCAGGGTTCAACTTATGACCAGTTTGGGTCACCCCCCCTTGAACGACATTGTAAAAAGCCTTGTACTCTTCAAAAGTTTTGGGCAATGTGCCTGTATTGCCAATCCCTGCTGGCGAAACGTCCCAAAGCACCCCATCGGTGGGGTCTAGATGGGCTGACCAACAAGAAACCAAATCAAAGTTCCATTTAAAGGCATCACTGGTACCTGTTCCGTCCGGACTCAATTGGGGTGGAGTTCCAGGATCGTGGTACACCCAATATTGGTTGTTGTCTCGGGTGAAAATTTTTAAATCCTGACTCTTTAAGGAAAAAGGTACGACTCGCCCCCATTCCGGAGACAAAAACAGGGGTGTATTGATGGGGATAACATTCCCCGACTGATCGATAAATACATCCAGGGAAAGGGGTTGCCAGCGGTTGGGGTTTTCCATGTTGTTACCCAATAGCTTGGTTACCAAAGGTGAATTTACCGGTTTATAAAAAGTATTGCCGTAACTATTGCGCTCATTGGAGCCATCCTGCAGGCCAAAAGCAATGAGTTGCTCTGCAATGTAATTACCCAGTGCGGCGGCAGTACCCGTGCTGTAATTGGTGGAGGTGAAGCTGCCATCATAGCCTAAGGCAACAAACAAACTATCGATGTAAGGCAAACTTTTGGCTGCCCCAGGTGAAGTTTTAAAGCGGTGATTCAGCAGGCGATACATGGCATAACTGATGGCTTCTTCTCTTGCAGTCTGGATGTTCAAGGGAGTTGGAACTCCATTAAAAGGGCAAGTATACGTGCCCAGTTTTTTACCCAAAAAGAAGGTTTGAACCGAAGGATCGTAGGCGGCCCAGGCATCGTACATCGCCACTGAAGTGTGGAAAAGATTGCGGGCGTGAACCGTAGGTCGGGCAAAGTCGTTTCGAATGGCTAGCAAGGTTGCTTCATTCCATTTTCTGGCTACAGAATGTTGTGCCTGGGAATGACTGGCGATGCATAGTATTAGGCCAAAGAAAATGAAAAAGTGTAGAGTACCTTGTCTCATGGGAATCGTATTTTATCTTGCAGGCGAATTAACTTAAAAAAACCGACATGATCCAAGAAATTACGCATAAATACAAATGCCAGTTTGTTTTGGTATTTTGTTTATGCCTCAGTGGCCTTTTGCCTGCTCAAACTTTGCAGGTCATGACCTTTAATATTCGTTACAACACCACTCAGGATGGAGAAAACCAGTGGTCAAAGCGCAAAGAAAATTTGGCCAGCATGTTGCCTTTTTACGAGGTGGATATTTGTGGCATGCAGGAAGCCTTAGTTGGTCAAATCAGGGATGTAGTCAACGCTCAACCACAATATACCTACCTCGGAGTAGGTCGTGATGATGGCAAAGAGGGCGGGGAATTCTCCCCAATCTTGTACCGCAAAGATAAATTTGAAGTGCTCAGTAGTGCTACATTTTGGCTGAGCGAATCTCCCGACTTACCCAGCAAGGGATGGGATGCCAACCTGAATCGGATTGTCACCTGGGCAAAATTCAAAGACAAAAAGAGCAAAAAAGTGTTTTTCGTCTTCAATACCCATTATGATCATATTGGTAAAATTGCCCGGCGGGAAAGCTCCAAATTGCTGCTGCAAAAAGTAAAAGAAATTGCCGGAAATACGCCAGCTATCATCACTGGCGATTTCAACGCCACACCTGATGATGAGCCAATCAAGGTGTTGGTAGACTCAAGCAATCCAGATAGGCTAACCGATACCGAAAAAATATCACTGAGCCCTCATTTTGGCCCGTACAGTACTTTCAATGGGTTTGAAGCCAAAGAGCAAGAGGGTCGGCAGATTGATTACATTTTCACCAAAAACCCTGGCAAGTTCAAAGTACTCAAACATGCTACCTTGAGCAACACCTGGGGTGGAAGGTTTGCTTCAGATCACCATGCGGTAATGGTGGTGTTGGGGTGGTAGTTATAAACTTAGGTGTTTCTTTAGTGCCTTGGGATTCTTAGGTGGTAAAATAGTTTTTTCTTTTCACCACCTAAGAATCCCAAGGCACTAAAGAAACACCTAAGGAATATTGCGCCTCATCTTGCGTATCGATTAAAAGCTCAAAATTCCTATCGTGCGGTCCAGCCCCCATCCACCGTCACCATACTCCCGACCATATAACTGGCAGCATCGCTGGCCAAAAAAATCGCTGCACCCTGGATTTCTTTCAACTCGGCCCAACGGCCCAGTGCTGTAGCCCCTACCACAAACTTTTTACCCTCCTCAGTATCCGCAATTGGCAAGTTCATTTCAGTTAAAAATGGCCCGGGGCAAATGGCGTTGACATTGATGTTGTAGGGCGCCATTTCCAGGCCCAGTGCACGCGTCATTTGTACTACTGCCCCCTTACTTGAGGTGTAGGGTGTACGATTGGCTAAACCAACCAGGCCAAGGGTGCTGGCCAGATTGATGATGCTGCCCTTGCCCGCTTTTTTCATGTGCGGGATCACAGCCTTAGAGCACAACCAGGTACCTGTGACATTCACATTCATCACCTGATTGAAGTCTTCCAAGCTCAGTTCATCGATGGCGCCCCGGATGTTGATGCCCGCACTGTTGATCAGAATATCGATGCGGCCAAATGTATCAATGGCTTTTTGGGCCATGGCTTCGGTGTGGGCCTGGTTGCTTACATCAGCAGCGAAAGCAATGACTTGAACCGGAAAAGCTTGGGCGAGTTCGGCAACAGCTTGCAAGCCTTCATCTTCCTTGCGATTGACGAGCATGATATTGGCCCCCGCCGAAGCCAGTGCCGCGGCCATAGCCAGCCCTAGCCCTTTGGAACCTCCGGTAACGATGGCGGTTTTACCACTCAGGTCAAATAACTTGATACCAGGTAATGATTGTAGTCCTTGATCCATGTCTTTTGCTGCGAAATTGAACATATTATCCAACTAACTTAGGTGATTCCTCAGGTTCCTTCGGTTTCTTAGGTGGTTAAGATTATTTTTTTACCACCTAAGAAACCGAAGGAACCTGAGGAATCACCTAAGAGTTAGCCTAAACCTAATTTATTCTTGCTGTAGCTCAAACAATCCAGCACGTTTTTTTCCTCAAAAGCCAGCTTTTGTTCAAAATCCAGGTTTTTCACCCCCGGCAAAGTCCCCGGGTATTTTTTCGCCCGCACCAGTTGAATGGTTTTGGCTAAATCAGTAGCTGGAGTTTGAGCAAAAGTAGCCCAGTAAGCATCACTGAAACAGGGAATTTGCAGCGGATCGCGCGTGATCATCTCCAGGTTAAAATTGATGGCTGGATTCATTTTTTTGCACAAGTCTAACGCTGCGCGCAAATCGATGATCCCAGTGCCCAAAGGCACCTCTGACATCAAAAAACCCTGCTCATATTCCGCCAAGCCAACATCCTTGACGTGGGTCGAAAAAGCATAAGGTGCCAGCGCTTTTATCACTTCCATGGGGTCTTCCAACAAGGAAATGTTGTTGCCAAAATCGAGGGTTATCCCGACCCAGGGGCTAGCAAGGTCTTTGAGGATTTCCAGCAATTCAGCAGCTTTCCAGTCCTTGTGGTTTTCCACCGCTAGTTTGATTCGGTGTTTTTTGACAATAGGTTCAGCCCATTGCAGCGACTGGATGGATTGTTTTTTGAAAGCCGCAAATGCTTCCGGACTGTTGAAGGTTTCATACCTGCGGCCATTCAGGCAAACCGTACGCAACACCTGTGCACCTGCTTCTTTGGCGGCCAGTACTTCTTTTTCAAAAGTTGCCACATCCTCTGCCGTTTTGGGGAGTCCAATGCTACCCTCAAGGTAAAGCCCCAATTTCTCACGCCGATCCCGGACTTTTCTGGCAAAATCGCTGGTCCAATTGTTCAAGGTAACCTGGATTCCACCAGCACCCAGTTCGTAGCAATGTTCCAAAAGTTGAATGGCATCGGTAAAAGCCGGATAGTTTTTACTTTCGGTTTTGGCATTCCAGCGAATGGAATATGAATGGACGATGACGCCCATGGCTGATTCCTTGGTCATGGCAGATAAATAGGATAAGGGTTGTGCAAAGGCCAGCAAGCCCAAAGCGGAAGTGTGTAAAAACTCTCGACGTTGAAGGCCACTGCGCTGGGCAGTCTGATTATGAATGGATTGAAGGTGTTTTTTCATGGCACTTATTTTTGACCCTTAGGTGTTTTTACAATTGGCCATTTGGCTTTGACGTATTTGTCCAGGTCATTTACAGTCCAGGGCATCACCCGCCCTTGGGAAGTGTGCCGGGTACTGCCTACGGTACCTGGGGTAACGGGTTTGGCCTCGTTGCCCCATTCATTGCGGATGTAAGTCAATATTGCCGCGATATCCGCATCGTCCATTACCGAATGGGCTGGCATGACCGGCAAAATTTCGGGGGCTCCGTATTTTTTGCCTTGCACCACAATGGGGCCTTCCAGGCCGTGCAAGATGATCAGGGACAATCTCTTTTCATCCCCCAACACCCATTCAGACCCCGCCATGGGTGGCCCAAAACGATCCAATCCCTGGCCATTGGTTCCATGGCAGCCTGCGCAGGTGGCCAGGTATTTTTGTCTGCCAAGGGCAAATTGTTTGCTGGCTTTTTCGTCCAAGGCGTTTTGCACATTAAGGGTTAATTCAGGCTTAAAGCCAGGCCAACTGAACATGTTTTTGAGATTTGCCGCAGCGTTTGGCTCCAGGGGTAGGTCGGTTCTTTTCAACAAATCGGCCTGAGCGGGCAATGCAATGGGTTTTGCCCCTTTAAAATTGAGTGCAGCAATAGCCAAAGCATTCAGTACGACTTGTTCTTTTTTTGCAATAGGCTTCCCTTGATTGTGCAACAAATTCAGCAATTGCATGAGTTCAGTGGGGTCTTTTTTTGCCGCAATGGCCGCAGTCAACATTTCCAAAAATATTTCCCGGTTTTGTTCCGGATTTTGCCAAGCGGGGTTTTGCCAAAGTTTTTGCAAAAAAATCAACTCTAAATCCCGCAGACTACTCATTACAGCATCGCGCAGCAAGGGCAGGTCTACAAATTGATCAATGATGATTTCGTTTACCTTTAGATTGTCTGCGGAGCTCAGCATATGGGCACTCAAAGCGCATTGTAAAGCCACCTTTACCTTCGCCCCTTTGGCCAATTCAAGGACCTTTTGATCCAGTTTTTCCTGCAACTGTGGAGCCTGGTGGATAGATTTTTCCAACAATTGCAAGGCCGTAGTTTTTATAAAATATTGAGGATCATCGAGTAAGGCCAGAAGTTGAGTAGGCTTAAGTTGTCCTAGTCCTTCCAGAGTCCACAAGGCGTGGAAGCGAGCCAGGTTGAAGCTAGATTGTTGGATCAGCGTCTCCAGCAAAGGCAATGCGGCCAGATCCGCTTTTTCCACCAACAAACGTTGAGCCATATCACGCTGCCAGCCATTAGGGTGTGACAATTGAGCTACTAAAGCGGAAGTGCTCAAAGCGCTCATTTTTTCGGCCTTTTTGGGGGTCCAGTTGTTCGGAACAATCCGCCAAATACGCCCCATATGAATGGGCAAAACCAAATTTCGTTTGAGGGTTTGTTCCCTTAAATATGGCGTGACGTAAGCTCCATGCTGGATCAGTCCCCGGTACATGTCCGCCACATAAATCGCTCCATCGGGGCCAGTGGTCAAATTAACCGGGCGGCAACGTTCATCGCTGGAGGCAAAAAACTCTTTACCAGGGTTAGGGTCATAGGCATTCAGCAAGGCTCCGTTTTCCCGGACTATATTTCTTTTGATCAAATTCCCGGCGGGCTCACAAACCAGCACATTGCCGTAATATTCCTCGGGTAATACTGTAGACCGCAGTACCAAGGGAGAACAAGCAGCCGTAAACTCCAACAAACGCCCTTTTTTACTCAAGGTTCCCGGAATATAGCCACGATTGACGGCCGGAGTTGAGCGAATGGGAAACACTTTGCGGTCGATGGTCAAACCATGATCGATGCCCGAGGAATGACGGTGGTGGGGATTGCGGGTAAGACTATTGGCAGGCACCAGATCGGCATGCAATTGTGACCAGTTGTAATTGTAAAACAAACGCCCCTGATCATCGTGGCTCAGCCCCCATTGGCCTCTGAATTCGGTGCTGTCGCGTTTCCAGGCGCCATTAATTAGTCGATAGCGCAGGCGGGATTTGACGTTGTAGTACCAATTATCCGTATTGATCAGAAGTCCATTATCCGAATGCTCGGGCAAGCCATTTTTGGCATAAGTGGAATCCAGCAAAATTTGGGAATCGGCGCGTAAATCCCCATCCAAATCCTGGGTGAGCCAAAGGGCTTTACTGTGCGCAACCAGAGCACCTCCTTTGATCAAGCCCAAAGACCGGGGCATTACCAGACTGTCGAGATAGAGGGTACTTTTGTCCATCGTTCCATCACCATTGGTGTCTTCCAAAATAGAAATGCGGCCGGAAGGTAAGGTTTCACCCTTGCCGTCAATATCGGGCATAAAGCCGCGCATTTCGACTACCCACAATCGGCCATCTTCATCAAAACTCAGGGCGACAGGTTCTTGCACCAGGGGTTCTGCGGCGACCAGTTGTACTTTGAATCCGGGTTCTACCTGGAAGGTGGCAAGTTCTTCGGAGGGAGACTTGGCGGGGGATGGATCAGCGTACAATCCATACCTAAGCTCTTTTCCAGTAATGAAAAACAGCAAAATGATTGAGCAGAGTGAAAAACGAAGACGAAACATAAACTTGCGCCTGTGCTGAACTTAGTGAAAGAAAAATCTCTTTCGTAGCGAAGTTTACCATTTTATTTGAGAAAAAATAAAAAACACCAAATAAAGTAAAGACAAAAAAACGAATTAGGCAGATAATTGTCGGTGAATACTCATCACCTGAGGAATCAGCGCCTGCTCCCCATCATTGTAAATCACGAAATCGGCCATAATGACTTTTTCTGACTCAGGCATTTGTTTGGAGATGCGGGCTTCGATATCCTCTCGCTTGGCACCGTCGCGCATCATCACCCGTTCAATGCGCAATTCAAGTGGGGCAGTAACTACGATGATTTTGTCCAAACTGCGGTAGGAGCCACTTTCATAAAGCAGGGCGGCTTCCTTAAGTGTGTAAGGCACATCGTGTTGGGCAGCCTGCCACTCCAGCCCATCTCGGCCAACCGCAGGATGAACCAAGGCATTGAGTTGAGAGAGTTTGTCCTTGTCGTTAAAGGCTACCTGAGCGATGTGAGCACGATTGAGTACATGTGGCTCCAGATAGGCTTCTGGGCCGAACAAGTCAATGATACCCGCAATCAAATCAGGGTCATGGCTCATCAGGTATTTGGCCCGATCATCTGCATAATAAATGGGAATACCAAGGGTTTCAAAGATTTTACATACAGTGGTTTTGCCGCTGCCAATGCCGCCAGTAATGCCGAGGTGTTGCATGATCAATCGGGTATCATGATTTTTTTCTTTTATCCAAAAATAGACTTTTTTTTTGATTGTCAAAATAATTTTTCAACTTTGTTTTAAAATCTAGAACAGCCTACAATTCAAAACAAGCTATTTGCTCTTATGGCCAAATTCAGAAGAAATCACACACCTCAAGGCTCAAAAGGTAACACGGCAGCCCGCGTTGGACTTTTTGCGGCCGTCATTACCGGACTCATTGCTGTTTACAATTGGTTCTCCAAATCTCCTGCTACATTGCCTACTGATGAGACCAAAATTGAAGAAGTGGTCACTCCAGTTGACGAGGTTGACGACCAGGAATTTTACCTACCAACATCCAGCACTGGAGCCATTGTAGAGCACAAATATTACACCCTCTCCTACAACGAACGCCACGAACAAGCCGAGTGGGTCGCCTACGTGCTTACCCGCGAGCGCCTGCAAATGGAATGGCAAGATCGTCCTGATCTTTTCGAAGCTGATCCCAAAGTGCGCAGCGGTTCAGCCACATTAAGCGATTATCGTGGCTCTGGCTATGACCGGGGCCATCTGGTTCCAGCGGCAGATATGGCTTTCAACACCACTGCGATTACCGAAACCTTTTACCTCAGCAACATCAGCCCACAAGCCCGCGATTTCAACAAGGGCATCTGGAAAGAATTGGAAGAATTGACCCGTGATTGGGCCATCAAGTTCAAAAAGCTCTACGTGGTCACCGGGCCAATCCTGAAAGATGGAGGAAAAGGCACAATTGGCAATAATGAAGTAAC
This sequence comes from Haliscomenobacter sp., assembly GCF_965225875.1. Classification (GTDB taxonomy): domain Bacteria; phylum Bacteroidota; class Bacteroidia; order Chitinophagales; family Saprospiraceae; genus Haliscomenobacter. The sequence goes on along the minus strand of NZ_CBDDBS010000003.1, from coordinate 648,672 downwards.
AGTTCCTAGTGCATTTTATAAAGTTTTGCTAGATTTATCCGAGCCAGATCAAAAAGCGATCGCTTTTATCGTTCCCAATGAAGTGAGTTATGATCCCTTGTTCAAATATGCTGTCAGCATTGACGAGGTGGAGAAACAAACCGGCATCAATTTTTTCCCAAAACTCATGACTCGTGAATTGGAACGCGAACTGGAAAGTAAATTCAACCGTGACTTTTGGCCGTTTAGCAAAAAAAAGTTTGATTTGCGGGTGAATAAGTGGAATAAAGAATAACAGGTCTATGTCTAAAAAAGAAAAGTTCATCGAGGAAGTTACCCAGGGCTATACCTTTAAAGGGGCTTCGATTGCATTGGGTGGAGCAGTGTTGGATGGGGAATCCATTCCTGGCCTGACCATCAGTGCTCCTTTGCGCATGTTCAACCGCCACGGCTTAATCAGTGGGGCAACGGGTACGGGTAAAACCAAAAGCTTGCAGGTATTGGCCGAGCAGCTTTCTGAAAATGGGGTTCCAGTGCTGTTGATGGACATCAAGGGCGACCTCAGTGGTATTGCCATGCCCGGTGAAGTGAATCCGAAAATTGAAGAGCGGCATAAAAAAATCGGTATCCCCTTTAAAACAGAGGGCAACCCGGTTGAATTTTTTACCCTCTCCAGGGAAAAAGGCGCTCGTTTGCGGGCTACAGTTACAGAGTTCGGCCCCGTGCTGTTTTCGCGTCTGATGGAAATGTCGGACGCACAGTCGGGCATCCTGTCGGTGATTTTTCAATATTGTGATGACAAGAATATTCCCCTACTCGACCTGGAAGACCTGCGCAAGGTTATCCAGTGGATTACCGGGGAGGGCAAAGCCGAAATTGAGGAGCGTTACGGCACCATGAATACCGTTTCGGCTGGTAATATCCTGCGCAAGGTAGTAGAACTGGAGCAACAAAAAGCCGATGTGTTTTTTGGTGAGCCTTCCTTTGAAGTCGACGACCTTTGCCGCAAAGATGCCAATGGCCATGGCGCGGTCAACATTGTACGTTTGACGGATATCCAGGATCGCCCCAAGTTGTTTTCCACCTTCATGATCCAATTGTTGGCAGAAATTTACAGCACTTTTCCTGAAAAAGGTGACCCTGAAAAACCTGAGTTGGTGATCTTCATCGACGAGGCACACCTGGTATTCAACGAGGCTCCTGATGCTTTGTTGGATCAAATCGAAGTGATCATCAAGTTGATTCGTTCTAAAGGAGTTGGGGTGTTTTTCATTACCCAAAACCCAATCGACGTACCGGATATCGTGTTGAGCCAGTTGGGGATGAAAATTCAACACTCTTTGCGGGCTTTTACCGCCAAAGACCGGAAGGCCATCAAGCTGGCTGCCGAAAACTTCCCAATCAGCGAATATTACCAGGTGGACGAAGTACTCACACAATTGGGTACCGGGGAGGCCTTGGTTACTGTGCTGAACGACAAAGGTATCCCCACTCCCCTAGCCTACACCCTCATGCGGGCACCACAATCGCGAATGGATGTGCTGACGGATGGTGAGGTTGATCGCATCGTGATGCGTTCTTCACTGGTGGCGAAGTACGACGAGGTGGTTGACCGTGAGAGTGCAGCAGAAATTTTGCAGCGCAAAATGGATGCGGTACGTGAAGTGGAAGTCCAGGAAGCCCGCCGGGAAGAACTGGAAAAAGCCACAAAAGAGTCTAGCCGTACCAAGCGTGGGGAACGCAGTTTTGTAGAAGACATTTTGAGGAGCCCAACTACCAAGCAAATTGCGGGGACTTTGACCCGGGAGTTGACAAGAGGATTGTTGTCGGTTTTGGGATTCAAAAAGAGACGCTAACCTTGTTCTCCATGGCATAAAAAAGAAAGCCCCAGAGCATCGATCAAGACGCTCCGGGGCTTTTTACCCTAACAAAACATCAATATCACTTATTTAACAAGATCATCTTCTTGGTTGCAGTAAAATCTGCAGTTTCCAACGTGTAGTACAATACTCCGCTGCTACGCAGTTGCTCGTGTTTGAGGGTAACCTGGTTATCACCTTTGGCATAGTTGCCTTCCAGGCGATACAACAAAGCACCTTTCACATCGCGCACAGTCAAAGTAGCTGCACTAGCCACGGGCAAGTAAAAACCAATGGCGGTTTCTTCCACGAATGGGTTGGGCGTATTTTGGTACAATGCCGCCAGATCACTCGGGGTTGCCCCTTTTAGCTCCAATTGTACATCCATCAGTTCATCGTCTTTGTCATACGCTTCTTTTGGCGTCAGCTGGCTGTTGATTTTCAACACTTTACTTAAAGGTAAGTTAGACTCAGCTTTCAAGTGTAGGGTAAACAGTATTGACTCCGCAGTTGTGCTGGAAAGAGGGGCACCTGCAAGCGGTGCCCCTACGTATGACGATGTAATTTGGCCTGAACGAGGGAAATAACCAAAATGGTCGGCCTTCATTACACCATTGTATTCGATTTGCTCAAGCTGAGCCATGCTTGGATCAACTTGTAGTGTAAATTGGAATCCTTGTACACTCGCCAGGTCTTTAGCGCGGATGCTTACAGCGTAACGTTGTCCGGCTTTAAGGTCCTGTTCTTCCGTTTGCAATTGCAGGGCTTTGGCACTACGTACCTCGGCACTTGCGGTACTGCTCACCTGGGCATTGCCATTGACATCTCCCATTTTGATGGCGATGAAATTGGCCTGAACTTTACCAGCCAGGTCATTGACGTTCACCACCTCTGGGAAAGCTTCAACCCAAGGATTGTTTGGATCAGGGAATTTGTAGGCGGCATCCACAAAACGCCAGCTGGGTACATTGCTGAATCGCTCGTCGATATTGAGGATCAGCTTACGCATCTGGATCATGTCGAGGGTAGAAATAGACTTGGAATTGTTCACATCTGCGGCGATCAAACGGTATGGATTGTTGATCGTTTGTACACCAAGAATGTGTTTTTGCAATTGTACCAAGTCAAATGTTGATACCCCGTTGAGATGATCCTTGTCGAGTTGAGCTGCTAAGGTAAAGTCACTGCCTGCGGGCAATTTTCCAAAATTAAACAAGCCATTGCTTGCAGTATTCTGGTTCAGCTGCGCACCGCCACTGACATCAATTTTCACCCCAGAAACGGGTTCTGCTTCATCAGTAGCCACCAAACCGCTGATCTCGCCAGTCACAACGTTGCTTGGATCAGGACAAACTTTGCGGTTGTCTTGTACCTCTACAAAGGTTACACAGAAATCGTGATTACCAGCTTCATCCCAGGCGTGGAGTTCAACCAGAATGAAGCCCAATTCCAAATCTGCACAGTTTACACTGATGCTCGTTTGGTTTGGATTCACGGGTTCTTTCACCCGGTTCACAGAGTATTTCGTGATCAGCTTCAAGCCATCCTTCGTCTCTGGTCCCTGACCATTGCAGTCGTAAATCTTGGATGCAACAAAGTCCGTTGCCCAAACCGTCATCATGCCACCACCATTGCCATCAGGCATCAGGTCGACACTCAGGCCGTTGATGCAAATTGGGGCTGGTGCCTTGCAATCCTTCACCACAAATGGGATCCGGGTTGCTACACTTAGATTACCACATTCGTCGCGGCCCACCACGATCAAGTCGTGGGTACCTTCAGGAAGGTTGCTTACGGTAATTTCGTATTGGCCATTACCCAGATCTTTGGTACTCCAACGAGGGGTGCTGTAAGTGATCATCTTGCCAGCATCGAGCGTCTGGAAGGGCGCAATCATCAGTTGTTGACGTTCCAATTCTACTTTATCGGTACAGTTGTCTTTGATCGTCACCACCTTGGTGATGTTCGCTGTGCAGGCCGTTGGGCTCGTGCAGAAGGTGTCTCTCACTCCACTTACCACTGGACGAGTGTCATCGTACACCTTGATGATTTGGGTATAGATGAAGCTGTGGTAGAACTCGCCCGCTACTTCGCAGTAGGGAACCTCCTCGGTAAAGTCAATATCGTCTGCGTTACCAGCAACCAAGTCCTTGGAAACCCAGAACTCTTCGATGCCATCTCTCTTATTGCCTTTGCGGTCACGAACCAACACATAGATTGGTGCCTTGCCATAGTTGCCAAACACCGCCCGATCGATGACCGAGACATTGGTTTGTTCCAATGGGTCACCACAACGATCATCGTAAGTACACCAGTTGATCACCGAATAAGTCCGGAAAATCTTGTAGCATTCATCATCCGAGGCATCGTAGCGCTTGTCATGGACATTCACCGCCAGGATATCGCAGCCCAGTTCGTCGGTGATTACCGTGTCGATGATTGGCGTTTTGCAATCCGTCGATACATCTTTAGGGAAACAAATGTTGTATTCGTGGACAGGTAGAATGTGGATGCGTTGCTTGCAAGTCACGCTGATTGGGCCTTTCGCCGTTTGTTTGGTCAAAGTCCAGATCCGATCGATGTACCCTGCGCCACACTTCAATTTTTTCTCGGTGGTATAGGTCGTATCCAGTGCAGCACAATCGTTGCCCGTTGGGATGGTCACATCGCCAAAGATTTTCGCTGAAGCAAACTTGTCATCGATAGAAGCAATGTTTTTGTCATCGCAGTAGATCGTCACATCCCATGGGGCCAAACAAGTTGGTGCCACCTTGTCTTCGATCAGCAGGTCCATCCAGCAGTAGTTCGTATTGCCGTAGATGTCACCTCCCCACAATTCAACAGTCACTCTTTCGCTCAAATCGCAGCAGAAGAACTCTACAAAGTCCAACAGTGGTGTCATCAATTTGCCGCCTTTCAGAATGAAGGTTTCGCCAAAGTCAGCAATGTCGCCATCGCCATTCCGGTCAAAACCATCTGCTTTGCTTACATCGCCATCCGCAGGTAATGCATCCAGTTTGCCGTTGCCGTTCGTGTCGTAACCTTTGGCAATGAAGCTAGCTGCACAAGCATCCGGTACATTTCGGCGAACCGCAATCCAGTCCAGTTTGCAATTGTCCCAAGAGCCTTCATCGATGTCTGTTGCGCTTACCTGAGCATAACCATTGGTGTAGCCATTGGCATTGCTCAAGGTCACATGCAGGTCATCGTCACACTTCATGATTGGTGCGATCTTGTCCTTCACTTCAAAGACAAAACAAGCTGTAGAGGCATTGTAACAACCATCAAAAGCATCGATCACCATCAGGTGTTTACCTACTGGCAGACCGATCATCATACCGTTCATTACCGGATATTCTACTTTTTCCCAGCAGATGTCTTCCTTGTTGCAATACCCAAAGTCTTCATGTTCACCACGCAGCTCCGCTTTACGCGCTTCGGGTTCGGGTTGGCAGAAAGGATAATCAGGACCTTCGTAAACAAGGATGCCTTTGACATAGCGGTCTTTGGTATACACACTCACACTGACATTCCCCAGGGCACAATTGTCTTTGATGCTTACCCCAAAAGCAGATTTGATTCCAGCCACCGTTACAGGTATGGCTGCAGTACAATCCATCGGGCCAGTCGAGATATCGAAGGACGCACCATGCGCATAATCATAGGTAGGAGCTTCAAAGTCACCAATTTTAATCAGGACATGGAGGGTATCCACAATACCACCAGCACACCAGTCAAAGATGTACATTTCCCGATCAATCTTAAGGCCCTTGCCATTGCAGATGGGGAATTCGGTATCCTTGATTTGTACGGAATAGTTGCATTCCACCTGATCGATGTACAAACAACGTGGGTTGCCAGGAGGATTGTTGAAGTAGCTACACACAAATGGAGTTACATCTTCCTTCTTAATCAGGCTCTTGTCTGGAGCACAAGCATTGTATTCCACAACCCGATCGTATTTACCCTCACCATCTCCTTCGAAGGTAAAATCAGCAATTTTGGGCCGTTTGAAATCAATTACTTGAACCGTATCCGCAGTCATGCCATTGCAATCAGTGGCCACCCATTGGCGGAAAATGCGTGCATAAATGCCGCCATTCTTTTCCATTTGTTCGCAAGAATAGTATTCAACGCGATCGCTCCATTTCAAGGTAGTGCGGCAACCACAGTCGCGGCAATTGTCACGGAAGAATGGGTAGCCCAGATTCTTGATGTTGTCGGAAACCAAACTTGCTGGCTTCAAACCACAAGCAGATTCATCGTCAGCAATCCCCTCCGCGTTATTGATGACCTGGCTGCTGCTGGCGGATGGACGAGGTGAGCTCGTAGTGCCTACATTGCCAATGGTCAAGCGGTTGTTGAGTACGTAGTTTACATCGTAACAATCCAGTGGTTTGTCAAAAAAGTTGGCACATTCCAGGATTGGTCCGGTTTTATCCTCAGCAACGATGGTTCCCCAACATGGCGCATAGTCAAAACAAGCTTCGTATTCCGGCTTGAGGCGAACGAGGTATTTGTGCGTTCCTGCACAATCAACGTAGTTGTCGTTGTTGCCATCTTCGATAAGGACTTCCAAGGCATCGCGAAGCAACTCCCGGTTTGGACATTGTTCAAAGCCATCAATCACCAAATCTGGTGTGATCAACAAGCGACAGTTTTTGTCCAAAGTAACCCATACCTCGGTCAAACAGGCCAAACACTGGATGTCTGCCTTTGGTCGGATGTTGACAGTTACGTAGTATGGATCCCCTTCACAATCTTCGGTGCTCGTTGGAACAACCCGGTAGATGATGGTTTGGGTGGTAGTACTCAAGTTGGTAAGCAGGTCATTGATGACCGTACTTGTCCCAACGGGGCTGTAGGTTTCACCATCAATTTGCGGATGATTGTAAGGTACACTTGAACCAACAGATGCTACGCTATACCATTTAAAGGTACTTTGTACGTCACATTTCACCTGCAATTGCAAATCTACATTGACCGCAATACAAGAGTAAATGTTCTTTTCAATCGGTAAACCAACTGGTTTTGGAATGGCCTTGAAATAAGCAGTCTTGGTCAAGGTTTGATCACAAATGTCAGTCATGACAATTTTGATGGTCACTTTGCCACCACACTCACTTGGTGCATCCACACCGTTTAAGCTGGCCACTTCCTGATCATTCACATAATATTTTACCGTAGCACCACAGCCACCACTGGTCTTAAATTGGGCGATCCAAGCTGCGAATTCTGTATCGATACCACCTTGAAGTAGACATCTTACGGTTTTATCAGCAGGAAGATTGATCACCAGATCAGGACGAGTAAGCACTGTATAAGTAGCGTCTTTCACCACCGTTTGGTCACAATCGTCGGTCACCGTCATTTTGATACGAACCGAACCGCCGCAGGAGCTAGGCGCTACTACGCTGCTCAGGTTGGCAACCGTAGTCAGAGCAGCACCGTTGATGGATACTTCGTATTTGATCTTGTAGTTGCAACCGCCGCTAGTGTATTGGAAGGCTGCTTTCCAGGTAGCAAAGTCGCTGGTAGAGGCACATGCTTCTTTCGTTACATTATCCGGGCCTGCCGCTACTAAGGTTGGGCGGATGGGCACCGTATAAGTCGCATCTTTCACCACCGTTTGGTCACAATCGTCGGTCACCGTCATTTTGATGCGTACCGAACCACCGCAGGAGCTTGGCGCTACTACGCTGCTCAGGTTGGCAACCGTGGTCAGGGCGGCGCCGTTGATCGATACTTCGTATTTGATCTTGTAGTTGCAACCGCCGCTAGTGTATTGGAAAGCTGCTTTCCAGGTAGCAAAGTCAGTTGTCGATGCACAGGTTGGCTTGGTAACATCCTCTGGACCTGCTGCTACCAGCGTTGGGCGGGTAGGTACAGTATAAGTAGCATCTTTCACCACCGTTTGGTCACAATCGTCGGTCACCGTCATTTTGATGCGTACCGAACCGCCGCAGGAGCTTGGTGCTAACACGTCGTTCAGGTTGGTTACCGTGGTCAGGTTGCCACCGTTGATCGATACTTCATATTTGATCTTGTAGTCGCAACCGCCGCTCGTGTATTGGAAGGCCGCTTTCCAGCTAGCGAAGTCAGTTGTCGATGCACAGGTTGGCTTGGTAACATCCTCTGGACCTGCTGCTACCAGCGTTGGGCGGGTAGGTACAGTATAAGTAGCGTCCTTCACCACCGTTTGGTCACAATCGTCGGTCACCGTCATTTTGATGCGAACTGAACCTCCGCAGGAGCTTGGTGCTAACACGTCGTTTAGGTTGGTTACCGTGGTCAGGTTGCCACCGTTGATCGATACTTCGTATTTGATCTTGTAGTTGCAACCGCCACTGCTGTATTTGAAGGCCGCTTTCCAGCTAGCGAAGTCAGTTGTCGATGCACAGGTTGGCTTGGTAACATCCTCTGGACCTGCTGCTACCAGCGTTGGGCGGGTAGGTACAGTATAAGTAGCATCTTTCACCACCGTTTGGTCACAATCGTCGGTCACCGTCATTTTGATGCGAACTGAACCTCCGCAGGAGCTTGGTGCTAACACGTCGTTCAGGTTGGTTACCGTGGTCAGGTTGCCACCGTTGATCGATACTTCGTATTTGATCTTGTAGTCGCAACCGCCGCTAGTGTATTGGAAAGCTGCTTTCCAGGTAGCAAAGTCAGTTGTCGATGCACAGGTTGGCTTGGTAACATCCTCTGGACCTGCTGCTACCAGCGTTGGGCGGGTAGGTACAGTATAAGTAGCGTCCTTCACCACCGTTTGGTCACAATCGTCGGTCACCGTCATTTTGATGCGAACTGAACCTCCGCAGGAGCTTGGTGCTAACACGTCGTTCAGGTTGGTTACCGTGGTCAGGTTGCCACCGTTGATCGATACTTCGTATTTGATCTTGTAGTTGCAACCGCCACTGCTGTATTTGAAGGCCGCTTTCCAGCTAGCGAAGTCAGTTGTCGATGCACAGGTTGGCTTGGTTACATTCTCTGGACCTTCTGCTACCAAATCTGGGCGGGTAGGTACAGTGAAGGTAGACATGCACATCTTTTCAGCAGTACAAGCGTCCTTGACCAAAATTTTGATCTTGACTTTTCCACCGCAAAAGGTAGGTGCAGTAATATTGGCAATGCTCTGATATTCTACTTCAGGTCCATCATTGATGCTCACCAGATAACGTACCATGGGAGAACAACCACCTGTGTACGTAAAGCTATTTTTCCAGGTGCTGAACAGGTTGGCAATGTTCTGAGTCGTACAAGTCTCTTTAATTGCAAAATCGGTTGGTGCGTTACAAGAGAGCGCGGGTGATTTGACCACGTAGGTTTCGGCACAGGTACCCTCGATGAAAGGCTCGTCATCCTCGTCAAACTTGTCGTTGTCATTCAAATCATCGTAAAGGATGTAAGTGTAAGTCCGGGTTAAACCATCACCACACAAGGAACCGCCATCAGTGGTAATCACCTTGATTTTTGCTTCTTCACAAAAGGCAATGTTGCTGAAGACATCGGCAGGGTTGGTTTTTGCCGCTGGCACAACGCTGTAATCACAACCTGTCAATGGAGAAGGTTTAGTCAATTTGCATACCCCCTCCAGTTTGCAGCATTGCAATAGAATGGTCTCACTGATTGCAGGGCAATCATTTGCATCTTTAAGGTAAATGGTTTGATTGGAACCATCAGCAAATGGAATGGAAATGATGCCATTGGCAGGAACCGCACTAAAGCTGTTGTTGTCCAGAGAATAAGTGAAAGGTCCGGTGCCATTGGTGATATTCAGGATAATGTCAATGTTCTCACCACTTCTTGATTCACAATCCAGTGCTGGTTCAAATGCAACTGGCTTTACCAAAATGATGGTTGCACTTGGATCGGAGGTGCAGTTGTTGGCATCGGTAACCTCCACGTCGTAAGTACCCGGTCCCAAATTCGTAAAGTTGTACGTTGCATTTGGCGTGGAAGCAGAGGTACTAAGCAAAGTACGACTTGGGCTGTGTTTGTACAAGCGGTACACAAAGGGTGCCGTGCCCGAAGCAGTGGCCTGAATCGCCCCTTGCTGAGTACCCAGGTTACAAACCGGGCTGATGGGTTCAATGCTTATTTCCGGTTTTTGGTTGATGGTTGTTGTGGTGCTACAGTTGGTGGGGCAACTATTCGAACTCGCTGTACCAGAAAGGCTTACTGTAAAATTAGTCAAGACAGTTCCGTTGGGTATAGTAACCGTTATTGAAGTAGTCCCCTGACCCGTAAATGACAAACCACCACTCACCAACCAGGTGCGGTCAGTAACTCCACTGGTGGTGAAGGTAGCGGTACTGCCTTCACATACAGAGGATGGGCCATTGATGGTACAAGTGACTAGTTCCTTAATATTGACGGTTTTGGTACAGGTTTCGGTACAGCCATTTTTAGAAATGGTCATCCGTATGGTATAGGACCCCGTTGCATTGGCTGGAATGGAAACGGTAACTGAGCTATTCGTGGAAATTCCAGAAATAGAGGCACCAGCGGTATTGCCTTCCAAACTCCAGGCATAAGTAGCACCGGAAACACTTTCCACACTGTGCGCATTCTGCGTTTCCCCCTGGCAAATTGAAGTAGTACCAGAGATGTTACAAGGCAAATCCAGGCCTTCATTAATGGTGAAGGTGCATTCGGCATAACAACCATTGTTATCCGTGATGCTAATTTTATAATTGCCTGGTTTCAGGTTATTGACCACTACCGGGCTGGTAGCAGAGCTAACCTGGCTGAATTGAGTTGGTCCACTGATCCAGCTCGCCACATAATTGGGCGACGCATTGGATACTGCAACGCTCACCGATCCATTGTCCTGATCTACACACTGTTCTGGAGTAGGTGTACAATTGATCGATATTTCACTTACTGTACCAATGGTGCTAGTCAGCACTTTTTTACAATTGTTGGCATCAGTAACGGTTACACTGATGGATCCAGGTGCAAGACCTGTAACCTGAGTGCCGCCCATCGCCACAGTTCCCCGTGACCAGTTATAGGTGAATGCGCCAGTACCGCCGCTCGCGCTCACTGTAGCCGAGCCATTGGTGGCACCAGTACAGGCTGCGGAAGTGGGAGTTATGGAACCAGTGATGGCGGGAGGCTCTGTAATGGTTACCATTTCAGTGTACACGCAACCATTCTTATCGGTTACCGTAACGGTATAAGTTCCAGGGCCAAAACCGGTGAAGGTTCTTGCCACTCCATTTGAAGTTTGGTTGGATTTGCCTGTCACCGAGATTATAAAGTTGGCCGTTCCCGTCGTAGGATCTACAGTAATGGTTCCGTCAGCAGCATCTTTACACTTGACGTTGGTAAAGGTGACATCGGCATCTACGCCAGGTGCTGCCACTACGGTGCAAGTCTCGATCTTACTACACTTGTTATCTGGACCATAGGTAACCGTAACTGAATAATTTCCAGGAGTCAGCCCAGTAATGCCAGAAGTAGTGGCACCATTGCCCCAAAGATATTTCACAGTGCCCAGGCTGTTGCCACTTACGCTTACGCTCACGGTACCATCACCGGAGCCCCCTGGGCAATCAGGAGTGGAAGCGCAAGAGATCGTAGCCGTAGCAGAAGCAATAGTCACTGAACTTTTGCAATAGCCGCAAGACTCGCTGTCAGAAGGCTTAACGGTGTTGGCTAGCGGCTTGTAAACCACCGCAACCGTATAACTGCCAGCAGGAAGGCCGCTAATGGTATTTGCACCACTTACTGCGGTTTGAGCAACCGTCCAGGTGCCACCATTACCGACCCGAATTTCGTAGTCGCTCGCGCTGGTACCTGGAGCTGGAGTAAAGCTGACAAATACCTTGCCGTCAGAACTTGTTTCGCAAGCAGCTTCTGATCCGGTAACACTCCAATCAAATTTCTTATAGTTGACGCAGGCTTTGAGCGAAGCGAAAACAGTAGTTACAGCTTGTAGGTTACCGTTGCTGATGGTTAAAGTTGTGAAACCATCGGCAAGGCCTTCAATGCAGACTTTGTCTGAGCAATTTTTGGCAAAAAGAGCGTCTAAATCGCCTGGGTATGGGGAGGTCTTGGTGCGGGTAGGTAAAAGTCCTGATTTTTCTTCCCCAGCTGCCAAAGTAATGATTCCGGTAAATGCAGATGGTTCGAGTGGGTCGAAAAGCAGATCACACATCCAGGCTTTGATACAGCCCAAAAGGCCCACTGATGTATTCTGGGAGAGGTTCCCAATGTTTTTTACCTTCCAGGTACCTTCCATGGTCATGGTCACTTCCACTTTGGAAAAACCGACGGCATTACAAGGTGCTTTGGGCAGGCAATAGTCATTTGGATTGAGTAAAAGCCAGTTGGAGCTTGGGCTTCCGTCGCAGAGTGGCCCATTGGTCGGATCACAAGCATCGGTCGCAACTCTGGCGCAATTGGTAGTCCAATCGGTGGCAATTTTAGAGATGTTCATGGGTGTCACATCGCAAGTTTGGGCAAGCCCTAGATTGGGAATTGCCAAAGCAATGATCAACCATAGCCCCAATTGGAGATAGGTGTAAAATTTTTTCATGTCGTGATTATGATGTGTTCAATACTGGAAATAGAAACAAAAAGCATCAAGCTTTATTCATAGTTGTACTTGATGCAAATCTTAGCTTTCAGATTCGAAGTAATGGTTGAAACTTCATCTTTGAAGTTAATCAAGCCACTCACACTCAATGGTATCGTCAGGTTGCCGCTGCCAGTAAAGGCATCCAGGTTCGTGGTAATCAACTCTGTACTTTGTTTGGCGTCTTTGAATGTCTCAGAAAAGCCATTTTGCTGCATGCCTTCATCCCGCACCGTTTTATTGAACTTGGCGCTGGACTGATGTACTTTTTGCGTTTGGTTGGGCAATTGGGCCGTCAAATCCACACTCAACATCAGGGCATAATTGTTCCCTTTTACCTCTTTTTCAGCGACATCGGCCATGACCATACACTCAGTCATGATTTCCACACTGCGCAAAGTACCCAGGTTCGGATCAAACTTCGGCAGGCTCAAAGCTGCAGTCTGGCTATTGTTCTGGAAAGTAACTTCGTTACAAGTTTCAGCAGTGGCAATGGAACGGTGGGCTTGGGTGTAAACACTGTTTTGAACAAAATCTGTCCACAAAAATAGTGTTACAAGCGGTAACGCGAAGTACAACAATGGGTACTTCGGTCTTTTCTGGATCGTCGGCGAATTATCCCAAAACTTTGTTATTGCTTTGAGACAATAGATTAGTGCCTCGCTTCCAGCGTGGAGCAAGTCGTAGTTTTTTTTCATGAGAACATTTTGATTTACAAAGTCATTAATTACCAGCACAATAGATCAAAAAAGGACAAACCTCTTCCATCTATAAGCAACAATCAAGTTTTTTATAGTAAAAAAAATACTACTCTGATGACTAAGAAAACAACTTAGTCAAAGATGCAAAACCGAAAATTTAGCGCAGTGGTGTTATTTGAAGTGCTAAAACACTACAAATCAAGCATTACAAATGGTACATGGTAGTAAAATCGATGTAATAAAGGGAGTTGAACTTTCAGAAAGGGAGTCAAATGTATTTAACAGTATACTTCTATTACAATGCAAATGTAACCATTGATTTTAAAAAACGAAATGCTTGTTGATATTTTTTTAAAAAGTTAACATTAGCTGGCAAATCCTAAAGCTGTTTTTTAACACCGATGCGATTTAACCGCTATTTTAGACGCTGATTATTAGCAAAAACGATTCTAATGTACCGTACCTACATCTCCATTTTTCTGGTATTTTTTGCCCTGAATTTCGCTCTTTTTGCTCAAGCCAAGCCCGTCAAAACAGCAAATGGGCTTGTGAGTGGTTTGCAAAATGGAACTGTCCGCAGCTATCTGGGGGTTCCTTTTGCGGCACCTCCCGTCGGGGATTTGCGCTGGAAGGCGCCCCAACCCGCTCAAAACTGGAAAGGGATTCGTGCCTGTACCAAATTTTCAGCCAGTCCTATTCAAAATAAACCCGTTCCCTTTTCAATGTGGACCGAAGAGTTTATTGCACCTCCTGAACCTTTGAGTGAAGATTGTTTGTACCTGAATGTGTGGACAGCGGCTAAATCTGCCAAAGAAAAAAGACCAGTCCTGGTCTGGATTTACGGGGGAGGTTTTGTTTCTGGCTCCAGTGCTTGTGCGGTGTACGATGGGGATGCTATAGCCCAGAAGGGCGTGGTGTACGTAAGCATAAACTATAGAGTTGGAGCACTGGGCTTTATGGCGCATCCGGAGTTATCCAAGGAATCAGGCTACAATGCTTCGGGCAATTACGCCTTCCTGGACCAAATCGCCGCTTTGAAGTGGGTGAAACAAAACATTGCAGCTTTTGGCGGCGATCCCAACAATGTGACCATCGCGGGCCAGTCAGCTGGTTCTTTTTCCATCAATGCCCTGATTGCGTCACCACTAGCAAAGGGATTATTTCACCGAGCAATTGCGCAAAGTGGTGGTTTGTTTAACCGGGCAAGAACAAAGTCTTTAGCAGATGCTGAGAAAGCAGGAGAGTTGTTTTTTAAAAATGCGGGGGTTAGTAGCCTGGCTAATTTACGCAAAAAATCACCCGATGAAATCCTGAAAATTTCGGCTACCATGCCAGGAGGTAGTTTTTCACCAGTAAATGATGGATATGTATTGCCCCTTGATGTTTTTGCTCATTTCCGGGCCGGGAAACAAAACCAAATCCCGATCATGACTGGCTGGGTCATGGGTGATGGGGGCCTGGGTGGCGGCAATCAGAACATTACGGCGCAACAATTTAAGGCCAACAATCAAAAAGTATATGGCGACAAAATAGATGCCTTTTTGGCCTTATTCCCTGCCAATACAGACGAAGAGGCCAAACAATCCGCCCTCAAACAGGGCCTCATTTCATTTGCGGTGTTCAGTTCACACATGATGGCCAGCACCAATAGCAAAGCATCATTCGTTTACCAGTTCAGCCATGTCCCGGTAGACAAGCCTGGTTTTCCCAACTATGGTGCCTTCCATACGTCTGAAGTGCCTTTTGCACTACATACACTCAAATTATGGAACCGCCCTTGGCGGCAAGTGGACCTCGATCTGGAAAAAACCATGTCAGACTACTGGGTGAATTTTGCCAAAAATGGGGATCCCAACGGCCCAGGTCTGCCTCAATGGAAAAAATACGAGCCAGGCGAGGCTACAGTTATTGATTTGGGCGATCAGGTTTTGTCCAAACCAGGTTTATACAAGGCTGAGTTGATGCTCATAGAGAGCTTAAACAAATAAAGTCCATCCTAAGCTGAAAAAATTTAAAAAAATTCCCAGTCATCCTGGAACGCTGCACCTTGCCAAAAACACATTCATTTGTACAATGTGCAGTTGTTTGCGATTTGCACTTAAAACCCAAAGCGGAAACCCGATGCCGCAGTCAAGTAGGGAAAAAATTGTTTCGTTTTTATGAAAAATCCGATTGGAGGAAATTTGTTGTGCTTAGTTTTTGCCTCAACCTTATTGATTGCCAGTTCTTGTAAAAAAGAGGAAGGGACCGAGCCCGTAGTTACGGAGGGAAAAAGTAGCGCTGTTTTTAATCCATCGCTCACTTATGGTACCGTTTCAGACCACCAGGGGAATGTGTACAAAACCATTAAAATTGGCACCCAAACCTGGATGGCGGAAAACTTGCGTAGCACACACTACCGCAATGGGGATCCAATCGCCAATGTAAAAGGCGCTGCGGATTGGATCAAACTTAGCAGCGGTGCTTATTGCACCTATGGCAACTCGAATAATCCAGACAGCATCGCCACCTTTGGCAACCTCTACAATTGGTATGTGGTTTCAGATAGCCGTAAGGTTTGTCCTTTTGGTTGGCACGTACCCAGCAAGGCAGAAGCCCAAACTTTAATGACCTTTTTAGGTCAAAATACAGCCGGAACACAACTAAAGGAAACTGGGACCAAATGGAAAAACAATACAGGGGGGACCAATAGCAGTGGTTTTACTGCCCTCCCAACAGGGGTTCGCCGTAGCGACACTGGAGAATTCTCCAACCTGGGTGGATTAACGGGGTGGTGGACTACTACGGAAAAAGACGCCAATTTTGCCTGGTTTCGGGATTTTGGAAATTATGAGTCATCTTTTGAAGGGGCTAACCCCAAGCAGTTAGGGTACTGTATCCGTTGTTTGCAAGATTAATATTGCTGCATATAGTTGAGTAGTTGGTTTTGAATCTGGAGCCACCATGGTGTTAAAAGACTGTGGTGGCTTTTTTTAAGGGCGAAAAAAACAAGTGCTTCATTTTGCCCCACTACTTTGCGCAAAAAAAATGCCCGTTCAGCTTATTTAAAAGCCAAACGGGCATTTGATGTATTTATGGATGGGCCTATTGCTGAGAGTAACTTAATTGTTGCTCAGCTGGCACAAATTCAAAGTCGATGATGCCGTTTTTCTTCAAAAACAACAGAATCCCTTTCACTGTCTCTTTCAAGCTCGGATCTGGCCATCCCACTGGCGAGGCATTCCGCGCAGCCTGGAAATTGCTGCTGTCATAGAGTTTGAATTCCATCGCTGAAATATTCTCTACTGAGCGCACCAAGAAGTCGAGCAGTGGGAAAAGCAGGTCATCTTTGGTGCAACGTTCCAGGATAACTGGTACAAATTGCTTGAGTGGATAGATCACGAACTCCCTACCCGTAAGCTCGGTGATGATGTCCGTAATGTCGCGCATATTGGAGTACACATCCCGAACCACGTGGAAAGTTTTGTTGATAGTTTCCGGCATATTGGAAGCAGCCACGATGTTGTGGGCAGCCCGATCCGCTGGTGAAAAACTGACCTGGTTTTGGGCGTCAACCCCAATGCCGTAATTGAACATAAATGCAATCAGGCGAATGGAGATGTCAAAATTGTGGCCTCCCCCGTTGATGGAAGGAGTGATCAGTGCCGGGCGGAAAATACGGCCTTGCAGCCCCCGACTCAAGGCATCTTTCACGATTTCTTCCGACACCCATTTGGTTTGGCTGTATCCAAAATCGAGGAGGTTGATGTTGTCGTTCGTAGTCGATTCATACAACACATCTTTGACCGCCCATCCAAAGATGAAGGTAGTTGAGATGTGGTTGAACACTTTGGGATTGCCGTGGAAAGCAAGCTTGAGGATTTCGTTGGTACCCACCACATTGACGTTCCGCATCCTGTCGTAGTTGAACAGGTAGTTTACGGTAGCGCCGTTGTTGTAGATTTCCTGAACATTATTGGCCAGGAATTCCCATTTTTCGCGGCTCAAGCCAAGTTGCTGCTGGCCCAAATCCCCACAAACTGGAATTACCCGCTCTCTAAATGCCGTTTCAAGTTGGGCATTCATAGGTTCTACAGCTTCCATCGCGGCCATGAGGCGCTCCATCCCCTGTTCTTCGCTAGAGGCGCGAACCAAAACGTAGACTCTCTGCTCAGTTTGCTCTAGAATACTTTTCAGGATAAAGGGGCCAAAAAAGCCCGTACCTCCGGTAAGCAATACATCCGTTGCCCGATGTTCGGCTGGATAAACCGGGGCAAGCGGATCAAAGGAGAGATGGACATCACTCAACATGATTTTCTGTTCCATCTCGGTATGCTCCTTCTGGAGCGTGTCGATCATTTTTTTCAACCGCAAAATGGCCAGAGCCGATGCGGATTCAAATTGAGCGACCAGGTCAAACAATTCAGAAATGGAAATTTCCTGGATGAGCCGCAGGTCAATTTGTTTGGACAAGGCATCCGCACCTTTCTCTTTGAGCAGTTCCTTGATGTCGTGCATCAACACCGCCAAATCGATGGATTCGAGGCCAGCCTTACCCAGAGTGTAAGTCTCCTCGCCCGTAAATCCGTATTTCTGCTTGAGATCGTCCAGGGGCGAAGTTGGGCCCTTGCATTCTTCATGGAAATGTTCAACAGCAGCAGCACCGGAAAACTGCTCCAGCACATTAAATTGGCCGGATTCCCACATTTCTTTGGCCTTGTGCCGCATGATTTTACCAGAACTGGTTTTAGGGATTTCCCGGGCGGACACAAAGGCAATGATATGGGTTTGTACGTTCAAACCCTTGCGGATGGCATTGACGATTGGAAGTGGATCAGGCAGTGATTTTGGGTTTTTGACCCCAACTACAACAACCAACTTCTCCTCACCATCAAAAACGTCAAAGGCAGCAGAAAAACCATGTCGTACATGGCTGGACGCGGTCTGTTCGACAATCTTTTCAATGTCCTGAGGGAAATAATTGAGCCCTCTGATGATGATCATGTCCTTTTGGCGGCCACAAATGTAAAGTTCATCCTGGTACATGAAGCCAATGTCACCGGTACGCAGGTAGTTGTTGGCGTTTTGGTTTTCACCAACAATCGAAGCCTGGAAGATTTTTTTGGTCAAATCTGGCTTATCCCAATACCCCAGGCATTTGCTTTTGCCACTCAACCACACTTCGCCGATCTGTCCTTCCTTGAGTGCGTGACGCGTGTTGGGGTCCACGATTCTGACAATGATATCACCCAATGCTGCTCCGCAGTTCATGATGTTGGTACCAGCGTCCGGCTCAGACAATACGGGCAATACTTTCAGCTTGTTTTGTTTGAAGGCGGCAGGGTCAACTGATACGTAAGTGCGCCCGTAATTGGTTACTGCTAATGTATTCTCCGCCAAACCGAAGGCTGCGAATAAGGCTTCTGGTTTGAGTCCACGAGGTTCAAAAAACTTCAGGAAACGCGTATAAGTAGCAGGAATGACTGGCTCTGCAGCAGTCATCAGGTATTCGAGTGAACTCAAGTCCAATTTTTCCAAGGTTTGCTCGGAAATTTTGCCTGCTTGCAAGCAATATTCAAATGCAAAATTGGGCGCAGAGGAGTGAGTTGCCTTGTATTTTGTGATCGTTTCCAACCACAAGGCCGGGCGTTGGATAAAATCAAGCGGAGAAAAACCATAAGTGGTTCCTCCTTTTAAAGCGATGTAAATATAGTAACCAATCAAGCCCATGTCGTGGTACTGGGGCAACCAGCTTACGCCTACGGGAACGAACTCTGTGGCCAGATCACAGTTGTGCAAGATGTTCTGATGAGATACCATTACACCTTTAGGCTCACTGGTAGAACCTGAAGTGTATTGCAAAAACAAAACATCAGAATGCCCTGCCTCGAATCCATTTTTGTTAACGTCTCTAAAATCTTCCGTATTGATCCAGCTGAGTTTAGAGATGTAACTCGTGCTAAAAAATGATTCCGCAATATTGGTACGTGACAGGTTGAGCTTTACCGACCAGTAATAATCCCGGCTGGTCAGAATGGCTTTGGCCTGGCAATCTTTGGCGATGTAAGTCATTTTATTGAGTGATGACTCAAACCCATGCGAGGTGGGTGGATAGGCAGGCACCGGTATCAACCCCAAACGAGCGCAAGCAAAAAAAGCACAAATCATTTCCAACCCAGGTGGGTAAGCCAGCAAGATGCGGCTTCCAACCGGAAAGTTATGCTCATTGTACAAATTGCTCGCAATTGCATTGGTGCGATAGATAAATTCACTATACGTGTATTTCTCTGTTTGATTGCCAGAAATATCGAGGAATGAAAAGAGTAGCTTGTCCGGTTGTTCATCCACCCAGAAATCAAGTCTTTCAAAAATAGAATTCATAGGCAAAGCTTGTTCGTTTATTGTCAATTGGTTGTTCGATTTGTAATCATTCATTAGGAGACTGAAGCGTTGCTGTCCTTGGCAAAGTTTTGGGAAGTTACGGATACGGGTGGTTTACCCAGCAGTTTGAGTAATTTAAGGTGGTGGGCCATCGCCTGATACATGTAGCGGTTTTCGCGGTATTCTACACCAAATTCAGCCGCAGTCTCGCGTACTATTTTTGTCAATTTGGGATAGTGGGTATGTGCAACTTGAGGGAAAATGTGATGAACCACATGGTGATTCAAGCCTCCACAAATAAAATTTGCGATGCGACTGCGGGTTGCATAATCAGTAGTGGTGGCAAAAATGTGGTCTACAAAATCAAGATCGTGTCGTGTTTCGGGAAATTCGTTGATGTCGAGTAAGTGTGCCGTCTGAATGATCCAGGCTGCAGCCAATCCCATAATAAGGTGAGTAATCACAAAAGCAATCAGCACCTGCCAAATCGAAAAATGGAGCACAATGACTGGAATTCCGATCATGTAAAAGAGATAGAGGATTTTACTACCAATGATGGTAATCCATTCTCTCAGAGGGTGTTTGACGTTTTCTACGTGCTTGTTGTTGTTGAAAAACAGATACTCAAAGTCCTTGACAAAAAGGAAATCAAGGGTGGTAATCCCGTACATGGGAAAAACGTAAAGGTGCTGAAACTGGTGCATCCATTTCCACTCTGCATGGGGAGAAAAACGGAAAATTCCATGGGCGAAAATTCCTTCGTCATCCCCATAAACGTTCATTACCGCGTGGTGGCCTTTGTTGTGCATGATCCGCCACATATAGGAGCTAATGCCACAGGCGTCCAGGACATAACTAAGAACCTTGTTGACGATTTTTTTATTCGAAATGGAATTGTGGTTGGCATCATGGGCAATGTTTAGAAACATAAAGATCTGGCCCAAGCCTTGCAACAAATACAAGAAGAAGAACTGGGTGTAGTTCCAGTTGTATGCCAATAGCAACACGTAACTGCCTATCCACCATGCCAGTGCAAAAGTAACTTTCAACGTCATTTCCCAGTTTCCCTTCTTGGAAAGCTGGTTTTTTTCAAAAAAATAATTCAGCCTTTCAAATAAAACCTTTTTGAATGCCGCATTAGTGTCGACAGCAGTTGTTGACATATTGTAGGTGTTTTTTGTTTTGAATCAGATCACAATTTGGGAAAAACCGGGCAGTTCCCAACCCGACCCCCAAAACTCAAATTTGCTCTTAATCCCCAAATGTAATAAGCTTGTCTATATTTACTACCCTGTTGATCTATATTATTTGGTGGCTTGTTCCTCCAAGCCTTTACAATTGGGTACAAAAGCTTAGATTTTTAATTGCCCATCCTCAATCCTGGCACGCTTCTGAATACAATCCAAAATCTCCGATTCCTCGTGGGCAATTTGCAAAATTGTCCGCTCATCATCTGCCAATTGGCTGAATAGAGCTTGCACCAGGGACGTTTTTTCGGCATCCAAACCCTGAAAAGGTTCATCCAAAATCAGCACAGGAGGGTTGAGGGCCAAGGCTCTTGCGATCATCACCATTTTTTTTTCACCAGAAGACAATTGTCCCAGGGGCGTTTGGGAAAAAATGGATAAACCAAGCGCTTTCAATAATGCAGCTATGTGCACTTTTTCGGCTGCTTTAATCGAACGCACCAAAATTTGGGTGCCACTCAAACCAGATTGTACAACATCCAATACTTTGGCGCTTTGCGGCCAATAATTCTGGATTTCAGGTGAGACAAAACCAATGCGGGCTTTGATTTGCCAAATGCTTTCACCGGAGCCCCGCTTTTTGTCAAAAATGACCAAGTTCTGGGCATAAGCACTAGGGTTATCGGCATACATCAAACTGGTCAGAGTCGTTTTGCCAGAACCATTGGGGCCTTGCAACAGCCATTTCTCCCCTTTGCGAATACACCAGTTTACATCGCTGAGCAATTGTTTACCCCCGGCCTGAATTTGCCCCTGATGGATGTCAAATACACGTTCAAACGGGGCGATTGGGCTTTCAAATCGAGGCAATTGATGCAGATCGGGTATGGCGCCACTACGGCTGGTAAATGGAGCTAAATAAATGGATTCCACTTCATCATCTTTGGTGAAATGGCGTTTTACCGTCAGCACCACCAAACAACAGCCACTCCGCTCGTGAAAATGGCGCAAAAATTCCGACAAGTCAGCCGTCGACTGCGCATCCAATCCGGTAAAAGGGTTATCCAGGATATAAATTTGAGCGGGTTTGAGCAAGGTTTTGGCAATGAGCACTTTGCGGGTCTCTCCGCTTGATAGTTCAATCATTTCCCGATCCAATAATTTGGCGGGCAAAATGATTTGGGCAAAATCGACTGTAGCTGGATCAGCCTGTTGCAGTTTGAGAAAATCGATGACTTTGATGGATTCTTGCTTGACCCCGCTCTGGTAGCGTTCCTGGTAGTAAGAGCTGGAGTATTGAAATACTGAACCATCGGCAGTAAAATCAGTGTAGGAAATTTCGGTAAGGCTCAGCTGGCGGTTGATGTTGTTTTTATTGAACACTTTGCCACAAAGAACGCGGGCCAAATAGGATTTGCCGCTGCCATTAGGGCCAGTGATCTCATAAAGGTGCTGAGATTTTAGTTCAAAATTGAGCACCTGATCACCAATGGGTAATCCATCTACAGTTATTAGCGACATTGATACCTTTTAAAAAAATTAGCCACGAAGTTCCTAAGTAGCGGGCAAAATGAGCACTTATTTTTATCGCCCCTAAGATCAGAAAATGTTCTTAAGCTTCTTAGTGCCTTCGTGGCTAAAATAAAAATGTTTTACAAACTCAAAACCAATGCCTCGTAAGGTTTTAGCTGATTTGTGGCTTTGGAATTGGGATAATTACCCAGCAATACTTTGGCTTTGCTCAAATCCAATCCTTCGGTATTTACTTTTGCTTCTACAGCTTTAAAATTGAGTAACACCAAAATGGTACGGCCTTCCAAAGAGCGGGTATAGGCAAATATGGAGGGGTTTTCAGCGTCTACTAA
Source organism: Haliscomenobacter sp. (assembly GCF_965225875.1). Taxonomy (GTDB): domain Bacteria; phylum Bacteroidota; class Bacteroidia; order Chitinophagales; family Saprospiraceae; genus Haliscomenobacter. The sequence continues at coordinate 626,136 of NZ_CBDDBS010000003.1, read as the reverse complement.
CTTAAAGTCGCCGTAAATCAAGGCGCGTTCCTTTTTCCGCAATTGAACCATCTTGCGGAAGTAGTTGAGCACAGAATTTGGATCCTTTTCCTGTGCGGCTACATTTACGCTGGTGTAATTGGGATTGACTTTAAGCCAGGGTTTTCCAGCTCCAAAACCACCATTGTCACTGTCGTCCCATTGCATGGGGGTACGCCCATTGTCACGGGATGAAATTTTCATGCCTTCTAAAAAACGTTTCAAGTCGCCACCTTTGGCTTTCACCTGGGCGTAATTGGTCAACAGTTCGATGTCGTTATAGTCTTCCACTTTGTCGAACTTAATGTTGCTCATGCCAATTTCATCGCCGTAGTAATAAAAGGCTGTGCCCCGCATGCTCAGGATAAAAGTACTGAGCAATTTGGAGGAGGCATCACGGAACTCCGGGGTATCATTGCCCCAACGGGTCAACATGCGCGGCTGATCGTGGTTGGCCAGGTAAATGGTGCCCCAACCTTTTTGTGCAAAAGCTTCGGTCCATTTGGCATAGATTTTTTTCCAGGCCACAAAATCATAACCCTTGGGGTCGGGCATTTTGTATTCATTGGGCAGGTAACCAAAATCAATGGCTTCGAAATAATAGGCCATGTTCAACTCCTTGCGCTCAGGGGCTACAAACTTCATGACCCGTTCTACGTCGCCCATGGCTTCCGCTACTGTTGCAACGTTGTATTTGCTCAACACTTCGCGGTTCATCTCCTGCATGTAGTCGTGAAGGTGAGGGCCACTGGCGTAATACATGCCCCATTGGCCATTGTACTCGGCGGGAAGTGGCTGCCAGGTGGTGTCTTTGGAACAAAAAGCAATGGCATCCAGGCGAAAACCGTCAATACCTTTGTCCAACCAAAAACGCATCATTTTGTAGATTTCCTGGCGCAATTGGGGGTTTTCCCAATTCAGATCCGGTTGTGCATCGGCAAAATAATGCAGGTAATAGGAATTGGTCGCCTTGTTGTATTCCCAGGCGTCCCCTTTTTCATCAAAAATACTCCAGCGGTACGGTGGCTTTCCTTTTTCGGCGGGCCACCAATGGAAGTATTTGTAATAGGGACTGTTGCGCGAACTACGCGCCGATTTGAACCAGGCGTGTTCGGAACTACAATGGTTGACCACCAAGTCCATAAACACCTTGATCTCCCGATCATGGAATCCCTTGAGCAAGGCGTCAAAGTCTTGCATGGTCCCGAACTCCTTCATGATGTTTTGGTAATCCGAGATGTCGTACCCATTGTCTTTGTTAGGGGAAGCGTAAATCGGATTGAGCCAGACCATGTCGATGCCCAGGCTTTTGACATAATCCAGTTTGGAAATGATCCCTTGAAGGTCCCCTACTCCATCGCCATTGCTGTCTTTAAAACTGCGCGGATAAATCTGGTAAACAACCGCTTCTTTCCACCAGGGTTCACTGCTTGCGGGGGCAGTTGTTTTAACAGTTGATTGATTTGCTTTTTGCGTTGCCTGCTTACAGGCGCCCAGCAAAAGGGCCATTGCCAGGATTGGCAACAGGGTTGATTGAAGGACTAATCTCATTTTTTTATTGTTTCATACCCGGCAAATTTAAAATTTCATTATTGATAAATCGTCAAATAGTTGTCACTGATTTCATAAGTCCCTCTACCTGAAGCCTGATCATGAATGACCTGTTGTGCGATGTAATCCAGGACCGCCGCTCTTTTTTCCAATGGTAATTTTGTCCTGGCGCCCCATTGTTGTTCAGAAGGAACATCAATAATTGCCAGGGCATCACCTCCTCCAAATTCCCACCACATGTCAAACTTGGCTTCATCACTTTCAAAAAAAACCGTTCCACCACGCCCTTCGGTAGCGTACAACAAACGGGCATTGCCCAGGTTTTCAGCCAATTGTTGTAAACCTGTTTTTTGGGCAAATGGATTTTTGAATCGCAGTTTCATGGTAGGTATCCGATTTAGGTGTTAGCAAAGTAAGAGAATTTAACACCTTATCAAACATCCTTTTTCATAAAACACGCCATAGTCTTCGGGCAAACAAGTGCTCATTTATCACCACTCAGGTCAAGCGTGAAAATCGCAGGTTTGATTTAGGAAAATCTATCCCCATCAGAAACTGAACAATCACCCAATTGATCATCCCGGCACTTAATGTCCGCCAACCAATACCCGAGAAGGTTGGGGGCAATGGGGCTTCAAAAACAGTAACAAGCATCCCAATCAGTAGCGAGGCAATTGCAGCCCATTGGTAAAGCCGGAGCTTGGCAAAAATGGGGGTTTGTGGTTCGCCCCGATAAGCTTCCTCTACGAAGCGTCCCAGCCCATTCAACATCAAATACAAACCAATTAGGAGCGACATGGGAACACCGCTGTACCACAAGCGGAATTGTAAACCACCGACGAGCAGCAGCCAAATCATGGCATACAACTGGGTAGGATGAAGTGCAGCCCCCTTCAAATTGGAAATATAACATACTCGGGATCGGGGATGTAGATAATGAATGCCGAGGTATTCATTGGAAGGTGCTCCGTGGCAACAGCCATTAATGAGACAGCGCAAGCGCCCAATTGCCTGAACCCAAGGCATAAATACCGCAAACACGCCCAACATAATCCATACATCCATGCCCATCCAACGAATGACCAGGATAGCCAGGAAGACGCCTACCATCGAGCCGTACCAACCAAATGGGCGTTTCAGTTTGTCGGAACCCTCGATGAATTGCCCCCATAATCCGGCACAAACCGTCAAAAATACGCCTACAACAACAATACCAAAAGCGTATTCCTCGCCAGCCAAAATACTGCCTGTCACAGTACCTACAAATGCACCAAATCCAACGTAGAAGCCATGATTGATGACCCGTACTGGCCCAAATACCCATTCCTGCCAGGAGTTGGCTACTTTTTCAGCCGAACGGCGCAAAAAAGACCAAATAGCTGGAGCATAAAAAGCAAAAGCAAATCCCACTCCACCACTCAACAAATGGGCCAAAGGATCTCGACTGGCGATCACTACAGCTAGGGTAAGCAATCCTGCAAATGCTGTTGTTACAGATTGGAATGCGGGTATTGATTTACGATAAAGTTGGGTTGCCACCCAAATCCAAAACCAGGATATGGATAAGTTGGCATTTAGCCAAAGGCTGCCCTCAATCTTGTTAAAATGTCCCAGTCCAATAATCGGCAAAATGAAGGCCAAATAAAGCACTGCCAATCCACCGAGGAAACCGCTGATAAAAAACTGCCGCAACTGTTCTTGCGTTCTGGCAAAAAGTGGGGCAGCAAAAACCCAGATTGCGGCTGCAAGACCAATTGCCCAATGTACATTTGGTTTAAATTCCATGCTTGAAAGAACCAGCAATGGTGTATAAACATTGTCTTGATTAGCCCACAAAACACTGGCATTCAATAAAATCCAAGGAAACAACAAGCAGAGATAGACCGAGGCAAAATTGCTAATAGAAGGTTTGCCTTCTCCTTTGGAGGGAATGGCCAGCCAATACTGGCGAGATTCTGAAGGAAATCTTTGTAACAAATCAATCCGTTCGTAACCCCATACCAGCGCCATACAACCCAAGGTGGCTATCGGGCTGATCAGCCAGAACCCAATGGCGCTGCCTGCATAGATGGAAACGCCAAAACAAAGCAGCACAAACCCCGTGTAAATGGGATGGGGCAGCAACTTAAAGGCTCCATCTTGCACAAATTTTGGTGGTGGATACCCATTCATGGGCAAGCCTTGCCCAAAATGCCACAAGGCATACATCCCGGTGAGCACCAAAACTCCTCCCAGGCAGCTAAGAATCAAACCCCAGTTAGCAGATGAAATTGGCGGCAAAAACACCGCATGGCTAGCATTTTTGGCCCAAAGCAACAGCCCAACGGGCAGTACCACCATAAAAATCAAACTGTAGATCAGCTTACCGATGAGGTCTTGGCTAGTTGTTTTCATTTGAAGATGCGCATTTTGTAGGTGTACAATAAAAGCCCCAGCAATAAGAGGCCCAATCCATATAATGCAGAAAAGCCCAGGGATTTAACAAAAGAATGTGACGTGAATACAGCAGTCAAAGTAGCTTGAGAGGGAAACCAGGCGGGCAGGTAACGGATGAACTCCTGATGCTGTGCTCCATCGTAAAACAGGGGATTTTGCAGCCAACCTGCGTCAATATTGGCCAATAAAACAATCAACAACATCCCTTCCAATTCCCCTCGAATCAGCACTCCGGAAAGGATACCATAGCTACCATAAACAATGCCTGCTGAAAAAATCCCCAGCAGGGTTCCGATCAAATTTTGTGGCGTAAAAAACAAATGCAAGGCGAGCCCTACATACAAAGCCAACAGTCCTACAGTAAAGAATAAAACCGCAAATAAGGCAAGAAAAATCTCCCAGGACCGGTACCCAGCCAGAACCATCCGACGGTGTACGCCTACATTTTTTTGTACCAGATTCAGGCCTAAAAAGGAGGCCAAAAAACCTACAGCCGCAACCCCAATGAAAACCAAAGACTCGTCGCGTGCAGGCACTTCAATGTAGGTTTTTTCCGACACGGTAGCCAACTTGAAGGGCGTTATACGTTTGCTGGTTGTAAAATCGACTACCCAAAAGAAAAGAGAAGGAATGACCAGTAACAACACGAGGGTGATGCGCCGCCTGACGAGTTGAAGCAAGGTGATTTCTATAACACTCCAGGTGCGTTTTAAATTCATGACAGTACCCCATTTTGTAGGTGAAAAATACGGTCAAATCGCTGCTGGTCATTGATGAAATGGGAAACAACCAGGACGGTCTGTCCTGCTGCAACAATTCCCTCTGCATAGCTCCAAAAACGTAGGTAGGTTTCCCAGTCAAATCCATTGTAGGGTTCGTCAAGCACCAACAATTCGGGTTGATGAAGCAGGGCTAATGCCAAATTGAGCTTTTGTTTGGTACCGCCACTCAATTGCTCGACTAGTTTGTCCAAATGCTGTTTAAACTGAAACTGCTGGAGCAGCAGCTCCATACGTTCCTGCCAGTGTACCTGCTTCATTCCATAGCCCCTAGCCCAGCATTTAAAATGTTCCAAAACTGTAAGTTGATCAAATAACAATACTTCTTGCGGGCAATACCCCATACTTTCGGGTCGAATAACACGGCCGGAATCGGACTTTAGCACTCCAATAATGATTTTTAACAAGGTGCTTTTACCAGAGCCATTTTCACCAGTAATGCCAATCAACTGTCCCGCATCCACAGTAAAGGATGCATCTACCAATATTTTTTGGCGACCAAAAGAGCGGGCTACGTGTTCAACTTCCAGTACGTTTGACATGTGGTAGTTTTCTAAAATTTCACCAATTCGTGGATCACCCATCCGGTATTTTCTACCTGATCGTTGACCAGCAAGGTTCCTTTGCTGCGCCATTTGGTTTCCTGAGCGCTTAAAAAATGCAGAGGGGTAAAACGGTCAATCCCCGGCATCCAGCGGATCAACAGGTCTACAGTCTCCTTGATTTTATTCGTGTCTTCGAGGACATATGGTTCACTCAATAGCAATTTTTTGTGGCTTTCGGGTAATACAATGGCCTCCTCTGAAATATTAGCTACCGGAATGCTGGCCTGGCCATCAAAAACCCAAAAACGGTTCAATTTTCCCCGCAGTTCAATCCAGACCAGGGGCGTGTTCGCCTGGGTAAAGCGTCCCCAACGGAGCTCGTTGAAATCCATTTTCCATGGCGGGAGAGTCATTTCAAGGCATTCTACATAGCCCCAACCAGAAAGGTTAGGATCGTTTCCAAGGCGGATGGAACATTGAGCTGCGGGTTGCATGCAGTGCCAATCGAGGTAGCCCTCGTCAGTGTCGTGCAACCGCGTGCGGATGGGCGGGGCAGCGCTGTGCCATGAGCCGGAAAGGTCTAAACTAGAGTCATGCCAACGAATGGTTTTGTCTTCAATTTCCGGCTCCTGAACCGTTTTGAGCTTGTTCATGTGGTGCCTTTCTCCAGTTCCATCCACATAAATGTAACTGACGTACCCGACTTTGAAGGCCCGCCAATGGAGCAAGGCCGCATAACAAATGAGCACCCTGCCGTCTTCAGTAGTGCAGTCGAAATACCATTTTTTTAAATGAAAGGAGGATTTGGTTTTCATGTCAAGTAGATCAGTAACATCCAAATTCAAGTAAAATAGCAGTAAAATGAATGACATAAGTTACCGTCTACACTGAAATATACTTCGACAAAAGAATTTATTTTGGGGCATAAGTAGAGGAACATATAAACTTAAAGCGGATTAAGCCCAGGTCATTTTACCGGCCTCTTCCAGTTCTTTGCAACTCTTGAAGCGGGTAACGGTCATGTAGTCGTACTCGGCGTTGGTTCCACTCGGGAAGATGCTGCGGTACAAGGTCCAGCCCAGGATTTTATCTTCGTCCTTGTGGCGTTGGTGAACGGCCTTCCAAACTTGTTCCGCTTTCAGGTAATCCTCTCTCATTCCGGGCATTACTTTCATGTATTCGCGCTGGATGTAGACGGGGTCAGTGGCAGCGGGAGTTTGGGCCTGTACTTTGGTAACGATCAGGAAATACAGGGTCATTAAGCCCAGTGTTTTGAGTGCAAGAATGAAGGATTTAGTGCTTTTCATAGTCAATTGATTTGATTTTGTTGATGGTACAAAGTTGTGGTCAAAAGGAGGAAGGTTCATCCACATGTTGATGTAGTCTGACAAATGTATTGTTCTATAAAACTGGCCAAGGGGATTTTCCTGGGTAAACTGTATTTTGTGCCCAGAATCAAAACCAAGCTCAATGGAAGAGATCATCAAAGAAATAGCAGAATCACTTGACTGCTCGGAGGTGGTGTTTTTACACAAGGAAACCCACGAAATTTTGTCTTATCCCATTGCAGATGGGCCTACAGATGAAGAGTTTGACTACATTGAGCAGGAGGTTATGGAGGTAATCAATACCGATCCGGGCAGCTACATCCGTTTTGATCCGCCTAATTCAGATGAGTCTTTTGAAATGATGGAATTGTTTGTAGAGACTTTAAAAAATGTGCATTTAAAAGCCAGATTATTGGATGCGTTAGCCTCACGGAAGCCTTTCCGCAACTTTCGGAATGCCCTTCAGAGTGAAGAAATAGAAGATGATTGGTACGCCTATAAGGATGCTTATTTACAGATGCTGGTCCGTGACAGGTTATAAATTTTAGGCGGTTTTTATCCCCGCCGCACCCTCCAGCCCCAGCTCCGCAATGCTTTGCTCCCGCATTTCCACCTTACGGATTTTTCCGGTAACTGTCATCGGAAAACCATCGGTAAAACGGATGTACTGCGGGATTTTGTAATGGGCAATTTGCCCCTGACAATAGGCCTTTACCTCTTCGATAGTCAGGGTTTCACCTTCTTTTACCCGAATCCAGGCCATCACTGCCTCCACGTATTTGGGATCGGGCACGCCGATCACTTGCACGTCACTGATTTTTGGGTGGGTGTACAAAAATTCTTCTATCTCGCGTGGATAAATATTTTCCCCACCCCGAATGATCATGTCTTTGATGCGGCCCACTATTTTGACGTAGCCTTCTTCATCCATGGTCGCCAGATCGCCGGTATGCATCCAACGGGCTTTGTCAATGGCGTTGCGGGTGGAGGTTTCATTGTTCCAGTAACCGAGCATCACGCTGTAGCCGCGAGTACATAGCTCGCCGGGAGTCCCGCGTGGAACGGTGCGGCCAGTTTCAGGGTCGATGATTTTAACTTCCAGGTGTGGGTGGATTTGTCCCACGGTACTGACTTGCTTTTCCAGGGGAGTTCCAATCCGGGTTTGGGTGCTCACCGGGCTGGTCTCGGTCATGCCGTAGGCAATTTCCATTTCGGACACGTGCATGAGGCTTTGTACCTTTTTCATCACCTCAATTGGGCAAGGCGAACCAGCCATAATGCCTGTACGCAAACTGCTCAGATCGTATTGATCAAAATCGGGTAAATCCAATTCGGCAATAAACATGGTAGGGACTCCAAAAATCCCGGTAGCCTTTTCTTTTTCCACGGCAGCCAAAGTACTGGCTGGATCAAATCCTTCACTAGGGTAAATCATGGTAGCCCCATGTGTAACGCAGCCCAAGTTCCCCATGACCATGCCAAAACAATGGTAAAGGGGCACGGGAATGATCAGTCGATCCTTTTCTGTAAAATTCATCAGCTCTGCCACGAAGTAGCCATTGTTCAAAATGTTGTGGTGGCTGAGGGTTGCTCCTTTGGGGAAGCCAGTGGTACCGGAAGTGTATTGGATATTAATGGGTTCATCAAAAGCTAGGCTGCTTTGCCGATCTATTAGTGTATCGGTAGGCGTTTTTTCCGCTTCCTGCAAAAAATCATCCCAACGCCACATGCCTGGCCTTTCATCTTCGGCCAAACGAATAATGGTGCGCAGATACGGGGCTTTTTCCGCTTTTAATTCCCCTCTTGAGCAATGTTGCAGCTCTGGAGCCAGTGCAAAAAGCATCTCCGTAAAGTTGGAGGCTTTGAACTGATCGGCAATCACAACAGTACTACACTCGGATTGATTCAAGGCATATTCCAATTCGTGTAAGCGGTAACTGGGATTGATGTTGACCAAAATGGCCCCGATTTTGGCTGTGGCGAATTGCGTAACCGTCCACTCATAACGATTTGGCGACCACATCCCGACCCGATCGCCCTTCTGTACACCCAGAGCTAAAAACGCCCTGGCGCAGTCGTCCACTATTGCTTTAAACTGCTGGTAATTGAAGCGGATGTCCTGATGTGGTACGATCAAGGCATCGTTGTGCGGAAAACGGGCCGCAATACCGTCAAGCATATCGCCGATGGTGATACCGAGCAATGGTTTGTTACTGGTGCCGCTGAGGTAGCTGAGTTGAATGGACATGTGAACAAATTTAGACTATTTGGCTGTAAAAACGGCCTTCTTTTCATCTTACGAAAGATAAAGCGTAAATCTGAGCCATCCAAAGAATAAAAAACCATAAAAATCTCTTTCAAAAAAATATTGCTTCAAAATAGGAAGTTAGAAAAAACAATTGTAAGTTTGACAATTAATGATACCGAAAATTTGGACAAGACACTATTATCAAACATTTAAAAGCTTTAAGGCCATTCGGTACGCTTAAAGTTCAAGCTAAACTATTGCCAAAACATCATCATTTGCCTTTAAAAGGGATATAAAGGCAATGACGGGGATACCTGCATTGGATTCAATTTTTTGCTGTGAAATTCAATCGATTTCAAGATTTTTTCAGCAAAAAAATTCAATCGATTTCAAGGTTAAAATTCATTGAAGGACAATGGCTTAAACCATGTTCAATGGCAGTGCTATTTGTCTACTATTGATATATTTTTTCATTTAAATCCATTAACCCTATGATGCGACTAAACAAACTCGTTGTTCTAGTCCTGGCTTTTTTATGCTGTCACCTAACAGTAATTGCACAACAGGTGACTGGTAAAGTTACGGCCAATGATGGAACTCCTTTGATTGGAGTAAACATTTCCGTCAAAGAAACCAGTACAGGTACCATTTCAGAATCAGATGGAACATTCCAAATTGCTGCTGCTCCAGGCAACACTTTGGTTTTTAGTTACATTGGGTTCGCGGCTTATGAAATTAAGCTAGGCAATGAAAAAAAATTGGATGTCACCTTGAAAGAGGACGCTCAAAGTTTGACAGAAGTAGTCGTAACCGCTTTGGGGATCCAAAAGGATTCCAAAAAACTGGGCTATTCCGTAACTGCGGTGAATACAGAACAGCTCACCCAAAATAGAACGACCAATGTGATGGAGTCGTTGGAAGGTCGGGTTGCAGGCCTCAATATTACCCCCCCTGCTGCTGGTGCGGGGTCCAGTATGCAGATTCGTTTACGTGGACAAGCTGCCTTTGCAGGAGCAAACAACGCCCCCCTGATTGTCATCAACGGGCTTCCCATTGATCAAGGTGCACGAGGTGTGAATGGATTGGGAACTCCACGCGACCTCGGTGATAACTTGTCCAACATTAACCCAGATGACATCGAAAGTATGACGGTATTGAAGGGTGCTACTGCTGCCGCAATTTACGGGGCCAGAGCAGCCAACGGAGCCATCATCATTACGACCAAATCGGGCCGGAAGAATCAGGGAATTGGCGTAGAATATAGCTCCAATTATTCGACACAACATGCGTTAAATTTCTTCGACTTTCAGACGGAGTTTGGTCAAGGTACAGGAGGAAAACGACCTACCAGTGGTGCAAATGCGGCCACTACTGGCCATTTTGCCTGGGGCGAGCGCTTGGATGGCGCACCCACACCCATTTTTGATGGAACTTTGCAACCTTACTCGGCTAATCCAGACAATCTTTTTGGCTTTTTACAAACCGGAACAGACTTCACCAATACGATTGCACTATCGGGTGGTGGTCCAAACGGTAGCTTTAGAGCCTCATTTTCCAACACCGATGCTGAAGGGATCACACCGAGCAATGAGTACAACCGGAAAATTGCCAATATAGGGATCAATCATAACATTTCTAAAAAGCTCAAACTGCTGTTGAACGTCAATTACACCAATGAGCAACAGATCAATCCACCGCAAATTGGCACACAAGGGCCAGGGGCTGTAAACTTCTTTACCAGATTAGCTACGTCCATTCCGCTGTCCGCTTTGAAAAACAGTGCAGTAGCGGCCAATGGAACGGAGACCCTGACTTCTGGTTTCCAGGGCACTTTATTAAATCCTTATTATGCTTTAGCAGTAGGGCAACGTTTTGAAACTGAAAGAAATCGCTTCCTTTCAACGGCGACATTAAGATATGATCTGACCGATTGGTTGTATGTGCAGGGCAGGTATAATCATGACTTTGCCCTGACTTTTACTGAATCACACGATCCGGGCGGGATAGGCACCAGTGTGCCTACCAATGCGGACGGTACGTATAAAGGAGCTTACAATTTGTCGCAGAATAAAGGGACGGATGTAAATGCCGATTTCCTGGTCGGTGGAGGCAAAGAGTTTGGTAAGTTTTCAGTAGATGCCAATTTTGGTGGGAACACCTGGCGGGTTAAAAACAATGGATTTAATCAAAGTTCATCAAACTTTATCGTCCGTGATCTTTATTCCATCGGAAACGGTAGTGTACGCAACCAAGGTTATGGTTTTTCCCAATACAGGGTTAATTCACTGTATGGCTGGGCAGAACTTGGATTCAACAACATGTTTTACCTCAACTTTACAGGCAGACAGGATTGGTTCTCCGTCTTAAATCCAGAAGACAACAGTGAGCTTTACCAATCCGTTTCGGGAAGTTTCATTTTCTCTGAATTGATGAAAGATCAGAAATGGCTTTCCTACGGTAAGCTGAGGGCTTCCTGGGCTGAAGTGGGCAGTTCAAACGGGGTGAACCCCTACGACGGGGTACTTACGTATGGCATCAGCCAAAACCAATTTCAAGGTCAAACTACAGCCAGTATTTCAGGGAATTCAGCACCCAACCGGTTTTTGCGGCCATTTAGTGTAGAAGAAAAAGAAATTGGTCTGGAAATGAGGATGTTCGGCAATCGGGTAACAATAGACATTTCAGCTTTTGACAAAATAACCACCGATCAGGTATTGGATGTTCAATTGTCCAACTCATCTGGATACAACACCTCGAAGGAGAACCTTGGCTCCTTAAAGAACAGTGGCTTGGAATTTTTATTGGAAGTTAAACCTATCCAAACCCAGAATTTTAGCTGGACAAGTTCCTGGAATCACGCCTTCCTGGCTACAAAAGTACTATCGGTGGGCGCGCCAAGTGAAATCATTGTGCTCAACTGGGGGGCTACCGGAAATGAGTTCATTGGACAACTTCGCTATGTTGAGGGGCTACCAATGAATCAGGTTTATGCAAGAACCTACTTAAGAAATGCAGCAGGCCAGATTCTCCTTACCGACCAAGGGCGTTTAATTCCATCTGCTGACTACGTAAGTTTTGGCAGCTCGATTCCCAAACACACTGGTGGTTGGAATAATACTTTTACCTACAAAAACCTGAGCCTGGCCGTTCATTTTGATTACAAATTAGGTGGGGTCGTCATCTCCTCTACTGCCTTAAATGCGAACAGACAAGGACACTCCAAACAGTCTTTGGTTGGTCGTAGAGAAGGAGAAAAAGGTGTTGTATTCCCTGGTGTTTACAGATCAAATGAACAGCCCAATACCTCTGCAGTTGATCCGGCCACATTTTATGCGGACTACCGGAACAATCAAATGGGGGACATCGTGACCTTTAAGTCTGATTTTGTTAAGCTGAGAAACGTATCGATATCCTATAATCTTACCGATTTGATGCGGAAATCAAATGTCCTTGGGTTCATCAAGGGGCTCTCCGTTACAGCTTCTTGTCGAAATGTGGCACTGCTTTACAAGGATATACCTGACCTTGATCCAGAAGCCATCCAATCTTCGGGAGACTTCCGGTCTGGTTATGAGAATACCTCGTTGCCAACCACCCGCAATTTCAATTTTAGTCTTAATGCCAAATTCTAATGACTATGAAAAAGTTTAAAGGACTTTTGCTGATAAGTGCCATCTTCTTCTTATTGGGAGGATGCGACAAGGATTTTATAGAATTAAACACAAATCCTTACGCGGTAACCGATCTTGATCCGGCCCTTTTGTTTGCTGGAGCTCAACGTACCCACTTGGGGGGCTGGGAAACCGAACATACCATCGTTCAGCACTTTGTGAACCCCTTCAACTCAGGTGCAACGCTTGGTCCGAATTTTAATGCCGACATCGACAACTTCAACAATGGGAAGTGGGACGGCTCCTATCCTGGTCCAATTAAAAACATGATTCAAGCACTTTCACTACTAGAAGGGAGCGACCGGGTAAACTTACGGAGCATGTTGCGCATCTGGAAGGCCCAGGTTTATATGGGTTTGGTAGATACCCATGCGGATATTCCCTATTTCAACGCAGGGCAAGCTTTTCTCAAAGGTAGTGAGTATTTCTACCCCAACTACGACGATGATACCGCCATCTACGCTGATCTGGAGAAAGAACTCCGGGAAGCCATCGCTGCGTTGAACCCTAGTGGAGACTTTGTTTCTGCGGATCTCTTTTTTGGAGCGAATGGATCGGCTAAAACCACTACTGCCACTGCACAAGTGGACAAGTGGAAAAAATTGGGGAATTCTCTGCTCTTGAGATTGGGCATGCGGTATTCAAAGTTGGACCCAGCCAAAGCCAAAACAATTGTATCAGACGCATTTAACGGCGGAGTAATGAAATCCAATGATGACAATGCCTGGGTCAAGTACGATGGAACCTTGTTTACCAATGGAGCCAACGGGGGCCTGGTCAACAACAACCCTTATTTTTATTATGCCGCCGAGCCCTTGGTGGAGCAACTAAAAACAACCGCCGATCCACGTGGGCAATTTATAGTAGCTACCTACGCCAACCCCTCAAATCCATTGGCTGATCCGAAGCCAGTTACCGATTTGGCAAGCCAGTTTGGAGTACCAGTGGGGGTGATCAATACTGATCTGACCAAACCAGCCTATCGTGGTGCCAAAGGAGGTGGTTACAACTATTCGCAAATGAACGTGAATGTGGTGGCTTCCCTGACAGCTCCTGATTTTTGGGTAACCTATCCAGAAGTTTCTTTACTCTTAGCCGAAGCTGCCCAAAGAGGTTGGATTGCCGGGGGTGATGCCGCTGCCAAACAATACTACGAGGAGGGCATCAAAGCTGACATCAAGCGGTATGCGCTTTATCCAAAGTCTTCGACCATTTCAGACGCAGATATTGCTACTTTTTTGGCTAGTCCAGGAATAGCGTATAATGCAACGGATGCGCTCAAGTTGATCAATACCCAACTTTGGATTGCCTACATCAGAAATGGCACCCAAGCCTGGGCCAATTTCAGAAGAAGTGGTTTCCCTGCGCTGAGTCCTAATAAATTCAACAATCTCCTCAATGGAGGGTTCATCCGAAGATTGTCTTATCCAGATTACGAATTGGCTCAAAACCGTACCAATTACCAGAACGCAGTAAAGGCCATTGGTGGGACGGATAATTTAACGACAAGGGTATTTTGGGATAAAGAATAACTTTTTTTGAACTATAAACAAACGACAGCTTTCTTTTGATCACAACAAATGCATTAGCACAAACAAAGGGGCGTAACCGAGTGGTTACGCCCCTCTTTTATTATGGCGTTTTTTTAATGCCCGAGAGTAAGAGTAGTCTCATTATTCAAAAAACGGTATACCCTGAGCGGCATATTTTTTCAATCCTTCCTCGTTGATGCTCACCCCAACACCCGGCTTATCTGGTACTTTGATGAAACCTTTTTCAACAAATTCTGTGCCGTCAAAATTGACAATTTCTTTCCACATCGGCTCTTTGTGGTAATAAATTTGCCATTCCAAAATCATAAAATTGGGTACAGAGGCACATACATGGGCAGAGGCCATTGCGCCCAGGTAAGATGCAACCATGTGTGGAGCAAAAGGCACATAGTATAAATTTGCCAAGTTCGCAATGCGTTGGCCTTCACCCAGTCCTCCTGCTTTTTGCAAATCCGGCATGACAATATCTACTGCGCCTTTTTCGAGTAATGGACGGAAACCATAAGCCAAATAATGGTTTTCACCAGCACAAATCGGAGTACTGGTCGATTTGGCGATTTCGGCGTATGCATCCACGTTTTCGGCAGGAATGGGTTCTTCCAACCACATCAGGTTTAAAGGCTCCAGTACCTTAGCAGCGCGTTGCCCAGTTGGGAAATCATAACGCCCGTGCATGTCGGCACAAATGTCAATATTAGGCCCCACTGCTTGCCTTGCTGCAGCCATTTGGTCATACATTCTCTGGATTTCTGCTGGGCCCGCAGTCCAGTTGTAGCGGTCGTACTTGTTGGGGTCATTACCTTGATCGAGGTCAAATTTCACAGCAGTAAAGCCCATCGCAACGGCCTCTTTTGCGGCAGTGGCAAAGTCCTCCGGCTTAGGCAACTGATTCTGATACAAGGCAGTATCCATATAAACCCGCACCTTATCTCGAAACTTCCCGCCCAATAACTGGTAAACAGGAACCCCTAGTGCTTTTCCAGCGAGGTCCCACAATGCGCTTTCAATGGCGGATAAAACGGCTACGTACATACCGGCCTGAGCACCGCCAAAAACCCCTCCTTTCCTGATTTGATCGAAAAGCCGGTGAACATTAAGTGGGCTTTGATCCCTCAACATCATCCCAAAACGTTTGGCCAGATGATAGGCGCCTCCTACTGCATCCACTCCTTCTCCATACCCGACAATATCTTGATTGGTAGTGATTTTAATGAACATCCTTCCTCCGCCTCTCAGATAAGCGACTTTTACATCGGTAATCTTCAGATCAGCAGGGGCGGACAATTTCGGATTCTCATCCACTGCGTTGGTATACCCTTTGCCAAAAGTTTGGGTTAGCCCCGTAAACCCCATGGCACCCACCAAGGCACTTTTGCTCAAAAACGCACGTCTTGAAGCTGTTTTTTTCATGTTTATAGTTTATTAATTAATGATGAACGTAGGTACAAACAATTACCAAGTTCTGGTTTTCAGTAGTTCTTCCACCCGCTCTGGAGATACCGGAAGCTTCATTTTGTTGTCTTTCAACCATTGAGAAAAATCTTTCTCAATATCATCAGACCAACGGGTATCGATTTGCCCAGCGGTGTACTTTTTCTCCCGCAATCTTGCGTGGCCAAACATATCTCTGAGGCGTACGATTTCAGAAGATTCAACCACTTGTTGAGCCAGGTGAGCAGGAATAAAAATCACGCCTCCATCTCTGGCCAGAACCACGTCACCAGGGATTACCGTGGCAGCGCCAATCCGAGTAGGGGTATTGATACCGATCAGAGTAGTGTTCAAACGAGGCACCCGGTCATTAGGGCCGATGCTACCAAAATGATGCGAAGGATGATAAGTTTTGAAATAGACGGTAAAGTCCGCCATTTCTTTCATGCCGTTAACGTCGCGGATCGGGCCATCATAAATGAATCCATTGCCCGATCTGCCCAAAATGGAGTTGGCCAAGTTGTCGCCAACAGTTGGACCATCAATTTCAGCACCGTGATGATCAACAACATACACATCGCCAGGTTGGAGCATGTCGATCGGCCAGGCATTGGGTGACAAAATGCGGCCATCGGCCTTGCCTTTTTCCTGAATGGCTTTGTGGATATCTGGTCTGCCGGGGATAAAGGTGGCGGTTAAAGCTCGCCCTACCAAAACTCCTTCAGGGTGAACTTGCATCCAATTGCCTTCGTATTGATAGTTGAAACCAGCTCCTCGGCAGGTAGCCCAGGCTTCCTCAAGGGTAACCGATTTCATCCTTTTTAAAATGTCATCGGAAACTTTGGGTCTCCCGTCAGCAAATCGTTCTCCTTTCCATTCGGGGGTGAGAAAAAGCATTTCTTCTTTGGAGCTTTGCTGCGCTTGGAGCATCAGCGGGAGCATTGCTAAAAGGCCCCAAAACTTGATCAAGGTTTTCATGTTGAAAAAGATTTTAATGTTTTTTTGTTTGTTTGTTCGTGAAAAAACACTTTTGAAGTGTCACATCCGCAAGATGTTAAATTACTATTTTTTGAGAAAATAATAACCACTAAACAAGGTAAAAGAATTGGACCCAATTTAGCAAAATAATAACTGTTTTTTTTACAATTATTCAATTGAAAATGAAATAATATTGCTAGATTCATCCCATCAACAAAACTTAATCAATTATGAATGGCTTAGGATCTAACAAAATTTTTCTTTACTTCATTTTGTCTGTTACGATTGTCCTTGCGATGACCAGATGTGCCTCTTCTCCTGAAACAGAGTGGCAACAGCTTAACCAGGAACTAATTAGTAAACACAATTTGAAGGTGCGGAATCTCTCTGGATTACCCACCAATGATATTGAGTCCAACCTAAAAGATGGCCAGGTGGCAAGTTTGGACAAACTGGATAGCGTGGAACTTTACCCAGGTGTTAAGGCCAAGATGTTTTGGGGAACAGGCACTATGGTGAGTGTCCTTGAACTGGCGCCAAATGCCAAAATCCCTGAAGAGGAACTTCAAGCGGAAAGATTTGCATTTGTACTTAAGGGTTCAATCCAGCAAATGGCCAACGGAAAGACCCTTTCGCTGATTTCCCAGGAAAGGGAAGCTCCAGATGGTACGCATAGTGGTACACCTCGGGTTGATTTTGTGTACCTGGGAAAAGGAACCAAAAGTGGGGTAACCGCGGGTAGCGACGGAGCCAAATTATTGGAAATATACAGCCCTTTCCGCTTGGATTACCTAAAAAAGGCTGGAGTAAGCAATCTTCCAAGCACAATGGAGGTACCTTCGAAACCTGCAAAGCCAAATGTAGAACCCAATAAGGTTTACGATTTGTACGAGTTCCAATTGACTGAACTGGCAGAAGGAGCTAATTCCAGGCTGATTTCGGGTGAGTATACCCAGCTTAGCTTTATTTCAATGGACCCTGGTTCAGTTTTCAAACATCATATTCACCCTGAAGAACAAATGATGATGGTGTTGAGAGGGGAATGTGACGAAATTTTGCTGGATACTGAACAAAAAATGGTTCCAGGCAGCATGGTAGTCATCCCGGGCAACATGGTACATGGCGCAAAAATGGGAGATTTGGGATGTGACGCGCTGGACATTTTCTGGCCAGTTCGGGCAGACTACATGGAAAAGGAAAATGCCAGGATGGCCGCTTTCAGAACAATTATTCCGGAGGGCTCAAAACCTAAATTATTGGTGGATGGAACAAAAACCAAACCAAGTTTGACTTTCAGTGAAGGGCCAAAATGGATGAACGGCAAAGTCTATTTCTCCAACATGTATTTTGATCAGGCCTGGACCGCCGATCCTTCCAAGAGTTCTACGGTCGAATTAAATCCTGATGGTAGTTATAAAAATATTACTCAGGGAAAAATGCAAACCAATGGGTTATACCCCTACAAAAATGGCAATCTCCTGGTTTGTGACATGATCGGCCATAGAGTGGTGGAGATGACGCCAAGTGGAAAAGAGGTGAAAGTAATTGTAGATCAATACGATGGGAAACCCATCGACGGGCCAAATGACATTGTTACCGACGCCAAAGGGGGAATTTATTTTACCGATCCTCAGTTTACAATGGAGCCCCAGAAATCTCAACCCGGGCGGGCTGTGTATTACGTTTCGCCCCAGGGTAAAGTGACGAGGCTTACCAAACCGAATGAATTCGCGATGCCCAATGGGATTGTCTTGTCACCAGACGGCAAAACGCTGTACATCAACAATTGTTACGACGACGAATCCTGGTTTCCGGTAAACAGTGAGAAGGACAATTACATCTGGGCCTACGATGTGAAGGAAGATGGGACCATCAGCAATGGCAGGCAATTCGCCAAATTATTCCTGACGGGCAATGTGCTAGACCGAAAAGGCAAGTCATCTAGTGCCGATGGAATGGCCATTGACAAAAAAGGAAACCTCTACGTAGCCACCTACTATGGTGTGCAAATTTTCAATGCCGAAGGAAAATATGTTGGCATGATCAATTTGCCAAGCTTCCCGGTGAGCCTATGCTTTGGGGACAAGGACATGAAAACCCTTTACATTGTCAGCTACAGCAAGGTGTACACAATTCGCACCAACATGGAGGGTTTTGTTAATTATTTGTAATTTTTCACAATCATAACTGCATGAATAAGATCACAATGAACAGCAGGCTATTGGCAGTCTACCTATTCTTTTTTGGAGTTGCTCAAGTATCGGGTCAAGCGATTGGCAGCATTGAATTCATTTCGCCAGAGCTTTCTAGCCTCATCAAAAAAGAAGCGAAGGTAGAAGTTATTGCAGAGGGTTTTCAATTTACGGAAGGACCACTGTGGCTGGAAAAGGAGAAAATGCTCTTGTTTTCTGACATTCCTGCCAATACCATTTACAAATGGACTGAAGCCAATGGTAAAGAAGTGTATGTGAAGCCAGGTGGCTACACGGGCAGCGAACCAAGAGGTGGATTTATGGGACCCAATGGATTGTACAAAACCAAAGACGGTAAATTGTGGATTTGCCAACATGGAGACCGCAGAATTGCCGCTATGGATGCTCCTCTCGATGCACCAAAGGCAAATTTTTCAACCGTTGTGGGCACCTACAATGGCAAAAAATTGAATAGTCCGAATGACTTTTTTATGTCAAAGAAAGGTGATCTTTATTTCACCGACCCTGCTTATGGTTTTGAGGGAGGCATGAGGGATCCCAAAAAAGAACTCCAATTTCAAGGTGTTTACAGGATGGACAAAGCAGGAAAAATTACTGTTTTGATTGATTCCATGCAAGCGCCCAATGGCATCGGTATTCTTCCCGATGGAAAAACCTTGTTAGTAGCCAATACCCAGGGTAGAGGCAGAGGCTGGTACGCTTATGATATTGCCTCGAATGGAGCTTTGGAAAACGCTCGTGTGTTTTACAATCCAGGAACGACCCGGGAGCCGGGAGGCTGTGATGGATTCAAAATCGACAAAAAAGGCAATGTATTCGCGGCTGGACCAGGTGGAATCTGGATTTTTACCAAGGAGGGCAAATTAATTGGAAAAATCAAGGTAAATAATATCACTGCGGCCAATTGTGCCTTAAGTACGGATGGAAAAACGCTTTACATTACTGCTACGCAATACTTGTTGAGGGTTAAAATGCGCTAGATTACAGCAAAAAAATGAAACAACCCCGGTCCTTCCTGACGGACGACCGGGGTTGTTATAGGTTCAATTGCTCCAGGCTTAATTTTCTTTCTTTACCCGGGTCAATTTCATTTCCCCTCTTTCGTTTTTAGTAACAATTTCGTTGTCACTCACCAATTCTCCTGTGTTGTTGATGGTCATCTCATTAAAGGAAATGGTGTAGGAAAATTTCTTCCCATCCACTTTGCCGTTCTCAATTTTACGTTCGCCAAATTGAGTTTTCCAAATGCCCGTTAAAGTGTTTCCTTCAACTTTAAACGTGTAGTTGATTTCCATCGTGCCATTTGGCGTTTCGCGGGTGCCTTTCCAGTCTCCGTCAATGCCGGTTTGGGCAAAGGCGCTAAAGCTTCCAAGTAAAAACAGTACTGCGATCAAATGTTTCATGATAAAAAAGTTGTAGGTGGTTAATAAAATTTGTTGATTACCAAGTTCTTTTACTCATCATTTTGTCGAGTTCGGCGCGGGTCATCTTGCCCAGTTCAGGATGTTTTTCCAGCCATTTTAAAAACTCCGTTTTGATCTCATCCGTCCATTGGCTGTCGATTTCACCAGTGCTGTACTTGTTCGTTTTGACCATTTCAAAGCCAAACTGGTCTTTGCGGATCACAAATTCAGCCGTGCTGACCACTTGCTCGGCCAGGTGAGCGGGCACAAAAAGCACCCCTTCGATGGTTGCAATTACCAGGTCTCCGGGAAGAACGATGGCTTCGCCAATCCTAATGGGGCTATTGAGTCCCATCAGCACCATTTGTTCGGTGAAAGAGGGGTGAAAATCCCGTACGAAAGCATTAAAACCTTTGAGGTTGGTGATTTCCTGCAAGTCCCTGCAAGCGCCATCAAAGACTACGCCGTTACCGGATTTGCTTAAAATGGAATTGGCCAGGGTAGCACCCATGATGGGGCCACCACCAATTTTCCCAAAGGCATCGGCAACGTACAAGTCCCCTTTGGTCAGTACATCGATCGGCCAGGCATTCGTATTCCCCTTTCGACCTTGTTTTGCCCCTCTTTCCTTGACGTTTTTTTCCACATCGGGTCGGCTGGGCAGGTACATGGCCGTTACTGCGCGGCCACTCATGGTTTGGTTGTTGACCATTTTCCAGCCGCCTTCGTATTGGTTGAGGTAGCCTTCGTTTTTCAGCACCGTCCAGGCGTCATCGATCATGATGTGCTTTGCCCTTTCCAATAGGTCATCGGAAACTTTTGGTCGTCCATCGGCAAAACGTTCTCCTTTCCATTCCGAGGTAAGAAAAATCAGTTCTTCTTTGGAAATGGTTTGCCCATGCAAAGAAAAACGCGCTGAACAGCAAAAAAACAGTAGTGCAATAATGGCGAAATATGGTCTCATGGTACTGATTATTTACACGTTTTGGAACGGGAAATTAAAAAGCAGGTAATTTGAGTTGCGATTTATCTTCCCAAATGGTGCATATTTGAACTTTTCGAAAGTCTGAAACTTTCGAAAAGGGGTTCCCAAATGGTGCTTAAACCTCAAATTCAAGCCGCCTTTTCGAAAGTTTCAGACTTTCGAAAAGCTCTTTAACGTAAGATGTTCAAAGAGAAACCATCAACCTATCTCTAAATTTTGTACTAAATTTAGATCAGGTTATTTCTTTCTCGTCCCTTAGCTTCTAGTTGCTGATATTTTTAACTGCTCCCGATCCCAGTCGTTCTTCAAGTTGGGTTAGAAATAAACTTTTGGGCGTTACATGCCTGTCCATAACCTCTACGTGGCCATTGCGTTTGGTCAAATCTTGCAACGCGGCATTAAAAATGACCGCATTAAGCCCAATATGCCCAAAAGAATAGTTTTGTGCAGTTGGCGGTTGTTGAATCAAGTAGTCTCCCTCGCAATTCCAAAATACGATGTTTGCCCCGGCCCAACCAATGATGAAATCCCAAAAACGGGCAGTCAATGGGGCTTTCACATTGTCGTACAAGACCCCGTTGCACCAATGGTTGTGGGGCTCGCTGGAAGAATAGGGATTGATAGCCGTGCAAGCCAAAAAGACATTCCCACTTGCTTCAGATCCTTGTAAAACAAAGGAATGGCGCCCTTTTTCAGAAACACATCTCTGCACCAGGCAAAACTGGCCATTCATCTGGAACGTAAATCTCCGCCCGCCCCAGCGTTGTGACACTGGTTCCCGGGCATCACAATCCTGGACCGTAATCCATTTTGTGCCAGCGTTGGCCTGTACAACGCTGCTTCCAAAATGAAGCGCGGTCATATTCCTCACCCATGCATTTTTAACGTTGCTAAGGTCGATGAAATTGGCATAATGGTTTTCGTCAGAAAAATACTCCTCCCCCTGATAACGATTTGTTGCGCCCAGGTCGTCTCGGTCCATGTTTCCATACTCTTTTGTACGAATGGAGGGGTCATATTCTGAGATTCCACGCAGGTTTTCAATGCCAACTTGTTCGATTCGCTCCTCACTGTATTTGTAGAGCGCTCCCCCACCCCAGCGTTTTTCAATTGCGGTAAAAATCGGTGCATCAAGGGTAATGGTATTCCCATTGACAGCAACGATGCTTCGATCAAAATTGATATCAAAAGGCTTCCAGCGGTTCCTTCCCACCGTGGCCGTGTCCAATCCAATCTTTTTGATCCAATCTTCATTGCCAATCCTTCTAACGATTACCCGGTCGCCCTTTTTGAATCCTTTGGCCGAGACAACCTTAAAACTAGACGCCCCCACTGGCACGTAATCATCCGTGATGTCTTGTTTGGACTCTTCCTGGAGTTTTATACCCGTTGCGCCACTAACATTGATTAGGGCTGGGCGTCTGAAACGAGGTCCACTGCCTGGCTCAGCAGGTTTGGGAATTTTGCCATACAAAATAGTACCCACATCGCTGCGGCCCTCCCCGCGCAGAATTACTCCTGAAGCCTTGATGTAGATGGGTTTATCCAATTGATACATACCCATTTTAAGCAGCACTGCTCCGCGAAATCCCGAGGCATCAAGCGGCAATGCAGATACCCGATCGATAGCTGCTTGGATAAGATCGGCATTGTCCCCCAATTTTGGCCAAACCGTTTCTTTTACCGCCACATAAGGAATAGGCACCCCTCCCCCTTGATACCCAGCATGAGAAAAATCAGGAATGGTATTGCCAAGGCTATCCGCAATGTACACCAACTTTCCGCCAGTCCCAGGATACACCAAAGAGGTTGTCGGAGGCATATCCTGAGACTGGGCGACAAAAGCATTAAGGCAGCATGCTGCGATTGCAATCAAAGAGTTGTTAAATCTCATTGATGATTGGCTTAATCTTTAAAAAGAAGTGGTGCCATCTGGTACAAACTACGTCTCCAGGTCTGGAATTCATGAGCGGTACCTTCAGAAATGTAAGAAACCACGTTAAAGCCAGCTTCTTTAAGGGCTGCACTGGCATTTTTAATCCCATCTGGTCGTTCTTTGCTGCCACAACTCAGGAAGACGAGCTTCACTTTGGTTTTGTCTTTGATGTCTGCAGGTGCATAAATTCCGCCACTCAGGAGGCCATAGTGGGAAAAGACTTCAGGCCGGTTCATGGTGATGGTTTTGGTTTCCATGCCCCCCATAGAAAGCCCAGCCATAGCGCGTTTTTCTGGCTTGGCAATGGTGCGGAAAGTTTTGTCTACATAGGGAACCAGCTCGTCCACCAGAACGGTTTGAAATGGCTTGATGTCAAAATTTCTCAGGCCGCCCATTTTAACATCATTGGTCATCCCGTAGGTCATGACGATGATGAAGGGTTTAATTTTACCCGCAGCAATGAGGTTATCCATGATCAAATTGGCGCGACCCTGATTGCTCCAGGCGGTCTCGTCTTCACCCCAACCGTGCTGCAAATACAGGACAGGATAACGCGTTTTGGTGCTTTCAAAATACCCGGGTGGAGTGTAGACAAAGGCCCGACGGGAAGTATTGGTGCTAGGTGAAGGAAAGAGAACCTGCTGCACGTGGCCGTGAGGTACATCTTTCAGCGCATAAAAATCCTGATCGTGTGCGGGAATTTCAATGCCACTTTCCCAACGTATTGAGCCGTAAAAGCTGAGGGTTCCCGGGTCGTTAAATTTTCCACCATCGATATTGACGTTGTAGTAGTGAAATCCTTCGTCCATGGGGCCAGCGGTAGTGCCCATCCAGGATCCGTCGGCAGCTTTGGCCAGTTTCGTACCCCCTCGCCCACCGAGGCCCAGGCTCACCCGAACACTGTCGGCAGCTGGCGCAATGATGCGGAAGCGCGCATACCCTTGCGAATTGACCTGTGGGTACTCCTGCCCTGGTTGATTGAGGATCGATGGTTTGAAATCTTCTTTGATTTCTGCCTGACCGCCTTGACCAAAGCAGAATGAAGCAGAAAGGGCAAACAGCAATGCTGATGCCAAAAAATTACGTCTCATAATGTTTTTTGTTTGTTGTTTAAAAAGCTGTTTAAGTTTGCATTACATCCTGGGGCGTATCAAATTTATGTTATTGATTTAGGGCTGGTTGTCATCCCCCATCACATCAAAACCACGCCACTTAAAGGCGGTAGCAAGGCCGGAGGCGGCAGGCCAGGCAATTTGATGTTCTTTGCTCTTCACCCAATTTCGACGGTCTTGTTCGGTAGCAAAAGAAATTTGAATGGAGTAATTGTGAGTGCTTGGTTCAGCTTGAATTTCCTTGGCAATAGCTTCTGGAAAAAGCCGCAAGAGTTTGGAACCCACATAACCTTTTTGCACGGTCATGGCCGGAACATAGATAGAGTAATACATTTTTTCAAAGGCCTGGGCATTCTCTTGGGGAACCACAAAGTCCATTTGTAGCAAAACTGCTTTGGGCGTGGCCAGTGGTTTGGCAATGCTCAAACTCTTTTGTTTGGAAGCCGAGATGCCAATAACCAGGATTTCAAGGTTCTTGTCACCGTTGTTGTTGATGCTCAGTTTTTCACCTAAAGTGCTGGAAAAGGCATCATTGGCTTTGATGCTTGCTGTTTCTCCGTTGCTGGTGATGGTTCCACTTCCATTTACTACATAATAAACCGCTTCGGCGCCATCAATTGCCTGTCTTCCCGCAGATTTACCCGCTGGAATAAGCAGATGATCAACATGGTCCCAATCGGTACGGAATACTTCCGGCCCGATCAGGCGGCGGTAAAGTACCCCCTCACCCGTATAAAGCTGGGTATTTGGCTTGAGTTTATCTTGCTCCAAACGCGCCGATACAAAAGAGGGAACAGGTTCGAGGGTTGCTCCAACCCGTGCATCGCCCAAATCAAAAGCGTCCCCTACCCCTTTCTTTTGACTTACCGCAAAATTGAGCCAACGGATAGGCTCGTTGGAAGCGTTGTAGATGGCGTGCGAGTCGCCCATTTTGCAGGGCACAATTGCAGGTGCTTTTATTTTGGCGGTACGCCCGTTGATCGTAAATTCTGCTTCACCATTGAGGATCACATACATTTCTTCGATGCTGTGGTGAAAATGGTGGCCAATGCCGGATTTGGCATTGATTACTCCGGTATGGAGGTAAAGAAAGTTGGTGGATAGGTCATTGCGACCGATCAATTGGGTGAATCCCATTTTCCCGGCACCAGCATGTACAGCCGAAAGTTCCCGGTATTTGGAGGGATCATTGGGGATGATACGATCCTTTAAGGATTGAGCAGTGGCCTGTACCGCGAAGCTGGCCACGAGTAGTAGCAAGAATGGTTTCATCTGCGATCTTGTTTGTTATAGTTTTAAAAAAACGTATTGCCTGCTTTTGACTTATTTGCTTTTCGGCAAGGCATACACTACATATCCCCGGGGCAATGCTCCAGGTTTTTTGGAGCGGTCGTAACTATCACGGGTAAAATTGGAAGTAGCATTGATAACCAGATACTGCTTTCCATTCAAGGTGTACATGCTGGGTTGGGCATTGGCCTCATAACTCAGGTTGGTTTCCCATAAAGTATTCCCATTATCAGCATCAAATGCATACAACTTCCCTCCTTTGGCGGTGGCAAAAACGATACCTGTCGAAGTAACCACCATACCTTTCCGCAAGGTCCCTCCGGGGGCACCCAAACTGGGATCCCCTTTGCCATAAAGGGAATCCAGCCCTACAGGTTTTCTCCACTTGATGGTTCCTTTGTTCAAATCATAGGCTACGATGGAAGACCAAGGTGGCGCCGCCAAACCTGACCATTCGGTTCCATAATCGGTAATGTAGCGATCTTTTGGATGTTTCACTTTTTCGGGATAATCCAACATTGGTGCACTTCTCTTTGCATCAGGCTTTATGGTAGCTCCACCGGAGGCAACTACCGGGCCTTTAGGTGGCACAGCGTTGGCCCTGCGGGGAAAATTAAAGGCCCGCGGATTGCCACCCAGATAGCGGTACAACGCTTCAATCGTTTCCTCACTGACGTGGGTAAAACCGGGCATTGACCCCTTGCCACCTAAAACGATGTCTTTAAATTCGGTGTAGATGATGTATTGCCCGGCATTGACCAAAGCTGGGCCAGTCACGCCCTCCATGTTTTTGCCATGACAGGGTTGGCAGGTAGAAGCATAAAAAGTCTTTACCTGAGCAACCTGATCTGCCGAAAGATCCACTTTGGGAGGCTCTACTTTATTCAATTTATAGGTGGAAGCGTGCTCCTGCGTCAGGATGTACATGAACCCATTTTTGGGATTAGAGGCCGTGTTGCCATAATTCGCGCCTCCTAATGCACCCGGCATCATGATGGTTTCGTATTTGTCGGAGGGAGGAATGTACAAGCCAGATTTGGCCGTAGCCAGCCTTTTTTGCCATTGCTGCTTAATGCTATCGGGGAAAAATGGGTTCAGTGTTTCCAAAGTCACCTCATGTCTGGTAAAATTGGGAAGTGAAGAAATAGGCTGGGTAGGCCAGGCTTTTTCTCCGGGCATTTGACTGGCTGGGAAGGGTTTTTCTTCGATGGGGAATAGTGGCTTCCCAGTTTCCCGATCGAATACAAACAAAAATCCATGTTTGGTAGCCACTGCCACGGCATCAATATTTTTTCCACCTTGATTCACGGTTAACAATTGAGGCGCACTGGCGAGATCGACGTCCCAAAGGTCGTGGTGAACAATTTGGTAATGCCACAAACGTTTGCCCGTGCGTGCATCAACAGCTACGAGGCAATTGCCAAAAAGGTTGCTCCCCAGGCGGTCCGCACCATAAAAATCATAGGTTGGTGAACCAATGGGCAAAAAGGCGATGCCTCGGGTTTGATCAACCGAGATTTCACTCCACACATTCGTGCCACCAATGTACTTGTACGCATCCTTTGGCCAGGTTTTGTAGCCAAATTCGCCGGGTTGCGGGACAGTGTGAAAAGTCCATTCCAATTTTCCACTCACCACATTATAGGCCCTTACAAAACCCGGCGAGGAGAAATAACCTTCGCCAGGGGCAGAACCTACAATCACGAGGTCATTGTAAATTACACCTGGCATCATGGCCTGCATTCTACGGATGGAGGAAGGGTCGCGGCCCAGTCCTTCGCGCATGTCTACGTAGCCATCAGTTCCAAAGCTGGTGATGGTTTTTCCGGTCACTGCATCAATGGCCTGAAGGGAATTGTTGAGGGTAAAAATCAGGCGCTTGTCCTTTTTGTCTTTGCTCTCCCAATAATTGAGCCCCCTTCTGCTCATGCCAAGCAGATTGGCGTGAATCCAGATCTCCTTGCCACTCAATGCACTTACTGCAATTAAGGAGTTGTTTTTGCCCATCACATACATGGTGGTGTCCACGATAATCGGGCTGAAGAAGTAGGGTTGTTGATCGCCCGAGGGGTACATCCAGGCCACTTGCAGTTTTGCAACGTTTTCTTTGGTGATGTCCGAAGCTGCGAAATACCTGGATTGGTCAGGACTTCCGCCATAATGGGACCAAGTGGTATGGGCCGGGTCGATATTGTTGTCACTATAGTCCGTCAAGGACAACAATCCAATCACTACCAACAAGAGTAGTACAGTAGAAACGGGTGTAAAAAGGCTAAACACCTTTTTGGTTTTGTTGCGATCTTTAAGCATGTAGGTTTCATTTAACATTACCCATGTGAAAGCTAATGTACTGATTAGCAACCCACATGGGTAATGCGCGATGAAAAACATTGAAATAATTGTCTAAAATACAATTATTTTGGATTGTAGGGAGAAAATTGGGAGAAAAATTTCTTGCCTGGCAACCGATAAAAAAAGCCTATGAGATAACAAGTACCTCACAGGCTTTCCCTTATCAAATCAAGCTACCCCTTACTGCGGATACCCCGGATTCTGAGTTTTCAAATTTGGATTATTCAGCAACTCCTGCTTTGGAATTGGCAGCAACAAATGCTTACTTTCCAATGGCCGATTGGAGCTCAAATTGACATGCCCTACAAATTCATCAAATTTCTTGGTATTTTCGTTGAACACCTTGCGCAAACGCACCATGTCAAACCAGGTGATTTGTTCATAGCACAACTCATGCCAACGCTCTTTCCAAACCGCCTCGCGGAATGAGTTTTGGTTGTACGTTTCGATACCTGGCGTAGTGAGTTTGGCCCGATCTCTAATGCGTTTGAAGGCATCATAAGCGGCTTGTGTAGGTGTACCCAATTCATTCTGCGCTTCCGCAAATATCAATAGGACTTCCGCATAACGGATCTGCGGCACGTTCAGGTTGTTTTGGCGCGTACCTGCCACTCCAGAAGTGCCACTCGAAGTACGATTGAAGTGTTTGAAAACATAAGGTGCCCCCAAGTCAAAACGCGCGCCGTTGCCGTTGGTGAAATAGGTAGTGTAGAAATAGCCTTCCTGGTCCTTTGCCCGCAAATCACCTTCCTCGTACGATTTGTAAAAAGCTGAGGTAGGCACGCTGCTTCCGGTTCCACCGGGGCCGCTAAACGTTACAGGCTTGAAGTTCGGGTAAAAATTCTCCATTGGGTTCCCCGCTACTACAGTATTGTATTGCAGCATAAAGAGGTGCTCAAGGCGGTTTTCGGTGCTTTCTTTATGCACGTCTTCGTAGGTGGTAAACAAATTAATGGATCCAGGATTCGCATTTGCATAAGTGATTACTTCCAGCGCTTTATCAGCCGCAAGTTTGTAATGCGAGGCTCCTTTTTTCAACGGGAATCCAGCCATGGTTAAATAAACCTTTGCCAACTGCGCTTTTACTGCAGCCAAATTGGCCCGACCACTGACGTCCGTCCAGGCCAAACCAGCTGCCTCAGCAGCAATCAAATCATCTACAATCAGTTTGTACACTTCTTCTTGTGGCGTCCGCGCAGGTAAAAAATCTTCTGAAGCTGCTGTTTGTGGCACGGTGATGAGCGGAATATCGCCCCACAATTGAACTGCTGTGAAGTAAGCCGAAGCACGTAAAAATCGGGCTTCACCCAAGACTTTTTTCTTTTGGGCTTCTGGCATAGGTGTAATCGGCGGCACTTTGTCAATCACCTGGTTGGCTTGTGCAATCACGCGGTACAATCCGTTCCAATAATTGACCACGTGGGCGGTATTGCCGTCGTGTACCAGACCATACAAGTTATTCAAATCAGAGTTTTGCGCTGTTTCGGTGGTTGAAGTACCCGTGAGGGCTTCTAACAACTGCCAGTTGCTGGAAAAAATCCCGGCACCGCCGCCCATAAAACGCAAATCTGCATAAACAGCAGCCAATGCAGCTTCAGCATGGTCTGGAATGGTATAAAAACTGTCAGGAGTAAGGTTGGACGGAGCTTGTTCGTCCAAAAAATCGTTACAACCCGAGGTTCCCAGCAAGATCGCCCCAATGAGCGTAGCTTTGCCGATATATTTGATGATGTTCAATTTCATGACAAATGAAGTTGTTTTGAATTAAAAAAGTGCTTAAAGGCCAATTTGCAAACCAATCATGTAGGTAGTAGGCTTTGGATAGTTGTGCCAAATCATACCCTGAGAAAACGCACTGTTGTTGTTCCCTTGATTGGTAGGAGTAACTTCAGGGTCACCCACAATCTTGTCTTTTACGGCCAGGAAGAAATTCTGAGCTGAGGCATATATCCGCAGGCGGCCCATTTTGAGCTTATTGAGGACTTGTCCTGGGAAAGTATACCCAAACAATAAATTCCTCCCCCGCAGGAATGAACCATCCTTGATCCACCATGAATCTACGTTGGTCACATAACCCGCACGGGTGTCGCGGATTTCGGCAATCATCGTATTTTGGTTCTGCGGCGTCCAAGCGTTCAGCACTGAAGTATAACTGTTGGCGAGGGCCTGACGATCTTCACTGGCGTGCAAGTTCATCATCATGACATCGTTTCCGTAGGAAAACTGAAGTTCCAGGGTCAAATCAAAGTTGTTGTAACGGAAGGTGTTGGTTAATGATCCCCAACCTTTGGGGCTACCATTGCCAATGATGCTGCGGTCGGCATCGGTGATGGCTTTATCGCCATTTACGTCCAAATATTTAATATCACCCGGCAAAACCGTCAAACCGTTGCGATAGCTCGTAAATTTAGCCGCTTCCTCACGTTCGGATTCGCTCCAAACCCCCAGGCGGGTAAGGCCCCAAAAAGAACCAACTGCTTCACCAATGCGAATGATGTTGGTTGGGTTGGTAAAGTTGGGTCCACCTACGTTGAAAATATCGGAGGGCGTTGCCAAGGAAAGTACTTTATTCCGGTTGAACGAAATATTGAAAGCCGTATTCCATTGAAATCCGCCTGCGTCAACGTTTCTGGTATTCAAGCCAATTTCAAAGCCCTTGTTGTACATGGATCCCACGTTTCTGCGGATGGTACCATAACCACTCGTTGTTGGTACGGGGGCATCCAAAAGCATATCGGTTGTTTTGCGGTAGTAATAATCTGCTTCAACCGAAACCCGGCCTTTGAACAAAGAGAATTCAATCCCTACGTCCGTCTGTGCCGTTTTTTCCCAACGCAAATCGGGGTTGGCCAAACGGTTAATACCTGTTCCAGCTACCCGTGCATCATTGTAAATGGTGGCGAAGTTGGAGCTCAACAAAGACAAGGAGGAATAAGCCGGAATTTCAGAGTTACCGGTCAGACCATAACTTGCACGAAGTTTCAAATTGGAAATAAGCGTATTCCCTTTCAAAAAGCCTTCTTCAGATACCCGCCAAGCCACGGCACCTGAGGGGAAAAACGCAAACTTGTGGTTTTCTCCAAACTTGGAAGAACCATCTGAGCGGCCAGTAAGTGTGAACAAGTACTTGTTGGACAAGGTATAATTGAGTCGTCCAAAATAGGAGTTAAACGCAAAACGTGATGCACCAGAGCTAACTGCAGGGTTGGTGGCACCCGCTCCCAGGTTGTTGAATCCGAAATAATCAGTGGCAAAGTTGTTCACACTGGCTCCCATACCAAAAGTGGTGGTTTCTTGCCAGGAAACCCCCAACAAGCCATTCAGGGAGTGTTTGTCGCCCAATTGCTTGTTGTAGGTCAAGTAGTTTTCCAATGACCAGAAGCTTTCCTTGTTGTTATTGGTAGAAGCGTTACCATTGCCCCCGATGTTCAGTGTGCGGGTTTGAGATTGGTTGATTTCTTGCGTCAGAACATTGACACCAAGCACAGTACGCATCTCCAAACCTTCGGCTAAACGGATGTTTGAATACAAACTTCCCAGTGTTGTTTGGGTGTTCATAATGAACTTACGCCCCATCAAACGGTGAACGGAGCTGAAGGTGCCTTCTGCAAAGGGGAAATCGCGGTTGTTGGCGTAGGTTCCATCTTCGTACTTTACGGGCAAAAATGGAAAGTCCTCTACAATCTGCCGAGCGATGGCATCATTTTGATCGACAATATTCTCGCTTTGGTTGTTGTAGCTCAAGGTACCGCCTACTCTCAACCATCTTTTCACCTGGTCGTCAATCGTAAACCGACCGGAGTATCTTTTCATGTACGAAGTCTTGAGCAAGCCCTGATCGTCGCGATAACCCAGCGAAATCGAATGTTGGGTGCGCTCGTTGCCCCCACTAAAACCCAATTGGTGGTTTTGGGAAAGCTTCTGTTGAGAGGTTTCTTCAAACCAATCTGTATCAAATTTAGGCGTACCATCACTGTTGAATACCCGTGGGTCAGTGCGGCGCAATTTGGGGTTCAAGTACGCCCATTTGCCTGCTGCCCAGCCTGCGGGGTCGTATTTGGCCATGTTCGCCCAAGCCAAATCCTCTACGGCCATGTATTGTTTGGCATTCAATACTTCGGGTCGGTTTGGTCCGATCGTATTGACACTAAAATCGCCGTTGTAGGTTACCGAACCTTCACCAGCTTTTCCCTTTTTGGTGGTGACCAAAATAACCCCGTTGGCACCTCTGGCGCCATAAATGGCGGTGGAAGAGGCATCTTTGAGTACCTCCACCGATACGATGTCGTTGGGGTTGATGTAGTCAATGGCCGAGCTGAATTGAGTTTGGTTACCCTGGGGAAGCATCACCCCATCTACCACGTAAAGCGGGTTATTTGAAGAGTTGATGGAACTAAATCCACGCACGCGGATGGTCGTTCTACCACCGGGACGGCCAGAGTTGGTGTTTACTTGTACCCCGGCAATTCTTCCAGACAGCGCCTGGGTAAGTGATGCGGAGGGACGTTCCTGGAGTTGGTCGACTTTGACGGAACCAACCGAACCAGTCAAGTCCGATTTTTTGGCCGTGCCGTAACCGATCACCACAACGCCCTCTAGCAACTTTGCGTCCGTTTTTAGGCTGACGGAAATTGTAGTTTGAGCACCTACTGCGACTTCTTGTGTAAGATAACCAGTGTAGGAGAAAACCAATGTTGCATCCTCCGGTACTTCCAAACTGAACTGTCCGTTTACGTCAGTTACCGTACCGTTTGTGGTACCTTTTACTAAAATGCTCACGCCAGGTAATGGCGAATTGGTTTCATCCAGAACGGTACCGTTAATGGCCTTAACTACCCTTGATTCAGTTTCCATTTTTTCGAGTGGTTCTCGATTGGGGGCGGCATACAAAATGCCAGTACAGCAAATCACCAGTGCGATTTGGGTGAGCAGCAACCGACCAAAATGAGGCCAGGTTCTGCCGGGAAGTAACTTTTTTTTCATCTTGATAAACCCGAAATGGGAGATTAGGGAAGTGAGAGAATTTTATTTTAAAAATCAAACCAAATTTAGTAAAAAAATTAAGTATTGCGTAAATTTTAATAATAAAATAATGAATTTAATTTACTCAAAAAAATTTAATTTGTAAAACACTAAAAATACCAGCTCAGCCCAGTCAGCTTCAATTCGTTACAGCTGTGAGAAAAATTTAGTCCTCAATTTTGTTGTGAAACGGGTGTCTTAAATGAAAGACGTATCTGAGTTAAAAAACCCTACATTTTTTTAAGTAGTGAGGAATAAATAAATGTTCATTTTGCCAAAAACCGAGATAATACGCTTAAAATAAACCGTTTACTCATCTAATCCTCTGGCAAAATGAACATTTTATTTTGTCGCCCCTTAATTCACAAACATAACCCCCTTCTCCTTCGCCATTTGGTTGATTTTGTATAGATTATTGTCGATGGTGGTTTTGAGTTTGGATAATTCCTCATCCACCATTTGGCTCAACTTGCTGCGTACCTCCTCCCCTTGTTTCGTGGGTCGGAAATCCCCCTGAGCCTGTTCCACCATCAGGTGTGCAAGCCTGTTGTTTAGCTTGATGCCATAATTCAGCGGATCCTGTACGCTCTGGTTTTTGGTTTGGTGGATGTTGTTTTCAATGGTATTCAATTCTTCCTCAAATTTCTTGATGGCCTCCATCATGTCTTTGTTCTTCTCGTCACTGCCCAGTTTGTTTTTCAGGTAACCTAGGTCTTCCTTGATTTTGCGCAAATTGATGATGCCTTCGTTGGCTTCCGTGACCTTGTTGCGCACCTTCATCAGGAAATCAAATTGAGCCTGAAAATCTTCGGGTCTGGTATTCAAACGCGGGTCTTTGAGGATTTCAAACTCCTGGGTCTGGCTTTTGCCGTTTACGGTCAAGCGCACCTGATATTTGCCAGGTATCGCTTTTGGCCCCTGGTTTGGCGAGCCGTAAAAGACCATCCCTGGGAAGGTTTTGTAACCCGGATACCGCATGTCCCACACAAAGCGGCCACCACCTGCTTTGACGGTGATTTGATTCAACTTGTCCTTGGCCTTGGTGCTGAAGGTACGGATGGTATCGCCGTCACTTTCCAGAATATCAATTTTCACCTCGGCCCCGGTTTCCAGTTTTTTGATGAAATAATGAATCATCACCCCGTTGGGATGGTTTTCCCCTTCCAGCTTGGGGTCGCGGCGATTGCTGCCCGCCATGCGGTAAGTTGGCATGGGTTGATACAGAATGGCTTCTTTGGCGGCCATTTCAGCGCTCAACTGTTGCAAAGGAGTCAGATCGTCGATGAGCCAGAAGCTACGCCCGTGCGTAGCTGCAATGAGGTTGTCGTTTTTGACCGCCAGATCGGCAATCGGCACCGGGGGCAGGTTGAGTTGTAGTTTTTGCCAGTTGTCGCCATCGTCGAAGGAGACCCACATGCCTTTTTCGGTGCCCGCGTACAACAGTCCTTTGCGTTTTTGGTCAGCGCGTACCACCCGGACAAATTCATCTTTGGGGATTCCTTTGGTGGTGACAGTCCAGGTTTTACCATAGTCCAGCGTCCGGTAAATGTAGGGCGTGTAGTCGCCGAATTTGTAGGAAGTAGCGGCGATGTAGGCTTCCCCTTTCACGAAGGGACTAACTTCCACGGCATTGATCATGTTGAGTTTGGGCGACATGGGTGGGGTCACATTTTTCCAGTTTTTGCCGCCATCCAGACTCAGGTACACCAGACCATCATCGGAACCCGTCCAGATTTCACCTTCGGTGTAAGGTGACTCCGCTGCTGCAAAAATATTGGCGTAGTATTCTGCTCCGGTGTTGTCTTGAGTAATCGGGCCACCAGAAGATCTGATCGTTTCCGGATCAGCGCGGGTCAAATCCGGGCTAATCACCTCCCAACTTTCCCCACCACTCAAACTCATGTGCAGGTGGTTGGAACAAGCGTAGAGTTTTTTGGGATTGTGTGGACTAAAAAAGACCGGATAGTTCCAGTTAAAACGATACTTCATCACTTCTGCACCCGAGCCTGCAGGCAGATCTGGATAAACGTTGGTAGAGCGTTCCTGACCCGTTTCCAGGTTCTGCATGGTCATGTAACCTTTGTAATCGCCGCCGTATACCACTTCACTATTCAAGGGATCGGGGGCCAGGTGGGCACTTTCGCCAATGGCCAGGGCATCCCAGTCTTTTTCGGTTACAGCGCTGCCATTCGTACGGTGAGGGATGCGCACGCTGGTGTTGTCTTGCTGCGCTCCGTAGATGCGGTAAGGAAAATGGTTGTCGGTGGAAACGCGGTAAAATTGGGCGGTGGGCTGGTTGTGGTAAGTCGTCCAGTTGTTGCCTCCATCGTTAGAAATTTGGGCACCACCATCGTCGGCAATAATCATCCGGCGGTTGTTGTCGGGGTCAATCCAAAGGTCGTGGTGGTCACCATGAGGGGCGTTTTTGAGGGTAAAGGTTCTACCCCCATCCTTGGAAATGCCGTAACTGACGTTCATTACGTATACAATGTCTTCATTTTGAGAGTCGGCAGTGATGCGGCAATAATACCAGGCGCGTTGGAGTAGGGCGCGATCTTGATTGATGCGGGCCCAGGTTTTGCCGCCATCGTCGGAGCGGTAAACTCCACCTTCCTTGTTTTCAATGATGGCCCAAATCCGATTGGAATTTTGGGGCGAAACCGTCACTCCAATAATGCCATTGATGCCGCTGGGCATGCCGGGTTTGTCGGAGAGGTTTTCCCAGGTGTCGCCGCCGTCGGTGCTTTTCCAGAGTTTGGAATCGGGTCCGCCGCTGTCCATGCGGTAACCATTGCGGGTCATGTTCCAGGTACTGGCGTAGATGATGCGCGGGTTGTTGGGGTCTAGGATGAGGTCGGCCGCACCCGCTTTATCGTTAATGTAGAGGATTTTTTTCCAAGTTTGGCCACCATCCAGACTGCGGAATACGCCGCGCATTTCGTTGGGTTTCCAGAGGTTACCGAGGGCAGCTACGTACAACACATCCGCGTTTTTGGGGTGCACTCGAATACGGGCGATGTGTCGGGAGTCCTGGAGGCCAATGCTTTTCCAGGTCGCTCCAGCGTCGGTAGATCGCCAAAGTCCGGCGCCGGAGGCTACGTTGTTGCGCAAGGTTTGTTCGCCTTCTCCGACGTAAATCACATTGGGATCGCTCTCCGCCACGGCAACTGCGCCAATGGAACCCCCGAAGTATTTGTCGCTAATGTTGTCCCAGGTTTGGCCTGCGTCTTGGGTGCGCCAGACTCCCCCACCTACAGTACCGAAGTAGTACAAATTGGGATTACCGCGTACACCCGTAGCGGTACTGGATCGCCCGCCGCGGAAGGGGCCGAGCTCGCGCCAACGGAGGCCTTCGTAAAGGGCGGGGTCAAAAGTGAGGGATTTGTTGGTTTGGGCCAGGCTCAGAATGTTGAATAAGAGCAGCGTGCCCAGGGAGAGAATGGATTTTTGCATTTGGTTCGGCTTGTGTTGGTTTCTGGGGATTAAAATAGGGAAAAAGGAGGTGGGTTGTTGCTCAGAGCTTGGTTTTTTCTGGCAAGAACAGGTGTCAGTTTGTCACCACAAAGTATCAGAGGACTATCAAAGACACGAAGGGCTTTTGGAAAATGACCCAGTTTTGTCTCACAATCAATTTTTACCACGCGCTATTTTTCTGTTTTCGTCAACTATTTGCTCAATTAAATCCCGGAAAGTTTTCACCTCTCCCGTTAGAATTTCAAATCTGTCAGCATCAAAAATATTTATGGTGTTCCAAAAACCCTTTTTCTTTCTGCTTACCTCAATTTTTTCAATTGGCCGAGTACCTGTAAGCGTAATTTCTTCGATCATGGGTGAGAAATATCTTAGCAGGTAATCCGACAAGACAGAAGAGGGGCGGAGGTTTGAAACATTTACACCTTTTTTTTGCAGATTACTTTTGATTGTCAAGAACACCGTTGCTTTTAAACAAGCATGTCCAAATAGAATCTTTGGTTCATAGGTGTCTTTTTGAGCGTACTTTGAGATCAATTTACACACGTCAATCAACTGCCTCTGTTTCGATGGTTCTAAGGTACTATACCATTCTTGTTCGGATATGTCCAGTCTAAATTCCTGGTTGAGGAATTGGCCTAGCTTTTTCCAACCGATTAGGTCGTTTGCTGACCGCCATGCGTGGATGGTCATTTCCGGGGTAATTGTTGCACTTGGGTCTGTATCAGGATCAAGTGGGCTACAAAGGCGGTGCTGCTCTTTGAAGATCTCAAGGATTTCGGAGGGGGTGTATTGCGAGCCACAATTGATCATATACAAACCTACCAAATATCTTGTTTATCTCCAATGTTTTGAGATTTAATCGGTGCAACTTATTTATTCTATGTAACCTTTCCCCACTCCCCGCATTTTTCTTTTAACAAAACCCACCCAATCATGAACCAATTCCTAATTGCCACCCTAGCCTTCCTTCTTTTACATAGCTTTCATTTTCCAAAGCCCGCTGAAAAACCCGAAATCGCCATCAGCACTGCAGGTAATCCACGTATCCTGGCTGGTATCGAAAACCCGATTGTCATTGTGGCTCAGCAGGCAAAACCAGTCTATCGGAATCAAATCAGCCTGCGGTTTGAACATCCAAATCCTGACTCCAGTTCTCGTGCGGTTTTAACTGGGGATAAAGGGCATTTTAGGCTTCTGGTCGATACAACGGGGATCCTTATTTTAAGCATCAAAACAGAGCAAGGCATAGTTGAGAAAAAACTGCGTTGTGTTGCCTTGGATGCTGTAACGAGATTTGCAGGTTTAAACAAAAGTGGCAAAATGAGCAGCGGGATGTTCAAAGCCCAGGGAGGAATAATCGCTTCTATCGAATGTTGTGACATTAATGCCCGCTGTGATGTCATCGATTACGAGATCCTTAAATTCAATGCCCGGAGCATGGTTTTTCGAGGCAGCAACACGGGAGGGCCGTTTGATGCAACCATTCGCCCCATCATTAACCGTGCACTACCCGGCGACATTTATTGGTTCCGCAATATTCGGTATCGTTGCCCCGGGAGTGTTCAGCCTAGTTTTGCCCAAGACATCGCCATCGAGATTGAGTGATTCCAAAACAAAGAACTTGTAGCCGCACCTCTATTTTTTCCTGCAATTCAATTTACAATCCTGTAGACCTAAGGAACGAAAAATAAAGTAAACACTTGCCTTGCTCTTTTTTGATTTTGCTGCGTTGCTCGTCAGTTGTGTAATCTACCTTTCAAAAACCGCAACACCGTCCTTTCCTTCCCCACTAACTCCAAAAAATACACTCCTGCATCCAAGCCACTCAGATTCAGCTTCTGAATGCCTACGCCTGCGTACAACACCTGCCCCAGGCCATTTAATACCCGGTATGCTTCATTGCCCTGTGCATGTTCAAGGGTTAGGAAATCCAGTACCGGATTTGGGTAAATCCGTAATTGTTTGTGCGCATTTGTAAGGTCGGTTGTGGGTGTGCTCAGGTTGCAAAAACCACCAGTTCCCACCAGCTTCGTCATTTCGGTACACAAAGCGGTGTAATTGTTCTTAGCCGTAGCATCCATTGTACTAAGTAGCAAATCATTACTTTCTGTTGGGTCGTTGGAGATGCGGAAAAATTTTTGGGCGCCATTGTCAAAATCCAAAAGTTTATAGTCCTTATTGCGCATGGTTTTGCCATCGCCGGCCACACTAGGATTTTTAAATACCTCGGTAAATACCCAGCTACGCACCTCGGTCAACTGGTTTTTGAGGATGGGCATAATGCTGCGGCTGTCAACGGGTTTATTGGCGGGAATTTGGCCGGGCCAATCCGAGTACCCAAATAGTTCGAGAATGGTGGCAAACAGATCATGTGTGCTCAGCAGAGCATCACTAACCCGATTTGGGTTGACCACAGAGGGGCCTGAAATGATAAAGGGTACGCCCACCCCTTCCTGATCGATGCTGCCTTTGGCTCCTCCCCGACTTTGGGCAACCGAACTTTCATTCCCATTGTCGCCAATAAAAATGATGTCGGTATTGTCCCATTTGCCCAAGGCTTGGAGTGAGTCGAACAAGCGCCCAATCTCGTGGTCGAGCGCCTCCACCGAGGCTTTAAAATAAGACTTCGGATTAGCGGCAATATCAGCAGTTGTGCCACTCAGGTTTTTGTAGGAATGCAAACTTGTAGGTGGCAAATGGTGCGGTGTATGCGGCGCATTGAAGGCCAGCCAGAGGAAAAAAGGTTTGTTGCCCTGGGTTTTGATCCAACTGATGGCATTGTTCGCGGTTTCGGTGGTAGCGTAGGTGGTCACGTTGCTGGATACGCCGTTTTTTACCTTAGTCCAGTTGGTAAAACTGTTGAGCATTCCTGTGAAATTGCCCTCAAAATGATCGTAGCCCATCCGATTCGGATAAACCAAATTGGTATTCGGCATTGGTGATTGCAGGTGCCATTTCCCGATGTTGGCTTTAGCAATGCCATTTGGGGCGTAGCGGTTCAATAATTTTGGAATGGTGATTTCTGCGGTGTCCAATACTGCTGATCCTGCACCACCTATTGCATCACCCACGCCTGTCCTGAAACTGTAGCGCCCGGTCAAGATTCCGGCCCGGGTTGGCGAGCAAAGTGGATTAGACCAGGCATTGCGAAAACGGACACCCCGCGCCAGCAAGCGGCGTACGTTGGGCAACTTACAGGTATCCAGGTGGTTTTCGTAAAAACCGCAGTAGTCAGAACCCACGTCGTCGGCGATGATCAGGATGACGTTGCGCTGGGCGTGAGTGGTGTACGTTAGGAACAAGAAGCCGAAAATGGGCAGAATCTTTTTGAGCATTAGTGTTGGATTAAAATTTTAAAAGTTTTGATGGCTTCACCTTTTTGCAAGGATAAAAAATACCAGCCATTCTCCAGCCCACCTGTATTGATTTGGAAGGTTTTACTGGCTAAGGGAATATTGATCTGTTGCGATACTTGCCCTAAAGCGTTGCCCAAAGTCATCGATTTGACCGCACTTTTGTCTTCGCCTTCAAAATACAGGATTATTTCATTTGCGGCAGGGTTGGGGGAAATTCGAACCGACTCCAGTTCTGGGTCAATTTTGCGAATACCAGTCGAAATCGCCTTATTGCTGCGTACACAAATCAGGTAGTTGCTTGCCGTTTTTAAGTCGTAGGTGGTGATGCCAAATTGAGTGTCCCAAAACCAGGCTCGGGTAGTCTGGTTGGGCAAGGTGGTGGAAGACCAGTATTTTTTGACTCCCAGGGTACCGAAAAAAGCCGGGTCTACAGAAGGGTTACTGGCACTGAAATCATTGAGCGATTGAAGTTCTTTGATGTTGGGAACCCGCCAGTCGTTTGCACCGGCCAGGCTCAGGTTTTCGGCAAAAGTCAGGGCTTGCTCCCAGGTAAAGGTGCCCGTACTGGGTACTTTTTGCCAAATCAAATTGCTCAATTGATCGGTCACTGTACCATTGCCATTGTCAATGAAACGGGCACTCAGCAACTGACCTGGAATGGGCGAACGAACCGCACGTGCATGGTATCGTTTGCTTCCTCCGGCACTAAGGGTCTCCGTTTTAAGATGGTTGCCGATGCCTCCCCCCGCATTGGTAACCCAAACCCTGCGCGTGTCATTGTACTGAACCGTGGCCGACCACCAGTATTCTGCCGTTGAATTGGCGAACTGGGAGACATCCAAAGCGGGGTTGCTGCGCTGATGGTTCAAGATGCTGAACGCTTCGAAAGCCGAGGGCAAACGCCAATCCGTATAGCCCCCCAAAGTGAGGGTATCACAATACTGCAGGGCTTGTTCGAAAGTCATTTCACCTCCGTCCATTCTTTGCCACATCAGCCCGGTAATGGTATCGGTAAGGGTACCATTGCCATGATTGATAAAAAAAGGGGGATTGAGTGTATAATCATGATCTTCGCCAAAAGTAGCGGTGTAACTGGTGTTTTGCCCCGTGTCGGGAAGGCGCAGCATGGTTTTAAGGGTTCCCGTACCCGATGCAGCTGCTACGGTGTAACGAACCACCACTTCGTTATCCAGCACAATATTGCTGCTCCAAATGAATTGGGCATCACCGTTGGGGTCATCAAATACGCTTGTAAAATTGGTATAGGCAGGTTTGTTGTTTACACCAACAGTTTCATTGCTGAAGGTACTCGCAGCTGGCCAGGATGAGTCATTGAAATTGGAGCTAAACCAGTTGCTGGGCTTGTTCCAATGCAAAGCATAAAAACTTGTCCCATTGTTTGAATCCTGGGTGCTACAATTGGAGGAAAGCCGGGCGCTGCCATTTTCGGTGGGGCAACTTAAATTCATGATTGGCGCAGTATAAAATGTCTGGGCTTTCCAATCACTGTTTGTGGTGGCCACAATTTTGTTGCTTGCATCTTTGAAAACCGCAACCATACCGCCATCTCCGGGATGGTAAGCAAAACCACCATTACTCTCAGAACCCAAGCCCAAATTTTCCTCCCAATCTACCAACAACATGGCTATGGTAAATGGCCTTTTTGCCCTAAATCGCACAATGCTGGAATTGAACTGGGTAAAAGGCACTTTGTCTTTGCCCACTGCAATGCCATTGATGTATAGTTCAAAGTAATTGTCGGCAAAAATGTAAGCGGTAATCACCTCTCCATCTGAATCAACGTTGATGATGTCCGTTCCTTTAAGCGCTGCAAGAGCCTCAGCAGCCGTAGAATACGTAGTACCGTTACAAACATTGTGGAGGTCAGAGGCAAAGGGGAAACTGGTATTGCTGAAATT
Organism: Haliscomenobacter sp.; assembly: GCF_965225875.1. GTDB lineage: Bacteria > Bacteroidota > Bacteroidia > Chitinophagales > Saprospiraceae > Haliscomenobacter. Next base: position 584,536 of record NZ_CBDDBS010000003.1, on the reverse strand, counting down.
TGTCTGCGCAGGTACAGTCCAAACCGATTTATCGGTAGCGGTGATAGAGCCAAGATTGGTGACCCGTCCGTTGGCACAGGAGAACAAATTGGAGGTCGTCGTGGCGGCCAAGCCCTGGGTTACCGAGGCCGTTCCGGTATATTGGGCTGCTGATACAAAGGGCAGCCCTAAACAAAGCAGTGTAAGGACAAAATTAACTCTATGAATTATCACGGGCATGGTGATTCTTTTTGATTATTGCACGATAATTTTTTTGCTCACCTGGCCTTCTTTCCAGCGAATTTGCAGCAGATATACACCTTTTGCAAATTGGGACAAATCAAGGTTTGGCGTAAAATGGCTGGTTTTGTAAATCAATTCCCCTTTTAAATTGTAAAGGGTGAATGATTGTATGTCGATATCTTTTAGTTCGTTCGGTAAACTGACGTTTATTGCTTTGCTGGTCGGGTTGGGATAAACCTGAACCTTCAGCTTTTTCCCTACAATATCCTGACTTGCAGTAGCGATTTTACAAACCGAAGTGCCATTGTAAGTAGCAGTGGTTGTGCCCGTTGGAGAATTAAAGTTGAAGGTAAACACTCCGGCCGCCGTCCAACTGTACTCCACCGAATAGTTTTGCCCGGATAAGGTATAGCTTAAGGTGAAACCGGTGTTGCTCGCATTGGGCAAACAACTGGTTATCACTGCACCTCTCAGCGGCGTACCGGATGGCCGAACGGGTTTGGCTGCTGCTTGTGGAATGATCTGTAGGGTAGCATCTTCGGTTACCTTGCCTACCATATTGCCAATCATGTACGGAAAGGTCTTGGTACCGTGGTAGTGATATACTCCATCTGCTCCAAAATGGCCGTGATTGGCATCCAGGGTTTTCATTGCCGTTCCATCGGGCTCCACAGCACCATAAACAGCAAAGCCGTCCAACCCGTAAGCAATGGGCAAGGTAGCAGTAGTATGGTCGTACAAACTTAAGGGTGCAATGTGGTAATGGTAATCGTCGGCACGGCCACAATGTCCACCGTATTCATCCAGTTGGCCATCAACGAGGGCATCTACCCCGGTATTGGTAAAGGGATTAAAAATGGCAATCCCATTCACGGCAATCGCGATTGCTCCCCGGATAAAATGGTTCGCGTTTACCGGTACAGGCGTGGTGGCCAAAACCGGGTTTAAAGGGATGCTCCAGGCATTGCTGCCCGTGTAGCATTGCGGAATGGGAAACTGCTGTTGCCAACCGGTAATTCCCTTCATCATGGGGTGGGTAGTCGGCAAACCGTTGGATTCAACGTAAAAATAATTGGCGTCCCATCGGGTGGCAATATTGGGTTTGAATGGCTTGAAGGCAGCGTCCAGAGTCTGGGGGTCAGTGGTAAGGAGTCGTTTCCCCAGTGGATTGACTGGTTTTAACGGACCAGATTTCTTTTGTTTCAATTTTTCATTGAGGATTTGAATTTCCGCGTAGCGTTCAAAAACAAAGAAGCGGTCTTTTTGGACTAAGGCTTCGATTGGAAGGCTGATCAGTTCGCGGTTTGCTTTTTCAAGCAAAACTTTGCCATCCTTGTACAAATAAAAGTAAGCATCGATGGTGGTCTTTTTGCCATTTTGCCATAAGGCCCAACGTTTGATTTGCCCATGGTCATTGCCATTGTGCGCCAATAAACAATGAGCAATCAAACAAAACACGAGGAGTGTGATAGTTGGTTTTTTCATAACGTTTGGTTTTTCCATAATGCACAAAAAAGCGGGGCATAGGGGTTCCTTTTTAGCATGAGAAAGGTCGAACGAATTATCGCAAATGCAGTATTTTCCCGGTTCTCACCCCGCCGTTTTCACCCCTTATGTGGTACCAGTAAATTCCGGCAGGAAGCGCCTCTCCAGCATTACCTTTGCCATCCCAAATAATTTGAAACTTACCACTCTGCACCAGGTTTCCAGTGATCAGATTGCGTACAGTTTGTCCCTGCTCGTTGAGGATGGATAAGCTGAGCCTTTCGGCTTCGTTAACCGTAAATTCAATCACAGCGTCCTGTTTAAAAGGATTAGGGTACACCAATTCATCAGCGTAATTGCTGTTCCAAAGCATGGAAGTTCCCGTTGTGGTTGAGTTGTAGCAGTTTTTGGCCCCGATAAAATAAGAAGCAGAAACGTCCTTATTTTTACGGGTGGCCGTTTCACTCCTGGGTGCATAGGCCCGTACATACTCCACTTTAACCCCTTCCGGGCTAACGGTGACCCGGATATGACCAGAATTGGGTAAAAACTGTCCGGTAAAGTAGCCGTAGTCTGTGGCTAAATTGGTATTCTGGAAATTGGGGTGGCTCGGCTGGGGAGTCTCCTGATAAATCAAACAGTCTTTTTCCTGTTTGCCAAAAAAGTGATCGTGGCCGTGAAAAAAGATGTTGACCTGATGTTCTACCAATAAATCTTTGATGGGTTTGTACCAGCCGGGGCGATTGTTGGCAAAACCCTCCGTTCCATCGAGGTTTTTACCGCCCCATTCATACAAGTCAGCAAACTCAATTCCTCCGCGTCCATTCGGATCCCCACCGACAAGTTGATGAGCAAAAACAAATTTGAATTTCGCATTACTTTTTTCCAAAGTTGCCTTGAGCCAATCGTACTGGGTTTTCCCCAAAGTCCAACGCCAGCCGTTGCGTGCATCTGGTTTTAGGCTGGTGTACCAGTAAGGGTCCAGTACGATAAATAGGGCGTCACCCCAGGTCCAGGCATAGTAATTTTCACGTTTGCCTACAAATGGATGAACGGTTTCATCCCCGGTATAAAAACCATTTGGCGCGGGGTTGATAAAAAACTTCTGGCGATCCAGGGTACCCCAAATCGCTACATTCTCAGCCGTGTTGTTCAAGTTCCAGCCAGACTCCCCTTCGTGGTTGCCCAAAGCCATAAATAACGGCACGGAATGACCAGAGGTTTCATAGAAAGAACGCATGAGGTGACAACGGTAAGTGATGGTGTCGTGAGTGATTCGACCTGACGCGTTTTTGAGTTTGTCTGACATGAAGATATCCCCGAGATCAATCATAAAATCGGGTGCATCCTCCAATTGGTTGCGGAGACAACGCCGATAAATGGCCGAGTCGCTTTGTTCGTCAAGGTGTGGGTCCGCCTGAACAACAAAGGTAAAAGTGCTACCCGGTGTACGCTGGGTACGGAAACTGTACTCGGGGCGGGTAATGATTTGGGTTGTGCCTGGTTGTCGGTAGCACATCCGGTAAAAATAGGCGGTATTGGCGCTAAGTCCTTCAATCAATATTTCCGCAGATTCCTCTGCCGCAAAGGTTTTCCAGGGGCTTTGTTGGTCGTATACTCCACTGCGGGTGCCATATTGGATGCACACCTCTGCGGGGTTGTCAAAAAAGGCTTGTAGGGTAATGCTGCGATCGGTCGGTCGGCCCAGCAATTCAGCATGTCGCAAGGTTTGAGCCTGTGCCAACAGAGCCAGACCGGAGATCAAGATGAGGAGTTGAAATTTCATGGAAGTTAAAATATGCTATCAAAAATGGTTAGACCCGGGTTTTCAACACTATTGGACGACAACCCTCATCGCCCTGGAATTTTGCTGCGCTGGGAAACGCAGCACATAAACCCCAGCAGGTATTTGTTGCAAGTTGAAGCGGCAAAAGGTACTTCCCTGGGCTAAAACTTGTGTTTGTAATACCTGACCCTGCAAATTGAGGAGCTCCACTTTTTGGTCAAAATCATAGGCGGTTTTGGCTTGTACATTCAACAGCTCTTGCGCTGGATTGGGGAAAACGTTAAAACCCTGTTCCGTTTCCAGTTCCTTACTCGGCGTAGTGCTGGAACAGGGTCCAACAGTGTAGCGATAGGCCACTTCCCGATTGTGGTGTTTCCCACCAAGGGTGTCTTTAGGCAAATACGCCCGCACATAATCCACCGTCACACAAGTAGGCGTCACAGAGACCCGCAAATGCCCCGATCCATCCAGGGTTACATCGGTGTAGGCGTCGGCATTGGCCAATACGCCAATTTCGTAAGTGGAATCGCTGGGCATGGGGACTTCCTGGTAAACCAGACCATCCAACTGCTCTTTGGCGTACAAGTGATCGTGACCCTGAAAAAAGATATTTACACCATTGGTCACCATCAACTGGTGGATCGGCATGGCCCAACCTGGGCGCATTTTATCGAATTCCCACGTGTTTTTGCCCCCATAGCCCCCCCATTCAAATCCTTTAGCCGTGTTGATTCCTCCACGCCCCTGACCACGAGTATGGTGTGCAAAAACAAATTTGTATTTAGCCTTGCTGGTTTCCAGTGATTTTTTGAGCCAGTCGTACTGAGTTTTACCCAGAGTCCAATCCCAGTTTTGTGGTTTTTCGTTAACGTCACAATCCCGGTACACATCCAACACTACAAACAAGGCATCACCCCAGGTCCAGGCGTAATAATTTTCAGGTTGTTCAATGCCGTAGGCTTCTTTGGTGGAATTGCCCGAATAAAAGGCATTTGGAAATGGGTTGGGATAATAATATTTGCGCCATTGGGTGCCATAAACGGCGATGTTATTGGGCGCGTTTTGTTTGAGGTAATAGCCATTTTCCCCTTCGTGATTGCCCAGGCAAAAGAAAAAGGGCATAGAATGACATACTGCCCCAAGGTATTGCAGATAATCCTTGTGCAGGGCATTCATGTCCTCGCTGGTCGTTTCGTTGGGGGTATGGTCGTCGCCAAAAGTATCACCCAAAGACAACATAAAATCCGCACTGTCTTTGGCCTGGTTGTCCAGTGCAATTTTGTAAAGGTTGCGTATGCCCTTTTTGTCATAGAGGTGTTCATCTGCTTCCACAACAAAACGGAAGGAATTACCCGGCGCACGCTGGGTATGGAAAGTATATTCCGGGCTCGTGACAAATGTGTTGGTTCCAGTCACCCGGTGACGAAGCCGGTAATAATAGCGGGTGTTGGGCAATAATTGACTGAGTTCAATTTTATCCGGGCGGTTGGCTTCATTGCTCACCGTGCTGCTGCGCAGTGGATAAAGGCCTTTGTTTGTGCCATATTCCAGGTAAAAATCCACTTTTTGATCAAATAAAATACTCGCAGTGATGGAGTTGTCCGTAGGACGGCCCAAGATGATAGATTTGTTTTGGCTGAACACAATATTTGCCACACAAATGCCAATCAAGAGTAAAGTTTTTTGCATATAGCTAAAATTTAAAGCTGAGACTGATCAACTTTCAAAAGGTTTAAGACCCTGATATTTTTTCTCGTTTTTTCTTTTGTGTTCGTTTTTATACCTTCAGCACGAGTTATTAAGTAGCCTTTACCCGAAATAGATTAAGCATGTACACCGGAAAAGATTTCAACTTCAAGTTACTCTGGCATTTCGCCCGCAAAAACCTGTTCAGAACCATGATTGTCAGCACCGTTGCTACAGTTTTGTACAAGGTTTTTGAATTCAAATTTGTGGCCATACCCTTTTTGCCAGTGGGTACGATTGGTACGGCAGTCGCTTTTTACATTGGTTTCAAAAACAACCAGGCCTACGACCGTTTGTGGGAAGCCCGCAAACTCTGGGGTGGCTTCACCAATACCAGCCGCAATTTTTCAGCGCAGTTGATTGCTTTGGTTGAGGAGAAAGCAGTGGTCAAAGAACTGCTGTACCGACACATCGCTTACCTGAATGTACTGCGGCTCCAACTGCGCAAAACCATTCCCTGGGCCACCAGTAAGGATAATTTGCACCAAACCTTTCGTGGCGAGCGTGCTGAACTAGAGGAGTTTGACCAGGGTTTAAAAAAGATCCTGGAGGAAAACAACAAAGGGGATTATTATGAAACTTTGCGGGTCAAAAACAATGTGGCATCGGGCATTCTCAAATTGCAGATTATGGATTTAACCCGTCTCAAACGGGAGAAAAAAATCGATGAATACGAACACAGCGATTTGGTGCGCCATGTCAACGAATTTTTCAATTTACAAGGGGGCTGCGAGCGACTCAAAAGCACACCCTTGTTTCGGCAATACAGCATCTTTAGTCGGGTCTTCGTCGTCTTGTTTATCTATCTTTTGCCCTTTGGTTTGTTGAAGGATTTGGGCAATCTGGCCAACTGGGGAGTCTGGCTCACTATACCTTTTTCGATGCTGATTTCCTGGGTGTTTTTTACGATGGAACAAATTGGGGAATTCTCAGAAAATCCATTTGATAATTCGGTCAATGATACGCCCATAGCCGCGATTTGCCGCAACATCGAAATTGACATCAAAGAATTTTTGGGCGAGGCGCTGCCAGCCAAAATGAATCCAGTGGATGATGTGTTGTTGTAGCCTCGTTAATCCGCTGCATTTTCATCCTCATCCACTTGCAGGATGTGCAGCACCCGGTGGATAATTGGTGCAAAAAATACAGCCGTGGTACTCAAAAATACTACGCCACTGTATAGGGCGTAGAAGGCCGAAAAAAGTTTGGCTGCCACAGAATGCATGGGCATTTCGGCCACCGGGCCCATCCCAGTCAAAATCATCGAGGACATGTAAAAGCTGTCGAGCCAACCTATGTGCCCTACGGCATGGTAGCCCACCATACCAATGGCCAGCGATACAAAGATAAGCAGGCCACAAAAGAACCCGTAGCGCCCAACGCGGATTAAAAAATGAGAGAAGGGTACGAGTTTTTGAGTGCGGTGTTCGAGTTTCATGTGGTTTGGATTTGTTGGTTCGCGCAATGCGCTCGTCTGGAACATTAATCATCCCAAATTTTTCAGAAAACACAAAGCGACATTTTTTTAGCACAAAGAACTCAAAGGCAGCACAAAGGACACAAAGGTGAGACGTTGACGATGCTTTACATCCAAAATAAGATAAATTTCAGGCCTATTGCTTTGTCAAAATCGCGTCTTTGTGTCCTTGTGCTGCCATTGTGTCCTTTGTGCTCATTTTTTCATTGTGGTACTTGTAAATTCGGGATGACTTATGTTTTGTATTTCAGAAATGGAAGACATCAATCCTAATTTTTCAAGTATTTATCAAACCAGCCAATGTAGCGTTCAAAACGGTCCTTTTGAAAATTGGGTACAGTAATCCCATGGAATTGCCCAGGGTAAATGATCAACTGAGTCGGTATGCCCAAACTGCGCAACCCCTGGTACATCTGCTCACTGCCCACCGAAGGGACATTGAAGTCTTTTTCGCCCACCAAGAACAAGGTTGGTGTTTTGATTTTATCCATTTGCAAGAAAGGATAAGAGAGCTTCATGTATTTGTCTACGTTTTTCCAAGGCGGGCCCAATTCGTTTTCGTATTGCAAAATGTACTGATCCACTCCGTATAGTGCCATCACTTGTGCTGAACTCGCACCGCTAACTGCTGCCTTAAAACGAGTATCCGAAGCGATGGCATAGTTGGTCAAAATGCCTCCATAACTCCAGCCACCGATGCCTAATTTATTGGGGTCAGCAACTCCAGTTTGTACGAGGTAATCAGCAACTCCATGAAGATCCATCACTTCCTTGTTGCCCCAATCGGCAGAAATGGCATTGCAAAATGCCAGCCCACGTCCATTACTTCCCCGGTAATTGATGGCAGCAACCGCGTAGCCTGCCTGTGCCAAAATTTGCCTGCTTAGGTCAAATCCCCATTCGTCCTGAGCGGTGGGGCCACCGTGGATAAACAGGATAGTCGGCAATTTTTGATTGGCTACCGCTTTGGATGGTTTGAACAACAAACCCGATACTTTGGTGCCATCCTTGCTGGTTGAAACAAAGCCTTCCACAGTGGCCAAATCCAATGGCGCTAAAAATTCTTCGTGGTGTTTGGTCAATCGGCGAGGCGTTCCATTCTCCAAAGCAAACAATTCGGCGGGTAAACGGGGTTCGCTGAGCATGGTCAGCCATGCTCCGTTAGGATGGTTTTCCAATGCACTAAAACTGCGGTTTCCATCCGCAATTTTAACCAACTGCTTTGTTTTTACTGCATACTGGGCGACATACCGTTGGCGGTCATCACTGACCAGTACAGCAATGGATTGGCCATCTTTGGTCCAGCGCAGGTTGCTTACCGGACGATCCAATACAGTTGACAACACGTTGGGCTCGCCGCCATCTTTGGAAACCACGGCCAATACGTTTTGATCATAAATGGTGTAAGTGGGCGAACTTGAGCGAAAATAGGCGATCTGCGTACCATCCGGGCTCCATGCAGGCGAAGATTCGCTACCAGTCCAGGTAGTGATTTGTTTGATGGCGGCTTTGGGCTTGGCCTCCATTACCCAAATGTCGCTATTTTCGTTTTTGTCGGGTTCAGGGGTACGGTTGCTGACAAAAGCCAAAAATTTTCCATCTGGCGACCACGCTGGGGAGCTTTCGTTGTAATCTCCTCTGGTAAGGGTGTCCAGTTTTTTGGTCGCCACGTCAACCACATACAAATGAGTACGTTTTTTTTGCAAATAACCTTCTACGTCCTGCTTAAAATGGTAGCGATCCAGCACATAGGGCTGCGGTTGTTTGGATTTGGGGATGCCCGTACTGTCGGCTGACTGGATCGCCAGTGCAATTTTTTTGCCATCCGGCGACCAGAGGTATTCCTGCAAATCTCCCTTCAAAGTGGTGAGTTGTTTGCCCTCTCCTCCCCTACGATCCATCAGCCAGATTTGGGCAGCAGTAGCACCTTGTCGTGCCGATACGAAGGACAAATATTTGCCATCCGGGCTCCACTGTGGCTGTGATTCCCCATCCGGGCTACTGGTCAATTGAATGGATTGTTGTCCATCCCAACTGATCATCCAGATATCGGCATTCCGCCGGTTTTTGGCGGTATCTACGCTCGAAAGCGCATAAGCCACCCATGCGCCATCGGGCGATACTTTGGGGCTGCCGATGCTGGAAAGTCGGTATACATCGGAGGCTGCAATCGGGCGTTTGGCGGTGGTTTGGGCTTTGAGATTGGCACAAAACACGCAGGTGATTGCGAACAGAAAAAGCTTGGTTTTCATTGATTAGTGGATGTGGCAGAAGAGGTATTTAAGCCCTTCCAGGTTAGCTGAGGGATTAAAAATAATACCAAGCATTTAAACGATCTTGTTTTACCTCCAAAAATCTTCGATAGCGGTATTGCAAGTTTTAAAATGGACAACATCATTTAGCAATTTTCCTTAAATTTGTCTTGAATCTTAAACCGTTATTGTCATTAGTTTTAACATGGATAAGGTAACTGCATACAAAAAAATCGTTGAGGACATCGCTCAAGAAATAGCCGACATGACTCCATCCGATGATATCTCTGAAACCCAATTGATCATGGATTCGGAGAGAGGGCATTATGTGCTTCTTTCATTAGGCTGGCACGACAATAAGCGGGAATATCTACCTTTTGTACACATCGATGTCAAACCCGATGGCAAGATTTGGATTCAACACGATGGGACGGATTTGGTACTGGCACAATGGTTGATTGATAGAGCTGTCCCTAAAGAAGATATTGTTTTGGCTTATCATGCTCCGGCTAGGAGGGAATTGATGCCTGATTTTGCAATGGGGTGATTGCTTCATTTTAAACATACTTAAAATGAAACTCCAACTTCAACTTTTGATTATTCTCAATCTGCTAATTTTTCATAGCTGTTATGCTCAGCCACAGGATTCAATAATACATCAGAGTTGGTTAAATCTAAAAGAAATGCTTTTTCGAAAGGCAAATCACGTAAAAGAATTGAGCGATCTACTTAGTAAATCTTCTAAAATCAACAAAACCATACCCGAGGACGCTCGAAATTTTGCACAACTATTCTCCAATACTATAAATGCAGTGGAAAAAATAAATGTCTCGTCCATTGAAACCATCAATATTCAACATCAGCAACTCACAAACATATTGAAAAAACTACTAAAAAAATCCTTAAAAAATTCAAAATCAAAAAACTGGAATGACCCAGCAATCGAAATACACGGGCAATTGGAGGGTTGTGAAAATAGAATCCGCTATGCCAGCAATCAATACAACGATATTTGCCACAAATATGGCTTGAGTGGAATGTTTTTTGGAGCTTATCGGCCGGAATGAGAATACGCTGTATTTAATCTTGCATGTGAAAGCCAGCCTATCACCATATGCCCATTCCCCTCAAAACCTCCCCATACAAAATCTCATGCGTCCCTTCAAACACCGTAAGACCGATATTCTTGGCTGTTTTTTGGTAAAGAAGCGCCCGGTCTCCTAATTTTTCGGCTGGATTTTGAGTCGGAAAGGAGCGCGTTTTTAACATCAGCTCCATATCCTCTTCTGAGACATACCGCGTCTGATCCTTCTCTCTAAAATCCTTCAAAAGTTTGTTGTAAAAATTGATGGATTGAGAAATAGGAACCGAGCCGGTATAACCGTCATGTACCCCTACGTAAATTTGCAGCAGGCTGTTCTTACGTTTCCCAACCGGTGTTTCCCAAAACAAGGGTGACCGTGCCCTGGCTTTTTCGGCATCAAAAGTCCCATTGGCACCGATGCATTGCACAATTTCGGCGGCGTATTTGTTCTTGCGTTCCACAGATTGTGCATACCAGGCCTCCAAATCCGAAATGGAAGCCCAGGCCGAGAAGCCACGAATGGCGTGCCGCGAACGCATGTAGGTCGACAAGGTGGCGTAACCACCTCCACTAAAGCCCACCACGTAAATCTGCTTGCGGTCAATTTTCAGGTTTTTCAGCGCCCAATCAATGGCTTCGTCGATGTCTGACAGCACAAATTCGCTGCAACAGGCCTTGGGATGATTGTTCACTCCCCTGAAATTGGGAAATAGGTAATTCCAGTTTTTGGCATGCACCTGGGTTGCAATCATGCCCATTTGGGAGTCGGCCGAATTGCTCCAGGAATGCAATTCCACCACCAGCGGTTGTGGGGTAGTCGCAGTGGATTTATCGTAGTAAAAAACCTGGGTGACCCCATCCAAAGCCGAACGGATGCTGTCTTTTCGAAGGTAAGCAGGGCGCTGAGCCGTGGCCGAAAAGCCAATTATACAAAGGCAGGTAATCAAAAAAGACTGTTTCATAAGAAGGTCTTTGCGTAAACAATAAACCAAGATACGACGTGGGTGGCTATTGCAGTTAAAAATTGAAAAATTTGAAAAAAATGACTCGCCCCCTTGCACATTTCTCAAAAGCCTATATCTTTGCAAGCGAATTGAAAAAAAATTCAATCATGACTGTAGCAGTTCAAAACAACAATTGGTGGTGGCGTCTGAATCATTCCGTTCTCGGGTGAAGTAGATAGCCATTGATGTTGTTAAAAGAACATACAGCGCAAAAACGGCTTGTCGGATCACTCGGCAAGCCGTTTTTGTTTTTGGTCCATTTTTGAAAAAAGTTGAGGAGTTGAGAAGTTGAGAAGTTGAGGCTACCGCGAGTAACTTGGACGCATTCTTGTCTAATACGCTTGCGGTAGCCTCAACTCCTCAACGTCTCAACTCCTCAACCCCAACTTTTAACCATGATCGACACGACCCAACAAATTCACCTGCGCACCCACATCAAAAAACAACTGGCGGATATGGTCACGCCCGTTTCGGTTTTTTTGAAAGTACGCGACCACTACACCCAGCCAGTGATGCTGGAAAGCAACGATTTCAGCAGTGCGGAAGATTGCTTTTCTTACATCGGTCTTCAGGCCATCGCTGAAATTCAGGTCAAAAATGGCCTCATTAGCACCATGTTACCCGATGGCGAAACCAGCAGCATCCCGGTCGCTGATGTCAATACGGTGCCCGACGCCTTGCAGCATTTTGCGCAGCAATTCAGCGTTGAACAGGATACGCCTTATCCAGTGTACAATGGCCTCTTCGGGCATGTAGGTTTCGACGGGGTGCAATATTTCGATACCCTGAAGTTTGACTCCTCCAAACGCAAATTCGACATCCCCGATATCCGCTTTACCTTGCATCGCTTCATCATTGCGATCAACCATTACAAAAACGAGTTGTACCTGCTGGAAAACCTCATGCCAGATCAGCCCTCGGAAATGGATAAACTGGAAGCACTTTTGCGCAGTCAAAAAGTATCCACCCACGAGTTTCATCTGGAAGGCAAGGAAGAAAGCAACCTCAGCGATGATGAATTTATGGAATTGGTGCGGGTCGGCAAACGCCATTGTCAAATTGGAGATGTGTTCCAGATTGTATTTTCCCGCCAGTTTTCCCGCCAGTTCAAAGGAGATGAATTCAATGTTTACCGCGTCCTGCGCTCCATCAACCCCTCTCCTTACCTCTTCTACTTCGATTACGGCAACTATAAAATTTTCGGTTCTTCACCTGAAGCACAAATGGTCATCCGCAACGGAGTAGCTCGTTTGAACCCCATCGCTGGTACTTACCGCCGCTCGGGCGACAACGCTGAAGATGCCCGTCGCGCAGTAGCCCTGGCGGAAGACCCCAAAGAAAATGCCGAACACATCATGCTGGTAGATTTGGCCCGCAATGACCTGGGCAGACACGCTCAAAATGTACAGGTGCGCAAATTGAAGGAAATCCAGTTCTTCAGCCACGTGATTCACCTGGTTTCAACCGTTACGGGTGATTTGCCCGACCACGCCAATCCCGTGCAAATTTTTGGCGATACTTTCCCGGCCGGCACCCTTTCTGGAGCCCCCAAATACAAAGCCATTGAGCTCATCAACCAATATGAAAACCAAAACCGCTCGTTTTACGGTGGGGCCTTGGGGATGATTGGTTTTGATGGATCAATCAATCAGGCCATTGTGATCCGCTCCTTCCTGAGTATGGACAACCACCTTTACTACCAGGCTGGTGCTGGAATTGTGGTGGACAGCAAGGAGGAAAACGAATTGCAGGAAGTCCACAACAAACTCGGTGCTTTGACCCGCGCCTTGGTTGAAGCGGAAAAAATTTAATCCATTCCTAAAGCATTATAAAAACAAACAGCATGAAACTGCTCGTTCTCGATAACTACGATTCGTTCACGTACAATCTTGTGCAATATTTCCAGGAAATTCTGGGGCAAAACGTAGATGTGTACCGCAACGACGCCATTTCGCTAGATGAGGTTGGTCGCTACGATGTCATCGTGCTTTCTCCAGGTCCGGGTTTGCCTAGTGAGGCCGGAATTATGCCTGAACTGATCAAAAAATATGCTTCAAGCAAATGTATCTTGGGGGTATGTTTGGGGCATCAGGCGATTGGAGAAGCTTTTGGTGGCAACCTGGACAACCTTTCCCGCGTGTACCACGGCGTGTCTACCTTGATGAAACAATTGGGCAACGACGCCAATTTTTTCCAGGATGTACCCATGGTTTTTGAGGCGGGCCGTTACCACAGTTGGGTGGTGAACAAAAACACCTTGCCACATGACTTGATCGTCACAGCTGTAGACCACCAAAACGAGGTAATGGCGATGCGCCACCGCGATTATGCGGTTTTTGGGGTACAATTTCACCCTGAGTCGGTGATGACGCCAGATGGCAAAAAAATGTTGCGCAATTTTCTCGATTATTGTGCTGAAAAACTGGGCACTAAAGCCGCAGTTGCATAACTATGGTGTACCTTAGGTTTCTTTGGTTTAATTTTTTCACCACCTAAGAAACCTGAGGCACCTAAGAGACACCTAAGTTCTTATCCGAACAAGTCCTTTGCAATGAAACAATATTTGAATCGGCTTTACGAGCACGATAAATTCAGTCGGGAAGAAGCCCGGCAAATCCTGCTCAACATCGCCGCTGAGCAATACAACGAAGTCCAGATCACGGCCTTCGCCACGGCCTTCAACATGCGGTCGATCACCTTGTCGGAGTTGCAGGGCTTTCGCGATGCCTTGCTGGAACTCTGTGTGCCCCTCGATCTGGAAGGCAGAGAAACCATCGATATCGTGGGAACGGGTGGAGATGGCAAAAACACTTTCAACATCTCAACCTTGTCTTGCGTGGTGGTTGCTGGGGCCGGTTATCCGGTAAGTAAACACGGTAGTTATGGGGTTTCTTCATCGGTGGGTTCTTCGGATGTGCTGATCCAGATGGGTTACCAATTCACCAACGAGCAGGATACCCTGCGTCGTCATCTGGATGAAGCAGGCATGTGCTTTTTACACGCGCCCCTTTTTCATCCGGCCCTAAAAGTGGTTGGCCCAATCCGCCGACAACTGGCTACCCGTACTTTTTTCAACATGTTGGGGCCATTGGTCAATCCAATTCAGCCCAAATACCAGATGTTTGGTACCTTCAGCATGGAACTCCTGCGCATGTACCAGTATATCATGCAGCATTCCGGGCGGCGTTTTGCCATTGTTTACGGATTGGATGGCTACGACGAAATCTCTCTCACCAGCGATTTTAAAATGGTCAGCAACGACAGTGAACGCATCTGGTCCCCAGTGGAATTGGGTCTGAAGAAGCTCAAGCAGCAGGATCTAGATGGTGGTCAGAGCTCTGAGGATGCGGCCAAAATTTTCATGGCCGTACTCGAAGACAAGGCAACCGAAGCCCAAAAAATGGCGGTGATCGCCAATGCAGGAATGGCCATCAAAGTCATCAAACCTGAACAATCGGCAGAAGACTGTGTTGCAGAGGCGCGGGAAAGCATTGAAAGTGGAAAGGCCTTGGCGGGTTGGAAGAAATTGGTTTCATAAATTGATTGTCTAAAGCGACAATATCAGTAGCGCGGACGCGGATTAAGCGGATTTTAAACACGCCTGCGGCGTGATGAAATAGAAATAACCACAAAGACACAAAGGCGCAAAGACACAAAGCAATTAGTTCTGTTTTATTCACTTTGTGTCTTTGCGCCTTTGTGGTTGAATAAACTTTGCCGCAGGCAAAGCAAAATTCGCGTAAATCCGCGTCATCCGCGCTGCTATTCATTGTCGCTTTTGTAAACAACAGCAATAAGCAAAGCAAAATGAACATTCTTGACAAAATTGTCGCCCACAAATACACGGAAATAGCCGAGCGTAGCGCCAAAACACCCATCAGTGTACTGGAGCAAAGCCCATATTTCACCCGCTCGACTTACTCCCTGCGCGAATCACTCTTGAATCCCGAGCGAACTGGCATCATCGCCGAATTCAAACGCCGTTCTCCCTCCAAAGGGGACATCAACGCCAGCGCCGATGTGGCCACAGTGACCGCAGGATACGCAGGCGCAGGTGCATCCGGATTGTCCATCCTCACCGATGAGCAATTCTTTGGCGGCAGCAGCGCCGACCTGATGGCAGGCCGTGAAGTCAACCAAATCCCGGTTTTGCGCAAGGACTTCATCGTGCACGATTACCAGGTCTACGAAGCCCGGGCGATTGGAGCCGATGTCATTTTGTTGATTGCGGAATGTTTGGAGGCGGATCAATTGCGGAGTTTGGCCAAAACGGCTAAGTCTTTGGGCTTGGAAGTACTGATGGAGGTCCATTCCGGCGATCAGTTAGAAAAACTTTGCCCGGAAGTAGATGTAGTTGGGGTCAACAACCGCAACCTCAAAAACTTCAACGTCAGTGTACAAACCTCTATTGACTTGTTTGAGCAAATCCCGTCGGAATTCCTAAAAATTTCTGAAAGTGGCATCAATGATCCCCAAACCATTCTGGAACTCAAACAGGTAGGCTTCCAGGGCTTTTTGATCGGGGAATATTTCATGAGTGATGCGCACCCAGAACTGCGCTTTGCGGAGTTTGTACAACGTTTACATCTTCTAGAAACCCAATCGGTATGAGAGTGAAAGTATGTGGCATGCGCGAGCCGGATAACATCAGTGCCTTGAGCCAGTTGCCCATTGATTTTATGGGCTTCATATTTTATCCCGCTTCGCCCCGTTTTGCGGGCGCCAATAAGAAGTTGGAAAAATGGCTGGCCAAGGAGTCGCCCACGGCGCTGAAAAGCATTGCCAGAGTTGGTGTCTTTGTCAATGCAGAATTGGAAGACCTCATCAATCGCATCCACGATTATGAGCTGGACTACATCCAGTTACACGGCAGCGAAAGTTCGGAATACTGCAAGGAACTCTTCAGTTTGTGGGACTTTAGCAGCATTCGCCGCGCTTCCATCATCAAGGCATTTAGCGTTGACGAAAAGTTCAATTTTGATACGGTCAAAGCTTACGAGCCTTATTGCAAGTATTTCCTATTCGATACCAAGGGAGCTTCTTTTGGTGGCAACGGGGTGCAATTCGACTGGTCTTTACTCGAACAATACAAGGGAGAAACGCCCTTTTTGCTCAGTGGTGGCATCGGCGAAGAATCGGCTGAAGCCATCAAAAAACTGAAACACCCACAACTGGCCGGAGTCGACATCAACAGCAAGTTTGAAACCGCACCCGGGCAAAAAGACATTGCAGCGATTGAACGTTTTATTCAAAACCTAAACATGTAACTATACAACCCAGTGATTTTGAATCAAAAAAGTAGGCAATTTTTTGGCAGGCAAGCCTTCTTTTTGAAGGCGATGCAGCGCATCGGCTGAAAAAAGAGGCGCAGCATGGCGAAAAATTGACCTTTTTTGATCAAAATGAACGGGTTGTATAGTTACTAAAAAATAAACAGCATGATAGCGGTTGACGAAAGAGGATATTACGGCGAATTTGGTGGCGCTTACATTCCGGAGATGCTCTGGCCCAACGTGCAGGAGCTCCGCGAGAATTACCTGAAATTTATGGCTGAGCCCGATTTTCAGCGCGAATTTCAGTCCCTGCTCCGCGATTTTGTAGGTCGCCCTACCCCACTCTACCTGGCCAAACGTTTGTCTGAACACTTCGGGGTAACCATCTACCTCAAACGGGAAGACCTTTGCCATACCGGTGCCCACAAAATCAACAACACCATTGGTCAAATCCTCATGGCCAAACGCCTGGGCAAAACCCGCATCATTGCTGAAACGGGTGCTGGTCAACACGGAGTGGCTACGGCCACCGTTTGTGCGCTCATGGGTCTCGAGTGCATTGTGTACATGGGTGAAGTGGACATCGAACGCCAGGCACCCAACGTTGCCCGCATGAGAATGCTCGGTGCCGAAGTACGCCCAGCTACTAGCGGAAGCAAAACCCTCAAAGACGCCACCAACGAAGCCATCCGCGACTGGATCAACAACCCCGTGGATACACACTACATCATTGGTTCGGTGGTTGGCCCTCACCCTTATCCAGATATGGTGGCGCGCTTCCAATCGGTGATCAGCGAGGAGATCAAATGGCAGTTGGAAGAACATACGGGCAAGGATTACCCAGATGCAGTCATCGCCTGTGTGGGTGGTGGCAGCAACGCCGCTGGAGCATTCTTCCATTTCCTCAACGATACCCGGGTGCGCCTGATTGCGGTAGAAGCGGCAGGTGAAGGCATCCACAGCGGCAAAAGCGCGGCAACGAGTGTGTTGGGCACCAAAGGTGTGATCCACGGCAGCCGAACACTGCTGATGCAGACAGCGGATGGTCAAATTGTGGAGCCACACTCGATTTCTGCGGGTCTGGATTATCCCGGCATTGGTCCTTTGCACGCCCACCTGATCAGCTCGGGCCGGGCCGAAGCCATCAGCATCACCGATGAAGAATCGCTGGAGGCAGCACTGTTCCTTTCACGTCAGGAAGGAATTATCCCTGCCCTGGAAACGGCACATGCGCTTTCTGCACTACGGGTGATGAAATACAATCCAACGGATGTGTTGGTTTTGTGTTTGTCTGGCCGAGGCGACAAAGATTTGAACACGTATATGAAACATTTGTAAATAGGTTGAGAAGTTGAGAGGTTGAGGCTACCGCAGAGACGTTGACGTAGCCACTTCTCAACTCCTCAACTTCTCAACTTCTCAACTCTTTTTCAATGAACCGCATTGAACAACTCTTTCAACGAAAAGATAAAAACGTACTCAACATCTATTTCACCGCTGGCTATCCAGGTTTGAACGATACCGAAGACATCATTCTGTCACTTGAAAAAGCGGGTGTTGACCTCGTAGAAGTAGGCATGCCCTACTCGGACCCCTTGGCTGACGGCCCCACCATTCAGGAAAGTGGCACGGCGGCCCTGGAAAACGGTATGACCTTACAGCTGCTCTTTGAACAATTGGCGGCAGTGCGCAAAAAGACCGAAATGCCCCTGATTATGATGGGCTACTTCAACCAGGTCATGCAATACGGCGAAAAGGCATTTTTTGAAAAAGTGGCCGAAGTGGGGGTAGATGGATTGATTTTACCAGATCTGCCGCTGTTTGAATACGAAACCTATTGGAAAGACATCGTGGAATCGCTGGGCCTGGCGGTCAGTTTTTTGATCACCCCCCAAACCGAGCCGGAACGCATCCGCAAGATTGATGCACTTACCCACGGGTTCATCTACATGGTGTCGAGTTCTTCCATCACTGGGGCCAAGAGTGAAATCACCAATACCCAAATCGCCTACTTCAACCGGATCAACGACATGCACTTGAAAAACAAACGGCTCATCGGATTTGGGATCTCGAATCATGAGACTTTTGAGACGGCTTGTCAATATGCCAATGGGGCGATTATTGGTAGTGCGTACATCAAGGCGTTGAAAAACAATCCGAATGTGGCGGAGTGTACGGCGGAGTTTGTAAAAATGGTCCTGTAGCGGCAACCCTATGTGGTTGCCGATCCTGTATGGTTGCCGTCCTACATGGTTGCCGATCCTAAATGTTTTTTTTTTCGACAGGCGGCGACCACATAGGGTCGCCGCTACGGGGTTGTTTTGGCCGAAT
The DNA here is from genome assembly GCF_965225875.1 of Haliscomenobacter sp. Classification (GTDB taxonomy): domain Bacteria; phylum Bacteroidota; class Bacteroidia; order Chitinophagales; family Saprospiraceae; genus Haliscomenobacter. Next base: position 565,876 of record NZ_CBDDBS010000003.1, on the reverse strand, counting down.
CTGTCCATTTTTTGTCTTCACTCTCTCCCCTGCCTCTCTTATCTTTGTGGCAATACGCCACACCATGTCTAAAAAAATCGCCTTTTTAATCTCCCCCAAAACCCATTTTCTCGATTTGGCCGGACCTGACCAGGTTTTTTATGAAGCCATCGATTTTGGGGTGCCCTTTCAGTTGGAATACTGCAGTTATACCTCGTCCAGCTATACCTCTTCTGGTTTACATTTTGCCCAATTGAGCCCTTATGAGGAGGTGGAGCTCCAGGCTGGTGATTATGTTTTCATCCCGGGTATGGATGGCAAATTGATCGTTGAAAACAAGCTGGCACCCCCAGCATTATTGGCCTGGTTGCGCACCATTCACGCCCGGGGAGTCAACATCTGTTCCGTTTGTACAGGGTCTTTTATGCTGGCGCACTGCGGTTTATTGAATGGTAAAAGTTGTACTACCCACTGGAAGTATACCCAAAAGATGCAAAACCTTTTTCCTCGGGCAAAGGTGAAAGAAAATGTGCTGTTCACCGAGCAGGAGGGTATTTTTACCAGTGCCGGGGTGGCTTCAGGGATTGATCTGGCACTGCATATTTTAGAGAAAGAGGCAGGGCATTACCTCACCCACAAAGTAGCCCGGGAACTGGTGGTCTACATTCGGCGCGGCGGAAATGAAGCGCAACACAGTGTGTTTTTGAGCTACCGCAATCACCTGCATACAGGCGTTCATCAGGTGCAGGACTGGCTGAATGAAAACCTGCACAAAAAGTACTCCATTGATGACCTGGCGGAAATGGCCCACATGAGCACCCGCAATTTTACCCGGATCTTTAAGAAAGAAACAGGCATCACCGTGAGCGATTACATTACGCTCTTGCGCTGTGAAAAAATCAGGGAATTGAGGAAAAAGCCGGATTTATCGCGGCACCAAATTGCTCAACACATTGGTTTACAAAGTGATCGACAACTGCGGCGGGTGATGGCGAGTATGGAAGGATGAACTACCCAATTTCGGCTAGATTGTATATCTTTGTTGGAACAAAACATCAGCAGACATGAGACAACTCATCAAATTGGGTTTAATCCTCGTTGTAGCCATTCTGGTCTACAATTATTTCTTTGGTGATGCGCAAGAAAAAGCCCAGTCGAAAGAAATATTCCACAAAGTGGGCGAATTGGGTAAAGCTTCCTGGTCCTTGCTCAAATCGGAAAAAGCCAAGTTGGACGAAGGCAAATACGATACGGCTATCGACAAGATTGGCAATGTGTATGACGACCTGCGCAGCCGGGCCCGTTCCACTAACGACACCGAATCGCTACAACGTTTGGCCGAACTGGAACGTGAACGCCTGGCGCTGGAGCAGCGAATGGCCGAAATCGAAGCGGAAAAGGACCTCCAGACCAGCCGAAACCGCCCCTTGGGAACGACGCTCGTCGCCGATGAAAAAGAACTCAAAATTGACTTGCGCCGCCTGCTGAGCGATACGGAAACGTTGATGCGGCAGATGGAGAAAGAATAAAAGGTCATATAATTTGCACCATTTAGTGTTTACGACCAGCGGCAGAGCCGCCAAACGTCTGTAGCGTTTAGATCAAGCAGTGCATTTAAGGTGCGTAGCACCGGAACAGAAGAAAAGTTGCGGTGCTACGCACCTTAAAATCTATCTTCGTTCCCTTACCCCTACAGACGTTTGGCGGCTCTGCCGCTGGTCAACTCATTTGGGGCTATTGTTTGGATTTAACTTTTTGTCGCTTCGCCTTTATAAAACTTAGAGTCGGGCGACAAACTTTGGAACCTAGGAACTCTGGAACCCTCAAACGTATGTCGAACATCGCCACTCGCCGCACTCGCCCCAACTACCTTTACTCCATGATCAGCGTGGCCCTGGTGCTCTTTGTACTGGGCTTTTTTGGCGTCATCTTGTTGCACGCCCAACAGTTTGTGCGCTTGTACAAGGAACGAGTCAACCTCATCGTAGAATTGGATGAAAGCGCTGCCATCATTGACATGGTAAACCTGGAAAGTTACCTCAACAACGCGCCATTCGTGCGTCCAGGGACCGTCCAAACGGTGTCCAAAGAAAAAGCAGCAGAAATGATGCGCGACGAATTTGGGGAGAGCTTCCTCAAACTCGACCTGCCCAACCCCTTTCTCGACGTGGTCTTCTTCAACCTGAAAGCCGAATACCTCGACCCACAAAAACTCAAACAAATCCGTGAAGAAATCAAAGGCCTGAACGCCATCAACGACGTGTACTACCAGGAAAGCCTGATCGACAACATTGCCAACAATCTGAAAAAAGCGGGCTATTTCGCCCTGGGCTTTGGGCTGTTTTTTATCCTGCTGAGTGCTACGCTGATCCACAATACCATCCGCCTGGCGCTGTATTCCAATCGTTTTTTGATCAAAAACATGGAATTGGTGGGGGCTTCCTGGGGCTTCATCAGTCGGCCGTATTTGCTGCGGGCGATTTTGCACGGGATGCTGAGTAGTATGATTGCGATTTTTGCTTTGGTCGGGCTGTTGTACTGGATCAACCAAAGCTTCCCGGAGGTGTACCTGTTTCAGGATCTGCGTTTGTTGTCGCTGGTGATTTTTGGGATCGTGTTTTTGGGGGTGCTGATTTATGCGCTGTCGACGTTTTATGTGGTGAATAAGTATTTGAAGATGCGGGTGGATGATTTGTATTGAATCTTCATTTCAGCAATAGCTTGGCCCTGGCAAAATCCACATGCTGAATCCCGTTTTGTTCCATTAGCTGGATCTCGTATAGGATGTATTCATGCGCGTCTTTTCCATTGCTGAATTTTTTTCCCTTCCATTCCAGAATGAGTTTTTCCGCTTCAGAGAATTGTTTGTTGAAGATGTATCCGATGATCAGGCGGGCGTTGATGTAGGTTTCTGTACTATGCCAGGTCAAAAAACGAGTTGCTAGGTCAATCGTTTGTTGAGCATCTTGGGCATACATGGCGTAGCGGATGTGGTTTTTGGGATCCAATTTTGTAGTCTCATATGGCCTGGTTTTATTGCAATTGGTAGCAGCTTCCAGGGCCTTCTTAAACTGTTTTTGCAGAAAATATAGCTCGGGCACATCACATAAATGATCTTGCCAATTAGAAAGTTTTAATAGATCGGATGGATGTTCTAAAATTGGATTTTTTTTCAGTCTAAGTTCTGGGCCTTTTCGATACGGGTATTCTTTGGGTAGATACGTAATTTCATTCCCCATTAGCTCAATATATTTAAGTGATGGCATAAAAAACAAGAAAGTTGGAATGTTTTTAATGTGATTATAAGATAAATCCAATAAAGATAACTTAGGGAGTTTTTTTAATTCAGGAGAAGCAATTGTCGCCCCATTACCAGCTAAATTTAAATGCTGAAGGTTCTTAAGCCCAAAAACGCCAAAAGGAATTTCTTTCAAATTACAATAAGCAATTGAAAGCTCTTTAAGCGAAGTCCATGTTTGCATTTTACTAGCAACTATCAAATTTTGGTTGGAGCTAAAATCTATTTCTGTGAGTTTTGACAATCCATCCAAAGCTGGTCCTGTGGTCGCGATAGCGTTTCCACTTATATCGAGTTCTATGAGCTCTTTTAGTTGGTTTATTGATGTAGGTATTTTTTCTATTTCATTATTGCTAAGGTTCAAATATTGAAGTTTTGAAAGGTTACCAATACTTTCCGGAATTTCTTGGATTAAATTAGACCAGGCGCTAAGTTTTTGCAAATCGACTAGTTTGCCTATTGATGATGGTACTGTTTTAATTTTATTAGCAGAAAACTCAAGCTTGTGTAAGTTTGATAAATCCCCCAGATCATCTGCTATTTCTGTTATTTTGTTACCTGTTATGTCTAAAACCTTAAGTTCAGTTAATTTATAGGTTGTTTTTGGCAAAATAGCAAGCTGGTTAAACTGTAAATCTAAAAAATTGAGTTGTTTGGCAGAACCAAGATTTTCAGAAATAGATTGAATAGCATTGTAAGACAAGTCAAGATGTTCCAATTTTTTTAATTTGGAAAAATCCAACAAAAAAGAACTTAATTTATTACGACTCAAAATCAATTGCTTTAAATTAATTAACCCACTGAGTAGATTTTCTCCATTTTGTATATCATTATCAGAAAGATTCAAAGTAGATAATTTTTCAAGCCTTGTTAGTGAGTCTGAAATATGGGAAATACTATTGCCTTCCAATGACAATATTACAAGCTCATTTAACTCGTATATCTCAGAAGGTATTTTCTTATAACTATTCCTCAATAAAATTAATACTTTTAGGTTCTTCATTTTTCTAATCCAGGAAAATAAAACTGAATCCTTTCCTTTATCCCAACTTGCCGAGAGGGCAGTTATTTTTGTTAAAATTGAGTCCTGAGGAGTTTTATTATATATACCCCTCCAAGAAATGTGGATACCATCAATTCCAACTTGGATGCTATCAAAATTACTAGTAAGCCTATATTTTTCCCAGTTTACTGTATCAATAATATAGTTTTGATAAGAAAAATACCCCGCATAACCATAATTCATTTTTCTAAACAGCTCTTTTTCCTTGTCAGTTATTGACGTTTGTGCTGCTGTAAATGATGAAAATGCAGGAATTAAAATTAAAATCAGCCAATAAACCCTTTTCTTCATTTCGTCTTTATTAAATTCTATAACGGACCTACCCCACCGCCACTTCAAACTGCCCCCCACATTCTCATAATCCCTGAAATCCACCGGCATCACGCCCGACACCCCTTGCTCCGCTATGTACACCCCATAAATCGTATCCACTGCGGCCATGGTCAGCTTGTTGTGGGTCACGATGATGAACTGCGAGTCTTTGGGCATCTACCTCTCATCCTCATCCAACTCATTCTCAATATCATCAATCAATTCCCGTAGTTGTTTATCTGGTAGAGTATCCATTTCGGATTTATCATAGATGGCGACAAGCACCACCGTAATATTTTGTTCCTTCTCATTTTCAGCAACCTCAATTTCTACTTCAACCACATGAGTGATGATGCTCAGACCACCACTTTTCCCTTTTCCTTTGCTTTTTACAGCCATTCTTATTTTGTAAGTGTTTTCTCTAATGAGCGTTCCGGCTCTTGGGTTTTGCAAGAGTTCATTTTGCAAGGTTTGCAATTCCGTTTTGAGCGACGCGTACTTTTTGCTGAGCCTTTTTGCATCTCTACTGAAAGCAGCAATAGCGACAATCCTACAATTCATCAATCAAATCGCTTAATGAAATACCTTGTATTTCCCCTCTTTTAATTTGCCTCACTTCCCGAAAAGCATCTTTGAGTTTTGCTTTGAATGCCAACAGATTCTCCAATCTAGTCAGCTCATTGACCAGGTTTTCCCAATCCTGAACTGTTACTTGAACAAATATCTTTTGTCCTTGGGCATCAACTACATAACTTGTTTGTGGCAACACCATAATCAGAAATTTACTCGCAAAATACGGTTATTTTTTAGACGATACAAGCTTCGGATCAGCCTACCCCACCGCCACTTCAAACTGCCCCCCCACATTCTCATAATCCCTGAAATCCACCGGCATCACACCCGACACCCCCTGCTCCGCCATGTACACCCCATAAATCGTATCCACGGCTGCCATGGTCAGCTTGTTGTGGGTGACGATGATGAACTGCGAGTCCTTGGAGAATTTCTTGATGATGCGGTTGAATTTGGTGATGTTGCCATCGTCCAGGGGTGCGTCTACCTCGTCGAAGATGCAGAAGGGCGCGGGTTTGAGCAGGTAGAGCGCGAAGAGCAGGGCGGTAGCCGTCAGGGTTTTTTCCCCGCCCGACAATTGGCTGATCGTTTGCGGGCGTTTGCCTTTGGGTTTGGCCACAATTTCGATGCGGGAATCCAGTGGGTTGTCTGGATCGAGCAAGATCAGGTCGCAGTTGTCGTCTTCGGTGAAGAGGCTGCGGAATACGTCGATGAAGTAGAGACGGGCCTTCTCGAAGGCCTCCAGGAACTGGCGAGTGGCAGTCTCTTCTATTTCGAGGATGGTTTGTTCCAGCGATTTTTTGGCCGCCACGATGTCGTCGCGTTGTTGGGCGATATTGTCGTAGCGCTCCTTGATTTCGGTATAGGCTTCGACCGCCATGGGGTTGATTTCCCCGTAGTTGTCCAAGCGTTTTTTGAGTTTGTCTACTTCCTCTTGCAGTTCGGCTTCGGGGCGTTTGATTGAGGGCTCTTCGTTCAGGATGTCGTTGATGCCGATTTCAAACTCGATGCGTAGGCGCTGAGAGATGGAGCTGATTTCAAACTTGACGTCGTTGAATTTGTCCTTCAGGTTGTTGATCAGCACCTGCAGGTCGCTTTGCTGGCGGCTCAGTTTGCGCAGGCGGTCTTCCATTTCCACCATACCGGTGCGGGCCTTGAAGTACACCTGCTCGGCCTCAGTGAGCGAGGATTCGTGGACACCCCGCTCAGCATAAGCCGTTTGTAAGTTGCCGGCCAAGCGCACCAATTCATCCGCTACCACCGTAATTTCGCGATCCGCAGTGAGGATGCCTTGCTGGTTTTGTTGCAGGGCATTTTTGGTGTCCGTGATTTGTTTTTCGCGGAAGGTCAGTTCCTGCTGGAAGGTATTGACCTTATTTTGCTGGCGAATGAACTGGATGTTCTTGTCGTTAAAAGCCGCCGAAGCCTGGCTCAGTTGGTCGGCCATTTGGCGGAAACTGCCATCGGTTTGGGAGATTTTTTCCTTCACCGCGTCCAATTCTGTATACCGCAGGGTTAGTTGCGCCTCGGTCTCCCCTACTGCCACTTGCAACTCTTTGATGCGTTGTTCGGTCAGTTCCCGGCGGTTACTCACCTCTTGGATCAGAGACTCAAAATTGGATAAACTGGTAGCCAGGGACACTTTCTCCTGAGCCAATTTGTTCAGGATGCTGCGCTGTTGCTGCATTTCCAAGTCGGGGCGTTTGGCTTTGAGGGCATCCACCCGTTCTTTGAGGTTGAAGGAAGATGTCGACAGGCGGTTTTCTTCCTGCTCGGCCTTTTTGATGGCTTCCTCCAGCACTTCGAGATTTTTCTTGCGCCCAATTTTTTTACCCTCAAACAACCCAATCGAACCACCCGACACACTAAAGCGGCGCTTGATGATCCGCCCACTGCGGGAAAGCACCACCACGTCCTGATCGGGTAAAGCGCCACTGACTTCTTCTTTTTCGGTCAGCAACACATTCTCCAACAAGTAGCTAACCAGATTCCGGTAAGCTGGATCGGTTTGTACCAGTTCGATGGCCATTTTGGTTTCGGGCAAAAGGGTCATCGGCATCTGGTAGTCGCGGAAAGCGTCCAAAACGAAGAAGTTGGCCTTGCCTTTTTGGGTTTTGCCCAGCAATTCAATGGCGAAGTAAGCCTCTTCCAGATTGTTGACAACGAAGTAATTGAGGTAAGGCTCCAGGTAGTTTTCGATGGCTACCCGGTATTCCTCACTCACGTAAATCAGGTCGGAAAGCAGGGGAGCGCCCTTGTCCCAATCCTTACTTTTGACGAGGTATTGAATCGATTCGGGGAAACCTTCGAGGTTTTCCACCATACTTTTGGTCAGTTTGTATTCGTTGCGCTTGGCGTCGAGGTCACGGCGGACGCGGGCGATTTTTTGGGTGATCTCGCTCAGTTCTGCTTCCCCTTTTTGCAGGTCTTGCTGGCGTTTTTCCTCGGCTTGTTCGAGGAGGGTGACGGCGTCTTGCTGCACGCGCTCCTGGGTTTCAAGTTCCTGCACCTTGTTGCGCAGGCCACTCACCGATTCCTGACGTTGGCGGATTTCAGCGTCGTTGCGGTTGAGGTCGTTGTGGTGGTTGTCGATCTGGTTGAGGCTGATGGCCTTCTGTTTTTCCAGTTCATTGATGGCACGCTCCAGTTTTTGTTGCTCCTGGACCACTACATCCAGGTCGGCTTTCATGGCACCGTGGCCACCGCGAATTTTATCGAGTTGTTGTTCGGCGCTTTCCAGCTCTTGTTCGAGGCGTGCTTCCACCCGTTTTTCTACGTTCAATTCGGAGCGGTAGTGTTCGATGTCCTCCTCCAGTTGCACGATGCGGCCTTGGGCTTGTTGGATGTCTTGCTCCAGTTTTTGGCGGTTTTGTTGCACAAACTGTTGCTTTTGCTCCAACATGCGTCGGTCATTTTCCATCCCACGGATGCGCCCAACCAGGCTATTGAGGTCGCGTTGGCGCTCGGAAAGCGCTTTTTCTTTGTCGAGGTGGGTGAGGCGTTCTTTTTCCAGGTTGGCCTCCAGGTTGCGACTTTCTACGTCGATCTGGCGGTAGTTGTCCTGCTCCAGGTCGATCTGACTTTGTAGGGTTTTGTGTTTTTCTTTGAGCGAGCCGACCTTGATCAGGGCCAGGGCCACGCTGAGTTGCTTGTATTCTTCCTTGAGTTCGAAGTATTTTTGGGTGCGTTTGGCCTGCTTTTCGAGCGATTTGAGGTTGCTTTCTATTTCGGCCAGGAGGTCCTCAATGCGCTCCAGGTCTTCGCTGGTGCTTTTGAGTTTGCTGAGGGTTTCTTTTTTGCGCAGCTTGTACTTGGACACCCCGGCAGCTTGCTCGAACATTTTGCGGCGGGAGTCTTCCTTGTCTTCCAGGATGTCGTCCACCATGCCCAGGGCGATAATGGCGTAGGAGTTGGAGCCGATGCCCGTGTCCAAAAACAATCCGGTGATGTCCTTCAAGCGGCAGGTAACCCCATTGAGGCGGTATTCACTTTCCCCGCTGCGGTAAAGCATGCGGGTGATGGTGACGGTATTGTATTCAGTTGGAAGCAGGTTTTTGGTGTTCTCAAAAGTCAGTGAAACCTGGGCAATCCCGGCTGGTTTACGCTTTTTGGTGCCGTTAAAAATGACGCTGGACATTTGATCCAAACGCAATTCCCGGCTGCTCTGCTCCCCCAATACCCAACGGATGGCGTCCACCACATTGGACTTACCCGAGCCATTGGGGCCTACAATACCAATGACATCCGCAGCGAAGTTGATGACGGTGGGATTCGCAAAACTTTTAAAACCTTTGATTTCTAGACTTTTGAGCCGCATAAGTGTGGGTTAGTTGAAAACAAGCCTACAAAGATACAGCATCCCCCTCCAATCGGGTCTTGATAAGTAGGCGAGTTTTCCACATTTGCTGTTGGTAAAGGGGGAAGTTATGCACGAGTTCTTAAGGGTAAAAGATTTCAGAGGCACAAAAATCATCCCTCTCTACTGACTTTTATCATTGTTTAATTTTTATTTATCATCAAAAATTAGACATTTCTTTTTAGAAAGCTTTTTTTGACAAAATTAAAACGCCTTCTATTGGAAGATTATAAAATTTTTGCTACATTTCACATGAACAGTTGGTTCTCCTTTTTTCACTAAATTTACTGTCTATGAACATCACATTCAATGATCTTAGGGACATTAAGCACAAGCTCCCTACTGGCAGCATTACGCGCATTGCGAAAAAGCTGAACATTTCCGAACAGACGGTACGGAATTATTTTGGAGCATCGAAGTTGGATGACGGTGAGACAATAGGTGTACACATCGAACCGGGTCCCGGAGGAGGAGTTGTTCATTTAGATGATGATGCTATTTTGGAGGCGGCCCGGGCAATCCTGGCCGAACAGCAGTAGCGCTACCCATTTTTGCCACGACAAACCGATTTTTCAAACCGGCCATCAAGGCACGTAGGCACCTCCCCAACGCGGTTTTACTGGGTGTCTTCGTGCCTTGGTAGCCAAACACCCCCGTCGGGTTTTACCCTTTACATCTTCAAATAAAAAGCTCTGGTTAAATTTTGATATGCTTCGGTCCACTCAATCGGCCCATCTTGCCGAACAACCAATTGATCCCGCTGCGGAGTACGACTTTCCAATTCAAACTGCATCAACAATCGTTCTACGGGCTTATTGGCATTGGTCAATACCTCAGTGACCCGGGTACAATAAAAATGGTAACTCGCGGCGAGCTCCTGGAAACGCAGACCCTCCACAAAAGGTAAAATCACACAGAACTTTCCGGTTTTGGCGAGCAGTTTTTGTACAGCGCGCAACATGTCGCCGTGGGGTAATTTGACCGTATGACGTACGCTGTTGCGATCCTGGTTAAAGGAAAAAGTCCCTCCACTGAAAAAGGGTGGGTTGCTCACAATCAGATCGTATTCTTGTTGTGGCGTTTCAGCAAACTCCTGAATGGATTGGTGGAATGCGGTTAAACGATCTGCCCATGGCGTGTTTTCCATGTTCTCGGTAGCTTGCAGGTAGGCCTGGTCATCAATTTCTACGGCATGGATTTGTGCCGTGGCATTACGTTGAGCCAACATTATGGCAATCAAGCCGGAACCAGTTCCGATGTCCAAAATCCGGGTAGCCTTCTCTCCATCTGCCCAGGCGCCTAACAGTACACCGTCGGTGCCCACTTTCATGGAACATTTATCTTGTTGGATGCTGAATTGTTTGAATTGAAAGATTTGCTCCACTTTTTCAATTTTATCCGCTGGATCTGCTTTGGCTTTAGCACTCATGCTCACTTTCATTTTGAACTTAGAGCAAGTCTAATAAATCCAGACCTGCTTTTGCAAAGTTACAACATCCTAAAATAGCTTTAGTTTTTTTTCAACACACGCCAAAAATGATTTTTAGTGAATCTACACTCTTAAACACTGTTTTTAAAGCATACTCTCAATCGTCGGTCATGGGGCAGTTGCGCCCTGACCTTTTTTAATCAACAGCAAATAAATTAAAAAAGATGGCAGAAATGAACACTCCGGAGCGTAGCTCCAAAGGGCCGCGCCGTGCCCCTAAATCATCTACTCGGGTAGATCTGACCGCAATGGTTGACCTGGGCTTTTTGTTGATCACCTTTTTTATGCTGGCTTCCGCTTTTCAAAAGCCGAAGGCGATGGAGGTGAATAAGCCGGTGCCTCCGGATGACCCTGAGCAGCTCATATGTTCTTTTTTGTCCAAGAGTAAAACATTCACCCTAGTGGCTGGAAAAGATGACAAAATATATTGCTACACTGGTGCAGATGATGAAACAGGCCTAAAATTTGATTCCCTCTCCTTTTCAAGGCACGAATTGCGCGAACGGATCATTCGGCGCCAACAAGAGGTAAAAGATCAGTGGGGATCTCAGGATGAATTGTTTGTGTCCCTAAAGTTTTTCCCCAAATCCAAATACCGCAACATGGTGGATTTATTGGATGAAATGAAAATTTGCGGGGTAAAACGCTACGCGATTGTGGATGAATGGAATGAAATGGATGGGGTGATTGGGGCGCGTTCGGGTAATTTGTAGGGGTGACCCTGTGTGGTCGCCTGACCCTGTGTGGTCGCCCGTATGTGGTCGCCCGCACGTATGGGCGGCCCTGGGTGGCCACCCATACGTCAATCCAAATACCGTTTGTTCAATCCATCATACGCATCAATGCGCCGATCCCTGAAAAACGGCCACATCCGGCGTACCGCTTCGGTGCGTTGTTTGTCAATCTCGACCACCTGAGTTACCTCTTGATCGATGGGGGCACTGTAAAGGATTTCTCCCTGCGCCCCTGCGATGAAGCTTTGACCCCAAAAACGAATGCCTCCAGTTACCCCCGAAAAATCTTCTTCCCAGCCCGTCCGGTTGACGGAAATGACCGGAAGCCCATTGGCAACGGCATGCCCCCTTTGAATGGTTTGCCAGGCACCAAATTGGCGGTCTTGTTCCTCCTGCGGGTCGGTATCGGCCCAACCAATCGCGGTGGGATAAATCAGCACCTCGGCACCACGCATAGCCATCAAACGAGCGCCTTCAGGGTACCATTGATCCCAACAGACCAGAACGCCTAGTTTGCCTACCGAAGTGGAAATGGGGTTGAAGCCCAGGTCTCCAGGGGTGAAGTAGAATTTTTCATAGTAGGCAGGATCATCAGGGATGTGCATTTTGCGGTAACGCCCGGCTTCGGTGCCGTCTTTTTCAAATACCACTGCCGTGTTGTGGTAGATGCCGGGTGCCCGCTTTTCGAAAAGGGAGGTGACCAACACGACATTGTTTTCCTTGGCTGCCTGGGCAAAGGTATGATAAGCTGGGCCAGGAATGGGTTCAGCCAGATCAAACATGTCGGCGGATTCTGCCTGGCAAAAGTAAATGCCGCAGTGGAGTTCCTGGAGTACGACCAGTTCTGCGCCTTGCTCGGCGCAGGCTTTGATGGCGGCGAGGCTTTTGGCGATGTTTTCGCTTTGGTTGGGGGAGCAGGTTTGTTGAATGATGCCTGTTTTCATGTGTTTGGTTCTTTTCCCGTAGCTATTCGGGTCCCACGGCTAAAGCCATGTGTGATATCCCACGGATAAATCCATGGGGTGATGCTGTTTTGTGGCCTCCCACGGATAAATCCATGGGTTGGCTATGCACTTAAAAAAGGGGCAATACCCCTTTATTTTATACACTATTTTACATTTCGACTAGCAGGTTGCAGCCACGGATGTCTCCGGCGTCGAGGCGGCCCAGGACTTCAAAGGAGCCGTCGGCGTGCACTTTACCCAAGTCTTCAGTGGCGATGAAGGAAATGGTGTCCAGGTTTGCCAGGTCGATTACATTGATGACTCCGGTACGAGCTGGGGGTGTTGCAGCCAAAGGGTCGTTGGGCTCACGGGTCCAGACGCGGAGGGTCGGACTGGGTTGGAACAAACCTTGCCCTTTTGAATAGGCCTGGGACAACAATTCAGTCATCCCGTATTCAGAATGGATCTCTGGAACGCCCAGACCCTGCGTCAAAATTTCGTGCAGTTCTACCCGGGTCAATTCCCGACGCCGACCTTTCATACCGCCCGTTTCCATCACAATCAGCTCGGGAAAATTCAAATCTCCCTCCTCAGCCAAGTCCCAGAGCGCAAAACTAACTCCAATCAATACCGTTGGGATTTTTTTTGCAGCGCATTCCGCCAGGGTCTTGCGCAGGGCGGCATGATCGTACAAGTAAAAACCACTTTGTCGGTATTTGGACCATTGTACAAATTGTTCTGCCATATAAACCAGGGAAGAACCTTCCCGTTCCAGGTAAGCTGGCAATAGTGCAACGAAGCAATAATCGGACAAAGGCCCATAAAATGCCTCGAAACCGCGCAGGGTATTGTGGGTATAATCCTGTAAACTGCGAACAGGATGGCGACTGGTTTGTGCGCCGGTGGTACCACTGCTGGAAAAAATCGCCTCGTTTGGCCATTCTCCGGTTTTTATCTCGTATTGCTTAAACAATTGAATCGGTAAACAAGGAATGGCTTCCAAACGTTGAATGCGAGAGGGGTTGATGTGCAACAAATCCAAAAATTGTGCGTACAATGGATTGTACTTTGCCTGGAAGCGAAACACTTGAAGGGCAAGCGCTTCGAATTCATCAGGCTGCACATTTTGGACGAGATCGTACAGATGACTCCTGGCCGACTGAAATATCATTTCTTGTTTCAATAAAAAGTCTTATTTTTTGATCAAATTGAGTCGGAATTTGAAATTGCCCCGTTTTAAATACACTGCTGGGGCCAGTTCGAATCCGGTCAAAATTAGTAATTATGATGAAAAAGTCTGGATATTTCCTCTATTGCCTTTTGATTTTGCTGCTGGCCAGTACTTGCTCCAACCCGCCAGAATTTCCGGCCGAACCCGTGATCAAGTACCTGGGGTTGAGTCATACTTCTATCGCCCAAAGCCGTGGCGGAGGTATTCCGCTGGATACCATCGAAATCCGTTTTGCATTTACCGATGGAGATGGCGATCTGGGCAGCAAAGACAGCACGAACATCTCCCTGACCGATAGCCGGGATAATTTCGAACATTTTTTCAAGGTGAGCCCCATTCCCCAGCTGGGCTCCGGGGATGGCATTCAAGGCGAAATTTCGATTAAACTAACGAATAGCCCGGATACCAAATATTTTTGTTGTACCTTTCCCAATACCCGTCTGACCTGTATCCCCAGCACCACTTACCCCACAGATTCTCTCTCTTATTTCATCCGAATTCGGGATCGTTCCGGCAAATGGAGCAATACCATCAAAACCGAGAGAATAACCATTTTTTGTAAATAAACCTGTCATGAACAGCTTTGGCAGTTAAAACATCGGACGTATGAAACCACATAAATCTCCGCGCAAAGCGGGTATGCACAGTGTACACGATTCCAAAGGATCAGGGGCACGCACGATGCATGCCCAACAGGGAATCTCTACTAAAACAATAGTCATCATCGCGGCGTGTGTAGTCGCTTTTTTGGTGTTGATGTATTTCATGATGGCGGGGTAAACCCTATCAACCACGAAAAAAGCCCAGGGAAGCAACTGCTACTCTGGGCTTTTTTATAGCTGCTAGAGTACGTTTTTTTCAAATCAAGCATGTAAAACCTTGATTTGACTAAACCCGTCACTCTGCTTCTTCACCTGAATTTGTACGCCGATCCGCTCTTTCAATTCCTTGACGTGAGAGATGATCCCAATGGTTTTGCCACTCGATTGCAGGTTTTCCAAGGTTGAAATGGCAAGATCCAGACTGCTGTCGTCTAGGGTACCAAAACCTTCATCGATAAATAGGGATTGAATGGAAGTATTGCGGCCAGCCAGTTCGGAGAGCGCCAGGGCCAGGGCTAGGCTCACCAAAAAGCTCTCACCTCCCGACAAAGTCCGCATGCTGCGGCGGTTGTTGGCCTGGAAGGTATCCATGATTTCCAGCGCCAAATCTTCGTTGGGCTTTTTCAAAATCACATAACGGCCATTGAGTTGTTGCAAGTGGCGGTTGGCCAATTGAATGAGTTTGGCCAGGGTCAAACCTTGTGCAAAGCTGCGGAACTTTTTGCCATCCGCTGAGCCGATCAAGTCATTGAGTTTGGCCCAACGTTGGTACTCCTTTTGTTGGGCTTGTATGGATTTGAGCAAGGTTTTGGCCTTGGCTTGTTGCTGCTCGTGGCGCTGGAGTTTTTCCAACAATTGCCCTAGGTTTTGCTCCAACATTTGCCAGGCTTTCTCCTGTTCTTCCAGTAAGGTGTTAAGCATTTCTGCCTCAGGCACCTCGCTGGTTTCCTGGATCAGATCGGCCAATTGAAGGGCATTTTCTTGTAGTAGTCGTTGTAACTCTGCTTCCTGCCGTGCCAATTGTTCCTGCAGTTTGCGAATTTCCTGCTCTTCCTCAGCGCTGAGCATACAGGCGCGCAGTGCGCTTAAATCGGGCAATTGTTGGTTTTGGAGTACCAACTTCAAATCAGTCTCCAGTTTTTGGATTTCCTGAACGCTGCGTTGGAGCTCTACCTGCACATTTTCCAGGCGCGCCTGGGCAACAATGTTCGTTTCTCGCAATGCTTTCAGGCGAGCATTTTCTGCTTGCACCTGTTCATCGGCTTGAACAATGGCCAATTGCAATGTTTCTTTAAATTCTTCGATGTCCTGATCTCCAATTAAGGCAGTTCTTTTTTGTTGCAAAAGGGACAAAGCTTCTGTTTCCTTTTGAATCAACTGCAGTTGCTGCTCTGCTTGCAAATTCAACTTGTGCAGGTTATCGGATTGTTGTTGAATTTCAAAGCGGTTTTTCTCCAAATCACGTTCCAGGGTCACTTGCAGTTCCTGGGCTTTTTGAAAATGCTCCCGGGTATTGTTCAGGGCTTGGAGCAAGATGTTGCTGTTCTCCTGGTACTCAAAATCGAGTGAGCCTAATTTTTCCAAAACGATGGCCTGCTTCTGGGCCATTCGGGCATTGATCTCGTTTTGTTTTTGCTCCAATTGAGTCTGTCGTTCGGCTAGAATGGCGCTGCGCGACAGCAGTTGTTGCTCGGCCTGCTGGGACTCCAACAGTGCTTCCTGTAAGGTTTGTAATTCCTTGGTCAGGTTGGTCAAAATGGCAATGGCTTGTCGGCGGGCTTGTAACAATTGGGCTGTATCGGCAAGGTATTCACCCAATGTCCCAGCTTCCTGATCCACATCGATACCCACCAAGCTACCCATGATCCGCCCCCTTTTACCTTCCAATTCGTTGATCCGCAACAGGCCCTGGCTCAGTTTACCGTGGAGGGGTTGTTCCAATTGTTCCACCTGGGTGCTGGTTTCCCGCAATTGCAGGGCCAGTTCCTGGCGGTGCAGACGCAAGGTTTCGGCGCTGGCCTGGGCTTTTTCGTATTCCTGCAAAGCCAAATCGACGAAGGGCTTGAACTCGTGGTAGCGAAAGGGATGTTCGGTGGAAAAACACAGTGGGCAGGCCTCCCCTTCTTTCAGGCGGTTGCGGTCTTGTTCGTAATTGGCAATCAGGCGTTGTTGTTCGTATACTTGCTGCTTGTACAAGAGGATTTCATCACTCAGTTCCTGTTCATCAAAAACATTCAGGAGTTGTTTTTGCAAATCCATCTCGCGGTGGCGCAGCGTTTCCAGCTGTTGCTCCAAATGGCTGATTTCGGCCAACACTTGCCGATAAGTGCCATTCAATTCCTGCAATTGCTCCAACTGACTTTGGCGTTGACTAAGGCGGATCAAGTCCTGAGACAACCAGTTGAGCAAAGCCTGATCCGAATGGGGCACATCAGGGGGCAAAGCGGCTTCGTAAGCAGCTTTCAGCTCAGTTTGGCGGCTCAACAATTTGGATTTTTGGGCCTGAACTTCCTGAATTTGTGCTTGCAGTTCACTTACCTGTTGGGTAGCCTGGCTTTGGTCCTGAATCAACAAGGTGCTTTGTTGCCGGGCCTCTTCCAAGGCTCCAATTTCACTTTGCAAAAGGGGCAATAGTCCCGCCAATTGGTGCCAATTGGGATGTTCTTGCAACCAGGTCTGCACTTTTTGCAGGCGTTCCGCTGCGGCCTGTTGTTCGGCTTCCAGTTCTTTACCTTTTGCCTGGCTTTGTTCCTTTTCTGCTTGCAAACGCAATAGGTTTTCCTGTTGCGTTTTTAAGGGTTGGGCACGGGTATTGATCTCTACATCCAGGCGCAGGGCTTCGGCTAGAATAGGCTCTTGTTGTTTCTGCTGTTGTTGGGCTTGTTCCAGGCGTTTTTGGGCCACTTGGGTTTGAGCTTCCTGCTCCAACAATGCCACTTGCTGGGCTTCCTCCTGTGTTTTCAACTCGATAACTTGAGCCTCGATTTGGATTTTCCCAAGGAGTAAATCGTCCATTTTTTGCAGCTGGGGCTGGTAAACGCGGAGTGATTGGTAGCGCTGCAAGCGAAAAAAGGAGGTTTCTGCTGCGGCCCGGGCTACTTCCCATTGGCTGTATTCCAGATTGAGGTTTTGGGCGGTGTTTTCCAGTTCGGTTTTCCGCTGGAGTTGTTGCTGGAAATGGCGGAGTTTTTTGAGGTTTTGTTGGGTGCTGGCGCTTTCCTGTTCCAGTTGTTTGGCTTGTTGGGACAGGGCTTCAGCTTCTTCGGCAGGCAGGATTTCCAGGCGGCTTTTTTCAGCCTGGAGTTCCTTTAGCAAAAGGTCTTCCTGTTTGTGCCGGGCATAAGCGGCCTTTGACAACTCGCTGTAAATCTCAGAACCGGTGATTTTTTCCAACAATTCGCTGCGCTCTCTTTCGTCGGCGTGCAAAAAAGCGGCAAAATCGCCTTGGGCCAATAGAACTGAACGCCGAAAGCGATCGTAATCAAGCCCCGTCAGTTCTTCAATGAGTTGATCAACTTCTTTGCCCTTTTGGCCAATGGTGAGGAATTCCTCTTTTTCGGCGTCCCAACGCTCCAGGCGGCGGACGGGCTCCTGGATTTTTCCTTCCAGTTTTCCCCCTGAGCGGTGCATGCCCCATTTGGCGCGTAGCAGGATGTTGTTGTTTTCAAATTCTACTTCCGCCAAACATTGGGTCGCACCAAAAGACAAGACCTCACCCCGCTCGCTGCCCCGGGGCAACTTCCCAAACATCGCCAGGGTTATCGCATCCAGGATGGTGCTTTTACCCGCTCCGGTATCTCCAGTGATGGCGAACAGACCAGTGGTGCCCAGTGGTGCCGAGAGGAAATCAATCTCGGCATCGAGGCGGAGGGAATGGAGGTTTTTTATGGTGAGTTTGCGGATCTTCATGTTGAGTGAAAAGTGAAAAGTGAAAAGTGAATAGCAGCGCGGCTTACTTCGACTTCGCTCAGTAAGCGACGCTCAACGACCAGGTTATGGGCTATTCAAACCTTCCACTAACTCCCGAAAAGTGGCTTCCAATTCGGTCCATTCTTCTTCGCTGCGCTGGTCTTTTTCGGCTCGTTTGCGAAACACTTCGAGCACATCTAGGGATTCTAGGGATTCTACCACGGCGTCCAATTGTTCATCGAGGGCCTGGTACTGGCGTTCGAGGCGGATTTTGAGGATTTCGAGGGGCCAATCCTTGACCAAGGTGCGCAAATGGCTATCGAGCTGAGGAATAAAAGTAGGTGATTGCACAATGACCTCCACCCAGGCGGGCAATGCTTCGCGCTCTTTGTTGGCAAAAACTTGCAGTTTTTCTTCCACTTCGGCCAAAGTGCCTTGAATGGTTTTGAGGCGGCGAAAAGTAGGCGCGGCTAAAAAGCGGATTTCGCTCAGGGTGTGGCCATCAAACTCCAGGCAATACACGCCTTTTTCATCTTTGGTTTCACTAAAACTGAGCGGAATCAGGGAGCCGGAATAGCGCACCCGTTGGTTTCCGGCAATGGCTTGCGGACGGTGAATGTGCCCGAGGGCTACGTAGGAAAACAATTTAGGCAGGGTATCGACATCCAGGTTTTCGGTATTGCCAATGTAGATGTTGTCTTGTTTGTCGGAGGCTTGAGCACCTTGGGCATAAAGGTGTCCTGTTGCCAGGATGGGTACATTTTGAGCGCGGTAAGGCTCCAGCAAGGCCCCCATGTCCTGGTAGCGTTGGCGGATTCCGGCCTGGATGCGTTGAATGCGGTCGAGGGTGCTTTCGCCGCCCACACTTGGTGAAAGGTCGCGGTCGCGCAAAAAAGGAATCGCAGCAACTACCGCTTCTAATTCCCCCTCGGCATTGTGAAGCAGCAAACAATCTTGTTCCAGGTTTTCGGAAGCGGCACCCACCACCCGGATGTTGAGGTATTCCAATAAGTCGCGCGGCGCATCCAGCATACCCGGCGAATCGTGATTGCCACCAATAATGACGATGTGGCGGCAAGTGGTATTCAATAAACTGGTCAAAAAATTATAGTACAACTTCCGCGCCGGATGGGGCGGATTGCCATTGTCGAATACATCCCCCGCCAGGATTAAGGCATCGGCTTGCTCCTGCAAAATGGTCTCGTGGAGCCATTGCAGGGCCAGTTGTTGCTCATCGCCTCGCTCGTTGAAAAGGAGGCGTTGACCGAGGTGCCAATCGGAAGTGTGGATGATTTTCATGTACAAAGCTGTTCAGGCAGCCAATATAACAAAAGTAGGATTAATATAGTAATGCCCGTATCATCCGCTCTTTTCCACTCAAATCTTTTTGCAACACGATTTCTTTCCAAGCCATCTCGCTGAGCATAGTCGCTACTTCACTGGCATTGTATTCATTGCATTCAAAAAACAGGTAGCCATTTCTACGCAAGTATTGCTTGGCAAAACGGGCAATCTGGCGGTAAAAAATCAATGGGTCATCGTCGGAGACAAATAGTGCCAGGTGTGGTTCAAATTGGGTGACTTGAACGGGCATCAAGACCTCTTCCCGTTCAGGAATATAGGGCGGATTGCTGATGATCACGTCAAAAGTGGGGTTGTTTGAAAAACGCTGGCCCCAAAGGGTTTCCTGCAAAATATCCACTTCGAGCCAATGGACTTGCACCTGGTTGAGTTGAGCATTTTCCTGGGCGAGTGTCAGCGCAGCGGGGCTTACATCTAGGCCCCAAACTTCGGCCTGGGGTAGTTTTTTGGCCAGGGTAATGGGGATGCAACCAGAACCTGTGCCGATATCGAGGATGCGGGCTGAGGTGCTAAAGGACGGGGGCTTTATCGTGTCCAGCACCCATTCGACCAGTTCTTCGGTTTCGGGGCGGGGAATCAATACGCGGGAGTCGACCTTGAATTTGAGACCATAAAAATCGGCCTGGCCGAGGATGTATTGGAGGGGTTCCTGGCGTTGCAGGGCGGAGAAAATGGATTGTAAGCGGCTTGATTGGGTATCATTCAGGATAGTCTGGGGGAATTGGCTGCGCTGAAGCTGGAAACAGTCTTCAAAGACGATTCGGGCGATGCTTTGGGCTTCGCGAGGGTCGAAGAGGGATTGAAGGGCTATGACAAATTCATCGTAGGTTTTCATAGTTGGTAGCGCTATGAAGGAACCCAAGCGACATATTTTCACAAAGAACACAAAGAAGGGCACAAAGGACACAAAGACCGTCAACGTCTAACTTTGTGTCCTTTGTGCTGCCTTCGTGTCCTTTGTGAAAATATGTCGCTTGGGGAATCTTCATTTTTATCTATTGGTCCTTAGTGGTACGGAGATCAAAACGCTCAAGACAACCTCCCCCGAAAATCCTCATACCCAAAATGCTTCACCACTTCCAACTGATCATCCTCATGCCAGATACAAATATCCGGATGTTTGACCCCATTAAAAGTAGTGGTTTTGACCATGGTGTAGTGGATCATGTCCCAGAGAATCAGGCGGTCGCCCACTTGTAGTTCCTGCTCAAAAGAGTATTCCGTCATAAAATCCCCGGCCAAACAACTCACCCCGCCTAAGCGATAAGTGGGTTTGCCTGGCACCGGATCAGTAGCGCCCAAAACTTTTGGTCGGTAAGGCATTTCCAGGGTATCCGGCATGTGGGCCGTAAAAGAGACGTCCAGAATAGCCGTTTTAACTCCATGGCTATCCACGATGTCGAGCACAGTCGAAACCAACTCCCCGGTTTCCCAGGCAATGGCGCTGCCCGGCTCCAGGATCACTTCCAGGTGCGGGTTACGCGCACGGAAAGCCTGCAGGGCCTTGATCAAATGCTCAATATCGTAGCCTTTGCGGGTCATCAAATGGCCGCCGCCAAAGTTGATCCACTTCAATTGGGGGAAAAAGACGCCAAAACGAGCTTCTACCGCTTCCAACAGATTAGCAGTATCTTCCGCACTGGACTCGCACAAGGTATGGATGTGTAAACCTTCAATACCAGCGGGCAATTGACCACCCAGGTTTTCCAACATCGTACCCAATCGTGAGCCCGCTGCCGAGGGATTGTACAAATCTGTCTCCACCACGGAAAACTCAGGATTCACCCGCAAACCCGGCGAAATGGGTCGCTCAGCCTGGCTCAGTGGCCCCCAAAAGCGCTCGTATTGCGCCACTGAGTTGAAAGTAATGTGGCTGCTGTAGCGCATGATTTCCACAAACTCATCGGGCATGTATGCAGGAGAGTAGGTATGCGCCTGCACCCCCATTTCTTCAAAAATGAGCCGTGCCTCGTGCAGCGAACTGGCTGTAGCTCCCGCCAAATATTGCTTGACCAGTGGAAAAACCTTCCACATGGAAAAACCTTTCAACGCCAGAATTACGGAAACTCCGGACTCCTGCTGCACCCGCTGGATGAGCTCCAGGTTGCGGCGTAGCCGGGATTCGTCGAGTACGTAAGCGGGAGAAGGGATTGCTGAATAGTTGATCATTTAGTTCCAAGGTTTGTCAACCGACGTTAGGCTTTAACTCACATGAAGTAGTCTAAATATCAAATGCTTTATTTTCAAAAAAGCAATGATTTTTTGATTTGGCTGCGCCAAATGTTTTGTAACCGCGACGACACGACGGCGCGACGTTATGTGTGCTTCGCACACTTTGCGTCGTATTTCGCCGCACATTTGGCGCAGCCAAATGAGTCGTCGCACCGTCGCGCCGTCGCGGTTACAAAAACAAGCAGCGAAGCTGCTTACTGCGTAATGTGAGATTTTAGTATTCAAATTCCAAATCCCCGTCTACCTCCTCATGCCAAGGCAAACCAACTTTACCCAATTCAGCGAGGAAAGGATCTGGATTAAATTCTTCTACGTTGAACACACCTGCGCCACCCCAGTGGCCTTCCAGGAACATTTTGGCACCTAGCATGGCAGGAACGCCAGTGGTATAAGAAACCCCTTGGGTACCCGTTTCTTTGTAGGCATCCTGGTGCTGGCAGTTGTTCCAGATGTAGTAGTTGCGCAACTTGCCATCCTTGATGCCTCGAATGCGGCAACCAATGGAGGTTTGGCCCGTGTAGTTTTCACCCAAATCGCCGGGATCGGGCAGTACGGCTTTCAGGAATTCCAACGGAATCACGTCAATGCCCTTGTACTTCACCGGTTCAATGCCCGCCATACCGATGTTTTGGATGACGCGCAGGTGGGTGAGGTATTCATCGCCAAAGGTCATCCAGAAACGGGCTCTTTTGAGCGATGGATAGTTTTTCACCAATGATTCCAGTTCCTCGTGGTAAATCACGTAAGAACGTTTAGGGCCGACGTTGGGATAGTTGATGTCTTTCCAGATTTCGTGCGGCTCAGTGTACACCCACTGGCCATTTTCCCAGTAGCGCCCTTTTTGAGTGACCTCACGGATGTTGATTTCCGGGTTGAAATTGGTTGCGAAGGCTTTGCCGTGGCTACCTGCATTGGCATCGATGATGTCGAGGTAGTGCATTTCATCGAAGTAGTGTTTGGCGGCGTAAGCGGTAAACACACCCGTTACTCCGGGGTCAAAACCACAACCCAAAATGGCAGTCAAACCCGCTTGTTTGAATCGGTCTTGCAGGGCCCATTGCCAGGAGTATTCGAATTTGGCTTCGTCCTTAGGCTCGTAGTTGGCGGTATCCAGGTAATTGACTCCCGCTTGCAGGCAGGCCTCCATGATGGTTAAATCCTGGTAAGGTAAGGCCACGTGGATCACCAATTTTGGTTGAAAACTGCGCAGCAGTTCCACCAATGCAGGCACATCTTCAGCGTCAATTGCTGCAGTGCTGATGTGTTGATGCCCAGTGTCGCGTTTTACATCGTTGACAATCACGTCACACTTGGATTGGGTGCGGCTGGCGACCAGGATTTCGGAGAATACTTCAGGATGTTGAGCGCATTTGTAGACCACAACCCGGCCTACCCCACCCGCGCCAATGATGAGTACTTTGGACATTTTTCAATGGATTTTAACGATGAAAGCTAGTTTGTCAGTTGACAAGCCAAGTTAAGACGCAAAACTAGCGCAAAGGTTTCAGTGAAGAAGAATTTATCCAAACTTAATTTGAAAAAGCCAGGCAAGAATCAATAAAAGGCTGTATAGCCCCCAAACTGGCAGGTTCAAATAGGCATTTACAGCAATGCCATAACGACGGGATAAGTGAATGCCGTAAATTAGTTTTTCCAGGCCATAAGCCAGAAAATTGGCCAAGGCAATGCCCAACAAGCCCCAGATGGGCACCAAAATAAAGCAAGCAATCACATTAAACGCAGCTTCACTACAGGCTCCAATCAAAGTGATGCGTTTGTCTTGCAATGCGTTGAGGATCGGGAAAGAAAAAACCACCCGGGAAATCACCAGCAACAAAAAGGTGTTGAACACAGGTAAACTTGCCAAAAAATCAGCATTAAACAAGGCCGGAAACCACCAGCGGGAGCTCAGCATCAATAGAATCGTAAAAGGCATCAAAAAATGCATCAAACGCGTGGAACGTAGCCGAATTTCTGGCATGGTGCCCTGCAAATCAGTGGCTGCTCTTTGCAAAATCAAGGCATTCAGCCCGCCCACCAGAGCCAGGGACACTGGCAATTCCCGCGCACCGTAGCGAAACAGGGCAAATTGAAGTTCGTCGCCTGTATAATACCAATTCACAATCCAGGCATTGAACACGGTGATGTAACCGCCGATGGCAGAATAAATCATCAGGTAAAAGGAGGCATTCCACCAACTTTTCACCTGTAGCCATTCCCAGTTCCATTGGCCGAATCTAAATGCTAAAGCAATCAACCACAGTGCTTTGAAAAAAGTAAGCCAGAGCAAACCCAACACAATCGCACCCGCGCTCCAACCCCAAAATGCAGGCAACAAAACGACCAACAATTGGCCCCCAAAGCTCAGGATTCCATACCCCAAAAGCTCAACTGGCTTTTTTAACAACACATACAAAGTATCTGTCAAAAGGGTTGGCAGGTAAAAAAACAAAAACAGAAGGGCGATGCTGGCAAAGGGTAAGCTGCTTTGGCCGCTAAAGATGGGCAAAAGCACGGTGGGAAATAAGCTCAAGCCTCCCAATAAAACTCCACTGATCAAAAAATAGGCGGTCACCGCTAAAGCCAAAAGTTGTGGTTGAGCCTTGGCATCGAGACGGGGATAATAATTCAATAAGCCTTGTTGCAAACCAATCATCCAGAAAAAACTCAGCGCGCCACCCATGAACCAAACTTGTTCGTATTGGCCGATGGCGGCGGTGCCCAGGCCGCTTTTGGTAAGGAGGATAGCGATGAGAAGCATCGTTCCTTGGCGGAGAAGCTGATAGAAAAGGTAAACTCGAGGGAGGGTGAGGTAGTGGCTTAAGTTGAGTCTTTGGTACATAAAAAATAAAAGTTAAGAAAAGCCTGAGCGATACATTTCGACCCGCAGCAAATTTGTAATTTACGCTTTAGTATAAAGCAGAAAATTACTTAGATTTCAATCATTCGCAATGAAACCATTATTAATCGGAATTTTCTCAACAATTTCAATTTTGACCATGGCTCAATCATCGGTTGTCAATGAAGCATTTTTGCAATCTTTTGCGGATGCATTCAATGCACATGACATTAACGCAATCATGAACGCCATGACCGATGATTGTGTTTTCCAAGCTTCCGCGGGTCCCAACGTTGAAGGTGAGACATTTCAAGGTCAAGCTGAAGTTCGGAAAGCATTTGAGAACGTATTTAAAACTTTCCCAGACGCCCGCTGGTCCAATCCTAGGCACCTGATCGTTGGAGACCGAGGGGTTTCCGAATGGACATTTTCAGGGACAAAATCAGATGGAACAAGGGTTGAAGTAACGGGGTGTGATCTCTTTACGTTCAAAAATGGGAAAATCGCGGTGAAGAATTCTTATCGAAAAAACCGCATTCCCAAATAGTCCTAGTTGGCTAAAGTATATTTGCCCCAGCTAAAATCATACTTATACCAAGCACAGAAACCTTCTCTACGGATGAAATTCCTTATGCCTTCAATTTTACTACTGTGTTGCTGTTTGTTTTCCTTGACAGCATCCGCTCAAGTGATCAGTGATTCGATTGAGATTGAAAAAAACTTCCGCCGTTTTCATTTCAACCGACCCGAAAACAACAAAAAGAACAAGAGTCTCATTTTTGTGCTCCATGGCTCCGGCGGGAATGGCAAACAAATGATGGCAGGCGCAAGCAAATTGGATAAATTGTCCAGCAGTGAAAATTTTATTGTAGTCTATCCCGATGGCTACAAACGCTACTGGAACGAGTGTCGTAAAGCCGCTACTAGCCCCCCAAATCTTGAAAACATCAATGAAGAGGCCTTTTTTGAAGCCATGATCCACTACTTCAAAAAACATTATCGGATCAATGCAAAAAATGTATTTGTAGTGGGTACCAGTGGCGGTGGCCATATGGCTTACAAATTGGCTATGACCATGCCGGAAAAAATAAAGGCCATTACCGCCATCGTAGCCAGTTTGCCCGACCCGAGTAATTTTGACTGTATCGATAAAAAAGTGGCCAAACCAGTAATGATTGTCAATGGGACAGCAGACCCTTTAAATCGTTGGGAAGGTGGCGAAATCAAACTGGGAGGTGGCGTCAATATGGGATTGATGCGCTCAACGGAAAGTAGCTTTCAGTATTGGTCTGCTTTGGCTGGATACACTGGCGAGCCCGTAAAAACAACCTTACCCGATACCGATCCCAAGGATGGGAAGACGATTGAGCGGTATCAGTTCCAGGCAAAAGGAAAACCAGAAGTGACACTGCTGAAAGTAATTGGGGGGAAACATGATTACCCGGGTGATATTGATGTGCATGTGGAAGCTTGGGCGTTTTTTAAGCGGCAGTAAGGATTTTCAATTCAGGTAAAAGGCGCCCAAAGGGTCATCGTGCTAAATCTGATGATTAAACCTTGGCCCTGTAAGGCTGTCTATGGGTAAAATGAAAGCCCGTAGCATGAAAAAAATCTTCTATTCCATTTCCTGCCTACTTTTTGCTATCGGTTTGGCCAGTTGCCAAAAAAGTGACAACATGGTTGACCCTGGCCTCCAAACCTACCTCAAAACCACCCTTCAGTACAAAGTATTGAATGGTGTAGATGCCAATTTATTAAGCCTTGATGTGTACCATTACAGAGAAGGCAAGGCATCAAAACCCGTAGTTATTTACGTTCATGGCGGCGGTTTTGCCACTGGCGACAAGGGCAATAAAATGACCAATAAACAAAATTTGTTTTTGGCCTTGGGTTACATCCTGGTCAGTGTAAATTATCGGTTAAGCCCGGAAACCTATAGCACCGATCCGAATAGGGTGATGTACCCTACCCATAACAACGACGTTGCCGATGCCATCAAATGGATTTACGACAACATCAGCCGTTATGGCGGAAATCCTCAAAAAATGGCTCTTTTAGGACATAGTGCAGGGGCCCACCTGGTGGCTTTGACCGGAACAAGCAAACAGTTTCTGCCTACCCGTGGCCTAAACCTGAACGCACTGAAAGGAGTAGCTTGCATCGATACGGAAGGATATGATGTAGTTGCGCGTTGCAAGGAAAACAATCAGGTTTATCTCAATGCGTTTGGGCAAAACAACACTTTTTGGATGGAAGCCTCTCCGATCAATAACCTGTTTAATGGCACTACCTATCCCAATTTTTTCATCGCCAAACGGGGTACCAATACCCGTATCACTTACGCGAATGATTTTATCAGTAAATTAAAAAGTGTTGGTATTTCGGTAAGTGAAGTTACCGCCAATCAATACGACCATGAAGGCATCAACGATGCGATTGGGGCAGCGGGTGAAACGATTGTTACCGAGCCCTTGAAAAATTTCTTCGTGCAATGTTTTCGGTAAATGGTATTCGATAAACTGTCCTGGCGACAAAAATCATAGCCAAAGCCTACTATTTCACCAAAACAATAAGGGCTCCAACCTCGAAGCTTCGACACTTCGGGATTGGAGCCCTCATTAATCAATTGTATTCAAGAAGTCATAACAAAGGAATAGCCCCCTACAACTTCCGATCAATCTCCTTAAACACAATCCCGTACTGTTCCAACTCACTCAACACGGGCTCGTATACCTCCTTCATCACCGGAATTTGCACCCCGCGTGACTTGATTTTGCCTTCTACCACCAGTTTGACAAAGATGGCCATCGGTAAACCTACGGTTTGCGCCATAGCTGTTTCATCGGCATTTACCCCTTTTTGGGACATGGTGGAGGTACGGATGCGTTTTTCACCTTTTTTCTCGTATTCGAATTCATGGTGCATCACCACCATGTCTTTGTCGGTCGGCTTGAGTTTCCACTTGTCCCGCAGCAGGTGCTCCAGGATCAAGGCAGGAGTGGCATTGGGCAGTTTGATTTTTTTCTTGCTGAAGACGCCCAACCATTCCAGTTTTTTCATGATGGGGGAATTGATGTCTTCGTTCAACATCTGGGCAATCCGCTCTTTGACCGAACCACCAATGTGTTGATCCACGTAGGCATCCATCAACTCGTGGTAGGAGATTTCGCCAGAGTGCAAAATTGGGAAGTCGGCATCCGTCAGACCGATCTGGATCAAAGCATCCCAAGCTTCACAAAAGCCGGGGTAGCGCAAAGTCCCCCTCAAAATATTGGGAATATCCCCCAATCCGTAAGCCTCGCGGTACAAGAGGGAATCGCGGTTGGCGTAAGCCTCCATTTTGCCCACTTCAGGAATATCAATGGTGCGGCATTCTTTATACAATCGGTGGTAAGGTTGGTAGCGCAAACGGCCATTTTCCAGGTACTGGGCAGTCCCTTGACCTGCTAACACCACATTCCGAGGGTTCCAGGTAATTTTATAGTGCCAGGGATTGTCGTCACTTTCGGGCGCAATCAGGCCACCCGTATAGGAGCGAAAAGCGGTGACTTTGCCCCCACTTTCTTTGATCTCATCGATTACTTTCATCGCCGACATGTGGTCGATGCCGGGGTCCAAGCCCATTTCACCCATAAAGATCAGTTCCCGATCGCGGGCTTCGTCGCCCAGGCGGTACATTTCCTGGGAAACATACGATGCAGTGATCAGGTGCTTTTTGAGCTTTACACAATCGTGTGCAACTTCGAGGTGCAAGTGTGCGGGCAGAATGGACACGACCACATCGGCTCGGCCAATTAGTTCACGGCGGTCATTGACCTTCATCACGTCCAACCATACTGCACGACCATTGGGGTGGTTTCCTACTTTTTTTTCGGCGTTTTCCAGTTGGGCATCTGCAACCGTAACGAACCAAGACCGCACTGCGGCTTGTTCTAATACATATTTGATCAGTGAACTGGAAGAAAGTCCGGCTCCGATGATCAGAATGTTGTTCATATGGTATATTTTTGAACTAAAGGCATGTTTGTTTTGGGCATGCCCTGATGTAAACCAATTGCGCTGATGGTAGAGTTGAAATTGGAAGTAGACTATCGTTGTTATGCATCAACGACAGAACTTCCGCCAGAGTATCAAGAGTTGTTGGACTGCGCAAAAAAAGCGTTAGACCTATCGTATTCGCCGTATTCTTCATTCAAAGTGGGTGCTGCCATTTTGCTGGAAGATGGTACCCAAATACCGGGTGCCAACCAGGAAAATGCGTCCTACCCGCTTTGTTTGTGCGCCGAACGAAATGCCTTAGCGGTGGCAAATATACAGTATCCTTCCCAAAAAATGGTAGCGATGGCCGTTGTTGCTGCAAAAGAAGACATTTTTGTTTCACCTTGTGGGGCTTGCCGGCAGGTGATTTGGGAAAATGAGCAACGGAATGGGGCACCGATCACTATGTTGATTCAAGGGCCAGAAGGAAAAGTGTATAGTTTTAAGTCGATTGGGGATTTGTTGCCTTTTGGGTTTAGTGGGACGGATTTGGGTTGAGAACATTTAGAGAAGGAGTTTTTGTAGGAGCCTTGCTTCGCAGGGATTTTTTTCTTTTTCACCACCTGAGGCACCTCAGTTCACCTTAGGGGCACCTTAGAAAGTTATGCACTACGTTAGGTGTTAGACGAAGTCAATCAAAATTTGATCTAAAAAGGCTCATGGTACATTAAGTCTAGGTTAAATTTTTAGTAAAAGTATAAAAGTAGGCGCATTAATTCGTATGTTTACGACATACAAACTAAAATTGACTGCATGCACGCCAAAACTGCCGAATTTGATCCTGAATTACAAGAGTTAGCGCTGTTTGCCAAGCTCCTCTCCCACCCTGCGCGGATTGCGATCATCAAGCTCTTGGCTGCGCAAAAAACTTGCATTTCCGGGGATATTGCCAATGAGCTGCCGCTGAGCCGGGCTACGGTATGCCAGCATTTGCAGGAGTTAAAAAATGCGGGACTGATCAAGGGGGAGATCAGTGGTTTGAATGTGAATTACTGTTTAAATACGGAGAAGTGGCGAGCCATCAAAGGGCAATTTGAAGCTTTGTTTGCCTTGACCATTCATGATTTTCCCTGTAATTGTTAATCTTTTTATACCCACCAAAATGAGTCACAAAAACGTCCTTGTCCTTTGCACCGGCAATTCCTGCCGTAGCCAGATTGCCCACGGGTATTTGGAGCATTTAACCGATGGTCGCAAAGTAAAAGTGTACAGCGCCGGGGTGGAAACCCACGGCGTAAATCCCCGCGCCATAGCAACTATGTTAGAAGATGGTATCGACATCAGTCAGCATACCTCTAACAACGTCAATGAATACCTGGATGTAGATTTCGACTACGTGATCACGGTATGCGATAACGCCAACGAGCGTTGCCCCATTTTCCCCGGCAAAGCACAAAAGTTTCACCACAATTTTCCCGATCCGGCTAAGGCAGTGGGGAGCGAGGAGGAAATCATGCAGCAATTTCGGGAAGTGCGCGAAGTGATTAAGGTGTATTTCGGGGATTTTGCTAAGCAGTACCTTCAATAAACTTGAGGCGAATTGATCATCAAGAAACTAAGCATTCTTAGGCTCAACGACCAGCGGCAGAGCCGCTAAACGTCTGTAGTCTAAATTGCCGAATTCTGGGATAAAGGTGCAGAGCACCGCAACAAAGAAGCAGGAGTTACGGTGCTCTGCACCTTTAATCAGGTACCATGCATTAAAGCTACAGACGTTTTGGCGGCGCTGCCGCTAGTCGTTGCCTAATAATTCCCTGATAATCAATTCGCCCGAAATCTAATTTTTCAATACCATTTAACCTAAAAACATGTCTGCCAACGACTGTGCGCCCGCGCACGAACGCAAAAAACTGAGCTTCCTCGACCAATACCTAACTCTTTGGATTTTTCTGGCGATGGGTATTGGCGTAGGCATCGGTTATTTTTTTCCCTCCTCCGCCAATTTCATCAATTCCTTTTCCTCAGGGACTACCAATATCCCATTGGCCATTGGGCTGATCCTGATGATGTATCCACCCTTGGCCAAAGTGCGCTACGAAAAAATGGGGGAAGTATTCCGCAACACCAAGATTTTGACCGCCTCCCTGCTCCTGAACTGGGTGATTGGCCCCATCCTGATGTTCCTGTTAGCGATTACCTTCTTGCGCAACCAACCTGAATACATGATTGGTTTGATCCTGATCGGACTGGCGCGTTGCATTGCCATGGTGATTGTGTGGAACGAGCTGGCGGAAGGCAACCGCGAGTACGCGGCGGGTTTAGTGGCATTGAACAGCGTTTTTCAAGTGTTGTTGTACAGTGTATATGCCTATTTCTTCATCACCATTTTGCCGCCGATTTTTGGCATGAAAGGTTTGGATGTCAACATCACCATCGCCCAAATCGCCGAAAGTGTGGCCATTTACCTGGGTATTCCTTTCCTCGCTGGGATAATCAGTCGGTATACCTTGATTAAAGTCAAAGGGGAAGAATGGTTTCAAAACAAGTTTATCCCTTTCATTTCGCCCATTACCCTGGTCGCCCTGCTTTTCACCATCGTGGTGATGTTCAGTCTCAAGGGGGAACTGATTGTACAAATTCCACTGGATGTATTGCGCATTGCGGTGCCATTGGTGATTTACTTCGCCATCATGTTCTTACTGAGCTTTTTCATCGGGAAAGCCTTCGGTGCGGATTACGCTAAAAACGCCTCGATAGCATTCACAGCGGCGGGCAACAACTTTGAGTTGGCCATCGCGGTAGCCATTGGCGTTTTTGGCATCAATAGTGGACAAGCTTTTGTTGGGGTGATTGGCCCATTGGTGGAAGTGCCAGCCCTGATTGCGTTGGTGAATGTGGCGTTTTGGTTGAGAAAAAGATATTACCTTCCAACATAAGGGCTGAGTTCGTCATCCCAAATTTCTTAAAGCATTACAAATGCGACATTTTTTTATCACAAAGGAAAAAAAGAGGGCACAAAGAACACAAAGTTAGAGGTAGACAACGCTTCGCTTTGTGTTTCTTTGTGCTTTCTTTGTGAAAATTATGTGGCTTGGGAATTATTTTGAAAATTCGAGATGATTCGTGTTTCAATACTCCAAAATAAATTTCGACAAATTTTGCCCCAAGTCCAGTCCCAATTTTTTGCGGAGGCGGTAACGGGCAATTTCCACCCCCCGGAGAGAGATACTCATGAGGTTGGAGATTTCCTTGGTACTCAGGTTTAGCCGCAACAGGACGCAAAGCCTTTGCTCATTGGGGGTGAGATCGGAGAAGTGCTCCCTGAGGCGGTTCAGAAAGTCTCCGTGAACCTGGTCAAAATGATATTCAAACTGATTCCAGTCCTCCTGAAGCCTTAACGAAGTATCAATTTCCCTCACGATTTTCTCCAATGCCTGCTTTGTTTCCACACTTTTCCCTTTTTGCTTCACTTCTTCCAATTCTTCTTTGATGGTTTCCATGAAGGTGTTTTTCACCACCAAATTCATGGTCGAAGCAGCCAGCAAACTATTGAGGTGCTGCAGTTCACTTTTCATCTTATCCTCTTCTATTTGTCGTACTGCCTGCTCCTTTTGATGTTCTATGTCGATCAATTCCTGTTGTTTTTTCATCAATTCTTGTTGTTTCGCCTCTTCTGCTTTTTGTGCCCTCAACTTGTAACGGCGCTTTTGTAGCTTTGACACCATCAGCAGGCACAAAACACCCAATGCCACATATAAAATCCGGGCCAGCAGGCTCCGGTGAAACGGCGGTTTTACTTTTAAAAAGATAGGCTGACTCGTGATGATCTGTCCCAGAAAGTTTTTGGTTTGTACCCTAAACTCGTATGTACCTTCCTTAAGATTGGTGTATTCCTTGACCGTAGCGTAAGTCCATTCGCCGTAACCCTCATCAAAACCTTTCAGGAAATAACGAAACTGCTGGTTGTTCACTTCATTGAACTGAAAGGCCTCCACTTCGAATTGCAATACTTTGGCCCGATACGAAACCGTCAAATGCACCGGGTTTTCCAACTTTGTTCCAAAGGGTTTTCGCTCATACAAAATGCTGTCTTCAGCCACATTGATTACTTTGCTTACTATCAAGGGTTTTTCAGCAGCCAAAAGGTTTTCTAACTCGGCGCGGTACTGGATAAAGCCTTCGTTGGCATTGAACAACACGCCATTGTCGGTATGCGTCGAAACATTCAGCAAATCGTTGTTGAAAGAGTAACGCAAGCGAAACAAAGAGGACGGCACAAATGTATAGTTGTCGACACTGATTTGTTTAAAAAAACCAGCGATGTCATCTGTATAAACATGGACATTCTTTTGGTTGTCCTGTACCATCAAATAGACCTGGTGTTCCCCGATAACGGTAGAAAAAGTTTCCGACTTTACGATGCGATTCTTTGACTGATCTATTTTGTACACTCCTTTGGGGGTGCCCAGATACAGCTCGTTGTCAATTCGGCTCAAAATAATCTGCTCATCCATTGGGAGTCCCTGACTGGCAGAAATTTTGTGCACAGCTGCTGCCATTAAATCAGCTGACAATGACAGTTGATACAAGCCTTTGTAGAACTGCCCTACCCAGATTTTTCCTTGTCGGTCTTCTTCAAAAAAACGGCTCGACTCATTAAAACCGGAGATTTTTCCGACCACCTCAAGCTCCATTTTTGCATTCATCCTGAAAAGATACAAGCCTGAGTAGGTGCCACCGATGGCAAAACCCGGGTTAGATTGCAACTGTTTTACTACCCACAATCCATGTGTATTGGCAATCCGCTTAGCGGTCCCATTTGCCAGTAGGAAAAGTCCGGTGTGATGCCCGGCATACAATTTTCCGGAGATGTTTTGCATCCCATATGCAGGGCCTTCCGTTCCTTTAAGAAATACGCTTTGGCCAGCATTCTTAGCCAAGAAGTAGATGCCGCCCGATGTAGTGTAATAGGTGCCCTCATCCCTTTGGTATGCTTCATACCCGCTGCCCTGAATGTTGATTTCCTGGTTAACAAAGCGCATCGGGGAATTAATGTCGATGAGCGCAATCCCGTTTTGCATGCCCACCCACAGGTTTCCGGAATAGTCTTGAAAGGCGCGCAAACAGGCGTTGGACAATAAGCCATCCTGGGTTGTGATGTTTTCGATGGATTGTTTTTGTAAATCGAAAAGAAACATGCCAGCCGTCTGGGTAGAAATGGCCAGACGGTTATCAGATAGTTGAAGAACATGGTTGACGTACTTGCCCTGCAATGCATTGCTCAAAGCGGTGTATTTGCTCTCAACCCCGAATGAAGTGGCAAAATCGATTTTCCCCGAATTGTAAATCAAAAGGTATCCACCGTCCTGTGAGATGACTCCAGCAATGGTTTCATTACTCAAACTGGGTAAGTAAGCAGGAGTGAGGAGTTGCTTGTCCTTTATCTCAAAAAGTTGCCCCTGCTTGCTTTGGGCAAATAATTTTCCATTGGTCTGAAAGCTTCGGTTGAACCCATCTTTATGGGAAAGTACCGAAATGGTCCGGCCATCATAGATGTAAATGCCTTGGAAGGTACAAAAATAGGCTTTTGAGTTGAGCAGGAAAACGTCCCATACTTCATCGAAATCGGGAGAAGACTGTGGTATTTTGTCCTTAAGCGAAACCATGTTCCAGTCGCCATCAAAGTAGCCGAATACCCCCTGGGAACCAAAATACAAACGGTTTGCTTGTTTGTCGAATGCCAGGGAGCGCTGTTTTTTACCCGTTTGAAAGGCATGCTTCTCCCAAGATTTACCATTGTAGGAAAGGATACCGAGGTTGTTTGCGACGAACAAAGTCATATCCCTGTTTTGTGCAAAATCAATATTCTGTATTCCGGCTTTGTAGTCGGAAGGCATAAAATTTTGAATGGGATATTTTCCTACAACAGCATAGCTGATGCCGATTTGCAAAAAGACAAAAACCAGACAAAAAATGTACTTCATGTAGTGTAAGTTACTAGTGTTGTGAAAGTCTTTAATTTTCATAATAAATTAATAGCAAATTAATTATAAAGATAAAAATACTTTTTTGTAGTAGTCAAAAAAATTATTGATGAAATATTTGATGGGGTTCAATTTTTTTTTCTGCTGATTTTCGAGTTTACATTTGAGCTAATCACCTGTTCTACTTGAAAAACCAAATAAAAAAAGGCTTCGCACCCAAGTAGAAAGGAAATATTCGTCAGACCCAATCATTTACTTTTACAATAACCTGGAAATGAAAAAAATAGTTAAAACTTTGATTCTATCCTTTCTTGCCATTTCAGCCATGGCCCAGGTTGACAAGGTTAACATCACAAACCAGCAGGATGGGATGAGACTAGTCGTCAACGGCAAGGACTTCTTCATCAACGGTATGAATTGGGACTACTTCCCAATCGGGGCCAATTATTCCTACAGCCTGTGGAAACAGCCCGACGACATCATTCGGGCAGCCCTCGATACCGAAATGCCCTTGTTGAAAAGCATGGGGGTCAATGTAATACGCCAGTACACTGGAGTGCCAGCCCGCTGGATTCGCTATATCTATGAAAAATATGG
The DNA here is from genome assembly GCF_965225875.1 of Haliscomenobacter sp. Classification (GTDB taxonomy): domain Bacteria; phylum Bacteroidota; class Bacteroidia; order Chitinophagales; family Saprospiraceae; genus Haliscomenobacter. Next base: position 530,894 of record NZ_CBDDBS010000003.1, on the reverse strand, counting down.
CATCTATACCATGCTCAATCATTCTTTTGGGCGCTACGGCCTCACCTTGGGAGGCGCTTGGGTAGCCAATACGGAATATGCCGACCCCCGCACTAGGGATTTACTGCTTGCAGAAGTAAAAACGATGACCGAGCAATACAAGGACACGCCAGGTTTATTGCTGTACCTGCTCGGCAACGAGAACAACTACGGACTATTCTGGGAAGGTGCCGAAACAGAGGACATCCCGGTGCAGGACCGAAAATCTACTACCCGAGCAACGGCGATGTACAAACTCTTCAACGAAGCCGCAGTAGCAATGAAAGGCATCGACCAATCACACCCTGTGGCGATGTGTAATGGGGATCTGCTTTTTTTAGACCTCATTGTTAAAGAGTGCAAAGACGTAGACATTTTGGGCACCAACATGTACCGGGGCCTTTCCTTTGGGGATGCCTTTCAAAAGGTGAAGGCTGAACTGAACAAACCTATTTTGTTTACAGAATTTGGCGCAGATGCCTTCAACGCCCGTGACAATGAAGAAGACCAGCAATCCCAAGCCTACTATATGTTGGGCAACTGGAAAGAAATTTATGAAAATGCTGCGGGTCTGGGCAAAGCAGGCAATAGCCTCGGAGGTTTCACTTTCCAGTTCAGCGACGGTTGGTGGAAGTTTGGACAAACCAGCAACCTCTCTATCCACGATAACAACGCCTCTTGGAGCAACGGTGGTTACTTGCACGATTATGATGAGGGCGAAAACAACATGAATGAAGAGTGGTTTGGCATCTGTGCCAAAGGGCCGACCAATGAAAGAGGGCTTTACCAGCTGTATCCTCGGGCAGCCTACTATGCACTGAAAGAAGCCCACGGCCTAAACCCATTGGAAGAAGGAATGACGCTGGCCAATGTGGAAAATCATTTCTCCCACATCCAAATCATGGATGTGGTGATAAAGGCACGGGGAGACAAAGCAGCCCTCGCCGGAGAGCAGACCAAAAAGGTAAGATTGAGCGAATTCAGAGCAGATCTCTACACCTTTAATACGGGTGGAAAAAGGATCTCTACACCCAATGACCCGATTCCTGGTCGGACGGCCTACCCCGACCAATTGGGCTTTGACCACATGCAGTCATTTTTTGTTGGCGTAGAGGCAAAACCCTCCGAAAATTTGCGGGCCAACGTGTCTTTCAACATTCTGGGGAACGTTGCAGAAAACCCCATCAACGAAATATTTTACGAAAACCGAGGCCGCATCCGCACGGTGCAATCATTCAACATTGGCAACAATACGAACAGCGCAGTTGAACTGTCCGATGCAGAACGTTTTAAGGTCTACCGTGCCGATATCAATTGGAATGCCAAACACTTCGACTTGAAGGCTTTCTACCGTACCGGACATTACCATTGGGGCTACGAAGGCGATTTTTTCGGCTTTTACCCAGAAGCCAATTACGGCCCCAATATTGACATTTACAATGGTGATGCGCCATTTGGCTTTGAACTGACGGGTAAAAAGCAAATCAAAAATTTAAAGGTGGCATTCGGTCCTCAACTGTGGTGGGGTGCCAACCCGGCCGTCTTGGCGAAATACAGCAAACAAATCGGCAAATACAACCTGACGGGAGTTTTCCACGAAGACATCGATCGGCAAGCCCCTGCCGTGAGCTCATTTGCAGTGCCGATTCCACCTACCCGCAGGGCTTCCTTGCATGTCAAAAGGATGATGGGATCAGTGGGGTTTGAAATAGGCGGTATCTGGTCGAACTCAAACCGCGTCGGAGAAGTATTCCAGGTTGCCCACCAAACCGAGGAAGGAAAATACGAGATTTACCAGGATAAAACCACCATGAAAGATACCTGGGGAGGTAAGTTCAAGGTGACTTATGCTTCGGGGCCCTTCCAATGGTATGCTCAGGGGGCTGCACAGGGAATTCTTGCGCAAGGTGGAGCTGATTACACCAAAACCTTCACTGGTTGGCGGCTCAAAGACAGTGGTAGCGGCAATCAATACAATTTCCTGACCGGTTTCACTGTCGGATTAGGCGATTTCCAAATCGCTCCCAACTTCTTGTGGCAGAAACCAATCGAAGACCCCATTCCCAGCGGGGTGCCAGCTCCGGGGCGTCCGCGAAACATTCTCGATGATCCATTTGCAGTGCGTTCAAACCGGGAAACCGTGGCAGGTGAAATCCTTTTTACCTACGACCCTACTCCCGGCACCTGGATGTATGAATGGGACAACGACATTGCAGAAGATGCGAGGTTTGCCATCAACGCTGGTTTCGTTTACCGCCACTTGCCCACCACTCAAGACGCAGCGATTGGTATCCTGGGCGACGGACGCACTATTTTTGCCTTCCCCGGAGCCGCTCCAGCACAAGACCTTTGGGAGGCCCATTCACGCATCGTTTCAAAAATGACCCCTGAGTTTGGGTTTATCGCCAACCTTTTCGCCGGGACAGCCCAGGCCAACGGTAGTGATTCCCGGCTCATCAAACGTTTTGGGGGCGATTTGCGACTCATTTATAAAAAGACCAAATTGATCGCCATGGCCAAGGTAAACGATTGGGGGCCTTTTGACTACCACCGCGACTTCAACTTGACCTTCCCCTTGCAGCTCATGGCTGATATTTCCACCAGCCTGGCAAAACCTTCCTGGATTGAATTGCCCAATTCCCGCTTAGGCATCCGCTACACTTGGCGTTCCCTTGATCAGTATTCGCCCCGCTACTGCCCGGCAACGAAATTTGATGCAAGTGGACAACTCGTTTGTGATCCCACTGCCATAGGTTTCGGGAATGGCCAAGAATGGGAATTTCAGACCTATTTGCAAATCAATATCAATAATAATTAGTCAACCTCAAGAAATCTACCATGCAACATTTAAAGCATAAAATATCTGTCCTCATCCTGTTCGCCAGCACGGCCCTAATCACTGTGCTCAGTTGCAAGCGAGACATCGATGGCCTCGCGCCAGCTACCTTTCCTACTACTCCTGAGGTGTTCATTGACGGATTCAGCGCCGGACTCAACTACGCCGCCTTCGGTGGCTCTAAAGTCACCGCGTTTGATGTTGATGGTGATGTAAAATACAAAGGCACAGCCTCCATGAAATTTGCTGTGCCCGATGCTGGAGACCCCAAGGGGGCTTATGCTGGTGGTGGATTCATTACCACGGTTGGGCGTGACCTGTCGGGCTATGATGCACTGACCTTTTGGGCCAAGGCCTCCAAATCAGCGACGATTGATGTGGTCGGTTTTGGAAACGACTTTGGCGAGTCAAAATACCAGGTTACGCTAAGAGGGGTAAAAGTCAACTCCAATTGGCAAAAATTCATCATCCCCATTCCCGATCCTTCAAAATTGACACAGGAAAAAGGGATGTTCTTTTATTCCGAAGGCCCGGAAAACGACCTCGGCTATACCTTCTGGATTGACGACTTGAAATTTGAAAAATTAGGCACCATAGCCCATCCGAAACCTGCTATTTTGGATGGACAAAATCAGGTCTTTTCGGTGGAAACGGATCAAAAGCTGAACATCGGCGGCTTGAAGGTTGCGTTTAATCTGCCAACGGGCATTGATCAAAGTGTGGAAGCAGCCCCGGCGTATTTCACATTTTTGTCCTCCAACCCCGCAGTGGCTTCGGTCAGTAGCGGAGGAGTTGTTACTGTCCTTGATGCCGGAAAAGCAATCATCACTGCCAAGGTGGGCGAGGTGAATGCAGCCGGCTCCATGACCCTAAATTCAAGTGGGAAAGCAGTTGGTCCCGAAACTCCAGCCCCCACCCCTACCATTAAAGCGGACAGTGTTATTTCGCTTTTCAGCAATGCCTACAACAATGTGACCGTAGATACCTGGAACACGGGCTGGCAGTTTTCAACCGCTCAGACTGTCGATCTTAAAATAGCCGGAAATGACGTAAAACGGTATCGAGACCTAAATTTTGTAGGCATCGAGTTCAGTTCCAAGACCATTAACGCTACGGCCATGACCAATTTCCATCTGGATATCTGGACGCCTGACCCCACCGACCTTCCGAAAACTTTCAAAGTGCAACTCGTTGATTTTGGTCCAAATGGAACTTTTGGAGGAGGTGATGATTCTTCACATGAAATATCAATTACTCGCCCAACTCTGGTTTCTAAGGAATGGGTGAGCATTAATATACCTCTCTCGAGATTCACGGGACTGAGTAGAAGAGGAAACCTTGCACAATTGGTACTATCGGGCGACTTGCCAAATGTTTATCTCGACAACGTATATTTTAACATAGCCCCAAAGGAGGTGCCAATTGGGCCTACTGTTGCAGCGCCAACGCCTACCCGTAGTGCGGCCAATGTCACTTCCATTTTTAGCGATGCCTATACCAACGTTGCCGGAACAGATTTTAATCCGAATTGGGGACAGGCGACCAAGGTTACCCAATTGCCAATTGCAGGAAACAACACGCTGCGTTATGAGAACTTGAATTACCAGGGGACACAATTCGGCAGCAACCTCAACGTCTCCAGCATGACTCACCTGCACCTTGATTTCTGGAGCAAGAATTCCAGCAATTTGAATGTGTTTATCATCAGTCCCGGGCCGGTGGAGCGAGCGGTGGCCTTAACTGTACCCACCAATGGCTGGACCAGTGTAGACATTCCACTGAGTAGTTTCTCTCCGGTCGCACTTAACGACCTAATTCAGTTCAAATTTGACGGCAACGGCGACATTTATTTGGACAACATCTACTTTTATAAAAATCCACCTGCGGCTACAGAACCCACCACTGCTGCTCCAACTCCTACCTATGCTGCCGCCAACGTCATCTCGGTGTTCAGCGATGCTTATACCAATGTAGCTGGATCAGACCTCAATCCTAACTGGGGACAGGCAACCCAGGTTACCGAAGTAAAAGTAGCCGGCAATAATACGCTCGTGTATTCCGGATTGAATTATCAAGGCCTGCAGTTAGGCAGTGATCAGAACGTAAGTGGCATGACTCATTTGCGCCTCGATTTCTGGACAGCAAACTCCACTGAACTAAAGGTGTTCCTGATCAGCCCAGGCCCCGCTGAGAAGCCCTATACCTTAAAAGTGCCCACCTCAGGCTGGACGAGCATCGATATTCCGCTGAAGGAATTCGCTCCGCCAGTTGACCTGAGTAAGGTTTTCCAGTTCAAGTTCGAGGGCAACGGGAAAATCTATCTCGACAATATTTTATTTCACAAATAATCTTGACTTAGCATGACGCATTTTTCTGCGTTACTAATCCTTTTACAATGAAATGGAATCATTCAACCTTCATAAATAGTTTTCTGCTTGTTCTGATGTTTTGTGTCTTCTGGAGCTGCCAGGATGAGGACAATGTGATCGTGGACCGCGACTACCAATTGGTCTGGGAAGACAATTTCGATGGCTCGGCGGGCAAGGCGCCCGATGCCACTAAATGGGCTTACGACATCGGGATCGGCCCAGGAAATGACGGTTGGGGCAATCAGGAATTACAGTTTTACACCAATCGTCCCGAAAACGTTGCACTGGATGGAACTGGCAACCTGGCCATTACCGCTCGAAGAGAAAGTTATGCTGGACGTGGCTTCACTTCAGCAAGGCTGAATACGAAAGGAATTTTCGCCCAAGCTTACGGCCGCTTTGAAGCGCGCATTAAAATGCCCTGGGGCCCTGGAATCTGGCCAGCTTTCTGGATGCTGGGTGCCAATATTGACCAGGTTACCTGGCCACAGTGCGGCGAAATCGACATCATGGAGTACCGTGGGCAGGAACCCAACCTCATTCATGGTTCCGTGCATGGCCCGGGCTACTCGGGCGGAGCAGCCATTACCAAAAGTTATGGTTTTACAAACGACCGCTTTGATGTCGATTTCCATGTTTTTGCGGTTGAATGGGGCAAAGACTTTATTGACTTTTACGTTGACGATGTCCTTTATCAACGCTTAACCCCAGAAGATACGCCGGGAGAATGGGTTTACAACCAACCCTTTTTCATCATCCTGAATGTTGCAGTGGGCGGCAACTTTGTGGGCTTCCCTACCCCCCAAACGCCATTTCCACAAACTATGCTGGTGGATTATGTCAAAGTTTACAAAGAGGTCAACTAATCAACCATGGAGCTAGAATACACCCAAATAGGCAGCGATAGCTATTTTAAAATAGCGGATAGCGATGCACTTCGCCCATTTTTTATGAGCATCGTCAGCGACTCTGACCACTGGATGTTCATTTCCAGCAATGGCGGACTGAGCGCAGGACGAAAAAATGCAGATTACGCATTGTTCCCTTATTACACCGACGACAAAATAACCGAGTCGGTGGAAATAACGGGCAGCAAGTCCATATTTCTGGTGCAGCGAACCGGAGCCAATCACATCTGGGAACCCTTTTCCTCCCGGTACGAAGGCCTGCACCGCAGAAGCCAGAATTTGTACAAGCATGTTTTTGGGAATAAAATCATCTTCGAGGAAACCAATCACGACCTGCAATTGACCTTTCAGGTTGAATGGAATTCCAGCGATCAATTTGGTTTTGTCAGAAAATCAAGGCTGATCAACAATGGGCCCTCCGAAGTTGCTGTTTCCCTTTTGGATGGCATCCAAAACATCCTGCCTTACGGGGTGCCCAGTAGTTTGCAAAACAGCTCCAGTAATCTCGTTGACGCTTACAAAAGAAGCGAGTTAGACCAGGCGACAGGCTTGGGCATCTATGCCTTGAGCGCCATCATTGTGGACAAAGCCGAACCCAGTGAGGCACTGAAAGCCAACGTGGTATGGTCGCTAGGACTTGAAAACCCTACCTATTTACTTTCTTCCCTGCAACTCGCTGCGTTCCGAAAAGGCAAGCCGCTCCAGCAGGAAGAAGATGTAAAGGCGGAAAAAGGCGCCTATTTTCTCCACAAACAAGTCGTACTGGCTCCACAATCGGAAAAAGCGTGGATGATTGTTGCCAACGTGAACCAAAGCCACATGACCCTTGCCCAACTGCTGGACTGGATCAAAAATGAAAAAGGCTTGGCGCAACTGGTCAACGAGGATGTTGCCGCCGGAACCAAACGTTTGCTCGCCCTCAACGCAGCTGCAGATGGGCTACAAATGAGCGCTGACCACCGGAAGGATACCCGTCACTTTTCCAATGTGCTGTTCAACATCATGCGGGGCGGTATTTTTGACAACAATTATCAAATCGAGAAATGGGATTTCACACATTATTTGTCCAAGGCCAACAAAATCGTTTTTGAAAAAGCAAAACCGATTCTGGACAAATTGCCCGAAGTTTTTTCATTTTTTGAAGTAAAACAAATAGCCCAGCAAAGCGGGGATGCGCATTTTGCACGTTTGTGCCTCGAATACATGCCGCTCAAATTCAGTCGCAGACACGGCGACCCCAGCCGCCCCTGGAACTGGTTTTCGATCAATACCCGCAGCGAAAAGGATGGTTCAAAAATCCTTGACTACCAGGGTAATTGGCGGGATATCTTCCAAAACTGGGAAGCCCTGGCCCACTCCTACCCTGCCTTCATAGAAAGCATGGTGTTCAAGTTTTTGAATGCTACTACTTTTGATGGCTACAACCCTTACCGGGTGACCAAGGACGGGTTCGATTGGGAGACCATTGAGCCGGACAACCCCTGGTCGTACATCGGCTACTGGGGTGACCACCAGATCATCTACCTCTTGAAGTTTCTGGAATTCATGGAAGACCATGAACCCGGTCAGTTGGAAAGCCTTTTTGACCAGGCCAGCTTCGTCTATGCCAATGTGCCTTACCGAATAAAAACTTACGAGGATACCCTCAAAAACCCCAAGGACACCATTGAGTTCGACCACGAATCAGACAAGGAAATCCATGCACAAAAAGAAAGCCTGGGTGCAGATGGGGCCTTGTTGCGGAACCAAAAGGGCGAGATTCATACGGTGACTTTTGTGGAAAAAATCCTGGCAACAGTATTGGCCAAATTGTCCAATTTCATTCCCGAAGGCGGCATTTGGATGAACACCCAGCGCCCTGAATGGAACGACGCCAACAACGCCCTGGTTGGCAACGGCGTTTCGGTTGTGACCCTATGCTACCTGCGCCGATTCTTGTATTTTTTCAAAAAAGTATTCGATGCTTCTGAGGCTAAGGAGGCTGCGGTTTCCAGCGAATTGCTGGTCTTTTTGAATGGTGTAGCTCAGACCTTGAAGGGCTACGAACATTTACTTTCCGGTAAAATCAGCGACCAGGATCGCAAACAGATCCTGGATGGCTTGGGAAAAGCGGGTAGCGCATACCGCACGCAGCTGTACAGCCAGCCATTTTCAGGAGCAAAGCAAGCCATTGCGTTGGATGAAATCAACGCGTTTTTTGATTTGAGCCTCCGCTTTTTGGAGCATACGATTGAAGCCAACAAAAGGCCAAACCACTTGTACCACGCCTATAACTTGATGACCATCAAGGGCGATGACGCCGTTTCCATTTCCCATTTGAGCGAAATGTTGGAGGGGCAAGTGGCGGTGTTGAGTGCTAAATATTTACCAGGTCAAGAGGTATTGACACTGTTGGACAGTTTAAAACAAAGCAAATTATTCCGACCTGACCAGTACAGTTACCTGCTGTATCCCAATAAAGACCTACCTGGCTTTTTTGTAAAAAATAATGTACCCAAAGAAGCCGTCGAACAATCGCTCCTGCTCACTCAATTGGTATCCGACGGCAATGTGGACATCATCGAAAAAGACGTCAATGGGGTATTCCATTTCAACAGCAATTTTAAAAACGCCAACGATCTGACCACAGCTTTGAATGAATTGGCCAATACTGCTTATGCATCCCTCCTGGAAAAAGACAAAAAAAGGGTGCTGCAAATCTTTGAAGACCTATTCAATCACAAAGCGTTTACCGGGCGTTCTGGTACTTTTTACGGTTATGAAGGCCTGGGATCCATTTATTGGCACATGGTATCTAAATTCCAATTGGCCGTGCTGGAATGTTGCCAAAAAGCCGTTGATGAAGGCGAAAGCCCTGAACTCATCGGCCAATTATTAGACCATTATTATGAAATCAGTGAAGGCATTGGTGTCCACAAATCGCCGTCGCTGTATGGCGCTTTTCCAACCGACCCCTATTCCCATACGCCTGCCGGAAAAGGCGCACAGCAACCCGGCATGACCGGTCAGGTCAAGGAGGACATCCTGAGCAGGTTCGGCGAGTTGGGCGTTCAGGTGAAAAATGGGCGCTTGCATTTCAATCCCCGTCTGCTCCGAAAAAGCGAGTTTCTGGAGGAAGCCAAAACCTTTGCCTACGTGGACGTTCATCAGGAATCCCGGCAATTACAGGTTGAAAAAGGTTCCCTTTGTTTCACTTATTGCCAGGTGCCCATCATTTATACCCTGGCAGCCGAAAACCAACTGAGCATTACGGATAAAAACCATACCACTACCACGCTGAACGACTTAAGCCTGGATGAAGGCAACAGCCTGAAAATTTTTGAACGAACTGGCGAGATCATTCAAATCAGGGTGCACATCCAAACGTCAATTTTGAAATAGGATGAAAACAAACCTATGTCAAATATTGGCGATCCTGTTCGCATTGACCTTCATCTTATCCTGCGGGGTAAAAATGGGGCAAAATCAACCATCACGACTACAAAACAGCAAAGAATTGACGGCAAAAGACATCTTGGGAAATCCCAAATACCTGGCCATTTCTTATGGTGGCTACCGGGAAAACAGCCGCGAATTGCAGCCGAGTATAGCACAATTGAAAGAGGACATGAAAATCCTCTTCGCCATGAACATCAAGGTGCTCCGGACCTACAATACCAAGCTGGCTGAAGCTTCCAACTTGCTGAAGGCGATCCGTGAATTGAAGCAGGAAGACCCCAATTTCGAGATGTACGTCATGTTGGGGGCCTGGATTGATTGCAAAAACGCCTGGACGACGAAGCCCCCCATACACGAAGAGGAAGAGGCCGAGTCCAACGCTGCCGAAATTCAAAGAGCAGTAGATATGGCCAGCCAATACCCCGATATTGTAAAAATCATCGCCGTCGGCAACGAGGCAATGGTGAAATGGGCCACTAGCTACTTCGTACAGCCCTGGGTGATTCTAAAATACGTGAACCACTTGCAAGCGCTGAAAAAAGCTGGAAAGCTGCCAAAGGACTTATGGATTACCAGCTCCGATAATTTTGCGTCCTGGGGTGGCGGCGGTGCTGAATACCACGTCGAAGATTTAACAAAATTGTTCAAGGCGGTTGATTATGTGTCCATGCATACCTACCCGATGCACGACACCCACTACAACCCTGCCTTTTGGGGCAATTTTGAGGGCGAAGAAAAGCTCCCCGATACCGCCAAAATTGATGCGGCCATGACCCGTGCCGTCAATTACGCCATCTCACAATACCAAAGTGTAGCGAAATACATGCAGAAATTGGGCATTCAAAAACCCATTCACATTGGCGAAACGGGCTGGGCCAGCGCTTCCAATGAACACTATGGCTTGGAAGGTTCCAGAGCAACCGATGAGTACAAGGAAGGGCTTTATTACCAGAAAATGCGGGAATGGACCAATCGGGAGGGCATCGCTTGCTTTTACTTTGAAGCTTTTGATGAAATCTGGAAGGACGCGGCCAATCCTGGCGGATCGGAAAACCACTTCGGGCTATTCACCCTTGATGGCAAGGCTAAGTATGCTATCTGGGATTTGGTAGACCAGGGTGTGCTGAAAGGTTTGTCAAGGGACGGGAATCCCATTGTAAAAACCTACGGTGGAAACAAAGCGGCATTACTCCAACAGGTGCCGCTTCCCCCGGTAAAAAAAGGAAAGGCACCAGACAATTGATTGTTTGTTAGTAACTATTTAGCAGCCGCCTGCGGCGGGATTTTTTACCACAAAGACACAAAGGCACAAAGACATTAAGTGCTAAAAGTTGTGTCTTTGTGCCTTTGTGTCTTTGTGGTAAAAAATTGGATTTAAAATCCACCGCAGGTGGATGGGTGCTAAATAGTTTCGTTTGTTAAAAGATTCCTCCTAAACCATATTGATTCATCAATGATAAACCAACAATGAGCAATTCATCTACATCATCGCAAAAAGTTCCTTTTGGGCAAAAAGTGGCCTTCGGTTTGGGCATGCTGGCCAATCAAATGTTCCCGGCTGCCCTGGGGATATTTATGGTTGTACTGGTACAGGATTTGGGTTTCCCAGGCTGGATGTGGGGCATCCTCTTTTTCCTTCCCCGACTATACGATTCAATTATTGATGTCATCATGGGGTTTGTCACCGACAATACCCGTTCCGTTTGGGGCAGACGCAGGCATTATGTCTTCATCGGTGCCATCATCTTGGGCATTTCGTTTGTGGCAATGTGGCAATTGTATCGCGACAATAGTGTAGAATACAACTTCGCCTATTTCCTGTTTTGGTCCTTTGTATTCTATACCGGGTTGACCATTTTTAGTATACCCTATGTAGCCATGGGTTACGAGTTGAGCAATGATTTCCATGAGCGTACCAATATCATGGCGGTAGCACAATGGATTGGGCAGTGGGCTTGGGTAATTGCCCCTTGGTTTTGGGTAGTAATGTATGATCCAAGTTGGTTTGAAAACGCAGACACCGCCACACGAACCCTATCGATCTGGGTGGGTATTTTTTGTATGGTTATGGCCATGATTCCCGCTATTTTCATCAAAGGTAAATCCACCAAGGACGACGAGAGCCTCATCCCCTTGAGCCTGAAGAATATTGGAGGTGGGTTCAAAGAAATATTGAATGGATTCAAAGATGCCTTTATAATTGTCCCATTCAGGAAATTATGCATTGCTACTTTTTTTATTTTTAATGCATTCAACACCGTAGCATCCTTCTCTTTTTTCATCATTGTTTATCATTTGTTCAATGGCGATGCAGGAGCAGCAGGTGTCTGGCCAACTTTATTCGGGAGCGTGGGGGCCTTGGTGACCACCTTCGCCGTGATACCAACAGTAGCCTGGATGTCCAAAAAAATGGGTAAGAAAAATGCCTTCATGTTGTCGCAAGGAATTTCCATCATCGGATATGTCTTGTTTTGGTTTTTGTTTGTACCGGGTAAACCTTATATGTACATGTTCGCACTTCCATTCTTTTCCTTTGGAATCGGTAGTTTGTTCACCCTGATGATGTCCATGACAGCGGATGTATGCGATTTGGACGAATTGAATACTGGCAAAAGACGAGAAGGTATTTTTGGTGCCATTTATTGGTGGATGGTTAAGTTGGGCTTTGCCATTGCTGGTTTGTTGAGTGGCATTATCATGAGTTTTGTAGGGTTTGTCCCAAATGCTGAAGTTCAGCCAGAAGGTGCAGTATCAGGATTAAGGTTGTTTTTTTCATTGGTTCCTATTACAGGTACTTTGCTAGCCATGTGGGTCATGCGCAATTATGACGTATCCGAAGAACGGGCCAATGAAATACGTGCTGAAATAAACCAGAAAAAAGCGGAACTCACCTCAGAGCATGTCTAAATATTTTTGTTTTAGGCGAAAATGAGGCCGATTTGGGGTGAATGAGGCCCGAAAAGCGGAGTTTAGCAGCGCTAAATGAGCATTTTTGGAACGAAATTCACCCCAAATCGGACCATTTGCAGCAAAACAAAAAAATTTAGACATGCTCTCAAAAACCTAAGCAACTATGTCATTCAGATTAGGAAAATATTTAGCCCTCTCCGGTATTGACTATTCTGGCAAATCACCGGAGCAGCTGCAAAGCCTCTTCAAACAAACATTGGAAGAAGGCATGCATGGCCTTTGTTACAGCGCTTACGAAGAGGGACAACAACCCGGTGATATCTTGACGATTGAACAAATTCGGCGGCGGATGGCGGTCATTGCTCCTTACACCAAATGGGTCCGTTCATTCTCCTGCATCGAGGGCAATGAACTGGTGCCGCAAGTGGCCCGTGAATTTGGAATCAAAACCCTGGTCGGTGCCTGGTTGGGCAAAGACAAAGATTTGAACGAGCAGGAAATCGCCGGCCTGATTCAATTGGCCAAACAAGGCTACGTGGACATTGCTGCCGTAGGCAACGAAGTGCTCTACCGCAAAGACCTCAGTGAAGAGGAATTGCTAGCCTACATTCAACGCGTAAAAAACGCGATCCCGGAAACAACGGTCGGCTATGTGGACGCCTATTACGAGTTTACCGATTGTCCAAAAATCAGCGAGGCTTGTGATGTCATTCTGTCCAATTGTTACCCCTTTTGGGAGGGCTGCCAGATCGACTATTCATTGGTCTACATGAAACAAATGTACCAACAGGCTATGCTGGCCGCCAAGGGCAAAAAAGTAATCATCACGGAGACTGGGTGGCCAAGCCAGGGTAAAAATTTCGAAGATGCTGAGCCCTCCATGGAAAATGCCATCAAATATTTCCTCAACACCCAACAATGGTCGCGGGAGGAAAACATCGAGATTTTTTATTTCTCCTCCTTTGATGAGTCCTGGAAAGTGGGTGCCGAAGGCGACGTAGGCGCTTACTGGGGTTTGTGGGACATGCATCACAATCTTAAGTTTTGATCTTTCTGATCAGGGAAGATACGTGAAATTACTGTAAGGCATAGGGCAATTGCTCTATGCCTTTTCTTATTGATTTTAAACGACTTACAACAAATCTTAAAACTTTAACAAAAAAAATAGCCTCAAAAAGCCACAATTCTCAAGATTTCAATGTTAATTTAATGTAAACTTAAGTTTACCTAAGTGTTATTACTTCACTTACCCTGACTGGGATAAAATAAATTAACATGCAAGGTTTCAGGAGAATGGCCGTTTTTTGGCTGTTTTTATTGTTTATACACTGTCTTTCTGCTCAAAACCGAGCCGCTTATTTTACAACGGGTAGCAACAGCGCCGCAATAGAACACCGTAATTCAAAAACCACTGCTCCGGCCATCCCTTTCGAAAAAGCGGGTGACTTATTATTGGTCAAAGCCGAACTAGACGGCAATGAAGGAGTTTTTATTTTGGATACTGGGGCCCCTACCCTAGTCGTCAATCAGCAGAGCAATCAGCAGGGAATCAAAGCCAAAGGTATCACTGGCCAACTCTCGGCCAGTGATACCTTCATCAAAAATTTTCGCTGGAACAACGACGAATGGAAAAACCTCAGCGGCCTGAGTGTAGATATGCACCATTTTAATGATGTCAGCAAAAACGGTGTGCAAGGTTTAATTGGTTATGAAATTTTAAAAGATTACGAAGTAATTGTTGATCCCTCAGTCCAAACCATCACCTTAGTCAGCAATCGCAAAGAGCTCCCTTATGATCCAAGCACTGCATTGGCCGCCCTTTCCATGCAACAACAAGACCATATGCCCGTGATTGAATTGATTATCAACGGGAAAAAGATACTATTGGGCATAGATACTGGCGCTGAAATCAATTTTTTGGATCAGTCACTTTTTGAAAAAGGTCAAATAAGGGACTTTGAAGAATTAGGCGCTAGCTTGGTCAAAGGACTGGGCGGAAACAGCGAAAAAAAGGAACGTAAAGTCCGGGTCAAAAATACCCAGGCAGGTGGCATTAACCTGGCCGATCAAACCTTCACCATCAGCGACCTCAGTAAGTTATTTCCCTCTAATGAAGAGGATTTGCAGGTTCAAGGAATTGTAGGCAATGCTTTTTTGAATCAATTTCGCTACAGCATCAATTACCGTAGAGGTATTTTTTTAATTTTGGAGAAAATTAAATAGAAAAAGAGGCACCACCCTATGGAAATTCTCAACACCATCAGCCCCTATTTGTCAGTCCTTGCCGTGATTGGAACCTATTGCCTGATTATTTATTATGATCGCTCCAAAATGCCCGAACGGGTTAAAAAACGCGGCCTTAGAGCTGAAGGTACAGTTGTAGAAATCCGGCGAAATCCAGGCCCTATCTTTGGTTCTCAGGAAGGTGAAGGTTATGCGCCAGTGGTCGAATTTTATTATCCCAATGGCAGTCACCGGCATTTTTCAACCTATTACCAAACACCTTGCCCTTATGAAGTGGGGCAAAAGGTACAGTTAGGTTACTATTTTTATAAGTCGATTCGGGAGGTGTTACTCGATGGCGAAGAAAACCAGCCCCAATCTCCCACCTTACTCATTTGGGGAATCTGCTTTTGTTTGCTGGGCTATCCTTTTGTCGTCATTAAATTACTCGATTTGATATAGCTGTGAATCAGTGGATGGCGAGTTCTCTCAAAAAAGAGAACCCGCCATGATATATCACATCCCCAATTCCTGCTTATCACCCAAAAAAGGCTGGTTGTACACCCGCTTTCCGGTAGCTTTGTACAGTGCGTTCGCAACTGCACCAAAAATCGGTGGAAATGGTGGCTCACCCATCCCGGTAGGACTGATCTCATTTTTCACAAAATGAACATCAATCGCCTTGGGTGCTTCCCCCATCCGAATCATGCGGTAATTGTGGAAATTGGTCTTTTCAGGAGCTCCATTTTTGAAAGGCAATTCCCCAAAAAGCGCATTACCGATACCATCAATCACTGCGCCCTCGGTCATATTGGCTGCTGCGTCAGGGTTTACAACGATGCCGCAGTCGATGGCACTGGTTACTTTTTGCACCACTGGTTTGCCATCTTCTACCGTCAACTCCAGCACATGGGCCGCATAACTGGCGTGGCAAAAATAGGCAGCTACACCGCGGTGTACCTTGCCTTTTGGCTTGTTGGCCCAACCCGATTTGTCGCGCACCAATTCCAATACCCCGGCATAACGATCGGCATCGTAGTCGTTGTTTTTGCCTACTGGACTGGCCTTGGCTTTTCTCAACAATTCCAGACGCATTTCAATCGGGTCCTTTTTCATCATTTCTGCCAACTCGTCCAGGAATGACTGCTCGGCAGCAGCAATAAAATTGGAGCGAGGAGCCCGAAAAGCGCCGATGGTGATGTTGGATTCGATGGCCCATTCCTCAGCCAGGTAGTTGTCGATTGCACCTGCGGGGAAACGATTCGCATGCAATGGACTTTCAGGAATACCTCCCGCTTTCACATGGAAAGCGATCAGGTTATTGTTTTTATCCAACGCAGCGCGGTAAGTAGCATAATAAGCTGGCCGGTAAACACCATTGGTCATGTCATCCTCCCGGGTGTACATCAACTTCACCGGTGCTTTAACCTGATGAGAGATGACCGCAGCCTCTACCATATAGTGGCTGTAGGCCCGGCGCCCAAAACCACCGCCCATGCGGGTCATTTCAATTTCGATGTTTTCGGCAGGTATGCCCAAACGTGCAGAGAGCGTAGGTTCAATCAATCCTGGCGCTTGCAGTGGACCAGCCACTTTTACTTTATCACCTTTTACATCGGCAAAAAAGTTCATCGGCTCCATACAGTTGTGGGCCAGGTGGGGGGCCGAATAGCTCCGCTCCAATACTTTAGCCGCAGATTTGAAAGCAGCTTCAGGATCTCCGTCTTTACGGACCACTTTACCCGGTTTGCTGGCAAATTCTTTCATTTTTGCCAGGTGGTCGGTGGAATTTTCCAGGCCAGCGGGTACTTTCACCTGGCTTGTGTTTCCTCCAAAGCCAGCTACAGTTTCGCTGTAAGTTGCGAAAGGCTCCCACTCAACTTTGATCGCTTTTTTGGCATTCATGACTTCCCAGGTGGAATTGCCAACGATGGCGACCAGTTCAGGGAAGGCATTGGTGTCGAAGCCAGCTTTTCCCTGACCTTCATTATAGGTCTTGAAAGAAAATACATCCTTAATGCCCGGCATACTTTTCACCGAATCGCTGAAGGATTTCAACTTCATGCCAAAAGCCGGTGGGTGTACAATCATGGCAATCAACATGCCATCCGCTTTGTAATCCAAGCCAAAGAGTGGTTTTCCAGTCACGATTTTCGGCCCTTCAACATTCTTTTGAGAGGTACCAATGATTTTAAAATCTTTGACCGCCTTCAATTTCACTTCCTTCGGAACGGGGATTTGAGCCGCAGCAGCAGCCATTTCGCCATAAGTAGCCTTTTTGCCACTGCTGTGTTGCAATACACTATTGGAAGTGGTGATCTCTTCTACAGGTACTTGCCAAGCTTTGGCAGCAGCTTCGCGGAGCATTTGCCGGCCAGTAGCTCCAGCTTTGCGCAGGGCGTCCCACTTGGAGGGAATACCTCTACTACCTCCCGTAAACTGCCCAAAGGCTGCATTCGGGAATTTGATGGGGTCGTGCATGGCCATTTCCACCCGTACGTCTTTCCAGTTTACGTCCAGTTCCTCGGCCACAATCATGGGCATGGAGGTCATCACGTTTTGGCCAAATTCAGGATTGGGCGTAATAATGGTTACCAGGCCATTATCACCTATCTTCAGAAAAGCGTTGAAGTCGAACCATTCCTTAGGCAAAGCCAGGGAATCTTTGGCAACAGCCAGGCTTTGATTGGCCAACCAGTCAAATCCAATGACCATACCACCACCCGCGAAGAGCGTATTTCTGAGGAAAGAGCGTCTGCTCGATGCTATTTTTGTCTTTGTCATTTTTTGGACTTTAGAGGTGCTGTTTGGGGTTATGGCGCAGAAGCGAAAAGGAGGCTATTTTAAGCCAAATGAGGCCCGAAAAGCGGAGTTTAGTAGCGCTAAATGAGCATTTTCGGAACGAAATTTGGCTTAAAATAGGCCCTTTGCAGCCTGCGTCATAGCCCCAAATAGCACCTTTGCGTTAAGAACGAGCTGCCGTTTTAATGGCCGCCTTAATCCGAATATAGGTACCACAACGGCAGATGTTGCCGTGCATCGCTGCATCAATTTCTTCGTCGCTAGGTTTGGGGTTGTTCTTCAACAAAGCGGCTGCGCTCATGATCTGCCCGGTTTGGCAATAACCACACTGAGGTACATCGTGCTCAAGCCAGGCTTTTTGAAGCGGGTGATCACCATTTTCAGAAAGCCCCTCAATAGTAGTAATCTTCTGATTGCCTATCTGTGCAACAGGCAGTGAACAAGAGCGCATGGCCAAACCATCCAGGTGAATGGTACAGGCACCACACATCGCCATACCGCATCCGTACTTGGTGCCCACCAAACTGAGGTGGTCTCGAAGTACCCAGAGAATGGGTGTAGTGGGGTCAACATCAACTTGATGCTTTTTCCCATTGATAGTCAGATTGAAAACTGCCATGATATTAGGTTTGATTGAATTTTAACAAACTTTGCAAATAAAGAGGCTTTTGGCCTCGGAACATTATAAAAATCAAGTCAATGGTTACGAAAATCAAAGGGTGTTTACCCAAACTCCCTCTTTCCCCCCAAATAAGGCTGCTGGTAAAGCCTTTTCCCCCTTGCCTTATAGAGCGCATTCGCTAAAGCAGCAAACACTGGCGGATAAGGTGGCTCACCCATACCGGTTGGGGCAATCTCGTTTTTGACAAAATGTACGTCGATGGCCTGGGGCGCTTCGCCCATGCGGATCATCCGGTACTTGTCGAAGTTGCTTTTGTCGGGTACACCCTCGTTGAAGCTGATGGAACCGTACAAGGCGGTACCAATACCATCCACAATGGCCCCTTCGCTCATGTTGATGGCTGCATCGGGGTTGATTACAATACCGCAATCTAGGGCGCAACAAACACTTTTGACCACAGGTTTTCCATCATTCAGCACCAAGTCTAGGACCTGGGCGCAGTAAGAGTTGTGGCTGTAGTAGGCAGACACCCCCCGGTGTAAATTGGGCTGATTTTGACCCCATCCTGATTTTTCACGCACCAGTTCCAGCACACCTGCATAGCGAGCAGGGTCATAATCGTTGTTTTTACCTACGGGGTTGGTTTTGGCGCGATTCAGAAGTTCCAGCCGGAAATCAATCGGGTCTTTGCCCATTGCTTCGGCCACTTCATCCAAAAAAGACTGTTCAGCACTGGCCATAAAGTTGGAACGCGGCGCCCGGAAAGAGCCTACCGTAATGTTGCTGTCGATGGTCCAATCCTCGGCAAGGTAATTGTCGATGGCTCCTGCGGGAAAGGCGTTTGCGGCCAGCGGGCTTTCCGGGATTCCTCCAGTTTTAACGTGGAAGGCGATCAGTTGATTGTTGGCATCCAATGCTGCCCGATAGGTCGCTTGATAGGCTGGGCGGTAAATACCCGAGGTCATATCGTCTTCCCGGCTGTAAATCAGTTTGATGGGGGCTTCCATCTTTTGAGAAATCAGGGCAGCCTCCAGGGCCCAGTGCGCGTAGGAGCGCCGACCGTAACCTCCGCCCAGGCGGGTCATCTGGAAATCGATTTTTTCCAGTGGCATCCCCAGTCTGGCCGCCAGTGCCTGCTCCGTAAATTCTGGTTTTTGCAGGGGACCTGATAGCTCCGCCTTTTCCGCCGTTACATGCGCAAAAAAGTTCATCGGCTCCATACAGTTGTGCGCCAGGTGAGGAGCGGTGTAGGTACGTTCGATGATTTTATCGGCGTTTTTAAAGGCCGTTTCGGGGTCACCATCACGGCGGCGTACCCGAGCGGGCATAGCCGCTGTTTTTGCAATGGAACTTTGATGCAGGTTAGAATTTTCCAGCCCAGCAGGGGTACGTACCTGTTGCCTGGTGCCCAGGCGGTTGACCATTTCGGTGGTTTCCGTGATGGGTTCACACTCTATTTTGATGGCCTTTTTGGCCTGCATTACCTCCCAGGTTGAATTGCCCACAATGCAAACCACATCAGGGAAATTCAGGGTGTCAAAAAACTGTTTTTCGTAATCGGCATTCATCACCTTGATGGGAAAAATGGCTTTGATGCCCGGCATGTTGCGTGCTGCTGAATCGTCAAAAGACTTCAATTTCAGGCCAAAGGCAGGTGGATGGATGATCATTGCGATCAACATACCTTCTTTGCGTTGGTCAATGCCAAACAGGGGCTTTCCGGTGATGATTTTGGTGGCGTCTACATTTTTGCGAGAGCTGCCAATGATTTTGAAATCTTTGACCGATTTCAAAGTGACTTCTTTCGGAACCGGAATCTTGGCCGCAGCTGAAGCCATTTGACCATAAGTAGCCGATTTTCCACTGGCTTTGTGGGACAATACACCCGCAGCAGTTGTGATTTCGGCAACAGGTACTCCCCAGCTTTGGGCTGCTGCTTCTTTCAGCATTTGTCGGGCAGAAGCACCAGCCGTACGTAAGGTTTGCCAGCTTTGGCGAATGCCCTGGCTGCCGCCGATGAATTGACGGGTGTACAACGCTGTGTTGAGGGGAGCTTGTTCCACCACCACATCTTTCCAGTTCACATCCAGTTCTTCCGCCACAATCATCGGCATGGAGGTTTTGACGTTTTGTCCACCTTCCGGATTGGGTGCCATAATTGTGACCGTTCCATTATCGGCAATACTCAGGAAACCGTTGAATTTGTACCAGGCTTTGGCGGCATTTGCTGGTGCTATTGTTGCTGTGGAGCTTTGACAAGAGGTCAGCCATTCAAAGCCCAGCATCATGCCACCACCTGCAAGTACAGTAGATTTTAAAAAGGAGCGTCTGCCGTGGGAGGTTTTTACTGTTGTCATGGTGGAGAGATTTAGTGGCAATTTAAGGGTAAGATTTTTAAATTAAATCAATTCCTTACGAAAATCAAAGTACAAAAAATAAGGCTACCTGAAACTCCACCAAATCCAGTTTGCAGGCTATATTTGTTCATCTCCTCCACTTTTAAAGTTGCAACAATGAAAAAACCTACTCAGCGCATTGCCCTCCTGATTTTATGGCTGTGCACCCAACTCAGCACCTTCGCCGCCTCCAAAGAATACACCCTGGTAGTAGAAGCTTATGATTGGGGCCCCAACGTCAGTAAAGCCATTATTGGTTTGGATAGCCCAATAAAAACAGTTGACCATAAAGATTACACGGTGTCTGCCACTCGCTTTTCTTCCTGCGTGGAGATACCTGCTGTACAGGCCTCCGGGAGCAGGTCGGTCGTTTTTGCCTATGTTTCGGACCAACAAGGCAAACGGGTAGCTGAAGGGAATTTTGTGACCCTGGTTTTGGCCGTAGCTCCCAACCTGCCCATTGCCTCCCCCATTTTTTATTCTCAAAACCCCAAATGCCGGGGCAACAACTGGATTGAGTACAAGCTGAACATCAAAGACAACAAAAGCAATCAGGTTTGGGACAAAGAGAAAAACCGCATCATTCCGCTGATGGATCAATTTGACCTGAGTGGAAAATACAAGGTGGACGACAGCATTACCCTTTCTTATGCCGTATACACGCCCCAAGTCAGAGCTGCAAAGTTGCCACTCATCATTTGGCTGCACGGTGGCGGCGAAGGTGGAAGTGATCCCAGCATCGCCATCATCGGCAACAAGGTGGTCAACTATGCTTCACCTGAGATCCAAAGCTACTTCGGAGCAGCCTATGTCCTGGCACCCCAATGCCCTGGTGCCTGGATGCACAATAAAAAAGGGGTAATCACCCACGGCCAGGAAGATGACATGTACAACCAAGGCTTGTTGGCCATGATCAAAAACTTTGTGCGTACTCATCCTCAGATTGATCAAAACCGCATTTATGTGGGCGGTTGTTCAAATGGTGGCTATATGGCGCTAAGGCTGATCCTCGCTGATCCCAATTATTTTGCGGCGGGCTACATCAGCGCCCTGGCTTACCAGTCCCAATTCATCACCGATCAGCAAATCAACAGCATTCGTAAGGTTCCCATCTGGTTTGTACATGCCAAAGACGATGGCACTACCATTCCTGATAAAACAGTAGTGCCGGTTTATAAACGTTTGAAAGCGGCGGGAGCTCCGGTTCATTTTTCCTTTTATGACCACGTCACGGATTTGAGTGGCTTTTACGGTGGAGAAAACTATTACTTCAATGGCCACTGGTCCTGGATTTATTCGCACTCCAATGCCGCCAAACTGGACTTTGATGGTTATCCAGTCAAAATCAAGGATAAACCAGTGACGATAATGGAATGGATGGCAGCGCAGAAGAAGTAAGCGCCTTTGGGATTCATTTCTAAGCGTATGACTAAATATTTTGCTTTAAGCGAAAATATTTGGACATGCGCTTAGGTAGTTTTTAATATTTCATTTGACATTACCATAAAATGAAAAAACTAATTTTAGTATTGTCCTGTATTGGCTCGGGCCTGTTTGCTTTTGGCCAAAATGACCAGATCCAAAAAATCCACGCCAGCCACCAAAACCGCCACCACGAACTCCTCTCCGAGTACACCCAGTTTTGCGCCTTGCCCAATACCTGGAACGACCCCGAACAACTGCGCCAAAACGCTGCCTTCATCGTGGAAATGATGAAAAAACGAGGCATCAATAATGCCCGCACCGTTGAAGCGAATGTACCTGGGGCCATCCCTGCCGTGTATGGCGAAGTGCTGAGCCCTGGAGCCACCCGCACCCTGGTGTTTTATGCCCATTACGACGGCCAACCCGTCAATCCGGCCAAATGGGCAGAAGGTTTGTCACCCTTCAAACCACAACTGGCCACAGCCGCTTTGGACAAAGGTGGAAAATTCATCGATTTACCTCCCGCCAACAGCCCGCTCAACGACGATTGGCGGCTCTATGGCCGGGCTACGGCCGACGACAAAGCGGGGGTATTCACCATTCTCAATGCCTACGACGCCATTCGCCGCAGTGGCCTAAGCCCTGGTATCAACCTCAAATTCTTTTTTGAGGGGGAGGAAGAACGTGGTTCTACCAACCTGGGTGCCATCTTGGCTACCAACAAAGACTTGCTGAAAGCCGACGCCTGGATCATCGTGGATGGCCCCATGCACGCCTCGGGGCGCAAACAAATCACCTTTGGGGTACGTGGAGATGTCAACATGAACCTGACCGTATTTGGGGCCAAACGCCCCTTGCACAGCGGCAATTACGGCAACTGGGCACCCAACCCGGCCCTCAAACTGGTGCATCTGCTGGCTTCGATGAAAGACAACAAGGGGAAAGTGCTGATCAAAGGCTTTTATGATGACGTGGTGCCCTTGAGTAAAAGTGAACGTCAGGCTCTGGCGGCGATCCCCGACCCTGCACCCATCATGCAAAAAGAACTGGCCTTTGCAGCATCAGAAAACCCAGAGCGTAGCTACCTGGAATCGATCACTACCCTACCTACGCTCAACATCAACGGCATAGAAAGCGCCAACGTAGGCCGACTGGCCAGCAACATCATTCCCACTTTGGCGACGGTTACCCTGGATTTGCGACTCGTGAAAGGCAACGACACCAAGCGACAGATTCAAAAGGTAATCGATCACGTCAAAAAGCAGGGGTATTATGTCCTGGATCGTGAGCCAACGGAAGAAGAGCGCCTTCAACACGCCAACATTGCCGTGATTCGCAACGGGGAAGGGTACAATGCTCAACGTACTTCGATGGATTTGCCCATCTCACAGGCGGTAATCAAAGCTGTGCGGGCGACGAGTAGCCAGGAAATTGTCTTGATGCCTTCGGCTGGGGGGAGTTTGCCGCTTTATTTATTCGAAGAGGTCTTGAGCGTGCCTCCGATTACCATCCCCGTGGTCAATTACGACAACAACCAGCACGGGGAGAATGAAAACCTGCGGATCGGTTGTTTGTGGGAGGGCATTGAGACGGTGGCAGCGGTGATGCTGATGAAGTGGTGATTGGCCAGAAGTATTAACAATTTGGGTGCTACAATTGAGCACATATTGACAACCCTAAAAAGTCTCATTAAATTGCCACTTGACTTTCAACCCTTGTCATGAAATCTAACCTCGACCTGCTCCTCGACCACTACAATTCCGAAGCAGACTGGCTTAAAACTCAACTCAAACAGTGTACCCAAGAATGGGATTACATTCAGGCCCAGGCATATGCCAATACCTTAGCAGAAGTTCAGCATAAGCTTTGGGTATTAAATCAACTGGCAGCTCCACTTACAGAAGAAATCAAACGTGCTGAAAAAAGGCTGGACTATTGGCAGAACAAAATTCAACGCTCCAGGGCAGAAGGTATACCCGAACACCAGATCGAACAATTCTTTGGTTATCCATTGGGCTTGGGCCAACAAAGGCTCTTGGATTTGCAGGAGCAACAAAAAAAGAAGCGTTTCTTCACGGATGCAGAGCAACTCGAAGAGGCCTTGGAATATTTGTTGCTCAATCGCTACCTAAGGCTCTGCATCAAAGAGAAAAAAGAAGAGAACTCAGTACTTGAATTGTATTGCAGCCCGGACAATTGCTTAAACATCATTTATCTCAAAGAGCTTCCAGATGATGAAGACAACGATTTTGGCCAAGAGTGGTCGGTATTAAAAAATCTGGGCTTTTCCTGGAAAGCCGACTACTTGACCTTGAGTATTCCAATCCCAACACCCAATTTCATCCAACTCAAAATGATCCTGGCTCAGTTGTTGTTTGACGTTGCTCAAATCCGCCCCGGCAGTCCAATGATTCTGGTTTTTGAGTTGTGAAGTATTGATGAAACGTTACTTCTTTTTTCTTACCAAGGTCACCAAAGACATCAACACCCGGGTCCCCTCCAAAAGCTTAAAGGGAATGGATCGATTTGGTCTGCACCGAGGACACCCCAGCCAAACCTGTGAATTCTACAACATTCCCTTGCATTTGTGTAAAACATTCCTCCCGGAAATACCCCACCTTTGTAGCATTGTGAAAACTCGTTTACAATTTTGTGAACTGAGGGTTTCAACAAGTTTACCAAACTTCAAATGATCAAAGGTGACACCCCAAAAATCATCTTTACAGAGCGGCTTGACCAATATTTTATGGGTGTTTATTCGGCCTATAAATTTGTAATTCGCTTTTTTAAAGAGGTATTTGTCCCTCCTTTCCACTTACGCGCCGTCATCGTTCAGTCTTACGAAATTGGAATCAAATCACTTGCGCTCATTTCTGTTACGGGTTTCATCATTGGCATCGTTTTCACGAAACAATCACGTCCTTCACTGGAAGATTTTGGCGCAGCCTCCTGGTTGCCCAATTTGGTAGGCATTGCCATCATCCGGGCCTTGGGCCCTGTCTTGACTGCGCTCATTTGTGCCGGGAAAGTGGGGTCGAGCATCGGAGCTGAATTGAGCTCCATGAAAGTTACCGAACAAATCGAAGCTATGGAGGTTTCAGCCATCAATCCCTTTAAATACCTGGTAGTTACTCGTGTCGTTGCCGCAACCATCATGGTCCCTTTGCTGGCCATGTATTGTGTTTTTATAGGGCTAATCGGCTCCTACATCAACGTACACGCCGCAGAAACCACCAGCTTCACCACTTTTTTTAAAGATGCCTTTTCAAGCATCACCTTTGTAGACTTATCCGCAGCTACCGCCAAAGCGACTGTTTATGGCTTTACGATCGGCATCATTGGGTGTTACAAAGGATTCAATGCCACCAAAGGGACCCACGGCGTGGGCAAAGCAGCCAATGAAGCGGTGGTATTGGCCATGTTCCTGGTTTTTTTGGAAGAGGTGATCATCGTTCAGGTGTCCAATTGGATGCGATATTTTTAACCCATGGAAAAAACCAATTCTGTAGCTCCCAACAGGCAGGCCGAATCAGTAATCTCAATCCAAGGGCTCCACAAATCATTTGGCGCGCTGGAAGTTTTAAAAGGTATTGATTTGACTGTGAATAAAGGCGAGAATGTGGCCGTACTCGGCAAATCTGGCTCTGGCAAGTCAGTGCTGATCAAAATTATTGTGGGTCTGTTGAAACCAGACCGTGGCACTATAAACGTGTTGGAAAAGGAACTTGAAGCATTGGACGGAAAAGAGTTGGATGAACTGCGCCTGCGCATCGGTTTTTCCTTTCAAAACAGTGCATTGTACGACAGCATGAATGTGTTCCAAAATCTGGCTTTTCCCCTGACCATGAATGTGAAACATCTCGCCAAAAAGGAGGTAGCCGATGCGGTGGAAGAAGCTCTTGAAGCAGTGGGACTGAAAGACAAAGCGGAGCGTATGCCGGCTGAATTGTCCGGGGGGCAACGAAAAAGGATCGGCATAGCCCGGGCTTTAATTTTGAAACCGGAAATCATGTTGTACGATGAGCCCACGGCTGGCCTGGACCCCATTACCTCCGCTGAAATCAATGAGTTGATCAACGAAGTGCAGGAAAAATACAATACCAGTTCCATCATCATTACTCACGACCTGACTTGTGCCAAAAACACCTGCAATCGCATCGTTATGCTGGTTGAAGGGAAGTTTTTACCAAGTGGGAAATTTGAAGAAATTTTTAAAACCGACAACCAACAGGTAAAAGATTTTTTCAGTTACAATTTCATCCAATAGACCATGCAAGATCCACAAAATAAACACGCAGTAATGGTGGGAGTCTTCGTTTTAGCGGGGCTTTTGCTTCTCGTCGTCGCAATCTTTATGGTCGGCGACATCAACGATACTTTCAAACGAAAAATAGAACTTGTCACTCTTTTTGACGATGTAAATGGCCTGGAGGAGGGCAACAACATCTGGTTTTCCGGGGTAAAAATCGGAACCGTAAGTAGCCTGGCTTTTTATGGCAAATCTCAGGTAGCAGTGGGCATGAAAATTGACACGAAACACCGACAATACATTAAAAAAGACTCCAAAATCAGAATCAGTGCTGATGGGCTCATTGGCAACAAAATATTGGTGATTTTTGGAGGCAACACCCGCGCCGGAGCAGTAGATGAAGGCGACACCCTACTGGTTGAAAAAACTTTTTCCTCTGAGGAGATCCTCAACATGTTCCAGGAAAACAATAAAAACGTGCTGGCTATCACCACAGATTTTAAAAACATCAGTAAAAAAATAGCTGCAGGTGAAGGCACCATTGGCAAATTGTTGGCCGAAAACACCTTGTACGATCAGCTCAACGCCACCACTGCTTCCCTACAAAAAACCTCGAGCAAGGCAGAGGTGTTTGCCAATTCCCTGGTGGATTTCAGCGCTGGCCTCAACAAAAAAGGTACCCTGGCATCAGAATTGACCACTGACACAACGGTGTTCAAATCTGTAAAAGCTTCGGTTGTTCAACTAAAACTAGCTACCGAAAATGCTGCCGCCATGGTGGCTAACCTCAAAGCCGTAAGTAGCAACCCCAATACACCGATGGGGGTCTTGATCCAAAACGAGCAATCGGGCACCCAAATGAAAGGCATCATCAAGAACCTGGAAGGCAGTTCCCAAAAATTGGAGGAAAGTATGGAAGCCTTGCAACACAACTTTTTGCTGCGCGGCTTTTTTAAGAAGAAGGCTAAAAAAGCGAAGCAGGATTCATTACTCTTGAAATAAATCAGGACATCCTTAACCTGACGAATAGGCCGATTCCGATAACCCATGCCCAGGATGAAGTGCTGGTCAACTACTAGGAGCATTCTTTTTCCTAAGCAACGCCACCAAAGAGACCAGCGCCCAAGTCCCTTCCAAAATCGTAAAGGGAATCGATTTGATCAGCACCGAGGATACACAAGCCAGACCTGCTCCGACCAAATTGATCCACATGTACAATCGGCTGTCATTGTCGAGCTTGTTGAACAAATTGAGGAGATAGGCGAGCAGGATGAGCCCTACGCCAAAGTAACCAATTAAGTCTGCCATATTGAGGTACTTTTAGGCCGCAAATTAAGATATAAAGTCTCTGATTTGTGCTTCAATCAAAGGTAAAACTTCGCCACTCTTTCCCTGAATCCAATATCCGTTTTTGGCCTTTTCCAATTGGCGGGTGAATTCATTCTCGCGTGGGTTGATGTCTACGACAACACTGGATTTGGCCAAAACGGTATCCACGATCCGTTTGGGTAAGTTGGTAGCTTCAGAGGTACCCACCAAAAACAGTAAGCTGGTTTCTTTGGCAATCCTCAAAACTGAATCCAGCTTGTAAAATTTTTGATTGTAGTATTCGTCAAACCAAAGCACGTGTGGCCGGGTCAATTCAGCACATTTGGGGCAACTCAATAATTTTACCCCATCTACCTGTAAATGGGTTTGTTCGCCCCGAGTTAGTATTTCTGTTGGAATTGGATAAAGTTCGTTGCTGCAGTTTGCACTGCAACGCATGTATCGCAAATCGCCATGGATCAAATACAATTGACTCACATCTAGTGGAGTTTGAAAATGCAATCCATCTACATTTTGGCTTATCAGCGCAAAACGATCCGGGAGGAGTTGTTGAATATTGGCTAAGGCAAAATGCCCAGGATTGGGTCGAGCTTGCTGGCACAAATGGATCCGGTACAAATACCAGTTCCACACTTGATGGGCATTGACATTGAACATTTGTAGGGTGCCCATTTCTTGTGGGGTGTAATTTTTTGAACCAATGGTCCAAAAACCATATACATCGCGAAAGGTGGGAATTCCACTTTCTGCCGACAAGCCAGCACCTACTAAAAATGAGATTTTCCTTTTACCAAGGAGCTGTGATTGGATTACATCGAGGACTTCGGTGTCAAGCATAGAATTTTCCTTTTACAATCCATCAACAGTCGTTTTAGTCACCTTGGTTCCCTAACGATGAGATGCCACACACTCTACTGGACATTTTTGTATTCTAGGAGCAGAGGACATGAATTGCCACGTGCTTTAGCTAGTGGATGGAATTGCCCTTCTTGTTTTGGGCTTTAGCCCAGCCTTAATTTTTAAGCTAGGGCTAAAGCCCAAATCCGTGGGCGTCTCATAACCCCAGGCTGAAGCCTGGGGCTATTCATGTCCTCCGAGCAAAATGTCCAGATAGTATGATAAAAGGCTCACACCGGTGAATACGCCAACTCCGGCAACCAATGCCGCACATAATCCCCATTCGGATCGTAACGTTTGGCCTGCGTTTCCATGTTGAAATAGCGGTCCTCCCGCGGATCGGAGCCTACCCCAGCCACGTAATTCCAGTTGCCCCAATTGCTGCACACATCGTAATCAATGAGCACTGATTCAAAGTATTCCGCGCCCATTTGCCAGTTTACCCCTAGATCTTTAACCAGGTAGCTCGCTACGTTTTGGCGGCCCCGATTGGACATAAAACCCGTATGTTTGAGTTCCAACATGTTCGCATCAACAAACGGGATGCCCGTTTTCCCATCAATCCAGGCCTGTAATGTCTCCGGGTCATTTTTCCATTTGGGATCGGCAACACCGCGGGTTCCTCCGATCTGGAAAATTTTACTCCCGTGTTTTTTTGCCATGAAGCGGAAAAAGTCTCGCCACAGGAGCTCAAAAAACAACCAATAAGTTGATTCATTGGCACCACGTGCTGCTTCGTAACGTTTTAGCTCGTGGTAAACCATCTTCGGCGAAAGGCAACCTTGGGCCAGCCAGGGGCTGAACTTGGAGGAATAATCCCCACCCAGCAATCCATTGCGGGTTTCTTTGTAATCTTTGATCAGGTTGCTTTCCCAGAGGTAGTAGTTCAGGCGTTTCAAACCTTCGGTTTCACCTCCTTTGAAGGATAAAACCGCGCGGGAATCCAGTTCAAAATCCTCATGCCCAAAATCGGCCAGAGTTGGGATTTCCCCCGGCGCAACCTCCACAGACCAGGGATTGAAGGTTTTGTCGGGCTTCGTCAAAGGTTCCCGTACGGGTACAATGCGTTCAACCTCTTTCCTAAATTGGGTAAACACATCGGGAGTATGTTGCACCGGGAAGGGCAAATCGGCGGTGTAGTACAACATTTTACCCCGATTGTAGCGCATTTCCTGGCCAATACTCCAGAGTTTTTGCTCCAGCGTATCTTGTACCTTTAGTTCTTCTGCGGTGCGTTCCCGGTTGCAGAAAATCCAGCTCGTTTTATATTCTTTAGCCAGTTCGAAAAGCACCTCCTCGGGTTTGCCTACTCGTACGATCAATTCACAATTGAGTCGACGTAACGATTGGCGCAAATCCGCTACACTCTCCAGGATAAACTTGGTGCGGTACTTACCCGTTTTGGGGAAACCAAAATTGGTTTGCCTTTTAAAAACTCGTTCATCAAAAACGAATACGGGAATTACTTCATACACATTGCGGAGTGCATCCTGGAGTGCTTCGTTGTCGTGCAAGCGCAAATCCTGCCGAAACCACACAATGGCTCTTCTTCTCATGGTCAATCATCCTTTTTGTACTGGTGTTGGGCTCGACAAATACAACAAAAGCGTTGGGGGCTGGTTTAGGAATGCAAAGGAAATTTTTAAAAAATCAATTTCAGTGACGACCTTTGTACAATTGGCTTGCCAATACTGTACAATTGATGAATCATGTTAAAAGCATTTCAGGATTATTTATCGGAGCTACTTCGGGACAACCCTGCCAATTACCGTTTTTTATTGGCCATCAGTGGTGGTAAGGATTCCATTGTTTTAGGAGATCTGTTTTTTTGTGCAGGTATTCCCTTTGGCATCGCCCACATGAATTTTCAATTGCGTGGTGAGGCTTCCGATGGGGATGAACGTTTTGTACAAGCTTTTGCCAAACGCTGCGAGGTGCCCTGCTTTACCACGGCGATAAACACCAAAAATTACGCCGCTGAGCAGCAATTGTCCACCCAAATGGCCGCCCGCAAAATACGATACATTTGGCTCGAACAAATCCGCCAGGAAGAGGGCTTCGACTTCATCGTCACCGCCCACCACCTCAACGATTCGGTAGAAACCATCCTTTACAATTTCACCAAAGGAAGTGGCATCAAAGGTATGTTAGGCATTCCCACCGTTAATGGCCGGGTGATCCGCCCTTTGTCTTTTGCTACCCGCCAAGAGATCGACGCCTATTATAACCAGGAAGCGTTGGTGCATCGCGAGGATGCCAGTAATGCGGAATCGGGCTATGCCCGCAACTGGATTAGGCATGAAGTGGTACCCAAACTCCAGAAATTGAACCCTTCCTTCGAACAAACCGTAAGCCGCAATCTGGTGTATTGGCAACAAATCAACGCCTGGTTTGAGCAGGAAGCCCAACAAATCAAGGCCCAAATCTGGCACAGCTCCCCTCTCCGCCATACGCTGCAACTCAGCTCCATTCAAAGCCATCCAGCCTTGTTGACTTTGTTGTTTCATTGGCTGCAAGGTTTTGGTTTTGTCGCGGAGCAAATCAGCGGCATCCATACAAGTGTTTTGGAGCAAAAGCAGGGCAAATTGTTTTTGAGCAAAAGCCATAAAGCGCTCATCCATCAAGGCAATTTGATCATCGAAAGCCAAAGCACCCTGCCGGGCCACCCTCAATTGTGGACAGCCGGGGACTCTAGCCTGTCGCTGGACGGACAAAAAATAACAATTTCAACATATACAAAAGGCCCAATATCAATCCCTCATCAACCCGACATTGCCTGGATGGACGCTGACGAGTTGAGCTTCCCTCTGGAGCTGCGGCACTGGCGTGCAGGTGATGTGTTTTACCCCCTGGGAATGTCCGGAAAACCTAAGAAAATTCAGGATTATTTCACCGATGAAAAGATTGATCGTTTTGCCAAAGAACGCATTTGGTTGCTGGTAAATGGCGACGGAAGAATCATTTGGGTGCTCGGTTTCAGGGTGGATGATCGCTTCAAAATTCGGGAAAGCACCACCCAGTTCGCCCAATTCCAACTAACATCACTGCTTGATTTATCAAAAGAATAAGCTAATTTTGGAAAAGCAAAAATCAACCCACCGATTATGAAACAGATCATTTACTTGCTCGTTTTTTTGGCAATCGCCACTGCAGCAAACAGTCAGACGACCAACATCACTGTCCCAAAAACCCAAAAAGGCGTAGTAACCAAGCTCGCGGCAACCTGGTGCCCGTTTTGTGGTTCGGAAGCCTGGGATACCTACAAAAACATGGTAAGCGACCTGAGTTCAAAGTCGCTGGTTATGGTAGCACATCGCAGTACGACCAGTCGCTTGTACAGCGCAACTGCTGAAAAGGTGCTAAACGCTTACGAGCCCGTTTTTTATCAACCTTATTTCTTCTTCAATACCAAGTTGATCGGAGAAGGAGATGCTGCTACGAGTAATGAAATGAAAAAGCAGGTCGACAATTTTGCCGTTGCAGCTACTACACCTATCGCCCAAACGGGTTTGTCCGTGAAGTTCAATCCTACTACCCGCGATTTGGAAGTAAACGCCAAAACGGAGTTTTTCAAAACATCTACTGGCAATTATTTCACTGGGATTTATTTGATTGAAAAATCGGTGATTGAGCAACAATCCAATCGGGGTTCCATGGCCGAACACCTCAACGTGCTGCGCACCCATTTTGGCACCAGTGAATTTGGTTTTGAAATTGGTTCTGGTACCATGATGAACGGCTTCTTTAAAACCATTTCGACCAAAACTACCCTTTCAAGCAAAATCAACCCTGCCAATATCATCATTGCCAGTATTCTTTGGCAAAAAACCGGCGACAACACCTACAGCATAGTCAACGCCAACTGGACCGACCAGGTGAGCAGCGTGACCACCAGCGTAAAGGAGAATCAAGCCTTAAAAGCAACCTATACCATTAGCCCCAACATCGTTCAGGAAAAAGCCAACCTGGAGTTCAACCTGCCCAAAGCGGGCAAAAACGTATTGGTACAAGCATACGACGTTAAAGGCCAGGTGGTCGCGACCATTTTCAGTGGCAGTTTGCCCGCTGGCAAGCACCAGTTTCAATTGAATCGCCAACAATTGAGCAGCAAAGGGCTTTATTTTGTACGTTTACAGGTGGATGGGCAGTTTGCAACCAGACAAGCGGTGGTGCAGTAATTTTAAATTTCTTTTGAAATTAATCTTACCTAGTCTTTTGTTTTTGCCTTGCTAAGGTGATTCCTTGAGTGCCTGAGGTTTCTTAGGTGGTGAATTAATATTTTTTTACCACCTAAGAAACTTTAGAAACTGAAGATTCACCTCAGGTGATTTGCCTAAGATACCCCGGCAGTTAAATTGGCGTTGGCTTATTTTCGAGATTTGCCATACCTTCCGAACGTATTTTTTAAACTGCGCCAGATGGATTTTTTGACCTACACCGACACCCTCCAAATCAAACTCCAGGATCAAAAGCGCTACATCTTTGATCCCATCCGCAAAAAGTGGCTGGTGCTCCAACCCGAAGAATTTGTCCGCCAACTCATCGTCCAATACCTCCTCCAAAACAAAGGTTACAACCGCAACCGCATCGCCATCGAACGCGGCATCAAAGTCAATGGCCTGGCCAAACGTTGTGACATCCTCGTGTACGATCAGGACATGCAACCCTTCTTGTTGATCGAATGTAAAGCACCCGAAATCCCGCTCGACGCCAATGTTTTTCACCAAATGGCCGTGTACAACATGCAATTGCGCGTACCTCACCTGATGATGAGCAACGGAGAAGCAAGTTACATTTGCAAAATTGATGTCGAAAATCAGGAATATACCCTCCTCCAAGACTTGCCTTAAAGCCTTCCAGATTATACCTTTGCTCTTACTTACTTTGTAGCCTAACCAAAAATGACCAAAAAAACCATCCTGATTACCGGGGCCGGAGGGCAGATCGGCTCGGTACTGACCAAAACACTGCGCGATACTTATGGCGCCAATTCGGTAATTGCTACCGACATCCGCAGCACTGAATTGGGCGATGGCCCCTTCGAGTTGCTGGATGTACTCAACGGCAACCGTTTACACGAATTGGTGAACCGTTACCGGGTTACGGAAATTTACCACCTGGCCGCCATCCTTTCTGCCCGTGGGGAGCAAAACCCCAAAATCGCCTGGGACATCAACATGGACAGCCTGTTTAATGTGCTCGATGCGGCTAAAGAGCGCAACCTCAAGGTGTTTTTCCCCAGCTCCATTGCGGCATTTGGTCCCAATACGCCCAAAGTCAACACCCCTCAGGATACCATTACCCAACCTACCACGGTGTATGGCATCAGCAAAGCAGCGGGCGAAAACTGGTGCCAGTATTATTTCCTCAAATATGGTCTGGATGTACGTTCGGTGCGTTTCCCCGGCATCATCGGCTACCAATCGCTTCCGGGCGGTGGTACTACCGATTACGCGGTTGACATTTACCACAAGGCCATCCTGGGTGAAGATTTTACCTGCTTTTTAGGGCCGGATACCCGCCTGCCGATGCTCTACATGGATGATGCCATTCAGGGGGTATTGCAACTAATGAGTGCCCCTAAGGACAAACTCAGTATACGCACCAGCTACAACCTGGCCGGAGTGTCCTTCACCCCTGCTGAAATCAGTGCCGAAATCCAAAAACACCACCCTGATTTCAAGATCCACTACGCGCCCGATTTCCGTCAGGCCATCGCGGATTCATGGCCACAAAGCATTGATGATCAACAGGCCCGCCAGGACTGGAACTGGCAGCCTCAATTCGATTTGGCTCGCATGACTGCGGATATGTTGAGCCATTTGCAAGAACAATATTTGGTGGGGGTAGAGAAGGGCTAATTATGAGTTATCTCAAATTTCACAGGACACAACCAAAGCAACATTTTTATTGCCACAAAGACACAAAGACACAAAGACACGAAGACGCAAAGTTAGACGTTGACAGCGCTTCTCTTTGTGTCTTTGAGCCTTTGTGGCAAAAAATAAAAATGTCGCTTTGGTGATTTTTGAAACTTTGGGATAACGAACTGTTAAACCTTCTCACCCCTCCCTCAACCTCCTCAACCATTCATACATGTACACTGCTCAAACCAGCCTGGAACAAGAACTACAAGACCTGCGCGACGCGGGCCTCTACAAGTCCGAGCGCATCATCACCAGCCCACAGGGGGCGGAAATTGCCCTGAATTCGGGCAAAGAAGTGCTCAACTTTTGCGCCAACAACTACCTCGGTTTATCAGCGCACCCCGAAGTAATCAAAGCGGCCAAAGAAGCCATCGACACCCACGGCTTTGGCATGTCTTCGGTGCGTTTCATTTGTGGCACGCAGGACATCCACAAGGAATTGGAGCAAAAAATCGCCGAGTTTTTGGGCATGGAGGACAGCATTCTCTACGCCGCTGCCTTTGACGCCAATGGTGGCTTGTTCGAACCCCTGCTCGGTGCCGAAGATGCCATCATTTCCGACGAGCTCAACCATGCCTCCATCATCGACGGCATCCGACTCTGCAAGGCCGAGCGCCACCGCTACCGCCACAACGACATGAACGACCTGGAGGACAAACTCCAAAAAAGTGCAGGTGCCCGCCGCATCCTGATTTCCACCGATGGTTGTTTTTCCATGGACGGCACAATTGGGCAATTGGATAAAATATGCGACCTGGCTGAACGATACAACGCCATGGTCATGATCGACGAATGCCACGCCACCGGCTTTTTGGGCAAAACCGGCCGTGGAACTCACGAATACCGCAACGTCATGGGTCGGGTAGACATCATCACAGGCACCCTGGGCAAAGCCTTGGGCGGTGCGTCAGGTGGCTTTACGGCTGCGCGCAAAGAAGTCGTGGAGTTGCTGCGCCAACGTTCGCGTCCATATTTGTTTTCCAATACTTTGGCGCCGTCTATTGCTGGCGCTTCGATCAAGGTGCTCGATTTGTTGAGTTCTTCCACTGCCCTGCGCGACAAACTGGAAGCCAACACCAAATACTTCCGCACCGCCATGACCGCAGCGGGTTTTGACATCCTGCCCGGTGAGCACCCCATCGTGCCCATCATGCTGTACGATGCCAAACTGGCGCAACAGTTCGCCGCCCGGCTCCTGGAAGAAGGTATTTATGTGATCGGCTTCTTTTATCCGGTGGTGCCACACGGCAAAGCGCGGATTAGGGTGCAGTTGTCGGCTGCGCATGAGTTGGGGCATTTAGAAAAGGCAGTGGCGGCGTTTACAAGTGTAGGGGGAGAATTGGGGGTTTTGAAATAAAAAATTTGATTTAAAATTTCTATTCAACTATATTTATAGTCAAACCATTTAATCAAAGGGCAGAAGGAAAACAATCAGGATTTAAAAGTCTTGTGTCTCCTTTTGCCCTTTTCTTCTTATCCCAAAATAGCTTCAGCATGGCAAGTATAGATGATTTTGTGGGATACATCGAGCTTCACGATGTAATGTCTATTCAAAACAGCTTCAGAGACGGATTAGACCCCAATAGCCTGTTCCGTGGAGAGCCCTTAATCTTTGAACTCACCAGCGAGTACACGCGTGGGCCTCGATTTACGGCTTGTGTAAAAGCATTTGTGGATGCCGGGTTAGCACTAGAGGACTCCCTTTTGCCAGTCCTTTTACAAGATGATGGAGTGGGTTTAGCAGAAATGTTACAAAAGGATCCAGCCCTGTTGCACAAAAATTACACTCTGCGTTGTGCCTATACGCCCTTGCTCAAAGCTAGTTTATTGCACCTCTGCGCGGAATACAACCTTGTCGCTTGTGCTCAGGTGTTGATTGAAGCCGGGCTCAGTGTAGATACGCCCGCTGACCTTGATGAACAGGGTTTGGGTGGCCAAACCCCAATTTATCATACGGTCAATCAAAATGGGCACCAGTCTAAAGCTGTTTTTGAATTGCTACTGAATGCTGGGGCAAATTTGCAACATCAGGTCAAAGGACTGATTTGGGGCCAAGGCTACCCTTAGGAAACCTTGATTCCTGCCATTAATCCGATCAGTTATGCGATGATGGGGCTTTTGCCGCAGATGCATCGGAATGAAGAGACGATTGCCGAGGTGGTGGGGATATTGATGAAGGCGGCGTATGGAATAGAGGATGTGGTTAGAAATGTGCCGAATGTATACTTAAGATGAGTCCTACAGAGTTTTAATTCGAAGAAAGCAGCCAGAATCACGGAGTGATTCAATCTTGAATAGCCGCAGTCGTCCGCGGAAAATGGAAAAGAGAGGGTTCTCCAACCGCGGGAGCGGTTGAACAAATCGTGGCAAAATTCAACCGCTCCCGCGGTTGCGAAACCTAGCAAAACCCTTAAACCCGCGGACGACCGCGGCTATTCAAGATTTAACCGCTCCCGCGGTTGGGGTTTCAATATTCAGAGTGATTCATGTTGTTTTAGAAAATAAGTATTGATCACACTATATTATAGTCTTATGATTTTTGTAAAAAAACTCAAAAGCAAACAAATGATTGACAAAGATTTACACCCTCAATTAATTGACTCAAAGTCTATTCTCATCCTTTTTCTTCTTTGGATTTGCAGCTGTTCACACAGTACAAACAGCAACAATATTTTATCAGAAAATAAGCTAAACACGGATGAAGGAATAGCCTACCCCATGCTGAAAGATTCCTTGAAAATTGGAGAGGAAATTTATTACGTCTGTCAGGACGACCCGATGAAGATTATTGAACATCAGCTCAATAGCGTTCTGTTTATCCTAAACCAATCCAAAGATACGGTATACAAACACAATGATTTCGCATCAAATGGCTTTGAAATAATTGATTTTGATGAAGATGGTACTTCTGACATTCGTTTGCATGAGATTTCAGGTGTTGGAGGTCTAAGTGAATTAATTTTTTTTGACCCTAAAAACAAGGTTTTTAAACCCATTAAAGGCTTTATTCAATTTTCTGAGCCTACCAGAATTAAAAAAACAAAATACTGGTATTCTTACGAAAGAAGTGGTTGTGCTGACTTGAACTGGACAAGCTACTTGTTTTACATCAAAGATTTTCAAGCAATCCAAATTGGAGAAATAAGTGGCAGGGGCTGTTCGGGTGAATCAGAAAATGGCATTTTTGTATACAAAATTATTCAAAACCAGGCTCTTCTAGTAAAAAAATACCCGAGGGAAGCCGGGTATTATGGCGACAAATGGGAATTCATTGAAGCTTATTGGAACAACAGTTACCAACAATTTGAATGATCGATGCTTGCTCAGTGCGCCAAAAACCATTCCACCATTTCCCGCCATTCCTGCTCTAAACCATACGAGGGCCGCTTCCGTCCCGCCCGGTTATACCAATAATCGGCATTCCAGATGTCCCCTTCCTTGCGGTGCAAATAAGCGTGTACCCAGGAACCTTCTTTGGAATGGACATCCTGCGCAATGTTGTGCGAAGCATCCCAATCGCCACGGCCTTCGTGCCAAAGGGCCAGGAGCAATGAATTGGAAAAGGAAGGTGGTGTAGTCGACTGCAATGAAGTTTGGAAAGTACTGAAATCCATGCCAGCTTATTTTTGATCAAAACCTGGTTTCAAAGGTAAGGCATGTTCCCGAACCTACAAAAAGCAAGTATCTTTCGGCTTGAATTCTATCCAGCATGAAAAACACCCTGCTTCTTTTGATGCTTTGCATTTTGGCTTTTGTCTGGACTAGTTCGGCAAAGATAGGCCAAAGCAATAGTGAATCCTGCCAGCCAAAAGACTTTGCTGCGCTCAAAGCCTTCTTCCGCTACAACCCCAAACAAAATACCCCATTCATCATGGCCCATCGCGGTGGACCAGCCGAGGGTTTTCCCGAAAATTGCCTGGCTACCTTCCGACACACCTTGCAACAGGTGCCTTGCCCGCTTATCGAATTTGATGTGCGCATGAGTAAGGACAGCGTCCTACTACTCGCGCACGACGATGAACTGGAGCGAATGAGTAATGGCACAGGTTTCGTCAGCAAAAGTTTGTGGAAAGATTTGAAGGCATTGTACCTGAAAAATGAGGAAGATCAAGTGAGCGCCTATCATCCGCCACTTTTTAAGCAGGCTCTGGATTTTTTACGGAAAAAATCTTGCATTTTGATCATTGACAATAAACCGGGCACAGCCATTGATTTGGTTTTGCAGCAGATCACGCGGGCGAAGGTTGACAATCAGGCGGTATTGATTTGTTACAGTTTGAAAGACGCAGAATACGTTTATCGGAAAAAACCAAACCTGATGCTGGCACTGGGTTTTAACCAGGAGTCCCAAATTGCGGCCATTGAAAAATCGGTTATCCCGAAAGACCAACTCGTAGCCCTCACTCCTCGGGACATCCAGCCCGCAGGCTATTATGGGCGCATTCATGCGTTGGGCATCAGCTGTTCCCTGGGCACCAATGGGAATATTGATACTTTACCCTCGGCCGATAGCAAAGCGCTGTATTGGGAACGCTTTAGGGCTGGGGCGGATATCATTTGTACGGATCGGCCGGTGGAAGTGGCCAGGATTTTTGGAACAAACAAGCAATAAAATCTAAACATTTTTGGATATCCGGCATTTAGCCTACATGTCCAAACCTACCATCAACATCATCTGGTTCAAACGCGATCTCCGCTTACAGGATCATGCTGCCCTGGCACAAGCTGTTGCCGATGGAATCCCTTGTTTGTTGTGGTATTGTTTTGAGCCCAGCCTGATGGTAGCCCCCGAAACGGACTTGCGCCACTTGCGCTTTGTTTACGAAAGCCTGCAAGATTTGCAGCAACAGCTCCAGGCTTACCAGAAAAAAATCTATTGGGTGCACAGCGAGGTGGTTCCCAGCCTGGAAAACCTGAGCGAGCATTACCTGATTAAACACCTGTACAGCCACGCCGAAACGGGCATCAAACAAACCTTTGACCGGGACAAGGCGGTCAAAAAATGGTGCCTGGAATATGGGATCCAATACCGTGAATTCCCACACGATGGTGTCATCCGGGGGCGAAAACATCGACGCGGCTGGGTTGATCAGCTGGAAAAATCCTACTTCAAAGCTCCATTAGCCCAACTTGATTTATCTCGGCTGGATACCCTGGAACTCCCCGAAAAACTACTGAAAGAATGGGCTTATCCACCCCTCCCTGTCGCCATCCAAACTCCCCAGGAAGGATTCCAACCCGGTGGCGAAACCACAGCCTGGCGCTACCTCCATTCCTTTTTTCAGGAGCGGGGCAAAAACTATAGTTTGCAATTGTCCAAACCCGCTGCCAGTCGAATCAGTTGCAGCCGCTTGTCGCCTTACCTGGCTTATGGCTGCATCAGCTCCCGGTCGGTCATGCAATTGTTGAGGGGCGATTTGCCCAAAAAAGCGGGTACCTGGAACCTCAAAAACTTCCGTTCGCGCTTGTGGTGGCGCTCCCACTTTATTCAAAAACTGGAATCAAACTGGCGGATAGAGTTTGAACCCATCAATCCGGTTTTTAATCAACTGGAAAGATTGACCGAAGGGCCTTTCCTTGAAAATTGGAAGTCGGGACAAACCGGATTCCCGATGATAGATGCGTCCATGCGCTGCTTGCAAGCCAATGGTTGGGTCAATTTTCGCATGCGGGCAATGTTGGTGTCGTTTGCTTCCTTTGCCTTGTGGTTGGATTGGCGGCCAGTAGCTGTTCACCTGGCGCGTTTGTTTCTGGATTTTGACCCGGGCATCCATTACCCGCAAATCCAGATGCAGGCCGGGTTAACGGGTTACCATACCCTGCGGATTTACAACCCCGCCACCCAAGTCACCAAACACGATCCAGAAGGCGTTTTTATCAAAAAATGGATACCTGAACTCCAGCATGTCCCTGCATCCCATTTGGCTGAGCCCTGGAAAATGACGCCGATGGAACAAAGTTTTTATCATTGTAAAATTGGCCAGGATTACCCAGCTCCGCTGGTTGATTTTGAATCAGTTATCACCATCAACAAAGACCGCTATTGGCAATTGCGACAAAGTGCAGCAGCCAAACAGGCCTTGCCAAAGTTGTTGGAACAATTTTGTGTTCCCAAGGATATTGTGAAGTACCAACAGGAGACCAATACTTACGTGCAGGAGTAATTTACAACTTCCCCAGCGCCTGCTCAAAATCCGCCACCAAATCCCCAATAAATTCAATCCCCACCGAGATGCGCAGCAAATTATCCGGGCTTCTTGGATTTGCCCCTTCAGCAGTCCGGCGGTGTTCAATTAAACTTTCCACCCCGCCCAAACTAGTGGCATGGGCAAATATTTGCAGGTGTTCGGCCAGTTGAATGGCCTTTTCTTTGCCTCCTTTCACTTCAATGGACAACATGCCCCCAAAACCGTGCTGCATTTGTCTTTTGGCCACTTCATGATTCGGATGGGAAGGTAAGCCAGGGTAATACACCCGCTCAATGGCAGGTTTCCCATGTAAAAACTGCGCCAAAACCTGCGCGTTGCTCGCGTGTACAGGCATGCGCAAGGGGAAAGTGGCCAAACTGCGGTTCAACAACCAGCAGTCAAATGGTGAAGGTACTCCCCCACCCGCGCTCTGGATCGAGCGCAAGCGGGCACCCAAGGCCCCTTTTTCTTTCAATATCAAAGCTCCTCCCAAAATATCGGAATGCCCCCCAAAATACTTGGTGGTGGAATGCATGACCAGGTCACATCCCAATTCAAAAGGTCGTTGAAAAAAGGGTGTCGCCCAAGTATTGTCACAGGCTACGGTGATGCCCTTTTCAGCTCCTAGCTTGGCGATAGCCTGAATGTCAAATATTTTGAGTTTTGGATTGGTCGGCGTTTCGATCCAGATCAATTGGGTTTCCGGACGAATGGCATCAGCTACATTGCTCACTACACTCATGTCTACCTCTTCAGCATTGATTTGCCAGCCCTGGTACACTTGTGACAAAAGGCTGCGAATGCCGTGGTAACAATCATCTGGAATCAGTACATGCGCACCTGGCTCCAAAATAGCCTGAAATGCCGCATAAGCCGCTGCCTGGCCGGAAGCAAAGGCAATGGCCTCAGCTCCACCTTCCAGAATGGCCAGCTTGGTTTCCAGGCTGATCCGGTTGGGATTTTCGCTACGGGTGTAGATGTGCTCGCGCGGCACCCCAT
This sequence comes from Haliscomenobacter sp., assembly GCF_965225875.1. Taxonomy (GTDB): domain Bacteria; phylum Bacteroidota; class Bacteroidia; order Chitinophagales; family Saprospiraceae; genus Haliscomenobacter. Next base: position 489,358 of record NZ_CBDDBS010000003.1, on the reverse strand, counting down.
TTTCCCGCTCAAAGGTGGTACTCAGGATAATCGGCTGGCTCACCGAACCGAATTCTTTTTCGATGGTATAGCCTGCGTGAACGGCTTGGGTATTCAGGTGCATTGGGAAAAGTTGAAGAGTTGAGAAGTTGAAGAGTTGAGAAGTTGGGAAGTTGAGGAGTTGAGGAGTTGAGGCTACCGCAGCGACGTGGACATAGTCCTTGTCTAAGTCACCGCGGTAGCCTAAAATTCTCAACTTCTCAACCCTTCACCATACTATCCACAATCAATTCCGCCAGATCATACACCATGACATCGTCCTGCTTGTCTTTGGCTTTGACGCCGTCCTGCATCATGGTCAGGCAGAAAGGGCAATTGGCGGCAATTACTGTAGCACCTGTTCCGAGGGCTTCTTCGGCACGCTCCAGGTTGATGCGTTTTTCACCGGGTTCATCTTCTTTGAACATTTGTGCTCCACCCGCTCCGCAGCACAAACCATTGGTTTTGCAGCGTTTCATTTCCACCAGCTGGGCATCCAGCGAAGCCAAAACACTACGTGGCGCTTCGTATACCCCATTGACCCGGCCTAGATAGCAAGAGTCGTGGTAGGTGATTTTTTTACCCTTAAAAGTTCCTCCTTCCTGCATTTTGATCCGACCGGTGTTGATCAGTTCTTGCAGGAGTTGGCTGTGGTGCACCACTTCGTAGTTGCCCCCCAAGGCCGGGTATTCGTTCTTCAAGGTATTGAAACAGTGTGGACAAGCCGTCACTATTTTTTTGACATTGTAGCCATTCAGGGTTTGAACGTTCTGCAGGGCCAGCATCTGGAACACAAACTCGTTGCCCGCTCGGCGTGCAGGGTCACCCGTACACATTTCTTCGTTGCCCAAAATGGCAAAGGGCATCCCCACAGCGTCCAAAATCTGGCAAAAAGCCTTGGTTACCTTTTGCGCCCGGGCATCAAAACTCCCGGCACAACCTACCCAAAACAATATTTCCGGCTCGCGGCCTTCGGCGGCCATTTCGGCCATGGTGTAAACCTTCATAATGATGAATTATGAATGATGAATGATGAATCCCACGTAGGCATTCATCATTCATCATTCATGATTTATAATTCACTTTTCCACGCTTCCCGTTCAACCGACATCGCCCAAACCGCTCCGTTGTTTTCCAGGCTGTTGAACATGGGTAGCCATTCGGATGGACCTTCGGAAAGGCTGAGTATTTCGTAGCGACGTAATTTCAGAATGGGCTCCAGAGGGTTAATCAATACCGGGCAAGCTTCTACGCAGGCATTACAAGTGGTGCAAGCGTGGATTTCCTCCCGGCTGATGTAGTCGAACAGGCTGCGGCCATCGTCAAAGTTGGCAGCACTTAGCGCTTGTGATTTGTCTTTGGCGTATTGAGTATCCTTGCTGTCCAGCTTCTTACCGATTTCATCTGCCCGGTCGCGGATGTCCATCACAATTTTGCGCGGTGACAACTTTTTACCCGTCAGGTTGGCTGGGCAAACAGAGGTACAACGCCCACATTCCGTACAACTGTAAGCATCCAGCACGTTTTTCCAGGAAAGGGAAAAAACGTCGTTGGCTCCAAATTCGAGGTTTTCCATGTTGACTTCAGCGCCAGCGTTTTCTACCGGCAGGCCTAACATGTTTTTCACCTCATTCATCACCTCGGGCATGTTGTCCATTTCACCACGGGGTTGCAAACGGGCGAAGTAGGTATTGGGAAAAGCTAGAATGACGTGCAAGTGTTTGGAAAAAGGCAGGTAATTCAAAAAGGCAAATACCACCAGAATATGTCCCCACCAGCCAATGCGTTCCATCAAGTGCAGAGTGCCTTCGCCAGTGCCATCCCAGATGGGTGATAAAAACTGGCTTACCACAAATCCGTATTCATTCTGATGCCGCGCCATATCCGCACTGTTCATCAGGAAAATAAAGAAGATCAGCGCCAATTCCAGGAAAAGGATGTAGTTGGCGTCTTTAAAAGGCCAGCCTTTCATTTCTGGTTTGTGGAAACGCGCCAGGCGCAGGATGTTGCGACGGGCCAAAAAGGCGATAGTGGCCACCAAGGCCAAAACCGACAAAATTTCAATAAAACTGATCACGAAGGTGTAAAAACCACCCAAGGGAGGCCAAAAAACCCGGTGTTGTCCAGTAATTCCATCCACAAAAATTTCGATCAACTCAACCTGCGTAATCACGAAGGCAACATAAATGAAGAGGTGCAACACCGCAGGAATCATACGGCTGAACATCTTTTTTTGGCCCAGGGCGATCAGCAACACATTGCGCCAGCGTTCCGCGCTGTTGCCGCTTATGGATTCGTCTTTACCCAACTTGATGTTCCGGCGGATTTTGAGGAACTGCATGGCAGCATACCCCAAGGAGGCTCCGGCTATCAACACAAAAAGGACTTGTTGTATCATCGATGTATGTTCTGTTGGCTCAAAATTAGCGAATTTTCGCTAAAATACAATCCTGACATTTTTTTCCAAAATTCCCGACAGGATAAATTAATTTTGATGCAAAATAGGAACTGTACTAAACATTTCTGCATGAAAATTCTGGAGCACAAGCAGATTGAGCAAAAGGTAAGCCGATTGGCCATTGAAATCCTGGAGCACAACATTGAAGAAGAGGGGCTAATTCTAGCTGGCATCAACAATCGAGGGATGGCCTTGGCTCGAATGCTGGCTGAACGCATCCAGAAAATCAGCAAATTGCCGATTCTACTAACCAATATTCGCCTCAATCCGGCCGCGCCAATGGAGAAACCGGTAGAGATCGATTTGCCGATTGAAGAGCTGACAGGAAAGTCTATCATTGTGGTGGACGATGTCGCCAACTCTGGACGCACTTTATTGTACGCCTGCAAGCCCATTCTTGAAACCCTGCCCAAAAAATTGGAAATTGCCGTATTGGTGGATCGCACCCATAAATTTTTTCCAGTTCAAGCCGATTACGTGGGTCTTTCCCTGGCTACTACGCTAAAAGAAAACATCCTGGTTGAAATTGGAGAGGGCGAGATGGCGGCATTCCTTGAATAATAGATTCTCCAAGCCAAGTCTCTGGTGAAATATCCAGGTTCTATTTTCGTTTTTGACAAAAATTTCCATGAATATGTACTTAAAGAACATTTTGATCACCCTGACTTTCTTGGCCATTGCCGGGCTGAGTTTTGCCCAATCCAGTGCGATTACCTTAAAAGCAGAGAAAAAAACGGCTGCACCTGGCAGCAAGGTCTGTGTCAACATCAGCGTGGATAATTTCAGCAAAATGTTGGCTACACAGTACTCATTGAAGTGGGATCCCAAAGTGCTGGAATATGCCGGGGTGCAGGGTTTTAAATTGCCTTACCTGACCAAGGACAACTTTGGCACTGTGGGCATTAAAAAAGGTTTTTTGACCGTGGTATGGATTGAAAATAACCTCAAGGGTGCGGACCTGGCCAATGGCGCGGTGATGTACCAGGTTTGTTTCACCGTCAAAGGTAAAGCAGGCAGCAGCAGTAGCATTGCTTTTTCGCCTACCCCTACTCCTTACGAGGCAGTCAACAGCAAAGAGCAATTGGCTAAGGTCTCGGTAGTGAATGGTTCGGTGAGTGTGAAGTAGAGCAAATTCGGCTCCTTAATCCTCCGAGATCTTTCCGACTCAAACGAAAAACACAACACCATGTCATCCTTTGCGCCTCTTTACGTACAAGTTGAAAACAGTTTTCAGCATCATTTTTCACGGAAACCCCTGGTAGTCAGCTCTCCTGGCCGAGTCAACCTCATTGGAGAACACACCGATTACAACGATGGTTTTGTATTGCCGGCTGCAGTGGACAAGGCTGCTTACATCGCCCTTGCACCGAATGGAGGCACTCAAGGCAAATGGATTTCCTTGGATTTCCCGGAAACCGTCACCATTGATTTCCAAAACATTACCACCAACTCCGTGCGTTGGGCCAATTACATTCTGGGCGTTGTGGATCAGGCGCAAAAATTGGGTAAACCCATTCCTGCCTTTGATTGTGTGGTAGCCGGTGATGTACCGATGGGTTCGGGTATGTCTTCTTCCGCAGCCCTGGAATCGGCAGTAATTTTTGCCTTGAATGAAATGTATGGTTTAGGTTTGAGCCGTTGGGAAATGGCACTTTTGGCGCAGCGTTCCGAGAATGAGTTCATCGGGGTGAAATGTGGCATCATGGACATGTTTGCCAGTTTGCACGGCAAAGTCAATCAGGTCATTCGCCTGGATTGCCGCGATTTGAGTTTTGAATACTTCCCCATTGAGTTGGGTGCCTATAAAATTGTGCTGTTTGATACCGGAGTCAAACACTCCCTCGCCGATTCGGCATACAACACCCGCCGGTCGGAGTGTGAAACTGGCTTGCATTTTTTCCAAAAACACTACAACCCCAATTTTAAAGCGCTGCGCGATGTACCCATCACGATGGTTCAGGCCAATCGTAGCCGTTTGCCCAAAGAAGTATACGACCGTTGCCTATACGTCACCGAGGAAATTCAACGTACCCTGGCCGCCTGCGAAGACCTGAAAAATGGCGACCTGGCCACTTTTGGCCTCAAAATGTACGCTACTCACGAGGGCCTTCGTCACTTATATCAGGTCAGTTGTCCCGAATTGGATTTTTTGGTGGATGCCGTACAAGACGAAAGCAGCGTACTTGGCGCGCGGATGATGGGCGGTGGTTTTGGGGGCTGTACGATCAATCTTGTACACGAAGATGCCATTGAAGGTTTGCAGGAACGTTTGGCTAAAGCGTATCAAGAAACGATGGGGCACAAATTGGGCATGTACATGGTGGTGACTGGCGATGGGGCAAAGGTTCAAGCTTAAAGCTGATCGATCTTTTTTTGAATGGACTGTTTATCAGTTTGTGTTTTGGCGATAGCCAGGGCTTTTTCGAACTGTGCTTTGGCTTTTAGTGCGTCAATAGGCAAGTACAATTCACCTAGCAAGGTGAAGTAAAAATGGTTGTTCTCCAGTTTAAGCTTTTCTGCTTCCAGGATGGCTACCGCATTTCCTTTTACTTTGGCCAGGGCATACGTGCGATTGAGGGCAATAATGGGTGAATATTCCAATACCAACAAGTGGTTGTAGAGCTGCAAAATCTGCTGCCATTTTTCAGGGCTATCTTCTTTAATGGTGTGCCAATAGGCAATTTGAGCTTCGAGATGGTATTTTGAAAGCGTATTTCCTTGAGCAGCTTTTTTTAAAAAATAAGCGCCGCGGGCAATCAATGCCTCATCCCATTGGCTTTCATCCTGCTCGTGGTACAAGAGCATTTCCCCTTTTTCGTTGGTTCTGGCCTCAAAACGGGAAGCTTGAAAACACATCAAAGCCATCAGGGCATTGACCTGGGGCTGATTGGTAGGCGCGTATTCAATGAGCGAGTAGGTCAGGCGCATTGCCTCCAAACAAAAATCCTTGCGCAAAACACTATCCTGGCTTTCCGAATAATACCCTTCGCTAAACAACAAATACAAGGTCGTCAATACGCTGGCTAATCGCTCCTGAATAGCCGTGGCCCCGGGGATTTCAATGGCCACTTTTTCCTGCCGCAATTTTTCCCTCGCCCGAAACAATCGTTTATTAATCGTTTCCTTGCTGCTCAAAAAGGCGGTAGCAATTTCATCGATCCCGAAACCGCACAGCGTACGCAGCGCCAGACCAATTTGGGCTTCAACCGGAATAGCCCGGTGGCAAATGGCAAACAACATTTGTAATTGGCTGTCGGTAATGTTTTCGGGGGATAAATCCAATTCAGAGTCATGGCTCAGGTCCGATTCATTCATCAAATCGGGTATAATTTTGCTCTGAAAGAGTTGCTGCCTTTTTAGCTGGTTTTTGGCCTTGTTTTTGGCCACCGTATACAACCAGGCACTGGGATTATCGGGGAGGCCGTGGTGTGGCCAGGTTTCAAGGGCCAGCACAAAGGTTTCACTGACTAAGTCTTCTGCCAGTTCAAGGTGTTCAATACCCAGAAAGCGGGTGAGTACCGCCGTGATTTTGCGGAACTCGGTGCGGAAAAGATGTGGGATTAATTTTTGTTCCATGCGGGATTGTTTTTGAACCACCTAAGGCACCTTAGACCACCTTAGAAGGATACGGCCTAAGGTGATCTAAGGTGCCTTAGGTGGTTCAAAAAAAAACTTATAACTCCACCGATTTTGCCAACTTCCGCACCTCCACGGTATTACCATCACCAAGCAAAACCGGGCTACCTTTGGCGAATTCAGCTGCCTCATCCGCAGACTCAGCCCGAACAATGATGAAGCCGCCAATGGTTTCCTTGATGTCTCCAAAAGGGCCATTCGTGACTACATTATTGTGCCCAACTACCCTGCTGTCATCAAAAGCCAGGCCACTGCCCGTGCTAACCAGTTTGTTTTGAGCAGCAATTCCACCGATCCAGTCCATGGTCATTTGCATCCAAACCTGCATTTGTTCGGGTGAAGCCAACTTTCCCCCATCTTCGTGTCTAAAAATCAGCATAAATTCTTGCATCGTTGTTGAATTGAATGGTTACAAAATTGTTGTATACCATGATGACAAACGAGTCGATTGGAATTGGACACAAGGTCTTGATTATTTTTTGCACTCCAAGGCCGTAAAGGCTTCATTGTCGGCTTAATTCAGCTGCATTTTTTCAATGTCTTTCTTCACCGTGCGGGACGCAGCAAACAACACCACTGCCAGTGCCACCCCCAAAATTGGAATAATGTACATCGCATGATGCAAACCGATCGCCTTGAACTGCTCCGACATCTCTACAGCACCCGCAGCCTGCATGGCCCGCCGCGCAAAATGATCACTCAGTAGACCCGTGATGACCGGGCCAAAACTCGCTCCTAGCAAATACATCGCGAAAAAATACAAAGCCATTGCAGTGCCCCGCAAATTGGCTGGAATCACCTCCTGAATTGAAGCATAAACCCCGGAGTAATACACAAACATCAGCATGATGCCCGTGCCCATCAGCAGCATAAACAACAAAGTGGCGCCTGGCGGCTGATTCAAGGCCAGGAAAATACAAGGCGCAGCCAATCCACAACAAAGGGCAGAAAGCAACAATTTGGCATCCTTCCTGCGGCGGCTCCAACGATCGGCAATCCAACCTCCACCGATGAGGCCGAGGATGCCCACTGCTCCCAAAACAATTGAAGAAATATTTGCCGCTTCTTTTAAACTCATCAAATGAGTACGCATCAGGAAAGCGGGCAAAAAAGAATTGACCGCATACATATTGAAATTGTGCAAAGCACCGGAAACGATAATCCATAAAATGGTAGGAATGGCAAGTACTTGCCAAAAGGGTGAACGCTGGTTTGGCGAAACTTGCAAGGGCTTTTCCTCAGTGGCACCACGTACCGGTTCTGGCAGTTTGAGTGCTAGCAAACCAAGGATCAAGCCGGGAATACAGGCAAAATAAAAAGCGTGCCGCCAGGTATAAGCCGAAGCAATCAAACCACTCAAACGATAACATAAAAAGGTTCCAAGTGGCAGCCCTAGCATAAAAATCGACAGTGCCAGCGCTCGGCGACGCGGCGGAAACAAATCACCAATCAGGGAATTGGCGGCAGGTGCACAACTGGCCTCCCCTACTCCCACGCCCAATCGGCTCACAAACATCCAGCCAAAACTGGGTGCCAAGCCGGATACGGCGGTAAGAACACTCCAAATACTGACCCCTCCAGCTAGAATTTTGCGACGGCTCCAGGTATCGGCTAAACGACCCAATGGCAAACCAACTGCGGCATACATCAGGATAAAGGCAGTGCCCAAAGTGCCCAATAGCGCATCATTCAGCGCCCATTCTTTCCTGATCAACTCGGCGAGCGCACCCATGATCTGCCGATCGTAAAAGTTCATCAGGTTGATGCCAAATAGAATTCCCAGCGCATACCAGGCGCCTTTAGTTGCTTTATCCGTTTGCATGCTGATGTGGTGTTAGGCTTTATGGACAGAAGCTTAGCTTACTTGTACAGGATAAAGATTGGAACTTTATTTGGGATTCAGGCTTTCCTGGACCGGAAATGGATAAACGACGGAAATTTTTGCCGCTCCGCGTAGGCACGGGGATGCTTTTGCTCAAATTCGGCCACAGGTTTTGCCTCCAAAATCCGCTCAATCACAAAACCATTGTTCAGCAAAGCATCAGTGATGCAACTGAGGCTGTGGTAATAACTGTTCATGGTGATGGGCTCATTGGTAAAACCTTTCCATTGGCAAGAAACTGCCTGGGTTTCAAAATAATTGTCCAGTTTGAAGTAGCCGTAAGAAAAGAAAGGGTGCTCGGTAGAAAAGCAAAACCAGGCTCCTGGTTTTAAAATGCGCTGGAATTCGCCAAAAAGGCTGGAGATGTCTTTTATGTAGGAAATAGCTAAAGCACTCAATACTCCATCAAATTGCTGGTCTTTAAACATACTCAAAGGCTGTTCCATGTTGCCCACGAGGAAACGGCCCTGGTCCCCATTGCGGGTTCGGGCGTATTGGATCATGTTTTCGCTGATGTCGATTCCGGTTACTTCGGCCCCATTTTTCAACAAAATTTCGCTGTAAATGCCGGGGCCACAGCCTGCGTCAAGGATGTATTGCCCTGTAAGGTCTTCATCCAACAATGACATCATGGCCGGGCGGTCGTAGTAGGCGTTGTATTCTTTGTCGGGGGCAATCTCGGAATAGGCTTCAGCTAGAGCCTGGTAGGTGTGGTAGGCAATGGGTGTAGATGACATGGTTAATTTTTTTTGTTGGGAACAACATAACGGTTCACCTGCTCTAGAAGTTCCTGAATCACCAATTCGACCTACCTTAAGTCGTTACTCCTCTTTCCCTTCCAAAAACTCATCCGTAAAGTGCGCCCGGCGTTTTTCCTGCTTAAACTTATCGGCATTAAATGCCTGGGAATTCCCTCTTGGAATCGACAAAGAACTCCAGTTTACATCACAACACATTTTTCCAATAAACACCATTTGGCCTACATGGTAAGGATAATGTGCCAATTGCCGGTTGATGGCTTCCATCACGGTATGCCCCTGGTTGCGGATGTAAATGATCCGCTCTAAGTCGGCTGATTCAAGTGGATTTAGAGCTTCAAAAAGGCATTGCCAGCCAGCGTTCCATTTTTCCAGCAACTCCTCACGGGAGGTGATGTCGTTTTCAAACTCGGCATCGCGATCCCGCCATTCTTTTTCCCCGTCGCTGTTTAAAAAATCTGTCCAACGCGAGAGCATATTGCCCCAAAGGTGTTTGACGATGGTGGCAATGCTGTTGCTCTCGGAGTTGTACTGCCAGAACAATTGTTCATCGCTGAGTTGAGCAATAGTTTTGTCGCCTAACATTTTATAATAGGCAAACTGTTTTTTGACACTTTCGAGATAATCCTTATCCATAAAATAAATTTTGAAGCTGTTTGAGTTTGTATCGTGGACTCAAACAGCTTCTTGAACTAGCGCAATAGCGTCACCTCCCCCCTAACCAGGGCATTACCCGGCCCTTTGTCATCTACATATTCGATTCGGAACCAATAAATGTAAACGCCCTGCGGAGCTTTTTGGCCCCGAATGAACCCATCCCAGCCGGTGTTGATATCGGTAGAACGGAAAGCCTGGCTGCCCCAACGGTCAAATACCTGGATTTCATAGGCCGTTACCCGTACATTTTCATTGAGGTAAGGCCGGAAGGATTCGTTGGTGCTGTTGCCATCCGGAGAAAAGGCATTGGGGGTAAAGGTTTTAAACACCACGCATTCCCGCAAGCTTAAAGTCATCGAGTCCGTATCTACACAACGTCCATTAGACGCCCGCACCCAATAGGTTCCAGCGAGGGTAGCCGCCAGGGATTTCCCCGTACTGCCATCCGACCACAACAATTGGGCATTGCCGCTGCCATTGGCTTGTAGTACAAATGGTTTGTCATCACAAATGAGGGTGTCCGGGCCAAGGTTCACGCTTGGAACAGCGTTTAAAGTGACTTTGAGGCTATCCCTAAATCTGCAATTTTTCTGGGTTGCCTCGGCCCAATAAGTCCCGGCACTGGTGACGTTTATTCCTGGTGTGGACGCGCCGGTGCTCCAGCGCACCTGATCAAAGCCAGTCAAAGCACCCAGGGCCAGGGTTTCTCCCGTACAAAGCACGGTATCCTTGCCCAGGTTAAAGCGAGGCAGAGGATTGTAGGTAACCCTGATCGAATCCCTCGCCCGGCAACGCCCAGCTGCAACCTGCGCCCAATACAAGCCAGCCTGGTTCACCACAAAAACCGGATTGCTGGAGCCATCCTGCCATTGAGTAGTGGTATTGGGCACCTGTACGCTGAGTCGAAGTGTACTACCCTCACAAAGGGCGGTATCCGGCCTCAATAAACTTTGGGGCAAATTCACGGCTACGATCTTCACACTATCTCGACGCACACAGGCATTGAGGTCAATTTCCAGCCAATAGGTCCCAGTTTGACTTAGCATTTTTGCAGCGGTAGCCTGGCCATCGTTCCAGCGGTATACTCCACCGGCAACAGTAGGATTTAAATTCAGGGTTTCATTGTTGCACAAAATGGTATCCGGCCCCAAAGTAAATTTAGGATAAGGTTTGTAGCCTATTTGCACCGAGTCACTGACACTACAACGCCCTGAACTGGCTCGCAAAATGTACAAACCCGCCGTAGAAACTACATATGGATTGGCACTGGAATTGTCTTGCCAGAGCAAAGTAGCACCTGGAACATTGAATTGGTAGGTCTTGGTCAAGCCCTCACACAAAGTTGTATCCCGACCTAACAAACCTCTGGGTAAATTGATGAATTGCACCCGAATGCTGTCGCGCTTACGGCAACCATTTACTGTGACATCTGCCCAGACGATTTCTGATTGGGTCAAGGTTCGGGTGGCGGTGGTGTTGCCATTGTTCCAGCGGTAAGTCGCATTGGTGGTGGTCGCATTCAAATTGATGTTTTCTCCGGCGCAGAGCGTCGTATCACGGCCTAAGCTGAATTCTGGCTTTGGGGCAAAAGTGTAAGTTACCGAGTCACGTTTGGTACAGCCGTTCAAGGTTACATCTACGTAGTATAAACCTGTTTGTCTAATGGTAATACGGGGAGTTGTAGCACCAGTATTCCATCGGTAAGTTCCCCCATTGATGGCTACACTAGGGCCGTAGGATTCACCCTCACAGAATCCCAAATTTGCCCCTAACTCAAAGGCAGGCCCGGGGTTAAAGGTAAAACGCCTTTGGTCATTGAAAGTACAGCCATTCAAGGTGGCGGTTACGGCGTATAAACCGCTCGATTGGACGCTGATGTTGGCATTTGTACTGCCATTGGACCAGCGGTAAGTGGTATTTCCTGGGGTACTGACCGTTGCGCGCAAGTTGAAATTAGTCCCATCGCACAAGCTGGTATCTGGACCAAGTTCAAAACGGGGCAGGGCTTGCATCCGCAGATTGACACTGTCTCGCTCGGTACAACCATTCCCCGTTGCTTCCAGCCAATATACGCCAGCGGTACTTGCCCGAAACGAAGGATTACTGCTTCCATCCTGCCAACGGTAAGTTAAATTGCCCAGATTGGAACGCAGGGTAAAACTCCCGCCTTCACAAAAAGAGGTATCGCGCCCCAAACTCAGACCTAAAGCAGGCAAGACACTGATGTTGATGGAGTCGCGGGCGGTGCACTGGCCATCATTGACTTCCACCCAAACCAGTCCGGCAGTTGTAACTCGGAGCGTTGGGCCAGTGGTACTGTCGCTCCACAAGTAGCTTGTTCCGCCTGTCTTGGAGGCATCCAGCAGCAAAGATTGCCCATCACAAATGCTGGTATCGCGGCCCAAATTGATGGCGGCAGGGCTGATGACTCGAACCTGAATAGAATCTGAAGCAGTACAGCCCGACAATTCGATGGTTACTTTGTATTTTCCAGCTTTGCTGGCGTCGATACTGGTCGCCGTAGAGCCATCCTGCCAGCGATAAGTTGCTCCGACCAGATTCAGATCGGCGTTTAAAACCAAACCTTGATTGGCACACAAGGTAGTATCATTCGTTAAATTGGGCGTAAAATCTGTAGCTGGCAACACCCGTACGGTATCCCGAAGGATGCAACCGTCATTGTAGGTAACGGCGACAAAATAAGTTCCCGCACGAGTCACATTGAAAGTAGCCTTGGTGCTGCCATCGTTCCAGCGGTAGGATTCTCCTGCGCTGAAGGTGTTGGCATCGAGCAGTAAACTATTGTTTTTGCACAAGACCGCATCCTTACCCAAAATTCCCTCATCTACATAATCGACGGGTGTATCAAAAATCCAGTTTTGGTTGCTATTGTTGATGTTGGTACTGTTGGCTCCCGCCAAAAATTGGGTAGAGCCGACTCCACGTTGGTCCCGCATTTGTACAAAATCCGCCAGGACTTTGCCCCCATTCATAATAACATCAGCCTTGGTACCCTGAGCAGTAGAGAGCAATTCAATGGGGTTACAGTTGTTGCCGATAACCTGGAAATATTCGTTGACCGTTTGGGGTTGCGTGGCATCAAGCTGATAGGATTTTCCGGCAGAAAAAATCAGTGAATCGATCACATTTTTCCCATACAAAATGCCATTGTTGCGGAATTCCAATCGGTTGAACTTCGCTATGTAGGGTGCACGACCACTCCGGTTAAAATCGGCTTCTGTGCGCAAGGTGGAAGTCCCCTGTGGGTTTGAGAACAATACGTTGTAAAAAGTATGGTCATTAAAAATGTATACAAAAGGACTAGTATTGGTAAATTCCAGCAGGGAAGTCCCTGCATCGAGGGTGAGATTACTCCAGAAAGAAGCTGTGTAATTAAAATCAGCACCGTTGTTGTTGATGCGCCAATGGCTGCTGCCCATTTTCAGAATGGGTTTATTGCTGGAAAACCCTGCGGATGTATAAAAGTTAATGTTGACAGGTTTTCCGTTTGAGTTGAATTCACCTTCGGAATGGATGATACTATAGGCTTCAAGTGTGTCTTGCAATGTCCAGGAGCCACGGCCCGAGATTTGGAGGCTACCTATTTGAAAACCTAGGGTCTGTAATTTCAGGTCTTTATCATTTGAACGCAAAATTAAATTGGTACAATACGCTCCAATTTGAGGTTTGGGTAAATCAACCGAGCCAAAAGCGTTCAAAATCCACATGTAAAAAACGGGGTCGTTCGTCACCCCTACCCAGCTCATATTGCGGCAATAGGCGTGTAAACCGTAATTATTGACCCTTTGATTGGGACCATTGAAGGAGTTGGCATCAAAAAATACGTTGTCTTTGGCCGTGGGGATACATTCACCACCCGGACCACCACTCGTCAAAGACCAGTTGACTGGATCGAACCAATCTCCATTTCCTCCTTTGCCGACCCAATACAAATTCCGGCCCGCAATCTCGTTGATGGTCCAATCCTGATTGTTGCCCAGGTCGATGGAATTGTTGGCCACCGCAGGCCCTACTCCAATGTGGACAATGTCTTTGATCATCAAACGCCTGGTAACCAAGGCGCGGGTGCTTTCCAGATAGGTTTTTTGATCGGGACTGGAAGAGCGTAACTCAATCATACCCGTACACAAATCCGGTACCAGGATTTCGTTGATCGTAGTGGTATCGCTTAGTGAGGGCTGAATTACATTACTGGTTCGGAGCATTTCCAAAACCTCCATGGTGTTCCGTCCATACAAATTGAAGGAGGTACTGCAACGAATCGAATCTGCTTTTTGGCGATTGCGGTTGTAGGTATACATCGAGCCGTCACCGCCTAAAAACCAAACTTGATTGTAATTTAAGCTTGGGCCCTGGCCAGAAAAAGAGGTTTGTAATACCCCAACCCAGTTCCTGAATTCTATGGTTGATGTGCCTGCGTCCAGCACCATACTCTGGGGATTGATTTCCCAAACCAGCGTATTGTAATTTTGTAAATCCACTCGCCGCAATACCCAATGGCTACGCCCCAGGGTAAGGGTACGGTTGCGCGGGTTTTGTGACAATACACTGCGAGTAAAAAGCAGTTGGTTGTTGGTATTAAAATTGCCTTGGATGAAAACAAAATCCAGCAAAGTTGACAAACTATCCGCCAGACTCCAGTTTCCGGTACCATCCATAATCAGCTTTTTGCGGAAAGTTTTTCCTGCCGAGGTAATTACATTGGATGTATTGTCGCCTTCAAAATAAACGTCACCTTCAAATTGTTGGCGCAAGCCTGGAACAAAAGTAAGGGAACCAAATATGTGCAAACTTTTTTCCCCGGAGCCATTCAAGGTCGGAGCTCCAGCAGCCCCCGTCCAACTCATGTTGCGGCAATAGGCATTTTCGATGTCGATATTGACCGTAACGGCATTACCTGAGTTGGCATCAAAAAACACATTATCTCCGGCAGTAGGAACACAAGCGCCACCAGTGCCTCCACTGGTGAACGACCAATGATTGGGATCACTCCAATTGCCGTTGCCACCTACCCAAAAAAGGTTATTGTTAGATTTTGCTACGATGGTCCATCCGCTATTGTTGCCCAGATCGGCGGCGTTGCGCACCACAAAGCGGGCCCCACCAGATGCTTTTACATCTTTCAGCGAAACAAAATCTCCCGTAATCGAGTCGGCAGTTGCTTCAAAAGTGAACTGTGTACCTGAAACACTACTAAAAATCTGGATTGGTGAAATACATTGCCCCAGGGCGGTCAACTTCTTTAACCGATAAGTGAATCCAGCCTGAAACTTGAAGTTTTTTCCTGGCCCCAGAATGAGGTTGTCAAAATTGACCGAACCTTCTACATCACTATCTGTACGCATTTCCAGGGTCACCAAATTGATGGCACCTCCGGTTTCGCTGATCAATCGACCTTTTCCAAGCGTATTGGAAAACAGTACAGTTCCCAAGTTCAGGTTTCCAACGCCAGTGACCCGCAGTAAGGGTTTACTTGAATTTAGTTCAAAAACCGAAGTTCCGGGCACCACACTCAAATTGCCACGCTTGAACTCGACCACTGCAGAATCGTACTGGTATAGAATACGGGAGGTATAAAAAGAGCCTGTGACCGTAATGCGACTACTGCCCAGATCAAGAGCTACTGCTGAGCCTGGATTGACAAACCAACGTTTGCAGGTAATTGCCTGATTTCCAGTATTCAAATTCCCCGCATTTATGAGTAGGGTGGAATCCGTTTGTAAAGGCGATTGTAAAGTCCAGCCTCCGCCTGGTCCATTAAAGGTAACCAGTTGCCGGATGCGGTGCCCCGCTAAAAGGATGGTTTGCCCCGTTGTATTCGCCAAAAAATTGACCGAGCCCCGAAACGAAAAAACCATATTTGCGCTCAGTCTCAGTGAGCCGTAAACATTGAGCACATACCCAGCAGGAGCAGAAAAAGTGGGATTATTGGTCACCGCTTCCCAGTTCATGTCCATGCAAAAAATCGACTGGTTGTTGGCGTTGACCAATTGGTTGGGAGCAGTAAAAGAATTGGCATCAAAAAACACCCGATCGTTGGGCGTTGGTACTACATTGTGACGGGTTGCACCGCCACTGGTGGTGGCCCAATGGCTGATGTCTGACCAGTCGCCGCTGCCGCCAACCCAATAATAGTCAGCAGCTTGTGCTTGTTGAGCCAACGAAAGGATCATGATTGTTAGCAAAAGGGGTCTGAACATGGTCTTTTAGGTTTATGGGTTAACGTACAAAATCGGTATCAATCTTCTATTTTTTCCTCCTCAATCGCCCCCACCACAGCAAGAAACGATTCAATAGCCCCATCCACAAGGGTGGTTCCGGCAAAGTGGAAGTTGTTCCCGTTTCTTCGACGAGGCTGGTTTTGGAAAAATCGTACAAGTCTTCAAAAATCTTGCGCACATTTTGTTCAACCATACCCCGAAAAGGAATTCGCGCCATTAAGCCGTATAAAGCAGCATTACCTTTGGCGGTTTCGCCAGGGTTGTTTTTTGCAAAGAGAATTGAGGCTTTGAGGTCTTCAATGTAGGTGTCAATCACTGGAATGTTCTGGCGCATTACGGTCAGGTGAATGGAATTGGGCAATTGTTGGCGGTCCAACATCCATCCTTTTTGTTCCAGTTGATCAGCCACTACAAAGATATCAGGCTGGTTTCCACGAGTTGTGTAGGCGATGATGTTCATCACCGGAATGCCCAAAATACTGATTTCTGGAATTTCTGCCAAAGCTTTTTTGATTTGGTTAGTAGCTTGCATGATTTCTTGAGTAATCTGCAAATAACCATCTTGTCCCAAAGCCTGCATAGCCGACCAGGTAGCTGCAATAGCGCCTCCGGGACGAGACCCCATTAAAGTGGGCGAGGCATAAATCCCACCGGGCCAATCGGTAGCGATGTAAAACTGGTATTTCAGGTAATTCATGTTGCGGTACAAGAGCACCGAAGCACCCTTGGCCCCATAACCAAACTTGTGGGCATCGGCAGAAATGGAGGTAACTCCTGGCACCCTGAAATCGAAGGGATCAACTGGGTAGCCCAGTTTTTCTACCCAGGGCAATAAAAACCCTCCGATGCAACAATCAACGTGGAACGGCAGTTTTTTCTCCAGGGCAAGAGCGGCAATCGCCGCAATAGGGTCCAGTGCGCCATGGGGATAGGTAGGCGCAGAAGCGGCAATGAGGATGGTGTTGCGGGTAATCAGCTTGGCCAATTCCTGCGGCTGGGCTCGCATTTCGGCATCAATCGGGGCTTTTTTGACTTTGATGTTCAGGATATGGGCGGCTTTTTCAAAAGCGGGGTGAATGCTATTCGAAGCGACAATTTCCGGCTCGGTAATTTTGGGAAACAACTTGCGGGCTCGCTCGCGATAGGTGTACACCGCGAGAAAAATGCTCTCGGTCCCCCCCGAAGTCATGGTGCCTGTCACGTTTTCATCACCGTTCAACAAACTGGCCGTCATTTGAATGACCTCCAGTTCCATTTTTTTCAAACTTTGAAAAGCAAAAGGATTGAGGTAGTTTTCGGAAAAAAAACTACTGTAGGCCTGGGTCAGGAGCTCTTGGTGGGCATCATCAACATAGTACACCATACTCCAGGCACGGCCTGCTTTCCAGGAAATGTCCTTTAAATGTAACTTTGACAATTCATCAAGAATGGTATCTTTATCGCGGCCTTTTGCAGGGATGGAAATTCTTTCGGACATGCAGTAAACTGTTTTATTGGTGGGTCAAAATAAATGTTCATTTTACTTAAGCCAAAGGATTAGATAAGACGCTTGAAGTGAAACCTTTACTCATCTAATCCTTTGGCAAAATGAACAAATTTATTTTTTTATCGCCCCTAAGCGTTCGGAAAAATACAATACCTTCCCTGCTTTATGGAAGTAATTGTACAAGCATGTCATTTTTTTAACCATTGATAATCGCAAGCAAATGAAAAACAAACAAAAAGCACTCATCGGATTCGCGCTTTTGAGCCTAATTGCCTTGAGTTGTAAGCCTAAAACAAAAGAAAAAGAAAGTGCCGAAATGGAAACAAAGAAGGAAATGGCCTACCGCCTACCCGATCCAAAAAACTTCGACAAAACCCACCAGGGTAAAAAAATCGAATTGTTCATCCTGAAAAATGGCCCGATTCAGGCAGCCATCACCAATTACGGAGCACGTATGGTTGGCCTTTTGGTGCCGGACAAGGATGGCCGGGACATCGATGTCTTGACCGGGTACAACAACATCGACGATTACCTCAAGACGGAATCTTACTTTGGCTGCGTAGTGGGTCGTTATGGGAACAGGATTGCCAAGGGGAAATTCACCCTCAATGGCAAAACCTACACCCTGGCCACCAACAACGGCGCCAATCACCTACACGGCGGGCCCGAAGGCTTTTGCAAAAAGGTATGGGATGCCAAACAAATCGACAGCAGCAGCGTAGAATTCAGCTACCTGTCCAAAGACATGGAAGAAGGTTACCCTGGCAATTTGCAAGTAAAAGTAATCTATCGCCTGACTGCTGATCGCGGCGTAGAAATTGAGTACAGTGCCACTACCGATAAACCCACCGTGCTCAACCTCACCAACCACAACTACTGGAACCTGGATGGCGAGCGTGATACCAGCATCAACGACCACCTTTTGCAGATTTTTGCCTCCAAATACACTCCTGTAGATTCTACCTTAATCCCTACAGGTGAGCTGGCTTCAGTAGAAGGCACACCCTTTGATTTCCGCAAACCCACTGCCATTGGTGATCGGGTAAATGCAGATCACATCCAAATCAAGTACGGTAAGGGGTACGACCATAATTTCGTGTTGGTGCCTGAAAAAGTGGCTGCGGGTGAGTTGCCTCTCATTGCTACGGTACTTAGTCCCAGTACCGGAATCAAAATGGAAGTATTGACGGCTGAACCAGGCATTCAATTTTATAGTGGCAACTTCTTGACTGGTTCTCAGGTTGGGAAAAGCGGCCAGGCCTATGTGTTCCGCTCTGCATTGTGCCTGGAAACCCAGCATTTCCCCGACAGTCCGAACCAACCCAAGTTTCCAAGTACTACTTTGAATCCGGGACAAACGTATAGCACGAAGACCAGGTATCGGTTCCCCGCGCAATAAGGCTCAAATACTTTCCTTATTCAGGCTTTGATTTAGGCTGGCTCTTAAAAATATCATCTAAATATTTTTTTAAGCCAGTCTAAATTCATATTTTTAGAAAATTAAGAAGCCATTGGATGTGAAAGGGAAGCAATATGAGCAACAAATCTTTGAGTGAAGTACATGGTTCCGTAGAAACCAGCCAAAAAAATGGTTGGAAAAAACTACTGGCCTTCATGGGCCCAGCCTACCTGGTCAGTGTAGGGTACATGGACCCGGGCAATTGGGCCACTGACATTGCCGGGGGCAGTAAATTTGGATATCAACTCATTTGGGTGCTGCTCATGTCTAATTTGATGGCCCTGCTTTTGCAAAGTTTGAGTGCAAGACTGGGGGTAGTCCGCCAATTGGATTTGGCACAAGCTTCGCGCAGCACTTACCCAAAGTTGGTCAATTATGCGTTATGGATTCTGGCCGAAGTAGCCATTGCCGCATGCGACCTGGCTGAAGTATTAGGGATGGCCATCGGCCTGAATTTGTTGTTTGGCCTACCTTTAATTTGGGGCGTTAGTCTGACTGTCCTGGATACTTTGCTCCTCTTGCTGTTGCAAAGCTATGGCATGCGCAAAATCGAGGCATTTATCCTCGCCTTGGTCAGCATCATTGGGGGTGCTTTTTTGATCGAAATGATCATTGCCAAACCCGCTATGGGTGAATTGGCCAAAGGATTTATTCCCACTATGCTTACCGACGATGCCCTCTACATTGCCATTGGCATCATTGGAGCCACGGTAATGCCCCACAATTTGTATCTGCATTCTTCGTTGGTACAAACCCGGCGAATTGAAGCTAGCGAAAAGGGCATTTGGACCGCCATCCGCTACAACTTTATCGATTCAGCCATCGCCCTAAACGCCGCTTTTTTTGTCAACTCGGCCATCCTGGTTTTGGCTGCGTCTACTTTTTTCAAAGCGGGATATTTTGAAGTGGCCGACATTCAGGACGCGCATAAATTATTGGCACCCTTGCTCGGCACAAACCTTGCACCCATGCTCTTTGGCATTGCACTGATCGCAGCAGGCCAAAGTTCAACCATCACTGGCACCCTGGCTGGGCAAATTGTAATGGAAGGTTACCTCAACCTGCGCATCGCCCCCTGGCTCCGGCGTTTGATCACCCGCCTGATCGCCATTATCCCGGCTTATATTGTGATTTTGATTTATGGGGAAAGCCAAACCACTTCCTTATTGGTTTTTAGCCAGGTAATTCTGAGCCTACAATTGGGTTTTGCCATCATTCCGCTGATCCATTTTACCAGTGACAAACAAAAAATGGGGATTTATGTCAACAAACCCTGGGTGAAAATTGCTGCCTGGGTTATTGCCATCATTATTGTGAGCCTTAATGTAAAATTGGTTTATCAGGAAATTGTGGGTTGGTTGAGTAGCGCGGCAAATCCCTGGGTCATCCAAATTACGGTATTGCCCATCTGTGCCGCCGTCCTGGCCCTATTGTTTTACATTACTTTCAAACCCTGGATTCAAAATCGGGAAATCGCCCGAGGTGCAAAACTCCCCCATGGAACGGCCATGCAACTGGATCTGGCCCCTCAGGCAAACCCCGGGCGTATTGCAGTGTGTATTGATTTTTCAGCCATTGATTCGCTGGCCATCCGCAGTGCTTTGGCGCAAGGGGGACAAAAAGCCAATTACTGCCTGATCCATGTAGTGGAAACCGCTGGAGCGATGGTTTACGGCCCGGAAATTGCCGATCATGAATCGAGTGAAGATGAACGAGCCCTGGCAGCTTACGTTCAGCAATTGCAAGTACAAGGTTATCAGGTAGAAATGAAAATTGGCTTCGGCAACCCAAAACGCAAAATCCCCAAATTGGTCCATGAATTTGGTGCAGAATGGTTGGTAATGGGCGCCCATGGACATACCTTCTTCAAAGATCTAATTTTTGGCACCACGGTGGACAGCGTGCGACACCGCGTAAAAATTCCTGTTTTAATTGTTCGGGAAAATCAGTAGAATTGTTGCGAGAAAAGTCAGATTACTTGCAACATGATCTTATACCCCGATTCATATCTTTTTTCGGAAGAAAATCAACTGGAGCTCAACGGGCAGGTGATTCACCATCAGCATGCCTGGCTACTGAGCATTGGGGATGAAGAACTGGATTTGATGTTTGAAAATGGCTGGCGGCGGGCAGGCAACATCTTTTACCGCTACTCCTACGATACCCACGAAGACATTACGACCGGAGCTGGGCCGCTGCAAGTACTCCCCCTGCGGATTCCGGTCAACAACTTCACCCTGACCAAAAGCCAGTCCAAAATCTGGCGCAAAAACGAAAACTTCCACTGGAACCTGATTGCCGGGCGCCCCACGGATGCCCACCACGAGCTATTCCTCCTGCACCGTGAACGTTTTGAGCGCAATGTGCCCGATAGCATTTTCGACTTCATCAGCACCACCCACGAAAGTTTGCCCACGCGGGGCTTGATCCTGGATGTTTATGATGGTGAAAAGCTGATTGCAACCAGTTTGATTGACCATACCCCCAAGTCTATGTCGAGCATTTACGCCATGTTTCATCCGGATTACGGGGCATACAGTCTGGGGGTGTACACAATGCTGTTGGAGATTTACAGTTGCCGACAATTGGGTAAGGCCTTTTATTATCCGGGCTTCGCCCACCACGAGTCTTCGTTTTACGATTACAAAAAACGCTTCAATGGCCTGGAATGGCTGGACTGGAAAGGGACAATGGATTGGTTGCCGTATGAACGTTTGAAGGAGAAGACGGAAAGGGGGTAGGGATATTTGAACGCTTCGCGATTTTATATTTACCAAAGCGACAATAATAGCAACACGGATGACACGGATAAAGCGGATCAAAACGGATTTTGCTTTGCCTGCGGCAAAGTTTTTTAGCCACGAAGGAACGAAGGCACAAAGTCCGTTGAATTGAAAATGATTTCTTGGTGGCTTTGTACTTTAGTGGCTATTTTTTTCATCACGCCGAATGCGGGATAAAAATCCGTGTTAATCCGCGTTATCCGTGTCATCCGCGTTGCTATTTTGTCGCTTTGGTATTGACATCATCATTTGTAATGTCTTACTGCCGAATCTGCACCTTTCTAATTGTATTCGTCCCATTGTCCAAAGGATGATACATGTCTTCTACCCAAACAGGATTGAGGGTAAATTTTCCAGCGAATTGAGGTATCAATTGCACCCTGAACTCATGGTTCCATGCGGGTAATTCATCGCAAAAAATAAGCACCCGGTCCGCATGGTATTCGCGGTTGACTTCAAAAGGGTTACGGGTTTCATCTTTGTTAAAATAAGTACAACCCGCTGGAATTGGTATTTCAATCATCACATGCCGGGATCTTTGTTTGACTAGAACATCAACCCGGAAGTTAACAGGGTCATTGAGTTGCAAAACTGAAGTTTGCTCCTGGTTTTTCAAAAATTGAGATTGCACCACAAAATTGGAGCTGCTCGTCTTTTGCACTGAATCCCCTAAATTCGTGTATTGAATATAAGTCAGATATGCAGAATTGGTTTTCATACCCAGTTTAATGAAGAAGGTATCCTGTTGCTGAAGCTTGAGCGTAATGGGCGTTTGTTCAAGAGCCAATAAGCGATGTGAAGCGGCCATTTTTTTCTCAAGCTTCTTATTGCCCCTATCCTCTTCTTTATCCGCTTCAATCAAATCGGGTAAAATGGCTTCCAGAATTTTGGCAACCTCCATGGTGTTGTTCCAGCGACCACCGTAGCGGTAATTGCCTTCGAAAAAGCCTCGGTTGTTGAGAAAATAACTGCGGATTTTTTTGAGTTCATCTTCCTTGCCTGCCTTTTTAAAAATTGAATAAGCGATTAAAGTATTTTGAGTACTACAATCGGCTACCCGATAGCCAGCAAACCCAAAGACCTCCCTTCCATCCCAATAAGTGCCGGGTCGATTGGCCTCAAAACGTTGGTATTTGTACAAAGTATCCAGAGAATAAGGTAGGTTATGGGCTTGTAGCAAGTATTGCCGCAAGAGTTTTTTGTACAATAAATCCTGTTCTGCTATAGCCTCCGGTTCTTGTTGGAGTCGGGTCAGGTCAACATTTATACCCGCCTTGGTCAAGGTCTCCAGGGAGATCAAATAATCTTCTTCATTCATTTGTGGCAATTGTTCTTGCAAAAACTCCAGGCCTTTTTTCAGCACTTTTACGGGGTAACCAGCCTGGGCAGCGCGCAACAATGTTTTTAAAACATAGTTTGTAGTCCAATATCGTTGTTGTCCAGTTATCCACCAACACCAGCCGCCCTCAGCTTGCTGGCGTCCCTCCAAAATGGCGATGCCTTCATAAATTTCTTGCTCGCCTGTAAAGGGCTCGCCCAACATCCCACGAAGTGATTTTTCCAATAAAAGAGCTGTCAGTTTACTAGAGGTCTGTTCATTGCAGCCAAAACGGTACTCTTTTAAATATTTGATGTCATCCAGCATCAGTTTTAAGGCTCCTCCGGGTTCGAGGGTCAAGGTAGCAGCAGGGGTGCCTGCCGTGAAGGGTAAAATAATCATGGTATCCTGGGTAATTTCGATGAATTGCCCGTATGGTTTCATCCGGCCAAGGGGAATGATGGGCAAATCACGGGCTTCCCCATCGATGTATTGACCAGTTTGTAAGCCAAATTCCAGGGCCATGCTATCCGTTTTAGTTGGCGCAGTGATCATTTGGGTGAGGTTGGTAAAAGCCGGGGCAATCCAATTCGAATCTTGCAGGTTTTGGCCGTTTTGTTTGAAATGGGTATGGATCAAGGTGGGGCTGCTGACCAGATTTGTTACTTTGGCATTGACTTGCACCTGATCACCCGCAACCAGAAAACGGGGGGTGTACAATTGGGCTTGCAGGGGTTTGAATGCAGCGATGTTTTTTAAGCCCAAACCCATTTCTCCATCTTGATCCACACCAATGGCAAAACTTTGCCAGGAGGTGATGTTGTCCGGGAATTTGACGCTGAATTGGGCTTTCCCTTCAGAGTCGGTAAGAAGATTGGGTTGCCAAAAAGCATAATCGCTGAAATGAGTGCGGATGCCATTGATAGTCGGACTAAATAGCTCGCTCGCCTCAAAGGAGGGTTTTGTTTTTTCAGGCTTCGGCTTGGCTGGCTTGCTGTGATTGGATGATTTTTGTCGGCCTATTGATTGACTGGAAATAGTAAATATAGATGCAACGCTTTCTGACCTCTTTTGAACTCCATAACCAACTACAACAACCTCCGACAAAAGATCAGTACTCTCATACAAAACTATATCTCCAGATAGGGGTATTTCAGTCTGGCAAGTCTTAAATTCACGGGTTTGATACCCAGTATAGCTGATGATGATCTGGTGGTTTGACAAACCTGACATGTTCAACGTAAAGCTCCCATCATAATCGCTGACGCACCCCAGTGTGGTCTGTTTGACTAATATGTTGGTTCCGATCAAAGGGGATAGAGTTTCATCTACAACTCGCCCTCTCAAGACTCCATCCACCCCAATTTGCAAACAAAAATCCTCAATTCCTTCTTGTTTGCCTGGCTGCTCAATGCGAAACCCGCTAAGGTTATAGGCTTCCTGCACCGTCCGATCAACCAATGGAATGGAATAGGAGTCAAAAAAACTAGGTGCCCATTCCGGGCAAACATTTTTGTGATCAAAATGGGATGCCTGTACCATTTTTAAACCACTGACTTTCTGATCCACGATTGGGAATTCAAAAACCTGCTTGCGATAGAAACGCTGGATATACTGGATGGTACTTCCCGGGATAAACGGGCCAAGGAAGCCTGTATTGAACCGTTGGTAGTAGGAATGCCCAAAATTGTCCCAGGCATACTCGCCACCAAGGTCGGACATCAGCAACATACTTTTGGCTAACAATTGTTTTTCTGCATCGACCAAGGTATCTGGCATTGGGGAAAAGGTGATTTGCTTAGCTGCCTCAGAATTTTTGAAATTAAGGGCGTCAACGATCAGGTTGAGTTTGTGCCCAAGCTTCAGGTACATACTATCCAATTGGTATACGCCTTCTTTGGTGCGTACTCGAATCGATTTGTAGCCAGGTGAAGTGCAAAAATGGTAATTGCCGCTTCCCCCACTGCCGCCGAAATAGGTCAAAGTATCGTTGAGATAAACCAGCATTACTGGCTGGACTTTTCCTTGTTTGACCACAAAAGGTGCAAAAAAGGCATGTTCCTGATAAAATCGGCTGGCATTTAATGCAATGGCTTGACTCAAAAAACCATTTTCCAGGAATCGATAGCGGTAAAAGGGGTCAGAAGACAGGCAATCGAGTTTTTTGTAAAAAGTATAATCCAAAGGCTGTTTCCATTCTTTTTTTGATGGGACAACTTGAATATCCCAATAACTAATGGGCAGTTTCTGATCCGAAGTTAAGGCCAAGGGGCTATGAGGTAAGTCTTCGCCAAACTGTGCATTGATTGCCCCCGCAGCGAGGTCAACGCCAGCTAAGGGGGCACTCCGTTCATCCTGCGCCCTGATTTGCAAATCCAGGTTTTGCCCCGGGTATACCCTTTCTGGAGCAATCCATTCGATTTTTACCTGTTTTTTTTGATAAGGAATCAGCCGTTTTTCAAGCACGAGATTTGATCCCCACCAATATTGGTACTGCAGGTACATATCCTGAGGTTTTTTCTCCTGTTGAGTCCAGCGAAACATTGTATCTTTTATCCAACCTTGTTTTATCAATCCATTTTTGTTGCTTATTTGGTACCAAATGGAGATGCCAAAGGGATTGTGTAAGCTAATGGATTGTTTGTTTTTCAAATTCCGAGTAGTCCAGATCAATTGATCGCCAACTGCACCTGGTCCGCCATTTTGAAGATCCAGGTAGGTTTCAGGTTTATTGAAACCAGCACTATAGCCTTTCAGATTGGGATTGATGGGGATGATCAGGCTATCTTTCCCGGCATACAACAACTGCCGTCCCCAATTATATTCAGCCCACAACTGATAGGTTTCGCCATAAGAACTTGCGTGGAGTTTTGAGTTGTCAACATAGAGATCAATGCCTAGGGGACTGTACCAAAAGGAAATCTCCTTGATTTGAAGTGCTTCACCTGGACGCGAAAAACCAGCCCACACTTTAATGACGCATGGGGTTTTAGGCAATAAATCTGTGGGAATCTCCATTTCAAGTTCACCAGCCTCACCCAATTTATTTTGGTATTCCCAAATCGTTTTCCCATACCACTGACACCTAAGACTCACTTCTGCATCTGGCACAGCGGTATTGTAAACGGTTTGAGCAACCAGATTTAGTTTAATTTTTTCACCTGCATGAAATTTATCTTTTTCAAGGTATAAGTTGTACTGCACTTCATTCAACTGATAATCTTCCAGGTGAAAAGTATGGCTTAAAGTTTGTTTGATGTTGTTATCCAAAGCTTTAGCCGACAAAGTATAGGTTTGATCCAGAGGTAAGGTATCAGCCAATGGGAGTTCGAAGGCAAAAGTGCCCCGTTTGATGATAACCAGGGTATCCCACCAAAGTTTGTCCGTATTTAACTCCAACCTTAGTTTGCCCGCATAAGGCTTTCCATTAGGTTTTGCCGCGTAAATTTTTGCCTTCAGAGTGTCCCGAGGTCGAAAAACAGGCTTGCAAAAAGCGACGTACCCTCGCAAGGCTTGATCAGCCTGGTCCCGGGATGGTGCAGCAACTGGCCTCGGCGCATTTACTTTGGTGGCGTTCAATTGGTAATAAAAAGTATGCTCACCCAAGGTCACGCTCAAAGTACCACTGACAGGCATAAAATTGGGGTATCGAAAAAGATTGAGGCCAGCTTCAAAAACCAATGATGTACCGTTCAAAACTACCTTGGCAGATTTAATGGACTCACCTTGAGCATCGAGGATTTGTACACCCAAATGCGACCCAAGAACTATTGCCCTTACCGTAAAATTCGCTTTGGACTGCAAGGAAAGTTGGAGTTCTTCTGCCTTGTTTTGTACCAGCAAATGGTGCTGAATAGGCAGACTATCAAAACTTTCAGAAGTCTGTGGCTTGCCGATCATGGAAGTGTCCAAGGCTTTGCCCAGAAACAATTGTTTGGCCACTTGAGGGCTCAGGTTGTAGTGCCATTCCTGGGCTTTTTGAGCAAATAAAGCCCGACTGTTGAGTTGCAAAAGAATACCGAGAGCTAGATAGAGTTGTTTCATAAGTGGAGTGTTTCAGCATGGGATGCAACACTCACGATAAATACATAACAATAATGACGCTTTTTATAAATTGAGATCCAGTACTTGTGTCTGAGGCGATTCTAGGTGTCCGAGGTTGCTTAGGTGGTGAAAAAAATAGCTTAATTTCACTACCTAAACAACCTCAGACACCCAGAACCACCTCAGCAATAATGCATCAACCGATTTACCCCTTCCTCACAATGGGTGCCAATTTCTCACCAATCAGTTCAATCGACCGCAACAACTTACTTTGTGGCAGAGCTGCATTGTCCATCTGAAAAGTCAAGCGCGAAATCCCCCCCAGTGCCTCGCTGTGACGCAGAATTTTTTCCGCCACTTCCTCCGGGCTACCCACCAACAAGGCGCCGTGGTGCCCTGTTTGTACTTCAAACTGAGGGCGGGTCACGGGTGGCCAACCACGCTCTTTGCCAATGCGGGTGAACACTTCAGCGTAACCGGGGAAAAACTCATCACGAGCCTCTTTGCTCGTTTCGCCGATGTAGCCCAGGGAGTGTAAACCCACTTTTAAGTCTTCAGGTTTGAACCCAGCCGCAGCTCCTGCCTGCCGATACAGATCGACCAAGGGACGAAAGCGCCGGGTTTCACCACCAATGATGGCGACCATCAAAGGTAAGCCCAAACTGCCCGCCCGGATGAAGGACTGCGGGGTACCACCTACCCCCAACCAAATGGGCATCTTGGGTTGAACAGGGCGAGGGTAAATCTCTGCCTCCTCCAATGCGGGGCGGAATTTGCCTTTCCAGCTCACCACTTCATTGTCGCGGATGTGTAGCAACAGGTTTAATTTTTCCGCAAAGAGGGCATCGTAATCCTGGAGGCTGAAACCAAAGAGTGGGTAAGCTTCGATGAAGGAGCCCCGACCCGCTACAATCTCGGCACGGCCTTTGGAAATGATGTCCAAACTGGCAAAATTTTGAAATACCCGCACCGGGTCGGCCGCACTGAGTACCGTGACTGCACTGGTCAAACGAATGCGCTGGGTCATGGCGGCGGCCGCAGAAAGGATGGTAATGGGCGCCGAGTCCAAAAACTCTTTGCGGTGGTGTTCTCCGATTCCAAATATGTCGAGCCCAACCTGATCGGCGCGTTGTACACGCTCTAGCAGGTTGGCCATGGCTTGTATGTTTTTGTCGGGGTCACTCGCCGATCCGCTGAAGTGAGCGGCGGCAAAACTGTCAATGCCTATTTCCATGTTGTGGTGTCCTTGTTTTGTGTAGAGATAAAATGAGATGAGGGCGGATTTAGTTGATGGGGATAGGGGGAAAACCTGCTTCGTAGGGTGTTTTTTCACCACCTAAGAAACTAAAGCCACTAAAGGGACACCTCAGGGGTATTATTTTCTTTCCTTTTTAAACACTGAAAGGAAAAAGGTCATTTTTCCAGTGGTTTCAAAGGCTTCCGGATAAGCATTACCAGCCAGGTTGTAACATATTGTGAGTTCATCATTTTCCAGCTTGTAAATGGCCGTGAAATGTTTGCCTACATTGACCCCTTCTTTGCCGTAAATGTCCATTTTATTGCCATTGAATTTGACAATGCCCTTGTCTACACTTTCGGCTACTACTGTGTAGGTACTGTCTTTGATGACCAATTTTTGGTTTTGGTAAACGGCAGCAGGAAACGCCTTACCCCCAATTTCTTGCTTGATGGGTAGCCAAGTACCATTGAGCTGTTTGTTCTTTACGCTGGTGTTTTTGGTGCTGGCACAACCGGCCATTAACAAAATTAACATGATGAAGGAAATGAGTCGCATGTGTTGGTATTTAAGGTTTTAGTATAGTGATTTTAGACCTTTGAGCCGTTCACCCCAGCCCTTCCTTCATCTTGATCCTGATTGTTGTTAAGTGGAATTGTTAAACAAGATAGCAAGTCCGCCGTTTTTATAAACAAAAAATAGCAAGAAAAAATTGGCGGAGGAAAAAATAATTTTGAACATAAAAAGGGCACAAAACACAGCGCTATCAACGCCTAACTTTGTGCCCTTTGTGTCCTCTTTTTTTCATTTGTTTTAATAAAATGTCGCTTTAGCTCTATCTCCGAGAAGTTTCTCTCCTTCTAAATCCGCAAAGCCATCATCAAATAAAACCTAATCATCGTTTTATCCGTGCCATTCACCGCCGTAAAATACTCCCCTGCTTTAAAGGCTGAAGTGGAGAATTGGAAGTTCAGGTTGTGGTTGTAATAATAATTGAGGTACCAATCGCCACCTATGCCGATGAATTTATTGCTCGTGTTGAGCCGATTCAAATTTTCGAGGGTGATTACCCCACTGGAGCGATCTTTTGACTCCAAAACTTGTGCCATCACGCCGTGCACCCCGGTCGATACCAGCCTGCCCAGTTTCCAATCCAGGTGCAAGGTTATAGCCTGAATATTTGAGCCTTTAAACGCGTCAATGTACCCAAAGCGGCGGTGTTCATTTTGCCACAACACATTGTAGGATTTCAACTCATTGTCGGCAGTGTTGTCATCCCCGCTGGCCCGATAGTAGGCCAGGCTCGCGTTGAGTTTGCCGTCCGTGGAGGTGTAACCTGCGCTCAATTCCGCGGCATAAGCGCTGAGGGTTCCAGTGATGTTTTCGTTGAGGATGTCTTTAGCCGTACCAGTTTGCAGGATGAGTTCGGCAGAATATTTGAAGTTCCCCAAGTGGCCGAAGGCACGTACATCGGGCATAAATACCGAAGTCCGCCAGCCACTGTTGTATTGATCGATGATAAAAGGCAGGTTGGCATCAATATTGAATGCTTCGGAAAAATTGAAAGTATTAAACGTAGCCAGAAAAATGGGGTGATTCCAGTCGAAGTTAGCCGCAGGCGGAGCAGGCTGGTAGAGCTGTACCCACATCAGGTCACTGGTTACCCGATTTTTTTTGTAGCGTAGCCGCACACTTTCAAAACTGCGGCCTTTGATGAAATCATCATCGCCAACCAGGATTTCATTGCCATATTTGCCCAAAGACATCCGGCCAAACCGCAGGGCCAGGTTGCTGTTGCGGCCCAGTTTTTTCAAGTCGACATAACCTTCGTACAAGGTCAGGTTAGGATCCAATGGGCCCAGGCTGCGGGTGTAAATGCCATAGGACTGCAGGCTAAAAACCATATCCACATTTTTGGGCAAGGAGAGTTTGGCTCCAAAATCGCCACGCAGGTAAAAATTGAGATGCCCTGTATCAACGGCCAGAGCAGCACCCTTATAGTTCAGCGTACCTTCGGGCAAAAAGAAAAAATTGACCTGCGGGGTGAATTGAAGTTTGTTGGTGGAAAGGATGGCGGGAGTGGATGCCGCAGAGGTATCCTTCGGCAGATATTGGATGATGCCATCAGCTGGTAAGATGGAGTGGGCGGCTTCGTTGGGGTTTTGGGCCCTCAGTTGAATGGAAATTTGTAGCAATCCGAGAATTAATATACAAACTTTGTGTATTGATTTAGTCCGGTTTTTTAAAGATTGGCGTAGTGTGATCAGCAGGAAAATGGTTTTCATGGCAATTGGTTTTGGTGCGTTAAAATTTCATGATGTAAAGGTCAGGAATAGACACACCAAATACATCCTCCTAAAGGGGGAGATCATAAAAATACCACAGAAAGAGGAGCTGCCTGAAAATCAGCTTTTTAATTTCAGATTCTAGCCTTCAAATTCATCCATACTTTGGACATAATGCGGCTTGATGCGGTACAAGAGACAGTATTCAAACAACAATAGGTGGCTCAACAATAGGATCAAGGAAAACAACAACCAGGAATCCTGCTTTAACTGCACAATCAGCATGACAAATACCCCCTGTACAAAAATGGAATAACCCGCCCACTTGTAGTATTTTTTCGTTAGTTCCCCGTGCCGGATGGCGTTCTTTTTGCTCATGATGTCAGCAAACAAGTCCACTTCCAGGCGCCAGGCGGCAGCCAAATAAGGGAAAGATCCCGACATCAAAAAAATGGCAAAACCAAGGGTCCAAGCCTCCATTCTCATGTCGGACAAGTCCGTTTTAATGGTCAAATAAGAGATGAGTACAAACTGCGCCACGCCAACCAAAAAAGGCACTAAGGTATCTATGATGTTTGGAAACCAGCGTAGGAAAAAAATGCTGATGGCATAATGGTGCCAGATTGTAAAAATGATCAGCAACATCAGTAGAATGGGCAACAAATGAATGTCCAACCAGGGCTTTTCAGCTACCTCAACATAGGTCAAAAAAATAGGCACCAGTTGGGAGAGGGCAATGCCCTGGAGCAAGGAAATGACAGCGAGGTAGATGTTGGGGAAATAAGCGGCGATGAGTTCGGATTTTTTGGACATAGGTGTTTTTTGAGTTGAAAAATACACAATAAACACCAAATGAAATTTTAGTTCGCCGTGGGCTTATTTACAAGAAGTCTTCACAATACTTCCAGCACCACTTCTACCCTTCTATTCTTCGCCTTATTCCCATCCGAGTCATTGGCCACAGCAGGTACCGACTCTCCTTTTGCCGCAATCTTGGCGCTTAGCCCTTGACTGGCAAAAAAATCAGCCACCGCTTTGGCCCGGCGCTCCGACAATTTTTGGTTGTAATCGGAGGAGCCCGCATCGTCGGTGTGCCCGATGATGGTCAAGGTGTAATTGCTCGCCTTTTTAGCTGCTTCGGCAATCGCGAATAAATCCGCCCGGCTACTTTCATTGATGACAGCCTGGTCAAATGCAAAAAGGACGATGTAAGACATCGATTGGCTTGGCGTCTTCGCGACCACTACTGGTTTGGGTTTTTCTGCCTCGGGTTCATTGGTAGCTGCCGGATCTACCTCAAAAGAGATTTCCAGGACCTCAGGCGTATTTTCATCGATGATCACTTTTTTTTCAATCGAAGGATAACCTTCCACAAAATTCACCCGCAAGGTATATTCACCTGGGTAGCGGGGCAGTGACATAGAGTACTCCCCACTCAGGCCATTGCTGCGTGCTTTTGACAAGATGTCATCTGTTTCATCGAAGCGGAAAAACAGGTTGGATTCCAAGGGGCCTTTTCCTTTTTCACGCACAGTTCCATTGATGATGACTACCGCTTCTGGTTTAATACGCGCATCTACGTTATTGCCTAAATTGGCGTAATAAATGTCCCCTTCCTGTACGAAATAAACATCGTTGCGCGGAGCATCCAGTATGAAGCCATAATCTTCATTGGGCGTATTGAAGGGTTTGCCAATGTTGATCAACTCGCCGGTAGTTGCCCCCCCTTCGAGCGTTGTTTTAAAAATATCCAGTTTGCCAAAACCGCCCCAGCCATCGGAGGCGAAATATAAGGTTTTGCTATCGGCACCGATGAACACAGAACGTTCGTCCCCCCGGGTAGAAACATCCAGGCGTTCGGGCACACTCCAAACACCTTCTTCGTTTTTCCAGCTGACGAACAAATCCATCGGGCCATCGTACACCCGGCCACAAGCGACTACCATCACGCGACCATTGGGGGAAATGGACATGCCATCAGTGGCTGTAAATCCGGTACCTCGAAAAAAACGGGTAATACCAGTACCCAAACCACGCGGATTTTCCCATTGCTCACCCCGAAGTTCGGCCTTGTAATATGGCCCACCTGTAACTGCCCAATCATCGCGCCAGCTTTGAAAATACACCGTTTGCCCGTCTGCAGAAATATTGGGCTCATCTTCCCCACTGTGGGTATTGATGGGTGCTTGTAAACATTTAGGGGCAGCCCATTGGCCGTTCTTTTTTTCAGCAAACCAAATGTCGCCATCAAACTCAGGACGGCCTTTGTAGCTGGTAGAGGATTGCGACCAGGCCTGTTGGCCACGGCCACTCATGAAGTACAAAAAACGACCATTAGGCGTTATGGATAGGTTGATGTCGCGCTGTGGAGAATTGAGCGAACTCAGGGCAGTGGGTTTGACAGGCCAATCGGGTAAGGTGATGGCTTTTTTGGTGTCTTGTGCCCAAATCTGAATGGAGCAAAAAAAGATTAGGGTAAAGTAAAGGATGCGCATGTGTTGTAGTTTCAGGTAAAATGTATGCTACTGCTTGGGTTTTACTTAAGTGCCTGTAGTTTCTTAGGTGGTGAAAAAGAAAACGACTTATTTTTACCACCTAAGAAACCACTGGCACTAAAGGTACACCTCAGCTGAGCAGCCGAAAGACTCAGTTTTTCTTCACTCCGGTTGTATCCGCAGCTGGCTTTTTCTTTTTAAATGGATTGAATTTCTCCAATTCATTTTTGACTTTGTCCACTTCTTCTTTGGTTTTGCCTTTGTCAATCACATCGCCAAGTTTCTCCTGGGCTTTCTTGCCAAGGGTGTCGGCCACTTTACCGCCAATTTCTTTACCAATTTTTTCACGGGCCTTGGCTTCCAGTTCCGCTCTTTTCTTGTCAATCTCCCGCTGTGCAGCGTTGCGCAAGGAGTCAGCTGCTTTACCCGCCATATCTTTAGCTTTGGCCTCAGCTTCGGCCAGTTTCTTTTTGCCTTCTTCTTCGAGCTTTTTCTTTTGCGCGTCGAATTCCTGGTCTACGGCGTTTTTCACCGCATCGGTCGCTACGGTTTTGCCATCGCTGGCGAGCAGGTTGAACTGGGTTTTGGGATTGGTAACGTTGCCGGTGAGGTTAACCAGCACATTGACAAATTCCGATTCCTGCATTTGTACCCCAATTTTGGAGGCTTGTTGCTTGAGTTGTTTCCAACCCGCTGCGGCCAGCTTACCAGCCGGGTTTTGATCCAGGTATTTTTTCGGAATTTTGAGTTTAACCGTATAGTCGATGTCCTGATTGATGGTATGTCGCCCGGCGATGGTCATCTGGATGTCTTTCACTTTAACATCAAAGGCGCTTACATCGATTCCTCCTTCCCGAATAACGACCCAGTTTTTGGTGTTCAGGAACAGGTCTTTTTTGATCTCGGCAATGTCGAGGGCCTGGCCGATGGCGTCCAGGGGTTTAAAACCTTTCACTACCCCATTGACGGTTTCCAAAAAGCCTTTGGCATCAACGGTACTTAGGTCAGGCATCATGTTGTCTTTCAGGTTGCCCTTCAACACCAGGTTGGTATTGAACACCCCGTTGATAAAAGCACCAATTGGAGCCAGGATGCGGAAGGAGTTGAAAGTTTTAAAGGTTTTTTGAAAATCCATTTTGGACATGCCCAAACGCATGTTGTACAATGGATTTTTTTCATTTTTGGTATCGTACAAACCTTCAAAGCCAATGGTTCCACCCAAGGTGTTGGCAGTGATATCATGCAATTCAACCGCTTTATCGGCTACCGCAAGGCTACCTTTGATGTTCTCCAGGGTCATGTTGGTGTATTGAACCTGACCCGCATTCGCATTGATGTTGAGGTCGATGTTGTCGGGCACCAGAATGACCCCGTATTCTTCGGCCGGTGCCTCCGCAGCAGGAGTGGTAGATGGCGTACCGGTAAATTCCGTCATAAACTGGTTGAGATCCAGTTTATTGGAATTCAGGTTGATGTTCCCACCCAAAGTACCTCCTTTGAAGAGGTAGTCAAACACATTGGTGATGGTGCCATTGACCGCGATATCGCTGTCCTTGATTTGAGTGGCTGCAGAACTGATGTTCATGCGATTGGGGCTGATTTGACCCTTGGCTACACTGTTGAGCAAGGTGTATTTGTCGTACACCAGTTTGTCCACCTGGGCATCGATCCCAAAATCGAAACGGTCGAAAATCTCGGTGGAGGCAGTAGTTGTACCTGGTCCTGAAAGCGATGCTGCGGTGACCGTACTGCTGCTTTCTTCGGCTGGCATCCATTCATTGGCATCAAAGTAGTGCGAGCGGGCACTCAGGTTACCGGTCATGGTTTTGTTGGGTGAAAAATAAGCCAGAATGTTGTTGATGCGGCCACTGGCCTGGATGTCACTTTTACCCAACTTACCCACAAAACGGCTCAAATCCACAAACTGGGGACTAAAACTCATTTGGGCATCCTGGATATTGACCACTGGCAAACCCGCGCCACGGTAAGCCATACCTTCCACCCGGGCATTTCCGCGCATATCGACACTTTCGTATTGTTGCTTTTCGACTTGTGACTGGCGAGCCCGCATCACCACATCAGCGGTGATTTTGCCACGCAAATCCTCCAAGCCTTCCATTGGAAAAGCTTTGGACAATTCAGCCAAATTGAGAATCCCCTTAACTTTCGCGTCCACATCCGGATCGGACATGGGTGTTTTGAGGATAAAGCGGGAGTCAATGGGGTTGCTGCCGATTTTGAGCGCAAATTTGGAAAAATCAATCACCATTTGATCCAAATCGCTGCCGGGGCTGGCTATGCTGCCCTTGGCGTTGATGTTGGCGATGGACAGGGGTAAGTCGGGGTATTTCACCCGGCCATTGTCCACACCAATGTTGATTTTGAAGGCGGGCATTTGTTCGGTCACTGCATTGTAGGTGCCTTTCACCTCACCATTCAGGGCAAATTTGCCGTCGACTTTGACCTGCTCATACCCTTGAAGGTAAGCGCCAGGAATAATGGAAAATAAATTTTTGAAGTCATTTTCAGGAGCATTGAAGCTTAAATCCATGCGCACGTTGTCTTCGTCAGGCAATTGTACCCAACCATCTGCTTGCAAACGCAGGGCATTGACCAAGAGGTCGTTGTCTTTCAGGGTGTATTTACTTTGGTTTTGGTCTACCTGAAAAATGGCATCCAGTGCCGTTTTGGCATTGCTGAGGTAGCTCATGCCACCATAAGTGACCGTAAGGGAGTCTATTTCGGTTTTGGTATCGAGGTCGTAAATCATTGCAGTGAGGTCTCCCGAACCACTGTGATTGAGGCCCTTCGCGGCTACATAAGCACCCATACTGGCATCGTCGTAAATGAGGCTGCCATTGTTGATGCGGTAATCTTCAAGATCGATTTTGAAATCGGTGGTTTCTGTCGTGGTGGTATCGTCGGTTGGTTTGGTTACGTTGTAATTGGCCAGGCCTTCTTTGGTCACCAACACGTGGATTTTGGGTTCATCCACCGTTACCGAGGTAATTTTGATAGGATCCATGCCATTCCAGACTGACCAAAAATCGAGGGTGAGGGTCATTTTTTTTACATCGGCCAGTTTTACCCCCGCGAAGGCATCAACTCCCTCCATGGTAAAACTGTCCATACTCAGTCCCAAATTGGGGAAAGTACTCCACATGCTGAGGTTTGCATCCGAAAAATTCACTTTGGCATTCAGGTTGGCGTTGATGGCCTCCTTGGCCTTGGCCAGAATTTGGTCCTTGAAAAAATAGGGGATTGCAAAAGCTGTTCCAACAAATAGCAACAAAAGCACACCGAGTGCCAACAACAGTCTCTTCAGTATTTTTTTCATTTGGTCCTTGGTTTTGTATTAAAGTGGAGACGCAGCATCTATCATCAAATGCTATTCCTCTACTTTGGATGCAGAAAGCTCAAAAAAGTCATATAAAATTAGCACAATTTTATGAGTTGAAATGTTGAAGGCTTGAAAAGTTAATAATTCAACGCTTCAACATTCCAACTATTTCAACTATTTCCTCCCACCAAACAGCCAGCCAACGGTCAAATTGAACTGCGCCGGGCTTTGGTCAAACTGATACTGTTTACCAAAAAAGTTGATGTGCTCTCCAAATTTGCTAAAATTCCCCTGGTAGCGTAGGTCAATCATCAGGTTCCAGATGTCTAGGCCGCCACCTACAGCATAGCCAACCGTAAAGTCTTTGAAGTTTTGATCGTAGTCATCAAAATCAAACAGGTCGGAGGTACTATTTAGGAAAAAATTGCCTTGTGGGCCGCCTTGCAGACGCAGTGGACCAAGGCGAAAACCTATCATCACCGGGATGTCAAAATATTGATAACTTTCTTTCAAGATATCGCCGGTAGTACCTGGCTGCCCCAAGTCATCAAGGGTGAAGTTGACGGAATTAGAGCGGAAGTTGATTTCCGGTTGTAAAAACCCATTGCCCAGTTCGGCCCGGATCAAAAAACCGAAATTGACACCATAATTGGCATCTTCCAGCGCCAATTTGAGGCGGGTTACCCCACCGTCATCCAGGATAGCCAGGTTTTCCTGATTCAAACTGGAAGTCAACAAGCCTCCTTTTACACCAAAACGAATTTGACCGTAGCCCATTGTGGCCAAAGTCACCAAGCACAAAAACAAAGCGTACTTCTTCATGGTTTTAAGTTTTTATCCACGGGTAGTTTAATGAATATTTTGATCCCGTGCTTTACAAAAGATGCAAATCTTACGCCAAACCACCATTATTAGTGGGGCAAAAATAAATGTTCATTTTCTTGAGCCAAAGAATTAGATTAGACACTTGAAATGAAACGTTTACTTATCTAACCCTTTGGCAAATGAACAATTTATTTTTTTATCGCCCCGTACTTATTACTTTTACCCCACAAAAGAGGTTCAGAAATGATGGAAATAGTGACTACAGAGTTTAAGGGGAGTTTTCCTAGTCATTCGCAATGCCCTAAGGAGGAATTTCCGGAATTTGCGTTTATCGGTCGATCTAACGTGGGTAAATCCTCTTTGATCAATATGTTGTGTAGCAAAAAAGAGCTAGCACACACCTCACAAAAACCGGGTAAAACCCAATTGCTGAATTATTTCTTGATCAACCAGCAGTGGGCCATTGTCGATTTGCCAGGTTATGGCTATGCCAAAATTTCCAAAATAAAACGGAAGGAATGGCAGAAGATGATCCAGGATTACCTGGTTTTGCGACCCACCTTGTGTTGCGCTTTTGTCCTGATCGATTCCAATATTCCACCACAAACAGTGGATATTGATTTCATCAACTGGTTGGGTGAAATGCACATTCCCTTTGTGCTGGTGTTCACCAAAACGGATCGTTTGAAGCCACAAGAGATTGAAGCAAACATCCAAGCTACGCAGGCCAAACTGCTGGAATACTGGAATGAGTTGCCTCAACAATTCTTTACCTCGGCCAATAAAAACATTGGTCGGGATGAAATCCTGAACTTTATTGATGGTTTAGCCGCTGAGGGGGCATTGGAGATTAAAAAGAAAAAATAACGAAAGTTTAGGAGTTGAGGGGTTGAGGAGTTGAAGCTGCCGCGAGAGGCTTAGACAAGGACTTTGTCAAAATAGCTCGCGGCAGCCTCAACTCCTCAACCTCTCAACTCCTCAACCAATTCACATGAAACAACGATCCAAAACGCCCGTATTTCCACCCGTCATTCCCGATATTGAAGAATGGCCGATTTATAAATTGAGTGAAGACCGCAAGGCTTTTATTCAGGAAATTGACGCATTTACCCAGGATCGACTCACCCGAAAACCGACCAAAAAAGTTACTGATCTGATAGCTGAAACGGTTTATCAAGAACGCATCCGCATCAAAGAGGAGCGCTGGAAAGTAGATCCACCCAAGGAAAGGCAGTTTTGGAGCCGTGTTCGCCGCAAACTCATCAAATACTCACTGGACAAGCCCGACCAGGAAGCCGCCAAAAACAACGCTGAAATCCTACAAACCATCATCCACCGTTATTCAGAGGAAATTGTCGGTACTTTTCGCATCTCCACCTTCCGTTTTGCCCGGCGTTTCTTGACTCGTTTTTTCAATAGTCTTTTGCAAGCCCGGCAGAAGGGTTTCTGGCGTTTTGCTTATCAAAAAAGGCTCTTGGCTGAAAAGTTGATCGTGGAGGGGGAATTGGAAAAAATCCGTGGTTTGATGACCAAAGGTACGGTGGTAGTGGTGCCTACCCACTTCAGCAATCTGGATTCGATTTTGATCGGCTATGTACTGGATTTGGTATTGGGGCTACCCTCTTTTTCATATGGTGCGGGCTTAAACTTGTACAACACGGGGTACACCGCCTATTTCATGAATCGTCTGGGTGCTTACCGGGTGGACCGCCGCAAGAAAAATGGCATCTACCTGGAAACACTCAAAACGATGTCCAATTTATCGCTTCAGCGGGGTACCAACAGCCTGTTTTTCCCTGGAGGGACGCGCTCCCGTTCGGGCAAGTTGGAAGAGAAGCTCAAATTGGGTTTGTTGAGCACCACAGTGGAGGCACAGCGGGCCTTGTACCAGCAGGGAAAGGACCAAAAAATCTTCATTGTTCCGCTGGTTTTGGGTTATCACTTCGTACTGGAAGCGCCGTTTTTGATTGAGGGTTATTTGCGGGCCATGGGCAAAGAGCGTTTTTTAAAAGCCAAGGACGATTTTTACAACCCCCTACAAATCATCCGTTTCATTTGGCAGGTACTTTCAGAAGGCAATGACATTGCTCTTTCCTTTGGACAACCCATGGATGTATTGGGCAATCCGGTCGACATCGATGGCAACAGCTATGACAAATATGGCAATTTAATCCAGGTACGCGATTATTTTGTTTCCGAAGGACGGGTTACTGAAAACCTACAGCGGGAATCCGAATACACCAAAGACCTGGCCGAAAAAATCGTGGAGCGTTACCACGCCGACAACATCGTTTTGAGTAGTCACCTGGTGGCCTTTGCCGCTTTTCAAATGTTGCGCAAAGAAAACGCCAGACTCGATTTATTTGGCGTGCTGCGTTTGCCCAACGAGGACTACGTATTTGATGAATCGGTGCTCAAAGATGTAATCGAGCAAATCCGAAAGGAATTATATCAGTTGGAAGATGCGGGTAAAATCAAATTGTCCACCATTGTACGCGGTGGCTTGGATGAATTGATCAAGGATGGTTTGACCCACCTTGGCACTTTTCACTTGAAAAAACCGTTGAGGTACAACCGGGACAAAGCCATCGTTAGTGAAGATTTTACGCTGTTGTACTATTACCACAACCGCCTGGACAATTACCAGTTGGACGAGGTGATCGAGCTCAACAAGGAAGCATTGCTGACCCTGGAACCGAAATAAAGCATAATAGTGGGGCAAAAATAAGTGTTCATTTTTTTTGAGCCAAAGGATTAGATAAGACACTTAAAATGAAACATTTACTTATCTAATCCTTTGGCAAAATGAACACTTATTTTTTATCGCCCCATAGGAACGGTTTTAAACACAACAACTCAAAACCCAATCGCCTTGAATTTCATCATTTTTGACCTAGAAGCCACTTGTTGGGAGGGTAGTCCGCCGTCCAAAGTGCAGGAGATTATCGAGATTGGTGCCGTGCTGATGAATGGCTACGGTGAGGTAGAAGATGAATTCAGCCGCATGGTTCGCCCGATTCTCAATCCCCGCCTATCGGCGTATTGCCAGGAATTGACCAACATCAAACAAACGGAGGTGGATCGGGCCGCTCTTTTTCCTACTGTGGTAGAGCTTTTTCAAGATTGGGGCCTCATGTTGGATGAGGATTATGTCCTTTGTTCCTGGGGTGGAACGGACAAACGTTTGCTCCTCCAGGATTGCCAACTGCACGACATCGAGGATGACTGGGTACATTCTCACATCAACATCAAACACCAGTACATGGAACTGAAACGCCTGCGTCGTCCCCGCGGGCTAAAGGCGAGTGTAGAAGCCGAGGGCTTTGATTTCACCGGGCCCCAGCATCGGGCATTAGCGGATGCGCAGAATCTGGCGAAAATTTTTGTGAAGTATTTGGATGTGTGGCAGTTTTGAGGATTGACCGATGAAAAAATATGCTATATTTTTGCACCAATAAAGGATCACTTATGACTAAACACTATAGTTTCAGCTCTGACAAAGAGCCTACCGAAAAACAACTGGAACAATTGATGTTGGACGTCTTGCAGGATGTCAAGGAGCGGGCTGCTAAAGCGGAGGAAAAGTTCAAAACTTTACATGCACAAAAGGTCCAACAAACCTTGGAGCAGTGGAAGTTAAAAATGGGTCAAAATGGGTCAAAATAAGCCCAAACTGATAGTCATTGCAGGACCTAACGGGTCTGGTAAAACCTCGGTTACTTCCCAAATTCTCAAACATGAATGGGTAGAGGGATGTATTTACATCAACCCTGATAATATTGCCCAAGAACAATTTGGTGACTGGAATTCTCCAGAGGCGGTGTTAAAAGCAGCTCAGTTGGCCACCACCCAACGCGAGGATTGCTTAAAAAATGGAGAAAGTTTCATTTTTGAAACCGTCTTTTCTGCGCCTGATAAAGTTGATTTTTTGAAAAAAGCCAAAGATGCAGGATTTTTTATCCGCCTTTTTTTCGTAGGTACTGACCATCCCAGTATTAATGCAAGTCGGGTCGCCCGCAGAGTTATGGAAGGTGGACATGATGTGCCGATTTCCAAAATCATCAGTCGTTTTTATAAGTCCATTCAAAATTGTTGCCCGGCGGCTTCTTTTGTTGATCGGCTGTATGTGTATGATAACTCTGTTGATTATGCACCAGCCAAATTGCTTTTTCGGGCGAGTAGTGGTGCAATTGGAAAGATATATGGGGAGATAAATCCCTGGGCTTTACCAATTTACGAGAGTATAAAGTAGTATTAATTAAACCTTTTCCTCCAAATACTCCTCCACCGCTTCCCAACTCAATACCGCGCACTTCAATCTCCCCGGGAACTTTTTCGCTACCGCAAAAGCCTGCATTTCTTCATCAGTTGTTGACTCTTGATCTGTTTTGGTGACTTTAAAATAATCCCGCACCATCACCTGCACCTCCCCCAAAGTTTTGCCCTGGATTTTTTCCATCAGTACCGAAGTCGCTGCCTTGGATACCGCGCAACCGTAGCCCGAAAAAGAAGCCTCCACTACCCTACCCTCTTGCACATCCAGGTACAATTTGAATTTATCCCCGCACAAGGAATTGTAAGCATCCAAAATCAACCCTGCCTCTGGCCGCTTTTGATAATGCCGGGGATGTTGGTTGTGATCCAAAATAACCGGAGAATACAATTCATTCAATTCTTGTTCCATTTTACCACATTAACAACATTAACAAAAATCACCGATAGCGATACAATGGAAAAACTTCACCGGCTGAAAAATGCGACCTTTCCCGGGGCAATTCCAAAAATCCATCTGCATCGTTCAGGTTCGCCAAGTCACCTGAGCCGTGGCCTTCCAGCGGTGTTGCCTTGATCAAACCAGCACTTCCATTGTCCAATTTAACCGGAACAAAATAGGTCAAATCTGGTTTAAAATCGAGTTCCCGTGTCAAAGCCGCCGTTTGGACAGGCCAATTACTCAGTCCAAGCGATTGCCGCAACCAGGGCAAAATATACCGATAGGTACCGACAAAGGCGGAAACAGGGTTGCCCGGCAAGGCAAAAAGTACCGCCTGGGTGCCAAAAATCCCAAACCAAAAGGGTTTTCCCGGTCTTTGGCTCACTTTGTGGAAAAGCTGTTGCACACCCGCGGCAGCCAGGGCTTTGGGGACAAAATCAAATTTGCCCTCCGAAACTGCACCACTGAGGATGACCAGTTCATATTGATTCAAAATATCCTGAATCCCCTTTTGAATGGCCGCTTCATCGTCGTAAAAATGGAAAGCTTCCGCCTCGATTTTCCATTCGGCCAGAGCAGCTTGAATGGCGTATACATTGGAGCGACGGATTTGGTGGGGCAAGGGTGTTTCGTGTACTTCAACCAGTTCGTCACCAGTCGAAATGATCGCAGTGCGGGGCAAACGCGCCACCGCTATTTCTGCTTTGCCCAAGGTTGCCGCCGTAGCCATTTCTGCCGGGCCAATTTTACGGCCAGCAGCGATGATTAAATCGCCTTGGTGGCGGTCGATGGCCTGTGTATGGATGTTCTGGCGTTTGGTGATGGCTTCGATATTGATTTGTGCAGTGCCGTTTTCAATCAGCAGATCTTCGTAGCGGATGACGGTATCGGTGCCAAGAGGCAAGGGGGCACCTGTCATCACTTCGAGACAGTTGGGAGGTTGTCGCAAGGTGAGTTGCGCTGCACCAGCCGCTTGTACGGCCTCGATGGGAAAATGCCGACGTCCTGCTGCAAATTCGGCGTAATTGATGGCTATGCCATCCATAGTTACCCGGTCGAAAGGAGGGAAATCGCGGTCGGCGAAAAGGTCTTCAGCTAGAATACGTCCAAGGGCTTTGGACAAAGGCACTTGCTCGATGTGTAGCGGTAAGGCATGTCGTAAAATGGTCGATTCAGCTTGGGCAACGGTCAGCATAAGTTAAATGATTGAAGAATTCAGTTTCATGTGTAATTTAGTCTATAATCAACTAAGGTGAATCTAAAGTGCCTGAGGTTTCTTAG
The DNA here is from genome assembly GCF_965225875.1 of Haliscomenobacter sp. Taxonomy (GTDB): domain Bacteria; phylum Bacteroidota; class Bacteroidia; order Chitinophagales; family Saprospiraceae; genus Haliscomenobacter. The sequence goes on along the minus strand of NZ_CBDDBS010000003.1, from coordinate 446,440 downwards.
GTGGTGAAAAAAAGAATCAGCGGAGCAGTTTATATTTCACCACCTAAGAAACCTCAGGCACTTTAGATTCACCTCAGGATGAGGATTGCCAGAATAACTAATATTCAGGTTCGCTCATTTTTCTCGACTCAATAATACTTGTTTTTCCCTAAATTGAAACCCAAATCTCTACCAATGTTCAGTCCACAACAGCTTCGGCAAAGCTTTCCGGTTTTTCAACACTTCCCCAATTTGGTGTACCTCGACAATGCGTCCACTACCCAAAAACCTCAGGTAGTGATTGAAGCTGAGCGAGAATACTACGAACAACACAACGCCAACGTTCACCGTGGGATTTACCGACTGGCTGCCGAAGCTACTGCCCTGTACGAAGGCAGCCGTGAACGTTGTGCCCGCTTCCTCAACGCGCCACAGGCCAAGCAAGTGATTTTCACCAGTGGTACCACCGATGGAGTCAATCTGGTGGCCCAGTGTTTTGCCTTCCCCCGCCTGGAGCCCGGAGATCAGGTTTTGATCAGTGCCATGGAGCACCATTCCAATTTGATTCCCTGGCAGCAGGTCTGTTTAGCCAAAAAAGCAGAACTGAAGGTCATTCCTTTTAATCAGCAAGGAGAACTGGACTTGCAGGCATTACAAGAACTGCTCAACCCCAAGGTAAAAATCCTGGCACTCACCCATATTTCCAATACCCTGGGTACCATCAATCCGATTGCAGAAATCATTGCACTGGCCCACGCACAGGGCGTTCCGGTTTTGGTGGACGCAGCGCAAAGCATCAGTTCCCATCAAATGGATGTGCAAGCACTGGATGTGGATTTTCTGGTTTTTTCGGGGCACAAAATTTTTGGCCCTACGGGTACCGGGATTTTGTATGGCAAGGAAAAATGGCTAAAAGAAATGCCTCCCTACCGTTTTGGCGGGGAAATGATTCGGGATGTCACTTTTGCAAAAACCACTTTTGCACCCATTCCGCACAAGTTTGAAGCGGGTACCCCCAATATTGCGGGTGTGGCGACCTTGGCCACTGCGCTGGATTTTGTGGAATCACTGGGACAAAATAACATTGCCGCCCATTTACAAACCTTACTGGCAGCTGGTATGGAAAAATTGAGCAGCATTCCAGGCGTCCAATTCTATGGCGAAGCAGCCCAAAAATCCGGCATCATCTCCTTCACGATCGATGGCATTCACCCGCATGATCTGGCCACTATACTTGGACAACAGGACATTTGTATCCGTGCCGGGCATCATTGTACCCAGCCCATTATGGACTTTTATGAGATTCCAGGTACTGTGCGGGCTTCCTTTTCGGTGTACAACACATTGGAGGATGTAACAAAATTAGGTGAAGGAGTAAACAATGTGCTCAAAGTCATGAGTTAATTTAAGTTCCTTTTATCATTATTGAATTTTGTATATGGGTCAAAAAAAAAATGGTTTTTTATACTTTATTGTCATTTTTTTTGAAACTTCTTCCACGAACAGTTACATCAATCGCAAAACAAAATGACGAACCAACTACAATTCCTTGATCACCTGGTTTTTCTGGTGTATCTGGTCTCCGTGTCGATATACGGGTACTGGATTTACCAGCGCAAAAAAGCCAAAGAAACCGACACCAAAGACTTCTTTCTGGCCGAAGGTTCCCTGACCTGGTGGGCCATCGGTGCTTCCCTCATTGCCTCCAACATTTCTGCCGAGCATTTTATCGGTATGTCTGGCTCGGGCTTTGCCATGGGTTTGGCCATTTCCTCCTACGAATGGATGTCGGCAGCCACCCTAATTTTGGTAGCGGTATTTTTTATTCCAGTTTACCTGAAGAATAAAATTTACACCATGCCCCAGTTTTTGGCTAAGCGATACAACGACACTGTGGCAACCATTATGGCCGTGTTTTGGCTACTTTTGTACGTCTTTGTCAACCTGACTTCCATTTTGTACCTGGGTGCATTGGCGGTAGAGAGCATTTCCGGTGTACCGTTTATGTATTGTATGCTTGGCCTTGCCGTTTTTGCCATTTTTATCACCCTGGGTGGCATGAAGGTGATTGGTTATACTGACATCGTCCAGGTTGTGGTCCTGGTCATGGGTGGTTTAGTGGTGACTTATTTGGCGCTAAACATGGTTTCGAACCATTTCGGTGGTTCTGGGGTATTAGACGGGCTCAGTTTATTGCACAGTAAGGCCGACGACCATTTCCACATGATTTTTTCTAAGGGCCACAAATATTATTACGAACTACCGGGTATGGCCATCCTTTTTGGCGGGATGTGGATCAACAACTTGAATTATTGGGGTTGTAATCAGTACATTGTCCAACGGGCTTTGGGTGCGGATCTAAATACGGCCCGTTCGGGGATTCTGTTTGCCGCTTTCCTCAAGTTGCTGATTCCACTCATTTGTGTAATCCCAGGGATTGCGGTTTATGTGTTGTACCAAAATGGTTATTTCCAACAGGAGCTGGTAGATGCTGCGGGCACCATCAAACCCGATCGGGCCTACCCTACCCTGATGAATTTGTTGCCAAATGGCCTTAAAGGTCTGGCTTTTGCAGCCCTGACTGCTGCAATTGTCGCATCTTTGGCAGGCAAGTGCAACAGTATTTCTACCATTTTTAGTCTGGATATTTACAAAAAATACCTCAAACCAGAGGCAAGCGAAAAACAAACCGTACTGATTGGGCGCTGGGCAGTACTGGGTGCCTTTGCCGTTGCACTGTGCATTACACCCCAACTTCGCCAACTGGAACAAGCCTATCAGTTCATTCAGGAATACTCCAACTATTTGACCCCCGGGGCATTTGCCCTGTTTTTTCTGGGGATGTTCTGGAAGCGCACCACCTCCACTGCGGCAATTGTGGCAGCAGCTGTGTCTATTCCATTGGCGGTGGCGTTTAAATTGATACCCAATACACCTATTCCCTTTTTGCACCGCACGGGATGGTGTTTTTTAATCCTGGTGGCCATCATGGTGGTGATTTCCTTGTTGGACAAAAAAAGTGCCCACAATCCCAAAGGTTTGGAGCTGGATAGAGGAATGTTTAAGGTCAATGGTAGCTTTGCTATCTTGTCCATACTGATTTGTGGCATTTTAGCAGCACTTTATACCGTATTTTGGTAATCCTTTGTAGTTTTAACGTTAAATCAATTAAACAAACAAAAATGAACCAGGACTTCGATATCAATACGCCCCTGGGTAGCCTCGACGAGTGGGAAGATGACCTGCTGCTCCGATACCCTGAGCCCAATACCACGGCCAAAGCCAAAGAGGAATTTCGCAACTACGATGACCCTAAACGTGATACAGTACGGGAGTTCTATCGTTTGAACCATATTTACCAGACCTACGATTTTGTCATGGAAAAAGAGGCCAACTACCTCAAGTTTGACAAAAAAGAAATGCCAGTCTGGTCTGCCTTTGACTTTTTGAACACCCTGGTAGACGATTCCGATCCTGATATCGAGTTGGACCAACTGCAACACTTGTTACAAACCTCCGAGGCCATTCGCTCCGATGGGCATCCGGATTGGTTCGTACTTACGGGTTTATTGCACGATATGGGCAAGGTATTGTGTTTGTTTGGCGAGCCTCAATGGGCAGTAGTTGGCGACACTTTCCCGGTTGGCTGCAAACATTCGGATAAAATCGTTTATCCTGAGTTTTTTGAATTCAATCCGGATAGCCAGGACGAGCGCTACAATACCACTTACGGGGTGTACGAGCCCAACTGTGGATTGCGCAATGTTCACATGTCCTGGGGGCACGATGAGTACCTGTACCAAATGGTCAAGGATCACTTACCTGATTCAGCACTGTACATGATTCGTTACCACTCTTTCTATGCCCAGCACCGCGAGCACGCGTATGAGCACCTGATGGATGATTACGATCGGGAAATGTTCAAATACGTTAAGTTGTTCAATCCTTATGACTTGTATTCCAAGGCCCCTGTTCCACCGAATGTGAAGGAATTGAAGCCTTATTATGAGGATTTGATTGCGAAGTATTTGCCAAGTACTTTGAAGTTTTAAATCTACTGATAACTCCACAAAGGACATAAAGTGACGTCAACGTCTAACTTTGTGTCCTTTGTGTCCTCTCTTTTTTCTTTGTGGTAAAAAAATGTCGCTTTGACCTTAGCCTCAGTGCCCACTCCCCCTCAGCCGCCCCACACAATTCTCCAAGCTCCGGTACTGGTGATACCCCGCTTTCCAAATATGCCCTTTATTCCGCTCAGCGCTCTTCGGGTCCTTATCCAAACCACTATCGTACCACTCTCCATGTTGATGATCAATCAAATAAGTGTTGATGTAGTGCCACTCTTTTTTAAATTTGCCATAATAGTCTAATGGGTCATTGGGATATAAATCGGCCATGATCAGCAAGGTATTTAGCGCTTCTGCCTGCGTCCACCAGTTTTTGGTGTCCTGCGTGACGGTGATTTTACCCGCATCTTCCTTAAAAAAATAGCCTTCATCATAAAAACCACCTGCCTGGTCATCCCAACCCAAAGCCAAACACTGATCGGTCATTTTTTTCGCAATGCGCCAGGTTGTTTGGTCATTTTTCCAACCAACAATGTGAGAGGCTTCCATCAATAAATAGGCCGTTTCAATATCGTGCCCCCAGGAAACGTGATCCAGATTGTGATGCTTCTGAATACTAGCTCGGCTAGAATCCCGAAAACTCACCGGAATCCAATCGGGTTGAAAAAACAAAATCAGGTTGCCTTTTTCATTCACCATTTTGTCCCGAATGAGGTAAATCATTTCTTCAAGCCGAGTTTTGACCAAAGGATCGGGCCAAATCTGGTACAACTCGGTAAAAGCTTCAAGTAAGTGAATAGAACTGTTTTGGTCTTTGTAGCCCAACTCAGCGGTGGAAGGTGTGGTTTTGAGTCTGGGTTGGATTTTCCCGGTTTTGTCCAGGTGTTGATAATACCCTTTGTGGATCGGGTCATGGCTGTGTTGCTCCAACCAGTTGAAAGACTTTTTGGCCAAAACCAGCGCTTCAGGGTCTTTACTGGCCAGGTAATAGGCCGATACCGCATACAACCCAAAAGCATTGCCGTAAGCAGTTTTGGAGGAATCTCCGCGTGGTTTGCCAGCACGATCCACCTGCCAAAAAAATCCACCATTTTCAGCATCCCACATCTTGTCCTTTAAAAAGGCAAATCCATGGCGGGCGAAGCTTTGGTATTTATTTTCCGCTGGCCAATGTTGGGAAGCTTTGGCATTGTTCCAAAGGTGCCGAGCCTGGGATACAATCATCTTGTCCTGGTTGCCTACGGGTTTGAATTGGGCATTGAAAGCAGAGAGATAGCCGCCATATTGTGTATCGATGGCCGCCGGGTACCAGGTGTCGACGAGGTTGGATTTGAGGAGTTGCTCCAGGGTGTCGGCCAAAGCTAATCGTTCTTTGGGGGTATGAGCCGTGGAATGTGGGGTTGGCGTTTTGCAAAAGGACAAAATAATGGCAATGACGAGCAGATGGATTAGGTGTTTGCGATGCATGATGTGGTGTTTGAGCTGGGAAAATTAACCAGAAAATTCAATGCTTGGCTATGTTTACTACTGTTTTTGAGCAAGCAAAAAACTAAAACTCCTCCTCGAAAGTTTCAGACTTTCGAGGAGGTTGAGCAACGAAATCAAAAAAGAACTGCCGATCCCCGTGGTGGGAATCGGCAGCCGGATATGCATCATGGAAAACGATTAAAAAAAACAGTTACATGGGATTATATGAAAAAAACACTCACTAGTATGTTCCGAATTTTGGGTGGCACCCGCGAGGGGGTGCCGTTATGCACCCGCGAGGGGTGCCGTTATGCACCCGCGAGGGGTGCCGTTATGCACCCACAAAGGGGTGCGGAGGTAGGCACCCACAAAGGGGTGCGGCTACTACTGTTTGATGATCCGCTCAAAGAAGATCTGTTGACCTACCTTGATGCGAAGGAAATACATACCTGCCTTTAAATCATCGATCTCGATCTGACTGGTATTCCGGAAAGATTTGATCATGGTTTTGCCGTCGAGGCCCATAACTTCTACTTCCGTAACGGTTCCAGTAGCTGTCGTAATGTTGATTTGCGAGTTGCTTGGGTTGGGATAAACCGTAACACCACTCAACAAATCTTCAGGACGTACTGCACGAGGTGCATCTACGATATTAAAGGCGGTAACTTCAGTATTCAATGGCAGGATTTCGCCGTCCAATCGGTTCAGGATGGCATCGTCCGTTTGTAACTTGGTTTCAGCACGACCAACCAGGTCAATGATGATACCTTTCATTTTGGCAATGGTACCATAACCCGAAACTTCGTTTTGGTCGGTACGGGTGATACCGATGTCAACGCGGCCTTCGTTTGGATACACTTTGTAGATGAATTCCAGATTCACCCCAGGTTGGCCCATCCAGGAAGTAGGTACTTCAATGGTCAGGTTTTTGGGATCAATCAATTTTGGATCAAATTTCACACTAAAAGCGGTACCATAAATATCCTTGATGATGTGTTTGTCGTCGCCCAGTATGATGGGGATTTCAAAACGGGTACTGTCTGCCAATTCACCCTTAGCTGGCATCTGCACCAAAATTTTTGGATCGTGAACGGTAGCAGGTAAGGCCTTGATGATTTTGAAAGGTCCACGTGACAAACCGAAGTTCAAGGCCAGAGCCTCAATGTCTTTGCGGTTGACCTCGCCATCACCATTGACGTCGGCGTTTTTGTAGTTGATGCCGTCGAAGAAGATTTCAGGCCAGTCCTCAGATGGGGTTGGTTTCCAATCCCAGGAGTTCACCAGGAAGCGCTTCAATCCTTTGGCACCATAAGCCTGACCAATATGGAGCAAGTCGAAGTGGTTGGCAATGTTGTCCAGGTTGACATCGCCTGGCCAAACATCACTCACACGGTTGTTGCGGCATTTCACTGGGCCGAAGACCACCATACGTTTGCAAGTAGTGTCTTTCAGGTTCAGGATATCCACCTTGTACACGGTTACCCCGTCGCCAAGCAGCATACCCAGGTCGAATCCTTTTTTACCCGCTTCAAGCGTATCGAGGATTTTGCCATTGATGGCGATCCGCAGTGGTCCTGGAGTTGGGTTTTTGAACACCAATTCCGCACCAAAAGCACCACCTGCATTGCAGGGTTTTTGTTTCACATCAACAACCAGATCAGGACAGGGCCGCTCACAGGGGAGTTTCACCTCCAGAGTTTCGCAACAGCCTTTTTGGTCATTGATACATACCGTTACTTTGAATACTTCTTTGTCAGTTGCCAGTTTGAAATTGGCTTCCAGGGGTAGGCGAATCAAGGGGAATGTACCTACGATTTTGCCATCTACCAAAACATCGAAGAAGCGATTCGTAACATTTTCGTACTTGAAACTAATGGCCATCCGCCGGGTTCCATCCGGGTTGCAACCAAGGCCAAGAATGGCTAGGTTGGAAATTTTACATGGATTGGGGTCGGGGCATTGTGGAGCAGAAAGTTTGGTTGCCGCAAAACAGGTTGGGTTGGTCACATCCACGGCCAGGAATTCAATATTGCCGCTTGCGGAGCTTGGGAACGGCCCAATTTTTTGGGCTTCGCCATTGTAAACAAATGGCCCAAAAAGCATACCATTGGCGTAAATGATGTATCCTTTCTGCAAGGTAGAACTTGGTTTGGATACCGCCAGTGCCTTGGCGTAATAGTAGCCTTTTTCACAAGGCAACAACTCTACTTTTAAGCCTTCAATTGGGCAGTTGGATTCACATTTTTTCAATTCCAAACGCCCGGCTTGGGTACAGCCCTTTTCTTTGTCTTCAACCTTAACTTCCAGTACCGCTACATCGGCACTTACGATCTGGCTGAGGCGCAAAGGCAACAAGTTGTAATTATAGGTTCCGTACAATTTGCCGTTGACATAAAGATTGAAGAACGCGCTGGTATTTTTGCGTTCAAAATTCAGGTTCACGTAATAGCCACCAGTAGGCAGACAAACCTGTTCCAGCTTCAATGGACCAAATTCACAAGTTGTTTGGGTGCAGGGCACCTCGTATTGCCACTTGATGCAGCAATCCGGTGAGTTTTTATCACAAACAACGATCCAATCGGTTTTGCTATTCTTAGGCAGTGGAATTTTGTCAATTCTTACTGCTTGCCCGATGTATTTAAAGCGTGTTTCAAAGCCTGTGGAGGTTTGTAACCAAAGGATGGAGTCAGCGTTTGTTGCTTTTAGCTTCAACAAGAGGCTGTAAGTACCATCGGTGTTACACTTGATTTCGGTGGCGCTAATGTCGCTCAGGCTACAAGATGGCTTACATTCAAATGGTTTGATGTATCCCTTGCTGCTGCAAGAACGGGTATTGCTATCGTACACCTCCAAACGAATGGTATCTTTTTGGGGTGATGGATAGATCAAACGGATGGGCAACTCAGAGTACTTGTATTTCGCAATTTCCTTGCCATTCTGAACGAGTACAAAATAGTCCGAATTGGTTCGGAAGTATTTGAAATCCAGGTAGGCATACACCTCACCCTTATCGTTGCAAGGTGCTGTTTTGATCACCAATTCGCCCAGTTCACATGCGGGACATTTAGGTTTTTCGACCTTGGCAGTCACACAACATTTTTCACTTTGACCATCTACACACACTTTCACTTCAAATGTGAGGGCATCCGTATTGATGACCACATTTTCGATCAATTGTGGTACACTCAATAATTTGAATGGGCCATACTTTTGGTTGCCAATGTAGACGTAGTAAGTCGAGATTACATTAGATGGGTTCAGATTGAGCAAGGGCGTGATCAATAAATCATAACCACCTTTGGGGTTGCAACCACGCACCACCACTTTGAGTTCTCTAACCCGACAAAGGGTATCGGAAGCACAGACCACCGATTCCAGTACAACTGTGTCTGCACAAGGTTTTTCAAGGTCGGAGGCGAAGAAAACCTGACGGGGGCTGGTCGTAGCCCGAGTAAACGGGCCAAGCACTTTGGAGCGTTGGTCATAATTGTACGGGCCGTACTTTTTACCATCAGGGCCTAGGATATAATAACCAGCCTGGCTACCATTTTTCGCTTCAACTTTTACCGTCACATAATATTTATCCCCACTACATTCCAAAGGTGCAACGCTCATTTCGAGATCGCAGTCGCAGCCCTTGTTGTTGATATCAGGGGTAATCTCCACACAGCAGGTGTCCAACAAACTTTCGGTACAAAGTTGGAGTTTCAGTGGCACGATTCCACCTACCAACAACTCCAATGGATCCAGCTTAACCGGGAAACTGGTAGGTTTGAACGGTCCAAAGGTTTTTCCGGCTACCTTGATGAATACTCTATCTGAAGTCAACAACTGTTGGTTAAAAGCAGCTTTGACCTCGAGTTGATATTTGCCGATTACGCCACAGCCGGTTGCTACAGCCTGAACTTCCTTGATGGGGCAGAGGTTTTCAGGCTTGGCGCAAGATTTGACTCGGATGATCTTGGCTACTGTTTCCAGACAACATTTATCTACCCCAGGCAAACAAACCTGTACTTTGAGTACATCGTTGATCAAATTGGGGATTGCTTTGGAAATGCTGATGCGCAGGGGCATTTTTTTCAAGGAAAAGGTACCAATTTCAATTCCATTGATGGTCAGAACGTAACCAGTGTCTACGGTTGGCCCTGAAAGCAGGTTCAAGGTAAAAATGTCCTGCTTTTCTTCCTCACAGATGATATAAGCAGCGGCCAAATCCCGAATCGAACAAGGCTTACAGAAGAATTTTTTGATTTCTACGGTATCCGCACAGCGCGTGTTTTCCACATCACTCATCACGACCCGATAGTAACCATCACTATTTGGCTTGATTGGTCCTACTGTGCCTCCATTGACCGCGTAGCGGAATGGTCCGAAACGCTGATCATTCACGTAAATGTAGTAGCCAGACAACCATTTGTTTTCGCCACTGAATTTGTACACCATGCGGAAGCTGCCATCGTTATTGCAATCCACTGGTTGAGCAGCAAACTCCTTGATACCACAGGCAGTTGGGTCATCGGCACAATTTAAATCCAATTCAATTTTTGGTGTAACACTGATGCAGCAGCGCCCTCCTGGCAAACTTACACAAGCCTGAATCAGCGGAACTAGCGCTGTTATGGAAGACAAGTATTTTTTGGAAATTTTGATTTCAAAGGGCAGTTTTTCAGCCGGATATTCACCGATAACAATGTTACCAATGCTCAAAATGATATTGGCATTGGCAGGTTGTACTGTTCCAATTTTGACGATAAGACGGGCGAATGTATCTCTGGGACAATATTTTATGGTTGCGGAGAGCTCTTTTAGTTCACAGGCGTTAGTTACCCCACAATCGTGTTTAAAATCCTCGGTTTTGGAACAGCTTTTGTCTTGGTTATCCTGAATAGTCAAAAAATACTTCCCGGTACTGTCCAGTTTTACAGGACCAATCGCAGGGAAAACATCCTTGTATTTGAATGGACCAAATTTTTGGCCATTGATCAAAACATTGTAGGTCGCTGTATCTGCTTTTGCGTCGGTTTTAAAGGTGGCTGAAAGGTAAAAAACACCATTGGGCGTACAAGGGCGTGGCAAAATGACCAAATCGCGGATACAAGCAATGGGCGCAACGTCTTTTTCATAGTCGACACAAACATTATCAATGCCAAATTCCTGGCCACCAAAGGAGATGGAATCAATATCTCCTTCAAAACAGATAGTGCCTTGCAGCAGGTCGGAATCCTCCTTGATGGATACCGCAGCTTTGACGCCCTTAGCAACTTCTTTGTCGTTCAATGATCCCCAATTTTCCAGAATGGTAACCTTTTGGCCATTGATGGAAAAGTTTTCTTCCCCACCTCCATCAATAAAATTGAGGCATACCCTTTTTGCTTTCTTTTTGGGTAATCCGCTGAATATCCACTTCAGGTTGACATTGGATACAAAAAGCACTTTGCCTTCGGCTTCTTTAAAAGTTCCGTCAAAAAGCAGCTTTTTTTCCTCGACTTTGATCGAGCCAAATTCAATGCTGTTGTTGCTGGTGAGAAATGATTCGATGGATACGGCTATGCCGTCTTTTTTCAAGATAGCTGTGCCAGGTTTTTGATTGGCATCGTTGCCGAACTTGGTTCCGTCGGCTAGGTCGTTGAAGTTAAAACAGACCTCTTGTTTTTGGGATTGGGCCTCCAACTGCGTCGAAAACAGACCAAAACAAAAAAGCAGTAGATAAACCCAACGTGTAGAATTGTTCATGGTGCGCTATTTTTTTAAACTACACTTTGCTCTTGATACAAAAGTGCTGCTTTTTTCAGACGTTAAAACTGACATAATCGTTGGAATTTTGGAAAAAATTCAAGATCATTGAGCCGAATTTACAGTGTATTTTTTTGTCAATCAGCAATTTATTGACAAAAAAACATTGTCAAAAATTGATTTTTTGTGAGCAGTAACAAATTAATCCGCAACCTGGAAAAATTGTCCCGCAAAGAGATGACCCGCTTTAAGGAGTTTGTCTTTTCTCCCTACCTCAATAAACACGAGGAAGTACGGCGACTGGTGGCGTACCTTTCTGAGGTTTATCCTCGATTAGACGAAAAAAAGTGTAAAAAGGAACTACTCTATAAATCAGTTTTTGACAGCGGTAAATATAATGAAAAACAACTGGCTCCGGTACTAACCTATACCCAAAGATTGTTGGAGCAGTTCTGGGCCTACGAAGAATTCAAAGAAGACACTTATTTCCAGCAATACCTTTACTTGCGTCAATTAAGGGCACAGCAAGCCTTTGGTCCCTTTGAACGGTTGTTCAGCGAATTAAAAGAAAAGCCGGAGCCAGCGCCCTGTCTGGGGGCTGATCAAACCCTGATGCGTTACCTGCTGGCGGGCGAGGGTGAGCGGTATTGGTCACAGTCCAACAAGCCTGAATTTGAGGGTTCTTTTCGAAAAAAGCAGGAAGAACTGGATGAATTTTACCTCACTCAAAAATTGAAAGACGCATGTGAAGCTATTTTTCGCCAGGAGATGAAGCGCGACGAACAACCTCCGCGCCTTTTAGAGGCGGTCTTGCATGAGGTTGAGGAAAATATCGAAAAATACCAGCAAGTTCCCCAGACCATTACCCACTACATGATTTACCGCATGTTAACGGGGAATGACCCGGACTTTTACCAACAAGCTTTAGGTGTTTTTCAAAAATGGGAAAAATCTTTTTCACGGGTAGAAGTCAGCGATTTGTACAACCAATTCAAAAATTACTGTCTAATTCGTATCAATCAAGGTGATCAGGCCTTTTTGGATAATTTATTTGGTTTGTACCAATATCAACTGGATCAGGGTTTATTGTTGGAGGAAGGCGTAATGTTGGAGTGGAATTACAAAAACATCGTAGCGGCGGGATTGCGGCTCAAACAACACGAATGGGTCAGAAAGTTCATTGAGGATTACAAAGATAAGTTGGCGCCAGAGTTCAAGGACAATGCCTACCGTTTCAATCTAGCGAGTTATCACCTGAGTCTGAAGCAACCACAAGAGGCAATGTTGCTGCTGCGGGAGGTAGAATACCGCGATTTGCGCTATAACCTGGGGGCCAAAACCATGCTGCTGCAAACCTATTACGAACTGGAAGAATACGACCCCTTGTTTTCGCTCACCGAGTCCTTCCGGCAGTTGTTGATGCGGGATAAAACCATGTCGGAGAACTTCCGTAAGGGGTACTACAACCTCTTCCGGCTCACGCGCAAAGCAGCGCACTTGCGCTCCCGACTGGATTATTTATCAGCAGATAAAGCTCGACTGGAACTGAATCGAATCCGGGAAACAATGATCAAAACAAACGATGTCTTCAGCCGAGCATGGTTGGATGAGCAGTTGAATGCATTGGCAGATGAAATTTAGGGGATGTAAACGAATTCGAAAAAACCCTCTTCATCAGGGATTTCGTGTTGGCATTTCCATTTGTTTTTCTCCAAAAAAAGCCGCGCTTTATGGTTGTTTTCATGAACAAAACAACGCCATAACTCTCCTTTTTGAAGTGGATACAATATAGTGATTGCTGACAATACCATTGAGCCAATTCCTTGTCCACGTAGTTCTGGTTTTACAGCCAGGTTGGTAATGTAATAAGCGAAGTTATCCTCGTTGGGGAATTGTATCCCTATTTCAGCAACCATTTCACCATCCCTATAAACAGCAAAATCCGTTCCCTGTTGGTCGCTCATTACATAGTCCAGCCATGGGTCATTTGCTTCCATCGGGCCTAGATTTTGGTCGAGTTCTGGGTCAGCAAACCAGCTTAGATATTCCTCAAAATCATCGAGATGAAACCTGGAAAAAGACAGCTGATCCAATTGAGTGGTCATGAGTAAGGTTTTGTACATTTATCGCTTTCTTGAACCAAAAATGCACCAATGAAGGCTGTTTACACCATCCTGCTTTTGCTTCTTTCCAACACCTTTATGACCCTAGCCTGGTACGGCCACCTTAAATTCAATCAGATGAAGGGGGTTTAGCCAGTTAGGAGTAGTTGCCATTATTTTCATCAGTTGGGGCATTGCCTTGCTGGAGTATTGTTTTCAGGTTCCGGCAAACCGGATAGGTTTTAAAAACTACGGTGGGCCATTTTCGCTGATCGAGTTGAAAGTCATTCAGGAGGTCATCACCTTGGTGGTCTTTTCAATATTCACCTTGTTGGTATTCAAAACCGAAACTTTTCGGGTAAACCACATCATTGGTTTTGCCTTTTTGGTGCTGTCGGTATATTTTATTTTTAAAAAGTAGCCTTGAGTTGCTTCATAGCTCAGAGTCTTTGTGGCAATAAAGTCAAAACAGCATCGATCAAACGATCACAGTCCCCCAGGGAATTGGCGGGATTGAACAATTGGTCAATGCCTGAGCTGTTTAGGTATTTGGAGACAATTGGATCGGCACTAGCAAGTGATTTTAGGTGCGCTTGTGTTGACGCAACCTGCTTGCACAAGCCTTCAACGTGCTCGTGCGCGACCGCTTTTCCCATTTTTTCAGCCAATGCCAAAGATAGGTTTTCAGCATAAATCAAACCATTGGTCAACTCTATGTTCCACAACATGCGCTGGGTATCCACTTCCAAACCATTGGTCATATGCAGTGCTTGTTGCAAAGCACCTGCCGTTATTTTGCACAATTCAATCAAAGGTAGCCATTCAGCATGCCACTGCCCCGTGGCCCGCTCGTGATCTTGGGGCAAGGACTGAAACAAGGTGGAAAGTAAACCTGGACTGCGCTGAGCAGCAGCTAAAATGGCTACACAACCCACCGGATTGCGCTTGTGGGGCATGGTGGATGAGCCTCCTTTGCCTACGCCGCTGGGTTCGAATACTTCAGCCACTTCAGTTTGCATGAGAAGGCTAATGTCTTTGGCCATTTTGCCCAGGTTACCTGTCAATATACCCAGGGAGCTGGCAATTTCAACCAAACGGTCGCGTTGGGTATGCCAGGATATGGGTGGCAAAGTCAAATCCAGTTTTTGGGCTAAAGAACTGGCAACGGGCAATGCTCTATCCCCAAAACCAGCCAAAGTCCCTACGGCTCCGCCAAATTGTAGAACCAAGTTTTGCTTCAAAACCTGGTCAATTCGCTGGAAAGAACGAATTAAACCGTCCATCCAAGTCGCGACCTTATAGCCAAAAGTGATGGGCCGTGCATGTTGCAAAAAGGAGCGCCCAGCCATGATGCTATGGCGGTGGGTTTCGGCTAGTTGGTGTAACTGGTTTAAGAGTTGTTCCAGGTCTTTTTGGATCAAAATCAAAGCCGCTTTGACTTGTATCATTAAAGCAGTATCAATGACATCCTGGCTGGTAGCACCCAGATGGACATATTTGGATGCTTCAGAGTCTAGTTGTTTGACCGCTGCGGTAAGCTGTTTGACAAGCGGAATATTGGGATTGCCGGCCAGACCAATGGCAGGGATCAGGCTGGGGATATCGATGTGATCCAGGGTACAACAGCGGCTGATGCTGTCAGCAGCGACTTGTGGAATCATTCCTTGCTCGGCTTGAGCCTGGGCCAAGGCGGCTTCAAAGCGCAGCATGGCACTGAGGTAGGCTTCAGCGCCGAACAAGGCATTGACTTCCGCTTTGTAAAAAAGAGCTTCGAATAATGATTCCATGATAAAAGTTGAGGAGTTGAGGAGTTGAGGAGTTGAGGTGCGCTCGCGGTAGCCAAACTTCTCAACTCCTCAACCTCTCAACTTAATTTTATACTCTTTCCAAAATCACTGCATACCCCTGCCCTACTCCAATACACATTGTCGCCAACGCATACCGTTTTTGTTGCTTTTGCAATTCCAACGCAGCGCTATAGGTGATTCGAGCTCCCGACATCCCCAGCGGATGTCCCAAAGCAATAGCACCGCCATTCGGGTTAATCCGTGGATCATCGTCTTCAAGGCCCAAACTGCGAATACAAGCCAGTGATTGTGCCGCAAAGGCTTCGTTGAGCTCAATGATATCGATATCTTTCAAACTCAAGCCAGCCTTTTGCAGCGCTTTTTGTGTAGCAGGTACCGGGCCAATGCCCATGATACGCGGCTCTACACCCACTACTGCCGAAGCAACAATGCGGGTTTTAGGCACAAATCCTTGTTCTTTAACCGCCTTTTCCGAAGCCAACATGACCGCAATGGCCCCATCGTTCAATCCGGAGGAATTACCCGCAGTGACCGAGCCGCCCTCTTTTTTGAAGGCAGGGCGCAATTGAGCGAGTTTTTCTACAGTTGTTCCTCCTTTGATGAATTCATCCTGAGCAAACAATTGAGTATCGCCCTTGCCAATGCTGATTGGAACCGGGATAATTTCTTCGGCAAAACGGCCCGCAGCCTGCGCTTTGGCTGCTTTCATTTGGGAGTTGTAGGCAAATTGGTCCTGAGCTTCCCGGCTGATCTTGTGGATTTCAACCAGGTTTTCAGCAGTGATTCCCATAGCATCGGTGCCGTACATCGTTTGCATGCGGGAGTTGATGAAGCGCCAGCCAAAACTGGAGTCGTACATCTGGGCATCGGTGCCAAAGGGTTTGGCGCTTTTCGAAATCACGTATGGCCCGCGGGTCATGTGCTCCACTCCACCAGCCAGATATACGTCACCATCGCCGATAGCAATGGCGCGATGAGAATTGACAATTGCCGCCATGCCAGAGGCACAGAGCCGGTTTACGGTCTCCCCGGGTACGCTGAAGGGTAGTCCAGCCAACAGTAGCGCCATACGGGCTACGTTGCGGTTGTCGTCGCCTGCTTGATTGACACAACCGAGGATGACATCGGTGATGCTGGCGGGGTCGAGTTGTGGGTTGCGTTTGACTAGTTCGGCCAGTACATGGGCAGCTAAATCATCCGCTCTTACTGTGGATAAGGTGCCCCCGAAGCTGCCGATGGGGGTACGAATGCCGTCGATTAGGTAGGTTTGCATGAGTTGGTTATTCGGGTAATGGATAATCTGGGGGTTCAGATTGGAAAATTTGTTGGAGGAGAACGTGGATTCGAGTGCACAAAGAATCAAAAGTCCAGTGGTTTTTCTCCAATTCTAACTCAAAGGCTTGCTGAAGGGCGAAAGGTATTTTCTCAAGGTGTATTTTTGAAATTACCCCTTTTCGGTAACCTTCACCAAACTCTTTTTTAAGTATTGCATGGAGCACTTGCTCAAGATGATTTTTGGAAGAGCTAGCCTTGGTATTTTTCAATAAATCATTTTTTGCAGCCTCATCAAGAGTCTTAAAATCCAGATGGTGCAGCAAAAGCCAAAGCTCAAAACAGGGGTTGGTCATACAAAATTCATACTCTTTTTGTTTACAGAGCCGCTGTGCTTCAGCCATGTTCTTCTCTGGCCATTTGTCTGCGTCCACCAAACACCACAATTGATCCTTGTCACTAAGTTTATATTTTTTCTTGTATTCATCCAGCATTGACAAGACCCGGCGAAAATCACTGGCATTGTCTCCTCTACGCAGGGCTTCTATTTTGATCAAACGCCCTAGTGACTTGGTATTGATATAATCGGCCACATGTGCAAAGTATTGCGGCTCACTTTCTCGGCCTTCCGAGGCAATGACGAAAAAAGTAGTGGGGTCTTTGCGTTGCCCACCACTTTTGCGGTTTAGTCCTTTTTTATCCCTCGGCATTGGCGGTCTCCCAGTTTAGCTGTTGCACATCGGAGATAAAAGGAATGGCACCATATCTGCCTTGCAAGTAGGCTTTGCGAATTTCTTTATCAAACCGCGGTTGAAATTCTTCGAGGGAATACAGATGGGATTCTCCCTGTTTGTTTTTTTCTACGAACCAGACTTCATCCCGGCGTAGGAGGCTGAGATCAAGGAGACTGGATTCGTGGGTTGTGACGATGAGTTGGCTGCTTGAATCCTTTGAAAAAGACAAGTAGTAGGCTATTAATTTGTGCAGCAATTCAGGGTGTAAACTGCGGTCAATTTCATCGAGAATAACTGTTACTGGATTACCGGGTACAGTCAATACTCTAAGCAAAGGTATGAAATCGAATAATCGCTTAGTACCATCAGATTCATCTTCATAATCAAATTGCTCGTCTGATACTCCGCCCTTTGCGCCATGTTTAGTTATTACCCTTGATACAATGATTTCACCTTTTTTAGGTTCTTTAGAAAAAATATAACGCTTCCTTCCACGAACTAAATAAGGGTTCTCTCCTTTTGTTATCCGATCAATTATCCTTTGTCGCTGATCATGTGGAAGTTCATTAATAATCTGTTCAGCATCTTCTGCAATTAACTCAATAGCGTCTATTCCAGTTCCTAATTGTTGCAGCATTTCACTCATAAATTCTTTTCCTGTTAATCCAGGCATAGTAGATTCGATAAACGCATATGGATTGATCTTCGTATCAGTATAAAAAACGATTAATGATTGTTTAAACCATTTGAGAATTGAAGTGAAAGTCAAAAAATACGACTTGTCAGGCCATTGTTTGTTCCCTAGAGTACTCAATAGCAATTCATGGTTTTGAAGGTCTTCTGTATAAATTGAAAAACGAGTCTCGTTTTCTCCTGATAAAGTAGGCTTGCTTTTAAAAACTGAGATTCCTGAAGAATCAATTGTTCTTTCAAAAATTGGCTTTTGTGTTGTTTTCTTTAGCTCGTACAACCATTCTTCAATAATGATTTTGGTGTTCAACTGTAAAACGTAGCCATATGCATAACACTTATCCCCCAATTTAAACTCAAACTCGAATTTAGTAGGTTGATTATAATTGCCTTTCTCCAAGCGAAAATGATCCTCAAATGAAACAACATTTTTAACCCCATTTACAATCACTTTCTTAGCAAAATCAATACTCCTCACCAAATTAGACTTCCCCGAAGCGTTCGCACCGTACACCACAGCCATTTTCAATACGTCTACCCCAGTCCCAATCGTC
The DNA here is from genome assembly GCF_965225875.1 of Haliscomenobacter sp. Lineage (GTDB taxonomy): Bacteria > Bacteroidota > Bacteroidia > Chitinophagales > Saprospiraceae > Haliscomenobacter. The sequence goes on along the minus strand of NZ_CBDDBS010000003.1, from coordinate 428,034 downwards.
ACTGCTGGCCGGACAGGCTTACGCACTTTTCCAGCCAGCATGGAGAACTCTTCTTCTGCATTAAAAGAAAGAAAATTAGCTACGCGAAAAGTGATAAGCATAATGATTTTTTCTGCAATTACGTGATTTTTTCACCTAAAATGCAAATTTTATTATCAAAAAATCTATTTTTAGTTATTTCACATGATAAAATTGGAGACCTAGCTCAATTTCTCCACAAATTTCGCCTGCGTCTTCGCTCTCACCTCCTCCAAACTCGCCCCCGGCATCAATTCGACCAAAGTCAGCTGACCTTCCAGGTATTTAAACACCGCCAATTCCGTAATCACCACATCCACTACCCCGATGGCAGTAAGTGGCAAAGTACATTCCGGCACAATTTTGGAGGTTCCATCCGGGTCGGCATGAGTTAGCGTGACAATTAGTTTTTTGGCACCTGAAGCCAAATCCATGGCCCCACCAACCCCCAGCAGTGGTTTACCAGGTACGGCCCAGTTGGCCAGGTTGCCTTTTTCATCCACCTCCAAACCGCCCATAATGGCTACATCGACATGCCCGCCACGAATCATGGCGAAACTATCGGCGCTATCGAAATAGCTACTGCCAGGTAGCGCAGTTACCGGAATTTTTCCCGCATTCACCGGATAATCCAGCGCACCACCACCATCGGCAGGTGAAGGCCCAACACCCAACATTCCGTTTTCAGTATGCAGGATGATGCCATGTTCAGGCCTGATCAGGTCGGCAACCAGGGTGGGAATACCAATGCCAAGGTTGACCACATCCCCTTTTTGCAACTCAGCAAAAGCGCGTTTGGCCATGTTCATGCGGCTTTCGCTCACTTTTTTGGCCGCACCAACCGAGGCTGAGGAGCCAAGCAATTCCAGTGAAAGATTGGCTTGCACCAGGTAATCTACAAAACAACCCGGAGTATGGATAAAATTGGGATCGATGGCTCCAACGGGCACGATTTCTTCCACTTCGGCGATAACGATATCTGCAGCGGTGGCCATGGCGCGGTTGAAGTTCTGTTCGGTCATGCGGTAGGTGAGGTTGCCCGCCGTATCCGCTTTCCAGGCACGAATAAAGGCGACATTGGCTCTGATGCCAGGGATAAAAACTTGTTCCACCCCATTGATCACCATAGTTGGTCGCCCCTGGGCAATCAATGTTCCAGCCGAACTAGGGGTGTAAAAACCTCCAATACCTGCGCCACCCGCCCGAATGGCTTCGGCCAAGGTGCCTTGGGGCAGAAGCTCATATTCCACTTCACCCGATTGTGCAGCCTTTACAGCATCAGGGTTGGAAGTAAAAAAGGAACCGATCATTTTGCGGATTTGGCCATTGCGGAGTAAACGTCCACCCCCGAGGCCTGGCTCACCAACGTTGTTGCCGATGAAGGTGAGATTTTTGGTGGTCGTTTCCGCCAGAGCATGCAGCAGGTGGACAGGGTTGCCGGTCATTCCGAAACCTCCACCGAGGATGGTGTCGCCGTCTTTGACGAGTGCGGCAGCTTGTTGGGGGGTGATTTGTGGGACTGATTTCATGGACGTAAACTTAGGTATGTTCAACACTTAAATCATAAAGCAGCTTCGCCTAATAAATGCTCGTCGTGGTAAATTTGCACTACTACACATCAAAAAAGACTGTTTCTGCCTCGCCTTGCATGTGTACATCAAAATGGTATTCAGTACGTCCGTTGACGATTTGCTTCTGCGCAATGAGCGTATCACGGCGTTCTGCAGGCACGCTATTCAACACGGTATCCTGGGCATTTGTTGCCGCTTCATCCGAGAAGTAAATGCGGGTATAGGCATGCACCAGTAGGCCCCGCATCAGTACAATCACTGCCAGATGTGGTGCTTGATCATCCACACTTTGAGGTTTTATCGTCTCAAAGTGGAAGCGATTTTTGGGATCAGTACCCGTTCCTATGCGGCCAAAGGCTTTGATATCGGGTTGCCACACTTCGATCATAGCGTCTGGAATGACCTCATTTTTTCCATCAAATACCCGACCTACGATGTGAATCCGATCACCCGGTACATCATCAGCGACTAGCACATCATTGGCTATCTGGTCAAAATCATAGCCGTATTGTGCGGCAGTAAGGCCATAGGCGAAGTAGGGCCCTACGGTTTGAGAAGGTGTTTGTAAGGCCATGGTTATTTGTTTTCAAAGGGTGTTTCATTGTGACCGCGCAGCACAATGTCGAATTGATACCCGAGGGCAAAATCAGGCTCAGTCAAATCCAGCATAAACTTGGAAATCAGCAGTTCCCGACTTTTTTCCGGCACCCCCAGATAAATTGGGTCGTATTGCAAAAGGGGATCACCGGGAAAATACATCTGAGTTACCAGGCGATTGGTGATGTTGCGCCCAAACAAGGAAAAGTGGATGTGATTGGGCCGCCAGGCATTGGGGTGATTGCCCCAGGGATAAGCACCGGGCTTGATGGTGTAAAACTTGTAGTAGCCTTCATCGTCGGTCAAACAACGCCCGCCGCCCAGAAAATTGGGGTCAATAGGGGCAGCATGTTGGTCTACTTTGTGGATGTAGCGCCCGGCAGCGTTGGCTTGCCAAACCTCTACCAGGGTATTGCGCACGGGTTGCCCCAGTTCATCAATGACCCGCCCGGCTACAACGATACGTTCGCCGAGTGGTTCCGCATTTTTGATCCCGTTTTTGGTGAGGTCGTTGTCCAGCGCACCGATGCTATCCATGCCAAACACAGGACCTCCTAGTTCAGAAAGGGTATGTTTGATCGGGATCAAGGGCTTGCTTGGTGCCCGCAGCACCGTGGATTTGTAACCTGGAGATAAATATGGCGGATGAACGCTCCAATCTCGTTTGTTTTCCATAACTATTTCATTTGCATTTATGGGGCAACCACATAGGGTTGCCCCTACGGATTTCCCATGAATGTATAATTTACAAAATTTTGTCCCCAAAAACACCTTTGGCGATTCTGATGGCGGTATTGCTGACGGGCACGCCAGCATATACAGCGATGTGTAACAAAGTTTCTTTGATGTCTTCCAAAGTTGCTCCCGTATTGGTCGTGGCCCGAAAATGCATGGCCAGTTCTTCTTCATGCCCCAAGGTCGCCAGTACAGCAATGGTGAGCATGCTCCGCTCCCGTTTGCTCAGACCCGGGCGTGACCAAATGGCACCCCAAGCGTTGTTGGTGATGTACTCCTGAAAATCGCGGTCAAAGGCCGTTTTGTTGGCTTCGGCACGATCAACGTGGGCATCGCCCAGGACAGCGCGACGGGTCAGCATGCCTTTTTCGTACAAGGATTTGACTTCGCTGTAGATCACAAAATCCAGGATGACAGTGGCCATCCGCTGCGGAGATTCTACGCAGGGGATATGTCCTGCTTCTGGAATGAGTACAAAATCGGCACCGGGAATAGCCTGAGCCATACTTTCTACCAGGGCTGGCGGGGTTGAACCATCCGCTCCGCCCCCAATACAAAGACAGGGAAGTTCAATCTTGGGAATGTCCTGAGTCAGGTCATTGTCGCGGATTGCTATGCAAGCCATTAGATATCCTTCCAGCGGCGAATGAATCAACATGCTGCGACAGCCGTACAATTCCGCAGGTCTTTCCTGGTGAAATGCCTCCGAAAACCAGACCTTCATCACCATGTCGGCAATGCTGACAATGCCTTCTTGTTGCACTTTTTCGATGCGGGTATTCCAGGATTCCTGGGTGCCAATTTTGGGTGCGGTATTGCTCAGGATCAGCTTTTCAAAACGTTCAGGGTGATGTACCCCGAGGTATTGGCCGATGACCCCGCCGATGGATAAGCCGATGTAAACCGCTTTTTCAATTTGCAGCGCATCCATCAGGGCCAGGGTGAGCTCGGCGTAGTCTTTGATTTGGAAATCGCGATCGGGCAGGCCGGAAAGTCCATGCCCCGGTTTGTCAAAACGCAGGATATTGCCGTAAGGCTTGAGTTCTTCCACTACTTTGTCCCAAATCCGGAAATCGGTGCCCAGGGAGTTGACAAATACAAAGGTGCGAGCCTGTTGCTGGTCTTGGTGCTTGTAGTGAATGGGAATGTTGTTGAGGGTGATCCATTGCATAGGTTGATGGTATTTTAAACATGCTTTAGGCCTACATAATTCTCGGCAATCGTGGTGGCTTGCGCCTTCGAAATGCCGATGTAGTCAAATTTAGCCTTTTGTAGCAGGTTTTCAAAAGAACCATGTTCGGCTTGTTTGTGGAAGAGATAGGTCATGAAGTTGGAGAAGTCCTGAGCACGCCAGATTCTTCGCAAGCAGTTGCTGGAATATTGCTCTAATAAATCAGTCTGACCGGTTTCAAAAAAATGGATCAAGGCATCCGCCAGCCAGCGAATATCTGCCACGGCCAGGTTCAAACCCTTCCCGCCTGTGGGAGGCACAATATGCGCTGCATCACCCGCCAAAAAAAGCCGCCCGTGTTGCATGTTGTCGATCATAAAGCTGCGCATGGGGGTGATGGATTTTTCAAAAATCGGGCCGCGTTCCAGGCTCCAACCCTCCGTACCCAGGCGGATCGACAATTCTTCCCAGATGCGCTCATCCGACCAATCTTCAATTTTATCCTCGTTGTCGACCTGAATGTACAAACGGCTTACTGAAGAAGAGCGCAAACTGTGCAGCGCAAAACCCCGCTCGTGATAAGCGTAAATCAATTCATCGGAGGAAGGAGCAACATTTGCCAAAATGCCCAGCCAACTAAAAGGATATTCGATGCGGAATTCGCGGTAGGAATCAGCGGGCATGGTTTTGCGCGAGAGGCCGTGGAAACCGTCACAACCCGCCACAAAATCACAAGACAAGGTATGAGTTGACCCATTTTGGCTAAAATGAATGGTAGCTTGCTCGCTTTCAATGCCTTCAATCAGGGTCGCATCGGCTTCAAAAAGAATGTCAATGCCCCGACTGAGTGCAGTGGCGATCAGGTCTTTAACCACTTCTTGCTGGCCATAAATCGTAATTCCACGGCCTCCGGTCAATTCATCAAAAGGCACCCGGATGCGTTGGCCATTAAACGACAGGATAACACCATGGTGTTCCAGGCCTTCCAAATTCAGGCGATCGGCAGCACCCAAGTCCCTCAAGAGATCTACCGTGTTTTGCTCCAACAAACCAGCCCGGACGCGGTTTTCCACGTAGCCGCGGCTGCGGTTTTCCAAAATGACACAAGGAATGCCGCTGCGTTGCAGCAAGAGGGCAAGGGTAAGGCCAGCAGGCCCGGCGCCGATGATGCCGATTCGGGTGTGGTGATGCATGTGATGTAGGCGTTAACTAGAAGCTATTTCAAAACCCCAATGGTAACCGAAATGAGGAGTTTTTTGAAATAGTTTTCAACTACAAAATTAATGCTTCGCTTACAATGGAGAAGTGCTCTATATTTGTGCTTTTGAGCCATTTTTTTGTACAAATCAAACATGAATGCCAACACAAAAGCAACTCTATGGCTTGTACGGCGAACAACGTGATTTCGCCTTGCCCAATTTTATGCATTGTGAAACCATTGAATACCGCAGCAAAAAGTATGATTGGCGCATCGATATGCATCGCCACGCACATTTATTCCAGGTGTTTTTGTTTGAGAGTGGATTTGTACAATTGCAACTTCAAAATCAATTGGTAGAGCTTCGGGAGGCTTGTCTTTTGATTTTACCCGAAAACACCCTCCATGGTTTTGTTTTGAGTTCGGATGTGCAAGGAATGGTGCTGACCCTTTCACAAGATTTTATCGAAACCATTTTTTACAAGTCCCCACAAATTCCGCTGGCACTCAATCAAGTATTGGTCTTGCAGGCAGAGGCAGACGCTGATCGATTCAAACACATCACCCAACTCATTCAGCAATTGTACACCGAGTTGGTCCACGAATTGCCAGAAAAAAAACTGGTACTGCAAAGTTACCTAACCCTCTTATTGACAGAGGTTTTTCGCATGTATAGCTCTAGTGCGGGTCCAAAAGAGGCCAATGGCTCACGTAGTGCCGATTATTACAATGCCTTTCGGCAAAACATCCGCCAATCCCGCTCGCCTCAAAAATCCATTCAGGAATACGCCCGGGACTTGCGAATCACGGATGTGCACCTCAACCGGATTTGTAAACAAGTAGCTGGGCAAACGGCTTCGCAAGTGGTCCAACAGTTTTTTGTACTGGAGGCTGAGAAACATTTGTTGCATACTGAGTATAGCATTTCAGAGATTGCGTATTCGCTGAATTACAAGGATCCGGCGTATTTTTCGCGGGTGTTTAAGGCCGTAACGGGGAAGTCTCCGAAAGCGTTTCGGCGGGGGTGATTGCTATCATTGTTTAACTTCCCCCTTTTTTGCAAAAAGCAATAAAAAAGCATTGCAAATCAACCAATAGCCCAATACCAGAACAGGATAAATCACCCACACTAAAAACGTATACCCATGAAAACGGCTAGCTTCCGGGCCAATCAGCTGATCAATTAGTTCAAACGAATAGAGATAGCATAGGATTCCAAGGAAGGGCACAATAATGCTTCCCAGCAGCAAATGCCTATTCATACGCTGTCCAGGGTTCACTCTTTTATGACGAATCAACCAAAACAAGTGTAAAATCATTAAAAGCAACCCAAGAAACAGGCTCAAACAATCAGGAGTAAGCTGAATCAAGATTTTGGCCAATACATTGCTAATTTCTGGCGTGTAGGAAATCTGCAAATAGTCTAAAGGTAACTTGTCAAATGACCAATAGGCGATGGCATCCATCCTACCACGTTGAGGCTTGCCAAGATTGCTCTGCAATACCTTTGAAAAACCCGAAGCATCTAGCGCTATGGTTAATGTCCCAAATGAATTCCAATATTTCGCAGGCATAAGTGCATAAGGCAAGCTGTATACTTTTACCCAAGCGGAACGGTCGACCCATGTGCTGGCGATGTATTCGACCTGAATTTGGTGAACACCTTTGCGAAGTGATGTTTCAAAATATTTTAAATCGCGAAGTTGATAAAGTGATCCACTCTGTTCATCCCAGTGAATGATTGTTGTTGCAGCTTCACCATGAGAAATACGATCAGGGAAAGCCTGACTAAATTGAAAAAATGGAGATCCTTGACTAAAATCATATTTTGCTGGTACATCTTGCACATTTACATGCTGCCCATCAACCCTTACTTTGAAATCGCCGCTGTATTGCTGTGCCAAAAAAAGGAGTGGAATTTGCCGACCATCTGCTTTACATTGAATACGGTAGTCAACTTTGAAGCTGGCTGTTTTAAAATCAGGGCTCACCTTAATGTGGATAGTTTCAGATAAGATATCGATGTCCCGGCTCGAAAAAGCACTGCCACTACTGGTGCCTTTAGTGATAGGCGAGGCCATATTGGCAAAACATATCTGGGCATTTAAGAGTAATATGGTCAAGATTATTTGACGTACCATTGGTTGTTATTTTCTTTCCAATGCCTCAAAATACTTACCATTAAACCGATATCGTGTAAAAAGTTCCGTAACCGCCCCATTCTTCGCAATCATAGGTATAGAAATTATTTTCTTCTGCTCATCGTATTTGATCAACTTTAGTGGCCGTTCGGGGTGCTCAACTACGCTGAAAAAATCGAACTCAAAGGAAATACTGGTACTCATTTTTCCTTTGGTATTGAATAACTCCACGGGCTGAAGTTGATTTTGTACGATGGAAAATGCCTCGATGGATTGCCCCGCATCAGCAGTAGAAAAAATCCCATGGCTGACGGCGAGGTAATAAGTTTTTTGCGGCGTTTTTAACGTGTATATTTCTGAAAAAAAGCCCATGCCACCAATTTCCTCCAAAAAAATAGTCTCTCCCGATTGAAACTGGGCAATGCTTTTGAAGATATGGGCAGTTCCGCCCAACCAGGTATCCCAACTGTAGATGCGCAATAAACCATCTGCGGCCGTGGTGATGAAGCAATGCTCTTTTAGTTGGGTAAAGGGATGTTTGAAGGTCGCCGGATATTTTTCGAGGTAGGCGCTTATTTTTTGATCAAAACGCTGGAAATAATATTGTACGGAGTCATAATCTATTCTAAAAAAGGAAGAAATGGGAGCAAATGCTTCCACCAGGTCTTTTTCAATGGCGTCCAAATTTTGGGAGAAAACGGGAGTAATGAGGAAAACAAAAGCCAGAGTCTTGACAACTGACCAAAAACGGAGGACCAGCTTATTCATGGTATTCTCATTAGGTTTTAGGTGCAAATCTTCTGAAGTGTTTCTTTAGTGCCTCAGGTTTCTAAGGTGGTTCAAATAAACTCTTGCGCGCAAGCGCGAAGAGGATGTTTCTCACCACCTTAGAAACCTGAGACACTAAAGGGACACCTTAGGGCAACCAAACCTCTAACTCCTTAATCTTCTTCCCATCCGCCCAGGTCCCCAAAGATTTTTGCTGGAGGGTATTCCCGAACACAAATTCACAGTTTTCCCCCGCCCGCACACAATCGATCAAAGCATCACCCCATTTCCAAAAGCCATAATAATCCACCGCATTGGTTTGTCCAACGAGGTAGCTGCGGTAAATGGTTGGATTGCGGATGCCATTATCGAACGATACATCCAGACTGTAACAGGCATTGTGGTGCGCCTTCACTCCTGGAGTCCCGTATTCATCGGCATATAGTTTTAAGAAGTTGCGCTTAGGTGTATTGACAGCCGTATTAAAGATAGTACGTTGAAACTTTTCCTTCACGACCTGGTCATCATTGCTATTGACAATGAGCAGTTTGGTATCAGCAGGCATCTTGCTGTAATCGTCCAGTTTGGCACCATTCATCGGGCCAGTACCAGGGGCACAAAGCAGGAGGCCCTTTGGTTGCGGGATGCCGTATTGTTTGTACTTCACGGCCAGATAGGCAGCCGTAGCAGCGCCATAGGAATGTCCCAGCATAATCAGGGGGCCATCAAGAGGTCGAACATGGTCGCCAGTTTTGAGGGCTTTTAGCGCATCACGTATGCCTTTGGCGGCATTGGCCGGGAATTGTTCGGTGGGAGTTAGCCACATGTCCCGTTGAAACCGAGGATAAATGACGATATTGCCTTTGCGCACCAGATGTTTGATCCAGCCACCATAGGCCATTGGATTCAAAGCCCCATAACCGTGCATGAATACAATGACACGGGCAGAATCCGGCTTGGGGCTGGCGGGTTCAAACAGCCAGTAACCATCTGTCTCACTGGCTGAGTCCTGCATGATGACTTCTGCGTACAGGTAGTTGGCACCACCAGGACCATCGGCAGGTTGGCTGGGAGAAGCAGGACCATCTGTCTTGCGGGTAGACAAACCAAACAGGCCGGCCACCAGCACACTGCTCAACATCAAGCGCTGCGTCCAGGGCCCCATTTTAGGCACTTCGAAATTATATCTATGTAGTCGCCAATTCATTTACCCTTGTTTTCTCATTCTGCAACGTTTACAATTGAATTTTTGTTTTTAGACTATTCCAGGAAATGGTTGGTAACGAATGGAATGAATAAAATTTGAAGAAAAATAATACAGGTAACAACTAGTCTTCCCACCAAATAATATTACTGAATTGATTGTGATAAATCTCCGGGAACTTTTTGATCTTTTGAAAAACCAGCTCAAAATCAATCCTAGTATCTTCAGTAACACAATTTCCGAGATCATTCATTTGCCGGATTGTCACCCCATACTTACCATTTTCCATTTCAATGAATAATGAACTAAGGTAAGGTTCAGGCAACTGCACAGTTTCAAACTGGGCGGCCATGGTAAGGGTTTCATAATTGCACAAATACAAACGTTTGTTGCTTACCTCTATGACTCCCCTAATTTCCCGAAAAGGAATTTCATCCGATTTTTCATCAACTAAATTTATTTGCCAGGTTCCTCCGCTTGGTGTTGTAGTCCAAATCAAGATTCGATTTAAGCTCATTTGTTGTAAGAAATGTTTTTTCAACAAATCAAAATCCCAGTTTTTAGCAACAAATGAATCGTATTGATCAAGATTAGCGATTGCATTAAATCCATAGCCGTCTAATAGCCTTAATGTTTTCATACTATGTAGTGAATTTTCACCTTTTGCCTGGTTATTTTTCCATTAGTTGTCAGATTCATTCCACAAAGAAAACTTTTTTCCACCCACCCTCAAACTCCCCCACTCTTTTTTGCATCAATCCAACCATTACACTTACTTTTACGGCAAATTGAAAAAGAGCGGATGCCAGATTTTCAGCAGACAGTTGGGGTAATTGGTGCGGGTACCTTTGGAACCGCCATAGCCAATCTCTTATCCCGTCGGGTAGATGTATTGTTGTTCAGTAGAAATCCAGAAACGGTTGAACGCATCAACCGCGAGCGTTCGAATTTTGGCCTCAAGCTGTCGCCGCGCATCAATGCCATCAATAATGTTCAGGAACTTGCTGAAAAATGCACCCTGATTTTTCCGGTTGTCCCCTCTGATGGTTTTCGCAGCACCATGCAACGCATCGGGCCACATTTGCGCCCTTACCATATCCTCATCCACGGCACCAAAGGTTTTGACATTCAAGGCATCACTCCCGAACAAATGGATGAAGGGCTGCTGGAACCTCAGCATGTGAGCACCATGAGCCAGGTGATTACCCAGGAAACCGTGGTGCGCCGGGTCGGCTGCCTATCCGGGCCCAACCTGGCTACCGAAATTCTGGAAGGCCAGCCCACTGCCACCGTAATTGGGAGCGTATACGAAGAAGTCATTGAGCTGGGTAAAAAAGTGCTTTCTTCCGATGCTTTCCACGTTTTTGGCAACAACGACATCCTCGGGGCTGAATTGGCCGGGGCTTTGAAAAATGTGATCGCCATTGGTTCAGGTATCCTGCGCGGGCGGGGTTTGGGCAAAAACCTGCAGGCCATGCTCATCACCCGCGGGCTGATGGAAATGGTACGATTTGGCCAGGCAATGGGCACGACCAACTCCGCATTTTACGGCACCGCGGGCATCGGCGACCTGGTGGCTACCGCTACCAGCAAAAGCAGCCGGAACTATACCTTTGGATTTCGGCTCGGCCAGGGGGAAAAAATGCAGGATATTCAGGCCACAATGCCCGAATTGGCGGAAGGTGTTCGTACCCTGAAAATTACCTGGCATTTGGCAAATTATTATAAATTGCGCCTGCCCATCACACAGATGTTGTACAACATCGTTTTTGAGGGGTACAATATCGATAAAGCAATCAAATATTTGATCACCTATCCATACGATGTAGATGTGGATTTTTGAGCCAATTAATGGACTTTATGAACTGAAGGTCTTATTGCTCATTGGCCAGTTTTAAATTAACATTTTCATGAACCACCTGATTAAACAACTCATTCCTCACCTGATCGCCATCGCCATTTTCGCCGGTGTATCGGCCTTTTATTTTGCGCCGCAACTCTCTGGTAAAGTTATGAACCAGAGTGACATCACCCAGGTTACGGCCATGATGAAAGAAATGAACGACTACAAAGTCAAAGAAGGTCGGATGCCCTTGTGGACCAACAACATGTTTGGCGGGATGCCCACTTACCAGATCGCCAGCGTACGCGATGGCAACCAAACGGGTTTGTATGACAACTTGCTGCAATTGTATATTCCCCGGCCCATTGGCCGTTTTATTTCAGCGATGTTGGCCTTTTACATATTGATGGTGGTTTTGGGGGTTAACCGTTGGGTGGGCGTCATTGGGGCCATTGCTTTTGGTCTGACCACCAACAACCTGGTGCTTTTTGAAGCCGGACACACCTCAAAATTGGGGGCCATCGCCTACATGCCGTTGCTGGCAGCAGGTTTATTGCTGGCCTTTCGAGATAAAAAATACCTGGCCGGGGCCTTGCTTTTTGGCATAGGTTCGGCCTTGCAGCTGTGGGTGAACCACGTGCAAATGACCTATTACCTGATTCTGACTATGCTGGCCTTTGGCGTAGCTCAATTGGTCGATTCCATTCGTAAGGGTGAAATTGTACACTTTGCCAAGGCTGCTTTCTTCATTATTGTATCGGGTTTGATCGGTGTCGGTACGGGGGCTTCGAACCTGCTTACTACGCTGGAATACAAGGAATCCACCATGCGGGGCAAAAAAATTCAGGCACCTGTACCTGGAACTCCTGAAGCTCAAAACCCGGTATCAGAAGGTTTAGGATTTGATTACGCTACGCAATGGAGCAATACCACCATCGACTTGCTAGCCACCCTCATTCCCCGAGCAGCGGGAGGTAGTAATGCCGAGCCAATTGGAGCTGATTCAAAAACGATGACTTCCTTATTGGCTCGGGGTTATCAAGGTCCAACCGATATAGAATTACCGATGTACTGGGGTGGTCTGCCCTTCACCAGTGGCCCAGGATACTTGGGCGCGATTGCTTTGTTTCTGTTCGCATTTGGCTTATTGACCGTTAAGGGGCCAGTAAAATGGTGGCTGGGTTTTGGCGTCATTTTTACCATGATCCTCTCTCTGGGCAAACACGATGGCGGGCTTAATAAATTCCTGTTTGACAACCTTCCATTGTTTAATTCCTTCCGGGCGCCAAGCTCGGTTCTGAGTGTGACCGCATTTTTGGTTCCTATGCTAGGCTTTTTAGCATTGGGTCAGATGCTGAAATCTGATGAAGAACCTAAAAAATTATTGACTAAATTGTGGATCGCCGCTGGTCTGACGGGTGGCTTATCTTTGATTTTCGCCTTGATTGGCAGTAGCTTTTTTAGCTTTAGTGGCGCAAATGACGCGCAGTTGGCAAGCAGTGGTTTGGTAGCAGCAGATATCGTAGCTGACCGCAAAGCTTTATTCAGTGGCGATGCCTGGCGCAGTTTTCTCCTGATCGCCCTTTGTGCGGGTCTGATTTGGGCCTTGGTGACCAAAAAAATCAGCAGTACCATCGCCATTGCGGGAATTGGTATCCTGACCATTTTTGACGTATGGGGTGTGGGCCGCCGCTACGTGAGTCCAAAAAGTTTTGTTTCCAAAACGGATTACCAGAACAACTTCCAGCCTCGCCCGGTCGACCTCGAAATCATCAACAAGGAAAAAGACCTGTACTACCGCGTACATGAAATCAAGCCCGATGCATTCCAGTGGGCGATGACTTCGTATTTCCACAAAACCATCGGTGGTTACAACCCTGCCAAAATGCAACGCTTCAACGATGTAATCGAGCGTTTTCTGGCGCAGGGTGATAAAAAGGTATTGGACATGCTCAATACCAAATATTACATTTTCACCCCGGAAGGGCAACAAACGCCAATGTCCCAGATCAACCCTGGAGCATTGGGCAATGCCTGGTTTGTAGATACCCTCCTGATCGCAGAATCGAACAACATTGAGTTGGCTGCCCTGAGTGCATTCTCGCCGGACTCACAGGCCATTGTACACCAAGAGTTCAATGCCTACATCAAAAATTTTGATCCTAAGGTGGGCGGTAGCATCAAGTTGACCAGCTACCATCCTGAAAAACTCAAGTACCAGAGTGATAGCCCTAGCGAGCAGTTTGCAGTATTTTCCGAGATTTGGTACGGCCCCAACAAGGGCTGGAATGCCTACATCGATGGCAAAGCTGCTGAACACATTCGTGTCAACTATATTTTGCGAGGTATGCGGATTCCTGCGGGCAAACACGAAATAGAATTCCGTTTTGAACCTGCCTCATTTGCCAAGGGTAAGGCCATTTCCACTGCTTCGTCACTAACACTTCTCGTAGGGGTCTTGGGGATTGTAGGAACAGGATTATGGAAATTCCTGAAGAACCCACCCGCTGAAGAACCCAAGCCAGAACCCAAGCCGCAGCAACCGAAACCAATTACTCCAGCTGCGCCCCGGCCAACGGCAAGCGATAGAAGAGACCCGAAGAAACGGAAGCGGTAGGCGTCTTTTTTGATTAGGGTTTGTCTTTGGACATTGTGCTAAAGCCTCAGAACCCCCGACCCCTAAAGGGGAGTACATTCTACGTTAATCCTTAATGCTATCTTTTTGAAAATAGGAATTAGCATCTTAAGTTTACCGAAAACGTACTCCCCTTTAGGGGTCGGGGGTTCTGAGACGAACGTAATGTTTAGAAGGAAACCCGCCCCACACAACCTTCCATCCAACACCAACGTTAATTGGTAAATCGATCCTGACCATGCAGTTTTTATACCCGACGTTTTTATGGGCACTTGCCACCCTCGCCATCCCGGTCATTTTGCACCTATTTTATTTTCGGCGTTTCAAAAAAGTGTACTTCACCAATGTGCGCTTTTTGAGAGAGGTGAAGGATGAAACCAGCATGCGATCCAAACTGCGCAACTTTTTGGTCTTGGCAGCGCGTTTGTTGGCCTTGTTGTTTTTGGTATTTGCTTTTGCCCAGCCCTTTATTCCCCAAAAAACGGCAGTAAAGAAAGGCATCAAAGCGGTCAGTGTGTATATCGACAACTCCTTCAGTATGAGTGCTTCCAGCCAGGATGTGCCCCTACTGGAAAAAGCAAAACAACGGGCGCGGGAAATCGTTACTGCTCATGGACCAGAGGATCGCTTCCAAATCCTGAGCAATGAGTTCAGTGGCCGGCAGCAGCGGCTGGTGAACAAGGAAGATGCTCTGGCGATGATTGATGAAATTGCACTGGGCCCTGAGGTACAATTGATGTCCAAAGTATTGGCCAGGCAAAAACAGGCCCTTTCATTGGCCAAATCAGATAACGAGGTTTCCTACATCATTTCCGATTTTCAGCGCAGTGTAATGGACCTGACCACCTATCAGGATACCCTTTTGCCCCTTAATTTTATTCCATTGCAATCCGTTCAGGAAAAAAACCTGAGCATTGATAGTGTTTGGTTTGAAGCGCCGGTACGGATGGCCAATCAAACCACCCCTCTTTTTGTCAAAATCCACAACCACAGCACTACCCCGGTGGAAAATGCCCGGGTTTCACTCAAATACGCCAATGAAATCAAACCTTTGGGCTCGCTCAGCATCGGAGCTGGAGCAGATCGGGTAGACACCGTAAACATTACCATTTCCGGTACGGGTTGGCAACGGGCAGAGGTAACCCTGACCGACTATCCGATTCAGTTTGATGACCAGTACTTCTTTAGCTTTTTTGTAGCGGATGAAATCAAGGTCTTGGCCATCAATGAAGCAACGCCCAATCGCTACCTACAAGCGGCTATCAATGGATTGCCCTATTTCAAACTCAGCGATGTAAACAACCAAAACCTGGATTATTCCAAATTTGTCGATTATCAGCTGATTGTATTGAACGACCTAAGCAACATCTCTTCAGGGATGGCTGCAGAATTAAAAACATACATTGAAAATGGGGGCAACGTTTTGGTTTTCCCAGGGCGCAATGCTAACCTGGGGACTTATGCTGCCTTTTTGCAAAGTTTCCCGGCCAATACGCCTCAAAGTTTTGAACAAGTCAACAGAAATGTAGGCGAGGTCAATCAAGGTGAATTCATCTTCAAAGACGTTTTCCTCAACCGCAGTGCGAATCTGCGCCTACCCGCCACCCAGGGCAATTTCACCTTTGGTCGTTTCAATTCCCGTGCCGAAGAGCAACTCCTGTCCTACCGGGATGGCAGTCCTTATTTGTCCAAATACAAGCAGGGCAAAGGAAACTTGTACGTGTGTGCGGCGCCACTGGCCCAGGAATTCAACAACCTGGTCAACAGTGGTGAGGTATTTATCCCGATGTTGTACAAAATGGCGATTTCGGCAGGCACCGACCAACGCATCGCCTACATCATTGGCCGGGATGAATTGCTGGAAGCCGACCACCAGGCCAACAGTGCCGAGATCGTATACAAAATGAAAGGGGAAGCCGGAGAGTTTATTCCACAACAACGGGCAGTGGGCGCCAAGGTGTTTTTAACCATGAACAACCAGATCAAAAAATCCGGCTTTTATGACCTTTTCCTCAACCCTGGCCAGGTCAACCACAGTTACGCATTCAATTACAACCGCCGCGAGTCGGCCCTGCAATATTTTAGCCCCGAAGAACTCAGCGCCAAAGTTGGCGAAAATGTCAATGTGATTGCTGCACTCGATACGGCAGTTTTGACTGCCCAGATTGAAGAGAACAACCAGGGCACCGTATTATGGCGTTGGTGCATCATTTTGACTTTGCTTTTTTTGGGGATTGAGATACTTTTGCTGAGATTTTGGAAAGTATAAATTTAGCAATGAATTTTTTAATCCGCAAAGCCACCGTAATCGACAGCAACTCCCCTTATCACGGCAAGGTTGTTGATCTATTTATTGAAGGTGATAAAATTACTTCCATTGGCACCGATCTCAAGCGCAATGCCGATCAGGTTATTCAAATGGAAGGAGCTCAGGTGTCGCCAGGTTGGGTGGATATCGGAGTCCAGGTGGGCGACCCCGGGTACGAACACCGGGAAGACCTGCGCTCGGTTAGTGCTGCAGCTGCTGCTGGGGGATTCACCACCATCGCTGCTCAGCCCAATACTCTACCCGCAGTAGACGGGAAAACCGAAGTGGCCTACCTCAAACAATTCAGTCGGGGCAAATTGGTAGATATACTTCCCATCGGAGCCATTACCAGCAAATGCCAGGGCAAGGACATCACCGAGATGATCGATATGCACCACGCTGGAGCCATCGCTTTTTCGGATGGCAACCATGCCGTAGCCGACAACGGTATGATTTTGCGGGCACTGGAATACGTCAAGGCTTTTAACGGTATCGTCATCAATCAACCTTTGGACCGTACGCTGGCTTTTGAAGGGCAAATGCATGAGGGCGTTGTCAGCACTTCTCTCGGGATGAAGGGTATCCCTAACCTGGCCGAAGACTTGATGGTGCAGCGCGACATTTACCTGGCGCAATACGCCGATTCCCGTTTGCACCTCGCCAATTTATCCTCACAGTTCGCGGTGGATCTGGTGCGTCAAGCCAAAGCCAAGGGCCTCAAGATTAGTTGTTCAGTAGCTGCGCTGAACCTTGCTTACGACGATCGCTCCCTAGTGGAATTTGACAGCAATTTCAAAGTGCTTCCCCCCTTGCGAAGCGGTGAAGATATCGAAGCCCTCAAACAGGGTCTCAAAGATGGAACCATTGACCTAATCGGTTCCAACCACATTCCACTAGAAGAAGAAGCCAAAAAACTGGAGTTTCCATATGCCGATTTTGGGGCCATTGGCCTCGAAACGACTTATGCCTTAATCAATACACATTTAGAGGGTGTCCTTTCCCAAATTGAGTTGGTCGAAAAACTTGCGGCCAATCCCCGCAGAATCTTCAACTTGGAGGAAATTACGGTGCGTGAGGGGGCAAAAGCCAACTTAACGGTGTTTCATCCTCATCACCAATGGACTTTCGGGCCAACGCACATTCGCTCCAAGTCCAGTAACTCTCCCCTGATGGGCGTGCAGTTGAAAGGTAAAGTGATCGGGGTAGTCAACAACGGATCGGCATTCATTAACCCTTATTAAAATTTCGCACATGGAAACTCTTGATTCAACTGTACCAAAAGGAAACCCCAATGCTTCCTATTGGCCTTATGTCATTCGCTGGGGTGTGATCATCGGCGTCATTGGTGCTGTACTTACAATGTTGATGTATGTAGGCGGCAATGGCCTTAGCCCTATGGTCTGGTCTTTTTCGCTGATGGGAATCGGTTTGGTTAGCCTCATTCTTAGTGGTGTCCTGGCTACTCGGGGAGTTCGGGCTTATCGCGAAACTGAATTGGGAGGCCTCATCCCTTTTGGTAAAGCTTTTGTGGTTGCATTTTTGATTTTAGTGATTAGCTCCTTGATTAGCAGTTTGTTCAATTTGTTGTACATCACGGTGATTGATCCTGATTTTGCCAACAACATGGTATCCCGGATGTCCGATTGGTTTGCCGAAGTAGGTATGGACGAAGCCCAGATTGAAGCTCAAACCGAACAAATGAGAAAGGGTTTTTCCCTCAACCGCCAATTGCTCAATTTAGCATTTGCCCCACTTGGTGCAGCCGTACTTGGTTTGATTGCCGCTGCTGCGGCAAAACGCAACCCACCAATGGAATAATTTCAGCATTTCCATTTTTGGTGACCCTTGATGGAACAGTATTGATTAAGTTTGCAGCATGATTCAGTCAACATGCAAACTTTGCCAAAACCATGATAAAATTCGGTAGTGTAGCAGGAGCCGCAGTTGTGCTGTGGCTCCTGCTGTTTTATTTTATGGACAAAAAACTCTACTTCTACCCAGGAGTGCAGTGGGGTGTATTGCCTATATATGCCTTGGCCATGTACCTGGCTTGTCGCAGCGAAGCGCGCCAAACTACAGATTTATACGCCTGGCAACCGGCATTGCGTACTGCATTTGGTACTTTTGTCGTTACCCACCTGATTGCCCACGTATTTTACTTCGTACTTTTGAAGTTTATTGATCCCGGAATGATAAATTTGCAAGCCGAAGTCCTCAGTGAGGGCCTCGAACGCAGCAAAAACCTTCTGGGTGAAGAAAATGCCTGGAAAATGAAAGACCAGTACAAAGCCGAAGATTTTATCCCCACTTTCCAAAAGTCCGCTTTTGCCTTTGCTTTTGGCTTGATTGGTGGGTTCATTATGGCTTTGGCCGTCGCCTGGTCAACCTATGGAAAATCGGGATTCAGTAAAGACAAATAATCCCTTGAATACTCAAGCATCGTCATGAACATTTCTCTAGTTATCCCTTTGCTCAACGAAGAAGAATCATTGCCAGAACTGGAAGCCTGGATCCGGCGGGTGATGGATGCCAATGGCTACAGTTACGAAGTCATCCTGGTAGACGATGGCAGTACCGATGGGTCTTGGAATGTCATTGAGCAATTGCGTGCCCAAAACCCCAACATCAAAGGCATCAAATTTCGGCGCAATTACGGCAAATCTGCTGGCTTGCACTCTGGTTTCCAGGCAGCCAATGGCGACGTGGTCATCACTATGGATGCCGATTTGCAGGATAGCCCGGATGAAATTCCCGAGCTGTACAACCTTATTGCCAATGAAGGTTATGACCTGATTTCGGGCTGGAAAAAAAAGCGGCACGACCCCATTTCCAAAACTGTCCCATCCAAGTTTTACAACTGGGTCGTACGGAAAGTAAGCAAAATCAACCTACACGACTTCAACTGCGGCCTCAAAGCCTATAAAAACGAAGTGGTCAAAAATGTGGAAGTATATGGTGACATGCACCGCTTTATTCCACTTTTGGCCAAATGGGCGGGGTTCAAAAAAATTGGGGAAAAGGTGGTGGAGCACCGCGCACGTAAGTATGGATACTCCAAATTTGGTTGGACCCGTTTGTTCACTGGGTTTCTCGATCTGCTTTCAGTGGTGTTCGTGGGGCGTTACGGCAAAAAGCCGATGCAGTTCTTTGGCACCTCGGGACTTATCGTATTTATGTTGGGCTTTGTATCGGTGGCTTTCATTGGGTTTTCTAAGTTGTACGACGTCGTCAACAACGTCAAACGCGCCCCCCTAATCGCTGAAAATCCCTGGTTTTTCTTTGCACTCACTTGCATGATTATCGGCACCCAGCTTTTTTTGGCGGGTTTTGTAGCCGAACTGGTGAGCCGCAGTGCCCCTCATCGCAATAACTACATCGTTGAAAAAGTGCTCGGAGCACTTGAAATCGAACAATAATACAAAAAGTGCAAATGCAAAAAGTACATTTGGTAAGTGGCGGCTGTGGTTTTGTAGGCCGCAACATGGTCAAAAGACTCTTCAACAAAACCCAGGATAAAGTCATTTTCATCGACGACCTCTCGGTAGGTACCCACCCTTCCACTTGGTTGGCTGCTCCGCAAGGACGCAGCATTGGCAATGCCACTTTTTTTGGTGCTGATGAACGTTTGTTGTTCATTCAAGATGATTTTCGCAATGTCTTGCGTGGATTGCACGATGCGCCCAGTTTTTTTGCACCCTTCGGATGGCAGGTAGAAAAACTCAGCGATGTATTCCATTTTGCTGCCATTGTAGGTGGCCGCGCCAAAATAGACGGGGACCCGATGATGGTCGCGCTGGATTTGTCCATCGATGCCGAGTTCTTTTACTGGATTTGCCGCCACAAACCTGAGCGGGTGCTGTACCCTAGCTCCAGCGCCGCTTACCCAGTTGATTTGCAAACGGAAAGCGACGCCATCGCCCTGAGCGAATCAGACATCAACTTCGACCGCATGGGCAAACCGGACATGACCTACGGTTGGAGCAAATTGACCGGGGAATACCTGGCCCAAATCACGGCTCAATATTATGGAGTAAAAGTGACCTGTATCCGCCCCTTCAGTGGTTATGGTGAAGACCAGGACCTCTCCTACCCCATTCCCGCCATTGCGGCCCGGGCTGCCCGTAAGGAAGACCCCTTCGAAGTATGGGGCAGTGGCAATCAAGGTCGCGACTTTGTACACATCGACGATGTACTGGATTGTGTGGAAGTAGCGATGGGGAAAATTCATGACGGTACGGCCATCAACATCGGGATGGGTCGCCTGAGTAGTTTCCGGGAGATCATTGAAGTCTTTTGCAGTTTTGCCGGGTATAAACCGACCATCAAACCACTTCTGGATAAACCGGTTGGAGTTCATTCCCGTTATTGCAATATGGACTTTGTGAAGGAAACCCTGGGCTGGGAAGCGAAAATCAGTTTGGAGGAAGGACTGCGTCGGGTGTATGATGAGGCGATAAAGAAACTTTGAGCAGCTTCGCTGCTTTTATGATCACCATCTAAGACATCTAAGGGACATCTAAGGGGCCTTTCCCTTCTAAGATGTCCCTTAGATGTCTTAGATGGTTCAATTAAGTTTAAGAACATGAAAATAGTTTGTTTCGGTCCTGGCCCAAAATTCAAAGGAGGTATTTCCAATTACAATACCTCCCTGGCCCGTGCTTTGGATAAAATCCCGGGCACCGAAGTCCACATCGTGTCCTGGACCCAGCAATACCCGGCCATCATCCCCCGCGAGTTTGTAGACAAGTCCAGCCAAATGGATTTGTTGGAAGGCAGCAACATCAAGGTCAAATACATCACCAACTACAACAATCCGGTAAGTTGGTACGAAACTTACCGCTACATCCTGAGTTTAAAACCCGACAAGGTGGTATTTCAGTGGGCCATCGCCATTCAAGGGCTGCCCATTGGGCGGATTGTGAGTTGGTTGCGGCAGCATCCCGAGATCGAAGTCATCCTTGACCTCCACTTTGTCATCCAGAAGGAGAACAGCAGCATCGATAAATTTTTCACCAAAATGGGGATTGGTAAAGCCAAAACCTATATCGTGCATGCCCTAAAAACCTTTAACGAACTCAAAACCCTCTACCCAAATCGTCCCTTTGAATTGAGTTACGAGGGGCAGCGCAGCACCGATAAAACAGTGCAAACCGTACTCAAACTATACCACCCCATTTACGATTTGTTTCAGCCCAAAGCGGATTTTGATGTAGAAGCCTTCAAAAAAGAGCACGGCCTGCGCAAGCACGTGTTCCTTTTTTTTGGCTTCATCCGCAAATACAAGGGCTTGCACCATGTGATTCCCGCTTTCCAAAAAGTAGCTGCCCAGCGCGACGATGTTTCCCTACTCATTTGTGGAGAATCCTTTTGGCAAACCCTGGACAATACCAAGTGGAGCACCAAGATCAAAAACACCCTGTTTGGTTTGGCTAAAAAAATCGTTTTGCGCCAAAGCGACGACGAGAGGCAGTACAACCCACTGGCTTTGATCGACGAGTTGAACCTGCGCGATCGCGTAGCAGTGTTCAATACCTTCATCCCCAACGAAGACGTCCACAAATACTTCCAGGTAGCCGATTGTGTCGTGCTGTTTTACGAATACGCAACCCCATCGGGAATCGAATCTCTAAGTTATAACTTTGCCTTACCCCTGGTTGCTACCAAAGTGGGCCATTTCCCCGAAACCATCCAGGAAGGCTTCAGTGGTTACCTGGCTGAAGCTGGTGACATAGATTCCATGGCGGTACAAATGTTGCGCTTCTTAGACGAGCCAATCCCAAGGGAAAACATTCGGGAGAAGACCAAGGAACTGAGTTGGGACAATTACGCTAAAGTGATAATGCACGCATAGATGAACATCCACCCGCTGCTCCAAACCCGCATTGCCTCTCACTTGTACACGGTCACCCTGCTACACGAGCAGGAAGACCTGTTGGAGCGTGCCCATCAAATGGCGAGTACCCTTTTGGAAGCCTTTAAAACTGGACATAAAGTACTGTTTTGTGGCAATGGTGGCAGTGCAGCGGATGCTCAACACCTGGCTGCAGAGCTGTCCGGGCGATATTATTTCGACCGGCCACCCTTGTACGCCGAAGCCCTACACGTCAACACTTCTTATCTGACGGCGGTGGGCAACGATTATGGCTACGAGGAGATTTACGCCCGGATGTTGCGCGCAATGGGCAGTAACGGGGATATTTTGGTGGCCATGTCCACCTCAGGAAATTCCCCGAACGTACTTAAAGCCATCGAAGCAGCCCGAGAGCAATCCATGACTGTCATCGGAATGACCGGAATGGAGGGAGGAAAAATGGCCAATTTGTGCGATATCCTCATCAACATTCCATCCAAGGACACCCCACGTATCCAGGAATGTCATATGCTGATCGGGCACATCGTGTGTGAGATCGTAGAGAGTGAATTATTTGCCCAATCAAAACGCTAAGCATGCCCAATCCGGTTTTACCCAGCGCTTTTTCTGACCAAATGTTGCAGCAATTGGGTGATACCGATTACGAGGCATTCCTACAAGCGCTTTCCTCTCCCACTCCAGTCAGCATTCGTCGTAACCCTTTGAAGTTAAAAAATTGGTCAGAAAATTCAGACGGAGTAAAATGGAATAACGAAGGAATTTACCTTGCTGAGCGACCTGTTTTTACACTTGATCCACGCTTGCATGGTGGAGCATATTACGTGCAGGAAGCTTCTTCGATGTTGTTATCGGCAGTATTGCCCCAGGTCATTGATGTAAATCAGCCTTTAAAAGTATTGGATTTGGCCGCTGCGCCAGGAGGAAAAAGTACACTTTTAGCTGCCACCATATCGCCCGATAGTTTGTTGATCAGCAATGAGGTCATCAAGTCCCGCTACCAAATCCTGCGAGAAAACCTGTGCAAATGGGGCTACCTCAATGTGTTGTGTGCCAATCAGGACAGCCGGGAATTCGCCCCCCTGCAAGGCCAATTTGACCTGGTTTTGCTCGATGCACCCTGCTCTGGCGAAGGTTTGTTCCGCAAAGACCCCAATGCTGTGAACGAGTGGTCGCCCGAACACGTGCAACATTGCTCAGCGCGCCAACGGCGCATCCTGGCCGAAGCCAGTCCCTTGCTCAAACCGGGTGGGATCCTCATCTATTGCACCTGTACCTACAATGAGTTCGAAAACGCTTTGAACATAGCCTGGTCCCAAGATAACCTCGAATTGAGCCCAATCCCCCTGTCTTTTCCAGCCGAATGGGGTGTTCAGGCTCGCGATTTTGGCTACCAATGTTATCCCCACCGCGTGCAAGGAGAAGGTTTTTTCATTGCGGCCATGCGCCAGGAAAAGCATTACCCGGTGCTTAAATCGACTCCAACGAAGGGATTTTGGAAAAATGCGCCCCGCAAAAACGTGGACTTTTTACAAAAATGGGTCAAATCTGACGCTAAGCTGTTGGTTCTGGAAAGCCCCCATGGAGAATTAGCGGCCATTCCGCAGGCATGCGCTGATTTTTTCCAGGAGCTCAGTCCATACATACGGCGTTGGGACCCTGTCCTGGAATTAGGGGCATTAAAACACCAGGATTTTATCCCTGCTCCGGCTTTGGCTTTGAGCACAGTCATTCATCCCGATTTACCTAATACCAGTCTTGATCTGCCCACTGCCTTAAAATACTTACGCAAAGAAGTTATCGAACTGCCTGATTCCCCTGATGGTTGGGGCCTCGTCAATTACGAAAACATCAACCTCGGCTGGGTCAAAAACATCAAAGGCCGGGTTAATAATTATTTTCCGAAGGAATGGAGGATAAGAATGGGTGGGAGTGTGTAGGGTGATGGTGTTACCTTATTTGATAACCGATTGAATCCAGCTGTAAGCCGTAGATACTCGGGTGAACACACTGATGTCTCCGTAATCACTTTTTTTGTGCCCGGGTACAGGATCCAGTGCCCCGCCAGATAGTACCCCTGCCAATTCCCATACACTCCCATTTTTCACAAACAAAGGCCCTCCGCTGTCACCTTCTACTGTGGCCCCTTCTAAATTCACCGCTCCGGCACTGCTGGTACCTGCGCCCAAAATACCTTCGTCTGCATTGACAATGTTATCCCCTAAAGCATTGATGGCGCCAAGAGGATCGTCAAAATCAAAAGCCAATAAACCTCCTGAATACACCGTGGTTTCATGAGTGGTCTTTAAGCCCTCCACCTTTCGATCCAGGATGTTTTCTATTGCGTGTTTTTTTGATTCCAGATTGGGGTTTTGCCCTGGCGCACCTGAATAATCACCAAATCCACAGAACCATATGGTTCCACCAATCGGCTCGGTACTGGTTGTATGAAGCTTAACCGGAGTAATCGTGTTTATAGGACTGGAGACTTTGACCAGGCACAAGTCGTTGGCGTGCTGAAAATCCTGATTGCCGTGCAACCAGGTTGGGTGAATCACGATCTGGGATACGGTGTAAGTCTGCGTTGGATTGTTGGGATCATCCCCGGTTTTTATGGTAATGCCCTTTGCCAGTGCTGGCTTTTTTTGTTCGCTGGCATCATAAAAATTGTGGGCAGCGGTAAGAATCCATTGGGGTGCAATCAAAGTACCAGAGGCGATGTACTCTGCTTTGGCGCTGCCATCCAAACTGTAACTGAAAGCAATCACCGCCTTAAAATTGGGCAAAGCTGGGTTGTTAGCTGCCGCAACAGCTTCATAATCAGCTAAATTTTTATCTTGCCGAATCCCAAATGCCACGCCAAAACCTTCTTCTTCAAAACTTTCGTCATCCTGGCAGGAATAAGTCAAAAATAGGGTGGCAAAAAGCAGATAAAAAAATGGATTTTTGATGTTCATGTTAAGGCGAATTAATAAAGTTACTGGAAATTCAAGTATGTTTCCATAAAAGTAATGGAACATTTGCAAATTAATTGGACAGTAAAAAAAATCTCCGTAAATTAGCAGGCAACCTGATATTAAAAACACCCATTAGGTTACCCAAAATCGCATCACCTACAAAAATCGCTCATCATGTCAACGCCTCCATTCCGTGCGGATCACGTGGGAAGTTTATTGAGAACCAGTGCAGTCAAAGAGAACCGCCAGCTCTGGAAAGAAGGAAAAATTTCTGCCGCTGAATTGCGCGCCATTGAGGATGCCGCCATCGCCGAAACAGTCAAAAGATTGGAAGCGACTGGCATCCAATCCATTACTGACGGTGAATTTCGGCGTGATTATTTCCACCTCGACTTCCTCAAGGAATTGGATGGGGTAACCGTTTCCGGGGGTATTGAAAGCAACCCCAACGCCAAGCCAGCGGAGGACCACTTCAAACCACCAGTCTTGACTGTTACTGGCAAACTCAAACACCAGCACGACATCCAGGTGGCCGATTTCAAATATCTCCAATCAGTCGTTACCCGTACGCCCAAAGTGACCATTCCTTCGCCTACCATGGTGCATTTCCGGGGTGGCCGCCAGTCTATCGACATCAATTCCTACCCTGATATGGATTTATTTTTCCATGATCTGGCAGCAGCTTATCGGGAGGAAATTGACCATCTTTACGCGGCTGGGTTGCGTTACCTACAACTCGATGATACCAACCTCGCCTACCTCTGCGATCCCAAAATGCGCGCTGCCGCTGCCGAACGGGGTGAAGATCCGAATGAGTTGCCTAAAACATATGCGGCCTTAATCAATGCGGTAATTGACAATCGGCCTGCTGACCTGCGGGTGGGCATCCACCTTTGCCGGGGCAATTACCGCAGCACCTGGTTTGCGGAGGGTGGTTACGAGCCGGTAGCGGAGGTGTTGTTCAACGAAATCAATGTAGACGGCTACTTCCTGGAGTACGACGATGAGCGCTCTGGTGATTTTGCGCCACTGCGTTTTGTGCCCAAAAATAAAATGGTGGTCTTGGGGATCGTATCTTCCAAAATTGCCCAATTGGAAAGCATGGATGACTTGTGCAAGCGCATCGATGAAGCTGCTCAGTATGCTCCACTGGAGAACTTATGTGTGAGCCCTCAATGTGGTTTTTCATCCACCCACCATGGCAACCAAATGACCCACGACGACCAGTGGCGCAAGTTGGAATTGGTGGTGAATACGGCCATTAAAGTTTGGGGGAATCCATAAACCACCTAAAATGTCCTGAATATGAAAAACCTGCTCTGCTTTTTCTTGTTGCTCAGTTCTGTCGGTCTTTTTGCCCAAAGCGGCGTCGCCAAAATTGACACGGGTATCATCAAAGGCGCCAAATACCGCATCCTCTTTCCTGAAAACTGGAAAGGGAAGTTGGTCATGTATGCGCATGGCTACGAGTTTATGGGCGCAAGTCCCCGGCAAAGCCAAAATCCAGGTTTTATTTCCAACATGAAACCTTTTCTCGACCGGGGCTTTGCCGTGGCCGCTTCCGATTATTCCAAACAAGGGTATGCTATGCCCGAGGGAATTGAAGATACAGAAGCACTGCGCAACTACTTCGTCAAAACCTACGGGAAACCCGACTCAACCTTCATGGTAGGGCATTCCATGGGCGGTGGCATTACACTGGGGATCATGGAAAATTATGGCCAAAGTTACATGGGGGGATTGCCTTTGTGTCCCCTTTCCAGCCGGCCTTATTTGCAGGTGCGCAAGGAGTTTGACTTATATGCTACCTTCAATGGCCTATTTCCAGGGATCGCTTCAAAACTCTCCGACATTTTTGATTTGAACAAACCGGTGGCTGCCATGTCGTTTCGGGAAATGATGCCCAGAGTTGCGGCGATTCGCAAAGCCATTGTGGCCAAAGATTCGCTACTGGGGCTGGCTGTGGCCAAACGTTTTGACCTCAAGTTTGACGACTTGGCCTTTACTTTGATGTTTAGTGAAAACGTTTTGCGCGATGTGGCCCAAAAAGCCAAAGGCAATCCTTTTGACAATACCAATACGGTGTACAGTGGCTTTCCCAATGACAAAGAAGTGAACCTGAAAGCCGAGCGACTCGCCGCTACTCCTGGAGCTGACAAATTGTTTGTAGCTTATGACCGCACCGGGAATGTGGACAAACCCATCGTGCTGATGCATACCTTGTACGACCAGTTGATCCCACCGAATTATGCGGTGACCAACTACGAAAACATGCTTCAGGGACGTGGGAAAAGTCAGTTTTTGACTGTCTTGTACACCAATGGGCAGGCGCATTGCCAGTTTACACCACAGCAAACCGGAGTGGCTTTTGATGCCTTGCGGTCTTGGGTGAAGACGGGGAAGAAGGCGCAGGCGAGGTTTTTGGAGTGAGGCCGAGACGCCATGCCACCAAAGCGACATGATTTAATCACAAAGAAAAAATGAGGACGCGAAGGACACAAAGTTATACGTTGACGGAGCTTTCATTTATAATTTAAGCCCTTGTCAACGTCTAACTTTGTGTCCTCTGTGCACCTTTGTGTTTTCTTTGTGAAAAAAAGTGTCGCTTTTGCGATTATTAAAAATTAGTGATGACGCCCTTTACTTCTTTTTCTTCAACTCCTTCCTGAAAAATTCCACCATTTTCGCATAATACCCCGCTTCCATCACCCCCGGCCCATGTTGTCCGCCCGGAACAATCACCAATTCACTTTGTACTCCCGCCTTGTGTAGGGTCTCATACAATTTTTCACTCTGGCAGTGAGGCACCAAATTGTCCTTGTCCCCATGAAAAATCAAAAACGGTGGCGTTTTGGCCGAAACATAAGTCATTGGATTCGCCAAGGCACATTGCACCTTGTTCTCCTGAATCGGGCCGCCCACCAGCGAAGATTCTGGTGATTTGGCTTCATTGTGGGCAAAGGAACTTCCACATTCGTCCATGATCAGGAAATCAGTAGGGCCAAACCAGTCGACCACTGCATCCACCGCGCTACTTTCCTGAGTGTATTTGCCCAGGTTCCCCTCCAGATCTATTTTACTGCCTTCAATTTCAAAATCTTTAATCCCACTGCTCGTCCCGGTAAAAGCCGACAAATGGCCGCCTGAGGACCAACCGGTGATGCCCACAAAATTGTTATCTATTCCAAATTTTTCACTATTACCCCGAATAAAACGAATCGCCGCCCTAACATCCTGAATTTGGGCAGGAAAACGCCCATCGGTACTGGAACGGTGATTGACATTCACCACCGCAAAACCCGCATTGAGCAAAACCTGCCCTAAACCCGTGCTAAAAACGGTTCCTTTGGAGTTATTGGAAAACCAGGCACTGCCATACACACAAACAATAACCGGAAAAGGCTTTTTTCCTTTGGCGGGTAGGTGCACATCCAGTCGATGGCCGATGTGGCCGTCGCCCACATAGTCAATATCCAGCCAGTAGCGGGAGGATTGAATGGCTGTTTTTTCAGCATTGATGTCGCGAGCTTGTGCCATCAGCAGGGAATTAATGCCCAGAAAAATAAACAACAGCAGTTGATATCGAATCATCATTTGATCACTTTGCAGCTTTTGGCTTTTCTTCGCCCTCTTCTTTGATGTTTCCCAAAATTTTCCCTATCGACCCGCGAAAAACCTCTTTCTCTTTGACCTTAAGCTTTTTAAGCAATTTTTCTTCAAACACATCCATGGCCGCATTGCAGATTTCCAACACCTCTTTTCCCTTATCCGTTAGGGTAATGCGCAAAATACGTTTATGGTTGGGATCGGTATTCCGCTCCAGCAAATCCTTGCGCTGTAAGGTGGTCACCACCTCATTCATGGATTGGGGAGTCATCAAAAATCGACGCGACAATTGAGCGGAGGACAAATCGGTTTCGTTGTCCCCCACAAAGTTGAGGATGATGAACTGGGAGGGAGTAATATCGTACGCGCCTAAAATTTTGATCATGTTGGCCGTAACTTCCGTTTCCAGGCGTTTGATTAAATAGATGGTTCTAGCAGGCATACAAATGGGTTATGGGCTTTTAATGGGCTTGTTTTTGTACAGGCTACAAAAATAGAAAAATAGCCTACAGCGTAAACAAAGTACGGAAAGCATTTTTAATTTTGTTAGTTTTGTAAGGCTACCTTAAACTTACTTTACAATTTTCTACATCACCATCAATCGCTAAAAAAGCATGGCGGAAAAAACCTTCTCACGCCGCAACTTGGATTTCATTCTGTTTGAAACCTTACAGGTGGAAAAGCTCCAACAATTCGATTATTTCAAGGCTCACGACCGGGAAACATACGGATTTACACTGGACATCGCCAGCGACCTCGCCAAACAAATCATGCAACCCGCCTACCAGGAATCCGATCGGCAGCAACCGGAACTGATCGATGGGCAGGTAAAGGTTCATGCCAGTGTGCACAGTTTCATCAAGGCCTTCAGCGAAGCGGGTCTGATGGCCGCACCTTTCTCTGAAACCTGGGGAGGAATGCAATTGCCCAAAACCATTGCCGCCGCTGCCGAGTTCATCATGGGCAGCGCCCACAATAGTTTGGTGATGTACACCGACCTGAGCAAAGGAGCGGCGAACCTGATTTACACCTTTGGCAATGAAGCACAAAAGGCTCTGTTTTTGCCCAAAATGTTATCTGGCGAGTGGATGGGTACCATGTGCCTGACCGAGCCACAGGCGGGTAGTTCGCTCTCGGATGTTGCCACGGCAGCGAGCCCACAGCCCGATGGCACTTATTTAATCAAAGGGCAAAAGATCTTCATTTCCGCCGGAGATCAGGACGTAACTGACAATATTGTGCACCTCGTGCTGGCGCGGGTTGATGGTGCGCCCAAAGGTACTAAGGGAATTTCTTTGTTTGTTGTGCCCAAAAAACGCTTGAATGATGCCGGGGCTTTGGAAGACAACGACGTCGTTTCCATCGGAATTTACCACAAAATGGGGCAAAAAGCCACCCCCGCCATGCACCTGGAATTTGGGGCACAAGGGGATTGTGTAGGGTACCTTTTGGGGGAAATGAACCGGGGTTTGCCCCATATGTTTTTGATGATGAATGGGGCCCGGTTGGGTGTTGGTATGGGTGGCATCCACATCGCTTCGGCGGCCTATTATGCCTCTCTCCAATATGCCCAGGAACGCCCACAAGGACGCCGTTTGAACAAAAAAGAAGCACTGGTAGAACCCGTTTCCATCATCCAGCATCCCGACGTGCGGCGGATGTTGTTTTTGCAAAAGGCCATCGTGGAAGGTGGCCTTTGCTTGGTGCTACAATGTTACCAGTACCTGGATTTGGAAAAGGTACACGCCGAGGAGCCCGAGCTCAAAAAGCATTACAATCAATTGCTGGAATTGCTCACCCCCGTAGCAAAAACCTATGGTGCAGAGATGGGCTTTGTAGCGGTCAATCAAGGGTTACAAGTGCTGGGCGGCTATGGCTATACCGAAGACTTCCCGTTGGAACAACTTGCTCGCGACGTGCGCATCATGAGCCTTTACGAAGGCACTACGGGCATCCAGTCCCAAGCCCTATTGGGTCGACAAGTAGTAGGCAATCAGGGCAAGACCCTGGTAATCTGGTACAACGAAGTTGGCAAAACCATCCACCCTGCCGAGCACGACCCTACTTTGGGTCCTTACTGGGAGGCATTGATGGCTTCCCTGCGCCAGTTCCAAAAAGTCACCGCCCATCAATTCAAACTGGCTACCGAAGGTGACATGGAAGTGCTCCTGGCCGATGCCAATTTGTACATGGAAGCATTTGGCATTTTGAATGTAGCTTGGCAATGGCTACTGCAGGGCATTGCAGCGGTTGAAGCCCTTAAAAAAGTGGGGATTCAGGGCGAAGAGCTCACCTTTTACCAATCCAAAATTGAAACCTTGCGCTTTTATTTCCACTACGAACTGCCCCGTCTGCAAGGATTGTATAGCCGTTTGCAGGAGGACATCCATTTGACTATTTTTGATGAAGAAAGTGAGTTTTTAATCTGATTCCTATGAAAATCATCATTGCCGGAGCGGGTATTGGCGGCCTGACCGCGGCCCTTTGCCTCAATGAAGCAGGCTTCGAAGTTGAAATATTTGAATCGGTCAAAAGTGTCAAACCCCTGGGTGTGGGCATCAACCTCCTCCCCCACTCGGTGCGGGTATTGACCAACCTGGACCTTGACGAAAAAATCGCCGAATCTGCTGTAGAAACCCGAGACCTGGTCTATGCCAACAAACATGGACAAATTTTTTGGGAAGAGCCCCGGGGCCGTTTTGCTGGCTACAAATGGCCACAGTTTTCCGTTCATCGGGGTACTTTACAAATGCTGCTTTTGGAAGAGGTAGAAAGGAGATTGGGCGCAGATAGTATCAAAACCCAACACCATTTGTCGGCTTTTGAGGAAACCGATCATGGAGTTACAGCCACTTTTATCAACCGAGAAACTGGGGAACTTCAAGCCCA
This sequence comes from Haliscomenobacter sp., assembly GCF_965225875.1. Classification (GTDB taxonomy): domain Bacteria; phylum Bacteroidota; class Bacteroidia; order Chitinophagales; family Saprospiraceae; genus Haliscomenobacter. The sequence continues at coordinate 396,524 of NZ_CBDDBS010000003.1, read as the reverse complement.
GGTTAGCGGCGACCTACTGATTGGGGCCGATGGCATTAATTCGGTGTTGCGCCAACTTCTGTACCCCAGGGAGGGGGAAGTAAAATATTCAGGCAACGTCCTGTACCGGGGCACCACCCTAATGAAACCCTTCCTGAATGCTGCTTCCATGGTAATGATTGGGCACCTGGGACAAAAAATGGTGGTCTATCCCATCCAGTCCGAACTCAACAGCGATGGTTTACAATTGATCAACTGGGTGGGCAACCTGCGCGAGGGAGCAGATTATCAGCTCAAAGTACGCGACTGGAATCGACAAGCAGATAAAGAAAGACTACTCAGCATTTATGAAAACTGGAAATTCGATTGGCTAGATGTACCCACCATGATTGCCGGGGCGGAAAGCATCTACGAATTCCCGATGTCGGATCGTGATCCTCTGCCACGCTGGACCTTTGGGCGGGTGACCCTCCTCGGTGACGCTGCGCATCCGATGTATCCGATTGGTTCCAATGGTGCTTCGCAGGCCATTTTAGATGCTGATGCACTTACTACAGCTTTGATCGAAGAACCCAATTGGCAAAGTGCCCTGGATCGCTACGATGCGGAACGGGTACCTGCTACTGCCAAAGTGGTTTTGCAAAACCGCCAAAAGGGGCCGGACTTCATCATGGATTTGATGGAAGAACGATTCCCGGAGGGTTTTACTCCAGATCAAATTCCGCAGGAAGAACTGGCTGGAATTATGGAGCAATACAAACAAATTGCGGGTTTTGACATCAAATCCTTGAACGCCAAAATGTAGCTACCATGAAAATAAGCATTCCTGTTGTTTTCCTTTTCACCTTCATCTTTTTTACCCAAAATAGCATGGCCCAGCAGAACCTTGCCGATCCCAAACTAGAATTTGCTTTTGAAGCAACCATCACCCTCGATCCACCCCAGGAATTAGGTATGACTGCTTATGGCAAACGGCGCATCATTCCGATTACCGGTGGTACTTTTGCTGGCCCCAATATCAAGGGGAGCATCCTACCAGGCGGTGCCGATTGGCAGACGGTCCGTGCAGATGGCACCGCAGATCTGGAAGCCCGTTACACGCTAAAAACCGACGATGGGGTGCTAATTTACATCAACAATAAGGGTATTCGGACTGGAAAACCGGAGGTGCTGGCGCGTTTGGGGAAGGGCGAAAAAGTTGACCCTTCCGAGTATTACATGCGCACTTATGCTACTTTTGAGGTGACTGGTGAAAAGTATTCCTGGTTGGCCAAGTCCGTTTTTGTGGCGACCGGGATGCGAAATGCCAATAGTGTGATCATCCGCTTCTTTCGAGTGCTTTAACTACCTGATATTTATATAAATTGTTAGGGTTTCTTCAACACAATCAACACAACATCATGAAACAAATGAACTACATCATGAGACGCAGTTTTTTAAGCATTGCGCTCCTTCTTGGTGCGGGTATAATGACCAGCAATTATTGGGACGCGCTGGCACCCAAGCCCAAGTCAAAATTTGCTGGTGTGCAAATTGGCGCCATCACCTATTCCTTCCGCAGTATGCCACACGACATCGACCAGTTGTTGCAATTTTGCATCGACGCCAATGTCAGCGCCCTGGAATTAATGGGTGATCCTGCTGAAACCTACGCTGGCAAACCAGCTTCACCAGTACGCATGGGGCCACCGCCCGCAGGTGGTCAGCGCCCTCAAATGACCGATGAGCAAAGAGCCCAAATTGCGGAATACAATAAAAAAGTAGCAGAATGGCGGGCAACGGTTTCAATGGATAAATTTGTGGAAATCCGCAAAAAATTCAACAAAGCTGGCATCACCATTTATGCCTTCAAACCCAATGCTTTTGGTCCAAACAATACCGATGCTGAAGTAGAATACGGCATGCGGGCGGCTAAAGCACTCGGCGCCACTTCGGTTACGCTTGAAATGCCCACCGATTCAAAACAGACCCAACGTTTGGGCGACCTAGGGGCAAAAAACAAGGTTTACGTTGGTTATCACGCACATACGCAGGCAACTGACGTTCTGTGGGACGAGGCACTCCGCCAATCTCCCTACAATTCCATCAACCTGGATGCAGGCCATTACATCGCCGCAGGTGGTAAAAACACCAAAGAAACTCTCTTGGCTTTCATCGAGGCCAAACACGACCGCATCACCAGCATGCACGTTAAAGACCGCACCACACCTGAGCACGGTGCTGGCAACCTGGAATGGGGCAAGGGTGACACGCCACTAAAGGAGATGTTGCAATTGATGAAAACCAAAAAATACAAATTCCCGGCTACAGTGGAGTTGGAATATACCGTTCCAGAAGGTTCCAATGCGGTGAAGGAAGTGGCGAAATGTGTGGAATATGCGAAGAAGTTGTTGATAGAGTAAGTTGGGTAAACTTGAAGTATCCCAAAATTCTTGAAACATTCTAAAAGCGACATTTCTTTGTGATAAAGAAATGTCGCTTTTATGATGTAGCATGTACCACCAATTAGACTGCTTAATTTAATAAACCACTTGACATGAGAATAACGCTGACCATCCTCTGCATTTTTTGCCTAACCCTCCCCTCTTTTTCCCAAAACAACGGTGGCAAAATCATCACCCAAATCATCCAATCCAAAGCCCTGCAAAACCCCGGCGGCGAAAACCCCAATCGTCGAATCTCCGTTTACCTCCCGCCCCAGTACGAGCAAAGCGGTCAGCGTTACCCAGTCATCTATTACTTGCATGGTTTTATGGGCACGGACAGCATTAGCCCCAACATGAAAATGATTTTGGACCAGGGCATCAATGCCCGAAAAATCCGGCCCTTTATCCTGGTTATTGCCAGTCAGTACACCCTCTATGAAGGCAGTTTTTACAGCAATTCCAGTCTGACAGGCAATTGGGTAGATTTTACCGCTCAGGAACTGGTGAGCCATATGGACAAAAATTTCCGTACCCTGGCCAAACGCGAAAGCAGGGGCATTGGCGGGAATTCCATGGGTGGTTATGGTGCCTTTAAAATTGGGATGTTGCACCCCGAAGTATTCAGTAGTGTTTATGCGCTCAGCCCGGGTTTATTGGCTTTTGTTAAGGAATTTGGGCCAAATAGCACCTCTTATCGTGAGCTACAGAACATCAAGACCCAGGAAGAATTGAAAAAAACGTATTACCCCAAAGTTTTAGTGGCTGTAGCCCGGGCATGGTCACCCAATCCTGCCAAAGCGCCCTTTTATTGCGATCTACCTTTTACTTACGAGGGAGAAAAGATGGTGGTCAATCAGGCCGTATTGGAAAAATGGGAGCAAAATATGCCCGTTTATATAGTTGACAAATATGCTGACAACCTGCGTAAATTGACGGCCATTAAGATGGACTGGGGGCGCAACGATGCCCCACGTTTCCCCATTCAAATCGGAATGCTCAGTCAGCGTCTGGAAAATCTGGGTATCAACCACTACGTCGAAGAGTACATTGGTGATCATGGCAATAAAATCTGGAGCAAAGATGGTCGGGTGCTCAATGACCTGTTGCCCTTCTTCAACGATTACCTCAGTTTTGAGTAAAAAAAAGGAGCCGGCGCTTCTCCGGCTCCACATTAAACACTAATAATGTATAAAACCAATCTTAAATTCCACGCTGAAAAATGTACAATAGTGAAATGTACATTTATTTTATAATTGTCAAAACTACAATTATTTCCCTAAACAATCCACTCTGCTTTGCTTTTTTTTCCCGGTTTAACTTTGGTTTAACAATTAGTTATTGAATCTCTGGTAAAAATTTTTCTTACCCCTTGATAAAAAAGCGGCACAAAGCTAGGCAGAGAATCAGGTTTCCTTATATTTGTCAATAACCTACATCACCAATCGCCTACACCATGTCTGACCCTCAACCTGCAAAGTTGCGCTATGCCTGGTACGTTGTCATCGTACTCATGCTGGCCAATGTGTCCTCCTTTATCGACCGCCAGATTTTAGCACTGCTGGTAGGGCCGATCAAGCGAGATTTACATTTATCCGATACCGAAATGAGTTTGCTCATGGGTTTTAGCTTTGCCTTGTTTTATACCCTTTTTGGCATCTTTATCGGCCATTTTGCTGATAAATTTAATCGCCGAAACATCATCATTGCGGGGGTGACGATATGGAGTTTGATGACCGCACTTTGTGGTGGGATCAAAAATTACACCCAGTTCTTCTTTGCACGAATGGGGGTAGGTGTGGGCGAGGCGACTTTATCCCCTTCGGCTTATTCACTGATTTCAGATTATTTTCCGCCCAGCAAATTGTCTCGAGCCTTAAGTACCTATTCCATGGGCGTGTTTTTGGGAATGGGCTTGGCGATAGTGGTCGGTGCAGGTTTGATCAGTGCCCTGCCTACCGAAGGCATGGTGCACATTCCAATTTTTGGATCCATTTACCCTTGGCAATTGATGTTTTTTTACATCGGCCTTCCTGGATTATTGATTGCATTGTTGGTAATGAGCATTAAAGAACCGGACCGCAAAGAAAGCCTGGAACAGCAAAAAATAGCGAAACCAAGCCTAAGCGAAGCACTACAAATCATATGGCAAAACCGCAGCGCTTATTCCGCCATTGTGTTGGGCACTTCTTTTACCGCCTTTGCCAACTATGGTACTTCCGCCTGGGTTCCAACTTTTTTTAACCGCACTTTTGATTGGGCCATGCCTGTGATAGGGTTAAAATTTGGTTTGATTGTGACGGTTTTTTCTGGTTTAGGTGTGCTCGTCGGTGGTTGGTTGGCAGATCGCTATGTGCGCAAGGGCGTCAAGGCTGGACGCGTGTACGTGGGGATCATTTCCGGGGTAGGCATCCTGATTTCCGCAGGTAATTTTTTGTTGGGCAATCCTGACTTGATTTTGCTGAGCCTGGCCATTCCAGCATTTTTTATGGCATTCCCCTTGGGCGCGGCGGCAGCGGCAGTTCAGGAATTGATGCCCAATCGAGTCAGAGCGCTGGCGTCCTCCATCTTCTTGTTTTTTATCAACATGGTGGGCATGGGTGGCGGCCCGTATGTGGTGGCCTTTTTTACAGATTCTGTCTTTCACGATGAGAGCATGATTCGCTATTCACTCGTGGCATTGTACCTGATTGGTGGCGTCGCTACGGTTCTTTGCTTTTGGTTGGGATTGAAGCCTTATCAGCGGATTTTAACTGCGAGGGCAGCTGTTTAGCCTTTAAATTTTAGAACATGACCATATCAAACCATACATTTTTCATCACGGGCGCAGCATCTGGCCTCGGCCTGGCTACCGCTCAAATGGTCATTGAGGAGGGCGGGCAAGTGCTCTTGGCGGACATCAATGCAGAGGCGGGTGCTCAGGCTGAAAAAAAACTTGGCCCCAAAGCAAAATTTGTGGCCACCGACGTCAGCGATGAAGAGAGTGTAAAAAATGCTTTGGAAGAAGGACTGAAGCATTTTGGTCGCTTCGATGGAGTGGTCAATTGTGCCGGGATTGGGCCTGCGGAACGGGTTTTGGGTCGCAATGGAATTCATTCGCTCGCTTCTTTTTCCAAAGTAATTGAAATCAATTTGGTTGGCGCTTTTAATGTGATTCGGCTCTTGGTTGAACACATGCAGAGCAACCCTGCCGGAGCAAGCGGCGAGCGTGGCGTCATCATCAATACTGCCTCGGTAGCTGCCTTTGAAGGGCAAATCGGGCAAGCCGCCTATGCCGCCTCCAAGGGAGGCATCGTGGCCATGACCTTGCCTCTGGCCCGAGAATTTGCCCGGGTCGGTATACGGGTAATGACCATTGCGCCGGGAATTTTTGAAACCCCACTTTTGGCCAATTTACCAGAAGAAGCTCGGGTTTCCCTGGGCCAACAAGTGCCTTTTCCTTCCCGACTGGGGCAAGCTTCGGAATTTGCCGCACTCGTTCAACACATCATTGAAAACCAAATGCTGAATGGCACCGTTATCCGTCTGGATGGCGCCATTCGAATGGCTGCAAAATAAATCGTATGTACAGCGACACTTTAAAAATTGAACTCCAGGGCCAGATCCTGGTTATTGGCCTCAACCGGCCTGAAAAACGCAATGCGCTGAACGACGAAGCCATTTTAGCGCTCGAACAAGTCTTTGACCAAATGCCCCCTGGCATCAAATGTGCCATCATTTATGGGGAAGGCAAACATTTTAGTGCTGGCCTGGATCTTTCCTCCATCAAAGAACGCAACGCAGCACAGGGTGTTTTTCACTCGCGCATGTGGCATCGGGTGATGGACAAGGTGCAGTTTGGGCCAGTCCCGGTGATTGCCGCCATCCACGGAGCTTGTGTGGGTGGAGGGCTGGAACTGGCCAGCTCCTGTCATATCCGGGTGGCTGATTCCTCTACTTTTTATGCCTTACCGGAAGGCCAAAGAGGCATTTTTGTAGGAGGAGGTGCAGCGGTGAGGGTCCCCAAACTCATTGGTATGGCCCGAATGACCGACATGATGCTGACCGGGCGGGTTTATCAAGCCGAGGAGGGTTACCAGATTGGATTATCCCAGTACCTCGTTGAGGAAGGAACTGGCTTAGACAAAGCAATGGAACTGGCGCAGAAAATATGTAGCAATGTGGGCATGACCAATTTTGCTCTGGTCCAGGTGCTGCCCCGAATCGTTGAAGCTGGTCACGACAATGGTTTGATGATGGAGGCGTTAATGGCTTCCATTGCCCAGGATGCTCCGGAAGCCAAGCAGCGTCTGGTTGATTTCCTGGAAGGCCGAGCTAAAAAAGTAGGCGAATGAACCTAAAAGAAACACCCTTTTTGGAAATACCAATGGTCGAGGTCGACATCCACCGTGAAGAGGCTACGGATGGCAGCATCCGGCTTCGTTCTCGGGTTGAACTGGAAGCAGGGCCGTATCGCCTCACCGAGCGACTACAATACTGGGCAGAACAAACGCCCGAACGCACCTTCATTGCCCAAAGAAACCAACATGGCGAATGGGAGCATCTGAATTATCGGGATACCTACAATCAGGTGTGCAGCTTGGCTTCTTTTTTACAACAAACCGAGGTTTCGCTTGAGCGGCCATTGGCCATTTTATCCGAAAACAGCATTGAACACGGCTTGATGGCTCTGGCTGCTTTGCACATTGGGGTGCCTTATTCGGTAGTTACTGCGGCCTACGCTTTGCGTTCTACGGATTATGCCAAGTTCAGGCATGTGATGGAGACCTTAACTCCTGGGTTGATTTTTGTACAAAACGGAGGTGCATTTGCTCCGGCAATTGCAGCGGTTTGCCCGAACATACAAGTTGTGGCGGTTAATGACGCTAGACCAGGGAACCTCTTGTTTTCCGAAGTTTTACAAACCCCGGTCAGTCCTTCAGTTGAGGAAGCTCATCACCAAATCAAACCCGAAACCGTTGCCAAAATTTTGTTTACTTCCGGGTCAACTTCGGTACCTAAGGGCGTCATCAACACCCACGGCAACATCAGCAGCAACTGGCGGCAAATCACTCAAACTTTTCCTTTTTTCAAAAATGGCGGCCTGACCCTGATCGACTGGCTGCCCTGGAACCATACTTTTGGTGGTAATCACAATTTTGGCCTAACCTTGTACAACGGAGGAACGCTGTACATTGATGCAGGAAACCCCACCCCTGCTGGGCTACAACTCACCCTACAAAACCTGCGAGAAATAGCGCCTACCGTATATTTCAATGTACCCAAAGGCTTTGAAGAACTGGTGCATTACTTACAGGCTGATTCAGAACTTTGTCGTTTCTTTTTCAGCCGTTTACAATTGCTGTTTTACGCTGGGGCAGGAATGCCCCAGCACGTTTGGGACGCGCTGGAGCAATTGGCTTACCAGACAACTGGAAAACGGTTGTTGATATCTACTGGCCTTGGAATGACCGAAGCGAGCCCTTCCTGTATGTTTAACATCCATTACGGCAGCTTTTCGGGGATGTTGGGTACACCAGTGCCTGGTTTGGAAATGAAGTTAATTCCCAATGCCGGAAAAACCGAGGTGCGTTTCCGGGGCCCCAATCTTACGCCCGGCTATTGGCGGAATCCAGAGGCGACAGCCAAAGCTTTTGATGAAGAAGGTTTTTATTGTACTGGCGACGCTTTGAAGTTTGTGGATGAAAACAATCCCAATGCTGGATTCGTCTTTGATGGCCGGATTTCCGAAGACTTTAAACTGGATACAGGCACCTGGGTGAGTGTGGGTGTTCTTCGGGCCAAATTCATTACCGAAGCTCAGGGCTTGATTCAAGATGTGGTCATTACCGGACACGATCGGCCTTTTGTAGGCGCAATTGTTTTTCCGGAGTTGAATTATTGTCGGCGTTTGGCGGGGTTGAAAATGGGCACAAGCCTAGAGCAAATCGTCAACAATCCAGTCGTTTTAGCGGCATTAGATGATTTGCTGGAGCGTTTTGCAATACAGAGTACGGGCAGTTCGACATTGATCAAACGGGCTATTTTTGCTGATTTCCAATTGTCGATGGACAAGGGTGAAATTACGGACAAGGGCTCAATCAATCAACGCCAGGTTTTGGCCAATCACCCGGACTTGGTTGAGCAAATTTATTCAGATTTGCATTGACAAAAACTTTACACAGTTTGCGCATTCTCCTGAGGTGATTCCTTGAGTGCCTTAAGTTTCTTAGGTGGTAAAAAACAAACACATGTCCATCAATCTATCCGAGATCATCGCCATCGACGTCCATACCCACGCCGAAGTATCCTGTCGCCAACCCCACGACGATTACCGCCCGGAGTTTGACGAGGCATTCGCCAAGTATTTCAAATCCAGTCATCGGCCAACCATTCAGGAAACGGCGGACTACTACCGCTCCATCAAGATGGCCTTCGTAATGTTCACCATTGACGCTGAATATGAATTGGGCCGTCGACGCATCCCCAATGAAGAAATCGCCGAAGCCGCTCTTGAAAATGCAGACGTACTCATCCCTTTTGCCAGCATTGACCCACACAAGGGGCGGATGGGTGCCCGCGAGGCCCGGCGTTTGATTGAAGAATTTGGGGTAAAGGGCTTCAAATTTCATCCTACTGTACAAGGTTTTCACCCCAATGACCGCATGGCCTATCACCTGTACGAAGAAATCGCCGGGGCGGGGCTGCCGATGTTGTTCCACAGTGGCCACTCGGGCTTTGGCACAGGTGTAAGAGCAGGTGGAAAACTACGCCTGGAATACTCCAACCCCATCCACCTCGATGATGTAGCCATCGATTTCCCGGATGCTCCCATCATCATTGCCCATCCCTCCTGGCCCTGGCAAGATGAGGCTTTATCCGTGTGCTTACACAAGCCAAATGTGTACATTGACCTGTCAGGCTGGTCGCCGAAATACTTTCCCCCACAGTTGATCCAGTATGCAAACACTCAGCTAAAAAACAAGATGCTATTTGGCACTGATTTTCCCCTGATCACGCCGGAGCGCTGGCTGAAAGATTTTGAAGCCGCTGGATTTAAGGAGGAAGTAAGACCGCTTATTTTAAAAGAGAACGCGGTGAAGATGTTGAAATTAATCTGAGAAAAGGAGAATAAAATAATGGACTGGTCTAAATAAAAACGGTATAAAAAGAAAAAGCTGCCCTCAAATGGACAGCCCCCAATAGAACACTGTAAAATACTGTAACACAAAAATAGAATAAGGATTTTAAAATGTCAATAGGAAAATTGCATGTTTGTGTATTTTTTACACTTTGAAAGCATTGCTATCACCAATAAAAGAATTAAATTAACTGATTATCAGCTTTTTATTTTATACGTTCTTATTTAAATTTTTTTAAAAAATCTAAAAAACTTCTCTCATTCCTACTTATGACAAGTGTCATTTGGCCAAAAAAGAGAATTTACTTAGTTTACACCCGATCAAAAGAAGCACCAACACATGAAAAAAATACTCATCGCCAACCGTGGCGAAATCGCGCTGCGGGTGATGCGTAGTGCCAAAAAGATGGGCATCAAAACGGTAGCTGTATATTCTGACGCCGATCGCAATGCACCCCACGTTCGTTTTGCAGATGAGGCAGTACTGCTAGGGCCTGCCCCCTCCAACCAATCCTACCTCAAAGGAGATAAAATCATTGAAATTGCCAAAAAACTGGGCGTAGATGGCATCCATCCGGGTTATGGCTTTTTGAGTGAAAATGCCAGCTTCGCCCAGGCGGTGACTGATGCAGGCATGACCTTTATCGGCCCCACTCCCCATGCCATTGATGTTATGGGCAGTAAGTTGGCCGCCAAGGAAACAGTAAAAGCATACAATATTCCTATGGTACCCGGGGTAGACCACTCCATCAGCGACGTGAATGAAGCCAAGGCCATTGCCCAAACGGTGGGTTACCCTATCCTGATCAAAGCTTCGGCGGGAGGTGGTGGAAAAGGAATGCGGGTGGTAGAAAACGAAGCAGAACTGGCTGAACAAATGACCCGCGCCATTAGTGAAGCGACATCCGCATTTGGCGATGGTTCAGTGTTCATAGAAAAATACGTCCTGGAACCTCGGCATATTGAAATCCAGGTACTTGCTGATGCACATGGTAATGTTGTGTACTTGTTCGAACGCGAATGTAGTGTGCAGCGCAGGCACCAAAAGGTAGTAGAAGAGGCCCCTTCGGCAGTCTTGACCCCGGAAATCCGCAAAGCAATGGGAGAAGCAGCAGTGAACGTGGCCCGTTCCTGTCAGTACCTGGGTGCGGGAACCGTAGAGTTTCTGGTCGATGCTGGTTTGAATTTTTACTTCCTCGAAATGAACACCCGCCTGCAGGTGGAACACCCGGTAACCGAATACATCACTGGTTTAGACCTCGTGGAACAACAGATTCGGATTGCCCGGGGCGAAGTGCTCGCTTTTAACCAGGATGACTTGAGCATTCATGGTCACGCCATCGAACTGCGGGTTTGTGCCGAAGACCCCCTCAATAACTTCCTGCCCAGTGTAGGAACCTTACATCGTTACCGCCGCCCTGTAGGGGAACACATCAGGGTCGACGATGGTATAGAGGAAGGATCTGAGGTTCCTATTTATTACGATCCCTTGCTGGCCAAATTGGTGGTATGGGGTATCAATCGCGATGCGGCCATTCAGCGAATGTTGGAGGCCATTAGTTTGTATCAAATTGAAGGTGTAGCCACTACCCTACCCTTTGGGCGCTTTGTTTGTCAGCATGAAGCTTTTATCAGTGGCAAATTTGATACTGGCTTTGTCAAAAACCACTACTCGCCCGAAGGCATTATCGCTCAACAAAAAACTGAAGCGGAAGTAGCCGCCAAGTTGGCCTTGGAATTACTGTACCAACACAAACGGCAATTGGCAGTGCCTGATCCGGGAGGAGTGGAATGGTATACGAAAAGGTAAATGATAATTGATGAGTGATATGTGATGAGTTGTCAACGCCTCTGCGGCAGCAATTCATCACTCATCATTCATCACTCATCTCTCACCTCATCAAATGCACCCCCCCATTCAAAACTGACCTTTTTCCGCCACATTCCAATTCAATAGCGTAATAGTACACGCCAAGATTGGCTTTTTCACCTCGGATAGTGCCATCCCATTCACTGCTCAGATCAGTGCCCTGGAAGACTAGGCTGCCGTAGCGGTCGCGAATAAAAAAGCGGAGCACCTTTAATTCACTACCTGCAGCTGCCATGATTTTAAAAGAATCATTGATGCGGTCGCCATTGGGCGAAAAAGCATTAGGTACAAAAACGGCACCAACATTGAGTTTAAGGGTATAGATGCTGTCGCATAAACCCGGGCGTTGAATGGTTTTTGTGTATGTCCCGGATTGGTTGAATCCTTCAAAACTCCCGCCCGCACAAATACTCACTTCACGGGTGTTTTCGGCAATAGCGTTCACGGTAAGTCTTAAGGTGCGGATGCTATCACAACCCGCACCGCGGGCACGAAGGGTATCAATGTAGGTTCCCGTAGCATTGTACCCCAGGAAGGATTCTCCTGCACAAATCCGTTTGTCTAAACTGAATCTTTTAGCATCGGTGGCACTCAGGATCAACGTGCGAACACTATCACAGCCAATCCTCGACACCAGGGTGTCCACATAGGTACCCGGTTGGTTATAACCTTCCACCACCTCGCCAGGGCAAATACTGGCACTGATGCTGCGACTGACCGGAGGCAATACGGCCAATTGCAGAATCCGAATGCTGTCGCAGCCCTTGGCAGTTTTAAAGGTATCCCGGTAAATCCCACTGCGGGTATAGCGTTCGAAAGTTTCACCAGTACAAATGCTTTCTAAACGCTGGGCGCTCAATGGAGGAGACACCGTAAGCGTCAAGGTTCGTAAGCTATCACAGCCCGTCGAGGTTTGAAAAGTATCTCGATAAGTCCCACTACGAGAATACCCTTCAAAAGATTGACCAGAGCAAATAGTTGAGCTCGCTACTGAACTAACTGGTGGCAAAACTGTAAGTCGCAAAATATGCACACTATCACAGCCATCACTGCCTTGGAAAGTATTGGTATAAGTTCCAGAACTGCTATAGCCCCCAAAACTTTTACCGGAACAAATTTGCATCGTTTCACGGGTAGTATCCGGTTTGAGCACTGTCAACCGCACAATACGCAAGCTGTCACAACCTCGAAAATTCCTGAATGTATCCTGATAAGTGCCTGTGACCGTGTAGCCTAAAAAAGATTCACCCTGACAAATACTGCGTTCGATGGTAGTTGTGTCTGGATTAAAAATCAATAATTGAATGGTGCGGACACTGTCACAACCTACGGCATTTTTTAGAACATCCACATAAGTACCAGCTTTGGTATAACCTTCAAATGACTGCCCGGCACAAATTCCCCTGAGAATATTTGATGCCGAATGCGGTAATACCTTCAGGTTTAAGGTGCGGATACTGTCACAACCCAAACGGGTTTGGAAGGTATCAAAATAGGTACTGGTATAGGTGTAGCCAAAAGCACTTTGGCCATTACAAATGGCAGTATCAACGGTATAGCGAGGGCTGGGATTTACGGTCAGTTGAAAATAACTCACACTATCACAGCCTCGAGCAGTACGGATGGTATCGGCATAAAATCCGGCAACGCTGCGTTTGTGATACACTTCACCATCGCAAATACTGACCGGTTTGGCTATTTTTTCAGGTAAGGTATAAGAATTGTACAAATCCAGTAATTCCTGATCAGATACAGCTTTGTTGTAAATGTAGAGCTCATCGATGATCCCAATAAAAAACTCTTCGGCGCCGGGTTCATCGTGCCCAACTACCAATGGAGCATTGTTTTGGCGTACCGAGGTGAAGGGCAAGGTAACACTGGCCACCAACTGGCCATTCAAAAAAATGTCCAGTTTGCCCCGATTGAAGCGCCAAACCACAAAATTCCATTCATTGAGTTTGACCGCAAAAGGCGCCTGGTTCACAAAAACCTGGGTCGGATTGGCGAGTAGCCCCGGTTGGGTAAAGCGTACATAAGGAATCAAACTCCCACCCTGATAAGCCATGTTGAAAGGGGTGTTCAAGGAATTCGAATTGGATTTGGTGATGATCGAGACCGTGTTGCCACTGGTGGCCGTGGGAAAAACCCAACAGGCAAAAGTAAACTCGCTGGTCAGGTTATTGATGGCCGACACATTGGGCAATTCAAAATAGTCGTTGCCATCCAATTGGTAGGCAGAGCCTTTGATGCCCGGCACACAACGGGGGTTGCCAAAAATCTGGGCATCATTGCGCAGGCTACTTTTATCCTGTGCAGTGCCTTCAAAGGGATAATAGCCAATAGGCGCAGTTTGTCCGCCCAGCCACAGAGGCAGGCAGAGTAAAAACAGAATTTGGGGACGCATTTGCGAATCGGTTAGTGGGACAATTGGGGAAAGTTAGGAATTTGTGGGGAGATTGGCAAGAGGGGATTTTTGGGAATACCCGCACACTGGTTTTTTTCTAATTTTACTTCAGTTAAAAATCAGGTTTAACACTATAAACATCAACCGATGAAAACCACCCTTTTCAACCGCCGCCGCTTTATAAAAGAGACTGCCACTACCGCTACCGGGATGGCCATCCTGTCTTCTTTGCCACAAACCACTTTCGCCAAACCATTTGCTGAACCCCGCATCAAATTTTCGGTCATCGGCATCAACCACAACCACATTTACGGCATGGTCGATGCGGTGACTCGGGGCGGTGGCCAATTGGTGGCTTTTTACGCCAAGGAAGCAGACCTTTCCGCCGCTTTTGCCAAAAGATATCCCAACGCCAAACAGGCCAAGGACAAACGAGAAATCCTGGAAGACAACTCCATCCAACTCATTATGAGCGCAGGTATCCCCATTGAACGGGCCCCCCTGGGCATTGAAGTTATGGAGCATGGCAAGGATTATTTGGTGGACAAACCAGGCGTGACCAGTCTGGCTCAGCTGAAAAAGGTCCGCGCAGTACAACAGGCTACTAAACGCATCTATTCCATCATGTACAGCGAACGGCATGAAAACCGGGCCACGGTGAAGGCAGGTGAGTTGGTCAAAGCAGGTGCCATTGGCAAGGTGATTCAAACCATTGGTATGGGCCCACACCGCATGAATGCATCGACCCGTCCGCCCTGGTTTTTTGATGTCAAAAACTATGGGGGTATCATCACAGATATTGCTTCGCACCAGTTTGACCAATTCCTTTTTTTCACTGGTTCGACACAGGCAGAAATTGTCGCATCGCAGGTAGGTAATGTGAATCACCCCCAATATCCCCAATTCGAAGACTTCGGCGATGTGATGATCAAAGGAAATAAGGGAACGGGCTACATTCGGGTGGATTGGTTTACGCCGGATGGACTAAAAACCTGGGGCGACGGGCGCCTAACCATTCTGGGCACTGAAGGCTACATTGAAATCCGCAAAAACATCGACATCGCCAGCCATGACAATGGCAATCACCTTTATCTAGTGAATCAAAAAGAGACCCAATACATCGATTGCAATAAGGAACCGCTGCCTTTCGGTACTTTATTGGTCGATGATGTGCTCAATCGGACAGAAACAGCGATGCCGCAGGCGCATTGTTTATTGGCTACGGAGCTGGCTTTGAAAGCGCAGAGCATGGCTAAACCAATTCAATTGGGTAGATAAATTACCTCTTAGGTGTCTCCTTGGTGCCTTAGGATTCTTAGGTGGTGAAAAGAAGCTCTGAGTACCGGAGCATTATTTTCACCACCTAAGAATCCTAAGGCACCGAAGAGGCACTTTAGAAGGGTTTACTTTTCGAGTACGCCTTTCAACTGTTCCAAAGACTTCTGGTACTCCGTACCGATCATATCATCCATGCTCATAAACAAGCCCATAAAATTCATCGGATAGTTCATTTTTCCACTCATTGCCCAGGTCACCTGCGTAGTGGAATCACTGAGTACTTTGGTAGCAAGGTAAGCTGGTGAAGTAGAGCCCATCATGCCTTTAAAGTGCATCTCAATGTCCACACGTTCTGCTTCTGCAATTTTGGTAATCACCTGTTCACCATTGCCCATCATTTTGCTTTCCCAGCCATAAACCGCTCCTACAGTCCCATCCGTGCCTTTGTACCATTCTTTCATTTCGGGGTCAGCCTGGCTAAAGCTGCTCCAGTTTTTCTGGTTTTTGAGCATTTTTACATAGTCAAAAACTTCCTGATTTGGTTTGTTGATTGTGATGGAGCGCTCGACCGCAAAATCTTTTTTGACAAAAAGTGCAATGATCAAAACCAGAGTAATCAAGGCGACAATGCCCAATAGGATTTTTTTAAGTGCTTTCATGTAACCAGCGTTTTAAAACAATTATCGATTTAATAAATACAAAAACAAAGATAGATTAATTTTTAAAACAAAAAAATGGAAAATTTCGCCAAAATAGCGGGGTGATTCCGCCAAGTTTGGCCAATTTTTCACGAATTGCTGCTTTGATACTTCAATCTTACATTAAGCCGAAAAATTTCAACAAGCTTATGGCTATTTGAGTACCGGGTTTATATCTTTGCGCTTTTAAACCCAATTGCTGATGCAGCACGTATCCGAACCGGAAATCAATGCCCAAGTGGCCCAAAATCTGGGACTCACTGAGGACGAGTTTGACCGGATTGTCAAAGTCATGGGGCGTACGCCCAATTTTACGGAGTTGAGTATTTTCTCCGTCATGTGGTCTGAACACTGTTCTTACAAGCATTCTATCCACTGGCTCAAGACCTTACCCCGCGACGGCAAACGCCTTTTGGTGGGTGCTGGTGAAGAAAATGCCGGCCTCGTCGACATTGGGGATGGCCTGGCGTGTGCCTTCAAAATAGAATCTCACAACCACCCATCCGCCATTGAGCCTTATCAAGGGGCTGCAACTGGCGTAGGGGGTATCCACCGCGATATTTTCACCATGGGTGCCCGGCCAATTGCCGCGCTCAACTCCCTGCGTTTTGGTAACCTCGACAATGCCCATACCCAACACCTGATCAAAGGGGTGGTCAAAGGTATTGGCGACTACGGCAACTCCTTTGGGGTGCCTACTGTCGGTGGCGAGGTGTATTTTAACGACTGCTACAATCAGAATATCCTGGTGAACGCTATGTCGGCGGGCATCGTCCGGGTAGGCCAAACCATTTCGGCCATTGCCGAAGGAGTGGGTAATCCGGTATTCATCGTCGGTTCCGCAACAGGTAAAGACGGCATCCACGGCGCAACTTTTGCCTCTGCCGACCTAACCGAAGATTCAGCAGACGACCTGCCAGCCGTTCAAGTGGGCGACCCTTTCCAGGAAAAACTCCTCTTGGAGGCATCCTTGGAAGTGATCAAAACCGGTGCTGTAGTGGGCATGCAAGACATGGGCGCAGCGGGCATCACCTGCTCTACTTCCGAAATGAGTGCCAAGGGCAAGTGTGGCATGCGCATCGACCTGAGCAAGGTCCCAACTCGTCAGGCCAATATGAAAGCCTGGGAAATATTGCTGTCCGAAAGCCAGGAACGCATGTTGATCGTGGTACACTTGGGCCAGGAACAAAAAGTACTGGATGTATTTGACAAATGGGACCTTGAGTGTGAACAAATTGGTGAAGTAACCGATACCGGTCGTTTGGAATTTTACCACCACGGCGAACTGGTTGCCGATGTACCAGCAGATAATCTGGTTTTGGGTGGCGGCGCACCCGTTTACCAACCCGATTACCAAAAGCCCAAATACATTGATCAGGTCAACAAGTTCAATATCAAAAGCATCAACCAACCCAAAGACCTGAAAAAGATTGCGCGGACGGTATTCTCTTCGCCCAATATTGTGTCCAAACGTTGGATTTACGAGCAATACGACTCCATGGTGCGCACCAACAACATGGGTACCAATGCTCCTTCGGATGCTTCCCTGGTCCGGGTCAAAGGCACCAATAAAGCGCTGGCACTTACGGTGGATTGCAACTCGACCTATGTACACGCCGATCCCTATACTGGTGCCATGATTGCAGTGGCAGAAGCTGCCCGGAACATTGTTTGCTCTGGAGGCACCCCCGTAGCAATTACCAACTGTTTGAACTTCGGCAGCCCTAAAAACCCGGAAGTATACTGGCAATTCGTCAACGCCATCAAAGGTATGGGCGATGCTTGCCGCAAGTTTGATACCCCAGTAACGGGTGGAAACGTGAGTTTTTACAACCAGTCGGTATTTAAGGACCGCACCGAACCCATCCACCCTACTCCCACTATTGGTATGTTGGGGATTCTGGAGGATGTAAAATTCCAAATGACCCTCAATTTCAAAAAAGATGGCCATTTGATCTACATGATCGGTACTCCTCAAAACGACATCAATAGCTCGGAATACCTGCGTTTGGTGCACAAGGTGCAATTGTCCCCTGCGCCCGGTATCGATTTGGACGAAGAGTTCCACATCCAGTTGAATATCTCCAAATTGATTCGACGCCGCTTGATCGAATCCGCCCACGATATTTCAGAAGGAGGCCTTTTTGCTTGTTTGGTAGAATCAGCATTGGCGGGAAATATTGGCTTCGAAGTAGAAACCGACGACAATTTCCGCAAGGACGTATATCTGTTCAGCGAAAGCCAAAGCAGGATCGTGGTGACCACTACCGCTGAAAAAGAAGACGACCTGGTCAACTACCTCAATACCCATAATGTTCCTTTTACCAGAATCGGTGAGGTGACGGGGAAACGTATCGTGGTAGATGGCGAAGACTACGGCCCGCTGAACGAATGGAAAACCATTTACGACCAAACTTTGGGTCAAAAAATGGAAAATGCAATTTAAAATTAAATGATCAATCGCATGAACCGCTTCATTCAAGTCCTGGCACTTGCGTTGTTGTCTCTGGGTTTCTGGAGTTGTACACCTAAAGGCACCACCATTGAAGGCACCATTAAGGGTGCGGAAAATTTACAAGTCTTCATCGACGAGGTAGCCATTGGCCGAGCGAGTACCGTTCTATCCAAAGCTGATATCAATGGCAGTGGAAAATACTCGATCAATTTTCCCGAAGGGTTAAAGGCGGGGATTTACAACCTGCGGGTGGGTGCCAAACGCATCAACCTGATCATGACTGGCGCTGAAAAAGTGGTGACGGTAAATGGCGATTTGAATACCTTTCAGGACTACGCCGTAGAAATTGAAGGTTCCAAAGAAAGCAAAATGTTGGCGGATTGCGCCAAACGCATCATGGAACGCAGTATGTCGGCTAATGACGTAGGCACTTTTGTGGATACCACTAAAAGCCCATTGGTAGGCGCATTCCTGGCCTATTTGTCGCTAGGCAACGCTGGCCCTTACCTAAGTACCCAAAGACGTGCTGTGGAAAAACTGCAAGCAGCTGATCCTAATTCGGACATTGCGGCAGGATACAACGAATACCTTACGGTGTTGGAATCGCAATATCAGGCAGAACAAAGCAACCAGGTGGTGCAAATCGGCAAACCTGCTCCAGATATCGAACTACCCGATCCCAGTGGCAAAAAACTTAAATTGTCCGATTTGAAAGGTAAAGTAGTTTTGCTGGATTTTTGGGCCAGTTGGTGCGGACCATGCCGGGGTGAAAACCCGAACGTGGTAGCGATCTACAACAAATACAAAGACAAAGGATTCACCATTTTTAGTGTATCATTGGATGGTTTTGACGAACGTCGGTCCCAGGGTGCTACCCCTGCTCAAATCAGCGAAGCACGCCAAAGAGGCAAAGAGGCTTGGGTACAAGCCATCAAAGCAGACAACCTGACTTGGCCATACCATGTAAGCGACCTCAAACACTGGGGTGCTGCTCCAGCTGCGATGTACGGAGTGCAGGGCATTCCGAGAGCCTTCATGATCAACAAAGAAGGTTTGATCGTTGCTACGGAAGTCCGTGGTGCTGCGAATATCGAAGCAGAATTGTTGAAGCATTTGTAAGAAAATCAGGATTATGCATTTTGGTGATTAGCCCTGAAAGGGCGGCATATCATCAAGAAAGGGTGCAGCCTTTTCGGCTAAGCAGCCTGCCTGTGTTCACACGACAAGCCCTGAAAGGGCGACATAATCATGCCGAATGATGTCGCCCCTTCAGGGCTTCTTAGTTTCATAGATTACGCGTTACTTAGAATGGGCAATGCCCATTCTTGAAGAGATATTGCCCTTTCAGGGCTGGTTTACGCTTGGTGAATTAGGTAATAAAGCCATTTTTTATTGTCAGGTAACCAGATATTTTTTGTTCTCTTTAGAAAAAAATCTACCTTCACCTGCACATCATCGCAGGGCCATGTCTGGAAATTACCGTTGGCGCATCATCGCCTTACTTTTTTTGGCTACAACCATCAACTACGTCGACCGTCAGGTTTTGTCGTTTGTCATGACCGACGACTTTTTTAAAAGAACCATTCTGGGGCTTTCGCCTTCTACCCTGCTCACCGACGAACATTTGCAACAATTCCGCATCCAGATGGGCTGGATCGATGCCGCATTCAAAGCTACTTATGCACTAGGCTTTTTAGTTGTCGGTTGGATAATCGACCAAATTGGCACCAAACGGGGATTCAGCATCGGGATGTTGATTTGGAGCATTGCCAGCGTTTTGTCCACCTTTTGTGCCAGTGCTGTTCAGTTCAAATTGGTACGGGCACTGCTGGGACTAGGCGAGTCATCCAATTTTCCAGCTGCAATGAAGGCCATCTCCAATTGGTTTCCCCGCGCAGAGCGCTCTACCGCTACGGGTATCCTCAATGCTGGTTCCAACATGGGCATCATCGTTACGGCAGTTTTGATTCCCTTCTTGGTTGTGCAATTTGGCTGGCGGGTGTCCTTTTTTGTATCGGCCATTCTGGGCTTTTTGATGCTCTTGATCTGGCATTTCACGTACTCGGAACCCGCTGAAACGCCCACGCTTTCAGCCAAAGAATACCAATACATTCAAGGTCAAAACGAAGGCAATGCTGAACAAGATACTAGTGAACCCGAATTATCCTGGCTACAATTGCTGGGTTATCGCCAAACCTGGGCCTTTGTCTTTGGCAAAATTTTCGCCGATCCAGTCTGGTTTTTTTACTTAACCTGGTTACCAGATTTTTTGACCACCAATCAGCAACTAGATCACAAACTGGATTTAAAAAATTTCGGCGTTCCTTTTTTGATCATTTACCTCGTTTCGGATTTAGGCAGTATCTTTTTTGGTTGGTTAGCCACTCGTTTGATGCAAAGCGGTTGGAGTGAAAATGCTGCGAGGAAGTTGACCCTTTTGATTTGTGGCAGTTTGGTTTTACCCATCTGGTTTATTCCACAAATCCATAGTTTTAACGTCATCGTCGGCATGTTTGCACTGGCAATGGCAGCGCATCAAGGTTGGTCGACGAATGTTTATGCCTTATCCACTACCCTTTTTCCCAAAAAATCGGTTGGATCTGCCACGGGTTTAGGTGGTTTTTTAGGTGGTAGCATTAGCATGACCGTGGCGGCGGCTACCGGTTACATCGTAGCATATTGGGGCTACCGTCCCATGTTTATTTTTGCCTGCTCCTTTTATTTGCTTGGTTTGTTGATGATGCATCTGACCTTACCCGTTTTTACCAAAATTAAGGCAGCGCCATGAATTCAGGACAAATGAACGCGGGTGTGTTGGTTCAGCCCAAACAATTGGAATTACAAACTCGGCCTGTTCCACCCCCTGGACCACAAGAAGTTCTGCTAAAAATGGACCTATTGGGCATCTGTGGGTCAGATGTTTCCTTGTACCTCGGTCATCGCTCAAACACCCCATTTCCCCTAATTATCGGGCATGAAGGCATTGGACGAATTGAGCAGTTGGGAGCCAATGTTACTGGATTACAACTAGGCCAAAAGGTGGTCATTGAGCCTAATTTTCCTTGTGGGAAATGTTCCCTCTGTTGGAGTGGCCGCAGCAATATTTGTCTGCACAAACGTATCTTCGGAGTATTAGAACCCGGTTGTTTTGCGGAATATGCTCTGGTGCCGGGGCAATTTGTATGGCCTGTTCCAGATAGCATCAGCAATGAAGACGCCGTGCTGATTGAACCAATGGCGGTGGCACTGCATGCGCTGTACACCGCTCCTGCCCGCCCTGGGGATGTATTGGCGGTGATTGGCTTGGGTGCCATCGGTTTGTTGCTCACCCAATTGGCTTGCCGCATGGGATATCGGGTGCTGGCTTATGATCGGGTTAGCGAAAAAATTGCATTGGCTGAACAATTGGGGGCAATCCCAATATTGGCAGACAGCAGCGAAGCAGATTTGGCGAAAAGTTGGCAAAAAGCTGGGGTGAATACCATTTTTGAATGCGCTGGGGCCGCACCTGCCTTGACTATGGCCATAGCTGCTGCTCCACGTGGGGCCAATGTGGTAGTCGTAGGTTTGGCGGATCAAGCCAGTTCCCTGACTGAGTTTACCCTTACCCGCCAAGGCATCCAGGTGTTGAGTTCCATCATTTACCAACACCCGCTGGATTTTCAACGGAGCATCCGGCTTTTGGAACAAGGGTTTATCCAACCCAGTAAAATTATTTCCCAAAGCACTACCTTTAAGCAATTGCCTGCTGCATTGGAAAAAGCAAGCAAAGGACAAGACAGTAAGATTATTCTGGCAGTATAAGCTACATTCAAACACCTACATTGATCGCTATGAAATCAGGCATTTTTTACGGCTGGCGCATCGTCCTCATTGCGCTGATTGGGCAGTTTTTGAGCGTAGGCTCGCTGCTGGTTTATTGTTTTGGCGTATTTGTCAAACCCTTGGCGGAAACGTTTAAAACCGACCGAGGGGCTATTTCACTGGCAGTTTCCCTGGTGAGTGTGGGCGTTGCGCTGGGTTCGCCCATTTCGGGGCGTTTGATCGATAAACTAGGTGGGAAAAAAGTCATTTCCTTTGCCTTGATTGGCATGGCGATTTGTTTGTTTGCGCTCTCGCGGGTTCAGGCCCCCATTATTTCACTCTACATTTGTTATTTTTTAGGTGGTTTCATCGGGTCGGGTAACTCGCCATTGGCTTACTCTCGCATCGTGGCCAACTGGTTCAATCAAAACCGGGCACTGGCCATTGGTTTGGGCAATGCGGGTGTGGGTTTGGGGGCATTGTTGATCCCGATCCTCGCGCAATTTCTCATTCAATCCGCCGATTGGCGGCAAGTGTACATCCTTTTGAGCCTGGCTTGTGTGCTGATCGCTTTGCCACTGGTGCATTTTTTTCTAAAAAACAGTCCTGAAGACATGGGCATGCAGCCACTGGGGCATCTTGAAATTTCCAACACCGATAGTAGCGCCATGAGCATTGGCGCAGCAGCCGCAACGCGGACTTTTTGGCTCCTGAGTTTGTCTATTTTGTGTGTCGCGGTTAGTTGTACTGGAATCATGACCCACCTTTCGGCAATGCTGACCGACCGGGGCTTAACACCACAAATTGCAGCCTTGGCCATTTCCCTGTTTGGTGGCGCGTCCTTGTTGGGGCGCATTGCCAATGGCTTCCTGGCGGATCGTTTTTCTGCGCCATTGGTAGCCGCCGGGATTTTCGGTGGCGCAGCAATCGGGATTTTGCTGCTTTGGTTGTATCCCACCGGATTTACAGTGTACTTGGCTACTGTGATGATTGGCCTGGCCATGGGTGCAGAATCCGACATCATGCCTTACATGGTCAGCCGTTTTTTTGGCATGCGGTCTATGGGTACGGTCTATGGTTTTGTTTTTTCGGCGTATACAATTGGAGCGGCATTTGGGCCGATGTTGTTTGGGGTAGGTTTTGACAAAACGGGGTCTTATCAATTTTCATTGTTGGTGGGTTTGGGGTTAATGATTGTTGCGATTGGCTTGATGCTTTTGTTGCAAAGAAGATCGCGATGAATTAATTTGCAGTTAGAGCGCTTGTCAGGATAGCTGCACTAATCTTCATTTCTCAACCTGACTCAACTATATCAAACAAACAACATGAAAAAGCATCTCTTCGGGCTTATACTGTTATTCCTGACAGGGCAAGCCATCGCTCAATCCAATCAAGCCTGGAAGGGCAAAAAATGCAGCGTAGTCATCACCTATGACGACGCCATTAACCAACACCTGGACAATGCCCTCCCGGTATTGGATTCCCTTGGTCTCAAAGCCACCTTTTATGTCACCGCCTTTTCCTCTTCAATCCAAACCAGGCTTAATGAGTGGAAAAATTTGGCGACCAATGGTCATGAACTGGGCAACCACACCTTGTACCATCCCTGCATTGGTGGCCCGGGCCGCGAATGGGTCAAGGCCGAAAACGACCTGCGCAACTACTCGGTACAACGTATGCTCAATGAAGTGCGCATGACCAACCTGTTTTTACAAGCCCTGGATGGCAAAACCAAACGGACCTTTGCCTTCACTTGTGGCGACATGAAAGTTGGCGATTCCGCTTTCATCAAACCGCTCAAAAATGATTTTATAGCTGCCCGGGCTGTGCGCAATGAAATGCACAAGTTGAACGAAATTGACCTCTATAACGTGGATTGTTATATGGTCAATGGTCATAGCGCTGAACAAATGATCGAATGGGTCAAAAAAGCAATGGAAACCCAATCATTGCTGGTTTTGTTGTTTCACGGGGTAGGCGGTGGCAATTCCCTGGATGTGTCCATTCCTGCCCACCGGACTTTGTTGCAATTTTTAAAACGAAATGAAAAAGACATCTGGATTGCCCCGATGGTTGAAGTGGCCGAACACATCAAAGGTTTGCAGTAATTTACAGTAATTGGCAGCCGTGTGAATGCCATTAACATTTCATTTAAAATTTTACAAGAGCCATTGCGTTTTGTTCTCGTAAATCGAACTAAATTTGTGTAAGATTTAAAAAACCAAAATCATAAAGTGATGAAGAAATTGTTCTTTGTAGCCGTACTGCTGATGGGTGCCGTTTTTGCTGTACAAGCACAAGATACTAAAGCGGCAAAGATGGTATTCGAGGCCGAAACCATCGATTATGGCAAAATTAAGGAAGGTGCTGAGCCTTATCGCGTCTTCAAATTCAAAAACGTTGGCGATGCCGAACTGATCATCACTTCTGCTCGTGGTAGCTGTGGTTGTACAGTTCCTACTTACACTGAGAAGCCAATCAAGCCAGGTGAAAGCGGCGAAATCAAAGTGCGTTACGACACTAAGCGCGTTGGTCCATTTACCAAAAACGTAACGGTAACTACCAACGAAAAAGAAAATACCCACTTGCTGACCATCAAGGGTGAAGTCCTGAAAGCTGAAGAGCAACAAGGAGTTCCAACCAAACAAGGTGGCGTGTTCAATAACTAATTGAGCTTTTTTTCACCAAAGAATATTTGTTGAAAAAAATGCCCAAAAGCCTTGCACTTTTCGAAGTGTAAGGCTTTTTTTGTGCTTCGAATTCAGGTGTTTTATCAGGTAGAGCCTTTGCATGCAAAGGCTCTACCTGATAAAACAAAAAAACCCTTGCTGAACCACTCCAGCAAGGGCCTCTAACCCAAACAAATAAACACAAAAACTACTTTAAGATTCAACAAAGTTACAGTACTTTTTTCAAGCAATCAAATATTTTATCAAAATTTTATTCCGCAAAAGTAAATTTTGAAAAACAGCATTCCTACTTCAGTTAAATAACTTCCCTTTTCTACTCTTTATAAATTCTTTATTACCTTGTGATCCTCATATGACGCAAAAAATTACTTCCCAATTTTTTTTGAGGCTTTTGAATAAAGGGCGATAAAAAAAAGTGATCATTTTTCTGCGTTTTTTTGAACGAAAGTTCAAATTTTATCTTTACCTGTAATCAATAAAGCCATGCGTTTTTTGACTTTGGGTCTTCTTACACTATTTAGCGTAGGTTTACTCTGGGTGCTGGATACCCACAATCCATTTGGCAGCCCTGTACCAGCAATGGGACGTTTACTCAATCCGGTCACTGGCTTTTGGGCCAACGCCGAAGCCCAGTTGGGATTCCCTGACCAGCAATTGCAGCTCTCTGGTTTAAACAATCCGGTTAAACTGGTTTTTGATGAGCGCCGGGTACCACACATTTTTGCAGACAACACCGAAGATGCGTTTTTTGCCCAAGGCTACATCACAGCTTACAATCGCTTGTGGCAAATGGACATGTCGACCCGAAAGGTCAGTGGTCGTTTGGCGGAAGTGGTAGGTGAACGCGCCCTGGCCTCCGATTTGTTGCAGCGCCGCAAGGGCATTGTCAAAGCAGCGGAAAACATGCTCAAAGCCTGGGAAAACTCCCCAGAAGACAGCAAAGCACTCCACGCCTATGTAGCCGGCGTTAATGCCTACATCAGTGCCCTCAAGCCTGCCCAATACCCTCTGGAATACAAACTAATGGGTTTTAAACCAGAGCCTTGGTCAGCCCTTCGTTCGGTTTTGTTCATCAAAGCGATGGCTGAAGACCTTTGTGCTCGCAATGAAGACTTGGCAGCTACCAACACCCGCACAATCCTGGGTGAGGAACGTTTCAAGGACCTGTTTCCGGAATACAATCCCAAACAGTCACCAATTATTCCAAGTGAGGTGAAATGGAATTTTGCGCCTGTCAAGCCACAGCCACGGGTTGAAGTGGCCGAAAGTATCCTCAGTGGTTTGTTCCCGGATCAAAACATTCCCCAACCCTTTGAAGGCATCGGCAGCAACAACTGGGCAGTAGGAGCACAAAAAACCTTGAATGGCAATCCGATCTTGTGCAATGATCCCCACCTGGGCTTGACCCTTCCCTCAATATGGTTTGAAATTCAAATGCAGTGCCCGGATTTTAATGCTTACGGCGTTTCGTTACCCGGTCTACCCGGCATTGCGATTGGATTTAACGACAACGTTGCCTGGGGTGAAACCAATGTTGGCCAGGATGTGCTGGACTGGTACGCCATCAAATGGGCTGACCAGGAAAAACAAAGTTACCATTTTGATGGCGGCACCCGGCAAGTGGAGCAGCGGGAGGAAATCATCCAGGTAAAGGGACGAAAGGAGCCCGTTAAAATCCAGGTTAAATACACCCATTGGGGGCCACTGGTTTTTGGCGACTCCACCAACTCACCTTATTATAGTTTGGCCATG
Source organism: Haliscomenobacter sp. (assembly GCF_965225875.1). Classification (GTDB taxonomy): domain Bacteria; phylum Bacteroidota; class Bacteroidia; order Chitinophagales; family Saprospiraceae; genus Haliscomenobacter. Next base: position 370,051 of record NZ_CBDDBS010000003.1, on the reverse strand, counting down.
CACTGGCTACCTTCGGAAGGCCCCGACAAACGGGACCATTATGAATTGGCTAGTTTTATCCGTTTGATGAAGGCGAAAAATTATGCCGATTATGATGCCGCACTGACCGGCTACGACGCTCCGGCCCAAAACTTTGTATTTGCTGCCCGCGACGGCGACATTGCTTTAAAGGTCAACGGAAAATTCCCGATCAAACGCAAGGAACAAGGTCGATTCATTCAGGATGGTTCCTTGTCCAACAACGCCTGGCAGGGTTATATCCCGCGTGAGCAAATTCCACAGGTACGCAATCCCAGCAGAGGCTTCGTCGCTTCTGCCAATCAGCATTCCACAGACGAGACCTACCCCTACTATTACAATGGAGGTTTTGACGATTACCGGGGCCGTTTCATCAACCGCAGCCTGGAAGCTATGGATAGCATTACGGTGAAAGACTTGATGGCCTTGCAAAACAATCCGCACAGTTTGCAGGCGGAAGAAGCCCTACCCTTGCTGCTCAAATTATTGCCCCGTGATCAGCTCAAGGAGTCTGAAAAAGCAGTACTCAAAAAACTGGAAAAATGGGATGGCAACTACCAATACCAAAAAACGGAACCCGCTATTTTCCAGGCCTGGTTTGACAGTACTTATGTGATGAGTTTTGATGAAATCATCCGTTGGCGTGATTCCGTGGAAGTACTGAACGTAGAAAGTTGGCGCTATTTGGACTTGTTGGACAAAACACCAAATCATGCCATTTTTGACTGGCAAAAAACCAAAAAAACAGAAACTGCTGCGGATTTGGTCTTGAGTGCTTTCCAAAAGGTCTGCAAGGATTTAAGCAAAACACCGGCACAAACCTGGCGTACCCTCAACAACGCTTCGGTCAATCACCTAGCACGGATTCCAGCTTTCTCCCATACCAACCTACCCATTAGTGGTTATGCACAAGCACCTAATGCCATCCGCAATGGCCACGGCCCTTCCTGGCGCATGGTGGTTGAATTGGGCAAGGATGAGGTGAAGGCATGGGGCGTTTATCCTGGCGGTTCATCCGGCAATCCGGGCAGTCCTTTTTATGACCATATGGTTGACCAGTGGGCCAAGGGAGAATACAATGAGTTGTTTTTTATGCGCAATGCACAGGATACCCGCAAAGCTCAAAAAAGTGTATGGTCTTTTAGTCCTAAAGGGCGCTAGACGCCTGTTCAAAATGCAATCATCATGATCAAAAATATCCTTGCAAATTTAGCCCTGGCCCTGGCTTATGTGGTGCTGCCTTTGTTTTTGCCCTGGTGGAGTGTTGCTATTGCAGCACTTGTTTTTGGGTATCTTGCTAGTAATGGCTTCCGGGCGTTTTCACAAGCCAGTAGTGTTCTGGCCTTGGTATGGGGTATCTGGGTTCAAATGCAAAACGTGCCCAACGGAGGATTACTAGCTGGCAAAATTGGAGTCTTATTTGGTGGCATCAGTGCGATTCAATTGGTACTCATTACAGCTGCGTTAGGGGGATTGATTGGGGGACTGTTTGGGTATTTGGGATATTCATTCAAACGGGTGATGAGTAAATGAGTAATAAATGAGTAAGGTTTAACAATTTATGCTCAATTCCACCACCATGCAGAATTTCCTCCGCACTTACCAATTGTTCAGTGAAGCGGAAATTGAATCAATTGGCCCTTTCCTGCGCTTCCGTCGCCTGGAAAAGGGCGATTTTTTAATCAAGGCTGGAAAAATTTGTACGGAAATTGCATTTGTGCAAAGCGGACTGCTCCGATCCTACTACACCAAGGATGACGGGGAGGAGATCACTTATTGTTTTACCTTCGAAAATACCCTGATGACTGCTTATTCTTCCTTGATCACAGGGTTGCCCAGTCCGGAAAACATTCAGGCGCTGATGCCCACGGAATTGTGGGTTTTGCAAAAAAGGGATTTAGAAGCGCTTGCCCACCAAAGCATCAACTGGGTGTTGCTGCAAAAACACCTGGCAGAACAGCAGTATGTGGAACTTGAAAAACGGGTTTTTTCTTATCAAAAAGAAAGGGCAAGTGAGCGGTATCAGGATTTGTTGCTGGCACAACCACATTATTTACAGCAGATTCCACTGCAATATTTAGCTTCCTATTTGGGAATTACACGACGGCACCTGAGTCGAATCCGGAGGGAATTCCTGGAAAGGGCGAATTAATTTTTTGGGACAAATGTCCTTTAAATCGCTCTCCTACCCTCTTAGTTTTACCTCCTCAAAAGGTAAAATATGAAAAATATCCTGCTCATCAACGGGCATCCCAATCCATCAAGTTATAATGCAGCCCTTGCTGAGGCGTACCTTCAAGGGGCGAAATTGGCTGGTGCACGGGTAGAAGAACTCGTCATTGCCCACTTGCAATTCAATCCCAACCTTCAATACGGTTACCAAAAACGAATGGACCTTGAACCCGACCTCTTGCAGGCCTGGGAAAAAATTCAGGCAGCTGATCACCTGGTGTGGTTACATCCGGTGTGGTGGGGTGGTTTACCTGCCCTGACCAAGGGGTTTATCGATCGGCTATTCTTGCCCGGTATGGCATTTAAATACCGGGATAATTCGGTGTGGTGGGACAAGTTATTACACGGAAAATCGGCACACATCATCACTACTTTGGATCAACCGGGTTGGTTCTATTATTGGTTTTTTGGAAACCCCAGTGTAAATCAGCTCAAAAAAGCAACGTTGGAATTTTGCGGGGTCAAGGTCAAAAAAGTGAGCTACATCGGGCCAATTCGCGACGCGAAGCCTGAAAAATTGGAGATGTGGTTAAGAAGAGTGGCGAAACTAGGTAAGTCACAGAAATAGAAATCTGTAGTTTCCATTAAAGTTTTTCCCTATTGGAATAAACCTCAAAGGTTTTGGGCAGTCCAAGCCTAAAACCTTTTTTTATGAAATATACTTACTTCTTGTTCCCGTTTTTTATAGGTGCGATTTGTGGTCACGCTCAAAATTTCAGCGAAGTAGACGCTATTTTGCAAAAAGGCCTCGGCTTGTACCGCAATTCTGTTTGTGTAATGGTCAAGCAGCAAGGCAAACCAATTTACTACCAAGGTTTGGGTGATTATGACTCTCTGTCTGTTGCGGCAGTGGCTTCGGTGAGTAAAACCTTCAGTGGGATTTTGATCCTGGCACTGGTCGATAAGGGGCTCATCAGTCTTGACGATAGCCTGGGTAAACACATCCCCATATTCACCCAATACGGCAAAGGTAAACCGACCATTCGGCAGTTGTTTTCCCATAGCAGCGGTTTTCCAGGCAGTGAAACAGAAGATTACCTAAGCAGCAGAACGATGACCCTGGAAGAAGTAGCCAACACCATTGCACAAACAGAAGAGTTGGAATACGAGCCTGGTAAAGGGTTCGCCTATGGCGGGGTGTCCATGCAAATCGCGGGCAGAATAGCCGAGGTAGTGACTGGAAAATCCTGGAATCAAGCCTTTCGGGAATACCTTGCCGATCCGCTAGGCTTAACTCAAACTACTTTTTGCCTCAATAGTGCCAGCAATCCGCGCATTGCTGGAGGTGCTTGTACATCGCCCAAAGACTTGATGATTCTGGCTGAATTTATCCTCAACAAAGGAAAACACCAGGGTAAACAAATCATCAGTGCCAATACCATGGAAGAATTGTGGAAAGATCAAACCAACAAAGCACCTCAACTTGAGTCGCCCTATCCCATAAATCCTAGATACAACAATCCCTACGGCGCTCCAATCATCTATTACGGCATTGGTACCTGGCAAGATATTTACAACCCAAACACTCAATACCAAGAACAGATTAGCGGAGCCGGTGCATTCGGCACTTACTTTTGGATGGATCGGATACGTGGGCTTAGCGGGGTGGTTTTTACATCTTCCCTCGGTGCAATCACCCGTAATGCTACTTTTCAGATTGTGGATGCCATCCGGGAGGCGGTAAGCCTTACAACTGACACCAAGGATATTCTAATAAAAGAAGAGATTACCGTTTTCCCGAATCCGACCTATACGGGGCAGTTGTACAGCCAAACAACGAAAAATGGGCCAGCCATTTTGGTCAATGCCGTGGGCAGAATAGTGATGCATTTTAAAGTAGAAGCCCTAAACTCGGGCGTTAATGTTCAGCATTTGCCCGCCGGGCTTTATTTTTTAAAATCAGCCTGGGGCACTTCAAAAGTGATCATCCTCAAAAGTTGAAGCATATTGACCGATCTTTCCAAGAAACTCGTCTATAAAAATTGATCCCTGCCAGAAATGAAGGGATTTTTGAACAAAATCAATTCAGTATAAAATCAAAAGCTATGTGTGGACAATCACGCTATAAAAATCGCTACAGCGAACAGGCCGATTTTTTTAACCGTGGGCCCATTAGTAAAAAGGAATGGCGCGAGTTTAAACGGTACAAACGTAGACAAGAAAGCCCGGAGGCTAAGTTTTACAAACACCTGACCTGGTACATCGCCATTATGGGTTTCTTTTTGTACAAAAACCATGGTAATGTGTTTGGTTTCTTCCCAATTGCTTTCTTTTGGGGTGTTGGGGTCGCAATGCATTATTTCGCCGTATTTGGTTGGCCGAACGAGCAAAAACCAGATGTGCAAAATCAGGATGATGACATTGAGGATGAACCAGAAGACAAAGGCCCAAATTGGTCGGACAAGGATCTGGTTTAATGCCTGATTGGAGATTTAGATTTCAACTTATCTGTGTAGATTTGCCATCAGTTGAGCTGTGGTATTGCCACATCTCGGCCCTATTACTCGCGAACTGGAGAACCCATGGGAAGAAATCGTAAAAACAAAGAGCCGCTTACGGCATATGATATTGCCAAAAAACGGGTAGAAGAAAAAAAGAAGTTTTATCGACACCTCTCAACTTATGTGGTGATGAGCATCTTTTTTTACATGATCAATTATTTAAGCAACCCTGGCCATTGGTGGTTTTATTGGCCAATGTTGGGTTGGGGAGTAGGTCTTGCTTTTCACTACGTGAATCTATTTGGCATCCCCGGCATTGTTGAAGAAATGTCCCCCGAATGGGAAGAAAAACAAATCCAGGCTGAGCTACGCCGCCTGGAGAAAAAAGGAATGGATATTTCCCGCCCTACACCAAAGGAAGAGCCACCTTTGGAACTCAAGGAAATCGAAAAGCGTAAGCGCGAATCTTGGGACGATAATGAACTGGTCTAAATGACGAATTTTTCGAATGACGGATAACGAATTTAGGAAACACACCTAAAATTCGTTATTCGTCATTCGAAAAATTCGTCATTTATTGAATAAACTTATCTTTGCCGAACCTAAATCAACTCATTTAGCGTTCCATCAAGAACATTGTTCATCACCCAAATTCAAGGTTTTGTCAGATAGTCTGGTTATTATCCCCACCTATAATGAGCTGGAAAACATTGAGCGCATGCTCAATACGGTATTTTCATTGCCTCGTGCTTTCCACGTTTTGATCGTTGATGATGGCTCACCAGACGGTACTGGGCAGATTGTCAAGAATTTACAACAAGTTTATCCTGGTCAATTGCACTTACTGGAACGGAGTGGCAAACTAGGGTTGGGAACGGCTTACATTGCAGGTTTCAAATGGGGCTTGACCCATGGGTATGAGTACATCTTTGAAATGGACGCTGATTTTTCACATAACCCTCAAGATTTGCCTCGTTTATATGAGGCCTGTGCTCAAAAAGGTGCGGACCTGGCAGTAGGCTCTAGGTATACTCGTGGAGGCAAGGTAAGCAACTGGTCCTGGGATCGTATTGTGTTGTCGTATGGCGCTTCCATGTATGTGCGCCTGATGACCGGGATGCCAGTCAAAGACCCTACTGCTGGTTTTATTTGTTACCGTCGCAAAGTATTGGAAAGTATTGATTTGGATAACATCCGCTTTGTGGGGTACGCCTTCCAGATTGAGATGAAATATGCAGCCCATCTCCTGGGCTTCAAAATTGCCGAAGTGCCCATTACGTTTGTAGACCGAGTGGCTGGTGTATCAAAAATGTCGGCCAATATTATCCAGGAAGCAATTGTGGGGGTATTTCAAATGCGTTGGCAAAAACGATAGGGGCAACCCTGCGTGGTTGCCCCTAAAAGTTTCCAAAAAAAATGGCAACCGAAAGGGTTACCATTACAATATTTATTGTGTGAAAGGGCAATCACGTAGGATTGCCCCTACGAGTATTATTTCTTGTCTACTTCTTCGTATTCAACATCGGTCACATCGTCAGCACCAGACTTGCTGCTGGAACCTCCTGCTTCATTGGCATTTGGTGCATTGTCATCTACACCGGCTTCATTGGCAGCCTGGTACAAATCCTGGCTAGCAGCCTGCCATGCATTGTTCAGGTTCTGCGAAGCATTGTCGATGGCATCCAGATCCTGAGCTTTGTGGGCTTCATTGAGTTCGCTGAGGGCTGACTCAATGGCAGCTTTTTTATCAGCTGGAATCTTGTCACCGTATTCTTTGAGCTGTTTTTCAGTGTTGAAGATCAATCCATCGGCTTGATTCAACTTTTCAGCACGTTCGCGAGCCTTGCGGTCGGTATCGGCATTGGCAGCAGCCTCAGCGCGCATCCGATCGATTTCTTTCTGGTCAAGACCAGTAGAGGCTTCAATACGAACACTTTGCTCTTTGCCTGTCCCTTTGTCCCGAGCGGTTACACTCAGGATACCGTTGGCGTCAATGTCGAAAATCACTTCGATTTGTGGTACCCCACGTGGAGCGGGTGGAATGTCACCGAGGATAAAGCGACCAACTGTGCGGTTGTCTTTAGCCATCGGGCGCTCTCCTTGCAGTACGTGGATTTCTACACTTGGTTGGTTGTCCGAAGCAGTAGAGTACACTTTAGATTTCTTGGTAGGAATCGTGGTGTTGGACTCGATGACCACATCGTACATGTTACCCATGGTTTCGATACCCAGTGACAGTGGCGTTACGTCGAGCAAAAGAACGTCTTTCACGTCGCCGCTCAATACACCACCCTGGATAGAAGCACCAATGGCTACAACCTCATCCGGGTTAACCCCTTTATTTGGTTTTTTGCCAAAGAATTCTTCCACCGCCTGTTGGATGCGAGGGATACGGGTAGAACCACCAACAAGGATGACCTCATCGATGTCGTTTTTGGTCAAACCAGCATCCTGCAAAGCCTTACGGCATGGATCCAGAGAACGTTGTACCAGTACATCGATCATCTTTTCGAACTGTGCGCGGGTCAACTTGGTGGTCAAGTGCTTAGGCACACCGTCTACAGCGGTGATATATGGCAGAGTAATGTCCGTTTCAGTTGAAGAAGACAAATCGATTTTTGCTTTTTCAGCTGCGTCTTTCAAACGCTGCAAAGCCATAGGGTCTTTGCGCAAATCGATGTTTTCTTGTTGTTTGAACAATTCAGCCAACCAATCGATGATCACGCCGTCGAAGTCGTCACCACCCAAGTGAGTATCACCATTGGTAGATTTTACTTCAAACAAACCTTCGCCCATTTCCAGAATAGAGATATCGAAGGTACCACCACCCAGGTCATATACTGCGATGGTCATGTCTTTATTGCGCTTGTCGAGGCCATAAGCCAAAGCAGCTGCCGTAGGCTCGTTGATGATCCGGCTGATTTTGAGGCCAGCAATTTCACCTGCTTCTTTGGTTGCCTGACGTTGCGAGTCATTGAAGTAGGCAGGAACGGTAACTACCGCTTCAGTTACTTCCTGGCCGAGGTAATCCTCAGCTACTTTTTTCATTTTCTGCAGTACCATTGCAGAAATTTCCTGGGGCGTATACATGCGGCCGTCGATGTCGACACGCAAGGTGTCGTTGTCACCTTTGGCAACAGTGTAGGCAACGCGGCTCATTTCGCCTTGTACTTCCGAAGCGCGACGACCCATGAAGCGCTTGATGGAAGCAATTGTGCGCTTAGGGTTCGTAATGGCCTGGCGTTTGGCAGGGTCACCAATTTTACGTTCTCCGTTGTCCTGAAAACCAACAACGGATGGCGTAGTCCGCCGACCTTCATCGTTCGGAATTACCACCGGTTCGTTCCCTTCCATTACCGCCACACAAGAGTTAGTGGTACCAAGGTCAATTCCGATAATTTTTCCCATGTTCTTGTACTTTATGATTTTTATGAAGAGCCTTTTCGCAAATTGTAGTATTCGATCTGGCCCTGAAATTCTTGTTTACGGTTTTCTGTTAGCAAGGGATGTGCCAAAAGAGGGCTGGCAGTAAGGGAACTGACATTTGGGCAGGCAGCAGGGCGGCAAGAATCTTTTTTCGGACAAATTGGTGACTCCAGTTTGAGTTGCAGGTCAAAATGGCATAAAAAATTCAATCTGTTGCCAACTAAAAAGGGCTGCTAAAATCAAAGAAATTAGCGGCCCCTTTTCGAATAGCAAAAAATGGTATTATCCTATTACCGCCATATCCCGCACTTTTTTGTACGGATAGACAGCAAGTGCCTGCTCCAAACAATCCATTGCAGCATTCAAGGCAGTGGTATTGAGCACATACGCGATCCGAACCTCGTCAACTCCTAGACCAGGGGTGGCGTAAAATGCTTCACCTGGAGCCAGCATAACCGTAGCCCCATTGTATTCAAACTCTTCCAACATCCATTGGCAGAAATGATCGGCATTTTCTACCGGGAATTTGGCAAAACAATAAAAGGCACCCCCTGGTTTGTAGGATACTACACCTGACATCTTGGTCAGGCGTTCGTACACCAAATCCCGACGGCGGTGGTATTCCTCGCGGACATTGTCCATGTAGTCGTCATCCAGCTCACAGAGGAATTCCGACAACCATTGTCCAAATGCAGGTGGGCTCAGGCGCAGTTTGCCGTAATTGCTCACTGCCTGCATCACATCAGGATTGCGGGTGATGATGGTACCAATCCTGGCACCACAAGCACTGAATTTTTTAGAAATTGAATCCAATACGATCACATTGTCTTCGAGTCCTTCCAGCCGTAAAACCGAAAAGAACTCTTGTCCATCGTAGCAAAAATCGCGGTAGACTTCATCCACAATCAGGTACAGATCGTATTGTTTGACCAATAGCGCCAGTTGTTCAAGCAATTCACGGGGATAAAAAGCCCCTGTAGGATTACTAGGGTTATTCAGGAAAATGGCGCGGGTACGGCTGTTAATTACCCGTTCAAAATCCTGAATCTGCGGCATGGCAAAACCCGTTTCAATGGTGCTTGTCACTGGACGTACCACCACATCGGCAATCTGCGCAAAACCATTGTAATTGGCGTAAAAAGGCTCCGGAATGATGACTTCATCCCCTTTATCGAAACAGGAAAAAAACAACAACTGATTCCCTTCCGAGGCACCCGTGGTCACCATGACCTCGTCTTTGGTGATGTGTACGTCAAATTTTTTCATTGCCGCCGCAAATGCCGCTCGGGTGCTCGCCCAACCTTCCGTTGGGCTATATTCCAGTACCTTAATATCCACCTCACGCAAACGCGCCATCGCCGCTTCTGGAGTTGCGATATCCGGTTGGCCAATGTTGAGGTGATACACGTGCCGCCCTTTGGCCTTGGCACGTTCCGCAGAGCCTGCTAGCTTGCGGATGGGTGATAACGGGACGTTGTGAGCCCGCTGTGAAATATTCGGCATTGCTTGTTAGTTTGCTAGCAATTGATCAAGAAAGTTTAGGAGTTGAGAAGTTGAAGGGTTGAGGCTATCGCAGCGATGTAGACAATATCATTGTCAAAATGACTGCGATAGCCTCAACTTCTAAACTTCTGAACTCCTAAACTATTTGGTGAGTAATCTGGTTAGGGCGGAAAATTAGTGCATTTTTGCCACTAGGCTGGAATAATTCCAGATTAATTTACGATGGCAAAATTCGAAAATCGGAGATTTCGATGGGGGTACCCCACATTCCTCCCGACAGAAAATCACTTACTTTATGAGCTTCAACTTCAACAACCAAGCCGTCTTTCATGAGTTCAAAGGGCATATTGACTGGTAGCCAGTCCCCACCTTTGTCGTCTACGATCCCCCAAATCCCACCCTCTAACTCGAGATAGACTACCTTACCTTTGATTTTTTTCTTTCTCATATTTTACGGATTTACTAGTTTTTCAATGGTATTGTGCAAATTTTGAATCATTTGATGCTGCTCACCAATCATCTGGCGTAGCGCTTTGACATCTTCCTGCACAGGAGACTGATGGTGATGCCGTGCTGGTAAAAATGGACTGATGTGGGTATGCACTTGCCAAACTTCCTGAATGTCAGACAAGTGTATATTAAATGCCTCGTAGAAGGTGTTGTCGGAGTATAAAGTCAAATGTTTATTGTTTTTTAAATCATTGTGTACTCGGTTGACCACAAGCGCTTCCTTCGAAACCACCACATAGACGTGCTGGTTTTTAATACCTTGTTCCCATTGGCTTGGCTCAATAAAGGTGCACACAACTTTATCCCCCTCAAAAAAAGTAGGTACCATGTGGTCTCCATTAATGTCAAAAGAACGTTGAGGGGCATTATTGTTTAAGGCGGGCAGGGAATACGACGGCAATGATTGAATAAAAACAGGATTTCCAATTTCTTGCGCGTATTCCGGCTGCGCTGAGCAAGGTATGTGCAAGATACGTTCGTCATTTTGCTGGTCAGTGACAATGGTGAGGATCCGCAATTCTTTGTCTTCTCCCGGTTTTAAAAACATCTCGCCTTCTCCGGTGTACAAAAAAATGGGATTCACCTGATAAACCTCAACCGCCTTCCGCAACAATTCAATGGTTACATCTCGCCGCCCTTTTAATATTTCGCTTAAACTTTGCGGTAAATAGTCCAGCGATTGTGCAAATTGCCGACTGGAACGCACTCGATTTTCTTGCTTAAGCTGGTGATGGCACTGAATAAAGCGCTGAGTAACAATACTATTCATCGGGGGCGGTTTAGCAGCGATTTGAGCAAAAACACTGATCTAAACAAATGTAGGGAATTGGGTTTAGATTGGCTAGGTTTTTTGATTGAAAATCTACATTGCTTTGATAGAGGGGCAAAAATCAATGCAAATTTTTATTGCGCCAAAGGATTAGATAAGGCCCATAAATTTAAGCATTCACTCATCTAATCCTTTGGCAAAAGGAGCACTTATTTTTTATTACCCCTTGTACAATTCCATTCCAGCTTTCACCGGTGATACCGTAGCCGAACGCTCACCTTCGGCTACTACATAATATTGTATTCCTGCTTCCAATTCCAGTTCGTATACTCCATCTGCCGTTTTATTGGCAGCTTGTTCTTTAAAAATGCCTACATTTCCCTTGCGCCAAAAGACCCAAACTTGTTGGGCACCCGTTGCCTGGATATTGATTTTGAGTTTATTCCCCGTTTTTTGGTGTTGGACCTTGCTCACCACAGCCTCTTCAACAAATAGGTAAGGGACTGCCTTCAGCGCGTCCCGGCGGCCATCCATCAAAGGTTGGATCCCTGGCACCGATTCACCACTGGCATCAAAAGATTCGGTCAATGCGTTTGTAAAAGATTTTTCAGAGTATAGCTTGTACTTGTCTTCTTTCAGGTGGGGGGCAATAAAAGTTTGCCACTCCTTCGCTCGTTGTAAATACAAGCCATTCTCCAGATAGTCGCGATAAATGGTTCGACAATGAGCCAGGTACATTTTGCGGTAAAGGTTATTGGCCAGCAATTTGGTCACCAGGGGTCTTTTTGCATTTGACTCCTTATAATGCACAAACAGATGCAGGTTCTTCATCTCATCATTGGTCAACCTTTTAGCTCCATTCATCAGGCGAAAGCCTCCGAAGGCGAGGTTTAAATCCCAAATTACCGGATGAAAGCCACCAAGTGAATCGAGGTAGAGGTAATAATTTTGGGAAAAAGCGCCAATGTAGCTATCCAAATTAAGCATCACATTGTTGAATGCCAATAGCCACAATGCCTGATCCACGTCCATCATTTGGGGGATATCGGTAGGTTTGTCCTGCAAAGTGCGGGTCAATTTGATCAAGTCTTGTGCTGCCTGTGGTGAACTGTATTCGTAGAGGTAACGATAACACAAGGTATCTTCACCTAGGTAATTGAGTGAGCACTTATCCCCTTCCGGGCATTTGGGAGGTTTGGACATGGTCCAGTTTGGGTCAGCTTTGATGGTGGATCCATCGTGGTCGCCAAAAAAGCGGTCTAAAAAAGGCCCGTCAATGGACTCTGCATTGGTATAAACGCCCAGTAATTCATCGTTGACATACACCTTGGCAAAGTTGGCTTTGGGTGCCGGCATATAGTTTCGGGCAATTTCATAAGCCAACACCTCACGCACCATGCTGGGATCGCGAAACCCATTGGACAATTTCAAGGTTGTGTATCCGCCTGGCAATTTTTTCAGGCGATCGGTATGGTTCACCTTGATGTTGAGTGGCAATTTCACCTGTCCACTTTTACGTACATTGGCATAGGAACTATTGCCTTTGTAGCGCACCCCCACCCCAGGGTATTTTACCCCGTTAAGCACCATATCGGCCACCAGGCGTTCTTCCTGTTTCTCGTCCTTCAATGAATCCATGGTTAGTTTCCACTTAGGATTTTTGAAGTAGAGTTTGATCTCCACCAGTTTTTTGGGATCATAAATGTCCTGGGCATGGATACAATAGGGCACCAATACCCACAGAACCAGCAGCGTTAGATTAAACCTCATGTTATTTGTTGATTTCTTCCAAAGTAGCGGCGTGCCGCTCGAACATGTAGCGTTCGGGTGAATAAGCGATGGCTTTTACATTTTCAGCTTGAATGTAGTATTCGATGCGACTGCCTCCAGCTTTCAGACTTACCCCGTAGATGAAGTCTCCTGCCTTTTCATCCTGGTGCTGACCATCGTCGGACATCATTGCAGACTTGAATGCTTCTCTGGGGCTGAAACGGTAAAATACCGTAACCTTGTTGGCAAACTCTCCGATTTTAGCATTGATCTGGAAGTCCTCCATGGCATTGGCGGCATATTTATCGCGGTGTCTGGCTTTTACCTCCGAAATCATAGGAGGCAATACGGCCAATGCAGGATGCCGCTTAAGAAAACGTACCCTTTCATTCATCAATTCAACTATGCCTGGCACCTGGATGGTACGGCCAATGGTGGCGATCAAACTGCGTTCAAAATCTGTACCCGAATAAGCCTTATTGGCATCGTTCAGCAAGGAAGGTTTGATCAGTTCTTGCCATTGCTTTGCTTTGGTTTCATAGCTCCCGGTCAGCAATTCAGCAAAGAGGATAGAACGCAAATGTGCCAAGTATACTTTGGTGTAATAAGGATTGCTCAATAATTTGTTGACCAAGGGCTTCAGCGGATTGTCCGCATTCAGCATAGGGTCCATTTGTTGCAACTGCAAAAGGTTCAAGTCTGAACCCCTACCCGTGTATTTGTAAGAACCAAAGGTGAAATTATAGTCGCCAATCAGGGGCGTAAAGCGGCCATCTGCATCCCTGTACAAGTAGTAACCCGTGCTTTTGCCACCACTATAGCTGTAGAGATTGACCAAAACGTTGTTGAAGGCCAACATCCATAGGGTACGGTCTACGTCTAGAATGGATTCAATTTGGGCAGGTGCCTGATTGAGTACCCGTGACAATTCGGCCAAATCCCGCAAACCTGCACCTTGCACGACCACAAAGTTGTCGCCATAACAAGATTCCGATTTTTCCAATTGCAGGGTACCAAAACCACCGTTTAGACAACCCGATTTGACAAGCGTATCTTTTCGAATGGCTGGGCAGTAATAAAAACTACCCGCACTGGATTCAAAATAACGCTCAAAAAATGGTGCTTCAAATGGCTCAAGGTTGACCATCAGGCCATAATATTGGCCATTTACCGTCACATTTGCATAATTGGCCTTGGGAGTAGGCATAAATTTGCGGGCAATGTCCGTGGCCAATACTTCGCGGACCATACTTGGATCCCGCAGCGCACTTGACAATCGGATGGTGCGGTAGCCTTGCAACTGTTGATTGGCCGAAGCATAATCCAGTTGAATGTGCAGGTTATTGCGCTGGTTTCCGGGTTGAAAACCTCCACTTTCACGGATGCGTACACCTACGCGCCCGAGCGAAGCACCATTCACTTTCAAATCAGCGGCCAGCATTTTATCACCATTAAAACGGAGTGAATCCAGCAAGAAACGCCAGTTGTTGGCTTTGAAAGTAAGGTTGATTTCCTGAATGGATTGTGGATCAAAAAAATCCTTGTTGCTAGAAGATTGTGCATACAAATGAGTAAATGCACAGAGCACAACCCACGTAAAGAAAAAGGTAAAGGTTCTGTTCATGATGGCTAAGAGATCAAATTCCTTGCAATATTAGCAAAATAAATTTATGAAGCGCGAAATCAGCATTTCTATCGCATTAACGCGAAAAATCAGTAAAGTTGTTAAGCAAGGTGCATTGTTTTTTAACTAAATGCCAAAAATAGCTGGTAACTAATGGCACTATTTTCCATTTTTTGTCCGTTTTTAGCAGCCAGATATCCAGACTTTCTGAATATAAAGTCTAAGCTTTCTGTTCTCTGTAAATTCTATCCTACATTACTATGAAAAATTGTTTCCTTTTTTTAGCCAGCCTCGGTTTGTTTCAAGCTTTACAAGCCCAAAAGGTCGGCGAGATCAGCAAAGTCACCATTCCGGGTGGTAAGGCAGAGTTTAGTCTGAGTTACATCCCAGCCGGGCAGCTCAGTATCCAGTCTGCTGATGGCAAAAGCCTGGATATCCAGTTAGATGCCTTCTGGATTGGTACTCGAGAAGTCACTTACGACGAGTTTATCCAGTTCCAATACCGCAGAAACGACAACAACAGTAGCAACTGGAAAGACGGCAAATACAGTGCCGATGCGGTTACCCGTCCTACCCCCCAATACATGGATTACACCTGGGGAATGGGTACTTTAGGTGGGGTGCCAGCCGTTGCGATGACCCAACAAGGTGCCCTGCGTTATTGCCAGTGGTTGTACCAAAAAACCGGGCAATTTTACCGTTTGCCCACTGAAGCAGAATGGGAGTACGCTTGCCGTGCGGGGTCAAAAGGGCCAGAACCAGAAGGGGTAACGGAAAGTAATTTGGGCGATTACGCCTGGCACTACGACAACAGCACCGAAAAATACCACCCAACTGGTCAGAAAAAAGCCAATGCTTGGGGCCTTTTTGATATGCTCGGCAATGTAGCCGAATGGACTGCAGATGCTTATGTAGACGACTATTTTGGCGAAAGCAGCAAAAATCCCAAGAATCCCTGGTTCAAACCAAGCGCCAAATATCCCCATACCATCAGAGGAGGCTCCTTCGACGACAATCCTGAAGATTGCTCCTGCTCCAAACGGGTAAAATCCTTGGCCAGCTTGCAAAAACGGGATCCGCAAATTCCCAGAAGCCGCTGGTGGAATACTGATTCGTCCTGGCTGGGTTTCCGATTGGTACGTCCGATCAAACAACCTACAGCGGCCGAGGTAGAGGCCTATTTTAAAGAAGCAATTGTGGATTAGTTGAAAGGTCTCTAAGTGGTTTTGAGGAGCTTGGCGACTCCAATGGTCGACTTTCTCTATTTCTCAACACCTTAACACTTCAATTTTCCTATTTTTACTAAAATTATAAACATCAATCGCTATACAGCATGAGCACAAAAAACAAAAAGACGGGTTTCGATCGCCGCCGCTTCGTAAGGACTTCGGCAGCGGTTACTGGAGGTTTGCTCCTAGTACCTGAATTACTCAGCGCCAAGGCATTCAACAGTGTTGATGATGCCATTAAAATTGGTGTGATTGGCTGTGGTGGCCGGGGTACAGGTGCAGCAGTACAAGCCCTCTCTACTACTCAAAACGTAAAAATCGTCGCTATGGGCGACGCTTTCTCTGATCGGCTGGAGAGCAGCTATAAGCAGATCGAAAAAGCAATGGCATCCAAGCAAAAAGCGGAAAGGCTGGATGTGCCCAAGGAGCACCGTTTTGTCGGTTTTGATGCCTATAAAAAGGTCATTCCTCTTTGTGACGTAGTTATTTTGGCCAGTCCTCCGGGTTTCCGCCCCGATCACTTTGTCGCAGCAGTTGCCGCTGGCAAACAAATCTTTATGGAAAAGCCAGTGGCCACAGATGCCGTTGGGGTTCGTAAAGTTTTGGAAGCAGCAGAGATTGCCAAGCAGAAAAAACTCAACGTGGTGGTTGGTTTGCAACGCCACTATGAAAACGTTTACCAGCAGTGGGTTGAAAAACTGCACGAAGGTGCCATTGGTGACATTACCATGAGCAGCGTATATTGGAACAACGAAGGTGTTTGGGTGAGAAAGCGCGAAGAAAAACAAACCGAGATGGAGTACCAAATGCGCAACTGGTACTACTTCAACTGGCTTTGTGGTGACCATATCGTAGAGCAACACATCCACAACCTGGACGTAGGCAACTGGGTGAAAAAAGGTTATCCAGTAAGAGCTTCCGGAATGGGTGGCCGCCAGGTACGTACGGGCAAGGAATATGGAGAGATTTTTGACCACCACTTTGTAGAGTACGAATATGCCGATGGCTCAATGATGTACAGCCAGTGCCGCCACCAGCCAGGTACACCAAGTAAGGTAACCGAGGCCTTTGTAGGCACTAAAGGCAAGGCACCAAAACCCGGTATCATCCAGGATCATTCGGGCAAAACCATCATGCGCATCAGCGGCAAAGACGATCCAGATCCATATCAAGTTGAGCATGATGTATTGTTTGCAGCCATTGCCAAAGGTGAATACAAATTTGCCGATGCCGAAAATGGTGCCAAAGCAACCATGACCGCGATCCTGGGCCGGATGGCTACTTATTCTGGTCAGGTTGTGGAGTGGGACAAAGCTTTGAATTCCAACATCAGTTTGTTCCCCGACAAATTGGCCTGGGATGCCTTACCAAAAGTATTGCCAGACAAGGATGGATTTTATCCCATTGCTATGCCGGGCAAATCTGTGGTGATTTAATTCGTTTGATAGATAAGTTGAAGGGCGTTGATTCGTGCGGATGGAAAACCATCTTTCGGGCAACGCCCTTCACACCCACACAACACACACTAACCCACACCCCATTTCATGGCCTTACCCATCTCCATCCCATTTTTCGCCTTTCGCCTCAATTTCAGCAACAACATCAGCTTGCTGAATCCTATGACTGACGCTCAAGCAATTCGTTTGGGCAAAACCTTGAGCGAGGTTGCCGAGGAATACCAACATGCCTTACAGGAGCAATTGTACAATCGCACTCCCCTTTTACCTTTGATGGATTTGCTGCGGCCAAGCACTTATTATGCAGCTAGCCTGGAGGTAGAATTTCCCGCTGGAGCAACTGGTGCAGGTACTCCAGCCTTTACCCTTAGTTTTGATTATTTTTTCCAACAACAGGAACATGCCTGGCGGGCCATTTTACCCGCACTGGGCCTGGAGACCTCCACTACCCAATCCGAAGATTTAGAAGAAAACCTGCGGGAATTGGTACGCATCGACTTTCGGCGGCATGAACGTTTGTTTTCTGTACAAGACATTATTTCCACCATTTGGTACAAAGGAGTGGAGTTGATTCAAAAAGAAATCAACCTTGAAGCGCTCGACCCTGGAGAAAAACGCCCCACCAAAGAATTAGGCCAATTTGTTTGGCTAGACAAAGTAGCCAACAAGCTCAATATTACCCGACAGGAGAGTTATGGGTGCGAAAAAGAGCTCAATCAAGTCCTACGCATTTTAAAAGGTGGGTACCCCAATAATTTGCTCCTGGTCGGTCCGTCAGGAGTAGGTAAAACTGCCCTGATCTGGGAAGCTGCCCGCCAATTGGAGTTACAAAATCCGGGTGAATTGCACATTTGGGAGACGACCGCTTCCACCTTGATCAAAGAACTATCACAGGATCGCGGCTGGGAATTCAATTTGTCTGAATTGCTCAAGGAGATCGCCAATACACCCCATGTGCTCTATCTCCGCAACCTGATGGATTTATTTGAAGTTGGCCAATATGAAGGCAATGATTCCAGTATTGCCGACTTTTTAATCCCCTACCTCAGCCAGGGCCAAATCCGCATGATTGCCGAGTGTAGTGGTGACCAGTTTGCCCGCATCGAACTCAATTCTCCGGGTTACCCCGCTTATTTCCAGGTATTGCAGATGCAGGAGCCCCGGGGTGAACACATGGAACAAATCATCCTGGACAAAGTAAAAGGCCTATCGGAACAGGCCAATGTACTCATTGCAGAGGAAGCTGTAAGCGAAGTGATTCGTTTGCATCGCCGCTTTATGCCTTACGCCGGTATGCCGGGCAAACCCATCCGTTTTTTGGAAGGCATGACCCTGCGAATGACCAAAGTCCAAGGGGTGCCAGATGATTTTACCATCATCGACCGCAATGAGGTTATCCGTTATTTTTGTGCGGAAAGCGGCATGCCGCCCATGATCGTAGATCCAGCTATCCCACTGGTACCAACTGAGGTGCGCAGTTTTTTTAACCATCAGGTTTTTGGGCAAAACATGGCAGTAGATGCCGTAGTGGACGCCATGGTGGCCATCAAAACCGCCTTGGCCCGTACGGATAAACCAATTGCTACCTTTCTGTTTGCAGGCCCGACGGGAGTAGGAAAAACCGAGTTGGCCAAGGTACTCACCACTTTTATGTTTGGCGACAAAGACCGCATGGTACGCTTCGACATGAGTGAATACGGTAACCCGAGCGCCCTATTGCGTTTGGCCGGAGCCGGAAATGTAGAAGGTTTACTCACCTCAGCAATTCGCAAACAACCTTTTTCGGTGCTGCTTTTTGACGAAATTGAAAAGGCCCATTCTAACTTTTTCGACCTCCTGTTGCAATTGCTGGGAGAAGGCCGTCTCAGTGACAATCGGGGACGGGTAGCTGATTTTTGCAGTGCCATCATCATCATGACCACCAACCTGGGAGCCGATTCAACACGCCCAAAATTAGGCTTTGGCAATTCCAATCGATCTACCCAGGAGTTGTACCAGGAAGCCATTCGCCGGTATTTCCGGCCTGAATTGGTCAACCGGATCGATCAAATCATTGCTTTTCAATCTTTGGATAAAGACCTCATCCGCGCCATTGTTACCCGGGAATTAGAGCAGTTCAAAAACCGGGACGGGGTTCGTTATCGGAAATTGGAATTGAGTATTCAGGACAATGCCCTTGAAAAACTGGCCGAAGAAGGTTTTCATCCCAAGTACGGGGGGCGCCAATTGCAGCGCGCCATCCGGGAACTGATTGCCTTGCCATTGGCCAACCAACTGAACTTACACGACCCTACGGATAAACTCAAGGTCCGGGTTAAAAGCAGCCAGGGAAAGGTGAAGGTCGAAGTAGATCCGGAACCTACCCCATTGGAAGAGTTACTCGATGAGTTCAACCTCCAGGATGCAGCCGATCAGGTTTCTGCCCTGCGGGCTTCCGCTATTGCTTTTAAAGAAAGCCATTTGTATACCTTGTTGTTGCAGGAATATGATGATTTGGAGGAAGAAAACAAGGAGCAAGAGGGCAAAGATCCAGCGTATTCTGCCCAAGCTGAAATTCGCAAAATGCAGCTAATCGAAATTCGGGACAAGGTGGAAAGTTTGGTGAGCGAAGTCGAGAGCCTGGAGCAACGCTTGTGTTTGGCGGTATTGGGCGGAAGTACCAGCGAAGAAGAACTGGAACAGGTGGACCAATGGGAAGAGAAGTTTTTCCGCCTCAAAATTGAGATTTATCAGCAGGCCAACCCTTCGACGAATACTGCTTACCTGAGTATTTATGGCGATGCTTGCGAAAAAATGCGGCCAATCTATGCCGTAATCTGCGCTGAAAAAAACTTCGAAGTGGCTTACACGGAAGTATGGTTCCGGGAATCTTTGTATTTTGGTCTGAATGAAGAAGGTAAACCGGCCGAACAGTATCTTTTTGTCGAACAGGAAGATTTATCTCAATTCACTACTGAGTACAACGATCGATTGGTTGGCTTAATCCTTAAAATCAATGGCCCGGCAGTGCAATTGTTTTTTAGTGGTGAAGAAGGAGTCCAAAAATGGCACAACATTCAACGCAAAGAGCAATTTATTGGTGAGGTAAAAGTGAGTGAGCAAAAAAATACGCCTCCGCGTGGGGTGCATTTGAAAAATCACTTCAGCCGTTTGCCTATACGCCGTACCTTGGAATTTCCACAAGTTAAAGACAATGTTTGGCGCATTAACCGCCAAATAGTCGAAGATCAATACATCAGTTACCTCCTTTTTCAACTCGAACAGCAATTTAAATTGAATTTAGACAACCAATTTTGACCTTTGTGCGTCTTAATCCTGGTTTGTTTCGTATTTGTTCTACGTGTTACCCCGGAACACCCTATTTGAACTGGATCTAAAAGAATTGCAATGAGATTGGAGTTGAATATGATTGTGTGGAGAAAGTATGTCCACATTTTTAGCACCTTAGTAATTTTTGTAGCTTCTCTGTATAATCTGGAGGGGCAAAATAAAACCTTCGTTGGCAAAATTCAGGATGCCAAAAGTCTGGAAGCATTGGCTTTTGTCAGTGTAGGTATCAAAGGCAATACCCAGGGTACCACCACCGACCTCGATGGAAATTTCACCATCACCGCACCTAGCACCGGTATTTTGGTCATCAGTTATGTCGGATACAGCACCAAAGAAGTGCCACTTAAGGATGCGGGTTCTTTTTTGTTGATCTCATTAAGTGAAGATGTGCTGAGTTTGCCCGAAGTTACCATTCGCCCCAAAGAAAATCCCGCCTGGGGCATCATCCGCAAAGTGTTAGCGAATCGTCCGCAAAACAATCCCGAAGAATACAAAACCTACCAATACACCTCCTACAACAAATCATCCTTTACCGTAGCGGATTTTCGGCAATTTAAAGAATCACTCAAAAAAGACAAAAAAGAGAAAAGTGAAAAACCTAAACAACGCTCGCCGGAGGCCATTCGCCGTGACTCCATCATTAGCGATGCGCTCCTGAACAAAATGTACCTCTGGGTGAAAGAGTCGGTAGTGGAGGTATTCCACAAAGAACCAACCCAGGATAAAGAGCGCATCATCGCCAGTAAGTCCTCCTTGCCGGGTGATTTTTCCATGGGTTTTGCGGCCAGCGATTTCCAGCCCTTTGGTTTTTACAAAGAAGTAATGTCTCTGACCCTGGCCAGTTTGAACTTTGTCAACCCCATCAGCGACGGCACCTTCAACCGCTACGATTTCCAGATTCGGGACACTATCTATCAGGGGGAAGACAGCACCTTTGTTATTTTTTACCAACCTTTCAAAGGGAAAAACTTTGATGGCTTGCGCGGTGTGCTCCACATCAATTCCAATGGGTACGCAATGGAGAATGTGATTGCCAGCCCAGCCGATACCAGTCTGAACATCCAGTTTAGGGTACAGCAACAATACAAGTTCAACGGCAAGTTTTGGTTTCCGGAAATCCTACAAACCGAGCTAAATATGCCAGTTGGGAATGAGGGCAGTACTTTTGAACTACAAATCCGCAACCGCACCCAGGTCAAAAACCCGAGGGTGAATGAAGATATTCCGGCCAGTGTGTTCAACTACGCCACCCGCGAACAGGAAGTTGACGCCAAACGCTTGAGTGATGAAGAATGGAAAGCGTTACGCTTGGATACTCTTAGTCAGCGAGAGCAAAATTCCTATTCCATGTGGGATTCTATCCCCGAATTGAAGGGGCCACGCAATCTTTTTAAAGCATTGGGCAATACTGCCAAAGCCTATTACACCGGAATGCTGCCGATTGGCCAGTTTGAAATCCCCCTGCGCGATGTGATAGGGTTAAATGGGTATGAGGGTTATCGTGTAGGTTTGGCGCTCCGCAGTAATTTTAAAGATTGGTCCTGGCTACAACTACGTGGTTATGTGGCTTATGGCCTCAAGGATGAAGCCTGGAAATATGGACTACGCACGGAGGTGTTGTTGAGCCAAAACAAGGACTTACGCATGCGTTTGTCCTATCGTCGAGATGTCAACGAGCCAGGGTCATTTAACATCCTTTCGGACCAAACGCCACTGCTCGGCCGCATTGTACCCCGCAACTGGATTCGCAATCGGATGGACAGCATTGAGTCTTTCCGCGCCGAGTTGTTTTACCGCCCCAGTGCACACCTGCAACTCAATCCATATTGGCGGCGCGAGAGTCGACAAACCACTTATCCCTACTCTTTTGTGCAAGATGAAAGTGTGTCCAAAGGCACTTTCCAAATGCAGGAAGTAGGTTTTAATCTGCGTTTTGCCCCCAAGGAATGGTTGCACAAAGACGGCATCACCGAAACGATCTATTATTTTACCTATCCTGTATTCGACTTTCAGGTGGCCCAGGGTAGAATCACGGGTGTGCCCGACCCGATCAATTACACGCGCCTGATCCTGAGCATGGAAGGCCAAAACACCTCTAAGTCCTTGGGTCGCACTGTGTACCGCATTATGGGTGGAATGATGTTGGGCAATGTCCCCTACCCTTACTTGTTCAATGCGCCCGGCGTACGGCGTGATGCGGGTTCGCCCATTTTTAGCTACCACGTGTTTCAAACGATGGGCTTGTATGAGTTTGCCGGAGATCGGTTTGCCTATCTCTTTTTTGAACACAACTTTGGTAAACTGTTGCTTAAAATCAATTCCAAATACAGCCAACCTGAAATTGCCCTGGCCCAAAACATCGCCTGGGGCGATTTGATGAATCCTGAGGCCCATCAAGGACTTGACTTCAAAACCCTGGACAAAGGTTTTTACGAAACCGGCCTTTATTTGCGAAATTTGTTGTTGATTCCTATCCTGAAAGCGGCCAAGTTCAGCGCCGGCGTAGGTGCTTTTTACCGCTGGGGGCCCTATAGCCTCGAAAATGAACGGCGCAATTTTGCCTATCAGGTGAATTTTTACTTCACCTTATAAGCAAGTATATGTATTTTGGCCTCAAGAATTATTCACTTTTCAACCCAAAATCATGGCCAAGCCAATTGAAGAACAAACGACTGCTGAATTGGAAAAGTTAGCAAAGACGTATAAAACCATTTCAGGCATATACATTGGGGCCTTCATCGTTTACATCGCAGCGATGCTTTATTCTGTCTCCACCGGTAAAGTAAATACCGTGCTGGTGGTAGTTATGGTGGCACTCATCACCACATCCTTGCCCGTAAATATGATGCGGACTAAAGTCAGCAATGAATTGAAGCGACGAGAGGATGCTAAGGCCAATTAGATCCTAAGCTGTTTTAAGTAAAAATACCATGCCTACTTCCAAAACTGTACTCGCCATCTGCGGCAGTACCCGCGCTCAGTCCAGCAATTTAAACCTGATCAAAGCCTTTGCAGAATTGGCTAAAGGCCTATTTGAAGTTGATATATTTACCGGCTTAGCCAAACTTCCACATTTCAATCCCGATTTGGACACGGAAAGCCCTGCACCTGAAGTCACTGCCTTTCGCAATCAATTAAAAGCAGCGGACGGCATTCTGATTTGTACCCCGGAATACGCCATGGGGGTACCGGGTAGCCTCAAAAATGCCATCGATTGGACGGTGTCTTCCATGGAGTTTCACCAAAAACCTACTGCCTTGATTACCGCCTCTTCGGTTGGTCAAAAAGGACACCTTGCACTATTGGAGACCTTGATGGTGATTGAAGCCAAAATGATAGAGGAAAGCAAATTATTGATCCCCTTTATCAAAACCAAAATCAACGCGGAGGGGGTGATTACCAATTCAGATACTTTAAACGAGGTAAAAACCTTAATTCAGTCCTTCTCTAACTTGATGATCAATCCTACTGAGTAAGGGGTTTATCCTGATACAAAGCCCGAGCCCATTCTAATCGCTTGCTAATTCTTTTGCGCAGCAAGCGTGGTTCCAACACCTCAATATCTTGCCCAAAGCCCAGAAATTCTCGCTCCAATTCCAGGTTGTGAATTACTTCAATGGTAAAAATAGCACTGCCATCTTCGGACTGCTCCAACAGTTGTTGTGAGTGATGGAAGGGTTTGGTCAATACATAAGGAGCTTGATCCTTACTGACCCGAAACTTCACCAACATCTTTTGCTGCCCACTCGTTTTGGACACTCCAATGGTGTCCTTTAACCATTCGGCATCCAAATCCTGGTCCCAACGAAAGGAAGTATGATCATTGGTTTCAAAAGTTTGAATCCGATCCAGGGCAAAAATCTGCGGCTTTTCTTGTTCATCCCGCAGGCCAATGACAAACCAGCGGTTGCGGTATTCTTTCAAAAAGTGAGGATGCAGCGTAAATACCTGATCTCTCTTCGATTTAAAAGACTGATAAGTTAAGGTTAATGGTCGTTTTGCGGTAATCGCGGCATACAAACCTTCTAGATGCTCCAACCCTTGGAGCAGTTCATTTTTTTCAAAATCGATCAAGGCTCGTTCCTGGGTTTTCACCATTTGAATCTTATGCTGTAAGCGGTTGACCATGTCGTCCACCTCTCGAAAATGGGTAAACCCCTTGAATTGTCGAAGAATGGTCACCACCTCGTTGAGGGTGCCCAAGTCTTGTTGGGTCAAAGGGATATTGGCGATGCTGTAGTCAGGGTCTTCGTAAGTGTAGTATTTTTTGTCGACTACAACAATGGGCGCGTTGTAGCCCAGTTTTTCAGAACGCATCATTTGCAGGTCCAATTGAATGGATCGTCGGCTGACTCCTTTGCGGATACCTTCGTATTCATACAAGGCATCAGAGCAGGCTTCCTCAAGGTCTTCGAGGGTCCATTTGCGGTTCCGCCTGCGCAAACAGGCGTCAATGGTTTTGTACCGAATCAGGGCATTGCGGTTTACGGGCATAATTATTTTTTACGCTAAAAAATTAAAAATCAAAGTGATAGAAATTTTTTGAAAATTTTTTTCACAAAAATACAGCCTATTTTTTTACTACGCAAAAAGATTGCGCAGTAGCCTTCCAACTTTGTGTCATCAAAAGCGAACAACGCTAGAAATTCATTATTTAATCCAAAGCCTTTTATCATGTTATTCAATCGAAAAACCAAAAATCAAAACCTGACCACCAACCACGAAGGGGCAAAGGCTTGGAAAATGAGTCCCGAGTTGGAATTGTACAGTACTGTGGTGACCGCAGCTTTAAGTGACCAATTTTATGAAAAAACTGGAAAACGAATCGAGCGCATCCGCGAATTGGTTGCGCAGGTAGATCCAGAGTTCGTAGCAAAATTGGCCGTTTATGCCCGTGAAAGCATGTATTTGCGGAACGTTCCCTTGGTTTTGGTGGTTGAATTGGCCAAACGATACGAAGGATATGGCTTGAACCTGGTGAGCAAAACGATTGCACGGGTTGTTCAGCGCGCCGATGAAATAACTGAACTGTTGGCTTATTACCAATTGGCCAATGAGCGGATAGGAAACAAAAAATTGAACCGCTTGTCCAAACAAGTACAAAAAGGCTTGGCGCAAGCATTCAATAAATTTGATGCCTACCAGTTTGGAAAATACAACCGCAACAGCGCCGAAGTCAAATTGCGCGATGCCTTGTTTTTGACCCACCCAAAAGCCAAAGACGAAGCACAGCAATTGATCTTCGACCAAATCGCTAACGGCGAATTGGCGGTGCCTTATACCTGGGAAACCGAGTTGTCGGCATTGGGTCAAACCCAATTCGCAAACGAAAAGCAAAAACAGGCTGCCTTCCGCCAAAAATGGGAAGAGCTGATCAAAAGTGGAAAAGTGGGTTATATGGCTTTGCTGCGCAACTTGCGCAATATCATCGAAGCTGAAGTATCGGCGTATCATTTTGAACAGGTTTGTTCAACTTTGTCCGACACCGTGCAGGTGGCCAAGGCCAAACAATTGCCTTTCCGCTTCCTGGCTGCTTACCGCGAATTGTTGTTGATAAAAAGTAAATACACTTCCTCAGCCTTGGCAGCTTTGGAACTGGCAGTAAAAGCCAGCGTAGCGAACTTGCGTGGTTTTGGAACCGATACCAGCGTGCTGATTGCTTGTGATGTATCGGGATCGATGCAGCAACCAATCTCGGCAAAAAGTAAAATTTTGTACTATGACATTGGTTTGATGCTGGGGATGTTGTTGCAGTCCAAGTGCCGTTATGTCCAAACGGGTATGTTCGGCAACACCTGGAAAATCATCAACGTATCGACCAAAAACATCCTAGCCAATGTGCAGGAATTTTACCGCCGTGAAGGAGAAGTGGGTTATTCCACCAATGGCTATTTGGTGATTCGTGACTTGATCAATCGCCGCGAGGTAGTTGATAAAGTGATGATTTTCACTGATGTCCAAATGTGGTCGACCGGCCATGATTACCACATCGCCAAGGAATGGCAGCAATACCGCGAAACGGTAGCACCAAACGCAAAATTGTACCTGTTTGACCTGGCCGGGTTGGGAACAACACCAATTGATCTGAAACAAGATCAGGGTGTGTACCTGATCGCAGGTTGGTCTGATAAAATTTTCGATGTTTTGGCGGCTTTGGAACGTGGTCAACAGGCCATCGAAGTCATCAACAACATTGAATTGTAAACTGTAAACCTCTACCAGGGGCAGGCGAAAAATGGTTTGCCTCTGGTAGCAATTAAGGTTAACCCCCAGAAAAAATGAACTGTGCCGTAGAATAGAGTTACTTCGCTATTAACGATGGGGAAGCGGGTTCGACTCCCGTCACGCTGATTAATCCCAGCGTGTAGCTCAACGGTAGAGCACATAATGTACTCTTTTCGCTTTTTGCCAGTTTATTTTTAACCAAGAGAAATAAAAGCATGTCGTAGTTCAGCGTTACTTCGATCCAAAACAAGACCACGCTAAACGTTTGTTACTGCTTTTATGATAGGAAAGTGCCGTAGAATAGAGTTACTTCGTTAGGGACGATGGGGTCGTGGGTTCGAGTCCCGTCACGCTGACCAATCCAATGCAACATCAGCGTGTAGCTCAGGGGCAGAGCACATATGTACTCTTTTCGCTTTTTGCCTTTCTAATAATTTAAAAAAGTTGAGAAGTTGAGGGGTTGAGAAGTTGAGGCTACCGCAGTGATTTTGACAGATTCCTTGTCTAAGTCGCTGCGGTAGCCTCAACTTCTCAACTCCTCAACCTTCTCAACTTTTTCGTATTTTACCCCAAACAATCCTAAAGCTATGCAAGCATCCAACTCCTGGAACCGCGACCTTTACGCCAAAGCCTGGCACTTCGTTACCCTCCAACACAGCGGCCAAACTTATGGTGGGCGCCTTCCTGAACAACAAATCGAGTACATCAACCACCTCAGCAGTGTGGCTATGGAAGTCATGTGGGTTTTAGCCCATTCTACGGAAAGTTACAACGCTGACCTTTTGGTGCAATGCGCCTTGTTACATGATACGCTGGAGGATACGTCCACTGATTTTGAAGCATTAAACAATACTTTTGGTTCAAGCGTAGCTGCGGGTGTACTAGCCTTGACCAAAAATAAAGACCTCGCCAAAGAGTACCAGATGCTCGACAGCCTTCAACGCATTCAGGCCCAGCCCAAAGAAATCTGGATGGTCAAAATGGCCGATCGCATCACCAACCTCTACCACCCGCCTTATTATTGGGACAAAAGCAAAATTGCCGCTTATCGCAGCGAAGGCCAGGTCATTTATGATCATTTGGCCCCGGCTGATGAACTTATGGCAGAACGTTTGGCCCATAAAATTGAAGCCTACCAACAATTTTTATAAAATTTTCAGTTTTTTTTTCATTTCGATGGAACGCTTTTTCGGACCCAACACACTTAGGTATGAATGCAGATTTATCCCACTGCTCAAATCATTAACCTAAAAACCTGTTGAAATGAAAAAGCTTTTTTTCTTGTTTGTATTGGCTTGCAGTGCCACTTTTTTAGCTGCTCAAACGCAGTTTTTCAGCCCATTGGGCGCTGTTCCTGTAGGTCCCAATGGCCCTGCTTCCAACAAGGTAAAAGTGAATGCTTTTTGCTGCCCAAGTACAGCCCTTGAAATTTCAACCAACGTTCCAGTTGGCGAAAACGACTTCCAATGGATCAATATTCCACTGGATGGCCTGAATGCAGGGATGATTGGCAAACTGGTGGTTTGTTATCAAATTCAAGGAGCAGGTGGTTCCTACATTTCTCAAGTACGCCTTACTGAAATGATGACCCCCAATGCTGCTGCGGTAAAAGTGGACGATGGAACTGATCTCAACTCCACGGTACCCACCTGTTTCTCTACCAAAGCTGCCTACCCTGTCAACGGCACTACTACTTTAGCCCTAAAGGTTGTAATGCGTCCTGGTGACAAAATCATCATCGGAGGAATTACAATAGCCAGATAATCCCAAACTTCTTATTCCCTATCCCATTTGCATATCCATGCACTGCGAGAGCATTTTGCTTGCCCGCAGTGCATTTTTTTTTGCATCAATTAAAAATGTACTAATTTCAGCGATGATTTCATTTGCTTAAAATTGACTTATTCCTGATGAAACAGCTGCTCACTTTTAGCTTGGCTTTGCTATTTAGCCAAGTTGTATTTTCCCAACAACACGCCGAACAAAACCATTCTAAGTACGTCCCTCCTACTGACCCACAGGTGCAACAAAAACTGGAACAATGGCAAACGGTAAAATTCGGCCTCCTGATGCATTGGGGCACCTACAGCCAATGGGGCATTGTAGAAAGTTGGAGCCTTTGCCCCGAGGATGAAGGTTGGTGCGAACGCCGTGGTCCTTATGCCAATGATTGGTACGGCTACAAAAAAGCTTACGAAAACCTGCAAAATACTTTTAATCCTACCGATTTTAATCCCGATAAATGGGCTACTGCAGCCAAGGCAGCGGGTATGAAATACCTGGTGTTCACCACCAAACACCACGATGGTTTTTGCATGTTTGATACTAAGCAGACCGATTACAGCGTGATGAATAGTCCATTTGGCAAAAACCCCAAAGCCAACATTGCCAAAGAGGTGTTTAAATCTTTTCGCGACCAGGATTTTATGATTGGAGCCTACTTTTCCAAGCCCGATTGGCACACGCCTGATTATTGGTGGCCCTACTTTCCACCAAAGGATCGCAATTCAAGCTATCCGCCTAAAAAATATCCTGAAAAGTGGGAGAAGTTCAAAACCTTCACCTACAACCAGATCGAAGAGCTGATGCGGGATTACGGAAAAATGGACATCCTTTGGCTTGATGGCGGTTGGGTGCGTCCCTTCAGTACAATCGATACTTCGGTATCCTGGCAAAAAACCATTCCTTTTGATCAGGACATTGATATGCCCAAAATTGCGGCCATGGCGCGAACCCATCAACCGGGTTTGTTGGTGGTCGACCGCACTGTGACCGGCCCTTATGAAAATTACGTAACGCCAGAGCAACAAATTCCCAGCCATTACATGCCGATTCCCTGGGAAACTTGCCTGACTATGGGCGATTCCTGGAGTTACATTCCCAAAGAAAACTTCAAGCCTGCCCGCAAACTGATTCACATTCTGGTTGATGTGGTCTCCAAAAATGGCAACCTCCTGCTCAACATCGCCCCAAGTCCTCAAGGGGATTTCCACCCCGAGGCTTATGATCGTTTAAAGGAAATTGGCAACTGGATGAATGTCAATTCCGAAGCCATTTATGGAACTACGGGCGACAAAGACCTGGGCCCACAGGGCAAATTGGTTTTTACCCATAAAGGCAAAACCGTCTATGCCATTTACCGGGCCGACGAAGGAGAGGCTTTACCGTCAAAAATCGACATTAAAAATTTGACACTGGGAAAAAAGGCCACCATCAATCTCCTCGGTAGCAAGGATACCTTGCGTTGGAGTGCTGAAAATGGTACAACGAGTATTGCGGTTCCTGAAAAAACTGCTAAACTTGTGCCTAACAGCTACGCCTACGTATTTAAAATCACCGATTTTTAGCGCGAGTTGTGAACCATAAAACTCTATTAACCAATGCAAACCAGAAGAAATTTTTTGAGGTGGTCAGCACTTGGACTGCCTTTTGTTTCCTTTAGCCAAATCCTGGCCAAAAGTAAAATGCCAGTTGCTACCAAGCCCATCGTAGTATCTACATGGGACAGTGGACTGCCCGTAAATGCTGTAGCCTGGAAAATTCTGCGCGAACAAAACGGACGAGCTCTGGATGCGGTAGAGGCTGGGGCACGTTCCATCGAGGACAGCATCAACTGCTGTGTAGGTTTAGGCGGAAACCCCGATCGCGATGGCATCGTCACCTTAGATGCTTGCATTATGGATGAAAAATCCAATTGTGGCTCAGTTGCGGGCTTGTCTTATATCAAACATCCCATCTCAGTTGCAAGAAAGGTCATGGAGACTACGCCTCACGTGATGTTGGTGGGCGATGGGGCTTTGCAATTTGCTCTGGCCAATGGGTTCCCGAAGGAATCGGGGAAATTGTCGAAAGATGCCGACAAAGCCTACAAAGCCTGGCTAAAAAAATCAGAGTACAAGCCCATCATCAATATTGAGCAGCAGCAAATCAACGCCAAGAAGACCAAGGGTAATGGGCCTTTTGCACCCAACAAGTTTGAAGACGGTAGCCCCAACCACGATACCATGGGTACCATTGCACTGGATGCGGCGGGTAATCTCTCCGGTGCCTGTACCACCAGTGGCATGGCTTTCAAACTCCACGGCCGGGTGGGCGATTCGCCCATCATTGGTGCTGGTTTGTTTGTAGACAATGAAGTGGGTGCGGTAACGGGTTCTGGCCAAGGTGAAGAGGTTATCCGGGTAGCGGGAGCTGCACTGATTGTTGAGATGATGCGAATGGGTAAATCGCCTAAAGAGGCCTGCAAAGTCGCTATCGAAAGGATTGTAAAAATCAACCCCGAAAAGGCCAAAACTTTTCAAGTTGGCTTCATCGCCATCAATAAGGCCGGTGAGTACGGTGCTTATTCCTTGCAGCCTGGTTTCAGCTATTCGGTAACGATGGCTGAAGATGGCGGGAAGGTGTATATGGCGGATAGTTACTTGTAAGCTGAAAGCTGTCAGCTATGAGCAGTCAGCTTTCAGCAACTGGGTACTACCATCGCTGATGGCTGATAGCTCATAGCTGATCGCTTAGAGATACTGATTTTTTACCAAAATCATCTGTGCCAGAATACTCAAAGCAATCTCTGCCGCCGTTTTGGACTTGATCGAGATACCTACTGGCGCGTGAATCCGTTTGAATTCTTCTTCGCTATAACCAGCTGCCAAAAGTCTTTCCCGGCGCTTTTCATTGGAACCTTTGCTGGACAAGGCACCGATATAGGCTACTTTGGAACGCAATAAGAGATGCAGTGCCTGATCGTCAATTTTGGGGTCATGTGCCATGACTACGGCAAAAGTGTATTCGTCGATTTCGTATTCGGGCAATACCTCAGCTGGGTAATCCTCGTACATTTTATCCGGAGCAGTTGGAAAATGGGTGTTTTGGGCAAAGGTCCCCCGGGGGTCTATGACAATGGTTTCGAAGTCAAAATATTTGGCCAAGTGTACCAACTCTGCCGCTGCGTGCGCTGCACCAATGATAAAAAGTTGGTGCTTTTTGGGAAAAACGCGGAGGAACCACTTTTCACCAGCTACTTCTACCAACTGGCTTTTGCGCTCCTGATAGGCTTTTTCCGCCGCAGCTATCAGTTCTGCAGGTGTTTCACCCACTGTTGTGCCATTTGGATGCACCAGGTAATGCTGAGCCTTTTCACCAGACAATTTGGAAATCAACACACAACTTTTGTTTTCCAACAGATTGCTGCGCAAGGTTTGCCAAATCAGGGGAGCGTCAAATGCCACGAATTTTTCCAGAAAAATCTCAATTGTACCGCCACAAGTGAGCCCGACCGACCAAGCGTCGTTGTCAGACACCCCAAATTTGAGGTTTTTAATTTTGGTGCTTTGGCTGGTTTCGTCTGCCTCTTTAAGGACTACCCCTTCCACACAGCCCCCGGATACCGAGCCCAACATTTCCAGTTCCGGTCCAATAAACATCATGGTACCAATGGGGCGTGGAGCACTACCCCAAGTATTGATGACGGTTGCTGCACTAAAGGTTTTACCTTCCGTGATCCAGCGATCTATTTCGGTGATGTATTCGCGCATGCTCTTGTCTTTTGATCAGATGCAAATAAGTTCCATGCACAATTAACAGCAATTGTGGTGCAGGATACAATGATAAATGGCATTCGGAAAGATAAAGTTCAACCTTAGTTTTAACTTGGTTCTTTATGCTTCAGTTTGTGGGTGAACCACTGCAAACAATTGAAGCAATTCTGCCATTCGATCTTTCAAATCTTTGCGGTCAACGATGAAATCGAGAAAACCGTGTTCGAGCAGAAACTCGGAGGTTTGGAAACCATCGGGCAACTCGCGCTTGATGGTTTCTTTAATGACCCTGGGGCCAGCAAAACCAATCAAAGCTTCGGGTTCCGCAAAGTTTACATCTCCCAACATCGCAAACGAGGCAGTAACGCCACCCGTCGTCGGGTCTGTAAGCATGGAAAAGAATGGCAATTGGGCCTTGGCCAGACGGGTAAGTTTAGCCGAAGTTTTGGCCATTTGCATCAAGGAAAAAGCAGCTTCCATCATACGCGCACCTCCGGTTTTGGAGATGATCATAAAAGGAATTTTTTCTTCGATACAAAAATCGATGGCCTTGGAAATGCGCTCGCCAACTACCGAACCCATCGACCCACCAATGAATTTAAAATCCATGGCCGCAACTACGAGAGGTAAGTCGTTTACTTTTCCCACCGCGACAGTGATGGCATCGGTTACGCGATTTTTCTTGTACGCATCGGCAAGGCGATCTGGATAAGGCTTGAGATCGGTGAAGTGCAACATGTCCTTTGAGCGCAATTCCTCAAAGAGCAGACCGTATTCCTGCTCATCGTAGAGCAGATCGAAATAGTCGTAGGACCCAATCCGGGTATGATAATTACACTTTGGACACTTGTAAAAATTCTCCCGCAATTCCTTCATCGTACTTGCTTCCTTGCAGCGTACGCACTGATGCCAAAGCCCCTCAGGAGCTTCTTTCTTGTTGCGGGTGGCGGTCTGAATACCGTCCTTCAATCGTTTGAACCAACCCATGAGCGATCGTTACTTTTTTGGCTGGCGGTAAAGGTAGGAAAAAATTTGAATGGGACAAGTTTGAAGAATTGCTTTTCGTTGGGGCATCGTAGGGGTCGCCCTATGTGGCGACCCCTACGGAAGGCAGCCACGTAGGGCTGCCCCTACGGATTAACCGAACATATCGATCAATTTCTTTTTCATCGTGGCAAATTCCTCTTCGGAAAGCACCCCGCTATCGCGCATTTCTGCCAATTCTTTCAATTTGGCCAGAATTTCCTGCCCGTTGGGTTGTGGCGCTTTTTCAGCTACTGGTGCTGCTGCCTCGTTTGGCTTTGCTTCCTGAGGCACATCCGTACTTTCAGCGGGGCCTTTTTTGCGAATTTTTTCTTCTTTCGCCCACTCCTCAGTTACCTTTTTGCCTTTTTCGAATTTTTCCTTGTAGAGCTTTTTGGCTCTTTCCATTTCAAAATCCAGGATGGTGCCGCCTCTTTCAAAATGAATTTTAAACACTTCACCAACGGCATAAGTGGATGCTCCGGCAAAAATGGCGTTGGGTATTGCACTCACCAGATTGAGGATCGGAATAAATTTGATGGCACTACCTGCAACAGCTTTTCCAAGAGTTGCACTGGTGATGGAGGAAACCACGGCCTTGCCTTGAGCCTCGGCAAATTCAATATTATACACCCGGCACAGTTGCCGAATCATATCCAGTTGAACCGCGCCAATAGCCAGAATATCAGCTACTGGAAGGCGAACAAAACCACCGGCGGCGGCGGCAGCTAAGGTGTGCGTACGAATGACGGTTTCAGCGTGTTTTGAACGCTCTACATTTTGTTCACTCATAAAGCTATTTTTTAGCGTGTTTTTGGCAAAATCGAACAATTGCTTTTTCACAGTAGTAAAAATTTGTCTTCAAAAATAAGCCTTTCCACTCCCAGATGCTGAAAATATCGACAAGTGGAGAAAGTTCTGAGATAAAACCGGGAATGAAGCATGTATTTCTAAAGTCTTCCTTAATTTTGTGCCCTAATATCTGTAGCAATTGAGCAAGCAATACATCAATTTGGATGGCAAGCTGATTGAATCCAATCAAGCCTGTCTGAATGCGAACAACCGAGCCTTCCATTATGGAGATGGTTTATTTGAAAGCATTCGTATGATCAATCAACAAATTCCCCTGCTCCAACTACACTTGCAGCGACTGCACATCGGCATGGCTGCATTGGAGATCAAACCTCCAGTGGATTGGAATCTGGAGTTTTGGAAGGAACAAATCGCCAAGGTTTGTCACAAGTGGTCCCATGCCCGCATTCGGATTACCGTTTTCCGCACCGAAGGTGGTTTATACACGCCCAATTACCACGACGCTCGCTTTTTGATCGAGGCCGAAAAACTGGACGAAGAACAATACCAATGGAATAAGGATGGAATAAGTGTAGCCATCTGCAATATTGCCCAAATCCATGCTGGTTCATTGCTGTCCAACCTAAAAACCTGCAATGCGCTACCCTATGTATTGGGAGCCATTTTTGCGCGCAAGCACCAGTTGGGCGATAGTCTTTTGCTCAACCAGCACGAACGTTTGGTAGAAAGTTCCAGCTCCAACCTTTATCTGGTACGTGAAGGAATGATTGTTACCCCTCCCCTATCCGAGGGTTGTGTGGACGGCGTTTTCCGCAAGTTTTTGCTCCGCGAAATGCCTAAAGCAGGTTGGAACATCCAGGAACGGCCCATCCGCCCCGCTGATTTGCGGCAGGCGGAGGAGGTTTTTTTGAGCAATGCGGTTCGAGGAATTCGTTGGGTAAAACTGTTCGGTGACCGCAATTTTGGCAAACAAACCAGTAAAAAACTCCACGAGTGGGTCAATGAAACCTTAGCTACAGGCCGATAAAACAACAAATGGTCGTTTTGCCTCAATACTAAATCGTAAAAATGTGTTGATCCATGTAACCTTTTTCTAAAAATAGGGGTCATTAGGGGATTCTTACATCTTTGAAGCAAAACAAAGCAATACCTGATGACCCACAACACACTTACTCCCACACCTACAAAACGGATTTTGACCGTCGACGCCTTGCGCGGTTTCGCCCTCTTGGGCATTATGATCGTGCACATGATCGAGCAATACCTGGGTTCTGGAGCACCAAAGGAGCACCAAAATTACGCCGTACACAGTGGTATTGATCAGGTTTTTATGGCCATCTCCGGCATTCTGTTGCAGGGGAAATTTTTCGCTATTTTTTCCTTCCTTTTTGGCCTGAGTTTTTTCTTGCAAATGGAGACTGCCCGCCGCAAAGCCGAGCCTTTTATTGGTCGTTTTGTCTGGAGGTTGTTGCTACTGTTTGTCATCGGTTTTATCCATAGCTTGTTTTATGCAGGTGATATTTTGAGTATTTACGCCATGGTTGGTTTGGGACTGGTCCTTTTTTACCGCGCTTCCAATCGAACCTTGTTGATTTTTGCGGGCATTTTTATGTGCGGCGTCCCCAGGTTGATCCTCTGGGCAGTCCGGGCAGCTTATGACATTCCGCCTACGGATTGGGACTCCCTCGACCCTCAGAATGCCTGGTATTTTGACACGGTAAAAAATGGCTCATTATGGGAAATCTTTAAAGCCAATGCCACCAGAGGATTTAGCATGAAACTCTTTTTTCAGTTTGACACCAATAGCCGGGGTTACATGACCTTTGGGCTCTTTCTGTTGGGCATTTGGGTAGGTCGAACCGGCTTTTTTGAAAGGCTATCGGAACATCGTCGTTTATTGATCCGGATGATTTGGGGCAGTTTGATTGTGATTGTTGTTTTGGCAGTTGGTTTGATTTTTATGTTCAACAACATTAAAGATTACAATAGTTTACCAGCCATGATCGGGATGTCGCTTGGCGATATTGGCAATTACCTGATTGCGGTATTCGAAGTGAGTATTTTTCTATTGTTGTGTTTGGGCAAACGAGGCCCAGGTATGATTGGGGCATTGGCCCCTTACGGCAAAATGGCGTTGACCAATTACGTGATGCAGTCCTTGATTGGCACCTTCATCTTTTTTGGTTGGGGATTGGGGCAAATTGGAGTCTGGGGCGCCAGCATCAACTTTGGAATTGCTATTCTTGTGTACATTTTGCAAGTGCAGTTCTGCAAATGGTGGCTAAAAAAATACCAGTACGGGCCATTGGAATGGTTGTGGAGGAGTGGAACACAATTCCGCTGGGCACCTTTACGGCGAGAAGCTCCAGTAGAAATGGCTACGAATTAATAGGCGTCTCTTAACTAAGGTGATTCTTGAGTGCCTGAGGTTTCTTAGGTGGTGAAAAGGTTTTACCACCTAAGAAACCTCAGGCACTCAAGAATCACCCTAGTGGCTTTGAGCCAAGCCCATCTCCACATTCCGCTGATGGTGCTCAGCATGGTAAATCGTAAAATACATCAACTCCCGCAAAGTCAATTTCCCCAACAGCGGATGCGGTGCCTGCAAAGTATCCAGGTCCGCCTCACTCAATGACTCCAACAACCGATCCAGGCCAGCAATCATTTGAATCAATCTTTCGCTTCCAAAACTTTGAAAACCTTCTTTGGGAACATTGGGTTCATAAGCCTTGGGTGATTTTCCACCCTTTGCCAAGGCATCTTGATAGGTTTTGACCAGGGTATCATAATCTCGGGAAGCATGTTTGGCACGTCCAAAAACCAGGCGCAACAAAAAACTCGGTAAACTTAGTCCCAATACCACTGGCCGCACGCTGCGAATCAAGTGATCGAGTTGCTGCGCAGCCGACCATTTTCCTTCATGATGAAAAATAAAAGCCTCTGAGCTAAGATTTTGCACCACTTCGCAAAACTGAGTGTATTGCGCATGAAGCCTTTGTATGATTTCTTGTTTGTTCATTTTATAAGTTTAATCATGCATAGAGTGGGTAAAATAATGTAATTTTTGCGCTCAAAACCAAATTCAACTCAGATGAATCCTTTGTTTCAACCAAATGGAACCAGCGCCAGGCTATCGGCTTTGCGTTTGTTGAAAAAACTGCAACTTTCCTTCCTTTTTTCTCTACTCATCCTGGTGCGTGCCTATGCCGATGAAGGCATGTGGCTACCCATGCTTTTGGGCCAACAAGTATACCAGGACATGGTCAAAAAAGGTTTGAAACTCAAGCCAGAGCAACTCTACAGCATGAATCAAGCCTCCATCAAGGATGCCATTGTCATTTTTGGAGGTGGCTGTACGGGTGAAATTGTCAGCGAACAAGGCCTGGTTTTCACCAATCACCACTGTGGATACGGGGCGATTGCAGCAGCTTCCAGTGTACAAAACAACTACCTGCGCGACGGCTTTTGGGCCATGGACAAAGGTAAAGAAATTCCTTCCCAAGGGCTTCAAGTGCGTTTTTTGCGCAGCATCGATGATGTGAGTCAAAAAATTCTGGACGCCGCGGGGAGTTTGAAAGGGATGGAACGCATCCGCAAAATCAACGAGGTAGCCGCAGAAATCATCAAAACCAACGTAGGTGATGACGAGTTTAAAGCTGCAGTCATTGTTCCTATTTTTAAAGGCCGCCAATACCTGATGTACAGCTACGATGTGTATAAAGATGTACGCCTGGTGGGTACACCGCCTGAAAGCATTGGCAAATTTGGGGGTGATACCGACAACTGGGAATGGCCCCGCCATACCGGCGACTTTTCGGTTTTCCGCGTATACATGAGCGCAAGTGGCAAAGCCGCCAATTACGCGGCGGACAATGTACCCTACAAGCCCAAGTATTTCCTACCGGTAAGCATCAAGGGTTTTGCTGATGGTGATTACGCCATGACTTATGGCTATCCTGGCAGTACAAACCGCTATGAAACTTCTGCAGGCATCAAATTGAGCATCGACATCAACAACCCAACCCTGGTCAAATTGCGGGACATGCGCCTCAAGTTCATGTTTGAAGAAATGCGTAAAAGCCCAGCTACCAAATTGCAATTGGCCCCCGAATACGCCAGTGTGGCCAACTACTGGAAGTTTTATGATGGTGAAACCAAGCAGTTGGTCAAATACGATATTTTTGGACAAAAGAAAAAGGTGGAAGATGCCTTTACCGCCTGGGCGAAGGGTAAACCTGAATACGAAAACCTGTTCGCTGAAGTGGAAAAAATGTATGCCGATTGGCGGCCTTATGCCATGCATCGGCAGTACATCGTGGAAGGGATCACTGGCTGCCGACTGGTGCGTGCCGCAGCCCGTTGGACTGAGCTGGAATCACTCTTGAAAAAGGGAGATAATCCGCAGAGATTGCTGCAAACATTAGAGGGCGCACGCAGCGCATATCTGGCCAACTTCAACCAAAAAGCAGATAAAAATATACTCGCGTCGGTAATAATGATGTTCCTGACTGACATTGAGACCAGCCAGCACCCGCAAGGATTTTACGACATGCTTTTCCGCAAATACAGCAGCATCGACAATAGCCCCTTCAAAGCCTTTGCCGACGACGTGTTCACCAACTCCATGATGGTGGATGATAAAAAATGGGCGGCCTTTAAGGAAAAACCAAGTCTGGAGGTATTGACTGCGGATCCGGCATTTGTAGTGGTCAATGCCTTTATTAAAAACTGGGATCAAAACTACCAATCCAAATTTTTAGAATTCAACACCCGCAATGAAGACCTGGGCCGCAGCTACCTCAAAGGTTTGTTTGAAATGGACCCCAACCGCATGAACAGCACCTACCCTGATGCCAACTTCACCATGCGGGTTTCTTACGGTGCAGTAAAAAGTTATAAGCCCAAGGATGCGGTGATGTATGACTACGTGTGTACACTTTCGGGCGCAATGGCCAAATACAAGCCGGGCGACTATGAATTTGACATGCCCCAAAAATTGCTGGATCTGTACAAAGCCAAAGATTTTGGCCAGTACGCCGATGCCAAGTACAAGGACATTGTGGTCTGTTTCATCACGACCAACGACATCACGGGTGGTAACTCTGGCTCACCAGTAATCAATGGAAAGGGTGAATTGTTGGGCCTGGCTTTTGATGGCAATTACGAAGCGCTTAGCCACAAACTAGCTTTCGACAAAGACCTCAACCGCACCATTTGTGTGGATGTGCGTTACGTGCTGTGGTGCATCGAAAAACTGGGCGGTGCCAAGCACATCATCGATGAATTGAAGTTGGCGAAGTAATTCCTTCTTAGGTGATTCTTCAGTGCCTTAGGTTTCTTAGGTGGTGAAAAGAAAAAACTACTATTTCACCACCTAAGAAACCTAAAGCACTGAAGGGACACTCAAGTAAGTGCTGTTGAGGATTTTTGCTTTTTATCCCCGATTAACGCTCCTCGCTGCAACCCTTGCAAATCTTATTCGTCCTTGGAAATAGAGCTTTATCAATTTTCCGGGATGATGACAGTTGGCAACGAATTAGGGATCAAATCACCATTTGCGCTATTTATGGCGCTTTTTCCTGTCTCCATACTCCTGTTTTTGGGGAAACCCTGGCTGTTAGGGGTCATCCCGCTAGGTGTTTTAAGTTTGTATGGGTATGTTCAGCTCAAACGAAAATCCAAGCGTTACTCCAGTTCCTTGATCCATTTCACCACACAAGATCAGTTGGAGCATTTAAGCATTGATTTGGAACACTTGCTTTTTTTGACTTCTAAAGACAAATCCACCTGCATTTATTACCTGAACAAGGGGCTAGTAGATCAAAAATTATTGCGAGGTAGTTTGAAATATTTTGAGGCACAATTAGAAAGCTTCCCCGTACAGCGATGCCATCTTTCCTACCTGGTTAACCTCACCCAGGTACGCTTTGTTGGAGGTCATGCAGATGGTTTAAAACTTTACCTGCGCAATGTAGATGATCCCATTCCAGTGTCCAATAAGTACCGTAGCGATATTTCTAAATCATTACAGGCTTTGTCTGAACGAGTTTCGATTCAACCTTAAATTTCAATACTATCCCAGCCCCAAATTCGATTTAAAAATCTTCACAGCCACTGCCAATAAAATCACGCCCATAAATTTGCGAATGACCAGCAATCCACCCCGCCCCAGCAACTTTTCCAGTAGACGTAAAGAGCGCAGAACGATGTAAATGATCAGTAGGTTGAGTAAAATGCCAATTACAATTGTAAAAGAATCAAAATTGGTTTTAAGGGAAATGACGGTGGTCAAAGTCCCCGAACCCGCAATGAGGGGGAAAGCTACGGGGACTAAACTCCCAGTTTGGTTTTCGTCTTCAGATTTAAAAATGTCAATCCCCAAGGTCATTTCCAGTCCCATGATGAAAATCAGGATGGAACCAGCTACCGCAAAAGATTTTAAATCTACGCCCAAAACGTGCAAAAATGCTTCACCAACAAATAAAAAAACCAGCATCAATAAACCAGCAAAGGTGGTCGCTTTCCAAGCCTGAATTTGCCCAAAACGTTCACTGATCGAAATGAGGATGGGAATATTCCCTAACATGTCGATGATGGCAAAAAGAGTAAAGGTGACGGTAAAGACATGGTCAAAGTTCATAAGGGCAGGTGTTGAAAAGGTTGAATTGAGAGGTAAGATACTATTTCCCTTTCAATTTTTCAATCGCCTTCAATACGGCCTCCCGCTTGTCTGCTGCGGTCATCCAGCGGGGTAATCGCGCCCCAATACTTCGACTCATGCGGGGGCTGGTGTTTCTTTCCCTCAGTTTAGCCCCTACATGTTCCGCCAAAAACTCCAGGTGTTCGAGGTTGTAAGCCCAAAGGGTTTGGCCAGAAAAATCGGCTTGAAGCCATACAGGCAAATGAAAAAATGGATCGATGGGTCGACCAAAAATCAACACATTGCCTTTTTTCTGCTTGGGTTCCTGACGGGGAGAGATCTTTTCCAAGATTTTATTGTAGCCACAGTTTGTACAAACTACCTTGATCTCGTATTGCGTTTTTTTCAAGGCTTCAAAATCTCCAGTGTGTACGATTGCCTGTTCTGAACACTGAGGGCAAACCACCAGTATGTTTTTGGCAAATTGGTAGAGGAGGGTTTGGTAGGTATGTTTGCTGCGCTCTTCCATGGTATTCAGTTTATTCCGCGAATTTGCCAGGTAAGGCTGATGATGCGTCCGAAGTGCTCCTGGTGTTTTCCAGCGCTTAGTTCCTGGTCAAATGCGCCAGCTATTTTTTCAACCAATTGAATGTATTCAGGACTGGTTTCAGCATAAAGGTGTTTGCTAAAGGTCAGTTTTTGTTCATCTTCTTTAAAGTTGATGTCCAATTTTAGCTCACCCGAAGCCAGAATCAAGCCCCTCCCGGTGTATTCGCCAGTTTTGTCTTCTAAAATATTGGCCTCCGAGCCCCCTATTTGTTGCAAAACAAAATTTAAAAACACGGGTAACATGCCAAGTTTAACCGGGTAAAGGGTGTAATAATGATCTTCAGGGTTGTAGGTACCAACCCAGGGGGGTGCTTTTTCGAGTTGACGCAATTGCAATTTTGGCTTGCCATTTTTGTCCTGTTTCCATTCAAAATAGGTATTAAGCCAAGCAGCATTATTGTTTTCGACATTGATCATCCGGGTTTCAGTGTCATTGTAGGGCACCACGTAGCCATGGTCATTCAAAAAATTGTACACCACCAGGGCATGCTCTGTTTCTGGCAACTCATTATCCTGAGCATTCCAGCTTTGAAATTCTGCTTGAAAAACCACATCGGTCTGATCTGGAGAAAAGGCAAGAGCTCCGTGAGGTGAGGGGAAAGAGTAGTTGTCCACGCTTTCGTTTTGAGTATTAAATCGTTTGATTTCTAAGGTTTTTACGTCCAAAACAGCGTGTTCAGAAATCATCAAAAAACGTCCACCTTCCAATTGATCAAGGGTTTCCATTTTGGCTGGATCACTATCCATAAAAACTTCCCTATAAAGCCCGGGTTGTCCATTTTCACTGTCCAAAAATTGTAAAGAGGCGAATTCTGAACTTTGTTCTACCAGTGGTTTTACCACCAGCGTTTTGTCCTGTACAAAAATGAGGTACAAGCTTTGGCTGCCAGCGATGAGGCTTGGCGTAGGCGCTCCCGGCAATGCATAAACGCTCCATAAAAAAGGCAAGCCTGTGTTGGTTTCCAGCTTTTTTGGAAACTGAATGGACTTTCCTTCATAAAAGATGGAGTAGGCTACATCCGTTTGTTTGACATAACCATGTTTCAAATCAGCCGCAAAACTAGTACTTGCGGCTGCTTTAATGGTAAAGGGGCCATAAGTAAATACCTTTTCTGTGGATTTAGCATTGGCGCGCTTGCTGAATCTCAGATAAAGCAATATTGAAGCGGCGATTAAAGCCAGAAAAATTGCTACTCTCATTTTTTTGTACTGAATTTAATTTCCGTTCCATTGTGTTGGATTGCAAGATAATGTCCCCTTTTTTGTCCTGCTATTTTTTCTGTTTTTTTAAAAAAACTGGTGGATGGAATAGAATGGTCAGAATATCCTTCATTGATTTGTGATTGTCTTTCACCAAATTAATAGTCAAAATGTTTACGTCTGTGCTTTTGTTCGCATTGTTTTTTTTTAGCGTAGGAGAAATGAACAATTTTCCTGCAGCTGAACCGACTGGTCCGTTAGTTTTTTTCCAAGCTTCGAGTACACAAACGCTCCCAGATAGTTTAAAGTCCTACCTAATCGAAGCCATTCAAATTGTCAAAAACAACGCACTGCATCGAGATTCAATAAATTGGTTCAAGACGGAAGAACAAATCTTTACAATGGCTGCTGCAGCACGCACCTACGAAGATTGTTATCCAGCCCTTCGCTTCCTCTTGCAGGCTCTAGGTGACCGCCACAGTTTTTTAATCTCAGCCTCTATTGGCAAAGCAGTGGCCAATCCAGATGCGTATAAAACCATGCCATTAACAACTGGTGAGATTATGGATGGTAAAATTGCCTATTTGCGGATGCCTTTTGTATTTGGAGGGAATGAAAGTGCAGCTACCTATTTCGCAGATCAACTACACCTTTTGCTACAACAACTCGATCGTTCTAAACCCAAAGCCTGGATTTTGGACTTGCGAAGTAACCGCGGTGGCAATTGTTGGCCCATGCTGGCAGGGATAGGGCCTTTGCTGGGGGAAGGCGTTTGTGGTTATTTTGTTGATCCGTATAAAAAAGCCCCCCCAGTTGCCTGGTCTTATCGGGATGGCCAAGCACTGGAAGGCAGCTCGATCAGCACCAAAGTCAGCGGAACGCCTTACCAATTGCGCCAGAGCATGCCTTGGGTTGCGGTGCTTACGGGGCCAAATACAGCAAGTTCGGGGGAGGTGGTAACGGTGGCTTTTCGGAAACGCCCCAAAACTCGGAGTTTCGGCG
Organism: Haliscomenobacter sp.; assembly: GCF_965225875.1. Lineage (GTDB taxonomy): Bacteria > Bacteroidota > Bacteroidia > Chitinophagales > Saprospiraceae > Haliscomenobacter. The sequence goes on along the minus strand of NZ_CBDDBS010000003.1, from coordinate 326,696 downwards.
AAGCAACCGCTGGGCTTTCGACCAGCAATCAGGAATTTCGTTTGCGCGATGGTGCGATGCTTGTTTTAACCACCTCTATTTATGCGGATCGGGAACGGGAAATTTATGGCGGAAAAATCCATCCAGACGAGGTAATTGGGGCCGGTTTGAATAGTGGTAAAGTGGATTTGGTGATTGAGTCGGCAAAGCAGTGGTTAGGGACACAAATAAAGAAGTGATAGAGATGCGTTTTTGTTTGTTCTTTAATTATTTGTTGTTTTTTAAATAATTATACTACAATTCTTATTTTTACGCAAAAACAAACATGTTTAAAGACATTTACCACAACCTAGTTAAAATTTTACTTGAACAAGATGGTTGGGTCGTGACTCATGATCCATTAACCATCCGTGGATTAACCCGAAAAATTCACATTGATTTTGCTGCCGAGAAAATAATTACTGCGGAAAGAGAAGGAAGTAAAATAGCGGTAGAAGTTAAAAGTTTTTTAGGTCCTTCTCTACTCAATGATTTTTATGACGCCATTGGAAAATATGAATTATATTGGGATGCGTTAAACCAAAACGATCCCTCACGGATTTTATTCATAGCGCTTCCTATTGGAGCTTATGATGAACTCGTACTGGAGCCATTTATTCAAAACACTTTGAGGCGTCTGGGAATAAAACTCTTGATTTTTAATCCTGAACTCGAAAAAATTGAGCTATGGATACCTTAATCGATGTAAAAAGTAAAAAATTGATCGTCCGGCAAATTATAGAGCAACTTGCACAAGTTGACTCAAGCGAGCCAGCCGATGCAACCATCAAAATTCTGGATGAAGCAGGTGGCCACTACCTCTTGTTCAACAATACTTGGAAAGATGGCCGCAGGTATTATGGCTGCTTTTTGCACATCGACATCCATTCCGACGGCAAAATCTGGATTCAACACGATGGCACCGACCTGAACGTGGCAGAGCAGCTACTAGAGGCTGGTGTGGCAAAAGAGGAAATTGTGCTGGGGTTTCAGCCGCCTGCAGTGAGGGGGGTGCTGGGGTTTGGGGTTGGGTGATAATTTTTTAAGTCTATTCTACATTCGAGCCTAAAACCAAATTCAATCTTTAATAACTTATTTTATGATCGTTCCTTTATTTGAAAATATAAAATCAAAAATTTCTGAATTTCTTTTTAAATCTCAAAAAACGGTTAAAATTGCGAGTGCATTTTTCTCTGACCACGAATTATTCGAAATATTATGTAAATTATCTCAGAAGGGTATTCAAGTGCAACTGATTATATCTGATCATCCTTCTAATTTTTTAAACGCAAAGATTAATTTTAGACATCTTATTGAAAGTGGTGGTAAATTGTATTTAGCATGTAGAACTACCAGTGATTCTTTTATGCATCATAAATTTTGCATCATTGATGATTCAGTTCTTATTAATGGTTCTTATAATTGGACTATTCGAGCGTCGACCTATAACCTTGAAAACATTGTAATAATAAATGATAAAGATTGTGTCGATTCATTTCAAAAGGAGTTCTCAAAAATCATACTGGAATTTTCAATTGAACAAAATGGCTGGAAGGAATATCAAATCTTCTCAGGCTTTATAGATTTAGACAGAATTTCTCAAGGATTTTATCCTGGAGAGTTAATCCTTATTGCTGGAAGAATTGGCATGGGGCAAGAATATCTCGCCCAAAAAATTGCATTAAACAATGCTGTTGATTTTCAGAACAATACATACTATGTTTCAACATATCAATCACATAGCGAAGTTTTCAGACGTTTCATTGCTTCACGTTGTAATGTTTCGCCCAAATATGCAGATTTTCAGTCTATTGAATTCCAGAATGAAGCTAACATGATATCCAAAGCCCCCCTTAAAATAGAGGACCTCTCTTCAACCATCAACAATATCGAAATAGAGTGTCAAAGATTTAGCTTAATAGGAGGAAAACTGGTTGTAATTAACAACATAAATGAATATGTAGATTTTTACAGAAGTAATACCTCTGAAAGTATTAACATCCTAAGTCGCTTAAAGTCAATAGCAAGAAAATTCAGGCTCACTATTTTTCTAGTTGCCGATTTACCAACCCCAAAAGGGTCAAATAGGCAAACTGCTGTGCCTAATATAGCAGAACTAGATAATTTTGAAGGTTTTTTTGATTCAATTATATTTGTTCATAATGACAATTACTCTTATGATGACGTAGACTCCAAGTCTACTGTTAAACATGTGTATATGCAAAAAAATTATTTGGGCTGTGTTGGAAATGCTTATTTAAGCTATGATCCTGATACAAATAACTTTTTTGATCTTATTGAAAATCAGCATAGCAATTCAAATTTCACAGATGATAACTTAATTAAAATGCCTTCTCGATTTAAAGATGAGGAAGATATTCCATTTTAATTTTTTGATCTTCTTAATTCTCAGATGAATTAGTAAAGCATTAAATCAATTTTTATTCCACTTGATCCTATTTTTTGAAAATAAAATACATAACCATACTCACACTCAATAGGTTCCTTTTACATTTTCCCAATTAATTCCTCACTTCACCTCATACGCCCCTCCCCTCTTCGTCTCAAAATCCACTGCAAAGCCTTCATTTACAATCATTTTATCCGCCGCCCCAGAATCCTTAATCAACATTTTCCCCGGTGCAACCACTCTAAATAGTTGATTCCCGTTCTCTCCCTTCACCTCTAAGGTTTGTACATTTTGCACCGCTACCTGTGTATTTGTCCGCAACCTACAATTCCCCCCCAAAGTCGACCGGATCGTTGCCTGCACCAGCACCCCATCCTTCCATTCCATATCCACCTCAAAACCACCTCTGGCCCGCAAACCCTTTACTTTCCCGGTATGCCAGGCCTTTGGCAAAGCTGGCAATAAGTGAATTTCACCGGCATGGCTCTGCAGCAGCATCTCGGCAATACCCGCCGTAGCCCCAAAATTTCCGTCGATTTGAAAAGGAGGATGTGCGTCAAAGAGATTAGGATAAGTGCCACCACCCTGCATGGTCGTAACATTGGTACGCACCAGTTTAAACAGGTTGGTGATCAGTTTTAGCGCATGATCGCCATCGAAGAGCCTGGCCCAAATGTTGACTTTCCAGCCCATCGACCAGCCTGTAGCAAAATCGCCTCGCCGTTCCATGACCCGCTGCACCGCTGCCATCAATTCAGGCGAACTCTGTTGGGTAATTTGATTGCTGGGGTGAATGGCATAGAGGTGAGAGATGTGGCGATGCTGCACATCTCCATCTTCAAAATCTTCGGACCACTCTTGGAGTTGGCCGTATTTACCGATTTGATAGGGCAACAATTGGCTCAGTTGTTGCTGCACCGAATCTACCATGGGGTCTTTCATTTGCAACAATTGCGCGGCTTCAAGGTAGTGGGCAAAAGCTTCACGTACAATCGCCATGTCCATCGTTGGGCCGGGGCTGAAGGTGGCTTGTTTGTTGTCTTCGTAAACAAAGTTTTGTTCAGGCGAGTGCCCTACCGGAGTCAGCAGGTAACCCTGTTCGTTTTTGACCAACCAGCCTTGATAAAACTCCACCACCCCTTTGAGCAGTGGAAACACTTCGTTTTTCAAAAATTGCTGGTCGCCACTGAACAAATAGTGTTCCCACAAATGGCTGGTCAACCAGCCAGCACCCATTGGCCAAAAGGAGCAAGCGCAGTTGTCCACCGGTTCAGCATGCCGCCAGATGTCCATGTTGTGGTGGGCCACCCAGCCGGAGTTGCCGTACATGTTGCGCGCTGTTTCACGACCATTGATGGCCAGTTCTTTGATGGCGCGAAAAAAAGGCCCTTGGCATTCGGCGAGGTTGGTAATCTCGGCGGGCCAGTAGTTCATTTGGGCATTGATGTTGATGGTGTAGGCACCATTCCAGGGCGGGATCATTTGGTCGTTCCAGATGCCTTGCAAATTGAGTGGTTGTCCACCAGGGCGAGAGCCAGCAATCATCAAGTACCGCCCATATTGAAAATAGAGCGCCGCAAAAGCAGGGTCTTGCCCATTTGCAAACAATTCCACCCGACGATCGCTGGGCAACTTGGATTGTTCCGTTTCTGCTGCCAGGCTGAGTTCGACTCGTTTGAACAAGTTTTGGTAATCCAACAAATGCCGTTGGTACAAATTGGCAAAAGACCTTGCTTCAATGGCTTTAAAAAATGCATTCAGCAGCACAGCCGGGTTTTTACCTTCGGTAGCTGGGCTTTTGTCAAAACCATTGTAACTGGTTGCCGCACTCAAGACGATGGTCAATTCGCTAACATTTTGCACCTTGATTTTTTCACCTTGCTGGCTAATAGTGCCTCCCGTATTCAGCACTTTCAGGCGGGTTTCAAATGCCATACCTAGGCCATTGACCTGATCCTGGTACAAAAAGTTGGCGGCCTGGGGCTTGCGCGCTCCACTTTTTTCATATAGCTCGGGGTACTTGTGTTGATCGCCCAGTTTTTCCACCAAATCAAAATTGCGGCGCAAGGCAAATCCTGGAGCACGGCCCAACAGCCGCAAGACATTCCCATTGCCTCGTTGCTGAGCAGTAGCCTGATGTGGCGTAGAAAGTTGAACGGTGCAGTTGATTTTATCTGGTCCCGTTGCGCTGATTTTCAGCACAACAATGTGGTCAGGGTAGCTGGCAAAATAGCTGCGACGATAGGTAGTTGCACCTATTTTGTATTCCGTGTGAGCGGTGGCAGTATTGAGGTCCAAGCTGCGTTTGTATGCTTTGATTTGGCTTGAATCGTGGGCAAAATCCAGCCACAAATCGCTCATCGGTTGGTACATCTGGTGGTTGCGGCCCAACCATTCCTTGGTGATGATGGCTTGGGCTTCCTGGTATTTTTTGGCTTTGAGCAACTCCATCACCTGCGGATAAGCCCGGCGTACATTGATATTGGTAAAAGTACCACGAGGGTCTCCAGAGTAGAGGGTGCCTTCGTTGAGTTGCAGATGCTCACGCATGGGGCCACCGAAAACCATCGCGCCCATGTAGCCATTGCCGAGTGGTAGGGCTTCCGACCAAAGTTTAGCGGGTTGGTCATACCACAATTGCAGTGTATTGTTTTGTGCTGAAACACTGATTGGGATCAGCAAAGCCCAAAGCTGAATTCGCAGGATGTTCCTCATTTTTTAACCAAGCTCAGTTGGAGTTGTTGTTCAAATTTGGCCAGTTGTTGTTGCAGGTTGTGGGTCAACTTCAGTTTTACTTTTTCTTCCTCAATGAAGCTAAATTTGATGCTATTCAGGATGTACTGTTTGATCTCCGCGTAAGAGATGTTCTTATAGCGATTGGCCAACAACACGAATTGCTCGGTAAGGTTGCTGCGCAGAATGCCCGCGTCATCGGTCGAAATGACAATGGGTACTTTGGCGGAACGATACATTGTGATGGGATGCCGATCGTCTTTGACTTTAAGGATGTAATCGTTGCTGGTCAGGTTGATTTCTATGGCTACTTGTTGGGTTTGCATCAATTTAAGGAGGTCGTACACCTTGTTTTCATAGGCCAAATCTACTCCATGCCCGATGCGGTGAGCCCCAGCTTCTCGTACTGCTGCATTGATGTGCCAGTTCAATTCTTCAGGTTTCACCAAACCCAGGGTCAATTCTCCGGCGTGCATGGAAAATTTCACTGTGGGGAATTGTTTTTTACACCATTTGAAAAATTGCATGTGCAGCCAGTAATTGCGCATGGAATTGGCATTGTCTTCGGGCGCTACCAGGTTTACGCCAACGATCAGGTTACTGCGCTCTGCCGACATAAAGGCGGCTACTGAATTACCAAACACTGCAAGCTGGTCTTCCAATACCCGAATAACAAAACTTTGAAACCGCATGGTAAAGGTGCTGTCGTCCAGCATCAGTTCCCGGTGTACTTTTTCAAAGCCTTGCGCATAATCAAGGACTTTGGCCTCGATGCCTTTTTTCAAAAATTGGGCATACAAGGTGTCCAATACGCGGGAAAGTGCAACACTGTTTTTTTGTCGTTGCAGGGAATCGAACACAGTTGCATAAGCTTTCAGATCAGAAAGATCCAGTCCATGTTTGGCTGAGCGATACATTACTTCGAGGTACTGTACATTCTCGGCTTTGGCGCGTTGTTTGAGTTCAAGAAGCCCTTCTCGCACCAATCCTTTACTAGGCAAATCAAATTTATCAAAGGCATCAAAGAAGTGTTTGTCACTGGCTTCATCGCCTTCAAAATAGTCTTTGATGGACCAAAAACGCAGGAGTTGGTACCGCAGGGCATCGAGGCCGCCGGCGGCTTTGACTTCGCTGAATCGTTTGATGTCTTCGTTGGGGGCGGGGGCTTTGTCGTACAAGGCCAGGGTTTTGAGGTTGACCCAAAAATCGGATTTGAGGGCGTAGTCAAAGTAGCTTTCGGCGTAAATGGAGCCGGAAAAGTGGTTGTGCAGGTCACCGCCTTTGGGCATTTGTTGGAAAAATGCGGTGAGCAGCGCGCGGTTGTCCCGGATGGAATTGAGGTAATCGGAGATGTATTTTTCGGCGCTCACCTGGCCAGATAAAGTAACTCCAGGTAAAACAATTAAGGCCAAGAATAGCCAAATGAAAGTAGACTTGAGCATGTTTTAGGTGTTTTTGCTTAGGTGTGTCTTAAATGCCTGTGGTTTCTTAGGTGGTGAAAATGTCTTTATCTACCACCTAAGAAACCACAGGCACTCAAGATACACCTTAGAAATTAGTGCATTAAGGTTAATCCAGCCGTACCATCTCCCCCGTCCGCACGGATTCATCGCAAGCGAAGGCAACCTTCAAACTATTTACTGCATCCGCCAAGTGATCGGTCAAATCCAGATTCTCCTGAATCGCTTTCAAAAAATAGCGCTGCTCCCGGTTGCACAACTCCTGGTGATCGGGCTCATCCTGCAGATCAATCCACTCATCCGGCCGGGTGAACTCATTACTGGCATCAATGTCGGCGTGGTGCCAACGCAAGGATTCGGTTTTGGTGTGCGAATCTACATTATCCGATTTACCCGCTGCACCCGCATCTTTAGCCACAATAGACACACAACCCTTAGGGCCAATCACGTCTTTTACAAAAAAGGCCGTTTCACTCATCATTGGGCCCCAGCCAGCCTCATACCAGCCCACTGAGCCGTCTTCAAAATGGATTTGGAGTTGGCCATAGTTGTAGTTGGTCGCTGGAATATCGTTAGTCATACGGGCTCCGATGGCACTTACCCGGATGGGTTTGGAGCGCGTCATTTGGCACATCACGTCGATGTAGTGTACACCACAATCCACAATGGGACTGAGGCTTTTCATCAAATTGCGGTGCACATCCCACATGTAGCCATGGCTTTGTTGGTTGAGGTTCATGCGCATGACCAGTGGTTTGCCGAGCTCCTGGGCAATTTCTACAAATTTGGCCCAGGAAGGATGGTGCCTCAAAATATAACCCACTACCACTTTTTTACCAGCTTTTCGCGCGGCAGCCACTACCCTTTCGGCACCTTCCACCGTATCCGCAATGGGTTTTTCGATAAACACATGGCACCCTGCTTCCAATGCCTGGATGCAAAACTGTTCGTGGGTATCGGGGTATGTTGAAATACACACCGCATCAGGTTTGGTTGTGGCCAATGCCTGGGTATAATCTGAAAAAAGTGGATAGCCGCCGCCCAGTTTTTCATTCAGCACTTCTTTACTTTTGCCCGTAGATACGATGCCACAAATTTCGAAACCGTCCAGGCGTTGATAGGCAAAGGCATGCGAAGCGCCCATGTTGCCACAGCCTACGACGAGGACTTTAATGGAAGTATTGCTCATTGATCCGATGTGTTATTTTTGGGGTAAAAATATTCTTCTGTAGTTACAAAATGGAAGAAAAGGGGGGATAAAAAAATATGTGTTCATTTTGCCCTCTCCAAAGGACTTATTCATCAAAAAAAACGATGTCCCATTTGGTAATCCAGGCTTTGTCGTAAGTCGGATAACGGTCAATTTCATCACCACCACCGTGCCAGCGCGGGTCTTCATTTTGCGACATCCAGATGTCCAGTTTCAATTGCAGGTTCTTTTTGAGTCGCTGGTATTTGGGATATTGAGCGAGGTTGTTGACGTTGAAAGGATCAGCATTGACATCGTACAATTCCTCTCTGGGGCGTTTGTCAAATCCAATTTGGAAAAAAGTACGCACATTGTCTTCCATGGCGTGATCCATCATGTAGGCTTTGGTAGGGCCACCGTCTACATCGCCGTATTCAGAGGGTGTGCCGGGAATGGTTGGGTCGCCTGCGGGCATCCGTTGAGGACGTAAGTTGAGGATGTAAAGGTATTCTTTGGTCCGAATGGCCCGCATGGGGTAACCCGGAAAACCCAGCTCATTTTTCCGACACATGCAGTGGCGTTCCCTTTCCAGAAACACCTCCTCCCGATGCGCTTTCTTTTTGCCTTTTAACACGGGCACCAAACTGATGCCATCCAGGTCTTTTGGCAGCGGCACGTCGGCCACTTCCAAAAAGGTAGGCATTAGGTCGATGAGGTTGACAAAGGTTTCTGAGCGGCGGTTTCGTTTGAATTTTTTGGGGAAACTGATCACCAATGGAACCCGGGTGCCATAATCGTACATGTTGGCCTTGGCCCGGGGAAAAGGCATTCCATTGTCTCCCGTAACCACGATCATGGTATTCTCCAGAAGGCCTTTGTCTTCCAGTTTTTTTAACAAAGCCCCTATTTCCCGGTCTACCCGTTTTATTTCAGCGTAATAATCGGCCAGGTCTCCGCGTACATCAGGTAAGTCGGGCAAAAATTTTGGTACGCTTAGTTTTGTGGAGTCGATGCCCACTTTTCGGCCATGGCCTCGGGTATAAGGGCGATGCGGATCGTTGGTGCCCCACCAGAAGCAAAAGGGCTTTTTGTTGTCGAGGCTATCCAGGAAGGCACCAAATTCTTGCTGATGCCCCGCCGGGTTTTCCTTGTAACCCATTTTTTCAAACTTGCCGGGGGCCCAACCTTTGCGTTCGAAGGCAACTGCATAGCCGTGTTGGCGCAACAATTTGACATAGGTGGTTTCGGCGGTGTCCAGTTTGCCTACCAGGTTGACTCCTTCGCCCAATTTGTGGGGGTATTTCCCCGTCAAAATGGCTGAACGCGAAGGGGTGCAGGATGGCGTAGCACAAAAGGCATGGGTAAAAACCATCCCCATCGTGGCCAAGCGTTCCAGATTTGGGGTGTGGATCGGGGAGTCTTCGTAGGCGCTGGCAAAGGGGTAGCTCCAGTCGTCGGCGAGGATGAAGAGGATGTTTGGTTTTGCTGCCGGATCAACTGTGGGTTTGCAGGCAGTGATCATAACAAACAGGAAGAGAAAGAATAAGGATTGAAAAGGCTTTTTCAAGTAGTTCATTGAGACAATGTTTTAGGAACGGAAATAAAATAAAGTAAACACTTGACTGGCTCTTTTTTTATTTTGCTTCGTTACTCGTCAGTTGCGTAGTACACTATGCGCCTTCCTCGTGCCTTGCCAAATCAAAAAATAGCTGAGTCAACTCTTTTACTTTATTTCATTTCCGTTCCTTAATTTGGTCATCGGGGAATAAAATATTGTTTTGGGTTGCAATCATTTTGGGCATTTCACATTGTCCACTTTTTAGGGCTTTGCCAAGTGCCTTGGCTAATTTCAAGGCCATGGGGTGCTGATTTGTGAATAAATTCTGACTTTCAGTCAAGTCGGTGGCGGTGTTGTACAACTCAAAATGCTGATCGGTATGGAAATAAATCAACTTCCAATTTCCTTGCCTGACTACACTGTACAGCTCCAGAGCTGGCCCTTTGGGGCCCCAAATGTGTGGATAATGCCAGTATAAAAAGCGCTTATCAGCGGTTTTAGTATGCCGGATGAGTGGAGAGATGTCTTCGCCATCGATTTTTTGCAAAGTTTGCGCCTTTTTAATTCCGGCCATTTGCAGTACGGTGGGAAAGACGTCCTCTATAATGATGTTTTCTGCACAAATGGAATTGGGGCTGGTCATGCCTGGCCATTTCAGGACAAAAGGGATCCGAACTCCTCCTTCGTAAGCAGAACCTTTGCCACTGCGCAAGGGGGTATTGTGCTGATGGCGGGTACCTCCGCGAGCATTCGCACTTAGGCCTCCATTGTCAGATAAAAAAAGAATGATGGTATTTTGATCCAGCTTCTGAGCCGTCAGGTAACGCATGATGTCGCCCAGACTCTTGTCCATGCCTTCGACCAAAGAAGCATATTTGGCCTCAATACTATCCATCCCCATGGCATAGTATTTTTGGACAAAACGTGGATCAGCCCGGATGGGGGCATGCACTGCATAATGGGCCATGTGGAGAAAAAAAGGCTTTTGAGCCAATCTTGCCTGCTCCATCGCCGCAATGGCCTCCAGGGTAAGCGCTTCCGTTAAAAAGATGTCCTTTCCCCAGTATTTTTCCAGTCCAGGTACATTCCAGATGGAATCCCGTCCTTTGTTTTTTCCAAAATTGTCCAGGCCGTAATAACTCTGCGGCGCTCCAGCGGCATGCCCGGCAATGTTGACGTCAAACCCGAGATTACGAGGGTCACTGCCCAGGGTCCCGGCTGCACCCAAATGTGCTTTTCCCACATGAATGGTTCGATAGTTGTTTTGCTGAAGGACTTGGGCCAAAGTTGTAGCGTGAACGGTGTTTTCAACCCCGGCAACCGGACTAATGCCATTGAGATTCCAAGTTGGCGGAATCAGACGGTCTGACTTTCCATCGGTACTTTGATTTTTCCACAAAGTCCAGTTCGTCACCTTGTGCCGAATGGCGTTCATGCCGGTCATCAAACTCACTCGGGAGGGTGAACAAACGGGGGCTGCGTAGGCATGGGTGAATTTCATGCCCTCAGCGGCCAGTTTTTCCAGATTGGGGGTGTGGTAAATTTCGTTCCACTTGGTTTTTTGATTGTGAAAAGGAAGGGAACAATCTTGCCAGCCCATATCATCCACAAAGAAGATAATGATATTGGGTTGTTTAGAAAAAGCGATAAAGCTGTTGAACAACAGGAATATTAGGAGAAAGCTCTTTTTCATTGGTTTTTTTGGTTTTATTTGACTGCTACTCATTCAGCAAAAAATACACAATTCGACAGGCAGTTCCCTTGCTGTTGGCATTTTTATCCCCACTAATTTTCAAATTCAAAGTATGTTTTCCAGGCTTCAAATCAGCCCCCAGTACCAGATACCAGGGCAAATGAAGTTGCCCACTCCAACGAGTATACAAATCCAACTTGGCGTAAGGTTTTCCATCAATAGAGTACTCCAGCATGCCCGCATCCCCACCAGATACGATGGCAATCCCGATGGCCGTCCCGCTAAAAGGCAGGCTGAACTGGCTCCCTGCTGTGGTAGCAATTAACATAGGTCGCTTGACAAAACCATCCCGCGTAGGCAAACCATCCGTGGGTGTCCAATTGGGATCAATTTTCCAATTGTTGTCCAACTGGGCATTTTCAATCCCCAGGTATTTTCCCTGTTCAAAGCTGCCTTTGTTTAAAGCAGGTGGAAAGGCAGATGCTGCCGTTTGAGGCTGTTGGAAACAAGTGGTGAATAAACTTTTGATCGCCGAATAATACAACTCTTGCCCAAAGGGCGAAGGATGCAAATCCTTAAAATCATACTCCCAGCTAAATTCTTTGGCCGCAATTTTATCTCGTACCAATTTGGACATGTTGATGGAAGGCAAATTGTAATGCCCCGCCAATAACTCCTGGTTTTTGACCTCCAGTGGTATTTTCCCCTGCTCGTATTGTTGAATGTTGATGGGGTCGGCAAAAGCCATCAAGACAATGTCCATTTGAGGATTGCTGCGTTTGGCGTGGCGAATGATGCCTTCCAACGCTCGGATTTGGGTCAGGCTATCGGTCCCATTGCCCCGGTCGTTAACGGCTGCTTCTACAAACAGAAGGTCAACATTGCCCTTGTCCAGGATATCTTGTTGTACCCGAAAAGCATGCGGCACACTGCCCAAGGAAGGAATACCCGCCGCGATAAAGGTGAAGTGCACCTCGGGGAAACGTTCTTGCAAATAGGCAGAAGTTTTGTCTCGCCAGCCCTTGTTGAAGGTGATTGAGCCGCCTAAAAAAGCTACGGTTGCCTTTTTATCCCGGGCAATTACCCTTTGAAAATTTGCCAGTGCATTGCGGGTCTGGAAATAATCCCGATTGGGCAAGGGCTTTTTGACTGGGTAGGTGTTGGCCATGATGAAATCGGCCCACTCTGCCGCGCGTTGGATGGGGTAATGATGACCTTCCAGGGTTTGGGGGCCGGCTGTTACCGGGTAAATGGTGGCCGGGCCTCCCAGGGCGGTGTATTTTTGTACCAGGGGGTAAGTGTTTTCATCCGAAGGCACAATTTTGTCGCTATTGGAAATGACGTGCAAAATGGGCACTTTGAACGACGCCAACCCTTCCAGATTATCGACGGGATTGTCCTTAAAAGCAAGAGCTTCTGCTTCGCTCAGCTTAAACACTTCCAACAATTGCGTCCAACTCTTGGGGTCCCCTACCCCCTTTCCTTTGCCGCCAGGCCAACTTTTGATGTCACAAACCGGGCCTTCGGCATAGATGCAACTCACCTTATCCGGGTTGCGTTTGGCCCAGGCATAGGCGTAAAGCCCACCGCGGCTGACGGCTTCGAGGGCAACTTTGGGGGCAAAATTCAGTTTATCCACCAAATGATTGTACACCTTATCCCAGGCCTGCATGGCTGCCGGGCTGCCGTATTGATCATCTACATGTACAAAGACGACATGAAACCCTCTAACCAGTAACAAACTATCCATTTCGGTATGCCAATCTGGAAATGAAGCCCGCCAAACCCAGGGATTCCCAGGCAGTGCCTGTTTTGGTTTTACGTAATAGGCTCGCTGCTGATCCAATTGAAAATGAACCCGCTCGAAGCCCTTCCAAAGGTCGGTTTGGGTAACCTGGTGTAAGTCAAAAAGGCTTTCTACCTGAATGTGAGCGTAAACGATTTTGGCATAACCGTCCTTTTCATACAGGACTCCGATGTTTTGATCTTGTTGAATGACTAGATCCGAGTAAGCAGAAGCGCCTGTGTAAATGGTTTTGGCCTTGTACCAGCTTTGCCCCTCGTCCATGCTAACCTTGAGCACCAGGTTTTCTCGCTTGTTCTGATGCTCCAAATTGCTAAAAAACAGCCATTTCTGGCCCGATTTGGTGGTATAATTGAGCATACTTCCTTCACAAACCGGGTCGGGTAATTGGCGTTCCACATAGACCGAGTCCCATTTGGCACCCCCACTTTTACTGCTGGCCATGATGCGGTGTTTGGTATCCCCGGATTGATTGCGGCAGTTCAACAAAATTCCGCCATTTGACAATTCGGCAGCGGTGCTTTCATTGCTGCCAGCATAGGCTACATTGGGCATGAGTTTCCAGGTTTTGCCATGATCATCGGAGTAAAAGGCGTGGGCCCAATAGTCTTTACCCTGGTTTTGAGGTGGTCCAGCAGAATGATTGGCCGCCACAAAAATCCGACCGCGATAAGGGCCAGCGCTCAATTGCAAAGCATGCCCAGGGGTATTGGCATAATGCCGCCAGTCCTCTTTAAAATTGTAAGCAGGATGAATCTGCGGCTGTTTGGGTTTAGACACAAAACGGGTGATATTGACGGGTGCCGACCAGCTTTGGCCCGCATCCGTGCTGGTTTTGTACCATACATCACGCATGGCCTTGCCTTCACGCACTTCGGCCTCGGAGCCTGTGCCAGTGTTGTAGAACAAAAAGAGGCGGCCCTGGGGGAAACGTTTGTCGCTAAGGTCAAAAACAGGCGCTGGGTTACCAGCTTGCAGGTCGCCATTTTCGGCTACGGTTTGAAAGTTGGTCCAGGTTTGGCCATTGTCAGTACTGCGTTTGAGCACGATGCGTACGTCGCCGTGATCGCTGCAAGAGTTGCGGCGGGCTTCAGCAAAGGCGAGCAAATCACCATTGGGTGCTTTGACAATAGCAGGGATTCGATAGCATTTGTAACCATCGTCACCATTTTGGAAAACGACCGTCTCGGTGTTGGGCTGACTCAAGAGGCAATTGGCCAGCAAGTAGGCGAAGCATAAAATCAAAAATCTCATTTCTTGGGAGGATTAAGCACGGTCAGCAATGTTTTACCCAAACGTTGGTACCCTTCGGCATTGGGGTGAAGGCCATCCGAAAAGAGTTTTTCATCAATTTTGCCAGTAGGCTGCAAAAGTACGGTGCCGATATTGGCATAATTCACCGCCTGTTTTTTGGTCATCAGTTGAATCTTGGCATTCAATTGCTGAATTCGGGTTTCTTGTTCCCGGCGGGGGTAAAGGCCAAGCACATAAATTTTTGCCTTCGGTTGGCGCGTTTTGATGGCTTCCAGCAAAAAGGCCAGGCCCGCCACAATTTCTTCATCCGTATTGATCAAAAGGTTGTTGGTCCCGATGTTGAGTACAATTTTTTCAGGTTGGATGCCCGCCAGTTCGTCGTGATATACCCGCCAAAGTACATTTTCGATGCGATCCCAACCAAAACCCAGGTTGCGGACCTGGAGTGGTTCCAGGTATTGTGCCCAGGAATCTGCCCCTTTAATGCGGTTATTCAGGGGTTTCCCGCCCCAGTTGTGGGTAATGGAATTGCCGATGAAGAGGATTTTACTTGGTTCAGTCGCGTGTAAGGCTTTAACAGCATTGTGCCGTTCTTCCCAATTGTAGCTACCGGGTTCCCGGCTTTGGCGCACCGGGATTTGGGTAACCAGACTTCCACTAGGTTCTTGCAGGATCAAGCGCAGCTTTTTTTCGTAGGCCTGGGCTTGTACCATCATACCGTAATCATTGGGGTGGGTGCCATCCACGGTTGCGTCCAAATCAAATTTGATTTCACTGAAAGTCAGGGTGTACAGGCCTTTAACCTCTTGAAACCTCAGCTGATCTACCGCTGTTTGTAAACTCTGATTGGCCTCCTGGTAAAAGTTTTGGCGAGTAGGCACCATAAATCCTTCTGAATATCCTGCATGTTCGGTCAACAGGATGGGCGTGGTAGGATGTTTTGCCCGAATACTTTTGACCGATTCAATGATGCGTGTTTGCAATTCCGGCTGAGTAAAACGTTCAGTGGTCATGTTTGGCAAACAATCCAGCACAATTACCCTGGCGTCAATTTCATTGATCAAATCAATCAATTCAGGCTCCAGGCGACCATTGCCAGAAAACCCCAGATTGATCACCGGGCGATCCAGTTTGCGTGATAAAATATTGGTCCAGGCCATTCCCGGGCGCGAAGCACAGGCGCCCTGGGCGATGGAGGTACCATAGACCACGATGGGTTTCTCCTGCATCAGTGGTAAGGGAGTAAACTTGCTGCCCTCAGCCACTCCAATTTCCAACCCAGAAATGGCTTTGTACAGAGGCAAATACAGGCGGAACTCACGTCCCAATTGGTGGTATTTGTCCGATGGGCTCAGTTTGTCAAAATTGTATTCTACGGTATCTTTAAAACTGTACTTACCTGTGCAGAAATGCCAGGTCCCATCGCTATCAATGGCATAAAGGTCTACTCCACTCACCCCTGTTGCAGGCATGTGTGGCATCCCGGGGCTGCCAGCAATTTGATACCGAACCTTGATTTGAGTAGCATTGCTGAAAAAACGCAGGAAAAGACCAGCAGGCTGTTGAGACAAGCCCCAAACGGCTGGTCGAACCAGGCTTTTGGCACGGCCAGGTAGGCGTTGCAGGGTATCTTTTAGTTCAGCGGACCAGGCTCGGCCATCGATGACGGGGAAAGCAGCGTCAGCTGGTTTCCACCATTGGAGGTTTTGAGCGGATAAATTGGGTGAAAACAAAGGGCTAAGAAGAAAACACAAACCGAAGGTGAGCGGATAAAGAATGTTTTTCATTGGCATGATCGTTTGTAGGCCGTAGGCAATTCCTTGCAACGATAAAGAAAAAACTGATAAATTCACAGGATTATTCACCTAATGTCCAAAACCACTCTGCTATGAAAAACTTATCAAGATGGGCTAAAACCCATCCACGTCAGGCCAGGCTCATCCTCGTGTTGGCCCATGTTTGTATCGCCTTTGGCGCATTGACCTGTGGATTTTTGACCTATTTTGCAGATATTGCAGTGCCAGACTGGCTGCCAGTTCTTTTGGCCAATAGTTTTTTCCTCGCCTACTTTTTTTACCCTCAAAAAGGAAATACCCAAGGCTGGTTCAAATTTTCGTACCTCCGCCAAAAATCCCATGATTTTATGCTGAGCACCAGTTATGCCTTGGTCATTGTTACAGGTTTGAATGTGTGGTTGAACTCCAACATTGAAGACAGCAGCAAGCAAACAACTGTAAATAGCGTTTTAATCGCCCAGCACCTAAAACCAATCGGGTTAGATGAAAAAACAGCCAAAAAGCATAAAATCACGGATCTTAAAGCTTCTTTTCAGGAGTTGAAAACAGCCATCAAAACTTATAAATCAGAACAAAAAGCAGCGGGCAATAGTGCTGCGGGAGGCAAAAAAGGCTGGTTGATTGCTTTGACCATTCTTGGGGCCTTGGTTTTAGGCTACATCATTACCGCCCTGGCGTGTGGAATTGCCTGCTCGGGTCAGGAAGGTCTGGCTTATGCTTTATTGATTGCAGGTTGGGGTGGTTTAATTTGGCTTTCGATTATTTTGATTAAAAAAATTGCCCGGAAACAGCCTGCAACCGGATAAAGGATAATTAGAGATTAGGATGCAATGTTTTTGCATCCTAATCCTCTCCTACTGCTGAAACACATACTGCACCAAATTCGCACCCATTTTCAGGGCATTGGCACGTGCTTCCGGGGTATCATTGTGTACATCCTGATCTTCCCAGCCGTCACCCAAGTCGCATTCAAAGGAATAAAAGCAAATTAAGCGCCCCTGCCAGGTGAGGCCAAAACCTTGTGCGGGTTTATCGTCGTGCTTGTGGATTTTGGGTAAGCCTCCGGCGAAGGCGTACTTCTGGCGGTAAATTTCGTGGTTGAAAGGCAACTCAGTGAACTCCAGTTCAGGAAACACCTTTTTCATTGCCACCCGCACAAAAGGATCCATCCCATAGTTGTCGTCAATGTGCAAAAAGCCGCCAGCGAGCAGGTATTGTCGCAGGTTCTGTGCCTCCATGTCGGAAAAAACCACGTTGCCGTGCCCGGTCATATGGAGGAAGGGGAAATTGAACAATTCAGGGCTACCCACTTCCACCGTAGCGTATTCGATGTCCAGAGCGGTTCCCAGATTCTGATTGCAAAAACGCGCCAGATTGGGCAACGAAGTAGGGTTGGCATACCAGTCGCCGCCACCATTGTACTTCAACAATGCCAGTTTCATACCTGCCGGACCGGGGCCAGTTTGGCCTGGTGTAAAAAGACTCAACAACAAGATCAATAGGAACATAATGGATTATTTAGGGCAAATAGCCATTCATCAATTCAATCGTATGGACCGCCACCACACCCGCAGTTTCGGTGCGCAGTCGACTTTGTCCCAAACTTACAGGTACAAAATTGTGCTGCTGCGCCAATTCAATTTCGTCGGGGGAAAAATCACCTTCCGGACCAATAACAACGATCACGTTTTGCGCTGGAATATACGTTTGTTGCAACAATTTTCCAGGCGGGTCGCTGATCCAAGCAATACATTTTTGCCCGGCAAAATTTTCCTGCTCCTGTATAAACGTTTTGAGCGGGGTCAAAGGGTTTAATTTCGGTAAAAAAACTTTGAGCGACTGCTTCATCGCCGAAAGTAGGATTTTTTCCAAACGATCCAGTCGTACCTGGGTGCGCTCTGAATTCCGGCAAAGGATGGGCGTAATTTCATCCACGCCAATTTCCGTAGCTTTCTCCAAAAACCATTCCAGCCGATCTATGTTTTTGGTCGGCGCGATGGCGAGGTGGAGGTGATAGGGCTTGCGCTGGGAACTAGAAGTACGTTCAATCACTTTAGCCACAGCCCGTTTTTTACCCAAGTCTACCAATTCGGCAACATACCAATTGCCCTTGCCATCCACCACCTGAATTTGATCCAGGCGACTATAGCGCAGCACTAGCAGATGGCGAATTTCTTCCTCATCAAACTCCAATAAGTCTCCTACAATATTCGAAGCAAAAAAAATGTTCATACGGCGAAATAAAAGTTAAACTTGACAGACTAATGAATACAAGGGCGCTTGGGCATTGGGCCTAGTTCGAAAAATTTGGGCATTTCGTCCAAATATAAGACTTGCTCCAACCCGTAGAGGCTTCACAAGTCTATTTTTTCTTACATTTGCCCAAATGGGGCAAACCTTAACTTCCCCCACAATGTTAAACAACTGCGAAAATAAAATCAAAAAACAATTATGGGGTATTTGATTATGGCGGGTCAATTATTTTTGAGCCTGTCCATTTTGATAGTGTTGCACGAAATGGGGCATTTTTTTCCAGCACGCTGGTTCAAAACCCGCGTCGAAAAATTCTACCTCTTCTTTGATCCTTGGTTTTCCCTCTTCAAAATAAAAAAAGGCGAGACTGAATACGGCATTGGCTGGCTACCCTTGGGTGGCTACGTCAAAATCTCGGGCATGATCGACGAAAGTATGGATCGTGAACAGATGGCCGGGCCTCCTCAACCCTGGGAATTTCGCTCCAAACCAGCTTGGCAGCGCCTGATCATCATGTTGGGCGGCGTTACGGTCAATTTTATCCTGGGCTTTTTCCTTTACGGGATGGTACTCTGGACCTGGGGTGAAGTGTATCTGCCTACTCAAAATGCCAAATACGGAATTGCTGTGAGTAAGCTAGGTAAAGACATGGGTTTGAAGGATGGTGACAACGTTTTGGGTATCAACGGTAAAGCTTTGACCGAGTTTGGTGACAATCAGGTGCGTCGCGAAATCGTAATCAACAACGCCAAAAATCTGGAGATTGAGCGTGAAGGTCAAAAAATGACCTTGCCTATCGATCCCAAGTTTGTCCAAATTTTGTCGAGCTACGAAAGTAAAGATGAGGGCTTGTACACCGTACGGATGCCTTTTGTGATCGGTAAAGTTGCACCTAAAACTCCAGCTGAAAAAGCAGGATTGCAGGAAAAAGACCAGGTGATTGGGGTAAATGGCAAGTCTACGCCTTACTACCACGAGTTTTCTCAAATGGTGTTGCCTTTAAAAAGCAAGAAGATTGAGCTAAAAGTGATCCGTAGCAAGGATACCCTGAATGTTCCGCTGACTACCACTGCCGAAGGTAAAATCGGCGTTCAGTCGTACGAACCGGCTTATTACTTCAAGGTAGAGCGTAAAGAATACAGCCTGGCTCAAGCCATGCCGATGGGCGTACAAAAAGGTGTCAGCTTTTTGGGCGATCAAATGAAAGCCTTTGGCCAGATGTTCCGTGGAAAAATCAAGGCCTCTGAAAGTTTAGGTGGCTTTGCCTCCATTGCCACCATGTTTGGAGACATCTGGGATTGGGAACGTTTCTGGCGCATGACGGCGGTTCTATCGCTTATCCTGGCCTTTATGAACCTCCTGCCCATTCCGGCCCTCGACGGTGGACATGTGATGTTCCTGCTCTTCGAAATCGTTTCTGGCCGCAAACCCAGCGATAAATTTATGGAGTACGCCACAATCGTGGGCTTCGTCATCGTAATCGGTTTGGTGTTGTTTGCGAATGGCTTGGATATTTTCAGAATATTTAAATAAAGTTTAGGGAGGTTGAGGGAGGTTGAGAAGGTTGAGGCTACCGCAGCGGCTTAGGCAAGGATAAGTCCAAGTGGCTGTGGTAGCCTCAACCTTATCAACCTCCCTCAACTTCCCTAAACCCTTTCAAATTCCCTCATGCGTTTCTTTCAATTCTTCGATCTCCCCGTCCGTTTCGTACTCGACGAGTCTGACTTGCGCAAACGCTACTTGAGCAACAGCAAAAAGTACCACCCAGATTTTTACACGCTGGAATCGGATGCCAAACAAGCGGAGATCCTCCAATTGTCCAGTCTCAACAACGAAGCTTATCGCACTTTGAGCGATTTTGATCAAAGGATGAGGTACATTTTGGAAGAAAAAGGACTTTTGGTGGAAGGTCAGAACGAAATTCCAAAAAATTTTTTACTCGAAATGATGGACATCAACGAGCAGTTGATGGAACTGGAATTTGATTTCGACCAGGCGGTTTTTGACGCTGTAAAACAGGAAGTTGAAAGCGCCGAAAAGGAACTTTTTGACACGATTGAAGGCCTCATTCAAGGTTATTCTGAAGAAAAATCAGGCCCTGAGGAACTAAATCAGATCAAAAATTTTTACTTAAAAAAACGCTACCTATTGCGCATAAAAGAAAACCTTTCTACATTTGCGCACCGCTGATGAAAAAAGGCGGGCAAAGCAAGAGATACCGATCTTTTGCATAATCTTGATAGGAGGCCGGAGTGGCGGAATTGGTAGACGCGCTGGATTCAAAATCCAGTATTGGCAACAGTGTGCGGGTTCGAGTCCCGCCTCCGGTACCATGCCGAAGTGGCGAAATTGGTAGACGCGCACGTTTCAGGTGCGTGTGCCTTCGGGCGTGGGGGTTCGAGTCCCTTCTTCGGCACAAAGCCAGTTCTTCATTGAGCTGGCTTTTTTTATTTTTATACTTCTGCTTTGGCGAAAAATCTAAAAATTGCGTTGTTATCCTATCTAGCGCAGCAAAACATGAAGGATTTTTTCTCTCTCATTTTACTATTGGCCATTTCGATCATTTCAAACGCACAGGAAGGCTTCTGGAGCATCGACCAATTGGCGTTACTTCAGCCAAAGTTGGCGGTAGTTGGTTTGCCTTTTTCAGCCCAAAACATCCGCCCGGCAGAGCATCGCGGATTGGCAGAAGCGGTTATACATCTACCAGAAGGAAATGCCGTTTTTGTTAATGACCAAAACCTCGCATTAGGGGTTTTGCCTACTTATTTGATACCAGATAGCATATGGTCACTCATGAAAAATGGAGTTTGGCTGGCCAAGCCTGGGGAGGCGATTTTTTTAAATGGGCTTCCGGAAGTTTTTTTACAATCGGACTCCATCCCCAAGCCTGATCGCCCAAGCTTTGAATCCCACTTTTCGTTGAACGAATATTCCCGTTCTGTCGATGCAACAGGGCAAAAATGGTACAAGCAGGTATATCAATTATTGAGTAATGCCGAAATCATTGGAGTCGTCCGTTTTCCTCCAACGGGAGAAATAGAAACCCTGGTCGCTGTCTTGCTCCGCTTCGAGGACAATCCACTGCAAAATAAAGATCTTTTAAGTTACCTGACTTTTATTCCAAGGGAGCAGGCCGAACCATCAGACGAACCACATTTGGTGTTGGGTTATCCTCAGAGTTCTTCTATTCACCGCCCGAGTTTTGAATTGCAATACGCACTTTCCTTGAGCAAATGCCATCAGGATTTGGATCGCGCTTTGGGGGCTTATTTAACCCGCCCACCCTTTATTACCGAAGATGGGGTCTTTCGGCGTTATGAAGCCATCAGCCCCTTGGAACAAAGCCTACCTAAACGTGCTTTGTGGGATGCCGAATTCAGACACCAGTTGAGCAGCAACCCTCAGCTTAAAACGCGTTATGGTCCAGTTCTGGATTCTTGCAGAAAGGCTTTTTTAGAGTTGCAGCGCTATGCACCTGCACAAGTCTATACCAAGGGGATCATTTATAGTCCTTGTAGTTTTTTCGAAGCGGTACGTTTGTTCACCATGTGGCGTGGACGGATGGGCACTTCGACACATCGATTGCCTACTTATCAGGAAAGTCAGTATTTCCCGGAAGTTTTTAAACGTTTGCCCGCCACCGAAAATGAACTCTTGTTAC
The DNA here is from genome assembly GCF_965225875.1 of Haliscomenobacter sp. Taxonomy (GTDB): domain Bacteria; phylum Bacteroidota; class Bacteroidia; order Chitinophagales; family Saprospiraceae; genus Haliscomenobacter. The sequence goes on along the minus strand of NZ_CBDDBS010000003.1, from coordinate 304,864 downwards.
CGGAGTTGCTTCAAAGGTATTTTACGCAACTACCCGCCGAACATCTTTCACCCTACGCCATCCGGCAGGCCATCTATGCTCAAAAGGATTATGCCAAACTGAGCGAAACCTTATTGATTCAAAGTAAATTTGGCCAACCCGAAGCAATTGCAGGCCTATTGAACCAGGATTTTTTAGAAAACATCGACCATATCGCTACCGACCCGGCAGTACAGTTGGTAGACAGTATGCTGCATTTTTACGCTGAGAAAGTGGTACCCAAAATGGAAAAAGCCCGGCAAATTGCTTTTCAAAAAGCTAATGAATTGGCCCGAGCCATGAGTGAAATCCTTCCTAATTATCCAGCTTATCCTGAAGCGGATCATAGTTTGCGCTTGAGTTATGGAACCCATTTGCGGGCCTCCAGTGTTGATTCTGCTTATTGGTTGAGCAATGCGCATCTCGTAGAAAGTCATGCAGGTAGCCCGGTAGTCAATAAGCAAGGAAAGCTAATTGGTATTGTTAAAGGACCGATTCCAGGTAGTAGCAGCAACGCTTATTACTACGATCCGGAAAAGAGCCAGGTCTTTATCTGGAGCATCAATTCGATTCGTTCACTTATCGCAACGCATCCATTGGGATCAATTGTTTTGAATGAATGGCAATAAATGCTGGCGCTGGTCTTGCAATTGTTGTTGAAGTTTCTCCTCAAGGCCTTTAAACTTTTGTTCGTTGCGCCATTGCACGAGGTGTTCAAAATAATACAAGGCAAACCAGCCCAACCCACCTAGCAAAACTGAGCCAAGCAGGATCAGCCACTGCCCAGTAGTAGCTGCAAGCACTAGCCAAAAAAGATAGTAGACCAAAAAAGCACCCCAACTAGCACAAGCCCAAACTGGCATTTTGTATTCCAGCCGGCGTACTTGTTTGTGTTTGATGTAATAAGCCAGTTGTGCAGGTAAAAACCCAAAAACATACCCCAAATATGCTGGAATCAGCCCCAGCAATGAACCTATACCAAATTGAGTGTAGCCAGATTTTGCAACCGCTTTATCATTCGTTTGGGCAGCTTTTAGTGCTTTAAAATAGGTTTCAGTCTGGGTTTTGAGCGTCGTTTTTTCTCCAGATTCCATTGAATTGATGCGATCAGCAATGTTTTTCTCCCGCCACAAACAATCAGTAGCGTCTTCGACCATTGGAAAAAGTTTCTCTTTGCGTTCACTGCGATCCAGGATCAATAATTGTTCAACCAAACCATCATCGGCAGGATCTTCTACAATAATGATGTTTTTCGCCATCGCCTGGGCCAATGCTTCCAACAGTTGATCACCTTCCACAGCAGCACCGTTCCGGTAAAAAGAGCGGGCTGAAAGGGGTTCTCCAAAATTGATCATTACCTTACCTCTGGGCCTTTCTCCATCGGTGAAATTGACTCCAACTGGTACAATATAGAGATCTTCCAACTCAGGGTATCGCTCCAGCGTTCCAAATGCAATGCGCACCAAGCCCCGCTGCAAGGGGCGCAGCCGTTTTTCGAGTACGGTGCGGCCTTCTGGAAAAATCATGATGATTTTTCCAGATTTAAGACCTGCGTAACAAGCTTCAAAAGTGGAGAAATTACTTTTCACCCCACTAAATCCCGTGTTATCCCGCATGCGGAAAATTGGAATCATGTGAAGTGCCCGCAGCAAAGCACCGTAGATTTTTTTTGAAAAAAAATCACCTCTTACCAAAAAATGTAGTGGTTTTTTCAACAATACCGCCATGATGATGGGTTCCATAAATCCCGTGGGATGATTGATGGCCAGAATAACCGGTTTATCCCGAGGAATCCGGTTCTCGTTGGCAAAGTAGATCTTCTGGAAAAACAGGTAGGTTCCCAAACGGGCTAATGGACGCACCAGGTAATAAAACATCTGCGATCAGGTTTTGGGCAAAGTTAAAGAACAGCTATGAAATAGTTTTGATTTTTGAAAATGAGGAAACTTTTCCAACTTGCATCCTCAAAGTCAAGCACGGTGGAGCCAAAGCACATTTTTTCGGAACCAAAATACCTCATCGTGGTAGGTGGACCTACTGGCAGCGGCAAAACGGCTATGGCCATTCGTTTGGCTCAATATTTTCAAACGGAGATACTTTCTGCAGACAGCAGGCAGTTTTTTCAGGAAATGTCAATTGGTACGGCCAAAGCTAGTCCGGAAGAATTGCAGGCAGTACCCCACCATTTTATCAATAGTCTTTCGGTCGAGCAGACCTACAGTGTTGGCGATTTTGAACGGGATGCCCTGGCTTTATTGGCTCGTTTGTACCAGAAACATCAGGTTGTGATCCTCGCTGGTGGCTCAAGTTTGTACATCAAAGCCTTGTGCGAAGGCCTGGACGAGTTTCCGGAGGTTCCAGATCTCATTCGTGCCGAGGTAGAAAAATTGTATCAAAATGAAGGAATTGCTGCTTTGCAACAGGAGTTGGAACAAGTAGACCCTGTTTATTTTGAACAAGTAGACCGCGCCAATCCCCAACGCTTGATTCGGGCTATTTCGGTCTATCGGGCATCGGGTCTTCCCTTTTCCAGCTTCCGCACCCAACAGGCCGAACCTCGTTTTTTCAAGCCGATTTACCTTTGGTTGGAACTGCCTCGCGAGGAGTTGTATCAACGAATCAATCAGCGAGTTGATCAAATGCTCAATGCGGGTTTGGAGGCAGAGGCACGCAGCCTGTATGCTCAGCGCCATTTGAATGCCTTGCAAACTGTAGGCTATCAAGAGTTGTTTGATTATTTTGCAGGCGACATAAACCGCGAAGAAGCCATTGAACTCATCAAACGCAACAGCCGTCGCTACGCCAAACGCCAGGGCACCTGGATGCGTCGAGATGGGTTTTGGAAAACTTTTTCTCCTGATCAATTTGATGCAATCATTCAATACTTGAAAAGTGAAAAGCGAAAAGTGAAGCAATGAAACTCAAATGGGGTAGCCGCTTTTCACTATTTGCTTTTCACTTTTCACTTTAAAAAATTTGTCTCATGGGCAAAAAAGACAACAAGGACAACAAAGGCCGAATCGGTGTAGTCTTCTCCACTGACCCTGACTTCAAATACGAATACGAAGAAGAGGAAGAAGCTACAGAAGCCCCTGCGAACCAGCAAAAATTGCGCGTTTTTATCGACCGCAAACAACGGGGTGGCAAAGAGGTCACCTTGATCACGGGATTCTCTGGGCCCCAGTCGGCCCTCGAGGAGCTCGGCAAGTACCTCAAAACCAAATGTGGTGTAGGTGGCTCTGCCAAAGATGGAGAAATCATCGTCCAGGGCGATCACCGCGACCGGGTAGTGCAGTTGTTATTGGAAAAAGGGTATACGCAGACGAAAAAGGCGGGGGGGTAAATAAGTGAGAAGTGATGAATGATGAATTGCTTCCGCAGTAACTTTGACAATCTCGCTGCGGCAGCAATTCATCATTCATCACTTCTCACTCATCACCATTAACTTTTCACTTTTCACTTTTCACTTTCCCATACGCCTCCACCAGCATCACCACCCGGTCATAATTCAAAACGCCCTCCGCAATACCCTGGCTTTTAAGGTAGGCATTGTAAATGCGTGGCTGTAGGTTAGGAATCAAGTCCGGGAAGCGCAACATGGCTTCATTGACCGCATCCAAATCGTATTGAATGGCTAGGGGAAGCTGATCCCTGGTGAGGCCAAAAGCATCTGGGTCGTAACGACGGTATTGTGCGGCGAGAGTGCGCCAGTAGTTCAAACGGCCGGAATATCGAATTGCCAGATTTTTGGACCCATCACAAGCTATGAGTGCCAAAAAATTGCAGGTCCCCTCATCACCAAAACCATAGCCATGCCCCATCTCATGGGTTATGGTGTAAGGCCATTGCAGGGGGTGTAAGCCGGGATCTACATGACCCTCCCCCGTGTACGGGAAATAAAGGCCAGCGGTACTGAAGCGCAAAAACACTCCAGGAGGGTACAACAAACGCCCCCTCACCTTACCTGCCGTAGGAAATTGGTGCGCAGCCAACCAGGCTTCCAATCCTTCGCGCAAGGTATTTTCCAGTTTTACCGGGAAATCTGAGCGGCGCAGCGCTCGGTTTTGGGCTTGGGGAATTTTGGCCCGGAGAGCTATCAAATTGCTCGTTTCTTTTTTAAATGCTTCCCCCAGCTCGGTTTTGCTCAAGGGTTTTAACCTCAAGCCAAGTTGTTGCTCAATGGGTAAGCGGCCGTAATTGAAGCCCCAGAGTACAAAGAAAAAAAACAGTAGCGCCCCTATAAAAGAGAAAGTTCCAAGGATAAATTGACCGATTTTAAAACCAGCTTTACGCCAGCTTTGCACTTTCCTCCATGCCGCCCAAAGGACTATCCCCCAAAACAAATACATCAGTGGAAAAGGTATCCAAGACAGTAAATCAAAGAAATACCTTACGCCAATAAAGAATCCACGACTGTACCACAGTTCAACCCATTTCGAACCATTGCCTAAAAAAGTTTTGAGCAGCAAGGCAAATACACCCGCAATCATCCAAAACAAATTCCACTTCAAGTTCCTCATTTTCTACATTTTACAAAAGCAACCACCTTTTGGCACTAAAATTTTTCAAAGATAAAACATTTACACTTGTCGATATGCGGACATTAAGTCAAGCCAATTGAGTATCTTTGGAACCGAATCAACGTCTGAACTGTTATCAAACGAAATAAATTTTAAATCAATAAACTGTCACAACATGGCATTCGAATTCACGGATTCAAACTTCACTGAAAAGGCCTCGGAAGGCGTAGTATTGGTTGACTTTTGGGCTACCTGGTGCGGACCTTGTCGTGCTATTGCTCCAACCATCGAAGAGTTGTATGATGCTTATAAAGATAAAGCGTTGGTAGGCAAATTGGATGTCGACAACAACCCAGAAGTGGCGATGAAGTATGGCATTCGTAGCATTCCAACCCTGCTGATCCTCAAGGATGGCCAGGTAATTCACCAACACGTCGGTTTGACTACCAAACAGGTTTTGGCAAACAAACTCGATGCCGCATTGGCTCCGGTTGTAGCATAAGTATGGCGGATGTTTCAGGTTAAATCGCTTTTTGGAGTGGTTTAAACAAAAAAAATCCAGCATCTTTTAATATACCGCAAATAATGCTTTTCTTTAAAGCCTTTAGTGCCTCAAAACACTAAAGGCTTTTCTGCGTTTTTTATTAAAATCTACCATGAAATTACTCGACAATTACGAAGTACGTGATTTGGGCAACCTTGAGTTGCTGGCCCAACAGGTAGTGGAAGGCTTCATCATTGGTTTGCACAAAAGCCCTTTCCACGGTTTTTCAGTAGAGTTTGCGGAACACCGGCTCTACAACCAGGGCGAAAGTACCCGCAATATCGATTGGAAAGTGTACGCCCGTACCGATAAAATGTTTTCCAAACGTTTTGAGGAAGAAACCAACCTGCGTTGTCAAATCGTAATTGATGGCTCCTCGTCGATGTATTTTCCGGAAGATACTGGCCAAAAACCCTATGTCAACAAATTGAATTTTTCGGCGCTGGCAGCTGCCGCACTGATGAATTTGTTGCAAAGACAACGCGACGCTTTTGGTCTCACCCTTTTTGACAGCGATGTAAATATCCATACCCACTGTAAATCCAGTACTACCCATTACCGCTTGTTGTTGTCGCACCTCGATAAGTTGCTTAACAACCCCGAACGCAACAAAACGACTGCTGCTGCTGATGCCTTGCATCAAATCGCTGATTCTATCCACAAGCGCTCCTTAGTCGTGATTTTTAGTGACATGTTCGAGCACCACGCGGAAATGGAAACGCTGTTTTCCGCCTTGCAACACCTCAAGCACAACAAACACGAGGTTGTACTTTTCCATACGGTGGACAAATCCAAAGAAATCCAGTTCGAATTTGAAAACCGTCCTTACCTGTTTATTGACATGGAAACGGGTGAAAAATTGCGCCTGCAAACCAATCAAATCAAAAAACATTACCTGGAACAAATGACCAAATTCATGGACGAACTCAAGATGCGCTGCCTGCAGTATCAAATTGATTTCGTTGAAGCGGACATCCACCAGGGTTTCAGAAATATCCTGCAGACCTATCTGGTGAAACGGGCCAGAATGAAAGTTTAAAAGTATTTCAGGCGACAATGGCTCCGTCCAAAGCGTCTTTGTGCCGACTTTCTGCTAAGAGGTTTTACTGTTTTTTTGCAGTAAAACCTAATCAATCATGACCAAATCCATTTCTATTTATGCCCTTTTGATTTTTGGTGCCATCCTCGTCCTGAGTGCTTGTGAGAGCGAAAAGGTCGTCGATGACCCCAACCCTACCCCACAAGTGGAATACGTGGCCACGGATGCCGATTTTGCAAATTTCCGCAATTGGACTGTAGTCAAACAACTGAATAAAGCGCTATCTGAGGACGGCCGAGCCCATACCGATGCAGCCAGAACCATTTGGATCAAACAAGCTGATGCCACTCGCAGCAAAAATGGGCAATATCCAAACGGTACCATTTTAGTCAAAGAAGTCCAGGGTGGGTACGGTATTGTAGCCATGGTTAAACGCGGTGGCACTTACAACTCCAATCACAATGGTTGGGAGTGGTTTCATCTGGATAGTGCCGGCAAAATTACGACCCGTAATAGCTCCAATTTGTGCAATAGTTGCCATGCTCAAGTAAAAGACCTCGATTACGCGTTTACAAAAAATTAGTTTGTTTATTAGGGGTAATTTCTATTTTTACGGACCTGCTTGGGGCAAACGCCTCCAGCAGGTCTTAATTTTTCACTTCATTCCTTTGCTCAATGATCAAGCTGAATAAAATTTCTACGGATGCTCCCTCTGATTTAGAAAAATCGGAGGCCAAAGACCAAACCAGGGCTTATGTCGAACGTTTGGGTGAATTGCAAAAAATGCTCACAGCCCAAAAGAAATACAGCGTATTGGTGGTTCTGCAAGGAATGGATGGAAGTGGAAAAGATGGCGCAGCGGAAAATGTATTTAAGGAATGCCACCCCAATAGTTTAAGTGTCATCAGCTTTAAAAAACCCACTGAGGAGGAGTTTGCCCACGATTTTTTATGGCGTATTCATAAAAATGCTCCGCCAAAAGGCATGATCCACCTCTTCAATCGTTCTCATTATGAGGATATTATCATTCAACGTGTGCACAAATGGATTGACGAGGATCGGGTAAAAAAACGCATCGAGTCCATCAACGCCTTCGAGGAGTTATTGGTATACGACAACAATACTGTTCTGTTCAAGTTTATGTTGCACATTTCCAAAGAACAACAGGAAATTGAACTCAAACAACGTTTGACTGATCCTGAAAAATTTTGGAAGCACAACGCCGGAGATTGGAAAGAACGGGAACAATGGGACGAATACATGCGTTGTTACGAAGACGCGCTGAACCAAAGTAGCATTCCCTGGACGGTAGTGCCCGTTGATCAGCGCTGGTATCGCGATTACCTCATTGCCAAAACCATGGTGGAAACCCTCGAAAAACTGGACCTGGCGTACCCACCATTGCAACAATAACACATGGATAAAATTCGCATTGATAAATGGCTTTGGACCGTGCGGATGTTCAAATCACGTACCCTGGCCAATGATGCCGTCAAAGGTGGACGGGTGAAAATCAATGGCGTCTCCGTCAAAGCATCCTACAACATTAGCCGTGGAGAAATCATTGAATTGAAAAAAAATGGCTTCAACTTTCAATTCAAAGTACTGGAATTGCTCAAAAACCGGGTTGCAGCCCCCATCGCCATCACCTGTTACGACAACATTACACCCGAGGCGGAACTCAACAAGTACAACGATTGGTTTGTGGGGAAAAGTGGCTCCGAATTTCGCGATCGAGGTACTGGTCGCCCCACCAAAAAAGATCGTCGCGAAATTGACGGCTTCAAGGATGACTGGTTTGATGTGGAGTTTGAAGAAGGGATGGAATAAACGTAAAATTTCAAACCCGTTCTTAAAACAAAAAGCAGGTCGAAGTAATATTTCATCAGCAAATAGCATTAATTTTATGCCGCCTTGGTAGCTCATTAAAATCAATGCAGCACATCAAGTACTAAAAAACACAAGCAGAATGTTATCAAAACTAGAATTAGTCCGAAAATATTGGGATCATTTCGACCAAGCTAATTTCAAAGCCGCAGCTACCCTGATGCATGAACATGCAGTGGTATGGGAGCCTAATTGCCGTGAAGTATTTCGTTCTCGGGATGCATTTATAAAAACACACGAGGCAAATCCTCAGCCTTGGCGCATTGAAGAAATTGATATCCTCTCGGAAATAAAAGAAGGAACTATTGTAACTGTCGTCAAAGCTTACTCCAATACTACTCCAGAAAGTTATTTCATCACCTCCTTCTTCAACTTTGCAGGGGAGAAAATAATAGAAATTTTGGAGTATTGGTCAAAAAATGGCGAAGCACCTACTTGGCGTGCCAATTTAAAATATGCCGAAAAATACTAAGCATCTATTTTCCTACTAGCAAAATCCAGCTATTTTTATGTATGCGTATGAATTGTATAAAAAGTTTCGCTGGATGAAAATTTTAATGATTTCTCCTATATTCATTTTACAAATATTCTGTTTTTTTTCCTGTGAGACAAAAGAGCCAGCAAAAAAAATAACCCAGCAGCAAAAAAATGATCCAGTTGTTGCAGAGATTTTGGCTTTGGAAAAAACACGCCTGGAAGCTACAGTCCAATTTGATAGTGTAAAATTAAAACAGTTATTGGCCCCAGAATTTGAGATGACAACAGCGCAAGGCGAATTGCTAAATACTCAACAATTATTACAGATTTTAAAAAAAAGAAGCCTAACTCAAATTCAGGAAAAGCATTATACAAAGTATACAAAAGTAAGGCCGATAACTAGCAATAATATTGTTATAACCAAAGGCATGTATATTATTGAGCGAAGAGAAACCCGAGGGGTAATTGCCCTGACTTTCCGTTACACGGATTTATACGTAAAAAGCCCAGGAAACGGTTGGTTACTAGAGAATTCACACATTAGTAGAATCTCACGTTAAATTCCCTTTCAAAAAAAAATGATATTACCTATCTAGTTAATATAGTTTCATGGTGATATCTTATCTCTACTTATTTTATTTGATTACCCTAAAGCAACATTTTTTTTTTCGATAATCGTTGCTTTTTAAGCCTAGTTAATATAACTTTACATTTCCTCCAAATTTGTCCCTAATTGATCATTTATTTGCTTCAAGGCAATTTTCTCTATCAGTATTCGTTGGTATTTTGAATATAAACAATATCTTTATCCCCTCAAACCAAAAATAGAAATGGCAAAGTTGGTGAATTTAACAACAATTGAGATACGTACTCTACTGGATAGGTATTCTACGGATCTCAGATTACTTGACTTTCAGGCTGAAGCGATCAAATCCAACATTCAAGCACTGGAAGAGATGCTGGAAGGAGTAAAACCTGCAAAAGAGAAAAAAAATGGCAAAGCAGGAAGGCCTCCTAAACAAAAAGAAGCACTTGAAGTTCCTGCAATCGCAAAAGAGCCTAAAGCTGCTAATCCAGAAAAAACTGGAAAAAAGGGTCCTGGTCGTCCCCGCCTAATTCCTCTCGATCAGATCAAAGTTGACCCTAATCTTCCACCGTTAAAGACGGTAAAAAAAGAGAAAGCACCAAAAGCGGAAAAGCCAGCAAAGGCAGCTAAAGTGAATGGTGAGAAAGGCAAACGTGGCCGTATTCCTGGATTTAACCGTTGGGAAGAAGCAATTCTGGAAATGCTGCGGAATGCCAAACAACCACTAAAGAATGAGGATTTGATGGACGCAATGCAATTGGTAGCCGATCGCGACAAGGTCCAAGAAGGAAAAGCCCAATTGAAAGTTCGTCTCAACCAAGCATTGGTCAAATTGGGCAATAAGCTCGACCTTTTGAACAAGCAACCTTTTGAAGGCAAAGGGTTTATGTACAGCTTGAAGTAAATGCTGGGGTTAAAAGAATCCCCACCCCCCAGGGTTCTTTTAACCCTAATTTCAAAAGACCTCCACCAGTTTAGTTCCCACACTCACTACCATCTCGCCGATGGGCTCCAATTCTCTCAAACCTAAACCTGCCGCATAGCTTAAAAAAGCTTGAACCTGACTGGGCTCTACCGCAAGCAGCAGGCCTCCAGAAGTTTGTGGATCACATAAAATATTTCTTTGTACATCCGTTAGCGGGCCCATTTTGTGCCCATAACTATCAAAATTGCGATTCGTCCCACCTGGTACACAATTGTTGTATAAATAATAATCAATGGCATCTGAATCCAGCAAGGGCACTTTAGACAATTCAATTCGTGCACTCGTCCCTGATGCCTCACACATTTCCAAAAGATGCCCCATCAAGCCAAATCCGGTTACATCGGTCATTGCTTGAACATAAGGCAATGTGGCAAAAGCAGCACCCGCCTTATTGAGTTGCAACATCGAGTTGCGGGCCAGGTGAGCGTGTTCATCGAGCAATAATCCTTTTTTCTGTGCAGTTGTCAAAATACCTACACCTAGCGGTTTGGTCAAAAACAACTTACTTTTTTCCCTTGCACCGCCATTTCGTTTCAAATGTTCCAATTTAACCCGCCCTGTAACCGCCAGGCCAAATATGGGCTCCGGGCTGTCAATGCTATGCCCTCCTGCCAGGGGGATTCCCGCTTCCTGACAAGCTTTGCGGCTGCCTTCTACTACTTGATTGGCAACTTCCGGGGGTAGGCTATTCACTGGCCAGCCCAGAATGGCAATGGCCAGCAAGGGAGTCCCCCCCATTGCATAGATGTCACTGATGGCATTCACGGAAGCGATTTGGCCAAAATCTGCCGGGTCATCTACTATGGGCATAAAAAAATCCGTCGTGGAAATGATGGCAGTCCCGTCGCCGAGGTCCATCACGGCAGCATCGTCGCGCTCTTCATTGCCGACTAACAAGGTGGGGAAATGCATTTTGGCACCAACCTGATGCAGGATTTTATCCAGCACACTGGGTGCAATTTTACAACCACAACCCGCACCGTGGCTGTATTGGGTCAATTTATAATTGCTGAGCATTGGCAAATAGAATCAATTGTTCAGCGCGTTCGCGCAGTGATTGGTTTCCAATTTCAAACGGCCAAACCGGATGAAAGTTACATTTTTGATTGGCGTGTAGGTACGATTTATCATAATACCGCAATGCAATGGCGGCTGCACTGGCAAAGTCACCTGCTTGTAGTGCAGCCAGCGCCAACTTTAGGTTTTGTCCACCCAAACGGCGCTCAATGGCATAAAACGAGGTCATTAAATCTGCTGCGGCAAAACGGGCATAAGTTTCTACCAAAAACTGAACCCGTTGATCGAAAGGCATCACCAAATCAATCAGTGGACTCTGGCGAAACTGCTCCCAAAAACCTTGGGGCATAAAAACTTTGCCGATGCCACGGCTTTCATTTTCAATCCAAACCCGGCGTTGAGGGTCGATTTGGGTAAAGGAGGCATACAACTCGTTTTCAAACTGTTCCACCGTAGGTTGGGCTTCCTCTCCCAAAGCGCCAAAGGCAGAACCCTTGTGCTGGGCGAGTTTTTCCAAGTCGATGACCTGTTCGCCCAAAGCAGCCAGTTCGTGTAAAATTTTGGTTTTGGCACTACCGGTTGGGCCACCCAAAACCAACATGCGCAATCGACGTTCCCCAAACTGCTGATGGATGTATTGGCGATAGGCTTTGTAGCCGCCTTGCAATACCTGTACGTCCATCCCGGAAAAAGACAACAACCAGGATAAACTGCCACTGCGCTGTCCTCCCCGCCAGCAATGGACAACTACCTTGCCTCTAGGTGCCAACAAACGAGCTTCCTTGACGTAATCGGGCATTCGTGCACCAGCGTATTCCAGGCCCTTGAGAAAAGCTTTATCCGGACTTTGTTGTTTGTACAGGGTGCCTACCACTACCCTTTCTTCATTGGAAAACAGGGGCAAGTTGTATGCTCCGGGAATATGCCCGATGGCGTATTCAGCCGGGGTACGTACATCGAGCAGTACCCGGTCTTGGGTGTTTTCCAATAAAACATCGGCAGTAATTTTGTGCATTTCGCTGAGTTTACTCAATCCAATCTTTCCCCTTATCCTTCAACCAAGCCAAGGTTTGTGCTTCGTGACTTCCCGGCTCCGGCAGATGATTGTACACCCAATTGGCCGTTGGAGGCAGACTCATCAAGATGGATTCCGTACGGCCATCGGTGTCCAGGCCAAACTTGGTGCCTTTATCCCAAACCAGGTTGAACTCCACATAACGCCCCCGACGCAGGTATTGCCAGTTTTTCTCCCGCTCAGTAAAAGGATCATTCTTGTGTTTGTGCAGAAGAGGGACATAAACTTTACAGAAGGTCTCTCCTACCCCTCGTACAAAGGCAAAAAGCTGTTCCTTGCTTTGTCCATTTTGCCCCTGCAAGCGATCAAAAAATATCCCTCCGATCCCTCTGGTTTCGCCACGGTGGCGGATGTAAAAATAGTCATCCGCCCAGGTTTTGAATTTGGGGTAATAATCGGGATGGTGTTGGTCGCACACTTCTTTTAAACTTTGGTGAAAAAAAGCAGCGTCTTCCGGAAAAATATAATGTGGGGTAAGGTCTATACCTCCGCCAAACCACCAGTTGCCACCATCCGTTTCAAAATAGCGTACATTCATGTGGATGATGGGGGTATAGGGATTGCTGGAATGCAACACGATGGATACCCCGGTAGCAAAAAAATTGGCAGACTCCAGTTTCAAAGCCTGAGCGATTTTATCGGGTAAAGTACCGTGCACTGCCGAAAAATTGACCCCACCCTTTTCAATGTGTTGCCCCATGATCACCCGGCTGCGGCCACCGCCGCCGCCTTCCCGGCTCCAAACATCCTCCTGAAACCGGCCCGTTCCATCGGCTGCTTCCAATTGCTGGCAAATGTCATCTTGCAGGGCCTTGAAATACTCCCCAATGGAATCCCGATCTACCTGTAACTTGTTTGCGGAAAAAGTATCCATTTATTCTACTTTGTACTTTTGAGGGGCGAAAAAAATAAGTGTTCATTTTGCCAAAGGATTAGAAGTGAAAACGCTTCATTTTAAGTGTCTCTTCTAATCCTTTGGCTCAAGAAAAATGAACATTTATTTTTGCCCCACTACTAAATACTTGCAAAGTAAAATGATAATTGTTACTTTTTCCTCCTTTTACTTCGCTCCATGAAAGCTTTGTTAAAATAAAACCAAATTGTGACATGCAAGCACTAGCCGATACCGAACTGATCATAACCCCCGCTGGTAAAATTTACCACGTGGATTTGCATCCTGATGAACTGGCCGATACGGTCATTACGGTTGGAGATCCTGGGCGGGTAGCCGAAGTTTCCAAACATTTCGACGCCATTGAATTTCGTGAATCACACCGCGAATTTGTCACCCATACGGGTAGGATTGGCAACAAACGCCTCACCGTCCTCTCCACTGGCATCGGCCCCGACAACATCGACATTTGCCTCAATGAACTAGACGCCCTGGCCAATATCGATTTTCAAACCCGGATGCCAAAAGCGGAACACCGCTCCCTCAACATCATCCGTCTGGGCACTTCAGGGGCTTTGCAGCACGACATTCCACCTGGCGCATTGATCGTTTCCCGTTTTGGCATGGGCCTGGATAACCTGATGCATTTTTACCAATACCAACCCAATCTGGCCGAAGCAGAATTGATGGATGCCGTTTTGGAGTTGGAGCAGCACATCGAAAAATTCCCTGTACAGCCCTACATCTGCGAGGGAAGTGCCGCGCTGGCCGACCACCTGAGTCAAGGAAACATCGAGCAAGGCATCACCATCACCTGCCCGGGTTTTTATGCTCCCCAGGCGCGTAGCCTGCGCACCCCTGCCCGCATGAGCATTGCCACGATGGAAGCTTGGAGCCAATTGCAATACAAAGGGGTACGACTGACCAATTTCGAGATGGAAACTTCAGCCATTTTTGGCTTGTCTCGCTTGTTGGGGCACCGGGCGGTGTCCTGCAATGTGATCCTGGGCAATCGTTTGAATGGCAATTTTACGGGGAGCACCGCTGGGGTGGTGGAAAAGATGATTGAGGTAATATTGCCGAGGATTATTGAAGTTTAAGGCTTTATCAGAGCGTAATCTAAGCCAATGTTTAGACCAATAAAACGTGGTTGGAAATTATAAGGACGAATGAATCGGGAAATTAAATCAGCCGATAAAAACACCCGTTTATTGGCTCGATAGGATATTCCTAGTGCCATACTCCAGTCAATGGAATGAGACGTTATCCATTCGTGCCTTTTGTAGTCAATATCGATCATTACGGTATCACCCCGGAATTTTGTGTGCTGTTCACCGTAACTGTATACATTAATCCTTGTACTAAGGTCAATTCCCCACGGACTCTTTTTGCGCCGATAACTATATCCAATTTCTAGGGGAACATTTAGCTGTGAAGTCGTACCTCTCGATGCTGCTACACAAGAATCCTGGGCTTTAACGTAGAACGAATCGTATGAAAGTTGTAAAAGCCGAGTTGGTTTCTGGTATTTGAGGCATTCTATACAGCCAGTGAGGGCCTCCTGCTGAACTCCAATTCCAAGATAAACGTGCTTGTCAATTCTGTATCTTAAAAATTGCCCATTGCGGTAGTAAATTTGGTAGGGATTAAGATAAGATACTGATCCTAAGTTCTGAAGAGGCAAATACATACTTGGTGCCGTTTCGACTCGAAGATACAATTGTCCCAAAACAGGCACTCGAACCAATAACATCAAGCCTAAAAAAATGAGGTATTCTTTTTTCATGGTATAAACACGGAAAATGCACTAAACTATTTTGTTAGAATATTACCTTAACACATAAGTAGCAGATCACGGGTAAAAACAAATCCTAAGAGCAGACTAAATCGTAAATTTCAGCCCAACAAACTGAATCAATCGCAAGCACCATGAAAAACTCACGGCGTCAAGTTTTAAAAAGCCTTTCTGTAACAGGAATTCTAAGCACTTTAGGCCTCCCCTTCGCGGCCATAGCCCAAGCTACCAAACCAAGTCCAACTGTTACCAACACCGGCCCCGATGACCGTCTTTTTTGGGCCAGCACCCTGTACAAAATTGCCCAACCCGTGCTCTCCAACCTCGCCGTGGGCAAATTAAAAAAGAACATGCCGCTGGAATTGGCGCCGGGCTACTACCTAAAAGCCGAACAGGTCACTTATCTGGAGGCAGTAGGCAGAACCCTGGCGGGTGTTGCTCCCTGGTTGGCTTTGCCTGACGACGACACCAAAGAAGGCAAGTGGCGGGCCGAATTGCGCAAAGATGCACTGAAAGGTTTGGCCCATTGCGTTGACCCCCAAAGCCCCGATTACCTGAACTTCCGCGTTGAACTACAGCCCATTGTAGATGCCGCTTTTTTGGCCCATGCCTTTCTTCGTGCACCCGATGCGTTGTGGCACCCCTTGGATGAACTGACCAAAAAACGCTACATCGAAGAATTTAAAGCCCTGCGCGACCGCAAAGCCCATTACAGCAACTGGTTGTTGTTTTCGGGCATCATTGAGAGTTTTTTACTGCAAATTGGCGAGCAATACGACCCGGTGCGCATCGACATTGCCATCCGCAAAACCCGCGAATGGTACGTGGGTGATGGTTGGTACAGTGATGGGCCCAAATTTTGTATGGATTATTACAACTCCTTTGTGATCCAGCCGATGCTGGTAGATATTTTGAAAGTCACCTCCGAAAAGAATTTCTCGCCCAAAGCGGAATATACGGAGGCTCTCAAACGAATGGTTCGCCACTCTGAGTACCTGGAGCGATTGATCTCACCCGAAGGTACATTCCCTGTTTATGGTCGTTCCATGACCTATCGGGCAGGTGCTTTTCAGGCTTTGGCCCAGGTGGCTTTGATGGAGCAATTGCCCGAATACATTAGCCCTGCCCAGGTACGCTGCGGCTTGACCAAGGTTTTGCACACGCTATTTGATCATTCCAATAATTTTGACCAAAAGGGGTGGTTGACACTTGGTTTTAATGGACGCCAACCTGCGATTGCGGATCAATACACCTCTACCGGAAGTTTGTACCTGACTACCTTAGGCTTTTTACCTTTGGGGCTTCCTGCCACCCACCGCTTCTGGACCGATCCAGCAGCAGATTGGACAGCAAAAAAAGTCTGGTCGGGGCAAGTCACCAAAAAGGATTACAAGGTGGATTATTGAACCCATTTTTGATGGACAACACTTCTCTGCAACAATAAATTCAAACCAATGAAATTCAATTTGTTACTTATATTTTTTTGCACCTTTAGTGCTCAAATCTGGGGCCAGGTAAAATTCACCTTTAAAGAATGGGAAGACCCCGCCATTGTTGAACTGGGCAAGGAACCAGCGCATACCTATGCCATGTCTTACCCCAACGCTGTGGACCTATTTGAGAATGATTTTTCCAAATCGCCCTATTACCAGCCCTTAAACGGTTCCTGGAAATTCTATTACGTCAACCGTCCAGAGGAGCGGCCTCAGGATTTTTACAAGCCCGATTTCAATGACTGGAATTGGAAAGACATCACGGTGCCTTCCAATTGGGAAATGAGGGGGTTTGGTATCCCGATCTACACCAATGTAATTTATCCTTTCCCAGTCAATCCACCTTTTATCAACCACGCTTACAATCCGGTTGGGTCTTATCGACGCACCTTTACAGTGCCTGATAACTGGAACGGGCGGGAGGTGTTCCTCCACTTTGGTTCAATTTCGGGTTGTGCCTACGTGTGGGTGAACGGCCAGGCCGTAGGCTTGTCGAAAGTAGCCAAGTCGCCTGCCGAATTCAACATCACCCCATTCCTGAAAAAAGGAAGCAACACCTTGGCTGTGCAGGTTTTCCGTTGGCACGACGGTTCTTACCTCGAAGACCAGGACATGTGGCGTCTGTCGGGCATCGAAAGAGACGTATTTTTGACTTCCAAAAGCAAAACCCATATTGCCGATTTTTGGGTCAAAGCCGGGCTGGATGACGCTTATCGGGATGGTACAATTGCTGCTACTGTTGACCTGAAAGTCCCCTCCCCTGCCACAGGGTCTTTCAACATTGAACTCAGCATTTTTGATCAGAATAAAAAAATGGTTTTTAGTCAAACCAAGCCTGGCCAAGCTAGAATTAGTTTTGATGGAAAAGTGCTCGCTCCTGCTCAGTGGTCGGCCGAAAGCCCAAATCTGTACACGGCTATCCTGGTATTAAAAAATGAAAAAGGACAAACCATTGAAGCTACTGGCAGTAAAATCGGTTTCCGCCGCAGCGAGATCAAAGGCAAAAATTTCCTCATCAACGGCAAGCGGGTACTGGTCAAGGGTGTGAACCGGCATGAGCATGACCCAGATTTGGGCAAAGTACCTACTCGTGATTTGATGATCAAGGACATCGTGTTGATGAAGCAGTACAACATCAATACCTGCCGCTCTTCGCATTACCCCAATGACCCATTGTGGCTACGCCTTTGTGACGAATACGGCATGTACGTTATCGATGAAGCCAATATTGAGGCGCATGGTTTGGGTGCAGAATTTCAGTCTTTTAGTGTACCCAAAAGCAAACATACCGCCTACGATCCCCAATGGAAAGCTGCTCACCACGACCGTACCCGTCGACTAATTGAACGCGATAAAAACCACGCCTGTGTGGTGATGTGGTCGCTGGGCAACGAATGTGGCAACGGTGAAGTATTTTTTGAAACCTACGACTGGATCAAACAACGCGACAACTCCCGCCCAGTGGTCTCTGAGCAATCGGGCGAGGCGCGCAACACCGATGTGGTTTCTCCGATGTACCCTTCCATCGACAACATGAAAAGCTATGCGGCTGACAAGACCAAAACCCGGCCTTACATCATGTGCGAATACAGCCACGCAATGGGCAATTCTAATGGCAATTTTAAAGAATACTGGGACATCATCCGCACTTCGGATAACATGCAAGGGGGCTGCATTTGGGATTGGGTCGATCAGGGTATCCGCACCAAAACCCCTGATGGGCGCAGTTACTTCGCCTATGGGGGTGACTTGGGTAGTCAGGACCTTTACAACGACCAGAACTTTGTGTGCAACGGATTGGTCAACGCTGATCGTTTTCCCCATCCTGGCATTTACGAAGTAAAAAAACTCTACCAAAACATCCAGTTCAGCAAGGACAATAGTGCCTGGGGGCAAATCAAGGTGCAAAATGAGTTCTCTTTTACCAATTTGCGCGAATTCGACTTCCGTTGGGAAATGCTCAACAATGGGGTAAAACTGACTGAAGGCAGCTTTAGCGTTGAGGCCAATCCGGGAGAAGTTAAAGTAGTAAATCTCAACCTGCCTGCTTATAAATTGGCCGGAGGGGCCGAACTCGTGCTCAATGTTTATGCACTCCAACGTACGGCTAGCACCTCCATCCCGGCCGGGCATGAACTCGCCCGGGAGCAAATGGTTTTAAGTCCTTATGGTTTTGCCCAAAACCTGAGTAGCCCTGCGGGAACCTTGAGCATTGAAAAAACCAACAACTCCCTCAAGTTCAAGTCTGGAGCCATAGCTGGAGAAATCAACCTCCGCGATGGCCAGATCAATCAGTATTCAATCAATGGAAAAAACCTCAAAGAAGGCTTTTTCCCCGAGCCCTATTTTTGGCGTGCGCCTACCGACAATGATTTTGGGAACGATTTTACCAACTATGCCCGGGTATGGGCCAGCGCTCATGTACGCCGCAGTGTAAAAAGCACCAAAGTCGGTGAACAAACTGCAGAAGGGCTGCCCTTCACCGTTGTTTATCACCTGCCCGATGTTCAGGCTGATTATACCCTGGATTATTTGATCCAAAACGATGGTTCAATCAAGGTCAACGCCGCGCTTGAATTGTCACCCAACAGCGAAGCGCCCGAACTGCCGCGGATGGGGATGCGTTTTTCCCTACCGTCCAACTACAATCAGGTACAGTGGTACGGGCGCGGGCCTTTCGAAAATTACAATGACCGCCATACTGCTGCACTGTTGGGCATTCATAACCTGCACACTGACGAGGGTTGGGAGCGCACTTACGTTCGCCCACAAGAAAGTGGTTACCGCACCGATACCCGCTGGGTTAAATTGAGTAATGCCGAAGGGATTGGTTTACAAGTGGAGGGTGCTCAGCCCTTGTCATTTAGTGCCATGTCCCAGCTGTCGGAAGATTTTGACGAAGGAGGCATCAAAAAGAATCGACACGTAACGGATATTGTCAAACGGCGGTTCGTGACCTTGCACGTCGACCTTGCACAGCGTGGTGTTGGTGGAGACAACAGCTGGGGCGCTCAAACGCACGATGTTTATCGGCTCCTTGCCAAAAAATACAGTTATGGTTTCACCATCAGGGCAATCGAAACCAAAACAGGGCAACAAGATTAAACATCGCGGAAAATCAAAAACATGAGAATCTTTTGCGCGCTATTGCTGACCTTTTTGCTGGCCTGCTCTTCCCCAAGAGCAGGCCAGGTCGATGCTAGGCGACCCGATGGGTCAACGCCTAAAATCATCCCTGGCATGAAACTGGTCTGGCATGATGAATTCAATGAAACGGGCAAACCCAATCCAGCCAATTGGCGCTACGAAACAGGATTCGAGCGCAACGAGGAACTACAATGGTACCAAAGTGACAATGCCAACTGCAAAGACGGCGTTTTGCTCATCGAAGCCCGCCGAGAGGCTATTCCTAACCCCAACTACCAGGCGGGCAGCAAAAACTGGAAAACCAATCGCCCCGCCTCGGAATTCACCTCAGCCAGTATTCAAACCCGGGGCTTACAGCAATGGCAGTACGGCCGTTTCGAAATCCGGGCGCGCATTGATACCACTTATGGCTCCTGGCCCGCCATCTGGACCTTGGGCAATGGCCCCTGGCCCGTAGCTGGAGAAATCGACATCATGGAGTTTTATCAGGTCAAAGAAACACCGACCATTTTGGCCAATTTTGCCTGGTTGGGCGATCAAGCCAGTAGGAAAACCAAATGGAATGAGAAAAAAATACCACTCACTCATTTCACGGATAGAGACAAGGATTGGGTCAAAAAATTCCACACTTGGCGCATGGATTGGACGGCAGAGAGTATCGAAATTTATTTGGATGATGAATTGTTGAATAGTCAATCCCTCAAAGAATCCCTGAATCCAGATGGTAGCAATCCTTTTTTGAAACCACAATTTTTGTTGCTGAATCTGGCTGTGGGACGGAATGGTGGAACACCGAGAGCTAGCACTTCAAAGATTGTTTATGAGGTGGATTATGTGCGGGTGTATCAGCGGGAGTAGGTGAAGGGAAAAAATTAGAAGCTCTAGGCTTCGGGTTCGCCTTTAGTTTCGAGCCCTACATGACAATACCTTGTTTTGATTTGGCTACCGCCAAATGTTTTGTAACCGCGACAACGCGACGGCGCGACGATTCATTTGGCTGCGCCAAATGTATGACGTGAAACGACGTAAACGTGTGCGAAGCACACATACCGTCGCGCCGTCGCGTCGTCGCGGTTACAAAAAACAAGCAGCGGAGCTGCGCGATAGCAGTTCAAAGCAAAACTAAATTGATAAGTGGTTTATGCTCATTGAACAAGCAGCCAATTGAAGCGTTTTCTAAAAAAATTGCAATGAACAAACTCAATATACAAGATACCTTCAATCAGGAGCTGCCCGCCGACCCAAATCTGAGCAATACCCGTCGGCAGGTAAGGGCAGCGTGTTTTTCCTATGTTACGCCGCGACAGCCCTCCAATCCGGTTCTGGTTCATGCTTCCACAGAAATGGCCGAAACCATAGGCCTGGCGGCAAGCGATACCCAATCCGAGGAATTCCTGCGCATCTTTTCTGGCGCGGCCACGCTGGAAGGCACTAGCCCCTACGCCATGTGTTATGGTGGGCACCAGTTTGGTAGTTGGGCGGGGCAATTGGGCGATGGCCGGGCGATCAACCTGACCGAGGTCGTTCATGAAGGCCAACGCTGGGCGCTCCAACTGAAAGGCGCTGGCGAAACCCCTTATTCCCGCACCGCCGATGGCTTGGCTGTTTTGCGCTCCTCTATCCGTGAGCACCTGTGTAGTGAGGCAATGTACCACTTGGGCGTACCTACCACCCGCTCACTCTCCCTCGTACTCACTGGCGATCAGGTGATGCGGGACATGCTCTACAATGGCAATACCGCCTATGAAAAAGGGGCGGTGGTATGCAGGGTAGCGCCGAGTTTCATCCGCTTCGGGAGTTTCCAAATTTTCACTGCCCGGGATGAAATTTCGACCTTGCGGAGTTTGACCGACTATACCATTCGTCATTTTTTTCCACATATTGAGCCGGGTACGCCCGAGGCTTATGCCGAATTTTTCAAGGAAGTATCGCAACGCACCCTGGATCTGGTCATCGAGTGGCAAAGGGTGGGTTTTGTACACGGCGTGATGAATACCGATAACATGTCCATTCTTGGGCTGACTATAGACTATGGCCCTTACGGCTGGCTGGAAGGTTACGAACCGGATTGGACGCCCAACACCACCGATCGGTCCCAGCGCCGCTACCGCTACGGCCAGCAGCCAGGGGTCATCTTATGGAATCTGGTGCAATTGGCCAATGCGCTGATGCCATTGGTCAAAGACACAATACTTTTGGAAGCCTCTCTGGCCGACTTTCAACTAAAATTCCCTAAAAAATACTTGGCCATGCTGCGCCGTAAACTCGGTCTGGCGACTCCTGACGAAGCCGACGCCGAACTGGCCGAGGAATTGGAAAAGTTGTTGATGTATGCCGAGACGGACATGACCCTATTTTTCCGGAACTTGTCATTGGTACAAAAAAATGGTGGCCTCCCTGCAAATAAAGCTTTCTTCGAGCACCTGCAAAATGCCATGTACCAGCCCGAAGACCTGAATGCAGACTTGCAGCAAAAATGGGAGAGCTGGCTCGAGCGTTACCTTCAAAGGCTCCAGCTCGAAACGGCCAGCGATGAGGAACGGCGTACCGCAATGAACCACGCGAACCCCAAATATGTCCTCCGCAATTACATGGCTCAATTGGCCATCGATCAGGCCGATTTGGGGGATTTCAGTTTGGTAGATGAACTGTATCAATTGCTCAAAAAGCCTTATGATGAGCAGCCGGAGATGGAAGAAAAATGGTTCGTGAAGCGGCCAGAATGGGCGCGGAATAAGGTGGGGTGCTCGATGTTGTCGTGTAGTTCGTAGGTTATACCAAACTACTTGTCATTTGGCTCGGAGGACATGAATTGCCACGTGCTTTAGCGCGTGGACCAGGCTCGCCACTTCTTATGGGCTTTAGCCCTGATGTATTTAGCCCAGGGCTAAAGCCCAAAATTTAGAGTCTACCCTTTATCCACCAGCTGAAGCTGGAGGCAATTCATGTCCTCCGAGCCAAATGTTCAGGTAATCCTACCTTCCCCAAACCATCCTCCGCTCCTTCCCTATCCCGGGAATGGTCACCACCAATAAGGCACCTTCCAGGTCACAAAAGCCCCGTTTCTTTTTGTCCAACTGCAGGATTAAACGGCTTTTTTTGTCCACCTTCCACATTCCGTTGCTCAAGCCGTTGAGCGGATTGGAGCATTTCCATTGCCCTGCTGCATCCAGAACAAGAGTCGTTCCAGTGGGCAGGCTTTGATGGGTGCCCATGCCACTCATTTCATCACTTTGCAGGGTCCAGGTGATGTTGGTAATTTTTTGGGACAGGGACTGTTGGGCAAAAATGGAAAGGTTCAAACTAAGACTCAGCAGAAGAAGAATCATGTTTTTCATGCTTGTAGGTATTGGTGTTTTTGATGACATTTTAGGGGTTTGTTTAAATAGATGAAAGTTTTGGCTTTCACCCCCACCCATACCAAAAACAAAATATAAGAAATCTTTCAAATCAACACCCCTCAGTTTCACCATTTTCCACAATTCTTCCTTAATTTCCGCCGCAAATACAAAGTACCATGTCAGAGCAAACGCTACTGGGAGTGGGATCCCGTGTAAAACACCCTGCATACGGCGACGGGGTGGTGATTCGCCTACACGCCGTGGCCTACGACATTTGTTTCAGCCTTTACGGCATCAAACTGGTGGGCAAAGACTACGATAAAATGGAAATTGTGGAAGCCATTCCCGCCGAAGACCCGGTGAGTTTTAGTGCTGCCGAAAAATCCCTGATCAAAATCCTGCGCACCTACCTTGATGGCATGGAGGAAGTACCCATTGGCGACCGCTGGGAAGGCGGCACCCTGATCCTGCAACCTGCCGACAAAAGCCTCAAAGCCAAGGAGCTGCCCATCGAAGATTTTTTCCACAAAATCGTGATGACCCGCGACCGCCTACGTGTACTCGAACAACGCATCAACAGCAATGCTCAACTTAGCGACGCCGAAAAAGTCAACCTGCAGCAGTACATCACTAAAATTTACGGCAGTTTGACAACTTTCAATGTCCTTTTTCGGTATAAAGAGCATTACTTTACTGGAGAAAAAAGTTAACAATGAAAATCGCCCATTCGGTTCTTTATTTATTGGTAGTTTTTGGATTGAATTCCTGTTTTTTTTCGGCAGAAAATCCTTACACGGGTTTGCCTCCTGGCGTTTGGCGGGCGGTACTGAAATTGGAAAACAACCCCATCAACCCCAACCCTCGTGGTGAGCCCCTTCCCGACAAGGTTAATTTAAAGTTTGAAGAAATCACCAATGGGGAATTGCCTTTTCTTTTTGAAGTAAAGTACGTGACGCCCGATAGCTTTTACATCGAAATCATCAATGGTGAGGAGCGGATTGTGGTGAATGACATCAAGATTGGACGTGACAAGAGCCAGGCCAAAGACACCATCCTGATCAACTTCCCCGTTTTCGATTCCTACATCAAAGGTTATTTTTTGGAGAATGCCATCGATGGCCAATGGGTGGTGCGCAACAAGGAGAATTACAGCATTCCCTTTGTGGCTCGACACGGGCGCGATTATCGTTTCACCAATCTGCGCAAAGAGCCCGTTATGGACGTAAGTGGGCGTTGGGAAACTACCTTCGAAATCGGCACCCCAGACGAGTACAAAGGCGTTGGAGAGTTCAAACAAAATGGCAATCACCTGACTGGCACTTTTCTGACTGAAACGGGCGATTACCGCTATTTGGAAGGCACCGTACAAGCCAATAAATTGTACCTTTCCTGCTTCGATGGCACCCATGCTTTTCTATTTGAGGGCAAAATTGACCCCAAGGATAGCAGTATGATCGGCTCTTTCCGCTCCGGGCATTTGTACCAAACCAGTTGGGAGGCCAAATTCAACCCCAAGGCCAAACTCGCCGATGCCAATAGCCTGACTTACCTCAAATCCGGCTACGACCGTTTTGATTTTTCCTTTGAAAACCCTGATGGCAAAAAAGTAAGCCTTAGAGATGCCCGCTACAAAAACAAGGTCAAAATCATCCAGTTGATGGGCACCTGGTGCCCCAATTGTCGCGACGAAACCGAGTTTTTGGTGGAATACCTAAAAGAACACCCCGATCAGGATGTAGAGGTCATTGCACTGGGCTTTGAACGTTACAAAGACAAAGAAAAGGCCATGGGTGCCTTGCGTACCTACAAGGAGTATTTCAAAATGGATTATGAATTACTCCTTGCTGGGAACTCGAATAAAGCCGAAGCCTCGCAGGTTTTGCCCATGCTCAACGCCGTGTTGGCCTTTCCGACCATGATCGTGGTTGACCAAAATGATCGGGTACAACTGATTCATACGGGCTTTTCAGGGCCAGCTACCAGCGAATACAAGCAATTTAAATCGGAATTTAGCCGTTTCATATCGCAACTTTTGACCAATAAATCCGTACAGCAATAGCGAAACGGAGTTTTTAGCCTTTTTTCAAAACCAAACAACCTAGAAACCGAAAGAAAACCATGGCAACTAAAAAAATAGCACTAGCTTACTGTATCGACAACCTCCCGGTTGCAGAATCGCTGTATAAGGCATTGAGCCAAACATCTTATAGTGTAAGCCACTACTATTGCAAAAAAAATGCGGATGAGGCTACCCTGGCTGAACAACTACGCGACTTTGATGGCACTATCTTACTGCTCATTAGCGATAATTTCCTGCGCTCGGAACATTGTATGAATCGCGCGCTGCAATTGGTGCAACAAAAAGCGAGCAACATTCTGCCCCTTGTCATCGATGGCCGCACCAAAGATGAAGTTTCCGGGGAGTGGGTCAGTACTCCTACCAAATTTGAACGCATTGGCGACATCATTCCCTATATCAATTATTGGCAAAACAAATACCTGGACCTGCGCAGCCAAAAGCGCAAGTTTGAAGCCGAAAATGAGGCCGACAAACGTGAAGAATTGAACGAAAACTTGCGGGTACTCCGCCAGGTTTCCAGTGAGGCCAGCGAATTCTTACGGGTACTGCGCAATATGCGCTACTACCAGTTCAGTGATTTTATCGAAAACCACCTGCGGGCTTTCTTTGAATTTGTGGAAGATTCCGCTGAGTGGTCTGCTTTCAAAGCCAATGTGCCCAATTTGAGTTTCCAGACCGATGGAGCAGCAGAACTGGAAACCGAAGCAACAACAAATGTGGTAGAGGTGCCAGCTGAACCTGAGTCACGAGATTTACCCGTTGTTGAATCAATCCAGGAACCAGAAGTAGCTGCCACACCAGAAGAGCCTGTCGTTCCAGTGGAAGAGCCCGTCGAAGTGGTAGAACACAGCCACGAGCCCTCCGAAACCCAGGAGGAATGGACTGGTGCCGAATTGGCCGAAAACCTAGAAGACCTCGGCGTAGTTATTGCCGAACATGCTGCCCTTGCCAACGAAGAAATTCTACTGGAAATTCCTCCACTGGAACCAGAAATAGAAGTCAGCGCCGAATTAAGCATTGACGAAGTAGTGGAACCCGAAACTGCCGAAGTTGCGGACACCCAGACCGACACTCCGCTGGATGCTCCCGACGCACAAGCGCATGAGGAGCCAGCCACTGAAGCAGCCAATGCTGAAGAAGAGGAGGAAGAACAGAATGATGATGACGACGATGATGACGAGGAGGAAGAACAGAATGATGACTACGACGATGACGAGGAGGAAGAAAGCAATGACAAGGTAAGTGACCTCATTCGTGAAGCTCGTGGTTTGGTTGCATCTGGTCAGGTGGAAGCGGGCATCAATTATATGAAACAAGCGATCAAAATGTATCCGGGCAGTGCTGAATTGCACTACTTCTATGGCTTGATTTTGGCGCAAAATACTCGCGACCTCAACGGAGCCTTGGAACAATTGGCTCTGGCTACCGAAATTGATCCCGATCACGAAGCTGCCTTCTTCCTGCTTGGCGAATTGGCCGAGCTTCAGGGCGATTTCAACGCCGCCCGCAAACACTACGAGCGCTTGATCGACATCAACGATGAATTCACCGATGTTTACTATCGCCTGGGAACGGTGCTACAAGCCAATTTTCCGGAAGAAGTGGAGTACGCGGCCAAATGTTTCAAAAAAGCAGCCAAGCGCAATCCGGGCAATGCTGACGCCCATTACCAGTATGCCTCTATCCTGGCCGATGTGATGGGAAAAACGGCCAAAGCCGAAGAGTGGTTTCTCAAAACCCTAGACATTCAAAGCAAACACCCTTTTGCCAATTACGACCTGGCTTTGATCTACCACACTGCTGGTGATGCCGCCAAAGCCCTGGAATATTACGAAGCTGCAATTCTGAACAATCCAGAGTTACAAACGCCGGAAAATGAAATTGCATTCCGGGGATTAGGCACTCCTGCCGAGCCCGTACTTGAAGAAGTAGCTGAAGAAATCGCGGAGGAAGTTCCTGCTGCGCCGGGGGAATCCGATGCACCCGAAGAGCCTGTTGCGTTGGAAGAGCTTGCAGGAGTAGCCGAGGAGCTCAGCGTTCCTGCTCTTTCACCGCTGCTTTCCATCGAACACGACACCATTGAGGCACTAAAACAAAACATTCTGCGCCTGGAAGAATTGCTGAAAGCCAAAGCAGCCCAGGTGGAAGAAGCGGCCGTCGAGGAAGAACCCGTTGTGGAGGAGCCCATTGAA
Source organism: Haliscomenobacter sp. (assembly GCF_965225875.1). GTDB lineage: Bacteria > Bacteroidota > Bacteroidia > Chitinophagales > Saprospiraceae > Haliscomenobacter. The sequence continues at coordinate 277,776 of NZ_CBDDBS010000003.1, read as the reverse complement.
ATGCCCCCCGCCAAAACGGCCTTGATTACGGGCGCTACTTCTGGGATTGGTCTGGCCACTGCGCGTACCTTTGCCCAGGCAGGCTGGCGCTTGATCCTTACCGGGCGCCGGGAAGATCGTTTAGAAGCAGTAAAAGAAGAATTGATTGAGGCCGGAGTTGAAGTATTGGGGCTCGTTTTCGACGTGCGCAACTACCACAGTGTAGCTGAAACCATCCAGAATTTACCTGAGGAATGGCACAGCATCGACCTCCTGATCAACAACGCGGGTAAAGCAAAAGGTTTGTCCGAAATTCAGGAAGGCTCACTGGAGCACTGGGAAGAGATGATCGATACCAACATCAAAGGCTTGCTTTACCTCACCCGTTGCATCAGCCCGATGATGGTGGCCCAACACAGTGGTCATATCATCAACATTGGTTCTATTGCGGGCAAGGAGCCATATCCAATGGGTAATGTGTATTGCGCTTCAAAAGCCGCAGTGGATATGCTGACCAGGACCATGCGCCTGGACTTGCACAAATACAACATCCGGGTGAGCCAAATTGCACCGGGTCATGTGGAAGAAACGGAGTTTGCGCTGGTGCGTTTTGATGGAGACGCGGATCGGGCCAAAATTTACAATGACTTCCAACCGCTGACTTCGCAGGATGTGGCCAATACCATTTATTACATGGCTACCCAGCCATCCCATGTCAATATTCAGGATGTTGTGATATATGGGACGCAACAGGCGAGTGCGACGGTGATTGATCGTTCGGGGCGTGCGTAAATAAAATGGATTGAAATAAAAATAAAATGGGGTGCGCGGATAAATTCTGCGCACCCCATTTTATTTTTATTTCAATCCATTTTACTTCATATACTTCGCCTTCACTTCTTCAAAGCTCGGGAATTTCCGGATGTGCCAATCCTCCACAATCGTTCCATCCTTGAACAACAGTACCCCTGGATTTGAACGAATGATCGTCTTCAACAAAATATCATCGGCACGGAGCGTCAGGAAGTTGAAGCCCGTTTTTTCCTTAAATGCATCAATCATTGCCGGGTCGTAAGGACTCGTGATGGCATACACTGTAGCGCCAGCCTCCTTGGCCTTGGTCATTTCCGCTACCAGTTTTTTCCACTTGGTCACGTAGTGCTCATCCCAGGTATACAATTTGTGGGTGATGGTACGCGTAGCGATAGAATCCACCACTTTGGTAGAATCTGCTCCCATTTTGAAAATGGTATCCTGTACCGTTTCCGTTCTGGTTCCAGACTCCTCCCCGTAGAGCTTGTAGGCCACAATCATAAAGTGGTAGCCTTTGATGCCTTTCCAATCTTCCGTTACACTGCTGCCATCGGGGCCTGTCAGGTCGAAATCGTTGATTTTGGTGATCGGAATGGCTGGTTCAGATTTAACCTGGTCAAATTCGTATTTCTCGCCAGGATATTTGTCCAACTCCTTGAGGAATTGCTCATAAGGCACTTCGATGACTTCTTTGGTCTTTTTATTGGTAAGGCGATAAGCCAGGATTTTCACTTCCTGCAAAGCCTTTTCTTCTGCTTCTTTTTGTTTCACCACATCTACGCCCGGTTTAAATGGACGGAAGTTGATGGCTGGGATGTCCCAAATGTAGTTATTGAAGCAGTACAGGGTAATCCCCACAACCGTTGCTGCATTCAAAATGCTGCGTGTTGGCATAGTAAACAACTGGTGCATCTTGCGGAAGCCCACGATAAAAATGATCGCTGGAATCATCAGCAAGAGGTCTTTAAAAAAAGAAACTTTGGGTTTCAATTTCAAAAAGTCGCCAAAACAACCACAATCGGTTACCTGCATGTTGGTTTCTACAAATGCCCCCCATTTGCTAAAGGCGAAGAAATTGTCTTCAGGGGATACAAATCCAGTCAAGTAAGTGAATCCGGTCAGGAAGGTAAAAAACAGTACCAGCAAGAAAAAAGCCCAAGCCGTAAAACGACGACTGGATCCAATGATCAACATGACACCCAACAGGATTTCAAATACAATCATGAACACCGAAAACCCATTGACGTATTTGGTCAGCAATGGAAACATGGGTGCAATAAAAGAAAACCAGGTGCCTTCAAAAGTGCTTTCAAATTTGGCAAAATACTGCTCCATTTTATAAGCAGTACCCAATGGGTCGATGGCCTTAACAAAGCCAGAGAACACAAAAAGCACTCCACAAAAGTGTTGTAAAAAGCTCACCAAAAGATTGTTCACTTTTTTCAAGACAAATTGGGTGATCCCGGTAAACACTGCCGCTACAATGGCGACGTAAAGGACAAGGGTAAAAATGGTCATGGTTGTTTGTAGTTGAGGAGTTGAGGAGTTAAGGAGTTGAGATCGGCATTTCGACTTCGCTTCGGCTTCGCTCAGCGAACGGCTCAGTGACCGATCTCAACTCCTCAACTCCTCAACTTTTTTAATCAATGCAAATACCGCATAATTCACAATATCCTGATAATTGGCATCCAAACCTTCCGAAATCAAGGTTTTCCCCTCGTTTTCTTCGATTTGTTTGATGCGCAACAACTTCATCAGAATCATATCCGTAAAAGAACTCATGCGCATGTCGCGCCAGGCTTCTCCGTAATCGTGGTTTTTGAGTGCCAACAAGTCCCGGATGATCTGGGTCTGCGCATCGTATAGGGCTTCTACTTTGATGGCTTCCAATTCCAATCCGGCGGCTTCGTCCAGCTCCAGTTGAATCAGCGCCATGATGGCGTAATTGATGATGCCTTGGTATTCAGAATCAATGGAATCGGCAATTTTTTGGGTTTTGGTTTCCTCCAGATTGCGAATACGTTTGGCCTTGATGTACAATTGGTCCGTTAGCGAAGTAGGGCGCAGAATCCGCCAAGCAGTGCCATAATCCCGCGTTTTTTTCAAAAAAATCTCCTTACATTTCGCCATTACGGCATCGTACTGTGCTAAAGTATCCATTGTACTTGATGGTTTTCCGGCACAAAAGTAAACAAATGCCGTAAATTGAAACCATTGATCTGCTTGCTGTACCAGAGAATCGACGTTTAATTGACACGAATAGATGGTCTAGGTTAAACAGCAATTCCTGGTTTGTGCGTTACAAAGATCAAAAGCGGCGCGGAGAATGCCTGTTAATGGCTTGTGAATATTTGACAACGAGTTACGAGTAGTTGAAATGAGTGATGAGTATTTGACGATTAAGGAGGCGAGTGTAGGTGAATTCAGAGACAGAGGTAGTAAATTTATTGCCTACGCCTTTCCAATATCTTCGGAACAAGACTGGCCACCCCACCTGGAAGCCATCCGCAAGGAACATCCCAAGGCTACCCATCATTGTTTTGCCTTTCGATTGGGTTTGGATAAAAACAATTACCGCGCCAACGATGATGGTGAACCCAGCGGTACCGCTGGCCGACCTATCCTGGGCCAAATCGACAGTTTTGGCCTGACCAATGTCTTCATCGTGGTGGTGCGTTATTTTGGTGGCACTTTGCTGGGTACTTCCGGGCTCATCAATGCTTATAGACTCTGTGCCGTCGACGCCCTCGAAAAAGCCGAGATCATTGAAAAAACGGTAGAAGATTTTTACCGCCTCACCTTTGATTACGCCATCATGAGTGACGTGATGAACGCCATCAAAAAACTGGGCCTGCCGATGCTGGAACAAGACTTTGGTGATTTGGGCAAGGTTACCATTGCCATTCCTAAAAGTGAGGTAAAAGACAGTCTATTTAAACTCAAAGCCTGGGTGGCTGGACTCCGCCTTGAAGAAGCCCTGGACCTGGAAAATGTGGAAGGTCTTGAAATTGAACAAATAAAATAATACCAATGAAATACCCGCTGTACACTTTTCTTATTCCTTTTTTGTTGATTGTTGGAGTGGTGATTTTGGGACCAAACCAGGGTTTATCCCAAACCCAACAACCCAACTTCAATCTGGAACTCCAGTCCAATGTCGATGAATACCCTAATGATCTCTATAGTGCCATCTGGGGGTACGTGGATGGCCAGGGGCGGGAGTACGCCGTTTTAGGCACCCGCATTGGCACGGCCATTTATTTGCTGACCGACCCCAAAAAGCCCAAAAAAGTGGCCTTCATTCCGGGTTCCCGCAGCATTTGGCGAGAAATGAAAGCGTACAAGGATTATGTATACGTTACCATTGACAATGTTCCCGACGGATTATTGGTCATCAACATGAAAAATGCCCCGGACACCATTACCTGGAAACTCATCAAACCACAAGCTCCAATTGATCCCCTCATGCCCGGGCTAGTTGAACGTTGCCATACCATTTGGATTGATGAAAATGGAGTGATGTACCTCTCCGGTTGCAATGTAAACAATGGTGCTGTGGTCATGTACGACCTAAAGGCTAACCCGGAAGTCCCGAAATACCTGGGCGCCGTCAAAACAGGCCTCTACTCCCATGACAATTTCACCCGTGGGGATACCGTGTGGAGTTCAGACATCTACAGTGGCAGAGTAAACATTATAGACGCCAAAAACAAAGCCAATCCAGTGCTCTTAAACTCCATCACTACTACCTCCCGCTTTACGCACAACTGTTGGTTATCTGATGATGGCAAATACCTGTTTACCACCGATGAACGCCTTAACGCCAGTATCGATGCCTACAAAGTGAGTGATTTAAACAACATTGAATTACTGGACGTCTTCACCGCAGCTGCTACGCGGGGGCGCGGGGTAGTTCCACACAATACCCATTACCTGAAGGGGTTTTTACCGACGGCCTATTACACCGATGGGGTAAAAATAGTGGATGCCAGTCGCCCAAGCAACCTCGTTGAAGTGGGCAGTTATGATACCTACCCTGGGCCTGATGGAGGATTCGCCGGGGTTTGGGGCATCTATCCCTATTTCCCTAGTGGTTTGTTGATTGCTTCGGATATTCAAACAGGCTTGTGGGTGTTCAAACCGAACTATCAAAAAGCCTGCTTTCTGGAAGGTTTGATCACCGACGCCCGCACCAACAACCCGGTGACAGAAGTAGAAGTTAAAATATTGGCGCCACAAGTGAACCTTGAACGGTCCAAAACCTCCGGAGAATACGCTACGGGTATCGCCCAAAGTGGCACCTACCGAGTCGTCTATTACAAGGAAGGTTACCAGCCCGACACCCTATCCGTAGTTCTGGCCAATGGAAAAGTAAGCATTCAAAATGTAAAGTTGCGCCCGGATGGCTTTACCACTGGCCTGAATGACCTCAAACAATTGCCTTTACAACTGAGTGCGAGCCCCAACCCCTTTTACGAGTCTTTGCGTTTGAATTATACTTGGCAAAACCAGGGGCATGCTGCTGAATTGAGGGTGTATAATTCCCTCGGTAAGATTGTTGAAAAATATCAGTTGATGCCTGGGAATGGCCAGATTCAAATTGGCGAAAACCTGCCCAAAGGGCAATACTGGGTGCAGGTACAAAGTGTAGAGGGAAGTAGTAAGGCAGTGAGTGTGGTGAAACAATGATCAGCTATCAGCCATGAGCTATGGGCAATCAGCCAAGCTAGCTGATTGCCCATAGCTCACGGCTGATGGCTTCAATACGTTCCATCCACAGTCCCATTGATATCTCCAAATTTGATGCCAATGATATCAAAGGTGGTATTTTTATTGACCAAAGCAGGAATCGTATAAATACCAGCAGCAAAGCCTTTAAAAGGGTCTTTTTCGTCAACAAAGTTCTTGGCAGCTGGAACAAATAGCCAGGTTGGGGCTGGGAATTTAGTATCCAGATTTAAAATCACCCTACGCATTTGAATCAAGTCCAATGTAGTGATGGAGCCGGAATTGTTGACATCGGCAGCAATCATTTGATAAGGAGTAGACAGGGCTTCAAGATTCAAAATGTGTTTTTGCACCCTGATAATATCCAGTGTAGACAATCCATTTTCATATACATCTGCCTTACCTGCACCCACTTCATAAGCCTCACCCATGGGGATGTTGTCAATGGAAAAGTTGCCCAGGTCGTCGGTCAGGGTGGTAATTGTCACCCCACTGGAGCCCAATATTTGAACCCGCGCATTGGCAATGGCGATGCCCTTTTCAGTTTTGACTGTGCCGCTGATGGTACCACCACCTTTAACCGGGTTTTCGATGCCATCCAATGTTTCCGGAGCCAGGTTTGATGGGTCTAACCAATCTTTTAAGCGAGCATTGGCCTGATCCGATCCATCCCAGGAGATGAACAATCGCCCAAAATAACCAATGGGTTGATCACAGGTGTCCTTTCCACCGTGCAACTGGCCCACTACCCTTTTTTTCTCATTCAGCAAGGCACTACCGGATGATCCTACTTTAAAAGTACCTTTATCAATGTCCATGCGCAAATGGAAATTGGCAGGCGTAGTAACATCATTGTTCCACTGAATAGCATTGGGGTTCACGATAAGTGGGTCCTTATCGATCGAGATTTTTTTGATGTCACCTTGCGGATGGTGGATAAAAGCGGCCGAACTTGGTGCTTCTTTTTGGCGATCCCAGCCTAAAAAATAAGCTTTGAAGGATTGAGGAATGCTATTGGACAATTCGAGCAAAAGGAAATCACTCATTTGCCGTCCAGCCAGCAGTTTTGCCCCCAATAAAGTTTGCCATTGCGGTTCTTTGGTGGGATTGTCACAGGTTTTGCTCTCGTAATTGAAGTCAAAACGCCATAGTTCATAAAGCGGGGTATATCCATCCTGGCAGTGAAAAGCGGTCAGTAACAGTGGCCGTCCATCCTGCTTGGTGTTGTTCATGAGGTTGCCGGTACATACTCCGGTTCCTTCTTTCACAATCACAACAATGCGACAAACCCCACGTTTTTCAGTCGAATAATCACTTCCCTCTTCACAATTGACGTTTACATTACAGGGTGCGGAGGCTCCAAAACCCAACTCAATACTCAGTTTTCCGGAAACATCAAAATTGGCCGCTTTCAGGTTGTCCTGATGGTAAGCGTGATCGACCCGAAACAAGTGTAAACGCCCCTGACCCTTAAACTCAGGTGGCTCAATGTATTCCAATTGCGCCGATTCTCCGCGGACCAAGCCGATGAGGAATTTGCCATTGGCCTGATTGTCCAGCCCATTGTAGGTTTGCATCAATTGACCATCAGCATGGTAAACGTGAAGCAGTGCTCCAGGTGGGATAAAAAAATCGTCAAAAAGCAACATCAAACCCAATGCTGTTTTGGACTGTACCTTCATCCGCCAAACGTTGCTGCCATCGGGGTTGCTGGCCCAGGTGCCTGAATTTTCCAAACCCAAATCAACAAGTAAGGGTGCTGCAAAGCGATTTCCTGGCTTGAGGCGATCTTCTTTCAGCGTTTTTTTCAGTGAAAAGCGTGGTAGTTTTTCCGTAGTAATTGTTGCCCAACGGGCACTCATAGGGGCATTGTTCAAGCGCTCTTGAGCGGATAGTGCGGTCGTCGTCATCATCAACGCCAGCGCGCTGAAACATACTGCCAAAACCTTGCGTAGCATAGCGATAAAATTAAGTAAACCCTGTAGACTATTATTTAAAGGTTTTCCATCATGACTTGTGTGCAGGTTCCTAACGCAGTGTATTGAATTTCGTACAGTAAAGGTAGTTAAATATACAGCTTGTACAAAATTTATTGTGGGTCTGTAAACGGAGAAATTTGGGAAGGAAGATGGCAAATGAACGGATAGATTGAAGGCCTGGTATCTAAACAAAGTAAAATCTCGCTATTTTTAGCCTTCATATACAACCATCATTCCATCGATCGACTCTTTAACCACAAAACAAAAGGATACCGAGCCGATGCCCTACACAATCAGTATGACGGAAGCCGACCTCATTCAAGGATGCCTGGAGCAAAATCGCCTGGCGCAGAAAACACTGTACGAGCGTTACAAAAACGCGATGTACACTGTGGCCTATCGCGTGACGGGTGATTACGATCTCGCCGAAGATGTTCTTCAGGACGCCTTCATTAAGGTTTTTCGGCACCTCAGTGGTTTCCGGCAAGAATCAACTTTGGGGGCCTGGATCAAAACCATTGTGGTACGCACCGCCTTGAGTAAGATCAAAAAAGAGCAATACACTGCCTCACTGGATCAACTTCCACCCGACACGAGCATCAGTTGGAGCCATCGCCTGGATGCCGAATACCTCGAAAAAGCCATATTGGCATTGCCAACTGGCTATCGCACGGTCTTCGTCCTCATCGAAGTAGAAGGGTATGGCCATCAGGAAGTTGCCGATTTATTGGGCATCACGGTAGGCACCTCCAAGTCGCAATTGTTTTATGCCAAAAAACGCCTGCGGGAAACCCTGGGTAAACCTGAATAACGATGGAGTCATTGAATGAAAAAAACCTAAAAGACGCCTTGCGGCACTTGCCCCAACACCGGGCACCAGAGTTCATCTGGGACCGCATCGAGCAACACCTCGAGCAGGAAGGGTACCTTCATCAAGCCATCGCGGAGTTGCCTACTTATACTGCCCCCAATGCCATTTGGGGACGCATTGAGGCTGAATTGGGGCGCGGCGGTAAAATCCGGAAATTGTCTACCTGGAGCTGGAGTGTCGCTGCGGGTGTGGCCATCGTGGTTACTGCGGCCTTGGGACTATACCAATGGAATCAAAACCGTGGCCAAATCAGCTACACCTACAGTGAGGAAAAAGCTACACCGGTCAATTCTCCCCGCGATTGGGACGATGCCGAAGCCGACGTGCAGGAGGTGCAAGCTCTCTTTGCCAATTTTTGCAAATACCAGGCTCAAAGCGATGAAGATTGCGCCTTGGAGAACGAGTTAAAAGAACTCAATGCCGCCAAAGCTGAACTCAAAGATGTAATGGCCCGTTACGGTGAAGACCCGAATTTGATCCGCGAACTCAGCGAACTGGAGCAAGATCGCAGTCGGGTGGTCAAAGCAATGGTAGAAAAAATTCAAACCTCCTAACTATTTTGTTCATAAAGTCCATTAAGAAAAAATATGCAGTTCATGAAATTCCGTATTTTTCTTTGCCTTAGCTTCTGGAGCATTTTGCATTTGGGGTTTGCCCAAAATGGAACAATGCAGGTGGTTACCAAACGCATCGACAAAACGTTCAGCTACCGGGAGGGGTATTCACTGAACATAGAAGGTGAACGGGCCGAAGTGCGCGTTGAAACCTGGAGTAAACCGGAAATCAAGGTCCAAATCATTTTCACCGCCAAACACAGCAAAAAGGAACAGGCGGAGAAGGACCTGGAAAAAATGCGCTACATCACCAATAAGGAGAAGAATAAAATTTACCTGCGCAATTACCTCGATGTGCCCGAAGGTAGCCCCGAATTGCAATCACAACTGATTGCCAACTACGTCATCATGATGCCAGAAGAATGCCCCATTTACATCAAAAACAACTACGGGCTGATTGATGCCAAAGACCTGATGAGTAGTTTGAAGTTGAATACCCGTTTCAGTCGCATTGGCCTGGAAAACATCATTGGAGACATTGACATTAATACCAGTTTTGGGGATCTTTTTGCTGACAATCTGGACGGCAACATCAAAATCGTTTCTCGCCGTTCTGACATGACCCTCAAACACATGCGTGGCCGTTACGACATCAATGCCCAATACGGCATTCTCAATTTTTTTGCAACCGATCAACTCCGCGATTTCAATCTCAAAGCAGACAAATCAAACGTATTTATCCATACCCTCCAACCGGGTGCCTTTTCGTACAACCTCAGTGTACAAAACGGGCGCGTAGACTACCCCAACGAGTTGAAATTCAAACTCCTGGACATGAAGGATACAGGCATCAAAAAAATCACCTTTAAACCCAACAAGGAATATTACCCCAACGTCACGATCAGTATTACTTTCGGAGACTTGTTCATTGGCAAGTAAAGTGCTACTTTTCATCCGAAAAAACGCACTATGAAACCTTTCATCATCATCGCCCTGGCCTTTGGTCTGTTTTGTTGCAAATCAGCCAATACTTCCCATTCCAAAGCACAAAGCCTGTTCAACGGTAAAGACCTCAGTGGTTGGCACGCCGATGTGCCCGACATGGACAAGGATCCCAATCTTAAAAGCCCATTTCTGGTGCGCAATGGCTTGCTGGTCAGCATGGGCACCCCGGGTGGGCACCTCATCACCGACGCCATTCATCAAAATTATCGACTGGAAATAGAATACCGCTTTGCAGGCAAACCCGGCAATTGTGGCGCGCTCGTTCACGCCTCTACTCCACGCGCACTGTACAGCATGTTTCCCAAATCCATTGAAGTGCAAATGATGCACCAAAATGCCGGCGACTTCTGGTGCATTGTAGAAGACATCAGTGTGCCCGAAATGGAAAAAAGGCGTGGACCCAAAGAAAAATGGGGCATTACCGAAGGTAAGGAGCGGCGCATTGTGAACCTGACCGATGGCTCCGAAAAACCACTTGGTGAATGGAACAGCATGACCATTGAATGCCTCAATGCCGAAGTCAAAGTCTGGGTAAATGGCGATTTGGTCAATCACGGTTTCAATTCCACCGCTACCAAAGGTCAAATTGCATTACAAGCCGAAGGCTCCGAAGTAGAATTCCGCAAGGTTATGTTGACGCCCATCCGAAAAATATCTGAATAATCTCCTCTGATTTGGTAAACAATCTACACTCCAGCGTCGTTATGCTTGGCGATTGAATCATGTAGTGGAGGAACAATGGTAGAATACCTGGAAAAACTTTGGGCGAAGGCGGAAAACTTTTATCGTGATTATTATCTGGAAAAGGGCCTGGGTGACCCTGGGTTTCGCCTGGCTCAAATTAAAGCCGAAATTGACACTAAGGGCACTTATTGGCAAACCTATGCTGAACTGGAATATGGGGCCAAAATAGCGTGGCGGAATAGCAATCGCTGCATTGGCCGGTTGTTCTGGAAATCACTAAAAGTGCGTGATTTGCGGCACATCAATGAGGAACAGGATATCTTCGAAGCCATTGTTGAACACCTGCACTTGGCCAGCAACCAGGGTAAAATCCGACCTTACATCAGTATTTTTAGGGCTGAGGAGCCGCATCTGGGAAAATCCATCCGCTTGTGGAATTCCCAAATCATCCATTACGCAGGCTATGAGCAAAGCGGACAAGTGTTAGGTGATCCAGCCGAAATTGAATTCACCAAGATTTGCCAGGAATTGGGGTGGCAAGGGGCTGGTACTGCCTTTGATATCCTGCCACTGGTGATCCAAATGGATGAACAAAGACCCAAACTCTTTGACATTCCTCCCAAAGCCGTCCTTGAAGTCCCGCTATCTCATCCCGAACATGCTTGGTTTGCCCAGCTTGGCTTAAAATGGTACGCTGTACCGCTCATTGCCGACATGGTACTGGAAATTGGGGGATTGCATTACACCTGTGCCCCCTTTAATGGCTGGTACATGCTGACGGAAATTGCTGCACGCAATCTGGGCGACGCCCATCGCTATAATTTGCTGCCCCTCATTGCAAAAAAGCTAAATCTGGATACTCACTCCAATCAGCATTTGTGGAAAGACCGGGCCATGTTGGAGTTAAACATCGCGGTTTTGCATTCCTTTAAAAGTGTTGGGGTCAGTTTGGTTGACCACCACACTGCAGCTGAACAGTTTATCCGATTTACAGCACAAGAAGAGCAAGAAGGGCGGCAAGTTCAAGCCGACTGGGCCTGGATTGTGCCCCCCATGTCTGGTTCAAGCATGACTGTCTTCCATAAGAATTGGGACAATGAGGTCTTGACGCCCAATTATTTCTACAATACACCAATTTGGAAGGCTGCAACTACAGCAGAAACCTCCAGCAAAATCTGCCCTTTTCACATCAATAGTCAAAAAGAAATGGCCAATCAATCCAAAGAACTGGAACTTAGCTAATCACGCCTAAAATTGCATATTCACAAAAAAGCACTACCTTTAGCCCGTATTCCAAACAAATATGCACTGGCAACCTGATCCAAATCTCCGCAGCATTCCAAAGCTGTATGGCTTAATTGGTTATCCATTGAGTCATTCTTTTTCCCGCAAGTATTTTTCTGAAAAATTTGTCCGGGAGGGCATTCCCGACTCCCAGTATGAGTTGTTTCCAATCGAGACCATCGAACGACTCCCCGAGTTGTTGGCAGCATATCCCAACCTGCAAGGGCTGAATGTAACCATCCCGTACAAGCAACAAATCATCCCTTTTTTAGATTCTTTGGATGAGAGCGCAGCGGCAGTAGGGGCTGTAAACGTTATTAAGTTTTCCGGTACTCAACTCATTGGTTACAACTCGGATGTTTTTGGTTTTGAATCTTCCCTGTTGTCTTTTTTACAGGAAAACCGGACAACACCTGAGCATGCATTGATCCTGGGTACTGGTGGAGCAGCAAAAGCCGTTGTTTTTGTCCTGCAAAAGTTAAATATACCTTATTCCATAGCTTCCCGCCAACCACAAGATGGCCAAGTGAGTTATGAGGAGGTGTACACACACATTGGGCGCTTTCCGCTCATCATCAATACGACCCCACTCGGAATGGCCCCCAAAGTGGAGAGTTGCCCGGATTTGCCCTACGATCAACTAAAACGTGGACACTTACTGTACGATTTGGTGTACAATCCTGAAACGACTGAATTTATGCAACGTGGACTGGCCAGTGGGCTTCCGGTCAAAAATGGACTGGAAATGCTTTACGGTCAGGCCGAAAAAGCGTGGGAAATATGGAACACTCCAGCGGACCAACCCGCAAATCAATAGACCAAATGCCAAATTTCATAAAAGATATGCTCAACCTAACCAAAGACTTACAGTTGGATTTTTCCAATACCGAAATTGCCTTTGCCGACCGTAGCGACAAAGAATTGAATAAAACTGCCTGGTTGTTTGGCCTGATGAACAAACAATGGCTGGTGGGAATTGGCTCCAAAATTGGATTGGCCGCCATTAAACTCCATCTTCCATTTGTGACCGGTGCCATTAAAAATACCATTTTCGAGCAATTTTGCGGTGGCACTACCCTACTCGAAGCCCAAAAAACCATCGATCGCCTCAAACGCTCCAACATCAAATCCATCCTGGACTATGGTGCCGAAGCTAAAGAGGAAGAATCAGAACTGAACCATACCATGAACGAAAACCTGCGCAGCATCGAATTTTCAGCTACGCAGGATGCCGTGCCCATCATCAGCGTTAAAGTTAGTGGGCTGGGGCGCTTTGAGCTCCTGGAGAGCATCCAGGCTGGCGTTGCTTTTACAGACGAAACCAAAGCCGAATACAAAAATATTTTGCGTCGTTTGGATGCCATCTGTCATGCTGCTGCCAGCAAAGGAATGGCCGTTTTTATTGATGCGGAAGAATCCTGGATTCAGGAAACCATTGATCATCTGGCGGAAATGATGATGAAGCGCTACAATAGCGAACGGGTTGTGGTGTATACGACTTGTCAAATGTACCGCCACGATCGCTTGCAATACTTGTACGATCTGGCTGAGCGGGCTTTAAAAGAAGGGTACTTTTTAGGCGTTAAACTGGTCAGAGGTGCCTATATGGAAAAAGAACGGGAACGCGCCGAAGAAATGGGCTACGCCTCCCCCATTCATCCCACCAAAGAAGCTACAGACGAGGCCTACAATACAGCTTTGCGTTTTTGTATTGAGCATTATGAACGGGTTGCCTCCTGTAATGCCTCTCACAATGCTGAGAGTGCTCATTTACAAGCCCAATTGATCGTAGAACGCGGTATTCCACGCAATCACCCTAATCTATATTTTTGCCAATTGTACGGCATGAGCGACAATCTCACTTTCAACCTGGCTGCAGCTGGTTTTAACGCGGCCAAATATGTGGTGTACGGTTCGGTGCGTGAAGTGGTTCCTTATCTGATTCGCCGAGCTCAGGAAAACAGTTCTGTTACAGGCGACATGAGCCGTGAGTACCGCCTGGTAGCGGATGAGATCAAACGCCGGGGACTGAAGATGTAATTGCCCGACTACTTACGGCTATGTCCACATTCAAAAACACCTTGCATCAAGCCTGCCTGGCGCGCATCGATCAAAGCATTGCTGCCGCCACGCAGGCTATGGAGGATGCTCAAAACTCCGCCAATCAGGAGACCAAAAGCAGCGCAGGGGATAAATACGAAACTGGCCGGGCGATGATGCAATTGGAAAAGGACAAATTCGCCCAGCAATTGGCCCAATCCCAGGAGCTGCGTTTACAACTGGAGCAATTGAATCCAATGAGCACTTATCCGGCCATCCAACTAGGTTCTTTGTTGCGCAGCAATGAAGGCTGCTACTACCTGGCGGTAAGTTTGGGCAAAATCATGCATGAGGGCAAAGCGGTCTACGTTTTATCTGCCGCCGCTCCACTCGGGCAGGTTCTTTTGGGAAAAAAGCTTGGTGATAAAATCCTCTTTCAAGGCCGCAACATTGAAATATTAGAACTGTGGTAATGTCATAACTAAGGTGTTCCTTAAGTGCCTTAGGTTTCTTAGGTGGTTAATATTCTTTTTCACCACCTAAGAAACCTAAGGCACTCAAGGAACACCTCAGAGATTGTATGTTATACCGTCCGCAATCTCCTTAAGCAAAAAATACACTTTCAACCCAATTCTTCCCGGAAAGGTGCCGAAGCCTGTGCGCCCATCCTGGTCACCGCAATGGCACCTGCCCGGCAGGCCATGTCGATGGCTTGAGGCCAGTCCATACCTTCTGCCAGGGCCACGGCCAGGGCACCATTAAACACATCACCAGCGGCGGTAGTATCCACTGCTTGTACCTTGGGTGCAGGGATTTTAAACTGTTGACTCGCATTGTGAAAATAGGCTCCTTTGGCACCCAAGGTAATAATGACGTTAGCCACTCCTTTTTTCAGCAAAGCTTCCGCGATTTTTGGCAATGCTGCTTCGTTGTCCAACTCGATTCCGGTCAGCAGACTGGCTTCGGTTTCATTGGGCGTAATTAAAAAAAGTAAGGAATACAACTCGGCAGGTAAATCCTGAGCTGGTGCTGGATTGAGCACAAATTTCTTATTCAATGCATGGGCTTTTTGAGCCGCATGCAGCAGCGTTTCAAGTGGTGTTTCCAATTGCATCAAGACCAAATCAGCCTCTGCAAAAGCTGCGTCGTCACGATCCAGGTCGCCCGGCATCAACGCAGCATTGGCACCGGGAGCAACCACAATTTCGTTCTCACCCGTAGCGTCTACGGTAATGAGGGCCACGCCGGAAGCCAGTTTGGGATCGCTCATCACGTAAGCCACATTGATGCCTTCGTGGGCAAATCCCTCAATGGCCTGTTGGCCAAAAATGTCCTGTCCAACTTTGGCGATAAGGTCCACCTGGCCGCCCATCCGTGCAGCAGCTACTGCCTGATTGGCTCCTTTGCCGCCCGGAAAAAGGAAAAACTCCCCACCGATAATGGTTTCTCCAGGCTGAGGAAAACGACTGGTTTTGACCACCATGTCGGTATTCGAACTGCCAATAACGAGTATTTTGGGCATGTGATTTCAATTTTAACGGGCTGCAATGATCAGCCCCAGTCCAATGATGTAACACAAAAGCATACTATTCAACAGGATATTGGTTCCAGCAGGGGCTCCTTTGAACTCCTTCCAGATGTAAATGCCCCACAAGGCTGCCACAATGGTAGCCCCCTGTCCCAGACCATAAGAAATGGCTGGCCCGGCCTTATCCGAGGCAATGATGCTGAAAGACATGCCGATGCACCAAATTACACCACCCAGCACTCCCGTGAGGTGATTTTTGAGGTTGCCCCGAAAATAATCTGCGTAAGTCACCGGAGTACCTACAAAGGGGCGCCACATCAATAGGCTGTTGAACACAACATTGCTCAGCAAAATGCCAACTGAAAAAAGGACTACAGCGGAATAAGGGCTCAACTTGCCCGGGAGCGGTTGGGTAAAATCGGGAAACATGGAATTGGCAACGTATTTGTAAAACAAGCCCATCAAAGCCCCTGCAATCACCGACAGTACTAAACCTTTGGTGGATACTCCGCCCGTGGTGCTCGACAATTTGCGGTAAGCATTGGCATTGAGCAAAATTGCCAAGGCGACCAGGCCTACGCCTCCAAACAACATCAGGGCGTTACCTACAGGAGCATCCAGGTAATTGACGATCACCCCCACTACAAGCGCCAAACCGATCCCAACTGGAAAAGCAACCGACATACCCGCAATGGCAATAGCTGCACCGAGCAGAATATTGGCCGCATTGAATAGAATGCCGCCCCAGATAGCCGAACGAATACTAGCCGAATCGGCCTGCTGTACGTCTGCTACAAAGGAACGGCCTTCGTTGCCCACACTGCCTAAGGTAAAAGCAAACAAAAGGGACAGGAGCAAAATACCCAAGACATAATCCCAATAAAAGAGCTCGAAACGCCAGTTGGCTGCTGCCAATTTTTGGGTATTTGCCCAGGAACCCCAGCACAACATGGTAATGATGCAGAAAAATACTGCAATTGGATAGGTTTCAATGATGAACATGACGCAGGTTTTAAGGAGTGTTTGACTAAAAGTAAAAATTATTCACCAATTCTTCGAAGGCTATTGTTAATCTCCGTTTCAAAGAATCTGGGTCTCAAGCCAAAAACACCAACACAAAGCATTAATGATCAATATTTTAATTCGTCATTTTTCCTGATAAAAGTTTAAGTCAAGGGCAGTGATTTTTTGCCCTACCTATTGAATACCTCCTCCCTTACCTTTCTTTGATTTGGAAAAGTCGGTAATCAGCCCAATAAAATTTAGACTTTATACGACTTGACCTAAAAAAATTGCCATTATGCACAATAGTTCCTGGTTTATGGCCACTGTTGGCCTATTGTTGGCTTACACTGCAGTCATTTTGTTCTTTGTGATTCGTGGGGCCATGCGCACCAAATCCATGGCCGATTATGCCGTTGGCCAAGGTTTTTCTCCTTATGCGGTTGGCTTGTCTTTGGCTACTGCTACGACCAGTGCAGCTACCTTTATCATCAATCCAGGGTTTATTTCCTTGTACGGCTGGAGCGCTTTTGTGGCCTTTGGTCTGTGCATGCCGGCAGGTTTATTTTTGTCCCAAATCATTTTGACCAAAAGTTTTCGACGCTATGGTAAAACGGTGAAGGCTTTGACCATGGCACAATGGATCGGCCAACGTTATGAAAGCAAAGGTTTTGCACTGTTTTTTGCTTTTTTGTCTTTGTTGTTGCTCAGCTTCATTGTGCTGATATGTGTGGGGCTTACCAAAGTATTGGCTCAGGCACTGGGGATGGGTGAATTCCAAGTGTTGGTTGGCATGGTGGTTTTTGTATTCAGCTACATGATGTTTGGTGGCGCCAATTCGATGGTATATACCAATACGGTGCAGGCTTTGATTAAGTTGTTGGTGGCGGTGATGTTGTTGTTTTCTGGGTATGAGCACCTGTCCAAAGGAGTCAATGATTTTTGGGCACAGTTGGGAGCGATATCACCAGCCTTGGCCCAGTTTCCCAACGCCAGCAGCCCGCTTTACCGCGATTTTTTTGAGATCGTCATTTGTAATTTTGTGATTGGGGTGGCCATTGTTTGTCAACCGCACCTCATCACCAAGTCGCTACTGCTGCGCGACGACAAAGATGTGAACCGCTACCTGTGGGTAGGTTCTTTGGCACAAATGACTTTTTTCCTGGTGGTTTTTGCAGGGTTTTATGCTCGTTTGATGTTCCCCGATTTGCAAATTGATGGGCAGCCCATCAAAATGGATGCTATTATGTCGGCTTATGTGGTGCGGGAGTTTCCGGTATGGGCGGGGTTGATTGTGATATTGGGACTGTTGAGCGCAGGGCTTTCTACTTTGGAGGCCTTGATTCAGGCATTGTCGACGACGGTAACTTCCGATATCATTAAACCGTTGTTTGGTCAATTTATTCCTAACGATCGGGCCTACATTTTTCTAAACAGGCTGGTGATTGTTGGTCTGGCCGCGGTGGCGATTACCGTTTCCTGGCAACAATTGCAACACCCCAATTTGAGCGTAGGCATTTTTGCGCAATTGGGGGTGTATGGCTTTTTTTCCACAGCCTTTATTCCGGTGCTATTTGGGATTTTTTTGAAGGATGTTCCCCGCTGGGTGGTGGTCATGGCGGCTTTGACGGCTTTTGTGCTGCATTTTGGGACATACTTTGGGGGAATCAGCCCGTATTTGCAAGGGACGGTAAGGAACCCGGCGGTGGCTTCGACGTTTGGGATTTTGGGGGCGCTAAGTGTGGGGTTGGTGGGGTATGCACTGAGTAAGAAAAAAAAGGCTGCGTTTTCGCATATTAATTAATGTCCTAAGTAATTATTTTTCAATTTATTAAAATAGGGTTATAAAGTTTTAAGCAAAAAAATTAATCAATCGATTGATTTTAATTAAACAAGTGATTAATTTTGCCCCACAATCTCAATTAAGTCATTATGCCCGGAAGGAAAAAAAGCCCTTCATTCGAAGAAACTACTGGAAATAGCCTGGACGCCCGGCAACGCTTACTGGAAACAGGAGCACGACTTTTTGCTGACCAGGGTTTTGAAGCCATTTCCACCCGGCAATTGGCCAAAGAAGCAGATGTCAACATTGCCATGATTGCCTACTATTTTGGCTCCAAGGAAGAATTGTTGAAGGCCATTTTTGCGGAAAAATTTCCTCAAATGCGCAGCCACCTGGAGCAATTGCAAAACCAGGATATCTCTCCCTGGGAAAAAATTTGCCTGGCCATTGATTTGTATATTGATCGTATTTTATCACAAAGTGCCATGACTAAATTGATTTTCCGCGAAATGTCTTTTTCACATCGGCCCCAGGTTAAAGAGTTCCTATTGGCAGGGCTGGAACGAAACTGGTCCATCCTTTATCAATTGGTCAATGAAGGCAAAGAACAAGGGATTTTCCGCGAGTCTGTCAATCCCCGGATGGTCTTTTTTACCTTTTTTTCCACCATTGCACAAATGGTCAACTCTCGCAGTATGGCCATGCATTTTCTCGGCATCAAAAACTGGGATGAAGTGCACACCCTTGAATTCCAGCAGATGGTGAAAAGTTACTTCAAAGAATTGTTTGGCGCTTATTTGATTCAAAGCACTTAAGCAAGCAGGTGGTTGTGGTAACCTACTTTGCTTCAATAAATTAATCAATCGTTTGAATAAAATTTGATGAAAGCACAACATTTAATCACCCTACTAGGCCTGTTGGTGTGCTCGGTTCTACTTGTACAGGGCCAGTCGACGAGTACTGTGCTCACTTTGGAAGAGGCAGTTCGATTGGGTTTGGCCCAAAGTAATCAGTTGAAGGTCAGCCAGGCGAAGCACGAGGTGATGCAAGCCAAGGTAAGCCAATACTGGAACGCAGCAGTCATCCCCAATGTAAGCTTGAACAGTGGCTACAGCCGCCTGAGCAACAACATTACGCCCTACACCGTAAGTTTTCCCAACGGAAACGGGGGCTACACTGAGCAAGCCCTTAACCCGCAAATTTTGAACCAGTTCACCAATCGCCTTTCGGTTCAGCAGATTTTGTACGCTGGCGGTCGTGGGATCAATTTTTTCCGTTCAGCCGAGCTGTTGGAAAAAGCCAGCGCCCTGGATGTAGAAAAGGATCGGATCGAAATTAAAAACACCATCATCGCGGCGGCACTGAACTTGTACAAGTTACAAACAGCTGCCCGGATTTTAGAGGAGAATCGCACTGTTTTACAGAGTCGACTCCGCAATGTTCAAAACTTCGTACAAAATGGCACTGCCCTGGAAAATGACCAATTCAAAGCAGAACTGGCTATCAATCAGGTGGAGAGCAACCTTGAAGAGTTGAAGAATGGCATTGCCACGGCTAAGTTCAATATGGCACTCATGTTGGGTTTGGACAAAAATGCGACTATAGAGTTGGATCAAAAAAGCCTTTTTGCCAGCAAAAACCTGCTGAGCCTGGACGCTTACCTGCAAACAGTGACAAAAAGACCGGACCTCAACGCGGCCACCTACCGCCAACAGGCCAGTGAAAAATCCCTGGCTATTGCAAAAGGGAGCTACTTACCATTGATCTCGATTGGTGCCAATTATTACGAAAACCGTCCCAATCAACGCATTTTTCCCCAGCAAGATGCTTTTAAAGGCACCTGGGATGCTGGCCTGACGCTGAGTTTTAACCTGTCCAATTTGTACACCAACAAGTTTCAGGTGCAGGAAGCCAAAGTCAATCTGGTGCAATCGGGTGTTCAAAAAGAGCTGTTGAGTGATGCCGCCCAAATGGAAATAGCGAGCAGCTACTATGCCCAGCAATCCGCACTGAATAAAATTGAACTGGCTGAAAAAGCCATCAAACAAAGTTTGGAAAATCAACGGATCACCAAGAATCAATTCGATGCGCAGGTCACCTCTTTGACCCAATTGCTGGAAGCAGATTTTCAGGTGATCCAATCCCAGTTGAACCTCGAAACGGCTAAAATTGAGGCAGAACTTGCCTATTGGAGGCTACAAAAAGCCATTGGTCAATAACATTATGAATGACGCAAAAAATTACTTCCCGATTTTTTTGAGGCTTTTGAATAGGAAGCTCATTTGAAATGAAGCATTCGACTTCCTATTCAAAACCCAAATCGGGAAGTTAATTTTTCTGCGTTACTAAAACAATCCAAAGCAAGGATAAAACCATGGAAAAGAAAAAAATAATCCGGTTTCTCATTTTGGGCACACTGCTCATTGTTGCGGTTGTGGTAGGTGCGAACAAAATAAGCTACATGTTGCACCACGAAGAAACCGAAAACTCTCAACTCGAAACCAATATTGTCCCCGTATTGCCCCGGGTAGGTGGCTGGGTAACGAAGGTATTGGTAAAAGACAATCAAGTCGTTCACATTGGCGACACCCTGGTCAAAATCGACGACCGCGATTTACAGATCAAGGTGCTACAAGCCGAAGCTGCGGTAAAAAATGCCGAGGCCAACCTCGCACTCATCGTGGCAAATGCAGGTACAGCACAAGCCAATGTCGGTACCAGTGACGCCAGTTTTCAGGCACAAAACGCAGGTATAGAAACGGCCTCCGCACAATATGCTACCGCTCAGGCCAATGTTGAATCGGCCAAAATTCGGGTTTGGAAAGCCACTCAAGACTTCAATCGCTACCAACAATTGTACAACCTGAAATCAGCGACCCAACAGCAGTTTGATGCGGCAAAAGCAGATAAAGAAACTGCCGAAGCAGCATTACACGCAGCTGAAAAGCAGGAAGATGCGGCAAAATCCCAGCTGGGTGTCAGTAAAAAACAAAGCCAAATCGGCAGCAGTCAAAAAAATGTAGCCCAAACCCAGGCCAGTGCAGCCCAACGGCAAATTGAAGTGGCCCGCACCCAGGTGGAACAAAAAAAGGCCGAGCTAGATTTGGCTAAATTGCAATTGAGCTATGTTGCAATAACAGCACCTTCCAATGGGCAAATCGCCAAGAAAAACATCCAGGTTGGCCAATTGGTCAACCCCGGTCAGCCTCTGATGAGCATTGTCGACAACACCAATGTTTGGGTAGTGGCCAATTTTAAAGAAACCCAGGTGGGCAAAATGCATGTCGGTGACAAAGTAACCATCAAGGTCGATGCTTATGGCAAAAAAGAAATTGAAGGCACCATCGAAAGTTTTGCGGGTGCAACCGGAGCACGGTTTAGCCTGCTTCCCCCAGATAATTCCACCGGTAACTTTGTAAAAGTGGTACAACGGATCCCAACCAAAATCACCATTCCAAACAGTGCCCTTACCGATATGCCCCTCAGAGCGGGCATGAGTGTAGATGTAGTGGTTCCGGTGAATTAACAAGCGATTAAAGCCTAGTGTTATGGCCGCAAAAGGTTTGGCAAAATTTGTCATCGTTCTGACCACAGTTTCGGCTGCGGTTATGGAACTTTTGGATACCTCTATCGTCAATGTTGCCTTGTTCAACATGGCTGGCGGTTTGGGTGTCAATATTGAGGATATGGCCTGGGTGATCACCTCATACGCCATAGCCAACGTCATCATCATTCCGCTAACTGGTTTTTTGAGTGAATACTTTGGCCGCAAGACGTATTACATCGGCTCCATGATCCTGTTTACGCTGGCCTCCTATATGTGTGGTGCCGCAGGCAGTTTGTGGTCTTTAGTGTTTTGGCGCTTTATCCAAGGTATTGGAGGTGGTGCCTTGTTGTCGACCTCACAGGCGATTCTTTTTGACGCATTCGAACCTCAGGACCGTGCCCTGGCTGGTGGATTATTCGGGATGGGGATCATTTTGGGACCCACCTTGGGGCCAACTGTTGGCGGGTGGGTGATTGAGCACCTGGATTGGCCCTGGATTTTCTACATCAATTTGCCCATTGGGTTGATTGCCACTATTTTGGCCTGGAATTTTATTGACAGATTACCAGGTGAAGGCAAAAATAAAGCCAATATTGAGATCGACTATTTAGGTATCGCTTTGCTTGCGGTGGGCATTGGCTCCCTGCAATACGTGTTGGAGCGCGGCGAAGCCGAAGACTGGTTTGCTTCCCCTTTGATCCGCATCCTGATTGTACCAGCGGTATTGGGATTGATTGGATTCATCTGGAGGGAGTTGTCGATACCCCATCCAGCGGTTAAATTGGGCGTGTTGAAAAACCGGACCTTGGCCATTACCAATATTTTTTCCTTTGTGGTGGGCATTGGGTTATTTACTTCGGTTTATGTTTTCCCGGTCATGGTGCAACGCATCAATGGGTTTAGCGCCATGGAAACAGGTTTAGCCATTTTATTTCCAACCTTGGTCGGGGTAATCATTTTTCCGGTTTTGGGTCGATTGATGTCCAAAGGTTTTCCACCCACTCCATTTATTGTAGTGGGCTGCATCATGTTTATTGCTTTTGGCTTATACGGAGGCACCATGACCGGTGAAGCCAACCGGGCGGATTTTTTCTATGTACTGGTATTGCGCACTTTTGGGATTTCGATGATGCAATTGCCTTTGATTAATCAGGCGGTAGCTGGTTTGGAGCCTAAGGATTATGCATCAGGAATTGCCATCAACAATATGATTCGGCAATTGGGCGGCGCCTTTGGGATTGCCCTGGCGAATAATTTTGTGGCTACCCATTTTGCCCAACATCGCAGCGACCTTATTGCCAATGTGCATTCGACCAATCCGGCAGTAACCGAACGGCTTAACCTGCTCACCCAAGGTTTGGCAGCTCGATCGGGAGATGTTGCAAAAGCAGGGGATCAAGCCTTATACTTACTCAATGCTGCAGTGAACAAACAAGCCTATTTGCTCAGTTATCTGGATACTTTTCGGATGATTTCGGTGTTTTTTATCGTCATTTTTCCATTGATCTTTTTTGTGAAAGGGAAAAAGAAAACTCAGGATTTGGAAGCAATTAAGAAGGCAGCGATGGAGGCGCATTAAAAGGAGTGGCGAGCAGGTTAAACTTGAAACTTGCTCGCCATCCCCTCCCCTCCCAACAACTTCATTCGCTCCACTACCATGGACACATACCGCTCCGACACAAACCCACTCACCCCATTATCCATCACCGTATTTTTCCAGTCGGGATGTTTCCGATCCAGTTTGTCCTCGTTTTCCAGGTAGTATTGCCGCGCGGCCATAGAACGCAGGTACAGTGACTCCGAAGACCAATTCACCTTGGTCACCCCACATTTGGCCGCAGCGCTTAGTTTCTCAGCAGACAATCCGGTAGAGCCATGTAGCGCAATGCCAATGTTCCGACCAGTCAACCTGTGCAACAAACGCACATTGTCTTCGATGGTTTTGGTTTGAAAACCTGAATAGCCATCATCTGAAGTAAAGCCGTGTTGAGTGCCCACCCCTGGTGCCCAAAGAGCAATTTTTCCAGGGTATTTTGCCTCTACCGCACCGATCAAACGCTCCGTTTCATCTGGTGGAGTAATTCGGTCATCTACCGCGGATTCCATTTCCAGGGTCACATCCACTCTTGCTTCTTCAGCGAATTGACACAATTGCAGCATGTGTCGGATGTTTTGATCTTCACTCATGTCTGAAGCGTCCAGAGAAATGGTGGAAGCGCAAAGTTTCAAGTTTTGACCATGCAGCCCCACCTCAATACCCTTAATGGCAGCCTGAAGTATACCAATTGTCTCTGGCCCTTTGATGTGGTCGGTATGATAAATAACCGGGATATGTCGATACCTTTCGCTGTTGGCCAGAACCATTAAATCGGCCAGATAGCGGGCCACCCCGAGGATAGGATCGCCAAAACCGTAACTGTGCCCTTTGATTTGCCAGAGGCTGGTTTCAATAATCACTGGCGCATCAGCCAAACGGGCGGCTTCCAGGCAGTCGGTCACCGCTGCGTGGCTATCGGCGTTGACGGCCAGAATGGCGTATTGTCGCTCAAAAGCATGGTTGAGGAGTTGGCGGGATTGGGTGGGTGAAAGGAGCATTATTTTGTTTTTTGATTCAAAGTCCTTTAGAAAGCGACTTTGATGTGTTTGGTTTTCAGGTACTCAAAAATGGCTTTGCGGGAAAGTTCCAGACCAAAGCCACTGTCTTTCCAACCTTCGTAAGGTGCATATGGCGTATTAACCGCGCCATTGTTGACGCAGACTGTGCCAGATTCAAGGGCTTGGCTTACTTTCATTGTAATTGCAAAATCACGGGTAAACAGGTACGCGCAAAGGCCATAGGCAGTGTCGTTGGCTTTTTGAATGGCTTCATCCAGCGTATCAAAGGTATCCAAGGGTACAACTGGCCCAAAAGTTTCTTCCCGCATCATCAACATATTGGAACTGACTTTGCTAAGCACAGTAGGCAAGTAATAATGCCCCTTTGGGTATTGTTCTCCTTCGGGCTTTTTCCCACCTTCATGCAATACTGCGCCCTTAGCCAGGGCATCAGCAACATGCAGTTCCACTTTTTGCAGCGTGGCAGCGGTAGTCATAGGCCCAAGGTCACAATTAGGTTCGGTCACACCATCACCGATGCTGAATTTTCGGGCTTTGGCGCAAATTTTTTCTAATAACTCGTCGTGAATCGATACGTGGGCATAAACCCGATTGACACTGCTGCAGGACTGCCCCATATTGCGAAAACCCTTGTAGGCAATGATTTCTGCAGCGAGATCCAAATCAGCGTCAGAACAAACGATCGCGGGGCAGTGTCCGCCCAATTCCAGGGATACTTTTTTGAGTTGTCGGGCTACCGCCTGCATAATTTTTTTGCCAGTTTCAGTCGAGCCCGTCATGGCAATTTTGGCTACATCGGGGTGTTCTATCAAAACAGCACCTACCTGCGCTCCACCCGTGATAACATTGATGACGCCAGCTGGGATTCCGCCCTCCGTCAAAGCCTGGCAAAATGCCCAGGGTGACAATGGAGTTACCTCGGTAGGTTTAACCACAACCGTACAACCCGTAGCCAGCGCAGGCCCCAATTTCCAGCTCAACAAACTGACCGGGTAATTCCAGGGCGTTATCAGGCCACATACACCGACTGGTTGATAGGTCACCCAGGAATATAAGTTGCTTTTTTCGGTAGGGTTGACGAAACCTTCTACACGCACTGCTTCAGCGGCATAATAATCCAATAAATCACAAGAAGAGATGACCTCACTGCGACTTTGGGTAAAGGGTTTGCCTTGCTCCAAAGCCATCAAAGCACCAATCCGATCCGCCTGGGAGCGCACGTAAGCGCTGGCCTGGCGCATGATTTTCTCTCGATCCTGGGCAGGCAGTGCGGACCAGCTTTTGAACGCCTGTTTAGCGCTTTGTACAGCTGTGTTTACATCGCCAGGGCTTGCTACCGCCACTTCAGCAATCAGATCGCCGTTGGCCGGGGAATAAATAGGGTGCAATTCATCGTTGGAGGCAGGCACGACCTGCCCATCGATAAAAAGTCCCCATTCTTTTCCTACTAAAGCATCGATTGTATTTTGGTTCATGGGTTTACAATTGAGGATTAATGCATACTTTGAGGGCTTCGCCGGATTCCATCATGGTAAAAGATTCGTGGATGCGCTCCAGGGGCAATTCGTGGGTAATGAAACGATCAGCAGGAAAACGGCCACTTTGAATCAAGTGATAAGCCGTCCGAAAGTCACTGATTTTTTCAGAGTAGGAGCCACTGACCATTAATTCTTTGTAGTGCAAATGATTGGTATTCAACAGTGCGGTAGGATTGGATTTGGGTAAGCCACCAAAAAACTCCACCCTAGCCCCCTTCCCAGCAATTTCCAGTGCATCGGCTTGGGCCAGGGCGCTGCTCACCGCGACAATGACTACATCAAAACCATCTCCTTCGGTAAGCTCTAAAGCCTCGGCTAGATGAGTGCCTTCCTGATTGCTCAAGACGGTACCATCGATGTCAAAACGGGTCATCATATCCAGGCGCTTCTGATTGATGTCGAACAGATGTACCGATTGAGCGCCCTGAAGGCGCGCCAATACCGCGTGCATGGCTCCAATCGGGCCTGCACCAATAACGGCCACCCGATCTTGCAAACCAATGCCCAGGTGGGTATGGGCGTTGGTTACACAACCCAATGGTTCAGCCAGACTCATTTGTTGGGAGCTTTGGTCGGTGGTCACTTTAAAGAGGCTACCACGTTGTACTGCCCGAGCTGGTACCTTCACGTAGGGCGCAAAGGCACCATCGTAGTGGTAAGACATGGTGGTACGACTGATGCACAGGTTTTCGCGCCCGGCCCGGCAATATTTGCACTCGCCACAGGAGAGAACAATGTACATGACTACCCGGTCACCAACCTGGACATTGGCAAAAGGATTGCGGGATTCGATGACTTTGCCGCAAAACTCGTGGCCTAAAACGCGGGGTGGAGTGATCTTTTTATCGCCATTGCGGTAAGTGCGTAGGTCGGTTCCGCAGACGCTGCATGCCTCAATTTCGAGGAGGATTTCGCCTTCGGCGAGGCTGGGGTCGGGGATGTTTTCGACGCGGAGGTCTTCTTTACCGTGGTAGGTGGCTGCTTTCATCTTGTTTGTTTTTTTCCATGGATATCCCTTCCCACGGATATCGCTCCCACAGATATCAGACCCACGGATAAATCCATGGGTTGGGGCGGTGGGGTGGCCTCCCACGGATAAATCCGTGGGTTGGCGGGTAACGCAGGATTTTTTATTTAAGCTTAGGGGTTGATTTTTTTACTCAGAATGGGTAACCGCGAGGGTTACCCCTCCTAGCTCATCCAGTTCTGGGAGGCGGAGGCGGTCCATTTGGTGGTGATTTTTTTGAGTTTGGTCCAAAAGCGGACACCGTCCATGCCGGTGATGTCGCCGTGGCCAAATTTGGAGTCGTTCCAGCCACCGAAGGAGAAGGGTTCGCGGGGAACCGGGACTCCGATGTTGATGCCGACCATACTCGAGTTCGCCCTCTCACTAAAATAACGGGCTACGGCACCAGAACTGGTGTAAATGGCGGCGGCATTGCCGTAGGGATTGTTGTTTTCGATGGCAATGGCTTCATCCAGGGTTTGGGTGCGGATGATGGAGAGAACCGGGCCAAAAATTTCATCACAGGCACACTCAGCTCCAGGAGGAACCCCTTCGATCAGGGTTGGACCTACGTAGGTACCAGCCTCTTTACCTTTTACCGTGGCGCCTCGACCATCCACTAAAATTTTGTAACCGGCCGCTTCAGCTCTGTTGATATAGCCTTCAATCCGTTCTTTGGCAGCAGCACTAATTACGGCACCTAGCTCCTCTCCTACTTTGATTTTTTTAGCCTCTTCCACAATTCGATCCAGGATGGTTCCGGTATCTCCAACTAAAATGAGTACACTTGCCGCCATACAGCGTTGGCCAGCGCAACCCATGGCCGAGGCCACTACATTTTTAGCGGTGATTTCGGGGTCAGCATCCGGGACGACTACCAGGTGGTTTTTGGCACCGCCCAATGCCAGTGCTCTTTTACCCAAATTGGCAGCACGCTGATACACCATTCGCGCCACTTTGGTAGAACCTACAAAACTCAGGGCGGTGATACCAGGGTGGTCGATGAGGTACTCGCTTGTTTCGCGGGTGCCGTGTACTACATTAAAAACTCCGGGTGGCAAGCCAGCTTCGGTGAACAGCTCCGCCAAACGGACTGCAGTAAGGGGCACCAATTCAGAAGGTTTGAGGATAAAAGTGTTGCCGCAGCCAATGGCAATTGGGATTGTCCACATAGGCACCATAGCCGGAAAGTTGAAGGGTACAATCGACAAAACCGTTCCCAGAGGATACCGTTCGTATTGGCAACTCACCCCGGTGCTGACTTCCAAAAGGCCTTGATCCCAAATTTGGGGCAAAGCGCAGGCAAACTCCAATACTTCTATACCCTTATCTATTTCAGCTTTGGCTTCGGTCCAGGTTTTGCCGTTTTCGGCCTGAATCAAATCTGCCAATTCCGCATGATGTCTCTCAAGCAAGGTTTTAAAGCGAAAAAGAACTTGAACTCTTTCTTTTAAAGGGGTGCTTGACCAGGCTTTGAATGCAGTATTGGCATTTTCCACCACCTGATCGATGGTTGATGAAGTTGCGATGGGCACTCCTCCCAAATGAGAACCATCCAATGGAGAAAATACTTCGAGGGTGGGTTCCCCGACAGGAATCCATTCATGACCGGATGTGTAATGACCACGAATTTGGGGTACGGGAATGGGTTTGCTGCTCATATGGACTGATTTATTAAGCCACTTGTATTGCCTAACGCATACTTTTCGGTGTTGCAGTAAAGGATGCTGTACAAATTGAGGTGACTGCGGTTACTGTGGTATTTTCGACTGATTTTTAGTAAAGGGCTATTGAGTTCAAGATCCAAATGTTGGGCCATTAAAGGGCTAGCCGTCACTGCCCAGATTTGTTGTTCCATGCCTACAACTTCCAGTTGGTATTCCTTAGCTAAAAAGTCAAAAAAAGATTGATTGAGTTTAAAGCGACGGACAAAATTGGGTAAATTTAGATTGGGCACAAAGGTCAGTTCATACATCACGGGGCGCCCTTCCACTGCACGTACCCTAGCGAAATGGATACAGGCCGCTGCTTTTTCTAGTTCGCTCAATTCAAAATGAAAGTCTTCAGGCCAGGAGGAATAACTTGGCTCTTGTACGGACAAGGTTGACATTTTCGTTTTGTCAACCATTGCTGAAAAACCGTGGAAGGAAAGTAAGTTTAAGGATCGGCTTTTGGATTTGACAATGCTACCTTTGCCTTTTTGCTTGGTAATGTATCCTTCTGTTTCTAATTGGCTTAAGGCTTGCCTAACTGTTGATCTTGATAGGTTTGCAGCGGCACATAGGTCATTTTCAGATGGCAAAATACTCCCGATTGGATATACATCTGCCAGGATTTCCTTTTTAAGTCGTAGGTACAAAAGTTGATATTGTGTACTGCTTTCCATACGATTCGTTTGTTCGCATAGCAAAGCTACAAAATTCAACTTGTACGTACAAGTTTAGTTTGAAATAAAAAAAAGAGGCTGTCAAAGACCTACAAGACAACCTCATAAGAAAATGTGAACCTTATAAATAAACTAAAATGCGTCCTTTAATCATGGCAATTTGATATCCGCAAGAGGTGATAGATCTACAAAAGAACCATCCACATTCCCATACAACTTTGGTCGAGAGGAAAACAATGGTTCTAATGTGATCCAAAAGATGTACCTATTAAATACCTGTTACGGATTATCGGTTAGAACATGAATTGTCAAATTGGATTGAACCTAGTAAGTGAAAGAACTTCCACCACGTACCTAAAAAATACGTGGTGGAGTTACATGCAATTACATAGTGTTCTGAAATGCCCTCTTTTGGCATCGTTTTTGCTCATGGATAACCATGGCGAGTGTTCAGTGTCAATAACAATACAGTATTACAGTTCTGTTGGCTACCACCGGTTATACATCAAGGCGGCTAGTAGTAACTGTACATTTTTACCTATTTGTAGATTTTGCATTTAACATCCTCTCTTTCCAAAAGGTATTGTGCACAGCACATCTAGCAATTGCAACAATTGGTAGTGCCCCTATTGAGGGTTGTGAAAATGTGGTTTTGAGATTAGCGACACTAACTAACCTTTACGTTGACCACATAATAAGGTTAGTTAAGCAATGTCTCCAATACCTAGGAAAGTGATTATTTGATTCTAATGGCACCATTAAGTGAATGATACACTACATGTTATATTACAATCCCCGTGCCAAATCTTTTTTTATTTTTATTTAATTGAAAATCAGTTTTTTACAACAAAAAAAGCAACATCGCAGTGATGTTGCTTTTTCCTAAATAAAAGAAAATGATTACATGAAAGAAATTTCACTTTGTATGCCTCAAAAAATTATTTATTCGTGAATCCCCAATTTTGCCATTTTTGAAAACAATGTTTTATCATTCAGTCCCAGCAATCGGGCCGCACCTGATGGGCCACTGACTCTGCCTTGGGTCTTTTTAAGCGCGTTCAGGATATGTTCACGTTGGATTTCCTCCAGGGATTTGAAATGGCCATTGCCGTTGCCTTCGAAATTTAGTTTTTCTTTGGCCTTAAATGGGATGGCATCAAAATTCAATACATCCTGGTGACTCAGGATGACCGAACGCTCGATGATGTTTTCTAATTCCCGAATGTTGCCGGGAAAGGAATATGCTTCCAATATTTCGAATACCCTTCGGGGGATTTTTTCGATGTTTTTACCGGTCTTGATGGAGAATTTCTTCACAAAATGCCGGATCAACAAAGCAATGTCTTCTTTTCTTTCCCGCAGGGGAATGTTGTGGATGGGGAAAACACTGATTCGATAAAAAAGGTCTTGCCGGAATTTCCCTTCCTGGACCATTTGCTCCAGATTACGGTTGGTTGCAGCAATGACCCGTACGTCACAATGTAAGGTTTCGGAGCCGCCTACCCGTTCAAACTCCCCTTCTTGCAATACCCGAAGGAGTTTCGTTTGTAATTCCAACGGCATTTCACCAATCTCATCTAAAAAAATGGTACTGCGGTGGGCCAGCTCAAACCTTCCAGCTTTTCGCTGGATTGCTCCGGTAAAAGCACCTTTTTCGTGCCCAAACAATTCACTCTCAATCAAGTTTTCAGGCAATGCGGCGCAGTTTACCTTGATCATTTGCCTTTTGCTTCGGTTGCTGTTGTTGTGGATAGCCCTGGCCAGCAATTCTTTCCCTGTACCAGTTTCTCCAGTAATCAAAACTGTAGCATCCGTATTGGCTACCTTGTGAACCTGCTGCAAAACAGCCTTGTAAGATTCACTGGTTGTAATGATGTTATTAAAATTGTACTCAACTTCTATCTCACTTTGCAAGTAGCTATTTTCTAATTCAAGTCGCGCTTTCAATGCTGAGATTTCATCAAAAGCCTGTCGCAATTCCGCTTCAGCTTTTCTGATTTCACTCAAATCTCTTACATACTTACAGATAAAAGCATCTCCTTGAAACTCTACAAAGTTGGCCAAAACCTGGGCGGGGAACAAGGAGCCATCTTTGCATTTTTTATTGCGCTCCAGAACCAAAGATTTGCTTTCCTTCAAGAGTGCAAATACGTTGCTCCAACCAATTTCCCGCACGTCAGGAACCAAATCTTCAATGTGTAAATGAGTGATTTCTTCCTCCGTATAGCCCATTCGGGTACAAAATGCCTGGTTGGAATAACGAACCCTTCCGTCTTCTTTCACCCAATAGATCATTTCGGAAGCATTGTCAATCAAATACTTTGTCAATTCAAGCGGTTGTGCGATTTCTTTTTCCTGGGTAATGTCCTGTATCGCTCCGTATATCTTGTAAGTAACCCCTTCTTTAGCCAGTGGATAAATATAAAGGCGCAGATGTTTGGTTCCTTTCGTTTTGCTGACAATCGTAAAATCGGCTTGAGCAGGTATACCTTCTC
This sequence comes from Haliscomenobacter sp., assembly GCF_965225875.1. Taxonomy (GTDB): domain Bacteria; phylum Bacteroidota; class Bacteroidia; order Chitinophagales; family Saprospiraceae; genus Haliscomenobacter. The sequence goes on along the minus strand of NZ_CBDDBS010000003.1, from coordinate 245,938 downwards.
GAATGGAATGATCTGTGATTCTATCGAGATTATCAAGGTCTTCTTCGGGAAGGTATTGTTTAATCAATTGGCGAAAATTATCTCTGGTCACCGGAAGTGTTGACCTGCTGATGCCCAACACCCGATAAAATTCTTCAGTGGTAATCAATTCATCCGCAACCAAATCCAATTCGTAGGAGCCAATTTTGGTCATACTGGTCACCAATTCCAACATATCCTTGTAGCGGGTGAGTTCCAGCAGGTTTTTGACAATCCCCACACAAACTTTTTCCTCACCGATGTCCACCAATACTGCGGTCATTTTGATGGGGTAAAGTTTTCCATCAGCGGTAATGTGATCCGATTCGATATCGGATGACCCTGTAACTTCCAGCGATTTCCAAATCTTTTTCCACTCCATCAAGTTGATGTGTGGGTTAATTTGGAAAATGGATCTCCCTTTTAATTCCTCCTGAGAGTAGCCTAATTCTTTTGAAAACAGGGTATTAACCCCCAAAATTCGCCCATCTGAAGCCAACCATACCGCAGCTGCTTGTAGCAATTCAGAGGCGTTCAAATAAACCTCTAGCATTTTAGATTCATTCATAGAAATGATGCTTAATGGATAGATGAAACAAATACCCAAAACAAATTTTTCCGCTGTGTGCAATTGACATACTCAAGCCACTAAACTTGCTTGCTTAAAGCAGGTCTTTGAACACACAACAAGGTTCACATTTTTTGTAAAAAAGCAAGATTACCACATGGTATAGAGCCGGGGGAATTCTGGCTCAGTGCTCTCACAGCTGTTTATAGATCAGTGATTAAAAACTTCATCCTGACGAGACGTTCAAAAGTAGATAATTTTTTCAAAAAAGTAAGGCATCCTACGTTTTTTTTCTGATATTTCAGCAAAATTAACAATTGTATATTCTATTGCCGTCTTCAGATCAACACATTCCATTTTCCTATATTTAATCCTCTTTTAGCTTCCTCTTTTTTTTTCGTTGCAGTCCTGTATATTTGGCCCGCGGAGTTGTTCTCCGCCAAAATCTGGAGCTACATGAGAAGCATTACTACCTTTAAAGTTTTATTATTTTTCAGCTGTATCCTAATAAATTTCAGTTTAGTTCAAGCTCAAAATCCTCAGCAAACCCTACGGGGGCAGGTATTTGATGCAGTGGCGCAAAAAGCCCTTGCGGGCGCTACCGTACTTTTGGAAGGAAGTACAAACGGTACCAGCACGGATGAGCAAGGAAAATTCCGCTTTGAAAACCTCCCGGTAGGAAGATACCGTTTGCGGATTTCCTATGTGGGTTACGATACCCTGGTCGTTCCTGAGGTACTACTTGAAGCCGGGCGTGAAACTGTTTTGCAATTGCCCCTCCATATTGCTTACACCACTTTAAGTGAGCTCAGCATCACCGCTGCACCACTGGAAATTGAGTCCCTCAACCCATCGGTACGCAGCATCAGTAATGAAACGACTTTGCGTTTCCCCGGAGTATTTTTCGATCCAGCACGTACGGCCAGTGCGTTCCCCGGGGTAGTCAATACCAATGACCAGGCCAATTTTTTGTCCGTACGCGGCAACACCCCTAATGCCAATCTCTGGCGTTTGGAAGGAGTGGACATTCTCAACCCCAATCACACCCCCAATGCGGGTTCACAAAGTGATTTACCTACCTTTACCGGCGGAGGGGTCAATATGTTGAGCACTCAGATGCTAGGCAATTCGGCATTTTTGTCAGGAGATTATGCTGCTGGTTATGGCAATGCCCTTGGGGGGATTTTTGACATGCGCCTGCGTACCGGAAACAATGAGCAACAAGAATATACTTTACAAGCAAGCTTATTGGGCTTAGATGTTGCTGCTGAAGGCCCGATTGGCAAAGCCGGGGGAGCCTCCTATCTGGTCAATGCCCGTTATTCCACCCTTGGCTTGTTGAGTGATTTGGGTGTGGATGTAGGTGGCGAAGTGATTGGGTTTAAGGACTTGGCGGTCAATCTGGTTTTTCCATTTGCGAAAGGAGGAAAATTCACTTTGTTCGGTATGGCAGGTAACAGCTCCAATGTCTTTACCGGGGATCGCGACTCTACCACCTGGGAATTTGATAAAGATCGGCAGGATATTGATTTTGAATCTTCGACCCAGGTTTTGGGGGGTACTTTCCGTTTGCCTACGGGTAAAAAAGGCATGTGGCATACCGCATTCGCTTATTCCAGCTACAAAAGCACCCGTCTTTCGACTTATTTTACCGGAGTTGGACCCACTTTGGAAGACCAAATCAGTCAATCCCGACGTAGTTTAAACTCTTACTGGTACATCAAGCCCAATCCTCGGCAAACCATCAAAGCCGGGGTCATCTACAATGGTGGAGAATTGATTCAGCCCTATACTTCTACGAAGCTGGATTTTGGCAATCTGGAGTGGGAACTTGGACTGCACTACATCAAATTGATCAATGTTGTCGCGTTGGAAGATGGCAAAATCAGTAACCTGGAGCCTCGCCTGAATCTGGCCTATCGCCTGGATGCCAATAAAAAACTCACCTTGTCTTTTGGGGCCTTTAGCCAAAAGCCAATCTTGCCGCTTTATGGTGGTGAACAAATGCCAACTGCCCTCGTTAGAAGTCAGCAAAGCAGCATTGGCATTCAAATTCAAACCAGCCCATCCACGAGTGTAGAAGTGCAAGCTTACTACCAAAAACAAAAAAATGTAGCCGTACTCCCCTACTCTTTCCAAACTTTGTCCAGTAATTTTAGCAATGAACGGGTTCCGGTTTTGCTCAGCGATTTTAACAGCACCGAAACCATTAATGTGGATGGTGAAGCCCGGAATTATGGTTTGGAACTCAACCTACGTCGCTACCTGGAAAAGGGATTCTACTTCCTGGCCAACAGCTCCATTTATCAATCAGAATACCGCAACAACAGCAGTGCTTATTTGCAAACTTTTGGCAACAACGATTGGCGTGACAGCCATTTCAATGGCAAGTTTGTGTTCAACACCACTGCCGGTAAGGAATGGCGTAAGGAACGCAAAGTGGGCAAGGTCAAACTCTGGGGCTTGAATGGCCGGGTAGTTGTGATGGGTAATTTGCGCCAAACCCCCATTGATGCCACCCTATCCCAAAGTGAAGGCATCACCGTCCCTCTCTTTACCAGTCTGAGCGGCAATGAACGAGTTGATCCTGCGTTTTCTTTAAAAAGCAGTACTTATTTCCGTTTGGATACTCGTTTGTATTTCAAATGGAATACGGCTGGCCGGAACAACACCTTTGCCCTGGACATTCAAAATGCCAGCAACCAGGAAAACGCCGGATTCTTCTATTATGACCACCTTCAAAAACAGATTTTGGAGAAAAAGCAGTTAGGAATCATTCCGATTCTGAGTTATCGGGTAGAATTCTAAAAACATTTAGCATCAAAAAAACGGCGTATACCGCCGAAGTTCCGTAGTCTGGCATTCAGTGCTTTAAAGAAGCGAACAATTTATTTGCTTGCATTATTTACTCTTTAGTCTTAATACTGCTCTAAGGCTTAAGTAACATTTAGCTAGCAATAAAACTAATTCAAGCCAATGACAACGACGCGGGAAACATCAGCGCTGGCTTTCTTAAGGCAAATTCCCTTTTTGGGAACACTTCCTCATTCCGACCTGACTGAATTGGCGATGCTTTGCCAGTCGGAACAAATCCAACGCAATAGTCCCATTTACCACAAAGGGGACACATCAAGCCATTTGTTTTTATTGTTGCGCGGTTCAGTGAAGATTTGCTCCTTTTCTGAAGATGGCCGGGAAATCATCAAAGAAATGCTGGGGCCTGTCACATTATTTGGTGACCTGGGCATAGTGGGTGAAAAAGAACGGCAGGAAAATGCTTTTACGATGCAAGACGATGTTCAATTGTTGCGCATTCCCAATGAAGCTTTCCGTAAATTGATTCGCAAACACACCGCATTGTCGATGGACATTGTGGACTGGCTAGGCAGCAGGCTACGGCGTACCGAGGCCCGTTTGGAGGCATTGATGTTTAAAGACGCCCGCGAAAGAATTATTGATTTTTTGAAAGATTCTGCAGAACACCAAGGGAAAAAGATCGGGTTTGAATTGCTGATAAAGCACAGCATGACCCAGCAAGACATAGCAAATTATACTGGAACCTCCAGGCAAACGGTTACTTCCGTTTTGAATGAATTGCGCAAGTCCAACCTCATTTACTTCAATCGCAGAAGTATTCTGATCAGGGACTTGGAGCGCTTGGGGTAAGGTTAAAATTCTAGGAATCAAGATTGGTCCTGGTCACTTCGACTTAGCTCAGTGACCAAGACCGATCTTGATTCCTGGGACTTATTTATTCATCCTCGTCTCCCTCATCCCCTTCATCTCCGTCTGCTTCGAGTTCTCGTTGCAACTCCTCCATGAAGACGTATTCAACCGCCTCTGCCTTGGTAGGAACCATCGACAAAACAGAGTCAAGGCGAGAGATTTCGAATAACTTTTTAACTGCTGCCTGTTCGATACCTGTCAAAACGAAGCTGCCATTGGTCTTCATCAGTCGGTCGGCTGTCAGAATGGCACTCAAACCTGAAGAATCGACATACTTGACTTTAGAAAGGTCAAAAATTAAATTATTTACACCTTCATTGTGCAGAATAACAATTTCCGACTTCAAGTCTGGAGCAACAACTGAATTCAGGTTCTCCTCCTCCAACTGAAAAACCGTATAACGGTCTTGTTTATCAACTGAATATTTCATGTGCTTAGGGTAGTTGATCTATTTTCCGGGCAAATATAAGCATTACCTCTGAAAGCATCAGCCGTTATTTGGAATTTATCCAAAAGCAGGGCCATAAATAAAAGTTTCGCTTGCTGCTTACAAGTTTTTAAACCAGATTCCTTCCTTTGCTGTTAGCATGTTAATGTTTCTGAATTTTGCATTTTGTCCTAAAGAGAATTTGTTTTTTAGTTCAAATAGGATTAAATTTTGCCAAATTTTTGATTTGGACACTTTGAACAGAAAGCTTATTATTGCTCAAATGGATTAAACGAACGATCCGCGATGACTTTCTACAGCAGACAGCGTCAAAAGATGGCTCGATTCTTGCAGCAAAATGGTAATTCTGATTGCACTCTAGAATTTCTCTACACTATGAATAACCGAAGATTTTCACCCAAGGTAAAGGAAGTCATCAAAAAGAGCCGGGAAGAAGCTTTCCGCTTAGGACATGACTTTATCGGTACAGAGCACCTTCTTTTGGGCATTGTATCCGAAAAAGACAGTTTGGCAGTTCGCGTCCTTGAATCCTTGGATGTAGATTTCGCTGAATTAAAACAAACCCTGGAAGATTCAGTGCAAAAAATACCTGCTAGCAATACCAGCTTAAGTGTAGGTACCTTGCCACTGAACAAACAGGCTGAAAAAGTACTCAAAGTCACCTTTTTGGAGGCCAAAATGCTTAAAAGTGAGGAGATCAGTCCAGAACACCTGGTGCTCTCCATCTTAAAGCACAAGGAGAATCCAGCTTCCAAAATTCTCAACCAATTCGACGTGGACTACGAAATTTACAAAGCTGAGCTCGAGTACGTCAAGCAGGAGCAAGATTTCTCCAGCATCGAGCCGCCTTATAACCAGGCACCGCAAGACAGTGACGACCCCTACGACGACGACGACCGTCAGGGTGGTTTCCAGCAGCGCAAAGGCAACGCCAAATCCCGCACTCCGGTGCTCGATAATTTCGGTCGTGATGTAACCAAATTGGCCGAAGAAGGCAAATTGGATCCCATCATTGGCCGGGAAAATGAAATCGAACGGGTTTCACAAATCCTTAGCCGCCGCAAAAAGAACAACCCCATCCTCATCGGTGAACCAGGGGTTGGTAAAACCGCCATCGTGGAAGGCCTGGCCCTGCGGATCATGCAGCGCAAGGTATCCCGCACCCTCTTCAACAAACGCATTGTGATGCTTGACCTGGCTGCCCTGGTAGCTGGCACCAAGTACCGCGGTCAGTTCGAAGAGCGCATGAAAGCCATCATGAACGAATTGGAAAAATCGCGCGATGTCATCTTGTTCATCGACGAAATCCATACCATTGTTGGTGCTGGTGGCGCAACGGGTTCGCTGGATGCCTCCAATATCTTCAAACCCGCCCTGGCGCGTGGTGAACTCCAATGTATTGGTGCTTCTACCCTGGACGAATACCGCCAACACATCGAAAAAGATGGTGCACTCGATCGTCGCTTCCAAAAAGTAATGGTAGATCCACCTTCTGCGGAAGAAGCCATCAACATTTTGCACAACATCAAGTCTAAATACGAAGAATTCCACAACGTCATTTACGACGATGATGCGATCAAGGCCTGTGTACGCCTGAGCGATCGTTACATTACCGACCGCTTCCTGCCCGACAAGGCCATCGACGTACTGGATGAAGTGGGTGCTCGCGTTCACCTGAAAAACATCCATGTTCCCAAGCACATCGAAGATTTGGAAAAACAAATCGAAGAGCTGAAAGAACACAAAAACCAGGCTGTCAAAAACCAGCAGTACGAAAGAGCTGCAGATCTGCGCGACCGCGAATCTAAACTGGTACGCCAGCTGGAATTTGCAAAAGTACAGTGGGAAGAGGATTCCAAAACCAAACGATATCCGGTAGGCGAAGAAGACATCGCCGAAGTCGTATCCATGATGACCAATATCCCGGTAATGCGGGTAGCTCAAAGCGAGAGCAAAAAATTGGTGAGCATGGAAAAAGACATGCAAGGATCGATCATTGGTCAGGACGAAGCCCTCAAAAAAATCACCAAAGCCATCCAGCGCAACCGGGTGGGTTTGAAAGATCCCACCAAACCAATCGGCTCCTTCATTTTCCTTGGTCCAACCGGGGTTGGTAAAACGGAGTTGGCCAAAGCTTTAGCGCGTTACCTCTTCGACTCAGAGGATGCCCTGATCCGCATCGACATGAGTGAATACATGGAAAAATTCTCGGTGAGCCGCCTGATCGGTGCGCCTCCAGGATACGTGGGTTACGAAGAAGGTGGCCAATTGACTGAAAAAGTGCGCCGCAAGCCTTATTCGGTAGTTTTGCTCGACGAAATTGAAAAAGCCCACCCCGATGTATACAACATCCTGCTACAGGTATTGGATGATGGTCAGTTGACCGATGGTTTGGGCCGTAAAGTTGACTTCAAAAACACCCTGATCATCATGACCTCCAACATTGGGGTTCGTCAGTTGAAAGACTTCGGTCAGGGCGTTGGTTTTGCGACCAAATCGCGTCAGGAAGCTGCCGAAGACAATACTAAAGCGGTGATTCAAAACGCGCTGAAACGTACCTTCTCGCCAGAATTCCTCAACCGGATCGACGATGTAGTGGTGTTCAACAGCTTGGGCAAAGAAGAAATCTTCAAAATCATTGACATCACCCTGAAGGACTTGCACCGTCGTTTGGCGACCATGAACTTCAAACTGCTGATCAGCGATGAAGCGAAGAATTTTGTTGCCGAAAAAGGTTTCGACCCTCAATTTGGTGCCCGCCCCTTGAATCGTGCCATTCAAAAGTACCTGGAAGACCCCCTTGCAGAGTTCATTTTGAATGACCAACCACAAGAAGGCGCCCTGCTTGAGGCCATTCTGACCGATGAGAAAGACAACCTCCGCGTTGTACTGGCTACTACTGCTGCTGAACTAGGAACTGGAACTGAGGATAACAATCCTGATGTGCCAAAATTGAGCGCAGATTCTCAAGAATAAAAAATATTCGTATTTTTATTTCAACCTGTTAGAGACGTGCACAAACGCGTCTCTAATGGTTGAAGCAAAAAAAACTTATGCTTTTCAACCGCCTAGAACAAGAAGAAGTATTCAAAATTCTCGACATTTCACTGCAAGATTTACGGAGACGTTTGGCGAATATCAATTTCACTCTCTTTATCGGCGAAGAAGCTAAACAGTTTATCGCTGAAAAAGCAGAGGGGCATCTACTAGTGGCCCATTATTTTCCTCGTGTCTTTCAAAGGTACCTCGAAGATCCACTTGCCGATTTCATTTTGAATGGTCAGCCAGAAGAAGGTGCGTTGTTGGAGGCGATTTTGACCGATGAAAAAGACAATTTGCGCATCGTTCTTGCAAAAGAAGTCAACACAGACGTCAAGGAATAAAAAAATATTGTATTTTTGTTTCAATCTATAGAGACGGATTACTATGCGTCTCTATTTTTTTTAAGTTTGTGGAACCAAAAAGTCCCATTTTTCATTATTTTTTTAACAAAATAAATTTCATTTGGCAAAGAATCAATTTGGCGGTAATCGTCCCGGCGGTGGAAGCAGACCTCCCTTCGGTGGTGGTGGTGGCGGCAACCGCAACAATCGCAGAGACTCTAGGTACCCCAGTGAGGATGACAAAGGTCAATTCCGCCTCAATGATCAAATTCGGGTGCCCCAAATTCGTTTGGTTGGTGACAACATGGAACAAATCAGCGAATTGGTTGGAACAGAAATCAAATCGGGGGAAGTGTACAACACCCGCGATGCATTGCTTTGGGCTGAAAAATCAGAGTTGGATCTGGTTGAGATTTCACCTAACGCAGTCCCGCCAGTAGTTCGAATCATCGACTATAACAAATTCCTGTACGAGAAGAAGAAGAAGGAGAAAGAGATCAAGGCCAAAGCGGCTAAAACGGTGATCAAGGAAATCCGTTTTGGTCCCAATACAGACGATCACGACTTTGAATTTAAAGTACGTCACGCCAAAACCTTCCTCGAGGAAAACTCCAAAGTAAAAGCTTACGTTAACTTCCGGGGTCGTACCATCGTGTTTAAGGATCGAGGGGAATTGTTGCTGTTGAAGTTTTTGAAAGAACTGGAAGAGTTCGGATCGCCGGAATCCCTGCCCAAATTGGAAGGTCGCCGGATGATTGTAATGATTGCTCCGAAAAAGAAGAAGTAATTTTTCTTTTGAAAGATAAAAAAGGGAGATGCTGGTGCGCCAGTGTCTCCCTTTTTCGTGGTGCGTTCATCGATTTACTCCAAAATCACCATCTTCTTGGTGGCCGTAAAGCCTGGCGTCGCCAAAGTGTAATACAAAACTCCGCTGGACCTCAACAGACTCTTTTTCAAACTCAGCTGGTTCTCACCCTTAGCAAAATTGCCCTCCACTTTGTAAATCGTGGCTCCCTTCACATCCCTCACCGTCAAGTTCCCCTTCGTGGCTTTGGGTAAGGAAAACCCAATTACCGTTTCATCGTTGAAAGGATTCGGGGTATTCTGGCGAAGTTCGTAGGCTTCACTTTCCTTGATGCCTTCAAAGTTCAAAGCAATTCCAAGGTTTTTATTGTTCTGGTCATAGGCCTCAGGGTGTACAAGTCGGTTCAAACTCAAGCTTTGGCTCAGCTTGCCATCTACTTTAGCACGTAGCAGTAGTGTGAACAAAGCTCCCGGTTCGTAATGGCTGTTCCACGAAGTGGTGATGATCCCTTCGTCTTTGAACACGCCAAAGTTCTCCGCCTTGGCTACTCCATACTCAATGTCCAAGAGATCAACCCTATTTTGATCCAAATTCAGCGCGAATTGGTAGCCCTGGATGTTTTGCAGGTCTTCAGCGCTGAAGCTCACCTTGTATTCACTGCCTGACATTAGGTTTTGTTCTTGCGTCTTGAGTTTGAAGTCCTCAGCAGTCCTTATCTCTGCGCTCACAGCCCCATTCACACTCGCACTTGCATTCACATCCCCTACCTTGATTGCCATAAAGTTGGCCTGAACATTTGTCTCCAGGTCATTCACACCTATCACTTCGGGGAATTTGGTCGACCAGGGATTCGTTGGGTTCGGGAAGCGGTAAGAGGCATCCACAAAACGCCAGCTCGTGTTCTTCACAAAATGGGTGCCTATATTCAAGATCAACCTCCTGATCTGGACCATATCCAGGGCCGAGATCGATTTGGAGTTGTTTGCATCTGCCGCAATCATTTTGTAGGGGCTATTTAGAGGCTGTATTCCCAAAATATGCTTCTGCATGAGGACCAGATCAAAGGTTGATACCCCATTCAGGTGGTTCTTGTCCATTTGTGGGGTCACCGTGAAGTCTCCTCCCTTGGTGATGTTGACAAACTCGTAGTTACCATTCCGGTCCGTCACATCACTTTGCATGACGCTGCCACTTAGGGTTACTGACACTCCTTGTAGGCTGCCTGATCCCTCCGTTGCAATCGTACCCCTTATCTTTAGGGTGTCTGCTGAACTTGGGCATAATTTCTGCTTATCTTGCACTTCGAATACAAAGTAGAAAGAACGCGCATTGTTACAAGCATCATAAGCATCTATCACCATCAAGTGTTTGCTTACCGGGAGACCAACCATCATTCCGTTGACCACAGTATATTCTACTGGTTCCCAACAGATGTCCTCTTTTTGGTGAAGCTCATTCGGGCCCAATAGTCCATGAGTCATTTCATCGCGCAATTCGGCTGCTGGATTCCGCATCACATTGTTACAAAAAGGAGAATCGTCTCCTTCTTTTACCAAAATACCATTGACATAACGGTCTTTGGTGTACACTTTCACGGTGATTTCCGCCAATGAGCAATTGTCGTTAATTGCTACACCAAAAGTGCTCTTGATACCTGCAAGCGTTTTTGGAATGCTTCCTGTACACCCCATTGAGTCCGTATCAATCACATAAGGTGCCTGCTCCGCAAAAGTTACCCCTGGAGCCTGCAAATCCGCGATTTTGATCAGGATATGAAAAGTATCTACAATGCCTCCAGTACATTTGTCATTCACGTACATTTCACGATCGATTTTCAAACTTTTACCGCCACAACCTGGAAGCTCAATGTCTTTAATCGATACCGAATAATTGCATTCAACCTGGTCGATGAACAAACAACGCGGGTTGCCAGAAGTGTTGAAGTAACTGCATACATACGGAGTTACGTCTTCTTTCTTGATCAGGCTCTTTTCAGGAGTACAGGAATTGTAGGCAACCACCCGATCATACTTGCCTTCGCCAATGCCATTGAATGCAAAATCATCCAGGTCGGGGCGGGCGAAATGGATTTTTTGTACATAATTGGATCTCAACCCATTGCAATCAGTGGCCACCCACTCGCGAAAGATTGTAGCATAGATACCACCATTGGTCTTCAGGTTATCGCAAGAATAGAACACCACTTTGTCGCTCCACTTTAGGGTAATCCGGCAGCCACAATTGTTGCAGGTACTTTTGAAGTAGGCATAGCCAAGGTTTTTGATGTTGTCAGCAAGCAAATCCGGAGGAAGCAGGCCAATGTTGCAAGCATCGCCAGTTCCAACAACACCTTCAGCTTTGTAAATCGTAAAGTTGCTGGTATCAGCCGGGCGTGGAGAGTTACTGGCTCCTAAGTTGCCAATCGTCTTATAATTGTTCAGCACATAGTCTACATCATAACAATCCAGGGTAAAATCCTTTGGTGCACATACCAGTTCTGGCGCTGTTTTGTTTTCAGCAGTAATTTTTCCTCCGCAAGGTGTAAACTCAAAACAACCTTCGTATTCTTTTTTCAGTACTACTACATAATCGTATGTTCCAGGGCAATTCAAATAACTGTCATTATTACCGTCACTGATGATTACCTCCAAAGCTACTTTCAGCAATTCAGCGTTTTCGCATTGGTTGAAACCGGCCATTACCTGTTCGGGTTTGACTAAAAGCTGACAGTTTTTGTCCAGACTTACGGTCACTTTACTCAGGCAGGTCAGGCAGGTCACCTTGGTTTTGAGGCGAACATTGACCGTCACATCATCCTCGTCTATACATCCCTGCGGGCTAGTCACCGTCACAACATAACGTCCTTGGGTGGATGGCGTAATCGATTGGGTAGTAAATCCATTACTCCACCTGTAGGAACCTCCCCCACTGGCTTTTAAGGTAGCATTAGCGCCACTACAGATCGTGGTGTCCCGACCGGCAGAAGCTATTTCTTTTTTCCCCCGAATCACTTTTTTAATCAGTACTTCTTCACACCCTTCATCTGAAGTAACCGATACGGTAAAGGTTTGGGGGACATTTACGGTAATTGATTGGTTCTTAGATCCGTTACTCCAGGCATAGGCAACGCCACCGTAAGCAGTTAAAGTGGTTGATTCGGTAATCGTATTCGCATCTTTGCCCAAACACAGGGTCGTATCTCCCGAAACGGAGGCAAATGACTTTTTCGCCCCAACTACTTCTTTGAACAACACTTGTTTACATCCTTTGTCGGAGGTGACGGTCAAAAAATAAACCTGGAGGGAATTAACCGTAATTGATTGGGTGGTAGATCCATTACCCCACTTGTAGGCAATACCACCATGAGCCGTTAAGGTAGTCGAATCTGTGACTGAATTGGGATCTTTGCCCAAACACAGAATCGCATCCCCGGTAATGGAAGCAAATGATTTGGTAGTCCGAACCACAGCCTTAGACAGCACTTCTTCACATCCTTCGTCTGAAGTAACCGTTACACTATAGGTTTTTGCGACATTAACCGCAATTGATTTGGTCGTAGATCCATTATCCCAGGCATAGGCAACGCCACCGTGGGCCGTTAAAGTAGTCGATTCAGTAATCGCATTCACATTTTCACCCAAACACAGGGTCGCATCTCCGGTAATGGAGGCGAAGGACTTTTTTACCCGAACCACCTCTTTAGACAACACTTCCACACATCCTACACTTGAGGTGACCGTTACCGTATACTTTTGTGCAACATTTACCGTGATTGATTTAGTTGTAAGTCCATTACTCCAGGCGTAGGTGCCACCTCCATGGGCGGTTAAAGTAACCGATTCGGTAATGGTATTCACATTGTTGCCCAAACATAGGATCGTATCTCCTGTAACTGAGGCGAATTTTTCCGGGCAGGGCATTCCTGCGTAAGTTACATTCCTAGTGGTATTTTCTTGAGATTGAGCCGCGACCTGAGTGATCAAGAGAGAGGAGAAACATAGGATCAAGCTTCTCCTTAAATGCAGAAACAAGGTCTGATCCATTGTACAGAGGTTTTTTTTCTGGGACATATGATTATGATTCATGAATTAAGTACTTACAAAGAAATGAATTTTTTTTTCTTTTTTTATTCACTTTTTTTTTAAATATAAAAGAAAAATACCATTAAAATCAATCTACCTAACTATTGTACTTTAATACAAAGAGGGCAACTACTCCCTTATGGAATAGCTGCCCTCTATGCATTAACGTACAATCTTTTTATTCCAGTATCACCATCTTCTTCGTCGCCGTAAAGTCCGTCGTCTCCAAAGTGTAGTACAACACCCCACTGGCCCCCAACTGGCTCTTCTTGAGCGTGACTTGGTTACTGCCCTTGGCATAATTGCCCTCCACTTTGTAAATCGTGGCACCCTTCACATCTCGCACCGTCAAAGTTCCTTTCAGGGCCTTGGGCAAGGTGAACCCAATCACCGTTTCATCGCTGAAGGGGTTCGGGGTGTTCTGACGGAGCTCGTAGGCTTCAGTGGCCTGGATACCCTCAAAGTTCAAGGCGATCCCCAGGTTCTCATTGTTTTGGTCATATGCCTCTGGAGATACCAAGCGGTTGAGATTGATGCTTTGGCTGAGTTTCGCATCAGCCTTCGCTCTCAATACCAGCGTAAACAATGCTCCCAGTTCGTATTTGCTGTTCCACGATGTGGTGATGATCCCTTCGTTTTTGAACACCCCAAAGTTCTCCGCCTTGGCTACTCCGTATTCAATGTCTACCAACTCCACCTTGCTTTGATCCAGGTTCAGTGCAAACTGGTAACCCTGAATGTCCTTCAAGTCTTCTGCTGTGAAGCTCACTTTGTATTCATTGCCTGACTTCAGGTTTTGCTCCTGCGTCTTGAGTTTGAAGTCCTCTCTCGTGCGGATTTCTGCACTCGCGGCTCCTGACACACTCGCACTCGCATTCACATCACCCACTTTGATGGCTACAAAGTTCGCCCGAACATTCGTCACCAGGTCATTCACACTCACTACCTCAGGGAAGGCAGTTGACCAGGGGTTCGTTGGGTTCGGGAAGCGGTACGTTGCATCCACGAATCTCCAGCTTGTATTGTTCGCAAAATGCGTGTCGATGTTCAAAATCAACTTCCGGATCTGAATCATGTCCAAGGTAGAGATCGATTTGGAGTTGTTCGCATCCGCTGCAATCATCTTGTATGGGCTGTTCAAAGCCTGTACTCCCAGGATGTGCTTTTGGATCAACACCAGGTCGAAGGTCGATACTCCGTTCAGGTGGTTTTTATCCAGTTGTGGCGTCACCGTGAAGTCGCCTCCTTTGCTGATGTTCACAAACTCGTAGTTACCATCTGTACCCGTCATGTCACTCTGCGTGCCACTGCCACTCAAAGTCACCGACACCCCTTGCAGGTTGCCTGCTCCTTCCGTTGCAATGGTACCCGCGATCTTCACTTTATCCGCTGGAGCTGGGCATACCTTCCGATTGTCTTGTACCTCTACAAAAGTGACACAGAAATCGTGGTTACCCGCCTCATCCCAGGCGTGGAGTTCAACCAGAATGAAGCCCAATTCCAGGTCTGCACAGTTCACACTGATGCTTGTCTGGTTTGGATCAACTGGTTGTTGTACACGGTTCACGGAGTATTTCGTGATCAGTTTCAGACCATCCTTGGTTTCTGGACCTTGACCGTTGCAATCGTAGATTTTGGATGCAACGAAGTCCGTTGCCCAAACCGTCATCATGCCGCCACCGTTGCCATCAGGCATCAGGTCGACACTCAGGCCGTTGATACAAATTGGCGCCGGAGCCTTGCAATCCTTCACCACAAATGGGATCCGGGTTGGAAGTGATAAGTTGCCACATTCGTCGCGGCCCACCACAATCAAGTCGTGGGTACCTTCGGGAAGGTTCGATACCTTGATCTCAAACTGACCATTGCCCAAGTCCTTGGTGCTCCAACGTGGAGTCGAGTACAGGATCATCTTGCCTGCTTCCAAAGTCTGGAATGGTGCAATCATCAGGAACTGAGTCTCCAATTCCACCTTGTCGGTGCAGTTGTCCTTCAAAGTCACCACCTTGGTAATGTTTGCAGTACATGCCGTTGGGCTCGTGCAGAAGGTATCACGGGTGCCTGTTACCACTGGACGAGTGTCATCGTACACCTTGATGATTTGGGTATAGATGAAACTGTGGTAGAACTCTCCGGCTACTTCGCAGTAGGGAACCTCCTCGGTAAAGTCAATATCGTCTGCGTTGCCAGCAACCAGGTCCTTGGAAACCCAGAACTCTTCGATGCCATCACGACGGTTGTTTTTGCGGTCACGAACCAATACATAGATTGGTGCCTTGCCATAGTTGCCAAACACCGCCCGATCGATGATCGAGACATTGGTTTGCAGCAATGGATCACCACAACGGTCGTCGTAAGTACACCAGTTGATCACCGAGTAAGTCCGGAAGATCTTGTAGCACTCATCATCCGAGGCATCGTAACGTTTGTCGTGTACATTCACCGCCAGGATATCGCAGCCCAATTCGTCGGTGATTACCGTGTCGATAATTGGGGTTTTGCAATCCGTCGATACATCTTTAGGGAAACAAATGTTGTATTCGTGAACGGGTAGAATGTGGATGCGTTGCTTGCAAGTCACGCTGATTGGGCCTTTCGCCGTTTGTTTGGTCAAAGTCCAGATCCGATCGATGTAACCTGCGCCACACTTCAACTTCTTCTCGGTGGTATAGGTCGTATCCAGCGCAGCACAATCGTTGCCAGAAGGAATGATCACATCACCAAATGCAGCAGCAGAACCTACTTTGCTGTCGATAGAAGCAATGTTTTTGTCATCGCAGTAGATCGTCACATCCCAGGGTGCCAAACAAGTTGGTGCCACCTTGTCTTCGATCAGCAGATCCATCCAGCAGTAGTTCGTATTGCCGTAGATGTCACCTCCCCACAATTCAACTGTCACTCTTTCGGTCAAATCGCAGCAGAAGAACTCTACAAAGTCCAACAGTGGCGTCATCAATTTGCCGCCTTTCAGGATGAAGGTTTCACCAAAGTCGGCAATGTCGCCATCGCCGTTCCGGTCAAAACCATCGGCTTTGCTTACATCACCATCTGCAGGTAGAGCATCCAATTTGCCGTTGCCGTTCGTGTCGTAACCTTTGGCAATGAAGCTAGCTGCGCAGCCATCTGGTACATTGCGGCGTACCGCAATCCAGGCCAGTTTGCAGTTGTCCCAAGAGCCTTCATCGATGTCTGCCGCACTCACTTGGGCATATCCATTAGTGTAACCATTGGCATTGCTCAAGGTTACATGCAGGTCATCGTCACACTTCATGATTGGTGCGATCTTGTCCTTCACTTCGAATTCGAAGGAATCCTTTTTCGCATTGTAGCAGCCATCAAAAGCATCAATGATCATACGGTGGCGGCCCACTGGAACACCCAGCATCATACCGTTCATGATCGAATAACTAACCTCATCCCAGGTATCTTCAGCAACCAAAATGCCTTTGACGTAGCGGTCTTTGGTTTTCAGTTTAACACTGATGTTGCCCAGGCTGCAATTGTCTTTGATGTCAACTCCAAAGGCAGCCTTAATACCTGCCACCGAGATCGGGAAGGCTGCAGTACAATCCATTGGGCCTGTGGAGATGTCAAGTGGTGCATGGTGCGCATATTCCAGGTAAGGTGCTTCAAAATCGCCGATTTTGATCAGAATATGGAAAGTATCAACGATACCACCAGCACACCAATCCAGTACATATAGTTCCCGATCGATTTTCAAACCTTTACCCCCACAAATCGGGAATTCGGTGTCCTTGATCGATACGGAATAGTTGCATTCTACTTCATCCAGGTACAAACAACGTGAGAATCTAGGTGCAGCTGTACGGTTGAAGTAGCTACACACGAAAGGCATCACGTCCGATTTCTGGATCAGTTCTTTATCAGGTACACAAGAACTGTATTCCACTACTCGGTCGTATTTTCCACCATCACCGTCGCCATTGAACACGAAATCTTCAAGTGCTGGTCGAGCAAAAGGAATTTCCTGAACGGTATCTCTGCTCATCCCTTTGCAGTCCGTAGCAACCCAGGTTCGGTAAATTCGGGCATAAATCCCACCATTTGCCTTCATTTGGTCACAATTGTAGAACACTACCCGATCACTCCATTTCAATGTAGTGCGGCAACCGCAGTTGTAGCAATTGTCTTTAAAATAAGTGTAACCCAGGTTGTTGATGTTGTCAGCTACCAAACTTGGTGGCACCAGGTTACAAGTACCAGTACCCGCTACACCTTCGGCATTATTGATTGTTTGTGGGCTGCTGCTGGAAGGTCGTGGGGAGCTCGTTGCACCAACGTTTCCAATAGTCAGACGGTTGTTCAACACAAAGTCCACATCATAACAATCCAGGGTGCCTTTGAACCAATCGGCACAAACAAAAATTGGCTCTGATTTATCTTCGGCAGTTACTTTGCCCCAACAAATGACATTGTTAAAGGCATCAAACAGGCCATAAGTCCAAACCCCGGCACAGTCGATCGTGTCGCCATTGGAAGGGTCATTGTCCATTACGCGCACAGTAGCTCCATTACAATTGCCATCAGAAATGACATTGGCAGTAAGCTTGAACTGGCAATTTGCATCCAAACTGACCGTCAGGTCCTGGCAACCGCAGTGAGCAACGCGGAAGCTTTGACGAACCGTTTTGGCACAACCTGGATCACTCAGGTTTTTAGATCCAGCAGCTCCAGCATCAAAAGTATAAGTCACCGTATTTTCACCCAAAGGCAAGGTTGCCGGGTTAATCGTCAACATGGTAGGCGCTGGGCCTGCTCCAGCTTGCGGAACCCCATTCAGGCTGAAGGTTCCAACACCCGAAGCACCATTGGCAACCGTACCTGTAATTTTAAATGGTGCGGCAGTTGGTGCCACCAAAAGAGGCAAACCAGTGAAACTTGGGTCGGGATAGTAGCAAGTATTGCCAATGGATAATTCGATACCCCGGCCATTGCTCACCGTGATGGTATAACCTAAACTGTCAAGATGATAACCAGCCAGGACATACACCCCTGGTTTCACTTCCGTCAATGCGGCCCCGCTGTCAACAGGATTGGTACCATCAGCATCAAAGTACAAACCTTCGACTGCAACAACAATCCAGTTTTGATCCGCTGGAGCCGTTACAGCAATGGTGTCTACAAAAGAACCATCGTTAGAGTAGGTGCCATTTTCGATGATTCCCGCATCATTCTGGCAAATACAAGGGTCGGTGATTTCAACCTTACATTCAACTGCTGTAACGGTAATTGGGCTTGCTTCGCTTTCGCAATCAGAACAAGTGGTAATTGCAGTTACATAGAATGTGGTTGGCACACCTGGTTCCAGGTCTTCAGGCACGTAAGCCGCTACCGGACCTGCCAATTTGGTGCTCAGGGTATTATCAGTGTAGAAATTGTACAATACAGCTGATTCAAAAGTCGCTTCAACTTCGTCCAAACGCCAGGTTCCATCCGCATTAGGCGTGCCAGTTTCTCTCCAGGCATAAACTCTGATGACGGCTTGATCGCCACAAATGTTCACATCCAGATCACGTACTTCTTGCATACAGGGATCTGATGTGGTGCCACTTGCATACTTGGTGCCATTGACGTACAAGGCCCAGGAAAGGGGACCAGAAGTCGAAGCACGCTCAAAGAACGAGAACTTGGTCAGCCTGGCTGGGGACAATGTGCTGACCGGAAACTCGAAGTAATCACTATTGGCTACAGCCTGGCTTTCAGTAGTAGAAGTCCATGCGTTGGCTGAGAAAGCGTTAGAGGTATTATTACAACCTGATGGGAATGTAGGATTACCTGCACCAATGCCAAGAGCAGCATTATTGGCCGCTACAAAACTAGCATTGCTGCTTTGACCTACGGTAGTACTGGCATTGAAATTCCAGGAAACTACTCCATTGGTAGCTGTAGTAGGTTTAATGGAAGTATCCTCACTCAAACAAACCGAAATATTTTCAACAATTGGAGCAGGTGGGGTTTCACTTACTGCAACATTAATTTGCCCGGTAGCAAAACAGCCTGTTTCCAAAGTGTACCGCACATAAATGGTGCGAATTTCGTCAATACTGGTCAAGGTATTTGGATTGATCGCATTTGAGCCATCAATTGCATCTTCAAGTGTATTGAAATAACTGGTCGTTCCTCCCTCAATGCTTGGCTCCAGGTCAACTTCCAGCACATTTACCGTAGTAGGCAAACAAGCAGGTTCTGGCTGAATGATATTCAAGGTTGGAACCGGGTTAACCGTTACAATAACCAAAGTAGCTGGGCTTTCGCAACCATTGGGACCAACACAGGTCACCCAAATGTTGCTTGGGCTGGTAGCCACAGTGGTTTCAGGATCGTAGCTGTCTCCGGTTGCTACTGGAACCGCTCCCGGATTAGTAGCAGGATCAACAGTGTAGAACTTGCAATTGGCCGGAAGCAGAGGTTTAGCTGCGCCGGTAAGGACGACGTTGTCAACCCTTAAAGTACCAGTTGCTCCCGTGCTGCTGAAACCATAGATGCGGATACAAACTGTAGAAGCATTGCTGACACTCAGTGTCTGCGTTTTTGCACCAAAAGAAGTAGCCACCGATCCTGCGGCTCCTACATTAACAAATGCTCCGCCATCGGTTGAAACAGCAACCTGATAACTCATTGCTCCAGTACCGGAACGCTGAGCATCAAAGCGGAAGTTGCTCAAATCCAGCACATAACCTGCATTTGCTGTAATACAAAACTCAAAATAGTCGTTGGCATCCACGGAACTATTGGTAGTCCAGCCACTGGCAGAGTAGGCATCCACTGCAGTTGGCGCAGTACCACCAGGGAATGTTTCGTTTCCAAGCCCTACACCAATCGAGGCATTGCTTGCCGTCAAGCCAGCCATGCCTGCACCAGCTACTACACCAGTTTTCACTTCACCATCAAAACCATAGGTAACTGTAATTGCCTGTGGTGCTCCAATACCGTTGGCGGCCACTGAAATACGGGTTCCACCTTCATCTTCGCATACGGTGATGTTGTTTAAACTTGGTGCCGCTGGCAATGCTTTAACTTCTACCTTTAAGCTGGCCGTATCTGTACAGGTACCGCTGACATTGGGCGTAAATACATAGCTACTGATGCCTGCCGCAGCAGTATTGATTGTCGAGGGGCTCCAAACACCTGAAATGCCATTACTGGAAGTACCGGGCAGGCTCACCGGAGTTTCCCCCTGGCAATAAGTACTGAGTATCGAAAAAGTAGGTTCAACTTTTGGGTTGATGGTAATTTTAACCGAAGCCGTATCCGCACATTCCCCACTATCCGGGGTAAATATATAGGTAGTTGTGCCTGGTGTGGAAGTATTTACAGTAGCTGGGCTCCAGGTACCATCTATGTTGCTGGGTAATTCATCAGGTAAAACTTCTGGTGTTTCACCTTGGCAATAGCTAATCTTGATTCCCGTGACGACAGGTTCTGCTTTGGGGTTCACGGTCACCTTGATGCTGGCAGTATCTGCACACGCACCAACAGCAGGTGTAAAAATATAAGTAGTTGTTCCTGCTGTGCTGGTACTGATGGTGGAAGGATTCCAAATACCCGAAACACCGTTATTGGAGGTCGTGGGCAAAACCGCAGGTGTTGCACCTTGACAATAGGGGCCTACCGCTGTGAATGTTGGTTCTACAATAGGATTAACCGTAATCACTTGGGTAGCGGTGCCAGAACAACCATTGTTCGTGACCGTCACCGTATAAGTTGTGGTGATATTTGGCGCAACACTGATGGAGGAAGTATTGGCACCAGTGCTCCAGCCATAGGTTCCGCCTCCTGAAGTTGATAAGTTCACGGTAGCGCCTGCACAGGTGGTACCATCATTGGGGGTGGTGCCCGAGTTTTCCGTTACCGTGATGGTCGGTGTAGGTAATGGATTAACAGTGATCACTTGGGTAGCCGTACCAGAACAACCATTGTTCGTGACCGTCACCGTATAAGTTGTGGTGATATTTGGCGCAACGCTGATGGAGGAGGTATTGGCACCAGTACTCCAGGCATAAGTACCACCTCCATTGGTGGTCAAGGTAGCGTTACTACCTGCACAGGTAATGCCATCATTGACGGCTACTCCTGAAGATTCATTGGATATAATAATCGTAGGATTGGGTAGTGGCACTACGTTAATCGAAGCCGAAGCCGTATCACCCTCACAAGGATCGCCACCATCAGGATCGGCAATGCTGGCAAAAATGGTCAGATTTAAACCTATTTCTGCTGGCGCAGGTGTATAAGTAAAGGTCCCTGTACCATCGTTGAGGGTAGTTTCAGAAAAAGTGCCCAAAAATCCGGTGGTGTTGATAATGGCTGGTCCATTCTCTACGGTATACCCAATGGTTACCATAGCCCCATCACAAGAAGTGCTATTAAGTGGTGTAAAATTGACAAAAGGTGGTGCTTCGCAGTCGCAAGGCACGGGAATCGCAGACAGGGTAAAGGTCTGATCGCTGTAGCATCCGGTGGCCACATCAATGACCCGCACAGTGTACTGCGTTCCAGCCAAACTTGGAGGCATAGGAAAAGTGTATACTTCCAATGGGTCCGCATTGATGGCGGTGCCACCTGAAGCAGCAGTCATGGAGCCGGTATAAGTTGCCCCAATAGTGATGTCGTACTTATAACCTGAGTCTGCGGGCACGTCTAGCGTAACAAAGGGATTACTTTCCGGGCAGGCACCATTGGTAGGGGTAGCCGTGAAGCTGGGGCCAGCCGTATTGATCACCGCTGTGCCAGTCATCAGGTTAAAACACCCGGTGCTAGTGTAAGCTGCAACAATAGCATAAGTCCCAAGCTGGGTAAACGTGCCAAAAGAAAGGGCATTGCCCGTACCTGGTATATCTGTCACATACAAATTATTTCTATATAAAAAATAACGCGCTGTGGCTTCAGATCCACTCAAACCTATGGTCACTCCTGGGCCAGTGCCACAATAAGAACCGCCACCCGTTACATCAAAAAATAGTGGCTTGGGGCCGACGTGGATGGTCAGCGTGTCCGTCCCTACGCAGCCACCTTCATTGGTCACTGTTACGGTGTAAAGTGTAGTGATGGTTGGGGCTACGGTAATGGAAGTGGTATTTGCGCCATTGCTCCAGGCATAAGTGCCGCCTCCACTAGCCGTCAAGGTTGCTGATTCGCCTAGACAAATGTTGCCGTCATTGGTGACATCGCCAGAAGCATCAGCTACGGTAATGTTGGGGGTGGGACAGATATCGTCATTGACGATGGTACCTTGTCCCTGTCCATCTGTTACTGTTGCACCAGTAACATTGGTAATGTTGACAAAGAAAGTTTCAATGAATTCAATATCGAGATCTCCATTGACCAATACGGTAAAGCTATAGGTACTAGAGCCTGCGGGGATGGTTTGACCAGTAAGGCTCTTAGCAGTATAGTCATTACCTGCCGTTGTAGCCGTATTGTCTGCTGTAGCAATGTCAAAGGTGACTCCACCAGGGCCCGCAGGAGCAGAAAGAGATGCAGTAAAAGTGAAACTGGTAGTCCCTGCGTTGCCTTCATTTAAACTTACATCATTGATAGACAGGTTACGGACTACATTAGTATTAGGCGTAAGTGAAAAATCATCTACCGCCAGGCCATCATCGGCATTAGTAGCATCTACGTCACTCCAACGAATCCAAAAAGTAGCGCCATTGGCGATGGATAAGCCAGTAATGGTATACGTCAGTGCTGTTCTATTTGCGGCGGCGTTGCCATCTAATGCTCCTGCAGTAGTTGTAAATGGAGAAACAAAATTCAGCGAACTGTGGGGAGTCCAGGTGCCGGTAGTCAAACTAGTAGCATTCGTACTCATCTCAAAAGTGAGTTGATCCGTTCTGGATATAGTACCCAAACGCCATTGCTCTCCTGTATAGGCTACCGATATAGAATTTATAGTTGCACCCGTATTATTGGTATAACAGCTTCCAAAAACGGGAACTAAGGTTCCCGATCGCAATCCGCCTAAGGCTCGCTCTGTAGATCCCGTTGCCCCAAAGCTCCAGGTATCCCCAGAATTGGAACTGCCCGTGCCTACTGCATATTGTTGATTGACAAGGCCGCTGGTGCCAGTTTCGCTCATAAACCACCCGGTTATCGTCAAATTGTTGGTGGTAGATCCAGCAGTATTTGACAGTACGTCAAAATTTTGGGTGACTGCCGACCCCATGGTGGTGAGTGATACACATTGTGCATACCCACTTAGGGCTTGAAGTAAAAAGGTGAATGTCAGGAAAGTTGAGAGAATTACAAAATTCCTAAGGGATAGGCCAGTGTAGCGGTTGTCCATCGAGATTGTGATTTGTCCGTATTTAATACAAAAAGGTCGTCGTCACACAAATGTACCACTCCCTTTTCACAAACCGGGCAAATCACCAGCACTTAATTTCCGAAAAAACAAAAACTTAACCTTGGATTTATTCAAATACCAAATTCAAGGTAGGGTATTTTAATCCCATTCAAATTTTCTTTACCAAATAAAAATAGGTTGGAAAATGGTCGCTAAAGCCCCCCTGGTATTCCGTGCCTACAAAAGTGCGCAGCGGATAGCCCTTGAATTGCCCCGACTGTTGGCGCAGGTAATTAGGACCGTGCACATTAGCTTGAAAATATTGATAGCCACCTACTTCGGGCTGCACCCAGGCGGGAGATAGGATGATTTGATCAAACAAACTCCAGGCATCCCGGTAAGCCAGCGTGCCCAGGCCTTTTTTATAGAGGTTGTAAAAAGGATTAAACATGTCTCCTTTGCGTACTTCCTCTTTTTCCTTTTTTGCCCGCAAAACCTCTCTGACGCTGTTGTTGACGGGGTCGTCGTTCAAGTCGCCCATGATGATGAATTTGGCTTTGGGATCTTGCGCCAACAGGGAATCACAGGCTTTTTTACACACCGAAGCAGCTTTGACCCGCCAGGGTTCGGAAGCCTTCTCCCCTCCCCTACGTGAGGGCCAGTGGTTGACAAACACATAAATGGGCTCACCATCAAACACGCCACTTACCAGCAATACATCCCGGGTAAATTGGCGATCCCCTTGTTCATCGAGGTAAATAATCACCGGAAGTGTCTTGCTAGAGGTCACTTTAAAATACTTGGGATTGTACAACATCGCTACGTCAATGCCCCGTTCATCTGGCGACTCGTGGTGCACAATTTGGTAATTGCGGGCAGCAATGGCGGGTTCTTTAACCAAATCCTCCAGCACCTTGCGGTTTTCAATTTCGGAAACGCCCAAAATGGCTACGCCGTCTGGCGATTTTTCAGTGCCAATTTCAGAAATAACCCGGGCCATATTGCCCTGTTTTTCGCGGTATTTATCGGGCGTCCAGAGGTTGGCTCCAGTGGGCAAAAAATCCTCGTCGTTGATGGTGGTGTCGTTGACGGTATCAAAAAGATTCTCCAGATTGTAAAAACCGATCACCGCAATCCGGTAGCGGTCTTGCCCCCAAATCGATGAATTTGCGACTGTACAAAAAATTAATGCTAAAATAACGCTGGGAAATGATACCGTGGCCTTCATGTTTTGGTCGTTTTATTACTTTTGCAAAGGAAATGCACAATTGTGGAAATCCGAGCTTTAACCGGTAAAATAAAAGTTAAAAATACACTCACATGCACAAAGCTACCAAGCGTGGTTTCATCCGCTTGTTATTGCTGTTGTTCTTCCCACTCGGAGCATTCGCTCAAGAAGTACAAGTCAACGGACAAATTCTGGATGCACAAACGGGCAAAGGACTTTCCGGCGTAGAAATCCGCCTCCCTACCCTGACCTTTTTTAGCAATGCTGAAGGTTTTGTGGATTTTAAAGCCAACATCGGCCAGTCCAACGAACTGGTCATTACGGTCTTTAAATCTGGTTTCCAGGAAAAACAAATCACCGTACAGCCTCAAGGCCGCAATCGGGTCAACCTGGGCACAGTCAAATTGGAAAGCCGTGAAGGTACTGATGCCCTTTCCGCTGAAGAGTTTGTGCCCGTCGTTACCCTCAGCGAAAACGACCTGGACAGCGACGGCGACCAAAACGTATCCGGTCTGTTGACCGCTTCCAACGACGTTTTTGTCAGTGCCGCCTCTTTCCAGTTCAGTTTTACCAATTTCCGAATGCGCGGTTACGATGGCCAGCACAACGAACTGTTTTTCAACGGCATTCCCATCAACGACGTGGAAACGGGTTTCCCGGGTTGGAACCTCTGGAGCGGCCTCAACGATGTTGTGCGCAGCCGAACTGCTTCCGTAGGTCTGGCCCCTAATGCCAACGGTTTTGGCGGCTTGGGTGGTATTACCGCTCTGGATGTGCGGGCTTCACACCACCGCCCACAGTTGCGGGTATCCTACGCGGCGTCCAACCGCGCTTACCGGAACCGGGTGATGGCCACTTATAGCACGGGCTTAACCGCGAGTGGCTGGGCATTTACGGTGTCCGCTTCCCGTCGTTGGGCGCAGGAAGGGTACATCGATGGTACTTTTTACGACGCCAATGCCTATTTTATTGGGGTCGAAAAAAAGCTGAACGACAACCATTTCCTCAGTTTCACTGCCCTGGGTTCACCCGTAAAAAGAGGCCGCAGCGCCCCTGCTACCAAAGAAATGTACGACCTGGCAGGCAGCAACTATTACAACTCTTTTTGGGGTTACCAGGAAGGGGAAAAACGCAATGCTCGGGTGCAAAACACCCATCAGCCATTGGCTGTCTTGCGCCATGACTGGCAAATCCAGGAAAAAACTCGCCTGACTACCGCAATCGGTTACCAAACCGGACGCAACGGTACTACCGCTCTGGATTGGTACCAGGCCCGTGACCCACGTCCCAACTACTACCGCCGC
Source organism: Haliscomenobacter sp. (assembly GCF_965225875.1). Lineage (GTDB taxonomy): Bacteria > Bacteroidota > Bacteroidia > Chitinophagales > Saprospiraceae > Haliscomenobacter. Next base: position 220,067 of record NZ_CBDDBS010000003.1, on the reverse strand, counting down.
TTGCCCAGCTATATCCAGAGTGATCAGGCTGGCGAAGTAGAAACCCTGCTAAGGGAAAACGAAGCTCTGCGACAAATCGATTGGGCCTATTTGTACAATGCCAATCGGGGCAACACCCTCACTGTCAACAATGCCAACGGTATCCCTGGCAACTCCGTTACTGGCAAACGCTCCCAATACGTGATTGAAGAGCGTCGCTTCGACCGCAGCCTCTTGTCTTTCAATTCCAACATTGAAAGCACCATCAGCGAGTTGGCCAAGGTTTCTGGCGGGGTCAGTTACCAGCAGCAAAGCAACCACAACTTCAAAACCATCAATGACCTACTCGGTGGCGACTTTTACCTCGACATCGACAAGTTCGCCGAATTTATTGATACCACCGGGGGTGGCTCTTTTATCCAAAACGACATCAATACCCCCAACCGCATCTTGAAAGCAGGAGACAAATTTGGTTGGGACTACACCAATGAACACCGCCGCTACAACTCCTGGGCGCAGATGGAGTTTTATTTGCCCAAACTGGATCTGTTTGTAAGTGGTTCTTTGGGCAATACGACCTTCTGGCGCAAAGGCAATGTTACCAATGGTAAATTCCCGGAAAATTCCGGCGGAGAAGCACCTAAACAGAGTTTCCTGGAATACGCGGCTAAAGCTGGCCTGACCTTCAAAGCCGATGGCCGCAACTACTTCATGCTCAACGCGGCTTACATGGTGCAAGCCCCGCAGGTGCGCAACGCCTATGTGTCCCCACGGACGCGTGATCAGGTTTTGCCAGGCTTGAGTACGGAAAACATTACCAGTATTGAAGGTGGTTATTTGTTGCGCTCACCCTACCTCAAGGGGCGTTTGGTCGGGTATTACACCCAAATCAAAAACCAGAACCGCATCAACAATTTCTACCTGGATAATGCTCTGATCGAAGACGATGGTACCGCCTCGGGTGGTTTTGTCAACTATACCATGTCAGGCATCAATACCCAGCACGCCGGGATCGAGTTTGGCCTGGAATGGGCCTTTTCACCGGGTTGGAAAGCCAGCACAGCGTTGGCCGCAGGTCAATACATCTACACTTCCCGCCCTACCATCGGGGTGTACCTGGACAACCTGGCTTCCAAACTGCGCGAAGACGTAGCCTACATCAAAAACTTCTATGTGCCCAATATGCCCCAAACGGCAGGTACCATTGGCGTCAGCTACAATTCGCCGAAGTTTTGGTTTGCCAACATCAACTTCAACTACTTCGACGACATTTACCTGGATTTTAACCCCGATCGACGTACGGTTACAGCGGTATCCTATGTGGCGACGCCAGAGTTTTCGAATCAGGTGGTTGAGCCCGGTTCGCCGCTTTGGAAAAGCATCATCGAACAAGAGAAGGCGCCAGCGGCATACACCCTGGACTTGTTTGGTGGAAAATCCTGGAAAATCCGTGACATCTACTTGTACCTGAACGTGGGCGTAAACAATATCCTGGACAAAAAGGACTTCATCACGGGTGGTTTTGAACAATACCGCTTCGATTATGAGACCAAGGATATCAACCGTTTTCCCAGCAACTATTTCTACAGCTATGGCCGCAACTACTTTGTGAGTTTAGCCTTGCGCCTGTAAAAGTTGAGAAGTTAAGATGTTGAGGAGTTTAGGCTACCGCGAGCGACTTGGACAAGGACTTTGTCAAAATTTCTCGCGGTAGCCTAAACTCCTCAACCCCTCAACTCCTCAACCCAAATTCAATATCTCTCAACCTTTATATTTTTGAACATGAAAAAGTTTTCATTCCTGATAGCCCTAACTGCATTGCTGGCCATTGGTATGGTGAGTTGTGTGGATCAAATGTTTGACGAGCCACCGGTTACGGACCTTCCCCAATTGAAAGGCAACACCACCATCGATGTGCTCAAAAAGAAACACGTCATTGGTGCCACGGCTTCCAAAATCACGGAAGACCTGATCATCGAAGGCATCGTGGTAGCCGACGACCGCTCGGGTAACTTTTTTGAAAACATCGTCATCCAGGATGGCACCGGAGGGATCTCGGTGCGTATGAACGCCAGTGGATTGTACAACACCTTCCCAATTGGCGCAAAGGTGGCGGTGAAGTGTAAAAACCTCTACATCGGTGATTACAACGGTGTGCACCAGTTGAACGGCAGTGTGACCGATGCCATTGAGGACTTGTTGATTCCTCAACACGTTCTGGTAACGGCCAAAGACCAAACCGTTACACCAACCGTACTGGGTATCAAAGACCTGAATCAAACCCACATCAATACCCTGATCAAGCTGGAAAACGTGGAATTTGCTCCAGCGGACACCAACCAAACCTGGGCAGACGCCGTGAAACTGTTTTCGGTCAACCGCAATTTGCAGGATTGCAACGGGGGTACCATCATTGTACGCAGCAGCGGATATGCCGATTTTGCCAAGGATAAAACGCCGGGTAAAAAAGGTTCCCTAACCGCCATATACACCGTGTTCGGCAGCACCAAACAATTGATCATCCGCGACCCTAGGGATGCCGCTATGACTGGCGTACGTTGTGGTGGAGCGGGTACCGGCGGTGGTGGCCAGTTGATGAGCATTGCCGATTTGCGCGACCTGTTTAAAGGCACAACTACCAGTGCGCCCGCTGATCGCAAAATCAAAGGGGTCGTCATTTCCGACAAAGGGGCTGGCAATACCGACCCACGCAACGCCATCATCCAACAAGGGGATGCAGGTATTGTGGTGCGTTTTAAAAACGAACACAGCTTTAACCTGGGTCAGGAAATTGAAGTCACCGTATCCGGCCAGGAACTTTCCGCTTTTAATGGCCTGCTCCAAATCAACAATGTGGACAACAACCTCGCCAAACTCAATGGCGCCGGGCAATTGCCCACTCCCAGGATAGCGAGTGCGGCCCAGGTGGTGGCCAATTTGGAAAAATGGGAATCTACGCTAGTGAAAATAGTGAAAGGCAGCTTTAGCGCCAGTGGGACCTACAGCGGTTCCAAAACCTTGACGGATTCTACGGGCCAGGTGGTGGTATTCACCCGCAGCCAGGCTACTTTTTCTGGCTCAGCACTACCCGTGGGCAAAAACCTGGATTTGGTAGGCATCGTTTCCCAGTTCAATACTGCTCAAATTACTCCCCGCAACCTGAACGACATCGTGGTAACTGGCGGCGGTGGTGGCACCAGCACCAACAACTTGCTGGATGAATCCTTCAGCAGTGGTACGGCTAACCAAGCCGTAAAAGTGACAGGCTGGGTGAACAAATCGGTGACGGGCACCCGTACCTGGTTGACCAAGTCTTTCTCTGGCAACTTCTTTGCGGAAGCGACCGCTTTCCAAAGCACCGATACCGAAAATGAAATGTGGCTGATCACCCCGGGCATCAAGGCGGCTGATGCCAAAACGCTAAGCTTTGAAAGCGCCCAGGCTTTTTACAAGCATGATGGTTTGACCGTTTACATTTCCAACGACTTCGATGGCACAAATATCGACAAAGCGACCTGGAAAAAACTGACCTACAAAATGCCTAGCTCCGCAGATGCCAACTACGATTGGGTACAATCGGGCAATATCGACGTAAGTGGGTATAGTGGGACGATTTATATTGGTTTCCAGCACAAGGGAGACAAGACGACGAATACGACGACGTTTAGATTGGATAATGTGAAGGTGACGAAGTAAGTGAAAAGTGAAAAATAATGAAGGATTGTCAAAGACTTTGGCCTTTGAGAGTCCTTCATTATTTTTCACTTTTCACTTTCCCCTACCCGCTTCATCAACTCCATCCTTCCATTCACCCCACATTTTCCAAAAATATTCTTCACGTGGGTGCCAATCGTATTCACACTCAAAAAATGTTTTTCCGCAATTTGCCGATTGGTCATACAGGCCAGTAAATCGGCCAATACTTCCATTTCTTTGGTGCTTAATGGGTCACTGAGTTGGGCATTGAAACGTTGCAGGTCGCTGCTGGTGCTTGGATTGAGGCGACTGTAGGTATGCAGGGCGATTTCGAGGGTGCGGAAAAGTTCATCTTCTTCAAAGGGTTTGACCAAATAGGCCATGGGGTAAGTTTGTTTGGCGCGATCCAGGGTGGCGCGGTCAGTGAAAGAAGTCAGATAGATAAAAGGCAGGTGGTATTTGTCGTGGATGACTTGCCCGATCGAAATGCCATCGGCCAGCCCGCTGCCCAGGTGTACATCCAGAATGACCAGATCGGCCTGGCGTTGGGCCAGTTTATCCAGGGCCATGGTGGGATTGTAGGCGATTCCACAAACGGAATAATCCAGGTTGTTGAGCGCAGCTTCCAGGTCGTGCGCAATCATTGGTTCATCTTCTACAATTAAAACGGAAAACTTACTCATGCCGCTAAAATAGCATTATTGATTGGAAAAATCAGACTGGCCCTGGCTCCTCGTTCCGCATTGTTCAGTTGCAGTGAACCACCCAGTTTTTGGGTAAAAGCGTGAATCAGGGAAAAGCCGATAGAACGTGAGGTATCTGGTGCAAAATTACTTGGAAAACCAATACCATTGTCCTCCACCTTAAGCTCCACCTGATCGGCATCAGCGGACAGGGATATCCGCACCTCACCTGCTTGCTCATCGGGAAAGGCGTATTTTAGGGTATTGCTAATCAATTCGTTAAGGATGAGCCCCAGGGCAATCATGATGTCGACATTGAACTTCAGGGGTTGAATTTGGGATACCAGTTGCACTCGCTGCTGATCGATATTATAGGTATGAAAGAGGTTTTCGGCCAGTTTGTGGAAGTAGTCGGCGGTGGCTACGTTGCTGAAATCATTGTTTTGATACAAAGTTTGGTGAATCAGAGCCATGGAGCGCACCCGATCCCGACCATCACGCATTACTTTGAGCGCCACGGGGTCTTGCACTCCTTTTGATTGTAAATTGAGCAAGGAAGAGATCACTTGCATGTTGTTTTTCACGCGGTGGTGGATTTCTTTGAGCAACAGTTCCTTTTCTTGCAGTGACGCTTCGACTTGTTGTTTTTCCAAGGCCAACTGTGCTGCTTGTTTGCGTTTGTGTCGGTAAAACCAAATTGAAGCAAGGGTAAGTAGCAATAAGATTCCTACTAAAATTGCCGCCCGGATTTGAGTCCGTTGTAAACGTTTGGTTTTGTCCATGTTTGAATCCGCCAAATGCTGAACAGATTTTTCCTCTTTTTCTATTTCTGTATTGCTGAGCAGGCTGGCCTGTTGAAGGGGGTCTGCTTTTTCTCTCAAATCATTGACTATATCCTGATAATCCATGGCCTTTTCCAGGTTGTTGCTTTTCCGCGCATTGGCAGCCAGGGTTTCATATACCTTGATTTGGTAATTGAGGTTGGCAGATTTTTTGGCCCAAATCAGGTTTTCCATCAACAATTCGTCAGAGGCACTAATTGCATCCTGCTCACTCAAAATGGCAGCCTCCATCAACTCGCTTTGCATGTCGTTATAACGCTTAAAAACTCTAACATTCAATGATTTAGACGCTCGAATGAGTTCCAATGCTTTTTCATCTTCGCCTAACTCATGATGGGCTTCGGCCAAAGCTTTGAGCGTACGGGCCTGCATCAAATGGTGCTTTTCGGGTTTCGGCAATTTTTTAAAGGCTTTTAGAGCCTTTTCCAACATGGGTATTGCCTCAGCCTCTTTTCTCTCTGCCATCAAGGTTAAGCCTTCGTAATACAAAATCATGGCCTTAAAAAAGGGCCGACTGCTTTCTTTCGCCGACAGTCTCGCCAAATCAAGGTATTTCCTGGCCCTTTTGGGGTTGTGATTGTCCAAAAAAACATGCGCAATATTCAGGTAGACATTGGTTTCTTTACCGTCTCGGGGAAATTGCTCTAGTAGGGCCAAACTTTTCCGAAAAAAATACAATGCAGAGTCAGGTCGGCCCCAATTGTTCCAGCCAATACCTGCCAATTGATTGAGTTTGTATTGTAAAACGGGAAAATTGTGGCCTTTGGCAAAACCATGCCCCAAACGTAGGTAGCGACGAATACTATCCGGTTCAATGGTTCGGGAATAAATTTGAATCATCTGCAAACAGGTTTCCACCTTGGCTTTAGGGATACCTCCTACCAAACACCATGAGGCAAAACTGCGGTAATGTTGCATGGCTTGGGGGTATTCACGTTTGGCCATGTATACCCTGGCGATACCTTCCTCCGTATTTGCAGCAAGTCGCTCATTGCCTACCCGCCGCCCTACTGCAAGGGCTTCTTGTAAAACCAGCAAGGCACTATCCAATAGTTGTTGTTCAAAATAAATTTTACCTAAAACCAACTGAGAACCTGCATATTTGCCCCATTTTTCTTCCGCTTTGAATTGTGCTTTGGCCTGATTCAGCATCGTTATGGCGGCGTGTGGGCTTCCAGCGTTCAAACTGTCCATTGCCGATGCAAAAACGGGGTCTTGATTCAGCAAAATGTCCAATCTGGATTGAGCTGGCAAACTGGTCAATCCAAAGCAGCAGATCAGAAAAAGGAAGTGTTTAGTCATATTGTCAGCAATGAGAAAAACATTAGTAGTGGGGCAAAAATAAGTGTTCATTTTTCTTGAGCCAAAGGATTAGATGAGACACTTGAAATGAACCGTTTTACTCATCTAATCCTTTGGCAAAATGAACACTTATTTTTTTTTCGCCCCTCAACAAAAATAAATGATCCATTCGTGTATCAAAAATCTAAGTTTTACGTATATAAAACCAGACGTAAACTTTGGTGCTACAAGTTCATTTCCAGTTCACATCTAAAAAATTCCCACAAAACACCATTTCCGTTTGCGCCCTAAAAACTACCGTTAAATAATGGCAACTCATCAAAATATTGCTTTTCATGGAGTTGAATGCTAGGTTTTTTGTAAAACTTTACCTACTTTTGACAATTGTTTTTTTATTCCCCTCTAGGCAACTGTACTTATTTATCGTTCAAGCTAATACAAATCGTATCTGTTCAGGGTTATTTGTTCCCGAAACCTAATTTTTTCACACTGTAATAAACCTTGACTCATTACCCCCATGAACAGGGAAGGCAAAGCGACAACTATGAGAAAATTGCTCGTAGCCGGCATCGCAATAGTATACGTTGTACTTTATTCCCAAGTTGCGTCGGCTCAAAACAAGTACCAAGGCTTAGGGGGTCTAAACCGCCCTTTTCATGCCGCTTTTTATCAAGCGCTCAAATGGCGCAGTATCGGCCCTTACCAGGGTGGGCGCAGTGTTGTTGCTGTAGGGCTTCCTAACAATCCAATGGTCTATTATTTTGGCTCAACTGGTGGTGGTCTTTGGAAAACCGAAGACGCAGGCTGGAGTTGGTTCAATATATCGGACGGTTTTTTCCAAAGTGGATCAGTAGGTGCCATTGCCATTGCCCCCTCCGACCCCAACGTATTGTACGTCGGCATGGGCGAACACGCCGTGAGAGGAGTAATGACCTCCACTGGTGATGGCGTTTACAAGTCTGTTGATGGTGGAAAAACCTGGGAACATACCGGCCTGGTACAATCGGAACACATTGCCGACATTTGTATCCATCCTAATAATCCCGATTTGGTGTACGTAGCTGTGCAAGGTGCCTTGTACAAAGACAGTAAAGAACGAGGCGTGTACCAATCCTCGGATGGTGGGAAAACCTGGCGAAACATTTTATCCGTCAACGCCAGTACGGGTGCTGCTGATCTGGTCATCGACCCCCAAAATCCACGTGTTTTGTATGCTTCGATGTGGGACCATCAACGCAGCCCCTGGTACGTACGTAGCGGAGGTAAGGGTTCCGGACTGTATAAATCAACTGACGCCGGCGAAAGTTGGAAAAAATTGGAAAAAGGGTTGCCAGAAAATATGGGCAAAATTGGAATTTGTGTTGCCCCCAGCAATTCAGATCGTTTGTATGCAGTGGTTGAAGCGAACAATGGAGGGATTTTTCGCTCGGAAGATGGCGGTAACTCCTGGCAGCAAACCAGCAACGACCGTCAAACCTATGCCAGAGCCTGGTATTTCAACAAAATAGTAGCTGACCCTAAAAATCAAGACCTTCTTTACGTACTCAATATTCCCTTGCTCAAGTCGATGGACGGGGGCAAAACCTTTACTAGCCTGCCAAGCCCACACGCCGATCAACACGATCTGTGGATCAATCCAAGCAATCCCCAAGCCATGATCCTGGCCAACGATGGTGGAGCTTGTATTTCCTTCAATGGCGGTAAATCCTGGACATCACAAAACAATCAGGCTACTGGTCAGTTCTATCGAGTTACCTGCGACAATGGCTTTCCTTACCATATTTATACCGCCCAACAGGATTATGGAGCTATGGGTATCCCGAGTCGGGTAAGCGGCTCGGAAGTATTGGGCAACAATTGGTATCAGGTAGCCGGTGGTGAAAGTGCGTTTTTGGCACTTGATCCCAATCATCCTGAATGGATCTATGGCACCAATTACCAGGGCAACGTCAGTGCCTGGCATCGTGCCACTGAGACCAGCAAAGACATCATGGCCTATCCCGAAATCGCGCTGGCTACCCGCCCCCGTGATTTAAAATACCGGTTCAATTGGAATGCACCATTGGTCGTTTCTCCGCAAAACCCCAAGGTCCTGTACCACGGGGCACAGTTGCTGCTCAGAACCGAAAATGGAGGCCTCAGCTGGACTGAGATCAGCCCCGATCTAACCCGCAACGATACTACTCACCAGACGGAAGGCGGTGGCCCGTTTTTGAACGAGGGGGCTGGTGCCGAAAACTACAATACCATCAGTTACATTGCTCCTTCACCACATAAAGAGGGCGTAATTTGGGTAGGCACCGACGACGGCCGGGTACATTTTACACGCAATGATGGAAAATCATGGGAAGACCGTACCCCCAAAAACTTGCCCGAAGGCTTGATCAATTCCATCGAAGTATCTCCACACGATCCCAATACTGTTTACATCGTTGCGTGTCGGTATCGTTTTGGAGACCGCAAACCCTATGTTTACCGCAGCACAGACAATGGCCGCAATTGGACACAGATCACATCTGGATTTGGCATCAATGATTTTGTGCGGGTAGTTCGTGAAGACCCCAAGCAAAAAGATTTGTTGTACGCAGGTACCGAATCGAGTTTTTTCATTTCCATCAATGGCGGCGAACATTGGCATCCTTTCCAGCTCAACATGCCGGTTTGTGCCATTACCGACCTCCAAATCCATGACAATGATTTGATTGCCTCTACCGCAGGGCGTGGAATTTGGGTACTCGACGATTTGGCTTGTTTTCACTACAACCAAACCATCATGGGCAAAACAGGCATTGCCCTTTGCCCGCCTAAAACTGCATACCGTTTTGCGGGGGAGCAACAAGACGACCCCACCCTGGCTTCTAGTGTGGGCAACTCCGCTGAGGGTATGACCATCAGTTTTATTTTGCCTGAAGAAATCGACAGCCTGAGCCTGGAAATCCGCAATCCCCAGGGCATGGTGATGCGCAAATACACCAGTTGGGTGGATGTTATGCACGAACAAACCAATGCGGCGTTGGGGCAACCCAATCTTCCACATCAAAAAGGACTGAATCGACTGGTTTGGGATTTGCGGCGCAATATGTTGCCGGGGATTCCCGAGCTTTTCATCATGGGTGACCTCCGGGGCAGTATGGTTCCTCCTGGTGAATACTCCATCGTATTGTACAGCGCCAAGGATACCGTGATAGCCAAGGCGATGGTGATGGCCAATCCCAAAATTGTAGGTACAGCTGAGGATTACGCCCTCCAAAGCCTGAAATTGGAGGAAATGGAAAACGTCATCCGTGAAATGCATCGGACCATCAGCAACCGCAGGGAATGGCGCAATTGGTTGAGTGGACTTCTGGAATTGTACGAAAATTCCAGCGAACACAGCGAAATGGTCGGGACAGCCCGCGACATCATCGCCAAAATCAACGATTGGGAAAAAGGGCTTACGCAACCTGCGCATCAGGGTACTCAGGACGCCATTGTGTACAAACATGGCCTTCATGCCGAATTACTCGACCTCAAAATGCGCGCCGATGCGCTCGATCCACGCCTTACCCAAGGTGTAACCGACCGTTTTAACGACATCCGCAAAATCTGGAACCGCAAAAAACCGGCCAACGAAGCCATCAATCAGGCTATGCTGAGCTTTATGAGCAGTTTTAAGGAGAAGGACATGGCGCCGTTTTTTGCCCCCCCTACCAACACTTATTAGGTGTGGGAATGAATGTGTGCAAGAAGTGGGGGTGTGATGATGCGAGTTTAAGAAGCTTTTTTTACCTTCGCCTCGCATATTAAAACATTGAAAAATGGAAGAAGCTACAAATACCTCCACAACCAAAGACTGGTTGCTCTTTTTGATCTCTTTGGTAGCAATGATCATCCTCTTTGCTGTTGCCGACGAGTGGTTCTGGCTGGCACTGCCTTTTGTACTGACCTTTTTCGTACGGGCAATTAAGATGATGTAATCCGAGGATGTAGAGACGCAAGATCTTGCGTCTCTACATCTCTGAATGATTGTTTATTCCTTTATCCGAAGGAAGTTTCTATTTTTTAAGATCCATTCTCTTACCCTTTTTTTGATAGTCTCTTCATCTTTGGTATCATCAAAAAAACCTCCGACCAGAACAGGATCATCTCGCCAATCAAGGATCAGTTCGCACAAAGCTGAAAAACCCAATAAAAAATCACTTTCCTCATAGTCAACTGAGCTTAGTTTATAATCGCTCATGAGTATTTTATCAATAATCAAATGGGTCAATTCTTTTCCCCCTATTAAGGTCAATTCACGAACAATATCGATCACTGCCGCATGATTGTTTTGCCTTTGCAAACAAGTAATTTGTTCCTCTAATTGCACCAGACGCTCAAGGTTCCCAGCTTTAACCTGTTTGCCCAAATTTATAATTTCGTTTAATGGCTTTGGATCTATTGAAGAATAAGTGCTCAAAGCACCAAAAGTCTGCCGCAACTCCCTTTCATCCAACAAACAACGATGCTTGAACAGAGGCAAGTCCGGAACAAGATGAGTGATGTTATTAAAAAACAAAAGTTCACCCTTATCACGGTCTTCTATAAAAAGTCTCTTTCCTAAAAAAATAGCTGGGTAATCCTTAAAATATTCTATTTGAGCGACTTTCACTACCCTATTCTTGGCCAGGTAATAAATTGCGCCATGATTGGTATTGACCAACCAGCTGTGTTTCCCCTGCCAAACGACATGATTATGGCCTCTGAAAAAGGCCGTATCCACTATGGATTGAGGTGAAAATCGAGCAGCCTTTGGTAAAATTGGATTGCCCAACGCAATGCCGGGTAGTGGTAAAAAAACTTGCTTGTCCAAACCATAAAAACGCTCAATCTGCCAATTTTTCTCACTTTTTTCATCGGTGTAAAGTTGAGGGTACTTCCACTTCCAAATCATCAAACTTCTGGCCGTATGCAGGTAAAAATGGTATTCTTGCGTTGATTCATTCAGGTGAAAATCGACATCGACAGGAGGATTCTGGTGAATAAATTGATAACTGGCCTTAATTTGAGGGTGGCTGGAATCTTCCATCCAAGGGTGGTATTTACACAAAAAGCTCCAATCGGACAAAGGTTTAACCTCAAATAAGGGCTCTGCTTGGATGTTTCTGGATTGGAGGTAAAGCGCAGCAAATGACCGCTGCAATTTTTCGTCTCTCTTGATTTTTTCAAAAAATAAAGAATCTTCCAGAGCAAGCCTTTTGGCATCTTGAGGCAACAGCATGGTTTGATACATGACAAATTTTGCCTCTCTGGTTCGCTCGGATACGTTCATTGTGACCAATCGCCCATTTCTAGTCAAAGTCCAGCAATGTGGCCAATTGCTACTGGAATAGTATTTGATAGGTGTAATCACTGGCCAATGGGGGTCACTTTTGGCAACTGATTTAAGCATGCTAAAAAATTCATTACCAGGGGCGTCCGCCCAAAAATGCAGGGTATCTCTACTAAAAATGGCAAATTCTATATTTTGACTGAACAGAAATAATGGGAATAAAGCGCTTAGGACGAGAATAATAACACGCATATTCCTTGGGGTTTATGTTTATGCCAACTTTTCACTTTTCACTCATAATTATTCGTACTTTCCTCCAACAAGGTCTCAATCTCTTGCATCTCCGCTTCGCTGAAATACCGCCACTTCCCTGGGGCCAGGTCGTCTAATTTGATAGACATAATCCGGGTACGTTTCAGCTTGACTACATCGTAGCCCAAGTATTCGCACATGCGCCGGATTTGGCGGTTCAAGCCCTGGGTCAGGATAATTCTAAAAATGGCGCGGCCTTTTTTCTCCACCATACATTTTTTGGTGGTAGTGCCCAAAATGGGGATGCCATTGCTCATTCTCTTTACAAAATCAGGTGCCAGCTCTTTGTCCACCACTACAATGTATTCCTTTTCGTGGCCATTGCGGGAGCGCAGGATTTTGTTGACGATATCGCCATCATTGGTTAAAAAGATCAGACCTTCGGAGTCTTTATCGAGACGGCCGATCGGAAAAATCCGTTGTGGGTGGTTGATGTAACTGATGACGTTGGTCTTGTCGCGCAGGTCGGTCGTACAAGTGAGGCCACGCGGCTTATGGAAAGCGATGTAGATGCGTTTGGGATTCTTGCGGAGAGGTTTCCCATCGAGTAAAACTTCGTCCCCCTCCTCTACCCGATTGCCTTTGATGGCCACTACCCCATTGAGCAGTACCCGTCCGGTTTCTATAAATTTGTCTGCTTCCCGGCGTGAGCAGATTCCCGTATCCGAGATGTATTTGTTTAAACTGATGGAGTCCATGCTGTACAACGACTTGGCCTGTGTTTGAATCGCACCACAAAACTAGCACAAATCCAGACACAGGCCAAATACTAAAACCAAGCTTTATTTTTTCACTTTAATCATACAGCCCACCGCTTTGGTCAAATTCGGTTCAGGTTCCCCTCCTTTTTCCACTGCAGCAATGGCTTCTTCCACATAGCGGCGAGTGATCAGGGTTTCGTCTTCGCTGTTGTCATCTACACCACCGATGTAGCGGACCTTGCGGTCTTTGTCCAGCAAAAAGACGTGGGGCGTACGTACAGCACCATATACTGGGAAGACTTTTTGGCCCTCGTCCAGCACGTATTCAAAAGGGTATTTTTTCTCCTTGGCGCGTTCCACCATTTTGTCAAAGCCATCCCCTGGTTGTACGCTGGGGTTGTTGGGCATGATGGCCACCACTGGCCAACCCATTGGTGCCATTTTATTGTGTAGATCGATGATGCGTTGTTCGTAAGCCTGTGCGTAAGGGCAGGTATTGCAGGTAAATACAACTATGTACCCCTTTACATTTTTGTAGTCTTTCAAGGAAACCAACTTACCGGAAGTGCTTTTTAACTGAAAATCGGGGGCAATGTCCCCTACTTTCAGGCCGGGATTAGTTTGCCCAAATGAGAAAATAGTCAGGAGGAAAAAAACACTGGCAAAGAAGCCAATTCCAAAACCTGTTTTTGTTTTCATCGCAGTCGAGTTTCATATTTTGAGTACATCTAAATTAGCATTATGACGCAGGAATCAGTTTTTAGGGTCAAAAAAATGAAGTACAAACTGCTGTAAATCCTCAAAATTTTCAAATTCCCCCTCTTTAAACTGCCTTTGACGTCCTCGATACACCAGGGTAGCAGGTACAGCCCCACTCCAACTGGGGTCCACTTTATCGATCCACTGGTTTTGCCTGCTGTCTACTAACGCTGCGACGGAAGCAGAAAATTGTCTTTGTTCCAAAAAAGGTTTCAGTTTGGTTTCCAAATCTTTACGAAAATCCAAACTGACCAGAATAACCCTTATTTTTTGCGTAGCAGCTGCTTGATGTAGCTTTTCAAAATAAGGCAATTCCTTCACACAAGGGGCACACCAGGTGGCCCAAAAATTGATCACATAGGTTGTATCGTTCTGGGTTTGCGCCAGGAGTGGTGCAAAGTCGTCAAACGATTCGTAAACCTTTTGGGCCTTACCAATGCCTAATACCAGCATGAGTGCGGCCAATAATGTGAGTTTTCTCATAAAGGTAATTTAGGGCATGCCTGCTTTGTAAATTTCGGCATTTCCACTCAAAATATAATGGCTCCCAGCAGGAAAAAATAAACTTTGCCCTTTGCTAACCTGCAAATTGTCATTGACTAGCACTTCTCCTTTCAATACCAACAAAATTTCCGGGCCAGCAGCAGAAACCTGGGTGTGTTTTTTGCCAGCACTCAATCGAATCAAACTCAATTCAAAATCCGGCGCAGGAGTTTTAAACTGAATTAGGGTATCACTGATTGCCTCTCCGGAAAAGACTTTCGGTTCAATCGGCTCAAAAGAAAGGTGCTGAATCAAGGTATCCGCATCCACATATTTATCGGTGAGGCCTCCACGAAAAACATTGTCTGAATTGGCCATCAATTCTACGTTGACTCCTTCCAGGTAGGCGTGCAACACTCCAGCATCCTGAAAAATCCCCTGCCCAGGCTGCACATTGACCACATTCATCAGGTAAATGGAAATAACCCCACGATCGTAACGACCCTGTGGAATCCTAAAGTCACGCAAAGCCCTTGCCGCCCAATAATCCGCTGATGCCTTGGGCAATTGATCGGCAGCCAGTAAAGGCAGAAGTCGCGCTGCCAATGGTTCCAACAAGTCATCAATCTCCGCTTGGGGCATGCCCATGACAAAAGCATACAAGGGTCGAATGGATTGGCCGTCGAAATAGGCCGACAAACTTTGCAACTCCGGGGTTTGCTGTAGGTTTTGCTGAATCTTGTCCAGCGCAGCAAAGCCGTGCAGCAACCAAAAATCCGTCAAAGCCGTCATCATTTCGGGCTTGTGGTTGTCGTCTTTAAAATTGCGGTTGAAAGCACTGAGGGGAATACCCGCCGCATTTTCTGCCGCAAAACCACGCTCGGCTTCAGCTTTGTTGGGGTGAGCCTGAATGGAGAGCATTTTGTCTACATCCAGGATTTTTAACAAATAAGGAATTTGATTGGCAAAACGCTGAGCAGTAGCCTGCCCCAAAATTCCCTCCGGATTTTGTTCAATCAGGCTTTGTAAGGGCTGGACTGCTTCCCCATTTCGTTTTACCTTAGCCATGCCGCGGGGGTGTGCCCCCAGCCACAATTCGGCGCAAGGCTCTTGTTCAGGATTAGATTGGTTCAATAAATCAGGGATGTAATGGAAGCCTCCCCAAGCGTAGTGCTGGACTACTCCTTCGAGCAAATAGGGCACAGTATGATTCATAGTTGTTTTTTAGTCACCAAAAAATAAACGGCTGTTGACAAAAAATCACGCACATAAGGTAAATTGCTCAAAATGGCATTTTGGGTGCGCGGCGCCCAGCCAAATTTGAATTGATAAATTGGATTGATCAAAAAAATCTTGCGCTGCAGTACCGCGTAGTTTCGTTTGTGTAAAATTTGTTCAAAACGTTCAATAGAAATTCCAGTGTCTTTGATTTCCTGCAATTCCTGAATCGTTTGTGCCGATTCACCGCCCCAACGCAAAACCTGATGGTAGAGTGGCGTAGGTAAAAGATGGTAGTAGGGTAATTTTGACAACCATTTGTTGCGGCAAATTTGCTGGTGCCCGCCAAAGGGCATGTACCAGGGTGGAAAAGCAAAAAAAACAACCCCACCCGGGGCTAAAAAAGCTTGCAAAAAGTGCATGAAGCGATCCTGGTCCGGGATGTGCTCAATCACATCTTTAAGGATGATCAAATCAAAGCGAAAATCCAGCTCTTTTTCCGGGTCAATGTCGTAAATGTTGCGGGCAATAAGTTGGAGTTGCCCACTCGCAACGGGTTCTGGCATGAAGGACTTGGCCGTTTCTATGCGGCTTTCGTGCAATTCAATGCCTACACAGTGGCAATTTTCTTCTAAAAAAGCCTTGAGTACACCCGCTTCGCCACACCCGATTTCCAACACCTTTGCACCTGCAGTTAAGGCGTGGTGTTGGCGTACGTAGGGCAAAATGTATTCCTTTGCGGTACGATACTGGTAGTCAAAATACGTGCGTTTGTCCTGATGAAATTCAAACATAATGTTAAGTCAGCTTTGAGGCAGTAAAGCTACTGAAACGCTATGGCAACGCATTTATTTCTAAATTATTTTTCCAAAAATTTGCATCTCTGTTATATGTTTTGTTTTTTTGTTTTTTTTAACAGCGTTCTAGTAAATAAAGGGGAACGGTTGTCAGGAGCAAGCCCGGAAAAGGTGCTCAGACCTGACAACTTTTTTTTTTCTTAAATCCTACCTATCTTTGCCGCCCAAGCATTAGAAAGTTATTTCTTTAATGCTCTAAATGTGTGCTCTTGGCAAGAATAATGGCAATCGATTACGGGACAAAACGTACAGGCATCGCGGTAAGTGATCCACTGCAAATCATTGCAACAGGTTTGGATACGGTCCCTACTGCAAAATTGCTGGACTTTCTACGCCAATACTGTCAGGAGGAAGAGGTGGAATCATTTGTGGTGGGCGAACCCAAAAATCTGGACGACAGCCCGGCCCAAATTCATCATTTGGTGATGGGTTTTGTAAAACAATTGGGCAACCTTTTTCCTGAAAAAACGGTTATTCTGCGAGACGAACGCTTTACGTCCAAAGACGCAAGCCGTTCCATCCTTCAGAGTGTGCCAGGCCGCCAAAAACGGCGCGACAAGGGGCTGATCGATAAAGTCAGCGCCATCATTATTTTGCAGGAATACCTTGAAAAATACAAATATTCTTGAAGTTGAGGAGTTGAGAAGTTGAGAAGTTAAAGCTACCGCAGCAAATACGGGAGCAACATATTCTCAACTCCTCAACTTCTCAACTTCTCAACCCAAATTTTTGTAATACCATGTTGTTACCCATTTATGCCTATGGGCATCCCGTTTTGCGCAAAAAAGCCGAAGAAATAACTCCTGACTACCCTGAGTTGAGTCAATTTATTGCGAATATGTGGGAAACCATGTACCATGCCGAAGGGGTGGGCCTGGCCGCTCCCCAGGTTGGCCGTGCCATCCGTCTTTTTGTCATCGACACCGTTCAGTTGGAAGAAAAAGGCAAAGACGTAGTCGGTTTTAAAAAAGTGTTTATCAACGCGCAAAAGGTGGAAGAAAAAGGGAAAATCTGGGCTTATGAAGAAGGTTGCCTGAGCATTCCCGACATTCGGGGGGATGTTGATCGCCTGGACACCCTTACCCTCCGCTACATGGACGAAAATTTTGTAGAACATACCGAAACTTTCAACGGCATCAATGCCCGTGTCATCCAACACGAATACGACCATACCGAAGGTATCCTGTTCCTGGAATACCTGAAACCAGTAAAAAAAGCGATGATCCGCGGTCGCCTGGAGAACATCCGCAAAGGCAAAGTAAAGGTGGATTACAAGATGAAGTTCGCATAAGGGGCGATAAAAAAATAAGTGTTCATTTTTGACTCAAGAAAAATGAACACTTGTTTTGCCCCAATCCAAAGCTTCACCTTGTGATCCTTTCTTATTATTTATTCTTCTCGGCAATTTTTTCCAATTCTGCTTCAATAAATTCCTTCGACAACCATTTTCCCCTCAACATCACTCCAACTTGTTTCGAGGTGTTGCCCACATTTTCCAATGGATTGGCTTCCAGCAAAATAAAATCAGCCGAAGCCCCTGGAACGATGGTTCCAAACGCCCCACTTTTTCCAAAAAAACGCGCCGGGTTGGCCGTTCCACTCCGCAAAATGACATAAGGTGATAAATTGGCAGCTGCCAAACTTTTCATTTCGTGCCGCAAAGAAAAGCCGGGTACATTGAATACCTGGGGCGCATCCGATCCCAACAACAGGTCAACATCGGCTTTGTACAAACTTTGCAGGATTTTGTGGCGGAACAAAATGAAGCGCTGCCACAAGACTTCACTGTAATTCCCTCCGGTCAGGTTGCTTTTGTTTTGGCGCCATTGGAACAAGGTTTTAGAAGGCATATACTGCATCTCGGGTTCATTGGCCAAGGCATTGGCATCCGTAGGAGAAAACCAGCGGGTGAACAAACTTTGGGTAGGCACCACCCATACGCCTTGCTTTTTGGTTTCAGCAGCCAAGGCATCCAGTAGCTTTTCATCCGCATTGGGGACGTAGGTGTAACCAAAAAATCCGCCATTGGGGTTTTGGGCCAAAATATCCGCAGCCACCGTTCCCTCCAGGTATCCATCGAGGTGGTCTACCGAGGCATAACGGGAGGCCAGGGCATGCCGTATGCCAACTTCCACCGGAACATGGCCGGAAAAGGGCAAGTTCAGGCTCTGAGCTATTTTGACCATGGTATCAAACACTTCCCGCTTCACTCCCGGGTGCACCTTCAAAAAATCGTAGCCGTCCTTTTTGTACTGGACCACTTTTTCACGGGCTTCCTGGGGTGTTTTGATGGTATTGCCATTCATCGAGGGGCTGGAAGTGAAAATGCGCGGGCCGATGAGCAGTTCATTCTCTACATTTTTCCGTAGGGTCAAAAGATAAGGATCTCCCAACATCCCACGAATGGTAGTCACCCCATTGGCAACATAAAGGAACAGAACCTGGCGTACCCAGGTATCGTCTCCATTTTCGGGCGTTGGGATATGTGCATGCATTTCGGTCAAGCCGGGCATCAGGTATTTGCCGGTTCCGTCGATTACCTGATTCTTCTTTTTGACTTTCAATTTGTGGGAAGGTCCCATTTTGAGCACTTTACCATCTTTAAGCAGTACAGTATAGTCTTTTAGTACCTCCTCCGATGTCATCGGCAGCACATTGACGTGCGTGATGGCGTTAATTTTTGTTTGAGCCGCACAAAAACAAAGGCTTGAAACGATAAAAAAGGTGGTAAAAATCGTCCGCATGGCACAAGGATTTTACAGGTGATTGTGGTAGGTAAATGTAACGATATGCACCGAAAAAGTGAGCAGAATTGGACGGCAGAACCGTAAAAAGACTAACTTAAAGCAATTTTTAGCCACTTTTAATTCTTAACACAGATCAATATGGACATCTCTGCTTATGAAAACCTGGTAACGGGCTATTATCTTTTCGAAAGTATGCCGGATAATGTGAGCGATAACTGGTTTCGCTACATCTGCACCGATGGAAAAAATTGCAAAGAGGTCGAATATGACTACCAGCCCGCTGAGGATGAGCTAGTTTTCTCTTGCAGCATCACTGGAGGCAGGACTAAGGTGGAGGTGTATAAAAGTAGGGGTGAAATTAAAAAATGAGGGTAGCCTTTCGGGGTATAAAATAAAAGTTAATTTTTATTAGTCAAAAACCCAGTATGCTCGGTTTTCACCCCAACCAGCTTTATTTTAACACTCCGCCCTCTTTCACTATCGGGTGCTACCTTTTGCTTTTTTTCACCTGGATCAAAACTTTCCAGCCTCAGCTGCTCCGTTTTATAAACGTTTCCATTGCTCTGGATATAGTAGACATCCAGGAAAACCTCATCTACAACTAGTTTTGAATCATTGCTCACTTCAACGACCAATCCTTTCATTCCTCCCAGACCACGTCTTGCTCCTTTTACGAGGGTTGTATAGATTAGTGTTTCCCAATTCTTGCCAAAAAAATCGATGTATTCCGCCAGCTCTTCCTTCTCCTTGGCCGCTTTTTCTGCTTCTATCTGCTTGGCTTCCTCATCATAAGCTTTTTTGAGCGCAGTGGTGCTCGTAGTGTCCCAAGTGACCTCTGGTGTATGAATGTTCTGAATTGGTTTGTTTGGTTTGAGGTAAAAAAAGGTAAGGATCAGCCCTAGTGCAATTAACCCATACAGCAGTAATTTTGGGTACTTTTTTTGCTCTTTGCTTGTGTTCATGGTTGTTTACTTTTCTTTGGCCAACTCAAGCCTAGCTTTTCAACGCTGATAATGCCTCTGGTGTTTTTATGATCTTTTCGAGTCGCTCCTATCAATCTGGTATATAAACAAAAAAACCGCTTCAAACCCAATAAAATCAAGGGTTTGAAGCGGCTAAGCGGAGATGGAGGGAATGTACCCACAAAAACCTATTCCTTTCATTATCAATCTTTTTTAACCGTCATTTGTCGACGTAGACGCCGCTTTTTTGTCTATGCTGTCTACCCTACCCTTTCTTTTCCTTTTTTTGAGCAAAAACCGATAAGCCGCTGTCAACGCCGCTATGGCCATGCCCTTTTCTGTTTCTGCATCCTCATCACCTGGTTCACTGGTAGCTATTTCGCGCAGTTGCGCCCAAATTCCTTTCGTTTTCATAGGATGTTTGTAAAGTAGTAAAACAAATTGTTCTATTATTCGTATTTGTTCCGAAGATAAAACAAAATGAACTACAATAACAAACAATCAAAAAGATAAAAAAAAATGACAATTATGGCCAAATGGTGTCTAAATGGACATAGATAATAAAACAAAGCTTTGATTATTATTTATTTATCTTTCTTAGACGGTTTGGCCACTTTTGGCCACGTTTAGCCATAACAATATAATTTTGGCCAAAAGTGCCACACTTTTGGCCATTACTTGTCATCATAATGCCCGTAGCAGCTGATTATTTGTATCTCGTCTTCTGTGACCTGGTACACCAATCTGTGTTTTTTATCCAAATCCCTGGAATAAGCACCGGATAAATTATTGCGCAATGGTTTTGGGTGGCCCAATCCATCGTATGGTGTATCGTCGATATTCAAAATGAAATCCCAAAGTTTTGCAGCAAGATTTGGGCTCTCCTTTCTCAATAGCTTTAGACCCTTTTTCGCATGTTCACTTAATTTTATCGCCCTCATGCTAATTATGCAAAAAGTTATAAAATTCTTCTTTGGAATATGTGGTGATGTCTTTGCCGTAATCGAAGCTGTACTTGGATGCAAGTATTCGCATGTTGTTAGTCAATCTGGATTGGTCTTTTTCGTAGTCAGTTTCCCATAGTTTAAAAAATATCGTGAATGCTCCGTATATACATATGTTTTGTTCCATGAACTTGATTAATTCTGTAATCTTAAACCGACTGAGCGATAGTTCGCCATCCATCAATAAATCTGCTGCGATAAGCGAAAATTCAATGTCAATTGATGAATTAATCCAGCGCTGAATAGCATCTTGTGGGTAATTATTAAGTAGCTCAAATGCAGAATTTCCCATGTTTTGTACAACTATTTCTGATTCAATTTTTTTACTGATGGCCATAAAAATTTTTTCATGAGCAATCAATACTTCGTTTGTACTTTCTTTCAGGGCCTTATGCCTTACCAAAGGAGCTTTATCTACGTAGGTATTTAACCCTTCTGAATATTGTTTAGCAGTAACCTCTTCTTCATCAAAAAAATACATAATGCTTTGACGTAAATCCACTACATGAAGGCGCAAGCTTTCCGCTGCATCTTTTATGCTCATTTCTTTGATCCTAACTTTGATCAGATTTATAACGAGCTCCACCTTTAGCTCTAGTGGGGTTTTAGGCTTGGCTACATGGGCTATTCGTAGTACTGTTTTGCTAAAATCTGCTTGTGCTAACATGATCATTTTTTTTGAACAAAGAAAAACGCTATTCCCATAACGCGCTACCCTTCCAAATCCCTCGCCAAATCAGGATCAATCTTCCTGATCGTATTCATCACCTCTTTATTCGCTTTGATCTTCTTTTCCAACGCCTCCAGCCTATCCAATTCCTTTTCCAATAACCTGGTCACACGGTCCTTTTCTACTACCCTACCCTCTGTCTTTTCACCTGTCTCCAGGTTGGTGAACATTAAATCCTTCAATTCAACTTCTAAAAAGTCCGCTATTTTTTGAACGACATCAATTTGAGGGCTTGTGCTTCCACTCTCATAATGGCTTACCATTTGATGAGTAACCTCAAGCACATCCGCAATGTCTTTTTGCGTCAACTTCTTTGCTTTCCTTAAGTACTTGATATTCTTGCCTAAAAACATTATTAAATAAAAATTGTAAGTGTAGTTGAAAAATAATTCAACTACCACTTGAATTTTCAAATTAAAGTACATTACTTTGTACTCGAAGTACAGCACATAAGACACGAAGTCAAATACATTAGGCACAAAGTAAACACTTTGCGTCCAGACTTTCCAGTGCTATGTGTGAAAAAAAAGTTAAAACTATGGCACTGAGCACATTTCACGACTACTTACTAAACAACCTCACCGCCAACCAAATGGAAAGCTTGGTTGGAGTTGGACAAATCCAAAGCCACAAGCGGCTGAATTACATTTTTCGCATACCATCGACTGCATCCCTCGATGAGGTATTGTTTTTTGCCGAACTGCTCAACACCCTACCCTATTCCCTGCTGAATGATTTCAGTTTGGGCCGCGACACACTAAGCGCACGGGTAGTGCTATTCCTGATGAAACAGCAAAACCGTGAACCTGTAATGGCTACCTAAGTAACCAACACTATTCCATAATGACAACGGTACACCTCCCTACCCGCATCACCAACATGATTACTACCCGCTTAAGTGGCATCGAAAAAATGCTACTGACGACACCAAAACCCGGCCATTTTGCCGAAACAAACGACGCCGCTTTGCGCTGGTATCGTGCACAACTACAAGCCCGTTTGAATGAACTGGCCTGGATACTGAAGATACTTGGAATCAATACACCACCAATCAAACCTTTACAAAAATGACGGCAACAACCATCAAACCAAAACAACTTACAACCACAGGCAAAGGATCAGATATGCCCGCTGCTGAACGCTGGATGTACCGCAAACTAAGCGATGGGGATTTTTGGAGATACTACCGCACCAACAAAGCCGATTATGCCCGATTCACTGCTGAACAAGTAGCTGATCTGGCCAAAATAACTAACACGGACTTTTGGCACCTGATCTTCAAATTGGGCATTGGCATCGAACGCATAGGAATTGATGAGGTCAAAGCATACTACGAGGAACATAGGCAAGGCTACACCGTGGATGTGGTAGCCACACAAGAATAATTTGGGTTTTAGGTGTATTTCCTGGCGGTTCCCTGTGAGTGCAAAAAGATGGGGACCGCCAACCCAAACCGGGGTGGTATGGCAATGAAGAGCTTTTTTTGCTGGGGTTTAGTTTTGGCTCTTCAGGCGGTTCGATCCCCCCTACCCCACGCATAATTAATTGTTTTTGAGATCAAGTCTTTATTGCCGCTGCAAACGGTAGTGGCAAATTGCCGGGGAAACATTTAATGGATGATGGGCCGCTTTGTAAGCGGTTGAAGTGGGTTCGATTCCCGCTCCTGGCTCGATGAAACCATGTTAGAGCCCTAGTGCTGGGCAGCCTTTTGGTGAATTCGTCAATGGCAGTGAGACACAAAACACCTGTAACTGATCCAGGCGGTAATTGATCCGATAAGATTGGGGGTTTGGGGTAAGACCCGTTGTTTTCCTTGAAAACTAAAGATCAACCGATTTTTGTGCTTTTAAGGCGAAAAAGCACTGACTTTGGCGAGAGGATGACCAGCTTTTGTGTGGGAAGCAAAAGCCAGAAAGCAGCGCAAGCGTAAGGCTTTCGAGAATGGGAATGAAAGGAACTCTACCAACCCACTTTTCACGAACGAAAGGCCAAGAATGTGGCCAGTATCGATAGTGTGGATGCCTTGGTGGCGTAGGGCATAGCCAAAATGCTACGAGCGGGTCAAAGTGGCCCGCTCGTTTACCGCGATTTTCATGGGATTATAATTATATCAGGCGCAGGGCTGATCATTCAGCTCTGCCTTTTATCCCTACACACATGACACACGAAATTGAAATAATCAAGTACGATGCAGAAACTGCTTTAGGCAGCATAAAAAGCAACCTGGATCAGTACGCTACCAAAGCCAACGCCAACCAAGCTTACTACCAAGACAAGGTAAACCAGCTGGTGGCCATCAGAAGGTACATCCTGGCACTTGAAGCCCTACTACCCCTATTAGAAGCTGAACGAGAAAACGCCTTTAAAAATGGCTACCAGCAAGGCTACCAAGCCGCGCAAGTAGACAACAGCGGACACACCAGCTTCAGCAAGCAACGCCACTACGACCGCGAAGGTGCCCGCTATGACCGCATTGCCGCCAGCCGTCGCACCTGGCCAGAACTCTATTGATTGAACCTGTAAATGATTATGACCCATGACGAAGCCTTTAGACTCGCTCAACTCCCTGGATCAGCAGCTAAAAGACAAGCGCAACGAACGCGAAAACAACATCACCCGCATGAAAGCGGCACTGAAGGCCAGTGCAGGCGGGCACGTAACTACCAGCTTTCCGCTCGATGTGTTCCCGGCCAAATTGAAGGAAATGGTGGATGCTTACTGCTGGACCTTTGGCAGCGATCCCGGGCACTATGGGTTGGGTATCCTCACCGTTGCCGGTGCAGTGATCGGAAATGCCGCATGGGTAGAAGAGCGGGGCACTGGGCACCCTCCCCTGATCTATGGGGTAATTGTGGATCAACCAGGAAGGGGCAAAACGCCCATAATCCGTACGATCCTTCGCCCACTGATCGACATTGAACGCGAAATGCGCGAACAACACGCCCAGGCACTGCGCGAATGGAAGAAACAAGCCCAGGAAGCAGGCAAAGATGGCGAACACCCTACCCCACCATCCGGCAAAGAACTGGTGCTTTATGACTTCACCCTCGAAAGTGTGTACCGGGTACTTCAGGCCAGCCCCCGCGGGGTGATCGTTACCCGTGACGAGGTAGCAGGATGGGTAAACAGCATGAACCAGTATAAGCAGAAAGGCAGCGAGGAACAATTTTGGCTGGAGAATTATAACTCCGGCATGGTGAAAATCAACCGCCAAAAGACTGAGCGCCCACTGATGGTGTACAATAGCTTTGTGGCGGTGATCGGTGGCACCCAACCCAAGATTTTGGAAAAGTTCGTAGAAGGCGACAAGGCCCACAACGGTTTTTTGGCTCGGATGCTCTGGAGCTATCCAGACACCACCACCAAACAGAACTACAACAACCGCAAAGTGGATGGCAGCTACCGCGAGTTTTGGAGCAAGATGATCAAAGCCCTCTACGCCCTACCCTGCCGCCAAACGGCACCCGCTGACGAGTTTGACGAGTGGCGGCTCGATCCGGTGATGATTCCCCTATCCAGCGGTGCTGAACGCTTGTACCAAGACTACTACAACGCCATTGCTGAATCGGTGAACAACTCCGATGATGAAGTGGAACAAAGCGTATTGACCAAATACGATAGCCATGTGTTGCGCCTGGCGGGTATCCTCCACTTTCTGAATTGGGCTGAACGTACCCACGACAGCTGGATTGACAGCGCAGGCATTACCATCGATGAACTGGAAAGCATGCGCATCAGTGAGGAAGCCATGCAGGGCGCTATCAGATTGGCCAAATACTTCAGGCACACTTCGCTTAAGGTAGTTGGCCGCATATCCTCCCCTATTGACACCCTGCCGGAAATACAAAAGCTATGGTACTCCAACCTCCCTGAAGAGTTCGAGCGCTCTGTAGCTGTAGACATGGGCGAAGTGGCGAAGATCAGCCCGCGCACGGTGTCCAGGCTGCTGCAAAATCCGGTCCTATTCAAGCGACAAAGACAAGGTGTGTACTGGAAAAACCACCTGGGCTAAAATAAAAAACCCTCAACGGTCATGCTTGGCGGCAACCATCGAGGGCATTGTTTAACCAACATTAAAATGTCAATCATGGCACAAATTACAACAAATCAGCAATTTGTCAACCCGGCATTTGCTGAAATTTTTGACGGGATCACTGCCCGCATGCCAAGGATAACGTTCTACGGCATCATTGTGACCTACTTGATCACCGCTGGGCTGAATGTGTACACCATCCATCTGCCCTTGTACGTGAGTATTCCAACGGCATTGGCTATCCAGTATGGTCGCTTTGCAGTGGTGTTCAAAAACTTCCTGAATCCACTGGGCACCAGGTCCAGGATTCCTGAAGCGATTGCCACCCTTGCCACAGTGGTCAGTGTGGCAGAATTGGCCTACAGTTTGCAAAACATGGGCCTCAAAGATTCTGGCTTTTGGAGTGTATTTCTATTTGGCACCATGGTGATCGCGTTTGGGTATATCCTGGAAATGGGCTTTATCGATGAAGGTGCAAAGGCATTCGGCATGACCCACAAGCAAGGTAGTTCCGGGGCATTGGTGCAGCAGATTGCACAGCAGCAGCAAAACCAAAACGCTAATCCCCTACCCGATCCAGCAGAGAACCTCAAAGATGAACTTCAGAAAATCAGAAGGATGATGATCATTATGGATGATGAAGCTGAAGAGCTTAGAAATCAGGTGAAGTTTTTGAAACAGGGAAACGGCCAAGCCCCTATCCGCCCAAAACAAGCGACGGCAAACATGGGGCACAGTACGAACGGCACGAACGGCTACAACCTGAATCACCACAACCCTTAGTACCCTTTATAGCACACGAAAAACACGAAATTTTGGACGAAAGGCAGCTAAAACAACGCCTGAAACTGTACCTAAAACGCCATGCGCGCCACGTCCAAATCCAGCTCGCAAATGATCGATCAGGACGACCAACGAACCAACGGACCTTGGACGCAATCCAGAACAATCAAACATGGATTGCCTACTACAAAGGACTATTGAACGACAGTAAGATTGATTTTGAAACCTCTATAAGTTTGGAAGCGGTGTAGTGCCGCTTCTTTTTCTTCCAAAAAACATCACCGTCATGGCTTACGATAAACGCTATACAGCCGATGAAATAAGCGCAATTCAGCGCCAGGCACGTCGACAAGTGCTATACTTTGTACTAATTGTGTACGCATTGATTCAGTATTGGGATGACTTGCTAATGATGCTACCATGAGAACCATCGCTCAAATCGATACCGATATAGCGAGAATTGAAGCTCTGATGATTTTGGGAAGTAAGCGAGAAATCGCGAAGCTTTCCAAAATCAGAGAGCTTTGTTTTTCGGCAAAATCGGTGATCAATGATGCAAAAGCTGATTTTTTGGCAAAGCAACTTGAAGATACCACCACAAAATTCAGCAAATACCTGGGCTACAAAAAAGAAGTGGCCAAAATCGAGTATGCAGACTACCGAAAGCTTAAGCAGAAAGAACTCGAAAAAGAATTCAAACCGGATGTGCTGGTGCATCAAATCAAGTTCTTGAACTACATCCTTGGTGATGTTGAGTTGGTGGATCAGGATTTGTTGACTTCGTTGAAAGGAGTGAGCGCAACGGGCAAACATGCGGCTAAAGTGAATCCAGTATGAAGTTATTGGACCTCTTCTGCAAACAAGGTGGCTGCTCAGTAGGCTATCACCGCGCAGGCTTCACCGTGACCGGTGTAGACAAAGACCCACAACCTCGATACCCCTACGAATTCCACCAGGCCGATGCCCTGGAGTTCTTACAAGCCCATGGCCACGAATACGACGTTATTGCAGCATCGCCACCATGCCAGGGCTACAGCCGATCCACCGCACAATTCAGAGACACCAAGGAATACGCCGACCTATTGCCCATTACCCGGGAACTGCTCGAAAAGTCTGGAAAGCCTTACATCATCGAAAACGTACCTGGATCACCAATGCGCGCCGACGTGAAACTATCTGGCCGCATGTTTGGCCTGCATGTGGTTCGCTGGCGCTGGTTTGAATTAGGTGGCGGGCTCTGGATCATGAATCCATACAAACCAACAATCAGCAAAGGGATTGTGAGAAGGGGCGAAGCAGTAAGCATCTTTGGCAAAGGTGCCTACCGTAAATCCTCTGGTGATGCCATGCCCAACTTTAAAAAAGAATCAGTGCAAGCCACGTGGGCCTATGCCATGGACATTGACTGGATGGACTGTGAAGGCATGCGCGAAGCCATTCCACCAGCCTACACCCAATGGATAGGTGAGGCCATTTTTGAACAAGTAAAAGCCAAAAGCTATGGACCTCAAGCAATGTACAAACTGTAAAGACTTTCACCCTAAAAGCGAAGCATGCAGGCCAGTTTATACCGTAATCGAATGCGAAACAAGCATTCAAGACAAAGTGCATGGATTAGGGCATTGGCATGCCGCAAGAGGCTACGCAATAAGGAAATGGATACACATCACAGATGCATGGGAATTGTTGAGACAACCGAGAATGGTGGTAGATGTGATCGATGAAAAAGGGAAATCAGAACAGTACATTTTAAGCGTAGAATTCTGCGCACAACAAGTCAATAAATAAACCATGAACACCGTAGCCAAAACCATCGCCACCACCTTCGAGCAAAAGAACTACCGCTTTTTCGACTCCGGCAAAAAGTTCAATTTGAACATCTTCGGAGTGCGCAACAACGGTCCTGTGAACACCTTCAGTGACTTCCTTTGCGTCCTATACCGCAATGAATGGAACGAATGGCAGCTATACCAGTGGCCAGGCACCACCAAACCAGGTGGACCAGCATTGCGGATGCCCAAAAACGTGAAGGGCACTGGCATCCTGGTTCCGGATCAATACCTGGGCGCTTACAAGATCGATAAACACCAAGGCAAGTACGATGCGCTTTGCCAGCGCCTGGGCAAAGTGCGCGCCTATCGAGACAACGACCGCGACAATGCTTTTGACCTCGATCCGGCCACCATCGAAGAAGACTTCTTTGGAGCCAATATCCACAAGGCGCTGCGAGATACGCCACTTGTAAACGAATGGTCATACTTGTGCCAGGTCTTCAAAAGAGACAGCGATTTTAACCGTTTTATGGCCATTGTGAATTTCGCGGCAAAGGAGTGGGGGAATAAGTTCAGTTACACGCTAT
Source organism: Haliscomenobacter sp. (assembly GCF_965225875.1). Lineage (GTDB taxonomy): Bacteria > Bacteroidota > Bacteroidia > Chitinophagales > Saprospiraceae > Haliscomenobacter. Next base: position 191,327 of record NZ_CBDDBS010000003.1, on the reverse strand, counting down.
TTGAGCAACATGATTTTAATCCACGTTTATGAAATTATTGACTTATTGTCCTCTCTAAGAGAGAAATACAAAAGGCCATAAACCCAACTATTTTTCTATTCTGAATTTAAGTTGTAATTAATGTTCATAAGAGTTAACTTTGTTAAAAGAACGTTTGCGATAAAAGCAAACACATTTTAATAAAAAAATTTATTTAAATTTATTTATATGCAAAAAATTTCATTAGCATCTATGTTTGCTTTTTTTTTCATTCAGTATTCCATGACTGCTCAAATTGCAAACCAAGACCAAAAAAAGCCATGGCTCAGCTCATATCAAGAGTCAATCGTTTCTTTAGGCAAAATAGCAAAAGCTGATATCGGCAACAACCAATCAATAAATTATTTCAGTGTTGTTGGTTCAGGAATGATTTTTTATGTTAACGCCCATAACAAGACAATTCCATGTTTAATTACAGCTAAACATGTATTGGAAAATGTTCCTGACAAATGGACCCCTGATAAAATCAATCTGCGATTGTTTAGATTTCAAAATGAAGAACTTCATAAAAATTTGGGGGTAGAAATACCTCTTAGAAAAAACGGAAAAAAATTATGGATAGAACCGGATAACAAATCTACCGATCTTGCATGTTTACCACTTTTAAACTTAGAGGAAAAGTTAGGAATTTCAGATCTTATTATTTTTCCATATAGGTTATTTGCTTCTAAAGATGATTATTTTGAAGGAGCCCAATTGTTTATTTTTGGATACCCGGGCATTGTTGAACCTAGTTTTCAGACAAAGGCTTTGGTTAGGAACGGAATTGTTTCATGGGTATCTCCTTCTTCTCCAGAAAGTAATATCATTTTAGTCGATAGTGATCTTTATCCGGGAAATAGTGGTGGACCTGTTATTAAAGTGCCTTCGCCAATGGATAAGTTTGGAAACATTGTCGTAGGTGAAACTCCAAAATTTCTTGGAATAGTTTCAGCAAAAAAACAAGCACCTACTGTATTAATTGATCAAAATGGCAAGGTGGTTTTAGATACATTAGGGAATAACTTTTTCACGATGGAATCTGTCGGAATTGGTATTATTGAAACCGCACATAACGTTAAAATCTTACTAGACAAAACCAAAATGTTGATTGAAACCAATAAATACTAATGCCCTAATAAGTTTCTCAATAAAAGAAACATTATTATTGACTATTCAGATTACGGGGTCAAAGGTCACAGCTTTGATTATCCACAAGTCTAAATCACAAGAATTTTGGCCATTTGGCCACCGCTTGGCCAAGCATGTGGCACTCAAAAAACCCAGTATTTAAAAGGCTTACAGCGAGTTTTGGCCAATAATGCCACATTTGCCACTATAAAGAATAAAAGAGAAAGGGAAAGGACATAAAAAAAGAGCCTGGTCAGAAGATAGTGACCAGGCTCACACAAAAATATCACGTCTAAAAGATAGAACCTAAGGACGAATCAATTTGAAAATTCCGTAGTGGCTGCCATCCGCTTTCTCCAGCGCCAGCCTGTACCGCTCATTCACTTCCCGCTGCGCAGCAATGATCCTTTCTCCACTATCAATTCCAATCGACTTAGATAGGAGCGCATCTGTAGCACCTACCCACACATTACTGTAAAAGGTCCACACCTGCCTGGGCACCTGGCCAGGACTATGCACCACAAAAAACAAGTCCATCATTTTGTGGCGAAAGTCGATTAATAAGTGCTTAAGGTGCTCCTGATTGTCCAGGTTGCTCGATATGTAGTTGCGGCAATCATCCAGAATCAAAATCCCGTTTCTAAAATACCGGTGAATGTACCGGAATGTGTCCTTTTCATGCTGCATGTAGTACACCTGCCTGATGCCCGTTTCCCAGCTGGCCCAATCTTCCTTTTTGCTCACATCTATAGCAGGGTAGGGCCGCCATATTTCGGGCATGCCGTTCATGGTTACTACCACGATTTTTCCACCCAGGGCATCAGCTATGGTTTTGACCAGGGTGCTCTTTCCTGTCCCGTTCCTGGCCATCAGGATGGTCACCTGTGCATCTCGATGGTTTACCGCTTTACCCTTACTCATTATCGTGCTTCTTTAGCTGCCAATACCTCAGCCCTTAGCCGTTCTTTTTCCTGCTGCTCAGCTTCCTGCTTGGCTTTTTTGACCACAGCAGCCCTATCTGCCATCGCTTTGCTTACTGATCCGCTGTATACGCTCACCAGCGCAATCAAAAATACCATCTCGGGACTCAATGCGCCTTGTAGGCTGTATTTCTCGATCAATGCCGCTGTGGCATTCAGGTAGTGTTTTGGTGGCTTGCGTTCCGTAAACTTTTGGTAACGGTCCGCAGGCAATCCACTGATCAGGGTTCCCAGGATCCCCACGCCAGAATCGATCAACAGGATTGCCATCAGCGCTTCATTCTGGTACTCGCTACCCTGGTCGTCACCTGCTCCAGCATCGCCACCTTCTTCGCCCTCTATTTCGGCATCCTCTATCTCAAAATCCGGTGCATCGATCTGCTCCCGTGGTCGCTTCATATCACTGATGAAATCGCCCAAGCCCTCAGTGCCACCAGCTGGGTTGGTGGTGATGTCGTTCTGGTCCATTTTATTTTAAGCTTTCAAAGTTGCCAATCTTATTAATGCTGGTCACGGTGATCACTGGCGTTTCTCCACTGGAGTCAAATCTGTAGCTCATTGCTGCGATTTTTACCCCTTTGGAGTCCTGATACAAAGTAATGCCTACCATGTTGTCACCTGGTTGAAGGTAGCCCCCTTGGTCTACTGGCGCTGCCATCTGATCAAGGTACTGCCGGAAAGCTGGCATGAATGGTTTAATCACCATCTTCAGTGCGCTTAGATTCATAGCTATGGATTGAGTATTTATAAGCAAAAAGATTATTGTCAATGTGGGTGGATTCCTTAAGCAATTTTTGCTCAAATACCAGCTGTTCGCAGCACCTGCGCACCCGGTTGTAGGCATTGGTACGCTGGCGCTTGGTGGCCAGCTCATCAGGCATCAGTTTTGCCGCTAGTTCTTGTACAGTGTAATTGCCTTTCTCCTTAAGAAAAAATTCAAAAACACGATAACTTAAATAAGTGCCATACATCACCATTTTGCGTACATTTGTAACAAAAGTAATCAAAATAGTTACAAACAACAATACCACACTATGGCACTTAAGATTGAAAACCTGATTATCAATGAAGCACGTACCCGCATCGATGCCGACGTAACCAAAACCGCAGTGTTTGGTGAAGACTGGAAAGCACATCTTCGCATTTTATGCCGGGAACCAATGCCCCTGGATAAAGAAGAGGATTTCCTTAAGCAAATAACGGAGCGAAAAAAGGAATGGAAGCAAGGCAAAAAGAATCAGGTGCTTTCCCTAACTGGCATCAATGCCACTGGGTACATCCTGAATTACGAAACCATTGAAGAGGGTATCCTATGAGCGCTGACGAAATCCGCGACTTTTTCAATCGGCACTTTGTCGGTGAAAATGATCAGCCATTACCTGTTCACCTGGCGCTTACAGTGCAGGTGGTGGATACTGGAGAAACCATCACTTTGCCCAGTCTCAAAACGCCTGGCACCGCTACGCTGTACGAAATGTTTCATGCTGTACATGAGTACTTGAAGCAAAATGGACCAATTGCCCACAATAGCCAACCAGGAGCCGCGCCAGCACCCCGCAATAAGGTGCTTAACATGACGCCAATGGTACACAATAAAAAAACCTACTTCGTGGAGCTGCGCGAAGGTGGCCTGGTCATCATTCAGGACCAGCAAAGGAATGTACTGGAAGCAGGTAAAACCTATGATGCCATCTTAAAGAAATACGAAGCGCTGAAGGATCAGCAGCAGAAAGAAAAGTGATTATGAAGGAGTGAAACCAATGGAGGTGTCACCATTCGGCCAGCAGTGCGCACTGCTGGCCTTTTTTGTGTCCGGCACCCTCGATGCTGTGCACTTTACCGCGCCCATACTTAATAGCGGTAGCCCTTATGCTACTTTATTTTAATCCGTTCCACACCACGCTAACATTGTGACCTAAAGCGAGACGCAAATTTTTTACCAAAAAAAAGAACCATGTTACAAAATCGTCGTGGACTTGTTATGGTGCAGCCTCAAAATATGGTCAATGCACCGACTGTAACGCCAATCAGCAGCCCAAACGGAGCAAACCAGGCAGTGATTGAAACCTCACCTTTTTTCTCGATCCTGGTTGATACCACTGATTCAGGCATTACCACTCCCACCAAGATTGTGATTTTTGATGCTGCGCAGGGCTACCAACTGATCAATGGCTATGCAATGCCATTGGCAGTTAAAATCGACAGCCTTACCGATCATTACCAATTCACCTTGAACGATATTGCGCACGTAGGTGCCAGCATCGACATCATGAAAATGACGGTGAATGACAAAACCAAAGCAGGCGCGCAGTATGGCCGCAAGCTGGAAATTTTTGAATCTTCCCGTGGTACTGGTTGCCAGCTGGTCAAAACCATCTTCCCGGAAATGGGCGTTTCTGAGCAGCAGTATCAGGAGAACATCAACACCTTTGATGTGAACATGATCGTGACTCACCGCACTGCCTTTGTGTACACTCAAGAACCTGGCATCAAATGCACCTTGAGTTTCTATCAAAACGCTGAATTTGGGCGTCAGCGCTAATCAACAGCCATGTATTACTACGACGAACCACTTTCTTTTGGTGAACCCAACGAAAACCCGCCTTCCAAGAAGGGAGGCGGGTTTGGCGATTGGCTTAAAAATGCAGGCAAAAATGTGGGCGATTTCATCAATGGCGGCGGCGCAAGCAACGCCCTGGATGTAGTCAACAAAACGCTTTGCACCATTAATCCAAATCGACCAGGGTGCTACCAAGAAACCGTATACATCCAGCAACAACGCCGCAATAACATGCTGCTGCTGGTACTGGCACTGGTGGCGATCGCAGTAACCGTTTTTTTCATCCTTAAGAAGAAAAAATAATGATTGCGCAACGAAACGTAATGAAAAACAACGCCCTGGGCGTAGTAAGCAACTACAAAGCTGGCGCAACCCTGACGGTACGCGAAAAACCAGACATTCGACAAGTTGCAGCCTCTACATCAGAAGCCCGGCCCACAACTGTATTAGAACAAAAAGTAGACCCTGCCAATAAAAAGCAGGCCATGCAGGCTTTTTGGATTTCGGTAGGGGTAGCGGCACTGCTGGTGCTGGCGCTGAAGCTCAAATGGATCAAAATCTAAGCACATGGCACAGGCAGTAACCGGACGGGTAAGCATAAGCATCAATGTGGTGCTGATCCTCGCAGGAGTGTTGATTATCCTTTGGATGGGCTTTGACCCTGACGCCTTTATTGGCCAGGATAAAAAAGGCTCTTAATTCATTCTCCTACAAAATCCGCATCACATGGAATTCACCAAAATGCATTGGGCCGTATTTGGCCTGCTCCTGGTAGTGAGTGTAGCCCTGGGCGTAATCGTAGCCGATACCTACCTGGAGAAACGCTATCAGAAGAAACTCAAAGAAAATGGGTAACATCCTATTCGATCCCATCAAGCGTGAATTGATCGACAGTGGGATCAAAATCAGCATTATCCTCTTTGTGGCCATCTTCCTGGCAATGCTGGCCGCACTGACTGTACATGCCAAACTCATCAAATAGCATGTTGAGCAAAAAAACAAAAATGATCCTGATCATCGCAGCGGTGATCGGATTGATCGGCGCCGCAGTTTATTACTATCAGCAGAAAAAGAAAAAAGATGCTGATGCTGTGGGAGTCGATGACGCTGGAAACATCATTACCAAAACCACGCCATCCGGTGAAGCTGCCGGACTGCTGCGCAAACTGGCATAACCTATGGCTTCCGCATCCTCTGGAACGATCACTGTGCCACTGAAGGGCGCAAATCAGATCATGGTCAAACGCTCTAACAATAGCATTGTGACCTTGGCAGAGCACATCAAAACGCCTGCGAGCACCACCATTACTGGCATCTTGAAAGGTGCTGGCAATCCTTTGATTCAGATCACAACTGGTGCCCTCATCGAGTTGGCTGATTACTACCGCGCCAAAGGTAGCCGGGTAATCAAAACGGGTTTGGCCGGTGCCGATCTGAACATGGTAAAAGACAGCGGCAACAACTTTGTGGGCCTGCCTGATTTGACCATTGCTGACGAAGCATCATAAACTACCGGATCATGAAAATCGAAAAATTCTATCCGTACATCATGATTGCAATTGCTGTAGCTGGCCTGTGGATCAACTACAACAACTACAAGAACAACAAAAAGAAAAGTGAGTGTACTTGCCAGGAAGGTGAATAAATGGTGGATCATTGGCGGGGTGGTACTCTTCCTGCTGATCCTTGTGCGCAAACTTGGCTTTTTGCTCTTTAAGCTCAAAACTCAAGGGATGCAGCCCATTACACTTTTCAACGGCAAACAAACACTTCGCGAATGCGATACAGGCGGTTGTGGGCACTTTGGTGCCACACGCAACCGATCCAGCGGAGTAGGCACACACAAAGGTCAAGACATATTGTGCACCCCTGGTGCCCTGGTCACAGCCCCATTTGCGGGTAAAATCATTCGCCTATCTGTGCCCTACGAAGATGATAGCCGCTTTTCTGGCGTAGTCCTGGAAGTCAACCCCGCTTTACTGGTAAAAATCATGTACATGCAGCCCAAATCGGGCATAGTGGGGAAGATGGTTGAACCAGGTGAAGCCCTGGGCACCTGCCAAAACATCAGCCTCAAATACGGGGCCGCTGTGCCGGCACATCTGCACGTAGAAGTGCATGAAAATCAATTGGGCGTTTGGGTGAAAGTGGACCCTGCACCGTACTTAAAAACAGAATCATGAGCCTTTTTTGTGGAGAAAAATGCAAGTGCAAGCGCAGGGGCAAAGGTTATTTTTCTGGCCTGCCGGAATTGGAAAGAGGTTTTGGAAAAGCCTGTGATTCCAATTCCAACATCAGCAAAGAAGAATACCTGTGCAGTGGCAAATGGATTGATCAAAGCCAAGTCATGCTGATGTATGGCTTTGATCCTTGCCCCAAAACAGGATCGAGCATGATCGATGTGCTGGACCCACTCAAAAGCCGTGAAGAAAACAACCAGGATTTCAAAGAAACACAGCCAATTTTCATTGGGCTTGGTGTGCTCATTGTAGCGGGCCTGCTCATTCTTTGGCTTGTAAACCGCAAATAAGATGGACCCAGTAAGCGCAGTAGCCCAGGGCATTGGAAGCATCTTTGATTGGTTGTCAGCTGGCAAAGCCGCCAAATATGGCCGTTTGCCGGATTACTTGAGCCCAAAAGATTTCCAGGATCAGGACAAACGCACCCAAACGGTGATCATCTCCGGGGTTGTGGTTTTTGTGGTCATCCTGGGTGCCATCATCTTCAGCATTACCCGCAAAAAGTAAGCAACCATGCAGCTACAATATCCCAATTTCGTGCCGATGAACTACCGTAAGCCGCTTAACGTGGTGCTGGTCCTGGCGCTGATTGTGGCCGTTTATTTGATCGGCAAACGCCTGAAAATTTGGGACCGTCCAAAAATGGAAGGGGATGAGGTTGATCTCGATCCAAGTGCCCCAAAACCGCGCAGCGGATTCAACCCGGCCAACGAAGCGAGCAAATTAGCTGACCTGCTAAGTATGACCTGGGATGCTGGTGGCGAAGATGAACAAGCTTTTGATACCATTCTAAACTACAGCGACAACGAAACCCGCCTCGTACACAATGAATGGCGCAAAAAATACGCTGGTGGCGATTTTTGGGCCGGGGTAAAATCCACCCTTCGCCAACAGGTCAATGCTGAAGTATTGGCCTGGTACCGTATAGATGGAATTGCAAAAAAGAAAAAGGTCATTGCAAAACTTGACCGCTTAAATCTCTGACCATGAGCAAATGGATGAAATTAACGGTAGTGCTGGCCCTTGCGCTGATCCTTTTTTTGGTAGGTAAGGAAAAAGGGTGGTTTAAAATGAAGCCAACTGGCAATAAGGTAAGCGATAATCCAGCTGAACCTACTGGAACCACTGGAACCAGTACTACAACCACGCCAACCAATACCGGAACGGGAACCACTACTGTACCGCGCACTACTGGAGGCACCACCACAGGCACTACGCCAAAGCCAAAAAACATTCCAGGATTCAACCCAAAAGAACAAGCAAACAAGCTCTACAGCCTATTGAATAAGCTGTGGGATTGGTACGATGAGGATGAAGAAGCTTTTGACATTCTACTGAGTTATACCACTGAAAAGCTTATTGCAGTGAATAGCGCATGGCGTGAAATCTTTCCACCTGGTCGCAACATGTACGACTACATCAACTCTGAAGTGGTTGGACAATCCAGGGTAACGGTGCTGGAAAAGAAAATGAAGATTTTGAAAACCATGAGGAATTTGGGCCTCGATAAAACGCCTTAAGCCATGGCAGAAATTACCATAACGGGCCTTATTCGTGGAGCCTACAAAGACGACGGTTTTTTGATCGAAGGCAAAAGCGAACCAGTCAGCCTGCTGTACATTTTAGAACGCCTGCTCAATGGCGAAGCCTTGGTAGTTGAAGCTGAAAATGGCCTACGCATTCAGGATAGTAAGGTGTATTTAGGTGGACTATTGATTGAAGATACCACCATTGACAACACTAATAAATTCTTAAAAATTGGCCTAGACACTACTGTGAATAAAGCCTGGATGCTACAAGACAGCCTAGGCAAAAACTTTGCAGTTAGTAACGCGAATGCAGCCAACAGTCAATTCCTTTCCTGCCTTCCTGACGAAGTAGTGATCCAGGTATTAGACTTGACATCAGATGAAGGCGGGCAATTTGCTGCCAGTCCCGACAATGCGCAAATCTCACATGGTCCCATCAATGGTGATCCAGAAAACAGCTCACTGACCTGCTATGTGGATCAAGTAGTAGCAAAAGGTGTTCGCAGTTACGCCAATACCGCAGCAGCACAGGCAGACGGCACTTTACTTATTGGTGGCCTGTACACCATCACCACCGAGCCAACCATCTTACGCATCAAACACGCTTAACCATGCCACTAACTGCACCTGTAACAATAACCGGAAATATTGCTGGAGCCTACGCCATGAAATTTAAGGTGCAGGGGGTTGAAGGTGATGTGTCTATCCTGGAACTTCTTCAATTTCTTACCGAAAGCGCAGCAAGTGGCAGCGGTGATTCAATTTATATCGACTTTGATTGGATCATTAAAGGAAGCCCTGGCATTGAAGCTGGCGTGTCTCTTCCTGGCACCCACTTAATTACTGTACCTGAAGGCAAAAGCCTGTCCAGTCTACAAACTCGCATCGTAGACCCAGAAACTGAGTTGGATGAAGATGGAAACATGAGGGTGAATATCGCCTGGAATACAAGTGATTATAACCAGGGACTAATTACAGCCTTTAGCCCTTTTGTGTTTTTCCTGGATAGTGATGGCAACCAGTTCACGGCTGCTGAGTTGGGCATTCCTGTAACAAATTCAGCGGCTAGTGGACTCACCAGCACTGAAATTGGGATCAACAATATTTTACCAACTCCATTCACCATAAAATTGATTTTCTAAGCTATGAAAACCAAAATATTTACGCTCTTCCTGGGCTTGTTCTTTATCCTATCTATCGCTTCAGCACAGTCCGTAGCGCTTACTGGATTTAATGGCCGAATCGATTTCAGCGGCTTCGCCAACAATGGACCAAACATTCGTGGGACGCTCAAAAATTTTGCCGATCAAACTGGGCTCTACGTTATTTCCAACATCGACACTGGTGATATTGCATGGGACAACAACGGCAAACGTTACGCTGTAGTTGGAGTGATTAGCAGCACTGGCACACAAGCAGTAGTAGACCTTAGCCGAATTGGAGGTGGAACACATTTACCAAAGGGTGCAGGATTTGTTAGCCGGGAAACTAGTAATGGCCTGGCGCTGATTCCACCACAAAACAGTAATGGAATTAGTGCACCGCTGGCAAGTCGGGTCGGGGTTCATAATGCGAAGATTTTGGAGGGGTTGTGGCCACGATACAAAACAGACACTATTTATGGTAACTTATTACACATAAAACAAGCATATAGTGCTGATCAAGATATTTTTATTGGGGCAAGTACACACCCAAGGGCAAACGATTGGCCCTTTAATAACACATGGAAGGCCAGTGGTTTCTACAGCAGTCCTTGGAATTGGGGGACAGTTGGAATTTTAAATGCAGATCAAGGTAGAGGAACAATGATCGAATTGTCCCCTTTCTCTGCATCCGTATCAGGTTGGGTTTCTACATCTGATCCCGGATACACCACAAAAGCTGTAGTTGGAAGAAGCATTGAGGCGGTTGCTGCCAAGGACGCAACCAGTGGAATAAATGTACGTTCTTACATGGGTCCACAAATTTATGGTAGAGATAACATTGATGCCCTAGCAGGTTTACAATTAACTTCAAATGGCCAAAGAAGTGCATCAGTAGCAATGAGATTTACCGAAAATTATAACCCGTTTTCTTCTAGCAGTTCAAAATACATGGTTTTTCTTGGTCGAGATTCTACTAACTCCTGGGGTGGAATAGGAGTATTCCAATCTATGCCAGATTATCAAATTCCGACCTTTGCAGTTCGACAGACTAATATAGATAACTCAGTTATGGAGTGGTTGAAAATCACCATGCCATATAGTGATCTAACTACTAACGGTATTCGGTTTTATGGTAAATATGATTTTGCTAACGCCACTCCATCAGCCACTATCGGTGCAAAAACTATCCACCTCTTAACCGGCGATGGAACCACCACTACGCCAGCGCTGCTACGCATCCAAAATGGAGTTTCCAGCGCCAGCACTGACGGATCAGGTGATCTAACCGTAACCGTCCCAACCATGCCAGATGCAACCTACTCTACAAACGTAACCGTAGAAGGCACTACGTCCTACACTGTATCAGTCCACACCAAAACCACTACAAGCTTCAAAGTAAGGTTTTTCAACCCGGCTACAGGTGCAGCCGTCACCGCTACTTCAGTATCCTGTTCTTACCATATCCAAGACTACTAACATGCCCCTACAAAAAGTCAAGCAAGGCCAATTCAACTTCACCCCCGATTTTTTCACCCCACGCCTAAGCGTCTTGAAAATCGGTTGGTGGATCACCTTTTCACAAAACTGCAACTACATCCACCCTCCCGAAAATGCCCAGCACCAAAAAAGCTGGCTCAAATGGGGTGGCCTATCATTCGACCTGAACCCATTTGAAAAGCATGAAAATAGTGCCCTGGGTGGCTTCAGGCACAATCCAGATGATCAGTGCATTGAGGTGCTAGATTACTGGCACAAAGACGGCCAAACCGACAACGGTATTGGTCGCGATCCGCTGGATGCTGTAGTATTTGACGAAACATTCCCCTGGTGGCTCGAAATCGACTATGGTAACAAAACCGTTGCCCAGGTCTTTTTCATCAGAGGCCGTAAAATTGTACAGGTCCAGCAGTTCAACCGGCTACCGCGCATCAGCTGGCAGGTTGGAGCCTGGGCAGGCGGTCAACTACCCGCTACGCAAGACATGGATTTTGATTTTACACGCATACGCCGCTGGGTAAATGGAATACCAGCACTTGTTTGATCACCACAGCGCCCCCGCTAGAACACTATGAAACTGTTTAATCTTGAAACCATGAAGCTTTCCAACCTCTTCACAAACTTTCATGACCATGATAGCCTACAATGGATCAAAGTAACTTTTGGAGCCAATTTGGTTGGAGTTGTTGGAGGTTGGTTGGCTCAAAACTGGTATGTTTTTTTAGGCTTTGTTGTAGCCTCTGTGATCCCAATGGTCATGAGCTGGCAAAAGCACAATGAAGAGCTACGCCACCAAAGGGTAATGAACGAAATCGAAGAGGCCAAAGCAAAAAAAGAATTAAAGCTATGAAAACCATTTTTGCACTTTTATTGGCCATCTTTTTGGCCATTCCAACTTTTGGCCAAATCAAACCCCGCGACCTGCCAGAAGAATTACGCAAAGACTACCGCGACACACTGAAGCAGGCCCGCAAAACCATTGCCGATCTGAAGCAGGATGGTTGGGAAATTCTACCCTCCCCCATTGAGGTACCCGTACAGGTAGCCACTGCACGCGACCTTTTTGGCACCGCTATTAGCAATTGGGGTGAACGCCTCATTTTGCCCGCCAACATTCATGCCCGTCTGGCTAAAGAATGCACCTACAAAGTTCGCGGCAAAATCTGCGATACTGGCAGGCCTACACACCCGGACCTGATCCAGGTTCCAGGTAATGCCCGCAACTACACCACCAGCACCAGCGTAACCGATATGCAAGGGCATGGCAGCCACGTTGCTGGCATAGTTGCGGCAAAAGATTTCGGCATTCTTGCGGAACTAGTCAAATCAGGGGTATACACGCAGGATCACCTCAAATTCCTTGGTGACAATGGTAGCGGTTCATTTACCTGGGTGAACAATGCCTACCAAAGTGAACGCCCTGAAGATATTGCCCTGAACAAACAAGGCATTGCAGTGGTGTACAATGGCTCATTTGGCACCACATCGAGCACACTCCTACCTGATACCGAAAAGGAACTAGCAGAAAGCACCAAAGGCGACGTTTATTTTGCCTTTGCTGCTGGCAACCACAACGGTTCACCAGGCTATCCAGGATCGAGCCTCTACGGCATTTCGGTTGCTGCGCTGGATGAAAGTCTTACCAAAGCATCCTACAGCTGCTATGGGCCTCAAATCACCGTTGCCGCGCCTGGCAGCCTTATTCAATCTACCTGGGTAGCTGGGAAGTACGCCACCATTAGCGGTACCAGCATGGCGAGTCCCTTTGTGATGGCCTGCATTGTGATCGCCAAAAGCAAATGGGGACCCAAAATAAAGGGCACCGCGCAGATGAAACAGTACTTAGGTTGGATTGCTTCAGACCTGGGCAAAGCTGGCCGCGATGATCTTTATGGCAATGGCCTGATCTACGTGCAGCGCATTTTGGATATGGACCCTGTAAAGATGCCTGGTTATAATCCTGATCCAGGTAATCCAGGTCCACCACCACCGCCAACTGATCCGGTGATACCGGTCAAACCTAGAGCTATCGTAAACCTATACTTTCCGGCCTATTACATCCAATCTTGGAAAACCCAAGGCATGGAAAATATGCTAAAGCTGCATATCCGGTTCAAACTGGAAATCACTTCCGACAAATATGCGGAAGACATCTGGCCAGTCGTGAACGATGCCCTACGCAGGAACTTTGAAAACCAATACCTCGTAACCAATGACGAAACCGACTACCCACAGGCAGCTATTTGGGCACAGCACTTTTTATTGTTCTTTTTCCAAAAGGATGCCAGTATTCAAAAGTTAGGGCTAAAAATCGCGGTAACGAACGTAGAAGGATTCGACGAACAGCAACGCTGCTTTGATATTCCAAACCCTAAAGCAAAGTTGAATGCGGCGGCGGCGGCGGTGCAAGGTGAGTCCATCACCTGGGCAAACAAAAAATCTCGTAAACTTAAAATTTAATATAGCGCTATGAAACAGTTTATCAACGAACTGAAGGTAAAAGCTTTGCCCTTATGGCTGCAACTATTGGCCAAGCTGGGTATTAACAGTGCAAAAGCTGCCTTGGAAAAACGATTGGAAAATGATTCTCCAGAGGAAGAACTGGTTTTAGCAATTGCTGAACCGCTTATTGGCACCATCAATGAGTTTTCCGATGCTGAACCAGACAACAACAAAAAAGTACGGGCTTTGTGGCTAAAGTGGCTAAACAGCTTTATGACTCCATGGCTTTTTCGCTTGTTTCAACCCGTTGTGGATCGAATCAAAGCGGAATACAACAAAAAGATGTTGCAGTACTTGAAGGATTTCGCCCAAAGTATTACTGGTTTTTTGACCGATGACATTAAGCCAGATGGCGAGCAGATTGATGCCTTTATCGATACTGAAGCAGCCAAACCAGAAACCAAACATCTAGTGGTTCGGGAATTTGGCGGTGGTAACTTAGCTAAAGCGGGTTTGAATGCTGACCTTATCGCGTTCTTTATCGAAGCCGCTGAAATTGGTTGGGATGCCATCGTGAATAAGAGCCAGGCAATGGCATTGGGAGTCTTGACTGAAGAATTGGAAGATGTGACCATTATCACTTTGCCTAGTGGCCGTGTAGGTACTTTTACCAGAATTGCAGCCTAGTAATTGATTTGGTTTTATAATGAAGATGATGAAGGCGAGTACTTGTGCTCGCCTTTATTATTTAATTAAAAATCATACACTTTTTTCTGATTCCGTCAAATATTTTTTTCCCGAGTGTGGATAAGTTGTTAGTCTTTTCCACAGTTTTGTTTTGTTTTAGTGTAAAAAATCCCGGAACTTTGAAAACAGTTTAATTAACTAACAATACGCCTTTTAGAAATTTAGATTTAGCCTTACATCTAATCGGCGATTTAAAAAACGACACCTAAATATGAAATGCAAAAAAAACGCCAAGGATAATCCACACTATCCTTGGCATTATTAAATTTTTTTTATGAATAGAACAAAGAACCGCTACCGGTTTAAGAGTCTAAAAAGATTCCCGGTGAAGCGAAGAAAGCCCCAATTAACATGGGTGGACTATTTTAAAGCAGGTAACAACCTTTTTTTCTATCTCAGGTTGGGAATTGAGATATTAAACGATTGGTGGTAATTTCCTGCTTCATCCGTGACTTTTTAAATCTCCAGTTTAATAGTCACGATCGGCCGCCTCCCTTTGGGGGCGGCTTTTTCTTTGTCGAAAAATTAAAATATTTTAATTCTCGCCTCACAAAGCTGATTAAAATATCCGGTTTTTGCAAGCTGAAACTTAAATTTTATCGATATTTTCATTTTAAAACGAATTAGAAAATCGATTTCTCAAGAATATCAACGCTGCTTTTCGGCGCTTTATTCTCTACTTAGATCGCCGGAAAATTAGCCTGAAGCCTTACCAAATCAAAAACGCCCATCTGCCTCAAATACTGGTCCACCTGGTCCAAACTGTGGTGCCTCAATTGTATCTGAAGCTCTTTTAGTGGTATCCCTGCCTTTACTGCCTGCACTGCGCCTGTATGTTTCCAGCTGTACAGCACATAGCCTTTCCCGAAGCCCAGTGCTTTTATTATTTTCTGGTGCCTACGATACATTTTATCAAATCCAAGTGGCTTTGTAACGTCCAGCGGTGAAGGGAAAAGTAACCGATCCGGTGAAAGTTCCTTGATGTATTCCAGCACGGGCCTGAAGGCATCTGGAATGGTCACGTACTCACTTTTTTTATTCTTACTGATATGCCCTGGGATGTAAATCTGATTGTTCTCCAATAGCACATTTTCAGCCCGCAAAAAAACCAGCTCCCTGGGCCGGATGAAGCAGTAATAAATGAACTGCACGAACATCCACAATTGCGGATCCCTGGAGCTGATTTCTTTGGAAAGTTTTTTTATCTGGAATGTTTGGAAGTATCGAGCTGGCGAAGGGTTTTGCCGGATCGTTTTGATCCCCGCACAAACACTCCCCTGCCCTATTCCATCGAGGATGGCGTTTAGCAAATGCAAATATTTGTTGTAGGTAGTTGGAGCCTTGGTAGCCTGTAGGTTTTGGAAAAATTCTTTGGCTAGTTCCGGGGTTGCTTTCTTCGTGCCCAAAAATTCATACCATGCATTTACAATGGTGAGGTGAGTAGAATAGCTTTTAGGCCTCCATCCTTGAGCATCCATCCACTTTTTTGCTCGTTCAAAATCGCTTTCGACCAGGGTAGGCTTTTTATCTGGAGTTGATTGTTTCAGTTCCTTCACCAGTGCTTTCGCCAGTACCATCCTTTCTTCAAAGGTTTTGGCCTGATTGATCTTACCATAGGTCCGTTGCCTACCCTGGTCAGTGTAGAATTCAACAAACCACTTTTTTTCCAAATCTGTAGGAGAATAAATGCGGAATTGCTCTCGGCGGGAAACTTTTTTTTCACTTACCATTTTGACTTTGGTAAGTGTGCGTAGACAATTTTATTCCGACTTGTAGACAATTCGACGCTGAAACCCCAATAAAATCAAGGGTTCCAGCGCGTTTTGCGGAGATGGAGGGATTCGAACCCCCGGTACCCTCGCGAGTACACTTGATTTCGAGTCAAGCCCGATCAACCACTCTGGCACATCTCCGAATGGGGAACAAAAATACAAATTGGGGTTTAGTTTTAGCAGCTTTTCCTGGGAAAAAACTAGAGGAAAAGGATTTTAGTCTAAAAAAAGTTCCTCTTGCTGGGGTTTTGTTCTAAATTCCACAACAAAAACACGATGCCCAATATTGACAATGCGCTGAAACGCCCCTTAGTGGTCTTGCTTTGTATCCTTTTGGGGCTCATTATTCTAATTGGGAGCTTTCCAAATCAAAGCCAATGGTTCATTGCCCGCACTTTGGTCAACTCTGCAGAGGGTTATGACAATTACATCCAGAATTATCCCAATAGCCCCTACCTCGACCAAGCCAGTTGGCGACGAGCCAGATTAAAAAATGATCCGGTTTTATACCTGGATTTTGCTGCAGATTTCCCCAAACACCCCCAGCGGGAATTGGCACTTTGGACTGCTGCTAAAAAATTACGCGATCCCGCAGTTTATGCGGAATACCTCAAACAGTTCCCCGAAGGAAGTCAAGCCAAAGCGGAGGGATTCAATGTGAACCGATTGCGCATTTCAGCAACAGTCTACAACAATGAGCAAAAACGCTTGGCCGGATTGAATTACGGCAAGGTTGTAGATTCGGAAGGCCATACCTACCGCAGCATTCAAATTGGAAAACTCACCTGGTTGGCAGACAACCTCAATTTGAATGTTGATGGGGCTTCCTCCTGCTTTTTAAACCATGAAGCTTACTGCGATCGATTTGGCAAATTGTACAATTGGCTTGGGGCCCAGGATGCCTGCGCAAAATTGGGGGAAGGGTGGCGACTCCCCAGTCTGGAAGAATGGGAGGCATTGTGCCTCAATTATGACCCCGCGGGCAATCTGGACAAAGGTAGTAGCAAAGTATTCCAGGCCTTGCTCAAAGGTGGAAAAAGTGGCCTGGAAGCCCGTGGTGGAGGGTATTTCACTCCGGAAGGTGGTTTCATTGGGGTTTATTTTGATGCTGCTTATTGGACGAGCAGCCCAGCCAATGGCTTGGAGTCGTATGAGATAGTTTTTTTAGGGCGCGAAAAACGAACGTTTAAGGCGATTGCGGAACGGGCGTATGCGCTTTCCTGTCGTTGTGTGCGGAATTGATGGCCGTAGGGGCTGCCCTTTGTGGCAGCCCCTACGGTTATATGCATCCTTCTGGATACTGCATGCTGATGCAATGCAATGATCCGTGTTGCTCGATCAAAGCCCGGCAATTGATGCCAATTACTTCATGATTCGGAAAGGCTTTTTTGATTTGCACCAATGCTTGTTCATCTTCAGGCACCTGATAAGTAGGCACCAAAACGGCTTGATTGATGATCAAAAAATTGGCGTAGGTGGCCGGGAGTCGGTGGCCGTCAGCTGCAAAACAAGCCGTAGCCATAGGCAGTGGAATCAATTGGTAGGGTTTGCCTTCTGCAGTGGTAAATGACTGCAATTCCTTTTCCATGGCTTGCAGCGCTTCATAATGCTCATCATTGGTATCCAGGCATTGCACATAAGCAATGGTGTCTACGCTACAAAAACGCGCCAGGGTATCGATGTGTGAATCGGTATCATCGCCAGCCAAATATCCATTGTGCAACCAGAGCACTCTTTTTAGGCCGAAGAGCTCCTTCAATTTGGCCTCAGTAGCCGCTTGATCCAAGTGTGGATTGCGGTTAGGAGACAACAAACATTCCGAGGTTGTGAGCAAGGTGCCCTGCCCGTCGCTTTCAATTCCTCCTCCTTCCAATGCCAAACCACCATGCCGAACGGGAGCTTTAAATACACCCTGGGCCTGCAAGCGCCCAGTGATCAGGTTGTCCAAAAAAGCGGGAAATTTCAAACCCCAGCCCGTGAATACAAAATCCAGAATCAAGGGTTTATCGTCTTCAAAAATCGCAATGCCCCCATGATCGCGAGCCCAGGTATCGTTGCTGGGAATGTTTACGAGGATCAAATTCTCCTGCACGGCATTTTCCAGCAGTGGTCGGACCTCGTTTTGGTCCCGACAAACCACTAGCACTTTTTCATAGCGGCTAATGATCTCAATGGCCTCAATGAAACAGGGCAAAACCTCCTCTAAAATATCCGCCCAATCCGTCTCAGCGTGTGGAAAAGTGAACTGGACGGCGCTTTGGGGCTCCCATTCAGCGGGTAAACGACGATTCATAGTGTAGTGGCTAAAAATTGAACAAGGCCGCAAATCTACGCTGTTGGGGAATATTTATCCGCATGAAAACCGCTTTCCTGAATAAAAACTGCGCACAAATAATTAAAAAAATTTTCTCAACCCAGTCCACTTCTTAATTTTGTTGACCTTATCGGTCGTATTTTAATAATGTATGAAACAAGCAAAAACAATTGAGCGCAGGACTCGCCTCTATATGGACGATTTCCTGAGTAGCTACCGCGTATTGTATCCTGACGCCAGTCAAGCACAAATCCAACGCTTGATGGACATCCTTGCCCAGGTGGACAAGGAACGCCCTGCCGCACTCCAACAAATTGACGCAGATCGGGAATGGAAAGCTGATTGGTTCCAGCAGCCGCAACACGTCGGCATGATGCTGTACGTTGATTTGTTTGCCGGGAATCTTCAAGGCTTAATCGACCGCATTGATTATTTCAAGGAATTGGGCATTACCTATTTGCACCTGATGCCCCTGCTTCAGCCTCGCTCTGGTCCCAATGACGGGGGCTACGCCGTAGCCAATTATCGGGAAGTCAACTCCCGCCTGGGTACCATGACCCAATTGCGCGAACTGGCCACCCGCCTGCACGAAGAAGGCATGATGTTGGTGATCGACTACGTGATGAACCACACCGCCCGCGAGCACCAGTGGGCCCAGGCCGCCTTGCAAGGTGATCCTTTTTTCCAGGATTTTTACCTGCTCTTTGAGGACCGAACCTTGCCAGACGCCTATGAAAAAACGCTGCCTGAGGTCTTCCCCGATTTCGCCCCTGGCAACTTCACCTGGCAGCCAGAAATCCAAAAATGGGCCTGGACTACCTTTTACGATTTCCAATTGGATCTCAACTACCGCAACCCCAACGTATTTGAGGCCATGCTGGAAGAAATGCTCTTCCTGGCCAACGTGGGGGTAGACGTTTTACGACTAGATGCTGTACCTTTTTTGTGGAAAAATATGGGCACCAACTGCCAGAACCAACAGGAAGCCATCCACATTCTGGCCGCTTACCGCGCCCTGGTGCGGATGGTTGCGCCGGGCATGTTGTTCAAATCCGAAGCCATTGTAGCTCCCGGCGACATCATTCGTTACCTGGGCAGCGGTGGTTTGGAAGGCAAAGCTTGTGAGATCGGCTACAACGCCACCATGATGAATCACCTCTGGCACGCCCTGGCTTCCGAAAATACACAGTTGTTGCGCAATACTTTGTCCCAACTGCCCCCCATTCCCAAAGAAGCTACCTGGATCAACTACATCCGCTGCCACGATGATATTGGTTGGGGGATTTCGGATGAAAACGCGGCGGCGGTGGGCCAAAGTGGACGGGGAACCCGCAATTTCTGCACCGACTTTTATGCAGGAGTACTGCCCCAGAGTTATTCCGAAGGTTATGTTTTTCAACGCGATCGCCAAACCGGCGAAGCACGTACTTCCGGCACCGCAGCTGCTCTGACGGGTTTGCAAAAAGCCCTGGTGGAAGCCGACCCCATCAAAATTGACCTGGCCATCAAACGCCTGGAAGTATTGAACGGGGTGATCTTTTTTATGAAAGGAATTCCGCTGATCTTCTCTGGCGACGAAGTGGCTCAACTGAATGATTACCACTACCTGCTCGACCCACTCAAAGCGGGCGACAACCGCTGGGTACACCGCCCTCCGATGAACTGGGCAAAGGCGGCCCGGATTCACGAGGCGGGCACACCGGAGGAAAGGGTCTTTTCGATGCACCGTCGCTACATCGAAACGCGTCGGCAAAGCCCGGCCTTACATGGTCGTTCTCGTGATCAAATCATCATTGTCGACAATGATTCCCTCTTTGTTTGTGAACGCAATTACGAGGGGCAAAAAATGCTCCTGGTTGCCAACCTGAGTCGCAATCCTCAGCAATTGAGTATTTCTGGCTTACCTGCCGAATGGCAAAATGGCGTCTACTTCGATGCCTTGCTTCAACAAGGGATGAGTTTTGTCAACAATCATTTGTCGATTGGGCCTTATGGGGTGTATTGGTTGCGGCCTGCACTGCAACTGGAGTCCAACAAAACGACCGAGGTCGAACTGAGCATGTATGTACCCGCTGAATACGGGGAAGAAATCTACGTCACAGGAAGTTTGCCCGAATTAGGCAATTGGGATTGGAGCAAAGGCCTGGCCGCTGATCCCAAGGATTATCCCAATTGGAAGGTGCGATTTGAAGTGCCAAGCGGACAAGGTTTTGCCTGGAAATGGGTGCGGGTACGGAATGGAAAGGTGGTGATGTGGGCCGAGGAGGATCGGGAGGTAATGCCGATTTGAAGTTAAGTTTTGGGTGATCGAAACGTTCAAGTGAGGGCTGAACTCATTCATTTTTTTTATCCGAGAACAGCTAACTCCTGTTTTTCAAAAATCAACCGTCTTCATGCACAATCGACAATACGACATTATTCTTTGGGGTGCCACTGGTTTTACGGGACGCCTGGTTGCTGAATATTTGGGGCAAAAGTACCCAGGTCAGGATTTGCGCTGGGCAGTTGCCGGGCGCAATGAAGAGAAGTTGAAAGGGGTCCTCCACGAATTGGGGCTACCCCAAATTCCAGTCATCCTTGCCGATGGTTTTGACAAAAACTCCTTACTGGCCATGACCGCCCAAAGTCAGGTCATTTGTACCACCGTTGGGCCTTACTCCCAATACGGCAGCCTATTGGTAGAAGCTTGTGTAGAAACGGGCACCCATTACTGCGACCTCTGCGGCGAAGCGGGTTGGGTGCGCCAAATGATCGATCAGCACCACATCGAAGCGGCGCAAAAGCAACTCAAAATTGTGCATTGCTGTGGCTTCGACTCCATTCCCTCGGATATGGGGGTGTATTTTTTGCAAAAACAAATCCACGCCAAATCTGGCCAATACGCCCAGCACATTGGTATGCGGTTGAAGGCGGCCAAGGGAGGCCTTAGCGGAGGTACTTTTTACAGCATGTTGGCCATTCTGCAAGAAGCCCGCAAGGATCGGGCTTATGCACGCAGCATTGCCCGCCCCTACACGCTCAACCCTGATCCTGAATTCCCGGGACCGGATGTGGCGGACTTGCAAAAGGTTGTTTATGATCCCGTCGCAAAATCCTGGATTGCGCCCTTTGTCATGGCGAGCATCAATACCCGCGTGGTGCGGCGCAGCCATGCCCTCTTGGGGTTTCCATACGGTCAAAACTTCACTTACGAAGAAGCCATGCTCAGTGGAAAGGGGCTCAAAGGACGACTCAAGGCTTGGACAATTCTCCTGGGCCTGGGTTTGGTCATGGCCGCCAAACCGGGTAGTTTGCTCTACAAACTCCTGTTGCGCCGCATGCCCAAACCAGGGGAAGGCCCCAGTCAGGCAGCTCGCGAATCCGGCTTTTTTTATTTCCTGATTTTTGGCAAATTGCCGGATGGACAGGTGGTCACTGCTAGTGTCAAAGGGGACCGGGACCCGGGCTATGGATCTACCTCCAAAATGCTTGCGGAATGCGCCGTGTGTTTGGCTAAAGATGGATCGACTTTACCTGAAAATTATGGCCTCTTGACTCCCTCCACGGCGATGGGTGACGTACTTTTGGAACGATTGGTGAACAATGCAGGCTTGAGTTTTGAGTTGAAATAAATGTCCAAAACAATGACGGCAAAAAAGCAAATCGTATTGACCTCGGATACCAAAGGCCTTTGGATGCGCTTTTTGTCTAAAGTTGTGCCCTTTTGCCTGGCCGTTGTGCTCTATTTTTACCTAAAACTCAGTTTTGGTGAGCCCATCCTTTCGCCCTTTAATTGGGGGAAAGTGACGACTATCCTCCAGGTTTTATTGTGTTGTATCGCCATCAGCATCTTGTTTTTCCCGGATTATCCTTTGCGCTGGGACAATACGGTCGTTTTTGATTTTGAACAAAAATTGATCAGCATATACAAAAGCCGGGATATTCGCCTGGATCAAGACATTTTGGATTTCCCCGAAGAGCACATTACCATTAGCAACCCTAGCTACATTCGTTCCAAACAGTACGAGAGTTTTTTGTTTGAGCCCTTTTACCTGATCCGGGTTTCCAGTGGTGGAAAGGAATTTCCCTTGGTTTCGATCAAAAACCCCATGGAATATTCTCAATTGGTCGAAAGGCTTTATAAGGAAATGAACCTTCCGTTAAAGTGACACCTCTTGCTGGGTCTCATTTTTACCCTTACTCTTCCCAATCCAGCCCAGGTGGGTATGGTCAAAACTGTCAAAGTACTTCAGGCCATAACCTGCCACCCGGTCAAAACTGCTGTGCGCCATAAAAATGAGGCCAATCTGGGTAATCAGATCGATTTGCAGGTACAAACCCAGCAGGATGACCAGCGCCATGACGCCCTTGTGGTGCAAAAAATTGTAACCTATCGCCCCCCATTTGGGATTGATCAGGTACAGGAAAAAGGCCAAATCGGGTAAAAAAAACAGGCCCAGGTACAAACCCCATCCGCCTTGCAGGTACTGAAAATAAACTACTGAAAACAACAGCAACAGGGCCAATTCTTCTAGCTTCAATACGTTTTTCATCGCACTCGATTTTTGTGTGGTGATTGAATGACACAAAGATGGAGGGGATTCGGGGGAGTGCGCTTGACATAAATCAAGAAAGTGAAGGAATCAAGAACTCATTTTTTCATACGCACAAATAAGAGTCAAACAATTCTATTAAATCTCTCATAAACTTAGGATTTTGGATAATCATTTCCTGTGGCCCATTTTTTAGAGAACCTTTATCTATCTTTCTGAATTCGTAATCTTCAAACAAAAAATAGTCTTCACCATTTTCAATCAAGATCATATTATATTTAAGACCTAAATACCTAATTATTTGAAAATCTTTTTCTTCCGTCCCTCCCCAAATCAAAGGAGCTGCAAAACTGAATGGATCACCATGATAAAATTCGTTGATAACACTTTCCAAGGAAATATTTTTTTTATTCCATTCAATAATTCCAACATAATCCTTGTAGATATCCTTACTTTGAACCCTCACGCAAAAAAAAGGCAAATATCTTTCACCTTTCGTTATTTCCAGATACATGGAATACAGCAAGTTGTTAAGTGTAAAAATTCTTACCGTAACAAGAAAATCGTCTTTTTGACCTAGAGCCATGCACTGATTCAAAACAAACTCTATTTGATTACTCCATACTATATTAAACTTGAGTGCACTTTTAACATTCTGTATAGCTTCTGTTAATTTAACCTTTTCGTCTGCAGCAAATGTTATATCTAATCTGTTTGCAGTAACACCATTAAGCCCTTGAATTTCACTCAGTAAAACTTCATCACTTAAAAATTGATTATTTTTAAGTTTACCATATCTTTTCACTTCTAGGATTTCCCAATTCTGTTCCGAAGTCATAGAAATGAATTTACCTGGGTATCCTATTTCAAAGTCTTCACCATAAATCAATGGAGGAAGCGAGTTGAAAACGGCATCCTCCAAAACTTCAAAAACTTTCTCTTCTGATTGATCAGTGAATGAGATGTTTCTTTTAGCATCTAAAAATATTTCTGGTTCAATACGGAGAATCTCGTTGTATTCCTCTATACTGTTCTTTCTTTGGAATGCTGAATAAACAGCATACTTATTAAAAAAAAGGGTATCTTCATTAATATCTACTTCGTCATCATTTTCATTCCAATCAAACTTACTTTTCATAGCTTTAATTGCATTTTTTATCCCTTGCCTATAATCAAAATCTGAAATCTTTTCATTCTTCAACACAACAAGTACAAAATCAAAAAGATTTTTTGATTCAAATGATTGAATATGGCTATCAAGCCCTTTTTGAAGAGATTCTTCAGTTGAATAAAAAATGACCCCCTGAATCGGAGAAAGCACCCTCTGTTTGGTAGCACTTAAGGGGTCAACAGCTAAAACTTTTTCAACCTCATGAGACTCGTTGATTCTGATTTCTAAGCCCTTTAAATCAAAACTATTTTTGTGATACAAAGCAGAAAAAGGTACTATTAATTCTGTCCATTCAGTAGAGGCTACAATTAGTTTAATTTCACTCTCTCGCACACTTAACTGTTCTTTTAATCCTTCAACATATTTGATTAGCTCATGGATGGCCTCTCTTGCAGCCTGATTGCTTCTTTTTACTTCAATAACAACGTAATTTCCATTGCCGTCTTGCGCAAGAATGTCAATAAATCCCCTGGTTCCATGTGGGTTTTTAAGAAAAAACTCCTTTTTATACAGCTTTAAATCAGGTGATATTAGGTGGAGTTTCAGTGCTAAATCATCTCTTATCAGGTCTTCGACATTATTTCTCATAGATATGATTGTGCTCTTAATTTAACCTAAGCGAAATCCCCGCATCGCAAACTGCGCCAAATAAGGATGATCAGGATGAACCACCAATTCCTGTTTAGCTGGATGGATCAACACGTCCATATCTTCCATCGGGATAGCGCCTAACAAAGGCTGAGTTGACCCTGGCAAAACTACCGCTTGAGTGGTACAGCGGCGATTGGCAAAACGCACTTCAATCGGTGACGTAACGGGTAATTCAATAAAGGTGCCATCCGCCAATTGAGCCCGACGCACTTCCACGATTTCCAAACCCAATTGCCCCTGAATGTTCTCGTTGATCGCCATCATCAAAGCACCAGAATCAACGTTCATGTTGACTGTCATGCGTCGTACCTCGCTTTCCGGGATACGTTTTCTCCGAAAATCAGACCAATCGTCACCATTAATCAGTTCTATATCCGCATGTACAAGTCCCATAGTGCTCAGTTTTTTTCAAAATTAAACAAAAGAACACAAGAAAGCAAGCCCAAAAAACAAAAAGTGAAAAACAAAAAACAAGCGAAATACCCCTGTTTTTCACTTTTCACTTTTCACTTTTCACTCCTTAATGTCTCCCACACAGACACCTTCCAATACTCTCCGTCTCCTCATGCAGCAGCGGCTCATACTGCGCATTTTTATTCAATTCCCAGAAAAACTTGCTGCGTTTTTTCGGCTGATTGCCCACCTCGTTCATCGACTCAGCATCGTACAAGCGGCCATTGACCATGGTGTAGCGAATAAATTCGGTATTTTGGATGTTCTCCAGCGGATTTTTGTCCAGCACCAGCAAATCGGCCAGTTTGCCTACTTCCAGGGAGCCGATGTGCTCATCCAGGCCCAGGCTGAGCGCCGGATTGATGGTGGCGGTTTTCAACGCCTGGTGATTGCTCATGCCACCTTGCGCCATCATCCAGGTTTCCCAGTGCGCACCAAGTCCGTTAAGTTGGCCGTGTGCGCCCATGTTGACTTTTACCCCCACATCCATGAGTTTTTTCAACTGTTGGGAGATCAGAATATGGCCTTTTTCGTATTCCTCCTCGGGGATCATGGTGCGGTAGCGGCTACGCGTATCGATCACACTCCGCGGAGTGTAAGTCAGCAGGCGTTGTTTTTCCCAAACATTGCTGTGCTGGTACCAGTAATATTCCCCGGTGACCGCGCCGTAGGCCACGATCAAGGTGGGCGTGTAGGCTGTATTGGACTGTTTCCAAAGCTGGATCACGTCGTTGTGCAGTACGTGAATGGGCAGGTTGTGCTCCAGCGTGGTATGTCCGTCCAGGATCATCGACAAGTTGTGGTAAAAGAAAGAGCCACCTTCGGGCACTACTTCCATTTCCAGTTCCCGGGCTGCTTGCAGGATCATCTGGCGTTGTTCCCGGCGCGGCTGGTTGTAACTTTTTACAGAAAAAGCCCCAAACACCTTGGTCCGGCGAATGGCACTTCGCGCGTCCTCCAGGTTGTTGACCACCGCTTTAAAATTGCCTTCTGCACCGTAAAGAATGGTTCCCGTAGAAAACACCCGAGGCCCGGCAATGGCCCCCGCTTTTTGCAATTCGCTCATCGCAAAAACCCATTCGGTATTCGCCGAAGGGTCGTGTACCGTGGTGACGCCATATGCCAGGTTCACGTAATAAGGCCAGTATTTCTGGGGCGTCAAACCCGAGTTGAAATGGCCAGGGTGGGCATGGGCGTCGATCAGACCCGGCATAATCGTTTTGCCAGCACAATTGATGACTTTGGCTTCCTTCGGAATACTCACAGCTGATGCCGATCCCACTGCCTTGATGACGTTGCCTTCCACCAATACTGTCCCTTTTTCAATCACCTGCTCCCCTTTCATCGTGATGATGCGGGCATTGGTGAAGGCAATCAGGCCGGTCGGTTTGTCCATGGACACTTTTAAACCAATGTCGATGCCTTTTTCGGGCATTTTGAACGTTGAATCGGGCTTGCCTGCGATGAATTCAAAGCGGTCTTCCAGCGGTATGTTGAAGTATTGGTTGCCCAACGTATAGTTCAGTGACTTGCTGTCCGCACTCCAATGCAGGTTGATCCCCGCGTCTTTAGCCACCTGTTTGACCGGAAAATCCGCTGTACTGCTGCCCAGATTGAGGGTCGTGCCCGAATGAGGAAAGGCCGCAATGTACACCTTGTGCAAGTCCACAAAAGCAATCCATTTTTCGTCCGGTGAGAGGGTAAACTGACTGCCATAAGTACTGCGCAGGTGGATGCGTTCGTCGGAGCCATCCAGTTTGCAACTGGCCATCATGCTGCCAGCGTTGTAGTAGAGACGGTCACCTTTGAGGTTGAAACGGGGGTCTTCACCCTGGGCTTTGACAAAAGTAGCTGGGCCGCCGCTGGCCTTCATCACATAAATCCCTGGCTTGGCGGTATTGGCTGGGCCCATGGCGGAACTGGAACCGTCTTTGCGGAACACCAACATTTGGCCATCGTTGGAATAGGCTGGATTGCGGTAATTGCCAGGATCGCTGCTCAATTTAGTGAGGGCACCCCCATCCAATTGCAGGCGTTGCAGGGTGCCGGAAGTACTGTCGTTGTGGGTCACAAAAACCAGTGATTTTCCATCGGGCGAAAAAGCAGGTTCGAACTCGAAATCGCTTCCTTTAGTCAAACGTTGCGGAGTGCCGGAGGGCAGGTCTTTTTTCCACAAGTAACCCACTGCGTTGAACACCACGTATTTGCCATTCGGAGCGGTCACCGCATTCCGGATCACTTTTGCGTCAAAGTTGGCGGGATTCAGGGCTTGTTTGAAACGGACCGCATCATAAATCCTTTGATTGACCTGGCAGGTAAAGGGAATTTCAACGGACTGGTTAAAGCCATTCACATCCACTTTATTGATCTTGCCATTGGCCCAGATGATGATGGATTGGTCGTCGGGCGACCAGGCAAAGCCGGGATAAGACCCAAAGATGGTCCAGGCTTCCTGTTGATCCTTTGACAACTTGTGGTAAACCGGCCATTCGCGCCCGGTTTCCAAATTGCGGATGTACAAGACCGATTGGGTACGCACCCGCCGCACGTAGGCCAGCAATTTGCCATCGCGGGAGATTTGTGGGCGTACTGCCCCACCGGCACCACCGGTAACAGTTTCCATTTTTCCAGTTTCCCGATCGAATTGTTTGATTGCAAAAATCTGGTTGTTGGGGTCTTTGTTGTATTGGAAAAAACCACCCGGGTAAATGTCTTCACTGTAATAAACGTAGCGGCCATCGGGTGAGGCGCTGGGCTCGTTGAGGTCTTGCTGGTCGTTTTTGCGGGGGGTGAGTTGGATGCCTTTGCCGCCACTCAGGTGGTACATCCACAACTCCCCAGCACCCAGGGAGCGCGAAGAGGTGAAGTGCTTGCGGGTAATAATGTATTCGCCATCGGGAGTCCACACGCTGTTGTTGACCAGGCGGAAGTCTTCCTTGGTGATTTGGCGGGCGTTTTTGCCGTCGCGATCCATCACCCAGGCATTATCGCCTCCACCGGCATCGGAGGTAAAGAGGATTTTTTTGCCATCGGGGCTGAAACGGGGCTGCACTTCAAAGGCATGGCCAGCCCGCAGTACCTTGGCTTCCCCACCCTGGATGGGCAGAATGTAGATGTCGCCCAAAAGGTCGAAAGCAATTTCTTTGCCATCGGGCGAAACGTCGAGGTTCATCCAGGTGCCTTCGTTGGTGCTGAAGGACACGTTTTTGTAGGTGCCGGGCGGATTGTTGACGTCCCATTTTTTAGTATCCTGCGCAAAGGCAGTCGAAAATGTGAGAGCAAGTAGGATAATTGCCCCAAGCCTTGTAAAAATTTTCATACGGTATGGCTTACTTGGTTTTGAAGTGATGAGTCGTAAACTTACAAATTATGCGGTTTAACCCTAGTGGTAATTGTCGAATTTGTCTACTTTTGTAACAACACATTACACTTACAAGCATTTCTAATTTCACCAATGCAATACCAAAAAATCACCTCCGAAGCAACCACCATCGAATTCCACAACAACTGGTTGGGCGAAGAAACCGTGATCGTTAAAGGGCAGGTTGTGTCCAAAAAATCTTCGATTTTGGGCACCGATCATCCATTCACCGTCCTGGAAAAGGGCAAAAAGGTAAAGTTTGTTCTGACAACCAAATTAAATGCCAACGGAGAGGTGTTGCTCGATTTGCGACGGAATGACAAGCTGGTGGTCAGTGACCTACGCGTTGCGTATGGTTTTTTACCCAAAAACACCAACAAGGCCAAACAAGAAGGGATTCAAAAGCTCAAGGCCTATCAGTTGAACGAGGCTTTGGAAGATTTCAAAAAAGCACTGAAGGAAAACGACGAAGATCCCGAGGTTTATTTCCACATGGCCTGTGCCTACTCGGTGTTGGAAAAGCCTTTGGAAGGATTTGAGAGTTTGAAAAAGGCAGTGGCTAACAATTTGCAGAACACCGAAATGATCCTCAATCACGATATGTTGGCGTTTTTGCGCCTGCACGATGCCTTCGAGGGATTTTTTGAAAGTGGGTTTAAGAAGTATGATAAGGCGTTGTTGAAGGGGTAACAATAAAGCTTGATTTGGCCGAAAAATAACAAGACTTGTGAAATTACGGTTGATTTTGCAGTCTGGGGTAGAAGTAGAGCTTTAAGATTGGTTCATTATCAACTCCCATTTCGAGTATTTATCATACCAATCAATCAAAACGTCATATAATTCTTTGCTATTGAGCTCCATAATAAATTCATCATGGTACTCAACGCTAGAAACATTTTCGTCAAATGATACTAAAGAGGTATGATATCCAAATGAAGACGAAGTATACTTCTTTTTAAAAATGTTTTCAAAATCTTCCAAAATCGATTTAAGTTGATTCAAACTTAAATTACAAATTTCAGCTGCTAGTACATATAGGCGTTGATCGTCAAAGATTAAAGCTGGCTTTGTTATTTTATAATCCATATAATTGGTTTTTTATCAAAAAACAAGGGCATTAATAGATCTAGGTAAAGTCGAAAATACTGTACACTCCTACGTAAGGAGACACAACCCCATGAGATTTTCACAAGCGCAGGTAGGTGGTTAGAACCCCGAAGGGGTGACAGGATTATAGCAAGAACAAATTTAACCATGATTTTATGAGACCCCCCGAAGGGCAGGGTCGATCAGTTCTAACTTTAGGCGCTGGCGCTGGTACAAGTCTCCAGACTTGTACCATTATCAACACGTCTGACGTGTGTTTTTCCAGTATTTTCGCGTTGCTCATGCGTCTGGAGACGCGAAGATGTTGGTACAAGTCTGGAGACTTGTACCAGCTAAAACAGAACTGATCGGCCCTGCCCCGAAGGGGTGGCATTATTCCAGGAAAAATGTCACCCCTTCGGGGTTTTTCTCATAAAATCATGGTCAAATTTGTTCTTTCTATAATCATGTCACCCCTTCGGGGTTGAGCCTTATGTTCAGGCCTTAGCCCCTTGATTTAAACCCAATTGTTTGCCGATTGAACGCAAAAGTGCTCTTATCCAACTTGAATGTCTCCAGGTCATCCAAAGTCAACAAGTTATTGGGTAAACTTTGGCGCTCATCCAGGGACAGTGCGGCCAGGCGCAGGTTCTGGTTTTTAATCGCCTCATTCACGATGTTGCGCACCGTACGAGCGTTGCCAAAGTATTTGTCCCGACAATCGTAGATGAAGGTCAGGTAACTCTTCAGGTATTCCTCCGCTTCCGGCGTTGGAATCAAACCACTTTGATCCAGCATGAACATGGCAATTTCCAGGAGTTCCTGAGGCAGGTAGTCATCAAAACGCAACATCTTGTCGAAGCGGCTATTCAAGCCTGGGTTAGCCTTAAGGAAGGTTTCCATGTTGTCGGTATAGCCTGCTACAAAGACAAAGAAATGCCCCCGCATGTCTTCCATCCGTTTCAACAAGGTCTGGATGGCTTCATCACCAAAGTCGCCGTGGGCACCGCCAGTCTTTGCAGTCAGTGCGTAAGCTTCGTCAATAAAGAGTACTCCGCCCAGTGCCTCTTCGATTTTTTCGTTGGTTTTGATGGCCGTTTGACCCACATAACCTGCAACCAGCCCTTGTCGGTCGGTTTCCACCATATGACCCCGCTCCAGCATGCCCAATGACTTGTAGATTTTGGTCAAAATGCGGGCGACCGTAGTTTTACCCGTACCAGGGTTGCCAATCAAGACGGTATGCAAGAAAAAGCTGTTCAATACATCTTTGCCCGTTTCCCGGTAAAAACGCACCAAACGCACCATTTCCTGAATTTGGGCCTTGATTTTATCCATGCCAATCAGGCGATTCAGCTCGTCGATGGACTCGCGCAACAGCACTTCATCAATTGGGATATTGGGCAATGGCCGGCGATTTTTCAAATCAATTCCAGCAATGTCGGCCAATTCGAGCATTTCAAGGTTTTCGCGCGACAAGAGCCGTGGGTCTTCATTGCGCATGATCCGTAGGCCCAAGTTGATCTTGGCTTTTTCAATCAAGTCGTTCACAAAGCGGGCGTTGCCAAAGGTTCGGTCGCGTTTGCGGTAAGCATCGATGATGACTTCGTCGACTTTCTTTTCCGCTTCTTCGCCCAGTTTGACCCCTTTTTGTTTGCATACAAAACGGGCAATTTGGGAGAGTTCCTGCGGCAAGTAATCGGCAAACTCAAAATTGAATTGGAAACGCGATTTCAGGCCCGGGTTGGAATCCAGGAATTGCTTCATTTCCTTGGGGTAACCCGCTACAATAATGGCCAAATCACCCACTCCATTCGACATTTCCCGCACCAAGATTTCAATCACTTCCCGACCAAAATCCTTGGTATCGTCGCTTGAACGCGCCAATGCGTAGGCTTCGTCGATGAACAGTACACCTCCCCGGGCCTTTTCAATGGCTTCTTTGACTTTGGGAGCAGTCTGGCCGATGTATTCTCCCACCAGGTCTACCCTATCCACCTCGTGCACGTGCCCTTTGCTGAGCAGGCCCATTTTGCGGTACAAGAGGCCCATCATGCCTGCTACCGTGGTTTTCCCGGTACCAGGGTTACCAATGAAGACGGAATGGACGTTGACGTTTTCTTTTTCATCAAAACCTCTTTCCTTGCGCAATTGCAGGAACTTGATGTAATCCGCGTGGTTGCGGACTTGTTGTTTGATGTCGGTAAGGCCAATCAGGTTGTCGAACTGGGCCATAGCATCGTCAAAACTCTGCCGATCATCAGGTTGGATGCTGGGTATAATCTGTTGACCCCGGTCAGGCAACCACACGGGTGAGATGCCCTCGACAAAATCTTCGTCGATTTCGAATGGAATCACTGCAATTAGCCGATCCATAAAGACCAACTCGGCGGTATAACGATCCTTGCGCCAGGATCCTTTGACATTGGAGCCCCAGCCCGTTGTAATTTTGATGAATTCATCTTTTTTCTCCACGCGATGCAAACGTACGACTTGCCCCTTCAACTCTCGAGCATCGTTGTAGAACTTGGCAAACAACTCGCACTGCCAGGCTTTGGAAATGTGCAGGTTTTGCAAAACGACTTCGATGTAGATGTAGCGGGTTTCTTCTCCGCTAAAGGACTTGTAATAGACCCGATCCAGTTCTGGAACATCATCGTAAGGGCCTTCGTACAAACGCAAGGAGTGTACCGCGAGGTAGGGATTTTCGCCCCGCAAAAAGTCTTGGCCAGCGTCTTCGATGTAGAAATATTTGGTGCCGACCTTTTCACCTTCGATCCAGGCCTCCCAATAATAAGTGCCATTTTTCCAAAAAGAGCCCTCGGTTTTGTTGCCCCAGCCTTCGCGAATGTACACGACATTGTCGTACTTGCTCACTTTTTTGCGCAGGGGTAAATCACAAATCTCTTTCCGGCCTTTTTTTAGGGAAAAACACTTCAATTCTACGTCGATTTCCCAATCTTCAATGTCGAAGTACTTGTTGTAAAAAGAGAGTTCTGCATAGATGTAAGTAGTTTCCAAACGATCAAACACCTGCCGATACTTCTTTTTGTTATCAGCTAGCCACTCCGTTGAGGCATAAACCTTCAATTCTTTGAATTTATGCCGCTTAAATCCTGGTTTTGAAAATTCTTCCGTCATAACATCACTCTGGGTTATTTCCGCCGCAGAACGCAAACCCACATTTAGTTTTTTGTTTTCGCTCTGCTAATATGCTGCTTTTTGTACAAAGTTTTTAACTTTCTTGCATTAAAGGGGTGACAAAAAAATAAGTGTTCATTTTGTCAGAGGATTAGACAAGTAAACGTTTCATTTCAAGCGCCTTAGCTAATTCTTTGGCCTGAAAATAAATGAACACTTATTTTTGCCCCACTACAACGTCATCTAATGTCCCAGCAAGAATTTAAAGTACCCACCTTAGTCCAACATATTCAAGTAGATGGTAGGCCCTATTTTAGCCTAAGGCCACTGTTTTGGCCGGGACCGATCTCCATTCATCGTCGGTATCAGGAGGCAGTTGTGGGTTTCCGAAAGGAAGTAAGGCACCACTTATCTGCTTACCCCACCAGTCGTCATACGCTGGATCAGACCCTTTGGTTGATGTTCCAGCCCAAACCCCTCTTTCAAAAACGCAAGGTTCAATTTTCTTTTGGTAAACACCAGGTTGACGGCTTGTTTTTGGTGCTACAATTCACCGTAAACGATTTGCCCATCCTGTATTTGCCCGCTTTTAACAACACCATGCAACTATTGGCTAAAGAGGAAACACCAATTAGTGACCAGGAGTTGGAAAAAGTGATCAAAAGATTGTTGCATAAAGAACGAGAATTCCAGGGTGCAGAGTTCCAACCGGAGGAATATTATGCCAATCGCCGCGATTATTTGGTGGATGTACCCGTTAAACTCGACCTAAAGTCTGGCCCAAATCGCTTTGAAGAGGTTCAAGATACCAACCCTTTTTTCCGATTTTTTCAGGAAACCGAGTTTGATGGCGCTGAAGAAGCCGCCAAAACAGGAAACGACCTCAATGAAAGTTTCCCCCATGCCTTGCAACAAACTTTTTTTCGCGACGAGCTGGCCGCAGAAATTTATGATTTGATGTACCAACGCGACCCCATTCCTTTTGTGCTGGTAGGTGAAGAAGGGGTCGGCAGGCACAATTTAATTTCAAACGCGGTGTACCGCTACTTGTCCCAAAGATCGGAGGACGAAAAGGAGTCGCCTGTAAGTGTATGGAGCCTCGATCCCAACCGGATCATCAGCGGCATGTCCATCGTGGGGCAATGGCAAAAACGCACGGAAGCCATTATTCAATATTTGATCAAACCCAAAATAGGGCATAAATTATTGATCGACAATCCAGTGGCACTTCTGCGCATTGGAAAATCGGGGCAAAACTCCATGACCTTGAGCGATGTACTCAAGCCTTATTTGGAAAAACGTAGCTTACAAAGTATCCTCATCGCCACGCCCCAGGAATGGCAATTGATTCAGGAAAAAGACCGGTCTTTCAGCGATTTGTTTCAGGTTATCCGGGTTTATGAACCAGATCCTTCAACGGCCTTGAAGATCATTTTGGAGCAACGTAAAATCCTGGAACAGGAGAACGGGCTGCGCATTTCCATCTCGGCCATCAGCCAATTGATGTATGTACACCGCATCTTTCAGTCCAATAAGGCCTTGCCAGGGGCGGTCATCCGCCTTTTGCGGCAGATGGCGATCAAACACCGCTACGGATATGTCGATGCTCAAACTGTACGCGAGGAGTTTGGAATGGTTAGCGGGTTGAGGGAAGAAATTTTTAGTTCAGGACATTGGTTTGAAAAAAACGAAGTACTCAATAGTTTACAGCGGGAGCTGATTGGGCAACAAGAGGCTGCCTTGGCCCTGAACAACGTGATCCAGTTGTACAAAGCCAAGTTGAATAACCCACGCAGACCAATTAGTTCCCTGATGTTCATCGGTCCAACCGGGGTAGGCAAAACGCATGCGGCAAAAATCCTGACCCGCTACCTGACTGGCGGCGAAGAGGCCCTGGTGCGTTTTGACATGAACGAGTACCTGGACCCCTACGCGATTGATAGGCTCATTGGCGACGAATACAACCCAGAAGGGCAATTGACGGGCAAAATCAGGTATCGCCCCTTCAGTGTACTTTTGCTGGATGAGATTGAAAAAGCCCATCCCAAGGTCCACGACCTCTTTTTACAATTACTGGACGACGGTCGTTTGACGGATCGGCTCGGGCGAACGGTGGATTTTACCAACTGCATCATCATCATGACTTCCAATGTAGGGGCCGATGACAACCGTTTTCGCATCAATTTGGGCAATGACCCTCAACACCAGGGGCAGGCTCAGGTGTATCGGAGCGCATTGGAAAAACAGTTCCGCCCTGAATTTGTCAACCGGATTGAACAAATCGTCATATTCCGCCCCCTGGAGCGAGAGCACATTCTGGGCATCGCCCGATTGCAAATCAAGGAATTGTTGCAACGGGATGGTTTTGTACGCCGCACCACCATTTTGAACATCCAGAAAGAAGCCCTGGAATGGGTAGCCAACCGTGGATATGATCCCGAAATGGGTGGCAGGGCGCTGCGGCGGCAAATTGAGCGCGACTTGACCAGTTTGTCGGCTGATCAGTTGTTAAAAATCCGCACTCCAGGGCCCATCATTCTGGACATTCACCTGGATGAAGACCGTCTGATTCCCCGCATTTTTCCTTTGGAATTTGCCATTGCCAGTGGTGAAACCTATTTCCCTAAACCTCCTAAGCCTGAAAGTGGAGGGAGTTTTTACCGCCGCTTACTCCATTTGGTGGATGAACTGAACGAACAAGTCAGCAATCGCAACACTGGCCCGGATTATTACGACGCACGCAGCATTCAGGACGACTGGCATTATTACCATTTCATCACCCGCCTGGATGAAATGAAGGAAAACATTGCCACGATCATGATTGCGTTCAACAACAATAATTTTGTGCGCAATTTGCCAACTCCACTGCGGTTGAAACAATCCGAATTGTTCCGGGACCGCAGCAATTCGCGCAATCCCGAATCCCTGGAAGATGTCAAAGCGCGTTTGTTCCACGATGCCGCTTTAAAGGAAGTGAGCGAGACCTACCAGTTTGCCAATGGGGTTTACGACGCTATGGATACCGAATTTGTGGACCATTACCTCAATGTGGCGCTGCTGCGTTTGGCTGGTCGGGCCTTTTTGCGCGGCGAGCTGGATAAGGTGGAGATCAAAATGGAGTCTCTGGTTGCCGGGCAAGGGCAACGTGAAATTGAGTACCTCGTGGATCGTTATCAGGATTTACTCGATCACCTCAATATTGAATTTGATTATTACCCGGAAGAGCAACTCATTGTCGCCGAAGATTACGGCATTGCGCCACTCCTGCAGAGTGAAGCAGGCATTCATCTGTTTTACCTCGCACATCAGAATCCTCTTCCAATCCGGGTACACATCAAACCTGTAGCAGAAAAAACCAATACCTGGCAGGTGATTCGCTTGTACGATGGCAACCGCACCTTGACCGACTTGCGCACTCAATTCACCAACGTGATGAACATGAGCGGGCAGGAGTTTAAGTTGTTGGTGTATGCTGGGTTGCCTACGGAGTTACGCCGGGAATTGATGCGGTTCTGATGACAGCACTTCTGTCCTAAGGTGCCCCCTAAGCTGCTCTTAGGTGGTGGTTAATAAATTTGCCCTGCTCCGCAGGGCTTTTTTCTTTTTCACCACCTAAGAAACCTTAGAGCACCTTAGGGATCACCTTAGAATTGCATCCGATTATTTTCGCTTCAGAGCCAGGGTTGCAATATGGTCATAACGTGGATCAGCACTGTCCGAAAAACTGGAGCCATCTGCTTTGAAATAGGCAAAGCCCATCTTTAAGGTCAATTCGTCTTCGGCCCATTGCCCGGATTCACTGAGGTTGAGTGCAAAGTTGGGTTGCAGGCGTTTGGCCTCATCGGCTGAACCGAATTGCAATTTCAATTGGTGGAAATCATCTTCACCAACAGAGCCATGCAGTACATAATCCTCTTGCCCCAATCGACTGCTTACCGTAGCGATTCCGTCAAATAAGCGGGTGTCTTTGCGAGAGCCCAGGCCACCACGGGTACGGCGACGGTAGGCCCGACCAGCCTTTTTACGGCGTTCCTGATCGGATAAAGGTTCAAAAATTTCCAGTTTGATGGATTTGCTGATCCCATCGGGGTCCGTGAAAGTGCCTTGCCACTCTCCTACCAACAATTTGGCGTTTTTGTCCTTGCTATAGGCCCAGGGGCGGGTTTGGTAGTCGCGCCAGTAGCTGTACTGGTATTGGCATTCGTACACGCCCCAGCTGAGCAAGACCATTCCAAGGAAAAACAGAAGGCAGCGACCACGATTGTTTTGGGTACTCATATAAGTAAATTTTGGAGCAATATGACTTAAAAAATGATATTAGGGCCAACTCAATAGCCCCATTTCTGGCCATTCCAAGGCAGGTGGTAAAACTGTCGATCGCCACCCAATACAATCACATCCAATCGATTGGGACCCCAGGAGCTTGCGGACAAACCTCCCAACATCAATCCACCCAGGTTCAGGATATTGATTGCGCCCTCTGCGGTTGTTTCCCGATATCCCAGGGAGCCGTTCAATTCGGTGTAAAACAAATCTACACTGCCCTTTTGTCGACTTATCGTATACAGTGGGGTACCCGGTTTGGCTGCAATAAGTAGTTCAAACCATTTACTCCACCCAGTAGGGTAAAAGTGCAAACCCCAAATTTTTCCATCTAGTCCCGGAGCATACAAATTGATTCGATTGACATCTGAGCAAACCACCGTAAAGCGGCCTTCGGTCATTCCGCCCAGGTTTTCCCAGTTGCTCCAGCCATTGTCCCACCAAAGGTGCTCCATTCGTTTGCTGACCTGGGCAAATATGTCTAAACGACCCGGCCCCCAGGAAGTAACCCGAACAAAACCCTCATCGATGGGTAATTTACCGTTGCGCAGTTCTTCCCAGTTGCCCCAGCCGTTGTCCCACCAGGTATGTTTGAGGCCTCCCCCTTCGGTGACCGCAAAAATATCCAGGCGATTCGGCGCCCAACTCACCAATTCCACTTCTCCATCCAGGTCGCCCCCACCGCGGTGATCCCAGGCGCTCCATTTTTTCCCATCCCAATACGTATGGTACAAATGGCCTTCCAGGGTGGTGAATGCATCCATACGTCCTGGTCCCCAAGAAATAACTTTGAGCTTACCCCTTTCGTCACCATCACCATGTGGCCAGGGGATCGGTTCCCAGGCTGACCAGGTGTTGTCCTGCCAACGCCGACAAAAGATGGTTTCCCCAGCATCCCAAAAAACGGCCAGTTTATCCGGTCCATAAGCGACGCTAACCGGGAATTTCTGCCCAGGGCCACCGCCAAGGTTTCCCCATTCCGGTTTGGGCTGTGTTTTTTGTGCTTGAACGAATCCGGTATTGAAGAACAAAACACCTATGCAAAATAGCAATAGCAGACGCATGATTTATTGATTTACAGGTAGTTTAGAAATACTCAAACGGGTAAGACTGATCATTTCCCCAGCTTCGGAAAACTCTTCACGGTAGTCGAATTTGGGCAATTCGTTGAGATAAAACCGTTTACGACAAAGTCGACGGCTGGTTTTGCCTGTTTCGCAGGATTTGGTATTGTCGAGGTAGCGAAAGGTAAAATGGTCATCGTCTCCATCTCCGTAGGCATAATCGGGGTTGGCATCTTTTTCAAAAAGAGCAAAATAAATGTCAATGTAGCCACCATCTGCGGTACCGGGAGGGAAAATGAACTTTACAGTACTGCCTGGAACGATGGAATTGCCCTGGTTGTCGAGGTCAACACTTTGCTCGCCGGGTAAGTCCAGTAACATATTTTGGCCTCTTTCGGCGGGGATTTCGGCGTTGTTCCCTTGGTAAGCCATCGCCCAAACTTTACCATACATGTTCAGGTCACCACCTTCGGGGCCTCCTTTGAGCATCAGGCCACTGAGTTCCACGGCAGCTCCGGCAGCTTTTACGGCAGGCGGAGTGCAGGTTTGTTTGATGAACTCGTCGGTAGCGGTGTTGTAACTCACAATCCAGTTGTCGCGGGTAGTCGCAATGGTGTAGCGAATGGGTTGACAGGTGTGGTAATTGAGGTTCCGTTCGATGCTTTGCACCCGGTTTTTCAAATCGCTCAGGCTATATGCCGAAACCACATCACGGGATTGACCACCCACCACGAACATTTTAATGGTCATTTCCTGGTTCAATTCCCGATTCATCAGGTCCAGGTCTACGTTGGCACCGGCCACAAAAGCCTCTACTTTAACCTTGAGTTTGTTTGCAATCACCTCCAGCGATTCTTTGATTTCCACACTTGCCAGAATGCGCAAACCATAATCAGCTTTTTTCAAGTACACCAAATTGGGATCCTGGTTGAGGGCATCGTCGGTAAAAAAGCCACCTTGAGGTGCATTGGCTTCGATGGTAAACATGATTTTACTGATGTCTACCAACAAGTAGGTGCTCTTGGAGCCCCTTTGGAAGTTGAAAAGATTGTCGATGCTGTAAGTCAGGTAATGGGCACCCGCTCCAATCTGCAACTGAAAATCGGCTTCGTTGTGCACCTCTTTGATGGTGGCATTGTAAGTCAGGTTGGTTTGTTTTTCCTTGTCGCTTGAAAATTGACCGTACAAATTGGCGATAGCCTGCTGGAGGTTGTGCTTGAGGGGATTTTGAACTTCCTGGATTACTGTTCCTCCGGCAATCACATTTTTGACATCCGCGGAAAGCACCATGGGTTTTAAGGCATCCGTTTGCCGTTTCCAGGAGCCACTCAGGTAATCCATGATGTTGAATACCGAGCCGGGTACCACTTCACTTACCTGGGAGGCGATATCTGCGGTCATAAAGGAGTTGTCGTCCAGGCTGATGCGGATGAGCGAGGACTCGCAATTGACCTCAGAGGAAGGGGCAGGTTTGTTGCTGATGATCCGGGCTTTGTTGCTTTTAACTCCAGCGGTGGTGGTCATTGGTGGGGCAATTTGATAGCGCGAAGTCAGGGTAACACCATCCGCAGTCCGGCGTGTTTTTTCAAAGCTCCGGGATATTGCTGAGCCGACTTTTTCCAGTTGGTCTTTGTTCACCTTGAATCCGGATTCAGCGGGTTCCAGGGCAAAAATGGCTCCGGCTCCGATGTATTGAACAACAGCAATGCCATTGGTCGCTTGGTCATTTCCCCCATAGAGGTTCCAGTATTTTTGCGATTGTTCACAACGGATGTAAAATCCATTGTCTTTAGCGATCAGGGAAAAATGCAGGTTCGCCTGATTCACATAATCCCATTGTATGATGGCGGCATTATTGTCCTGCGATTGTCCGGCTACATTCAGGAAGCGGTTGCTGTGCATGGCTTTCAGGGTGAAGACGTTGTTGCCGATGTTTTTGAGTTCAAACTTGTGATTGGCAGCATTCACAAAGTCCCATTGGATCAGGGCCGCTCCATTACGGGTGTCAATGCCCGCCACCCCTAAGTATTTACTCGTATTGAGCACTTTCAGGTAATAGACCCCGTCGGCAATGCTTTGTCGTTGGAGGATAGCGTTGGTCGTTCTGGGTACCTGGGTTTGGATTTTAACGGGTTGGGCATCCAGAAAAGTGTTGAGAGATAAGCACAGCAAGAGGCTTATCCAAAATCGAAAGATTGGATTTCTCATGTTAGTATGAAGTTAAGTTTAGGTGTTTTAAGGTTTTACAAAAAGGGCACTTTGACCGTAAAGATTGAGGATATAGGTTCCAGCAGGTAGTTCAGCCACCGAACATTGTTGGGTGGTTTCACCAGAAGGGAGGCTCATGTTTCTGCTTTTGATTACCTGGCCACTAGTAGACAGGATGTGCAGGTTGGCATTGAGTTTTTGATCTGCGTTTAGGGCAAAATAGAGGGTTTCGCCCTGGATGGGGTTTTGTTTGATGCGGAGTTGTAGACCAGTTTTGTTTGCTGCATTTTTTAGCCCCGAAGCGATACCAAATTCATCCGCTCCAATATCCGGGCTGTTGTCCCGCAAACCTGCATCCACATCGTGGGTAATCATCGGGATTGGAATGGCTTTGCCAATACAAGGGCTGCCCGCAATCAAGCGGCCTTTGGCGTCAATCTTGGGGTCCAGTTCCAGGCTCTTTTGATCCGTTCCGTTTTGGGTTTTCCATTGAGCCAGGGTCAGGTCTTCCCAGGTAATCGCGTCATTGATAAAGACAGGTTTGCTGGCATTGCGGAAATATACATTGTTGTCGATGACGTTGGTTTTTGAGCCCGCATTGTCCCGGATGCGGAACATAGGCAGGTTTTGGGTGGAAGTTTGTACAAAAAGGTTGTTCTGGATTTTGGCGTTGATGTTACCTGGATGAGCCGATTTCGTATCACTCAGCCATACATCTCCAACATTAAAAAAGAGGGTGGCCATTTCATCTTGCCCGGTATTGACGACCGTATTGTGGTAAACCTGGGCATTTTTGGCCCCCCATAAGCCGATTCCGGCGTGCTTGGTGTTCATGATCAGGTTGTTGATCACTATGCCGTCGAGGTTTTCGTAATAGTCGGGATTGGATTGGGTATCGAACCACTCAGCGTCGGTGTAAAAACCCAGGTAAATTCCTCCTTCCCCACAGTTGGTGATGGTGTTGCCTTCGATGCGGCAATTGCGGGCGCCGCCCTTGGCGTAAATACCCGTGGTGGCGATGTCATGAATTTTACAACCCTTGACCAGCATATCGGGGGCGTTGACATTGTCGATGCCTTCGGCGTTGAAGTCCAATTGGGCACCTGGGCCTTTGCCGCTGTTGTAAATTTCGCAATTGAGGATTTTGATGCCCTTGCAAGCCGGGGTAAGTTTGATGGCATCCCGCCCGGTATCGTGGATGATGCAGTTGCGCACGGTGATGTTGCTGGTACCCCGGCGTTTGGAAAAGGGTACGGAATTGTCCCAATCCCAATTGCTTTCGAATTTAAGACCGTAGTAGTAACCACCTACAATTTCCAGGCGTTCGAGAGTGCCACCATCGATTTCAGGTTCGTTGTACCAAAGGCAGGAGCTGATGTCTTCCACATTGGTTACCGCCGTGATGATGGCCCATTCATTGGCATAAGAGCGAATGGTCAGGTTACTTTTGTTGATGCGGATTTCGTTGGAAGTGTATTTGCCTCCGCGTAGTTCAATGATGCTCCCAGGGGATGCTGCAGCAATGGCTTTGGTCAAGGATTTGAAAGGGGCAGCCAAAGTGCCAGGGTTGTTGTCATTGCCTGTTGTCGCTACATAAAAAGTTGCAGCAGAGAGGGGCAGAGGCAATGAAAAAAGCAAAAAAAGCAGAATAGGTTTCATGTTTAGGGATTAAGGTTATTGGATTGGTTTTTATTTAAAAGCCTATTGCTTTTCATATATTGTCTCCACCCAAGCCTCCTTGTAGGGATAACTCTCAACGCGTTTGGAACTGAGGTAGATGTGCGCTTTTCCGTCGGCGGCAGAGGAATTGATCGAAGTGATTTGATGTCGCATCCAACCATCCTTGTCTATAAATACCTGTCCAGCAGCTTCTTTGAGCGCAGGCGAGGTGAGTGCCAAAACGCCCTCTTCAATGTCCTTGCCATCCAATTTTTTGACTTCTAGTTTCCAGTTGCCTTTTTCGGATGAAAGCTTTCCAACCAACGCATGGCTAATGAAAGTACCATCCGCAAAGAACTCGTAGGCAACTGTGCCTTCTTTCATGGTTGCAGTTTTTTTCTTTTCACCCTTTTCGTTGATGCCGAAGGAAGCACCACTTTTTAGCTTCCAATACCCGATTAAGGAGGTGAATTCTGGTTTAACCGGAGCGATTGCATTGTCCTCTTTGCTGCACATAAAGGCAGAACTGAAAACAAAGCTACAAGCCAATACAAGCAGTAGTGCAGGAAATCGATTTTTCATATCTCATTAAGGTTTAAGTGTTAAATGATGATTCAAAACTTTAGTGGGTCACCCACAACTTTCATGTCATGCGCAGCAAAAGGATCCGTTCCGGCAGGTAAGGCTTTATTTCCACCAACTGCCCGGAAAAAATCTTCCATTTTGCCTGCAGGTGTGAAAAAGAAGAGCAATTTTCCGGTGGCTGAAAGTTGGGCAAAAGTGTGGGGCACTGATCGGGGCAAAAAAATCATGTCGCCTTTCTGCAGTTCAAATTTTTCGTCGCCACACTGAAACATATACCGACCATCGGTTACGTAAAACACTTCATCCTGATGGGGATGAACATGCAAGGGTGGGCCTCCTTTGGTCACTCCATGGTATTCAAAAATGGAGAGCTCGTTGGAAGTGTCTTTGCCAGAAACCTTGATGTCATTCGCATTTACGCCATCGATAAGGGTTCTTTCGTTGAAGCGGCTGTTGCCAGCTCTCACCACAAAACCATTTTTAGGCTGATCTACCAGCGTGTGCTGATCAGTAGCGGAAATAGATGGCCCATGGTTCTGAATGCCACAGTCCTTGCCCAATTTTTCGTACTGGGCTTTAGTGGCTTTGCCGTCCCATTTGGTCAATTGCAGAAAAAATTCCTCCATCTTGCCCGCAGGCTGTAAAAAGTAGAACATTTGCCCCCGATCCGAGGTCTGCACCCAGGTATGGGGTATGGTGCGGGGCAAAAAGATCAAGTCTCCAGTCTTCAACAAGGTTTTTTCCGCTCCAACTTGGAATACATATTCTCCTTCCACGACAAAGAACATCTCGTCCTGGAACAGGTGTGAATGGTAACTCGGTCCCACTTTTTCCACTCCTACGTAATCAAAGGTGGACAACTTGCCTTTGCTGTCTTTGGAGGACAACTTCAAATCATTGGGGTTTTTCCCCTGAAAAGGTGTAGGTTTATTGAAACGACTTGCCTTTGCTTTGATCACCAGTGCTTTTTGAGGCGAGGCATTAAACCAGGCTTCACTGGCGGTAGCAAAAGCTGGAAAAGATAGCAGACTGGTGTATAAAAAAGCGCGGCGATTCATCGTAATCCATTTAAATGCGTTAACTGATGCTTCAAATGTAGCGGGATGTTGCCCCTTGTTCAAGTTCCACTCGGTGAACTACTTTTTTTATCGGTAAACGACAGCAAAAGCGAACTCGGATGGTTACTTTTGTAAGCGTTGCTAACCTGGCATCACAAATGGGAAAACCTAAAGAGAAACATGCTCAAACACACTTGTATCATTGTTGATGACGACACTGTTGATTTACTGATGAATGTATCGATGGTACGGAAGGTGCCCTTTTTGGATTTGCTGGGTACCTTTTCTTCCAGCCTGGAGGCGGCTCAGTTTTTGCAGAAAAAACAGGTTGAAGTCCTTTTTTTGGACATCGACATGCCTGAACAATCCGGCCTGGAATTTTGGCAAAGCCTCGACCCTAAGCCGCTCTGTGTTTTTATCACCGCCCACCCTGAATATGCGCTGGACAGTTACGAAAGCTCCGCTTTTGACTTTTTGGTAAAGCCGCTCAAATCGGAACGTTTTGAGCGTTGCGTGCTGCGTTTGCAGGAACATTTTACCCTGAAGGAAAAATCGGGCTTGTTCGACCAGTTTATCGGCTCGGAAAGTTTTTTCATCAAAGAAGGCCACGAACAGCAGCGCATCAACTTTAAGGATGTATTGTACCTGGAGGCCTTGGGTGATTACACCAAAATAGTGACAACCCAGAAAAACCACTGCGTATTGTCTACCCTTGGCACTATGTTGTCGATGCCCGAGTTTGGTCATTTCACCCGCATTCACCGCAGCTATGCGATTCAGAAGTTTTTTATTGAAAAAATAAGCGCTTCGGAAATCGTGGTACGAGGCATTTCGCTTCCCATCGGCAGGAAATACAAGCAAAATCTGTCCTTGCAATGACCAAACTCCACTTGCCTATGATGCCGAAAAATCTACTGTTCTTGTGTTTGTTTTTTCTCGGGTTTATTCAAAATGTCCAGGCTCAAGGGCAATCAGTTGTGGATTCCCTGATCCAACTTCTCCCCAAAACAACCGAGGACACGGCTCGCGCACGTTTGTACAAAGCCATTGTGGATGAATCAGTTGACCAACCAGACAAAGCCCTGCATTATGCCAATTTGGGCTTGAAGCACGTAAACAAAATGGCTTGGGCAAAAGGAATTGGGGTATTGAATGGGCTGATTGGAA
Source organism: Haliscomenobacter sp. (assembly GCF_965225875.1). Lineage (GTDB taxonomy): Bacteria > Bacteroidota > Bacteroidia > Chitinophagales > Saprospiraceae > Haliscomenobacter. The sequence continues at coordinate 146,493 of NZ_CBDDBS010000003.1, read as the reverse complement.
GAATTTATAGCGACCAAGGGGCTTACGCCAAGGCAAAGCCTTATTTGATCGCAGAATTGAAAATCCATCAAAAAAATGAGGACCAATTTAACCTTGCCAGTTGTCAAATTACCCTGGGCACCCTTTATTTGAGGCAAGGCCAATACAGTAAAGCATTGAATGAATATTTGATTGCGTTAAAAACAGCTGAAAAATCAGGGCTAACGACTTTAGTGCCCGTGATTTACAACAATATTTCAACCGTTTATTTTGACCAAAAACATTTTGACAAATCACTACAATACTCCTGGAAAGCCTTGGCATTGTATCGTGAAATTGGTGACACGCTGGGCGTCGCCACAGCCTATTCCGGCATAGCCAATCAATTTCACCTTAAAGCAGATACCCTACAAGCCATTCGTTACTACCAAAAAGCCCTGAAGGTTTTTCAATCCATTGACGCAGCAATCAAAATAGCCGAGGTTTACCAAAATCAGGCTCTGTTGGTGAAACAATTGAAAGCAAGGCTTAGGTTACAGCTCAATGCCCAGGCTATTTGGGATCAGACCTACCCCGCATATAAGTTGTCCATTACCAATTTGGGCAATATTGGCTGGTCCTTTCTGGACAGTGCAAAATTCAACAAAACCAGCAAAAAACAGGCCTTGGAACAGGCTACGCATTATCTTAATAGAGCGACTGAGCTGGCAACTGCGGCAAAAGACGAGAGCAACCAACATTTTTTATTGGGTTTAAAAGCGGAACTGGAAGCAGCCAAAGGCAACTACGCCGCGGCTTTTCAGGCCATGTATGATTATCATGCCCAGCACGACTCCATTTATTCCCAGGAGAGCAAAAACAAACTGGCCGAAGCGGAAAGCAATTTTTTTCTGGAAAAAAAAGACGCTGAAATTGCCATTCAAAAACTCACCATCAGCAATCAAAGAAAGGTACAGTGGGCTTTTGCACTAGGGAGTCTTTTGCTGGTGCTGATTGCCTTTTTGTTTTATCGGGTAAGCCAGATTCGGCGCAAATCCAATCAAAAACTCCAGGAACTCAACCAATCGCTCGATCTGGCCAATCGACAAAAAGCCCAATTGTTGGCCGTATTGAGCCACGATTTGCGGCATCCACTAAGCAACTTGATCAGTTTGTTGCACCTGCAAAAAAATGCGCCGGACTTGTTAACCCCGGAAATGGCCAGCGAGAATCAGGCCAGAATCACCAGCAATACCGAAGTGCTCCTGGAAAACCTGGAAAACATGTTGCTTTGGAGCAAAGAACAAATGAATCAAGCCAGTGTGGAACTGCAAGAAGTACCGGTGAATGATCTATTTCAACGTTTGTCGCTCAATTTTTCAACCCAGGATAAAATTCGGTGGGCATTTGATTGCCCTGTTGGTTTCACCCTTCATGCTGACCCCAATTACCTCTGGATTGTGCTCCAAAACCTGAGCTCCAATGCCAGCAAGGCGCTGAAGAACCAAAGCGACGGCAAAATCACCTGGAAAGCCTGGAGCGAGGGACGACACAAATATTTGAGCATCACCGACAATGGCCCTGGCTTTCCCCCCAACATCCTAAGTGGTTCGATGGCGCCACAAAAGGAAATGTTTCTGAGTGGATTTGGCTTACAGGTGGTGCACGATTTTGCCCAAAAGTTGGGAATCGAATTGCAGTTCGAAAATACCCTGGAAGCGGGGGCCAAAGTCACCTTGAAAATGCCTTCTTAATCTGCTTTCCACACTTAATTCTGTTAAGCGCTCGTTAATTTTGACGGCAATTGGAAGCAATTACAAAAGAGTTGCGAATTTTGTGCTTCCGGTGATGTTACCAGGGATTTATACCTTCGTCCCAAAAGCAATCTTTATCCATGAAAATAGCATTTACTACGCTGGTCCTTTTTTGTTTTCACACGCTGAGTGTATTCGCCAGTGCTGGTTACAACATCAAGGTGAAAATTGATGGCTATCGGGAACGAAAACTAACCTTGACCTACTATTTTGGGAATCAACAATACATCAAGGACACAGTAAAGATGGGAACCGATGGGTCTTACACCTTCAGTGGGGCTACTCCATTAACTCCTGGCATTTATACCCTGGTCATGATGCCCAGTAATGTGGGCATCGACATCATTGTTTCGGAAAAAGAGCAACAATTCAGTGTCTTCACCAAAAAGGATAGTCCATTTGAAAGCTTGAAATTTGTTGGCTCCAAAGAGAATGAGTTGTTTCAAAGTTACATCCATTACGTCAGTGAAAGCAACCCCAAACTAGATACCCTCCGCGCACAGTACAAACGCAGCCCGGAAGGCCCCAAAAAGGAAAAACTCAAACAGGACTTGCTCAAGGCCGATTCAACGGTGCAAAACTACTTACAACGATTTTTAAGCGAAAACCGCAGTACTTACACTGCTCTGGTCATCAAAGCCAGTTTGCCCATTCGTTACCCCAATTTTACGGGTACCGATCAGGAGAAAATGTACAAAACCTGGTACTACGCTCGCAAGCACTGTTTTGACAATGTGCCTTTGCAGGAGTTTCGGCTCTTGCGCACCCCGCATTACTACCAGGCCATTACTACCTATGTCAACGAGTTGCTGTTCCAGCACCCCGATTCGTTGAAAGTGGGTATAGATTATGTATTGAACCAATTGCGGCCCAATCCCGAAGCTTTTGAATATTACACGGTGCTGTTGCTGCGGCAGTATTTACAACCCAAGGTGATGGGGATGGATGCCGTGTTTGTGCACCTGGTGGAAACTTACCTGGAAACAGGACAGGTGAAATTGGCAAGTGTGGAGCAACAGAACAAGTTGATCCAAATGGCCCACAAACAAAAACCCTTGTTGATTGGTAAAGTGGCTCCCAATCTGACCTTGAAGGATCGCCAGGGCAAAACCTTTAACCTACACGATCTGGAATCGGAATATACTTTGCTGGTTATTTGGGCCTACGATTGTGGACATTGCAAACATTCGGTGCCTTACTGGAAAAAGTTCAATGAAAATTTCAAAAGCAAGGGGGTAAAACTGGTAGCGCTTTGTCACGTTACTGAAAATGAAATCCCGGCTTGTTGGAAGTACGTGGATGAAAATGGTTTGGGCTCCTGGCTACACGTTTATGATCCCAAATTGGCCTACATCAAAACTTACAACGTGGAATCAACTCCGCAAGTCTATTTGATGGACCGCAACAAAGTCATCATCGGCAAACAAATTGTGGATGAAAAAATGGAGGAAGTGGTCAACCAAATCATTGAAACCCGTAAAAAAAGCAAGTTGTAAACACTGCATAAAACCCTTTATCTCATCACATTGTTTGAACTGCATTAATTCATAGACAAGATGAAAAAATACTTTCTTTCACTTTTTGCCAGCCTTTTGATCACAAGTGCTTTTGCGCAGACAACGGCTAAAAACGCTTACCAAATCCGGGTAAAAATTGATGGCTTCACCGAAAAACAACTCTACCTGGGCTACTACATGGGCGACAAACAATACGTCATGGACACCGCTTTGGTGGACGCCAAAGGAGAGTTTGTGTTCAGCGGCGCTGAAGCCCTCAAAGGGGGGATGTACATCGTGGTATTGCCTCCCAACAACGATTTTTTCCAAATCTTGTTGACCGATAAAGAACAGTCTTTTTTTGTGCGCACCACCAAAGACAAACCTGGCGAAAACGTCAAGTTTGAGGGCAGCAAGGAAAACACCTTGTTCTACGACTACGTCAATTACCTGAATGGCAAACGCCCTGAAGCCGAAGCCTTGGGTAAAGAAATTGAAGCGGCAAAAGACAATCCCACGGCAAAAGAGGCTGCCCAGAAAAAAATGGACAAGCTGAATCAGGATGTGGAGAAATACCAAAAAGACTATGTCGTAAAGTTCAAAGGCACCCTGGCCGCAGCCATTATCAATGCCAATATCAATGCTGAGCCCCCCAAAACCTTTGACAACTTACCCGAAGAGGAAAAAAATCGCCAGCTGTGGTTGTGGACCCGCAAACACTTTTTTGACAACATCAATCTGGGGGATAATCGGATGCTGCGCACTCCATTTTTGTTCCAACGCCTGGATTATTTTGTCAATAAACTCAGTGTACAACACCCCGATTCAATCAGCGTGGCCATTGACACCGTGTTGCAACGTCTGCGTCCTGCTGATGAGGCATTTAAGTTTTACCTGATCCACTTTTTGAACAGCTTCGCGGCTTCCAAATTTGTGGGTATGGACGCAGTATACGTACACATGGCCGAAAAATATTACGCCACGGGCCAAGCCAATTGGGCCAACCAGGACCAGGTGAAAAAAATTGTGGACAATGCTAAAAAGCTCAAGCCCCTTCTGATTGGCAAAACAGCACCCGACATTGTACTGGAACGCAACGGCGCTCGTACCATGTTGAGCCAGGTCAAGTCGGAATACACGCTGCTTTACTTCTGGCGCTACGATTGTGGGCACTGCAAAGAGTCGATGCCTGCGATGAAAAAATTCTTTGAAAAATTCAAGGACAAAGGCATCACCCTGGTGGCCATTTGTGTGAAACCCGCCCAGGATCAGCCTGAATGCCTCAAATACATCCAGGAAAATGGCCTCACCGGCTGGTACAATGCCTTTGACCCAACCGGGCGTTATTATGTCCAGTACAATGTAGAAACCACGCCACAGATGTACATTCTGGACAGCAAAAAAGAGATCATTTCCAAGCAGGTTCCCGCCGATCAGCTGGAAGATGTGATGGATAAGATCATCGAGATGAACAAAAAAGAAAAAGAAAGCGCAGGGAACAAATAACCAGGTAGGGGCGACCCTGCGTGGTCGCCCCTATTTCCGACAGTAAAGGGCGACCATATAGGGTCGCCCCTACATCGGATTTGTGGTTGCCGTAGTCGATTTAATTGCAGCGGGAACCTTTTTACCGTAATTTTGTGTTACCCCTCATTCACACCATACCTCTATTTCCTATGAGATTACGCAAAATTGCCCGTTTCCCCAAAATGATGCTCTGGGCCTTCTGGATGGAAGGTGTCGAGACCAAACAAATGGTCAAAACTTTCGTAAAACATGGAAGGGGTAAAATCATTCGTTCCAGATCTAAAGATGGGCCTACCGCTGAAGAATTACAACAAGCGCGGGAGCAACTCAAAGATTTGCCTAAATTTTTGCCGTTTTTTATGTGTATTGCCGTTCCACTCCCTGGAGTCACCGAAGGGTATGTGGTTTTGGCGGTTACTTTAGAGTCCTGGTTGGGTCACAAGGTCAGCCTCTTGCCATCACAAATTCGGGGCGTGTTTAAAAAATTGAAGGAAGAGGATGCCATTATTGAACTTGACGCAGAAGTAGAAGCTGAATTGATCGAAGAATTTAAAAAGGACCCAAGTCACCTCAATTGATCTCCTTTTTTATCGCGTAGTACTCCACCACCTTGGGAACAAAACGCACATTGCTTACAATGGTTGGTTGTAGGTTCACCATCACCGGAACGGTGTTTCCAGCTTGAATGGCCGCGTCCGAGAGATCTACCTCGGCTCTAAAATCCGCTGAATTGAGTGAGTTAAAATGACTCAAACCGACATTACAAGTCAGACGTACCTGGCTGGGAAACAAGCGGTACTCGCGATCTGCATTCTTCACGTGAATTTTAACGAACAAGGTTTTTTCCGTCACCTGCTCTACAGGCACATTGACCTTAACCCGCTGAAGGTTTAAGTTGATTTCCGGAGCCGGAGTTTTAAGGGCCAGGTACCCTTCGTAATCGTCCTTTAGATCGACTAAGGTAAGTTTAGTGGTTGGCCATTCATAGGTTGGAGCAATTTTGGACACTGGTCCGGAGATTTTGACAGTATCTGGATCTATTTTTAAATTGCCGGAGAGGTAATATCCAGATAAATAACTTAAATCTGGAATAGGCCGGATGGGTACCCATTTTTGCATTTTGGGCTCCAGACTGATCCGAATATCGGTATGAGTAAGGTTGGAAAAAGTTAAATCCTCCGCATTTGTACGTTCCCGAATGTCATTTAGCAGCCTTTTTTCATCTAAACGAATACTGCTGCGTTTGGTAAGATCGTAAGTGAGGTGGATTTTTGCGCCCAATAAAAAATCATACAACATATCCCAACCCTGGCCTTTGGTTTGAATGGACATGTTGCGCGGAGGAGCCTTGTGAAAAGCCTGATCAGGGGGAAGTAAAAAATGAAGTTCGATTTTTTTTGTCGCCACATAAGTCTGGGACATACGGACACCTATCCAAAAAATGAGGGCTATTCCAATGCACTGCATCAGAATAGCCCGGTCTTCCCGTGCCCGAGGGATCAGGTTATTCTTCGGTAGTCGTAACCACTTGTGGCTTTTTGCCTGCTCCATAAACGGCGTCGGTCAATTCCTTTGAAATAGCATTGCGCAATACCCGAACATATACTTTGGTGCCTACCTCCAGGGTAATCACGTCGTCTTCGATTTTGCTAATGCGGCCAAGCATCCCACTATTGGTTACTACTTCGTCGTTTTTGGACAAGTTTTTGCCAAAGTTGGCTTGTTCGCGTTGTTTTTTCTGCTGTGGGCGGATCATGAACAAGTACATGATCAAAAACATGGAACCGATAAAAAGTAGGTTGATGTAACCTGCTCCTGATGCTCCGGTTGCTGCTTGTAAAAGTAACATGTGTTGTATTTTTGTTGAAGAGTTGAGAAGTTGAGAAGTTGAGATTACACTTCGACTTCGCTCAGTGGCCGATCTCAACTCCTCAACTTCTCAACTAAAAATTATTTGCGCTTTCCTTGTTTGGCTTTTTCTTCAGCCATTTTCTGTTGCTCTTTCAGCATGGTTTCCATTCGTTCACCAAAGCCACTTTTTTTCTTGGGCTTTTTGCGGTAAGCATCCATGCCAGCTTTGATCTTTTTCTCATCAATGAGGAAGTACTTGGTGGCCAGGGTTTGCCCAATGTTCAGCAAGTTACTAAAAAGCATGTAGGCCGACAAACCAGAGGCAGAACTATTGAAAAAGCCCATGAACATTACTGGCATGATGTATTGCATGTACAACATGGCTGGCTGAGCTGAAAAGTCCATGTTTTTGGAATTGTACCAGGTATAAAGCAAAGTAGACAACACCCACAAGAGTGCAAACAAACTGATGTGATCGCCAAATCCAAAAGGAATGCTGAAAGGGAGTTGGAAAAACTCGTCGTAGGAAGACAAGTCGCCTGCCCACAGGAAGTTCGCCTGGCGGAACTCGATGGATGCCGGGAAGAAGCGGTACAAGGCAAACCAGATGGGCAATTGCAACAACATCGGGAAACAAGCACCCAAGGGGTTGACCCCAAATTCGCGGTACATCTTCATGGTCTCCATTTGTACCTTTTGCTGATCATCTCCATGGCGTTCTTTCAGGCGGTCAATTTCGGGCTTCAGGGCCGTCATTTTTGACTGAGAGTAAATCATGCGGTAAGTCAGCGGATACAATAAGAGCTTAACCAGCAGTGTCAACATCAAAATGACAATACCTTTGCTGCTGAACAAGCCGGTAAGGAAACTAAACAGTGGCCGAATCACCCAACGGTTGATCGTACCCATGATGTTCTGACCGAATGGTACAATGTCAGACATGCTATAGCCCATATCGTGCAAGCGGTCAAATTCGTTAGGGCCGATGTAAAAATGCATGGCGAACTGCTCATTGCTCCCCCCACCGAATGGAATCTGGATGGTGCTGCTCAATTCCTTCAAGTCTTCTGATTCTTCAGCCAGGTTTTTGCTGCTCATTTTTGCGCTAGCAAAGCCTTTTTCCGACATCAGCGAGCTGTTGAAGAACTGATTGGTATTCGCAAGCCACTGAATGGGGGCACCTTCTGCGTCTTTTTCGGAATACTGTTTGGTCGGCGAGCAACGTCCGGCGCGAGCATCCACTGGTTTGAAATTCAGGGTGGAATACTGGCGTTCGTACTGGGTGGATTTTTCAATCTTATCCAGGTAATTCACCCATTTCAGTTCAATAGTCTTGGCATTGGTGGCGAACACCTTATCCATACCTTTGAAATCCAGCGCGTAGTCCAGTTTGTAGGAATTGGCAGTCAGGGTATAGGTCTGTGCAAAATATTGGCCATTGCCAGCATCTGCCCGGAACGTAACTGAATTCCCGTCTTTTTCAGGGGTAAAGTACAAGTCCGCTGTGTTGACGCCATTGCGCAGGCCTTGTACGGGTAGGGTGTACTCAAAGCGGTTTTTGCTGTCTTCCAACAAATGCAAGGGGATTTTGCGGTCTTTGCGATCCTTGCCGTGCACCATCTTGAAGTGTTTTTTCAACAAAACATCCTTGATGTATCCACCTTTATTGCTGAAGGTAACCTTGATGAGTTCGTTTTCCAGCACAGTTGTTTCCTCTTTGCCAACGGCAGCAGTAGCAAAAGCGCCGAATTGGCCACCTAAAATTTTGGTACGCTGGGTATCAGGCACTTCGGCGGCGGCTTCCAGTTTTTTCTTTGCTTCCTGCTTCTTAACGATGGTCAAACTGTCGCGGAGTCGTTCTACTCTGGCGATGGAATCCTGGGTGCGCTTCTGCGCGGCAATCTGCGCTTTTGAAGGAGTCAGGAAATATTGCCATGCCAAAAAAAGAATGAAAATCAGGGCTATCCCGATGATGTTATTTCTATCCATGTTTCAAACGTACAGATTACAAAATCCTTAGAGACAGCGTTTGTCTCAGTTAAGTAAGTGCGGTGTAAAAATCGCTGCAAATGTAATTACTTTGTACCTCTAATTGCACAAATGATGGATAATTCTTCGATTCCCTTCGATGAGCGACTGTATATAGCCTATTTCATGATTTCCAGCGCCTCCACATCCTGATACCCAGCGGCCATTTCTTTCAACTGCCGCTTCAGTTCTACTATCAGGGCTTGGTTGGCTGGATCTGTGTACACATTCCGCATCTCCTGTGGATCTTTTTGTAAATCGAACAACTCCCAAAAATCCCCTTCCCCATAAAAACGAATCAGTTTGTAGCGTTTGGTCCGGATGCCAAAATGTTTCATCACATTGTGCTCCGCCTTTTCATAGTAGTGGTAGTACACTTGTTGCCGCCAGTCTTTACTGCGTTTTTTGCGCAGCAAGGGCAAGATGGATTTGCCCTGGATGTCAGTAGGAATCTCGGCACCAGCCAAATCCAAAAAGGTAGGTGCAAAATCTATACCCATCAACAACTCATTCACCCTCGTTCCCGGCTTGATCAATTTAGGGTAACGCATCAAAAAAGGCATGTGTTCGGACTCTTCGTACATGAAGCGTTTGTCGAACCAGCCGTGTTCTCCCAGGTAAAAACCCTGATCAGAAGCATAGATCACCACCGTATTTTCACTCAGTTTTTGCTCATCCAGGTAATTGAGTAACCGACCAATGTTGCGATCCAGGGAAATGACACATCCCAAATAATCATTCATGTAGCGCTGGAACTTCCATTCATCCAGCGCTTTACCGCTGAGATTCTGCCGTTTAAAATCCTCCGACATGGGCTGGTAATAAGCCTGCCAGGCGCGGCGTTGAGCATCAGTCATCCGTTTGAGGTCATAATCGACCTTGAGGTCTTCCAGGATGCGCAGGTCCCGGTATACATTCATTTCCTGCTTTCCGGCAGCAACCCTGCCAGCATAATCATCATAAAAGGTGGGTGGCATTTTGAATTTCACGCCATCAAAAGCGTGGAAATCCATGGTATCGGGCAACCAATTTCGGTGCGGTGCTTTTTGCCCCACCACCATACAAAAAGGTTTGTTTTTATCGCGGTCTTTGTCCAACCAGTGGATCGCCTTATCGGTGGTAATGGTGGTCGCATAGCCCTCGTAGCGGCGGGTTTGGCCATCCATTTCGATAAAATCGGGGTTGTAATATTGGCCCTGGCCCGGCAGAACGGTCCAATAATCGAAGTATTGCGGGGTTGCTTCGAGGTGCCATTTCCCGATCCAGCTGGTTTGGTAGCCAATGGCCTGGAGTCGTTTGGGGAACATATCCTGCCCGGCATTGAAACGGGAGAGGTTGTCGCGGTGGCCGTTGATGTGACTCAATTTACCAGTGAGCAAGGCTGCCCGACTGGGTGCACACAGGGAGTTGGTGCAAAACATGTGCTGGAAAATGGCCCCTTCCTTGCCAATTCGGTCAATATTGGGGGTTTTGATGTAGGGGCTGCCGTAGGCACTGATGGCATTGAGGGCGTGATCGTCGGAGAAGATGATCAGGATATTGGGTTGGGTCGCTGTTTTTTCCACCTGCTTTGGCTGCACCCAGGGTGTATTGCCCAGAAAGAACAGCAAGGAAAACCAGGCAAAGTAGGATGTAAAGGTGTTTTTCTTGAACATAAACTTGTATTTAGTGCATCCGATCCCCCCTTAGCTCCAATCCATCCATAATTTCGGCCTCTTTGTGCAGGTATTCCTGCCAACGCGCCTTTACCACTTCTTCATCGTTGTACAATTTGGCCAAATCGATGAACAGGCGGTAATGCCCTGCTTCCGACACCATAAATTTATAGTAAAAATCGCGCAGTTTTTCATCGCCGATGTGCAAAGACAATAGCCGGAAGCGTTCACAACTCCGCGCTTCGATCAAGGCACAGATCAAAAGTTTTTCCAACAAACGTTCTTCCCGAGAGCCACTCTTTTTCTGAAAGGCCAATAATTCATTGACGTATTCGTCTTTGCGTTGGCGGCCCAATTTGAGGCCACGTTTGTCCAGTTCACTCAGCACCATGCGAAAATGGCCCCATTCTTCGGTCACGATGGGAGCTACTTCTCGTACCAGTTCCTCCTTGTCAGGATAAGCCTGAATCAGGGAAATGCATGAAGTTGCCGCCTTTTGTTCACAATAAGCGTGATCGGTCAGAATTTCCGCCAGGTCCATTTCCGCCAGATTGACCCATCGTGGGTCAGTAGGCAACTTGAGGCCGAGCATGCGTACGGTATAGAGTTCTTTTGTTTCTTGATCCATGAATTTAAGGTTGAGGAGTTGAGGAGTTGAGGAGTTGAGAGGAGCCTGCGCCTTAGTCACTGCGGTAGCCTAAACTTCTCAACTCCTCAACCTCTCAACTCAGAAGCAATCCATCCTTCATTTCCAAACGCCGATCACTCATCTTCGCCAGCTCTTCGTTGTGGGTAACGATGATGAAGGTTTGTTGAAAATCTTTGCGCAGGTTAAAAATCAGCTGGTGGAGTTCCTGGGAAGAAGCCGAGTCGAGGTTTCCGGTAGGTTCGTCCGCAAAAATAACCGCAGGCTGGTTCATCAAAGCCCGGGCTACAGCCACCCTTTGTTGTTCCCCTCCCGAAAGTTGAGCGGGTTTGTGGGTAGTTCGAGCAGCTAGGCCTAGATAGTCCAACAATTCCAAAGCCCGTTTTTTAGCCACTGCATCAGGTGTGCGGTTGATGTAGGCTGGAATACAAACGTTTTCCAGCGCCGTGAATTCGGGCAATAAATGGTGGAATTGGAAAATAAATCCCAGGCTTCTGCTGCGGAAATCAGCCAGCCTTTTGGCATCCAATTTTGAGACCTCTTCGTCAGCAATCAGAATCTGACCACTGTCGGCATTGTCCAGGGTACCCAGAATGTGCAGCAAGGTGCTTTTGCCTGCACCCGATTTCCCCACGATACTCACTACCTCTCCACGTTGCACACTCAGGTCAACGCCTTTGAGCACCTGTAATTTGCCGTATGATTTTTTAATTTGCTTTGCAGTAATCATGCGGGCAAAAATAAACAAAAAGCAATAGCAGTGAGGTGATAAAAAAATAAGTGCTCATTTTTCCTGATCCGAAAATGAGCACTTATTTTTTTATCACCCTATTGTCAGAAAATTTATTTCAGACAGTCGAGAAATTCCCGGCGCGTTTCCGGGTTTTCGAAGCAGCCGCTGTATTCCAGCGTAAGGGTGGTACTTTCATCGTGTTGAATCCCACGGTGGCTGACACACATGTGTTTGGCATCCACTACGATGATCACGTCCTGGGTATCCAAAGCATCTTGCAATGCCAGCAAAATTTGTTTGGTCATGCGCTCCTGTACCTGCGGGCGACGGGCATAATAGTCGACAATGCGGTTCAATTTGGACAAACCAATCACTTTGCCGTTGGAAACATAACCGATATGGGCTTTTCCAACAATTGGCAAAAAGTGGTGTTCGCAAAATGTTTTGACGGTGATGTTTTTTTCCACCAACATCCGGCTGTAGTCGTAGCTATTGTCAAAGGCAGAGATTTCGGGTTTGTTGTCCGGATTCAGACCCTGGAAAATTTCCTGAACGAACATTTTGGCTACCCGCTTGGGGGTATCCTGCAAACTATCGTCATTCAAATCCAAGCCGAGGGTATCCATGATCGCCGCAAAGTGGTGAGCAATGATCTCCATCTTTTCCTTATCGTTCAACTCAAAGGCATCGGGGCGCAAAGGGGTTTCTATTCCGGTACTGATGTGGTTATCGCCCATGGATTGAGCCTTGTTGCTCAAGATAAGGTCGATAGAGTTGTCGGTAGTCACCATATTGGCGTGTGATTTTTTTTCGTGCATTTTGACGTTCTTGTCAATCGAAGTAACAAAACCCAAATTTGGGCTGTTGGTTCAATTGAAGTTCGAAGTATTCAAGTTACGCCAATTTGGATGAGAAAATCAATTATCAGGTAGCTAACAAAAATAGAATCAAATTGGTTTGTCAATTCGCCAAATAAAACAATAATAGTAAAATTTTTCTGCTTGGTACAATCTGTTATATCCATTTTAGCGTCGATGGAGCAATATAAGTTGGTTGGTTTGGGCGTGAAAGCAACAGAATTGTACAGTTTTAGTCAAAATCCGTTGATTCAATCTATTTTCAATTCAAATTGAAAATATTGAAAATATTGGTTGACTTGTACGAGCATTTGGCCTACCTTTGACTTAGTTTTAAATCCAAACAAAGAAAACATCATCATATGGACGCTAACCTTCCCATCATCCCCGACCACCCCAGAGTAGTCATCGTTGGTGGCGGTTTTGCAGGATTGGCACTGGCAAAAAAGCTGCGCAAGCAACAATTCCAGGTTGTCATGTTGGACCGCAACAACTACCATACTTTCCAACCTTTGTTGTACCAGGTGGCTACGGGAGGCCTCGAACCCGACAGCATTGCTTACCCCATCCGCAAAATATTCCAGGGCAACCCTAAACTCTCCTTTCGCATGGCCGAAGTTGAGCGGATTGTCCCTGAGCAGAAAAAAGTAGAAACCAATATCGGTGACATCAGCTACGATCATTTGGTGGTAGCCACTGGCAGCCAGACAAATTTCTTTGGCTTTGCCCAACAGGAAGAACACATGATGGGCCTGAAATCAGTTCCGGAAGCCCTGAATTTGCGGAGTTTTATTCTGCAAAACTTTGAAAAGGCCAGTGTTATACCCGATGGCCTGGCTCAGGATTCCTTGATCAACATCGCCATCGTTGGTGGAGGCCCCACCGGGGTGGAACTGGCGGGTGCACTGGGAGAAATGAAAAAATTCGTCTTCCCAAAAGACTACCCCGATCTGGACATGAGCCGCATGCGGATTGTATTGCTCGAAGCAGGCCCTAAACTCCTGGGTGGCATGAGCGAAAGCGCCAGTGCCCGGGCCTTAAAAGACCTGCAAGCCTTGGATGTAGAGGTCAATTTGGATGCCAAAGTATCCTTCTACGATGGGGCGGTGCTGATCACTGAAGATGGTTTCAAATTGCCTACCGAAACCCTGATTTGGGCAGCCGGCGTGAAAGGTCAGTTTCCGGAAGGCATTTCCAGTGACAAAATTGTAGGTGGCAATCGGGTACAAGTGGATGCTTTCAACCGGGTTTTGGGCTACGATGGCCTGTACGTACTGGGCGATGCAGCGGCCATGATTACGCCCGAAACACCTCGTGGATACCCTATGATGGCTCCGGTAGCTATCCAACAAGGAGAACAATTGGGGGCTAACCTGATTCGGCTAAAAAAAGGCCAGGATTGGAAACCCTTTAAATACTTTGACAAAGGCACCATGGCCACCATTGGCCGCAACAAAGCCGTAGTCAACTTTTTGGGCCAAACCTTTCACGGCATCGTCGCCTGGTTGATGTGGATGTTCGTTCACATCATGTATCTGGTGGGCTTCCGCAACAAAATTACTACCCTCTGGGGTTGGGTATACAATTACGTGACTTATGACCGGGCGCTGCGGCTGATTATCCGGCCTTTTGCCAAGAGCAATCGTCCTAAGGTTTATGGGGAAGTTTAAGTTTTGAGTTGAGAGGTTGAGAGGTTGAGGCTACCGCAGCGACTTAGACACGTCCTTGTCTAAGTCGCTGCGGTAGCCTCAACTCCTCTCAACCCTTTATTTTATTTCCAGCAATTTTTTAGGTGAATATCTCATTTGGTTTACCTTTGCCTCACTCACAAAGTATTTTGTAAACCAAGTAGAAAAACCCGTGAAAGAACAACAACACAAAGTAACTTTTGCCAGTCTTATCGTAACATTAGGCATTGTTTACGGCGATATCGGAACCTCTCCTCTCTATGTTTTTAATGCCATTGCTGGTCATGATGTTTTGACAAAAGAGCTCATCTACGGGGGGATTTCGCTGATCTTTTGGACCCTTACCTTACAAGCTACCTTTAAGTACATCTTCATTACGCTAAATGCTGACAACAACGGGGAAGGTGGTATTTTTGCCTTGTATTCGCTTGTCCGTAGGCGTGCGCCGAAGTGGACGATTTATGTGGCCATGATTGGTTGTGCCGCCTTGATTGCCGACGGGATGATTACCCCGGCCATTTCGTTGACCTCATCGTTGGAGGTCGCCCAAAAGGCATTGCCCTCACTACCAATTGTCCCTGGAGTCATTGCCATTTTGATTGCCATTTTTATGTTTCAGCAGTTTGGAACCGATACCATTGGCAAGTTTTTCGGTCCTTTGATGTTAATCTGGTTTACCATGCTGATTGTGTTGGGAGTTGGCGCAATCGTTGGGCATCCCGAAATATTTTTTGCCTTAAATCCTTATTACGCGGTCAAATTGTTCCAGAACCACCACAATGCCTGGTGGGTAGTGGGTGCTGTTTTCCTTTGCGTAACCGGGGCGGAGGCGTTGTATTCGGACTTGGGCCACGTAGGCAAACGCAACATTCAGATTTCATGGATTTTCGTCAAAGTAGCGCTGATGCTGAATTACCTGGGCCAAGGGGCCTGGATGATGGATCATTTGGGCCAAAAGCTTCATGCCAACCCCTTTGCGGGCATCATGCCCCAGTGGTTTGTCCCTTTTGGATCGGCCATTTCCACAATAGCAGCTATCATTGCCAGTCAGGCTTTGATTACGGGGTCTTTCTCCCTGATACATGAGGCATTGCGCATCAAAACCTGGTTTCGGATTGTGGTGTACCACCCCTCCAAACACCGTTCACAGATGTACATCCCCTTTGTGAACTGGTTGTTGTTTGCTGGCTGTGTATTTGTGGTAATCTTTTTTAAAAAGTCAGCAGCCATGGAAGCGGCTTATGGCATCGCGATCACCATTGCCATGTTGTCCACTACCTTACTCTTGTATTTCTACCTGACTAGCCGCAAGGCCATGCCCCAACCAGCTATCTACCTGCTCATTTTACTGTTTTTGGCCATTGAAGGGGTTTTCTTCAGCGCCAACATTCAAAAAATCGGGCATGGTGCCGAATTTGCACTGATTCTGGGTGGGGTGTTCTTCCTCGTGATGTTTACGGTTTACAACGCCAAACTCATCACCAAACAAAAGCGAAATGTGATCATGCTTTCCCGGGTATTGCCGACCATTAGAGCGGTAAGCCAGGATGAAGGGATTCCCTTGTTCTCTTCTCATCTGGTGTTTCTGACTTCAACCCGCAAAAAAGACCTGATCGAAGAAGCCATTCCACAATCCATCTACCAAGGCCAGCCCAAACGTGCGGATGTGTACTGGCTCCTGCACTTTTCAGAAGAGGATGAGCCGTATACCAATTATTACAAGTTCACCGAGTTGGAAGCGGGTTTGATTTATCGGCTCGATTTTCACCTGGGCTATAAAATCCACCCGGATGTCAGTGAGTTTTTCCCACGAGCAGTGAATGAATTGGCGGCACAGGGCAAAATTCAATTGAAAAACCACTACCCTACTCTGCAAGAGCACAACGTGGGGCCGGACTTCCGTTTTGTGCTACTGGATACGGCTTTCCTGATTTCACCGGTGATGCCAATTCGCGAACAGCTCTTGCTTAAGGGGTATTTGTTGCTGAAAAAAATCGGGGTTTCGGCGGAGTCTCACTTTGTACTGGAACCCGGGACCTGGGTGAAGGAACAGGTGATTGTGAATGATTAACGAAAAAAATTAGCACAAAGGGGAAAAAAAATTTTCGGCCAGAAGCACTTGGGAGCACCGACCATAAAAGTAGCTATTTTCTTTTCAACAGCGCCTCACTTCTTTACGGGGTGCTGCTGAAAGGAAAAATAGCGCCGTTAGGAATATGTTCAAATCAGATGCCCGTCTATCAGTCTTCTATCAGCAGCCAACTTGAGACAAGCGCTGCAATGTTGAGGTAAACTTTATTTTGGTGAAAATAGCTTAGTGAAAAATACGTGCATTATCTCGTTTTCAACTGAACAAGATGGCTACAATAAGTAAGCGATTATTCGATGATCAAGGCATTATCACCGCGACGAAATAAGGGCATTAGCAGCAGAAGTAGTTCTTGGCACGATAAATCCTAAATATACAGAACAAGGAATCTGTAGAGTATATGTAAGCGTCATATACCCTACAGATCTGTTCATCTGCACACAGTGCATTGGGCCAGTCTATTCATGACCCTGAAAAACGCTTGCTTGTTTTGAGCTTACACAAATCTGCCATTACCGATCCGACCTGGAAGCATTGCTTTAATAATGGCTTCTTCCGTTTAGAGGAGCCCAGGAGTGCCACTAGGAAGATCTGTCAAGCTTTAAACATGAAAAGTTTGACAATTGAACTTAGAGGATTACCCCATTGTACCTAAAGCAGAACGGGTTGAAATCTGGTTTTGTTCTTCGTTTTAGGGAATCCATGTGGTATCTCCAAAACGAGAAACCATTCAATTTTCTTGACTCTTGCGTTGATTGAGGAAGCGTTTCAGCTGTTGACGACTATTGATTTTCAATTGTTTATAAATGTTTTTCACGTGGTATCGTACTCCATTGATACTCATTGACAATAAATCTGCTATGGCTTGATAGCTCATTCCATCCGCAATCATCCGCATGATGCTGTGTTCCTGGGTACTGAGATCCCACTGTGAGGTTATTGCAGTAGGCTGAAAATAGTTCACCAAATGACGAGCGGCTACCGGACTCAGCGGATTTTCATTGTTTTCCAACGCAAACACCAGTTTGGTTTCCAGTTCAGCCGGAGAGATGTTTTTGTTCAAGAATCCGGTCACCCCATAACTTAGCGCCTGAAGAAGTGCTTCTTCATCATCCAGCACCGAAAAAATGATGATTTTTGATTCGGGTATGCGCTGTCGAATCAGCGGAATCCCGTCTATGCCTGACTTATCGTACAGGATAATATCCAGCAAAACAAGATCGATTTTCAAAAAATCGCGGTGAAATTTAACAAATTTCTCGACCGTGTCTACAGCTAACACGCAGTCGATCTTTTCAGAATATTGAAAAAATTCTGAAAACTCCTTGCGCAACACCGGGCAATCTTCAATAATGGCAATATTGTACATAACGAGGAGATATAAGTTTGGTGGAAATAATCAACTAATCAATTCTGCTTAAAAAGGAACAACCAAATGAACATGCTGAGAATTAGAGTCCTGGTTAAAATCCAACTCACCCTTAATTTTGAGTAAGCGGCTCGAAATATTGTCAAGCCCATAGTGGTCATCGGCATCCTCAGGTTTGGAGATCGAGGTAGTTGGGGTTTTTGAAAAAAAGTTGTGAATATTGAAGATCAGACGCGAGTCCTTCCAAAAGATGTCGACCTGAATCTTTTCTGAAGAGGTATGCTTGATCATATTGGTCAGAAGTTCCTGAAAAATCATCAGCACCAGGTGGTTGGTTTGAGGATTGATGACCTGATGCGGCCAGCGTTTCCGATCTAGGATGTTTAGCTCAAAAGGCACAAGCGGACTGATGGCCTTTTGAGTAAAATTTTGGACTTTGGCAAAGAGGGTATCTACATTGTTGTGGCTGGGGTCAAAAGCCCAAATGATGTTGCCGATAACCTGCATACAGTCCAAGGCCAATTCACTCAATCGAACACTGCGTTGTGCCTGCCTTTCGGGGCATTTGTCAGGGGTAGTCAACTGATCAGACAGTATTTTAAGGGCATAAAGCCGACTACTAAGATTATCGTGTAAATCAGATACCACTTGCGCGCGAAAATTGTATTCCCGTAGCCTTGATGCCTTGCGGGATTGGAAAATACCATAGGCCAGAAGTGCTATAATACCTAAACAAACGGGCAACCACAAAACCAGTAAATCAAGCAACCTGAAATTTAGATTAAGGCTGTACTCTCGGTGCATTATGTTGTTGAGCCTGGCTGGCTGATTGAATGGAGAATTCTGTCTATATGGAGGAACATTTACCCGGTATAAAAACAGGCATTTATCCGCAGGACTTATACGCTTGATGGCAACTTGCCGAGAAGTACTTCCAGTATTGTCCGTATGATTGTCGGACGCACAAGAATTATGTTGATTTGGGTTCTCCGGAGAATGATCCGCATGTGAAAGATAGTAGCATAAATGCCCCTGGAAATCATACTGCCCAAGCAGTTTCTGTCCATTTTTATTGTACGCTAACCTATCAGTTGGGCGTTGGGCCAGTGATGAATCGAGGCAAACCAAACATCCAATGATACAAAACAGGTTCAACCAGGCCCCAGAACTAGAAATACACATAAGTTTTTTTTCAATCTTTTTTGAAGAAGATTAATTTAACTTAGGAATAGGAACTAAGTCAGGACATAGAACGCTGTTGAAGCTCGCAGAGATGAGAGCTCTGCAAGCTGTCTTCAAGGCCCTAAAAAGAAATAAAAGTGATTAGTGGTATGAATGTAGTCGAGTCAACTGGGGAATAGAAGGGTGGGAAAGCTTTACTGAACCAACCTCATTGCGAATTTTCGCTAAAAGCCAGGAGTTTATCAGAGCGTCCTGTTTATAAATTTTCAGCGCAAATGTAACAACATAAAGCAATAGATGTTGCATAATTTTTCCAAAGCACAATCATTTTTCACCATAAAGACATATTTAATGTAGTATGAATTTCAAAAACGCAAACCCTCTCTATCCTAGATGTAGTCTGTTTCTACAATTCCCCGAATACTATTTAAAGAATGTTGGTCGCGTTATTTTTGTAAAACCATTTTGAGAGCTAGCGTAATCAATTCAAAGTTCAAGAAGATCGACCATGCCTCAAAAAAGAATTGTTTTTTTTTTCATGAGATATTAATTCGGTGAAGGGTAATTCTATTCTTCACCTTTTTTCTATTTTAAGCCATTAGTGTCCGGTTCTAATCAACAAATATTCAACTATTTAGAGTCAGCAGGTGTCAATATTTTCAATTTCTTACACTCCAAGTAACTGGCAAACAGTCATTTCATCCAAAATTGACACACTTAAAATTTGGAAAATTTCATTCATGGTTTTGGGAATTTGCAATTTTTCCTCCAAAATTTTGACCATCAGGTAGCGACATACCGCAACCCAAATTTGAGTTTTGACCAACGTTCGCTTACGATTTTTAATTATACCGGACAGCTGTGATTTTAGGCCAATTATAAAGGAAGAGGTTTTCGATCAATGTTTAAAGAATTAATATATTTTTTTATGAACATAAAAATAAAAAAGGAGCTGCCTCCTCACGAAGACAACTCTCCCATATGAATCATAATCACTTTCTCTTTCTGGGGCTTGGCAGCTTTTTGAATCCACTGAACACCACAACAAAGTGGCATTGAATCCTCGAAACAAAATCGATTGAATAAAACAATTGCTGATTATCATTTCGATTTACAATAATATGCCCCTAAATTTGAATAATAAAATTTTACATGCCAAAGCTTAAGCTACGACATGAACCGCAAACAATAACTACATGCTTTTTGCTACGAAATGTGAACAATTGATTTTAGTGCAACAAGGATAAAAATTTGGAGATGAGGTCCGCCAGTTTTTTACCCATTAAAAACTCTGGCGCCAATTGAATGGCCTACGCGTAACCTTCTTTGGCCAATTGCTTATTCTAAGTCGGATTCAACTTTTCCAGTAATGCACCTTAATAAATCAAAGCAGCCTCGAAGGACACCCTCTGGCATTTATTTCAAGCAGGTTGGTGCAAAAAGACTCAACAATATTCCAGCCAAACCAAATCCATCAGGATTTGGCTTGGACAGGAATAAATTCATGGATAACATGATGGGAAACTTGGGCAAACTTAAAAGCAAAAATTACAATATAGTGTTCATTGTTCTATTGATGGCTTTAGCAAAAAGAAATTGGGTGAATTGCCTAATGTGTATGATAGTCCCTCGTCGATTGGAATCACTATCTTTCAAAACTGGGTACGAACTAATTCCTAATTATTACAAGACGAAATTACTTCAATTCTCAAATAAAAAAACAAACACGGATTCTACTCTCGTTCACTACACGATAGGTTCATTTGCACCTACATACTTGATGTTTTTTGCGCCTAAATCTGCATGTTTTACGCTTAGAAAGGAAAAAACACTTGTCTACCAAGCTGATTGGAGCATATCAAAAAAATTTATTCTGCCAATCAAAGCACACAGTTTAGCATTAAAGAAATGTTAGCATAAAGAAAAAAAGAGGACACCAAGGACACGAAGCGAAGCGTCGTCAACGCCTAACTTTGTGTTCTTGGTGCCCTCTTTTTTTCCTTTGTGTTTAAAAATATGCCGCTTTGGTGATCATGAATTACTGCCGTGAAACCCGCTCCAATTCATCCTCCGTCGCCGTACTACGTCTCCGCGAAGGTTTTACATCGTTTTTCCCAAATTTATAGGTCAACGTTGCGTTCAAGCGGCGGCTTTCGTTGGTTGGATCCACCACGACATCCACGGTGCCTTGTTTGACGATGATGTGGGGGCGGCGGCTAAAAAACACGTCGCTCAGGTTCAATTTTAGGTTGCCCTTTCCTTTCCAGATGGGCTTAGAAGCACCAATATCCATGCCCCACAGTGGGTCAATTTGGAAGATACCATCCAGCATTTTGGTTTGGTAAAACACCGTCATTTCAGCCTTTATCTTTCCTGGCAAGTTGAAGGTGTTCATGTTCATAAACTGGGCAGTAAACTGGCTCTGGTTGATGGTGCCATTGTTGAATGGCGAATCAATGTCATTGATGTAACCAACTACGTTCACCCGAGAATTCCACCATTTGGCCAATTCAAAGGGCGCTGAGATGGTCGCGCTATAGTTTTTGAAGGTGCTCAGGTTGGCCGTGGTTTGATAGGTTTGGCGCAGCGCATCGTCCTGCTCCAGGATCTGGGTGATTTTGTCGGTGGTATGGCTGTAGTTAAGGCTGAGAACGTATTTGTTTTTCAGCGAAAAATTCAAACCCAAGGTGTTCGTAAACTCAGGGGTCAGGTAAGGGTTTCCTTTGCCAAAAGTATACTGGTCAATAAAATAGACAAAAGGATTGAGGTCGTCGTAAGAAGGCCGGTTGATGCGGCGGCTGTAGTTGTAACTCAAGCTATTGTCTTTACCAAGCGGGTGAGAAATACTCAAACTTGGGAAAAAGTTGAAGTAATTGCGGGTGAAACGCTCCGACAAGGTAGGCGATTGGCCAAGGGCGTCGGTCAATTCTCCACGCAAGCCCATCTGAATGCTCACTTTTTTGAGTTGAGTACTAAAATTGAGGTAGCCCGCGTGGATGTTTTCGCCGTACATGAAACGGTTGCTGCGCCGAGGGTCATTTTGCCACACGTTTTCGGTAAAGGTCTCTACCAACAAATCATTGTCTGTATCTACAAAGCTACTTTTCCAGCCCGCATCAATGCGTGATTTTTCACCCAATGGACGGGAATAGTCCATCTTAAAAGCCAGAATATCGACTTGTAAGCCAGCATTGGTCCGGACGATGTTTGGTACGTCTATTTCCTGTCCAGCGGTATTGAAAAAACGGTTGGAGTTGGTTTGCAACTTGTCCGCGCTATTGGTGGAATAATCGGCGTCGAAGCTCAACTCATGGCCTTTGTTGTCAAAAGCATGTTTCATGTTGAAATTGGTGGTGTAATCCCGCCAGTTGTCGCCGCCGGTGTTGTCGCTGCGCACTTCGTTGAAATCCCCGGGCAGGGCACCACTCAGCAGGTTGCGACCGCTAGATTGGGGCACCCACTCGCCGATTGAGGCGTTGGCCAAAACGCCGAGGGTGGTCTTTTTGCTCAAAAACCAGTCTGCGCCAGCATTGATGCGGTTGTTGTCCGACCACATGATTTTGCGGTCGTATTGGTTCATTTCGGTAAAGGTATTTTCGAAGGGAATGCGGCGAGAGATGTCGATGTTTTGGAAACGTTTGTTGTAAAAATTGCCATAAGAGCCAAAAACATTGACTTTTTTGCTGCGGTTGTTCATGCGCAATTCAGCACTACCACGTGGGTTTTCTCCATAACCAGCGCCCAGGGTCAAGTTGCCATTGGTACCCAGGCCCTTTTCCTTTTTCATCCGGATGTTGATGATGCCGGAAGTGCCAGCAGCGTCGTATTTGGCGGAAGGGTTGCTGATGATTTCAATGGCTTCAATGCTAGTGGCGGGGGTGTTTTCGAGGAGGCGGGTCACTTCTTCAGCCGACATGTAGGTTTGTTTGCCGTTGATCATCACCATAACGCCGGAACGGCCTTTGAGGCTAATGGTGCTGTTGTGATCAACCATCACACCGGGGCTTTTGGCCAGTAATTCCAGGGCATTGTTGCCGGCTGCAACCGGGCTGGCGTCTACGTTGACAATCATTTTGTCTTGCTGCAATTCGATGAAAGGTTTTTGGCCTTTTACGGTCACTTCACCCAATTTCACCGAGGCGGATTGCATCAGGATGTCTCCAAATTGATAATCTGCTTGCCCAGCTTTGATTTGCACCGTTTGGGAAAAGTGGGGCGCGTACCCGATCATACTTCCGGAGATCAGGTATTGCCCTTCAGCAACTGCCTCAATGGCAAAAAGGCCAGCATCATCGGTAACTGCACCTTTGACCAGCGAGGAGTCTTGTGCTTTCAGCAACAGTACATTGGCGTAGGGCAATGGTTTTTGCTGTTCATCCAATACCCGGCCTTTTAGGAGGGTTTGGGCATTTAATACTTGAAATGCCCCCAACAAGAGAAACAAAGAAAAAGAGAGAATTTTTGTCGGCTTGCTCATAACAACATCATTTTCGGTGATTGATGCCGAAAGGACGAGCAAGGGGCGGAAGGAAGTTACAAGCAAAAAGGCTTTACCCGACCAAGACCCATTTTTTTTCGCTGAGCATTAAAAATAAACGGATTAAATGTGGGCATACCAAACGAAGGAATAAGCATGTGGATTCTCTGCATCGGCCGGATGATCCTCTCTTTTCACTTCTTTCCAGAGAGTAGGGTCAATGGTGGGGAAAAAGGCATCTCCCTCAAAAGTCGCATGTATCTCTGTGATGATGAGTTCATCGGCGAGGTGCATGGTTTGGGCATAAATTTCTGCCCCGCCTAGAATATTCAATTGTTGGACCTCTAGTTTTTCAGCCAGCTCAAAAGCTTCGGCAATGGAATGGGCGACATAGATTCCCTTGGGTGCGTAATCCTTTTGGCGGGTGATCAGAATCACATCCTGGCGATTGGCAAAAACCCCCATTCCCTCGGGGGTTCCGTAAGAGTTTCGCCCCGTGAGCAGGTAGCCATTTTGGATTTGCTCCATAAAAAAAGCCAGGTCGGCGGGCATGTGCCAGGGCAATTTCTGTTGGTTTCCAATGACGTGGTTGTCGGATTTTGCGGCGATGATGGTTTTTTGCATGGGTTACACGTTTCCGTATTGAGTTATCCTAGGTTCATTAAAGTACAACCAAATATGAGTCATCCCGTTTTTTGCATTTATTGGCTTAGGTGAATCTATGGTTTCTGAGGTTTCTTGGGTGGTGAAAGAGTGCCCTGCTACGCAGATTTTTCTTTTTACCACCTAAGAAACCTCAGAAACCATAGATTCACCTAAGCAAAGGCAGAAAACACCAAAAGATGCACCTTGTTTAATTCTTAAAGTATTTCACTGGCGACTTGGTGTTGTAAAAGAAAAACGACCACATATCAGCCTGTTCTTCAATGACTTTTGAGGTTGGTTTTCCAGCTCCGTGGCCCGCGTCGGTTTCGATGCGAATCAGAACAGGATTATCACCCTTGTGGCTTTTTTGCAATTGAGCCGCAAACTTGAAGGAGTGTGCAGGCACTACCCGGTCATCGTGGTCAGCAGTAGTGACCATGGTAGCGGGGTACTCCACGCCAGGCTTGAGGTTGTGCAGTGGCGAGTAAGACTTCAGGTAATTGAAATACTTGGGGTCATCTGCTGAACCGTATTCGGGAATCCAGCCCTTACCAACGGTGAATTTGTGGTAGCGCAGCATGTCCATTACGCCCACCGCCGGAAAAGCAACCGCGAACAAGTCGGGGCGTTGCGTCATGGCAGCCCCCACCAAAAGACCACCATTGGAGCCACCCGCAATGGCCAGTTTCTCCTTGGAAGTATAGCCTTCCTTGATCAGGTATTCTGCGGCGGAGATGAAGTCATCAAAGACATTTTGTTTCTTGAGCAACATCCCGGCCTGGTGCCATTTTTCGCCGTATTCTCCCCCACCCCGCAGGTTTGGCATGGCGTATACCCCACCATTTTCGAGCAGAATCAAACGCGCGGTGCTGAAGCTGGGAGTCAAACTAATGTTGAATCCACCATATCCATAAAGGTAAGTTGGGTTTGTGCCATCCAGTTTGAGGCCTTTTTTGTGCACCACAAACATGGATACCTTGGTGCCGTCCTTGCTGGGATAAAAAACCTGTTTTTCCTCGTAATCCTCTGGATTGAACTTCAGGGGCGTTTTGAAAAACTGCTCTGATTTGCCCGTTTTGAGGTCGTATTTGAAGATGACGCTGGGGTAAATGAAGGAAGTAAAGGTATAAAAGGTAAGGTCGTCGCCTTCTTTGCCATAAAAACCACCAGCCGAACCCACACCAGGCAACTTGATTTCCTTTTTGTTTTTGCCGTCGTAGTCCATTTGGTAGTACCGAGTGGTGGCGTTTTGCAGGTAATCCGCAAAGAGTTTTTTGCCCACTGTACTGGCACTTTGCAGCAGGTTTTCCGATTCGGGGATAATGACTTTCCAGTTCTTTTTGTCAGGTTTGGCGGCATCAATCTCAATCACCCGGTAATTCGGCGCATCGATGTCGGTTAGGGCCAAAAAGCGCCCATTGCCGAGGTGTTGGATGACGCCACTTTTGTTGGTATAGCCCGGAAAAAGCGCTTGAAATGGGCCGTCTTTTTCCAAGTCTTTGATGTAGGTGGCATAGCCATCCGTGCCGGGAGCCGCGTACAAAATCAGGTATTTGTAATCTTCAGTCACCCCGGCATTGTGGTAAATATTGGGGTTTTTGCGGTCTTCGTAGATCAGTTTGTCTTTGGATTGGTCATCGCCTAGTTGGTGGTAATACACCGAATGGAACTGGTTGTTACCGGAGAGTTCCTGCCCTTTGGCTGGTTCGGGGTACCTGCTGTAAAAGAAGCCATTTTTGTACCAGGAAGCGCCGGAGAATTTCACCCATTTTAGCACATCTTTCAACTCTTTTTTGGTGGCAATGTCCACTACACGGATTTCCTGCCAATCCGAACCGGCCTGATTGCGGGCAATGGCCATGTACTTGTTGCTGGGGTCTGCTTCGAGCAACCCAACTGTGACGGTGCCATCTTTGGAGAGCAGATTGGGATCGATGAATACTTCGGGGTCTCCGTTCAGTCCTTTTTGAAGATAGATCACTGACTGATTTTGCAGGCCATCGTTTTTGGTGAAGAAGTAGTAGTCGCCAACCTTGCTTGGTGCACTTACCTTGGGAAAATTGTACAATTCGGTATATCGATCCGCAATTGCTTTGCGATAAGGAATTTTTTCCAGGTAATCGGTAGTCACCGCATTTTGAGACTGCACCCACTTTTTCACGTTTTCCGCCGTGTCTGCTTCCAACCAACGGTAGGGATCCTCCACTTTATTACCGTGGTAATCATCTACTTGCGCTACGGTATCGGTCACTGGATAAGTGACTTTGATCTGTTCTTCCATGGTAGTTTTTTCTTTTTTGGCGCCACAAGCGCTCAAGGTCAGTAATAAAATAGCTAAGAATGAAATTGGTTTCATAGTCGTGGCGATTTTTTTGTAAATTGAGTTTTTCTGAAAAGTCCTAAAATAATAATTTTTTGAATTCACGAAGCATTTTACTTCCCTACACGCTTACTCAACCTCATTAAACACAACACAATGAACCTGTACGTAAAATACATGGTCAGTTTACGCTGCAAAATGATGGTGAAAGAAGAACTGAAAAATATGGGCCTGCACTACGTGTCGGTCGACCTAGGCATGGTGGAAATCATGGAAGAGATGACCCCAGAGCAGCACGATGTGTTGAAAAAAAACCTCTTGCGCTCGGGACTGGAGCTGTTGGATGATAAAAGAGCCATTTTGATTGAAAAAATCAAAAATGTGATCATTGAGATGATTCACTATAGCGATGAGTTGCCCACCACCAATTATTCGGAGTACATCAGTGAAAAGCTGGATTACGACTATACTTATTTGTCCAATATTTTTTCAGAGGTGAAAGGCATCACCATCCAACAATTCATCATCAACCATAAAATTGAAAAGGTAAAAGAGTTGCTGCTTTATGACGAGCTCAACCTGACTGAGATTTCCTACAAACTACACTACAGCAGCGTGGCCCACTTGTCCAATCAATTCAAAAAGGTGACGGGGCTCTCCCCTTCCTTTTACAAACAACTGAAGCAAAAGCGCCAGGGGAATCTGGAAAATTTGTAAAATTTAGCTTCTTAAACTATCGGCTTAAGCGCTGGAATGCGCTTTAAATGATCCAATTGGGTTTTTAAGGATTCGAGGTATTGCTCAAAATCTAAAGTATTGATGTTTCTATTTTGCTGATCAACAAACAAGGGGGTTTCACTCAGCAGTTCATAAAATTCTACAAAGGTTTCGCGGATGGTTTCGGTCACTTCAATGATTTCATTGAGTAATTCCTTTTGCCCCAGGTCGGTTATTTTGTGGGTTTTGTGCAGACTACCCAGGGAAATGTACGGCGTTTGCCCCATGTAAAAAGGCATCATCGGAGGCAGTATTTTTTCTGTTTTGGAATACATTTCGATGTCCTCAAAATTATTTTCTAACAGATTGGCGGTGTTGAGTTTTTCCGATTGGATTTCATCAAACCGGTCGCTGCGGTTTTTTTTTGAACGGATCATTTGCCTATGGGTTAAGGTATTTTTCAATAGTGAGTCTGGCCATCAAGTAACTCAGGGTAGATTCTGCCCCTTGATTGAGGTTCACCTGGGTTTCTTCCAGGCCATCGTAACAGCCCCCGGTGCAGGGGTTGTAGATAACCTGATGCAGGTGGTTGTTGCCCAGGAACCAATCAAAAGCACTTTGCATTTTTTGCAAATAATTTTCGTCATTAAATACTGTGTAAAATTTGCTGAGGGTAAAAATGGTATAGGCTACATCGATGGGTTGTTCTCCGTATACGGCGGCTTCCTGACCTTTGAACAACCAGCTTTGGTTGGAAATCACCTTGATGCCG
This sequence comes from Haliscomenobacter sp., assembly GCF_965225875.1. Classification (GTDB taxonomy): domain Bacteria; phylum Bacteroidota; class Bacteroidia; order Chitinophagales; family Saprospiraceae; genus Haliscomenobacter. Next base: position 118,669 of record NZ_CBDDBS010000003.1, on the reverse strand, counting down.
GTTGGGGTAAAGGTGCGCGACAACAAAAAATTAAAAGAGGCCTGGGCGGTTTCCTTGTACACCTGCCCACCTGTTGCCATCCAGGCACAAAGCATGGCCTCGGGCAAAATGCTGTTGGCGTAGGTCAAATAGCCTTCGTACCATTGCCAGTGTTGTTCGGATTCATGGCGGTACATTTGCACCAGGCGGTTGGCCAGGGTTTTGATCAAACGGGTGTGGCGGAGGGATTTTTTTTGCAGGTTGCTGTAATACAAACCTTTGATCACAAAAGCCATGGCCCGCGTGGAGTGCATTCCTTCCACCTGCAGCAGTGCGCGCTGTAAAATCCCCTCAGCTTGAGCCACCAAAGCTACGGGCAGAAGGCCCCGCCGTGAAATCAGGTAACCCAAAGCCCAAATGGCCCGACCATTGGCATCCGCCAGGTTGGTGGCACTGTTTTGGGCCGTAAAATGATAATCTTTGTCCACGTAATTCAAAAAGTCCCCTTCCGGCTGCTGGCAAAACTGGATAAAATTCAAATAGGTTTGTAGATAGCTTAAATCCGACACTTCACCAGTAGCTTCAAAGTGCATACACAGGGCAATCATCGCCCGGGCATTGTCATCAATCGTGTAACCCGATTCCAAATCGGGTTGGTTGATTTTGGAAAACTGGATCATGCCAAAATCCGTGGTCATTTTTTGGATGTGTTCCAGGTTGATTGGGGGTAGACGATTGTTCAAAACGATTTTGTTGGTTTGATGGGGGGTATGCAGATGTGCTTTGATGAGTTGGTTGATGCCATTCATAGGGCCGGCTACTTTTTGCAACAAGAGGGCATGGGCAATCGCTGAGTTCGCCCAGGCGGTAGGCACAATGCGTTGCAGGGCATTGGAACGGAAGGCCAAACGCAAATTTTCATCCCCCATCAAACGATTCACACCCGCGGCCAATTGAACCGGGTTTTGGAAATCGATGATGATGCCGGTGTCTTCACGCAGCAGCTCTAAGGCATGAGGAATTGGGGTGGAAATGATCGGACAACCACAGCTCATGGCGTAAGAAAAAGTTCCACTCACCGCCTGTTTGGGGTCTTTGGAGGTAAACAAATAAACGTCGGTCAATTGTAAATACTCCAATAAATCCGCCAAAGGAAGGTAGCGATTGATGAAGATGACGTGGTCAGCAAGATCCAATTCCCGCACTTTGTCAACCAGCATGTTGCGGTATTTCTCGCCTTCACTTTTGATCACACCCGGATGGGTGATGCCAATGACCAGAAAAACGATCTCAGGATTTAAAGCAATGATGGCGGGCAGGGCACTGAGGGTGGTTTCGATGCCTTTCCCTGAATTGAGCAGGCCAAAGGTGGACAGCACTTTGCGGTTGGAGAGGCCATATTTTTCTTTCAGCAGGGTTTTGTCCCGGTGGGGCACCAAATGGGTACCATGGGGAATCACTTCAATTTTTTCGGCAGCGATGCCATAATCCTCAATCAAAATATGTGCGGCATTTTGGGTCATGACAATCATTGCGGCACAGGCATTGGCTATTTTTTGTACTTTTCCTTTAAAGTTGGCATCGGGCTGAGGCAATACGGTGTGAAAAACCACAATAGCGGGTTTGGTCAACCAAAATAAAAATTGCAAAAATGCGGCTTCTCCCTTGCCTTGAAAAAGGCCAAATTCGTGTTGCACCAATACCAGATCGATCTGCATGTCAATATTGATGGCGTGGGCCATTTCCAGGTATTGCGCAGGGTTGCTGGTATCGAGTACAAATTTGACCTCTTTGGGATAATCGTGGATGTCTGCACCGGGTTCCAGGGCACACACCTTAATTGAAAAAGACTGTTGGTATTGGTTTTTCAGGGCTTTTAAGAGATCTTGTGAATAAGTGGCAATGCCACACTCCAGCGGAGGGTAGGTCGTGATGAATAAAATTTCGGGTATTTTCACCTTTGGAAGCAGGATTTCTGCAGCTATTTTTGGCGTAAAAGTGGGCAATAAAGTATTGGTTAATTCCTCCTGAACATCAAAAACGATTTCATTACTCATGTTTAGTTAAGTTGAGCGACAACTCTTGCAAGAGCTCGGTTAAAGAAACCGAGGCGCAGGCTATACGCTCGTCGGCGGCTCCGTAATAGATGTATAAAGTATCTTCGAATAATGCGGCTCCAGTAGGGAAACACACGTTGTTTACTTCCCCTTTGAGCTCCCATGCGTATGCAGGTACAAACAAGGGGTAGGGCAAGCGGGCAATTTCTTTGCGTGGGTCCTCCAGATCAAGTAATGCAGCACAGGCCGAGTACACGTATCCCTTCAGGGTATCATGGACTCCATGGTAAATCAACAACCAACCCTGCTCGGTTTCAATGGGCGGGCATCCGCCACCGATGTAACTGACTTCGTGGGCGTATTTGGGGGTGAGCACGATGCCTTCATCAAAATTCAAAAAGTAATTGTGCCAGAATTCTGGAGTGAGTTCAGCCAAGTCCTCAACTCCTGCTACAATTTGTACTTCAGGTTTGATGCGGTGCAAAAAGCAGAATTTGTTGTTGATTTTTCTAGGAAAAAAAATCAGATTCTTAATCCACAGATATGCTTCATCCGCCTGATTTTCGGAGGTATGCAGGTGTTCGTTGTAGCGAAGGTATTTTTTGTTGATTCGCCCCTTGTCTTCTGCAAGGAGTTTAAATTCAGGGTAGCTGAGTTTCGGTGCGATCAAACCCCGCTTTTCAAAATGTTGCAAATCGCGGGAAATCGCCAAGGCACCCAATGCATTGGTACCATTGTAAGCCGTATAAGTAAGGTAATACAATTCTTCAATTTTGACAATCCGGGGATCTTCAACTCCATGTGATTCATAATCAAATTCAGGGCTAAGCACTGGGGTTTCCCATCTTTCTATCAGGGTTGTTGGCCCTTCCAATTTACAATACCCGATGCTGGAGTGGTTGCCTTTGCTAACAGCGCGGTAAAACAGGTGAACAAAGATGCCTTCGCGGATGGCGGCGGGGTTCAGGACCCCTTCATTTTCAAATGTGTGCTCAGTTTTACTCAGAATCACTCCGTGTTTAATCACGTTTACCATGGGTACTGGATTGGAAAAAGGAAAGGGAGCAACAAACAGCCAAGGCTACCAAATGGCTAGTTTGATAGTCTTGGGCCGAGTGCTGTAATGATTGGGATTACAAAGGTTATACTGCGTCACCACATTGGACATAGGGTGACCAGTTGGTAATTTGGGGTAATTTCGAACAGCGCTTAAAATGGTCAGGTCTTGATCTTCCTAGCTTCGAAAGACCAGTGCAGTGCAGCCACACATTATTTCTAGCTCATCGGATCAAGACACCTGACACACTGACACTAAAACACTCTAGAACAAACAAGCCTTGGGAGCTTACTTAAGACTTAGGGCTATTCCCGGTCTTAGGATTGGGTTTGGGAATAAATACGTCAAGCTTGGGGTCTTTTTCCTTACTGCCTTCCGACTTGTAATCAGACCCGGCTTTTGTTTTTCCAGCAGACTTATCCGCTGGTTTCTTTTTATGGTTCTTACTTCCTTTATCTTTACTCATCTCGGTTCGTGTTTGGTTGGTATGTGAATACTGGGGTCCTTGATTCGGGGCCTGGCCTGTGGCTTTGCCCCTTGGGGATAATCAAAAGTACGGGGTTTGTATGGAGAAAGTATTACATAAATCCGGCAATAAGTTACATTATTCACAGATTTGTTTTTTCTCTATGGGCTATTCATAGCCACTTTTAATGACGGTTAAGATCATTTTGAAGCGACCATTGGGCTTTACATAGTTGGGAGCATGGGCCGGGATAACGATGGACTGTCCGGTGGTCAAAAAATGGGACGTACCTCGAATGACAATTTCGGCGGTTCCATCGATGATTTGTACGAAAGTATCAAAGGCCGTGGTCTTTTCCGTCAAACCTTCTCCACTGTCAAACGACATCACGCTGATGTTCCCTGTTGATTTTTTGAGTACCGTTTTGATGACTACGGCATTGGCGACGTATTCGATGATTTCCACGGTAATGAATACTTTTGATTTTTCAATTTCAGGAGCGTCCATAGTTTTACTTTTTAAGGCCCAATTGGTTTTCAGCCAGGTGAAACATGAGTCATCCCGAATTTTTGAAAAGTCAAAGTCGGGCATAAACCTAATCGCGGAGCGATTGAATTTATCATAGCCCCGGTCGTCCGGGGTAAATAGTTGGGTCAAATTGGCAGCAACCACGGCAGTGGTTGAACTCAATTGAGCAAAAAATTCAACCGCATCCGCGGTTGCGAAACCTTTTGCTACCCAAATGACCCCGGACGACCGGGGCTATGATAAATTCAACCGCATCCGCGGTTTGTCATCCCAAAAATTTGGGATGACTCATGTTTATAACCTTGGACCTAGTTCTTGTTGTCAACCGCAAGGTCTCTCAAGGCTTTGCCGAGTTCATCCATATCGTGATTGAATTCTCGTTTGAACAAAGCCCAGTCAGTATTGGAGTTCTCGTAATCGTTCATCCAGGTGCGCATGCCGATGTTTTTTTGCTCCAGGGTATCAATGCGCTGGCTATAAACCACATCCATCTTTTGGCCTGAGGTTTTTTTCTTCTCGCGGAGTTCAACGATGCGGACTTCATTGGCTTTGATTTTGGCTTCGGTATCCGTACGGAATTTTTGCCATTCTGCTGCATCTACTGCGTTTTGATCGGCAGTCATTTTATCTTCCTTGGCCTCGGCCAGGTCTTTTTTTGCCTCTTCTACATTGGTTTCTGCTGCGTCTGCTTTTTGTTCTGGCGTCTGGCAGCCCGTAAAAACGAGCCCGAGCATCAGGGCGCTTACTATAGCGAGGTTAAAAATTGGTTTTTTCATAGTAGGTTGTTGTTTGAATTTTATCACTGTACAAAGGTGCAGTTATTCAATAGATAAGGCGTTACACAATTCCCGAAGAGAGTTACACGATTCACACATTTTCCAAAGCGATGCGTTTTTTAAATGCTCGCATTTTTTTAAAATCCATTGGGGTGAGCCCGGTCATTTTTTTGAACTGTCCAGATAAATGAGCTACACTGCTGTAATTCAATAAATTGGCAATTTCTTTCAAACTCAATTCATCGTACAGCAGTAGTTCTTTGATCCGTTCTATTTTGTGCAAAATGATGTATTGCTCAATGGTAGTCCCCTTTACCTCGGCAAACAATTTGGAGAGGTAATTGAAATTGTAGTGCAGTTCACCGCTGAGGTAATCCGAAAAATTGATCAGGAGGGGCTCCTCAGAATGATGAATCCTATCCATGACACAGAGTTTGATTTTTTCAATCAGGATGTTTTTTTTGTCATCGATCAAGGCCAGGCCAGATTTTAAGAGCGCTCGATCCAGTTTAGCGTATTGTTCGGTGCTAAGGTTCTCCTGCATTTCTATCTCCCCGTAATCCACTTTGCTGTACGGAATGCCGAGGTTGTCTAGTTCGGATTTCACCAACATTTTGCAGCGGGTAGATACCATATATTGGATGTAGATAGTCATGCTATTAGTTGGTTTTTCATTACAAATTCGGAGCCTACCTCAACATTCAGTAGAGACGCACGGCCGTGCGTCTCTACCCGGAATCATCCACCATTTTTTGTGTTGCCCGGGTTTAGTCATTCATTTACTCAAATGAAATTCATTGTGCAAGCAAGAAATCGCCCACACAATGAATCGCGAAATCACACCTTGTTAAAAACAATTTCTAAGCTAATCAGCTATGTACTTCTACCAAACTGTCACGTAATGTTCTGATCTTGCTGAGCCCGGCACTGATCGACAAGTATTGCTTGTTCAATAGCGTTTGTTGCTCTGAGCCCAGAATTTCGAGGTTGTTGTTCAATGCTTCGTAATAGGCATCTACAGCAATATTTTCGTCGTATTCACAGGAATTGAGGAGACTGATGCGGTCATTTTGGGTAAAAACACCTTTGATGTCCTTCCAGACCTGGGAGAAAGTATTGCTGAAAGTGCCCTCGCCTTCAAGGGGTTCTCCCCCCATCTTGCGAATGTCGTAAATGAGTTCCCGTTTGCATTTGAGGCTGGCCTGGGCCAGGTGAAAAAACAGGGATTTTAAATCAGCATCAGTGGTCTCTTTGGAGGCTGTTTCATATCCTTCCATCCGGTTGTTGTTGATCTTGATGAGTGCGTTAAACACCTCAACCGCTTTATCTTGCTTCATTTTGTGGATTTAAAGTGGTTAACTAATCTACCATGACCGCTTCGGCGTTGATGGAGGATTCAGCAATGGCAGAAAGGGTGGCATCGGCGGCTTTTTCCTGGTCCAGGGTTTCTTGCAAGAGCGCACAGGCTTTTTTCTCCCCAAGGGTTTGGGCAAAGGCGCAAAGGGTACCGTAGGTGGCAATTTCGTAATGTTCGACTTTTTGGCCAGCTAAAATGATCCCTGCATCGCGCACTACTCCCGCTTCGGTGCTATTCATTATTTCTTCGGCTTCTTTGATGAGGCCAGACATGGCTTCACACTTTTTAGCTTCTGGTTTTTCACCAATGGAAGAAAAAACAGCTTCAAGCCTCACTACTTGTCCTTCGGTTTCCCCGAGGTGTTTGGTTAGCGCTTTCACCAGTTTTTCATCGCTGGCATGTTTGATCATTTTGGGAAGAGCCTTGGTAAGCGCTTGCTCAGCCCAATAAATGTCTTTCAGTTGATCGATCAACAAAGTCCGTAGACCATTAGCCGACTTCGTTTTAGCATTTTTTGAATCCTGCATGGTTAATTTTTATTGGGAATGAAGAATAGAATGTTACTACCATTGGTCCTCCAAATGGAGAACCATCATGGGGATATCGGTAGAAATGGCCATGTTTTGAATGACACTTTTGTAAAGTAAACTTTCCCAAAAGCCACGGTATTTGCTGACGAACACCGTCAGATTGATTCGATGCGCATTGCTGTATTTTTCCAATTCTTTGATGATGTCTGTACCGTACAGGGAATGCGTTTGGTAAGACAAGTGAGGGCTGATTGAGGAAAAAAGCTTGTCCCAATGAATTGCTTCCACACTGCTATCACCTTCATAACCAGCGCTATCAATGTGCACAAAATGCGTAGCTGCCTCAACTTGAAGGGCAAAATCAGTGGCCTCGCCAATCATACTGGCGGTCATCGAGCGGTAGTTGCTGGTGTACATGATCCGCTCGATGCCCATCCAGGATGCTTCGCGGGGTACCAGGATAACCGGGCAATGCGCTTTGGTAGCCACCTTGAGGGAAGTAGACCCAGAAATTCTGGATAAAAAATCCTGTAGTCCGGTGGTACCAATCACGATCAAATCGGTATCTTCCTGGCCCGACAATTCCAATAAACTATCCACTGCGTTGCCCCGCAGAATTTGGGTTTTTACTTTATTTTTGGTCATGACCCCAGCGCCGATGGTGTCATTATCTTTGATGAAGATGGCAAAGGCCTCATCCAGTTGGGTTTCTTCCGATGCAGCGAAGGGCTCAAAGTTCTCTTCCGAGGTAGGAAAAAAATACTCCTTGGCATGCACGATGGTCAAGGTAGCATCAAGCGCTTCGGCCAGGCCTTGCGCGTATTGGAATGCATTGCGGGCAGTGATTGAAAAATCAGTGGGAACAATGATGTTTTTGATCTTTTTCATGGATGTTTTGCTTGTTCACTGGAACCGATAACCAAGAGAAACTTGCCCTACTGCGTTTTTGCCTTTGCCCAAAAGGAGTTGCGCATTTTCCTGGCTTACATTGGCAAAGCCTTGGTTGTAGCGGATACCCAACAATAGTTTGTCAAAATTAAAGCTGAAACCGGCAGTAAGACCCGCGTCAATTTTGTTAAAAGCATCGGTTATAAGTGCATTGTCGGTGTAAGAGGTATAATTTGGCTTAGACAGCAAATAGGAAGCAAATGGGCCAACCTGGATGTCCACTGCACCTAGTTTAAAGGCAAGGGGGAGCAAAAAATCCACATAATCCATTTTCAGGTTCTGCTTATTGCCCAGGTATTCAAAAGCAGCGCCTTTGATGGAATAACTCAATTCGGGCTGTATCGACATAAAAGTTGATACTACCGGAACGTCGGCAAACACACCTGCGTGTAAACCAAAGCGCTCGCGGCGATCAGGTAGCTCTCCAAAGGCAACATTGCTGGCATTTAAGCCAGCGCGGACACCAAAATTTAACTTGAGCTGAGGAAGCAGCGGGAATCAGGAGGATAAATCCGATGCCCAATATGAGGGTGATTTTTAGTTTCAAGATTTGCATAAACTTTATTTTGAGTGGTTTAAATTCATTAACTGTGATCTAGTCTAATCGCCGGTAATTATTGTCCAACTTCTTGTTTGGCTTCTGCCTTCATTTTTTCATTGGCTGAAATGGCAATTTCAACCCGACGATTTTGGGCACGGTTTCCCTTCAGTATCATTCGCCGCAATAGGCTGGTTTTCGCCCAAGCCCTGGGTGCGCAAGCGGGAAGTGCTCACACCATTGGAAATCAAATAGTTGGAAACCATAGCAGCGCGGTTTTCCGAGAGGCTCTGATTGAAGGCATTGGAGCCTACGTTATCGGTGTGCCCTATGATGAGCACATCAGTGTCGGGGTTTTGATTCAGGGTGGTGGCAAAAGTTTGTAGGGTTTGTTTGTTGGCCTCCAGTAAATTGGCTTTGCCAAAGTCAAACAGGAGCTGGCTGTTAAAAGTCAGCTTGATCCCCTCTCCTACCCGCTCTACCGTGGCGGCGTTGCCCAGTTCTTCTTCCAGCTTTTTGGCTTGTTTGTCCATTTTGCTACCAATCACTGCGCCAACAGCACCACCCGCGGCAGCACCAATAATGGCACCAATGGCGGTGTTTTTACTTTTGTTGCCAATGATGGCGCCAATGACCCCACCAGAAGCAGCACCAATGACGGCACCTTTGGTGGTTTTGTTCATGCCGGATTTGGTTTTTCCGGTCGTCTGGGCCTTTTGGGCACTTTTGCAGCCCACAAAAAACACGCTCAACAACATCAAGAATAGGAGTATCTTTTTCATAACAATTCAGATTTGAGGTAGAGACGCACAGAGTGGGTCTTCAAACCAAAGACAAGAGACGCACGGCTGTGCGTCTCTACAATATTTTTACACAGTGTAATGGTATTAGATTTTGACATTCAGGGCGCCTAGCAACCCAAATGCCTGTAATAACCAAATCACCACTGCGATCAAAAACCACCACATTGAGGATGCTTTTGATTTTACGATCCATAGGAATGTAGTTATTGATCAACCAAAGCACCAGACCAACAACAACCAGGACAATTATAATATTCAAGAGAGTCATAATGAAGATTTTGAAAGGATGTACACAAAGGTAGGGCTGTTAGGTATCCTACACGTTACACTGTAGTTGGAATAAGTTACATCATTCACAGATTGAGGGGATAGAATTGGGTAAATTGGGCTATTTATGGTTGATGAGCCAGGCTTTGAACTCTTCGATTTCACCGTTTTTGATCCTGGATCATTTGTTGGGCAAGTTTTTTTCAATTCCGGGCTCTTTCCGTGCCTCAGTTCATTTTCAGCCATCGTAACCGCTGACCGGTGATGGGGAATCATCATGGCGATAAAATCCTGATCGGTATGGCCGGTCATGGCCATGTTGTTCATTTTGTTCATCATACTTTTCATGATCAAAACCAGGATCGGCTGGTTTCCAGTAGTTCCCGTCTTTGTAACGGGCATTTTGTAGTTGGCGATGAACTGCTCCATTTGTCCAATCTGAGCGCTTTGAAGGGTCTGGATATTTTGCGCCATTTCGATGATTTGTTCGTCACGGCCCTGAGCAATTTCTATTTTGCTCATGTCAATGGCCGCCTGATGGTGCAAGATCATCATGTTGGCAAAGTCGAGATCAAAAATTCCGCTCATCTCCAGTTGGTTCATTTTTGCCATAGTGCCGCTCAGTGCATGCATCAGGTCATTGTCCATGATCATTTTGGGGTTGCCCAGTGAATCTTTGGGTGCCTCGGGCTGTGTAGTGGCGTCCACTTCACTTGCATTTGAATTGTTGTTCACACAAGCGTACAGCAAAAAAATGGGGAGCAGTACAATTGCCGGGATAGATATTTTCGTATTCATGTTGTATTTTTTTATAAACCGCTTGGCGGTAAATCAATAGGTAGTTGCTTCAATGGCAGTTTCCTGCCGCATTTCTTCAAAAAATGGGGTTGTTCTATGCTCCACACAATGGGCCGCATAGAGATACATGGCGGCGCTCCAGGTCTGCCAGTCTTGTCCCATGGGTTGGCCATCCTGGGCTTTGATCCATTCATTAAAACCATGGTCTACATTGGCGGTATGGGCCAGTTTGATACTCTCGGTCAGTGCCATTAGTTTTTCCTCGGCCAATTCGTATTTTTTGGCCGCAACCAAGGCAGCAATGTAAAAACCACAAACAAATGGCCAAATGCCGCCATTGTGGTAGTTCCCAGGTTGGTTAAACTCGGGGTAACGCCAATTCCAATCGGGATCTTCGGGTTGAACAAAAGGGAAAAAGTTGGGCGGCAAATTCAAGGCTAGTTCACCGCGGTGTTGCATCCCGATGCACTCGCTCTCAATCCAGGAGATGATCTCCCAGGCCCTTGAGGGCGAAGCGATGCCCGAAAGAATCGCCAGGCTATTGCCCAGTAGATCGAAACGTTCACTGCTAAGAATTTTGAAAGACCACAAAGCGTAGTAAGGCTTATTGGTTAAAACCAGCCTTTCATGGACGTGTTGATGGCAGGGTGCTTCACGGATGGCAAAATGCCGCATTTCCTCGCGCAAGTGCTCGGCTCTTTCGGGTTGCCCCAAGAGGCGCAGGTAAGTGTACACGAGGGTATTGACAAATAGCCCGTGGCCAAGTACCCATTGCTCATCGCGCCAATCGCTGGTGGGTTGCTGAGCAACAAGGTAAAAATCAGAAGGGCTTTGGTACTCCATCCAGGTTAGGGCTTTCTGAGTTGCTTCATGCAAAAACTCGTGCTCCCCGGTCATTTTTCGGAACACCGCTACCCCGATTAAAAACAAGGGGGTTGTGTCACTTGAGCCCCTATCGTCGGGATTGTGAACCAAAGAAGAAATATGCCCTCGATCGCTCTGGTTCAGGGCCAAGGCGTGCAATACGCTGCGGATGCTTTCAAACAATTGGTCATTCTTGGATACCGCTATGCCCAAAATCGAAATCATCAAATCCCGGGTATAGGGTTCGGGAAAACCCCAGGCAGCCGTACGTGGCAAACCAAAGTGGGGTCCCTTGGCATTGTAAAGCAGCACTTCCAGTGCGGCCTTTTTTGCTAGTTCGATCGTTTGCCAATTGATTGTTTGCATGTTTTATATTAAGCCGGGTTTAAGCAATACCTAGTCTGTCCTGCATGATTTGTACAAAGCGCCGGGCAACTACCCGGTAAAGGAGGTCACCTGGCGTAGCCAGCCCACCTGGCGAAGGGGGGTATTCATACAGTAAGAGTACTTTCATAGTGAACACCTTTGTTGTTGAGCCAATGTACAGCCCGTTTTGGATCAGAAAACTGCCAAAATGATTCTGTAGAAGGGGTGGTTAAGGCTTCCCAACTCTTGGGATCAAACCCGTAGGTTTTGGTAATCAGGCGGTATTTTTTGAGCCAAATCAGGCGTGATAGTCGGTGGCAGATCGAGGTATTCGGGACTGCTTTGGGATAATAGGCTTTGGCTCCATCCTCAAAAGCAAAAAACCAAAGTGTAGTAGCCATTATTTTGCCCGCATACCAAAGTTCAATTACGGCCTTGCTGGTTTCTTCGTGCCGAAGATGTCTGGTGTATTCCCCAGCAGGATGATGGGTGATGATCAGGTCAAAATGGATGGCAGGTAAGAGCTGAAGTATAGCTTGTTGAAGGTCAAAATCGGGGATCGGTATTTGTTCAGGCCCATCATCCAGGTCACCCATAATTCCCTCTGCCCGGAGCAAAACCAGGGTTTGTTCAAATCTGGGTGCCCGTTTGGGATCACTACCTCGACAAAGGCACACAATAAAACATTCCCAGTTGGGGTGAGTAAGGATGGTTCCGCCCGCCCATAAAGTTTCATCGTCTGGATGCGCAACAATAAGAGCGACCCGTTTTCGGGGTACTTGGATCATGGATAAAAGTTGTGGTCAAATTTTGGAACTAAATCCTCAATCACCAGCCTCAATCTGCTGATCCTGGTCTTGATCACCACTGAAAAAATTTACAATCCCATTGCCAATCGCCTGAATGGTTTCTGGGTTTTTGAGAATGAATAGCGTAATGCCAAATTGCAAGGAAGTACCCAGTAATTTTTTCAAAGGGCTGTCCTCCAGGCCAGAAAACACCCGTTTGGATACGTAACCAGCAATCAAACCAAGCGACAGATTGATGATGTCCGTCCGCAAATCCTGCGCGGCAAGGGCCTCTTTAAAAGTATTTTTGATGAGGTTGATGGGTTTGATGTTTTCGTAAGCTTGATTTGCGTGCTCCTTCAACATCTTTCCTTCTTCAGCCCGACGGGCTTCCAATTCGAGGATATTCTCACTCAGCGAACTTGTTGAATCTATTTTTTGCATCACTGGTTTTATTGAAAGACTTGGTTAATCAAGGTATTGCCGATTGGACCTTTGATCCAATGGTATAGGAAAAAATGAGCCAGGAGCCCCAAAATGAGGTAAAAACCTGCCACGACGAAAAAACCGTAGTAGGTTTTCCCCAGTAACTCTCCCAACATCAATGATGCACCAATGCTCAAAAGCACCCCAAACAGTAAAAGCATAATCACTACTCCTATTTTGGCAAATAATGCCGCAATACCTTTGCTAAAGGATTCCAATGCTTTGAGTTTGGCAAGCTCAAAAGTTGTTTTACTATAGGTTTCCAAACTTTCAAAAAGCAGTTCTACTGAGTCGATTGGTGTTTCCATACTTGCTTGTGTTTGGTGTGGCTCCAACAAAAAGCAATAAGCACCACTAGGCGCCTATTGGATTTTGTTGATTGGGTTGGTTTATTTCGCTTGTCTGCTGGAATTAGCAAGCAAGTCATTTTCAGCTTCTTCCAATTTGGCTTTGCCGTTTTGGGTCATCCGCAGCACTTCGTTGTTGACGGTCTCAATTTTTTTGTTGACACTTTCTACAAACGCGTTGAACTTATTGCCCAGATCTTCAGCATACTTATTCCCTTTTTTAGAAATTTTCTGCCGGGTAGAAGAGCCCTTGTCAGGTGCGTACAAAACACCAATGGCGGTACCAACTGCAACTCCAGCCATTACACCCATCAAAACTTTACCTATACTCATGCTTTTCGTTTTTAAATTGATTATAAACGTGTTAGAAGTGAACTAACTTCTCTCTACAAAGGTGCAGTATTCCTCTTGGGAAAGCATTACACAATTCTTCGCAAGAGTTACATCATTCACTGATTGGTTTTTGGTAGGTAAGGGTTGGAGACAGATCTGCCTCCAACCCTAATGATTATTGCTTGATCAGAATTAGTTTTTTGTAGGTAATCTGGCGGCCATTGACAATTCGGCAATAGTAAATTCCACTGGCCAGACTTTCTGCATTCCATTCGGTATTGTACTGTACATTTTTTTCAACATCACCATTAAATACAGTGGCGACTTTACTGCCTGTCGAGGTATAAATATCGATCAACACATGGGAGTCTGAATCCGTATTTTGAAATTCAATCATCGTCTTGGCATACAGTGGGTTAGGATAGATCCTTACCAGTACATTGCCGTCACTTTGAATTCCTTTCTCCACAATGGATTTTTCTGAAAAATTAAGGAGATTGGGACAACGTGTAACTGTTTTACTGCAGTAGCTGACACAACCACCCGAAGTAGTAAGGGTAAGTGAATAGGTCCCCGGAGAAACCACGTCTATACAACGGGTTTGTTCTCCAGTGCTCCACCAATAATCGATCGCACCTTCAGGGGCACAGAGTCGGGTAGTTTTGCCCAGGCAAAGCAGGCTATCACCAGTGATCTCACAAGTAGTATCTTCGTTTACCCCAATTGTTTTGGAACAAGTACGGATCATGCCTCCGACATAAGTGACGGTAAGCGAATAGGTACCAGCGGAACTTACGTAGATACACCTGGTTGTGTCTCCTGTGCTCCACAAATAAGCTTTAGCAAGTGCAGGTGCACAAAGCTGAGCCAATCGCCCTGGACAAATAAATGCATTGCCCGTAATGATGCAGTTAATCCCTAAAAGCATTCCAACTGTCTTGCTGCAAACGCTGGTGCAGCCTCCCGCATAAGTCAGGGTTACACTATAAGTACCTGTCGCATTTACGGTGATGCAATTCGTAGTCGCGCCGGTATTCCAGCGATACGCCAAAGCCCCGCTTGCTGCACAAAGTTGTGCGCTTTCACCTGGGCGAATGACATCTGCTCCGGTGATCAGGCAAGGAGTGCCTTCACGCATCGTGACGATTTTGGTGCATTCACTCTTGCAGCCATTGGCGTCGGTTACGGTCACCGAATAGGTGCCCGCTGTGGTTATGTCGATGCACTGGGTTTGTGCTCCGGTGATCCACCAATAGTCAATCGCTCCCGCCAGTGGTACACAAAGCCGAACGGTTTGGCCTGGACAAATGACGTCGGGGCCGGTGATCAGGCAGGTATCTACTTGGCCTATGGTAACCCTCTTGCTACAAACGCTGGTACAACCAGCCGCATAGGTAACAGTTACGGAATAGTTGCCCGCAGTATTCACGGTGTTGCAATTCGTGGTTGCACCCGTATTCCAACGGTAACTCAATGCGCCTGTTGGCACACAAAGCTCGGTACTTTGTCCCACGCACAAGGCGCTATTGCCCGTGATCTCACAGGATGCCGGACTAAGTGTAACGGTTTTACTGCAAAAACTCATACAGCCACCCGCAGTAGTAATGGTAAGCGAATAGGTGCCAGGAGTGGTCACGTTAATACATTGGGTTTGTTCTCCAGTGCTCCACCAATAGTCAATTGCGCCATTGACTGCTGCACAGAGTTTGGTGCTTTGTCCTTGACAAAGCACCGTGTTGCCAGTGATCTCACAGGTGGTTTGTTCGCTCAAAGTAATGGTTTTGCTACAAGTACTGACACAGCCTCCGACATAAGTGACGGTAACCGAATACGTACCGGGTAAACTTACATAGAGACATCTGGTCGTAGCACCATTGCTCCATAAATAAGCATCCGCAAGCGCAGGTGCACAAAGCTGAGTTATACGCCCTTCGCAAATGAATGAATTGCCAGTAATTACGCAGCTGACGGCTGGACTAAGCGTAATTGTTTTGCTACAAGTACTGAAACAGCCCCCCGCATAGGTAAGGGTTACACTATAAGTTCCAGCAGCATTTACGCTGATGCAATTCGTGGTCGCTCCTGTACTCCAGAGGTAACTCAATGCGCCTGTTGGCACACAAAGTTGAGTGCTTTGGCCATCACAAACTGTATTGTAGCCGGTGATGAGGCAATTGGTTTCTTGACTTAGTTTGATTGTTTTGCTGCAAACGCTTGTGCAACCTTCTGCCTCGGTAACGGTCACGCTATAAGTACCCACCGCATTGACAGTGATGCAGTTCGTAGTCGCTCCCGTACTCCAGAGATAGCGCACTGCGCCGCTTGGCACACAAAGCTGAGTGCTTTGGCCAACGCAAATCAGGTCTTCACCAGTAATCAGACAAGTGCTTGATTGACTGCG
Organism: Haliscomenobacter sp.; assembly: GCF_965225875.1. GTDB lineage: Bacteria > Bacteroidota > Bacteroidia > Chitinophagales > Saprospiraceae > Haliscomenobacter. Next base: position 102,980 of record NZ_CBDDBS010000003.1, on the reverse strand, counting down.
TCTGATTTCTTTGCTACAAACACTCGTACATTCTCCTACATTGGTCACGGTAACACTGTAGGTACCAACCTCATTGACAGTAATGCAATTCGTGGTCGCACCGGTGCTCCACAGGTAGCTCGTCGCACCCGGGGGCACACAAAGCTGAGTGCTTTGTCCAACGCAGATCGCGTCTTGACCGGTGATCAAACAAGAAGCCACCTGACTGACGGTGACCAACTTGCTACAAGTACTGGTACAACCATTTACATCCGTTATGGTGACCGAATAATTTCCGGCGGCATTTACAATGATGCAACTCGTACTCGCGCCCGTGCTCCACAAATAACTGGTACCGCCGCTGGCACATAGTTGGGTCGATTGGCCGACACAAATGGCATCGTTGCCAGTGATCAGGCAAACTGGCAGCGGGGTAATCGTGATGGTTTCACTACAACTACTAAAACAGCCACTGGCATTGGTCACCGTAACGGTATAGGTTCCGCTGGCATTTACGTTGATACAACTCGTAGTCTCGCCCGTGCTCCACAGGTAACTGGTACCGCCGCTAGCACACAATTGGGTGGATTGACCCTCACAACCTAAATTATTAACCGTAATTGCACAGATGGGCAATGGGCTGGCATTGATGGTTTTGCTACAAATACTAATACAACCACTAGCGCTAGTCACCGTAACAGTATACGTTCCAGCAGCATTGACATTGATGCAACTGGTACTTGCACCAGTGCTCCACAAATAACCGGTACCTCCACTGGCACATAGTTGGATGGACTGGCCGGCACAAATCGCATCATTGCCCGTAATCAGGCAAATGGGCAGCAGATTAACTGTGATAATTTTGCTACAAGTGCTGCTACAGCCATTCGCATCGGTCACTGTAACGCTGTAGGTTCCAGCCGCATTTACGTTGATACAACTGGTACTCGCGCCAGTACTCCACAAATAGCTGGTGCCGCCACTGGCACAGAGTTGGGTGGATTGGCCTATACAAATCGCATCATTGCCCGTGATCAGGCAAATGGGCAGCGGGTTGGAGGTGATGATTTTGCTACAAGTACTGCTACAGCCGTTCGCATCGGTCACTGTAACACTGTACGTTCCGGCGGTACTTACGTTGATGCAACTCGTACTCGCACCAGTGCTCCACAAATAAGTGGTACCGCCACTGGCACACAGCTGGATCGATTGACCTACACAAACCGCGTCATTGCCCGTGATCAGGCAAACGGGTAGCGGGTTGATCGTGATGATTTTGCTACAAGTGCTAATGCAACCATCGGCATTGGTCACCGTCACCCCGTAGGTTCCGGCGGCATTGATCGTGATGCAACTGGTAATTGCTCCGGTACTCCACAAATAGCTGGCACCTCCAGTTGCACAGAGCTGAGCAGATTGGCCGGCACAAATCGCGTCATTGCCCGCAATCGTACAAACTGGCTGTGGATTAATGGTGATGGTTTTGCTACAAGTACTGCTGCAACCACTTGCATTGGTCACTGTAACGCTGTAGGTTCCGGCGGCATTGATGGTGATACAACTGGTACTTGCTCCGGTACTCCACAAATAGCTGGCACCTCCACTGGCACACAGTTCGCTGGATTGCCCTGCCTGGCAAATCGCGTCATTGCCCGTAATCAGGCAAATGGGTAAGGGATTGACGGTGACGACCTGGCTACAAGTGCTGCTACAGCCACTAGTATTGGTCACCGTAACCGTATATGTTCCAGCTGCACTTACATCGATACAACTGGTACTTGCGCCCGTGCTCCACAAATAGCTGGTGCCGTCACTGGCACAGAGTTGGGTGGATTGGCCCGCACAAATCACCGCATTGCCTGCGATGGCACAAATCGGCACTGGGTTGACGGTGACGACCTGGCTACAAGTGCTGCTACAGCCACTCGCATTGGTTACCGTAACCGTATAGGTACCAGCCGCATTTACATCAATACAACTGGTATTGGCACCCGTGCTCCACAAATAACTGGCACCGCCACTGGCACAGAGTTGGGTGGACTGGCCTGCGCAAATCGTGGCATTGCCCGTAATCGCACAAATCGGCAGAGGGTTGACGGTGACGACCTGGCTACAAGTGCTGCTACAACCATTGGCATTGGTCACCGTAACCGTATAGGTACCTGCCGCACTTACATCAATACAAGTCGTACTGGCACCCGTGCTCCACAAATAACCGGTACCACCGCTGGCACAGAGTTGGGTGGACTGGCCTGTACAAATCGCGGCATTGCCCGTGATGGCACAAATCGGCAAAGGGCTGTCGACCAAAATTTTGCTGCAAATGTTTACACAGCCGCTTGCACTGGTAACCGTTATCGAATAAGTCCCGGCCGTAGTTACAGTGATACAACGGGTACTTGCGCCCGTGTTCCATAAATAGCTTGCGGCACCAGCTGGTGCACATAATTCCGTAGGTTGACCGCCACAGATGACATCGCTGCCTGAAATGGTGCAACTAGGCAGGGGATTAACCATAACCACTATGTGGTTGGATTGTACAGAGCCACAAGGAGCACTATTGGTCACATAGTAGTCCCCACTTGTAGTCACTGTGATCGAAGGTGTCGTCGCACCCGTACTCCAGATACCGCCAATGTTTCCTGAAAGGGTTACACTACCTCCTGCACAGAATGTGATTGCTCCACTGCTGGTAATGATTGAAGCGACTGGTGACAATCCAGTAATCATGTTATTATGCAATGAAATCGCACCTTCGGTGGTAAGGCCTCTGCCAGTAAATGATGCGCCTTCCAAAAAACTGATCGCTCCTGCGGCAAGAATGGTACCCGCAAAACTGGACCCTGGTCCCAATTCAACTGCTCCATTTATTTGCCAATAGACATTACAAACCGAGGCACCATTGATTAAGGTTATCCTTGACAATGTCGTGGTGGATAAGGCACCATCTATTTTAAAAATGAAGATGGCGCCTGGGTCTCCTTGCGCATCCAGGATCAACTCGCCGTTCAAGGATGAGGCACCTCCCAGACAGTACACGTTCGGGGTAAGGATTTGCCCGCTACCCAGTGTAGTTCCGATCACTTGCCCACAAAGTACGGTACTTAATTCACCATATGCAGTGGCTAGATCAGCAGCTGCCTGTGCAGTAAGCGCGTCGGCTACATGAATGCCACCGATCACAATTCCAGGCGGAAAGCCAGAAAATGCGCCAACATTGGTGCCAATATTGCCTGTAACTACGGTAGCTCCATCGTTGGTAAAGGATCCAGCAGCACTGAAAAGTGCAAAACTGGAGGAAGCACCCAGATTTGGTGCCTGCGCAAAGGTAAGAAGTGGGATTAACAATAGCGCGATAACTGTTAATGCATTGGGTAGTATAGTTTTCAAGTTTAAAAATTTTACAAAGTGAACTATTATTAGTTCCAAAGATTTATAAATCTGAAATTGAAAGCGTTACACTATTCCAGGAAAGAGTTACATATATCACACTTATTCTTTCTAAAGATAGAAGTTAAATCATTGACCTTTTTTTGATAATTAGGGTTGGAACCTCGTTTGGCTCCAACCCTAAGAAGAGAAAAGAAAACAATTATTGCTTGATTAGAATCAGCTTTTTGTAGGTAATTTGGCGGCCATTGACAATTCGGCAATAGTAAATTCCACCGACCAGACTTTCACCATTCCATTCAGTATTGTACTGTACATTCTTTTCAACCTCGCCATTAAACACAGTGGCGACTTTACTTCCGGTTGAGGAATAAATATCGATCAGGACATCGGCATCTGAATCCGTGTTTTGAAATTCAATCATTGTTTTGGCATAAATTGGGTTAGGGTATATTCTCACCCGAATGTTGCCATCGCTTTGATTAACTTGCTTCTCTACAATGGATTTTTCTGTAAAATTAATGGGATCGGGGCACCGTGTAACTGTTTTACTACAGAAGCTCATGCAGCCCCCCTCGGTGGTGATGGTAAGCCCATAGGTACCTGGAGCAGTGACGTTAATACACTGGGTTTGTTCTCCGGTGCTCCACCAGTAGTCAATTGCGCCATCAACTGCTGCACAAAGGCGAGTAGTTTTGCCTGGGCAAAAGATGGTATCACCCGTGATTTCACAAGTGGTATTTTCGTTTACACCGATGGTTTTGAAACAAGTCCGGACCATGCCTCCCACATAAGTGACGGTAACCGAATAGGTACCAGCAGCACTTACGTAAGTACACCTGGTTGTGTCTCCATTGCTCCACAAATAAGCTTCAGCAAGAGCTGGTGCACAAAGTTGAGCCAATCGACCTGGACAAATAAAATCATTGCCCGTGATGATGCAATTAATCCCTGAAACCATTGCAATTGTCTTGCTACAAACGCTGGTGCAGCCTCCTGCATAGGTGACGGTCACGCTATATGTTCCTGTTGCATTTACGGTGATGCAATTCGTAGTTGCGCCTGTGCTCCACCGATAAGTCAAAGCCCCGCTTGCTACACAAAGTTGAGTACTTTGCCCTGGGCTGATGACTTCATCACCAGTGATCACGCAAGTGGCGCCTTCACTCATGGTGACAATTTTGGTGCATTCACTCTTGCAGCCATTGGCATCGGTTATGGTTATCGAATAGGTGCCCGCCGTAGTAACGTCGATGCACTGCGTTTGTGCACCCGTGATCCACCAGTAGTCACTAGCACCCGCCAGGTCGGCACAAAGCTTGGTTGTTTGGCCGGGACAGATAACATCCGCTCCTGTGATCTGGCAATTAGCGGTTTCACCCATCGTCACAATCTTGGTACATTCGCTCTTGCAGCCATTGGCATCGGTGATGGTTACCGAATAGGTGCCTGCTGTAGTCACGTCGATACATTGGGTTTGCGCTCCGGTGATCCACCAGTAGTCGCTAGCGCCCGCCAAGTCGGCACAAAGCTTGGTCGTTTTGCCGGGACAAATCACAGTTTCAGTGATCTGGCAGTTGGCTGTTTCGCCCATCGTCACGATCTTGGTGCATTCACTCTTGCAGCCATTGGCGTCGGTGATGGTTACCGAATAGGTGCCCGCTGTGGTCACGTCAATGCACTGCGTTTGCGCTCCGGTGATCCACCAGTAATCTGTAGCACCCGCCAGGTCTGCACAAAGCTTGGTCGTTTGGCCAGGACAGATGACGGTTTCAGTGATCTGGCAGTTGGCTATTTCACCCATCGTCACGATCTTGGTGCATTCGCTCTTGCAGCCATTGGCGTCGGTGATGGTTACCGAATAAGTGCCCGCTGTGGTCACGTCGATACATTGGGTTTGCGCTCCGGTGATCCACCAGTAATCTGTAGCACCCGCCAGGTCTGCACAAAGCTTGGTCGTTTGGCCAGGGCAGACGACCGTTTCAGTGATCTGGCAATTGGCTGTTTCACCCATCGTCACGATTTTGGTACATTCACTCTTACAGCCATTGGCGTCGGTGATGGTTACCGAATAGGTGCCAGCTGTCGTCACGTCAATGCACTGCGTTTGTGCTCCGGTGATCCACCAGTAATCTGTAGCACCCGCCAGGTCTGCACAAAGCTTGGTCGTTTGGCCAGGGCAGATGACGGTTTCAGTGATCTGGCAGTTGGCTGTTTCACCCATGGTCACAATCTTGGTGCATTCGCTCTTGCAGCCATTGGCGTCTGTCACGGTTACTGAATAGGTGCCTGACGTAGTCACATCGATACACTGGGTTTGTGCTCCGGTGATCCACCAGTAGTCACTTGCGCCCGCCAGTGGTACACAAAGGCGGGTGCTTTGGCCTGGGCAAATGACCGTTTCAGTGATCAAACAGGTATCTGGTCCACTCAGTGTGACGATTTTGGTGCATTCACTTTTGCAGCCATTGGCGTCGGTGATGGTCACCGAATAGGTACCCGCGGTGGTCACATCGATACACTGGGTTTGTGCCCCCGTGATCCACCAATAGTCACTAGCACCTGCGGGTACACAAAGTTTTGCAGTTTGGCCTGGGCAGATGACGTCAGGGCCGGTAATCAGGCAGGTGGCTACCTGGCCAATGGTGACCGTCTTACTACAAACGCTGGTGCAACCAGCTGCATAGGTAACGGTTACGGAATAGTTACCGGAGGTGTTTGCCGTTATGCAATTCGTCGTCGCACCCGTATTCCAGCGGTAACTCAACGCGCCAGTGGGCACACAAATATCGGTGCTTTGTCCAACACACGGCGAGCTATTGCTCGCGGTGATCTCACAAGATGCCGGGCTGAGCGTAACCGTTTTACTACAAACACTAGTACAGCCACCCTCAGTAGTGACAGTAAGCGAATAGGTACCGGGAGCAGTCACGTTAATACATTGGGTTTGTTCACCTGTGCTCCACCAATAGTCAACTGCGCCATCAACCGCGGCACAGAGCTTGGTTGTTTGTCCTTGACAAATCGCCGTGTTACCGGTGATCTCACAAGTGGTTTCCTCGGTTAAAGTGACGGTTTTGCTGCAAGTGCTGACCGTGCCGCCAACAAAAGTGACGGTAACCGAATAGGTACCAGGTAAACTTACGTAGGTACATCTGGTGGTATCTCCATTACTCCACGAATAAGCATCTGCAAGTGCGGGTGCACAAAGTTGAACTGGACGCCCCGGGCAAATGAAGGAATTGCCCTTGATGAGGCAGGTGTCTTGAAGGCTCTCAGTACCTTCAATGCTTCCAGAAATCAACGCATTATCAGCTGCGGTGAAATGGGCAAAACTGGAAGAGGCCCTCAGGTTTGGTGCCTGCCCAAAGCTAAGAAGGGGGATTAACAATAATGCAATAACAGTTAGTGCATTGGGTAGTGAAGTTTTCAAATTTTTAAATTTTACAATGTGAGTTATTCTTGTCCCCAAAGGTGAGTGAATTAGAAACCGAAAGCATTACACTATCCAAGAGAAGAGTTATATATATCCCACTTATTTTTCTAAAGCGATACTTAAGCTCGCTTCTTCGTGGTCAATTCTCTTTTCAATGTTGCGGATCAGCTCGTCGGGGTACTTTTTATCAGCACTCATTTCTTCCAAAGCTTTTCGGCGAACTTCGATTAATTCCAACAGCGCAGCCCGATAGGCAAATATGTAAGAGGGCATATCTTCCTCCACCGACAATTGTTTTTGTTGGGTTTTCATTAAGTGTTCATAGCGCCTTTTCAGCACGCCAAAAGCATGATCTGTTTCAATTTCTTCACTATAGCGGGTTTTGATGTATGCCAAAACACTGGATACCAGGTGCATTTGAATTTCCAATTCCTGCTCGGTTTTATCGTCATTGCTTTCCATGCCAAATGCATGGACTAAAAGTGGCAAGCTCAGACCTTGTAATACCAAAGTGCAAAGGATGACAATAAAGGAAATGAAGAGAATCAGGTCGCGTTGGGGAAAAGCGAGGCCAGAACTCAGGGTAAGCGGTATCGATAAAGCCGCAGCTAGGGATACCACGCCACGCATCCCACTCCAGGCAATGATAAAAACTGGTTTCCAGTCGGGGGCGGCCTCCTTTGCCCTAGTTTTTTTGCTCAACAATCGGGGCAAATAAGCAGCTGGAAAAACCCAGATGATGCGCACGAATATGGTCACGATACTGATGGTGACACCGTAATAAATGGCATGATGTATGGTGGCTGGGTCCAGGCTCTTTAAAATTAAGGGAAGCTGAAGGCCAATCAGTACAAAAACTACCCCATTGAGCAAGAAGACCAGGGTGTCCCATACCCCTTGTGATTGTAGTCGGGTGCTGAATGAAAACACTTCGGTGGAACGTGCACTGAGAAAAAGGCCGCCACTGACCACCGCCAATACGCCCGAAAAATGAAAATGCTCAGCTGTAACGTACATCAGGTAAGGGGTAATCAGGGTAATGGCCGTGTCGATGCTTGCGGTGGTAGGTAAAAAACGGTGGACTGCATATATGAATATGGCGATGGCCAAGCCGACCAAAATCCCGGCGATGACCACAATTACAAAATCAAGCCCAGCCTCGAGTAAAACAAATTTATGCGTCAATACAGCCGCCAAAGCAAAGCGGAACACAATTAAACTCGCCGCATCGTTGACCAAACTTTCTCCTTCCAAAATATTGACTACTCGCCGGGGAATGCTTAATTTCTCCAGCACTGAGGTCGCGGCAATCGCATCCGGTGGTGAAATAATGCCGCCCAATAAAAAGCCCAAGGCTAAGGAAAAACCAGGAATCAAAAGATGAGCTACAACGGCGACTGCACAGGAAGTAAAAATCACCAGGCCCAAGGCCAATAAGCCAATGGGCCTGCGCAAGGCCCAAAAATCTTTCCAGGAGGTGTTCCAGGCAGCAGCGTAAAGTAGTGGAGGTAAAAAAATGAGGAACACCAGCTCTGGTTCCAGGGCAATGTCTAATACTTTGGGGATAAACCCGATACACAAACCACAAATCACTAAAAAAATGGGATAGGAAATCCGCAATTTCTCGCTCAACATGGAAAAGAGAGAAACCACCATCAACAGCACAATAATGAGCAGTAAGTTATTCAACAGCATAACATAGTTAAAAAATAAGGAGGCCATCTACACCTAAATTGTAGACAACCTCCTGGTATAGGCATTTTCATCAATTGACAAGAAGCTATCTCAAAACTCCAAGGATAGCTTCTAGTTCCGGGGAATGATGTCAATGATTACGGTGCGGTTGTAAAAGCGTTCTTCGGGGTATTTGTTTGCAAATGGGGACAAACTTTCGTCCTCGCCAGAGCCAGAGGTTTGGAACTTTACATCGTTCCTGCCTGCTCTCAGCAAACCACTTTCAAGGATACTTTTGACATTGTTGGCGCGGGCCATGGACAATTTTTGGTTGTAAGCATCGTCACCAATGATGTCGGTATGGCCGTGAATGATCACCATTCCATTCTGGGGTATTCTGGGAATGACTACGTCATTGAGGTATTTTTCATAAATGGAGATGGCTTTTGATTCATTGAATTCGTAAATGACGCTGAAGCGCATGCCTTCTTCATTGGTAGGGGGAGTCCAAAGTGCGATGTCTACCGCGGACTCTTTGGTGACGGTTTTGCCCGTTTTGGTTTTCCCGGTCATGGTAACGTTGAAGTGACCACTGGGGCGAGTACCCAGAATGGTTTTCCCGGGTAAACTTACATTTTCACGGGTATAAGGGCCAAAACTTTGCACCCTATTGTTGTCATCTTTGATGTCCATCGACCAGGAATTCAAAGCCTCATTGCCACCCATCACATAAAAGGTAACGTAGCTGTCGTAGGGGGCTTCCTGAACTGCGGTGTATTCCACTGGCTTCAAAAAAACTTCTGGTCCGGTTTGGAATTCCATCAGCAACGCTGGTGAGGTACTCACGATGGAGACCCTGCGGTCACCTGCCCGGAGCAATTCGAGCTCCAGTGTACCACCAGGTTGTTCGGAGGGGATGCTGGGTTTGCTCCGGCCTTCGATGCCAATTCTGGAATTGTTGATGTTGAATACATCAGCCAGATAGCGTTGAACCGATTCTGCCATCATTCGGGCATCTTCCGGGCCTTTTTCTGAGGAACCGACCAACGTAATCGCGGAACCTGGATTTTTGCCCATCCGGTCACCCAGGATGTTCAAAAGATTGTAATACACCGCCATGCCACGAGCAGAACGGCCGTCCAGCGTTTTAGGGGTAAAAACTTCCAATTGATCTTCCTTAAAGTCTTTGACCTGGTCCTTCCGGATCAACATGTAGCGGTCAGGAATCTCGGTTGAACCCAAATCAAAAAACACATAGTTACGCAGGGGAAAGGTTTCTCTCACCCGGCGTTCTACGGGTATATTTTTGGGTGAATTCACAAAAAACTGAATCTGTGGGTCCGCAACCGCGACCACATTTTCCGTAGCAGGCAGAGGCGAGGTAATGGTAGTAGTAGAACTTGGGTTCCTGGTGCCGTGGCCAAATTTCAGGGCTGCGCCTACCCGCAAGGTGGTGATGTTCCAGGTTTCGACTGAGCGTGGCTTTTGACCAAAATAAGGTTGGAACGAAACAAAGGGAGATAGGAAAGCTTGCATGGGGTGTTCAGCAGCAGAGAGCGGAATGTCGTAGCCTGCACCTACTTGCATCGACACCAGGGTAGGCGTAACATCGCTCAAATCTCCTTTTACATCTGGTGTTGGGGCCTGATCGGGAAAAGCTGGATTTTTCCCCAACTTGTAAGTAAAAGACTTGTCCACATTGAAAGCCATGCGGGGGCCGCCGAACAAGTAAAAATTAGAAGCGAATGGGGCAACCCGCAAAGTGGGTTCCACTGTCACATAATTCAACTTGGTGGTCAGACCAGCCGGGCAATTACAGGGGGTAATCTCCTCGTTAAACGCACTTTGACGGCCATCAAAACCGACTTGTAGCGCAACGCCCAAACCACTGGTTGGGTGCACATATTCGATCAAAGGGGCGATGAAAAAGCCAACTCCATCCGCATAATTAAAAGCAACTGGTGCCGTAAAATTTGGATTCAACATTTGGGTCGAGCCCCGGTAAAAATTAAAATTGGCGCCTGCTGCTATCCCGATCCGCACTGGGGATGGTGAAAAGGTGCTTGTTTCTTGAGCCTGCACCAGCATGGGTATGGCAATCCATAAAACCGTGCTAAAGATCAACTCTTTTATACTCAGCCTTTGGTCTAACGCTGACTTGCAGCCTCTCTTTTTATTGTTCGTTTTCATTTGCATTTTTTTGGTTTAGGGTACACTGGTCTACAAAACACCCGTTCTGAAACTCCACACATAATCACTTTGTAAGGCATTGCCCTTAAGCGACTTAACTGCCGTGGTCAAGCGCGCAGTATAACTGTTATTCGCCAATAAGCTGCTGGAGGGATTAAATGTTGCCGTGGAATCTGTGTAGGTCACCGTTCCAGCCACCGGGCTTAAGGTTTGCAGCAAAGTGAATGAGGAAGTGTTGATGGTGCTGGGGTCCATTCTTTCGTTGAATTTCACTGTGATGCTGTTGTCCAGTGGCACATCAACGGCACCCGCCAGAGGGTTGCTAGTCGTGATGCTTGGGCATAGTCCGACGATTTCTTCAAAATCATCTTTTTGGCAACCCACAAATAAAAAAACCGAAACTATGCCTAAAATGGTCAGTAGTTTTCTCTTTTTCAATTTCATAAACTTTAATAGTGAAAGAATTTTCACAATACAAATATCATTGATTTTCAGTTAAAACACCTTACACAAATCCTTACAAGAGTTACATCATTCACGCATTTTGGCTGCCTTTTTTTTAAATTTCAAATCCAATTTGACCAAGGGAGGCATGGTATCGCCCAGTAAAAACCCCCAGGGCTTCCAGGGTTCAATCCGGTCCAGGATCAATTTGACAACCGCGGTTAGTGGAATCGAAAGAAACATGCCCGGAATCCCCCAAAGGGCAGCTCCGGCAATGACAACAATGATCGAAATCAGGGCATTGAGTTTGACCTTTGAGCCTACTATCTTGGGAACGATGTAATTGTTGTCGATTAATTGGATCAGCGTATAAAGGAGGATGACATACAACACATACACCGGAGATTTGGTCACCAGGGCAATTGCCGCAAAGAGCGCCATGGCAATGATCCCACCGAGGTAGGGAATGACATTGAGCAGAGCACCAAGAATGCCCAATAAAATGGCATATTGCATCCCAAGCACCAGCAATCCCAAGGTGTTGAGCACCGCAATTATGGCAAATTCGGCAAAAAGCCCCACGAGATAACCCTGGATAATACCCTTGGTTTCGCTCAGGATTTCGCTCACTTTATTGTCGTGGTCTACGCCAAATAAGCGATGGATAAACTCGATCAAATGGGGCTGGTAATACAAAATCATGAAGATGTACACCGGGGTCAAAAAAATGGAAGCCAATACCCCACTCATGGTGGTTAGGGTAAGTCCAATTGCCGCACCGCTGTTGTTCAAAAGTTCTGCTTTTGATTTGGCAATCCTGGCATTGATTTGTTGAATGCTGATGTCAAAAAAGCCTGAAGCCCAGGCAATGCCTTGATTGAGTAAGGATTCAAATTTATCCAACAATTGGGGCCAGGCTTGCCCCATCAGACTGGCTTGAGTGACGATTAATAGGATCAATGCAACGATCAGCAGCATTGCCACAATCAGCACGACAAAAATAGCCAGGGTTCGATTGACTTTTTTTCTGGCCAAAAAATTGACGCCTGGGCTAATCGAGATGGCAATAATGGTGGCATAAACTAGGGGGAGAATAATGTCTTGTGCAATAAAAAGAATGCTGGTAAAAAGGTACAAACCGATCAAAAGCAAAGAAGCCTTCGCATAAAAAGGCAATCTAATCAAGGTATTCATTTCCATTTTGAGTAGTAGTTGAGTTGAGCAGGTTCCTATTTTATGGATTTATTGGTGCTCTTGCGAAGTATGCATTTTACTTTTCACTTTTTACTTTACGTATTGACAGCATTTCCTTACGTATCTCTTTGGCAGCTTCTGCTCGGCTGAGTTGGTTTTCTTGACAATAGTTTTCCAGGCTGATTTGCTCACCTATCAATTTTTGCAACAAGGGGGTATGTTCAAACTGTTTTAGTTTAAAACTGCACTTCGTTTGATCGGTGTAAAGGTGCTGGTGTGCGATTTGTAAAAGCAACTTGATCAACGTGATATAAATGGGAGGTGGGTGTTCGTTCAGCTGTACCAATTGCTGTTCGTGGATTTTGACAAAGGTCTCAGTGAGTATTTTTTCTGCAGCGGCTTGATCCGGTGCAATTTCCAGGGCTACGACATAAAGCCTTACGCCGTAGTCCTGGTATAGTTTGTGCACTGAAGGAGGTGATTGTCCCATGTTTATGCCTTTAAAACAACAGGGAAAGCCCCGCATATACAGCATATGTTTTTACTTTAGAGCGATCCAGCAGGTAGTACCCATTCGTTGAAAGGGTAGCGTTGTTGTCACTGATGTCAAACAAACCTTGAACACCCCGGAATCCTAAACCTATCCGGATGGTACGCTCCGAGTTTACCCCAAAATCCAGGCCTGCTCCATAGGCAACTCCCAGGTCCCCTTTTTTTACCGCCAGTACTGCGTCCGAATTGTCAACACCATCATTGGAGGTAAAAATGCCGCTTCCAACACTGATTCCGATCTGTGGGCCTCCGACCAGGTTAAAATTGACCACCTTTGATTTCCCGGTATTGATTGAAAGCAAAAGAGGGATGTTGACGTATCTCAGGTTGATCTTCCGTTCTACATCAACCTCGGTGTATTTCTGGCCAATAGCACTGTAAATCAATTCTCCCTGAATACCGACATGATCCGTGAAATTGTAGCCCAGAATGGCACCAAATCCATAGCCATTGGTGTAATCTCCAACTTGTCGGCCATTGCCCGGCGTAAAGACCTCGAAAGAAGAGAAAGTGGGCATAAAACGCAAACCAAATTCCATTTTTTGAGCCTCAAGCTTGCTAAAAATCAATAGCAGTAGGGCAATCACTACTGTTGCAATTTTTTTACTTAAGTTATTCATGTTCATAAATTTTATGGTGAGTTTATAATACAAAGGTGGGCTGTTTTTAGGCTTTATGTGTTACACAATGGTGATGGAGTGTTACATCTTTCACACATTTTGGTTGGCATTGCTTACTTTTTTGGTTTTGATACTCTGTGAATTATGTAACTAATACCGAGAATTGTGTAATGCATCGGAATTCAATAAGCCCCAACTTTGCAGCGTAATCTTTTTCTCAACACATCATTAAATGTGCCAAGATCATGGGAAACCTACTTTATACTGTAGCGATAATTTTAGTCATTGCCTGGTTGGTTGGGTTCATCGGTTTTAACGCCGGGGGTCTGATCCATGTACTGTTGGTGATTGCAGTGATTGCAATAATCCTGCGACTCATCAGTGGCAATAAAGCGATATAAAGACCAATAGAATTGTTGCAATGGAAGCGACCGAATTGAAGACAGAAGGAGGGGGTTCCTAATTGAGCACTGTTTTTGCATACGGTTGTCTTTCGTTGTAACAATTCTATTGATTGGCCTCCAATGTTGAACACTTAGTTTACTTCCTATTCCTATTTTTTTGCTTACTTCTCACTCAAATGCATCACCATCATGGGTGTATGCGTGGCCAGCGCCATGTTTTGAGCCATATCTTTGCTCAAAAGAGCTTCCCAAAAACTGCGCTGCTTGCTCACAAAAACCATCAAATCTATCCCTTGCCGTTCACTGTAACTGGCCAATTCAGCAACAAGATTTTGTCCAAACACACAAGTAGCCTGATAAGGCATGTTTGGCCCGGTTAAAGTAAACAGTTGTTCCCAGAGAATTTGGGCAGCATTACTTTCTTGTTCTGAACCCGAATCCGGCACATGCACAAAGTGAATCATGGCCTTGACCCCCAGGGCAAAAGTGGCTGCATCCCGAATCATTTCCGGAGTCATCGCGTCGTAATTGCTGACGTACATCAGGCGTTTGATCGGTGTCCATGCTGCGTCGACAGGTACCAGAATAACCGGACAATGGGCTTTATTGACGAGGCTAAGCGAAGTGGTACCAAAGATTTTTGAAAAAAAATCGTGTTCCCCGCTAGTGCCAACAACCATCAAATCGCAGTCTTCTTCCTCCGACAATTCAATCAAGCGGGTCACCGGATCACCCCTCAAAATTCGAGTTTGAACCTTTGTAGCGGTCATAACCTCCGCATCCTCCGGGGTGTTTTCTTCACTAATGAAGCTATCAATGGCCTCCGCGAGTATTTTTTCCTCTTCGAGTTCAAAAAGAGGCGTTATACTCAATTCAGATGTAGGAAGAAAATATTCCTTGACGTGCACCACCGTGAGTTGGGCGTCCAGTGCTTCCGCCAGGCCTTGGGCATAGTGGAAAGCATTGCGTGCACTGACCGAAAAATCGGTTGGCACCAGGATATTTCTGATCTTTTTCATGCTGGCAATTTTTGGTGAAGAAAAATGGTATACATGTAGTCCAATGCATTAAAACCGATAGCCCAAAGACACTTGGCCAACCGCGTTTTTGCCTTTGCCCAACAATGTCTCGGCATTGTCTTTGCTCACATTTACAAAACCCTGGTTGTACCGAATCCCCAACAGTACCTTGTTGAAGTTAAAACTGAGTCCAGCAGTAAGTCCGGCATCAAAGGCATTAAAAGCATCGACCACTACCCTATTTTCATCAAATACGGTAAAATCGGGCTTGGAAATGAGGTAAGAAGCAAATGGTCCCACCTGCAAATCGACGGTAGACAATTTGAATGCTACGGGTAAGTGAAAATCGACATAGCTCATGTTCAGGGACTGGCGCTCATTCAACACATCGTAGGCTGTTCCTTTGGTCGAATAGCTCAATTCAGGTTGTAAGGAAAAGAAATCGGGTACTACGGGTACATCCGCAAATACACCTACATGAAAACCAAGACGTTCGCCTCTTTCTGACAATTTGTCGAAGGAAATGTTGCTCGCGTTTAAACCACCACGAATACCGAAGGTACTTTGTGCACCTAAATTCACTGCTGTGAAAACCATCAAGCCCAAAGTCAGGCTCAACAGGATATTTTTTGCTGCTGTTTGCATGTTTGTTGGTTTTAGTGGGTTAAAAAAAAGGTGGGGTCTAGTTTAAAAGGAAACCTATACCTATAAAATCTATCTAGACAAGGCGTAAAACCTTGGTAATTATTGCCGTATCTCATTTTTCGCCTCTTCTTTCATTTGCTCATTGGCAACGATGGCAATTTCCACGCGACGATTTCTGGCCCGATTGGCTTCCGTGTCATTGGCCACTACGGGTTGGTTTTCACCTTGACCCATGATGCTGAGGCGATTGTTTTTCACACCTTGGTAAGCGAGGAAATTGGAAACTGCGGCGGCGCGTTTTTCTGATAGGGCCTGATTGTAGGAGTCCGAACCAACATTGTCGGTATGGCCTACGATGAGCAGGTCGGTACCTGGGTTGGCTTGCAAGGTTTCGGCAAATTCCCTCAAGTTGTCTTTATTGGCTGCTTTGAGGTCATCTTTGCCAAAATCGAACAAGATTTGATTGTTGAAGGTCAATTTGATGCCTTCACCAACCCGTTCAACGGTAGCAGTATTGCCCAGGGCTTGCTTCATTTTTTCGGCCTGTTTGTCCATTTTGTTGCCAATGATCGCGCCTACTGCACCTCCGGCGGCAGCTCCCAGGATGGCGCCCATTACTGTATTTCTGCTGCGATTGCCAATGATGGCTCCAACTACTGCTCCTGAAGAAGCACCAATGACGGCGCCTTTTTCAGTTTTATTCATTTTGGATTTTTGATTCTGCGTGGTTTGTGCCTTTTGCGCACTACTGCATCCCGCCAATAGTACACCTGCAAGCACTACAGAAAAGATCGTTTTTTTCATCACACAAGGGTATTTTGGTTTAATGATGGATTATTTCTTCAACATCGGTTTGTGCCAATGAAGCGTCTAGAATACTGAACCAGGCGCTTCTCAACAATTGCCGTTGTTTGAGCAATTCAAGGCGAATCCGGTAAGGGAACTCAGGGTGTTGCTCCAGGGTATCATCGTAAGCTTGTTGTACTTTCAGTTCTTTGGTTTCCAGGTTGGCCAAAACCACTTTTCGGTCTTTGCCAAACAAGGAAGCTTTGAAGTCCATCCAAACCCGCAGCAACTTGCCACGCATGATTGGGTCCATAATGGGTTCCCCACCAAATGAAAAAATAAGTTGGCGCAATCCGTGCACATTGAGGCGGCTCATACTGGCGTGATGATTGAAGAGGGTCACCAATCGTTCATCTTCGTTTTCAACATCCTGAATAGCCTTTTCATATTCAGATACCCGATCGTAATTGACGCGAACCAATTCATTCAGCGCATCAATCCAGTTCCTTTTTTGCCTCATCGTGTTTAGTTTTTGCTTGGGTCTTTCCCAGCCCGTTAAACATTCACGCATTACACGCTTCGATGAGGAAAGTAAAAAAATGAAGCCAGGGTGGAAAAGAGGGGATTTCAGGCAAAGGGCGGGAAGCTTTTCCCCATTTTGGGGAATTATGGAGCAAAAACAGCACAATTGACCTATTTTTAAATGGCAGATCACGGTCAAACCTTGACGCTAAATTTACCTCACTAATAAAAATCACTAAATTCACGCCCGATCTGCCCTTACCTTTTAAAGCAGTTCGCCTCAAACAGAATAAAACCAGCTATAACAATGAACAAAAGTCTATTTGCTACGGCAATCCTGAGCTTTATAGCAATAGCCGGATTTGCCCAGCAGAATGTAACCGCGGCCAACTACGAGCAGGCCGTCAAATTTTTAGCGGGTAACACCTCCAAATTGGTTTACAACAGCAATGTGAACCCGAATTGGTTGCCCGATGGCAAATTGTGGTACTCCACAAATACCGCAAGTGGCAATCAGTACGTGCTGATCAACCCTGCTGATGGCAGCCGAAAAACTGCCGCTGATTTGAAGTCCTTGGTGCCTGATGCCACCGAACGCCCCATGGGTATGGGCCGTAGAGGTGGAGGCCCGGAAGTACTTTCACCAGATGGGAAAAAAGCCGTTTTTATCAAAGACTGGAATTTGTGGGTCAAAGACGTTGCTACCAAGCAAGAAACCCAGCTCACCACCGATGGCATCAAAGATTTTGGCTATGCCACCGACAACGCTGGATGGCGGCACAGTGAGCGCCCTGTGGTATTGTGGTCGCCCGATTCCAAAAAAATAGCCACTTTCCAGCAGGATCAGCGGCATGTCAGCGACATGTATTTGGTGTCTACCAATGTGGGTACGCCAAAACTGGAGGCCTGGAAATACCCCCTTCCGGTGGATAAAGACATCATCAGAATTCAGCGGGTCATCATTGAAGTGGACAATCGCAAAATCATTCGCTTACAAATGCCTGCGGATGCACGCAGAGGCACCCTCTGTGATGACATTGCTTGCTCTGGTTCTTTTGATGACAACGAATGGAGCCCGGATGGGAGCAAATTGGCTTTTGTATCCAGCTCTCGCGACCATAAGGAAGCAATCTTGCGCATTGCCGACGCCACAACTGGCGAGGTAAAAACCATTTTTGAAGAAAAAGTAGCCACCCAATTTGAAAGTGGTCAGGGAAGCGTGAACTGGCGTTTTCTGCCTGCCTCCAATGAAATCCTTTGGTATTCCGAAAGGGATGACTGGGGCCATTTGTACCTCTACGACGCCACTACCGGAAAACTGAAGCAACAAATCACCAAAGGGGAATTTGTGATTACCCGTTTGTTGAAAGTGGATGAAAAAAACCGGATGCTCTACTTTTTGGCCAATGGCCGGGAGAAAGGTCGAGATCCTTATTTCAGCCATTTTTACAAGGTTGATTTTGGAGGTAAAACTGTCCACTTGCTGACTCCCGAAGATGGCAACCACAACGTCACTTTATCGCCCGATGGCAAATACTTTACCGACAATTATTCCAAACCGGATGTCGCGCCAGTGAGTGTGTTGAGAGACATGAGCGGAGCCTTGATTGCTACCCTGGAAAAAACCGACCTCTCCAAGTTGGTGGCCAGCGGCTGGAAAGCGCCTGAACCCATCACGGTAAAATCCCGCGATGGCAAGTGGGACTTGTACGGTTTGATGTTTACGCCAACTACCCTGGATAAAAGCAAAAAGTACCCGATCATCAATTACATCTATCCTGGCCCCCAAGGTGGTGGTGTAGGTAGCCGTTCTTTCAGTGCTTCCCGCAGTGATCACCAAGCTCTGGCAGAGTTGGGCTTTGTGGTGGTGGTGATTGATGGCACTTGTAACCCCGGCCGCTCCAAATCTTTTCACGATGTGTGTTATGGCAATATGGGCGACAACACCTTGGAAGACCAAATTTCCGGGCTCAAACAATTGGCCGCCAAACATCCATTCCTGGACCTGGACCGGGTAGGCATGTGGGGGCATTCGGGCGGTGGATATGCTACAGCTGCCGCACTATTCCGTTATCCAGATTTTTACAAAGTAGGTATCTCAGAATCGGGCAACCACGAAAACCGCAACTATGAAGACGACTGGGGCGAACGCTACATCGGCCTTTTGGTGAAGGATGCCCAAGGCAAAACCAATTACGACAACCAAGCCAATCAAAATTTTGCAGCCAATCTCAAAGGCAAGCTGATGCTGGCCCACGGGGGTATGGACGACAACGTGCCGCCATACAATACCTACCTGGTGGTGGATGCTCTGGTCAAAGCGAATAAGGATTTTGACCTAGTGATTTTCCCAAATGCCCGGCATGGTTATGGAGCGGATAGCTTTTACATGATGCGGAAGCGTTGGGATTATTTTGTGAAACATTTGCTGGGGGCGGAGCCTCCGAAGGAGTTTAAGATTAGGGTGGAGTAGGTGATTTGAAAATCAAGGATTTGCGCACAATCATAGAGCCCCTCTCCGAAAGTTTTAGACTTTCGGAGAGGTCAAGCAGCGTTACATTGCTCTACCTCCCCGAAAGTCTAAAACTTTCGGGGAGGGGTTTGAGATCGTGCATATGCTCATTTTTATTTCTTATTTCCATTCTTCCAAAGCGACTAATACCTGATTACTTATACACCTTTCCATCCTTCATCACAAAAACCACCTCTTCCAACTCGCTGATGTCCGTGATTGGGTTTCCCTTCACTGCAATTATATCTGCAAAACGCCCCACTTCAATGGCTCCTATGAAGCTGTTGCCAATTAACTCAGCAGGGTTAAGGGTTGCAGCACGCAATACTTCAATAGCACTCATTCCAGAGGCTACATATGTTTTATACATTCCGGCACTCATTTGACCCCGGGTCTTGCTTGGATATTCATAATACAGATCTGAACCAATGGCGATCCGCACCCCAGCTTTGAGGGCTCTTTTGATTCTTTCCTGATATTTTGGCACACCAGCTGCATCAGTTGGAACCAAAAAAATATTCTTTTTGGCCATTAGGTTTAGGACCGTTTCCGAAACGGTATAGGCGTGTTCAATAGAACTCACTCCAGCCTCAACCGCGGTCATTGCAGGGCCATCCCCATCCGTGGCATGCACGGCTACGGGCAAGTTGGCCCGTTTCGCCTCCTCTACAATCACTTTCATTTCCTCTAAGGACAGTCTGCGGGAACCCGAATTGGCGATAACCTTTATACAATCGGCACCATCATAAATCGCCTGTCGTACAGCCTTCCGGGCTTCTTCTACACCACTTATTTGCACATACTCCTGGTTTAACAACTGTTGAGCCTCTGGTGTCACCGCCTGGAATTGACCACCCACCGGAGAAATCGCCCTGGTGGAAACAAACATTCGTGGCCCAGGCACATCACCATTGTTAATGGCATCTCTCAAGGCGATGTCGGCGTTGATGCTGGAATTTCCCAAATCGCGTACAGTGGTAAAGCCAGCTTCCAACATTTCTCGGGCTAACCTTACCCCCAATAATGCTCTTTTGGCCGGCCCGAGCTGAATCATTTCCAGTAGCCTGTTCGAGTTGTCGTCGCCATATCTGGTGTAATATTGGTGCAACAGGTGGGTATGCGCATCAATTAGACCTGGCAAAAGGGTGACATCGCCCAGAGCAATAACTTGTACCGTGTCTGAGATTTTGAGCCTGGAGCCTACTCCGGTAATTTTATTTTTTTCAATAAATACAACTACATCTGGAATTTCCTGGCCGGAACGGACGTCAATCATCCTTTTTGCAGTTACAGCGATTCTGTTTGTGGGTTTTTGATTTTGAGCATTTGCTACTACAAGTAAAAGTAAAATGAATGCAGTGGTTAAGGATGCTGTTTTTAGTGGCATTGAAATAAGTTTTTATTCACCCTACAGGAAATTTTTGTTTTCTAGAAGCAAAATGCCCAATAGTGTAGTTTGTATCAACGTTTCTGCAACAATTGAACAATCGCCGCATTGCCCGCCTTTTGAGCCACCGAAGCAGCTGTCATACCGGTGCTGGTTTTGGCATTGGCGTCCGCTCCTGCTGCCAGTAATAGTTTAATGATCGTTTCATTACCCCGCTCTGCCGCTTCCATAAGTGGCGTCCAGCCCTGGGTATTGTACTCGGGCTTTAGTACCGAGTTGGGGTCGTTAGGGTTAATGGCGTAGGCAGCTTTCCAATCATAATTGGCTGGAATTTCCAATTTCGCCTTGCCAATGGTTATATTGGCGTTGGCCCGGTTTTCCAGTAAAATTCTGACGCTTTCCGCAGCATTTTCCTCTACGGCAATCATCAAAGGTGTGGAGCCTTGATAAAAGGTAAGGTTGGTCGGTTTGTTGCGGTTGCCGTAGGAGCTTATAGAGCGATAGGTGCAATGAGCTTCAAGGTCGGCTTTTTTTGCCAATAAAAACTGAATCACTTCAGGTTGGTTTTCTCTGGCTGCAAACGCAAGTGCAGTCCATCCTTCCTTGTTTTTTGCATTGACCTCAGCACCTACGCTCAGCAGGTATTGTACCACCTGTTCCTGCCCTTCCTCAGACGCTGCCATGAGAGGCGTCGTTCCATTTTCATCAGGAGCATTTACATTTGCTCCTGCGTCTTTCAATTGGCGCACTACGGGCAAGGCTCCTTCTTCACTGGCATTTACCAGGATGCTCGCGTTCCCATTTAGTTGTTTGGCGCCTTCTTTGGTGTTCAACAGGATTTTCACCACTTCTCCCGCATTTTCCCGGGCGGCGAAATCCAAGGCAGAATTTCCATTTTCATCCAACAAAGCCAAATCTGCCCCTTTTCCCAGTAAAAAGCGTACGACCTCGGTTTGGCGCTCACCTGCAGCGTAGGAAAGTGCTGTGCGGCCTTGTTTATCTTGTTGATTGACTTTAGCACCTTTTTCTACCAGGAACTGAACCACACTCAATTGGCCTTCTTCTGCCGCGTACATCAAGGGAGTACGACCGTGTTCATCCACCTGGCCAAGGTCCGCATTCATGCCCAGCAGCATTTTTACCACTTCGAGTTGACCTTCTTCGGCAGCTGCATGCAAGGGAGGCTGCCCCTCGGTAATGGTTGAGAGTTTTGCCCCTTTGTCGATGAGCAATTGCAGGATTTGAGCATGGCCTTCTGAAGCGGCCATTTTAAGGGGTGAGACTCCATTGTTGATTTTTAAATGGGCATCTGCACCGGCATTGAGCAGCACTTTGGCCGTAGCGTAAGCCCCTTCATCGGCGGCTTCAGTCAGGGCGGTCCAACCTTGTGCGTTCACAAAATTGACCTTCGCACCTTTGTCAATGAGCAACTGAGCTATTTCGGGTTGGTCTTCGCTGGCGGCCATCATTAGTGGTGTAAAGCCGTTATCATCCAATCCATTCACATCCGCGCCTTTTTCCAAAAAATGCTTGACCAGCTTTAAATTGCCGTCGTTGATGGCTTCCATGAATAATTCAAATTCTGGATCAGCCGCCGACGTACTTCGGTTTTTTTGATCTGCTATCACTGTAGATTGGCCTGATTTTGGCTTTTGATCAAAGTTTTCAGTACTGGCAACTTTGCTCTCACGGCCATTGATATCTACTTTTATCCAATTGGAAGTATACGGAGAATAGGCGCTGGCAATTACGGCAATGACCAGTGTCAGTCCCAAAATAGAGGCAGTTGTAATCCCTTCACTAAAGGAAGCTTTGGTTAGAGAATTGGACAACAGCCGGGTGATCCTGGCTTTAAAACTTTTGCGATTCGATGGGTTCGCTCCTTGATACCCCATCGCTACGGATGATTTATTCATTTGTGTTTCAGTTAGGTGAAGTAATGTTTTGGCATATCCGATGGGCTGTTTGGTCATCCGAACAGCTAAATCATCACAACTGTGTTCTCGTTCTTCCTCGATTCGAGCCGACATCCACCACAGTCCAGGATGATAAAAGAATAAGGTAAGCAAGAGGCGTTGCAGCAAATTGGCCAAAAAATCGTTCCGCTTTACGTGGGCAAGCTCATGCGCGAGAATGGCATAAATTTGGGTATCATCAAGGGTTTTAAAAAGGCCAGCTGGGAAAAGCACCACCGGGCGCAACCAGCCAAAGGCCATGGGAGAATCGACACGATAGGATAAAAAATATTGTACGACCCGGTGCAAGTCCAGCTGTTGTTCCAATTCCCGCAATTTGTCTTGCCAACTGGCCGGAAAATGTGCAACTCCGTATACCTTCAGGCGTTGCACGTAGGCCAATTGCCCCAACAATCTCAAAAACAAGACCATCACGCCCAGCAACCAAAGGGTCACAATCAAGGGTAGATTTTCATTGTAGTAGTTAACCATGCGCTCCTGGAAGGAAATTGTTATTCTGCTGTCTCCTTGCTCCTGGGCTAGTTCAGTTTGCACTTTAGCCGCTAGATCTTTACCAATATTGTTTTTAGGTTCAACCTGCTTTTGAAAATGGAGTATGGCCAACTCTGGACTGGTGCTACTTCTGTACAAATTGACGAAGGTAAAAACCGTGGTTATAAAAAATCCGAACAACAAACCAACGGCTACTACATACCGTGCTTCTGCACTGTAACGCCGCAAGGCGATCAAAGTAACCGCCAGCAAACAGGCAAATAATGCTCCCTGCCACAGCGTATGAATGAGCGTCCAGCCCAGGGCGTAAATCATTTCGGGAGAGAAGATGTGCTCGATCATTCCTCGGTTTTTTGATTGTTTTCAATCGTTTGGATAAGGTTCTTTAGTTCGTCGATGTCTTCCTTGGTTGTTGTAAGGTTACCAAGGGCACGCATTACCAGGCTTTTGGCAGAACCACCAAAACGTTGTAGAAAGCTGTCCAACAGTTTGTCCTGGGTACTTTCCTGGCTTAGGATCGCCGCATAAATGTGCTTTCGTCCTAGCGATGATTGTCTTTCTACCATGCCCTTTTCGAGCATGACCTGCATCGTTTTAAGGACAGTGGTATAAATGATGGGTTCTTCGCTGTTTGCAGTCAGCGCTTCGTGTACCTCTTTAACCGTCAGAGGCCCTCTCTCCCAAAGCAACTGTAAAACAGCAAGTTGAGATGGATGTGGTAGTGGATTTTCTAAACTCATAAGATATTACGATTGTAATCGTAGCAAATGTACGATTACAATCGTAATAATGCAAGAGCTACTACGATTACAATCGTAATATTTTTTTTGCCTGGCCATGTTGTACTCTTACTTGAACTTGTCATTTTAATCTTTGCAGGATATATTTGTAGGCGTACTTAAATGAAATCAAAATGGCCCACTCTAATATCTTTCGAAGATACCTCATTATTGCTGTTGTAATCGCTGCAGTAATTGGTGCATTTTCAACCCTTGGAGGGCTTTATCTGATCAATAGATTGGGTGTACAAAAGGAAACCTCAACGAAAGAAATACCGGATGGACAACCGGATCTCAGTTCTACCAGTAAAGTCCCTCTAAGTTCTACTGAAGAGGTAAGCCAAACCGACACTGCATCCTCTGGCAATGAAGTCTTTTGGAAGCAGAAAGAGGGCCATTACTTTATGTACCATGAGGGCAAGAGAATAGATGAATTCACCAATAGCGCCTGGTCGGGTAAGGATTTGCTGGTTTTCGATCAAAAAACTAAAAGAACTTACCTTTTTGAAGATTTTGAAAATCGAAACGACAACAAGTTAAGGCTTGCGAAAGACCTGGGGCTGGAAAAAGCTTACTGGAAGCAAAGAGGCAACAAGTATTACATGTATTATGAAGGGAATAGAGTCGATGAATACACCACCAGCTCTTGGTCAGACAGTGATTTGCTGGTTTACGACCAGAAAAATAAAAAAACTTTCCTTTTGGAAAATTTTGAAAAGCTGGATGACAATGTCTTGAGGGGGGCCAAGGAAATGAAAAAGTGAAGGTCAAAAGAAATTTTATGCTTTCGCTGATTTGACTCGTTTTTATTTTCGTCCCATTCAAACTTCTGCACCCCAGGTTGTTTTGGTTTTTAATCTACATTTCCTCGATCCATTTTTAAAAAACACGAACAGTCACCCATAGTTAGGAGTTGAAATAGAATACATTTAAACTTCTAATTATGAAAACCAAACATCACTCCTTCTTACTGTTTATACTCCTTATCTGTTGGTTTACCCCGGAATCTGCCCAAGCCCAAAATCAAGTTTTACAAGGTCGTATCGTTGATGAAAAAACCAATGAGCCACTTCCCTTTGCCAGTGTGTATTACAACAACTCCACGATGGGATCTCAGAGTGATGTAAACGGCTACTTTAGTTTGCCTTTTTTGGGGCTGAATGTTGAACTCGTGGTTTCTTATGTAGGCTATGAAACCTTGAAATATCCGATCACCCAGGCTTTAGACGATCGGACTTTGCTGTTTAAATTGTCTCCAATCGTCAAAAACATTAAGGAATTCGCTATAAGTGCCCCTCGTAGTGAAACCTGGTACAAGAATCTGGACATGTTTATCAGTCATGTCATTGGGGGCAGCCATTTTGCGGAAGATTGCGAAATTTTGAATCCAGAAGTTCTGCAATTTTTTTACGACACCACCACCTTGGTCATGAGCGCCCGTGCCAGCGATTTGCTCAAAATTGAAAACAAGGCCTTTGGCTACATGATCACTTATGCCCTGATTGAGTATCGCTACAATGTACTTAACCGCGAATTCATCATCAGTGGATATCCTTATTTTACGCCAATGATAGGTACCCGAGCTAAGCATATACGCTGGGACAGGAACCGTCGGATGGCCTACGAAGGCTCCTTGCTGCATTTTATCCGCACCTTACATCAGGATAGCCTGGCTCGTGCTGTATTTGAAGTGCGCAGCGTCAAACGGCTGCCTGACACTACCTATCAGGATGAAGAGAAAATAATTACTGCGCGCAATGCGCTCAAACGAATGCCCTATTACCAGGCAGTTAATAAAAACAGTCCACATCAACGCCTGTTGATGCGGGCTGAGCGGGATCAGTATATTGAAAAAATTGAGCCGGCCTTACTGCCCCTAAAGGCTTATACAAGTCCCAGCTCCTCAAAATTATCCTTGCGCTTTAAGGACTATCTAATGGTGTCTTTTGAAAAAGCACATCCCTATCGGGCCGAGCAGAAAGTTACAGTGAATACTTATGTGCAGCTGCTAGAACCAGAGGCAAAACTGGATCATATTGGGCTTATCCTGGAACCTGGGCACGTACACTTTGAGGGCTACTGGGCTTCCCAGCTTTTAGGTGACATGTTGCCGTTCGACTATGTACCTTTTATTCCCTAGTGACCCGAGCATGAAGTAATGAATCTGCTATTGTGTCATTGTTTAGATTTCCTAAAAAACAAGAGCGGCACCCAACCGTAGTTAAATGCCGCTCTGTTCTTTTATTCTGTATGCACTAAGGCTTACACCATTTCACGAGAGTACTTTTTTCTCCCGCCTGGCTTTTTACCTGCATAACTATCTCCCTTTGGGGAGCCGTATTCTTTTTTTCTTGGTGGGCCCGATTTGTAGCCACCGCCACCGTTGTTGTTGTTGCCTCTTGGGCCATTGTAGCCACCACCATTGCCACCGCGGAACTCACGTTGTTCGCCACCTTCTCTGGCTGGGCGTCTTTCACGTTCAGCGTTCAGGTTGGGGATTTCAACTGCGTTTACGTTTGGCATGGCCATTTTCACCAGGGCCATCGCCAACTGGCGGCTGTCCAAACCATTGGCTTTGCAGAAATCGCGGGCCATGATTTCATAAGACTCCAGATCACCTTCAGCAATCGTTTCGAGTACTTTTTCCCACAATTTGGCTTGCTGTTGCTTTGCCAAATCCTGTACCGTAGGTACGTTGCGGCGTTCGATGCGTACTTTGCTGAAATCTTCGATGTCGCGCAGGCGGTAACGGTCGTTGCGGCCAGTCACGAAACTGAAAGATTTGCCCAATTTTCCAGCACGACCAGTACGGCCAATGCGGTGTACATAGTACTCAGCGTCGTAAGGTAGGTCGTAGTTGAACACCCCATCTACTGCACTCACGTCGATGCCACGGGCAGCTACATCGGTAGCAACCAGTACATTTACGGAACCAGCCCGGAAAGCAGTCAATACCGCGTTGCGTTGGTTTTGGTTCAAATCGCCGTGGATCGCCTTGGCACTGATGCCTAGTACGTTGAGCCCTTCGGTCAGATCGTCAACCGTTTTTTTCATGTTGGCGAAAACGATCACGCGCTGCAAATCGTAGTATTCGATCAAACGAGCAATCACTGGTTCTTTCGCCTGAACAGGAATATCGTAGTAAATTTGGTCAATCGAGGCGTTGGTCAGTTCTTCCTTCACCACTTTGATGTGCACCGGGCTGTTTTGGAAACGGCGCGCGATGTCCATGATTGGTTTAGGCATGGTCGCTGAAAACAACACCGTTTGGCGGCTTACTGGCATTTGAGCCAGAATGCTTTCGATGTCTTCGCGGAAACCCATGTTCAACATTTCATCGGCTTCGTCCAGTACCACCATTTCGATGGTTTCCAGGCGCAAAGTTTTGCGCTTCAAGTGATCCATCACCCGGCCAGGTGTACCAACTACTACCTGTGGGCCACTTTTCAGCTCTTTCAATTGGCGCTGGATTGAATCACCGCCATAGATTGTGGAGATGAACAAACCTTTTTTGTACTTGGCCAATTTGCGCAGCTCTTCAGCTACTTGTACCGCCAATTCGCGGGTTGGGCACAATACAATTGCGGCTACCTCACGAGAGCTACAATCGATGGATTCCAAAAGAGGAATACCAAAGGCTGCGGTTTTGCCCGTACCCGTTTGAGCCTGACCAATCAGGTCTTTCCCATTGAGCAAGTGAGGAATGGCTTCAGATTGGATAGGCGTAGCCGTAGCAAAGCCCATGTCATTGATCGCGCTTTGCACTTCCTGGCTCAGTGCCAGTTCAGAAAAATTCAATTGTTTCATTAAGTTGTGTTACTGTCCGGGGCGCACTATCCGTGATTCTCTAAGTTGTCGCGCGACCCATTGGACATATTATGCCTGTTGAATTTGCAGGCTATTGGTAGGCTAATTGTACAGGAGACAAAAAGTTACACTAAGCCCTAAAGGCGGCGCAAAAGTACAACTGTTTTTTGGATTTGCAAATTTATTTTTTCAAAATTCTTTTTTATTTACTTTCTGGTCTTTGATTGGGTTAGTAAATTGATAATGTTGTAAAATCTCACCTGAAAACTCCTTTTGGGGACCCTAAAAAGATCATTTTTTATTGCACTTTGGACACTGGTATTCTGATCATCTCTGTACTTCATCCACAGCGCATTTTTAAAGTTCAAATCAGGTGAAAATCTCAGCCCATAGATCGTACTCGATCTGACATAATATAGATTACTTTCCAATATCGACAGATAAAGTGGTTCTATTTGTGCAGCATAAGGAATACGTTCCAATATGAAGTTGATGGCTCCAATTGCTACCTCCTGAATGTCTTTTCTGGAATCTGGTTTAGCCAAACCTAAGAGAAGATCAATGTAATCCTTGCGCTTTTGTTCAAATCCAACCATACCCAGGACCCGAATGGCGGCTCTGGCTACTTCTCGATCCGAGTCTTGGGCCAGTTTCCAATAACACTCAGTGAAGCGGGGTGTGGTGAACGGTTTGAAATCAATTTTTGTTCGCTTATTCAGATATCTCGCTTCTCCATAAAATTCAATCTTTAACCTTTGGTGAAATTCTTGGATGGTCAACAATGCCATTTCCCGGACCCCGGTAGCCTCATGATTTAATAACTGATACAATTCATCAACTTTTAAATAAGTTTCATTTTGTCTAGCTATTATAGGTACACTGTGAACAACACTACTTACTCTTTGCTTAGATAAAATGCGTACAGCAACATCCAGGAGATCTTCCGAGTCTGGAAGGAGTTCTGGGGTAATACAATTGCGCAAAACATAAAATACTGCAGATGCGGAATCAGGCTCCGCTGCCACAAAATGAGGCATCATGATCTTTAATATCTCGCCTTGTTTAACCCCCATTTCAATCAGAATTCTCGCTGCGTAATAGGCATGCTGGCTATGGTTTTGATGAATGATCTCAAAGCCGATTTCTGTTGTACGCACACAAGGGTGATGCATAAGCACTTCCATCAGGCGATCTGAAGCACTACCCATCACTCCCTTTTTTTGTTCATAGAATTTTACTACTGCCTCAAAAATATCTTTATCACCAGATCCAAAAATAGCCAATGCACTAAGAATGCCATCCAGGTATTCGAAGCAAGCAGGGTTATCAAGTTCTTCCAGCAAAAATTCCTTGATCATGCTGGTCCGTATACGTTTGTATGCAATTTGGTTGAAAATACCGTATTGGGCGTCTTTATTCAACAAGGGAGTGATTGCTGGTAAAAAGTCACTGGCAACATCAAAAAACCTAGTCCCAAAACTACTTAAGTATTCGTCATTATCCCTTGAGTTGAGGTTTTTAAAAATCTGGATTATGGCCTCCCACGCATCAATCCAGTAAGATGACTGCGCATTGTTTTTGTTGGTTCCGAAGACACTAATGGCCTTCATTGCAGGATTATAAATTGATGGGTCATAGGGCAAAGTTGCCCAAGTCAAACTCTTGGCCTGCAAACGCTGCTGAATCTCAGTGGCCAAAGGAAGCATATCTACTTCCGGTAAACTTAATTTATGTGCCAAATACAGCGGCACCAGATACTTAAACAAACGGACATATGCCCGAATCTTCCTGTTGAGCAGATCACGAGAATCTCCCAGAATCAGTTTCTGCGCAACGGGAGGTAAATCATAAACTACAGGTACAGCTTGGAACACGTGCCCTGTCTCATCCACAGTAAGCAAATAGTCCAGCGTTCGACCGTCAATGGTGACTTGAACGGGGTATTGGAAAGGAATAAATGAATCAAGGGTTTGCATGAGAAAAGTATTCATTTAGGAGGATTTGGCCTCCAGATTCTACTAATGGTGATTATAATCCTACGCAATAGCAAACGTAACCCACGCAGGGGTCTTCTGCGTAAATCTGCCGCAGCTTTGCGAACGTGATGATATGAATGATCTTTGTATTTACTCCATAAGTCTGTTTTTAAGGCCCGATTAGGCGAAAACCGCAGCCCAATGAGCGCATAACCCCAATCATAATAATCACTGTTTTCCAATACATCCAAATAAAAGGGTTCGATCTGGTGTGGATAAGGAATACGATTCAATATTAAATTAATGGCCTCTATTACGGTAATTTTGATATTGTTGTCATCAGTATTAAGGCCAATATCTAGCAAATAATCAATGTAATCCGCCCTTTTGTGCATAAACCCGATTTTACCTACTAAAGTTATCGCTCTCCACGCTACATTCCCCTCGGGATCAGCAGTTAAATTCCAATATCGATCGATCATATGGGGTGCCAAAAAATCGAAAAAATGGTCATTGCTTTTGTCGAAATAACCATTGATGATGCCAAGGATGCCAAAGCGGACATGTTGGTTTTCATGTTCTAACAAGTCATACAAACGATTGCTTATGAAATGAACCCCGGTTTTGGCGGCGATGGCTGGCATATGGTTAACACTATACGATTTCTCATAAGCGCTGAGTTCCTTCACATATACGTCTAGTACTTCAGTGGCACTGGGCAAATATTCACTAGCAATGTGCTCCTCAAAAATGGCAAAGGCTACACGAGAAAGATCTGGGTTTCCGGATTGAAAATTTGGCAGTAGCAGTGCTACAATTTCTTCTTGTTTTACCCCCATGGCCATCAATATTTCCGCTGCGTCGACCGAAGATTGCCATTGGTTTAAATGAAGGATGTTATAACATATTTCTTTGGTTCGCGGAAGTGGATAATGTTTGAGGAAGCTCAAAACGGACCAAGAATTGCTACCTTCTCCAAAATTTTTTTCAATTCGTTTGTAAAAATTTAATACTGCCTCATAAATGGATAAATCTGCTGGATCGTATTTTTCTAAAGTAAATATGATGCTACTTGCATAAGGATTACTGAAAGGTTCATTAAGCTCTTTCAACAAGTAGTTTTTTAGTGATTCAGATTGGACATGCCGTAAATTGGCATAAAATTCATTCTGAAAACCAAGTTGGAAAAAAGGGGTAATAGCTGGAAAAAAATCGGCCGCCAGTTTAACATGGTGGAGCCCAAGAAATCGGACTTCGTCCTGAGGCCGTCCGTCTTGGTTTTCAATAATGAACACCAATTTCTCCCAACGTGCTTTCAATGCTGAAGATGCAGTGCCTTTCCCATACACCTCTAATATTTCTCTGGTCAATGAAAAGGGAACTGACTGTAGGGGCAATTCGGCCCACTGCAAGCCTCTGTTTTTTAACCGTTGTTTTATTTCTTCAACCAGAGGATGCAATTGCTCTTGGTAATCAGGTAGTTTACCCGCCAATACAAGCGGCACAAGGTATTTGAGCAAACCCGCATAAGCCCGTATTTTTCGCTCCAACTGCCCATCCGTTTCACCCAATATCAATTTTTGAGCCGTCAATGGCAGCTCAAAAACAGTAGGAATAGCATCAAACACCTGGCCCATTTCATCCACAGTAAGCAAATAGTCCAACGTTCGACCATCAATGGTGACTTGAACGGGGAATTGGAATGGCTTGAAATTGCTGGCGGCAATCATAATCTTCAATGATTCAGATCAATAAACACAACTGCATCCCCTCCCCAGGGTGGGTTCGGTGGCCTACAGGATGATTGCAAAACATCATACCCAATGATACCAAATACCACCGGAATCGCATAACGTTCGTATGGATAGGGTGTATATCCATCGGTCAATACCAGAATGGCATCTGGACTGGGATTCAGGCCAAGGGATGCTTCTATGCCCCGGATCATATTGGTTCCGCCCCCTCCAGGCAGCTGCAACAACCTGCGCAAGTCCGCTGCTGAGCGCAAAAGAATGGGTTCGAAACTTTCAGCATCACAAGGAATAAGATTAACCTGTTGGTGTACCTGTCGCAAGATACCATACAATTCAGCGACAGCTTGCTCCAATGGCTGGCCGGACATACTCCCGGAGGTATCTACCACTACAGCGAGCTGATGGCTCTGGGAACCAGTCAGACTTGGCAATACAATCGGTGCAAAAATACTGGCACGACGATTGGGCTGAAGGTAGGAATAGTCGATGCGGCTACCCATGCCCACCGCTATGGCAGTCGCGAGTCGTTTGCGTAAAATTTGTCGCCAATCCACTTTTGGCTCCAAGGTGTGCTCTACCCACATTTCCCAGCCTCCTGGCAAACGGCCTGGCATGTGTTGCCTCATTTGTCGGGCTACGTCCCGTTTAATAATGGTCCTGCCTATTTCTGGTATCGTCTGCCTCCCAGCATCCAAACCTTCCCAGGGGCGGGAATGCCCGTGCACAGCACTCCCATCATCCCAACTTTCGCTCATTTCTTTTTCCATTGCCTCTTGTTTGTAATACCACTCCGCAGTTTTACCTACTGGCAATTGATAATCTTGAGGTAACAAGGGTGGGAATAAAGTGGGATGTCGGGTTCCTGGCCAATCGCTGTCGTTGATTTCCAGGTCAGCTGCACAATTCCAGCGAACAGGCTCTGCCCCAAGGTTGGAGGCTCGAGCTGAATGGTCCCGCAAAACATGGCAGATTTCATGAATCCAAATAAAGGCCAACTCCTCCAAGGCCCGTTTGCGCTCGCTGGTACTGTTGAGCATAAGTTGTACAGCATCTGGATTCCAATAAACATTGTAGTGAATATCGATGGCTGCGACCGGCACCAGGGGCGTCACGATCATCCTGCACCGAAATAAAGCAGGAGCAAACCAGGGCAGGTGTTTAACTGCATAGGCTCTGGCCAGCCGCAAATCGGCCTCTACTTGTGTTACTTTAGGTGAGGACATCGATGAATTCTACTAAACCCTCATCCGTAAAGAGTTGGGTAATTTTGTTCATGTAATCAGTGTATCGGTTGGGCGCTTCTATGCGTGCCTGGGTGATGACTTTGGTTAAAAAACCTGCTTTTGCCAAGCGTTGTAAACTGACAAAAACGACATCACGCTTGCCATCTCGTGTTAGTTGTTGAGTCAGGTTCAAAAAAGTATCGGCATAAGTTAAAAAATTGGCCTTTTCTCCAGGGTCTTGCAGCACCCTTTCCATGCCATTAAAAAGCACAAATATTTCGCCATCGTTAAATTCACTCAATTTAATCTGGATTTGTTTGCTCAATACAGCTTTTGGGTCGGGTTGTTTCAAGGAATTAAGGTACTCCGCCAGGGCGATTGCAATGCCTTCACCCAGGCAGCCCATCATCAGTTCCAGGTTGGGTGGCAGGCCCAATACTTCACAACTTGCCAATAAATGAATGACATACTCCCAACTACGCGGACTGGCGTAACCTCGATTTTCTTTACCGGGATCACCGTGAAGGGCGTCGGGCGAAATTTTCAAAAAAGCAGCTATTTTATCTTTCCAGGCAGGTAATACTTTTTGATGTAAAACGGGGTCTACCTCTGGAAGCACTGCATTTTGCCACCCTTCAGCCAAGGCCCGAACAAATAAATCAGCAGCAATATCCCAATCCAGATGAACGAAGCGGTTGCGCATCGGAGGGCTCAATTCCCAACCTCCCACCATCAAGTCCGGTGGGTTGGCTGCTGCCACAATACGAACATGCTCAGGCAATGGTTTAAATCCAACCCGGCGTTCAAAAATCACCCTTAACAAAGCCGCTTGTACCGAAGGTGGACAAGTACTGAGTTCATCAAGGAACAAAATCCCATTTGGGTGATCCACGAAAGAATCGATCCAGGAAGGTGCCACATAATGAACTCCACCTTGTTCATAAATAGGCAGACCCGAAAAATCTGTAGGATCATGAATGGAGGCAATGATGGTCAATACTTTCCAATCATCCGAGGCCAAACCCTCAATAAAGCTGGACTTGCCAACTCCAGGCCGCCCCCAAAGCAAAACCGGGATACCAATCAAACCTTTTGGTCCAGGCGTATTCAAGGCAATTAAAAGGGATTGAGCTCCACTAGGCAAAGTTGTCATAAAACAAAAATTTAGCGCGCTAAAGGTAGAAAAACGAATGAAGAAGCTGGTAGCATTGTGTTTGTTAAATACTGAAAAAAATAAGCTTTTATCCTCGTTTTTGCATTTCTTTTATGTCCTTAAAGCGTCTTGGTCTCAAAAAAAACCGTATCTTTGCCTACCATTTTTTTTTGCTCAAAAGCATTTTTTAAAATCACATTTTGCATGCCTCTAGATCAGCGCATAATTCCCGTAAACATTGAAGACGAAATGAAGTCTGCCTACATCGATTATTCGATGTCGGTGATCGTTTCACGTGCTTTGCCAGATGTTCGGGATGGCCTTAAACCCGTGCAACGCCGGGTCATGTACGGGATGTCCGAACTGGGTGTCACCTACAACAAAGCGCACAAAAAATCAGCCCGTATTGTAGGGGAAGTACTCGGTAAGTACCACCCCCACGGTGACACTTCTGTGTACGATACCATGGTGCGGATGGCCCAGGATTGGTCCTTGCGTTACCCTTTGATCGACCCCCAGGGGAACTTTGGCAACATTGACGGTGATGGCCCAGCGGCCATGCGTTATACCGAAGCCCGGATGCGGAAGATCACGGATGAGATGTTGGCGGACATTGACAAGGAAACCGTAGATTTTGCCAACAACTTTGACGATACCCTTCAGGAACCCACCGTGATGCCGACTCGTTTCCCCAATCTTTTGGTGAACGGTGCTACGGGTATTGCGGTCGGGATGGCCACCAACATGATGCCACACAACCTCAGCGAAGTCATCGACGGGGTCATTGCTACCATTGACGATCCAGAGATCACTATTGATGACCTGATGAAGTACATCCTGGCACCCGATTTCCCTACTGGGGGCATCATTTATGGCATGTCGGGCATTCGGGATGGTTTCCGTACTGGTCGTGGCCGGGTTGTTTTACGGGGTAAGGTGGAAATTGAAACCACCCGCACCGGCAAAGAGCAGATCATCATTACTGAAGTACCTTATCAGGTCAATATTTCTTCCCTCGAAGAAAAAATTGCCGAGCTGGTCAATGACAAGCGCATCGACGGCA
The DNA here is from genome assembly GCF_965225875.1 of Haliscomenobacter sp. Classification (GTDB taxonomy): domain Bacteria; phylum Bacteroidota; class Bacteroidia; order Chitinophagales; family Saprospiraceae; genus Haliscomenobacter. The sequence goes on along the minus strand of NZ_CBDDBS010000003.1, from coordinate 68,003 downwards.
TTTCCGCTATTTCCAATGAATCCAACCGTGAGGGGATTCGGGTTGTAGTGGAGGTTAAACGCGACGCCATCGCCAAGGTGGTGCTCAGCCAACTCTACAAATACACTCCGCTGCAAAGTTCTTACGGCATCAACAACGTGGCTCTGGTGGATGGGCGTCCTTATACGCTCAACATCAAGGACATGATTGAGGAGTTCATCAAGTTCCGTTTGGAAGTGGTGATTCGCCGCACCCGTTTTGATTTGCGCAAAGCGGAAGAACGCGCCCATATCCTGGAAGGTCTGCTGATTGCCTTGGATCACCTGGATGCAGTCATCGCCCTGATTCGCGCATCACGTACAGTGGATGAAGCACGGGATGGCTTAATGAGCAGTTTTGGGCTCTCCGAAATTCAGTCCAAGGCCATTCTCGACATGCGTTTGCAGCGTCTGACTGGCCTGGAACGCGATAAAGTGCGCAACGAATACGAGGAGATTAAAAAGCTGATCGATTATTTGAATTCGATCTTGGACAGCGATGAACTGCGTCGTTCGATCATTAAGGAGGAGCTGACCGAAATCAAAGCTAACTTTGGCGACGCCCGCCGTACGGCCATTGAAGCTGCCGACGGCGAAATCAACATGGAGGACATGATCAAGGAAGAAGAAGTGGTGATCACCATTTCCCACCTTGGTTACATCAAACGTACTCCCGTTTCTGAATTCCGTCAGCAAAGCCGTGGTGGAAGAGGCTCACGGGGTAGTAAAACCCGTGACGAAGACTTCATCGAGCACATGTTCGTGACAAATACTCACCACTACCTGCTGTTGTTTACTTCCGCAGGACGTTGCTATTGGTTAAAAGGTTACGAAATTCCCGAAGCAGCGAAAAATGCGACGGGTCGAGCCATCCAGAATATTTTGGCGATCCCGAAAGAAGATAAGGTCAAAGCCTTCATCATCATTGAAAGTTTGGTAGACAAGGAGTTTGTGGACAACCACTTCATTATGTTCTGTACTGAACACGGGGTAATCAAAAAAACACCGGTCGAAGCTTTCTCCCGCCCACGCGCCGGAGGCATCAATGCCATCACGATCAACGAAGGTGACCATTTGCTGGAAGCCCGCCTGACCAGTGGCAGCCACGAAGTATTCCTGGCCAGTCGCCGGGGTTATGCCGTACGCTTCAACGAATCTGCCGTACGCTCCATGGGCCGTAGTGCTGCCGGGGTACGGGGCATGACTTTATCCGATGAGGATCAGGATGCCGTAGTAGGTATGGTTTGTATCGCTCCCGATGACAAGGAATCGACCATTCTGGTGGTATCCGAAAAAGGCAATGGCAAACGTTCCGAAGTGGATGAATACCGCCTGACCAACCGGGGTGGCAAAGGGGTTAAAACCATGCAGGTTACAGATAAAACCGGAAATCTGGTGGCGATCAAGTCTGTAAAGGACGAAGATGACCTCATGATCACCAATCGCTCTGGCATCATCATTCGGATGGCTGTTAACGAAATGCGGGTAATGGGCCGCGCCACTCAAGGTGTAAGGGTCATCCGTTTGGACGACGACGACGACATTGCAGATGTAACTGTGGTCAAACATGAAAACGGCGAAGAAGGTGAAGAAGGTGAAGTGCTTGAAACCGTAGTAACCGAATAAGCTCCAATGGTGGGATTTCAGGGTATTAGTCAGTAAATACTGGAACTCTGGAATCCTGAAACCATGGAAATACCTTTAAGTTTTTGTTAAATATCCCTACATTAGCTCAATCAACCGTTCCATGGGGGAACATTTGCGTCATAACAGTGACTTTATTCAATCAAAATCATCTTTAACATGAAAAAACAGTTTTTCCTGGCTCTGTCATTCCTACTGGTCCTCTCTACGGTAAATGCACAGGACTATAAAGATGCAAAAAAAGCTTACAATACTTTCACGCTGGATGCTTTTAACAACAAGCCCAAACTGAAAGAAGCCAAAGAAGCCATCGACAAAGCAATGGGTACTGCCGAAAACCAGGCCATTTTGGATGCCTGGGTAACCAAAGGCAAAATTTACAATGAAATTGCTTCCCAAGTGCTCCAAATCAAATCCACTGGTTTGGGTAAACTGGAAGAACTGCCTCAGGCTGAAGCTCCAGCAATTGAGGCCTACACTGCTTACACCAAAGCCTTACCATTGGTGACCAAAAAGTTTGAAACCAAAGATATTCTTGCAGGCTTACAAGCCGTACAGGGTAATTTGGACAACTTTGGTCGGATGGCTTTTGAAGATCAAAAGTACAAACTGGCTTATGAAAACTTCAACTACCTGCTCGCCTCTCATGAGGACCTGAAAAAGAATGCAACCAAAAGTATTCTGGAAACTGAAGATTCATACAACTACGCCGTTTTCCTGACTGCAACTGCTGCACAGTTGGCAGAGAAAAATGATGTAGCCAAGCCATTGTTGGAGAAATTGTATGCAGCCAAATACGACAAGGCAGCCATTTACGAAAGTTTGTATACGCTGAACGCCGAAAAAGACGTAAATGCAGCCTACAAATACCTCGAAGAAGGTCGCCAACGCTACCCTGACGAAATCAGCCTGCTTTTCGCCGACATCAACCACCACCTGAAATTGGGTAAACTAGATGTGTTGATTGACAAACTGAAAGCAGCCATTGCCAAAGAACCAAACAACGTTTCTTTGTACACCGTTTTGGGCAGTGTTTTTGACAACCTGTACCAAAAAATGGATGCAGGTGGTGATAAAGCAAAAGGAGAAGAATACTTCAACGCAGCGCTGGATTATTACAACCAGGCTTTGGCAAAAGACCCTAAAAACGTTGATGCGGTATACAGTGTGGGTGCATTGTACTACAACAAAGCTGCGGTAACCACGCAAAAAATGAACACTTTGGAAAACGATTATTCCAAAGAAGGTTTGAAGAAATACAAGGAAATGAAGGATGAAGTGTTTGCCCAGTTTGAAAAGGCACTGCCATTTTTCAAACGCGCTGAAGCACTGGATCCAAACGATACCAACACCTTGATTGCCTTGAAAGAAATCCACGCTAAGAAAAACGATTTGGAGGCTTCCAAAGAGTTTAAGCGTCGTCTGGATGTAATCCAAGGCGGAGGTAAGAATGAAAAATCTTACTACCAGCAGTAAGCAACGATTTTCGGAATCCTGCCTGAAAAAGGGTGGGATTCCGAAAACCTCAAACACTCACCCCTGATTTTCATTTCTTTTTGCCTCTGCTTCTCCATCCTCTCTCTATTTTTTCTGCAATACTTTTTGGGATTATATTTGTTGAATAAGTGCATTCTTGCTTATTTAGCCTAAACCAAAATGTATTGTATGAAAGCCCTCTCCTTTATTCTCCTTCTTTTTTGCAATCTGGCCTTTACACCTTCTGCGGTATTCGCACAAAAAAAGGCAAAAGTAGCCGTCGTTACAGATCCCTTCAAGGACATTGAAACCTACATAGAAAAAGCCCGCAATGACTGGCAGGTTCCAGGAATTGGGTTAGCTGTGGTACGCAATGGTCAGGTCATTTACGCTAAGGGTTTTGGGTATAAAGATGTAGCGCAAAAAACACCGGTTTCTGCTAACACACAGTTTGCAATCGGCTCTTGCACCAAAGCGTTTACCTCCTTCGGTGTGTGCCAATTGGCTCAGGATGGCAAATTGAATTTGGGCAGCCCACTTAAGACTTATCTCCCCGACTTCAAACTTCAAGACGAATATGCAGGTGAAAAGTTGACGCCCATTGATATGCTCAGCCATGTATCGGGCTTGCCTCGCCATGATTTGGTCTGGTATGGTTCGACCCGCAACCGGGAGGAATTGTATCAAGCCATTCGTTTGTTTGAACCCACGGTGAGTTTTCGGCAACAGTGGCAGTACAACAACTTTATGTTCATGACTGCCGGTTATTTGATCGAAAAATTGTCGGGTCAACCCTGGGAGGCTTATACCAAAGCCAAAATACTGGGCCCTTTGGGCATGAAGGAAAGTAATTTTTCGGTGAAGGACATGCAAAAAAGCGCCGACTATGCCCTACCCTATGGTTGGGAAGACAAACCGATGGGCAAGGTTAAAAAACTGGATTTCCGCAACATCGATGCCATGGGCCCAGCAGGTTCCATCAATTCCAGCCCCAATGAAATGGCCAAATGGGTGACCATGTTGCTGCGTAATGGCAAGTATGAAGGGCAAACCTTATTGTCGCCAGAGCTGCACAAGGAGTTGTTTAAACCGCGCAGCATTGTCTCCACTGAACTGGATTCCAGCTATTACTCTTTTCACAATTTATACGGTATGGGTTGGTTCATCACGGATTACCGGGGGCACCTTCGCCATGAACACGGTGGGAATATCGATGGTTTTTCAGCTAACGTAGCGCTTTATCCGCGGGATTCTTTGGGCATCATCGTTTTGACCAACATGAATGGAACGGGGCTACCCGGAGTGGTGCGCAATTATGTTGCCGACAAGTTGCTGGGCTTATCCATGGTGGATTGGAGCGACAAACAACTGACTGCCCTCAAAAAAGCGCTTAAAGCAGGTGAAGAAGCCGCCCAAAAAGTTCAAGACAGCCGCAAAAAAGGCACCAAACCCAGCCACCCAATGGCTGATTACGTTGGCAAATACAAAAATGAAGCTTACGGCATTTTTGAAATCATTGCCAGTGGGGATACTTTAACTGGAAAATTCAATGAAATTGAGCTTGGAATCAGCCACTACCACTACGACATTTTTTCAGCGACATTGGAAAAGGCCAACGATCAATCCATCAATTTTGCCGTATTGAGCAATTTGCGGGGCGACGTTGAAGCGCTGGAGATTGAGTTACAGGCAGGGGTGAAACCCATCCGTTTCGAAAGGTTCAATGAAGCTTTAAAAACGACCCAAAATGACTTGCAAAAATTTGTTGGAGAATATGATTTGATGGGTACTCCGATAAAATGCTTCCTGAAAGGCGATGTTTTATATGTCAATGTGCCTGGGCAAACTGATTACGAACTAGTGCCAGTTGCCCCCCTCAAATTCGATCTGAAAATCGCCAAAGGTTACCAACTTGTTTTTGCGGAGGAAAATGGTAAAATTGTAAGTGCTACTTTTGATCAGCCGAATGGGAAGTTTACGGCAAAGCGGAAGTAGTTGTTTTTTGGCCACGAAGGCACCAAGACACAAAGGAGAAAAGAGAAACTCGCTTCGTGTCTTGGTGCCTTTGTGGCTAAAAAAAGCACCTGCCTATCGTCCCAACCATCCCTTAAACGCCTCCACCTTTTCCCGACTGATCAACACATCCTCCTTGTCCGGGGGCTCATTCAGCAGTACTTTCAGTCGACTATTGGTGTAGCTAGCCACCGATTTAATGGCCCCAATCGAGATGATGTACTTGCGGTTGATGCGGTAAAAATTGGTTGGATCGAGTACATCTTCCAATTGCTCCAAGGTATAGTCAATCAGGTATTTGCGGCCATTCTGATGCCGCAGCCAGACAATTTTGTTTTCGCTGTACAAGTAGTCGATTTCAGCGCTATTGATGCTGTGCAAGTGATCCCCTATTTTAACCATGAAGCGGGTTTTATAGGTTGGCTGACGGATTTGGCTGCTCATTTGTTGCATCAGTAAGCGCATCATTTCAGCATCGGGAATTGGCACAATCGATGGGGAATCAGCCTTTAACAAACGCCATTTTTCCAGCGCCTTTTGCAGGTCGGTCAGCTCAAAAGGTTTCAGCAAATAATCAATGCTGTTGACTTTAAAGGCGCGTAGGGCATACTCATCGTAGGCAGTAGTGAAAATGATCGGACAAGTGATGGTACATTGTTCAAAAATGGAAAAACTCAGTCCATCTGCCAATTGAATGTCGAAAAAAGCTAGATCAGGGCGGTCATTTTCGCTGAACCAACTTACTGCTTCCCGCACCGAGTCCAAAACGGCCAGTACCTCCACATCTTTTTCAATGCGTTGCAAAGCCTGGATCAATCCTTCGGCAGCCAGCTCTTCGTCTTCAACAATTACTACTCTCATGCGTGGATCAAAGGGATTTTAACGGTAAAAAGACCAGCTTCTTCGGTGGTAATTACAGGGTGATCACTCAAAAACTTGTAGCGTGCACTGATGTTCTCCAAGCCTACACCGGTGGATTCTCCCACGTTCAATTTGGCTTGCAATTTGTTGCGCACTACCACATAGTCCTCATTTTCCAAAAAGACTTCAATCGACAATGGATGGGATTTGGAAGCTTCATTGTGTTTCAAAGCATTCTCAACCAACATTTGTAAAGTCAGTGGTGCCAATTTTTTACCCTCAATTTGGCTCAATGCCGGATCAATCTCAATCTTCAAACTCTCTCCAAAGCGAATTTTCATCAAAAATACATAAGCTTCCAGCTGTTTCAACTCTTCTTCCAGGGAGACCACTTCCTTTTCCCGGCTGTCGAGTACGTAGCGATATACATTGGCCAATTGTTTGATGAAACGTTCAGCCAGGTCTGCGTCTTTGTGTACCAAAGTAGCCAGTACATTGAAATTGTTGAATAAAAAATGGGGATTGACCTGGTTCTTAAGGGCTTCGTAACGCGCCGCCATTTGTTCTTTTTTCAGCTGTTCTGCCTCAATCAGGGTTTCTTTCCAGGCCAACAAAAAGCCTCGTCCGTGCATAAAAGCTGAGACCAGGACGGTGATGATCAATGTGACGAAAAATGATCCGTGTACAATTTCATGCTTGAGTCCATCCCAGCTGAACACCCAGGGGTACAACACGCTGGATAGCCACACCAAAATCAGCCAGGCTACAAAAGTGTAAACAATTGTAGCCAGCACCGTGACGATCAAGCGTGTTGTGGAATTTTTTGTCCAGGGAAAATGAATACTCAGGGCATCGGCCAAATAGGAGTTTCCACTCCACATCAATACGCTTCCCGTGCCGTTCATGATCCATTGCCGAAAAAAAACCCACAGGCTCCTTTCATCGTCAAAAAGTAATTCCAGGCCGCTGAGGAAGCCGCCAAGGATGATGAAGACCAAGATGAATTCTTTGAGGTATTTCACGATTGAGGAGTTGAGAAGTTGAGGAGTTGAGAAGTTGAGGAGTTGAGGAGTTGAGAAGTTGAGGCTACCGCAGCGACTTAGACAGTGTTGACATCTAAGTCGCTGCGGTAGCCTCAACTTCTCAACTTCTCAACTTCTCAACTCCTAATTTATCTTTTCACTTTCTCCGCCAGTTCCCCAGCCTCTTCCGCACCCCAGGTCGGATGGAATGGAGACGCTGGTTTAAACGCTGCATAAGCCGCTACTGCCTTTTGTAAATCGGGCGAAGCCTTGGCCGGGCCGCCACCAAAAAACTCGGGCATATTGAGCGTGAAATTGCCCCGAAGATAATAAACTCTGGGATTGGCGGGATTTAAAGACTCGGCTTTTCCCAGGGTGGCAAAAATTTTCCCGCTCATTTCAGCCCCTTTGGTCATGGGGTCTTCCAACAATTGGAGCTGATAGGCAAAGGCTTCCAGGGCTACCAATTCTGATTCGTTTGGAGCAATTTTTTGACCGGCCTGGATTTCACTCAAGGCCGTTTTGGCCAATGCCTGCGCCTCGGCCATGTTGCTTTCCATGATGCTGTATCCAGCCCACAGGTGGGTGAGTGCAGCGTAGTATTGGGGCAACCACTCGGCTGCCTCGGCGCTGGCAATGCGGGAAAAGGTATTGGCGGTGTTTTTTAGGTCTTCAGGCCCTTTGGCTGCCGACATCTGGCCAAGCGCTTTACCCATGGCCATTTGGAATTTTTCGTTTTGGCCGCTCAGGCTAGTGATGCAAAGGGAAAAGGTGATTAGAAAAAATGCGAGATTTTTCATGGTGATATGGTTTTTCAATTGATTGATTTTTTTCAAGGGCACCCACATAGGGTTGCCCCTACAGGTCATCATTATTGCCCTGGTTTTTCACGAATTTTTCCCCAATGGTCATGATCAAACCCAGGAAAATGAATCGTTTGGCTGGGGGTAAAACCGGCGAACCCGAAAAACGCCCCTGCTCATCCGGCGTACTGGCAAAACGATAACCCGATACCTGCCGAAAACCGGGAACATTATTGGCGGCCAGGTAAACCACAGTGAAATTGTCCTTGAAATTGGTGATGTAAGACACGGTCACACTCAAGTCCTGAAATACCGGTGTTCGGCTACCATTGAACACCGAGTTATTCGGATCATTGTAAGGTCGCCCCGATTGGAAGGCGTATGTAGTGCTCAACATGGTGTTCAACTCATGGATCCAATGTTTGTAAACTACCGCAAAATTGTGCTTGGCCGCAAAATAAGGCGTGGCCTGTACCGGAAAATCCCGGTAATTGCGCTCCGTATCCAAAAAACTATACGACACGTAATAATCGCCATTTTTGATGCTTTTGGAGTCCCGCCAAAACAAATCGATGCCCCGGGCATAGCCGTAGCCTGTATTTTGGGGCAATTCCGCAGTTGTTTTGAGCAAATTGTGGTAGTTTTTGTAATAGCCTTCCACCCGAAACACGTAGCCTTCCACCTGTTTTTGATAGGTCAATATGTAGTGGTCGGCCTGTTCAAATCCTACCGCGGTGCTACGGCGCATTTGAGTATGCTCGGGAGTTTGGTAAAACTGGCCAAAGGAAAAAGCCAATTGTTCTCCTTTGCCTAAAATGTAGGCAGTGGACAAGCGGGGGGCCACATTGCCTCGCCCCAGCAGGCTGGAATGTTCTGCCCGAACGCCCACTCTGGCCAGCCATTTTTCGCTAAACTTGAGGTCACTTTCAGCAAAAGCGGCCAGGTAATTGTCCTTATGCAGGGTTTTGAAGGTTTCGCCTGAGGTGTAATTTTCATCAAAAACGCTCCAAATGTGTTCGGCGCCAAATTTGAGTTTAACCGCTTCGCTGTAGGATTTGGTTAAGGTGAAGCGGGTTTGAGCTGATTGTTGCAGAGTACTGAGTTGAAAGTTTTGGCGGATTTTATCGCGGTTCCAGGTATAGGCGCTACCAACAAAGAGTGTCCAATCTTTAAATACCACATCGCGGTAAGAGGTGTTGAGGTACAGGTTTTCGCTGCTCAGTTTGAGGGGCATTTTTTGCTTTTCATCACCGTCCACCGCCACGTTCATGTTGAAGCCATTGCTCAACCCGGTGGCGTAAAATTTGAAGATGCCCGTTGAACTGGTTTTGGTTTTAAAATTGAGTTCGACATTACCCGATTCTGGTGCTTGTTTCCAGTCGAAATTCTGTTTGATCAGTTTAAAATAGGGACTGAGGTTGCTATAGGTACCGCTGGCACTCAAAGAGCTTTTGCCCCAGCTTTTTTGTTGGGATAGGCCGCCGCCCACTGACAGCAATTGAATTCCGGTGGTGTTTTGAGTTGCTACATCGCTGCTGTTGAGTATCAGGGCCGAAGACAAAGCCTGGCCGTATTCCGCCGAATAGCCCCCCGAACTGAACATCATGCCCTTGAACATAAAGGGCGAAAAACGATTGCGGGCAGGTAGGTTTCCAGTGGTGCTGTTGTAGGCGTTTTGGACATATAGGCCGTCAATCAGGGTGCGGGTTTCATAGGCCGCGCCACCCCGCACCAAGAGTTGTCCACTTTCCTGATTGCGCACTGTTCCGGGCAAGGTCAGCATCGCTCCGGTGATGTCGGCCACTGCGCCCGCGGTCAGGGCAATGTCGACCGATTTGAGGACGACACTTTTTTTGGTATCGCTGGCTTCAAATACCCCTGCTACGATGGTCACCGCATTGAGTTCGTTGACGGTTTCTTTGAGTTTGAGGTTGAACTCCAGATTTTGACCATTCAACTCCAGTGGCATACTGAGGGTATCAAAACCGATGTAAGTGATTTGTAAAACCTGTTTCCCCTTTTCCTCAGTGCTGAAACTGAATTGGCCATCAAGATCGGAAGAAGCGCCATCGTAAGTGCCCAGCAGGACAATGTTGGCACCGATGATGTTTTCACCCGTGCTGCTTTTAACGGAGCCCTTGATGGTGATACTTTGAGCTTGCACCAACAAACAAAATAGACCAAATACGACACTGAGTAATCCCTTTTTCATGGCAGTAGGTTCAACGAACTTGGGTTGAACGCTACAAAGATGCAGGGTGAGCTGTTATCTTGAAAAAATAATGAACTGAAGTGTAGAAGGAGTCAACTGAGCTGTGGGAACTCGGGAGTGAAGCAATACTAGTCGGAATTTTGCACATAGGACATAAATTGCCCCTGGCTAATGAAGTTTTTTGAAATAAACGATCTTTTGTAGCTGCCAGCATTTTTCAATTTCAGGCTCATTTAGGGACGCTTTATTTTAAAAACTTCATCAGCTTGAAAGATAATCGAAAACCTCCAGGCTTTAGCCTGAATAATGGTTGAATAGCCCCTGGCTTTAGCCTGGGGTTAGAGGAATGCCATCAAATTCGGGCTTTAGCCCAATATTCATAAAGCCAAAATCTTGGGCTAAAGCCCACAAGAGAGCGATTGCCATAGTCCCCAGGCTAATGGAGTTTTTAGAAATAAACGGTCTTTTGGAACTGCCAGCTTTTCTCAATTTCTGGCTCATTTAGGAACGCTATATTTCAAAAACTCCATCAGCATTGAAAATAATCGAAAACCTCCAGGCTTCAGCCTGAATAATGATTGAATAGCCCCTGGCTTTAGCCTGGGGTTGGCGTAATGCCCCCCGATCTGGGCTTTAGCCCAATATTCATAAGGCATTTAAAGAGTTGGGCTAATGAAGTTTTTCGTAAAAAACGATCTTTGAAATATTGGTAACTTAGCATCAAAAAGAGGAGAGATGAGAATCTATCTAACCTTGAGCGAAGGGGAAAAAGAAGCCTTGGAAGGCCTCTTGAAACGTTCACCCAAGCCCTATCTTCGAGAGCGAGCGAGTGCCATTTTACAAATTGCGTCTGGTTCCTTTGGCAACGAAGTTGCAAACAAAGGCTTACTGCGACGTCGGCGCAAGAACACGGTCTATGACTGGGTGGTTCGCTACAAAGCAGGAGGCATCAAAGGCTTAGAACAAAAGGCAGGCCGCGGTCGTAAGCCTGGGTTTTCCCCCTCTAAGCCCCCCACAACTACAAACCCAGGTTGAGTTGGTGGTAGGTCAAAGTCCAACTAACTTTGGTTTAGATCAAAGTCGGTGGACGCTAAAGGCATTGAGGGAAAAGATCGAGGCATTTAAGGACTACTCCCTGGGTGGAGTGTGGCAAGTACTCAAAAAAATTGGGGTTCGCCATTTACGAGCACGCCAATATGTACATAGCCCTGATCCAGCTTATCAGGCCAAAGTAGAGTACCTGCTACAGCAAATCCGAAGCCATAATCCTGGAGAGCAGGAAATTTATTTCTTGGATCAGCTCACCGTATATCTCCAGCCCACGATTGGCTATGACTGGAGTCCAGCTTCGCAAAAGCAACCCTTGTGTAGATTAGGTCATTATTCCAATAAAACGTTCAGAATCTGTGGCGCTTTAAATGGACTAACGGGCCAAACCCACTATTTGATTCGTCATAAAATCAAGGTACCCACCATCATTCAATTTTTTGAGGAACTCACCCTGAAGCATCCTCAAAAAACCATTTGGGTCATCCTGGATAATTGGCCGGTTCATTTTCACCCCGACGTCCTTGCTGCTTTAGCTCCTCAGCAATCTCCATTCCCCATAATTTTACCCAAATCATGGCAACATCTCAAGCCTAAAGCAAAGTTCAAGGGTAAAAATTTACCCGTTCAATTGTTGTTTTTGCCCACTTATGCTTCTTGGCTCAATCCCATTGAAAAAATGTGGCGATGGCTCAAGCAAGATCTTTTGCACAATCATCGCCTGGTCGATCAATGGGATGCATTGAAAATTAAAGTCGAACAATGGTTTGCACAACCTGGTCATCAAAACCAGCCTTTGCTTCAATATGTGGGCCTAAGGGCTTTACAGTCGCCTTTTTATCGCCCTTTCGCTGATGTTAGTTCCAATATGTCAAAGAACGCTTTTTAAAGAAAACTTCATAAGCCCAAAAGAGAGCGATTACCGTAATCCCCAGGCTGAAGCCTGGGGCTATTCAATCCCTTGCAGGCTGAAGCCTGGGGCTATTCAATCCCTTGCAGGCTGAAGCCTGGAGGTTTTAAATTGTCAGATCGGAACCTTGGAAATAAACCATCTTTTGTAGCTGCCAGCTTTTCTCAATTTTCGGCTCATTTAGGAACGCTTTATTTTAAAAACTTCATCAGCCTGGGGCTATTCAAACCCTCCGCGTCTGAAAAACAAAAATGTACAGTGGCATGCATGGCGAGAAGTACATTAAATCGGAATCAAATTTCGTTTTGAGCAAAAACTGGATATGCAATTTCGCCTCTTTTGTACTCATTTCCCGTCACGGGCAACATAAATCGACTAAAAGGTATTCATTCGTAGTTTCCACAAAAAACCAATTGGACCAGCTCTTCTCTCTAATTTCATGACTCATTTCCATTGCAGAAATAAAGGTTGTTGGCTCCAGAACTGAAGAAATTGGGCAACACGCGGCAACACTTAGGGTTTCTAATAATTCGAAGTCAACTGGATTATAACTCCCGCCAGACAGGTCAGCATTTAAATCTTTTCGATCAGCTAAAGCCTTTTTAATTGCATTAACCCAAAAATCAAGCGCACCATCAAATTGCCCTTTTTTTGCCCGCAGCGCATATGATCCATAACTATTTAAAGGGTCATAATTAAGGTAAAAAGGCTTGAGAACAAATGGTTTTTCAATAAAACTAGAGAAATCAAGTTTGGAAAAAGCTCTTTTTTCAAACAACCTGGAATAAGCGTTAAATCCATCTTCATTGAGCATTGTATAGTACCAATAACCACTTTCAACCCCAATTTTTGCACGAGTTAAATGCACATAAATCTGCCAGGCAATCGCACAGAGGTCTTCATGGCTTTCATGCGTACTTAATTCGACGTGAATAAATCTCTGGTGAAGATCTTGGGCAAAACAGAAGCCATAATTTTTGCCCCGATAAACAAAATTTGAGTCAGCGTCTATTCTACCACCTTCTATTTGTACCAAGGCCAATTTTAGCTGGCTAAGCAATGGGAAATCTTGGTCTTCAGCCAGGATGTATATTTTGTGCATCTTATAAATCTCTTGGTAAAAAATATTTCTGAAAAACAAAAAACAGCCCCCCTCCTACTCCATACATGCCCACATCCCAAACATCAGCTGTATAACGTTGAAAAAACAATGGAAGTACGTATTCAAAAACCAAACTTACATACAAGGTCGCAACCAAAATCATCGCCCCACTCAGGTACAAGCCCGCATCTGCTTTGAGCCAACGCATAAACAACACAGCACTGGAAAGCAATAGCGGCATACACAACAAATCGGCAAAATAATGGCTAAAAAACAAGGGCACAGGCACCTGGCCAAACTTCAAAACCAGGTGCACCACGTATAAAGCCAGCAAAAAGCGCAACAAGGGATAACGTCGCATCATATCTAGCCCATTACCCCGGTGCAAGTGCCACCAAGGCAATCATAGCCGTAACAACGATTAAAAAAATCCACCAGGCAGAGTTCAAGATGGTAAATTTCACCTTGTCGATCGGTGCGTCGGAGTCCTTCAATCGCTTCAGGTAATTGTTGAATTGGGTCAATGGGCGCTGCTTTTCTTCCTCGCGCAGTTTTTCACGCGCTTGTTCCATTTTCAGTTCGTGGCTGAGTAGCTCATTGCAGTTGCTGCAATAGTCCCGATCTTCATTCCAGGTCTGGCATGCGGGGCATTTGATCCTTCTGGACATGGCTATTTGTTTGGTTTTAGGTAAAAACAATCCGGCGAACAAAGGTACCCTTTCTCATCGCCTCTTGATATGTATTCAGACACTTTTTTGTGCCTCAAGTAGGCAAAAAGTCGCTGGTTTTATCATAGTGGCCAATCATAAAGTTTTAAGGTCAAATCATAAAAAATCACTAGTTTTGGCCGAGATCATATAATTTATCGCCAGCAAATAGTTATCTCTACAAAAGACCACCCCACCATTTTTGAAAACCAAATCACTCATCCATCATGCGCATTATCCTGAGCATTGGCTGCCTGTTGCTGGCTAGCGTACTTTTCGCCCAAAAAGCCCCCGAATTCCTTAGCGTCCACAATGCCCGCTGGGTGGATAGCACCCTTGCTACCATGAGCCTCGACCAAAAAATCGGTCAATTGTTCATGCCCCGCGGCAATACCAGCGGCAGGGGTTATGACCCTCAAAAGCTGATGAACTGGGTAAAGGAATACCACCTGGGTGGCATCGTATTTTTTGCCGGACAACCCAGCGTACAAGCCCGCATCACCAACGAGCTCCAGGCCGCCTCCAAAATCCCCATGTTGATCGGCGAGGACCTGGAATGGGGCCTGGCCATGCGTCTGGACAGCACCGTGCGTTTTCCTTACCAAATGACGCTGGGTGCCATGGAGTACAATGAAGCACTCGTTGAAGCCATGGGTCGCGAGATTGGCCGCCAGTGCAAACGGATGGGCGTCCACGTCAACTACGCCCCCGTAGTGGACATCAACAACAACCCCAACAACCCGGTCATCAATTTCCGCTCCTTTGGCGAAGACAAATACAATGTAACCCGCAAGGCCCTTGCCTACATGCGCGGCATGCAAAGCCAACGCATTTTGGCCAGCGCCAAACACTTCCCTGGTCACGGGGATACCGGAGTAGACTCCCACTACGACTTGCCCCTGATCAGCAAAAACAAACAACAATTGCAGGAGTTGGAGCTTTACCCCTACCGGGAACTGATCAACAATGGCCTTTCCGGCGTCATGACCGCCCACCTGAGCATTCCAGCGCTGGATTCCACCAAAAATCTGGCTTCTACCCTATCCTCCCGCATTGTGACGGACTTGCTGCGAAAAGACCTCGGCTTCCAGGGTCTGGTGTTCACCGATGCCATGGACATGCAGGGGGCAGTGAAGTATTACCCCAATGGGGAAGCGCTGGTGAAAGCGGTATTGGCCGGAAATGAGCTGATCGAGACTTTTGAAGATGTGCCCAATGCTTTTAGGGCCATCAAAAAAGCCATTGCTGATGGATTGTTGAAAGAGGCTGACCTGAACCAAAGGGTACGCCGCATTTTGATGGCCAAGTCCTGGGTTGGGCTCGACAAATACCGACCCATCCAGCTCAAAAACCTGATCCAGGACCTGAATACCATCGAATCTGATCTGTTGAACCGGCAAATGGCCGAAGCAGCCCTGACTTTGATCAAAAACCAAAACGAGGCCCTGCCCATCCGCGATTTGACCCAAAAAATTGCGGTGGTCTCCATCGACGCCAGCCAAACCACGGCTTTCCAAAAAATGGCAAGCAACTACACCAACGTCGACCATTTTTTGATCCCCATCAATGCGAACGATACCAGCATTTTAAACGTACAAAAAGCGACCCAAAACCACGATCTCCTGGTAATTGGGGTGCACCTGCAAAACATCCGCCCGGGGGCCAAGTACGGCATCACCGAGAGCAACCTTAAAGCCTTGAACGTTTTGTGCGGGAGTGGCAAGGGCATCGTTGTACTTTTTGGCAACCCTTATACTTTGGATAAAATCCCGGCATTGGACAACGCCAGGGCAGTGGTCATGGCTTACCAATTCACCAATTACCTGGAAGAAGCAGCGGCACAGGCAGTGTTTGGAGCCATCCCATTCAAGGGTAAATTGCCCGTGACGGTCAATGAAAAATTCCCCCTGGCCATGGGCCTTTCCAGCCAAGCCCTTGGGCGTTTGTCTTATGGCATCCCGGAAATGGTTGGGATCAGCAGCAAGGAATTGATTGGCCGGGTTGACTCAATCATCAACCTGGGGCTCCGCGAAAAAGCTTACCCCGGTGCAGTGGTGCAAATTGCCAAAGAAGGCCGGGTCATTTACCAGAAAAATTACGGCTTCCATACTTACGAAGACGCCACCAAAGCCCGTAGTACCATCACTCAGGGTATTAGTTTTCAGGCCAGCAACAAAAACGATGTGATGGACGAAAAGGTGCTGCTCAACAACAATACTGGTTCCGTCCTTTCCAATGGCAAAGGGGCCAGCAATGGGGAAGTGCAACTCAATGACCTTTACGACCTGGCCTCCGTCACCAAAATCAGTACCTCCGCTTTGGCCGTAATGGAGTTGATGAGTGCTGGCAAATTTGACCTGGACAAAACCTTTGCGGATTATTACCCTGAATTTGCCAACTCCAACAAGGCCAACTTGACCTTCCGCAATATGTTGACCCATCGGGCTGGGCTTCGTGCTTTTATTCCTTTTTGGACTTCCGACATTGATTCGGTGCAAACGGTCAAAAACAGCCAGGCTTACCGGGACAAATATGCGGCACAACTGCGCCTGAACTTTTTCCAACGCCTGTTTGGTGGCAAAAAGAAACTGGATCGAAAAATTCTTACCGCCATCCGGACGGACAAGGGCATGTGGAAAGAATGCTTCAATGCCTCCTCCAAAACCTGGAAACCAGGCATTTATTCCGAAACACACTCAGAGGAATACCCCATCCAACTCACCGAAAACCTCTACCTGCGCAAAGACTACGAGCAAAGCATTTTTGAGGCCATCAAAAAATCGCCCATCAAACCCGAACAGGGCTATGTGTACAGCGATTTGCACTACATGCTTTACCCCACCATGATGGGGCGGATTGCAGGTATGGAGTGGGAAAGCTTCCTGAAACAGACCTATCACGAAATTGGTGCCAATACCCTGACTTACAATCCGCTGCGTTTTTACGACAAAAGCCGCATTGCACCTACCGAGGTTGATTCCCTTTTCCGCAATACCCTCGTACATGGGCGCGTACACGATGAGGCTGCCGCACAGTTGAATGGGGTATCCGGGCATGCGGGTTTGTTCGGCTCTGCCAACGACTTGATGAAACTGATGCAACTGTACCTGCAAAAAGGGTATTACGGCGGTAAACAATTCATAAAGCCCGAAGTGGTGGATTCCTGCACTCGCTACCAGTTCCCGGAATTGAACAACCGCCGGGGCATTGCTTTTGACAAACTGGATTTGAATCCCAGCGTCAGCAATGGGCCACGTTTGGCATCACCTGATAGTTATGGGCATTCCGGTTTTACTGGGCCATTTACCTGGATCGACCCGAAGACACAAACGGTGTATGTGTTCTTGTGCAACCGGGTATATCCAACCCGGGACAATGGAAAGGTGAGTAGTTTGAACATTCGGACGGGAATCGGAGATGCGATTTACAAAAGCATTAAGTAATCCTAAGGTGACTCTAAGGTGCCTAAAGTTTCTGAGGTGGTTCAATAAAAGCTCTTGCGCGCAAGCGCGAAGAGCACATTTTTCTTCACCACCTCAGAAACCTTAGGCACTTGAGAAACACCTTAGGGTTGAACCTCCAGGATCACGCGTTGGTAGCGAATCAAGGCTGGGCTACCCCCATCTTTTCCTTCCACAATAATATGAATCGTATCTCCTTTTTTGGCAGTTGAAGGCACCACAACCGTAGCATTTCCCTTCTCTTGTTCAACAACATTGGCCCGATCCGGGCAGGTTCCAGCTTCCAGGTAATTCCAGAATTTGAATTGCACAGCATCTTTATCAGGGTCACTGGCCATGGCCTTCAATTTGATGCTTGCCCCAGGCTTGACCTTCAGGAAATTGCCTCCTTTGACACTGATTACTGGCGGATGATTGGCATCAGCATAAGATTTCACACACCAACCTGCTCTGGCGGCGAAATCCAGTTGTAGGGCATCAATCCAGCGGGTTTGCGGGAAAGCCGTATCGTCTTTTTGGGTAAATGGGTTAAAATCTTTGACATCATTGCCATCTTCCCAATGTTTGGGGTTATTTTTTGAAACCACCATTCGGCCTCCCCAGCCTCCATATTCAGGATGGTCCAGGTTCATCAAACCCACATCAATCAACTGGAAATAGGATGGCGAATCCCCCTCTGAGATAAAGTCGTATTGGGTCATCTTTTGTTTCGCCATTTCCTCCTGAGTACCTTGAATGTGGTCGGAGTCTGCTGCTATCCGTTTGCCGTCACCCCAGGAATAATAATTGGCAGTAAGGGGGCCGTGGTTGTGGATGATGTTTTTGTACATGAACTCACCACGCAAATAAGGCTGCAACTCAGCAGGTACCACCCGTGGCCAGGGGTAAGCCAGGCACCAGAACTGTTTAAAATTGTTGTACATGCGGATATCTGGCCAATTGGGCTTAATGTATTTTTGGTAGGTCCCATCCTGATCGAGGATGTTGTATAAAATGGCTTTTTGCGAAACCTTTTGATAAATCTCCGGCCAGTTGGCTTTGCCTTTGTTTTCTTCCTCGATGGATTTGAGCGCACGGGCAACTGTGTTGGCACCACCCCAGATTTGCAAGTAAATGGGTTGTGGGTTATTGTCGAGCAGGAGGTTTTTGATCCAATTGGATCCTTCGGTAGCTTCAGCCATATCCCCTTCAAAATTGATATTGCCAACTTTCACCAATTTTCGCAGTTCAGATGCTGAGGGATAACCTGCTGCATGTTTGGACAAATTGGGCTGCACTTTTTCGTAATCATCCAGGAATTTTTGAATCCAGTCGGTGCCCACCCAACGCAAATCGGTTCTTTCTCCGTAGAGTTTAGCAGTCATTTCCAGCTCGGAGGTAAACTTGGTGCCTTTGCCATCCCCTTTGTAATGCCATTGGGAACTGCTGTACACCAAGCCCTCCAGCTTAAATTCATTGGCATACAACAAGAGCCGGACGAATGAATCCATATCGTCTACTTCCCCATCGGTGGTTACTACGGTACGAACTTTGTTTGTGCTGGATTTGACTTGTGCAAATGCACGCTGATTTCCAAAAATCAAAAACAGTGCAATCAAAAGCCCCAATAATGTCTTCGTTTTCATTTTTGCCTGATATAGTTAAAAATATACCTTCACAAAACTATACAAAAGCAATTAATTTTCGCCGTGGCCCACAATGGGTACAACTTGAGCAAAAAGAAAAGATGACCGAGTGTACATCCTTAAAGCAATGGAATGTCCGGGTTCTTGAATGTTCAAGTTGATAGATAATAAAAAAGGGTCGCTAATCCCTAGCGACCCTCCTGAAACAAAACGATGAAACAACATTTAAACATTTATCAGTCAAAAGGTTACAATAAAAATCAAGATCATCAAAAGGAAAGTAATGGTCAACACCACTTCCGGGTTTATTTTTTGCAGCGCGACGCTGGGAGTCTTTTTCATAGCGGTTTGATTGAAGTTAAAAATAGGATTCATGGTACGTAAGTGCTGATCAAGGTCCGGCGATTGCTCACGTGGGTTTTTAAATCCGACAATGCATTGGTAAAAGAAGTGCTGCTGGTAAGATAGGTATAGCCACCCTGTTCGCCATTGGCACCTACTACAAAAGGAGAAATCAGGTTGTGGTATTTGTCAAACAGGGCATTCATGGCACTTTCCGTAAAGACGTTGTCTTTGAATGATTTAAGGTAAATTTTGTAGGTGGCCATGTAGGTCGCATCTTCAGCAACGAATTTCAACAATGGCCAGGTACTACCGACCTCGCTCATGCTCAAAGACACGGCATTTCGTCCCATTCCATTGGTGGTCCCGGAAGAACCCGAAATCCCCGGACTGCCCGTCAAAGCTTCGTTGTGATCCCAGGGAATCCAGCAAAGTTTTTTTGTCGTGTGGTTGTACAAATAGTAGTTGTGCGCGATAGCTCCGTAAGCATCCCAATTGACAATGGCATTGTTTACGGCAAGGAATTTCAGGTATTGGTCCACATTAAAGGTTTGTTCCAAGGCACTCCGCCATTGCGCGGGGTTGCTGGTACGCAAACCGTTGTTTAAGGCAGAAATGAAGGCCTGCACATCGGAATAGTCTGGAGTTTCTTCGTTGTTCTTCTTTTCAAATTCCGACTGGATAAAAGTAGCCAAACGGGATTCCGGCTTGTACACGTTCCCTTTTTCCTCGCCGTATTGGCTTTTGACCATGTTGTCTTCGGGAATTTCCACCGCAGTATACACCCCACAATATTTCAAACCCGCGCCAAAGTCGATGTAGACCCGGTAAAAAGCGGTCTGAGCCGCAGGTACCCCTGCCAAACGAAAGATATCCGCCGCTACTTTTTCCCGAATCAGGGATTGATCCTTGGCTCCTGGCGAAAAAGTAAGCTCTTCAAAGCCGTAAAAATGTTGGTTTTTGATGCCCGGGTAGGCGTCTTCGAATTTATCAAAATTCAACCTGAAGGGTAATTTGTAGTTGCCTTGTCCCCAAGCCTGGTTCAGGGTAGAATTGCCTTTCAGGCGGAAACCGACGTTTTTCCATGTCTTGTTGTTGAATTTCAGGGTTGCATCCACATATTCCGATTCGCTATTCACCATGCCTCCGCCCGCATTGGCCCTAGCACCGAAGTCGAAGCCGTAAATCGCTTTCATGTTGTTGCGGATGGCCGTCCACTTATCGGTCCCGAGGGTGATTTCAATTTGGTTGACGGAGGATTGGGGAAAAGCGGTGGCATAATCGGGTGTAACATTTCCGTGGGTCAGCTCCGTCCAATCAGCGTTGTAGGATTGTGGGTTTACTTCGACGACATCAGGATCGGGGTTGTCAATGGCTGCGTCTTTGGAACAGGAGTTCAGAAAGAGTATGCCGAAAAAGAGGGCTGTTGCAAATGCTGAGTACTTCATAGGTTGCGAGCTTGAGATGGTATACGAATGATTTTATAGATAAGCCGGGGTGCCGGGTATTGTACTCAGTTGGTGTTAAAAAATTGAAAAATCGAAAGACTTGGGTGTTTTTATTTCCTGCCTGTGATTTTTTCCTCTCCACTGCGAATAATCTATAAAAGCATTTCACACAAATCATTCGCAGCATGTACACACCGAAGTTTTTTCTAAGCATCTTTATCCTGCTACTGGATGTGTTGAGCAATGTGCAACCACAAAACCTGCTCAATTTTTACAAAAATTATCCAGGGCTCATCCAGGATGAAATACAGCAATTGATTCGAGTCATCTACTGTCAGCTGTTGTGTAAAGCGATTGCGTTATGTCTGGAATAGGAAACAGTGCGGCTTTTCAGGAACTCATCGAACAACACCGGGGCATTTTGTACAAGGTAGCCCGAGCTTATTGCTCTTTGGAGGAAGAACGACAAGACCTGATCCAGGAAATGATGATCCAGATTTGGCAGGCTTTGCCGCGTTACAACGCGCAGTACAAAAGTTCGACCTGGATTTACCGCATTGCCCTCAATGTAGCCATTTCTTACTACCGCAAAACAACCACGCAGCAACGCCGACAACAAGCACTCGATGCAAAAGCACTACAGGGAGTAGAGGCAGATTCCAGCGAAAAAGAACGACAGTTTCGCCTCCTCGAGCAATTCATCAGCGAATTAAAAGAGCTGGATCGAGCGCTCATGGTGCTCTACCTTGAAGATCGCAACCATGCGGAAATCGCGGAAATTTTAGGCATTTCCATCAGCAATGTAGCCACTAAAGTTGGCCGCATTAAAGACAAACTCAAACAACGTTTTTCACAACATCAAAATCAATCCAATGGAAGATAAAGATTTAAAAGCCCTCTGGCAACGCTTTGAAGAAAAACTGGACGAAAGCCTCGTGCTGCAGCGCAAAAATGCCGAAGCCATCAGTCAGCTCAAAATAAAGTCAACGCTGGCTTCGATGCGCCCCTCCAAAATTTTCACCATTGTGATAGGGATACTTTGGGTGGTATTTGTGGATTCATTGATCATTGGTTTGTGGCCATACGCTACCTGGTTTTTCCTGATTTCGGCTTTGATTCAGGTAATTTTGACCAAGTTAGCCATTGGCATTTACCTCTACCAACTAATCCTGATTGGGCAAATGGACATTAGCGGCTCAGTATTGGAAATCCAGGAAAAGATTGCTGCCCTAAAAGCTTCCACCTTGTGGTGCGCTCGCCTGATGTTTTTACAATTTCCCGTTTGGACTACCTTTTTTGTGCACCCCAATATGCTCCAACCTGGCCCCGGCTTGTTTGTACAAATCGTTATCACGGCCAGCTTCAGTTTTTTGGCCTTTTGGCTCTTTTTCAACATCAAGTACGAAAATCGCGACAAAAAATGGTTTCGCCTCATTTTTGAAGGCCGAGAATGGACGCCAGTGCTGAAGGCAATGGAATTATTGGCTGAAATTCGTGGATTTCGACGTGAAGAGCTTGAGGAGGAATATGTTTAAGGACAATACCTATTTCTTTGAAACACCATTAATCCACTCAATCGCAAACTGATGCACCTCATCAATGCGATCGATCCTTTTGATGTTGCCGTCAACATCGTTTTCTTCCTGAAAAAAGTGATTGCACCTGGGGTACACTTTATAGGTAAGGTTGTTTTTGCCTTGCCTTAAAAATTCCAGTTTGGCATAGTCCATCCCGAGAATGGTTTGGTTGTTGTCCTTTCCTCCGGCAACATACAAGATGGGAATATCCAGTTTTAACATGTTTTCTAGTGGGGTGGTTTTGCTAAAACTGCTCCACTTTAAATAGGTTGCACCGTACCAGGATTGATCAATGGCCTGAGGGTTCTGGTAAATTTTTGCGTATTCCCGGTACAAAGAATCTACAATAGCCTGGCTTTCTTCAGGAGAGATTTGTTGTCGTTCGGCTTTTAATCTTGCTTCCAGAATAAAATCGAAAAGATGATTTAAAGCATTGCCCACCAAAGACACTACATGGGTTACTTTTTTGTTCAACACTGCGACTTTGGGTGCCACTTGAGCACCTTCGGAGTAGCCCATCACGATGATTTTATCGACATCAATGGGTAGTTTTTTGAGCAAATAATCAATAGCCTCAGAGGCCGCTTCCGCCCGCCAATCCAAGCTGTAGAGGGTTTTGTACAGCTCGCTTTCTGGGTAATAAGCCCGACCAGAGGTGGTATAACGCAAACTGTCCTTGAAGGGAGTGCCCGGTTTGCTGATCAATGCAACATAATAATCTTTGGAATAACGTCGAACATCAAGGGGCACCGAAGTGGAGAAACGCCCAGCTTTATTTTGGTAAAAAATGGGATAAGTGCCCGAGCCGTCCAGATAAAGGATGAGTGGTCTTTTTTTGGCTGAACTGGATTTGGTTACGTGAATTTCAAAGGTTTTAAGTTTTGGGTGGGTCAGGGTATGGTGTTGGAATAGCGTGTCCCGGTAGCTTTGAGCTTGCGCCAAAATACTGCACAACACAAATAGAGTAAAGGTAATGTATGGTTTCATGGTCTTGGATTCAGACCCTTAAGGACAAAGCGATATGCAATGGGTTGCACTGTTCAGCTCCTTTACAAGGAACATCAATAAAATTTTTCAAAAACAAAACAACAAAATTTATTTTATAAACAGCAAATTTTCAGCAACTTATCTTTTTTCAAATTTTCATCTCAAAAAAAAACCACCTATATCCAATCCGATTTTCCACCCACCTCGTAATTACTCTCGAACCTTTGCACCAACAACCAACACCACCATGAAACTATCATTACTTCCAACCTCTTTTGTTTTTGTGTTTAAACTGGCAGCTTACAACAGATCCATTGAAGGCGGTTAAAATCTTAACAGCCTCTGGCTTACCACTTTTCACTTAATTACCTCCCATCCTTCGATTTAGCATTCTCACCAGGGCACATGCACGACATGTTGCTACTAGCCAATGCTTTGTCCAGGAAAATCGCAACTGAGTTTTTTCATTTAATCATAACCTATTATGCGACGTTATTCCATTTTATCACTACTATTCGTTTTGGCGTCGTGGTTCGCGCAGGCTTCCAGCCACCGCGAAGCACCATTGATCGCCAACGATCCGCTGGCGGATAACACGGATGTGTACGCTTTCCGTAGCCCGGACAAGCCTAACACCATCACCATTATCGCCAACTACATTCCTGCGGAATTGCCTCACGGTGGTCCCAACTACAACACCTTTGGGGAAAATATCCGCTACGAGATCCACATCGATAACGACGCCTCAAAACCCGGCGACGAGCTCGTGTACCGCTTTACCTTCAAGCGTGTGAATGAAGACCCTACCACCTTCTTCAACATTCGTTTGGGTAAACAAAACCTCAAAACTACCTACACGCTGGAGCGCAGCATCGATGGTGGCAAATCTTTCCAGGTTGTGTTGAGCAACGGCTATGTGCCACCCGCCAACATCGGCCCTCGTTCAATTGGTGGCGCTGCGGGCTTGAACACTACTTATGCTGCACTGATGCAGAAAGCAGTAATGACCAGCAGCTCCGGCGAAACCGTGTTCTGTGGCCCCGTTGACGATCCTTTCTTTGTGGATTTGGGCGGAGTATTTGATCTTGGCAACTTGCCACGTCAAGGTGGTCAAAAAATCCGTGACGGTGTAGGCATGACCAACGTACACAGCATTGCCATTCAGGTTCCGATTGCTACTTTGCTAAAGGCAGGTGCTCCTGCCGAGCCTCGCAACATCCTGGATGCAGACTATGTAATTGGTGTTTGGGCTTCGGCAAGCCGCCGCACCATGCGCACCCTGAAAGCAGATGGCTCTGCCCCTGCTGAGGATGGAGAATGGATTCAGGTATCTCGTTTGGGTATGCCACTGACCAACGAAGCAGTAATTCCAATCGGAATGAAAGACTACTGGAACTCTTTGACTCCGTACGAAGAATTGGCTGATGTAACCCTGGATGAGTCTTTCTACAATCCAGAATTGGCCCTGTACATGGACGATTCCCGTTTTGGTGGTGCAGTTCCTGCCTTCAAAAAACTGCGCATTCAACGCAAATCATTGGGCGCATTTGACTTCGGTTATGGCCGCGACGGTCTTTACGGCCTGAAAGGTAATGCAGCACTCGCTGGTACCGCTCTGGACGATGCAGTGTTTGGCACCTTGTTGTTGCCTGGCCCAGGTAAGGCTCGTTCTGTTGACCTTTGGCCAATTTTCCATACAGGTGCACCCAACATGCCACCTTACCAATTGGCTACCGGCAAAAACGGCAACCCATTGGCAGTTGGCAAACCATTCATCCACAACTTCCTGCCTAATGGTGGTGATATGTTGCGCTTGAACATGGCAGTGCCAGTCACCAGCCGCAACAGTGCAGATTTCAGTCCACTTGGTTTGGTACAAGCCGCAGTATTGGGTCTGACGGATCCTACTTACGCTGGCAATGCCAACCTGCAATTCATCCCCAACATGGATGGCTTCCCTAATGGTCGTCGCCTGGAGGATGATGTAACCCGTATCGAATTGCAAGCAGTTTCTGGTATCGTTCTGGCCGCAGTGGGTCTGTGGTACGATGACTTCAAAACTGGCGGCAGCCCAGTAACCAAACAATTGTTGGACGTCTTGACCTACAGCACTGGTGTAGAGCAAAACGACAAAGCCTTCCAGGCAAGCTTCCCTTACGTGGCGGCTCCTTGGGCAGGCACTGAAACGAACTAGGTTTGAGTGTGGGTGTGTTGGACTTTCATTCCTGCACAATCCCCGCCAACCCACGGATTTATCCGTGGGAGGCTACAACCAAGCCCTACCCCACGAATTTATTCGTGGGACGTCCCATGGAAGATTCGTGGGACTATATATCATCATCAAGCTACAACCTTGTAGCACAAAGCACAAACATGAAAAACTTTTTTAAAACCATACTCTGTCTAAGTCTGTTGGCCATCAGCGCCTCGCTGTTTGCCTCCAGTCACCGGGAAGCACCGCTGATTGCGGACGACCCCTTGGCGGACAACACCGATTTGTACGCCTTCCGCAGCCCGGATGAACCTGGCATGATCACCATCATCGCCAACTTCATTCCCTTCCAATTGCCACAAGGTGGACCGAACTATTACAACTTTGGTGAAAACATCCGCTACGAGATCCACATCGACAACGATGCCTCCAAACCTGGCGATGAAATCACCTTCCGCTTTACGTTCAAACTGGTGAATGAAGATCCTACTACTTTCTTCAACATCCGCTTGGGCAAACAAAACCTGAAAGCCACTTACACCCTCGAACGCAGCATCGATGGAGGTAAAAGTTTCCAGATGGTGATCAGAAATGGGATCGTACCCCCTACCAATGTGGGAACCCGTTCGATTACCAGTGGCGTAGGTTTGGATACCCGTTATGCCGATTTGGTAAAAAACTCCATCACCACTTCTTCTACTGGTGAAAAGGTATTTTGCGGCCCAGCCGATGATCCTTTCTTTGTAGACCTGGGTGGTATTTTTGACCTGGGTGATTCACCTCGTCAAAGTGGCAAGGCCCGCGATGGCGTCAAGTGTTTGAATGTAAGCACCATTGCCATTCAAGTACCGATTCGCACCTTGTTGAAAAAGGGAGCATTCTATTTACCCAAGAGCATTTTGGACCCAGATTACGTGATTGGGGTATGGGCTTCTTCCAGCCGTCGTGCCATCCGTACTTTGTCCAAAGGAAAAGAAACCCACTCTGGCGATTGGGTTCAGGTATCTCGCCTAGGTATGCCCTTGACCAACGAAGCGGTAATTCCAATTGGCTACAAAGACTATTGGAATGCACTCAGTCCTTACGCTGAAATCAGCGACACCATTTTGGACAATTTCTTCTACAACCCAGAATTGGCCTTGTACATGGACGATTCTCAGTTCGGTACTGCTGTACCAGCTTTCAAGCAGTTGCGTATTCAACGCAAGTCATTGGGTTCATTTGACTTCGGTTATGGAAAAGATGGCTTGTATCCACTTAAAGGGAATCCTGCGCTGAATGGAACAGCGCTTGATGATAAGGTGTTTGGTACATTATTGCTTCCTGGCCCAGGGAAGGCTCGCTCTGTAGATCTTTGGCCGATCTTCCACACGGGTGCCCCAAACCTTCCCCCTTACCAATTGGCAACGGGCAAAGGTGGAAATCCCCTGGCGCCAGGTAAGCCTTTCATCCACAACTTCCTCCCCAACGGTGGCGACATGTTGCGTTTGAACATGGCCGTTCCTGCTACCCGCCGTAGCGATCCTAACTTCAGCTCACTGGGCTTGGTTCAAGCCGCAGTGATGGGTTTGACGCATCCAAAATACAAAGGCAACCGCAGCTTGGAGTTCATCCCGAATATGGATGGTTTCCCGAATGGTCGCCGCTTAGAGGATGACGTTACCCGGATTGAGTTACAAGCAGTAGCTGGTGTGGTTTTGGCTGCCGTTGGGTTGTGGTATGACGATTTTGATGGTAAAAATCCAGTCAGTACGGATTTGATCGATGTATTGTCTTACACCACCGGGGTAGAAAAAAATGATGCAAAATTTGGACTAAGCTTCCCATATGTAGCATTACCATGGGCTGGTGACGGCAAATGTGGTGGTGTAGAGGTGAGCAGCCCAGCGACGGCAGCCATTGCAAGTGCAGCAGCAGAAAGTAGCTTGTTGAAAGCCCCAAAAGTTGTTGCAGCGGTTTATCCAAACCCAGTACGGGACGAGATCAACTTCAATGTACGGTCTCAGGGTGAGAACCAAATTCAAATCGATCTGTACGACTTGAATGGCCGCAAACTGAACAGCATCATCTCCACTACGGTATTCGAAGGCGAAAACGCCATTCAGGCGAAACTTCCGGTAGGCCTGGCCAAAGGCAACTACTTCGCACGGATCATCGACAAGAATGGTGCCGTATTGCAGAATGTGAAAATAGTAAAAGTCAACTAAACGTAGTTGAGGAGTTGAGAGGTTGAGAAGTTGAGGTCGCCACTGTCAAAATCGCTGCGGTAGCCTCAACTTCTCAACTTCTCAACTCCTCAACTCCTCAACAAAATAGCCATGCACCGCATTTCCATCCTTATCCTTATCCTTGCTTTCACTTTTGCTTGTGCCAAGAAGCAAACTGAGTCAGCTACCCTGACGGTCAAAGACATTCCATTGCTGCTTGACCGCAACGAAGCCATCCAAAACGGCCAGGAATGGTCGGACGTCCAAAGTTATTACGGTACTTCACGCCAGGCGCTCCTGGATAATCCCAAAGACTACGAAGCAGCCCTCAAACTGGTTTACGTATTTGTCAACGAAGCCCGTATCACCGGCGAGCACGGACATTACTACCCGGCTGCACTGAAAATGAGTGATTACATTTTACAAAAACCAGAACTGGAAAAAGACCTCCAATTTCGTGCTCTGGCCGCCAAAGCGGGTGTACAATTATCCCTGCACGACTTCAAAAATGCCCTCAAAACCGGCACCGAAGCCATGAACCTTAATCCCTACAACGCCCAGAATTATGGGGTATTGGTGGATGCCAACGTTGAATTGGGCAATTATGATGAAGCCGTCAAGATGGCGGATAAAATGGTTTCAATTCGCCCTGACCTGCGTTCTTATGCCCGGGTTTCCTACCTGCGTGAAATTCACGGAGATGTAGATGGTGCCATTGAAGCCATGAAAATGGCGGTAGAGGCAGGTTTTCCGGGACAGGAACAAACCTGTTGGGCCAGACTTACCCTAGGCAATTTGTACAAACAGTACGGCAACCTAGATGCAGCGGAAGGAGAATACAACACCATTTTAAAAGAACGCCCTAAATATCCATTTGCAGTTGCTGCGCTGGCTGAAATTGCCGTGGAACGCAAGAAATACGGAGAAGCTGAAAAACTGTTTAAAGATGCGGCCAACATCATCCCTGAAGTAGGCTTTTATGAAGAACTCGCCAGGTTGTACAAAGCTCAAGGCAATGATGAAGCTTGTAAAAAAACCCTGAATGAAATCTGGCCCATGCTCGCTGATGACGAAGCCCATGGCCACAACATGAACCTGGAATATGCCAGCATTTATGCCGACATCGTTGGCGATTTGAATAAAGCGCTGAAATATGCACTAAAAGAATACGAAATCCGCCCCGAGAACATAGACGTTAACCGCAAATTGGCACTGATCTATCAGGATATGGGCAATAGCTCCAAAGCCTTGGAACACATGACCAAAGCGGCCAAAACCAATTCCAAACACCCAGAATTGAAACAACTGGCTATAAAAGGATAGAGTACATTTTTTTTTTGAGCTATACCAGGCAGTTGAGCAGTTTTCGCTCAACTGCTTTTTTTTTATTGTTACATTTGGCCCATTGGGGCGATAAAAAAGTAAGTATTCATTTTGCCCCGCTACTATGGATGTAATACCCAGGCAAATGGAATTGAACGATCTTGATTTTTTATTGGAAGCCGTAAAAGCTTCACCCGACAACCTGCCATTGCGTAAACTACTGGCTTCGGCGCTATTGAAAAACCGCCGTTTTGAAGAAGCCGAAGTAGAGTACAAAGCAGCCTTGCGCATGGCACCGGAAGATTTGAACCTACAAATGGGTCTGTCTACTGCTTTTTTGGAGCAGGGTAAAACCGCCATGGCGATGGTCATCATGGAAGATATCTTGTCGCATGATACGCCACCACCGCAGGCCTGGATCATTCAGGCGCGCCTGTTGTTGAAGGCTGGCCAAGCCCAACAAGCTCAAGAGGCCTACGACAATGCCATCACGCTCGATCCCAATCTGGCCGATGCCTATCTGAACAGCGAAATCAATCAAAAACTCGACCAAACACCCGAGCCAAGCAAAGTACGCCTGGGCGGATTTGGCGAAGAAGAAGGAGAAGAAGAACGCATCCTAGAATTTGAGCGACCTAAGGTGAGTTTCAACGATGTAGGAGGCATGGAAAAAGTAAAGGAGGAAATTCGGATGAAAATCATCCACCCCCTGGAACATCCCGAAATCTACAAGGCTTATGGGAAAAAAATCGGTGGTGGAATCCTGCTTTATGGCCCTCCCGGTTGCGGCAAAACTCATTTAGCCCGGGCTACGGCAGGCCAAATCAAGAGCAATTTTATGGCGGTGGGCATCAACGAAATCCTGGACATGTGGCTGGGACAGAGTGAAAAAAACCTGCATGCCATCTTCCAAAAAGCCCGGCAAATCAAGCCTTGTGTGCTGTTTTTTGACGAAGTTGACGCACTGGGTGCCAATCGCAGCGACATGCGCATGAGCGCAGGACGGCACCTGATCAACCAATTCCTCAACGAACTTGATGGCATTGAGCAGTCCAACGATGGGGTTTTGATCCTGGCCGCCACCAATGCCCCCTGGCACCTCGATCCCGCCTTCCGCCGCCCCGGTCGTTTTGACCGCATCATTTTTGTACCCCCGCCAGATGAAGCCGGCCGGGCAGCCATTTTGGAAATTCACTTGCGCGACAAACCGGTTTCGAACATTGATTTCGCCAAAATCGCCCAAAAAACCAACGGCTTTTCAGGTGCCGACCTCGAAGCAGTGATCGATATTGCCATTGAAAACAAGCTGGAGGAAAGTATGCGCAAAGGGGTTCCGCTTCCACTTGACACTGCTGACTTGCTCAAGGCATTGAATCAACACCGGGCAACGACCAGCGAATGGTTCAGCACCGCCAAAAACTACGCCCTGTTTTCAAATGAAAGCGGGCAGTATGATGAAATTTTGAAGTACTTGAATGTAAAAAAATAATTGAGGAGTTGAGAGGTTGAGGAGTTGAGGCTACCGCAAGAATGGGTTTGAGTGTGATGTGTGCGTGTGAAAGTGTGCAAGTCGCTGCGGTAGCCTCAACCTTCCTCAACTTTCTCAACCTTCCTCAACGCAACTTATCTCCATGTCACGCCACCTTGAACGCGCCCAACTCCTCATGGAACAACGGCGCATTGCTGATGCTGAAAAAGAACTAGCACTTGCCTTGCAGGAGTCTCCCGATAATGGACTTGCCTTCCGTTTGTTGGCCCTGTGCAAAGTAATGGGCAGAAACTACCCTGCCGCCTTGTCTCCTGCACAGCAAGCCCTGGCCATCGATCCAGATGACCCCGGTAATCACTACATTCTGGCAGTAGCAAATTTCTACAACAACCAGAATCAGCAAGCAAAAGACTTGATTCGTAGTGGTTTGAACCTCAATCCCTACATGCCCTCGATGTTCGAATTGGCTGGGGAGATTGCCATGCAGGAAGACCAGTGGGAAGAAGCCCTTTATCAGGCCGAAAAAGGATTGGAAATCGACCCTGAAGATACCGAGTTGGTCAACCTGCGCGCCCGGGCCTTACTCAAACTCAATCGTACCGCCGAGGCAGAAGCCACCATGGATTATGCCCTGTATACCGACCCGCACAATTCCATGTCCCACGCCAATCAGGGTTGGGTAGCCGTGCACCAGAACAATTTTGAGCCGGCCATTGCTGCTTTTAAAGAAGCATTACGACTTAATCCTCAAAATGGACATGCCCGAGCAGGTTTAAAAGAGGCCATTAAGGCCAAAAATCCCTTGTATCGCTGGATTTTGAACTATTTCCTGTGGATGAGCAAGTTGCAAAGTGACAAACAGTGGTGGTTCATCATTGGTCTGTATTTTGTGTACCGCATCGTGTTGAGTTTGAACAAAAACTTTCCAGCGCTGAGTTTTTTGCTCACCCCTTTGATTGTCATGTACATTCTTTTTGCTTATTCCACCTGGATTGGGCAACCCGTTTCCAATTTTTTCCTACGCTTCCACCCGCTCGGAAAACACGCTTTGAGTGCGGATGAAAATCGGGCTGCCAATTGGGTAGGTATTCAATTGCTGGCTTTGCTGGGCGTAGCAGTCTTGTATTGGTTGGCTCCTGAGGCTGGTTGGATTGGCTGGACCAAAGACCGACTGCTTTTTGCCGTCCTGGTAGTTGGCACTATGCTGATTCCAGTAAGTGGGTCCTTCCTGGCTCCCGAGGGCAGTCAAGCCCGCAAACAATTGGCCTGGTATGCTATTGTTCTGGGTATTTTTGGCCTGGTTCCTGTGTTATTCCCTATAGCATTTATGATGATCTATGTATATGGGATCGGGATTTTTTTGTATGCTTTTGTGGCGAACTACATCTTACATCGGGCAGCTAGAAGATTTTAATCAGTTGATCCCGACTTTAAAAATCAAGAAAGAAATTTATATTTGAGGTAAAGATTGTTGACAATGACTAAAAAAGAAATTATTGACCTTATTGCCAATGGTAATTTGGGTGAAGCCATCAAAGGGCTGCCTGGAGTTGTTGCAGAGCACCTGCAAAATGATGTAATTTTGTTACAAAGTCGATTAAATGGATTGGAAAGGCAGGAACGTTTGGGTACCATTGATCATGGAACTGCTGGCATTGAGCGGGCAAGAATAACATCGGCTGTGCTCAGTATGCTTTCTAGCGATTAGTTAGGACTTGGATTTAGCCTTCTCCATTTTGCTATTCCCATCCTTTTCTCCTCATAAATGGGGAGATTTTTCAAATCCTCTGCAATGGTGAAGTATTAAAAGGTAGAAAGCCTGATCTTTGAGTCATCAACTTGATTGTTCACGCACAACATTCAAAACCATGAAGACGCACATGATTATGGCACTTTTTACTGCGATGGCACTTTTCCAAACCCTGAGTGGGCAAAGTAACAGCGAAGACCACTACGTGGGCACCTTCAGCAATAGCCAATCGGGTCTGGTTTTGTCAATGGATAAGGCTGCTGACGGCACTTACCAAGGGTTTTTTCAATTGCAGGGTCAACAATACGCCTTTAGCAAAGGGACCAAGCTTCTGGGTATGATCAATGCAGAGTACCAATACAATGGCCAGGCTTTTGCGTTTTCCCTCTCTCGTTTGATCGGAGAATACTACGTAACCAGTGAGGGTGTAAGTATCCCCGTGGTAAAAACCGCCAATCAACCAGTGGCAGCTACCAAATCAACGGCGAATACGGGCAACTCCTCAAAAACCAATACCGCTACGAGCCCAACTACCATTTCCAGCGGGACGGGAACCAAAGCAACAACAACTGCTCCCGCAGCCACCGGTACCCGAATTGCAGACCCTTATATCGGTTATTCATTCCAAACGCCGGCCGCCTGGAATAGCCAGGAACAAGGAGGAGGTTTTGTATTGAGCAAAGTAGGCACTCAGGTATCGATGAGTGTAAGCCCGCATGAGTACAAGACCCTGGCCGAAATGCGCGCCCAAGTGCTCGATGCCAACGACCCAGCCAGCAATACCTACCTCAAAGCCCAAACCAAGGAATACGGCAGCAATGGTTTATTCATCCGCTTTGATGGAACAGCCCAAGGAAAAGCGGTAGTCATCGAAATGATCAGCTTGCTGTCGCCAAACGGTGGTGGCGTGACCGTAGCCGCCACAGGGGTGAAAGATCAATACGGTGCAGAATATACCACGCTGATCAAATCCATGGCCAATAGTGTCCAATTCAGCAAACCCCAAACCTCCAGCCTGGCTGAACAATGGAAACAAAAGATCAAAGGAAAGAGACTGGATTATTATTACACCGGCAATGGAATGGCCGACCATTACATCATCCACATCTGTTCGGAAGGTACTTTTGTGTACAAAAACGACAATTCTTACAGCTCAAATAATGCTTATACTGATTTTTCCTACGCGAGTGCAGGCGCGGATGCAGGCAAGTGGCAGGTAGTAGCCAAGGGTGCTCAGCCAACTTTGATTCTGCGCTTTAATGATGGACGAGTTTGGGAGTTTCCCATGAGCCCAGGGAAAGCAGGAAATGAGATCTTGTTGAATGGAAAGCGGTATTTTGTGCAGGCGGGGACGATGTGCCAGTAAAAACCTGCTTAAGTGAACCTTGAGTGCCTTAGGTTTCTTAGGTGGTGAAAATACGCTGCCTGCTACGCAGGCTTTTTCTTTTTCACCACCTAAGAAACCTAAGGCACTTAAGATACACCTAAGTTTACTCCTCAAAAAAACAAATATTCCCCCCTACCCAATCGAAATTCTTGTTAAACCTTACCCCGATCATTTCCCCCTTGCTCATGCGCGAAAGATTGGTGATCAACTTGGGTCGGGCCTCCCCTTCATGCCATAAGTACATCAAACGAATTTCCAATTTAACCCCACCCGTAGGCGATTCAACTACAGGTTCGTAATTGACCTTGCGTTGTAGGAGAAAATTTTCTTTATCAGAGATAGCGTCTAGATCTTCCCTGGTGATGTGCAGCTTCACCCCAGAACCCGCGAAGGAAAACAGTGGCTTCAGTACATAATTTTCCAAATCCGCCGGATATTCCACCAATTCGTGCAAGAAATAACTTTTGGGCACAAAAGGGCTGTTCAATAAGGGCAAGGTGAACTTGCTGGCACGATAAAACCAATTGGGATGGGCAATCCATTCCACGTCCACGTTATCGGTGAGTTTGAACTCCGTCACCAGATCCGGGTAGTTTTGTAAATCATCAAAAATCACCCGGTTGTAAATGCGCTGAATATCGATGCGGCGGCCATCTTTTTCGTAGTACAATTTCCGGCCGTCCTTGCGCACCTTGGTGAGACACACAGATTCGATGCCCAGGAGGTCTTTGGTTACCGCAAAATCAATTCTGGTTTTTTGAATCTCGGGGTAAATCTCCAGCAGGATGGTGTTTTCAGCGTTGCCTTCGCCAATAAATAAGCGGTGCAGCTCTGCGATGTACCCATCCCGATCCAGGCCATTGAAGTATTCAGTAAAGCCTTTAGGGCAATAAAAAAAA
Source organism: Haliscomenobacter sp. (assembly GCF_965225875.1). Classification (GTDB taxonomy): domain Bacteria; phylum Bacteroidota; class Bacteroidia; order Chitinophagales; family Saprospiraceae; genus Haliscomenobacter. Next base: position 33,482 of record NZ_CBDDBS010000003.1, on the reverse strand, counting down.
CGCTTGTACATGTCACCGATGTACGCCTGGTAGCCATACAAGGTAGCAAAACCCTGCATTTCAATCAATTGCGGCGTATATTCGCCCTGCTCATCCTTACAGACTGCAAAATCCAAAGTCAATAACGTGCAAGTATCCGGCTCGTTGGGCACCCGCTGATCGGCGGGAATGGCCCGCTCGGTTTTGGCTTTGAAGTCAGGTTGGATCATCACGTCAATGATGTCCTCTCCGGCTTGAACCAATCTTTGCGTCAAGGCTTTGGGTATGAAAGCAGGGGTTTCCGCAATGCGAAACTCCAGGGTATTCGGGAAATCCTCTTTGATTTGCGCTACAAAGGCCTGGTAAGTCTCTTCAGTAAAAGAGGCATTGTATCGTTGGCGTATTTCTGGCAACATAAGTTCAGGATCAAGCTACCATCACTCCCTGGAGCTGTTCGGCAGCGTGGTGTAAAAATGAAGGAATGATCACCGCTTCGGTCAACATGATTTTATCGGGATCATCAAGTCGATCAATCATTTCGAAATATTTGGCCTCGCCATGGGTTTCGATGACCCATTTGCGCTTGTCGTCCATCAGGTAATAACGCAGCATCCCCCGTGAGTCTGCTTCGGGGTGAAACTGGGTACCAAAAACTTCTGGTGAAAAACGAATCGCCATTACGGCACGCTCCAGCGGAATGTGGGGGCGTTCTTTTTCCAGGCACAGGGCTTGTGCTCCAAATTCACACATCCTGGTCTCATTGACCTGAGTCACCTGATAATCGCGTGAATCAACGGCGTAGAAAGGTTCAGGCAATCCGCGGAATAAAAACTCGGCATAACCATCGCCCATGCGGTGGATCGGCATTACCCCAAAGGAAGTAGACTGTCTTCTGGTCACTTCGGCCAGTCCCAAATGGCGGCAGACCATTTGAAAAGAATGGCAGATGAGGAACATAAACTTCTTGCGGGCATTTCGGCGATTGTAAGCAAAAAGGGCATCTACAAAGGCAAAATAATCCTTTTCCCATTGGGTATTGGCCGCTAGTGGGCTACCAGGGCCACCACTGGAGATAAAAATATCGAAGGCTTCCAGGTCTGGAATTTCGTTGTTTGCACGCACGTTGAACACTTCAAAACTTCCCCCCATCCCATCTTGTTCCAAGAAGCGGGCTACTATTTGCCGAATACAACGCATGCCTTCATTGGCCCAGTTGTCGTACATGTCCAGTACCGCAATCTTGATCGTTTCGTCCGTTTTCATCACAGTAAAAATTTAAACCATTGCTTTGATTAAAAAGCGTTAAAATTAGTCAATGTAGCCGGATTTACCAAAGTCCGTAGGCGGTTTCACCAATAATGAAGTCTACAACCGCCTTAAAGTCCTTGGTTTCGTTGTATACTTTGAGTTGACGATCAGCCCCAGTGCCATTTTCCATCATTTTGATGATGTACTCAACTTCCTCCCGGCTTCCCAATTGATCTACTACATCATCAACAAAATCAAGCAGCTCTAAGATCAAAGCTTTAGTAGGAACTTCTTCCTGTTTTCCGAAATCAATCAACTTGCCATCGATGCCATAACGGGCCGCCCGCCATTTGTTTTCGTTGATGAGTGGTTTGCCGTACATGCGGAAACTCAGGTTACTGCTCATCAATTTGTACAATTTGACCACCACGGCTTGCATCACTGCGGCCAGGGCGATGGTTTCTTCAGCGCGCATTTGGACATCACAAATCCTGAATTCTACGGTTTCAAAGAATGGGTGCAGGCGCATGTCCCACCAGATTTTTTTGCCATTGTCGATGCAACCCGTTTTGATCAACAAATCCAGGTATTGCTCGTATTCGCTGGCACTGGTGAAGGATTCGGGCAAACCTGTGCGGGGAAATTTGTCAAAAACCTTGGTTCGGAAGGACTTGTAGCCCGTATTGCGGCCTTCCCAAAAAGGAGAATTGGTGGAAAGCGCAAAAATGTGCGGCAAAAAATACCGTGCTACATTAATGATTTGTACCCCGACTTCCCGGCTGGGAATGCCCACGTGTACGTGCAAGCCAAAAATGAGGTTGGAGCGGGCAGCTTCCTGCAATTCTTCTACGATCTGGTCATAACGCGGATTGGGTGTGATCGGTTGATCGGCCCAATGCGAAAAAGGGTGGGTGCCTGATGAGGCAATTTTTAAATCCACCTTATCGGCAATCTCCATCACGTACTTGCGCAGGTTGATCACATCTTCACGCGCTTCATGGATGTTTTTGCAGATGACTGTACCGACTTCCACTACAGCCTGGTGCATTTCGGCTTTCACTTGTTCCTGGAGCTTTACTTGCCCCTCATCTACTATCCGCGACATGTGCGAACGCAACTCCCGTGTTACGGGGTCGATGGTTTGAAACTCTTCTTCTATGCCAAGGGTAAAACCAGAAAGATCCATAGGTTGAAGGTTTTTTATGGGTTCCCAACATTCGTCATCCCGATTTTTTGGAAAAACGAACCGCGGATGCGGTTGAATTTTGAATAGCCCCGGTTGTCCGGGGTCATTTCGGCACCAAAATGTTTCACAACCGCGGACACGGTTGAATTTATTACTCAATTGAGTTCAACCACTGCCGTGGTTGCAAGCAATTTGGCCTACTATTTACCCCAGACGACCGGGGCTATTCAAAATTCAATCGCTCCGCGATTAGATTTTAGCCCGATTTTGGCTTTTCAAAAATTCGGGATAACTTATGTTTACTTCGTTTTTGTTGTCTTTTTCGCAGCGGGCTTTTTGCCTGCAAGTCCGGTCAAGGCAGCCATGTTGTCGTTCACGCCTGCACCGACAAAAGTTCCCCAAGTGAGGTTGGTTTGCCCAGGTTTGGCGGCTTTGGCACGCTCGATTGCCATGGTTGCAGCGGCTTCTACGACCCAGTCAAAGTTATCTTGACCGACTGAATTCACATCGGCATCAGGTGCTGGATTGCAGAAGTCGATGGCGTATGGAATGCCATCGCGCACTGCAAATTCAACGGTGTTGAAATCATAGCCCAAGGCCAGGTTCAAACGCATGACGTAATCGTGAACCGTTTCCAGCAATTTTTTCGCTGCGGGCCCTTGTGCCTTGATTTGAGAATCGTAGCGCAAATGGTGCGGATTGCGGGGCTCGTAAGGCATGATGCGCACATGTTTTTGCCCAATGCAATAACAACGGAAATAGTCGTCAAAGACGATTTCTTCTTGTAGCAGCATCACCAATTGCTCGGTTTCCGCGTGTTTTTTCCACAAATCTTCTGCATCCTCCACCCGATAGACACTTTTCCAGCCACCACCTGCGTGTGGTTTCATATAAGCCGGAAATTTGACATAATCAAAAATGGCATTCCAATCCAGGGGCATTTTCAGGTTCCGAAAGGACTCCCCACTGGTATCAGTTGGCAGTTCAAAGGAGGGAATCAGAGCCGTATTCGGCACCGGTACGCCAACTTGTAAGGCCAGGCAGTTGTTGAAAAATTTCTCATCTGCACTCCACCAAAATGGGTTGTTGACTACTGCAGTGCCACAAAGTGCTGCGTTCTTGAGAAATGCCCGATAAAAAGGGACGTCCTGAGAAATGCGGTCAATGATCACCGCGTAACCACTATCGCCACCCTGAGTCACTTTGTCAATCGAAACAGGCTCGGCAATGATGTCCTTGCCTTCTTTTTGATTGACCCGCTCAATGAATGCCCAGGGGAAAGTGTTCTCTTTTCCGAATAAAATACCGATTTTTTTCATATGTAAACGTTTTCTTGTTCGTGAATGGTGGCAATAGCCATTCAATTAAATCAGATTAAATTTTAGACAAATAATCGGGGAACATATCCCGCCAGATCGGCCAATCGTGATTGGCAAAGGGCCGGATATCCAACCAATGATTGATGCCCTTGCGTTGCAAAATTTGTGACATCCACTCATTTTCTCCCTTGCAAAAATCGTGTTCGGAAGTACCGAGCACAATCTTCATATCATAGAAATGGTTGTTCTGTGCGTCGGGAATAAAGTCAGGTGGATTGTTAAAAAACACGTTGTCATCGTAGTAGCCGCCCAAATGCTGTTTGATGTCAAAAGCGCCACCCATACTGAACATGTAAGCTACTTTATCCGGGTGTTTGAAGGCGAAATTCAAGGCGTGGTACCCGCCAAAGCTACAACCCGCGACCCCAATTTTATCTACATTACATTCCTGCCGAATGGAGGGAACCAATTCATCATTCAACATTCGGTCGTAGCAGGTATGGTTGTACACTCTGGTAGCAGGGTGCAGGTGTTTGGCGTACCAACTATCACTGTCGATGCTATCGATGCAGTAGACTTTGATTTTGCCTGACTCAATGAACCCACGCGCGGATTCGATGAGTTTAAAATCCTTGTTTTCGTAGTAGCGCCCCATGGAGGTGGGAAAAAGCAGGATTGGGTAGCCCCAATTCCCAAAAGTCAACATTTCAATGTCTCTTCCCAAACTATGTGACCAGAATTTGTGGTAAGTCTCTTGCAAGTTTATTTGGTTTTAATGGTAATATCGCAAAATAATTACTTTTGCCTGCGACTAAAATAACATTATTCTCGATATGCACAAAAAAGAACTCGTTTTATCCTCCATTCATCTGGGACGTAAGGTTAAGGTGACGCTCATTTTACCCCCACATTACGCGTTTAGCTTTCGGCATTATCCCGTTTTGTACCTCAACGATGGCCAGGATTTACCGAGTTTGCGGATGGAAGAAACCTTGCACACCTTGTTTACCGAGCATGATCTTCGCCCTTTCATCGTGGTAGGGATTCATGCCAATGAGCAACGTATCCAGGAGTACGGCACTGCAAATCAGGCGGATTACGCAGGCAGAGGCAGTAAAGCCAAACATTTCACCCATTTCGTAATCGATGAGCTCAAGCCATACATCGAGCGCCATTACCGCGCCAAGACTCAGCCTCAAGATAATTTTTATGCAGGGTTTTCCCTGGGTGGCTTGTCCGCCATAGATATCGTGTGGCACCATTCCGATATTTTTTCCAAAGTGGGCGTTTTTTCCGGGTCCTTCTGGTGGCGCTCCAAGGCATTGGACCAAGGTTATAACGAAGCTACAGACCGCATCATGCACGCCCTCGTGCGCGAAACCCCCGATAAACCGAGTATCAAATTCTGGCTCCAAACGGGAACTGAAGATGAGGTATCCGACCGAAACAACAATGGTATCATCGATTCCATCGACGACACCCTCGGCTTGATTGAAGAGTTAAAACTGAAAGGCTATCGCCTCAATGAAGATATTGTGTACCGTGAGGTGAAAGGAGGCCGCCACGATCAGACGACCTGGGGAAGGGTGATGGGGGAGTTTTTGGAGTGGGCTTTTAAAGAGTGATGAATGATAAGCGATGAATTGTCAATGCCTCTGCGGTAGCAATTCATCATTTATCATTCATCACTTATCACTATGCTGTTATCGCATCATCCGAATCTGATTCCCTCCATTGGCATTTCCTTTCTGGAAACCTTTCATGGAGTAGATGAAGCTGAACATGAAATAACGTGCCAGAGAGTTGACATCTTGGTCCTGGAAGTAGTTCAACTGAACGGTCCGGCTGATGCCCTGGTTTTGATTCAAAATATCATAAACCCCAAATTTCAGCTGGCCTTTGTTGCCTTTCAGGAAGAAAGCGGAAACCGCAGCATTCCAGATTGGAATATCCTGATCAAACTCCTCACCCAAGCCACGGAATTGGCTGTAATCCAGGTCCGTTTCGATGTTCAATTTATCCTTGAAGAAGAATTTTCTCAAACCAGCAGAGTAAGTATAGGTGTTGTAATCCTGGTTGCGCTCGCTATTCAGAGAGTAAGCAGTGTTGGAATAGTTAAGGGTATAGCCCAAATTCCAGTCCCATTTCTCCTTTTTCTGGTTTTCGAAAGTGATCCCTACCGTTGGATTGGTCGTATTGGTGTAGTTACGAACCGCGTTTACATAAGTGATTCCACGGTTGTAATTGAAGCCTGCCGACAAGCTATACCGCATTTTTAGACCTTTAAACCGACCACCATAGTTCAAGCGGCTCAAGAAGCGGTAATCATCGGCTACGTTGATGGGCGTACGCTCGGTGACCAGGGTTTCTTCATTGATGGTTTGTGCAGTTTGAATACGGTTGTGGGTATAGGTAAAGTTGGTGAACGCAAAGAAATTGGTGAAGTTGAACTGGTTGAAGTGGTTGTAACGCATGGTGAAACGGTTACTGTATTCCGGCTTCAGATTCGGGTTACCAACGTAAATGTTCAGTGGGTTGCTGATGTCACGAACTGGTTGCAATTGGGTAATTGAAGGCTCGTTGATGTCAGTGCTATAGTCAAAGTTGAAGCTACGCATTTGAGTGAAATTGTAGCGTACCCGCAGACTAGGCAAATAATTCAAAAACTCCTGTCTTACCTTTTGCTCACTTGACCGAATGTCTCCTTCCAACACTGCTTGCTGTACAGCCAAACCAGTAGAGAAATTCAACTTAGGATTGGAAATCCGGAAATTGAAGCCCCCATTGTGGAAGTTAAAATCGCTAAGGGTGCGGTTGGTTAGTTGTGAGTTGAGTACCAACTGCCCTGTTGGCGTTACATCGTACACCTCGCGGTTGTTGTCGTTGCCCCGGTGGTTGTAAGAGTAATTGAGTTCCAAAAACTTGCCTCTGGCCAATGGTTCAGTATAGGACAAACGAGCATTGTAGCTCATCCGGTCGCTAAGGTTATTGGTCTGTTGATCGTAATTTTGGGTATTGAGGATGGAGCCATCGGTACCAAAAAACAGGTTCCGAGACAAGTTTGTTCCATCGGTATTTCCATCCACATTGTTCAAGGTAAAGGTTGTACTCAAACTACGGCCGCGACGGCTAAAACGTTTGCGGTACAACATGGTGGTGTTCAAATTGGTATTGTCACCATCCGAAGCACTAGTTATGTTACTGGAGTTGCGTGGTACAAACACCTCATTGGTTGAAAATGAACGAGACAAAACATCGTTACCATTGGCACTCAAAGACAAACGGCCTACTACACGAATGGATTGGGTAGAATCCAGGTTGTGATCCAAGGTAAAGTTCAGGCGGTGTACATCGCTGCGCTCGTCTTGCTCAGAAGTATCACTTTTGATGAAAGCAGAATTTTGCAGGAAATTTTCGGTACGGCTCTTTTGGTCGGTTTCTTTTTTGAAACCACTATACAGGTAGCTGCCATTGATCTTGGTTTTTTTGCCAAAATCTTTGCTGAAGTTCAAACCAGAAGAATAAAAAGTGGTAAATCCGTAGTTGCGACCAAAGTTGATCGGAATATCACTGCCGCCGCCGCCTTGGCCACCGCCGCCGCCACCACCAAAATTCATGCCGCCACCGCCGCCGCCAGAAAAGTCAAGGTATTCGTTCATCGAAAAGCCGTTGCGGTTGACGTTGTTGGCTGAGCCGATGAAAGACAATTGACCGGTTTTGGAAAAACGGTTGATGTTGCCACCCAGGTCAAATTGTTCCGGGCCACCTCCACCTACGCGGAAATTGCCAAAAACGCCGTTCTGCCGGTCTGGGCGCAAAGTCAAGTTGATGGTTTTTTCGCGTTGACCATCGTCCACACCGGTGAACTCGGCTACGTCAGTCATTTTATCAAACACTTGTATCTTGTCAATTGCATCAGCAGGTAGGTTGCGGGTTGCAGTTTTGGGGTCACGGCCAAAAAACTCCTTGCCATTGACCAATACCCGGGTTACATTTTCCCCTTGCGCTTTTACGTTGCCGTCTTTTTCTACTTCCACCCCAGGCAGGCGTTTCAGCAATTCTTCAACGGTAGCGTTGGGTTGAGTTTTGAATGCTGCTGCATTGAACTCGACGGTATCTTTTTTGATGGTCATGGGTGATCTTTCCCCTTCCACCACATACACATTCAACATTTCGGATTGCTCCTTCATGATGATTTTGCCAAGGTCTTTTTCCTTCTCACCCGCCAGGGTAATTGGAATTTTTTTGACCCCGTAGCCTAAAAAGCTCAATTGCACGATGTAATCGCCGGGCTTAACCCCAACAACTTCAAAGGCACCTTTCGGATCAACGAGTGCAAAACCACTTAAGAGTGAATCTTTTGCTTGCAGGACCATCACCGTTGCACCTGTGAGCGTTTGCCCGGTAGTATCCGCAACGGTTCCAAAAATTTTCGTTTGTGCTTGTGTACTTGCGTAGGTCAGGAAGAGTGCACAGACGAGGGTAAAAATATGCTTCATAATAAAAAGTTAATCGGGTTATTTCTTGCTACAAAGATACCTGAGCATTTTTTGGAAAGAGGTTAATCTGTCTTGATATAAGGTTAAAAATTGTTAACAAAGCTATTTTAATACAAATGGGGCTCGCAGCAAGCGCTCCGAACCCCATTTTTACTACGTTTTTTTACCTTCTAATGCCCCGCCGACATTTGTGCGGGCGCTTCGTCATTTCCTTTAATTTCCTTCACCAGGAAACAGGAGGCAGCAGCGCAAAGCATACAAAATCCGGCCAAAATCAAAGCATTGCGGGGATCATCGCCCAACAATGGTTTGTAATACAGCGGAACGGTCAACATACCGATGAATTGTGGCACACAAATGAACCCGTTAAAGATCCCCATGTAGACCCCCATCCGGGAAGAGGAAACAGCGTTGGCCAACATCAAATAAGGCATGGACATTATAGAACCCCAAGCCAGGCCGATCAAAGTCATTCCTGTGAAATAAATCCATTTGTCATTGCTCAGGATCACGCTGAAGAAGCCCAGTGCCCCGATTGTCAAAAACAAGGCGTGGGTTGCTCTACGGCTCCCCATCCGTTTGGCGATGGCAGGCAAAAAGATCGAAATCACAAAGCAGGAGATGCTGAACATGGCAAAACACAAGCTACCCCAGTTTTTCCCAGCTTCAAATCCTTCAGGGTTAGCAGCAGGACTTGGGGCGTTAAAAGCATATTTTGCGGCAGCAAGAGATAGATATTGCCACATCAGAGGCAGGCCGTACCAGGTAAAAAATTTCACCCACCACAATTGGCGCATGACCACTGGCATTTCTGACAGCGAAGCCAAAATTTCTTTAAACACTGGCAACATCAAAATCAAATACAAACCTACTGCTATCCCTCCAGCCCAGATCAGTCCGTTGGTGAGCCCACCCAAACGGATGGCAAACATGCCACCAATCAAGGCAGCACCGATGGTGAGTGCCAAATGCCAAAAGGAGATACTTTTCTTTTGTTCATCACTAAAAGTTGGCTTGATTTTATAGTCTTCATTCTCAGGTGGATATTCCTTGGTGGTATACATTGTCCAAAATACCGTCAGCAAAATAGCAGCTGCTCCAATGTAAAATGGAATACGTACCGAATCTGGAATGCCATTGCTAAAGTCGCCACCGATTGCCATGGACATGCCAATGATCGGCAAAATAAGTGGCATTAAGTTGGATAAGGTTTGGCCAAAACCGACCATAAAAGATTGTACCGCAAACCCGGTTGGGCGTTGTTTTGAATTCAACAAATCACCTACAAAGGCCCGGAATGGCTCCATTGAGGAATTCAACCCTGCATCCAGCAACCACATCAGGCAAGCTGCCATAAAAACTGATTTAGAGTTGGGCATCAAAATCATGGCAATACTACCTACTATGGCGCCAATAAAGATGTAAGGACGGCGTCGCCCCCAGGTATTCGACCAACTCCGGTCGGACAAAGTACCTATGATCGGTTGCAACAACAGCCCCGTGAGCGGCCCAGCCAGCCAAAGTCCTGGAATGCTGCTTTCCTCAGCACCCAAATAGCGATAAATTGGACTCATGTTGGCTTGTTGTAAACCAAAGCCATATTGGATGCCCAAAAACCCGAAACTCATGTTCCAGATTTGCCAAAAAGAAAGATCCGGTTTGTTCTTCACAGTAATCGTTTTGAACACCTGCTGGCGTTTCCCAAACAAGCGTTATTTGCTAATCTAAGTAGTTCAAAAAATTTTTGTAATGATATTTATTTTTTTCCGAAAGAAAAAAATAGTTCGGAGAGAATAAAGAAGTGTTGGGGCAGTCCTATGTGGCTGCCCTTGTCGAATGAAGGTTTGATAGGGCCGTTTTTCATTCCTCCAAGCCCATCGCCAACCCATGGATTTATCCGTGGGAGGCCACTCCAAAAAACCAACCCATGGCTTTAGCCGTGGGTTTTTTATGCCTGGGCATAAAAAAAAAGAGCGCAAGCACCACTGCTCCGCTCTTGTAAGAAATCACCCGACTGTTATTATGAAGGATCTAAAAAGCAAGTTGTAAGTCGTTAATAAAATTAACAACTTTGTTAAGGAAACCTTAAATCTGAGGGCAATATAGGGCAATTTATGAATACTCACAAAATTTTACTAAAAATTTTAGCTAAAGGGTGATTTTTTTGTTCTACCCCCTTTCCACCAATTATAATTTGGCTGGTGTTAACACTTGTGATTGCACTGACAATTGTAATGCAGTCCCATGATCTTTTTTATCCTCTACATTTCTCATCGAAGTTGTACTTTTCGTGCACAAAATACAATCAATATGGTCGAGGCATTAACCGAAAATCCGATTCTTTTGCTTTTCATTGTCGCCGGCTTAGGCTACGGGGTGGGGAGCATCAGCATTAAAGGCAATAGTTTGGGCGTGGCTGCCGTATTGTTTGTGGGTTTGTTCATTGGCAGTTTCAGCCCAGACCTGCGCATTCCCGAAATCATTACTTTTCTGGGGCTATCCATCTTTGTCTATACAGTGGGTTTGGGCAGCGGGCCCAGTTTTTTCAGCACCTTCAAACGCAGGGGTTGGCAAGACCTGATCTTTGTTTTTGTGATGCTCAGTTTTTCGGCAAGTGTGGCGGTTGGGCTGCATTATTTGCTTGGATTTGAAGGCAGCATTACAGCGGGTTTGTTTGTTGGTAGCACCACCAACACGCCTGCTCTGGCGGGTTTATTGGATTTGATTCGCAACATGGGACTGGATGAAAACATCAGTAAGCTGGATGCCGAAAACAGCGTCATTGGCTATTCTCTCTCCTACCCTATGGGAATTTTAGGCCCCATGCTGGCGGTTATTTTGATGCAAAAATTGCTCAAAATTGATTTTCCAAAAGAGGAACGGGAACTCCGCAAGGATTACCCGGTGCGCCAGGACATCCTCACGCTCACCGTTGAAGTCAATCACGAAGAGGTCATCAACAAATCCATCCGCGATTTGCGTCAAGAAAGGACCTGGACCGTTTTATTCGGGCGCTACGAAAGAGGTGACCGCATGCACCTCAGTTCTTGGGACACCGAATTTCAGCTAGGCGACAAAGTAGCTCTGGTTGGAGACCGGGAAGAAGTAGAACAGGTAGCCCAGGAAATTGGTACCATCCTCCCCCATCAGCTCTCCTTCGACCAAACCGAATACGAAACCCGCCGAATGTTTGTATCCAACTCCAAAGTAGCTGGCCTAAAACTTGCAGCCCTGAATTTGAGTGAGAAATACGCCGTGCTGATCTCACGAGTACGCCGAGGCGATGTCGACATGATGGCCAATGCAGACACCGTGCTGGAATTGGGTGATCGGGTGCGGGTAATCGGCAGAAGAAAAGACATGGCGGAGATCGCCAAGTTTTTTGGCGATTCCTACGAAGAACTGAGCCAAATCGATTTGTTGTCCTTTGGCTTGGGGATGGCGATGGGGATGATTTTGGGAATGGTAACTTTCCAGTTGCCCGGAGGCATTGACTTTAAATTGGGTTTCGCCGGAGGACCGATTATTGTTGGGCTGATTTTGGGCGGTTTGCGCCGCAGTGGACCGATCAACTGGTCTTTGCCTTATAGTGCTAACTTAATTTTGCGCCAAATCGGTTTGATTTTTCTGCTCGCCGGAGTGGGCGTCAACTCAGGGCACCAATTTGTCAAAACCATTACGGGCGGAGGAATTGGCCTGTGGGTGTTTACCAGCAGTGCGCTGATCAGTATTCTTACGGTATGTGCTACTTTATTGGTGGGGTATAAAATTTTGAAAATACCCTTCAGCATTTTGATTGGGCTGGTTTCCAATCACCCGGCGATCCTGGATTTCAACATTCGCCGGAGTAAGAATAAGTTGCCAAATGTAGGGTATTCCTTGATGACGCCGATGTCGATTGTGGTGAAGATTGTGTATGCACAGTTGTTGTACCTCTTATTGAAATAAACCCCGAAGGGGTGATATGATTATAGCATTGTATCCCGGAAAGTTTTCCAAAGCAAAACCCCGAAGGGGTGACATGATTATAGAATTGTATCCCAGGGTATTATTCAAAGAGAAACCCCGGAGGGGTGGCATTATCTGAAGTTGAAATAATGCCACCCCCTCCGGGGTTTCTCTTTGAATAATAGACGCAATCCTAAATTCTATAATCATGTCACCTCTTCGAGGTTCGATTAAGATTGATCATCATAATGCGTTGGCTTCCTCTGCCGCTACTAGAATAAATTTATTCTTCCTGCCGTTCTCCACCATCACATATTGCCCATGCAATAAGGCTTCGGCAGAAACCACCGCTTCATGCGTAGTAATTTTTTCCTTGTTCACCGTAATGGCATTATTCTGAATCGCCTTGCGCACCTCACTTTTAGAAGCCAAAATCTGCGTATGTTGCGCCAGGAGGTCTGCAATATTGATCCCTTCTTCAAACAACTCCTTTTTCACCTGAAAAGTAGGAATTTCGTTCGCCACTGTTTCCAGTTCCTCCCCACTCAAGCTCAACAGCATCTCCCGATCCGCATTGCGACCAAACAACAATTCGGATACTTTGAGTACACTCTGGTACGCAGCTTCGCCATGGATACGTTTGGTCAACTCCTCGGCCAACAAGCGCTTGAGTTCGCGTGGGTCACTGGCAAATTCTTGCTCGCGCGCCTCAATCTCTTCCTTGGAATGAAGGGTGAAATAACGCGTAAACTTGGGAATATCCGCATCATCCGCATTGATCCAAAACTGGTAAAACTTATAGGGTGAGGTCATTTTGGCATCCAGCCAAATATTACCCGCAGTAGATTTACCAAACTTGGTGCCATCCGCCTTGGTCAACAAAGGGGTGGTGATGGCATAAGCCTTCTCTCCCAAGTTCCGACGAATGAATTCCGTACCCGAAGTGATGTTGCCCCACTGATCGGAGCCGCCCATTTGCAGGATACAACCATATTGATTGAACAAACACTGGTAATCGTAACCTTGCAGCAATTGGTAGCTGAACTCAGTGAAAGAAATCCCCCCTTCCAGGCGGTTCTGTACGGAATCTTTCTGCAACATGTAGTTCACCGTCAGGGTTTTACCCACTACGCGCAAAAAATCCAACACGTTCATGTCTTTGTAAAAATCCAGGTTATTGACCAGGATGGCGGCATTTTCGCCCTCATCAAAGTTCAACAAACCTCTGAACTGGGTGGTTTGATGGGCCAGGTTGTTGTCCAGCTCGTCGGTGGTTTTGAGCTCACGCTCTTTGTCTTTGCCCGAAGGGTCACCAATGCGCCCGGTTGCACCACCCATCAATACGATCGGTTGGTGACCGCTGAGTTGAAACAACTTGAGCAACATGATTTGCACATAGTTGCCAATGGTTATCGAGGGTGCCGTGGGGTCAAAGCCAATGTAGCCGACCACTTTTCCGGTATTTAGTTTCTCTTCTATCCCGTCAATTTTGGAATGCAGCATGCCGCGCCATTCCAGTTCTTCCAAAAAGTTCTTCATCGTGTTGGATTAAATCGGCGCAAAAATAGACGCTAGTCGCATAGTGTGCAAAAGAATTGTGCCCTGAATCAAAAAAACCTTGTATATTGCGAAAAATTTAGCTGGGTTTTTCCAACCACAATGCTGAATTTTATGTCATGTATTGTAGCTGATAACCTACCAATAAATTCGTGGGTTCCCTGAGCTGAATGTGTTCCGTTTTTGTCCCTCATTTCCTTCAGGTTTATACATCCTCCCGCCCGGTATCAGGCTATTTAATTAATCAGTAACCCAATCGAGTTATGCTCAATTCGACCCAACCGTCATTGCGTAGACGGAGAACCATGAACTTTAAGTATTACCTGTTTTTGGCACTCTGCCTGGGCCAACTATCCTTATTAAACGCCCAAGGTGGCTACATGCCGGGCTGGTGGCCCAAAATGCCGCCCCCTAAAGTACACAACTACGACATTTGTTTCCCGGCGGATGTATCCAGCAATACCTGCAAGACGCCTAGCAATATTCCTGGTGTACAAATGATTGAATTAGGCGACGACAAACTGGCCGTCAATATAACCGACAAAATTTACCGCACTGATGCGGACGCCTGCTACAAGATTTTCCGGACCTATACCGTAATGAACTGGGAGTTGTACAATGAAAGGTGCCAACTCGACCCCATGTCCAATCCCGTAGTCATTGATCGGGATGCCCCAGATTTTGACGGGGTTTATGGCGAAGGAGTTTGTGTGTTGGTGCGCAACAATACCGCTTACCTCAGCCACGACCGGGTGATCTCATCCGACGACCGCAAAATTGAACTTAGCCCCATCTGCCTGGACAATGGCGGCTTTCACTACCGCGCTTTTATGTACACCCAGGTGATCAAGGTGTATGACGACGTTCGGCCAGTGGTTACGGTACCCGTTTTGCCAAAATTCCAGACGGATTTGAACACCTGCAAAGGCGCCATCGAAGTGACTTTTGGAGCGAGTGACAACTGCTCCGAAACGGTAAGTCTGGAAATCCCGTCCATCATGATCGCCCCATTCCAAAGCCTTAGCAACATGCGGATGCCTGTCAATTTCGACACCCGATGGAGCACAAAAGACAATAAAAACGGGACTTTCACCATCAAAATCGCCAACCTGCCTGAAGGCAAACACGATCTGATTGTGGTGGTACGGGATCAGTGCGGTAACTTATCCTTGCCGACCCGCATACCCTTTGAAGTGCGCGATTGTAGTGCCCCTGCTCCAACCTGCAAGCAAGGTTTGGCTATGGCACTCATGCCCGACGGGCTCGGAGAAGCGATGAATACGGTGTGGGCCAGCGATTATGTAGCCAGCCCGGCGTACGATTGCAATGGTCAAGGACCCGAGGTGGATAAGAATGGTTTGAAAAAAATCACGCGTTATTCCATCAATCGAGTCGGCCAAAAGGCTCATATCGACAGCACTTCATTGACTTTCACTTGTGCTGAGGCGGGTCAAAAAGTAGACATCGAATTGCACGCCTGGGACAACCTGGGCAACCATGGCTATTGTGTTACTTACCTTTTGGTACAGGACAATCGGGGGATTTGCCCAGTTTTACCTGGTATCACGGGTACGATTGCTACGGCACAGGGAACCCGGATGCGCAATATTCCGCTGGATGCAGTCCAGGATATAGCAGCCTATCAAACCAAAACGGACAAGGACGGCTTTTACCGCTTCAAAGAGTTGCCTGAAGGTGAAAGTTACGTGGTTCGTCCCAAAATGAAGGCAGGCGACGCCAACGGGGTAAACACCCGCGACTTAAACGTCATGTTGGAGATGTTGCAAAACAAACTGGACAAGTTCAGCCCTTACCAAATCCTGGCCGCTGACATCGACCAAAATGGAGAAATCAACACCGAAGACTTTGCCAAATTGAGGCAAATCATTTTCCAACGGGACTCTTTCCCTCAGGGCAATTGCTGGCGTTTTGTTGATGCCCGATACACCGTGCCCCGCTCCTTGAAGCCCGGTAAATATCCCGATTCAGTGGCCATCAACAAGTTGGAAACCGGGGTGATTGCCGACTTCGTAGCCATCAAATTGGGTGACCTGGATGGAAGTTATGTCCCTACCGCCAGTCAATTCCAGGAAGATGGCCAGTTGGCGAACTTGAGTGGTTTGAATCTCAGTGCTGATCAACAACTGAGAAGTGGTTTGACACTGGAACAAAACCAGCCCAACCCCTTCCACGAAGAGACCCTCATCAACTTTTCGCTTCCCGCAACTGGCCCGATCACCCTTACCGTTTGGGACCTACAAGGCAAATTGATCCATAAACAGTCCGCTGTTTTGGCGGAAGGCAGTCATCAAATTTCACTTGATGCACAAGCTCTGGGAAATGTGAAAGGTTTGTTCTACTACACGTTACAGACGGCGAGTGGTAGAGAAACAAAGAAGATGTTGAGGTTTTAAGAGAGAATTGTAAAATGAGAGATGAAAGGCCTATTGGTTTTCATTGTTAAAAACTGACAATAAAAACGATGCTGATGGGTGCCTTTCATCTCTCAAAATGAAGGGAGATTATTATATTTGATGGTATTTAAAATTATTACCATCATGGCAGAAAATGCGTTCCCCTGGAGCAGTTTAGTACTCTCCGAATTCACCAGCTCCGACAACGCAACCCTTTTTTATCACCATCAACCCGCAACTGAGCCTAAGGGATCAGTTGTCATAACTTTGGCATGGAACATGTCGCCCGATGTATGTTCACCATTGCTTTTGACCAATGCATTGATCAAGCGATATTACAATGTGTACATCTTTATCGTCCGTGGGTATCAAACAAATTCTACTTATGGAAATTCTGTAGACAGGTGTGCTGTTGATTTACAGGAATTCATCAACCATTGTAAAATTGGGAATTTCATCGCGATGGGCCATTCTATTGGTGTAGCCATATGGTGGCAATACATGTTGATTTACGGGCAAAGCAGGATTTCAAAATTTGTCTTAATCGACGAGATGACGGTTTTGCTGCAAAATCCCACTAACACTCCTGATCAAAACCTTGACTATGGCTCCATCGTACCTTTAAATGGTTTATTCGATGCGTACAACAAACTGATCAAGGGGGATTATTTTTCTCAGCAGTTTAGGGAAGAACAAATCAAGCTCCAGTTTTCAGATGAATTTCATACAGAACAGCCAGGTATCATTGACTTGATTTTCGAAAAAGTCAACCGGTATAGTTTGACATCTACGGCCCAAATCCTGTTTTCAAACCAAACCAACAATTGGATTTACAAATTACTCAACCACCAAATCGACATTCCAACCTATTTATTTTGTGGACAAAACAGTGTAGTTCCTTACCAATCGGTATTTTTTCAACAACAGTTTTATAAAAAAAGTCAAATTCATCTCTTTACAAATGCCAAAAGCTCTCACTTTGCCTGGATGGAGAATTACGCTGAGTTTAATACAATTTTGAACAACTTTATTTTTAGCTGACCCCTGCGATTTAGGAAAAACGTAATCCCAAAACTGTAGTATAGATCTCGTTTTACTCATTTTCAAATTCTTCCTTTTGGTTTAAGCCCAAAATCACCCTCTGGTTCTACACCATTGGGGCCAAGCCCCTGCATATTTGTAGCATTCACCTAAAATGCTACAAATCATGAAATTGTCTAGTTTTCTTTTAATGCTAAGCCTGTCCCTGCTATTTTCCTGCCAAAAAGAAGAGGGAACCTCTACCCAAAGCTTCAAAACCGGAAAAAACCGCTTCACCCTTATTGCGGATGGTGTAGAACGTGAATATTATGTCCACGTTCCGAAGGGCTACACCGGAACGAGTGCCACTCCGGTCGTCATCATGTTTCACGGAAGCAACCAAAGTGGAGAACAGTTTTACAACATTTCAGGCTGGAAGGAAGTGGGCGAATCCGAAAACATTCTTACGGTTTACCCCTCTGCACTAGTCTATTGCGTTACAGAAGATGGAGTCACTCAGACCATCAGCAAATGGAATTCATTGCCCGGCGGGGCCGATTTTTGCCCCAATGCGGTACTCAAAGATGACCTCAAATTTATGCGGGCCATGTTTGCCGATTTGGGTGCCAAATTCAAAGTAGACGCCAAACGCATTTACACCGTAGGGTTTTCCAGTGGTGGCCAGTTCAGCGCGACCTGCGCCGTTAAACTTTCCGACCTCATTGCCGCAGCGATATCCTGTGGAGGTGGTGGCGCCTTGCCCCGAGATTCTGTTTATACCCCAGTGCGTTTGCTGCCAACGATGTTGTTTTTTGGCAATATGGACGGAAAAATGATCAAAGGAGTGGGGTTACCGGCAGGGAGCGCGGTACCGATGGGCTTTACCCAATTGTACAAAGATTATCCCTACCTCTATGCAGTCCAGCCTAAACCCTATATCAATACGTTTAAACTCAAGGAATCCAGTTATACCACTAGTGGCGACCCAAATTCTGTGGTAGTTGCAGATTACCAAGGCTTGTCCGGTCGAGCAGACCATGTCTTTAAAATGGTTGAAGTTAAAGGATTAGAACATGAATACCCGAATGGGATTAACCACCCAATGAAAGCTGCCGTTTTCCATTGGGCCTGGTTCAAACAATTCAGCTTGCCTTAGTTTTATGGAGGCGCGTTGAGGATTGGGGTGAAATGCAACAAAGCCAAGCTACAATTTGGTATTTCATCGTTCCATTCCTATACTTGTAGGCCTTCAATGCACCAAACCATAAAACCAAGTTCAAAATGAGTCCTGTTTTTCCTCGACACCTGAAGCATTTTCGCTGGCTAGTTTGTTTCCTACTGGCCGGATTTTTCCTCAACAATAGTCATGCTCAGGGCACCCGCCTCTTGCGCCAACCCAGCCTTAGCGAAAAACACATAACCTTTGTTTATGGCGGCGACCTATGGATAACCGACCGCACGGGAGGTGAAGCCCGCCGCTTGACCAGTACCGCGGCGGTAGAAAGTGACCCTCACTTTTCTCCCGACGGTCGCTGGATCGCTTTTACTTCTGATCGTACTGGCTCAAATTCAGTGTACATCGTCTCCATCGATGGTGGCACTCCTACCCGTCTGACCTGGCATCCATCCGCTGCTTTTGCCCGAGGCTGGACCAATGATGGAAAACGGGTACTCTACGCCTCTTCCCGCGAAACCGCCCCCAGCGCATATAACCGCCTTTGGACCGTTGCAACTCAGGGTGGCCCCTCTACCCTAATCCCTGCGCCCTGGGGCTTTGATGGCTCCTATGCCCCCAATCAAAACCGCATTGTGGTGGATCGCATGAGCCGCTGGGACGTAGAATGGCGCGAATACCGCGGCGGTCAAAACACATCCTTATCCATCCTGAATCTGGATGATCTGAGTGAGACACCCATTCCTTGTGAGCGCAGCACCGATACCCAACCTTTGTGGCTCGGCAATACCATCTACTTTTTGTCAGACCGTGACTGGACTGTCAACATTTGGGCTTACACCCCCAGTACAGGTGCTTTGGTTCAAAAAACCAAGTTCACGGGTAGCAATGTAAAGTGGCTCTCGGGTGATAAGGGCACCCTGATTTTTGAACGGGATGGCTACCTACACACCCTGGACGCCTCCTCAGGAAGCCCTAAACAACTGGAGATCACCGTGTGCGGCGATTTCCCCTGGGCGGAAACCCGCTGGGAAAACGTCAACAAACGGGTCAGTAATGCGGCCCTTTCTCCAACGGGTAAAAGAGTAGCCATGGAAGCCCGCGGCGAAATCTTCACCGTCCCCGTGGCCAATGGCGACGCCCGCAACCTCACGCGCAGCACTGCGGTGGCCGATCGTGCACCAATCTGGTCGCCCGATGGCAATCGGGTTGCCTGGTTTTCAGACGCCAGTGGCGAGGGTTATGCACTGCTCATTGCCAATCAGGATGGCCTGTCTGCTCCGCGCAGCATTTCGATTGGGGAATCAAAAATGGCCTGGGAACCCACTTGGTCGCCCGATGGCAAACGCATCGCTTTTTGTGATGACGATGTGCGCATTCGGGTAGTGGAAGTAGAATCTGGAAAAATCATTACCGCCGACATAGGTGGGCTCAACATTGAGCGTGGCTCCCTGGGCCTCAATTGGTCGCCTGATTCCAAATGGCTGGCCTATGCCAAAACAGCAGCCAACAATTTCCGGCGCATCATGCTGTGGTCGGTGGCTACTGGCACCAGCCGCCCGCTGACCGATCCCCTTGCCGATGGTTTTGCACCAGCCTGGGATCGTGGGGGTCGCTACCTGTACTTTTTAGCGAGCACCGAAGTTGCGCTGGGTTCGGGTTGGGCCAATACCAGCTCCACCCAGTCCAATCCGGCCTACGGTGCCTATGTCGTTGTTTTGCGCAAGGACGATCCTTCTCCTTTTCCCCTAAAAAGTGACGAAGAACCTGACACCACTGGTGCTGAAAAAAAAGCAGTAAAACCGGAGAAAAAACCCAGCAAAGATTCGGTTGAATTGGTACGCATTGATTGGGAAAAAATCGACCGCCGCATCCTCGCTTTGCCCATGCCGGTACGCAATTACGGTGCCGTCCAGGCTGGACCTAAAGGCTCCGTGTTCATCGGTGAGGAGATACCCAATTCTTCAGGCATGCTGTTGCATAAATTTTCAATAGAAGACCGAAAAGCCAGCGAGTTTGCGCGTGGCGTGCAAAGGCTCTCCGTGTCCGCGGATGGTGAAAAGATCCTCCTGCAATCGGGTGGTTCCTGGCGGGTGGTTGGCACGGCCAAAGCCCCTACCCCTGGCGAAGGTGGCCTGGCCATTACCTTGCGCATGCAACTGGATCGGGTGGCCGAGTGGCAACAAATGTTCAACGAAACCTGGCGCTACGAACGCGACTATTTCTACGATCCGAATATGCACGGGCGGGATTGGCAGCAGGTCAAGGCCCGTTATGCGCCGCTCATTCCCTACATCCGGCACCGCAGCGACCTGAATTATGTGTTGGATCAGGTGAATGGAGAGTTGTCGGTTGGCCATAGTTTTGTCTCTGGTGGCGATTTTCCGGCAGTGGATACCGTTCGGGTTGGACTTCTAGGTGCGGATTTGGTTGCCGAGAATGGTTTTTGGCGCATCAAACGGATATACACGGCAGAAAGCTGGAACCCGGGGCTCCGTGCACCACTCGATCGCCCCAACCTCAAGGTGCAGGAAGGGCATTATCTAATGGGAGTCGATGGGATACCCCTCACCGCTGCCGATGATCCCTACCGCTGGTTGGATGGCACTGCTGGCCGGCAAACCGTCCTCCAAATCAACGACCGCCCCTCCATGGATGGGGCCTGGAAAGAGATTGTCGAACCCATCGCCAACGAAAATGCCTTGCGGCAACGCGCTTGGGTGGAAGACAACCGCAGAAAGGTAGATGAACTATCCGGCGGGAAACTGGCCTACATCTGGATTCCGAACACAGGTGAACCAGGTCTGGTCTCCTTCAATCGGTACTTTTTTGCGCAGCAAGACAAGGAAGGAGCGGTCATTGATGAACGCTTCAATGGTGGTGGTTTGCTCGATGACTACATGGTAGACCTGATGACCCGCAAACTGCGGGCAGCTTATACGAATGAAGTGCCGAATGGCGCTCCAGGTCGTTTGCCAGCGGGCATCCTCGGCCCCAAAGCACTACTCATCAATGAATTGGCTGGCTCTGGCGGGGACTTTTTTCCGTGGGTTTTCCGGCACCAGCAAGCCGGGCCGCTCATCGGAGTACGCACTTGGGGCGGATTGGTAAAATCTTCGGTGCATTATGCCTTGATCGATGGTGGCCGGGTAACCGCTCCCGACAATGGCATCTTTGACCCCAATGCCAAGCGCTGGATTGCCGAAAACGAAGGCGTTGCCCCGGATATTGAGGTAAAAATCACCGCAAAATCTACTGCGGAGGGGCGTGATTTGCAATTGGAAAGGGCAGTGAAAGAAGTCCTGGATTTGCTCAAACAACAAGGGCCAATCAAGGTGACGGTACCTCCTTATTCCACGCCTGCCAAGCATTGACAGAAAACGATGAACATTAAAGATTTTTCTATCGAAAGGTACTTTGCCAAATATGAATTTACGGCAAAGTACCTTTTATCGAGTTCGGATTGTGATGGGTTCCCCATGCAGTATGTCCTCGATTTGGCCTCAGATGAAGAACGAAAAAGCTGGGAGACCTTAAAATTGGGCTATACTGAAACCCGGGGTAGCCTGCCATTGAGGAAGGCCATCACGCAGCATTATCAGCACATTACGGTTGACAATGTAGTGGTTAGTTCTCCCGGTGAGGCCAATTTTGCATTGATGAATGTCTTGCTAGAAAAAGGTGACGAGGTGATTTGTATGTCACCCATGTACCAATCTTTGTACCAAGTGGCCATAAGTATTGGGTGTAAGCTGGTTTTTTGGAAAGCGGAAAACCAGAACAAGCAATGGTATTTTGATCCTTCTCTATTGGAAAGTCTGGTCACGGCCAAAACGAAATTGATCATTACCAATTTTCCACACAATCCAACGGGCTATTCCCCAAGTGTTGAGGATTGGGACGCCATCATCGGCATTGCCAGGAAACATGGCATCGCCTTGTTTTCGGATGAAATGTATCGTTTTCTCATCCACGATCCCGGCAACGACACCCGTTCTGCTTGTGATTTGTATGAAAACGCCATCAGTTTGTGGGGAACGGCCAAAACCTTTGGCCTGGCTGGCTTAAGATTGGGTTGGTTGACCAGCCGCAATACCGAGATCCTCAGCAAAGTCGAAGCCTTTAAGGATTATCTGTCCATTTGCAACAATGCGCCAAGTGAGGTATTGGCAACCATTGCACTGAACAACCAAGCTAAATTCGTCGAGTCCAATATCCAGAAAATAAGCAAAAACCTGGAGCTTTTCAAAAGCTTCTGCACAAGGAATGCCCATTTCCTCGAACTCCCAATGCCCAACTCTGGTTCAACCGCTTTTGTAGAGTTGAAAATAAAGGAGACAGCGATGGACTTTGCGGAAAAATTGGTTCAAGAAACCGGTATCATGATCTTGCCTTCAGAAACCTTTGACTTTGGCAGCAAACATACCCGAATTGGTTTTGGACGGGAAACTTTTGCGGAAATTCTGGGTATTTTAGAGCAATACATCAATAGGCTTGAGGCGATTTGATTACCAAGCAATTGGTTAATCTTAGGCACAACGACCAGCGGCAGAGCCGCCAAAACGTCTGTAGCTCAAGGAACGAAGATATATTTTAAGGTACGTAGTACCGCAACTGTTGCCATTTGTTTCGGTGCTCTGCACCTTAAAAGCATTGCACGGTCTAAATGCTACAGACGTTTTGGCGGCTCTGCCGCTGGTCGTTGCCCCCAAGCTTTTAACTTATTGATAACCAATTGTTTCCAAGCTAATAAATAACTCCCGACATGAGTAAAGCGGAACAAGCCGCCTACGAAGCCTACATGCGAAAATGCCTCGCACTTGCCCAAATTGCCAAGGCCAGAGGAGACAGCCCGGTTGGTTCCATTTTGGTGCAAAACGGAAAAATAGTAGGTGAAGGCATTGAAGGTGGAAAGACCCATCGTGACATCACTTTTCACGCTGAGATTGAAGCCATCCGCAATGCGCGGACTAATTTAGGAAAAACCGACCTATCCGACTGTATTTTGGTGACCACCCACGAACCTTGTATCATGTGCTCCTATCTCATCCGGCACCATAAAATACAACTGATCATTGTGGGATTAAGCACGGGAGAAATTGGGGGTTATAGCTCAGCGCTACCCTTGTTATTGGACAAAAGCATCAGCAAATGGGCTGAGCCCCCGAAGATTATTGAAGGGATTTTGGAGGAGGAGTGCCGAGCATTATTCTAACTTTGCGAAGTTTTGCTAAAATCGAAAGTAAAAAAATGAAGCGCCGGAAGTTTTTGAAAAAATCCCTACAAACTGTACCAGTACTCTGGACAACTCCGTCCATTCTTTCCTCTTGCAAAAAGGAAGAAACGAGCATCAATAAAACGGTAATTGTGGTTGGAGCGGGAATCGCAGGACTGGCCGCTGCCCAACAACTCAAAAGCAAGGGCTTTACTGTAACCCTTCTGGAAGCACAAGAAAAAGTGGGTGGACGATTGCGGAGCAACCGAAGCCTGGGCATCGCCTTCGATGAGGGAGCGAGTTGGATTCATGGCATCACCAAAAATCCAATTACAGATCTGGCCGAAAAGGCGGGAATGCAGTCTTTTTATACCGATGATTCGAGTCGGAAGTCCTACGATGTTGGCGGCGTATTGCGCAAAACTACTGTGTATGACCAAGTGGAAGATGAATTCTACGACATGCTCGATACCCTGATGAAAAAAGGCAGCGCCACCCAAAGTTTTCAAACGGTATTTAATGCCCAATACCCCACACAGGCCAAAGACCGCCTTTGGAGGTTCTTTTTGTCCACTTACCTTACTTTCGATACCGGAGACCTGAATCAATTGTCGTCTTTGCTTTACAACGAAGGTGAAGAATTCAAAGGCATTGAAAAAATAGCGACCAATGGGTACGATACCATCGCCAATTATTTAGCCCGTGGTCTGAGTGTACAACTGAATCAACGGGTTACCAAGATTGATTACACTGGCACCAAAGTCCAGGTAACGCACAATGGCCAAACCAGTACCGCCGATTACGTGATCCTGACCGTACCCCTGGGTGTATTAAAAAAAGGAGTGATCCAATTTGTGCCTAATTTGCCCAGCGCCAAACAAAACGCCATCCAGAAGATTGGAATGAGCTGTGTCAACAAGTTTTTGCTGACCTGGCAAACTGCCTTTTGGGACGATGTCCAATACCTGTCTTATACGCCTGAAGCTACCGACAAATTCAACTATTTCGTAAATGTCAAAAAGTTTCATCCTGCCAGCAATGCCTTGATGACCTTTGCTTATGCTGATTACGGAAGGCAAACCGAAACCATGACGGATGCACAGGTTACGGAAGCCATCATGGCCCATTTGAAGGACATGTACGGCAGCGCTATACCCAATCCGACCAATCTCTTGCGCACCAAATGGAACAGCAACGAAAACACCTACGGTGCCTATTCTTTCACCGCTGTTGGCACTGAAATGCGCCATTTTGAAGATTTGGCTGCTTCTTTGGACGACAAGTTGTTCTTTGCAGGCGAGCACACCGAAGTTGATTATTTTTCAACGGTACACGGTGCTTATTTGAGTGGATTGAGGGAGGCGGGTAATATCATTGATTTGCAGTGAATCCTTATGATTAAAAATACCGCAAACATTCGACAAAGACAATCCTCCCCTTTTTTGCCAATCCAAAAAATCCTGCTAGTTTTGAAACTCACCTCTATCCTAACCATTTTAGTATGAAAAAACTGTTGTGGGTGATTTTTGTCCTGGTGCTGTGCAATAGCCTTCAGGCTCAAAATCCAAGTACGTATTCCAATCCTTACGAAGCCAAATACTTCGAAAAATTCAAATGGCGCAACATTGGCCCCCTACGTGGCGGGCGCTCCCTGGGTTGTACCGGAAGTCCCGGGCGACCCAATGAGTACTATTTTGGCGCTACAGGCGGCGGTTTGTGGAAAACCACCGATGGCGGCCAGGAATGGGCCCCTGTTACCGATGGAAAAATCACTTGCTCCTCAATCGGCGCGGTGGCCGTAGCCGAAACCAATCCCGATGTGGTGTACATTGGAGGCGGCGAAACCCAGTTGCGGGGTAGCATCACCCAGGGCGACGGGGTTTACAAATCCACCGACGGTGGTAAAAACTGGCGGCATTTGGGTTTGAAAGAAACCCAGGCCATTTCCCGCATTCGGGTCCACCCCACCAATCCCGACATCGTGTACGTGGGCGCACTAGGCCACCCCTATGGCGACAATGAAGAACGGGGCTTGTTCCGCTCCATGGACGGAGGCAATACCTGGAAAAAGATCCTTTACGTCAGTCCAAAAGCCGGGGTAGCCGACCTCATCATCGATCGCAAAAACCCAAAAATCATTTATGCCACAACCTGGCAAGTATACCGCAAAACCTGGAAAATGTGGGGCGGCGGGCCCGACTGCAAACTCTGGAAATCGGTCGACGGTGGCGATACCTGGATTGACCTGAGCCGCAACCCGGGTATGCCTACAGGAACCTTGGGCAAAATCGGCATTACGGTGTCTCCCGTAGACAACAACCGCCTTTGGGCCATCGTCGAAGCCAATGATGGTGGCGTTTACCGCTCCGACGATGCAGGCTGGTCCTGGAAAAAGGTCAACGATGAACGCAAACTGCGCCAACGTGCCTTTTATTATTCCCGCATCTATGCCGACCCATTTGATAAGGATGGCGTTTATTGCCTCAACGTTGATTTTTTCAAATCCACCGATGGTGGGGTCAAATTTGACAAACAAATCAACACCCAACACGGGGACCATCACGACCTGTGGATTGACCCCAATAATCCCATGCGCATGATCATCTCCGACGACGGCGGAGGTGTAGTTTCTGTCAATGGGGGCGAAAGCTGGACGGAACAAGACTATTGTACCACCCAGTTTTACCACGTGGCCGTTACCAACGACATTCCCTACCATGTAACCGGGGCGCAGCAGGACAACAGTACCCTGGCCATGCCCAGCGACGGCTGGGATTTTATGCAAGGGGGAGGGCCCAATCACGGCTGGTATTATGAAGTAGGTGGAGGCGAAAGTGGTTACATCGCACCTCACCCAACCAACAAAGATCTGTTTTATGCGGGTAGCCAAGGGGCACTACTCACCCGCTACGACCGCAGCAACGGGCAAGTTCGGGACATTCAAGTCTACCCTCGCTTTTTTTCTGGCGAACCAGCCAGTGCATTGCCTGAGCGTTGGCAATGGACTTACCCCATCGTTTTTTCACCCAAAGATCCTAACGTGCTTTACACTTGCTCTCAGCACGTGTGGCGCACCAAAGATGACGGGCAAAGTTGGGAAAAAATCAGTCCTGACCTGACCTACGCCGACCCGGAAACCCTAGGGCCAACTGGTGGTGAAATCACCAAGGACATGAATGGGCCAGAGATTTACGCTACCGTATTTGCCCTGGCCCCTTCCAACCACGACATCAGCACCATTTGGGCTGGTTCTGATGATGGCAAAATCCACATCACCCGCGACGGAGGTAAGTCCTGGCAGGATATCACACCAAAGGATTTGCCCAAAAATTCCGTTGTGGCCATCATTGACGAATCCAAACACCAGCCAGGTACCGCTTATGTAGCCGCCTTCCGCTATCAGGTAGACGACCGCCAGCCTTACGTGTTCCGCACCCGCGACTTCGGCAAAACCTGGACCAAAATCGTCACCGGCATCGCCGATGGGCACTTTGCCCGGGCGGTACGGGAAGATCATGTGCGGCCAGGGCTATTGTTTTTGGGCACTGAGCACGGTGTGTATGTATCCTTTGATGCTGGCGATCACTGGCAACCCTTGCAATTGAACTTGCCTGATACACCCATTCGCGATTTGGTGATTAAGGACAATGACGTGGTACTGGGTACCCATGGACGCGGATTCTGGATTCTGGACGACATCCATCCTTTCCGCCAACTGACGCCCGAGAACCGCAAGCAGGCAGCAATATTGTTCAAACCAGCCGATGCCATGCGGGGAGTAACTCCTGCCGTATTCCAATATTACTTGCAGGAAAAAATGGACTCTGTGAAAATTGAAATCCTGGATGCGCAAGGGAAATTGATCCAGGCATTCAAAGGAGACAATGCTCCAAGAGGTAGTGGTGGAGGCCCTGGCACTGGCCAAAAGCCGGGTATTGAAGCCGGGCTCAACACTTTTTCCTGGAACCTGCGTTACCCGGGGGCTACTGTCTTTGAAGGTATGATCCTCTGGGGAGCACGCCCACAAAATGGGCCTAAAGCACCATTGGGTCAGTACCAGGTGCAATTCACCGCTGGCACTTACAGCCAGACTTACCCTTTCCAAATCCTGATGAACCCGAACCTGAAAGGCATCACTGCAGCGGATTTGCAGGAGCAGTTTGAGGTAGCCATGAAAATTCGGGACAAGGAAAGTGCAGGCAACGAAGCAGTGATCCGCATCCGCAACTTGCGCAAACAAATGGAAGCGCGGATGAAGGAAACGACTGATGCCAATTTTACAGCTGCTGCCAAGGATTTGAATGCCAAACTCACCGTCATTGAGGAGGATTTGTATCAAACCAAAAACCAGAGCGGGCAAGATCCCCTGAACTTCCCAATCAAGTTGGGCAACCGCATCTCAGCAGTGCGCCGTAGCCTGGAATCTGGAGATGCCAAACCAACCGCGGGTGTTCACAAGGTTTTTGCAGAATTGAGCAAAGAACTAGAGGGGCATCTAAGTAAATTGGAGACTACCATTTCGGGAGCGCTACCGGGCTTGAATAAGCAGTTGACCGCTTTGCAATTGAAGGAGATCAAGGATAAAGCTGAAAAATAAACAGTTGCTCAAAGTGGGGAAACCTGGGGAAATCGTCTTAATTTCGACACTAAATCCCCTGTTTTTCAGGAATTAACCAAAGCGGTATTTTTTAAGCACAAAGAAAAAAAAGAGGACACAATGGACACAAAGTTAGACGTTGACGACGCTTCACTTTGTATTCTTTGTGTCCTCTTTTTTTCTTTGTGCTAATTTTTGTCCTTAGTGGTAACATTCGAAGAAACCACTATTCACTCTTATTTGAAGTGAATATTATAGGTAGCTCCAAGCCCTACATGTGGGATATTCCCACCATTGAGCGGCTTGCGGAATACCTCATTGTAAAAAGCGAAGAGGTTCCAATCGTAGTTGTGATACCCCAACTGTGGTTTGATAAAAAAGCCTCCTTCTGAGTTACCCGCGCCAGTAACAAAACTGTGACCAGCATCCGCTCCTACAAAAAAGCCTTCCCGGTCGGGATACAAACGGAGAAATACCCCGAGTGGAACGGTGCCGAAATCATTTAAAACGCCCTTGCCAAAAAAGTGGTTGTACCCTAAGCCAAAACCAATCCCCACGTGGTCGGTTTCCATAAATTGGGCTTTTAGATCAAGTCCGCCTACAAAATTGCTAATGTTGGAAATTGAACCAGTAGGGGCACCAAGGTTAACACCAAATTTCAGCCAGGAGTTATTTTTATTGATTTCATCTGTCTGCCCGGATAAATTGCCACAAATCACCATGCTTGCCAGCAATCCCAAAAGTAAATTTTTCATAAGTAGTGCTTTTTGGTTTATGACACCACATCCAATGTTGTTCCAGGGTAATTATGGCCCATTCCGGCAGCAATAAGGTTTTTTACCTGCCAGATTGGGGCTTTTTTTGCCCAAAGTGGGAAATCAAGCGCCTGATCCAAATATTTTCTACATTAATTTCCTGCCTTCAAAAAATAAACTAGCTTTGAACTTAGCATTTGTCAAAGCTTTATCTGTCAAATCGTAATCTATCAATCCTTCACAAAAAAAGTTCAATGGAAGTTTCTAGCGCTCCGAAACGGGTAATTCTCCACGAAGATTGGGCCTCTGTCGCCATCGGATTCACCATTATAGCACTGGCCATAGGTTTGTTTGTTCTACCCGCACCAGAATATGGCTGGAAAACTGGGTCAGAATTGTTCACTGGAGTTTTTTCGGGAGCCAATTTGGGCAAAATAGCTGCCCAGTTTTTATTCGTCTATGTTGGAGGAATGCTTGGCGTGTTGCTGACCGGCGGGAAGTTGAGCGCATTTTTGAAGGGATTTCCACTTTTATTTTTACTGACCCTGGTTGCGCAAGTCCTTGCGGGCAATGGTTTTATCAAATCCCTCAATTTGGAGGCCGTGATTTTTAGTTTGCTCCTAGGCTTGATCATTCGGCAGGTTTTTGAATTACCAGCCTGGTTCAGTGCAGCACTAACTACGGAACTATTTGTCAAAATCGGTTTGGTGCTTTTGGGTTGTAGTGTCATTTTTTCTGATATCCTCAAAAACGGTACCCTGGGCTTGATCCAGTCGCTGGTAGTGGTTTTTAGCGTATGGTACTTTTCATATTGGTTGTGCCGCCGTTGGAAAATTGATGAAGAAATGTCCTTTATGTTGTCGAGTGCGGTGTCCATCTGTGGAGTGTCAGCTGCTATTGCTACGGCGGGTGCCATCAATGGCGACAGCAAGAAACTGTCCTTCGTGGTGTCGGTAGTACTCATTGTAGCCATCCCCATGATGATTTTTATGCCGATGTTGGCCAATTACATGCAGTTGTCGCAAGAAATCACCGGGGCCTGGTTGGGCGGTACCATTGACACCTCGGGTGCAGTGGTTGCTTCGGGCACCATGGTCGGTGAAAAAGCGCTGGAGGTAAGTACCATCGTGAAGTTTTCACAAAACGTATTGCTGGGTATTGCCGCCTTTTTCATCAGCTTGTACTGGACTTTGACGGGCAAACAATCCGAAGGCATGGCAGTTGAGAAGCCTACTGTTAAGGTAATTTGGGATCGTTTCCCCAAGTTTGTATTGGGTTTTCTGGTAGCCTCTATGGTCTTTTCTTTCCTGTTGGAGCCCGATACGGTCAAGGAAGTAAAAGGTCATTTAAAGAATATACAAACTTTGTGGTTTGGTTTGGCTTTTACGAGTATTGGTTTGGAAACGAAGTTTTCGGACTTGTTTAAGGATGGGTTTAGGAAGCCGTTTTGGGCCTTTTTGATCGCTCAATTCTTCAACATTATAGTTACCCTGATTTTGGCTTATCTCTTGTTTCGGTAGAAAATGTAAAAATACGATTTGCATTTGCAAAAACAATACCTTAATTTTGGTTGCATATACAACTATTTATGCTGCAAAACCCAAACAGCCTTTCTGAGAACCCCTTGTACCTCGCTGGTGAATTGACCCATCGCTTCCACAAGCGACTTACCCATGCATTTCGTAAAGCCAAGGTGGGTGTCACCGTCGAGCAATTCAGCGTACTCGCTCTACTCTACTACCAGGATGGCTTGACCCAGCAGGAAATTGCCGAAGCACTGGGACGCGACAAGGCGACCATCACCCGCATTTTGCACATTATGGAAAGAGAATTGCTGCTAGAACGAGCTGATGATGCCCTGGACAAACGAAGCAAAAGGGTAGCCCTTACTGCCTTGGGCAAACAGAAGCAAGAAGAAATGGTCCAAATTTCAGGAGCCTTGTATTTTGAAATTTTGGCGGACATTCCAACGGAGCAAGTGCAATTGGCTTGCAATACCCTGGCTCAAATGCTCAAACAGGTTTAAAAAAATTTACCACAACAGTTGCATATACAACTAAATATTTTGCAAACATGAAAACATTATTATCAAGGATAGGCCGCTGGCTACTGATGAGCATCGGTGCTATGCTGTGCTGGATTCTGGGTTTTGGCCTGAGTCAGGCATTATTTAAAGCTCCGCTTCCTGATACGGGAGAAGATCCCAGTAAAACACTGGGTCTTTTATTAGTGATGTTGCTCTTTGAAACTGGGGTATTACTTTGGGCAATTCGCTCAGTGGAGGGCAATAAAGTTCAGCGGTTTTTGACAATTTTCAGTTTGTTGTTTGGGACCCAGTTTGTGATGAGTCAAATTGAAGCCTGGGCATTTCAGTCAGCCGTTGGAATGAGCTCAAAAGAGATGGCACAAACGGTGGTGGGTGGTTTTTTGTTTGCATTGCAGCTTTCAGCCCTGTTGGTATTTACTCAAAAGGGTCAAGTTCAGGCAGCTTCAAATGGGTCTTTGATCCATCTTAATGTAGCTAAAGTTTTGCTTCTGGTTGTGGCGGTATATCCCCTGCTCTATTGGTTGGCCGGTTATTTTATTGCCTGGCAGTTCCAGTCCATTCGTCACTATTATACAGGTGCGGCCAGCAACGAGGGCATTGCAGCAGGTTTTTTAGGATTTTTTAAATATGGATTGTATTTTCTTCAAGTGGGAAGAGGCTTTTTGTGGTTTCTCTTGGCCTGGCCTTTTTTATTCTATTTTAGAGGAAGCCACTTGCAAGGCGGGCTGATACTAGGAGCATTGTTCAGCGTTTTACATTGCGCACAATTGTTGCTGCCCAATCCTTATATGCCTGAAGAGATTCGCTACCCACATT
The DNA here is from genome assembly GCF_965225875.1 of Haliscomenobacter sp. Classification (GTDB taxonomy): domain Bacteria; phylum Bacteroidota; class Bacteroidia; order Chitinophagales; family Saprospiraceae; genus Haliscomenobacter. The sequence continues at coordinate 1,708 of NZ_CBDDBS010000003.1, read as the reverse complement.
TGTTGGAAACGGCGAGTTCTACTTTTGTTTGGGGATTTTTGGTGGGGTGGGTACTTTTGGGGAAGGCTTTGAAAAGACACAATGAATCTGAATGAATCAAAAGCGACACTTTTAAGCACAAAGGACACAAAGGCAGCACAAGGAACACAAAGCAAAGCGTCGTCAACGTCTAACTTTGTGTTCCTTGTGCTGCCTTTGTGTCCTTTGTGCTTAAATACTTAGTGTTCCCCTTATGCCGAGAACGAAGTTCCACAGCCACAAGTTTCCTTGGCATTTGGATTATTGAAGGCAAAGCCACGGTTTTGCAAACCATCCAGCCAGTCAATTTCCATTCCCAGCAGGTAAATGGCGTGGCTTTTTTGCATCAATACGGTGATGCCTGCGATCTCGTAAGTGGAATCGTTGTCTTTGGGTTCATCGAATCCCAACATATAGGAAAAACCTGAGCAGCCTCCACCTTTTACGCCAATGCGTAGGGCGTAGTGATCAGGAATATTTTGTTCCGCTTTGATGCGTTGTAGTTGTTTAACGGCGCCAGCGGTTAGGGTAATCGGTTTTGCTTCAGTCAAAACTTCGCTCATGCTGTAGTTATTTAGATTGAATCTACGTGCAAAGATACAATTTTTGAAACACCAGCATTGCTTTTTTGGTTGTGTGTACAAGAAAAATTTCAGGAAAATCGTTTGAAGCCGCTACCTTTGTATCCGTTTTTATCAGAAAAAATACCACCATGGATTTGATGCCCGCTTTGCTTGAGGTTTTGAAATTTGCCATTGCAGCCTTGATTGTGTACGCCATTTTCAAAGATTTATTAAAAAGTTACTTTGAATCCAAGGCAGCACTACCCCTCCCCGTTCAACAAACTCCAGCAGCACTTCCCATCAATGATAACCTGCTTACCATACGTTTACAAGCTTATGAACGCATGGCCCTTTATTGCGAACGCATTGCCCCCGAAAACCTGCTGATGCGCCTTCGCCCTGACGGCGTAAACGTTGCCGAGTACAAATTGGCGTTGATGTTGAACATTCGGCAGGAATACGAGCACAATGTCACCCAGCAAATTTACCTCTCGCCACAATTGTGGCAAATCATCAAAATGGCTGGGGATGATACCTTAAATGTAATTGCCCATGCATCCGAAGGTTTGGACAACAAAGCTGATGCACGCCAATTGCACGACAACATCATCAGTATTTCGTCCCAACGTGGTGGTGGTGCTTCTGAAAAAGCTTTGCAAGCTCTGAAAACCGAGGTGGCTAGCTTTTTGGGATAAAATGAATGACGAATGACGAATTTTAAGGTAGCCCCATATTACTGGACATTTTGCTCGGAGGACATCAATTGCCCCTGGCTTCAGCCTGGGGGTATAGGAATCGCTAGAATTTGGGCTTATGAAGTTTTTTGAAATAACCGTTCTCCAATCTTAGGTTCGAAGCGCATGAATTGCCTCCAGCTTTAGCTGGTGGATAAGCAGCGAACTCTAGTTTTGGGCTTATGAAGTTTTTCGTAAAAAACGATCTTTGAAATATTGGTAACTTAGCATCAAAAAGAGGAGAGATGAGAATCTATCTAACCTTGAGCGAAGGGGAAAAAGAAGCCTTGGAAGGCCTCTTGAAACGTTCACCCAAGCCCTATCTTCGAGAGCGAGCGAGTGCCATTTTACAAATTGCGTCTGGTTCCTTTGGCAACGAAGTTGCAAACAAAG
>NZ_CBDDBS010000002.1:3150000-4544255 GCF_965225875.1 Haliscomenobacter sp. | reverse complement strand
TGGATGAAAACAGCGTCATGTACGTCCCGGCCAAGGAAAATCCGGTGTACAGTTCGCTGGTTGATGCACCACCTGCCGACGATAGCAAGGCCCTCAAAACCGGCAAACAAATTTACCTCAGCTATTGCGGTTCCTGCCATGGCGAAAACCGCGAGGGCAACCACGATGGCACCTATCCGGGCTTGCAGAACATTGCTGGCAAATACGATGAGGCCGGGATTCGACAAATCATCGCCAAAGGGCGCGGCATGATGCCCGCCTTGACTCAATTGAAAGAAGCGGAATTGAAAGCCGTAGTGGACTATTTATTTGGCAAAAACACGAGCTTAAAAGCGCCCAAAGGAGAAAAACTCACCACCGTTCCTTACAAGCACACGGGCTACAACCGTTGGTACGACCGCAATGGCTACCCAGTCAGCGAGCCGCCCTGGGGTACTTTGACTGCGATCGATTTGAATACTGGAAAACGCCGTTGGCAAGTCCCGCTAGGTGAATACCCTGAGCTGAGCGCCAAAGGTATTCCTCCCACGGGCACTGACAATTATGGTGGCCCCGCCGTTACTGCAGGGGGGCTGCTGTTTATTGCGGCGAGTAAAGACCAGCGGTTCCGCGCCATTGACCGCAATACGGGTAAAACCCTCTGGCAGACAGCCCTTCCCACAGCAGGTTACGCCTCGCCAAGTGTATACGCTGTGCGGGGCAAGCAGTACGTGGTGATTGCCTGCGGCGGCGGAAAACTCAAAAGTAAATCCGGTGATCAATATGTGGCTTTTGCCTTACCTTGATTACCTTCACCACCAATTCTACTCTTAATTCAATCAAGCACCATGACCACCGTAGCAATCCTAGGATTTGGCCTTTCCGGGCGTTATTTGCAAGCGCCTTTCTTTTTAGCAAATCCCAATTTTCGGCTCAAAACCATCGTCAGCAACAACCAAAACCCACAGGATATTTATCTAGGGGTGCAAAAAGCGACTAGCCTGGATGACGTATTGGCTGATCCCGAAATTGATCTGGTGAGTGTGGCTTCTCCCAATGAAACCCATTTTGAGTACACCCAGCGTTGTTTGAAGGCAGGTAAACATGTATTGGTGGAGAAGCCTTTCACAGCCACTGCCGCCGAGGCTGAAACCTTGGTCGCGTTGGCGAAATCACTGGGCAAACACCTGTTTGTATTCCAAAACCGCCGTTGGGACAGCGATTTTTTGACCGTTCAAAAAGTCATTGCCGAAGGTTTGATCGGGGATGTATTGAGTTACGAGGCCCATTTTAACCGCTACAAACCTGTACTCAACCCCAAAAAATGGAAAGAAGTCATCGCGCCTGGCAATGGTATTTTATATGACCTCGGTTCACATATTCTGGATCAAACCCTGCTGCTATTTGGCAAGCCCAAATCGGTATGGGGCGAAACCTGGACTCAGCGTGAACACTCCGAAGTCGACGATGCTTTTGATGTGAAACTGGATTACGGCAAAATCAAAGTCAACCTGAAAAGTAGCATTCTGGTCCGGGAGGATACCCCCCGCTACATCATTCAGGGAACCAAAGGTTCTTTTGTCAAATACGGCATTGATGTACAGGAAGATCACCTCAAGGCGGGGATTATGCCGGGGATGCCAGGGTTTGGAATTGAGCCGGAAGCCAATTGGGCCATCATCAATACCGAAATTGGTGGATTACACTTGCGCGGGCGGGTAGAGCCTCTGCCAGGAAACTGGGCGCCACTTTTCCAAAATATCCACGACGTGATTCAGAATGGGGCTGCACCGGCGATTGCGCTGGAGGATATTGTGGAACAGATTCGGATCATGGAATTGGTGAAGCAGGGCTAAAAGATAGGATTTATCCTGTCCGGAGGCCTAACTAAGGTGCCCTTAGGTGCCTAAGGTGGTTCAAAAAACAAGCCTAATATTGGTTGGAAATTTAGAGGTTTTTTATTTGAACCACCTAAGGCACCTTAGGGCATCTTAGATAAAACACGTCTTCGGCGCTCATTAATAAAAGTTGATAAAAACAGCTATGAGACCCATATTCACCCTATTGTTTTTGGCCCTGGCCCAGTGGGCCTTTGCCCAAGTGCAATCCTGCCAAGACATCGTTTTTCCCACCCTGAACTCTTCCTTGTACCAGGGGGTGTATTACAACGATCTGCGCTGGGACGATGACCACAAAATCATCACGGTAAGTTTCATCAATGGATCGGCATTTTTGCAAAACAAGGTCAAGCAGTACGCGGTAGAGTGGGGCACTTACGCCAATCTGCGCTTTGAATTTGTCAACCGGGCTGGCGCCGACATTCGCATTTCCTTTTATCCAGGCAAAGGCTCTTGGTCTTTGATCGGCAAGCAATCCAATCAGTTTTCGGTAGATGTCAATACTGGAAGGTCGGTCAGTGGGTTGAATGGCCCTTCGATGAATTATGGTTGGTTCAATGAAAAAACTACAGACCAGGAATTCCGGCGCACCATCTTGCACGAGTTTGGCCACGCCTTGGGTTTGTTGCACGAACACCTCAGCCCACTTTCGGGCATCAAGTGGAACATCCCCAAGGTGTACGCCCACTACATGCAAACCCAGAACTGGAGCAAGGAAGACGTCGACAAAAACGTATTGAACAAATATTCGGTGACCCAAACCAACGGCGAATACGACCCCAAGTCGATCATGCATTACCCGGTCAGCAAAGAATTTACGCTGGACGGTTACGAAGTAGGTTGGAATTACCTCCTTTCGGCGGGCGACAAAAAGACCATCGCCACCATTTATCCGAAGTCTAACCCTACCACGACCAATAAAGAAACGCCCAAGCAACTTTACCGCATCAGCGGGCTGACTTATGGCGACAGCATCTGGTCTTTGACCATGTCCAAAAACAAGGTAACCAATGCCCAGATCTGGCGCACCCGCCCCAATTTTCCCAATGCGGAAATCCAGGAGTTCTGGGGTAAAGGCTACCAGATCAGCAATTTGAGCTATGGTGGTGGTTTGTGGGCCCTTGTGATGTCGCAGGGTACAGGATTGAGTGATCAATTGTGGCGCACCCGCCCGAATTTTCCGGAGGCAGAAATCAACACCTTATGGGACAGTGGCTACTACATCAATAGCATCAGTTACGGCAATGGGCTCTGGGCCCTGGTGATGTCCAAAGGCACTGGCTATACTGGACAAATCTGGCGTACCCGTTCGTATTTTCCCAAAGACGAAATCAAGGAATTTTGGGATCAGGGTTACCACATCACCAGCCTGACCTATGGCAATGGGCTGTGGGCATTGGTCATGTCCAAAAATGCAGGTTATCAGCTCCAACTCTGGCGCACCCGCAATTATTACCCCAAAGATGAAATCCAGGAATTGTGGGACAAGGGTTACCACATCACCAACCTGACCTACGGGAATGGTTTGTGGGCATTGGTGATGTCCAAAGGAACAAGTTATCAGTCGCAGTCCTGGCGCACCCGCCGGAATTTCCCAGCGGCGGAGATCGATGAGTTGTGGAAAAAGTGATGGGATAAGAGCTTGTCTAAGGCTGCAAATCAGGCTTTGAAAGAAGCAGAAAAATTTTAGATTTGCAGAATCAAATTAGTGCCACAAATCTCTTGATGCTTGTGACATTAGCCCATTTTGAACCATTTGACATGAGTCGAAAGCGGATAACCATTTATGATTTAGCCAAAGAGTTAGGCATTTCTGCCTCTTACGTATCAAGGGCGTTGAATGACCATCCATCGATCAATCCCAAAGTAAGCGAGAGTGTAAAGCAAAAAGCGCGCGAGCTCAACTACAAGCACAATTCTCATGCCGCTAATCTACGCCAGGGTTCATCCAAAACCATAGGGGTAATTGTCCCACACATCAATCAGTATTTTTTTTCGGAGGCCATCTCCGGGATCGAAGAAGTATGCTTTCAAAACAACCATAGTTTGATCATTTGCCAGTCGCATGAATCTTTTCAGCACGAGTGCAAAGCCATTGATACCCTGGTTCATCAAAATGTCGATTGTATTCTGATTTCCGTTTCGGCGGAGACTAAAACCGCAGCGCATCTTCAAAATATTCAAAAACACAATATTGAGCTCATTCAGTTCGATCGCTGCATGGAGCAAGTGGATAGCTTCAAGATTTTAAATGACAATAAGGAGATCACCTACAAAGTGTCCAAAAGCCTGATTGAGCAGGGCTACCGGAAAATTGCCTTTATTGGCGGGCCTAGCCACCTTGCTACCTTTGGGCTTCGAAAAGAAGGTTTTATCCAGGCCATCAAAGAACATGAATTGAGTATACCGTATAATTTTATCGTAGAGAATGCCTTGTCCAGAGAGGAAGCCATTGAAGTGGCCAGAGAACTCCTGGTGTTAAAAGAACCACCGGATGCTTTTCTCAGCATTTCGGATCACCTGTCTTTGGGGGTTTTACAAGTCGCGGAGTCCATGGGCATCCAGGTGCCCTCACAATTGGGCATATTTGGTTTTGCCAATGAGGTATTCGCACCCATCGTTAAACCCGCCCTCTCCTCTGTTGACCAAAGGAGTAAAGAGTTGGGAAAACGGGCTGCGCAGATCTATTTTGAGTTCATCTTGAATGGAAAAACCACTGCACCAGAGGATAAAGTGGAGATCATCGCGAGCGATCTGCTCATCCGGGGGAGTTCAAAAAGATTACAATGAATACTTGCTTGCAAATTTTTATGATTAATTGTACAAATCACATTAATAACTTTAGCTAAATTTGATCCAGCTTGGTAGGCTCTAAGGGGCTAAAATAAGTTTTGAACTCACTTTATGGTAATCAACAAAAAAATGAAGGTACTGACCTGCATCAAACCAGGGGAGCTGGTTTACGCCACCAAAGAAAAGCCCCAACTGGAGCCAGGCAGAGCCATCATTAAAATTAAACGCATCGGTATTTGTGGTACCGACCTGCATGCTTTTGAAGGTACCCAGCCCTATTTTAGCTACCCGCGGATTTTGGGCCATGAACTTTCGGGCATCCTGGCCGAGTTCGACGATGCCCCGGGGTTTATGCATGGCGAGTCAGTTACTTTTATCCCCTACTTCAGTTGTGGTACCTGTGTGGCATGTCGGGTAGGTAAGTCCAACTGTTGCACCCAACTGCAAGTTTGTGGCGTCCACATCGACGGGGGTATGGTGGAGTACCTTTCGGTGCCTTCTTCAACATTGGTGCACGGTGAGGGCCTGACTTTTGATGAACTGGCCCTGGTAGAACCATTGGCCATCGGTGCACACGGAGTACAACGAGCGAACATTTCCAAAGGAGAGTTTGTGCTGGTAATTGGGGCGGGGCCAATCGGTTTGGGAACCATGGAATTTGCCCGGATTGCCGGAGGAAAAGTTATCGCCCTCGACATCAACGAGCATCGCCTGCAGTTTTGTAAAGATAAACTCAAAGTGCCCCATGTGGTCAATGCACAGGCCGAAAATGTCGTTGAACAACTGATGGACATCACCAATGGCGATATGCCCACCGTAGTCATCGATGCTACGGGAAGCCTGAAAGCCATCAATAATGCTTTTCAATACATGGCGCACGGAGCTCGCTACGTTTTGATTGGCCTGCAAAAAGGGGATATCTCTTTCAGCCACCCCGAATTCCACAAGCGGGAAGGGACTTTGATGAGCAGCCGCAACGCCACCCGGCAGGATTTTGAACAAGTGATTAACTGTTTGAAGCAGAAAAAAATCAACCCGGCCACCTACATCACTCATCGGGTCATGTTTGATGAGGTGAGTAGCGAATTTGAAAATTGGCTCAACCCGGCAAACGGCGTAATCAAAGCCATGGTCGAAGTTCCACATTCGAGCTTTTGACTTTTTTTATTCAAAAATTCAATCGATTGAATAAATGTAAATAACTCATTTTCAATTTCAAACAAAACCCCAAATTGTGACGCTTTAGCGCGTAAAATCAAACTCTGCCAAACCTACTACGATGCAACAATCACTCCTTTTGGGTTTACTCCTGGTAAGCACTTTGGGTTTTTCTCAGGAAAAACCAGGCTTAAAACTCTGGTACAATCAAGCTTCGGGCACTAGATGGGAAAATGCCCTCCCCATCGGCAATGGTCGCCAGGGAGCCATGATTTATGGCAATGTAGACAAAGAGACCATTCAGCTCAACGAACACACGGTTTGGAGCGGCAGCCCCAATCGCAACGACAATCCAGCGTCTTTGGATTCATTGGCCGAAATCAGAAAGCTGATTTTTGAAGGCAACCACAAAGTAGCGGAAAGACTGGCCAATCGGGTCATCATCACCAAAAAGTCGCATGGTCAAATGTTCCAGCCAGTTGGTAGTCTCCACCTCTCCTTCCCGGGCCATGAAAAATTCAGCAATTATTACCGCGAACTGGACATCGAAAAAGCCGTAGCTAAAACGACTTATGTGGTGGATGGCGTCACCTACACCAGAGAGGCCCTGGCTTCTTTTCCCGATCGGGTGATCGTGATGCGGCTCACAGCCAGCAAACCTGGAAGCCTTTCTTTTTCCGCCAATTACTCTTCTCCCCAGCGCAAAAAAGTCTTCGCCACCACCGCGACCAAAGACCTGACCATAAGTGGTACCACCAGCGACCACGAAGGGGTAAAAGGTTTGGTTGAATTTAAAGGCATCACCCGCATCAAACTGGATGGTGGCAGCCTGAGCTCCAACGATACTTCGCTCACGGTAAATGGGGCCAATTCCGCCACCATCTTTATCTCGATCGCCACCAACTTCAACAATTACAAGGACATCAGCGGGGATGAGGAAAAGCGGGCTGCGGATTACCTGAACAAGGCCTATCCCAAGGCTTATGCCACCATCCTGGCTGGGCACATTGCCGCTTACCAAAAATACTTTAATCGAGTCAAGCTGGATTTAGGCACAACTCCCGCCGCCAATTTTCCAACCGACGAACGCCTGAAAAACTTCAGCAGTACCAATGACCCACACATGGTCAGTTTATACTACCAGTTTGGCCGGTATTTGTTGATTTCTTCCTCCCAGCCGGGCGGCCAACCCGCCAACCTGCAAGGCATCTGGAACAATCGCCTCAATCCACCCTGGGACAGCAAGTACACCATCAACATCAACACGGAGATGAACTACTGGCCCGCCGAGCGCACCAACCTCGCTGAGCTGCATCAACCACTCCTGGAGATGGTCAAAGAACTCTCGATCACTGGCCAAGAAACCGCCCGAACCATGTACGGCACCCGTGGTTGGATGGCCCACCACAACACCGACATCTGGCGCATGAATGGCGCGATCGACGGGGCGTTTTGGGGCATGTGGACCGCAGGAGGTGCCTGGCTCACCCAACACCTTTGGGAGCATTACCTCTACAATGGGGATAAAACGTACCTGGCCAGCGTTTACCCTGCGCTCAAAGGAGCTGCCCTGTTTTATGTTGATTTTTTGATTGAACACCCCCAGTACAAATGGTTGGTAGTCAGCCCGGGCAACTCTCCTGAAAACGCGCCCAAAGCACACGATGGCTCCTCCCTGGATGCTGGAACGACCATGGACAACCAGATTGTTTACGACGTTTTCAGTTCAACCATTCGCACTGCCCAGCTACTGGGCAAGGATGCGGCCTTTGTCGACACCCTGAAACAAATGCGCAGTCGCCTTGCCCCCATGCACATTGGCCAACACAACCAGTTGCAGGAATGGCTGGAAGATATTGATGCTCCCGATGACCATCACCGTCACGTATCGCACTTGTACGGTTTGTTTCCTTCCAATCAGATTTCGCCTTACCGCACCCCTGAGCTTTTCGCTGCTTCCCGCAACACCCTGTTGCAACGGGGCGATGTATCCACGGGTTGGAGTATGGGTTGGAAGGTGAACTGGTGGGCCAAATTGCAGGATGGAAACCATGCCTACAAATTGATCCAAAACCAGTTGACTCCACTGGGCGTAAATCCCGATGGCGGCGGCACCTACAACAACCTCTTCGATGCACACCCACCGTTCCAGATTGACGGCAATTTTGGCTGTACCTCGGGCATCACCGAAATGTTGTTGCAAAGTTCCGATGCGGCCCTTCATGTATTGCCCGCCTTGCCCGATGTGTGGCCCACTGGCAGCATTACCGGGCTGCGGGCCTGGGGTGGTTTTGAAGTGGTAGACTTGCAATGGAAGAATGGCAAGGTGGTAAAACTGGTGGTAAAATCTACCCTGGGTGGCAACCTGCGCTTGCGGGTACCCAATGCCCTGAAACTGAGCAACGGGGCAAGTTTGAAAGTAGCTACGGGCAAAAACCCGAACCCTTTTTATCAAACCGAAGATACCCCGGCGCCGATTGTTTCTGAAAAATCAACGATTAAGCCGCTAGAGTTGAAAGCGACCATGTTGTATGATGTGGCTACCCAGAAGGGGGTGGTTTATACTTTTATTGGGCAGTAATTTGAGGTCTCATTTGACATTTTACCTGCCACTACGTGGGCGCTATTTAGCAACCGCCTGCGGCGGGATTTTTTACCACAAAGACACGAAGACACAAAGGCACAAAGACATTAAGCTCTAAGTTGTGTCTTCGTGTCTTTGTGGTAAAAAAATAGGATGTGAAATCCACCGCAGGTGGAGGTGCTAAATAGCTACCAACATTTTTTCAAATTTCAAAAAACGCAGTCATGCATAAACTATATCAAATAATCGTCATTGTTCTTTTCGCCAGCCAAATCAGTTTGGCTCAAATCACCATTCCCAACCCGATCCTGACCGGGTTTTATCCCGATCCAAGCGTCACGCAGGTGGGCAAGGATTATTACCTCGTCCATTCCACCTTTTCCTACTTCCCTGGCATCCCGGTATTTCACAGTAAGGATTTGAAAAACTGGAAACAAATCGGTAACGTCATCCACCGCAACTCCCAGATGGATTTTATGGGGGAACGTTTGACTCGCGGCTTGTTTGCCCCGTCCATCAGTTACCATAAAGGCACTTTTTACGTGGTTTGCACCGACATTGACCACGATGGCAACTTTGTCGTAACTGCCAAAGACCCAGCAGGTCCCTGGAGCGACCCGGTGAAGATTCCACAGGTGCGCGGCATTGACCCCTCTATTTACTTCGACGAAGACGACAAGGCCTACATCGTATACAACAGCGACGCGCCCGACCGCAAACCCTTGTACTCGGGCCACCGCACCGTCAGAATGCAGGAATTTGACCCCGTAGCGCTGAAGGTCGTTGGGGAAGAAGTACAATTGATCAATGGCGGGGTCGACATCACCAAAAAACCAGTCTGGATTGAAGCGCCACACTTCCTGAAAAAGAATGGCTGGTACTATTTGTATGCCGCCGAAGGAGGTACCTCCGTCAATCACTCCGAGGTGGTTTTGCGCAGCAAATCGATTTGGGGCCCCTTCGTTCCTTACGAGCAAAACCCGATTTTGACCCAGCGCGATTTACCCGCCGACCGCAAAGACCCGATTACTTCCGCAGGGCACGCCCAGTTTGTAGAAGGGCCAGATGGCAAAACCTACGCCGTATTTTTGGCGGTAAGGCCTTATGAGGGCGACTATTACAACACTGGCCGGGAAACTTTCATCGCCCCCGTGGAATGGAAAAACGACTGGCCCATCATCAATCCCGACCACAAGGAGATCCAATATTCCTACATGGCCAAGTACAAAGAAGTGAAACTAAAAGGTGCCTTGCCACAAGCAGGTAATTTTCAATACACCCTGACTTTTGAAAAAAGCCTGGACCCAGCTCTGCTGTTCATGCGCAAAATAGACAGTAGCTCTTTTTCCTTGTCCAAAAAGCAGGGGCTCACTTTGAAACTGAAGCCTGAGACCGTGATGGATTTCAGCAATCCCTCTTTCATCGGCAAACGCCAACAGCACCTGTACAGCACAGCGGAAACGGCTTTGAGCTTCAGCCCCACTGCGGAACATGAAAAAGCGGGCTTGGTGATTCTCCAGGATGAAAAACATTTTTACTACCTGTGCAAATCCCAGTCGCAGGGTAAAGCGGTCGTTCAATTGTACAAAAGTATGACCACGGAGAAATCCATGGAATTGCTTGCTGAAATTCCGGTGAAAGCCTCAGCAAAATCAGTAGGATTGCGCATCAGTTCAGCGGGCGACACCTACAGTTTTTACTGTTCGGAGGATTTCAAAACCTGGAAGCCGCTCAAAGAGAAAGTAGACGCCAAATTCCTCAGCACCAAAGCGGCAGGCAGTTTCATCGGCTGTTTGTACGGGATGTACGCCACTTCTTCCGGACAAAGCAGCACCAACTCGGCTTCTTTCAAGTACCTGAAATATGGCGGCAATGACCCCATGTTCAAATAATTGCAGCATGAGAAGATTCTTGCTCATAGCCAATATATGTAGCCTCCTGGGTATTTGCAGCACCAATGCCCAGGAGCGGCTTTATTCCAATTCATTTTCGCTGGCGGAGGTAAGTTTGTTGGAGGGGCCTTTCAAACATGCTCGGGATTTGAACATTCAAACCCTGTTGCAATACGATGTAGACCGGATGTTGAATCCCTACCGCAAGGAGGCCGGGCTCCCCGAAAAAGCGGCAAGTTATTCCAATTGGGATGGCCTTGATGGGCACGTCGGTGGGCACTACCTCTCTGCCATGGCTATAAATGCCGCGACCGGGAATGCCGAGTGCAAAAAGCGCATGGAGTACCTACTCAGTGAGCTCAAAGCTTGTCAGGAAGCTCAGGCCCTCAATCACCCGAGCTGGGGAATTGGCTACCTCGGAGGAGTGCCCAAAAGTGCCGAAATCTGGTCGACCTTCAAAAATGGTGATTTTAAAGCCTTACGTGCTGCCTGGGTGCCCTGGTACAATGTGCATAAAATGTATTCGGGTTTGCGCGACGCCTGGTTGTATACGGGTGATGCGACGGCCAAAACGCTGTTTTTAAACTTCTGCGATTGGGGCATCGCCATTACTGCCAATTTGAGTGAAGCGCAGATGCAATCCATGTTGGACATCGAACACGGCGGCATGAACGAGATTTTTGCGGATGCCTACCAAATGACCCGGGACGAAAAATACCTGAAGGCGGCAAAACGCTTTTCCCATCAGGCCTTACTCGATCCACTATCGATGGGCCAGGACAACCTGGACAACAAACACGCCAATACCCAAGTGCCCAAGGCGGTGGGTTTCCAACGCATTGCGGAACTGAGTAAGGAAGAAAAATACGCCAAAGCTGGTCGCTTTTTCTGGGAAACCGTTACCAGCAAGCGCAGCCTGGCCCTGGGCGGAAACAGCCGTCGGGAGTTTTTTCCCAGCGTAGCAGCTGGTCGGGACTTTGTGCACGATGTGGAAGGCCCCGAGTCTTGCAACTCCTACAATATGCTCAAACTGACCGAGGATTTGTTCCGTGCCAATCCATCCGCCCGCTACATGGATTATTACGAACGGACCTTGTACAACCACATCCTTTCTACCCAGCATCCCGAGCACGGCGGTTATGTGTACTTCACCCCGGCTCGGCCACGCCATTATCGGGTGTATTCAGCTCCCAATCAAGGCATGTGGTGTTGTGTTGGTAGTGGCATGGAAAACCACGGAAAATACAATCAGCTGATTTACACCCACCAAAAAGATTCCCTGTTCCTGAATTTATTTATTGCTTCGGCATTGAATTGGCGGGCGAAGGGAATCGTGCTCAAACAGGAGACCAGGTTCCCGGAGGAAGAACAAACGAAATTGAGCATCACCGAAGGCAATGCCCGATTTACACTGATGATCCGTTATCCTTCCTGGGTACAGCATGGGGTGCTACAAATCAAGGTCAACAACAAGCGCATCGCTTATACCACCTCAGCTTCTGGATATGTTGGAGTCAATCGGCTTTGGAAAAAAGGGGATGTGGTACAAATCATACTGCCGATGCGTAATACCGTTGAGCACCTGGCAAACGTGCCCGAGTACATCGCGTTGATGCATGGCCCCATTCTACTAGGCGCAAAAACCGGAACCGAAGGATTAAAAGGTTTGGTTGCCGACGATAGCCGCTGGGGGCATATTGCGAGTGGGGAAAGGTTGCCCATCGACAAAGCGCCCATTATCATTGAGGATGCAGTGGATGCAATTGGCAAAAAGCTCGTACCCATCAAAGGCAAACCGCTCAGTTTTACCGCTACAAATATAAAAATGGTCAACTCCAGCAATTTGGTACTGGAGCCATTTTACCGCATCCATGATGCCCGCTACATGATATACTGGATGGCCTTGACAGGTACAAAGTACCAATCCTACCTCGATTCGATTGCCGGGCTTGAAAAAGAAAAACTAGCCTTGCAAAAACGTACCCTTGATTTTGTAGCCCCCGGAGAACAACAACCGGAGGTAGATCACGACCTGCAAAGTGAACAATCGCGCAAGGGTTCCTTTATGGATGAATTTTGGCGCGACGCCAACAACGGCGGGTATTTCAGCTATCAAATGAGCACCAATGGCGAAACCAATTTGAGCCTGCGGGTACGCTACTGGGGTGCAGAATGGGGCAACCGAAAGTTTGACATCTACATCGATGAAGAGCAGTTGATCAGCGAAAACAATACCGGAAGGTGGCATCAATCCCAATTCCAGGACATTGACTATGCGATTCCAGCTTCCATGTTGCAAGGAAAAACCCAGATCAGGGTGAGATTTCAGGCATTGGCGCAAAATACGGCGGGGGCGGTTTATTACCTCCGCTTGCTGCGCAAAAACTAAAGGGGAATTGTACCCACTTAAACTATAAACGACACATAGGCCCCACATAAACTGTAAACAAACAAAAAACTGTACTGCTAAACCGGTTACGACCGCAGAGGGCAGTTGCCTATTGGGAGGAATTCGTTTCCTGTTACTTCTAAACGAAGAGGTAGATTCTAATTTTAACTTATTGAGCAGCTTCGCTGCTTGTTTTTTGTAACCGCGACGACGCGACGGCGCGACGATTCATTTGGCTGCGCCAAATGAGCGACGTGAAACGACGTGAAAGTGTGCGAAGCACATGTATCGTCGCGCCGTCGCGTCGTCGCGGTTACAAAACATTTGGCGTTAGCCAAATCAAAAAAATGTATCACAACATGAAGTCCTATATTTTCATCCTCTTTCTACTGGCCGCTCAGTGTTTACTGGCGCAGGTCAAACCAGCCCAAAACCCCGTCATCTTTGCCGATGTACCCGACCTGTCCATGATCCGGGTAGGCGACACCTACTACATGAGCAGCACGACCATGCACATGAGTCCAGGTCTGCCGATCATGAAATCCAAAGACCTGATCAATTGGCAAATGGTCGGTTACGCCTACGATACCTTGACCACCGTAGATGCCATGACCCTGAACAACGGCAAAAGCACCTACGGGCGGGGCTCCTGGGCCAGTAGTATTCGCTACCATGAGGGGACTTACTACGTAACGACCTTTGCGCAGACCAGCGGCAGAACCCACATCTACAGCACCAAAGACATCGAAAAAGGCCCCTGGAAAGTGCAGTCTTTTAAACCCTCATACCACGATCACACCCTCTTTTTTGACGACGACGGCCGGGTGTACATGATTTACGGAGCGGGTAAATTGAAAATGATTGAGCTCAATGCCGATTTGTCGGGGGTAAAACTAGGCACCCAGGAACAAGTGGTGATTGAAAACGCCAGCCTTCCTGCTGGCAACAACATCATGCTACAATCAGAAGGTTCTCAACTCTTCAAAGTCAATGGCAAATACTACCTCTTCAACATCGTTTGGCCCCGCGGTGGCATGCGAACCGTATTGATTCATAGAGCAGATAAAATTACTGGCCCCTGGGAAGGCAAACTGGCCTTGCAGGATTTGGGGGTAGCTCAAGGCGGCCTGATCGACACGCCGGATGGGCAATGGTATGCTTACTTGTTCCGCGATTTTGGCGCGGTGGGGCGCATTCCCTATCTCGTTCCAGTCAAATGGGAAGACGGCTGGCCAATCCTGGGTGTAGATGGCAAAGTGCCTGAAACTTTGAATCTTCCGGCCAGCACGGGGCTGATTCCGAGTTTGGTCCATTCCGATGAATTCAGCCGCAAAAAAGGAGAGCCTACCCTACCCTTGGTCTGGCAATGGAACCACAACCCGGACAATAAACTTTGGTCGCTCAGCGAGCGCAAGGGCTACCTTCGCCTCAAAACCGGCCGCCTTGACACCTCATTTTTCCTGGCCAGAAACACCTTGACGCAACGCACCATCGGCCCGGAATGCACGGGAACTACGGCACTGGATGTTTCCAAACTGAAAGAGGGGGATTTTGCGGGTTTGTGCCTTTTGCAAAAAAACTATGGCTTGGTAGGTGTAAAGGTCATCAATGGCCAAAAGAAAATTGTGATGATCAACGCCGGATCGGGCAAACCGGTAGAAGCGCCAGTGGTGCCCTTGAAAGGCAACAAGGTCTACTTTAAAGCAGCCTGCAATTTCCGAGATAAAGCGGATGTAGCCAACTTCTTCTACAGCCTGGATGGCAAGTCCTGGAATCCGATTGGTGAGCAATTGAAGATGTCGTACACACTTCCGCATTTTATGGGGTATCGTTTTGGCTTGTTCAACTACGCGACGCAGCAGATTGGGGGATATGCGGATTTTGATTATTTCCGCATTGAGGATCGGATGATGAAATAAGGCTAGCCAAGGCTTTTTTACCAGCTCAATGATTCATAAACTATAAACAAACAAAAGATGAAAATCAAGATTCATGTTCTCTTCATCGCCTTGGTCCTCTGGTCGGGGATGGCGATAAGCCAACCACCCCGGGGGCCGCTGGTGATTTCACCACAGGTGCAAGCCGACAAAACCGTTACCTTCCGGTACCTGGCTCCACTAGCCAAGGAAGTAAAATTGAGTGCTCAATTTGAAAAAGCGCCCCTGGTCATGAGCAAAGATGCCCAAGGCGTTTGGAGCATCACCGTAGGTCCAATCAAGCCCGACATCTACCCCTACAGCTTTCAGGTGGATGGAGTCACGGTGATGGACCCGGCCAATGTAGCCTTTTTCCCCAATGAACGATTTAAGGCCAGTTTGGTGGACGTCCCAGGCGATAGCCCTTTGATCCATGCCATGAGGGATGTACCCCATGGTGCCACCACTTATGAGTACTATCCTTCGCTGGAAGGTACGACGGGTTCTTTGGTGGTTTATACCCCTCCGGGTTATGACCAAAACCCCACGAAAAAATACCCCGTTTTTTACCTGATCAGTGGTACGACGGATACCGAAGAAACCTATTTCAAAGTGGGCCGCACCAATTTAATCCTGGACAACCTCATTGCCGAAGGTAAAGCCAAACCCATGATCATCGTCATGCCTTATGGCAATATCGCCGCCCGGATGGCGGAACAAAAGGGTGGCTCGAAACCAGCGGATCCATTGGTTCGGGACGGGGATGACGCGGTAAAACGGGCGAAAGATTTTGAAACTGATCTGTTGACCAAGGTTATTCCCTACGTGGAAAAAAACTACCGCACCCTCAACAACCGGGAAAATCGGGCCATCGGCGGATTTTCCCGTGGCGGCGGTCAAACTCTGCGGGCTGCTTTTGGCAACATGGACAAGTTTGCCTGGGTGTGTAGCTACAGCTCCTACCTCTCCCCTACTGAAATGGATCGCAACTTCAGCCAGATCGGCGCCAAGGCCGATGTGACCAACAAACAGCTGAAATTGCTTTGGGTTGGTGTAGGTGATGAAGACTTCCTGTATAAAGGTACGCTTGAGTTTATGGACTACCTGAAAGCCAAAAACATCCAGTTTAAAAGCCGAATCAGCGGCGGCGGGCACACCTGGATGAATGCCAAGCAATACCTCGCTGAAACTGCCCAATTGCTTTTCCAATAAAAAAGATTGAACAAATGAAACTTCGCATATACCTAACTCAGATTCTTGTTTTTTTGGCGGCATCCGCCGCCATGGCGCAAAGGCCACCCGCCATCAGCTCGCCAGAGGTGCATCCCGATCACAGCATCACCTTCCGGTATTTTTCCCGCAAAGCTCAAAAAGTAAGCGTGAGTGGGGAATTTTTAAAAGCCCCGGTGGCCATGACCAAGGATACCGGAGGCATTTGGAGCGTCACGGTGCCGCCAGTTGAACCAGACATTTACCCCTACAGTTTTTGGGTGGATACGGTACAAATTGCCGACCCAAACAATACCTACATTTTTGCCAACGAAAGATTCAAACGCAGCATTGTAGATATCCCCGGCGACAAGCCGCTGGTGCATTCCCTGCAAAATGTGCCGCACGGAAAAGTTAGCTACCGCTACTACAAATCGGCTACCCTGGGCACCACGCGCCCACTGCTGGTGTATACGCCCCCGGGTTATGACCCTACGGGCAAGACCAAATACCCGGTGCTTTACCTGATCCACGGCGGTTCGGATACCGAAGAAACCTGGACAAAAGTAGGACATGCCAACTTCATCGCCGACAACCTGATTGCCCAGGGCAAGGCCAAACCCATGATCATCGTGATGCCCTACGGCAATGTGCGGCCCAGCCCGATGCCAGATTTCACCAAGGATATCGTGAATGACATCATCCCATTTGTGGAAGCGAACTATTTGGTTCAAGCGGATAGCAAAAGTCGCGCAGTGGCCGGGTTTTCGGTCGGCGGCGGTCAAACCCTGAACATTGGATTGACGAATACCGACAAGTTTGCCTACGTGTGTTCTTACGCTCCTTTTACGGCTACGGATGAGTTCAAAAAGAATTTTACGGACTGGTCGCCGAATGTGGAACAAATGAACAAACAGTTGAAATTGTTCAGCATCAGCATCGCCACCGAGGACTTTTTGTATGAAAGTGTGAAGCAAAACATCGCGATGTTCAAGGACAAAAAATTGAACCTCGAAACCTTGGTGGTGCCCGGTGGCCATACCTGGATGAATTGCAAACTTTATCTGACAAGTACTTTACAGCAGCTTTTTAAATAAAGCCTTAGTAGTGGGGCAAAAATAAGCACTCATTTTTCCTGAGCCAAAGGATTAGATAAGGCACTTAAAATGAAACGTTTACTTATCTAATCCTCTGGCAAAATGAGTACTTATTTTTTATCGCCCCTCAAGCACCACATTTAACGACAAACAAACAAAAAACCACACTACTGGACATTTTGATCGGAGGGCATCAATAGCCCCAGGCTTCAGCCTGGGGTCAGCGTAATCCTTCAGATCTGGGCTTTAGCCCTCGTTTGAAATTAAGGCTTGGGCTAAAGCCCAAATCCGGGGTGCTCCGGTGAACCCCAGGGCCGATTAGTTCTAATTTTGAAACACTAAGCGCTTGATTTTGGCTGCGCCAAAATGATAATTCACCACGACGGACACGACGATCACGACGTTTTGCTCCGCACCACACGACGCAAGCGTCGTGTTCATATCGCGCGAAGCGCGAAAACGTCGTGATCGTCGTGTCCGTCGTGGTGAATAAATCAAGCAGCGAAGCTGCACTTTAGCAGTTCGTGATAGAACTGATCGGCCCTGCGGTGACCCCAGGCTGAAGCCTGGGGCTATTGATGTCCTCCGCTTCTGGAATACAAAATCGTCCAATAAAGTGCCGAAAAACTTAGACATGAAAAAACTATTGTTCACGATTGTTGGCGTCGCCTTATTCAATCTGTTTGCTTTTGCCCAAAAGATTGAAAAACAGGCCCCACAAGGTTTCGACCAAGCCCGCACGGGCATCAGCATGGGTAAATTGGATACCATCCGTTATGAATCCAAAACCGTAGGTGCTACCCGCAAAGCCCTGGTGTACACCCCACCGGGTTACAACAAAAAGACCAAATACCCCGTGTTCTACCTCCTGCACGGCATTGGTGGCGATGAAAAAGAATGGCTTAACGGCGGCAAGCCCCAGGTCATTTTGGACAACCTGTTCGCCGAAGGCAAAATCAAACCCATGATTGTGGTGATGCCCAATGGCCGGGCCATGAAGGACGACCGGGCAGTGGGCAACATTTTTGACCGGGACAAAGTAGAGGCATTCGCTACTTTTGAAAAGGATTTGCTGAACGACTTGATCCCGTACATCGAAAAAACCTATCCGGCACTCACGGATCGCGAAAACCGCGCCATCGCCGGGCTTTCGATGGGTGGTGGCCAGTCGCTGAATTTTGGTTTGGGCAACCTGGATAAATTCGCCTGGGTGGGCGGCTTCTCTTCGGCTCCTAATACCAAAAGGCCGGAAGAATTGGTGCCCAATCCCGCCGAAACCAAAAAACAACTCAAACTGCTCTGGATTTCCTGTGGCGACAATGACGGGCTCATCACCTTCAGCAAACGCACCCACGACTACCTCTACAAAAATGACGTGCCGCACGTTTATTACATCGAGCCGGGTGTGCACGATTTTAAGGTGTGGAAAAATGGCTTGTACATGTTTTCCCAGTTTTTATTCAAACCCGTCGATGTCGCTTCTCTTCCACAGTATACGGTGCTCGGTACACCTGCGACCAGCAATGTACGCAACGCCAAGTACCCGCAAATCCTGCCCGACAACCGCGTCGTTTTTCGCATGAAAGCACCTGATGCTCAAAAGGTACAAATTGATTTGGGGAAAAAATACGACATGGTCAGAGACACGGGCGGATTCTGGACCCTGACTACGGATACCATCAGCCGGGGTTTTCACTACTACTCCCTGTTGATCGATGGTGTTGCAGTAGCCGACCCGGCCAGCGAAACTTTTTATGGCATGGGGCGCATGGCCAGTGGCATTGAAATCCCCTACAAAGACGGCGATTTTTATGCCTTAAAAGACGTGCCCCACGGCGACATCCGCATCAAGCGCTACCTCTCCAAAGCGACCAATAGCTGGCGGGAGATGTACGTTTACACCCCGCCAGGATACGATCAGTCCAGCATCAAATATCCGGTGCTCTACCTCCTGCACGGTGGCGGCGAAGACCAAAGGGGTTGGGCGACCCAGGGCCGTACCGACCTGATCCTCGACAACCTGATTGCCGAAAGCAAAGCCAAACCCATGATCATCGTCATGCTCGATGGCAATATGGGCGGCGCTGGCGGCCTCGCTGGATTCAACGAAAATGTGCTGCGGGCTTTTGAAAATGAACTGAAACTCGGAGCAATCCCTTTCGTGGAAAGCAATTTCCGGGCCGAAACGGATGCCAAAAACCGGGCCCTGGCTGGTTTGTCGATGGGTGGCTTGCAAACTTTGTACGCGGGCATCAAAAACACCAACCTCTTCGCGCACCTGGGGGTATTCAGTTCGGGCTGGTTTGCCAACAATACCACCCTTTCTGGTCCTCAATACGAGTTCATGAAAAACAACGCGAGCACCATCAATACCAACCTCAAACACTTGTGGATTTCGATGGGTGGCCAGGCCGACATTGCCTACAACAATTGCAAAGTCATGATGGCCAAATTCGACGAATTGGGGGTCAAGTACCAGTACAGTGAATATGCGGGCGGGCATACCTGGCCGGTGTGGCGGCATGATTTGTTTATGTTCGCGCAGGTGTTGTTTAAGTGATTGGAGACTGCATGACAACATCGAGGCAACGCACCGTAGAGACGCACGACCATGCGTCTCTACTATCGGGAATCATCTGTCATTTTTTGCGTTGTCTCAATTTTGCCATGACCTCAAATTATTCTAACAATTCATTTCCGGAAAGCCAGTTTCCGAATATTCGCTGGCGCAAGTGTATCGCTGGAATAAGTCTCGTGACCATGCACCAGCATTGCTTCTTGGCCGTTAAAGAGGGAGACTTGGACTAGCGGTAATACGCATTTTGTATTGTCTGGAATAGAGCTTTTAAATATTGCGTACTTCGCAATTTGTATCGTTTCGAATGTCGTGAACCGGGGTATGTTAAATCAACCTATTCATTTTCAAGTTGATAAAATTAAAAACTGTGGGTACTTGGAGATTTGGCACTCCTGGTTTATCTTTATTATGTGGACGCGATAAGTACGCATATTTCGTGTTAGCAGCAATTTTGTAAACCATCCAGAAACCATATCTTTAAAGAAAAAACATGACCCACTTAAACACATTTAAAACTCAAACTGAATTAATATCTAAATACGGAGAAGAAAAAGCACATTTGATATGGTCAATGGGACTATATTTAGATTTTCCAGATTTAGACCAAATTGCTACAGAAAGCCTAACGGATGGTAGTGATGATAAGAAAATTGATTTTATTAGACTTGATTTAGAAAATAAGAGATTAATTGTAGCGCAAGGTACTTACTCTGGAAGCGGAGCTATCTATAAAGCAAAAGCAAATAAAGCATCTGACTTAAATACTGCATTTGCATGGATATTGTCTGGTGATTTAGAAACTTTAAGAACAGACGAGGGAGGAAAATATTTAAACAACTTAAAAGAAATTGCAACCGAAATAAGAAGCGCTATAGAAAACAATGAGATTGAGGATATTGACATTCTGTTTGTGCATAATTTAGCTGAATCTCAAAATGTATTAGATGAATTAACCACAGTCAAGCAACATTTAATAAAACTACTTAATAATCCAGAAATAATTGTTACTGCGAAAGAGCTTGGAATAGAGAATTTGGAAAAAATTTATAGATTAAAAGAAACTGCTATCGTTGTAAAAGATTCTATCACCTTACCAGAAGTTATGAAATATGAAGAAGTTCACACAAATTGGAAATCTTCTGTTTATACAGTTACTGGAACCTGGCTAAAATCGCTTTATGACCAATACGATAGTCATTTATTCTCTGCAAATTACAGGAACTTTCTAGGAATTAGTAGACGAGGAAGAAAAAAAATAAATCATGGGATAAAAAATACAGCCGAAACAAACGCACATAATTTTTGGGCTTATAATAATGGTATTACGATTTTAACTACAAAATATTCAATTAATCCTTCTAATCCCAGTGAAACAATTCTGGAAGGAATATCAATTATCAATGGAGCACAAACAACGGGTTCAATTGCACATTCAAATCCTGCGAATTTAAGCGACGTAAGAGTAATGTGTAGAATTATAGAATCAGCAGATGAACCCACAATAAATTCAATAATTGAATATAACAATACTCAAAACGAAATTACAACTTGGGATAAGTATAGCAAAAACCCTGAACAAGAAAGAATAGCGGCAGAATTCGCAAAATTAGGATACTCATATTCTTTTAAAAGAGGATTTGAAAACAATTCTGCCTTAAGCATTGAAGTAGTTGCTCAACCTGTTTCAGCATTTCATGGCAATTATTTAGAGGCAGGAAGTGGGAAAAACAACATCTTCGAAAAAACGACTCTATATGATGATGCATTTCACGGTACTAAATCAAAACATCTTTTATTGGCTTATTGTTTAATAAAAGCAATCGACCAAAGATTTTATGAATTGAAAATAAAAAATAATTCTGGCAATTGTACTGGAGACGAAAGCAAACAGCTTTCATTGTTAAAGCATCTTCGTTTTAAGTACTTTTTACTAGCAATTATTGGTGAAACATTTGAAAATATTGTTGGAGAAAGTGTTGATTCAAAAAATATCTCTTTTGCAAATGGAGTGGCAAGTAGCTCACATAATACGATTCCTCAACTAATCGAGAAATGCAAACCCGTGGTAAGTTTAATATTAGGATTCGTTTCTAAAACCTTAACTGGAAATTTCACTGAAGTCATGTATGACAAAAACGAATTCGTTAGAGTTAAGGATGCAGTTAGTAACACTATTGAAACAGTAAAAATGGCTAGTGAAACAAACCCATTTGTGAGTTTTGCGGAAAATATTGCTCCAAAAGGATAAAACTGCTGCCAACAATTAAGCCTTCGTTCGGCATTCAATGCCAAGAATGAAGGCAATGTTGAACTGAACCTTTGGTAGCGATTCCGGTAGAGGATTACTAATCTAATATGGGATTTTCGTGCGGATTGGGGAAGTCGAAAACCAAATAGAGTAGACAAGAACAACTTAAAACAAAACAAAATGAACGAAGAAGAACAACTGGATCTTTATGGTTTGCCTACAGGAAATAAGGCAGACGCAAGTTTGCTAACCAACATCCACTATGTACGGAGAGACCTATTAATTGTAGATAGAGATAACGATTTATTATATGGGAACTGGGCAGCCACCATTGACTATGCCTGTGAATTCATCTACCAAAATCGTGCAATAAACATAAGCAGAATAGTTAGCAGCAGAAGAGTCGCTAGTTGTGGCGGGAACGAGATTTGGATGTATGAACACAATTAACTCATTTCAAACCATACAAGTTAAATGTAACAAAAACAGGATTTTACATTAAGACTCTTCATATCTCAGACGAATTTTTAAAAAACTGACATTGGAAATTATAGATAGTATAGTGTAAGGAGCTTTTATAGGAGTCTCTATTAAATGAACGTACAAAGTAGTATACCGCTAACAGGCGTTTGGCAAAATGGCGGGTGACGTGCTTAAGTCAAGTGCTGTGTTTCTATAGAATATTTGTGCAGGCTGACAGTTCGGTGCTTATAAATCCGCCAGTGCGCCAAGCCCCAAAACGTTGTACAAAAGGCTCGCTTCGCTCGCCTTCTGTACAACGCGCTGCGGTTTTTCAAAATTCCGAAAAAAATCCTCGCTTCGCTCCATTCTTTTTCGGAACTTTGTAAAGCCGCAGCGCGTTGGAGGCAACTTCTTCAACAGTCTACTTTTACCATATACCCAAAAAATTAAAATAAAAATTAACTAACCCTAAATCAATTGTTATGTCACCATTGCGGAATATCAAAAAGACAATTTTTGGATATGACATTTTCGTTTCTTACTCCCGTAAAGACAGCCTTGATTACGCATATGCTATCGCCCAACATTTCATGAAGAAAGGCTTCGATTGTTATATTGACCAGTTGTCAAGTATAACCCCCGGTAGAGAACTACCTTCAAATATAAAAGATGCGGTTAAACAATCAACAGCATTTGTATTGATAGGAAGCGAAGGTGCCCAAACTTCTGAAGCAATAGAACAAGAAATAATATTATTCCTAGAGAACAATAAAAACAAGCCGTTAATTCCAATTACCATCGCTGGAGCTATAAATGAAATTACAGCCAAGTGGTATAAAAAAATTGGCGGTTTGGCATTAATAGATGATACTTTAGAAAATTTAAAGCAGGGTTTACCAGCTCAGGACATTCTCGACAGAATCGAAAATGCATTAAAATTTACAAAGAAGAGTGCACGACTTAAAACTATTTCATTGGCGGTATTATTTGGAGTTCTTACCATATTTGGCTTAGCAACCTTTTTCACCTACAATAAAGCAAAAGAAGCAAAAGTAGCGATTACAGAAAAAAATCGTGCGGATAGTTTAAAGAATGTCGCTTTTCAACAATTATCACAAGCGAATGAATTGAAAAATATTGCTTTAAGTGAAAAAAAGGATGCAATAAATCAAATGCAAAAGGCAATCAAGTTAAAAAATCACGCAGATTCTTTAAAAAGTCTTGCACTAAAAGATAAAACGAAAGCAGAAAGACTAAAAAGTATTGCTGACTCTCTGAAAATAGTCTCGGAAAGGAGGGTTGATCATTTGAACCAACAAGGTGAAATGTTAGAAAATAGAATTGCAGCAATGCGTTACCTTGAAAGCGACCCTGTAAAGGCATATAGATTTGCGGAAGAGGCATATAATTTTGAAAAAAGCCCCGAAAATAGGGAATTAGTCCTATCCGCAGTATCCTCTATTGACTTTTACTACAAATCAGTTTTCAATAACTATCAAATCATTGATTTAAAAGACCCTTATATTTTACTAATCGATAATTCGAAAGAAAATAGGTCGAATCTAGCTGTTTACAACACAAGGACTTCCTCTCTAAAAGTAACATCCTTAATTACTGATAGAATCGGATGGATAATATTGACCGATGATAACTCTTATAAAATTTTGACAAGAAATTGGAAAGGTGAAGGTTTAGATGCAATTCCAGAATACCAGCTTTGGAATGATTCTTCTATTGCAATAAGTGATAAAGTTTATGGAAGTGGTTTTACACTTCCGAATTTCATTAATCGACATACCGTTAGTATTAAACTTTCTCGACAACCTAAAACAATGGTATGGGATTTATTGTCTGGCAATACTCAATACTTGTTAGAAGATAGGGTAAATCAATTTGGAGGTTACTTTCGTCAAATATATGGTGCACTCGATATTCGGAGCGATGGTATTGCAGCCGCTCACCATGACAATGGATTAGTTCTAGTTGACCCTAGTGGTAAAATTGATTCCTCTACTTACACTCAGGTAGACTTTGATCCCTCTTCTTTTTTTAGCAGAGCTAAGTGGTCTTTTGATGACAGCTATCTCGCTTTGAATTATTTTGATAGGAAGCGATTGGGTATTTGGAATCCATTGAAGAATTATTTTGTTTGGCTTGATCCCGATGGGTGGGTAGTAAACTCTTTTGCTTGGAGCCAGAAAGGTCACTTACTTGCTTTCTCAGGTAGGACAGAAAATGATGTAGATGTCACTGTAGAAGTGGTTGATGCAAGCTCCCCTGAGAAAACTAGAAAAGTAGTTTATAGTGGAGAGGTTCCAATTCAGAGCATATCATTTTTGCCTGGAGATGAGAAAATTGTGATTTGCGATAAGGAAAGTAATATGTTTATCATTGAAATATCGTCAAAAAAAGTAGTTGGAAAAGGTCACCAAGCCGATGTAGTTAAAAGTTCTTCTTCAGGTTTTTATTCAAGTAGTGTCAAAGATTTTAAATCTTGGAATACAACTCCCTCACCCTCAAAAAGTTGGTTTTTTAAGTCCGATTCAACAAGAACCTATCACCCAGAGGGAGCCGTAGATCCTTTGGATAAATGGATGGCAGTCCCATATTTTCAAAAGAGTGACACCACATCAGGGGTAGAATTAAGAAGTATTCTCACTGGTGCAAAAAAATCATTAGAATTTTCAGGGGATTATGTTCATCGTATTGTATTTTCAACGAACGGAAATTGGCTGGTTTTAGAAACCTCAAAGGAAATTAATTTATGGAATTGTACTTCCTGGAGTCACTTCAAGTTTCCTTTAATTCAAGGCGATCGGCAGTTTATAAATTTAGAATTTAAATCCGATACATTATTTGCAAGATTGGCCGAAGACTCAGCAGGATATGAAATTGAATATTTGCTTGATCTGAAAAGCACTAAGCCTAAATTTATAAAGCGTATGGTTACAAACAGAAAATCTAAAGATAGATACACATACGAATCAAGAGAAGATAACATTGAAGGTTTTGTTAAGGGATGGAAAATGGATAAGCTCTATAAATATCGGGCAGCAGGTTGGGTGAAATCTGGAAATTGGGGGGTGAGATTGACATGCAGAGACAATGCACTTGGTGCCAGAGATTGTGATGTTCTGTTTGTTCCCACTGATCTTATATGGTTAATGAAAGTATATGATGGGTTGCTATGGAAGCCAACTAAGGAGGAGTTAAAAGGATTTATTCGTAACGATTAAAAATAACAAACACGGTATCTCTTAACCAAAAGAGCAGCCAATAAAAGTATTTGCAAAGCAGGGCTGGACCATTTAACTTCAGCTGTGTGCAAGTATCAGCATTGATTTAGGCTCAACGTTCAATGTTCAGGTTTAGCTCTAATTCAACAACATATTTTCAAATAACATTTGTTTCACGCTGCACAACCAATGAATTCCCTGCCTTCGCAAATACTCGAATGTTAGCAGTCATTGCAGAGCGACACCCAAACCAACAAATAGATAAAAAAACCTCAAAGACAATTTGAACAATGAAAAAAATTCTCACAAAGGCAAGTTTTTACTTTCCTGATAATCCTACTTTTGGGGACTGCCTGCAACGTACCAGTTAAAAAAAAATTATCAAAAAGGAACACCCAAAACTTATAAAAACCTAGGAAATGGAGCAGGTGTTGGAAGCGAAATTGGCCTTGTTGGGGTAATACGGGGCTCTCAAATATTACACTGCTCGTTTTGTATTACTACCGAAGTCCAGAAACAGGACATCTATAATCAATCTATTCATTATCAGGTTGATAAAATTAAAATCGTGAATGCTTTGAGATTTGCTGCTCCAGATTTATCTTTATGAAGAGGACACGACAAGTAAGCATATTTCAGCATTAGCAGCAAGCTACAGGCGATCCTTCAAGGGGTTTGAGGAAAAAACTCCTAAAAGAAAAATAACTTCAGAAATCGAAATACATGAATGAAGGAAAAAATATTTATGTATCAGACGGCATGGGTGGCAGTAGCCTAATCGAGGGTGTCAAAGTATTTTTATCACATAGATCATCTGATAAGGCTATTGTTCGTGCAATAGCGTCCATTTTATCGGCACTTGATGTTCATTATTGGCTTGATGAAGAGGATAGAGATTTACAAAATGCTGCAGCTCTTGGCATGCTTGGAGAAACTGGTCTGGTTTATGCTATTGAACGTGGTGTGCGACATTCTTCTGTTTTATTGGGTATAATTAGTAAAAATACTGGCGGTTCTTGGTGGGTACCATATGAGATAGGTTTCAGCCGCTCTGTCGATAAGCAAGTATGTTTCTTAATGGTTTCTGATAGCATTCAAACGCTGCAATTGCCAGAATACGCTAAGATAGCTTCAACTTATTGGTCAGTAGATGAAATTGTGCGATGGGCTGCTTCTCTTAGCAATCATCACTTGCATACAGACTTAACCTACTTGCCGCAGCAACTTTTTGCCGAATTAGCCAAATATGTGCCACTCGACCCAGCTAAGCCAGATATAATTGAACTTTGTAAACAGGCATGCAAAACAATTGAACTACTAAGAAGTACAGAAACACAATCTCTGCTTAAACTACCAAACAACAAATTTGACTGGCTGCCAACTACAGGAGGACCAATCCGTGATATCGCTTATGATCTTTTTGCACCATTGGCGTTTTATCAGCTGGCACCTCCTAGTAATGAATTCCATTTGAATATTCTAAAGGAAGTTTACTCTCTTCCCACTAAACATTATGAAATAGCATCAGAACATCCAAAGCTTATTTATCATCCTGAAGTGGACGGCTGGAGATACCAAAGATACATAACGCCCCAAGAAACTTGGTTACAGGGATTAAGACCAGAACAATTGAAAGAACGGATTGAAACTTTTCTAACAACAAAAAATCGAAATGGTGAAACTAGGCTAACAACAAAAGAAGAATTCAAAGCCGAATTTGACCGCGTTCTTAAATCAAGAGATTCAAGTTTGCGTCGTAGTCTTGGGGTTTTAATAAATCCATTATTTGGGTTTACGCCTGAAGCCCGCCCAGTATACTGGCGCATATTAAAAAAATATTATGAGCTTTACCAAAGGCTTATGGTGACTTCGGTTTAAGACATAAACGATAGCCATTGTTTAAATTTGAGCACCTGCTAGCGCAAGCGAATCGCTGGAATAAGTCTCCAGACTTGTTCCGATTGCTTCTTGGCCGTTAAAGAGGTCGACTTGGACCAGCGGGTCAAGTACCAGTACAGTGAATATGCGGGCGGGCATACCTGGCCGGTGTGGCGGCATGATTTGTTTATGTTTGCGCAGGTGTTGTTTAAGTAGTTTTTTCTGGAGAGTCAATAAGCGACATTATTTAGCACAAAGGACGCAAAGGAGAGCACAAGGGACACAAGGGGGAGACGTTGACGAGGCAATATGCCTGGATTGTTGAGCATAAAGTACCGTCAACATCTTGGCTTTGTGTTCTTTGTGCTTAAATAGGCGTTCCTGGTTTATCTTCACCAAACAGACGCGAAAAGTGCACATATTTCTGTGTTGTCTGCAAGCGTAAAACGACCACTAACATACTGACAAATGAAGCTCGACTTAATTTTTTTTGACGAGAAAATGTTGGTTTCAAAAGAAACCAGAGATTGGAGAGTTTGGCAGGAGAAATTACATTTTTATAAAGCAAGTTTGACATTTGGCGATAAAGTCGATTTTTTTGAATACATCAAACTCGACTACAATCTAACGGACAAGGACATAAAAATAATAGATGAGACGCTGCTTGATAAATCAAACAAATATTTTTTTATAGACTTTGTCAGCGACAAAGAAAATAAGGTTAAAGTAACAAAAAGTAGCCTCGACTTTTTAGGAAACAAAGGAGAGTTGGTTTATTGGGAAGATTGGTATTGGGTATTAACTAAACACAAAGACGAGTTTTATTTATGGGTTTATTTGGGGGGAATCGCTGAAATAGTGAGAGAAATACGACTAAGCGAAAATCAAAAAAATGATTTTTTAATTTTCGGCAAGCCTTTCATTGAAAAACTTGCCGAACAATTGCAGGCATTTAATTCGACACTTTACGCTGAGGCGATCACTGAAAATCGAAAAGTGGTGTGAATTGACAACCGCCAGCAGCACCCCGCTTGTGCAGGTGTATCGCCTGAATAATTCTCCAGACTTGTTCCGATTATCCCCACGCCTCCAGACCATGCTCCAGTCTTGCTTCCTGGCCGTTAAAGAGGGAGAAGACTTCAACCAGCAGAAAAAATCCTCGCTCCGCTTCATTCTTTTTCAGAACTTCGCAAAGCCGCAGCACCTTGGCTGTAATTTTAGCGAACCACCCTAAATTTTAAAGCGTGGAAATGGAACAAAGAGGATTTGCCTTTATAAAGTCCGACAAGAAATTCATTAAATTGTTTTTTGACAACATAACCATAATCAAAGGATCAGGAAACTACGTAGAAATTTACACTACTTTTAATAAAAGGTTTATTTACTACAAATCAATGAAAGACCTTATAAAAAGTTTGCCCAACGAATTCATGCGGGTTCACAACTCTTACATTGTTAACTTAATCAATGTAGAATATTATGAAGACAATCAAATAAGTATAAATGATTTAAAAATTACAGTTGCCAAAACTTACCGAGATTGCCTTATTAGAGCGCTCAATAAACGAATGCTTTAGCGCTTGTCTAAATCAATACACATCACAATATTGACGATTGGAATAAATCCTACAGCAAAGTAAATAATAACATTTTAAGGCTCTTTCTTTCACCGTAGGTTTGCATAAACTTAAAAAGCAAACAAAATGAACAAGGAAATTGCCATAGCATTCATAAATGACAATAACCGAATTGGAATTAAAGCAGGTTTTGACAGACCCAGCTTTTTAGACATTTGGATGGTTGTTGTTGAAAATAGAATCTTTGCCCGTTCCTGGGGCTTTGCAGAAAAAAGCTGGTACAACACTTTTTTGCAAAATCCAAAAGGGCAAATCAAGTGTGGAGATGATATTTTTCCAATCAAAGCTTTTGTTCCAGTAGACAATGACTTAATGACTGAAAAAATAAACTCAGCTTATCTAACAAAATACAATAGTGTACACAATATTCCATATGCTGAAGGAATTGTAAGAAAGGAACATGCTGACAAAACGATGGAATTTATCATTGATGGAGAATAAAACCTACAGCCAAAAAGACAAACAACTAGAATATGATTGACCTAATTGGTGACATTCATGGACATGCAGACAAACTCGAAGAATTACTTCTGAAATTGGGTTATGCAAAAATCAACGGAGCATACGCTCATCCCGACAGAAAAGTATTGTTTGTTGGCGACTACATTGACAGGGGGCCTAAAATTAGAGAAACGCTTCAAATAGTTAGGGCAATGGTTGACAATGAAAATGCCATTGCTTTAATGGGCAATCACGAATACAACGCATTGTGCTTTCATTTCCAAGAAAGCGAAGGCGGACACCTTAGAAAACATTTAATTAAGAACATCATTCAACACTATGAAACACTTAAACAATTTCAAAACCGACAGAATGAATATGAAGAATATTTAGAATGGTTTAAGGAATTGCCACTGTACTACGAAACCACCAAATTCAAAGCCGTTCACGCCTGTTGGGACAATAACATCATCGAATATTTAAGGAAAACATTAGTCAATGACCGGTTGACTGACGAACTTATTTATCAATCAGTAAAAAAAGGAACAAAATTGAATGAAGCCATAGACCAAACTTTGAAAGGAAAAGAAATGAAAATGCCGGAAGGACTTTTCTTTACCGACAAGGACGGAACAAGGAGAACTGAAATAAGAATAAAATGGTGGGAAGACCCATCTACGATGACTTACAACTCAATAAGTGTTGAACCGATTGACAATTTGCCTGAACAACCGATTGAATTGTCCGAATTAAAATCACTTGACTTTTATCGAGACAATGACAAAAAAGTATTTTTCGGACATTATTGGCTTAAAGGAGAACCATCACTATACAAGAAAAATATTTGTTGTTTAGACTATAGCATTGCAAAAGGGGGTAAACTCGTTGCATACCGACTGAACGGAGAAACCTTTTTAGACAATAAAAACCTAACCTATGTCTGATGAAATTACTTCCCCCGCTGGCGCAAGTGTATCGCTTGAACAATTCTCCAGCCTTGCTTCTTGGCCGTTAAACAGAGAGACTTGGACTAAAGGAGGTGAGTAAAATCCTTAAATATTGCCGTTAATTTTGGATGAGCAGCCTGGCTTTATTCACCAACAAATAGACTTGAATAGGAAGTTTGACAAAGCAATTCCTGTTGGACTTTAACTAAGACAACAGTTTTTCGGCATCGACAATCAAACTTACTTTTTTCCACAAACTTGCTCAATAATTAAAAAATGAAAAAACTCGTAAAATTATATGCTTTATTCTTAATGTTAATCTTTTGCACTTTCTGCAAAGGGCAAACGAATCCCATCCTACCAACAGACCCCAGCAAGTCCAAAGGCTTCATCAGCCCCTACGGACCTACATCATCGGTTCGCACCATCATCCAAGATAAGCAAGGCAACATTTGGCTTGCTTCAAACGAGGGCATTATTCGTTACGACGGAAAAACTTTTACCAACATCACAGGCAACTTAGGTCCAGACCGCTTCTTTTCTGTTTTACAAGATAGAAATGAAAATTTTTGGTTCGGTAATTATGGTGCTGGCGTTTATTATTACGATGGAAAATCCCTCCAGCATTTCACAACCAAGGAGGGGCTTGTTAGCAATAATATTTCCTCTATTCATGAGGATAAAGCTGGCAATATTTGGTTTGGGGCTAATGGAGGAGCAAGCCGTTACGGCCCTTCGGCTCACTTCGGCTCCGCTCAGCACAAGTCACTCAGGGCAGGAGGAAAATCGTTTCGAAATTATATAATGGAAGGAAATACGGTAATTGAAGCTAGTGCAGGAAAATCTTATCCGAATATTGCTTCCGGCTCTAATGGAGTCAACCCTATTTTTGAAGACAAAACGGGCAAATTATGGTTTGGTACAAATAGCAGCGCCTTCATTTATGATGGAAAAATATTTACCGTTGTTTCAGATAAAGAAGGAAGAGTTTTTACCAATGTATGGTCGATCATAGAAGATAAAAAAGGAAACATATGGCTAGGTGGCGATGGGCTTTGGTGTTATGACGGCAGTACATTTACAAATATCTCCGAAAACAATATCCGTTTTCTCTGCGAAGATAAAAGTGGTAACATTTGGGGAAGTGGAAGTGTTAATGGGAAATGGGCGCTTTACCGTTTTGATGAAAAGTCATTATCTGATAAAAGGCCAACGGTAATTGAAATACCAGAATCATTAAACCTTTTTGGGGTTTTTGAAGCCAATGATGGCACTATTTGGTTTGGCTCATTTGATGGCGTGTATCGTTATGATGGAAAGACCATCACGGGCTTTAAAAGTGCAACCGGGCAGAAATGATGGGTATAGCCGACATTTTTAAGCTGTAGTTATGCGACAGTAACAACAACCAACCAATGCAAGACATACTATTCGACTTTATCGCAAAATACGTTTCCCTGACCGAAGAGGAGAAGAACACAATACTTTCATTAGACCTATTTCGCTCGGTAAAGAAAGGGATGACTTTACTCAAAGAAGGACAAAAATCGAAAGAAAGCTACTTTGTACTTAAAGGTTGTATTCGGACTTATTACATCATCGACGGAGAAGAAAAAACGACTGCCTTCTACACAGAAATGGATGCTTTGACTCCCCCTTGTGTAATCAACAAAACTCCATCTGAATATTATGTAAGCTGTATAGAAGACTCTATCCTTTTGGTTTCCAATTCTGATATGGAAGTAGAAGTGAACAGTAAATTCCAAAAGTTTGAACTAATGTGTAGAATGTTGTCGGAAGAATTGTTAGCCAAACAACAAATCAATTTTGACGAGTTTAAAACTTCTTCACCTGAACAACGATACCTGAACTTGCTACAAAAAAGACCGGACCTGATTCAGCGTGTTCCACAACACCAATTAGCGAGCTATTTAGGCATCAAACCTCAATCATTAAGTAGACTACGAGCTAGGATTCTTGAAAAAAAGAGCTAAAACGCATTTCTTAACTTAAGTGAACGAGTTATTGGAGCTCACCAATACACTTTTGCAGCATCGTTTCACATCAAAAGAAAAGAAATGCAAAAGCACATTTTATTGATTGGTTTTGTTTTCATGATGGCAAGCACGCTACAAGTTAACGCACCAAAAGCACAAGATGCCAAACAAGACAGTACTTACAGAAAGTTTTTTGTTGGGAGCACATTATTGCTTTTAGGAAATTTTGATAAAACAAACAACCCTGGGTATGTGCAATTAAATGCTGGGTATAGAATAACCCCTAAAGATGTTGTTCAATTTAGATTTAAAAGGTCTATTTATGCCTGGCCATTAGGTATCCCCTTTGGACCTTCCTTTGATGCACCTGGACTAAACTATCCAGGACATGCACGCATCCTTGCTCCTCAAATAGGATACCAGAGGTTTTGGTGGAAAGGAGTTTATACCTCTATTTATGCATTGAATGCTTTTGAAAAATACCTGGATGAGAACAATAAAAAGATTGGAAATGGCTACACCTTATATCTGGACACCTATTTAGGTTACCAGTTTACGTTTTTTAAGAACCGCTTCTTTTTTGAACCAGCTATTGGAATCAGTTATTGGCCTGTAAGAACCAATGTTCCAGCATCTTTTAAAGCAGTAGAACAAAAATGGCCTAACTACTTTATTCAACCTGGGCTTGATTTTGGGTTTAAGTTTTAAGCGCCAATTTCAAGCTTATACCCTTTGCCGCGAATAACATCAATTTTGATATTCGGATCCAATTCCAGTTTTTTTCTCAATTTTGATATGAATACATCAAGGCTGCGGCCCACGATAACACCTTCATTTTCCCAGATCTCTTTTTGTAGCCGGCTTCGCTCGATCGTTTCGTTAGGAGACAAGGCGAAAATGCGTAGCACCCGGGTTTCAGTTTTGGTCAGGTCGATGGTCATTCCATTTATCATGAGCTTACGCTTCTCCGCATCAAATGACATGGATCCCAGAGTGAACAAATCAGTGTGCCGGCTGTCGGGTAAGGCCTTTCGCCGCTTGGCAGGTCTCAAAAAAACAAACCCAACAAGCCCTAAAAACAACAGCCCGCCTAGGAAATATCCATCCTTTGCTGCAATTATACCCCTTGGTTTAAATTTAATGTTGATCAGGTAACATCCGATGGGTTGCGTTCTTCCGATACAGGTTACAATATCATCTTTCTTGTTTTTTGATACCGCATATCCATAAGTTACACTGGCATTGGCACAGTTAACTACGTTAACAACATAATCATGTGCAAGCGGGTCTTTGGCTAACAAACGCTGGGTAGTATTCACCAGCAAGTCGGGTTGAAAAGTAAAAGCATTTTCAAAACTGAGCTGGTATTCATTTTCGGCCATTTTTTTTACCGGAAGCACACGTGATGTACTGTCGCCGGACTGTAATAATATCTCATGTCCGATTCGGCGGAGTAAAATTTCCCTCCTGGCGATATCAAAATCGTCGCTGCCTCCTATAATGAAAGCCACAGAGATTACAGCGATAAACATAAGTAGCAAGCATCCAAACAGGTACTTATCTTTCCCAGACAGGTGATTTCGAAGATCAAGCATCATGTCAAGACTTTATTTACAAAGGTTACATTTCTATTTACAATCCAAATTCCCTCACCGCAAGATATCAAAGTAATTTCGCTGGATCAACTTTGAACTTTGATGCGATATGAGAAAAATTAGTTTAGCAATCTTTTTGTGCCATTGCCTTATTACGGTCAGCGCACAACAGCCTTATTCTAAAACGGTAAACGAACAGATCACCCGGGTAGAAAACAGCCTATCGGGTGGCCTGGTCATCGACGGTAAAATGTATTCCCTTGCTGAAAGGATGAAGCATTACAACGTAGCGGGATTAAGTGTCGCCGTTATCGACAATTACCAAGTTGTATGGGCCAAAGGCTATGGTTACGCGGACAAAAAAGAAGGCCGGAAAGTAACTGCCAATACCCTATTTGAGCCCGGATCGATCAGCAAGTCATTGAACGCCGTTGGTATCCTAAGGCTGGCACAAGCGGGAAAGCTTGACCTCTACCAGGACATCAATCAGTACCTGGTCAACTGGAAATTCCCGTACGACACGGTATCCCATGACAAAAAAATCACCACCGCCCAGTTGCTCAGCCACACCGCAGGCTTGGGGGTTCATGGTTTCCCCGGTTACCACCGAGATAGTGCAATCGCGTCAGTTATAGATATTTTAGATGGTCGCGCTCCTTCCAATACAGAACCTGTACGCTCATATACAGAACCCGGAAAGGAAGTCCGCTATTCTGGCGGAGGCACCCTGATCACGCAGCAAATGGTCACCGACATTACGCAGCAACGCTATGAGCAATACATGTATGAGCAAGTGCTACGGCCCTTGGGAATGACCAACAGTTCTTACAATCAGCCTCCTTCCATTGCCCAAGGTAAAAATCTAGCAACAGGGTACAAAAGCAACGGCGATGAAGTACCGGGAAAGTATTTTGTCTATCCGGAAAAAGCTGCGGCCGGATTATGGACTACACCAAGCGACATCTGCAAATACCTGGTAGAAATACAGCAGGCTTACCAGGGAAAATCATCGAAGGTGCTGAACCAGGAAATGGTAAAATTGCATGTAATGCCCTATAAAGATGATGCTGCCATGGGCACCTTCCTACAAGACAGGAATGGCGAGCTATACTTCGTTCATTCGGCGAGTAACGAGGGATTCACGGGGTATTTCCTTGCCGGACTCAGCAATGGAAAAGGAGTGGCGTTGTTTGTGAATTCCGAAGATGGTTCCGTTTTACTGGAGTTGCTCAACAGCATAGCGCTGGTATACAATTGGGCTGGTTTCGAAAAACCTGAACAAATAACCACTGTACCTGTAAACGACACGATCACCTCGAAATACATCGGCGAATACATAGTAGACGGATGGTTGTCAGAAATAACCAAAGAAAAAGACGGGCTTTACTTCTGGACCGATGGCCTCAAGAGCAAAATGTATTTTACGTCGTCAAGCGATTTTCGCAACCTCGAATTAAGGGGCACCAAGACGTTTACTTTCGATAGCACCGGGACAGTAAGTGGTTATACGAATACGATTAATGGCCGGCTGCGTGCAACTGGACAAAGGATAAGCACTTTAGATGCACTGAACCCGAGACCCGGGCAATCGGGTTCACTCGGTCGTCATTTGCTCGAAACTAAAAATTACGACAAAGCGATTGGCTTTTTATCGAAGGGTTTGACCAACGAACCTTCAGACTCCTCGCTGGTAAAAAACCTGGCTCACTCCTATCTCTTTAAAGGCGATGTCACCAAAGCGATCGAGCTCTATCGACAATATTTAAAGTCGGGGCAAACTGGGAGCGAGTTAAGCAAAAGTTTGAAAGATGATTTTGATTATTTCCGCAATGCAGGGTTTGACCCTTCGGCCATCAAAAAGGCAAGCGGGATACTTTCACTATAAAATCAATAAAAAAATCATGAAATACGCACACGTATATGCTTTGTTTCTGGTGTTTGTTTTTCACACTTCCTGTGGCGGACAGAACAAACCAGGCTTCCCAAAAGAAAAGGGACATCCAAAACTTGGAAAAAACCTAGGAAATGGCAATGTCCAATGTGGCCTACAGGACAAAGCAGGTAACCTTTGGTTCGGAACCTCAGAGAATGGGCTTTATAAGTATGACGGGAAATCATTTCGTCAATTTGTAGTGGACGATGGGCTAAACAGCAATAATATTTCTTGTCTTTTGGAAGATAAGGATGGCAAAATTTGGATAGGTACTTATGCGGGGCTTTGCCTTTACGACCCTTCGATGCACATCAAGACAGGTGGTAAACCATTTACCGAAATCCAGATTCCTTTACCTAAGGACCTACCTCCCAACAAGAATCAATCCCACCGCAACTCGCATTGGGTATACAGTATGCTGCAAGCAAAAAGTGGAAAACTATGGTTCGTGACCATAGATGGTGTTTATACCTACGATGGCAAATTTTTTACGCTGTTTATCATTGATGAGGCCGCAAATTGCTTTTTAGGCAGTAACGATAAGGTGGAACGTATTTTAGAAGATAACGCCGGTAACATTTGGTTGGGTGGACGAACCAACGCTGGTGTTTTTCGTTACGATGGTAAAACCATAAGCAACTTTAAACTACCAGAACTAACGATTGTAAACGAGTCGGTTAGATTCGAAAAGGATAGAATCGTTAGTCACAATTGGGCTTGGCCTCAATTGCAAGACAAAAACGGAAATATTTGGTTCAGCAATTGGGCCGGAGCCTACCGTTATGATGGAAAAACCTTTACAAGTTTTACTAAAAGTGATGGTTTATCAGGTACCGGTTTAGTGGCTAAAATCATTGAGGATAAAAAAGGAATCATTTGGCTTGGCGGCGTTGGTGGCCTTTCCCGTTACGATGGAAAATCATTCACCAGTTTTCAAGATGGCCTAATCAATCCCTGGATTTGGGCAATTTTGGAAGATAAAACTGGAAACATTTGGGTGGGTACGAGACAAACGGGGCTCTACCTTTTCGATGGGAAAAAATTTATTAATTATTCGGACTAGAAACGATAGCCTAAAACAGCCTAACAAAATTTGCAACAACAGGCAATAGGGAACAAAAACAACAAGCTGTTAACAGTAGATTTGCAATAGGGGGCATGCTCCGCAGACAGTTTTGTGGTAATGGCATTTATCAATCAAACATTTTATGGCGCGACAGCGTTTCAATATAAAACAATAACGGTTATTTGCTGATTTTTGCCGAAGATGAAAAATAAAACCAACATAAAACTTCCACTAACGGATGTTGAAAAAGCAAACTTGAGAAAGAACAAAATCAAAATTGCTGACATTCTTGACTTCGCAATTGACGAATTGGAAGTCTTGTTAGACGCTACAACCGAACGAGCAAAAGAAATTCATGCGTTGGCAGAATTCCAAACCGTACCATCAATCGGAATTAAGTTTGCTGAAGACCTTGTGTTTTTAGGTTATTATTCACTCAACGAACTAAAACAAAAAGACGGTGCTAAACTGACAGACGAATACGAACAGAAAAAAGGTTATTGGATTGACCCTTGCGTAGAAGACCAATTTAGATTAATCGTGAATTTTGCAAACACAAATGACACAAAAAAAACGTGGTGGGACTTTACTGCAGAACGAAAAAAGTTTCGCACTGAAAACGGTTACCCAAAAAGCAGACCTCAAAAAGCGTGGTTTGAGATATAAGGATATGAACGAAAAGACAATAAAGGCAGCCGCTAACATCGTATTGACAATAGTGGGCCGAGCGTTGTAAACTCAGCATTTATAATTCTATTGGGCATTTGTGCAAATGTTGGGCTGACGTTTTTCACGCCTTTTGCTTATTTATTCTATATTCTTTTCCCCACTTTGCCATTGATAGCATTATTGGCGACAACGTAAGCCCAAACTCGGTTAATGTGTATTCCACTCTTGGCGGAATTTCAGCATAGATTTTCCTGCTAATAATCCCATCATCTTCTAATTCTCTCAACTGCTGAGTAAGCATCGATTGAGTGATTCCTTTTACACTTCGCTTCAATTCTCCAAACCTTGCAGGCGCGGTTAGATAAATGGCATTGATGAGAATGGGCTTCCACTTTCCACCCAAAACTTGCATCGTGGCAGTTACGGGACAAGATTCTTCATCAAAAACAAAACTTTTTTTGTTTTTAACTTCTTGATTATCAATTTTAGTATTGTTTTTCATACTTACACATTTTAAATGTCCTACTTGTTTTTTTTGTTTTAACTCCGAACATTTGTACTACAAGTTTAAAACAAAGTAATGAACATGTCAAGCAAAATCATTTTAATCACAGGAGCAAGTACTGGCTTTGGCAACCTCACCGCCAAACTACTTGCCAAAAATGGGCATACGGTTTATGCCACGATGAGAAACACAAAAAACATACAACTTAAAACCCTACAACACCATGACAACTATTGAAAAAATTTACACAGCATCGGCAACTGCCAGCGGAGGCAGAGAAGGACATGTAAGCTCATCTGACAATGTACTTGACCTCCAGGTGCGGATACCTAAAGAATTTGGAGGCCCGGGGGGCCCCTATACCAACCCGGAGCAACTATTTGCAGCCGGTTATGCGGCCTGTTTCGGTGGAGCCTTGAACGTGGTAATCGGAAATGCTAAAGTTAAAACTGGTACTACAAAAGTGCATTCACACGTGAGCATTGGTAAAACGCCAGAGGGCGGTTTTGGCCTTGCAGTGAGACTTGAAGTAGAGATACCAGGTGTAGAACATGCCCTGGCACAAGAGCTCGCAGAAAAGGCGCATCAGATATGCCCCTATTCTAATGCCACCCGCGGAAACATACTCGTAGAAGTGGTATTGGCGAAATAGCACATATAAACCCAGCCAGGTTGCTGAAGCCATTGTAAAGCTGGTAGCAACTCCGGCAGGAGAGGTACCGCTACGCACAGTAGTTGGCCAGATGATGGGCAGCACTATCAAGATGCTCAACGAAGCAGCGAAACAAATGGAAAATAGGCAAACTACAGGTAAAATTGTGCTAATTCCTTGACGACCAAAAAAACATATAAACTTTAATAATCATGGTAAATACGCTAAACTGGTTTGAAATCCCGGCAACAGATTTCCCTAGAGCAAAAGCATTTTATGCTACAGTGCTAGATGCTCAAATTCATGACGACCCTAATAGGCAATATGCATATTTACCGTCTGATCCAGAAAAAGGTGGGTTTGGCGGAGCAATTGCTAGCGGTGAAAACTTTGTTCCAGCAATGACTGGCACAACGGTTTACTTAGATGGCGGAAATGACCTTGCAGTTCCATTAGGCAGAGTAGAAAGTGCCGGTGGAACAGTTATTCTACCGAAAACTGCTATTGGTGACAACGGCTTTATTGCACTTTTTATCGACACAGAAGGCAACAAGGTAGGGCTCCACTCACCGGGTTAATACAGAGCACCTAACAGCAGTTTTGCGTCAGACGGGATTCAGTACTTCGTCTGACGCCTTTTGCTATATTTGAACTTCAGTTCTTCGTATCGAGTTTAGTGCTAAAAATCCCGCCCGAACGCAAAGCTGCAAAACTGTTGGTGGCAACCGCATCAACACGACACCACATCATTGCTATTCGAATTTTCAATGACACTTTTTTCATACCGACAATCCAACAAAAAGAAGAGTATTCTCCCTCAAAACAAATCATCCAGCGTCAAGATTTTTTCAATCAATCCAAGGCTATGCTTATTGTGCTCCATGCCAAAAGAGCTGAGTAGCACAATCATCAAATGCTTCCTTGCGACCGATGAGTATGTCTGGTATAGTGATGGTTTTTTGGGCGAAATGTGGGGTAAAAACAGAAGATTTCGCCCAACATTCAAAATTTATCGGGCGGAATCTAGGTAAATCTCCAAGCATTCCGCCCGATATAGACCATAGTTCAGCATACGACATTCCAATAGTTACAAAAATACACCTAATTTTTTAGCCAAAAATTTGGCAAGCTTCAATTTTATACCTTGCCAAATCGATGAAAATAACCCAGATTTGGCAGACTATAAAATTGAGACTTGCCAAATTCCACATTTTTTACCTCAATTTGGCAAAATAACCAGCAATGAACCAATCAAAACTGCTGAAAAAAGCCCGGTTTTCTTAACTTCGATTAAAAAATGACCCTCACTTACCCACTCCTCCTAGACGGCGGTCTCTCCAATGAACTGGAAAGGCAAGGCTGCGATCTCAATCAAAAATTGTGGAGTGCGAAATTGCTGGAATCCAATCCGGAAGCAATCATACTTGCGCATCTCGCTTATCTTGAAGCTGGAGCTGGATGCATCATTACTTCCAGTTATCAGGCTACCCTACCCGGGTTTATGGCGATTGGTTATGACGAAGATTCGGCCAAAGAATTGATACTTAAATCAGTTCAATTGGCAGAGGAAGCCAGAAGCCGTTTCCTGTCATTAAACCCACATGCTTCAAAACCTTTGATTGCGGCCAGCATTGGTCCTTACGGAGCCTATCTAGCCGATGGCTCTGAATATCGTGGCGATTACCTTATCTCTGATCAAGAGTTGTGGGACTTTCATCAACCACGAATCAATTTGCTCAATGATTCGACGGCAGATCTGCTTGCTTGTGAAACCATTCCTGGGTTTCACGAGGCTAAGGTGCTAGCAGAAATTTTAAAAAATGTAAAAAAGCCCGCCTGGGTATCCTTTTCCTGCAAGGATGGTCAACACATCAGTGATGGAACCCCCATTGAGCAATGTGCTGCTTATTTTGCCCATCACCCGACTGTATTTGCCATTGGGGTGAACTGTACTTCCCCGGAGTTTATTTCCCCATTAATTCAATCCATCAAAACGAAATCAGGGAATAAAAGGATAGTGGTATATCCCAATTCAGGCGCCGTCTACCATGTTGAAAGTAAAACCTGGTCGGGTCTTTCGGATCTGCCTTCCTGTGAACTCATGGTAAAAGAATGGATGGATTTGGGCGCGGATATTATTGGAGGTTGTTGTGGCATTGGCCCGGAACAAATTAAAGCAATGGGTCAATCATTGCCAAAATAGATCCTTAATGTGTAACTATTTAGCAGCCGCCTGCGGCGGAATTTTTTACCACAAAGGCACAAAGACACAAAGACATTAAGCTCTAAAATGTTGTGTCTTCGTGTCTTCGTGTCTTCGTGTCTTCGTGGTAAAAAAAATTGAATATAAAATCCACCGCAGGTGGATGGGTGCTAAATAGTTACCTTAATGTTAACTTAGAGCTTGATCCCTTAGGGGAAGCAAAAAATATACCTATGAAATACTTCATCATTTTAAGCATACTCACGATTGGCTACTCCATTTCCAGGTTGCCAGAAAATAGATCCTTCGAACCTGTAGAAATTTCGCAAAAACTATCCGATGAATTTGTAAATCCCCCCTCGTCCTATCGGCCAGGTGCTTTTTGGTGCTGGTTGAATGGCAACATGAGCACCACTTCGATTACCCGAGATTTGGAAGCCATGAAATCCAAAGGAATGAATCGGGCGGAAATCTGGGATGTGGCCGCCATCCGGAATCCTTCTTTTATTCCGGCCGGGGCAGAATTTCTGGGAGACGAATCGGTACGCCTGATAAAACATACGATAGCAGAAGGCAAAAGATTAAAAATGAGCATTGGCATTGTTGCCTCAAGCGGATGGAACGCTGGCGGATCATGGGTTACGCCCGATTGGGCATCCAAGAATCTCTATTGCTCCGCGGTGGATGTAGCGGGACCACAGGTACTGAGCCTTGACCTCCCCTTTCCAAAATTCCCGGAAGGCTGTCCAATGAAAGACCAACATACCCCGGTTTTTTACAAGGATGTTTCAGTACTTGCAGTTCCTTATGATGAAAAAAAGAAAATCAGTGACGTTGCTCAAGTAAAAAGTCTTACCCCCTTTTTTAAGAACGGAAAATTGGAATGGACTGTCCCGGAGGGGAAATGGACCATCCTTCGGTTTGTTTGTTCCAATAATGGCCAGCGCTTGATTGTCCCCTCCCCTAATTCGAATGGCCTTTTTATTGATTTTTTTGACCCCAATGCGACCATCAGGCATCTACAATATTTTATGGATCGCCTTGGGGTAACGCCCGGAAATTCTTCCGAAGCTGGACTGGGCTATTTTGAATTCGACAGCATGGAACTTGCTGAAGGCACGCCATGGACTGACTTATTTCCCTCCATTTTCCAGGAAAGACGGGGCTATGATTTGGAGCGGTATTTACCCGTACTGGCAGGATGGGACATCCGCAATTGTTCGGATCGCTTTCTTTACGATTTTAAAGAAACCGTTAGCGACCAGCTCATTTACAGCCATTATCAAACGGGCACTGCATTCCTGAAGAAATACCACGCCGAGCTGGTTTCTGAATCCGGCGGCCCCGGCCCACCCGTTTGGGAAACCTGTCCGGTTGACGCTTTAAAAGCCCTCGGTGCCGTCTCCGTTCCAAGAGGTGAATTCTGGATCCAGCACCGCAACATGTTTTTGATCAAGGAGGTATCAAGTGCCGCCCACATCTATGGAAAAAAAATTGTGGATGCCGAGTCTTTTACCACCTGGAGAAGATGGAAGGATTCGCCCTTTGCATTGAAAAAAGCAGTAGACCGGGCCTTTTGTGAAGGCCTCAACAACATCACCTTCCATACTTTTGCCAGTACCAATCCGGA
Organism: Haliscomenobacter sp.; assembly: GCF_965225875.1. Classification (GTDB taxonomy): domain Bacteria; phylum Bacteroidota; class Bacteroidia; order Chitinophagales; family Saprospiraceae; genus Haliscomenobacter. The sequence continues at coordinate 4,501,663 of NZ_CBDDBS010000002.1, read as the reverse complement.
AGACGGGTTCCCGGGCAGAACCTATCATGCTGGTTATGATATGAACCCGGGTACAACCTGGTGGTCCAAGTCTAAACCCTTTATGGATTACCTGTCGCGGTGCAGCTATTTGTTGCAACAAGGATTATTTGTGGCCGATGCCTGCTACTATTACGGTGACCAGACCCCAAATTTCTTCCCGTTTTTTCATGACGTTCCTGAAAAACCCCGCCTCAAAGGGCTAAGCAATGGTTATGATTTTGATGTGGTAAACAGCGATGTCATTCTCAATAGGATGTCGGTTAAGGATGGCCGATTGGTTTTGCCCGATGGCATGAGTTATTCCATCTTGATGTTACCCGATCAGGTGCAGATGACCATGGAAGTGCTGGAAAAAATAATGAAACTCGTAAAAGCAGGGGCTACTGTGGTTGGGCCGCGACCAGAAACAGTTCCTGGTTTGAAAGATTGGGAAAAGAAAAATAGTACCCTGAATCGACTCGCTGCGGAGTTATGGGGAGCCTCCGATGGCCAAAAAATTGTTGAACATACCTATGGGAAAGGCAAGATAATCTGGGGCCTTGCCGCGGATCAGGTTTTGAGTAAAAAATCCATTGAGCCCGATTTTAGTTTTACCGGAACCTCGCCAATCGATTACATCCATAGGACTACCGAAATGGGAGAAATTTATTTTTTGAGCAATGAAAGTGAAAAGACCGTAAACGCGATAGGCCAATTCAGGGTAAAAGGGAAATACCCGGAAATATGGGATCCATCAACAGGTGTCATTTCCCGGGTCGCAACTTATACCCAGGCGAAACGGACGACAAGTTTCGAAATCGAACTTCCTCCCCACGGTTCCACCTTTGTCGTTTTTAACAATACCAAACGAAGCAAATTGCCAGCCCTTAGCGACTTCAAAAAAGGGGCTGTGGAAACAAGCATTTCCGGGCCCTGGAAGGTCAATTTTCCACCCAATTGGGGTGCTCCAGCCTCGGTCGTTTTCGACCAATTGATTTCCTGGACAGCGTCCGAAAATACTGGGATAAAATACTTCTCCGGAACGGCGGTTTATCACAATTCTTTCAAGCTTGGCGCTGGAGCGGGCAAAAAAACAATCCTACTTAACCTGGGAGATCTCCAGGATGTGGCCGAGGTTTTTGTAAATGGGAAATCTGCAGGAATCTTATGGAAAAAACCCTACCTGGTAGACATCAGTCAATTGGTGCAGCCCGGTACAAATGACCTCAAAATAGAGATTGTGAATTTATGGATCAACCGACTTACGGGTGATATGCTACTGGACCCGAAAGATCGGTTCTGCAAAACGAATCAGTCTTACATGACTTCAGAAATTTGGCCCGGCGGAGATGAACCGTTCAGGATTCAGACTGCGGGCTTATTGGGGCCGGTTACTTTAATTGAAAAGTAGCATTGCTTAACTAAAATTGCAGCTAATTGGAGATTTAGTCTTATTTGGTCTACCTTTAACAGACGGGTGCGAAAAGTGCACATATTTCCGTATAAATCATTCAATTTTAATTAAATCGAATAACTATGGCAAAGAAAAAATTTATGCCCAGTGCACCCAACCAAACACTTTGGATCGTTGCCCTCATCATTGGCTTTTTAGGCATTTTGGGACATTACATCCGAATAGATGTATTGTCAAAGTATAACTATGAAATGCTGCTAATTGGCTTTATTTTACTTGTCATCGGTACAGCATACCGAAGAGTATAGTACTACAGTTACTCGACTGAGTCTGGTCGCAGCGTCGGCTACGACCAGACAGTCCGGGATTTGAATGAAACGTTTATGGGTAAGTGAATCAACCTAAAAACTTACTTCAAAACCTTCTCAATCAAGGCCTTGGTCGCTTTTATTCCTTCGTCTTCTGATATTTCCGTGCCTTCAAACTCAATGCCGATATTGCCTTTAAAGCCTGCGTCTTTTACAATTTTCAGGATTCGGGCATAATCCATTTCTGCTTCATTCCCATCCTTGTCGAAAACGTGGGTTTTGGCACTTACCCCTTTTGCGTAGGGCATCAGTTCCGCGATGCCTTTGTAGCGGTCGTATTCTTTCAGGCAACCGTCGGGGCCTCTTTCAATACAGAAATTGCCAAAATCGGGCAAGGTCCCTACGTTCTCCAGGTTTACGGTTTTCATGACGCCAGCCAACCATGAGCCGTCCGAGGAATAGCCACCATGGTTTTCAACCACTACATTTATGCCTTCTTTTGCGCCATACTCGCCCAGTTTTTTAAGCCCATCGGCAGCGTTTTTAGCCACCTCTTCTGGGGTGCCAGTTCCCGCTGCATTTACCCTGATGGTGGGGGCTCCTAAATACTTGGCTATTTTCACCCAATCGTAATGGTTTTCTACCGCTTTTTGCCTGGCTACGGAGTCCGCATTGCCCAGGTCGCCCAAGGCATCGCACATGATCAGCCCCACTTTCACACCGGCTTCATCACATCTCTTTTTGAAACCTTCCCAATAGGCCATGTCTTTGGCTTTTGAGAAGTAAAAGGTATTGACCAGCTCGATGGTGTTTACGCCGTAACCAGCCGCTATTTTGGGGAAATCGTCAGGATTGAGTTTTCCTTGCAGCAGGGAATCTGGATTTGACATTAAAAGCCTTCCAAAGGCTGCCCAGTCGCCATTGAGGGCGTCACCAAAGAAACTTTTGTGTAAGGACCACTGTGCCAAGGATATGTTCATATCCGGTTTTGGGTCGGTTTTGGGCGCGCAGCCAAGCAACATTGCTGTGCCTAAAATGATGCAGAGAATGATTTTTTTCATTGAATAAGGATTGAATGTTGATGATGATGTCAACAAATATAACTGATGCTTGGCATTTTTTGGAGTCACTGTGCTGCAAACCCTTAATCAATAGATGAGTGATTGGTTTCCCCTGGGCCAACTTTGATGGATAACCCAGGGGAGGTAACATTTTTTATTTTTCCCCTACAAACACATAAGGGCTATTACCCGGAGTGCCATGGCATAACGCATCTGCATCCCATTTCCCGGTTGTACGTTCCCATTGGCAGGTCTTGGTATTGCAAGTGAAGCTGAGGTTATCCCACCAAACGCGATTGCATTTAGGGAAAACATATTTGTTGTGTGCACCACCAGGGATACTGATCGTTTGATTGGCATTCCCTTGAGGAAGTCTAAATTCCACCCAGGTGTGGTCACTTACACTGCGAAAAGTTTGGGGTGCACAGCCACAATTTGCACTCGACCCAGAGGTCTCGCCAGGGAGGCGGGCAGTATTGTTTGCCTGCAATGTTGTGGAGCGAAGATAACGTACCGCCGCTGGTCGGTTCCCTCTGGGGATCAGGCAATTTTGGCAATAAGTAGAATCCAACAACATCTTGATTTCATCTTTATGGAAAGGATATTCGTACACAGTGGGGAAGGCTTTGAGTTGCCACATCAATAAAGATGTAAGGGAACCCATATCTACCTTGTAGTTTTTCAACATACAATCTTTGGTCGTTTCACCGGTGTGATTAAGCCCAAAAGCATGCCCCAATTCATGGGACCAGGCGGGGAGGGTACTGGCAAGTTTTGACTGGTCATTGATGAATGCATTGTACACATTGCCCCAGAATCCCTGTTGTATTCTGGTGGCTCCAGGTGTACCCAAAGCCGCAGCACCCGGGCATCCCTCAACTACTGTAAACATGAGATTTTTGTTTGATTCATACTCCGAACCAAGTGTTTTTTTACAGAGTTCCAATGCAATCTCCATTGTGGCAGTGGCTTTGGTATCATGGTTGGAGTAAATGACAGCCACTTCGGGTTCGTACTCAAACGTAACGCCAAGTTGTTTCAAATAATGGAGTTGCATGATACCCAGACACGCTGCGATAGCCTCTTTGGCTTTTGGCTTCTCCTGCTGGTCAGAAGGAACAATGTATACACCCCTTATTTTTAATCTTCCTGTAGGCGGGCGGGCACTAACCCTTCCATTGGCCACCATTGGTGATACATAAAGCCAATGAGAACTCCAAAAATTGGGTGAAACGTTTCCCATTTCAAGTACCGTATTCTCGGTATGCAAATAAGTATTCCGCCACTTGTTTTTAATACGGTAATATCCTTCGTCATCGACCTCTATGGTCCACATTGCGCTATACCAACCAGGCTGAATTGCACCGATGGCTGGAAACTTAGCATCTGTTTCTGCGTGGAGGTATCCCCCCGTAGGCACATGTTTGATTCGCACATCATTACTGTTGGCAATGTTTTCAATCATCCAAACATTGTTGTTTCCTTGGGCTTTAAAAACTAGTTTCCCGTTTTCAGGTTGTAGTGAGCCTTTTTGAAAACGATTGTACAACTCGATATTGCCTTGAGCAGCGAGCTGAAAATTCATGATAAATAACCCAATGATTAGTGTCCAATTGGTTTTGGGTAAAATCGGTTGATAAGTTTTAGTGATTACTAACATGGTTTTAGAGTTGTAATGAAGTTAAAGCAGGTTCTCGAAACCTAGGATAGAACAACACACCCGTGTTTCTGGAGATAAAATTGCAGTGTATTCCTTTTGCAGGGACGAAATTGTACTCGAATGGTGCACATCTTGGGTATGAACGGGAATATTTTGGTTGCAGAAATTTAGACAAGGCTTGAGGGTACATTAGGTTTTTGCATGACTTTTCGTAATTTTGAAAACACCTAAGCCGATGATTTTATGAAAAGGATTAGCATGCTTGCCTTTTTCTTCTTTTCTTCCTTATTGCATGGGTATACCCAACAACATTTGATCGATAGTCTTGCACCTATCCTTCCGGCCATCAAAAATCCCATTCAAAAAATTGATGTTTTATTAGGGCTGAGCCGTGCTTCAATGGTTGTGTCGGATCTAAAAAAAACCAAGCAATATGCCTTACAAACCTTAAACCTGTCCACAAAACATAAATACCGGGCTGGCCAAGCCATGGCTTTGTTGTTTTTGGAGCAAGTCCAAAATAATTCCGGCTCTAATTCAGATTCTAACTATGTCGAAGAGGCTTTGAAAATTGCCCGCTCGATTCGTTCAAAAAGTGTAGAGGCTTTTGCCATTTACCATTTGGCGGAGCAGCAGCTCTACCGGCACAATGATTACAGTAAAGCGATCAAGATTTTAGAAGAGGCTTTGCAAAAAGTAGACAAAACGGTACCCGATAAACACATCGGGAACATCCACAAAGTGCTGGGCATGGCTTATTCCATTGCTGGTGATTCAGCAAAAACCTTCCAGCATTTCAAAAAAGCGCTTTATCATTTTGCTCGGGTAAAAACCCATCCGTTTATCGTGCCAGAGCTGGGCCGTCCCAGTGCTATGGATGCCGATGGTGGGCTACTCAATAAGGTTCAAGTATTGCTTTACCTATCCAGGGAGTATTACAAGCAGGGCAAATTTCAACAGGCTTTAAAGTTGACGCAAGAACCCCTGGCTTTGGCTCAAAAGTATCAGTTGAGCAATATTGAGACTTGGGCCCATGAAGAAATGGCTACCAATTCCATTGCAATGGGTGACTTTGCACAGGCCATCGACCACTATAAAAAAGCCATTCTCTTTTATGAAAAAAAACAGTCCTTGCTTTTCTTGGCCAATACTGTGGTGGAATTGGGATCCACTTTTTATCGCCTGAAGGATTACCAGATGGCTGAACAATACTTGCAAAGAGCCCTGTCCATCAGAAAATCACTCGCAGATACGATAGGAATCTTGTATGTCTACCAACGACTTGGGCAAACTGCTACCGCCTTAAGCCATCACGATCAGGCACTGCAATATTACCAGAAAGCAGCTTCACTCAATGCCAAACTCAAGGATTCCTTCTCATTGTCCATCCTCCTTTTTGGGATGGGTAGTGTATTGATGAGACAAAAAAAATACCCACAGGCTCTAATCCATTACCGTAGAGCTTTGGCCCTTGATCAACATTTTAAGCAACAACAACTGCTCATTGGGGACCGGATGGGGATTAGCCGAGCTTTTCTGAGTATGAATCAATTGGATTCTGCCAAGCTGTATGCCGATGCAGCAATGGCTTCAGTAGAGAAAGGAAGCTTGGAGCAGCAACAACTCGTTGAGGAATTACAAAGCCAAATCAGCGAACAAAGGGGGGATTATGCAGCTGCACTCCAACAATTCAAAAAATTCCACCTCTTGCACGATAGCATTTACACGAACAATGCCCAGGCAATGCTGAAGCAAGAACAAGTTCGCCAAAACATAGTCGATTATCAAAAGCAAAAAGAGCAGGCCGAACGAGAAGCTACCTTACTCAATAGTCGAAATCAGCTGTACCTGGCACTGGCACTGGCCTTTTTGGGCATCATCCTGATTGGGGGATATTTGTTGCTTCAATTGCGCAAAGCTCAGCACCAACTCAAAGGCCAAAACTTTCAACTCCAACAGCTCAACAGCACCAAAGACAAATTTTTCGGCATCATCGCTCACGATATCCGAAGCCCCATGGTAGCCCTGGAAGCGGTAGGGGAACAAATGGCTTTTTATGTAAAACAACAACGAATCGATAAGTTGGAGCGCCTGGCCGATCGGGTGGATAAAACCACGCGCCAGCTCAATAACTTGCTCGACAACTTGCTCAGTTGGGCTTTGCTCCAACAAGGCATTGTTCCTTATCGCCCTCAATCCATCAGCATAGCGCGAATTGCGAACGAGGTGCTTGATCTATTTCAAGCCAATGCACAAGCAAAAAACGTGGCGCTCGAAAATCATATCGCGAAAGACCTAAACGTTTATGCAGATGCCAATACTTTACAGGCTATTTTGCGGAATTTGCTGAGCAATGCGATCAAGTTTACACCTGCGGGTGGAAAGGTTTCCGTCAGCACGGAGCTAGCTGGTGATAAGGTTTGTATCCACATCAATGACACCGGGACGGGCATTGCTGCCGAAAAACTCGAAAAGTTGTTCAGCATTGATAAATCCAGTGAAAAAGGAACAGCAGGGGAAAAGGGAACTGGCCTGGGCTTGATGCTGGTAAAAGAATTGGTCGCCTTGAACAAAGGGAAAGTACTGGTAGTAAGCAAACTCAATGAGGGATCGAGTTTTACCGTATCACTCCCGCTAGTCTTAATCCCAAAGCCATGAAGATACTCATCGTTGAAGATGAAGAACTGTATGCTGATCGGCTGGAAATGCTGGTCGAAAAACTGGAATACGAGTTGCTTGGCATCGTGGACAATAGCACCGATGCCCTTAAAATTATTGAAAAAACCCCTCCTGACTTCATTTTGATGGACATCCACATCCAGGGGCAATACGATGGGATAGAGCTCGCTGCACAAATCCAGCAGTGTTTTGACATCCCGATTATTTTTATCACCTCCTTACAAGATGACCTGACCTTCAAACGTGCAGCACGTACCAACCCCATTCATTTTCTCACCAAACCATTCAGCGATCTGCAACTCCAACGCACCATTGAACTGACCATCCGCAACCTGGCCCAACCCGGAGAGGAAGATTGGGACAATGACATGGTGTTTAAAAATCATCTCTTCATCAAAGTGCGCCAGAAACTGGAAAAAATTGCCGTTGAAGACATCCTTTTTATCGAAGCGGATGGGCGCTATTGTCAGATTTGCACGGAAGTTAAAAAATTTCTGGTCCGCTTGAGCTTACAGGATTTGAGTGGCCTGTTGCCTGCTTCTTCCTTCATCCAGATACATCGCAGTTATGTTGTCAACGCCAGCAAAATCGCCAATATTGATTTGCAAGACAGCTTTATTCAAATCAATCAGCATCAAGTTCCATTGAGCAAACGGCATCGGGAACTACTGCTGAAAAAGATTAATTGGATTTAGGGGAGCTTTAAAAACTTAAGAAAAATCTTAAAACCGAACCAAAAATTCTCCTCCAAACTTTCCACCACCATTCCACAAAAATAATTGCCCTCAAATTTGCGCAACTCAAAAGTTGCACATATATTTGCAACCTGAGAGTTGCGCCTTTAAAATGTACACCCATGAAGCAAGACATATTCCAGGCCATAGCAGACCCAACCCGCCGGGCCATTTTGACTTTAATTGCCATCCAGGCATTAACGCCAAATGTCCTAGCGGAAAAATTTGACATGACCCGGCAAGCCGTATCAAAACACATAAAGGTACTACATGAATGTGAATTGATTAAAGCGGAGCAGTCTGGCCGAGAAATTTACTACCACCTCAATCCCCAGAAAATGCAAGAAATTGACCATTGGTTGGCCCAATTCAGGAAGCTTTGGGAAGCTCAATTCAATCAACTCGACGAAGTATTGTTAAATCTAAAAAATCAGAAAAAATGACCAACGATTTGCTATTTGATTTTACCGTGGACAAAGCAGCAAAAACGGTATACATCACCAGAGAATTTGACGCCGAACTATCCCTGGTATGGGATGCATTTACCAAAGCCGAAATCCTTGACCAATGGGTGGCACCTAAACCTTGGACATCAAGAACAAAACATATGAATTTCGAAGTGGGCGGACGAAGGTTTTATGCGATGGTAAGTCCCGAAGGACAGGAACTTTGGGCCATTCAGAAATACACTTCCATCAGCCCAAAAACCAACTTCAAACTGTTCAATGCTTTTGCAGACCAAGATGAAAACCCTCAATTGCCGGGTTCTGATTGGGATTACACCTTTAGCGAACAGAACGGAAAGACCACACTACGTGTTACGATTTTCAATGAATCTCTTGAACGTATGGAGAAGATGATTGAAATGGGCTTCAAAGAAGGATTTACAGTGACGTTAAACCAATTGATAGACGTATTAACAACCTTAAAAAATGAAGAAGCTTAAAATTATCTTTTGGACTGTAACTATAGTTGTAGGATCAACCTTCGCGACATCTTGTTCAAATAACAAAAAAACCGAAACAATGCCTAGTCCAATTCAAAAAATCACCCCCTATTTGTGGGTGGAGAAAGATGCCAAAGCGGTGGCAGACTACTACTTATCCATTTTTAAAGATGGTAAGTTGAAAGATTTTCGCAAGTTCGATAGCGAGGAAAGTGGAAATGATGCAGGTTTCGAAACTGCCGTGATTGAAATAGCAGGAATGGAGTTTAGTATATTAGCAGCAGGCCCACTGTTCAAATTTAATGAAGCGGTTTCTTTTGTTATCAACACAAAAGACCAGGCTGAAACGGATTATTACTGGGAAGCGCTTACTGCCAATGGTGGTGAAGAAGGATCTTGTGGATGGTGTAAGGACAAATATGGATTGTCTTGGCAAGTTGTGCCAACGGAGTATTTTGAATTGATCCACAGCGATGACCCCAAAGTAAGGGAAAAAGCAATGAAGAATACCTTGACTCAGAAAAAACTGATCCTTTCAGAACTCAAATGAACTAGATTTGCCATGGCAAGACTCAGCTAACGGTATTGCTGTGGCTAAACCAATAAACTCATGGAACTGCTATTCGAACAAGTCATCACTTCCGAGGAAGAACTTCGTGAAATCATGGGGCATCCCAACGAAATAGTTACCCGGAAAACCATCAATTACATTGACCAGCATTGCAAAAGTTTTATTGACAAATCGCCATTTATCACCATAGCAACCTCGGATTTGCACGGGAATTTTGATGTTTCGCCCAAAGGGGATCCAGCTGGATTTGTAAAAATTTTGAGCGATAAATTGCTTGCTATCCCGGATAGGCCCGGAAACCGTAAAGCGGATACTTTACGGAACATCATTCAAAACCCAAACATCGGGCTGATCTTTTTAATCCCGGGAATCAAAGAAACTTTACGGGTCAACGGTGAGGCCAAAATAGTACGGGACGAAAAGGTCTTGGAACTATTGTCCTGCCAAGGAAAAACACCCTCCTTTGCCATCATTGTGCAGGTAAAAGAGGCTTTTATGCATTGTGCCAAATGTATGATCCGATCCAACTTATGGGGAACCCTTGATGATACCCAAGAACGTCCTGTTCCCTCATTGGGGAAAGTGCTGGTTGACCATGGAAAACTGGAAATCAGTTTCGAAGAATTGGATGACCGGATTAAAAATGATGAAAAGACAAATTTGTATTAGGCGCGCATCGTCCTGGTAATGCAGTCCTGATTGACCAAGCTTTCGGTGGTTTTGTAAACATTTACATCTCTGTTACTTCTTTTTACAATTGAAAAACTTCAGGATAGTTGAACGCCAATATCTTTGGAAGCGAAAAAAACAACTATGGCACTGAACAACCTATTGCTTTGTAGCTTTTTAACCATTTTTACTGCCTGTAAGGGCCAAGTAAAGACCAATACCGCTAGAGACCTTATTCTTTCCGCACCAGGCCCAACTGTGGTCAAAAACTTTAAGTCTGCCGCTTTGGCCCCCGATTTTGATACGACCTTGGTCAGTCAATACATCCGCAGTATTTTTCAGGATTCGAAAGGGAATTTATGGTTTGGTACCATAGCCGAAGGGGTAGTGAGGTATGATGTAAAAACCCTAACCTACTTTTCTAACCCTGATGGGTTTTACAGCAATTCTGTTTTTTCTATTAATGAAGATAAAAACGGTAATCTTTGGTTTGGGACTGACCAGGGCGTTTATAAATATGATGGCAAAACCTTTAGAAATTACAACCAAAAAGATGGTCTGAGCCACATAGATATAAGCCGCAAAAGCATCCTTGTAGACAGAATGGGTACCATTTGGGTCGGCACCCATGGTGGCGTTTTCAGGTATGACCCCATTGCGGATAGCAAAGGAGAGCCAAGTTTTTCCTTGTTTCCAGAACTTCCTCCGCTCAATGTTGCAGGCATCATGGAAGACCGGAGTGGAAACATTTGGTTTGCTTCTTCGAATAAAGGTGTTTTTCGCTACAACCCTTCGGCTTCGCTCACGGCAGGCGGCAAAACCATAACCAATATTGGAGAAAAAGAAGGCTGGGGAGATAACTATGCAGGAGGCATAGCACAGGATCAAGCTGGAAATATGTGGTTTATTACAAAAAACGGCATTTGCAAATACGACGGCAAAACTTTAACGGAATACACGCCCAAAGACGGATTAGGCGGAACTGAATTTTGGGGCATCTACATCGAGCAGTCGGGTATCATTTGGGTTACCGCCCGAGGCAGTACCACCAGGTTTGACCCATCTCTACCTGTTTCAGATTCAAGTGCATTTAAGGTGTTCACCCCCGCAGATGGACTCAATTGTTGTGTGCAAAGCATGTATCAAGACCGGCAAGGTAATATGTGGTGGGGTGCCGGGTCAGGGCTTTATCGATTTGATGGCCAACGTTTTTATCAGGTTAAAAAGCAAGGGCCTTGGTAGATATACCAACTACCTTCAATTGCTATTTCTAAACTCCAACGGCGTCATCCCCGTCTTCGCCTTAAACAACCTCGAAAAGTACTGCGGATACTCAAAGCCCAGCGCAAAAGCCAATTCTCCCACTGATTGATTGGAACTCAACAAAAGGTTTTTGGCTTCTTCAATCAAATGGTAATGAATATGATCCTGAGCGTTCATACCCGTTTCCCGTTTCATTAAGTCACTCAGGTAGTTTGGCGATAAAAAGACCTGATCGGCGAGGAATTTCACCGTTGGCAACCCTTTTTCAGACACATTGGGCGACTGGAAGTACTGGTTCAACACCTCTTCCACCTTGCTCAGGATGTCCTTATTGGCACTTTTCCGGGTAATGAATTGTCGGTCGTAGTAGCGTGTGCAGTAGTTCAGCAACAATTCCAGGTTGGAAACCAGCAAGGTTTGGCTGTGGCGGTCAATGTTTTCGGCTAGTTCAGCGTTGATCTTTTGCACACAATCGAACAGGTTGCCTTCTTCCTTTTCCGACAAATGCAAGGCCTCATTCGTTTCGTAGGAGAAAAAAGAGTAGTCCTTGATCCGCTGCCCCAAAGCCGTTCCCCGAATCAAATCGGGATGAAAAAAGAGCCCCCAGCCCATGGCATCGGCCCTTTTTTCTACCGCTTCATCCATCGTGATCACTTGTTGAGGCGCGATGCACATCAAACTGCCCTCCTGGAAATCATAATGGTGGCGTCCGTATTTGAGGGTATTGACGCAGTAGTTTTTGTACATGATGGTATAAAAACCCGAGCTTATTTTAAGCCCTGCGCCAAACTGCTCGTCAAATTGCGTAAAATCCACCACACTAAGCAAAGGGTGTTTCGCTTTGGGCTGCTGCAACAAGTGGTGCAAGTCAGCAATGTTTTCCAGGTGAATGACCTTGCTCATGCCGCTTAAATTTGACTCATAATGATACGATCAAAAAGTTTATCGCCCAAATAAACCCGCAACCAGACCATTGGTTTGGCCAGTTTTCCTACCCGGTAGCGGGTTTTGGGATTTGCGCTGTTTACAATCGCGGCTACGGTATCGGCGATTACGGCCTGTTTGGTGCCGCCACTTTCGTACATTTTATTGGTAGCTGTCACCAGTTTGTCCACCAGGGTAGCATAAGCGCCCTTACCCGAAAACGCGCGGATGTTGTCCAGCATTACCGAACCAAATTCCGTTTCAATGATCCCGGGCTCCAAAACCACTACCTTGATGTTGAAGGGCTGTAACTCTATGCGCAGGCAATCACTCCAACCTTCCAGGGCGTGTTTGCTGGCGTGGTACCAGGCACCCATGGGTGTATACATTTTGCCCCCCATCGAAGAGGTGTTGATGATCGTACCGGATCCGGCTGCGCGCATGTAGGGGGTTACTTTTTGGGTCAGGGAGGCCAGGCCAAACAAATTCACCTCAAACTGTTTGCGCGCTTCACTGACGGGGATATCCTCCACTGAACCGTACAAGCCATACCCGGCATTGTTCCACAATACATCAATTTTCCCTTCGGCCTGAATGATGGTGTCCAGCGTTTTTTGCACATCGGCTTCCTGGCTGATGTCCATTTGAATCGGGAAGCCACCCATCGCCTTCAGGTCCTGCATTTGATCGATGCGGCGAGCGGCGGTGTAGACTTTATGCCCTTGCTGAATGAGTTTTTTGGCGGCCTCTTTGCCCATACCTGAACTTGCTCCCGTGATCAATATTACTTTGCTCATGTTTGATTGCTTTTGATTGATGGTACAAAGGTGGGGGGAAATGCAGTGGTAGGGGTAATACAAATTCAGGGTGTTTGTATACTTTTTCTCGGTAATGGCTAATCCACAATTTTCTGGCCATGTACTCGGCTCCTTTTTCGGAACTTCGCAAAGCCGCTGCGTGTTCGTAGTAATGCAATAACGACAACAAAAAAAGAGATGCCACCATATTACGACATATACGGACTTTCAAAACAGCGGGACAAAAAAACCGTTGAAACGTTTTTGAACTATTTCGCAAACAGAAATAAAATCGAAGACAGAGCGGGTCAGGAAATTGCTGTTTACAAAAACGAAAAGTATAAAATAGAAGAAACTTGGACATCAATTAGAACTTTGACAGAAGTAATCGATTTCGGGCTTAAAAATCAAAATTTTGGATTTGCCTTTTACATTGGCGACAATCTAAAAAAAGGAATACATCATATAATACTAAAGTTCACGTTTGACGGTAAAATAATTTTTGGAATATCTGTTGAAGAAAACAGACTTACAGACGGTGGAAAATTAATTGACAATTATGACAAAACACTTGAAATTGAAAAGACAATAGCTGAGCTGACCAACTCATCGAAGACATCTATTCAATTTGAATACGCACCATCAGACGATGAAGAAGAATTTGACAGTGATATTGAAATGTGGCGAAAAATGAATGAAGAGAAACGAAAACAAATAAGCACATACCGCTAAAATCGGTATCAAGCATAAAGAAAAAACCCGTTTAACAAAAAATATTCAGACATGAACTTTGAATTCGCAAAACAAATCAATTCATACCTTGAACAACATAATTTTGACAAGGCGTTAAATATTGCTCAAACAGCGTTAAGAAAAATACCAACCACCACATTCCACACGGTGCTAGACAAATCACTTGTAGCACATGCAGATGACCTGGCTTCTTGGGTTGAAGACTTTTACAACCTTGCGACAAAGAAAAATAAAGTTGAAGCGCTTTACTTTGAAATGAATGAGTTTGACATCAACACTGACCTTTGGTATATAGACTGCTTCTCATATAGTAATGACGGTGGACTTAATCTTGACGATATGGAATGGCTTTGCGACTTCGACACAGACAGCCAAACTGAAACTGACACCGTTTTTGAACTTGGCGGTTACGAAGAACTTCAAGACGCATTTGAAAACGTAGAACTTGACACTGACGATTTACAAAATGCAAGAGATTGGTGCGAACAAATTATTATTGCGAGGTTTATGGAACTTATGACCACTACGCATAAAATTGCCAAGGCTAAAAAGTTTTGTTGGGGGATGGTTCCAATTTATTTTACAGAACACTCGTATGACTTTATGCTTAAATCGGATGCGTAGAAGAATGCCAGCCACCAACAACATACAGTCACCGATAAACCAACACCATCAAATGCCCTCAAAAAAAGAAATTAACAGACAGAACTATGAAAAAACTTTTGGCATTATTCACAATTGCAACTTTGATGACAACTGTTCATGGACAAGTTGATCAAACAATTTGGGACAGTTTGAAAACTGTTACCACCGACAACTACGAACTAAAAGTTCCTTACAAGTGGCGACAAATGCCAACAGGCGGACTAGGCCCAGAACAAATGTTTGAGGCAAGTGGGCTTGCTTTGCCTACAATGTTTAACGGTTCACCTGTTATGATGACAATTTTTGTTGTTAAACAGAGCGGAAAAACTTTGGACGACTGTAAAGACAAGTGTTTAGGTGGTTACAGAGAAAATCCTGACAGAGAGTTTCCAAAAAAATTCAAAGACGGACAAGAGAAGATTAAACTAACTGGCGGACAAGACGCTTACTTTCTAAATACTCGATTTTATCGCAGATCAAAGGGGCTTAATCAAAGTCGGTTTGACTTAGTAGTCTATTCTGACAAAGCACAAAGCGGTTACATTTATACTGTATCAATTCAGTATGTTGACAACCGCTATAAATTTGAAACAGACAACAAACTTGCTGACTTTGCTAAAAAACTTTATTCCTATTTGACACTAAAATGAGCGTTCTAAACGAAAGCGGACCAACTTCGATTAACAAATGCTTCGAAAACTACTAACTGCCACCTTCTTTTCAGCAATCGCTTTTTGCGTTGTATCCTATGCCTCGGCAATGGTTTCACTACTGAGTTCGGTGGGTAATCTTTCTCAAAAACCAGTTGCAAATTTGGGATTCCCGTACCGATATTATTACCAATTTTGGTTACGCGGTACTGATTCACCAAACTGTGGTTGGGATTTCAAAAACTTTATCCTTGACTGTTTTATTACCTGGATATTGACAACGACCATTTACCTGATTGTAAAAAGAAAATAGGTGTTACAAACTGAAATTCAAATAACATTCAACCGCAACAAAATGTCCAAAAGCATTCACACAACCTACAAAGACCTCAAACACCTAACTAAAAAAGAACTTGGCGAACAGTTTGATGACCCCAATTCAGACCTGGCCGCATTAGCAAAAAAATCAGCACTCAAGAAGAAAGTTTTGAAGGATAGAAAACAGAAAAAAACGAGTAACCATAAAGCGGAGTAGTCCCGACTTAATCCTTACTTTTACCCCAACTCACAATCCCTACTGCGTAAAATGGACACACTCCGCACCGTTACCGTCACGCGTTACATGCAACCCCTGCGGGAAGGCGGCTCCTTGCCTGCCCTGGCCGAAGCCGACGATGGCTTCAAATACGTCGTAAAATTCAAGGGCAGCGGCCAGGGGGTCAAAACCCTGATTGCCGAAATGATCGGTGGCGAGTTGGCGCGTTTGTTGGGTTTAAAGGTGCCAGAACTGGTGTTTGCTGGCCTGGACGAAGACTTTGGCCGTACCGAAGGCGACGAAGAAATCCAGGATTTGTTAAAAGCAAGTCAGGGTTTGAACCTGGGTTTGCATTTTTTGTCGGGCGCCTTCACTTACGATCCCGCGGTCACTCAACTGGACCCGCTGCAAGCCTCCAAAGTAGTTTGGTTGGATGCTTTGATTGCCAACGTGGATCGCTCTTTCCGCAATACCAATATGCTGCTGTGGAATCGGGAACTGTGGTTGATTGATCATGGTGCGGCCCTCTTTTTTCACCACAGTTGGGACACTTTTGAGCAGAAAGCAAATGCCGCTTTTCCCTACATCAAAACGCACGTTTTGCTGCCCCAAGCAACCCAACTGGAAGCCGCCAACCAGTTTGCCCGAACCGCGATCACCGCAGATAAAATTCAGGAAATTGTAAGCTGGATACCCGACGAATGGCTGCAATGGGACTCCGTAGATGACAGCCCCGAGCAAATGCGCAATACCTATTACAATTTCCTGAGCCAGAGACTCCTTCATTCCGAGCAGTTCATAAAAGAAGCCCAAGATGCAGCCAAAACACTTGTATGAATACGCCATCGTCCGGGTGGTGCCTGCAGTGGAACGGGAAGAGTTCGTGAATGTGGGGGTGATTTTGTTTTGCAAAAGGCAAAAACTCATTCGGATGCGCTATCAGCTCCCGGAAGAAAAAATCCTCGCCCTGCGGCCTGATGCCGATGTGGAGGAATTGCGCAAAAACCTGGAGGCCTTCAGCAAAATTGCCGCCGGAGAAAAGGTCAAAAGCCCCATCGCCCAACTCGACGCCGCTGAACGTTTTCGCTGGCTCACGGCGGTACGCAGTGGCTCCATTCAAACTTCGAGGCCGCATCCGGGGATTAGTCCGGATTTGGAGAAGGCGATGGAGAGCTTGTTTGTGGATATGGTGGAGTAACTGATTTTGTAGCTCACATTACGCAGCAAGCAGCTTTGTTGCTCGGTTTTTATTTTACCACGACGACTTTTTGTGCGCTTTGCGCTTTAATGCCTTCGGCGTAGAGCGGCAGGATTGGAAAACGGATGAAACGGATTGAACGGAATGGAACGGACTTTGACTCGCCTTCGGCTCGTCCTTATCCGCTGCGAGCAGTGAATAGTAATGCAAAGTTTTTTTCGCAGCTTCGCTGCTCTTTATGTAACCACGACGTCCACGACGAGCACGACGAATGGCTACCGCCACGACACGACGCAAAGCGTCGTTATCCAGCGCGAAGCGCATAAACGTCGTGATCGTCGTGGACGTCGTGGTGAAATCAACCATGAGCAGCGAAGCTGCGAAAAATGTCTATTACTTCTTATTACTCGCCGGTACAGGCGGAATAAAAAATCCGTTCCAATCCGTTCAATCCGTTTCATCCGTTTTCAATCCTGTCCCTTTTAGCAAAGAGAGGCGAAGCCTCAAGTGCTTAAATCGTCGTGGCGAATAGTAGGCAGCAAAGCTGCTCCACTGCGTAATGTGGGTTTGTAAGTAAGGGGATTACCCAACCATTGGCGTCCCTTATTTTATAAATCCGCTCGTAATGAAATATATCTTCCTCTTGTTCCTCTTCTCAATCCACGCAATGGTGACACAGGCACAAACCGATGCCTCACTTGAAAACATAGTAATCACCTCCACCAAGAAGAAAACCCAGGTGCTCACCCTTGAAAATTCAGTATTGCAAGTAAATGTTTCCCCCAAGGATGTCCGCAAATTCAAAGCCCGTGGATTCGTTCGCTACAGCGACTTCGGTGCCAAGGGCGACGGCAAAACCGATGACATCGACGCCATAGCAGTAACCCATGCCTTCGCCAATCAGCAAAACCTAATGGTAAAAGCCGACCAGGGAGCCACCTACTTCATTGGAGGAAAAGAGCGCACCGCAATCATCCAAACGGACACCGATTTCGGCACAGCGGCCTTCATCATTGACGATACCGCAGTAAAAAATTACAACGCTGCCGTTTTTGAAGTTGGTTCCAAACTACAGGCGTTTAAGCTGGAGGGAGTCTCTTCTCTCAAGCGGAATCAGGAGAAAATCGCAGTTTCTCTACCCGAAAATTGCCTGATCACGGTCACCAATTCCAACATAAGACGTTACATCCGCTTTGGCTTGAACCAAAACAATGGATCTGCCCAAACCGATATCTTTGTTGTAGATAAAACCGGCAAGGTGGACATGGCTGCACCAATCATCTGGGACTTTGACCAAATCACCGAAATCACTGCGCTTCCCATTGACGAAAAGAAGTTGAACATCAGCGGAGGCCGTTTCACCACCATTGCCAACCAGGCCGAATCGAAATACACTTATTACAGCCGAAACCTCACGATCAAACGTTCCAACGTTATTGTGGACGGGCTGGAACATCGCGTCAGCGGCGAAGGCGAGCACGGGGCGCCCTACAATGGCTTCATCAACGTCAATAACTGCGCCTACGTAACCGTTCAGAACTGCATCCTGACCGGGCACAAAACCTACAGCACGATTGGCGCCGCCGGGAAGCCCGTAACTATGGGTACTTACGACCTTATCGTCAACCGTGCCCTTAACGTCTCCTTCGTGAATTGCAGCCAGACCAATGACATCAAGGACAGCAAATACTGGGGAATCTTTGGTTCCAACTACAGCAAAAATTTGCTTTATGACAAATGTATCCTTTCCCGTTTCGATGCCCACATGGGGGTAGCCAATGCAACCATCCGCAACTCGACCCTCGGACACATGGGCATCAATGCCATCGGTAGCGGGGTTTTAACGGTGGAGAATTGCACCATCTACGGCCGGAACCTCGTCAACCTGCGCAGCGATTATGGCAGTACCTGGCAAGGGGAGTTTATCATCCGCAATTGTACGTTTGTACCTGCGAGTGGCAACCCGGTCAGTGCCAGCCTGATTGGTGGTTCCAATGCCAGTGACCATGATTTTGGCTATACCTGTTACATGCCGGAACGGATCAGCATTGAAAACCTCAAAATCGACGACTCCAATCATCCAGAGAATTACCAGGGGCCGGCAATTTTCTCCAATTTTAATCCCCAAATGACCGATGGTTCTTACGAGGAAAAGTTTCCTTTTGTCAGAACAAGGGAGGTTTTGCTCAAAAATGTGACTACTGCCAGTGGCAAGGCGCTAAGAATCAGCGACAATACTTTTATATTCAAGGACGTGAAAGTGGTGACTTATTAAAAGTTTCATTGAAATTCATTTCGTCCCCGCCTCAATAAAGCCAGACCCATTGCTACCACTCCAATTAAAAAATAAGCCAGAACCAGGGGCATTACGCCATGCACCAATTGTTTGCTGATCAAAGCCCCAAAAACAGACCCAAAAAAGAAAAAAAACGTACCATACAAGGAAGCAGCTGTACCCGCCGTGTCTCCCAATGGCTCCAGCGCTAGGGCACTGCTATTGGGTTCAATGGCCAGATTAATGCCCATAATCAAGGTAATGCCTATAAAAAATACCGGCATTGGAGGTAGTTGCTCAAAGTACCAGGTGATGGCAAACAGAACAAGGCCAACCGTCACATACAAAAGCAATAAGCCACGAATGCTTTTAATGGCACCAAGCCTGGCCACCAGCCGCGAATTCATGGACGTACAAAAGGCCATAAACAGCCCCATTCCGGCAAAAATCCAGGGGAAAAGTGTAGGGCGTTGGTAGATTTCCCCCACGATTCTTTCCGAACTGGCGATGTAGGAGCTGAAGGGAATAAAAAGCAAGGTGGTAACGCTGGTGTATTGCAAAAAGGTGCGGTTGCTCAGCACCGTGCCCATTTGTTGAAGGAGCGCCTTGACTTCAAACTTTGATCTTGAGGCTTTGGGGAGGGATTCCTCCAGCCGAAGCGACCATAAAAAGACCAGCACCGCAAAGGCTGGTGGAATAAAAAACAAGGTTCTCCAATCAAAAAGCCACAAAACAAAGGTTCCCAAAAAAGGTGCAAGAATGGGAGTAAGCAAAAAAATCGTGAGGATATGCGACATGATGCCCGCCATTTGGTCGCCCTCGTAACGGTCGCGCACCCCTGCGATAGTGGTGGTAAAAATGGCCGCTGCACCCACTCCCGCAAAAAATCGCCCAATCAACATCCATTGCAATCCCGGCGAAAATGCGGCTAGAAGTCCTCCCAGTATGTACAAAGGAAAACCTATCTTCAAAATGGCCAGCCGCCCCAAACGATCCGATAAAATGCCAAAAATTAACTGACCGATCTGCCCCATGAAGAAGTAGGTGATGATCAGCGAAGCGGTAGTGGACTCAGCCCCGAGCTTAAAATGGTCTCGAACCTCTCCAAGGGCGGGCAACATAACGTCAATACCCAGCGCAGTGAGTACCATGGCGCAGGCGGAAAATGCAATGAATTCGGGCTTTTTCATAAGGGCAGGTGTACAATTTAGGCTGCTATTTAAACATATTGTTCTTAAAAAAGAAGAATTTATTTAAAATATTTAAAAATTTAAATTACCAGTTTCAACAAGGTTTATTGAGCCAATGCAACAAGTGTACACCTTCCAGTGTTGTACAAACGGTTCGATGTGCCCGCCTTTCGTACAATGCTGACTATTGATCTGACGCTGGATTAGATTTTAACACCAGCAACAAGCAAAGTGAATCCTTTATGAAAATCTACGTAAAAAACATGGCTTGCGAAAGCTGTAAAATTGTTGTTAAAGATGCTTTGGATGAACTCGGCATTCCACTCATTAAAGTTGAACTTGGGGAAATAGAAACGAAGGAGGATATGACCGATGATGAAAAAAAGAAACTGAATACCAAAATCAATAAGGCAGGGTTAGAATTGTTAGAAAAAAGACAAGGTGTGTTGATTGAGAAGATCAGAAAAATAGCGATTGATTATGTTTACAATTCCGACGAAAGGCCAAATCTTAAGTTCTCCGTTCTGTTGGGCCAGGAGTTAAATCACAACTACACCTACCTGGCCAATTTCTTTTCAGAAGTTGAAGCCACGACCATTGAACAGTTTATGATTGCCTTAAAAATTGAGCGGATAAAGGAGTTGATCATTTTTGGAGAAGATACCATTGCCCAAATTGCCTATAAACTCAATTACAGCAGTGCTGCACACTTGTCCAACCAGTTCAAAAAAATAACCGGGCTGACGCCCTCGCATTTTAAAGCATTGAAAGAAAAAAGAAGAATAACGATTCAAAATATTTAGTGTGGGGTGTTTACAGAAAAGTTGACTACTCAAAGTCATCAAATTTCCCTTTCAAAAATGCTTCAACCCGATCGATTCTTTTGCGCAAATCAGGGGTAGACCATTTTCTCTCATCGGATTCCCTGACCTCAACGTCGTAGAGTAACATCTCGCCTTCACCCGTAAGCAACCAATTGGCGTTGACAATGGGGTATGCACTAAGAAAGCTTTGCAAAAATTCGTAGCTGGGGTTGTTGACAGAGTTAAACACGTTGCTGACCCGGGCGGAGCTGGTGCCCATGTCCTTGTAAATGTTGTGCTGTTTCAAACCCAGCTTTTTGGCCAATATTTTAAGGCGTTCCGCAAAACCTTCGTCAACCATGTTAAAAAATATTTGTAAAATAAATTTGCAAAATGTAATAAAAATTAGCAGATTTGTACTGCTTTTGATCTTGAACAAAACTAAGGAAAAGACTTGGGATAAGTTGCAATAGGATAGGACTTTGCAGATAAACAGCTAAAACAAATTAGGCAATGGCAAATAAGCATCGCGGTAGAATCCAAGCTCAGGGTGGGGATACTGAGAAATCCGTATCATGGTCTCAAGATACTCCTTTGAGTAAAAAAGATGGTTTGAAATTATTGGAAGACCTTGAAGGCCAACTAACGAAAAAAGAAAAGGAAGAAAGGAAAAAACAGTTGATGGATGCCCGAAGATTCATCGAAAATATCGAAGGAGGTATTGATGCACCCAAAAAAAGGTCATTTTATTCGCGAGACAAAGGGAACTTAAGAATAGATATTGAGGTTTTGGGAGGGATTGCCTTTATCTGTATGGTAGTTGTTTTTTTATTATTTTTGTTTTTCATCAAATCGTAAAAAGATGGCAAAGCTACTCTTTCCCGATTTCCTGGATCACCCGGAAATTTACGACGCCGCCGAGGCGCTTTGGAAGGCTCGTTTTGATGCTTTAGCTGAAAAGCACCAATTTGCCTATGCCCCATATATCAACGTCTTCGCCCGCAATGGAGATAAACACCGTGACGGCAATCCCATTTTTAGCGCTGAAGTAAAACCCCTCAATCGTGCGGTCCGCATCATCCAGGAAGCCATTGAAGAGCCAGATGATTTTTTCATTTCAGCCTGGTTAGACACTTTTCCTGTTGACGAGGATAATCCTTTGAATGAGTTGGTGATCCCCTTGGTCCTGTCTGAAGAGACTCTGGAAGTTGCTGAGCGTTTGATTGTACATTGGTTGGTAGAGGGACGCAGTAAGGAAGAGATGGAGCAGATATTGGAGGAGGAATTGGCGTTGTTGGGGTGATTGTTTATCTTGATCTAGACCTTTACATCATGGCCATCTTTTCGCTGCCTTTTTACATTGAAAAAATCTTCCAAAATGGGACTATTTGACTTTTTTAAAAAAAAATCATCAGACAGCAATCAGGGTAAAAAACAGGAGTTAACAACGCCTGTAGATCTCAATTCATACTTAATTGAAACGTTAAAGAATAGACTTATCCAGCTAGAATATAATGTTGAAAAGCATCCACAATACCTTGCGTTGCTTGTTGATCATGAAATTGAAATTGCGACGGCAATTATTGACAATCCCAATAATCATCCTAGTGTTTTACAATTAATGGTATTGACCATTCAATCCAAATATTTTCCGAATGGAATTGAAGAACAGATTGCAGGAATTGGGGCAACTATAAAAGACAAGGTAAATCATGTAATAGACAACTACATTTATACGACTTTTTTGACACTAATGGACAGTTTTTCGGAAACTCATAATCCTAACTTGGATTTTTATACGACGAATGGCAAAGAAATCCTCTGGCATCCCAAATTGGGTAATCTGGTCCTCCAAGGACAATGGGATGAGGAACCCCAAAACGAACCATTTTTTGAAATCGTCAAAGACAAAATAAAAAACAAGCTCACTTCGAATAAATTTAATTGGCTTAAACTTTATATCGCAAAACTTGCAGATGGAACAATCATTGGGGAATGTACTTTTAATAACGAGCCCTGGGAAGAAGGACTGAATGACATCACGGAATACGCAGAATCTTGGGAAGCGAAAAGCAGTTTTCAGGCACTTAAGCAATTAATTGTGTTCAGAAGATGTGATGCTTATGACGAATAGAACCCTACAACTACCTATGGTTAGCGGCACTACCCCTCCAAACTCTCCTCCACCCCCAAGGCCAGTGCCGCCACATGTGCACAAAGCCCTTTCACCGCGCAAGTACAACTCACGGCAATCACCTCTTTGCCCCGCACTTTGAGCGATACCTGCTCGATTTTTCCGGCATAAACCTTAGCGCTCCAGGTATTCCGGTACTCTTCCAGGCCAACGAGTGCGCCGTCCAGCCAAAGGTCTTCCCCTTCCATCAGCACTTTAGGAGGAAAAACCTGATCGATTTCGTGGAGGTGAAAAGGAATACCCATGTGAAATTCGGTTATTTTTGGAGCTCAGCATTTGTTGACTCAGCATTTTTTAAATTCAAATCATGCGCAACCATCTGATTCTCCTAGCATTAACCTTAATATTACCCTCCCTGGTTCCCGCTCAGAAGAAAAAATTCGTGCTTCCGCCCGATTTTGTGGAAGTTTCAGGGCTATACATCACGGCCCCCGACAGCATCTGGTGGCACAACGACGGTGGCGACCGGCCTCGCCTTCTGCTCACCGACGGGCGCGGCAGAGTGCGCCAGCGCGTAGCCATTCCCGGCATCCAAAACCGCGACTGGGAGGACATAACTGCCGATTCCAGAGGCTTTTTGTACCTGGGTGATTTTGGCAACAACCTCAATCGGCGGGAGGATTTGCGCATTTACCGCTATCATCCCCGTACTCGGCAACTGGATTCCATCCTGTTCAAGTACCCGGATCAGGTGGCTTTTCCACCTCCCCTACCCCAATGGAATTTTGATGCCGAAGGTTTTTTGTGGTTTCGCGACTCCCTGCATATTTTTTCCAAAAACCGCGTAGGCGCCGGGAATTACTACACCAAGCACTACGTATTGCCTACTCAGCCGGGGAAATATACGGCCATTTTGCGAGATAGTTTATTGTTACCCAAGCGGGTTGTGACCGGGGCGGCGCTGAGTCCCAATGGGCACCAGATTGCGCTCTTGTCCTACTTTTACCGCATGACCTTCCTGGGGCTTTTGCCCAAAACCCGCACTACCATCTGGACCTTGTCAGATTTTCCCGGCAACCAGTTTTTTAAGGGCACCCTCAGCAAAACCAAGGTCAAAAAACCACCCTTGGTGCCTACCCAGTACGAGTCGATTGGGTATGTGAATGACAAACGGGTACTGATCGCTTCCGAACGTACGGTGTTGTTTAAGCAAAAGGCGAAGCAAGTAAAATTGAAAAGAGTTGAAAAGTTGAAGAGCTGAAATGTTGAAATGTCGAAGGATTTCCATTCCTTTACTAATGACTTTTCAACCCTAAACTTTTCAACACTTCAACCCAAAATGCAACCTACACCCATTCGCACCAACGTTGTTGGAAGTTACCCCTTCCCGGGCTGGCTGGAATTCGCAACCCGCCATATGGGGCAATTTGGCCGGGCCGACATCGAAGAAATGATCGAAGACGCGGTGATCACCGCCATCCACGACCAGGTCAGTGCCGGGCTGGATGTCATCACCGATGGCGAACAAACCCGCCTGGATTTCAACCTTTCCTTTTACGGTTACATCAAGGGGATTCAAAACAATGAAACGGAGACCCGCAAGTTTGGCCCAGCCGCCCACGACCAAAGGGGCAAACACAGCATTGTTGAACCCTTGCGCGCACCCGAAGGGCTGGGTGCCGTCAAAGAGTACTTGCGCCTCAAAAAACTGGCCCCTGCTGGCCCTACCTTGAAAACCAGTGTACCCGGGCCCTATACCCTCAGTGGCCGCATGTTGCCCAATGAGCAGTACAAGGATCGTTACGAGATCACCGAGGCCCTAATGCCCATCGTCCGCAAAGAACTGGAAGATTTGGTAGCGGCGGGTTGCACCGAAATCACCGTAGATGAACCCTCGATGAGTTGTTACGCCTACAAGGAAGACACCAAACGTTTTGTCGACATCTTCAACCGCACCGTGGAATCCATCCAGGGCAAGTGTCGTTTGTCGACCCACATGTGTTTTGGCAACTTCAAGGGCCGGCCAGTCGGTTTTCGCAGCATTAAACCGATGATTCCCGATTTTTTAGACCTGAATGTAGATGAAATCCACATTGAAATGGCCAACCGGGAGTTCACTGAAATTGAACTATTGGCCCCTTTTGCTGAAAAAATGGATGTAGCCGTAGGCATCATCGATGTCAAAAACTACTACATCGAGACGGAAGCCGATGTGATCGAGCGCATCAAACGTTGCTTGCAATATGTTCCAGCGGAAAAACTGGCCGTGGCCCCGGATTGTGGCCTGAGCCAAACCGCCCGCTGGGCTTCCCGACAAAAATTGTTCAACATGGTTAAAGGAGCAAAAGCAGTTCGGGATCAATTGTGATTAATGTTTCAGCACTTGTTTGAAGTATCCGTAGTACTGGCTACCTTTGCCGCAAAAAACAGCGAGGATGTTTACAATCAATATTTATTTGCGTTTTGCGCTGATGGCGGTTTTGACCCTGGGGGGCATTGCGCTTTCAGCAGCTTTTGGATTTTGGTATGGTTTCCCCTTCATTCTGATTGGTTTGGGCCTCACTGTAGGTTATGTCCTGCTGGGCACCGTACAATCCGCAGCTGAAATCATGCAGTCGGGCGACATGGCTGCGGCTACCCAACGCCTCAACCTGACCTTGAAGCCAGATTGGCTCTACGTCACCAATCGCGCGTACTATTACATGCTCAAAGGCACCATGGCCATGTCGGAGAAAGATACCGAAGCAGGTGAAGTATACCTCAATAAAGCGCAATCCTTAAAATTGCCGACCGACAATGAGAAGGCCATGATTGAACTCCAACTGGCCAGCATCAAAGCCAATAAAGGCAAAATCAAGGAAGCCGAAGCGCACATGCGCAACATCAAAAGTTTGAAAGTAACCGAGGGCATGATCAAAAACCAGATCGAGGAATTTGACAAAGCCCTCAAACAAAATAAAGGCCAACTCAACGCCGCCAACCGCATGGGTGCCATGCGTGGCCAAATGATGCAGAAGGGTGGGGGCAGCAGCAAGAGACGGCGGCCGCCGATGCGTTAGAACTTACTTAAAGTTTCATTAGAGCAAATGCACAATCCGAAAATCATCCTGCATGTACGATGCGCTCAAACAAACCTTCGACCGTATTGTTCCACTCAGTGATGCCGATTGGGCATTTGCTCTGCCTTTGTTCAAATATGTAGAATACAAAAAAGGAGAACTCATCCTGCAGGAAGGTGAGGTGCACCACCATACTATTTTTGTGATTGCAGGTGCACTCCGCATCTACAACTTCAATGGCAACAAAGAGTCCATTCGCAATATTTTCCTGGAAAACAGCATGTTTAACGAAAGTGGCAGTTATTTTTTAAAAAAACCTTCCCTCTTCAATATCGATGCCATCGAAGCGACCAAAGCATTCATTATGCATCGCAATGATGCCGAAGTATTGTTTTCTCACTCTATCCAGTTGGCTACGCTTGGTCGCAGGTTCGTAGAATACGCTTTGGCAACCGTTGTAGAGCGCAACAACGAATTGACCAGCTTGGATGGTAAAGCCCGTTACCTTAAATTGTTAAAAGAAAAGCCTCATATTTTTCAAAGGGTACCACAATACATGATTGCTTCCTACCTGGGCATTACGCCTGAAGCACTGAGCAGAATCCGCAAAGAAATTGCCGGATGAGCTTCTATTCATCAAGTCTATTGATCTACATCAATCACTTCTTTTGCTTTCTAAACCTATATCAATGACTTAAAGGGGGCTCTACCTGCATCTTTGTTTCATCATTCAACACCACAATTTGATCAAGATGAAACAAAGAAAAAATGCGGGGCTTTTGGCCCTGGTTACCCTACTGTTGGGGTTCAACACCCTCTCCGCACAGGGCTTGCTCGACCTATCAGTCGGCACCTCGATTCAGGATCAGGTATTCACCAACCTGGCCTACCGCTTACAAATGAACCCTCGGCTACGTATGGGGGCAGAGCTACAACTGGCTGTTCCACAGTATCGCTTTATCGACGCCAAACCCATCCGCGAAGGTTATGCCAGTACCTTCAGCCTACCCACTACCTGGCAACTTTACCAAAATGAACAAATTGAGCTGCATTTCTTTTTTCGCCCCGGAGTGCGTTTTCAGGGCATCATCGATCCCGACAACAATGATGTGCGTGATGAAATCCTGGCCAGCACCGCAATCATGCTGGATCCAGGCTTGATTGTCAATGTAAAAACGAGTGAGCGGCTACATTTCCAAAGTGGGGTGAGTTTTCCCACGTTTTTTCAGGTGCGGCCATCCGCCATCTTTGAAAACAACAGTACAACGATTCACGCTAACCTCGCCTACCAGGTATCCAAACGATCAGCGCTATTTGTCAAAACACTGATTGGCCCGGCAGTAGGTGCCAGTGGCGACTCTCAAAAGTTTGTCTGGTCGGCTCAGGCAGGCCTGCGGCTTAAGTTTGGTAGCTCCAGCAAAGGCAACCCGTTGCTGATGGAACCTTCTTATTAAGTCCTTTTGATTCACCCCTCATTCTCACAATCAAGCTTTAAATTCAATGACCATGAAAAATATTTTGCTGATCGCTCTTTTGATCTTAACCCAAGTTTTAGCCAAAGCTCAAAACAATCCTCAACCCAAAATTGGCTGGTTCATTACCCCCGAAGTAGGTACCATGTTTCTGGACGGGCATGTAGGCAAAACGGTTGGTGCTTCCTTTGGCGTCCAATTGTTTAAAAATCACCTCAAAGTGGGCATCCTGAGTTATGGCCGCAGTGGCCCGATCAATGGGGCAACTTTTACCACTCCCGCTTTCAACGATATGGTTTACAAAGGAAAGAACCAACTCACCCTGCGTGCAGACCATGGTGCTTTTGGCTTGCTGGTGGCCCCTTCTTTCAACATCAAAAATGTCAGCTTTGACATCCCCATTATGTTTGGCACCGTTGGTGGTGGGTTTTATCTCTTCGGCGAAGACCGCGAAACCCCGGATGGCCGCCGAGTCAGCGAATGGGAAAACGAATTGATGGATGGCCGCGATGCGGGATTTGGTAGTACCCTTGAATTTGGATTGCGCGGCTTTTTCCCTACCAAAATTGCTGGCATGCGTTGGGGGGCAGGCTTACATTATATCACGACCCAGGGCTGGGAGACCTATTATGATCCCAGTGGGGAGTTTTACAACAACAAATTAAGGGCGAGTATTTTTGTTCATTTTGGGTCAAATTGATTGGTTTAGGCGATTGAGCGTTGCTCGATCGCTTGAACTTTAGGAATGAGAAATAAATAAGTGGGTGATTTTGTCACTGCTATTTTTTCTCGTTCCTCACACCTTTTTCCGCATCAACCAATCCCGTTGCGGGTCCTCCCCCATCCAGAAGGTATGTTCTCCAAATGCTTCGAAGCCCTGCGATTGGTACCAGGCAATGGCTTTGTGGTTGTTTTCCCAAACGCCTAGCCAGATCCACTGATAGTTTGATTCCTGCGCAATCTCCTGCGCTTTTTGCAGCATCAATTTCCCCAGACCCAATTTCTGGAAGCGATCATCTACGTAAATGCGTTGGATTTCCAGTACCTGGCTACCTGCCTCCTCTAAACCTTTGACCTGGGCTTCCCGCATCAATTTACAATACCCCGCATATTCCCCATTGACCATCGTCCAATAAAACAGGCTGAGAGGGTCCTCCCATTCGGCCTCAAACTGGGGCAAATTGAAGGCTTTATCGAGGTACTGTTGAAAATAGAGGGGATCATTCAGGTGCCCGTAGTTGCGGACAAAGGTGTCGCGGCTCAATTCCAGCAAAAAAGGCAGTTCACTTGCTTCAACCGCTTTGATGCTAATGTTGTTGTTTTCCATGTTGGATCAAAAGTGTCTTTGAAGGACAAATCTAGTAAATCCACAAAATATTTCTACAAATCGGCCCAAAACCCGTATTTTGTGCCTTTCTTTTAGAATCTTGTTATTTTAACCGATGATTTCCAGACAGTTATACCATTTTGGCCGCTATCTCATGATGATGGGTACAGCACTGGCTCGCCCCGAGCGGACCTACATGTATTACAAGGAGACCACCCGGCAGATGAACGACATTGGGATCGGCTCCCTGGTCATCGTCATCCTGATTTCCTTGTTTATTGGGGCGGTTACGGCGGTTCAGTTTTCCTATCAGTTGGATGGAACCCTGGTTCCGCTGTATTACATTGGCTACATCGTCCGCGACAGTACCATCATCGAGTTGGCACCTACCATCACCTGTCTGGTATTGGCGGGTAAAGTGGGCTCAAACATGTCTTCCGAAATTGGCGGGATGCGCCAAAAAGAGCACATCGATGCCATGGAAATCATGGGCGTAAATACAGCCGGGTATCTGGTACTACCTAAAATCATTGCTGCGCTGGTGGTGATTCCACTCTTGGTGGCCATCGCCGCTTTTGTGAGTGTCATCGGTGGTTATTTGGCGATGGTGTTGACGGGCAGCTTGTCCCACAACGATTACATCATGGGGGTTCGCTCGTTCTTCAAGGACGGCAACGTCACCATGATGTTCGTCAAAGCCATTGTATTCGCGTTTATCCTCACTTCGGTATCCTGCTACCAGGGCTATTATGTCAAAGGTGGCAGCATTGAATTGGGCAAGGCCAGCACCAATGCGGTAGTATTCAGCGACATTTTGATCCTCCTGGCCGATTACCTGATTGCCTCTATTTTAACCTAATCCAGCATGATTCGCACCATAGACGTACACAAATCTTTCAACGATCAGGAAGTGCTCAAGGGCGTTACCACCGAGTTTTTCCCCGGAAAAACCAACCTGATCATCGGTCGAAGTGGAGCTGGTAAAACGGTTTTGCTAAAAATATTGGTAGGCTTGGTGACGCCTACCACGGGCGACATCTTTTACGGCGATGTCAATTTTAGCCAGCTGAATAAAAAGGAAATGCGCGCCATCCGCATGAAGGTTGGCATGTTGTTTCAGGGTTCGGCACTCTTTGATTCCATGTCAGTAGAGGAAAACATCCGCTTCCCTCTCGATATGTTTACCCACATGACCTGGAAGGAAAAAGCCATGCAGGTCGACTCCTGTCTGGAGCGGGTAAGCCTGGGTAAGGTGCACAAAAAGTACCCCTCTGAAATCAGTGGCGGGATGCAAAAACGGGTGGGGATCGCCCGGGCCATTGTGCTCAACCCCGAATACCTCTTTTGCGACGAACCCAACTCGGGGCTCGACCCCAAAACGGCCATCGTGATCGATGAACTGATCCGCGACATCACCATCGATAAAAACATCACCACCGTGATCAACACCCACGACATGAACTCGGTGATGGAAATTGGCGACAACATCGTGCTGATCCACGAAGGCAAACTGGCCTGGCGCGGCGACAAAAGCCAGGTACTCGAAAGCACCAATGATACGCTTCAGCAGTTCATTTTTGCTTCGCCGTTTTTGCAACGCCTGCGCGCTGCTGCGCTCGAGCGCTCACAGGAGGGCTAAATTCTTTTGAAAAAAAGCCTTAATAGTGGGGCAAAAATAAATGTTCATTTTTCCTGAGCCAGAGGATTAGATAAGGCACTTAAAATGAAACGTTTACTTATCTAATCCTCTGGCAAAATGAACAATTTATTTTTTTATCGCCCCTTAGCACTTGCATATGTTCCCCGGGGACTATAATTTTGCATCGCTCTAAACGAAAGAGCATTTCGACCCCCGTGGTCATTTATACCTTGCCCAGATGGTGAAATTGGTAGACACGCTACTTTGAGGTGGTAGTGCCGCAAGGTGTGCAGGTTCGAATCCTGTTCTGGGCACCATAAATTACACTTACATCAACTACAGAAGCCACGTTGCTCTCTGTAGTTTGTTGTTTTAGGGGTATCCGTTTTTATTTTTCCCTTCCAAATTCGCCGCTGATAAAACTTAATGCCTTCCTCAAGCGTATATTCTGAATATTTCTTATCATTACACTCGAACAGCAATCACTAAAGCGCAAATCCTGATGGAAACACCAAGTGGTATATTGTACAACAAAGATGGCTCCACGGCTGAAAGCAAAGAAGCCGAAAAATTGGAGCGGATCGCAGCAATCCTCAAAACGGTAGCTCACCCTATGCGCTTGGGCATCATTCACTTGCTCGAACAACACCCGAAGCTTTCGGTTACCGAAATTTGCGACATGTTGGGCAGCGAGCAGTCCCTTACCTCTCACCATTTGCAAAACATGCGTTTGCGCGGTTTGATTTCGGTCAAACGGGAAGGTCGGAGTATGTTGTATTCCCTGAAAGAACGTGATGTTTCCCTCATTCTGGAATGTCTCGACAATTGCCAATGCAACATTTGATGCAGGCAAAACATAAGTTACTGGCTTATTAGAGCAGTGTTCTCCCTTAAGCCGCTAGTGTTTTTTTACCAGCATACATGAACACATCTTCATGTATTCATTTTTAGGGGCAATAAAGAACAAGTGGTCCTAATGCCCTGCTACTTAAAGTTATTTCAATCAAATGAGCACGACTAAAAACAGCTCCAAGCTGAGCAGAATGCTGGGGATGAAATGCCCCAACTGCGGTGAGGGTGACCTTTTTTACACCCCAACTTTTTCCTTCAAACGCCCCTTGGACATGCATGAAAAATGCCCCAATTGCCAGATGTCCTATTTCCCCGAACCGGGCTTTTATTACGGAGCCATGTTCATTTCCTACATCACTTCGGGCTTTTTTTCCATTGGTTTTGTGATGCTTTTGCACTGGGTGTTCAAGTTGAGTGTAGAGTTGTCCTTCGCCATACTCATTGCTATCGCTGCTTTTTTTTACGTGTTTCTTTTCCGCATCTCCCGTTCCATTTGGTTGGGATTGATGGCCAAGACAAAATAGTAGCTTAAAATTCAGGATTCAACATGCTGGACGAGCAGATCTTAGAACTGGTGCGCAAACATTTTCCCAACATTGCGGAAAAAGCGCTGCAAGAAGAAATTGCCACCGTGGGCAAACTCACCGAGTTTTCGGCAGGAACTGTGATCATGGACGTAGGTCAGTACGTCAAAATGGTGCCCCTGGTCATTGAGGGCGCCATCAAGGTGTCCCGGGAAGACGAGGATGGCCACGAGCTTTTTTTGTATTACCTGCAAGGGGGACAAACCTGTTCCATGTCTTTCACCTGCTGCATGATGAACAAAAAGAGTGAAATCCGCACCATTGCCGAGGAAAACACCAAAATGATCGGAATTCCCATCCGCTACGTAGACGAGTGGATGACCAAGTACCAAAGTTGGAAAAACTTCGTCATGCAAACCTACGATTTCCGCATGATGGAGCTGGTGCGCACCATCGACAGCATCGCTTTTCACCACATGGACGAGCGCCTTTTGGCCTATCTGGATAAAAAGGCCAAGGCTACCCATTCCAAAATAATCAATGCCACCCACCAGGAAATCGCCTACGATCTGAATGCTTCCCGCGAAGCGGTTTCCCGACTGCTCAAACAGTTGGAAAATGATGGTCGGGTGAAATTGGGGCGCAACAAGATTGAGTTAAATTAAACCGTGCAGTTTATACCTTGATGTAAATCTTGTTGCGGTACAAGATCCAGCAAGCACCCAGAATCAACAATACATTACAAATCGCCCAGGCCAGGGAGGCGTTCATCGGCGACAAAAAGGTCACAAAACTGTGCTGGTACAACCAGGCCCCCAAGCCAATGGGATCACCCTCTGGTACTCCTACCTTAATGGTGCCCAGCATACGCGCCACGACACCCGACAATACAAATGCAAAAAGGGCATTGACCCCATACACCTGAAAAGGTTTGATCCAGCCCTTCCAGCCCTTGATGTCAACCAGCCAATAAATGGTGCCCAAAAACAACAGGGAAATGCCCGCCATGTACACCACGTAGGAGCTGGTCCAGATTTTTTTATTGAGTGGAAAAACCTCATTCCAGATCAAACCTAAGGCAAAAAGCATTGCTCCTACAGCCAATAAACCATTGACCTTTTCGTGGTCTGTTTTTGAGGTGCGTAGCCATTCCCCCGTCAGCATCCCGGCAATGCCTGTACCAATCGCAGGAATGGTACTCAACAAACCTTCCGGGTCCCAGGTTTTGACGGCTGCCCAAAGGTGGTTGGTGCTAAAAATGGCACGATCCAGCCAGGCGCCCAGGTTGGTTTCCGCCTCCAGGTTGGGCGCAATTCCGCCCGGCACCGGCACCAGGGTCATCAAGCCCCAATAGATTAACAATAGGGCTATTCCCATCAACAACTGCATCCGGGTACTGGCTTTCAGGAATAAAAAACCACAAACCAGGTACACCAGCCCAATGCGCTGCAACACCCCCGGAAAACGCATGGTGCTAAAATCGTAATAAAAGATACCCACAAGTACCATTCCCGCTGCTGCCGCCAGGGCCAGGTAAGATACCCATTTGCGGCGTTGTTGCCAGGTTTCGGTTTTAAACTGAGACTGGTTCAGTACCTCCCGGGTGAATACCGAGATCATCGCAATGGCCATCAGAATCAGGTGCACGATGTACCAGGGACTACTTTTGTCCTTAAAATAAAAATTGGGGTGTGCGGTCAGAAACAAACCAATGCCAATGATGATCAAAGAGCGGCTGATGATTTTATAATAGATTTTCCGCAAATCTTCCCCCTCATCCTTACGTTTGCCCAAGGCCAGTGGAATGGCCACCCCAACCATGAATAAAAAAAATGGAAAAACCCAGTCGGTAGGCGTGCAGCCATGCCAATCGGCGTGCAACAAAGGGGGGTAAACATTGCCCCAATCACCCGGATTGTTGACCAGAATCATTCCTGCGATGGTGAGTCCTCGCATCACGTCGAGGGAAAGAAGGCGGCTAGAAGTTTGCATCTGTTAAAGGATTTCTGCTGGAAAAATAGGTAAAGAGATGCAGAGTTCCAAGCAGTCAGCAGTCAGCTATCAGCCAACGACGATCTGCTGATCGCTGATTGCTCATTGCTGATCGCTCATTGCAACCTCTCCAGATTTCCCTTGTCTTTGATTCAAAAAACTCTTCAATATGAAAATTGCTCATTTTCGCACACTCCTTTTATTGCTGACCGTATGTTGGTACAGCTCGGCAATCGGTCAAAATTACAACAATGGCCCTGCCATCACCGGACAAGGTGAAATTGTGAAGAAAAAACTGAATGTGGACAATTTCCACAGCCTGGGTTTGGGCATCAATGCCACCGTTTATCTGACTCAAGGCAGCAGCCATTCCGTTGAGATTGAGGCACAACAAAACATCATCGACAACCTGGAATTGGAAGTGGAAAATGGCTCCTGGAACATCAAGGGCAAAAAAAGAATCAAGGATTACAAGGCCGTGGTGATCCACATCACGATGCCTACCGTGAAAGCCCTTTCAATTGGCGGCTCTGGCAAAATCCTTGGCAAAAGTGATTTCAAAAACCTGGAAGAGTTGAAGGTTTCCATCGGCGGTAGTGGCGAGGTTTCCCTGGCTGGTTCAGCCACCACTACCAGCATCAGCATTGCCGGAAGTGGCAAGGTAGACGTGCGCCAATTGGGAAGCGCAAGCAGCAAGGTCAGCATCGCAGGAAGTGGTGACGCCTATGTCGACGCCAAGGATAAATTGACTGTTTCGATTGCGGGCTCAGGCAGCGTGTTTTACAATGGAAAACCGAGTGTAAAAACCAGCGTGGCTGGGTCGGGGAAAGTACAATCATTGTAATACCAGTACGGAGCATGGAAGAGAGGTGACAATTGGCCTCTCTTCCCTATGGATTAGCATTATGAAAAAATTTCAACTCCTATTGATCCTATGTTCTGTTTTGGCTTGTCAGCGAGAAAAAGTCGATTTCGAAGCCGAAAAACAAAAGCTACTCCGCTTGCACCAGGCACAGCAAAATGCCCATCTCCAAAAAAATGTTGAAGCCTTTATCTCGCAGTTTGATCAAAACATGCTTTCCGTGAACCATGGTAAAATCACGACCATGAGTCCTGAAGCAGCGCGCCCTCGAATACAGAATTATTTTGATGCAGTCAAGTTTAAAAAATGGGCCGATGTAAACCCGCCAAGGATTGAGTTTTCCGATGATGCTTCCATGGCCTACATGGTGGTGGATAAAATGGTGATTTTGACCTATCTGGATGAACAAAAACAGACCGTTGAAGAGAGCACCCATTTTGCCTGGGTCAGCATTTGCAAAAAGCAAGCGGATGGTAAATGGAAAATTGTATGCAATGTGTCAACCAATGAACCAGAGGTCAAAAAAATCCTGGATTAAGACAAGTTCACCCACCAAAAACAAGCTTTGATTCATCTTTTTGTTAAACTTAAGCATATGTTCAAGCAGCACCTGACCTACACACTTTTGGTATTATTTCCTCTGTTCGGCTTCGCCCAACAAGTCCCTGATTCCAGTTTTACTTTCCCGATTTCTAAGGTTCGTTACCCTGAGGGAACCGGGCCGATTGTGTACGTGGATGCTGCTCACGAGAATTTTCATACGGCAGACAATCGCTTTTACGCTTTTGCCAAACTCTTGCGCAGCGACGGCTATCAGGTAAAGAGTTTCACTGAAACTTTTACCGCACAATCCCTCGCGCAATGCCAGATTTTAGTCATTTCCAATCCATTGAACAACCTGAATGCCAATGGCAATTGGAAGCTACCCACCCCCTCGGCATTTACCCCAGCCGAAATCCAGGCGGTAAAAACCTGGGTAGCTGGTGGTGGCAAACTTTTCCTCATCGCCGATCACATGCCCTTTGCCGGGGCCGCTGCCGACTTGGGGAAAGCTTTTGGTTTTGAGTTCCTCAACAGTTTTGCCATGGACAACCGCCAAAGGGCAGTAGAGCGTTTTTACAAAAGCAATAAAATGCTCCAGGAGCACCCCATTACTGTAGGTATCGATACCATCGTAACCTTTACGGGTAGTGCTTTTAAAATCCCGGCCACAGCTAAACCAATCCTACGGCTCAATCATACCTACACAGTGCTCATGCCAGAAACAGCCTGGCAATTTGAAGAGAGTACAGCTTTTGTGCCGGGAACTGGTTTGTGTCAGCTCGCAGCACTGGAATACGGCAAAGGGCGGGTCTTTGTATCGGGCGAGGCGGCCATGTTCAGTGCACAATTAGCTGGCCCCAATCGGGTACCTACTGGCATGAATGCAGCAAACGCAAAGGAGAACCCTGAGTTGTTATTGAATGTGCTGCATTGGTTGGATGGGCAGTGAATTCTTTGCCCTTAAGCTATTCTTCTTCAAGGTCGGTTTCTTTATGCTGCTCATTTTGCGCATGAGCTAAAACTTCTTCAATTTTTTCAATCGAAGTTTGATAGATTATCGCAATTTCTTCAACGCTTAGACCTTTTTGGTAAAGAGCAGGCACAGTCAAGCTAAGAAGGTTAGCTTCACCAATTTCAATTCCTTGCTCAATTCCTTGCTCAATTCCTTGTTCTATACCTTGTTCTATACCTTGTTCAATTCCTTTGGCCAAACCAATTTCAAGCCCCTCTTCAAGGCCCTGATTTTTTACGTCGGCTAAAATGGCTTCGCGAAGTCCCATTGGAATATCAGCTTTTGTTAGAGTGATCAAATCTCGTTCAAAGTTAGCCTGAATTTCTGAATTTGTAATTCGATGATTCCTTTCCACAATGCATCTTTTGAAACCCACATAATTGCATTTTTTAACTAATTCTACTCCATACCTTTCTTGCCTTGCTTTCTTTTGCCAATTGGACCCCTAATATCTCATGCTCGGGGCGTTTAAAATAAGGATCATCATCAAGGATGCGTGCAGCTACTTCCCGTGCCGCATGCAGAATTTTCCCGTCCTTGGCCAAATCGGCCAGGCGGAGGTTCACGATACCACTTTGTTGGGTGCCTTCAATATCTCCGGGGCCGCGCAGTTTGAGGTCAGCCTCTGCTATTTCGAAACCGTTGTTGGTGCGCACCATGGTTTGGATGCGTTCCTTACTATCTTTACTCAATTTGAAACTCGACATCAACAAACAATACGACTGCTCGCCACCACGCCCCACCCGTCCACGCAACTGATGCAATTGCGAAAGGCCAAAACGCTCCGTATTTTCAATCACCATCACGGTAGCATTGGGAACGTTTACCCCTACTTCAATGACCGTGGTGGCCACCATGATGTTGGTTTCTCCCCGCACAAAGCGCTGCATTTCAAATTCCTTATCCGCCGCCTTCATTTTGCCATGCACAATGCTGATTTGGTAATCGGGGAGTGGAAACTCGCGCGAGATGGCTTCATATCCCGTCATCAGGTTTTGTAAGTCTAGTTTTTCAGACTCTTCAATCATCGGATACACGATGTACACCTGCCTGCCGAGTGCAATCTGCTCGCGCATAAACCCGATCACCCGCAAGCGATGGTTTTCGGTACGGTGCAAAGTGAGGATATCCTTCCGTCCTGGTGGCAATTCATCAATGACGGATACATCCAGGTCTCCATACAAGGTCATGGCCAGGGTGCGGGGAATCGGCGTAGCGGTCATCACCAGTACATGCGGGGGGAATGGTTTGGTCTTTTTCCACAAGGCAGCCCTTTGCGCAACGCCAAAGCGGTGTTGCTCGTCAGTGATGGCCAGACCAAGGTTTTTAAAAACCACCCAATCTTCAATCAAGGCATGGGTACCAATCAGAATATGGATTTCACCAGCGGCGAGGCGCTCTAAAATTTGTTTCCGCGCTTTTCCTTTGATGCTACCCGACAAAAAAGCGACTTCTACCGGAGAGTCCTGCAAATAATTGCTGATCGAGATAAAATGTTGCTGCGCCAAAATTTCGGTCGGGGCCATCATACAGGTTTGAAACCCGTTGTCGAGGGCCATCAACATCGCCAAAAGAGCAACCATGGTTTTGCCACTGCCCACGTCGCCTTGGATCAGGCGGTTCATTTGAGCACCCAAGCCTAAGTCCCGGCGGATTTCTTTCAATACCTTTTTTTGGGCATTGGTAAGCTCAAAAGGCAACTTGTTTTGGTAAAAATTATTGAAGTACTCGCCAATTTTTTCAAATACATAGCCCTTTACTTCATCCTTGCGGCGGCGTTTGATTTGTAAGAGGCGCAGTTGCATAAAAAAAAGCTCCTCAAACTTGAGTCGATTGCTGGCTGCTTTGAGTTCATCCTCCGTCCGTGGGAAGTGAATCAAAAGCATTGCTTCAAAATGACTCGGGAAATGGAACTTTTTGACGATGTAATTTGGTAATGTCTCCGGAATATGGGCAGGTTCCAGTTTTTCCAGCAAAGTTTTGAGCAATCGGCGGCGGCTTTTGGCATCCAAACCTTGCGCATTGAGTTTTTCTGTGCTGGGATAAACGGGTGCAAAAGCCGTAGCCGTTTGGGTATTTTCGGGAGAAACAACTTCCATTTCAGGATGTGGAATGGAAAAAGAGTCCATGAAAGCATTGACTCGACCGTAAATCACGTATTCCTGGCCAATCACCAATTGTTTTTGTAGCCAGGAAATGCCCGTAAACCAAACCAGAGAGATGACCCCACTTTCATCGCGAAATTGGCCGACCAGGCGGGTTTTACGGCCTTCACCTTCGGTGCTGAAGCGGCGCAACACACCCTTGAGTTGAACGTTGCCACTGTCTTCCGTAAGGTCAGCAATGCGGTGAAACTGGGTTTTATCGATGTAACGGCTGGGATAGGCCAACAACAAATCTGCGAAAGTAGCGATACCGAGCTCTTTACGCAGCAATTCACCTTTTTTGGGGCCAACCCCTTTGAGGTATTCAATTGGGCTATCCAGAATATCCAGCATATTTTTTGCTGATTAAAACAAAAAAAATAAGCAAGCTCTAAAAGTAATTTGCAAATTAAGCACGAATTGCGAAATTTGCATTCTTTTTGTTGATTTTTGTGCTAAAATTTATGTTTCTCCACAAAAATAAAACATAAATTTGATTAAAACCTAACATAGGGATGGAAACGATTAAACAAAAACAAGTAGCGGAATTGGTGAAGCGGAATTTCAGTCTGGTGTTGCAAGATGAAGGAAGCTACATTTACGGAGCCACCCCTTTGGTGACGGTTACCAATGTCAAAGTATCCTCCGACCTGAGCCAAGCTAAAATTTACCTCAGCGTATACAATACTGAAAACAAACAGGAAGTATTGCTGGAAATGGAAGAGGAAAAATCCCGTTTGAAACAATCCCTGGGGCAGCGCCTGCGCAAATTGGTGCGACGAATTCCAGAGGTAGATTTTTACCTGGATGATACCCTGGATGAGATGTACCGCATTGATGCAATGTTCGGCCGCTTACGCGCTGACAACCAAATGGGCGAAGAAGAGTAGCGGCAACCCTACGTGGTTGCCGAGCAAGGGCAACCACATAGGGTTGCCCCAACCCGGTTGCCCAAACAGGCCTACCCAACGATATTTTTATACTTTCCCCGACGAAAATCTCAAAGCATCCTCCCACAATTCGGTTTAGCACGTATTTTTACCATCAAGTACTGGATCTCCATTTATGATCTGGTTTTTGTTAACGTTAAAGCTGTATAAACCGAATTGAGTATGAGATATTTTTCCGCTCTGTTGAGCCTGGTTTTGTATAGTGCTGGTCTTTTTGCCCAGGAAAACCAGCAATACTGGCGTGATGTTGCTCCATCAGCCATTCAGTTGCCATTTAATGCCGAAGTAGACCTGGCTACCAATAAATACCGCAGCCTTAGTCTTGATTTATCCAGGCTGCAAGAGGTACTCCAACGCGCTCCGCTAGAAGGCAGTAAAAATGCCCCCGTGGTCGTTTCCCTCCCCTTGCCCAATGGCAAAATGGCGCGTTTTGCCGTTGAAGCATCACCGGTTATGATGCCCAAACTGGCCGCCAAGTACCCAAGTATCCAAAGTTTTAGTGGCAAAAGTTTGGATGATCTGGCCTTTGGTGTGCGATTTGACCTCGGTGCTGGTGTATTCCACGCCGCGATCCACACCCTTGACGGTATGGTGTACATTGATCCCTATGCTTCAAATCAGGCTACGGGTTATTACTTCAGTTATTTTACCAAGGATCTGGATCTGAGCCAAACCGAAATGGCCTCATTGAGCTGTGGCCTCAATACCACTGAATTGGCAAGAGAAGAGCCTCGGCGAGAAACAACCAATACCACACCCGGCCTGACCTTACGAGGTAGTGTGGCCCAACCCCTGCGAACTTACCGCCTGGCCTTGGCTTGTACTGGTGAATATGCCCAGGCCAATGGTGGGACTGTTGAAAAAATATTGGCTTCTATGAATACTGCGCTGAACCGGGTGAATCAAATTTTCATTCGTGAAACTGCGGTTAAATTGATGCTGATCGACAACAATGATACCCTGATTTTCCTCGATGCGGCTACCGATCCATACAACGAACCAGCCAGCGCTCCTACCCTGTTGACTGTAAACCCAAGTGTACTCAATGCCCGCATTGGACTTACTGGCTATGATGTGGGCCATGTATTTACGCGTGGCTGTACCAACAATATTGGGGGGATTGCCGCTCCTGCCACGGTTTGTAAAGATACCAAGGGCCGTGGGGTAACCTGTTTTTTCCGTACTGACATCAATTTTATTGCCGTTTCGGTAATGGCGCATGAAATTGGGCACCAATTTTCCTGTAAACACAGCTGGAACAATTGCCCCGATTTTCAGGACCAGCTAGCATCCGAAAGCGCCTATGAGCCCGGTAGTGGTAGCACCATTATGTCCTATGCAGGCTCCTGTACCAACAACAATGTAAGTGACAAATCCGATGACTATTACTCCACGGGTTCACTGGAAGAGTTCATTACCTTTAGTCGGGAAATGGATGGCAACGGCTGTGCAACCCAGGTCCCTACCCCTAATAATGTGCCTAGTGTGAGCATCAATTATCGGTCCAATATGGTCATTCCCATCGGTACTCCTTTCGCTTTAACGGCCACTGGAACTGACCCCGACGGTGACCCATTGACTTATTGTTGGGAGCAATTTGACCTGGGGCCAGTAAGAAACCTGGGTGATCCCCAAGGCACCACACCAATCTTTCGTTCACTACCTCCGGTTACCAGCCCTACGCGCACCTTCCCTCAGCTGTCCGATCTGGTAGAAAATGTTAGCCGCAACACCGAAGTATTGCCCACTTATAGCCGTCAGCTCAACTTCCGCTGTACCGTACGCGACAATCACCCTTCAGCAGGTGCTGTCGCTTGGCAAGGTATTCGACTACAAGCGACTGATCAGGCGGGGCCTTTTTTGGTCAAAAGCCCTAACCTAGGTACCGAAGTCATGAAAGCAGGCGACGATGTAGCAATCACTTGGGATGTAGCCAAAACCAACCTTGCCCCAGT
The DNA here is from genome assembly GCF_965225875.1 of Haliscomenobacter sp. Classification (GTDB taxonomy): domain Bacteria; phylum Bacteroidota; class Bacteroidia; order Chitinophagales; family Saprospiraceae; genus Haliscomenobacter. The sequence continues at coordinate 4,460,123 of NZ_CBDDBS010000002.1, read as the reverse complement.
CAATTGCCGTTATGTCAATATTCGCCTTTCGGTAGATGGAGGTTTTAGTTTTCCCTTTCTTTTGGCTGAAAATGCCCTGAATGATGGCAGTGAAAAAGTGACGCTGCCCAACATGATTTCCAACAATGCCCGGATCAAGGTAGAAGCAGTGGACAATGTCTTTTTTGACATTTCCAACAGCAATTTTGCCATCATGTCGAACCCTACAGCTGCTTTTGCACTGGGGGTTAGTCCTTATAGTTTACCACTGAATTGCCAGCCTGCGGCGGTAGAATACAAAATCAGCAACACTACTTTTGGAGGTTTTAACAATGTAGTAAGATTGGACATTGTGCCAGGCAGCCTGCCCTCAGGAATTACCGCTTCTTTTAGTGCCAACAATTTGCGCGGTGGAGAGACCAGCACTTTGAAACTTACAGTTCAAAATGTTCTGCGCGATACGGTTGAATTTACTTTACGTGCCATAGCACAGGGCGCCGATACGGTATTGCGCAACTTGTCTTTGGTTACCCTTTCCACCGATTATTCCAACCTGGCCTTGAAAAACCCAAGCAATGGCCAAACTGGCATCCAATTGTCCACCATACTGCGTTGGCAAAAAACGCCAGCAGCGCGGTCTTATACCGTAGAATTATCAGAAAGTCCAAAATTTGGAACGACCAATCTGGCCCAGGCCAGCAACGTAACGGTAGATACTTTTGCTCCAAACAAAATTCTCAAAGACAACACCTTGCACTTCTGGCGCGTGCGGCCAGAAAACGAATGTGGACCTGGTCAATACAGTGACCCCTTTGTGTTTCATACCAGCTTGACTTCCTGCAAACGCCAGAATTCAACTGCGGCGGTGAACATTCCTTCCCGCAACAACCCCACGGTAGAATCGCGCATCAACGTGACCGATGCAGGAACCATCACCGACATCAATATTCCCAATATCGATATCGATTACCAAACCGTCAACCTCGTTAAGGTAAGTTTGGTAAGCCCCAAAGGTACCGTGGTCGTTTTGTACGATCAGGCTTGTACTGGCCGGACTGGAATTATGAAAGTTGGTTTTGACGACGAGGCCCCTGGAGTCATCACGGCCGGTACGGCAACTTGTCCTCCCGACGATGGCATTGTGTTTAAGCCCAAAGAAGCCCTGAAAATTTTACAAGGGGAAAGCATTCAAGGCGCCTGGATTTTGCGGGTGCAAGTCATCCGTTCAGAGGCGGGTACCGTAGGTGCGATCAATTCCTGGGTCATTGAATTCTGCTCGAACCTTGTTGCCAGCAACCCTACCCTGCTCAACAACAAGGGTGTAAAAGTAAGCCGCAACAACAACAAAACCATCGCAGGTGCCGACTTGCAGGCCCAGGATGTAGACGCAACGGCCAGCCAATTGCTGTACACTTTGACCCGGGTACCTGCTGCTGGGGGCCTACGTCTGACGGATAAATTATTGGAAGTTGGTGATCAATTCACCCAGGCGGACATTGATGCGGCTCGCCTGCGCTATACCCACAATGGCGGCACTGGCACCAGTGATGCTTTTTTCTTTGTGGTGCAGGATGGCAAAGGTGGCTTTTTACCCATCACTCGTTTCAACATTGAAATTGACCAGTCAACTGGTTTGGGCGAAGTGCCACTCCCCTTTGCGGTTAAACTGTACCCCAACCCAACGCAGGACTTGCTGAACCTTGAGTTTGAACAAAACCTGCCTACCGAGGGTGTGCTCAGCATTTTTAATCTGCAAGGACAATTGTTGTACCAAAGAACCGTTAATCAAGGTGTCAAAAACCATACAATTGCTACCCAACAATGGCCGGCAGGCGCCTATCTTTTGCACTTGAATACAGGCAAAGGAAGTATGCAGCGGCAGTTTATGGTAGCAAAATAAGTTTAGAAGTTTAGGAGTTTAGAAGTTTAGGCTACCGCGAGCGACTTAGACGAGGATTTTGTCAAAGTTACTCGCGGTAGCCTAAACTTCTAAACTCCTCAACTTCTAAACTTTTTTCGTATTTTATCGCCGAATTTTCTGCAACAGACCTATGAAAATAAAAGTCGGCATTTTTTTTGGCGGCGCATCCCGCATAAAGGAACGTTCCTTTGATGTAGGACGAACCGCTTACAATTACCTAAACCGTGGTTGTTTTGAGCCTGTACCCATTTTTGTGGACAGCCTGGAGAACATCATTCTCCTAGATTGGCAGAGTATTTTTCAACCCAATATCCGCGACTTTTGCCCTGCACCAGAACTCTGCCCACCCTCACCTAACCAGTTTCGCGTTTACATCGAAAGTTTAGGAAACCTTCCCCCGGATGAATTGGATCGCCATTTCCAAAAAATGGGCGAACCCATCAAAGCAGCGGAACTTCCCGAACTCATCAATTTCGCCTTTTTGCTCATGCCGGGCGAATTCGGAGCTTTGCAACTGCGCCTGGAAGAACTGCGGATTCCCTACTCGGGCAGCAACAGTAGTCTTTGTGCCACTTTTAGTGACCAGTCCAAACTCATTCCACTGCTCAAGGCCAAAGGTTTTTATACCCTTAGGCAAATCACCCTGAATCGGCAGGACTGGCTGGGAGGAGACCTGGCCGCTTTGCTCAGCAAAGTGCATCAGGAGGTTGGTTTCCCAGTAAGTATTGGTTCCACCGCACAAAGTGCCATTGAGCACCAGATCGTGGTGAATGAACACGATGACACCGAAACTTTCCGAGAAGCGGTAGACGCCGTTTTTGGCCGCGAAATCATCCTGGTTGGTGATTGGTTGAAACGCAGTGAATACGACCGCATTGATCATGTCCGTTTATTGCTCAACGCCAGTGAGGGCCTGGGTTTCCCGATTCGGGTGGAGGCAAATGGTCAGCAATATTCCGTTTTTCACCCCGAAGAGTTGCTCAAAACCTTAAATCGCCTGGCTTCTGAAATATTGGAAGAGCAGGCACAAATGGTTTTGGAAGGCAACTACACCGCTGCCCAGCTCAGTATTCAGGAAAATCCTGATTGGCTCAAATTCTCTTGTCTGGTATTGGAAAAAGAAGATGGCAGCCCCGTAGCACTTTTGCCCGAACCCTTTGAGGCGGATAATGTGGCCCCGGCTCCATTTTCCCGTGAGCAGTCAGCCGCCATTCGGGTGGTCTGTGAACGCTTGTTTACCGCGCTGGAAATTCAGGCTTATGTGGGTGTAAGGGGATGTATTGATGCGCAAGGTAAGGTGTACATTGAGCAGGTGTTACCCAACCCCGAGCCCTTCCTGCCTACCCAAATGTTGCACGCTGGTGCAGCCATTGGGCTCAGTCCTTCCCAACTCTTGACTTACCTGATTCGTTCTTCTTTGCAGGCCAGAGTGAATGAACAAGGGCAAGACGCTAGCCTGCGTTCCTTGCTGCAATATCTGGACGAGTTGGTGCGCAATTGGCGGCCACAAGATGAGAAAAAAACCAAAGTAGCACTGTTTTACGGTGGTTATGGGGTGGAGCGCAATCTGACCCTACAAACCGCCCGCCACGTATACGAAGTACTTTCCGGCACCGAAGAATATGACCCTATCCCTGTATTGTTGACGGGGAATGCCCAACAATGGGAATATTACCAGACGCCTGGTGCCATGCTGTTTTTGCCCGACGTCGATAGCATTTGCAAAGCTCTGCACAAAGTCCCTGCTGCCATTGAAGAAGTTGAGGCCCTGCGCAACCGCAGTGCCGACATTCTGGTCAAGTATGCCAGTGGCAGTGCAAATGCCAGTGCGCAAAAACGCAGTTTGGATGACTTGGCGCGGATGATTGATCAGGCATTTATTGCCTTGCAGGGTCGCCCTGGTGAAGATGGCCAATTGCAACAAGAATTGGAGGCCCGCAAAATTCCCTACAATGGTTCCGGCCACAAGACCTCTCACATCGCCGTCAATAAAGTCCAAACGCTGGAGGTATGGAAACGCAATGGTTTCCAGGGCCCGCAGCAATTGGTACTCAGCAAACGTGCCTTTGAACTCAGTGCAGAGGAAGCCTTTCAAAAGATTGAAACCCGTTTGAGTTATCCCTTTGTGGCAAAACCCATTGATCAAAACGGAGGCATTGCCGTCAAAGCGATCCGCAACCGGGGAGATTTGGAAGCCTACCTGCGCTTGATGTTTCGGCCTCAGGGTGCCGATGGGGTGGAGTACCGCAAGATCCTCAAATTAAAGCCCAAAGCTGAATTTCCGTATGCGGAAGAAGTCCTGTTGGAGTCGATGATCGGCCCTGAAGGTGCCCGGCATTTTTTGGAAATTTCCGCTACCGTAATGGCTTCGCCAACCATTGAAGGCAGTATGAAATACCAGGTTTTTGACCTGGCAGAAATCATTCCCGGGCAGGGGTATCCGGTTATTCCGGCGCGTTTTTCCAAAAATCCGCAGGATCAACAATTCCTAAGCACCCAGGTCAAGGCTGATTTTGAAAAAGCAGCACGCATCCTCAATATTTTTGGCTTGGCCACTATTGATGGGTTTGTCCGCATTTACGAAAACACCAACCCTGAAGTCATTTTGTTGGAGGCCAACACATTGCCTCCATTTCACTACGGGAAGGGTGTTTTGCAACAAGCGGGGCTGGCGGGTATTACTCCTTTTGTCCAGCTGGATCAGGTCCTGAGCGAGAGCAAAAAATACGCGGAACTAGCTTCAACCATGGTCGCAGAAGTTGTTGCTGCACCTAAGGTAAGCATCCCAATCGCCAGCATTCCAACAACTGAACCTGTTACTGCTCCCCTCGTAAGCCTGCCCGAAGTAGCGCCAAAGGAAATAGATCCTAGCACGCCACTTCCCGAAGTACCCAGCTACGGGGTCGAAGCCCGCTTTAAAGAATTCCTCAACGATACAATCGGATTTTTTGTGTCTACACTATTCATCAAAAATGCCCTGGCTTTAGCAGCCTTCATTTTTTTAGTATTTTTTGGCCTTACCACCGGAATAAAAATTTATACCCACCATGGCGAGTCCATGGAGTTGCGCGACTTCAGGGGTTTGAGCCTCGAAGATGCCAAGGCTAAGGCACGTCTGGCCAGTTTCAGGATTGTGGTTAGTTCTACGCAGTTTGATCCCGACAAAGCGCCGGGAATCATTGTAGATCAAGATCCCAAGCCACCAGCCCGGGTCAAAAATAGCCGCAACATCTACGTGGTGATCACCAGTGGCCAAGCACCGATGGTGAACCTTCCCGATCTGGTCGGGCGGGATGAATTGTCCGTTTACACCAATGCCCTGAACGCGAAAGGCATAAAGGTGGGTAAAATTGAATACCTGTTTGACCGTCAATTGGAAGAAAATACGGTAATGTTCGTCAAGTACAATGGCCGACAATACACCGCTACCGAGTTGAAGACGGGAATTGAGGTGCCCAAGGCTTCCAAAGTTATTCTGGTGGTATCCGTGCGCAATACTGGCGATGTGCCCATCCCCGATGTGTTGTGCAAAACCTACGATGAAGCAGAATTCATCATCAGCAACAGCGGCGTCAAGTTGGTTTTAGAAACAGATGACAACAATCCAGCCAGTCGACCTGTTGGTTATTATGTATGGAAGCAGGAACCAGCCTTTCATGCCGATTCAACGATGAAGTCGGGTGCAGAGCTCAAATTGTTCCTAACCCGCAAACGACCTACGGATTGCCCCACGGAAGCACCCGTAAGTACGGAAAGTGAATTTGAGAATGATTAACTTTTGAGATTGCTTGCAAATCTCTAAAAATGAATACATTTGCGGCGCATTATTCGGGAACCACATTTCACCACTAATTTTGCGCCATGTTGACGTTGTTCACTAATCGGGTAAGAAACACAAAAACTAGAATAATCATGGACATTACTGTACAAGAATTGAAAGAAAAACTTGCACGTAACGATGATTTTGTCCTCATCGACGTGCGCGAACCATACGAACACGAAGAATTCAATGTGGGTGGGAACTTGATTCCAATGGGCAATTTCCCCATGGTTATTTCCAGCTTGATCAGCCACAAAGATGACGAGGTTGTTGTTTACTGCCGCTCTGGCCGCCGCAGCGCCAGCGTACAGTACCAGCTGAAAGAGGCCGGTTTCACAAAAGTGCGCAACCTGGAAGGGGGCATGTTGGAGTGGATCGATAACTTTGGAATGTCGAAATAAGGAAATACAAAAAGGGTGAATAGGCGATTGTTTATTCACCCTTTTTGTATTTAGCCTTACTTTCAAGCCAGGCTAAAATGCGGGTTGTAAATCATCCCGAATAAATTCCCCCAAGGGTCTTTAACCATACCTACCACAATGCCTCCGCCGACTTCATTCGGCGCTTCGTAGGCACTCGCGCCCATGCCCAACAAGCGTTGGAACATGCCCTCCACATCCTCTACTGCCCAATAGGTATGTACGCCGCCCTCATGTGTTGCAGGGTTTCCTTCGTCAGGAATCAGGCCTAATTCATAACCAGCTACATTGTAGCCCACATAAAAAGGCTCATCGAAATAAGGGGCGAAGCCCAACACTTCGCTATACCAGGCCTTCGCTTTTTCAATGTCGTTCACCTTGTAAATACAGGTGCGTAGTCCTTTGAATTCCATAATTTTTCAGTTTAGGTGTAAAAAAAAAGGGTAAAACCACACCACTTCAATCAAAAATAATCGTCTTATTGCCCACTACGGCCACCTTGTCGTTAAAGACCAGTTTGAGGGCATGGGCGAGCACAATTTTCTCCACATCGCGGCCACTTTGCATCATGTCTTGCACGGAGTAGGTGTGATCCACTGGAATGACGTTTTGCATCAGGATCGGGCCTTCGTCCAAGTCGTTGTTGACAAAATGGGCGGTGGCGCCAATGATTTTTACACCGCGCTCATAAGCCTGGCGATAAGGATTAGCCCCAATGAATGCGGGCAAAAAGGAGTGGTGGATGTTGATGATGCGATTGGGAAAATTCCGCACAAATTCCGGAGATAAAATGCGCATGTATTTGGCCAAAACCAGGTATTCCGGGTTGTAGCGTTGCACTACTTCCAGCACCTCCCGTTCGTGTTGCTCGCGGCTTTTGCCTTCGTGGGAAACCAGGTGAAAATTGACCCCGAACTGGTGGGTAAAAGGTTTAAGGGTATCATGGTTGCCAATGACCGCCAGGATATTGGCATTGAGTTCGTTGAACTGGTGGCGCACCAGTAATTCTCCCAGGCAGTGTTGTTCTTTGGTGACCAGCAAAACGATGCTTTTGGCCCGTTTTTGCCGCAGGCTGATGCTGGCGTCCGGGGGGAGTACTTTGCGCAGTTCTTCCAGGATATGGGCGTCGTTGATTTTGCCCGAAAAGTCGGTGCGCATGAAGAAGCGGTCTTGCTCGCGTTCCACAAATTCCTGGTTGCCGATGATGTTCACATTCTGGCTGTACAAAACGCTGGTAATTTTGTAAACGAGGCCCTTCTGGTCGGCACAGTCGATGAGGAGTACGTAGGCGGGTTGGCTCATGTTGTTTGGGTTGAAAGAGGTAAAGATACGAAGGGATTGGATTCGACATTCTCAATTTTAAGCTTATCCTGCTTAGGTGTGTCTTCAGTGGCTTAGGTTTCTTAGGTGGTGAAATAAGTTTTTTACCACCTAAGAAACCTAAGCCACTGAAGGATCACCTAAGCAGTTATCGTGTCTTTTTCCGGCTCAACCAAAACAACAAAAAGCCCGAAGCAATCGTACACAGCCCCATGATCGAAAACACCCGCAGCAGCACATTCCCCAAATTGTCCCGCGATTGGTAATCCATCGTGTGCAACATCCACAAAAAATCAAAAATGCGCCACTTTTCATTGCGGAACTTGGTCACTGCGCCCAGCTCCGTTGCCACATACACCGTGGTTCGGCTGGGGTGGTCGAACCGAATGGCATAAGCAGGCAGCGGATTTTCACGGTATTCGTGGTGGCCATTGGTGCTGGTCAGGTATTGGACTTTGGTGATTTTGGGCGCTCCATTGAATTGTTGGGTGGCCATCGCCACGGCTTCTTTTTTGCTCAACGCGGGGCGGATTTCACCTGAACCGGCATCGGCCAAAAAGAATAGCTTGTGGTGCATGCCGTGCACGATCTCCACCCGATAAGTGGGCTTGCCCAAAATGTCGATGAGCTGAATGCTGGCCACTTGATCAATAGGGTGACGAGCAGCCAGGTTTTTCAACACCAGACTGGGGGAAGCCAAACTATCCTGTACCTGCAACATAGGGGCTGCCTTACGCTGGTAATCCCCGTGGATGTAGTCCATGTCGGACCAGCTGAAATAGAGGCCGCCAATGGTCCACATCAGGAACTGAATACCCAGAAAAAGGCCAAGGTAGCGGTGGGTGCGGCGGGCGAGGTAGTGGAAGGTCATTTTGTTGGTTAATTTATGGCCTAAATATCGGAATAAATGGGGAAGTAGGAGCAAATTCAACCACAGCGACAGGATTGAAAACGGATGGAACGGATGGAACTGACGAAAACGGATTTTTTCCGCCTACGGCGGGTAAGGATGAGTTCATCGCTTCAATCGCAACTGCCCTCCCCTCCCCATAGTCGTCACATTAAACCCTGCCATTCCTGCACCACTCAGGCGTGGATTTTTTTCAGAAAACCACATCAGGATATCTTTTTCCCAATTGGTTTGTGCGTGGTATGATCCCGTAATGACGATTCCCTTGTAGATGACTTCGGCTAATGTATCGCTTAGAAGGATTTTTTGTTTGAGAATGAGTTGGTGATCATGTTTTTCATCTTCCAGCGTTTTGGAGTTGCTATCTTGCTTCCTTAATCAATAAAGCAGTGAATCAAAATGATGATGATATTCCGGCCTTCTTGATCAATCATAAAAATGGTATTCCGCTCGTCAACAGCACCATCTCCATAGTCATGATAGCTGATCCATTTCTTTACTGTTTTAAAAGCTCGATAATTTGACCAATCATGCAATACTATAAACTCTAAAAAGTCAATTGCCTCTCTTTTGACTTTGTAATAGTTTTTAATAGATAGACAAGCGTTAGCTAGCTCACAATCAAGATTTTGAACTGGCAATATTGCTACAATGTCGTCTTGTTCAAAAGGGGCATAATTTTTCCCATCATAGTCTATTCTTTCTCGGATTAAAGGCACAAGTTGATTAAATATATCCTTGGTTTTAAGCTTCCTGTACTCTTCAGGACTAAGGTCTGTTTCCTCTCTTAGCGGAACTCGAAAAACAGACTCATCCAATAACCCCTTGACTATTTCGGCTCCTTCAGTAATTTCTATTTTGAAAAGATTATACTCCATATCACCGGCCTGGTTTCCTTCGGGTCGAAGCAATGGAATTTCTCCCCTTTGAATTTCATCCTCATAATTTCTGACATTGAACTCAATTCCATCCAAATCACTCACCCATTTGTTGACAATCATATCTTGGCGATATCGTTCCAGGGGCAGTGATTCTTGTTCTACATCAATCGAATGAAACGTACCGGAGCTAAATGAATTCTGAATTTCTTCATAAATAAATTCACTGTTGAGAGAACTAGAATTGATGATTACTGGCTCGGAGCCTGGAATATCCTCAACTTGTATTTGGTAGTACCTACTACGATCCCCAATGTAAAACTGCGGGTCTTGAATATTCATATACCGATGATAATAGCCATTCGACAAGAAGTCACGGAACAAATTTTCTTTGACTTGCAGGTTGATTAAATCCGTAAAATTCCAGGTTACGTAGTGTTCTACTTTTGAGATGATGTAGCAAGCAAGATGATAAAAGTTGTATTCGTTTGTTAGTCCTAGGTTTTGCCTGTATTTAAAATTAATGGCCATGTAGTCCGCTGATCTTGGGGGATAGTGCATCAATAATTTGACGGAATGGTCTTTAAGTACCTCAACAATCTGATCAACTTCTAACTTAGTGTACTTTTGAAGTAACTCATGAATAGACATCAATGAAAAATAGGCGCAGTACTTACCTCCTGGTTTGCAAAGCTCTAGCAATTGCATGGTGGGCCAATGGAGGCTACTTTTTTTGAAAGCATGCTCAATAATGGATGTATCTAAAAATAGGGATGTTAATCTCACTTGATAATTTTTATCTAAAGTCAACTGCAACTGGCAACTAAATTGACTAGTTACCAGTTGCAATCTTAGTGGTCTATGCCAATTCCACCCTCACCTTCACCGTCACCTCTTCCGGCAGATCCAGCACTTCCCCTTCAACCCCTGCTACCAAATCCAACCTCACCGCCAGTACCTCATCGCTGATGTACTGCCCAAACTGGGCTACCGCTTCCTCCACGGCCGGGTGTTTCTCCAAGTCGATTTGGATGCGGTCGGTCACGTTGAAGTCGCGGGTTTTGCGGATGTTCTGGATGCGGTTGACCAGTTCGCGGGCCATGCCCTCAGCCACCAGAGCGGGCGTGAGCGTAATGTCGAGTGCTACGGTCAGTGGGCCGTCGTTGGCGACCAACCAGCCGGGGATGTCTTCAGCGGCGATTTCGAAATCTTCCAGGTTCAGGTCGAAGCTGGTGCCGCCGACCTCCAGGGTATATTCTTTGTTCTTTTCGATGGCGTTGATGTCGGCCTGGCTCAGGTTGTTGATGATTTCCTGGGCGGCTTTCATGTGTGGCCCCAGGCGTTTGCCGAGGGTCTTGAAGTTGGGCTTGATGCGCTTTTTGAGCAGACCCGAAGCATCGGTCAGGTATTCGATTTCCTTCACGTTTACTTCCGACTTGATCAAGTCTTTCACCGCGTCCAGTTGTTCGATGAAGGTCTCGTCCAACACGGGCAGGATCACCTTTTGCAGCGGCTGGCGCACGTTGATTTTGTGCTTTTTGCGCAGCGAAAGCACTAGCGAGGAAATGCGCTGGGCATAATCCATCCTTTCCTCCAAACCTTTGTCGATCATGTCGTCGCCAGCGGGCTCGATCAGGGCGAGGTGCACCGATTCGTAGGCTTCGTGGCGGGTTACCTTGTTCAGGTTTTGGTACAACCAGTCGGCAAAGAAGGGCGCGATGGGCGCCATCAACTTGGCCAGGGTCGTCAAACACTCGTACAAGGTTTGATAGGCCGAGATTTTATCGTCGGTATAGTCGCCCTTCCAGAAGCGGCGGCGGCAGAGGCGGATATACCAGTTGCTCAATTGCTCGTCCACAAACTGCATCATCTTACGGGCAGCGTTGGTCGACTCGTATTGCGCCAAGTCGGCGTCTACCTCGTTGATGAGGCTATGCAGTGCAGAGAGGATCCAGCGGTCGATCTCGGGGCGTTGCCACATCGGGATATCGGCCTCCATGTGGCGGAACTTGTCGATGTTGGCGTACAATGCGAAGAAGGAGTAGGTATTGAACAGTTTGCCAAAAAACAAACGGGTCGTTTCTTCGATGCCAGCCAGGTCAAAACGCAGGTTGTCCCACACTTGGGCGTTGGAGATCATGTACCAACGGGTGGCGTCGGCGCCGTATTTGTCGACCGTTTCGAAGGGGTCTACCGCGTTGCCCAGGCGTTTGGACATTTTCTGGCCGTTTTTGTCCAGCACCAAACCATTGGACACTACGTTTTTGAAGGCCACACTATCGAACACCATCACAGCGATGGCGTGCAGGGTGTAGAACCAGCCCCGGGTTTGATCCACACCCTCGGCGATGAAGTCGGCAGGGTAACGGAACTGGAAGTCTTCCTTGTTTTCAAAAGGATAGTGCCATTGCGCATAAGGCATGGCGCCTGAGTCGAACCAAACGTCGATCAGGTCGAGCTCGCGGTACAGCGGCTCGCCGTTGTCGGCCACCAGCACGATCTCGTCAATGTAGGGGCGGTGCAGGTCTTTGGGTACAGCCTGGTTTTTGCCCAGGGCAGTATTGGCCTTGTTGACCTCATTTTGCAGCTCCTCAACCGAGCCGATGCATTTTTCCAAAGTCCCCTCCTTGTTGCGCCAGATTGGGAGCGGGATGCCCCAGTAGCGCGAGCGGGAGAGGTTCCAGTCCTGCAGGTTTTCGAGCCATTTGCCGAAACGGCCTTCACCCGTTGAAGCGGGTTTCCAGTTGATGGTTTGGTTCAGCTCGAACATGCGCTCCTTCATGGCCGAAGCCTTGATGAACCAGCTGTCGAGCGGGTAGTACAACACCGGGCGGTCGGTACGCCAGCAGTGCGGGTAGGAGTGCACGTATTTTTCGGAGACGAACAGTTTGTTCTCCTCTTTGAGTTTGATCACAATGTCGACGTCCACAGGGCGTTCTTCCACCTGGCCGTAGTCTTTGACGTAGCGGCCTGCGAAGTCGGTCACTTCTTTGACAAATTGCCCGTGGCGATCCACCAGTGGCATATCGTTGCCCAATTCGTCTTTGACCATCAGGGGCACAATACCGTACTGTTTGGCCACCTTGAAGTCGTCCGAACCAAAGGTTGGTGCGATGTGTACGATCCCGGTACCGTCCTCGGTGCTCACGAAATCGCCCAACAGTGCGCGGAAAGCCGGGCCATCCGGCTTCACGTAAGGCAACAATTGCTCGTACTCGGTATTTTCCAGCTCAGCGCCCTTCAATTCCGCTACAATTTCAATGTAGGGGATGGGTTTGTTGCCAGGTTTGAGGTCTTCGGGTTTGAGGTCGGGGTTTTGCTCTGAGAAGTAGGCGCTGAAGCGGTCTTTGGCCAAAATCACCACGATGGGTGCTCCGGTGTAGCGGTTGTAGGTGCGCACCTTCAGGTAGGTGATGTTGCGCCCCAGGGCTACGGCGGTATTGGAAGGCAGGGTCCAGGGCGTGGTGGTCCAGGCCAGGAAGTACTCGTTGTCACTGCCGACTATTTTGAACATGGCTACTGCCGAAGTATCGCTGATTTCCTTGTACGCGCCGGGCATGTTCAACTCGTGTGAGCTGAGGCCAGTACCTGCGGCGGGCGAGTAAGGCTGGATGGTGAAACCTTTGTACAGCAAACCCTTTTTGTACAATTGCTGCAAGAGCCACCAAACCGACTCGATGTAATCGTTTTCGTAAGTGATGTAGGGATTGTCCAGGTCAACCCAGTAGCCGGTTTTGCGGGTGATGTCGTCCCAACGGTCCTTGTACATCATCACCGTTTCGCGGCACTTCTGGTTGTATTCGTCTACACTGATGCTTTTGCCGATGTCATCTTTGGTGATGCCTAGGGCTTTTTCTACACTCAACTCGATGGGCAAGCCGTGGGTATCCCAGCCGCCTTTGCGCTCCACCCGCTGGCCTTTCATGGTGTGGTAGCGACAAAAAATATCTTTAATGGTACGCGCCATCACGTGGTGGATGCCAGGCATCCCGTTGGCCGAGGGCGGACCTTCGTAAAATACATAACTGTTTTCGGCAGCTCTTTGCTCGATGCTCTTCTCAAAAATGCCCTCTTTTTCCCAAAATGCGCGTATCTCTTGATCGATTTCCGGTAAATTGAGTTGCTTGAATTCCTTGTACATGGAAGTTGAAAATTTTGAAGGTGCAAAGATAGGGGATTTTCGGAGAAAAATGGGCTTTCCTGAGTCATTGAAGCGGAAAGATTGAAGACTAAAATCAAGAGAGAAATGCTGATTTTATAAAATAGGTTCCAGGAATGTGCTTAATTTCACATTCCTGGAGCCAATTCGGTGAAATTACTCATTAGAATTACAAACTGGCCTTCAACTTAAAATTAAAACTCATTTTATGTCCAATGATTTAAACCAAGCTCATGTCTTTGAAAGCTTCAATTTTGACTCAGGGGAGTATATTCTTTATGCTTTTGACCAAAGAAGTTACGGAAACCCACAACATTTCTTTCTGAATGATCTGAATAAGCTGAAGGAGCTTGCCAAGAAATGGGTATTTGATAAAAAAGACTCCTTGGGTAGGTGTGGCTATGATTACGATTTAGCTGTTTTTAATGGTAAAAAATATGAAGGTGGAATTTCTATTTGTTTCAATTGTAATTCTTTAATTGTTGATAAAGACCATACCATCTGTAGCATATCAGAATCAGCTATTCTTAGGTTACTTCAAGAAGATTTTACGCCAATTCGAACGGAGCAACATGATTTTTTGACCAGAGAAGAAGGAATAAAATTTTGGAACGCGCGTAAAGACGATGTTCAATTGCTTCCAAATCAAACTCTTCCAGACTGGCTGAATTTTGAAGGCAACTGTGAGCTGAGCATCGAGCTTGGGAGCTCGAATAATACCGATTTCATAGCACAAACCGAAGAAGCAAAGCAGCAAATGAATAAAAAAATTGGTGAGACACTTGAATCCGGTAGTTTTGAACTGAGGCTTCGCATGCGTAGGAGCAGCTCAACCTATTCAAACTATCTATTTTTATTGTCAACCAGCAAATCCAATTATAATAAGCTGGAAGACGTTAAAAAAGATACCTGGAATGAATACAGCAAATTTAAATTAGATCTGTTGTATAAGGAATGATCGATTAAATGTCAATCAAGTTTTTGACCATTGTCTGCTAAACATAAATCTATGAAAAAGATAATGTTGAATTTTCTGGTCATTTATGGATTTGCTCAGTTAGGATACGCCCAGCCTAGTAAATTCCCCCCTCCCAATGACCTCGGTAAAGACAAATCCCTGGTCGCCTTTGTCAATCAGTTGAAAGTGGCAGTGAAGAAGAAAGATAAGGCATTTTTGTTGTCGGTTCTGGATGAAGACATCATGAATGGTTTTGGCGGAGATGGGGGGATTGCGGAGTTTAAAGAGTATTGGCATTGGCCGAAGGATACGATTTCGGTTTGGCATCATCTGCAACATATACTAGATATTGGAGGGGGATTTACTGCTCAAGAAGCAGGAACTGGAGAGTATAGTTTTGTATTCCCTTACATTTATAATCTTGATACAGGAGATGATGATGTTTTCACAGCGGGTGTTATAACTGGTAAAAATGTAAACTTCCGGGATAAGCCAGATTTATCTGCTAAAGTCATTACCCAACTGACCTATGATGTTGTTCAATTTTCAGATGAAACTCGTGGGAAAAACGCTGTTGGTGATCCAGAGTGGTATCTAGTTGAGACCTCAAGCCATAAAAAGGGTTGGGTTTTTTGGAAGTACATCTACAGTCCAATTGGCTATCGGCTTTTTTTGTATAAAAACAAGCAAGGTAAGTGGAAGATTTCCGCTTTTCTGGCAGGAGATTAAGCATATTAGCTTTGATCAGAACTCCCCGAAAGTTTGGAACTTTCGGGGAGTGAGGTTTGAGATGGGAGGCAATATCAACGATTGGAAGCAATCATGATGCGCTCGGTGTATACCTTTTGCCCTGCCTGAATGCGCAGGATGTACAAACCAGGTGTTTGTTTGCTCAAATCGATTGGCAGCGTTTGAGCAGAAGCGATGGAGGTTTTAAGGCTCCAGATGCGCTGCCCGGCAGTGTTCAGGATTTCCAGCTTAGCTTCGGGTTGGGGCTCCATTTCTTCAGGAAAGAGGATGGAGAATTGGCCAGAGCTGGGATTGGGGGCGATGGATAAACGCGCATTTTGTGCAGGTCTCAATTGTTTATCCTCCGCATCTTCTCCCTGAAGTTCTTCCTCCCCAAAAGGTTTTGAGGGGTCGACCCAAATTGTATCTGACCAGGGACTGATGTTGCCATTGGGGCAGATGAGGCGAAATTGCAAGGCAAGGGTTTGTCCCAGCGTTGAGAGGTAGTAAGTAGGGAGATCGGTAGTGGGGGTGTAATAAGCAAATTCCTGATGGAATCGGCGGGCTCGGATTTGTACTTTGTAATTGGCTGGCAATTTGAAAGCGGCTATTAAGGTTGAATCTTTGCGCAAAGTGTAACTGAGGTAAGTAAGATCGGGCTTTTGATTACATTGGCCTAATGCGTATACAAACTTGGTCGTAAACCGCAAGGAATCTTTAGGCGCAAGGGGGCATTTGACCACCACTTGTACTTCATAAGTCTGATTTAACACCAGATTGTTCAGGGATATTCGGTTAGTGCCTTTGACCAAACTCGATTTCCACAGGGTTTCATTTGCTGCTTTTATCTTCCAATGGTAGTCATAATTTATCCCTCCAAGATGGTTGATGAAATCAGCGGATAGGACGACTGGCTGATTTGCATTCATCTCGACCAGGGCTATTTCACCCTCTTTTGGCAGGCGACAAGACCCGGTGGTGAAAAAAAATGGAGCCGACCAATCGGTTGAGCCTACACTATCCTGGCCACACATCAACCGCGCAGAAAGTTCATACATCGTATTGGCTTGCAAGTTACGTATAGTCAATACGTCATTGAGGATGGTGACCAGTGCTTCCTTGTATTTGATGTAGGTATAGCTGGAGTCGCCTTTAGGCCTGATTCGAAATTCATAACCCACTTTTTTTCGGCCCGTTCTCATCCACATTCCAGCATGCGTATCAGATAAATTCAGCAAAAAAAATTCCTTCGGTTGAATCACAGCACAAAATGGAGGAATGGTAAAAGTGTCGGAGACTGTCATTGAATTTCCATTTGCGCAACCTACTTTCAGTTGGAATGTATAGGTTTTGCCCTCTTCAAGGCCCGATGAATTGAAATACCCTAAATCGGAAGTCGGTTTAGCCTGCCAGACCTGAGTCCCCAGTTCCCGATGCGACCAGGTATACAATGCTTCGTTAAGAAAGCCTCCAGTGGTTCTGCAAAACACCCTGAGGTTGGGATGGTTGTTTATTTCAAATTCAAGATATGTGGAGTACACATTGGGTGGCCTGCATGTTTCTGCGGCAAAAAAGACAATCTCTGACCAATCTCCCCAGCTTTGATTGTCCGTACAGAACGATCTTATTTGGCATTCATATAGGCTATCTGTTTGTAAAGAATCGAAAACGACCTGCCTTAAACCTTCTTTTATTTTGGGGTGCCATTGATCAGCCCCTTTCTTCCTAAACCTACCTTGCAGTCGGGTGTCGTCAAATTCAGCCACAAAACCGATCATTGTAGTTTTGTTTGCCTGACTAAACCAAATCCTTTTGCTTTTATTTGAACCACAATTTGACCCAACTGAAAAAGCTGCTCTCAATTTTTTGGGCCCCACCTGAATCGTGTCGCCATTGGGGCAGGTGAGGGTGGCAAAAAGCTCGTAGTCAGCTCGTTCCTTTAACCCCTCAATCCTTAATGTATCCGTTGAAACGTTTTGATACCTTCTGCGAAAATCGCTTGGTTCGAAAAAATTCCTAATCGTCAAGAGTAAATCATAACGAATTTGGTCATTGTTTTTTAGGGTTATCGTTGCGGAGGTAAAATCAGATTTAAGAATTTGAACATACTCGTCCTGATCGAATCTACAAGGGGCCAAGCGCTCAATCCTAAAATGGTAGTCCTCCATTTCAATCACTACGGCCTGCTCCCCGCTTGGAGGACCATAGGCTTTTTTGGAGGCCAGCACCCGCAGTACATAGTTTCCTGATTCCACCGCAGGTAATTTGAACTCTCCCCGGGCGATTGCACGATGCAGGGTTTTGCCTTCCCAGACCTGTTCTCCAGCATCTTCAAAATCCTTGTCCCGGTTGAGGTCAATCCATACCCGCAAATAGGCGGTATCCTGCACCCGAGGGTATCCGCCCAATTCCAGTTGCAAAGCATAAGTGCTATCTGGTCTTAAGGTCAATTTTGAATCCTCAACCAAATAATACCCGTCGTTGACGCCGGAGGTAAAGTTCCAGTTGCCAATGCTCACTTTTTGCAGCCAGATCGTATTGCGGATTGGTTTTTTGCCCAAGAGGGCGTCGCTAAATTGAGCTTGTAAAAAAGCAGGGAGGAGCAGCACCAATAAAAAGCTACAATATGATTTCATAAAATTAGGGGTTTGGTGTGTGGGCAAGTTCTATTTGCCCACACACCATTATTTGATTATGGTTTTTGCAAAAGGATACGTTCGGTAAAGGTTTGATCACCTGCCAGCACCCAGACAAAATACAGCCCCCCTGCCTGATTCGACAGATCGAGAGAAGCCTCCTCGCCGTCCAGTTTTTGGCTATATACCTTTTGACCAGATAGATTGAAAACTTCAATTACCCTGCCCGAGGCAGCTGCTTCAATTTGAGGCAAACTTACTTTGAACTGGCCTGCACTTGGGTTAGGGCTGATGCGCAAGGTAGGCTTTGCCTTGACCTTAGATGACGGTTGGAGGAGCATCGCAGCTGCCTCATTGTTTACCAGCGGCTGAGTGGGTCTGGTAACAATGCTATCCGACCAGGGGCTGACATTGCCATTGGGGCAAATGATCCGGAACCAGATTACTTCAGGAGCAGAACTATTTCCAAAAGCAATGGCCAGGTTAGCAGGTACAGGAGTACCAATCCAGCCTGGTGTGCCGAACCTTTCTTTGTACTGTATTTGATATTTGTAAAGCTCAGGGAGTTTAACACCCAAAATCCAATTCGAAAACTCATCTGCGCGCATCCAGACAATACCTGGATCAGGAGGAAGGGTACATTGGCTGGAATCAATGGTTAATTTGGTCTCCAGCAACAAGCTATCTCCTTGCTCGCCTGGGCATTTGATGTTAACCCTCAGCTGGTAAGTAGCCCCTTTGAGTAAGTTTTTCAGCACAAAAAGATTGGTTCCACGAAAATATTCCTTACTCCAGCGTGAATCCTGATCCGATTTGTATTCCCAGAAATAGTCCAGATTGGGTTCATAATTGGCTCCACCAAAATCGGCTTGTAGCAAAACCGAGTCCACACCATAGTATTTCAAGACGGCCAAATCGCCATAAAGTGGGATCAGGCAGGACTTGGTTTTAAACTCAACCGTTTCGGACCAGTCGGTTTGGCGGCTGGGGTCCGCACACTTGATGCGTGCATTTAATTCGTAAGTTGTTCCAGGCACCAGGTTTTCCAAGAAGGTGTACCCATTAAGCCCGCGTATGCTCTGGTAGAGGTAAGCTTCCTTGCCTTTTATCCGATAACGATACTCACAAAGCCGCGTATTGGCAGTTTGTACAAAAACATTGACCGAATGATGCGTCGGCTCTTCAAAACCGATTGATTTTGCCTCAATCTGGAAGCATTCAGAAGGTACGGTTATGATACGGTTATACGTGGCAAAGCGCTCGCCACAAAATACTTTGATCTGGACTTCATAAGTGGAATCTGGGATCAAATTTTGAAAGCCAACGGAATTGTTTTCTGTTTTGATGCTATCCTGCCAAGTGGAACTACCTTTCAAGCGTTGGTAAAAATGGTAGGTATATTTGAAATTTCCCGTGTTGGCATTAAAAGTGACACGCAGCTCAGGAAATTGGTAAAAATTCAAATTAATAAATACCTGTTCAGGTATCGGTAACGCACAGTTTTGGGGGGCAAATATTTTGCTCTCCGACCAGGAAGACCAGGCATTCAAATCCTTACACAATTTACGTACCTGAAACTCATAATTGACGCCCAATTCCAGTTGGTAAACGATCTGTTTTGAAAGACCTTGGGTGATGAAAATCCGCCAAAAATCGTTTGCGTCAGCTTTGCGGTAGCGCCATTGAATGTTTTCTTGAGGCTGAACACTTTTAAGGCTCAGTTCTGCCTCCTGAAATCCAAGTTGGGTAATGGTCAGGTCATTGGGAGAAACACTCTTGCAAGGATTCGCAGCCGTGTCCGGAAGGGTATTGAAGGTAATAAACTCAGTCCAGCGCACCTCATATGGCGTGCAAACCAGGCCCAATCTAAGTTGGTAGGTTTGCCCCGGCTTCAGGTTGTTCAAAACCAGTGAATCCTGATAAATGGTTGAAAAATTCTGGGAAGAAAAGTCATCGGGGCTATACAAGTACCAATTGTAGCGTTTCCGGGATAGATTTTGAGCAACGACTGTTGCACGTTTGCTTTGAATGTTGCGCACTAGGATGTTTTCCGTAGTAGGCGTCACACAATCTCCGGGAAGTTTGTTCTCCAACACTATCACATCAGACCATGCACTGACATTGCCAGTGGGACAAAGGACTCGAAACTGTAACTCGTAAACCGGGCCCAGGTAAAAGCCAAAGTACAGGGTACTATTGCCGCAGATGATCTTTTGGGGTTTATCATCATCCCATGCCTTAGGGCTAGCTGGTTTGGGGCGATAACGAATTTCAAGGTCATAGCCAGCTTTCAAATTACATCTGGCTTCAACACTGTAATTGCTTGAATCCTGTTTGATCAGCAACCAGGACAGCTGCGGTTTTTGGCCACAAATGTCCGAAACAGTGCGAAAGGACTTATTCAATAAAAAACTATCACTCAGTTCCCCCAAACAACCCACAATAAGCTGCAACTCATAGTCCTGATCAGGCATGAGTTTACCCAGGGCTACCCGAACCGCATTTTGGCCTTTAGCGGCAGTCCATCCCGGGGTGTTTTTGATTCGATAGCGCCATTTGTACTGAAGATTGTTCAAAGGTTTATCGTATTCAAAAAACTCAACTATGGCTTGGATTGAATCCGTGGCGGTGTTCAACAAAGTGATTTCACCCGCATAGGGCAATTGACAATTGGGCGTCGTGAAATAAACAGGCTCGGACCATTTGGCTTCTTTTCCACAACTCATCTGAACACCTACCTCATAACTTGTACCCGGTGTCAACTGAACCAAGTCCATCGCGTTCCAATACTCGGCAAAGCTTTTCACGATATAGTTTTCGCTCCCTTTACTCCGATAACGGACTTTGAAGGAGTTGATAAAAGGAAGGGCTAATTCAACTCGTGCAGAGGTATTGGTTACTTTTACCATTTTGATCTGCTCTGGCTTCAATACAAAGCACTCCTCTGGCAGGCTGAAGGTATTGGTAAGTGTCTTGACCTGAGTGCTACCACCTTCTTCACAAGCCAAATCCACTTCAACCTGATAAGATGTGCCAGGGATTAAGGCCGACAAACTCAGGACGTTTTCACCTTTGATGTTGATGGAGTTCCAGGTAGTTGCGCCTACTTGTCGGTAGCGCCAATTGAACTCAGGAACATACCACCCGTATATGCTGCTTTCTGCATAAAGCCGTACTTGAAAAGGACTGATCACAATGGGCGTCAGGCGCATCGAATCTGGAATAAAACAGGCCAGTGTTTTGAAAGAAACACTTCCCGACCAATTCGTCCAGCTGCTTTCACCCACACAAATTTTTCTGATCTGTGCTTCGTACATTTTGTCAGGCGAAAGGGTATTCAAACCGATCAGGTAATAGTTGGTGAAGGCGTAAGGAGTCCAGGTAGAATCTCCCTTTAAGCGATAGCGCCATTCAAGCTTTGAATAGTTGAAATTGGTATAGGTCAAGTTAACGCTATAAGGTGTAATTCTGGATACACTGATTTCGCTGGCCAATGCGGTACAGGGTAGTTTGTATTCTTGAGTTACCCAGGCCGTTGCTGCGCCATTTCCGCATTGTACACTCAAGGAAAACTCGTAGCGGGTATCCGCTTTTAAGTTTTTCAACAAAAACAAGTCGCTATTTCCTTCGACGGGCGTACTCCAGCTGAAAGTGCCTTTGATCCGATAACGCCAGAGGTATTTTGCAGCTACCACATTGGCCTGTAATAGCACAGCACCCTCTCCTTCGTATTGGATGCTGAAGTCATTGGCATTGATGGCTGGGCAGGGTTTTACAAACAAGCGGGATCGACTCCAGGGCGTAAGTTCGTTGGTGGCAATACACAACCCACGAGTGCTAAATTCATAGGGTGAATCGGTATTCAAACTGGGGAGTTTGCCCGAGGAGCCAGGTAAGCTTATCCAGCCAGTGTCCCTTAACGCTTTATACCGCCACTGCACATTACGCAGTTTGGTGCCTTTGTACTCATACGCAATATCTTCTGGACCGCGGTAAGTAATAAGCATTTGGGTAGAATCGGGGGCGGAACACCGTATGTCGAGAGTTTGAATTTTGATGACTGGACTCCAATTGCTCCAGCGCGACTCGGCACATTGCACCCGTGCCTGAAAGTCATAAGCCTGTGGAAATACGAGGCCGCGCAACAAGATACTGGAGGAGTCTGTTTTGAGGCTATCTGCCCAAACATTGGTTCCGCTTATCCGCCAACGCCAGTAATAAGCTATTCCTTTGCGCTTGTTGGTAAGGCGGTAACTGGCTACATCCAGGTAACTCAGCGTTAGTTCGGTGGCTACTGGAGCAATGCAGGGCTCCACCTCGGTTTTAAAAGATTTGACTGGGCTGTATCCCGATACCAAAGATAAGTCGGTAGTGCAAAAAATTCGGACTCTAAACTCATAGAATGTCTCCGGTTTTAAGCCTTGTACCGTGGTGCTGGAATTGCTCACTCTTGGCAAGACCGTCCAGGTTCCAGTGCCACGAACCCGATAAGAAAACTCAAAAAACCCACCAGTGCTAGATGCTAAGCATTGTAAAACTGCACTTTGATGGGTGATTTGATTAACTCTTAATGTAGTCGAATCTGGAGTGTTACAACCCACTAAAGTTGTGAATTGAGCAATTTTCGAATCAGGACTAACCGTACTCAAATTGGTATTGCAATACACTTTTACCTTAAATTCATAGACCGTTGCAGGCTGTAAGCTTGCGATGAAGGAGTAATTTTGGCTACTCAGCGGGCCGTTGGTCCAGGTTTCAGTCCCCTTGATGCGGTATTGAAATTGGTAATACGCCGCATTGGGCTGTTTACCACAATTCATTTGTGCAGATCTAGATCCTAGCAAGCTGACCGTCAAAGTGCTGGCATCAGGTGCGGGGCAAGGAATGTCCAGGGTGGTGAAAAACAGGTAATCGGACCAATTGCTATACGCTCCATTCGGGCACAGTATACGTAGGCGAGCCTGATAACGGGTATTGCCTTGCAATGCTGAAATGGGAAAACTATCGATGCTAAGTGCTGGTGAGGCAATCACCAACAGGCCAGTGCCAGCATCCCGCAACTCCCATTGATAACGAGGTGAGGTCAGGCCTTGGGCTTTGAGGGTAACTGAAGTAGCCCTTAGTTTTAAGAGTGCAATGTTTTTTGAACTGGTGGCGCAAGTTTGGGAAGATTGCAGATTGATGCCATAGTCCTCGGTTTCAATTACCTGTGCTGAAGTATCACAAGGCCCTTGAGCCCAATTGTTCAAAGACAGAATAATTCTCATGCGGCTTGAACCACCGCTGAGTGTAGCAGGTATAGAAAAAGTGCCCTTATTGGCCGTCCGGTAGGCGCTTTTGCCCTCGTAAACGCGCTCTCCGGCATCCTCAAAATCCCGATCGCGATTGGCATCTACCCAAATTTCCCAGTACAAGGTATCTCTGATTCGCAATATTCCACCAGGTTCAAGTTGTACGTTGTACTCAGTGTTATTTGTCAGGGACAGACCACTGTTCTCCCGAAGCAAATATCCTTTGTTGTCCCCTGAGGTGTAAGCCCAGGCACCAATGTTGACTCGATTGAGCCAAGACGGGTTATTTCCGCCAAAACTGGCGCAATAAACCCCTCCACAACCCTGGGTCTTGAGGTTCAAAACGCTAGTCCAGGCAGAAAACTCCTTACCACAAGCCCGGCGCACTTGCACCTCCAATTTGGTACAAGGTTTGAGGTTCTTCAAACTCCAGAGATTACTCGTGAGGTTTTGGATTGTCCAGCTGGTATCCCCCAAAGTCCGATAGCGCACTTGATAGAGACTGTCTTGTGCAAATGCCGTCCACTGCAACTGAAGGGAATTGTAGGTGGAGTCGATTTGAGTGATGGATGGGATGGTGCATACTTCAGCAGGGCACTCTTCGGGGTATACCCTGAACTGAGAAAAATACTGCATCCGTTCATACTGCCCGGGCGAAAAATAGTCTTTGCACTTGGGCCAGGCATAAGACATGATGTTTCTGGGATTTGGCTGGTACAGCTCCCCGTTTTTATCACGCAGCGTGCCCGTATAGGCACAGGTGCTGCTGTTTACCAAACTAACATCACAGCCCAGCCCTTGTAAATTCGGGTCAGCGGGAGTGTCACATACATCATCTCCAGTGCGGGCACAATTGGGGTCGTTGACCAGTTCGTCGGTAAGGACATCACAATTTGCTTTGCCGTGGGTATGGTACAAGCCGTAATAATGGCCCATTTCGTGGGCAAAAGTAGATTGACTCAAGTGGCTTTTGAGCATAAAAAGCGCTTCAGGTGCACCTCGGTTTGGCAAGTACGTATATCCAGCAATGCTCCCATATTCAATACTTTCTACACAAAAAACATTGATGACTTTTGCCGTTTTAAACTCCTGCCAAAGCGCCTTTTCTTCACTGATCAGGTAGCTACCATAGGGCGATGACAGGACATTGAGTGGAGGGTGACAGGCAAAAAATTCAATCCCCATGGGTTGAAAAGCCTTGTTCAAATTGGCCACAGCCAGGTTTACTTCGGCCTGAGAGAGGCTGGCGGTTTTGCCGGAACTAAAAGCAACGAATTTGAGGGGGACTCGTTTCACTGCTCGTAGTTGAGGGCGAGCATCAGGATTGTTGTGAAAGCGTTCCAGTGCCTGATGGTGGCTGTTCATCCACTGGATCGTTGCGGCGTCAGGTTCAAAGCCGCAGCCAATTTCTGCGGATTGGGCCAAAATCATCTGGGGTAAAGCCAGTAAGAGTACGAGGTAAAAAAAGTTTTTCATGAGCTAGAGTCAATTCCCTTGGGAATCCATTTTTGATGGTTAGTTCTTATGGTTTTTGCAGCAATATTTTTTCAGTGTAGCCTACTTTTCCTGCTTGCAAGCGAACGAAGTAGAGCCCTGCCGGATGCTCCGACAAGTCAATGTCCAAGCTTGATCCTGAAGCATTTTCCAGAGAGCGATGCAGCACTTGGCGACCATCACTACCATAAATGCTGAGGGTGCCTGGGCCGCTCAGCTCGACTGAGCTTTGGATTGAAAAACGGCCGGGGGTAGGATTGGGGAAGATCGTCAACTTCCTTACGAGTGGTTTGCCCAAAACATTGATGAACTTATTTTCCTTTTCCGGTGCTGGAGCCTCGATCACTGGTTTTCCTCGTTCCATTTGAAAGATTGCCGACCATGGCCCAACATTGCCGCTAGGGCAAATCACCCGAAACTGAAATTCATCTGTGGTGCCCGGTTCGAGAAAGTAAACAAGTGAGCTCTTATCACAAGAGATCAAGGACGGAACAGTCCTCCAAAAATTTTGAACATTAGATTTGTCCCTAAACCTTACTTCCACTTGATAACCGGATTTGCCAAAATTACAGCTCAGATGAACATTGGAATTGATGGTGTCTTGAAATGTCTCTAACCAAGATAGCAGTGGTGGTCGTTGGCTGCAAGAATCCAATACTGCTTTGAATTGACTGCTGATCACCAAAGAATCTATAGCCGAATTGGGGCAAGCGACATGGGCAACTACTTCATACTCAAGCGAAGGCGTAAGACCCGTCAACAACACCTGAGATTGATTGTTTCTGGGTAAAAAAGCCCAGTTTGCCTGACCTTTGGGTCGATACTTCCATTGATAATCCAAGTTCTCCAGGGGCGCTGCAAATTCAAAAAACTCCAGTGCGAGGGAGGCAGAATCTGGCCCAATTTTTAGCGCAGAAATTTCTCCACCGTAAGGAAGATCGCAGGCAGGGGTTTTGAAGTAGATTGGTTCAGACCATTCTTCTTTTTGTTTACAAATTACACTAATGCCCAATTCATACTTTGTACCCGGCTTCAGTCGATACAAAACGCTGGGGTAAAAGGTAGAACCCGTACGATAGGTATACTCGGTTGCGCCTTCATTCCGGTAGCGAATTTTATAGTTGATTTTATCCCGAGCATTCACATGGACTTGGGCCGTAGAAATGGTGATTTTGGATAGCTGGATTTTTTCTTTTTCAAAAACAAAGCATTCTACCGGCAGTGTGAACACTCCTTTGAAGCTTACCTTGTTGTTTCCATTTTCGGTACAAAGCATTTCAAGTTCCACTTCGTAAGTTGCACCAGGCACCAGCCCTCTAATAGTCACGACATTTTCGTCTGTTTTGATCGTGTCCAGCCACACTGCATCTCCTAGTTTTCGGTACCGCCAAAGGAAATCATTGACGCCCCAGGAGGCATTGGAATTTTCTGCCAGGAGGAAAAGCTGACCAGTGTTGGTAAACACATTATAGAAGTTGATCGAATCGGGTAACTGGCAAAGCCTACTTCGGAAGGTGATACTCGCCGTCCAATCCGTCCAATCTATTTCCCCAATACATTGCTTTCGCACCTGGGCTTCATATAGTGTTCCGGGCTTCAGTTGAAGTTGATTCAGAATAAGCTGTTTGTAGGAAACATACCCGTCATATCGCCAAGCGTTGGTATCCCCAACTATTCGGTAGCGCCAATCCAACTTGGTAAAGTTATCCTTGCCGTAGGTTATGGTGACACGTTCCAAGGTGGTGCTTACGGATAGATCAGTAACCACCGGTTTGACACAAGGCATTTGGTATTCCACTGTAAGCCAGTTTCCGATCGTTTCATTGAAGCATTGAATGCGCAGTCCAAACTCATAAAGCGCATCACTTTTTAATTGCTCCAGTAAAAGCACCCCAAATTCCCGTTCAATCGTGGGGCTCCAATTGGCCGCTCCTTTGATCCGGTAGCGCCAGAAATATTTTTTTGCCTGGACGTTTGTCTCGAACAACACCGATCCATTGCCTATGTATTCAATCGTCAGGTCTGCGGGTACCAGAGGCGTGCAGGGCATCACAAAGGGTTTGGGGCTGCTCCAATCACTGAGCTCCTGATTGGCACAAAGCCCTCTGGCACTGAATTCATAGGGGCTGTCTACTCCTAAAGTTACTGCCCCGGATTGCCCGGGCAAGGCCGTCCAGGCGGTATCCGTAATGGCTCTGTAGCGCCATTGTACCTCGCGATACCCGGTTCCAAGGTATTGATAAGCGACCTGGCTGGTGTTTTTGTACACAATCCACAAACTATCGGCATCAGGTGCTGGGCAGGCATTGGTGCTGGCGGACAGACCACTCAGTTCTACCTGAAACAAACAACAGAAGAGAACAAGGTAAAATAGATGTTTCATGAGCTAGAATTTTCAAGCGCCTACGGGGAATAAGTACCTTATTTTTTTACAAATTGAATTGATTGAATGCCTACAGCAGTTTGCAGTTCCAATACGTACATTCCAGGGTTAAAGTTCCGTACAGCAATGCTGGTGCCCGTAAAGTTTTCTTGTCCGGCCATCCGCCAGATTACCCGCCCTAAAGCGTCACGGACCAGGATTGAGCTGATGTTCAAAGGTTGTGGAAGTCTAAGTTCCAGCTGATCTTCCGCCGGGTTGGGGTACAATTGCACTGCTACTTGATCAGCCAGCGGCACCTGCAATCTTTCGGTTCCAATCGGCGTTGGCAGCGGGAACGGCACTTGCCCCGGAGAGGGCCTACGGGAAATGGGCGAAAAGTCAAAGCGGGTTAGTACGGAGGAAATGTAATCTTGGGTAACCAAGGTGTTGTTGCCCAAGCGCAGGGTATCAAGGTACATGGCCCCTTCCAGGTAAAAGGATTCATCGGGGCCGGGGCGGATAAAATGAGGGTAAAAATGATTGGCAGAATCCAAGGGGAAATCAGCAATCCACTCCAGTTTTCCGGAGGGTGCAATCCGGGCCAATCCGCCCCATTCGTATATGCTATTGTCTTCGTCGGAGAAAGTAATGGGCAATTCAATGGTTCTATCCTCCACCTGTAGGGTAGTAGGCTCGTAAGCGAGGTAATACAGTGGCATCAACAAACGCCCCGCTGCATCTACCGACCAACTGCGATAAGGCAGAAATGAGGACTCCAAAATGTAGTCGATGCAAAGGGGGACCACCTGAGGGAGTTGTTTTTTCCAGATGATGTTTCCATCCGGGTCCAATTTGAGGACAAAGGTCGTGAGGTCGTCTTCGGGGTTTGGATTGATGCCAATATCGCTCAAAACCACCCGACCATTGTAATACAAAATTTCGGAGTAACTGCCTACCACATAAATGTCTCCATTTTTCCCTGCTACCATGCGGGCATACAAGATTTCACTATTGAACTCACTCAACCACTCGATGTTGCCATTGGCATCGTGTTTGAGAAGGTAAGCCTGATCAAAAACAGGGTCAATTTCAGGTATACTTTGTAAAATAAACCCATCCCCAAAGTCCACTTCATCGCCGAAAGAATATTCACCCAGCACCCAGAACGAACCGTCAGGCTGAGCACTTACATCCAAAAGCTCCAAACTGGCATCGATCTGGTCCCCTTGGCTGTACCAGATCAATTCTCCATTGGAGTCCATTTGGAAAGTGAAGATGCCATCCTCAGGCACATTTCCAATGCTTTGATCGGCGATGTAAATGCTATCTGCGCTGTAACTGAAAAAGGTCAAAAACAGGTTGTTTTGTTGGTTCATATTTAGACGCAAGTCATAAAAATAACCTGCTGAGGTGCTCACCTGCTGCTCCCAGATCAGATCGCCCTTTGCTGAAAATTTGACCACAAACAGGTCTTCACAAAACGAATCGGCCCCACAACTGGAGACCAGGTAATCATTCCGCCCCAGGTAAGTGGTATCGGCACTGCTGATGCCTCCGATCACCACCTGGCCCTGGTCGTCTAGCACCATGTCAAATACATCCACCAAGCCAAACTCCGATTCCCGAATGGTACGGTACCATTCCAATTTGCCCTTGGCATTGTACTTGGCTAAAAAGAATTGATAAATGCCATCGGGATGTTCTGGCAGGAAGGTGCGGAAATCCAACTGAAGTCCTTCCTGGAACCCGCCGAGCAAATAGGAATTGCCTTGTTGGTCGACGAGCATTTCGATCAAGGGGCCACCTTCTTCATCTGCCACATCACTGTCGAAGATGTCAATTTTGGTCGCCCAATGGTAGTTGGGTCTTTGCGCAAAAGCCGAGCTGGATACACCCAGTATAAAAAGAATCAAGAGAATAGGGTAGCAGTATTTTTTCATAAAATGAGGTCGTTAAGATGGGTTAATGATGTAGGAGAATGAGTCGTTCGCTGAAAACCGCCTGCCCAACTTGCAGACGCAGGAAATACACTCCATGAGCTTGCCCCGCAAGCCTCACCTCAGCTGGAAGGCCAGCACTAAAGTTTAACTTTGCCTGATGCACCTGCTGCCCCGTGCTGTTGAAGATCAGTACATGGCCTTCGCCCTGGAGGGTATTCGGGGCTTGCAGGGTGAACAAGCCCGTGTTGGGATTCGGGATGATGCGCAACTGTGGCGTACCCGACTCGGCAGCAAGGCCCAGCGGATTCAACTGTAGCGCTGGCTCAACAAGGCCAACGGCTGGGGTTGTAAATACCACATCATCCGACCATTCGGCAATTTTTCCCTCGGGGCAGATCATGCGTACGTTGAGTTCGTAGGTGGTATTGGGTTTGAGGTCTTTAAACCCGAAAAGCGCAATTGTCGATTGGGTAAATTTGTAAGTGTTGGTTGTTTTTTCTCGGTACCGGATTTCATATTTCGACACCACATTGATTAAATAAGCATAATATTCCACAGCGAAACTGGCTGAGGTGCTCAGAACTCTTTTAAGCACTATTGCCTCTTTGGGGAGTTTAAAGCAGGAAGCAGGAATCCTAAGCTCTGCTAGCTTCTGATAAGTTTTTGAAGGATCATTTTTACAAAAAGACTCTAGTTTTACCTCATAAGTGGTATTTATTTTGACGGGTTCAATAACAACCAAAGAATCAATATAGGGCGCAACCTCATAGATGGTGTCTATCCATTGTCCAGCGCCCTTTTCCCGATAAGACCAGGCATGAACAATATCAGTATTACCTCCGAGATAACTAGCCTGGTAATAATTGGGAATGTAATTGGGAATAATGTGGATTTCAGCATTATTTTCTTCGTTATTCAATGTAAATTTTGTATGCCTAATTTGAGCAGTGTCAATAAGGTAGCATTGACTAAGTTCAAAAACTTGCTCTTCAGACCAGTCACTACGTATTCCATTTTTGCACTGCAAACTTAATTGCCAGATGTATTTTTTATGTAAGTTCAGAAAATCATTGATAATCAGTGAATCACTGTTTGACTCGAATTCATTTTGCCAGTAATCCAGGTGATCAGGTCGGTAACGCCAATAGTACTGCGTCCCTGCCAAGCTACAATTCAATTGCACTTTTCCCCCTAAATCCAGCGCAGTCAACATTTCTTTGCTTGGTGCCGGGCAACTGAGCGCTTTTTGAATAACCCATTCATAATCTTCGGTCTCCAGGACGATCCCTCCCTTTCCGCAGGCATCCACATAAGCGCCCTTGGAAAGGCTAATCCGCAGGCGGTAAGTACCCGCGAGTGAATCAGGAAAAGCCAGGCTCCCTTGCACGGTGGTGCTTCGCCCACGGCTTTTGGCCTGAAAAACTTGTTCGCCGGGGTCATTAAAATCTTTGTCTCGGTTGAAGTCAACCCATATCCGCCAGTACAAGGTATCTCTTGCACGAGTGAAGCCTCCCGGTTGTAAGGCTAAGGTGTAGCTTTTTCCCGCCGTGATGTTCAAGTCATTGGGGGTAAAAAGGTCATAGCCACCATTGTCGCCCGTTTTATTTGACCATTCACCCAGGCTCAGCTGGTTGATCCAGACATTTTCACTGCCCCCCAGACTGGTACAATACCCATCGTTGTTGGCACAACCCTTGGTGAAGGCCAGGGAAGAGGCCGACCAGTCCGTGTAGGCATCCCCGCATTGAGCGCGCACCTGGAACTCGATGCGGGTACAAGGTGCAAGGTCGTAGGCCAGCCACTTGTTGCCATAAATGCTTTTGAGAGAAATCCAGGTGGTATCTTCCCCGAGGCGATAACGCGCCTGAAAAGTGGAGGTGCTTCCGGCCGTCCAGTCAAACTGCATCAATCCCGGGCTGAGCTGGCTGGCCACAACCTGGGGAATGGGGCATATTTTTCGCCCCGAACAATCCTCCGCGTACAGCCGTACATTTTCGGCAAAAAAGCGCATACGCTCGTATTGCCCTGGCGTAAACCGGGTGGTACAATGCTCCCAGGTATACGCCATGATGTTGCTGGGATCGGGCTGAAAAGGTTGGCCTAAACGGTCGAGCTCTTTGCCGATATATGTGCAAGTGGAAGAATCGACCAGGCTCCCTCGGCAAAATAAACCCTCCAAATTGGGGTCAGCCGGCGTGTCACATACATCATCCCCCGTACGGGCGCAATTGGGGTCGTTGACCAATTCATCAGTGGTGCCACAGTTGGATTTGCCGTGGGTATGGTACAAGCCGAAGTAGTGCCCCATTTCGTGCGGAAAGGTGGACGTCAGTAATTCTTCCTGAAGGAGAAATAAGGCTTCTGGCCCATTCCGCGAGGGGAGGTAGGTATACCCCAGGGTGCTTCCAAAATCAATGTCTTCAAAGCAAAAAATATTGATGATTCCGGAGCGGCCATAGGTTTTCCATACATTGTCTTCGTCCAGATCGCTGTCAAAATCAGCGTAGCGGGAGGAAATGACCCGCCGTAAGTTATCACAGGCAAAAAACTCCAGATTGGCGGCTTGAAAGGTTTTATTGAGTGCAAGTAGTGCTCGTTCAAAATCGGACTGGCTAGGGCTAGGGCTGGTGGTTCGACTGGAAAAAACCACCAAACGTATGGGTACCCGGATGGGGGCACGCAAATCGGGGCGGGCATGCTGTCCAAAACGCTCGATTGCCTCCTGGTATCCCTTCATGATTTCGATCTGGTGGGAATCAGGTTCAAAGCCACAATGTTTTCGCTGGGCAAACGTGATGAGGGGCAAAAGTGCAAGCAGGGTCAAGTAAAACAGTTTTTCCATTCGTTTTAACATTAATGATGCAAAAGCATATTGAATGGGTGTGTTGTACCTACACCCAGGATATTTTTTGTTAAAAAAATGTCGAATTATCGCTTGTACTGAGTAGGAGCCTTTCAGTGTAATTTGATGAGTAATCATTCACTGGTAAAAGTAATATTAAATTTGTTAATAATCGGATACACAAGGTTATTAAAATGTAAAAAATTGGCAAATTGGCTGGAATAGTGCAAAAACATATCTTTTTTTGATTTGTAAGAATGAGGGCTGCAAAGAAGAAAAAAGCGGATCTCCATGCCTTGCTTTTTCTTCTTTGCAACCTCAATGACATTTAATGCTTTTGCAAAAGGATTCGTTCCATAAATACCTGATTGCCCACATTTGCCTTCAAGAAATACAAACCAGCAGCTTGTCCAGTCAGGTCAATGTTAGCTTCCGGGCCCTCGAGTTTTTTGCTGTATACTTTCTGGCCCGACAAGTTAAAAATTTCAAGCAGGTGATTCTGTGCTGTAGATTTCACGTTGGGCAATACAACTTTGAATTGTCCTTGGGTGGGGTTAGGCGAGAGCAAAATCTTTGCACGTTTAGCCGTTTCTTCGCTTTGTAACTCAACAAGTTTTCCAGCCAGCATTTCGTTAAATTGATTTTTCCTAAAATCCAATCTAATGGTATCTGACCAAGGGCTGTAATTGCCACTTGGGCAGAGTATTCTGGTTTGGAAGTATACTGTATAGTCGGGAGTGTTTTCTGGTACGACAATCACCCAAGCACACTGCAATGAGTCTGAAAGGGAAAACTCCCAATAATAATTATCCACCCCCTTAATTCGCGTCCAAGATCTCACCGAGAAGTAATAATCGTCTGGTAACCTACAAGAAATATTGTATTCTTCTTGCTCTGGCACATAGGGATAGATCACAGCATTTTTACTTGACTCGATACTGGAGCATTTGTCCAAGGTGGTTTTAAAACTCGCAACAAACGCTATGCTATCTGCATAAGCATTAGGGCAATGCAAAACAGCTTTTAAATCGTAATCCGATTCGGGTTGCAGAGCACCTAAATAAAGTTTGTCTTGGGTATCAGCAAGCGCCGATTCCCAGGTAGCGGCACTTTTCAATTTGTATTTCCACTCATAATTCACCGCGTCTACAGGAGGGTGATAGTTATGAGACTCCAGGTGAGCTTCTACAAAATCCAATCCGATTTCATCAAACGCGATTGCCCCAGCGTAGGGAATTTCGCAATTTTTGGTCTTAAAGTAAACGGGTGCAGTTTGTACGGTGCTGTCCCCATCGCATTTAATTCGAAGCACAACTTCGTACTCCGTTCCAGGAGTGAGATACGGAAAGTTGGGAATATCGTTCACAAAGGGGAAGGTTTCGAAGTCGGTTTGGCTACCTCTTACCCGATAAAGGATATCAAATGGAATATACAATCCGTAGTCCAGATAAATATAAGCAGAATTCTGGGTAATTCGTTCTACCTTGATTCGATCCACAGTAGGGGTAAAACAAGCTTTGGGCAGTAAAATGTATTGCACGTGCACCAAGGTGCTGGGTGAAGACGCAATACAGGTAGCTTCTACTTTGAATTCGTAGATTTGCCCTGGAATAAGTCCACTCACACTGAGCACGGGGTCTTGTGTAATGATGTTATCAGTCCACGTTGCGCGTGCATTTTCTCGATAACTCCACTTAAAATGATTTATTTTCCAGTCCGTTGTTTTGCTTTCCAGTGATACCTCTACTGCACCTGCCTGGGTGAACTTAGGAACAAAGCTCAATGAAGCTGGCAATTTACATTTGCCGATACGAAAAAGGTGAGAATTAGACCAGGGCGTCCAACTGCCACTTTGTTGGCAAAATCCTTGCACCTGAACTTCGTAGAATTGTTCAGCCAATTGAGTGAGCACAGTGCGATTTCCAGTAGCATAGTTCCAGTTATCGTTTGATCCATCAATCCGGTAACGCCATTGGTAAGTAAGGAAATTGTAATTGTTGCACTCCAAAACGGCTCCGTCGTCTCCCTGAGCACTGACGCGGATATTTGTTGCCACGGGGTTTGTACAGGAAGGGTAATAGGTCAAGTAAACCCAGTCAATGGTATCCCCTACCCCACAACTTATCCGAGTACCAAAGATGTAGGCTTGACCGGGAATCAAACTATCTATCTCAACCCTATTGGAAGTAGAGGTGAATTGAACTTCCCATTCCAATTGATTATATGGTCGATAAGCCCAGAAAAACGGCCTGCCTCCAAAGGCATGCTTCAACTCCACGCGCCCAGCGCCAAGTTCTTGAATGCTAAGTTGCGTTGGCGACAAACCACAGTCCGTTACCACAGGCAAAGGTGGGGTGGTAAAAAATTGACTTTCAGAATAAGTACTGACAAGATCAGAACAATAACGCTGCACTTGAAACTCATAAGTTTTTGCAGGGCTCAATTGCTCAAATAATACATCACCAGGCAAGGTGAAAATTTCCTGTAGCCAATTGCTTTGACCGAGTGCTCGATAGCGCCAGCGGTAGCCTTCTGCGCTGGAAGCCGTACAATGAATGGAAGCAAATTGTATGTTGACCTCTCTGATGGTAATTTCACTGCTATCTACAGCAGAGCAAGGCCAAAGGAAAGTTTTATTTTTTGACCATTCACTCGTATCATTGGTACATATTCCTTGTCCCGCCACTTCGTAGTCTACTCCAAGTTCTGAAATTAAGGCTGCGGATTGTCCTACCGGTAGGTTTACCCAAGTAGTTGTGCCCTTTTCCCGATAACGCCAGGTGTAAGTTTGATCAAATTGGCTGGTATCCGTGTACTTAAACAAAAGGGTAGAATTTCCGCTGATTTCAACCTGAATAAAATTAGAGTCAGGTAGTTTACAAGTTTGTGAGGATTGTAAATTGATGATGTAATCTTCCGCTTCAACCACATACGGCGAAGTGTCACATGGCCCCTGCGCCCAACTATTCAAAGAATAGATGATACGCATCCGACTAACTCCTGGGCTTACTTTTGTGGGTAGTGTAAAACGCCCTTTGTGAACAATGCGGGGAGTACTTTTTCCTAGATAAACGCGTTCGTTGGCGTCCTCAAAATCCTGGTCGCGGTTGAGGTCTACCCAAATTTGCCAAAGTAAGGAGTCTCGAACCCGTAGAATACCACCAGGTTCTAGTTGCAAGTTATAGGTAGTGTCAGCAGCAAGGGAAAGCCCACTGTTCTCGCGGAGCACGAAGCCCTTGTTGTTGCCCGATGTATAGGACCAGGAGCCCAGAGCAACTCGGTTGAGCCAAGATGTATTTTGGCGATTCATCCATTGGGCTCTTACCGCATCAGGTTCAAAGCCACAACCAGAGGTCGTCGTTTGAGCAAAGGCATAGCTTGACCAAGCTAATAGAAATAAGAGAAAAAAGAGGTTTTTCATGGCTGGAAACACAATTGAGTTTTAGAAAAATAATTGATTCATGCAAAGAATGATCAAACGGGCGTGTAGTCGTTACACGCTGTTGTCGTTTTGTGTAAAGCAATTTCATCTTTGCAAAAACTAATCTTTGTGATCGCTCAAAACCTTAATTCACGGCTAAAAAGATAGGCTCAATTAAATATCCTAGAACAAGGAATGCTGAGGAGATGGCATCTTTCTATGGATCCTGATGTTAATTGTAGCGTATGAAACAAATGTATGTGTTTTAATTAAAAGAATCGTCTGCATCGCGTTATGTTTTTGTAAAATAGCAAACAAATGCCTAAAATCCGGCTTTTTTGAGTTGCCATTTGTAGTTGCCATCAATGAGCCATTCGGGACGGTCGAAGCAGTAGAGTTTTTCTCCTTTTTGGAAGGCAGCGTAGATTTCTTCTTCCCCTTTTTTGACTCTGGCCAGGGCGAGACCGTCGCCTACGGCGCTGGCAATGTCAATTCGACCAATTTGCTCCCAGCGGGTTTCCATTTTCCCGTCAACCTCTACCTCTTTTTGAATACACACGTGATAATCGTCTTTTGTTATCTGTTCATTAAAATTGC
Organism: Haliscomenobacter sp.; assembly: GCF_965225875.1. Taxonomy (GTDB): domain Bacteria; phylum Bacteroidota; class Bacteroidia; order Chitinophagales; family Saprospiraceae; genus Haliscomenobacter. The sequence goes on along the minus strand of NZ_CBDDBS010000002.1, from coordinate 4,424,447 downwards.
CACTAATAAACAGTTGTTTAGCTTTGCCCTTCTGCGCTTCGGTAATTTCGTTCACCCTTATTTTGGCAGGTAGTGCTTTATTAATGACTTCCCGGATATTGAATTCCATATACTTCAAGCCCAGGTCAAAAATGATTTTTTCTTTGTCTCTATCTTTGGGAGCAGCTTGGATCATATCAAATTCAGCACCATCAATAGGAGCTGTGCTCAGTTTGATATGCCACCAACTCTTTGAGTAATTATTGACTACTTCACTGACTACTTCACCCGTTTCAGCATCAATCAAACGCAGAATATAATCCGCATAAAAAATATAATCACTCATATAAAACGAGTACCGCAGGGTTTTAATTTCGGCATCCAGGATATAACGGCATCCCAGCGATTTGAATTGAGCAACGGATTGCTGGTCTATTTGGATTTTAGCATCAGCTTTGTTGTCCCTTTGCGTCCATTTAATGGCATATCTACTGTTTCGATCCAGCAGGGTTAAATATTTTCCACGCACATTGAGCACATCCATATTCAAGCGGGTAGATAATATGGCCATTGTCATAGGTTCAATGTTATAGCCAGGCGCATGTAAATTTACAGCAATCGTTGGAGGAGCTTCTTTTGGAACCGAGGTGTATTGCAGTTTAAGCGGTGAGCACCAAACTGTTTCTCCTTTTTGCAATGCTTCTTCAATTTTATGATTGGGCTTGTTTCTTATAAAAGAATCTTTTTTTCCACTGGTCACTAGCGTTTCTAACAGTTCGATTCTTTCAAAAGTACCCGTTTCATCTTTATGTTCTTTCAGCAGATAGACATAGAAAGTATGGTATGGGGAAAAATGATAATCATCTAACCCGGGGATGCTAGCCGTTGCTCCTTCTTTCCCTACTGGAGAAAAACTGAGCACTTGTGCGCGCATGGGGAATAAATGAAATTGTGCATAATAAGTAGCATTTAGCAGCTCTTTCCACGCGACATCTTCGGCAGCCATGGTATTCATTCGAAGATGTACACGAAGTGATATCTTAGCCGCTTCAATGTATTTTTTTTGATCTTCTTTTTCGAGGGGCATCCCTTTTTTATAACCAACATCAGCGTAAGGCACACCAATGGTTTCTGCTGGAAAAACACTTTGCGTTTGAATCCGGTAAAAATTGGTGATGGCTCCAGTGCTAACGTTTCCTAAAATCAAATCAGTTTTGGGTGCGTAATTCATCTGGTATTGAAAATACATTATCTCCTTTTGAGGGTCTATATGAGAATAATGAAATGATCCTTTCCAGATGTAGTACTTGTTTGATGCAATGACTTTTAGGAAATATTGCACAGGGTATCTTCGAACAAAATTACGTTCATACACCTCTATTTCCCTGGCTTTATTTAAGCTAGCAGAAGCGATAGTAGAGATTTTCTCCAAAAACAGATCGTCTTCGTAGGCTTCCTCCGCACTCATAAAGCGAGCTACGACGTATTTGGGCCGCAAGTACTGGGAAAAAACCAGCCCATGCATCAGGAACAGCAATACCCATAAGGCACAAAATCTACGCATCACAGAACCATTCATTTTTGACAAGTTTATACTCATTTAAAACCCCGCTTTTTTCAACTGCCGGGTATAAAAGCGATCAATCAACCATTCAGGCCGATCAAAGCAATACAATTTTTCACCTTTCTGGAAAGCTGCATAAATCTCTTTCTCGCCTTGTTTGACTTTAGCCAGGGCCAGGCCATCCCCTACTGGACTTTTGATGGAAATGCGGCCAATTTGCTCCCAGCGGGTTTCCATAGCCCCATCTACAACCACTTCTTTTTGGACACAAACATGGTAGTCATCGTTGAGGGTTTTTTCATTAAAATTCCCGTTGATAAAAACCTGCTGGGCTTTTTCTTTTTCAATTTCAGTAAGTTCAGTGACTTGAATTTTGGAAGGAATTGAACGATTAAGGACTTCGCGAAGGTTGAATTTATAGTAGCTGAATCCCAGTCCTCTTACATAATCGGGGCGATCTTCGGGCTTATGCTGAACAATAGCGAGGTATTCGGAGTAAGTAATACCTGGTGTTTTTATATTTGACCACCAGTTCTCGTGTTCACTGATGCTTTCTGCAAGGATTTCGCCGGTTTCGACATCAATCAAACGAGGGACAAATTTAGACGTAAAAAAGAAATTACCCACATCTGCCGTTTGAATCTCAATGTCAAGAATGTAGCGTGCTCCAATGGATTTGAATTGTTCGACGAAAGGTTTGTCCAGGTAGAAATTGGACTTGTTTTCGTTTTGTTGCCATTTTATGCCGGGGATTTTTTCTCTATCCAATACAATCAACTGCTTCCCTCGTACATTCAGCGCTTCAGTTCTTAATCTTTGATAGAGCTGATTCAATACATTTGGCTCTATGGCAATTCCTGAAGTGCGAATGTTGAAAGCAATTGAAGGCGGGCGCTCCTTTCTGGTTGAAACGTATTTTAGTTGGGCTGGAGAACACCACACCGTCTGGTTTTGACTGAGCGCTTCCTGGATGTTTTTCTCTGTTTTGGTAAAAAAGCCACACGAAAAAACTCCCTTTTTGAGGCCAGCAACCAACTCTCCAGTGGTTCAATCCGCTCATAACTATTTTCGCTATGGTTGAATTGTTTCAGCGTATAGACAAAAAGCGCTTGGTAATGGCGCAAGTTTAAAGCCTGGATGCCTTGAATATCAAGTGCTATTGAATCCCGACTCATCGATTTTATGCCAATTACCTGATTTCGAGTGGGGAAGAAATGATACAATACATCCTTGACTGCCCAGTTAAACTCCTTTCTCAAAATCTCTTCTGCGGGCATGAGTACTTTGGGCAGCGTTTTACGAAGAGCTGGAAGTACTTTTTGTAAATATTTCTGTTGATCAGCAGGTTCAAGTGGTAGCCCTTCTTGGTAGCCCACCTCATCGTATTTGAGGCAGATTCCACGAGCAGGTAAGACGCTCATGGTTTTTAATTCATATACGCTCAAGACCTGGCCGGTGGCAATACTCCCCAAAGTCAAGATAACTTTAGGGCTGTAATTTGCTCTGTATTCGAAACACATCCATTGATCTGGCTTAATCCCAACAAAATGATAAGTGCCTTCTTTCCAGATGTAATGCAAATAGGAAGGGTTGAGCTCCAGATAATACTGGGCAGGATAACTTGATGAGGTATAAGGGCTGATTACATCCACCTCATCCAGGTTGTGCAGCGCTTCGATTATATTTTTAGGTATCCGCTGCAAAAACGGATCGCGCTCATTGGCTTCATTGCCTGGCAGGTACTTGAGCACATAACTTGGTTTGGGCTGCTGCGCCGATACCCAGGTATTGATGGCTAGCATCAAGACGCAAAAGCAGACAAATCTGCTCAATTGAGGGCGATCCATTTGGAGTAATTTATGGAGATTTAAAAACCGGCGGCTTTAAGCTGTCGGGTGTATTGCCCATCGATGAACCATTCGGGTTTGTCAATACAAAAGAGTTTATCACCAGCTTTAATGGCCTTATAAATCTCTTTTTCACCTTTTTTGACTTTGGTGATGGCCAAGCCGTCGCCCGTTGCAGATTTGATGGACACAATACCCAGTTGCTCCATACGTACCAATTGCTCCCCATCTACATCTACCGTTTTTTTGCGGCAAATGAAAAAGTCATCGTGTCTGGCACTGGCATTGAAATTACCAGCGATCAAAAGGCTCTCCGCATTTTCCTTTTTTTCTTCAAGTAATTCCAGGACTTCAATTTTCTGTGGGATGGCGCGGTTGAGTACCTCGCGTAAGTTGAAGGCAAAATTTTCCAAGCCAAAACGTTGAATTGCTACCTTATAATCAGGAGCCGCGGCAATGGCTCGGTATTGTAAATCGTGTTCATCTGGCGTTATCGTCATAGTGGAAGGGACACTCCAGTCGTCGGCAAAAGTATTAGCTACTTCAGCAAGTACTTCACTGGTGCTGACATGGATCAAACGGGTAACAAAATCTGCTTTAAACTTGTAGGCTTTTTGTACCGGGCTATAATCAATCAGCATGTCGTTTAGCTTAACCTCTAAAAGGTACCCTGCACCAATTGATTTGAATTGTTGAATGGCGGCTTTATCGACAAATGCATCAGCTTTTTGCAGGTTTTTTTCTCTTTGCATCAAATCGAGCCGGGTGCGGTCAATCAAAGGATAATAGGTACCTCGAGCACGGATAAAGTCGGTTCGCAATTTGATGTAACATTTTTCCCATTCTTCTCTGCTGATTTTAGGCGCAATGAACAACAGGGCAATACCCGGAATTTCTTCTTCGTAACGATTGCTTACGGTAGGGACAAAAGGAGAACACCAGATTTTAGTACCACTTTGCATGGCAGCAAACAGCGTTTTTTCACCATTATCCACCTTACAAACTTCACCTGCCTTTTCACTGGATTTGTTGGACAAAGTAGCCAGGATTTTGTACTGCTCATGGATAGTTTTACCCACCTTACGCTCTACTATTTCATAAGCCACAATGGGTTTGTTTGCGTCCAAACCTAAGGCCGCCAAGCCAGGTAAACTTACCTTTTCCACTTTATCTTTTTTGGAATCTACCATCGAGCCAATGGGAAGTTTGACTGGAAATAGATAAAAGGGAGCGTCCTCGGCCTTGTCGCCCAGTTGGTTTAAAGCATCATGAAATACCCCTTCCTGTACGGCTAAAAAACCACCTTGTACTTGCGGAAGGGCTTTACTAACCACAACTTTTTGCAAACTATCCGTCATCCGAAGCCCCTTTTTCAAACCCAATGATTTATAAGAAAGGTCGTAGGATTTACCCCCCGTAGATTCAGCTTCCAAAGTGTGGTACGATTTCAAGCTGCCCTTGCTGATGTCCGTTACCATGAGCGTGGCATCCATCGTGTAACTGGTACTGTAAGCAAAGGTCACGGTTTCGATAGAATCGACATGTTTTTTGTAAATAAAGCTGTAGTTACCCAGTTTATAAGAAGGTGCGATTTCCAACAAATAGGCAGCAGCAGATTCCGATGTAGATCCGCCGAAGTTGACGTGTGCTCTCTTCGTTTTGTTGATGCTTTGGACAACCCTGTTGTTGATGCGGCCATATTTAGGATCAGTTGCTCCAGCAGCAGGGTCTTTTTGTGCTACGAGTCTTAATACAAAAGGAGAACCCGATTGTGCCGACAAACTTGCTTGGTGCAATACGAAGGCAAACAACAAAATTAGGTATAGCGTAGAAGTATTGCGCATGAAATTAGATTATAAGAAACCATTTGAGAAATAAATGTTTAAAAACCGGCTCTTTTCAATTGTTGAGTATACTGTCCATCGATAAACCATTCAGGCTTGTCAAAGCAGTACAATTTTTCCCCTGCCTTCATGGCCTGAAAAACTTCTTTTTCGCCTTTTTTAAGCTTGATAATGGCCATCCCTGTACCCACAGTGCCATCAATATCCCCCACTCCGATTTGCTCAATGCGAATCAGTTCTTCACCTCCCACCTGGGTCAGTTTTTTTCTACAGATGTAGTAATCGTCATCCTTGACCTTGGCATTGAAGTTGCCAGCCACTAAAATACGCTCCGCTTTGTCCTTTTTTTCTTCGATTATTTCAAGTACATCTATTTTGAGGGGGAGAGCCCGATTAAAGACTTCCCGCAAATTGAAGCTAAGGTAATTTAGTCCGATGGTCCGTAAAACAGGTTTGTAATTATTGCCAGCAGCGCTCATTTGCATGTATTCCTGGGCGTCTTTGCGGTCGCTAAAAGCGGCCATAGGGTGAGACCAACTTTGGTCAAATGTACTGGACACTTCAGCCAACACCTCACTGGTTTCTACCTGAATCAGTCGTATAACATATTTCACCTCAAATCTAAAAATGTGTGTACTTTGATCAAACACATCTTTAAAACTGATAAATTGGATGTCTATGATATAGCCAGCACCCACTGCTTTGAATTGTTCAATGTTAGCCTTATCAATGTAAGCGTCTCCTTTTTGTATTTCTCTTTCCTTCTGGATGAGGGCATTTTTTCCTCGATCCACAATAGGATTGTACCCTCCTCTTACGGCCAAACTACTTACCCGTAATTTATAATACAAGTCAGACCATTGCCGGGGCGTCAAGTCTGCGGCTGCCATTTGTAAGGCAATGCCAGGCCTTGCATCCGGGTATTTATTTTTTACAAATGGAGAGAAGGGAGCATACCAAAGCTGTTTCCCACTATTTAGTGCACTCAGAATTTCTTCTCCACCTTTGCTCACTTCAAACTCAGCAGCTTTGGTTTTTTTATTGATCTGGTGAATGGCGGTGCCCAGGTATTTTGCCTGTTCATAGGTGATTCCATCTACCTTACGTTCAAGGATTTCGTAGATGACGACCCCTCTTTCTAAAGGGAAACCCAGCTCAATCAAACCTGAAATAGCCACTAAAACTGCCCGATCTTTTTTCGTCGTTAGGACTTCTTTAAACGGCATTCGAAAGGGGAATATCTGGAAAGGAAGATTAGCTGCGTAAACCCCTATATTAACCAGCATGGCATCGAAAGCCTTTGCCCGCACAGGGCCAAATTTTGAACCAAGCAAAATTTTGGCCTTGGAGGTAATCTGTTTTTTCAAACTATCCGTCATTGCAGTACCCTTATTCCATCCCAAGTCCTGGAACCGCAGGGTAAACTCTTGGTCTACGCTTGCCTCTCCATTTAAATTGTAGTTGGAATGAAGGGTACCATTACTGATGTTGGTAACCAAAAGTCCGACACTGGAGCGGCTAATCGCTGTATAATCAAACCAGATAGTTTGAGTGCTGTCCACCACTTTGCGGAAAGCAAAACCCTCCGCAGCAGAAGTGCTTGGCTTCATTTCCAGCAAGTAATTCGGGGGAAGATTACTAGGTATTTTGTTGCTGCTGATCTGGGCAATTTTCGATTGGTTGAATCGAGTTATAATGGAGTTCGCTACTTTTTCCAGTTCAACACTTAAAAGAGTTTCGTCAGTTTGAATCCATTTAAGCACTTGCATTTGCTTCGTTTCCTGAGCAAAAGCAGACATAGAAATAAGCGTCAAAACTAGAGTGTATAATTTTTTCATGGTTGGTAGATATACTGATAAAAGATTAATTCACCGCAGGCAGACAGTACAATTTCCGCCCGCCATCAATCAGCTTTTTGACCTCTTCCTCCCCATCTTTCAATGAAACAATGGAAAAATTAGGGCCTTCAATTTTTTGTACCTCCGCTTTGGCTACCGTGCGGTTGTAAATGGATTTTTCACCATCCACCACTTTTTCTTCGATGATGAAGATGTCAACGGCTTGTTTTAGTTTCAGGCCCTTGTTGATGCCTGCGGCGATGAGTAAGGATTGGGCTTTGTCCTTTTTGAGCTCGACAATTTCTACCACTTTGATGTGGTTGGGAAACATTTTTTGACTCAGGCGCTGGGCGATATTGACAATGTCTTCGCGTACTTTGCCCGTGTAAGTCAAACTTTCCTTGATGTTGCCCGTTTCGGAACCTACCACCGCATTATCGGCTACCGAGTAGAGAGTGAGGGTAAAGGTTACGGCATCCAGGTCAAAATTACCAGACAACAGGTATTGAGCCCCGATACTCTTGCCTTGGGCTACTACGTAACCCTCCAGGAAATCTTCGTTTTTTTGCAATTCGCGTTCCTTGGTCACTAAGGCGCTGGATTTGCGGTCGAGCAGGATGAAGCGGCTGTCGTTGCCAAAAACTTCCGTGGCGTATTCAGGCACCCCATTCAAACGGTTGCGAAAATATGCACCTTCTGCCCCCCAACGCCGATAAGGGTTATCCTTGTAATCTTCCTTTATTTTGGCATTAAATTTATCCACTGAGGGGAGGTAAAAATCCACTACCGCGATGGAAATTTTATCTTTTCCAGCTTGAGCGGCAATTTGGCTGAGGGCGCAGCACAAGAGCAATCCACTCAGCAAAGACTTCATCAAGACCATGTTTTGTTACTTCGAAGCGTGAAGAAAATAATCTTTCATTACGTTGATGTTCCAGTTGTTTTGGCTGGCCCGGGCTTTGTAATACTCTTTTAAAGCATCCAGATTGGCCTTGACATCTGCATCCACTGCCTCTTTTAAGGATTCGGCCAGTGCAAAAGCTTCTTTGGCACAAGGAGCATCTCCGTCAATTTTTTTCAGGTATTGTAGGGTTTGATCGTACTGCTTGGCGGCTGCACTACTTTTTGCCTGCAACAAATAATAGGTACAAATGGCGTCCCGTTGCTTTTGGTACACCGCTTTTAAAGCTGCACTGGCGGTGCTGCTACAAGCCGACTCAATGGGGATATTGGACAAAAGGCCGTAGGCTTTGGCGTATTGACCCGTTTCTACCAAACGATTGCTTTCGGCAATGAGGTTTTGGCATTGGGTGCCATAGTATTGCATGATTTCCGACTTCATCTCGCTAACGAAGGTGCTGAACTTGGCGTCTTGCATTGGCAAGGCAGTAATCAGGTTGCTCATGGCCAACGCGCTGCTGGTACCTGAGCCTGAAAAGCGCCGGGCGTGTGCGCCAAAAACGGGGTTGCCCTCGCGTTGTTTGACCGTTAGGATCAGGTTGGCATCAATGATGTAGAGCGTTTTGGTGCCCGTTTCAACGGCACGAGGCTCCAGCAATTGTAGTTCTGGCTGCACAATTACAGGCACTTGTAGTGCTTCTGCCGAAAACCCGGTTGAAGCCAGCAAGGTCCGCATTTTACCTTGTACTGCCGTTTTTTGGGCGGAAGTTACGCTACCCCCCGAAACTTGTACCTCGCTCAGGCCAAGCAACAATTGTTGTTCCTGTGCGACTGCATTGCCCAAAGCCATGCCCAAGGCACAGATCAGGATCAAAAAGGTATTTTTCATGGTATTTAGTTTTAGGATAGGGTGATGATAATAGTATTGCCTTTTACGTCTTTTTTCACCTGTACTTTGCCCGCATTTCCCGGCTTTTGTAGGGAGATGCAGAAGCGCAACACTTCAAGCGAGAATTTACTGGTGGAGATGTTGTTCCCATTTTTATCCCGGAAGGCAACCCTTACCTGGTCAAAAATCATTTTTACATCACTGATGCCTTGCACGTGGTAATTGCCCTTGAGTGCTTTTTCTTCCATCCATATTTCGAGGACATCCGACAAAGCCATGGACTGACCAGGAATTTCAGTGCTCATCCGCAAATCCGTATCCGCTGCAATATTAAACTCGATGGCAACCAGTCGGCCATTTTCAACAATGTCCGTAAATTTTGCCTGGAGCACATTCAGGAAATCTTCCATGGTTGCATCTACTGCCCGATTGATGAGCCGCCCAAAGTCCGTGGTGTTAAATTTTTCACTCATGGCCACTTTATTCACCAGGGAGGTACCCGTGGAAGCGTCGTAACCCGCGAGAATCACGTTGACACTGTTGCCCGTACCGCTGTATTGTTTTTGCACGTCTACCTCAATGTAGATTTCTGCGCCACTGAATTCAATGATCTGGGTTTTGATGTCCGTCAGGTTTTCACTCGTAAAAGCCTGGCGCGTCTCGGTTTCTTTCAGCTTGGCCACGAAGTCAATGGTTGAAAAACCCCGGGTGTCAAAAGCTTCCTTGATTTTTGCAATGGCCAAACGGCGATCGCCATCCATGTCCAGTACCTTACGTACATCTTCTTTGTCGCGGGTAAATGGGATGACCATGATGGTGGGTTGCACAATGGCATTTTTTGGGGCAGTGGTAGTGCCATCCGCCGCATTTTGGCCATGCAACTGCACCAGGCAGCACAGGCTCAAAAGCCAGATTAGTTGTTTCATTGTTAGGATTAAATTAAGTAACGCAGAAAAATTAAGTTCCCGATTTGGGTTTTGAATAGGAAGTCGAACGCTTCATTTCAAGTGAGCTTCCTATTCAAAAGCCTCTAAAAAAATCGGGAAGTAATTTTTTGCGTCAAACTAAACAGGAAGAGAATTAACGGTAACCAAATTTCCGGAGGATGCCCCGGGTTTCCAGTTCGCGTCGGAACAGGTCGTAATTGATGGTCACGTTAAATAGTTGGAGTTTGGTGCCTTCGCTGGTGCGGGTTGGCCGTTGTTCTACCCAAAGCACCTCCGTGTAATACCGCTTGGTATTTTCAGGCTTTAAAACGTCTTTGAGTGCGGCTAGTTGTACCTCCGTAAGTTTGGAGCGATCCGGGATCATGGGTAGGCGAACAGCCGTGATTTGGGGATGTGCAATCCCATCGTAAAGCAGGCGTTCCAAAACCCTTTGGCGGACATCTTCTTCGGCCATTTCACGGTTTTTGCCCTGCCCATCGGCTTGGATGCGCAGTACTCCGGTGCCAGCTTGTTCAATGATTTCGATGGAGGGTGTGGCTGCTTGTTGAGCCCAAGTGGAGGTAAGTACCAGGAATAGGCTTAGTGAGAGAATTGAGGTTCGTAGCATAATGTTGTTTTGTGGCTCAAAGATAAATTTATTTTTCAGGAGGCTTAAAAACAAAACAACATCTTTCCAAAAATAATTCCAGTACCTATATAAAAAAAGCCTTTTGGCAAGATGTTTACCAAAAGGCTTTTAAACAATTATTTATCAAATCATTTAACCGCAGCAAATCCCTGTTCCAGATCCGCCTTGATGTCATCAATATGTTCAATGCCCAAGGAAATGCGCAACAAATTAGGCAATACTCCCGCTGCTGCTTGCTCCGTCTCATCCAATTGAGAGTGGGTGGTTGCAGAAGGTTGAATGATCAAGGTTTTAGAGTCACCCACGTTGGCCAGGTGACTGGTCAGGGTGAGGCTGTCCACAAATTTAGTGGCCTTTTCTTTCCCACCTTTTAGCGTGAAACTCAATACCCCGCCGAAACCGTTCTTCAGGTATTTTTTAGCCCGATCGTGGCTTTCGTGGCTCTTCAAGCCTGGGTACCATACTTTTTCCACCTGTGGATGGGCTTCCAACCATTCGGCCAGGGCCTGTGCATTTTCACAGGTGCGATCAACCCGCAAGGAAAGAGTCTCCAAACCTTGGAGGAACAAGAAGGAATTGAACGGGCTCAGTGCAGGACCCCAGTCGCGCAATCCTTCTACCCGGCAACGAATGGCAAAAGCAATGTTGCCAAAGGGGCCTTTATCCCCAAAAACATCCCAAAACACCAATCCATGGTACCCTTCAGAAGGTTCAGTGAATTGTGGGAACTTGCCATTGCCCCAGTTGTAATTGCCGGCATCCACAATCACGCCACCAATGCTGGTACCGTGACCGCCAATCCACTTGGTCGCTGATTCCACCACAACTGCTGCACCCCATTCGATTGGGCGGCAGAGATAGCCACAGGCACCAAAAGTATTGTCCACGATCAAGGGCAGGTCGTGCTTTTTAGCTAGTGCACTCAAACCTTCAAAATCGGGAATGTTGTAGCTGGGGTTCCCAATTGTTTCGCAGTACAAGGCCTTGGTGTTGCCGTCGATGAGTTTTTCGTAATCAGCCACACTCTCACCTGCCGCAAAGCGCGCTTCTACGCCCAGGCGTTTGAAAGATACTTTGAACTGGTTGTGTGAGCCGCCATACAAGTTGGAGGAGGTTACAAAATTGTCACCAGCTTGCAAAATGTTGTTCAACGCAATGAATTGGGCGGCATGACCTGAAGCCACCGCCAGGCCCATCGCCCCCCCTTCGAGTGCTGCTACCCGCTTTTCGAACACATCCGAAGTAGGGTTCATGATCCGGGTATAAATATTGCCAAACTCACGCAAACCGAATAAGTTGGCACCGTGCTCAGAATCTTTAAATGTGTAGGAAGTGGTCTGATAGATGGGTACTGCACGTGAGCGCGTAGTTGGGTCTACTTCTTGGCCAGCGTGCAATTGCAAAGTTTCAAATTTCATGAATCGGTAGGTTTTATGTTTGAATAAGGATCCAATACAAGCTAGGCTATCCACAGTGGCAGGCACTGCAGAGCAATCGTTATTAGCGCTTAGACAAGTTTAAAAATCGTGAGAACGTTTGGATTTAGAGAGCGAGTATATTCAAGGCAATGGTTTGTGGCTGTGAAGGAGGCCCTGCAACAAATCGCCGGCCTCGTAGACCATCAAAGTTACTAAAATTCCCCAGATTGTAGCAAAGATAGACATCCAGAAAAAGATTTTTTCCCGCTTTTCACCAAAGGCATTGGCTACCAGGGTGCCTCCAATCGGGGTCAGCAAAAGCGGCGTAAACAGTGCTACGCCAATGATCCCGTATCTGCGCCAAAGGGTCACTTTGCGCCGATTGGCCGCCGTAAATACTTTTTTGGTTTTGAAAAAACGCTGCTTGAGGTACTGTCCGAAATAGGTGAACACCACTACACTCAACATCATTCCTGCCGCAGTGAGCGCAGCAGTCAACAACCAGGGTAACCCATAGGCCTTACCCTGTAGGGGGCCAAAAAGGAACTTGAAAGAACTCGATAGGAGCACGGATAGGTACTCCACAATATTTTCGGACATGTCAAGGGATATTTCAATCGTTTAAACAGTAATCGCCGGGTTTAAGTTGCATTTTTTTCAGGACACAAATATGCAAAAAAAACAGGGATAATGTCAATAACGTGAATAGGGCATAGAGGGGTATTTTTTGGGGTTTGGAAAGGGAAGGAAATAATATGGTATTGTTGTGACAAATGGAGGCGGGCACCTTTTGACTTTCCTTTGAAATAATAATGGGACCTCGAACCATAGCTTGATTTTAATTGAGTTAAGGAGCTCCATCTGCTGGAGTGCTAACCTAATTCAATTGCCTGGCAATCAAATCACCTCAAGTCTAATCTCGATTACAATTCAGAAGCAATTTATTTTTTCCACACAAATACCCTAGTTTTAGGTTCCATACCAAAAAACCAGATCCATGCGCCATCCTCACTACTTCGTCCTCCTTTTCAGTTTAGTGTCACGGCTACTCTCGGCTCAAGAAACCAGCAGTTTCAACCCCGCCACCACCCTCTACTACACCGCCCCAGCCCAAAAATGGGAAGAAGCCCTGCCCATTGGCAACGGCCGCATTGGCGCGATGGTATTTGGCAAAAACGGCGAAGAGCGCATCCAACTCAACGAAGAAACCTACTGGACGGGTGGCCCCTATTCCACCGTAGTCAAAGGTGGAGCGGCCGTTTTACCCGAAATCCAGCAACTCGTTTTTGCGGGCAAGATGCTCAAGGCGCACAACCTCTTTGGCCGTCGCCTGATGGGTTACCCGGTGGAGCAACAGAAATACCAGAGTCTGGCCAATTTGCACCTCTTGTTTCCCGAAAACGGAACCATGAGTGAATACAAACGCTGGCTGGACTTACAAACGGGCATCAGTGGCGTCTCCTACCGCATTGGGGAAGTCACCTACCGCCGCGAAGCCTTTGTATCGGCACCCGATCAAGTGATGGTGTTGCGCATCACGGCCAGCGACCAAAAAATCAGCTTCAAAGCCAACTTGCGCGGCGTGCGCAATCCCGCCCATTCCAACTACGGCACCGACTATTTCACCATGGACCCCAATGGCCAGGATGGGCTTGTGCTCAAAGGTCGATCCTCCGATTACCTCGGCATTGACGGGCAAATTCGCTTTGAAGCCCAACTCAAAGTAGTCGCCGAAGGTGGAACCGTACGCACCGATGACGCCGACCTTTGGGTGGAAAACGCCAAGTCTGTAACCCTCTACTTTAGCGCCGCCACCAATTTTGTGAACTATCACGATGTGAGCGCCGACCCACACGCCAGGGTTGAAGCGGTGTGGAAAAACCTGCAGGGTAAAACCTACCCCCAAATTCAGGCAGCCGCCCTCAAAGACCACCAACAATACTTCCAAAGAAGCAACCTGCAGCTGGAAAATACCCAGCAATCCTTTTTACCCACCAACGAACGGATGCTCAGCATTCAAACCGCGCCCGACCCCAGTCTGGCCGCCTTGTGCTACCATTTTGGCCGCTACCTCCTGATCGCCTCCTCCCGCCCGGGCACCCAACCCGCCAACCTGCAGGGCATCTGGAACAACGACATGAACCCCGCCTGGGATTCCAAATACACCACCAACATCAACACTGAGATGAACTACTGGCCTGTCGAAACGGGCAACCTGAGCGAATGCCTGGAACCACTCACCAAAATGGTCAAAGAACTGGTGGACCAAGGCACTCAGGTAGCCCGCGAGCATTACGGCTGCCGGGGTTGGGTTTTTCACCAAAATACCGACCTCTGGCGTGTAGCTGCCCCCATGGATGGGCCCACTTGGGGCACCTTCACCACGGGCGGTGCCTGGCTTTGTACCCATTTGTGGGAGCATTACCTCTTCACCCAGGATCGGGAGTATTTGCGGGAGGTATACCCACTGATTCAGGGTTCAGTACAGTTTTTTATGGATTTTTTGGTGGAAACGCCGGATAAAAAGTGGCTGGTGACCAATCCTTCCACTTCACCCGAAAATTTCCCAGCCAGCCCCGGCAATCAACCTTATTACGATGAGGTGACCGGGATGATCCTGACGGGCACCACCATTTGTTACGGCTCTTCGATCGACATGCAAATTTTGTCCGACCTGTTTGGCTACTACACGGAAGCAGCGGCTGCCTTGCAAGTGGATGCCGAATTTGCCGACAAAGTAGCCGCTGCCCGCAAACGCCTCCCGCCGCCCCAAATCGGTAAAGACGGTGCCTTACAGGAATGGACCGAAGACTGGGGCCAACTGGAAAAAGCCCACCGCCATTATTCCCACCTCTACGGACTTTACCCTGGTAAAGTGATTTCGAGCTGGCGAACTCCAAACTTGGTAGAACCGGTCAAAAAAGTACTGGAGCAACGCGGCGATGAAGCCTCAGGCTGGTCACGCGCCTGGAAAATGTGCCTTTGGGCCAGGTTGTACGATGGCAATCGTTTGGAAAAAATCTTCAAGGGCTACCTGAAAGACCAGGCTTATCCACAGCTTTTTGCCAAATGTTACACCCCCATGCAGGTGGACGGTTCTTTTGGCGTTGCAGCCGGAGTTGTGGAGGCCCTGGTGCAATCCCATGAAGGTCGGATTCACCTACTGCCCGCCTTGCCTACGGCCTGGGCCAGTGGCCGGATGGAGGGCGTCTGTGCCCGCGGTGGTTTCCAACTGGATTTTAGCTGGCAAAATGGCAAAATTCAGGAATTGCAGGTTTTGTCAAAAGCAGGTCTGGAATGTCGGGTGCTGCCAGGCAAAGGGGCTTTTCAGGTGACTCAAAATGGAAAAAAGGTCAAGACCCAATCGCTGGAGGATGGGTCTTTGATTTTTGCTACGGAGAAGGGGAAGGCTTATGTGTTGAAGCCAATGTGAGAAACCAAAGACTAATCGACATTTCGCTTTTAGCTGGTACAAGTCTCCAGACTTGTACCAACATTTTCGCGTCTCTGACGCACGAGCAACGCGAAAATATTGAATAAACACACGTCAGAGACGTGTTAATATTGGTACAAGTCAGGAGACTTGTACCAGCTTCAGCGCCTAAGTTCACTGCTTATCCACCAGCTAAAGCTGGAGGCAATTCATGTCCTCCGAGTAAAATGTCAGTAGTTTAGTCTGAGGTAGCCCACAAAACAAATGTTAAAAAAATTTGAAGGGGGGTGTTGACGTCTTGCGAAAGTATTTTGTTTTTGGTATTTTTGAATTAAGCACCAAAACAATATACATCAAACAAACACTTAACCTTCAATGCCATGAAGCTAAACCGGACAATTGTAGGCTGCTGCATACTACTTTACATCTTACAGACTGGACGTGCACAGGTTTCGCCCAAAACCTGGGTTCTTGAATACAATTCTCGGAGCCAGGTTGCTTCGGTGGCTGAAAAAGAGGCCGTCAAGAAAAAAACTTTGGCAACAATCGGTACATGGAATGATGGTGAGGATTTAATCCGTGGCATTTATGCCGACTCTACACGATTCATCACCTATCTACGTGCTGACACCATGCTTTCTATGGGTTGGCAGGATGGCATTTTTGCAAATGATATTGCTATCTCACTTGGTGAAAAAAGTGGCCGTATCAACCTAAAAAATGGTAAAACCAGCTTTATTGACCCCATTATCGCGCAAAAAGCAGTCGACAGAACCTTGGGTAAAGGTTTAATCACCATTGAAGATTGGCGCAAAAAAAATGAAAACCTCACAAAAGTAAAGAACAAGGAAAAAGTAGGTGAATATGTATGTGAAGTTTGGGACGAATTTTTACCGCAATACAATTCCTCTGCCAGGTATTGGATGTTACCCGCTGAGAAGGTCAAATTCCCCATGCCACCTGGTCAAGGGCGTTTTTTTTTCTGGGGGAATTTGATTGTAAAAACGGAAAGCCACTTCACTCAGCTGTTTGAGCACACTGAAATCATGGAATTAACGCGCATCGATTCGCTAGATCATTTTTCCATCCAACAAAAAATCAATGAACTTTTTGCTACCCGAAATGGCTTGAATCGCTCCTATGCCAATTTACCCGAAAACCAATACCTGAGCAAGGATAGTTTGAGGGAAGGGCAATTGTTGCCTGGTTTTGCAATTCGCTCCATTGATGCTGGTCGGAGCATTCCCATTGATTCGTTATGTTCAAAAGCGGCCTATACCTTGATTGACATTTGGGCTTCCTGGTGTGGCCCTTGTGTCAAAGCCTTCCCCGAGCTTCAAAAACTCAAGGATGATTTTCCCGGTCTACAAATCATCTCCCTCAATTATGCTGATACTGATTTTAATAAGGTACAAAAAGTACTGGATAAACATGAACCTGGCTGGCCTCAAGGCTTTGCCTCCCACCAATTGCACGACCTGATCAACACCGAACAAGCCTATCCGGCGATGGTACTCCTGGATCGGGACCGCAAGATTGTACAGCTGGGCAAACCCGATTTGAGCTTGGAGCAGATCCGTACTTTTTTGGAAGAAAAACTAAAATAAGCAATATGAGAACTTTAGCCATAGTATGCATCATGGTTGGGCTGAGCCATTGCTTGAGCGCCCAGGCATTTGAAGGAATTTTGGAGTACACCGTCATTTTTAAACACGACCCTGAATACCACAAAAAGACCCTCGAAGGATTTAAAAACCTTGGCTGGTCTGAAGAAGCCATTAAGCCCTTCCGTGCGGATTCACTCCGCCTGCGTTATTACATCAAAGGCGACAGTGTTTGGACTGAAAATTATTACAACAACGAAACTACAATATCGAATATCGATTTTCAAGCCGGATTTCAGGCAGAAGTAATTAACCTAGCGGAAGGAAGCCGATTAGTTCTTGGCAAAACCAAGGAGATTGAAGATCTTTTTGAAAAATATACCGACGATCCCAACTGGCGAGATAAAATCAAAGTCAGTTCCTGGTTCAAAAAGGACTACTCCAAACTCCAACGTTTGCCCAAATTGAAGGAAAAAATCCTGGGCTACAAGTGTATGGCCTATGAGCTTCCTAGCTCATATCCTGAGCTGGGCGGAACCGACCTTTATTGGCTCACGGAAGAGATACCTTATGCAAAGGAGCAAGTTTTACCTTATCACCTCAACACGCTTTTTGCGCCACAAGGTATGATTGTCAGAACCCTCTATACCTCACCCAACATGGGCTCCGAGCGGATTCTGCGCAAGATTGTCCCAGGCCCCATTGACCCCATTTTGCCGCGTTTGCGCAGTCTTGATTTTGGCACCCTGGATAGTGTACAATATGCCGATGAACGACTGAATCAACACCTACAAGGGAAAGTTTTGGAACAAAATCCGATCGCGCCTGATTTTTCTTTTTATCCCGTCCAATCCAAGACCCCGATTAATTTGTACAGCAAAAAAGACCAGGGCAAGTTCCTACTCCTGGATTTGTGGGGCACCTGGTGTGGCCCGTGCCTGAGGGAGGTGCCCAAAGTACGGGCTTTTCAGGAAGAACATGCTGCGGTGCTGGAAGTCATCAGCCTGAATCGTGGCGACAATCGAGCCGAACATGTGGAAGGTTTTATCAAAAAGTACGGCATGAACTGGAGTCAGGCCTATGCAGGAAATTTACTCAATGCTTTTTTAAACCCTAAAAAAAGTGTGCCTTATGCGGTGTTGCTTGATTCGGAAATGAAGGTGCGCTGGACGGGGAATCCGGCGGGGAATTGGGAGAAAATCGAGGAGATTATTCGGGGGAATTGAAACTGTTGACATGATTTCAATTTTTTTTAACCCCACTTTACAACCAAATATTTTTGATTCATAATCTGAGGTGAGTCCTAGGTGTCTTAAGTTTCTTAGGTGGTGACAAAAACTTGCTCCGCAAGGAGCTCTTTCACCACCTAAGAAACCCAAGGCACTCAAGGAATCACCACAGCGGAAATACGCTAAAATTACTTATAGTTCTTTGAGTCCTTACACTCCGAATTTCTGCTTCAAATACCCCAGCGCCATCCCATACGCCTCTTTCGAAAGCGCCTCATCGTACTTAGGGTTACTTGGGTTGGCGAAACCATGCACACCAGCAAAAATTTTGTAGGTCAAATTTTTACCCGCCGTTTTCATATTGGCAGCAAAATCTTCGATGACTTTTTTGGAGATGTACTCTTCCGTGGCAAAAAGCCCCAACACATCGGTATTCAAGGTTTTGAGTTTTTCCACATCCTGTACGGGCATGCCGTAGTACATCACGGAACCAACGGTTTGTTTGCCGCCCAGGATGGCTGACTTCAAAGACCAGCCACCGCCGAAGCACCAGCCAACATTTGCAATTTTGGCTTTTTTACCCGCCATCGCAACGGCACCTTTCACGATGCTTTCCAGACGTGCTTCCTGCACGCCGCGCATGAATGCCCCGGCCTCTTTGGGGTCAGCAGTTACTTTGCCATCGTACATGTCCAATGCGATAACGTTGACAGAGCCACCCAAGTCGTTGTAAAAAATATCCGATTGGCGCTTGATGTAATCGTTCAGACCCCACCATTCCTGGTACACAAACAGCCACTTGTTCGATTTTTTCTTGGCTTTGATGATGTAGCCATTGGCCGTTTTCCCATCCGGCGTTTTGAAGCTGACACTGCTGCCCAATTCAGCATAATCCAGCGGCAGCGGGGCCGGGTGCAATGCCACAAACTTGGGGTCATCAACAAATGCGGCCATCCCATCGCCAGTGCTGTGGCACATTGGCATGGGCATTTCCATCGGGTTGGTCAGGGCTACCCGGCGCTGCATCGGTTGAAATACCGTCAGCAGACTCATGATAACCGAGAGGGAGGAGAGGATGTAATAGTTCATTGTAGTTTTTTGAGTGAAAAGAGTAAAAAGAAAAGTGATTAGTGAAAAGTGAAAAGCAATTAACATCACTATTCCACTGCACACAATCTGGTGGAAACATCAAATTTAGGCTATGGGTTCAGGTTATTTTTCACTTTCCACTATTCACTTTTCACTAACAAAAATGTTCCGCTGCTTCGAATCAAGGAACGTTGATCCAGCAGGTGGTAAAAATAGGTACCATTGCCCAGCGTTGGCTTGAGCTGGATATGTTGTTTGACTGGTCCACTGGGCGCACTGACGCGCTCCAAAGCAACCATCTGACCCTGTGCATTGTAAATCAGGACATCCCAATCGGCGGCTTCGGTTTTGTCAAATTCCAGGTAAAACTCACCAGGGCTGGGATTGGGGTACAATTTGCTTTGTACCGATAACTCTTTTACATCCGGCAAATCCGTAACCAGGCCACGCACCGGATTGATGCTACGGGTTACCCGGGCCAGGGTGTCGTTGCGCAGCGCAGCGCTCAGAATGGAAGTGGCAAAACGAGCTCCGTAAAAATTGTATGTGGTATTCCGGCGAACCGCGTTTTGTTGCAAGCCCAATGCGCCCAGCAGCAGGCCGGGAGCTGGCCCTCCTGAGAGGTAGAAGCTATCCCTGGAAAACTCAGCAGTTTCTACCAAAAGCACTGCAAAATCCAGCGCACTGCCCCCTTTTGGGTTGCGCATGCGCAAGGTTCCCCAACCGATGGTAGAGTCACGTTTAAATTCGTTGGTGACTACTTGGCCAGGCGCACGGTTCAAACCCACCAGCGCAACCGTCAATTGAAAATTGATCACATTGCGGTAATTCCAGTTCTGTTTGCTCGTCGCAGTGAGGGGGAATTTGTAGTAATAAAGCGGGTTGTTGGTATAATTGTCCACTTTGGGGAACAACACAACCGAGTCTGTTGCAAAACCAGTAAAGCTCC
Source organism: Haliscomenobacter sp. (assembly GCF_965225875.1). GTDB lineage: Bacteria > Bacteroidota > Bacteroidia > Chitinophagales > Saprospiraceae > Haliscomenobacter. The sequence continues at coordinate 4,404,289 of NZ_CBDDBS010000002.1, read as the reverse complement.
GCAATGGAAAACGCCCCCCGGCAAAAATGGTGCCTTGAATGGAGTATCCATCGTCTCCATAGCGCTCAAACTGATAGTTATTCGAAACGCGAAAGGGGCCAAAGGTGTAAGTGGCCGTGTAGGCACCAGTTGAATTGGGAAAATCAAAGGGAATGGCCCAGGGTTCCAGCACTGAAGTGACAAAACGATTGGGTGCCACGGCGGAGTCCTGTAAACTGGAATAATCCCAAAACTGGTTGTTCCCTCCTTTGGGCAATTGGAACCCCTTGCGCTGCATCCCCTGTGTGAGGATGGTATCTGATCGATTACTCGAAACCGTAAAATCGTTGCGCGTCAGGGAGATTTGGGCTTGGGCGCCCCACAAGAGAAAAAAGAAACAAAGGCTTAAGTAGAGTTTTTGGGTCATGTTGGATGGTATTAGACTTGATGAGCACATGGTGTGCTCATCAAGTCGCTTCGGTTTGATGGATTATTTTACATGAAAAACATAAAAATAGGGTTCATCCACATTTTCATATACCCCTTTCAATTTCACTTCTTTACCCGCCTTTCGCAACACGGTTACCAAATCGGTTTCAGACGAAACGCCGAGACCATTAACTTCAGTAATAATAAAATTGGGCTTGAGATTGGTCCGGTCGATGGTGCTGCCCCGCAATACACTGGTTACTTTCACCCCGTTTTTCAATTTCAGGATTTGGCGCTCACGTGCATTCAAAGGACGGACTTCCAGGCCGAGTTTTTGCAAATACTTCATGTCCTCCCCCTTCACTATAGTGGTCCGGTTGCTACGGTTTTTGAGGGTTACTCTAGCTACTGCTCTTTTGCCATTGCGGACGTATTCCACTTTGAGCACATTACCTGGAGAATAGCGACCTACCTGTTCCTGTAATTCAGGCATGGTGGGGGTTTTTACCCCGTTTACCCGCAAAATGACATCGTCTGTGCGCAAGCCAGCATCGGCGGCACCACTACCTGGAGTTACCCCGGTGATGTGTACTCCTTCTACATTGTTGAGTCCCAGATCTCTGGCCAGTTCGCTGTTGACATCTTCAATGCGGATGCCAATCAGCCCTCGTTGCACGATGCCGTAGTTTTTTAAATCACCAATGACCTTGCGGACCAGATTAGCGGGCACTGCGAAAGAATATCCTTCGTACTGTCCGGATTGGGTTAAAATGGCGGTATTGATGCCAATGAGTTCACCTTCAGTGTTAACCAGTGCGCCCCCGCTATTGCCGGGATTGACTGCGGCGTCGGTTTGGATAAAGGATTCAATTTTATCCTGAGCATCCAGCACATCAATGCTGCGGCCCTTGGCGCTGACGATGCCTGCAGTTACTGTAGATTCCAAGTCAAAAGGATTACCAACGGCCAATACCCACTCTCCTACCTGCACCGAATCGGAATTGCCAAAGGTCAAAAAGGGCAGGTTGTCGGCCTCTACTTTAATCAGTGCCAAATCCGTGGAGGGATCGCTGCCGATCAGGACGGCTTTCAGTTCCCGGTTGTTGCTGAACGAAACACTGATCTTATCTCCATCGGCCACCACGTGGTGATTGGTCACAATGTAACCATCTTTGGAAATGATCACCCCCGAACCGGAGGCACCCCGCTGGTGGTAGCGTTCCCCACCGAACAAATCATCAAAGGAAAGGCCGTCTCCGCCCGTGCTTACACTTTGAATATTCACCACTCCGGGCGTGGCAATACCCGCAGCTTTGGTGAATTCAGTAGGTGCTGCTGAGAGGATTCTCGTGGCATTGTCTGTCGTAATGCCATCTCTGGCTACACTTCGCGACTGGTACCACGCGTCATTGGGTTCGCGGATGATAACCTCCCGAGGTTTTTCCAGCAAGCGATAAATGGCGACTGCCAACAGGGCGCTACACAAGGAAGCCAGTACAGTCGGAAGATATTTTTTAAACATGCTTAATTTTATTAGAGCCTATGCTTCACAAAATCTAACATTTTAGCAACTTTTGCAACTAATAAAAAATAAATGTGCAACATGCAAGGCATTCCTTTCTACAAATACCAGGGGGCTGGAAATGATTTTATTATGATCGACCAGCGCAATCAGCAGTGGATCGTGCGGGAGGATCAGGCTTTGGTAGAACAACTCTGCCATCGCCGTTTTGGCATTGGCGCCGATGGTTTGATTCTGTTACAAAACCATCCGGACTACGATTTTGAGATGGTCTATTTCAATGCCGATGGCCGGGAAGGCAGCATGTGTGGCAATGGTGGGCGTTGTACGGTGGCTTTTGCACATCAACTGGGTGCCATTGGGAATACCTGCCACTTCCTTGCGGTAGATGGACCCCACGATGCCGTGATCAATAATCCGGAATGGGTGGAACTAAAAATGATCGATGTGACACATGTAGAAGAGGGCAGTGATTTTTACTTCCTCAATACTGGTTCACCCCACTATATTGCTTTTGTGGAAGAAGTGGGCGATATTGATGTGGTGCAAGCGGGTCGGGCGATTCGGTACAACGATCGTTTTCGGGCTGAAGGCACCAATGTCAATTTCACCCAAATCACTGAGCATGGCCTGAGCATCGCGACCTATGAGCGTGGTGTGGAGGACGAAACCCTGGCTTGTGGCACGGGTGTAACTGCTGCGGCACTGGCTTACCACTTAAAAAAAGGTGGCGAGCTGGGTCCAAATGAAGTGCCCATCAAAGTAAAAGGTGGCGAAATGGCGATCCGTTTTACGGCGACTGAACAGGGCTTTACGGATGTGTGGTTGTGCGGCCCGGCAAAGCTGGTTTTTGCTGGCAAAGTATAGACTAACGCTTAGGTGTTTCTTAGGTGCCTATCGTTTCTTAGGTGGTGGAAGAGCTCCTTGCGGAGCAAGTTTTTTCTTTTCACCACCTAAGAAACGATAGGCACCTAAGAAACACCTAAGCAATAATTAATTGTTGAAAAACAAGACTATCCCCAAACCTTTTCCTCGTTGTACCCGTCTTATTTTGTCAAACAAAAGACTTTCGCGGCATTGGTATGCATGGCAAAATATTCTATATTTGTGCCGCATCCCTCCGCAGCCATACTAATCACCAAATTCTATAAGATGCGGAACAAACTATTTACCCTCTTCACCTTTGCGTGCTTCCTGTTTAGCCTGACTTGGCTGAACGCCCAGACCATTCGTGATATTGAAATTGATCCTGCACAACCCGTTGCAGGCCAGGCTTTCACCGTTACGCTGAAAGGAGATTTCCCCAACGCCTGTTACAGCCTGAGTTACCAAGGTGCCACAGTTTCGGCGGGCAACAACCTCAATCTTTATTTCAACGTAATACAAAGTGCGGGGCCTTGTATACAGGCCATTACTCCTTTTACCTTCACCCGTACTTTCCAGGGATTGAACCATCCCGGAAATTATTGCCTTAAGTTCTATGGAGGCCTGAATGTCAACACCACCGATAGCCAATGCTTCCAGGTACAGGCTGCACCACCACAAGGCACCATTTGTGACATCAACATCCCCAAGATTTTCTGTGGTAGCAACATCAGCGCTAACAACAATCTGGAGCCCAATCGCCTTACCTGGTATGATTGTTCTGGCTATAAATCAGACTTGTACAGTGGTGAAAAAGTCTACCGTCTGGAAGTCACTGAATACACAGAGGTGCGTCTGGACATGAAAATCCTGGACAACTGGATTGATCTGGATCTATTCTTGATCAGAGATGTATGTGATCCTCAACACCCTTATTACAAGGTGGATAAAAAGGATTGTATCGCCCAGGCCTGGATTCCTCAAGACAACCACAAAGAAAGAAAAATCGTTGCCAAACTGGAGGCCGGAACCTATCTGGTAGTCATCGATGGCGAGACCAACTCCGACCGGGGTCGCTTTACCCTTAACGTAGATTGTGGTTTTTACGACTTGTGCACCAAAGCTGTTTCGGTCAAATGTGGTGAAAGGTTACAAAACCAAAGCACCATTGGTGGGCGCAACGACGTGTGGAATTACACCTGTGGCACGGGCGTGTTTGATGCAGAAGGCAATGACCGGGTGTACAAAATCAAGTTGGACAAAGCCAGTAAGTTGTTCGTAGAAATGAACATCCTCACACCTGGTCAGGACATGTATCTGACCCTCGTGAAAGGTGAAATATGTGCCGATGTAAATCGGACCATCAATAAGGTTGAGGCTCCATTCTGTTTGGGCCGTAGCCCGGAATCTGGAACGGGAAGCAATCGGCGGACTCTCCTGGAAGATTTACCGGCTGGCACTTATTACGTAATTGTGGATGCCCGCATGGCCATGACTCAGGGCAATTACCACATCAGCTTCAACTGTGACCCCGTGCCCTGCAACCTGAGTGTGACACCTAACGTACTGGATTTCACCAGCAATGGTGCACCCCAAACCCTGACCATCAAGGCCTCCAAAGCCTGGAGTAGCGATCCAACGATCAGTTGGGTGGAACTGTCGCCCCGCACCGGGACTGGCAATGGCAGCACCAAAGTAAGTGTAATCCGCAAAGAAGATCCCGGCAGCCGCCAGGAAATCCTGACTTTCACTTGTGGTAGCGAAACCCAAACGGTCCTGCTTACTCAGGGAGGAGCTTGCTCCAAACCCAATGCAAACTTTACTGTGGCCAAAAGTGGCAGTCGGGTAATTGTAACTGCGCAAGCTCAAGATAGCGCCACTTACACCTGGGACTTTGGTAGTGGCCTGGTGACCAGCGCAGCAGTAGATACCGTAAATTTACCCAATGGCCCACAGCGGATTTGCCTGACTGTAACCAGCCCCTGCGGTACTGCCAGCACTTGCCAATTGGTCAAAGTGCTTGGTTTTACTGGCGCTGAAATCTCGGTAATTGAACAACCCACCCTTTTACAGCCACGTTTGTACCCCAATCCTAGCCGGGGAGAAACTTTCCTGGAATATGAGTCGAACCAGTCTGGTCAAGCCCTGATTCAGGTTTTTGACCTGAGTGGCCGGGAGGTTAGCAAAAGTTTGCCGGTACAAATGGTGCCGGGAATCAATCAACACCAACTCCAGGTTGATCAACTCCAAAAAGGAGTGTACCTGGTGAGGGTAAAACTACCAGCCTTGAGTTGGACGGAGAAGTTGATCGTGGAATAAGCTCAGTGTGAGTTATTAGCACAAAGGACACCAAGGAATGCACAAAGGGCACAAAGTTAGACGTTGACGTCGCTTTGTGCCCTTTGTGCATTCCTTGGTGTCCTTTGTGCTAATAAGCCGCTTTGGAATAGCCGTACTTACTCCTCAATTCTTTTGTAAGAATCCGCCAGCGTAGTATTCACATTGCAGAACAAAGACAAGACAATCCAATATTGATCGCGAGTGCCCTTCGAGCGAAGCGCAATATTGTCTTTATCGGTCAGTTGCAGCAGCATCAGGGTGCGGTCAGCATCAGCCATATCTTCCTTTTTTTCAATCGGAATTTCGATCCGTCCGTTGCGGAAGATGCCAATGTCGCTCATCGCACAAGAGGGACGACCATCCTCCAGAGGATTGCCAGTAATGTCAACTTTTACCCGATCTGGGCCAGCGTATTTGATGCTTACTTTTTTCCAAATGCCCTTATCTGGATAGTTAGAGGTAACGTAAGTACCATATAGCTCCTGCATTTGTGCGGCTTTTTGGTAGGCTTCTTCTTTTGGTGCTGCCGCTGGGGCAGCTTTTTCAGTAGCCAGTTCTTCCTGAGCGGCTTCTTTTACGCTCTTATCATTTTTACAGGCGCTCACAGCGGCCAATAGGAGTAGACTGAAGGCAAACTTTTTGATCATAGGACTATCAGTTGGTTAGCGGGCAAAGGTAAGGAACGGAAACGAAATCTGGAAATAGTTTGGGTAGGCCCTAAAAAAAGTAAAGCCACAATCCGAAGATTGCAGCTTCCTTAACCTACATCAGATCGCAAGTTCTTTACATAGATTCCAGGGAAAAAATTTCAAATCTGATGCCCCGAAATTAGAACCTATGTTTTACGCAATATGATTATTTGCGAATGGTTTTGACATAAGACTTGTCACCAACGTTAAGTACCACTGTGTACTCACCAACAGGCAACTTGCTCAGGTTGTAACGCTTTTCAACTTTAACTACGTTGCGCGCTTCATCTTCGTAAACCAGAATTCCTTCTGCATCTTCGATTCTGAGCTTCAGGGTAGTCAGGTTGCTGTTCAGCAGGCTCACGTCCAGCAGGCTACCGTTCATTCTTACGACAGGAGCAAAAAACTCTCTGCGGTCGCCAATGTTCAGGCTCAAGCCAGTTCTGGTGATGGAGATCGGTTGCTCGGTTTCGCGAACACCAGTGCTTACAACCAGTTTGTAATTACCTGTAGACAATTCGTTCAGGTTCAGCACTCTTGCGTATTCTTCGTTGGTAATTTCTTCTTCCAACAGAACCCCTTCCAGTGCACTTTCCAGACGGATAGTGGTTGGTGTTCTAAGGTTCTTCAGTACCAGACTTACTTTTTTCTCGCTACCAATAGTATTGATAGAGATAAAAGGATTGTCATCTTTGGCTTGCATAGCTAGGGGCAATACGAACAAAACCGAAAGCAATACAAGACGGGCGGTAGTTTTTAAAATGTCCTTCATAACAACAGTTTTTGTGTTTACTAAAAAGTTTGGGTTAAAATCGAAAAGTTGTGCTTGGGTGTTTACAATGACAAAATTACGCCACCTCGGGTCGCCACGCTACGCCAAAATTGATCTGTTTTGATGCTATTTTAACCCAACTATTGATACACCTATCTTTTATGGTTAATATTGGCGGTATTTTAGAATATAATTTTCCGTTTTGCCCAATTCAGCTATAAAAATTCAGGTAAAAGGGCCAGAAGCGACAAAAATTTTTTTTAGCTTAGTTTAAAAATGAAAAGAAGTTAAAAAAATGCCTGTTTTTGCAATAAAATACCTCCTAAAGGGCGTTGAAAGGCTGCATAACTAAAAATTTCAAGGATAAAAAAGGTGAAAGCAGGTCAAACCATACTTTCACCTTTTTCCTTTTAAGGTTTCATTTACCATTTAACCAGCTTCCGAGTGGTGTTCTTTTCACCTGCACTAATCCGCAACTGGTAATTTCCGGCTGGCAAACCAGTCAAGTCTAAACGTTGCTGCGTTTTTCCTGCGCCTACTTGCCACTCATATTGCCGAATCGTGCGACCAAAGAGGTCATACACTTCCATCCTCAAGGTTTGATTGTCGGCCAGCTCCAATTCGACCAAAGTTTGGTCTCCAAAAGGGTTCGGATAAACTTTTATTTTGGCTTCAGGCCAGGCTTTATCCCTATTGCTGCTCAAAACCCGTTGGCCGTTGGCAAACCAGACACCTAATATATATCCTGCTTTAAAAATACTGGGATCGCCGTTGGGCGAGAGTTTATCCGTTTTGAGCGGCGCAATGGCGATCACCTCACTACCTGCATTGTTTTGGGCATCAAAAATGATAAAGTCATCTTTGGTAGCATAATTGGGCGTTCCAAGGGTGCTGTTTTCAAAAATGGTACCAATGTCTCCCGTTTCCAAATTGGTGGTCAGTACTTCATAGTCATCGGTATCATCCAACTCGCCATTGCCGTTGTTGTCCACGATGTAATCGAATGACAATATATAAGGTGTGTTTTTGGAAAAACTGGGGTTGCCGATGTTTTCCCCCTCTTCCAGGCCAGTGAAGATTTTTTCAATTTTCCCGTCGCCAAAAGTATTGGACTTTTTATTCCAGGCATTCAGCAGGCCCATGTCCCAATAATTGTAGGTGCCAAAACCACTCAGGGGCACTTCATTATTGGCATCGTAAACTACAGTTTCACTGCTAAGGTCCCACTCCAGGGCATCCCCTCCTACTACATCGCCAGTGCTTACCCCTTCGGTGTAGGAAGGATTGTACAATTTAAAATAGCGGGTATTGTTGGTAGTCCTGGTCAGATCAATGACGCCAATTTCGCCTTCCCGGCCAGTCACCAGGGCAGCGAGGCGCAAACCATCTTTGGACAAGGCGACATTTTCCCAAATCCGGTTGTTGTTGAGTGTGCCGGTATCATACATCGCTTTGGCCCAGTCGAACTCCAGGTACTTGAGCTGTTTGCGACCGTTGATGTAAATGACCAGGCTGCCGTCGTCAGATACAGTAGGTTTGCGCAGCACTCCATTGGCTATGGGTAGCTCTAAAACGGTAGTTTTATTGACATTAAAAACGCCAATGCCGCTGTAGTCCGCTTTTACGCCCAAAATAAACTGGGTACCCGGGTTAAAACTCAAATCCTTAGGCGGCGCAGTTGGTGCACCCACCCGGATACCTACCGTTTCAAAAGCCGATTCGGCTGCCTTGGCCACGGTTTCACCCCCTTTTTCGCGGGCAGCCCTTACAACAGCGAGTCGGGCATCCACAAAGCGGGAGGAGCGGGTAAGGTAATTGCTCAAGGCTAGGAAATACACTTGTTCGGCCATTTCTTTGCCCACCTGGGTGGCAAAGAGGAAAAAGGCGCGATTCACAATGCCACTATTGACGTGTACCCCGCCGTTGTCTTGGGTGCCAGTGTAGCGCTCAGAATACTTGTCTGGTTGCCAACCTTCGTCATTCAGACTTGTTCCGCCGTTGTGTGGATTTGATAAATCGCGCAATGCACCAGATGGAAAAGCCGCAGGCAGTACCACATCTTCACCCATTTTCCAATCATCGCGGTCGATCATGGCGCCAAAAATGTCGGCAAAGGATTCGTTGAGTGCCCCCGGCTCATTTTCGTATTCCAAATTGGCGGTATGTTGGATGATGCCGTGGGTGATTTCGTGCCCGGCTACATCCAAGGCGCGGGCCAAACTGCGGATTGAGGAGCCACCATTGCCATAAAACATGGCGTCACCATTCCAGAAGGCATTTTCCAGTGATGAACCATCATCATCCGGCATATTGACAAATGAACGAATGGTGCCTTTAGCTCCGTTGATGGATTGGCGGCCAAAGGTATTTCGGTAGTAGTCGTACACCACACTGGCATTGTAATGGGCACTTACTGCGTTGGCCGCGGTCCAGGTATTGGTATTATTGGTGAAAAAGTAGGAATCAAAACTGCCATCTGCCTTAAGGGTATTGCGTACATCCAGGGTTACAATGGCACCTTTAGGCTCTTGGGGTAAATTGGAAGTAGTGGGATTGAACATGTCTTTGCTGGCATCCAATAGAAAGTAAGTATTGCCAATCAGGTAGGTGTTGATGGTCCGCTCTACCCCACCGAGGTCTTTGGCTTTGGCCGTAGCTTTGCCATCCAGCAAATCAAGTTTGCTACTAGTCTGTACTTCCTCGATGCTTTCATGGGTATGGAAATGGGCCGGAGTATTCGATTTATTGGCACTTTGGTGCTTCAACTTGCACAATAGGGAGTAACTTTTCAGCACTGCCCCGTTTTCAGCATCAATAAAATAAGCCCAACGGGCGTGCAAATTAGGGGCAATTTCCAGGTACCAGCATAGTTTGGGCTCCTCTTGCTCCGGGCCAGTGTGTAAAATAACCAATTGTTTTTTGGCGATTTGTTCACCCACCATAGCTACCTCGGCAGCAGAAAGTGAACGTAGCGTTTCTTTTTTTTGTATGTCCGAGAAGGCAGACTGAATGGCTTGAGGCGCGTCCAGTGCAGGTTTTACTGAGCGCAGCGCTGGCGTTGGGAAGTAGCGGCCGTTAAAAAGCAGAATTTTTCCGTCCTTCTCGTGCAGCATCACCTCGGCACCGTATACCTCGATCCCCTGAAACTGCTGCCGGAAACGCAGGTGGTTTTGTTGTTGTTCGTCTGTAGATTGGCTGACCAGTACAAATTCTTTCCCCGGACTGGCAATGCGCAAGTCCTTGCTAAAGTGCTCAAGATATTGGATAGCCTTCTGGCTGTTGGGTGCATCGCGCAATTCCGGCAAACCTTCTACTTCCCCTTCGATAAAAATGGGTAAGCCACTTTTTTCATCCCGCACCATGAATGGCCCGGGAATGGGCTTGCGGAGGCTCAGCTTAAGCTTGGGCAAATTGCTATAACTGATGCTGCCTTGATCAGACGTACTGTTGCTTTGAGCAAAACGCGGCAAAGTTTTGATCGGTAAATGGGTATTTTGCTCCTTCGGACCAGTCGTAGTGCTACGTTGGGGAATCGGCTTGAACTGTGCACGTACTTGAAAAAACAGTACAGCGCATAAAAGAGTCAGGATTATTCTCATTATGGTAGGTTTTGGAAAGGGAAAGTTAGGGGAAATAAATAAACTTGAGGAGGGGTGATTACCCGGCAATTGACGAATTGCCGGGTAATCAGTAAGGAGCGATAAAAAAATAAGTGATCATTTTGCCAGAGGATTAGATAAGTAAACGTTTCATTTCATGTGCCTTATCTAATCCTTTGGCTTAAGAAAAATGATCACTTATTTTTGCCCCACTACTAAGAGGAAGGTCTAAAATTTTGTTCTACTTCGTACTCTGCCGAATCGCGAACGCCGCCGCACCAATCGCTCCTGCATGTTCACCATGCTGCGCCAGCAATACGGGAACCCCCTCCCCTCGTGGCCGCCACTCGTGCAATTCCATAAATGCCGATAATGGTTTGATTAACGAATCACCAGCCTGGGCAATGCCACCCCCAAGTACAAACACTTCCGGCGAAAGGGCATTGATCAGGGAGCACATCGCAATTGACAGTTTGCGCACTGCACTCAACCACACGTATGTGGCAATCGGATCACCCTTGCGGTAGGCTGCTTCCAGTTCGTGGGTGGCCTGATAACGGTTGTACGTCCGTTTTTCAATCGTAGCGTTGCCGATATGATCTTCGATACTACCGGGTATGTTGAAAATATCCAGTTCGGGGTTATCGGCATCTACGGAGATGTGGCCCAGGTGACCAGCCATCATATTGCGGCCTTGCAGCAATTTTCCATCGATGATGATGCCACCACCTACGCCTGTTCCCAGAGTGAGCAAAATCACGTGTTTATACCCTTTGGCGGCGCCAAACTGGGCCTCGGCCATCAAAGCACTGTGGGCGTCGTTCAGAATCCAGGTTTCGTGATCGAGGTAATCCGACCAGATGAATTTTTCCAGTCCATAAAAGCGGCCTGGCATAGAATAAATTGCCGTATTTTCTTCATTGCAAATGCCTGGTGCCGACATTCCCATCGCAGTGACCCGATCGCCAAATTCTTCCAAGAGATCGCTTGCAACAGATTTTACGACCCCTTTCCATTGCCACTCATCGATGGAGGTTGCGTGTTGTCCGAGGGGGCGGGACATCGTTTTCAGAACATTTCCATAGTGGTCGATGACGACTGCTTTTACCGCAGTACCGCCAAGGTCCATTCCGATTGCCAACATGGTCGTGAATTTTCAATAACCAATCGCAGCCCACCAGATTCCAGATAGGAGCCTTGTGGGTGAGCATTGATTATTCTGCTTTATCAATTACTTTTTGTGTGATTTCACCCGTGGTTTTGTCCTTCAGGATGATCTTTTTGCGTTCATCCGGCAGAATTTCGGTTTTGATGAGGTAGTATTGCTCATCGTAGTGCTCGTATTGCGCACCTTCTGTAATGTCATTAGAGCCCCGCCAAACATCGAGTTGTACGGGTTCCCACTGTTTTGTTTGGGCTGATTTGTAACAGGCATCAATAATCGCATTGACGATGTAGCCGTCATAAAACGACTCCATTGGCGCGGCCCCACTATCCATACAATCAAACATGTCGGCAAACATATGCGGGTAGCCCAACTCGTGCACTTCATCGCCGACCGGGAACATCCAGCCGGTTTCACTTTCCGCTTTTTCGGCGACATAGCCGCCCAGACCTACACCTGTATACAACTCAAAACCAGTGCGTAAAAAGTGATCGAGGCGAATGTTACCTTCAGTTCCGGCTACTTCATCCCGCAAATCCATACCACCGCGATAGTTCCAGTTTACTTCAAACTGGCCTATGGCACCATTGGCGTATTTGACCAGGCCAATTGCGCTGTCTTCGGCGTCGATGGGTTTGACCTGGGTTGCAGCCCAGCACATTACTTCGAGGGGTTTAACTTCCTTGCCAATGAAATTGCGGGCAATCTCGATGCAATGGCAACCAAGGTCCACGATGGCACCACCGCCAGCCATATCTTTGTTCCAAAACCAGTCACTGTGAGGGCCAGGGTGGGCTTCGCGGGAGCGAGCCCAAAGGATACGACCCAGGGCACCATTTTTGACGGCGGTCAGCGACTTTAAGGTTTTGGGGGTATAGGCCAAATCTTCGAGATAACCGTGAAAAATTCCTGCTTTTTCGACGATGTCCAACATCTCCTTTGCTTCCGCGGCATTGCGGCCAAGTGGTTTGGTGCAAAGGACAGCTTTGCCAGCTTCGGCACATAGTTTGACCGCTTCCAGGTGCTGATCGTTGGGTAGGCCAATGACGACCACATTGATGTCTGGATCTGCAATAGCAGCAGCAAGATTGGTATAAGTTTTGGGAATTCCCCATTCTTTCGCGAACTTGTCGGCGCGTTCCTGACTGCGGGAATAGATGGCATGGACGCGATCACGACCGCGCAGATTATGCAAAGTCATGGTATAAAAGGTACCGATTAAACCGGTGCCCAGCATGCAGATCTTATGGGTGTTCATACATTAAGGTTTGCAAACTTTCGGTAGACTAAGTGCTTGGCTTTTACGAGCGGGAAAATAGAAAGAAGCCCAGAGTATTCCAAAGAAAATTAAGTTTCTAACTACGATTGCCAAATAAATTTTTAGTTATGCTGCAAAAACGCATTGCCAGTTTCAGGTACGCCTTTAAGGGGATTGCCCTGTTGATCAAGACCCAGGCCAATGCCCGTTTTCATTTACTGGCTACAGCTCTGGTAATTGTGGCGGCATGGTACCTTGAAGTATCGGCTTTGGAATGGGCTATGCTGGCGTTGACAATCGGCTCTGTGCTGGCCGCAGAGGGATTTAACACGGCACTGGAGTTTCTGACTGATTTGGTTTCACCCGATTACCACGAGTTGGCCGGCAAAACCAAAGATGTGGCGGCGGGTGCAGTGTTGATTACGGCTTTTGCTGCCGTCGCAGTAGCGGTATTTATTTTTGGACCAAAAATTGTAGCTTTGATTCTATGAACCTGAGTTTTACCTGTAAACATTTTGATGACCTGAGTTTGAAAGAGCTCTACGACAGCATGGTGCTGCGGCAGGAGATTTTTGTCGTTGAGCAGAATTGCGCCTTTCTGGATGCAGATGGCAAAGACCAAATTGCCTACCATTGTTTTGGGTATGATTCCAATGGACAATTGCATGCCTATACCCGTTTGTTGGACAAGGGCATTGCCTACCCGGAATACGCTTCAATTGGCCGGGTAGTGACTTCCGCGGCCTCACGAGGCGGCGGTTGGGGGCGGAAATTGATGGAATACAGCATCGAACAGTTGTACGCTACATTTGGGCAACAGGCCATCAAAATTGGTGCACAGGCTTACCTTGAGAAGTTTTATGGATCCTTGGGCTTCGTCCAATGCGGCGAGGGATATCTGGAAGATGGTATTCCGCATATCCCCATGTTGAAAAACTAAAAATGCAAGATACTTATCGACATAAAGGGATGCGCCGCCAACTTGTGGAAGGCTTGCGCAAAAAAGGCATTAAAAATGAAAAAGTGCTGGAGGCAATCGGAACGCTACCTCGGCATTATTTTTTGGATAAAGCTTTTGAAGAACACGCTTATCAGGATAAAGCTTTCCCTATCGGCAACGAACAAACCATCTCTCAGCCCTACACTGTTGCTTACATGACCGAATTATTGGAGGTAGAAAAGCGCCAAAAAGTATTGGAAGTAGGTACAGGATCGGGGTATCAGGCCTGTATCCTGGCCCTTTTGGGTGGAAGGGTGTACAGCATTGAACGCCAAAAAGACTTGTACGAAAAAGCGAAGACTTTTTTGCCCGCCATTGGTTTTCCCCAAATCCGCTTGTTCTTTCGTGATGGGTATAAGGGAATGCCGGAGTATGCTCCCTTCGATCGGATCATCGTTACGGCAGGAGCTCCGTTTATTCCGGATGCCTTGCGGGATCAGTTGAGTCTTGGCGGAGTGATGGTGATCCCGGTAGGAGAAGAGGAGCAGACGATGGTTCGGGTGCGACGCATTGCTGAGAATTTGTACGAGGATGAGCCGCTGGGACCGTTTCGATTTGTGCCTTTTGTGGAGGGGCTGAATGAGTGAATAGTGTTCTAATGTTGAATTGAAGCTTCTTTTTTTGCAAGTTTTTGGTATAAAGAATAAAAGCAGAGAATGCTGATCCACAACATGGCAAAACCATGTCCTCGCTGGATCAGGCGGACGGTTTCCTTCGGCTGTTGTTCCACCCACTTGTAGAAGAAAAGGTCAACAAAGAGGATGTAGCAAAGCACCACGACGCTAAAGCCTATGATTAGGGGTTTCAAAACTTTGTTTTGGATCATTTTAGGCAGTATTTTCCAACAAGAATAAGTAAATCGCCCTAGACGTGCAACTACAATGTTTGAATTTTCGATCAAATCTTTCAAAGTTAAGACGAAAGATCACCAGCCATATTTTTGCCAGTCTTCCTCCACATCAATGTCCGGCAATGCAGGCAACAAATAACAGGAGGCCCCGCTTTCAGCGATCCGCTCCAGGGTGATTTTTGCTACATCCTCTGTGCTCCATTCCATGTTTTCAAAAAGTTCAGGAGCAGGTTTTCGCATACCCAGCAAATAGTATCCACCATCCAGAGCTGGGCCCAACACAAAAGGATATTGTCCAAGCTGATCGAGCCCCAACTGCACAATTTCTGGGGTCAACAAGGGGCAATCGCTACCGATGATAACTGCTTTGGAGGAAGTTTGTAGGGTGTCCACAAAAGCCAGGTGCATCCGTTCGCCTAAGTCTTGCCCTGCCTGTTGTTTTTTGATAAAAAGGGTATTGTCCCAGGCATCATTGGCGTCGATAAAATCGCTGTAGAACAAATAGCGGGGAACATCCAGAGCCAGAGCCACTTCGCGGGCACGTTGGGAGAGTTTGTGGTAAACTGCCAGAGCGGCTTCGTCACCGATGCTTGCAGCCAGGCGGGTTTTTACTTTGCCTAAAGCCGGATTTTTGATAAAAATAATTACGCTCATAGATTACCAAAATAAAGGTGAATTAGCCTTGGGTTTTAATGCCACCTCAAAACAAAAAATAAGCACAAAGGGCACAAAGAAGGCGTTGTCTACGTCTAACTTTGTGCCCTTTGTGCTGCCATTGCGTCCTTTGTGCTAGATAGATGTCGCTTTGGCCTTATGTTTGAAAAACTTGAGGTGATACTTGATTTCCTTATTCGTCTTTCTTCTTCTTCCCATCCGAGAAGAGCTCATCTTCTTTCACCTTGCGCACCACATCCCCTTTTTTGAGTTTGCGGGCAACGACGGAATAAGGTCCGGAAACGACCTCATCTCCTTTTTTAATCCCGGAAGTCACTTCAATGTAGTTGTCGTCCTGGATACCGGTTTTGATTTCGGCGATGCTCACCGAGTCACCTTTGCCAATGACAAAAACCACTTCCTTGAGGTCGTCTTCAGTGATGTCCTGGATCACTTCATCTTCGCCGCTGCTGTTGCGTACCACTTTAGCTTTGCTTTTGTTTTCATCCTTTTCACGGGTAGTCACCGCTTGAATTGGAATGGTCAACACATTGGTTTTGGTCATGGTATTGATCTCTACCGAAGCGGACATACCTGGGCGGAATGGGTAACGCTTGCGCGGTTCAACCAAATCTTTGTAAGAACTTGGATCGATGCCAATGCGCACTTCAAAGTTGGTGATTTGATCACTCGTCAATGCAGCAGCGGCGGAGTTGGAGGAAGAGTTGGCAATTTCAGTTACCCGACCTACAAACTTACGGCCAATGTAAGCATCAACTTCTACATCCACCAGGTCGCCCAGTTTTACGCGGGGAATGTCGTTTTCGGTTACATCCACGCGTACCTCCATGTTATTCAGGTTGGCGATGCGCATCATTTCGGTACCCGCCATTTGAATGGTACCTACCACCCGTTCGCCTTTTTCCACATTCAACATCGAGATGATGCCATTGGTAGGGGAATAAATGGTGGTCCGCTTGAGGCTGGTGCGCAATTGTTTGAGGGTTGCTTCCGAACTTTGGATCGAGAATCGAGCCCCATTGGCACTTTCCTGGGCTGACTTAATGCCCGCTTCAGATGCCTTCATATTGGCTTCCAGTGCACGCATATTGGACAGGGAGGCTTGGAAATCCGCTTCGGAGATTACGCCGTTTTTGTACAATTTTTCATTGCGTTTGTGGATTTCCCGCGCGTTTTCCAGATTAGCCAGGATTTGCTCTCTTTGGCCACGCTGGCTTTCAATCTGGGCACGGGCATTGGCTTCCTGGGCTTTGGCCTGGTTCAGTGAAGCCATCCCTTGTTCCACCTGAGATTGGTATACATCGGCGTCGATGCGGGCCAAAACCTGGCCAATGCGCACTGAATCGCCTTCTTTGACAAACAGTTCTACAATTTCCCCGGAAACGTCAGAACTGATTTTGACTTCCGTTTGTGGAAAAACTTTGCCGCTGGCGGCTACTACTTCCTTGATGGTGCGCAGTTCAGCTTTTTCAGCGGTTACTTTTTCACCTTTAGGCTTATTGCGGGCTTGGATGGCTGCAACAACTACCAGAACGACCAGGAGGGCGAGTAATCCGTAGATGAGCCAATTATTGCGTTTTTTCTTTGCCATGATTTTTCGTTGTTGAGGATGTTGTGCTTGTCCCAGGGCTAAAGCCGTGGGTTGTGTTTTTTGTCCCACAAATAAATTCGTGGGTTGGGGCATAGGTGGCTCCCATAGTTAAAGCTATGGGTTGCGTTGTGGTTCCCACGAATAAATTCGTGGGGTGGAGCTGTGTGGCTCCCACGGTTAAAACCGTGGGTTGCCTTAGTTCAGGGTGATTTGACGGCCTTGGTAGAATTCAACCTGCTTGAGGTTGAAGATGTATTGGAATTTGGCACGGGTCAGGTCCATTTGAGCCCGGGACAAATTGTTGCGCGCTGTGTTGAAATCCAGTTGGTTAGCAGCACCGATGTCGAAGCGCTGTTGAGCATTCTCAAAAGCCAGTCGGGAAGCTTCCTCGGCGGCTTGAGCCGCGATATAAGAACGACGAGCAGCTCGGGCATTGGCAATGGCCGTTTGGATGTCTGTTTTCAACTGTTGTTTGGCTTGCTCGTTGTTTAAGTCAACGCCAGCAACATTGATTTTGGCCCGCTCCATGCTGATGCGGTTGCGGTTGTTGTTGAAAATAGGGATAGACAATTGCATACCGATGCTTTGACCAAAGTTTTGATTGATCTGGTCGGCCCAGGCTTGTCTGCCCAGTTGTTCCGGGATTTGAGATTCTATCTCGAAGGTAACGGGTTGGCCATTAAAAAAAGCAGTTTGGCTGATTCTTTGACTTCGGAAGCCATAATTATAGGCTCGACTGGAAGCGTATGCATTCAGGTTGCCAAAGAGAGAAAGAGACGGCAACATCCCCGATTTGGCTAAATCAATCCCGATCATAGCGCTTTCCCGGCGTTTGAGCCCTGCTAAAATTTGAGGTTGAGTGCCCAGGGCACCATTGTATATTTCATCTAGCACAAAAGCATCAGGATTTGCACTCGTTGGAATAATTATTTCCGGACGTTCGATCAATAACTCCTGAGCAGGATCGAGCAGCATCAGTTGTTTGAGGGAAAGGTAACGCAAGATCACCTGGTTTTCAGCGTCAACAACGGTTTGTTCGTTCAACGCAACTTGAGATAAAGCATCCAGGCGTTCATTGCGCGGGCGAGAGCCTGCCTCGATCAATTTTTCGGTTTGTGCCAACTGCAAACGCGATTGATCCAGTTGAGTCTTGGCAATGGCCAGTTGTTCCTCCGCCAACAATACATTCAAATAATTAGCCGCCACAGTTAGGGCAAGGGTATTGGCCGCAGTTGCAGCATCGTAACGGATGGCTTCCATGTCGATGCGACTTTGGACGATGCTGTTTTTGATCCTGCCTCCATTGTACAGCGGAATGCCTCCCGAAAGCGACAAACTATTACTTGTGATACTTTGGGAGTTAAAGGAGTTGGTGGTAGGGTCGATGGTACGACCAAACTGTATGTTCCCACCAACCGAAGCGTTAATTTGTGGAAGCCGGTTGGCCTGATTTTGCTTGAGCGCAAGGGCAGCGTTATTGATTTGGTTTTGGGCTTGTTTGATGGAAATGCTGTTTTTGGTGGCATATTCCACACATTGTTGTAAGCTCCAGCGCTGTTGGGCGTTTAGGCCTGTACAAAGTAGCAATCCCAGGATTCCACCCAAGCTCAGTTTGGCGAAGTTTGACATGATGCTTTTCTTAAAAATTTTAACACACTGCAATACTAGAAAAGCACCCGCGAAAGGCAGAAATTTTTATATAAAAAGGCGGTTATTCTAGATAAGTAGCAGATCAACGAATGCCGGACTGTACTTGCCCCATGCCAATGACCCGATCATAACGTTCACCAAAAGGTCGGTAATAGATGATTATGGTGTACACATTTTCGGTTTCCCACCAATCGCCGTCAATCGGGCTAAGCCTCGCAGGAGCAGTGCTGACATTGCGTGGCTTGGTGGCGTAAGCATAATTGTAGTAGCCCTGTTTCAGGGGGGTACGAACAGTATAAGCCTGCTGCACATCGTCAAAAGTCATTTTGTACTGAGGCATCATTTGCCAATCGTTAAAACGACCAACGAGGTACACATCTTGATTTTCGATAGGCTCATTCATACTCAGTGAAAACTGTACTTCTGCATAATCGCTACCCACTGCGTTGTTGAAGTGGTTGGCATCATTCTGGGCCAAATCCCGCCAGTCCGCCGGGCTTGGTTTGACACCATCTACCTGGTTGCTGCGGCGCTGCAGGTTTTCATCGAGGCGCATGCCGCGTTGGTCAGCGTTGCCGATGACATAGTCACCATTGAGGTCAAAAATCTGGAAGTACTGTGAACTCTCAAAAACCTGATCCTCTTTCATGATGATTTCATACCGATTGTTGACCCGGTTGATGGTGGCAATTTGAGAACCATAGATGAACAAACTGCGCATGTCCAACCAACGAAACTCCTTCCCGGCCGGAAAGACAACCTTGTCCTGGTAATCCCAGACCAGGTTATTGCCCCGGTTGAAATTGGGGATGACTCCGATTACCGCATTGTCCCAACGGTTGTTTTGCAGAATCGTCGCCTTGATTTCCTGCTGCATATTGCCAATGGGCAATTTGTTAACACTCACTTCAAAATCAATTTCCTGGTGGGTTTTAAATTTGCCTACCGCAGCAGGAGGAACCAGTTTGGCATTGATAAAAACCATATTTTCCAGCACGATGAAACGCCGAGTCAATACGGTTACTTCTTTGTTGAGGTTTTCGTAAACCTGCAAAATGTAATTGCCCGAGCGGGTAATGCGGGTATTCTCATTGGGCAAAATGAGGCGGTAATGCGAGAAAGAAGTTGTGGCTTTAAATGAATTGTGGTACTCCCGCAGCAAATCATTGGCGTAGCCATCAATGTAATCCAGCTCAGAGAGGGGCGTAGGTTTCCAGTTGATGTCGCATTGAATGACGCGATAGTAGTAGGATTTGTTATCCGCTTCCATGTCGTCAAATTCCAGCTCCAGCAGATCTGTACCCTCCAATACCAAGATGGGTTGACTGAGGTAGAGTCCTTTTTGTGTAAATTTGACCGATTTGATGTGGGGCTTGTACACATAATCTTCGTAACGCAGGGTCTGGTCCTGAGCATGAGCGCTTTGTAGCAATACAACAGCAGCACAGAGTAAAAGCATCGAAAACCGTAACATATTGAGCAAGCTTCTATTCATAAAGTCTAATATTCACCCCAAATAACGCAAAAAAGCGCTGAACTAAGGTGAAGACCACATATTTAATTCATCTGCATGGAAAAGGCTGAGAATACAACAGGCATCATCCTTCTCGCCGCCGGGGCTTCAACCCGCATGGGGCAAGCCAAACAACTGCTGCGTGTAGCCGGAGAAAGTTTGATTCAAAGGGCGGTAAAAACTACTCTGGGCACAACTTTTCGGCCAGTAGTGGTGGTTTTGGGCGCCAATCGGGGACAAATTGAGCCCGAATTGTCCGGATCAGAAGTACTGAAGGTGTTTAATCCAGATTGGCCTACTGGAATGGGGAGCTCTATTGCTACCGGGCTAGGCTTTTTATTGCAACAAGAGCCTTCGATCCAACAGGTTTTGATCCTGGTGGGAGACCAGCCATTGTTGCACGCAGATACTTTAGTCGCCTTGGTGGAATTACATAGCCAAACCCAGGCGCCTTTGGTGGTTTCCCGCTACACGGATACTTTGGGCGTTCCAGCATTGTTTACCAGTGCTCTTTTTGTTGAATTGACTGCATTACATGGGGCGCAGGGAGCCAAGGCCTTGATCCAAAAATACCGGGATCAGGCGGCAGTACTCGATTTTCCGGAAGGGGCGCTGGATCTGGATACGCCGGAGGAATGGGCTGCTTTTTTGACAAAAATCAACCCCTTGGAGTAGTAAAATGGCCTCCCGGAGGGCTTTGAATTTGTATTTTTGCCCTACTGATTAGACATCCTTTGTCCAAAAAAATTGTTCATAGTTTTTTTGGGAGCGTCTTTAACAACAATTGTTCTGTCATGATAAAAAATGTAGCTGATTTGCGGCAAGAATACACTGCCGCTACACTCGACATCGCTGATACCGCCGCTAACCCTATTGATCAATTTGAGCACTGGTTTGCCGATGCCATCCGGGCCGAAGTAAAAGAGCCCAATGCATTTACTCTGGCGACCATCAACGCGGAAGGGCGGCCCCGGGCCAGGGTGGTTTTGCTCAAAGGTTTTGATCAGAACGGGTTTGTTTTTTACACCAATTACAGCAGCGCCAAAGCTGCGGAACTATTGGCTCATCCTTACGCGGCGATGAACTTCTTCTGGTATGACCTGGAACGCCAGGTACGCATCGAAGGAAAAATTGAAAAGGTAAGCACCGAAACCTCGCGTGAGTATTTCCAGAGTCGTCCCAAAAGCAGCCAGATTGGTGCCTGGGCTTCGCCTCAAAGTAAAGTCATTACCGACCGGGCCGTGTTGGATGCTGAAATGGAACGCCTAAGTCAACAATATGCTAGTGAAGATGTTCTACCTCTCCCACCTCATTGGGGCGGGTATCTGATTCGGCCAGATTTGATTGAATTTTGGCAGGGTCGGCGTAGCCGTCTACACGACCGGGTACGATACCGCCTGGAGAAAGGCCTGTGGGTGAAAGAATTATTGGCCCCCTGATCTTTTGGCGGTAATTTTTATAAAAACTAGCTATCTTTGCCCCGCGAAATCAAAAATTTAATAAAAGTAAGTACACATGTCGGTAGCAACTCAATTGAAGTACAAAGTAAAAGACATTGCTCTTGCCGAATGGGGGCGCAAGGAAATTACCCTTGCTGAGGCGGAAATGCCAGGTTTGATGGCCCTTCGCGAGAAATATGGCCAGTCCAAACCTTTGAAAGGTGCACGCATTGCAGGTTGTTTGCACATGACCATTCAAACGGCTGTACTGATTGAAACCCTCAAGGAACTGGGCGCAGATGTAACCTGGTCTTCTTGTAACATCTTTTCGACCCAAGACCACGCTGCTGCCGCAATTGCCGCAGCCGGAATTCCCGTTTTTGCCTGGAAAGGAATGACTGAAGAAGAATACGAATGGTGTGTAGAGCAAACTTTGTACGCTTTTGAAGGCGGCCAAGGACTCAACATGATCCTGGATGATGGTGGCGACCTTACCAATATTGTTTTGGACAAATTCCCCGAATTGGTTGACGGCCTCGGCGGCATTTCTGAAGAAACTACTACTGGTGTACACCGCTTGTATGAGCGTGTAGCCAAAGGCACTTTGCCAGTACCTGCCATCAATGTGAACGACTCCGTTACCAAGTCTAAGTTTGACAACAAATACGGCTGTAAAGAATCTCTGGTGGACGCTATCCGCCGTGCTACCGACATCATGATGGCCGGTAAAGTGGCAGTGGTTGCTGGTTACGGTGACGTAGGTAAGGGCTCCGCTGCTTCTCTGCGTGGTGCTGGTTGCCGGGTGATCGTTTCTGAAATCGACCCAATTTGTGCGCTGCAAGCAGCCATGGATGGTTTTGAAGTGAAGAAGATGATCAACGCAATTCCTCGCGCTGACATCGTAGTAACTGCTACTGGCAACTGCCGCATCGTAGGTCCTGAGCACTTCAAAGTGATGAAAGACAAAACGATCGTATGTAACATCGGCCACTTCGACAACGAAATCGACGTTGCCTGGTTGAAAGAAAACTACGGTCACACCAAAGATACCATCAAGCCTCAGGTAGATTTGTACAACATCGATGGCAACGACATCCTGTTGTTGGCTGAAGGCCGTCTGGTTAACCTGGGTTGTGCCACTGGTCACCCATCCTTTGTAATGTCTAACTCTTTCACCAACCAAGTGTTGGCCCAATTGGAGCTGTACACCAAAGGTGACAAGTACGAGAACAAAGTATACATGCTGCCCAAAGAATTGGATGAGGAAGTAGCTCGCCTGCACCTGGCCAAAATTGGGGTAGAACTGGAAGAATTGACTACCGAACAGGCTGAATACATCGGCGTTGAAAAACAAGGTCCGTTTAAACCCGAGTACTATCGGTATTAATCGAACCCGAGTTTTCGGTTCGGAAGGAAGAGGTCCATGTCACAGTTGTGTGGCATGGACTTCTCTATTTCTGGGGAAAAAATTTCCATTTTTTCTCGTAATTTGGTAAATTGGACAAAAATAAATCTGTGCCATCGAGATTCTGTCCGCCAAGCAAGATTTATCTGAATTGATGACTAAACGTGCCGAGTATTTTACTGGCGGGGTATTGTCATATTGGTTGGTGTTGCCGGCATTGTACACCATTTATGTATTTCATTCAGCAACCGAGTACCAGATCTTCTCCGGGAAAGACAAGCTTCAGGACGCCAAATTGGGGATTGAATTGGATTTGGAAGAGGTTTTTAAATAGAGTCTATCCATATACTGCCTTAAAGAACGTCTCCAACTTCAGCGGATCCAAACTCCCATTCGTCCGCACACTGCTGCACAAATCTATCCCCCAGGGCTGTACTGCATCCATCGCCGCACGCACATTTTCCGCTTTGAGGCCGCCGGCCAAAAAAACGGGTTTGGCGGCTTGCTCCACGATCTGGCGGCTCAGTGCCCAATTGTGTACCCGCCCAGTTCCGCCCAATTCCTTTACAGCTAGGTTAGGGTTTCCAGAATCCAACAAAAGGGCATCCACCTGGGGCGCAATTTCCAGTGCCTCTTCCACACTGCGCTCATCGATGACGTGAATTACCTGCACAATCGAAATGCCGGGAAGCGCCGTACGCAAGTCGGCATAAGTACCTTCACTCAAAGCATCCACAATCTGCACCGTATTGGTCCCTACGGCCTGCTGATGCGCGGCAATTTCTGCTGCATTGGTGCGGCTGGTGAGCAAAAAACTGGCAATGGGCGGTGGTATGCTGGCCGCAATTTCCTGAATGAGTTCATCACTGATGGGCCCCGGGCCACTGGGCATTTTGGCAACCAGTCCCAAGGCCGAAGCTCCATGCTCGATGGCCATTTTGGCTTCTGCAAGGCTGGAAATGCAGCAAATTTTAACTTTTGGAAACATTTCTTTAACGCTTTAGGCACTTCAAATCACCCATTAGGGTGAGGACACGCGCAACAAACAAGTCTAATTTTGAGGTATTCAAATACCAAAAAACACCTCAAGATTATGAAAAAGAATTGGAAAATCGCCTTACAAGTATTGTCGCTTTTTTGCGCCCTCTTCATCTTCAACGCTTGTGGCGATGAAGAATTGGTTGATCCCGGAGGCAATGAATTGACTGCTCAAAAACGCATCGATCATACCCTGAACGTGGATGGCAAAAACCGCGAATTCATCGTATTTCAACCCGCCGGGATTCAGGTGAGTTCCCCTGTTCCGGTAGTATTTATGCTGCATGGTACCTCCGGGGATGGCGAGAAGTTTTACAACATTTCCGGCTGGAAAGAAAAAGCGGCAAAGGAGAAATTTTACGCTGTATTTCCTTCTTCTTTGGCCTATTGTATCATTGAAGATGGCGTGAAATCTACAACTACGAAGTGGAATCACTTTGACCTGGACTCGATTGCTTGTCCGGGCCAAAAACTGTACGACGATGTGAAATTCTTTCGGGAAATGTTGAAGTTTTTACAAACGAAATACCCCATTGATCCCAAGCGGGTTTATGTGAGTGGCTTTTCCAATGGTGGGCAGTTTACCTTCCGCCTGGCGGTTGAAGCATCCGATGTGATTGCGGCAGTAGCCCCTTTTGGTGCCATTTTTACGGAACAAAATAAGAAACCACTGTCACTCATCCCGATCTACCATGGTTTCGGGAATATGGACGATCGCTTTTTTCCATTGAATAACGGCCAACCTTTACCAATGGGTGCCCCACTAATGAACCTTGGAGGGATGAAATTGTCTACTGGCACGATATGTAACACTTTTGGCCTGACCTATGCCAATACCCTTAAGGAAACTGCTAACTCGGCATTTTGGACCTTTAACACGCCGACCAAAGGCAATACAAACGTCTACTACGTCCATGAGTTCAAAGACATGACCCATGAGTATCCGAATGGAGACAACTATCCGATTGCTGCCACGGAGTTGTTGTGGCCGTTTTTTAGCAAATACAGTAAGTAAGTGAAAAGTGAAAAGTGAAAAGTGAAAAGTGAAAAGTGAAAAGTGAAAAGTGAAAAGTGAAAAGTGAAAAGTTAGGAAGGCATTTCAATCCTTCCTAACATAGGTACAAAAAAACAAGGAATACTGTTGAAAAACAATTGGTGAATTATTTTTCACTTTTCACTTTTCACTTAAATCATCCCCTAAAACTAATCATCACAAACACCACAATCCCTACAACCACTACCGACATCACCACATCCCAGACGCTATAGCTAGCACGGTTGTCCGCTTTTTGTTGATCTGTCATAGTGCCATAAGTCAAGCCTGTAATGCTCTCAGGTGCGGGTGGAGGTGTGGCCAAACTCACGACTACACACACCAATACCGAGAACAAGAAAAACCAGGCGGCGAAAGTGAGGAAGTTCATTGCGCCAAAACTGTGCAGCATGCTGCCGGGTGTAAGAGAATCCTTGCTCAATTCCAAAACCAAGCGCAGCAAGGCAACCACCAAACCCGAAATCAAAGTAGCCATGGCTCCTTTGCTGTTGATGCGTTTGGAGAAAATACCCAACAAGAACACCGCTGTGATTGGTGGCGCGATATAAGATTGTACTGATTGCAGGTACTCGTACAATACCCCAGAGATGTTTTGCATAATGGGAATCCACAAAATTCCCAGGATGACCACCACGGCAGTGGCATAACGGCCTACACCCAGGAGTTGTTTTTCTGGCGCATTTGGACGTAATTTCTTGTAAATGTCTACCGTAAACAGCGTAGAACAAGAGTTAAACACCGAAGCCAGCGAACTCATCAGTGCCGCCAACAAACCAGCAGCAACCAAACCCCGCAAACCAACCGGTGTTTTTTCCATCAGCAAGGTAGCAAAAGCCTGATCCGCTGAATCCCATTGCAGTTCACCCCGGTTTTTGAGGGCCAATGCAACCACCCCGGGAATGAGGAACAGGAATACTGGAGTCAACTTCAGAAAGCCGCCAAAAATGGCTCCCCGACGGCCAATGGTGATGTTCTTAGCCGCAAGTCCCCGCTGAATGATGTATTGGTCGGTACACCAGTACCAGGTACCTACAATGGTGCTCGTAATCACCAGACTGGGCCAGGGGAAATCGGGATCACTAGCCGGACGCCACATGTTGAGGTAACCAGGCTCCAGGGAAGCCTTCATGCCACTCCAACCACCCACGGCGTTCAAACCTACAATGGTCAGGGTAGCAGCTCCCAAAACCAGCACAACGGTTTGCATGGCTTCGGTGTAAACCACTGCCCGCATCCCGCCAATTACGGTGTAAGCTCCGGTGAGTATCACCGTTAGCAAGGCTCCAAACCAAAAATCGATGTGCAACAAAGAGGAAATGACAATCCCCCCAGCGTACACAGTAACCGAAACCTTGGTCAGTACATAAGCAAGCAGAGAGAAAATGCTCAAAAACCAGCGCGTTTGAGCATTGAAGCGTTTTTCCAAAAATTCTGGCGTAGTAAAAATACCACTGCGGATATAAAAGGGTAAAAATACCCAACCCATTGTAACTACCAGCCAGGCATGTAGTTCGTAAATCAACATCGGGATTTTGCCACCGGCACCTGCCCCGGCCAAACCCACTACGTGTTCTGATCCGATGTTTGAGGCAAAAATGGATGCCCCGATGACGAACCAGCCCACATTCCTGCCCGCCAGAAAATAATCTTCGGTGGTATCGGTTTTGCGGGTCATTACCCAAACTGCTATTCCCAGTAGCAGTACAAAGTAGGCACCAATGACCACCCAATCCAGTGTAGCAAATTGACTCATAAGTTATTTTGTTTGTTTAATAGTTTACTAATCAAGGGCGATGAACAGCTTTGGCCAGATCGAGTGCCTCCAGGATTGCTGTGGTATAAAACTCCGAATCATTGGCCAGCCAAATGATGCTCAAATCGCGTTCAGGAAACCATATCAAATGGGCCATGAAGCCTCCCTGGCTTCCAGTATGGCCGATACTTTTATTGGCCAGCCCTTGCGGGTTTTCTTCTACAAACCAAGATAAACCCAAAAATGGCGGATCGGCACTCTTCCAAGTAGGCGATTTCCATACGGTTTGGGATTTTTGGACCGTGGCACAATCTGCAAACGTACAAGCTTTTACAGCCTCAAGGTACTTATGCAATTCCTTGACTGAGGACCACACTCCTCCATTTCCTGCTGCACAAAAAGTCGGATATTCACCATAATCGTATTCATCAAAACGGTTTTGGTAAAAACGATAGCCGTGTGAAACACCCTTTTCCGGGAATGCACCATCGGTAATGACACTCCGCTGCATACCCGCTGGTTTAAAAATTCTTTCGCCGATGAACTGCTGCCACTTTTGGCCGCTGACTTGTTCAATGATCAATGCCAATCCATTAAAAGCCGGGTTGGAGTATTCAAAGCGGCTTCCAGGCTCGAAATGTAAGGAATTCGTTCTTTTTAACGGTGCAAAATTTTCCAAATCTTTTGCAGTAAGATAGAAAATACTGTCTTTGTCTACATTTCGGCTATCCGGCAAACCCGAAGAGTGGGTTAGCAAATGCCGAATGGTGATTTTTTTGACCACTTCGGGGTATTCAAAATCGGGAAAGTATTTCAGGATCGGATCGTCAATGGACAGTTTTCCTTCTTTTTCCAGAAGTAAAATGCCGTAGGCGACGAAGGTTTTGGAGATTGAACCGACGTTGGCTAGGGTATTTGCACTGAATTTTTCACCTGTTTTGAGATCGGCTAAACCAAATGACTTGGCGTACAATACCTTTTTGCCTTGATGGATCAAAAAACTGCCGCCGGGTTCATTGGGTTTGATGCGAGATTCGAACAGTGCATCAAGCCTGCGGCTCAATTCCTTTTTGTCAATACTTTGCCCTTGGCCAAAAGGTAAAAAAAAGAGCAGCAAGAAGTGCAGAAATAGATTGCGCATAGGTGTTAGGTTTGAATCCTTTACAAAAAAAGCATTTTCTGGAGACTATCCATCAAGTAAAAGGCCTATTTATCAGAAAATTGTGTAACTTCCATAGGGGCAAAACTCGTCTCAGTTCATCTACTACCAAAAGAGTATTGCCATGCTGCACAATTACCTGACGATTGCCCTGCGCAACCTGCGCAAACACAAAACTTTCAGTTTCATCAACATCATGGGTCTGGCCATCGGGATTGCGGTTTGTTTACTGATCCTGTTGTGGGTGGTGGATGAACTGAGTTATGACCGCTGGAATGATAAATACGACCGCATTTACCGCGTTGCAGGTGAAGTGAAATTTGGTGGTCTGCACAATTCCTTTGCTGTAGCACCTGCACCCATGGCAGCGGCTTTGGTGGCCGACTTTCCGGAAATTGAAACAGCAGTCCGTTTTCGGCAGCAGGGCTCTTTTTTGGTCAAAAGTAAAGTGCAAAACTTCAAGGAAGACAATGTGATTTTTGCTGATTCTACCTTATTCAAAGTTTTTAGCCTGAAAATGCTGCAAGGCAATCCTGAACTGGCCCTGACTGCACCCCAAACGATCGTCATCAGCAAATCGATGGCAGAAAAATATTTCCCATCCGAAAATCCCCTGGGTAAATTTCTGACCCTTGACAACGACAAACGGTACAATGTAACTGGTGTATTTGCAGATATGCCCACCAATAGCCATTTCAGGATGGATTTTTTCTGTTCCCTGAGCACCTTGGAAGAATCGCGGGACCAGGTGTGGCTGAGTTTTAATTTCCACACCTATTATATACTCCGAAAAGACGCCGACCCAGCTGCGTTCGAAGCAAAATTGTTTCCTCAATTGCTCAAAAAATACATCGATCCGCAATTGGTCCAGATGATGGGGAAAACTTACGCCGAATTGGAAAAAGGAGGCACCTTGGTCAAATTTCACCTACAACCCTTGGGTGATATCCACCTCAAGTCGGATATTGATGTAGAACTGGCCGCCAATGGCAACATCCAATACGTGTGGATTTTTGGCCTGGCGGCCTTGTTTGTGCTCCTGATTGCGGTGGTCAATTTTATGAACCTCTCTACGGCACGTTCCACTTTACGCGCCCGGGAAGTGGGGGTACGTAAGGTCGTTGGTTCGCAACGTTCGGCTTTGATCGGGCAGTTTTTGAGCGAGTCAATGGTATTGACCTTTTTTGCGCTGTTTCTGGCACTTTTGTTGAGTTGGGTGGCATTGCCCTTCTTTGGACAAATCGCGGGCAAAAAATTACTTTTCCCTTGGGTCAGTCCCTTGTTTTGGCTTTCCGTATTGGGCGGGGGTATTTTTGTCGGTTTACTGGCAGGGTCATATCCAGCACTTTTCCTTTCCGGTTTTCAACCGATTAGTGTGTTGAAAGGTCGTTTTTTTGACTCAGGGAAAGGTCGCAATTTGCGTTCCGGATTAATCGTATTCCAGTTTTTAATCGCCATTTTTTTGATCTCTGCATCCATCGTTATCCGAGGTCAATTGGGTTTTATCCAAAACAAAAAACTGGGCTTCAGCCGGGATCAGGTATTGGTGGTCAATGATGCTTATGCCCTGGATAAAAATCTGGACGCCTTTAAAAAGAACCTCAAAAACTTACCCTTCGTACAAAACGCTACGGTGAGTGGCTTTTTGCCCATCGAGTCCAATCGTTCGAATGGTTCGGTTTGTTCTACCCCCAGTTTGCAGGAAGAGACCTGCCAAATCATTCAACAATGGGAGGTAGATGAAGATTATGTACCTACTCTGGGCATGGAAATCGTCAAGGGCCGTAACTTCTCGGCACAAATGCCCGGCGATTCCAGCAATGTAATCCTCAATGAAAAGGCGGCCAAAGGTTTTTTTGGGCAGGAAGACCCACTCGGAAAAACCCTTTATTTCCATGGTGACGTGGACGCTGAAGGTAAACTCACGCAAAAAGTGTACACGGTAATTGGGGTTATAAAAGACTTCCACTTTGAATCCTTGCGGCAAAACATCGAGACCCTTTGTTTAAAACTGGAGCGTAATGCTGGTAACATCTCGATTAAAATGTCGGATACCAACTTGCCAGCAGCCTTGAGCCGCATTGAGGGAGAATGGAAAAAAGTGGCAGCGGGTGCCCCATTTTCCTGGCAGTTTATGGACGAACGTTTCGACGAGATGTACCGCGCTGAACTCCGCATTGGCCGCATCTTCAACATTTTCACCATCCTGAGCTTATTAGTGGCATGCCTGGGCTTGTTGGGGCTTGCCGCCTTTACCGCTGAGCGCCGAACCAAAGAAATTGGCGTTCGCAAGGTTTTGGGTGCTACGACCCAAAGCATCATTGCTTTGTTGTCCAAAGAAATTGTACGCCTGATTCTGATTGCTGCTGCAATCGCCATTCCGATTGCCTGGTGGGGCGCCGCACAGTGGTTACACAATTTTGCCTACCGCATTCCTGTGCCCTGGTGGGGATTTTTGTTGGCGGGAGCGCTAGCCGTTTTGGTGGCCCTGGTCACGGTGACTTTACAGAGCATGCGCAGTGCACGGATGGAACCGGTAAAGTCCTTGCGCTCGGAATAAAGCTAGGAATGGTTTTGAAGAAGGGAATGGCACTTTTAACGTTTATTAGCCAAGAGGTATCCTGATTGTCATGCAATTGACAATCAAGATACCTCGCTTCAAATCCAGTCATTATTTCACATACTTCTCTTTTCCTCCCACCACAGTTTTTAACACCTTCGTGCCCAAAATCTCCTCGTCTCCACACTTGATCAAGTCTTTATCCAGCACCACAAAATCGGCCAGTTTCCCTTTTTCCAATGAACCCTTGTCCTTTTCTTCAAAGGCAGCATATGCATTCGCCATCGTGTAGGAATACACCGCCTCTTCACGAGTAATTTTTTGTTCAGGGAAAAAAACCAAACCACTATCGGCACGTTTGCGGGTTACCGCTGCATAAAATGATTGAAGCGGGTCCACATCTTCCACCGGAGCGTCGGTTCCGTTGGTTACAACCGCCCCTGCATCCAGCAGCGAGCGCCAGGCGTAGGCTCCTTTGCGTGCGCGATCTTCCCCTAGGCGTTTGACTACAAAAGGAGCGTCCGAAGTACAATGTACTGCCTGCATGGCCGCGATCACGCCCAGTTTTTTAAAGCGGGGAATATCCTCAGGGTCCAGGTGCTGGGCGTGTTCGATCCGCCAGCGCAGCTCTTTGCCTTTGGGGTCTTTTTTCAATTCGCCCTCCATAATATCGAGGCAAACGCGGTTGGCCCGGTCGCCGATGGCGTGTACACAAAGCTGGAGTTTGTGCTCGCGAGCCATTTCGGCAATTTTTTTCACTTCCTCTACCGAGGTGGTGTTTTGGCCTTCAAAATCGGGTTTGTCCTGATAAGAGCGCAGCAACCAAGCCCCAAAAGAGCCCAATGCCCCATCCACTTCCGACTTGATGCCATTGACCGTAAAATAATGATTGCCCAGGTTGATCCAGGGGAAACTGTTGAGTTTACCTTCCATGTCTTTTGAAGAGTGGCGGATCATGGCCCAAAGGCGAACATCAAATTTACCAGCCTCCGCCAATTCTTTGTACCAGTCCAGGTCCGTAAAACTGGAGCCCGCATCCTGAAACGAGGTAATTCCTTTGGCCAGGCACTCTTTTTGTGCTAGTTCAATACCTTTCAACCATTGTTTTTTGCGGTCTTCCTCCGATAAGGTTTCCAGGTATTCTTGATACACTTTGTAGATCACCCGCATGGCGCGCTCTTCGAATACACCGATGGCATTGCCTCGGTTATCACGTACAATTTCGCCACCAAGAGGGCTGGGTGTTTCGGCGCTTACCCCCGCCAGGTTCATGGCCTTTTCATTGGCAAATAAACTGTGGCCGCTGGCATGACTGAGTAAGACCGGGTTGTTCGGCGCAGCTTTGCTCAGTTCATCGTGGTAGGGATAGCCCAGCACATTGCGATCGGGTGTACTCGACCATTTTTCCTGATGCCAGCCCCGGCCAATGATCCACTCGCCCGGTTTGGCGGTTTTGGCGCGTTCAGCTACGGCCTGGACTATTTCTTCCCAACTTTTGGATTTGAGAAAATTCAAATTGATCAAACTTTGACCCAAGCCCGAATAGTGCCCGTGCCCTTCAATAAAGCCCGGAATGACGAACTGGCCTCCAAGATCGACCGTTTTCGTATTTGAGCCTTTCAGTTTTTCAATTTCGGCATTGCTGCCTACCGCCAAAATCCGTTCACCCAAAACCGCGATGGCTTCAGCCGTAGGATTTTTTTCATCCACAGTGTAAATGTTGCCGTTGGTGAAAATGGTGTCGGCTACTTCTTTTTTTTGGCATGCTGAAAACAAGCCGCCTAGTAACAACAATAAAAAAAGTGTAAAAGGTGTGATTTTTTTACTCCGCTTGAACATGTTTACAGTTTTGATTTGGAAAGGGAAAAATTGCGATTATGTTTGTCGCAAGTCTAATCAATTTCAAGCAAAAAAACATGGAAATCATCATCCGCCGAGCCACCCACGCCGATTTGAATGCCATCCACGATTTGGTCCACGATTTGGCCGTGTACGAAAAAGCTGAAGAAGAATTCATTGCCACCATTGAGGAGTACGAACGCGATTTTAGCAATGGCGTTTTCCAGGCCATTGTATCTGAAATGGACAATCAAGTGGTGGGTATGGCTTTGTATTATGTTGCTTACTCTACCTGGAAGGGCAAAATGCTCTTTTTGGAGGATTTTGTAGTGAAAGAAACCCATCGGCGGTATGGCTTGGGCCAAAAATTATTCGACGCCTTTTTGGAGGAAGCCCGCAATCAGGGTTGCCGCATGGTGAAATGGCAAGTTTTGGACTGGAATGAGCCCGCGCTGCGCTTTTACCGCAAGAATGACGCCATTATTGAGGAGGGTTGGTGGAACGGAAAAATCTTTTTTGCAGAAAATTTTTAAAAAAACATTAAAAAAAATCCAAATCGGGAAAGTTTGGCACGCTATTGGAATATTAAATAAATATCTCAACCGATTAAAGATCTAGTGTTTCATAGTGTGTGGGGGGGAGTTGCCGATTTGGAAGCCCCTCCATTTTTTTGAATTTGCTTTCCTCAAAATATATAAGGGCTAACTGTAATGTACCAAGGACGGGAGCAGGCAACTGCTCCCTCTTTTTTTTGGAATAACCTCAATCCAAGGCCGCCTGCTGAAAATGCCGCTCCATTATTTTTTCCAAATAAAACTGGTCTAATGCATCAAAGGAGTTGATTTGCGTACTATCTACATCGTACACCGCAATCAATTCAGCTTTGCTGTCAAATACGGGCACCACAATCTCCGAAGCAGAATTGGGATCACAGGCGATGTGCTCACTACCTTGTGCAAGTGCATGAACATCTCCTACAAGTTGCGTTTTTTGCTCCCGCGCTGCTTTGCCACATACTCCCCGTCCGAATTCGATGTGCAAACACCCCAAAGTACCTTGATAAGGCCCAACCGAAAGCCGACCATTTTTGACCACATAAAAACCGGCCCAGTAGTAATAAGGCAAATAAGTTTTCAGTACGGAATTGATCGTCGCCATTTTGAGGATACGGTCGGTTTCGCCCTCCAAATTGGCATCAATGGCGACTACGGCTTGTTCGTAAGCGGCTTTTTTGGCCTTCGCATCCAAATTGAGCGAAGGTTTGATGAAATAGGGCATTTCTGCAGATGCGGACATGGTGCTTCTTTTTGCAAGAATACAAAAAAGAGGCAAAAAAGTTCGTTACGTTAAGCTGGGTTTAGCCCTTCTGATGATCCACTCAGCCACCAACAAATTAGGCACCCAACTGATCCAGGCGATGATTGGATAAGCGAAGTCGAAACTCATGCCCAAAGCGCCCAGGAACAGGGGCAACCACAAGCGCAGGGTGACCGCCCCGAAACAAAGGGCATAACTGCGGGTCATCCAGTTTTGATGCTGAGTAATGTCTCGTTTTTTAATGGCCAGAAAAGCTTTAGCCGTCGTGTACAACCACAAAAAGCCCAAAGCGGCAAAACCCATTTGTGCCCACACCCCTCCGCTAGCCGCAAAGGCGATGCCGAGACCAGCTGTTCCACTCAACATAACCGCAGCCACATACACCTTACCCAGATTGCGGTGCAAGGACAAGTGTTTTTGCCGCAAACTGGACAAAAATTGCGTGCAACCACTCAAGAGCGCCAAGCCTCCAAAAGTGATGTGGGTGTAAAAGCCGACCAGCCACAAACGGTTGCCCAATAACTGCGTTGATTTGGAGCTCATTAAGCCATTGCTCATGTCAAATAGGAAGTAAAAGAACGGGTATAAACCAATGGAGATGGCAAAAAAGAGGAAAATAGGAGTAAGTACTTTTGACTTCATAAGTATAACTTTTACCTACAGATGTAAGAATCGGGCTTGTTCCCCTAAAGATAAGCCAAAACCTTTTACATTCTGGTTTAGGCTCATCCTTTTCAGCAAGTCAGAATCTGCTTATCTTCGCTAAAAATCAACAGCAATGTCCACGGTTCATATTCCCACTCTGCGCCTGTCAAATCAAAAAATAAGCACCAATCATTTTGAAACACCTCAAGCCCTCATCACCTACCTGGGGGCAGTTCAGGCACAGGATTACCCCATGTCCAAATGGGCCTTCGGCGTACGTTTGCCCGATGCCACCGATGCAAGTATTGAAGCGGCTTTGGATGCCGGCGAACTCGTGCGCACCCACGTATTGCGCCCAACCTGGCACATCGTTTCCGGACAGGATGTGCGCTGGATGTTGGCATTGACGAGCAAATACATCAAAGCTTCAGCTGCGATACGCGACCGCGATCTGGGCATTGACTCGGCTCTATACACCCGCACCAATGACCTGATCGCCAAAGCCCTGGAAGGCGGCAAACACCTGACCCGCGAGGAAATTATGCAGGAACTGGAAAAAGGCGGGGTAGAGACCAACCCCAGCCGAGCCGTACATTTTATGATGAATGCAGAGCAGGATGGCATCGTTTGTAACGGGGTTATGAAAGGCAAAAAACAAACTTATGCACTACTGGACGAAAAAGTAAAACCGGGTTTGGTATTGAGTCGGGATGAGGCAATGGCCAATCTGGCCGAGCGTTATTTCACCAGCCATGCTCCGGCTACTTTACACGATTTTCAATGGTGGTCGGGCTTGCCCATGGCAGAGGCACGAGCTGGTTTGGAAAGTATCAAAAGTAGCCTGGAAAGTTTTGAATCGGGTGGTAAAACTTATTTTATGGGTAATGGCCGTCAGCTTACATCAGCCCCTGAATCCAGTGTATTTTTCCTGCCCGCCTTTGATGAATACACCGTGAGCTACAAAGACCGCAGTACCGTTTTTGATCCCCAGTGGCACAGAAATGCCATCACCAGCAATGGGATTTTTAAACCGATCATTGTGCGGGATGGATTGGTGATTGGCATTTGGAAACGGACGGTTCAGAAGAATAAAGTGGTGGTGGAGGTGGAGTTTTTTGACCCCAAGGATGCACTGGAGCAGGGGGTGATGGAAAAAGCAGTGGCAGGATTTGGGCAATTTTTGGGCTTGGAGCTGGTGGTGAAGGCTTAGCACGCTTCTACTCAAAGGCCAATTTTCTCACCTTGACTTACGCCCAAATCACGATTTGAAGCGCCCACTCAAACCATTCATCGTAGGTTTGAGCATCAATTTAATTCAACGTCTTCATGCAAAAAAAATTAAAAACCCTGAGCCTGCTGCTGCTCTGCTCAGTGGTATTACTTGGGCAAACTACCCCAGTAAAAAACCGCATCAAAAGTGTCGAAAATGGCCTCATCCCCTACGTACCCGTGCAGGGTTTTCCTGCCTGGAACATTTACGAGCGGATGAAGCACTACAAAGTGCCCGGCGTCAGCATCGCAGTAGTCAACAATTTCAAAGTGGAATGGGCCAAGGGTTACGGTTTGGCGGATACCTTGAAAAAAACGCCGGTTACGCCCCAAACGATGTTCTCTGCAGGTTCCATCAGCAAGCTCGTGATGGCGGCAGCGGCCTTCCAATTGGTTCAGGAACAAAAAATGAGTCTGGATGAGCCCATCAACCAGTACCTCAAATCCTGGAAAATCCCGGAAAACGACTACACCCGCCAAACACCCATTACCCTGCGTATGCTTTTGAGCCATACGGCGGGTACTTCCCAAACCTCGTATTTTGGATTCACCCCGGACAAAAAAAATCTGCCCAGCATCCTCGATATTTTATCCGGCCAGCCCAATGCCGAAAGCCGGGGCGTAGTGGTCAACAGTGAGCCCAAAAAGGAGTTTCGCTACTCCGGCGGTGGCAGTATGATCGCCCAACTGGCGCTGATGGATGTGAGTGGAGAACGCTTTGAAGCCTTGTGCGACCGCGTTTTGTTCCAACCCTTGGGCATGTTCCAAAGTACCTTTGCGCAGCCACTTCCAGGCAAGTTTCAATCGCAGGTGGCCTGGGGTTACTCCTACGCGCCCTGGTACGAAGGCATGCCCTACGTATATCCGCAACAAGCCGCCGCAGGTTTGTACGCTACCCCCAGTGATCTCGCCAGCTTCCTCCTTGAAATCCAGCAAGCGCTCCGTGGGCAGGGAAAAGTGCTGAGCCAGGTCAGTGCTCAAACCATGGTTATGCCAATGGCAAAAGTATCTGAAGGCGGTTTTCGCGAAGAAATTGGTGTAGGGCCTTTTCTGCTCCAGCGCATCGACAATCAGGATGCACAGGGGCGTTATTTTGAGTTCACCGGAGTCAATGCCGGTTTTGTGGCCTACCTGATCGGCAACATTACCGAGGGTTATGGTGCGGTCATTATGCTCAATAGTGGGGACGATTTTAATGGTTTGGGCAAAGAAATTCGTCGGGCTATTGCTCAAACTTATGGTTGGCACAATTTTTTACCCTCAGCCATTCAGCCGAAAAAATGGACGAAAGCAGAATTGGAGCGGGTGGTAGGTCGCTATCGACTGGGGCCAGATGAGGTGATGTCGTTCCAAAGAGAAGGGGACCATTTGATCCAGGTCATCAATTCCGGTTCGCCCATTCCTTGTTTCCCTATTGCCAAAGACAGCATCGTTTTGACCGATTTTAATGTCAAAGCAGCGTTCCATTTCGACTCGCAGGGCAAGGCCATCTCCTTTCAGTCAGCGTACCAGCCGAGCGCCATCCCCCGCATGGCCGAGGACGAGTTCACCCCCACGGAAATGATCAATGCCCAAAGGCTGCCAGAGGCCAAAGCCCTATTCCGTAAGCAGCAGCTCAACGTTTATCAAATCACCTATAAAATTTACGAATTGCTGAATCGCAAGCCAGTGGGCAATTTTGTGGCAGCAAAAATGTTGCTGGAACTGGCCGAGGAGCAACACCCGCAATCGGCAATTGTGTTTGCACGCTGGGGGGATTATCACCTCAAAATGCAGGATCGAGCAGCGGCCATTCGGGCGTATGAACGGGCGAATCAGTTGGATCCGAGTGATGAGGGGGTGGTTAAGGTTTTGGGGGGATTGAAATAGAGAGCTTGTTAGAGGTGGAATATTCAATTTCTGCCAATTGTCCTTTTAATTCTCGCACCAGTTGTGCGAGAATTAAAAGGACAAAATTATTCTTAACTGAATCTTCCTTGATAGGAGTCTAACTGTAGCTTTGCTTCTTCCTTACTTAGCCCTTCGTCTAGTAAAGTCTCCTGAATGATGGCCATCACATCTTCCACGGGCAAATCCACTAGGATAGCTACCTTTTCAAACGAGAACTCTTGAAGGTTCCAGAGTTTCCTAGCAAACTCGCGTTTTTCCAGGGCAATACCTTCAACAATGCCTAGTTCTCGACCTTGTTCCAGTCCTTGTTCCAGTCCTTGTTGCTTCACATCTTCCAGAATAGCTTCAATAAGTCCCATAGGTTTATCTGCTTGAGTTAATGCCATCAAATCTTGTTCAAAAATAGCCTCAATTTCTGAATTTGTAAAGGGCAAATAGAATTTTATAAAGTTGATGATCAGGCTGATTTTATCTCTGGGGATATCGCGCATTTTGAGCCTTTCAATTAAGTTTAGCTTGAGAGCGCGGAGCTCCTGGTCATCTGCTGGTTGATCTAAATATTGCCAGGCAGCTTCCATAATGGCTGCAAAAGGGTTCGGATTTTGACTCAATTCGGCTGGGGAGTGCTCGCACAAAACATAAGTATTGAATTTATAAACCAGTTCTGTGCCCAAAAAAGAGGATCGATATTCCTTAAAATGATGCTTGTGTTCCCAATCTGTGTAAATAGCTAACGCTGTGACTGGTCGTTGAAATTTATCGCCGATGCGATAAACACATTCATACATGCGACGATCAAAAAAAGGATCGGAATAACCCTGCACCTCTACATGGATCAAAAACCAGACTTCTTCGCCATCTTTTAACCACACTTTAATGAGCTTATCTGCATGCCTACGACGACTAGGGTTTTCAGGCAACAACTTTTGCAACTCGGTATCAAGAAACTCAAAACCGCGTTCAAAATCAATTAAATCTGCATACTCGGCAAAAAAAAACCGAATGAATTCATCGATTAGACTTTCGATAATGCCTTTCCACAGAGCGTCTTTTGAAATGTGCATTTGGGGGAATTTAGAAGCACAAAATAATTTAAAGTTTTATTTAAAAAAATAAAACACAAAAAATTATTTCTTTTGTACTTCCTAAATGCCCCTGATATTAAAACTTTGCCGATTGTAAAATTTTGAATTTATAATCGAGTTCCTCTAGCTAGTAATGAAAAGCGTACTGCCCTCAATCCAACCAATAATACCTCCAATTCGGCACCTCCGCTTCAAAACTGGCAAAATGCCCTTTTCGATCGTATCGATTGTTTTTGTTGTACACCACCCATTCTTCGGTAGCGCCCAGATGCTGTGGGAAGGACAAATTGTACGCATCTCCGGTTCGCTCGTACAGAAATCGTTCACTGCCCATGATGGCCGGGCGAGGTACTTTGTTGAGGTAAACCGGTTGTAAATCCGTTATTGATGCCGGATAATGTCCCTCTTTTGCCTTAAAAGTTTCGATGGCATTGATCAATGGCTCTGTTTTTTTGATGGCATAACTCCGGCTGAAATTGCTGACTGGCACAACCAAAAAAGCATGCACCAACAGAGCCACTAGCGGCACACTGAAAAGGTACAAGGGAGTAGGATTAAACACCATCCGCTCCTTTTGCTGCAATTTTTTTATCCCAGGGATGATCATCCATAAGGCCAAGCCTATCACAATCGCCGAAGGCAACAAAACATAGGCTGTTTCGGTAATGATGAGCGCCAGGGTAAACAAAAAATAGAGCGCACAAATGACCGCCGCCACAATGGCAAAATAGTAGCCCGTTTTCCAATGGTTGCTGGCTTGGCCCTTTCGCCCCAGTTTTTGAAATTCTACAATTGTCCACAAAAGGCTTACCGGCCCCAGAATCAAACCTAAAACACCGCCAACCAATCCAAAAGTGGCAAAGGCAATCACCACCTGGTTGGGAGGCCCCGGTACAAAACGCAGCAAGATGATGGCAATAAAAAGTACATTCAAACCAATCAGTTTAACCCAGTGTGAAGTATACATTTGTTGAAAAGGATAAAAGGTGAGTTGATAGAAATTCCCCATGATCTCCGGTCTAAACAGCAGTAACACATCCAGTACAAAGTGCCATTTGGCCTGATTCAAGC
Source organism: Haliscomenobacter sp. (assembly GCF_965225875.1). Lineage (GTDB taxonomy): Bacteria > Bacteroidota > Bacteroidia > Chitinophagales > Saprospiraceae > Haliscomenobacter. The sequence goes on along the minus strand of NZ_CBDDBS010000002.1, from coordinate 4,364,869 downwards.
CGTATTCTTCTACATTCAAGTGGAACTGTTCGAGTAAATCGCCTTCAATCTCTTCCTGGAAGTCCGGGTGGCAAAACCAGCGAAATAGCTGTAGCATGATTCGTGGTGGATTGGGATTTTCAGTACCTTTCATCTCAGTTGAAATTGAGTTTAGGGATGGCATTCCAGAGGGAAAGCCGTTGTTCTTTGCTCTCCTTGATCACCTGCAAACCATACGTTGAAATGCTGTAGTAGCGTTTGCGCTTGCCACCACGTACTTTGGTAGCTTCCCCAAACTCAGAACTGAGCATCCCCTTTTCTTCCAGGCGTTTGAGCACTGTTTGGATGGCACCCAGGCTCACACTGCGACCGAGGCGACTTTTGATCTCTTCAATGATGCTGAGCCCGTAGGCTTGCCCGTCCAAAATGGCGACCGTGAGCAACACGATTTCTTCAAATTCTCCAAGGTGGTATTGATCCATTGAGCTATATTTACTACAAATGTAGTTATTATTTTGATAAAAACTAGATTGTGGTTAAAATTCTTTGAAATTATTTTGAGCTGATCAGGCATTTGAATGGTCGGCAATTAGAAAAAATATTCTAATTTTGTAGGAAAGACCAGGCAAAAAGCGTAAATTAAGTTTCGATTCACCAGAAACAAAGAAGGGCTATGCGCAAATTCTCTTTGAGTAAAGAAATGTACGCTCAGATGCTGGATGGTTTGAATAACCTCTATTTCTCTGACAAACTGGGCTTCAGCGATGACCTTAAATTCATCGCAAATGATTACTGGTTGGGGGATACTGCGGTTATCGAACAACTACAGCTCCGCAAAGGTCTTTGGGAAGTGCACCTTATTTTTGCCTACCCCTCCGCACCAACCCGCTTTCTCAAACGCCGCATTACCGCCCATGCCAGCCCCCAACGGGCCGCCCAAATGGCTTTTTACATGCGTCGATTGGCAGCTAAAGACCAACGTGGAACCATAAGTGTTAATATTGATGATTTTCATTTATCCTTAAATTGAACTTAAAATGCCAAATACCGGCACCAAACAACGAATTTTAGACTCATCCGTGCTGTTGTTTAATCGAGAGGGACTGGCCAATGTGCGTTTGCAGCAAATTGCCGATGAAACGGGTATCAGTGTTGGCAATCTGGCTTATCATTTCAAAAACAAAGAAGCGATTGTTACTGCTGTTTATGAATCGTTGTTTGAGGAACTCAAGCAAATTTTGTCCACTTATCTGTCCCACCCCAGCCTCAATGATTTTGACGACCAACTCCGTCGTTACTACTCTTTTTTCCGCAAGTACCGTTTTTACCTGATCGACCTTTTTGAAATCGAGCGCTCCTTTCCGGATATCATCGCCCAATGGCACGAGTTCGTGGCCAAAATGATTTTACAAATTCGCCGCCGGATTGATTACAGCGTCAATCGGGGCATCTTCATCCCGGAACCGACCAAAGGGCTGTACGATACGCTTAGTGATAATATCTGGATGACCATCACTTTTTGGATTCCTCAACAAGTTTTGAAAGGCCTGCCTTTGGATGAAAACTCCTTTAAGAGTGCGCTCTGGACCCAATTCCAACCTTATTTCACCGATAAAGGCTGGGCAGAGTACCTCGATACCATTGCACCTATCGAAATTGACCGTGGAAAATAGGATTAGAAATTATTTTCTAAAAAAATTAGAAATTATTTTCTAATCCAAGAACAATGGTTATATTTGCTATCATGGCGAAACTTCCGTCATTTATTTTGACATTATTCCTGATCGCAAAAAATCATTACCATGGCGAACATACTCTGGCTCCAGGGCGGGGCTTGTAGTGGCAATACCATGTCGTTTCTCAATGCCGAGGAACCCACAGTGGTGGAGCTCATCACTGATTTTGGCATCAATATCCTCTGGCACCCCTCCATCGGGCTCGAAATCGGAGATCAAGTTCATGATCTGCTGAATGACATCCTTGCCGGAAAGGTTCAACTGGACATCTTCGTGTTCGAGGGTACCATCATCCAGGGACCTAATGGAACCGGAACAATGAACTACTTTTCGGAACGCCCTATGCAAGATTGGGTAAAAGAATTGTCCAAAGTAGCAGGATACGTTGTAGCGATTGGGGATTGTGCCACTTATGGCGGAATTCCGGCAGTTGCACCTAACCCAAGTGAATCCACCGGGATGCAATTTTTAAAAACCCACAAAGGGGGGTTCCTGGGGCCAGATTACGTCTCCAAAGGTGGCCTTCCCGTCATCAACATCCCTGGTTGCCCTGCTCACCCTGACTGGGTAACTCAAATTCTGGTAGCCATCTCAACTGGTCGCATCGGCGATATTTTGATCGATGAATACCATCGTCCCAAGACTTTCTTTACCGATTTTGTACAAACGGGTTGTCCCAATGCCATCAGTTTTTCTCAAAAAGTAGATGGTGGATTTGGCAAACGCGGCGGTTGCCTGTTCTACGAGGTAGGTTGCCGTGGCCCAATGACCCGCGCAAGTTGCAACCGGATCCTGTGGAACCGCACCTCCAGCAAAACCCGCGCCAATCACCCTTGTCTGGGATGTACTGAACCAGGTTTCCCGCACCACGACCTGAAAAAAGGGAGTGTATTCAAGACATTGAAGTACCTCGGCTTTTTGCCTCAGGATGTTCCTGCGGGCACCTCCAAACTGGCGTATTACACCCGCGCAGGTTTCGAAAAAGTAATGGGTAGCGTAGAAAAAGTAACCGGCACCAACAAAGTCCATTTTGACACCTCTAAATAATCCATCGTCATGTCAGTAATGAAAGAATTAAACATATCGCCTGTAGGCCGTGTGGAAGGCGATCTTGATGTTAAAGTGTACATGCAGGATGGAGTGGTGACTCGTGCCCATACCCAGGCTGCGATGTTTCGGGGTTTTGAACAAATCATGGCGGGAAAAGACCCCCAGTCGGGTTTGATTGTCACCCCACGTATTTGTGGCATTTGTGGGGGCTCCCATTTGTATTGTGCTTCATCGGCACTGGATACGGCATGGAAGACTCATTTGCCGCCTAATGCGCTCTTGCTGCGTGCTATTGGGCAAGCTACCGAAACCATTCAGAGTATTCCGCGCTGGTTTTATGCCATTTTTGCGACGGATATGGCCAATAAGAAGTTTGCCAACAAACCTCTGTATGAAGAAGTAGTACGGCGTTTTGCTGCTTACGTAGGTACTTCATTCCAAAAAGGGGTTACTGCCAGTGGGCGGCCAGTAGAAGTATACGCCATTTTTGGAGGCCAGTGGCCACACTCCTCTTACATGGTTCCTGGGGGCGTAATGTGTGCCCCTACCCTCAAAGACATCACTAGGGCCCACGCCATAATGAATCATTTTCGGGTCGATTGGTTGGAAACGGTTTGGCTGGGTTGTTCCATCGAGCGCTACATGCAAATCAAATCCTGGGATGACCTGATGAATTGGTTGCACGAAAACGAATCCCACCACAACAGTGATTTGGGCCTATTTTTACGCGCTGGCATTGAATTTGGATTGGACAAATTCGGTCAGGGTGTAGGCAAGTTCATGGCTTATGGCACCTATCTGCACAAGGATATGTACAACAATCCTACTGTAGAAGGCCGCCAAGATGCCGTAATCAGCCCCGGTGGTTTTTATGATGGTGCCAATTTTTTCAACCTGGATCACCGCGAAATCACCGAGCACGTCAAACACTCTTGGTACAAAGACGTAGCAGCAGCTCACCCCTGGAATGAGCCACTACCAACGCCTTTACCTTCTCAGAATTTGGATCAAACCGACTTCAACAACAAGTATTCCTGGGCAAAAGCACCCCGCTATACCGGGCATGCAGCTGAGGTAGGCCCACTGGCCAGGGTGATTATGAACGCCAATCCAGGCAATAAATCTCACCAAATTCAGGATCCTTTATTCCTGGACATTATGAATCGGATGGGGCCAAGTGTGTTCACCCGAGCACTGGCACGGGTACACGAAGCACCAAGACTCTATACCTTCATCAACGATTGGTTGAGCCAAATCAACCTCGATGGCGAGTTCTACGTCAAACCTCAAGAGCGCGATGGACGCGGCTGGGGCGCAACCGAAGCCGCTCGTGGCGCATTGGCCCATTGGATTGAGATCGAAAATGGGCTGATCAAAAACTATCAGGTCATTGCACCGACCACCTGGAACGTAGGTCCTAATGACGAGTCAGGTAATTCTGGCCCAATTGAAGCGGCATTGGAAGGTACCGAAATCGAGGATCCACACGATCCGGTAGAAGTAGGGATGGTGGCTCGTTCTTTCGACTCCTGCCTGGTGTGCACAGTACATGCCCACGATGCCAAAACAGGGGAAAAACTGGCAAAATTTAAGTTATAATTGATTTGAAATCAATCTCTCAAACCCGCAATTTTTATGAAAAAGTTGCGGGTCTTTTTTATTTTTAGAAAATGGAAAAAACGGCAATTCTAGGCTTTGGCAATCCGGTGCGCAGCGACGATGGCATTGGCTGTTTTGTAATAAATGCGCTGCAAAAACATTGGGGTAATCCTCCAGATTTGAGCATTTTGGACATGGGCACCTCCGCATTTGAAGTGCTTTTCCAATTGCAAGGCCACTCTCGGATCATTCTTGTGGATGCTGTGATCAATACGGGCGAACCCGATGGCACCCTCTACCGTTTACCTGCCGAAGCAATTGAATCTTCCATTCAGGACGATCCTATGGTATTTTTACACAGCCTGAAATGGGATCAAGCCTTGTCTTACGCCAAAAAAATCCTGGGGGCAAATTTTCCCAGCGACATCAGTGTTTATTTGATTGCAGTGAGCAATACCCGTTTGGAGGTCGACCTCAGCGAGGCAGTGAAAGCTGCAGGGCTTAAAGTGGTGGACTTGATCAATCAGGAATTAGCCCCTGAGCCGGTAGAAAACAACTCCCCTGTATTTGAGCAGTCCCAAAGTACACCCAATTAAAACAAACATGAGCCACGTAAAACTCAGAACGCAACACCTGTTGATCGAAGCCGCACTGGCGGCGGAAGTATTTGGCGCATCCGCACAGGTTCATACCGTTTTTTATGCTCAGCAAAAGTCATTGTTACTGGCACCCATGGAGGATGAACTTTTTCCCAAAATCCATAAAACAGCCTTACAAATGCTCAAATCCAGAAATTTGCAGGGCGACAAAAGTATTTCCCTGCAAGAACTGATCATTGATCATGATTTGGACGATAGTGATCGTGATCTGGAATTCTCCCACCAGCCGGGCATTCAAATGCTGCAAGTAAAGTTTTAGTATGATTTCTATTTACACCATACCAGAATTGCTCGAAACGATCAAGAGCATCATCACCACCGAAGATCGCTTGCACGAACTCGTGGAGGTAAAAGATCTCCTACTTGAAAGACCCGAACTGAGTGGCTTCAACCTGATTGTTCGCAAGGATCACATTGCACAAGTGATCGATTGGCAAAATGTGCTTCCACCTTATTTACTGCCAGAGGAAATCGCTTTTAACTCGAATAATTTACTGGCATTGGTGTACGCCAAATTGGGCAACTATGAGCGGGCTTATCAATTGTTGAGCAGCAATGGCTTGTTGAGCAATGAAATTGACATCATCAACCGCTTGCAAAACGGCATCCCTACCTCCGCCGAAGTCCTGAACTCAGATCTCAGCCCCTTTGAAGAATATCGCTTTTGTCACAACGCAGCCATCCTGCACCACTACGCCGCTACCGAGGCCAGCTTCGACCCCGATAAAGCCCGTTATTTTTACCGCGAAGCGCTGAACAGTGCTCCCAATGGAGAATTTTACGCCTTTACGGCCAAACAATACGTCGCTTTTTTGCAGGACATGGAAGAGCCTGAAGTGGCCGAACATTTGCTGGATGATGCCATCAAGGAAGCACTATCCGACGATGCCAGAATGGAACTCAGAGCGAGCTTGTGCCAGGTGTGGATGAAAAAACTGGTGGCCCCTTACGATCCATCCTTGCTGGAAAACCTCAAAAACACCCTCTGGGAAAGCCTGCAATACTACCAAAAACAAGGCCGCAGGGTAGAAGAAGCCTTGCTTTTGATCGATGCCTCCTATGTGGCCAATCTTTCCAAAAGTTTTTCAGAATCACTGGGCTACATCAATAAGGCGCTGGATATTTTGGGTCAGGAAGAGCTACCAGAATTACAGGCCAATGCACATTTCCGCCGCGCAGGCTTGTTGTACGCCTGGGCCCAAAAAGGCAATCCGCAATTTTACCGAGGCGCTCTGGAGAGTTACCAGGAAGCCCTAAAAATATTTACACGCGAAGACAGCCCGGAAACTTTTGCCGAAATTCACCACCATCTGGGAGTCATTTATTCCGAAATCCCGGATGAAGTGCGCAAAAAAAGCATTTGGGCGGCGGTGTCTTCTTCCTCCTTCAATGAAGCCTTGAATTTTTACACCAAAGACCAATACCCCTATGAATATGCCATGATTTGCAACAATTTTGGCAACGCCATCTCCAAATACCCCGAAGCCATTCATTCGGACAACCTGGAAAAGGCCGCTTTTTATTACAACGAAGCGCTGAGTATCCGCAGTGCAGAACGTTTCCCGCTGGAGCGCACCCTGACCTTGCTCAATTTTCTGGAAGCGTATTGGTACATGAGTTTGGGAGAAAATGGCTCCAATATCGTGCGTTACAAACAGATGTTGGCTTTTGCCAAAGAAGCGCTTACCCTTACTGATGACCCAACCCTGATTGCTGAAGCTAAAAACCACTTGCTCAAATTGCAGGAACTGGGTCAAGCCCTGGCCCAAGAAAAATAAGCCATGCACGAGATCTCACTGGTCCGCAACATTTTCCGCACCCTGGAAGCACAACTTCCCGCTGAGGAATTGGTGCAAGTCCAAAAAATCAAACTACGGGTTGGACTTCTGGCCAACGTGGAGCCTATATTGATGCAAAATGCTTTTGAAGCGGTGACTGCTACCGAACAGCCAAACTTCAAGTCAGCAATTTTGGAGATAGAATTGGTACCCATTCGGATTTTGTGTCCTTCTTGTGGGCAGGAATCAGGGGTGGAGAATTATCGCTTTCGTTGTGGCTTTTGTGATACGCCGAGTAATGAGATTGTGAGTGGCACGGAGTTGTTGATTAGCGGGGTGGAGTTGAGGGAGAATTAGTTTTTACCTATCTTTAGAAATTGAGTTTGTATTTTTTTACGCGCAAAACGATCTCTCACCCATTCCTCTTCTCAATATAATTTCGAATCCGCGCCGCACTCTCATAATCCTCCTTTTCAATCACTTTTGCCAGCAAATCCTCCAACTCCTCCAGGCTGTATTCCGCCAGCGAGCCCTTGCGTTGGTGTGGCAAAAAAACTTCGGTCAAAAAGCCAGCCTCTTCCACTACATTATCGTAGGTATAAATGGGCACATTGCAACGGACCGCCAGAGCAATGGCGTCCGAACTTCTGGCATCCAGCACAATTTCTTCTCCAGTGGAAGACTTCATGATGAGCTGGGCATAAAAAATGCCATCGATTAAACTATGGATCAAGACTTCCTGCATCTTCGCCCCCAGCGCAGTCAGCATCGACACAAAAAGATCGTGGGTCAAGGGTCGAGCCGGTTGCATTTGTTCCATGACAATGGCTATCGATTGCGCTTCTGCCGCACCGATGATCACGGGAATCCGGCGGCGGGTTTCCAGATCTTCCAGGATGAGGGCAAAATTTCCCGGGTGGGAATCACTCGTTGATAGGGCAGCTACACCCAGTTCGCGCTTCGTTGTCATGTATTGTTTTTCAACCCATTTTTATAAACTGGCACAATTCTTCTACACTGGCAAAAGGAGCAACCACCAGGCCTTCCGAGCGCAGCTTATAAATGCCGTTGGCCTCTATTTCAACACTGTAATCATTTTCCAGTTCGAGAAACTTTCCATTGTCGGTAAGAACGACAATGCTCTGTTCCTGAAAAGCTTGCAACAATTGTTCTTTGGAGTTGCTAGTTTCATTCATGGCTTCAATTTGACATCAGGTTTTCCCAAATGACTTTACCGCCCACAATCATACACAACAAGGAAGACAAGAGCGTAAAACGCCAGCGCCAGGGCCCCGCATCCGCAAGTTTTTGGGAAAAAGGCAGACTGAACACCCCTGAAGCCAGCAGCATCCCGGCAATGGAACCAAGCCCAAACACCAGCAGGTAGAGTACCGCAGGCAACGCTTCTTTGATTTCGGTCATGACCAGTAAAACCAAGGCCCCACTTCCGGCCAGGCCATGCACCAGGCCAACGCCATAAGCCAAACGGTGGTCATGCGCTTGCAGGTGGTGGTGCTGGTCGGCGTGCCACTTCTCGTGTTCCCAGGTTTTGCGGATGCGCTGGACGCCCAGCACCACCAGCATCACCCCAACCCCGGCCTCGAAGAAATGAAAGGTTTGTTCGGAGATGCCTAGTTTTGCCAAAATCATCAAAACGCCGATGATCAGGATGGTTGAAGTATGCCCAAGTCCCCAATAAATCCCATCTTTGAGGGCCTCCCAGATCGTTTTGCGCCGGGTTACGATATTACTCACCGCCAACAAGTGGTCGATTTCAAAGGCGTGTCCGAAACCAACTGCAGCTGCAAAAAACAAAGGGAGTGCATTGATCATACGGGTAGGTTTTAGCGTTGAGCAATTGAAGAATCGAGGAATTGAGCCAAAATAATCCGATGGTTCCCGGTATCTGCAATGGCCATTTGGTCCTCATTGACACTGATAGAAAAAGGCCAATACAGGGATTTTTCCGTCCCAAACAGAGTATCCATGTTTTCACTGCCCATGTTGAAATGGGGTTTACCAATCAGGCTTTGCGCTTTGGCATTGTTTTCCGGCGGCAAAGCTCCAAAACAGAGCACCCGGCTGTTGCCCGTATCGGCCACCAGGATTCCTTTCTGATAAAAAACCGCGTCGTAGCACCAACTCAGGGTATTGGCCTGTGGAAACAATCCGTATTGGTTCATGCCGTTGCTGTCCAGATCAGCTTGCCCAATGATCAACTCGGCTTTCTGGGACAGTGAATTTTGCCAATGTCGCCAAATCAACACCCGGTAATACTGCGTATCGGTGATCGCCATTTCGCCATTGGGGCCAATTTTGACGGCGTAGGGCCAGATGGCGTCCTGGTTTTCATAATCACGTTCGTCAAAGCTAGCTTTACCTATCACTGCGTCGGCAGCGGTATAATTTTCTTGTGGGATTTTTTCAAAAAACAAAACCCTGCGGTTGCCCGTATCAGCAATCCAAAGGCGTTTGCCATCGCTGAAAACACCGTAAGGCCAGTAAAGAGATTGGGCATTGGGAACAGTACCAATACCGTTTACATTAGGTTGATTGTGGAAAAAATCGGGCTGCCCCAACACCACGTCGGCAGCTTGACCGTCCTGTTGTGGCCAAGTGTTCCAAATAAGCACGCGGTGGTTCCAGGCGTCGGCCACAATCAGCCGCTCGCCATCCGACCAAAGGCCGGAAGGATATTGTAAAGTGGATGCTGACACACCAACTCCTGCGTTGCGTCCGGTCGCATCCATTTCAATCTGACCCAAAATCAGATCTGGCTCTGCCTGCTCGGCTAGGTGGCTTGCATTGCGCCAGATGAAAACCCGGTTTTGGCCTGTGTCGGCCACCAGAAGCGTATCTTTAATCAAGCACACGCCCCGTGGTGCCAGCAATGGATTGTCGGGTGCACCTTTGAACATGCGCTCATGTTGTACCACAGCAGGTACACTCGGCACATTTGTGGGCAGTCCGGTACCAGCCTTGAGGGTGATGTTCAGTGCGCCGTACTCCATGTCAACAAATTCGGGGCAATTGCTCGCCCAAAGGCATGTTTACGACCCTTTTTCCCCCAATCGAACTGTGCAGGATGACTTGTTTCGGATGCGCTTCAACCACCTCGCCGATGATGGCCGCCTGCGCACCATTTTCATCGGCTCGCAACATTTCCAGGGCAGCATCTGCCACTTCTGGTGCCACAAAGGCCATAAAAATACCTTCATTGGCCACATACAGGGGATCGAGCCCCAGTAATTCGCAGGCACCATAAACGTCTTCGGCGACGGGTAGTTGTTTTTGCCAAATTTCTACGCCCAGGCGGGTGTCGCGGGCCATTTCGTTGAGCACAGTGGCCACACCACCACGGGTGGGGTCGTGCAACAAGTGAATTTTTTCACCAAACTGGTCCAATAAACGAACTACGGTATGGTTGAGGTTTACAGTATCACTTTGGATTTCGCTGTCAAATTGCAGGCCTTGCCGCAAACTCAGGATGGCGATGCCATGCGCGGCGATGTTTCCGCTGATAAGGATGCGGTCGCCTACCTGTACCCGAGATTTGCTGATTTGGGCCTGGGGGTGTAGGGTGCCAATGCCAGAAGTATTGATGAAAATTTTATCACCTTTGCCGCGTTCAACTACTTTGGTATCTCCGGTGACAATTTGTACGCCTGCGCGCTCGGCGGCAAATTTGATGCTGACCAGGATTTTCCAAAAGTCTTGCATCATCAGCCCTTCTTCAATGATAAAAGCCAGGGACAAATAACGCGGAATGGCCCCACACATGGCCAAATCGTTGACCGTACCATTCACTGCCAACTCACCAATGTTGCCTCCTGGAAAAAAAATGGGAGAAACGACGTAGCTGTCCGTTGAAAAGGCCAGCGGTCCTTGCAAAGTGAAGATAGCGCCATCGTGGTGCTGATCCAGGTATTCATTTTTCAACAGGTCAAACACTCCTGTCTCCAGCAGTTTGTTGGTGAGCAGCCCTCCGCTGCCATGCCCCAGGGTAATCACCTCAAAGTCGAGCTGAGGCATAGGGCATTGCAATTCCATTTTCAGTTTTTCCATCGCGTTGTTATGCAGATACTTCTTCCATGGCCTGTGAAAAATGGTAATAGGCGGCACAGGCACCCTCGCTGGATACCATTGGAGCGCCTAGTGGCATCTGTGGTGTACAGCCGCGACCAAATTGAGGGCATTCCTGCGGTTTTTTGATGCCTTTTAGCACCAGGCCTGCAATACATTCGTCACTCTCTGCCACCTTTTCGATGTTGACATTAAACTTGATGTTGGCATCATAAGCGACATATTCCGGGCGTACTTCGTAGCCGCTCATAGGAATTACGCCGATACCGCGCCATTCCCGGTCTGCAATGGTAAAGACCTGCTGGATGACTTTTTGGGCTTCAGGGTTTCCTTCGGGCCTGACCACCCGGCTGTATTGATTTTCCAGTTGGTGTTCTCCTTTTTCCAATTGGCGGACGGTCATCAGGATGCCTTGCGCCAAATCCACGGGTTCGAAGCCCGTCACGACTATCGGAATTTCATATCGATCCACCAAGGGGTAATACTCGTCAATGCCCATGATGGTGCATACGTGGCCGGCAGCGAGGAATCCTTGGATACTGGAATCGGGGTCGTTCATCACCGCTTCGATGGCCGGTGGGACCAACACATGAGAAGCCAGAATCGAATAGTTGGGCACCCCGGCCCGTTGGGCATGGATAACCGAAAGGGCGTTGGCAGGAGCAGTGGTTTCAAAACCTACCGCAAAAAATACTACCTCTCGATCCGGGTTTTCTTGAGCGATTTTGACAGCTTCCAAAGGGGAATACAAAATCCGGACATCCGCCCCACGGGCTTTGGATTCCAGCAGACTGCGTTTGGAGCCGGGCACCCGAATCATGTCGCCGTAAGAACAAAGGATTACGCCTTTTTCTTCAGCGAGGTAAACCGCCTTATCAATCAAATTGAGGGGCGTTACACATACCGGGCAGCCAGGGCCGTGGATCATGCGCACTTCGGGGGGGAGCATGTTGAGGATGCCATTTTTGACCAAGCTGTGGGTCTGTCCACCGCATACTTCCATGATGGCCCATGGCCGAGTGACGGTTTGCCGAATCTCTTCGAGATACTGGGCTACCATATCGGCATCGCGGTATTCACTGACGTATTTCATGGCTGTGGTTATAAGTGTGATCCTGGGACAAGTTCATCCAGTTCGCCAATTTCCTCGAGGTAGGCAAAGGTCTTTTGGGCTTCCTCTTCATCAACAAGGCTGATGGCTACACCCACGTGAACCAGGACGTAATCACCTTCCTTAGCATGAGGCAACATTTCCAAACTAGCTTCTTTTGAAATGCCTCCAAACTGCACCTTGGCCATGCGGACCAAGCCGCCGTATTGCATTTCAATGGATTTGATCTTTCCAGGTATTGCTAAACACATGCTGATTGGTTTTTGACTAGGCTAAAACGGTTGTTTTTGTTGACATTGCCTTCTTTGCAGCTACCCGATCCATTACCCAGGCGCACCATGCATCCAGGCCTTCGCCGCTGGTGCTGGAGATGGTCAGGGTTTCGAGATTGGGGTTGACGTCCTGCGCATCCTTGATGGCTGCTTCGACCGAGAATGGCAAATAGGGTAATAAATCAGCCTTGGACAACAACATCAACTCACTGGTGAGAAACATGCGGGGGTACTTTTTAGGCTTGTCGTCGCCCTCGGTAGTTGCCAACAAGGTCACCCGATAATCTTCGCCCAAATCAAAGGAAGCAGGACATACCAAGTTACCTACATTTTCAATAAAAAGCAAATCAAGTCCATCCAAATCAATGGATTGCATGGCCTGCCAAATCATTTGGGCTTCCAGGTGACAAATGCCTCCAGTTACGATTTGTAGGGCTTCGATTCCGGTTTGACGGATGCGGTCAGCGTCCCGCTCTGTATCCAAATCACCTACCAAGACTGCCATTTTCAGCTTACCGCTCAGGCGTTTGGCGGTCTCCTGCATCAGAGAGGTTTTGCCACTTCCGGCGGAGGAGGTGATGTTGATCAAAAGGATATTGCGCTCGGCGACCGATTTGCGGATGGCATCTGCTACAAAATCATTGGCTTGGAGCAGGTGCATAGTGGTATTGTCACAGGCGACGGTTCCACGTGCATTTTTATTGGACTTCGGGACTCTCAAATGTTCCATGATCTGATGTATTTTGAATGGAACCGCTTACCCGTATACAAAATCAGGCAGGATTCTTGCGAAAGCTACTATTAAAAATCGAGATTAGAAAAAATTTTCTAAAAATAAAACCGGGTTTACTAAAATTTTAGATAGAAAAGGGGAGAACTGGGGCTGTCGTAGGTGGACTTCTATTTTTTCTCATCCGGCTTGGGGTACGGCCGCCAGGTGTAACTTTTTTGTACGATTTTCCAGGAGCCCTGGTATTTCATCAGCAAAAAATAGTCGGTGAAAATCCGCCAATTGGGCACGACGATTTCCGCTTTGGCGGTGGCAGCATCTTTTTCGTAATCGATCGAAATGATGCGTCCAATGCGGTTGGCTTTTTCTCCTGGTTTAAAACCTTTGATATAAACTTCCCCGGAACGGGTCATGAGGGTGTCCGCAGTTACGGTGTATAGATTGAAACTGGGATGGAAGGCTTTGCGCAGGCGTTCGGGCTCGCCATTGGCGGTGCCTTCAATATAGTCCATGAGTGTGGCAGTGATTTGTTCAAATTCAGACTTGCTGTTTTCGGCTTGGGCTTGAGCGCTTAAGCCGCTACAAATCATCAGGCAGATGGCCAGGATTGGGAGTGATTTCATCGTCGTGGTGTTTTGAATGGTGAAACTGTACTGCAAAATACAGCACTGGTATCGAAGTGCACTTACAAAGGGTGGAAAGTAGTTAATTTGGGTAGGGAAAGGTGGGTTATTGCAATTTGGCCCGCGAGGTCATTCGTATTCATATTCTCCATTATTAAAAATATTTAGTACAAATTCAGGGGCTAAATTTTTGGCACCCAGGCCTAATAATATTTCCCATGTAGTTGCACTGAAGTTTTCTAAGTTTAACTCCACTTTTTTATCAGGAGGATGGAATTCTATTTGAAAAAAATATCGAAACCTTAGAGGCCCTGAAGCTTTCACTATCAATCGATCCATTGAGCCAATGTTACTCCCATATTTATACAACTCTTCAATGATTAATGCTGGCAGTTTTTCCTTGTTTTTTTCAAAATTAAAAATGGCTAAGTCTTCTATCTCTTTAAATTCTTCATCTTGTTGTTTGTATTTATCATCTCTTGCCTCATAAATATAATTGCCAACTTGGTTTCCTAATGTTATTTGATGTTTAACTTTTTCAGATAAATAGTCCCTGGGTATGTTTCTTTGAGGAAATGCTCTGCACCTTCTATTTCTTTCGTAATGAATACATCGAATACACTGAGGAGGCCTTCTACTCGTAATGTGCATCAGAAGTTGAATTTTCCCGGAATCCACTATTTTAGCTTTTGTTTTTTGATAAAAGTATACCACTTACACAAGTCCCCATCCAAAATGATTGGGAAAATCTAAAATTTTGAAATCCTGAATTTTCATTACGCCCTTACTTTAGTCTCAATAATGATCTCATTTTCCATCCAACGTGAAGCGTAAAGCACGGCCTCCTGTACACCTTCATAAGGCAGGTGGGGAAACTCTTCAACAATTTCTTTGATGCTAGCTCCCGAGGCAAGCCATTCCAGGATCAACTGCACGCTGATGCGGCTACCTTTGATGATGGGTTTGCCACTCAAAATTTCAGGATCAGAAACAATATATTGGAACTCCATGTGGCTATTTTTTCCAAAGCTAAGCTCTTTTTAAGATTTATGCAAATGAGGAAAAACCACCACCTGCCCCAGCGCCACCCCCTCATCATTCGGCGAAACCTCCTGATGAAAGTACAGCTGAAAATCCTGCAATTGATTCAACGCCAAATCCACCAATAGGCTATTCTGCCACACCCCTCCCGAAAAGGCAATGCGTTGCACCTGCTCCACAGCCGCCATTGTTTTTATCAGCTCAATCAGCGAAACGTGGAATTTGAAGGCGATGAGATTGCTGGGCAGTCCAGCTTCTACATCCGCTTTGATTTGTAAAAGCAATTGTTGAGGAGCGGGGTGAGTATCAAAAATATAGCAATCAGGCATAGGATTTCCGTCTTGCCAATACGTCCAGGCCAATTCTTCCAGTCGCAGCGCTGCTTCCCCTTCATAGGTTTGTACATCCATAATGCCCAACAGAGCTGCCACCGCGTCAAAAATGCGTCCCGTGCTGGAAGTCTGTACTACATGCTTTTTCTGCCACAACACCTGATAATTGGCCCATTCCGCCGCGCTGAATTTAGGTTCCAGAAACGGATCCGGCCCCAAAATGGCAAAAGCCGCCAGCCGGGGCTCCCGGGCCATTTTGTCCCCCATAAAATAAGGGAAGTATTGGAAGTGGCTCTTGCGCTGAAACTGCTTTTGCTGGTACACAAAAAACTCACCACCCCAAATCTGGCCATCTTCACCCAAGCCTACTCCATCCCAAATGACCCCGAGCACAGGTTCCATTTGATCCAGTAAATCATGCTCTGCCAAAACAGCTCCAAAATGCGCCAAATGGTGCTGAATCGGTACGACAGGTAACCCTCGTGCTTCTGCCATATCTCGCCCCAATTGACTGGAGGCATAAGCTGGATGTAAATCCACCAAAATACAAGTGGGCTCCACTTGCAAGGTGTTCAGCAAGTGTTGCAAGGTGAGTTGGTAATTTTGCTGCGTATCAAAGTCTTCCAAATCTCCCAGGTATTGTGAGAGGTATAGGTTGTTTTGATGGGTAAAAGCAAAGGTACTTTTGAGTAGTGCCCCCATCGCCAGGAGGCCATTTTGAGGTTGAAAATGGGGCAAAAGTAAAGTGGGTGCCAAACCCCGGGAACGCCGGATCACTATTTTTTGCTGTTGTCTTGGCGAAAAAGCCAATACACTATCGTCCTGCGGCACCACAATCTCGCGGTTGTGCAAAAGTATCCCATCTGCAATTCCACTTAATCTTTCTAGGGCCTGCTCATTCGTATACGCAATAGGGGCATGACTGAGGTTACCACTGGTAGCTACCAAAGGTCGACCCAATGCAGCACTGATCAGCTCCAACAAGGGGGCATAAGGCAACATCACCCCCAGGCGGCGCAATCCAGGTGCAAGGGCAGCAACTTGAGCCCTGCTTTTCGGCTGCGGTTGCAGGGGCAAAAGAACAATCGGAGCCACTGAACTTTGTAGCGCTGCTGCTGCTTGTGGCGATACAATCACATCCGATGCCAGGCATTCCAGGTCGGGATACAACAAGGCAAAAGGTTTGCTGGGGCGTTGTTTGCGCTGCCGCAACAGGTTGATGGTAGTAGAATTAGTAGCATCGGCCAACAACAAAAAACCGCTGATGCCTTTCACTGCTACTATTTTTCCGGCGTTCAATGCGGCAATAGCAGCTTGTAAGGCTACCTCATTGTTTTCTGATGTGTCGTTTTTGGCCTCAACATATTGTAGTAGGATGCCGCAGGTGGGGCAAGAATTGGTTTGGGCATAGTAGCGCCGGTTCAGCGGATCATCGTACTCAGTCTGGCAAGTGGGGCACATCTGAAAATCCCGCATCGTAGTCAGTGGCCGATCATAAGGCAAACCCGTGATGATGGAATAACGTGGCCCGCAATTGGTGCAGGTAATGAAGGCGTAATTGTGGCGAAAGTTTGAGGCTTGGTGCAGCTCACTTTTGCAATCGGCACACAAACCAAAATCGGGAGTCAGCAACAATTGAGGGGTGTTGAGGCTTTCGCTGGCAATGATTCTAAAATCGGGAAAAGTTTGAGCGACTAAAATTTGCTGCCGAACGGCGGTGATGCGGGCGAGGGCTGGCGCTTCGGCTGCAACCCTTTGAGCAAAGTGCTGAATGGCATCTACTGCCCCACTTACCTCAATGTGTACTCCATCCACCCCGTTGTTGACCCAACCTTTGAGCCCCATTTCCAGTGCCAGGCGGTAAACAAAGGGACGGAAACCTACACCTTGTACTTGTCCCTGGATGTGCAGGTGCAGCGCTTGCTTGTGCATTAGGTATCAATCAATTCTTCAAACTTTTCTCAAATTGTACAGTCATACTATCCTCTATTCTACAATAAACCATCGTTTTGTATTCAGGCTCGGTTAATTTTTGGACAAAAAAACACTGTTCCACAATTCTGGCCAGCAGATCAGTATCGTTCCCAAAAGCAATATCTCGATACCCTCCAACGGCTCTAAAGGTTGAGGTTTTTCCAAAAAAACTACCATTTACACTACAGTCATTCAGGTTTATTTTGAGATTTGGATTGTTTATATCTACAACATATTCATCTCCAATTACAACAATTCCTCCATGTAAAAAATCCACCTCAGGGTGCGCTTTCAAATACTGAAGCCTGCTTTCGATGTGATCGGGCAGGTAATAATCATCCGAGTCCAAGATACACACATATTCTCCAGCCGCCATCGCCAGTCCCACATTCAGGCTTAGCGATTGTCCTCGATTACTATGTCTACTACAGCGGATGCGGTCCTCGGAAAGCATGTATTCATGGATTGCATGCAAACTTTGATCGCTGCTCCCATCATCAATAATGAGGTGCTCCCAATTTTTAAACGTTTGGTTCTTAACCGATTCAATGCATTTCGGCAACAGTTTTTCGCGGTTATAGGTGGCGGTTAAAACACTCACCTCTGGAAGCAGAGATGGATAAAGTTGAAGGTTTTTCATAAATTATTCGCTGTGCTGGGTTTCAGCAATGATGCGTAAACCTTCTAGGGTCAACATCGGATCAATGTGTTGAAAGTCAGTTCGCAAAGGAGTAAGGATCGAAGACAAGCCTCCGGTGGCTACCGCAATGTACTGCTCTCCTACTTCGTTGCGGATTTCAGCCAACATGTGCCGTACCAGGCCAACATAGCCAATTAAGATACCGCTTTGAATGGCGTGTTCGGTATTTTTCCCGATTGGCGTTTGAGGGAGGGTAAGGGGTACTTCGGGCAATTGGGCCGTTTTTTGAAACAACGAAGCAATGGCCGTCTTTAGGCCCGGAGCAATGGCCACTCCTAAAATATGGCCTTCCCCCGTAACGGTGGTAAAAGTGAGCGCGGTTCCAAAATCCACGATAATGCAGTCCTGTTGGTACAAATGATGCGCCGCTACTGCATTGGCCAATAAATCGGTGCCAATTTCATTCGGACGATCAATTTGTAATTTCAACTTCGGGTAAATCGGTGGAGCAACTTTGAGGGCTGGCTGACCAAAGAGGTGTTCGGCGATGTGTAAAAAAGATTGGGTCAATTGGGGCACTACACTACTCACTACCACTCTTGGTCGGGGGCCCAGAAGGACACCGGCTTCCATCAACAAATCGGCCAATCTTTTTTCATAAAACAACGCGGCATCTGCCTCCGTAATGGTGGGGATGCGCCAGACCTGCGACCAGGAATGGCCATCGTGTAATGCGACCACTACGTTGCTGTTGCCAATATCAATTGCAAGAACCATATTAAACGTCTGCTAGGTTTTTCACAAAGCCTTGATATCCTGCCTGCGCCAAACGACTTTGCATGATGCTGGCCTCGTTGATGTTGGCGTAGGCACCTACCACTACTTTGTAGAGTTGGCGGCCATTTTGATTGGAAACGACTACAAATACGGGTTGACCAAATTGTTGTTTCAATTTGGCGACAAGCGACAGTACGTTGTCGTAATTGCTGTACACTCCGATTTGCACGCCCCAACCAGAGCTGGGCTTTTGGTTAACATTGACCTCAAACACACTGGAGCCAGAGCCAGAACTCACCACCGGCTGGGGTTGTGGTTGCGGATTGGGCCGTGGTTGTGGGGTAGGTTGAGGGTTGTTAGGCATTGGGGTTGGAGTCGATGTGCCTCTGCGACGCAGGGCTTCAGCGACTGCACGTTCTGCATTGACCATTCCGTAGCCGTATTTGCGCGAATGGCCATTGATGTATTCAGCAGGGTTGCCAATTTTATCAGCGGTCTGGATTAAAATTTGCTTTACCTCGCGAGCGGTCAAATCAGGGTTAGCAGTCAGCATCAGGGCGCAAACACCTGCCACCAAAGGAGTAGCCGAAGAAGTACCTCCAAAATGTTTGTACTGATTGCCTCTGCTGAAACCATCGATCCAGTATCTTCTTTCGCCCTGTTCGCGTTGATCGCCCTGATCCCACCAGGCTCGGGCCGCAATGATGGGCCAGTCGCCGTTGGAGGGCGCACAAATGGTCACTTCCATCCCGGTATTGGAGTAGGGCGCATGAATGCCCTGGCTGGTACAAGCCCCTACGGCAATCACATCCGGGTGTTGCGCGTAAAAATTGACGTAGTTCAAACTATCGTTACCAACAGCATATAAGATTACACAACCTCGGCCATTCCGGCCCCGACGGGCAGCATTCGCAATGATCTGTTGTTTTTCAGCATTCAACTGGTAATTGGGATCAGTAGAGCCCCAACTGCAACTGATGATGTCAGCACCATTGTTGACACAATAGTTGAAAATCGACTCGGTGGTACGTACACTAAAAGAAGTGCCGCTGACCGGAATAAAGCGGGCATTGGGCGCGGAACCCACCATACCAACACCGTTTGAAGCGGCCAAAGCTACACTGGCACAAGGGGTGCCGTGGGTATAACGGGCATCGCCCTGGAGTACTTGTGGGCTATTGTTCCAAAAATCAAAGGGTTTGATCACCTTGTTTTTCAGGTCTGGGTGGGTCAGGTCAAAACCATTGTCCACTATGGCAATATTGATGTTAGGCGAGCCAAGACTGCCCAAGGCACGCCAGGCGGCCACCACTTTGGCGTCGATTCCCCGGCGCAACTGAACATTGGCATCGGGTACAAAGCCATTGTTTTGCAGATGCCACATGCTACCCATCAGGTTGTCGGTGGGTAAAAAATACTGATCGAGGACGGTATCAATATCCGGCTCAGCGTTTTTTACCAGACAGCTTTTTTGCAATAATCCTGCTGTTTTGATGGGGTTAGGCGAATTGGCAGTTACCCGAGCAACCAGCACATTGGGACCACGACGCTCTACCAGTTCCAGATTGTATTCATCCAGTGCTACCATCTGCTCTTCATCGCTGACTCCCTCGTGGTAAGTGATGAAAATTTCACCGGTAGCAATCAAAGGCCGGTCGCTGTTTTCGGGATAATAGACGTGGGTTCCTACCTCTACCTCTTCTCTTTCACGTACCTCATCCAGTTTATCATTGATGTTGGTATCTTCAATGCTCAATTCAACCACCTTAAAGCCGCCCAGGCTTTGGTGCAATTCTTTATTGATGTAGTCTGGTTCTAAAAGTCCACGGGATTGGGTCATTTTTAACCCAACCAAAGCTTTACTTTTACGCAGTTTAATTTCGCCTTTATCGCTGTGAATGCTGATTTGGTCCATGCCAGATACGTTCTGGGAACGGAAATGAAACAAAGCAAACCAGTTTACTTTGTTTCATTTCCGTTCCCGGTGATGTTTTATAGGTGAAAAGTACAAAATATTTTATAACTCTTGCAACTGACCGATGATGATTCGATTGCTGACTCTTTTAATCGTCCTGCCTCAAATCGTATTTGCACAGGTGGACAGCGTCCAGCTTTTGCTCAAAAAAACGGATTGGCATGCACAGAAAATTGCCCCAAAAGCCAAATGGGAACAGCATCATTTTGCCAACGCGGAGCTGTTTCATGCCAACCAAAACGTCAATATCCTGCGCATCAAAAAAGGGCATCGCCCTTTAAATCTGGCTTTTGCTTCGGGCGGCCAGGAGCTGATTCCCACCAGTATCCAGGGGCAGCAAGCAAAAGCATTAGCCGCATTAAATGGCACTTTTTTTGACGTTAAAAACGGCGGCTCAGTTGATTTTATCCGCATCAATGGGGTGACACTGGATACCACCCGGCCTTCAGGTCAATTCCTGGCAGAGCACCAACGCAGCGCCATTGTGATCAAAAACAATCAGGTGCAAATCGTCAGAGGGGACAGCATCAAGGGTTGGGAAAAAAGGTTGTTGGCCGAGGACAATGTAATGGTAACCGGGCCCTTGCTCATCCACGAAGGGAAAAAAATCCACTTGCCTGCCCGTTTGTTCAACACAACAAGGCACCCTCGCACGGCTTTGGGCATTACCCGGAGGGGAGAAATTTTGTGGATCACGGTGGATGGGCGAGCAAAAGAAGCTGCGGGCATGAGTCTGTACGAATTGAGCCAGTTGATGGAAGCCTTGGACTGTGTAGAAGCGATCAACCTCGACGGCGGAGGTTCAACTACACTATGGATTGACGGGACTACTAAAACGGGAGTTGTCAACATGCCATGCGACGACAAGGTATTTGATGAATACGGCGAACGTAAGGTGAGTAACGTTTTACTGTTGAGTCTACGGAAGGCGAAGGTCAACGATTGACCAACCAGTTTTTAAAAGTGGCCGCTTTTTTTTGACTAACTATAGCCGCCTCAGGCATACTGGGCTGGAGGATCACTTCCAGTTTACCGTTGGCGATGCTGCGGAAGGAGGCACAGGCTTTGGCATTGGCAAGGGTCTGTCGATTGATGCGAAAAAACTGACTGGCCGGCAACAAGTTGGCCAATTCATCCAGGGTTTCATTGCTCATCAATTGTTGTTCATCGAAGGTTTTGAGGTAATAAATATCATCCAGCAAAAAACAATAGGCGATTTCTTCAACTGGTACTGGTACCTGGCGGCTGCCTTTGGTCGCAATGATGACGGGCGTATTGCTGGCAGCAGGTGTATTTACCACGGCTTGGGGCGCTACGAGCTGATGTTGAAGCGTCTGTAATGCCGACTCAGCTTGCCTGAAGCGCTGATAAAAATAATAAGCCAGGTAAAAACAATTCATCATGGCCAGGTAAAAAAGCACTACCCGGTATTCCACATACAACCAACTCGAATTAAAAATATTATCCCCGGCAACATAGATGAAGAAGAGATACATTGTAAAAAAGGATATCAATACGGGTACCACAAAGCCCAAAGTAGCCTGCAAAAAAGCCCGCATCATAGAAACTTCCAACCAATCGTAATGGGCATCCAACCGTATGCTGACCCAACGAACGAGGCTCCACACGCCAAAATTGATCAGGGCTCCAGTTAGCACCTCTAAAAAGTACTCTGGCTGCATGACAATTTCCCACAAGCTCTGGGAATGCCCCAGCATTTTGATGAAATGAGCCAAAAAAATGGAGCCAATGATGCGTATCCAAATATCGGGATAGGGCCGGGTTTGCACGTTGTAAATTTTTAGCACAATTTATACAAACTTTTATAAGAATAACCTCCATTTCAGGCGCATACTTCAGCCCGCTTTTTATCTACTTCAGCCCAAATGCCTTCTACTTCGGGCAAAGTGGCGCGATTTACTGCCACCCCATCTTCAATTTTTCAGTCAATAGGGGCACAAATGTTTACTACATTTTTCACCCTTTCAAACTGTTATGATGAAGAATTTATCTTGCTGGAGTATCTTAAGTATGCTGCTTTTTTTAAGCACTTCGAGCCTGATGGCACAAAAAAACCTCAACCTGGGGCTGGGTTATTTCGGTGAAACGGGCACCCATCCCGGATTGGTTGCTCAGCTGGAGCTGGAAAAAACCCAGTCCAAAAAAGTATCTACCCTCTTCCGGGCCGACCTGGGGGCCTACGTACATGCCCGCAACCACACGGGAGTTTTTATGGATGTCCATGCTGGCTTGCGGCGCTACCGGAATTCGGGCTTTTTTACGGAGCAATACCTGGGCTTAGGTACCCTGTTGAGTTTTTACAATGGCGACGGAGTTTTTCAACGTGATGAAGATGGCAATATCCGTCGGGCCTCGGCTTTTGCCAACCTCGACATCATGCCCTCCGTAACCTTGGGTGTCGGCTACAACCTGAGCAAAGATGCGGCCAGTGCCAATCTCGTTTATTTCCGTCCCAAGGTCTTCTGGCAGCTGCCTTTCAACAACCTTGCCCTACCGCATTTGGCCTTGCAAGTTGGCTTCATTCACCGCATCAAGTAAGTGCTTGTTTAAATTCATTGATCAGCCTACAAACCTCTAACTATGAAAAAGTTACTTTGGGTGGCCTTGCTTGCCATCAGCCTTTTTGCTTGTGAAAAATCTGAATTCCTCAGCGAAGGCAACTACTATTTTATTCGCCACAAAGGCGCAGCCATGCCCGTGTGGGTCAAAGGCAACCTCGAATCCGGCGTTTTTTTGATCACTGTACATGGTGGCCCAGGCGATTCGGGGCATGAATTTGCGGTAACCAAAAGTTTTGCCGAACTGGAAAAAGACTACGCGGTAGTATACTGGGACCAACGTTTTTCGGGCCTTTCTCAGGGCGACCCTAAAAAATCAACTTTGAGCATCGATCAATTTGTAGAAGATGTGGATGTTGTGGTTGACTTTGTCCGCCAGCAGTTTAATCAGCCCAAGTTGTTCATGCTGGGCCACAGCTGGGGTGGCGGGCTGAGCGCTGCCTGGTTGGGTCGCAACAACAATCAGCAAAAAGTGCAGGGCTGGATTGATGTGGATGGTTCCGTGTTTGACTCATTAGAAGTACAAACGGTCAAAAAATGGACCCTGGAACGAGTGCCCGCCAAAATCGCCGAAGGCAAAGACCTTAAATTTTGGCAATACGTGATCGATTGGTACCAGGCCCATCCCAACCCGGTGTATTCTGACAAGGAGCCTTACATTTTTGCTTATGCACTGGACACCAGTTACAACGCCGCCGCCCTGGCCGATAGCAATCAATTGGATTATACTAAGTTACTACTGCGCTCGCCTTATTCTTTGGCTTATTTCACGAATAAAGTAGACGCTCGTTTTGCGGATGGGCTGGATTTTAGGCCTGAGTTGCGGCGCATCAACATCCCGGCGTTGGTGTTGTGGGGCAAGGATGACCCCATTTTACCCATCGAGTTGGCTAGTTTTACTTACAATACTTTGGGTACGGCACCGGATCGGAAAAAGAAAGTGGAGTTTGAAAAGTGTGGGCATTCGCCACATTATGAGCAGCCGACGAAGTTTGTGGCGGTGATGCGGGAGTTTGTGGAAAGGTGGAGGTAGTAGAGACGCACGGCTGTGCGTCTTTTCCGCGCAACCATTTAGAGACGCACGGCCGTGCGTCTCTACCACACCATCAGCGCAACATCGTCTGGTCATTCACCAGTACCCAATTGAACTCCACCTCGATGAAAGTCCCCTGCGGAAATACAGCTTTGAACACCTGAGAGAAAAAACGCTCCGCTTTTCTCCGGTCACTGATCCGCAAAGCGAGTACATTAAAAAGCAGTAGCCCACCAGGAGCAAGCAGCTCGCGCAATTGTTCCAAAAATTCAATTTGTTGGAAAGGCCCGGGAATCTGATCGTCCAAAAAAACATCCATACAGATCAGGTCATACTTTTGGTAGGTGCTCGACACAAAAATTTCTGCATCGGCACAAACCATATCGATGGGCGATTGTAAATCAGCTAAAGTGTAGCGGTAAGCCAGGTCGATGACGACCTCGTCAATTTCCACGGCAGTAATGTGGAAATCCATACCCTGTTTTTTCTCCAGGATGTAAGGAATACTACCCAGGCCCAGGCCCAGCACCAAAGCCTCTCTACCGGGCAATCCGTCCAATTTGCACTGCTCAAAAGCGCGGGCAAAGTTGGTGTAAAGGTCTTCAAAGGAATATACAGCATGGGCCGTACTCAGTTGGTAGCGTCCCCTGCGCATACTTACGTACAGGTGAGGATTGTACTCGCTTGATGCACTTTCCAGGTGGATTTCGACCAGATAACTCAGATACCTTTTCCAGGCAGGAATGTGCATGTGCTTATTTTTCCCAATTGCGGTATTTGGAACTGTCTTCAAAGGTGCGCAGCAAAATCAGGCGTTCGGAAATGTCAAATTCCTTACCTCGGCGCTGCATCATTGCTTCAGCGGTTTCGAAAGCCTTGTCCAGTTGGAAGGTCGTAAAACCAGCAGCCCCTCCCCAGGAGAAGGAGGGCACAAAAGCCCGGGGGAATCCAGCCCCAAAAATATTGGCTCCTACTCCAATCACCGTGCCAGTATTGAGCATAGAGTTGATACCCACCTTGGCGTGGTCGCCCATGATTACACCGCAGAATTGGATGCCAGCGGGTAAAAATTGACCAGCAGGATAATTCCAAATCCGTACTTCTTCGTAGGTATTTTTGAGATTGGAGGTGTTGGTATCGGCGCCGATGTTGCACCATTCGCCAATGACCGAGTTGCCCAGAAAACCATCGTGGGCTTTATTGCTGTAACCTTGAATGACAGAGTTGCTTATTTCACCACCTACCCTGCTCCAAGGGCCAAAGGTGTTGCTACCATAAAGGCGTGTACCCATTTTGACCTGAGCATGCTCGCCCAATGCCAAACCGCCCCGAATGAGGCTACCTTCCATGATTTCGGCATTTTTGCCGACGTAGATGGGACCATTGAGCACATTGAGGCTGGCACCTTCCACCACTGCACCTTCTTCCAAAAAGATGCGGCTGGGGTCACCAATGATGCGATTGCTCTCGGAAATGGACTGAGACTCCCGACCCTGGGTAAGCAATTGAAAATCTTCTTCCAATGCCGCAGCATTTTGGAGGAAAATATCCCAGGGGTGATCTATCTTTAAAAATGGAGTGTCTTCGATATCGTAAACGTGCAGTTGGTCGATGTCCTCATCGTGGATGAGTTTTTCCAACTGTTCCCGATCCAGTTTTGCAACAATCAGTTCCTCCCCTTTGAGGTAGGCCTCATTGAATTCCATTTGCCGGATCAGACGGATCAAACGATCCGAAGGCATCACGGAACCATTGATGACAATGTTTTCGTCGCCGTATTCGATTGGGAATTTACTGGCAAGGTAGTCTTGGGTAATAAAGGAAACTTTCGCGTTGAGCCACTGCTTCCATTTTTCCTGAATAGTTAGGGCACCTACACGTAGCGCACCTACGGGTCGGGTAAAAGTGAGTGGAAGCAGTTGTTCGCGAACTTCGCTGTCAAAAAGAATAACGTGCCACATAGGCGATTTAAAAGTTTGCCCGAAAATTAAAAAAAAAGTCCCAACCAAACCTGATTGGGACTTTTTTTACCGTGATCACATTGTATGGTGATTTACGACTTCTGAGCGAATTTGGCAAATTTCTTATTGAACTTGTCAATACGACCCGCTGTATCCACAAACTTCATCTTTCCAGTGAAGAATGGATGTGATGCGCTGGAGATTTCCAACTTAATCAGCGGATATTCATTGCCATCTTCCCAAACGATTTTATCGCGGGTAGGCGCGCAAGAACGGCCCATCCAAGCTTCATCGCAAGAGAAATCTTTAAATACCACCGTGCGGTAAGATTCCGGATGGATATCTTTTTTCATGGCAAACTACTTTTTCAAATTTTTAAATCAGGGTGCAAAGATAATTTCTTTCGTGCAATAAATCAAAAGAGTAGTGCAAAATATTCTCAACTTTTTCATTTTTCGGTTAATAATGAACAAGAGTGGATGACCAAAAAAGGTCACCCACTCGTCAATATGGTCACAAAACTCCAAAAAATCGAATTGAATTAGCCCTTCAGACAGCTGACGATCGAAACCAGGCTAACACCACATGAAATACAAGTGCCATCAAAATTGCGGCCAAGACAACGTACTCTGGCAAGGAAAGTATTGTTTTGGCTGATACAGTTTAGAATTTTGGTTTTGCAAGCACTGCAAGAACTGGCTGCCCCAAACAGCTGGGTGACACAATTGAGGGGATTTCCTCCACTTATGGCTACCAATTGACCACTCCGCAATTCTGAAAGTTTACCATCGGAACCTTGGGTCAGGCTAAAAAACTGGGTTTTGCCAGCCTCGGTAATCTTAATGGTAATCTGATCAAGAGTGCCTAATCTGGAAGGGATTTGCCGGGATGCAATTTGGATGGTGGAATTGCCAGCAGTAAAACGTTCCGACACTTTGATTTCGCCCAATCTGCCCCCTAACTTACTGATTAGGTGATTTTGTAAATCCCCTTTGAGCAAGCCACTGGCCAGGGATGTGTCGACTTGTGCATAGGAAAACGAAAAAGAAGCACAAAGTGCAAGCGTGAAGCAAAGCTTCAAAAAAGGGTTCTGCAATGAATTTTTCATTGTTTTAAAGGTTTGTAGGTGAAAAAAATAGTGATTGAATCATGTTAGCGCATCATACAGGCCAGATTGGCGACGGGTATGATGTTTTTGAATTGCATTTGTTTGGTGTAATCGGTACGTACGCCGTAGGAAAGCATCACGTTGCGACTGAGGCGCCAATCGCCGCCGTAGGAAATGCTCATGGCGCTGAGCTGGGTAAGGTTCAAGCCGGGGTCACTGAGTACAAATTGAGCATTGCCTTGCGAGTACAATACATCGGCAAAAAAATTGAACTTGGAACCGCCGTAGCGCAAACCCATGCCCATCGAAACGATGTTGCCACTGGCGTTGATCGTGCTCAAATCGTTCCGCCGTTCTTGCATAATGTACTTGAACAGGCCTGTCACCAGGGCTTTGCGGCCAATCCCTTTGCTGGCACTGACCCAAAAAGCGGTGGCTTGCCCTCGCAGGACCAAACTATCCACCTTGGGGTTGACGTAGGAAAAAATCCGGCCAAAAGCCACATCCACGTGTGAAGCATTCCAGTTGCTGCGCAGGTAGCGGACTACCAGGTTCTGGATGTTGTCTTTTTGCAGTTTGTCCAGGTTATTGTATTCCTGCTGGATGGAGTCCATTTGTTGTTCGTAGCGCAGTCGGTCGCGCATGCTGATTTCGGCGCGATTACGTTTGAGTTGCAGGTCGACCAATAGCTTCATCCGTTCCTGTTGTAGGCGGTTAAACGTTGTATCAACTGCAAACACTTCGATGTCACTCATCGGGTCGCGTTCACGGTACAGGTTGATCTTGGCAGCCATTGCTACCCGACGGTTTTGGGCGTCATCTTCAATGGTTCCGGCTGAAAAATCCAGGGTAGAAAGTGTCTTCAAAAACGAAGAAGTACGTTGATAAGGTCGAAGATCGGCGCGGTTGTAAAAAATCTCCCAAATGGGTTGGGCTTGTATGGCTAGATTGGGCTTGAGTCGCCAGGATCGAAAGGACCAGTCCACCTTAAATTCGCGGATGTTGTTGGGCCGCAAAATTTGGGACGGATTGACCGCTAGAAGATCAAATGCCGGCGAAACAGGAATGGTAAATTCGGAGGCTCTGGCCAGGGTAGGTGTTTCATTTTGGGCACAAATATTCCCAAGCAGCCCCAGCAAAAGCAGGAGTGTGCATAGCTTTTTCATACATGTTTTAGGGTTTTGGATGTTTTGGAGTGACCAATATTGTTTCAGCTGAATACCCCACAAAGTTCAGGGAAAGGGCTGCATGAAACATCCTGCAAAAAGGGGATTTGGGGAAAATCATCTAAAAAGAGGGGAAACATCTTTTTCAATTCGATTGTAAACTTTTGCCGGAATAACTGTTTATTTGGTGAAAACCTTTCAATTATACTTGCTATGTCTTTTCCACTCGGCCTTAAGCGCGCTTGTTCCATGGTCATTTTGCGCCATCAACAACACTTCCTCTTGCTCAAACGCATCAAGCCGCCTTATGTAGGCAGCTACCTGCCCGTAGGTGGAAAGTTGGAACCATTTGAAGATCCACGGACTGCCGCCCATCGGGAATTGAAAGAAGAAACAGGGCTTGAGGTAGAAAAATTAAAATACGGTGGCTCCCTGATGGAATCCTCACCGATTGATTACAATTGGCAATGCAACATCTATATTGCGGATATTGATTTTGTTGCTCCGCCGCCTTGCCCGGAGGGCGATTTGGAATGGATTGCTTTTGCGGATGTTCCGAATGTGCCCACCCCACCTACCGATTTCACTGTATACCAATACTTAATGGCGGAAAAACCATTTGCTTTTAATGCGGTGTACGATGCGGATATGAACTTGTTGTTTATGGACGAGGAGTTGGAAGGGGTGAGGATTTTGGGGTAAAAAACCCAGCCAACCCACGGGAATCCCACGATTTAAATCGTGGGTTATATCCGTGGGAGGCCACCCTACCGCATCACCCCATGAATTTATTCGTGGGTGAAATAAATGGCTTGAAGCCATTTATTTCACAATGCTCCCATTGCTCACACCTATCGCCGGGCTCACCAAACGCAATCGTCCATCCGGTTCCTCCGCGCTTAAAATCATCCCATTCGACTCAATCC
The DNA here is from genome assembly GCF_965225875.1 of Haliscomenobacter sp. Taxonomy (GTDB): domain Bacteria; phylum Bacteroidota; class Bacteroidia; order Chitinophagales; family Saprospiraceae; genus Haliscomenobacter. The sequence continues at coordinate 4,335,737 of NZ_CBDDBS010000002.1, read as the reverse complement.
CCCGCAATTTACGCGGAGCCAGATTCGCCACAACCACCACCTGTTTCCCCGGTAATTCCTCCGGACTAAAATGCTCCGCAATCCCGGAAACAATCGTCCTTTCTTCAAAACCCAGGTCAACTTGCAATTTCAGCAGCTTATCCGCTTTGGGTACTCGTTCAGCAGAAAGGATGGTGCCCACCCGCAAGTCAATTTTGGCAAAATCCTCGTATTGAATCACTTCTTTCAAAGCAGGCAGTTCGGTATTGGTCACTTCACTCGTTTTTAATTCCTGAGCAGCAGGCGCATTTTTAATTCTTTCCGCTTCGGCAGCCAAAATAGCAGCCAGTTTATCCTTTTGGCGGTTTACAATCTCCAGGCGACTGGTATCGCGACGGTCGTTGATTTTGGGGAACAATACTTCCACTTCTCCAACCTGATGCCCGGCAGGCACAATGGCCAGGCCGTTTTCCAGTTTGTGCAACAATTCCGCCCAATCGCCATTTTGCACCTCTGGCAAACCAATCAGTTTGCGGAACCGTGGCGAGGTGAAGGGAATGAATGGATGCGCAGCCAAACTCAATAAGCCTACGATCTGCAAGCAGATGAACATACACTCACGGATGACCGGGCTATCGGGATTTTCCTTGTAGATGTTCCAGGGCGATACATCCTGCAAATAGGTATTGCCGTAAGTGGAAATTTCCAAAAAGGTTTGGCTCGCCGCTTTGAAGCTAAAGGCATCCAATTCCTCGGTGAAACGTTGGGTCAAAGCCGTGACATCAGCCAGTTTATCCTGAAGATCGATCTTCAGTTCCGGTACTTGTCCACCAAAATACTTGTGCGTAAGGGTAATCACCCGATTGACAAAGTTGCCGAGGTTATCGGCCAGTTCCTTGTCGTGGTAGTCCACAAAATCGTCCCATTTGAAATCCGCGTCGCGGTTTTCCGGCATGTTGCGTAGCAGGGCGTAGCGCAATGCATCTTCTTTATTGGGAAATTCGGCAAATTCTTCTAGGTAGTTGTGCTGTTCGATGCCCCAGCCCCGCGATTTGGAGAATTTTTGGCCTTCAAAATTCAGGAATTGATTGGCTGGCACGTTTTTAGGCAGAGCGTATTCGCCGTGCGCCTTGAGCATAGCCGGGAAAATGATGCAGTGGAAAACGATGTTGTCTTTGCCAATAAAATGGATCAATTCTACATCGTCGCCTTTCCAATATTCCTCCCAGTTTTTGCCATTGTCCAGGGCCCACTGTTTAGCGGCGGAGATGTAGCCGATTGGGGCATCAAACCAAACATACAAAACCTTTCCTTTGCCTTCGGGCAGCGGCACGGGGATGCCCCAATCCAGGTCCCGCGTAATGGAGCGAGGATGTAAGCCGCCATCCAGCCAGGACAGGCATTGTCCCAATACGTGGTTTTTCCAGGTCTTGGGGTCGTGGTGTTGTTTACCGTCGAGTACTCCGGTTTCAACCCACTGTTTCAGCCACTCGGTGTGGTTGTCGAGTTTGAAATACCAGTGTTTGGTTTTTTTCAGGACTGGTGTTTTGCCACTCAGCGTAGAGCGGGGATTGATCAGTTCCAGGGGTGATAGGTCGGAACCACAGTTTTCACACTGATCGCCAAAGGCTTCGGTATGTCCACATTTGGGACAAGTACCAATGATGTAGCGGTCAGCCAGGAATTGATCGTAGTCCTCGTCGTAATATTGTTCAATAAAATGCTCTTCGAACTCGTCCCCTTTTTCGTGCAAACGCAGGAAAAAATCCTGGGAGGTTTTGTGGTGAATCGGCTCACTGGTGCGGTGGTAAATATCAAAAGAGATGCCCAGTTGTTCAAAAGTAGCCTTATTCAGCGCATGGTATTTGTCGATGATCTCCCGCGGGCTGATCCCTTCTTTTTTAGCCTTGATGGTAATGGCAGCGCCATGTTCGTCCGAGCCACATACCCATACCACCTCCTTGCCGAGCATCCGCAAGTAACGTACGTAGATGTCAGCAGGCAAATAAGCGCCAGCCAGGTGGCCCAGGTGGAGGGCGCCATTGGCGTAAGGCAAAGCGGAGGTGATCAAATATTTTTTTGACATGGTAACACAGTTGTAGTGGAGTCGCGTTCTAATTTGGCGCGAATATAAGCTTTTGTCCAACGATATCTACCTATAAAATGGTTCCATCAAATCTTTGGAGCATGTAAATAAAACCTAATTTTTACAATTATTCGATATACATGGAATGCAATTAGTTGTATATTTGGTCATTGTTTTTAGAGCTCTAGTCTTCTACATACGCTTAGTCGTCCGTTCCAGTATTATTTTCAGCCTTCTACACTATCTAGCCAAACAATTTCTTGTTGTAAATTAAACAGTCTTTGCCTTTCGGCAGGCTAAGCGTACACTATGCAATACTAGTTCTAAACAATCATGTGTCAGCCCCTTCCCTTCTGGGGCTGTCCTGCGCTAAGGAATGGGTGTGATAACTTTCCACCCGTTCCTTTTTATTTTTATTTTTTGCTTTTTTGCTACCTTGCTTTCAAGTATTAGACCCATGCAAATCAACCCTTTTCGGGCGCTATTGCCACATTTGGAAAAAATTGGATCAAACGACGCTTTTTTTGCTGCCGTAAAAGAAGAGTTTCCCCGTTTTGCACAAACTGCTTACTTTGAATCGCGGGAAATGCCAGCCCTTTATCTTTGCTCCATTGAATCTGCCAGTCATAAGGCCCTAGGCATTGTCGGATGTGCCCATATTCAGGACTATTTGCACGGGGCCATCAAACGCCACGAAAATACCATCCCCGCCAAGGAAGAAGTACAAATCCGCTTATGGAAGGAGCAACAGGCGATGATAAAACCCGTCTTATTGGCCTATCCCAGCGTACCCGCAATTGAAGCCTGGATGCAAAAAATAGCGACAAACCAGGCCCCGAATTTAGAAATTCCCTTTCCGGCGGAGGAACAAACCTACCAAATCTGGGCAATCACTGACCCCATCGAATTGCAATACATTCAGGAATTGTTTGCGGCCTTTGTACCCCGATCCTACATTGCCGATGGGCACCATCGCTGCTCTTCATCGGCAGTTTTGTACGAGCGGAACTTGATACATGGAAAGGCTGATCCCGATTTTTTGGTAGCCCTTTTTCCATCAAACCACTTAAACATTCAGGCTTTTCACCGTGTCCTGGATGAGGTAGATTGGACTGCGGATGAGTTACTCAAAAAGCTCGAACCTTACTTTTACATCGAATCCAGCGTTAGTGCAGTGCTTCCAAGCCAGAAATTTGAATGGGGTTTATTGATAGAAAAACGGGCTTTTCGCCTAACTTGGCGCCGTGATTTTTTGGAGCGCTACCACTGGGAAAAAGCCATTTTGGATACTCAGCTGTTCAACGAAGTGATTTTGCCAAATGTGTTTGGCATCGTCAATGTGCGCCAGGAGCCCCGATTGACTTATATTGAAGGGGCCAAAGGAATGGCCCATTTGCAACAAGTACAACAACTCAAACCCCAACGCGTAGCCTTTGCCCTCTACCCCATCGACTTGCAGGAAATGATGTTGCTGGCAGATCACAATCAGGCTTTGCCGCCCAAGTCAACCTGGTTTGAGCCGAGGATGAAAAACGGGGTAGTGGTGCGCCCTTTTCCAATTTAAACATCGACACAAAAAACGACTCATGATACGGAAGATCAGCGCTGATCGCCTTTATACAGGAACCACCGATGTCGCATTGCTCGACAAGGTTGTGATCTTTGACCCCCAAGGCACCATTTTACAAATTGATGAATTAGAAGCCCACGACCCAGCCAGTGTGGAAAAACTGGAAGGCGCTCTTGTGCCCGGCTTCATCAATACCCACTGCCACCTGGAGCTTTCGCACATGAAAGACAAGGCCAATACCGGAACAGGGCTGGTGCCTTTTTTACAAACGGTAGTCAATTTTCGCGACATCTCCATGGAGGAAATCCTGGATGCCATCGACCGCGCCGATGCCGAAATGTGGGAAGGAGGCATCATGGCCGTAGGCGACATTTCCAATAAAGCGGATACTGCTGCACGCAAGAACCAAAGCCAGATCCAGTACTACACTTTTGTGGAGTTTTTTGACTTCTTGCAGGAAGAAGGTGCCGACAATTGGTTTAACAACTTCAAACCTGCCTACGACCAGCAAAGCGATGTCAACCGCAATCGCAAAAGTGCGGTGCCCCACGCCCCCTATACGGTTTCGCGCAATTTGTTCAAAAAAATCAATGCGCTGAACCAGCCGGGCTGTACTGTCAGCATCCACAACCAGGAAACGCCGGGTGAAAATGCCCTTTTCCAGACTAAAACCGGGAGTTTTTTGGAGTTTTACACTGGCTTCGGTTTCCCCTTGGATCAGTTTCAGCCCAGCGGCAAAAGCTCCATCCATTACGCGCTGGAAAACATGGATCCGGCTTGTCGCACCCTTTTTGTACACAACACCGAAAGTACCCGTGAGGACATCCGCGCCGCTCAGGCCTGGAGCCAAGATATTTATTGGGCTACCTGCCCCAATGCCAATTTGTTCATCGAAAACCGCTTGCCCAATTACCAGTATTTTCTGGATACGGAGGCGAAGGTCACCATTGGTACGGATAGTTTGACCTCGAACTGGCAGTTGTCGGTGTTGGAGGAAATGAAAACCATCGCGCGTTTCCAGTCTTATGTGCCTTTTACAACAATTTTGCGTTGGGCCACGATCAATGGGGCGGAGGCGCTGGGTTTTGAAGATAGCTTGGGCAGTATTGAGGTGGGTAAACGGCCAGGATTGCTGTTGTTGAATTTGGGGGAGGATGAGAAGTTGAGGGCGGATACGGTGGTGAGGAGGGTTGTTTAAAAAAGCTGGTTGATTCGTTTTTATTGAGCATTTTACGTGCCACTACGTGGGCGCTCGTCGATCTTTTACTGACGCCTGCGGCGTCAAGCTCGACGGTCGCAGGCTTTAGAGCCTACCGCACCTCAGGCTTTTTACGCCTGTTCGACTAGAAGTACGATTGGTGTATCTGCGACCGTCGAGCCTGCTCGCGCAGCGAGCAAACCAGTATCGACGAGTGCCCACTTAGTGGCGGGTAAAATGCTCAAATCAACCAAAGACTTTCACTGCATTTGCAGCACTTTCCCACTTACCCATTCAATCGTTCCATCGTCCAACTGTATTTTAGCCAAGCTCAAATACATGCCTTTCGGAACCCATTGGCCGTTGCTTTGGCCATTCCAACCCTGGGTGGGATCATTGCTCAAAAAGTCTTTGCCCCGCCAAAGGGAACGCCCCCATTGATCCCACACTTCCATGTCCACTACCCGGCCTTTGGTGCCAGTGTGGCTAAATACATTCAGGTGTCCACCTTCGTGTAGCAAGCCCGGAATGTAAAAATCCGCATTGCGGTTGATCGCAAGCTCGCGGGTGGAAGTGGTGGTGAATTTCAGCTCCAGGCAATACGTAGAGTCACAAGTTCCTGGTCGGGGAATCACCCGACAAATGAGGGTGTCCTGCCGAATCACCTGGTTTCCCCATACATATATCTCGCCCTTGCGCAAGGTGATTTTTTCCCGCTTGGCGGCTTTGTCTCCCTTGGCGGCTAAAATGGTAATGCCTGCTACCCAGGTGCAGCCATTGTAATCCTCAATGTTGATGAAATGGCTCCCTGGCTGGGTGAAAGTACGGCGAGGAGGAGTGCGGGCCTGGTTTTCCCAAGAATACCTTCGGGCAGACAACAAACCTGCCGAAATGTCCCAAGTGATGCTATCCCCTGCGCAAAGCTGAACGATCTGGGTGCGGCGTTCGCGGATTCCATTGATGCCGATGGCCGGGAAGGGCAAGGGGCGCTCCACCGTAATCTGGGCCGTATCGGCAGGGCAATCGCCTGCTTTAACGATGTAGAAATAATGTGCAGCGGTATCCAAATCAGGATTCAAAAAATTGTTGATCCGCAAGGCTGGAGACCAAGTGCCACCGGGATAAGCTTTGGGGCCCAACGCTTTGTACATATCGATGAAGGAGCCATGTTCGCAGCCTTGTACCGAGGTGTCGTTGCCCGCGAAGGGACGGGCATACGCGCGTACCCGCAGGTAGGCCATAGCTGGATCACCTTTGATGCCGTTTTTATAAATATTGCACAATACGACCCGCTCGCCATCCTGCACCTCCGTAGCTTCGATTCGGTAACGAATGCTGCGCAGAGCCTCCGTAAAGGCTTCATCGCTGGCAGTACCCAGATTGCGCAGCACGATTTTTTCCTTACCCATAAAACTAGCGCTGATACCCGGAAAAATACCGCGCAGTTCCAACATTTCCTGCCCCGGGTGTTTGATGCCGGATTGAATTTTCACCACGAGTGAATCGATGCCCCCAATGTAGGATTTTATACTGGCATCCCGATCGGCAATAGGTAGCGTGGTGAGGCAGAGCGTATCTAGCTGAAAATGATCCACAAAGCGGCCGCTGCTGTTGTCGGGGTCGAGGTCCATGCGGATGTTGAATTGGGTGCGGACGTCGTCGTCGCTGGCCATACCCCAGAGTGTGGGGTAATTCAATGGAACTTTATCACATATGGTAATAAGTTTTTTGTTTTCAAAGTCAATCTCAATTAGATCATTGGTTCTTTCTAAACCGCTAATGGAACTACCTTCTAGCGTCGCATACAAACGACGTTTTTTTGCAGCATAATCCCATAAAGTAACCATTCCAAAAATTCGATCCCCTTTTGGGAAGGGCATAATAGTATCTATTTTTCCCGTTTTGAGGTCAATCTTAAAAATCCACTGTCCAGGGGGATGAAATGAATAACTTCCGGCTTGAGTAATTAATACACTGTCTTCTGGCATAAACTGAATATCTCCTGGTATAATTCCTGGAAATGGAAATGTATTAATAATTTTCGTGGAGAGATTCATTGAAAAAATTGCTGCCGCATATCCAAAATAACAATCTCCTTTTGGGCTTATACTCAAGGACGTAGAGGAATAAGGAAAAGAAATTAGTGTATCAAGAATGATATTTTTCCGAGTGTCAAATTCACATATACGATAAGGCAAAGTATCCCATGCTTCGGTAGGTTGTTCACCAATATGTCCAAGCATTCTTCCGTCTGGGGCAATAGCTATTTCAGCAATTGGTGTGATGTATTTACCAAATCCGGTTATGGTTTTGTAATTACATTCTTTGTGATTAATGGTTCCGAAGGTAGCATCAACTGTATTAAAGTAGATTTGACAATTAGCTTTAATGCCAATGAAAAGCATAAAAAAAATAAGCAATTTCATGTGTTCTTGGTAGCCCAGTTTCTGCAATTTGCGTTTCAGTGTTCTCGGGTGGCAGCCTAGTTCAATGGCCAATCGATCCCGGGTAATTAAGTTTTGGGAATTCATTACAATTAGGGTGTTATTTCGGGTAAAATACATCTCCTGAATCAATTCAACAATAAACCAATGTTAAGATTATTGTTTTGCAATTATTTTGACAAAGCCATTTGCTTCAGCCCCCACAACCAAAAATAACTCGCCAGCGCCACCCCCATCGCATTTTCCAAGGTAGCCTCCACCAACAAGGAAGCAAGCAGGACTACATAAGTGCCCAAAAACAACTCATCCCGATAATTGCCATTGTAAAATAGTGGCAAGAAAATGGCCACACAAAACAGCAACAAACCCACAACTCCCGAACCCGCCGCCACGTACAAAAACTGATTGTGCGGCATCATTACCCGAGCGGCATTGGGGTAATGAGCTGCGTATTGGGCATGCACAGCCTGGTCAAGATTACCCGCCCCTACCCCCAGAAAAGGCGCTGCTTTGAAGATTTCCCAACCCACTTTTAAGGTTGTAATGCGTTCAGAATCAGACAACATCTCGGTATGCCCGCTTTGGCGCATCCGCAGGTCGTATAGGGCATAATCGACCTTCATTTTAAAACTCGGCAGTACAAAATAACCCAGCACAGGCAAAGCCACCATCGCTCCTACGACTCCCAAAGCCAACCAATACTTATGACTCAACCAGGCATAGCGCAAACCCACTACCAGCATCGCCAAATACAGCGCCGCAATGCCACTGCGCACCGAAAGCACATGGATAAACCCAAAAAGAAACAGCCCCATCCCAGCGATCCATTTGCGCTCCTTTTCGCTTTTAAAATAGTAGCCTTGCCAGTACAAATACCCCGCTGACAATACCCCAATGGCCAACAATAAGCTAAAGCGGATGTGGTTGGTCGGCATCGGCATGGCTTGCCCCTGTTTGATCAGGAGTTGGATGTTTTCGTAGTCCAGGTTGTAGTTAATCAGAATACCCAAACTGGTTATCGACAAGATAATAATCAGCACATAAAGTAAGCTAAAGTACTGTCTTTGTGAAAATTGTGGCATAAAAAAGAAAGCCAGTGGTAGGATCAAAAAAGGCAATTTGATGCGCAAACGTTCCAACCAAAAATCCATGTCTTGTATTACCCAAAATCCAAACAACACAATCGCAAAATGCAGGCCAAAAACCCAAAAATCGGGCCTCTTCCAGAATGCTTTCCACCGCTCTGCTAGGGTCTCACGAGTGGCGATACACTCCCACACTGCGGCAATGGCAAAACCAAATAAACTCATGGATTGCAAAAAGGGAGAAACCACCAAGCCAACCAGAAGGGCGAGGCAGGAAAGATAGGTGAAGTAAAAGCGGAGCTGTGAAGCTTGGAACATGTCTAAAGAGGTTGAGAAGTTGAGAAGTTGAGAAAGTTGAGGCTACCGCAAGTGTCACTGTCAAAGCCGCTCGCGGTAGCCTCAACTTTCTCAACTTCTCAACCTTCTAAACTAAAAATTGGAACTCTGCGCAATATCGCCATTGTTATTGATTCTACATGAAAGTAAAATGCTTACTTTTGCCAGCGATTTTTTAAAAAATGAATATGTCTGCCAACGCATTTCAACAATTACAGGACTTGCTGCAGGAAATTGAGGTGGCCAATCCCGCCTCTGCGGAAACCATTGAGCAGTTTCGTTTGCGCTACCTGGGCTCCAACAATGTGATCAAACCCTTGATGGGCGAAATTCGGAATGTACCGAATGAGCAAAAAAAGGAATTTGGTCAATTGATCAACAAAGCCAAAGAGCTTGCCGAGGCCAAGTTTGAAACCCTCAAAGCCGTGGCCGAAGCTGCTGCCGAAAAATCTCAGGCGGCTGGCTTGGACATTACTGCACCTGGTGAACCCATTGATCTGGGCTCTCGCCATCCCGTGGCCGTAACCCTGAACCGCATTGTGCGGATTTTTGAACGCCTAGGCTTTGTGGTTGCAGAAGAGCGTGAAATTGAAGACGATTGGCACAACTTCACGGCCATGAATACGCCTGCCGACCATCCGGCGCGCGACATGCAGGATACGTATTACTTGCGCAACAGCTCCGAAATGTTGCTGCGTACCCATACCTCTTCGGTCCAGGCGCGGGTGATGACTTCACAAAAGCCACCCATCCGCATCATTGCACCGGGGCGGGTTTACCGCAATGAGACCATCTCGGCGCGTTCGCACTGCCAGTTCCATCAAGTAGAAGGTTTGTACATCGACAAGGGAGTGTCTTTTGCTGACATGAAACAAACCCTATACTATTTCGCCAAAGAAATGTATGGTCCCGATACCAAAATTCGCCTGCGGCCATCCTTCTTCCCATTTACCGAGCCAAGTGCCGAAATGGACGTGTCCTGCTTCATTTGCAACGCCAAGGGCTGTCGGGTCTGCAAGCACAGCGGCTGGGTAGAAATTTTGGGTTGCGGCATGGTTGATCCGCAGGTCTTGATCAATTGTGGCATCGATCCGGAAGAGTACTCTGGCTTTGCCTTTGGTATGGGCATCGAGCGCCAGGCCATGATGTTGTACACCATTACTGATATTCGCTTGTTGTTTGAAAACGATGTGCGCTTTTTGAAACAGTTTTCATCTGTTATATAACGGTAAAGACGCACGGCCGTGCGTCTCTACAACGACCAAAAAATGAAACCAACTACCGCCGAAGGCACCAGGGATTTCACCCCCGATCAGGTGCTCAAACGCAACTATATCTTCGATACCATCCGTTCGGTGTTTGTCAAATACGGCTATTTGCCCATTGAGACCCCCGCGATGGAAAACCTCAGTACGCTTTCCGGCAAATACGGTGAAGAGGGCGACCGCCTCCTGTTCAAAATTCTGAACAATGGCGAGTACCTCAAAGGCATCAAGCCTGCGGATATTGAGGCCCAAGCTTACAAAGCCCTCACCCCGGCATTGGCCAAACGGGGCCTGCGTTACGACCTTACCGTACCCTTCGCCCGTTTTGTGGTGATGCACCAGAATGAGATCAGCTTCCCCTTCAAAAGGTACCAAATCCAGCCCGTTTGGCGGGCGGATCGGCCCCAAAAAGGGCGCTACCGGGAGTTTTACCAATGTGACGTCGATGTGGTGGGCTCTACTTCGTTGGTGTACGAGGCTGAGTTGGTGCAGATTTACGATGAGGTTTTTTCCAAACTCAATCTGCCCGTTGTCATCAAGTTCAACAACCGCAAAATCCTTACCGGGATAGCGGAAGTGGCGGGTATTCCAGAATTGATGGTCGACATGACCGTGGCCATCGACAAACTGGATAAAATTGGATTGGACGGGGTAAAAAAGGAAATGGCTGAGCGGGGAATTGGCGAAGCAGCCGTGGAAACAATTACCCAGATTCTGGCCATTCAATCGCTCGAAGAATTACAAAGCGCCCTATCCGCCAGCGAAACCGGGAAGTTGGGCATCCAGGAAATCCAAAACCTTTTGCAATACCTCGGCGCCAGTACGACCCAGCAAGAAATCCGTTTCGACATCACATTGGCTCGTGGACTCAACTATTACACTGGCTGTATTTTTGAAGTACAAGCCAAAGGAGTAGCTATGGGTAGCATCGGTGGTGGTGGTCGCTACGATAACCTGACGGGTGTTTTTGGGCTTAAGGATGTTTCGGGTGTAGGTGTTTCTTTTGGTGCCGAGCGCATCTATGATGTACTGGAAGAACTCAAATTGTTTCCCGCCGATAGTAGCAGTTCGCTCAAGGTGCTTTTTATGGCATTCGATGATGCTACACACCTGTATGCTTTTGCTGCATTGAGCAAATTGCGTGCAGCGGGTGTGAATGCAGAAATTTATCCTGATCCAGGCAAACTCAAAAAACAAATGAAATATGCCAACGACCGGCAGGTTCCTTTTGTGGTGCTGGTAGGGGAAGAAGAAATGAGTAGCGGCTTACTTGGTTTCAAAAACATGCAAAGCGGGGAGCAGGAAAAACTGAGCATTGAGGAAATTATTGCAAAAACTCAATCGCTTTAAAAACCAGCGAGGCTTAAAAAGCGTTACCTTGTAGATTCATTCTAAATAACTCACACGACAACAGATACTCACGATATGGAGACTACTGTTACCAAAAGCCCGGTGTTGTTGTACACCGAGCAAACGCCCAACCCGGAGTCACTCAAGTTTGTGACCAACCGCATGTTGTACCGCGGCACAGCCGATTTCCGTGAAGTGGACCTGGCCAATGAATGGTCACCGCTGGCAGTCGCGCTTTTTGAGTTTCCTTACGTGAAGGGAGTGTACATCAGCAACAACTTCGTCACGGTGAGTAAGGAAATGAACTATGAGTGGCCAGACATCATGCTCAAACTCAAAGATTTCATCAAAAACTACATTGAAGAAGGTGGTGAATTGGTGAAAGAGGGCTTTGCTGAGCATACCGCTAAAATCGAAGCGGATCGCGCCGGAGTGACTTACACCGGTGACGAGGCTGAATTGGTGCAAAAAATCAAAGAACTAATTGATACTTACGTGAAGCCAGCTGTGGAAATGGACGGTGGTAACATTGAGTTCAAGCACTACGAAAACGGCAAAGTATTTGTATTGATGCAAGGCTCTTGCAGTGGTTGTCCTTCCTCTACGGTTACACTCAAAGCAGGCATTGAAGGGATGTTGAAGCGGATGATCCCACAAGTTGAAGAAGTAGTACAAGAGATGGGTTAATTCCATGTATACTATACAGTTATAATAACCTTTCGCCAAGTTGGTGGAAGGTTATTATTTTTTTCTGTCATTTTTTTGTAATAAACATTTGCATTATCAAAACTAAAAACTATATTTGCATAAATACCCTTTTATCGCGATTGAATATCAAGTGACATCATTTTATTTACCCTGTTTGTTCAACACTTCCTTTCGTAATCACTACTTCATAATTCACTGGTCCAACTACTTCATAATTCACTGATCCGCTCGGGCGAAGATGCCCATCGAGCAACCTATTCGCACTGATTATACGTTCGTCCAAGCAGCACTGTTTGGAACTTCAAAAATTTTAACACATCATGAGAACACTACTCACAGTAGTGTTGGCTATGCTATGGACATTGGCCAACGCTCAAAGCGCTATGCGACCAAGTGATTTGGTAGAAGCAAGGATAAAAAACAATGTAACCTTTAAAACGATTCACCTGTTTGAACGTGCTCCTGAATTGAGGAGCGAACCCCAGGTAATCAACGGACTATGGATGTTTCTTAATACGGCAAGTATAATCCCATTGCAAAGGGAGCGGCCATTGGCCCTCTCTTTGCCCTTGCCAAATACCGATGGAACGATGATGGAATTGGAGTTGGTACAAGTTGACATTTTTAGTGCCGATTTCGTTATACAGTTTTCCCAACAAAGCAACACACCTTCAAGCAAGTTGAATGGACTCTTTTATCAAGGGCGAATCAAAGGACGTCCGGAGTCCATGGCGGCCATCAGCATTTTCAACAACGAAGTGACGGGCGTAATTAGCACCCCAGAGGAAGGCAATCGAGTATTGGGCCGTTACAAAGGTGCTGACCCGCGCTTACACATTTTGCATGCGGATGAAAAAATGGCTGAACGCCCCGAGTTCCATTGCTTGAGCCCCGATAATGAATCCAATTATCGTCCAGAAGAACTACAACCACAAGCAGAGCTGCGCAGTGCAGCAGCCTGCGTGCGCTTGTACCTGGAGGTAGACAATGATGTTTTCATCGACAAAGGAGGCCAGGATGGCACTTTGCAATATGTGACCGGTATTTTTAATCAGGTTGCTGCCTTATATGCCAATGAAAACATTCGCTTGAGTTTGTCTCAGGTGTTCATTTGGAACAGCAGCAGCCCTTATACCGGATCTGATACGTACACAATACTAACGCAGTTTCAGCGAACCCGCACCAGCTTTAATGGCGATGCAGCAGAATTGATTACTTACAAAGGAGGTGGTGGCATTGCAGTAGTGGATGGCCTTTGCCGCCCTTATAACTCCTTCAAAATGGGTGTAGCGGGTGTGGGTCGCTTTTTTTCCAACCTGCCAACGTATTCTTTTAGCGTAATGGTTGTCGCCCATGAGTTGGGCCATATTCTTGGTTCTCAGCACACCCATGCCTGCGTCTGGAATGGCAACAATACAGCCATCGACGCATGCGCGGGGTATACAGAGGGCAACTGTAGTGCAACTGAGAGCACCCCCTCCGGTGGCGGCACCATTATGTCATATTGCCACCTAAACACGGTAGGCATTAATTTTTCAAAGGGATTTGGCACGCAGCCCGGCAATCTGATTCGCAATCGGATTGCTGCGGCTACCTGCTTACAAGTGTGTACAACTGATGGTGGCGGAGGTGGCAATAGTGGCGGTGGTGGTAACAATGCCACCTGTGGTGAGGTCGTTTTCCAGATGACACTGGATCTTTTTGGCAGCGAAACCACTTGGGAAATCCTCAACCCGGCCGGAGTTGCCGTTGAAAAAGGTGGGCCCTATGTAGACAAAACCTTGGGCCAAAAAATTGAACGCAAGGTATGCTTACCTTTTGGCTGTTATGCCCTCAAAATTTATGACAAACACAATGATGGAATTTGTTGTAGTTACGGCGAAGGCAGTTATCGCTTATTGAATGCTAATAACGTAGAGATCTCTAAAGGTGCAGTATTTGGAAACCTGGCACAGACTAATTTTTGTGTCAGCGCACCAGATAATGGCGGTGGTAACCCTCCTGTCGATTCGAAATGTGTCAGTATTGATTTTAACCGATATCCCCCCATTTCCTTTGGTGGTTCTCAGGATGGAGGTAGCGCCAGCATTGCAGACGCGGGTAAAACGCTGGTCATCAACAACAATGCCTGGAAAGCAGTAGCCATCAATTATGCGGTTACCACAAAGACCTTTCTGGAATTTGAATTTCGGTCCACTCAGTTGGGTGAAATTCACGGAATTGGTTTTGATGATGATGAAAACATTTCTTCACCCTATACTTTCCAGCTTTGGGGCTCCCAAACCTGGGGCATCGCCGATTACCGCAACTATACTGGAAATGGCCAATGGAAAAAATACACCATTCCGGTAGGAAAGTTTTATACAGGGACTTTTAACCGGTTGTTTTTTGCAGTAGACAAAGATGCGGCCCCATTTGCCAGCGAATCTCAATTCCGCAATGTGCGCATTTATGAGGAAACGCCTTGTCCAGGTTTCCAAGAGCCAAGCATTGATTTAGACTTGAGTCAATTGACTCAATTGAAAAACCTGAATCCTGAGGTATTGATTGCTCCCAATCCCAGCGATGTCAGTGCTCGGTTTAGTTTATTAAATTGGCCGGTTGGGCAATACAAATTGAGCATTTTTGATGCTTTAGGGCGAAAAATATTGAACAACTATCCTTTAAACATCAACGATTCCAATATATGGGAATGGCAACTCAGTACAACAAATTGGTCATCAGGAGTTTATTTTTATGTCATTCACAATGATCAGGTCAAAAAGTCAGGAAAAATGTTAATTTCAAGGCCCAATAATTAAGTGTTCCTGTGCGCAGGAACACTTTTTTTAGCGGGTTCTGACATTTTAAAGTAAAAAAAAGCCTATGTTAAAAAAATATTTGTATCTCATTAAAAATGCCCATACATTGCAGGTAGATTTGTAGTATTTGTTCCCTCCAAATGTTTAATCACCTATCCCCAAATTAGGTTATTTTTAGCCTAACTCCCTCGACACGTTACATGTGAACCACTTTGAAATTTAATCACTTTCACAAGACTTCTTTTCCCATTCAGGTTGTATAAGGCATTGCCCTATGCATTTTTACTGGTGTATTGTATGCATGCATAACAATACCCACTCTTACGTATTTAACACCTTAATCCACAACAGGTTTACCTAACAGCTGGTTGACTAATCTCTCCAGGCTGCCCTAGTATTTTTTTAACTTTTGCTTTGGAACACTATGAAATCACTACTAACAATTGTATTGGCATGTGCCTTATTGAGCACATCTGCCCAAACTGGACTACGTCCTCAGGAACAAATTGATGCACTGCGAAAGGGAAAATCACCCTTCATAAGGCTGGCGTTATTTCCAACTCACATGGTACTGAAGGACGCGGAACTTCCATCTGCCCAAGGGCTTACTTTTCAGGAGAGCGTCGCCCAAAATTTATTGCGGCGTCCCTACTCAGCCATTGAAATTGACTTGCCACTCCAGGGAAAAACAGTAACACTGGAAATGTACCGAGTTGAATTGTTTAGCGAAAACTATACCTTACAATTAGCCGATCCTACGCGTAGCCCTGATGAAAAAACTGAAGGCTTGCACTATCGTGGTGTCATTAAAGAAAGACCGGGTTCGGTTGCTGCGCTGAGTATTTACGGAGATGAGGTATTGGGAATGTTCAGTACCTTGGAAAGTGGCAACTTCACTTTGGCCAAATACAAGTCTAAGCAAAACAAGATCAAAGATTTACACGTATTGTACCCCGAAGACCAAATCCCAGACAAGCCTAATTTTCATTGTTACACCCCAGATGGACAAAGAGGTTATTCCGCTAAAGAGCTGGAAAAGACCCCCGATCTTCGGGCGGTCAATAACTGTGTCAATTTGTATTTGGAAGTTGATAACGATGTGTTTCTGGATAAAGGAGGACTGGATGAAACTACCCGTTATGTTCAAGCTATATTTAATCAAACCGCTACCTTATATGCCAATGAGGGCATTAAACTCAACCTTTCCCAACTTTACATCTGGAACACCACCAGCCCTTACAGCGAATATGATGCATATGGTTTATTGAACCAATTCAAAAACAGACGTGCCGGACAAATCAAGGGTGATGCAGGGCTCTTACTTTCTTATAAAGGAGGTGGTGGCATTGCGGTGGTAGATGGGCTGTGTGATCCTTTCAACCTGGGCTACGCTGGTATTGGCAAAAGTTACAGTGTGGCACCAGCTTATTCCTTTACAGTAATGGTGCTGACCCATGAGTTGGGACACATCTTAGGATCACAACATACTCATGCATGCGTATGGAATGGCAACAGTACGGCCATCGATGGTTGTCCTGGTTTTACAGACGGGGGTTGTGCTACTCCAGCGGTGCCCAAACAGGGTGGCACCATCATGTCCTATTGCCACATTTCTCAGTACGGGATCAATTTCTCGCTGGGTTTTGGCTTACAACCTGGCAACCTCATCCGCAACCGTATTGCCAGTGCTCCCTGTATGAGTGCCTGCCAAACTCCACCTCCTCCACCTCCTCTACTGTGCGGAGAGGTGTCTTTTACCCTTATTTTAGATGCTTATGGCAATGAAACAAGTTACGAAATTCTGGACGCGAACAACGTGGCTGTTGATAAAGGGGGGCCTTATGCGATCAAAAGTAATGGGCAAATAATTCAAAAAAAGCTCTGCCTTCCCGCAGGTTGTTACACCCTGCGGGTACTCGACTCTCGGGGTGATGGCCTGTGCTGTAATTTTGGCAATGGCTCCTTTTCATTGTTGGACAGTGAAGCCAAAATGCTGGCCGAAGGAGGGCGTTTTACCCGTGAAGCTGTAACTTCATTTTGCATCGATAATTTGGGGCGTAAAGTCACCGTTGTGCCTCCCCCACCTCCTCCTCCACCTCCTACCAATAATGCGGGTTGTATCAATGTCAACTTCAACACATTCAATATACTGTCTTACGGAGAATCACAGGATCAAGGCAGTTCATCAATTATTGAAAATGGCAATGGCCTTAGCTTAACTGGCAATGCCTGGAAAGCCATTCAGCTGAACCGAACCATCACGACCAATACGGTTCTTGAGTTTGAATTCCGCTCTACCCAGAAATCAGAGATTCACGGGATCGGTTTTGACAACGATATGGCCATTAATACCTACTACACCTTCCAACTTGCCGGCACACAGCTATGGGGATATCAAGAGTTCAATACTTATGTTGGTTATGGGGGCTGGAGAAAATTCATCATCCCGGTTGGCCAAAAGTACACTGGCGACACTCAATATTTGTTTTTTGCCAATGACAACGACGAAAGTATCACTCCGGGCAACTCACAATTCCGCAATGTCAAAATTTACGAAACCAAACCCTGTTCTTCTTTATTGAATGGTTTAGTGCCAGAAACCCAACCTGCTCCTCAAGTACTGGCCTCTCCTAACCCTGCACACCAGCAGTTAAACCTGCAATTGGATTATTTTCCGCCAGGCCAGTACCAGGTACAAGTCCTGGATCTTTTGGGCAAAAAGATTTATAGTAAAAATATCGACCACAATCTGGGTAGCCCCATTCTTGATTTTCCAGTAAGCAATCTTCCCAGTGGTATGTACATCTACCAGGTGAAAGGGAAAACGCTGCAGCAATCTGGTAAATTTATGGTTGAGCATTCGAAATGAGAGAAATATAGGATTTAACTTTACATTATAGGGTGAAGCTTCGGTTTCACCCTTTTTTTATCTTTCTACCAAGTCTATGAATGTAAAACTTGCGTCAAAAAAAAATCTGTATTATTTTGGCCTTGTTTTTATAGTACGGGTATGTTACTCCAGCTTGCCCTCAATAAATGATTGGCGAAACCTTCTATCCATCGCCCCTCCCAAAAACTGTACAAAAATATGATCACTGTGGTCATAGCTACCTTTTTATAGAAATGCCCTTCGCAAATGCTGCGATGAGTGGCGATTCTATCCCGGATTGGCTTTATAACATCTTTATAAGGCGTGAATTGTTTTTTAAGGTTACTCATTTGAGGGCTTTGCTCCCAAGCAAAGCCCTACTTGTTCCTTAAGAATGACGCAAAGTCAGAGAATTGTCAGTTTATCGCCTCTTTTTAGCTTCTCTCCTTTCAAGGGTTGTTTTTTTGGCCGATAGCCTTATCTTTGCAAGACAAAACAAAAAAAGAATTATATTTTTTTTGTTTTACGCACAATCCAAACTCAAGGGATGGAGTTATAATGTGCAAATTCCTTCCCAAATTTTAGCGCTAATCCAGAACACGGATACTTACCACGCAACTAACAAAGATAATCTCACACAAAATCAAGACATCACTATTTTTTTAGCCCATACTTTGCTTTGTCTTGAGCAATTCGTAATCACTCTTTACACACAGGGGATTAACACACTTTGAGAAAACCAGCGGCTTGGTGTACCATGTCGTAACCTAATTTATTTGTAGTAACCTTAAAAGTTTTACCAAAAACCGATTCACGCCATGAGAACTGTACTTACGCTGGCGATGGCTATGGCTTTGTCCATAGTCCATGCACAACTATCTTTACGTCCTGCAGAGCTGGTCGAAGCTCAAAAAAGCACCCGGGCTAAGTTTGTCAAGTATCAATTGTTTGACCGGGCACCTGATCTGCGTGACGCAGACGCGGTAAACGCTCAGTGGCTGTCCTTGCGGTCGGAAGACCTGCGAGGGCTGCTACAAGCGCGTCCCAAAGCCATGACCTTTCCTATACCTGCAGGTGATGCAGGTATTTATGAATTAGAACTGGTACAAGTCAATCTTTTCGCTGACGATTTCAGCGTCGTATTGGCCAGTAATCCTAAGGTTATGCACGAAATGAACAGTGGCGTTCATTACCGGGGCATCATCAAAGGACAACCCCAATCTGTAGTAGCCATTAGTGTTTTTGACGACGAAATTTCCGGCGTCATCAGCACTCCTGATCACCCCAACCAGGTATTGGGACGCTACAAAGAGGGTGACCGCCGTTTGCACCTTTTGCATGAAGACAGCATGATGGAAGATCATCCTGAGTTTGATTGTAAAACAGCAGACAGTGGTGAGGCTTACCGGGCGGAAGAGCTTAGAGATGCACCTGAATTAAGGGGTGCGGCATCTTGTGTTCGGGTTTATCTTGAGGTAGACAACGATGTTTTTGTAGACAAAGGTGGCCAAGATGGCACCACCCAATACATCACCAGTGTATTCAATCAGGTAGCGACTTTATATGCCAATGATGGCATAAGTTTGACTCTGTCACAAATTTTCGTCTGGAACACCACCAGTCCCTACTCCGGTTCGGATACCTACGGTTTGCTCACCCAATTTCAACGTACCCGTAGCACATTTAATGGTGATGCCGGGATGTTGCTTTCTTACCGAGGCAATGGAGGTATTGCCGTTGTAGATGGTTTGTGTCGGCCTTACACTTCCTTTAAAATGGGGTATTCTGGCATCGGCAAAACCTTTTCTAATGTGCCTACTTTTTCCTTCACGGTGATGGTGGTAGCTCACGAATTGGGTCACATTCTAGGTTCACAACACACCCATGCCTGCGTATGGAACGGCAATAACACCGCCCTTGATGCTTGCCCTGGCTTTACTGAAGGCAATTGTACCGCATCGGTAACAGCACCTACTGGTGGTGGAACGATCATGTCGTACTGTCACCTCAACCGGGTAGGCATTAACTTCACACTCGGGTTTGGTACCCAACCAGGCACCTTGATTCGCAACCGGGTTGCCGCAGCTACCTGTTTGGTGGCTTGCCCAACTGGAGGTGGAGGTGGAACTGGTACCGGAACGGGAACAGGTACGGGAACAGGAACCGGCACAGGTACAGCCACTTGCGCCAATGTTACTTTTTCACTTGTTTTGGACATGTTTGGCAGCGAAACCACCTGGGAAATACTCAATCCTGCAGGGGTTGCTGTAGAAAAAGGGGGACCTTATGTTGATAAAACGGCGGGACAAAAAGTGGAGAGAAAAGTATGTCTTCCATTTGGTTGTTACAGATTGCGTATTCTGGACAAAATTGGTGATGGTATTTGTTGTGGCTACGGCAATGGGTCGTTCAAGTTGTTGGATGCCAACAATGTAGTCATTGCCCAAGGTGGACAATTCACCAAAGAATCCTTAACCAACTTCTGTGTGCAGTCATCTGGCGGCGGCAATCCTCCCCCACCTACCAATACCACTTGTACCAATATCGACTTTAGCAAGACAGTTCCGGTGTCTTTTGGTGGTTCGCAAGATGGTGGTAGTGCAACAGTAGCTGACTTAGGCAAGTCTCTAACCATCAAGAACAATGCCTGGAAAGCAGTTCCCTTGGCCTACAACATTACAGCGAATACCTACATTGAGTTTGAGTTCCGCTCAACTTTGCAGGGAGAAATTCACGGGATTGGTTTCGATGATGATGAAAACATCTCTGCACCTTACACCTTCCAATTGTGGGGAACTCAATCCTGGGGAATTACCAATTACCGCAATTATGAAGGGAATGGAGCCTGGAAAAAGTACACCATCAAAGTGGGCCAATTCTATACCGGAGCAACGAAGTATTTGTTCTTTGCCGCCGACATGGATGCAGCACCGTACACTGGTGAGTCGCAGTTCCGCAATGTGCGCATTTACGAAACTACTCCTTGCCCAAGTTTCCAACAACCCAATACTGAAGGCCTTGGTTTTGGCACCAATTTGTTGAATGAAAAATCAGCCGTAGTCATTTATCCCAATCCAACCCACAACAATGCCAAAGCTCAGGTCAGTCTCAGTGCCTGGCCAGCTGGTCAGTACAACCTGGAACTTTTTGACGTGTACGGAAAAGTAGTTCGTAAACAAGCTCTTGATGTAGCTGCTTATGGCGATCACTCGTTTGAACTGGAAACTGCGGATTTACCCGCAGGCACTTACTTGTATAAAATCGGCGATGAACGATTGAAACTATCTGGCCGGGTGGTCGTGATGAGTGGCAATTGAGCGCTTGATTAAAGCTGTTGCGCCTAGCCAAGGTTGAAGACAAAGCCTTGGCTAGGTTTACTTTACTTGAATAAGTTCCCCCTTTTTTGTTCCCAATTTTGGATAAAGTGTTCTAATTGCTGGTATCTGTCGATGACCGATCGCCCTTCATGGTCGGTTATCGATAGGTCCAGTTTTGGGTGGTTTTTGAACAGATATTGCATTAAATCACGGTTTCGGCAACTTTCGTAATAAGACGATACTTCTGTAAACTCGTGCAAGGGGTACTTGCCTTGATGAGGAGTATTAATGTCTTGTCTTGCTACCTCCAATAAATATTTGAGCGTTGTAATTTCTCTTACATACAACAAACAGCCGTCCAATTTTGCGCCTTTCTGGATTAAAAAATGAAGAATTTCAGGATGATCAATATAGTGTTGTACTACATTCCGTTTCCAAACCGGATGAATTTTATCAGGGTTGCCTCCATATGCTTGTAACAATTCCTCAAATCGATCAAAGTGTATCTGGCCATCTGCCCAGAACCATTGAAGTTCAAAGATTTTATCCCCACTATTGGTTAGGAAACCATGCTCTACCTCCCCTGGTTTCAAGCATCGAAGTAAGGAATCAAAAGACGCATAAGAAGTGCGATTAAACCCTTGACCATCTCCATAATTAGCGAAATACACCCAGTTGTAATCTTC
This sequence comes from Haliscomenobacter sp., assembly GCF_965225875.1. Lineage (GTDB taxonomy): Bacteria > Bacteroidota > Bacteroidia > Chitinophagales > Saprospiraceae > Haliscomenobacter. The sequence continues at coordinate 4,314,043 of NZ_CBDDBS010000002.1, read as the reverse complement.
TTCGCCTAAATAAAGCATAAAATCGCCCCTCACACAGCGCGCTATGACCAAGAGTTTATTCAAATCAATGGCATACTTATCGGCCTCATCTTCTTTTATCAATTCGTTTAGCCAATTATAGGCATCATATCGGTAGGCAAACAGAATATCCTGTACGCTAGAGAAACGTTCAATCCAGGTATGTTCCCACTCATCATCAGAACGCTCATTGTTGAGATGGTTTGGCCATACTACCCCTCCATTGTGTTCGAGCAAAAATTGGCGGTAATCTGAGGGAAAGTGGAGCTGTAGTTCCTGCTCAACTCGGGAAATAAATTCAGGTGAGGCAGGTGGCTCGTCGGGGAAGAATTCTAGTGGCATAAATAGGTATGATTTCTCATTGAACATCTTGCAGTAAAGAACTTTTCGAAAGTCTAAAACTTTCGAAAAGAGGCTCTAATGTTGTACTTAAATTCCAAATTTAAGCTGCCTTTTCGAAAGTTTTATACTTTCGAAAAGGTCAAATGTGCACCATTTTGTAAGTTAAAACACAATTCATATTGCCTACTTTATCCAGGTCCCGGTCTAAAGGCAATCTTTAAAAGCAAAATCATTTCACCATTTTCCCCAGTTGCTCCAACACCCCTTCAAACCCAAATCCACTCCACACCCTCTCCCACTTCGCTTTGATCTCCGCCGTACACAAATTCCCAATACTCCCCTCATGCGTGTGATTCAAAGTCCGATCCGGATTAAAGGTCCCATTTTCAATGTCCATGCCCACCTGGCGGTACGCATCGCGGAAAGGCACTCCTTCCAGGGCCAGTTTATTGACCACTTCTACGGAATAAAGGTACTTGTATTTGTCATCATCCAGGATGTTGGTTTTGGGTTGCATTTGGGGTAGCGCAAAACACAACATCGCCAAACAACTTTTTGCTGACTCAATAGCCGGGAAAATAACCTCTTTCAGCAACTGAAAATCGCGGTGATAACCACTCGGCAGGTTGCTGGTCAACAGGCTCACCTGCTGGGGCAAAGCGGACAATTGGGTGCATTTGGCCCGCAATAATTCGAATACGTCGGGGTTCTTCTTGTGGGGCATGATGCTTGAACCAGTGGTCAATTCGTCGGGGTAACTCAAAAAGGCAAAATTCTGATTGAGGTACAAGACCATGTCCATCGACAATTTATTCAGCGTATGGCCCAAGCCGGAAAGGGCAAAAGCGAGGAACAACTCCGTTTTTCCCCGCCCCATTTGGGCATGCACCACATTGTAGTTCAGATCAGCAAAACCCAATAATGCTGTGGTCATCCGCCGATTCAGCGGGAAAGAAGAGCCATAACCCGCTGCCGAACCCAGTGGGTTTTGATTGATGATTTGATAGGCGCTTTGAAACTGCCGCAAATCATCCACCAGGGACTCAGCATAAGCCCCCAACCAAAGGCCAAAGGAAGATACCATTGCCACCTGCAAGTGGGTATAACCGGGCAGCAGCACGTCTTTGTGCTTTTCAGAAAGGCTTTGTAAAATCTCAAACAGTTCGCCTATTTGGGTGCTCAGTGCCTCAATCTCAGCCCGCAAAAACAGACGTAGATCCACCAAAACCTGGTCATTGCGCGAACGACCACTGTGGATTTTTTTGCCCATATCGCCCAGGCGGCGCGTGAGCAACATTTCCACTTGGGAATGAACGTCCTCTACCCCGTCCTCAATGACAAAATTACCGGCCACCGCTTCATGATAAAGCTCCTTCAGGGCTGCCGCCAGCGCTTCATATTCTGCTGCTTCCAACAAACCAATGCTACACAGCATCTCGATGTGTGCCAGAGAGCCCAGAATGTCGTAAGGGGCCAGGTATAAGTCCATTTCCCGATCCCGACCTACAGTAAAGGTTTCTACTTCCGACCAGGCGGAGATGGATTTTTGCCAAAGTTTCATAGTATTCCTTCAATCAGTTGAATATAGCAATCAATTCCTGCCCGAATTTCACTCAAACGAATGTATTCGTCAGCAGTATGTGAACGAGCCGAGTCACCTGGGCCAATTTTTAAGGATGGAAAAGGCATCAAAGCCTGATCTGAGAGAGTGGGTGAACCAAAGTAGGGCAAACCCAACTGGAGTCCACTTTGTACCAAGGGGTGCTCCAAAGCAATACCGGATGAATTGAGCCGAAAGGAACGCGCTTTCAAAGTTGATTGGACCTTGCTTTGCAAAAAGTCAAACACCTCCTCATTGCGGTAACACTCGTTGGTGCGAACATCGATTACAAAGCGACAAGAATCGGGTACCACGTTGTGTTGTTTACCGGCTTCGATTTGGGTAACACTCATTTTTACTTTGCCTAGAAGGGGTGAAACCCGGTCCAGCTCAAGGTTGCGAATGAGCTGGATATCTTCGAGGGCAATGTAGATGGCATTCACCCCCTCTTCCCGGGCAGCATGACCAGCAACACCCCGCGCTTCGCCATCAATGACCATCAGTCCTTTTTCAGCAATAGCCATGCGCATTTGGGTGGGTTCACCCACGATAGCAAAGTCAATTTGGCCCAATTCGGGTAACAGTGCAGCGATGCCATTGGCACCAGAGATTTCCTCTTCTGCCGTAGCCGCCATAATCAGGTTGACCGGCAAATCACTGCGTTCATAAAAATGGGTAAAAGTTGCCAGCAATGAGGCCAATGGCCCACCCGCGTCATTGCTTCCCAGGCCATACAGAATATCATCTTCTTCCACTCCAGGGTGAAAAGGGTCGCGTTGCCAGCCAGTAGCTGGTTTTACGGTATCAATGTGGGAATTGAGCAAAAGGACCGGTTTCCCCTCTTGCCAATGGCGGTTTTTCGCCCAAAGGTTGTTCAAGTGGCGCTGAAAGGGGATGTTTTTTGCAGCAAAAAAAGCAGCAACACGCTCGGCAGCAGGTGCTTCTTCCCGCGAAAAGGAAGGTGTAGCAATCAGGTTTTTCAACAAATCAATGGCCGAGTCTGCTAAATTCATGAAGCAAAATTTTCGCCGCAAAGATAAGCAGAGTTGCTACTTTTTATGCTTTAATGCTCCACACTATTTAATGGTGGCTATTTCAAAACGTAGTTTACTATGATCAAACCAGTATCGTAAGGTTGTACACTTTCCAGTTTGTACTGTACCCGATGTTGCACATTGGTAAACAAGGGTTTACCTTGCCCCAAAACGATGGGGTGTACTGCCAACGCCAATTCGTCCACCAGTCCCTCATTCATCAAGGAACCTGCCAGGTCGGCGCCACCAAAGAGCCAAATGTCTTTACCTGGTGCGGCTTTGATGGCCTTTACGTGTTCGCTGACCTTGTCTTTGATCAAGGTGACGTTTTCTGCCGCTTCGGTCATGGTAGTTGAGAACACATAATGTTCGTGTTCTTTGCCAAAAGCTTGGCCCATTTTCAGCGCCAGTTCGTACGATTTTCGTCCATATAGTACCGTGTCGATACGCGCCATAAAAGCACTCATCCCGTAATCCTGATCGGCAAAACACCAATCAAATTCGCCATTGGGGCCTTCAATAAAGCCATCGAGGCTGACTGCGCAGTTGTATACTACTTTCCGCATGTTTGGATGATTTTTTGGTACAAAACATTAAGCTGTAAAACCATCAGACAGTTCCTTCAACATTAAAGTTGCACAAAAAATCAATTCGCATAAATGATGGTACCTCCACCTTGTACTACTGATTCCGGGCCACAAATGATCACTTCTTTTACACCTTGAGCCAGAGCATCGAAAGCATTGTCGAGCTTGGGCAACATTCCAGCGTATACAACGCCCTCCTCCTTGTAGCGGGCATAATCCGCGGCATTGATGCGTGGGATGACCGAGTTGTCATCGTCCGCATTGCTCAAAACTCCATTTTTATCCAAACACAAATACAGTTTTACGTCGTAAAGTTTCGACATGGCCGTAGCCAAACTGGATGCGATGGTATCGGCATTGGTGTTGAGCAATTGGCCTTGCCCGTTGTGGGTGATGGCACAAAAAACCGGGATGAATTCAGCGCTCAACAAACGATGAATGGCTTGGGCATTCACCTCATCCAGATCCCCCACAAAACCATAATCAATTTCTTTAACTGGCCTTTGATGTGCCAGAATCACATTGCCATCTGCACCGCTCAAGCCAATGGCGTTGCCGCCTATCGATTGCAGCAAAGCGACAATCTGCTTGTTAAAAAGGCCAGCATAAACCATAGTAGCCACTTCCAAGGCAGCTGCATCGGTAATCCGCCGGCCATTGACCATTTGTACCGGAATGCCCAGTTTTTCACTGAGCTCGGAGGCTTTTTTGCCTCCGCCGTGTACGATGATTTTTTGTCCTTCTTTTTGTAAAAATGCCTCCAGGATAGGTTGCAAGAGGGCTAGATCGTCAATGACTTTGCCGCCAACTTTTAGGATGTGTAAGTTCATCGTGCTTGGGTATTGAATTTGGCTGTGAGCACGAAGATAGTGTTTTATAGTGGGCAGGGAAAAAATTGTAGGGGCAAGCCTATGTGCTTGCCCCTACGGTTGAAGTAAGGGCAGCCACACAGGGCCGCCCCAACAAATCTACATCTTATTGATACGAATCAACTCTGGTGCCTGACCACTCCGCAATACACGGATGAGGTAAAGTCCAGAAGGTAGTTTCTTCAGATCCAATTCACCTTCAGTTGTACCTGCATCAAACTTCTCCCGGTTGATGACTCCGCCGTTGAGGTTAAGTACCTCTACGGAAATGCCGGACTCATCCACTTGCTTAGGATTGTTGAAAATCAGTCGCACCCGATCGTTGGTTGGGTTTGGATAAGCATCTGTGGTAGGCACTGCTCCAAATCCTTTACAATCGTTAACGTTGAAGGTTGCACCACTCAGTTCAACAAAACCACAGTATTTACCACCACCCATCTTCAATTGCAGCATCACCTCAAAGAGGGTTGCGTAATTGTTGAGGTTTACCTCGGTTGGGTTAACGATTACTGGGTGGATACGGTAGGTTCCCACCTGAGTTACTTTAAATTCAGGTTTATCACTGATCGCTTTGATGTTCGTTTTGTCCCCATCCGTAAGCACATAGTACAATTTCAGCGGTGCGTCTACCATGTTCATGGAGATTACGTCCGCCTTGATGGTAATGCCACCAGGTACAAAACAAGCCATTGGTTGAGGATCCAAACGACCAGCCATCATCATGCCACAATCGGTACAAAGTTTAATGTCCAGCATAAAGCCTACATCAATCAGGTTACACTTGAAGATCGTGATTTCTTCCACGATGTCATCAATAGTAGATTGACCGAGCGAAATCAGCTTGAGCGGATCAAAATCCTTTGGATTGTAGATCAGGTGGTAAACGGTGTACTTGCCGATTTTGCAGAGCAGGAAGTCAGGCTTATCGTATACCACGTTGATGATCTTGCTATTTGGAGCAGTAACCAGGTAGAGAATCTTCCAACCTTGTGGAATTACTGGTGCCTTTTTCCATTCCAGTTTAATGTAAGCACAAGCTCCTTGTTGGATACAAGGTACATTCACATAAGGTTTGAACTCACCCGTTTTAGCGGTACAGCATGGACCAGTAATGAAGCGAACCCCTATTTCATCCAGACTAAAGCAAATTTGTGGGTTATTGCTGAGTTGAGTTTTCAGCCCGGCAATAGTGGTCACACCCAACTGGATGGTATTTGGATTGAAGGTACTCGGATCGTACACCAGCGTATGGATCGTCCAGTTTTTGAGGCTATTGACCACAAAGTTTGGCGTAGTGTTAATTTGCTCAATCACTTTATTGTTGCCGCTGGCACTAGCTAGCAGGTATCTCACCTGATAGTTTCCAGGAACAACAGGAGCAACATTTGTAGTTGCCTGTAAAGTAGCAGGCAAAGTAGATTTACAAGTATCTCCAACCGGCTTCAGTGTACCTGCAAATGCGAAGCAAATGAATTGACAATTAGAAATTTCAAATGCTACACCACCATCCAGTGCGGCACAAACATTGCTCGTTATCTGATTAGAGATGAAGCTCAGTGTTGCACCACTTGGGAAGCTCAAATTCAAGGTTCCTGGCAGGAAAACCAAGACATGAATCCGGTATACCCCTGACTGAGTGATCGTGAAAGACGGTGTAGTTTTGATTTCCTTGATTACCAAAGTATTGCCACTGGTCAAAATGTAGCGAACCACATAACCAGCAGGAACAGTTGGCTGCTGAGTAACCGTTGCGGTGAATGTTCCGGTACCGTTGATCAAACAAGGTTCTCCTACCACTGTCAACTTACCCGGAGCAACAACGCAAGGTTCTTTACAAGCAGGAACCTCAAAGAGTGCTCCACCCGTCTCAACACTCGCGCAAATACCCCCACCGCCTTCAATGAACTGTGCCCGCAAGCTATTCACCGTGGTTACACCCAATTGGATGCTGGCCAGAGAGAAGGTAGCTGGGTTGAACACAAATACATGGATTCGGTAAGTTCCAGTTTCCGCAACGCTGAAGCTTGGGTTGGTACCAAAGTCAACGATCACTTTGTTGGCACCTTTGCTCAACAAGTAGCGGATACCATAGCCAGCAGGTACTGTACTTGCAGTGAGGGAACTAGCCGAAAGTAGTACTTCGCCATTTTTCGGCAAACAAACTTCACTGTTCGGCTTGAGTTTGCCAGCATCTGCTGGGCAAGTACAAGGTGCGATTTTGAAGCTTGCTCCAATCAAATCCAATGCACCACAAAGGGCTCCTCCTCCCTGAATAAATTTGGCATTGAGCTGTGCAACGGTAGTAGTGCCCAAAACAATGGAATTCACATTGAAGGTGCTCGGGTCGTATACAAGGGTAAGTACCCGGTAATTACCCGTTTGATTGATTCCGAATTTAGGTTGAAGTTCAATTTGGCGGATAACGTTATCCGGCGTAACCAACAAGTAGCGACGAGCATATCCAGACGGGATCACCGAAGCACCGTTAGCAGGGTGTTTTGCACTGATCCAGGCATAACCTACCGACAAACATTCTTCTAATTCAGGTACCAGTGTTCCAGCGTTGGCTTCACAAAGTGGTGTACATTCTTTAACCGTGAAACAAACTCCAGTCATGTCCACATGACCGCAGATGCTTCCACCCGTCAACCAATAGTTCAGCTGGGCCAGAGTGGTTACCCCTTTGATGATGTTGTTTGGATTGAAGGTCAATGCGCGGAATACAAAGACGTGTACGCAGTAGGTACCAGGTTTTTTCACCCAGAAGCACAAGTCTTCTACCACATCTACAATGATACCTTTGTCATTAACCATGGCGTAACAAACTGTGAATCCACTTGGTGTAGCAGGTGGGGTTACCACGTTTACACAAATTTTGACGGAGTCAATCAAACATGGAATGGTGCCCACGCCTACCTTTCCGGCATTTACATTACAAGTGGTGGTACATGCTACCACATTGAAACAAACTCCATTCACATCTATTGTAGCACAGTATTCCTGTAGCCAAAGTTTAAGTTGTGCAATGGTGGTATTGTTTTCAATGATTCGCCCAACGTTGAAAGAAGCAGTTGGGAAAATAAAGGTATGCATGCAATAAGTTCCGGTATTGCGTACCACTGCACTTGGCTGTTCAGTCACATCGATGATGACGCCATTGGCATTGGTGATTGCATAACAGATGGTATAGCCAGTAGGAACAATTGCAGGGGTACTAAAGTCTGCAATCAAAGTAGAAATACCACCTGCTGGCAAACAAACTGGCACCCGAGGTACAAGTTTACCTACAAAAACATCACAGGTTGGCGTACACAATTGAACGTTGAAGCAGATACCCGTCAGATCAATAGCCGAGCACAGGTCTTTCAGCCACAAATTAAGTTGAGCCAGTGTTGTGCTGTTTTCAATGATCCGGCCCAGGTTGAACTGGTTGGTCGGGAACACAAAGGTGTGCATGCAGTAGGTACCTGGAGTACGTACAACCACGGATGGGTTTTCAGTCACATCCACAATCACACCACTTGCATTTACGATTGCATAACAAACCGTATAACCACTTGGTACAATCGGCGCTGTTACTACTTGTGCGGAAAGGGTTACCGTTCCACCTGCAATCAAGCAGTTAGGAACGTTTACCTTTAATTTACCTGCCGTAACGGTACAAGTGTTGCAATAGCCTACGTTGAAATAGGCGCCATTGAGATCAAGCGCAGCACAAACCGTTCCACCACCTTGAATCAGCAGTTCATTGAGTTCGCTCAACTTAGTGGTGTTCAAATAAACGGTGAAGTTGAGGGTATTCGGATGATACACCAGGGTATGAATCCGGTATTTACCCGTCGTAGTTACAGTAAAGTCAGGCGTACTGCCTACTTTGATAATGACCTTGTTGTCTCCAGTAGTCAACAAATATCGAACAACATAGCCACTTGGTGCATTGGGCTGGGTACCTACAGTGGCCAAAAGGCGAGTGCTGTTCCAGTTGTCAATACATGGCGCACCAGTTGGGTTCAACGTACCCGCAGTGACACCACAAGTTTGTTGGCAATTGCTGACTACAAAATACGCTCCAACCGGGTCAACCGCTGCACAAATGGTTCCTCCATCCTGGATGAAGGTTTGTTTCACCGTTTTGAGCATGGTCACTCCATTTTGGATGACCGCAGCTGGATTCCAGGTATTGGGGTTGTACACCAAAGCATGGATGCGGTAATTGCCTGTATTTCCGACAGTAAAGTCGGGGCTATTGCCTACCAGCAAAATGGTCATGTTGTCGCCATACGTCAACACATACTTCACAATATAACCTGAAGGAACCACTGGAGCGCGATCGGTTTCACCTTGCAAACGAGCGCCGTTAGCAGCGGTGAGACATACCTGAGCTTTTACCTTCAAGGTGCCAGCTTCCACATCACAGCCTTCGCAAGGTTTCACTACGAATACTGCGCCGTTTTCATCCAGGCTCGCACAAGTTGGTACAATGCCGCGTACCAACAAGACTTTCAGATCTTCAATGGTTGTAGAATTGAGCACAATCTGGCTCAAATTGAAAGTGCTTGGATTGAAAACCAACGCATGGATGCGCCAGGTACCAGTAGTATGTACAACAAAGTCTGGCTTATCGCCGATGTCAGTAATTACTTTATTGGCACCAAACGTGACCAAATAGCGCAATTGGTAGCCAGTTGGGATTACAGGAGCAATGTCCGTTGCAGCGCGCAAACGAGCATCCCACCAATTGTCCAAACATGGGCCATTGGCTGGTTTTACCGTACCAGAATAAGCGGTACAATTGGTGCAATTGACTACGTCAAAAGCAACACCTCCATCCAGTGCGCCACAAATTTGTCCACCACCTTGAATCAATTGACTGGTGATGGCGGAAGCTCTAGTGGTTCCAAAAATCACACCCGACAAATTGAGGGTAGCAGGATTGTACACAAATGCATGAATCCGGTAGCGACCAGTTGTTGCTACATTGAAATCAGCAGTGGAAGAGATATTTTGGATAACCAGATTGTCGGTACTGGTCAGTACGTAACGAAGTAAAAATCCTTCGGGAACCGATGGAGCAGTAAGAGTGGTTGCCCGAATGCGAGCGGTACCACCAGCAGGCAAACAAGCCTGATCCAACACCTTCAAAGTGCCAGCTGCTGCTGCACAAGTAGGAGCACAAGTTGCTACATCAAACTGCAGACCACTCAATTGGATTGAACCACAAATGGCACCTCCACCTTCAACGAGGCGATCGCGGATACCCTGTGCAGTGGTAACGCCAGCTTGAATGTCGTTGATGTTAAAGGTACTTGGGTTGTACACAAAAGCGTGGATGCGGTAACGACCAGCAGTAGTAACCGTAAAGTCGGCTACCTCTTTCACCTGACGTACCACCAACACATCACCTTGAGTAAGGATGTAACGCAAGTTGTAACCAGCAGGTACAATCGACGCCACATTTACATTGGCCCGAATACGTGCTGAACCTGCGTTCAAACAAGGTGCATCGATAGCAACTAAAGTCCCAGCCTTAGCGGAACAAACACAAGCGGTCACATCAAACTGAGCACCCGTCAAATCCAGGGCGCCACACAACTGGCCACCACCTTGAATCAACAGTTTGTTGATGTCGGTAGCTTTGGTCAGGCCAAATATTACAGTGCTCAAATCCAGATCGGCTGGATTGTAAATGAGCGTATGAATGCGGAATGTTCCTGTTTTGGTCACATTAAACGTTGGGTTTTGATTAACGTTTTCAATGACCAAGTTCGGTCCGTAGGTCAATACATACCGACGCTGATAGCCCGCAGGAACAACTGCCGCTACATCAACTAGGGCAGTCAATTTTGCCGGAGTGATGTTGTCGTAACAAACCTGAATTTCTGGTTTGAGTTTACCCGCAGTTGGCTCACATGGACAAGCTGTAACGTCAAAAGTAGCACCAAACAAGTCCAGCGCAGCACAAATCAGGCCGCCTCCTTGCACCAGCTTGCTGTTGATTGCAGAAGCTTTGGTTGTTCCAAATATTACCCCACTCAAGTCAAGAGTGGAAGGATTGTATACAAGGGTATGGATGCGGTAACGGCCAGTTTGAGCAACATTAAATTGCGCACTCGTGTTGATCTGCATGATGGTGAGGTCTTCACCACGGGTCAGCACGTAACGTACGATGTAGCCATCAGGCACTACCGTTGCTACAACCCGGTTTGCAGTCAGTTGTACAGAACCGCTATTGATACATGGTTGGCTTGCAGCAACCAATGCACCCGGATTAGCCGCACAAGGACAAATGCTTACATTGAATTTGGCACCCACAACGTCCAAAGCACCACATATTTTGCCCCCACCCTGTACGAGTAGTTTCAAAATATCGGCCGCTTTGTATTCTCCGGGATCAAATATGCCTAGATTGAGCTTGGCAGGGTCATAAACTAAAGTGTGAATCGTAAAAATTCCTGCCTTGCGTACGATGAAATCTGGAGTAGCTGCCAGTTGTTCCAGCACCAGATCAGCTCCACTCGTCAGTACATAAATAATTTTGTAGTTCGATGGTACAGGGAAAGTAGGCGCTGTTACACTCAGCGCTTGTAAACGAGCAGTTCCATTGTCCAGGCAGTTTTGGGCCAGGATGCGTAGTGACCCTGCTGTAACGCCACAGGTATCACATTCATTAAAGGCAAATTGAGCACCAATGGTGTCAATTCCTGCGCAAAGGAGCGACGTGCTGGCAGCAAATCGACGCGCCAACTGCGGCACCTTGTAGTCTTTTGGTGGGAAAAGGGTATCTGGGTTGAGCTTGGTTGGGTCATACACGAGTGTGTGTATCCCATACAGCCCTTCCGCCTTCACTTTGAACAGTGGGCTTGAATTTTTAGCAAGCACACGCTGTCCACTTCCTTTGGAAAGTAGATAGGTTCGAGCAAAACCTTGTGGTACTACTGAGGCCTCAATCTGTTTTGCTTCTATCAGGGCGGAGTCCTTGTTCAAACACACTTTTAAATCTCCCAATTTTCCGACTTTGGTCGTACAAGTGATTAGATTTGTCTGCTGTGCAAACGCAGGAATCCCCATTAAGAAAAACAGAATAGGCATCAAGTTTTTCAGTGGCCGCAGGTGGCCTGGAAAGAGGTACTTAATGGGTATCATAATTAATCGTTTTCGGTTAAATTGCGGAAAACCAATTATGATCCCGGGCTTTTTAGCCCACGAATGAATCCGTGGGTCCTACGGTTGTCCGTAGGTAGTAGTTCAGACTGCTGCTAGATGAAGGAGGAAAATGTGAAGTAAAACCTAGATTGTTATAATTCAAACCCTAATTGAGGATTCAAATATACAACTCCAGATGACACAATTCCTCCTTTTGTGGGCTTTTTTTTAAAAAGATTAAACAAATAGCCCTTTTAGGTTACGAACTTTTTCCAAAAAGTTGAATGTTTTGGAATAGTTCTTTGAAACAGAAAAATAGGGGGTCTGAATAGCTCCAAATTGCCGCCGGATGGCTTCCACATTTTTTATCATGCTTCCTTCAAAATCCAGGGTGTTGATTCCCAATTCATTGTGAAGAAACTGAATGGCTTCCCAGATGAGCAAGATACCTGCTCCATGTTGGCGAAATTGGGGATCGTCTCCCGCCAAATGGTAATAAGCAACCTGATCATCCCATATCACATAAGACGCACTATGTAGCTGACCTCGTTGGTCTACCGCAAAAAAAAGTTTGCGTCGTTGCTGTAGATTCAAGGCCGCGTCATGGCGTAGAAATTGTGCTAAGGTGTACGGAATCGGTATGTTTTGCCGATCAAAACTCTTTTTATTGACAAGGTAAAATCGTTCTGGGTCGTCCCAGTGTTCTATTTTTATTTGCTCACTCGCTTTTTTAATGTTGCGCCGCATGTTTCGATTGACGTCATCCAGTACTTTTTGCAAATCACTGACATCAAGCAAATAGGTATAACGGGTAGTTTGGTGGAAAGTTTGCCAATACAAGGGCAACCAATTGGTAATGTTATAATGAAAATCTTGCTTTATACTTGCTACTGGGGGAATCTGGGCCAAAAGTTTGGTTAAAATCTGGTGTTGTTCACTTGTACTTGGGTTACCAGGTAGGTAAGGCCCCATAAATTTAACAAAATTTGGCATCGTGACATATTTGAAGCCCATTTTTTGCTTCATAAAATAGGTCCAAATGCCTTTGACCTTACCCCCCTCTTCCAACATTGCCACGCCCCATTCACCTTCCTGACACACTGCATCGAGGTACCAATCCTGGAAAAAGATGGGCAATCCGGGCTCAGACTGGCAAAATTGCTGGTATTGGGCTTTCATGCTTTTACCCTTATAATCATCACTCCATCGCGTAGAGGCAGTAGTAAGTTTTCCACCCTCGGATCAGCCTGAATTTTTTCATTGAATTGGTGGATCAATAAGGTGTCCTTGTCTTTTTTTTCCAAAGCTACCTTCCCATCCCATAAAACATTATCCACCAAAATGACCCCACCAGGGTTCATTTTTTCAATCACCAAATCGTAATGCAGGCTATAATCTTGTTTACCTCCATCAATCATCGCCAAATCAAAATGGCAATCCAAATCGGGAATTACTACTTCCGCACGGCCCGTATGCAGTTGAATCCGTTCGCTCAGCCCAGCTTTGGCAACATATTTTTGGAAAATGTAGGCCAATTCCCGATTGGGTTCAATTGTGTGCAGTATGCCATCCGCAGGCAAACCTTCGGCGATACAGATCGATCCATATCCGGTAAATGTGCCAATTTCAAGGGCGAATTTAGGTTTGACCCACAAACTGATGAAGCGCAACAACTGACCTTGCAGCGGCCCGGTCATCATTTGTGGGGCCAGGGTTTTGAGATGGGTCTCGCGGTCCAACTCGTGCAACACTTCAGAAGGAGCGGTGCTATGCTGGATGCAATATTGGTAGATGTTGCGAAGCGGACGTTGCATAAAAGAATAAGTTGAGAAGGTTGAGGGAGGTTGAGAAGGTTGAGGCTACCGCAGCGACATAGACGCTGGCGATTCTAAACCTTCTCAACTTTCCTCAACCTTCCTAAACTTTTAAAAAAACAAAGTTCTAAAAGTTTTTTGTACTTTTCTTCACCACCAAATAGAACTTGATTCGTTATGAAAAAATCAATCGGCTTTGGCCTGATGCTGAGCCTCTTATTCCCACTTGGCTTATGGAGCCAATACACCACGCGGTTTGAAAGCAGCAATGGCACCCAAACTCCTACTTATGAGGAAGGCATCGCCTGGTACCAGAAAATTGCCGCCGATTTTAAAGAAATTGACATTCAAAGCAAAGGCCTGACCGACAGTGGGCATCCTCTACATTTGGTGTTGTACTCCAAAAATCGCAAATTCGATATCCCAAAACTTAAAGCCCAGGGCAAGGCGATTTTTTTCATCAACAACGCTATTCATCCTGGTGAGCCTGATGGAGTGGATGCCTCGATGATGCTCTTGCGCGATTTGGCACTGCACCCCGAGCGTTACCCCATGCTGGACAGTGTGGTGGTTGCCATCATCCCCTTTTACAACATTGGTGGGGCACTCAACCGCAGTGCCACCAGTCGGGTAAGCCAGAATGGCCCCGAAGAACAGGGCTTTCGGGGGAATGCCCGCAATTTCGACCTCAATCGCGACTTCATCAAAGCCGATACCCGCAACGCCCATAGTTTTGCAGCCATTTTCCAGGAACTGGATCCTGATCTCTTCATCGACACCCACGTGAGCAATGGGGCGGACTATCAGTATACCATGACCTTTTGTTATGCCCAAGAGGAAAAACTGGGCGGTGTGCTGGGACCTTTTCACAAAGGGACTTTCCTGCCCTTTTTGTACGAGCACATGAAAACTTCCGGTTTTGAGGCCACTCCTTATGTGAATGCTTTTGGGCAAACGCCCGACAAGGGTTTCAGCCAATTTCCTGATTGGCCCCGCTACTCTACGGGCTACGCGGCACTGTTTCACACCATCGGCATGATGACCGAAACCCATATGCTCAAACCCTATGCCCAACGGGTGAAATCAACTTATGCACTGTTGGATGGAGTCTTGAAGTTTTTGGGGAAACATCGGGCCCAACTCCTGGCACTGCGTAAGGCTACCAAAGAAAGTGTAAAAACCCAAAGTGAATTTCCCTTGACCTGGAAGCTCAACCGGGAGAAGTTTTCCGAGATTGAATTCAAAGGTTACGAACCCGAATACCCCCTCAGCGAAGTGAGCGGCCTGAAACGTTTGTACTACAACCGCAGCAAACCATTGAATAAAATTGTCCCCTTTTACGACCACTATGAGGTCGACCTAAAAGCCAACAAACCCGCTGCCTACATCATCCCGCAAGGTTGGCACAACGTCATTGAACGGCTCAAGGTGAGTGGGGTACAAATGCGTCAGTTGACTCAAGATAGCACCATCGAACTGGACGTGTACATCATTGATGCCTACAAAAGTGCACCTAACCCCTACGAAGGGCATCACCAAAACACCAGCGTAGATTTGCATACCGAACGCCACAAAGTGGCCTTGCGCAAAGGAGATTATTTCATCCCGCTCAATCAGTGGCGCAATCGTTTTATTGTGGAAGTGCTCGAGCCTCAAGGGGTGGATTCGTATTTCCGCTGGAACTTCTTTGATACGATTTTGCAGGAAAAAGGGGGCTATTCGGCTTATGTGTTTGAAGACCTGGCGGCAGAGTTGCTGCAAAAAGACCCTACACTAAAAAAGAAATTGGAAGAAAAAAAGGCAAGTGACAAGGCTTTCGCGGAAAATGCTTCGGCCCAGCTGGATTTTGTTTACAAAAACTCGAAGTATTGGGAGAAGGAGTACATGCGGTATCCGGTGTATCGGGTGAGGTAATTTCGGATTCCGGGATTTCGGATTTCGGTTGGTGCATTACTTTGACAAATAACGGCAACCAAAAATTTAGTTTCAGGTATGAAAAACTAAAATTGGATTGACCAGATACTTTTGAAGCAATGCACCAACCGAAATCCGAAATCCCGAAATCTCTACTCTGCCATCTGCGCCAGCACCACACCCGGATTCATAGCCGCAGCCGGATTATGCGCTGCGGTAAAAGCAGGTGCAGCTGCCAAACGTTCCCGATTTTCACGCAGTTGCTCGATGGCTTGATTGAAATAAGCGAAAGGGCTGCGCACTTTTTGTTCTTTGGCCACATCGAAGCCGTGCAAATTGCGGGCATCCGCTACGATACGCTTCAAATCTGCCCCTGAACAATCGTAAGTCAATTCGGCCAGATGGCTCAATTCTTTTGCTTTGAGTTGCAACACACTATCGGCGATCAAGGCTTTCAACATCGCCTCTCGAGCAGGGGCATTCGGCAATTTCATTTCCAGCCACAACTCTACCCGACCACTGCGGATCAAGGCAGGTGGTAAACTCCCGATATTCATGGCCGTAAACATCACCGTCACCTGAGCGTTGGATCGGGATTCCAGACCATCCAGCATAGTGAGCAAATAGCGGTACAAACCAAACTCATCCTGGTTTTCAAACAAGACATCACAGTCGTCGATGAATAGGATACTCGGTGCGTTGTGCTTGGCGGCCTCAAAGATTTGGTGCACCTTGTTGTAGAACTGATCGGTACCACTGATGACGGTGCCATCCAGCAAAAAGAATTTGCTGTGCAGTCGGTGCGCCAAGGCTCGACCAATTGAAGTTTTACCTGTTCCGGGAGGGCCGTAGAGCAAAACCCCTCGTTTGGCACGGATACCCAGCTCCTTCGCCAGGTCGTCGCGTTCCATCGGCACAATGATGTCAATTTCGAGTTGGCGAACCACTTCTTCCACTCCATAGAGGTCCGAAAAGTCCATAGGGTCAACCTCGCTAGTGTCTACGTTGCTGTGCAGGGCGTAGGTTTCCAGGAATTGAATCAGTGCAGCGGTGTCAAAATGGGCGCCTTCAGGCATCAACTGGCAGGCGTAGGCCATTTGAGTGGCATTCAAGTGGGGTGCAAATACAAAAACACGCTCAAAATCGACATCTTTTAAACGCCCTTTACTCAAGGTATTGAACAAAAAGGCCTGGTCTTCAGCATTGAACTCCAGCAAATTGATTTTTTGGATCGGGTTCTGAAGCGGCTCTGGGTAATAGCCTTGGTCGCTACTCAATACCAATCGTTTGCCACTTTGTTCCAGCCAACGCAGGATGCCGTCCAACACGGCAATGAGTACCCCTGGCCGCGCCTTACCGTAACAACTTTCCAGCATGTTGTGAACTTGATGGAAATCGTCAACAATCACCAGATCATGCGCTTTCAAAGCCTTGTGCAAAGTAGCCGCAATACCTTCTTCCAATGCCAGGGGGTGGAAGGATTGGATTTCGTCAAAAAAATCGGCGAGGCGTAAAAAGTGCCCACCTGTTTCGAAGGCCAGGCGTTGGAGCATAAATGTACGGCCATGGCCGCGGGTTACTCCAAGTCCACAAAGGGAGTGTTGTTGAAGTTGTTGGAGTAAACGTTGATAAACTTCGTTTTGTGAAGGGCTTAGTGGAGGTAGGTTTACCGTATGGTTCAAAATTAAGGGGTGCAGCGTTTGCATCGGTTTTGGTTTTGTTTGGGGTGGTAACCGTGGGAGTTGGGAAAAGATTCCCGGAAAGTATTTTTTATTTTTGGGGATAATCAATAAAGTGGAACTAAACTCGGCAGGGCAACTGTTCCCACGGAGTTCCATCAACCTTTAACCCATTCACCATGAAAACCCGAAAAGAAATCATCAACGATTACAAACAGACCAAGTCCAAAATTGGCGTCTTCCAAATCCGCAACAAGAGCAACGATAAGATATTTGTGGAAAGTAGCCTTGATCTGATTGCCATCTGGAATCGGCTCCGCTTTCAGTTGAATATGGGTTCACATCCTAATCTTGAACTACAAAAGGATTGGAAAGCCTTGGGTGAAGAGAATTTCACCTACGAAATCCTAAGCGAAATCCAGCAGGATGATGCAGTTCAAATGGACTACCGCAAAGAAATCAAAAAATTAGAGGCGATGTTTATCGAGGAGTTGCAGCCTTTTGGGGAGAGGGGGTACCACAAAAACAAGGGGTGATCGGATTTTATCCCCATTTTTTTACCTAGTCAAAAAACTCGAACACATATCGCTCGTCATATTCTACTTCAAATTTGCGGAGCAATTCCAGGTACTCTGCTCGGAAGGATTTCTTTTGGTGGTGTACTTCTTGGTTTTCAATGTATTTGGCAACGGTTGAAACTTGCGACTGACTGTATGAAAATGCACCATATCCTTTTTGCCAATCAAATTTATAACGAGACAATTGATTGGTTTTGATAAAATCATTGGAGCTCGTCTTAATGTGCTCCATTAAATCTGGTAGCAACTTTGTGTGATTGTATCCTATCAAGAGGTGAATATGATCGGGCATAGAGTTGATACACATCATTTTATGCCCTTGTTTCTGAACGATTCCCGTAATGTAGGCGTGAAGTTGGCCTTGCCAGGATTTTTGGATGAGAGCATCTCGGTTTTTGACCGCAAAAACGATTTGAAAATAGAGTTGGGTGTACGTGTTGGCCATACAGCGTGAGTTGATCAGTGTTCCGGTGCGCTGCACCTTCATTTAACATCTGTGCCTTGCTTCTAGTGACGTTTCGCGGCTCTGCCGCTAGTCGGTAGCCTAGAATGAATCAAATATATCAAAAATTTAGTTCGCGTACCATCAAAATTGGATTAGTCCCTGTTTTTCAGGGTTTCGAGAAGTCAAAGCATCGAATCCTGTTCTATCCTTCAGACAAAACGAGCAACTATAAGGCTCCGACCTAGCGGCATTAGCCGCGAAACGTCACTAGAAGGGAAGGTAATGTGGTACTTGGAGGTGCAGCGCACCGGAACAATTCCCCCTTTCCTCCCCCCTACTCCACAACCTGCAACTTCGCAAATTTCAACATGATCCGTTTCTCCTTTTCATCATCTGCAGCTTCAAAGAAGATGGTCGCAATCCGGTTGTCCTTGCCCCCGTCGATATTCAGCACTTTGCCTTCGCCAAATTTGAGGTGAAGCACCTTGCTCCCCACTTTGATTTGTTCGCTAGGGCTGGGTTTGAACAGGGCTGGATCAATTTTTGGAGCTGCATTGGCACTTGATGGGCGCGGCTTGAATGCGCCACTCACCCCTGAGGTACCCGCCGGTTTGCTGGGTGCAGGCTCATAATCGGAGGAGAATCCACTACGCAACGCCGAAGTACTCTCCAGGTGATCCCGGGGAATTTCCTCGATGAAGCGACTCATCTCATTGTATTGCATCTGGCCGAATTTGTAGCGGCTCATCGCAAAGGTGAGGGTCAGGAATTGTTCGGCACGAGTAATTGCCACATAAAAAAGGCGGCGTTCTTCATCCAGGCCATCCGGCGTATCCATCGACATGAAGGAGGGAAAGAGTTTTTCCTCCAAGCCAACCACAAAAACCGACTTGAACTCCAAGCCCTTGGCAGAGTGCACCGACATCAGGGTCACATAATCCCCGGTTTGTTTGGACTCATCGTCCATATCGGTCAGCAGGGCAATGTTTTGCAGGTAGGCACCCAGAGATTTGTTTTGCTGTTCACCAGCAGTTTCAAATTCGTCGTCTTCCACAAAGGATTTGATACCATCGAGCAGGGCGTTAAGGTTTTCCAGGCGTCCCAGGCCTTCTACCGTTTTGTCCTGGTTGTATTCTTCAATCAGTTTGGATTGTTTGGCAATGTGCATAGCCGCTTCGTAGGCGTTGAGCGTTTCTGCCTTTTGCCCACTATCTTGCACAATTTTGATGAACTCCTGGATGGACTTTTGGGTACGCGTAGCTGCATCTACGTGCAAGAGCACCTCCCACATGGTCAGGTTTTGTTGGCCCGCCATTTCGCTCACCTTGTCCACCGTACTATCACCAATACCCCGTTTGGGGAAATTGATCACCCGACGCAAAGCCTCTTCATCACGTGGGTTGATGGCCAGGCGCAGGTAAGCGATCAGGTCTTTGACTTCCTTGCGCTGGTAAAAAGACAGGCCACCAAATACCCGGTACGGAATGTTATAACGGCGCAAGTATTCTTCCATGACCCGGCTTTGGGCATTGGTGCGGTACAAGACGGCAATGTCCGAGTTGCTCAGGTGAAAGCGGTTGCGCTGTTCCACGATGGTGTCCCCAACCCGTTTGCCCTCTTCGGCGTCACTCATGGTTTTGATGACCTTGATCTTTTGCCCGGTCCCTTTACTCGACCAGATTTTTTTCTGAATCTGGCGTTTGTTGAAGCGGATTACTTCGTTGGCAGCTTGTACGATGTGCTCCGTAGAGCGGTAGTTTTCTTCCAGTTTAAAGACCTTGATCCCGTAGGGATTGAAGTCTTTTTCAAAATCGAGGATGTTCTGGATGGTTGCCCCACGGAAGGCGTAGATACTTTGCGCATCGTCGCCCACCACACAGATGTTGCGTGGGCTCCCTTCAAAGTGTACCAACTTGCGGATGATGCCGTATTGCAGGGTATTGGTGTCCTGAAACTCGTCCACCATCAAGTATTTAAAACGTTTGCGGTACTTTTCCAGCACCTCCGGGTTCTTTTGCCACAACTCGTAAAGGCGGTACAAGAGGTCGTCGAAGTCCATTGCCCCGGCCCGTTTGCAACGTTCGCCGTATTTGAGGTAAATTTCGCTGATGTAAGGCATTTTAGCCTGCCGATCCTGCATTTTTAATTCCTCATTTTCGGCGTACAAGCGAGGCGTGATCAGGCTGCTTTTGGCCGAAGAGATGCGGCTGCGGATAGTATTGACGTTGTATACGGTTTTGTCCAGGTTCATCTCCTTGATGATGGCCCCCAGTACACTTTTGGTATCTTCGGTATCGTAAATGGTGAAATTGGGGGAATACCCGATTTTGTCGGCCTCTACCCGCAGAATGCGGGCAAAAATGGAGTGAAAGGTTCCCGACCAAACATTGCGTGCCTTATCCCCTACTACCTTTTCAATCCGTTCCTGCATTTCTTTGGCCGCCTTGTTGGTAAAGGTAAGCGACAAAATTTCCCAGGGGGCCACTCCTTTTTCAATGAGGTGGGCAATGCGAAAAGTCAACACGCGGGTTTTGCCCGAGCCAGGGCCGGCTACGACCAGCACCGGGCCATCGGTATTTTCTACGGCTTGACGTTGAACAGGATTGAGTTGATCGAGATAAGCAGACATAATGAAAGTTTGAGTGTGAAAGTGTGTTCTGTGAGTGTGTTGAAGCCACAGACTCAGATTTCATCAACTTTCTCCAATGCGCTCCAATACTCCACCGCCCGCCGGGTATGTGGGATACAGATGGAACCACCAACCAGATTGGCGATGGCAAAAACTTCAAAAACCTCTTCGCGCGAAACGCCCAGGTCAAAACATTTGCCCAGGTGGTATCGAATACAATCATCGCAGCGCAGTACCATAGAGGCGATAAGACCCAGCAGCTCTTTGGTCTTTTTGTCCAAAGCACCATCCTGATAGGCATTGCTATCAAGGTTAAAGAAGCGTTTGAGCACCAGGTTATCTTGAGCCAAAATCTCTTCGTTCATTTTGGCACGGTAGTCATTGAATTCGGTTACGATCGACATGATTGAGGAATTGGTAGGGGGCAAAAATACAATTCTATAGGTAGGAAAGAAATGGAGGGAAAACAAAAAAAAACGGGAGGTGAAAAAACCTCCCGCTGAAAATCCTCGTTAAGAAACCCTTCACAAAAAAATTCTTTCTGTTGTTTAGTTCTTTTCGTTATCCCTGTCCGAAACGCTGATTAGCATCCCAAAACTGGGCTCTAATCGGCGTCTTCGAGCAGAAACTATGATTTGTTACGCGAAACTAGTTGAAAACCAAAAAACTACTGGAATAAGACCCTCCAGACTCCGATTGACTCGGAATGGAGTTATGTTTGACTTTATTGTCTTCAGTTGACTTAGCTGGGTTAGTTGTGTTAGGTGCGATCCGCAATTCTTGTACATGGCTGATCACATTGGCACCACAGGTATCGTTGATCGTCCATGTTCTGAGGATGCGGTGCTGTTCGGCATCGATCTTATCCTCAAAAGTAACCTGCATACCATTGAAGGTTCCGGCAAGTACCATCTGATCTTCAGTGGTTTTAGCATTGCCATCGGCATCCAAAATTGGATAACCTGTGTATTCCGGTTGAACGCTTTTGCTCACTTGTGTATTGCGAGGAAAACGGATATCGCCCAAATTGGGCTTTTCTACGGAGATGTATTGGCTGGCTACTACCTGGCGTGCTTCATTCACCCACTCGCGGGTAATCAGATAGGCCAGGTCAGAAAGGAAAGAAAACTCTTGTACGATTATTGATTTGCTTGCCGTTGGATTGATTTGCAAATGCAATTCATCGCCAGCGCGCATGAATACGGATACTTTACCTGTTTCTGCTGCAATTGGCCGTGCGTTGACAAAAACAGCAAGTGCGGTGGGGTTAGAAAGGGAGCCCCCTAAGTCGTTCCAGTTGAAAGTAACATACCCGCTGCTGGGCATCTTTACTGTGAAGCGCGGAGCCCGGCGGTCAGCCACAACAACCGGATAATTATTGGTCCCTTCAACCAATAATTGACCGGGAGCTCCGGTGACATCTACCCCACCGGCACTTTTTATATTTGAGTCCATCCAACGAGATGGATCAAAATAACCTACAAAATCATTGGCATTACAACCGAGGTCGTAGCGTTTATCCTGTACCAGTAGTGCCGTATTTTCCGAGATCGCCTTAAGGGCAAGTGGCGATGGAATGGCACGCAGATCTAGCTCTCCCGTGCAAACTACTGAAACATAATCAGTACTTGCCTGATGAGAAAGTTGACTAATGACCTGTTGTGGACTAGATGATTTTTTTTCTACCACAGCAGAAAGGCTTGCTTGCAAGTCTTGTTGGCTGTAGAGAAAGTTACTTTGTAGGGCAATCATGAATGCACTACAAAACAACCAAGTGATCCTGATTATAGTACCATTGCACATGTGGACAAAACTTTAAGGGTAGACACGATGAATTAGACGAACATCGGGCAGGATGGTCACCTGTGGCTACACTACATTTTGACCTTTGGGCATGATAAAGTCAGGGAAGTATGGATAGAACGCAATGGAGATAGAAGTCGAATTTTTGTAATCGGTTGTCATGGGAAAATGTTTTGGGATCAAAATCTAGTCCTCAACTGGACTTTTGCATTTGTTGTTGAACAAAGATAGGGGTTAAACCCGTAGCCTAGTGCATTTTTGTCACAGAAATTTCACATTTTTTTTCGGCTAATGGATTTAAGCTTCATTTTCTTATGAACAAACAGGAGAATAACGAGTTTAGCTGTAAAAAATTATGCAGATCAAAAGAAAGGAGTGGCAACAATTTATTCCGCAACCGGTAGAAGCCATCTGGGATTTTTTCTCCAGGCCTGAAAATCTCAAGAAGCTGACCCCTGCAAAGGTGGGTATTACGATGTTGACCGACCTGAGTGGCCAACAAATGTACCCAGGCATGCTCATCCCTTACTACATCAGTCCTTTGTTAGCAATCCGCATGAAATGGACAACGGAAATCACCCACATTGACCCTATGCATTACTTCATTGATGTACAGCAGGAGGGGCCATATGCTTTTTGGCATCACCAACATCATTTTACGCCTCAAAACGGAGGAACTTTGATGCACGATATCTTACATTATAAGGTGCCCTACGGGCCTATTGGCACGATTGCCGACTTACTGATGGTAAACAATATGGTGGACGAAATTTTCACCTATCGAGCGAAGGCAATCGAGGATTTTTTTAACCAGCATTAAAACTCCAGCAACAACTCAGTTTTTTGAGATCAAGTGATTATACCAGGCACAAAGATTTTCAAAAGTCCCTTCTTCGATCAATGTACGTAATGTTTTACTGCTTGCAGAAGGAGCCAAAACGAATTCTTGAATCCGAGTTTGTTCAAAACGTCGGTATGCCCGGATAGCTGCTTCCCGATCACCATTAAGGGCCAGCGCCAAAATCAATCTTTGCTGAATTGCTTCCAGACAAGGATCCAAATCAACTCCCCGGCGACAATAATAAATGGCTTGTGAATAACCATTTCTTTGCAAATAATAATCAGCCAGGTGCAGGATGATGCCTTGCAATTTCTCCTGTATATCCAAACGTTGTCGATCGATCCACTCGGAGTGCTCAATGCCTTCCAGGAGCAGCCCCTGATGGAGCTCTACTATTTTTTTACAAATCTGGATACTGATTTCCGGCTGATCTTGCTGGGTTTTTAATTCAGCCAGCAAATTATGGTATTCATGAACATCTATTTGAATTGAATCCGGCACACTCAGGAAATACGCATTGACCCGGGAATCATATACCAACCAGTCTGCAATACTTTGCTCTTTGCTATTTGCTCTCCGCAAACGATGAATAAGTACATTGAGTCGGTTCCGTGCAGACTCCGCGTCGATACCTGGCCAAAGTGCAGCACAGAGTTTTTCCCGTTTAATCGGTTTGGGATAGTTAAACAACAAATATCCCAGCAGCTCCCGTTCTCTTTGAGTATGAGGGCACAACTGGAATTGGTCTTGGCGAATACTCAATTCTCCCAGTAAAGTAATTTGGTAAGTGGTCAGGTCCTTTTTTGGGGGCTGGCCTAAAAAACCGCCTTTTTGTACCTGTAATGGAGGGTAAAACAAGGTATTGAATCGATTTTTTAACGACTCCAGCAAATTTTTTTTAGGAATACACTGCCTGATCGCGGACTGTAGTTCTTCCTTGGATTTTGGCCAAATGAGAACTTTGTTTGCTCCACTTTGATAAGCTTGTTGCAACAATGCTGAAGATGGTTGATTCAGCACAGCTAAGGTTGGGATTTTGCCCGTGACGGGCGTCTGAGCAAGATAAGTCATGGAATCCTCGTCTACTACCAGGATGAGCGTTTGTGATAGTTTAGAAATTTTACTGATGGTGTCTGTATCAGTCAGAGGAACCGAGCAACAGGCGAATTGATCGGACAACATGGCCTGGATTTGGGACTGCACGGCAGGGATCTGCCCTGTGATGACAATCAAATTTGAAGTAGACATTGGAGTTAGTTTTACAAAAAACCGGAAATTGTGTATTTTTAACTGGATTTAAATCAAAACCTCGGTTGAGCGTATACTTTTACCATAAACAGGGTACAAGTTATTTCTTTTGGCCTTATAAGTCAAGCACGTAACCTTCAAAACAAATCAAATATGCTCAACATTGAATTCTCAGCAAAGGAAGATGCACATACCTGCGAGGTGTCTGTTGAAGTTCCATGGATCGTATTTACTTGCCCGCAATGCCAGAATTACCGCCGCAAGATGCATCAGGAAACGGGTGAAATGGTAGTTGAAAACCCCGGAGATCCACAAATTAAACACCAGGGTATGTACATCAACCCTCTGATTCTGGAAGCCGGTCATTCACTTTCTTAACAGTTTCAAATCACTTGAATAAGTTGGTTTGCCGTAAATCTTGCAGCTCCATTGATAGGGTTATCTCCAGCGGCAAGAGCACTAAATTTTAAGTCATAAATACCTGGTTTTAGCTGATCTTCCGACAAGAAGACCTCGAGCTGGCCATTCAAGATTTGCTTACGCCGGATGTTATGACTATATGCACTCCTCTCCAGCGACTTAAAATGGACGTTGTACTCGGCCCATTGTGCTACAGAATCAGTAGCAAAACGTAGAGAGATAGCCTGAGACGACTCAAAAACATTGCTTTTTAGTCCATTTTGCCATATTTCCAATTTTCCAGTCGGTAGTTCTTTGATGGGTGATTCAGTTTCAAAGGTGGGCTCATTAACTTGATTCTGTAGAGGAAGTGTAACTATTGGCACTGTTTCAGCTTCTGTTTCAACCTTGGCTATCGTTTCGTTAAAGTCTTGTTTACGCCAGTTTTTAGGCAGATTACGGCGGATAAAATCCAGTAAAACCTCACTATCTAAATCGTCTATCAAGGTTGCTTGTTCCTCTGAGCCGATTTTTTTCAATCGCCCAATGAAGGAGCTTTCTTTTTCATCAACAGGGTAAAACTCCAATGTAAAGGAAACTTTGGGCTCATCATCCAAAGGATCAGCGGTAAGTGGCAAAAATTGAGGGGAAACAACTTGAACTGCATCAGGCAAAGCCACCGACAAGGAGGAACGAGGGCTGCTTTTTTTTCGTTTTGTAGTAGCCATAACTTTAAGGTTTAGTCGTACAAAAAAGAAAACATGGTACTTCACCAAGTATGGCGCATGTTTCTGCGTTACCAAGTGATAGATACCATGTTTTCAAGCACCTGGATCAATTAGCCTTTATAGAACTGTACCATTCCAAGGTCGATGAATCCGGTAGCCAAAATAGTGCTGGAGCTGTTTGGTCGCATACACAGCCGAGCCACCAGGCGATAAACGCCTTCAGGTACATCACCAGGGTTCAAATTAATGGTTCCAGAAAACGTATTGGACAGTGCATTTACACCCGGAATGGTGATGGAAGGCAGGGTGGCAGGGTTATCGTCTGGTCCAAATTGTTCCATCAGAATATCACAATCCCATTTTACAGCAGCACCAAAAAACTTAAAAAAGATCCCACTTGCTGTAAATTTGAATTTCACTTGCCATTTTTGGTCCACCTGAATACTGGCTGGATTAGGGCTGGTGATTACAGGATCGGGATAAACTCCGGTAGGCAATTCGAAATACTGAACATCTCCAGAAACAGAACTGGACAAAAAACCAATTGCATTTTCGATTGTAAGTGGCATGGTGTTAAGTTTTATCCATACCTGCTGTTTGGAGTTCAGGTGGTTTACCAGCAGGTTGGGGGTTATTGTTTTAGCCTGAACTCACTGCAAAAATGGGTCTTACCCAATTACATTACCGCTTACTTTCCCTTTTTTATCGCTTACATTTTTACTGTAAATCATTTTCAACAAAATACTTCTGCTTGCTCTATGCTTTTTTTAGCTTTGATCCAATAAAAAAAGAAAATGGAACCCATCATTCAAATTGACAACCTGAGCAAATTTTTTGGCAAAAAACAGGTGCTCCACGATATCAGTCTCCACATCCAGCCAGGTCAGGTAATTGGCTACATCGGCCCCAATGGTGCAGGTAAATCGACTACGGTGCGCATTCTGGCCGGATTGGATGATAACTTCAAAGGCAGTGTAAAAATCAAAGGGATTGATGTCAAGGAAAACCCCCTGGCCGTAAAACGGATCATTGGTTACATTCCCGAGCTGGCTGACTTATACGATGTGCTTACCCCGTTGGAATTCTTACTCTTGGTGGGTCGCTTGCACGATATGGACGATGCCCAAATCGAAGAACGTGCTAGTCGTATGCTCGATTTTCTGGGGCTCAAAGACCAATTGCACGAGCGGATGGACACCTTTTCCAAGGGCATGCGCCAAAAAGTGCTGCTGGTTTCGGGTTTGTTGCACAATCCGGAAATTATTTTTATGGATGAGCCACTCAGCGGCTTGGATGCCAATGCAGTAATTCTGGTCAAAGAAATCATTTTGCGTCTGGTAGAGCAGGGCAAAACGATTATCTACTGCTCACACAATATGGATACGGTCGAAAAAATCTCCGACCGCATCATCCTGATTGCTGAAGGTAAAGTAGTCGCCGATGGCAATTTCCAGGAACTCAAACGCAACGAAGGCGATACCCTGGAAAAACTCTTTTCCCAATTGACTGGCCAAACCAATTTTGACCAATTGGCCGAAGGATTTACCCAAACTTTTAATCCCTAAACCCCATGAATAAAATCCTGTTACGCCTTCTCCGCCTCTTCGATGGCATTTGGCGGCGCATCGACGTCAATCCAGATCACCTGCATACCATTTTGGAAGTCAAATTAAAAATGGACGGGCGGCGCAAAACGGCTTTTAACTACCAACGTTCTGCTCAAAAGAAAGAAGTCAAAGGTCAGGACATCCTGGTGATGGTGATGATGGCATTTATGGGCCTGGCGTTTACTTTTATATTGGTGTTTTTCGAACATAGTTCCAGTGGTTTGTTCCTCTATCTAAGTTTTTGGATGGCTATATTGGCACTCACCTTGATCAGCGACTTTACCGATGTGCTCATTGACGTACGCGACAATTACATCTTGTTGCCCCGCCCGGTAGGTGGGAAAACCCTGGCAGTGTCCCGCATCCTACACGTCTTTTTTTACCTGATCAAGCTGGTGATTCCCTTTAGTATTTCGGGACTGATTGGCGTGGGGATTAAATTTGGCCCTTTGGCGGTAATCTTATTGGCCTTTTTGATTTTGATGAGTGTGTTGATGACCATCTTTTTTGTCAACTTGCTTTATCTGGTCATGCTCAATTTATTGTCGCCACGCAAATTCAAAGAAATCATCAACTACTTCCAAATCATTTTTTACGCAGTGGTTTTCCTCGGGTATCAAATTTTGCCCCGTTTGATAGATTTTCAGGTGATGGGGGGCAATAATCTGTTTAAAAAAATATACCTCTGGCCCTTGCCTTCGATGTGGTTAGCAAGTATCTGGGATGTCTTGTTTTACCGGCCAGCACAGCCCATGATTTACATGATGGCGGTGATTGGTTTGCTCACCCCTTTTCTGGCGATTTATTTGGTGAGCACGGTTTTGAGCCGCAATTTCAGTCAAAAAATGTTTTCGATTGGGGAAGGAGGCAGTGGTGGAGAAAGCTCCCCTCAACACAAAGCCGAACAACATCAACAGGCTCGATTCAGCTGGGCCAGGCGCTCGGCACAATGGTTTTGCGGCAATAAACACGAGCTCGCCATCTATGAACTCACCTGGGAATTGACGAGCCGCAGCCGCGATTTTAAACTCAAGTTTTACCCCAACCTCATCATGTTACCGGTTTATTTTTTGCTCATTTTTGTTTTCCCGGCAACCCGTGATTCCGACAATGCGCTGCAAGAGATGCAACAGGGCAGCATGTACCTTTTTGGCTTTTATTTCTCGATGATTATCCTGATTTCCGGATTGAGCATGTTGCAGTTTTCTGAAAAGTATAAAGCAAGTTGGTTTTATCGAACTGTCCCCCTGGAACAACCAGGTCTGGTGCTGACTGGCTCCTTCAAGGCGATTATTGTTAAGTTTTATTTACCCGTCTACGGCTTGATTACCATCGGCTCCGGCCTCTTTTTCGGCTGGCACATTTTAGATGATGCACTACTGGCTTTTTTTGGCATCCTCACCTCTGTTACTGGCGTGGCGATCCTGACGCACTATATATTGCCTTTCACCAAATCCTGGGATGAGGCAAGTCGGGGTGGAAACATCGGCTTTACTTTCCTGACAATGATCCTGGCGGGATTCTTTGGCTTTTTCCATTATTTGATTTCGGGTTTCAATTGGGCGGTTTGGGGGCTTATCCCGATTTGTGCCTTATTGGCGGTACTCGCGATGCGACAGTATGGTAAGACAGGCTGGCGCTACATTATTTGGGAGTAAAAGACCCTGTTCTGACCGAGCAAGCTTCTGTTCAGAAAGTCTAACAAAAAAGGGGCCAGGCACCATTCAGCCTAGCCCCATCCCATCGCTAAAACACGTTTCATTTGGTTTTTTGAGGTAGAATATCAAAAGTCTCGGGTAACAAACTTCATATGTGCTTGTCTAACGATGGTTTTGAACGGAAAATGATGTGGAAATTTTAATTTTGGAAAAACTCAGGGGAAACCCTAAGCAGGGGCTAAGGGTATACCCTAAGCTTTGTAGAACAGTTCTTTAAATGAGCTTTCACAGCCTCCCTGCCAGCACACAACTCAACTTTTGCAATGCCTTACCGCCATCCGGCTCAAACAATTCAATCCAGATCACATACACCCCTACCCGCGCCTTGAGCAGCTCATCGGTTGTTCCGTCCCATTTGAGAATACCTTCTGCAGCCAGCGATTCATTGCGTGCCAGGCGTTTGACTTGCCTGCCATTGATGTCAAATACAATGATATTGGCCAGGTAGCCCGGCGTATTGGTTTGGTAAGGCAACAAAAGTACATCCTGGAAACCATCACCATCCGGTGAAAATTTGGCTTCCTCCAGACGGAAAATGGTTTCGGCTCCATTGGCCGGATCAGGACGAAAAACCTGGGAATTGGTATACCCCGGCGTAGCCCCGCCTGCTGAAATGGCTGCCGAATGCCAGTTGCCCGCAGCATTGGTGGGCAAATCAAAGTTCAATCGTTCCAGGGAGATGCCCTCTTCGTCTTCCAACAAAGGGCTATGCAGTTTATTGCTGTAGTTGAATGAATCCAGGGTGATGTTGTTGAAGCGCAGGGTAATGTTTCCGGCATCGTCATCCAAAGTAGGTAAGGCATTGCTGAAAATGGCCGAAGAATCCTTGACAATATAGCCTTGTTGAATATTGCTCTTTGAACCTGCCACCGCCACGTAGCGCCCTGGCGCCAAGAGGTAATCAGTGGTGATGGTACTTTGAATGCCCCCCGAGGTTTTTTGGCGATTGATCAAGCTCATGCCTCTTAGGCTAATCAATTTTTGGGATTTGTTGTACAATTCCACAAAATCAGAGCCGCCTGACAGGGGATTAAAAAGGATTTCATTCACAATCAAATCACCAACTGCCGGTGCTTGTGGCAAACCAGTCAAAAGCTGCTGTGGGCTGCTTTGTGCATTGCCCAAACAATCGCGAATCCCCGGTGCAAGCGTCAAAGTATAGGCCTTGGTATTTTGTAAAGGGGTATTCAAGATCAGGCGCAGGCTTGTTTTATTGCTTTGCAAAACAGCATCCAGTGGACTGATGCCATCCGTAAGGGCGTAATATTTCAGGTCTTCAGCAGTCACGGGGTCTAGCGGCTCATCAAAAGTCAGCAACAACTCCTGGGTACTTGTGGAAACTGCCGTAATCAGACGAGGGCCACTGCGGTCAGTGATTTGGTTGTTGATGGAGTTGATTCTACCCGGAGTCCCGCCAGTAGGGTCTACACTGGCGCGCCAGTTGCCCGGGCAATCGCTGGTGGCGTTGGCGCTAATGAGCTCCAGGGCCCAGCCGCCCTGGGCTTTGTCTTCATCACGGTACCAATCATCGTCATAGTTGACCAGGTTCACGACGAGCCCATTGGTGGTTCGCACACTTACATCATCGCCGGCATTGGTCAGCGCTGGAAAACCACTTACCCCTTGCACCGGTCCAAAAGGTTGAAATCCAGCCGCATTTTCAGGGGCACAGAGAATCAAAAAAGTATTGGGTAAAAATAAGCCTGTCCCAATCCGTACCGGAGTACCTCCATTGGAGACTTGTAATTCATCCAGGGCAATAACCTTGGTGCTTTTGTTCCACAATTCAAGGTATTCCACCGCGGGCAATTTCCCCAAGGCAGGGGTGGGATCAGCCATAATTTCGCTGATCAGAATATCGCCCTCGGCAGCTTTGCCAATTTCCAAATAAGTGAATTTGGCAGATTGTACTCCGGCTACATTACCAGCTGCATCACGAATGCCTGTAACCGTACAAGTATAGGCTGTCAGGTTTTGCATTTTCCCGCTAAGGCTCAAAATGATATGGTTCGGATTACCCGCATCGCGCTGGGCACTGCTGATGCTTCCCGCAGTGGGGTTGAGGTCGTAGTGGTTGAGCTCAGTAGCCGTACTGGCATCCACAGCTTCGTTGAAACGCAAAGTGATGCGTTGCTCATTTTGGGTTTCAACACCTAATAATATTGGTGGCGTACGATCACTAAACAATGGGTCAATTAAAACATCATCCAATGAAAAGGACTTGTTGCGGGTAGCCGTATAGCGGCAAATCCAGCCAAAATGGGTGCCGCTTGGGTAACTTTGGTCCTGAACGTTGCCCTCTGATTCGAAATTTCGACCTCCGGCATAATCTGCCTCCATAGTCCATAGGCCAGCGGCACTTCTTTTAACCCTCACCCGCACATTAACAGTGGCCGTACCTGCTCCCCCAGCCCGTCCATTCAACAATACGGTTATATTGTTTCCATCTTGCCGACACAATTGCAATGCGTCCAAATCCCCGTTGATCCCGCCAACCTGAACAAAATACCCATTGAGCGCTTGGCTCAAATTGCTTTGGCTGGCAGACAAATAAATTCTTGGATAATTGGTGGTGGAAGGAGAAAAGGTCAAACTACTTAGAAACTCCCAGGTAGTGACCGCGTCTGAGGTGGTAGCTGCGGGCAAAGACAAGTAGCTTTGATTGGATGCAGCAGGATTATTGTCATTCAACTGCAAAGCGCCATTTACCACTGCAAACTTGCTGGAATCTCCACTCCAACCCTGAAAATTGCCGTTGGCGAAGTCTATACTCAGCTGTGCGTGCAAAAAACTGGCAAAACAGCACAGAATAGGAAAAAATATTGTGGCTTTCATGTGTTCAAAGGTAGCAATAA
Organism: Haliscomenobacter sp.; assembly: GCF_965225875.1. Classification (GTDB taxonomy): domain Bacteria; phylum Bacteroidota; class Bacteroidia; order Chitinophagales; family Saprospiraceae; genus Haliscomenobacter. Next base: position 4,282,192 of record NZ_CBDDBS010000002.1, on the reverse strand, counting down.
AGATACAATGCCCTTATATTTGCCCCACTATTTAGCCGCCCTAGCCTGCACAATTTTTTTCCTCAATTTTTAAACATTTGTGAACATGAGAGTAGCAGTAGTCGGTGTAACCGGTATGGTTGGTGGTGTGATGATCAAAGTATTGGAAGAACATAAATTTCCAATCACGGAGTTCATCCCAGTTGCTTCAGAGCGTTCGGTAGGCAAAGAAGTTGTCTACAACGGCAGCAAATACACCGTTATTGGTATGGAGGAAGCGGTGGCTATTCGTCCCGACATCGCCATTTTTTCAGCCGGAGGAGGTACTTCTCTGGAATGGGCCCCCAAGTTTGCGGCCGTTGGTACCACCGTTATCGACAATTCTTCGGCCTGGCGGATGGATCCTTCCAAAAAATTGATTGTCCCCGAGATCAACGCCAATACCTTGACTCCAGAGGATAAAATCATTGCCAATCCCAATTGTTCTACCATTCAAATGGTCTTGACTTTGGCACCACTGCATAAAAAGTACGGCATCAAGCGGATTGTGGTTTCCACCTATCAGTCCATTACAGGTACAGGTATGAAAGCAGTGAAGCAATACCAAATGGAGCGCAAGGGTTTCCAGGCCGATGAAATGGCTTATTTCTACCAGATTTTTGAAAACTGTATTCCCCATTGCGATTCATTCCTGGACAACGATTACACCAAGGAAGAAATGAAATTGGTGAACGAAACCCGGAAAATTTTGGGCGACCAAAGCATCGCCATCACTTCCACTACGGTGCGGGTACCTGTTTTGGGTGGTCACAGTGAGTCGGTCAACCTCGAATTCAACCAGCCTTTTGAAGTAGCCGACATCAGAAAGATCCTCAGCGAAACACCCGGGGTGATTGTGCAAGACAATCCGGCCAAAAATGAATACCCGATGCCCATGTTGGCCAAAGATCGCGATGAGGTATTTGTAGGCCGCATCCGCCGCGATGAGTCGATTGCAAATGGCTTGAATTTGTGGATTGTAGCCGACAACCTGCGCAAAGGTGCAGCTACCAATGCAGTACAAATAGCAGAATACCTGGCTGCCCACAATTTGGTTGGGCAATCGGTAGTTACAGCATAATATACCTGTAGAAACTCATGGTGGTACGTCTTTCCGCCAACAAATCGAATGCAGAGATGCACAGCTGTGCGTCTCTACATTTTCGATTAATCGCGTCTCTACTAGTTAATACTAAAAAAAATGCTATTTTTGATTTAATAAACGGAATCCATCATCCGTTTTTTACGAACAATGTATATCATGAAAATTTCGACCTATTTCGGAATCGATTGATAATCAGCAAATTTGTCACCAGTTTATGAAGACCAAGCTCGTACTTTGGGGTACTAACGCACAGAATGAACGATTGCTAATTGCCCTTGAATTGATGCCGGAAGAAAATAAAGTGAAAGCTTTTACCTTTCCGGAGCAAATTGCCACCGAAGAGTTCAGCCAACTGATGCTCAAGGAATGGAGAGATGGCAATGCAGTAGAATTTCCGGATGGCTTTTCTGTAGAGGAAAGAGAACTCACGCTCAGCGGCAGCATTTTACCCGATGGGGTTAAAGCTGAACGTGAAGACATCGTCCAACGCGCTCAAACCGAGTGGCACTTCATCGTGCTGTCTTCTCGCCTATACCACACTTACCATTCCGAGTTAAGCGAATTCAAAGATCGCATCGAAAAAGCACTGCGTTTTGAATCCAGTTTGTGGGATGAGCTAAAGGGCTTCTGGGACAAAGTACAGGTACAGGTTCGTGACCGCAACCTCTTCCGCGAACACGCTGATGCCCTGCGCGACCGTACCAACGAGCTGTTCACTTCGCTCAAAGAACTACGGGGTAAACTGGACGAAGAATTCGAACGCCTTTCTAAAGATAATTTCGAACGTTTCAACCAAATGTTGGCCGACGTTGAAAAAAAGGTCAGCGATGGTTTGCGCTTACAGCCCCTTTTTGACGACCTCAAAGAGATGCAACGCAAATTTCGCGAAGCCAAATTGACCAAGGATCACCGTACCAAAATTTGGGATCGCTTGGACAATGCCTTTAAAGTCATCAAAGAAAAACGCTTCGGTACCAGCAGTTCACCAGCTGGGGCAACTGGTGCTCCCGGAACTGGTGATGATCGCTCCCCTGGTGAACGCCTGAGCCGTCGTTACGAAGGTTTGATGTCCGCCATTGATAAAATGGAGAAATCCATCAAACGTGATGAAGACGATTTGGATTTCCAAAAGCGCAAAGTCGCCTCAACGGATGGCCAATTGGAAGCGCAAATTCGCCAGGCCAAAATCCTGATGATCGAAGAACGCATCCGCTCCAAGCGGGAGAAATTGGGTGAAATGACCCAAACCCGTGAAGAACTCGATCGCCGGGTAGAGTCTCAAAAAGAACGCGACGCTAAAAAAGCTGAGCAAGATAAAATCCACGAAGCCAAAAGGGCTGCCGAGGAAAAAATCAAATCGGAAATCAAAGCTGCTGCCGACGCCCGCAAAGAGGACGATGATAAGTTGTCTAAAGCTGCCGAGCAACTCAAGGTAGAAAAAGGCGCTCCAACCACTAAATCGGAAGATGCTCCTGCTGGTGATAAAGAGGAGTCATTACTCGATGCAGTCATCGCAACGGTAGGTGACTCAGTTACCGATGTAGTGGATACCATTAAAGCAGTTGGCGAAGTAGTAGGGGATAAAATAGGGGATTTGGTTGACGACCTCAAAGAGGCTTGGGAACAATCCGCTGAAGTTACCGAAGAAACCAAAACCGAAGCCGTAGCGGCAGTTGAAGAAACTGTTGCAGCGGTTGAAGAAGTCGTTTCTCCCGAAGAAAGCTCAGCTCCAGAAGACGATGCAGCTGCAAATACAGAAGAGTCTGATAAAAAAGATCCAAACGAATAACGATTTTTTTTACCTTGTACTGACAAAAAAAGCGACCGCGTTACCTGGAAATGGCAACGCGGTCGCTTTTTTTTATTTTTTTTTACTTTTTTTCGACCGTTTACCGCCCAAAAACCTCCTTTTGCCAAAAGAAAAAATTCTTTTTTTTTATCCAAAAAAATTATTATTTTCACAATATACTCAATGAAAATCAATAAAATCAAGAGATTTGTAAGATTCAATCTGAATTCTTTTTTTCACAATGCCCAAAAAATGTCCTTGTCAAGTGCAAATAAGCGTCGCATATTTGTATCGTGATCAGGAGATAATGAGAATGAAGCGAGCGGATCACCAAGCTGATAAAAGGATCAGCACTCAAAGTTGAATATGTTCATGGGATTATAATTTGTCAGTGGTCGGTCGTCCCGAGAGCAATTTCGGGACGATAGACTTCTTTTAAAGGACAATCCTAATGCTCAAAAATAAAAAAGGCATTTCTCAAACGAAATGCCCTCAAGTAGTAACTAGGTCATGCTCATGGAATTATTGCAAAAAGATATTTTCGTGAGATTACAATTTGTTGTTGGGGTTAAGAATTAGCATTAACATTGCGAGGCCAAGTTACAAGGAATATTCCGCCTGTGCAAGAAAGGAAGAATATTTCTATCAACGGACTCAAGAGATTTTTTTTTGGATATGTTCATGGGATTATATGTAAGGGTCGCGCTTAAAGTGCGACTTTTTTTTTGCCCCTACTTCATCTCTTCTGCACTTTTCTATTCTTTCAGACTGCACAGTCATAAATTAGTCACATATTATTTGGTGAATATTCTTTAGTACGACGCAAAAAGTTACTTCCCGATTTTTTTAGAGGCTTTTGAATAGGAAGCTCACTTGAAATGAAGCGTTCGACTTCCTATTCAAAACCCAAAATCGGGAAGTTAATTTTTCTGCTTTACTAAAAAAATATTTCTTGCGCCATGCGGTAAGTATTGGCGTGTGCTTCCACAATAATCGCTAAACTTTCCGAGTAGCCGCCGCCCATACTGATAGCTACAGGCAGTTTATTTTTTTTACAGGTTTCCAGCACAAAGCGATCTCTTTCCCTACATCCTTCTGGCGTAAGTCCCAGGCGCCCCAGTTTGTCGCTAGCCAATACATCTACGCCAGACAGGTAAAACACCAATTCAGGTTGGACTTTTTCCAATAAAACTGGCAATGTTTTTTTCAGGATAGACAAATAGGCCTGATCCTCGGTCCCATCGGGTAATCCAATGTCCAAATCAGATACCTCCTTGCGCAAGGGGAAATTTTTAGCTCCATGCATACTGAAGGTGAATACCCTTGGTTCATTTCTAAAAATATGGGCCGTGCCATTGCCCTGGTGGACATCCAAATCCACCACCAGAATTTTATGCACTATATTATGGTGTAGCAAATAATTGGCGGCTACCGCAATATCATTGGTACAGCAAAATCCTTCGCCCCTAAAAGCATAGGCATGATGGGTGCCTCCAGCTACATTCAGGGCTACCCCATATTGCTGGGCATAAAAGGCACATTGCAAGGTACCGTTGGCAATAACCCGGCTCCTTTGCACCAATTGCGGGGTAAGTGGGAACCCGATCGCCCTGATTTCGCGTTCAGTCAATTGTTGGTCACGCAGGCGAAACCAGTAATCCCGCGTATGGGTGAGCAAAATGCTTTCTTCGTCTAGTGGAGTTGGGCTGAAGAAGTTTTTTTCACTTACGGTACCCTCGTACAAAAGCTGCTCGGGAATCAATTCGTATTTGATCATCGGGAATCGGTGTCCCTCCGGCAGTTTGTATTTGTAAATTGGATCGTAAGCGATTTTAAGCATAGCGGTGGGGCAAAAATAAATGTTCATTTTTCTTGAGCCAAAGGATTAGATAAGAAACTTGAAATGAAACGTTTACTTATCTAATCCTTCGGCAAAATGAACAATTTATTTTTTATCGCCCCATAAAAGTTTTTCTATTTTTGCAGCTTCTTAAACCAAAGTTGAACGTAAAGGTTCAAAACACAACCCATGGCTTTGGCTTTGGGAGCAAACTCAGCCCATGACTTTTGGTCGTGGGGACAAAAATAACACACATGCATTTAAGCGAACAGGAAATCGTCAGAAGAGAACACCTGGAGGAATTGCGCAGCATGGGCATCGACCCCTATCCTGCCGAAGCATTTGTAGTCAATGCCTTGGCAAGCGACATCAAAGCGCAATTCAATGACGACGCTCCAGAACAGTTCGAGGCCGTTGCATTGGCTGGCCGGATGATGGTGGTACGGGAAAAAGGGAAAGTCACTTTTGCCGAATTGCAGGATAGCAGCGGACGCATCCAGCTCTATATTTCGCGCAGTGACATCGCCGATGGGGAAAATTTCGAGATGTATGATGTTGTATTGAAACGTTTGCTCGATTTTGGTGATTACATTGGTGTTAAAGGTTTTGTATTTCGCACTCGAATGGGCGAAATCACGGTACATGTGAAAGAGTTGAAACTGCTCAGCAAATCTTTGCGCCCACTCCCGATGGTCAAAACCCGGGTGAATGAAACAACAGGGGAAACCGAAGTATACGACGCCTTCACTGATCCTGAACAGCGCCACCGCATGCGTTATGTGGATCTGACCGTAAATCCACAAATCAAAGAGGCTTTCATCACCCGCAGCCGCATCATTACTGCCATGCGCAGCTTTTTTGATGCCAAAGGTTGGTTGGAGGTAGAAACACCCATTCTACAACCCATCCACGGAGGTGCCGCTGCTCGCCCCTTTGAGACCCATCACAATACACTGGACATGAAGCTGTACATGCGGATTGCCAACGAGTTGTATCTGAAACGTTTGATCGCAGGTGGATTTGATGGCGTATATGAAATCGGCAAGATGTTCCGCAACGAAGGTATGGACCGGACCCACAACCCCGAGTTCACCTCCATGGAAATCTATGTAGCCTATAAGGATTACTACTGGATGATGGAAATGGTGGAGCAGTGCCTGGAATACATTGCACGCGCCATCAACCAGAATAACCCCCTGCTCAAATTTGGCGAGCACGAAATCAACTACGCTGGACCATACCGTCGCCTCAGCATGTACGATTCGATCAAAGAATACACCGGAGTGGACATTTCAGAAATGGATGAAGCGCAACTCCGAGATTTGTGCAAACAACTGCACATTGACATCGACAATTCGATGGGCCGTGGCAAATTGATCGATGAAATTTTTGGGGCAAAAGTGGAAAAGAACCTGATCCAACCCACTTACATCATCGATTATCCGATCGAAATGAGCCCCTTGGCTAAAAAGCACCGCAGCAAGGCGGGTTTGGTGGAGCGTTTTGAGTTGTTTGTCAGCGGCAAAGAAATTGCCAACGCCTACTCCGAGCTCAACGACCCCATTGACCAACGCGAACGCTTTGAAGACCAACTCCAATTGGCTGCTCGTGGCGACCACGAAGCCATGGCCATGGACGAAGATTTCTTACGTTCCCTGGAATACGGGATGCCGCCTACCTCAGGCCTGGGCATCGGAATCGACCGTTTGACCATGTTTATGACGAATAACCATACAATTCAGGAAGTGCTGTTCTTCCCGCAGATGCGGCCAGAGCACTAGTATCCGATTCAAGCAGAAAAAAATGAGGAGTTGCCTGGCAGCTGCTCATTTTTTTTGCCCTTACCGGAACAAATTATTAGTTTTAGACACTTCTTTCCTACCAAAACCTAATAACCTTTACCCATGTCCCTGCATGACCCAAAATACCTAGATCAAGAAACTTACAACCAGATTTTTGCCAAACACGAAACCTATCGGATCTTCAAACCCTTGATCCAGGATCGCAATACCCTCCGTTTTCACCTCAAAGAAGACGATTATCAATTGCGCGAAGGGCTAGACGGGGAAGAACTCGACTTGTTTTTTGATGGAGAAATGCGCGATGGTTTCGTGTCTATTTTTCGAAATCGCCCCGAAGGCAAGGTTTTTGCCAAATCTATTCCCTGGGAAGGTTGGGATAACCTGCGACCAGTAATTAGTGAATTTCCCAAAGCACAGATTGTTGGAGTAGACCGCACGGGGCAGGTCATGCGCGTGGGAGGAGGTGAGGCAGTAGTGGAGCAAGCTGTTGGCGAAATGGTTTTTGATACCACGGTCATTGATGGTTACGTCTACTTGATTGGTAGAGGAAAAATTTGGCGCAGAGATGCGGCAGATACTTACACCCTGATAGGGGAAAGGAATGACAATCAAGCGCTGATTTTCCGACGCATTGCAGGCATTGCGGCCAATGATTTTTATGTAGCGGATGAACAAGGGGACTTGTTCCATTTTGATGGCCAGCAATTAAATGCTACAAGCTTCCAACCGAAACAATTCATGGGCAACAAGGTTGTGCACCAAAGCCCAACCATATATGAAAACCAGCCTGAGCCCGAGCAAATCACCTGCATTGCTCATTTCGCTCCAAATGAACTTTATCTGGGCACCAGCACTGGTCGCGTTTTGGCCCAAACTACAGCTGGCTGGATCGAACTCAACCGTAGTCAGCCCGAGCAGATGACTTACCCTATCCGCAACATTGTCAAGTGCCAGGGACGGATTTTTGTAGTAACCGGATTTTGGGGGCGTTACAACATCCTGAACCGACGGGAGCAAAAACATTTGTGGGAGATCATCGGCAATGTAGTTCAACTGGCCGATGTACCCGCAGAAGTCCATGATTTTGCGGAAACCCTCGACGCAAAAGACGGCGTACTGCTGGTGGCGGGCAGCCGTGGTGCCCTACTTTGGGACGGTGTCCAATGGGAAGTAGTGATTGACGCACAAGCTTATCACATTTTATCTACCGAACAGCTGGAGGTCATCGAAGCAGACCAGGCGGCCAAGGCAATTGTGGAGGGTGATTACGAACAGGTGCTCGCGGACATCCACAGCAAAACCGGAGCGCTGACAGCAGAGATGAGCGCCAAACTAGAGGAATTAAAAGACTCTCCAAAATACTGGATGAGCGGACTGCCCCCACTCCTGATTAGAGAAGGATGGCATGCCGAAGGGTTTGAAATTTTATCCGATAAAGAAGTATTAGTCATCCAGGGTGATTTGAGCTGTGGCAAATGCCTGGAGTTCTATGGTCCACTCACCCTGGTATTTGGCAACGTGAATGCCCAAAACCTCATCATTGAAGGAGAGGTATTCATTCAGGGCAACTTACAAGTGGAAAACGTCATTTATGCTTATTCGGAAAGTATGGGCAAGCTGTGGGTAGGTGGCGATTTGCAGGCGCAAATTTGGTTGAGCCTGGGGCAGCAACTGGAAGTGCGTGGAGCAGTTTCCGTTGAGCATTTCTGCACCCAGCAAAGTTTTGGCTATCAAATGGAGCAATTCCCGGAGAACCAGGATTTTATTACCGATCTGGACGAGTGTTTGGTGCCGGAATTGTTCAAAGATGGGGCATTGGATTTCGAGGAATTGTTAATGCGGATTGAGAAGAATGAGGCAATTCTGCGCAGTTGATTGCTTTAAAAACTATTGCGCCTGTGCCTGGGTTTTCCCCGCTGCCGCTTTCCTTTCCAATATCCGGTGAAACTTCAACAAGTGCTGCGGGTCCTTTTCATTGTACACACAAAGGATCAGGGTGTTTTTATTGCGCCCGTCGTAAGGGAAAAGGATTTTGATGGGATTGTGAATGTAGCCATTGTCTTCAAACATCAACAGTTGTTTGTTGCGGGAGGGCAGGCGAAACAGTTTGAGCTCTTCGGCATCTTTGGGGATGGGTAAGTCGCCATATCCCTCTTCCTTCAAAAACTGCCGTACCATATCGTAGCTCGCATGCAGGCGAGAGCCCGCAAAGATGGTCTGGTATTCGTAGCCATCACTGGTACCACCCATGTAATCTGAACCCGCCTCAGGGAATTCTTCCCGCAATGGCATAAGCTGTTTGTTTTTTTCGAATCGCTAAATTAATCGTTTAGATTTAAAAAATTAAACCTTATGGTGAATTTATGCAGCCAAACTTGGAACCCAGCCCCTTCTATTTCACTGTACCTTCCACATACAAGCGTTCCGCCTGCGGAAACTCCTTAAAATACACCTTGATCATTTTGTAAAAATAACCAGCTTTGCGGGAGCTGAATTCGATGTTGATCGTAGCTGTAGAATCAGGTGGAATGGGTGTTTCGCGCCAATCCGGTGTTGTACAACCGCAAGATGGGCGAACATTGGCGATGGTGACCGAATCAGTAGAACAATTGCGAAAAGTAAAGCTGCAATCTGCCTCTTTTCCACTTTCTACTTCTCCAAAATTATGGGTATCCAACCCCTCCCATTTGATGCAATATTCCTCTGGCAATGTGGTGAAAGCCAAACCCAATGAGCCCAAAACCATCCACATCAGGCTCCAGTTTTTCCATTTTTTAGCCATTGACTCCATTTCTTTTGCTTCTTTTTTGTCAAAACAACGCAAAGACTTTACAGTTTAGCATACTTTATGTAACTTAGCGTTGCTATTGAGAAAAATTCTTATCGAATCAGGCTTTTCTACCTACCTACCTGAACGTCATCCCATTTCCGTATTTAAACCATTTTGTACCCATGAACAAGACCTTTTGGTTTGCCCATCCTGTATGGCAACACCAGACCAATGCGCAATCTGTACATTTCATCACCTCCAAAATGAATGTACAATGAACGTCCGCACCAAAATCCAAGTGCTCAATATTGCATTGGGCGTGTTACTCGTCACCGCCCTTGGACTGGGTTTGAGCTCCTTTTTCACAAGTTCCAAACTCAAAAAAACCAAGGATCAAACACTCAAGCAAAATTTATACCTCTTTGAACGCTCCATGGAAGATGTACGTACCTGCCTGGATGCCGAAGAGTACAAATTGGCAAAAATTCGACTGGCCGAGGCCCTCGAACTACTAAAAGACAGCCAGTCGGCAGCCCAACGCAACGAGGAAGTCAAAAACTCTTTTGATGCCATCTGCATGAAGTACTGTAAAATTTGGAGTTCTACCGAATGGGGCTACAGCTACCGTGCCAGTGACTACCCTGAGCTACAAAAAGGATTCGAGAGCATTTGTAAATAAACATCCCTGAACAGTTCGCGCTTGGTCAAACAAGCGCATAAAGCTTGAACGTCATGCAAGCACTAAAACCGATTGTATTAACCCTTTGTCTGGGCATATTCGTCTTTAGCCAGGCGATTGCTCAAGGCGACAACTGTGCCCTCTACGCAGGTATTCTCCAGCGGGGAGATAGCCTCAGCCGGGCGGGCAACTACGTTGCAGCCATCAAAACCTACCGCGCAGCTCGCGTAGCCTGCCCTTCCAAAGTGTACGAAACCGACATGCGGGTAGAACGCATCGTGTATCGACTCGTGCAAATGCGCGAACAAGCCATCCAGCGGCGTGATGAAGTGTTGCAAAAAATTGCGCTCATGGAAAAAGACCTCCAACGAGCGCGTTACAATGAAGAAGTAGCCGAGCGCCGCGAACGACTATTGCGACAGGCAAACGAACAAGAAAGGACAGAGCCAACCCTGGCAGAAAAAAAGGCTACCGCACTGGCTGAAACGCAGTTGGAGCAAAAAGACCCTTGGGATTTGTTGCGTACGGGCCATTACCAGGAAGCTCTGCCGCTGTTGGAAGCTTCGGCTTTTAATGATTTGCAGGACAGCCTCAGCCTGATGCGCCTCGCCCATGCCAACTTGTTCAATGGCCGGATCGAAGTGGCAGAGTCCATTTACCGGGTCTTAAAACCACTACCCTACCGGGCTGGAAAATACAAGTCCTTTGCCGAAGCCTACCTGGCCGACTTCAATGCCCTCGAAAATGCAGAAGGTATTCTTGGCAACGGAGCAGTGATTCCTGTTGCCATCCGAGAATCCTATTTGCGCATTCGGGCCGATCTGGAAAATTATGCTCAGGCACTGGACCTGGCCGAACAAGAGCGCAAAAAATCCAAAGAACTCGCCAAAGAACTGGGCTCAGAAAAAATAGATAAATCTGAACCTATACCGGTGGACAACACTGTAAAAGTGGACAACAACGCCGCAGTGCTTTTGCCCAATGAGCCCATAAAGTCAAATACGGATTCGGTTCAAGTTGATCCAAACGCCAATTCAGCGCTCAGTGATGCCAATAACAATGCATTGAATGACAGCAACGATTCAGCAAAGGAAGTCAACCTCGAAGCTTCTACCTCGACTAAAGAAGCTAGCTCTTTGCGCAACAATGCTACCCATTCCCGGGCAAAACTGGAGGAAGATCGTCCCTTGCCTCCTACTCCGGAATTTGTCATGAAAAACCTGATCAATACTGAACTGGAAAACAAAACCACCCGCACCGTCAACAAAGCGGGTCAGCCTACCGGGTACATCGTTTTTATCGGCGATTTTGATCTGAATGACTATTACGCCCAACGCACCCTCAAAAAAGTGCGGGAGCAATATGGCATCATGGAGGCACGGATTCGCTACTTCAGTGAGGTGCTCAAATACCGGATTGTACTGGCTGAATTTGCAACCAAAGAAGAAGCTGCCCAGTACACGCTCAATTATGAGCAAAAATACCGGGAAAGAGTTTGGATGGGCGTTTTGTATTAATTGTGAGCTGGTAGCTGCTGCATTTTGTTGGTCAAAACTATTCTTTTATCTTCCCCTGATAAAAGTATAAACACCAACAAACATGAAACATCAGCTCGTATTTTTCCTGCTGCTTTGCAGCTTCAGCCTTTGGAGCCAGAACAAAACCATCGGCAAAGTGACCCATTTTGATCCGGCTTGTGCCAATCTGATTGATGCACAGGCCAGCATCGAAATCATTGCCGATGGTTTTGATTGGTCCGAAGGTCCTGTCTGGGTAAAAAACGGAGGCTTCCTCCTCTTTTCTGACGTACCCAAAAACACCATTCACAAGTGGAAACCTGGTGAAGGTTTAAGCGTTTTCCTCAATCCTAGTGGTTATACGGGCAAACTACCCTACGGTGATGAACCTGGGAGCAATGGTCTGTTGATCAACCTGAAAGGAGAACTGGTCACCTGTGAGCACGGTGATCGACGTATCGCGGCCATGCCCCTACAACTCGGCGGCAAACGCACTCTCGCCGACAACTACCAGGGCATGCGCTTAAATAGCCCCAACGACATCACCCAACATCCCAACGGCGATTATTACTTTACCGATCCACCTTATGGCATGCCCCAAAAGGAAAAATCTCCCTTGCGTGAGACGACCTGGTTTGGCGTTTACCACATCGACAAAGCGGGTAAAGTTAGTCTGGTCGACAAAACCCTGGATCGCCCCAATGGCATCGCTGTTTCACCCGATGGCAAAACCCTGTACGTAGGCCAAAGCAGTGGCTCCCAGCCCTATATTACCGCCTTCCCCATTACTGCCAATGGCAAAACAGGCAAAGGCAAGGTCATTTTTGATGGCTCAAAATCCATGAAAGAAGGCAAATATGGCATCTTTGACGGCATGAAGGTGGACAAACACGGCAACATCTTCGCTGCGGGTATGAACGGCATTTTGATTCTGTCCCCAGAAGGGAAGCCACTCGGGCAAATTGAAACGGGCCAATTTACAGCCAATTGTGGCTGGGGTGACGAAGATGGTGGCACTTTGTACATCACTTCGGATATGTATCTGTGTAAGGTGCGCACTAAAACGGGGGGCTGGTAGAAAAAAAAGAAGTATTGATCGAAAAGCAAAAATGCTTTTGGGCTACTTAGCGTTAGTTGAAGCAAAAATCAGAACCACAATGAAAAACCCTATTTTTTTGGTACTGCTCAGTTTGGCCATTGGCATGCAATCTTTGGGCGCGCAGGATAGCTATTTGCTAAAAATTCAACCCAAGGCTGGAGCAGAATACCGGTTCACCAATAATGTGAACGTTTCGGTAATCAGTGGCGCGGAAGCGGTAATGAGCACCAATATGGCACAAAATATTGTGTCCAAAATCATTGCCTCCAGCCTGGAAGAAGTGTCCATGACCGAAAAGATAGAAAAAATTAAAGGCAGTAGCACCTCGATGGGGCGCACTTTTGACTTTGATACCAGCAACCCCATGGCGGGCAACCCCACCATGAATGCCCAAATGGAACAATTGGTGGGCAAAGAGATGGTTTCGCGGTTTAAGCCCAATGGCGTATTTGTAGCTGGCGATAATCCTTTCGAAGGTATAGCCGGTGGATCAAGTAGTCCCTCTGATTTTCGCAACATCACCGGAGGGGTGCGCTATGCTGAGCAGGCCATCAAAATTGGGGAGTCCTGGACAGTAGTGGATACCGTTCAAAACCAGGGTATGACTACAATTTCCTATACCACTTGGACGCTTCAGGAAATTAAAGAGGATTTGGCTATTCTCTCCTCCACCGGCGCTGGTAATATTGCCGGACAACCTCCAATGATGCCAGATGGCAAAGTGGAAGGCACCATGACCGCAAAGGGTTCTGCCACAATCGAACTACAATCGGGTATTTGTCGTGAATCCAGCCAACGGATTGAGGCAAAGATGAACATGAGTTACAGCGGGCAAACCCAACAGTTGACTTCGGTGACGGAGACTGCGGTGAAGCGGGTGAATTAGGCCAAAAGGTTCAAACAATCCCTCAAACTATCCCGCCAATACGGAATATCCATCCCCAACGCCGCCTTAAACTTCCCTTTATCCAAAACGCTATAATGAGGCCGCGCCGCTGGAGTTGGGTATTCCGTACTTGGAATCGCCTCCACCTTACACTTCACCCCACTCAACTCAAAAATGGCCTGGGCAAAATCGTACCAACTGCATACCCCCTCGTTGCTGTAATTAAACAGGCCTAAGTGCTGGGCCGCCTTGCCGCTTTGGATCAATTTCAGGGTCATCCGCGCGATGTCGCGGGCGTAGGTCGGGCTGCCAATCTGATCGTTCACGACGCGCAATGCACCCCGTTCTGCACCATAGCGCAACATGGTTTTGACAAAATTGTGCCCAAAAGAAGAATACACCCAGGAGGTGCGGAAAACCAAAGCACTAGGATGCGTCGCCAAAACCCTCAAATCACCTTCCAATTTACTTTGTGCATAGATCCCCTTGGGCGTCGTAGCGTCCGTTTCCAGGAGTGGGCGGTTTTCCTGATTGTGGTAGACATAATCGGAAGAATAATGGATCAGTTGGGCGCCCTTAGCCAAACAAGCAATAGCCAAACGCTCCGGGGCCTCCGCATTGATGGCAAAAGCAAGTTCGCTTTCCTGCTCCGCTTTATCTACAGCAGTGTACGCCGCACAATTGATACAGACGTCAAAATCGATGCTGTTGCAAAAAGGAGCGATCGCCGCCGTATCCGAAACATCCAGGGAGGAGCGGTCAATTGGAACCAGCTTCAGGTTTGGAAACTCAGCCGAAAGCGCCTGCAATTCCCGGCCAAGCTGGCCATTTGCACCAATAATTAGAATGGTCATAATCTACTGTTCACAAGTATAAATGCTTGCGGGATTTTTTGGTAAAGGCCAAAAAATCCCGCAAGTCCCAAGGTTTAAAACCGTTCCTTACACGTATTGATTCAGGATGTTCTCGTACAATTCCTGTTTGCCGCTGGTCAAGCCCGGTTCAGGGTTGGCGTGAGCCAGTGCATGCAAGTCTTGCAAGCTGAGTTTGCCTTCTTCAAATTCTTTGCCCTTACCACTATCGAAACTAGCATAACGCTCTTTGCGCAGCGCCAGGAACTTCGATTTATTCAGGATGGCATCCGCAGCGATCAGTGCACGGGAGAAGACATCCATACCACCAATGTGCGCATGGAAAATATCCACCAAGTCGGTAGAGTTCCGACGTGTTTTGGCGTCAAAGTTTACCCCACCACCCTGGAAGCCACCAGCTTGCATAATTACCAGCATGGATTCGGTCAGTTCCATCACGTTGTTGGGGAATTGATCGGTGTCCCAGCCGTTTTGGTAATCACCACGGTTGGCATCAATGCTGCCCAACATACCCGCATCTGCAGCTACCTGTAGTTCGTGTTGGAATGTATGCAAGGCCAAGGTAGCGTGGTTGACTTCGATGTTGATTTTGAAATCATCGGCCAGGCCAAACTTGTTGAGGAAACCGACCACAGTTGCACAATCGAAATCGTACTGGTGTTTGCTGGGTTCCATCGGTTTGGGCTCGATGAAAAATACCCCTTTGAAGCCTTGGCTACGCGCATAATCCCGGGATAAAGTCAGGATTTTGGCCAGGTGCTCTTGTTCTCGCTTCATGTCGGTATTCAGCAGCGACATATACCCTTCGCGGCCACCCCAGAATACGTAGTTTTCGCCACCCAAAGCAATCGTAGCGTCAATAGCATTTTTCAACTGCGCACCCGCATAAGCCAGTACATTGAAGTCCGGGCTAGTAGCCGCACCGTTCATGTAGCGTGGGTTGGAAAAGAGGTTGGCGGTGCCCCAGAGTACTTTTACCCCCGAAGCGGCAATTTTCTCCTTGGCATAATCTACAATGGCGCTCAGGCGGCGCTCACTTTCTTTCAGGCTTGGGCCTTCGTCTACCAAATCCACATCGTGGAAACAGAAGTATGGCGTGCCAATTTTGGTGAAAAATTCAAAAGCCGCATCCATCTTGTCTTTGGCAGACTGCACGGCATCACTAGCTTCCAACCAGGGGAATTGTTTGGTACCTGGCCCAAAGGGGTCTCCACCTGTGCCACAGAAGGTATGCCAATAAGCGGTAGCAAAACGGAAGTGCTCCTTCATGGTTTTGCCCGCAATTACCCGATTTTCATCGTAGTACTTAAATGCCAGCGGATTGTCCGACTCTGGCCCTTCAAACTGGATTTTTCCAATTCCAGGGAAATATTCACGATTTCCCAATACAACAGCATTGCTCATGATGTCTATTTGTTTGATAGTTTATGCAATGAATTCAACCAGCGCTGGTAAGCTGCTTCATAAGCACTTGTGTCTGTTAAAGGTGCGTATCCACCTACAACGGGTGTTGACCCCAAGGCTTCGCGCAAAGTGCCATACAGACCCGCTCCGAAGCCCGCGCCTTTAGCAGCACCCACTGCCCCGGTGGTGTCCAGCATTTCAATTTTGCTTTGGCACAAGGTCGCAATGGTTTCGGCAAAGATACGGGATTGAAACAAGTTATCATTGCCTACCCGCATTACCTTTAAATCAAGACCCATTTCTTGCAAAATACTCATGCCATAGACAAAGGAAAAGGCAATGCCTTCGAGCCCGGCCCGAACCAGGTGGGCCTGGCCGTGGCGGTTGAAATTGAGCCCCTGCAAATTTGCACCCAAATCCACATTGTTCAAAATTCGTTCGGCGCCGTTGCCAAAAGGCAACATGGAGAGCCCATCGGCACCCACTGGTATTTGAGCAGCCATTTGTTCTAGGTCGGGGTAGCTCAGTGCGCTCGCTCCTGTGTTTTTCCGCAACCAATTGTAAGTAATCCCGGCGCCGTTGATGCACATCAGCACTCCTACATAAGGTTGTTGCAAGGTATAATTGACGTGGGCAAATCCATTGACCCGGGAAAGCGGGTCAAAAGCAGCCTGATCAGTAATGGCATACACTACGCCGGATGTACCACCCGTCGCTGCAACTTCACCTGGCTCCAGCGCATTGAGGGAAAGGGCATTGTTGGGCTGGTCGCCAGCACGGTAAGCCACCGGAATACCCGGGCTTAAACCCAGTTCAGCTGCTGCCACTGCCCGCAATTGCCCCTGAACGCCAAAGGTAGGCTGGATCTTTGGGGTAAGCGCCTGATCGATCCCATAATCCTGGAAAACCAACTCAGCAGGTTTCTGCTCCAGGAAATCCCAGAAGATGCCTTCGGAAAGTCCTGAAATGGTCGTACAAGCCTCCCCAGTCATTTTTAAGGCCAGGTAATCGCCGGGTAGCATAAAATGTTTGACACGGCGGTACAATTCAGGTTCATTTTCCTGCACCCAGCGCAATTTGGAGGCAGTGAAATTTCCGGGAGAATTGAGCAAATGGGATAAGGCAGTTTGGGCACCAATGCGCTCGAATGCAGCCGCTCCAATATTGACCGCCCGGCCGTCACACCAGATGATAGAAGGGCGCAATACCTGATCGGCGTCATCAACCAGTACCAGACCGTGCATTTGGTAGGAAATGCCAATCGCCTTTACGTTATCTTTTGCTGCGGGGTAAACTTGAAGCAGGCGTTGGGTGGCTTGCACCATGCCCTCCCACCACTGGTCGGGGTGTTGCTCGGCCCAGCCGGGCTGAGGCGCTTGCATCTCCATCTCACGGTCGGGATAATGGGCACGCAGCAGGGTTTTCCCACTTTCTGCGTCCACCAAAGCCACTTTTACCGAAGAACTGCCGATATCGTATCCAATGAGGTACATAAATTTGTGTATTTGTTTGTTCGTTTGTTGTATAGTTTGCGGCAAAGAAAGCTATTTTAGCCTGAATTAAAGAACGATTTTTCCAAAAAAAGCCAGCATGATCAGTTATAACCCAAAGGATTGGATCACTTTTATCTTCCGTTTTCACCGCTCGGATACCGTCCGGCGTTTGTTTCCGATGATTGTATTGATTTCGCTCTATTCAGCTGGAGTGGCCTACCTGGAAATTGAAGTGTGGAAATTGAGCGAAAAAAGCCATGTGCGCAATGTTTCGGTGATGCACACCTTGTTGGGCTTTGTGATTTCCTTTCTACTGGTTTTCCGCACCAATACCGCTTACGAACGCTGGTGGGAAGGCCGCAAGCTCTGGGGTGCGCTGGTGAACAACAGCCGCAACCTCGCCATGAAACTGGCCGCCCTGCTGCGCAATGAACAGGATGAAAAGGATTTTTTCCGGGCCATGATCCCCGCCTATGCTTCGGCCTTACAAAGACACCTGCGCAGTGAGGATACTCGAGTGGAGTTGTTCGACAAACTGCCCAAGGGTACGCAGGAAAAACTCGACCACGAAAAACACATCCCCAATCAAATCGCCGCCCTGATGTATGGCCGGATATTACACTTGGCTGAGCAAGGCAAGCTGAGCGGCGAGCACCTCATTTTTCTCAATCCAGAGCTGCAATCCTTCACCGACATCTGTGGGGCCTGTGAGCGCATCCGCAATACCCCCATTCCCTATTCTTATAGTGTGTTCATCAAGAAGTTCATCTTTTTTTACATCATGACCTTGCCCTTTGGCTATGTCTTTACTTTGGGCTACTACGTGGTACCCATTGTAGCCTTTATTTTTTACGTATTGGCCAGTTTAGAGGTCATCGCCGAGGAGATTGAAGAGCCTTTTGGGGCCGATGAAAATGACTTACCGCTAGGCAAAATCAGCCGAAACATCCAGATGCACATTGGGGAGTTGATCTGATCCTGGTTTATGGTGAAAAAAATGCAATTATTTTTCAGTGTAATTTGTACATATTTCACACATAATATTAATTTTAAATCATTAAAAATCAATTTTTTAACTCATTTTTTTTTGAAAAAAAATGAGTTCTCATCTGTTTTTATTCATCGTAAAATGCAACTAATTTTTCCTCATCTGTCCCGTACTTTTGTTTTGCGATCGGGTTCAAGGCTTTCGAGCATAAAGGCCCAAAGGGTTTCGTAGGGGATGATTTCCAGGTCATAATCCTGCTTGGCTTTGTGCAAAGGCACAGCCAACAGTTTTTGATAATAAGGTTCGGCTTTGCGCTGTACGGCAATGGGGTGAAAATTCGCTTTGTCCAGTTGCATGATCATTTTGATGAAACAATTGGTCCGGTAGGTTTCGTCAATCCTTAAGTGGCGGTGGGTGTAGGCTTTAAGCGCATCAATTTTGTCGATGATGCTGGAGTAGTCTTTGTCCAAGAGTAGAAATAGAATCATTATGGTGATCAGTACAATGTTGTTGCCGGATTTATCGTGGATGGATCTAGTGAATTCGTTGATGAATTTTTTGGTGCGGAATTTGAAATCCACCCCTTCGGGTTGTTGCAGTTTTCCGGCACGGATGAGGTAATACAGCATGGCCTCATTGATTCGCCACCTCTCCTGAAGTGGAGAGGATTGTTTTGACAAATCAAGATTGCTTTTTACCTCAAGTAAAACCTTGAGTGCTGATTCATACTTTTGGGAATGCAAATGGGTAATCAAGAGCATTTCGTGGATAATAAACCAGTTTATGTTGTTCGGAGGAGCTAAGGAAATAACTTTTTGAGCTTTTTCTATTGCTTCCGAATAATGCCCAAGCATGCGCAAGGAAGTAACTAAGTCAAATGTAAAAGTGAGAATTATGCTCCTTGAATCTCTTTGGGTCTGTTTTTCAAAAAACTCCAGCGCAGCTTGGCAAGCTTTGGCAGATTTTTCATAGTCTGCAACCAAATGGTGTTCGTAGACAAAACATAAATGAGACAACATGTTTAGCCGATAGGAAGAAAGTCTTTGGATATAGGTACGCAGTTCTTGCGCATAAGCTTTAACCATTTTAGCAAATGTGAGGTCTGCCGATCGTTTCATACTGTGATGAAATAATATTGAATTATGGTACTTTTCGGCCAGGATTTCTGCATTTAGAAGCTCTTGCATACGTTCGACCAATTGACTATAATAATGGTATTTTTTTTTATGAGGATCGTGTATCCCATAATGGGTTGATAAATAACGCGCCAGGGGTAAGGTCACATCGGTCAATTCTATGTTGAGGGAAATTTTAATGGTTTCTTCGGCGATTTTAATCGCGGACTTGCGCATGAAGCGGGCAATCAGAGAACTGAAAACGGCATAATTGCGCTGGCAAACCAATACTTCTTTTTGGATTTGATTGGCTGCAGTTTGGTTGAAGTCCACCAAAAAAAGTAAGTTGAATAACCTTTCTTCTAATTGCTGGGCCAGTCGGTAATAATAAGCCTTGGCGTTTTTGTCGCCGGGGAAAAAAAAATCGCGGGCCTGGGCTTCGGTTTTAAACGAACCGTCTCGAAGTTTTTCGTAAAAGGTCAACAACCTGGAATTTTCCGCAAACACTTCCAGGTGTTTGAACTTGTTCTTGGATAAAAATTGAGCCAATTCAATCAAATGATCCATTGCAAGAAATAATTTTTTTCCTTTAAAGTGTATAGATTACTCTAAAAGTAAAAAAACGAAGTAATTATCTTTCAAATTATTAGTCATTTTTTTAGAAAAAAGTTAAAAAAACTCACCTGTTAATTTTTCCGCTCAAACGTAACCATCCCTACCTGATTGCCTTCCTACCTTTGTTTTAACAAAATCAATGACTTATGGAGGCTATTATCATCAGCTTGTTGCTGTTCTTCAGCAACGCAGACTTCGCTTTGGGCTACGACAACCTGGATCAAAGCAACCAGAACACCCAAACCACTACTCTGGAAGAAGGGCAAGGGACTTACGTAGACGACCAGGTAGTGGAGTGTTCTTCGGGAGGGAAAATTTCAAGCGCTGACTTAGACGGATTCTAATCCACAAAACATACGGTTTATTAGTACTGCTAACTTTTTCAGCGCTTTTTTATTTGGATTTTTGCATTACTTGTTGTATTTTGTTTATATTATTGGTTAGAACGCTGTAATTAAAGCGCTGCGGGGTATCGAGCGATCCGGGCAAACTAGCTTGATACCCCTTTCTTTTCTTTAGAGCATGTTTTTACCCAAAAAAGATGGGTTCCAATTGGGATGTCTCCTGCTTGTCATGAAGTGGTTGGCAATATTTTTATTGGATGGAATCGAAATGAAGGAGAGAGAAAATAAAAAAGGCAACCTCGGGCTGATAAAAGATTTTGCTATGTAGCAACTAGTGAGTGTAAGCCGAGGTTGCCTAGCGAATTGTAACCTTAACTGATGCTTATACGCATGAGGTGAATTATTCGCTGCCTAGAAAATTTATTTTTTTTCGTAGGAGGCAACCAAATTGCGCAACTGGTCCAAATAAAGTGCCTTTTTCTGGGCTCTGCGCTCGATACTGGTGGGTGTAAAAAAAGTATGTTTTTCTAAAAAAGAAACCTGCAGGCGGTTCCAGGCCTCTTCATTTTGCAGTACGTTGTAGGCTTTGAGCTCTTCGTACAAGGTGGCACCGATGCTGAAAAAATCATCGCGCCCCAGGTAGTCCAGGTCGGCATCACACAAAATGGCTTCCAAATGATTTTGGGGGTTCTGAGGGATTTTGGTCGCCATGATCATCCCACAAATCTGTTCAATCTCCTGGTCCGAATAGCCAAATTTGGGCAATTCCTTTTGGGCAATCTGGCAGCCCAATAATTCGTGGTCCTTGTTGTTGATGGTAAAGCCCGAATCATGGAACAGGGCAGCCGTTTTGAGCAAAACCGCTTCACGCGAGGTTACCGCTTCGATGTTGCAAAGTTCTTTGGTAATGTCAAAGACATCCAAAGTATGGTGCAAACCATGATAAGTCAAATCAGCGGAGAGTTCGCGTTTGAGTTTATCGATGATGAAATCTTTAGCGGCCCGATAATCCATTCTTACAGTTGAAGTGATTGGCCTTTATGGACAGCCTGCTGTCCATAAAGGCTTTTGGTTACTCGACAAATATAAACAAGATAATTGAAATCCATAGACTTTATGAACAGAAGCTCTTTTGGCCGGAACGAGGCCTTATGAGCTGCTTTTCCCACGGTCTAGTCCAAAAGAACCACACCAGAAGCCATAAACTTCAGCTCTTCTTTAGGTTTGGTAATCAGGGCAATTTCAGCCGCCGATTTGCCAGCGTCTTCAGCATAGTGACGCAATTCGTCGACAGAGGTAACTTCGCGATAAGCGATTCCTTGCATAACGACCTTGCGGCCAGAAATGTCTTTGGGCATAAAAAAGGCGTAATCTTTGAACTTGACAAACATTTTAGGTTTGCCCGCTTCGTCCGAAATGATGTTCATCCAGCAGCCTTTTACCTGGCATACTCCTTCTACTTTACCCACTACTTTAACTTTCATGGAGTCTTTGGAGTTGAGCTCAGTCAGCAATTGATCGTAAGAAACGGCGCCATTGGCCGAGATTTTTGCACCAAAGTGTTTGCTGTCGCTTTTGCTGCTTACGCTGTTTTTGGTGCTGTTACAGGCATAAAAGGTGGCGGCCACCATCAGGAAGAGAAAGAATTTTTTCATTGCTGTCGTTTTTTTTGCAAAAATAAGATTACTTTAAAGAGGAAGTTCAAAAAAACAGGAGCATCGTCCGTCATTGGCTTAAAATTTCTTTAAAGCTTCAGAGGCGAGCAATATGCATAACCCATAACAGGTTAATAAAATTATTCAATCTTCGCAAAAAACGCTACAATCTGAGTGAAACTTTACGCTTTGTTTATAACAATTAACTCAGTTTCGGGTATGAAGATGTTGTGCTGCGTATGGTGCCTTTTATTGGCATCCCCGATGTTAAGTGCTCAAAATCCGGCTTTTAAATGCCTGAAAGGCGACTGTGAAAATGGACTCGGCAAATGTGTGCTCCCCAATGGAGCTGTCTATGAAGGCAGTTTCCGGCAAGGAAAAATGCAGGGCCTGGGCACCATGGAATTTCCCAATCGCGACCGCTACAGCGGAGAATGGGCCAATCAAATGCGCCAGGGCCGGGGGCGCTACAAATTCGCCACCGGAGATGAATACCTTGGCGAATTTCAGGCCAACGTCATGCAGGGCACGGGAACCATGACCTATCTGGATGGCTCCAAATACGAAGGTCAATGGTACAATGGCCAGCCGCAGGGCCGGGGCGTATTGCTACAAGCCAACAAAGACCGTTACGAAGGTGACTTTCAACTGGGAAAATTTGCGGGCAAAGGAACCATGCTCTACGCCAATGGTGAAAAATACCAGGGCGACTGGGCAGCCGGCAAACCTCATGGCACTGGAACCCTCAGTAAAACCAATGGTACCAAAATGACTGGCATCTGGGACCAGGGTCGCTATTTGGGCGCAAGTCGACTTGAAATTTTACAAAACGAAGTAGCACTACCCGACGACTCCCTGCAATACCGCAATTGTAACGTAGAGTTTTGTGGCACCGGACTAGGCCAATTTGTCTACCGCAATGGCACCCGTTATGTGGGTTATTTTGCCAATGGTAACCCCGAAGGTTTAGGCAAAACCTTTTACAACAATGGGGACCGTTATGAAGGTGGCTGGAAACAAAACAACCCCCAGGGGCGGGGCATTATGTACTACCAGGACGGGCGTATCCTCACCGCCGTATGGGAAAAGGGGCTGCCTGTGCAAAAAATCTTTGAAGAAAAGGCAAAACCTACTGTACCCGTAAAACCTGCTTCAAATACTGCTTCAGATGTTAAAATTTGGGCCGTTGTAATCGGGGCCGCTCAATACAATCACCTGGTCTCACTTCGGTTTACCGACGACGATGCCTATCTCGTTTACGCCTTTTTGCGCAGCCCGGAAGGTGGGGCTGTCCCGGAGGGTCAAATCCGGCTTTTGATCGATGAAGATGCCACCCGCAGTGGAATTCTCTCGGCAATGAATACACTTTATCAAAAAGCTGATGATAATGATGTGATTTTTTTCTATTTTTCCGGCCACGGCATTGAAGGCTCATTTTTGCCCATCGATTACGATGGTTACAACAATAGCATTAAGCATGAGGAGTTGAAAAACATCATCGATAAAAGCCGTGCTAAACACAAAATCATAATCGCTGACGCCTGCCATGCGGGTAGTATTGGCAATCCTCGGACTCCTATTCACATCGAATTAGAAAAATTCTACCGCTCCTTTATCAGTTCCAAGGGAGGTACAGCTCTGTTTATGTCTTCAAAAAGTGAAGAGTATTCGCTGGAAGACAACGGATTGCGTTCGGGGGTATTTAGTCATTTTTTAATCAAGGGCTTAAAAGGCCCCGCCGATCAGGATCATAATAACTTAATTACCGTCAAAGAAGCCTTTGACTATGTACAACGCAACGTGCGCACCTATACAGCCAACGTACAGACTCCTCTGTTGTTGGGTACTTTTGACCAGGCAATGCCTTTTGCATTGATCCGGGAATGAACTTGACCCATTTAAATTATTTCCACCATGAAGAAGCTCATTTTTTGCTTTTCAATCGCAGTAACCTTAAACCTTCAATTCGTGCTCGCCCAATGCATCACAGGCAACTGTATCGATGGAAGTGGGGTCATGTATTACCCCAGTAGCAGCTCGCGTTACGTGGGTGAATTTAAAGGGGGAAAAAGAGAAGGGTTTGGTTATTTGTATTTGCCCAACGACGGCAATTATACCGGATATTGGAAAAACAATCGTTATGACGGGGAGGGCATTCGCCTGACCGGAGATGGCAAGGTGGAGCAAGGTATTTGGAAAGAAGGCCAATTGTTTAAACCAATGAACAACCTCAATCTTCCGCTGGACGGAGTTGTCACCAAGTTTAAACCAGGCTGCATTTCGGGCAATTGTTTTGAAGGCAATGGCATCAAACTGTATCCCGACGGTATGATTTACCTGGGTGATTTCAAAAACGGTATCCGTAATGGCTTTGGTAAAGTGTATAATCCCGATAAAACGATTTATGAAGGCCGTTGGGTCAGCGATAAAATGGATGGCTCCGGGGTATTTATTGATGACAAAGGAGTAAAACGAACCGGGGTTTGGAAAGAAAACCTCTACGTCAGCAATGGCAATGCTTCAAACCCAAGCTCAGTACCTTCTGCTCCAGGGGTAAAATCTCCTCAACGCCAAATTGGATGCATCACCGGGGATTGTGTCAATGGTTATGGTACGTATGTTTATGGTGATGGTAGCCGCTACATCGGTCCGTTTAAGGATAGCCTTTCTCATGGTCAAGGGGTAGCCATTTACCTGAAAGAGGATGGTACAACCACTCGTTATGAGGGAATGTTTGACCGTGGCAATGTAACCGGTCGAGGAACTTATACCTATGCTGACGGGCGCAAAAAAATGGGTTACTGGAAGGATGGAAAACTGATCCAGAGCCTGGAATCAGAAAATGCCAACCCAACCAGTCAACCACCAGCTGTGGCTGGAATTAAAATCTGGTCGGTCATCATTGGTGTGGCCTCCTATAAAGATATGCCAGTACTTCGCTTTACTGATGACGACGCTTATCGCATCTATGCCTTCCTAAAAAGCCCTGAAGGCGGCGCGGTAGCGGATGAACAAATCAAACTCCTGATCGACGAAGCGGCTACCCGCCAAAACATCCTCAGCGCGATGCGGGAAGTATTTTACAAAGCTGGCCCTAACGATTTTGTGCTCTTGTACTTTTCAGGACATGGTTTGCCTGGCGCTTTTTTGCCGATTGATTATAATGGTGTGGACAACAAAATTTTCCATCAGGAAATCAACGATATGCTCAAAAAGAGCCCGGCCAAGTACAAACTGTGCATTGCCGACGCCTGCCACTCGGGCAGCATGTTGGCCGCACGTTCGGTACAATCTACTCAGAATACCATCGTTGGTTTTTACAATCAATTGGCCCAGGCACAGGCAGGTACAGCCTTGATCATGTCGTCCAAATCGGAAGAAACTTCGCTTGAAGCCAGTGGTTTGCGCCAGGGTGTGTTCAGCCATTTCCTCATTCGGGGTTTGAAAGGAGAAGCAGATTCCAATCGCGATAAAAAGGTAACGATCCAGGAGCTGTTCGATTATGTGTACACCAGCGTACGGTCATTTACCGGAAATTTGCAGTCGCCGATCATTCGGGGAGATTACGACCATTCGATGATTGTATCGGCGGTTGAACGACCTTGATGATTTTCAATTATTTATTTGGATATCCAAAACCCATTATTTACCTTTGCAGCCCAAATTTTTGGATAACCAAATATGTCTGAATCCGATGAGAAATTACGAAGTAACCTTCATCGTTGACCCCGTGCTGGCGTCTGAAGAAATCAAGGCGACTGCTCAGACATATGTCGATCTGCTCAAGAGCAAGGGCTGCGAGATCGTGCATATCAATGAGATGGGCTTGCGTCAATTGGCATTCGCCATTGGCAAGCGTCACTCCGGGTCTTATTATTGCGTTGAATTTAAGGCTGTCGATGGCACCTTTGTCAACGAGGTTGAACTGGCGTTCCGCCGCGACGAGCGTATCATTCGCTTCCTGACCGTATCTCTGGATAAATACGGCGTGAAGTACAATGAAGACAAGCGCAAAGGTCTGATTGGTACCGTGAAAAAGAAGAAGGTAGAGGAAAAGCGCGAGGAAAGAAACGAGCGCCCTGATCGTAGAGGCAACAACAACAGCGGCCCACGTCGCCCACAGCCTGCTGCGGCAGAACCAGAAGCTCCGGCTACTACTGAAGATCAAGCGTAATCCAATTACCAACCTTCCAAAAGACACAAACCAATGGCAAATAAGGACGATATTAAGTTCCTCAGCAATCCTAAGATTGGCCAGAAGCGCAAAAAATATTGCCGCTTCCGCAAGTTTGGCATCAAGTACATCGATTACAAAGATGGTGACTTCTTGCTCCAATTCATCAACGAGCAAGGCAAAATCCTGCCTCGCCGTATTACTGGCAACTCTTTGAAGTACCAACGCAAAGTGGCTACTGCCGTAAAACGTGCGCGTCACTTGGCTTTGCTGCCCTATGTAGCCGATTTGTTGAAATAATCCAATTCGGACTGCAACGATTTGATTTAGGAACACCCCGTGGTGCTCCACAACTCAAAATCATCATCAATCATGCAAGTTATTCTGCTTAAGGATATTGATAAACTAGGGGATCGTTTTGAAGTAGTTGGCGTAAAAGATGGTTACGGCCGCAACTACTTGATCCCACAAGGCCTGGCTCGCGTAGCCAACAAAGCCAATGTAGCTGCTATCGACGACATCAAGCGCCAAGAAGAGGAGGAAGAAGCTGCTCGTCGCGCTGAGTTCGAAGCAATTGCTACCCAACTCGCCAGCCAAACCATCAAGATTGGCGCCAAAGCGGGTCAAAGTGGCAAAATCTTCGGTAGCGTTACCAACGTACAAATCATTGCTGCAATCAAAGAGCAGCTGGGTATGGAAATTGAGCGCCGCAAGGTATCTATCGCTGACGAAATTAAAGAATTGGGCACTTATACTGCTCAGGTTCAATTGTCTCGCGAAGTAGCGGGAACAGTTACTTTCGAAGTGGTAGCTGAATAAGCTTATCGGCACCCTGGTGGTGCTGGAAATAAAAAAAATGCCGTCTCTCTTAGTTGGGAGATGGCATTTTTTGTTGGTTTAGGTATCTAAGGAAAATACAAGGGGAACAGTTAATAAATACATTAATTACGTGAAAAAAATACAATTTTACCTAATTTTCACTTTTTCGTTGATTTTAATGCTAAAATGCCTTATCTTTGGACAGTAAATCATCAGTTGAATGAAAACACGCTAAAATCCTCATGGAACACAGTGAAACAACTGCAGTTGATCATTTTTTAACTGAGTTTAAGGTGAAGCTGAAAATCTGGAATGTAATATTCTGGAGTGATCGGCAGAAAAATACTCAGACCATGGCCGAACTTGAAATCAGTGTAAATGATGCCATTGCGGTGTTAGAGGATTTATCCATAGAAGATTATTCTCAGGGCCCTCTACTCGATCAAATGTTG
Source organism: Haliscomenobacter sp. (assembly GCF_965225875.1). Taxonomy (GTDB): domain Bacteria; phylum Bacteroidota; class Bacteroidia; order Chitinophagales; family Saprospiraceae; genus Haliscomenobacter. Next base: position 4,254,756 of record NZ_CBDDBS010000002.1, on the reverse strand, counting down.
AACGGTGCAGACATGTGGGTGTTTGGCAAAGAAGTAAAAGGCCACGAGATATACATTAAAGTGACTCTTGGCCGGGTAAGCAATCCCGTAATTTGTATTTCATTCCATTTTGCGGAGTATCCCATGAATTATCCGCTCAAATCCTAAGCCAATCAATATGCAAAGCCCAATCACTGGAAAAGAAATGAAACTTCACATTTACGATAGCCAATTAAAGGTTCGTAAAGAAGCTTTTGATGTAAAATACCACGTGTACAAATGTGAAGATACTGGAGAAGAATTTGAAACACCAGCATTGGTGGAAATCAACTTGCAGCAAGCAATGGATCAATACCGCAGCAAGTACAACCTACCATTTCCAGAGGAAATTCGGAGCATCAGGGAGCAATATGGTATTTCAGCTGCAAAAATGTCCGAAGTGCTGCGATTTGGAATCAACCAGTACAAGCAGTATGAAAACGGGGAATTGCCCAGCGAATCGAATGCAAGTCTGATTTTTCTGGCCGCCCATCCCAAAAGTTTTGGTCAATTGGTTGAACTGAGCAGTTTGAGTCGGGAAGAAAAAGATAAATTACAAAAAAAAGTAGATGCGCTATGCGAGCAAAATCCACATCAACAGGAGCATGAATGGACGACCCACTTGTTCATGGGGTCAAATCGGCCAGATGTGGAGCGAGGGTTTAAAAAACCTAATCTCCTACATTTTGCTGCAATGATTTCATTTTTTGCGCTGCACTTAAGTCCATTCAAGACCCAAATGAATAAACTGCTTTTTTACGCCGATTTTCACCATTTCCGCAAACATGGTCGGTCCATCAGTGGCGCAAAATACCGGGCGATTGAAATGGGCCCGGTTCCGAATAACTTTGATACCCTCTTTCAATTTGCCGAAAACGAACACTTTGTAACTCTGGATCACCATGAATTCCCTAACGGTGCCATTGGCACCAAGTTTTTTCCAAATCCGGCTGCCAAAATTGAGGATTATTTAACGGAACTGGAATTGGAAAGCTTGAAAGAGGTACTGGAGCGCTTCAGGAATGTAAAAAGTCAGGACATCATTCAGCTTAGCCATGAAGAAAATGCTTGGGTCAATAACGCGGGTACTAGGTCGATCATTAGTTATTTGGATGCTTATTGTTTGAAGGCGATATGAAGACGGGAAGGCGGATAAAGTGGAATTAATCCTTCTAAGGTCAAAGTTACAACTCAGACTGAGACAACGGGTTGATCAGAAATAAATACATGAGGGCTGTTAGTAATATCGAACAATTAACTTTAGCAACAAAAGAATCCTGGGTTATTGTGATCAGAAGCCGGAAGTTTATGGTTAAAAAAATAACAAGTAAGGTTTGGAGAGTTTTGAGTTAATTGTTAAGTTTACAATTGAGCATTTAAAGTGACTTTGATTTAGCCATCAACAACTACACAAATTATATAAAGTAGGCTTCAACCATACCACACCAACTTTCACCTATTCTGTTTCGGTTTCATGTTATAACTATCTCTTTAAGAGTCTAGTGTGTAATTGATGAATTTGTTTAATTGAAAAGTCTGATCCATTAAAAAAAATCCCATGGATATGTACTCTCAACCTACTACTACAACTCCATTGCAAAATCTCTTTCTTTACATAAGAGATATGTACAATATCACAGATTCATGCTTTGAATTTGACAAAGAATCTGGTAACGCAAAAAGTTTGGAGGTTAATTATTGGGAAATTGGGGCTCTTTTAAGCCTTGCAAAACAAAGCGAACAAAAACAATTGGAAGAATTCAGTTTGAATTTTGACAATTCCTTGGATTACTTATTGAAAATAAAGCGAATATCCATAAACCAGGAACCGAAAACCCCTATCGAATTGGCCAAATGGGTTAAAATTGATCGTTCAACTACTATTCCAATAATAACCTTTAAAAAGGAATTGGAGTTACTTGAAAAATTTGAAGATTCTGAACAAAGGATGCAGGCTTTCGAGCTCATCTAGAAAAATACATCTTCATTGTTTGATGAAGTTAAGCTACCAGAATCGCTTGTAGGATGGGTAGAAGGAAGTAATGGCGTGATTGTAAAAAAATCAGAAAAGAAAACAACAGTCGCCTTTGAAAGTGATCCGGCTAGAGTAAAGATTGCTATACAGTTTAAACTTGAATTTGAAAAATATTATAGTGTCAACGAAATCCCAATAAAAATAAACAAAGTTTATGACGCATTACATACGCTTCACTATGAATTAAGAGGTAAGGAAAACAAGAAGTTATACATTTCATTTGGCTTGGTAAACGGCAAAATTGGTGATCAAAACTATCGCAACTTCTTATTTCATGCACCTCTTAGAATGACACTGAAGAATCATGAAATCAAAATAGAGTTTGATACATTTACAACGAAAGTTTTTTGCGAGCAAAATTTTATTGGGTTATTAGATCTGCATTTTGCTAATGAACCTAGTCTTGTTCGTGAAGGCCGAAAGAAAGAGATTTTACTTGCGATTGATAAATTCAATACTGTTCCACACGAATTTGTATTTGACAAAGAGCTAATTAGAACAGATTATTACGACACAGGTCTCGAAATATTAAAAGGGTTTGCACAAAAAGAATATTCTTTCTTCCGAGAGGAAAACCTAATCTATGACTTTCAAAAAGCTCCCCTTAATGACCAGATAACCTTTAGTTTCTCGCCAATTATACAGACAAAAGTTATTCAAAACCAAATTATAACATCAAATGACGCAGGCAATATCATTACCAAAATCAATGAATTACAGGCAAACGAGGAGTTGCATTTAATACCTGACTTTTTCAAAAAACTCTTTTCCCTTGAGCCTGGCGAGTTGCCCGGCACCATTCATATTAATGGAAACAATGGTCATAAATCTTTTGAGAATGTAGAGAAAAGGTCGCACCCACGTTTCCTCTTTCCTCTTCCCTACAACGATGAACAACTTGAAATAGCAAGACGTCTATATGAACAAGACGCAGTAACCGTAAAAGGGCCTCCTGGTACAGGTAAAAGCCATACTATTGCTAATTTAATTTCCCATTTTGTTGCAGAGGGAAAGTCGATACTTGTTGTCTCACATAATGCTAAAGCATTAAGTGTGTTAAAGGAAAAGTTGCCAGAAGAGATAAAAGATTTAGCCGTATCCTTTGTCAATGAAGGAAAGGGGAAGGAAAGTTTAAAAGCCTCCGTTAATGCAATTATCGCAAATTTAGCGCAGAGATATGAAGAAGAAAAAGTTGATGAATTACTTAACGATCTGTTTCAATCTGAAAAAAAATATGCAGATACATTGCAGCGTATTTATGAAGTAATTCAGGCCAACGCTAAGCCTTTAAAGGTTTACAATCCATATTCCGGGGCACTAGAAAATAGAACAGCCTATGAGTGGTCTCTTTTTCGATTTGAGCAATTAGAAAATTATTTTTTGGAAATTATAAAGGACGATATTGATTTTGACAAAAATACGGATGGGCTTTCATCAAAGCTGGCTGAGCTATCCTTGATTGGTAAAGAATTAGACCCTGAGGATTTTGATCTAGTTGATTACCTATTCCTTGATGATGATATGTTTTTAGATGTCAATGAATTGCGGAAACTAGAAATCAAGTTACAAAACCTAACAGCTCAGATAAATCCCGAAGACTACGACCAAGTTAGAGCCGAATACATTGATGAAAAATTGAAACATGAAATCGCAATTTTTAAGGAAAAACTGACTCAGTTCAAAAATTCGCCCATAACCTCAATTTTATACGAGCATTCAGCTTTTAATCTTCCAATGCTAAAGAATATTCTAACACAATTTGCGGATTTAAGGGCACAGATCAAGCATGCTGACGATCAGTTATTGTCTTATCAACTAGACTTGTCTGTTCTTGAAGGTTTTGAACCTGAAATCCTGCATCAACAAATCAATCAGCTAATCGTTAAGTTTGGAAACACCGCTCATCTTGGCTCCATAGCAAAGGCTTTTCTAGACAAAAATTTGAAGCGCTTTTTTGATTGCAAAGTCAACTTTATTCCTGCCAACAATCTCGATCAGTTTAAACTCATAGAAATTGAAATCACGAAAAGAAAGAATCTTAAACAGCTTTCCATTACTTTTAATAATTATCTAAAAACCTTTGGACTACCTCAACAAACCAATATTTTATCAGCATTGAGTGAACTAGATTTCTTAGATCATTTTTCTGGCTTTATAACCTCATTTAACCAATTCCTTAAGGACAGGAACTTGCCAATTATTAAAGTGTCAGATTCTGACTTACAGGATAAAGTGGTTTATTTAGAAAATCTTCATTATTATGCAGAATACTATGCTATTTCAGCCTTTTTAAAAGAAGTACGGAACCGAATTACAAAACATGCAACACCCTACCCAATTGCCTTTAAAATTGCAAGTAATATTGAAAATTTAGATAGAGCGAGCTACGAAATGAACCTAGAAGCCTATCGATTAAAGCGTGAAAAACAAAAAAGGTCAGCCGAATTTCACAGCTTATTCAGAGAAATAAGTTTAACACTACCCAAAACTTCGAATTTCATCAAAATCGCATGTCAAGATTCAGATTTTACAGTCATTGACCCAAATGCGGTTGAGCGGGATTTGTTCTTCATAAAAATAGATAATTTCCTTGCCTCCATCACAGAGCATACCAAGCATTCATCAAAGCTATTTGGTGATTTGCATACGATCAAGCAAACCATACAAAGGCAGACCACAAAATTGATTGCTTATAAAACCTGGTATCATAAATCCAAGAAAGTATCTGATCTTCAAAAAACCGCTTTAAGTGCTTGGTTAAATGACTTAATTAAAATAGGGCAAGGAACTGGGATTAATGCACAAAGAGATAGGGCTTCAGCAATCGCAAACATGCAAGTAGCTAAAGGAGCTGTGCCAGTTTGGATTATGCAACAAGACACCGCTATTACTTTTTTTCCTGACGCCACTCCGGCTCAATTTGACATCTTAATTATTGATGAAGCAAGTCAGTGTGATATCAGTAGTTTAAATCTGATTTTTCGCTGTAAAAAAGCATTAATTGTTGGGGATGAAAATCAAACTTCTGTCGTACCAAATCCCAACTTTTTCCAAATCGATAGAATAAACGAATTGCTTGACCGGCATCTAATTTCGCATCCTCATAAAGTTCAATTTGACATAAAAAATAGCATATATACATTAAGTGGAATTATTTACCCAAACATTGCCACGTTGAGAGAACATTTTAGATGCTTGCCTGAAATCATTGGCTTTTCAAACCGCTATATTTATAACAACAACATAGTTTCACTAAAAACAGCTACCGAAAAACCTTATGGTGAACCTACAGAAATTCATTATGTTGAGGACAATTTTTTAGATGAAGCTAAGCCGTTAATCGTCTCGAAGATTATTGATCAAATTGAGAACTATATTTTTGCTTACCAAAGGCAAGAATTAAAGCAATTGCCAACTATTGGCATTTTAACCTTAGACAGTTCAAATACGAAGCATCAAAAGTTATTAATCAAACAAATTGCACAGAATGAGCTAATAAGTTTTTATGCTGATCAACTGGAATTACTAATCGGTACTTCAAGAGAGTTTCAAGGAGATGAACGGGATATCATGTTTCTAACTATCACAGCAAGTCATAGCATTAATGAGCACGATCAAAAAATCAAACCACCACAAGCAGTTGCTGCTGAAATTTTTATGCGAATATTTAATGTTGCAGCTAGTCGTGCGAAAGAAAAATCAGTCCTTATTCATAGTATTCACCCTGAAGCGATCGCGATAATGAACCCTGATTGCTACCGCAAAAAGCTAATTGATTATTATGTTGGCAAAATCAATCCTTTGCCAACAGGAAATAATAAAAAATTATGCGATCAAGTGGATGGGAATTCTGGTGATTTTGAAAAAACAGTTTGCATATTTCTCTGCGATCACAATCTTGGGGATTATGTTTATCCTCAATTTGAAATTGGAAAATATAAGATTGATTTTGCATTGATAAAAAACAATAAAAAACTTGCAATAGAATGCGACGGAGTGACCTTCCATTCAGGAATCAAAAAAATCCAAGAGGACATCGCTCGGCAGTTAATCCTAGAGCGAGCTGGTTGGCGTTTTTTCCGTATCCAAAGCACAGATTGGTTTTACAAGAACGAACAAGTCAGCAGACAGCTTTTGAATTGGGTTAACGAAAACACATCGGATGGTTAACCCTCACACCCAAAACTGAGCGAATACCTTATTCGAGTGCTCCCTATCCGGGTACTCGCTCAGTTGGACCAGAAACCATAAAAAAAATATGGCACCCCAAAAGACATTACCTTCTGAAGTGCCATACCTTAAAAATCAAAAATCCAAATACTCACATCAATACCCCGGATTCTGAGGGAACTTTGGCCCTTCAACCACTCTATCAATCTGCGCTTGAGGAATTGGGCGCAGCATGTGGAAATCCTTAATGTTTGCACCAGCCTCAGGGTTCCAATCTTTTACCCGACGCACCAAAGAACGGGTACGCACCAGGTCGTGCCATCTTTGCCATTCGCCATAAAACTCACGAGTGCGTTCATCCAGGATAAAATCAAGTGTAACATCTGCTTCCTTGATTTCCATGGCCGTTGCCGCAGCTGCATTTTGCTCCGCAGTGTTGCCTGGGCGGAAAGCGGCTCTCCTTCTGATGGCATTGAGCAAATCCTTAGCTGCGGTGGTTTGACCAGCTTTGAACGCTGCTTCCGCCCCGGTCAGGTACACATCCGCAAAGCGGTAGATCACCACAGGTCTGGAGGATGGGTCGTTAAAGTTCGCACCACGACTGGGGTCCATAAACTTCTTCACCGCAGGGAAATAGGTATTGTTCCAAAGACTGGGTGGGATAACCGTGCCCTTAAAAGGTCTGGTTCCAACAAACTGTGGTGCACCTGCCACTTCGTAATCCGGCATCCAAATGGCCGTATCTATGTTTGCGCGCAGGGTATACGTAGGAATGCCCCGGCTGTTGTTGGCAGCATTCTGAGCATTGGTTGTTTCCTTGTTCGCAATCCAGACGGTATAAAAGGTATTTTCAAAACGAGAGTCAACGTTGCGGTTCACAAAGGCCTGATCCAGAAAATAACTTTTCCCGGCATTAGGGCCTGAGGGCCATTTGTAGCTATTGGGGCGAATCCGAATGTATGGACGACCGTAATAAGAGTCCCGAATCATCGTGGCAGTGCCATTATTGACCAGGTTCCCGGCAGCATTTTTGAAAGAGTTGACGCCAAGATTGGGATAGTTCCAATTCGTAAACCAAGGCGTAAGGTTTTGCGCTCCACCACCCGAGGCACCACCACCTACGGTGTAATAGCCATATTTGGGGTCTTTGGAGTGATCACTCACAAACATGGTTTCTTTGCCATAGTCATTCGCAGGAACAAAAGCATCGCCATAGTTCGCCCAAAGATCAAGCCCATAAGTGGCTTTTTTGGCAATGATATCCGCGCAGATGGTCGATGCCTGGGTAAAATCTGCCTGGCTGTTGGTCAACCAGCCTCTGGTCAAATATGCTTTAGCCAATACCAACTGTGCCACTGGCTTGCAAGCAGCTTTGTCGATAAAAGGAGCGGTGGGTTTGTCGGGTAAATCCGTCGCAGCCTCGGTCAAATCCTTGATGATTTGTTCGTAAACTTGTGCTGCGGGCTGACGCGAAGCAGCTTGTGAAGGCACTGTAATGAACTTGGTATTCAAAGGCACGTCACCAAAGGTTTGCACCAGGTAAAAATACCAGAAGCCGCGCAAAAACTTGGCTTGAGCCAGGTATTGCTTGCGGGTTGCATCGGGAAGATCGATGGTTTGACCGTATTCCAAAACTCCGTTCAGCGTATTGATGTCGGTATAAGCGATATTCCAGGCGGCCCCAAAGTTGGTTCCGTTGAGCCCGTTGTAGTTGTGCAGTTGAATCCCACTGGCACTTGCTCCGGCCAAATGTTCATCTGTACCCGCCATCATTTCATTGGTAAACCCCTCTGTTCCCCATGCGTTGCGGATGTCGTTGTACACCCCGGCAATACCCCCCAACACACCGGAAGGGCTATTGAAAAAGGAGGGTACAATGGCCGCCTTAGGGTTCTCTTCCAGGATGCCCTGGCAACCGTTGTTTATGAATGCACACAGTACAAGTACTGCGGGTAAAAGTTTATATTTTAGTTTCATGTCAATTCGTTTTTGAGTTTAAAATTTCAAATTCAGGCCGAAGGTGAACTGTCTAAAAGCAGGGTTATTCAGGTTCACACTAATTTGGCGTGCAGGAGCACCTACGTCACCAGCACCAGTTGGAGCCACGCCACCACCATATCCATTGCCTTCAGGATCAGGACCAAAGCCCGCATCCACAAATGGAGAATAGATCACAAATGGGTTGGTTGCATTCAGGTAAATTCTTGCCGAAGCGAGGCCCATTTTACTCATCAAACTGCTTGGCAGTTGGTACCCAAAGTTGATGCTGCGGCACTTGATGAAGGATCCGTCCTGGTACCCGAGGGTAGAACCAAATAACAAACGGTCCGTACCCGCATCCGGCGCCGGGAAGGCATTGGTTGGGTTGGACCGGGTCCAGTAGTCCACCTTGAGCTGGTTAACCCGGCTTTGGTTGAAGAAAGGAAAGCCGTTGCCACCACCATCGGCAGTGAGGTGGGGTGCCAATACTTTCATGCCCATTCTGGCGTAGATGACAATTGAAAGGTCAAAACCTTTGTAGCTGAAGCGGTTGGTAAGGCCGCCTTCCCATTGCGGTTGGAAATTGCCCAGGATTTGACGGTCGTTGGCATCGATCTTACCATCTCCATTAACGTCCTCTACCCGAATTTGGCCGGGATATTGTACCGGGGCAGTTTGTTTCTTGATCTGCTCATTGATGGAGTCTTGCAACTGCCAGATGCCGACTTTTTTGTAGTCATAAATCACCGTCAATGGTTGACCCACAAACCAGCCAGCGCCTTTGTTTTCCAATTCGGTAGGTGTAGTCAATTGGGTGATTTTCTCCCGGTTGAAGAAGAAAATCCAGTCGGTACTCCAGTTGAATCCATTGGTTTTTTGAATATTCTGGGTCGTGATCATCACTTCCAAACCTTTGCCTTCGGTTCTACCCAGGTTTTGCAGGGTGGAAGAGGCACCGTTACTAGCAGGAAGTGGTACCGACAACAAGATGTCTTTCGTTTTTTGATGGTAATAATCGACACTACCCGTGATGCGGTCATTGAACAAGCCAAATTCCAAACCCAAATCAATCTGGTCGGTGGATTGCCAACTCAGCGTTGAGCTAGGCAAGCTGGTCACCAGGTAGGCCAGTTGTTGTCCGGCGGTGCTTTGGCCAAAATTGTAGTACCCTGCGCTCAAACCACCCAAAGTGGCGTATGCACCTACGTTGCGGTTACCGGAAATACCCCAGCCCCCTCTGATTTTGAGGTTGGAGATCGCTTTTATGTTTTTCATAAAACCTTCCTCTGTTACGGTCCAGCCCAAGCCCACGGCGGGGTAATTGAAGTACTGAAAGCCTGGAGAAAGTGTAGAAGAACCGTCGCGGCGGAAGGTAAGGGTTGCAAGATACTTACTGGCAAAACTGTAGTTTACCCGGCCCATGAACGACAATAAGCCTGTTTCGGAGAATGAACCCGTAGCAGTTGGCTGCCCAGCCGCTAAGGCGAAGTTGGCATTGGCAATGTAATCCGCGGGAATACCCGTTACGTTAAACTGACTTCTCTGGTTGTGGTCTTTGGTTACTTCAAACAAACCAGTTATACCGAGTTTGTGTTTTTTGGCAAACACTTTATCGTAGTACAACAGGTGCTGGAAGTTGTACGACCAAGCTTCGGCGTTGTTCACTTCGGCATTCGAAGAAGACTGTACCACCGATGTATTGACATAGGTCAAAGGCCCGGAATAACCATTGCCATTGTCCTGTCTGAAATCCAGACCCGCATTGAAGCGGTAACGCAATCCTTCCACGATTTTCAATTCGGCGTACAAACTGTTGAAGGTTCTGAGTCGGCGGTTGTTGGCCAATAAGGAATTGGCCTTGGTGATCAGGGTAAGTGGACTAACCGCCGCTGCATCGATCGAACCGATGGCTGGATTGAGGTTTACCGTACCATCTGCATTGTAAGGTGAAGCCAGCGGAGTCAAACGCACCAAACCACTGGGCACACCACCACCACCTACCGTATTCGAGTAGGTAAGGGTATTCATGGTGTTGAGCCCGATTTTTAAACTTTTGCTGATCCGGTGATCAATGGTCGTACGGAGTGAGAAACGTTCAAAATTCTGATTGGGAATAACCCCATCTTCCCGGTAATAACCGCCACTCAACCCGTATTGGGTGCTTTCACTACCACCACTCAAACTCAGCAAGTGGCTGGAGTTGGAACCAGTACGATAAATCAAATCTTGCCAATCGGTGGATACTCCCGCAGCCAAGGCATCTTTTTCCTGCTGGGTGAGGAGGTAGGAAGAGGTGCCCGCACTGCTGGGCCAACTGGAACGGTTGTAAGCAGCAGCATCGCTTTTGAATTGGGCATATTCCGCCCCATTCATGACGTTGTACTTGGACATAATATTGGTCAAACCATGGAACCCATCATAGGTGATCACAGCTTTACCACTTTTGCCCCGGCGGGTAGTCACCAAGATGACCCCTCCCGCACCACGTGAGCCGTAGATAGCGGTTGCAGAGGCGTCTTTCAAGATATCGAGACTCGTAATGTCTTCAGGGTTCAAATCGTTGATGCTGCCACCATAAGGGATCCCGTCTACTACGATCAGCGGACCGTCCAACGCATCGCTGGAGCCAGAGTTGGTGGTCAAGGTACGGTTTCCCCGGATCCGAATCTGACCCGCTGCCCCCGGTGTAGAACTATTGTTTACAATCGAAACACCAGCCGTACGCCCTTTCAGTTGTGCGATCAAGTTAGGAGCAGGAACTTCTTTGAGTACTTCCGACTTGATTTTAGTCACAGCTCCTGTTACATCTTTTGCTTCCTGGGTACCATACCCCACGACGACCACTTCATTCAACACGGAAGTGTTGACTTCCAGCACTAAGTTCAAAGTCGTTTGACCATTGATTGCAACGGTCTGTTCAGTATATCCTGTGTAACTGAATTTCAGGGTACCATTGGTAGGCGCTGTGATGGAATATTTCCCATCGATGTCCGTAACAGCACCACGGCTGCTACCTACGAGTAAAATGCTTACCCCGGTAAGTGGCTCATTCCCATCTTTTGAGGTAACCGTTCCACTGACTGTCACATCTTGAGCGTGAGCGTAACCAACTAAGCCTAAGAAAACCAGCATTAGCATGCTAAATCTTCTCAGGCCAGCTAGTCCTGGAAATGTTCTTTGTTTGTTTCGCATTGTTTGTTTGTTTAAATAAAAATCACCAAATATTCGTCGGCAAATACAAAGATAGGTATCCTTTTTAATTTATGAAATCGGTTGCATTGTTTTTCTATGAAAATTTAAAATAGCCTGCACACCTCCTTATGTGGGGCGAGAATTACAAAGCTTCAAAGTTAAAATTACTTAAAATCAATGTTTTATGCCCTTAGATCAGGTTAAGCTGGGTTTAAATATTGGGCCTAATTCGGAAAAGATTGTGTTTATGTATTTGATTCAGAAATCGGTTACATTTCTATCCAGAGTAATTCTAAATACCCTGGAATTCATTTTTACCTCTTCGGTCAGGGTTTCCGGAGATTCCAACGTCTTATTTTGTGAAGTTTTTTACCTGAAACTCAAAAGATCAACAACAAAAATAAGTACTGCCTACATCAAATAAATCGCCAGCAATGAGTCTAAAGGCACATTCCGATGCAGATCTGTTGAGTTTATTGAAAGCCGATGACAAGTTGGCTTTTAAAGAATTGTACGATCGTTACTGGTACAAGATGTACAGCATTGCCTTCCGCAAACTGAATCGGAAAGAAGTGGCCGAAGAACTTGCTCAGGAGTTATTTGTAATGCTTTGGCAAAAACGCGCCACCCTGCGCATCATCAATTTGAATGCTTTTTTGCAGGTTTCACTCAAAAACCTGGCCATTGACTACATTCGACGCAACATCCAGGAGGAACATTACCTGGATTCACTCAAACAATATTTTCCAGTTGAAATCATGGCCACCACGGACATGGTTTATTTCAATGAATTGACCGAAGCATTACAAAAAGCGCTGGCCGAACTCCCCGAGAAAACCCGGCAAATCTTTTTGCTCAACCGCTTCGAACGTTTGACCATTCGCGAAATCGCTGCTCAACTCAATCTTTCCGAAAAGGCTATTGAATACCACCTCTCACGCTCCACCACCTATTTGCGACAGCACCTCAGCGAATTCAATACTTACGGTATGGCTTTACTCGCATACATCCTATTTTAAATGTATTTTTTGCTTTTTAATTTTTTTAAAAAAACCGTCTAACCCATTTAGGGAAAAAAATTCCGCGCCCGTCTAAGCAGGTATATAACTTGGTAGACAAGCATGAGCAAGGAAAAATATCAGGCTTTATTGGCAAAATACCTCAATGGTGAATGCTCTGACGAAGAAAGAGCATTGCTCGACCAATGGTATGCCGAATTGGAGGATGTTTCAAAAACGGTACCTGAAACCGTTGATCCCGTACAAAAAGCCGCCTTTTTAGAAAAAAATTGGGAAACACTCTTGGCCAAAACCCATTTGGATACTCTCCAAAGCAAATCCAAACAACTCTGGTGGCGGTGGTTGGCCGCAGCTTCGGTATTGTTGATCCTTGGGGCAAGTTATTTTTGGTTCAATCATTCATCTCCTTCTACTACAGCCAGTCAAGACCTAGAGGTCCATAAAAATACTGCTACCCAGACCAAAGTAGTTAAGTTGTCAGATGGGAGTATCGTTCACCTGGAACCCAATGCCAGTCTGGTGTTGGATGCCAATTTTGGCAAACAATTAAGAGCAGTACAATTGGAGGGGGAAGCTTTTTTTGAAGTTGCCCGCAATCCCAAAATCCCCTTTTTGGTGCGTTCCGGGAATTTGGTCACCGAAGTTTTAGGCACCAGCTTTCGCATTAAACCACAAGTTGGTCAAAAAACAATCGAGGTCTCGGTACTTACCGGCCGGGTGTCGGTATATGCTCAGGAAACACCCAAAACCCAAAAACTCAACGGGGTGATTCTGACACCCAACCAAAAGGTCATTTTTGATACCGATCTCAAAACCATTCGTCAGGGTATTGTTGATCGGCCACAGTTGATCATTGCGGACCTTCCAAAATCCAATTTCCAATTCGATGAAAGCACCTTGGAAAAAGTGGCTGGCACATTACAAAGCGCTTATGGCGTGGAGATTGTCATCGTCAATCCAAGTATTCGAAATTGTGCGTTTACCGGAGATTTAAATGGCCTGAGTTTGCAGGAGCAATTGGCATTTATATGTGGCAGCATCAATGCAGAATTTGAAATCAGGGGAAGCACCGTATTTATTTTAGGCAGCAGTTGTAATTAACTGAAAATAAATAGCCGACAATGTTGGCGCATTGTCGGCTTGCCGTGTACTACTGGCTTTTGGTTGGCGCCTCAAGCCCCGTTCTTGCACAACGATAGTACACTCGGTTTTAATGTCATTGTCAACTTTAAAACAGTCCAATTTATGAAGAAAAATTTACGAATTCCGAAAATCCTATGGGAGCTTATGAGAATCTCGTTCCATCAGATCTTACTCTGCTTCATCTTTTCCAGTGTGGCCTTCGGGCATACTGTGGGACAAGATGTACTGAACAGGTCCGTCTCGATCGAGGCTGATGACCTGGGGATGAAAAAAGTACTCAATCTGATCGAGAAACAAACCGACGTACGATTTATCTACAGTTCAAGTGCTATCAATACCAATTTGAAAGTCAACATCAAGGTCGCGAATAAAAAACTCGAAACCGTCTTGAAGGAGTTGTTCAAACCCATGGCGGTAAGTTACCTGGTGGCAGACAACCGTATTTTGCTCAAAAAAGAAAAAGTAGAACTTGGTTTTGTACCTACCCTCCAACCAAAATCAAGTGAACTTCAAGTACAATCCATTGACCAGTCGATTAGGGGGAAAGTAACCGATGAAAATGGCGAAGCCCTCATTGGTGTGAGTATTTTTGTCAAATCCCAAACCCAGGGCACCGTAACTGATGCCGATGGCAATTACACCCTGAGCATTCCCAATGGCAATGTAGTGCTGGTCTTTTCGTACATCGGTTATGAGCCACAGGAAGTACTGGTTGGCAACCGCAGTGTGCTCAATGTTGCACTCAAAATCGATACCAAAGCATTGGATGAAGTCGTAGTAGTGGGTTACGGCACCCAAAAGAAAGAAAACCTTACGGGCGCCGTTTCAACCATCGACTCCAAAGCCATTGAAAACCGACCAGTGGCTAACGTAGCCAACGCTTTACAAGGACTGGCTTCAGGCCTCATCATTACACGCGGAACCGGCCAACCCGGCAATGAAGGCATCGGCATTCAAATCCGGGGAGCCACCTCAGCCAATGGCAATGTGGACCCACTGATTCTGGTGGACGGGGTTACCGTGTCCAGTTTTACCCTGCAAACGCTCAATCCCAACGACATCGAAAACATCAGTGTGCTCAAGGATGCCGCTGCTGCCGCCATATACGGTGCTCAAGCCGCAGGTGGAGTCATTTTGATCACCACCAAAAAAGGCAAATCAGGCAAAACCATTTTTGAATATTCCAATCAAATTGGGGCCGATTGGGCACTCAATGTACCCGAAAGGATGCCCTTGCTGGAAGAAGCGGAATATGCCAACCTGGCCCGCAAAAATGCAGGATCAGGCCCTGAATACAATGAGCAGGAGTTGCAGCGCATCCGCGACGGAATTCCTTATGTAATCAATCCGAGCGACACCACCCGTTACATTTTTTACAACCAGGAAGATTTGATTAGTCAGGTGATTCGGGATTACACCCCCATGCAAACGCACAACCTCTCGGCCAGAGGGGGCACCGACAAAACCAACTTCCTGATTTCTCTGGGCTATTATGGCAAACAAGGTACTTTCAAAGTGGGGCCGGACCGCCTGGATCGTTATAACCTGCGCATCAACCTGGGTACCCAGTTGACTAAACATTTGTCCCTGGATTCGCGCATTGCCTACACCTTGCAAAAACAGGAAGCGCCATCAACCGGTGCGGATGGACAAGGCCTGGTGTACCAGGTTTATCGTTTGCGGATGCGGTATCCCATTTTCACGCCAGAAGGCCGCTTGAATGGTGGCGCGGGTTCTTCTGCCAACAATACCTATGCTTTGTTGAAAGAGGGCGGCTACAACAATGTTGATCGCAACTTTTTTGATGGGGTATTTACTTTCACCGCAGCCAATTTTATCAAAGGTTTGAAGTTAAAAGCGGTGGTGGGTCAACAATACCGCCTGGGACAAAGAGAATTGTTCGCCCGTACGGTTGAGTTGTGGGGGCGTTTTAGTCCGGTTTTTTACCTGAACAATCCAAACAACTTTAGTCGCACCAACGAAGTTACCCAAAACACCAACCTGCAATACCTGGCCGATTACGATTTGGCTTTGGGCAAAAATAAAATCCACGTATTGGCGGGTTACCAATGGGAAAACAACCGTTTTGAAGGGGTAACCACCTCCTCCAATTCTTTGGTCAGCAACGACCGCCCGACCCTCAACCTCGGGAACGACCTGACCAAGTCCAACAGCGAAACCATCAATACTTTTGCCTTCCAGTCCTATTTTGGTCGCTTCAATTACAGCTTTGACGACAAGTATTTGCTGGAAGCCACCATTCGGGTAGATGAAAGTTCACGCTTGGCACCGGGCTTGCGCGTCAAAACTTTCCCTTCTGCTTCCGCTGGCTGGAATCTGCACAAAGAAACTTGGTTCAATAAAGCATTGCCGATCTTTTCCGGTTTCAAACTCCGGGCGTCCTGGGGTCGTTTGGGCAATGCCCTGGGGATAGGATTGTACGATTACCTTAGCTTACTCAGCAGAGGTTCTGGTTTGGTCCTTGGTGGAACCGAAGCACGTACTTCTTACTTCTTTGAAAACGTAGTTCCCTCCTCTGAACTCTCCTGGGAAACCATCGAAACGAGCAACGGGGGCCTTGACATCGGTTTGTTCAAAAATCGCCTGCAAATCAGCGCTGACTACTATGTAAAATTCAACCGGAACATGCTTACTCCTCTCCAGTTGCCAGCAACCTTTGGAGTGGGTACACCCCGCATCAACAATGGGGAGCTGAAATCCTGGGGCTGGGAAACCGAGTTGACTTACCGCGATAAAATCGGTGACCATTTCAACTACAACATCGGCCTGAACATATCCGACAACCAAAACGAACTCATTAGTTATGCTGGCCGCCGGGTATTGAATGCCGGGTCGGTAAGTTTATTGGAAGGATACCCCCTCAACACCTTCTGGGGCTACCTCTCTGACGGCTATTTCCAGAATGCGGATGAAGTCACGGCACATGCTTTCCAGGATAGCCGCACCGGCCCTGGGGATATCAAATTTGTAGACCGTAACGGCGACGGCAAACTCACTGTAGGCAAAGGTTCTCCCGAAGATCCTGGTGACCTCGTCATCCTGGGTACCGATCAGCCCCGTTACACTTTTGGCGTCAATTTGGGCTTCCAATGGAAAGGTTTCGATTTTTCAGCCTTCATTCAAGGGGTTGGCAAGCGTAACTTCTTGCCCAACGGCGAAGCGCTTCAGCCCCTTTCTCAGTCCTGGAAACAACCGCTGGCCCTCCACCGCGACTACTGGACAACGGAAAATCCCAATGCCGCCTTCCCTCGTCCATACCTGCAGGGTGCTTACCGTTACCTGCCATCCGACAAGTGGATCATGAATGGGCAATACGCCCGTTTGAAAAACATTCAGGTTGGTTATACCCTACCAGCTGGTTTGTTGAAAAAGGTCAAATTGTCTCGGGCCAGAATTTTCTTCACTGGACAAGACCTGTTCACGGTATCGAAATTGGGCATCTTTAACGACTACTTCAACCCTGAGCAAAGAAGTGGAGTGGAAAACGATTATCCGTTTTTTGCCACTGCCGCCATGGGCCTGAACCTGTCATTTTAAGTAGTGGGGCAAAAATAAGTACTCATTTTTTTATTGCCCCTAATCCCATTTTTTGACGTTCTAAAGCTTTTTCGACCATGAGAAATACGTTTAAATTTTTCATCCTGCTTTTTGCCCTGAGCATGTTTAATGCTTGCGACGTGGATCGTTTGCCGGAGACCCAATTGAGCGACCCTGCCTTTTGGAAAACCGAAGCCGATCTGACCGCAGCGGCCAACTACTTGTATACATTTTTGCCTGGGCTACCCAACACCGACGACAACTGGTCGGACGAAACCTATGCCCGTGCCCCCAATAGCATCAGTGATGGCTCCCGGATTGCACCTGCTACCGACGGCAGTTACAACAACCCCTATCGTTTGATTCGGGCCGCAAACAACATCATCGCAAAAGGGCCTCAGGCTGCTGCGACTGGCGTTTCTGCTGCCACTATTGATCGTTACATTGGTGAAGCGCAATTTTTCAGGGCTTGGGCCTATTTTTCCTTGTTGCAACGGTACGGTGGTGTTCCACTGATTCTGACTACGCTCAAGGAAAATTCACCCGAGCTGGAAGCCCCGGCGGCTACCCGTGAGGCAGTGGTTGAAGCCATTTACAAGGACCTGGATTTTGCCGCCGCTAAGTTACCCACCCCAAAAGCTTTGGGTGCAGCCGGATATGGCCGTATTTCAAATACTGCTGCGCTGGCTTTCAAAGCCAGAGTTGCCCTGTTTGAAGGTACTCGATCCAAATTTCATGGCTACGGAGAGCCCAACAAACACCTGGCCCTCGCGGTAACTGCTTCCAAGGCGGTAATCGACAGTAAGGAGCACGGTCTGTTTGGCAATTATTACAACCTCTTTCAGCTCGCTGGCGAAGGCCCAAGCAACAAGGAGAACATCCTGGTCCGCAAGTACGGGGTCAGTTTGGCCGACAATGTATTGAACCACAACTCTGCACGCAACCTGGAAAATGGCTCAGCCAGCCCTACCAAAAGTTTGGTTGATTCTTATTTGATGACCGATGGATTACCAATTACCAAGTCACCATTGTACACAGCACCTGTTGCTTCCATCGATGTATTCGCCAAAAGGGACGAGCGCCTTTCGGCAACGATTATGAAAAGAGGTGATGCCTATATTGGCTCCAATCCGGTCTTTTCCATTGCACCCCTGGTCTTCAATTTTACCGGATTTTGCCCTCGCAAATATTTCAACATCGACGACTGGACCAACCAGCGCTCCTACATCGATGGCATTTTGATCCGTTATGCCGAAGTATTATTGATTTATGCTGAAGCAAAGTTTGAGCTGGAAGGAAGCATCAGCGATGCTGACCTGGAACTGAGTGTCAACTTGTTGCGCACCCGGGGCAAAATTGCCAAACTGAGCAATGCTTTTGTCAACGATAATGGCCTTGATATGCGTACCGAATTGCGCCGTGAGCGTCGGGTAGAATTAGCACTGGAGGGCTTCCGTTACTGGGACCTGATGCGCTGGAAAACGGCAGAAGTGGAATTGGTCAAACCCATTTTGGGCAATTTTTTCTTCAAGTCCGAATATGGTACCGCTACTTCCGTGAAGCTCACACCTGACAACTTCATTTTGGTGCAGGATGCCAACTTCCGCAAGTTCAATCCTGAAAAAGATTACCTCTGGCCCTTGCCCATCAACGAAATTGGTTTAAATCCTTCCCTGAAGCAGAATCAAGGATGGTAAGCACTTTAGCCCCTCAAACATCTTGAGGGGCTTTTTTCTAGATTTTTTTGCCAATCTACAGCCCCTTTTCGAAAGTTTCGGACTTTCGAAAAGGTCGACTGCGTAAACATTCGCATTCAGCGCAATATGTTGCATAGTGACCTTTTCAAAAGTTGAAACTTTTGAAAAGGGGTTTTGAATTTCCCGTTCAGCCCTAAATATCAAGCCATGTCCACAATTTCCTATCCCTGCAAAAGGTGGTACTCCTTAACCCTGCTCGCCCTGCTGAGTTTTTTTTCCTGCATCAAAACCCCGGCACCCGCCCCGCAACCCGTAGAGCTCACAGGCTGGCTCTCCGATGTCAAAAAGAATCACCCCCGTTTGATTTTACAGGAAAATCGCCTGGAGGAAATCAAACAATTGCGCAAAACTGATCCCCTCCTCGATCAATACATCAATGCCTGTTTGAGTAGAGCCAATACCTATGCGACCAAGCCACTATTGGAGCGAGTACTTACCGGGCCACGCCTCTTGTCGGTGAGCCGGGAGTTGTTGATTCGCTCTTATTGCTTATCTTTTGCCTATCGTTTTACCAGGGACGAAAAATATTTAAGTGCTGCGGTCAACAACCTCAAAGCCGTTTGTGCCTTTTCGGATTGGAACCCCTCCCATTTTTTGGATGTGGCAGAAATGCTGCATGGGGTCGCGATTGGGTACGACTGGTTGTACCAGGACCTAAGCAAAGCTGACCGCGAAATCCTGCGGGAAGGCATGAAAAAACATGGCCTGAATGAATACCAGAAGCGTGGTGGCGAGTGGTGGAACAAAGCCGAAAACAACTGGAATCAGGTCTGCAACGCTGGCTTGATCGTAGGGGCATTGGCATTGGCTGAAACCGACCCAACTTATGCCCAGGAACTGGTTCCCAAAGCCATCAGCAACCTTTCTGTCGCCCTCAAAAACTATGCACCCGACGGCTTGTGGTACGAAGGCCCAGCCTATTGGAGCTACGCCACCGAGTACCTGTGCTATGGCATGGCTGCCCTGCAAACGGCCAAAGGCAATATGCAAGGGTTGGAACAATATCCGGGTTTGCGCGAAACGGGTTTGGTGCCTATGATTTGTGCTTCGCCTAATTACAGTTTCCTCAATTTTGCCGATGCTGGTGAAAATAGC
The DNA here is from genome assembly GCF_965225875.1 of Haliscomenobacter sp. Taxonomy (GTDB): domain Bacteria; phylum Bacteroidota; class Bacteroidia; order Chitinophagales; family Saprospiraceae; genus Haliscomenobacter. The sequence goes on along the minus strand of NZ_CBDDBS010000002.1, from coordinate 4,234,789 downwards.
CGCTCGGATGCCTCTCCTGCTTTCCTGTTTTTAGCCAAAACCTACAACAATCCAAATATTTCCAACTATTACCACGAGGTCATCAAAGCGCGCAACTTACTGGCTCATCCCCTGGCGGTGCTTTGGTATCAAGCCCCAAATAGTACAACCACAGCTCGCACCCTCGACCAATATTTTCGGGGCAAGGTAGAGGTGGTCACCTTCCGCTCGGCATGGAACGATCCAAACGCACTTTGGCTAGGCATCAAAGGTGGAGTAAATGGTTCGGAACACTCCCATCTCGATTTGGGCAATTTTGAGTTGGAAGCAGGTGGGGTGCGTTGGGCCAAAGACCTGGGCTCCGACGATTACAACCTGCCTGGTTACTGGACCATGGGCGTCGGCGGCAAACGTTGGACTTATTACCGACTCAACTCGTTCAGCCACAATGTTCCCTTGTTGGGGAATCAAAACCAGTACGAGCTAGCCACTGCAAAATTTATTCAAACCGACCTCAATCAGGCAAATCCTTCCGCTACGCTCGACTTGACGGATGCTTACCGCAACTTCTCCAGCAAAAGTACCCGCAAGGTGAGTTTGATCAACAAACGCAGTGCTTTTTTGATTGAGGATGAGTTTATTTTGACCAAGAATACAGAAGTGGCATGGGGAATGATGACCGCTAATAGCATTGAAGTTCAGAAAGGAGGAAAGGCCATTTTGCGAAATGCCACGATTACCACGCGTACACTGGAAGTGGAGGTTGTTTCACCTCAGGGCGCAGAATTCAGCGTTGAATCCGCCGTACAAAAAGCCCCTGAAAAACTGAACACTGGCCATTCCCGCTTGATGATTCGTTTGCCCAATCAAACAGGAAATATCAAAGTCATCGTGAAACTTACGCCGAAAAGTTAAATTTGTCTTGGAAGTTGTTGGAATTCATGTTGCGAACAGCTTCTAAAACAAAAACACTAAAGATGAATTACAAAGTCCTCCTGCTTTTATTACTGCTACCTTGCCTATCCTTTGAATCATTTGGGCAAAAAAAGGCAGCGGCCAAAATGCCAAAAATGATATTTGGCGATACTTCCCGCATTGGCATTCCCTTTGCGAAAGATCCTCATGTGATCAAATTCCAGGGCCGCTATTTGATGTACTATTCCATTCCTGCCTATCTGGACCAATCCAATCCAATCCCGGGTTGGGGCGTAGGGATTGCCGAGAGTAAAGATTTGCACAAATGGCATAAAGTAGGTGAAGTCACTCCAGCCAGCGAGTATGAAAAAAAAGGACTTGCCGCACCAGCCGCCCTGGTTGTCAATGGTCAAGTGCATCTTTTTTACCAAACCTACGGCAATGGGAAAAAAGACGCCATTTGCCACGCGGTTTCCTCCGATGGTTTGAAGTTTACCCGCGACCCAAGCAACCCAATTTTTAGCCCTACAGGAGATTGGAATTGTGGCCGTGCCATCGATGCCGAAGTGTTTCCATTCAAAGACAAGTACTTACTTTATTTTGCCACCCGTGATATCGATTACAAAATCCAGATGCAAGGGGTCGCTTCTGCGCCTTTAACGGGTAGTTTTGGCCGCGAGCAATGGACGCAACAGTGTACAGCTTCCATCCTTAAACCCGAACTTCCCTGGGAAGGCAACTGCATTGAAGGCGCTTCAATCATCGAAAAAAACGGCTTGTTGTACATGTTTTATGCTGGTGCCTACAACAACGACCCACAACAAATCGGCGTGGCCAAAAGTAGCGATGGGATAAAATGGGAACGTTTGTCCAACAAACCCTTTTTAACCAACGGCGATCCAGGCACCTGGAACTCCAGTGAATCCGGGCATCCTCATATTTTTCAGGACGACAATGGCAAGACCTACCTGTTTTACCAGGGCAACAACAACAAGGGTAAAAACTGGTACATCTCCAATGTCGAAGTTAAATGGAATGATCAGGGTCCTTACCTCAAAAAGCAGCGTTGAATTGATGAAAACAAATCAAAACTTGTTTGTAGTTGCACTTTTTGGCATAGGGATTTTGTTGGTTCAAAATCAACACTTAAGCGCCCAAAACAAAACGGAGCAACTCAAATCCACCAAAGGTTTGGTTGCATTTTGGGACTTCAAGGAAGAAGCAGGCCAAACCCGCCAAGCATGGGGCAAAGGAACTTTTCCGCTCGCGGAAATGGATGGCACAATTCCACGGCTCAATGAAGGGCCGCTGTCAGGTTATTCGGCCCAATTTGGCAGTGGTGCTTATCTGTCGCTACCCAGTACACAAACCGGCGCGCTGAATATTTATGGGTCAAAACAAGGGGTAACAGTCCTCGCCTGGGTAAAATGGACGGGTGAACAAACCGGTTTTGTGGGTGGATTATGGAATGAATATCAGGACGGCGGCAAACGCCAGTACGGTTTATTTGTGTCCCTTCCGCATTACAATGGCAAAAATCAGGTTTGTGGGCACATTTCACTGACTGGCAAACCAACTCCTCCATTCCCCTATTCCATCGACTACTCCGCGAGTAAACAGGATGTTCCTGCCAACCAATGGGTTTGTATTGCCTTCACCTACGATGGGCGCTACATGAAGTCTTATGTAAACGGCGTTTTTGAAGCCCGCAAACCAGAACTGATTGAGCATACCAAGGGGTTTGAGGGATATCCCAATGGCCTGATCCAAAGCAAAAATCCTTATTATTTTCCCGATGGGATGGGCAATAATGGCTCAGATTTTACAGTTGGAGCCGTATTATTAAAAAGGGGTATGGGTAATTTTTTCAAAGGGCAAATTGGTGGCTTGGCAGTCTTTGATCGAGCCTTGCACAAAAAAGAATTACACCGATTGGCCCACTAGTTCTGCTTTATCTTCAACTCCTTTAAACCAACATTGCAATGAGAACCTACTTCATGTTCATTTTCTGGCTGCTTTGTGTACAACTCTCTTTGGCTCAAGTTACCCAGCGCAACATCCTCGCCAACAAATACAACCTGCTGGCCGTACAACAATCTTTAGTACCCAAAAACCAGTGGAAACCCTACCCCACCACGCCCGAAGAATGGCGGAAAAAATTGCCCGATTCCATCTTCAACAAACTGATCAAAACGGGCGAAACTACCCTCAAGTATAAATTCGAACCCATTTCGGCCACAATGTCCCTGGATTTTGTACGCTCTGGTGACCGGCAACAACATGGCAATCTTTCTTTTGGCAAACGCAACGCCTTGATGAACCTGGTACTTGCCGAAAGCCTTGAAAACCAAGGGCGTTTTACCGAAGCCATCATGAATGGGGTTTGGTCGATCTGTGAAGAAAGTTATTGGGGCGTCCCGGCACACATTAGCAGCACAGGACTACCTGATGTAGAAAACCCAGTGGTCGATCTATTCGCCGCTGAAACCGCAGCAGTGTTGGCCTTAACCGACTATTTTGTGGGGGAAAAACTAGACAAAATCAATCGCCTGCTGCGTAGCCGAATCTACTACGAAACTAAACAACGTATTTTCACCCCTATGGCCAAGAATGGCGACAAATACGGCTGGATGAGCCAAACCAAACCAGTCAACAACTGGAACCCCTGGATCATGTCCAACTGGATCACGGCCATTTTGCTCCTGGAAAAAGATGAAAAGCAACGCGCCGAGATGTTGCACCATTCCATGCGTGGCCTGGATCGTTACTTCAACAGCCTGGGTGACGATGGCGGTTGTGATGAAGGACCGAGTTATTGGTTTGCGGCAGGAGCTTCGGCTTATGATTGTTTGGAACTCTACACCAGCGCGACCAATGGGAAAATCGACATTTACGGTGATCCTTTGATCAAAAAGATGGCCTCGTATGTGTACAAGACGCACATTGCCGACAATTACTTCGTCAACTTTGCTGATGCCGATCCAAAGTTGACCCCCGACGGCTTGATGTTGTACCGTTTTGGCAAGGCCATCAAGGATGAAACAATGGTACAATTTGGGCAGTGGTCATTCAAAACTTTCCCTGCTGCTTCAACTGCTGTTTCCGGTTACCAACGGCCCCGCAGGCTCAACAACATCCTGAGCGTAGTACAACTGGCCAACAACAATTTCAGCTACACGCCTGCACCGGATGCCTGGTTTGCCGACATCCAGGTAATGACCACCCGCAATGCCAGCGGCATGTATCTGGCTGCACATGGTGGACACAACGCCGAAAGCCACAACCACAACGATGTAGGAGACTTCATCATTTACCTCAACGGCAAACCCATGATTGTGGACGCCGGACGGGGCAATTACACGGCGCGCACTTTTTCGAGCAAACGTTATGAATTGTGGTTCACTCAGTCCGAGCACCACAACCTGCCGATCATCAATGGCCTAGGGCAAAAAAGTGGCCAGGAATTTGCGGCAAAAAATGTCAGTCGGATCATGACTCCTAAAGAAAGTGGTATGAGTATGGACATTGCCAGCGCTTACCCTGCCGAAGCTGGCATCCAAAGCTGGAATCGCACCGTTCTGCTCAAGCGCAATCAGGACGAGGTGGAACTTACCGACGAATACCTGCTCAAACAAAAGCCCAAATCGCTGCAACAGGTTTTTATGACCGTTGGAAATGTAAATCTCGTTGAAGCTGGAAAAATCATCATTTCGGATGGCTTCCTGAGCATGACCCTGCGTTACGATGCCAAAAAATGGACTGCAACGACCGAATTGCCTTCCACCGAAGGGATGGAATACAGCAGCTTCAAAACCAAGTGGGACAGTAAACCCGTACGCAGAATCATCTTGACCAATACCGCCCCCGAGGCGAAGGGAAAGTTCGTATATAGTTTTAAGCGGGATTAAACAAGCAACAATCATTTTAAACAATCAATTATATTTGTAGTAAAATCTTAATTCATTACAATGAGAACAACTAACATTTTATGCTTATTGGGTTTGGCTGCAGCCCTGGGCCAGGCCTGTCAAAATGCAGCACCGAAGCAGGTCGAGGCACCAGCCTTCACTACTACGCCATATTGGGTATCGAGTGCTTTCATTGATGCCCTGGAAGCAGACAGTGACTCTCTGGCTACCGCTCAATGCCACGAATTGCAGTTCATTGGCAAAGATTCCGTGATCTACATCTACGGAGGTTGGGAAGCAGCACCTGGAACTTTCACAGTTGTCGACGATAAAAACATTGAAATCAGTGGGGAGATGTTTGGGGACGCCACACTCCGCATCACTCAGGTTTCGGATCAAGAGATTGTATTGGATCTGGGTACTGACCGAGAAGTACATTTCAGACCTGTTGAGAACCATGAACACGATCCACGGGGAGCAGCAGTACTATTGGTCGGCCAACATCTTGCGGGTACCTACACCCGTGAGAATCCTTTTGGCCGAAGCAATGCCGAGCAACCCATCACCCTAAATGCGGATGGAACAGTCAAAGGGTTTGAAGCCTATCAAACCTACGAAGCTGCAATCGGTGGCGATCTGGCCGACGCCGGGAGTGGCAGTAACATGATCTATTTCTCTTCCGCCAAGCAAGAGATGTTTCCCTTGGCCTGGAGCAAGCGTGGCGATACCCTGAATTTATGGACCTTGGAAAGAGTTACTGGAGCCGATGAAAAACCTTATTATGAGGTGGGAAGGATGTATGATCGGCTGATTCGGAAGAAATAAGTTGTATGAAAAATGACTTTGAGCGGAATAGTGATGCACTAATCCGCTTAAAGTATAGTTTTTAGACCACTTTGAGCAGCTTAACGCCCAAAAAACGACACTAGCTCAAAAAAGAAGGGACGGAAAATAACCAATTGGCTATTTCCGTCCCTTTTATTTTTCAATTCCTTAATTGCTTACACGTTCCGCAAACCATTCAAACTAAATGGCTGCTTGCGCAAACGAATTCCGGTTGCTTTAAATATCGCATTGCCCAATGCCGCCGAAAGTGGTGGCAAAGCTGGCTCGCCCAGACCCGTAGGATCCAGTTCGTTTTCTACGAAATAGACTTCCACCGGTGGCGTATCGCCCATCTTGATGACGCGGTAGGTATCGTAATTGGTCTGTTCTGGCACACCATCCTTGAAGGTCATGTTGCTGAACATGGCATGACCAAGTCCGTCAACAAGGCCGCCTTCGATTTGGTTGATGGCGTGTTCCGGGTTAATCACCACCCCACAGTCCACCGCACAAACCATCCGTTTGATTTTGGGCTGACCAGCTTCAAGGGTTACTTCCACTACCTGCGCAACGTAGGTATTGAAGGAAAAGTATGCACTAAAACCCTGGAATACCCCGGCTGGTGCCTTGCCCCAATTGGCTTTTTTCGCGGCCAGTTCGATGGTATTGCGGAAACGATCAATCTTGTAAGGCACATTGCCCACTGGTGATTTTTCTGCCTTTGCCAGCCAGTCCAGGCGCAACTGCACTGGATCTTTGCCGGTAGCCTCCGCGATCTCATCCAGAAAGCTTTGCTCTGCAAAAGCCAGGAAATTATGCACGGGTGCCCGCCAGGGGCCAGTAGTAATGTTGCTCTGTTGGTTGTGCCCTTCAGCCAGATAGTGTTCCAGTGCACCGGCAGGGAAGTTGTTTTCCCGCAGTGGGTTACCCACGTTCAAGCCAGCGCCACGCACGTGGATGGCCTTCACATTCCCTTGAGCATCCAGTGCTGCCCGATAAAGGTAGTGGCACGCAGGTCGGTAAATCCCCCCTGACATGTCGTCTTCCCGGGTCCACATGAGTTTGACGGGTGCTTTGGCCAGTTTGGAAACCTCCGCGGCCTCAGCAGCAAAGTCGGCATTCAAACGGCGACCAAAACCACCACCCATCCTGGTCATCATCACGCTGACTTTTTCTGGAGCGATGCCGAGGACTTGTGCCGCTGCACTGCGGGCAGAGCCTGGGTTCTGGGTTGGCCCGATCAATTCAGCCTTATCTTCACGCACATCGGCAAAGAAGTTCATTGGCTCCATGGGTGCATGGGGCAAAAAGGGTGCTTCGAACTTGGATTCGATGATTTTATGGGCACCTTCAAACTGGGCCAGGGCGTCGCCGTCCTTGCGTTGTGGTTTTTCCACCGGCTTGCCCAGCAGTTCGGTCATTTTTGCATCGTGATCAGCCGAGCTTTCCAGTTTGGTATCTACTTCCCATTCGATGGCCAGGCGTTCACGGCCTTTGAGGACTTCCCAGGTAGAGGTACCCAAAACCGCCACTTTATTGCCGAAACGGATCACCTGCTTGATGCCCGGCATGGCTTTGGTGCGTGAATCATTGACCGATTTGATCTTCATGCCAAAAGCGGGTGGACGAGCCACTACCCCAATGAGCATGCCTTCCCGTTTGAAGTCGAGACCAAATTCCTGTTTGCCTGTGAAGATTTTTTTGTTGTCAACCGCCTTGTGGGATTGGCCAATGATTTTGAAATCCTTGACCGCCTTCAATGGCACATCTTTCGGCACTTCCATTTTGGCAGCTTCGGTAGCCAATTCGCCGTAAGTGGCTTTTTTGCCTGAAGCGGTGTGCAGTACTACACCATTGCTGGTGCTGCACTCAGAGGCGCTCACATTCCAACGTTTGGCGGCAGCACTGATCAGCATTTGGCGGGCGGTTGCTCCAGCGGTACGCAATGGCTTCCAGGATGCAGGCGTGGAACCACTACCCCCAGCTACCTGACGGGTGTATTTGGTAGAATCCAGCCCGGCTTGTTCAACCACTACTTTGCTCCAGTCGCAGTCCAGTTCTTCAGCTACCAACATCGGCATGGCCGTTTTGATGTTCTGGCCGCATTCCGGGTTGGGCGACATGATGGTGACTACTCCTTCCGGACTGATTTTTACAAAAGCATTGAAGGTCATTGCCTCCATGAATGGTGCCTCGCTGATTTCGGCGGCACTGGCAGCCCAGCTCAAACCCAGCATCATCCCGCCACCAGTGGTCGCGGTAACCTTGAGGAAGGAGCGGCGATCAAATTGAATTGAGGATGTGCTCATGATTTAACTTTTTTAGCGGCTACGTGAATGGCTTCCCGGATGCGGTTGTAGGTACCACAACGACAAATGTTGCCTGACATGGCCGAGTTGATGTCTGCATCTGAAGGCGACGGGTTTTTTTTGAGCAGCGCAGCGGCGCTCATGATTTGTCCCGCCTGGCAATAGCCGCATTGGGGAACATCCACTTCGTGCCAGGCTTGCTGAACGGGGTGCTCACCCGTTTTGGACAAACCTTCGATCGTAATGACCTGTGCTTTGCCTACCGCCGAGACGGGTAAGGCGCAAGAACGCATGGATTCGCCATTGATGTGTACGGTGCAAGCACCACACTGGCCAATACCACAACCGTATTTTGAGCCCGTAAGGCCCAGATGGTCGCGCAAAATCCAGAGCAAAGGCGTATCTGCAGCGGCCTCCACCTTGTATTTTGTCCCATTGACTTTGAGTGTAAATTCTGCCATGAGTGATAGGTTGGTTGTCTATTCGATATTAGGAAAAGTTGAGAAGTTGAGGAGTTGAGAAGTTTAGGCTGCCGCGATGTTTTTGACGAAGACCTTGTCTAAGCTACTCGCGGTAGCCTAAACTTCTCAACTTCTCAACTTCAAAACCTTTACAAAATACAGCTTATAATGCACGAAATCAATTTATGTTTGGTGAAAAGTAAGTTCTACCTTTGAACGGCATTTTTTTGTAGACCAACGACACATGATTCAATTATCTGCGGTTGTCATTACTTTTAATGAAGAAAAAAACATCGAACGTTGCATCTTGTCTTTGCAAGGCGTTGCAGATGAGATTGTTGTAGTGGATTCCTATTCCAACGATCGCACCGAAGCCATTTGTGCACAGTACGGCGTTCGGTTCATTCAGCACCCTTTTGCAGGGCATATTCAGCAAAAAAACTGGGCCATCACCCAGGCCAGCTCGCCCTACGTTTTGTCTCTGGATGCCGACGAAGCTTTATCTGAAGAACTCCGCCAGTCGATTTTGGCCGTCAAAAAAAACTGGACTGCGCAAGGCTATACTTTCAACCGCCTCAACAACTATTGCGGGCAATGGATTCACCACAGTGGTTGGTATCCCGACCGCAAATTGCGCCTCTGGGATTCCCGCCTGGGCCAATGGGCGGGGGCTAACCCCCACGACCGTTACGAAATGCAGGCCGGAGCAACCACACAACACCTCAAAGGGGATTTATTGCATTACACGGCCAACAGCGTCAAGGAGCATTTTGACATGTTGTACAAATACGCTGACATTGGGGCCAAGGAGCTGGTTCGACAAGGTAAAGGCAGTTCCTGGATCAAACTATGGGTCAATCCCTGGTTCAAGTTTTTCAAGATGTACATCCTGAAGCGGGGCTATAAAGATGGGCTGTATGGCTTGATTATTTGTTCGTCGACGGCGTGGTTTACGTTTTGGAAGTATGTGTTGGTGCGGTATTATCGGCGTGAGGGGAAGGAGGAGTAATGAGGGATCAGCAGTTTTATTTGATTCAGCGGGGGAGCTTGTGAGGATGTTGTAAAGTCATTATATTTGTACAAAACAGGAAAAATGGCAGTTCAAGCACAACGCAAACTGTTTACGGTGAGTGACTTTTACAAAATGGCTGAAGTGGGCATTTTGGATTGGGACGATCGTGTTGAACTGATTCATGGAGAAATACTGGAAATGAGTCCAATCAATAGCCCCCATGCCAAAATCGTTGCCAGGCTTACCCGAATACTCAATGCCATCCTGGGTGAAAGAGCGCTGGTAAGAGGGCAATGCCCCATTCAAATTGATGAATATTCCGAACCAGAGCCCGATGTGTCGGTTGTTGAGTTCCAAATTGACGAATACGAAGATCAACATCCTCGCCCGGAGGAAGTGTACCTGCTAATCGAGGCATCTGATAGTACTTTACAACGGGATCGAAAACTTAAATTGCCCTTGTATGCGGAAGCGGCCATTCCTGAAGTTTGGATTTTAGACATGAAGAACCAGATTGTGGAAGTATATACAAATCCTGAAAATGGTAAATATCAGAAGGTCTTAAAAGCTCAGAAAGGGGACACGCTGCACTGCACAAGCCTGCCGTTTGAATTAGAAGTGGAAAGGATATTTGGGAGAAAATACACGAAGTAGCAGATACCACTACTTCCACCTACTGATTTATGTCTTACCGTCCAATTTCCAAGGGCAACGCTGGTACAATGTCTCCAGACTTGTACCAATATTCCCGCGTCTCCAGACGCATGAGTATGCACAATGTTTATCGAAGGCAATAGCTTTCTGGTTGGAGAGGGCTTGTTTTTTGGAATTAAAAAGCTAATTTTCTTTTGATTACACACGTCTGGAGACGTGCAGATAATGGTACAGGTCTGGAGACCTGTACCAGCGACAACTCAACGTTTTGCTTGATTTTGAAAGACTTGCACTAGCGGGTTGGGTTTGGGAAAATTGGGCTAGCGGGTCAGGCTTTGTGCAAATGAGTTTTGAAAACTCAGGCTTTATAGAGCCTTGCTAAAACAATTTGCACAAAACCTAACTCAGTGCGATATAACTATGGTTTTGAAAATAGTTCAATAAACATCAAAATAAGCCAGGCTAAACCAACTACTAGACCAATCGTCCCGATAATTTTTTCATGCTTTCTTCTCCCAAAAATTAAGAATAATACCCCTAGAGTAATTAATAAGGGTCCGCTTAAAAATACTCTAGCAACAACCAGGCTATCAGGAATATCTTTGCAGAAACCAAACTTATAACAATATAGGTAGATAGCAATAGGCAAGAAGGCAACCAGCATTAAAAAACTTGACATTATACTTAAAGGCTTTGGCATAAGTGATGATTTAGTTATTAAGTGTCTTGAATATTTTCTTCACTACTTCTTCAGAAGACTCATTAAAAATAACACTATGTGCCATCTTTTGTTTTTTCCCATCTTTGTCAATGTAATTTACCTTGATTACATTTGTAATGCCTTTTTCGGTTCCATCTTCGCGAGTGTTATGTCCACCCCGCTAGTTAAAGCCTTCCCCTTCAACCAACTCACAATTTTTGTGTTTATTATTCAAAACTCAGCCAAATTTTTCGCCTTAAACCAAACCAAATGTCCTTTCAACCTACCCTCGAATACGCCCGTCAAATGGATGCCCAAGACCCCTTGCGCTCTTTTCGCGACCAATACCTTTTCCCTCAACACCAAGGCCACAATTGCCTCTATTTTTGTGGAAACTCCTTGGGCTTACAACCCAAACAAGCCCGAACCTGCATCGAAACCGAGCTGCAACGCTGGCAAGAACTGGGCGTGGAAGGCCACTTTGAAGGCGAACTGCCCTGGACGCAGTACCATAAGGCCCTCGCCCCTGCATCTGCCCACATCGTAGGTGCACAAGAGGATGAAGTCATTGTGATGAATACCCTCTCGGTCAACTTGCACTTGTTGATGGTGAGTTTTTATCGGCCTAATGCCCAACGTTTCAAAATCATCATGGAGGCAGGGGCTTTCCCTTCCGACCAGTACGCCATTGAAACCCAGGTGCGCTGGCACGGCTACGATCCCGCTGAGGCCATCGTGGAAGTAGCACCCCGTCCGGGAGAAATGCTGTTGCATACCGAAGACATTCTGGCTGCCATCGAACAACACGGTGCTCAAACAGCCTTGGTGCTTTTTGCTGGCCTCAACTACTACACTGGGCAAGTCTACGACATGCCCGCCATCACCAAAGCAGGTCATGCTGCTGGCGCTTATGTCGGTTTTGACCTGGCACATGCCGCAGGCAATGTCCCTATACACTTGCACGATTGGGGTGTCGATTTTGCGGTATGGTGTACCTACAAATACATCAATTCAGGGCCCGGAGCGCTCGGAGGTGTTTTTATCCATGCCAATCATGGCTACAATAAAGACCTGCCCCGTTTTGCGGGCTGGTGGGGGCACAACGAAGAGCGGCGTTTTTTGATGGAAAAAGGCTTTGACCCCATCCCCGGTGCTGCTGGCTGGCAGTTGAGCAACGCGCCCATTCTGGCCTTTGCACCCATGAAAGCTAGCCACGATTTGTTCATGCAGGCGACCATGCCAGCACTACGGGCCAAAAGTGAACACTTGACGGCCTACCTGGAATACCTGATTGATCTGCTCAATGCTGATGGCCCCAGATTTAGCATCATCACGCCCCGCGACCCGGCGCAACGGGGTGCTCAACTGTCCATTTTAACTGGCCCAGAAGGGAAGGCACTGTTTGATTATCTGGCAAAAAATGGGGTGATCTGTGATTGGCGGGAACACAATTTGCCTGGTGAAAAAGAGGGAAAAGCAGGAGTCATTCGGGTGGCACCTACGCCGATGTACAACTCTTATGAGGATGTCTGGCAGTTGGTGGATTTGTTGAAAAAGGCAGAGGTTTAAAAAGGTGTAAACATTTAGGTTTTAATGTTTAACTTCGTAAACGAACCTAAATGCCTATTTCCATGAAAGCATACCTAAGCCTTCTGACTTGTATGGCCTTTGCCCTGTTCAGTCATGCCCAAACCGATACTACAGCCAAGGCCGCTAAATGGCAATTTAGCGGAGAATTAGGGCTTGACATGTCCTTTCAAAGTGGCAATCTGCAATCCAGCAGCATCGTTGGCCAATTCAGCCCCGCTCTAGAGAGCTCCAACGTTACAATCACTTCCTTCGTGCAATACATGTATTCACGTTACGACCAAACGGTCTACCAAAACGATGTACTATCGGAACTTTCCGCTGATATTTGGTACAAAAGACGTTTTTTTCCCAATGTCAGCGGCCGTTTTGAAGCAACAACTTTGCGGGCCATCAAGGACAGGATTGGGATTGGCCCGGGCATAGGCTGGCGGGCCTTTAAAACCCCAAAATCAGATTTGGTGGTGCTGAATTCCGTTTATTACTACCGGACTACCTTTAACTTGGCTCGCGAGTTGAGTTTTGAAAAATTCCTCTATGTTCTGACCTTGAAAGGCACCTATGCGACGCTGGGCGACAAACTGAACATCTCCCACGATTTGCAATACATCCCCTGGGTTCGGCAAGAAAAAACCAACCACATCCTGCGCGCAATCCTGAGCTTTGGGCTGCCCATTACCGAGCAATTTGCGGTCAATATTGACGTGGATTACATTTATGAAAGTCTGGTGGTAAGGAATCGGAAGAACTCCAATTTGACGACTGCGTTTGGGATTGCGTATGCGTTTTAAAACAAACAAACAACTAAATATGAAAGCATTACTTGCCTGCTTATTTTTGATTTTGGGGTATAGCCTTACCGCCCAGGAAGATACCGACTTCGCCCAAATCCGCGCCGCCCTCATGCAGCAGGAAGCCGACTGGAACAAAGGCGACATTCCTGCCTTTATGGAGGTGTATTGGAAATCGGACCAACTCCAGTTCATCGGGGCTGCGGGGGTTACCAAAGGCTGGCAACAAACCCTGGATGGCTACAAGCGCCGTTATCCCGATCGGGATGCCATGGGGCAGCTCACTTTTGGCATTGTCAGTATGGAAAAACTGGGGAAAAAGTCGGTTTTTTTGGTGGGCACCTGGGATTTGAAGCGCAAAAACGATTCACCGGGAGGGCATTTTATACTGATTTGGAAAAAAATCAATGGGAAATGGGTGATTACGGCTGATCATACAAGTGCGCGGACTTAGCCGCTGATTTTCAACTCAACATGTATTCTAGCGAGTTTTCAAAATAAAAGAAAAGTATTTAGTCATAAAAAAAGTACAAAATTCGCCGCTCAGCATAAATAGAAGTTAGATAGTTTGGACTTTGCTACATTTGTTATCAACTACATTGTTTTGTTATTTGGTTTCATCCGTTGGCGTTGTTGTGAGTAAATACTAAAGCTTGCAACAACGCCGCCAATCTTTCAGATCGTATGATAAAGCGCAATCAGCTGGTGCTATTGGCACTGGTTTTATTCTCCTGTCTAACTATTCACGCCCAACAAATTACACCCACTAAAGATCAAATCATTGCCCTTACTCCTGAATGGAAAGGAGAACGGATGGCCGATGGGCGCCCCAAAACCAGCGACAAATTTATGGAGCGGCTGAAAAAAGTCTCGCTGGAAGAAGCCTGGGGGTATTTGCGCAATAAGGGGTATCACAATCAATTTGAAGGAGACTGGATGCTGTTGCGCCCCGATCAGGTTTTGGTAGGGCGGGCAGTTACGGCACAATACATGCCTTTGCGCCCTGAATGGGACAAAATCATTAAGGCTACCGGAGAAAAGGAGGGCCGCATCGGAGGCACCAATTCATGGCCCATCGACGTGCTCAAGCCGGGGGATGTATACATTGCTGACAGCTATGGTAAAATTGTAGATGGCACCCTGATTGGCGACAACCTGGGCAACTCCATCTACGCCAAATCCAAAAATGGGGTCATTTTTTATGGCTCGGTGCGCGACATCGAAGGGTTGGAAGCCATTGAAGGATTCACCGCCTGGATGAAAGGTTACGATCCTTCCTATATCCAACAAATGATGCTGGCGTCCATCAACAATCCGATCCGCATTGGGCGCGCTACAGTGTTGCCAGGGGATGCTGTTTTGGCGAAAAAAGGAGGCATTGTATTTATTCCACCCCACTTGCTGGAAGACCTGGTGCTGAATGCCGAGTTTGTAGCCCTGCGTGACGCCTTTGGTCACCAACGCCTGCGTGAAGGTAAATTCACCCCTGGGCAAATAGACCGCCAATGGACTGACGACATCAAGAAGGACTTCATCAGTTGGCTGGATACCCAAAAAGACAAACTCCCGATGACCCGCGCCGAATTGGATGCGTACATGAAAGATCGTACCTGGTAGCATTTTTTAGTTGAGAAGTTGAGGAGTTGAGAAGTTGAGGCTACCGCGAGCGACGTTGACAGTGTCGCTCGCGGCAGCCTCAACTCCTCAACCTCTCAACTCCTCAACTTTTCCATACCCACATTCGCAATAAGCAAACAAAAACATGACAACACCTGCTCAACGTTACCTGCAAAAGTTCGGGCTTACCGATCCTATGCCCAATGCTGCTGATTCAGAAGAAGCGGCTAGTGGGCCCAATCGCCGCGATTTTATCCGCAATGTTGGTTTTGGAGGCCTGGCCCTGGGTGCCTTTATGAACGCACCCCTGACCCAAACCATCGAATACTCCACCCAAAAAGTGAGCCGGGCCTCAGCGCCCAGCGACTTGAAGATCACCGATATGCGTTATGCCGTGGTGATGAACGGTGGTGGCCGTTGTCCGGTTATTCGCATTGATACCAATCAGGGGATTTACGGTTTGGGTGAAGTACGCGATGGGGCCAACTGGCGCTATGCCCTTTTCCTCAAAAGCCGCATCATGGGTATGAACCCTTGCAATGTGGAAATGATTTTTAAAAAGATCAAGCAGTTTGGTTTCCACGCCCGGCAGGCCGGCGGGGTATGCGCGGTTGAAATGGCCCTCTGGGACCT
The DNA here is from genome assembly GCF_965225875.1 of Haliscomenobacter sp. Classification (GTDB taxonomy): domain Bacteria; phylum Bacteroidota; class Bacteroidia; order Chitinophagales; family Saprospiraceae; genus Haliscomenobacter. Next base: position 4,219,398 of record NZ_CBDDBS010000002.1, on the reverse strand, counting down.
GGCTGGTAAAGCTTACAATGTACCAGCCTACCAATTATTAGGTGGCAAATACCGCAACAAAATCCGCTTGTATGCCGACACCCCCCGCATGGATGATCCCACTCAATTTGCGGCCAAAATGAAAGAGCGGGTTGTAGGCAAGGGATATACCTTCTTAAAAATGGATTTTGGGATTGAATCCCTGGCAAAGGTGCCCGGCACTGTGGTGAACAGTAATTTTTGGGACATCAGCCGCCAATGGGAAAACACCCAAATGACTTACGGGGGCACTGAGCACCCTTTCACTCAAGTACAAATCACCGACAAAGGGCTGGAGCTATTGGCTGAATATGTAGGCAAAGTGCGGGAAGCGGTTGGCTATGAGATTCCCCTGGCCTCAGACCACTACGGGCATTTTGATAAAAACAACGCGATTCGTTTGGGCAGAGCCGTGGAAAAATACCGCCTGGCTTGGCTCGAAGACCTCATTCCCTGGAAGTTTACCGAAGACTGGAAGGAAATATCCCAAGCCATCGAAACACCAACTATAACTGGAGAGGACATTTACCTCAAAGAGGAGTTCATTAAATTGATCGACCACCGCGCAGTTGATATGGTACATCCTGACCTGGCTAGCTCCGGCGGCTTATTGGAAACCAAAAAAATCGGGGATTACGCCGAAGAACATGGCGTAGCCATGGCCATGCACTTTGCCGGAACCCCTATTTCCTTCATGGCCAATGTGCATTGTGCGGCAGCTACCCAGAACTTTGTGGCCCTCGAGCACCACTCTGTAGATCTGAGCTATTGGGAAAATTTGGTCAAAAAGACCGACGTACCCATGATCGAAAAAGGCTTTGCCAACGTACCTGAGCGCCCGGGACTTGGGGTTGATCTCAACGACGAGGAAGTCAAAAAACACCTCGATCCGGAAGACCAAAGCTACTTCAAACCAACCCCTGAGTGGGATCAGATTCGTTCCTGGGATCGCCTGTGGAGCTAATACTACGCTGGATACATACAGTTTTCAATTATTCTCTGCATATTTAACCAACTTTCGTACTCATAGAGACGCGATTGATCGCGTCTCTACTTTTGATCGCAACAATTACATCTAAATCGTTATGGAATCCTTTTCAAGGTATTTGCTTTATGCTGGTTTAGGCGTTTTAGCGCTGGCATTACTGGCTTTTTTGATCGGCCAATCCGGTTTTACCGGGCCACTTTTGGTCATTGGCTTTTTAGTCGCAGCTTTAGGGATGCGCAATATTCCTGCCTTAAAGGGTTATGCCTACACTACGGTAATTTTTGCTGTGGTGAGCGCTGGGATGTTTTATCCACAGTATTTCACCACAGTTGGCGATTACAAATTGTCCAAACTCATCATGCCCTTATTGCAAGTCATCATGTTTGGCATGGGTACGACGATGACTTTTGATGATTTTGTGGGCATCATCAAAACGCCGAAGGCCGTAATCATCGGAATATGTTGCCAATTTGCCATCATGCCTACCCTGGGTTTTTTAATTGCCAGTACTTTTAATTTTCCACCGGAGATTGCTGCGGGGGTTATTTTGATCGGTTCTTCACCGAGTGGTTTGGCTTCCAATGTAATGGCGTTGATTGCCAAGGCCAATGTGGCATTGTCCATTACCATTACAACCTTTGCCACTTTGCTGGCTCCTTTGATGACGCCACTGTTGATGAAATACCTGGCGGGGCAGTTCATCGAAATCAACTTCTGGAGCATGGTGTGGGACATCACCAAAATCATCATCATCCCCCTAGGCATTGGGTTTATCATCAACCAATTCTTTAAAAAATTCGCCGAATGGCTCAAAGATTATCTTCCCTTCATTTCGATGGCGGGTATTGCCTTCATTTTATTGATCATCATTGCGGCAGGGCAACAGTCACTGCTTAATGTAGGAGGAATGTTGATCGTGGCGGTATTGCTGCACAATATCGGAGGTTTTATTTTGGGCTATTCAGCAGCCAAACTCTTCCGCATGCCCGAACAGGATTGCCGGACGGTAGCCATTGAAGTGGGTTTACAAAATGGAGGGCTGGCCTCAGGCCTGGCCAATCAAATGGGGAAACTCGCTACGGTGGGCTTAGCTGCTGCGCTGTTTGGGCCGATTATGAACATTACCGGGTCGATTTTGGCAAGCTGGTGGGGAAGAAAGCCAGTGGAGGAAAGCTAATTATTCTAATATTTTCATACGCCTTTGGCGCACCATTCCTTAGGTGAATCCTTAAGTGCCTTAGGTTACTTAGGTGGTGAAGAAAAAAGCCTGCGAAGCAGGCCACGTATTTTTCACCACCTAAGTAACCTAAGGCACTTAAGGATTCACCTAAGATTTGGTATCAAAGATGCCTCATATTCAGGACAACTCTTGTTTCTTCAAATACCTCAACTTCTCTTTCCTTTTGTATTTTACAGGCTCAACAACCTGTGATTAGTATGAAAACTCGTTTGCTCCTCACTGCCCTGCTGCTTCTGGGCGGTATTGGTGTTTTTGCCCAACAAAAAAACCTCAAAGCCCTGGTGGGCGGCACCCTCATTGACGGCTACGGAAGCCATCCACTCCGCAACAGCGTCATCATTATTGAAGGGGAAAAAATCCTCAAAATTGGTCAGGTTGGTCAGATTGATATTCCGGCAGGCGCCGAAATCATTTCGACCGAAGGCATGAGCCTGCTCCCGGGCCTCTGGGACATGCACGTACACCTCATGATCAATGGCCACAGCAACTACACCCACTGGGACAAAAAATACCCCAAGCTGTTTGGCAGCGTGATCATGCCCTCTTCGGCCAAACAATTGCTCATGGCTGGCGTAACCTCTGCCCGCGACCTGGGCGCACCACTCGAAGAATCCATCGCCGTACGCGACGCCATCAATGCGGGCAAGTTAGATGGCCCGACCCTTTATGTGTCTGGGCCTTTTATCCAAAAAGAACCTTACCCTGGCACCGAGTTGTTCCGCTGGGGCGTAAACGGTGCAGAAGACGCCCGCAACAAAGTCCGTAAACTGGCCAAAGCCGGGGTAGATTGTATCAAGCTCATCGACCACGACCAAATGACCATGGAAGAGCTCAAAGCGGTGGTGGATGAAGCACACAAAAACAAGCTAAAAGTAGTAGGCCATGCCCACCGCCCGGAAGAAATTCGCCGTGGACTGTCAGTTGGTGTGGATTGTTTCGAACATACTGGCCTCTCCTCTGCCCCTGAATACCCCAACGACATCCTGAATCAAATCAAGGAACGTACCGCTCAAATGAACCTTGGCCCACTCTTCTGGACGCCTACCATCGAGGGTTTGTACAATTACACCTACAACCGCGACAACCGCGAAAAGCTGGACGATCCCTCCTGGCACCTGGGTTTGCCGGATTCAATCATTGCTGACATCAAACAGTCGATTGAACACCCCGACCGCATGGCTTATTTCCAGTTGACGCCCATGCGGCAACCAACTCTAGCCAAAAAATTCCAACAATTGAAAGAAACAGGCGTGGTTCTGCTAATTGGTACCGATAGTGGAATCCCCATGAAATTTCACAGCCAATCTACCTGGAATGAATTGGATGTATGGGTCAACCACCTGGGTGTGGACCCCATGTACGCCATTCGGGCAGCGACCTATTGGCCCGCATTGTTTCACGGAGTAGCAGATCAGGTTGGCACGGTAACAGAAGGGAAATATGCCGACATCATCGGGGTGCGGGGCGATGTGCTGCGTTACATCAACCTATTGCAGGATGTGGATATGGTGATTAAGCATGGGAAGAGATATAAGTGAGAGATGAGAGATGAGAGATGAAAGAGGCTACCGCAGCGTTTTTGACGAGACCTTGTCAATGTCCCAGCGGTAGCCTCTTTCATCTCTCATCTTTCATCTCTACCTAATAGTCGTCATCATCGTCATCATCCATACCCCCCGAAAACCCAGCCATGGCCGCAGCACCGGGGATCGCCTTATAGTACAACTTGCTGCAATTTTCTTCGCGGAACAAGTGTTGGGCTACGCGGTGCATGTCAGCCGCAGTGATTTTTTCATACAGTTCTGGCTCTTTGTTGATCAAGTCAGCATCGCCCAGCAATTCAAAAAAAGCCAGGTTCATGGCTTTGCCCAGGGCGCTTAGTTCAGAAAAAATTAGGGCACTTTCGGCGCGGTTTTTACATTTTTGCAATTCATCTTCGGCAATAGGCTGATCGATGAGCAATTGTAATTCTTCCCAAACCGCCGCTTCTGCGTCTTCCAAACTTACCCCGTCGGAGGGCCGCCCTTCGATGATGAACAAGCCTGGATCAACGGTGCCCGTGATATAGGCATCGATTTGGGAAAACAACTGCTTTTCCTTCAACAAACGCCGATACAAGCGGGAGGAAGGCCCATTGCTCAGTACATCCGACAACAAATCGGTGATGTAAAAATCGGGATGCAAACGCTCGGGGCAATGGAAGGCCAGGTACAGTGCGTCGAGGGGCACGTTGGTTTCCTGGATTTTTTCCTGCAGTTTGCGTTGGGGTGCTTCGTGGTCGATTTTCCGTTCAGGGATATCGCCAGCCGGAATGTCTCCAAACCATTTTTGCGCCAGTTTTTTGACCTGGTTCAATTTTACATTGCCACAAACGGCCAGGATGGCATTGTTGGGGCGGTAATGTTTGAAATAAAAGTCCTGCACATCGTTCATGGTGGCGCTTTCCACATGCTCCGGCACCTGTCCAATCACGGGCCAACGGTAGGGGTGGGTTTGGTAGGCCATTTCGGAGAGGTGATGCCACATGTCGCCGTAAGGCTGATTGAGACAAGTCTCCTTAAATTCTTCGACAACTACCTTGCGCTGCACTTCGAGCACCTGGGGGTCGAAGTTGAGGCTCAACATCCGGTCTGATTCCAGCCAAAAAGCCACTTCCAGGTTCTGAGCTGGCAGTACTTCGTAAAAATTGGTAAAATCGTTGTTGGTGAAGGCATTGTTGTCGCCCCCAGCCAATTGCAGGGGATCATCAAAATCGGGAATATTGGCGGAGCCTCCAAACATCAAGTGTTCAAAGAGGTGAGCAAAACCCGTTTTATCGGCTTGCTCGTCGCGGGAACCTACGTCGTACAATACATTCACCGCCGCCATGGGTGTGCTGGGATCCTCATGTACCAATACCCGCAAGCCATTGTCCAGCACAAATCGATGGAATACTATCACGTGAAAATTGTTGAGAAGGTTGAGGGAGGTTGAGAAGGTTGAGGCGGCCTCAATCCGGTCACTGAGCGTAGCCGAAGTGCAAGGATTGCGGCCGCCTCAACCTTCTCAACTTTCTCAACCTCCCTAAACCTTTAATTAGAACCAATCCTTAAACCGCTCCTTCAAAGAGCTAATGGCCGTAGCGGCTTTTGCTTTGAGTTCCTGAAATTCTTCGCTGGTTTCTTCGCCCAGTTTTTCCAGTTCTTCACCAAAATCGATGCTTTTCAGGTAGGCCAATTGCTCCTGAATTTCTTCTTTGGCTTCGGCAACTCCTTCTTTGGCCAGCTCGGTCAGGTGAGCTATTTTTTCTTGCACTTTGGCTTTAGTTTCGGCCAATTGCTCTTTCAATTGTTCCTTGTCCATTTTGAGTGTTTTGAGGTTAAAAAATAACCAATTGGAAATATTTCAGGTGATTTCAGGAAATCGCCCCTAAGTTACCCTTTTTCAAAGTTTTGATTAAAACAGATTTCAGAATTAAAAAGTTGGCTGATTTTTCTCACCAAAAAATACGGCGCAGTTTTTTAAAATTTTGCAATAAAAGCTTACTTTCCCCAGCCTTTTCAACATTAAAACACCAGATTCATGCAAAATCGCAAATTTTTATTGACGGAACAGGAAATTCCCGATAAGTGGTACAACATTGTGGCCGACATGCCGAATAAGCCGCTGCCGCCTCTACACCCAGGTACCAAAGAACCGATTGGCCCCGAAGCGCTCGCTCCGCTTTTCCCCATGGAGCTCATCAAGCAAGAAGTGACCACGGATAAATGGGTACCGATCCCTGATGCGGTGCGCGACATTTACACCATCTGGCGCCCTACCCCACTCTACCGCGCCTATGCACTGGAAAAAGCCCTGGATACCCCGGCTAAAATCTACTACAAATACGAAGGGGTGAGCCCGGCTGGCTCCCACAAACCCAATACGGCGGTACCTCAGGCCTACTACAACAAAATGGAAGGGGTCAAACGCATCACCACCGAAACGGGTGCAGGGCAATGGGGTAGCGCCTTGTCTTTTGCCTGCCAGCACTTCGGCATCGAGTGTGAGGTGTACATGGTGAAGGTGAGCTACGACGGTAAACCCTACCGCAAACTGATGATGAACACCTGGGGCGCCAAGGTACACTCCTCGCCTACGGATCACACCCAGGCAGGACGGCAAATTTTGGCCCAGGACCCCAATTCGCCCGGCAGTTTGGGCATCGCCATTTCCGAAGCGGTGGAACGCGCCGCCATGGACGAAAACACCAAATACGCCTTGGGTAGCGTACTCAACCACGTGTTGATGCATCAAACCGTGATTGGGTTGGAAGCAATTGAGCAAATGAAAAAAGCGGGCGACATGCCGGATGTGGTGGTGGCACCGTTTGGGGGTGGCTCCAATTTTGCGGGCATCGCCTTCCCCTTCCTGCGCTTCAATCTGGAAGAGGGTAAAAACATCCGCTGCATCGCCAGTGAGCCATCGTCTTGTCCCAAATTGACCCGTGGGGTTTTCCGCTACGATTTTGGCGATACGGTCGGGATGACGCCACTGCTGCCCATGTATACACTCGGGCACAACTTTGTGCCTGCACCCATCCATGCGGGGGGCTTGCGCTACCACGGCGCCGGGGTGATTGTGAGCCAGTTGCTGAAAGACAAGCTCATCGAAGCACGCTCGCATGATCAGCTGGAGTGCTTTGAGGCTGGAGTATTGTTTGCAAAAACGGAAGGCATCATTCCGGCTCCGGAGGCTACTCATGCACTGGCAACGGTATTTGCTGAGGCGCAGGCGGCGAAGGAGGAAGGCAAGTCGCGCACGATTTTGTTCAACCTCTGTGGCCACGGGCATTTTGACTTGCAGGCTTATGATGATTATTTCAACAATCGACTGGTGAAACACGAGGTGACGAATGCGGAGATCGCGGATTCGTTGGCACAGTTGGATACGCCGGTGATTGGGTAACACGAGCTTATAACTCGCCAGCTTGGGCTTTTTGGGGCTGAGTTGGCGAGTTGTTATAGCTGTTTCAAACTTCAAGGGGCACACAACATGTTCACTCCTTCAACAAACAAATCTATTCAGCCAAGTATTTTGCTAAAAGCTTTTTCACCTCTTCACCTCCTGGTCCTGGAGCATTTTTATGGGCTAAAATTCCTTGCTTGTTAAAAATCATGTAACGAGGGATTGCGTTGACTTTTAATTCATCTAACCATGAAGATGTGTATCTATTCAAAATTAAAAAAGAATGGGCTTGTCCATTAATTTTATGCTTGGCTGCTGCCCGTTTCCATTGCTCTTCATTTTCATCTATGGATAAATAAATAAACTCAACGGCATCACCTAAATGTTCTTCTTTTAACGCTATTGAAGCAGGAAGAGACTGTAAACAGGGCGCACACCAGCTTGCCCAAAAATCGAGGTATACTACTTTGTTTCTTAAACTCTTTAACAAATCAGATAAAAACAAAGTATCTCCGTTCAGATTTTTTAAAACCAATTGCTTAGCTTGGTTAAAATCTAGGTTGAAATTTTTCTTGATTGCATTTTTTAACGCAACATTCTCCACATCACGGTCGAATTTGCTGGAGTATTTTTTAATTTCTTCCAACGACCCTTGTTGCACCAAAAAATTCATGGTTTCAAATAAAAAACTTTCTTTAGCCTTCTTACTCAATAGAGGCGATCTACTAATTGAATCATAAACCGCTTTGTAATCAGGCAAACGAGAATTTGAGGTACTTATCATAGGGGCTATGGAATGAAAATAGCCCGTTACAAAACCTTTAACGGTCATGTTTTGCAAGGTTTCATCGCTGATCTGATTACTCCCTGATAAATTGCTTATCAATTTTATCGATTTTAATAAAGAGTCATTTGGGTACGGGAGTTTCAGACGCATTGAGTTGTATTTCCTTAAAGTGACAAGTTTTACTTCACTTTCATACGTATACAATTGATAAACTTTTTTAGAAATTGCTTTGCTTTCAAAAAGAGAATCTAGCCATATTTTTTCTATTTGAAATTCTGCAAGAGCTTTTTTAAAATATAAACTTTGAACTTCTTGCATGGTTTTACCCGGGTGGCGAGCCATGGACAAGCTTGGACGAAAAAATAAAGTATAAGCCGGAAAGCTATCTTGATAGATTTTATTTATTTTTTCTAAGTTGTAATTGGTTTCATAAGTGTTAGCAGAGCGATTTACAATTGTTGCGTGAGGTGTTTTATCGTTATAAGTAAATATCACGGTATCTCCTTTTTGAAACAAGAAACTCCAGGTCTCCGCGCCTTTATAAGCATGACTTAGTTCTATCCATTCTCTTTGGCTTTTAATGATTAGTGTATCTTTATCCGGGGCATAACGAGGAGTAAAGCGTTGTTCAATAAGATTGTCATCCAAATAGCGAATTTCGGAATTCCCTATTGCCATTGTGCTTCCACTGGGAAGTTGATGGGTAAAATTAATGGAAGCTTGATCAAATAATATCACAATCTGGTTTTCGCTTTCGCTTTGAGGTTGGGTACCAGGAAACCAAAAAACCAGGGAAATGAGCCATGCAAATTGGGTTAAAAAGCATAATGTATTCATTGTTCAATTATTGCTACCCCTTAACAGCAAACTGTAGCTGTTAAGGAATAAGGATTTTAAAAAAAGCTCCACCTCGCATTGGATCATTCCTCAATTAAGCACGATTTAGGCTTTGGATCGTTTGTTGTCTGACCACAAAATTTCAACAAGCTATAAAGGCGCATCCTTTGTAGTTGAGCTTCTAAACCTACCTTGTTTTTGATTTTACTACGACGAAACAGGTGGCTACGGAGTTATCATGTTTTTATTTTGCTTCAATAACTACATATTTATACTGTTTCTTTCTTTTTCCACCGTAAGTATAATGAAAAAAATAATAGAAGTCAAATTTGAACTAAAAAAATATGGACCTCCAAATTGAATCCCCAAAAACACAAATTACTGATTTTCTGAACCATAAAAAATAACCATACGATTACAAATTGAGCATTTTACCTGACAAAACGGGGAAATCTCACCCGTTTTGGGCACAAAGCTTCTAGGTTTTCCCCTTTTCTTTCTGGCATCGATTTTGCGCACTGTTAAAAATCAAATCACCCGTGTGTTTTTATTTTTAAACACATTATCCATTTATCTTAATTACTTCAATTTCTTACCATGAAAATTTCGATGGTTTTATTATTGACCCTGGGCATGTACTTCGGTTGCTGCAATCCGATGAACGCCCAACAAAAGCCCCCCGCGAACCAAAACCCTAAACGAGAAAGTATGGACAAAGCACGCTCAACGGAGTGGTCATCCTGGCCATCTCAAAGTGCTGTTCAAACGATGATCGCCCAATATGGGGATCCTGCAGAAGTTTCATCAGAAGGTGCAGTTTGGTACGACCAGGGGCCATACAAGCGCATTCGGGTGATGCGCAACGGTTCGGATGCGTCACGCCAGAACTACACAGAGTACACCATTGCTTATCCCAAAATGCGCAAAAAACGGCTCAAAGAACTCATGGCTTTTGACAATGCTATTGTTGTAAACAAACCAGCGAGAGAGGTGTCGGTACGCTATGACCTGGAAAGCCAAAATGTACGCTCACTTGAGCTCAGCCGAGACATTCTGGATGGGACCACAACTGCTCAAGAAGCAAGGATGACTTTTGACCAAGATATGGCCAGAGATGCTACAAATGCAACTTACAAAAAAGGAACCCAATCACCTCCCGCAAGAGACAAGGTTCCTTATTCCGAAAAGCCAGTGAAATCAACAGAAATGACGAGAGATTCGATCGGTAGTGCCTACAACAAAGGAACCCAAACGCCTCGTAACAGGGACTCTGTTTCTTATTCAGAAAATCGTAAGAACTCCACAGAAATGACCAGAGATACCATGGGTAATACCTACAAGAAAGGCACCCAAATGCCTCGTACTAGTAGAGACTCTGTTCCTCATTCTGATAAGCACATGAACTCTACTACCATGCGCAATGCAACCAATGGGCAAGGCAGTGAAGGTGAAATGCTTGCTTTTTTGGCAGCCGTAAACCACCACGAAATCGATGCAGCTGCTGCTGCAAAAAGTAAAAAAATCAGCGCAAGGGTATCGGAGTACGCCACGATGCTGAGTGAGCACCATAGCAGCAATTTGGAAAAAACATTGGCACTTGGCGACAGCATCAACATTGAACCCCAAGAAACCGAAAGTATCAAGGAGTTCAAGAAAAAAGGCAACCAAGAACTGACCAAATTGGCTGCACTGGAAGGTACAGGATTTGAATCAGCTTATCTTGATGCAATGATCAAAGGCCACACGGAAGTGTTGGCCTGGATTGACAGTAAGTCAATCACTTCTACCAAAAGCGAGGCACTGAAAGCACACCTTGATGAGACCCGTATGCAAATAGCCATGCACCTTGAAGAGGCTAAAAAACTGAGAGACAATAAATAATCGTTAAGAGCCTGAATTAGCTCCAACTCACCCAGGCAGGGCCAAAAGATAGCATTTTCCTGATTTCCGGAAAGTTACCTATTTCAGATGGCCCTCCTGGGTGAGTTTTTTTTAGGGATTTTTCTATTGGGCTGCACTATGAAGTTTGATTTAATGTTGCGGAACATTATGTACATATACTGTTTCTTTCTTTGCTACCACCAGTGTAATGCAAAAAAGCAAAAGTTAAATTTTAACAAAAACAAGGAACAGAGGTGAAAAACGCTACGTACTACATGCTATTCAACATTCCGCTGCAATGAAAGCCGTACATCTCAGCGGAATCAACCAAAAAATGCCACATTCCGCTGAGATGATTGCTCTTCATTCCAGCGGAATCTTTATATTTGTACAAACACTTTGCAAAATTTCCAGGTATGAGCATCCAAACACCCTTGGTTGGTCGCCAAGCCGAGCAACTTATTTTACAAAAAGCCCTACAATCCAATGAACCTGAAATGGTAGCAGTCATTGGGCGGCGGCGTGTTGGGAAAACCTTTTTAGTGCGTTCGACCTACGCTGGAAAAATCAATTTTGAAATCACGGGTGTCCAAAACGGGAGTACGCGCGAACAACTCCAACACTTTACCGACCGTCTGAATTATTACGCCCAACCCATTCTCCCCTTTCAGGTCCCCAAAAACTGGCAAGAAGCATTTCAGATGTTGATCATTTTTTTGGAAAAACGGATGAATGGGGAAAAAGCGGTAGTTTTTTTGGATGAATTCCCGTGGTTGGCTGGTCGTAATTCCGATTTTTTAAAAGCTTTTGGCCTGTTTTGGAATTCCTGGGCTTCGCAAAACAACGTGGTCATTGTCATTTGTGGCTCGGCAGCTTCCTGGATGATTGCAAATGTAGTACGAAACAAAGGAGGTTTGCACAACCGCATTACCCGACGGGTCAACCTACAGCCTTTCACCCTTTACGAAACCGAACAGTTTTTACAAAGCCGATCAATCCAACTCAACCGGTACCATATTTTACAAATTTACATGGCAATGGGGGGCATTCCACACTATTTGAAAGAAGTGGAAGCTGGCAAAACGGCGACCCAAAACATTGATCAAATTTGTTTTTCTCCACAGGGCTTCTTGCGTGAAGAATTTACTGAATTATATCCCGCCTTGTTTGACCATGCCGAAAACCACATCCTGATCATCCGGGCTTTGGCCAACACCTGGCAGGGCATGACCCGCAAAGATATTTTGTTAAAAACCGGACTGGCGGACGGCGGTACCTCCACGAGGATTTTAGAAGAATTGGCCAATTCTGGCTTTATCATGGCTTTTTATGCTTTTGGCAAAAAGAAAAAAGAGTTGCGGTATCGCTTAACAGATGAGTATTCCTTATTTTATCTCCAGTTTATTGAAGACAAACGGGGTGAAGGAGCTGGAACCTGGGAACGATTGGCCCAAACCCAAGCCTGGAAAAGTTGGAGTGGCTATGCCTATGAAAGTATTTGTCTAAAACACATTCCCGCTATCAAAAAAGCACTAGGCATCAGCGGAATTTATACCGAAGCTTCGGCATTCTATTTAAAAAAGAGTGATTTTGGTCGAGGTATTCAGCTAGATCTCTTGATTGATCGCAACGACCAGGCCATTAATCTTTTCGAAATCAAATTTTATCAGTCACCTTTCGTTTTGAACAAAGAACTAGCGGAAGAAATCCTCCTGAAGAAGGCCATTTTTAAGTCGGCTACGGGGAGTACCAAACAGTTGTTTTTTACTCTACTGACTACTTTCCCACTGGTGCCCAATGAGCATAGCTTGGGTGTTGTGGATAATGTTTTGGATATGAATTGTTTGTTCGAACCTATATAATGACTTCCTCTGTCAAAATTGCCATGAAAAAACCACCCTACGAACCCATCCTCTTCACGCTCCTCCTACTCCTGGCCCTACTCCCCATTTGGTCAGTCACTTTTTTTGTCACGGGCGATGGCCCTTGCCATTTGTACAATTCCAAAATCCTGCTCGATTGGTACCGTGGTGAAGCGCTGGATTTTTACAAACCTTTTTATTTTCTCAATCCCAATCTGGATCCCAACTGGTTGACCAATTTGATACAGGTGCCGCTCCTGATGCTTTTTCCTGCCCCAGTTGCCGAAAAGCTATTTTTCAGTTTGTACATCTTGCTCTTCGCCGGTGGCTTTCGCTTTTTATGCAGGCAGATCAATCCAGATGCCGTTTTTTTGAGCGCCCTGGGGATTTTGTTCGCCTGGAATCACATTGTGATGATGGGCTTTTTGAACAACTCTTTGAGCCTGGCGCTATGGTTTTGGGTGCTGGGGTATTGGTGGAAGTGGCGGCGCTCGACGGATTATTTATCGATGTTGGCCCTGGCGTTGTGGTTTTTTGCGCTCTATCTGGCACACCCGATTGGGCTGTTTTTTGCTGGACTGAATATTATCGCGCTGGCCTTGGGGCAGTTTTTCCAGCAAGTGCAACAGCATACTTTCCGTGAAGCTTGGCAAAATCTACTCCAACAGGGCAGCAAAACCTTGCTGGTGGCCTTGCCTGGTTTGATTTTGTTTGCCCATTTTATCCTCAAACGCGATTGGTTGTCGGAGGCCAGCCCGAGCAGCAGCAATGTGTGGGGCAACCTTTTGCGGATGACCGCACTGGTCAATCTGAGTCAGCAGGAAGCCCCGTTCGTGATGCCCATCAGTATTTTCTGCTTGTTGTTGTTCGGCTATGCGGTTTGGCTGCGTTGGAAGGAACGGCGTTGGTTGGAGGCGGATGGTTTGTTGATTTTTGTGGTACTGGCGTTTGCTGTGATCATGAACCCACCTTCAAGTCTGTCGGGTGGGTTGGAAGTCCCTTTGCGGATGGTGATGATTCCCTTTCTTGCCTTAATCATGTGGATGGCTACGGTATCTTTTCCTCAATGGGTAAAACAAATCAGCATGGGGTTTGCAGTCCTGATTATGGCCGCATTATTGTGGGTACGACTCCCCATTCACCGGGCAGCTTCAGATTATGCGGAGGAAGTGTATTCTCTACGCTACCAAATCCCCGATCAATCGCGCGTTTTGGTGTTGAATTACGATTGGGATGGGCACACCCCGGAGGGTAAAAAAATCGCTGACAAAATTTGGCTTTTCACCCATGTTGACTGTTACCTCGGCGCACAAAGTAGCCTGGTCATTTCGGACAATTACGAAGCCAATTTTTGGTATTTCCCCACTGTTGCCCATTGGGAAACCAACATGTACACCCAAACAGATAAAGATGGTATCAATTTTGACCATCGCCCGCCGCGGGCAGATATACTCAGCTTCCAACGACGTACGCAGGGGCAAGAGATTGATTACGTATTGTTGTTGAGCCCCAGTCCGGAATATGCCCAACACTCCTATACTTTGGAAATTATGGAGCAGTTAAATCAAGCTTACATCAAAGTTTCTACTACGGAATTGGGGCGAGCGATCCTGTATAAGAAGAGATAAATGGAACCATAGATTATTTCATCAAAACTATATTCCTTATGAAAACACTGTTTGTGCTTATTTCGAGTTTGTTTGTGGGCTTCATTCAAGGCCAAAATTACATTCCATATTACACCCTGGTCAATGAGGGCAATAAACTCTTGTACCACAAAAAATACCAGGAAGCTGCCGATCAATATGAAAAGGCGATGAAGTTGGTAAAGTATGTGCATTGTGATACTTACACAGCAGCGGCCATTGCCCAGTCGCATTTAAACCAATACAAAAAAGCGACGGCTTATCTTGAAAAGTCGATTGAACAGGGTGGAAATTACTACGTCCAAATTCAAGGGGCCAGTTTTCAGGAAAAATATACCAATACCCCCGCATATGAACAGCTGACATCGGAAAATGCTCCACTTTTTAAAGTTGAATTTAACAGCACTTACATTCATCAATTAGATAGCCTATACCACATTGATCAGGATACGCTAAGAAAAGATGGAAAGCATCAGGAATCAGCAATGTATTCAGACAGTTTGAATTTTGCTGCTTTGCTCAAATTAATTGACAAATATGGTTTTCCTTCGGAGCAAATTGTTGGCCTCGCCGCTGCACACCAGGCTGAAATCATCATCCATCACAATGCACGCCTTCCAAAAAATGAAGCGTATTGGCCCTTGTGGCAAGATGCTGTAAAAAAAGGGGAGCTCAATCCTGAAGTTTACGCGTGGATGTACGATCAGTATTTGGCATGGTTCAAAAAGGAGAGCCCTTATTTTTATCATTGTATCGCCCCCATTGACAAGTTAAGCAAGGCGGAATTGGAACTTGTAGATCAGCACAGAAAAGAGTGGGGTGTCCCAACTTTGGCTGCCTTTGCTATTGAAACGACTGGTGGCGGGATGAGTTTTACGAAACTGTATTGAAATGACGAATTTCTCGAATGACGAATGACGAATAGGGTGGATTCACCTGAGTTTTTTGAAACCTCAAAATTGGAGTTCCATTTATTTGTACCTACTAACAAAACTTGGAGGCGACGCTCCCAATTCGTCATTCGTCATTCGAGAAATTCGTCATTCGTCAAAATCCACTATTCTCCCCACTATCCTTCAAATCGTCGTTCTTGATCTTGGAGTTACGCGTTTTAGGCGCTTTGTTGAAGTCCAGTTTACCGAAGCGGTAGCTGAAAGACAGGCCGTAAGATCGTTGTGCAAAGGAGTAGGAACTGGTTTGCCGGAAAGAAGCACTCTCCAGTCTAGTTGGGAAAGTAACATCCCGCTTGAAGGGTTGTACCGCCACGATGCCGATGCTGCCTTTTTTCTTCCAAATCTCTTTACGAATGCCAAACTGGCTGCGTGTATAAGCCGAGCGCACGCCCTGGATACCTACCCGTGGTGAGAGGTAAAAACCGTTGGCTTCAAAACGCAGCGTTTTGGAGACGTTCCAGTTCAAGTTGAGGTTGCCATTCCAAACCACCCCAGAGTTGCTGACGCGCTCGCCGCCCAAGAGGCCTTCACCCGTGTAGTGCGAAACGGTTGCTCCGCCGCGCAGTTGAATTTTTTTGATGGTCACCGAGGAAAAGACGTTGAAGCCAATCGTGGTACTTTTCCCGATGTTCTGATAGGTCGTGATGCTGATGCCATCGTCGATTTGGCCCAGGAAGGGTTTGATGCTGTTGATCAAAGCTGCCTGTTCAGCCGGGATATTGTCCGCATCGTTGATGACGATGGTGAATGGTTCGATGATGGAATTGGTGAAGCGGGTAAAAATACCAGCGTTAAAAACGGCACCACCTTTGAAGAAGGTATTGTAGTTCAACTCCAGTTGATCGGTTTGTTCCGGGAACAACAAGGGGGTACCAACCGTGATGTCACGTGGGTCAGTCAACTCGATATAGGGGTTGACAAAACGTAAACTTGGGCGTTGGATGCGGTTGGCGTAGCTCAACTTGATCGAAGAACCCGGTTTTTTCAGGTTGTGACTCAGGATGACGCTGGGTAGGAAGTTGTCGTAATCCGAGCTAAAAGGCACCCTTTCCGCATTCCGATATTTGCCCGCAATGTCGGTACGCTCGTAACGGGTGCCAGCGATAAGCCCCCATTTTTCGCCCAATTTGACGTTGAACGAAGCATAAGCGGCTAATACATTTTGGTCGTACAAAAACAAGTCCGATCGCTGCGGGTCCTTTACATATTGCTGGCTGCTCTGATCCAGTTTGCTGTAAGAAAAGTCACTATCGATGTCGCGCATCACCCCTTTCAACCCCGTTTCCAGTTTTACTTTTTTGCTGAATGGGTGGGCATAATCCAGCTGAAGGGTAGACTCCAGGTTGATGCCCCGGTTGTCGTTTTTTTCATCGCGCAGCAAGCTCGCGTCGCTTCCTGACTGGTTCAAGCTATTTTTGGTAAAACTGTTTTGCCCCGTCAATTGAAAAGAAAAAACCAGTTCCTGCTCGGGTGTTTTAAAAGTGCGGCGGTAGTCGGAGTTCCAGTCAAAACCTCCACGTAGGGAATTGGCTTCAGAGACCCGGGTGTATTCCTGGCGGAAACCAGAAGCGGGATCGAGGAAAAGGGCATCGGTGGTGTTGTCCTGAATCTGGCCAAAACCATTAAAGGTCAAAGCAGAGTTGATGCTGTTGTAGGCATTGAATTCGTAATTCATGCCCAGGGTACCGCGTGGGCCATAATAACTGCTGTTGCCATTGGTCTCTTGATCAAGGGTGCGTATTCCGGTGCTGAGGAAGTCTTCCCGCAAAAAGGTAGAGCTGGAAGGGCGAGGTGGCGTGTAAAAAGTACCTCCTGTAAAATTCAAACCGAAGCGACCTTTTTGGTAATTCAGCGAAAGGTTGGCGTTATTGGAGCGGGTCCCTCCTGAAGCGGATACAGTTCCTGTAAAGCCCTCCGCTGATTTCTTTTTAGTGATGATGTTGATGATCCCCGCACTGCCTTCCCCATCGTATTTGGCGGAGGGGTTGGTGATCACTTCCACACTTTTGATCTGATCTGCCGGGATGGATTTCAGCGCATCCCCAACGTTACCGCTAGAAAACAGGGCTGAAGGTTTCCCGTTGATCAGGATTTGAACATTGCTGGAGCCCCGCAAGGACAGGTTGCCATCACCATCTACCGCGAGTAGTGGCACGCGCTGCAGGACTTCGGATGCATCTCCGATGCTGGTGGTAATGTCCTTGTCGGCATTGTACACAAACTTGTCAATTTTATTTTCCATCACCGCTTGCTGACCAACCACTTCCACCGTGCCAAGATTTACACTCTCGGCTGCCAGCATGAAGTTACCAGCATTGTAATCGGGTTTTTGAGGAGTCAATGTGATGCCTTTGATGCTTTTGGTACGGTAACCGATAAAGGAAAAACCCAAATCGTATTTCCCCAGAACCACCTCTGGGAATTTGAAAGCACCTTTTTCATCGGTCACAACTCCGTCAATTTGTTTTTGGGTTTGAGCATTGGTGAGCACCACTGTCGCAAATTCAACCGGTTGACGGGAGCTTGAGTCGATCAGAATGCCAAATATACGACCGGTGATGCCTTGGCTAGGTTGTTGCCATGCTCCTGGCTGTCCACCACCCATTGCAGGTGGTTGAGCTTTTGCTGGTGTACCTGGAGTTTGACCGGGCCATTGCTGGCTAGTTTTTTTTGTGGTGTCTTGGGCTGGTTTTGCTGCTGGTTGTTGGGCAAAAAGCATGGCACCTAGGCCAAAAAACAGTAGAGTGAATATTGATTTTTTCATTGTTTAATCCGTCCTATTACGGTGTTTATAACTGTTGCATAATTGATTAGTATGGCATTTTAGAGCATGCTCTTAGAAGCCATCATTGCCTTCCCTTTGTTCGTCACCACGACTGTTTCGTTCTTTGAAATCCAGTTTACCAAAACGATAGCTAAAGCTGATCCCATAAGAGCGCTGAGCAATTGCGTTTTGGCTGAATTGTTCAAAATTGGAGCCAGTCAAACGATTGGGGAATTTCAGATACTTGGCAAACGGCTGAACGGCAACGATCCCAATCGAAGCTTTCTTTTTCCAAATGTCCTTCCGTACGGCAAAAGAACTTCGGGCATATGCAGCTCGGGAGCCTTGCAAGCTTACCCGGGGAGCCGAGTAAAATCCATTGACTTCAGCACGAAGGGTTTTGGAAAAAGTGTAGCTCAGGTTCATGTTTCCGTTCCAGTAGGCCCCAGAGTTGGTCAGGCGTACTCCATTTACAACCCCTTCTCCGCTGTAATAGATAACCGTAGCATTTCCTCTTAGTTGCAGTTTGTCCTTTAACGTAACAGAGGCGAAAAGGTTGCCACCAAAAGTGGAGCTCTTACCGATATTTTGGTAGGAGGTCAAACTCACCCCATCATCGATGATGCTCAGAATGGGCTCGATGATGTCGCGAGTAGCGCGGTAAAAGGTGCCAACGTTCATGTTGAAAGCCTTAGCGGATTTGTTAAAAGTGAGTTCGTACTGGTTGGTTACTTCGGGCAAAAGTAAAGGGTTACCAACGGTGATATCGCGAGGGTCACTTACGGCTACATAAGGGTTGACGAAATCTTCTTCCGGGCGTTGGATGCGTTGGCCAAAGCTGAATTTGATGCCACTGAGTTCGCTGAGCTTGTAATTCAAGGTTGCACTGGGAAGTACATTGCCATAGCTGGAGGAAAATGGTTGACGCTCTGCGTTGTCATAGTCCCCACTGATGTTGGTTGCTTCGTAACGAGCGCCAGCCAAAAGACCCCATTTATCAGAAAGCTCTACATTGAAAGATGCATAACCTGCATACACATCTTGCAAATAATCAAACTGGTCTGAGCGCAATTCATCCAGGATGAAAGTTTGGCTGGTTGCATCAAAATTGCGGTATTCAAAATCGCTGCTGATGCCCCGAAAAATACCTTTCACCCCCGTTTCCAATTTTACTTTTTCACCAAATGGGTGGGTGTAATCCAGCTGGATCAGGGTTTCGCCATTGCGGGACCGGTTGCCATTGCTTTCGTTGCGGTACAAGGTCGAATCATTCCCGGATTGTTGCACCAGGTTTTCCACCCGATCCTTATCATTTTCCAACTGTACGGCGAAGGTTAGTTCTTTTCCTGGTTTTAAAAAAGTTCGGCGGTAATCGAAGCTCCAATCCAGGCCATTGCTCCGGGTGTCCCCAAAAGATTCGCGGGTGTATTCCTGGCGAAGGTTTGCAGCAGGGTCAATGAACAAGGCATCGGTATAGTTTGTACTTTCGCGGCCCCTTCCGCCAAAATTGACATTGGAAGATACGCGGTTGTAAGCATTGATGTCGTAACTCAGTTCAAGGTTGGCGCGGCCACCAAAGTTATTACCATCGCCTGCTCCGTTTTGTGTCAGCACTCGTTCACCAGAATCCAAAAAATCTCTGCGAACAAATTCACTGATGGAAGGTCGGGAAGGGTTACCTCGGAATCCACCACTGAAATTTAAACCAAAACGGCCTTTTGCATAGGTCAATCCTAAATTTCCGTTATTGGATCTGGTCCCCACAGATGCTGAAGCATTGCCGGTAAATCCTTGTGGTGCCTTTTTCCTGGTAATGATGTTGATGATCCCAGCACTTCCCTCACCATCATAACGCGCCGAAGGGCTGGTGATGACTTCAATACTTTTGATCTGTTCTGCAGGAATGGATTTCAGGGCCTCCGCAACACCACCGGAAAAAATCGCTGATGGGCGCCCGTTGATTAAAATTTGAATATTGCTGGAGCCCCGCAAACTGACCCCTCCGTTTACATCTACCGAAAGCATAGGCACCCTGGATAGCACATCAGAAGCATCGCCCCCCGCGGTTGACACGTCCTTTTCGGCGTTGTACACCAGTTTATCAATCTTGTTTTCGACAATGGAAGCTTGACCTACAATTTCTACCCCTTCCAGAACATAACTATCCGGGATCAGGTAAATGGTGTTCAAATTGAAGTCTGGTTTCTCCGGGCTCAGGGTAATGCTCGAAGTTTTGTTTTTGTATCCAATGAAAGAAAAAACCAATTGGTATTTCCCCAAGGCAATTTCGTTGAACTTAAATTCCCCCTTTTCATCCGTCGTCAAACCATCAATTTGGTTTTGCGATTGGGTTTCAAGTAGCATTACAGTAGCAAACTCTACTGGTTGGCGGCTGACGGAATCAATTAACACTCCAGTTATTTTGCCTTTAATGGTGTTTTTTTCACCTGGTTTGTTGCCAGGGTTTTGTGCGGATAGGAAGCATGAATAAATAGTTGCGATCAGGAAAAGGACAGAATATTTCATGGTTACAGTTTGATGGACATAAGGGTGCAAAATTACATTGCTTTATTGCCCAGTACACCACTTTAATTGCAGATGGAGTAGAAGTGTTGGATAAAAAAGGAAAAAAATGCCCGATGGCAGGAGAGAGTCGACGAAAGGAATTGGAGCAGGGGTATTTTTATCGCTCAAAATCAAGAAACCATGGTTGATTGGTTTGCAAAAAAAGGGCCGTCCTCAGTCGGCACGGCCCATCATTCATGAGAAAACCACTTAGATATAAGGAAAGCAAGATAGGAAAGACGAATTATGAAGCTGTTCAAACGAATCCAAACAGCTTTTAAGGGGCTTGAATCAGCAAATTCGACACGATGCTACAACATCACCAATTCTATTGGTCAGCACCCATTTTATCCAATTTATCCAATTGATAATGTTCAATGATTTGAGTCAAGTGTTGGGCATAGTCATCCATGGGATTATATCCTATTTTTTCCAAAGCTTTGGCCCAACGTTTGTAGTTGCTTCCATATTTGAACAGTTCGGGATGTTCATTGCGCAAATAAAGGCTGTGGGCTCTCCAGCTTTCCCAGGCGGTTGCGACTGGAGTATTGCGCAAGGGAATGCCAAAATGATTGTTGCTAACAACTGCCTCATTGAGGGTACCCGCCTGGCTCTCTAATAGTGCTTGTGCCATTTTGATACTGGCTGGCACGCCAAATTGTTGCATTTCCATAACTGCTACCCGGCGAAAGCGTTTGATGTAGGCATCAATTTGTGCTTCCTGCGGGTTGGATGTTCGAGCTGTCTCCTGGCTGCTTGGTTTTGTCGGCAAAGCAATGGATTGAGCCATACCAAATTGAGCTACACCTACCTGGTCAGTATTTTGAGTGGACTGACCAATCAACCAGGATGGCAATTTGAGGTTCAAGGTAAATCGTAGATCTTCTTTAAAGACCAAAAACATCGCCACTGCCAAAATGCCCAGTTTAAAATAGGGCACTCTTGGTTTTTCAAACAAATTGTGCTTAATCGAATGGACAAGGTATTTCCCTGCAACGTAGAGTTTTCCGATGCCCATCCAAGTCTGGCGAACGAGGTCGATCAGGTTTGGATAATTGTCCTCGGCATTGTTGTGCGTGGCAATTCCAGCAGAGGGGCGTCCATTACGGTTCGGCCCGCTTTCATTGGAGTAGTTGGTGTGGTATCTTGGTTGTGATGCGCCCATGATGGTTGTTTTTTAAGCGATAAAGACATCCAACAATTTAAGGTTTGATTGACCTCTCCGTCCTTGTTGGCAACATAACAAAGATAAAATTAAAAGTTTTAAAAAACAAATGATTTTAAAACTTTCTAAACAAAAATATTTCCAACAACTTTAAGTCTCAATTTTTGAGTGGTTTATATTTCGAAGCCTTTAGAAAGCGCGGGTCATTGATAAAACGGATGTAAGGTTCCTGGTTGACCGTTTCAGGGGTGTATTCAAAACCTTTGGAAACCGCTTTACCCACATTTCGATAAAACAGTTCCTTTTGCCCCAGGAAGGCGTAAGACTCAGCCAAAGTGGTGTATGGATAAGCAACGTTGGTGTCTACTGCGATGGCATAACGCGCATAGTGCATTGCTGAATCGTAACGGAACTGGCCATAGTGGGCCATGGCCATGTAGTTGAACATGTTTTGTTGCCGGTATTTTAAATCCTGGTTTTTTTGGGTATTTCCATTTACAACCTGGCAAACTTTTCTGGCCATTTGTAGACTTTGATCGTAATTTTTTTTCCGGAATTCAATTTGTACGATCTGAGAAAGAGCATCCAGGTTTCGCGGTTCGTATTCAAGCGCTTTATACAACATCTTGGTAGCGCTGTCGACTCGATTTTCATAAAACAAACTAGCCGATTGGAAAAGATAACCTACGGCCGTTTCCGGAGCTTGGGCACGACCTTGTCGAAACAAATCCAGTGCTCCGGCCGTATCCTTTTTGATCCGAATTTTAAAATCGGCATAATTGCCGTACAGATAAACATCTTGAGGAAATTCCTTGAGTCCTTGCTCATAAGCTTGTTCTGCCTTATCATATTGTTTGAGGCGAAAGCTACTTTGAGCAATGCCATTCAATGCCGTAGAACGTGTAGCATTATTTTTGGCAAATGCCAACAATTTTTCAAAGTTGCTTAATGCTCGGGCATATTGTGCTTGTTGGAAGTGCATCCAGGCGAGATTGACCAAGGCTGGTTCGAGGTTGGGTTTTAATTCCAGGGCTTTTTCAAATTTCTCAATCCCGCCTGCCAAGTTTTGTTGTCTGACCAAAATACTACCCCAGGCAAGGTAAGCCCAACAAGCTTCTTTTGGGCGTTCTTTCAAGATTCCTCTAGCACATTCCATAGCTTCTTCAAAACGCCCCTGGTGGTAATAATAGACAGCAAGGATGTATGGATCCGACCACCTTAAAACCTTTTCAGCAGCTTCTTTGAGCAATTTGTCTACCCGTTTATCAATGGTAAGGGAATCTTCAAAATTGTGAACTTCAATTTTGTCCGCATCACTAAAGCGGAGGGTGAGGGTCATGTTTTGGGCCAGAGTGGTTAACTCACCACTTACGGTACGGTCCTTTTTGCCCAATAATTGTTTGGCATAATACAAGATGGTTTGAGTAGAAAACCCAACGCCCATCACGCTGAGGTCCATTTCTGGTTTTAGGGCTGCATCAAATTTGACTGAGTCATTTTTTATACTTCCGGCATCTGTTTTGATTGCGGCTACTTCATCCATGATTTCCTGAGCCAATACCAGGCCGTTGAAACCAGATTCCTCAAGGCTTTTGGGCACGTGAAAGGTTTGAATGGAATAGGCGTCCTTCCGCATTTCGATGCTGATATTGCGAATTAGGACCAAAATGAGGATCAGGCCAAACAATTTTGCAAAAATGATCATCCAGTCAAAAAATCGGTGAAAGGTCATCCGCATTTTTCTTTCCTGGGTGCTATTAAGGTTTTGGGTGAACCATTTCCAGAATTTGTTGAAATAGGAGAGTTTCATACTTTGCCAGATTGTCTTTCGGTATTTTTTAAGAACAGGACTGGGCTAAAATAAAACACGGGCACCTCTTTTCACAGAGATGCCCGCATTTTTTATCCTTACACGAGTAGTGTTGACCGATTAATACCGATCGTCGTCATCTTTGTAACGGTCATTGGTACCGTAGTCATTGCTTTTGTTGTCACGGTAACCGCCGCCGCCGTAACTTCCGCCGCCGTAGCCACCGCCACTGCCGCCTTTGTCACGGTAACCGCCGCCATCACGACCACCACCGTAGCCACCGTCACGACCACCGCCGTAACCGCCGCCACCACGGTTGCCGCCACCGCCGTAGCCACCGCCACCACGGTTGCCGCCGCCGCCGCCGCCATAGCCGCCGCCGCCGCCGTAGCCACCGCCACCACGGTTGCCGCCGCCACCGCCGTAGCCACCGCCACCACGGTTGCCGCCGCCGCCGCCGTAGCCACCGCCACCGCGATTGCCACCGCCGCCACCAAAGCCACCTCTGCCGCCGCCACCACCTTCACGTGGTTCAGCTTTCTTAAC
Source organism: Haliscomenobacter sp. (assembly GCF_965225875.1). Classification (GTDB taxonomy): domain Bacteria; phylum Bacteroidota; class Bacteroidia; order Chitinophagales; family Saprospiraceae; genus Haliscomenobacter. The sequence continues at coordinate 4,195,410 of NZ_CBDDBS010000002.1, read as the reverse complement.
TACTATCGTGTTTCCGTCAAAGTCAGTTTCATTCAATGCATCAATAGCGGCTTGCGCCTCGTCGTCGTTAGGCATTTCAACGAAGCCAAAGCCTCTGGATTTGCCGGTGTCGTGGTCCATGATAACTTTTGCGGAATCAACTTCCCCAAAAGCTTCAAATGCTTCTCTCAGGTCTTCACTAGATGTCCCGAAATTGAGTTTTGCAACAAAAATGTTCATTTGAAAAAAATAAAGGAATGAAATAATTATGGATGAAAAACAAAAACAACTGATTTTGATGATGTAAAGCCACTAAGTGAAGCAATGGAAGTGAAGTCAAAAAAACACACTCAATCAAATCAGCTAAACTTAAAGGCGAACAAATCCATCTCAAATTTAAGGTAATGTACACCAATAATTCAAGGGGGCCGAAAAAAAAAACTAAAAAACCCCTAATTTGCAGGGTCATGAATCGAATTAAAACATATATTCTACGCGTTTTTTGGCCTGTTTTTGGTGAATTTATTGAGCGATTACAACTCATTAAGTCGCTCTTAATCAACTATCAGCAAGTTAAACCACTCAGCATTGCCCTGGGGAGTGGATTTATTTTTTTCTTTTGGTATCTTTTCTGCTTACCCTACCCTCTTTTTGATGCTCCAGTGAGCCAAGTGGTCGAAGATGTTCATTTTGAGCTGCTTTCAGCACGAATTGCGGCTGATGGTCAGTGGCGTTTTCCTGAGCCGGATAGCATTCCAGAAGTATACATACAGTCACTGATTGAGTTTGAAGATAAAAATTTTTACCACCATCAGGGAGTTGATCCTTTTGCGTTAATGCGTGCTGTTTTTCAAAATCTGAGGCGTGGGCACATCGTGAGTGGAGGGAGTACCATCAGCATGCAAGTGATCAGAATGGCTAAAGGAAATCCTGCCAGGAGTATTCCCCAAAAAATCATTGAAGCCCTTTTGGCCACTCGTTTGGAATTTGGTTATTCCAAGGCCAGGATTTTGCGTTTTTACGCTGCGAATGCACCTTTTGGGGGCAATGTTGTTGGGATTGAGGCGGCAGCCTGGCGGTACTTTGGCAAATCTCCCGCTTTATTGTCCTGGGCTGAAGGTGCGCTCCTCGCGGTTCTGCCCAACAGCCCTGCTTTGATTCACCCTGGCCGCAACCGGAACACCTTGCTCAATAAACGCAACAAACTCCTTGATCGGCTTGCAGCTAAAGGAATCATTGATAAAACGACCTGTGAATTGGCAAAATCCGAGGATTTGCCTGAAGCACCCCACCCCTTACCTCGTTTGGCACCCCATTTGTTGGATCGGGTTGCAAAAGAAAAGGGGCGTTTACGGATTCGCAGCAGTATTCAACTCGGGTTGCAAGAGCGAGTTATGAATCTTGCTCAGCGCCATCAGGAGCTATTAAAATTCAGTCAGATTCACAACCTGGCGATTTTAGTGGCTGATGTTCGCAGCGGTGAAGTGCTGGCCTATGTAGGGAATGCCCCCAATGCCGGTGCAGATCATGGTGAACAAGTTGACGTGATCACTGCTCCTCGGAGTAGTGGGAGCATCCTCAAGCCCTTTTTGTACGGCCTGGCCCTTCAGGATGGCCTTATTTTGCCAAATAGCCTCTTGCCCGATGTGCCGATGAACATTAATGGTTATCGCCCTGAAAACTTCCAGGAAGGCTATGATGGATTGGTGCCGGCCAGTGAAGCATTGTCCAGATCCCTGAACATCCCATTTGTTGACTTGCTGCGGCAATATGATTATGATCGCTTTCATTTTCAGCTCAAAAAATTAGGGATGAGTACCTTGACCCAAGCTCCGGGGCATTATGGATTGTCCTTAATCTTGGGAGGGGCAGAGACCAAATTATGGGATCTCTGTGGTATGTATGCATCGATGGCCCGGATTTTGGGGCATTTTCCACGATACAGTGGTCGGTATGACCCTAACGATTACCACCCGCTTTTTTACCAGCCAGTTCCTGAGCAAGCTGTACCCAAACTCAAAGATCTGGACACCAACCCAGATGTATTTTCCGCGGGAAGCATTTGGGCCACATTTGAGGCCATGCAAGAGGTCCAACGGCCTGGAACTGAGGGCGAATGGCAGCAATTTAGCACCAGCAGAAGGGTAGCCTGGAAAACCGGAACCAGTTTTGGTTTTCGGGATGCCTGGGCAATTGGGGTAACTCCGGAATACGTAGTTGGTGTTTGGGCTGGGAATGCCGACGGTGAAGGGCGCCCCGGTTTGGTGGGAACTTTGGCTGCTGCCCCGATTTTATTTGAAACCTTTGGTTTGTTACCTGCCAGTTCCTGGTTTTCTCCTCCCTACGATGATATGGCTAAGGTTGAGGTTTGTCGGGAAACGGGTTTTCGAGCTGGGCAATATTGTCCGGTTGATACTTCCAGTGTTCCTCAAAAAGCACTAAACAGCCCTGTTTGTGCTTTTCATCAATTGATCCACCTGGATCAAAGCGAGCAGTATCAGGTCAATGCACAATGTTATTTACCTAACCAAATTGTACATCGCCCATGGTTGGTTTTGCCCCCCTTGGAAGAGTTCTATTATCGTCAACGCCACCCGGAGTACGCCGCACTTCCTGCTTTCCATCCGGATTGCCGATCAGGAATGGGCAATGATGCAAGCCCGATGCAATTGATTTATCCCCGGCAAGCCAGTAGGATATTTGTGCCAGTTGACCTGGATGGTCGCAAATCCAAAACTATTTTTCAGGTGGCCCATCGCCGGGCTAACGCGAAAATCCACTGGCACATCGACCAGGATTTTGTAGGTACCACCCAAACTTTTCACCAGTTTGCGTTGGAGCCTCCAGCAGGGAAACATTTGTTGACTTTGGTGGATGAAAATGGCTATCGCCTGGAACAGCGATTTGAAATCATCTTGAAACAGCAAAGGAAGTAAGAGGTTAAAAAAGAGACTCCCGCATTAAGGATGTACCAATGCGGGAGCCGGACAACATACTATGAGAAAACTACGGTTCAAAGATATACTGGAAATAGTTATAAACTGCGTTCCAATTAGGCTATGCCACAGATGAGTGTTGAATGGTTGTTTAAACTTAGGAAGCGGTAGATAAGGCCAGAAATAATTCCCGTGGAATTGGCGTTATGCAGAAATGCTAAAAAAATGGCAAAAAAAAACCTACACTCAGCATAAAGAGTGTAGGAGAATTAAACATACTATGAGAAAACTGAAACAAAGATATAACTGCTGTTCAGAGCAGCAAGCTTCGTTTAGGCAACGGCAGGGATTCTCAGGGAACGGTATCTTCCCTTTAGGAAACGGTAAGTGAAGTGGAGAATTTGTACAGGTAGGTACGCTTAAAAAATTAGATTCGTCAAAGATATACTTATTTTTTGAATATTGCAAATCTATTTTATGTCCAGCTGGAATCCCCCCTTTCATCTGATGTGGGTCACCTGATCTTCCTCTAAAATCGGTGCACGCCGATACCGCAGGAAAAGTTGGATGGTAGCCAATACGTCCTTTTCACAATAAAACGAAATCCGCTCTACATCATTTTCATCCCAGTACACTCGGCCAACCTGGCTGCCATCAATGTCATCTTTGGGTGAGGGGAAATTGAGCAAGGCCGCAAGCACTTTTAAGGAGGTGTAATTTTTGCGGTCGCCAAATTTCCACATTTCCATGGTGTCCAATAAGTGGAGAGTTTCCCAAGGTTTTTTCCCTTCCAGATCCAGGAGATTTGGGAAGGGCATTTGGTGAACAACCATTCGTCGACAAATGTAAGGGATGTCGAACTCCTTGATGTTGTGGCCACAAATGAAATGTTTGCCTGGGCTGGGGTAATGTTGGGCCATCAATTCTGAAAAATCTTTCAATAACTGTGCCTCATCGTGCCCGGCAAAAGATTTTAACCGCACTCTCAGCCGTTTGTCATCCTTGTCCCGATACACTACTCCCACTGAAATGCACATGATTTTGCCAAACTCGGCATAGATGGCCGCCCGGTCGCGGTAGGTTTCGTTCAGCTCCTCCTCAGTGGCATCAGTTTCTGTTTTGAACAGGGATGTACTTTTTGCCTTCCACAAGTGTTGGAAATCTTCCGAAAGCTCAGCATACGTGTGGGTTACGCTTACCGTTTCGATGTCTAAAAAAAGGACATTGGCAATATCAATTTGTTCCAGCATATCCAATTTTGTATTTGGGTAGACAATATTAGCAAACTTCGGGTCGTTGTGCAATTGCTTTTTCTGAAATACAAAAAAGTATTGAAAACAGTTCCTTGTTGTCTTATTTTTTGTTTCTTTTTTGTATTTCCCAAAACTTTTTGTCAACAAAAAACCAAAAAACTATGTCAACCACATCTGGAAACAATTCTAAAAGCACACTTTTAATTGCAGCTGTTGCAGTAATTGTAGTTCTGTTGGGCATCAACGGTTATATGATTTACAACCGTAGCCAACTCAAAACTCAGAACACCGAATTGACTGCTGACCTGGATGAGACTACCAAACTGAAAGAAGAGCTCAACAAGCAGTACTATTCTGCTTTGTCGGAGTTGGAAGGGATGCGTGGAACCAATGAAGAACTGAATTCTTTGATTGATCAACAAAAACAAGAACTGGATGCTTCTAAATCCAGAATTGAAACCCTGTTGAAAGATAAAGGCAATTTGGGTAAAGCACGCGCTGAGGTGGCAAACCTACAAGGCCGCATCAATCAACTTTTGGCTGAAGTGAATACGCTACGCGGCGAAAACGAAACCTTGAAAGGGGACGTAACCCGTTTGGGTGAAGAAAAAACGCAGCTAGCAACTTCATTGGAAGCCGAAAAAGCAACCACTTCCCAGTTGAGTACCGAAAAATCTTCGCTGGAGAGTGCAAAGGCTGATTTGGAAAAAACCAAAGAAGACTTGGCTAAAAAAGTAACTGCGGCTTCTGCCATCAAGGTTCAGGAAATCGATGCTACTGGTTTGATCACCAAAGATCAGAAAAAACCTAGCAAGAGCAACAATGCCAAAAAAGTTAACCAGGTAGACGTTTGCTTCGAGATCATTCCAAATGACAATGCGGAAGTAGGTCAGGAAGTATTCCACGTACGTGTAATCACTCCAAAAGGAGAAACTTTGGCTTCAGAAGGTTCTTTCACCAGCGGTTCTGGCGAAGATGTACCTTTCTCCAAAGCAAAATCGACCAGCTACAACAAAGGTCAATCCAAGGTTTGTGCTTCAATCGCACCTGGTGCACCTTTTGAAGAAGGTGATTACAAGGTAGAAGTATACAACAAAGGGTATCTTTCTGGCAAAGGAACTTTCAAACTGAAGTAAACAATCAGATCCTTAAGTTCCAAAGTTCCATCTACTTACTTGGTCACTGAGCGTAGTCGAAGTGACCAAGTAAGTGGATGGAACTTTTTAATTTCAGGCCCCCACAACTTTTCTCCACCTCTTCTGTTCAAAAGGCTTAACTTTGTAGTCTCAATTTTACTGTCATGTCCGAGCGCCAGAAAGAGGAATTCATCAACCCAATCGATAAGGATAAAATTGCCGAAAATCCACATTTGTTGCCTTATGCCCATACCCGGGGTGGGGTAAACATTAAACCTACGGATAAGGGCAAAGTCAAAGGGCGGGCCGTAACTGCCATGTACGAACAAACGGAAATGGACCTCGACCAAATCCGCCAACAAATTGAGCTGCTTGCTTCCCAGGCCAAAGCCATCCAAAACCGCGTCTCTATCTCTGAACGCATCTACCTTGCCGAAATGAATTTTGGGCCCATCATTGGCAAAATCTACCACCTGTACCGCCGCGACAACGGCAAAGACGTCATGTCGATGATTTCACCCAGCGAATGGGGTCGTAAGGCACCTTACCAATTCGTAGCTACGATCAAACTTCTTGCCGACCATACCTGGGATGTACTCGCCACGGGTGAGTTAGAGCTGTAAGGCTTATTTTTCCAGAATTTCTGCCTCTTCCAGGATAAAACTCATTTCCCGGTGGTTGCTGTCATTGAGTTTGAGGATTCCTTTCACTTTGAGGATTTCGTCGGTTTTTAACTTGTGAATCGCTTGTTTAAAATTGATCCTGGCGACGGTTTCTGGCCCCGCACCACCACAGAAGAAACAGCTGGAATTGGGCACCCGCGACAGGATGATGGAACGGGGAGTCTGCAAATCAGTGGGGACAAAATAACCTTTCAAAGTCACTTCTTTTCCTTCCAACAAACGAATGGTCCAATCAAATTGAGGAACCTGGATGTTCATCCCATAATCCGCCTGGTATTTTGAACTGAATTTTACCCGGGCAAAACTATCCCAGGCGGAATTTTGCCCCGCTAATGAATGGCAGGCTACCAATAGAAACACCCAGATAGATAGCTTTAGCAATGCTTGGTTTGGCAACATAAACACTTGGGTTTTATAAAAAAGCGCTCATCTTTACTCAAAGTTGTTCATTAAAATAACCTATGTCAAACAATTTAGGTTTACTTGCTTGGAGCAGTGACCAACTCAGAATCGTCCAAAATAAAATTGAGTTCATCCAGGTTGGAGTCGTTGAGCCGCAATTTGCCCCGGACGGTAATGACCTGATCAGTTTTAAACTTTGGGGCTTTGCCCTTAAAATTGATCATCGCAATGGATTCAGGACCAGCCCCACCACAAAAGAAACATTGGGACATGGGCACTTTGGACATCACAATCCATTTGTCTGAATGTACCTCGGTGGGGATGTAATAACCCCGCAGGCTGAAGTACATGCCTTCCAGGGACTTTATTTTTTCATCAAATTTTGGGGTAAGCACGTAGACTCCCTCATTTTTGAAAAACTTGGTTTCTGATTTCACCTGCGCAAATGCTTGCCAACCTAAACTTTGTGCCTGGGCCGCAAAGGAAAAGGCCCCTAGGCCAAACAATACGATTACAACAATTAAAGCTTTCATGTTAAGGAATTTTATGCAACAATGTTGCAAAAATGGCGATTCGTTTCCATTCATTCAAGAAATGTGTTAATTTTTAAAAAAGTTTTGAAAGATGTACTGGATATTCCAAAAACTTTTCCCAATTTAGCGTCACGAGAAAATCATATCGGTTTTTTCGCCTCCCATAGGTCCCACAATACATATCAGTTTTTTATCCCGTGAGCAATCCATTTGAACCCCTTAATGGAGCGCAATATCATTTAATCACGAACACACAACAAAAAACTGGTCGGTCATGCTAGTACTTATCGTAACCTTTGCCGCTTTTGTCGCTGGGGCCGGTATAATTACCGCTATGAATACTGCACCCAAGGGTGCTCGCCGTTAGAGGTGCAGATCATTGGACCTTTTTCCTGATGATCTACACTTCGCGTCCCCCCGCGATTTTTTACTAGAATCCGCCCTTCATTGTGGCGACATCACTGGTCTAGCCTTTTTCAGTTCTCTTTAGGAAACCCTTTTATTTTTACTTAGGTCCATTCAGGCCAAACGCTAGTCAGCCAGTTAAAGGCGTCCTACTAACAAGAGTAAGTGCTGTACTTCGTCCTTTGTGATGGGGTACAGCCTTTTTTTTTGTGCCCTATATTTATTCTGTTAAAAAATTGTGAAAATCCTCTCCTCGTGGAACCAACTCACCTCCACCACACACCTGCTTTTGAACACTGAATTTATTTTTCACAACTCCTTAAAATCCTTTCCTATGTTCAATCCAACCAGATTTCATTTTGGAAAAATGCTGTTCCTTTTGATTTGTTTGTGTACCAGTGCAGTTTTGAGCGCAGTCAACCCTTGGGTGGCCCGCCACAACCTCAGCGCCGCCCAGTACCAGCAATTTTACAACACCTATACCCAACAAGGCTACCGGCCCAAACAAGTCAGTTGCTACACTGCTGGCAACAGTATCTTTTACGCAGCCCTCTTTGAAAAAGTAGCCGGGCCGGCCTACGTTACCCACCACGGTATGAACGCTGCGGATTACCAGCAAAAATTCACTACGTATACTCAACAAGGTTATCGCCTGACCTGGGTAGATGGCTGCGGCCTCAATGGCGCCGCCTATTATTCCGCAATTTGGGAAAAAAACAATGCCATTCAGATCGCTCGCCACGGCATGAGTGCAGCTCAGTACCAGCAAGAATACAATACCCAGAACCAAAACGGCTACCGCATCAAGCAAGTTGAGGGTTTTGAGGTAGGCAATACCATCCAGTTTGTCGCCTTTTGGGAAAAAACGACTGGCCCTGCGCTGATTGCCCGCCACAACCTGACTGCAGCCCAATACCAACAGGAATTCAATACCAATACCCAAAATGGTTACCGCCCAACCCATGTCAGTGGCTACAACCAGGGTGCTACGGATTATTACGCCTGTATTTTTGAAAAAGTAGGTGGCCCGGCCTGGTCGGCTCGCCATCGGATGGACTCCAAAAACTACCAGGCTGAATTTGACAACCATTTTTACCAGGGTTATTACCCCGTTTTGGTCAATGGTTACAGCGATGGTGCCTCTGCTCGTTTTACGGCCATTTGGGAAAAGACGCCCGAAAGCATCAGCATCGCTGGCATCCAGCACATCGACAAAACCGTTGGTGCCTACATCAACAAGTATGGTTTGCCGGGAGCTGGGGTCGGGATTGTAAAAGACGGCCGTTTAATTTTTGCCAAAGGTTATGGTTTTGCAGACAAAAGCACGGGAGAACTCGCCAGCCCTACCGACCTCTTCCGCGTTGCCAGTGTGTCCAAACCACTGACCGGTGTGGCCATCATGAAATTGGTAGAACAAAACAAACTCAAACTCAGCGATAAGGTATTCGGCAACGGCAGCATCCTGGGCTTTGCCTATGGCCAAACCCTGAGCAATTGGGAGACCCAAATCACCGTACAACACCTGCTGGAACATACCGCAGGAGGCACCAATTGGGACAACAATGGCGACGACGGCGTGGGCGACCCCATGTTTTCCAACCCCACCATGACCCAGGCCCAACTGATCAGCACCATTTTGGCCCAACGTGATCCCAGCCATGTGCCTGGCACCAAATATGCTTATTCCAACTTTGGTTACTGCATCCTCGGCCGCATCATCGAAAAAGTGACGGGTCAGGGGTATGAGGCTTTTGTCAAAAACAATATCCTGGCTCCTTGTGGGGTGAATGACATGCACATTGGTGGCGATACCAAGGCACAAAAACGCCACAATGAAGTGGTGTACCACGACCTAGGTGGTGGCGACCCTTATACTATGAAAGTAACCCGCATGGACGCCCACGGTGGTTGGATTGCTTCGCCAGTAGATTACCTGCGTTTGTTGGTACGGGTGGATGGATTTCCAACCAAACCCGACATCCTTGGTGCGGCTGCCTTCAACACCATGGTGACCAAAAGTGCAGTAAGCAATTATGCCAAAGGTTGGAACGTCAACGGTAACAACTATTTCCACATGGGTAGTTTGCCGGGTACCGGGACCGTGATGGTGAGAGCCGGAAATGGCTTGAGCTGGGTATTCTTCACCAATGGAAAAAGTGATGCCGATGCATTCTTCGGTGATATGGACAAGCTGATGTGGGATGTGGTGAATGGGATACCGGCCTGGCCCGCAAATGATTTATTCTAACTCGGGAATACAGAATCACATTGGTTCATTTAAGGGTTCGGGGGTAATTCCTCCGAACTCTTCCTTGTTTGATTAGTGACCTTGATTTAAAAATTCATCCCTAATCCTGATAAATTCCTGTAAAACCCGTAAACTTGCCCCTGATAACGTTCTTTTCCACATTGCTTCATCAACCGGGATAGGTTTTACTACGTTTGTGGTAAATAAAAAGGGAATCGTGTGCAAATCACGAGCTGTCGCGCAACTGTAAGTAACAAGCAAGGTTTTCATCAAATATGGTCCACTGCCCAAAGGTGGGAAGGACGATGAAAATGTTACAAGTCAGGAGACCTGCCTTTTCCGCTACGAGTTCATTTAAGCGACCACTTAAATGAACTCTAGACGATGCTTTCGCGGTATAAAGCTAAAAGTCACAAGATGTCTTCTAATTCTTCTACAGATTCCAAGTTGTCCCTGCGCTTCGGCGTATTGGCGGGCATGATTGTTTTAGCGGCCTTCAGTCGGATGATTCCGCACATGCTCAATTTTTCACCATTGGGGGCGATCGCTCTATTTGGTGCAGCTCATTTCCAAAAGAAGTGGCAGGCCATTTTGATTCCCATTGCTGCTACCTGGTTGAGCGACTTGTTCATCAACAATGTCATTTATGCGCGGTACTATCCTGAGTTCACCTGGTTTTATTCCGGTTTTTACTGGCAGTATGGTTGCTATGTGCTGATTGCCCTGCTGGGGTTGTTGCTTTTCAAAAAAGTCAGCTGGCAACGGGTTGCAGTTGGTGCACTGGGTTCTTCGGCAATCTTCTTTTTGGTCACCAATTTTAGCTGCTGGATCGGCAGTACCACTTATGCCCAAAACTTTGGCGGTTTAATGACCTGTTACGCTGCTGGGGTTCCTTTTTTGAAGGGCACCATGTTGGGTGACTTGTGCTACGCAGCCGCGCTCTTTGGCACTTTTGCCTGGATGCAACGCCAGATTCCAGCCTTAAAACCTGCACTAAGCGTCGCTAATCATCAGTAATGACCGCTGAATCCACTCGGGCAAAACATGAAGAAAAGTGTTGCCCAAGGTGCCGTACTGCATTCACCTGCAAAGTAGGAGATGTGGCCAATTGCCAGTGCGCAGAGGTGAAGGTTTCTGCCGAAACGCATACCTTTTTGGCTACAACGCAGTACGATTGTTTGTGCAAAAACTGCCTGGCGCACTACGAGCATTTGATCAAGGTTGCTCGGAGCTATCGCTTTCCCACTCAGCGCGAAATGCTGATCGAAGGTTTGCACTACTACAAGGAAAATGGATTTTGGGTATTCACCGAGCTGTACCATCTACTGCGCGGCCGCTGCTGCGGCAGTGGTTGTCGGCATTGTGTGTATGGGTTTAAAAAGGAAGTCTTGGATAAGCTCTAAACCTCAATAGCTGAGCTTCACAATGACCGGAGCTTGACCCTCTTGGATGGTCACCACCCACAAATCCCCATACCCATCATTAGGCTGGTAATTTTTGGTACCCGACAGTTGATTCAACAGGTCGGGAACGGTATTGGAATGCCCTACCACCAGGACCTTTTTGCCAGATTTGCGCAGTTGTTCGCCAAAATTGGCATCTCTGGGCTCATATACCACCGGGCTTAATTTCATGGCATTCGCCAGCGGCTCAGCCGTTTGCATGGTTCGTTTGTAGTTGGTGGAGTACACCGCTTCAATCCCGGTATTTTTGAGGATTTCCGCCAAGTGCGCGGCGCGTTTTTTGCCTTCTTCGGCCAAGTTGGGATTGTCGGTGCTTTCCATCGCTTTTTCGCAGTGGCGAACGATGAAAATCACGGAAGGACTCGTTTGGGCTTGTCCGATGGACAGCGCCAGGAAAAACAGGAAGGAGAGAATGGATGCTTTCATGGTACAAAAATAAAAAAATGGTTCAATTCTACACTTGATGATAAATATCATTGGGGTACTTCATTGTTCGGCCTACTTTTGATTTAGTTTAAATAAAAACAAACAATGGATATTCACAAAGCAGACATCCGTACCGAGCAAGATGTTGAATTAATGGTAGACTCCTTCTATGCCAAGGTCAATCAAGACCCCCTGTTATCTTATGTGTTCAATGATTTTGCTGAAGTAGAGTGGCAAAGCCATTTGCCCAAAATGTATCAGTTTTGGAGCACCCTGATTTTTGGCGTACAAAGTTACAAAGGCAATCCTTTTGCCGCTCATGTCCCTCTGCCTGTGGATAAAACCCATTTTGAAAGATGGCTCAGTTTATTTGAGGAGAATATGGACGAATTGTTTGCTGGGGAAGTAGCAGAACATACCAAATTGAGGGCAAAGTCGATTGCGTATGTGTTTTCGAGTAAATTGGCACAGATTAAAAATCACGAACTAAAAATCAATTAACTCTTTGAATTATAATATTGCGTTTGCTAGGGTTTTGGCATTGGAGAGCTATTTTGCAACAACCTGGAGCTCAACTAAAACCACAAACCGACAGCAATGGAAACTGCCAATTTGAAATCTTTCGCTTTTGTCACCCTGCTTAGTCTGGCCAATTTAGCCTTTGGACAAAAGCCACTTAGCCTGGTTTTTAACGCCAAAAACTTCAGCCACCAAGAACTGACCCTCAACGGCAAAACCATCAAAGTAAGGGCTTACGAAAACATCATCTACGTACAGAATCCCGTTGATACGGCTTATCAAAAGTTAAACATCTACGTTCCCGAAGCCTACTACCAGGGGCTAAGCATCAATGGCTATACCGCAGCAACAGCCCCGATTTTTTTCCCAAACAATGTAGGTGGCTACATGCCCGCCCAACCTGCCAAGGCCAGAGGGAATGCACCGAGCGGGGCAATGCCAGCGCCTCCGGGGGGAGCTCCCGGGCAGACGCCAGCGGTACCAGCCAGACCAACTCGGCCCAATACCGTTTTGGAAGCCTTAGCGCATGGCTACGTGGTAGCTTCGGCTGGCGCAAGAGGCCGTAGCTTGAAAGACGCCATTGGCAAATTTACCGGAAAAGCTCCCGCTGGAATCGTCGACTTAAAAGCTGCCGTGCGTTACCTCGTGTTCAACGATAAAAAAATGCCCGGAGATGCACGCAAAATCATCTCTAATGGCACCAGTGCAGGAGGGGCTATGTCGACCCTGCTGGGCGCAACGGGAAATCACCCTGACTACGAACCCTACCTCAAAGCCCTTGGCGCAGCAAAGGCTACTGATCATATTTTTGCTGTTTCGGCTTACTGCCCAATCATCAATTTGGACAACTCGGATGCAGCCTACGAATGGCAGTTTGAAGGCATCCACACCTACAAAAGAGGTGGGCCAATGCAAAACAATCCCCCTGCTGCTGCCCTGAGCGCTGAGCAAATTGCGGTTTCACAACAATTGAAAGTGTTGTTTCCAGCTTATCTCAACGGTTTGAAATTGAAGGACAAAAGTGGCGCACTGCTTTCCCTGGACAAGGATGGTAATGGTAATTTTAAGGAATGGATAAAATCCTATTTGATCGCATCGGCCAAAAAGGAACTGGACAAGGGAACTGACTTATCCTCCTTTGCTTTTTTGAGCATCAGCAATGGCAAAGTCAATGCCCTGGACTACAATGCCTACATCAAATACATTGAGCGCATGAAAACCCCTCCGGCCTTTGACGCCTTGGACATGACCTCTCCTGAGAATAACCTGTTTGGAACGGCAACAATACCCAACCTGCATTTCACCTCCTTTGCTCAGGAACAGAGCAAAGCAGCAAGTCCACTGGCAGATCCACTCCTGGTAAAAATGATGAACCCCATGCACTACATCGGCACTCCTCAAAGCGCTACTTCCAAACATTGGCGCATCCGGCACGGTGCCAAAGACAAAGACACCAGTTTTGCCATTCCAGTGATGCTGGCAACCCTGCTTGAAAACAAAGGGTATGACGTGAGCCTGGAATTGCCTTGGGAAAAACCGCATAGCGGCGATTACGACTTGAACGAATTGTTCGCGTGGATAGATGGGATTTGTAAAAAGGGGGGTAAATGAATTACTGCCCAGCTTGATAGTGCGGAAGATTAAATTTGAGTAAGCGACTCTATAAACGCCCTTATTCTCCTGCCTTTCAAAGATTACCGCATCACATCCGCCATTTTCCGCTGAATAAAATCCACTGCTCTTTGGGGATTTAAGCGATAAAACAGGTCCATGAAGCTGGCATCTTTCCCCACCATAACCCGGAATTGATCCCTTTCCATCGCTTTGATGATGAGTTCAGCGGCTTTAGCGGCGGGCAGAGCACGATTGGCCTGAGCAGAAGAGATACTGGGTTTACCCAAGCCAGAGTTTTCGACAATATTGGTCGCAATGGCTCCCGGATGCACTACAGTTACCCTTACAGGCGTGGCTTTTAATTCAGCATAAAGCCCCTCCGTGAACAATTTCACCGCTGCCTTGGCTGCTCCGTATACCGTTTGCCCTGGAAAAGGGATAAATCCGCCCATACTCGATACGTTCACGATATGCGCCGCGGGGCGCTCCAAAAGCAGAGGTAAAAAAGCTTTGGTCAGATAGACTGTCCCATAAAAATTGACATTGATGACCCGCTGGATGTCCTCTATGTTTAAGTCATTGATGGGAATGAATTTTTGGATGATGCCCGCATTGTTGATCAGGCCATCAACAGTGCCAAAGTGTTGAATGACTTCGGCGGGAAGTGCATCTACTTTTTGTTTGTCCGAAATGTCCAAAACAAAAGCCTTAAACTGATCATCACCCACTCCTGCCAAGGCTTGGGTTTGGGCTAAGGCATCAGAATGGATGTCAATACCAGCTACTCTCGCACCTTTCCGCAGCAGTTGTATGGCCAATTCCTGGCCAATACCACTCCCGGCACCGGTAAGAACTATGACTTTATCTTTTGCTTGCATGACTTTGGTTTTATTGGTGGGTTATTTTACAACTACCCGTACCCGATCCAGATTTTGGATTCGAGCAAAGGCAGTTTCAGCTGAGCCTTCACGTTGGACAGCAATACGTAATGTAGGGAAATAAGTGCCCGGTTTTAGGAAGGTATATCTGGTTTTTAGATGAAGTTTGTCATTTTTTATTTTACTGGAAACGGGGAAAGTACCCCCACCTTCAAAATCCCAGTCAGCCGAAACCAGCTTGCCAGAGTTTGGAGCTAGTTCCACATTGGCAGTAAAGGTGACTTTTTGCCCTACTGCCACATCCGCGCGTTTTTTGCCATTGACCTGAAGTTGAACTACGGGTTGAATGCCTTTTCGGTCCTGTGCTTTTGCCGGTACAATCACCTGACCATCCTCAATTTTGTATTGGGTGGAAGCGGGTGGAAGACCCCCTTTTTCTACCCAGGCGCTCAAATCGCGAAGTGCTTGTTGCAAGACACCCAAATAACTAACCGTACGGGTGGGATCTTCTTGTTTTGACAGATCACCGTGTAGGGCCCGGTCGGTATACCACAACCGGAACACATCATCAGTTTTATCTCCGAGATTGGCTTTTACGGTTTCACGATAAAAGTCGCCCTGCCAGGCAAACGCTTCCCTGTCCCACAAAGAGCAGAGCAGGATCATTTTACCCTTGAATTTACCCGTAGGCAAAACCCCGGCGGCTCCTCTGGTAAATAGAGGCCCCAACAGCATTGGCCGTTGTGGGTAAAGTGGATTGCCAGCGGCATCCCGAAACTGATCCCAAACCTGATATTCTTTTCCAGGTACCTGGTGCCGATGGTAAGTTTGTACGGCTAAAAAATTAGAATTGTCCACAAACACTTCATCACCAACTTTGATTTGAGCTAAAACCGTAGGATCAACCGGGCCAAAAACGACTTTATCACCAAACACACTAGCCAGTTGAATGCTTTTACCTGCAGCAGCACCAGATTTAATGATGAGGTCTCCTCCTAAAAAATGAACAGCGGGTAACACATCTTCAAGTTGGAAAGCCACCGGCATCGCACCTGCTGTGCCACCGATACTTTTCCAGGCCAGGTCAGCTGAGCCCCGCTCGCCCTCCGATATAGGTTCTTTTATACCCAGTTTCACGGCTTCATCAATGGGTATGGCCAATTTAATTTTGCTGGTTTTTTGCAGGCGAGCATTCAAAAGTGACGCGGTGGGGTTTGCCCCTAGATAACCTTTGACGGTCCAGAAATCATCAAAATATTTGCGGTCAGCCATTTTCATTCCCTGATACAGGGCTATGAATCCGTGAATCCCCATCGTTTTGTACCCAAACCAGGATTGTGGGGGAAAACCCATTCTGGTAACTTCTGCCAAGGCTTGTTTTTCCTCTTCGTTTAAACCCATATACATATCGCCACTGCCCCCGGCATCCATTGCGTCAATGATTTGTGGCAACTTATCATTCAAAATCCGCATGGCGTGCATACGCACCGAGAATACGTTGGGAATGGCCATGGGTGAACCCAATACATAAGGAACAGCCCCATCCCATACTCCTTCTGTGTTTTCAATGCCTCCGATGGTTCGGTAAGCTCCGCCGCTGCCTCCAAAGCAATATCCATAGGTCCGATGAGACCCGTACATCTGCACAGCAACTGTACGGGAAAAGTGCGCACTCGCCGCATTGGCACGATAGGCACCAATCAAAGGGTCTGAAGGAATACCTGGTCGGCCAAAATCTACCCTGCCGCCACCATTTGTTTCGATAAAATAAGCCCCGCTACTGATCGAAAAGCCAATTTTATCCTCTTCCCCCTTTGCGCCTTGTGATAGGTTTTCATCATCTGGGAAGGGGGTGACGTACTGAAAAAAGCGGCCCTGGTACTGTTCTTTAGCTGGGAAATAAAACGAAAAACGGGTGCCAGTCCCAGCAAAACCACCATGAACATAACGATGCCGCACTGGCGTATCCCGCCATTCATCCAGGTCAATGTAAGGTTTATTGAACATAGAATCCTGTGCAGGGTTGTAGGGAGTCTGACTCGCTAAGCCAAAGCAAACTCCAAGTAAAAACCCGCTAAGTAAGGATGCGAACAAACCTTGTTTAAAGCATTTTTTCATGATGATATTGATAGCTGAGTTGATAAGGGGCAATAAAAAATAAATGTTCATTTTGCCCCACTACTAATGAATGGAACAAAGGTAAGAGAAAATTTTTCTATTGTATAAAAAAAATACATTAATCCCGCTTCATAGTTTATCTTTGCAAAAAATCCTGCACCACCCTTAATATCGCACTTAAAATGAACAACTTGCGCACACTTTTCTTTTTGGCCATTTTGAGTCTTTATCATCTAAATGCCAATAGCCAATCGAGCAATGACATCTCGAGCATTGCCCTTTTTCCACAACAAAACGAGATCAGAAACACCATCAATCTATCCGGTATTTGGCGTTTTAAAAAGGACTCTCTCGAAGTAGGGGAAAAAGAAAACTGGCAAAACGGCCTTACTAATTATCGCTCCATCGCAGTACCCGGTAGCTGGAACGAGCAGTTTACGGATAGTCGCGACTACCTGGGGATGGTGTGGTATGAAAAAGAAACTTACGCGCCGAGTACTTGGCGAGGGCAACGCATTTTTATCCGGGTGGGTTCGGCTACTTATGCCGCAAAAGTGTGGATAAACGGCCAATTGGTGGGCAAACACGAGGGTGGTAACCTGCCCTTTGCCTTTGAAATAGGCTCCTATCTCAAGTGGGACTCCAGCAACCGCATCAGCATTCAAGTGGAAAATCTGCTCAAGCCAACTCGTGTGCCTACTGGCGAAGTAAAAGGAGGGCCTTTCACCAATTTTCCCAAGTCTAACTACGACTTTTTTCCATATGCTGGCTTGCATCGCGATGTCTGGCTGTACAGTTTGCCTAGTATTGCCTCTATCAAAGACATTACGGTTAAAACGGGTTTTACCAATACCACAGGGAATGTTGAAGTAAAAATTGAAGCAGAGGGCAAGGCCAGTAAAGGTACTGTGATCCTATTCGGCAATGGCAAACGGTTTGAAGTTCCTTTTTCCTTGACGAATAATCAAGCGACGGTAAATGTTTCGATCCCGGAAGTTCGGCTATGGTCACCCGAAGATCCTCATTTGTATACCCTGGATGTCAGCATCAGCGATGCTAAAACTACCCTTGACCACTACAGCCTCGAAACAGGAGTACGCACCATCAGCAAAAACAACAAACAAGTATTGCTCAACGGTAAACCCATTTTCCTGAAAGGTTTTGGTAAACATGAAGATTTTCCCATCATTGGCAGAGGCAGTTCAAACCCGGTGATGATCAAAGATTTTGCCCTGATGAAATGGACCGGTGCCAATTCATTTCGCACCTCCCACTACCCTTATGATGAGGAGTTTATGCGGATGGCCGATCGGGAAGGTTTTTTGATCATTGATGAAATCCCGGCGGTTGGCTTGTACTTCCATGGCGATACCACCGAACTCGCCCAGCGCCAAGTCATCTGTAAGCAATACCTCAACGAACTGATTACCCGGGATAAAAACCACCCCTCCGTCATCATGTGGTGCATTGCTAATGAGCCTTTCCCCAAGGATTTGAGTGTAAGCGGCGGTGGCGGTGATCGCTCAGCCAGCCCTAAAAGTATTGAATTGTTTAAGGAATTATTTGCGCTGGTCAAAGCGAAAGACAATACCCGTTTGGCCACTTTGGTTGGTGTAATGGGCGGCCCCAAAGAATGGGTTGGTCTGGGCGACGTCATGTGTGTAAACCGCTACTATGGATGGTATACGCACACTGGCGAATTGGCCGCAGCGACCAAACTACTGCACCTGGAGCTGGATGGCTTGCACAAAGCCTACAACAAGCCCATCATCATCACCGAGTTTGGTGCAGATACTTACCCTGGTATGCACACCGAGCAATCTGAAATGTTCACAGAAGAATTTCAGGTTGAATTTCTAAAAGCTTACCTCGATTTTGCCGATCAAAAAGACTACATTGCGGGGATGCACGTCTGGGCGTTTTCGGATTTTAAAACCGGGCAAGGCATCATCCGTTTTGGTGGCGTCAACTACAAAGGAGTTTTTACCCGCGACCGAAAACCCAAAACAGCAGCATATTACTTGAGGAGTCGTTGGAACAAATAACAACATGATCAACCCAAGCAAACAAGACCTAATTCCACAAATCACCATTGATTGTGTCATCTTTGGATATGAAAGTCGGCAGTTAAAAGTGTTGATTCCAAAACTGGATTTTAATGGAGATTTTTGGGCTTTGCCTAGTGGGTTTGTGCAGCAAAATGACGACATTGATATAGCCGCTCAGAAAATCCTGCAGTTTCGCACGGGTATCGAAAACCTTTACCTGGAGCAATTTAGGGTTTTTGGGAAAGTAGCCCGCAACCATGCTGCTTTTTTGGACAGATTGATCGAGCTCAATTCAGATCGGCTATCCCCTGTTGAATCGAGTAAGGAAGATTATGACTGGTTTACCAAAAGATTTATCGCCATTGGTTATTATGCATTGGTGGACATCGGCAAAGTACAGCCACAGAAGAGCAGCATCGACCAAACCATTGAGTGGCACCCGGTCGAGGAATTACCCACGATGATTTTGGATCATCAGGAGATTGTGGAGCTTGCTTTAAAAACGCTAAGGCGTGACCTGGATGAAAAGTTGAATGCCTTTAATTTGCTGCCAGATACCTTTACCATGAAAGAGGTGCAGGAGGTTTACGAAACCATTTCCGCCAGGCCATTCTTGCGGACTAATTTTCAGAAAAAAATCCTCGACCTTGATGTGCTGGAGCGGCTTGAAAAAAAATTCACTGGGGCTGCCAATAAAGCACCGTATTTATACCGGTTTAAGTACAGGTAGGTACAATACGATTTTAAGACAAAGTTTCGACCAGAGCCTGATTGGATTTTGGCGCTTTCTCCACCTTTTTCCACCGCCGTCCATACCAAATGTAAAACCCCGTAACTGGCAGTGTAGCAATCACCAAACTGATACAAAAAGCCAATATCTTTCCTGCCAGTCCACCAATTGCCCCCACATGGATGTCATAATTCATGCGCAACAGTTTATCGGCCAGGCCCGCATCTTTAAGCCGTCCGTAAATGTGCTCCACGGGCATTTCCTGCAAGGAATATTGATCGAAGTAGCGATAATCGGTTTTCCAATAAGTTCCTTCCTGGAAATTGGCGTTGGCCGCGATGGAAGAAGAATCCGTCTCAGGTGGGTGCACCTCAATACTTTTGGCACTGGGGTATTCCGCCCGCATTTTTAACCAAACTTTGTCCAATGGCGACTGCACATTGCTGAGGATCGCTGGATTTTTTACGGAAATTGGATCTACGTAAAGCAGGGATTTTTTGCCTCCCATTGCCGTGTAATAACCTTGCGCAAACCAGGTAAATCCCCATACCAGGCCCGTCACCGCAAAAACCAGGGCCAACAAACTCACATAAAACCCCGAAACATTGTGCAAGTCATAGTTTTTGCGCTTCCACTGGGTCGTTTTTTTCCAACGGTACCAAAAGCGTTGTTTGATCGCCGCTTTGTTGATCGGAAACCACAAAATCAATCCCGAAATGAGCATGACCAAAAAAATCAGCGTAAAGGAGGCCACCAGGGGTTGCCCAATGCGAGGTGGCAACCACAAGTAAAAATGGCCATCTAGGATAAAGTGAAAAAAGCCCCGTTCCATGTCCTTTACCTTTTGCACCTTGCCATTATAAGGATTGAGGTAAACGATGTAGTAATAAGTGGGCTCGTAATGGTAAAAAATGGCTTCTGCGGCCTTGTTTTTGCCATTGTACTTGACGGCGTGGAGTTGCCGCTCGGGCAACTCCTTTTTGGCAATGGCCGCCAATTGAGAAGGAAGTAGGAAGTTGGTTGCCTGTGGATTGACGCGTCGATAGCGTTCCGTAGCATTTTCAATTTCATCTTTGAAAGCATACAAACAGCCCGTAATGGCCACGATAAACACCACTAACCCGGACGTGAGTCCGAGCCAGAGGTGTACTTTTCCTATGATTTTTTTAAAATTCATGGAACTAGAATTTGTAGTTAAAACTCAAGCGGGCATTGCGATAGGCTTCGGCCTGCCAATAATAAAATTTGCTCCAGGAGTAATAAGCACCAGACAACAGGTCGGCGTTGAAGATGTTGTTGACATTCAAGGCTACCCCAAATTTGTCGAATTGGTAGGATAGGGCACCATCAAAACGGGTGTAATCAGGCATCGTCGGATCCAGTGAGCGATCGTAAGCCCCGTACCAGGCCGTGCGACCTGCTGCGTGCGAAGCCCCCAGAGATATGCCCAAACCTTTCACAGCACCACTTTGCACGCGATAAGTAAACCAGGCATTGGCGATGTGTTTGTCGGTACCGGGCAATTGTTTGTCCACCTGATTGTTTTCGGTGTCTTTGGTCACGCGCCCATCGGTCAAGGCATAGTTCAAGGTGGCTTCCAGACCGGGCAACAACTGGCCGCGTACGTCAAATTCCACACCCTGGGTTTGGGTTTGTCCCAATTGAATAGAGAAATATTGGTGGTCAGGATCGGGAGTCAGTACATTGTTTTTGGTGATGCGGTAAGCCGCTACGGTAGCCGTCCAGCGGCCTTGTAGCCATTCGCGCTTGAGGCCAATTTCCTGATTGTTGCCCGTAATAGGGTCAAATTTTTCGCCAGCAAAGGAGGCGCCAGCCTGAGGCACAAAAGCTTGATCGAACACCGCATAAACACTGGTATTTTTGTTCAAGGAATAGCTCAGACCCATTCTTGGGGTGAATTTTTCAGCCGCCACTTTGCCGGAATAAGGATCTTCGTCGCCTGTGGTTGTGAATCTTCCTGCCAAGGTCAGCCTCAACTTATCCTCCAGCAGGTGAATTTCGTCCTGGATGTATACTGCGGTGTACAGGTTATTGTAGTGAACACCACGCTCCCGAATGCTCAGCGTACGATTGTAGGTTGGATAAGCGCTGGCAGGTACGGTGCCATACACCGGATTGTACACATTGAATCCAGCGGAACCGGTGATGGCACCTCCTTGAGCCCAGTCGTGGTAGTAGTCTTTGTCACCCATGTCCAGGCCGGCCAAGATCCGGTGTTTGATGCTTCCAGTAGCCACATCGCCGTTTACAAAAAACTGGCCGACGCGGGTTTGACCCAAAATGTCCCAGTTGGAAGCGGCGCGTAGCAGGGTGTCTCCTTTGAAACCCGAGGGCCAAAGGCTGTAACCTTCCTGATTAAAATTCAGGTAGGCCAGCTGTCCGGTGAATTTCCAGTTTTTGTTGATGCTGTGTGCAAAAGTCACAATAATCGATTGGTCCTTGATCTCTACTGGCTTCATGTTCGCTTCCAGAGATGTGAAATTGGCGGGCAGGTCACCCAGTGCTTTGGGCGAAAAGATGTAGTTCGAGCCAATTGGTGACATGTTCACCCCCTGGTAAGTGTATTCAGCCGTTAGGGAAGTATTGGGATTGATTTGAAACTTCACTACTGGCGCAATAGATACCCGATTGTTGTATTCAAAACTGCGCTGGGTGCCTTTGAGTTGGCCCATCAAGTTGAGGCGGTATTGGATTTTGCCACTTTTGTCCAACAAACCGTCGAAATCCAAAGTGGTCCGGTAAGTGCCAAAGCTACCCACAGTCATACCTAGTTCCGATTTGCGAATGCCCGTAGGTTTTTTGGTAACCACGTTGTAAAAACCACTGGGTTCGCCGCTGGCCAGCATAAAACCAGCCGGGCCTTTGACAAATTCAATGCGTTCTACCATACTCATGTCTTCGGTGAGTGGGCCCCAGGTTTCCTGTACGTTCATGCCGTTGCGAAAGGCTGCGATCCGTGCACCGCGCATCACAATGCGGGCGTAAGTTTCCCAGTGCTCCGAGCGGGTGGCACCGCTCACGTTGCGGATTACCCCTTCCTGCATGTCAAAAATCTGCTGGTCTTGCAGGGTTTGACGCGTAATGACCTGAATGTTTTGTGGTACCTCAAGCAAGGGCGTTTTTAAGCGCAGGGAGATGGAAGGATAATCGGTGACGTATTTGCTGGGGTTGGCAGTGACCACTACCTCTTTAAGGTCTTCACTGTTGGTAGAAAGGGTAAAATCAAGATTGGTAGTTTGACCAGCTTGCACCTCCACAGTTTGGCTTTCGGTACTCAATCCTACAAAGCTTGCCTGGAGGGTATAAGTACCAGGTTTTATGCCCTCGATGAGGTAGGCACCTGCGGCATCGGCAGTGGCACCTTTGCCCGTACCTTTTAGAATGATGTTGACAAATTCAGCGGCTTGACCATCGCTGGTGCTGACACGGCCTTGGATGTTTCCCGTTTGAGCGGCTATGCTGCAACTCAAACCAACCATTAGAACCAGAATAGGAAAAAAGTTAAAATTGCTCATGATCCAGAAGTTGCGATGAAATTGAAGCGCATGATATTGTGGCTTCAATTTTCATTTATTAAGACTAATTCTAAACAATGACGCAAAAATAAGAATCCGCTTGCTTCTTCCAAGCGAGGCATCTGGTGAGCGAAAACGCAAGTGGCAGAATGCGGAATTCAGGGCTCCAATTGTTAGGTATCGGATCGGAAAGAGTAGCTACCTAAATATTTAGTAATTTTTTATCCTCTTTTAAAAACAGGTCAAGCAAATAACTGATAATCAATGTTTTTTACCTACCAAATCTTATTTCACTCAAATCTTGTCTTGCTTAATACTGAGCCAAACACACCACTACCTAGCAAATATTTGGGTATACACTCCACTACAGAACCTACCTAACATTTACTCACAATTGGTTAGCCTTTAGCGTTTTCAGAATATAAATCTTAAGGTTTAAAAACCCAACCGCGGCAGCGGTTAAATCTAGAATAGCCGCAGTCGTCTGCGGATTATAGCGGATACCCGGCGTTCACAACCACGGTAGTGGTTGAACATAATCCATTGGAAGTTCAACCGCTACCGCGGTTATGATACATTGTTTTGTTCTTTTACCGCAGACGACTGCGGCTATTCAAAATTCAATCGCTCCGCGATTAGATTTTAGCCCGACTTTGGCTTTTCAAAAATTCACCATGACTAATGTTTGAGATACCCTACCTGCCTCACTCCGTATAATTCAAATCCTTATCAAAGGTCTCCTCCAAATTCCCCAAGCCCCAGAAGGCCACTACAATCGCAATCACTCCGCCCACCATGGCGGCATTGGCCGCTCCAATACTCGGGCTCAACCAACCAAATAGGGTAGCTTGCGGAATAACCGTAGCCCGAATCAAATTCAAGGCCGAAGTGGTCACCGTAGCGCGAATGTTGGTGCCAAATTGCTCGGCGGCCAGGGTGAGCAAAACAATCGTATAACCCGCACTAAAGCCAACAAAAAGAAAAATGCTGTAGTACAAGGTCAAGGAATAACGTCCAAACAGAAAAAAAGCGACCATGCCCAATCCGTACATGCTGAGATAAGCACGGATTGCCTTTTTGCGGCTCTTTAAATACTGGCTGACAAAACCACCAGTTAAATCCCCAAAAGTAAAACCGATAAAAAAGAAGGTAAACACCACCGACACCGAAGGCAATGGATCCATCCCCCAGGCTTTGCCTATCTCCGGTGTAAAAGTCATCACCACCCCATTCATAAACCAACAGGGGAAGCCCATGATACAAATGCTGATGTATTTTCGGATGTAGTCGCGGTTTTTGAACAAGAGCCGCAAGTCGCCCTTGAGCGTCGTTTTTTCTTTCATCTGGTTAAATAGGCCCGATTCAAGCACGCCTAGACGCAGAATCAGCAGCACAAAACCCATCGCGCCGCCCAATTGGTAGGTGAATTGCCAGGAGTACCTCCCGCCCACATACGCCCCTACTATCGCTCCCAACATGCCACAACCCGCGATGATCGCCGGGCCAATGCCCCGGTATTTTTGTGGCATTTGTTCGGTAACCAGGGTAATCGCAGCTCCCAATTCTCCAGCCAAACCCAGGCCAGCCAAAAAACGCAACAACAGATAGGTTTCAAAACTGCCCGCATAAGCATTCGCAAAAGTGGCCGTGGAGTACAGGATGATCGAGCCAAACAATACCGAAAGCCGCCCGAATTTATCCCCAATGATGCCCCACACAAAGCCACCAATCAGCATGCCCACCATTTGGATGTTGATCAGGGAAACCCCTTTGGAAAGCAATTCCCCTTCGGGTACACCCATCGCCAAGAGGCTTTTGGCACGCACGATGCTCAAAATGATGATGTCGTATAAATCCACAAAAAAGCCCAAAGCCGAAGCAATGATGGCCAGCCAGATATGTCTTTTCATCTTTTATGATTTGTTCTGCCAGGTGCTAATTTACCGTAGACCCGTTCTTTTTCAAAACATTGTAAAAAAAGAGAACATGGTAAGGCAAGGAATTTTGCCAATATTCCCAGGTATGTTCGCCAGGTCTTTCAATGTAATCGTGTGGCACCTGGTTGTACAACAGGCGTTGGTGTAGCTCCCGGTTTACATCAATCAAAAAGTCATCTACCCCACAATCAATTACAATAGCTAATCCATTTTTTTTGATGGCCTCTACCATATTGACTACGGAGTGTTTGGCAACGATTTCACTATTGGGATCAGGAGTGCCCAGGAGTTTTTGAAAGCGATCCCGCAAGGATTGGTAATAGGATTCACTGATGCGGAATTTGCTCCAGTTCATGTCCATCGCCCCACTCATCGTTCCGGCTGCGCAAAAGAGTTCAGGATGGCGAATGGAAAGGTACATTGCACCGTGCCCACCCATGGAAAGCCCCGAGATCACCCGGCCATTTTTATTGGCAATGGTCCGATAAGTGGCATCCACCTTAGGGATGACTTCATTGATGATATGGGTTTCAAATTTGCTTTCAGGGTTCACCGGGCTGTCCAGGTACCAACCATAAACTTCTCCCTCGGGCATTACGATGATCAGATTGTACTGGTCGGCCAGGTTTTTGACCAGCATTTTATCTGGAGTGGAAGTCAACCAATTGCGAAAATGCCCACTGGCACCGTGTAACAAATACAGGACTGGATAAGCTGCTTTATTTTTACTGTTGACATAGGAATCAGGCAACACCACTGCTGCTTTGTAGCTTTTGTTCATGGACGCGCTGGGTACTTCCAGGCTGTCGACTTTGGCGGCAAAAGCGGATAATCCAGCTAGATTAAAAATCAGCAAAAGGGCGAAACGATAATTTTTTGAGCACAGCATGATGGTAAAAATTTGATTAAACACGCTCTAAGCCAATGCAACAGTAGCCGGCCAGATTTCTCTTTAAATTGTTTTTGAACTTGAGTCCAAGCTCCAAGTCGGCATTAGTTTACCGTTACTCCGTGGCCTTTTAAAATCTTGTGGAAGAACAAGAGGTGATACGGCAAGGCATTCTCCCAATACCCCCAGGTATGTCCACCAGGTCTTTCGATGTAGTCATGCGGCACGTTGTTGTACACCAAACGTTGGTGCAACTCGCGATTGATGTCAACCAAAAAATCGTCTACGCCGCACTCAATGATGATCGGCAAAGCATTCTTTTTAATGGTTTCCACCATATTGACAATGGAGTTTTTAAAATAAACTTCATTCGTGGGGTCATCGCTGCCCATTAATTGCTGGAAACCATTTTTTAGGGACTTGGCAAAATCTTCATTGATCTTGAATTTGGTCCAGTTCATGTCCAAAGCGCCACTCATGGAGCCTGCTGCACAAAATAGCTCCGGGTGCCGGGTGGAAAGGTACATGGCTCCATGCCCTCCCATGGATAGGCCAGTGATTACGCGGCCTTTATTGCTGCGCACCGTACGGTAAGTGCCATCAATCTTGGGAATGACTTCTTTGATGATGTGGGTTTCAAATTTGCTACTTGGATTAACCGGGCTATCCAGATACCATGCAAAGGTTTCACCTTCGGGCATCACGATGATCAGGTTGTATTGATCAGCCAGGTTTTTGACTGTCATCTTATCCGGGGTGGAAGTCAGCCAGTCCCGGAAGTGGCCACCACCGCCGTGCAGCAGATACAACACTGGATAATTGGCTTTATTGGTGGCATATGAATTGGGCAGCACCACTGCTGCTTTGTAGGTTTTATTCATGGATGCGCTGGGGATTTCCAGGCTGTCGACTTTGGCGGCAAAGGCACAAAGGCTGGATAGAAAAAAGGCCGCCGAAAGTGCTAAACGGCAGTTTTTGAAGCGGAACATAGGTTTAAGATTTTGATCACTAAATATATGAGTGAAGAGTGACGAGTACATGAGTTAAAAGTTTAGAGGTGGGCTATCCCCGTAAACTTGGCAAGCCTACTCCAGCGGCATCAAAACCTCCATCCACAGCCAGAATTTGCCCGTTGATGTAAGCGGCAGCAGGACTACAAAGGAAATAAACCGCATCGGCAATTTCTGTAGTAGTGCCGTAACGCGCCAAAGGAATGGCGTCACTGTAAGAGGTTCGAATATCGGCACTGTGCACGAGCTTGGCCATTTCGGTTTCCACCGGGCCTGGGGCTATGGCGTTGGCACGTACCCCTCTGTTGCCATATTCCACCGCTTGCTGTTTGGTCAGGTGCATGATTGCCGCCTTGCTGGTGCCGTAGGCAATGCGCAGGGTACTGGCACGCACCCCGGAAATGCTGGCAATATTGACAATGCTTCCTTTTGCTTCCAACAAACCGGGTAGCGCAGCCTGAGTACACAAAAAAGTACCGTTCAGATTGGTCGACATCACCGCAGTCCAATCTTCAAAAGTCACTTGGTCGGCGGGTTTAAAAATGGCGATCCCGGCATTGTTGATCAGGGCGTGAATGGCGGGGAAGCGGCTGAGGATTTTTTGAAAAGTCGATTGAACCTGGCGTGGATTGGACACATCGCAAAACTCAAAGGAATAATTGCCTTTGCCTTTCAGGTTCGTTTTGCATTGTTGCAAGGTAGCTTTATCATTGTCCAAAAGGATAACATGGTAGTTTTCTGCCTGAAAACGATGAGCAATCTCCAGGCCAATGCCCCGGGCTGCACCAGTTACAACCGCTACTTGAGCAGAAGGAGTTGTGGACATAAGGTTGAGGTGTGTTGCGATGATGTAGTGAATGTTAGGGTGGCAAAATAGGAATAAACCGCCAAAATTTCACCTTCATGCATTGACTCAACTCAAACTCAAATGCTCAACCTGGGTACTGCCCAAAACTCAATATTTGCCCTGGCTTTTTGCCCAACGAATGTACATGCGCAGGCTTTCTTCCAAACGTTTCATCACGGCTTCTTTGGTCATCGTTTTGGCGTGTTGCAATTCGGTAGAATCTTTTGAGATTATTTCATCTTTCATCAGTTCTTTTTCTGTGTAGTAGAATTTAATGCGATCATCCTCAAAACTGATGGGCGCTACAAACAGCTCTTTTTCCTTTGCCCAATAATCCAATTCCTTGATTTCTGCCAAACTATAAAGGCGGTTTTGAAATTGGTCGCGAATGTCCCAAAGCACCTCTTTCCAATTCGGATGGTATTTTTGAAAAAGATCTTGCACAGCAGTTTTTACATTTGCATCCACAAAATAGGGGGCTTTTAATTCAGCCAATACCTTAGTGGCGTTGCTTGATTTTTCGGGGTTTTGCTCCAACCAATTCTGCTGTTCAGTGATGTATTGGTCTAGCACTTTTTCATTTCCTTCTTTTTCTCGTGTAAACTCGTGCAATAAGCTGATGAAAAAATTCAACTCAAGGGCTTGATGAAGGGCAAACCAGTCTTTTTTCTGCAATGCTTTTTCAATAGCTGGCTTTGTGTAAAACGTTTTTTCCACCTCATTTTTAAATCGATCTTTAATCAGCATTTTATAAAATAGCCATTCACCCTCCTGCTGTTCTTTTTCTGATAGGGATGAAAAAGTTGCTTTAGTGAAAAGCTTAAAAAAGCCTTTTTCCTCTTTAGTCCAAAGGGCTTGTTTTTCCAAATTCACCCAACCATATAAAGAAAAATCTGGATTTCCATGCGCAAATTGTTCCCACATTTGCTTCAACTGCGGGGCACTGATTGCTGGCTCGGGAGTTTCATCATATATTTTATCAATAACCGAATTTCGATCCGTATTGCTGTAATCCAAAATGGCAAAGCCAATCTTTTTATCTTCATCAAAAACACTAATTGGGAATTGCATGCTAAAATGGGTATCACTATACTTCCACGGCACATTTTCTTCAACATTCAGCCCTTCATCTTTGGAAATACGCATTACCATTCCCCGAATTTCTTTACTGGATAATTGATCGGGCAATCCAGTGCCAAACATCGCAGGCATATACGGAAGCCCGGTTTTATCAAAAGTAAAGGTATTGCCTACTTCTTGAATTACTCCCTCACAGGCAGTAGCCCCAAATATGCCCAAAGCCATTGCCCATTCCAACATCCGTTTTGAAAAAGGATAAGGCAAGGCCTGCGGATCATCCAAAGGGTTTGGATCGGTATACCTGGGGTATTTTGCCTTGTTGTACCGAAGTACGGGTTTGATTTCGAGTTGTTTTTTCATGGTTTATACCAGGTGTTCGAGGTAATCAATCATGGGATAAAGCGGGTTGTAGTGCTTGTGTAAAAACTGTGGGTTGCGCTTGCGCCAAAGGCGATTGGCCATGGCATCCACCAGTGGCATCAAAGTCCGTTCGTGGTAACAAACCACTGGGCTGGCTTGTGTGACAGTGCCCGTACTGGCAAAATTGATGCAGGAGCACCAACTGGCGCACCGCCCCTGCAAAGCGCAGCTGGTACAAGCATCCTTGGGTTTTTCGGAGCAACTGTGCAGATGTTGTCGGCAGTTCTCATCAAAACCACCGTGCAGCACATGTCCAATCATAAACTCTGGCAAGGTTTCGGTTGTCACAAACTGGATACAAGGATAAAGTGCCCCATCGGGAGCAATGGAAAATTGACGATGACCTAAATTGCAGCGCTCATCCTGCCCGGGCGGCGCCTGGCTATGCGAGCGAATACGTTCGTCAAAACAACTGAGGTAGAAGCGTTGATTTTGCTGCATTTTTTCCTCGTACCAATGGGCAAGTTTGTGGTAACTTTTTTCCAAGCGATGCATGTCTTCCATCGTCCAGTTGGCGCTGTAATCCAGGGTAAGGTTGAAATACCTGAATCCTTTTTGGTAGAGCCAGTCTATGGATTCCGCCGCATGGCCAGCAGAATAGGGCGTAAGTACGGTAGTGACACTCGCACATGGGTTGCTGCGCAACAAAATGGGAATGGCTTTTTCAATGGCTGCACTACTGCCTTTACCCGCTGCGTTGGGCCGTTGGGCATCCTGAATCTCCGGAACCCCATCCACACTCAAAGAAACATAAATGTCCCGTTGTGCCAAGGCCTGCATCATTGCCTCGGTCAATAAGGTGCCATTGGTGCTAATGCGAAAAGACAGGGTCATGCCTGGGGGTAATTTTTCCTGAAAGGAATCTGCCAGCCAAAACAAAAGCTCGGCTTCGATCAGGGGTTCACCACCAAAAAAAGTGATGTCCAGGAATTTTACCTGCGCCTTATAGGCTTCATCTAGTACGAATTGAAGGGATTTTAGCGCCACCTCCCTCGACATGGGGCGATGCACTTTTGTTCCGGTATAACAATAGATACAGCGCAAGTTGCACTGGTGCGTGAGGTGGAATGTGGCGGCAAGGGTTTGCGTCATAGCGGGATTTTGTATACCCTTTTAATGTGAAAGTATCATGTTAGTTACACTTTAGTTAACACCTGCCTGGAAATTTTGAAAAACTACCTTTTGGCTGAGTACAATCTATATCAGTCCGCCTTATACTACTATACTGCTTGTTTTTCCCTTGAATTTTAAAAACCAACAACATGCAACGCACCGAATTTTTGAAAAAAGGCATGGCGGCCCTGGGCGTAGCCTTCATCGTACCCTTGGCTAACTCTTGCAAAAAAGACTCCCTGGTGGACGAAGTCACCCCGGATGGTTCCAGCTCCAGTGGAACCTGCACCGTTTCCCCAACTGAAACGGCAGGCCCCTTCCCTACCAAGTCTCCAGCTACGCTGCAAATGGTGGACATCCGTTCAGATCGTACAGGCGTACCCCTGAGCGTCAAAATCAACATCAAAAACCTGAATGCGGGCTGTGAAGCCATGTCGGGCGCTATTGTCGACATCTGGCACTGCGACAAGGACGGCTACTACTCTGAATACGGCGGAACGGGCATGCAACAAGCCAATTTCACCACTGTTCACTTCTTGCGCGGGCGGCAGGTAACCGATGCCAATGGGCAAGTAGGTTTTACGAGTATTTTCCCCGGCTGGTATTCTGGGCGGGCGCCGCACATCCACGTTCACATCTACAATGCGAGTGGGAAGTCACTCCTGGTCACCCAGATTGCTTTCCCGACCAGCGTATGTGACACGGTTTATACCACTGCGACCAACTACTACACCCGTGGAAAACAGGATACCGCCAACGCCAGCGACAATGTTTTTTCGGATTCCCTGAGCCAGCAGATGTCCAGCGTAACCGGTAGTGTAGCCGCAGGTTATGAACTCACCCATACAATCGTTGTCAATGGATAAGTCATCAGCAACCATCTATCTGGCCGAGCAGCGTGGTATTACCCAAGCGGATCAATCATTTCGCAGTTGGCATACTTTCAACTATGGCGATTATCAAAATCCACACCGCGAAGCCCCCGGGGCTTTGCGGGCTTTTAATGAAGACACCTTGGCTGGAGGGCAACGGATGGTTCATCAGGCAGCTGAAGCTGTAGATATCCTACTTTTACCGCTGGTAGGTGGCATTACTGTAGCGGTTGACAACGGAAAATCCCAGCAATACGTGGAAGCAGGCAGCTTGTTGTCGCTGCATTTGTCGGCGGGGGATAAGTATATCGTTGAAAACCCATTTGAAGTAGATTTGGTGAGCTATCTCCACTTGGTTATACGTCGGACTACTTTAAAAACGGGTTTGGCACTGCACCCTTTCGACTTGGGACAGCATTCAAACAGGTTGCTGAAACTGGCTGAGGGGGCCAAGAGTTACCAGTGTTTGATAGGCCAGTTTGATGGGCGGTCCGAGTTGAATCAGGCCCTTGATGGTACTTTCAAACACAGTTATGTTTTTATCATCGATGGGGTTTTTGAAGTACAAAATCGTTTGTTGCATGCTCGAGATGGCCTGTTTTTATCACAAATACAGGAATTTGATTTTGAAGCGTTGGCCAACAACTCCATTGTTTTACTATTGAATTTATGCTGATTATTTGACCCGAAAATGTGTTTGCTTGACAAGAAAAGGGCTGTAAAGGGTTCATTTTCCTTTACAGCCCATTCATTGTTGTAACGCCTGATCGCTTTATGGCCAAAGCTAAAAAAACGTTAAAAAGTCACACCTATCCTGAAAAGTCCATAACTTGCGACCTTATTACTAATGCAATTTAGCCTGCTTCATGGTACATCCTGGGGTAGGCATTTTCATTTATAACCACATTGAGGGAATGTGCTTAGGCGGTCTGTAGCTTCTGATTGCTGCTGATAGCCAGACTGTAGATGACCAACCCGAAGCCGATTTTATTGACCGCATCCCCAATATTGTAGATCAAATCCATGGCTTGGATAGGAAGTACTCCACTCAGCAATCCACCATCAATGGCCATGTAACCGATTGGATAAATAGCCCAACCTGCAAAAATGAACCATCCAAGGATTTTCATTGCAGTTTGTAGGTTTGCGTCAGCTGAGCTGTTTGCCAATTTTCTGGCGCCACCAAACCATACGTCATAAGCAATGAACGCATAACCAATAGTAGAAATAGCTCCCCAGATAGCCGACTGGCTACGGAATACGGTTTCGCCCAGATAACCGGTTACCAGCATCCACAATGACCAGAAGATCATTCGCCACATCAGGCTTTGCTTAGCGCCGTAAGGCTTCAGGATGAGGTAAAATTCGACGCACATCAGTGGCACTGTCAAAATCCAGTCGATGTACCGAAACTCAGTTGGTGAAGTTTGATTCTCGGCCCAAAAACTACGCATGTAAAAATAATGCGCAGCAGCGATTCCGGTAATAAGTGCAGATACAAGCAGGGAGTCTTTCCACTTACCTTCCACTCGGGTCATTTGGACGAAGAAAAAAACGGTTGAGGCCAGCATGGCCATTGAACCGATGAAAAAAGTAAAGCCGACGTAATCGCCAGGCTGCAATTGAGCCAAAAAAAATGGCTGAAAGTTGTTGATTACTAATGCATTCATGATGTATAAGGTTTATTAAAGGTACAATGTATGTTTAACGGAGGACCACCAGTTATGTTCAAAATATTCAGAACTTTCAATAAAAATAAAAAAATAATTAACTAATCTAATGCCCTTGCGCTCCCTGCTCCATCCGTAGTTTGTTTAACTCCGTAGAGCATTTCGATAAGAAGTAAGTGAGGCAAGGTAACCAAGGACAAAAAGATGAACAGGATTCCCCAGGCTGAATCCAACTGAATGGAGTTGGAATACCAAATCATCATCAACAGTCCAAAGATGGCGAGTCCAGTATAAGGTAGTGCCGCTTTGATGTAATCTCTAAGCCGAAACCTAGGCTTTTGTAGTTTAAAAAAAGCAATTTGATCTTGGATTGAGCTCAGCGCATGCCAAGCAGAAAAATACAGGGCGAATCCCAATAAAGTGGCGTGGACAGAAAAAGGACAAGCAAGATGAATGCGTTTAAAACCTCTGCCCAAACTTCCTGCTTGGTCAATTTCCCCCCCAACCAAAGCAAAATGATTGAGCCCAAATTGATGATTGTAATCAATCCAATACCTCCGTTTAAAAACTGGGCTGGTACCTGGGGAAGGGTCCACTGAATGATCGATTCAACAATGGGTTGGGCAATCTCAAAATGAGCTAGAATGGGTACAAAGAGTACAAAAGCCCCATAAACCAAATAAAGCGGAACTTGAAACCCGGCTTTTAGGCTTAAATAGTTCCAATTGGACTGCCCAAAATGGTACATGGAGGTTATAAAAAAAATCAGTAAACTGAAGACTGGACTCAACCACCATATTAAGGCATAAATCAGCATCAAGCCCAAATAAGCACCATAAAAACCCAGCATAGCCGGCTTTCCCCCTTTTTGCTGAAGTAATTCATGAAAGATTCGGTGATCGGTTGCACCATGAGGTATCCCCAGGCCTACGATCAGGAACAATGCCAGAAAGAGGCTCAAGTTATCAGCCAAAGCCGGCAACAGAATTACAATGGCAGCCAGCAATAAACTAAACAAACGCAACCAAAAATAAAGATGAGGGTAGCGTGCAGTCATATTCGAACAGGATTTGGAGGTGATGCTGCGAATTTATTCGTGCCGAGATAAGATGCCCAAATAGCATGTAGGAAAGGAACAGGTGGTAAACTGGCCAAAATTCCGATCTCTTCACCCAGGTGAGTATCTTCATCTAAAAATTTGAGGATATGGGGAAAGTCGATCTGCTGAAATAATTTACCAAAAATGGAGGCGCCCAAATTCCCTCGATGGGTAAGGATATGCAACAACAATTGATCGTAGAATTCGAATCGTTTGGAACGGTAGCGTCTAGGATCTGGTCTTCCCTGGCCGACCAATTGTTGCGCAAGTTGTTTGGCTTGTTCCTGGATCCGCGCAAAAGCGTAGCCTGTTGATGGTTTTACTGCTCCGCCAGTAGTACCGATTTGGAAGATATGGCTTTGCTTTTTTGCGGACTTAGATTCAATGATTTGCATAGGAATTACGCCGAATTCTTTTTCGAGAACTACCCATTGTTCAATTTTTAGTGTGCTATTTAGGTATTCTTCGAGCGCCGCTGCATAGGCTTTTTCGCTCAATAACTGGGTTGAAAAAACGGTGAACTCTACCAATGCTCGCCGACTAGAGGTAGGCAGTACATAGCAGAAACGAGTATCGTTGCGCTGGGGAACTCTAAAATCCATGATGGAGGCACACCCCGGGTCAAAACAATCCTCGGCTGTTTCTATCCAATATCCTGCAAAATGCTGTTTAAGCTTATGCCCGGGCTCAGCGATTGTCGAAACTTTGGGAATGCTGGAGAACACCAATTCAGCTGAAAAAATGGCATTTTCAGTTCTTACAATCGCACCTGTTTCAGCATCTTCAATGCTAGTGATATCGGCTTGATGGCAGATAACGTTGGGTGCAAGGGCGAGTCTTTGTTGGATAAAACGGTAGAAATCAGCAGAGCGAAGCAAACAATAGCGGTAAGGATCAATTGATTGAATCCTTTGCAAATTATGATTGGCAAACTTTAAAGACTGCCATTGATGGGTAAACAAGGAGTCGAATGGTGTTGGCGACTTGCTCCACCAACACCATGTACGGTCATTATTGGACTTCTGTTCGCGGTCCAATATCAGGATATCGCCCCGGTAACCTTCGTCCACTAAATAGTAGGCAAGGCTCAAACCTGAGCAACCTCCTCCTGCGATAATGCAATCGAAGTGTTGTTTCATTTTATTACTAATGCAATTGCGTATAAGACAAGATAAACCAAGAAAGGTTTAGGCTTTGGAATGATACTTTGAAAACACAAATGGAATCCGAATCATTAACTAAAAATCTGATTCTGAATTGAGAAGAAAAAAGGCCAGTCTCGGTATAGAGACTGGCCAAAGCGCACTAAAATACGACTTAGTATGACGCAAAAAAT
Organism: Haliscomenobacter sp.; assembly: GCF_965225875.1. Lineage (GTDB taxonomy): Bacteria > Bacteroidota > Bacteroidia > Chitinophagales > Saprospiraceae > Haliscomenobacter. The sequence goes on along the minus strand of NZ_CBDDBS010000002.1, from coordinate 4,160,230 downwards.
TACTTCCCGATTTTTTTAGAGGCTTTTGAATTGGAAGCTCACTTGAAATGAAGCGTTCGACTTCCTATTCAAAACCCAAATCGGGAAGTTAATTTTTCTGCGTTGCTAAGTTAAATCGAAAAAATTATGGCAACAATACCCGATCAATCACGTGCACTACGCCATTTGTTGCCAGCAGGTTCGCGATGCTAACATTCGAAGCATTGGCTCCGTTGCCATTACCCAGTACACTTACCGCTCCTTCTACAATTCTTACTTTGGCTTTTCCACCTTGCGCGGTAGTCAATTCTGCACCATTGGTCAGGTTGGTAGAGAAAGCTCTAGCCGCAACCACGTGGTAGGTAAGAATATTTGCCAGCGTTGATGGATCAGCGGCTTCGATGGATGCAATCGTTGGAAAGCCAGCCGCCTGGAATGCAGCGTTGGTGGGTGCAAATACAGTCAGGGGACCAGCTGCCGTAAGGGCATTGACCACTCCGCTACCCGCACGAGTTACCGCAGCCACCAGGTAACTCAAGTTTGCATTGGCCGAAGCCAAACCTACTATGTTTACTGATGGGGGAAGAATCACCGCGTTGATCACATGGATCACTCCATTGGAAGCACTGACATCTGCCTGGGTTACCGTGGCACCGTTGATGGATACACCAGCAGCGTTTTTGGTAATAAAAGCATCCACATTACTCAACATTTTGGTCGCCTGATTGTCTCCTACCTGAATGGCAGCTGCATTGATCTTGCTGCCAATTACATGGTACTGCAACACGGCCTGCAGAGTAGCTACTGGTGTATTGTTGATGGCGTCAACGTTTGCAAAACCAGCTGCACGGAAAGCCGCATCGGTTGGAGCAAATACCGTCAAGCTGCCAGTGCTCAATGCATCGGCCAATCCGGCGCGTACCACTGCCGCCTCTAGCAAGGTAAAATCGGCTCCATCCACCACAATTTGGGTGATGGTTTTGGCATCTGCTCCATCGTCATCTTTGTCGTCACAAGCGGTGGTCAGGGCCAAGGCAAGAACACTGAGTAGGGTCATCATTAAACTACGCATGGGGAACATCAAAAATTTGGTTTTCATAATTTGATTCATTTTGGTTGATAAGTTAGGAAGTATGAAATCAGGAATAGAAACGTGGTTTTTATTGCTATGTTTATAAAAAATGATTCAAGAATAAAGGCTTGTCTAATTCTTTACATTAGACTGTTATTTTCCCCTTTTGCGTGAACAAATTCGATACCCGACTTAAAAATCTGCTTTAATCGTTTCTAAAAACACCCTTAAACTTTGTAACTAAATCCCAAAATAATGTAACAAAACCCTGTTAATCAAGGCCTAATTTTGCTGTATCAAAAATCAAAAGCCATGCAGCACCATCAAACTACGCATCATCAGCACGACCACCACATGCACCATCAGCATCAGGTGGAACAGTCCAATACTGAGCAAAAGGGTGATTTCAAGCTAGCCGTCTCCGCTACACTTCACTGCTTATTGGGTTGTGGATTAGGAGAAGTATTGGGAATGGTCATTGGCAATTTGTTGAACCTCTCGATGCTTTACACCACCATTTTAGCCATTATCCTAGGCTTCATTTTGGGTTTTGCATTGGGTATTGTTCCACTGTTGCGCAAAGGCCTGAGCGTAATGGAAGCTTTCAAAATTGTTTTTATTGCCGAAGGCCTGAGTATCCTGGTGATGGAGTTTTTTGAGGTAGGTACCCAGTGGGTCATACCTGGCGTCATGGAGGCGGGCCTGAGCAGCATCCTATTTTGGGTGGGGATGACGGCCAGTCTAATTGTGGGCTTTGTGGCAGCACTTCCAGTGAATTATTACCTAATCAAAAAAGGGGTAAGGCATCAACACTGATGCCCTACCCCTTTTGTTTCCGTTTATGATACCTTTAGTAGCATCACAAAGCACTAGGGCTGTCGTGCAGCCTGACGAGCCAGCAATTTCCAGTCTGGCCCAACCTTTTGCCAGATTTGCAACACAAACAGTTTCACCGAGCCCGGCTTGCCTCCATCATTGATGTCACCAGCTAGTTTGTGGCGCACAATGGCCGTTTTGCCCGCTATTTTGATGCTCTGCTCCGTCAGTTCCATGGTGATGAAGTCAGATTCACCAGTAGAAATTGACTTGACCAACATCGCTTTGTCTTCAATTTTACCATTGGAATGTCCATAGCTCAACTCAGGAGCAAGAATGGCTTCCAGACCTGCTTTGTCCGCATCAAGCATGGCTTTGCGCCAGACTAAAACGGCATCAGCCACTTGTTGCTCTGCTTTGGACTGCGCAAAACTGCTGCCGGCCATCGCCAGCAAAAAGAGCAAGAGAATTGATTTTTTCATTTTTAGGTATTGTTTATAGTTTTTAAGGTAATGCATAAGCTACGTACTGATTGCCCTTTGGTGTACCCAATTTGGTGCCTCCACAGGCCAGCACAATGTACTGTTTACCATCGATTGAGTAAGTAGCCGGAGTAGCGAAAGCTGCAGCAGGCAGCTTGGTTTCCCAAAGTACCTTGCCCGATCTTTTATCAAATGCCCGGAACATACCGTCTTTGGTTGCAGCAATAAAAAGTAGACCACTCGCAGTCACCACCGGGCCGCCGTAGTTTTCCACCCCGGTGTTGCGGATTCCTTTTGCGATCAGAGTGGGCTCTTCGCCAAAAGGTACTTGCCAGAGGTATTCCCCGGTATTCAGGTTGATGGCGCTGAGTTGTCCCCAGGGTGGGCTGATGGCTGGAAGCCCTTTGCTGTCGAGGAATTTGTTGTAACCGGTGCTGTAAAAAGGCAATTGGACGGGTTTTGATGCTCCGGCTACAGCACCTACTTCTTTTTTCTCGTCCCCAAACAGATAGGCAACCAAGGCTTGTTTTTCAGCGTTCGAAAGTGCTGGAAAGCCCGGCATCATGCCCTTACCCGCGGTAACGATTTGGGTAACGAATTCCTTGTCCCGTTTTTTTCCAATGTCCACTAAAGTAGGGAAACCACTTTTGGCATTGCCTTTGCGGTCGGTACCGTGGCAAGAAGCACAAGTGTTCAGATATACCCTTTCGCCGGGACTGGCATTCGCCAGCAAATCGGTAGCGGGTGGTTTCATGGTCAAAATCCAGGCCATTTCGTTGCTGTTGACGTAGAGGGTACCCTCTGGGTCGGCAGCTGCACCACCCCACTCTGCACCACCATCGTAGCCGGGAAAAATCACCGTGCCTTCGATACTGGGTGGATCGTAAAAGCCAGTTTTGTACTTGCGAAAATTCTGCTTCAATTCCTCGCGGTTTTCCGCATAAGGGCTGATGTCGTTTTCGGTCAGTGCATTGGATTGCCGGGCGTAGGGAAGGGGAAGTGTAGGCATTGGTTGGGTTTTCCAAAGTTTTTCACCCTTCAAACCCACCGTAGGCACGGGTACTTCTTTGATTGGATAAATGGGTTTGCCCGTAACCCGGTCAAATACAAATACAAAACCCTGCTTGGTCACCTGCGTTACCACGTCGATGGATTTTCCATCTTTTTGCAAAGTCATCAAGTTGGGAGGAGCAGGCATGTCTCTATCCCAAACGTCGTGATGGGTAGTTTGGAAATGCCAGAGACGCTTGCCCGTGCGGGCATCCAGGGCCAGGAGGCAATTGGCAAACAGGTTTTGCCCTTTGCGGTTGCCGCCATAAAAGTCGTAGCCAGCCGAGCCAGTCGGCACATACAAAATGCCTCGTTTGCGATCCACTGCCATACCCGACCAATTGTTGGCCGCACCCGTATAGGTATTGAGGTAGGCGTCTTTGGGGAAAGTTTTGTAGCCATATTCCCCCGGATAAGGGATGGTGTGAAAGGTCCAGGCCAACTTGCCCGTGCGTACATTGAAAGCCCGAATGTCACCAGGGGCGGCGTCGGAGCCCTCGGAAAGCCGAACGGGCATCACAATCAAGTCTTCAAAAATGGTACCCGGGGTATTGGAAATGATGAATTTTTTCTGCGCAACTGCGGGCAACCCAGTGTGTAAATCGACTTTACCTTGGTCGCCAAAGCTGGTGATGGGTTTACCCGTTTTGGCATCCAAGGCCCAGAGATTGGGCCCGGCGGTGTACAAAATGCGCTGCTCTTTTCCATCCGTCCAATAGGCTACGCCCCGACTGGTGCTGGACCAATCTTTTAAAGGGTCGCCAAAACGCCAGAGCTGTTTCCCGGTAGCAGCGTTGAGTGCAAAGGCTTGTACACTGGCACTTACGCCATACAACACACCATCGATCACGAGTGGATTGACTTGCATTTGCCCGGAGTCAGGCAAGGAGTAACGCCAGGCGATTTTGAGTTGGTCGACATTGCTGGGCGTGATGTCAACGAGTTCGGAGTAATGGTTGCGGTCGGGGCCGCCAAGGTATTCGGGCCAATCTGAATCAGTGGGATCAGTGTCCGCATTGTTCCAGGCCAGGATACTCAAAAAGAGTAGCCCAAATAGAGAAAAGATAGCCAATCGTTTCATAGCGCTTGCTTGCGAATTGATGAAGAGAGCTGGCTAAAATAGCAATTTTTGCTTGAGAGGCTAGAATTTTAATCTTTTGTGCTAAAATCTAATTAGAGCACTCGAAAGCCCAATGGTACATCATTCCTTAGGTGATTTCTTTAGTGTCTTAGGTTTCTTAGGTGGTGAATTAATACCCTGCTTCGCAGGTTTTCTCTTTTCACCACCTAAGAAACCTAAGGCACTAAAGAAATCACCTAAGAAATCTTAAAGCAAAGTCTTAAACTCCTTACTCACCTGCTCCCCCGGAAAATAGACCCGTTCCAAAAACAAACCAGCTGGCGGCGCGGTGTATTGAGCAGGCTCCTGACTAGGCGCTTCGAGCCATTCTTTAAATTTAGCAGGATCCATTCGGCCAGTACCCACTTCTACCAGGCAGCCCACGACCCGGCGCACCATTTTCCACAAAAAATGGGAAGCTACGATGTGTACAATGATCATGTCACCTTTTTCCACCACCTTGAGTTGTTGCAACTCCACTTTAGAGCTTTTTTCGGTCCCTTTTTCATTGGAGAAGGACTTGAAGTCGTGGAAACCCACCAGGTGTGCAGCGGCCTGATTCATCTTTTCGACATCCAAAGGATCTTTGACCCACCACATGAAGTGTTTGCCAAAAGCGTTGCGGCGGCGTGAGATTTGGTAGATGTAGCTGCGTGCAATGGCGTCATGGCGGGCATGGAATTTTGGAGACACAGAATCCACACTAATGATGTTGACATCGTGGGGCAGCAGGTCGTTCATTTTTTGCCGGATCAAGCGCACGGGCATTTTGGAGTTCACGTCCAGGTGCGCCACTTGCCCTAGGGCGTGTACCCCCGCGTCGGTGCGCCCGGAGCCATATACTTCTACCTTGTCGGTTTCAAATACTGTTTTGGCAGCTTTGATCAATAAGCCCTGAATGGAACGGGCATCTTCCTGGACTTGCCAACCTTTAAAGCGGCCGCCATCGTATTCTATCGTCAGTTTAAACTTTCCCATACTGCAAAAATGGGGCGGGATTTAGAGCTTTTACAGCATTTTCGCATTTTTTTACAAACAGCTTTTAAAAATCTGCATGCCCCGTTCCATTTCCTCTTCATTTGCGGAAGCAAAACCCAGGCGGGTTACATTCAAATCGGGGGTATAATTGGAGGCGTCGGGAATGTACAAGCCTTTTTGCAGCAACTTTTCGCGGATTTTGCGCAAGGGGAATTCGGGATCAAATTGCGCCCAAACCGCCATACCACCCCTGGGTTTTTCAAACTCAACAATTGACCCTAATTCCTGCTTTAGCATTTCGCAAAACAAGTTGCGCCGCTGTTGATAGGTCTTTTGCGCTTTTTTGAGGTGCCGTTTCATTTCTCCGTCCCGAAAAAGCGTTGCGGTAGCCGCTTCCAATAAATTGTCGCCTTGCCGATCCAGAATGCGGCGCAAACGGGCCAGATTTTCAATCACTTCACTGGATGCGGCCACGTAACCAATGCGTAGGGAGGGAGAAAAGGCTTTGCACAAGGAGCCTACGTACACCACATGCCCGCCCGTGTCGGCACCCGCGAGGGGGAGAATTGGGTTGCTGTTGTAGTGAAAATCGTAGTCGTAATCATCCTCCAGGATACAAAAATGGTATTGCTGGGCCAGTTGCAGAAGGCGCAGGCGGCGCTCAGCGGGCATGGTCACCGTGGTTGGATAGTGGTGGTGCGGAGTGACATAAACGAGGCGTACTTGCTGTTGCTGACACAATTGTTCGATGGCTTGTACATCTATCCCCTGTTCGTCTACCGGGACTTTCAGCAGTTTAGCCCCTTGGCGCTGAAAAATCAGGTTGGCCGAACCGTATGAAATTTTTCCAACCACGACCACATCCTGCGCCTGCACCAGCAACTGAGCGGTGAGGTAAATGGCCATGGTACTGCCACGGGTGATCAGCACATTGTCCAATTCGATGGGCAAGCCACGGGTTTCGCGCAAGTATTTGGTCATCTGCGTCCGCAACGACAACTCGCCCAGGGTATCGCCATAAAAGAATAAATTCTTGCGGTAGCCTTGCTGAAGCGCTGTGCGATAGGCGCGGTTGAGGGCATCCCAGGGAGCAAGGCGCACATCGGGGAACCCATCATCAAAGGCCAGGCTGTTGCTACCGCGCAAAATGGGTCTACCCAGACTTGGATCAACGTGAAAAGAAAATCCAGCTTTTACCTTGGGGTTGGTGTCCGGGCTGGAGTTTGGGTTGAGCTGTTGAACCTTAATTTCGGGTAGTTTTTGACTCACAAAAGTCCCCTTGGCCGCCTGGGTTTCGATCCAGCCTTGGGCCAATAACTCATCGTAAGCGGCGACTACTGTTTGCCGATGCACCCCCAAAACCTCCGCCAAGGCGCGCGTCCCCGGCAATTGCGCCCCAGCCGGAATAGTGCCTTTGCGGATTTGCTCCGCCAGACTGTTGGAGATTTGGATAAACACCGGAGCTTTAACTCCTTTATCGATGTGGATGAGAGTAGCAAAGGGCAGCATGTTGGTAATGGTCTGTTTCCGCCAAAAATACAAATCTGGACCATTGATTTTTTACAAACTGGCCATTTACAATAGTCCTTTTTGCGCTATTTTTGTTCAAAATGAATGGATCATGGCCTCTCATAACGAAAATCACCAACCTGCATTAGCCGACACCCCCAAACCGCCTTATTATGCCGTCATTTTCAGCACCACCCGAACCGAAGGCGACAATGGCTATGGCGAAATGGCGGAAAAAATGGCACAATTGGCGGCCACTATGCCTGGCTACCTGGGGGCCGAAAGCGCCCGGAATGAAATTGGCATCACCGTGTCGTATTGGAAAGACCTAGAAAGCATCAAAAACTGGAAATACCAAATGGAACACGTAGAAGCCCGGGATCTGGGACGGGAGGTATGGTACCAGTCGTATCGCTTAAGGATTGCGAAGGTGGAACGGGATTATGGGTTTGAGAAGCGGTAAGGGAAATGCACGATCTGAAACCCCTCCCCAAAAGTAGAGACGAACGGCCGTGCTTCTCTACAATCCGGAGGTAAAGCAGCGAAATAGTGCTTTGCTCAACCTCCCCGAAGGTCTGAAACCTTCGGGGAGGGGTTCTAGATTTGTACATAAGTCATGGATTTTTTCACATCTCTCCTCACTTTCTCCTCCAAATTCCCTATTCTTGCCTAAGAATCTCAAGCATTTATGGCCAACACAGCCCAGCGGGCCACTATTTTTGATACAATAATGGAATCCCTGTTGCTCTTGGCAGCAGCAGTCATCCTGGCTTTTGCCTGCCTGATGGGCACCAAAATTGTGCCTTACTTCAGTTTTAATCCCCTCCAGGATTTTTTGGGTACCAAAACCGACCATGTTTTGGCCAAGCCCCTTTTTCAGGTTTCTTTTTACATCCACATTGCCAGTAGTTGGGTGGTGATGACTACGGGTGCCCTGCAACTCATTCCGGCAGTGTACCGCAATTGGCCCAAATTTCACCGATGGACGGGGCGGATTTATGCTGCGGTTATTCTGGTACTGGCCTGCCCTTCGGGCCTGGGACTAGCCATTTATGCCAATGGCGGTTTGGCGGCCAAAGTTGGTTTCTCCCTACAATGTGTGGCCTGGTGGTTTTTGACCCTGCAGGCCTGGCGTTATGCCCGCCTGCGGCAATGGGAAAAACACGCCAATGCCGTACTGCGCAGCCTGGCGGTTACCATTGCGGCCATGAGCCTGCGCACTGAAAGTTATTTTATGTTTTACTACCTGGGCACCAAACCCATTGAGACTTACCTGACGGTGACCTGGCTTTCCTGGGTAGGCAACCTCTTTATTGCCGAAATCTTGATTTTTTGGGGCTGGGGCCCCTATATGATCAAAAGAATGTTCCCTCCGACATCGTTATACCATAAAACAAACTAAAAATGAAAAAACACCTTTCTCAATTGACCTTCTTTGCAGCAGCCTTTGTGCTCTGCTTGTTTGGTTTGATGCAGTGCACCCAGAAGGCTGCCCAACAAACTGTAAAGGAAACCGAACCCACTCCACTGGTAACACACGCGGAAGGGGCAGATACCTTGCGAGATGAGAGCATTACTGAGAACGAAGTGAAGCCTATTAAGCTGAAATGGCTCAATTCGGCGGGCATGCACGGATTGTTGGATACCCTGGATTTGTCGGACATTGTGGCTAGCCACGACTGGGCGGAACTGGGCTTCTATGGCGAAGACCGTTACAAAATCGAGTTCTATTTCTCCAAAGTGACCAAGGATGAAAAAGATCCTTTCCTCTACCACGTTGTAGGCAAAAACCGCCATAAGAAGGTGATTTCTGAATTTAAAGGCACTTTCCGCATCGATAGTTTGGCACAAGTTACCGACCCCAACCTTGATACCGAGGAAGTTGGCGATATGGGGGTACAACGCATCTATTCTGCCAACGGTAAATTCACCCTGGCCGAAGACAGCCTGAAAAAATACTCTGGCCGTTTTACTGGAAAGATGCAAATGGATTTTGGGGCTTACGATAAGGCACCTATCGAACTCTGGTATTTCTCCGAAACCCCCAATAAGGGCAGCGGCATCCGTTACGACGGTACCTGGACGAGCTATAAAACCGGCAAATCCAAACCCGTAATTTGGTCCAAAGACCTCTTCCGCTTTGCCAACGACATCCTCGAAGAATTCTCCATCGGCGAACGCGATGTGGAAATCAACGAAAAATACCGCAAGCTCGGTTGGGATAACTTTTGGGAAAATGAAGAATGGTGGGCTGAGTCGAAGAAGGTGACGATGTAAGCGATCAGAAATCAGCTATCAGCAATGAGCTATCAGCTATGAGCAACCTCCGTTGGCTGATAGCTGATAGCTCATTGCTGACAGCTAATGGTTATTTCTTCAGCAAATCCCGAATTTCCCCCAACAACTGCAATTCCGTAGGCGCTCCACTCACCGAAACCACTTCCTTCTTTTTCGCAGTATTGATCGTTTTGACGATGAAAAACATCACTACAGCAACCACGATAAAATCTATACTTGCGGTTACAAATTCTCCCCAGGCAAGAGCCACTTCCGGGCGAGAATCCGTCGCTGCATAAATGACGAATTTGTAGTCGTTGAGGTTGACTCCACCCATCAACAAACCCACCAAAGGGGCAAACATTTTTTCCACAAAAGCAGTAACCACCTTACCAAAAGCGGCGCCCATTACAAAGGCAATGGCCGTTTCGATCAGATTGCCTTTGAGTGCAAATTCTTTAAATTCTTTCCACATGGTGTTCAATTGGTTTGGTAAAAAAAATCAAATATAAGGAAGAGGCTCGATTCCAAATTCGTAGTTTGCAGGCCAAATGAGCTTGTAAATGAAAAAAACCTGGGTACTCTACGGAATCGTCATCGCTTTGTTGGTGCTACTGGGCTGGTGGGTGCTGCAACAAGGACAGGTGCTGGAAACGCCCAACAATTCTGTAACCCTGGTACAGGATGCTCCAATGCATTTTTGGGACTCCATCCTGGAAGGCATAACTCACCCACTAAGCATTTTTTTACTGCAAATTCTGACCATTCTCAGTATTGCCCGCCTTTTAGGCTGGTTGATTGGCAAAATGGGGCAGCCTAGTGTGGTGGGGGAAATTGTGGCGGGAATTCTGCTTGGGCCCTCTTTACTGGGCTGGCTGGCCCCGGATTTCTCCAGTTTTTTGTTTGCACCCAACTCCCTGGGTAACCTGCAACTGATCAGCCAATTAGGTCTTGTGCTTTTTATGTTTACAGTGGGCATGGAACTGGATTTAAGGATACTGCGCAAATCGGCACTGGATGTCATCTTTATCAGCCAATCCAGCATCATTGTCCCTTATGTGGGCGGGATTGTACTGGCCTGGATTTTGTACCAAAACTACGCCCCTGCCGGGGTGAGTTTTTTGGCTTTTGCCCTGTTTATAGGAATTGCCATGAGCATTACGGCTTTCCCGGTGTTGGCGCGGATTACCCAGGAACGAGGTTTGAACAAAACGCCCTTAGGCAGTTTGGCTTTGGCAGCAGCAGCAATCAATGATGTTTTGGCCTGGTGTATCCTGGCGGCGATAATCGCCTTGGTGCGTACCGGACCTGCGCACAGTGCTTTGTTGACGATTGGGCTTTCGGTATTGTATGTGTTGTTCATGTTGTACATCGTTCGGCCCTTATTGGCCAGGGTGGCCAATCGTTTTTTTAGCTATGAGACGATGAACCGCACGGTGATCGCGGTCATTTTTGCGGTACTGCTGCTTTCGGCCCTAATGACTGAAATCATTGGGATTCACGCGCTTTTTGGTGCTTTTTTAGCGGGAGTGATCATTCCTCAAAACGAAGCATTCCGCCACGTGATCATTAATAAAATTGAAGATTTAACGGTGGTGCTTCTTTTGCCACTGTTTTTTGTTTTTACCGGCTTGCGCACCCAAATCGGGCTACTTAATACGCCAGAATTGTGGCAAACCTGCGGCCTGATCATCCTATTTGCAGTATTGGGTAAATTCATCGGCAGTGCTATACCCGCTCGGATCAGTGGCCAAAATTGGCACGACTCTCTAGCCTTGGGTGCCTTGATGAATACCCGAGGCTTAATGGAGTTGATTGTACTTAACATTGGTTTTGACCTCGGCATTTTATCCCCTGAAGTATTTGCCATGATGGTGCTGATGGCTCTGGCGACCACTTTTATGACTGGGCCAGCACTAAATGGTTTGCATTGGTTTCAACAGAAATTTGGGTATAAGCCCGATGCCATTCCAGTGCTACCGGAGGAAACCCAACAGACTCCTTTTCGTTTGTTGATTTCTTTTGGACAACCGAGAGCAGGTGCCCGCTTGTTACAATTGGCGCAACAATTGCACATTTTGGGCGAAACCCATGCCCTGCATTTTACACCCAATGCGGATATTTCCATTTCCGAGGCCGAAATTTTTGAAAAGGAAGGATTTGAACCCATTTTAGGTTTGGCCGACCGGTACCATCTTCCAATTCAAACGCATTACAAAGCCAGCAATAACGTACCCCAGGAAATCATCCAACACGCCAATCGGGGAGCTTATAACCTAATGTTGATTGGTAGTTCCCGTCCCTTGTTTTCGAGTGATGAAACGGGGGGTATGGTGCAAACTTTTTTTGAGGGCATAGATTGTGCTATTGGGGTGCTGATTGACAAAGGTTTTAGCCAAATCAAAAAGGTGCTGATGGTGTATTATGATGAGCAGGATGCACATTTGTTGAAGCTGCTGCATCAATGTTTTGAACGGGAACATATGCCGCAGTTCAAGGTACTGAGTTACGCAGAACCAACTGAAGTAGCCGCTCCCTACGTGGAAAAAGGCAATTGGGTGGTGCAAACCAACCTGGAGATGAGTAGCTTTCGGGAGTACGACCTCTTGATTTTGAGCCGCAATTTTTGGGAAATCATCAAATTGCAGCGCTACGAACTAATGGCTTATGCTCCATCCATCCTGATCCTCCATCCTGGCAATGAGCCCAAGGATTGATCATCTTTAATCCGTAAATCGGTTCATTGTTTGACCTCCAAACTGCCATCCACGGCACTAAAGCGGATATTGGAAAAGTCCTGATTGGCCGTAAAGCCATGGCTACGAATGGTATCCTTGCGGGTGGTAACCACTACAAAACGATTGGTAGAAACTTGCTGATCCCGCTCATTCCAGGTGAGTTCGGGGGATTCCAGTTTTTTGCCATCCACACTTTGCCAGACTACGCTATCCCGCACCAGCGTTACACCTTTGTATTCGTAGCGCACGGCGTATTTGGCGGTGAGTGTGCCCGCCAGGGCGCCATAAGTGTTGAAAAAGTCTACTTTGATGCCTTTGATGAATTCCTGCCGAGGGTCGTCGCTCACCAGGTGGCGCAACATCACCGGCCCACGAATGCGCACCCGGATTAGGGCGGAGTCGCTATAGAGCATGTCAACGTCTTTAATCCGCTCAACGGAGACATCTTCTTTGGAAAAAACTTCCACTGCCTCGTTATTGCCATTGCAATTGTACAAGAGCAAACTAAGGATGCTGAGGAAAAAAGTGAGTGTGCGCATGTATTTTGAAATATTAGGATCAATCCTAGGATCGATGTTGAAACAGTTTTGCTGCCCCTATTTGTTTATTGACCATTTAAACCTTTCAATTTTTCCACTACCTCGGGCATGCCCGGCTTTAACTTCAGGGCTGCCTGATAATCAGTGATTGCTCCGGCATTGTCGCCTTGCATTTGTTTGGCCTGGCCGCGGTTGAAAAAATGATAGGGGTCTTGCGCATCTAAAGAAATGGCCTTGCTGTAATCAGCTTGAGCAGCCGGGTAATTGCCTGTAAGCAAATAAGCGTAGCCCCGTGCGCCATAATTAGCCGCTTTTTCCAGCAGCGAATTTTTGATCACGAAATTCAAGTCGGTAATCGCAGCCTGTGGATTTTTATTCAAAAGGGCGATCGAGCGGTTGTAGCGCACGCTGACATTGTTGGAGTCCAACTTCAGCGCCTCATTGAACATGCTCACTGCTTTATCAACTTGCCCTTGGGTGCCATAAGCATTGCCCAGCCCTTCGTAAATCGAGACATTCTGGAAATTGTTGCGCAATGCGGCCTCAAAGTCGGCAATGGCCAGATCGATGCGGCCAGTTTTGCCGTAGTAGTGGCCACGAATTTTGCGCGGCTCGCCTGCATTAGGATACAGCTTGATGACATTGGTCCAGAGGGTATCGTGGTTTTGCCAGATGTCGACTTGCGCGCGGGTGCGGAGCATAAAAAAGACATTGAGCCCGGCAATGACACCCCATAATACGTATTTGCTGGACGGAACCTTGCGGATTAAGGCATCGAGTCCATACCCCAGCATAAAAAACAAACCGACATAAGGCAGATAGGTGTACCGATCCGCCATGATCACGGCCCCAACCGAAATGACCTGCAAAACCAGGGCGATGCTGAACAAATAAAAGCCAAAACCAAAGAGGTAGATTTTGTTTTTGCGGGCATTCCAAAGGCTCCAGGCACCAACGGCTATGGTGAAGACCAAACCCAGCAGATATACCCCGCTCTCATTGCCTTGTTTGACCACATCCAAATTGGGATAGGGGTAAAAAGCAGACAAATTGAAGGGTAAAAACAACTTGACGATGTACATCATGAAGCCATAACCGGCAAACTTGAGCCGTTGAAAAAAACTGAACACTTCAAAATCTGCCAGGGCATCGTTTTTTTCAACCATGCCAAATGCCCCATAAAAGCTACCACCATCCTGCACATCCAGCGCAATGAGGCCAAACAATATCGCCAAAGCGATGAAAGGAATTTTTTCCAAAATGTTGCCTACACTCAACAGTTTCCGCCCCTGCCAATAGTCGAGCAAAAAGAGAATCGGCACCAGCGAAACCGCCATCGCTTTGGACAAACAAGACAGCAAGAAGGCAATCAAGGCAAGGCCCCACCAGAGGCCAATTTTCCCTTTGTCCAAATGTTTCAAATACGCCAATGCTGCCAGCAAAAAGAAAAACACATACAACACATCCTTGCGCTCAGATACCCAGGCTACCGACTCCACATGCATGGGATGCAAGCCAAAACCCAGGGCGGTTACCAGCGCAATCAGCGCATTTCGCTTGCTCAATGCGAGTGCAAAGAAAAAGACCAAAGCCGTATTGATGACGTGGAAAATGATGTTGAAAGCGATATACGAACGGGCACTTTCAATGCCGGAATTGGCGGCGTTCCACCACAGGGTAGCCATGGTCAGCGGGTGGTAGTTCAAGGAGACTACCGAACGCATCAGCACGTTCAGGTTTTCAGAAGTGGCGGGATTGAGGTAAGGGTTTTCGGTGACGTAGGTGGGGTCGTCCCAGTCGACGAACTGGTTGTCCAAAGCCCGGGAATAGGCAATAAAGACCCAAACCGCCAGTAAAGCGATCCATAGCCAGGTCAGCGGCTTGCTACCCTGTTCTGTGTTTGAGGTAGAGATGCGATTTATCGCGTCTTTACCTCCCGCCGTCGGTTTGGCCTTAGGCGGATTGGGACGATTGGGGACGGGCTTTTTTTTAGGTTTGGACATGGTGGCGCTGTTTTGCGCTGTGAAATTACAAAGTAAGTGAAAAGTGAAAAGCGAAAAGTGAAAAGCAAGTACAGCATTGGACTTCTACCGCTTAATTTTTCACTTTTCACTTTTCACTTTTCACTTTTCACTTACTTCGTCCACGCCAAATACCCTCCATCCAAATTGTAAATTTTTTTAAAGCCCATTTCTTTCAAAATATTGGCTGCATTGGCGCTACGCATACCCGAACGGCAATACACGGCTACTGGTTTTTTGGGATCCAGTTTGGCCGCCATGGTTTTGAATTCCGCGTTTTTCACGTCGATGTTTTGAGCTCCCTCGATGCTTCCTTCGCTGAATTCAGCAGGAGTGCGCACATCTACCAATTGTACTTTTTTGGATTGGATGGTTTTTTTGAAGGTCGCCACATCTTGGGTGATGATGCCTGGCGATTGAGCTTGAACACAGGAAGTCAAGCCGATGAGTAGAAACAGGGAAAAGATTGTTTTCATGGTTGATGATTTCGTAGGGGCACCCCTCGCGGGTGCCCTTGATTTGATGATTGGGGCAACCCTTGCGGTTGCCTGCAATGGGGCAACCACACAGGATTGCCCTTACAGAAATTCCGGGCGGTATTCAAAATGCATCGAATCGTAATGGTACCACTTACCACCCCAGATGAAACCATGTTTTTCAAACACATCAACAACCTGCTTGGGGATACTGTTTTTGTAGCCCAATTTGGCATCTTCGTTGGTGCATTTACAATCCCATTGCCAGTAGTGGGAGTATTTCACGTTGATGTCGATGGTCATGCCAAAGCTGTGCATGCTCAGGCGATTGGTGCCCTTGATGACCCGCCAAAGGAAGGTGCCTCCGGGGTTTTCCAGGTATTGTTTCAGGCCGGGGAGTTGATCGAGTTCGGCAGAAATGGCTTCCAGCTTTTTGTCTACGCCGTTCACTTTGGTCACCATGATTTTGGTTCCGATGGTTTTGGGTAGCCATACGATTTCGCGCAGGTTGGCGCGTACCTCTTCCTGGGTATTGCCGTACATTTTCATGTAAAAGGGCATAAAGCGAATGCGGCCGGGGTCGTTGTTGACCGGCAGGCCATCCTTACCCGGGAATTTGGAGGGATAGTCGTACCGAAACTGGTCTTCCAAGTCCGGCTGATCGAGCAAGTCCTGAAAGCTTTTATTTTTTTTCCCATCATCATAACTGAATACGGTGCCATCTTTCAGCGTGATGCTGTTGGCGTCGGCTTTGACGATGAAATCGGGGTAGGCTTTTTGGAGGCGTTGAATGCCTGCGGGAAGTTCAGGTGGATTGGGGATGGGCCAGAAAAAGGAAATGAAGAGAAAAAGAATTGGCATGTTTGTTTTTTTACAAAAATAGGGAAAAACAGAAAATATTGTTGTGATGTTACACCCCATCAAACACCTTATCCTGCCCCCATCTTTCCGACAATATTTTAAAAAACGCGGGCCGATAACTCTGGCCAATCGGAATTTCGTGTTTGCCAATACTCACCTGATGCCGCTCAACCACATTCAAATGCCGCAGCGAAATGATGTAGGACTTATGGATTTTGCAGAAAAAATCGGGCAGAATTTCCTGCACATCCTGCATGTTTTGTCGGCTAAGGATTTTCCGATCCTGGGTGTGAAACACCACGTAGTTTTCACTTTTTTCCAAAAACAACACCTCTTCCCAGTTCAGGCGGTAGAGTTTGGGGCCACTTTTGATGAAAATTTCCTGTGCAGTAGGGCTGCTTTCGATACCAGGACTGGCACTGATCGGAGCTTCTTTGCAACGACCACACGCCTGCAAAAAACGTTCAAAAGTGATCGGTTTAACCAGATAGTCCAGCGCTTCCAGCTCGTAGCTGGCCACGGCGTATTCGGAGTAGGCGGTAGTGAAGATGACCTTGGGTTTGTCGGGCAAGGCGCGGTAAAATTCCACCCCGGAGATTTGGGGCATGTGAATGTCCAGCAGGAGCAAATCGACAGGGTGACTTTGCAAAAATGCCAGTGCTTCCAATGGATTGCGATAAGTACCTACACATTTCAGCCAAGGCAAACGGTTGACGTAGTTGCTCAGCAGCTCAATGGCCTTGGGTTCATCGTCGATGATCAGTACTTCTTTCATTCGTCCAAACTAAGGCTAAGGTGGATAGAGAAATAATCCGCTTCGTCCACAATCCGCAGGGTGTGGCGGTCTGGGTACAGGAGCGCCAAGCGTTTGCGGACATTTTCCAACCCAATGCCCTCCTGATTCAGAGAAGTAGACACCTGTTTGGTGTTCTTGGTGTTGAAATACAACATCCGTCCTTCCACCGTCACGTCAATTTTCACCATCGACTGCTTGGTCACATCGATGCCATGTTTGAGTGCATTTTCGACAAAGGGAATCAAAATGGCTGGGGCAATCATTTTTCCATCCATCTCCCCTTGGGTATTGAGGCTGATGATCACGTCGTCGTCATCACTCAGGCGCAGGTGTTGAATTTCGATAAAACCGCCGATCTGGTCAATTTCCCGGCGCAGGGGCACTTTTTCAGCATTGCTTTCATAGGTGAGGTAACGCATCAAACCAGCCAGGGAAGCGATGCTTTGCCCCAATTCCTCCTGGTTTTTTTCTACTGCCAATGCATACAAACTATTGAGCGTATTGAACAAAAAATGCGGATTGACCTGAGCTTTGAGGAAAGCTAACTCTGTCGCCTGTTTCTCTGCAGCTAGTTTGCGGGTGGTCATTTCCGTTTCGTACCAAATACGGGAGAAACGGATCACCGCCGCGAAGAGCATCACCGAAAGGAATACGAAGAGGTTTTGCAGGTTGGGCAGGTAGTAAAAAAAGTAAAAATTGTACCCCAGGTCCTCCATAAATTCCGAAAAAACCCACAACAACATCCAGGAGCGATCCAACAACCAATGGGTGCCAACCAATAAACTAAACAAACCTGCATAAGCCAGGTAATTGCGTTGCTTGACCAGATAACGGGGGATCAAAAAATAGTTATTGAAATAGGTAGCCGCCATCAGCAAAGGCAGGCGAAACAAGCTGGCCCAGGCAATATTAGAGAACTCACAATCCATATTCATCCACAAAATGGTTGTCCACAACCAGATGATGGCCCAAAAAAGGATATGCTTGGCGATTCTCTTAATCATGAACTCAAAGGTAAGGATTTGGGGCTAGATGCCGCAGTATCTGCAATCAATCTAGGCTTTTTGAGGTCAAAAACGACAAAAATGTGATTCTTGGTAACTATTTAGCACCCATCCACCTGCGGTGGATTTTATAGTCAATTTTTTCACCACAAAGGCACAAAGGCACAAAGACACAACATTTTAGAGCTTA
This sequence comes from Haliscomenobacter sp., assembly GCF_965225875.1. GTDB lineage: Bacteria > Bacteroidota > Bacteroidia > Chitinophagales > Saprospiraceae > Haliscomenobacter. The sequence goes on along the minus strand of NZ_CBDDBS010000002.1, from coordinate 4,142,322 downwards.
ATGTCTTTGTGCCTTTGTGCCTTTGTGGTGAAAAATTCCGCCGCAGGCGGCTGCTAAATAGTTACGATTCTTGTATGAATTCCGTTTTTTTTACCTGGAAAAACCAAAATACGGCATTTCAGCCCCCGATCTAAGGGTTTGACCACAAAAAAAACACCGCAAAAAAAATGATTTTAGTTTTGTTTCAAGAAATCACCTGAAAACCATGCCAGCAAGTTTTCATATTCATCCAAACTTCGCAGCGCTCCCACTGGGGCGCTTTTTTTTTGCCATAAAAAAAGGCTGACCCAAAGATGAGCCAGCCTAGCATATTACACTCTTAAAGACAATTATTTATGAAGATCGGTATGCAATCGAGTGGTAGTTTTTACTGTGTGGCCCCAGGAACACCCGGGCATAAATGCGAATGATCGCCAAGCCATCAATGATGAAGCTCAAGGCCACGAACAAGGCTAGAACCACCTGATTTTCGTGGATGTGGCTAAAAATTAAATCCTCCCCGATAAAAGTAGGCGTGATGGGAAACCCAGATAAGGCCAGGCAACACACAAAAAACAGAAATGCCGCCACTGGGTGTTCGTAAACGTGCCCATAAAAACGATCCAGATTAACGGTTTCTCGTTTTTTGAGCCAGTTGAGGATGACCCAACCCCCAGCACCTGCGATGACCACTCCACTCAGGTAGATGTAGACCTGCAAAAAATCAAACTGCTCGTTGTAAGAGGCCGCCAAGGCAATCCAGAAATGATTCATGATAACTAAGACCCAGCTGAGTCGGGCGTGGAGGCGTTCTGAGAAGGCTTTCAGCACCATGATCAATCCAAAGAAGGCAAAAGTGACTGGCAAATAAGCATGAGCAGTGGGAGAAATAAACCCTTCTGCAAAATGCAAAAAGTACAAGCCTATGAGGTAGGTAGGGATGAAAAACCAAAGCAGGAGAGGGAGATTGAGGAAGTCCATTTTTTTACCCAATTGCTTCAATGGATTCCACAAATACTGGTACATGAATGCATCCAAGTTCCACTCCTTGATGCACATAATGTACAGGGCATATTCCATTTTATTGGACAACAACTTACCTTCCATCGACTTTTGCCGGGGGATAAATTTGTAAAACTGCTCTTTGATCAAATAACTCACGATGGAGGGTGAAACCAGCAGTTGGTAAGTGCGCAAGAACGCATTTCCGGCAAAGTGAACCAGTGCCAGAATATGAAAACCTGCTGCCACTTCAACAAAAATCAAACCAATCTGCGCAATCGAAGCATAGGCCAACTGGCTTTTTACCGAAGATTGGACCCTGGCGACTCCGATGGCAATTACCGTAGTGGCTAAACCTAATAGGGCAATCAGGATGCGTACCGAAAACTGATGCTCCCAAAAAGGAAAGGTGCGGAGCAAGAGGAATACGCCCAAGTGTACTGATAAAGAGCCGTAAAAAATCGCACTGGAGGGAGTAGGGCCTTCCATGGCGCGTGGCAGCCAGGAAGAGAAGGGCAATTGTGCCGATTTCGCCGCTGCGGAGATTAAAATCATCACCGAAATAAAAACCCCAATCCAGGTATGGGACTGCAATTGATCACTAACCAACTGAAAATTGTCCAACTTTTCAAAAGTGATGCTTTCATGCCACAAGTGATGACTCATCCACATGGCCAGGATCAAGCCCACGTCGCCGATGCGGTAAATGGAAAAGATTTTTACCGCATTTTTCACTGGCAAATAGCGGTCGCGGTAAAATGCAATCAATAAAAAAGAAGCAATCCCCAGTATTTCCCAACCTATAAACAAGGTTTCGAGATTGCCCGAGAAAATGGCAATGTTGTAACCTATGTAGAAAAAAAGAATGGTATTGAAAAAGCGTTTGTAGCCCCCCTCGCGATGCAGGTAATAACGGCTGTAAACGGTCACCAAAAAGGTTAAAAACGCCCCGGTGAGCAAATACACCGCAGTGATTTTGTCGAACATCAAAGTAAAATCGAACTTGTATTGGTCGGTTTGTAGCAAGGTAATTTCTTTGGTTGTTTGTAACTTATGGTCCCCCAACAACCAAAAGATGGTGAATCCAAACGCAAACAATTCGTGTAAACCAATCGTGAGGAAGGTAATCCAGGACATGGTGTCCTCCTTCTTGTCTGGTACAAACAAACTGATGCCATAGCCCAACAAGGGCAAGAGAATAAATATTGGCAATAATTGATCCATCATCTTAGTTTTCGGCGATTAGATAAACCGGGAAATTCTCCGCGTGGGTTTCAAACAGCGGCACCATATCGTCAACGGTTTCCAAGGTCTTGGTGATTGGCTCATAGGGTGTAAATTTCCCATCTTTAAACCGGGACATCGCTTTAGTCTCCGGATGGACCACCACCAAATTTACCCATTCGTTGATGAACCACTCAAACGTAGCGGCCGATCTTTGGATACTGGTCAACACTACTTCTGGGTAATGTTCCACAATGATGAGCAGCCGCAAAGGATCGTGCACCTCCGTCATTTGGGTGGGCAAACCCGGCCGCAAATCCCCGTCGATCCCGTTGGCTACGCCAAATAGGCCCATTACGTTGTGTGGCAATTTGGAACCTGCCCCCAATTTCTGGTCATCTACCCGCGAGAAATAATACTCCAGGTTGATCCCGCCACATACCGGAGCGGCAGCATTCAGGATATTGGACAAATATTTACCTTCAGGGTCAATTTGGTAATCGTAAGAGTTGAGGAAGGAGCGACGATCCAGAAACAAACCGCGCGACAAATGCCTGCGCCCCACTATACAAAGGGCGTTGGTGGCGTGGTTGAGTTCGGGGCGCGGCTCAAACAAGGACACCGAACGCAACAACACCTTATCGTGTACTTTTAATGGCGATTTACGGGTATCAATGTAGTCAAAACGCCGGGATCTTTCCTTGGCATTGGAATCAAGGGCGTTTTCAAAAATGACCTCGTTCTGGGTATGCAATTCAAAATTGATGGGCGAAAGGTCGTATTCGTCATAAAAAACGATTTCATCCCGAGTGGTATCGTGCAAACCACCTACAAATTGGGTCTCTTTGGGAATGTGCAAGCCACGCTCAGCCAGTTGAGCCCGTACCTCAGGGTGATTGGCCATGTAGCTGAACACCCGCGCATTAACTGAGCCCGCCCGGCCACTACAGGCACCACAATCGTAAGCAGCGTAGTAGGGGTTGTTGAGGCTACTGGCACCGTGCCCGACGATGTAGATCAGCGATGCAAAATCCTTGACCATACCGATGCTTCGCAACACGGCTTCGACCCGGTTCACCATCTCTTCAACGGTATACCCCACTTGCAAGCCCTGGTGTTTTTCGGGATGCTCGCCACATTCGACGGTCAATTTGGAGTACTTGTCCATGTGCTTCAGCGAAGAAGCCGTAGCTGGGCTCATGGAGGGCCGGAAAATGTTCCAGAACAATTTTAAGGCAGCCCAAAAACCCAGGGTTTGAGAAACCAACCAACCTCCGATCGAGGAATGGCTGTGTTTATTGAAATACAGATCGCGCTCCAGGCGATTGCTGGATTCTTCTTCCCGAATCAGGTACTTGGGATTGACGGGAGCAGGGCAGGATTTGGTCAAAAACTTCCCTCCTTGTGGTTGAAAGTAAAACTCCACACCAAAAAAGCCAGGCGTACCAAAAGTTTCACAATTGGGATCCATCAACTCCAGGTAACGGCGCAGTGAACATTCCCGATCATCAATGCAAAAAACCGCTTGAAAACTCTTGTCTTTGATGACTTTGTTGCTGACTTGCTCAATTTGAATACCCGCCAAAACTTGATCGAAATAACTCCACTCAAAAGCTTCCTGCCATATGCTGAGCACTTCGTTTTGTTCGGAGTAAGGGATTTTGTCAAAAAGCGGCTGGGGGCGTTCTTTGAGTTTGCTGCCCAGGGGTTGCCAATCTTTACCTTGTACAAAATCTAGGGTATCAATTTCCAGCAACAATTCAAATACAATCAGGTCATGTAAGCTGATTTTGCGGGTGTCCAACAGCGTCTGTGGTTGGTCTTCTACGGTTGAAATCATGCCCGACCAGCCCTGGTGTGCAAATTGCTGATCGTAGAGGTAATGCTCAAATAGTTGTTCGTCCCCTACCAGAATTTTCAATAGCTCGCTGATTTCACACTTTGAGCCCAAGAGCAATTCCTTGGCCCGTTTGCGGCGGAAAATACTCACCTTGCTGTGCCGCTCCATCCGCCGGATGGCTGATAAAAACCCTTTTTCGTTCACCGGGAAGGGCCAGATGGAAATGCCCTGATCCATAAAACTGCACAAGAGGCGGAACAGAAATGGATGCACCAGGGAATCCATATCCAGGTTGTAGACCCGCTTCCAGTGGTCTCGCAACTCCCCTATCCGGGGATCAAATTCTTTGGGATAATCGTTTTTGGTCAATTTCTGGAGCCACTCGGCGTGTTGTGCCTGCCCTTTGCGCTCCACAATCACTTTGTCCAATACCTGGCGATTGATGCGCCCTTTCTGGAACAAATCGCGAAACTCTTGAAGGGAAAGACTGACTTTGTAGCCAAAAATCGTGGCTGCTTTTTGGGTGCCTTCTTCAAACTTGAGGTGCTGGAAGGCGTGCAGGGTGTTGTGGTGCACGAAGTCTTTCAGGGGAGCCTGCGCAGGTAGGTAGTGCTTGAGCTCATGTACAACCTGATGCTCATCAAACCCCTTTTGCAATTCAATAGAATGACTCATCGCGGATGATTTTTCTTAAAGTAGTTGTGGTGCCTTCGTTCGGGTCAAAGCACAAAAAATCGCGCTTAGTGTTGATCCAACACAAAGTTATTGGTCTAAGACCGCAGGAGACAAATTTGAAGTGTGGAAAAAGGGTCGAAGCGGGCAAATTCGGGGGGCGAAGTTGGGGGGCGGAGCAGGACTAATCTGTCAAGCAGTTGATTGGAGGTATCAAGTACATCCTAAAAATAATTTTTAAATCATAATCAAAACGACCACATAACATCATTAATAATGAGGCAGCGTCCTTCGGATTACAAGCATTGCAAGAGCTGGTTAGTGCTTTTTTTTATTAGGTTTTGGCCTCAAGGTTGTGTCGAATTTAGAAAATATACTTTCCAATATAGTAATCGCATTTATGGCAATTGCCCCGTCAAGGGGAGGCACTTCCGACAAAAAATCCATACCCGAAAAAAGTGCAAACTTTTGACTTCCTTTTTCAAAGATGAAAAATGCATTAGTGCTTTTGTTATTGGTACTTTTAGGACAAATCAAACCGTAATTGCCCGATTCATAATTCTGAGCAAGCTTTAATAAGTTTAAACCAGCAAAACCGTCGTAAAAAAGGGTATCCACTTTTTTAAATTCATCATTGGTGAAAAATCGAACTGCTACCTTACCAAATGTTCCAATGTTCGCCATGGTCAGATTGGAGGTATTTGAGCCATGGACCCGCTCAATCCAGATAAATGTGGTAGCCTTTGTATCTCTTTGTATCAACGCATGAACCTTGGGGTGATCTGACCAAAATAACGCTAAGTCCATGGTATCTTTTTTAACCAGGTGACAAAAAGTTTCATGCGAATAGGATTGAGCACGAGCTATTGTTGTTGTTAGAAAAATAAAGCCAATCATTAGTGCTCTCATTTTCGGTTCGATTTTATAAAAATGCTACGCTTCGCAATTTTTTCTCCCAGCAAAAACATGAGTCATACTGAATTTTTCAGAAAACATAAAGCGACATTTATTTAGCACAAAGACCCCAAAGGCAGCACAAAGGACACAAAGGTGAGACGTTGACAAGGCTTTGCATCCAAAATAAGATAAAGTCTAGGCGTATTGCTTTGTCAAAATCGCGTCTTTGTGTCCTTTGTGCTTCCTTTGAGTTCTTTGTGCTCATTTTTTCTTTGTGATACTTGTAAATTCGGGATGGCTCATGTTTCCACGAAATCCCTCAGCTACCCTCTCCCTAATTCATCGAAAACACCTTCTCCTTCCGCTCCCCAATTTGCTGCCGCCACATCGCGTAGTACAAACCTTTTTCAGCCAGCAACTCCTCATGAGATCCCGTCTCTACGATATCTCCTTTCTCCAACACATAAATGCGATCAGCATGCAGGATGGTGCTGAGGCGGTGGGCAATGAGTAGGGTAATCTGGCGGCCTTCCGCGCTGATTTCCCGGATGGTATCAGTAATTTCCTCCTCGGTGAGGGAGTCGAGGGCAGAAGTAGCTTCGTCAAACAGCAGGAGTTTAGGGATGCGCAGCAAGGCACGGGCAATCGAGATGCGTTGTTTTTCTCCACCAGAGAGTTTTAGGCCACCTTCACCGATGGTCGTATCCAGGCCATTTTCAGCACGAGCCAGCAGGGTGTTACAAGATGCTTTGGTCAATGCTCGTTGCAAGTCAGCTTCGGTGGCTGTAGGGTTCACAAAAAGCAGGTTTTCCCGGATGGTACCAGAGAAGAGCTGCGTGTCTTGGGTAACGAAACCGATTTGACGGCGCAAGTCATCAAAATGGATGGATTGCTCATCGAGGCCGTTGTAAAGGATGCTGCCGTTTTGAGGGCGGTACAAACCAACGAGCAGTTTCATCAAGGTGGTTTTGCCACTGCCGCTGGGGCCAACAAAGGCGATCGTTTCGCCGGTTTTTACCTGAAAACTGATGTCGTTAAGGGCATTTTGCTGCGCCGATTGGTGGCGGAAACCCACATGGCGGAACTCCAAGGTTTCAATATCACCGAGGGGCTTGGGCTCGGCGGGCTCGGCTTCGGGCTGCTTTTTCATCAAGTTTTCAAAGTTATTGAGTGAAGCCTCGGCCTCCCGGTAACTGAGGATGATGTTGCCAATTTCCTGCAAAGGGCCAAAGATGAAAAAGGAAAAAATCTGCATGGTCACGATTTCGCCAGGTGCCAATTGACCTTTGTACACCAGCCACATCAGCATGAACAGAATGAGTTGCCGCAGGGTGTTGACAAAGGTACCCTGCACGAAGCTGATGCTGCGGATGCGCTTCACCTTGGTGAGTTCCAGCTTGAGGATGTTGAAGGTGTTTTTATTGAGGCGCTCGACTTCCTGTTTGGTCAGACCAAGGCTTTTCATCAACTCGATGTTGCGCAACGATTCGGTGGTGGCACCCGCCAAAGAGGTGGTCTGTTTGACAATGATCTTCTGGATGGCCTTTACTTTTTTGCTCAGCAGGTTGGACACCCAGGTGAGTAAAAAAATGCCGCCAAAGTAGATCACCGGCAAACTCCAGTGCTTGTTGAATGCATACAAAGCCACAAATACAATACCTACAATGACAGGGAACAACACGTTGATGAAGGTGGAAATAAACTTCTCGGTATCGGTGCGCACCTTTTGGAGGATGCCCAATGTTTCGCCGCTGCGCTGCTCTTCAAACTCCTGGTAGGGCAGTTTCATGGCATGCTGCAAGCCATCGGTGAAGATGGTGGCCCCGAATTTCTGGGTGATGAGGTTCAGGAAATAATCCTGAAAGGCCTTGGCAATGCGGCTGACCATGGCCACCGAAATGGAGCCGATCAGCAACCACATGAGGCCATACACCATCACAGTTTTCCCAGCCTGATCGGTGACATTCTCATTGATGAACAGGAAGCGTTGCCAGTCAAATGCTCCAGGAGGCGTAGACGACACCTGATGATTGGAAGCCAAAGTGACCAACTTCCCAAAGATGATGGGGTCAATCAACGAAAACCCGATGTTGATGGCTGCCAGTAACAGTACCAGTATGACAAGCCAACGATAAGGTGCGAAGTAGCGGAAAAGTAGTTTCATATTGTAGGTGGTGCGCCTGAATGGAGGCAAGGCTGCTCGCACTCAGGGAGATGTTCAAGTTGGTGAAAAGAAGATAAACACTTTATGCTTTAGTCTGGTTTCAAGTGGGAGGGTGAAGGGGTTAATTGAGTGCATTAGAAAACTGGAGCAATGCAAAAAATGCCGGATGATGCCGGATTGTAGAGACGCACGGCCGTGCGTCTCTACGGTGTGTTGCTCCGATGCGGAACTGGGTGCCTTGGGGAGATTTTACGCGGTAGCCGACGGAGATGATGACGTCAAGGTTGTAGTGCTGGGTATCATAGTTTTTACCGTCAGTGGCAGTTATCCGGAAATTCCGGACAACTGAATTTTCTTCCAGTTCGCCTTCTTTGAAGATATTGCCGATGTGTTCAGAAATCGTTCGTTTGTCTTTCCCAAAAAGCTGCGCCATTTGTGACTGCGTAAGCCAAACAGTTTCGTCCTCTAGCCGCACATCGATTTTGATGTGGCCGTTTGGGTTTTGATAGATGAGGATTTCGCTGGTGTTCATTTGGTGCACTTTCTTTAGGCCTTTAGCTATGAGGTAGACGCAAACAAAGATAATATGTTTTTAAAAAAGAAATGAATTAATTTTTTGTGTTTACAAATAGCTAATGATCTGTTGCTGTAGCGAAAAGTAATTAAAAGATAAAAAAATGCCAGCCGAACTCCCGCTCAACTGGCACCCTCAATTCATATCCAAACTTCAATAAAACCTATCTCTCCGCCGCCAGTCCCCATTTCTCAGGAGATCTCCACAGTGCGGAGAGCAACAATTCCCGCATAAACAGGAATTCCTTGGGCAGCTTATCATATGCCGTAGCGAACAATTCTTCGTGGTTGATTACCTCTTTTTTCCAGGCTTCGCGGTCGATGGACATGATCTTATCAAAGTCCGCTTCCGTGAAATTTTCTATCCCGGTCCAGTCCAAATCCTGGTAGCGGGGCATCCAGCCAATCGGGCTTTCGACCGCTGCGGCCTGGCCTTTGATGCGGCCAATGATCCACTTCAGCACCCGCAGGTTTTCACCAAAACCGGGCCAAATGAAGTTGCCATCTTCGTCTTTGCGGAACCAGTTGACCCCAAAAATCCGGGGTGCGTTCGGCAAATCGCGGCCATAATCCAGCCAGTGGTTGAAATAGTCGCCGAGGTGGTAACCCAGGAAGGGCAACATGGCGTAAGGGTCGCGGCGCACCTTGCCAATTTCGCCAAAGGCTGCTGCGGTCATTTCAGAGCCCATGGTGGCTGCGAGGTAAACCCCAAAGTTCCAGTTGAACGATTGCACCACCAAAGGCACAGTGGTACTCCGCCGACCGCCAAAAATGAAGGCCCCAATTGGTACGCCATTTGGATTGTTCCATTCAGAATCAATCGCCGGGTTTTGGCCAGCTGGTGCGGTAAAGCGGGCGTTAGGGTGCGCGCAAGGTTTGCCACTTGCAGGGTCCCAGGGCTGTCTGCGCCAGTCGATCAAGTTGGCTGGCGGCGTTTTGCTCATGCCTTCCCACCAGATGTCGCCATCGGGCGTAACCCCCACGTTGGTGAAGATGGTGTTTTTGGCAATGGAAGCCATGGCGTTAGGATTGGTTTTCAGGTTGGTACCTGGGGCCACCCCAAAATACCCGGCTTCGGGGTTGATCGCAAAGAGTCGACCACCTTCACCCCGGTGAATCCAGGCAATGTCGTCGCCAACGGTGGTGATTTTCCAGCCCTCCATCCCCGTTGGTGGGATCATCATGGCAAAGTTGGTTTTGCCACACGCACTGGGGAAAGCTGCTGCGATGTAGGTTTTGTCTCCCTCTGGCGATTCTGCGCCCATGATCAACATGTGCTCAGCCAGCCAGTGCTCCGCACGGCCAAGTGCTGAAGCAATCCGCAGGGCAAAACACTTTTTACCCAAGAGAGCGTTGCCCCCGTAGCCACTACCATAGGACACGATCGAACGTTCTTCGGGATAGTGCACGATGTATTTTACGGTAGGATTACAAGGCCAGGAACTGTCCTCTTGCCCGGGAGCCAGTGGCGCCCCCACGGTATGCAAACATTTTACGTATTCCTCTTCTTTCTCAATGTATGCCAAAGCCGCGCTGCCCATGCGTGTCATGATGCGCATGTTGGCTACTACGTATTCCGAGTCGGTAATCTGGATGCCATACCGAGACAACTCGGAACCCAATGGCCCCATACAGAAGGGAATGATGTACATTGTGCGGCCCTTCATGCATCCTTTGAGCAGCGGGTCGAGCGTCTTTTTCATTTGTTTGGGCTCCACCCAGTTGTTGGTTGGGCCTGCATCCGAGCGGTTGATGCTACAAATGTAGGTGCGGTCTTCTACCCGGGCAACATCGCTGGGATCGCTAAAACAAGCGAAACTGTTGGGCCATTTTTGGGGATTGAGGCGGATGAAAGTACCTTTTTCGACCAGTTTTTCGGTCATAGAATTGTACTCCGCTTCCGATCCGTCGCAGAGCTGCACCTCGTCGGGTTGGCAGAGCTCGATCGTTTTTTCGAGCCAGCGTTTGAGTTCCTTGAAGGAACCGGTGTATGGGTTTTTCATGGTTAATGCTTCTTCCTGTAACATGTCAATGCCTGTTTTGGGTTAGAAAATATGGTATGGATTGACGGTCCAGGAAGGAATTTGGTTAGGGAAAAAATCTTCGTAGAGGCGACCCTCCGTGGTCGCCCACAATAGGGACAACCACGTACGTTGGGGCGTACCCTATGTGGTCGCCCACAGTAGGGGCAACCACGTAGGGTTGTCCCTACTGTTTGGCGTTCAATTTTTCCAGTACCACTTTGGTAATGTCGAGGCTATCATTGACCATCAACACCCCGGTACCTGGACCGTAATTCAGAATAAAATCATACCCTTTTTCCTTGCGGATGGCGGTGAGCAGTTCTTTTACCCGCTTTTCCAGATTTTCCTGCAATTTTTGGCGCTCGTCCAGCAGTTGTTTCGACATGCTTTCTTGCTGGGCAACCAAACTTTGTTGCTTTTGCATGAGGCGCTGTTGCTCCTTCTGGATTTGTGCTGGTGCCCACTGACCGGATTGAGCCTTCTGTTCAGCAGCGATCAACTCTTGTTGGAGGGAACGACCTCGGCTGGCCAGGGTACTTTCCATGCCTTTGCTACGGGTTTCCAGTGCTTTTAAATCAGCCTGAAAAACCGCGTATTTATTCAGCAGGCTGTCGCCATTGACGTATACGATTTTGGGCGTATCCTCTTTTACCGTTATTTCGGCTTTTTCCTTTGAACCTGATGCAGGGTTGCTGAAATGTGCAAAAAACAGGTAGCCAACGGCTACCAACAATATCCAGGTCAGTACTGATGTGATGTTTTTCATTAATGGCTGTTTTGAATTTTGAATAAGCAAAGGCAAAACTGCCATTATTTTTGGAAAAAAACCAAGAAAGTAAAGGTTTTGCGTGAAATCAGAGGCAAGATCGTGCAGCTCAGGGTGGGGAGAGATGACGATTGTCAATTTAAAAAATGAAACTTGTCAATAGTGCCAAAAATGCAATATGCCCTTGAAGGCCAGCTTCAAGGGCATATCACAATCAGATCAAAAATACCTAAGCTAGATGAAAATTTGGTACTGGAGCGTAAGTGTATTTTTCCGATCCCCAGCTGAAATGGTATTTTGTTCAACCGTATAGGTAGGCCTGTTTTGTAAATCCAGCGATAGTTTAGCCTTGTGTCCGCTCAAAAACCAATTGATCCCAGCATTGAAGGTGTTGGTATTCAAGTTGCCCAGGCGATCGTAACTTGCTAATGTAGAAGCCACATAAGGCATCAACTGCCCGTGACCCTTGAGTATCTTGTTGGAGAGCAGGTAGCCAAATTGAGCATAAACGGTCGACCCGGTTCCAAACATTGGAAAGGAATTGCCAAAGGTCGGGCCTTGTCCGGTGATGCTGTTTTGGGCAGTCAAACTGGTCCCATTCGCCGGGTTCATAATGCCGTTGTAGCGCAGGTAATTGGTACCAAAATTGGTGTTGATGTACCCGATATAAGCAGAAATAGCCGTGCCTTTTTCCTTGTTCAAAGGCATATCCAGGTAACTTTCTACGGCAAAATGTTTCATGTCCTGGTAAGTAGTATCATTGGCACTGCTGCGCAGCCACATGGCGTCTTTCTGGAAAATGCCCCCAACTGCAATGTTGAATACTTTCTTTTTACCCAAATAAGTACCCGTCATATAAGGTGTGTTGTGGCCTTCATGGTCGAAAAACTGCCAAATGAGGTAACCTTGGGCTTGTTTGTGGCGACCAAATTGGGAAAAATTGGCCACTGAAGACGACAAGGCAGGCAGAGCTTGTCCATTCGAATTGATGGGAAAGGGATCGCTCAGTACCAGGCGATAGTCCAGTTTACCAACCTGGCCTCGCGCATACAAACTCAATTTGCGGCTGAATTCATCGGTTTGATCCACAGTGGTTTGCAGGCCTACGGGCACATCCAGTGTCATGATGGTACCAATGCTGGGCTGTGAAAAGCGGGAAAGGCCATTGGCAATGGTCAAACCTCCACCCAACTTCAAGGCATTGCCTTGACCCACTTTAAATTCGCACAAGGCATCGTGGAAAAAAGCCGCCAACTTACGGTTAGCGCCGGTATTGAACTGGCTGTTGAAGTTGTTTTGCCCGAACTGGAAATAGATAAAAGCTTTGTCGGTAATTTGGCCAAAGAGCTGGATCCGCGTGCGGCGCAAGCCGATATCGAAAGTTTGGTCCTGAGCCTGCCCCTGTACCAATGTTCCCGGATTGCTTTGGTTGTAGCGCAGCCAAGTCTGGTTCAAAAAGGTAGCCTGAAAAAAGTGGCTACCACTTTCATTGATGTTGATTTTCAGTGCATCCTTTTCAGGGTTGCTTTGTGCAAAAAGCAAGGTACTCAGTAGGCTGAATGCTACCAAGGCAAGGAAGTTTCTCATCGGATGATTGATTAGATTAAAGGGGGGGCGAGTATCCTTACTCGCCCCCTGGCTAGTATGAAAAGACAATTTTACAAATAAAATCAAAAAGAAAGAATGGTATGGAACTGTTTGAAGGACTTCCTTCAGGTAATAGCAAGGTGAAAATTTAAACAAGTTCTAGGTGTGCTGAATCATGTCGTCGTTTTTGCCACGACGTGCAGCCAATGGGTGATCAGACAGCGGTTTGTGCCGTTCAATACCGGTCACTTGAAAATTACCGCCCCCCAACTCGTGCTCACGCTTGTAGTTGTGCAGGTTTTCCAGCACGGTGTGGTCTACATAGCGAGATTTTTCCAAATTGATGCGCACATTGGAGCCAGAAGGCACCTTATCCAAATGTTTTTTGATGTTGAGCAAATTGCTGAAGGTTGCCGCACCGCTCACTTCCAGGAGGTATTCCTCTTCAGAAATGGACATTTTGATGGGCTGACGGAAAACGTATTTCAGCGGCACACCAGAGATCAATTGCATGATCAGTTTAAGCAAGATTCCGGTGCCTACACCAATCAACAAATCCGTGGATATGGTGGCAATAACGGTTACAATAAAAATGAGCAACTGTTCCTTACCGATGTGGTAGACGTGGATGAACTCTTTTGGTGCTGCTAAACGGAAACCTACAAAGATGAGCATCGCAGCCAATGAGGCCACGGGGACCATTTTGATTAGTGGGGTCAATACCACTACAAATACCAGCAGCGACACCCCTTGGAATAAATTGGCCCAACGGGTACGACCGCCGTTGCCAATATTGGCAGAACTACGGGCAACTTCTGAAATCATCGGCAGACCACCCAAAAAGCCAGCTACCATGTTGCCTATCCCTACTGCGGTAAGGTCTTTACTTAGGTTGGCTTTGCGCTGGTAAGGATCGAGCAGGTCGATTGCTTTACCCGTCAACAAAGACTCAAGGCTACCTACCAGAGTAAACATCAGGACGTATTTCAGAAAAATCGGCAACAAATCACTACTCAATCCGGCAAAACTTGCGTTAAAAGCCAATTTAAAGTCGCCAGGACTTACCAATGGTTTGATGTTGGCATAGTTGGGGTCCGATAAATGGAAATACAAACCCATCAACACCCCTACAATCAGAACCAATAGTGCTGGTGGGAATTTTTTCAAAGCTTTCACTTTGATGAACTGCCAACCAAACAGGATCACCAAACTGACGAAGCCGATAATGGCAACGTGGTACTCCATGTGGTACAAACTATGTGGTACCATGGTCAAGAGTTCCAGCGGTTCCTTACCCTTCAATTCAGCAGGCGAAATACCTACCGCCAGGTGAATTTGTTTGGACATGATGATGATGCCAATGGCGGCCAACATCCCGTGAACTGCCGAAAGCGGGAAAAAGTCGGCTAGTTTAGCCACCTTAAAGATGCCAAACAGCACCTGGATGGCTCCCGCTACCACCACTACACCCAGGGCCAGTTTCCAGCCCAGGTCATTGTCCCCTTTACCAAGCTCTTCAACGGCACCAGCAACAATAACGATGAGCCCGGCGGCCGGGCCTTTAATGGTCAATTCAGAACCTGCAAAAAAAGCAACAACTATACCGCCTACTATGGCTGTCATTACACCCATGATGGGAGGGAAGTTACTTGCTCCGGCGATACCTAAACTGAGTGGTAACGCAATCAGGGACACCAAAAATCCCGACAACAGGTCTTTTGACCAGTTTTCTTTGAATCCAGCCCAGCCAGTTTTAGGGCGAATAATGGTTTGTTGTTCCATGGTGAATAATTGTTTGAGTCCTTTTTGAAAAAACAGTCTCCTAGCCGCAACAGGGAGAGATTCCTGTGCAGTGGAATGGTGTTCCGGTCTGTTCTTAATTGGGCGGGTCAGCAAAAGGTCAACTCCAGATGCTGGGTTTCATTATGTTGAGGAACAGGTTATGACCTGCTCCGGCTCAAGGCCAAAATGCCATTGATGAAGGTTAAGGGATGTGGGGGATTCCCTGGTACGTAAAGATCGATCGATACCTTGTTCAAAAAGCTGCGATTCAATGCACCACTTCCCGCAAAGATGCCACCACTGATGGCGTCGGAGCCAACCAGTACGACAATTTTGGGATCGGGTACTGCTTCGTAGCATATCTCGGTAGCTTCAGCCATGTTTTGCGAAATTGGCCCCGTGATAACGATGCCATCAGCATGGCGTGGCGAAGCCACAAATTCGATGCCATAACGGCCCATGTCAAAGTTGACGTTGCCACAGGCGTTCAGTTCTGCTTCGTGGCTGTTCTCTCCTGCGGCAGAAATCTGGCGCAACTTGAGGGAACGGCCGAACATAGCGGTAATCTCTTTTCTGATTTTGTCAGGATCCAGTTCTATTCCACGGGTATCTCCTTCTGCTACAATGAGTCGCTGACGGACATTGCTGGCCAGGCGATGATCATTGGTAAAACGAATCGCTTGTGGATAAGCCAGCGCACATTCGCCGCAGAAGTAACATTTACCCAAATCAATCGAAAGGGGATTCATCCCTATCGCTTCCACGGGGCACAAATCAGCCAGGGCTTGCTGCGTGTCCTGGCTCATGCCCACTTGTATCTCCGGGCGGCCTCTAAAAGGCGCCGGTACTTCGGCCTTTAGTGGATCCGGGATGTATTGCCAGCCATGTTGGCGCAGGATGTTGATTTCTTCGATGATCATGTTTTCCTGTTTTACAAATCAAATCCACAGTAGGATAAATTATAACTCTTGTTGTTGATGGGGAAATCGGAAATTTCCAGATTCCGCAAGCTCAGTGCCAGGGCCAACCAATTGTGGAAGGAAGGATCTTTGACCTTGTAATGTTGCAAATCCCCATGCTCATCAGTAATTGCGCAGTGGCAAATCTCACCTCTCCAGCCTTCCACCAGGGCCAAGCTGAAAGTATTGGGTTTCATGCTGGCTTCACTTTGCTTCAATGGCGCACCAGACTCCTGATCTACGTATTGCCGCATGTCCAACAAGTGGCGAATCATCGTGATGGATTGTTTGATTTCCAGCCTGCGCATGATGAAACGGGCCAATACATCCCCGCCGTTTTGCATTTCGGGGAGTATTTTGAGGATTTCGTAAGCCATTACCGGGTGGGTATAACGAGTATCTCGAATGAGCCCTGCTGCTTTTGCCGCCTGGCCTACCGCGCCGATCAGGGTCATTTGTTTTTTGGTCACTTTGCCAATGCCGTCAAAACGGTTCAGTACAGAAGGCAAATGGAAAGTTTTTTCGGCCATCGCATCAAAACGGGTCTCAAAATCGTCCATGATGGCTACCAATTTTGCCACCAATTCATCCGTCAGTGGATAATGGGCTCCCCCAGGACGGATCAGGCTTTTGCCAAAACGGTTGCCACACCAGGATTGGAAGAAGTTGATGACTGGTGTACGCAGTGCGCCAAACACTGAATTGGCCAATTGATAAGCAATCCCGATATTGAGGTTCGACAAATCAAAAATGCACATTGCAATACGTTCCCATTCCAGGGCAATGGTTCGCTCGATATCGAGCATCGTATTTTGAGTATGAGCGCCAGTCAAACTTTCACTTACCAAGGCATAGGCAGTAGCGTGTCCTACTGCCGTATCCCCGGCGATGTTTTCCGAAAGAATAGCACGCTGTAACATTGTTTTTTTATCCAAGTACAATTGTTCTATGCCACGGTGCTGCCAGCCCAACTGAATTTCGAGGTGCAAAACCGTCTCACCATTGCACAAAAACCGGAAGTGTCCCGGTTCGATAACACCAGCGTGAATGGGCCCAACCCCCACTTCATGCAATTGATCACTCTCAATTTTATAAAAGGGGTAGTCATTGACTTGCATCTCCTGGTTGAAGCGGTTAAACGCAAAGCGCACCGGTTTGGGCCAGGGATGGTTGTTAAAAACTACTCCGTAATTTTCGGCAATTTCTCTTTCGTAAATGTGCATGGGCATCGCCGTAGCACTCAGTGCGTCCAATTCGATGTTTTGGCCTTTTTGCTCATGCGAAAGCAAATAAATCTGCGCATTGGAATCATCGGCAATCGCGGCAATGAATTTTAATCCACCTGCAAATGGATAGGCGAAGTAGGCTACACAATGACATTTTTCAAAATGCAACCAGGTTAAAACCTGCGCTTTAAAGTCGGAATAAGCCAACACCGGGATCTCCGCTATCGAAACGGCTTCCGTGTTGTGTATGCTGATGCTTTTTTTGTCAGTTGTCAGTACCATGGATCCGATGTTTAGCGTACGCAAGCTTGATTCAAAAGGTCAACCAAAAAAACCGGAGGATTGAATCCGATATAAATCATCAATCCCAGTACGGTGATTTGGGCAATAATTTCCAGCGCGTCTACTTTGACCACTGCCACATCTGTTTTGATTTTGGCTTTGATCCCGTAGAGCATGTTCATCACCTGTCGCCCCAGGGTTAAGAGTACAATGGTCATTAAGAAGAGGACTAAAACCAGTACCCACCACTGTTTTTGCGCAGCGAGTTGCGAAAAAATCATCAACTCGGTACTGAACAACCCAGAAGGCGGCAGCGCCATAACACCAATATAACCTAGCAAAACCACCAGCGACCCAATGGGGTTGCTATGAAAATAGGCGGCATTTTTTTCAGGAAAGTGGTGATCGTAAATCCGGTTGACTTGCCCCATCTGTAGGAAAAGGCCAGCTTTGGCAAAAGAGTGCAAAACAAGGTGGAAAACGGCAGCATAAAACCCGACTTGCCCCAATGAAAGGCCTACCAAGGCCAAACCTACGTGCTCCAGACCCGAGTAACCGAGCATCCGGTTGAGGTTTTGGGTACGTTGGGTTTGGGTCGCTGCCAGTGCAATTGAAATCAATCCAACCAACAACAACACATGACTGGCCCATTCAGCAATGGAGGTTTGCATCACTGCCTGATACAAGCGAAATACAGCGACGAAGCCTGCATTTTTGAGGGCAGTCGACATGAGTACATTGACCGGATGTGGTGCTACCATGGTGGCATCAATACCGACCGTATGAAAAGGAAAAACACCCATCTTGGTGCTCAACCCGGTTACCATCAAGGCAAAAGCTACTTTTAACCAAAGAGGGTCCAGGTTCTTTGCATTTTCCAGTACTGCACTGATGTGCAAACTTGCCCCCGATTCGCGGTGCATGGCTACATTTAAAAACAAAAGGCTAATCAGCACCAATGAAATCCCCACCGAACTCAGGAAAATGTATTTCCAGGTAGCCTCCAGAGCCAATTTGGTCCGGTAGAAATAGATCAGTGCAGCCAGCGCTATGGTTGAAACTTCAATCAACACCCACAGAATGCCATAGTTATCGGCAAAATAAACGGCAGTCAATACGGCAATGAGTATAATCAGGGCGGCAGTATAAAGACTGGCCTTTCGTTTGTCTGCCCATTCCCCCGTTTGGTGCTCCAGCATACGGTAGCTGTTGTAAAAAACGGGCAAACTAATGATACTCAGCACCGAAGTAAAAATAAAACCCAATGCATCGAAGCTAAAATAGATAGAATCGGTCTGACTCAGATGCCCCCATGCATAATAATTGAGCCCCAACTGAGTGCTCAAAAAAGCCAAAACAGCCAGTACGCTTGCCCAGCGTTGCTTTACCCCAAAAGCCAGTGCACTACAGCACAAAGCGATGAATAAATACAGTGCAATCATAAAATGGCCGTTTTTGACTTGTGGTTAAATATGCTTGTCGTTAAAAATAAACACGCTTACTCTTTTTTAAAAAGGTGGGGGAATCGAGTTCCCCCAACCCATAGTTCGGGCGCTTCTCTCCAACGCCCGAAAAACCCCAATTAAGCTCTTGATTGAGTCGACAGAATGCAATTCCCTCCACTCAATCAGTCGTATAGCGCATCAATCCTTTAATTCAGAAAGATGGCTCAAGGCTGTAGCACCAAAACTGGTACTCAAACGATTGATAATCAACCCCAACACCAACACGGCCAGTACAATATCCAGCAAAATGGCACCATTGACGATGAACGGCATCTCGCCGCCCACGGCTAGGGTAAGCAGGAAAATTCCATTTTCCAGCACCAGGTAACCCATCAAGTGAGTCAATACCTTGTCGTGTTTTACAATCAGCATGATACCGGTAAGAATGGCGGCTATACCTACCGAGAAGTACTTGGCCTGAATGGCATCCGAAGATTCATGCAACAAGTGCCCGGCGGTAAAGCTAAACGCGATAATGACCGCCATCCATAACCCTTTACTGAAACCCGATACTGCCTGGGTGCTGACCCGTGATATTTCGTTTTTCTTTTTTACCCGCAGCAAAAAAAGTGGCAATACCACTGCTTTAACTACCAGGGTTTCCAGTAGGATGATAACCAAATTGAGCACATCAATATGGTGCAACTGCACAATGGCCATCCCAAACAACAATACACCCTGCAAAATCAACATGTCGATGTGCCGCCGTACCCGATCGGCAATCCCCATGTAAACCAAAGTGAGTCCAAAAGCCAGTAGCAAAAGCATAGGTTTTTTGTTTTGGGTGATTGGTAATTAGATTCGGTTGGCGATGATCATTACCGTAAAAAAGAACAGCAAGGAAACCGCCGACAGCGTAAGGATGAATTGGGGGTTACGCGCCATTTTGTTGCGTGCCCGAAAGGACTCCAACAAGCCCACCATCACCCCAAACAGTACAGCAATCACAAGGGCAAAACCCAAGCGCAAACCCAACGGCAACCATATTGGCACCATCAAATTGGCCAGTAGCCCGGCATAAATCCCAAACTTGAGGCTATTGGTGATCATGATGATCCCGAAATCAAAACCACTATTGTCGAGTACCATCACTTCGTGCACCATCGTCAATTCAAGGTGTGTCCTTGGGTCGTCCACGGGTAGGCGACTATTCTCCACCATGGCTACTTGTCCCAGGATGTAAGCACCCAGAAAGCCTAATAAAATAGCGTATTGAGTCGTATCCTGAAATTGGCTAAAAATGTCGACAAAAGAATTGTGCCCACTCAGCAAGGCCATCGATCCCATGACAATGAAAAATGCCGGTTCAGCCAACATGGAATAAAGCGCTTCACGATTGGCCCCCATGCCTTCAAAACCACTGCCTGTATCCATGGCATTCAGGATCAACAAAAACTTGCCTAAACCCAGTAGGTAGGCAAAAAAGACAAAGTCGCCCTGAAAATGCATAAGGCCAGGAACATCTCCCAGTGGAATAAAAGCCAAAGCCAATAAAGCCGCCGCAAAATTCACCAGTGGAGCATATTGGTACAAATAACTGGTAGTTGTACTGTATACGCTGCCTTTGCGCAAAAGGCGTAAAATATCGTAGATCGGCTGCCACAATCCTGGCCCTTTGCGCCCACTGAGCTTGGCCTTGGTGATGGCAATCACCCCTGGTATCAACAGGGCACAGCAGGTATAAAGCAAGTAGAGTAGAATTGACATTTTTCTTTCTTTTGGGTCATCAAAGGTTTACAGCAGCTTCAAGTAAGACATCGCGCCTACCACAATCAGAAAAAGCAATCCGTACCAGAGGTAGTGTTGCAATTTGCCAGATTGAAATACGGCAGATTTTTGCAGGTAGTACAAGAGGGCATTGCCCGGTTTTTCCACCAAATTGGCCTCCATTGGATCGTGCTGATGCCGCTCAAAATGGTGGGTTTGGGGGAAAATTTCCGTTTCAGCAAAAGGGGAATAGTGCGTTTCTACACCCAAAATAGGCTCCGCCAATTGGACGAAATTATCAGCATAGGATGTAGCGGTATATTGGTGTAGCGCTGGATCAGCTCCGGTATAACCACAACCCCAGGTTGGGCCATAAGCCACTTCTACCCGCCGCTGTTGGATACTCCGCAACAAAACCAGAATGACCAACAACAGGATGAAAATCCCCGAAGCAATACCTACGTAGCGCAGCGTATCCAAATAAGCATGTGGCAAACTGGCATCAGGAAGATAAAGGTGGGCAACCTGCTCGATGTAGTGTACAAAGAAACCAGGTACCAAACCAATCGCCAAGATGACCAAACCAATCAGCCCTTGTGGCAACAACATGCTGAGGCTTACCTCCTGGGCACCTGTTGTCGAAGCGCTGCGGCTCGAACCCAGAAATACAATGCTGAATACTTTGGTGAAGCAAAAAATGGCCAACCCACCGATCAAGGCCAAACTCAGAATACAAGCCAGGAGGATCAAGGCCTCATTCATATCACCTGCACCAATGTGGTTAAAAGACCCGTAATAGATCAAAAACTCGGAGATGAAGCCATTAAAAGGAGGCAAACCACAAATGGCCAGGGCTCCCAACAAGAATAAAAATGCGGTATAGGGCATTTTTTTGATCAAACCACCCAATTTTTCCACGTAGCGGGTATGGGTTTGTTGATACACCGAACCTGCGGAATAAAACAGCAGTGACTTGAACAAGGAATGGTTCAGGATATGTAAAATGCCTCCGGCAAAAGCCAAAGTTGCCAATACCGGATGCCCCAGGGCATACCCCATCATGCCCAGCCCAATGCCAATGCCGATGATGCCTATGTTTTCAATACTATGGTAAGCGAGTAGTTTTTTTACATCGTGTTGCATGATGGCGTAAATCACACCCATCACTCCAGAGATGATCGAAACAATCAGAATGGTTGCCCCCATAGTCATCCAATGCTCCTTGGGCAGATAGATCACGCAGCGCAAAATGCCGTAAATCCCCATTTTGATGATGACGCCCGACATTACCCCCGAAACATGCGAAGGTGCAGCGGGGTGAGCGTGTGGCAACCAAGTGTGCAAAGGCATAAACCCGGCCTTAAAAGCAAACCCAATCAAAAGCAGCAAAAAAGCTTGCACCGGCATTTGTGTCTTTGCCAATCCGCTAAAACTAAAACTGCCACCGCCCTGGTATTGGATCAAAAACAAACCAATCAGGATAAAGACAAAACCTACGTGCATTTGTACCAGGTAATTCAAGGCAGCATGTACTGATTCGGGTTTTTCCCATTCAAAAGCCACCAGGATAAAGGCAGTTAAAGTCATGAGTTCCCAGGCGAATAAAAATGGCGTTCCTTGTGGCACCATGACTACAACAATCATGGCCAGATGCAACCAGAGATAAGTAAAGCGGTGAAAAGACAACTCAATGACGCTCTTGCTTGATTCGTAAGGCTTGAGGTAGCCCCCAGAATACCAGGCCCCCGTCAACATCGTGAGGTTGATGACCATCACAAAAAAGGCACTCAATGCATCCAATTCCAATCTTATAGGTTCACCTAGTAAATAAATACCCGTATTGATCGCCCAGGTTTGCCCCTGAAATACGGCTATGGCCACGCTGGAACTTGCTACGATCACCGCCAGATGCAGCAACATAGCAGCCCAGTAACGCAGTTGCCCCTGCAGCAAAAACAGCAGTGGCGACAGCAACATGGAACCTAGTAAAATGGATTGATTTGTCATGCCTGGTTTTTTACTCAATCAGCAAGGCAAATTTCTTGAATGCGGCTGGCATTTCAGCGGCGAGTTTGCCCGCTTGAGGGGAGGTCCTGCCCGTTTTGCAGCGAGTGAACCGAAGCAGAAGATCTGCATCAGCTATTTTTGATTACTTTTGGGAAAAAAACGAGAATTGGTTTTTCAACGCTACTTTCGAAGAATTGCCATTTGGGCTACCCTGGCCATTACCTTTTTCTTCATGTTGAACCGAGCGGTTGATGGAGAATACAAGGACGTGTTGCAAGCATCCATCGACTTTTTGGTGCTTTGCACGTATTCGATTTTGATCTGGCAATTCAACTTTGCCTTGGATCGACGTGAAGAGCAATTCCGCAACTCTTTCAAATCTGAGGCGCTCAGGTTATTTGTGCAAAGTGCCATTAGCCTTTTTGTAGGCGTCTCTTTGGTTTTAGTCGTCGAAATTATTGTTCATGAAACGATCAAGGAAGAAAAGGCACCATTGGTTTTTTTCATTTTCCGGGGCATCCTCATCAACATCATTTTACAAATTCTTTTTTATGCGGTGCGCTCGGTATACCAGACCCAGCAAGTGCAGGTAAAAAATGCGCAACTATTGGAAATGAGTGCAAAGGCGCAGATGGATCTGTTGCGCCAACAAGTCAATCCGCATTTTTTATTCAACGCACTAAATACCTTAAAAACACTGGTAAAAGGCAATAACCCCAATGCTCAGGACTTCATCGTGCAATTGGCGGATGTGTACCGCTATTTGTTGCAAAACAACCAAAAGGAAAAAGTATCCTTGCGTGAAGACCTATCGATTGCCCGATCCTACGCCAGTTTAATTCACGCCCGCTTTGAAGACAATTTTAAATTGCAAGTATCCCTTTCTCCAGAAGTATACGAGAGTTACACCCCTCCCAATACCTTCCAATTGCTCATTGAAAATGCAATAAAGCACAACATGATTGGGGTAGGGAAAGCACTTCTGGTCGAAATTTATGATGAGGATGGCCACATCATCGTCCGCAATAACCTTCAACCCAAACGCACTGTTGAACACAATACGGGCCTTGGTCTGGAGAACATTCGACAGCGCTACAAACTACTCTGTGGCCGCGACATCAGAGTCGATAAAGGGGAAAAGCACTTCGAAGTGGCATTGCCAATTGTTTGATCAGAATGAATACTTTAAGTAGTTCTATTTTTAAAATGCTGATTTTTTTGAAGTTTTTTGCCCAAATAAACACTTTGATTTTTACCTTGGTGCTTAGGTTTGTGGATGAAACCATTTTTGTTTACCAAACCTTGGCAGCATCTTATCAACTTTAAACGTTGTTCTCAAACACCAGGACTGTTAAAATTCTCTCAAGGCTCTAATTTCACCTACTTCCATTTCGCATCAAGCTTTTTATTGTTTTCACCTCAATTAAGCCTTTTCAATTCACCTCAATTAACATTTTTTCTGCAACAGTGATCTGACTTGTTTGTCAGCTCCCTGTATTTCATTGCTTTGGCTATTCTCTGTTTTTGGCAGGCCCAAATACAGGTGTGGTATAACTATTGCTTTTTTAAAAACGAAATTAGTATGAAAAAAATCTTACTAGCACTTGCGCTGGCGCTATTTGCTATGGCGGGAGCTATGGCCCAAAAAAGCATCAGTGGCAAAGTGTCCGATCAGAATGGCCAGCCCTTAATTGGTGCCAGCATTCTAGCCAAAGGCACCACAGTTGGGACTGTTTCCGATGTAAACGGTAGCTATGTCCTCGCTTTGCCTGCTTCTGTAAACGTTATTGTGGTCAGTTACACTGGTTTTACTACCCAGGAACTTACCGTTGGTGACGCCAGCACACTGGATGTGATTTTGAAAGAAGCGGCCACCAACCTTAGTGAATTGGTCGTTACAGGCTCCGGGGTGGCCACCAGCAAAGCCAGACTGGGTATCTCCGTAGAAACCATCGCTGCCAAAGACCTGCCCGCAGTGCCTACGGGCTCCGTAGACCAGGCGCTGATTGGTAAAATCGCCGGTGCACAAATCAGCACCGTAAGTGGTAGCCCGGGGGCAGCTGTAAACATCCTGCTCCGTGGTATCAACTCCGTAAACCGGGGTACCACTCCGATGATTCTCGTCGACGGCTTACAAATGGCCGCCTCGGATTTGAACTCACTGGACTTGAACTCGATCGATCGCATCGAAGTTGTACAAGGTGCCGCATCTGCCTCCATTTATGGTGCCCAGGGCGCGAATGGCGTAATCCAATTGTTTACTAAAAGAGGAAAAAGTGGAAAAGTGAGCATTGACTTTTCTTCAGGCATCACCAACAACACCTACCTCAACATTGGCGGACTGGCCAAATCCCAATTCCACGGGTATGCTACAGATGCCAACAACAACGTAGTAAGTGGCAGTGGTGTGCCGTTGGCAATTGACCCTGCTACGGGCATCTACAATGCCAACCTGGTGTGGAACAGTACCGATCCCACCAACCTGACCAATAAGCCTTACAATGCCAACCTGAAATACCACGATCACTTCAGCGAGTTCTTTGTCCCCGCCAATACCTTCAACAACAGCGTATCCATTTCAGGCGGTGCCGACAA
Organism: Haliscomenobacter sp.; assembly: GCF_965225875.1. Taxonomy (GTDB): domain Bacteria; phylum Bacteroidota; class Bacteroidia; order Chitinophagales; family Saprospiraceae; genus Haliscomenobacter. The sequence continues at coordinate 4,117,531 of NZ_CBDDBS010000002.1, read as the reverse complement.
GATTGACTTCAGTGTATCTGGCTCCAACAACCGCCAATATTCCAACTTCATCAACAACGGGTACAACGACCGCAGCAACCTGACCCTCAACATGGGCGTGGAGCTGGCCAAAGGATTGCGTTTCCGCAATACAACCCAGTTGGTGCGCACCGAGAATACGGTAAATGGGGAGCAAAGTTTGGTGTATCCGGTCTTCAACAGCCGCGCTTTTGCCGATTATGGTGCCAAACTGCCCGATGGTTCTTACTCGGCTTATTTGGGCGATGCGGTGGGTGTAAATGGTGCAAACCCCTTTTATTACGAGCAATACCGCACCAAAAAAGACCTCAAGACGGACATCATTCAGAACTTCAACCTGAACTACAAATTCGCCAAATTTGTAGAATTGGATGCCAAGTACGGGATCAACTACCGCAAAGAAGACCTCGTTTGGAACATCGCCAACCAATCTGGTAACGCCAACTCCAATGAGGCTCAGTATTATGTTGGGGGTAACATCACTCCAGACAATACCGGGGGAATTGACAAGTATTTTTATACCAACTCTTTCCAGAACTTCCTGGCAACGGCTTACGTCCGCACCGATTTTCAGAAAGACTTTGGCATGAAAATCCCGATCACCACTTCTACCCAAATCACTTTTGACCACCGCAGACAAAAATACACCGAGTACGACGCTTCTTCAGCGGGATTGCCTTCCTATACGCCATATACGGGCTCACAAGGTACCTCGTTCAAGGTGCTCACCGACTATGTTGAACCATTCGTGACTTATGGTTTCCTGGTCAACCAAAAAATTGAATTTGACGACATCGCTGGTATTTCTGCCGGGGTGCGGAGTGATTATTCTTCAGCTTTTGGAGAGGGCTCCAAGCCATTTACTTTCCCACGTGGAGACGCTTATTTGCGCTTGTCTTCAATGGATTTTTGGCAAAACAGCAATTTGACCAACATTATCCCTGAATTCAAATTACGTGCTGCTTATGGTCAGGCGGGTATTCAACCTCGGCCATTTGACCGTTACGTTACCCTGGGTACCCGGACTTTGGGCGCTTCAAACGGTTTCTACTTCAACCCTGCTCAAAACAACCCTGAGTTGAGTGTGGAAGTATCCAAAGAAACCGAAATTGGTACCGACATCACCTTCAATGTAGGTGGAGAAAGCAGCAACTGGCTCAATAGTTTGCGCCTTTCGGCTACTTATTGGAAACGGACCACTGACAACGCGATTTGGGACGTAAACGTAGCGCCTTCTGCTGGTTCAGGCTCCCTTAAAACCAACGCATTCTCTTTAGGTTCTTCCGGCTTGCAGGCTTCTTTGAACACCAATGTTTTCCGCAGCAAAAAACTCAACTGGAATTTTACGCTCAACTTCACCAAACAAACCTCACAAATCAACTCAGTGGTTGGCAACCAGGAAATTGTAGTAATTTCCAATGCAGGTAGCACCAACTACGTATTGAGAGGGGGCGAAAAAATTGGCCAGTTGTACGGTTATTTTATGTTGCATAGCATCACTGAGAAAAAACCGGATGGCACGCCTTTTATTCCTGCTGACCAACAAGGGCAGTACACCGTGGGTAGCAATGGTTGGGTAATCAACAAAGCGACCAAATTCCCTTATGTAACTCCTGACAAGTACAGCTTTGGTGATCCAAATCCAAAATTCAACTTGTCTTTCATCAACGACATCAGCTTTAGTGATTGGTTGACCTTTTCCTTCCAGATTGACTGGGTAAATGGCAATCACCTGTACAACCAAACCAAAGAATGGATGTATCGGGATGGTATCCACAGTGATTATGCACAACCCTTCACCATTGATGGTCAAACGGGTGCCTGGACCGCATTTTACCGTGGGGTTTACGCTGCAGTTTCTCGCAATGGTACCAAAAACTATTTCTACGAAGATGCCTCTTTTGCCCGCCTGCGGAACGTAGCGCTAGCCGTAGATTTTGCCAAAGTGAGCAAATTGCCCGTTTTGAAAAGATTACAATTGGTTTTGTCTGGTCGCAACCTCGTAACGATTACCAAGTATACGGGAATGGATCCCGAAATTTCTTCAGGTTCGATCAACTCTGCCTGGGACCGTGGTACTGATCACAGCACCCTACCCAACTTTAAGTCATACCAGGCAACCCTCAATTTTGGATTCTAACTTTAAATCTTCTACGCAATGAAAAATAGCAAAATATTCATTTCCATGCTGGTGTTGTTGGGGCTTTCCGTTTCCTGCAAAAAGGAATTGGACATCCTGAATCCCAACCAACCCACTACTGGAAGTGCCAATTCTGAAGCGGGCATCATCGCTCTTGCCCAAGGTGGAGTTTACGTCAATGGCTTTCGCACGGTAAACTATGGCGGTTTCCAGGGTACCTTTTTTGGCGACCCTCTAGCTTACCACGACATCATGGGTGACATCGTTGCCTGTGAAGCGGCCAACCAACGGGTCAATGAAATTGGTTGCCCCAACTATGTCATCACCGACAATGGCACCAAAATCATCAACCCCAACTCGCCCAGTACCCAGCCAGCGATGTTGCGCCAGGTCAACATCAACGCCAACGCCAGCGACAACCCACTTTATTACGAGTGGGCCTATATGTATGGCCTGAATACCGCCTGCAACAACGTTTTAGCTTTGGTCGAAACCGTTTCTTTTACGGGTGACGCCAATGCAAAGAAAGGTGTATTAAAGGCTTGGGCCTATTGGTGGAAAGGTTTTGCCTACGCCCGAATTGGCTCCATTTATTACGCTGGCATCATCAACGATGCGGTTTCGGGTACCAACGATAAGTACTACAGCAAAGAAGACATCATCAAGGAATCCAATAAAAACCTGGATGCTGCTGCCGCTGCCCTGAATGGATTGAGCGCAGGTGGTGATTACAGCAAAGTTTTGGGTGCCTTGATCCCCGATTTCTTTCAGGTAGGAAAGGGTGGCGTTTTGACTCCAGACATGTGGAAGCGCAACATCAATTCCCTGAAAGCGCGCAATATACTTGTAAATACAATTGCAAAAGATATGACGCCTGCCCAATGGAACGCCATCATTGATTTGACCAACAATGGCATCAAATCCTCCGACTTTGTGTTCACTGGGCGCTCCAACTCCAATGCTGACTTCTTCTCCGCAACGGGCAACGTGCCTGCTACACTGGCAGTTGGTGCAACCAACGTAGGCGTAACCTACCGCATCAGCGAACGTTTTATCCAGGATTTTAAAGCAGGCGACAAACGTTTGGAAAACAACTTCAACAACGGACCTGCTGCGCCCTGGATTGGCAACAGCGACCGGGGTAACGTTTTTAATACCCGTTGGGGCATGGTCAGCAATGGCAAAGGGCTCCCCGGAGTCATTTTTTATGGCTCCAGAGACGTAGGCGCTTATGAACTGTACCTGGCTACTACCTACGAGGAAAACGAATTGACCAAAGCAGAAGCCTTGATCAATACTGGCAAAATTGAAGAAGGGTTAAAAGTCATTGACGCTATTCGCAGTTTGCAAGGTGCTGGTTTGGCCCCAGTAGCAGGGACCAACTTGACTTTGGCGGATGCCAAAGAGGAGCTGCGCAGAGAACGGCGGGTAGTGTTGCCTTTCCGTGGCTTGGCATTCTACGATGCCCGTCGTTGGGGCGTTATCGACGACATCAGCAAAGGTGGTGGCCGTACCAATTGTGTTGTACTGGATAAGTTCAATATCCTGAACACCAAGGCAACCATCAACTATAACTACCTCGACTATTGGGATGTACCCGACAATGAGTTGGCGTACAATCCAGCCGGAGCAGGAAGTGCCGCCGTGAAAAATCCTAAATAAGGGTGGATTAAATAAAAAAACTTCCAATGAATTGACCTTGTGGTCGTTCGTTGGAAGTTTTTAATAAGCGTTTTTTTTTACTATCTGTATTGCGAGGTGAAGCCTTCTCTTGGGCGGGCTTCACTCTTTTTATTCCCATTTTTACCTTTCATTCATCCATTGCAAAAACTCACTTGCCTTCGCCTTGCTCACTGTGATTTGATCGTGGCATTTGACTTTGGGTTTGATTTTCAACTTGCGGGCAAAGTCCTGTTCAATGGATTCAATCAGTTCAAAATTAATGAGGTGCTGGCGATTGGCCCGGTAAAACTGCTGGTGTCCCACCATACGCTCAATTTCTTCCAAAGAGTGCGGCACCAAATAAGTATTGCCCTTGAAAGTTTGTAAACAGACATCTTCTCCTAAAATGTAAAACAGGGCAATCTCCTTGGTTGGGATGGGAATGAAGCTACCTCTAAAGGATACTAAAAAATTACTTTTGAGCCCACCACTGTTGTGCAAGGTATCCATCGCTTCGGCAAAGGCGCGCAAATCCGGGGCCTCCGAACGATAAAAACTCGCCAGTGATTTTACTTTATCCAGGGCCAAACGTACATCTGCCGTACTAAAGGGTTTGAGCACGTAGGCTACTCCATTGGTTTGAAAAGCTTGCAAGGCATATTCATCGTAAGCGGTGCAAAACACCACCGGGCAGAGTATGGTTGTCTCTTTAAAAATATCAAAACTAAGGCCATCCGCGAGTTGGATGTCTAAAAAAATCAAATCTGGCGCCGGTGGGTAAGCCAAAAAATTGAGCGTACCTTCAATCGAATCGGTGATGCCCAGAATGGTAATGGAGGAATCGATTTCCTGGAGGGTTTCGCTCAAGTCCTGGGCGGTCTTGGGCTCGTCTTCTACGATCAGGATTTTCATTGGTACATTATGGTTTAGGGAAGTTGAGGAAGGTTGAGGAAGGTTGAGGCTCCGCGAGCAGCTTAGACATAGCACTTGCTCAAGTCGCTCGCGGAGCCTCAACCTTCCTCAACCTTCCTCAACCTTCTCAACTATCTAAACTTGCGCAACCGGCTCTTCATCCACAAAATTGGTCTCTCCCTCCCATTGGCCTACAATGGCCGTTGCCAGGCAATTACCAAGGGTATTGGTGGCCGTGCGTCCCATGTCCATCAGAGCATCAATACCCAGGATGGCGGCAATGGGCCAATCTGGCAAACCAAATGAAGCAGCTGTTCCAGTCAAAATCACCAAAGATGCGCGCGACACCCCGGCGATGCCCTTTGTGGTCAGCATCAAGGTGAGCAGCATCGTGATTTGGGCGCCAATAGGCATTTCAATTTTACCCGCTTGGGCCACAAAAATTGCCGCAAGGGACAAGTATAAGGTGGAACCATCCAGGTTAAAACTCAATCCTGTAGGCAAAACAAAAGAAACCACCCGACGGGAAACCCCCATTTTTTCCATATTTTCCAGGGCTTTGGGCAAAGCCGCTTCGGAGCTGGTTGTAGCAAAAGCAATCGTCACTGGCTCAGAAGCGTATTTCCAAAAGCGCCGAATCGGAATGCGGAAAATCAAGGCAGCAGGTAACAATACCCCCAGAATAAACACGATCAAGGCACCATACAGGGTAAGCAGCAGGAGTCCTAAATTGGCAAAAACCCCGAGCCCCAGTTTGGCCACGGTGTAGGCAATGGCGCCCCCAACGCCAAAAGGTGCAAAATACATGACGATGTTGGTGAATTTGAACATGATTTCGGACAAACTCTCCGCAAAAGTCAGGAAAGGGCGGCGATGCTCTGGCTTAGCCTGCGTCATGGCAAAAGCGAAAATCAAACAAAAGACGACAATTTGTAGGATTTCTCCTTCGGCTACAGATTTGATCAGGTTTTCAGGAAAGGTATGCAGAACGATCTCGGGACCAGTCATGGGCTTGCGCACTTCCGGGAGCGTTTCGGACGTAGGCATGGGGGGCAGGTTTTCGCCTGCTTTGGTGATATTGATGGCCGCCAACCCGATTACCAGGGCAATGGTGGTCACAATCTCAAAATAAATAATCGCTTTCAGCCCCATCCGACCTACCGATTTCATGTCGGAATGCCCGGCAATACCTACTAGCAAAGTGCCAAAAATCAAAGGTGCGACAATGGTTTTGATCAATTTGATGAACACTTTGCTCATCACATTGTACCATTCGGCACCTCCCGGCAGGGTATGACCCACTTCAGCACCAAAAACCAGTGCAAAGAGTATCCAGGTTGTAATGCTGCCTTTGCGGTAAGCCAAATAAGCCAGGCCAGCCAAGCCAACCCAACGGGCAATAGTAGCAACCAGGTCTGGTACAACTTGTACCTTGTAAGCCAGGAAGTTGATAAATAAGGCTGTTGCAACAACTATCCATACCGGCAATTGCTCCTTCAAGGTCAGTTGTGGGGAAGATTTGGTGTTTGTTTGTTCCATCTCGTGCTGTCTGTAATTTGGTTTCAGCTTACAAGATAGCAACAATGGGGAAAAACCTAGGGCAGCGGCTAAAAATCTTAAAACTGACGGGATATGGATAAGCCAAAATAGGCACTGCTGCTTTGTTCTTCATAGGTTTCACCGGGCAAAGGCACCGAAACAACCAAATTTGGGGTCAGGCCAAAAGTCCAATTCCCCGCGTAGTAATAAAATGGCACTGCCAAATTGATGCTCATCAGGCCAAAAACATTGGCGCTGCCTTCTTGTCGGGGCCTTGGAGTGGGGGTCGGTAGCTTTTTTTTGCGCTCGGTCCAGCGTACTCCAGTTGCCCTTTCAAATTGCGCTAGAGGCAAAGTGTAAAAGGGAATGTTTTCGGTGCCGAACAAACCTGATAGAGACGGCCCAATGGCACAATTCCCCAGGACCCCCTTTTGCCCCAGAGGCCAATATCCAGAAGAAAAAAGATTGAGCCGATATCCATTTTCTTCCCCCAGCATGGCCGTGAATGAGGTACCTACATTAAACGCACCAAAAGTCAAATCGGTAGATAGTCCAATGCCATTGCTTAGCAGTCCTTCTTCAGCAGGGTTAAAAAAGGTGTGGGCAAAAGACAAACCGTAACGCCAATTGGATGTAAAGGAACCCGCAAAGCCCAGACTTAAATTGGTCTGGGTATAGGATAACGATGCAGAATCTCCATACATACTGCCACTCAATCCGACGTACAGTCCAGTTGGATGGCTGTAAAAAACACCTGGAAATAGGCCAACCTGACTACTTCCAAAATCCCGCCCGGCGGAAAGCACCCGGCTATTGAATGTGGTAGAGATGGTCCAGGAGGCGGTTTTGATTTGTTGGGTTTGAAAACTGGTATCGGGCAAACGGTTGATGTCTGGGTTTTGGGCACAAAGCTGGCCCAACAAAATCAGGATTAGACTGGTCAATAAGGGTTTCATGAGCAGGTGAATTTAAATTGTGGTGCAAAGGGATGCTTGTTTGGATATGCTTTGGGAAAAATCAGAGGTCTGTCATCCCAATGCACCACAACAGGATGGGAAGAAATTAATTCACTTTAGTCCGACGGTTGGCTGCATTCTCTACCGCGGTGTTGCGCCGCGCATCCGAATTTTGCTGGGCAGCACCTTTACGGGCAGCACTGTTGGTAGAGCCGGTTTCCTGGCGTGCGGCAGAGTTGGTTTTGGCATTCGCCAGGCGCTCTTTTGAATTCTGGTCTACCAATTGTTTTGCTTCGTCTTTGCTTACCTGGCCGTCGGCAGCAGCAGCTTCCCGTTCGCCTTTGTTTTCGTCATAAGTGGACTTGCGGACCTCGCTGTTGGCTCCTTTCGTCGCTTCCCGATTGGCTTGTCCGGCAGTAGCCGTTTCTTTGCGGACAGTTGAATTACTTTTGGCTGTCTCACGGCGATTCTGAGCATTTTGCTCCGGGATGGTGCTTGATTGGGCATTGCTGTTCACAAAGCTAAAAGTCATCAGGGCCAAGGTGCAGGCGAAAAAGCGAATCATCAATTTTGTTGACATGGTTTTGAAATTTTTAGGTGAAAAATGTACACTTGTTTGTGTTTGATGATTCAAAAGTAGAGGGCGGAACAAGGCCTGCCAACTTTATTCAACCTGGGGAGAGAAGCCTTCAACCAATGGTGAATTTTCTTCAATTTGGCAGATAGATTAAACCCGTCAAGCGTAACCAATCGCCGTTTCAGCACGTCTTTGCTCTGTAGAAATGCACTTTGATCCAAAAAAAATCCACCCTGATCGGAATTTGAAAAGACCAAAGGTGTTTTGTACCCTATATTTAGAACACTTTCCCGAACGATAAATCAAGTACCGCACCATGTCAAACTTTCGTACCTACCTGAAAGAGCATTTTAATCAATTTTTGTACACCCTCCACTCCATTCCGGAGGCTGTGCGTTTTTTTCGCAAAAACCGCTTATGGGAAGGTTTCCTAGCCTATGGCTGGGTGAACAAAATTTTGATCCTGGTGGGCATCATCGCAGGCGTCAGAACCCTGGCGAATGTTTTTGAATCCGTAAATGCGGTGGATACCTCGAATGCAATGGCGCTAATGAGTTCGATGGACAATTTTGTGAACAATCTGGTCAAAAACCAGTGGGAGTTTTTTACTGACGAAGGCTTCCGTTACGGCGTTTTGATCCTACTCGAAATTTTCATTTTCCATGTTTGTCACCGCACAGTAGACATTTTATTAAAAGACAAAATGCGGGAACCCCGCCTCAACGACTTCATCAAAGCTCAAATTCGCATCGCTGTATTGGGGGCTATTTGTATGGCCATTGAAGGTGTGGTCGTAGCCATTATTGAACCTATTATTGAAGGCATCCCGGTAGTAAGCTGGTTTAAGGAGCCCCTTCTCTTTTTTATCCATTGTTTCTTTATGGGCATCCTGATTCTGGACAACTACAATGAGATGTTCGGCCTGAAAATTAAAGACAGCTTTAAATACTCCCTGCGTTTTCCTGGCATCGCTCTGGCGGTAGGAATGGTCCTACGGATTTGTTTCGTGGTGCCTGTAATTGGCCCAATTGTAGGCACATTGGTGACTGCAGTCACTGTATCCATCGTGATGCATGAATTGGCCAATTTGCAGTTGGGAGACGGGGATTGGGAAGAGGAGTTGGTGTGAAGGTTGAGAAGTTGAGGAGTTGAGAAGTTGAGGCTACCGCGAGCGACATTGACAATGTCCTTGTCTAAGCCGCTCGCGGTAGCCTCAACTCCTCAACCTCTCAACTCCTCAACTGTTAAACTAGCTCCGCCGTCACCAACATACAATCTTCAAAAGTGGAATACTGTAGCTCAAACGTGGCTTCAAAATCATCCTTGATAACCCGCCCCTGAAACGAGCCACCTGCTGTTTGATAGTCAAAAGCATCGAGCAGCAGGTGCTCACAAAAATCGATTTCCCGCTTTCCATAAGCTTTGTACAAAGCCTCCTTGGCGCACCAACAGACGTGCAAGTGGGCAATGTGGTGTTCAGCCGGATGGATAAAAGCCAGTTCACGCGCACTTAAAAAACGTGGGGCCAGGCGACCAATTTTTTCTACGATTTGCTGAATGTCAATGCCCAGTACTTTTTCACCCACCATCGCTGCTGCCAACTGATGGGAATGGCTGATTGATACTTGCAAGGGGCTATTGTGCAAATGTGGTTTCCCGTATTCATCCTTGACCAGCATAGCCCGCTCCTCCCCGGGAACCAATGCAGCCACCAACTGTCGAACGGCCAACCATTCCATCCTCCGCCAACCTTTAATCGTTTCCAGTTGCGCCTGCTCAGCTGCACTAAGCTGTAACTGCTCCAAAAACCACGCTTCGGATTCTTCGATGCGCCAGATGGCGTAGGTACTCTGATCTTGATGTTGACTAATGATTGGCATTTCTGGTCTATCTGCATATATTTGAGCGCATCGACCAGCGGCAGAGCCGCGAAACGTCTGTAGGAAAATGGCAAAAATCCGGCATGAAGGTGCAGCGCACCGGAACATTTCGCTGACATTGTTCCGGTGCGCTGCACCTTTACGCTGGTCTCATGCCTTAAATCTACAGACGTTTTGCGGCTCTGCCGCTAGTCGTCAGCGCCATTTGTTGCAAATAACTAAACTTTTCACCATTATTTTTTGTCAAAAAAGCCTAGAAAAACATGGGTTCTTCCTTACAATATCAACGCCACGCCGTACTCACGGGCCACAATGCCGCAGTATTTGCCCTGAGTGCAACGGATGATCCCCGTTTTTTCCTCTCCGGAGCAGGTGAGGGTTGGGTAGTGCGTTGGGATATGGAAGCGCCGGAGTTGGGCAAGCTGATTGCCAAGGTGGACACCCAAATTTTTTCCCTTCTGCATTTGCCCGATCTCCAGCAAGTGGTGGTCGGCAATATGAATGGTGGCGTGCATTGGGTGGACCTGGCTGAACCGGAGGCCACCAAAAACATTGCCCACCACCGCAAGGGCGTTTATCGCATCCTGCGCATAGGGGAGCAAGTTTTTACCGCTGGCGGCGACGGCATTTTAACTCGTTGGGACATCCAAAGCGCCCGCACCCTGGAGAGCATTCAACTGAGCCACCAAAGCCTGCGTGGCCTGGCCTATTGCCCAATCCGTCAGGAAATTGCGGTAGGTGCCAGCGACCACAACCTCTACCTTGTTGATGTGCATACCTTTCAAATCAAAGCCAAAATTCCTAAAGCCCACAATCATTCGGTTTTTTGTGTGCAATACAGCCCGGATGGAAAATACCTGATCAGTGGTGGGCGCGATGCCTTACTCAACGTTTGGGATGCCGAGAACCTGGATTTGCTCAATTCACAAGCGGCCCATCTGTTTACCATCAATGACATTGTTTTTAATTCCGCTGGCACCCTGTTTGCCACCGCCAGTCGCGACCGAACCATCAAAATCTGGGACGCTGAAAGTTTCAAATTGAATAAGGTATTGAACACCATCCGGGACCATTGCCACGTCAATTCGGTCAATGCCTTACTCTGGTCAGCGCACGACAATCTGTTGATTTCTGCTAGTGACGACCGCAGCATGATGTTGTGGCGGAGTTTGTCGTAAAATTTAATTTTGTACCTTGCCCCCAGAAAGGGCGATAAAAAAGATAAGAACTCATTTTGCCAAAGATGAAAACTTATTTTTGCCCCACTACAAAGAAAACCACTCGAGCACATGATTTTTTCGGATAAGAAGATTTTGGAGTCAATTGAGGCAAAAAAAATCGTCATTGAACCTTTTCGACGCGACTGTTTGGGCACCAACTCCTACGATGTACACCTCGGCAAATGGCTGGCTACGTACAAAGACCAAATCCTGGACGCCCGCAAACACAACGAAATTGAGCACTTCGAAATCCCTGAAACGGGTTTTGTACTACACCCTGGCATTTTGTACCTTGGCGTAACCGAAGAATACACCGAAACGCACAACGCTGTTCCTTTTCTCGAAGGCAAATCCAGCGTTGGCCGCCTGGGCATCGATATTCACGCTACCGCAGGAAAAGGTGATGTAGGTTTTTGCAATACCTGGACTCTCGAAATTTCGTGCACCCAACCCGTGCGGGTATATGTAGGCATGCCCATCGGGCAACTCATCTACTTTGCGGTGGAAGGAGAAATTGAACGGTACTACAACCTCAAAAGCGACGCCAAATACAATCAACGGACAGAAAAACCCGTAGAAAGTATGATGTGGCGGAATAGTTTTTAAATTTGAATCTTTGTTTACCAATAAAACCTTATTCAATCACTAACCTTCACAATGGTATGAGTAGTAGCAATACAGAATCCTGGGGCTCCCGAGTTGGCCTGGTACTGGCCATGGCGGGTAACGCGGTAGGTCTGGGTAACTTCCTGCGCTTCCCGGTACAGGCCATCCAAAACGGCGGTGGTTCCTTCATCATTCCCTATCTCGTCTGTTTTTTATTGATGGGTATTCCACTGCTTTATGTGGAATGGGCAATGGGTAGATTTGGTGGAAAATACGGCCACCACAGTACCCCCTTTATCCTTGATTCCATGTCGAAATACGGCTTCTGGAAATACATCGGGGTATTTGGTATTTTCACCAACCTGGCTGTAGCAGCTTATTATTGCTACCTGGAAAGTTGGACTTTGGGTTACATCTGGCATTCCGTGGCGGGCACCTTCAATGGTCAAACCCGTGATGAAGTAGCCAATTTCTTTACCAACTATACCGGATTGAGTGATGCTCAGCCAATCATTTTCTGGATCATTTGTTTGTTGCTCAATACCTGGATCCTATCCCGTGGTTTGAGTGGCGGGGTAGAAAAAGTAGCCAAAATTGGGATGCCTTTGTTGATCCTTTTTGGCATCATTCTGGCCATTCGTGGGGTAACTTTACAGCCCGGCAGTGGAAATGCCTTGTATGCTGGTACCGAAGGTTTGAATTACCTCTGGACCCCTGATTTTTCCACCATCTGGTCGCCTAAGGTCTGGCTGGCTGCCGCCGGGCAAATCTTCTTTACCCTCTCGGTGGGCATGGGTAGTATTCAGTGTTATTCCTCCTACCTCAAATCCCGCGACGACGTGGCGCTCAACGCCATGAGTGCGGGCTGGATGAACGAATTTGTAGAAGTGTGTTTGGGTGGTGCCATCGTGATTCCCATTACCGTGGGGTATTTTGGCATCGATGGCATGTTGGAACTGGTGAACAAAGTAGGTGGTTTGGGGCTTGGTTTCCGCACCTTACCTTTCTTGTTCCAACAATGGGGCCCCTTCCTGGCAGTTATGGCCAGCGTGATGTGGTTTGGTTTGTTGTTCTTTGCCGGGATTACTTCATCGCTGGCGATGGGAACACCATGTATGGGCTTCCTGCAGGATGAATTTGGTTGGAAAAGAGAGAGTGCAGCCTGGGCATTTGGTGCTACGGTTGCCGTTTTGGGTCTTCCAACCGTTCTTTACTTCAACTACGGCGTCTTCGATGAATACGACCACTGGGCAGGCACCGTTTCCCTGGTCATTTTTGCCTTCTTCGAACTCATTCTGTTTGCCTGGGTTTTTGGCATGAAAAATGGCTGGGAAGAAATTACCCGGGGTGCCGATATCAAAGTGCCGATCATTTTCCGCTACATCATTCAATACGTGACTCCGGTTATCCTGGGCTGGGTATTGTTTGCGAGTATGCCGGCAAACTGGGACAAAATCATGAACACGGGCCTGTACGCTCAAATTGCTGAAGCGACCGACCCTGCAGTGATTGATCACCTGAAAAAAACAATAATGTACCAAAACATCGCACGCCTGGGGCTTTTAGCCATTTGGGTGGGTGTTGCCGTACTCGTATACGTGGCCTACCGCAAGCGCATGCGCGAAGGTAGATTTACCCATTAATTACTTATGTATGACGCAAAACATGAGTCATCTCGAATTTTCGGGATGACTCATGTTTCTGTGTCACTAAAAATCAACTATCATGAACACAACTGCATTGTTGATGTATCTTGGCGCAAATATTACGGTGGCTGCGTTCACCGCGTACTTTTTTTACAAAGTATTGACCACGCCAGCACAAAAGCACGATGATGACGAGGCTTAGTGCTTCATCATCAAGTTGATACAAAAAGAGCTTGGGGCAAATAAATCGCCCTCAAGCTCTTTTTAATTTAAGGAGCAACTGAAAATTAAGTTGCTTGGTTTTTATCTTTCCTAAAAGCCAAACCCACTCATAATCGCCCCGGCAATCACTGCGGCGATAACTGGCCCAAGCACCGGAACCCAGGCGTACCCCCAATCACTTCCGCCCTTGCCCGCAATGGGCAAAATCGCATGGGCAATCCGTGGCCCTAAATCCCGCGCCGGATTAATCGCGTACCCCGTAGTACCGCCCAGACTCAAACCGATGGCCCACACCAATACACCCACCAAATAAGGGGACAAGCCCGAACCTGCTTCCGCATACAGCGCAATCACTCCAATGAGCAATACCATGGTACCAATGATCTCACTGATGAGGTTGGCGGGAGCATTGGCAATGGCAGGGCTGGTACTGAAAGCGGCCAGTTTTAGGCCTTGATCATTGGTAGCGCCCCAGTGAGGTAAGTGATGCAACCAAACCAGCGTGGCTCCCAGGATTGCGCCGATCATTTGAGCGGCTATGAATGGCAGAACATTGCTGTAATCACTGTTTTTGATCGCCATGGCGATGGTTACAGCGGGGTTGAGGTGCGCGTCAGCACTGCCAAATTTTTGTGCAACAAAAATTCCGATGGTCACCGCAAAGGCCCAACCTGCGGTGATGGCAATAAGCCCACCATTGTTGCCTTTGGTTTTGTTGAGCAATACGTTGGCGACTACACCATTGCCAAGCAAAATCAAAACGGCGGTACCGATGAGCTCGCCTAAAAAAGGAGAAGTGGTCATTGGATGAAAGGGTTTTAAGAGTTGCCTTGTTGAGCACCTCCAAGGAATGAGTTGAATTGTTCTAGGACTGCTGAACAAGATAGTAAGGGGATTTGAATCTTGCAAATTTGCTTTGTAAGTGATGAGCTAGCCCAAAAAAAATGCCAGTAAGGGCTTGGGAGGCACGCTTACTGGCTTTGTATAGGGGTCTAGTTGGAATACTTGGGGTTCACAGAGTGTTTTACTTAGGGCACAAAAAAATAGCACGCTACAAGTATTTCAGTGTTGTTGGCTTTTTATTAGTACATCACAATAAAACTGTAAAAGGGGGCGGTCCCGGCAATCGTAAGTCAAATTAATAAATTGTTGTAGGGTTTTAGTTTTACACGACCAACCGGGAACAAGCGCCAAACCCTCAGGGATACAGTGCTCTATCGTTCTCATGATGTAAAGATACGTGGGAAAATCCTCCAAAAACATCCCCGGATCAGGGGGCATATCGCACTATTGGCGAAGGAATTGAGCATATCGGCCATACGAAAAGCCGATGGTGAATAGGAGTTGGCTGATCATTTCAATGATGGAACGACCAATCATGATTTTAATGAATAGGAGATAGTCTGTATTAGAGATTTTATCTCCAGCGAAATATAAAAATATGCTGAGTAGATTAGGGATGATTAAACCAATATTTACCCAAAAATAAGGATTCTTGTTAAGTGGAACTTTAGAGTCAGTGTGGTAAAGTATCCACATGTATATGATCGGAAGTACGAAATTGAAGATTGCTAATGAGGTAGAATTGAAGGAACCATAAGCGTCTGGCCCTTCTATAAAGAAGAAATTTATCAAAATCGCAGCCAAAAGACTATACGACGTCCAAAGTACCCATTTAGCTTTGGGTCTAGGTAATAGTAATAAATAGAAAAAATAGCCGAGTAGAGAAAAATTAGTAAGAATAAAAAAGATTTCATAAAAATTAAAAGTTTTCAACGAAAAAAAAGCTAATAAAGGTTGAATTATATGTGGTTTGTTATTCATTAAATAAAAAACGACTTGTTCCCCAAGTGCTGTAATCAAGTGTGCGATTAAAAAATAATAAAAAACTTTTAGGGGCTTATTTAATGCTTTTAAGTGCTTTATCGAAGCTACAATCGGCAAAAGCATAGTTACCAAAGCTATTCTTGTCAATATTAGCCAAACATAGAAAGCTGCGGCTTCGGGATCTTGGGGCATGGCATCCAATTTTAAAGTGAAGAATTATGGAGTTAAAGACAAAATTTTACCTTTAACTCCATTTTGACAGAGTAATACTAAGGAGATGGAACTTTTGCACCATGTAGAAGGCCACCACCACCACCACCGATAAAATCTGTGTATGAACCCATTACAAGATGTGCAGTAATTGGGCGATTTTCATTTTTCCCAAGTCTAAATGCAATGGTATTGCTGCCTCTTGCTTTTGCTTTCAGAGAATCATATACGGCTTCCGATAAAATAAAATAGTAATCCGGAATGTGAGGCAATATGCTTATTTTATCTATCCAAAGCCTAGATACGGACAACCATGACACTCTGACGTTTGCCATGTCTCCGTAGTCCATTACTCGAATAGCAATGTGCTTATTGTCTTGATAAGCAAACAGTTGTTCTATTTGCGAGTCATGCGCTAAAAAGGTAATTACATTACCAAGTGCCGTAGTCTCGGTTCTCAAGTCATCTTTATTGAATCCTTGACCGGCGGTAAATTCGAAAATAGCTCCCATAATGAAATTTTTTATTGATTAATCACTTGTTAAAGACCTTAGAACGGACTTCTTCCAATTGACTTTGTATGTTCAGTTTTTTGGGGTTTAAGTAATCATTTTGCCTAAGCTCTTTTTTTAGAACCTTTGGGTTTAATGGAACTATTGGCTTGTCAATTTTATTTCCAGAGGATATTTCAAAATCTTTAGGGTCAAAAAAATACTCAGCTTTATCTTTTTTTACATAATAATATTCTTTGTACAAAGGGCCATAAGCCCTAATCAGCTGTAACTCAATACTCCTATCCTCCTGTAAATTAACAGGAATAAGTTTCCTATTCACTTGTATAGAAAAAACAATAGGATACCTACCCGTTTTTACTTGGGTAATTTTTAGTTCTTTTTTTACAAGTTGCTTAGTAAGAATATTATTTTTTTTCTCATTAAAGTAATAAAAATCTGTATCTCTTGCGATTACGAAATCAGTTTTCTTGTAATTTTTACGGAGAAAAATGTTTCTTGAAGCTTTCAACCTCATATAATTCACGGGCATTTTAATATAATTCTTTTCGTTAGCTAGTTTTCGAATCAACCCCTCATAACTTAAATCTTCCTTGAAGGCCTTCAATTGTGCAGATGAAACTGATAACTGAGAGTCTTTGCTGGTAAAAGGGTCAGTCTTAAATACGCAGGAATCACACAAGCGTTTGTTTCTAGGTCTAATTCCAGCTAGTAAATAGTCAATTTTTGAAACTATCTCATCATCACCTATCATGCTCAAATTTATCATGCTTATTGGAGCAATTTCACAAGAGTTTTCTACAAAATTCATGGGGTCGTTTATATGTAAAATTTGTTGATGGTCCGACGTTTCTTCGTATCCACTAATCACGACAATGTGGTTGCCGGAATCTGCATCTTCCCCCGCTCCACTGCCATACTCAAGTCCTAAAACCAAAGGCATACAGTAATTAATCTCTTTTACTATATCACTAAATACCAACTCTTTTAACATAGTATTATAATATCCCAATTTGTGAAACACCGAGGAGTAAGTTGAATTGAAAAAATAAGAGGGATAAAAATAAGGTATAGTAAAATTCCCAGGGGTTCCACTGTCGTCGCACAAACAAGTTCCGCAGCATTCTGAAGAAACAGATAACGGGAAGTCATCTGTATCTATGCCATATCTCGGCGCTGAACCGTGTAAACCATCAAGAAAAAAATCTACAATTTGACATTGGGTGCTCAATGTGCCTCCAGAGGTAGTAATGTCTCTGTTATGAAATTTATCGATCATCTCAGCACTCGCAGCCCAGCACCAAAGCGACTTTTGCTGTTTACACATTGGGACATCCAATATCGTTTGTCCGATAATCATTGTTGACAAGCTCAAGAATAAAGTAAAAAATATAACCTTCTTCATATTTATTTTTTTATTTATAAAACAATCCAATTAATAAAACCATAAACTGAAACAACCGCCACTTCTTCACCGCCTCAAGGGCCGAGTTCACATCCAGTTTTTCATAAATGGCTTTGATGTGATCCCCCACGGTGTATTCTTTGATCCCCATTTCGTCTGCAATCATTTTGCGGCTGAGACCATCGGCGAGTAGCTCCAAAATTTCTTTTTGCTTTGCCGAAAGGGGTTTGAAATTGGGTTTTTCGAATATGGTTTTGTCATTAAAAAAGTTAATGACTTTGTACGCAATGGAAGGCGACATGTAGCCGCAGCGCTCGGAAGTAGCTACGTCTTTAATGGCCTGAATCAGATTGATCCCTTCTACTTCATCTTCGGTTGCTTTCAAAGCATACCCATTGGCACCTGCACGGAGGGAACTGAAAATTTTGTCGTCGTCATCAAAACCAGTAAGCATCAATACTTTGGTGGTCATTTTGGCCTTACGGATCTCAATAAGTGCTTCTATACCCGTTTTACCCGGCATTTGTATATCCATCAAAACAATATCGGGGTTGATCTCCTTTATTTTTTTCAAGGCCTCCTTGGCATTGGGAAAAGCAGCTATCAGCTCCACGTCTTTGTCATCAGCTAAATAATCAGCCAGGCTTTTCCTGAATTTTGGATTGTCCTCAAATAATATTGCTCGAATCATAGCCTCTGAATTTTACAATGACCAAAAATCGTATACTATTTCCAGCTTACCTATCCCCAGAATTGGGGGGTATGTTTAAAGTTTGGGTATCAAAACCCTGATGTGGGTCCCCTGCCCAGGTGCAGTGTCCAATGAAAATTTGAAAAAACTTTCCGCTGAGCGGGTTTCAAAATTGGAGAGCCCATTTCCTTCACTTGGTACTTCCCGGCTGAATCCCTTCCCGTTGTCGTCTATTTTCATTTCAATCCAGTCGTGATTGTGAGGCGAGAATTTGATGCTCACTTGCTGGGCTTCGGCGTATTTGATGGTATTGTGCAAAGATTCTTTAAAAATTAAAAAGACATTACGGCGTTGCTCCATGCCGATCTTAAAATTATTTTTTTCACTCAAATCACTCGCAAAATCCAAGTTGATGCCGCGATTTCTAAGCAATTTACTCGCCGTTGATTTGATGCGTTCAACCAAACGCAGAAAATCATCGTTATCCGTTTTAATGGTCCAGACGGTATCTCGCAAGTTGGTAATGATTTCTTCAGCCGTTTGGCGCACTTCCTCCAAAGCAGCATGGATGAATGCTTTGGGTTCATCAAGTTGGGTCTGGATTTTTTCGATATCTAACTTAATACTGGACAAAGAAGAACCTATTTCATCGTGTAAATCACTGGCGATCCGGTTGCGAATCAATTGCATCTTTAAATTTTGCCTCAGGTTATATATCGCCCAGAAATAAACGATGGCCCCCAGAATCAAAACAATGTAAAAAACAATGGACGGATAAAACCACCAGGTTTCTGCCAACTCCTCTTCTACCTTAATTTTGAGGGTTTGAAACTTTACTTTTTTCCCCTTGGATAGAATGACATAATTGAATTCATACTCACCTCCTTTGAGAAAAGTATAGCGGATTTTTGGACTGATGCTGGATATGAGTTTTTCATCAACACCCTTTAGCTGATAAACATAAATAATCTCAAGATCCGTGGAATCGATAGGCTTCAATTTGATCTCCAGAATATCCTGAGTAGCAGCCAAAGGAAATTCGGGTTCAGCCCCTGTCCATGCTTGGCCATTGATGCTATCAATTTTTACTTGTGCAAAAGCAAGTTGAGATACCAACAGTATCGATGCGGTGGTTGCAAGCTTTATGAAGGAAACATAGCTCCCTAAAGGTAAGTGTAAGCCAAAATGCACGGAAAACGGGAGGACGGCACAGGGTTTCATCGTCTAAGGGTTTGTTATACTCCCTAAAAATAAAAAAATAAAATCAGAAAACATTATTTTTTTAACATAACACAAAATAAACCATGCATTTAGCCAATGTAAGACTAAAATATTTGTGGAGTCACCTGCTTCTTGAATGCATCAAGTAGTCTGTTTCCCCAAAAGCTGGGTCACCCTCACAAAATCCGCCAAACTCAACTGCTCCGGCCTTTTTTGAAAAAATTCATCCTCCAATTCCGTACTGCCTTCCGGGAAGAGCGGCTTTAGGGTATTCCGCAACATCTTTCGCCGTTGGTTAAAGGAGGTTTTGACCACCTGCCGAAACAGCCCCTCATCACAGCCCAAATCCTGATTTTCCTTGCGAATCAAACGAATGACCGCCGACTGTACTTTGGGTGGCGGGCTAAAACAACTTTTGTCCACATTGAAGAGGGTCTTGCCCTCGTAATAGGCCTGTGCCAGCACACTGATCACGCCGTAATCCTTACCTCCGGGTTTAGCAATGATGCGATCGGCCATTTCCTTTTGGAACATCCCCACCATCTCGGGTACGATGGCGCGGTATTTGATCATGTGAAAAACGATCTGGGAAGAAATATTGTAAGGGAAATTCCCGATCAAACTAAAACTTTGGCCCTCAAAGACTGCCGCCAGGTCGACTTTTAAAAAATCGCCGGAGATCACGCGATTTTCCAGTTGAGGGTAATATTTGTGCAGGTAATTGACCATGTCTACATCGGCCTCTACCACCTTGAGCAAAGGGTATTGCTTGAGCAAATATTTGGTCAACATGCCCTTTCCCGGGCCGACTTCCAAAACAGGATGGCCCAATTCGTTGTTTATCGTTAAACTATCGGCGATGCGTTCTGCAATTTCTTCCCGATTGAGAAAGTGTTGCCCGAAGGATTTTTTAGCTTTCAAAACAATTTTCTGCTTTTTTTACCATTACTTTGCAAAACTATCAAAATTACAGCAACCCGTAGGATTTTTACTGTGATGAATGAACAAGCAGCAGCCCAGGAAAAACTGGACAAACTAAAAATCGGCATCAGCATCGGAGATATCAATGGTATTGGACTGGAGGTGATCATCAAAACTCTGGCCAACCCCAAAATAATCGACTTTTGCGTCCCCGTCTTATATGGGTCTTCCAAGATCGTTTCATACCACAAAAACATCGTCGGTATTGATTTTCTTTTTCAGCAAATTCGCAACGCCGAACGGGTTTTTCCCGACCGGGTCAATGTGGTGAATTGCTGGCAGGAGAATGTCAATATTTTGCTGGGAAAACCCACCGATGTCAGTGGTAAGTATGCTTATATGGCCCTCGATTTTGCGGTCAAAGAATTGAAAGCTGGCAACATCGACGCCCTGGTTACGGCTCCTATCAATAAAGAGGCCATGCAAATGGCAAACTTCCCCTTCCCTGGGCATACCGAGTTTTTGACCCAGGAATTGGGCAATGGCAAAGAAAGCCTCATGTTGATGGTTAGTGAGGAGCTGCGCATCGGTGTAGCGACCAATCACCTGCCTATACGCGAAGTAGCAGGCAAAGTGACCAAGGACCTGATTGCCCGCAAACTCAAAACCTTTGAAGAAACCCTGCGGATCGATTTTGGTATTGATCGCCCCACCATCGCGGTTTTGGGCATGAACCCGCACGCCGGGGATGGGGGTGTTTTGGGCGACGAAGACGATCGCATCATCCGTCCGGCTATCATTGAGGCCAAAAAGCACGGCATGCTGGCCATGGGGCCCTACCCTGCTGATGGCTTTTTTGGCGCGGGTTATTACAAAAAATTTGATGGCATTTTGGCCATTTACCACGATCAAGGTCTGATTCCCTTTAAATTGCTGGCCTTTGGAAGTGGCATCAACTATACAGCGGGATTAAGCGCGGTACGCACCTCGCCCGATCATGGTACAGCTTATGACATTGCCGGTAAAAACGAAGCCGATCCCGATTCGTTTCGCGAAGCCTTGTTCATGGCCATCGAAATTGCCAAAAACCGCAAGGAATACTACGGCGATCGCGCCAATGCATTGGTGCGCCGCAGCAAGATAAAGTCGGAAAGTGGCATTGAAGAAGAGGAAGAAGAACTCGAAGACGAACTGGAGGATGAACTGGAAGACGATCAGGCCTACGAGGACGAAGGATACGAGGAGGACGAAGAAGAACAATAATACCAAGTTGAGGAGTTGAGGGGTTGAGGAGTTGAGGCTGCCGCGAGCGATTTTGACATGTCCTTGTCTAAGTCGCTCGCGGCAGCCTCAACTTCTCAACTCCTCAACCTCCTCAACCTCTCAATCATACTATGAAGCCATCCACTAAAGTAGGAATCTTGATTTTTTTGGTTTTGCTGGCCGATCAGGCATTGAAGATCGGCGTCAAAACCCATATGGAATACGGGGCTGAAATCCAAATTTTGGGCTTCGATTGGGCCCTGCTTCATTTTGTGGAAAACAATGGCATGGCCTTTGGCTGGGACCTTGGAGGCGATTACGGCAAATTGGCGCTGAGCCTGTTCCGCATTGCTGCCGTCATTTTTTTGATTTTTTTTATCCGCCAACTCATCAATGAAAAGATCCGTTTTGGCGTATTGGCCAGTTTTGGGCTGATTTTGGCTGGAGCCATTGGCAACATCATCGATAGTGCTTTTTATGGCCTGATTTTTTCCCAATCCTGCCATTATTGTGAAGTGGCTACGCTTTTTCCTGCGGAGGGGGGCTACGCTGGCTTTTTACATGGCAAGGTGGTGGATATGATGTATTTCCCGATTTGGCAAGGCATTTATCCCGATTGGGTACCCTTATTGGGCGGCAAAGAGTACTTCTTCTTTAAACCCGTATTCAACATTGCAGATGTGTCCATCACGGTTGGGGTGCTCAATATTTTAATTTTTCAGCGCGATTTTTTCCGCTATTATCAAAAGGAAGAAAACGCCACTCCTTCAGCAATCATGCCAGCAGCTGTGGAAACCAACAATCCCGATTTGCCAGAGGCACAAGATTTGAACAACCAGCCGAATAATCCGCAATAAATTATTTGATAATATGGTAACATCGGGGCAACGTAAAATTTCGGATTGTAGAGACGCACGGCCGTGCGTCTCTACAATCCGAAATTTTACGTTGCCCCGATGTTATTCCTGTGATGCTACCGTTTCAAAAGGTGGCAATGTTTTATGGGCGCCATCGCAAAAAGGTTTGTTAGCCGAGGCACCACAACGACAAAAAGTAGTGCGTGGCCCAGGCTTATTTACGATGGTTCCATCCGCCAGTTTTACTTCCAAAGGACCCAGTACCCGCAATGGGCCATTGGTGATCACTTCAATGATGGTTGGGTTTTCAACAACTTCAGGATTTGACTTTTCTTCCATAATGTGCTTATTTGTGACAATTCTGCATTTGTGGGCTCTAAACTAATGGTTTTTTTGCGGAACTACTTATTTTGTACAACAGCTTTGAGAGAACATGACAGAACACAAGCCGAATTGGTGGATTGCTGAAACATCAGCCTGGATCGCGGTCAACAAGCCCTTTGGTCTGAGCGTTGAAAAAACCATTGGCGCCAATGACACCATTGAAGATCAAGTACTTGCCTATCTCAGGCGCAGTACTTCCATGCCTTTTTTGGGCATTGTTCATCGCCTTGATCGGGTAACTTCGGGGATATTATTGTTGGCCAAAAAAAAGAGTGCTCTCCGCAAACTCAACGAACAATTTTCGCAACGGCAGGTCAAAAAAACTTACCTCGCAGTGGTGGAAGGTGTACCCGAAAAACCCGAAGCCCACCTCTCCCAATGGTTGTACAAAGATCAGAAAGAAAAAAAAGCCATAATTTTTGATGAAGCTGGTGAGCAGCGGGACGCCTGTCAATTGTATTACCGGACCCTTAAAGAAGATGGAAAAAAAGCCTTGTTGGAGGTAGAGCTCCTGACTGGTAAATTTCACCAGATTCGCGCCCAATTGGCAGCTATGGGTACCCCGATTATTGGGGATGATAAATACGGTGCTGGACTCACTTACGCAGACAAAGGCATTGCACTACACGCCTATAACCTTTCCTTTGTGGATCCAATCGATGGAGCTCCGATTTTACTGCATGCAAAAACTCCACACAATCCAATTTGGAAGATTTTATGAATAGAAGCTACCTGAGACAGAACGGAGGGCTTTTGAGCTTCTGTTCATAAAGTCTAGTGGTAGAAAAAAAAGTGCCCCAGCTGACAAGTATTACAGTGGGGCCCTCTGGTGTATAATGACGAACACACTAGTGGATGCGAAACAAGTGGGAAGCCTGAGTACGGTTTCCGGTCGGACAGGTACAATTACCTGAAATTGAAAATTATGTACTTATTAGGGAGAAAACACACTTCGTCAAACGGTGATGTTTGATTCAATTCAGTGTATGGTGTGTAGATAGCTTAAATCGATGCGTAAATATATATACTTTTTAAATCTCAAGCAACTTTTTGTCAGGAATTTGTAAAAAAATGCTATGTGTATTTTTTTGGTGCACCAGTTTAAAGAGATGAATTGATGCACCAAAAAAATACATTGCTATTTAATCGGCACAACCATGTGCTGCTCGTAATGGTAACCCTCGTCAGTTTGTTCTTCCGCTTGCCAACCTTTCATTACCACAACTTTCCCTTTGACTTCCAGAGCATAAAAGTAATCACCCGCTCCGGCATACCAACCTCCGCAGGCAGCTATAGCATTGGAAGGGATTTGAAAATTGAGGTAGCCATCCTTGGTAATTTCATCACAGGCGGTAACATCGGCAACTTTGGTACTTCGGTCGTTGACCACCAAAAAAACCTGATTATGGGGTACCTCATTTTTGTCTTCGCCAACGAATTCGCATCGAAAACTGACCTTAGCCTTAGGTGGATCGGTAGTCAAGCCCGTTCCATTGTCCTTGGTTTTGGACTCTGGCTGACAAGCCGTAAAAAAAAGTAGAAAAATTGAAGAGTAGACCAACAAGCGCATGGTAAAGATGTTTATTTTTGAAGAATCTATCAAAGTTAACATTACCTGAGTAATCCACTAACCAAATCGCTTATTTTTATTCCATGTTAGCAATCAAACAATTACAGTTCAGTTACACCCGCAATCAGGTGATGAACTTTCCCGATTTTAGCCTGCAAAAAGGTGAACATTGGCTTTTGCTGGGACAATCAGGTAGTGGAAAAACCACTTTGCTCCATTTGCTCGGTGGCTTACTTTCGCCCACTGGTGGCTCCATCCAGATTGGGAACACCGAATTGGGTCAACTACGTGCTTCGGCACTGGACCAGTTTAGGGGCAAAAACATCGGCATCGTTTTCCAAAAATCTCATTTTGTGCGGGCCCTCAGCATTGGTGAAAACCTGGCCCTGGCCCAACAATTGGCCGGATTAAAACCCAACCGGGAACGGATTGTAGAACTGCTCGAAAGGCTCAACATCGGAGATAAGTTCCGCCTCAAACCCGATCGCCTGAGCATTGGTGAGCAACAGCGCGCCGCCATCGCCCGAGCCCTCGTCAATCAAGCCCCCATCATTCTGGCAGACGAACCCACCTCAGCCCTGGACGATCACAACGCCACCGAGGTCATTAACCTGCTCGAAGAGCAAGCGAGTGCCCTGGGCTCTACCCTGCTCGTAGTCACCCACGATAAACGACTCAAAGACCGCTTCCCGAACCAAATCGCCCTCTAGCTCCCCCAACCCATGGCTTTAGCCGTGGGAGGGACCAACACAGCTCTAACCCATGGCTTTAGCCGTGGGAGGAGGGAATCCACCGCCCTAACCCATGACTTTAGTCTTGGGAGGCTAAACATACTCAAATGACCTTACTCAACCTAAGCTGGAAAAACCTCAGCAATAAACCACTCACCATGCTGCTCAGCCTCGTGCTTTTTGCACTGGGCGTAGGGCTCATTTCTTTTTTGTTGCTCATCAACCACCAAATCAGCGAAAAATTTGAAAAAAATCTCGCGGGTATCGATCTGGTGATTGGCGCCAAAGGCAGCCCTTTGCAGCTGATTTTGTCGAGCATGTACCACATCGACGCACCTACGGGAAACATTCCCATCAAGGGCGTCATGCCCTACCTCAACCCCAAAAACCCCTTCATCAAATCCGCCATTCCTCTTTCCCTGGGGGATAGTTATCGGGGATACCGGATTGTGGGCACTACCGCCAACTTTTTAGAGCTGTACAAAGCCAAAGTGAACACTGGCCGCTCCTTCAAAGCGGTAATGGAAGTACTCGCCGGTGCTACGGCTGCGCAGGAACTGGGCTTAAAAGTGGGCAGTACCTTTCAAAGCTCACATGGCTTGATTGAAGACGACAACCTGGTTCACGAAGGCCACGCCTTTAAAGTAGTGGGAATCATGAAACCTACCGGGGCCTCCATCGATCAACTCCTGCTTACCCCGGCGCAAAGCATTTGGGAGGTGCACGAACACGCCGGGATGGGCGCTGCACCCACTGTCGAGGAGCCAGAGGAAGCCGAACACAACGACGAGGAACACGCGGCCGAAGATAGCATTGCGGAAAACCACGCCGATAACACCCAACAAATCAACCAGATCGCACTCACCAATCAGGAAGAAGACCACCAGAATGACGATGAGGCACCCCACGATCATGCGGAAGAGCACCAGCTCAAATCCATTTTAGAATACCCCGACAAAGACATTACCGCTCTGCTGCTCCAATTCAATGGGCACAACATCACCACCCTCAACCTGCAACGCATGATCAACCAAAATACCAGCATGCAGGCAGCTACCCCGGCCATCGAAATTACCCGCTTGTACAGCTTGATGGGGGTCGGGCAGGATGCGCTGCGTTGGTTGGCCTTCATCATCATGGGGGTATCGGGCTTGAGCATTTTTATCTCGCTGTTTTCTTCCTTGCGGGATCGGCGCTATGAACTGGCGCTGATGCGCACAATGGGGGCCTCCCCCGGCAAGTTGTTTGCCATGATCATTATGGAGGGGCTCTTATTGGCCATTTTTGGGTACCTGATTGGTCTGGCGATCAGCCATGGCGGTATGGAATTGCTGGCTGGAGAAATGAAAGCCGCTTACCGTTATACGTTTACCGGGCGTACTTTCCTTTTGGAAGAAGGGTATTTGCTCCTGGGAGCACTGGCAGTAGGATTTGTAGCTGCGGTGATTCCGGCGATTCAGGCAAGGAATACGGATATTTCGGAGACTTTGGCGGAGGGGTAGGTTTTAACCAAAGCGACATTATTTTAGCCACAAAGGCGCTAAGACACGAAAAAAGCAGGGTTTTGCTTGGTGTCTTAGCGCCTTTGTGGCTTTAAATGAAAAAAAATCAAAAAAAAACATCTAGGAATTTTGTCGTACGAAAAATTTCCTAGACATTGCACTAGGATTTTTTTCCTAGGTATTCTGTTACCAAAAATACAAGCATGCAAAATAACGAACAGGCCAATCCGACCAAATCCGAACTGGAGATTCTCCACGTGCTTTGGCAATACGGCCCATCTACCGTACGTACCGTTAATGAACATCTCAACGAACAGCGTGAGGTCAATTATTCCTCAACCCTGAAGTTGATGCAAATCATGGAGACTAAAGGACTATTGAAGCGCGATACCAACGACCGCAGCCACGTATACCGCCCGGCAGAAAATCCCGAAAAAGTACAAACCCAGGTGGTCAATGGTCTGCGCGACCTGGCCTTCGGAGGCTCCACCTCCCGACTGGTGATGCGTGCACTCGGCGATGGCTCTGCGACACCTGAAGAATTGGAAGAAATCAAACGACTGATAGAAAAAATGCAAAGGAAGGGTTGAGTTAGTTGAGAGGTTGAGAAGTTGAGGAGTTGAGGCTGCCGCGAGCGACTTGGACAAGGTCATTGTCAAAATCGCTCGCGGCAGCCTCAACTCCTCAACTTCTCAACTCCTCAACCTTTCTCAACTGACCTCAAACTCTCCACCTATGTTAGCCTTTTCCCTTTTTGACCGCCAGCTCGAATACGCGCTGGGTTGGATGGTGCTTCATTCCCTGTGGCAAGGGATGTTGATTGCCCTCATTACCGGAGTGGTTTTGATTGCGCTACGCCACCACAGTGCCAAAGACCGTTACCTGGCCGCTAACTTTGGGCTTTTTGCGGTGGTTCTGGCCGCAGGCTTTACTTTTTATGTGTACACCCAATCAACATCCGCGAGCAGTGTCGAACTGGCTTTAGCTCGAATCGAAATGCAAGCCCCTCAGGAACAGATCAACACCGCGCTGTTGGAACAACTCGAAGGTTTGGAAAACCTTGATGTCCAGTTGGCAGAAGAACTTGCAACAGAGCTAGCTCCACCTGATCAGGCATTTGCTCCTGGTTTTCCTGCTGAAGAAGGATCTTTTGCCTTTAACTGGCAAAGCATTCAAGCTTATTTCAACCAAAATTTGCCGCTGATTGTAGGCTTATGGATCCTGGGCGTGGCCATTTTCCTGCTGCGCATGCTCAGCAGCATCAGTTATGTGTATTACCTGAAAGGGCGGATGAATTTCCCAGCGGATGAATATTGGCTGGACCTGCTGGATGATATGATCAGAAAAATTGGATTGGACAAAACCGTAACCCTGGTTGAATCCGCCCTGGTGCGCACTCCTCAGGTAGTAGGTTACCTCAAACCGGTTATCCTTTTCCCTTTGGGGATGATCAATCGGCTCCCTGCGGCTGAAGTGGAAGCCATTCTGGCCCACGAATTGTCGCATATCCTGAGGCACGATCACCTGTTGAATGTGCTACAGAGCGTGGTCGAAACCCTGTTTTATTTCCATCCCGGAGTATGGTGGATTTCGGCCCAAATCCGTACCGAACGGGAAAGCGCCAGCGATGAAATGGCCATCCAACTCACGGGCGATGCACTTACTTACGCGCAGGCACTGGTTACCGTCCAGGAAATGGGGTACATGCCCATGTCGCCCGCCCTGGCCTTCGCCGGACAACACAAAAGCCAATTTATGCTGCGTTTGCAGCGCATTTTACACATTAAATCACCAACGACTAACACAATGGAAAAAATGCTCACCGTCGTCCTCATTGCCGGAACCCTCGTCGGCATGGGATGGATCAAAAATTTTGCCCACAACACCTACACCCACATCAAGGCAGGTTTGGTTGAAACCCAAGATGAACCCTATTACATCATTGAAACCAACAACAATGCCTTTATGGCCCGGAATGGTTTCTGGAATGCCGAAATAAAAGGAGAAAGGGTGTATGTCAACCTGCAATCCAAAACTGAACATTCCAATTGGAACACCTCCCGCTATTTTGATAAAAAAGAGTTTTCAGCATTGCCCACCACCGAGTCTGATTTCAACCTCAAGAGAGAGGCTGGGGTGATCAACTTTAAAGGCAAATTTGAAGGCAACGAAGGGTACGGCAAGTTTGAATTTGTACAAAGCGCCGAGTTCAAGCAATACCTCGATCAACAAAAAGTGACGGGTGTTGACGAAGACGACATGTTGCATCTCTTTATGGCCAATGTCAACAAAGATTACATCGCCTATTTGGGGCAAAACGGCTACACTTCCGTGTCGGGCTCCAAACTGGTAGAAATGGCCATTCATGGTCTGGACAAAGAAACGCTGGCAGGATATTTCGATGCCTTCAAAAAAGCGGGATATGGTCAGGTGAGTTTAAGCAAACTGGTAGAACTGAAAATTCACGGTGCTGGTCCTAAATACATGCAGGGCTTGACCGATCTGGGCTTCAAAAACCTGGATCTTGACGAAGTATTGGAAGCCAAAATTCATGGCGTTTCCGCAGATTACATCAAGGATTTGAAAGATGCGGGTTATACCAATCTGCCCATGGAGAAAATTGTTGAGTTCAAAATTCACGGCGTCAATGCTGATTATGCGAAGCGAATGGCTCAGGCCAATGGTGGCAAAATAATGTCTGCCGATGAGTTGGTCAGCTCCAAAATCCACGGCCTGAATCCTGATCGAATCGAAAAAATCCAAAAAAGCGCCAATGGCCAAATGAGCATGGATGACATGCGCAACTACAGCATTCATGGTGTGGATGACGCGTACATCCAATCTTTGAAAGACGCTGGTTTTAGCAACTTGGATCCGCAGGAAGTGGTGCAAGCCAAAATTCATGGCCTGAATGGCGCTTACATGAAAGACTTGAAGGAGGCTGGATACAGTGATCTTTCTTTCGAGCAAGCCATTGAGGCAAAAATTCATGGCTTAAGCTCCGAGCTGGTCAAGGCTTATAAAACCGCTTACAAGGATTTGTCTTTCAGCAAAGCGGTTGAATTCAAAATCCATGGCGTAAGTGCCGATTACCTGCGGCAATTCACCGATGCTGGCTTTAAAGACATTTCAGCGAGCAAATTGGTGGAGTTGAAAATCCATGGGGTAAATCCTAAAGCTGCGCAAGAGTACAGCGCGCTGGGTTTCAAAGACATTTCCGCTGGTGATTTGATCAACCTGAAAATTCATGGCGTAAGCCCCGATTTTGTCAAATCCTTGCAGGGCATGGGCTTCAAATCTTTTGACCTGGATGAAGCGGTCAATCTGAAAATCCACGGAGTTACTCCGGAATACATCCAAAAAATGCGCGACAAGGGCTTTAAAGACCTGGATTTGGATGACTATGTAAAAATGAAAATCCACGGCATCGCCAATGGAAAGGATGAAAAGTAGATAAGAGCGGTTGAGAAAGTTGAGAGAGGTTGAGAAAGGTTGAGGCTACCGCGAGCGACTTGGACAAGGACATTGTCAAAATCGCTCGCGGTAGCCTCAACCTTTCTCAACCTTCCTCAACTTTGTTAGTTCCCCCCTTGCAGGTTATCCAGGAACAAGTCCTTTACGATGCCGCGCAAAGACCAATCGTCTACGCTGATTTTGGAGTTGACCAACAATACCAGTTCCATACCGTTGGGGAAGTAGTAGATTACACTCTTTTCAGAACGACCACCGCTGCTCCAGCTACCATTTTTGTTGTAGATTCTACCCGCAGGGGTGTCAATAGCTTGGTCAATACCGAGCTTCTGATCCAACATTTGTTGCGCACGAGCAGCAGGAATAATTGTGTTTCTGCGGCGTACGTGATCCATCACTTTCAACAAATCATCAACCGAAAGCCTCCAGGCTGCACCACCGGCCATACTAGCCAGATCGCCAGAGTTCCAGCCATCTTCATTGTTGTGTGGGAATTTGTACGCCAGGGCATTTTTGAAGCCAGCCAAAGGAACAAAGCTTGCGTTGGGTACTCCAGCAGGATTGAAGATATGGGTTTGGCAATAAGATTTGTAAGCGTTGATCCCCACCGCGTCCCACACTTGATCGGTAATTGGGCCGACATTGAAGTTTTGAGGAATATTGCCGTTGATTACAGCCAACAAGAGGCGACACAGGCCGAAGTTCATGTTTTCGTAGTCGTAAGAGCCGTTGCTAGGTGCACCCGCAGCGACCATTTGCTTCATGAAGTTGTAGTTGGAAGCAGAAGAGTTGGAAGCAAAACCAGAAGTATGGTTCAACAACTGCCGGAAAGACACCAGGTTCACTTTAGGGCCTTTCACCCAATGTGCAGGCAAATAGTTGATGATCTTGGCATCAAGGGAAATCCCTTTAGAGTCCAACAATTTCACCATTGCAACGGCGGTGATGTACTTGCTCACACTGGCTACGTGCATCCGGGTATCGAGTTTCCAGCCTTGGCTGGCATCGGCTGGAGTTTGAGCCCAGTTCCAGATCAAGGTGTACGCTGGAGCGCCGTTCTGGCGCAATTGCATTGCATAACCAGTTACATGGTCTTTGATCTTGGCGTGGAGCTCTTGCCCAAATGCATTTACATTGAGTTTAGGAGCAGTGTTGAACTGGATTCTTGGGCGGAATACAAAAGGCATAACCCGCTCTTGTTCTTCACCGTCGGTACTTACGCCGCGCAGTTCAACGGGATC
Source organism: Haliscomenobacter sp. (assembly GCF_965225875.1). Taxonomy (GTDB): domain Bacteria; phylum Bacteroidota; class Bacteroidia; order Chitinophagales; family Saprospiraceae; genus Haliscomenobacter. The sequence goes on along the minus strand of NZ_CBDDBS010000002.1, from coordinate 4,086,347 downwards.
AATGATGTGGGCGTTTACTTGCTGAGGGGTCAAGCCGCCGGGCAATTGTTGGGCTTGGGCCTGGAAGGCAATCAGCAGTACCGCAGTGGCGAAAAATGATTTTACTGCTGTGAAAAAAATGGACTGTTTCATGGTGTTAAAAGATTCTAGGTGTAAAGGATTAAATTGTTGTTACACCTGAATGTGTGCGGGCCATGAGGTAGCGTTCCAGATTTTTGGAAAAAGATGAAAAAAAGGTTGAGGGAGCTTGAGATGGTTGAGGAGGGTTTAGGCTACCGCGAGCGATTTTGACAATGACCTTGTCCGAGTCGCTCGTGGTATCATTAGGCGCTGGTGCTGGTACAAGTCTCCAGACTTGTACCAATATCAACACGTCTCTGACGTGTATACTTACTCGAGATTTTCGCATTGCTTGTGCGTCAGAGACGCGAAAATACTGGTACAAGTCTGGAGACTTGTACCAGCTAAAGTTGCTCGCGACAGCCTCAACTATTTCTTTGGCCAAACATTATCCCCCACATTCGCATCCGGGAAACGGCCATGCGGGTCCAAAGTAATCTTTTTGATCTTGCGTTTACCAAAGTCCATGACAGCGTCAAACGTACGTTTTCCATCAAACCAAACCGATACTGGCCAAGTTACTTCTGCCGTAGTTGCATCAATCATTTTGGCGTTGGGCAAGGTCTTAATCGCGGGGCCTTCGGCTTCAAACTCTACCTTGAGCACCACTGGCGAAGGCATCTCCCCGGCCTGATGAACCTTTACCGTTGTTTTGTTGCCAGCCATTTTCACCTCCTGGATCGATCCTTCCACCGACTCCGTTGTCCACAGCCAGTAGTACCAGAACCATTCCAGGTTTTGCCCCAATTCATTGTTCATGAAGAAAATATAATCCCAGGGCGAGGGGTGTTTGTACACCCAGGTTGCCGTGTATTTTTTCATGGCATTGATCACCGCCTCATCACCTACAATTCCGCCCAGCATGGAGAGCATCAAGGGCGCTTTTTGGTAGGTTTGGAAGCCATAGCCACTTCCCGCATCATTGGCACTCCACATCATGGGTGCCTCACTTTCGCTGCCACTCATCCGGCCATAACTCTGGCCCAGGCCATCCAGGTTGTAGGGCTTGTTTTGGTTATCTGCACCCGAGAGGATATTCATGTATTGGTTGAAGCCCTCGTCCATCCAGCCATAACGGGTTTCATTGGTGCCCAGCATCATTGGCCACCACTGGTGGGCGGTTTCATGATCGGCGGCACCCTGATTCGAGTTGATGACCATGGGGTATTCCATGCCCGCACTGGGGCCATCCTGCAGGGTCAATTGTGGGAATGGATAGGGCGCCCACAATTTGGAATAAAACTCCAGGGCGTGGCGGGTCACCTTGCCCGCTCTTTCAAAAAACCGGGCCCTATCGGGCAAGTAAAACATATGGATGGGGACCGGGCCTTTGCCCGGAATGTTGGCGCGGGTGGCTTTCCACATAAAGCTATCCGCCGTCGCCCAGGCAAAATCATTCACCTTGTCGGCCAGAAAATGCCAGGTCAATTTGTCGCCTGGAGCGGTAGCCTGACCGGGGCCTTTCTCCTTTTCACCTACAATCATTACCTCCTCATCAGAGTTGAGTACGGTGGCCAAACGTTGCCTGGCGGTGGCGGTCAATACCTCATTGGGGTTTTGCAACAAGCCGGTACCACTGACAATCCAGCCGCCGGGTACGGTGATGCGCACATCAAATTTGCCAAAGTTGTTGTAAAACTCGGAAGGCCCCAGGTAAGGGCTGGTTTCCCAACCACGCAAATCGTCGTATTTGGCCAGACGCGGGTACCATTGGGTGGGTTGGAACAATCTACTGTCAAATCGCTGGGTCATCCGGTGTCCGCGCCCATTGGGACCACCGGGCAATTTGGTGTGCCATTCTATTTCTAATTCAGCGGTGGTTCCAGCTTTGATCGGATCGACGAGGTTGATGGTGGCGATCGTCTGGGTAAGGCCAAAGATGCTCACTTTGGAAGCGCTGCTGCCACCACCGGGGCGCCCCATACCAGTTGCCGCCTTGAGGTCTGCAGCCTGACCTGCTACTTTCAAACTGGTCAGCACCATACCCTCCGTGGCCTCTGCAGGTACGGATGCACCACGCTGGGCTTCGGGGCGAAAGATGTTGTGATCGAGGCGCAACACAACCGTTTTTAGATCGTCCTTGCTGTTGTTGTGCAGGCTGATTTTTTCTGAGCCCGTGATGGTTTGGGTTGCAGGATCAAGGCTGGCCTGAATGGTATAGTCGGCTTCCAACTGCCAGTAATTTGGCCCCGGTTTGCCCGAAAAGTCGCGTGTGCCCGCTTCAAAGGCTTTGCGAATCGAATTGGTCATCGGCACGTCGAGCCGGATGGAGCGGGTTGGCGTTTCGAGGGTTTTGCGGAGGGGGATATTTTGTTGCGCTGATAGAGTTGTGGTGCCAATCAGCAGGGTTAGAAGGGTAATTTGTTTGAGCATGGTTCGTTTGTGGTTAAGGAGATTTGAGGGCTAATTTAGGGATAATTGTTGGGAATGGGAGGGGGCACCATTATCGAGGTGGCTTTTTTGTATTGGTTGATAAGGCCTCATTCTTTGCTATTCATTTTATCAATCGTTTATAAAAATTTCGATTCTGAATGTAATTAATGATGTTCTGTTTGTCAGGTATTGAGTTTTTATCAATGAAATAGATTGTCCAATAATGGGGAAGGTTTTTGTCTGGATAAACATTGCTTATTGGAATGTTATAAACTAGTCTATCCAACGAAAAGGAGGCAACCCAATTTCCATTATCCAATTTTTTTATTTCTAACTGGTTGATTGCGTTGTCAAATTTAGGTTTAAACGGCGTTTTATCAACGAGTTTTATTAAAACATCCTCAGAGGCTTTAAAAAAATTTTCAAGCTTATCCGAACAAATCAATTCTGTTATGATCAATCTGATTGCCTCTTCAGGTTTGTTTAAATTTTGCAATACCTCAGCCTTCCATGCTAATAGATACGCTTGTCTTTTACTCACATTCGATGCGCTACCCTCAAATCCCCAATAACGATATAGCGTGTCTGCTTTTTCCAACCATTGTAAGACTTCAGTATAATTTGAATCTAGTTGATACAGTCCTGCAAGTGCTACTGCTGCTTTGTGCTTGTAATTGGTATGAGGATCCATTAACGAGCCTGTTTCATCATTATCCTTTAAATCAGAGGCAAGTATTTTCCTGTACCAGTCTCTTGCTTTATCGTAATTCTTTATTTGCCAGTATATAGTGGGAATATTAAAAAATGCGTTGCCGTAAATATCAGAATGAATACCTATTTTATTGTCAACAATTTTTGTCCAAATGATAAGGGTAGAATCCAGGTTACCTTTCTTGTAAAACTCAAGCCCACGATTAAAAAGTTTTATTCCAACTGTATCATCTGGCGTCTGTCCAAACAAATGGAAAGGCAGAATTATAAGTATAGTAATGATTATATTTTTCATATTAATGAGTCGTTGTGAATAGTTGCCAGTGTGGAGTATATATTTTAGTGAAAATAAATCAAGCACTTCAAAGCTCCAAAACATTAGCCGTTTTTAACTTTATTCACCGTCGCAAAACCGTGGTCAGTTACTTTCCTTCATCCCCCGCCCCCAATGAAATACCACATACAGCAAGGCCACAGTCACCAGGATTTGTAAAACAGTCAACGCAGTTGCCAGTCTTGCTGCAAAAGGGTTTAATTCGGCATATTCCGGTCCTGATTCCGGTAACATCGATAAGGGCGGATATGCTGTCCAACCGAAATTGGTGCCAAGCATGACGAGCGATTTATTGACAAAAGCAAGCAAGGTGATTAAACCAAGACCAATCAGCAACAGTAGGATATTGGGAATTTTTCTACTAAACTTATTGCGATTCTCTTTGATAAAAAAGAGCAAAAAGGCTACCAGAAGAAAAACTGGAGGAACGATTGTTGTAGTCGAAAGGATGATGTAGGTATCGGACCTTTGCGGGGTTATTATTGCCCCCCGGGCGTCCCAATCAAGCAGGAGATAACAAATAAGCGCAGCCGCAATAAAGGCAATTGCCAACCAAAGGAGTTCGCTCAAAATGGGTTTAAATGATTTTGCCATCACAAATGATCCAATTATTTCTTACTCTTGATTCTTACAAATGTTCCACCATAGAAAAAACCAGTGGCCTTGTCATTTGCATCGTATTGAACCGATTTTAATTCGTATTCATCGGCTGAAACCCATTTGTAAGAATAAAGCCGGTAAGTTCCTGGAGCTTCGTCCGCAAAGGAGATTTTTAAAAAAACATCGCCATTTTCGTTTACCGTTCCTTTACCTACACCTGCTCTGGTCGTGCCAAAACTGGACAAATGATCCACTTCCTTTTTTACGGGATTATAGGACCAAAAAATATGCCCATAAGGTGGAACACCATCGATTACTGCAAGCAGGCTGTTGTCGGTATTGAGTTGCCGACAAATGGTATGGTGATGAGGAATTTTGATGTGTTCATCCGCTCCGCCCCAATTTTGAGACCAATTGTCATCTTTTAAAGTCCATTCCCCAATGAATTTGTTGAATGGATTTTTAGGATTTTGGACGAGGGCTTCCTTTTTATGCCCGCCAGCTGATTGGTTTTTCTGTGCATAGCAATGGGCAAAGGAAAAATACAATAAAAACAGGAGAATCAGGGATTTAAACGAGGTGCTTTTCATTGAAATTGATAGATGTTGATTTTTTCCTAACGGAGAAAAAGGTTCATTATTGCAGCTAAGGTTAATGCAGCAAAAGCAGTGCAGCAGTGGATTTATTTACCACTTCGACACCCCCTCTTCATTAATCCCTCAATTAAACGACTGCCTGAATTCCAAAGGCGAAACACTGGTTTTTTTCTTAAAGAACTTGCTGAATGACTGGGAATGTTCAAAACCCAGTTCATAGGCGATTTCACTCACCGAAAGAGTAGAAGTAGAAAGCATTGCCTTGGCTTTTTCGATGAGCTTTTCATGGATGTGCTGCTGGGTGTTCATACCCGTCAGCGATTTGAGCAAGGAACCGAGGTAGCCCGCCGAAACATTCAAGTGTTCAGAAACCCATTGTACCGTAGGCAAACCTCTGGACATCAGCTCCTCGTTGCTGAAATAGCCTTCCAGCAAAATTTCCATTTTTTCCAGCAACTGGTGGCTTGATTTTTTTCGGGTGATAAATTGGCGCTGATAAAAACGTTCAGCATAATTCAGCAAGGTTTCAATTTGGGCGATGATGATGTTTTGGCTGAATTTATCAATGTTGTTTTGGTATTCTTCCTTGATGCTGTTGATGATGTGGTTGAGGGATGCTTCTTCTTTTTCCGACAAAAACAAGGCTTCATTTACCGCATAGCCAAAGTAATCGTATTGCCTGATGTTTTTGGCCAGGGGGGTGTTCCACATAAAATCGGGATGGATGAGCAACATCCATCCCGAACGCACCGCAGAGGAACCCGCTAGTTTTTCTATTTTCAGCAGCTGGTGCGGAGCTATAAAAGACATCACCCCTTCGTCGTGATCATAAGTTTGCTGACCGTATTTCAATTTGATGGGTAAGCCTTTTTTTACCGAAATCAGGTAAAAATCAAACAGGAGCCCCTGGCTCTCATCCGCGTCCCCTATTTTCATTTTTGAATAGTCTATCACACTGATGAGCGGGTGCTCAGGAGCAGGCAGGCCCCGGAGTTTGTGAAATGCGCTGATGGATTTCAGGTGGAGTGGTCTTTTTGCTTCCATTGAACTTAATTTTCTTTAAAAATAATTTTCTGCTACATCTTCCAACAAACCAATCTGCTCCGGCTGCCAGCCCAGTAGTTCCTGAGTTTTCAAACCAGAGGCAGGGCTGTCAAACCCGATGAATCTGCTCATCCATTCAAAATGCTTTGCCACCTCTTCACCTTCAACTGCTTTTACTGGCAAGTTAAATTTTTCCGAAATTAATTCAGCGATGGTTTTTACAGGAACACCCCCATCACCAATGGCATTGTACAAGGCTCCTTTTTCGGCTTTCTCCAAAGCCAGCCGATACAACCTGGCAGCATCCAAACGATGAACGGCAGGCCAACGGTTACTACCAGTGCCGGGATAGGCGGATACTCCTTTTGTTCTGGCCAGCTGGATGATGAATGGAACAAAACCCTGGTCACCTTTGTCGTGTACGGAGGGCGGCAAACGAACCACGGAGGCCTTTATTCCCTTCTCAGCAAGAGCCATTGCAACGGCTTCCGATCCTCGGGGCATACCTGGGGAAAGGCTTTCCTCTGTAACAACTCCATTTATCAGCGGCAATCCCAGGATTCCGGCGGTCACCACGAGTGGCTTATCTGTTCCTGCCAAGGCCTCGCCCAGGGCATTGATGGCCGTTTTGTCTACCTCGGCGGCTTTGGCGTATTCATTAAAATTGTGAATGAATGCCGTGTGAATAACCCCATCAGCCGCTGAGGCACCTTGTTTGAGTACATCCAGATCTTCCAGGCTGCCCAGCAGCACTTCAGCTCCTGCCTGACGAATGGCTTCGGCCGAAGCTTCCGAACGCGCCAAACCTGTTACTTCATGCCCTGCTTTGATCAACTCCTGCACCACGGCTGAACCAATAAAACCCGATGCACCGGTTACAAATACTTTCATTGTTAGATTATTTTGTTGGCACAAAGTTCTTAAGGTTTTAAGCAGGGGGCGTGTCCAAATCGATGTTTCCTGTAGCCAAAACCATCCTCAGCAAAAGGAGTAACAGTTCATACTACTGGACTTTTGTTTTTTAGACATCGCTCTGAATGATGTGTACTGCTGGAAGTTTCTGTTTGGTTTCCTGCAATTTCTGAGCATTTCTGCCCGTGATGATTACCGTGTTGCCAAGTGCGATCAATTTGGATGCAAACTCAAAGCCAAAGCCGCTCGTTCCGCCCGTGATCAAAATGGTGTTGTTTTCTAAATGCATGGTCGTTGAATTTTGTTGCTGCAAAGTTCAACTGCAATCAGAAAACCCGCGTAGCCGAAAGTCGGAAGCTTGTAGTCAAAAGGGAAGATGTGGTTGCTGTGGCGGCCTAATTTGTTCGGACCAAATGGAACTGGTAATTATCGGCTACTCTCCAACCAGGCTGCTTCCGGCTGAAATTGCTCCTTCAAACCATCCTTGAGTTTTATTTTTTTGATAAATGAAAACCAGCGGATGGTATCCTGCATGGTTTCTTCCATAGTGTAAAGTTTGTAATCGAAATCTTTCAAGGTTTTGGAATTGTCATATTGCGCATAGCGGTGACTCAATTCCCGGGCAACCCCTGCGGTAAATAGTGGGTCCCATCCGGTTAATTTTGCCACCAGCTCCATCATCATGGCTGAGGAAATATTGACGAAGCGTGGAAAAGGAAGATGGGGTACCAGTTTACCAGATAAAGCTTGTACCAATTTACCAACGTCCTGCATTTTTATTCCGGTATTACTGAGGATGTACCTTTGACCGATGTACCCTTTTTCTACTGCTAAAGCATAAATTTCTCCGGCATCACGGGCATCTATAAAGGAGAACACGCCTTTAACGGTTAGGCCCCGGCCCCTCAACATATCAAGAATTTGCCTGCTGGTGGGGGTGATATTGTAGTCGTATCTCCCCAATATCCCGCTTGGGCAAAATACCAGCATGGGAATATTGTATTTGCTCGAAAGCTCCCATGCCAATTCCTCGGCTTTGGTTTTGGCAAGGTAGTAGGGAACCATTTCACTTTTGTTCCAGTCTTTTTCGCTCAGAAACTGCTCTGGACTGGTGGATACCCCTACCGCAGTAGTCGAACTGGTATAAATGACCTTTTCGATTCCTGCATTTGTTGCTGCTGAAAACAGGTTTCTGGTTCCCTCAATGGCCGGTTCCATAATTTCAGCAACAGTTTTGCCCCAAAGTTTATACACTGCCGCATGGTGAATAATGATGTCGCAACCTTTTACAGCTTCCTTGAGTGCAGCTACATCCTGAATGTCGCCATATTTATAGGCCAGGGGGAGGCCTTTCAGGCCGCTTAGGTTGGAGGTTTTTCGGACAAAAGCTGTTACGTTATGCCCCTTGTTTAATAGCGCCCGAACGGTGTTTACACCTAAATGGCCATTGGCCCCGGTTACCAGGATGTTTTTGCCCATTGGATTTGATTTGAGGAGGTTGCAAATTAAATATCCAGGTTTGGGATAGGACTTAAGCTTGGCGTTGCTGTCAGCAATTAAAGATAAAATAAATTTACCAAAATTGCTATAAAATGCTTATAATCAGGGTAAATTGACCGAAATTTTAGTTTGTTTTGAACATTTTTATCTTTAAAGTTCCACCAATCTTCACCAGAAAATTTCTTGCAATGCCACACTCCATCCAAAAAGCATTCCTGTCCATTTTTTTCTGGTCAATGTTTCCAGGTCTCTTTTTTATTCAATCTTTTTCAACATCGGCACATGCAACTTCTCCTTCGGACAAGCCAAATATAATCATTTTCCTGGTTGACGATCTTGGCTATGGAGACCTGGGGTGTTACGGCAATCCAATTATCAAGACCCCAAATATAGATCGCTTTGCCACCGAGGGCGTTCGTTTAACCGATTGTCATTCAGCTGCGACCGTTTGTTCTCCTTCCAGGGCGGCTCTGTTGACGGGGCGAAATCCGTATAGAAGTGGTTTTTATGACATCCTGGGAAGTTTTAACTGTTATTTGCAGGGGCGGGAAATCACCTTACCCGAACTGCTCAAACCCGTAGGATACTCAACCTGCTTTATGGGTAAATGGCATTTGTCCCAAATCAACACCAGCGGAAAAGCCAACAGCCAAAACAGTCAACCCTCCCCTGGTGAGCAAGGATTTGATCATTGGTTGGCCACTTCACTCAATGCGTTTGAAGGCCCCAGAAATGTCAAGAAATTGGTAAGAAATGGCGTTCCACTTGGCGCAGTAAGCGGCTCTTATTGTGATATAATTGTTAAAGAAGCTTGCGATTGGATCGGCCTTCAGAAAAAAGACCAGCCTTTTTTTCTGGAAATTTGCCCCCATGAACCCCATACCCCGATTGATCCGCCGGAGGAATACAGCGCCCCCTACCGGAACGCAGCAGTGGATTCCTTGGAGAAAACCATCAAATATGGCGGGGTGCCAAGACCTACTGGCATAACAAAACACAAAGACAAATATTACGGCACGGTAACCCAACTCGATCATGCCTTTGGCCAATTAATGAAATTCCTGGATGCCAATGGATTAAGCGACAACACCCTGGTGATTTTCACCAGTGACAATGGCCCTGAATCGCCCGTAAATTTTGATGAATCGAGAGGCCTGTGGAAGGATACCATCAGAGACCAATGTTTCGGAACGCCAGGCTTGTTGCGGGGCATGAAAAGGTTTACTTACGAAGGTGGTCATCGGGTGCCCGGTATTGTACGTTGGCCAGGTAAAATTCCGGCGGGCATTGTGAGCGACAAACTGGTGAATGGAACCGACTTTTTTTCAACGATCTGTGCTATTGCAGGCATCAAACAACCTGATGATCGGGCTATTGATGGTAAAAATATTTGGCCAACCTTATTGAATCGGCATCAAGACAAAAACAGGTCGGTAATCTGGCCCCTCCAGTTGAATGAGGATATGTATCCAAAAATGCCGGATATGTCCATGCGGTATCGGGAGTATACCCTAATTGGCCGGATGCCGCCTAAAACCGATTCAGTAAGCCTGCTAAACTGGATGTATCAGTCCCAGCCGGAAAAATTTGAATTGTACAACATCGCAAAAGACCCGGGGCAGCAGTTTGACATTGCCGATCAGCATCCCCGGCTTTTAAAAAAGCTGATCCCCATTATGACGAAAATGTGGATCAATATTCGGGATGAGGGAAAAATGAATGCTGCGGCATTTAAAGCTCAAAAATGAAAATCCTTTTGCTCCTCATCAATCAAATTTGCCTGAGCGGGCAAGGGAAAGGAAATGACCAGCCAAATGAGTTCAGTCAAAATGGGTTTATATGAGTTCATACCACCCGACAGTTTTATTCCTCCAACACCATCACCCAGCCTCCTCCCGGCGCCAGTTTAATTGGCAAGGTGTCCCCAGCCTTCACCTTCCTCTCCAATTCCCGCAACACGTAATCCGATCCAAAGCGGTGTGCATTCACCCCATCCGCACAAATGGTAGCCCGATAGGTTTTCCCCTGGGGCAAAAAATCCAGTTTGACTGTAGTTTCATAAGGCGTCCAATCATTGATGGCTGCCAGGTACCAACGATTGCCGTGGCGACGGGCCAGGACCAAATGATCGCCCAATTGAGCCTGCAAAACCCGGGTTTCGTGCCAGGTAGTCGGGAAGCTGCCCAACAGTTCCATGTATTCTGGTTCCAGCCAGGCTGACGAGGGGTTGCCGCTGAACATTTGCAGGGGGCTTTCGTACACCAAAAACAGCGCCAGCTGATGCGCCCGAGTGCCCTGAGTCATTACTTTTTCGGCAATGGGTCGAAAGGTCTTTTTGGACGCATTGTCCAGGCCTCCCGGCTCATAGTCCATGGGCCCACTCGGCTGGCGGATAAAGGGCAAGAGCAGGTCGTGATCGGGCGTCACAGTTTCGCTCCAGATGTTGAACTCTGAGCCCAGCACCCCCTCACGGGTGATCAGGTGCGGATAAGTGCGTTGCATGCCCGCAGGTTTGTAAGCCCCATGAAACATCACCATGATCTTGTACCTGGCCGTTGCTTCCGCAATGCGTTCATAAAAATTGACCATAAACTGATCGTCGCGATCCATAAAATCGGTCATGATGCAACGTACCCCCCAGCGCTGAAACTGCCGCATGGCACTGTCCAGTTGCCGATCCAGGGTCATGGAAAGGGTCCACAGGATCAGGCTTACGTTTTTTTTGCGGGCGTAATCAGCAATGGTATCCAGGTTCATTCCCGGGCTGATCTTGAACAGGTCTTTGACGTCGCTCCAACCCGCGTCGAGCATCACATATTCCAGGCCAAAACGGGCGGCAAAATCGATGTAGTACTTGTACGTATTTGTATTGATGCCCGCTTCAAAAGGCACATTGTACAAATTGCTACCAATGATCCACTCCTCGGTGCTGGTGCCAGGCCGAATCCAATCCGTATCCACGAGCCGATTGGGGCTGGCCAAACGGTACACCAAGTCGCTTTGCACCAGATCGGCATCATTGGGCGCCACCACAAGTACCCGCCAGGGGTAAGTTCGGGTACCCGCACAACGCGCGATCCAGTTTTCGCGCTCCGTCACGATCTGCTGCGGGAATTCTCCTTCCGTAACCTTGATTGTTGCAGGGTAAGGGGCAAATACGCCGCGCAAACTGTTTCCGCTGCCTTTTTGTAAAAACATGCCCGGATAACCCAAGAGGTCCGATTCGGTCAGCAGGATTTTGGGCCCAGTTTGAGGCATGAGCAGCACTGGCGAAAAAGCCAAATCTGCCTTCGGCATGGTATCGAGCCGCACAAATTTGTATGGCGCTTCAAAACTGGTATGGTAAATGTCGGCATCGCTGCGTGGCCATACACTGGGGTAATACAGGGTGCTGGAGCCTGGTACCCGCACTTCGGCCACCTCGTTTTGAATGGTAATGCTGTCTTTAAAGCGGGTGGCAAAACGGTAAGCCAGGCCATCGTTGTACACCCGAAAGTGGAGACTGTAATTGCCCTGAAAATCCAGACTAAGTTCCTCGTACTGCTCGGGAATCAGGGCGCGTTTTTCGGGCACGATTGGGCGAATGGTATCCCGTACGCTGCGGCGGGTTTCTTTTTGCAATTTGGCCCGAATCCCCAATTGCTGGCCATTGAGCAATTGTAAACTAAGGGTGCAAGAGTCCAGAATACTGCGCTGCTGGTATTTTACCTGGTAGTGCAGGGTGGAACCTATCCCAATTTCCAGTTCGAGCTGGCCGTTGGGTGAGCTGAGGCGGAAACTCTGGCCATGGACTTGAACCCCTAGAAATAGGATAATGTAGAGTAGGTAAAGGCGCATAATTGAGTTATTGCCTTAGGTGTATCATCAGTGCCTTAAGTTACTTAGGTGGTGAAATAATGTCTTCTTCTTCACCACCTAAGTAACCTAGGACACCGAAGAACCACCTTAGTAGGTTATCGAACTTCATTCCCAGGACCTCACTTCAATCAACCTACTGATCGCCCAACTGATGAAAAACGCGATAATGAAGGAAGAAACAAACGGTATCCAGAAATAAATGCGGAAGTACTCCAGCAGCAATTGTAGTGGGAAGTAAAAAACCGCATTACCCGTGGTGCGTGCCCAGGCCACCGAGATGATTGATTGCCCGTCTTCGCGCAACAACAGCGTAGTAGCAATCAATACCAGACTCAACAATAGAGAGGTGCTCCACACTTCGCTCACCCACTCGCGCATCAGCGCCAGGACGACAATTACCAAACCCAGGGTAAGCGGCGCGGTCAGGCGGATCATTTTGTAAATCAAGGTGATGCCCTCAGCATCCAAACTAAAATCGCCTTGCAACACCGTAGACAAGATACCCGGCAAGGAAAATGAGGTGAGTGTCGTGATGACAAACACGGCAAGCCCCCCAGCCGTACTAATGTCTTTTAAGGCTTGTTTGAGGCTGTGTTTTTTCTTTTCCGGTTCTGCGGCAGGATTGGTGGTTTTTTCGCTGGCCTCCATTGGTTTTTTGTGTAAATATAGGGGGTTTAGGGAAAAAATCAACACCTATTTGGAACACCCGGATTGGCCCAAGGGCACAACCTGGACTGAACCGTCCAGTGGCAAAAGCAACACATTCGAATTGCCACCATCCTACCCGACTTTTTACTCGGAGGGCTTGAATAGCCGCTGGTTGCTAAAGCCCGATGTCCTTGACTTTAGCATTTTTGGATTATTGGCTCACACCACACCATTCACCTCAAACACATCCAAAAACACCAATCTTTCCCCCATCGTCACACTTTTATTCTCCACCCCTGGCGCAAAACCACTCTCCCGTACCGGATCATTCGCCACCAATTCATACTCCTCCACAATCACCCGGAAGGGCTTACTTTTGTACTCATCAGGAATCTCTACACCAGTGTTGAAGGCCATTTGCCCATCCACGATGAAATTCCGATCGATGTCAAACTCCTTCACCCACAGGGTCGTCGTTTCCCGCAAGATGCTGATGAAGGCCTCGTCCGTTTTCGGAATCGTTGGCGTTTCCACCGCAATGCGGATGCGCGAGCGGATCATCGGGTTTTTATTGCCCGTATCCAGTAGCGGCATGGAGATCGCTACCGGAACTGGGCCAGCTACCCCAATGGAAAACTTATTTTTTGCCGCAGGCCCACCCGAATAGTTCAACACCACCGTACGCGGCGCTGGCAACTGGATCCAATCCGTATGCACCACCCCACTCAGGCAACAATCCTTGTTGTCGATGCGTAGCGAGTTCTTTTGGTAACGGGTCAGGGCCAGTTTGACAAAAGGGAAATAGGCTTTACCCGTAGCGATTGGCACGTTGGCGTAGTACAACTGCCGCTCTTCGTCGAACAAGGGTTGGTAGGCCGCCGTAGCTACCCGCACCGTTTCCACTTCCGCCAAAGTCAGCGACTTTTCATACGCCGCTGCCAGGGGGAAAGTGTTCAAATCCGGCGTCGGAAATTGCTGGTTGTTCAAACCATTGGCCACATAAATCGGATCCTGCCCCCAGAGCGTCGCGTAGGGCTCGTACCCAGCATTGTTGTTGGGCGCCAGCACAACGCCCAGCATTTCCTCCTCCCCACTGCTGAACCAGGGCCGCTTGAGGTACACCTGCACATTGGCCGTGCGGATATGGGTTTCACTTTTGCCCGGACTGCTGGATTTCAGCCAGTTGAAGCTCGGGATCACGTATTCTACCAGTGGAACCGCCGGGCGTGCCGTGCTCAAAATGCTTACTTCCTGCGTAACGCCCCCTTTGGTGACCAGCGGAAAATCCTTCTTTTGTTGAGCCAGGACGGTAAAATATTCCCGATAGCGCGTAGTCGCAATGGTTGTGTAGCGAACCTTGCGGTGTTTGGTATCCTGAAAAGCCTGGATCACCTGGCGGCCATTTTGCCCGCTGCCCCAATCCGAGGTATCGTCGTTGTAGCCAATCAGCAGGGATTGTACATCGGCACTGCTGGGCTTGATGTTGGCTTTGACTTCTGAAAGGTCATCTACGTATTCATTCCAGCCTGCGATCAAGGCCACCTTTTCGGTGCTGGCAGCATTCGTTTTGAGTTGAAAGCGCAGGGCGGCGGTGGTGTCGCCGTATTTGCGTACAGCTTCAATTTCTACAGTGCCCTTTTTTACAATACTCGGTGCGGTCAAAGGTTGTTGCAGCGCATGCACCAGCGTAATCCGCCGCCAGGGCGAGACCATCCAGTGCAGGCTTTTTAGCGCAAAATCACGGGCCGGTGCAGCGGGATTGCCGTCGTTGAGCATGGCGAACACCCCCGAAAGGCCCTGCAAATCCGCAGGTCGCCAAAAGCTGGCATAGCGGAGCACGGCCATTTCACCCTTGGGCAAATACACCGTGAGGATGCGGCGCTCATCGTCCCATACCGGCGCTTTGATGGCGTTGCCCGTGTTTTCTTCCAGGCGGATACGCAGGGATTTGGGCGTTTGCCATTGCTCGTAAGTCAGTGCGGGCAAGGTGGCAGGATCACTGATTTCGCCTTTTTGGTAAAAACTGAAAAAATGTGGTTTGCCCCGCGTCCAGCTGTCGGTCAGGTTGCGGCGCGGCGATTCTGGGTCGAGGCAAAATACGATGCCCATCGCCATCGGGTCGGCGATGTACTCCAGCTCCAGATTGCTGGCTTCCCGCTCTTTCAGGGCGATGAAACTGCGCGAAACTTTGGTAAAATCACTGGGGTTATTGAATTCCTGGTCTTTTTTGTCGATCCAGTTCCATACATCCTGACGCCGGCTGGGTTCACTCATGGGTTTGTCAAACAGACCGTGCTGTTCAACCAACAATTGGGCTGCCCGGGGCGCCTTGATGTGCCGCTCGGAGTAGGGCGGATAAGCTCCCGGGAGTTCCTTTGTGATGAGGTTGTTGCGCTCGTAATCCACGGCACTGACATTGCCGTTGCTGCGCACCACCATCCGCTCCATCGATTCCCCATCGCGTTGTTCGTTGCCCAGAACTAGTGCCGGGGTGGGTAGCGAGTCGAAGCGTTGGTAAGTGATTTCAGGACTGATGGTAAGGCCAGGGTTCTCCGGGGTTTGCTCGTGGCTGAGGCTGTTGCCTGCGAGGTCCACGGTGCGGATTTTGATGCGGTATTTGTTGCCAAAACGCAGCTTGGGCAAGGTGCCTTTGACCAAATTGCTTTTGATTTGCAGACGGAAATTTTTAAAATCTTTGGGCAAAAGATACTTGTCCTTGGTGGAATCGTCTACCTCACTGGTTCCGGGGCGAGGGTTGTTCAAGGCTTTGCCGGGGCGGGGTACCGAGAGGCTCCAACCCTCCCAGCGCGCCAGCACTTCACCTACACGCAACTGGGTTTTGTCTTGCGTATCCTGGGTGACCGACAACTGGATAAAACCTTCGTCCTCCACATTGTCTTTCAAACGGATGTTTTTGCCCTCGGGGTCGAGCACGTATTCGTCGAGGCGGCGGTGCAGGGAGTACCATTTTCCGCCCGCCTGAATGTCCATGCGGTAGCCTTGCACCAGGTCGTCGGCATAAAGCAGATTGGTGGGCACAGCAGGCAGGACGAACACCGTTTTATCGGCTTTAAACTCTTTGGTTTCGGGCGCAGTTTTCAAAAATTTTTCGCTAAAGGCATAAGCATTGACCCATTTTTTGTTGAGTTGGGCGGCCAGTCCATTGCGCACTACGGCCAGTCCAGCGCTGCGCAGGGCTGGTAACCCCGCTTCGCGCGGCTTTTCATTTTCGTAGTCGAGCAGGTTTTGCGGACTTATTTTGACCGATCCACTGTAGTTGTTGCCGTTGTAAAAGTTCAGCGCCTGCTTGCCCTTGAGTTGCATGAGGTTGTCCATTTGTTGGGCCAGTTTCAGGGCTGCGCCGTTGGCGTCGATTTGTACAATGGCAAAATCGGCGCTGTTGATTTTGAGGCAACCCTTATCAATACTGCTTTCGGGGCGGGATTGGGCGTAAAAACCAGCGGGAGTCAATTGATAAGCCGTTGCAGGACAGGAAATTTTGGTGTCGGAGTTGAAGTTCATCCTTTCGGGCGCCACGCGTACAAAACCCGTACTGGGTATATCTTTCAACGCTTTTTCCGGCACCACCAAATCGATCACCAGCCCAAAGCGCCGCAACAAATCGGGATGGGAGGATAAAACCGCCAGGATGTCGTGGTATTCAAAATCGGGTCTTCTGATTTCCGGCAGTTGTCCCCTGATGTTTTTTTTGTTGCTGGCATCGTTAAAAATGCGGACTTGGGCAAAATCGGTTTGGGGATTGGGGGTAGGCGAAAAAGGCATGGCTTTGTACACCGACAATTGCCTTTTGATGCGCGATTGCCCGGTGGGGCGGTATTGGACAAAATCGGCTTCGCTGTACGGAGGGCGCTTTTTTTGAAAATCCATCACCAGTTCGTACTCGCTGATGTCGCTTAGTTCTTTGACTTCGCTGCTCAGGAAGTTTTCATCGGGCAGAGTTTGTACTTTTTGGTTACCCACCTTTTTGTAGAGGTCTTGAACAAAACTCGCGATGTGTTTTTCTGGAAAAGAATTGAGGGTGAGTTTACCCAGGTCTTCAGGCTGGTAGGAACGGACTTTTATCCCCGAATTGAACAATTGCTCGTAGTTGTCGCGATCGAGTTTTACCTCCAGATCGACCTTGTATTGTTTGTCATCGTTGAAATATAGGGTAAAACGCCCTTGCTCCATCAGGCGGGGCCATTTGAGGAGGTCGGGGAAACTTTGCAGGGTTGTCTCCGTCGTCGAGCTCAATTGAATACTGACGTGAGCGGAGATCATCATTTGCCCGGTTTTGGGGTTTTTCCAGGGCAGGGCGGTGAAAATGAATTGCTGAGGCATATGAAGAGTGATGAAGAGTTAAAGAAAATTAGTTGAGGAGTTGAGGAGTTGAGAAGTTTGGGCTACCGCAGCGATTTTGACAATGTCCTTGTCCAAGTCGCTCGCGGTAGCCTAAACTTCTCAACCCTCAACTTCTCAACTTCATCCAAACGCATCCCAGTAGTTATTCCAGTCATCCTTGCTAACCATCATGCCGAAGGTGGGGTCAGCCCCCGATCCAGCGAATTCGCGGCGGGTGGTCAAGGAGACGGTTTTGGAGAAGAACAGGACTTCCACTTTTACCATCAAAATTGCTTCACCCCAGGCTTTGCCCGTGCTGACATTGTATTCGAGACCCAGATAGAACATCACCGAGACCGTGATCAAACCCAGCACGCTCAAAGCTCCATTGATGCGCACATAACCCGTAAGACTGGTGACGGAGTTGCCATTGTCGATGGTCATTTTGAAATAAATGCCCGCCATGACCGATACGGCACCACTGGCTACGCCCAGGTTGAGGGCCACGGCAGCACCAAATTCCAGGGCAGCTTCCAGGGAGCGCAGGCCTTTTAAGTCTAGCTCCAGCCCAAAAAATCCACCACCACCCAAAGCCGAAACCGTGAGGGTAAAGGGCTGGTGTCGTTCACAAAAATTGAAACGCAGACTCATCGGTGAACCTGTAAAAGGCAAATTCACCATGGCACCCAGGCTGATGTTGCGCAACATAAAAGCGCCCAGCGAAAGGTCGGGCACGGCGAGGGTATACCCGGTTTTTACCCCGCCACTCGTCACGTCCAGGAAGGGTGGATCGCTGAAACCATCAGCAGGAATGAGGTTTTTCAGGTCGTTGAGGAAAGAAAGTGGCCCCAGGAAACTCATGGGTTCCGCTTGCATGTCCACACTGATGTCGGTTTTGGCCTGGCTATTGACCGAAAAACCGACCTTTTTAAAATTGACCTGAATGATGCCCGCAAGCAAGACATTGAAATTGTTGATTGAAGAGCTGGTAGTAAAAGTAGGCGCAGCCCCATTGCGCGGGCGGCTGATGGCCGTATTGATTTTGATGGTTTCGGTCGGCGTGTTTGATTTTAAGGTAAGCAAACCACCTGCGAGTTTGTATTCTGGCTCGGTTTCGCCATTCCAAAGCATTTGGGTCACCACCTTGTCGGGCAATTCCACGTTTTTAAACACGGGCATTTTGGCCGCGTATTTGCTCATTTTGTCCTGCAAGGCGGCGCTTTCGGCGCTCAGGGCATTTTTGGCCGTTTCCAATGCTGCCCCGCCACTTTCCTTGGCCTGTTCCAGTTTCGCTCGTGCATCTTCAACTTTGCTGACGGCAGTTTTGATGTCGGACACATAGCCTTCTACATTCAGATTCATTTTTTTCATCAAGCCAGAGAGGGGCACTACCCCAAACAACTTGGCTTCGGCTTGCCCGTTTGGCTTAAAAAAATTGGCTGGGTTAAAATTCAGGTTTTGGATTTCGTTCAAATCACCACCTACCGCGCCCTGAATTTTGGACAAACCCGTGAGTTGAAAATTGGGCACCAAGGCGCCTCCGGCTTTGTCGGCATTCCCGGCAAAATCCAGGTTGATCGAGCTGTTGGCTTTGGCAAATACCTGGCCTTTGTTGCTTTCCTGGGTATCGTCCACCAGTTGCACCGTTACGGTCTCTTTTTTACCCGTAAGGGATTCGTAAGCGGGCTCGTGCAGGTCAATACTGCTGATCTTGGGGTAAAAACCCGTGGGGCTACTTTCCAGATACTGCACGCCAAACTGGATCTGGTCTACTTCAAAACTGGTATCTCCCGGTACCAGGCTACTGGCAATGGCCATTTTTTGACCTCGAATCCCAGCCCGGGTACTTGGCTGCACGCCCTGACTTTGTATAAAAGCATAGGCGTTGTATTGCTGGAGGAGTTTGTCGAGGGTGCTTTTATTGGCTTTGCCAACCACGTTGGTCCCTACAAATACCAGGGGGAGTTCAAAATCGATCTCCCGCCCTTCCGGGTCCACTCCACTCATTTTGAAAGGAAAGCCTTTGCCGCCGACTGCAATCGCAAAGTTGGACTTGTCGGCCGTTACTGATTTTTCAAAGGCCTTGACGGGCTGATCCATATTCGGCGTGATCAGGGTATGGATGCGAATCTGGCGGAAAGGGAAGGCCATAAAGGTATCGCCCGGGTATTTTTTCTCTGCCTCGGAAATGATCACAAACTCGCGGGTGCGGTTGAGCGCAAAGCCGGAATCCGTTTTCCTTTCTGTAATTTTCACATAAGCGGCGCGGTGTCCAAAAGGCAATACATAGCCTTCCTTGACTACCTCCACGTAGTGATCGCGGCCCATGGTAGCCAAGTGCGACCATTTGATCAGGTTAAGCGCAGCGTAGGAGGGCGGGGTGAAATTGCTGTCGAGCCAGCCGCCCAGCGCACTCAACATCAGTCGATTGACTTCAATGGATTGTGGCGTATAATTGGGGATATTCCAATTGCTGCTTTTGTGCACAATCTGGTGGCGATCGTCGTTCGAGAGGGCAGTTTTAAAATTGGGGTCAGCACTCGGCAATTTGCTGTAATCTTCATTGATGCCATAGGCCCAGATGGCGCGCAGAGTCAGGATTTTTCGCGCAGCCTCACTTTCGTCGATGCCTTTGGCGGTACGCATACCCAGGCGGGTATGCCACATTTCGTACACTTCAAACTGGGTGGGTTTGCCCTTGTTGGCATTGACAAATTCGGCAAAGAGGCGCAGTTTGTGGTCGTGGGCAAAACCTGCAAACTGGTTTGGCGACAAAATGACCCGCCAGGGCAATTCGATGGCGGTTTCATTTTGATCGGGCTCCCCCATCCGAATGGAACGGGGATTGACACTGCTGGGGGTATTTTTGAAGGTTTCTTTGATCAAATCTTCCAATTGCTCTTCGCTGGCCAGGCGGTAGGTTTCATTCTGCCGCTGGGTGCGCAGTTTGGCGGAGCTCAGATTTTGGCTTTGCTGGTAATTGCTCAATACCTTGTTGGCTCGAGTGTTCAGGGTGAGGTTGTTGGCGTTGAGGTTGGCATTGGGGCGGACTTGCCCGGTATTGAAGTGAGCTCCAGAGAGGATGAACTTGTTGGCTGCCAAAGCCCGGCCATTCACCACCAACTCGTACTTGCTCCAGTCGAGTATTTTTTCTGCGGTTAGCGAAATGGTAGTAATATTGGCGGGGATTTTGAAGACCAGGCGGCTGGGGCCAGATAAAAAGGCCGCGGCAGGGTATTGTCTGGTTTCAAGTTGATCGAAAGCCTGCTCGGCAATACTTTGTGGTTGGAAAAAGACGGCCAAAAAAGCATCACCCCCGCTGCGTTCCAACTGGTTGCCAGTGCCTTTTTTAAAATTGAGGAAAGACATTTTCAGGTGCAGCAAATCCTGCGGTCGGAAGATGCTGAGGTTGACCTGCCCATCGATTGGCGGGAGGTCATCTTCAGAAAAAAACAGGGCCGTGCTCGGGTCAGCCAACAAGGAACTTACCGGTAAGCTCACCCCGATTAATGCTAACCAGCTCAAAAAAGCGCGGCGGGAAGCCAAAGGGAGTTCATCCCCGACCTCGGGTTCGGTGTTTGGGACCATGGAGTTCATGCCAAATTGGTTTCCAATGGGTTGATGGAAAAGGGGGAGGGACAAACAAATATAATCAAGGGTTTTGAAAAAGCATAAATTCAGTGCTTTTAATTATTGCAGTCCCAGCCACTTAGCCCAACAACAGCCTGGAATTCCCTTATTTTATCAACTTCAACCCTGTGTTGTATCGCTGCGCCACATTGTCCCAATTCAAAATACTAAAGAGGTTGTCCACAAAATCGGCGCGTTTGTTGCGGTATTTCAGGTAATAGGAATGTTCCCACACATCAATCACCAACAGTGGAATGACGCCCCATTGGGTCAATTTTTCGTGGTTTTCGCATTGCAAAACTGTGAGTTTATCGGTATAGGGAAGATAGCCCAGGATGCCCCAACCATTGCCGTCCACGTCTTTGGAGGTTTTGGAAATGAGTAGTTTTAATTTGTCGTAAGAGCCAAAATCGCGTTCAATTTTTTTCAGTAACTCCCCTCCTGGCTCGGTTTTTTTATTGGTCAAATTCGTCCAAAAGATGGTGTGCAGGATGTGCGAGGATAAGTGATAAGACAATTTTTTGGTCCAATAATCCACAGTCTCCACGTTGTTTTCATCCAGGGCCTTACGGATCATTTGTAGGTCTTTGTTGGCTCCTTTTACTGCGCCGCCGTGGTGAAAGGTGTAGTGGAGGTGCACCGTTTCTTCATCCATGTAGGGTTCGAGGAAAGTTTCTTTGTAGGGCAGGGCTTGCAGGGCAAAATTGCCATCGGCATCCACCAGTTTGTCGATTCCATTTTCGCTGACATTGTTGGCAAAAACGGAATTGTTTGGCAGCAGCGAAGCCGTGCCCAGAATGGCTGTGTTTTTGAGAAAAGTACTTCGATCCACAACAGTTGATTTTAAAGAATGAAAAATTGTAACTATTTAGCAGCCGCCTGCGGAGGGATTTTTCACCACGAAGACACTAAGGCACAAAGACACGAAGAGGCAACATTTTTGCGCTTAATGTCTTTGTGCCTTAGTGTCTTAGTGGTATAAAATAAAAAACCTCCGCAGGCGGCTGCTAAATAGTTACGAAAAATTTGAAAATCAGTCCCAAGACTATACAAATACCGATGGTACGCAACATGTCCCATTTCAAACGAAAAGAAAAAAACAAGGCAGCCAAAGTAATGATCACCGCCCCCCACTCAACGGTATTCCACACCGGAGCAGGAATGTGCAATGGCCCTGCACTCACTTCATTTACCTGAGCGAATAAAGTATGCAAACTGAACCAAATCCCCAGGTTCAAAATCACCCCCACTACCGCCGCAGTTATGCCCGAAAGTGCGGTGCTCAGTGATTTGTTGCCTCGCAGGTATTCGATGTAGGGCGCTCCTGTAAATATGAACAAGAAGGAAGGCAAATAAGTTACCCAGGTGACCAACACCGAGGCGAGTACCCCAGCCAAAATCGGATCGAGGCTACCTGCATTGCGAAAAGCGCCCATAAAACCGACAAATTGCACTACCTGAATGAGTGGACCCGGCGTAGTTTCGGCCATACCCAGCCCATCCAACATTTCGCCGGGTTGTAACCAGGCATAAGTTTCTACCGCCTTCTGGGAGATGTAGGCCAATACCGAGTACGCGCCCCCAAAGGTGACGATAGCGGATTGGCTAAAAAACAGTGCTTCCTTGGTGAACACGTTTTCGCTCCCCAAAATCAAAAACAAGGCTACAACCGGAACCAACCACATGGCCAGCCAAAACAGAGCCACCCCCAGCGTTTTGACCAAAGTAGGCCGTTCTGCCTGGATGTAGGAGTCGATCAAACCCATTTCGCTATTTTTTACGTCGGCGTGGCCTTTGATCACGTAGAATTTTTCTTCCCAGATTTTCCCTCCGAAATAGCCCAGCAGTCCCGCTGCCAAAACAATGTAGGGAAAGGAGATTTTGAAGAAAAAGATGGCAATGAAGGCCAAAACGGCAATGCCCACCATGACCTCGTTTTTGAGTGCCCGTTTGCCAATTTTGATGACTGCACCCACCACCACCGCCAGCACGGCAGGTTTGATGCCGTAAAAAATGCCCTGAACAAAGGTCAGGTCTTTCCACAACGCGTACAAAATGCTCAAAACCAGAATAGACAAAAAACCTGGCAATACAAATAAGCCCCCAGCTAACAAGCCACCCCGGGTTTTGTGCATCAACCAGCCAATGTAAGTAGCCAATTGCTGCGCTTCGGGGCCGGGTAATAGCATACAATAATTGAGGGCATGCAGGAAGCGGTTTTCTCCGAGCCATTTTTTGTCTTCTACGATGTATTTGTGCATCACCGCGATTTGTCCGGCGGGGCCGCCGAAGCTGTACATCGCCACTTTGAGCCAGACTTGGAAGGCTTCGCGAAAGGAAGGATAAGCCATTTTTACCTGCAAGATAAGCAAGCTGCACTCAGGAAGAATAGAACAAATTTAATCACTAGCATCCGTTTTACCTTTTTGCAGTAATTTTCGATAAACAGAGGGCTGCACGCCCAAATGTTTTTTAAAAATGCGGTTGAAATGGCTCTGATCGGAAAAGCCGGTGATATAGGCAATTTCGGTCAAGGACATGCCCGTCGTTTCCAGCAGTTGCACCGCTTTTTCGATGCGCAACTTGCGGATGTACTCACCAAAAGAAAGGTTGTCAAAATACTTGGAAAAAGCCCTTGACACGTAGGCTGGGTGTAGGTCCAGTTCCTGCGAAATGTCTTTTAAACTCAAACTGAAATTGGTGTCCACATAGTCCTGAATGGTTTCTTTGAGCTCCTTAGCCCAGGCGGGAATGCGCTGCTTTGTTGCCGATTTTTCACTAATGTACTTTTCCACCATTTGCAGCAAGAGTTGTTCTACCGGGTCGCCCGTATGTTTTTCATGCTGGAGGTATTTGACCCAGGTATACAGGGCGTCGTACAACAGCATGCCAACTTCCAGGAGTTGGTGGTCATCCTGGATATTGTAGGCCAAGCCGGCCGAAATAGCCCATAGTCCTGCCGCCTGCGGAGCCAGCGCAAAATGGTCGGTATCGGCAGCCCGCACAATGACGGCCAGTTGCTGCAAAGCGGGGTCGCTTAACTGGTGTTTTTTCAGGATGTAATCGAAGGTACACAACTCGCCTTCGTGCGAATATTCCACGTTGGGGATATCGAAAGGGATCGCATTCAATTCCTCCGCTTTAACAAGCACTTCAGCTTCGGGCACGTAGATGAATACTGCCTCTGCGTCCACAAAGTTTTTAATCAGCCAGGGGCAGGCAATGCGGTCGATTTTCGGGCGTTCGCGGGTGATCCATTTCATGACTGTAATTTGGATACGAAGGTAAAATTACCCGTCCATTTTCCGGTCAGTCTGGATTTATTTTACTTTCACCTGCCCCAAATTAGAAGGCATGCACTCAATCGTTTTTTTTAGGGGTTTCGGCTTCCACCTCACTCGCTTCACTGAGTGCAATCGCAATTGCCTGTTTGCGATCGGTGACGATGGTATCACTTTTCCCCGAGTGAAGTTCACCTTCTTTAAATTCATGCATGACTTCTGCAATCTTTTCTTTAGCAGGAGAAAGTGCCTTTGGAGCTGCTGCTTTTTTTGCCTTTTTCATAAATTGTTATTTGGTTACCAGTTATTCAATGTTTAGCCAGGTTTAGTTCACGCTCATTGAGCGCAACAATCACTTCATTCCTTCTGCCAAAGATTTGATAGGGTGGGTTGTATCCCAGGAAGCGAAAATTTCCATGGTGAGATAGGCCTGCCTCCTTTAAGGACTCCTGGAGGATTGCGATGTGCTTGTTTATCCTGTCAGTAGAAGCAAAACCGCCAAATTTCACTGCAGCAACAAATTCGGGTTCTGATGCCCTAATGGCTATGCTGCTGTCGTTGGGTTTTGGTAAATCATCCTGGTTATAGCCTGAGGGGAGCACAAATGCCATGGTGGAAGTGGTGTCGTTAATGTCCATGTGTACTGGCGAGGTCATGGCTATTTGTTTCTTTTCATCATTTCCTCCGAAAATATACTTTGCCAATTTTCCAAATCCTGAGCTCCCCAAGTCGCGGTAAGACTTTGAGGTAGACGAAATCATGGCCATCATTGCCACCGGGTAGTATCGAATTTCAAAATTTTTCTCAACACGAATTACCTGGTAGGCCTGAGTTTCTGTTTTATGAGTAGACATGGTGGTGTAAATTTGAAATAGCACAAACAATGAAATGAGGATGCTTGCTGTGATCAGAAAAATTTTCATGGCTTATTGAATTTGAAGCACCTCTGGCGTTGTGAAATTGGGGTAATCGGTATAGCCATTTTTGTCCGCAGTGTAGAATAACTCCGTTTTAAGGTCTTGCGATAATTCCTCATTGTTTTCCAATCGTTCTACCAAATCAGGGTTATTGATAAATGGTCGGCCGAATCCTACCAGGTCACACAAACCACTTTCAATAGCTGCTTCTGCACTTTCTTTGTCAAAACCACCGCAAATAATCAGGGTGTTTTTGAAGTTTGTACGAATCAGTTCTTTTATTTCTATCGGCACAGTAGGGGCACCCATTGAAGAATGGTCAACAAGGTGAATATAATTATTGAGTTCTTTTGAGAGGTAGTCGTAAGTTGAATCAATTTCAGGATAATTTGGCATGTCACTCGCAACACCATAGGGCGATAAGCGAATGCCCGTTTTCTCTTTGCCAATAGCAGCTGCGACAGCGCTTGCCACTTCTAGTACAAAGCGGCAACGATTTTCAATGCTGCCAGCATACTTATCGGTGCGCACATTGCTGACAGGCGATAAAAATTCTTCCAGCAAATACCCGTTGGCACCGTGCAGTTCAACGCCATCAAATCCTGCTTCAATGGCATTCTTTGCGGCGGCCACATACTCGGCTTGGGTCGCTACAATATCTTCTGTAGTCATTGCTTTAGGAATGGGGTAGTCCTGCAATCCTTTGGCATCGGTCCACATTTGTCCAGTTGCTGCTTTGGCAGAAGGTGCTACTATTTCCGTACCCTGTGGCATATTCAGCATGTGGCTTATTCTTCCCGTGTGCATCAATTGAATAACAATCTTGCCACCGCTTTTATGTACCGCTGCGGTTACCTTCTTCCAACCGAGTATCTGCGCTTCGCTAAAAATACCCGGAATACGAGCATAGCCCAAGCCATTTACCGAAGGGGATGTACCTTCGGTGATGATTAAACCAGCCGTAGCACGTTGTTGGTAATAAAGTGCCATTGAGTCATTGGGGATGTTTCCAATGGCCCGGCATCGGGTCATTGGAGCCATGACAATGCGATTTTTCAATGCTAGCGCGCCAACCTTTGTAGAGGCAAATAATTTGTATGGGTTCATTTTGTTACTATTTTTTTGTTCATTTTGACCAGGTAGGGATACTTTTTTGATTTGGTGACTCGTCAGTATTCTGGATCATAACTACTGATTTGTACAAAATTTCTTGTGCAATAAAATTAGGGGCTTTGCTACCCAAAAGTGTTACACAACTTCATTGGTCAGTTACATGATTCACGCATTTATTTAAAAAGCCCGGCAAACGTTCCATTCGTCTGCCGGGCTTCACTTAATTTATAGGAAGTTGTCTTAAAAAAAGAACGTCGCACTCACCTTCGCAAAAAACGGCGTCCCCGGCGTATAATGCAATTCCGATACCGAATTCGGCTCATTGAACAAGCGACTTTCCGTATCAAACTGCGCCTCATTCCAGTCTACATTCAGGATGTTTTCGAATGACAAACCGAACTCCGCTTTGCGGGCGGTGTAAGTGAGGCCGCCATCCAGCAGTGTGTATCCCAAGGCCGTTACGGTATTGTTTTCGTTGGCCGGACGATCGGCAACATGACGGTAGCGGATACTGCCGTTCAAGCCTTTCGCAAATTTGGTGGTAAGGCCGCCAATGCTGGTGAAGGTAGGTGCCAATGGAATGAAGTTCTCACCTTCGGCCGCTTCCCGGCTACGCGGCCGGGTGTAGTTCATGTCCAGGTCTACAAACAACCACTTCGTTGCCTGGTACCGCGCCGATAGATCAAGACCATAGCGGCGCGTTTTGCCCGAGGGTTCAACTACGGCCTCGTCGCCCACGTACACAAACTCCTGATCCAGGTCAAGAAACCAGGCTGCAACATTCAAGAACAGATTGGGGAGAGGTTTGACAAAAGCGCCAAAATCCACGCCGTAAGCTTTGGGCAGGATTTCAACCCCATTTTGAGGAACCACCACCCGCGCATCATTGGAATGAAAGCCAAGGCCCGACTTGAGGTAAACCTGCACACTCGGACTGGCATTGTAATAAAAATTCAACTTGGGGCTGACGGTATTGGCAGCTACCACAGGGTGGTCATACAGGCTGTCCAGCAAGTTGACGTAGCCAAAGCTGAACTGGTCAAAACGCAAGCCGGCATTGATTGTAAAGCGGTCACTCAGCTTCAATACTTCATCCACGTAGAGCGCCGCATTCAGCTGGTCAATATCCCCCAGTGCTGCATAACTAATGAGGGTATTGCGCCGGCGGGTATGGGCGAGGTCGGTTCCCTTGGTTTTGTCGTAGCGGATGTTTAAGCCCGCTTCTGTGCGTAAGGACATGCCACCAAGTTTACGTTCTGCGCTGTACGAAAGGTTGTAGCCAAAAATGTCCCGATCTTCAGTTTGGCGAATTTCGTCCCCATTGACCGGGTCATTGAGGAAAAAGGTAAAATTGGAGAAGAGTTGAAACTTGTTTTTGACGTAAAAAAACTGGTTACGCAATACATCGCCATTATCCAGGGTTTTGAGCAGTTGAATGTTCGCGTTGGTTCGACTGGTATTGCCCCCTTCGTTGTCGTCGATGGCACCAAAGCGGCTGATGAGGCCACTGCGCACCGCACGATCTGGAATCTGCCCCGATGCTTCCCAACGGCTGCTGAAAGTAGATAAAGAAACAGTAAGCACCTGATCTGAGCCAATCAAACCGTGGTATTTGCCCATCAGGTTGATGCGGTTGAAATTTTGGGGACTTTCAAAAGGCCCATTGCTGAAGGTAAGGTCGGAGCCGAAATAAGCATTTTGCTGGCTACCGGCATTTTTACCCAATAAATCCAAAAGTCCGACGGCCCGGTAGGTATCGAATCGCCCGGTTTCCAGTTTGATGGAACTGCGCGACAGGGCATTGCGGGTATTGAAATTGGCATAACCCGCAGTGGTGAAGTCGCCTTGTTGGGTATAGTATGGCCCTTTGTTAAAATCGACATTGTCGATCAGCTCGGGGATTAAAAAATGCAAATCAGCATAACCTTGCCCGTGGGCGTGGCTGACCATATTGACCGGCATGCCATCTACCGTAACCCGAATGTCGGTGCCGTGGTCAATGTCAAAGCCGCGCAAAAAAATTTGTTCAGCTTTGCCTCCACCCGCATGTTGGGCAGTGATGAGTCCGGGGATCATCCGCAGTACGTCCTGTGAGGAACGGGTGGGGCGCAATTCCAGGTCAATTTTGTTGATCAGGGTCATGGTTTTGCCCAGATCCCGCTGATTGTTTACCACGAATTCACTTAGGTCGAGCACCGTAGGCTCCAGGCGAATGTCCAGCGGTTCGCTGGTATTTGCCTGCACATTTTGGGTCAAAAAGCCCACAAAAGAAATGCTCAATTCGTATTGATCGCCGTCTAGGTCTTTGATGCTGAAGGCCCCCAATTCATTGGTGGTGGTACCCGTTTGTAGCGCCGGAATAAAAATGGTGGCGCCGGCGATGGCTTCTCCCGTTTGGGCATTGAGCACCCGCCCGATGATGTCGTGTGCACAAAGTAAACCGGTATGCAACAACAGGAGCAAACCCAATAGCATCGTTTTTGGGTAATATCGTTTTTTCATGATCAAAATAGCTTGGGCAAGCCAGGTACAGCACTTCTGTGCGGATGTACCTGCGCTAGAAAGTTAAAAAAGCAAGGTCCAGCCTGGTCCCTTCGCTGGGCAGGCAGACATGATGGATAAAGAAAAATGGGGAATACGCACACTATTGGACTCGGAGGACATGAATAGCCCCAGGCTTCAGCCTGGGGTCATGGAGAGCCCTCTTGTTTGGGCTTTAGCCAAAGCCTTAATTTTCAGAGTAGGGCTGAAGCCCAGATTTGATGGTCTTACGACCACCCCAGGCTGAAGCCAGGGGCTATTCATGTCCTTCGTGCCTGAAAAACAAAAATGTCCAGTAGTGTGATAAATCCTTAGGCGAGCTCTGGTGGTTGGAAAACTGCGTTCCCTACACCCAATGACCAAGAAAAAGAATAAAGTGGGATGGGAACTTGTTGAATACAACCTAATCTGCGCGTTTTGAAAACGATGGTCGGTGCAATTAAGTGCAGCGATAAAGTGAATTTATAGTCGGGTGATTCCGAAATGGCTGTGGTAGCTCCGTGATCCAGATTCAACAACTGGACGATTTCTTCTGCTACGTGAGTATGGTCTTCGTCGCCATGGTGCACGTGTTCCAGGTGATGATGGTGCCAAAAAAGGTGCGCAAGCGTATCCTTCAATACTGGCAGGAGCTCCACACAGGAGGCCGTAAGATAAACCAGTAAAAGAATCCAGATGCTTGCTTTTTTCATGTGTTATGGTACTGCACAAATATACGTAGCAAAGCATGGATTGGGATTTGGGATTCAGGATAATCTTTATATCATGAGCTCCATGCACTAGGTCGACGTTTTTTAGTGGTGCTAAAAAACTCCGTTCAGCGACCTTCTCTTTTATCAATCAACGGGGAACAGGCTCGTGTACCATTTCGTTGGCCATAGGCGGAAGGTTGGAAAACCCCTATGTCCCTGATGCCGTTTAGCCAACCTGACAAATTGATAAAAGTGCGCCAAACGGAATTTTTTAGAACAATCTTTTAAAAGATTTGGGGCTGTTTTATTTTAAGGGCTTATTTTTTTGTAATCATTTTCATTCCGTGCATGTCCTGCATGTTTTTCATCACATTTGGATTTTCTTGCATAGACTCCATCATCATTTTGCACATGGCCTGGTCCTCGTTGCACATCGCCATTGATTTATTCATCATCATTTTGAACACGGAGGAATCCTCCTTGCCCATTTCCATCATTTTGTCCATTAGATCTGACCGAATCTGGTCGTTGTTTTTGGCAGTCATTAAAACATTGGTAAGCATGGCCTCAGGGTGCTTGGTCTGCATGGAATACATCACTTCCGAGCGGTAAGAATCATTGTCCATTAATTCGGTGATGATTTTTGCGCGGGAAGAATTGCTGCTGAGATCCAGGGGCGCCGCAGTATCGCATTGGCTAAGCAAAATCAAGGCTGCAAAAGCGATGAAGAACGAGCTTGTCTTTTTCATTTTTTGTGTTTGAATTCGAAAAGAATTTTCCGCACAATAAAATTACGCTGCTATCCACTCAAAAGCATTACACAAGTTCAACACAAAGTTGTAAAATTCACTGATTTATCAGCGCTAAGCACGAACTGCCAGCCTGGGCCTTTTGGCACCAAACTGACAGTTGCAATGAATCAAGCGGCAATGACTTCTTTTACCTCAAATCCGGCCTCCACGACCAGGGCTCTTACTTCCTCCACAGAAATATCCCCTTTTACGGTCAGGATTTTGTCGGGACTGGTAGTATCCACTTCCCAGGATTCTACCCCTTCCTCATCTTGAATAAAGGGGGTAAATTGGGCCACACAGCCCATACACTTGATGTTGGTTTTAAACTTCTTTTCTTCCATTGGAAAAAGGTTTTGGTTGAAAAAATCATAATTTCAGTCGTTTCAGCCTCAGACTATTGGTGACTACTGATACCGAGCTAAGCGCCATGGCCAGACCCGCCAACATTGGATTGAGTAAAAACCCGGTGGCTGGATACAAAATCCCGGCAGCAATCGGAATCCCGATCAGGTTGTAAATGAAGGCCCAAAAAAGGTTCTGGCGAATGGTCCGCACCGTGCGTTTTGACAAGTGAAACACCTGTGGCAATGCACTTAAATCGGAGCGCATCAGGGTGATAGACGCCACATCCATGGCAATATCCGTCCCCTTGGCCATGGCGATGCTGATGTCCGCTTGCGCGAGGGCAGGCGAGTCATTGATGCCATCGCCAACCATGGCTACAATTTTGCCTTCTGCCTGTAATTTTTGTACAAATCCCGCCTTGTCGTTGGGCATCACCTCGGCTTGATAGTGCGCGATACCTGCGAGCTGGGCGATTGCCGCAGCGGTTTGTGGATTATCACCAGTGAGCATGTAGACCTCAATGCCTTGTGCCTGTAGTTGTGCTACCGCAGCGGACGATTTGGGCTTGATGGGGTCGGCCATGGCCACTACCGCCAGAATGCCTGCATCGGCACCAGCGAAAAAAATGACCGTATAGGCCTTTTCCCGCCAAAGTTCCGCCATTGTTTTGATCTCGGTTGAAAGGACAATGCCGCGACCTTCGGTCATTTTTTCATGGCCCACCCAGTATTGCTGACCTTGATAAGTCGCTTCTACACCTTGGCCGGTAATGCTTTCAAATTTGTCCAGTGGCAGTTTTTCCGAAACCCCCTCTTGCTCCAATTTTCGCAGGATGGCATCGGCCAGTGGGTGCTCCGATTGGTTTTCAATGGAAAAAAGCAAGGCCTGGTGTAGCGGATTTTGACTGACCCAATGCCAGGCCAAAACCTCCGGCTTGCCTTCGGTGATGGTACCCGTTTTGTCCAGCACTACGGCATTGACCCGGTGGGCAATTTCCAAACTTTCCGCGTCCTTGATCAGGATATGGTTCTCGGCACCTTTACCCACACCGACTGTAATTGCAGTTGGCGTGGCGAGTCCCAAGGCGCAAGGGCAAGCAATGACCAGTACCGTAACAAAGGCCAACAGTGCGTAGGTAAAGGCATTTTCTCCGCCAAAAATCATCCAGAGCCCGAAGCTCAGCAGGGCAATACCAATGACCGCAGGCACAAAAATACCCGCAATTTTATCCACCAGTCGTTGAACCGGAGCTTTGCTGCCCTGGGCTTCCTGAACGGTTTGAATGATTTGGGCCAAAAGGGTTTGGCTACCTACTTTTTCTGCCCGAAACTGTAAACTGCCTTTTTGATTCAAAGTGCCCGCAAATACCCGATCCGAAGTTTGTTTTTCAATGGGCAGCGGCTCGCCATTGAGCATACTTTCGTCCACAAAGGAGCTGCCTTGAATGACTACACCGTCTACAGCAATTTTTTCGCCGGGGCGCACCAGCACGACATCGTCGATTTGCACCTCAGCAATGGGAATGGTCTTTTCCGCCCCATCGCGGATAATGCGGATGGTTTTGGGTTGGAGCCCGATCAATTTTTTAATCGCGGAGGAGGTTTGGCCTTTGGCTTTTTCCTCCAGCAGTTTCCCCAGAAGGATGAAGGCAATGATCACTACTGCAGCTTCAAAATACACGTGTGGATGTAAGCCCCTTTGGTGCCAATAAGCTGGATAAATCGTATTGAAGGTGCTAAAAATGAAGGCGACTCCAGTACTCATGGCTACCAGGGTATCCATATTGGCTTTGCCATGTTGGGCCTGCCGCCAGGCGTTGCGGAAAAAGTCCTGGCCAAAAAAGATCAATACAGGTAAAGAAAGGCCCAGCATGATCCAGTTGGCATAGGGCATGTTCATAAAAAACATCCCGATGATCACCGTTGGCAAGGCAAGGATCATGGCACCGATGGTCTTGCGTTGCAATTTTTGGAACTGAATTTCCTGGATTTCAGCCTGCTGCTCGGTGGCGTTTTCTTCCTGAATGATCAAATCATAGCCAAAGGATTGCACGGCCTTTTGCATTTCCGGCAAAGTGATGACTTCCTGATTGTAGTTTATTTGAACGGTTTGGGATGCGAAATTGACCTCCGCACTTGAAATACCCGGCAGGCTGCGCAGCACAGACTCGATGCTCCCCGCACAAGCCGCACAACTCATGCCCAGTACGGGTAGGTTGGTTTTAGCGACGATTGTGCTATTCTTGGTGGGTGATTGCGTGATGGTTGACATAGTGAATATTGGTTTTGACTCTACAAAGTTCACTACATCTACAAGCAGAAGCGTTATACAATTTTGGGAGAATTGTACATGATTATGGGTTTCAGAAAGGCTTAATACCTTCCCTAAAGGATCACAAAGAAAAATTAGCACAAAGGACACAAAGGCAGCACAAAGGACACAAAGACCGTCAACGTCTAACTTTGTGTCCTTTGTGCTGCCTTTGTGTCCTTTGTGCTTAAAAATTGTGTCGCTTTGGGTTTAAGCGGAAATCCGAGATGACCTCCCGCCTAAAACACCGTTCCCCTTACTGATTCAAATACAT
This sequence comes from Haliscomenobacter sp., assembly GCF_965225875.1. Lineage (GTDB taxonomy): Bacteria > Bacteroidota > Bacteroidia > Chitinophagales > Saprospiraceae > Haliscomenobacter. The sequence continues at coordinate 4,053,413 of NZ_CBDDBS010000002.1, read as the reverse complement.
CATTTTCACCTCGTACACCCCATTGATCACCACCTTCGTGCTCTCTTCAAGGCCTTTCAAGATAAGCGTACGGGTGCCGTCATCCTCGCCGGTTTGCACATAAGCCAATTCAAACTCTTCAGGCCCATGTTTGAGAAAAACGGCGGTTTTTCCATTGATTTCGGTAAGGGCTGAGTTGGGTACAGTCACCTGGCGGCTGCTTTGTTGATTGAGCGCCTTCAGGGTAACAAACTCGCCGATTTTGAACTCACCCTGGGGATTGTCCAACTCAAAAATCACCCGTTGACTTTGGTTGCCCGGATTCATCGTCTGGGCGGGTGAAAGCAGGCGTACTTTGGCCGTTTTGTGGTCGTCGGTTGCGCAAAAAACCTGGAAGGAATTGCTGGCCTCGATCAGCGGAACGTCGCGGTCGTATACCTGTGCTTCAACGTACACCTTGTTCAGGTTGGTGACGCTGAACAGGGTTTGCCCGGCCACTACTTCGGCACCAGAAGTAAGGGTAAAAGCCCCCACCACACCCGAAATTGGAGCAACCAGCGCCACAGTACGCGAGTTGGCCGAGGTATTGGCCCCCACTGCCCTACTCTCCAGGGTTTGTAGTTCGGCCTGAGCAGCATTGTAAGCAGATTCTGCGGCTTGTACATCCCGTCCGGCAGCAATGTCTTCGATCTTTTTCAATCGCTTGTATTCACGCTTGGTGGCAGCAAGTCGGGTTTTGGCACTTTCGATTTGTACGGCCAAGCCGGAATTGTTGGCAGCGATCCCCACCTGGTCGGCGGTAGTGATGTTTTGCTGCAGGATCGCTAGGGTTTGCCCGGCGCGTACGGTTTGCCCTACAGCGGCATTGAGGCGGATGATGCGGCCGGATTGAGGGGCCACAACGGTGCCCAAACCACCCGATGCTGGAATAATGGTGCCATACATGGTGGTCGCCGACTGGTAATCTCCGATGGCAATCGCCTGGGTGGTGATTTCAAATAAAAACTGGGTTTCTTTGGGTGTGTACACCGATTTGCCATAGCTACTGCCGCCCGATTTAGGGCCATGCTCTTCATCGCCGTGGGCAAAAACGGGGTTTATCCCTGGAGTTGAAAACCAGGCGCTGGCCAAAAGCAGGAGCATGGTCAACACTCGCTTGCGGCGACTGATCAGCCAAACGACCAGCCCACCAATGAGCGCGCCACCCCCAAACCACCACAATACCCCGACGAAAGGGGAAGTGGTGCTGGCAATTTCGGCAGCAGCAACCAGTTTTTTGCCCACCTGAATCCCTTGCACCCCAATGAGGTCAGCACCATTGGAGTGGCTGATCTGAAAATTGAGGGTATAGGTTTTGTGCTCAGGAAAGCTACCGTGTAGTTCGTACACCCCTGGCGCAATTTGTTCTGCTTCAAAAACAAGCTTGGGGTCTTCTAAAGTGCTGATCTTAAATTTGGCCTGATCGATCGGGCGATTGCTCTGGTAATCGGCCAGGTATAGGGTCAGGTGCACGTCTTTTTTTGCTTCCAGCTCGGGGTAATACAGCGTCAACTCATAACGCTCTGATTGCCCATACACAGTAAAATGATCCTTGGCAATGCCTGGGTCGTTTGGGATTTCATCGCCGTAGGCAGTAAGCACTTGAGGCGATAGCGCAAGGCCAAAAAACAAGGAGAAAATTCGGATGAAAAGATTGGACAAATTCATGGCCATTGTTTTTTTTATGGAAAATGGTGATCGTCATAATGCTGGACGTTTTGCTCGGAGGACATCAATAGCCCCTGGCTTTAGCCTGGGGTCATGGAAACGCCCTCTCGATCGGGCTTTAGCCCAAGCCTTAATTTCAAACGAGGGCTAAAGCCCAAATCGGAAGGTATTACACCAACCCCAGGCTAAAGCCAGGGGCTATTCATGTCCTCCGTGTCTAGAGTACAAAAACGTCTGTAGTATGCTGATCATTGACCTACCAGATAAAGCAGTTTAATTCGAGCCGTTTCAAAGCTTTGCACCTGCGCGGTATACTCGCCCTGTATGGCATAAGCCTGGTCCAGGGTACGCAGAAAAGTAAGGTAATCCACCTGCCCGGCCTCTCGCATCCGCAGCGCGGTAGCGATGAGGGTACGGCTGCGTGGCAGTGCATTGCGTTCGTAATAACGAGCCTGATTGAATGCAGTGGCTGCCTCGGTTTGGGTGCGGATCAACTCAAGTTCCACCGCTTGTTGTTGGCCTTCCACTCTGCTTTGTGCAGCTTGAGCCTGACTCTCGGCGTTTTGCCGACCGGCGCGGTATTGCCCAGTCCAAAGGGGAATGCCAACGGTAACCCGGAAGCGGTAATCGAGCGGGGTTCCCCGTGCCCCCTGGTTGAGGTAACCCATCGAAAAGCTGGGTAAATCGAGGCTTTTGGCCAAACGGACCTGCTTCTCGGCTACTTGCAGCGATTGTTGTTCAAAAGCCACACTGGGGTTGCTGGCAATATTAGCAGCAGTGCCTGACCCGAGTGAATCAAGGGTAAGCGGAAGCAAGGTGCCTAAATCGTTCAATCCACTTAGTTTTGACAATTGTTGGCGCAAGGCGATGGCGTTTTGTTCGGCGGCAAGGCGCTCCTGATGTACTTGTCCGGCTTCATTTTCCGCCAGGATTTTTTGCAACAAATCGATCTCACCACCAATAAATTGGCGGGCTGCTACCGCCGCGACCGCTGTGTAAAGGCTATCGCGGGATACCCATTGCCGGACCAGATGCTCCGCAGTTTGCAACTCCAGGTACAGGGAACGCACCGTGTAACGCAGGTCATTTTCGCTCACCCGCTGCCCCGATTGCGCGAGAGCAGTTTCGGCCTGGGCCACCTGCTTTTGCCGGGCATAAACGGTGGGAAACTCAAAGGATTGCAAGACGCCTACTGCATAAAACTCACCAGTCGGGCTTTCTGCGTTTATTTCGGGATTCGGTAATTTCAGGGCGTTTTTTTCGGCGTATTTTTTGGCTTGCACTTCAAAAGAAGCAGCTTTCACCGAGGGGTGGTTCCGCAATGCCGCGCTGATGACAGCATCAGGTGTGGTTTGTGCAAACACCCCCGTTGCAATCAGGCCAGGCAGTATGATGTTCATCCAGGATTTCATAGGGAATGATTGTCAGTTGTAAGGTTTTCAGATTGTTTTTTGCCATCAAAATAAGCCTCCACCGCCTTTTTTCCCCAGGCCCAAAAAACGGTAGGGGTCACGATCATGTCCAAAAGGGTGGAAGACAAAAGCCCCCCTAGAATCACAGTAGCCACTGGATAAAGGATTTCCTTACCCGCCGCCTGGGCATCCAGGGTTAATGGAATCAGGGCCAGCGCCGCCACCAGAGCGGTCATCAGTACAGGCACCAGGCGTTCGAGGGAGCCACGTACAATCATACCCTGGTCAAATTTTTCTCCTTCGTGTTCCATCAAGTGTAGGTAATGGGAGATCATCATGATCCCGTTGCGCGAAGCAATCCCGGTAAGGGTAATGAAACCCACCAGAGTAGCCACTGAAAAAGTCCCCCCCGTAAGCCATACGGCAGTGACACTACCGACCAGCGCCAGTGGGACGTTCAGCATCACTTGTAGCACAATGCGCCAGGAGCGAAAATGCGCGTACAGCACCAGAAATATACCCAGAAAAACAAACAAACTCAAGATGCCAATCAGCCGCGAAGCTTCTTTTTGGGCTTCAAACTGGCCGCCGTATTCAAGGAAATAACCTTGGGGAGGAGTTATTTTTTCGGCCACCATTTTTTGAATTTCAGCAGCGGTACTTCCCAGGTCACGCCCCTGCACATTACAGGACACAATGATGCGGCGTTGGCTGTTCTCGTGGCTTACGGTGTTGATACCTTTTTCGTACTCGATGTGGGCAATACTTTCCAGCGGAATCAAAATTCCTTCGGGAGTATGAATTTGGGTGTTGCGGATGTTTTCCAGATTTTCCCGGTCTTCGGCTACGGCGCGTAGAATCAAGTCAAAGGTTTTTTGACCATCCAGAATTTGTGAAACCACTTTACCGCCATACAGCACTTCCAGATCGCGGGCCACTTCCCCCGTTTGCATGCCATAACGCTGGAGTGCGGCGCGATTAAGGCGAATGGTCAATTGAGGCACCAGAACCTGGCGTTCTACTTGTACATCTACTGCCCCGGGGATGGTTTCAACCACTTTCTGCACCTCGGCAGCCAGTGCCCGGAGTTCACCCAGGTCTTCCCCAAATATTTTAATGGCAATTTGTGCCCTAACGCCGCTCAATAAGTGATCGAGGCGGTGGGAAATGGGTTGCCCAATGCTCAGGGAAACTCCTTTGAGGTTGGAGAGCTGTTGGCGGATGTCGGCTACCACTTCCGAACGGGAGCGGGCATCTTCGTGCAATTCTACTTCGATTTCCGAGTTGCTGACCGGCTCCACGTGTTCGTCCAGTTCCGCCCGCCCGGTGCGCCGGGCCGTGTATTGTACATCGGGTACCCGCAGGATGAGTTGTTCTGCAACGGTCCCGATTTTATTACTTTCTTCCAGTGATGTTCCAGCTGGGGTATAGAGGTTGACGGTGAAACTTCCTTCATTAAAAGGTGGTAAAAACTCGGTGCCAAAACGGGTAGCTACTCCCATAGCGATAAGCACCATTACCGCAGCCGATCCAATGATCAGACGAGGATTGGACAAACCAAAATGAAGCAGCTTGCGGTCTTGTTTTTTCAACCACTGAACCAACAAGGACTCTTTGCCTTCACTCAGTTTGGATTGGGGCAACAAGTACGCACAAAGCGCCGGAGTAACCGTCAGTGAAACCAACAAAGAGGCCAGAATCGAGGTAATGTAGGCAATACCCAGCGGTGCAAAAATCCGGCCTTCCATCCCCTGCAACTGAAACAAGGGCAAAAAGACCAACACTACGATGATGGTAGCATAAACGATGGAATTGCGCACCTCGCTACTCGCATCGTAAATGACTTGTAAGGGGCTTTTAGGATCGCCGAGTTCCCGGTTTTCGCGCAAGCGGCGGAATACGTTTTCCACGTCTACAATTGCATCATCCACCAACTCACCAATCGCGATGGCCAAACCGCCCAGAGTCAGGGTATTGATGGAGATGTTGAACCATTTAAAAATCAGGGCGGTGATCACCAACGACAAGGGGATTGCCGTCAAGGTGATGACCGTAGTTCTAAAATTCAACAGGAACAAAAAGAGGATAATCACTATCAAAATAAAACCATCACGGAGCGCCTCTTCTACATTGCTCAAGGCATTCACGATGAAATTTTTCTGCTGAAAAACCTTGGCATTGAGGCGTACATCAGCGGGCAGCGATAATTTTAATTCGTCCAGGGCTTTTTCAATTTCTTCGGTCAGGGTTACGGTGTTGGCGCCGGGTTGTTTTTCCACAGTCAGGATGACGGCGGGCTGGGCATTGATCGAAGCGTCGCCACGTTTGATGGCTGCGCCAAATTTCACCTCCGCGACCTGGTTCAACAAAACGGGGCTACCTTCCCGGTTGACAACTACAGTACGTTGTAAGTCTTCCAAACTTTTGGACCTTCCCAATACCGAAATGAGCACTTCCGAGCCGTAGCGGTTGAAAAAACTACCCGTAGCGTTCAGGTTGGCATTCGCCAAGGCGCGGTCGAGGTCTTCCAGGGTAAGGTTGAATTGTTTCAATTTTGCGGATGAAACCAGAACCTGGTATTGCAGGCGGTCGCCCCCGATGGGAATCACCTGGGCCACTCCCTTGATTGCCAGCAATCTGCGGCGGATGGTAAAATCGGCCAGGGTGCGCAAATCGGCCGCAGTGCTGATGGTTTTCCCACTTGCACTGTCCCGTTCTGCGGTTACCCCAACCAGCATGATTTGCCCCATCACGGAAGAAATCGGCCCCATCACGGGCACTATTCCATCGGGCAGGGGCACGGTACTCAGCTTTTCAGCCACCAGTTGGCGGGCGCGGTACAGGTCGATGTCCCAATCAAACTCTACAAACACGAGGCCAATCCCCCGGGAAGAGTTGCTGCGCACCACTTCTACACCAGGCGAACCATTGAGGGCTGTTTCGATGGGCAATACGGCTTGTACTTCAATTTCTTCCGGCGACATTCCCCCTGCTTCGAGGAATACCGTGACCCGTGGGCGATTGAGGTCGGGTAGCACGTCGACGGGGAGGTTGACAACTGTCCAAGCCCCCCAACCGAGCAGTAAGGCTGCTGAAGCGACTACAAAGAGTCGGTTTTGCAACGAAAATTGGATGATCCGATTGAGCATTGGGAAAGAATATGGTGGCTCCGGGTTTGGCCAAGTCAAAGCCCGGAGCCAATTAAATTTTAATGTCCAGCGTGTTCGTCTGCACTATGACCATCATGGGTCCCTTGCTTAACTTTTAGCACAAAATCAGCGGTGTGTACCTTGCCATCGGTTTGGAATTGCAACCAACCACGATAGGTCCCCGGCTTGGCAAAAGTGGTGTGGATGTCCAATTTGCCATTTTCCACCGAGGGGTGGGTGTGTACAAATTCCTTGGAAGCAACTTCAACCATCACCAGGTGAGCCTTTTCGCCCAGGTAATTTTCAAAGGTAGCTGGGTCAATGGCCTTACCGCCTTGTTTGATCGAAACCGGAATGTGCTGCTGACTGCCGGAGCTAAAGCCCGTGCCATCGTGCCCTGCCTCCATGGTGAGGTTGAACCCGTCGACGTTGGCGCTCAGTTTGGGTTGGTTGTAGGCAACGGCTTTGCCAGGAGTACCCAGTACATTGATTTCGGTTTTGTTGACCTGATTCAAGGCACCGGTAGGTTTAAAATCTGCAAAAGCCCAGTATTTGCCTCCGGCGTCAAAGCGGGTTTCATTGTGCCCACGGCCGTCAGTGAAGTTTTCCCCTTTGCCTAAAACCTTGATGTCATAAGTACCTGCATTGGAAAACTCGGGGTGGATGTGGTCGAACCAAGAGAGGTCGTCACTGACCAGAATCAGGTGCATTTTTTTCTCATGTACGAGATCCAATGGCACTGCAGCGCTTTCGTTGCCCTTGATTTGAGGGGTAAAAGACATGGCACCGGGTTTGCCCGCTTCGAGTTGGGCTGGGTTGCTTACAAATGCGGTAATGTATTCCGACTTATTGGCTTCAACTTCGGCTTTGGTTGGTTCCAGATCCATGTGGCATACGGGGCAGGAACCCGGTTCGTCGTAAGTCTTTCCATCTTCACAGTTCATTGGGCAGATGTATTTTACACCTGCGGCGGCGGTTTCTACTTCGGTTTTAGGTGCGTTGTTTTGGCACGCGGTAAAAAGACCAATCGAGAGCACAAGCACCAGGCTTGCGGTGAACAGATTTTTCATAAAAAAGATTTTTGAACTTGAGTTTAAAGCACTTGCTTGAATGATGAGACAAATTTCAAGCATTTGAAAATCACTGGCATTACACAATTATGGGATAGATTTATATGATTTAGGGTTGCCGAAAAACCCTAATGCATTGGAATAGATGCATAGAACCCTGTGGTCCATAATCATTCTTTGGATACCCATTTTTGTGAAATGAAGCGATTGACCCTTTTTGTTGGAGCAACAAAAACAGGGCATTTTGGAAAGACAACTAACAGAGGAAAGACTGTATAAACACCCGAATATCGGTCACCGTGGGCGGTGGTTTATACAGGTAAAAACGCAGTGCTTTTTGGCTGATTGGAATAATGTCCAGGCTCAATACCACAAACGGGTTAACCGGAAAGTCGATGGCTTGAAGGTTGAAATCAGGGAGCGCTATTTTTGGATTGCTCCGTCGATATTGGATTTGAGGACTTGGGTTTTATCCTGGCAGCAAGGCTTTTTGGAAAATGTGCTGTGTGGTTTTGTTTGGTCAGCGCTGCAACCTTTCTTTTCACACAGCTCTTTTTTCAGGACGATATGTTTGCAACAGCCCTTGGGTTGGATAAAAATACTTAGTGTTCTACCCTTCATCTGGCAGAGGTGCTCGAATACTGTGATCCCCGTTGAGGACAACAGTATGTGAAGCGCCAAAATGAGATGTAGAACTTTAAGCATTTTTAAACTGGTATAAATGACATAACGATTAAACGTTCCCTGGTGGCATTTGTTTCAAAGGCTCGATTTTCGTACAAATGAAACTTTTACAGTCTCTTACAACCTCATCCTCACCCCCACATACAACTCCCTTCCCCGCGTAGGTCCCCAGGCAAAAGCTGTATCAAAATACTCATCAAAAGGATTTTGCCAATTGATGATGGGGCGAATCTGGCGGAAATCAAAGAGGTTTTCACAACCCGCATAAACATCCAGCTTTTTCCAAACCTTGGTGAATTGCACATTGGTCACCGAAAAAGCGCGGGAAAACTCGGGCTGTCGTAAGCTCTCTGGTAGTGCTTTGGTATCTGGCAAACGCTGCGGGCCCATCCAGTGCAGGTTTACATCGGCGTGCCATTGTTTGTTTTTGGGTTCGTAGGAAAAAGCGCCAACCACCCGGTGGCGGGCATTGAACGGCAAATAAACTGGCCCTTCAATCGTGGGGCGATACACGTCCAAAAAGTTGTAGGCAAACTTGGCTTCAAAAATTTTCGACAACACAAATTTGGCATCAAACTGAAACCCATTGGAAACCGATGGGCTGCGGTAGTTTTGAATGATCGCCAAACCTGGATTGGAATCGTAATCCGGGAAAATTTGATTTTGGAAGCGGGTATGGTAAAAATCGACCGAAAAAGTAGCCACCAGGTTTTCTCCCGTAGCAGTATGGGTGAGGTTGATTCCCGAGTTCCAGGCTCTTTCCAGTTCCAGGGGCTCCGCAAAACGAATGTCGCGGGAACTGATCAGCAGTGAGACGTTTTCGGCAAATAAATTGACTGAGCGCAAACCACGACCCACATTGGCGCGAATAACCGTGGCATCGCCTGCGTTGTAGCGCAGGGTTAGGCGCGGCACGAATTGCCAGCCAAATTGCCGATGGTGGTCCATTCTGGCTCCGGCAATGATGCTAAAGTTTTCAAAATTGAACACGTTTTCGGCAAACAGGCCTGGGGTGCGTTCCTGCCGTAGGTAATCGCCTGCAAAGGTGCGCTTCAGGTCATTATTTGAAAAACGGATGCGCTCGTCCAGATTGAGGTGGCGGTAACTGAGGCCAAACTTCAGGTCGTGTTTTTGCGCCCAAAGTTGTTCGTATTGCAGGTTTGTGTAGGCATTCAGGTGTTTGGCGTTACCCAATACAACGCCAAACCAGGCCGATTGCTGGTGCTGAAAAGCTGAAGCAATCAGGGATATTTTTGACTGGGGGTTGAAACGAAAGCCGGTTTTGGTGTACAGTTCGGGTTGTTGGTACTGCACGGTCTGGCCATAAACCTGAGTGGAACCCTGGTCATTTTTGGCATCAAAGGTCGTCTGCCCGCCAATGCGTTTTTCATCCAGGTAGCGCAAGCCAATTTTGCTGCTCCAACCTTCGGTCTGTTCATCACCCAGGGTAAATTTTTGATAAATGGCCAGGCGGGTTAGCAAGGGCAGGTCCAAAAAAGCATCGCCATCCCGGTCGCGTTTGCCAGCGGGTTGTACCAGGTGCAGGGAAGTCAGGCTTTTCCAGTTTTTGCCCAGGTTGGTGGAAAAATTGGCATTTAGGTGTTTTTCTCCAAAAGAATTGAGGTAGGCGTTGAGTAGGATTTTTTCTTTGTCGGGCTTTGGCTCTTTCAACACCACGTTGACCTGGCCGCTGATGCTTTCAAAACCTTGCAAGACCGAATTGGCGCCTTTGGCTACAAAAATCTGATCAACCAAAGTGCCGGGGATGCTGCTGATGCCGTAGGTGAAGCTGCTGCCCAAAATCATCGGCATACCGTCTACCAGAATTTGGTTGTAAACGCCGGACAGACCCAGAATGCGCAGTTCCTTGCTGTTGAGCAGGAGGTTCGTGGTTTGGGCCTGGATGGTGCCCTGGGTTTCAAAACAACCCGCCAAATCACAACAGGCCGCTTTGGTGAGTTCTTTTTGGTTGATGACTTCCACCTTGATTCCTTGTAAGGCCGAGATGAAGGAACCGCCTTGCTGGGCTACGACGGTGGCTGCTTCCAGGTTTTTGGGGTCGGGACTGAGGTAAATCGAAAAATAGGTCCGGCCTGCAATGGCTACGGTATCGGTTTTGAAGCCTAAAAAGGAGACGACCAGACGTGGGTCGGCGTCGGCGGGTACCTGGATGTCGAATACGCCAAATTCATTGCTCACTGCGCCCTGGGTAGTGCCTACCAAAGTGAGGGTGGCTCCGGGCAGGATTTCATTGCCGGAGGGGGTTTGGCCAAAGATCTTGCCTTTGATCGTCTGGGCGGAAAGGACACAGGGGAAAAGGGAAATGAGCAGTAGAAGAAAGCGCATGGAAGCATAATTTTACCAATGGAGCTCAGGGAAAAGCTACCCGTTTGGTTTATAGCGGGAGTGTCAAATAGGTTCCATCCCGAATTTTGTCATTGCTTAGGTGACTCCTTGGGTGCCTTAGGTTTCTTAGGTGGTGAAAAATGTGTGGCCTGCTTCGCAGGCTTTTTTCTTTACCACCTAAGAAACTTCAGGCACCATAGACTCACCTCAGGTTATGCACCTTGAATGAGAAGCTTGTTTACAAATAAGTAACCGCTTTCACCTTGTATGGTAGATCCCCAGGTTTTTCACAACCTTCGGTTTTTTCAATCAAGCTACGAATTTTGGCTTCCGAAATAAGCCCAGGGTGGTAAGTCACCTTGATGTTGGTCGCTTCTTTCTTGGCATCACCAGCGGTCACCGCATCGACGCCTTCCTGGTTGACCAGTTTCTTTTTGATGGTGGCCAGGTCGCCATTGCAGCATACGCCGCTCACTTTTACCGAAACTACCTTGACTTCGTCCTTTGGGGCATTGGCTGTTTGTGCCATCAGGTTTTGGGCAAAAAACAGGCAGGCGAAGGTCAAAAATGCAGCGAATACGTTTTTCATGGTTGATGAGTTTTAAAAGCTGTTTGGATGTATCTCGTGGGCTGCAAAGGACCTATTTTAAACCAATTTTCGTTCCGAAAATGCTCATTTAGCGCTGCTAAACTCCGCTTTTCGTGCCTCAATTGGTTTAAAATAGGCTCCTTTTCGCTTCCACGAGATACATCTAAACAGCTTTGAGAGAATTTTTTTGGTGCTGCAAAAATAGGGGAAATACGCTTGAGATGCGAGGGCTCAAGAAGTTTTAACAGGTGAATAACAAGTAAAAACTAACGCCGAGTCAAAGTGCTGGTTTTAAAATAGGTATTGTTGATGTTGTAAACCAGCCCCAGGCTCCACAAAAAATCTTTCCCGGCAATTTCCGACTGGATTTTTTGACTGATAATGGCTGAAAAGCTAAGTGGAAAATGTTTTTTGGCCAGCCCAAAGCTGGCATTCCAATAGGTTCCTTCCAATTTATCCTGTTTCAGGTAATAGACTTGTGGTGAAAAAGAATAATTGAATTGTGAACCCAATTTCAGGTTGGTGAAGATGGCTCGGGCCGCTACAAAATTGCCCAATTGAATCAAGTCTTTGGTCAAACCATGTGAACCAATGTAATAGAAGCCCACGGCTACATTTTTGTTGAGGCGATAAGTGGGCGAAGCTTCCCAAGCTACATAACGCTGGGCAGTCAAGGTTTCTTTATTGATTCCGGCAATAGTGGCGGTTTCGGTGCGGAACAACAGGGCCGGGTGTGCACCGATCCCGAGCGTGAATTTGCGCTGGTCCACTACTTTGTAACGAAACCAGAAAATCAAGGTCCAGGGTTTGCCGTCCAGGCCAAAGCGGAACATGGGGTCAAAACTCAAACGGCCCTTGCCTATGGACAAATCGAACAAAGCTGCAGGTTTGTTTAGGGAAAAATTGGGGATGAGGGAGATGCCGTTGTTGGTGGCGGTGATTTGCCCGCGGAAAAAACTGGGGATTTGGGTCGTATCGATGGTTTGTGCAAAGGAGCAGAGTGTAAAAAGTAAAAAGCTGAAAAAGGTGATTGTTTTTTTCATCAGTTGAAGCGCTTTGATTGTTGTGCACAAAGCTCCATCCCTTTTGTTAAAAGCTACTTACCCAGATTACTGCATCCCATACCATTTTTACGGATTGGTGTAGACAAACAGAAAATCAAGGCTACTATTGTATTTTTAAAGCCTAAACAAGCTGCCATGGCTGAAATTGAAAAACTGTCCACTGTGTCCCAATTCAGTTCCCGCCGGGGGCAAGAAACCCTACATCCCCTGGTGAACGTATTGGATCAATCCAAGTCCATACCCATCGCCGCCAATCGGTGCTTGTCGGAGATTTATGTGGTTTTTTTAAAAGACTTGCGCTGCGAAGATTTTCAATACGGCCGCAACAAATACGACTACGAGGAGGAAACCTTGTTGTTCATTGCTCCAGGGCAGGTTTTTGGTTTTGATCTGCCAGAAGAAACCCTGGTACAACCCAGCGGCTGGGCTCTGGTTTTTCACCCCGATTTGATCAAGGGTACTTCTCTGGGCCAAAAAATGAAGGACTACCGATTTTTTGCCTATGACGCGAGTGAGGCACTACACATCTCCGCCCGGGAACGACAGATTGTGCTGGAATGTTTCCATAAAATCAAGGAAGAGCTGGAGCGCGGCATTGACAAACACAGCAAAATGTTGATTGTGAGCAACATTGAATTGTTCCTGAATTACTGCATCCGCTTCTACGACCGCCAATTCATTACCCGCGAAAACCTGAACAAAGATATTTTAACCCGCTTTGAGCACTTGTTGGAAGCCTATTTTGACTCGGATTTACCGCAGTCGCTCGGCTTGCCAACGGTGGCTTATTGCGCGGAAAAATTGAACCTCTCCGCCAACTATTTTGGGGATTTGGTTAAAAAAGAAACGGGAACCTCTGCCTTGGAATACATTCAGGCCAGTATCATCGACCTGGCCAAACAGCAAATTTTTAACCAGAGCAAATCCATCAGCGAAATCGCGTATGCCATGGGGTATAAGTATCCGCAGCATTTTACGAGGTTGTTTAAACAAAGGGTGGGGGTTTCGCCATTGGAGTATCGGATGGGGGGCGTGAATGAGAGCTAAACCAAGTATTCTTGTTTTTTTATTTAAATTTGAACGTCGAACAAAAAACATTTGCCATGAGAAGTTCAGCCTTGTTTGCCTTCCTTTTCACCCTCCTCTCCAGCACCCTCCTCGCCCAATTCAACCCCGAAAAGCCCGAGCTCTGCCAACGCAACTTCTACACCGAAGCCCAGGCCGTAGAAATCCACCGTGCCGTAGCCGAAAAATACACGGACCAAGCCAGCTGGGAAAAACGCGCCCAACTCATCCGCCAAGGCATTCTGGACGGCGCCGAAATCAAATCCCTGAGCCATAAAAAGCCCAACAACATTATCATCCACAGCCGGAAAACCCTGAACGGCTATGCCGTGGAGAACGTATCCTTCCAATCCCTGCCTGGCATTTACGTGACCGGGAATTTGTACACCCCGCTGGAGAAAAAAGGCAAACTGGCCGCCATCCTCGCCCCGCATGGGCACGGCCCCGAGCCCCGCTACAAGGAATACGTCCAGCAGCGTTGTGCGACCCTCGCACGTATGGGCGCAGCGGTATTTGCCTACGATATGGTGGGGTATGGCGACGCCAAATACTGCGATCACAAAATTGAAAAGGCCTTTAAACTGCAACTCATCAACAGTACCTATGTGCTCAATTTCCTGCTTTCATTGCCTGGAGTGGACAAAAACCGTGTGGCCATGAGCGGTGAATCTGGCGGCGGCACCCAAACCTTTATGCTGGCCGCAGTGGACGAACGCATCAAGGTATCGGTGCCGGTAGTCATGGTGTCGGGGCATTTTTTTGGGGGCTGTACCTGCGAGAGTGGCATGCCCGTACACAAACGCCCGACCCACATCACCTCCAACCTCGAAATTGCGGCGCTTTTTGCCCCCAAACCCCTGCTGCTGATCTCTGACGGCGACGATTGGACCAAAAACACGCCCAGCTTTGAATATCCCTTTGTGCAACGCATTTACGGGTTTTACAACAGTACGGCCAATGTGGAAAACGTGCATTTTCCCCAGGAAAAACACGACTACAATGCCTCCAAACGCCAGGCAGCCTATACCTTTTTGGCCAAACACCTACACTTGAATACGGTGGGAGTGCTGAAAGACGGGAAATTTGATGAGAGCACCAATACGGTTTTGACGGAAGGGGACTTGAAGGTATTCAATGAAAAATACCCACTGCCTGGCGATGCTTTAAAAGGCGACGAGGCAGTGGGGAAGGTATTGAATGAGCTCGTTGGAAAATGAGAATCGAATTGGTAAGTTGATTGTTTTAGTAGCGTTTTTTTTAAGTGAGGAGTGACGAATACAGGAGTAGTGTAATCCCCATTCCTCACTTAAAAATCTTCCCCTGCGCCTCCAACTCTTTATATTTCTCAATGTACATCTTATCCAGGGCCTCCGAATCCTTGTACTTCAGCCGCAGTTTGGCTAGTTTTTTGTGCAATTCTGCCCTTACTTTGGCGTATTTGGGATCGTTGTACACGTTTTTCATTTCATTTTTGTCGTTCACCCGGTCGTACAATTCCCATTCGTCGATGTCGTAATAAAAATGCACCAGTTTGTATTGTTCGGTGACAATCCCGTAGTGCCGCTTGACCATGTGTACGCTGGGGTACTCGTAATAATGGTAGTACGCCGCGTCTCGGAAGTTTTGGCCCTTGCCTTTAAAGATGGGAATCAGGCTTTCGCCCTGCATGTCGCTCGGGGGCTTGATGCCCGCTGCTTCCAGGAAAGTTTGGGCGAAGTCCAGGTTTTGCACCATTTGGGAGTTGCGTGAGCCGGGCTGGATTACCCCCGGCCATTTGATCAGGAGAGGGGTTTTGAACGACTCATCAAAAATGAACCGTTTGTCGAACCAGCCATGCTCACCCAGGTAAAAGCCCTGATCGGAGGTGTACACCACAATGGTATTTTTATCCAGGCCATTTGCTTTCAAAAAATCCAACACCTCCCCTACTCCCTCGTCCACGGAGGCAATACAACCCAGGTAATCCTGCATGTAGCGTTGGTAGCGCCAGCGCATTTGGTCTTCCTGGGACATATTGGGATAGTTTTGGATGAATTCCTCGTTCATTTTGCCGTACACCGCATCCCATTCCTTGCGTTGGGCTGCGTTCATCCGCCCGACTGTCGCGTTGTAATTGCGTTTGTCGTAGGAATGTGATTCCTTGATGCCCAATTTATCCATGTTCTCGGGGGAAATTTTGGAATCACCCGCCCAGTTCATGTGGGTGAGGAGGTTCATTTCCTGCTCTTTGGAGGCTCGGCCCCGGCCTTCGTAGTTGTCAAAAAGGGTGGCAGGTTCCGGAAATTTGCGCTGAATGAATTCCTTATAATGCCGTTCAGCGGGGAGCCATTCGCGGTGGGGCGCTTTGTGCAAATAGGCCAGAAAGAAGGGTTTGTCTTTCTTCCGCTCGTTTTTCAGCCAGTTGAGGGTCATGTCGGTGATGAGATCCGTGACATAGCCGGTCAACTTGATGTTGCCTTCTTTTTTGGTGATGAAGTCAGGGTTGTAATAATTCCCTTGATCGGGCAGGATTTTGAATTCGTCAAAGCCTTTGGGGTTGTTGCCAAAATGGAGCTTACCGAACATGGCTGTTTGGTAACCATTGGCTTGCAACAGTTGTGGAAAAGTGACATTGGTGGTATCAAAAGGGAAGTAGTTGTCAACTTTTCCGTTCAGGTGGCTGTGTTTGCCCGTGAGGATGACTGCCCGCGAGGGCGCACAAATCGAGTTGGTGACGCAGGCATTGGTAAACAGCATGCCTTCTTTGGCAATGCGGTCGATATTGGGGGTTTGTAACAGTTTATCGCTGTAGGCCGAGATGGCCTGGTAGGCATGATCGTCGGACATGATGAAGACGATGTTGGGGCGCTCCGGCTTTTGGGGCTTGAAGGACCAAAAAAGCAAGGCTCCTGCTGCTAATAAAAACAAACTGATGTAAGCTCTTTTCATGCGACCGTTCTTTTGAGCAATGTTAAGCATAAAACCGGAAACCTTTACTAAGTTTTGGCTACTGCAGGAATTGCCAGTATAAAATACCCCGCAATCACCAAAGCCATTGCCCCACTCAAAGCCAAAGTAGCCGCTGCCCCAAATTGCCACCAAATCAGCCCCGCCAATGAACTGGCCAGCATGGTGCAAATACTCTGAAACGCCGAATAGATGCCGATGGCGGTTGCGGTATCCCCCTTAGCCGAGATGTTGCTGATCCAGGCTTTGGAGACGCCTTCGGTCGCAGCGGCATAGAGGCCGTACAACAAAAAACAGGCTGCGAGGGCATAGGCATTACAGGTAGTGGCCATGCCCAAATACACGATGGCAAAAAGCAATAGACCAATGCTGAACATCTTTTTGAGTCCGATTTTATCCGCCAGTATCCCCAATGGAAAAGCAGCCAGGGCATAAATGAGGTTGTAAAAAATGTACAGCCCAATGATCCAGGTATCGTTGAGCCCGCTGGCCTTTGCTTTGAGCAACAGGAAAACATCCGAGCTATTGAACAAGGTAAAGGCCAGAAGCCCGAGCACCAATTTGCGGTAATCCACCGGGCTTTTTTTCCAATAACCCAAAAAAGCGAGGAAAGGGATAGAGGTGTTTTTTTTACCCAGCAGCAGCTTTTTTTCCTGTAAAAAAAATGACGCTGCTACCGCCAACACCCCGGGAATAAAAGCGATGTAAAACAAAGTAAGGTAATCCTCGGGGTAAAAATAGAGGTACAACAAAGCCAAAAGGGGCCCTAAAACCGCGCCAAAAGTATCCATGGAGCGGTGAAAACCAAACACCTTTCCCTTGGTATCAGGAGTTGCCTCGTCTGAAAGTAGCGCGTCTCTTGCCCCTGTGCGAATCCCTTTGCCAAAACGATCAATGGTACGGGTAAAAAATATCC
This sequence comes from Haliscomenobacter sp., assembly GCF_965225875.1. Classification (GTDB taxonomy): domain Bacteria; phylum Bacteroidota; class Bacteroidia; order Chitinophagales; family Saprospiraceae; genus Haliscomenobacter. The sequence goes on along the minus strand of NZ_CBDDBS010000002.1, from coordinate 4,036,486 downwards.
AGATGGGGTGGATGAAAAAGGCCATCATGGGTTTCGACAAGGCACTTAGCGCGTAACCAATTTGTACAAAAGGAACCCTGCGGCCCATTTGATCCGACAATTGGCCAAAATACCCTTTGCTCAAACCCGCAGTTGCCTCGGCAACACCTTCGAGGATTCCAATCAGCACGATAGAAAAACCAATACTTTTGAGGTAAATTGGCATGATAGGGTACAACATTTCACTGGCCGTGTCGGTAAACAGGCTGATGAGGGATAAAACCCAGACGCTGCGGGTGATGTATTTCATACCAAAACAGAATTTGTCATGAACAATTGATCATGAAGGCTTTACTGACTTATTTTCAACAATTTCAAGCGCTAAATAAGGAATGCCAGGATCAACTGCTGGTCATTTCCAAGCTGCAACATTTGAAAAAAAATGAGATTCTGCAACCCATTGGCCACACCTGCAAAACCATTTACTTCGTACAAAAAGGCATGGCCCGCATTTTTTATTACAAAGACGGCATCGACATCACCGAGTGTTTTGCTGCCGAAAACCACATCATCGCCCGGGTAGAAAGCCTGTTTACCCAACGCCCCTCGCAAAAAGGCATCCAAATCATCGAAGCGGCGGAAATCATTGCCATTAATGCCCCTCAACTTTTCACCTTGTACGACCAATATCCAGCTATTGAGCGACTCTTTCGCAAGATTTTTGAACAAGGTTATGTAGAAACCGTGAATCGTCTGGAAAGCCTGCAGTTTTATAACGCGGAGGAGCGCTACACCCGACTCCTGGAAGAAATGCCGGAGCTGTTGCAGCGGGTGCCCCTTAAATACATTGCCTCTTATTTGGGCATTACACAGGTGAGTTTGAGCCGGATTCGGGCCAGTGTAAAATGATTGACACTACTGGATATTTTTGCTTGGAGGACTTCAATTGCCACGTGCTTTAGCGCGTGGATTGGAGCTACACCTCTTGATCGGGCTTTAGCCCAAGCCTTAATTTTCAAGCCAGGGCTAAAGCCCAAATCCGATGGGTTCCTCCCCCCCAGGCTGAAGCCTGGGGCAATTGATGTCCTCCGAGCAAAATGTCCAGTAGTATGGATTATTTATCAAATGTTAAAGGATGCCATCCAAAAACCCTGGAGTTTTGTACGGTAATTCAAAACGTATACTCCATGGACACAAATGGCGCAAGGCAGTCGCACTGGGATCAGGTTTACAGCAGCAAAGCATTGGAGCAAAGCAGTTGGTATCAGCCCAGACCCAGCATTTCCCTTGATTTTATACAACAATTTTCGATTGCTAAAGATGCCGCAATCATTGATGTGGGCGGTGGGGATAGTTTATTGATAGATCATCTGCTGGACTTGGGTTATCAAAACATCAGTGTGCTGGACATATCCTCTAAAGCCCTGGAAAGAGCCCAAAATCGCCTGGGTGAACGGGGCAAAGCCGTCAAATGGATTTGTGCTGACGCTGCCCAATTTGAACCAGCCGAGCAGTACGATCTTTGGCATGACCGGGCCGCATTTCATTTTTTAACCACCACAGCGGACATCCAACGCTATGCTCAAACGGCAGCGCAAGCCGTCAAACCCGGCGGTTTTTTAGTCATTGGAACCTTTTCGGAACAAGGTCCAAAAAAATGCAGCGGCCTGGAAATTACACAGTATTCTGAAGAGAGTCTGGTGCACGTTTTTGGCAGTCAATTCCAAAAAATACGTTGCCACCAAGTCGATCATTTGACGCCGACCCAGGCTATCCAACAGTTTATTTTTTGTGCTTTTCAAAGAATGGGATGACTCGCTATCGATACAAAGTCGACACCTCAATCCGGTTGTTATCCGGGTCCAAAGTTTCAAACTCATAATACCCATCCCCCGTTTTGCGCGGTCCACTCAGGATCGGGAAACCTGCTGCACGCAATTCCTCTACTTTTTGGTCCACCTCAGCCATGGTATCTACGCCGAAGGCGAAATGGATCAAGCCCAGGTATTGTGTGTTTACTGGATCGTTGGTATTCGCCGGAATGTCGGGCCGACTCATCAACTCCAGGCGTGCACCTGAATCAAAGCTTAAAAAATAACTCTGGAACTGTTTTTGGACATTGGTGTACTTGTCATTGGGCTGGGCACCAAAGTATTGCACGTAGTAATCTTTTAGTGCCTCCAAATTTTGGGTCCAAATGGCGAGGTGTTCGATGATCATTGGATGTAAATTTAGTAGAATTGTTGCCACAAGACAGGCTTAGTAGTGGGGCAAAAATAAGTGATCATTTTTCCTGAGCCAGAGGATTAGATAAGATACTTGAAATGAAACGTTTTCTTATCCAATCCTCTGGCAAAATGATCACTTATTTTTTTATCGCCCCAAATGCCTACATTCGTAGCAAAACCTATTCAACATGCGCAAGTTCGGCCTTTTTCTCCTCATTGCCCTACAGTTTTCGGCCTGTGCCGTCCAAAAGATGCACAGCGGCCTGGAAAAGTTGTCTTTTTACAAACCTGCTGAAAATCCTATTCTAAAGGCTGATTCCAGTTTTACTTTTTTTGATCCCGTCAAAAAACAAAACGTGCGTTGGCAAAGGGCGGATGTGTTCAATCCCGGCGCCATTGTCAAGGATGGCAAGGTGTTTTTGTTGTACCGCTGTGAAGACAACCCTGCTGCGCATCTGGGTGGGCGTACTTCACGCCTGGGTTTGGCCGAAAGTACGGATGGTATCCATTTTACCAAACACCCCAAGCCTGTTCTCTACCCAGACAATGATGCCCAAAACCAATACGATTTCCCCGGTGGTTGTGAAGACCCTCGACTGGTTCAAACCGAGGATGGACTATACGTAGTGGCCTATACAGCCTGGAATTACAAAACGCCTCGCTTGTGCATCGCTTTTTCCAAAGACCTGGAAACCTGGGAAAAGAAAGGCCCCGCCTTTGCCAAAGCCTACAACGGAAAATTCCTGGACATGGCCTGCAAATCGGGCTCCATGGTCACCAAAATGGTCAAAGGCAAACAGGTATTGGCCAAAATCAATGGCAAGTACTGGATGTATTGGGGGGAATTGTTTGTCAACCTGGCCTGGTCGGAAAACCTTTATGACTGGTACCCCGCCGTAGACGAAAAAACCGAACTCAAAGCCGTCATCCGCACCCGTCCGGGTATGTTCGACAGCAGCCTGACCGAGTGTGGCCCGCCCGCCATCATCCTCAACAATGAAATCAACCTCTTTTACAATGGCCGCAATAGTACCGATGAGAAGGCGGATCCCAAATTGCCCAAGGGCACTTATTCGGTAGGTCGGGTCACTTTTGATGCCAGTAATCCAGAAAAGATGCTGCGCCGCCTGGACGAGCCATTCCTCAAACCTAGTTTACCTCACGAAGTGAAGGGACAATACCTGGCCGGGACAACTTTTGCCGAAGGGCTGGTTTATTTTAAAGGGAAGTGGTGGTTGTATTATGGCACGGCGGATTCCTTTGTGGGGGTGGCAGTGTCCGAGTAGACCTTATCTTTTTTTGTAGTGAATACTGATCTTGGGATTGATCTGGAGAAGTTGATCCAAAAAATCTTGTTTTTCCTTTGGAGAAATGATGACACTGTTGTGCGACCCGTAACGGATTTCCAGGCGATCCAGCGAAATCGCCGGGGAGCTGATCAAATTATTGGTTTCGGACACTTTGCTGATCGTGTGAATATCGATGGTCGAATTGTACAAAAAGCCGGATTTGACGGTCAATAGATGGCCTTCAATGGTGTAATGGGTGTTAAAAAACAGGTGCAAGATAAAAGCCAAGACTGCCAAAATAATCAATAGGCCAAGCCAGGATTTGGATGTGATCATGAGGGCACTCGTGCTCAGGAGAATGAAAAGGATCGGGAGCAGGAGTTCGAGGCCAATTTTGGAGGGGTAGGTTTTGGCGAACATTAAGGTGATTTTTTCAAGACAAAGTATATCCCAAGTTTCCGTCTTGCCACAAAAAAGAGGTGAGCAGTCCATCTTTGATAAACTACTCACCTCTCATTTATGATAGGTTTACGCCAACCCAATCCGTGTCCCGCTCGGAATTTTCGCCTTTTTCTTCAGCACGATAATTCCATCCCGGATCACGTAGGTAGCCGTTTCCATATCTTCCAGCGAGTGGTGGCCTTTGATCACCACATTATTGCCAATGCTGCAGTTTTTGTCGATGATGGCATTTTCGATGTAGCAGTCCTTGCCGATGCCCATCGGGATGTCGGCTGCTTCGATTTGCTCCAGCGACTCGTAATAGTCCGCCCCCATCAGGATGGCGTTGTTGATTTCGGTGCCGTCGCCAATCCGGGAACGAATCCCCACAATGGCCTTATCGATCTTTTTGGCGTGGATGATACAGCCTTCTGCCACCAGGGTACGGTTGAAGAAAGTTCCGTAAATCTTGGAGGGCGCCAAAGGCCGGGGCCGGGTAAAGACCGTAGCACTTTTGTCAAATAGGTTGAAGTCTGGAATTGGATCGGTCAAGGCAATGTTCGCCTCAAAGAAGGAAGCAATGGTACCAATGTCCGTCCAGTAACTATCAAAAGCGTAGCTGGCTACTTTGAAGTTGTTGTTGATGGCGTAAGGAATGATCTCCTTGCCAAAATCCGTCGCGTCTGGTTTTTCGGCAAACAGGCGCTCCAACACGTCCCGCTTGAACACATAAATACCCATGGAAGCCAGGTAATCTTTGCCTTTGGAGGTGTATTTCTCTTCCAGTGGCGAACGCCAGGCTGGCAATACATCCTTTTTGGGTTTTTCGGTGAAGTCCTGAATGTACTGGTCTTCATCCACTTTGAGGATACCGAATTCGGAAGCCTCTTTGGCGACTACTGGAATGGTTGCAATGGTCAGGTCTGCCCCTTTTTCAATGTGGTAAAAAGCGAAAGCCTTGAAGTCCATCTGGTACAACTGATCCCCGGAAAGGATAAGAATGTAGTCAAAGTCATGGTTGATCAAGTGGTGCATCGACTGGCGCACCGCATCGGCTGTTCCCTGAAACCAGTTGGGCGAATTGGGGGTTTGCTCTGCCGCCAAGATATCTACAAAGCCATGCGTAAACATGTCAAAGGTGTAGGTATTCTTGATGTGTTGGTTGAGCGAAGCCGAGTTGAATTGAGTCACCACAAACATCCTGCGCACCCCGGAATTCAAACAGTTTGAAATCGGAATGTCGATGAGGCGGTACTTTCCAGCAATGGGCACCGCTGGTTTAGAGCGTTGCTCGGTGAGTGGATAAAGCCGCGAGCCAGCGCCACCGCCGAGAATAAGTGCGATCATTTTCACTTCCATACAAATTTAGGTTGGCGTATTCAGGTTTGTGATAAACCCGTGTTTTTTTATGAATATTAGATTTATAAACTGCTGTACACCGTAATGTAGTTCTCCGCTGCACTTTCCCAGGAAAAGTCCACCTGCATGATGTGTTCTCTCACCTGAGATAAAGCGCCTGGATTGTGGTACAATTCGTGGGCCCGGTATACGGCCAAAGCAGCATCATTCAGGGTAAAGTGATCGAAACGAATGCCCCGACCCGGCAAATCAGGTTCACCAATATCAATTACAGTATCTTTTAATCCTCCCACCGAACGTACAATCGGCACGGTGCCATAACGCATGGAGTACATTTGATTCAAACCACAAGGCTCCACCCGCGAAGGCATCAATAAAAAGTCGGAACCAGCGTAGAGCTGATGGGCCACCCCTTCATTGTAGGCCAAAACCACCGCACAACGGCGTGGGAAACGCCATTGCAAGTCGGCCAATGCCTCGTGCAAATGGGGCTCACCCGTACCCAAAATCAGGAAAGAAACACCTAAACCTTCGGATAAGACCCTGGCAATCAAATCGGGAATCAAATCTGCACCCTTTTCTCGCACCAATCGACCAATGAAGGTAATGACCGGCAAATCCAGATCAGCGTTGAAATGTTGTTGCAACGCTAACTTGTTGACTGACTTGTAGCTGTCAATGTTCCCTTCAAAATGGTGCGGCAAATAAGGATCAGTTGCCGGATCCCACACATCAGCGTCGATGCCATTGAGAATACCCGAACATTTGGCGGCTTCTGTGCGCAAAAGCCCTTCCAGGCCATTGGAGTATTCCATCAATTCATCCAGGTAGGTCTTCGACACCGTGGTCACCCGCCAGGCGCACTTGATCGCTGAAGCGAGCGGATTAATGGCCCCTTCCCAATCGATCAATCCTGAAGCGCTGGCTTCAAAGGCGGGCAATAAAACGTGTTTGTCCCAACCAAAAGCGCCATGGTATTCCCCATTGTGGATGGTAAAAACAGTGGGGATATGGCTAATGCTGCGGTACTCCATACTGTGTTGCACCATAAAGGGGATCAAACCCGAATGGTGGTCATGACAATGTAGCACTGCTGGCTTTTCAGGCATGTTCAGCACCCAGTTTAAAATGGCTTGCTGAAAAAACACCCAACGTTCGGCATTGTCGTTGAACCATCCGCTGGCATCCCCATAAATCCCGGGGCGATCAAATTTGCCGGGTAAATTCACCACGTAAAGAGGGAATCCGAGGCTGTCACCCAGTTCTTTTTCAATGGCGAAGGGGTAATAAACGTTGTGCAAGCGGAAGGCTCCAGCGTAAACCAGCTCAAATTGCCGGGCCTGGAACCAGGGCAGCTGGTACTTCGGGATTACAGCAGCAGATGACCATCCGCGCTGACTCAGGTATTTCGGTAGTGCACCGACCACATCACCCAAACCACCTGCTTTGGCGGCTGGGTAACATTCTGCACTGACGTGTAATATTTTCATGGCAGAGTACTAGTTCGTGTTTTGTTGGGGCAAAACAATTGGTGTTGCGCCAAACAATCGTCAGTGCTAAAAATAGAATATTATTGGAGAAAAAAAGCAGGAAAGAGAAAATAAAATTTGGCTTGCTAGAAGAAGCTTCGAGGGTTTTAAAGACCAAGGTTCCGGGCTTGCAAAGTTCCAGGTTACAAGGTTCTTGGGTTCCAGGGTTTAACAGTAAAAGAGTCTGGAACATTGAATGCCCTTTGAACCCTGGAACTTTGAAACCCTGGAACCTTGGAACCTTAGAAGCGAGCAGGTTTATTCCTGCTTTTTGACTTTTTTGCCTTTCTTGGGGCGAGTATTGCCGTAAGAGCTCATGAAGAGCTTACCGCGCAAGGTTCTTTTGTCACCTTTTCCCATGGTTGATTAAATTTTGTGGTTTTAAAGGCTGCAAAGGTACACTTTTTTAGCTAAGGAAAAGCTAAACGTAGAGTAAGAATTGCTTTTGTATCTTTGTATGATGGCATCAACACAAGCCCATACCGCTCTTATCCGTACTGAAGCCCAACGTTTGGGCTTCAACATGGTAGGTTTTGCCAAGGCAGAATTCATGGATGAAGAGGCGCGGCGTTTGGAGGACTGGCTCAACCGAGGCTTCCATGGCCAGATGCACTACATGGCCAATCATTTTGACAAGCGGGTGGACCCGACCCAACTGGTACCGGGGGCAAAATCAGTTGTCAGCTTGCTCTATAACTACCACAATCCCGACAAACAGGAAGACCCCGATGCCCCAAAAATTTCTCAATACGCTTACGGAAAAGACTATCATTTTGTACTCAAAGACAAGCTCAAAACCCTCTTGCAGTACATTGAGCAAAACATTGGGCAAGTCGCCGGGCGTTGTTTTGTGGATTCGGCACCCGTATTGGAGCGCGATTGGGCCAAGCGAGCTGGCTTGGGCTGGACAGGACGGCACACCTTATTAATTAATCCTAAAGCAGGGTCTTATTTTTTCCTGGCCGAGCTCATTCTGGATCTGGAATTGGATTACGATGCACCCATGCGGGATTATTGTGGTACTTGTCGGCGTTGTATTGACGCCTGCCCTACTGAGGCCATTTCACCCGAAGGTTATTTGTTGGATGGAAGCAAGTGTATCTCATACCTGACGATTGAGTTGCGCGAGGCCCTACCGGTGGAATTCAAAGATAAAATGGACAACTGGATGTTTGGCTGTGATGTTTGTCAGGATGTTTGCCCATGGAATCGTTTTTCGCAACCCCATCAGGAACCTGCTTTTGAGCCCCACCCCGATTTGTTGTCTATGCGTAAAAGTGATTGGGAGGAGATCACCCAAGAGGTTTTTAATCAAGTCTTTAAACAATCCGCGGTCAAACGCACCAAGTTGGAGGGCTTACAGCGCAACATCGCTTTTTTAAATCAATCAAAGGGTGATCAAGAATAATAATCGTCTGGCAAGGGGAAATAAGGTTAAAAAACCGTATGTTTCCTTCTTCAAATCAGAAAACAGTAAACTACAAGCTGTATGCACCGCGAAATACACCACTGGTACAGTCCGAATCTGAACAAAAACATGGAGATTGCCATGTATGGGCATTATGGCTTTGCCTTACTTTTGTTGCCCACTGCGGCGGCTGACTATTTGGAATACGAGCGTTTTCAGCTGATTGATGCCATTGCACCTTTTATTGAGAGTGGTAAAATAAAGGTATTTTCAATCAACAGCATCAATTCCGAAGCCTGGCTAAACGACCACATGAATCCCGTGCACAAAGGGATTCGCCACCAGCAATTCAATGCCTATGTAGAGCAGGAGGTCATACCTTTTATCAAGGACAAAACCAGTCAGGACACCAAAGTCATTATTTCCGGGGCCTCTTTGGGGGCTTTACATTCAGCCAATTTGTTTTTCCGCAGGCCCGATTTGTTCAATGGGGTGATTGCCATGTCCGGTGTTTACGACCTCACGGCCTATAGCAAGGGGCATTACGACGACAATGTGTATTACAATTCGCCTTGTCATTATTTGCCCAATTTGACCGACGAGCACACTTTACACTTGTTGCGCTCCTCAGGGCACATTCACTTGGTAACGGGCTCAGGGGATTATGAAGATCCACAGGCTAGCCGGAATCTTTCGTACATCCTGAGCAATAAAGCCATCCCACATGAATTGGACATTTGGGGGCCAGATATCAAGCATGATTGGCCGACCTGGCGGCAGATGTTGCCTACTTATTTGGGGACAAGATTCTAATCGGGGCGATAAAAAATAACTCATTTTGCCCTACTACATAGATTGACAAACAGACTACCCCGCTAACAACTATTCATCAAAAACAACACTGTATTCTTAAAGAAACAGTAAGACTTCACGACAACTCATGCGCATCGATTCCCATCAACATTTTTGGAACTACAGCCCTGAAACCCACGCCTGGATCAATGACGAGATGCATTTGATTCAGCGCAATTTTTTGCCAGCGGATCTGGCTCCAGCCTTGAAACAGCACAGTATCGACGGCACCGTCTTGGTACAAGTAGATCAAAACGAGGAAGAAAATCTTTTCTTTTTGGAATTGGCGCAGCAAAATCCCTTCATCAAAGGAACAGTGGGCTGGGTAGATTTGCGGGCAGAAAACGTGGAAGAACGCCTGGACTTTTACAAGCAATATCCAACGTTAAAAGGATTCCGGCACATTGTCCAAGGCGAATCCGACCCATATTTTTTGCAAAATCCTGCCTTCCGTCGGGGGATTGAGGCCCTGGGCAAACGGGGGTACACCTATGATATCCTGATTTATCCCCATCAATTGCCCGCCGCGATTGAGCTGGTAAAAGCTTTTCCAGACCAAATTTTCGTGCTGGATCACCTCGCTAAGCCCTACATCAAAGCCGGGCAAATTGATCAATGGGCTTCCTTCATCCAGCACCTGGGTGAGATGCCCAATGTACACTGCAAGGTATCAGGCATGGTAACCGAGGCGAACTGGCAAAACTGGGAGTTCCGCAATTTTCGGCCATTTTTGGATAAAGTCACCGAAGCTTTTGGCACCCAACGCCTGATGTATGGCTCGGATTGGCCGGTGTGCCTGGTTGCCGGGAGTTATTCCAATGTGATTGGTATTTGTGAGGCTTATTTTGGCAGTTTCAGTGCCGATGAACAGGCAGATGTGATGGGACGGAATGCGGAGCGGGTGTATTCTTTGTGAAAATGTAACTAAATAGATTAGGCGCTGGCGCTGGTACAAGTCTGGAGACTTGTACCATTATCAACACGTCTCTGACGTGTGTTCACTTAATATTTTTGCGTTGCTCATGCGTCAGAGACGCGGAAATGTTGGTACAAGTCTGGAGACTTGTACCAGCGAAGAGCGAGTGTATTCTTTGTAAAAAATGCAGCCACGAAAGGACATTTTTCGCCTCAAAGACACCCAATTTGAGGCAAAAAAATGTCCCTTAACATTACAACCCTACCTCCGCATCATCAACACCCCCATACTCACAATCCAGCTCAATAAGCCAAAAATAAAAATCCTAAACCCGGTCAGGTCAATAAAATTAAACTTAGTCACCAGTCCCAATAGCACCAACAGCAAAAACAAAATCCCCAAATAACCCGCCCACTTGGGGAAAACTGCCGTCCGCAGGATCAATACCGACCAAACTCCCATCGCCAAAAGGATAGAAATGATGAACACATAATCCATGGGATGATTGATGGCCGCGCCGTATCGGACGATGGATTGGACTACCTCCGGTTGGGATTGAATCGCCTCTGTGGAATGGGATAAAAACAAGGGCAAAGTCAGGCCGTTGATGGTTCCCGCAATCATCGCCGCAACCAAGCCCAAAGCAGCCATCATAAATGCCAGGGTAGCTACCCGGCCAGGCGTTTGTAAAGCCTCCGAGATGCCATAAAACCCAAAACCAATAAAAGGCAGACACAATATGGCCAACGAATGGGAGCCTACAATGACCTTGGAAATGCGCAAAATATGCGCTACGCTACCCCCACTCGGGTGCAAAACCATCGTCGCAATGAGCAATAAAGAGCCGATAATCAGGCTGATGCCTGAAGTCCGTTTGAATTGAAAGTCCATAATCTGTGGTATTTAAAATGTAACTCAAAGATATCTGAACTCCAGCCTAAACACACTTGATCGAAATCAAGAACGACCTTTGCCTTTGGACAATTTATCACGCACCCTGCTCAGGGTCTCTGGCGTGATTTTCAGGTAAGCAGCAATGATTTTGAGGGGAAACTGTTGGATCAAATCGGGGCGATGATCCAACACGTATTGGTATTTCTGGAGCGGAGTCATCAGGTTGTCAAAAAAATGAACCCTGCTCGTGGCAGACTCCAGCACTTTACCCAATTGCAAGAAAACTGGCGATACCGCAATGAGCTCATGCAAGCGGAACACAGATAACTCAAAAATTGAACAGTCTGTAAAGGCTTTGATGCAACAATCCGAGGGCTTTTGGTTGAAAAAACTGCTGGCATTCAAAAACCATTCCTGATCCAGGTGCAGATCAATTACGTTTAATTCATTGTCCACTTTGTGATTGAATTGATAAAGGGCTCCACTCAAGTTGTAAAAAACGGAAGAACAAACGCCCCCTTCGGGCAAAACAATGTCATCCTTGCTCAGCTTGCGGTACACAATTTTGGATTCAAACAGTTGTACCTGCTCTTCATTAAAATTTCCGATTTGTTTCAAAATCTGCGCAATCATCGCTTCTCGCTTTGAGCTGGTAAAGGAATGCTTCAATTGACAAAAATCATCTTTCTCAAGATAAGTTACACCTTTATATTCACGCCAGTTAAAAAATATTTCTGCGTCATGGCAAAAAACAATCCAAGATTTCAGGCTACTTCAGTCCTGAGCGGAACAAATCAGTTGCTCTGGCTGATTTTGCAAGGATTGTTTTTTGTACTGGGTCTGGGAATTTTCATAGCCTTGATTTTGGCACCAAACCTCGGCATCAAGGCCTTTTGGAATGTGCTGATTCCACTCGCGCCTTTGTTGTTCGTACTGGTGGTGGGCTTATGGCGCAATGTTTGCCCGCTGGCCGGTATTGCTTTGCTGCCTCACCGTTTGGGTTTTTCTCAGCGAAAACGTATTCCGCTCAAATGGCAGGACCGTTTGAATTTGGCCAATGTTTGCCTTTTGTTTCTCATTGTGCCCGCCCGTCACCTTTCACTGAATGTCGACGGACTGGCAACGGCACTGCTTTTGGCCTTGCTGGCCTGTATCGCCTTTGTGGGGGGCATTTTTTTTGACGCCAAAAGTTTGTGGTGTTCAGGCCTATGCCCCATCCATCCGGTAGAAAAATTATATGGGCAAAAAGTTTTATTCAGTCCCCCAAATGCCCATTGCGGAGCTTGCCACAACTGCGTCATTCCCTGTCCCGATTCTACCCCAATTGCCGAATTGAACTGTTCCCCAAAAAACCGAAAGCTCCAGCAACTGGCGGCAAACCTACTGACCGGGTGTTTGCCTGGTTTCATATGGGGCTGGTTTCAGGTGCCTGATTGCCAGAATTCTGCGGGGTGGATAGAATGTGTTTGGGCTTACGCCTTGCCTTGGGGAACCATGTGCATCACCCTGTTGCTGTTTTTGGGGTTCCGCCGGGTTTTGCCCCGCTCCAGGTGGGGAACACTGGTAAATGTATTTGCCGCCGCCGCGGTTTCTTGCTATTACTGGTTCCGCATTCCCGCTTTGGTGGGCTATGGTTTGTATCCTCAGGATGGCTTGTTGTTCGACCTGCGCCATAGCCTTCCTTATTGGATGGTACTGGCGGCTCAATTGTCGGCCCTGGCTTTTTTTAGCTGGTGGCTGGTGTTGCGCAATCCTGCACCTGGCGTTTGGGCGCTTCGCCCACCTTTTTTGGTCAAGCGTTAGAAACTCATTCCGCAGGTTTCACCCCGTAGGTTTTCATCGCTCCTTCAATCTGGCTCTGCTCGGTGGTGCTGTCCGGGAATAACCAATAATTTGGAGCCAGAATGGAATCGACTTTGGTCACTTTGATTTCAATGACGCATTGGACAGGGTATTTGTCTGAGAACAAGTCAGCGAAACGTTTTGCTTTGGCGGCATAAGAGGAATCTTCTTTGGTGATGAGTTTGGCTTCGCCCTTTAGTTTGAACCCTTTTTGGGTAAACACGTCCACAAAACTGACGCTGACCTTGGGTTGCTGCGCAATGTTGCGCACGCTATTGGGCGAGGCGATGTTGGCAATCAGCAGGGTGTTGTCATCCAGGTAAGTGAACATCTCTTTGGGCGAAACATTGGGTTGCTGGTTTTCATCCACCGTGGCCAACCAGCAGAGTACACAGGTGTCGATGGATTTTTTGATGTCGGTGGTGAACATGTTATTGTGATGTTTTGATTATTAACTCATATTACACAGTTCTATTCCTATACTACATCTAATTTAAGCATCACTGATGCACACATCGATTTCAATATAACCATATTTTTTTACCGCAGAGTTTCACAGAGTTTTTAAGTTAGGCCATCTGCGATGGCAAAGAGTACTCAGAGGCCGCACTGAACAGCAGTTGGTAAGAAAAAAATCAAATTTCAGTAGTGCCCGAACTCTCGCCACCGCAGGTGGCAAACTCCTTAAAACTAAAAGAAACTCTGCGAAACTCTGCGTGTACTCTGCGAAACTCTGTGTTTTAAAACTGCGTAATGTGAGTTATTTATTTTCAGCCCCAAGCGCAAAATCCACCGCCGCCGAGGCATGAATTCTCGTCGTATCAAAAACCGGTACCGCCACATCTTCCTGACTGATCAGCATCGGGATTTCAGTACAGCCCAAAATGATGCCTTCCGCACCCTGGTTGATCAGGTCTTGAATAATGGCCAGGTAACTCTCCTTCGTTTCTGGTCGGATGATGCCTTTGCTCAGTTCCTCCCGCAAAGTTTCCTGGATGTAATCTCGCACCGCCAACTGCGCTGGAACCATAACTTCGATGCCATTTTCAGCCAATTTGTTTTTGTAAAAATCCATCTCCATCGTAAACTTGGTCCCCAACAAACCCAGTTTTTTCAAACCTTTCTGCTGAATGGCCTCCGCTGTCGCCGTTGCAATGTGGATGAGGGGCAATTGCACCCTTTCCTCCAATTTTTCCGCAACTGCATGAGCCGTGTTGGCGCACAAAACAATGGCTTCGGCACCGCCCTTTTTCAGGTTTTCTGCGGCATCAGCAAGGAGTTCAAGCGTAGCTTCCCAATTGCCTCCTGTGTTGTTTCGTTGAAAATCATTAAAATTCACCGAGTAAAGCAGACACTCCGCAAAATTGAGTCCACCTAATCTTTCGTTGACTGCTTCATTGATAAAACGGTAATAATCAATGGTGGAAATCCAGCTGATCCCCCCAACCAAGCCTAATTTTTTCATTGTGCACGTAGTATTGACTGTTTTCAAAACAACACCGCGCATTGAACGCAAGTTTTCCCCCTTTCACTATTTCAATTCAACTTTTCTCTCTACATTGCGCCGTAAAAACTTATTCAGCACAAAATGGGCCTAAAGCCTAAGCACTAATCAATAAAAACCTAACCGACCGCTGGTCAGTTAGGTTTTTATAATTTATACACAACCTTATGGGAATCGATGTACTATTGGGCCTCCAGTGGGGCGATGAAGGAAAGGGTAAAATTGTGGACTACCTGGCACCAAAATACAACATTGTCGCCCGTTTCCAGGGAGGCCCCAATGCCGGGCACACCCTCAAGTTTGATGGCAAAAAATTTGTCCTGCACACCATCCCTTCCGGTATTTTCCGTGATGACCTGATCAACGTGATTGGCAATGGTGTGGTGTTGGACCCCATCACGCTGGAAAAGGAAATTGAAAAACTGGTTGAAGTTGGGGTAGATTACCACAGCCGCTTGTTCGTTGCCCGCAAAGCCCATTTGATTTTGCCTACTCACCGCTATCTGGACGCTGCTTCGGAAAATGCGAAGGGCAAAGCCAAAATTGGTTCTACCTTGCGCGGTATTGGCCCAACTTACATGGACAAGACTGGGCGCAACAGCCTGCGCGTAGGCGACGTTACTTCGCCCAACTTTCTGGAGAAATACGAAACCCTCAAGCAGAAACACCTGCTGCTCTTGGGGCAATATCCTGCCGTAGAATTCGACCTGGAAGGCGAAGAAAAAAAATGGATGGATAGCTTACAAATGCTGCGTTCGCTGAACCTGGTAGATTGTGAATACTACATCAATCAGGCTCTGGCCGAAGGCAAACGCATCCTGGCTGAAGGTGCTCAGGGCTCCATGCTCGACATCGACTTCGGGACTTACCCATTTGTCACTTCTTCCAATACCATCACCGCCGGAGTTTGTACGGGTTTGGGGGTAGCACCTTCGACCATCAAGGAGGTAATCGGCATCACCAAGGCTTATTGCACCCGGGTGGGTTCAGGGCCGTTCCCGACTGAGTTGCACGATGAAACGGGTGAATTGCTGCGCAAGGAAGGTGCGGAATTTGGTGCCACTACTGGCCGTCCCCGTCGTTGTGGCTGGATCGACCTGCCACAGCTTAAGTATACCATCATGCTCAATGGGGTAACCCAACTGAACGTAACCAAACTGGACGTACTCAATATTTTTGATACCATTTATGCAGCTACGCATTACAAAATCAATGGCCAATTGACCGATCAGTTGCCTTTTGATCTTTGTGATGAAGAGGTTGAGCCTGTTTATGAAGCCTTCTCTGGTTGGCAACAATCGCTTCCGGCTGGCATCGAATATTCGGCATTGCCCGATACTGCCCGCACTTACCTGGAGGCGCTGGAGCGTTACCTGGGTGTGCCGATTACCATCATTTCGGTGGGACCGGAGCGGGCGAGCCTGATTTTGAAGTAAGTTGAGGAGTTGAGAGGTTGAGGAGTTGAGGCTACCGCGAGCGACTTAGACAAGATTAATGTCCACGACGCTCGCGGTAGCCTCAACTTCTCAACCCCTCAACTCAAAAGATAGTTCCTTACTGACATATTACCCATCCCCCAATTGACGTTTTTCAACATTCGTAACAAACATTTCCGTATTTTGTAACCCAAAATGAATTAGCCGCAATGGATTTGCAACAAGCCCGAATTCTCGTTCGTAAGATCAATTCACTCTTCAAGAGTATGGAAATGGATGGTTCGCCTCAACCTACACCAATTGAGCGCGACCTGATGTTGAGTTATCTACGCCAGTTGTACCAAACTTTTTTGGAAGATGCCGGAGAGTCTGGTAAAATTACTGTAAGTGCTCCCTTGGTAGAAATTCCAGTCAGCAAGCCTGAGCCCAAGCCAGAACCCAAACCGGAGCCGGAGCCCGTCAAGCCGGTTTATGAAGCGCCCAAAGCCTACGTGCCACCCGTGGTCAATGTAGAGCCACCCAAAGTGGAAGTACCTCCCGTTGTAGAAGTACGCGAGGAGCCCAAAGTATACATTCCACCCGTAGAGCAGCCCAAACCTCCAGTGGTAGAGGTAAAACCGGAGCCAATTCCGGTGACACCCACACCGCCTCCGCCTCCACCTGTAACACCAGAACCTACTCCTTCATCAGGCAGTAGCAATAGTCGGGTAGAAGCGCTTTTCTCCTTCAAAAAAGCGACTGAATTGTCCGAAAAGCTGAGCGAGATGCCTATCGCCGATTTGACCAAAGGCATGTCCATCAACGATCGGCTCTTGTACATGAATGAGTTGTTTGGTCGGGATATGAACAAATTGGACGAAGTCCTGCGGGCACTGAATAATTTCCCCAGCCTGGAAAGCGCCAAAAGTTACCTTGTTGGCGTGGCCACCCAATTCAACTGGGGCGACGACGAGCGCAGTGAAATTGCGCAGTCGTTTATCAAGTTGGTGCGGCGGCGTTTCGTGTAACGATCCCTTCCCTACGGTCACCCCAATAACCCGAACAACATGAAAAAGATTGCCGTATTCACCTCTGGTGGAGACTCTCCGGGCATGAATGCCTGCATCCGCGCGGTAGTACGTACTGCTTTACACGAAGGCCTGGCCGCTGCTGGTATCTGTCGTGGTTATCAAGGCTTCATTGATGGGGACATGTACGACATGGATCACCATTCGGTCAGCAACATCATTCAACAAGGGGGGACAATTCTACGTTCGGCGCGTTGTGCCGAATTCCGCACCCCTGAAGGCCGTCGCAAAGCCTACGAAAACCTGGCCAAATTTGGCATCGATGGCATCGTCGCCATTGGAGGGGACGGCACCTTCACGGGTGCTCATATTTTTATGCAGGAATATCCAGACATCAAGTTTGTAGGTTGTCCTGGTACCATCGACAATGACCTGATGGGGACGGATTATACCATAGGCTACGATACAGCAATCAATACAGCCATGGACGCGATCGATAAAATTCGCGATACCGCCAGCGCCCACGATCGTTTGTTTTTTATTGAAGTGATGGGGCGAGATGCCGGGTTTATTGCCATGGCAGCAGGGATTTCTACCGGAGCCGAGGCCATTCTGGTGCCCGAAACCCATACCGACATTGAGGGTTTGATTGAAAAACTGGAATGGGGTTGGAAAAACAAAAAGAACTCCAGTATAGTGGTGGTTGCCGAAGGGGATGAGGCAGGCGGTGCCCACAAAATTGCCGAAATGGTCAAAGCCCGCCTCAGCCATTATGAAATCAAAGTTTCCATCCTCGGACACATCCAACGAGGTGGCCGCCCCACCTGTATGGAGCGGGTACGCGCCAGCCGGATGGGGGCAGCAGCAACTCGGGCCCTGATCGAAGGTAAATCCAACGTAATGATCGGGATTGTGAACAACGAAATTGTCTATACTCCATTCGGTCAGTGCATCAAACACCAACAAATGGACAGCAATCTGGTAGAAATGGTCGACTTGTTGAGTTAGCGTAAATGTATAAGCCATGAAGCAGAAGCTGGACAAGCTTTTTAAACCACAATCGCTAGCCATCATTGGTGACTTCATTGAGGTGGATAACCTCGGTTACCGCCTGGTACACAATCTGGCTCAGGCTGGCTTCAAAGGCTCCATCTACACCATTGCGCCTAGCGGGCAAGCTGCGGGTGGCCCTGCTTCGTTCAAAACCATTGCGGAATTGCCCAGCAAAGTTGATCTCGCGCTCATCACCACCGCACCCAATCAATGGGGGGAACTACTCAATGAATGTGGTAAGGCCGGGGTGGGCAGCATTGCCCTGGTGGCATCCGATCAGCTCTACCCTGCTGAAACCCTGCAACAATACCGTCAACAAGCCCAACAGATTTGTCGCAGGTACCAAATGCGTTTATTGGGACCAAATAGTATGGGTTTTATTGCCCCACATCAACGGCTCAATGCCAGTTTTTCTTCCAAAATGCCCTTGCCTGGTAATCTGGCGCTGATTTCACAAAGTGGTGCGCTACTCAGTTCTATCCTGGACTGGTCTGTTGAACAAAGGGTTGGCTTCAGCTATGTAGTTGGCCCGGGGCAGATGTCAGACATTGGTTTTGCTGATTTGATTGACTATTTTGGCTCTGATTCGCAGACTTCCTGCATCCTGATCTACATGGAAAGCCTGCAAAATGCCCGGCGATTCATGAGTGCAGCCCGGGCTTTTGCCCGCCACAAGCCGATTATCGTCCTCAAGGCCGGTCGCAGTGAAGAAGGGGTAAAAGCCGCTTTTTCCCATACTGCCACCCTCACGGGCAACGATGCCGCTTTTGATGCGGCGTTCCGTCGTGCCGGGGTCATTCGGGTGACCACCATTGCTCAGCTGTTCAATCTCGCGCAGGCCCTGGCCATGCAACCCCGCCCCCGGGGCAACAATCTCGCCATCGTCAGCAATGGTGGTGGCCCCAGCGTATTGGCTACCGACCACCTGATCCACAATCGAGGGCAACTGGCCACCCTATCGGATCGCAGCATTCAAACCTTGACCGGAATACTGCCATCCACTCAAGAAATTTGCAATCCCGTAGATTTACCCAGTCAGCCCGATCCGGAGCAGTACGGAATGGCGGTTCAAACCTGTTTGCGCGATGAAGGTGTTCACGGGGTATTGGCCATTTTTTCCCCCAGCAATGAAGCCCAGGCGGTAGCCATGGCCGAGGCACTGGTCAAAGCCAGTCGCCACTGCAACAAACCCCTGCTCAGCGCCTGGATGGGAGAAGGGGAAGTACGCGCTGCCCGCAAAATCCTGGAAGCCGGGCGAATTCCCAACTACCGTTTTCCCGAAAGCGCCGTAGATGCCTTCTTACGCATCCATCGCTACATGCGCGATTTGGAATTGTTGTACGAAACACCTCCGGCAATCCCCAAAGATTTTGAGCCCGATACGGCCAAAGCCCGAACCATCATCCAAAATGCCCGCCAGCAAAAGCGCAACGTATTGCTCGATCACGAAGCCAAAGCGCTTTTGGCAGCTTATCAAATCCCGGTCAATCGGAGTTTGTTTTGCCAAAGCATTGAAGAAGCAGCCGAGGCGGGTGAACAATTGGGCTATCCGGTAGCGCTGAAGTTGGTTTCTTCCGCAATCGGCCACAAAACAGAAGTGGGTGGCGTACACCTGCACCTGCAAGATGAAAATGCCTTGCGCCTGGCTTACCGCAATACCCTGCACAACCTGGAGCAGCACCAACCCGGCGTCAAAGCCGAGGGGGTTATGGTGGAAAAAATGGTTTACCGCCCCTTTGAAATCATCATGGGAGCACAAAAAGATCCGGTTTTTGGGCCGGTGATTGTGTTTGGGCGCGGAGGAATTGCAGTGGAAGTGTTTAAAGATACCCAGATGGGTTTGCCGCCCTTGAACATGGCTCTGGCGCAGCGCCTCATCGAGGGTACCCGAATGTATCCCCTATTAAAAGGTTATCGCGGACAGCCGGGCAGTAACCTGGCTGAACTCGATTTTTTGCTGTGCAAATTTTCCTACCTCGTGATGGATTTTCCTGAACTCAAGGAGATCGAAATGAATCCCTTGCTGGCCGACGCGAAGGGAGGAGTTGTGGTGGATGCAACGGTCGTTTTGGAAGAAAACATTCCGGAGAACAAGGGACTGGAATACCGACACCTGGTCATTTCACCCTATCCAGGCAAAAAATACAGCAAAACGGTTACCCTCAAAACAGGGGAAGTAGTCACGCTGAGGCCAATTC
The DNA here is from genome assembly GCF_965225875.1 of Haliscomenobacter sp. Classification (GTDB taxonomy): domain Bacteria; phylum Bacteroidota; class Bacteroidia; order Chitinophagales; family Saprospiraceae; genus Haliscomenobacter. Next base: position 4,016,551 of record NZ_CBDDBS010000002.1, on the reverse strand, counting down.
GCCCGGAGGATGAACCTGCCATGGCCCGAATGTTACAGGGCGTTTCCAACGATTCCCTGTACATGCGTTTTTTTGGCTACATCCCCAAAATAAACCACGCCTGGATGATTCGCTTTACCCACATTGATTACGATCGGGAAATGGCCATTGTAGCGGAAATCAGCCGTGGGGCCGGTCGGGAACTCTTGGGCTCTGTACGGATCATTGAAGATGCCTGGCGGGAAACGGCGGAGTATTCTATCTTGATTGCGGATCATTTTCAGGGCCGGGGACTGGGGAATATCATGACCGATTATATTTTGGACATCGCGAAAGATCGGAAGATTAAAAAAATTGTGGCCTCGGTTTTGTCGCAAAATAAGTCGATGATTAGGCTGTTTGAAAAACGGGGTTTTACTTTTGATAAGAGTGACATGGAGGTGTATGAAGTGGAGTTAGAACTTTAATTTTAGTGCGCTGCAGCTTTAGTTAAAGCTAATTACTGAGGTGGCCCTTTAGTGCCTTAGGTTTCTTAGGTGGTGAAATAATACCCTGCTACGCAGGTTTTTTCTTTTTCACCACCTAAGAAACCTAAGGCACTAGAGGGCCACCTCAGTAGTTTTCGTTACAGCGGCAACAAGGCCGTTACCAAAACATCCACCGTCAGTGCGACGCCAGCGTTAAGGTTCAGCAGTCCGAGGTTGAGGCTATTGGTAGAATTGGCCGTCAAGGTACCCTTCAAACTCATTTGCCCGGTGCTATTGTTTTTGGTGTAGCCGGCAATGACCAACTCATATTCACCCGTTTCCAGGAAGTGCAGCTCATAATTCCCACTGGCATCTACAGTCGCACTGGTCACAGCGTTGCTGAATTCGACGTCGCTTGCGCCCTGGCCATCCACTTCTGTATTGCGGTTGAATTGCCCTTTTTTATAGGCATACACCACAATTTTGTCACTTTGGGAAATGACGTCCTGGACTTTTCCTTTGATCACACTTGCTTTTGATTTGGCAGCTACACGCAGGGCGGTATTGAGCTCGGCGGCAGTGACAAAATCGTACTTATCGGTCGTGTTGTCTTGTCTTTTGATCGCTTTGCGCAAATCAAAATCTACGACCAGATCGGTTTGTTGACCAGCCTGAACGAGGTAGTTGTAGTTGAGCGTGATTTCGTTTACAGTGGAGGTCAGCGCGTGCCTGCTGCCATTGGTTTCTTGTACATAGCAACCCGGTGCGGCACCATTCTGGTCTTTTTCGTAATCCAGAACCAGGGTGATGTTGCTGTAGGTTTTGGCATCCAGTTCCGCAATACCAAGTACTTTGGTGTTGCCTTTTTGGTAGGCCAAAAGGTCAATGGTGACTTTGGAAAAACCTTCTACTGATTTTCCATCCAATTTAACATCCGCAATGGTAACGAAGGTGGATTTGACGTTGGCATCGTCGATGGGGGCATCGGTAATTTCGATGCGTGCAGTACCTTTTGATTCATCGAGATCACTTTTTTCGCAAGAAAACATAGTGATACTGAACATTGCTGCGCACAGCAATGCGGTGAATTTTGTGTTCATGGTTATTGGTTTTTTGAGGTAATTAACAAGCCCTTAAACGCCCTGAAAATTCCGTCTATTGCCCCTTAACATTCCAAGGGTCCCTCAATTTTGCATAAACCTAATCTGTAAGTGCTTTAGTTCTACGGGGTTTAGTATCTTGTTTGCGTTTTTAAAAAAAAGCAAAAAAAAATTTCCTAACGCCATGGAAAACAGCAATATCGAAAAAAAATTGGCCGAATTGGGCCTCGTTTTACCTACTCTACCCGGCTCAAAAGGCATTTACCACAGTTGCCTCACGGTGGATAAGCTGGTCTATGTGTCTGGTCACGTCTCGGTACAAAGCGACGGCAGCTACATCAGTGGAAAGTTGGGCCAGGACCTCGACGAAACCGAAGGCCAAATCGCCGCCCGCCAATGTGGCCTGGCCATGTTGACCTCCCTCAAAAAACACCTGGGCAACCTGGACCGCATCAAAAGAGTGGTCAAATTATTGGGTATGGTGAACAGCACCCCCGAATACACCATGCACCCGGTGGTGATGAATGGTTGTAGCACCTTGTTCGTCGATTTGTGGGGCGATGAATACGGTAAGGGCGTGCGGAGTGCCGTGGGCATGGGCTCCTTGCCGGGGAATGTGGCGGTGGAAGTGGAAGGGATTTTTGAGATTGAATAAGGTATTGTCCTACACAGCCATGTCTTCATTTCCAATGTTATTAGATAACCAACCAATATTAGGTTACCACCAGCGGCAGCGCCGCCAAAACGTCTGTAGAAACCAGGGGCATCGTTAAATTAAAGGTGCGTAGCACCGAAACAACAAGCCTCATTTGTTGCGGTGTGTTGCACCTTTAACTCAATGCTGCGGACAAAACCTACAGACGTTTGGCGGCGTTGCCGCTGGTCGTTGAGCTTAAGACTATTAGTTCCTTGATTATCAATTCGCCTCATCCAGATTAAAGAAGCACCTGTTTAGTGCAAATAAATGCATCCCCCGTGCAACGTTTCCCTCCCCTTCCTGCGCCATATGGTTAACTTTACACCCGAACCATGGCGAAAGCAAGCAACACCCTTATGGCCTTAGAACCCGATGACCTGCTGCAATCCTGTATGGCAGGCGATAGCCGTGCTCAGTTTCGTTTTTATGAACGCTACAGCCCCCGTTTGTACGCCGTCTGTCTGCGCTATGGGCGCGACGAAGGGGAAGCGAATGACATGCTCCAGGAAGGTTTTATCAAAATTTTTCGGGAATTATCGGCCTTTCGCGGCGAGGGAAGCATTGAAGCCTGGATGTGCAAAATTATGGTCAATACCGCGCTGAGTCGCTTGCGCAAAAAAAGCCTTAAGTTCCTGCCCTACGTAGAACCCCCGGAAAACCTTTATACCGATGAAGACATCATTGGGGCGCTTAGCGCTTCAGAGTTGATTACCGTCCTCAATCACTTGCCGCAGGGCTACCGCACGGTGCTCAATTTGTACGCCATCGAAGGCTATTCCCATGCCGAAATTGCCACCATGCTCGACATCAGTGAAGGAACTTCGCGCTCGCAGTACCTGCGCGCCAAGATTGCCCTGAAAAACCGCTTGGAACAACTCAAAAAAATGAATGCCAGATGAAACCAAGAGATCCCAAATCCTTCGAAGGTTTGTTGCAAAAAAAGCTGGCTGAACACCAGGCCGAACCACCACCCAATTTATGGGCAAAAATTGAGCGGGAAACAGCCCCACAAAAGTTGCGCTTTTTGGCCCGACGGCTGAATAGCAATTTGCATTGGTTGAATCTGGCGGCAACGGTTTTGCTGGTGATGGTGGTGCTGTTCTTTTTGTACCCACCTCAAAACAAGTCGCTCGATTTGCCCCTCCCGAAGCTCAAGACGCCCTTGCAACATCAACTCAAGGGGGTGTCGGATAGCATAGATTCTTTGGAAAAACGTTTTCATTTACCCAAAATTAAAACCCACACAAACCATGAAAAAGCACATTGAAGAAGAAAGTCAGGAGAGCCTGAATACTGAGATGCTGGCCGCCCTTTCCAAACTTACCCGGGCTGGTTTTTTGCTGCTGATCGTACTGATTTTGTTGTTCTGGCAGAACTATTCCAGTTTTTTGGGCAGCAAAAATGATGCAGAACAAGCCGTCCAAACGGCGTTACCAGTGCTTAGCCCTACTGCTCAAAAAGGCAAAGACCTGTTCAAAAACAATTGCGCCGCCTGCCACAATCGCGACATGAAATCGAACCTGACCGGGCCAGCCTTAGGAGGCGTGCAAGAACGTTGGGCTGCTTACCCCCGTAGCGACCTTTACCAGTGGATTCGCAATTCGCAGGCCCTGATTGACGCCGGACACCCCCGGGCTCAGGAGTTGTGGAACAAATGGAAACCGGTCATCATGACGCCATCCAGCAGCCTCAAAGACGAGGACATTGAAGCCATTCTGGCCTATGTGGAAGCGCAAAATCTTGCGCGTTGATTGTTTTATAGAAAAAATAAATCGACCGTTTACCCAAAAAAAACAACCGCACACCAAAAAAGCTTTGGATTATAAAAATTTTTTTACATTTGCATTACAAAGAGGCTTTCCATACACATTTCACTATTATTCTGGCCAATACTCCACGAACTGATTCGTGGTTTGCAAAACCCACCCGGGTATCTCACGAATGAATGCGTGAGCTATATGGGTTATCATAATTGTTTGTACATTTGCGCGTTCAATTGAAAAACAGAAATTGTACAACATGAAAATTAAGGGTTTAGTAGCGGTGAGCGGCTTACCGGGGCTGTTTAAGATGGTTGCCAATCGCAACAACGGGTTGATTGTAGAAGACCTGGCCAACGGTAAAAGACGTTTTGCATCTGTACGGCAACATCAGTTTACACCATTGGAATCCATTGGCATTTATACGAATGATGGTGAAACTTCAGAATTGAAAATTGTTTTCCAAAGCATGCTGGACAAACTGGAATCAGTGCCTATGCCTGCTTTGACTGAAACTGGCGATAAGCTACATACTTATTTCGCGCAAATCCTTCCCGATTATGACCGCGATCGGGTGAATACGGGCGACATCAAAAAAGCCATCAAGTGGTTCTTGCACTTGCACGAACTGGGTTACACCACGATGGAAGAAGATGAAGAAACCGAAGAAGACGAGGCAGAGGTGGTAGAAACGGAAGGAGACGCGGAAAAAGGCGAAGAATAGTTGAAGGGTTGAGGAGTTGAGAAGTTGAGGAGTTGAGACGCACCAAACGCCGCAGCATAGTCGGTCACTGTTTGTTGCTTCTGAACAACCTCATTCTCAACTTCTAAACTCCTCAACTTCTCAACTTGAAACTTTTTAGGCGACCTATACTATGCGTAATCTACCGGCGACCAAAACCAGCGCTTGTACGGACTATTCTGTACCGGCACTACCACAAACCTGGGAGGATGTAGAACCTACATTCACCACATTGCTCCAGCGGCCGATCCACTCGGTCCAGGACTTGAGTACATGGATCACTGAGCGCAGTGAACTTGAGGCTCAGTTGGGAGAAACCATCAGTTGGGCATACATCCAATTGTCGGCAGACAACCAAAGTCAATCAGCCAATCAACGTTACCAATACGTTATCCAGGAAATTTTACCCAAATTAGATCCACTCGATCAAGCCTTGAACAAAAAACTGGTAGAGTCGCCCTATTTGAACCAGTTGGATGCGCGTCGGTACGAGATTTATTTGCGCAATATTCAGGCATCGGTAGACCTGTTTCAGGAAGAGAATGTCGCCCTCAACACCGATGTACAACTCAAAACCAAGGAATACGCCCGTATTTTTTCCCAAATGATGATTGGTATGGACGGCAAACAAATGACCCTCCAGCAAGCCAACACCATTTTGGAAGAACCCAATCGCCAGCGTCGCCGCAACATTTACCACAAAATCAATCGGCGCATCCTGCAGGATACCGCGCAATTGGATCAGTTGTTTGATGAGTTGCTGCAAAAACGCCACGCCATTGCCCGCAACGCCGGGATGGAGAATTACCGGGATTATGCTTTTCAGGAATTGGGTCGTTTTGATTACACTCCTGCCGATTGCCATGATTTCCATCAGGCAGTGAAGGCCGAGGTTTTGCCAATTTTGAATGAATTGTACCTCACTCGCAAACAAAACCTGAAGGTCACCCAATTGCGGCCCTGGGATTTGAATGCGGATACCGCCGGGCAAGCGCCCTTGCACCCTTTTAAGGATACCAACGAATTGCTGCACAAGGGCATTCAGTGTCTGGAGCAGGTTCATCCTGAATACGCACGGATCATCCGTTTGATCCAGCAAAATGGTTTCCTGGATTTGGCCTCCCGCCCTGGCAAGCGCCCCGGTGGCTACAACATGCCTTTGCAGGCTACCCGGATGCCTTTTGTGTTTATGAATGCGACCAACTCCCTGGGGGATTTGCGCACCTTCATGCACGAAAGTGGCCACGCCATTCATTTTTTCCTCACCCGCGATTATCCTTTGTTATTTGATCGGAAATTTACATTTGAAGTAGCCGAACTGGCTGCCATGACCATGGAATTGCTTACAATGGATCACTGGCACCTGTTTTTCCCCAACGAAGCCGACCTGCGCCGCGCCAAAATCACTCAATTGGAGCACGTGCTTAAGGTTTTGCCCTGGATCGCTACCATCGACCAATTCCAACACTGGTTGTATACCCACCCCAATCATACGCAGGAAGAGCGCCGGGCCAAATGGACCGAAAGTTTTCACGCCTTCACGCCAGGAGTGTTGGACTACTCCAGCCTCGAACAATACATTGAAAACCTCTGGCACAAACAGCTCCACTTGTTTGAAGTGCCCTTTTATTACATCGAATACGGTTTCGCACAGTTAGGTGCCATCGCCCTGTGGCGGCAGTACCGCGAAAACCCAGAACAGGCCGTTGCAGCCTTTACCCGCGCCATGCGCCTGGGCAATACGCGCTCGATTCGGGAGATTTATGCCGAAGCGGGCATCCGTTTTGATTTTTCGCAGGAGTATGTAAGGGATTTAGGGACTTTTGTAAGGGGGGAGATGGAGAAGTTGAAATGAGGGTTCAATCTGAGGAGCGTTGATCAGAAGAAGCCGCACCAAAAATCATACTTTTATAGTGCTCAAGCCTATTAAACCCTGTAAAGCCTTTTCCAACTAAGTAGGTCAATATTTGAATGTCATTAGCTTCGTAGGCGAGGTCGAAAAGTTTGATGTCCAACCATGAGTACAGTTGGATAATTTTATCTCCATCTTTTTGTTCCAAAAGGATTTTTAATTGGGTTAAGTCTTTTGTGCTAACAGCCTTTAAAATATCCTCTTCATCACAAGCAAAACCATCCACTTCATATAAAGTATCTATAAAATCCTTTATGGAAGAGGCAAGGTAAATGATGCCAAAATCACCATTATCCACATAATATAATTTGCCTTCATGCCGCCCTCCAATGGCCATGGCAATGTTTCCAGTCAAACACTCGGCAATGAAATAAAGATATTCGGGTTCAACATAATCAGATGTTAGGTCAAATGTTCCAATGTATTCTTCTAAAAAAGACCTGAAATCGTTTTGATCTAAAAACGTACTTGCCTCAAAAAAAAATCTTAGCACATTTGACATTTTATAACCATCTCGCAGGGTGATAGGAAACCCCAATTCCTCCTTACTAAGTAGATCAAAATTGCTCAAAAACTCTTTGTATTCATTCGGGAGGGAATGCTGAAGCTTGGTTTCAACTTGTTGTATAGTTATCAAAGTTTGATCCATAAAGAAAACTTGTTCATCGTTTTTGTACATACAGAAAGATGCCCAGAAACATAAGGGGGAATAAGCAATAAAGCGCAATTTCAGTCCTGAAAGTTCGCTTCTGTAGTCGGTTATTCTCTTTTTCCAAACTACGAATCTCCTGGTCTTTTTTTTCAAGGATTGTAAAAAAACTTTCACCTGCTGCGCCACGGATTTTGCTCAAACGCAATAATTCACGCTGTTCATCTTTACCCCTTTCCCGGTCATATTGTTCCGAAACCATGAAATTTGAAGCGACAATCTCCCGACTTCGGCTGCAATATTCAACACCCAGAGCACCTGAATAGGGACTGACCGAACTATACACGAGGTAATATTTATTAGGCACAAAACACTCCTCGCAACTGCTTTGATCACAAGGGCTCAAAACAGAAACAATGTATTTTTTGTCCACTGACTGTTCAAATTGATCCGTATCAACACCTTTATAACCTCTGATCACCTCGAAATTGTCAATTTTAAAAGGCCTTCCAGTCACCCGATAATAATCAGTGGTGTACTTGGTCTCAATGTGTTTGCCATAAAAGATAGCTTCATTACGTTGAAATGCATTGGCAATGGTAGCCAATCCACAGCTACAGGCGATTGATTGAACCTGAGGAATGACAAGCATCATTAATAAAAATAGCTTCATAAAAAATCATCTAAATCGCGATAAGTGCATCCAACGAAATTTTACCTGATAGCAAATACCTGGGCTAAATCAATCTCCAATTCAGGAAATGCTGTTGAGTGTAGCAAATCGTCTTCAATGACTGGTGCCAAGCCAGTATATTTCCCATCCGGATTGAGGACATAGACCCGGACTTCGCGGTCCAGCGGATGAACCAGCCAATATTCCCGCACGCCAGATTCTTCATACACCTGATATTTCTCACGCATTTCCCGCTTGGTGTTGCCGGGAGATAGGATTTCAACAATCAAATCCGGGGCACCATTACAACCTTGCTCGTCGATTTTAGTTGGATCACAGATCACGCACAGATCAGGTTGAACCACAGTAGTCATTTGGCCTTTTTTGAGACTAACTGGTAAACGAACATCAAATGGAGCACTAAATGCCTGGCAAGTGGATTGGTTAAAATACGTAAATATGCGCAAACTCAATTCACGCGAGACCCTTTGATGAAGTGTACTAGGGGCAGGGCTCATGGGAAACAATCGACCACGAATTAACTCTACACGCTCCTGAAACTGCCAGCTGAGGTAGTCAGAATAGGTATAAAATCCTTGAGGATCAAGCTGAGAGAGACTGGTAATCGGCGTAGTAGCAAGGGTTGACATAAGTACCGTTTTGTGATCAACAAGTTAAGGGTTTTGCAATGGTCGCGCAAGGTTTTAGATAAATTCCCATTTAGTTTGGTTGCGTGTGGAAACCGAAGGAAGCGACCCTGCCAAATCAAAAAAATAATTCAGTCAACTTTATTGCTCAAAAATCCACCACCTCAATATTCCGTATCGTATGCTCAAACCACTTCACGGGTGCCTGAGTTTTATCCCCCGTGCGGGTATCACACTTGAAGAAGAGATAGTACAATTGAATGTTGTCGCCAATGCGGTTGAGCAAGCTTTTTAGTCGCGCCTGGCCTTCGTCGTACTGATGGTACAGGTATTCCATGCGCCAGGAGTAGTAGGCTTCGTCGTGCAGCTCAGTGATGTCGAGGATGATTTTATTGTCGGTGTATTTTTCCAGAAACTGCGCAGCCAGTACGCTGTGGTGCCGCGTCCAGTCGCGAGGACTGCCTTTGTGTTCGGCGTGTTTGAAGGTATCGTGGGCAAAAGCGATGGTGCGCAGGATGCGCCGTGATTCAGGGTCCAGCTTGATTTTGTCAATGTTGGCCAACACCTCGGCGATGTGGCGATAGACCTCACCCTCGGGGTGCCCATACCTGGGTAAGCCCCAATCCAAACCCTCCAAAAACGCTGGATCTTCAAGCAAGGCAAGTTCCAACTCATTTTCCGGTTTCAGTTCCCCGTGGTAATCTATCTTGTTTGGGTTATTCCCTTCCATCCCATTGTGAATGCCTACCAATTTTTTACTGCTTTTTTGGTAAAAATTCTTAAGTAGTGGGGCAAAAATAAGTTTTCATTTTCTCTGAGCCAAAGGATTAGATAAGAAACTTAAAATGAACCGTTTACTCATCTAATCCACTGGCAAAATGAAACACTTATTTTTTTATCACCCCGAAATGAAAATTTCGCGATCAAAGATAAGCTGCTTTTTTGAGGCACTACATGTTAAAATCTGGTTAAAGCAAAAAAAAAGCATAACCAATGCCTTTACACGCTGGTTACTTCTCTGTAACTTGAACGATGGAACCCGTTCGTCCAACTTGCAACCTAATTGATTTAAAAATACTCTTTGTAAAAAACATCAATAGCCATGAAGCAGTGGATTGCTTTAGTATTCTCCGGAGTCTTGGGTGGAGTAATCACCCTGACTGGCAGCCATTTTCTCAATCGTGAGGACAACGCTGAAACCCTTAAAACCGAAGCCGTATCCTATACCCGGCCTGTCAATGCTCCCTCCTGGTCTGGCACGGTACCCTTCGATTTTGTTCTGGCAGCTCAAAAAGCAACGCCCTCGGTGGTGAACATCACCGCTAAAATTGCCCGAACTGCCCGCTCCAACCAGGACGATTTCTTTTTCTTCCCATTTGGCGGCCGCGGCGGTGGTGCACCTGCGGAAGGCTCCGGTTCCGGGGTTATTTATTCCGAAAACGGGTACATCATCACCAACAACCACGTGGTGGAAGGTGCCAACGAATTGGAAGTCACCCTTTCCGACAACCGTAAATTCAAAGCAACCCTGGTGGGTACCGATAAAAGAACCGATTTGGCGGTCATCAAAATTGACGCCACCGGGCTGACCCCTACCGAGGTTGGCAACTCCGACGAAGCCCGCATTGGCGAATGGGCCCTGGCCGTTGGCAATCCCTTCGAGCTGACCTCTACGGTTACCGCAGGCATCATCAGTGCCAAAGGCCGCAACATTGACCTTTTGGGCAAAGGTGCAGCCATCGAGTCGTTCATCCAAACCGATGCTGCGGTGAACCCTGGCAACAGTGGTGGAGCACTCGTGGATGCTCAAGGCAAACTGATTGGCATCAATACCGCCATTGCTACCCGTACGGGCTCCTTCCAAGGCTACAGCTTCGCCATTCCAGTGAATCTGGTGCGCCGGGTGGTCGACGACATCATCAGCTACGGCGGCTACAAGCGTCCATACCTTGGCGTGGGCATTCAAGAGTTGGATAGCGAATTTGCCAAAGAACTCAATGTCGACATCTCACAAGGCGTAGTGATTGAAAGTTTGGAAGAAGGTGGCTCAGCTCAGTATGCTGGCCTGCAAATCAATGACGTGATCGTTGGCGTTGATGGCCGCGAGGTTAAATCGATACCAGAACTTCAAGAAGTGGTAGGTCGCGCCAAAGTAGGAGATACCGTTAATTTGAAGGTTCTGCGCAAGAACAAGCCCATTACCGTGCCTGTGAAACTGCGCGAACAGAAAAATCAATAAAGTTTAACAAACCGATTTAAACAAGTCTCTTGGAATCCTGTTAAGCTTAGTATGGCGCAAAAAATTATTTCCCGATTTTTTTGAGGCTTTTGAATAGGAAGCTCACTTGAAATGAACCGTTCGACTTCCTATTCAAAACCCAAATCGGGAAGTTAATTTTTCTGCGTTTTTAAGAGACTTGTTTAAAGTTGGTTTTTCGTTTTGTTTTGAGGCGTCTGTCACGGTTTTTCGGGGCAGACGTTTTTTATTTTTTGGTAAAAAAGCCTATTTTTGTCCTGCCTTTATATCTACAACTATACTTACACCTCCTTTCGCGAAAACCACATTCTTCCACCGCGAAAGCCATCATCATGTTTAGTACCGCTCTTGAATGGATCGACAACCTCATTGGTTTGCTTTACCCTCGTCTATGTCCTGCCTGTGAAGAAAATGCCCTGCCTCGGGAAAGCCTGATTTGTTTGCAATGCCATTGTGAACTGCCTTACACCGAACAGCACCTCGAAGTTGACAATGCCTTTACCGAACGTTTTTGGGGCCGGGTACCATTGGAATCGGGTGCGGCTATGCTGCACTTTGTCAAAGGTGGGCGAGTACAGGCGCTGATGCACCAGTTGAAATATGGTGGCAATCAGGAAGTAGGCATCCGGCTGGGGATCATGTTCGGAGAAACACTACGCAACACCCCTCTTTTTGAATCCATAGACTTGATCATCCCCATTCCGCTACATGCCCGACGTCAGCGACAGCGGGGTTACAATCAAAGCGCTTGTATTGCTGCGGGTTTGTCGCAAGGGATGGGTATAACGTATGGAGAACAATACCTGCGCAGGGTGGCCTACACCAATACCCAAACCAAAAAATCGCGGATGGGGCGATTCGACAATGTTAGTACGGCTTTTCAGGTGCGGAAGGCCGAGCAATTGGAGGGGAAGCATATTTTATTGGTGGATGATGTGCTGACGACAGGGGCGACCTTGGAGGCGGCGGCTTTGCAGTTATTGGAGGTGCCGGGCTTGAAGCTGAGTATGGCTACGCTGGCGATAGCGGGGCAGTAAATTGAATATCAAACAAAGCATTAGGTACAATTGTGTGCCTGGCATTTTAAAAATCGACCTTATACAAAATCTTGGTCAATCCAAATTAACTGAAATGGCGACGAGAAAACTTCTAGACATTTTAGAGTATGCCTTAACAGGTGCTTTTATTGAGGTCCACAAAGCATTAGGTCCAGGTCTACTGGAAAGTGTTTATCACAAATGCTTAGCTCACGAATTAGATTTGCGGAAAATCTATTACGTTTCCGAATTGACAATCCCCATAGTCTACAAAGGACAATTAATAGATACGGAACTTCGCCCTGATTTTGTGATCGAAGATTGTGTAATTGTGGAGCTCAAAGCTGTTGAAACTATATTGCCTGTTCACCAAGCTCAATTACTGACATACATGAAGTTACTAGAAATGCCAAAAGGTTTTTTGGTTAACTTCAATTGTTCAAACATAATAAAAGAAGGTAAAAAAGCCTTTGTAAATGAGTATTATCGTGAGCTTAGATAGTTTACCATTAATGACTTTTTAATTGAACCACCTTAGGCACCTTAGAGCACCTTAGGGGAAGTAAATCTCCTTTCCTAAGGTGCTCTAAGGTGCCTAAGGTGGTTCAATTAAAAAGCAGCGAAGCTGCAAAAAACTTTTTTATCAGCTACCAATTGAATTGAGCAGCAAAAAAATCCTAGGCTCTCCTCCTTCACTTCCCCCTAAATTCCACCATCTTTACACAAATTTTCAACCCGATGAAAACCAAATTTTTCTCCTACATCAGCTTGATTGTGATGTGCTGGTTCGCCACCAACGGAGCCATTTTTGCCCAAAGCGCTGCCACCCTCCTGGCCTCCGCCAAAGCAGAATTCAAAAAAGAGTACGCCACCCAAAACATGGCCCAAGCCGCTCAGCAGCTCCAACAAGCCTTGCTCAGCCAGCCCAACAACCCTGAAATCCATTACTACCTGGCCAATGCGCTCGATCGGGTCAATGCTGCTGAAGCGACCTGGGTGGCCAGCAGCAACCGCAAAAGTGTGGCCCAAATCAGCCAACACCTGGAGCAATGCATCCGCTTGTCGCCGCGCTACAAGGGCGAAAAACTGGCACTGGATCCCTATTCCAAACTAGGCACGGTATGGGGAAGCCTGGCCATGGGCTACCTCGCCCAAAACCTGCCCGACTCGGCCCGCTGGGCCTTTAAACAAGGCAAAAGCAAGGGCGCTTACCTCGAGCCCAGCCTGGAGCTAGGCCGCAATTTGCTCAATTCCTGCAGCAAGGACGCCATCCTATTCACCTCTGGTGACAATTTTTCTTATCCACTGTTTTACCTGCAAACGGTAGAAAACCTGCGGCTGGATGTACAAATTGTCGATGTCAACCTCCTCAACACCGATTGGTACTGCCTTTACCTGGCCGCACATGCCAGCAATGCCACCTTGCGGGAAGGGGTCAGCATCGATGCCATTCCCAATTTGGTGAGCTGGAAACCGGGGCCCGTTTCTGCTAAAATCAGCAGTGGAGATTGTGGCAACGACAAAACCTTTGAGTGGGACATCCCTGAACTAATCAACGGCGACTTCCTATTGCGCAGCGAATACGTGCTTTTACAAGTCATCATCGGCAACCAGTTTGCCAAGGAGGTGTATTTTACCGTAGGTTTTTCCAAGGATGATTTGTTGTACCTCGACAGTCATCTGGAGTTTGGAGTCCTGGTGCAAAAACTCAAACCCTGCGACAACCAAAAATCAAAAAATGCAGCGGATTACCTCCGCAACTATAACCTCAATAGTTTGCCCCAGCAGCAAGCCGCCATCACCAATAGCCCCGACCTGGTGAACCAGCTCAATTTTTACCGCATCGGCTACGCCAATGCCATTTTCCAATTGATCGAACTGGGCAAAACCGATGACGCCAAAGCCTTGATGGCCGCACTAGAAACCCGACTCCCCACTACCCTGGTTCCAATGTTTAGTGCTACCTTGAACGATTATATTGAAAAATTGAGAGTCAGCCTTAACCGATAATTTGTAAAGAGTCTGATTTCAATCGCCGGTCACTGAGCGTAGTCGAAGTGCCGATGATTGAAATCAGGCTCTTTACAACATAGCCTAACCAAATGGAATTCATCAGTGTTTTTGACATGCTCAAAATTGGCGTGGGGCCTTCCAGTTCCCATACCCTTGGTCCCTGGCGGGCCGCAGAGCGTTTTGTAAAAGAGTTGAAGGAGCAATCCCTGCTCGAAAAAACCCAGAAATTAGAGGTTTTGCTCTATGGATCTTTGGCCCTCACTGGCAAAGGCCACGGAACCGATATTGCCATCCTGATGGGCCTGAGCGGAAAAGACCCGGTAACCGTGCCCGTTGTAGAGGTAAAAACCCTCCCCGAGCAAATTCAGGAACGCAAACAACTCCAGTTGGGCGGAACCCACCCCATCACCTTTGATCCCGAGCACGAGATCCACTTTCGCGGCTATCAAATGCTCCCCTACCACGCCAATGGCATGCAATTGAATGCGCAGGATGCCCAGGGAAACAGCCTCCACCAAAGTACTTATTATTCAATCGGTGGAGGTTTTGTGGTCAAAGAAGGGGAAGAAAATACCCCCTTGCGCGAAGAGAATGAAGTCCCCTATGTCATCACCAGTGGTGCCGACCTGGCGCAATGGTGCAAGCAGCGCAAGTGCAGGATTTCGGACATCGTGTATGAAAATGAAAAGAACTTCCTGAGCAAAGCTGAAATCGACGAGCGACTGCTAAAAATATGGTCGGTCATGCTGGACGCCATTTACCGGGGTTGCCACACCGAGGGCATGTTGCCGGGTGGTCTGGATGTTGCCCGGCGGGCTTTCAACATCAACCAAAAATTGCTCGCTGATGGTGAGTATACCTCGGCTCAGGAATGGATTCAATGCATTCGCTTTAGCCGCATTGGTTTTTCGGAAGTGGTCAAATGGATTGGCTGTTTTGCCATGGCCGTCAATGAGGAAAATGCCAATTTTGGCCGGATCGTCACAGCGCCCACCAATGGAGCAGCAGGGGTGATTCCATCGGTATTGATGTACTACCTCTGTTTTGCTAAACCCCTGGCCAAAAATGAAGACATTGTGCGGTTTTTATTGGTAGCTGGACAGGTGGGGTCTTTGTTCAAACAAGGTTCAACCATCAGCGCGGCCATGGGTGGCTGCCAGGCTGAAATTGGGGTGTCCAGTGCGATGGCCGCCGCGGCGCTCGCCGAATGTTTGGGCGCTACCCCGGATCAGGCTTTGATGGCCGCTGAAATTGCGATGGAACACCACCTGGGGTTGACTTGTGACCCGGTAGGTGGTCTGGTGCAAGTCCCCTGCATTGAACGAAACTCAATGGGCGCTGTTAAAGCCATCATGGCGGCTAAAATCGCGATGGAAAGTGACCCATCTAAAGCCAAAGTGACCTTAGATGCCGTGATCAAAACCATGTGGGAAACCTCACAAGACATGAACCACAAATACAAAGAAACCAGTTTGGGTGGCCTGGCGGTCAACATTGCCATCGCCTTACCGGAATGTTGAGCTGACTTAAATCAGTGGAATAAATTTCGCTTTTTCCTTTATCTTTCAGTTTAAAATTCAGCATTTATGTGGGCAGCCATTTGTTCCTTTATCTATTTCAAACTCTGGGGCTGGAAACTGGTGGGTGATTTCCCCAAACATCTAAGAAAATACATTCTGGTCGTTGCTCCACATACTTCCAATTGGGATTTCCCCATGGGGCTCCTCCTGCGTAACATTCGGGGGGTTGATGCAAAATTTTTGGGCAAATCTTCTCTGTTTAAACCGCCCATTGGCTGGATTTTTCGCGCATTGGGTGGCTACCCGGTCGATCGCAGCAAAAGCAACAACTACGTAGATGCCGTAGTGGATATTTTCAACTCCAAATCCGATTTTATCATCACCATTACACCCGAGGGCACCCGGAAGCGGGTGGATGAATTCAAATCTGGGTTTTATTACATCGCTTTGGGTGCTAAAGTGCCACTCGTGATGGTAATCCTCGATTTTGGCAACAAAACGGTGACTTTTACCGAGCCTTTTTACCCCACTGGCAATAAGGAACAGGACTTCGAGGTCATCCTGAATTATTTCCGGGGCGTAAAAGGTAGAAACCCCGACGATGGCATCTTTTTTTAACCAGCTTTTGTCCGCCAATAACATTTTGCAAAAAAAGCAATGTATGGATAGAACCTAAAGTTAAACTTTGAAGTTTGGATTTAGTCTGAATGCTTGTTTGAGCGATTCAACTAAAGTCAAATCATGAAAAAATCTGTACTCCTCTTCTGTACACTCTTATCCGCAATCTGGATTGTTTTGAGCAGCAACGCTTCTGGGGCTGGTTTTAATCAGGGCGTAGACCGCTCAGGTTCGCCGCTTGGTGACAGTTTTTGTGGGGATTGCCACGGTACTGGCACCTATAATCCCACTGTAGAGATTGCCATGCTGGATGGTACGAGTCCCATTACTACCTATGTTCCCGGAAAAAGATACACCATGCAGGTCAGCATCGTGGCAGGCGCAGGTACTCCCGGAGGTTATGGCTATCAGGCAACGGTTTTGAACGCCAAATCAAATGCCCAGGCAGGTGCCTTTAGCTCAGCACCTACGGGACAAAGGATAGTCACCCTCGGCGGTCGCCAATATGCCGAACAATCCCGTCGCTCTACTTCCAACACTTTCCAAATGCCCTGGACGGCACCAGCCGCAGGAACAGGTGACCTGAAGGTATACGCTGCAGGAATGGCCGTCAACGGCGATGGTGGTACGGGTAGGGATAACGCCGTAAAAGCTACGCTTAGCCTCAGTGAAGCGACTTCAACTGGCTTGAGCTCGAATAAGATTCTTAAGGCTCAAATCAAAGTTTATCCGAATCCAGCTATTGAATTTGCCCGGGTAGAAATTGAGGGCAACTCCGAAAACGAACAACTCTGGGTCAACTTACTGGATGTTCAGGGGCGCATTTTGCAAAGTAAAAAGCTGCAACAGTCCACCCAAAGCTCACAAGTAGACCTGAACGTCAAAGTCTTGCCAAAAGGACAGTATTGGGTCCAGGTCAGCAATGGTCAGCGAACAAAAACTATTTCATTGTTAAAATAAAACAAAAAATAGTTTTAAATTTTCAAAATCGAAAGAAAGGATTAATTTTGGATGAGCTTAAAGCCATCATCCAATGTACACCCAATCTGACCAAAAATCCCTGTACGAACGCTCGAAGGCCTACCTTCAGGCGGATCACGCAGTACACACCCAGGCCCCTGCCCAGCAACACGCCGACTTGAGCGCCTTGATCATCTACCACGAATGGCGGTATTACATCCAGAATGATCCCGTGGTGAGTGATTATGAATACGACCAGCTGTTCAAGCAACTGGAAAAAATTGAAACTGAGCACCCGGAACTGGTGAATGCAGACTCCCCTACCCAACGGGTATCTGCCGATTTGACCGAAGATTTTTCGCAGGTCGAACACCTCACCCCCATGCTCTCTTTGGCCAACTCCTACAATGCCGAAGACCTCAATGATTGGGATGCTTCTATCAAACGATTTTTGAACATTGATCCAGATACCGAACTGGCTTATGGGGTCGAGCCCAAATTTGACGGGGGCAGTATTGCCCTGGTGTACGAAAATGATGTTTTGGTGCGCGCCGCTACACGTGGCAATGGGGTCATTGGTGAAGAAATTACCAACAACGCCAAAGTAATCCGCTCCATCCCGCTAAAAGCCGCTTTTTCCCAATACGGCATCCACCGCGTGGAGTTGCGTGGCGAAGTGCTGATCCGCAAGGATATTTTTGAAAAAATGAACGCCAAACGTGCGGCAGAGGGCGTCACCCTTTTTGCCAATGCCCGCAATACCGCCACCGGAGGTTTGCGCATCAAAGACCCCAAGGAGGTCGCCAAGCGTGGACTCGAAGCCTTTATTTACACCTTGGGTTACGCCGTGGACAAAGAGGGCAACAACGTTTTGGGTCAATTTTCGACCCACCTTGAAAGTTTGGAAACCCTGGAAAAGCTCGGTTTTAAAGTCCCGGTTCAGGAACGCAAACTCTGCAAGAACATCCAGGAGGTCATCGATTTTTGCAACTACTGGCAACAGCAGCGCGAAGGCTACGCCTACGAGATTGACGGCATGGTGGCCAAAGTCAACAGCCGGGAATTGCAAGAGCGCTCGGGCTTCACCTCCCACCACCCCCGCTGGGCCATTGCTTTTAAGTTCCAGGCCAAGCAGGCTACCACCAAATTGCTCAATGTAGAATACCAGGTGGGTAAAATTGGCTCCATCACCCCAGTGGCCAAACTCGATCCGGTGCAATTGGCTGGAGTAACCGTTTCTTCCGTTTCGCTGCACAACGAAGATTTCATCACCAGTCGCGACCTGCGCCTGGGCGATACCGTACTCGTCGAACGCGCCGGGGATGTGATCCCCTACATCGTCAAGGCCATGGACGAACTACGCGATGGCAGCGAAACGCCCATTGTTTTCCCCAAGTTTTGCCCCATCAACACCACCGATACTCCCGTAGAATTGCTGCGCGAAGGGGAAGAAGCCGCCTGGCGTTGCCCCAATTGTGTGTGCGGTGCCCAGGACCTGCAACGCATCATTTTCCACGTTTCCAAAGACGCAATGGACATCGATGGCATGGGCAAACAAATCGTGGAGCGTTTTTATGAGCTGGGTTGGGTTACCAATTTTGCGGACGTGTACCGACTGGATTACGCCCAATTGGCACAATTGGAAGGTTTTGGCGCAAAATCGGCAACCAACTTGCAGGCGGCCATTGAAAAAGCCAAGAAAAACCCCATCCATCGCTTGTTGTACAGCTTGTGCATCCACCACCTTGGCAAAAAGGTATCCAAACTGATCGCCGCAGAGATCAGCCATGTGCGGGAACTGGCCGACTGGCAATTGGAAGATTTCACCAAAATCAAAGACGTTGGCCCGGTGGTAGCGAAAAACATCATCGATTTTTTCCAGGTCTGGACCAACATCGAAATGCTGGGCGAAATGGAATCCCTCGGGGTCAATATGACACAAACGGACGAAGACCGCCCCAAAACCGCAGCTGAAGGAGCTGTATTCTCTGGCAAAACCATCCTTTTTACCGGAACCCTCAATAAAATGGGCCGCAAAGAAGCCCAGGAAAAAGCGGAAGCCGCCGGTGCTAAAAACATCAGCGCTGTGAGCAAAAACCTGGATATTTTGGTGGTAGGTGATGAGGCGGGGTCAAAATTGAAAAAAGCCCGGGAGCTGGGTACGGTGACGATTTTGACGGAGGATGAGTTTTTGGCGATGTTGGAGTAGTTCGTACTATATTACAAAGTTCAGCGGCGAAGAAAAAACGCCAAGACGCGCCCTTCGAAAGTTTCAGACTTTCGAAGGGCTTTCATTTGCACGATTGTGCGCCAATTAATTTTAAAGATCATAATACCCTCTTTTAAATGCAATTATTCCTTCCGGTGGTAAGTCTTGATCCGTTTCATCAATGATAAAACACCCAAATCCTAGTTTGTAGGATGTGAAACCAGATTCATTTTCTTCCAGTTCAGCGTCGTAGCGACCTATGATGTTTTTTACATTCGCATATGTCTGTTCGAATAGATTCACACCTTCGAATGTAAAATCAGCAGACTGTGTAAACTCCAAAGCTTCACAAGTCATTGCTTCATCATAACAAATGAATATACCTAGGCGATCAATCGCACCTGTAGGGGCAGGATCTTCTTCTCCTCTATAAAATTCTTCATAGTCTTCCCCCAGAAAAAGCAGAATGATCTCATCTTTGGTCATCCCAAATCGGATTGGGCCAATGTTTGAATATGGATTAAAATCAAAGGTTGTTTTCATTGTACCTCTTTGTTGTTCTTGAGTTTTCCGCTAGTTCTAGTCTTTTCCAATCAACTTACAAAACGTACTGCTAGTATAGTGTCTTCTCCAGACTTATCCTGTCCCAGTGTCTACAGACTAACAAATATTTACCATGCCAAAAAAAGTGCAAATTGTGAGTGGGGTTTGGTTAGTGCCTTTCCCCTACCACCGTGCATACTTTGCATCTGTAGATGTAGTGATAAGGGGGACAAGTCAGAGAGTTATTCCAGCGATACACTTGCGCCAGCAGAATGGGGATACACTTACGCCAACCTCTTTGTGAAATTTATTGTTCAAACAATACCAAGTTGTTATGATGTGTGTCGAATAAAATTTTTTCAATCAAGTCATCGAAAATAAAGTATTCAAAAAATTGTTGCTGATATAACAAAGCGATAACAGAAACCTTATCCCCAGCATTTACAACCCATGGGTAGAATTCATCATCAGTGACTACTAAATAAACAGATGAAGGAAAATATTGATTTAGAAGTTTAGAAAATATTGAATCCCAATCATCACCATATTCCCAGCTACTACTTTTTTCAACTTTAGTCTCCCAAAGAAAAAGCTGATTAAAGTTTAAATTAAAAGCAACTCTTAACTGTTCCAAGAGAAGCGATGTATTATCTTGAGTAAGTTTAAACAGATTCAATCCATTTTGGATTATTGTTTTATCTATTTGTTCTATCAACTCTGACATGATTCAATTTTTTTATCACGTTGAAGGATGTTTTGGTGCCTCATAGGGACTGTTTCCTCTTTTTGTACCTTCCCTTGATCTTTTCCCAGCACCCTGCCGACTAAAACGATTAGTGTCATGCTGTAGACTCAGCGGTTTATTCAAGCCATCAACCAACATTTACCCTGTTCGCCAAGTCTTCCAATTAATACCCCAAGTACAACAATTCTCTTTTTACAATTTGATAAATTTCCCCAAGTAAATCTCACCTCCCTCACCTAACCCCTGCAAGTAATAATGCCCAGGCTGAAACAGATGAGTATCGATGTAGTTTTCATATGTCGAAACTGGCAATAATTTATTGACCAGCAATCCACTAGAATGATACACCTTTAACCATTTGAGTGGAGTGGTATTGGATTCAAAATACAATCGATCTTCTACGGGGTTAGGAAAAATACGGATGGGTAGGTAGCTTATTTCTTTAGCCGAAGTAATGATATTGCAATCCGCATTAGTACCCACACAATAGCACAATAACCCTCCAATCTTTTGCCATTCCAAGATTATTCCGCCACTTCCTCGCCATTGTTCAAAAAATGGGCCATACTTTTGGTAACCAATTCTTTCTAAAATTTTGACACTATTTTTTGCAAACGTAGATTCCCAATATCCGTTAACATTTAAGGTTCGCAGCTGTTTTTTGTCATTTTTATCGCCATAAGTATGAAAGCATTCATATGGTGTATAAGTTATACTGTCCACTTGCAATAAAGAACGTTTGGCCAAATTACCTAACAAGCAAGATTGTAAAGTATCTCCAGATGATGCGCTGAAATCAAATAGCAAGGTTTCTTGGCCACCTACTATGCATTCCCTGTATAAACCAGAAGTAGGAGGAATTATACCAAATACTTTTCGTTGAAGTGTATCATCTCTAATTAAGGCAGTTAAAGATATTTTGATGACTACAGGTGGATATGATAATTTTTGGTTAGGATGATCAATAAAAAAATCATCACGGTACATCTTTTTGTAAACTTTACCTTCTATCACCGTATCTCCTCTGATTGTCCAACTGAAATACTCATCCCCCCAAGGCCTATCGTAGGCTTTATAACAAATCCAATGTGCCCCTTCTACTGCCATTGGCTGATACTCCGTACTGATTTGTGCACTTGTCCGATTGGTAATTAGCCACAGAGGTAAAATGAATACGTATAACGTTCTTTTTTTCATGGGATTGATTTAAATCGGATTGAATCAAGGGGATTCAATAGGAATGATGACCCGGTTATTCTATCTAGAAGCTAGTCAATAGCGGATTGGTGTTATTTATGTCCACAATTACTTTGTTTTTTATTGAACTTGTCAAGAGGACAAAAGTTAAAGTCCAAAAAATCAACATTGAACTCCCTTTGAATTTGAATATTACGCTCAATACACATCGGCGCCCTGATGGATACGAGATAAGTTTGTAGCATTGCTTATATTTGGGCGTATGGTAACCAAATTAATTCAAGGTTCTATTTATCCAGATACAAGTGTCCGGCTCTAACTTCTTTGCTAAACCGTACACCGCTCAAATTCCACCACCATGTCCAGCACCATCCCCACCATTCCCCGCTTCAAAACCCTGATCAACTCGATTAAATTCCTCCGCAATCCCCTTACTGTCATTCGGGGCAACATGGCTGAGTACGGCCACACTTACCGCTTTTACATTGGTGGCATCATTCCGGCTACTTTTACCGCCGATCCTGCTTTTATCCAGCATATTTTGCAAAAAAACCATCGGGTGTATAAAAAGTCACCCATTCACTTCGATCACCTGGGGCATTTTGTTGGCAAGGGGCTGCTCACCATTGATGGCGATCATTGGTTGCGGCAGCGCCGTTTGATTCAACCCAGTTTTCACCGCTCCCGTTTGGCCAGCCTCACGCATTTGATGAACGAGGTGATCGAGGAACGTTTGGCCAAATTTGACGAAGAAATCAAAGCTGGTCCGGTCAACATGGCTGAACACATGATGGACATGGCCTTCAGCATCATCATGCGCTCGATTTTCAGTATCAGTGTACCCGAGGAGCAGGTGCAAAAAATGAGCGGGCAAATCACCCAAATTCAGGCATTTGTCATCCAGCTGATTCGGCAACCTTACCTCAATTGGTGGCGGGCCTTGAGTGGCAAAACCAAAGAGCATGAAGCCCTCGCCGCCGACCTGGAAGACGCCATCCGCAAACTGGTGCACCAACGCCAGGACAGTGGCGAAACCCGCGACGACCTCCTACAAATGTTGCTCGACTCACGTTACGAGGATACCGGCGAGGCCATGAACGAACAGCAGTTGTTGGACGAGTTGAAAATCATTTTTGTGGCTGGCCACGAAACTTCCGCCAATGGCCTGGCCTGGGCCTGGTACCTGTTGAGCCAGCATCAAGATGCCCTCACCAAAATCCGGGAAGAGCTGCAGCAAGTAGTGGGTGAACGGACGGTAGCTTTTGAAGACCTCCCCAAACTGGAATACCTGAGTCAGGTGGTCGACGAGATTTTGCGCATGTATCCCCCGGCCTGGATCACCGACCGTATGGCGGTGGAAGCGGATGAATTCAATGGCATCAAAATCGCCAAGGGTGCGATTGTAGCGACTTACATTTATGGAGCACACCACTCCCCCGAGCATTGGGATAATCCCGAAGCTTTCCGTCCTGAACGTTTTGCCAAAAACGCCAAAATAACCGCCTTTGCCTACTTGCCGTTTGGTGGCGGCCCTCGTTTGTGCATCGGCAACCATTTTGCGCTGATGGAAATGCAGTTGGTGATCGCCGAGATGGCGCGGAGGTATGATTTTGCGCTGGAGCCGGGGCATGAGGTGGTGCCTCAACCCTTGATTACTTTGCGGCCAAAGGATGGTGTGTGGATGCGGTTTTGGAGGAGGTAAGAAAAGGATTAATTGATCAAAAATCATCATCTTTATAAAAACATAAAACTTCAATATGTCATTAAGAGTTAAAATGGCGGCCATTGAAAAGATGCTGGCCGATATTGCTGGGGGGCATGCTTCTGCAACTGTAAAATATGGTTTTTTTTTAATCAGCGAGTTGATTTTTTCAAATCAAAAAATTGATTTTGAGGGAAATACAATAATTTATCACTCCCAAATAGAATGGGTTAAAATCCCAGATGATCTAAGTAGTATGGATGGATACAAAAGAAGAATTCAGATATCAGAGCTTTTGCCTTTGTTGATTCAAAAACTGCATGAAGCCTGGGATTTTACCAAATCATTTTCTTGGATTGATAAAACTCAACTTTATAAATTGGAAAAGACTGAACAGGAACTTAGTCAATTAATTGAAGCGTTTGCTCATAACTTTATTGAACGACTAGATGCAGAGCATGAACTTTTCGAGCTTTACTTTGATGAAGGTGGTTATGACTACCGAATTTTTCTGGCCAAAGGGAAAGGAGAAGTTCAAATAATCGAACTTTTAAATTTTATTGATTAGTTCGGAAATAGTTGGTGCTAACTAAATTCATAATAATTCCCACCTCGTTTAAACCCCACCTTCTCATAAATCCTCAACCCATCCTCAGACGCTTGCAGGATCACCTGGTGGTAGCCCAGTGCTTTGGCACTATTCAACGCAAAGGTCAACATCGCCGAAGCAATTCCCCTACCTCGATAAGCTTCCAGGGTAGCCAAACTGTAAAATCCGAGCGTATGCTCGTCGCTGGGGAACATTTCCAGGCAGGATACTACTTGTCCTGCTTCGCGGTAAAGCAACAATTGAATCCGGTGCGCGGGATTGAGGATAACTGGTGCTACTTGTTGGTAATAGCGCAGCACATTTTGGTCTGGCGGCGACCAATTGGCGGCAATGGATTCGGCAAATTCGGCCAGTTGAGTGGGGGTATGCACGAATTCCACATTTTGATGCAAGGTAGAGTGGATAATTTCGTACTTATCTAAGTCCAAAACCATTCCAGGTTCGGAATTCTGGACTTGAATGCCCATATCCTGAAAACAAACTTGTACTTCACGGCTAAGGTTTTCCTCGTTTACCCAAATACAATAGGCCAGGTCTTTTTGGCGAAAATAGTCCACCGCAACCCGGATTTCAGGAGCTACCTCCTCACCGTTGAGCACGTGAATGATGTTGAAAGTATCACAGGAAAGTCCACTATCTATGTAGGTTAATTTGGGACTGCGGAAAACCTGCATGCCCGGCGTTTCGCCAGGGATGAAATAGGCGTGGCGGTCGAAGTTTTGGGTAATTAGAGAAGATTGCATGGTCAAATTTACTAAAACCAAACCAATGATTCCAGTAGGCAAAAAACCTTAACAAACAAACAAAAACACATCATTTATACACAAAAAAATAAAATAAAAAACTTATTTTTGTTTGCTAAAAAACTTTCTATGCCTGAGCCACTCAAAAACATTTTCTCCCGGCCCTTAATCACTCCTTTTGCGGAACTTGTCAAAAAAATATGGCCCGATTTTTCCACCACCACCTTCCTTGAAAAGGTCTTTGACGAGCACTACGAAGGTCTCGAGCTCAAACAACGCACCCGGCACATCGCCCACGCGCTCCGTGCCTGCCTGCCTACCGCCTATCGCGATGCCCTCAAGATCGTTTGTGACGTCACCCAATCCTACATCGATCAACACGGGGAAAAACTGACCTTCCAGTGGATCTTTTTACCCGAGTTCATCGAAGCCCACGGCGTGGAAGACCCCGACGCCTCCATCCCCGCCATCGAAACGGTGACCCGCTGGAGCAGTTGTGAATTTACAGTGCGGCCTTTTTTGCTGAAGTATCCAGAGCGGATGTACGCTCAAATGTTGGCTTGGGCGGATCACCCCAGTCCGATGGTGCGCCGCCTGGCTAGTGAGGGCATTCGCCCACGTTTGCCCTGGGGCATGGGGGTACCTGCGCTCAAACGTGATCCAGCTCCGATTTTACCCATTTTGGAAAAACTCAAAAACGACCCCGCCGAAACCGTGCGCCGCTCGGTAGCGAACAACCTCAACGACATTGCCAAAGAACACCCACAAGTCGTACTGGATATTGCAGGACGCTGGTTGGGCCAAAACCCGGATACGGATTGGATCGTGCGCCACGCCTGCCGGGGTTTGTTGAAAAAAGGGAATGCTCAAGCCTTGGCCTATTTTGGGTTTCAAAAAGGGGCAGAGGCCGTCGAAGTATCGAACTTGCAACATAGCCTCGAAGTAACTGTTGGGGGCAAACTGGATTTTTCTTTTCAACTCAGCAACCATGCCCCCAATGTCCAATCCCTGCGCCTGGAATACCAAATCGATTACCAGACACTCTCAGGGAAAATTTCCTCCAAAGTTTTTAAAATCAAGGAGCTGGAATTAGGCGCAGGGGCAAGTGTGGTGGTGGAGCGGTACCAGCGTTTTCAGGATTTCACCACTCGAAAGCATTATCCGGGTGAGCACGTCTTAAGGGTTTTGGTAAACGGGTTAGCATTGGCGGAAGGGAAGTTCATTGTATCATAAAAATAATTAAACATCAAGGGTAACCAACTTAGATGTCCCTTAGATGTCTTAGATGGTTCAAAAAGAATCTTAGATTTAAGAAACATATTAGACTCATTTTGAACCATCTAAGACATCTAAGGGACATCTAAGAAAGGACGCATCTAGAGTACTTACAAGTAAAAATAAAGTGCTAGTTGTTACAAAATTTAAGCTTTGATGGTAGCTAATGCCTTGAGTAGCACCTCCCCAGCCTGATCCAAGGTAGCCCCGAAACTAAAAATCCCCTCCAGGTGCCCCTCCATCACAAAAATGCGCTGCTCCGGCAAATCAGTATCCCGCAACAATTGCATGATCGAATAAGCCATTTCCGGGGTACCGTAAGTCACACCAGTCGCGGTAGTTGGCACTTTGTGCAGGAGTTGTTCCCACATTTCTTGATGATGCACATGAAAAACAGCATTGACCCAGTCACATTCCAGGTAGACCGCAGCATGGCTCATTGATTCGGAAGAAGCAATGATTGGCCCGGTACAATGCAAGAGGTTTTGATCCAATTCCACGGCAGTAACCAGTGTGTAATGTTCGGGGCCCAACTGAGTAAAATTACCCGTAGTTGAACCGCTGATGATGAACTGCCCTTGCGCATTCCAGCGCTGGCTGATGTTGCCAAAGCCAATGCCATCTGGATATGCACCCAATAAGCCAAGTTGGTACAAACGATCACGCCAGTGGTTCAATTCAGTGATTGTGCTGGTTTCCAGTGGTGCCTGTCGCTGCCAGTCGGCCCGAAATTTGATGTACCCTTCATCCATGTTATTCCGCAAACAAACCTAAAATACCCGCTTCGCTGGCTTCACAAATGCCGCGCTCGGTAATCAAGCTGGTAATGAGGCGAGCCGGGGTAACGTCGAAGCCATAATTGGCAGCAGGGCTTTCCAGGGGAGTGGTCAGGACTTTGTGGATTTCACCCTCTTTCCAGCCCCACACGTATTTGACCTCCTCTTCACTGCGTTGTTCGATGGGGATTTCTTTCAGGCCATCCCGCAGGTTCAGGTCGAGGGTGGAAGAAGGTAAAGCGACATAAAAAGGCACCCCATTGTCTTTGGCGGCCAGGGCCTTGAGGTAAGTACCAATTTTGTTGGCCACGTCGCCCTGGCGGGTGGTGCGGTCAGTACCCACGATCACCATGTCTACCATTCCGTGTTGCATGAGGTGGCCCCCGGCATTATCGGTAATGATGGTATGAGGCACGCCGTGTTGTTGCAGTTCCAGTGCGGTGATTTTTCCACCCTGGTTGCGGGGCCGGGTTTCGTCAACCCATACGTGTACTGGAATACCCAGGTCATGCGCCAGGTAAATGGGCGCAGTGGCAGTACCGTAATCGATACAAGCCAACCAACCCGCATTACAATGGGTAAGGATATTGACGGGCTCACCACCTTTGCGTTCACTGATGGCTTTTACAATCTCCAGGCCATGCACCCCAATCATGCGGCATTGCTCGGCGCTTTCATCCGCAATGGCATTGGCGGTAGACAAGGCGGTATCGATGCGGGTTTCGCGATCGGTAGCATGGGCCAATTCGCTCATCATCCGTTCGATGCAATGAAAGAGGTCGACCGCAGTGGGGCGGGTTTCTCTTAAACTCTTGGCCGCATTTTCCAAAAAACTGGCCCCCTCTTCACCTTCTGGAGCAGCCAAAGTGGCCAGGTAGAGGCCATAGGCTGCCGTAGCGCCAATCATAGGAGCGCCCCGCACGTGCATTTCTTCAATGGCCTCGGCGGCATCCTCATAGGTATACAACGCTTCTTCAACGATCTGAAAAGGGAAGTAACGTTGGTCAAAAGTACGAACGATACGTGGATTGGCTTCGTCGAGCCAGATGGTGCGGTAGTGTTTGCCTTGCAGTTTCATGCCTAGAATTTCTAGGCTCAAGATTAAGCATTAATTCAAAGCTATCCAAGTGAATGTAGCGCTTACACTGAACCCAACTCCACCAACCTGCACTCCAACTGCACGTGCAGCGGGTCTTTGATTTCTTCCCGGATGACGCCCAACAACAAGCGGGCCGCCTCTGCCCCTACCTCATAGCCAGAATGTCGAATGTGGGTGATTTTAGGGTTGTAAAATTCCGGGGCAAAACCATCGCTGATGGCAATGATGGCAATCTCTTCGGGAATACGTAGGCGTTTTTGCTCAATGGCCTGTACGGCACCCACCATCAACTCGTCCGACATGGTGAAAAAAGCGGTTATGGCTGGGGCTTGCTCCATTATTTTTAAAGCTTGCTGGCTTCCCTGCTCCGAATCTTGGGCAAATGCGATGTGTTTTTCCTCAAAAGGAATGTCCAGTTCTTGTAAAACCTGTTTGAATCCACGAAAACGCTCGCGGGTAATGGTCAAATTGGGGTCACCAAACAGGCCACCAATTCTCCTATGGCCGTGGTCGGCCAAATGCCGCATAGCCTGGCGCGTAATTTCTACATCATTGATGGTAACCGAGCAAGAGTGGTTTTGGGGAAGGATTCGGTCAAAAAACACAACCGGCACTTTCTGATCCAACAATGGTGCAAAGTGGCTCAGCTCCTGCGCCTCCGAAGCCAGTGAAACCAAAACCCCTTCTACCGCCAGTTGTCGACAAATCTGGACATTTTGTTTCTCACGAATGAGGGTATTGTTGGATTGAAGAATGATCAAATGATAACCATTGGCATAAACTTCCTGCTCAATCGCCCTAAATACAGAAGGATTGAAAAACATGTTCATTTCAGAAACCAATAGGGCAATGAGGCCACTGTGGCGTTTGCGCAAATTCACTGCCAGTTGATTGGGCGCATAGCCCAGTTCTTGCGCCAGTTCCTGTACTCGATTGCGGGTTTCGGGGCTGACGTCAGGATGGTTATTCAAGGCTCGGGAAACCGTTGAGGGATTGAGCTGCAACAACCTGGCAATGTCCGTAATAGTGGGTCGATTCATTCAAATGAAGTATTGTTCGGTCAATCAGGGGCTAGTCCAAATATACCACAGAAAAAAAACGCCCTTAAAAGTAATAATTTTTTCCACAGCAAACGTTTGCACAAACCTTTGCGCATGGCAAGGCTTTTTTCAGCTATTGCATAACGCCAACAATGGGGTAAATTTGTAGAAGCAAAGAAAATCTGATTTTCAATGCACAGCAGTTCAGTGACTTATGTAATGGATTTTTGAGAAAAATGCAGAACTGCTGAAGGGTATTGCTGCGCGTTTAACAGCTGAAATCTAAGCCAAAAAATAGCACAATACTTCACGAGCTGTGTGGAAAACCACCAGCTCTATCAGGTTCGCTCTTTTCGTATTTTAACCCAACATAACGAAGCCCGGATAGTTTTTTAAAACCCATCCGGGCCCTTTAGTCTTGGGCCAAGAAAAAGTGGCCCTTGTCAAAGATAATTTTTTATTTGTTCTTTATATACTTCATGTTTGTTTTGTTGCTGTTTACACTAGCAGGTAAGTAATGTATGAAACCAGATGACTAAGTGGAGGGATGCCCCAGGTATTCCTCCCTTTTTATTTTGGGTCAATTCCATCCGATTTTTTTATGGCATCATACACTGCCTGATGTAAGCGGGGCCGCAGAGCCCGGTTCGCCAAGATTGGGTTGCTGCGCGAAGGATGCACCCGATTGGTAAAAAAGACCACCAATAGCTGGTTTTTAGGATCCGCCCAGGTGAAGGTGCCCGTAAAACCAGTATGCCCAAAACTTTCCGGACTAGCATCTCTGGCATAAGAACTACGCCCAGGGGCATATTCCAAAAAAGGTTTATCAAACCCCAGACCACGATGGATTCCCTCCGTTTCACAATACTGACAGCGGGTAAATTCTTTCACCGCTGATTCGGCGATCAGTTGTTCATTCCCGTATCGACCCAGGTTGAGGTAGGTTTGCATCAACTTGGCCAAATCATTGGCTGTCCCAAATAAACCAGCATGTCCGGAAATGCCTCCCAACATGGAAGCCCCTTCGTCGTCCACTTTTCCGTGCAACAAACTCATGCGGAAAAAAGTATCGCGTTCAGTGGGAATGATGCGGTCTTTCGGGAAAAACCGCAATGGATTAAAGGTCAATGAGTAAGCACCCAATCGCCGGTAAAAAGTATTTTTCAGGTAAGGTTCAAAATCAACCCCAGTGCGTTGTTTGACAATTTTAGGCATGGTATAAAAGAAAAAGTCAGAATAGACAAAGCCGGGTTTTTCACTCAAGGGCGAGCGATAGATGGCATCATACAAAACCTTATCACCGTATTTTCGGTACAGCCACAAACGTTCGGTTACCTGCACATTAAAGCGGGCAGTGGAATCGGGTTTGAAGGTGCGCGGTTTGAACTGAAAATCGTTGACCCGAACATTGTCCCAACCCTCTTCCCAGGGGTAATCGGCATTCCATTTCAAAGTCGAGCGCCAAAAGGGAATCCAGGCCATCAGTCGGGCCGTGTGCGTTAGCAAACGCCGCATGGGAATTCCGGCTTTATTGCTGCCAATACTCTCCGCGAGGTACACACCTAGTGAATCATCCGGGTTAAAGGTTCCTTCGCCGTACCATTTCATCAACACGGGCAAACCCGTGGAAATTTTGGTGATGGAGGCAAAATCATACAGGTCATTCAACCTTACCAGGCGCTCATTTTCATAGGTGTGGTAACCAAAAGCCTGGTGGTAAACAACCTTGCCATCCTTGGCAACCAGCACTTGCCCGCCCGGAAATGCCCGAAAACGAATCCCTTCTTCCACAATGGCCTTGATGCTATCGCGCAACAACGCGCCATCGATGCCTACCAGTTCCGAAGGTGCGTAACCCAGTCGAATAGCCGCTGGGGTGTCCATTCCACTTCCCGGAGGGTATTGAGGACTTAACAGCCTGCGCAAACGCCCATTGGTGCTCACCCCGCCAAAAATCAATTGGGCAGCTAAGGATTGTCCTTCCTGGGTACCATCCGCAGTAATAATGACTGGTGTCTGGGCCAGTTCGGGTAATTTATTGAGGATTTGTTGGGGATTAAATAGCACCAAAACCACGGGGTCCGCAGCCATCAAACCCTTGATCCAGACCGCGTCGGCTAGGTAATTGGGTTGGTCTACAGCCGCTGAAACATCTTCAATACTCAGGATAAAACAATTGAAACGGCGGGTTTGGGTATTGATCCAGTTTTGAGTTTCGGAGGCGGAGGCAACAGCAGGAAAGTTGAGTGGGGTAATGTTGGTGTAACGCTCCAGAAAATCCTGAAATGCGGCCTGCCGAGGTCCGCCTGCTGATACATACGCAATTTGCAAACTATCCAAGCGCTGTAAGGGGGCCAAAGTTCCTTCATTGCGAAGCAGGACCAAATTGGCCAATGCCTCCTGGTAAAGGTTCACAACCGCATTGCTTTGTGCGCTCAGCCAGATATGGCAAACCACAATACACA
Source organism: Haliscomenobacter sp. (assembly GCF_965225875.1). Lineage (GTDB taxonomy): Bacteria > Bacteroidota > Bacteroidia > Chitinophagales > Saprospiraceae > Haliscomenobacter. Next base: position 3,985,116 of record NZ_CBDDBS010000002.1, on the reverse strand, counting down.
GGCTTAGCATTAGTTTTCTCCACAGCATATTTTCAGGGTTGTAAATTTTTTTGTATTCTAGGGGCGATAAAAAAATAAGTGCTCATTTTGCCCCACTACCTAGGCGCAAATAATCGCTCTATGCTCTACAAGTTTACCAAAATAACTACTTTTTTGCTGCTTTGCACGCTGTATTTCCCACATAATCTTTTTGCCCAAGCGTTAAGCACCCCGCAACAAGTGGCGATGGACAAAATGCTCTTGCAGTCGCCCATTTTCGCCCGTCATTTTTACGGTTTTATGTTGTACGATCCCAATGGCAAGTTGACCCTGTTTCAAAAAGATGCGGATAAGTTTTTTACCCCTGCTTCCAATACCAAAATTTTCACGCTTTACACTACCCTTAAAGTACTCAAGGACAGCCTGCCGGTATTGCGCTATACTCAGGATGGCGGATTCACCGTGTTTCAAGGCATGGGCAACCCCATGTTCCTGAATCCACTTTTCCCACAAGACAGCGTTGCCTGGGAATTTTTGAGCCAGGAAAAAAGGTATCTGGCTTTTTCAGCCAGCAACTACAAGGACAATCGCTTTGGGAATGGTTGGGCCTGGGATGATTTCCGGGATGATTACCAAACGGAAAAAGGCTCCTTCCCAATTTATGGCAATCTGGTGCGGTTTCGTCTTGATTCTAGCAGCAAAAAATGGCGCACTCAACCCAATTATTTTTTATCGACCCTGGAATACGATCCACTCAACACCAATGGCAAACCCGAAATCCTGCGCGAAGAACACGATGGTCATTATTTGTACAATGCAGCATGTTTGCGGGCAGCAAGGGTGAACATCACTACCCCATTCAGGTATACGCCACATTTGGTCAGCGAGTTATTGACCGATACCCTCAAGCGCAAAGTGCAAGTGTGGAATCCCCCAGTCTTGACCAACAACTGGCGGACCTTGTCCACTCCTCTGCCGGATACACTGCTGAGTTTATTCATGCAGGAAAGTGACAATTACATTGCCGAGCAGTTGTTGCTGAGTTGTTCGGCCAAGCTGTATGGTGATCTGGACATCAACCGCACCATCGAGTATGCTCAACGCAGCATCCTGGGCAGCAACCCGGATGGAATGGTTTGGGTAGATGGTTCTGGCTTGTCGCGCTACAACCTTTTTTCGCCGCGGACGATTGTTTCGGTTTTGGAAAAATTATACCTGGAATACCCCAGCGAGCGCTTGTTCAAGATTTTTCCAGCGGGAGGGGTGAGTGGCACGATTCAGGATTGGTATGGTGGGAAAGATGGTAAACCCTATGTTTTTGCTAAAACGGGCACTCTTTCCAATAACCATTGTTTGAGTGGGTATGTGCGGACAAATAAGGGGCGGGTACTGATTTTTAGCTTTATGCACAACCATTTTTTGGGTAGTACAACGCCGATTCGGAAAGAAATGCAGAAAATATTGGAATGGGTGCGGGATAATTTATAACAAGATGATATTTGCTTAGGTGAGTCTTAAGTGCCTTAGGTTTCTTAGGTGGTGAATAATTTTTTGCCCTGCTCCGCAGGACTTTTTTCTTTTTTACCACCTAAGAAACCTAAGGCACCTAAGAGACACCTAAGGGAAATATAGTTTAGAGATTTTCAAGGCTGCGCTTGGTGAACTCTGCCAATTCCGCTCCTTTCAACATGCCCTGGTTCAGCAGCGCCAATTGATAGAGGTATTTGGCTAGATTGGAGCGTTGCGCTTCGTCGCTTTCATGCAGAATTTTTTTGGCCACCAGCTCGTGGTTGCCATTGACGATCACCTGAAAAGAATCCGGGAAACCATCCATACCCATGCCCTGCATGGCCTGCATTTCTTTCATCCGGCGCATAAATTCAGGGCGGGTGATGATCACTGGCGCTTCCTGTGGAGATAAGGGTTGGACTTCCACCCGACCCGCAGGGTCACTCACCACTGATGTAAATACATCCTTCACCTTGGTTTTTTCCTCCTCGTTCAGCACCAATTCAGGCTTTTCATCCTTTTGAATCAGGTTGTTGACCGTATCGGAATCCACTCGTACAAAGACCAAGTTCCCCAATTTGTATTCCAGTTGCTGCATGAATGGGCTGTCGATCATGGGCTGATCCATCACCACCACTTCGTAGCCATAGGCTTTGCAGGCTTCGATTTGGGTATGTTGTGCTTCGGGTTGGGTGGTGTAAATGAGCACCACTTTGTCGTGTTTGTCAGTTTGGGTGGGTTTTACCTTCTCAACGTATTCTTCGATGGGGTAAAATTCGCCAGCCAGGTTTTTCACCAAAGCGTACTTGATGGCTTTTTCGTAGAATTTATCGTCGCTGAGCATGCCATATTTGACAAAAATGCCCAGGTCGCTCCACTTGGATTCGAAGTCAGCACGATCCTTGTTGAACAATTCGGCCAACTTGTCGGCTACCTTTTTGGTGATGAAGCCGCTGATGCGCTTGACGTTGCTGTCGGCTTGCAGGTAAGAACGGGATACGTTGAGCGGAATGTCCGGAGAGTCGATTACCCCGTGCAACAAGGTCAGGAATTCCGGTACAATTTCCTTGACGCTGTCCGTTACAAAAACCTGGTTGGAATACAGCTGGATTTTGTTGCGCTGCAACTCCAGACTATTGCCCAATTTAGGGAAATACAATACCCCAGTGAGGTTGAAGGGATAGTCAATGTTCAAGTGGATCCAAAACAGCGGTGCATCGTAACTTTGAGGATACAATTCGCGGTAAAAATTGCGGTAATCCTCATCCGTCAGATCGGCAGGTTGTTTGCGCCAGGCGGGTTCGGGGTTGTTGATGATGTTGTCGACCTGGATGGTGCGTTCGGTTTGTTCCTCCCCTTCGCCTTCGAAGATGGTTTCGTCTTTGGTGCCAAACTGGATGGCGACTGGCAAAAACTTACAGTATTTTTCCAATAAGCCCTCAATGCGCTCATTTTCCAAAAATTCCAGACTGTCCTCAGCAATGTGCAGGATCACATCGGTACCCCGGCTGTCTTTTTCAATGTTTTCGAGGGTATATTCGGGGTTACCTTCGCAGGTCCAACGCACGGCGGCATTGCCTTCCTGCCAGGATTTTGTTTGTACTTCTACGCTGGAAGCCACCATAAAGGCAGAGTAGAAACCCAAACCGAAGTTACCGATGATGTTGGTTTCGTCTTTGTATTTTTCCAAAAACTCCTGGGCGCTGGAAAAAGCCACCTGGTTGAGGTACTTTTTAACCTCTTCTTCAGTCATCCCGATGCCCTGATCGCGAATGGTCAGAGTTTTGGCGTCTTTGTCAATCAGGATTTCAATTTTCAGATCGCCAATTTCACCCTTGGCTTCGCCCCGACGAGACAAGGCTTTGAGTTTATTGCTGGCATCCACGGCATTGGATACCAACTCGCGGAGGAATATTTCGTGATCAGAATACAGAAAGCGTTTGATGATGGGGAAGATGTTCTCCGTTTGTACAGCTATGTTACCTTTTTGCATGACTATAAGGTTTTATTTCTTTTGGCAAAAAGACTGTCAAACAACATGCCATGCTTGCTTATGCTGCCATTTTGACACAAACACTCAGATTACACTGCCGCATGCGCCGATTGTGTTTTCTAGTAATAAAAGTGTTATACCCTCAAGTTGGTATTTTTCTCGATTGTAAAAAAAAATAATACGTCTGACTTGATTTAGTTCAGTTATTTTCTTTTCTTTGTATCACGTTTTTATTCTTACCAAAAAGAGCTTTCTACACTTCTACACAATTTCTGTGTAAAATTTCTATCTACACATACCATTGCATTTTCGTGGCATTCTGCTAACGCTTGTCCTGTATTGCCTTTTGTGTTCAACAAAAAGCAATACACCTACAAGAGCTTGCAGTGAACTGAACGATCAACAAAGGGGGGACGCTTGATCCGGAGGTTCACTGCATCATTTTTTTCCATTTGGATTGGCAATATTCAATTGGCTTGACCACTCAAAAGGGTGTCGCCACAATACGCCATTGCCTTGATCCAAACATCAATTTCGGAAGTAAACCTGAATGGATATTTAGGGCCGGTTCCAATTTAGGGGGGAGAACCGGCTTTTTTTATTTTTAGCAAAAAAGTACTGTTGAATTTTCTGATCTTGACGCCTCAAATTATTCCAGAGCTCAAGTTAATCCTATGCCAAGCTATTCTCTCCGCCTCTCGGCTATACTCTATCTTATTTTGCTTACAGTCTTTGCCCAAGGCCAATCTCTTCAAGATACAGTTGGATTAAGAAAAGAATGTGTTACTCAAGCTAGATATTTTTTCGAATCTGGCTTTAAAGGAGATGTAAATCAAACGATCAAATACTATCACCCTGAAATAATCAAGCTTGCAGGAGGTGAGGCCGCATTCATCCAGGAACTCAAAGAAGGAGCAAAATTCGCAAAAAAAAGCAAGTTACCAGTGTTGACATTTCATGCCGATTTACCTGAAATCTTGGTAATTGATGAAAGTTCCATTCAGTGTATTTTCTCCTATTGGCTCAAAAGTGCAGGAACACCAGCAATGGAAGCACACCAATCCAGTCTCATTGGAATTTACAACCCTACACTACGACAGTGGTATTTCATTGATAAAAAAGATACCGAGATAGAAGATTTGAGATCAATCTATCCATTCATTAGTTCAAAACTTGGTTTAAAAGAAGAAGTACAGGCTTTGAGTACTGACTCGTCTGCTATAACATGGAAGGTCCCTCCTTTTTTAGAGGCCAGTGAAATTCTCGCTTTCAATCCAAATAAAGGAAGGGTAGTATATGGGGTACCTATTAAATCTATTGAAAATGGCGGAGGTGTGGGTTTGATCACTACAGACAACAAAAAACTAATCCAGCCTCGTTTTTTTTGGATCGAAGACCAGGACAGTTTACTACTTATTGATCAAAGATCGATAATATACGATGGCAAATGGAATAACTTAGAAGAACGCCCTGAACATATTGTAAATAAAGATTTGAGTCAAATTTATAAAACAGAAAGCAAGGATTCTGGATTAAAATATACCTGGATAGGGGATGATAAGTATAGGATTTCGACTTTAAATGGAGAATTCATTATGGAACTTAAAGCAGATGAACCGCCACGTCTTGCCAAAGGATTCATTGTCTATAAACGTAACTATAAAATGGGCGTTTTTAGTCAGAAGGGTAAAGAATTGATTCCTTTAAAATATGACCATATTGAACCCTTTTATAATGGAGTCAGCACTCTTGCAAAGTTGGAGCGGAGAGATAATGGGTTAATTATTGATACCTTAGGAAATATTCTTTACACTCCAAAGGGTGACGGGGTTCACCTAGATATACCTGATGGGTTTTGGCCTACAACAACATCTCATTTTGTTTTAAAAAGGGATTCCGCTTACCTTTCCTACTATGGTTTGGTTGATAATCAGGGAAAAGTTGTCGCAGAACCTGACTTGAGGTATATTTCCTTAAATGAAAAATATTATGCCTACGAAAAAAACTGGAAATGGTATATAAACTCAATAATTGGCAACCAACCTGCCTTGGGCGGCAAGGCTTTTGATGTTATTACTTTTGACGGGAAATATATCGTTGTTTGTGATGGAGAAAACAAAGTCACAACAGTTTTTAATGAAGATTTACAGCAAATTTTGTCTATCCCTGGGAACTGTAGGGTAGTTATGATTATAACTTTCAATAAAGAGCCGATGCTCTATATCAGTTTTAAAGGCGGAGGACACTATTTTCATTTGGATGGAAAACCAGTTGAAATTCACCTGGACTATCATCATTTGATTGATCTTGGGTTCGTGATTGAAAAAAACAACAAATTTGGTTTAGCTGATTTCAATGAAAAATTAATTATCCCTATTGAACTTGACGAAATAATATACTTGAAAGAAAGCCAGAGTCTCTGGGGGCGAATCAATGGGAAATGGGGCTTGCTAAAATATTAACTTTAGTATTTTTCTCCTTTTTATTTGGCCACTTCTACCTTGCTCCACGGAGTAGTGATTTGTGTACCCTGCACGTCAATAATCTTTAAATCCCGATTGATGTTTTCTGTGAATAAATATGCAAAAGAGCATAATTCAGGATTGTCCATCACCTTCAACTCCTGCAATCTAGGCATAACAGCTACAATTTTAAAATCCCGCAACTGCGTATTGGACAAATTAATCTGAGTCACTTCTTTCAATTGGTTCAAACTGAAGCTAAAAAAGAAAGCCTTTTCGTAAGAACCAATGGGCAAAAACAGGGCTCCGGTTCCCAAACGGGCTTTGAATTTTTGCACCTCCTCTGCGCTGTATTGTTTGCCGTGTTCCAGGCCAAATTTTTCCAAAAAAAACGGTTTAGCTACCAGTTCCAGCACCATCTCCTGATAAAACATTTTGAGCATGTCAAAGCCTTCAAAACCCTTGAATTGAGGCAAAAACTGCGGGTTTTCGAACAGTTCCAGCGCCAAAAAATACTCCAATAAAGACTTGTGGGTGAACTTGTAGTTGTTGTGCGCTCCTCGGGTGAGCAGGGAGTGGGCCTGCATGTCGAACAAATCGAGTTCAACCTGATGTTGCTGGGATAATTTTTGTAAAACGCCCAAATCGCTGATCGACAAGTTTTCGCGGTGCTGGTACAACTCCAGGGCAAAATAGCGGGAGAAGTGATAGAGGTTGTCTACAAAATTGTTGCCCTTGTTCCGAATGTTGCGCTCCCGCTCCAGCCAGCGCTGGATGATCTGGGCGTACACCTGATAGCTGTATTGGTAATTGGGCGCTTTGTCCACCAAATAATCAATGTAACTCAGGATCATCGGCCGGGCCACCAGCTCCTTGTACTCCTCAATGAATTGCAGGCAGTTGCGGTAACGTCGGCTGAAGCGTCCAAATTTTTTGCGCAAAAAAACCTTGATCTCATCCTGTTGCAGTGGCGAAATGTAGCGCGTCACGATGCGGCGCGGGGCCCTATTCGCTGACATGCTGGAAAAGGGCAAAGTGCTGGGAATGTCTTCTTCCCGGGCAAAAAACTGGGTGCGGCAGGTGATGACCACCGTTTGAAAGTGGCTGACTTTTTTGAATAGGCTGGCGATGCGATCGTTGGGTTGCTCGATGGCTAAAGGATCTTCATCCAGACCGTCCAAAAGCAAAATGGTTTCCTTACGCTCCTCTTCCGAAATTTTTTCAATCTCCTCATCTACTCCGGCATTGAAGGGAAATAGGCGGATTTTGTATTTTTTGGCCAAGCGGCGGCGATAAGTATCGTACAGATTGATCATGAAGGTGGTTTTGCCCATCCCCGAGTCGGCTAAAACCATAAACATGTAATCGTCTTTGTCTTTTTCAAAAATGCGCAAAAAGTAGGGAATCAAGGGTTCACGGGGCTCGGTATCCCGGTTGATTTCAGTGCCTTCAGTGGGCGACTTGGACTGACATTGCGTGGGGATGAAATACTTGGTGTGGCTCTTGATCTCGCTGGCGGTGTAAAAAGGATGGAGGCAGCGCGACAGACGGCTTTCCTTGCGGCGTTGCATGAACCAGGGGATGATCCAACGGAACGTTGCAAATACCCCACCCGCGATGGTGAGACTGACTTCCAATAAATCACTCAAATCCAGACCTAAAAACATGTAGATCTATATTTTGGCCACAGTACTGCACATCCGGCTCGGAGGACATCAATTGCCACGTGCTTTAGCTCGTGGATTGGGATTGCCTTTTGGTCGGGCTTTAGCCCAAGCTTTCATTTTCAAGCCAGGGCTAAAGCCCAAATCAGAGTGGCCCCTAAACCCCAGGCTGAAGCCTGGGGCAATTGATGTCCTCCGAACCTAATGTCCAGTAGTGTGTATTTAGACTGCAAGTTAGAGAAGTTTTACAGGCGCTTCAACAAGTCTTGCGCTTTTTGTGCAAACTCCGACTCTGCTGGCACTTGTTGCAACACCTTGCGGCACTCCGTTTTGTTCCCCTCCTTCAAATAACTCAAGGCCAGGTACCATTGTCCGTAATCCACAAAGCTGGATTCTCCCTTGCTAATGCTGGTAAACAAGTCCCGGGCAGCGGCATATTTTCCGGTTTCGAGCAAACAGATCCCCAGGTAGAGTTGGGCTTGCAAATCTTCCGGTTTTTCCTGCACATACGCCTGCAAAAGCGGCAAGGCCTTGGAGTAGTCCTTTTGATTAAAAGCCGACTCCATCGCCGCCAGATTGTCCTGGGCGGCATTGGATTTTTCAATCATGGCCAGGGGCGGGTATTGGCCGTATTGCTCATACAGGTTGGGCTGGAACAATAAAAACCGGGCTACCAGGACCAAGGCGACGGTCGCGGCAAGACCGATGACCCAGCGCAGCGTCTGATTGCGACGCAAGGGCACGATGCGTCCGGTTTCTTTGGGTGCAGTGTTCTGGAAAAACTCGCTGCCCATATTTTCCAATTGCCCTTTTAGCGCAGCCCGGCGATCCTGTTTGCGCAGGAATTGCTCCATGTCTTTTTGCAAAGCCAGTTCGGCAGCCAGTTCTGCACTTTGGTTCAATTCGGCTTCAAAAGCATTTTTGTCGGCTTCGGGGAGTTCGCCGCGGAGGTAACGGTCTATTTTCTCAGTGTTGTTCATGGTTCTTAACTTTTGAATTGTTGGGCAAAAAGCTCCTTCCAGCGGCCCATGCAGCGGTGTTTGCTTTGGTACACCGCATTGGCAGCCAGGCCCAGTTGTTCGGCGATTTGTTCGCTGGCCACGCCCTTGCCCAATAAAGTGAGCAATTCCTGGCATTGCGCCGACAACAAGGCGAAGGTTTTCGTCAGGGTTTCCTGCTTGTGCAGTTCCTGGAAAGCAGCTTCCGATTCCAAACCGGGGTCGTCTTCATCATTATATCTTTCCTCCTCTACTTTTCTTACGACTGCTTCGCGATTTTTTTCTTTCAATCGATCGAACCACTTGCGTTTACAGATGCCAAAGAGTAAGGCCCCAAAACTACTATTGAATTGAATATCAGCCCCACAGTAGCGATCGTAAATGGCCATCAGTCCATCCTGAAATAAATCCTGGGCATCGGCAGCTGAGCCATTGTTGGCTTCCACCCAACGCTGAATCGGCGCAGCATGCTGCTGATAGATGGCGCGGATCCGCAAGGGGTCTCCGGCACATAGGGCGAGTAGGTCTTGGTTGTCGCTCATTTGTACGGTTGAGGAGTTGAGGAGTTGAGAAGTTGAGGAGTTGAGGCTACCACGAGCGGCTTAGACACCATCTTGTCAAAACCGCTCGCGGTAGCCTCAACTTCTCAACTCTTCTCAACCCCTCAACTTTCTTAACATTTTTTTAACACTTCTCAGTAGTAAGATTTTTCCCCCCCTTGCAGATGTATGGATGTAGGCGGCAAAAACCGCAACCAAGATAACACCTTATTCCATCATCCTGTTAAATCTGTTACCCATGAAATCCAGAATCATTACCCGTTTGCTTTTAATCGTGTTCCTCTGTATCCAGGGGCTGGTGAATGCTTCTTTTGCTCAAACCACTACGGCTGATACCCTCAGCATGGCTGACAAAAAACCCTGTATCCCACCTAAAATTGCGATCATTGACCCCAGTGGCACTGCTACCAATGTGCCCAACACTTCGCCAGCCCCACCTTTTTCTTATGCCGCCAATTGTCAAACCGACTACCGCATTTGTGCCAAGTTCGCTTGCGCCAATGGTTTGGCACCATCCTACATAGCCACAGTAACCGACAAAGACGGGGTGACTGCCAGCTACACGGGCACAGGCGCTTCATTTTGTTTCAATCACCAATTCAACAAGGAAGGGGTGCACGTCGTCACGCTGCATTTTTTCTGCGGCAATGTCTGTTGTTATTCGGTAACCTTTTATGTATATGTCTGCTCTTGTCCTTGTAGTTGTGAGGGAGGCAAACTGGATTACATCAACTTCTCTGCACCCAATTGGCACGCAATGAAGATTGAATGTGGCCAGACTTACGAATTTTGCAGCAACAACCAGGTAACCTTTAACGTAGGCTACGATTGCCCTGGTGATTGCCAGGCCAAGTACGAATACCTCGTCAATGGAGTAAGCACAGCTACTGGTTCTGGTAATACCTTTTCACAAGCACTGCCAAACGTTCCAGGTACCTATGTAATCGCCATCATCATCCGCTGTGGGGATAAGATTTGTTACGAATGCAAGTTCATCGTAAAAATTGTCAACTGTGAACCTGTAGATTGTTGTGGAAAATGGGAAAACCTGCCCGACCTGATCGGCAATGGCATCAAGTACGAAGACGTATGTGGCAAAGGTTTCGAACTTAAATGTGGCAAGTTCCAACTGATTGGCAATTACCTCTGCAAGGATACCTGTAAAGCGACTTACGATGTAACCCTTTACCCAGCCGTTGGTGCTCCCATCGTCATCACCGCCAACGACAATACCCTCAATGAAGTGCTCAATTTCACGGCCAATGGTGCTTACTCCGTAACCGTAGTAGTGAAATGTGGAGGAAAAGTATGCGACAAGTGTGTCTTCAAATTCCAGGTGTTCGGCTGCGCCTGTGAGTGCCCTGCACAAGGAGAAGGTTGGCAAAAAATCCAGATTAACCTGGGTGGCAGCATCACTCCTGTTAAATGTGGTGAAACCATCGCCGCCAAGTGCAATCAAGCCTACTACATCGAAGCGATGTACCAGTGCATCGGCAATGGAAATTGCGCAGCAATCAAGGGTTTTGTGAGTGCTCCTGATGGAACGACCACTAATTTCTCTGGCGCAGGTTCCGTTGCTGTACCTTTCAGCTTTACCCAAAGTGGTCTGTATACGGTATTCCTGCAACCTTACTGCGATGGCAAACCTTGCCCACCTTGCCGCTTCTTCATCAAAGTGGAATGCCCTCCGGTTGATTGCTGTGGTCAGTGGGAGAAAAAGCCATCCCTGTCGGGCAATGGTGCCATCTTCCCCGAGTTGTGTGGACTAGGTTTCGACCTCAAGTGTGGCAAATACAACCTCAGCGGCTTGTACCTCTGCAAAGCACCTTGCCAGGCTACCTACGACATTACCGTAACCAGTGCCAGTGGGGCAGTTGTGTACAGTTCGCTCAATGATGCTACTTTGAATGAAACGATTGGTTTTGGCAACAATGGGGTGTTCCTGGTGCAAATTATCGTGAAATGTGGTGGCAAAGAATGCGCTCGCTGTGAGTTCAAAGTGAATATACAAGGCTGTGTAGGAGTTCCTACTGATCTCAACAAGAGCAGTGGCCTACCCCAGGGGCAATTGCGGGCTTTCCCCAACCCAACTACGGGTCAGTTGAATCTGGATTTACCAGTCAGCTCCGCTGCTTACCAGTTTGTACTCCGCGATTTGACGGGCAAAACCGTGCTGCACAAACAAAATGGCAGCAACCGCGAATCCCTGAACCTTGACGAATTGCCAAACGGAACCTATTTTCTGGAGGCCATCTCTGCTGAAAACCGATATAAAACCTTAGTAGTCAAACAGTGATTGTTTGCATAATCCCATGAACATTTTTTGATCCCATGTAACAGTGGTGCAGGTCCGCGGGCCTGCACCTTTTTTTGTTTTATCAAAAATTGAAAATAAATTTGCGTAAGCAAATGCTTACATTTATATTTGTAAGCAAATACTTACACATTATGGCCTCAATCGCACGAACTGCACGCAGAGACGTTTTTCAAGCCATCGCCGATCCAACCCGGCGTGAAATCATCAGTTTAGTGGCCAACCGTTCCTTAAACCTCAATGCCATTGCCGAAAATTTTGGCATGAGTCGGCCAGCCATTTCCCAACACATCAAAATACTCAATGAATGTGGTTTGATTGTGGTTCACCAAAAAGGCCGCGAGCGCTACTGTGAAGCAAAACTCCAACAACTCAACGAAGTGGCAGATTGGGTAGGCCAGTACCGTGCCTTCTGGAATACCAAATTGGATGCCTTGGAGCAATTTTTAGACAATAATAAACCTGAAAATACCCTGCTATGAGTCAGCAATTAGGCCAGGTCAGCAAGGAAGCTGATGGCTTTAAAGTAGCGTTCGAACGCGTGTTTCAGCACCCTATTGAACAAGTATGGGACGCCATTACGAACCCGGAAAAACTAAAAATCTGGTTCACCGATATGGAATTTGAACTGGTGCCCGGTAGCAAAATGGGTATTTGGTTTCGAGATGAAGCGCATACCGAGAGCTACGGACAAATTCTAGTGGTGGATCCGCCGCATCGCTTTGAGTTCAGTTGGGAACACGAACTGGCGGTGTGGGAGCTGAGTTCAATCGGCGAAAACCAAACCAAACTGCTTTTTACCTATAGCAGACTGGATGCCCAATACGCCACCAATGCTCCGGCAGGTTTCCATATGCTGCTGGATCAGTTGGCAACCGTATTGGCTGGCCGCACCGAGCCATACCCCTTTGGCTCCGAGGGGAGTACCCCAGAGCAATTGCAATTACAAGCTCAGTATTCCGCCATCATTTTGCCCTTTTTCCCGGAGTTGGACAAATACCAGCCTCTGGTCATTGAACGCACCTTCAATGCTCCCGTAGAAAGGGTCTGGCAAGCCATTACCGACCGGGAACAGATGAAAGAGTGGTACTTTGATTTGTCAGCATTCCAAGCAGAAGTAGGTTTTGAGTTTCAATTCCCCGGACAAGGTCAAAAAGGGGAACAGTACCTCCACAATTGTAAAATTCTGGAAGTGGTGCCTTTGCAAAAACTTCAATACAGTTGGGCTTATGAAGGACACCAAGGCATGTCGTATGTGAGTTTTGAGTTGGCTGGTGAAGGCCAACAAACCAGGCTAAAACTTACGCATCGAGGTTTGGGTAGCTTCCCAGATAGCCCTGATTTTGCAAAAACCAGTTTCCAGGCGGGTTGGAGCGAGTTGATTGGGGTGAGCTTGAAGGGATTTGTGGAAGGAGTGTGAGCAGCGCATCCTAAATGACCTAAAGCGACCTGATGGGAAAACGGATGAAACGGACTAAACGGATAAAAACGGATTTTGACTCGCCTTCGGCTCGTCCTTATCCGCCGCAGGCGGAAAAAATCCGTTTTATCCGTTTAGTCCGTTTTCAATCCTGTCGCTTTGGTTGAATAGAAAGAAAGAAAGAAAGAAAGCGTCGTGTCCGCCGTCGTGTTAAAGACAAGACTTATAGGTTTAGCTTAAATCACCCCCTTCAAAAAACGCCCCGTCACCGATTCAGCACAATTCAAAATGCCCTCCGTCGGCCCGGCATACAGCACCTCGCCACCATTTTTGCCCCCTTCCGGCCCCATGTCGATGATCCAATCGGCGTGTTTGATGATATCGAGATTGTGTTCGATGATGATGACGGTATTGTTGCTGTCCACCAGTTTTTTGATGATTTTGTAAAAATGCTCGATATCCGAAACGTGCAAACCAGTGGTCGGTTCATCCATGATGTAGATGTTGCTTTCGCGTTGCAGTTCGGTCGCAATTTTGAGGCGTTGGCATTCGCCGCCAGAGAGGGTACTGAGCGATTGCCCCAGTTTTAAATAATCCAAACCTACCGCTTGCAACAAACGTAGCTGCTTGTTGATTTTTTCACTGCGGAAAAATTCCAGCGCTTGACCCACACTCATGTCCAATACTTCCGCGATGTTTTTATCATGCAGTTTGTATTCCAGCACTTCGTTGTGGTAGCGTTTGCCTTCACACTCATCGCACTGGGTTTTGACCGCATCCAGGAAAGCCAATTCCATACTGACCGTGCCCTGGCCATTGCACTTGGGGCAAGCTCCGGTGCTGTTGAAACTGAACAAACTAGCCGGCGCCTGAGTGGCCGATGAAAACTCCTTGCGGATGTTGTCGAATACCCCCAGATACGTGGCGGGGTTGGCACGGGAAGTTTTGCCTACGGAAGATTGATCAATGACAATGGAATCGGGGTGCGCTTTGAGGAAACATTCGTGGATCAAACTGCTTTTGCCACTTCCCGAAACGCCCGTTACGCAGGTCAGGACTCCTTTGGGAATTTTTACGGAAACATTTTTCAGGTTGTTGGCCTGGGCATTGTTGATCTCAAAAAACGCAGTCGGGATTTTTCGTTGATAGCTGGTCTTTTGATTGCTGTACAAGTATTTTCCTGTGATGCTGGGTGTATTGACAATGCCAGCAGGTTCACCATTGTACACCACTTCGCCACCATATTTACCTGCCTTGGGACCAACGTCGACAATCCATTCGGCGGCCCGGATGATTTCAGGGTCGTGTTCTACCACGTAGACCGAGTTGCCTTTGTCCCGTAAGCGATAGAGCAAGGCCAGGAGTTTTTCGGTGTCTTTGGGATGAAGCCCAGTAGACGGCTCATCCAGCACATAGAGCATATCGACCAAATTACAGTCGAGCTGCTTGGCCATTTTTACTCTTTGGGACTCTCCTCCGGAAAGGGTGCCGACTGGGCGTTCGAGGGTCAGGTAGCCTACCCCAATTTCAATCAATTGCTCCAGTACAAATTGGGCTTTGCTGACGATGGTACGCGAAGTATCGTCGTCAATGGCTTTTAAAAAAGTATATACCTCGCTGAGTTCGGTGCGGCACAATTCGTCAAAGGACATGCCATTAATGGTCACTGTTCGAGCCCGTTCATTGATGCGGGAGCCTTTGCAGTGCTCACAAAGCGAGTATTTGAAATGTTTGGTGTAGGCGTTTTTGTCTTCCTCCGCGGCCTCATCTTCCCCCTTGCCGATGACGGTTTGTTCCAGTTTGCGGGCGATGCCTTCAAAGGTTTTCATGTACGTCATTTTGCCTGGAGGGGCTACAACTGGGTATGGCTCGGCGTACAGTAATTTGAACAATTCGGCTTCGCTGAAATCTTTCAGTTTTTTTTCAGCATTGAACAGTTCTAAGTTGATGACCTCTTTCCACATAAAGCCGCCCACTTTGTAATGCGGATGCAGGATGCCACCTTCCTTGATGGATTTTTCCCAATCCAAAAACAAATCCAGGTCAACTTTTGCCACCTTTCCCAGGCCATTGCAATGCTCACACATGCCCTCGGGGTGGTTAAAAGAGAACAAAAAAGAAGCTCCAATTTGGGGTTGGCCAATGCGGGAATACAACAATCGCAAATAAGTATTGACTTCGGTAACGGTACCTACGGTGCTCCGCAGGTTGTTGCCCATTTTTTTTTGGTCAATGACGATGGAGGTGGAAAGGTTCAAAATATCGTCCACATCCGGCCTTGAAAACTTGGGCATGAAGGTGCGGGCAAAAGCGGAGAAGGTTTCGATCAGTTGTCGCTGCGCCTCTCGGTAAATGGTATCGAATAAAAGAGAAGACTTACCCGAGCCTGAAACGCCGGTAAAGGCGACCACTTTGTGCTTGGGGATTTCCAGCGAAATGTTTTTGAGGTTGTTGGCATGTGCGTTTTGCACAATGATGGATTCCTTGTGGGTCGACATACGGGTGATTTTGGAGACTTTGGTCTTGGTGGAAGACTTGTCCTAACAACAGTGTCTTGGAAAAAGTGCCATCAATAGCTAGAATTTTTCCAAAAAATTGCCTCCAAAATTAAACAAATAATTGATTATGTCCAAATTTGTAAATAATTAATTACTTCTGGTGCGTGTGGCTTCAATTCATTCAAGAGTTCTCCAATCTGGTGGCTACGGTCTTTTTCGCCCCGGTGGGCATTAAAGTAATCCTGGAGCCGGCGCTGGAGGGTGTTTTTATCAATGATTTCTTCCTTGTATTGCGCGATTGAGGTGTACCAGAGCAGGGCGGGCACATAGTCGGGACGGGTTTCGTAGCCTTTTTCCAAATCCAGCAAGCGGTATTTGGTGGTTACCCGAATCATCTTTTGAAACTTGCGCTGGCTCAGCAAAGCACCCATGTAAGCCGTAAAAAAGGTGTGCCAGCGGTATTGCAAAACTTCTTTTTCGTAAGCCGAAAGAAAGGTTTCCGCATAACTCTCGGCATTGCGCAATAGCTGGTTTTGCAACAAACACTTGATGTAAAAAGCCACAAAGCCCACCTTGTTGTAAAAATTCTGACTACTTTTCATTTCCGGTGCAGCGTTGCGCATCATGGTCAGGGCTTCCTGGGGTTTGTTTCCGCGCAGCAGTACCGCACCGAGGTTGTTGACGTAAAAGAGGTAGTCGTGGGTTTTACCCCGAATGGACAGGTAGCCGTAGTGAATCGCCTTGTCAAACTCCCGCAAACGCGCGTGCAGCAACATCCGCAAGTGGTAATAATTGAGCAAAATCCGTTTGGAATAAAACTTGCCTTCACCAAAAATGCGATCGAGGTAAGCAAATTTTTCGCCCAATAAATCCAGTTTGCGGTAGTTGAAGCTGATAAAAGTGAGGCGGACAAAAGCCATGTAACGGGTATAACCTTCCAGCGTCTCATCGTAAAAAATGCGGGTCAACCACTTTTCCCACTGGATGGATTCGGCGGAGTTTTCGGAGTACTGCTTGACGATGTCGAGGGTAGCCTGGTGGAATTGCTCCGAAATCCGCTTGCTGTTGGCATAAGCTTCCTGGTAGGTTTCCAGGAATTTGTGCACAGTTTGGTGGTCGGCATACCGCATGCGGATCAACAAAAAATGGCGGTATTGCTGGACCAGTTCATAAAACTTGGTGAAAAAAAAGCCCGGATGCTGGTACTGCCGGATTTCGCGCAGCAAGGTTTTTTCCTCTTCCGCCTCAATGGCATCGGTGGTGATTTGCCGCTCCAGGGTACTCATCCATTCAAAGTGAGCATCGACGTCCAGTTCAGTAAGGCGTTGTTGTACCCAGTTTTTGAGGTGGGAATACTTGCGTTTGTCGATGTTGGGATCGTAGGGGGTAAATTGGTTGATGTGCTGGCAATTGTAATCCACCCGTTCCAAAATACCAAGCTTCACCTGATCGGCCAATTGCTGCACGCCCAGCAGGTAGTGCGTTTCGTGCGGCAGCAGGGTATTGGCGAAATTGGTGAAGATTTGCAGTTTGTTGCGCATAGCAATCAATTGTTCACAATAGTACAAAATTCCCGTAGGGGCGACCCTATGTGGTTGCCCCTACGAGGAAAAAACATAAAACCTGGGGCGATTGTAGGGGCAACCACGTAGGGTCGACCACGTAGGGGCAACCACGTAGGGTCGCCACTACAGTACCAATCCCCCATCCACCGACAGGGTTACCCCATTGATGAACGAGGCCTCATCCGATGCCAAAAACAAATACGCATTCGCCACGTCCTCCGGCATGCCCATTCTGCCCACGGGGGTGCGGCTTTCCAAATCCGCCAGGTATTCTGCTGGAATGGTTTCGACCATTTCGGTTTTGATGAAACCCGGGGCAATTGCATTCACGGTGATGCCTTTACGGCCAAGTTCCCTGGCCCACACTTTGGTCATACCAATCACGCCAGCTTTAGCGGCCACATAATTGGTTTGGCCAAAATTGCCGTACAAGGCCACCACCGAAGCAGCGTTGACGATGCGGCCATAATTGCGTTCGCTCATGTAGCCACTCACCACTTTCGTGCAATAAAACACCCCACTAAGATTGACATCAATGACCTGCTGCCATTGCAAGGGCGACATTTTTTTCAAAGAAGAATCCCGCGTAATCCCCGCGTTGTTGATCAGGATGTCGATTTGCCCAAAATCCTGCACAACGGCGTCGGCTCCCGCTTGTACCGCATCCATGTCAGCAGTGTTGATTTTATAAAACTTGCAGGCCATGCCCTGGCCAGCCCATTCTGTCGCAAGAGCTTTGCCGCTGGCTTCATTGATGTCCCAGATGGCGACAGTGGCACCTTCTTGCAAAAAGCGCAGGGCGGTAGCTTTACCAATTCCGTTGGCGCCGCCGGTGACGATGGCAACCTTTCCTTGTAGTCTGTTCATTGATGGGTATTTTTGAATGCAGCAGAGATCCAAAATCCCATCCCGAAAGTTTCAGACTTTCGGGATGGTCGGGCAAAGCGAGATTTTTCGATACACGTAATATCCTGCGTTGCTTGAACTCCTCGAAAGTCTAAAACTTTCGAGGAGGGGTTTTAGATTTGTGCTAACTATTTGGTATTGAGAAATATTTGCATCGATTTTACAACGGTTTTGGCTCCATCCCAAAGCACAAAGTGACCGCATTGTGGCACCATCACCAATTGGCTTTGGGGTAGTTGTTCTTGCCCTTGTTTGGCAACCGCTTCGACACTGAGTTTGGGATGTAAAATCCGATTCGGGATCAACAAATCGTCATTGCCGTAGAAGACCAGTGTCGGTGTTTTGATTTCAGCCAGACGATCAAAAACGGGTTGCTGCAACATCCCTTGCACACATTTGGGAATCATGTTGCAATATTTGTCAAATTCTGCGGTTTCCCGCATCAGCAGGCGATCCTCGTACATAAAACGGGCGTCAGCAGGCATTTTTGCCCCGTAGAAATTGACGTCAAAGTTCCGTTCAATCTGGGCTACCGGAGTCGCCTTAAACACTGCTGGCGTGACGTATTGGGTAAACCAGGCACGATCGGCCTCTGTAAAGGTTTCGAATCCAGCTGGTGCCAATAAGACCAGTTTTTGCAACCACTGGGGTTGACGCAAAGCCAGGGTTAAGCTGATTTGCCCGCCCATCGAATGCCCCACCAAACTGACCTTGCGCAGTTTGAGCTTTTTGACGAAGGCCTCGATACAATCGGCAAAAAAAGCCATGTCGTAGCTCCAATCCCCCCGCCCCGATTTGCCATAACCCGGCAAGTCCAGCACAATACAACGGTAATCCTGGCGCAGTTCTTCCACCACTTTTTTCCAGGCAGGCAGGTAACTGCCCAGGCCGTGGATAAAGATTAGCGTCGTTTTGCCTTTGCCTTTATCAGCATAAGCTACGCTAACCTGATTGGGTAAGGTTATTTTTTTGACCGCAAAGGGGTATCGGATGTCTTCCATACTTTTGACTTGCGTTTGGCTGTACACAAAAAATGGCATGATGCAGGTGAACCAAACCATCACAGCGCTTCGTGAATTCATTTTCTCGGAACTTTGTATTATTTTATTTGGCAAAAAATCATGGCCGAAAAATAATTAATTGTAATTGAGGTAGATGATGTTTGGCTTGTTTTGAAAAATACAAATCAAGGTTGACTTAAAGCCATTTTTATACATACTTTTCAAAATGGGCGAGAAAAAACATTGTAAAACCCTAATTGTTAATTTTTTACAAAAATCAAAACCAATCAGATTAATGAATGATTTGCTACTTGACTTTTCTTTTTACCTTCACCTTGAGCAGAGTGTACGCACTGGAAAAATGGCTTTGTACTTAAAAGTTTATTTTTCCCATTGTTTTCATTTTCAGCGCAATATGTATTTTTAGGGCAAATCCCCCAAAAAGCCCTTTACTCGCGAAACCATAACTGAGTCAAGCTTGACTTTAAAACACCAATAACACTGTTTTTCAGTTATTTAGAATACATTTTATTCTCCTGTTTGCAAAAAGTCAACCTCCCTGAGTTTTTTGATCCTACATCCAGCACATCAATCTCCTTCTAATTTTAATCCCGAAATCATTCATTACCATCAGGGACTTGGTTGAAAGTATATTTTGTCCAATAGCCTGTTCACCATTCATCATTCTAATTCATGCAAAACGCACTCGTTATGAAAAAAGCCTATACGCTCTTGTCGTTGCTGTGCGCGGCGCTGTTTACCTGCATCAGCCTGCAAGCTCAAAATGGAACCATCAAGGGGACAGTAAAAGATGCCGAATCAGGCGAAGCGTTGGTGGGAGCCAA
This sequence comes from Haliscomenobacter sp., assembly GCF_965225875.1. Lineage (GTDB taxonomy): Bacteria > Bacteroidota > Bacteroidia > Chitinophagales > Saprospiraceae > Haliscomenobacter. Next base: position 3,965,402 of record NZ_CBDDBS010000002.1, on the reverse strand, counting down.
CGTAGTCATTGCCGGTACCAGCCAGGGCGCTGCCACCGACGCCAGTGGAATGTACACCATTGCCGATGTTAAACCCGGGGAATACGCCCTGGAAGTTACTTACACGGGTTTCCAAAACTTCAAAAAAATCATCGTCGTAAAAGCTGGCCAAACTACCACAGCTGACTTTTCGATGGGAGCAGCAGTGTTGCTTGGACAAGAGGTGGTTGTTTCTGCTTCGCGCAAAGCCGAAAAGCTGACCAATGCTCCCGCCACCATCACGGTGATCAATTCCAAAGCCATCAGCGAGTTGCCTTCTTTTAACGTAGCCGAATTATTGGGCAGACAAAGAGGGGTGGACTATGTTCGTTCGGGTGTGCTCGGCGTGGGCATCAACGCCCGCGGCTTCAACAGTGCATTTAATCCCAAAAACTTACAGTTGAACGACAACCGTTTGACTACCCTCATTGCTACGGGCTTACCCTTGGGTGCGTTGAGTACTACCGTGAAGGAAGATGTAGAGCGGATAGAAGTCATCCTCGGCCCTTCTTCCGCGCTTTACGGCCCCAACGCCCACAACGGCTTGTTGAACACCATCACCAAAGACCCACGCACTTCCCAAGGAACAACCATAGCAGTGGGAGTAGGCAACCAAAATGTATTGAGCACTAGGTTCCGCCATGCCAGTAAATTGGGCGATAAATTTGCCTTCAAAGTGAGTGCTGAATATTTGAAAGGAACCGAGTTTGACTACACCGATACCGTTTATTACAACAACACTGCCTTTGACAATAAACTCTTTGGTGGCGCGGGTAATGGCTCTAAAATCATCCGGCATAAATCTGCAGAGTTGGAACTGAACCGCGATTTCAGCTCCCTGCGCGGCGAGGCGGGCCTTTATTACTCTCCTACCAGCAAGTCAGACATCATCTTGTCCTACGGCCATAGCACGAGCAACAACATCGGGATTACCAATGCTGGCCGCAACCAAATCAAGGATTGGCAGATCAATTGGTTCCAGTTGCGGTATGTATCGCCACGGTTCTTCGTTCAGGCTTATCAGACCTACTCTAAAACCGAGGATACTTACGCCATGAATCAGCGTACCCAAAACTACTGGTCGTTCAAAGATGCGGGTTTTAGCGAAGAAGAATCTCGTCGTCGTTCTTTTGGTGAGCAGTGGTTCGGCATCAGCCCAACGGTGGGCGTGCCACTCAATCGCAACTCCGTTTTTAAAGACAACTCCAACCGCACGAATGCCGAAGCCCAATACAACAACAGTGTAGCAGGTTTCGACTTCATCCTGGGAGTGCAATACCAGCAAGATCGAGCCAACTCCAAAGGAACCTACCTGCTGGACGGTGGCGAAAACATTGAGGTTGCCCAGGTTGGTGGTTACCTGCAAGTCGAGCGCAAATTTGGCGAACACCTTAAGGCCGTAGCTGCTGCCCGTTTTGACAACCACGAATTGTACGGCTTCAACTTCATTCCCAAGGCCGCATTGGTGTATTACAACGACGCCAGTTCTTTCCGCCTGACCTATGGCCGCGGGATCGCTGCGCCAACCATCCTGAACCTGGAAGCCAACATTTTTGGTGGGGTATTGCTGGGCAATAGTGTGGGTTACACCTTGTCTGACGGCACCAAAATTCCGGGTTTGAAAGTAGAAACCATTCAAACTGTGGAAGTGGGTTACAAAAGCACCCTTGGAGAGCGTCTGTTTGTAGATGCGAACGCCTACTACAATACTTCCGAAAACTTCCTCAGTCCATCCATCAACATTGCTACCGGGGGCCGCACGGTGACCCACCGGGGTGATGTGCCCATGAGTCAAGTGGTACCAGGCACTCCGGCTGCTGGCTCAGCCTTGGTCTTGACCTATCTGAACTTTGGTAAGGTTGCCACTTACGGTGCCGATGTATCGTTCAATTACAGCGTTGCAGCGGGATTGTTGGCCACTTTGAATTACTCCTGGTTCAACTACGACCTGGACAACTCCGATACCGCCAACGATGGCAACCGCGATGGCAAAGTGAACGAAAACGACTTGCCCATCAATACACCTACACACAAGTTAGGCCTTGGCCTGAATTACTCCAAAGGCAAGTTTTTCACCAGCTTATTTGGTCGCTGGGTACAAGCTTATGACTTTTTCTCCGGCATCAACGTGGCTGCCAAAACCAATCCAGACTTGATTTACGCAGGTTCACCCGTGTACGAAAACCGTCAGGTTGGTCGCAACTTCAACTTTGGTCCGCTCGGTGGATTTTTCAACGTGGACCTGAGCGCAGGTTACCGTTTTGGCAAACTCACGGTAGCTGCGCAGGCAGTGAACCTATTTGATTCCGAAGTACGGGAGTTTGTGGCTTCGCCAGCGATTGGTCGCTTGCTGTCTTTGGAAGTGAAAGTTGATCTACCGAAAAAATAAGGAGCGTTGAGGAGGTTGAGAAGTTGAGGAGTTGAGAAGTTGAGGGTCGTCTGCGTCCAAGTCGCTGCGGCAGCTTCAACTTCTCAACTTCTCAACCTCCTCAACCCCTCAACTTTCTTCTTTCAAACCTCTCGATAATGCGCAACGCCCGCATCATTTCTACCGGCGCTTATGCCCCGGAGCGTGTTGTTACCAATCAATATTTCAACGACCTATTGGGTGAAGACGTAGCCACCTGGTTGAGCGAGAATGTACACATCCACGAGCGCCGCTGGTGTGCTCCGGATGAGAGTACCGCCGACCTATGTGTAGCTGCAGCCCAACAAGCCCTGGAGCGCGCCTCCCTCAAACCCGAACAATTAGACCTGATTCTCATTGCTACTGATACCCCGGAATTTGTTTCGCCCTCCACAGCAGCAGTAGTACAAGCCCGTTTGGGAGCCAGCAATGCCGGTACTTTTGACATCAACACGGCCTGTGCCGGCTTCGTTACCGCACTGGACATTGGGGTCAAGTACATCCGTGCCGATGAACATTACCAACATATCCTGGTGATTGGGGCTTATGCCATGAGCAAGTACCTCAATTTAGAAGACAAAAAAACCGTTACCCTTTTTGCAGACGGGGCGGGCGCCGTTGTGCTCCGGGCCGATAATGACGAACAAGTCGGCTATTTGGGCAGTCAACTCATTTCGCAGGGGCAATACCACGGATGGATGGGTATTTATGCCGGCGGTGCTCGTCACCCGATTAGTGATGCGATTGTGGCCAACCATGATCACCAACTGAAGTTCATTCAAAAATTCCCCAAAACCCTCAATCCGAATATGTGGTCCCAAATGGCCCAAACACTTTGTGATCGGATTGGGGTGACCCCACAGGATGTAGCCCAGTATTTCATCACCCAAATCAACATCAATTCGATTTGGGATACCCTGGACTTGCTGGAAGTGCCCCGCGACCGGGCTCATACCATCATGCACCACTACGGCTATACGGGTTCGGCCTGTATTCCCATGGCATTTAACGATGCGGCAGAAAAAGGCAAAACCAAAGCGGGAGATTTGGTATTTTTCATCGGCTCGGGTGGAGGATTGGCTTTTGCTTCGGCAGCATTTAGACTTTAAGCAACAACAATGAAGGATTGGTTCAGCAAATGGGCACTCTACAGCCCGGATGAAATTGCGGTAAAAGAATGGGAAACAGGCCGTACCCTTAACTACGGTGTGCTCAATAAAATGGCCAATCGCCTGGCGTGGTACCTAACACAGGACTTGGGTTTACATTTGGGCGATCGAGTGGCGGTGTTGGCGGATAGTTGCCTGGAATACATTGTCTTATTTGCCACTGCGCAAAAAACGGGTCTGGTACTGGTGCCGCTCAACTACCGACTGAGTGCACCGGAAATTGATTATTTGCTGCAAGATTCAGCCCCAAGATTGGTTCTGGCAGAAACAAAATACCAGTCCTTGTTGGATGCAGCGCCAACAACGCCAAATATCGAACAACACTGGAATATTGAGGGCTTAGGCCTTTGGTTGGAAGCCGCAGCAGGCCAGTCCGAATGGCCCTATACCCCTGTTTTTTTGGACGATGATCATCCGATTTTTATCCTGTATACCTCAGGTACCACGGGGTTCCCCAAAGGTGCCTTGTACACCCACAAGATGTTGTTTTGGAACAGCATCAATACAGCCATGAGTCTGGTAATCAACTCCCATAGCCGTACGGTAGTGTGTATGCCGCCTTTTCACACCGGAGGCTGGAATGTGCTTACCACCCCGCTCTTACACCACGGCGGCTATGTGTGTTTGATGAAAAAATTCGATGCGGAAGAAGTGCTCAAAGCTTTGAAGGAAGAGAATCCGAGCATATTTATGGGGGTGCCGACCATGTTGAAGATGATTGCCGATTGTGAAGGTTTTACCGAGTCAGATCTGTCCAGTTTGTACTACATCATCGTGGGTGGAGAACCTATGCCCATTCCACTCATCGAAACCTGGCACGACAAAGGGGTGTACATTCGCCAAGGCTTTGGCATGACCGAAGTGGGTCCGAATCTTTTTTCCCTGCACCACCGCGATGCCATGCGCAAAAAAGGCTCCATTGGCCGCCCCAATTTTTACGTGGACATCAAAATTGTGGATGAAACCGGCGAGGAAGTTCCAGTCAATACCCCCGGCGAACTCCTCTTGCGCGGCCCGATGACCACACCTGGCTACTGGGGCAATCCCAAGGCTACTGCCAGTTCCATCCGCGAGGGCTGGTTTTACAGCGGCGACATGATCCGGCAAGATGAAGAAGGCTACATTTATGTGGTAGACCGCATCAAAAACATGTTCATTTCGGGTGGTGAAAACGTGTATCCGGCGGAGATCGAACGGGTGCTGGTGGCTCATCCGCAAGTGTCAGGCGCAGCGGTGATTGGGGTGAAGGATGAAAAATGGGGTGAGGTGGGCAAGGCGTTTGTTACCCTGGAAGAAGGGCATTCGCTGAATGAGGTGGAGCTTAAAAACTGGTGCGTGCAGCACTTGGCGAAGTTCAAGGTGCCGAAGTATGTTGAGTTTTTGGAGGTATTGCCGGTGAGTGCAACGGGGAAAATTGATAAGAAGGTGTTGCGGTAAGAGATTTTATTTCTCCAAAATCCGTCTCAACTCCGCCAAGTTCAGCTCCTCCTCAAAAACCGCCTTTACTTCAATGGCAAAACCCTCGACAACTTTTGACCGAATCGGGCCTTCGCTCAATTTGAGGTGCAGTTTGTACACTTCGCCATCTAAAAAATATTGTTCAATGGTTTCGTCTTGAGGATCAATGATCCAGTATTCTGCCACACCATGAGCGGCGTAATCGTTAAATTTGATGCCTCGGTCCCGATGCTCAGTTCCATCAGAGAGTACTTCTACCACAAAATCCGGGGCCGGATATTTCCAATGCCCTTTTTTGAAATGAGCGGCTTTTTCAACCCCGAAAAAGACGACATCTGGTTCGTAATCATTGCGGGTCAGCGCAGTTAACACCTTCTCGTAACCGACGTAGCCCAATGCGTGGATGCGCACATAAGTGTCCAGAATTTTGTACAAGAACCCCGTAGCATCGGTGTGTTCCTTTTTGACTGGCGAATGAACAATGATTTCCCCATTGATGAATTCCACTTTCATGTCATCATCAATGTCGTGGTAGAACTTTTCCCGCCTTTTTTTCTCTTCCTCCAAGGCAATCATGAGCCGATTGGCCAACAGTGGAGCACTGGGGCTTTCCAGAATAGCCGCAATTTGATGTTCTTCGGATGCGAGAAGCATTAGGTTGAAAATTTTGTTCAAAATAAATCATTTCAATACAAAAAACAATAGGGGCTTTGTTCAATGCAACAAAGCCCCTGTATTTTATATATCTCTGAATCAACTTTTCTCACTCACTCCTTAACGACTTCACCGGATTCGCCGTAGCCGCCCGTACACTTTGCACACTCACCGTCAAAAAAGCGATCAAAAGCGACAAGAAGCCTGCCAGTACAAATACCCACCATTGAATTTCGATCCGGAAAGCAAAAGCATTAAGCCAGTTTTGCATGAAATACCAGGCAACAGGTGCTGCAAAAACCAGAGAAATAAGCACCAAGCCCAAAAAGTCGCGCGACAACAAGCGCACAATACTGCCTACAGAAGCACCCAGGACCTTGCGCACCCCAATCTCTTTGGTTCGCCGCTCAGCGGTAAAGGCAGCCAAACCAAACAAGCCCAAACAAGCAATCAGAATCGACAGGCAAGAAAAAACCAATACTACCATCGCGGTACGGTGTTCGCGGCGGTAGAGGGTGTCCAGGTGCTCATCCAGGAACACGTAGTCGAAAGCCGAACTAGGTAAGATCTGGTCAAACACCTTTTGAATTTGTTGCATGCTGCCTTTGAGGTCTTTGGTATTCAGCCGGACCAGGCTATACGATTTTGCCTCCGAAGGAGAGTTGTGAAAAGCATATCCATTAATGGGTTGGTGCAAATCCTGGAAATGGAAGTTGTCCATTACCCCAACAATTTCGGCGCGGTCGTATCCAAATAAATTGGTTGCTTTTTTGCCAATGGCTTCCTCCGGAGTATAGCCTAAAAAGTCAGAAACCATTTTATTCACCACTACTTTTACCGTGGTATCTCCAGGCACACGATCCATCATTGGAGCAGGATTGCCTGCCAGGAGTTTGATCCCCAATACCTTTAAAACATTGTTATCGGCGTGATTGGTACCTACCGGAAATGTTTCCTCCAGATTACTGGGGCGGGAAACCATACGGCCACTAGCTCCTGCTCCAGGAAAACTCTGCGCCTGACAAACATCCAACACCGCGCCAATTGACTTACAAGCATTGCTGAAGGTGGCAACCTGAGCGGGGTCTTGAGCTCCAGCCATGTTGATGGCGACCACTTGTTCGGGGTTGTACCCCAGATTTTGCTGTTGAATAAAATTGAGTTGTTGGTAAAAAAGTACGGTGCAAATCATCAGCATGATCGAGGCCGAAAATTGCACAATGACCAATGAGCGGCGCAAAAGCCCGCCCGATGATTTTTGTTGAAAAGTGGCCTGCAAGAGGTTTTTGGGGTTGAACGCGGACAAAAGCAGTGCTGGATAAGCCCCTGCCAGGAGTACCACCACGGCCCAAAGCCCTAGTAACCCCAGTAAAACCTGGGGAGAAAGAATGGCTTTAAAGTCAAATTGTTTTCCTGAAATCTGGTTGAATAAAGGCAAAAAAAGCAGCACCAAAGTCAGTGCTATGCCCAATGCCAAAGCAGCCAAAACAGCAGTTTCCAGGTAAAACCGCCCAGCCAATTGGGCTCTGGTGGCCCCCACTGCCTTGGTGATACCCACCTCTCTGAATCGTTGTTGCGCGCGGGCGGTGGCCAGGTTCATGTAATTGATGCAGGCAATCACCAGGATGACGATGGCCAAAATGATGAGAATACGCACCTGCTGGGGGTCACCACTTCTTTCGGTATAGCTATCGCTTATTTCGGCAGAATGAAGGTGAACCTCTTTCAGCGCTTGTAGTGCAAATTTTTGCCATTGCCGATCTTTGGGAACGTATTTATCCAAAACATCGGCCATTTGTTTTTCAATTGTGCGTGGATTGGCCTTGGCGTTGAGCAAAAAATAGGTTTCAAAACTGGAATTGTCCCAGGTCAAAGCCCGAAACATCCGACCTACCGTAGGAAATGAACCAATGATTGCTGCATCCAGGGTGGAATTGAGCGGAAAATCCTCGTATACGCCAGTCACCTCAAGGATCAGGCTATTTTCGATTTTGATGGTTTGGCTGACCGCCTCCATACCGGGAAAATAACGCTCAGCCACCGATTTGCTCAAAATCACTTTATTCGGACCGTTCAATGCGGTATTAGGGTCGCCAGCCAAAAATTTCAGGTCAAAAATTTCCATCAACGACGAGTCCGCCCAAAAGAAATTTTCCTGACTGAATTTATTCCCATTGGCATTGATCATGGCTTTTTCGCCGTAGTTGAACTCCCACATGCGCATTTGTGCCTCAATGCCCGGGATTTCATTTTTCATCACCGGCCCGACACTATTCGGTACAGTCGCCCAGGTTTCTTCCCCGTCGCCATAATCCACTTTGGCCAGGCTCCGATAAATCCGGTCATACTTCGAATGATAGCGATCAAAAGACAACTCCTCCTTTACAAACACCAGCAACAACAGGGCTACAGCAATGCCTAGTGCCAGCCCCATCAGGTTCAACCCGCTGAACAATTTATTTTTCATCAGATTGCGAATGGCGATTTTCAGGTAGTTTGTAAACATCAAGCAGTTTTTTGGAAATTGGAAGCAAGAATAAGACTAAAAATCCATAGTATTATTCGCTGCGCAGCGATTTGATCGGATCAACCGTAGCCGCCCGAACACTCTGCATGCTCACCGTCAGAAATGCGATCAGCATAGCACCAGCACCGGCCACTATAAAGACCCACCATTCTATGTTGATGCGGTAAGCAAATTCCTTCAGCCAGCCATTCATAAAGTACCAGGCCACAGGCGAAGCGATGACTACCGATACCAACACCAAACGCAAGAAGTCGCGGGAAAGCAATTGTATGATACTGCCGATGGACGCGCCCAGAACCTTGCGTACCCCAATTTCTTTGGTGCGTTGCTCGGCAGTGAAGGCAGCCAAACCAAACAAGCCCAGGCAGGCAATCAAAATGGCCAGGCAGGAAAACACCATTACCACGGAGGCCGTCCGCTGCTCACGGCGGTACAAGGTATCCAAGTGATCATCCAGAAAAACATAGTCGAAGGCCGAAGTGGGCAAGCTCTGATTGAACAGGGCCTCGATTTGTTTCATGCTTTGGGGCAAATCCTGGGTTTGCAACTTGATCAAGGTATAAGTGCGTGGTTCGGTGTTGGCGTTGTGGAAGGCATAGCCCCCGATGGGTTGGTGAAAGTTGTCGAAATGAAAGTTGTCCATCACCCCTACGATTTCAGCATTGTCAAACAAGTTCGGTGCTTTTTTGCCAATCGCTTCTTCCGGAGTGTAGCCCAAAAAGTCGGCAACAAATTTATTGACCACCACTTGAACTGTGGTGTCTTTTGGGTCCTTTTCGGCAGCAGGAATGGATCTTCCAGCCAGCAATTTAATGTCCAGCACATCCAGAATTTCTGCATTCGCGTGGTTGGTGGTGACCGGGATGGTTTGGGTCTCCCTATTGGGTGGTGAAATGCTGCGGCCACTCCCCCCTTCCCCGGGGAAAGTTTGGGCGCGCGTCACTTCCTGTACACTGCTCAAGGCTTTGCAGGCATTGTTAAAACCATTGACCTGATCCCTGGTCTCGGCAGCCGCCATGTTGATGGCCACCACCTGATCGGGCTTATAACCCAGGTTGCGTTGCTGGATGTAGTTGAGCTGCTGGTAAAATAAAACTGTGCAGATAATCAGAATAATCGAGGCAGAAAACTGTACGACTACCAGGGAGCGCCGCAATACTCCCGCAGATGACTTTTGGCGGAAAGCAGTTTGTAACAAATGTTTCGGGTTAAAAGAAGACAACATCAAAGCCGGATAAGAACCAGCGATCAGGGTAACGATGGTACCGATGGCCAACAAACCCAACAAAACCGCCGGGGTGAGCACATCCAAAACCCCAAAACGTTTGCCCGCCAAATCATTAAAAACGGGCAGAATTCCTAGCATCAGAGCCACTCCCAACACCAGAGCGATAGCCACCATCAGTGCCGTCTCCAGGTAAAAACGCCGTGCCAATTGCATGCGGGTAGCCCCTACTGTTTTGGTGATGCCAACCTCGCGGAAACGCTGCTGTGAACGGGCGGTAGCCAGGTTCATGTAGTTGATGCAGGCAATCACCAGGATCACGATGGCCAAGATGATGAGTATACGCACCTGTTGAGGGTCGCCAATCCGATCGCTATAGGAGTGTCCGATGGTCGCTGAATGAAGGTGAACGTCCGTCATGGCTTGCAGCCGGAATTTCATCCAGCGGTTATCTTTGGCGACATTTTTTTCGTAAATTTTGTTGAATTGCGCTTCCAGTTTCCGGGGATCTGCCCCTGGGCTCAGCAAAAAGAAGGTTTCAAAACTGGCGTTGCTCCAGCTCAGATTGCTCACCGTCCAGGCAACGCTGGGAAAGGAGCCAATCACTTCAGCATCCAGCGTCGAATTTTGTGGGAAATCTGCGTACACCCCGGTTACTTCCAGTTCCAGCGAATTGTCAATTTTGATCAATCGACCAATCGGATCTTGTCCGGGAAAATATTTTCCCGCTACCGATTTGCTCAGGATCACTTTTTTTGGCCCATTCAGCGCAGTGGCGGGATTGCCATCCAATAGTTCAAGGTCAAAAATTTTAAAAATGGTCGAATCCGCCCAGGCAAAGTTTTTTTGTACAAACTTGCGTTCGCCAGCACTGACAAAAGCGGGATCTCCGAAATTGTGCTCCCACATGCGCATTTGCTCCTCGACACCGGCCACTTCACTTTTCATCGTAGGGCCTACAATATTGGGATAACTTGACCAACTTTCATTGATCTCTCCAAAAGTCACATCTACAATGCCTCGATAAATGCGCTCCACTTTGGTGTGAAACCGATCAAAAGACACTTCATCCTGTACATACACCAACAGCAATAAAGCTACGGCAATGCCCAGGGCCAGCCCCAATAAATTCAAACTGGTGAAGAGTTTGTTCTTCATCAGGTTGCGGATAGCTATTTTTAGGTAATTCGTCAGCATAGGAGTGTATTTGGGAAATAAAGAAAAATTAGTCGTTGCGCAAAGACTTAACGGGGTCGCTCAACGCAGCTTTGATGCTTTGAATACTAATGGTCAAAAAAGCCAGTGTTGCGGCACCTAGTCCAGCCACCAGGAACATCCACCATTGCGGGGAGATGCGGTAGCTAAAGTTTTCCAGCCACTGTTCTGAAAGATACCAGGCAATAGGTCCGGCAATCAAGGTTGCCAGAATCACCAGGCGAATGAAGTCTCGCGAGAGCAAAGCGGTGATGCTGCTGATGCTGGCACCCATTACTTTGCGGATGCCAATTTCTTTGGTGCGGCGTTCTACGGCATAGGTCGCCAGGCCGAACAAACCCAGACAAGCGATAAAAATGGCCAGGCTTGAACCCAATTGAGTCAGGCGATTCAAACGACTTTCGGCAGCATAAATGGCAGCAAAACGATCGTCCATAAACTCATAATCGAAGGGTTTGTCGGGGATGACTTTTTGCCAGGCTTTGGTGATGGCCGCCAGGTTGCTGGACAGGTCTTTGATGGATACTTTTACACTGATTGAAGTGGTCCAATTGCTGGCCCGCATGCACAAAGGTTCAATGTTTTGGTAAAGACTATTGAAATGAAAATCCTTGACCACACCTACCACCTGCCCCATGTCGGTCATTTCGGCATAGCGCATCTGTTTTCCGATGGCTTCCTGCGGTGTCCAGCCCAGTTGTTTGGCCAGGGTTTCATTGATCAGGTATTCGTTGCCTTTGGCTGGCCCTTCGGCGCTGATGCCCTTACCCGCCACCAGTTTCATGTGGTAAAAGTCCATGAAGTTTTGATCCACTGCAACCCTAGGAATGGAGATGTGTTCCATTTTGCCTGATTTGCCCTGGTATTTGACGCCATTTTGGGTCAGGCCATTGCCCAGCGTCTGATCCGATAATGCGACGGAGACTACCCCCGGTAATTTTTCAAATTCACTTTTTACCACTTGGCTTTTGAATATATTCGACAAGCCCAGATCGGCTACCATAATTTGATCGGTAGCATAACCCATATCACTTTTGAGCACAAAATTGAGTTGGCGCGAAGAAACCAGGGTACAGACCACCAATACGATAGCCGCAGTAAATTGCAAAACGACTAGCGCTGGAACCAGTTTGCTGCGCCGCATTTCCAGGCCTTTGCTACCCCGGAATATTTTTACTGGCAAAAAACGGGATACTACAAACGCGGGATAAGCCCCCGATACAACACCCAGGATCAGTACTGATGCCAGGATGGCCATTCCAAATCCCGGAGTCCACAAATACTTCAACGCTGCAACCGGATAATCTAGATCCCGCAACATTGGGCGCAGCAAAAAAATGATGCCCACTGAAAGCAGCAGTGCAAGGCTGGTCATCAGAAGCGATTCGTTTAAAAACTGCACAATGATGGACTGGCGGGAAGCGCCAATGGTTTTGCGCACCGCAATTTCACGACCTCTACGCCCAGCGATAACGGTCGAAAGGTTGGAATAATTGATACAGGCGATGAATAAAATAAACAGACCAATTGCCCCAAAAATCAACAAATAGGCTTGATCAAAGCGGGCATGGTTGCTCGCTTCACCATCTTGTAATTTTCCTGAACGCAAGTGTATGTCCTTCAAGGCCTGCAATTGGTGGCCTACCTTATCGGATTCTTGCATCCGCAACTTTAGCCGCTTGGGAATTGCTTTTTCCAATGCCGCTACATCTACTTTGTCACTGCGTACCGTCACATAGGTAATTGCCGCCTGGGCGTGCCAGTTGTTGACCATGTCAGGGTTCCAAACTGCCCAAAAAGGTAGGCGTTTGATGTGGAAAAGCAGATCAAATTGCAGGTGGGATTGGCTGGGTATTTCCGCCAATACGCCACTGACTTTAAACTGCTCTACGGTATCTTGGTTTTGCTTGAAAGGGTTCGCATAAGTTTTGGTCAGTACTTTGCCTAGTACATCGGTGTGGCCAAAAATCTCTTCAGCCTTCTGTTTGCTCAACACCACATTGTGTTCATCCGCAAAAACGGTACGAGGATTGCCAACGAGTAAGGGAAAATCGAAGACCTGAAAGAAGGTGGTGTCCACCGCAAAAACCTGGCGAATGGTATTGGTTTGCCCTTTGTAAGTGAGCACAAAGTTTTGGTCAATTGGAGACAGGCGAGTATAATTTTCAATTTCCTTTTCAAAGGTATTGGCCAAAAAAGGGCCCATTGGATAACTGCTGTATGGCCCTGTGCTTTCCGCCATGCCATCGTAACGAGAGATGGTATTCAGCCGATAAATGCGCTCAAAGCGGCTGTGAAAACGGTCAAAATCCCGCTCGTGCAACACCATCAAAAAGATCAGCGTGCAAACTGCAAAGCCCAATGCCAAACCTAGCAGGTTGATACCCGAAACGAGTCGATTGCGTTGCAGGCTTTTGAAAGCAAGTTTTAATGGATTATAGGCCATGAGGATAGGTGTTGAGAAGTTGAGAAGTTGAGAAGTTGAGAAGTTGAGGCTGCCGCAGCAGCTTGGACAATATCTCGTCTAAGTTTCTGCGGCAGCCTCAACTTCTCAACTTCTCAACCCAAAAATTATTCTGATTTCAACGACTGCACCGGATTCACCAGCGCAGCCCGAATAGCTTGTATACTTACTGTAATCAGAGCGATCGCAATGGCCATCAAACCTGCCACTACAAAGAACCACCATTCGATGTTGATGCGGTAGGCGAAATCTTGCAACCAACCTTGCATAACGTACCAGGCCAGCGGTGAAGCGATCAGGATGCCGATGCAGACCATGATGACAAAGTCTTTGGACAAAAGGGTCACAATACCCGCTACGGACGCGCCCAAAACTTTGCGTACTCCAATTTCTTTGGTCCGGCGTTCTGCGGTGAAGGCAGCCAGGGCAAAGAGCCCCAGGCAGGAAATAAGGATAGCAATCACCGAGAAGATGTTGAACATCAAGGCTGAACGCTGGTCTTTTTCGTAAAGTTTTTCGAACTCGTCATCCAGGAACTGGTATTCAAAGATGCGGTCGGGTACGTTTTGGCGCCAGAGGTTATTGGCAAAATCTACCGCTTTACTCGCATTTGAGCCCGTGGTTTTGATATACAATGTACTCCGCCAACTGGGGTCTCCATTGATGACCACGGGCGGGATTTTTTCATGCATGTCGCGCAAGTGGAAGTCTTTGACTACCCCGATGATTTGCCCCTTAATGCCATTGCCTTCAAAGCGTTGACCGATGACGGGTGATTTTAGGTTGCAGATTTTTACGGCTGCTTCATTGAGCACAAAATTGCTTTCGTCTGCTTTATTTCCTTCCTGGAACCAGCGACCTTCCAACAGTTTTAAGCCAAAGATCTTTTGAAAATTGGCATCTGCCGAAAATGGCGCAAAGGTTGGGTTTTCGTTTTCTTTACGGCCCTCCCATTCAAAATTGCCACTGCTGCTAGAGCCGTGATTGACAATGTTCGCAGAGGCCATACTGATGCCACTTACTGCTGGGTTGTTTTCCATTTCCCGCACCATCCGCTTCATGGTGTTTTCTCCGGAAGGGGTTCTGAGTAATTGCCAGGGGAAATTGATACGCATCACGTATTCCCGGTCAAAACCCAGGTTGGTATTCCGAATAAACTGCAACTGCTTGTAAATGGTGAGTGTACTTACAATTAAACCCACCGAAATGGCGAATTGCAAAACCGCCAAACCTTTCCAAAAGCCGGTTTTGTGTTTGCTCAAAAAATTGCTGCCCTTCATGATGTTGAGCGGCTGAAAGGAAGACAATAAAATAGAGGGGTAAATTCCGGTCAATAAGGTGACCAAGACCAGGACGAACAGAATGATTTTCCAAAGGTTGAAATCCAGGAGATCCAATTTGAAATTTTCACCCGTCAATTGATTAAAAAGGGGCATGCTGAGTTTGGTCATCAGTAAGGTGACCAGCAGCGCAACCGTACACATGGCCGCGGATTCCAACATAAACTGACTAAACATCTGCCCTTTGCTGGCGCCCATTATTTTTTGCACACCAATTTCTTTGCCCCTCTTACTGGTACGGGCAATGGACAAGTTGACGTAATTGATACAAGCAACCACCAGAATCAAGAGTCCGATGATGAAAAATATGCGAATCGTGCTGAAGTCGGTGGTACTGGCTTCCGTATTCATCACCGACTGGTCGAAGCGCATGTCCTTCATCGGTTCGATGGTGGCTACAATGGTGCTGTCATTCTTTTCTTTGCGTAAAATCCGGGTAATCTGCTTGCCCAGTTTTTTGGCATCCGTATCGGGGCGAAGGCGGGCGAAAGCGTTGTAGCTAAAATTGCCCCAGGTGTTGTCATTTCGCTGATTGTTGGGGTCACCTTGGCGCAAAGCCAGCGGAATCATCAGGTTAAACTTAAAACTGGAGTTGAGTGGATCGTCCTTTACGATACCTTGCACTACACATTCATTGGTGTCAACCCGCAACAACTGGCCGATGGGATCGGCGTCACCGAACAATTGGCGGGCAGTGCTTTGATTGAGGATGACACTTTTAGGGTGTTGAAAAAAGGCTTCGGAGCCTCCATCTACAAATTCGTATTTGAACAGTTTGAACCAGCTGGAGTCAATCGTAGCGCAACGCTCCACTTTGATCAACTGGTTTTTGAGCTTTACCGTAGCCTCTCCTGCCCCACCAGTAGACTGGGAAATCAATTCAATTTCAGCCAATTGGCTCCCCAGAATACCCGCCAATTTTAAAGGTACCGTATTCCAGTGCCAGGTCTCGGTATCGCTGATTTTGATGTGACTCTTGATGCGGTAAATGCGCTCGGCGTGATCGTGGTAGCGATCGTAACTCAGTTCATTGGTGACCCACATGCCGATGAGCAGGGCCCCAGTCATACCCAGAGACAATCCAATGATGTTGATCAAACCGGAAGTTCGATCCTTGAGGAAAGCGCGCGAGGCAATGCGCAGGAAGAGTTTGAACATGGCAGTCAGGTTGTTGGGGCACGCCCACGTGGGTGCCCAAATTGGAAATACCCGTAGGGGCATCCCTATGTGGGTGCCCAAAACGTAGGGGCATCCACCCAAGGATGCCCCTACGATTTACACATGAAAATTCTCCGTCACTACCTTGCCATCAAACAAGTTGATCACCCGGTGAGCAAAGCCAGAATCATGTGGAGAGTGCGTTACCATTACGATTGTGGTGCCTTCATTATTCAGTTCGCGGAGCAAGTTCATCACCTGCTCGCCGTTGGAGGAGTCGAGGTTACCCGTAGGTTCGTCCGCAAGAATCATCTTTGGGCTGGCCACTACTGCGCGGGCGATAGCGGTACGCTGTTGCTGACCACCTGATAGCTGCTGCGGGAAGTGATTGCGGCGGTGCATCATGTTCATGCGTTCGAGGGCTGCTTCGGCGCGTTTTTTGCGGTCGGCAGCAGGTACTTTGAGGTACAAGAGGGGCAGCTCCACGTTTTCATACACCGTAAGTTCATCGATCAGGTTGAAGCTTTGGAATACAAATCCGATGTTTCCTTTGCGCAATTGGGCGCGACTGCGTTCGGGCATTTTAGCGACTTCGGTGCCATAAAAATGGTATTCCCCAACTGATGGGTTGTCCAACAAGCCCAAAATGTTGAGCAAAGTTGATTTTCCACAACCAGAAGGGCCCATGATGGCCACAAATTCTCCGTCTTGGATTTCCAGACTAATGCCGTTTAGGGCGGTGGTTTCTACTTCTTCGGTAGTGAAAACCTTTTGTAGGTTGACGGTCTTTATCATTGATTTGAGGAGTGATGAGTGATAAGTGATGAGTGATGAGTGGTGAATTGTGCGGCTCGCGTTTCCAATTCATCACTCATCATTCATCATTCATCACTATTGACTAAAATTCGAGTACTTCGTTGTCACCAAAGGTATCGTAAGAGGAGGTGATCACCCGTTCGCCGGGTTTCAGGCCTTCCAATACTTCAAAATATTCAGGGTTTTTACGTCCCAGGGAGATCCGGCGGCGCACTGCGCGTTTGTCGCCCTTTTCCAGTACGTACACCCAGTTGCCACCCGTAGTGGAGAAAAATCCTCCGGTGGGCAGCAAAACCGCTTGAGTGGGTTGGCCCAATTGCAAACGAATGGTCACGGATTGACCCCGTTTGATGCCCTCAGGAGCACCTTGCATGAATTTCATGTCTACTTCAAACCTGCCACTGCGCACTTCAGGGTAAATCTTGATGATTTCGAGACTGAACGATTTGCCATTGAAATCAAAACTTCCTGGCAAGCCGCTGAATACCCGATTGATGTAGTATTCATCGATGGCAGCCCGGATTTTGAAGCCACTCAGGTCGTCAATCTGGCCGATGTTTTGACCCTGACTGATGTTTGAACCCACTTCCACATCCATTGATGACAAGAGGCCGGGTACAGGGGCCTTTACTTCGAGGTTTTCCAGGGTTTGACGCCAGAGCTCTACGTTTCTTTGGGTGCGCTCCAGGGTGCCTTCCAGCTGTTTGATCTGGATGACCGCGTTTTCTTCCTGGTACTTTTGCGATTCAATTGCAATTTCGCGTTGTTTAACCAGGCGTTCATAGTCGCGTTTGGCGCGCAGGTATTCTTGTTCAGAGACGACTTTATCGGCAAATAGTTGCTTGTTGCGGTCGTATAAATCTTTGGCTTGTTCAATTTGGAAGTCCAGCTCATTCAAACTACTGCGCAGGCTAAAACGCTCCACTTTGAGTCGTTGACGTGTGTTTTGCAGGTCGTTGACGAGGCGACTGGCCTCGGTTTCAGACTGCAAAAAGTTGAGTTTGAGTTGTTGGTTTTCCAACTTCAACAGGGTTTGCCCTTTGGTTACGGCATTACCTCCTTCTACCATTTTCTGAGTGACATAGCCCCCTACAACGGCATCCAGGCGGATGGTTTTGAGGGGTTGCACATTGCCCGTGATGGGAATGGTTTCATCAAAGGTACCATTCATGACCTCCGAGATGGTGAGTTTGTCTTGTTCGACATTGAGCGTGGTTTTGTGGTCTTTCAGCAATTGCCAGCCGAAAAAACCCACAAATGCGGCACCGAGTACAAAAAGTACAATTCGTTGGGTGGTCCAAAATTTCTTTTCAATCTTTCTATCCATGGTAATGTTTGGCTTGTTGTTCTCTTGGAATGATGGGTTTGTCACCATTCTTTGTCCTGTTCATGCAGATTCAAGCCTCATGCCAAAGTTGTAAAAATTTGAAAATCAATATCTTGAAATAGTCAAAAGCGAAATTTCTTGTTCAGAAGCGGACATAAAGTGTTCGAAAACGGACACCAATTAAAACCTGTTCTATTGCACTGACAAATATCACTTTTTTTTCGTACCTCCATCAGTTCCCCTCATGGCGATGCGGAACAACTTGTAACAAAAATCAAAGCAATGACCATCCAAATCAGTCCGAATGACCACATCAGCGATCTGCAAAATGCCTTTTCGGCGGCCTATCCACATTTGAAATTGCAGTTTTTTTCCAAGGCACATGGAGAAAGTAAGGGGAGTTTTGCCAAATTTATGATTCATGATCGCAACACCCAGTTGCGTGACCTCAATCCAGTGCTCCGGGCTAGCAGCATCAGTATTGCACCAGATACCATCACCTGGGCTTTAGAAAAAAACTTTGAAGAAGCTTTTAACTTGCACGTACAGGTATTTCGGCAATCGGGCTCCATCTGGCTGGAAACTTCGGTGAGCGATCACCTGACTTTGGCAGAACAAGAAGCAAAGGGGGCCAAAAGCAAACTTACTACAGAAGGTCAAACTACAGCTGAAGAGCAAAATGATTACCACGAGCAGGAGTAGTTTTTGTACAAAAAATTGCATCCTGCTAAAACCTGCTGTATTTTCGTGGTCGGCTAAATATATACTGAGTATTTCCTTCAATCTTCAAGCACGCCCATGCAAACCATCGAAATTAAAACCACCCAGAATGTTACCATCGAATACGAATTGGCCTCATTGTGGGAGCGGGGTCTGGCCACCTTTATTGACTTGATCATTATTGTGGTAGGCAGCGTGCTCGTGCCAGCGCTTTTGGGCCTGGCAGGTTTGTTTGCCCTGGTTCCATTTCAGCTGCTTTTTGCGCTGTGTTTCCTCAGTTTTTTCTTTGGCTATTTCTTTTTATTGGAAAGTATGATGGGTGGGCAAACTCTGGGCAAAAAAATGACCAATATCCGCGTCGTTCGGCTGGATGGTGAAATCCCTACTGTAAATGATTACCTCCTCCGAGCCGTTTTTCAATACGTAGACACCATTCTTTCGGGGGGCATTTTGGCAGCCATGCTGATCAGTTCCACCACCCGGCAGCAACGCTTGGGCGACATGACTGCAGGTACCACCGTTATCCGCAAACGCAACAACATCCGCATGCACCTGCGCAACATCCTCAATATTGACACTCTCGAAAGTTATGAGCCCGTTTATCCACAGGTAAAAGTGCTCAGCGAACAGGATATGCTCAGCATCAAACAGGTCATTAGCCGGGTACGCAAATACCCCAATGACGCGCACTGGGAAGTGGTGGAGTCGCTGGCAGCCCAACTTAGAGAGCACCTGGACATCCACGAAGTCCGCAAAAGTGACGACCTGGAATTTTTGCGCACCCTCTTGCGCGACTATATCGTACTTACCAGATAGTTTATATTTATTAACTCACATTACGCAGTTTTTAACCGCAGAGTTTCGCAGAGTGCACACAGAGTTTCACAGAGTTCCTTTTAGTTTTAAGGAGTTTGCCACCTGCGGTGGCGAGTGTTCGGGCACTACTGAAGTTTGATTTTTCCCTGCCGATTGCTGTTCAGTGCGGCCTCTGAGTACTCTTTGCCATCGAAGATGGCCTAACTCAAAAACTCTGTGAAACTCTGTGTGCACTCTGCGAAACTCTGCGGTTAAAAAACCAAAAGTTAAATAGAATAAAGCTATACACTTTAGCTGCACCTTATGAGAATCAAACTTGCGTAATGTGAGTTATTGCGATAGGATTGTATCTTCGCGCTTTAATTCAAATGGATGGCCAGAAAGAAAAAAGATGTAATCCTTTCCAATGTGCAGTTTTTTGGCATTGCTGATGAAGGGAAAGCGGTTGGTAAAACCGAGGACGGGCAAGTGGTATTCGCCAAAGGGGTAGTGCCTGGCGATAGTGCGGAAATTTTGGTGCTCAAAAAACGCAAAGGCCGCATCGAAGGGCTCTTGCAAGCCATCACGACCTATTCGCCCAACCGGGTTGAACCCGCCTGCCAACATTTTGGCACCTGCGGGGGCTGCAAGTGGCAAAACCTGGATTATGCCACTCAATTGCAACAAAAAGAAACGGTAGTAGAAAATGCCTTGATTCGTCTGGGCAAAGTGGAAGTGGGAGAATGGCTGCCCATTCTTGGTGCCGAAAATCCCTTTTACTACCGCAACAAAATGGAATTTGCCTTTTCTTGCAAAAAATGGCTGACCAATGCCGAGATCAAATCCGGGATCAGCAATGCAGCAGATGTGCTGGGTTTTCACCCCGCTGGAGGTTTTGACAAAGTAATCAACCTCGAACACTGCTGGCTCCAACCCGATCCTTCCAACGAAATCCGCAATACCGTACGCAGCATTGCCATTGAGCAGGGGCTGAGTTTTTACGATGTCAAAAAACACGAAGGTTTTATGCGCACCCTCATGCTGCGCATTACTACCTTGGGTGAAACCATGGCCTTGATTTCCTTTGGTGAAGACAATCCCGACTTGCGCAAACCCTTCCTGGAGGAAGTGCAGCGGCGCCTACCCCAAATCACTACCCTGTTGTACTGCATCAATCTCAAAATGAACGATACCATTTGGGATTTGCCGGTACACACCTGGTCGGGCAAGGGCTACGCCGAAGAACGCCTTGGGCATGTCGTTTTCCGCATTGGGCCCAAGTCTTTTTTTCAAACCAACACCCGCCAGGGCCAAAATTTATACGATGTTGTAAGCCGCTTCGCCAACTTACAGGGGCATGAGAATGTTTACGACCTGTACACAGGAATCGGCAGCATCGGTTTGTATGTAGCCAAAAACTGCAAACAAGTGGTGGGCATCGAAGAGGTGGCCGCGGCCATCGACGACGCCAAGGTCAACGCTCAGATCAACGGAGTGGACAATGTGCAGTTTTATGTAGGGGATGTGCGGGCCATTTTGACCGCCGATTTTGCAGCAAAACACGGCAAACCAGACCTCTTGATCACCGACCCCCCACGCGCAGGTATGCACGAGGATGTGGTGAATATGTTGCTTGAACTAGCCGCTCCCCGCATTGTGTACGTGAGTTGCAACCCGGGAACCCAGGCTCGTGACTTGGGCCGTTTGGCAGCCAAGTACAAAGTGCTAAAAGTGCAACCAGTGGATATGTTTCCACATACGCATCACATTGAAAGTGTGGCATTACTGGAACTGGTTTAGGAGTTGAGAAGTTTAGGAGTTGAGCTGACATTGTATTTAAATCGCTCGCGGTAGCCTAAACTTCTCAACCCCTCAACTTCTCAACTTTTTAACAACAATGACACTTTACGAACGCCTACCGAAGGAACTCGCCTCCTACCAAAAAATGATGGGGCAGGCAGCGGATACCATCATGGACGAAGACGTATCACGCTACCCAATTTTTGCAGTGCACCAACTGGAACTGGAATTGGGTATTCTTTTAATGCAGCGCAGTGAAAACGGCGCTAAATGGTCGATTCACGCTTCAACGCTGGAAGAAATGGTCACCAAAAAACTGGTACAAGCGGATCGGGTGGACGATTTCAGGAGGGTTTACAAAAATCCTCGCGAGTTTTTCTGCCTGTTTGTGCTCAGTGATCAAGGTGCCCAATTCATCTTTTTGCCGCGCGAAGACGACGTTTAAACCCAGCGTAAAATTTAACACATTATCAAAAGCCCGATTTATGAAAGTATTGATTTGTGAAAGTGAAGAAATATTACTGGCCGCCATTGAATTTCGTCTGAAAAAAATAGGGCTGGAAGTCATTTACAGCAAAAAGAGAGGCTCTATCTTGGAGGCGATCAGCCTGGAAAAACCCGACCTCATCATTGTGGATGCAGACATGGGCAAACAGGCGGGCTTGGAAATCATTCAACAAATCCAGGATCAGAATGCTGCTGCCAATATATTATTGTTGATTGACCCCGATGAAGAAGAACAAACCATTAAAGCGCTCAAAATGGGTATTGTAGATTTTTTGTCAAAACCATTCAAACCAGCCGAATTGATTTTACGGGTAAAAAAAGCACTCAACACCCTGTAATTCACATGGTAATGTGGAAAACCAGACGATTTTGTGGAAAAAAACCAGCCTCGCAAATAGTTAAGAGCATCCGCACAACGTTAATTTCATCCACAATCTTTGTAACTTTGTGCGACTCATGCTGTGGAGCAGTTGAATCAAACCATGAAGCAGCATTGGGTCTAATCATGGAAAACCTATGGAAAGTATCAGCGAGTGGCTACGAACAATTGGGCGTTACATTGGCCAAGGGCTTGATCCACTTTGGCAATCACTGCGCAGTGTGTTCATTTGGCCAATCACCTGGAAAGTTGCACTAGGCTATCTCACGGTTGGATTTGCGGGCATCGGCCTGGGTCTGGCTGTTCTCATCACCTTTGTAGCGGGTGGTTTTTTTGGCTACATTCCCCCCAAATCAGAATTGCGCCTGGTGCGCAACAGCACCGCTTCCGAAGTGTATTCCCGCGATGAGGTGTTGATTGGACGCTACTTCCTGACCAACCGGGTCAATGCCGAGTTGGACGAAATATCCGACACCCTGGCCAATGCGCTCATTGCCACCGAAGATGCCCGCTTTATGAAACACAGTGGCATCGACTTGCGGGCTTTGTTTCGGGTATTGTTCCGTTCCTTGATCCTCAATGAAGAATCTTCGGGTGGAGGTAGTACCCTGAGCCAACAGTTGGCCAAAAACCTTTACCCACGGCGCACTTACCGCGTTGCGACCATGCTCCTCAACAAAATCCGGGAGATGATCATCGCCCGCCGGATGGAGGATGTGTATACCAAAAAAGAATTGCTGGGCATGTACCTCAATACGGTGCCTTTCAGCGAAAACGTGTACGGCATCAAGGTAGCTGCACAACGTTTTTTCAATAAATCGCCTAAGGACCTAAAGATTGAAGAAGCTGCCATTCTGGTGGGCATGCTCAAGGCGACTACTTCGTACAACCCACGTACCAATACGGAAAAAGCCAAAGAGCGCCGCAATTTGGTCTTGGAGCGCATGCACAAGTACAAGTACCTGAGTGATGCAGAATTGGATTCTCTGGCTGGTTTGCCCTTACAATTGGAGTACGACTCTTTGGACGTGCAAAATGAGGGACTAGCTACCTATTTTCGTGAATTTATTCGCACGGAAATGGAAGGGGTACTCAAAAACTTCAAAAAAGCAAATGGCGAGCCTTACAACCATTATACTGACGGTTTGAAAATTTATACCACCATTGACGCACGTTTGCAAAAACATGCCGAAGATGCGGTTAACGAACAATTGCCAAAAATTCAACGTCGCTTCAACGGTGAATGGAGCAATCAGGATCCCTGGGAAGAGCCTGAAAATTTCCGTAAAATCCTGGAAGCAAATCCCATTTACCAGAGTTGGAAAGCCAAAGGTTACTCCCATCAGGGCATTGTAAACCGGATGAGTGAAAAATACCAGATGGAGCTGTTTGATTGGAAAAATGGCTCGATTCGCCGGGAAATGAGCCAGCTCGACTCCATCAAATATTACTTGCACCAATTGAATACGGGCTTGATCGCTGCGGACCCTGAAACCGGAGCCATTCGGGCCTGGGTAGGTGGGTTTGACCATCAATTTGTACAATACGACCACGTCAAATCGCGCCGTCAGGTTGGTTCTACCTTCAAGCCCATCCTGTATGCTCAAGCGGTGGAAAGTGGAATGGATCCTTGTAAGTACTTCCCGAACCAGCCCAAAATGTACCCTGAGTACGAGAACTGGCAACCCAAAAACTCCGACAACAGTTACGGTGGGGGGTACTCCCTCGAAGGTGCGCTGACCAAATCGGTCAACACGGTTTCGGTTCAAATCATCATGGAAACGGGCATCAACCCCGTGCGCAAACTGGCTGCCGATATGGGCATCAAAACCAAAGTACCTTATGCCCCTTCTATCGCTTTGGGTACCTTGGAAACCTCACTGATGGAAATGGTACAGGCTTACTCGGCTTTTGTCAACCGTGGCATCAAACGTCCTTTTTATTTCATCGAACGAATTGAAACTGCCGATGGCGAATTGATCGCCCAATTTGGTCCCAATAAAAATGTAGAGCCCGAAAAACGGGTACTCTCCGAACGCACCTCCGACATCATGCTCAAAATGATGCGCTCAGTTACCTCAGGAGGTACCGCCTCCAGTGTACGCTGGAAATTTGGCATCAATAGTGATTTCGCAGGAAAAACCGGAACAACCCAAAACCAATCCGATGGCTGGTTCATCGGCCTTACTCAAAAACTAGTAGCCGGGGTATGGGTAGGTGGCGAAAGCCCATTTATTCACTTCAAAAGTTTGGACTCGGGCCAGGGTGCGGCTACTGCGCTACCCATCTGGGGTTCCTTCATGAAGCGGGTGTACGAAGATCCAAAATTCAGTTCCTGGAAAGATGCAAAAATGGCGGAATTGCCCGACTCAGTAAAGTATCGCCTCAGTTGCGCCCATCGCATTTGGTATCCTTCAGACTCCCTCTTGTTGGATAGCTTGGCCCGCATGAAGGCGGAGTTGGAACAACTCAAGGCTGATAGTATAGAGATTGAATCGGATCAGACGCTTTCCCCCGAAGAGAAAAAAGAACAGCGCCGCAAACGTAGGGAACAGAAGCAGCTGGAAAAAATGATCAAGAAGGAAGAAAAGGAAGGTGAAACCGGAGAAAACGACGACAATTAGTGTTCTTTGATCCAGAACTTATAAAAATGGGTTTGAGGTAGTGCCTCAAACCCATTTTTATTTACAAAATCACTCAAAAAAGTACCCTTTGGGTCTAGTTCGTCGCCCCTGACAAAATCAGGATCGACTGGATAGCAGGTATATCGGATTGGTGGTGGGTGTCCCTATTCAAAAAATGAAGTCCCAGTCTGGTACTTCCAAAAAATACCAGATGCTACCACACTATTCGTCATTCGTCATTCGAAAAATTCGTCATTTGACAGCGCTCTCCAACAACCTCAGCGTCTTCGCCTCCGTATCCAACTCCGCCATCACCCCCAACGGCAAGGTACACTGCTGCGAAATGTGCCCAAAGGAAAGCCCATAGGCTGCCGGAACCGGGATATCTGCCAAACGATCAATTACCGTATCCTTCAAAGACAGGGAATTTTCCCCCTCATCCGGGTTACAACCATCAAAAATCCCCAGGGCAAAACCCGCAGCCTGGTGAAATTTGGCCGATTGCCGCAATTGGGTCAACATCCGATCTACCCGGTAAGGGCGCTCTTCGATGTCTTCCAAAAAGATCAGTTTATTCGTCGCATCCAGTTCAAATTCTGTACCTGCCATCGAGGCCAGGAGGGAAAGGTTGCCCCCTTGTAATTCGCCCTGTACCCGCCCTTTGTGCAGGGTGAAATATTTGTACAAATCATCCTCTGGTTCCAGGTAAGCCTCTGCCAGCGGAATGGTGTGTGGCGAACGCCCTTCCATCACCACGGCCCTGAAATGTTCTACCGAATAGGGATTAAAAGTAGAGGATGCCACCGGGCCATGAAACCCGATCAAGCCAGCTCGTTGCAAAAAAGCCAGGTGCAAGGCAGTGATATCACTGTATCCAATAAATACTTTCGGGTTCTTTCGGATCAGTTGATAATCGATGTAAGGCAGGAGCCGCGTGCAACCATAACCACCCCGGGCACACCATACTGCCTTGACTTCGGGATTGGCGAAAGCAGCGTGTAGATCTTCCAGGCGTTGAGCATCGGTACCCGCAACAAAACCGTATTTAGCGCGCATGTTTTTGCCGGGAGCAATGCGCAAGCCCAACTCTTCCAGGTTTTTTACTGCCTTTTCCAACCCGGAATCAGGAATGTAACTCCCTGGCGTGATCAGCGCTACCAGATCGCCTTCTTTCAAACGATGGGGTTTGAGCAAAGCTGGCCGTTCGGGGCGGCGATTGCTCTTTTGCCCATTCAAAACAAATGGCAAAAAAGAGCCCAAAGCTAAATTGCGGGTAAAAAATCGGCGATTCATAGCGCGTGTTTTTAAGCATTCCTATCGCAATATTGTTATTTTTGCTTTGAGTGGCAAATAAAATTACAAATCTATACTTACACTGATCCATGAGTGAATTTCGCCCCTGGCTAAAAAAATACCCACACGGGGTTGCAGCCAACATCAATACTGAGGAGTACGCAACTGTGGTCGACTTGCTGGAAAAAGCTTTTAAAAAGTACGCCAAAAATACCGCTTTCACTTGCATGGGGAAGTCGATGACCTATGAGCAAATCGACCGTTACTCCAGGGATTTCGGGGCTTATTTGTTGTCCAGAGGAGTAGAGCCCGGCGAAAAAGTAGCCATCATGATGCCCAATTTGTTGCAATACCCCATTGCACTCTTTGGCGCCATGCGGGCGGGTTTGGTAGTCGTCAATACCAATCCATTGTACACTCCCCGGGAAATGGAACACCAGTTCAAAGACTCCGGTGCTACTGCCATCATCATCGCCGAAAACTTTGCGGCCAACCTGCAAAAGATTTTACCCAATACCGCCATCAAAACGGTCATCACCACCAGCATTGGCGAACTCCTGGGATTCCCCAAAAAAGTAGTGGTCAACTTTGTGGTGCGCAACCTCAAACGGATGGTACCCAAATTCGAAATCCTCAATACGGTTTCGTTTACGGAGGCCCTGGCCCAGGGGAAAAAATTTCAGATTCCGCCCCATACCGGCAAACCCGATGATGTAGCAGTGCTCCAATATACCGGTGGCACCACTGGAGTATCCAAGGGTGCAATGTTGACCAATGGCAACCTGGTGGCCAATATGCTACAGGTGGCTGCCTGGTGCAAACCCTTTTTTAAGGAAGGCGAAGAGGTCGCGCTTTGCCCACTGCCCATGTACCACATCTTTGCGTTCACCGTCAATGTGTTGTCAATCATGAGTATTGGTGGGCAAAATGTGTTGGTGACCAATGCGCGGGATATTCCTTCGGTGGTCAAGGCCCTGCAAGCACACCCGATTACTTTGATTACCGGGGTCAATACTCTTTTTAATGCATTGACCAACAACGCGGAATTCCTAAAACTCGATTTCAGCAAACTCAAAGTAAGCGCCGGAGGTGGCATGGCTGTGCAAAAAGCCGTTGCCGAAAAATGGCAAAAAGTAACGGGTTGTTACCTGGCGGAAGGATACGGCATGACTGAGTCTTCACCCGTTGCAACCAGCAACCCTTACGATGGTTCGGGTAAAATCGGTTCCATCGGCATTCCCCTACCTTCCACCGATCTGCGCATCGTAGATGACCAGGGCAACGTGGTTGGTCCCAACCAAATTGGCGAAATCCAGATCAAAGGCCCCCAAGTCATGAAGGGCTACTACAACAACCCTGAAGAAACGTCCAAGACCATTGTGGATGGTTGGCTGATCACTGGTGATATTGGTTTGATGCACGAAGATGGCTACTTCCAGATCGTCGACCGCAAAAAGGACATGATTCTTGTATCGGGCTTCAATGTATTCCCCAACGAGGTGGAAGATGTCATTGCCGCACATCCCAAGGTATTGGAAGTCGCCGCAATCGGTGTTGAGGATGCAAAATCGGGTGAAGCGGTGAAAGTATTCATTGTCAAAAAAGACAAATCACTCAGCAAGGATGAGATCATTGCCTACTGCAAAGAAAACCTGACTGCATACAAGGTGCCTCGGATGGTAGAGTTTCGGGATGAACTGCCCAAGACGAATGTGGGAAAAATTTTGCGCCGTGCCTTAAAAGATGCCTAAGCTTTTGTTCCTTAATTGGTTATAAATACATTAACTAATGAGGGCCCCTTATAAACCAAAAACCATGAACCGATTTATCTTATTCCTATGGGTTTGCTGTTGGCTTACTCCTCTTGTTTTGTTGTCCCAAATCACTGGGAGCGACGGAAAATTGCTGCGGATTGATACGTATCGGAACTACAAGATGCTTGATTCTACTGCGTTTCAACGCGTACAATACGATTACCCCATTCCAACCCAACGCATCGAAACAAGCTATCAATTTGAAGCAGGATTATGGGTAGCACAAACCCGTTTCAATTATACTTTTGATGCTATGGGTAGGACCTTAGAGACCATTTTGGAGCGCTACGATCCGGGCGCGAAGGTTTTTTACCCTCAAATTCGAACCCAAAATTTTCCGCAGGGTAATTCCCTCAGTCTGGCTGATTCGGTATTCACCTACAGTTGGTCCGACAGTCAACAAGCCTGGGAGCTGTCGATTGGCCAAAGGAATCGTTTTAACGCACAAAACCAGTTGATTGAAACCATAACTTCTATTGCGTTTTCCGGGCAAAATTTTCGCAACCGCGATCTGAATTTTTATGACGCCAGTGGCAACAATATCCGAATCGAAAACTACACTTTCCTCAATGGACAATACACTAAAACGGGTTTTACCGTTCAAGTTTTTGACAATATGCAGTTGCGCAGCAGTACCCGTTATGCTCCCGTTCCGCCAGCCGATTCTGTGCCTCTGAGCAGAACCCTCATTACCTACACGCCCAATAAACTCATCAGTAGCACGGAAGGATTTACTTGGGATATTGTAGCCAAAGAATGGAAAAAAAGCAGTAGCACCGTATATACCTACAATGCGGAACAACAAGTCCAATCCCAAGTGACCACACTGAGTACCGCAGCAGTGGAGCAAAAAAGCCGGGCTGATTTTTATTATACTGCAAATGGGCAGATTGCCCGCGAGGAAAGTTACCAAGGCAGCGGAACCCCCACCGAATGGAGCCTGGATAGCAAAAAGTTTTATTACTACGACCTGGCTTCTTCTTTGCGAGAACCCTCCCTTGCTCCGAAATCGTTTAAAATCAGTCCCAATCCCAGTGCCGATGAAGTCCGTTTGGATTTGCCTTTGGGTTCCAGTTTCCAGGTCTTCAATGCCAGTGGGCAGTTGCAGGTCTCGGGTATCATGAATGGTCAAAAGGCGCTGGATATCCGCAACTGGGACAGTGGAATGTATTGGGTTGTGGCACGAAAAGGCACTGAGGTTTTGCTGGGAAAAATCATCAAACCCTAACTAAGGTGCGCCTTAGGTGCCTCAGGGTTCTTAGGTGGTGAAAGATTTTTTTCTTTTTCACCACCTAAGAATCCTAAGGTACTCAAGGGGCACCTTAGAAGTTATATCGGGTTTATTTTTTATCTACTTTAATCCTTTGCTCCCGATTTGCCAACTCCCAGGCAGTGTGAAACACCAAATTTCCAATCTTAACCATTTTGTCAAAATTGATTTTATCTGGAGTATCGCTGGTGCGGTGGTAATCCGGGTGCACGCCATTGAAGTAAAAAATGGCTGGAATACCGTTTTTGGCAAAGTTGTAGTGATCCGAACGGTAGTAATAGCGGTTGGGATCTTTTTCGTCGTTGTATTTGTAATCCAGCGTCAGCTTGGTGTAAGTTGAATTGGCTGTTTCGTTGATTTGGTGCAATTCCGAACTCAAACGATCGGCACCAATCACGTAAATGTAATCGGGATTGTCTTTGTGTTCGGCATCTACTCGGCCTACCATGTCTACGTTGACGTTGGCTACCGTTTTGGCCAAAGGGTAAATCGGGAACTGAGCGTAGTACTGCGAGCCCAACAAGCCCTTTTCTTCGCCCGATACCAGCATACACAACACACTGCGCCGGGGGCCAATTCCTGCTTTTTTGGCCTCAGTCATAGCCTGGCAAATTTCAAGGACAGTGGAAGTTCCCGAAGCGTTGTCGTCAGCCCCTGGATACATGTCATCGCCGCGTTTGCCCAGGTGATCGTAGTGCGCGGTGACGACTACGTATTCATCCTTGAGTTTTGGGTCCGTGCCCTCAATGAAACCCAATACATTGGCCCCTTTGAGTTGGCTGTAATTTTTTTCAGCGATGATGTTCACCGCACACTTGAATTCCACGTTGCGCGGTTTGCCTTTGCTTTCAATTTTGTCGCGGGCACTGGTGATTTTCCCCACCATTTTGCCAAACATACTTTTGGCCAAATCCGTAGTGATGAAGTAATTGGGCGCAAAATTGTTTTCAGGATCTTCGTCCTTGGCCATATCCATGCGCGAATTGAGGATGGCTTTGCGCGCTTCGGCTACATTTTCCTTGAACTTGCGGTCGATGATGAACAACGCCGCAGCACCATTGGCCTTGGCCGCACGGGCTTTTTTACGCCAATCGCTTGCCCACTCGGAAGCCGTGCTGTTACCAGTGATGGTGGATTTGCCCCCTTTCATTGGCTCACCGTCGTATACCACAACCAGTTTGCCTTTTACATTGACGCCCTTATAATCGCTGTATTCGGGGGCGTCGATACCAAAGCCCAGAAAGATGGCATCTTCAAATTTGGCCTCGAACTGCTTGGGATTGGTAGCAGGGTAAGTATAATAATCCCAAAGGTGGCGCAGGTCTTTATCCGCGTCTTTCATCTCGATTTTGCGCCAACTTTGATTTGTAAAAGTGATAGATTGGAAATACCCGCCATTTTCACCTACTGCGGGCAAACCCCAGGATTTCATCTGCGCAGCGATGTAGTCAGCTGCACGGCGCTGACCTTCCGTACCGGTTTCGCGTCCTTCAAATTCAGCCGAGGTGAGTTTGAACAAATGCTGGCGCAGGTCATCCGCACTGATTGTGTTGGCAAAACGTTGGGCGTTCTGGTCCATTTGTGCCCGCAGGGCTATGCCCAAAAGCAAGAGCAAACTGAGAACAAGTGGTTTTTTCATACTACTTTTTATTGCGTACTGTTTTGAATAGCACAGTTTGATTGGTGTATACCATTGATGTTGAACAATGGGTGATTGTGGGAACGAAGATAGGTATTTGTGGGAATTTCGAAGGATTGAGCACTGATGTGACCGCTACCATACAAGTTTTTGAAATGAACTGGATTTTTCTAATCCTCTTCTTCTCCTTCCACCACAATCCCGTACTTTTCCAATCGCCGATACAAGGCAAAGCGGGTTATGCCCAGTGACCTGGCTACTTTGGACAATTTATTCTGGTGGAAAGCCAGGGCTCGTTTGATCATTTCCAGTTCCATTTCCTCCAGGGTCATGCTGCCTACCTCGGGAAATTTTGCACTGCTTTTCGTACTACTACCTTGTGTTTGAAGGTTTTTTTGGAAATCCGCGATCCCCAATTCATCCCCGGTGCTCAACAAAACGCTGCGTTCCACCAGATTTTTCAGTTGCCGGATGTTGCCCGGCAAAGGCAGGTTTTTCAGCCATTGCAGCGCCTCTTTGTTGACGTACAAGTTGGGACGCTGGTAAAGGGTTTTGAGGTTGTTGACAAAAAAATTGACCAGCGCCGGAATGTCTCCGGGGCGCTCGCGAAGGGCAGGCAATTTAACCGTGATGAGATTGATGCGGTAAAAAAGGTCTTCGCGGAAGGTACCTTGGGCCACCATTTCTTCCAGGTTGCGGTTGGTGGCACAAACGATCCGAACATCCACCGTTTTGCTGCGGCTACTCCCCAGTGGCTCAAAAGTGCGGTCTTGCAGCACCCGCAGGAGTTTGACCTGACTGGCCAAATCCAGATCCCCAATTTCATCCAAAAAAATACTGCCCTTGTGCGCCATTTCAAATCGACCAATTCGGTCCGTTTTGGCATCTGTAAAGGCGCCGCGCACGTGGCCGAACAGTTCACTTTCAAACAAGCTGGATGATATTCCGCCCAGGTTAACTTTGACAAAAGGCGCCTTGTTGCGCTTGCTGTTGAGGTGCACCGCTTCGGCAATGAGTTCCTTTCCGGCACCACTTTCCCCGGTAATCAGGACTGGGGCATCGGTAGGCGCTACCCGGGCAATTGATTCAAGCAATTCCAACAATTGAGGGTCTTCACCCACAATGTTTTCAAAATGGTACTGCTCATCCAGGCGTTTGCGATTGGGTGATTGAGGTTTGGATTGAGCCAAATTGAGAATGGTGCGCACCGACTGCAACATGGCCTCATTCTGCCAGGGTTTGGTCATAAAATCCGCCGCTCCAATTTTCATACCTTCAACGGCCAATTCAATAGTTCCCCAACCAGTGAGCAAAATAACGGGCAGGAGCGGCTGCAAGGCTTTGATTTTCTGAAGTGTATTTAAACCTTCCGTTCCTACCGTTTCGATGGAAAAATTCATGTCCAGAATGGCCAGTTGGGGTGTATTTTTTTTCAAAAAAGCCAATGCTTCTTGAGGAGAACTGGTAGCATGTACATCGAAACCCTCTTGTTGAAACAGGAGCGACAAGGAAGTTTGAATCGCATGATCATCGTCAATCAGGAGGATCAAGGTGGATCAGGATTTAAAAATGAGTACAGGAATATTGACTTCTTCGATGATTTCGTGTGCCAGCCCACTGCGGAAAATGCGATCCCAAAAACCTTTGCGGTGGGCAGTCAGGGCAATGAGGTCGGCTTTTACTTCTTGCATGTAGCTTTCGAGATGGTCCATGATGTCCTCACCTTCCAGGATGGAAAACCCCACTTGACGGTCTTCGTTGTCTTCCTCCAGCGCCCGCATGATTTTTTCCATTTGTTGTTTGGCCCAGGCTTTCTCAGCGGGGTCATCATTGACATGGACGAGGTGTAAGTGGGCATCCAAAGCCTGACACCAGGCAACCATTTTTTCAATGGAAGCCAAATTGGCCACATCAAAATCCGTGGCGTACACCACACTCTGAATGGGCGAAAATTTGGCACCAGGGGGAGTCATCAGCACTGGGGCTTCCGAAAAGTTGATCATTCGAGCAGCTAATCCGCCAAAAATTCGGCCAGCTAGTCCCATCCGATTGCGCATCCCCATGATGATGAGGTCTGCATCGTACTGCTTGGTGAGCGTTTCTATACTATCTCCCAATCCGCCGCCCGCAACTATTCCTCGAATGGGTAACTTTTGATCGGCTGGAGTGAGATTGGATTGAATGAATTGCCGCAACTTTTGCAGTTCTTCGACTTGCTCCTTGTCTTCAATTTCACTCAGGTCCTCAGTGTCTTCCTGCACCGCAAAGTCAGCACCGTCTTTAATGTGGGCGATGTATAAGTCGTTGTGCAAATGGCGAGTCAGATGCAAGCCGTACAAAAAAGGCTGAGCACTATTTAAATGATAATCAGTAAGACATAAAATGGAGTCCATTGAAAAGGGTCTTTTATTCTGCTTTTTCAGCACTTCGACTTCGCTCGGTGACCCCCTCGACTTCCCGGATTGAATCTTTTACCTCTTCCCTGCGCTGCCGCAAAACTTCGGGCAAAGAAGGAAGAATCCCGGCTGCCAGAGAAAGTGCAATAACTGCGAGCGATAGCCATTCTGGTAAATCAATGTGGTGCACCAAAAACATCTTAATGCCCACAAAAGCAAGAATGACCACGAGGCTATAACGCAGGTATTGGAACTTGTCGAGCATGGAAGCCAAAACGAAATACAAAGAACGCAGCCCTAAGATAGCAAAAATATTGGATGTAAATACCAGAAAAGGATCAGTGGTAATGGCAAAGATGGCCGGAATGCTGTCGAAGGCAAAAAGAACATCCGTCGTTTCTACCACCAAAAGGGCAATAAACAAAGGGGTTGCCGCTGTGGCGCCGCCAATTTTTACAAAAAACTTTTGATCGTGAAAACGATCGGTAACCGGAAAAAAACGTTTGGCTAAAGCCACCAAAGGGTTTTTATCTACCTCAACATCTTCATCGTGATCTTTTTGGACGAACATCCGATAGGCAGTGTACAAAAGAATACCACCAAAAATATAAGTAATCCAGCTAAAGCGGTGCAAGAGCGCCGCACCTATCACAATCATGAGGCCCCGGAAAATTACAGCACCGATGATCCCCCAAAACAATACCCGGTGTTGATATTGCTGTGGAATCCGAAAGTAGGCAAAGATGACTGCGATGACAAAAATGTTGTCGATGCTCAGTGATTGTTCTACCAAATAACCCGTCAGGTAAGTGATAACCGCTTTTTGGCCCGAAAATGGAGCGCCATTTTCATGAACCCAGTGATTTTCGTAAGCGAAGTAAATGAAGATGCTAAATAAAAGGGAAAATGAAACCCAAACCCCTGTCCAACGAAAAGCTTCTTTGGCACTGATGTTGTGCGCATCTTTATTAAAAACGCCCAAATCCAGAGCGAGTAAGGCTGCAACCAAAACTAAAAAGCCAATCCAGATTAACATAATTTCAAATTCTGTTGATGGTAAAGCAAATGCTAGGCTAAAGGGCGATAAAGAACAAGGGGGTATTTTGCCCCACTACTAAGGTAATGATAGTAGTTTTTCCATACAATGATTTCTTACGAAATACAAAGCCTTCATTCAACATCCTAAAGAGGGAAGGAGTTCAGGGAAAAAAAGAAGGGCAATCGAATGGATTGCCCTTTTGGTCGAAATTGTGAGGTCGGAAGCGGATTTGAACCGCTGTACGAGGTTTTGCAGACCTCTGCCTAGCCGCTCGGCCACCCGACCCTGTGGTCGTCAAAACGCGCGATCGCGCTTTGGAGTGGCAAAGATAGGTGAACTAGAAATGCTGTGCAAGTACTTGTGAGAAAAAAATGATCACTTATTTTTTTATCGCCCCTCACACTACACTGAATTCCCTAACCTTTGCCATTTCTTTTTGTAGATTCTGATAATTCCCCTCTGAAAGTGGTACCAATGGAATCCGCACTTCCTTGTTGCACAAGCCCAAAATTTCCATGCCTGCTTTCACCCCAACCGGATTATTCTCGATGTACAACCAGGGGTGAATGTCCAGCAACTCGGCATTCAGCCGGGCCGCAGTGGCAAAATCCCCGTCCAGCGCGCTGCGCACCATCGAGGAAAATTGAGCAGGATACATATTGGCGATCACCGAAATGGCCCCATCACCCCCACAAGACATCATCGGCACGGTGAGTGCATCTTCGCCTGAAATCACCGCGAAATGCTCGGGGCGGTGTTTGAGGATTTTCATGGCTTGTTCCAAATTCCCAGAGGCTTCTTTCACCCCTGCAAATTTGTCGCTGCTTTCCGCCAGGCGGATGATGGTTTCGGGTTTAACGTTGCTACACGTGCGCCCCGGGACATTGTAAATGATAATAGGCACTGGTGAAATCCCGGCGATCTGCATGTAGTGCTGGAAAATCCCTTCTTGTGGCGGTTTGCTGTACGCCGGGCTGCTCGACATGATGGCGTCGAAGCCTTCCAGATTGTAATTGCGGATCTTTTCTACCAGTGCCTCCGTAAAATTGCTGCCGAACAGACCGGCAACCAGCGGCTTGCGCCCCTTCACCACTTTGATGGTAAAATCAAATACCTCCCGACACTCCTTGCTGCTGAGCGTGATAGCCTCTCCGGTGGTGCCCAGCGACACAAGGTAGTCGACGCCCCCCTGGATGACATGCTCAATGATGGTTTCGAGGGCATCGTAATCTACTGCTTTGTTGCGAAAAGGGGTAATCAGTGCTACACCCGTTCCTCTAAACTTTGCTAGCCCCATGTTTGATATTTGTCTTGGTCAACAACTGCTCCATCTCGCGGATGAAGTCCATCACACTATTTTTATTGCGTACATCGATCATCAGATCGTAGCAGTAAATGTTATTCGTACTCGGGCCAATTTTAAGGTGGGCATTGGCTAGCGCCGAAATGTACTCCACATGCTGATTGGTCAGGGGGTTGAGCGTAATTAGGATGTCGTAGGCGCCTTGCAAAAAGCTTTCTACACTTTTCCCTCCAGGGCGCAAAGCCCAGTCGATGTTTTTGCGGTTGAAATAGCCAAAGGTGAAGTCGGGGCTGTCCTGCTTGCTGTCAAAAAAGCCGAGGAGCTTTACCTTTTTGCCTAGTTTGCTCAGTTTTTCGGCGTAGCTGAGCGCGGTTTGCCGTTTGTCGTTGTCGGTAGCGTCAAAAATGAGGCCAACGGTTTGGGCTTCTTCAAAATTCACCCTTTTGCGCTGCTGCACTTTTTGTAGTTGCAGTTTGCTTTTGAGGGTGTTGTTGCGAAAATAGTTTTGAATATTGCGAATGATGTCCATTTGTTTTGCTTTGTAACGCAGAAAGATTACTTCCCGGTTTTTTGCGTCATCCTTTGTGGGCTTACTTTTCCTCCGTTTTTACCGGTTCATCGACGTATTCGTATTCGCCCATGTTGGAATATTTATCCACCCGTGCGTCGATGAGTTCGTCAATAGTCATGGTCTTGAGCTCGGCCAAAGACTTCATGATGGCGTTCTTCAGAATCTGCGCCATTTCTTCCGGGGCTGAATGGGCTCCACCAATGGGTTCTGGAATGATGCCATCAACCAGGCCATTGGCATACATGTTTTCTGCCGTCAATTTGAGGGCTTCCGCAGCTTGTTCTTTGTAGTCCCAGGTCCGCCATAGGATGGTAGAACAGTTTTCCGGGGAAATCACCGAATACCAGGAGTTTTCCAGCATGAACACTTTATCCCCCAGACCAATTCCAATGGCCCCACCCGATGCACCTTCCCCAATGATCACACAAATGATCTGGGTTTTGAGTTGGGCCATTTCAAAAAGGTTGCGGGCAATCGCCTCGGCTTGTCCACGTTCTTCAGCTTCCAAGCCCGGAAAAGCCCCCGGAGTATCGATCAGGGTAATGACCGGAAACCCAAAACGTTCAGCTATTTTCATCAGGCGTAGCGCCTTGCGGTACCCATCGGGGTTAGCCATCCCAAAGTTGCGGTATTGCCGCATTTTGGTGTTGGTCCCTTTCTGATGGCCCAGAATCACCACGGTTTGACCATCAATTTCGGCCAGACCGCCCACAATGGCTTTGTCGTCCTTTACATAGCGGTCGCCGTGCAACTCGATAAACTTGTTGCACATCTCCTTGATGTAAAATAAGGTGTAGGGCCGCTCAGGGTGGCGCGAAAGCTGCACGCGCTGCCAGCCTGTAAGGTTGTCATACAGTTCCTTACGCTTATCGGAAATCTTGGTCTCCAGGGCTTTTATCGACTCTGAAACGTCGATTTCTCCGCTAGCGCCGATTTCCTTGAGCTTTTCCAGTTGCTCGTACAATACTTCCAACGGCTTTTCAAACTCCAAAAAGACCATAGCTGTGCAATTAGATTAGAGGGGCAAAATTAACAATTACCTGTATCGAAAATGGAAAGCGCAGTTTTTTTTTATTTTTTGATGAAAATGAGTTGCAAGTTAGCAGAACTCATTTTACATTTGCAGCCACGCTAGCGAAAAGCGCCTGCGTGCGTTCCAGGGGTGCCAGATTTGCCGCCTCTGTTACTATATAAAGTTTCGATCTATCGGGCAACCGCAAGGCTGCCCAAATATGGTTCGGTAGTTCAGTTGGTTAGAATACCTGCCTGTCACGCAGGGGGTCGCGGGTTCGAGTCCCGTCCGGACCGCCAATAGATCGAAACAAAAAATACCGTTGGTTCGGTAGTTCAGTTGGTTAGAATACCTGCCTGTCACGCAGGGGGTCGCGGGTTCGAGTCCCGTCCGGACCGCAAAAGAGCTCAGCAGATTGCTGGGCTTTTTTCGTTTAAGAGAAAATTTCAACTTCGTTTGTGTAACGTCCTTCACCTTTTAGCATTATATCTTCGTGAAATTATTCATTCCAATATCCTAAAGCCTGGCAACATGAAAACTATTGCCCTATTTTTTATCGCCGTATCGTTTTCATCTGTTTTATTCAGCCAGACCAAGATTCAAATCATCACCAAAGACCTACTATCCCGGAAAATTGACAAAGTAGAGTTCCTCGATTTGAGCAAAAAACAGTTTTACACCTTCCCTTATCAGGATACCATCAATGTTACCTTTTCTAAGGAAAATGCAGATGGCTACCATATTCGCTATCATGTTGGAGGGAAAATATTGAGTCAACAAACCTGGTTGGATGCCGCAAATATTGTCATTAAAGGGCACCTTGATACCCAACGTTTGGTCATTGATACAGTCATCAACGCTCCTTTATATTACGAGGTGCTCGATTTTGGAAAGCAAATTGCTGCTTTGTACAAAACAAAAGACACCACCCGTTTAAATAAATTTTTGTTGGAGTCCGTGCAAAAAAACATTCAAAATCCTTTCTCCTTGATAGCTGCCGACCACTTTGTTCGTGCCAATCAAAATTCAAAATTAAATCTCTTAAAATTAAAACCTTATCTGGAAAAGCAGGGAAACCAATTCAGCTGGTTTTTATTTTACCGTTCACTGGAGCGGATCGACAAAATTCTGGCTATCCAGCAACTCCAGTTAGAGCAGTACTCATGTATCGACCCTAAGGGAAAAAAAGGGAGTCTTGCCCTGGCTTCGGCAGACTACACTGTACTAGACATGTGGTTTCTAGCTTGTCCTCCCTGTGTTGAGCAGCATCAGGAAATGAAGGAAAAACTGCCACTGTTGAAACAACACAACATTGAAATGATTGGTATTTCCACAGACCTAAACCAAAAAAAATGGCAGACCTATCTTCGCCAACACGAGTACGATTGGCTTAATTATCGGGAAGACGGAACTCAAAAACTTACCAAAGATTTGGGTATTTTTGGTTATCCCACTTATGTCATTCTGGACAAGACTGGAAAAATCGTGGGGTATTACAATGATTTTCAGTCTGTGTTGAAGTTTTTAAAGCTGAGCTAAACAATTCAAACCACTTCAAAGGTCTTTGTTCGCATTTGTACAATTTCATCATCCGGCCTTTTCTTAAATTGCAGGCTGCATTTATTAAATCCTGTAGCCAAAATGAAGTATCAGGAATTCCAACCTTGCGCCTTGTTGAAACCGTACATCAAGTGCTATTACCTGTTCGAGGTTTCGACGGAAGTGCCTTTTGAAGACCAGGCTTTTGCGACAGGCTGCATGGAAGTCATGTTCAACCTGGGGTCTGGGCATTGGCAAATTTCTACCGGGAATCAATTTGTGACCAATCCCAGAGTTGAGCTATGGGGACAAATTATTCAACCCCTCACTTTTCGTTCCATCGGCCACAATATCATGTTGGGTGCTCGTTTTTTCCCACATACCGCTGCTTGCTTTTTGCAAGATGAGATTCAACAGTTTAATGATGGAGTGACCGACTTCCATGTTATTGGCGGCAATGGTGTACAGATTTTGCACGAGCAATTGTTGGAAGCCGCTTCACTTCAGCAGAGATTGGCCTTACTTGAAAACTATTTACTTGATCAGTTGACCACAAAGGCTAAGCACTGGAATAAATTTTTGTTGGTCAACAATGTCATGCGTGAACTACAACGGGATGATTTTTTTGAAAACATCACCCAAGTCGCACATCGACAAGGTGTCAGCTTACGACACCTCCAGAAGGTTTTTCAAGAATACACGGGTTTGAGCCCAAAATTGTACAGCAAAATCCATCGCTTTCAAAATAGCTTATTAAAAGTTGCTCAACAGGATTTAAGCTTGACTTCTATCGCTTACAATTGTGGTTATTTTGATCAATCCCATTTTATTCGCGACTTCAAAACTTTCACTGGTTTTGCACCTTCCAGTTTTTCCCCGGAAAGATCATCCGTGCTTTTTGCTTCTCCAAATAAATAAATCGACTGTTCGCTTTTGTCCAATTTTCGCTTTTCTGGCCAGGCTATTTTTGTAAAAAAATAAAAGCATGTCTATCAATTTTGAACAGTTCAAGACCCTCCACCATGGCACCGAATTATTCGTTTTGCCCAACGCTTGGGATGCCAAAAGTGCGCTGTTTTTTCAGGAAAAGGGGTTCCCCGCAGTAGGTACATCAAGCGCTGCCGTAGCCGCTTGCTTAGGCTATGAAGATGGAGAAAAAATGCCCCTTGAGGATTATTTGTTTGTGATCAAACGAATCCTGGCGTGCGTAAAAATCCCGCTAAGCGTGGACTTCGAAATGGGATACGGGGAAACCAAAGCGGCTATTTTGTCCAATCTTTTGAAATTATCTGAAATGGGCGTGGCGGGGATCAACTTGGAGGATTCAATCATTGTAAACGGAAAGCGGGCTTTGCAAAATGGCCACGCGTTTGCAGAGACGATTGATTTCCTGAAAAACAAGTTAAAAGCTGAAGGCGCAGCCTTGTTCTTCAACATCCGCTGCGATACTTATCTGCTCAACCTAAAGAGCAAGCAGGAAGAAAGCGCCTTGCGCTTGCCATTGTATGAGTCAGCAGGTGCAGATGGCATTTTTTTGCCCTGCATCAACGAGGAAGCCGATATTGTTGATGCATTGAAAAGCACCAATCTCCCTTTAAACGTCATGTGTACTCCGGGGCTGCCCGATTTTAATAAGCTCCAGACATTGGGCGTAAAAAGAGCCAGTATGGGACCATTCTTTTTGAATAAAACCTATGAAAAAGCGGCTGAGTTGTTACAAATGGTTGTCGAAAAGCAAAGTTTCTCGGCATTGCTTTAAAATATCGCAGCCCTTGAGTTTCAGAAAAGCAAGGAGGCGGGTCTGATTTTTTGTATGTTATTCACCCATAATAACCCCAATACGAAAAACCACAATCCCCTCCTTCAACCACAATGGCAGCAGTGTACCCTGGGGCAGGCAACAAATCTTGCACATACCACTTTGGTACCTTGCCCTCATCACCAGGCAATAGAATCGGCGCCAAAGTGCTTCCATTTACCCTGGAAACATCAAGCGTTTCAACTGGAAACGAAAGCCCAACCCCTGTGGCCTTGATTAAAGCTTCCTTTCTGGTCCAGTATTGAAAAAACAGTTCATTCCGCTTGGGTTCAGCTAACTGCTGCATGGAAACAATTTCTGGCTCAGAGAAGAATTGGTTCGCAACTTCCTCAATGGCAATATCTTGCTGTATATACTCAAGGTCGATGCCGATGTTTCGATTGTAGGCGAAGGCGTACAAGGCCATATTACCGGAGTGGGATAAATTGAATTGAAGCGTTTCGTTGTTAGCCAGGAAGGGCTTTCCATTATTACCGTAGTTAAATTGAAGGGTATGAGGTTTTTTTTGCAAATAAGCACCCAGGATTTGACGTAATATTCCTCGCGCTTCAATGAAACGTCTTTGATCTTTTTCGAAACGAAACCGACTGACCCTTGACAACTCATCGGCGGACAGTGTACCCAACAAGTGTTCCTTTGGCGCTTTGTTTAAGTCGAGAAAGGCACGCCATACATGAACTTCATTCGGATCGATCAAACTTCCGGGAATTGCTGGCTGCCAAGGCTGTTCATTATTTTCCATTTTGTAGGCATCACTTATTTTCTGCGCTCAAGCTCCATCATCATGCCGTACTTCGGGCGCAAATTAATCAGTTGCAATAACTCAACTGGATGTCCTGGTACCAGTTTCAATCGCCAGGATTGAGCAATGGTAGCCAATACCAGCACACCTTCCAACCAGGCGTAAGGCTCTCCAATGCATGCGCGCGGACCCCGGCTAAACGGGAAATATTCGTATTTCGAGCTTATCCCCTGTGAGTGTTCCTCCCAGGCATAGGGATTAAACGTCTCAGGATCATGGTGGAAGCGGGCATCGTGATGAATCAAATACGGGCTGATAAGCACAATGGTATCAGCTGGCACCACGTATGGGCCAATCTCAAAATCTTCCAGCGCCTGCCTGGTAATGAGGTAAATAGGTGGATAAATTCGCATGGATTCCCCCAAAACCATGCGCGTGTACTTTAGTTGAGGAAGATCTTCCACTGTTGGAATCCGCCCCTGCAACACCCGATCCAATTCTTCATGCAATGTTTTTTCTGCCTCAGGATTTTGGGAAAGCAGGTACCAGGTCCAGGTGAGGGCAATCGAAGTGGTATCGAATGCAGTTAGAAAAAGGGTCAATGCTTCATCGCGAATTTGTTGATCGCTCATTCCCTCCCTGCTGTCTTGAGCATGGAGCAATAATGAAAGCAGGTCTTCGTGCTCAATCTTGCTTTGTCGGCGTTCCGCTATGATTCTATTAATGGTATCATCCAGGCGTGCTTTTGCATTGTAAAATTTCCTCGTGCTCCTGAGCGGAAGTTTGAACAACCATTCCGAAAAGGGCAGTGAAATTCGCCCAAACAAGCTCATGACATCTTGTAATGCCTGATTGATTTCTGGTGTTTCGTGTTCGGTATCTACATTGAATAAGGTCTTTCCGGAAATGGCTGTGCTCATCCTGATCATTTCTTCAAACATATCCACCTGTATGCCATCCTTCCAAGTGTTCATCAGATTTACTGTGCATTCCGTCATGGCAGGGGCATAAGAATCCAGCATTTTGCGGTGGAAGGCAGGTTGAATGATTCGCGATTGGCGTTTATGGAACTCTCCTTCACTGGTCAGGAGTCCCTCTCCAATCAGTTCTTTGGCCATTTTGAGCGGCCGCCCTTTGACAAAATTGCTGTTTTGTGTGGATAGTACTTCTTTGATGTAATCCGGGTGATTCAGCAAAATAACCCGGATTGGGCCAACTTTGAAATGAACGATGTCACCAAATTCGTCAGCAATCTTTTTTAAAAAAGCGAGACTATCTCGTTGAAAAGGAAACAAATGACCGAGCGGAATTTTCGTCTTCGGCCCAGGCGGTAACTTGGTTTTTTGGATAGTGCTCATGCCTTGAAGAGATCAAAAATGATAAATAGCGCAGCCCACCTGAATTCCTGACCCTACTGTAATCATCAATCCAATATGACCCGTTTTGACCCACCCTTGTGCAAAAGCATATTCAAATGCATAAGGAAGGGAAGAAGAAAACAGGTCAGGACCTTCGCCAACCACATCAACAAACTTTTGTCCGGGAAGATTCAAGGCCTCACTCAAGCGGATAATGAACTCAGTAGAAATTTGTGGCGGGAACACCCAATCAATTTGTTTGAGGTCAAGGTTTTCTAGTTCCAGCAATTCCTTTACCGCAGACAAAATTGCATCAAGGTACAAGGTTTCAAGGTTTGGTGCTTTCTCCACCAGAAGATGAGGTGTTACCTCCTTGAGATCACAATAGGT
This sequence comes from Haliscomenobacter sp., assembly GCF_965225875.1. Classification (GTDB taxonomy): domain Bacteria; phylum Bacteroidota; class Bacteroidia; order Chitinophagales; family Saprospiraceae; genus Haliscomenobacter. The sequence goes on along the minus strand of NZ_CBDDBS010000002.1, from coordinate 3,922,614 downwards.
GGTATAAGCATCCAGTGATTCCTCATGATAATTGAACAAAAAACGAGAAAATCCCTTGCCCTCCAGGGGATGTGTATCCAAGATAAATGCTGAAGCTGTTTCTTGAATCCCCAACTGTTCATTGGGAAACAGGGTGGCGTTGTTTTCATTTTCGGCAGCAACAACCATAGCTGTCTGACATTTTCCAGCCGCGATCATTTGTTGGGCAAGATGACAGGCATTTAAAAAACCTAAAGCCCCATTAAACACATCAAAAGCAAAGGTTTTTTTGCCGTCCATACTTGTGCCCATTGCATTCATACCCAATTCACCAGCCAGCAAAGCCGCATACGCTGGCTCTAACACATAGTCGCTGCGATAAACTCCAGCGTAAATCAGCAACCCAATGTCATTGCACTGGTAGGATGATTTCGAAAGGCCATTTACAGCAGCACTTTTAAGCAGCGCAAATGAATCATTCCTGCCGAGGGTGGTTTCCGGGACTGTTCCTACACTTTCGATACGAATGTGGGGACCATTACTTTGTTTGTTCGAGTACAAAGCTTTTTGGACCATTGGGGAGGGATCGGAAATTTTTTGTACTTCGCTTTGCCGCAGACGATCGGGCAAATCGTCAAAAACATACAGTGCAGTACCCGTAGTAAGGCCGGAAGCGGAAACGCTGAAAATTACTTGATCTCCAGATTGGATTTTTTGGTTGCGGATATGATCAGCCAAGGCAACAACATGGGAGGTTGAAGCGGTATTTCCGCGTTGCTCCAGGTTATTGATGGTATTGCCATCGTGACAAACATTGCTACTCAACAATCGATTGATTTCGTTCCGGGCACTGTTGAGAGTCGTACTTGAAGTCTGGTGCATGATCAAATGCTGAAAACTTTCAGCCCCCCATCCGCCCCGTTCCAAAACATCCATAGCATGTTTTGCACCAGATTTAACAGCTACATCCGTCAAGTTGACTGAATCCGTGTACATGATCATGCCTCCTTGTTCGGAGGTTTTGGCTATGCAGTATTGACCATAACGGCCCAAGGTTTGCATGTCAATTTCCTGAAAACCAACCTGTTGATCAGCAGCCTGTTCCAGAATTAGCGCTGCACCTGCGTCACCCAGGGTTAAACAGGCCATCCGGGAATCCATAAAACCTTCAATCTCGCGCTGCGCACTTTGGGTGAGGTGGGTAATGTATTCACCGCTGACCACCATGCCTCTGCGAATCGCACCAGCCTTTAAAAAAGCATCAACAATGTGGATGCCAGTAAACATGCCGGCACAGGCATTGGCAATGTCAAAAACGAGCGCATTGGAAAAATTAAAATCTTTCCTTAATTTGATGGAAGTATTGGGTTCAAAGGCCAGCATGTTTTTGCCATCATACCTAGATATATTGCAGCAAATCAGCAAATCGATGTCCGCTGGATGGTATTTTGAATTGGCCAGGCATTCAGCAACTGCGCGTTTGGCCAAATCGATCGAAAACTCGCCCTGCCCCGCTACCCGCCGGTTCTTAATACCCGTAACTTTTTCAAATGGGAAAGGAATTGGGTTTTTACACCCTTGGATTACCTCGTCGGTAGAAAGTGATTGGGTTGGAAGATAAACCCCAATACTTTCGATGATGGTGTTCAGTTTTTGGTCCATAACTTCGCAACAATTCAAAGGTTCAAACATTTTCCATGCTGAAAGATATAAAATGTTATTCTGAAAAATCATAGAATAAATAATTGAGTTATTCTTTTTTTGCAAAATTTTTTTTACCTTAACGAGGCGATAGTGTTGCAATATTTTTTGCGACTGAACTGCTCCTTTCCCTTCAACATTCCCGAAATTCATTCCCGCATTTTTCATGTCCAGGTCATTCCTGAACAGGGTATTACAATTAAAATAGTTCTTCTACAAGTAAGAGCGGTTAATGTAAATGTATTGGTATGAAACAGGCTCCAATTTCATTGATTGATGTATTAAGCCGGCGTGCAAAGGAGCAACCTGACAAGTTGGTATATCGATTTTTGGTGGATGGGGAGTATGACGAAGTGGCTTTGAATTATGCAGACTTGGATCGACGTGCCCGTTCAATCGGAGCATTACTTCAGTCTTGTACCAAACCTGGAGATCGAGCACTTTTACTTTTCCCGCCGGGTATTGATTTTATTGTGGCTTTTTGGGGATGTCTCTATGCAGGAGTTATGGCGGTTCCTGCCTATCCTCCGCATCCTGTTCGGCTGGAAAAAAGCCTACCTATCATTTTACGTATCGTTGCTGATGCCAGACCAAGTGTAGCACTGCTGACTTCTACACTATCTGCTGCGATTAGTTCTCGAAATGAAATCCTGGCAGAGTTTGGCAAAATGAAATTGCTAACAACTGATACTGCTGAGCCAGGTGCTTGGGCTGAACAATGGGAAATGCCCGAAATAGGCGCAAGTGATGTCGCCTTTATCCAATACACATCAGGCTCAACCTCCATTCCCAAAGGAGTTGTGCTTAGCCATAACAATCTAATTCACAACATGAGGTTGATAGAACAGTGCTTCGGTACCAGAGAGGAAACCCAAGGTGTACTTTGGTTGCCGCCTTATCACGATATGGGGCTTATTGGGGGCATTTTGCAGCCCGTTTACACTGGAGCCCTGGCTATCTTGATGCCACCAATGTTGTTTTTGCAACGTCCCTTTCGTTGGCTGGAAGCCATCTCTCGCTTTCGGGCCACGGTCAATGGCGCCCCCAATTTTGCTTATGATTTATGTGTGCGCAAGATCAAGCCTGAACAAAGAGAACTCCTTGATCTCAGTCATTGGGAAGTTGCTTTTAATGGAGCGGAGCCAGTATATCACAAAACCTTGGCACAATTTGCGGATTACTTTGCGCCCTGCGGTTTTCGCCCTGAGGCTTTTTTGCCTTGCTACGGGGTAGCCGAGGCAACCTTATTGGTTTCTGGGGGGCCAAAATCCAAACTTCCGACCCAACTTACGCTACTCAATTCTGGTCTTGAGCAAAATCTGGTTATACCTTCTACCGGAAATCATGAGGGCTCCCGAACGCTGGTCAGTTGTGGACAAACTTTATCCGATCAACAAATCTGCATCGTAAACCCCGAAACATTGGAGGCATGTCCTGCTGATGAAATTGGAGAAATTTGGTTAAGTGGCCCTTGTGTCGCAAGTGGATATTGGGACAAACCTCTGGAGACAACTGAGACTTTTGAGGCCCGCCTGGCAAACAGTGGAGAAGGACCTTTTTTGCGCACAGGTGATCTTGGATTTTTAAAGAACGGCGAATTGTACGTTACCGGAAGGATCAAAAACCTGGTTATTTCTGGCGGCAAAAATCACTATGCTCACGACCTGGAAAGGACAGTGGAAGATGCCCATCCGGCCATCTGGCCAGCAGGGTCCGCCGTTTTTTCAATCAGCAATGATGGCCCTGAGCGCATTATTGTCGTTGCCGAGGTGAATGCTAAACTCTTTGAAAAAGAAGAGCTTGTAATAAAAGCCATTCGTGAAGCTATTGCAAAATACCACGACTTGCATGTAGATGACATCCAGCTTATTCCACCAGGAGGTATCCCCAAAACGACAAGTGGTAAAACCAGGCACTTTCTCTGTAGACAATCGTATTTGGACGGAACCTTGAAGAAATTCTCATTGATATGAAATTTGGATTATTTATCGACCTACAGTTGCCCCGCCCCTGGCAAGACGGGGATGAGTCCAGGCTTTTCCAGGAAGCCCTGGAACAAGTGGAGTTGGCAGACCGGATTGGCATTGATTATGTGTGGGTACAAGAACATCACTTTCTCGAAGAATACAGTCATTCTTCAGCGCCGGAAGTTTTTCTTGCGGCCTGTAGTCAACGGACCAAAAATATTCGCCTGGGGCATGGGATTATAGTAATGTCACCCAAATTTAATCATCCGGCGAGAATTGCCGAACGCCTCGCTACACTTGATCTTATCAGCGGCGGACGAGTAGAGTGGGGTACTGGTGAATCAGGATCACGGATAGAGTTGGAAGGGTTTGGGGTCGATTTTGTTGACAAACGGCCCATCTGGGCTGAGGCCGTCAGGGAGACGGCAAAAATGATGTCCATGAACCCTTATCCTGGTTTTCAGGGCAAATATTTTTCGATGCCGCACCGAAATGTCCTACCCAAACCTTTTCAAAAACCTCATCCTCCCCTCTGGGTGGCCTGTTCGAACCGGGACAGTTTAAAAATGACAGCCAGCATGGGCGCGGGGGCTCTTACTTTTGCTTTTGTCAATGCAGAAGAAGCAAAGTTTTGGGTAGATGAGTATTATGAAACCTTTAAAAACAATTGTATTCCCATCGGTCAGGCAGTCAACCCGAATGTATCGATGCTCACCGGATTTATGTGCCACCAAGATCCGGAAATCGCGCTCCAGCGAGGCATGGAGGGTGCCCAGTTTTTTGCATTTGGTCTTGGGCATTACTGGCGGGATGGAGTGCACATTCCAGGGCGGACTAATCTGTGGGATGAATTCAAAAACAAACCGGTCTCCCACCTTGAAAAAATGGAACGGGAACGAAAAAAGGCAGGCATGGGAGGTATTGGAAGCCCCCAGCAGTTGATTGAAAATTTCCGGGCTCTTGAAGAAGCAGGAGTAGACCAGTTGATTTTTTTGCAACAAAGTGGGAACTATCAGCATGAGCATATTTGCGCCTCCATGGAGCTTTTTGGCAAAGAAGTCTTGCCTCAGTTTAAGGAAAGGGAGGTGAAACGTTTGCAAATCAAACAGCAAAATCTCGAACCTTATATAGCTGCAGCGCAGCGCAATATCCCAACACTTGAGCCTATGGCGGAGGTGCCTCCCGTAGAAGCCTATCCGCTCATGTGGAACAGCATGAGTGCCGAAAACCTGCAAAGTGTACCAGACCGGCGGCCAGGAATGACCGCATTCTGGCAGATGCAAGTAGGAGGCAATCGCAACAAGAAGTAAGCCTAGGCAAAGCAGCCACAGATCTTTACAGATCGGGGAGAAAAGTATTTTTTTACTAAACCATTGACAACGTGCTGACCTCAAGAGAAATTCAGGATTGGTTGATTACTCATATCGCGGAGCTGTTGAATGTCGCTCCAGGCACCATCGATATCCGAGAGCCTTTTGCAAGTTACGGGCTATCCTCGCTTGATTTGGTAAGCCTTTCAGGTGACCTGGAAGAAGTCCTGGGTCGTCGACTCTCCCCCACCCTGGCGTATGATTACCCCAACATCCTTACACTAGCTCGATATCTGGCCGAGGATTTAGAAAAAGAAAATTCAGCTACAATCAAAAAACCGGCGACAGAGCGATCAATGGAAGCAATCGCGGTCATTGGTATGAGCTGTCGCTTTCCAGGCGCTAAAGACCCTGCTGCTTTCTGGCAAATGCTTTGTGATGGTGTAGACGCCATCTCCGAAGTACCAGCAGACCGCTGGGAAAAAGCAGCATTCTACCATCCCGATCCTGGTACTCCTGGAAAATCCATTTCATATTGGGGCGGGTTTCTTGATCGCATCGACCAGTTTGATCCTTTCTTTTTTGGCATCGCACCTGTAGAAGCAGAACAGATGGACCCGCAACAACGCTTGTTGTTGGAATTGTCCTTTGAAGCTTTTGATGATGCGGGGCAGGCCAAAGAAAAACTCGATGGCAGCAAAACTGGAGTATATGTTGGCATTTCTGTAAATGAATACACCCCCCTTCAATTTGGCGATCCCACACGGATTAGCGGGCACTCGGGGACCGGGGCCGCATTGTCCATCGCAGCCAATCGCATTTCTTATTTTTACAACTTCCACGGGCCAAGTATGGCCATTGATACAGCTTGTTCTTCTTCCTTATCTGCTGTGCATTTGGCTTGCCAGAGCCTGAGGAATGGGGAATGTGAGATGGCACTTGCAGGCGGGGTCAACCTGATTCTTTCCCCAGCGCATTCCATTTCTTTTACCAAGGCAGGTGTTTTGGCTCCAGATGGAAGATGCAAAACTTTCGACGCTCAGGCAGATGGATATGTACGGGGGGAAGGCGGAGGCTTTGTTGTGCTAAAACCACTTTCGGTTGCCTTGGCTGACGGAGACCCTGTTCATGCACTGATTCTGGGTAGTTCCATGTGTCAGGACGGCCGCACCAATGGACTGATTGCTCCCAATCGGGAGGCCCAGGAAAATTTATTGCTAGAGACGTATCAAGCAGCCGATGTTTCACCAGGAAGTATTCAATACGTGGAAGCCCATGGAACGGGTACGCTGTTGGGGGATTCCATGGAAGCACAAGCCCTTGGAGCAATTGTTGGCTCCAACCGCAGCAATGGCCCTTGTGCCATCGGCTCCGTTAAAACCAATATCGGACACCTCGAAGCAGCAGCTGGAGTTGCAGGTTTAATAAAGGTTATCCTTAGCCTCAAACACCACAGTCTGCCACCAAGCCTTCATTTTCATTCCCCCAATCCACATATTCCTTTTACTGACCTGAATCTGCGGGTTCAAAACAAGTTGACCCCCTGGCCCGCTGGTGCTGAACCCGCTCTGGCCGGGGTGAGTTCATTTGGCTTTGGTGGAACCATCGTACATATGGTGTTGCAGGAAGCAAACCAGTACCATTCAAAAAGTGGTGATGAACGGCCACAATCAACTACTTCCACAAGCTACTTGCTGCCTTTATCTGCACGCAGCACCGGGGCGCTTCAATCACTGGTCGGCAATTTTCAGGATTTGCTTGCCACTGATTTTTCAATCGAAACAAAGGACATCTGTTATGCCGCCAGTCTCCGCCGAAGTCAGTACGATTACCGAATAGCGGTGCTGGGCCATTCCCGGAAAGAATTGCACGACAGCCTGAAGGCTTTTCTACAAGGAGAGCAGCAACACAATTTAATCAATAGTAGTGCTCCAGGTCCTCGGCCCAAGATTGCCTTTGTTTTCCCGGGTCAGGGTGGACAATGGTACGGTATGGGCCGCGATTTGCTCAAACAAGAACCCGTTTTTTATCAGGCAGTAAAACGAATTGATCAACTTATTCAGTCAAATTTTGGCTGGTCTTTGTTGGAGGTACTTCAAGGTGAAAGCGCGGCAACACGGCTTGAAGAAATTGATGTAATCCAACCAGCACTGTTTGCCATTCAGGTTGCACTCGCAGAGCTTTGGCGATCCTGGGGCGTACAAGCAGATGCTGTAGTCGGCCACAGCATGGGGGAGGTCGCCGCCGCACATGTGGCAGGAATATTAAATTTGGAAGATGCTGTAAAAATTATCTGTAAGCGAAGTCTTTTGCTAAAGCCTTTTCGGGGGCGCGGCAGTATGTTGGTGACGGAGCTGTCGCCCGATCAGGCAGAAACATTACTCCAGGAGCTCAAGCAGGAGGTGGCTATTGCTGTGATCAACAGTCCAAACACGACGGTATTGTCTGGGGATTCAGAAGCCATTCAGGTAGTCATGGACCTCTTACAGAACCTTGGGCTCTTTTGCAAGCTGGTCAACGTGGATGTGGCTTCCCATAGCCCACAAATGGACGAGGTGCGTAAGGCATTACTCGAAGCATTGAGCGGATTAGCGCCCCAAGCCGCAAAGACGCCCTTCTATTCGACAGTGACTGGCACCCGCGCAGATGGCCTCAGCTTCCATGCTGACTATTGGATGGACAACCTTCGAAAACCAGTGCTGTTTTCCCGGGCAATCAAACAATTGCACCATGATGGATACAGTATTTTTATCGAAATCAATCCTCACCCCATTCTACTCAGCTCCATCCAGCAATCCCTGCCTCCTCATGGCCAGCCTATTCGATTACTACCTTCTTTAAGACGGGAGGAGCCCGCCCGCGACATCTTGTACAGAACCTTGGGTGAATTGTACACTACAGGATTTCCTGTTTTGTGGCGCCATCTTTATCCGGGTGGAGCAAAGTATGTTCCGCTCCCTTTAATGCCCTGGCAACACCAGCGTTATTGGATAGATACAAAATCTTCAAACTTACAAAACCTGTGGCAGGGAGTTCAGCGCAATGGGAGCCATACTCATCCACTATTGGGTGAACGTATCCAGTTGGCCAATGCAGCGACCTCTTTTGTTTGGCAAACTACTCTAAAAAATGAACCCCATGGTTTTCTGAATGATCATCGAATCAATGATGAAATCGTGTTTCCCGCAGCTGCTTATATTGAGATGGCTTTACAAGCTGCAGAAGAAGCAGGTTTGAATAATTCTCACACGTTTGTTCATTTTTCCTTCAAAGAAAAAATGATTTTTCAGGATGGTGGAGCAAAGTCAATTCAAGCCCTACTCTCACCCAAGGTCGAGGTTGGTTTTTCGTTTAGCGTGCACAGCCGAAACAATCCACATGAAAATTGGATGGAACATGCTTCCGTAACCATTAAACCAACCCGAGAGGTAGATCATTTGTCGACGCGACTCAAATCTCCCCCTGCGCTGATTCGCCAACAGCACACTTCGCAGTCCACTGCGGCTCAATTTTATCAGGAGTTGGAGCAGCGAGGAGTGCATTACGGACCAGCTTTTCAGGCCATCCAGCAGGTTTGGAGCAAAGGCAATGAGTCATTGGCCCGCTTGCACATACCCGAGTCCTTGCAATTCGAAGCTCAAGCTTATCAAATTCACCCTGCACTGTTGGACGCCTGCTTGCAGGTCTTGTCTGCCGCCCAGGGAGCTTCCGCGGAACAAGATCTTTTCATTCCTATTGGGTGCGAGCGCATTCAGTTTTACACCCGACCTAAGCGGATCGTATGGAGTCAGGCAGCGCTGCCTTCTGAAATGCCCCCGGGTACAGATGTCATTGATGCAGAACTCCGTTTACTAGATGAAAACGAACAGGTTGTTGCCGAATTTATTGGCCTCCGACTCCAACGCATTGGAAGAAGGGTCCGCCAATTGATCGCTCAAGAGGACACCTGGCTGTACCGTTTACACTGGGAATCCCAGGAAATGCCAGTTGTTTCACCCCAAGTCCAAACGAACAAAAATTGGTTGATTTTTGCAGACAATACTGGCTTTGCTGAAGCTTTGGCGAAAGAATTGGAAGCAGCCGGGGATCATGTTTACCTGTTGCAGTACAAAGAGGTATGCGAAAAATTGGAGGGCACGGGAAAAAATGCTCTTCCTGAAATCATTGAGCAAAGTCTAAATAAAATACCTCTATCCTTGTTTGGGATCATCCACTTGTGGAGCCTGGCGGCCCCTGCTTCGCCTTCATCCAAAGAAATCATGGAGGACTTCAGCTGCAACAGTGTTTTGTACCTGGTGCAAGTTTTGACGAAACGCATCGCGGCAATGCCCCGTTTGTGGCTGCTTACCCGCGGCGTGCAGGCAATCCACGCGAATGAGTCTATTGCAGTTGAACAGTCACCTTTGTGGGGTTTGGGGAAAGTCATCAGCTTCGAGGTTCCCGATCTTAAGTGTGTTCGCATTGATCTTGATAGCCAGGCGTCGGATGCAGCGGTGCTTCCGCTACTTTTGCGGCAATTTTCCCTTGATGATGCCGAAGATCAAATTGCTTTTCGTGCGGGTAGTCGGTACGTTCTCCGGCTTTTGCCCTTTACCTTTTCTACTTCGACCTACTCAGCGAAAGTATCATTGCGAGCAGATGGCACCTACCTGATCACCGGTGGCCTGGGAGCATTAGGCCTGGCCACTGCCCAATGGATGACTCAACGGGGCGCACGACATCTGGTATTGCTGGGCAGAAGCGAACCTACACCAGAAGTACTGAGGATAATCGATCAGATGCGGGATGAAGGTATTCAAGTTGTCACCGCCCAGACAGATGTCAGCGACCGGGCTCAATTGGAAAGCGTTCTCAAGCGAATCGAAGAAGATATGCCCCCGCTCCGGGGTATCATCCATTCAGCTGGGGTGTTGGATGATGGGGCTTTGCTCAATCTCGATGCGAGCCGGATGAGGACAGTAATGGCACCAAAAGTAGATGGAACCCGGAACCTTCACGAAACGACCCTGGGTTTGCCCCTAGATTTTTTTGTCCTCTTTTCCTCCGCCGTATCTGTACTCGGATCACCAGGACAAGGTAACTATGCAGCAGGTAGTGCTTATCTGGATACCATGGCTTATCGTCGACACAACCTTGGCTTACCTGCCATCAGCATCAACTGGGGACCTTGGGCCGATATTGGTTTGGCCGCAGAAACACTAGAAAAGCTGAAAGAGCAGAACGCTTCAACCCAACACCTGGTGAAGGTGATACAAATTGATCGGGGTTTGGCTACCCTTGAGCAACTGCTATTGGAAAAGACACCTCAGGTGATGGTATTGCCTTTCGATTTGAAGAATTTGATCGAGCTGTACCCAACTGCCGCCAGCATGCCATTCCTGGCCGAGGTAGGGGGAAGCAATACCCATGTTGCCCGACTTTATGCACGGCCAAACCTGCGACAACAATACGTCGCTCCGCGAAATGAAATAGAGCTCAAACTAGCTGAATTATGGCGGCAAACCTTGCACATTGATCAAGTCGGCGTGCAGGATTCTTTCTTTGAACTCGGTGGAGATTCGGTGCTTGGTGCTCAAATTTTGACCTTGGCCCAGGGCACTTTTGGTATCCGCATCAGTTCGGAAGACGCATTCAAGGCTTTTACCATTGAGCGACTGGCTGAAATTTTAGAAACAGAAATCCTGCGCCAGGTTGAAACCATGAGCGAGGAGGAAGCCCAACAATTACTTACAAAGCTGAACTAACATGTCGAACCAGGAACTCTCACCCGTAAAACTTGCCTTGTTGGAAAAATGGCGGAAGGGGCAATTGAACAATGCATCCATTGGGATTCCTCCACGCCCTGTTGATCAGCCAATTGCACTTTCTTTTCCCCAACGGCGCCAGTTGTTTCTTGAATTGCTCGAACGGGGCACCGCGGTCAACAATCTTTCTACCATTCTACAAATCAAGGGTAATCTTGACCTGGGTGTTCTAGAACAAAGTGCAAACCAGATCCTCTTACGGCACGAGATCCTGCGAACGCGTTTTTCTTTTGGGCTAGGCCTTCCTGTCCCTGAAGTTTTGCCTGAAGTGGCGGTCCCTTTGCCTGTTTTTGATTTGCGTGGGCTTGAGTTGTCAAAACAAGAGGGAGAGGCCCTACGTCTGGCAGAAAAGGAGGTTCTAAAACCCTTCAACCTGAATCAGGCACCCTTGATCCGCCTTACACTTTACCGATTGGGCAATGAGGAGTATTTGTTGTTGCTTACCGTTCACCATACCATTGCAGATGGTTGGTCTTTGGGGGTGTTTCTTCGGGAATTGATGTTGTTCTATCGGGCGATCAGCAGTGGTCAGCCAGTGGAGCTACCTCAACTGCCCATTCAATACGCAGATTTTGCCCATTGGCAAACGGATGATGCGCGCCAGGAAAAGATACAGCCGTCCCTGGACTATTGGAAAAAGCAGTTGGGTGGAGAAATCCCCGTTTTGGAATTATCGACCGATCGGCCCCGTGGTGCCCGACAGACCTTTTCGGGCGGAACGCATCGCTTCGTCCTTTCAACAGCGCTAAACGAGGCCCTCGAAAAACTGAGCAGAGAAGAAGATGCCACTTTGTTCATGACTTTGATTACAGCATTTTTTATTCTGCTTCAGCGCTACAGTGGGCAGGATGAAGTATTGATTGGAACCCCGATTGCCAATCGCAACCTTCCCGAGTTGGAAAACTTGATTGGCGTTTTTATCAATACACTTGTTTTGCGTGCTCATTTTTCGGGTAATCCAAGTTTCAGGGATTTACTCAAGCAGGTGCGGAGCCTTTCGCTGGAAGCTTATGCGCATCAGGATTTGCCTTTTGAGCGACTGGTAGAAGTATTAAAGCCCCAACGCGACCTCAGTCGCCCCCCTCTTTTTCAGGTAGTTTTTAATCTTCAAAATTCACCGCTGCCAAAGCTGGATATTCCTGGTTTGCAAACAGGTTTTGTGGAAATTAACCGGGGCGTTTCCCAGTTTGACCTGACCTTGATGGTGTCCAGGTTAGATGGTCAATGCCATGCTACGGTGGAATACAATGAGGATCTTTTTGCACCAGCGACCATTGCCCGAATGTTTCGCTCTTTTCACCTGATCCTGGAGTATGCCATCGCAAAACCTGATTACCCAATTGCTCAACTGCCTTTGCTTTCCAAGGCGGAGGAACAGCATTTAATTTATACACTGAACCAGACCCAGCTCGACTTTCCCTCTGAAAAATGTGTCCATCAATTTTTCGAGGCACAAGTTGACCGAACACCAGAAGCAGTGGCAGTGATGTACGGGAACAACTCGCTGACCTATCATGAGCTGAATCGTCGAGCCAATGGTTTGGCCAGGCAGCTACAAGATCTGGAGCTTGGCCCAGCCATTCAGGTTGGTATTCTGATGGATAAATCCCCGGAAATTCTGGTGGCACTCCTGGCTGTACTCAAAGCAGGAGGCGTATATGTGCCCATTCACCCTTCCTTCCCAGCAGAACGGATACAATTTATGCTGAAGGATGCAAAAGTTCAGGTCTTATTGACCAATGTTGTTCCCGAGCTTGGTGAGCTAGAAAACATACGAATCGTCAAATTGAATGAAGATCGATTTAACGACACCATCGATTGGCCAAATCCTCAATTCAACATCAGCACTGATGATCTGGCCTACATTATGTATACTTCAGGCTCAACAGGGCAACCCAAAGGGGTGATGGTGCAGCACGCTGCGTTGGTGAATTTTTTGTGGTCTATGCGTCAGAAACCCGGAATAAGTGCAGAAGATGTGTTGTTATCCGTCACCTCCATCACCTTTGACATTGCCGCTCTGGAATTGTATTTGCCGCTCATTGCAGGTGCAAGAGTGGTAATAGCCAGCCAGGAAATGGTTTCCAACCCTCGTTTAATTGGAGAAGCCATCGATCAATATCAGGTAAGTATGATGCAGGCAACACCAGCAACCTGGCAATTGCTATTGGAAACGGGTTGGAAAGGAGCACCGGGGCTAAAAGCGCTTTGTGGGGGAGATGTCCTGACACGTCGCATGGCAGATCAACTTTTGACTCGGGTGGGCAGTTTGTGGAACATGTACGGCCCTACCGAAACCACAATCTGGTCTTCAGTCTGCCAGATACAGCCGGGGAATGCCCCCATTACCATTGGGCAAGCCATTGGCAACACCCAACTTTATATCCTGGATCGCCATTTGCAGGTCTTGCCAATTGGGGTTATTGGAGAACTGCACATCGGGGGGCAGGGGTTGGCACGTGGTTATTGGGATCGCCCTGATTTAACCAAAGAGCGATTTATCCCTGATCGTTTTCGATCCGACCCTTCAGAACGATTGTATAAAACAGGTGATAGTGCCCGCTATTTACCAGATCACTCGATTGAAATCCTGGGTCGCAGCGACGATCAGGTCAAGATCAATGGCAACCGCATCGAATTGGGTGAAATCAGAACCGTGCTGATGCAATACCCAACTATTTTGGAAGCTATAGTGCTAACCCGAACCGAAACATCTGGTAATAAACAATTGCTGGCCTACTTTGTACCTCAACAGGATACAGTTGTTGTTGTGGATACCTTGCGGGACTTTGTGCGAAAAAAATTGCCCGCTTACATGATCCCATCTAGCTTTGTTCGTCTGGATAAATTGCCTTTGACCCCAAATGGAAAAATAGACCGCAAGGCTTTGCCATTGCCAGAAGACCTGCGCCAACGCTCCGGATACCTTGCCCCCCGCAATGAGGAGGAGGAACTTTTGGCCAGCATTTGGCAGGACGTGCTCAGTATTGAACAGGTCGGGGTGCATGATAACTTTTTTGACCTGGGAGGGGCATCGATTCAAAGCCTACAGATTGTAGCCAAAGCCAATATGTTCGGGTTCCAACTGCGGGTTGAACATATTTTTGAATACCAAACCATCGCTGAACTCGCTGAACAATTCAAAAAAGGCTGAATGGATCGGGGCTAAATAGTGGTTCTCCGGCAATGGAAAGCTTAAATCTTACCTACCTAAGTATGACGCAAAAAATTACTTCTCGATTTTTTTAGAGGCTTTTGAATAAGAGCTTGTCTAAGAAGCTCACTTGAAATGAAGCGTTCGACTTCCTATTCAAAACCCAAATCGGGAAGTTAATTTTTCTGCGTTACTAAATCACATTCGCCTGCACAAACCCCACCTTCTCCGGATAATCCGTAGTGTAATGCAAACCCCGGCTTTCCTTGCGCAACCTCGCCGAGCGGGTAATCAAATAGGCAATGGTGATCAAATTCCGCAACTCGCACAATTGTGGACTAATCGTGGTGGTATTGTAAATTTCTTCCGTTTCGTGGTACAACAACTCCAGGCGGTCCAGGGCACGTTTGAGGCGCACATTGGAGCGAACGATACCTACGTAGCTGCTCATGATCTCCTTGAGTTCTTTGATGCTCTGGGTGATGAGGACCATTTCTTTGGGGTCGGTGGTACCTCCGGCGTTCCAGTCGGGGATGCCTTTCTGGATGCTCCACTGGTCAATTTTAGGCAAAACATCAGCGGCAATGCGGTGGGCAAAAACCATCGCCTCCAGTAGTGAATTGGAAGCCAGGCGATTGGCGCCGTGCAAGCCGGTGGAGGTACACTCCCCTACCGCGTACATGCGCTGAATGGAGGTTTGTCCCAATTCGTCTACCTTGATCCCTCCACACATGTAATGGCAGGCTGGAGCTACCGGGATCATGTCCTTCATGGGATCGATGCCGATGCTTTTGCATTTGTCGTAAATGGTGGGAAAATGGGCAATGAAGTCCTCCTGATTGAGGTGCCGACAATCGAGGTACATGCAGTCTTCCCCGCGAATTTTCATCTCGTTGTCGATGGCGCGTGCTACGATGTCGCGAGGGGCCAGGGACTTGCGTTCGTCGTATTTGTGCATGAACTCCTCTCCTTCTTTGGTTTTAAGGATGCCCCCAAATCCACGCACCGCTTCTGACACCAAAAAGACTGGGTTGTCCCCACCCGGATGATATAAGGAGGTAGGGTGAAATTGCACAAACTCCATATTTTCGGTCCAACCCTTGGCTCGATAAGCCATGGCAATCCCATCCCCAGAAGCGATCACCGGATTGGTCGTCGCCCGGTACACTTGGCCGGCGCCACCCGTAGCCACCACGGTCACTCGCGCCAGGATGGTTTCGATGACGTTGTTTTTTTTGTTCAGGGCATAGGTGCCATAACACTGTATATCCCGCTTGAGGCGGGTAACCGAATGCCCCAGGTGGTGTTGGGTAATCAGGTCGATGGCAAAATAATGCTCGTAAATGGTGACGTTGGGAAATTCGTCGGTTTTGGCCATAACTGCCCGTTGCATCTCCCAACCCGTGAGGTCTTTGTAATGCAGGATGCGTTTTTCGGAGTGGCCCCCCTCCCGAGCCAGGTCATATTCACCGGCGTCGTTCTTTTTTTTATCAAATCTGGCCCCCCAATCAATGATGTCTTGTACCCGATCGGGCCCTTCGGAAACTACAATATCGACTATTTTTTCATCACACAATCCGTCGCCGGCATCCAGGGTATCCTCCTTGTGCTTGGTATAGGAGTCCACTTCCACATCCCATACTGCGGCTACACCGCCCTGGGCATAGCGGGTATTGCTTTCTCCCTCAATCGTTTTGGTGAGTACGGTGATGGATAAATCAGGGCGTGCTTCGGCAATTTTGATAGCAGTACTTAGCCCGCCGATGCCAGAGCCAATAATGAGGACGTCAGTTTCGATCATCAGAGTGGAATTGTTTGAAGTACAAACGCAAATCGCTTGTGCTTGTTTGAATCAGGCCTTAAATATCCGTAAAAAACTGCGGTATGAAGAAATTTTTGAGGGCTAAAAACAAACACAAAAGCCGCTACCTTCAATAGAAAAGTAGCGGCTTTGGTAAGGATCATTCTAAAGCAAGCTGCTAATATTTGATGATTTTGGAACTTTGCAAAGTGCTTTTCCCCATCCACTCAATAAAATAAACACCAGCAACATAATTACTCAAATCCAACCTGGCTTCAAAAGCCAGTGGGGCGATCTTGATTGTTTCGAGCTGTCGCCCGGTTGCATCACGTAAAGTGAGCTGAGCGGGTTCCTCCTGTGGCACCCAGCGTACTTCCACTAGGTCAGGAGTTGGATTGGGTGAGATACGGATGCGAAGGTCACGATCATATTTGGTAGGCAAAACAGGAAAATTGATACGGGGCAATTGCTTGTTTAGAGAAAAGCAAGCAAAAAACTCTGTATGCTCTTGTATGAGAGAATCTGTAGTGCGCTCTCGTTCCATTGCATAACGGTAAGGGCTGGAGAGGAGTGAGTCCCTTTCTAGTGGATGGAAAACAGCATAAATTCGCCCATCAGGATCAAATTTACAATTGGAGGCGAGCATAATCCCCTTGGGTGTCTCAATAGGAACTAAGGTCTCCAACTGTCCTGCCGAGGAAAAATGAGCGATAACTGAGGCATAGTTTTCAAAACTTGCTTGAATTTCTTTCCCTTCAATTTCTCTTGGAGTTTCAGCGTCTTCATTGATTACAAAGAGTGGCACCAATAAACTCCCACCTGGGCCAAAACTCCCTGGCGAGGCACTAAACAAATTACCATCGTATACAGGAATGGGAGCATTTTCCAATTGTTTTTGCCAAAGTACTTTACCATCTGCTCCAATTTTTAAAATAAAGCCATCTGCCAGATCATCTTTATTTTCAAATAAAATCTTCTCTCCAATTTGCAGTGTATCGTTGAAAGCACCAAGTACATAGGTATGACCACTAGAATCAGCAAGCATTTGGCAATCTGTTGCAGCCACAATATCTAAAGCCCATAAAAGTTTTCCGTTTGAGCTCTGTTTTAACAATAAAAATAACTCATAGTCACCTATTGGCTTTTTGATTGAATGACTTGTTCCTTCTCGAGCACTCAGGGTAAGTTCTTTTGCATCTATTCCATATATATTTCCAAAAACCAGCACAGAACCATCTTTTTGAGTGCTTGAATTAAAGGGAAGCAATATACTTCCCCCATCCATTTCAAAGGTGGTGAAATGCTCCAGTTCATTTTTGGACGAAAGTTGTAAGGTGACCACCTTGACGACGTACTGCATACGAATTAGCTTATCTCCGATACGCAACATTGGTGCATCAGTTACAAAAGTGAATATTTTTTTACCCCGGGAATCCACATGCAAGATTGGATATAAAACTTGATGATTTTCAGGCATTGCAAAGGCTATCTTGTCGATCAAGTTGCCTTGAGGAGAGTAGGTTGCAGTAAATAGGTTGTGACAAAGACCGGGACTACAGGCAGCTGCTAATCGTGTTCCACTACCAAAGTCTAGCTCATTAGACCAAAAAAGACCACTGATGATCAGGTTTTCCTGAAGGTCAAAACAAATGCTGTTTGTCCATCCCCAATGAGCCTCGTCTCCACCGTTGTAGCCAACAATTTTTCTAGCCCATTCCAGTTTTCCCTCTGAATTATGTTTTGTTAGCAGAAATGCATCATGCCCATCCGTAGTAAGGGTAGTATCTTCTAAACTGGTTTCATCTCTGAAAACTTGTAGTCGATAACTATTCCCTCGGGAGTCTACCAGCAGGTGATTGTTGGAGTAGAAAGTAAACCGCTCGGCGCGGAGGACTTCCATTTTTTTCATCCATTGGTAGTTGGGTTGCTGGCTGAATAAACTGTTTTGGAAGAACAAAAACAGTAGAGAACAATAGAATGTAGTTAGTTTCATGGAAGTGAAGTTGTTAATGGGATTAAATTGTTGTAAAATTAGAAGCTTAATATTTACCACACAATACATTTGCAAAAAAATAATTCCAATCCAGAAAAATTAACCTATAAGGGTTAGTCTAATTTTAAACACAAAACTTATCTACCATTAACTAAAAAAAATACTTTTAAATAGTGCCCAATATTATATTTACCAAATAAAATTCCATTCATGAAGAACACTCACACCCACCCATTCAGGCTTTTCCTGAGTTTGTGCCTGTTTTTGATAGGCACCTGCGCTTTTGCGCAAAAGACCATCTCCGGCAAAGTTACCGCCGATGATGATGGTTCAGCACTCATCGGTGCCTCGGTCTTTATCAAAGGAAGCACTGTAGGCACAGTCACCGACCTTGAAGGAGCTTTTACCTTACAGATTCCCGAGGGATCTACCAACACCCTGGTGGTCTCTTACACAGGGTATTCCACCCTTGAGGTTGACATGGGTACGCAGACCAGCTTCGATTTGAAGCTCAAGTCCGACGTTACCTTACTACAAGAAGCCGTGGTTACGGGGTACGGTACCCAATCGCGGCGCGACATCACTGGTGCGGTAGCCAGTGTAGACACCAAACAATTGCTCTCGGTACCCTCTACCAACGTGGCCCAAGCCATGCAAGGCCGGGTAGCCGGCGTAAACGTTAGCAACGAAAATGCTCCGGGTGGCGGCGTGATGGTGCGCATCCGGGGTTTTGGTACCATCAACGACAACTCTCCACTGTTTGTAGTTGATGGGATGCCAACCAAGGGTAACCTGAACACTTTGAACCTGAACGATGTAGAATCCATCCAAATCCTAAAAGATGCCTCTGCTGCTTCCATTTATGGCTCGCGTGCGGGCAACGGGGTAGTGATCATCACCACCAAGCGAGGCAAAAGTGGCAAGCCAAAATTCAGCTACGACGCCTACTACGGAACCCAAACGCCCATCAAGTTTTTGGACCTCTTGAATACCCAGGAGTATGTTAATTTACTTTGGGAGTCACGGATCAATGCCGAAAACCCGGGTTTGCTCGTGGACGGTAAAATCTCCGATCCTTCCAAAATTGTTTACCCCAATATCCCGATGTTTGGGGGTAAAGTAGCTACTCCGATTATCCCTGATTACATTTTCCCAGTTGGTGCCGTAGGTACTGTTGATGAAAGCAAGTACAGCGTTTCACCCAAAAACCTGATCACCAAAGCCAATAAGGTAGGGACAGACTGGTTTGACGAAATCTTCGATTCTGCACCCATTCAAAACCACCAAATTGGGGTAAGTGGCGCAAATGAACAGGCGCGGTACTCCATGTCGATGAACTACTTCGATCAGCAAGGGATCATGGATTACACCAGCTTTAAGCGTTATTCCTTGCGGGCGAATACCGAATTTAATGTGAGTAAAAAAATCCGCCTGGGCGAAAACATGCAATTGGCCTATGGCGAACAGATTGGCCAACCCAACGGCAACCAAAACGAAAGCAACCCGATTTCTTTTGCTTACCGGGTTCCACCCATCACACCAGTTTATGACGTAAAAGGGTATTTCGCCGGCTCTCCCACCGTGTTGGATAACTCACGTAGCCCTGTAGCAGAGTTATACCGCAACAAAGACAACAAGAGCAAGGAAATTCGCTTGTTTGGCAATGCCTTTGTAGAAGCAGATATCCTCAAGGATTTGACTGCCCGCAGCCAGTTTGGGGTAGACTATGGCATCTTTAACCTTCGTCGTTACCGCGCCAACGACCCTGAATCACCAGAGCCCGTTGGAAACAACAACCTGAACACTTCCAACAGTTACGACGTAACCTGGACCTGGTACAATACCCTTACCTATTCCAAAGAGCTTGGGGAAAAACACCGCATCAATGCCCTGATCGGTACCGAGGCAATCAAAAACTACTTTGAGTTTTTCAGTGGTGAAAGAAATGGTTTCGCCGTGGATGATTTGCCCAACCGCTACCTCAGTGCAGGCCGGGCTGGTATCAACAACACTGGCGGCGCCGCTGAATGGTTGTTGGCTTCGGAGTTTGGACGTCTGAACTACGTCTATGACGACAAATACCTGATCGATGCAACGGTGCGCCGCGACCGCTCTTCCCGTTTTGCACCAGAATTCCGTACCGCCATTTTCCCGGCACTTAGTGCGGGCTGGGTAGTGTCAAAAGAAGGGTTTCTAGCAAACAGTCAGGCCATTACCTTTGCCAAACTGCGCGTAGGTTGGGGCCAAACGGGTAACCAGGAAATTGGTAACTACAACGCCTTTTCTACTTTTGCAACTTCTCCGGAATCTTCATTTTACGACCTTTCTGGTTCCAGAACCTCTTCACAGCCTGGTTACGAGCTGGGTCAATTCGGCAACGCCAAAGCCAAATGGGAAACCACAACCTCGCTCAATGCCGGTTTTGATATGACTTTGTGGGGTGGCAAGTTCGATATTGCCTTCGACTGGTTCGATCGCCGTACCACGGATATGCTCTTCCCTGTTGAAGTTCAGTTTACTCAAGGTGTTGCGACTAACCCATTTCAGAACATCGGTGAAATGCAGAATACCGGGGTTGAATTGGGCTTGAACTATCGTGGCAAAAGTGGAGAGTTTTCTTATACCATCGGAGCCAATTTCTCTACTTACAAAAACACAGTGATCAAAACCAACGGAGACCCTAAAACCCAATACTTTGGATTCAGCAACCTGCGCTTACCAACAGGTACTGTTTCCGTAACTCAACAGGGCTTTCCCCTGGCGTCCTTCTTCGGCTACGACATTCTGGGCATTTTCCAAACTGATGCTGAAGCTGCTGAAGCTCCAGTTCAGTTCGGCGGTGGTTCAATGAACAAAGCGGGTGCCTTCAAATACCGGGATGTAAACGGCGACCGGATCATCAACTCTGCGGATCGCACCATCATTGGTAGCCCACACCCTGATTTCACCTACGGTATCAACCTGAGCTTCAATTACAAAAACTTCCAACTCGACATCTTTGGCCAAGGGGTTCAAGGCAACGAACTGTTCAACTACGTTCGTTACTGGACCGACTTCCCAACCTTTGGTGGCAACCGCTCACAGCGCATGTACGAGGATTCCTGGCGCCCTGGCAAAACCGATGCCAAACTGCCAATTCCACGTTCCAACGACGTTATCAGCTCCAACCCTTCCACTTATTACCTGGAAGATGGTTCCTATTTCCGTTTGAAAAACGTGCAGTTGACTTACAACTTGCCACAAAAACTGATGTCCCGCTTGGGAATCGGCGGTTTGCGGGTATGGGCTCAAGGTCAAAACGTATTGACCATCACCAAGTATGAAGGACTTGATCCAGAAGTAAACCTGCGGAGCTACTCTGCTGGTTCTGACCGGCAAATCGGGGTAGACGAAGGTACCTATCCTGCTTACCGCTCCATCAACTTTGGCCTCGGCTTAACGTTCTAAATCAATTTCCAAGAGCACAGTCTTTTGGACTATTAAAATGATTTCAACCATGAAAAAAATAAAAATCATAAGTGCAGTAATGGTGGCCATGCTTTCGGCTGCTTCCTGCAACGATGAGTTTCTATCGGTTACCCCTTTGGGTGTATTGAGTGAAGCCACCCTGAGCAATGCTGCCGGAGTCAATCTGGTACTAACCGGGGCTTATTCCCTTTTGGACGGCGTACAAACCAACGTGGGTTCTCCATTCCCTGACTGGACAGGCTCTGCTGACAATTGGGTGTACGGGTCGGTCACTTCGGATGACGCTTATAAAGGTAGTAATGCCGGGGACCAACCCGAAATTTCCCTCATCGAAGCGTTTACCCATACATCAGACTTGACCCACTTCCGGGGCAAATGGCGGGCAGTTTACGATGGCGTAGCCCGTTCTAATGACGTCATCCAACTGGCCCCCAAAGCCACTGACTTGAGCGACGCAGATAAAAACCTGGCGATTGCACAAGCCCGTTTCCTGCGTGGGCACTATCACTTTGAGGCGCGTAAAATGTTCAACAAGGTGCCTTATGTTGATGATAAAACCTACAACGCTGCTGACGCACAAAGCACCAAATTGCCCAATGACAAGGAAATTTGGCCAAACATCGAAGCAGATTTGAAATTTGCTTATGACAACCTACCCAACCGCTGGGCGGGCGCACCTGGCCGGGCTACCAAATGGGCAGCGGGAGCTACCCTCGCCAAGGCCTATCTTTTCCAGGGTAAATACGCTGAAGCCAAGCCAATTTTGGAAGCCATCATCAATACTGGTGGTTACAAACTGGTCGACAATTACCACGACAATTTCCGGGCAGCAACCAACAACAACTCGGAGTCCATCTTTGAAATCCAGCACTCCGTAAACGATGGTGCGGCTATTTCGAACAATGGCAACCGTGGCGCAACCCTCAACTATCCTTATGGTGGTGGCGCATTGACCACCTGCTGCGGCTTTTTCCAGCCTTCTCAAAACCTGGTCAATGCCTTCAAAACGGATGCTGATGGCTTGCCATTGATCAGCAATTTTAATCAAGGAGATGTACCAGGTACCAATTCTCAGACTTATGCAGGTAACCTCGATCCACGCCTCGACTGGACAGTTGGCCGCGAAGGGGTTCCTTACCTCGATTGGGGCATCCACAACTCCCAATATATACGCGACCCTGCTTATGCGGGGCCTTTTTCGCCCAAGAAAAATGCGCCTTACCGTTCTGAAAATGGCACCAACACCTGGACAGGTAACCCTCGCCAGAACGCCAACAACTACCGGATCATTCGCCTGTCACACGTGATCCTTTGGTTGGCTGAATGTGAAGTGGAAATTGGTAGCCTGGACAAAGCACGGGAATTGGTGAATCAGATTCGCAAACGTGCCGCCAATCCTAATGGTGTAGTAAAACTGGCGAATGGCAATCCTGCTGGGAACTATGTGATCAAGGAATACGCAACGCCATGGACCGACAAAGCTGCGGCACGCAATGCGGTGCGCTTTGAGCAGCGTCTGGAATTTGCGATGGAAGGACACCGTTTCTTTGACCTGGTGCGTTGGGGTATTGCCGATCAGGTAATCAATGATTATTTGAGCGTTGAACAAAACCGCCGGGTTTATTTGAAGGGCGCAAAATTTGTCAAGGGCAAACACGAATATTTCCCTATACCTGCTCAGGAGATTCTGAATAGTGCCATTGGAGGGACGCCTACTTTGGTGCAGAATCCGGGGTACTAGGGTAGTTGAGGAGTTTTAAGTTGAGGAGTTGAAGGCTGCCGCAGCGGCTTGGAAGTAAACATTGTCCAAGTCACTGCGGTAGCCCTCAACTCCTCAACTTAAAACTCCTCAACTCCTCAACCTTATTCTTTAAACTCCACCTCTATCCCCATCATATCCACTCCAGCTAATCGCATTTTTTGTTTGCCATGCACCTGATATCCTTTCCCCGGTAAATATTCTAATTCCTGCCAGGTGCTGGCCATGATACTTTTCAAACGGTTCTCAATGGCGATTTGTGCCACCTGGTTTTGATCAAAAGAAATGGCAATTTTTCGGGTTTTGAGCTGATCATCCAGGGCTTTATAGGTAATCGAACGGATTTCATTCCCTTCTTTAAGCGTATCCGCGCTGTATTTTTCCCGCCAGGATAATTTGTTGATGTCGGAATGGACGAATACGGCTAGTTCCTTTTCGTAGTCCAGTTTTTGATTGGATAAGACATCCTCTTTTTTGTTGTACTTGACCGTTTTGTTGGCTTTGGTTTGGGCACTGTTGAGTTGTTTGATTTCTGCGTTAAAGAACCCGGCGAGATCGAAAAAGTAAGGATCTTCCTTGGTGCCAGGCTTTTTTGTTGTTTCGGTGTTGTTGCAGCTCCAGATCAGGGCCAGGGCGAAAAAGAGAAGGATGTATTTTGGCATGAGTCGTTTTTTTTCACATAAACACTATTAGGTGTGTACTGGGTTTTGCCTGATGTCAACTAGTTTGTATTTAAGGTAGACCTTGGCACTGTAAAGACGCACGGCCGTGCGTCTCTACAGTGCCAAGGTTTGTAGCCTTGTCTTAAGGCGTTATCGCTCAACCAATACCTCACCCGTCATCTCCGCCGGAGCAGGAACGCCCATCAGGTTGAGGATAGTCGGGGCGATATCGCCCAATTTCCCAGCTTTCACCTTAGCACCAGCCGCTTGAGCACTGACATAAATGATCGGTACCGGGTTTTTGGTATGCGCCGTATTGGGCGTTCCATCATCGTTGATCATGTAATCGGAATTTCCGTGATCAGCGATGATGATGCAGTCATAATCGTAATCCAGGGCAGTATTGACCAACTTGTTCATGCAGGAATCAACCGTTTCTACTGCTTTCATCGCCGCAGAAAACACCCCGGTATGCCCCACCATGTCGGCGTTGGCGTAGTTGAGGCAAATGAAATCGGGCTGGTTTTGCACGATGTCGGTCACAATCGCGTCCGTTATGCCTACTGCACTCATTTCGGGCTGGAGGTCATAAGTAGCGACTTTGGGCGAAGGCACCAATAGGCGACGTTCACCTTCAAATGGCTCTTCCCGACCACCGTTGAAGAAAAAGGTAACGTGAGGGTATTTTTCAGTCTCAGCAATCCGCACCTGGGTTTTGCCCGCTTTGGACAATACTTCACCCAGGGTATTGCGCAGGTTGTCGTTTTGGAAAATGACGTCCACGTTTTGGTAGGTTTCATCATAACTCGTCATGGTGACGTAGTGTAGATTCAATTTGTGCATCCCAAACTCGGGGAAATCGGTTTGAGTCAACACCTGGGAGATTTCCCGTGGGCGGTCGGTGCGGAAATTGAAACACAGCAAAGAGTCTCCATCCTGAATTTTGGCCAAAGCCTGTCCTTGCGCATCCGTACACAAGATGGGTTTGATGAATTCATCCGTTTCGTTTACCGCGTAGCGCGCTTCGAAGGTTTTGATCACATCCGTCGTGGCTTCACCTACTCCATTGACCATCAAGTCATAAGCCAGTTTAACCCGCTCCCAACGTTTATCCCGGTCCATGGCGAAATACCGCCCAACCACCGAAGCCAACTTCGTCGCTTTATTGGCCGTGTAGTCAACAATTTCTTGCAAAAAGCCAAGCCCGCTCTTGGGATCACAATCGCGCCCATCGGTAAAGGCGTGGATAAATGCCTGTTTGAGGCCCTGCTCTTCCACAATGTCGATGATGGCCTTCAAATGGTTGATGTGTGAATGCACGCCACCGTCAGATACTAACCCTATAATGTGGAAAGGTTTGTTATTGTCTTTCGCGTATTGAATGGCCTTGAGCAAGGTGGGGTTTTGGTGGAGTTCCCGTTCCCGTACCGCTTTGTTGATACGCGCCAATTCCTGGTACACGACCCGGCCTGCTCCAATGTTGAGGTGGCCTACTTCCGAATTGCCCATTTGCCCATCGGGCAAACCCACCAATTCGCTATGGGTCACGAGGGTGGCATGGGGGTATTGTTGATATAAAGCATCTACAAAGGGAGTATTGGCTTGTGCAATAGCATCAGCGAAGGGTACTTGTCCTAAGCCCCATCCATCCATAATGACCAGAAGAACTTTTTTTGTGCTCATGTTTGGTTTATCGTGTAGTTGAATACCTATAAAAAGGATTTCGCGCCGAAATTAACACAAGCAACTGATAGTTAAAGCGCAGAAAGCCTTTTTCTCTCATAAAAACAATGCAAAGGATAAAAAAGGCGTTCTGTATTTGACTGTTCAAAAAAAAATTGTTACTATCACCCGACGATTGCGTCAAAAATGGGAAAACAAGCAGAAGTGCAAGCTTTCAAGATTTGCAACCAAAAGTGGAACAAATCAAAAAGCTCAAAACACTTCTAGCTGCAACCAAATGTGAAGGAGGTAAATCATGATGATGAAACTCTACTTTTTCAAGGTCGATCGTTCTCTTTAAAACTAACCGGTCGGCCTCAACCCATAAAAGGACGACTATGAAAAGCATGTTCATATTGCTGGTAACCCTGATGATCTGGGACCAGCAGCTCGCTCTCGACAGTATTACCAAAGCCATCAGCACGGGTAACGTGACTGCTTTGGAACCATACCTGGACAAATCGGTAGAAATTGCCATTTTGGAGCAGGAGAATGTGTACGGCAAAACTGAAGCCATACAAATTCTGAAAAACTTCTTTGGCAAAAACAAACCACAGACCTTCAGCCAAATGCACACGGGTCAATCCAAAGGTAAAGAAGCCCAATACAGCATTGGTAACCTGACCACTTCTGCTGGTACCTTCCGCGTATACATCTACGCAAGGGTGGAAGCGGATAAGTATTATGTGCAGGAACTGAGGTTTGATAAAGAATAAGTTGAGGAGTTGAGGAGTTTAGAAGTTGAGGCTACCGCAAGAAGCATTGACAATGTCTCTTGCGGTAGCCTCAACTTCTAAACTCCTCAACTCCTCAACTTTTACCTAAACTCCCAATTGTATTGATCCAACTGCTGCAAAGCCACAATTAGCAAGTCAGTACAATTTTGAATATCTGTCTTATTCGCCATTTCAATCGTTTGGTGGATGTGCCGCAAAGGGATTGAAATCGCTCCCGCAATTGCTCCTTTTTTTCCATAACGTTGTACTCCGGCCGTATCGGTGCCGCCCGCTGGCAAAATCTCGGGTTGCCAGGGGATGTTGTGTTGATCGGCAATTTCTTTCAGGTAGCGCACCATGCGGTAATCCGAAATCACACTTCCATCCAGAATTTTGATGCCGGCACCTTTGCCCAATTTGGTCACCGCTTCCTGTGCCTGAGCACCAGGGGTGTCAAAAGCAATGGTTACATCCAATCCAAATCCAAAGTCAGGATCAATACCATGAGCAGCGGAGATGGCCCCACGCAATCCTACCTCTTCCTGAACGGTAAAGACACCGTAAATGTCGTAAGGGACTTCTTTGCCTTTTAAGGCGCGCAGGGTTTCGAGCAGTATGAATACCGAAACCCGGTTGTCCAGCGACTTGCTGTTGACACAATCGCCCATCTCAATCAGCTCCCGTTCACGGGTCACCGGGTCACCAATCGAAACAATTTTCAGCACTTCCTCTTTGCGCATGCCCAAATCAATGTAGTAATCGGTAATAGGCACCACTTTGCTGCGCTCTTCGGGTTTCATCAGGTGGATGGGTTTGGAGCCCATTACCCCGATGACGTCTTTTTTGCCGTGTACAATTACCCGTTGGGAAGTCAGGGTTTTGGGGTCAAAACCACCGAGGGGATGAAAAAAAAG
Organism: Haliscomenobacter sp.; assembly: GCF_965225875.1. Lineage (GTDB taxonomy): Bacteria > Bacteroidota > Bacteroidia > Chitinophagales > Saprospiraceae > Haliscomenobacter. The sequence goes on along the minus strand of NZ_CBDDBS010000002.1, from coordinate 3,895,664 downwards.
AAAACCTTCTTCATCAATGTGATTGACGATGAAGCCAATTTCATCGAGGTGGGCAGCAATCATCGCGCGTTTGCGTTCTTTCCCTCTTTTGACAGCAACGACGTTGCCCATGTTGTCGATGCTCACTTCGTCGGCCAAATCCTGGAGTTCTTTCAGCACCAATTGGCGGATGCGGTGTTCAAAACCCGGTGCACCGGGGGTTTCACAAATGCGTTTAAGCAATTGAACGTTAATCATAGTAATGTTTGTGTTATCCTCTCAATACTGCATAATGGTATTGAAAACAAGTTTTCTATCAAGTGAATACGTTTCAGATGGGACTATTTCAATACCGGGAAGAGAAAAGTGTCTATAGTAAGGATCAGTACTTATTTATGAACGAGAAAAAACGCTTCGAGCGCGTAAATTTAACCAAATTTGCGCGAGTTGTATAAGAACGGTAAAAAATCAATAAAGTTGAAAATAGCCATCAATGCCCGCTTTCTACAGACGGGTAACCTGGAAGGAATCGGCTGGTATACTTACGAACTGTGCAAACGTTGGGTGCAAAATCACCCCGAAGGTCAGTTTATTTTGATTTACGATCGTCCGCAGACCGAATGGCTAATCACCGGAAAAAATGTAAAAACGGTAGTGATTGGGCCCAAGGCCCGGCATTTTTTCTCCTTTTGGTACTGGTTTGATGTACAGGTTCCCAAAATATTGCGGCAGGAGCAAGTGGATGTTTTTTTTTCACCTGATAATTTTTTGAGCCTCCAAACCACCGTCCCTACGGTGTTGACCACCCACGACATTGCCCATTTTCATTACCCCCGGCAAGTTGCCTGGATGCATCGACCTTATTACCGCTTGTTTATCCCGAGATTTTTAAAAAAAGCCACCCATATCGTTTGTGTGGCTGAACACGGTAAAACAGACCTGGTTGCACATTATCAGGTTCCAGCAGAGAAAATTACCGTGGTTCCAAACGGCACCCGTGCCATTTTTCAACCCTTGAGCGAAGCAGAAAAAAAACAGGTGAAATCACGGTTTAGCGGGGGAGTCGATTATTTTTTCTTCCTGGGTGCCATCCATCCACGCAAAAACCTGCTGGGATTGCTGCGAGCCTATGAGTTGTTTCGGGAGAAAAGTGAGGCACCTGTAAAGCTTTTGATCGCAGGGAAGTTGGCCTGGCAAGTGCAGGAAATCACCGCTGCACATGCAGCCTCTACCTACCGGGATGACATCCTCTTTCTAGGTTACCTCCCCGAAGAAACAGCAGCAGAACTAATGGCTTCCGCCCTGGCTTTGACTTATCTTTCCTTTTTTGAAGGATTTGGCTTGCCTGTTTTGGAAGCCCTCTGCACTGACACTCCGGTGATTACCTCCAATACTTCTTCCTTGCCGGAAGTAGCTGGTGAGGCGGCTCTATTGGTTGATCCCTATGATGTAGAGGAGATTGCTGCGGCGATGTTGCGCATTTGGGATGAACCGGACCTACGGGAGGATTTGGTCAAAAAAGGCCAGCTGCAACGGCAACAGTTCTCCTGGGATAAAGCAGCAGTTGACATTTATAACATCTTGCAAGCAGTAAAAATGTAAAAACCATTCCACCGAAGGTGGGGTGCTAAACTCACAAAAAAATAACACCATGAATTTGCGGATCAAATACTTCCTTTTGATTCTCGTTTTGCACGGGGTGATCATATACCTGGCCTTCCGGGTGCTGTATGAAAACAAAGTTGTCTTCATCGCCTCCGAGCTTTTGGTGTTGGTATCGCTGTATTTTTCTTATGCCATATTCCGGGACGTACACCGCCCGTTCCAGTATATTTTATCGGGCATTGAGGCCATTCGTGATCAGGATTTTTCCATCACCTTTCGGCCCACGGGCAACCGCGAAGTGGACGAACTCATCGCCGTGTACAACAGCATGATCGAACAACTACGCGTCGAACGTACCCAATTGGCAGAGCAACATTATTTTTTGGAAAAACTGATCAAAGCCTCGCCTATTGCCATTTTGATCCTGGATTTTGACGACCATTTGAGTGAAATCAACCCTAAAGCTCAGGATTTATTGGGCTTGTCGCCTCTGGATCAGAGTTGGCACAATCGGCCACTGGCAACCTTGGCCCATCCACTTACGCCGCACCTGATCCCCTTAAAAAACGGCGACCACCAAACCATTGCCATCAACGGCATCGAAACCTACAAAGTACAGCGCTCCTTTTTTATGGATCGGGGTTTTCAGCGCCCCTTCATCATGGTGGAAGAGCTCAGCGAAGAGCTGCTTGCTTCCGAAAAAAAGGCCTACGGCAAAGTTATCCGCATGATGGCCCACGAGGTCAACAATACCGTGGGAGCCATCAATTCTATCATCGACAGCACAAAACGCTACCTGATAAAGCAGGAAGAAAATCAATTCTCCGCCGCGCTGGCCGTCGCCTATTCCCGTAATGAACGCCTCAATTTGTTCATGCGCCGCTTTGCTGATGTGGTCCGCCTGCCGCAGCCGCAGTTGGAGTACCGGGATTTTAATGGGGTCTTGCAAGATGCTATCACATTGCACCAACCACTGTTTGTGGAAAAAGGGGTGCAGCTGAGTTTTACATCTTCGCCACTACCTGTCCGCATCAAGGTGGATGTACAACAAATGGAGCAGGTACTGATCAACATCCTGAAAAATGCGCTGGAGGCTTGTATAGCTGGGCAACAGGTGGAAGTGGTTTTGGCAGCAAACAGTTTGAACATTCGCAACAATGGCGCTCCAATTCCCAAGGATCATGAGCACCTTTTATTTACCCCTTTTTTTAGCAATAAGACGGAGGGCCAGGGCATTGGGCTAACCTTGATTCGGGATATTTTGATGGGGCATGGGTGGAAGTTTTCGCTGAGGATGGAGGAGGATGGCTGGACTTGGTTTCGGATTTGGTGGGGGTAGCATTATTTATTTTTTATCCTTATCTTTATTGGCCATAATAGTGGGGCAAAAATAAATGTTCATTTTTCCTAAGCCATAGGATTAGATAAGACACTTAAATTGAACCGTTTACTCATCTAATCCTATGGCAAAATGAGCATTTATTTTTTTATCGCCCCATAAACGCTTCATTCATGACCATCAGAGAAGAAATCATCGAATCGATTGTGCCAGACTATGAAGCTGAAATTGAAAAGCCAAGTGGAAAAAATCATGCCCACATTCAAAGCCGCTTGATCATTGAGCTCGCTCAATTCGAGCATCTGTATGACGCATTGCCCGAGCTCGACCTGGAACTACCTGGTCGCGCCCGACCTGACATTTGTATTTACCCCAACCTCTCCTATGATTGGTGGGCCGAAGAACACAAAGTCAAAGAAACGCCCATCACCACCATCGAAATTCTTTCCTATCAACAAGGGGTAGAAGACCTGATTGACAAAGCCAAAAATATTTATTTCCCGGCGGGAGTGAAGTCTGCCTGGTTTGTGGAGCCTGCTTTTGGGATCATTCATGTGGTGATGGCGGATCGGGAGACGTTGACTTTTACGCGGAAGGAGACTTTGGAAGATCCGATGACGGGGGTGAGGATTGAGTTGGGGAAGGTGTTTAAGTGAGAGGAAATATTAGCACTTTGGAACTTGTGGGTAATGAAATTTGTACTTATATATTGATAGTAAGTTGTCTTTTTCTAAAAGCGGGATGGTTTTAAGTGTTTTGAGTCAACCGACCAAAATGCAACTAAGAATACCCCCCTAATAGAATAACAATATAAAAATAAAACAATTCAAGAATGATTGGCAAAGTACTTGTTCATAATATCGAGAAATATTTTCTTCCGAAATTCTCGGAAGCAAAGCAAGAGTTGGCCCAAAAAGATACTGCGAAGGCATCTAATGAAATTCTTCAAATTCAAAAACAAGGATTAGTAGTAGAAAAAGACATTTTATCTCGATTTGAAAAACTTCAAATATCTAACCAAATCAGCATTGATACATTTGAATCGATTAAAAAAGATATTGGGAATTTAAACGAAAGTTTCAAAATTTTTGCGATTAAGTCATTTGATGAACTTCAAGAGATAAACAGAAATGTTAAACATGGATTAAATGATATTAATTCAAGCGTTTTGCTTGTAAATAATTCTATTGTAAATTCGAGTAATCGAATTATTTCCCAAATTACATTACTCCAAAAAGAACTGTTATATGTACTTTCCAACCCTGGAGAAGTAATTTCAGGAGAAAAAAGAAAGAAAGCTCGGGAGCAAATGGAACAAGCCTACTCATCTGTCAAATTCAAGGAGGAGAATTTGGCAGAAGCAATTGCTCTTTATGTTAGTTCGCTTAAACATGAAATAGGCAGGTACGATGGATTAGCATGGTTAGAGTTGGGTTTTGCATACAGTTTTGTAAATGAAATTGATTATGCTAAAATTGCTTTTACAAACGCTATACGATACAGTGAGATCGGACGCAAAAACATTCTTTTAAAGATTGATGCATTAATCAATTTGATCGAAATTAATATATTCCAAAAAGAATTTGAGGAGGGGTATAAAAATGTGAAGGAGGCATTATCTCATGACCCACAAAACGCATCATTGTTGGTGCAAAAAGGAATTCTCGAAGTATGCTTGGATTTGAAAGAGCCCGCCATTAAATCTTTTCGATTAGCTTTAAATCTAAATCCTGAGTCCTTCCATAAAATCCTTAATACTGACGACAATCTAATACCAGGTGATTTTATTGAAAAGCTTACTCGAGTAATTAAAACTGAAGAAAGAATTAAACTAAAAGAAGAATATTTGAATTTTTTAAAATTAAAAAAAGCATTTGAAAGTATTTGGACTAAAGATAGCACAAATGAATTAATTCAAATAGTCAATAAGATAAATAAAGTAATGGAATTGCAAAATAATGCAGACATTTCAAGTATTATTGACCTGAAAGGCTGGAATTTTGAAGCTAATGCACTATTATCTAACCTAACAGATAAAACTGAAGAAATATTAAAAAATGAGTCTAGTCAAAATGAAAAAAACATTCAAGATAAGAAGGGAGAAATCGAAAAACTCGAGTATTTAGAAGCTGACGAAATTAGAAGGGAAAATAAGGATGCTGTATATCAGCTAGAAATGGCAAAAAAAAACAAGTACCTTAGACCAAGGTATTCAGAATACATTGAAAAATTTAACGACTTAAAAAAAGTATTTCCAATACTTTTAGTAGCAGTATGGTTTGTTTATATAGTTACAGAAACTGAACCTGAAGAATTATTTTTTGCCAAAGTTGTTGGTTTAATAATATTGGGAGGCATTGTGTATCTTCTTGGTCTGGGAGTTAGCCACATATTAAAATGGATTATCCCATTATATTTCTACTTCTATGATTTTTATATAAATGAAGCTGAAACAAAAAAAGCATTTGAGATGGACATTAAAGAACAAATAAAATCTCTTAAAACCCAAATCGAGAACAGGGAAAAAGATATAAAAGCTAAGCGAATAAATGAAAGGAAGCGACTCAGTTCAGAGTTAACTTCTCTTAGTCAAGAACGTGACATTCTAAATCAAATGAAAAGGCAAATGGATGAAATTAGAAAAAGAGAATGAGGGTTAACGCTAATGTGCACGAAGCCAATATTCCTTTTTTAATCTTCAAGACAATATACATCCAAAATTAGTTAATGATGTCATACCTCTATGGTTAAAATTGAAGCAGTTTTTCGACTTTCCTTCCCTATCTTTACCCCAAATCCAAACAATGACGCTCACTACACACAACACTTTCCCCACCGTAGCTGAACTGACCAGCACCTTTGCCGATTGGCTCGGTGAGTTGGTCGCTTCCAAAGACAGCTTCTCCATCGCACTCTCCGGCGGCCGTACCCCCATCTTCATTTTCGACTATTTGGTGGCCAACTACCGCGACAAAATTGAATGGCAAAAAATCAAGTTTTACTGGGGCGACGAGCGTTGTGTGTCTCCTGAAGATGAAGAAAGCAACTACCGCGCGGCCATGGAGCACCTTTTGTTGCCCCTCGGTATTCCCGCTGCCAACATCTTCCGCATCCAGGGAGAGGATGACCCGGCCGAAGAAGCGCTACGCTACGCACAAGTCCTGCGCGACACCCTGCCTATTGTAAATGGTGTGCCCAAACTGGATTTGGTGCTCTTAGGCATGGGCGCTGACGGCCATACCGCCTCCATTTTCCCCAATCGCCTGGATTTATTGGCTTCTGCGCGGGTATGTGAGGCAGTTACCCACCCTGAATCCGGCCAGTCCCGGGTGACCATCACCATGCAGGTCATCAACCGTGCCGAGCGGGTCGTTTTTTTGGTCACCGGTGCCGACAAAACCGAAAAAGTAAAACTCATTACCGGAGGCAAACAAAACGCCAAACTTTTCCCCGCCACCTACGTGAACCCATCCAGCGGACAATTATATTGGCTTTTTGACCAGGCAGCCAATCCAAAACCATAGCTTATTTGGCAAAAAACAAAAAACAGTATTTTTCTTAAGTTTGGATGATTATTTCCAAACAAGGTTGCTATATTGGGTCGGTTTCTAAAATTTATACAAACAATAAGCATTGCGACCTACAGACATAACCGATCCTGAATATTTCCACAAAGTTGTGGATTGTCAGTATGCCTGCCCAGCGCATACACCCGTACCGGAGTATATCCGATTGATCGCGGCGGAACGTTATACCGAAGCCTACATGGTCAATTGGGAGTCGAACGTTTTTCCTGGTGTATTGGGACGTACCTGCGACAGGCCTTGTGAACCCGCATGCCGCCGTGGCCGGGTTGATGAAGAACCCGTGGCAATTTGCCGCCTCAAACGGGTAGCTGCCGATAATAAAGGCGATGTGCAAGCCTGGCTGCCAGAAATTCCACTGATCAAAAACGGCAAAAAAATTGCCTTGATCGGGGGTGGCCCAGCTTCCTTGACCGTTGCCCGTGACCTCGCCCCGCAAGGTTACGAAATCCACCTTTTCGACGAACAAATCGCTGGAGGAGGCATGATGCGCAGCCAGATTCCAAGTTTTCGCTTGCCCGAAACGGTGCTCAACGAGGAGGTAAATTTCGTCCTCGACATGGGCATTCATACCCATTTCAAAACCTACGTTTCCAGTTTACGCGAAGTGCTCAACCAGGGCTACGATGCCGTGTTTGTAGGTACGGGTGCCCCCAAAGGCCGCGACCTCAACATCCCCGGCCGCGAAGAAGGCAAAGCCAACATCCACATCGGAATCGAATGGTTGGCCAGCGTAGCTTTTGAACACACCAATAAAATAGGCAAAAAAGTCATCGTACTCGGTGGTGGCAACACCGCTATGGACTGTTGCCGCACTTCCCGCCGCCTCGGTGGTGAGGAGGTAAGAGTAGTGGTGCGTAGCCCCTTCGCGGAGATGAAAGCTTCGCCCTGGGAGAAAGAAGACGCACTGCATGAAGACATTCCAATTTTGGACAACCACGTACCCAAGGAATTTGTGGTAGAAAATGGTCGCCTGGTTGGCATGCGTTTTGAAAAAGTCAAGGCCGTTTACGACGAAAAAGGCAAACGCTCTCTGGTACCAACGGGTGAACCCCTGGTATACATCGAAGCGGATGACGTGTTGATTGCCATTGGTCAGGAAAATACTTTCCCCTGGATTGAACGCGACCTGGGTCTGGAGTTCGACAATTGGGGAATGCCCGTAGTTTCCCGCAAAACCTTCCAGTCTACCCTGGATCAGGTGTTCTTTGGCGGCGATGCCGCTTTTGGCCCTGAAAACGTAATCACGGCGGTAGCACAGGGTCACCACGCTGCGGTGTCGATCGACCTGTATTGCCAGGGCAAGGATGTACAAGTGCGCCCTTCGCCGCTGACCAATTTGGTGAGCCAAAAAATGGGGATCCACGAGTGGATTTACGATAGTGTAGTAGTCAACGACGACCGCTACAAAGTTCCTCATGCGGAAAAGCAGAAGACCCTCAAAGATCGCAAGGTGGAGGTGGAATTGGGTTTCGCCAAGGATACGGGTTTTAAAGAAGCCCAGCGTTGTTTGAACTGCGATGCACAAACCGTATTTTACACCAATCGCTGCATAGAATGTGACGCTTGTGTAGACATTTGCCCTACTTCCTGCATTACGTTCACCACGAACGGGGAAGAAGCAGACCTGCGCACGCGGCTCAACGCCCCCGCCCTCAATCTTTCCCAGGACTTGTACGTTTCCGACCTTTTGCCCCAAACCCAAAGGGTGATGGTCAAGGACGAAGACGTCTGTTTGCACTGTGGTCTTTGTGCAGAGCGCTGCCCTACCGCAGCTTGGGACATGCAGAAATTTTTATATTCAACGAGTAAAGCCAGTAATGTATGCGGAGTGTTGCAGCTGTAAACGACTTTGTAGTACGTTTCGCCAATGTCAATGGCACCGGTTCGGCGAGTGCCAATAACATGTTTGCCAAGGCAGTGTTCCGCATGGGCTTGCCTTTTTCGGCCAAAAACATCTTTCCTTCCAATATTCAGGGTTTGCCTACCTGGTACGAAGTACGCATCAGTGAAAAGGGCTACCTGGGACGCCGCGACGGCATCGATTTGATGGTGTGTATCAACCCTCAAAGTTTGCCGCAGGACGTCAAATCGGTCAGCTCGGGAGGTTATTTTGTGTATGACAGTACCAAAATCCTGCACCCGGAGTTTGTCCGTGAAGACATCACCTACATCGGTATCCCGATGATGGAAATTTGCTTGCGCGAATACACCGATCCACGGCAGCGGCAATTGTTCAAAAACATGATCTACGTTGGCGCACTGTCGATGTTGTTGGACATGGATTTTGAAGTCTTCAAAGGCATCATTGCCGATGAATTCAAAAAGAAGGAAAAACTGATCGCCCCCAACATCCATGCCATGGAACTAGGGCGCAACTATGTGGCTGAGCATTACGAATACCCCTTGCCTATTCGGATGGAAACCCGCGACCTAGTGGGCGATAGCATTGTGATGGACGGCAACTCGGCCTGCGGGCTGGGAGCGGTATACGGTGGCGCTACGGTAGCCGCCTGGTACCCGATCACTCCTTCTACTTCGCTGGTACAGGCTTTTGAAAAATACGCCAACCGCTTGCGGATTGATAAGGAAACAGGTAAAAAGAAATTTGCGGTAGTCCAGGCGGAAGACGAACTGGCAGCCATTGGGGTTGCCATCGGCGCCAACTGGAATGGTGCACGCTCTTTTACTGCTACCAGCGGCCCTGGGGTATCCTTGATGAATGAGTTTCTGGGTTTGGCTTATTTTGCTGAAATCCCGGTGGTGTTGACCGACGTACAACGTTCCGGGCCTTCCACGGGGATGCCTACCCGCACCCAACAATCGGATATTCTGCTGGCCGCCTATGCTTCGCATGGGGATACGAAACATATCCTTTTGTTTCCAGCCAATCCTAAAGAGTGTTTTGAAATCCAGGCCTTGTCCTTCGATTTGGCGGATCGTTTACAAACACCCATCCTGGTCATGATTGACCTGGATTTGGGCATGAATGAACACCTTTCTCCACCTCTGAAGTGGGACGACAGCCGCAAATACGACTGGGGGAAAGTATACGATGCCGAAGACCTGGAGCGCATTGGTCAATTTGGCCGTTACCTCGATTCCGATGGCGACGGTATCACCTACCGAACCATTCCGGGAACACACCCCACCAAGGGTTCGTTTTTCACCCGGGGTACTTCACGCGATGAATACGCCCGGTACACCGAAGATGGATCGGTCTATGTGCGCAACATGAACCGCCTGCTCAAAAAATGGGATACTGCCAAAGAAATCATCCCACAGCCGGAGTTTTACCAGCAGGGCAACCAAAATAAAGAGGGAGTCATCTTCTTTGGCACCACCACCGATTCGGCGCTGGAAGCTCTGGATTTGCTGCGTGAAGATGGAATTGAACTGGACGCCATGCGCCTCTTGTCCTTTCCTTTCTCCAAACAAGTCGAAGACTTTGTACAGGCACACGAACGCATTTACGTCATTGAGCAAAACCGCGATGCGCAAATGCGTAGCTTGTTGATCAATGAATTAGAGGTGAATCCGGATAAGCTGATTCGCGTCCTGAATTTTGACGGCATGCCGATTACGGCGGCGTATATTCAGGGGGAAATAAAAGAGAAGTTGAGAGGTTGAGAAGTTGAGGAGTTGAGGCTACCGCAGCAACTTAGACGCGTTCTTGCCTAAGTCGCTGTGGTAGCCTCAACTCCTCAACTCCTCAACTCCTCAACTCCTCAACTTTTCAACTTACTCAACTTCTCAACTCTTTCATCATATGACTTACGTAAAACCTTCATTCCGCCACCCCGATCTGCCCAAAAACGATTTGGGCTTTACGAAAAAAGACTACGAGGGCGCCATTTCGACCCTCTGTGGCGGTTGTGGTCACGACTCCATTAGTGGTGCCATTACGCAGGCCTGTTTTGAAATGTCAATTGCGCCACATCGTTTGGCCAAGTTGTCGGGTATTGGTTGTTCTTCTAAAACACCCACCTACTTCCTGGGCAATTCGCACGGCTTCAACTCCGTACACGGGCGCATGCCCTCGGTGGCAACGGGCGCGAACCTGGCCAACCGTGATTTGATCTACATGGGGGTCTCCGGCGACGGCGATACAGCCAGCATCGGCATGGGGCAGTTCGTACATGCGATACGCCGCAACCTGAACGTGGTATACATCGTGATGAACAATGGCTGTTACGGGCTAACCAAAGGGCAAGACTCGGCGACAGCTGATGTGGGTTCGATCAGCAAAAATGGCATGAACCATTTCCAGGCCATCGACTTACCTGCTCTGGCACTGGAGTTGGGCGCTACCTTTGTGGCCCGCAGTTTTTCGGGGGATAAAACTCAGTTGATTCCATTGATCAAAGCGGCGGTTTCCCACCATGGTTTCGCCCTGATCGATGTCATTTCGCCTTGTGTTACCTTCAACAACAATATGGGTTCCACCAAGTCCTACGATTACGTTCGTGAACACATCACCACTGCCGATGTGGTTGACTATGTACCGCCGGGCGAAGAGATCACCATGGATTATGCCGAAGGTACTTCTGCTGATTTGACCCTGCACGATGGTTCCATGCTGCAACTGACCAAATTGGCGCCCAACTGGGACCCACGCGATAAAATGGCAGCAATGCAACGCATTTATATGTCTCGGGCCAATCAGGAAATTCTCACAGGTTTGTTGTACATCGATCCGAACACCCAGGATTTGCATGACATCATCGGTACGGTAGCCACTCCGCTGAATGAGTTGCTGGAGGAGGATTTGTGCCCGGGAAGTTCGGTGTTGGAGGAGATCAATCGGGGATTACGGTAAGTGACTCCCAACTCTTTGAAGTACACCAAAGCGACATAGTAGCACAAAGGACACAAAGGGGGCACAAAGGACACAAAGTTAGGCGTTGACGACCTTTGTGCCCTTTGTGCCCCCTTTGTGTCCTTTGTGCTACAAAATGTCCCATGGAGAAAAATACTTGGAGTCCTTTTTTTCGTTTTGCTTAAACATTGGGAAGCACACTACGTTTTACCTTGGTTGTACAACCTTCGCTACCCTTTTCACCCATGCAATTCGACTTCACACCAAAGAGCGGCCTCCTGCTCATTTTCTTCGTCCATGGCCTGGTTTTTTGCTTTTTGCTCCTCAAAAAAGGCTGGCAGCACCAGGACAAGGCCAGTCTGTGGCTAAGCCTGTTTGTTTTTTTGTGCGCGATGTACATTGCCCCATTTATGCTGGGCTATGCGGGCTGGTACTCCCGGGAGTTTAGCCGCAACATCATGTTTTATGTCCCCTTCCAACAATTGCTGCTCATCGGGCCGGTGATCTATTTTTACACCCAAAGTTTGTTGAACAAGTCTTTTAAACTCAGCAAAAAAGACTTTTGGCACTTCTTCCCCGCCCTGGCTTATTTTGTGTACACCCTTATCGTATTTGTCACCGATAAAATCATCCTGCATCAATACTACTTTTATGCCGATCAACAGGACAAGGACCTGGATCCCTGGTACCAAGTAGCGGGTTTGGTGTCGATGCTGGTGTATTTGTACCTGAGTTTGCGCTATTACGCGGTGTACAAGAAGCTGGCTTTTGAAGTGGTCAGCTTTGCCGATTCGATTTTGTTCAATTGGGTTCAACGGTACCTCCTCGCCTTGTTGCTGATTTCATTGTTGAGGGTCTTGTTTTTTATTTTGAACCCGGAATGGGGAGAATTTGGCAGTAAATTCTGGTACTACCTCTGTTTTTCCATTTTGTTCTACTACATCACCATCAGCGGCTACGCCAATTCGGTGCAATCGGTGATTGCCGTGGAGGCGGCACTATCCGATCAGGAAGCACCTGTTCAGGTGCAAGAAAAGGAGATCAAAGAACCTAGCGAATTGGTCAATTTACCAGAGTGGAAGGAAAAAGTTGTGCAAATGATGCAAACGGAGCGGCTGTTTGAAAACCCCAACCTCACCCTCACTGATGTTGCGGACAAACTCAAGACCAACCCCAAGCAGGTGTCGCAAATCGTGAATCAAGGCTTCCAACTCAACTTCAACGACTTCGTCAATCAATACCGTACCGAGGCCATCCTTGAAAAATTTCAAAAGGGGGAACAGCGCCAAAAAACCCTCCTGGCCCTCGCCCTGGAATGTGGTTTCAATTCCAAATCCACGTTTAATCGCGCTTTTAAAAAAAGTACCGGCCTCTCTCCACAGCACTACCTGAAAAATCAGGGCTAAAATGGGTGCCAAATCTGGATTTGAAGCGCCGGAGAAACTGTTCTGCCTGATTTTTGGGGCTTGAATTACAAAAACAGGATCATGAAAAGTTTTTTCTTCACCCTTTTTTTATTGCTGGCACCTTTCACCCGTGGTATTGCCCAAAACATCGACGTTGCCAAAAATGATCAATTGCTGGAATCCAAAATCAAGGCTGGCGCACCGGGTTTGGCGCTGGGCATTGTTAAAAATGGCACCATCGTGTACGAGCGATACCTGGGTCTGGCCAATTTGCAACACAAAATGCCTGTTGATTCCCAAACCCGCTTCAACCTGGCTTCGGTAGCCAAACAGTTCACGGCCTTGTGCGTACTAAAACTGGTTTTGGAAAACAAACTCTCCCTCGAAGCCGACATCCGCCAATACTTGCCGCAAATGTATCCCCAGCTCAAAGCCGCCATCCCGCTCAAAACCCTGCTCAATCATTCCAGTGGCGTCCGGGATTTTTATGACTTACTTAGCATCAGCGGGAAGCCCTGGTGGCGACAGGAAGGCCTGGACAATGAGGATGCGCTGGCTTTGTTGCTGAAGCAAAAAGAGCTCAATTTCGCGCCAGATACCGAGCATTGGTACAGCAACTCCAACTATACCCTGCTGGCGGAAATTGTCACCAAAGTGAGCGGAACCCCCTTTCCAAAATTTGCCAAACAGTTTTTTGAAGACTTAGGTATGCCCAATACCCAATTTTGCACGAATTACATGGCAGTAATTCCTTTTCAGGCGCTGCCCTACAACGACTGGGGTGACGGCAGCTGGCAGCAATATCCCATGATGACCAATCTTTATGCGGATGGCTTTTTATACACCACGTTGAAGGATCAATTGGTGTTTGAACAAGCCGTTCAAAATGCTGCAGCCAAAGCCAATTCATTGTTGAACCTGAGCCAAAAACCAATCCCCAACACCCGAATTCAAAGTTATGGCTATGGCCTGGAATTCAGTCCGATCAATGGCTATCCTGCAGTGCATCACTCCGGGAGCACGGGCTCGTACAATGCCCAAACCCTACGTTTCCCGGGCGAAAAATTGAGCATCATTGTCCTGAGCAACAATGGCAACTTGTGGAGTGGAGGGATTGCCCGGGAAGTGGCTGCCCAAATTTTGGGGCGTAAAACAGTCGAAATCCCTTACCCCACCCGACCAGCACAAGTACAAACGGCATCAACACCCAGCGATTTAGTCGGTCAATACCGCAGCTCAGAAAACAACATCATTCGGATTCAGCTCAAAGAAGGTCAATTGTACTGGCAGATGGACAACAACAACCCGCGCAAACTGATTCAGGAGGAAGGCAATTTATACCACTGGGACATTGATGAAGACTGGAAAATTGCCTTCAACAACCGGCCTGATTCGACGAGTACTATGGTGCTCTATACCAAGTCGGATCAGCCCGAGGTGTTTAAAAAACTTCCTCCTTTCGCTCCTTCAGATGCTTATTTGCAAGCTTGTGTCGGCAAGTATTTTAGTGCTGAGCTGGACCTGGCGTTTAGCATCAAAATGTCAGCAGAAAAGGGTTTGATTTTTAAAAGGGAGGGGGCAAAAAATGAAATCAAAATCGAGGTAGTACAAAAAGGAGAGCTCCTGGCATCGGATTACAAAATGAGGCTGGAAACCGGGGCCAATGGACGGGTGATGGCGATTTTGCTGACCTATAATCGGGTGAGGAGTTTGCGTTTTGAGAAAGTGGAATGATTCGTTTGTCCAGGATGACTGTTTTTTGAATCTCAAATAATTTCCGTTATTTGCGATTCTAACCATTGTACCTTAAGCATGCAAAAGTTCCTACTCATCCTAATATTTTGTGGCCTCTTCGCTTGCCAAAGCAAAACCCAGCAGGCTACTGAACCGGCCATTTCGCCCAACGCTGAGCGCTTTTTCGACCAGCACCCTGCGTACCGGGTCAGTGGTCTCGAAACCCGTCGCTTCAAATTGGAAGACATTGAGCCGATGATCAAGGCGCTGCCAGAACCTTTTAAGGTGAAGCTGGCGGGAAAATCCTTCCAGGACCGCAACATCTACCACATCAGCATCGGCACCGGGCCAGTTAAAGTGCTGATGTGGTCGCAGATGCATGGCGATGAATCAACGGCGACCATGGCGCTGATGGACTTGTTTCAGTTCCTACAAAAAAAGGATGAACTGGATTCGGTAAGGCAATTGCTTTTGTCAAAGTTGACCCTGCATTTTATCCCCATGCTCAACCCCGATGGGGCCAACCGCTTCACCCGGCGCAACATGCAGGGGATCGACATCAACCGGGACGCCATGCGCCTGCAAACGCCCGAAGGTCGCATCCTCAAAAAGGTGCGGGATGAAACCAAAGCCGATTGGGGCTTCAACCTCCACGATCAAAACATCTATCTCGGTGCCGGCGTCGGCCCCTATCCAGCTTCAATCTCGGTATTGGCACCAGCCTACAATTATGAAAAACAAATCAATGAAACCCGGGGCGACGCCATGCGCCTGATTGGGGTAATGAACCAATTGTTGCAACGCCACATCCCGAAACAAGTCGGCCGCTATGACGATGCCTTTGAACCCCGCGCCTTTGGCGACAATATCCAAAAATGGGGCACCCGTACCATACTGATCGAGAGTGGAGGTTTGAAAGGCGACCCCGAAAACCAGATGCTCCGCCGCCTCAATTTTTCCATCTTTCTGACTGCCTTGGAAGCCATTGCCAACGGACGGCATAAGGATTGGGATTACAGCGCCTATGAGGGTTTGCCCGAAAATCAGCCCAGCGGCATGCAGGACCTGATCGTGCGCAAAATTCAGGTTACTCGTACCGACAAAACCTACAAGGTGGATTTGGCTTTCCGCCGCGAAGAAGTGAATTATGACAACAGCCGCAAGTTTTTCTACCGCTCCAACATTTCTGAGATGGGAGACTTGCAGAACACTTTCGGGTATGATGAAATTGACTTGGAGGGTTATCAAGCTGTTCCTGGCAATATTCGACCCGGAGTAATTACCTGGCAAGAGGCGCAAAAGCTGGATCACCTGGCCTTGCTTCGCGAAGGCTTTACAGATGTGCAGGTGAGCAGCTGGCCGGAGAGTTTGGAATTGAGTAAGTTGCCCGTTTTGTTGATTCGCCCCAAGAGCAATCCGGCAAGTCCTGGAAATTCGGGCTCGATTAACTTGGGCTCAAGTGGTTCGATTTTATTGCAAAAAGATGGAAAAACAGAGTATGCAGTGGTGAATGGTTTTTTGCATAAGGTGTTGTGATTCAAACCTAATAGTTATATTATTTTTCTTTTGAACCACCTTAGGCACCTTAGAACACCTTAGAGGAAAACTTTTTCCCCTAAGGTGTTCTAAGGTGCCTAAGGTGGTTCAAATTAATCCGCTGCGAAGCTGTAAAAGCATTTAAATCCTGAAAGTGGTTCAACTTACCACCTCAAAGTACCCCACCGGCACCTCCTCCACCAACCAAACCCCATTATCTGATTGGTAAAAGTTATGGCCGATGGCATGCATTTTGCCCGCAAATACTTTAAGCACAACGACCCGGCCATGTCGTTCGCCCACTTTTTCTGCGGTTTCAATATCCAGGGAGAGGTGCACCTGATGGCGTTTTCCTTTGATGATGCCCACATTGAGGATGGCGGGTAAAAAGCGGTCGGCCGTACCATGGTACAAAATGTCCGGGGGCACTTGTGGGCTGTAGCCCAGGTCAACATCGATAGAATGGCCCTGACTAGCCCGAATTTTCAAGCCATCAGGACTAAAAGCAAAACGTTGTTTATCGTTTTCCTGAACTACTTCGAGTAGGGCGTCGATGGAAAGATCCTGGCCTTTTTTGGCAAAGGCATCCAAAAGTTCAGCTATGCTGCACCAGCCATTTTCATCGAGGTGCAAGCCATAAAGCTCGGGTTGGTGCCGCAGCAACAGCGAAAGTTTTTTGCTGAGCCGCGTTTGTACTTGGGTGTTCATTTTATATGATTCACTAGCTAGGTAATATACCACACTCGGGAGGGGCAGGCGATTTTTGTCTCTTTATTTTTTTGGCCTGCTGCGTTGCAAATGCTCGCCGTAGCTTTGGCTACGTCTGCGCTTTGCGCCTTGCATGCCAAAAAAATAAATTTGTCAAAATTTCACCTGCCCCTCCCGAGTGTGGTAACTAAAAAACGATCAAAAACTGGATTAAGTTCCTTGTCTGGTTTTGATTTTTGGCTTAAGCTGTTTGAACCAGCTCAAAAACTTTCTGGGCAAAACGCTGAATTGAGGCATCCTCCCAGGCCAATAGCTCTTCAATTGGGATCCAACGAAAGGATTTTTCATCAAATTTAGCGGGTAAAATCAATTTAAACAAGTAGCGCAGATCGTGGTGCGGGTGCGCTGGAAAATCAGCCCGTGCCGGAATCAGGTGCACATCTACATCAATTGGCTCCCCTTCACCAAAAACGCTAATTGCCGTTACACTCAAACCCGTTTCCTCCATCAGCTCCCGAATAGCTGCCTGTAAGGTATTGAAGTCCTGATCTGGCTCCACATGGCCTCCGAACTGCAACCAACGATCCAATTTTTGATGGTAATGAAAAAGGATGTCCTGCTGTTTCTGATCCATTAAGATGGCAGAAACCGTAATGTGGCCAGCGGGGAGTTGGGGATAAAAGGGGTTATCCTGGCTTTGAATGAAGGCCATCACTTCCTGTACATGGGCCCGCTCAACCTCATTTGCAGGATGATAAGCCTTTAAAAAATCCAGGGTAAATTGTTTTTGCTGTTCCACCCGCATCATACGTTACAAGTTTTTTATCTTTCTGATGTAAAATAAGGATAAAAATTCAGCCTCCGTTTAAACCATAGCCACAAATCCGAGTCAAATCTTTCAAACCAACAAAATCTGATGCCGCAGGCCAAAACCAGTGACGACGAAATCCTGGGACTCATGCGAAACCCTAAAACCCTGGAACGTGGGTTTCGGCTACTGATGGAAACCCATCAAGAGCGGCTGTATTGGCAAGTGAGGCGCCTGTTGAACGACCACGACGATGCCAACGATGTCTTACAAAACGCCTTGGTGAAAGTGTTTCGCAACATCGGGCAGTTTGAAGGAAAATCGGGCCTGTATACCTGGTTGTACCGCATCGTAACCAATGAGGCCATCACCTTCCTCAACCAGCGCAAGCGGCGGAGTTCGACCTCAATTGACGATGCCAACATCAACCTGGCCAATCGTTTGCAGGCCGACTCGTTTTTTGATGGAGACGAGGCCCAGATTCGCTTGAAACAAGCCCTAGAAACCCTGCCAGACCGCCAGAAGGAAGTATTCAACTTGCGGTACTACGAGGAAATGGGCTATGAAGAAATGTCTCAATTGCTCAATACTTCGGTGGGGGCGCTCAAGGCATCTTTTCACCACGCGGTCAAAAAGGTAGAACAGTTTTTTGCAACATAGGGGTAGTTAAAATACATCCGTTTTTTGCCCCACTGCATTAGTTTATTCAAGCTCAATAGATTTTATGTCCAAACTAGCTTGTGTACATAAAGTCTAACCAAAACAACAAAGAATGAAACGCCCTGATGAGGATATCCGTAAAGAGTTGGAGGAACTGTCGCCTCACTTACTCAAGCTGAAGGAGCAAGGGGATGGTTTTCGCCTACCGGAAGACTATTTCCAGCGCATGCAAAAAGAGGTACTGGAAAAAGTACAAGGCAATTCTCAAATTGCTCCTGACAAAAATATTGGCTGGCTGGACCGTTTTTTTGAGCCCCTCCAGCTTTTGTTCCAACCCCGTTGGGCACTTGGTTTTGCAACTATTGCCCTGCTCATCACCTTGGGTGCCGTTTGGTTGTATCAAAGTCAACCAGTGGCAGAATCTGAACTAAGTGCGGAATTGGCCAAACTGGACCCCGAATCACTGAATGCCTATATTCAGGCGAATTTCCACGAATTTGACACCGAAACCCTGCTGGAATTCGCTTCCAATCAGGAGAATCAGCCCAGCTTTGAAGATTTAACGCCCGAGGACCTGGATCAATACCTGGATGATGTCATTCAGGAAATGGATGCTGAGGCCCTTAAGGAATTACTCTAACCCGGAAAAAGATCACAGCAACATGAAAAAATGGATCGTAGCGTCGGTTTTGTTTGGGGCTTTTCTGCTGGCTTTGCCCCAAAAGGCCCAGGCACAGGACCGGATTCGCGCCCTTAAAGTGGCGTTCATCACGGATAAATTGAAACTCACTCCCGAAGAATCGGAGAAGTTTTGGCCAGTATACAACCAATACGAAGCGGAACAAAAAAGGATTCGCCAAAAATACCGCTCCGAGCAAGACCTCAACACTTTGAGCGACCAAGAGGTAGAACGTGCCGTACTGGATCGTTTTGAGATGGAAGAAGAGCTCATCAAACTCAAACGCGACTATTTTCAACGCATGAAGGGTTTTATGGCCGTTCGGAAGATTGCCCTTTTGCAACGCAGTGAACAAGAGTTCAATAAGGAATTATTGCGGCGAGTCCAGGAAGCAAGAGGGAAAAAGTAGTGAAGTAGTCCTCCGCACCACCCCCCGGCACTTCGGCTACGCTCAGTGACCGGTGCGCGGTGCAGAGGACTACTTCACTACTTTTATTCGCAAAAAAATAATACACAAATATTTTAATAAGTCTGGCCTTTGGCATTTTTTTTGTTCGTATATGTCAAAAGATAAATAATTCAAAACAATAAACTATTAAAGGACAAAGACTTAGACCTATTTTACCGTTCCCTCAAAAACAGCTACCGTTCCATTAATGGTCTTCACTTACTCGGACTAAAGTTCGGAGATGTCAATGCCTTTTCGTTATCTTTAGCAACAATCTGCTTAAAGACTACAATTGTACCTTATGAGTAATCAGGCGCTGATCGATTTAGTTACCGAGTATGAAGCCATGTTGGAACAAGGAGAGTCCCTTTTTTTGGACCAAGATGCTTACCGACATTTGATTGATCACTACCTCAGCGAAGAGATTTTTGATCGGGCAATGGAAGTCGTCGAACGTGCCATTGACAGTCATAGCTATACCGTTGAGTTTTTGCTGCGCAAAGCAGAAGTTCTCATTCAAGCCAACCAGGAATACCTAGCATTGGACGTGCTGACCCAGGCAGAAATTTTGGCCCCCAACGAACCTGAAATACTGCTGCTGCGGGCACAGGCACTCACTTATCTGGGCGACCATCAAGCTGCCCATGAGCAATTGGGGCATCTACCCGATGAGCTCGACCCCAACATCCTGGCTGAATCGCATTTCGTGCGGGCTTTGATTTACGAACACCAACATGAATACGAAGCCATGTACCTGGCGCTGAAAGCAGCGGTAATCCACGACTCAGAAATGCGGCACGGCCTCGAAAAAATCATGACTGCCGTACAGCACGTCCGCAACTACGAGGAATGTGTGACCCTGCACGAGCAAATCATCGACGAGAATCCCTACTCCTCTGTAGCCTGGTACAATCTAGGGCTTTGCCATACGCATCTGGGCAACTACGAGGATGCCCTCGAAGCACTCGAATTCTCCTACCTGGCCGACGATACCTACGAACTCGCCTACCGCGAAAGGGCTGACCTGGCTTTTGAACTGCAGCGTTACCCCTTGACCTTTGATATTTGTGAAGAGATTCAGGACAACTTTGGTGCCGACGCTGATTTGTTGTTGCGCATGGGCCAATGCCAATTGCATATGGGCCATTCACAAATAGCCAAATCCTTTTTGAAAAAAGCCCTGGAGTTGGAGAATCACCACGATGAGGTTTTTTTCCACTTGGGCGAAATTGCAATAGCCGAACAGCAATGGGAACTCGCAGCGCACTACTGCAAAAAGGCCATCGAAATTGACGACAATCGCGAGGAATACCACGCCAGCCTCGCTCAAGCTTACACCCAACTCGATGAGCTGGAATTGGCGGAAACCCACTACTGCCAGGCAACCGACATTGCACCAGAAGCAGCTGAGTATTGGTTGCAATATGCCTTGTTTTTGATGCTGACTGGTCAGGAAGACGGCGCACTAGAAATTCTGGACATGGCGGAGGAAAGTACGGTAAGTCCTGAACTGAGCTACTGCCGCATTGCGTGTTTGTTCCGCATGGGCGATCGTCAGGAAGCACTACTCCAGCTTAGTGAGGTGCTGGAGGATGAATATGCCAGCCACGAGCTATTGTTCGATATGATGCCGGAACTGCGGAGGGATGCAGCTGTACTCTCTTTAGTAAAAGCCTTAGAGCAGTGATAAATGAGAAATGATGAGTGATTAATTCTGGTTGCTTTACCTATTCATCACTCATCATTTCTCATTCATCATTAATCACTCCTTCCCCCACTCAGTCCCCTCTTTTCCATCTTTCAGCACAATACCCACCGCTTTCAAGGTGTCGCGGATTTTATCTGCGGCAGGCCAATCCTTGCGCGCCCGTACATCTGCACGCATGTCGATGATCAGGTGCATCAAGCCATCTATGGTTTTGAAACTATCGTCACTACCAGCGGCAGCCTCGTCCTGCAGACCAAAGATGTCGAACAAGAAGGTATGGAAAGTCGTTTTTAGTTCGTTGAACGTTGCTTCACTCAAGCCTTCCATGCTCACTTGACCTCCTTTCCAGCTGTTGACCCGGCTCACGATTTCAAACAAACGCGCCAGTGCTTTAGGTGTGTTGAAGTCATCATCCATCTCTTCGTGGATGGAACTGATCCACTCCTTCACTTCCTGGTCTTGCGCGCCTGTAGCACCTCCGCTGAAGGGCAATGTTTGCAGGGTGGCATAAGCTTCCATCAGACGGCGATAACCTTTCTCAGCGGCTTGTAGCGCCTCGTCGGTCAAGTCCAGGGTACTGCGGTAATGCGTTTGCAACATGAAAAAACGCACCGCCATCGGGCTGTATCCTTTCGTGATGTGGGGACTATTGCCAGTAAACAACTCTTCCGGCATAATGGAGTTGCCATCCGACTTGGACATTTTTTTGCCATTCAGCAAAAGCATATTGCCGTGCATCCAGGTTTTGGCCGGGGTGCAACCACAAGCGCCGTAGTTTTGCGCCACCTCGTTTTCGTGGTGAGGAAACTTGAGGTCGTTGCCCCCACCGTGGATGTCAAAAGTTTTGCCCAGGTATTTGGTGCTCATTGCCGAACATTCCAGGTGCCAGCCCGGGAAACCCACCGACCAGGGTGAATTCCAGCGCATCAGGTGCTCGGGATCAGCCTTTATCCAGATCGCAAAATCAGCAGAGTTGCGTTTTTCGTCCTGCTTTTTGAGGTTATCGCGTGATTCCGAGATGAGGTCTTCAATTTTCCGACCCGATAACTCTCCGTAAATGCCACTCTTTTCCGCAAATTTCAGGGTATCAAAATACACCGACCCATTGGCTTCATACGCGTAGCCATTGTCGAGGATTTGTTGCACCATTTCGATCTGCTCGGGAATATGCCCGGTTGCCCGTGGCTCCAGGCTGGGAGAGAGCACGTTAAAAATGCGCATCATGTCGTGGAAACCCACTGTGTACTTGTGCGCGATTTCCATTGGCTCCAGTTGCTCCAGGCGGGCGCGTTTGCCCAGTTTGTCTTCACCGCCCGTATCTACGTCGCCTTCCAGGTGGCCAACATCGGTCACGTTGCGCACATAGCGCACCTTGTAGCCCAAGAATTGCAGGTAGCGGTAGACGATGTCGAAGCTCACAAAAGTGCGACAGTTGCCCAAATGAACATTGCTGTAAACGGTAGGACCACATACATACATGCCAACCCGGCCAGGAAGAATGGGTTGAAATACTTCTTTCTCTTTAGTGAGACTGTTGTAAATTTTTAGTGCACTGTTCATTGGACTGTTTTTTGCAGCGGCAAAAATATAAAAATGTGTTTGACTTGCGGCAAAGAGAAGTCGATCAACTCAAAATTGGTTGCTTTTTAGCGATTTTTGAGATTTGGATCAGGTTTATAACTGAATTACCGTAATGACAGGCCGGTGGTCGGAAAAACTGACCTTACCCCGCTGACAATAAAGGGGAGTGAATTTAGGGTCGGTAAACGTATAATCGATGCGCAAACCCGGAATACGCCCCGCGTAAGTGATGCCCAAACCCGAACCAGCCGCCAAAAAAGCATCCTGCAGGTTTTTACACATCCGGTGATGGGTATAGGATTGGGGAATATCGTTAAAATCACCACAAACGATCACCGGATAAGGGCTGTTGCTCAAATGCGCCAACAACTCTTCCACCTGGCTGGCTCGCTCCTGTGCCGCGCGTTTGAATCTGCCCAGAATACTTCTCACCCGATTCCAGTTTTCTTTTTCCCTTAAATCGGGTGAACTGGTTACCTTATCGGTCAAACCCGTGATGGAATTGGATTGTAAATGCACATTGTAGACCCGGATAATGCGTTCACCGACCTGTAAGTCCGCATAACGATAGCCATTGGTACTACCAAAAAACCGCACCTCGGAGCGCAAAATGGGATAGCGGGAAAAAATGGCCAGCTCTTCGGTTTTTTTCCAAACAGCATGGTCCAGTCCATTGTGCAGGCGAATTGCGTCCACGTAAGTAGAGCCTGTTTTGGCGTGGTTCACAAATTCCTGCAAACACAAGACATCGGGTTGGTATTGGTAGATTAGTGCTTGAAGTTCTTCTGGATTGGCTGGAGTACCTTTTTTATGAAAATTGGTAAAACCGTATACATTGAAAGTCATGGTTTTGAGCACCGTTGCGCCTTCGGGACTTGCACTACCCGGATGAAAGCCAACTAAACCCGCGAAGTGATTCCAACCTACCAAAATGACCCCCAGCGACATCAAGGCTTGCCAACGACGCTGAAAAGCCCAATAGAGCATAAACAGCAAATTAACAACCAATAAAGTAGGGTAAACCAGACCAATGAAAGCAAGTGGCCAAAAACGTTGTGGGCTGACGTAAGGGGCGAGGTAAGTCATCAGGGTAAAAAAAACAACCAGCACATTGGCCCAGCGAATTAGTTTTTGCACGATACCATTGATTTTTCCAAGACAGAACCAGTTATTTCTTACTGGCATTGAACAAAAACTCTTTCTCTTCGGTACTCAAACTCTCGTATCCAGACTGCTTGATTTTGTCGAGTATGGCGTCCAATTGTTCCTGATGGCTCATGTTGTCGTAGCGGGGAGTTGCACTACTACTGCGCTTTCCTGAGTCTTGTCGGCTACTACCCGCAGTAGTTTTTTCTCGTACTTTAGGATTTTTGTAAGCTACTTTGGGCCCGCGTTGAGGGGGGGTACCGTTTCTCCAGCGCGACCAAGTGGCATCCCACCAGTCGAAAAAACGCATAAACGGGAATGCGAAATCGTTGCCTTTGCGCAATTGCCAGGCGTATATAAAGCCAAAAGTATCCCCGCCAAGGTGGGCAAAAAGGCCTCCTGAATTGCTATCACCCATGGCGATAAACGCTAAGTCCAGGAAAATCAGGGTCACTACGATGAACTTGAGTTTTACATCTCCAATCAGCAACAAACGCACCACATAGTCGGGTGCAATGACCCCCGAAATGACGATGGTTGCCATTACGGCTGCCGAGGCTCCCAATGCGGTAGCGGGTTCCGCACCTAACAATTGGGGATTGAGTACATTTTCAAAAATAAAAAAGCCCAGCGCACCAGCCAATCCCCCCATGAGGTAGATGGGTAAAACCCGCTTATTGCCCAGCAAGTCGCCTACAATCCGGCCACACATGTGGTAAAAAAGCATGTTCCACAAAATATGTCCAAATGAAAAATGGCTGAACATGTTGGTGATGATCACCCAGGGATGGGTGAGTACAAACCACCAATCTGAAGACATGCAGAGGTAGTCCAAAAAATGACCAAAGGTCGTATTGTCTGATTTCCAACCATTAAAAAGGTACAATCCGATATTGACCAGGTTAATGCCTACAAACACAGCAACGTTGACCAGGATGATGCGTGTCACCGCATTCCCGTAGTTGAATTCCCGCTTTAAATCCTCCCAGATCGACCTTAGCATGATGTATCCTGCTTATAATTCAGTCCAAAAATAAAACGTTTTATCCTCATTTGAAAGGCCAGAGCCTTGCAAATATGCGGATTATAGCCGAGTACCGTATTTCTCCCAATAAACGATCAAAAAATAGCCAAAAATTGCCCCTCCGATGTGTGCAAAATCCGCCACTCCCCGATTGCCTCCAATGATGCCAAATCCCGTCAGTATCGCATAACCGAAAAAGGCCATTATCAAATATTTTGCGGGTATTCTGATCGGAAGTAAAAAAATACCAATTGGCTCGTTCGGATAATTCAACATGAATGCCATCATAACGCCAAAAATCGCCCCGGAAGCCCCTAGCATTGGCGTATTTTGGGCTCCAAAGGATACTCCACCCCAATAATAGAGTTCCAGGTATTTCATCCCAAGATACAATAGCATGGAACCAAATCCGCAAAACAAATAGAAAAACAAAAATCTCCTTTCACCCCATAGCATTTCAACCATTGTCCCAAACATGAATAAACCCAACATGTTGAACAACAAATGCCCGATGTCTCCGTGCATAAACATGTGGCTTACCAGTTGATAGGGACGGAAATAGGGCGAAGTTGGAAAAAACAAAGCGAACATGTATCGCTCCCAATCTCCTAATTCAGCTGTTCCGCTGAGCAATGAGCCAGTCAGTTCTCTAGCTGGATCCCCCCAAACCAACAACGTAACAAAAAAAACTAAAACGTTGATGATCAACAAATGTTTAACCACATCGGTAATGCGCATCATGATGTACGATTATTCAAATTGTTTTTGTAAATCTTCTAACTCGTAGGTTACGAAACATTTTTTGCCAAAAGGACTGCGGAAAGGCATGGCACAGGCAAACAACTGATCGATCAAGGCTTGCATTTCCACCTCGTTGAGCAGTTGCCCACGTTTGATGGCTGCGCTGCGTGCCATCGAGCGTGCCAGACTTTCGCGGGTGTTCAGCTGGAGTTCCAGTCCAATTTTATGTTGTTCCAATAAACTTTCGAGGATACTTCGCTCACTGTGTTTGCCCGCCAGTTCAGCAGGCAGGCCATTGACCACAAAAGAGTTCACCCCAAACTCTTGCACATCAAAGCCCAGTGGCTGTATTTCTGACAAGAGGTCTTTGAGCAGGGTGGCATCGTTGGGGCTAAAATTCAGCGTGATCGGAAAAAGTTGCTGCTGGGTAGAGCCTTGGCGTGTTTCCATCATGCTCAGGTATTGCTCGTACAGGATGCGTTCATGGGCAGACTGCTGGTCGATGAGCATGTAGCCAGATTTGATTTGGCTCACGATGTAAGTGCCTTGGAGCTGGTAGGGGGCTTTGTGCTGTTTGGCAAAAGCCTCATCAGTCCCCGTACCAAGGGTGGTTTCTTCTGATTCCCAGGAGCTACCGATGGTCAGGGTTTGGGTATTTTCCTCCTCGCTTTCACTGTTTGTAGTTCCTAAGGGTTCTTCATCAGTGCCCCCCAGGTCTTTGTACAGGAGTTGCCAGTTGCGTAGGTTGTTGTCTTCGCGGCGTTGTACTGGGTCATTGTCTCGCCCGGCCGAAAAGGTTTTCGACTCGTCGTTTTGCCAGGCCCCGCTGTTGCGCGCTGGGGTGATGAAGGGCCTATCCTGTTCTTGTTTGGCCGTGATGTAAGGGAGTTTAAGCCCGGATTCCTGTTCGAAGTCCAGACTAGGCATCACCCCATATTGCCCCAAACCATGGCGCACGGCTACTTTGAGGTAATTGTACACCAGGCGATCGTCTTCAAATTTGATCTCCTGCTTGGTAGGATGGACATTGACGTCGATGCGAGCCGGGTCGATGTCCAAAAAGAGCAGGTAAAAGGGGTACATTTCTTTGGGCAAAACCTCCTCATATGCGCTCATCACCGCATGGTGCAGGTAACTGCTTTTGATGAAGCGGCTATTGACAAAGAAGTACTGCTCCCCGCGCAGTTTTTTAGCAAATTCCGGTTTGCCCACAAAGCCTTTGATCTGGATGACGTCGGTATCTTCATTCACAGGCACCAGACGGGTGTTGATGGCATTGCCAAAAACTCCGGTGATCCGTTGCCGCAAGTTGCCCGGAGGCAAATGAAACACCTCAGAACCATTGTGGTGCAGGGAAAAAAAGATATCGGGATTGGCCAGTACCACCCGTTCAAATTCATCGAGGATGTGCCGAAACTCTACGGTATTGGCTTTGAGGAAATTGCGCCGGGCAGGTACGTTGTAAAAGAGGTTTTTGACCGAAAAACTGGTACCCGCTGCGGTTTGGCAAGGCTCTTGCGATTTGACCCGCGAGCCTTCTGCGTGCAATAATGTGCCCATTTCACTGGCGTGCCGCCGGGTGCGCAACTCCACCTGGGCTACCGAAGCAATAGAGGCCAGTGCCTCCCCTCGAAAACCCATGGTGCGAATGGCAAACAAGTCGTCGGCACTGCGGATTTTGGAGGTCGCGTGCCGTTCAAAGGACATCCGGGCGTCGGTTTCTGACATGCCACAACCATCGTCGATAACCTGAATCAGGGTTCGTCCGGCGTCTTTTACAATCAATTTGATGTTTTTGCTGCCTGCATCTACCGCGTTTTCCATCAACTCTTTGACTACCGAAGCAGGGCGTTGAATCACCTCGCCGGCAGCAATTTGGTTGGCAATCGAGTCGGGCAGTAGCTGAATCACATCAGCCATATGTATTGAGTCTTTTTACGCTTAGTTAATCTAGGGGCAATAAAAAATAAATTGTTCATTTTGCCAAAGGATTAGATAAGTAAACGTTTCATTTCAAGTGTTTTACCTAATCCTTTAGCTCAAGAAAAATGAACATTTATATTGCCCCACTGCCTAATGCCAAATTTAAACAATTTTTGGTAGGGAAAAGGTTCGGAAGAACAAGAATTTAAAATTCCCATCCATCCAACTTGGGGGGCTTGTAGGTCAGTTTGGTGATGGCGCGTTGTTTCTGGCGGTTCAAAATCAAACGGCCCAGTGCAAAATGTGCAGGCTCATTGGCCAAGGGGCTGAGGGCAAAGTGGATTTTCCCTTCATCGATGTCGAGGCGGTACATGTAACTCAGCAACAAGTCTTTATTGGACTCGATCATTTCGGCTACCCGATTGGCAATGGCTTCGAGTAGCTCGGCCTCGCTGAGGGGAGTCGTTTGGGTCAGCCCGAAATCCTGAGCCACCAGGGCTTTGGTTTGTTCTAAATATTCCTCTTCCATATTGAAAGGAGTAAATGGATTAATTCGGAGCGCCGAAGGCCAATGATTTCTGAGGTGCCTCTTAAGTGCCTTTGGTTTCTTAGGTGGTGAAATCATCCTCGCTTTGGGCTCCGAAACAATAACGCAAAAAACACCGCCGTAAATATCCCCACCCCACCCGGTACCAGCCAAACCACCGACCAGTTGATCGTCTTCCCCAGGGTATGCCAATTCACCACCTCACCAGCGATCAAAGAGCCTATAAAAGCCCCCAATCCCGAGATGATCAGCGCGATAAAGCCCTGTGCCGTACTCCGCAAAGATACCGGAACTTTTTCATCGATGTAAATTTGTCCGGCCAATGCCGTAAAGGACCAGGCTAGGCCATGCATACCCAGACCTACCCAAACCATAAGAGGCAAGTCTATCCCCCCCCAGGATAACAACAGGTAGCGAATGCCCCAGGCCAAAATCCCCATTAAAATCACTGGTTTCAGGCCAAAGTAGTGCCTTGCATAGGGCAAGAGCAACACAAAGCCAATCTCCGTCGCCTGCCCAATCGACATCATCGCTGCCGCGTTTTTAAAGCCCTGGTCCTTCAAATAAGCATTGACAAAGCTGTAATAAAAAGCATTGGGAATACAAATCAGGGTCAGGGCAATCAGCAGTACCATAAAACTGCGGTCCTGAATGAGCTGCCTCCCAGTGGCCAAAAGGCTGGCTTTTTCCTTTTTACCCAGCGGCGGAGTGGATGGCAAGGTCAACACATAGATGCTTTGAAAAATAGAGGCCGTAGCCGACAAACGCAAGGGCAAGGTGGTGGTCTCCAGATCCAGCCCGCCTACACACAAGCCCGTGGCAATCCAGCCCAAGGTGCCCCATACCCGCAAGCGTGGATAATCTCGTGCAGGCTCCGGGATATTGTGAAAGGTCATGGCTGTAGACAAGGCAAAGGTGGGCATGTAGCATATGGCGTACAAAAACATGACCGGGTAAAAAAAAGCAAAGGTATCCATCGTACTGAGGGCAAACATGAGCAAGCCGCCCGTAAAGTGCAAGGTGGCCAGGATGCGCTCCAAGGGGAAATGCCGATCGGCCAAACGCCCCGCCCAAAAGGGAGAAACCATGGCAGCAATGGCCGTGGTGCCATACACCAATCCTACTTCGCGACCGCTGAAGTGCAGGCTTTGTAAAAGATAAGTTCCAGTGGTTACCGTCCAGGAGCCCCAAATGAAAAATTGAAGGAACTGGAAAAGGGCGAGACGAAGGTAGAGGGTGGTTTGCAAGGTGGTGGTTTTTGCGGGGCGAAGGTAGGAGATTTTTGGGAATCAGAGGTGAGCTAGATGAGTTGTACCTTAACCCAAACTTCGTTTATTTGCCCAAAACAACAATGCCCAATCAAACGCACCCGCGCCTAATTGGACATTGTCTGGCAACTCGTGCCGTATTCACCTAAGTCAAGCTATTCTAGCTCAACTTCTGCTTGATCTCAACAATTTCGTATGCTTCAATCACGTCACCTTCTTTGATGTCGTTGAAGTTTTTGATCGACATACCGCATTCCAAACCGGATTTCACTTCACGTTGGTCTTCTTTGAAACGTTTCAAGGAAGCGACCTCGCCGTGAGCACCTTCGCGGGTTGGGAATACTACGATACCATCGCGTACCACGCGGATGTGGCTGTTCCGGGTAATTTTGCCCTCGGACACCAAACAACCGGCAATGGTTCCCACTTTGCTGATCTTGTACACCTCGCGGATTTCCACCAAACCAGTGATTTTTTCTTCCTTGGTCGGTTCAAGCATCCCTTCGATGGCCGCTTTAACCTCTTCAATGGCTTCGTAGATGATGGAGTAAGTTTTCACTTCCACCCCTTCACGCTCGGCTACCTTACGCGCACTGGCAGAAGGTCGTACCTGGAAACCAATGATGATGGCGTCGGAAGCCGAAGCCAGCAAGATATCCGCTTCGATGATCTGACCAACGGCCTTGTGGATCACGTTGACCTGTACCGATTCGATCGAGAGTTTGATCAAGGAGTCTGCCAAAGCTTCTACCGAACCATCCACGTCCCCTTTCACAATCAGGTTCAACTCCTTAAAGCTGCCCAGCGCCAAACGACGACCAATTTCGTCGAGTGAGATCCGCTTGGTAGCCCGGTTGGCCTGTTCGCGGGTAATTTGTGAACGTTTGGAGGCGATTTGACGCGCTTCCTGGTCGTTTTCGTATACTTTGAACAAGTCACCCGCCTGTGGTGCACCACTCAAACCAAGTACCATAACTGGAGTAGCTGGACCTGCTTCGGTTACCCGTTTGCCGCGCTCATTGAGCATGGCCCGTACCTTACCTGAAAATTCACCCGCTACGAAGGTATCCCCTACTTTGAGAGTACCGTTTTGTACCAGCATCTTGGTCACATAACCCCGGCCTTTGTCCAAGGTTGCTTCCAGTACCGTACCAGCAGCACGGCGGTTCGGATTGGCTTTGAGTTCGAGCAATTCTGCTTCCAGGAGGATTTTCTCCATCAGTTCAGGAATGCCATGACCGGTTTTGGCCGAAATGTCCTGGGATTGGAATTTACCGCCCCAGTCTTCCACCAAG
This sequence comes from Haliscomenobacter sp., assembly GCF_965225875.1. GTDB lineage: Bacteria > Bacteroidota > Bacteroidia > Chitinophagales > Saprospiraceae > Haliscomenobacter. The sequence goes on along the minus strand of NZ_CBDDBS010000002.1, from coordinate 3,865,126 downwards.
ATGTTCATGTTGGCCAATTCTTCCTTGATCTTTTCAGGGCGTGCACCGGCTTTATCCACCTTGTTGATGGCAAAAACCATGGGTACCCCGGCAGCTTGTGCGTGGCTGATGGCTTCACGCGTTTGAGGCATGATGCTATCGTCCGCTGCGATGATGATGATGGCTATGTCAGTTACCTTGGCACCCCGCGCACGCATCGCCGTAAAGGCTTCGTGACCCGGTGTATCCAGGAAGGTAATTTTGCGGTGGTCTTCCAGTTCTACTTCGTAGGCACCGATGTGCTGGGTGATACCCCCGGCTTCACCCGATACCACGTTGGCGCTACGGATAAAGTCGAGCAAGGAGGTCTTACCGTGGTCGACGTGACCCATTACCGCGACGATTGGGGCGCGGTTCAGCAGCGTTTCCGGAGCATCCGGTGCTTCGATTTCTTCACCAACCTGGTCTTCTACGGAGATGAACTCTACCTCGTGTCCAAACTCACTGGCTACCAATTCGATGATTTCCGCATCGAGGCGCTGGTTGATGGATACGATTACGCCCAGGCTCAAACAAGTGGTGATTACTTCGGTCACTGCCACGTTCATCACACTGGCCAACTCGGATACCGAGATGAACTCGGTTACCTGCAGTTTGCCGCCTTCGGCTTCTTGTTCCAGGATTTCCTGGCGTTCGCGGAAACGATCCCGTTTATCACGTTGCAACTTTTGGCGCTTTTTCTTTCCTCCACCGGAAAGACGAGCCATGGTTGCCTTGATTTTTTCTTCTATCTGGCGTTGAGATACTTCGCCGTTGTTTTCTTGAGGTGCAGGACGATTTCCAGTGCCACCGCCTTGTTGATTGGGGCGTTGCTGTGGTCGGCGATCGTTGTTGTTATTGTTGTTGCCACCGCCGCCGCCTTGTGGATGTGGGCGTTGGCCTTGGCCACCACCGCCACCGCGGTTGTCACCTCCCTGGTTCTGGCCTTGACCTTGTTGGCCTTGACCACCACCACCTTGGCCTTCCTGGCCAGGGGTAACCTTTTTGCGTTTGCGTTTGCGTTTTTTCTTTTCAGCTTCTGACAGGGCGTTGCCAGGAGGATTGGTGCCTCCGCCTTCAGTTTGTGGGCGGCGGTTTTGGCCGTCAGGCGTGTTGGGTTGGCCACCATTGTTGGGGCGATTGCGGTTGTCGCCGCCCCGATTTTCACCACCCCCACGGTTGTCGCGGTTTTGGTTGCCACCTGGGGTGCTACCCCCACCTTGGCCTTGGGTTGCAGGGCCACGATTTTGCTGGCCGGGCTGGTTGCTCCCACCCTGGCCTTGGGTTGCTGGACCACGGTTTTGCTGGCCGGGTTGGTTCCCCCCTTTGCCTCTGCCTTGGTCTTTGCCTTTTTCCGGCTTTTTGCCGCGTGGGCGCTCGAACTTATCAGTATCGATTTTGCCCAAAATTTTAAGTCCACGCAATTCGGGGGTTTCGGCCCGAAAATTATCTCCGCTATTGCCATTTGTTGCATCAACCTCAGTCGTTGGAGGTGTTTTGGCATCTTCAGGTGTAGCAGCAGTTGGAATCTCGCTAGAAGGAGGAGTACTAATCACGGTCGCTTGTGGTTCGAGAGGCTTTTCTTTGGCTGGCTCGGGTGTTCGTTTTTCTTCTACTGGAGCAGCAACCTCTTCGCGTGGAATGGACTTCTCCTCAATGGGCGCAGGAGTATCTTCCTTGCGCTTGTTGGCAGGTTCATTACTGGGCGTAGTTTTTTCAATGCGCTGCTTGAGCCGCTCGCTCAAGTCAATCTTACCCAAAACAACCGGCTTTTGCAATTTGAAGCGGTGGCTTTCACTCTCCACTTCGTTTTTGGGTTCGCTGTCTTCTTCGCTTGATTTCTCTTTAACGGGCGTAGTGTGCTCCGCTACTTCCGGCTTGGGCCGGACAGAACCAATATTGACATTTTTGGCAGCGTCTTTGATTTCGATTGACTTTTGAAAATGGCGCGTCAATTCATCGTACATACCATCGGTAATCTTGGCGTTGGGCTTGTTTTCAATATCAAAGCCCTTACTATTGAGGTGTTCCACAATAGTAGCCGTACCGACATTTAAGTCCCTAGCAATCTTAACTAAAACTCTTGACATTCGAAAAATTTAGAAAACTGGCACAAAGATAAGGGAAAACCATTGAAAGTAAAGCAAATCCGATTTTTCCACAGATTATCTTTGAAAAAATATACTTCAATGACTTTCCCTTGCCCAACGAGCCTAGTTGTACAGCAACATAAGACTAAGTTAGGCTATAAAGTTCCCGAAAACGGAACTTAATTATTTTCTCCTTCTTCAAATTCAGCGGCCAGAACGCGTAGGATTTCATCAACCGTTTCCTCTTCAAGGTCGGTGCGGCGGAGCAATTCAGCTTTGCTGAGGCTCAGTACACTGCGGGCAGTGTCGCAACCAATGGCCTGGAGGGCTTCGATGATCCAAGGTTCAATTTCGTCGCCGAATTCGTCGAGATCCACGTCGTCGATTTCGTATTCGTCAGTATTGTTGCGGTAAACATCAATTTCGTAGCCAGTCAATTGGCTGGCCAGTTTGATATTGGTTCCACTTTTGCCGATGGCCAGGGATACCTGGTCTGGTTCGAGGTAAACATCCGCGTGGTTGGTTTCGGTATTCAACTCAATGCGGCTTACTTTAGCCGGGGTGAGGGCGCGCTGGATGTACAAACTTGCATTGTTGGTGTAGTTAACAATGTCGATGTTTTCATTGTTCAATTCCCGCACAATGCCATGAATCCGTGAACCTTTCATCCCTACGCAAGCCCCTACGGGGTCGATGCGGTCGTCGTATGATTCTACGGCTACCTTGGCGCGTTCGCCAGGCAGGCGTACAATTCTTTTGATGCTGATCAGGCCATCTTCAATCTCGGGTACTTCTGCTTCCAGCAATTTTTCCAGGAAAGCATTGTCGGTACGCGACATCACCACGATGGGGGTGTTGTTGCGCAATTCTACCCGGCGAATGATACCTTTGACCATATCTCCTTTGCGGAAGAAGTCGGCTTTGATGGTTTCGGTGCGGGGCAATACGAGTTCGTTACCGGTAGCGTCGTCGACCACCAAAAATTCTTTCTTCAGGATTTGGTGAATTTCCCCTACAATTACTTCGCCGATGCGCTCGGAGTAGCTCTTGTATACCTCGTCTTTTTCCAATTCCATGATTCTGGAAATGAGCGTTTGACGGGCAGCCATGATGGCACGGCGACCAAAGTCTTCCAATTGCAGGCGTTCGTAACACTCTTCGCCAATTTCGTAGTCTTCGTCAATCGAGAGGGCTTCGGAAATGGAGATTTGCGCACGGTCGTCGGTAACCTCACCGTCGGGTACAATTTCGCGTACCCGCCAAAGTTCCAAGTCACCGTTTTGTGTATTGACAATTACGTTAAAATTGTCGTCTGACCCAAATTTCTTCTTGATCAGGGTACGAAATACATCCTCCAGTACCCGCGCCATAGTCGGGCGGTCTATGTTCTTCCCAGCTTTAAATTCCGAGAAAGTGTCTACCAGATTCATTGCAATAAAAGTTTAGGAGTTGAGAAGTTGAGAAGTTGAGGAGTTGAGAACAGCACTTCGGTTTTGGACCGCGACCATTCTCAACTCCTCAACTCCTCAACTCCTCAACTTTATTAAAAACTGAGCTTCACAACTGCCTTGACAATATGCTCAAAGGGAATCACCGTTTGGATCGTCCCTTTCATGTTCTTTTTCCCTTCTTTCCATTTGATCTCTTCTTCCAGAACAATGGATTCGGGGTTCACGGTTTTCAGGATGCCGGTTTTGCCTTCGCCTTCGCTGAGTTGTACTTCGAGGGTACGGCCAAGGTTGCGCGTATACTGCCGGGCAAACTTCAGTGGACGAAAAATTCCTGGTGAGGAAACATCCAGCCCATAATCTTCGCCCAACCAGCCATTGGTATCCAGATGGGATTCCAAAAAGCGGTGGATGCGTTGGCACTTTTCCAGGGTAATTCCCGAATCGCTATCGACAAAAACTTCCAGCTGTTTGCCGCCTTCCAGTTTGATTTCGACTGTGAAACAATCCGCGAATTCCGGTTCCTGAAATTTTTCCTGTAAGAGTTCTTCAATCTGATCGGTAATCATATTATTTTCATTGATCCTGCTTGTTTGTTTTTAAGCAAAAAAGCAAAGTACAAGCCCTTATACACGCAAAAGAGGGAACCATGTGTGATTCCCTCTTTTGAAGTGTTTTTTCCAACTTGGGTGCAAATATAAGCAATGTTTTTGATTCTGAACAGTTTTTGTGCGACTAGGGTTTAATTTTTTATTTTTCATAGCTTTCAGAAAAAAATGAAAAATAAAACCCTATTAGTAAAACCAGGGTTTTGTAATTTTGTTCTTTTGCAAAGCAAACCATTGTCCATGCATACAGAAGAATTATTGCAAAGAGCGCTGCGCTTCGATTTTTTGTCCGCCGAGGAAGGCCAGTTCTTGTTTGAACAAGCCCCTACGGCCGACTTGATGTACGTAGCGCACCAATTGCGGCGCAAACAAGTGCCGGGCAATCACGTCACCTGGATCATCGATCGCAACTCCAATACGACCAACGTATGTTTGGCCAATTGTAAATTTTGTAACTTCTACCGCCGTCCGGGGCACGGAGAATCCTATGTGACTTCGATAGAAGAGTACAAGCAAAAAATTGAAGAGACCTTCGCCTTTGGTGGAGAGCAGCTATTGCTACAAGGTGGCCATCACCCGGATCTGGGCTTGGAGTATTACACTGGATTGTTTCGTGAGCTCAAATCCCTGTATCCCAATTTGAAACTCCATGCTTTGGGGCCGCCTGAAGTGGCACACATCACGAAGTTGGCAAAGTCGACGCATTATGAGGTGTTGAAAGCTTTGAAAGAGTCAGGATTGGATAGTTTGCCGGGGGCTGGGGCTGAAATTTTGGACGACCGGGTGCGTCGCCTCATCTCCAAAGGCAAGTGTGGTGCTCAGGAATGGCTCGACGTCATGCGGGCTGCGCACCAGTTGCACCTTACCACTTCGGCCACAATGATGTTTGGCCACATCGAAACCAACCTGGAGCGGATGGAACACCTGGTCAAAATCCGCGAGGTGCAAGCCGAAAAACCAGCTGATGCCAAAGGTTTCCTGGCCTTCATTCCCTGGCCATTCATGGATGAGGACACCATCCTTAAAAAACTCAAACGCGCCCGCAACACCGTTACTGGTGATGAATACGTACGCATGATTGCCATCAGCCGCATCATGTTGCCCAATGTGATCAACATCCAGGCTTCCTGGCTAACCGTGGGCAAACAAGTAGCGCAGATCTGTTTGCACGCTGGTGCCAACGATTTTGGCAGCATCATGATTGAAGAAAATGTGGTTTCGGCTGCTGGTGCGCGTTTCCGCTTTACCGCTCAAGGCATTCAGGACGCCATTCGGGAAGCGGGGTATGAGCCCAAATTGCGCAACCAGCAATACGAGTTCCGGGAATTGCCGACAAATATCCGCCAGCAGGAGTTGGATCGGGTCGAGATGATTGTAGATTAGTCTAATACCATAATACCATGTTTGTAACCCTGATCCAGGCACGACTAAACTGGGAAAACCCGGAAGCCAACCGCGCTTATTTCAGCGAAAAACTGGCGGCACTACAGGAGCCAACGGATTTGATTGTATTGCCTGAAATGTTTACTACGGGTTTCAGCATGAGCCCGGAAACCCTGGCCGAACCAATGGATGGGCCGACCATGCAGTGGCTAGCGGAGCAAGCACGCAACAAACAGGCGGCCATCACCGGGAGTTTCATCGCTACCGAAAACGGCCAGTATTTCAACCGCCTCGTTTGGATGCAGCCCGATGGGCAACTTTACACCTACGATAAGCGACACCTGTTTACGCTAGCCGGGGAGCATGAGCATTACACTCCAGGTCAAAAACATTTGATCGTGGAGTGGAAGGGCTGGCGGATTATGCCCCTGATTTGTTACGATTTGCGCTTCCCGGTGTGGAGCCGCAATACCCAGGGGTATGACTTGCTGTTGTACGTAGCCAATTTCCCGGAGATTCGAAGTTATGCCTGGCAGCAGTTGCTGACGGCCCGTGCCATTGAGAACCAGGCATATACTATAGGTGTAAATTGTGTCGGTACCGACGGCAAAGGCATCCAATATTCTGGCGATACCGTACTGCACGATTATGCGGGGGAGGTCTTGTACCGGGTTTCGCACACGGAGGATGTGTACACCGCTACCCTATCCAAAGCAGATCAGGATCGTTTTCGGCAAAAATTTGCTTTCTTGCAGGATCGCGATGCCTTTAGTTTTAACCCTTAAGCTCTACACGGATGCGCTGGATCACCTGGCTACTCGGCAAAGAATGGGATCAACCCTTACCCAAAGGCAAGTTCAGCGAACTGCGCCCGGAGATGTTGATGATCACTTTGCGCAAATTGCAAGCGCGGATTGCAGAGCGTTTTCCGGAGGCAGGTTTGGGTAAGGTGAGCAAAGAGTTGACGGAATTGGGGCAATATGGCATCCACATCTACCCACGTTTGCACCAACCGATGTGGGCATTGCGCACTCTGACAGCTGTTTCCATCCTTGTTCTCGTAGTAGTCGTTTCGGTTCTGGCCTGGCAAAGTGTGCAAAAACTGTCCAACGAGACCAACGGCTGGAGCGATTTTTTACAAGGGCTGGAAGCGGGCATCAACGAGATCATCTTTTTATCCATCGCCATCTTCTTTTTGGGGAGCATCGAAATGCGCTACAAACGTAGCCTTGCCTTGCGTTCGCTGCATGCATTGCGCAGTTTGGCCCACGTAGTCGACATGCACCAATTGACCAAGGACCCGGCCATTATTCTGGCAGGTACCAGTTTCAAACCGACGGAGTCTTCGCCTCAGCGCACCATGACGCCCTATCAATTGACCCGCTATCTGGAATATTGCTCGGAAATGCTCTCGCTGACCAGCAAATTGGCGGCCTTGCACGTACAATTCCTGGATGATCCGGTGGTGTTGGACGCGGTGAATGACATAGAGTCTTTGACGCAGGGCCTGTCGAATAAGATTTGGCAGAAGATTATGATTCTGGATTTGGCGGGACCGGAGAAAGATCTCTAGTTGCATTTTTGAAAAAACACCACCAGAAACACGCCCAACCAAATCAAGCCTTTGATCAGGAAAAAAAGGAAACCGCCGATGCCGAGGCGTTTGAGCCAAAGTTTGGTCTTGGAAGGTGTTGTGCTGGACATAAATTGAGGTTTTAGAACAACCAAAATAGCAGAATTCGCCCAAAACAACAACAATCCCCTGGAGGAATATCACACATTCGCCACCGCATCCCTCCCACTCCGCATGGCCGCATCCAAAGACGCATTCAATAGCTGATCCCCTGCCAAGATGATGTTGTTGTTCAGCGCATACTGCGTACTTGGGATGGCATAACGCAATTCCTCCACAATGGGTAAAGACTCGGGGATGTGAAAGGTTTTGAGGTGGGTCAATTCCAGATCAGCCCGATTTAGTACTTTTTTCAATGCTGCACTTACTGTTTCCGGCGTCGCAATGGTATCCGATTTGAGTGAAACCGAAATCAACACCTTCCCCGCCGGAGCATAAGCCGCCGACACCTCACTCAACACACAAAAACTGTTGATGGGGTTATCTCCATCGGCAATCAGACCAATAAGGGGAGCCTGGAGGGGACTGAAATTGGCAGCAAAATAAAGGTTGTAAGTGCCCTGATAGGCTTGAGTTTGGCCACGTAGGCCCGGAATCAAATTCGTGGGATTGCCAGTAACGATGACCTTATCGAAATCCAGCCGTTCGCCAGTCTGGGTGATCAGGTAGTTTTCCTGAATTTCTTGTACGGGCGTGTTGAAACGGAATGTGCTCTGTTGGAGCTTTGCCTGAAGTTGTTTAACCACTTCCTCCATTCCTTTGGCGGGGATGGCGGCATACCCTTTGCCAAACATTTTGAACACAAAGCGAAACATTGTAGCAGGGGTGCTCAGGTCATTTTCCAAAAAAATTCCCCCAAAAAAAGGCCGGAAGAATTGCTGAATGATCCGCTCACTGAAACCGTATTGGCGCAAAAAATCGAGGGTGGATTGGGGGCTCCCATCAAAAATTTGTTCGCGGGGCGTACTTTGTAATTGGCGGTTAAGTTGCCAGATTTTGATTTTGTCCCACAGCGATCCAATTGGCGAAAACAGCGCCGTCCAAAGTTGGGATGGATCGCGTAGGGGGTCAGAAAAGCGGAAAGAACGCCCGGCTGAATAAATCGCTGCACCGGGTTGAAAGTGCCGCAAATTGAGTTTGTCCAAATCGAGGTAACGCTGCACTTCGGCGTAGTCCGTGAGCAAGACCTGGAAGCCATGATCGAGTAAAAAACCATCTATCTGATCCGTTTTAACGCGCCCACCAGCCCGATCGCTTGCTTCCAAAATCAAGGGTTGGTAGCCTTTTTCTTCACAGTGCTTTGCGGCGATCAGGCCTGCTACACCTGCGCCAACGATGATGATTTTTTTCTCCATAAGATTTTCTAAATGTAATCTTTATTGCCGCTTAGGTGATTTTTGAGTGCCTGAGGTTTCTAAGGTGGTGAAAAATGCTTCTCTACACATGTTCTTTTTCACCACCTTAGAAACTTTAGACACCGAAGAGCCACTCAAGAAAGGCTAGTAAGCCCGCTCGTCGCGCTTTTCCATGTAGTTGATAAATGCACGATTCACCACTTTGTTCCCGCCAGGGGTAGGATAATTTCCAGAAAAATACCAATCACCATTGTTGTTGGGGCAAGCCTCGTGCAAACCCGCTACGCTCTGGTAAATCACCTCAATTTTAGGCTTAATGCCTTTTGGGGTAACAATCTTGGCGATCTGTTTGGAAATTTGCTCGTCGGTATACAGGTCGTAAAGGCTTTGTACCTCATTGCGGATCAATTCCTTAGGCAAGTTTTCTTGTGCCTTACAACGCTGGTAAGCCTCATCCAGCAAGTGTGCCCGCTTGTCCTGCTTCAGCAATTCCACCAACGCTTTGAAAGCTACAAACTCACCCATTTTCGACATGTCGATGCCGTAACAATCCGGGTAGCGAATTTGGGGCGCGGAAGAAACCACGATGATTTTTTTCGGGCGCAAGCGGGAAGCAATTTCAATGATGCTGTCCCGGAGTGTAGTGCCCCGCACAATGGAGTCGTCCATCAGCACCAGGGTATCCTGATCGTTGTGCACCAGGCCGTAGGTGACGTCGTATACATGGGAAACCAAACGGCCCCGGGCAGTGGTATCCGCGATGAAGGTGCGCACCTTTTCGTCCTTGACCACCAAGCGTTCGATGCGTGGCTTTTGCGCCATGATTTTTTCAATCTTCTTGGGCTTCAGCTTGCCTTCTTCGAGCGCTTTGATCAGTTTTTTCTCCCGAATCGAGTCCAGGTTTTCGTACAAACCTTCGATCATGCCCATAAAGGCCGTTTCGGCGGTATTGGGAATGAAGGAAAAAACAGTATTTTCAAAATCGTAATCCACGGCTTCCAGGATGGGCTTTACCAACTGATTGCCCAGCTTTTTGCGCTCCAGGTAAATGTCGCGGTCGTTGCCACGGGAGAAGTAGATGCGCTCAAAGGAACAGCAGTGCCGTTCGCTGGTGTCGGTAAAGGGCAACTCTTCCACCTTACCGCCCTTTTTGATGATCAGGGCATGCCCGGGGGTAACCTCTTTGACACTGCTGATGTGCACATCCAGTGCAGTTTGAATGGCTGGTCGCTCTGAAGCCACCACCACAATTTCATCATCGTGGTAATAAAATGCGGGGCGAATGCCATTGGGGTCGCGCATCACAAAAGCGTCGCCATGGCCGATCAAGCCACACATGACGTAACCGCCGTCGAAGCGTTTGCTGGCACGGCGCAATAGGCGCTGAATGTCCAGTTGTTCAAAAATATAATCGTTGATCTCCATGTTGGTGTAGCCATCGGGCTTGAACCAGGTGTGGAGGCGTTGTACTTCGTCATCGAGAAAGTGGCCAATTTTTTCCAAAACCGTAACCGTGTCAGATTTTTCCTTGGGGTATTGGCCCAACTCTACCAACTCCTGGAATAATTCGTCTACGTTGGTCAGGTTGAAGTTGCCGGCCAGGAGGAGGTTCCGGTTGATCCAGTTGTTTTGGCGCAAGAAAGGGTGACAGGTTTCGATGCTGTTGTCGCCGTGGGTGCCGTAGCGCAGGTGGCCCAGGAGCAGCTCACCGACGTAGGGGAGATTGTCTTTCATCCAGGGCGCGTCGCTCAGTTGCTCGTCGCTGAGGTGGCGGAAGTGTTTGCTCCAGATTTCTTCAAAAAGCTCGGTGAGGTAGTTGTTTGGAGTAACGTTGCGTTTGCGGCTGATGTATTTGGTGCCCGGCTTGGGATCCAGTTTGATGGTGGCAACGCCAACTCCGTCCTGGCCTCGGTTGCGTTGTTTTTGGAGGAGTAGTTTCAGTTTTTCTAGCCCGTACAGTGCAGTTCCGTACTTTTTTTGATAGTATTCCAAGGGCTGAAGTAAACGAATGAGAGCAATACCACATTCGTGTTTGATAATCTCGCTCATTGTATGTGTTGGTTGACGAATTCGGCCGCAAAGGTACGGTAGAATGTGGAGAATAACAGCGGCGGATTGTGCTTAGTTGAGTTTGGGTAAAAAGTTTATCGCTACATTATTCAGCTGGGTGAGTCTATCAATGGCTTTCTTTTTTCAAAATCCGGCGTTTGAGCCACCAAATTAATACACTAGTAATCAAAAGGGTAAGTGGGAAACTCAGAAAATCTATCGTGGTATGCCAGCCGGGAACAATGCTGATGGCAAAATCGTTGCCCCAAGCTAATCTGGTTAAAAAAATGGTCAGCATTACAAGCAATTGAAAGTTTCTAAAAAACTTGTTGTTCCTAAACCAAGGCCAAAAATTGAAACAAAACAATAGCGGAGCCAATACATCCACACCCAACATCCAGTTAAACCAGGGACTGTAAAGCCTAGCTTTAAAAGCCATTAGTTCAAAGATGTACCCAGAAATTACGGGTAAAGCAATGTGAAAAATTTCAATGGCGGTCAGTGTGAGCCCCACATAAGCCAGGATTTTCCAAAGCCCCTCATAATAAGTGTGGATACCTTTAATCCGAATTTTGAACCAGAACGCAATGATGAGGTGGAGAAGCCAGGTAAGGAGAACGGTGATGGCAATAGGGGAAGTATCGAGGAGCATGTTGAGGTTTTGTTTTTGGTCAACAAGTCAGCTATTGAGGTGCAACAAAAGCAGGAGTCATCTCAATTTATTGGAGAACGAACCGCGAAAGCGGTTGAATTTTGAATAGCCCCGGTCGTCCGGGGTCAATCGGCAGCAGAAGGTTTCGCAACCGCGGATGCGGTTGAATTTCTTCCTCAATTGAGTTCAACCACTGCCGTGGTTGCAAGCAATTTGGCCCTACTATTTACCCCGGACGACCGGGGCTATTCAAAATTCAACCGCTCCGCGGTTAGATTTTAGCCCGATTTTGAATTTTCAAAAATTCGGAATGACTCCTAATTTATGACTTGAATTGAGCAAAGATTAAACTTGCTTTTTGCTCAACCCTATTTCCTAGTCGTTTTTCTTTGCTTCCTTAGCCGCTTTCTCCTTGGCCTTCATCTCCATTTCCTTCATTTTTTCGGCTTCTTTTTTGGCATCTTCTTTTTCTTTGGCCGCGTCTGCTTTGGCGCGCTCTTTTTCTTTTGCTGCTAGGGCTTTGGTTTTAGCCGCTTCTTTTTTGGCCTTTTCCTTGGCTTTAGCTGCGTCTTTTTTGGCTTTCTCTTTTTCTTTGGCGCTCAGCGCTTTGTTTTTTGCGGCTTCTTTGGCTGCATCCGCTTTTGCCTTGGCCGCTGCCTCTTTTTCTTTTTGGGCCAATCGAGCCGCTTCTTCTTTTTCTTCGGCAGCTATTTTGGCGGCTTCTTCTTTATCCTTGGCGGCCTCTTTTTTGGCCTCAGCAGCTTCTTTTGCCGCTTCTTTTTTCTCCTTTTCACTCATTCCGCTTTGTGCTTGCGCCTGGAATTGAAAGGCAGCAAAACTAAGCACCAAAAGCAATAGTAACTTTTTCATCGCAAGATGTTTTACGGTTATTAGGATGTTAAGTGGTTGAACAGCATTAATCGACATTTTTGACTTGATCTTTTGAATTTCATCTTCCTTATTTTTTCATTACAATACGTTGCATTGCGCTTCAAAAATAAGTCGTTGAAACCCAAAATATCTGCGTCAAATTCTGTCGATTAATACTGTTCAACCACTTACATTGACGAGTGAAATATAGAAATAATTATCAAATAAAAGTTACAGTTGCGGATAGCTTTCTGAAACTTGTTTGGCAAAAGCCAGCAGTTCAGCTTCTTGAAGTTTTCCAGCCATAAACTGCAAACCTACGGGCAGGCCCGATTCGTGGGTGCCTACGGGGAGGGCAATGCCCGGGATGCCGACCATATTGGCCTGTACGGTAAAAATATCCGCCAGGTACATCGCCACCGGGTCTTCCAGTGACTCCCCGAGGTTCCATGCAGGAGTGGGCGCAGCGGGCATCAACAAAAAGTCGTATTCCGCAAAAATGGCGTCGGTTTGTTCGGTGATCAAACGCCGAACTTTCTGTGCCTTGGTGTAATAGGCATCGTAATACCCTGAACTCAATACAAAAGCACCCAACATGATCCGGCGCTTGACCTCTTGTCCAAAACCTTCCGAGCGCGACTTTTTATAGGTTTCCTCCAAGGTTTTGGCATTTGGACTGCGGTAGCCAAAGCGAATGCCATCGTAACGCGACAAATTGGAAGAGGCTTCGGCGGTGGTCAAGACGTAATAAGCAGGAATGATGTAGTCGAGGTAATCAAAAGGGACACTTTCTACGGTATGGCCTTGCGCTTTAAGCCAGTCGATCATGCGCAGACACTGGGCCTGAATGCCCGGATCCAGCTTGGGATGGTGTACTGCGGTATCAAAATAAGCTATTTTCACTGGACCTTTTGCACCCAAAAGCTGACTATAGGCCGGAACTGGATTTTGGCTACTGGTGGCATCAAATTCATCCGGCCCTGCGATGATTTCCAGGGTCAGCGCAATATCATCCACGTTGTGACCCAAAATTCCAATCTGGTCAAAGGAAGAGCCGTAAGCTAGCAGGCCGTGGCGGGAAATCCGACCATAGGTAGGCTTCATACCAATGACGCCACACAAGGCAGCAGGTTGACGCACCGAACCACCCGTATCGGAACCCAAGGCCAAAAGACAAGTGTCGGCTTGTACCGAAACCGCCGAGCCGCCTGAAGAACCGCCGGGGACTTTGGTTGGATCGGCAGCATTGCGCACCGGGCCATAATAAGAGGTTTCATTGGTGGAACCCATCGCAAATTCATCGCAGTTGGTGCGCCCAATGATGATGGCGTCTTCCGCCAAGAGGCGTTCAACGGCAGTGGCCGAAAACAGGGATTGGAAGCCACTCAAAATTTTGGAGCCCGCCGTAACGGTATGTCCCTGGTAACAAATCACGTCTTTGATGGAAACAATTGCGCCGAAGAGCCGACCCACCTGAGTCGGATTTTCACGGTATTTTTGTTCCAATTGCCGGGCTTTTTCCAAGGCTTCTTCTTCAAATACTTCTACGTAAATGTTGAGTGCTCGGTTTTCCTCAATTTTATACAAATAATAATGTACCAGGTCTACCAAGGTAGTTTCCCCGCTCTGAATGGCGTTTTGAACTTGGGTAAGCGTTGAAAAGCGCGGCATGTTGCTGTTGAAAGTTGGTTTCGGGAGGCAAAAGTACCCGTTTTTTGGGGAATTGGGAAGGAAAGTTGAAGAATGGTGACGGGGCACGGCGTTGGGTAAACAAATTTCATTATTTGGTGCCTCTATGACAGAGGTGTATCTTAAGTGCCTTAGGTTTCTAAAGTGGTAAAAAAACCTAGCGGAACATATTTTCACCACCTTAGAAACCCAAGGCACTTAAGATATACCTCTGTCGTTTAAAAGCCATTTTATCCCTAAATTTGACCTTAGCCTTTTCATCACCACAAAACACCACTATGCCAAAACACTACAAACCAAACTTATGCTTCCTATTCCTGAGCCTCTGGGCCATCAGTATTTCTGCCCAAGCCCCTACCCTCGCCGATACCCTCAAAAAAATTGACGCCATTTTTAGCACCTGGAATACCAAGGGCCCTGGTGGCGTCCTGACCGTAGTACGCCGTGATCAAACCCTTTACAACTCCGGCTTTGGCATGGCTGATTTGGAGCACAACATTCCCAATACCCCCGAAACCGTGTTTGAGGCAGGTTCCGTTTCCAAACAATTTACGGCAGCGGCCATTCTGCTATTGGTGCAAGACGGCAAGCTCAGCCTCGACGACGACATCCGCAAATACCTCCCTGAAATTCCCAACTACGGCCCCACCATCAAAATCCGCCACCTGATGACCCATACCAGCGGCTTGCGCGACTGGGGCTCGGTAGTAGGTGTGGGCGGATGGCCGCGAGGCAAACGTACCTACACCCACGCGCACGTGCTGGAGATTTTGTCGCGACAAAAACGCTTGAATTTCCCGCCGGGCGATCAGTACAACTACTGCAACTCGGGCTACAACCTGATGGCCATCATCGTGGATCGAGTCAGTGGGATGGCTTTTGCCGAGTTTTGCAAGCAGCGCATTTTTGGTCCTTTAGGCATGAAAAACACCCAATGGCGCGACGATTACCGCAAAATTGTGCCCAATCGCGCCATTGCCTATTCCGGTTTTGGCAACAACTTCCTGCAAAACATGCCCTTTGAAATGGTGCACGGTAACGGTGGCCTCCTGACCACCACTGGCGACCTGATGCTTTGGAATCAAAACCACAAAAGCCAGATCGTGGGTGGCAAAGCCCTCTCAGAATTGCAGCAAACCCGCGGCATCCTCAATTATGGCGTGACCATTGGATATGCAGCAGGATTGAATATTGGGGATTTTAATGGCTTCAAGGAAATCAGCCACAGTGGTGCCACCGCCGGATACCGGGCCTGGCTGGCTTATTATCCGGCGCAGGATTTATCGATTGCCTTTTTGAGCAATTCGGCGATGGTTGGCCCCGTGGATGTTGGGATGAAGGTGGCAGCCGTGTTTTTTGGAGAAAGAACTTCCAGTGAGCCGATGTTGGGCACGATTGTTCCTGATGAAGCTTCCCTCCAAGCTAAAGCTGGGCTCTACCGTTGCGTGCGCAACGACAACGTCACCGAATTGGAGGTAAAAGATGGCCTGCTACGCACCAAAGGCGGGCAGGTTTTGCAGGCGACCAAGGAGAATACCTTCTTTCAGGGCAGTACCCGCCTGGAATTTTCGGGCAACAAATACATTGCCTACAGCACCAACGGCGACACAGTGAGCTTCCAGAAAAAAGCGGCTTTCCAGCCCAGCGAGAAGGACTTGTTGGCTTTTGTGGGTACTTACCGCAGCAGCGAAGCAGATGCAACCTACGAGGTTCGGATGAAAAATGGGGCGCTGGAAACTTTTTTGCTGCCGGATTTGGATCAAAAACTGACACCTTATTACAAGAACACCTTCAAGAATGAGCAGGGGGAGTTGCTGGAGTTTGTATTTGATAAAAAGGGGAAGGTGACGGGTTTTAAATTTACGACGGGTCGGGCTTGGAACATTGAATTTGTGCGGGTGAAGTGAGTGCCCGCTTGAAACTAGTTTTAGGTGACCTATCTTTTATAAGTGATGCATGATCTCTAAGGTGCCCCTTCGGTGCCTGTGGTTTCTTAGGTGGTGAAAAAAATCATTGCTTCACCACCTAAGAAACCACAGGCACCGAAGGGGCACTGAAGGCCAAAACCTCTTTCAAGGACCTATGGCAAACCGAATATTTGGTTTTGAACTCCTCGTTTTAAGCCTTGCCCTGTTCATCAGCGCCTGCCAACCCAAACCGCAGGTGCACCGCGCATTTTACCATTGGCAAACCAATTTGTCGATCAGCCCAACTGAGCAAAAAAGCTTACAAAAGCTTCGAGTTTCAAGATTGTACGCCAAGTTTTTTGACGTAGACTGGGACGAAGGCCAAGGCCAAATTGTCCCTCTCGCCAGCATTCAAATCGATACCGCCGGGTTGAAAAAGCTGGAATTGGTTCCCGTCATTTACATCACGAATCGCACCTGGGGGCACGTAGAAAGTGAGTCACAAGTGGAGACTTTGGCACAAAAGATCATTGCCAAAATCGACGCTTTGGCCAAGCCCCTGGGTAAGCCAAGCCTATCCGAAATACAAATCGACTGCGATTGGACGGCCAGCAGCCGCCGGGTCTATTTTGCTTTTTTGGAAAAACTAAGCGAAAAACTGGCACAGCGCAAGTGCTTACTTTCCGCCACCATCCGCTTGCACCAATACAAATACCCCCACCGCACGGGTGTTCCTCCCGTGAGCAGCGGTACACTCATGTTGTACAACGTGGGTGAACTGGAAAGCTGGGAGGAGGAGAATTCCATTTTTTCCCAATCAGCAGTTGAGGCTTATGCGCCTTTTCCAAAGTATCCCTTGCCGCTGGATGTGGTGCTGCCAGCCTTTAGTTGGGGCGTCTTGTTTCGGGAGGGAGAGATGATTCGACTGTTGAACGAGCTGCGGGTAGAAGACCTACGTGGCGATGCCCGTTTTGAACAGATCGATCCGCAGCGCTTTCGCGTGCAAAAAAGTACTTATCTCAAGGGGCATTATTTGTACCAGGGCGATTTGCTGCGGATTGAGACCTGTGGGTATGCGGAGCTGTTGGCAGCGGCGCGGTTTGCTCGGAAGCATTTGCCAGGTGCGGGGTTGCATTGGGTGGGGATTTATCATTGGCATGCTGGCTTGAACAAAATAATCAAGGAGAGTGAGTTCGAGGATGTTTTTGCGGTTTTTTAAACTTGTTGATTGCGCACAAACGCCTCTGGTTGGAATTGTTGTTGACATTGAGCATAGTAAAATGATCAATGTCAACAACAAATCAAGATAAATAGACTTATCCCAACCGATATCCTCAATACCCTTTCGGCTTTTTGATCTTCAACTCCGCAAAAAGCTTTTCAAAAAGCTTCACATCCTGGCGGTGCTCTTTGAGGTAAGCAAAGTCTTCCTGCAACAAATTTACCCAACTGTACCCGGGCCTAACCATATCCCTCAGGTGTGCTTTATGAATGTCCAGGGCGCTTTGGTAATCCTGCGTTAGCAAATACATGTGCGCCGAATTCATCAGCATGTTGAGGTCTTCGGGGTAAACCTGCGCGCCCCGCTTGAAAAAAGCCAGTGCTTGCGGGTAGTTTTTATTCTCGAAAAAATACCAGCCAATCTCGCCAAACAGTTCGTTTTTCAACTTGAGGGTGTCCAAACTGCCAATTTTGGTGGCATTGGGAAATACTTTGCCATCCACCGTGCGGGTATAGCCCAGGATGTTTCCTTTGTCGTCTTTCAACATTTCTTTTACCGCCGAGAATTCTTCATTGTAAAAACGAGTGGGACTGGTAAAATGCATTTTTACGGGCATGCGGTTTGCGTAAAAATGGTATTCATTGTCTCTTTTGCCTATAGCGGCCCAGGTATCGTCGTAAACATAAATGCCCTCGTAGTTTTTTATGACCTGATCGTAAACCTCAATACTTTTTTCGGTTTTTCGCTTTTGTGGTTCCCGGTAAAAATTCTTCCAGTTGTAGGCTTTGGCAACACTTTGGATCACATCGTACATGATCTCTCCATTGTCGCTGTTCACAAAGATAGCTACACCATAGCCCCCTTCCAGGCTACCGTAAAATTGTCCGCGAAAACCGTCATTGCCCGCGCCATGTTCAAAATATTTGGCCCCATTGAGGTCATTGATAAAAGTACCCATGGCTGCTGATTCGTTGTGGTAAGGGGTCAGGTGCAGTTTCACCATTTCCGGACTCAACACCTTGGAGGGCTTGCCTTGGTAGGCTAACTGCATGTCGATGATGTAATTGCACAAATCGCTGGGCGTCATCCACAAACCCGCCGCAGCCTGCTCAGGATAAACGTGGAATTTGCCCAAAAGCGGTGAACCATCGCTGAGGTAGGCGGTGGCACACAATTGACGCTTGTTTTTTGCGGGCGGCTGGGCATAGGTGCTGTTGACCATTCCGATGGGTTTCAACACATTTTCGTACATCCAGGTAGCGTAGTCCTGCTGGGTCAGGTCGGTGAGGATCATTTGAGCGATGGTCGTACCTCCACCGGAATACTGGTACTTCAAATCGGGTTCAAATAAACTCCGCACCGCTGGGGTGACTGCCGGAGATTTGCCATCCAGGACCTCGATCACTGTGGGTATGTCCCCTTTGATGTTGTGCCCCGGAAAGCCATGTGTGGATAATCCTCCGGTATGGCTCAACAGGTTGGCCAGAGTGATTTTTTTGCCTTTTGACAAGGAATCGTAAGGAAATTTCCAGGATTTTAAATAGGTATTGATGTCGGCGTAGAGGTCGAGTTTTTTCTCCTGTGCCAGTTTTAAAATGCCCAAAGCATTCAATGTTTTGCTGATGGAACCGGGTTCAAACAAGGTTTCCGTAGTCATTGGCCGTTTTTCAGCTTCATCGGCCCAGCCGTAACCTTTTGCCCAGGCGATTTTGTAATCCTGAATAACCGCAATGCTCAAGCCTTTGACCTTGTTTTTAGCCATCTTTTCGGCAATGGTGCTGGGGCGGGCATCGTTCAGGATAACCTGCCCAGTAATGTTGTTCTCCACCTCTTTGATCTTGTCGAGGGTCTCCTGGGAGTATTTGTTTTGGGCAAAAATAACCATGCAGAAGAGCAGGGTAGCGAGGGTTAAAATAGTGGTTTTCATGGTGTGGATGATTTAAGAGATTCTAACATAGCATCTCTTATCCCACAACGTACGGCGATTTTGGGAGAGGACTTGTTACGGAGTTGTGAAAACCAGGGATTTTGGGGTGAATTTTATTAGCCTTTAAGAGTTTATGCTCAAATGCCAGCCAGGGAAAGGTTTTACCGTTGCACAATTTGGCCCACCGTCTTTACCCGTTCCCGGTACTTTCGTTTCCAGAACCAGAGAAGAATCAGCCAACAGTTGTTGGATGGTTTCAGCGGAAATGTCTCTCAAAGGGACTTTCAAGCGACGCGTCCAGACCGAATCGAATTGCCCAGCAGCCGTACCGATGTCAACATAAATGAAACGTTCACTCGATGGTCCTTGAACATAGGGGCCTTTGAAATCCGGCAAAGCGGTTTGGGTTTCTTTAACTGAAATTTTAAATTCAAAGGATAAATCCTTGTCACTTGATCTTTGCTTTAAAATGGTTTCGTAAGTGTTTCCGCTGCCTTTTTGAATGGCAAAGTCAACTCCCGAGGGAGGGCTTTCCAAGATGATTCTTATGGCTATTTCTTGATTCATTTTATTAGGCTGTTGTAGTCAGGATTCTGACCGTGTTTAAAACTCTAGGTTTGTTCTTCAGGCTCCTTCGACACCTAAATTTACGATTAAAGTTGCTGTTTAAACAATTCCCAGGTGCCCGTGCAATCATAGTACTCAATTTCTCCATTCTCCAATACATACTCCGTAGTGATTGTCCAGTCGCCTTCAAAATGGTTGTCAATCAATAGTCCGTAATAATGGATTTCGGGTGAAGGCAAATCATCCGATACCCTCGTGTTACCAGTTTCATCTATCTCCAAACACTTTGGGTATTGCTTAATAAAACTGATGATGTCATCGTCAATAAAACCACGGATACTTGCTGGGGTGTCAAATACCTTTTTGCCTTCATCGTCCACACAAATACCATTGATGATTCCATCGATTAAGGTCCACTCCACTTCAAATGGAACCGATGTCCCTTTTATATGGTCAGGGTAGGGTTCTCCGTAGATGAAGTGTCCTTTTAATTTTTCTTTCATGAGGGAGTTGGATTTTTAAGGGTTGAGAACTGAGGTTTATTCTACTTGTGTATTCATTGCAAACCTCATGGCATAGCCAATGGCTCTGTTATTTTCTTGTCCAAATTGCTGGTCCACCTTGTCCAATTTCAAGTTTTAAATATTTTCTTTTCTCTAAAAGTCGATCAAGTGATTTTGATATTTCTTTATTTATGTTTTCTCTGTCACCCATTGCTAATTCAAAAAGTACGTTTTCAGAAAGCAACGTGGTTGATGCATTGTTTTTAAAATGGCCAAGGTTTTCAAAGTTTTTTAGTTTAATAATGTCCTCGTTTGGAACACAACATGCTTGGAATTCAATAATTTTCCAAAATGCAACTGCTGCCTGTCGGTCGGTTTTGAATTCTGTTATTTTTAAGTCATACGACAAGTTTGGATATTGTCCTATGGTGCCATTGTAAAAATTGAAAGTCTGCTCTTTCAGTTTCCCTAAACTGTTGTTTTGGTAATGCTTTATATCATCTATCACTTTAAACTCTGAATGATCTGTCAAGATGTTAATGACAAGTTGATCAAATAATTTTGAGCTTCCCGTCAGACTGTCCGTGCTGTTGATATACTGCTCTAATTTAGTCAATTCGTTTTCTGTCTTGTTGCTTTTGCAAGCTACAAAGGTCAAAACAAAAATAGTCAGTAAAAAGGCAAGTAGGCGTGTCATTTTACAATTGGCTATTACACGAAAATCTGGGCACTCATTACTCTCGTTTGCTAAAGATAAACCAAGCGTACTGATTTTCCAACGCGCTGAGATTTTTAATACTAACATAAGTTCTGGGTTTTTAAATGGCTTGAACACAAAATTATCATCCATGTATTCCCATTAATCACATCCAACATATTGTAGCCGTCTGTTTCAACGGGTGGCCCCAAGTACCCCCTCCTCTCACATCTAACATCCTTCCAGAGCGCACATCAATCATTGGATGCAAGCCACTAGAAGGATGTTAGATGTGAGAGTAGGGGGTACATTTAAGCCCGCCGATAAAGCGGCGGGTTACAAGATTTCAGATGCATTTGAGCTACAAACCCTCAGGTTGCAACATTTTACAACTCCCTGATGATTTTGATTACCTGTTCAATCCAGTTAGAATCTTCATCCAGGGCAATATCCGGGTTGATCCCGACGTCTTCGTACTTCAACAATTTTGCCGGGTTTTTCATATCCGTTACATAAACCTCAAAATGTTGGCTGGGCAATTTTTCCCGTTTCCCGTAATTGCTTCCGTAGCTCAACATCCCTTTGGTTGCCTGCCCAAGAGTCGTGGTATTTTTAAATTTTTTCAAGCGCAAGGTGAGGATTTCGGCCTGGCTCAAGGTTCCATTGTTGATCAAAATAAAAACATGGCTTTTGGGGGTGTATTTCCGGATGAGCTGGACGTATTTACTGGCCATTCTCCTCGCACCACCTTCACTGTTTCTCAGGTCTAAAATGAGATTTGCTGCGGTCAGGGAATTTTTAATCGAATCAAGGAAGATAGCTGACTTTTCCGCGTTCGAACGATCAACCTGAAAAGTCCTTACGACCAGGTATTGGATGTCGTCAGCTACTTGTTTTAACTCAAACTTGGGTGCATTTTTAGGTAAGTTGACAAAGTCAAGTTGTTGCAGCCTTTTTGAATAAATACTTTGAGCATAAGAGCCGTAGAAGTACGAGTTGACCAATTCCTGATTTTGATATTTTTCAATGGGCTGAAGCATGAAGTTTTTAGTTAGCGGGTGTCCGTATATGGCTTTGAACAAGTTGGGACCATATTCGTAAAGATGTATAGCAACCTGCCCTTTTTGCCATAAAGGGACCACTGATTCCAGTACCACCCCGGTGTACTCCTTGTTGCTGCTCTTGAACAATCCAACTGAATAATATTGGCCATAGTGATAAATACCCTCAATGGAATCAAGAGACTTTGCGGCTAATGCTGATTTTAAGGAATCCAGATTGCCCACATATTTGGGGTAATCCTGGAATTCTTTACTTGTAATGAATTGCTCAATACGCTCCTGGTCTTTGAAATTTTCATCATCAGGAATTTGGTAAAATGCAAGGTGATTGTCCTTCAAGGGGAAAATCAGTTGTGCCAGCTTGTAGAAATAGTTGTAGCCATTCACTTTACTTGCCGTATCTGAAGCCAAGCGATCATAGAGATCATTGTAGAGGGCCAATTGTTTGCCCTTTATTTGTGATTTGTAGGAGGGCGTCTTTTGCAAGATGGTTTTTAAGGCACTCAAGTCCTTCAAATAAGGATTGGTTTGTGCACGCAACCCCAAAGTCAAAAAAATGATGGTCAGCGCAAACAGTAGTTTCATGGTTGGGTAGGAATCATTTGGGTTATTGGCAACAGGAATATGAAGACTGGACAAAATAGTGTTCGGAAATTACCCTCTTCACCCAGCTTCGGCAATCTCCTTCAACAATTTCAAAACCGGATTTTCTTCACCCTGTGGTTCTTCCTGAACCGCATTAGGCCGTTGGTCTTCCTGCACAATTTCCAGTTTGGTCAGCCCATTTTCGCTACTCAGGTGATAGTTCATCGTGAAATAATTTTCAGGTTTGTCTTCCACTCCTGGCCTGGGGGCAAACAAACTGTAGCTCACCAATTCGGTGGGTTTGAAGGCCAAAACTTTCCCCCATTGTTCGAATACCTTGTCTTCCCAGGTGGTGCTGAATTTGATGTCGCTACCAACTTCCCAGGTGGTCATCAAATCGCTGCCATATTGCCAAAGTTTCACCCATTCCGGTTGGGTAACTGTGTCCCAAACTTTTTGAATGGAGGCATTGATGGTAATCGTTGAAATATTGGTTGCCATATTATTGGTTTTTACGTTGAGGCCCGGCCAAAGGCGGCTAATGGCCTATCCATTATTTTTTATTTAGCTTTTGTAGAAAAACGCCAAATGTTTCATTCTTTTTTTAACCCCTTTATTCTTCATCGGTTCAAACTTGTATAGCTCAAGATTATTCTTTCTCACCACGACCCGAAATGGTTGATTCATTTTGTGCGTAAGGTGATAAATGGTGGCGAGTTCGGCAAGGTCTTCAAACCAACTGGCCATTCCATAAAGAGAGGCAAAGGGTGTTTTGCGTAGGGCTTTGTAAATCTCTGGTGCCAGGGCAATGGGCACCGTTTTGCCACTGCGGAACCGGGTTTTCTCCAACAGGGAATCAATGAAGGGTTTGGTGGGTATGTTCATTTTATACCAGATGCCTTTGGTATAAGGAGTAGGTTCTACCAAGGCCCCTCTTTCTTCGGGGTGGGGGGTAACATTTAAAACCGCATCCAGCACATGGGTAGCTTCGTGCAATAAAACGTATTGAAGTGCATCTAACTCTCCAGCCTCAATACTGATTGCTAAATCGGGATTGGCAGATCGGTCATAACAGGTATTTTCTTTCTGAGTGGCCCATTCAGAAATCGTTTCATTCAGGATGCCAGCTCGAAAAGTAATGTTGAATAGTTGCGTGGAATCCGAGCTTTCCACTGGCGAGGTCAGGGCAGTATTGGGCATGTTGTCCATAAAGCTGATGCTGTGTAAATGCCCTTTCAGGATTTTTTGATAAAGCGGCGGCAAAATGGCAAAAGCTTTTTCAACTTTTGCCCGTTCAACTTCAGTTAATTCATGGTTCACGGGATTCATTTCGGCTTCCCGAAACATTTTAAAAACACTCTCCGGGGCTATTAGAACCCGCTTAGCAAGGTCTGAATTGGATACCTGAGCGCAAATAGGAATTGCTAAAAATAAGCTAAGGACAAGGATGGAAAATTTATGGATCATGGTCAGCAAGGTCTAGGCTTGGTTTTGATTTTTTCAGCCATTTGACGCGAAGTTATGGATTAAATCCCCATCCTAAAATCCTTGATGCTTTTTTGGCTCAGGGAAAATTCTTCAAAAATTGTACTGTTCCCCTTGCCGATAGGCGATTGAGTGCTCACACCGATCCAGGTTTCGAGGGGATAGTCATTGCGGAACAAACGCACCAGCTGCCAGGCTTTTTTATCCAGCGAATAATAAAAGCCAATGGTCTTGGTATCCGAAGAGATTTTCATGTAGGTACTTGTACTGTCAATCACATCGTGGTTGTTGTCATCAGATGTTTCAATGGTTCGAACCGTTACGGCGCGAGTACGCTTCAGTTCATCTCTTTCAAAAGCAAATTTAAACCACCAGTTTTTGTTCAAAAAAACATACATCGCCCCTGCATCGTAGGTGTCCGTAAAGGTGGGCGTGACCCTCGCCGTAAAAGTAAAGGGCTTGCTGTTGTCTATTTTTGTCAGCAAAACCGGCGCCGTACTGTACGACATCGTGCCATCGGGTTCATTAAAATAGTCGGATTTGGCTTTGCTTTTGAGCACCAGTCTATCGCCTTCAACGCTGGCTTGGGACTTTGCTCCATTGAGCGATTTGGTAAACTCAAGTCCCGAAACCTTGATCGCGCAGGCTTCTCCTTTTTCAATCGGATCACTTGTACAGCCATTCAAAACTGCCAAGGCAAGAAGCAGGTTCAAACTTACTTTTTTCATTTTCGATTGTTTTATGGTGCTTCCAAACCGGTCTCTCCCGACTTATTGACGAGGCGGTACTTTTCTGGTTTGCTCCTCGTTCGCTCAATTACTTTTCTTGCCTCCAAATCCAGTTTCACGGTCTCCCCATACCATTGAACTCCACCTTCAAAGGTATCTTTTACATTGGTATACAATTGCTCCATTAGTTCGGTATGGGTCAACTCATTTTGACTCAAAATAGCTAAAATCTGCGCTTTGATCACTTCGTATTTTTCCAGGGCAATACGTTTGTTGGTTTTGCCTGGAATAGGGTGCAGGGTTTGAATTTGTTCTGCTTTCATTTTTTTGCAAGTTGAGTAACAACCGTTACGCCCCCAATCAAAAGCATTAAAACGGCACCCAATAATACAAAATTTGTTGGAATGAACTTAGTAGATAATAGATTGCCAATCATGGCGTTTCGCAACAAAACGACTCCTAAAAAGTAGAATAGCCCCAAATACGTCCAAACCCTTCGGGTAGAAAATTCGGCATTGTTATCCAAGTAATTTTGAGGCTTAGGCAGAGCGATGAACTTGAGTTTATTCCAATCCCACAGCAGTAGGTAAATGGTCCCCAATAGCATTAAAAAGGTAATGGCTTGAATACTGGCTGATTCAAAAGAAAGGGTGATGACAAAAATATTGAGCACGATGGTGAAAAAAGCCACTGCGCCCAAGGTGCTGAACATTTGAGACATCAACAAAAAACCGGCAATCAACTGTCCCCAGCCGATAAAATGCCAATACATTTCGGCTTGGTACATGGCCTCAAAGAAGTGAGCAAGTGAATCGACTGCAGTGTCTGCGCCAGGCTCAGGCATAAACCTTTTGCCTTGAATTTTAAAAACACTCGCATAAACAAACGATGCCCCCATCACATAGCGCAGTGAAATGGTGAAGAGTTGAAGGATTCTGCTTTGTTTTAGCCTTGAAATCAGTGGTTCCATGTTGATGGCTTGTGTAGTACATTTCACCCGGAGTAATGCGAAGTTACCGCGTCCTGCCCAGTGTAATTGGGGCCGGAATGATCGTCTGCACCAAGGTATTGAAGATCGAATTTGATGGCCAGTCCACCAACGCGCTCCAGCACTTTTCGCCTGGCATGATAGGCAATCCCCAATTGTTTGAATGACTTTTTTAGATAAGCACTGGTATTTGTGCCTTGAATGACCAGGTTGTTTAAGTCGAGATTTGCCACAAATCGACCGGATGGGTTTAGGGCAGCGATACTGGTTTCAATCACCTTTAATTTGTCACCGAGGTAATGCAAACCATGTACGCAGGTAATCAGGTCATAGCTTTGGGTAGGCATCCAGTCAAGGAGCGATGAGGATACAAACTCTACACAGGTAAGGTTTTTATCTATGGGTTGGAAGCCATCCACCAGGTCAATTCCGGTGAGTTGAAGCAGGTGTTGTTGGCCCTGGTGCTCAAAGTGTCGGGCCGTTTGAATCAAGGCATTGCCGCGCCCGCAGCACAAGTCGAGCCAGGATGCTTGGCCATATGTGGCTATTTTAGCAGCGAGGTATGCTTCGGGTTTGAACTTGAACTCCTGTTCGTAGCTGTTGACTCCACTGACGTTTCTTTCGCGATTCATTCGGGAGTTGGCAACAGTGGGCGACCAGATGAGTTGGGCTTCGGGAAGGAGGTTCATGTGGGGAGATGGAGGTTTTAATTGGGAAACTTATGGCTAACAAACCGAGTGTCCCTCACCCCTATCCAAAAACTTCCCGATACAACTCAAAACTATCCTGCAAAATCTTAATCGCCGTTTCCCGATCCAGAAACTCTTCCACCACTACCGTTTTGTTCTCCAGTTTTTTGTAATCCTCAAAGAAGCTCCGCATTTCCGAAATAAAATGGGCAGGCAGCTCAGAGATGTCTTTGATGTGGCTCACACTGGGGTCACCTGCGGCTACGGCAATGATTTTATCGTCGGCCTCCCCATTGTCAAGCATCCGCATGACTCCGATTATTTTGGCAGGAACAATACACATGGGCACCACATCAATTTGTGACAACACCAATATATCCAGTGGGTCCTTGTCGTCGCAATAAGTCTGGGGAATGAACCCGTAGTTTGCTGGATAATACACCGACGAGTAAAGCACCCGGTCCAATATCAAAAGGCCACTTTCTTTATCGAGCTCGTATTTGGCGCGGGTACCTTTGGGTATTTCAATGATGCCGTTGACAATGTCCGGCAAATTGTCGCCAGGTGAAACATGATGCCAGGGG
Source organism: Haliscomenobacter sp. (assembly GCF_965225875.1). Lineage (GTDB taxonomy): Bacteria > Bacteroidota > Bacteroidia > Chitinophagales > Saprospiraceae > Haliscomenobacter. The sequence continues at coordinate 3,838,388 of NZ_CBDDBS010000002.1, read as the reverse complement.
TTGAAGGTATTTTTCATTGGATTGTTTTAACTAATTTTGAAAACTTAAACAAGCTCTAGAAGAAAAACCGCGGGTTCTCATAAATCACATCTCCGGAATTCCGCCCATTGATGAAGTACCGCAGGACTACCTCCAGACTACCATTGTTGTAGCGGCGCAACTCCGATAACGTTGCATCGTAAGACATACCAATGAGCAAATTATTGCCCATCTGTACACTGAACATACCCGATACCGACTCCCCTACTCCCGATGCACTGGAGCCACCCAAACGGTAAGATGCGCCCAAAGTGTAGCGTTCATTAAAAATCAGATTGAGGTTGGCATCCGCATCAAAAGGTGCACCTTTGACGTATTTGAGCAAAGTTTGAGGCTGCAATTTGATCTTTTCTCCCAAGGGAATCATCACCCCGGTCATCAGGAAAAAATGCGGCGTTTCCCGCGAAATGGTGCCACTGCCATCAGCCAGATCGATGCTGACATTCAACAAGCGGGGAGAGGACACGCCGATGTAAAAATTTTGCGCGTCGTAATAAATACCCGCCCCAAAGTTGGGCACGTATTTGCTTTGTAAACCCGCTGGAATCGCCCCATCAATCGAAGTTGGCTGAGAACCTTCCAACTCCGAAAAATTCATTTGGAAGTTGCGAATCGAAGTCATCAAACCCAGGTTCAAGTGCCCCCGGGGCGCGGGAATGCGGTAGGCATAAGCCAATTCTGCCGTGTACTGCTTGGTTACCCCAATGGAAGCCAGCGCAAAATTGGCACCAATGCCCACCCGGTTGTTGAGCACAGGCATATTCAAAGACAGGAGCTGCACCATCGGTGCACCTTTGATGCCCAGCCATTGCTGCCGCACCAGGGCGGCGATGGAAATGCCTTCGGCGTTGCCAGCATAGGCGGGGTTAAAACCCAGTTTGTAGTGCTGAAACTGGGTGAACTGGTTTTCCTGTTGGGCTTGCACCCCGCAGCCCAATCCCAAAAAGATAATCAGGATGTAGATTTTTCTCATAGCCTTTGTTTATCGCTGGATGACTAAAAATCCGTTTTTAGGCTTTTGCCCCTTGCCAAAATCAATGATGTAGAAGTAAGTATCCGCAGGTAAATCTTCGCCGTTGTAGGTGCCCGACCAGGTGTTTTTGTAGGGTTTGCCCGATCGGAACACTTCATCGCCCCAGCGATTGAAGATGATGACCTGGCTTTCAGGGTACTCCGTGTCGTCTAATAAACAAGGTATCGTAAAGACATCGTTGATCAAGTCATTGTTAGGGGTGATCACCGAAGGGATTTTGCAATCTGCATCTGAAGAAATTTCAATCGTCACTTCCGCCTGTGAACAATCACAACCCGCACTACAAATCTGGTACAAAAACTTGTCTTCACCCACAAAATTGGTGCGCGGCGTGTACGTAAAGACTCCATTCCCGGTAGCCACCAAAGTACCGTTAAAAGGCTGTCGGATGATGCTCACCTGAGTATTGGCAGGCACGGTATCATTGAGCAGCACATTGATCGGAATGTCCACCCCGAAATTTCCACTTATGGCGTCATTCAAAGCTTTGGGTGAACGTTTGTAGGTGATCACCACCGTGTCGCGGGAATCCTTACCACAAATGCCGTTGTCCACTTCCCAAACGAAGGTATTGTCACCAATCCGCAAATTGCGCACCTGTGCCTTGGGGTCTTCAGGATTGGGAATATTGATGCCCTGGGTCAGGCTGGTCCAACGACCGCGACTACCATCGGTGGGTTTATCGGCATCGAGGAGAATCACTGCCTCGTTGTTACAAATGGAGCGATCGCCCCCTGCGTAAGGTCCAGGGTCAGAAATCAGCACCAAAACCTCATCGGTGATGTTCCCGCAGCCACCCGCCTTGAGCGTCCAGGTAAAGGCATAAAGGTTGCCCGGTTGCATGCCCGTCACTCCACTTTGAGGGTTGGTAGGGTCGAGGATCAGTACGCCCAACAAGCCCTGAACTTCCGATTGACTCCAGCTTCCCGGAGCACTCGTGGAAGACCGAGCATTGAGTTTGATTTCGCGGGAAAAACAGGCCAGAATATCCGTACCGGCAAAAGCCGTATCGGGTTTATTGACGGTAATGACTACCTCATCACTGGAATAATTGTTGCAGGCTCCACTGGAAAGTGCCCAGCGGAAGGTATAATTTTGGCCACCTTTCAGGCCGTTGACCAGCGTTTTGGCCAATCCTGGATCGACGATCCGCACACCAGTAGTGTCGCCATTCACCAGGCTCCAGGTTCCAGTTCCAATTGCAGGGGCCTGAGCACTGAGGGTGATCGGCGATTTTTCACAACCCAAAAAGTCTGCGCCTGCAAAGGCCTGTCCCGCCGGGATTTTGCTAAAGGAAATGGGAAAAGGTTCGGACACTCTGGAGTTACAGACCCCCAATTTTGCCTGCACAGTAAAATTATTGATGCCTTCAGCAAAGCTGCTCAAGTCCAGAATATCAAAATCGGTGGTTGAACTGGTACCCAAAACGCCGTTGGGGCCACTCCAGGTGTATACTGCTCCCGCCGTTGCGGTACCTGGCCTTAGCGACAAACGCAGCCTCGCATCCGGCCCACTGATGCACAAGGGGCTATTGCCAGCCAAAGATGGACGACGAGCGCCTGCCAGTACTTCCACTTTGGTGGTTACAATGTCCGACTTACAACCATTGAGGGTGGCAAAAACAGCGTAGGTTCCGGCATGTTGAGCCGAATCAGCCTCAGCAATGGTTGGACTGGAGAGGGAAGAACTAAAATTCGGTCCACTCCAGTTGTATTGGGCTCCTGGTACAAACGTTGATTTCAATTCGATGGGCAAACCCTGGCATACGGGCCCATTTGTGGAGGCAGTCAGGACGGGTTTGGGCGTAACTTGTAAAATGACTTCCCCAGACTCCCGCGAATTACATCCATCGATGCTCACAAACACCGAATAGATGCCCGAATCATCAGCTACCGATTGAGGAATATTGAAACAGGGAGTAGTCGTCAGGAACACCCCTTTATTGGGCGTCACCCAATTGTAGGTCACGGTAGTTCCCTGGTAGGCATTGGTACAAAGGCTAATGGCTCCACCTACACAAAGGGGTTGAATGGTTGTTTCAGAGAGTTTTGGTACACTTGGAATTGGCGGCGGATCGCTCATGTTAACCAGGGTGCTCACTGCTTCAGAAGTACAACCTCCTGCGGTAGTGATGACCACCGAATAATTGCCATTGTTGGCCTGGGTAGCGTTGGGAATGGTCGCCTGGGCGGTATTGGCGGTAAACCCATTTGGCCCAGTCCAACTGTAACGGAAATTGCCATCGTCGGCAGGGAAAAAATTAGCGGATAAAATGATGTCCGTTGGGCCAGTCAAACACTTGGGTGCATTGTTGGTCACGCTAAACACCCGAATGCTGGTGATGACTTCAACCGCAACCGAGTCCATTGCAATACAGCCTTCAGCGCTGGTCACCTTTATCACGTAACGCCCGGAATTGATCTGGCGCACATTATCAATAGCGACACTACTGCCAACCGAACTGAAATTGTTCGGCCCCGTCCATTGGAAAGCCGCATTGGGTGTAGCTGGTGTAACCTTTAACTCCAGGCGACTACTTTCACAAATAGAGGATGAGTTCGCCGAAGCTTTGGGTTTGGGTTTGTCATTGACCACCACTTCCAGGGCTTGTGAGAGGGTTGAGCTGCATTCCTGATTGGTCAGGTACAAACGCCAGGAGCCCTCCTGGGCATTCGTGACGTTGTTGAGGTCAAAACTAGGTACACTGGTGCGGAATTCTTCCAAAGCGGGACTTACCCAGGTATAAAATGAAGCGGTAGCGTTGGTGCGCAGGGTGATTTTTCCTCCTTCACAAGCTGCGCCTGAGGAGGTCAGCTGTGGTTGGGCGGGGCGTGTCAGCACACTCACCGGAATAAAAGCCTGGTCAGACGCACAGCCAAAGCGGGAGACTACCAGGGTATACACTCCCGCATTCGCCATGGTAGCCGCCGTGATGGCTGGCGGCGATTGACTGGTAGAACTGTAGCCATTCGGCCCAGTCCATTGATAGGTAATACCGGGGCCAGCTACTTCGGTGCCAAATACGATAGATTCTCCTTCACAAACCGAAAAGCTGGCTTTTTTGGGGATAGCCTGTGGCTTTTGATAAATGCGGATCACTTTAGGGGCCGAGGGCAAGGATTCACAACCTCCCGATTCAATGGTCAGGTAGTAGTTGTCCTGGCTTTCGGCATGGGGTGCCCGAAGGGTCAGGCTGGGTACAATGGTTTGCCCGATCACCGTACCATTGGGGGCTTCCCCTTTGTACCAACGGAAAATTACATTGGAACCAGAAGGTGCGATGGATGAGGTCAGTACGATGTCTTCTGCGGAACAGTAGTTTTCTTTGGTCAACAATAGCGTAGGCGTAACGGGTAGGTCTTCAATCGACACCTCAACCACTCCTGTGGACTTGCAGCCCGTAATTCCGGTGATTTCTACCGAGTAGGAGCCCGCATTCTTCGAACTCACTTTGGGGATAATTGGATTTTGCAGGTTGGAGGCAAATCCATTTGGGCCCGTCCAGCGGAAAGTATAAACTGTGCCACCATTAGCCAGTGGTGGGTTGGCAAACAAAGACAAGGTATCGTTGCCACACAAACCAGAATTGGCAGCAGGAGCAGGGCGTTCATTTTCAATGCGCACGATGGTGGAGCAACGGGCGATATTCCCGGCGCGATCGGTAACCGTAAGTATCACATTTTGTACCGTTCCAGCCTGAGCACAGGTAAAGGAGTTGGGGCTGAGACTAAGAGTAGGTGCACCACAGTTGTCCGAACTTCCCGCATCAATCTCGGTTGCATTGATCTGTTCAGTTTCCAGCCCGGAAGGATTGACGAACAAGGTAGTAGCCTGGCATTTTGCAATGGGCAATTCATTGTCCTTAACTGTCACTTTAAACGTACAGGTATCGGCATTGCCGCTGGCATCCTGAATGACGTAGGATACACGGGTTTCACCCAAGGCAAATTGTACCCGTACACTATCCGGAGGTACGGGCATTCGGGTAGCAGTGATGGGTGTAGCTCCCTGGGCAAAATACAAGGGTAGCACACTTGGATAGGCCAGATTGGCAAAAATATAACCTTTGCGGTCCGTGTCCCCATCGTTGACAATCGCAGATGGATTACAGGGATTGACGCCTTCTCCGGGTTGCCCGGACGGAACACTGATGCGGCGGGGAGCTACTCGCAATACGATAACCCCGTCGGCGGCCCAACGGTTGAAGGTATCGCGTGGAATGCTGAGGTTCAACTGCCCAGCCTGGTTGCAAGTGGCATCACCCAGGTTTGAATTGCCCAAAAAGCGGCCATTTTCACCAAAAACTTCTAAAATGGCATTGGGTGAATTGAAGTCCCCTTTGTAATTGACCACTATACTGGCATTGCCTGTTGCATTGGGCGCTACGTTGGTAAAATTCAGCACTTTTCCTCCAGCGATGTAGCTGTTCAATGCAGCATTAAAGGAATAGGTCAAAAATGCGCTGGTACTATCCAGAGGTAAAGTCCGGCTATAACTGCCAGCCAGGCTACAATTGTCGGTGGCAGTTGCGCGCGGCAAAGTAAATGGCGCAGTACAGGCTCCGGTCGCCAGAACCAATTCAACATCTGTTGGACAAATGATCTCCGGGCGCTCCCGGTCCCGTACGGTAATGGTGTAACTACAGGAATCCTTATTCCCAGCACAGTCTTGGACGTAGTAGGTGATGCGGTTGGCACCGATGTTTAGACTTACCTGAACCGGAACAAAACCCGGGACAATTTTGACTGCTCCATTGTTGATGCGGTAGCTGTACAGAATATCCTCATTATTGGGTGCAGCAAAGGTGCAAATTTCCGTTACGCTTGGTGCTTGCAGGGTAAAATTGGCAGTACACTGTCCCTGGTCTGCATTGATCTCGGCATCACTGGGGCAATTGCTCAGTTCTGGTGCCTGGTCGTCGATGACTTGAAAGACTGCAAGGGCAGTATCGCGATTGCCACATTCGTCTTCCACGATGAAGCGTACCCGTCGTTCCAAAATAATACTGTCACCAGCAACGCAACGCAGGGTGGGAAAAGTGACTGCTCCGCCACTTTGGGCGTCCTGCAAAATCCAGCGCAGCGCAGAAGCTGGGGTGGTGCAGTTATCCACTGCCAATGCATTACCCAGGTTATTGATCCAGGCATTGAACCGCGTTTGAGCATCCAAATTGGCATCGCAATTCAAAATCAGGTTGATGGGTGCACGAGTGATCTCTGGTGCAGTGCGGTCGATTACCTCGATCCGTTGTTGATGGGTGATAAAATTGCCACAGCTATCCGTCAGCCGCCAGGTGCGGAACACGATGTAGTTGTTGTCGCAATTTCCAGCTTGCAGCACGTCATTAAAGCTCAAATTGGCTTCCGTAAGGGTGCTACAGTTGTCGCTCAGGTTTTTGGGTTTGCCCGAAAAGGCAGGATCATCCCCAAAGCGGCAATCGATGATGGTATCACGAGGCGGCGTAAAACTGGGTTTGACATTGTCAACGACATAAATGATCTGACGTTGAACGGCACTGTTGCCACAAACATCTTCACTTCTCCAAAGGCGCCTCAATTCATAGGTTCCTTTACAATTGGGATCACTACCATACACAATTTCATCGGTAAAGCTCAGAATTGGATCGGGATCACAATTGTCTCTTAAGATGGGAATGCCTAAGATTTCAGGAATTTTGGACACATTACAGGTGATCGTGGTATCGTGGGGAAATTGCCCAAAGGAAGGTGCATCGGTATCCGTTACTACAATCACTTGCCGATAGTCGCTGCGGTTGCCACATTTGTCGAAAGCGCGCCAGGTACGCACGATTTTTCGACGATAGATACAGTTGGCACTACCTACTTCGGTTTGATTGTACACCACATTGTCCAGGGCACAGTTGTCCGTAATTTTTACCGTGGAAGTATCCGGAATAGGGTCTTTACACCCCAAAATCAAGGAATCAGCAATGGAGGAGACTATTTTGGGCGCTTCATTGTCACCAACTATAAACACATACGTATCGTTGGAGACAGTCTGACCACCCTGATTGGTCACTTTAAAAGTCAGGCGCAAGGTATCCACACATGGTCCTTTAAAAACGAAAGCCTCCGGTGGGGTGGGCGTAATGCTTACGGTATGGCCACTTTGCTGCGCGGGCAGTGTAACCTGGAGCTGTAGGGTATTGAACCAGGTGCTGTAAGCGGTATCTGCGTCTTCACAAGCCACCTTGGTTGTATCCTCCACCAGACGGGTCAAAGGAAAAAAATGGTCGGGCTGCTTGGCTTTTCCAGGCAAAGCAGTGTCAAAAAACAGGCAGGTAGCCAGTATTGCGAGGGAGTATACCAAATGCTTCATACCAAAACGGAAGTTATGCGTTTCACGGATACATTGAGCGACTTAGACAAAGTGACTACAATATCAAAATGAGTGGAGGAATCCTTCCGGATCAGGGTAGAACAAATAGCATACTGTTGGACAATGTACAATTGGTCCATGGGATGTGATCGGTTTTTGGTCAATGCTCTTTAGGCTGCTCTAAAGTAGCAAAATATTTTGATATAGTTGATGAGTGATGAATGATGAGTGAAATAGCCGTTGCCTTTCACTCATCATTCATCACTATTCAACTCAACTTATTTGATCGAACAAATCAAACGCTCTTTCCATTCTCCGCCGACACTCAACTTTGCCCAACAAAGCCATCATGTCGAATACAGCAGGGCCTTTCATCGTGCCCGTCAGGCCTACTCGCAAAATAGGCAAAACATCGCCAAATTTCAAACCTGCCGAGTTCGTAAATCCTTCTACACAAGCCTGTACTGCCGCCGCATTGTAGTCACTCAGTGCATCCAACTGCTCCAGTAAGGGCGTGAAAATGGCCCGACTGCTATCAGCTTTCCATTTTTTGCGAATAGTAGCTTCATCAAAAACGGCAAAATCTTCAAAGAAGTACGCGCCATTTGTCCAGAAATCGGGAAACAAAACTACTCGCTCCTTCATCATCCCAACAAAGCTGCGCAAATAGGCCTCGGTGGGTTGATGTCCTTGCGCTTCAATGATGGGGCGAACGGTTTTAGCCAGTTCTTCCTCACTGCTGGCCATGATGTATTGTTGGTTGAACCAACGTGCTTTTTCTATGTCAAAACGCGCACCGGATTTTCCGATTTTTTCCACCGAAAAAGCTTCAGCCAGTTCGTCCATGCTGAAAATTTCCTGCTCGGTGCCGGGGTTCCAGCCCATGAAGGCCATAAAATTGACCATTGCGCGAGGATCAAAACCTGCTTCGCGGAACCCCACAAAAGAATCCTCAGCTGTTTCCCCTTTCCAGGACAAGGGGAATACAGGGATGCCCAGGCGGGTGCCGTCCCGCTTGCTGAGTTTTCCCTTGCCATCCGGTTTGAGAATGAGGGGCAAATGTGCAAAACGAGGCATCTCAGCCTCCCAACCAAAGGCACGGTACAACAAGACGTGGTGCGCAGTACTCGGCAGCCACTCTTCGCCGCGAATCACGTGGGTGATTTTCATCAAACGATCGTCCACCACATTGGCCAGGTGGTAGGTCGGCATGCCGTCGCCTTTGAGCATCACTTTATCGTCGAGCTCATTGCTTTGGAAATTCACCTCGCCCCGAACCAAGTCCAGAATATGGACCGTTTCGCCTTCGGGTACCTTCAGGCGGATGACGTAGGGTGCGCCGGAGTCCAGACGTTGTTGCACTTCTGCTGCGCTCAGGTTCAGGCTATTGTTGAGCCGCATGCGGCTCTTGTAGTCGTACTTAAAGGTATCGTCGGCCTGACGGGCAGCGTCCAGTTCTTCGGGAGTGTCGAAAGCGTAATAGCCGTGGCCACTTTCAACCAGTTTTTTGGCGTAGTCGTGGTAGATGGCTTTGCGGTCGGATTGCCGATAGGGCCCGTATTCGCCGCCAAAACTTTGTCCTTCTGTCGGAACGATCCCGGCCCAGTGCAGGGCTTCGATGATGTAATTTTCGGCACCGGGTACAAAGCGGGTTTGGTCTGTATCCTCAATGCGCAGGATAAAGGTTCCGCCATATTTTTTGGCCAAAAGGTAATTGTACAAGGCCGTACGGATGCCGCCAATGTGCAGGGCGCCGGTAGGACTTGGGGCAAATCGAACACGAATATTTTCCATGAAAAAAGAGCGATAGAATTATTTTCAAAAAATTCTGAAAAAAAATGTGCCTTAGAGCAGCCCATTTTTAATTTTTTGCGTTATAGCATAAATAGCACTTGCGCAATTTTGATCCACAAAAGTAAAAATTTAAGTGGCTCAATAGTGCAATACCAGTGGAATTCCTTTTTTCGCTGGCTCCAGGTTGCTGTTAATGACTTGTTTTTATCCCGTGAACATTGGTGTTGCCGCCCTTTGATGCAGCACGCCCAAAAAATTATGCTTATGTATTTGATCAAAACCCCCCAATTTATCCAAAACCTCTTCCCCCATTTCACCTGGAGGATACCTACCGAGGAAAAGCAAATTTTTCTCACTTTTGATGACGGTCCCATTCCTGAAGTTACTCCTTGGGTCTTGGAGCAACTGAAACAATACAATGCCAAGGCTACCTTCTTTTGTGTAGGGGACAACATTAGTAAGCACCCCGAAGTGTTCAAACAAGTGGTGGATGCTGGCCATGTGGTAGGCAATCACACCATGAACCACCTCAATGGTTGGAGCACTGAGAACATTCCTTATTTTCACAACATCCGTCAGGGTGCCAGCCAATCCAAATCGGTGCTGTTTCGTCCACCGTATGGTCGGGTAACACCAAAACAAACCCAGTTTTTGCTGCGGCATTACCGGATTGTGATGTGGGACGTACTGAGTGGTGATTTTGATGTCAATATTTCGCCGGATCAGGTGCTTAGAAACGTGGTTCAAAACGCTGGCCCAGGCTCTATTGTGGTGTTCCACGATAGCATCAAGTCAAAAGAGCGGCTGGAGTACGCACTGCCGCGAGTACTGGCCTATTTTGCAGCCGAAGGCTATTCTTTCGACGCCCTGCACCCTCAGGAAATTTTCGAAACGGAATTGGTGCACCAACGCGCTTAAGAACTTGTTTGTCTGATCACCAGTTAAAATCGATTTACTTTGGCAATGCTTGATTTATTACCATAAAAAAGCCGTAGGGGTAACTCTGCGGCTTTATGTTTTTATGGCGGTTTTACATCAAAAATCCATCCACTGCCGCAATGGGCTTCGGCACCTCTGTTTCTCCCAACATCTCTCGCAAATCGATCTCAATCGCCCGGGAAATGGACGTAATCGGCACATCGTTGTAGGTCCCTTCAAATGGGTTCTCGGAATAGTCTCCAATTTTTTCCATCAAAAAAAACACCCAGGTGATCAGCGCATTGAAAGGGACGGTGAGCCAAATGCGAAACTCTCCCTTCAATTCCTCAAAAACGCTCAGCAGCCCCCATGGCAGTAGTGCGGTAAACACCAGTGTGTTCCACAATGCAACTGAAGCGTACTGCCGGGGGAAAGGAAAGTTTTTGATGCGTTCACTCCGTCCCTGGTCGTCATAAAAAGTACTGATCAGGCGATGAAATTCCATGTGGCGGAAGTCGTCGAAATACCCCAGGTCGTGCAGGTTTTGCAACTCCCGGGCCTGGGTAGCCATGATTTGGGTGGCGATATTGGTCTTGGTTTTGTACCGCTCAAATTCCTCATCATCGATCAGGTTCATGACCTCCTTGTCCAGGTTGTTGAAATATTCCTCACAGATAGTGGGGGAGTAAAGCCCTTTTACCCGATCTTCTTTGTGCTCCCAATCCCGACTCAGCCGCAATTGGTACCGCATTGCCGTGAGCCAGGCGATGTGCCGGTAAATCAGGCGGCGACGAATTTGTTGCACTTCCTCTTTGTCTTCACCTTGGATAAAGGAGGTGACTGCAGCACCAAAAGTACGGCTACTGTTGACGATCCCGCCCCAGATTTTGCGGGCCTCCCAGGTACGGTCGTAGGAGCTGTTGTTTTTAAAGCCCAGGTAAAAAGCCACCGCTATCCCCAACACGCTGATGGGTTGCCAGGGCAGGGAGAGACTGATGTGCCCAAAATAAGACAAAGCGGTGATGGGTAAAGCATAAACAGCCCCAAAGATAAAGGGCTGGCGAGACCAATTGAAGGTCATCCAAAAGTTGTAATTGCGTTTGGTATACATGTTAATTGGGTATTTCAGGAATGATGAACATTCGGGGTTTGGATAAAGTTAAAAGAAGAGTTTGACTTTATCCAGTCCCTTTTTTTGTCACCTATACTACCTTGAATTTGAGTTTAAGAGATTTTTAACCAAAATCCACTTGCCCAATGCGTTACAAAGTGGTCTGTCAAATTGTTTATAGTTTGTAATTTCGATAATCTAAAGAGCAACATGAGATCGTTTCAAAGAAAAACATACCGTATGAGACACCGCAGTAAACTTTGGACCCTTGCGGCTTTTTTGCTGGCCTTTACCGGAACAACCACTTTGCAGGCCCAGGAGTATTTTGGCCGCAACAAGCCTAGTTATGAGTCCTTCAATTTTGATGTGTACCGCTCGCCCAATTTTGAGATTTATTATTACCTCAAAAATGCAGAACGGCGCAAAGACCTGGCCGATTTTGCCGAGCTCTGGTACCGCTACCACCAGAATCTGTTGACGGATACCTTTTCTATCCTCAACCCCTTGATTTTTTACAACGATCACGCCGATTTCCAACAAACCAATACCATTAGTGGTGGCGTGGGTGTGGGTACTGGTGGGGTGACCGAGGCATTTAAAAACCGCGTCATCATGCCCATTGCCCTAACCAACCAGGCAACCTATCAGGTATTGGGGCACGAATTGGTGCATGCTTTCCAGTTCAACCGCATTTTGAATGGCGACTCCACCAGCATCCAAAACCTGGGCAACCTGCCTCTTTGGGTGGTGGAAGGGATGGCCGAATACATGTCGACCGGGAGTGTGGATCCGCATACTGCCTTATGGATGCGCGATGCTGTGCTCAATGACGACGTGCCTACCATTGATCAATTGAACAACCCCAAATACTTTCCGTATCGCTATGGCCACGCTTTCTGGTCTTTTTTGACTGGATTAAAAAGTGACCGCATCATCGAGCCATTTTTTAAATCGGTAGCCATTTTTGGGGTCGACAATGCCATTATCAATGTATTGGGCATGAACAAAAAAGACTTCAGCAAGCTTTGGCAGGACGCCATCACTGCACAGTTCAAGCCCATGATTGAAGGCAAAGAGAAAAATGTCTTTGGTAAACCGATTCTGGACGACAAGGACGGTGGACAAATGAACATTTCCCCCTCAATCAGCCCCGATGGGAAATATGTGCTGTTTACCTCCGAGCGCAACCTCTTTTCTACCGATATTTTCCTGGCCGATGCTACGAATGGTCAAATCATGAAAACCGTGGCCAGTACGGCTCGTGGCGGCAATGTGGATTTCTTCGACTTTCTGGAATCCTCAGGTGCCTGGTCACCGGATAGCAAGCGAGTAGCCCTGGTTGGTTTCAAAAGGGGCCGCAACGTATTGTTGATCAAAAGCCCTTTCACTGGTAAAACGGTAGATGAGTTCAACCTCGGTGACTTACCCGCTTTTTCCAACCCAAGTTGGTCTCCTGATGGCAAAACCATCGTGGTATCCGGTTTGAAAGAAGGCCACACCGATTTGTACGCTTTCAACATCCGTACCCGGACCCTGAAGCAATTGACCGACGATAAGTATTCCGAAATCCAAGCTACCTGGTCAGAAGACGGCCAAACCCTGTATTTTTCTACGGATCAAAAAGCCTGGGAAAATGGCCGGACTTATGGCCGTTTGACTTTTAATCTGGCATCGATTGATCTTGTTAGTGGAGCGGTGACGCATTACGACGATGTATTTCCAGGTGCAGACAACCTCAATCCACAATTGGACACTGCGGGCAACATCATCTTTTTGTCCAACCGCGATGGTTACCGCAACTTGTACCGCTATGATCCAGATTCCAAAGAAGTTACCCAGTTAACCGATTTGGCCGTGGGTATTACCGGGATATCCCATTATTCTCCGGCCATTTCTGTTGATCGCAAGCGTGACCGGGTTTTGTACACCCTTTACAACAAGCGGGGTTACAGCATTTACCGAGCTACTTCAAAGGATTTTTTGGACAAAAAAGTGGACCCCAAGGATGTGACTTACGCAGCGGCACAATTACCTCGTCTCAACCGTACTGTAAGAAGTATAATTGACCAACAAATTGGGGCCATCGATCAAGTGATTGCTGGGGAAACGGCTATTTTGCAGGAAGTGCCCTTCAAATCCAAGTTTAAACTCGACTTCCTATCCGGTGGTGGTGGCCTTGGAGTCGGGAACAACCTTTTTGGCACCAACGCGGGTATGGCGGGTGGCGTACAAGCCATGTTCAGCGACATCCTTGGCAACAACCAAATCATTGCCAACCTGGCCTTGAACGGCCAAATTCAGGATTTTGGAGGCATGGTGACCTACATCAACCGCAAAGGTAAATTCCAGTGGGGTGGCTCATTGATGCACATTCCTTATCCTTACTACGCCTATGATTCTACTTATTTAGATAATTCGGACATTGGTCCGGTCGTGGTCGATCAGTACAGTGTTTACCGGATTTTCCAAAGTGGGGCAACGGGTTTTGTACAATACCCTTTCTCCTCTACCCTGCGTGCTGAAGCGGAACTTGATTTCACGCGCATCAGTCAATCCTTGCGCCAAATCAAGGAATACAGCCAATACGATCCTTTCTATTTTGATGGCCGGGGTCGACCACTCGGTCAAGATCAGGAAAAAGTAGGGTCTTTACCTGGCTTTTCGATGCCGGGTGTGGGTGCAGCCATCGTTGGTGACAAGTCTAATTTCGGGCTTACTGCGCCTTTGCAAGGTTACCGATTCCGGGTAGGTTTCAGGCAGTATTTGGGCGATATTCAGTTCTTAAACCCCACCATTGACTTCCGGGGTTACCTGCGCAAAAGGCCCTTTACTTTTGCGGCAAGGGTGATGCATACGGGTCGTTATGGTCGTGATTCTGAAAATACGGATGTATTCCCACCTCTCTTCCTGGGCTCACCCTGGTGGGTGCGCGGTTTCCAGGGCAATGTAGCGCAAAACCTGGAGCGCGATGGTTTGGTGACCTTTGATAATCTGGTGGGTACCAAGATGGGGATATTCAATGCTGAAGTGCGGATTCCACTCCTGGGGCCAAAACGATTGGCACTGATTCCTTCCAATATTGTTCCTGCAGATTTGAACTTCTTCTTCGACAGCGGGATCATCTGGACGCGTTTCGAGCAGTTTGATTTCGAAGGACCCAATGGCAAAAATTTGATCCGCCCCTTGTCTTCAGTGGGTGCTTCGGTGCGGGTCAACCTGTTTGGTGCTTTGATTTTGGAACCTTATTATGCGGTTCCTTTGATTAAAGGGGCACAGGGAGCTTTTGGGTTGAACTTTATGCCGGGCTGGTAAACACATTCCTTAGGTGATTCCTTGAGTGTCTAAAGTTTCTTAGGTGGTGAAAGAGTACCCTGCTTCGCAGGTTTTTTCTTTTACCACCTAAGAAACTTTAGAAACCAAGATTCACCTCAGTTGTTGCTCCAATTTAAATTTCCGAATACACCGTAGGATTCAACAAATAAATAGTCGACTTCGAAACGGTGTGCTGATACTCCGGCAGTGCCGAGATTTTTTTCCAAAAAGCATCCGCCCCAAAAGCTTTCCACAACTCATTGCGCTTTTCGATGTTGTCAAAAGAAGTCATGTACATCAGGTTGGGCATGCGACGACCGGCCAATACTTCACCATAAAATACCGCATTGAAGCCCAAACGGGTAAAAATGCTGATTTCCTGACCCTCGTTGAACATGTGTACTTTCTTTTGGTACAACTTCTCCGTAGCCCCTTCATAACTCCGCAATTCGTACACCCGATCAGTCACGTTTCCACCGAGTTTGGGCAACTGGTGAAAAGGCATGTCTTTAAATGCCTGGATCACGATGGATTCCATACGCACATACACGGGTTTGTCCCAGGGTGCATTCAAGTATTCCGAACCCGCGCTTTGAAAAGCAGCATCTTTGTCCAAAGCCGTCAAAAGTGTGCTGAGCTGATCCAGTTTCTTTAAGGGAATGAAGACAAAAATGCGTTTGCCGAAGGTCGTATCCGTTTTTATGGGTTTGTACACCCCAACTTTGCTGATTCCTGCACGGTGTAAGGCCGGTAGATAAGCTTTTTCTAAATACTGATCCACTTTGGCTTCTTGCTCGGGCCCGTTGATGGTGTAAATTTTGATTTCGTAGTACTCTCGTTTGAGGGCAGCATCGTTGGTAGTATTACTGAAAAAAAGCACAATCAAGATTGCGCCAAACACTTGCAGAATTGGTTTGATGTAACTCATCGCTGTTTGATGTTTGTTTAAGGTAGTGTGAAACGTTAAAGGTAATTATTTTCTAAGGGTGATAAAAAATAACTGTTCATTTTTGCCCCACTACTAAATGTACTTTCCCCAACACAAGTTGTGAATTTTCCATTCTTCTAGCTGCTGGTTTATATTTTTGTAAAAAATTCTCAACCCATGAGACAAACCTTTGCCATAATCTGTTTTGCCTTGAATTGTTTGTGGTTTAGCACCCCAGTTTTTGCCCAAAATCAAAATGACCATGTGCCTGGGGAAATCCTGGTTCAACTCCGTGCTACCGTACGTGCCAGTGCCTGGGCGAGCCAGGAAGCAAGTTTACGCGCAGCTGGATCGGGCTTTGTACTAGATGGAGGCACCCTATCCGAACCTATGAACATCTGGAAATTGCGATTTGACCCCGATACCCAGGATGAGAATGAGCTCCTGGCTCGGCTTCGACGTGATCCAGCCATTCTTGCGGCCCAATTCAATCATTATATCGAACTTCGTTCAGCCACCCCGAATGACCCCGAATTTGCCAAACAGTGGTACCTGTCGAACACCGGGCAGGATGGTGGCTTTTTAGGTCTTGACCTGGGGATGCCTCAAGCCTGGGACATTACCAAAGGTGGACTCACACCAGGAGGGGACACAATTGTGGTTTGTGTCATTGACGATGGGATTGATACAACCCACCGCGATTTAAAAGCCAATTTGTGGGTCAACCGAGCCGAAATCCCCAACAACAACATTGATGATGATGAAAACGGTTACATCGACGATTACCGTGGCTGGAACGTGCGCCGCAGGAATGACGACATCAGTGAAGATGCTTCGCATGGTACTGAAGTAGCAGGATTTATTGGCGCAGTGGGCAACAACAATTATGGCGTTAGTGGGGTAAACTGGAAAGTAAAAATGATGGGTGTTTTTGGTGGGTACAATTCTGGTACAGAAGACATCATCATCCAAGCCTACAACTATCCTTTTATTCAGCGGAGGCTTTACAATCAAAGTGGAGGCAAAAAAGGCGCTTTTGTGGTAGCCACCAATGCCTCCTGGGGCATAGAACGCGCCATGCCTACTGAATACCCCATTTGGTGTAGTTTTTTTGATAGTTTAGGCTACCAGGGCATCATGAACATTTGTGCTACCGACAACGATGTTCGGGATGTGGATGCGACTGGTGATATGCCCGGAAGTTGTGGGAGCCCTTACATCATCAACGTAACCAGTATGAACCGCACAGGTGCGATGAACCATGCTTATGGAAAAGTTACGGTTGATTTGGCTGCTTTTGGCGACCAGGCCATTACTACAGCGAAAAACAATGGATTTATAACTACCTCGGGCACTTCATTTGCAGCCCCACAGGTGGCAGGAGCAGTGGGTTTGTTGTATGCTGCCCCTTGTCCTACTTTGGCTTCTTTGGCCAGGCGCGACCCCAAAGCGGCGGCTTTATGGATCAGGCGATTGATCCTGGAAAATGTCAAACCCCACTTTAACTTAAAAACTACAACCAGTACCGGCGGCCACCTCCAGGTGTACAACAGTTTATTGGCTTTGGCGAAAGAATGTGGTTCCTGCCCTTCTTTGGTTAGTGTAGCAATCAGCAACATTACGATAAACAGTGCCCGACTAGGCTGGACGAGTAATGATAGCATTCAAAGAGTCGATTTGCGTTTCCGAATTAAGGGCAGTGCGACCTGGACCACGATCGAACGAGCACTTCCCCCCTATAATTTTACTGATTTAAAACCCTGCACGGATTATGAGTACCAGCTCAAAACCTATTGTCGCAATACCAGTGTTAATTTTGATGAGCTCTTCAGCTTCCGCACCGACGGTTGTTGCGAGCCGCCTTCCCAGGTGACAATACCTACGGGCATTATCTCCAGCGTGATCATCCGCTGGCAGCCAGTAACGGCAGCGAGTTCGTATACCTTCCGCTACCGGATAGTTGGAACTACTGCCTGGTCTTCCTTGACTCCACCTTTCACTTCCGCTAATTTGCGGAATTTGCAGGCCTGTACCGAGTATGAATTCCAGATTCGTTCTGAATGCCTGGATGGCAGCTCCTCGGTGTTTAGCAAAAGTTTCACGTTCAAAACGCGCAACTGCGGGGCTTGCCTGGACAAGGATTATTGTGCCGAAACCATCTTGATAGACCAGTCTGAGCAGGAGTGGATCACCGGGGTTCAGGTAGGCAGTTTTAATAACTCTAGTGCCCGCAACGGTTATGGGGATTTCACGGGGCTAAAAGGATTGGATTTGCGTTCGGGTCAAAGCTACAATTTTAAAGTGACCATGGGTTACAAGGGGACATTGTTCAACGAGTTTGTGGTAGCCTGGATTGACCTCAATCAGGATGGGGTATTTGGGAACAATGAAGCCCTTTACAATTCGGGGGCCAAAAAAGATACCGTATTCAGTGGGGTCATCAACATTCCTGCGAATACGCCTTCCGGACCTACCCGGATGCGCGTAGCGCTGCGGTACAACAGCGAGCCCAGCACCTGTTTTTCGGGAAGCAGCAATTTTTATGGCGAAATTGAAGACTATTGTGTCAACATCAACCTGATCTCCACTTCGACCAATGCCATAAATCCGGCCAGCCAATTGCACATTTTCCCCAATCCCTTTGGAGATGAATTTGTGGTGAGCCTTAAACTGCCTAGCAGCGCCCCCAAAGCGCAATTAGAGGTTTGGAACGCCCAGGGGCAAATGGTTCACAACCGTACCTTGGCTATCCCGGGCAATACGGTGCTGCAGGAAACCATCACCGCTCAGGATTGGCCGAAAGGACTTTACATGGTTCGTTTGCGCAATGGAAATGAAGAAGCCTGGGGGAAAGTGTTGAAGGTGGAATAGGGTTTCATTGCTCGAGGAACCTTCGGGGAGGGGTTTTAGATGGCGCGTTACCACCTAATTCTCACTCACTGTTCCCCAAGAATACAAACCATAAGACAAAGGCCCCATTAGCTGAAAATTGCTAATGGGGCCTTTCAATTCACTCCGTTTGGAGATGGCTTATTTATCGTCGCCGAAGAAAGCCAAAATCCGATCGGCCAATTCCAAACCAATGTTGGCCTGAGCTTCAAGCGTAGAAGCACCGATGTGTGGAGTGAGCGAAATATTGGGATGCGTCAGGATTTCCGGGCGTGGTGTGGGTTCGAAGTCAAATACGTCCAAACCGGCACCAGCCACCTTGCCGCTAGCCATTGCTTCCAGTAGTGCTTCTTCATCTACCGTTCCGCCGCGAGAGGTGTTGATCAAACAAACCCCTTTTTTCATTTTGTCGAACTGGGCCTTGCCAATAATGGGGGTGCCACCACTGAAAGGAACGTGTAGGGTGATGAAGTCAGATTTAGCGAGCAGTTCTTCCATTTCCACGGTAGGCACCGTTACGGCCATGGTGATGTACTCACTGTTGTAAGGTTTAATGTCGATGCGGGCTTCGTCGATCATAAGGTCGGCAGCCAGTACGTTCATTCCCAGACCAATCCCGATGCGCGCTGCTTCCTGACCGATCCGGCCAAAGCCGATGATACCCAGGGTACGGCCGCGCAACTGAATGCCTTCGGAGAATTTTTTCTTGAGCTTGTCATACTCAGTGCCGCCCGTTACTGGCATGGCCCGGTTGGAGCTATGCAGGAAACGCGCCAGACTAAACATGTGCGCAAACGCCAATTCCGCAACCGCTTGTGAGGAAGCTGCTGGTGTATTGAACACGGTGATGCCCTTGGAGCGGGCATAATCTGTATCAATGTTGTCCAAGCCAACACCACCACGAGCAACGATTTTGAGGTTGGTCCCCGCATCAATTACTTCCTTGGTGACTTTGGTTGCACTGCGTACGATCAGTACATCGTACTGGCCGATAACGCCAGGTAGGTCCGCCTGTGGAATCCGGGTAGTGTCTACTTCATAACCCGCTTCTTCAAGTAGTGTTTGACCGTCTGGGCTGATGCCATCATTGGCAAGGATCTTGATCATTCTGATAGGATTTTTCAAAAAATTTGACCCTAATTTTGAAATTCTCCGCAAAGAAAAGGATTTTTTTTGAAAGCGTGGTTATTACAGCGGGAAAGTTGGTGGAATGCTAAGTTGCTCAGTGTCGCTTTTTAAGGATGGCTTGGATTCAAATTACATCCAGGTAAAACTGGTATACTTTATGTCGTGAGTTTTCATGAATTCGCCAAATAAAGTATAGGCATTGGGTACGCTGAACTCCTTTTTAATTGCAGCCAATAAACCTGCTCTATCTTCCATTTGCAAATTAAAAATCGGATAGAATTTTTTGACCTCTTCCGGTTCAATCGTATGGGTGTATTCGTAGTCTAAATCATCAAATCTTTCTTTTACGGCACTACCAATGTCATATCCATCGAAAAACAATTGGTTGTTTTCATTGAAATAAATTTGGATCGATATTTTAATGTCGGGTAGTTCCAGATAGAAGAGGGTTGTTTTTTCCATATAGAAAATTATTTGCCACTTAATTGCATATGGCCTAAAGTAAACCAAAAGTAGTGAAACAGCAACTCACGACACCATTATTCACCTCATCACGCTGATAAACCTTTCCATCTCCTCCCTCGTCCCAATCGTAATCCGAGTCCATAGCCCCGCGTCCTCATAAATCCTTGTGCCAATGATGTTGTTGCTGCTCAGTTTTTGAAAATAGTCTTGCTTGTAATTCGCCAGGGAGAAATAGACAAAGTTGGCGTGGGAGGGAATACAAGCCAAATTGAGTTGTTTTAATTGTTCGATGGTGTATTTTTTCACTTGTTCGTTTAAAGCAGAGGTGTCAGTCATGAACTTTTCGTCGGTCAAAGATGCCAAAGCTGCTGCCACCGACATTACACTGATGTTTCCACTCACCCAGGATTGTAATGCGCCGAGTTGTTCAAGCGTTGTCGCCTCTCCAATCGCATAACCAATCCTTGCACCGGCCAGACCGTGTAATTTTGAAAAAGTTTTGACCACAATGAGGTTTTTATTCCCCACCACAAGCGGACCTAAAGATGTTTCCTTGCTAAAATCCAGATAGGCTTCATCTACCAGCACGATTGCTTTTTTGCTCGCTTCATGGATAAAATTGAGCAGCTTATTGTGCTCACAAATGGTTCCGGTAGGGTTGTTGGGATTACAGACATACACCAAACGGGTGTCGACACTGATGGCTTGCAGCATGGCCTCCAGATTCAGTTCCTTATTGGCATTTAAGGGAACTTTGATGGCTTGTAATCCCAGCTTTTTTGCGGTGGGAATCCAATTGTCATAGCTTGGATTGGCTGTAACCAGGTTGCCTTTGGTAGAAGCAGCGAGCCGAACCACCAAATCAATAATTTCAGTAGAACCAGCCCCGACCAAGATGTTCTCAGCGCTGACTTTATTTTTTTTAGCCAGTGCCTCCACTAAATCAGTAGTCAGCTGCCAATTGTAGCGATTGCTGCTATTGATGCTTTTAGCCATGGCTGCCCTGGCTAAAGGGGAAGGGCCGTAGGGATTTTCGTTGGAGTTTAAGTTAATGGTAGCATCACCCACTATCGATTCAAAAAAATCCACAGTAGGTGAAGCAAGAGTGTTGAAATTCGCGAGGCCAATACCCGATACGCCTATCCCGAGCTGTTTTAGCCAATTTCTTCGATTGATTTGCATGGTTCTAGTTTAAGCATTATCGGGATTGGTTGTAACAAAAGGGCAAAAATTACACCATCCAGCCAATCAGTACCTGCAATTTTTTGTCAAGCAGCATTCTACTTGGTTTTAAAAACCGCATGCTCCTCATCACCCCCGGCCTTCAAATACGCCACCAAATCCTTCAATTCTTCCACATTCAGGGGATTGACCAAACCAGGAAGCATTACTGAAACGGTTGAGTAGTTTTTAGCCACCACGTCTTTTTTGTTGACTTTGACCAAAAAATCAGGCGCGTAAGGGTTTTGGGACACGTAATAATGCTCAGTGTCCTGATTGGCGATTTTGCCTACCAGGCTTTTCCCATTTTTCAGCTCAAACTGAGTTGCTGCGTATTGGTCGGAGATTGCTTTGCTGGGTTCAAGGATGGCCTCCAGGATGTCTTTGGTGCTAAAGCGGGTACCAATTTGGGTGAGATCAGGGCCGATATTTCCTCCTTCACCTTTAATGGCATGGCAGCGTGAACAGGTGGTAGCCACGTACATCGCTTTACCCCTTTTGAAATCTCTACCACTCAACTCAGCCGTAAAAATGGTATCCATGTCCTTTACTTTGTAGTTTTTCCCAGGGCCTTTGGGGTAATCTTCCTGGGCTATATCATTACCGGACTTAGTCAGCAATTCCGCGCCCGAAAGTTGGTTGTAATACTCCCTTTTGTTGGCAGGAACATTCTCCAGGGCTATCTTCCTGGCTTTGTCAATAAATCCGACGTAGCTATTGCCCCCTTTGAGGGTAAAGGCGTATTTGTACCAGGCAAAATATTGCTCCCGCATTTCGGGAGTCCAACCCACCTTTGCCTTGGCCAGCATGATTGCCAGGTAAGTTTGTTGGGGAGCAGGCATTTTTTCCAACATTTTGGCAATGTCCAGGCCATATTGGGGATTACGCAGGATCAAGTCTTCGGAGGTGGTGGCAAGTCCTTCGTTGGGGTCGTACTGCTCTTTTTTCGCCATCAAGGCCAGGGTTTTGGGCAAAACCGCTGGGGCCTCCAAAAATACCAGCAGCTTGCAATAGGCTTTGTTGTGCTCTCTGGAACTGCTAGGGTATTGGGCATTCAGCAGGGCCGTAATTTTTGCTTTTTGGGCCGATTCAGGCATGCCAAAGCGGGCAAAGACCAGTTCATACGCCCGCAACACATCCAGCTGCTGGGTGGGTGAAATTTTGAGGTAATTGATTCCTGACAGGGCATTTAGAATGGCCGTTTTGTCATTTGCCGTTCCACTGCGGGTAAGCCCGATCAGGGCATTGGTCAAGGCGATCGGGTTGGTTTCCGCCAGGGCTTTGCTTTTCCATCCCTCTACCGCCTGATGTTCAAGGGCTAAACGCGCGGCATATCGAACGGCCCGGTCGGGGTGCCCGAGGTAGGGCCATGCGGTAGTTATTGCTGCGGGGTTCCCAGGGGCATGAAAAGCCTCCAGTTTCCGGCGGAGTTTATTTTCTTCCGTCAAAGGAGTGGTTTCTGAACTGGTCGTTGCTTCTGGACCATTATAATATACGCGGTACAAATCCGATTCGAGCCGGCGGCCTCCAGTCAAAAAATACAAGGCACCATCCGGGCCAATCGCACCATCTGTCAATGGCAAGGGTACTCCTGACAGGAACTCCTCACGGGTAGCCGTGTAGGTCGAGCCGCTAGGTTTGAGGTGTATGGCGTGGATGATCCCAAAACTCCAGTCAAAAGCCAGCAGGGTCTGCTTGTATTTGGCAGGAAACTTTGCTTCTTTGGCGTATAACAAATTGGTAGGCGACCCCTGGCCAATGTTGATAACGGGGGGTAAATTGTCAGGAAAACTTGGCGACCACTTGCCATCACCCGTCCGCCAGCCAAACTCGGAGCCACTGGTGGCATGACAAATCCGGGTAGGCCGATACCAGGGCAGGCCAAAATCCCACTCCATGTCGGCGTCGTACACAAAAAGGTCGCCCACGTCATTGAAAGCCATATCGAAAGGATTGCGGTAACCTGCCGAAATCAGTTCCCATTTGGTGCCCTCAGGGTTGACATTGGCCACCCAACCACCGGGTTCTTTGCGGTCGTTGGCATGCCCACGGGGGTCTTTGATTTCGGGGAAAAGGTTGTCGTATTTCCAGGTTTGAGGCAATTTGTAGGCATCCATAGTGGGCAAATCCGTGTAATTGCCACAAATCACGTAAAGCGATTTTTTATCGGGGGAAAGTTTGATGCTGTGCGGGCCGTGCTCGCCTTCACCGACCAGGTTTTTGAGCAGGGTGAGTTTGTCGAACTGATCGTCGCCATCGGTATCCTGCAAACGGTAAAAACCGGAACCTTTGGGTAGGTTTTTATTGGCGCGGTTGTTGACCATGACGTACAGGCTGTTGAAGGCATACAACAAACCGTGGGCTGCACCAAAATTGAGGGTATCGTTCTCCAGTTTTATTTTTTCAATTTTAGGACTCAAGTCTTTGGAGCCAATCGCAGGAATTTCCAGGCGATAAATGCCACCATATTGATCTGAAGCCAACATACGTCCTTTGTCGTCAAAACACATCGACACCCAGGAACCTTCCTTACTTTCGGATGGGCTGTAAAGGTGTTCGGCTACAAAGCCAGGAGGCAGTTTCAGGTTATCCGTTTTGGGAGGATTAGCCGGAAGGTCAGGCCGAAAGAATTGCAGAGAAAATGTTCCCAATAGCATTACTGGCAACAACAGGTACCAACGCATTCTGGCTAATCGTTTCATCATCTTAAAATTAAAGGTCTTTTAAATTAAAAATACACCCTGCCACTGGCTCTTGTCCCCGCAAAATGGCCAGCACATTATTCACTGTGCTCACACACATGTTTTTGTAGGTGGTGGCAGTTAGGCTGCTTACATGGGCGGTAATCAATGCTTTAGGGTGCGAGATCAAAGCATCGTCAGCAGTGGGTGCGGGAGAAGTCGGTACATCGGCACCATAACCAGCCAGTTTCCCGGAATTCAGGGCATCAACCAGTGCTGCTTTATCTACAATCTGCCCGCGGGCCGTATTGACGATGATGCAATTGGGTTTTACCTTGCTCAAAGCTTCGGCATTGATCAGGTTGCTGGTTTCAGCCGTCAAGGGTACGTGGATGGAAATGAGGTCGGCAGTAGCCAACAATTCAGCCTTTGATACATACTGATAGGGAACATCCTTTGGTGATTTTGACCAATAGACGACCCGCATGCCCAAGGCTTCGGCAATTTTCGCCACTTTTAAGCCAATGTTGCCCAAACCCAGGATGCCCAGGGTTTTTTCCCCCAGTTCATCACTTTTAAAGCTGCTGCGTGCGGCCCAGTTGCCACTTTTGACATCGTTGAGCGCCTGATAAAGATTGCGTTGCAGCAGCAGCATCAGGGCAATGGTGTGTTCCGCTACGGTGGAGGCGTTGGAGCCTGGAGCGTTCACTACTTTGATTTTTCGTCTGCTTGCTTCGGCTACATCAACGTTATCAAGTCCCACACCACAGCGGGCGGCCACGACAAGCTGAGGGCAGGTATCCATCAAGGCCGAGTTGACCTGGCCGAGTCCACGGGTAATGACAGCGTCAATTTGGGATAAAACTTCGGCAGGAGGTAGCCCGGTAAAAGCGGTAAATACCGCCACATCTTTTGCTTCGCTGAGCAATTGATTGGCTTCTTCGGCAATGGTTTCGAGTAGCAGGATGTTTTTCATGCGTGGTCGGACATATTGACTAGGCCTTGGGTCTGTCTTGGGAACGAGTGAAAAATAACCCCTCTAAGGTGTTCTAAGGTGCCTAAGGTGGTAAAAAAATAAGCATTTTCGCGCTCGCGCGCTTTTGTTTTTATTGAACCACCTTAGACACCTTAGAACACCTTAGTTGGCGCAAAATTAGTTGTGGTACAAAGTCGCGTCTTTGGACTTATACCCCCGGAAATCATTGCGCCCAGAGACGTAAATCCCCGCCTGAAACAACTCATCTTCAAAAATAGCCGGATCAATTTCAGAACCAGGCTTGCAGGACAACTCCAGCAAATTGCCCGAAGGATCCCGCACGAACATCTGAATCGGTCCATCCGGCAATTGCCGAACTTTCCCCCAGGGCGAAGTATCGATCACCCCCAACTCTTTCATGCGCCAAAAGATGGCATTGATGTCGTCCACTTGCATGCATATATGCCCGCGGAAGGAGTACGTGTCGTCCCACTCAGTCAAGTGAAGCTGCTGGGTTTCGTTGATCTTGAAAAAGGCAGTGGGATAGTCAAATAAGAAGGCGGGGATAATTTCCATGCCCAGTTCTTTTTCATAAAATTCGCAGGCAGCTTCCAGGTTGCTCACCACAAGTGCCACGTGATTGATGCCGATTGCTTTTGCCATAACACTAGATTTTTTGCTTGAATTCATGTACAAAATCCCAGTTGGGCGTCAATCCCAAGCCGGGAGCCGTGGGTGCGGAAAGCATCCCATTTTCAACCGTGATTTTTTCTTTCACCAGGTCGTACATCATCGGATTGCCGCCCAGCGAAAACTCAATCACTACCGCTGCCGGGGACGCAAAGGCCACATTGACCCCCGCCATAAAAGAAAAAGCGGAGCCCCAACAATGCGGCGCCAATTCCAACTGGTACGTATGGGCCAATTGTGCTACCCGCATCGATTCGGTGATGCCACCAATGATCGCTGAGTCGGGTTGGACAACATCCAGAGCACGCACTTCGATCAGGTCACGCACATCAAATGCGGTGTATTCACTTTCACCTGCTGCAATGGGAATAGCAGTAGAGGCGCGCACTTCAGCCGTGCCATGTCGGTTGTCGGGGCTGATGGGTTCTTCAAACCAGTAGAGGTTGCAGTCTTCGACCCCGCGACAAAACTGTTTGGCTTCCGGCACACTAAAAGTACCATGAGCATCGGTCATGAGTTTGATGTGGTCGCCGATCGCTTCCCGCGCGGCGCGTACCCGCTTGACACTTTCGCCAACCGTTTCGTCCATGATACCGACCCGCATTTTGACCCCCTTAAATCCTTTCTCGATGTAGCTATTGAGCTGTTCGCCGATTTTATCTGCACCTGCCCAGCCGCCACTGGCATAGGCTTCCATGGTATCGCGACAAGCACCGCCCAAAAGCTCTACCACCGGAACCCCCAGGGCTTTGCCTTTGAGGTCCCATAGGGCAGTATCCACCCCACTCATGGCCGAGACGGTCAATCCGCGACGGCCTAAAATGGGAAACTTGCGTCCCCGGGATAAGGCGTAATGGTCACGCGTACCATTGTACACATGCTCCCAGATGCGCGAAATGTGGCGGGCATCCTTCCCGACCAACAGAGGTTTTAACTCCTTTTCTACACAAGTTACAATGGAGGCGCAGACCCCCGATGAGCCTACGGCTGCTTTGGCTTCGCCAAAACCTTGTAGCCCACTATCGGTAGTTACCACCACCAGGGTCATGTCAAAATCGGTCAGCAGGCCATAGTCGGAACGGTGCTGTTTTTCTTTGGGAATGGGACAACGCAGCCAGAAGGCTTCTACATTGGTGATTTTCATATCAGTGCACTAAGTGTTTCTATGGATTTCCGGGTCAACATGGTGTAAAACTCTTCGGTTACAGCCGAGCTACCGTGGTCTTCCAGGAATTTCTTTTGTTCAGGACTGAGTCCTTCTGGATTGGTTTCAATGGAATTCGGGTGTGGGTTGGCGGGAGTACGATCCAAAGGTGAGCAAAACTCTACCGAAAGTACCTCATCGTAGCCAATTTCATGGAGGGTAGCGATGATTTTTTTCCAATCCAATTTGCCCATGCCGGGTGCCATGCGGTTGTTGTCGGCTACGTGGAACCCAACCAATCTGCCCTTGGCGCGACGGATGGCTTCAAACATGTCGTCTTCTTCGATGTTCATGTGGAAGGTATCGAGGCAAACTCCACAATTGGGGCCGACCGCTTTGGCCAGGGCAAGGGCTTGATCTCCACGGTTGATGAAATAGGTTTCAAAGCGGTTGATCGGTTCAATGCCCAATAAAATGCCGACGCTTTCGGCATAGGCGTAAATCTCCTGCATGCCCTCTACAGCCCATTCCCATTCTTCTTCCGGGCGACCATCGGGGATGATTTTGCCCACCGTGGCGGGTACGACTGAAACCATGGTGCCATTGAGTTCCTTGACCATCGTCACGACGTCTTTGACGTACTGTACCGAGGCGGCTCTTTGGGTTTTGTTTTTGGCCAGCAGGTTTCGCTCTTCCAACATCAGGGTTACCGAGCCCCAACAAGTGAGCCCATGATCTTGTAGTAATTTTCCTACATACTTCGTATCGTAAGCCTCGGGAGTGCCCTGAATTTCAAGTTTGTGATAACCCAAGGATGCTATGCGTGCAATCGTTTTTTCGATTGTTTCGGCGCGCATCCAGTTGTGTATCGCCAGTTTCATGCGTATCTGATTTTGGTGGTTGTCTAAAGTATCAAGTGCCATCAACAATAACCAGGCACCTATTTTCCAGCATTTGCCGTCAAGGGATGTTCTTTCAAGAGTTTTTTGCTCTGGTAAAAAGCTTTTGTCCCCTTGAGCTTGGCCCGAATTTCCTTCACTTTTTCCGGCGAAATGACCGAGGCCTTGTTGCCAAAAGAATTGCGGATGTAGGTAGCTACGGCGGCCAGCTCCTGGTCGTTGAGCATCCCTTCAAAAGGGGTCATCGGAACCATTCCTTCGTAGTTTTTTCCCTCCACTACAATCGGCCCCATCAGCCCTTTGAGGATAATTTTGATGAGTCGCTCTTCGGAACCAGTTACCCACTCGGTACCAGACAAAGGAGGAAATCCAGAACCTGGTAAACCTTTGCCATCAGCCTGGTGACAGGTGATGCAAAAACCTTCTTTGGAGTAAAGGGCTTTGCCCTGGTTGAATGCCTCGAAGTCTTTGCCTTTCAGGTTGGTCGTGCTGTATACTTCCTTGACTTTTTTTACCGCCCGGCCACTCAGGTGAGCCACCGCAGTTTCGTGGGCATGTACCATCCAATCGTCGAGTGGTTTCTTCTGAGCCTCTTCCAAAATGGGTAAACCCTTTTCGGGGCTGATTCGGGAAGCAGCTACAATGGCACCCAAACGAACCCGGCTGTTGTCATCCCGCACCGCCTGCATCAACAATTCGGCCTGGTCTTTGACCTGATGGCCCGTAAAACGCAAGACCTCAATGGCCGCAGCCCGAACCCGGTAATCTTTAGCTTTGAGGAGTTGCTTCAACAGTTGTTGATTCACTTTATCCAAGCCCCAGCTCACCCAGAGGCCTTCCAACTGGTGGTGCTCGTATTGTGGATCATTTTTGTCCAGTGCAGCCAGCCACTTGTCTAGTTTGGATAAAACTTCCGTTGCGTTTCTTGCCCTCAATTCCCGACGGGTGCGGTAACGGGTACGGTATTCGGGCAGTTTCAGGTTGTCCAACAAGGTTTCAATGCTGGCGCCATCAATTTTTGCTGGTGTAACCAATGGGCGGGAAGGATAAGTGATCCGGTAAATCCGGCCATGTACGTGGTCGCGCAGCGGATCGCGCGCATTGTGCTGCATGTGGCCGATCAGGATGTTGTGCCAATCCACGATGTACAAAGAGCCATCTGGAGCAAACTCCATATCAACTGGCCGGAAATTACGGTCTTCGCTTACCAGCAAGTCCTGGCGGTGTTTGGTTTTATAACCCGTTCCATCATCCCAGATCTGGTGCTGTTTGGTGCCCAAAAAGCCAATCGTATTGTTGATCAGCATGTCGCCTTGCATTTCATCCGGAAAATGGCGGCTGGACACAAACTCTAGCCCCGAAGTAGGACGCACCATGTGGTCTTTTTCGATGAGTTGGAAACCTTTGTGGGTTGCCTCGCCATAACGGGGCAGTACGGTACCAGGAGTCATCCAGCGCACATCGGGGCTAGAAGTTTCGGCAAAAAAGGGTTGCCCCCAATTGTCGAACGCGATACCCCATGGATTAGGAATGGCCAATTGAGCAATCCGATCCAGTTTGTGCAATTGTGGACTGTAGCGGTAAAAACCACCATTGGTAGCCCTGACTGTACCGTAAGGCGTTTCCACACTGGTATGTAAAAACACCCCTTCGCCCGTGTAAATGGCACCTGATGGATCCGCACAAAATGCGCTGCTGTTGTGGTGGGTATCGTGGTCATCAAAACCACTGAGGATGATTTCCACTTTGTCCGCTTTGTCATCACCATTGGTATCGGTGTACAACTTGAGGTTGATGCCTTGAGAAACATATACCCCCTCGGGCGCAAATTCAAAGCCCAAGGGTAAGTGCAAACCCTCAGCAAAAGTTGTTTGTTTGTCCGCCTTGCCGTCGTTGTTGGTGTCTTCCAGGATGATCAGTTTGTCGTTGGGTTTGGCGTCGCCGGGTTTGTAGTGGGGGTAACTGGGCATGGTGGCCACCCAAAGCCTGCCTTTGTTGTCAAATGACAGCTGCACCGGATTGGCTAGATCGGTGAATTCCGCCTCGGAGGCGAAAAGTTCAATTTTATATCCAGGGGGCACTTTGAGTTTCTCCAAAGCCTCTTTGCCGTAGAGGTACTTCAGGCTGCCATTTTTTTCGGGGTTAAAATTGGTTTTGATTTCGGGCAAACTGCGGGTGGTTTTATCCGCAGCGGCCAGATCGGTTTTTTCTCCTTTTTGTGCAGCCAGCCAAATCGCCTTGTCGCGAATCGCCGTCATTTGGCGGATTTTTTCGATTTCAGCGGGATAGTTATCAGGGCCAAAGGGATCGTATCTGCGGCCATACACGTGTACGCCGTTGGGAATTTTGTAGTCGTTGTGCCACATCCAGTTTTTTTCCATCACCATTTCATGGATCAGCTTGCGATTCGCTTCGGCTTTGGCGGGGGCGCTGCCAAAAATTTCATCGCTCAGCAGTTTGGCCAGTTTTTTATACCCAGCTTCGTTGAGTTGGGCACCATCTATATTCAATGGTTCAGCGGTGTTGTCATACCATTGTTTGGAGGGGGTGAAGGCATCGACAAATTGCACCTTGTTTTGTTGGGCCACTGCTTTCATGGCGTTGGTGTAAAGCAGGAGATTTTTGTTCTCTTTTTCACCATTCGGCAAGTCATAAATACCGGTTAAATCTTCAAAAGCAATGGGGGAAACGATGGCCAATTGAGGAGCAGAACTGCCGTTGTATTTTTGGCTAAGGGTATGTTTGATAAAAGCATCCAACTCCTGCTTGTAATTTTCCAGGCCTGCTTCACCTTGGAAAGATTCGCTGTAACCGAAAAAAGCGATGATGATGTCGGTGTTGAGTTTGGTCAACCATTGATCCGGGCTATCGAAATGGCCTTCACTATCGGAATTATTGGCGTACTCGGTTTGAAATTTTTCCGCGCCTGGAAAAGCCCAGGGTGAAAAGCGCGAGGCGTGCGGCCTGAATCCGGGGGTCTCCCCTGGGTCACACATGTTGCGGATGAACAGTGATTTTTCGGGATAACGAACGTGCATTTCGGTTTCAAAAAGCCCGTAGTGCATCATTCTGGACCCCAGGTTGCCGCCAATCAAGGAAATATGGGCATCTTGTTTGAGCTCAAGCGTAAGGGGTTTTTGGAATTGTAAAACGCTGAACAACATAAAAACGAGCACGAAAATAGAATAGAAGGACCTGCGCTTGAAAGACATTGGTTGAATTGTTTAGGGTTGTGAAAAAGATGAGTACCTGACTGACATTAATAGCACCCAAAAAGCAGCCGAATCATTTCACTATACCACGGTAAGGCACATTGATGTCGATTTTACCCTTCCATTTTTTGGGCACTTTCAGGCCTAGTTCCCAGTGAATGGCGTTGATGATCAGGCGCTGAACGGATTCGACCTGAAAATCTTCGGGATGTCCAAGGGTAGTGGTAAAAATCTTTGCGCCATAGGAGTTGGTCCCGACATAGGCTACCGGATTGTCAATTGCTGCCTTGTCAGGATTGATGGATTTGCCCATCAGCAACCATTCGGAACCCTTCGTGGGGTAATCAGGCAGAAGACGATACAACCAGGAACTTACCCTGAAATTGGGTGCAACTCCGCGTAGAATCGGGTGTTTTTTAGCCGCCTCAATGACTGAAACTTCAGTGGTACTTTCATGCCCGTAATGGGTGTGCCCGGCTTTGCCGCCCCAACCTGGAGGCGCATTCAGGGCAAATTCCCCAAAAGCATTCCAACGTGCGGAAGGATGGTCTTTCGGGAAGTTAAAGGCGTGGGTAGTGGTGCGGAATCCCATCAAAGGCTTGGCTGATTTAAGGTAATCTTCAATCAGAGCCAATTGCTCGGGGGGCAACTGCCGCCAACGTAAGTAGAAGATCGCCAGATCAGCATCTTTTAAACTCTCGAGGCCAGGAATGTCTTTTTCAGCGTTTTGATTGGGATAAGCTTTCAATACTTTGGTCTGAATCCCATAATTTTTCTCCAGCTCAGCCGCAATCAGGGGCAGAGTCTGTTCGCCACTGTATTCGTGGTCGCCCGTAACAAATACGACAAGTGGTTTTTTTTGTGCGAAGGAGTAAAAACTTGTAAGCAACAACAATAAGCAGAGAAGCCCCTTTTTCATGCGATGTTTTTTTCTGATAAGGCAAATTTTGTAAGCGCTTACAAAATAGAAAATCCATCAAATAAAACGTAGCTCCTGCTAGTATGACGCAAAAAAAAAGTGCCAGATGATGTAGCATCACCTGGCATTTTTTCAAACAGAATACCTTCAAACTACTGCTTCCGCTCAATCAGTGTAGGGAAGTTCGCCGAAGTATAATGCGAGAATTTTTTATCGCTAGTAAATTTAGGTTTGTATGCCCTGGTAAAGGTGCCAAAGAAGGCGCGCAATTCTTCAGGTTTAAAATTGCGGGAATCCGGCTTGACAAAATAACCGATGTGCCGGATGCTGCCATCTTCATTCCAAAACACGTGTAGAAAAACTTTCAATCCGTTGATGTCAAATTTGACCGCTTCGGCATGCTCCTGAATGGCTTTGATGAATTCCAGCCAATTGTTCAAGGCTTTTCCTGTATCGTTACCCGAAATAACTAAAAGATTCCGTGGATGTTCAACGCTCAATTTTTCGTAAGCAGCTTCATCTTGCCCCAAGAGGAAAACTACTGGTAGTTGTTGGTTTTGGCCACACACAAGGGCTGGTGCACAGGCCAGGGCCAATGCAAATAAAATAGTTGTTGGAATTAAACGCATCTTCAAGGATTTATGATAAAATTAAAGTATATCCAGCTTAAGTTAAGTCGACTTGTAGTGATTATGACGCAGAAGGAGCTAGTGAGATACATCCGATAATCAACGGCTTGCGTCGGAAAAAATTTCCATCTTGTGACTTTTTACTGCACCTTTGTATCTAAAGAATAGAATTTTTCGCCTCTACAAGGTACAAGTTCTATGCTATTGAAAGCAAAAGGAAAGCAAAAAATATGATCATCGACGTAATTTTTTTGATCGTTGCTGCGGCTGGATTTTGGTTCGGCTATTCCCGGGGGATCATTGAAACGGTGTTCAAATACGTTTCCATCCTTTTCGGGATCATGGCTTCTTTGCGCTTTTCGCCCATGATGACCAACTTCCTGCAAGATGTTTCGGGGTACCAAAACCCGCTGATGTTTCTGGCCGGTTTTTTACTCACCTTGTTTCTCACCATGTTTTTGTTGCGTACGGTAGGGCGAGGACTCGAAGGCGTGCTGCAAACCGTCAACATCAATTTTATCAACCAAATCATTGGGGGGGTAGTTTCTGCCGCTTTTTCAGTGCTGATTTATAGCTGTTTGTTGTGGTTTGTCCTGGTTTCCTCGGCTACAACGAACGAGGCCGTGGCCGAATCCCGAACCTATCCATATTTGAAAGATTACCCCAAAACGGTGTGGGGGCTACTCAAGCAGGCCCAACCCATTATGCTCGACTTCTGGGATTATTCCGTAGATGTAATGGATGACATCCAGAACATGACGCAAAAAACGGAAACCGAGAACGTTTACGATCTTGAAGATCAGGAGGATAGTGGCACCGTGGATGATAGTCCGTATAGTGACAATCAATAACTAAAACCCCTTCCAATCCAACACCACTCTTTTCCCTGTATTTGCAGCCTTAACAATGGCTTCAATAATTTTTAAATCGATCATACCTTCCTGCCCGGACGCTTCTGGTGTACGGCCATTGAGTACATCCTGAGCAAAGGCGTCCAATTGGGCGATTTGTTGGAATTCTGGGGTCTGGAAATTGAGCTTGCCTTCAAAAGTTTCGCCACTTGCACCCGTCGCATTGTAGGAAGGCTGAAGGCCATACCACTGATAGCCCGAGGTAACGTGAAGCCGATCCACATAAGAAGAATACGTGGTGGTGGAATTAGAAACGGCGCCGCCAGGGAATTCCATCTGGAACATTACCATTTCGAAAATGTCTTTGAAGACCTTTTCGTCGCGTACGAATCCTTGGGCTGTAACTGCGCTGGGCAGCTCCCCTACCGTGCGCCGTGCACCCTGAATGCAGTAGACACCCAAGTCCATAATGGCACCACCACCGCCGAGGGCTTTGTTGAGTCGCCATACTTTGGGGTCGGCCATGGAGAAACCCAGACTACTTTCGATGGTTTTTACGGCACCATGTACTTTCTGGGTGCCCAGGCGGCGAATTTCCAGATGGTAAGGGTCGTAATACAGGCGATAACCAACGCCCAGTTGTACCTTGGCTGTTTTACACGCAGCAATCATTTGTTCACATTCCTTGACGTTGAGGGCCATGGGTTTTTCACAAATGACATGTTTGCCTGCTTTCGCAGCCCGAATGCTGAACTCGGCGTGCATGGAATTGGGCAATACGACATACACGATATCGATATCCGGATTGTTGCGGATTTCGTCAAAGTTGTTGTAGTTGTAAATATTCTTCTCTGGGATCTGGTATTGGGCTTTCCAGCTTTCGGCCTTACTGGGGGTACCGGTGACGATGCCCGCCAGGCGGCAATGTTGGGTTTGTTGGAGGGCTGGGGCCAATTGCCGGGTGGCGTAGTTGCCGAGGCCGACCAGTGCTACGCCCAGTTTTTTTTCAGCGTACGGCCAGCAGCCGAGGCGGGCGGGCGCGAGTAGGGAGGCGGTGGCGAGGGTGCTTTGGGCGATGAATTTGCGGCGTTGCATGTGGGTGGGTTTTAAATTTGTAGAGGTTAAATTACTGTTTTAGCCATCAAAATGGATGGAAATATTTTTTACAATTTTTTTCCACTCCCCTCTTGACTCTCCCCTTACGTCATACCTTACCTTTGTGCCGTCGATCAAAATGAAGGCAAAAATGAAGCAGTACAGCGTCAAACAACTGGCCAAACTCGCAGGCGTAAGTGTGCGCACCTTACACCTGTACGACCAGAATGGCCTGCTCAAACCAGCCATTCGCACCGAGGCCAGGTACCGGATGTACGGGGAGGCGGAGTTGTTGCGCTTGCAGCAGATTCTTTTTTACAAGGAGCTCGATTTTTCGCTGCAAGCCATCCAGGACATCCTGAATGATCCTCATTTTGACATCATTCAAGCCCTGGAAAGTCACAAATTGGCGCTGCACAGCCGACAGGAGCGCATTCAGACTTTAATGGCGACAATCGACACCACCATTCACAGGCTAAAAACAAAACAGATGTTGTCACACGAAGAACTATACGAGGGATTGCCGAAAGAAACGGCCACAACCTACCGCAATGAAGCCATCACGAAGTACGGCGCAGAGACGGTAGAAATTTCCGAAAAGCACCTGCGCAACTTGGGCAAGGAAGGTTTCCAACAGCTCAAGGCCGAAATGGAAGACATTGCCAGCAAACTCATCGCCTTGATGCAGGAAGACCCCAAGAGCGCCATCGTTCAACAGCAAATTGCGCGGCATTACCACAATATTCGTGGGTTTTGGGGCACCGCTCAATCCCCCGATTTGCAGGCAGAAGCCTACGCAGGTCTGGGTGACCTGTATGTGGCAGATGAACGATTTACAACGGTAGATGGGAAAACGAATCCAGACTATGCGCAGTTTTTACAGCAAGCGATGCGGCATTTTGCAGAAACACAGCTAAAATAAATTTAGGAAAGTAAAAATTTAGGATTGCGCACAAATCTAGAATCCCTCCCCGAAGGTTTCAGACCTTCGGGGAGGTAAAGCAGCGAAACAGTGCTTTGCTCGAGCTCTCCAGAAGTTTTAGACCTTCAGGCAGGGGATCCAGATGCTGCATGCACCTTCTATTTCTTTGTGATTTTTACTCAATGAATATGCCCCGCCTTCTGCGAAATATCCAACATCCGGTCGATGCACACCCGCCCTTGTTCGATCACCCAATCTGGCAATAGAATTTCTGGCGTTTCGTGTTTCATACACAGGTAGAGTTTCTCCAGGGTGTTGAGGCGCATGTGCGGGCATTCGTTGCAGGCACAATTGTTTTCGGGTGGCGCCGGGATGAAGATTTTATCGGGCGATGACTTTTGCATTTGGTGCAGGATACCCGCTTCGGTGGCTACGATAAATACTTTACTGGGACTTTTAATGGTGTACTTCAACAAACCAGTGGTAGAGCCAATATAGTCCGCCATCTTTAGCAGGTGGTCTTCACATTCAGGATGCGCAATGAATTCCGCCTCAGGGTACTCGCGCATCAGTTTGTTAATTTTTTCCTGCGAAAAAATCTCGTGCACCATACAGGCACCGTCCCAGAGCACCATATCGCGGCCTGTCTTTTTGATCAGGTAAGCGCCCAGGTTTTTATCGGGAGCAAAAACAATTTTTTTATCCTTGGGGATGCTGTTGATAATATCGACCGCATTGGTAGAAGTGCAGCAGATATCAGTCAGGGTTTTGAGTTCAGCCGAACAGTTCACGTAACTCACTACAACGTGGTCGGGGTATTTTTCCAAAAACTTCTTGAACAAGGGTGCTGGGGCCGAATCGGCCAGAGAACATCCCGCCTTGAGGTCGGGCAATAACACCTTCTTTTGCGGCGAAAGCATTTTGGCAGTTTCTGCCATAAAGTGTACGCCAGCAAATACGATGATGTCGGCATCTGTATTGGCCGCCTCGCGCGAAAGCCCCAGGCTGTCACCAATGTAATCGGCAATGTCCTGGATGTCGGACTCCTGGTAATAATGCGCCAGGATGATGGCATTTTTTTCTTTCTTCAGGCGATTGATTTCCTCAAATAGATCAAGGGTAGGGTCTACCTCCAGATCGAGGTAACCTTTTTTGGTCAGGTTTTGTTGGGCAACTGCAATGGCGTCCATACTCGGAGATTGAAAAGGATTTTGTAGTCTTTAGATGTTATTCTAACGCAAAGGTAACGAAAAAAGTTTTAGACTTATTTTAGAAATGAAACTAAGTTAAAAAATATATCTACTTAATTCCAAGTAGTCAAAAACCCTTCATATCAAGTACATCGCCTCCTTCCCTTTTGCCGCAACTTTGTAATGCAAAAGCGCCTAAAACCACACAACAAAATTGCTGTGTTACTTGCCAGAATTCAGAAAGATCAATGCGACTCAAGATCTGAAAGTAAGCTAAGTAAGCGGTGATGGTAGGTGCAAATTTTAAACACTTAAAACCTAATTTACGATGAAAAATTTAATTTTAATTGTATTGATTTGTTTGTCAGGCTTGTATGCCAATGCTCAAGTGCTGGATGACCCCAGAGTATTTGATGCAATTTTTTACCTAAATAAGTACCCTGATTTGAAACAAGCTTTTGGCACAAATGAGGCTCAGGCCCGACAACATTGGTTCAATTTTGGCATCCGTGAAGGCCGACAGGCATCTCCAAATTTTAATCCATCTTACTATCTATCAACTTACCCAGATATTAAGCAAGCCTACGGGGAGGGCAATTATGCAGGTGCCATTCAGCATTGGCTGACTTGGGGTTTGGGAGAAAAAAGGAAAGGAGTAGGTCAAACAGCTGCTCAACCTATCCCAGATGCCGACATGTGCTGGGCAGTCTCTAAGCCACGAGGAGCAGGCACATTCCCCACTGATTGTGGCCCTGGTATGGAGTACGACGCGGGTTTGTGTTACCCCAAATGTCAAGCTGGCTATGTTGGTGTTGGCCCGGTTTGTTGGAGAAGTTGTCCAGCCGGTTACCGGGATGATGGTGCTTTTTGCGCCAAACCCGCACCCTATGGTCGTGGCGCAGGGTACCCCTGGAAGTTTGGCGATGGCTTTGACCTGAGTTCTGCCAAAGCTCGCTGCGAAAAAGACAATCCTCAAGGTTGTGAAATATCTGGTGCGATCATGTACCCAAAATGTAATCCCGGATTTCATGCTGTAGGCTGTTGTGTGTGTAGCCCTGATTGCCCTGCTGGTTTTACCGACATTGGGGTGTCTTGTGCAAAACCAAGTTATGGCCGAGGTGCGGGAACCATTCCTAAAAGTTGTGCCAATGGCCAAGAATACCAGGCTGGTTTGTGTTATACCCCCTGTGGCCCTGGATTTCATGGCGTTGGCCCGGTATGCTGGGCAGATGAGTGCCCCAATGTATTCCCTATTCGCTGCGCTGCGGGTTGTGCCAAATCATCTGCAGATTGTTTCAATGCAGTAGTGAATCAGGTGATCACCCCACTGGAAATGGTGGCTAATATTGCCGGGATCGTAGTGACAGGTGGTGGGTCTGCAGTGGCAAAGTCAGCAGCCAAAACCAGTGCCAAAACCATTGCCAAAGAAAGCATCAAAAGCCAGTTGATCCGCAAAGCCAAAGAAATGGGCAAAAACCTGGCCGAAGATGCTGCCGAAAATGCAGCCAGTACTCTTTATGAAGCACAACTTACGGGTGAATTCAGTTGGGAAGACCTCGACCCTACGGGCATAGCCAACGTGGTGAAAGCATTCAACAAGCCACTTTGTAAAGACATCCATTAACATCAATTGAGGGCTGATTCGACTTGAGGGTCAGCCCTCACACCTAAAACCCATCCATCATGAAAAAGCTTTTGTCCTTTTTGCTGCCCCTGTTTTTTGTACAGGTCATTTTTGCACAAGGCATTCAATTTGATACGGTTGGAACAAACTGGTCAGCTATTTTTAATCAGGCACAACGGGAGCAAAAACTGATTTTTGTGGTTGCCTACTCCACTTCTTGCCACAATTGCCAGGAGATGCAAGAAAAAGTGTATCCAGCTACCCCTGTGGGCACCGTTTTTAATACAAAATACATCAATGTCAAAATAGATGTTGATCAAGCATCCGCAACTGAATTTTCCCTAAAATATGGTATCATCGCTTATCCAAGCTATTTGTTCCTCAACGATAAAGGAGAGCAAGTGCATCGGGCGATGGGGAATATGAGCATCGAAAAATTTATAGAGATGGGCGAAAACAGTAGTTCTCCAACAAGCCAATACTTCCCCTTGAAAAAGCGCTTCTCAAACGGCGATCGATCTGCAGACTTGTTGAAAAAGCTGACCTTCATGGCCAAAAATCTTGAAAACAAAGGTTTATTGGACAGCGTACACATTGCCTATCTGGATACGCAAGAAAATTGGTTGACTAAAGACAACATGGACATCATTCGGATCGGATTAAAATCCATCGAACAAAAAACTTTCCCCTTTTTGATTCAACAAAAAAAGGCCTTCATTGACACCTTTGGAGCGGCCAAAATTCACAATCAAATCGAAGAAGTGGTATTGAACAGCCTGAGTATCTCCGCTTATGATTATTCGAAAAGAGATTTTGATATGGCTCTGGCCAAAGCCTATGCGCTGAAATATCTGCCTGCTGATTTATTTTCGCAATATTGGCTGTTGTTTAATGTAAATCAACACATGCGCAAAAACGAAGAGGACGCATTCATTTCAAGTGCTATTCGTTATTTCGACGAATATCCTTGCTACAATGAGTTCTTATACAACAACATTGCTTTGTCTTTTTATGAAAAAACCAAGGAAAAGGAGCACTTGGATAAAGCACTGAACTGGGCACTAAAAGCAATTTCCATCAAGGACATCTTTCCTTTTAACGATACTACCGCAGCCTTGTACTTCAAACTAAAGAATAAAGAGAAGGCTCTGGAATATGCATTAAAAGCAATAAACCAAGCCAAAGAAAGCGGGTACGATGCTAGTGAAACAATCTCGCTATTGAAAAAAATCGAAGCCCTGTAAACAAATGGGCATTCAGATTTATTGAATGCCCTTATTCTTCTTCCCCAGGGTATCCACTTTCACTTTTTTCCTCAAAGTATCCACCTTCACTTTCTTCCGCTTGCCCTCAAACAAAGGTTTCAACTGGATGGTATCTGGTCCTTTGATTTCGGGGGCTTTTTCATCCGGCTTGATGGGTTTGGGCGGACGAGCGAAGGTATCCCGATCAAAATAGGCTTCGGCAATGACCAGTGAATCCACAATTTTGGTAGCCTGTCGGAAAGCTTCTTCCCGGCAGGCATCAATTTTGCTCTTGCGGTAGGCGGCGATTTTGCGTTGCAATTCCCCGTCCATCAAGGCCTGAATTTCTTCCTCAGTGTATTCTTTTTTGGAAAGGCAGGCGGAGAACAAAAGCGTTAAGCCCAACAAAATTCCAAATTTACTCATGTAGTATTTTATCGCTAAACTCCTTTTCATCTTGCATACCTTTTTCTCAAGTCTTCTTCTTCTTTGCGGCGCACCTGCAGCATGGAATCTACCAGATGCTGGACTTTGGCTGCCTGGGTATGGGTGCACAAACTATCCATTTCAGCCAATATACCGCCCTTGTTGATGGCACGCAGGTACAGGGTGTCCACCTGATCACGCTGGGCGGTGGTCAATCGGAGCGGCGGTTTTTCCCCACAGGAAAACGCCCCAATGCTCAATAGCAAAAAAACAAACGCTGGCACTAAGCCTTTTTTATTCATAACACACAAAATATCAATAAATTAAGGGCTTGATATACAAACACTTTATCTCGACAAATCGATCACCTTCCGCCGCAATTCAAAGTTTTGCCCCAGGTATACCTTCCGCACCATTTCATCAGCAGCCAATTCCTCTGCGGTGCCCGCCTTGAGGATGTTGCCCTCAAACATCAGGTAAGCCCGATCGGTAATCGAGAGGGTTTCCTGCACGTTGTGGTCGGTGATCAGGATGCCGATGTTTTTGGTTTTGAGCTTGGCCACGATGTACTGAATGTCTTCCACCGCAATGGGGTCGATGCCGGCAAAAGGCTCGTCCAGTAGAATAAAAGTAGGGTCGGTAGCCAGGGCCCGGGCAATTTCAGTTCGGCGGCGCTCCCCGCCCGAAAGGGTATCCCCCCGGCTCTTGCGCACCTTGTGCAGGTTGAACTCGTCGATCAACACTTCCAGCTTGTCTTTTTGCTCGGCTCTGGACAGCGTTGTCATTTCCAATACGGCTTTGACATTGTCTTCTACCGTAAGTTTGCGGAAAACCGAGGGCTCCTGTGGCAGATAACCAATCCCTTTTTGAGCTCGTTTGTACATGGGCAAAGTAGTAATCTCTTCCTCGTTGAGGTACACTTTGCCTTCATTGGGCTGGATGAAACCAACCACCATATAAAAGGTTGTGGTTTTACCGGCACCATTTGGCCCCAGCAGTCCCACAATTTCACCCTGATTGACATTGATCGAAACACCTTTGACCACATGGCGTCGACCGTATACTTTAATGAGGTTATCGCTGCGAAGAATCATAATTGCTTTTGGTTCATAGACCCTCTAAAGGCCTGATTTGTCCTAATCAACATAAATTACTTTGCGCAAAAAGCGGAAACCCAGGGAAAGCTCAAAGGCCAGGTTGGTGCTTCTGCGTTGGGGTAAGGTGATGTTGCCTCGGGGCGCCCAGGGGTTCGGATTGATGATGTTTTCGAGTGGCGGCTGATCGTATTGGTAGGAAAAGTCAGGATTAACTGTAAATTCAAGCAACACACCAACTAGGTCATCAAAAGGAACATGGATTCCGCCACCTACCGTGATGCCATAATTGATTTTGCGGACAAACTCAGGTATGGGGTAATAGATG
Organism: Haliscomenobacter sp.; assembly: GCF_965225875.1. Lineage (GTDB taxonomy): Bacteria > Bacteroidota > Bacteroidia > Chitinophagales > Saprospiraceae > Haliscomenobacter. Next base: position 3,797,287 of record NZ_CBDDBS010000002.1, on the reverse strand, counting down.
GTGAAAATGTCGTATTCATTGGGGATGCGTGGCCCGAGCAAGGTATTGATGGTGTATTCGCCCCGCAATCCAAAGAGGTAGTACAGTTTTTTGTCTCCCAAATCCAGATCAAGGTTTTGTTTGGCACCCACCGTCAAGGATGCATTACGGTATTCAAAGGAGATTTGTTGTGCTGGAACGGTAAAAATAGTGCCCCCAGAACCCGTGACTGCACTGCGGGGGGTACGAATGGCACTCCCTTTGATGTGATAGCCCGCCTGCGCAAACAAGGAAAAACGGGTATCTTCAGCCAGCGACTCAATAAAAACGATGCCGTGGTAGCGCAGCAACATGTCGCGGTCAAAGTTATTGTCCCAACGTTGGCGACTGGCGGTTATCCCACCTTTGATGCCAAATGCCGAGCCTTGGGCCAGCATAATGCCCACTGAGCCACAAAAAAACAAAGTAATAATTAAGGAGCGCATAGCTGTTACTTTAAGAAGGTGATGCAGTCCAAAGGTTCAAAGCTTGAAAAGAATTCGAACTTTTGACCCCAAGCTTATCTTCCAACAAAGGTGAGGAATTGGCTTGGATTGTGCAAGAGTTCCGCTGAATTCAACAAAATCAAGCTTTTGAACTCTGGCATTAGCCGCAATGCGTAGGACAGGTATTTAAAAAATTACCTGAAAAACTTTGTTTATCAATATAGTTCTACGTTACTTTGCGGGTGCATTTATAAATCAATAAAGCTTTCTAACATGTCAAGCATTGCAGAAAAAGTAACCAAAATCATCGTTGAGAAGCTGGGAATTACGGATTCAGAAGTTACCCCTGAAGCGAGCTTCACAACCGATTTGGGTGCGGACTCTCTGGACACCGTTGAGCTGATCATGGAATTCGAGAAACAGTTCGATATCTCCATCCCAGACGCAGAAGCGGAGAACATTAAAACAGTAGGTGACGCCATTACCTACCTTGAGGGCAACGCGAAGTAATATTCGTGTTCGGAAAAAAATCCACAGGTTGATTTTTTAGCCTGTGGATTTTTTATAAGCATACTCTTGTTTCTGCTAATTAATACCGTATATGAGAAGAGTTGTTGTAACCGGCTTGGGCGCAGCTACCCCCATTGGCAATACCCTGCTGGCTTACCAGGAAGGTTTACAGAACGGAGTGAGTGGTGCCGATCGGATCACTTTATTTGATCCTACGGAGTTCAAAACTCATTTCGCCTGCGAAGTCAAAAACTTCAACCCAGAAGTTGCGATTGATAAAAAAGAGGTGCGTCGTCTTGACCGTTTTACCCAATTCGCCCTCGTTACCGCCGAAGAAGCCATGCAGGATTCTGGTTTGGCTGCCCAATTGGAGCAGTTGGATCGCGACCGTGTGGGAGTCATTTGGGGCTCGGGGATTGGTGGTTTGCGCTCGCTGGAAGAAGAAATTGAAACCTTTACTTCTGGCAATGGCATCCCACGCTACAATCCTTTCATGATTCCCAAGATGATTGCGGACATTGCAGCAGGGCACATTTCCATCAAGTACGGTTTTAGAGGCATCAACTATGCTACCGTATCGGCTTGTGCATCAGCTACCCACGCCATTATGAACGCCTTCGACTACATTCGTCTGGGCCGCAATGATGTGATCGTAACGGGTGGTTCAGAAGCTGCGGTAACCAAAGCAGGAATTGGTGGCTTTAACGCCATGAAAGCCTTGTCGACCCGCAACGACGACTACAAAACAGCTTCCCGCCCCTTCGACAAAGACCGCGATGGCTTTGTACTAGGTGAAGGTGGAGGTGCATTGATCCTTGAAGAATACGAGCACGCTAAAAAACGCGGTGCCAAAATATACGCCGAAATTGTAGGTGCAGGTGCAACTGCCGACGCCTATCACATTACTGCTCCTCACCCCGAGGGCTTGGGCGCACAAAACGTGATGCGCATGGCTCTGGCCGATGCCAAGATGAATGCCGACGAAATTGACTACGTCAACGTACACGGTACTTCTACACCACTGGGTGACATCGCCGAAACCAAGGCCATTCAGAGTGTATTTGGCGAACACGCCTACAAACTCAACATCAGCTCGACCAAATCCATGACTGGTCACTTGTTGGGCGCAGCCGGGGCCATTGAGGCCATTGCTGGAATTTTGGCACTCAACAGCCAATTCATTCCGCCAACAATCAATCACTTTACCGACGATCCGGAAATCGACAGCCGCTTGAACCTGACCTTTAACCAGGCCCAGGAACGCAAAGTGCGGGCGGTACTCAGCAATACATTTGGCTTTGGTGGCCATAATTCATCTTTGATTTTTAAGCAGTTCACAGAATAGGACTGTAATGGTTTTTTGGGTGAAAAGAATGAAAACTACTCAATGCCCCAGCGATATGCGCTCAAACTCAGCCATTTTTGCATGTACAAAATGGCTGAGTTTCGATTCCGTTTGAACAAAAAGTGAAAAATGAAAAACGAAAAGCGAAAAATTATTCACTTTTCGTTTTTCACTTTTCATTTTTCACTTTACAGTAGTTTGCTTCTTTTCCATTCACTATTTACAGGCCGTTTCTGTATTTATTCATAGTCATCACCCTGCAAAAAATGGATTTTTTTGCAGGGCGGCATTGTTTACACTCATAACTAAACGGCCTTGCGTCTTTTATTCAAATTTTATAACTATTACCTGTCTCCGGATAAAGAATTCGCCCGTAAACTCAAGCCATTGTTGGGTTACACGCCAGCGAATTTGGGTATTTTCAAGTTGGCCTTTTCGCACAAGTCGACCAGTAATTCGGGCGACAAAGCTTTTCCGATGCAAAACAACGAGCGCCTGGAATACCTCGGCGACGCAGTTTTGGGCACCATCGTGGCCGAATACCTCTTCAAAAAATACCCAGACAGCAACGAAGGTTTTCTCACCAAAATGCGCTCCAAACTGGTGAAGCGCAAATCCCTCAACCGGATTGGTGACAAAATGGAACTGGAGCTCCTGCTCGCGGAGTACAACACCACCCGCCTGAGCCGCTCTATGCTCGGCAACGCGGTGGAAGCACTGGTGGGTGCCGTTTACCTCGATCGGGGTTATGCACCAACCAAAACCTTCGTGATCAACCACATGCTGCGCAAGTACGTGAACATCCACGAACTGGAGCGCCTCGACGACAACTACAAGAGCCAACTCCTGGAATGGTGCCAAAAAAGTGGCAAAAGTGTAACCTACAAACTCCTGGCCCGTTATAAATTTGAAAAACGCGATCGCTTCAAAGTGGCCGTGATGATCAACAACAAACGGGTCGCCACCGCCGACGACTTCAACAAAAAAAGCGCCGAACAAATGGCTTCGGAAAAAGCCATGATCGCGTTGGGCATTTTGATTGAGGAAGAAGACGAAGATTGATCGATCCGCAGGGGCAACCCTATGTGGTTGCCCCTACGGATTGCCCAATACAATTATTCCGACACCCATGAAATCACCCCTGGATAAACGCATCGAAGCCATGTCCCTCGGAGCCAAAGAGCTCCAGCTTTGGGTATTGGACGCGATACGCCAGGGATTCGGGCACCTGCAAAGCCAGCCGCACTCCACCTGGGACAGCATCGCTGCCCGCATGACCGATGCCAAACTGGGGGCCATTTCCCGCCGCATTCGCCTCCTGCGCGAGCGCCGCAACGAGCCCCAATGGCCCGATTTGTTCTTCAACGAACTCGCTGATTTTTACCTCTTTGCTCAAGCTTTTGAAAAATTGGAAACTTTGCCCCCGGCGATGCAGGAGGAGCTTTTGCTGTACGGTGGGCGTACCATTCGGAAGGCTGACTTGCTGCAACAGACGCCAGTGCACGATCGCTGGCTGGTTTTGGGGCAGAATTTTGGGGTAGAGGAGGATTTGCGTTGGCGGCGCACCTGGTTTTGGGCCGAAAGGCTGCAAAAACCTGCCCTGGTCCTGGATTTTGCCTTTCGGGATGCGCCCTACGACCAGGAATGGATCATTGGGGCGGCTTTTGAAGCAGACTTGTATTTTTTCCCGGGCATCAATCCCTTGCGGGCGGTGGTTGGGGAGTTTGGCTTCTCCATTGAGCCTTTTGCGGCCTTGACTGGCTTCAGCAGCGTGGCCGATTTGGCCCAAAACTACGCGCAAGCCCTGAGCCAAAACCCTTTTTTATCCCTAAGCCCATTTATCCTGAGTGATTTTGGCGTTATCTTGCAGGAGCAGCGCTTTTACGCCATCGATCAGCAGCGCCATTACCTCCCACTGAGCAATCAGGAGGAAAAAAACTGGAAACTGCTGGCCCTGAGCGGCGGAGAACCGATTGCTTTTTTCGCAGAATGGGATGGGCAGGTGCTCAACCCACTCTCCTTGATTCAGTCAGCTGCGGTGACCAAGCTTTAAACCACATACCACTATGCCGTTTAGTCGAATGCTTTCTCTGCCTTTTTTTATCGCCATGGCCATCAGCTTTTACCTGGCCCTGATGGTGGACCCTGCATATGCAAGCTATGTGATACCCTGCGTGGTGGTTCTGGTCATTTTGTATATTTTTTCGCCCCAAATCGACTGGTATTGGTACAAACGCAATCCACCAACGCTGCCGGGTAAACTGGGGGCCTTTTTTGAGCAGCACAGCTTTTTTTACCAGCAGCTGCAAAGGGAAGAAGACCGGCAGTTGTTTCACCAGCGCGTAGCCCTATTTAAGATTGCCACTGATTTTAAAAGCCCGGATGCAGATACGGCGGTCAGTGAGGACTTAAAAGTAGCCGTGGCGGCTAGCGCAGTACCGCTGACTTTTCATTTACCGGACTATTTGTTGCCCAAGTTCGAAACGGTGGTGGTGTTTGCCCAGGCTTTTCATTCGCCGCAATATCCCCATTACATTCATGCCTCGGAGTTGTTTGAGGAAGATGGGGTTTTGTTGTTTTCGGCCCCACACCTGATGAAGGGCTTTATGAGCCCTCGGGAGTATTACGATGTGGTGCTGCACGAGTGGGCACGGGCTTTTGTGCTCAGTTTCCCGCAGCTGAATTGGCCAGCGGATGATCCTCAACGTTGGTTGGTGTTTCCGCAAATTAGTGGTTTTCCGGCCCAGGCGATTCAGCAATGGATCAATCGGCCCGATGTGGAGTTGTTGGCGGTTACGGTGGTGCATTATTTCCATTTTCCGCAGCAGTTTAAGGCGGTGCTGCCGGAGGTGTATGGGGAATTGGAGGGGATTTTTCGGTTGGAGGGGAAGCGGGGCCTTGCCTAAGGTGCCCCTTCAGTGCCTTTGGTTGCTTAGGTGGTGAAAAAAATATTTCCCTCCGGGAACTCTCCAGCAATCCTCATGGTTATTGGGGCATAACCTTTAAAAATGATGATTCTTCACAACATTCGCATACGAATTCAACGACAACGTTAATCGCCACTTCGCTCAGGCCCACGCCGCTGAAGTGAAGCAGTGGCGATCCATTTTCCAATCCATTACCATTTCTTGATGTAGCTCAATTGGTTAGAGCACTGACCTGATACGTCAGGGGCTGGAAGTTCAAGTCTTTCCATCAAGACCACTGGCTTGTTGCGCAACAAGCCCAACACTGCGCGGTAGTATAAGGGTTAGTACGTGGGACTCATGATCCTAAGTTAGGAGTTCGAATCTCCTCTGCGCTACTAGTTTGAGTTTTTTGACCAGTCGTCCAATGGTGAGGATACTTGAGTTTGAGTCAAGTGATGTAGGTTCGAATCCTGCCTGGTTAGCTGATTTGTGGGTTTGTGCGGATGTAAAAGGATGCGACGTAGTGTTTCCATTGGATTTTATTGCGGGGCTGGAAGAAGTTGGAGACGCTGAAGAAGTATTTGTTGGCTTCTGGGTTGGATGTGGCGATGGTGGCGGCGGAGTATGAGTTTTTTAGGTAGGGGTTGAATTTGAGATGAAAAGGTATTAATTTGCAAGATTGATTAATAGATCCATTCAGAATTACTTCCAAAATAGTAATACAAATCATCTTTGAGATTTGAATCACATGATGATTTGATCATCTAAACTTAAAAAATCAATAAATGATCAACTTTTCAAAACGAATGGGGAGTGGTAAAAACATAAAACCCACAAATCCAATAGAGTTATATGACACACTAGATCGAGAAAGCGATAAAGGGCCTTTAAGACCTTCACAACTTGAAATTCTAACAACCTGGTATACTTCACGAAAGAATGAAAAGGATTTAATAATTAAACTGCATACAGGACAAGGCAAAACACTTATTGGACTACTAATTTTACAATCAAGACTTAATGAGGATAAAGGGCCTGTTGTATTTGTTTGTCCTAATATCTATTTGGCTGATCAAACGAGAGAGCAAGCTAAACAATTTGGTATAAAAACTTGTGACTTTGATTCAAGCAATAACCTGCCTGATGAATTTTGGAATTCCACGGCAATTTTAATTACCCATGTCCAAAAAATGTTTAATGGGGCAACAAAATTCGGTTTAGGGAATCAAGCAGTAACAGTAAACACAATTATATTGGATGATTGCCATTCATGTATTGACACAATTGAAGAAGCTAGCTCAATTACTATACCTCGAACTTCTAATTTATATGATGCAATTATAAGTATATTTAAGGAATCCTTGGAAGCTCAAGGCTATGCTAAGTTACAGGAAATTATTGCTAAAGAGTCTAATGAAGTTATGTTTATACCGTATTGGACTTGGCAAGATAGATTCAAAGAAGTTGTTGAAGAAATAATAAAATATAAATCTGAGCATTACATTTTTTTTTCATGGCCATTAATAAAAGATACTATTTCAAATTGTACCTGTTATGTGTCTTCTAATTCAATAGAGATTAAGCCATATATGATCCCAATTGATATGTTTGGTACATTTCACCGGGCAGAACATAGGATTATGATGTCTGCTACTACGAATAATGATGCTTTTTTTATTAAAGGGCTTGGACTTGACCAGGAGGTTATTCTAAATCCGCTAATGTTCAAAAAAGAAAAATGGTCGGGTGAAAAAATGATATTGATACCTTATCAAATTGATGACCGACTTAATCGAACAGAAGTTGTAAACTGGTTGGCGTCTGAAAGGAAAAATCGTTCGGTCGGAATAGTTGCATTAACACCAAGCTTTAATGATGGAGCGTTTTGGGAAGATTGTGGAGCTGAATTAGCAAAGACTGAGACTGTAGGGGAAAAAATTTCTCAACTAAAATCTGGTAATTACGATAAGGTAATTGTATTCGCTAATAGATACGATGGTATTGATTTGCCTGATAATAGTTGTAGAATTCTTATAATTGACAATAAACCATACAGTCAAACACTATATGACAAATATCAAGAAGAAGTGAGATTAAATAGCCAAATCATTAGCATAAAAGTTGCTCAAAAAATTGAACAAGGCTTAGGTCGTGGAGTTAGAGGAGAAAAAGACTATTGTGTAATTATTCTTACTGGTGGAGAGCTGGTTAGCTTTATTAAAAACCCTAAATTTAAACGGTTCTTTTCTCCTCAAACTCAGCAACAGATAAATATTGGAATGGCGGTTACTAAATTCGCCATAGAAGATGCCGGCACTGAATTAAATTCTAAGAAAATAATCAATGAAGCAATAAATCAGCTTTTAAGGAGAGATGAAGGCTGGAAAGGTTACTATAAAGAACAGATGGATGCAATCAAATCAGTAGAAGGTAATGAATCAGCATTAGAAATCTTGCAATTAGAGAGAAAGGCTGAAGAGTATTATAGGCAGGAGGATTTTCCTAAAGCAAAAGACTGCCTTGAGCAGATTATTAATAAATATTTAGAAGATGAATCTGAAAAAGGATGGTACTATCAAGAGATGGCAAGATTAGTATACCCTATGTCTAAGCAGGATTCAAATAAACTTCAGGTTACTGCGCACAGGAAAAATAGGAGCTTGCTTAAACCTCAAAATGGTATGTTTTTTAAGAAATTAGAGGTTGATGACAGGAGAGTTGAGAAAATAATCGAATATGTCCAGCAATTTGATAATTACAGTGACCTTAAATCAGATATAGAAACTACATTAGGGCATTTGGATTTTCACCCTGATAGTAAACGATTCGAACTATCGTTAGAAAAGGTTGGACTAATTCTTGGTTTTGCCAGTGAAAGACCTGAAGAGTCATGGAAAGAAGGCCCAGATAATTTATGGTGTCTATCTTCGGGCAAGTATTTAGTAATTGAATGTAAAACAGGGACAAAAACAACTCGATCAGAGATCAATCAAAATGAAGCTGAACAATTGCTTAATAGCACAAGATGGTTTGAAGAAAAATATCTCAACTGTAATGGAGTACCAGTGATGATAATAAATACTATAATGTTAGCACGCGGAGCTTTTTTGCCCGCAAATGGTAAGATTCTTACCCAAGCTAAGTTGAGTGAATTTAAGTCAAGAATTCGAAATTTTTTTAATGAATTCTCAACCAGAAAATTTGATCAACTTTCCGGTACAGTTATTCAAGAATGGTTAAATACATACGACCTAAATGAAGCGAAAATTTTAAGTTTACTAAGTTCCCCGAAGTATCATAAATCATAAATAGTAACCTATTGCTTCTCGAAATTTGCAACCAAATGTTGCAAATTCGGGAAGCAATGTATTCTTTCCAATTATTAACACAACTAGAACGATTAAATTTTGAAAAAAATAGTTAAACATACTGTTCAACCAGAAGACTGGAAATATTGTGCCGTTGTCGATTTAGGGATAGCTGGCTCAATAGAAACGATACTGTCCTTTCAAAACCATGGTATTCGTATATTTCGCCCATCAGATTTAAAATTAAGTAATGGGCATATTATTGAGATATATTCTCCACGGGAGGTATACGAAAATTTGGAATCGGCATTTAACGGGTCAACCGAAATACTTCAAAGGTTTTTGAATAGAGTTAGTTTTATTACCTTTCAAGACCATAATAAGGTTAAACCAATTAGCATTACCAAATTCAAAGTTGAGATTGGTGAAGAGTTTGAAATGCTTTTGACGGTAGATCTGTCTCACGGAATTTCAAGACCTAACTTAGAGGCGAATGATTTTGATCAACTGTTGCAAGAATTTGATAATAATGAAATTAACCATGCACTTCATGAAATGAGACTAGCAATTAAGTCAGAATCGCTTCTGGAAAAGCTATTGCATTTTTATAATGTAATTGAACAATATGCTGATCTCAAAACAACTGAAAAAGCAACAAGGAAATGTCCAAATTGTGGGGAGGTATCAGAACTAGAACATAAGGCTACTGGAAATACAATGAGGGAGGTGTTTAGTAGTTTAGGATTTTCTAATAGAGATTTTAATGATGTCAGAAGACTAAGGTCAAAAATTGCACATGGTTCTTCAAGTAACCTGATTATTGAAGATGAAGAGCTGCATAAATGCTTATCTATAGTTGAAAAAGTAGCTGCGAATTCGCTTTCTGAGATTTCGGGAATTAAAATTTTTGCGGCAAAATTTCCAAGAGTAATCAAGCAAAGATGTATAATAAACGGGGTTAAACTTCAGAATAACACGGGCAATGAAAGCTACTGGAGAAAGATAGCAATAAAACTTAGAATACCATGGCTAATGAGAAGTACTTCAGGGCCTGCTTCTTATGATATACTGGAAATGAGAATAGGGTTCGAGGGTAAAATGATTGGACTAGATGATCAAGGAAAACATGACATGTCATGGAAACCATTTTTTGGTCCTATTGGAGGGAAACCAGAAATTTTTCCATATGCTTGGCCATATTGAATGTCCGATATTGTGATTAGAGAACGCCCAAAGATTCAAGACAATGCCAGACAACACCTATCATAAAAACATCGTCCACGGCTCCATCCACGCCAACGGCAACGTCCACATCGGCGACATCATCTACAACATCGCCCGTGATTTCAAATCCGGCAGCATCCTCTTTCTGCGCCTGGACAAAAAAGACGATACCCATTACACCGCCAACCTCTCCGTCAAAAGCAAACACGCCGACCAGGGCAACCTGGCCACCTCCGGCGAAAAGTGGTGTGAAAACATCGAGATTGACATCCCCCCTTCCCTATTTGAAGGATTCGAGAATTTTCAAACATTGAGGCGACACATTAGTGCAACAATGCGTATTGACTCAGGGAATCTTCCCGATGGCAATATTGTGGCAGCTGCAGAACACCATTTCAGTGACCTTCTTTACGATACTTTCTTCAAAGGCCAAATTGGGACCGCCTGTACCGCCTTCATCCAACAACTCGAAGAACAACGCATTGACGAACTGCTCCTGGCCATTTCTACCGACGACGAAACCCTGGTCAATCTGCCCTTTGAAATGGCCTTGCCCCTACTATTTCCACCCACACTGGGCGAAGCCAAAAAGAGCCTCGCCATCAGCAATTTTGGCCTGGTGCGCACCAAAATCACCTCACTCGAAGCCTTCAACCTGCAAGGCGATCATGCCACTGCTGCCCCGCTGAAAATGCTCTTCATCACCGCCTTACCCGAAAACCTGGACGAACGAGGCAAAATGTTACAAATTGAAGAGGAACAAACCCGCCTCATCCGCGCCATCGGTGCCCTGGAAGCCACGGGCGACAAACAGCCCAAAATCGTCATCGAGTTTTTAGAAAATGCCTCCCTAGTTGAACTGGACAAAGCCCTGCGCGCCCGCCAGCACGACATCGTACACATCAGCGGCCACGGAGCCTACCACGCAGCACAAAACAAAGGGGTCTTGTATTTTGAAAATGAAGATGGTGATGAAGAACAGGTCAGCGGGGCCGCCCTGGGCGAAACCCTGCGCAAACATGCGTGTGTCAAAGTCCTGATCCTGAGCGCCTGCGAAACGGCCATTTCAGGCAGCGAAGGTGGGGTAACCGAACAAGTGGCCGCCTATGGGCTACCGAGCATCGTAGCGATGCGTTTTGCGGTGACCGATGAAGGGGCCAAGGTCTTCACTACCGAATTGTACACCCAATTGGCCAAGGGCCTCTCGCTCACGCGCGCCCTGGCCTACGCCCGCGAGGCCCTACTCCAGGACATCACCCAACGCCGCGAACAAGCCCCGCAGCTGCTCCACATTGCCGAATGGTTCACTCCCGTGGTGTATCAAAACCAGGCAGTCGGTGCTTTGATCGACAAAGCACTGCCTTACGATGCCGCCTTACTCAAGAACTTCTACCCCCTCAGCAGTTTTCTCAAAACCCGCCAATCCCGCCTGATTGGTGAAGGCTTCATTGGCCGCAAACGCTACTTGATCCAACTGCGCCAAGCCTTTCGGGCGGGGCGGCACGTGTGTTTGTATGGCCTGGGCGGCTTGGGTAAAACCACCCTGGCCGAGGCCTTTGCCCACAATTACGACAACCACAGCTATACCACCCTGATTTTTAGAAAGGACCACCAAATCAATGAAGCGCATATTCTCCAGACGCTCAATAAACGTTTTGCCAAAATCAACCCCGAGCTGGCCGAACAAATCCAGCAAACTATCGATGACCCGCAAACCGAGCTACTGGACAAACTCCAATTGCTGATCGACAACTACCTCCAGGGGCGCAAAACCATCCTCATCTTTGACAATGCCGAAGATGTACAAACCGACGAGGGCGGAGCCTATCAGCGCAGCATCGGCAGCGAATCTTTGAGCGCTTTTTTAAAGCATTTGTGCGCCAATACCCCACCCCATTGCCATATCCTCTTCACTACCCGCTACAAAATAGAAGACCTGGCAGATGTGCTCGAACACCTGGCTTTGGATAAATTGGGCTACGCCGAGCAATACCGCTTGCTCAACTACTCGGAAATACTCCGAGTTATTCCATTGGAAGAGCGCGAGGAGGTGTACAAACGCCTCGATGGGCACCCTCGTGGTTATGAGTACCTGGAGGCTTTGTTAAAAAAGGATAAATCCTTCCATTGGCAAAAAGTAAGCCAGGTCGAAGCCGAGGTGTTTGAAAACCTCTTATTGGCCAAGGTATACGAACGTTTGACGGAACGGGAAAAAGGGATTTTCCAAATCGTGGCTGTTTTTATAACCCGCACCCCCCTGGCGGCACTAGCGGCGGTGAGTGGCGAGGCCGAAGTGGATTTAATCCCCGTTTTGCAGGCCTTACAAGATTGGTCTTTGTGTTTTGTGGAAAAGGATGGACGTTTTGAAGTGCATCGTTTGACCATGGAGTGGATGGCGAAGGAGATGATTGAACCGGCAAAAGTAAAGGAATGGGCATTGTTGGCTGGAGAGTTTTTCAAAGCGCAACCAACTTGGGATGATGAAATTTTAGCTAAAAACTATTTTGAGCTGGCTGAAGCTTGGCCACAGTTTGCCAGTACTTCGTTCAACCTACAAGACCATTATCAACTCATTGGGCTATATTCTCAGGCTTTTGAACTCAATCAAGCAGTTTTAACAAAAAAAGTAGAAGAAAAGCATATTTCAATTGCACTTTTCAACATGGGTGCAATTTTCAAGTTATTTGGTCAAAATGATCAGGCCTTAGAATTGTATGAACAAAGTCTAACTATTGATAAAAAAATCGGCGACCGTCAAGGCGAGGGCGCGACTTTGAATAATATCAGCCAAATCTATTATGCCAAAGGCGACTACGACACCGCCTTGCGCTATTTGGAACAAAGTCTGGCCATAAGGCAGCAAATCGGCGACCGTCAAGGCGAGGGCGCGACTTTGAATAATATCAGCCAAATCTATGATGCCAAAGGCGACTACGACACCGCCTTGCGCTATTTGGAACAAAGTCTGGCCATTCAGCAGCAAATCGGCGACCGTCAAGGCGAGGGCGCGACTTTGAATAATTTAGCGACAACTGCCCATGCCAAAGGCGACTACGACACCGCCTTGCGCTATTTGGAACAAAGTCTGGCCATTCAGCAGCAAATTGGCAACCGTCAAGGCGAGGGCGCGACTTTGAATAATATCAGCCAAATCTATGATGCCAAAGGCGACTACGACACCGCCTTGCGCTATTTGGAACAAAGTCTGGCCATTCAGCAGCAAATTGGCAACCGTAAAGGCGAGGGCGCGACTTTGAATAATATCAGCCAAATCTATGATGCCAAAGGCGACTACGACACCGCCTTGCGCTATTTGGAACAAAGTCTGGCCATAAAGCAGCAAATCGGCGACCGTAAAGGCGAGAGTGTTACCCTTAACAATATTAGCTCAATCCTTTACGCAAGAGGAAGAGTAGAAGAAGCAATGGCATTTTCATATCGAGATTTACAAATATGCCAAGAAATCGGGGATATCAATGGAATGGCCACAACTATGACCAATATGGGTGCAAGGTTTTTTGAACAAGAAGGCTATGAGGACGCAATACCACTTATGGTGCAAGCATATGGCATTTTTCAAAAAATAGGCTCACCAAATGTAAAAGCAACAGAGAGTTATTTGGCAGCCATCATCGAACGCATCGGTGAAGCCAAATTCCAAGAAATTTTATCACAACTCAATCAAGAATAACCTATGCCACTTTTAGAAACCGCCCTCGACTACATCTTCTCCATCATCACCGAAAACGAAGCCGTCAAAAAATTCCCCAAAGACTTCGTAACCGCCTCCACCCAATGGATCCGCTCCTGGTTTTTAATCGACGACCCCAAAACCGCCGCCAAACTAGCCGAGCCTACACGCAGCGACGAAAGTAAAAAGACTCTCATTGAAGGAAAATTGGAAGACTTGCTGGAGAATGCGGATTTTGTAAAAGAACTGGAGGAGCATTTGGCCGCTTTTGAACAGCACAAAAGCCGCCTCAAAAACGTAGTCACCAATGCAAATATTGATGCCCAGGGCAATGTCCACATCGGCGACAAAGGCCATTCATCCGGCGATAATTACGATCAAAAGAACGTCATCCAGGGTGGCACCATCAAAGCGGGCGGCGATTTTCGATTAGGAGATGATGTGGTAAGTGGCAATGAAAACGTACAGATTGTACACAACTACTTCGGCGGCGGCAAAGGGAAAGGGCCCCTCCCCTCCTCCCCCGAAGAGAATTTAAAAGCAGAACTAAAAAACCTGTTGCGCAAAGAAAAAACCGAGGAAGTGATTGAACGTTTGTTGGACCTCAGCGAAGGCAAGGATGAAGAATTGAACAACAAGGTCATGCTGCTCTCTGCTCGTTTTACCCGCATCAACAACCAGGAGCACAAGAACGTCATCAACAATGCCGAAGCGGGTATTGAGCGGAATAAAATCAATGAGGCTTTGGTCCGTTTGATTGATGAGTTGGGGAAATAAAAAAGACCTGGAAATTCCAAGCCCGCTGTCAAATAGCTTGAACATACCTGTATATTTGGAAGTAGATAAGATTCAACATAGTAGAGATGAGTGAAACATCCAAAAATATCAACCACGGAGAAATAAATGCAGGTGGCGCTGTAATTATAGGGGATAACAATGAAGTCAAAATCCAGCACATCCTCGGCAACCTACAAGACTACCAAAACCTGGAGCAAGAAATAGAAGAGGCCCGCGAAGTTTTTAATGCCATAGGCCTGGATAAACAGGAAGTCAGGCTGAAACTTTCTGGCACCCTCGAAGCAAAAAAGGAAAAGCTCGAAAACATCAAAAAAGCCATAGTGCAGGCTTTTGAATACATCAATAAACTTACCATCAGCACCGACCGATTGGACCAGGCAAAAGCCTTATTCCTGGAAGGGGATATTCCTGGGGCACTGGGAATCCTCAAAGACGAAGCCATTCAAGCGGATTATCAAGCCCTACAAACTGCCAAAAAAAGCGAAGAAGAGCGACACAGTCGCAGAATGGAGGAAATTGCCCAAAAGACCAAAGGCATTGCGGAGGAATGGAAAATGAAGGCGGTTTTGATGGCAACAAGGTATGAGGATGGGGAGTGGTTTGAGAAGACGAAAGGGTATTACGAAAAGGCGTTGGAGGTGGATAGGGGTGTGAAGCATATTTTTGCTTATGCATTTTTTTTGCATAAACACAATCAATACACAGAAGCTACGCCTTTATATCGTGAAGCCCTGCAAATCTATCGAACCTTAGCCCAAAGTAACCCGGAAGTATTCCTGCAGTATGTGGCTGGAACCCTGAACAATTTGGGGCTTTTACACCGTGCTAAAAATGAGTTAGAGCTAGCCCAAGGTGAATATGAAGAAGCCCTGCAAATCTATCGGACCTTAGCCAAAAGCAACCCAGAAGCTTTCCTGAAGTATATGGCTCAGACCCTGAACAATTTGGCTATCGTACACAGTGCTAAAAATGAGTTAGAGCTAGCCCAAGGTGAATATGAAGAAGCCCTGCAAATCTATCGGATCTTAACTAAAAACACACCTGATGCCTTCCTGCCGGATGTCGCTGGAACCCTGAACAATTTGGCACTTTTACACCATGCTAAAAATGAGTTAGAGCTAGCCCAAGGTGAATATGAAGAATCCCTGCAAATCAGAAGGACCTTAGCCAAAAAACCTGATGCCTTCCTGCCAGATGTGGCTCAGACCCTGAACAATTTGGCTAATTTGCACAGTGATAAAAATGAGTTAGAGCTAGCCCAAGGTGAATATGAAGAAGCCCTGCAAATCAGAAGGGCCTTAGCCAAAAGTAATCCTAATGCCTTCCTGCCAGATGTGGCGCATACAGCATCCAATATGGCATTATTTTATCAGGATAATCAACCTGATCGGGAACGGTCGCTGGAGTTGGTGAAGGAGGCATTGCGGGCGGCTATGCCTTTTGGGGGGTATTTGAAGTTTGCACAGGATAGTATTGAAAGTGCTAAGTTAGTTATTGAAGAATGGGGACTAGATGTGGAGGCGTTTTTAAAAGAACTGGAAAAAGAAAACAAATAACAAAATACTCTTAAATTACTCAAAAAACATAAAAATGGAACCCATCACCACCACCGCCATGATTGGCACCATTGTCGGCTATCTGGCCAAAACGATCAAAGACAACAAGTCGGTACAGGATTTTTTTAAGGATTTTACTATAGCATCAGTGCAATTGCTGTGGCATTTGTTCATCAAAAGCGTAAATGAGTATGAGAATATCATTGCATAATTAAGCAGCTCTCGATGACCAAATCTTGTCCATTAAGGTTAAACACGCACCGCTGATATGGATAATTCCAATGCCCTATTTGAAGTTTTGAGCTTCTCTGAGGATAACCTCGCAAAGGCATTTTCGAACGAGCATACCTCCATTGAGTACATCAAAGGAGGTAAATACCATTTCAATTTCCTGTTTGATTATTTAAAATATCGGAACAGGCCCAGTTATAAAGTGAAAACCATTCTCATTGAGCACAAGTACATTAGCCAAACTTACCTAAGTGATTTGCCTACTGAATTTATTTTCAGCTCACAGGATCAATCCAAGCTTTGTAAACGCGTCCATTTTTTTTCCAGGTCATTTATCACTGTTGAAGAACTCCTCGCTGATCCAGAAAATGCTAATACGAAAAAGCTTTGGGATAGTTATAAAGGTTTTGCCACAGTAAAACCACTACCCAAATCCAGATTGGGCCCGGTTATTTTGTCGCCTTATCCCTCTAGCGGTAGTGCTGATCGAAAGTTTACGGCAATTCGCCCCTATAATATAAATCTTTTGGGGCGAAGTATCCATCTCAATTCATTAGCATTTATGGAGCAGGATGGTATTCTACATGGCTGTGCAACGGTGGCTCTTTGGAGTGCCATTCATAGGTTGCACAGTATGTTTAATGTGGGTATGCTCCACCCTATGGCCATCAATACCCTTGCCAAATACACTACCCGCAGCCAACTGGGGGCCATAACGGGAGTTGAAATGAATTTGCATCAGATTTGTGGGGTGATCGAGCAAATGGGGTTAAAGGCAGAGTTGCGAACCATGATTGGCAGCCTGGAACACAATGTAAATCACGATGAGAAGGAAGAAATTGGATACAAAACCTTCGTTTGTAAATTTATTTATTCCTATCTTAAAATGGGACTTCCCATATTGCTTGGCTTGGAGTTTGAAGACGGAGGTAAACATTTGATCACACTTATTGGATACAAAGCCATAAATGATCAAAAAGCTAATTTTACTAAGCATAATGATTGGCCCATTGCTTATGCCGATCAAATTCAGACCTTATATGCACACGACGACCTTGTAGGGCCTTTTTCAAAGCTTACCCTGATGGAAAATGGAAGCAAAGTAAAAGTCATCCCCTTAAAAGACCCAACTGGTAAAATTGCTAGGAGTGAAAGCAATGTGCATAGTATCATTGTGCCTTTGCCAAAAGAGATTCGCCTAACGTTCGAAGACATTTACCAACAAACCCTTTATTTTGAATCTCTTTTTTACGAGCTTATCGAAACAGATCAGAACTTCGTTTGGGATATTTATCTTCTCCCGTCAAGCGAGTACCGCAGAGATATAGTTAAAACTGAAAATACCTATAGCCAGGCCCAAAAGACCGAATTGTTGACAAGATTTCTGCCTCCATACTTGTGGGTTGCTAGAGCCAATGTTACTGGCTATCCTGAAATGGAATTTATTTTTGATGCTACTGCCGCCTATCCTTACAACGATTTTTGCATCGATGTAATGTTTTTTGATGAAGTATTGGAGAGATTAATCAAAATGGCGCTCACTATTCCAGAGCAATACGAAATAGATACATATTCCTTGATCTACAACGTCTACAAATTCATTGATGGTAATTTTAATTCCGCTTATGTTTGGTCTATAATAAAAAATAAATTGATTGGCAAAACTAAATTTGAAGGAAATGAACCCAAAGAAGATGAAGTTCGCAAAGATGAAGTAGAAAAACCCCAAGAATCCTCCTCTGACATCAATATTCCTTTTGAAGAAAATCAAATTACGGATGTTGAAGAGCACCCTATACTTGAAAAACTAAAGGAAAATTGGGTGGAAATGATCTCAAAAGATGAAGTTCGCAAAGATGAAGTAGAAAAACCCCAAGAATCCTCCTCTGACATCAATATTCCTTTTGAAGAAAATCAAATTAGGGATGTTGAAGAGCACCCTACACTTGAAAAACTAAAGGAAAATTGGGTGGAAATGATATCGAAAGCGGATCTTGATACCCCCCTCAATGAAATCAAAGTTTACTGTAAGAAATCTATAGAATCAAGAACCCGCGAAATCGTTCTATTACAATTTAGACGCAATTCTCTCAGAGAACGCGATATAATTGGAACCTTAACTTTCAAATCCTATTTAACTGAAAACAATAGAATTGCAGCAGCCTTAGTCGATTTCATAAAATCTTTGTAAAATATCTTGGCAATGTAGATCTAATTTATAACAAAAATTTTACGTGTGAAGTAATTTTAGGACCAGACAGACGAAACTCAATTGGGCGAGCTAATTTTATTTCACCGCAAACGGGCTGGTTTATCCCGCGAAGCTTTCGCCTTATTGGCTGGAGTGGGCAAAACTGTGGTGTACGACCTGGAGCATGGCAAGGAGACCATTCGTATGGATACCTTGCTTAAGATACTACAGGTCCTCAACATCAAAATGCAATTCAATAGTCCATTAATGGAAGAATACAAGCAGAAGCAAAGCAAGTATCTTGATTCATGATCCGCTAGCCTAAACGCTCCTCCTCTAAATCACTCTCCAAACTGCTCCCGAATCATCCCGAATTTTTCAGAAAACATAAAGCAATATTTTTTTAGCACAAAAAACACAAAGGCAGCACAAAGGACACAGAGGTGAGACGTTGACGAGGCTTTACATCCAAAATAAAAAAAAGTTCAGGCGTATTGCTTTGTCAAAATCGCGTCTTTGTGTCCTTTGTGCTGCCATTGAGTTCTTTGTGCTCATTTTTTCATGGTGATACTTGTAAATTCGGGATGACGAACTGCTACAATCCGGGACCCTGGGAATTTTGACCCGCCCAGCAGTACAACTTTCCCCCAAATTCACCCCTCACCTCACTTCCCCAAAACACTCAATTGCACCCGACGATTCAACCTCTTATTCGCCTCCGAATCATTCGGCACCAGGGGCTTCTCTTCGCCAAAACCCACTACAACGAGTTGCGTACTACTTATCCCTTTCGACAAGAGAAAAGCGCTCACCGCTTGAGCTCTTTTCAGGGAGAGCTCCTGATTGAATTTACTTTCCCCATTGCTACAGGTGTAGCCCGCTAGTTCAACAACGGTATCCGGGAATGCCTTCAATTGTGTTGCCAACGCTTCCAATGCGCTTTGGCTTTCGGGGATGATGACGGAGGAGCCCAATGCAAAGGTCACCTTAGTAATGTTCAGTTCCGACAGCACTTTGGGCGTTGGAGCTACCAGCACGGGTACAGGCTCAGGTTTTGGAGCAGGTGTTTGAACCGGTTCTGGGGCTTTAGCGGTTTTGTCTTCTACTTCCTGCTCTGGTTCTTTGGCCACCGTAAGCTCTTTAACCGCAACGTCGTTTTTATCCCATTTTTTCTTTTCATCATCTGAAATCGTAATGGGAGCCGCATTGGCCTTTTCATCCAGCAGCACTTCCACATCGTCGATGTAGGCAAAGTAGTGGTTGTACACCCGCGACTCTACTTTTGTGTCCGCATCCGAAAAGAAGTTACCGATGACAAAATGTTGATAAGGTTTTACGGCAACGAATTTGCCTTCCACCTGTTCCCATCGGCCTTTTTTGTACTTGCACACCTCTTTTTGGAACGCAACGGGAGTCAGGGCCAGAATTTCCCCTCTTTTGGTGGTGCTGATCGGTTTTTCCAAAAAGGCAATCCCGATGTTGTTGGCGCCTTCACAGTGGTAATGCACCCAAAAAGAAAAGGTATAGGTTTTGCCGACAGTCAAGGGTACATTTAGGGCACCTTGAATGTACTCCCGCGTAGGGTAGTCTCCACCACCATAAACATTGATTCCAGCCACATTTTTTCCGTTGTGGGCCATAAACGGCCAGTTGCCGCCATTGGGGTCGTAAACTTCCTGGCCACTGGTCGTGTACAACAAAGAACCTCCGCTAGTGGGGTCACTCCAATGCTGAGCCCGATTGATGACGTTGCGCAAGTTTAAGGCGAGGCCGTCATTTGAAGTTTCAAAGCTAGGATTCTGGACAAGATTCGCCGAAAGATTTTCGGTTTGAGCAAATAAGTGGAAAGAAACAATAGAAAGAATTAAGCTCAACCAAGTGATCTTGGCCAAAGCTTTAACAGGATTTGGTTTCATGATAATAGCTGTGTTTAGTTGTTAAATGTATTTTGTGAATATAAATATATGAAATTTTTTCTTGTGTTTGTGTAAAAAAATACCTTCTAATTGGAATACAAAAAAAACGACTGTTTAGTTCCCGGTCATATCGGCACATTCCTTTTAAACGCACTCCCAAAATCCACCAGCGACTCCGTTTTAATCACCCCCTTAATGTGGTCTATCTTTTCATACAACAACTTCCGCATGTGCTCGCTGCTCCTGGCTACAATCCGAATGTACAAAGCGTAACTCCCGGTGATGTAATAACACTCCGTCACCTCCGGAATTTTTTTCAGTTCCTCGATGATTTGTTGCGAATCTGAGTCATCCCGCAGCACCAATCCCGTGAAGGCACTCCACTCGAAGCCCAGTTTTTTTTCATCCAAAATGATGCTCACCTGCTTCAGCACCCCCAGGTCTTTGAGGCGGGCTACCCGTTGGTGTACCATGGTGTTGGAGATACCCAGGTCCTGGGCAATTTGGGCGTAGGCCCGGCGGCCATCCTGCTCAAGGGCTTTGAGGATTTGGCGGTCGTGCTCATCGAGGTAGGGTAACTCGTGCATAGGGAGGTTGTTTTAGTTAAGAAACACAGAGCGACACAATTTTTTAGCACAAAGAACACAAAGGAAAGCACAAAGGGCACAAAGGTGAGACTTTGACAAAGTGATTCCCCCGAATTTTGGTTTCTATCAACCCGAATTTTGAGCATAGATCCCCATTAACGTCTCATCGTTGTGCCCTTTGTGCTTTCCTTTGTGTTCTTTGTGCAAATTTTTTATTTGTGATCCTTAAACTTCGGGATCTCCAAACTACCTATTAATCACATTCTTAAACTTCGGCCTTCTCGGCGTCACATCCCCCAAACGTTCCTTTTTCAAACGTTCAAAGTCCGAGTAGTTCCCTTCAAAGAACTCCACCGTAGAGTCGCCCTCAAAAGACAGGATATGCGTTGCCAGGCGGTCGATGAACCAGCGGTCGTGACTGATCACCAGCACGCAACCCGCGAAGTTGTCCAAACCATCTTCCAGGGCCCGGAGCGTATTGATGTCGATGTCGTTGGTCGGTTCGTCCAGCAGCAGTACGTTGCCGCCCTCGCGCAGGGTCATGGCCAGGTGCACGCGGTTGCGCTCCCCGCCGGAGAGGATGCCGAGTTTCTTTTGTTGGGCATCGCCACTGAAGTTGAAGCGGCTGATGTAGGCGCGGGAGTTGACCACGGCTTTGCCCACCGTGATGTTGTCGTTGCCTGCCGAGATGGCGTCGTACACGGTTTTATCTGCGTTTTGCAATTGCTCATGCGATTGATCCACATAAGACAATTGTACGGTATCCCCGATGGTCACCTCGCCGGCATCCGGCTTTTCTTTGCCCATAATGATTTTGAACAAAGTGGATTTACCCACCCCGTTGGGGCCAATGATGCCCACCACGGCGTTTTTGGGGATGGACAAGTTGAGGTTCTCAAACAAGATCCGGTCCCCAAATGACTTGCTCACGTTCTGCAAATCGATCACCACATCGCCCAGGCGTGGCCCAGGGGGGATGAACAATTCCAGACGGGCTTCTTTTTCTTTTACTTCCTCGTCGGCCAGCTTTTCGTAAGCACTCAAACGAGCCTTCCCCTTGGCCTGGCGGGCTTTGGGGGCCAGGCGAATCCATTCCAATTCCCGCTCCAAAGTTTTGCGGCGCTTGGATTCGGATTTTTCTTCCTGCTCCAGGCGTTTGGCTTTTTGCTCCAACCAAGAAGAGTAATTGCCTTGCCAGGGAATACCTTCGCCGCGGTCGAGCTCCAGAATCCAGCCTGCCACGTTGTCCAGGAAGTAACGGTCGTGCGTCACGGCGATAACGGTGCCGGGGAAGTTTTTCAGGTATTGCTCCAACCAGTCTACCGATTCGGCATCCAGGTGGTTGGTCGGTTCGTCGAGCAAGAGGATGTCGGGATTGCTCAGCAGCAGGCGGCACAGGGCCACCCGGCGACGTTCCCCACCCGAAAGCACCTTGATGGGCGTGTCACCCTCGGGGCAACGCAGGGCATCCATAGCGGTCTCCAGCTTGTGATCGAGTTCCCAGGCGTTGGCGTGGTCAAGGTATTCCATCAGTTCGCCCTGGCGTTCGATGAGGCGCATCATTTCGTCGTCGTCCATGGGCTCGGCGAGTTTGAGGTTGATCTCCTCATACTCGGCCATTTTGGTCACGACTTCACTCACGGCTTCTTCTACTATTTGGCGCACCGTTTTGGACTCGTCCAGGTTGGGTTCCTGCTCCAGGTAGCCAATTTTGTAGTTGCCATCAAAGGTAATGCGGCCCTGGTAGTTGGAATCGAGTCCGGCGATCAGCTTCAGCAAGGTCGACTTACCGGAACCGTTGAGACCCAATACGCCAATTTTAGCGCCATAAAAAAAGGAGAGCCAAATGTTCTTCAACACTTGTTTTGTAGGGGGGAAGATTTTACTGACCCCTTCCATGGAAAAGATGATCTTTTCGCCTGCCATAGCTTGTTGTGGTTAAATTTTGGAGTGTAAAGATGGGAAAATTTGAGGGAAAAATAGTCACCCCACCAAATCCTCATCCCGATACCCCCTTTGCAATCTCCGGATGTATTCATTCCGAAAAGGAAAGCCCCGCACTGCCCCAAACACAAATCCCCCGATATGCGCCCAATACGCGATCCCGTCGGTTTCGGCGGTTTCGATCTGAAAGCTGCCCAGGCCATTCTGGAATTGGGAAAAAATCCAGAAACCCAAAAACAAGAGGGCTGGTACCCGGAAAGGAAAAATCAGGAACAGAACCTTCACCTGTGATTGGGGGAACATGATCATGTACGCACCCATCACCGCCGCAATGGCACCACTGGCGCCAACGGTAGGAATGGGACTATCTACATTGAAAAAAATATGTGCAGCATGGGCCACCAGGCCACCCGCCAGGTAAAAAATCAGGAAGCGTACGTTGCCGATCACCGCTTCGATGTTGTCGGCAAAAATCCAGAGGAAAAGCATATTGCCCACGACATGCCCGATGCTGCCATGCAGGAACATGCTGGTAAAGAGGGTGTACAAACGTTCACCATGCGTGATTTCCACTGGAATGGCCCCGTAGGTCGCGATGAACTGCCCGAGCCGCTCACCCTGATTCATTTCCAGGATAAAAACCAATATATTCAATGCCAGAAAGGTATAGCTGACAATGGGATAATGTCCACCTTTTACATTGTCGTCGCCAATAGGGAAAAGCATAATTGTTATTTTTGTCGTATGATGAGTGCCCGGTTAAAATTAAGGGTGTTTAATTACAACCGAGGGCTTAGGCAAGGTAAAGCTTTTCCACAGGAACACTACACCAAAAATCGATTTAATACTACAAAAAATAGACCTCAATATGTGGAGTCAAAGGATTAGTTGGAGTGTGCTGGGTGTTTTGCTGCTGGTTTCTTCTTTGCATGCTCAAATGCCAACGGGGGTAGATACCCTTTACGGTGCGGAGTGGATTGTACCAGGGCAGGTTTATTACAAAATCAAGATTACGGAGGATGGTGTTTACCGCATCAGCTACAGCACCCTACAAACGGCGGGCATTCCACTAAACAGTCCGGGCAGCCAATTCCAGCTTTTTCAACAAGGCAAAGAAGTGCCGCTGTTCGTTTCCACGGGCGCTTCCCCACTACAAAGCAATGCCTATCTGGAGTTTGTAGCCCAAAAAAATCGGGGCGAGTTGGATCGTTTTTTATTTGAAACAGCCGAGAGCGATCAGTTTAATCCTCGCTACAGCCTGGTTTCCGATACCGCAGTGTATTTCTTGACCATTGCCAAAACGGGTGCTCCAACCTTGCGCTACACGAATCACCTCAACGATTGGAACAACCTGCCCAGCAAAATACTGAGCTGCCGCAAAGTCAATAGCACAGTATTTTCCGAACAATTCAACCATACCCGCTACGATTTTGAAAATCTGGTGGCCTATTCCAGCTACGACATGGGCGAGGGTTTTGGCTCCGCCTTTAGTGGCAATCGCGAAGTAGATTTTAATTTGGATAAATTGCCCGCCACAGGTGCCACACCTGCTCAGGTTCGCCTGCGCCTTTGCACCAATCAAGTCAGCGTAGCGCAGCCCATCCGCCTGCGTTCCATCCGCAATGACGCACCCAATAATGCCGATGGCCAATGGCTCCTCAACGATACCCTGGGGCGTTACGAGGTTGCGGCTTACAGTGGGGCAATCGCCAGCAATGCCCTGGCCCGCAGTATGAAAATCCGGGTTGAAAACCTGGCTGCGGCTTCGGGAGGGTCCTCTACCCTAGCCTTTGTAGAGCTGGAATATTCCGCCGATTTTAGTTTCAATCAAAACACTGCGGCCCGCTTTTGGGTAGAAGCGCAGGCTCAGCGCAGTTATTACGAAATCACCGATTTTGACGGTGGCGATGCCCCAATTGTATACCTCCAAAACCCCCAATTGCGGGTACCCCTGGAAGCCATCGGCAGTGGACAATACCGTTTTACTTTGCCAGCCCTGGCTCAAAAAACGGAACTTTGGCTCATCAACCCCAGTAAAGCAGTCAAAGAAATCACCCAAATCAGCCCCCGAATTTTTGAAGATTACCGCAATGCCCGAGCCAACTTCATCATCATTTCCCACCAAAACCTGCGCAAAGATGCTCAGGGCCGCGACAATGTGGAGGAATACGCGGCCTACCGCCGTTCGAGTACGGGTGGAGGATACCAGGTATTGGTTGCCGATGTGCAGCAGATTTTTGATCAATTTGGGTACGGTGTCGCTGATCACCCTCAAGCCTTGCGCAACTTTGGCGCTTTTTTGAAAAAACACAGTCAGCCCAAATACATCTTGCTCATCGGGCATGGCATCGAATACAACCTTTTGCGGCAGCGCAATGCCGAGATGCGCCCAGAGCATTTTATTCCCACTTTTGGCACGCCAGGCTCGGACAACCTGTTGTTTGCCCCCAATGGAAAACTGGCATCCTTTGTGCCTATCGGGCGACTCGCCGTATTGGAACCCGGCCAAATCCGCGATTACCTCAATAAGTTGAAAGAATACGACCAGGCCCTGGATGGCCCCCGCGATGCCCAATCCCTGGCCTGGCGCAAACGGGTATTGCACATCTCGGGGGGCAATGTCGGAGGCAATGAAATAAGCACCTTTCAGGCTCGGCTCCAGCGTTCGGGGGCAGTATTGAGCAACAACGATTTTGGGGCCATCGTCACCACGGTGAACAAACAAAGTGCCGAAACCGTGGTGACCTCTACGGCTGAAGAGGTCATCAATGCAGTCAATGCCGGGGTAGCCATCAAAGTTTTTTTGGGGCACGGCGCGGTCACCAACACTGACTTTGGGCTTGATGATCCTTTGCTATTCGACAACACGGGGCGTTACCCGCTGATTTTCTCCCTGGGTTGTCTCACTGGCAAATTGTACGATCGCCAGAATAGTTTGAGTGAACGTTTCATCCTGACCCCCAAACACGGTGGGATTGTCTACCTCGCCTCTTCCGGCTTTGCCAATGATGGAGCCCTGGAGTTTTTCCTGACCCAATTTTATCAAGCACTGGGCGGCCCCAACTACCTGGATGGCGTGGGCGACATCACCAACGTAGCGCGCCGAAGCCTGGAAGGCATCAATTCCTTCATTTTCCGCAGCATGGGTGAGCAACTGAGCTTTCACGGCGACCCAGCAGTGCGGCTCAATCGCTACAAAGGGCCGGATTTCACCCCGGATTTGAGCAGTTTTCGCCTGCAACCCAGCAACCCTACGGTGGATCAGGATTCGTTTTCGGTCACTTTTTCCATCCTCAACTTGGGCCAAAACTACCGCGATTCCCTGCGCGTCAACCTCAAACGGATTTTGCCCAGTGGGCAGGAGATTACCTATCCTTTTCGGCTGAACATCCAGGGTTTTGCCGACACCATTCAACTGCGTTTGCCGGTCTTGGGCAAAAGTGGCGAAGGCAAAAACCGCTTGTTGATCGAAATTGACCCCAGCAATCGGGTAGCCGAAGTGCCCAGTCCGGCTGCCGAAAACAACAACCGTTTGATCAGCAGCAGTGGCCAGGAGGGCCTGGAATTTGTGATTGTCGCCAATGATTTCGCCCCGCTTTCGCCGGGCAATTTTGGCATCTATACCCCCAGCCAGCGCCCACCGATTTTGTTTGCCAGAGCTGGCAACCAGGACCAATTGTACCGCATGGAGTTGGATACCAGCGCACTTTTTAACAGTCCGGCATTGTTGGCCAATTCCCGGCGCTCAGAGGCTGGCTTATTGGCCTGGTCGCCCCGGGCGGGTGCTTTCCAGGCGGGCCGGGTGTACTATTGGCGGGTTCGGCCCGATACAGCGACCAGTGCCGAAGCCTGGCGACAAAGTTCCTTTTTGTACCAACCCGGAGGAAAGGACGGCTGGAATCAATCGCATTATTTTCAGTTTTTGGGCAATTCCCTGCAACAACTCAACTGGAACGAAACCCAACGCAAACTGGAATTTCAGTCCAAACTCAACAACATCATCGCCGAATCGGTACCCTTCAACAACCAATTCAACAATGTCCCGACCCGCTATTTGTACAACAACAACCGCATTTTCCGGGCAGTATTTGTACAGGGTGTGGTCGTCGCGGTTTTTGATCCTTTCACGGGGCAGCCCTGGTTAAACTCCGATGGCCCCCAACGCTATGGGAGTATGAATGGCAACGATTGGGCTTTTGTTTTTGCTACCAATACCACCGAACAGCGCAAAAAAGTGATTCAATTTGTGGAGGAGGTGGTTCCCAAAGGGCATTATGTGCTTTTTATGACCGTTCACGATGAGGGACAATCCATCCAGGTAGACAAGTGGGCGGCCGATTCGCTTGTTTTTGGCAGCAACCTTTTTCAAGTTTTGGAAAAACAAGGGGCCAGAGTGATTCGCGACATGATTCCACTGGGCACCCGACCTTATACTTTTGCCTACGTCAAAGGTGGACCCGTGTTGGCCGAAGCCCTCAGCATTGACCCTCAGACTCCCGCTTTAATTCGGTTTGACCTACCAGAAAAACTGCGCCAGGGCAGCATCAGTTACCAGCGGATTGGGCCAGCAAAAAGTTGGCGAGAGGTGCTTTGGGTGGCTAAAAACGATTCTCCACGCGACAGCTTGATTTGGCAAATTTCGGCCCTGGATGCCAGTGGCAAAGTAGGCCGAGTGGTATACACCGGCAGCAATGCTCCCAACCCCATTGCTTTAAATGACCTGGATGCTGCTCAATATCCCTATTTGGAATTAAAGAGTATTTTTCAGGACAGCACCTTGCGTACCCCGGCCCAGCTGGATTATTGGCGGGTGCATTATGAAGGTTTGGGCGACGCAGTAGTCCGGCTGGGTAAGGCGGCTCTACCGGACACCATTGAGCAAGGCCAACCTTTGAATTTGCGTTTGCCCATTTACAACCTGGGCAATGGCCGGATGGATAGTGTCAATGTCTTGCTGACCTTGACCGATGCCCAAAACCGCAGCACCGTTCAGCGTTTCAAAACCGCAGGCATCGGTGCACTGGATTCCTTTTTGCTCAGTGCCAATCTCGAAACCCGCAATTTTCAGGGCCTGTATCAAGTGCAAATTGAATTGAATCCCGAACGCAATGTAGTCGAACTCAACTATCAGAACAACCTGGCACTTGGTTCCTTTTTTGTCCGCACCGATCGGGCTGCGCCATTGGTGGATGTCACTTTTGATGGCTTGCGGATTTTGCACAAGGACCTGGTCAGTGCCCAACCCTTCATCAACATCACACTGCGCGACGAGAACAAGTTTTTACTCCTGGAGGATACCAGCTTGTTTGAAGTCCGGGTTCTTCCGCCGCAGGGCTCGCCCATTGTATTGCGCTTCAACCAGGGCAATGTCCGCTTTATCCCAGCTGAAAAGGCGGGGCAATCGGCGCGTATTGAGTGGCAACCCCAGTTTGTGCTGGACGGCGACTACCAACTCCTCGTGCGTGCGCGCGATGCCAGTGGCAATCTGGCGGGTGGCAACCTATTTCAAGTGGCCTTCCGCATCGTGCAGGAGCAGAGTTTGAGCCAATTGTTGCCTTACCCCAACCCCTTTACAACTTCTTGTCGCTTCTTCTACACCTTGACGGGCAAAGAAGAGCCGGCCTATTTTTCCATCCAAATCCTGACCGTTTCCGGGCAGGTGGTGAAGGAGATCAGCCAAAATGAATTTGGAGTCATGCGGGTTGGCACTCATTTGTCGGACTTCGTGTGGGATGGCAAGGATCAATACGGCGATCAACTGGCCAATGGGGTGTACCTGTATCGAGTGGTGGCCAAAGACGCTCAGGGCAAATCGATCAAATTGTTCAGCTCCGCCGCAGATCCCTTTTTTGACAAAGGCTTTGGCAAAATTGTCTTGCTGCGGTGAGTGCGATCGAGGAATACCGAGTATGGGCGGCAACGTGTACCCACTTGCCCCTGTTTTTTCAGCCCTGGTGGCTGGATGCGGCTTGCGGTGATGCCTGGGCGGTAGCACTGGCCAAAGATGCCGAGGGAAAAATTATCGCTGTGATGCCCTACGTTTGGCAAAAAAGGTGGGGGCTGAAAGGAATTGACATGCCTACGCTGACGCCCTATCTGGGGCCTTGGTATGATTTCCCGGAAGGACTAAAAAAAGCCAATCGGTATGCCCTGGAGCATAAAGTACAAGCACAATTGTTGGCGCAAGTTCCCACGGCCCTGTTTTTTCGCCAAAGGTGGCATCCTCAGTTGCACAATGCCCTGGGCTTTCGTTGGCAAGGCTTTCAACTGGACATCAAGTATACCTATTGTATTGACGTTCAACAAGGGGATTTGAGCGATCATTTTACTACCGCTTTGCGCAACAAGATCCGCAACGCCCACAAGCTGTACCATATAGAAAAAGCGACTTCGACCGAAGGTTTTTATGCTATAAATCAATTGAGTTTTGCTGCGCAAAAAATGAAAATGCCCTATACTGCTGAACAATTTGAAAGGCTGTTTCAAGCTAGTCAAGCGCGGCAGGCTGGGATTCTATACTGGGCAGTTCAGGAACAGACCGGGGCAAAGGAGGCGGCCATTTGGGTACTGCGAGATCAACATTGGGCTTACCTCCTGGCGAGTGGGCGTAGCTCCGATGCCCACAATGGAGCCGTGGCTATGTTGATCGAACAAGCGATCCAGGATGCTGCGGCAAGCGGCTTGCAGGTTTTTGATTTTGAAGGCAGTAGTTTGAAAGGGGTGGAAGGTTTTTTCCGACAGTTTGGAGGGGAGTTGAAGGTAGGATTGGTGGTAAAAAAATGGCGGGTTATTCACAAATCCGCACATTGAATGCGAGAGGCTTAGGTAATCGATGAAAATTAGCCCCAAACTGCCCAAGCCGCTATTTGTAGAAATGCCTAACTTTACCCCCTTACCGATAATCCAAATTGATGAAAGCGGCCAGCGTAAAAGACTTAAAAAAGGAACTACAGCAGCGATCCCCTTACGAGCTGGTCGCATTGTGTTTGCGCTTGAGCAAGTTCAAAAAAGAGAACAAGGAGCTGCTCAGCTACCTGCTTTTTGACGCCGATGATGAAGACACATTCATTCGCCGGACTGAGGCGGAGATGCTGGAGCAGTTTTCAGCCATCAACACCAAATCCCAACTTTTTATCAAAAAAGGCGTAAGCAAAATCCTGCGTGGCGTAAAAACGACGATCCGTTATTCCACCAAAAAAGAAACGGAAGTAGAACTCTTGCTGTTCTTCTGCGCCCAGATGAAAGCAATCCGACCATCCATCAAGCGGATTACCGTACTGCAAAACCTTTATGATCGGCAATTGGACCGCATCCGTAAGGTGATTCCGCTCCTGCACGAAGACTTGCAGCACGACTACAGCGTGGAGTTGGAGCAGCTTTTATAAAAACCCTGAAAATTGCTCCAGCATTTGATATTGTTTTGCTTAACGAGATCTCTCTTCGTTTGAATCAGCTATATTTGTATCAATAGCCCACCACAAATCTTCAAACCATAAATCCCAATGCCTACCAACAATTACAATATCGCAGGCCTTAGCAGCAACCAGGTGCTGGAAGCCAGAAAAAAATTTGGAACGAACCAGTTAAACTTCAAAAAAGAAAATGGCTTTTGGGACGCTTTAAAAAGTTTGATCAAAGAGCCCATGCTCATTTTGTTGTTGGTGGCAGCCTCTATTTATTTCATCAGTGGAGATGTAGGGGATGGCTTCTTTATGGTCTTCGCCATTGTGCTGGTTGCCACCATCTCTTTGTATCAGGATTCCCGCAGCCGCAATGCCCTGGAGAAACTCAAAAACTTCACCCAGGCCAAATGCAAGGTCATTCGAAACGGCAGCACCGAAGAAATCAATAGTGAAGACTTGGTAATTGGCGATAGCCTGATTGTTGAGGAAGGAACCTCCATTGCTGCCGATGGCCTGATTGTACACTCCAACGATTTTTCGGTCAATGAATCCATCCTCACCGGCGAGTCGCTTTCGGTAAGCAAAGACAAAGACAGTGAGGACCATTTTGTGTACAAAGGCACCACTGTTGCCAGCGGTCTGGCCATTGTTCGCATCACCGCCATTGGCAATGAAACCAAGTTGGGTAAAATTGGTAAAAGCCTGGAAAGCATTGAGGAGGAAAAGACCCCCTTGGAGTTGCAGATCAACAATTTTGTGCAAAAAATGGTGCTGGCCGGGGCTGTAGTTTTTGTGCTGGTGTGGGTGATCAATTATTTTCAATCCCATCAATTGTTGGATAGTTTGTTAAAATCGCTCACCCTGGCCATGAGCATTTTGCCTGAAGAAATCCCGGTGGCCTTCACCACCTTTATGGCCCTGGGTGCCTGGCGTTTGATGAAGTTGGGGATTGTGGTGAAACAGATGAAAACCGTGGAGACCCTCGGCAGTGCCACCGTGATTTGTACCGACAAAACGGGCACCATCACCGAAAACAAAATGAGCCTTGCCAAACTGTTCCTGCTCGGCTCAGACGACCTCAGGGATGCCGAAAACACCATTGAAGATGCGGAAAAAGCCCTGCTCAGGCTCGCCATGTGGGCCAGTGAGCCCATTCCGTTTGATCCCATGGAAATTGCCCTGCACGACGCCTATTCCCAAAGCTACCTCGAAGACGAAAGGAAACACTACAAAATCATTCACGAGTATCCCCTGGATGGCAAGCCGCCGATGATGACCCACTTGTTTGAAGATGATGCTGGCCATCGCATCATTGCCGCCAAAGGTGCCCCCGAAGCCTTGATGAAAGTGTGCAACTTATCCGCCGAGGAAAAAGTCCAAATTGAAAATGCCATCGATAAGCTGGCTGTAGATGGCTACCGTTTATTGGCCGTTGCGGAAGCGGATTTTGCAGGCAATGATTTCCCCGCCACTCAGCAGGAATTCCAGTTCAACTTCAAGGGCATGGTGGCCTTTTATGACCCACCCAAAAAGAACATCAAGGCAGTACTCAAACGTTTTTACAAAGCCGGCATCACGGTCAAAATTGTTACTGGCGACAATGCTGCCACCACCACAGCCATTGCCAAACAAATTGGGTTCGAAGGCTATGAGAAGAGCATCAGTGGTGAGGAATTGATGCAATTGTCGGATGAAGCCTTGAATGCTACGGTGCTCGACACCCAGGTTTTTACCCGGATGTTTCCCGAAGCAAAGCTAAAAATCATCGAAGCCCTGAAAGCGCAGCATGAAATTGTAGCCATGACTGGCGACGGCGTAAACGATGGCCCCGCCCTAAAAGCCGCCCACATTGGCATTGCGATGGGCAAAAAGGGCACCGAGATTGCCAAACAAGCTGCTTCGCTGATTTTGGTGAACGATAATTTTTCCAAAATGGTGAATGCAGTGGCCATGGGCCGAAAGATTTATGCCAATTTGAAGAAGGCCATCCAGTACATCATTTCCATTCACATCCCCATCATTCTGACGGTGTTTATTCCACTGGTGCTGGGCTGGATTTACCCCAACATTTTTTCGCCTGTACACATCATTTTCCTGGAATTGATCATGGGGCCAACCTGCTCGATCATTTATGAAAACGAGCCCATGGAAGCCAATACCATGAAGCAAAAACCCCGCCCTTTCACCACTACTTTTTTCAACTGGAAAGAGTTGACCACCAGCATCATCCAAGGCTTGTTGATTACGGCGGGAACCTTATTCGCTTATCAATATGCTGTTTATCTGGGCTTCCCGGAATCGACCACCCGAAGCATGGTTTTCACTGTGCTGGTGGCTGCCAATATCTTTCTGACCTTGGTCAACCGTTCTTTTTATTATTCCATCCTGACCACTCTGAAGTACAAAAATAACCTGGTGCTGCTCATCATCGGCGTGACCGTTGCAATCACTGGTTTGCTGTTGTATGTGCCACCATTTGCCCGTTTCTTTTTGTTTACGCCATTGGATTTGCTGCAAATTGCTACTTGTATTGGTATTGGATTTGTGTCGGTGATTTGGTATGAATTGATCAAATGGCGGAAGCGGAGAAAGGACAAACATCCGGAGGCTGTGCAATGAAAATTGTGGTCATCCTCCAACGTGTCTTGGCTCAAAACAGTCTATAGGGAATAAAACAGGTTATGAAAAATTCCCTGGTTCTTTTTCTGGCATTGGTCTGGCTACTCAGTTCCTGTATAAAAGACGATAGCGGGCTTAGCTTGGTGCTTCCGGCAAAGACCCAATCAGGGCAACACACCTTTGGATTTCTTTTAAACACTGGGGTCTGGACCAATTATGGAAGGGTTTGTTTCCCATTCGCGGGGGGCTGTCGGGAAAACTTGAACGGTAGGTACTATCCCAGCGACGGCGACATTTCCATCACGGCAGATAAGGTTTTGTATAAAAACAATGCCTGGAATACTCAGGAAAACATCGAATTAAATCTGAGCACCAACTTTCGGGGCGCAGGAACCTATAGCACCCTTACGAATGACACCATTGGCGTTGCTTATTCATTCTCCGAGATCCGGCAGCCGGATAATACCTATTTGCTTTCAGCAAGCAATCCAGTTTTCACAATTGTCATTACCAAAATTGACCTGCTCTCAAAAACAATGTCAGGGGAGTTCTCAGGCAAATTATTCCGAAGAATCAGCGAAGCGTCTTTTGTCACCTCAACTACCGATTCCATTGTGATAAGCGAAGGTAGATTTGATATCAGGCTCAAATAAGCAGGGAGTAGAGTCAATTACTTTTCTACGCATGAAGTAGCATTTTCCTTTAAAGCGGTTGTCAAAAGGAGCTACAATTTCTTCACCCTTAATCTTTTCGGTTTTCCCCTCAAACGCGAATCTGGAATAATAAAGAAAGGGTTTTTTCCAAAAGTAAACAGACTTGGTTCTAGCGGGTACTATTTTTTGTAAACTAGTGTAAAGGAGAGGTAAAAGATCAGATTTGACTTATACAGGGATAGATTTGAGCACGAATACCTTGGAGCAGTTGTAGACCTTTGCCTCAACAAAAAATGAAAAATGAAAAAAATCTTAGTGACAGGTGCTAGCGGGATTTTGGGGACTACGGTCATCGAAACATTGTTGAAGCAGGTTTTGGCTCAGGAGATCAATGTGCTATCGCGCAAAGAGGAAAAACTGGCAGCGATGCAGACGAAGGGATTCAACACCCATCATGGCGATTACGACGACATCAAGGCCCTTGAAAAAGCAATGATTGGCGTGGATACCGTTTTGCTCATTTCGGCAGGTGATGAAGGCGACCGGATGCAACAACACCGCAATGTGGTGGACGCAGCTAAAAAAGCAGGAGTAAGCTGTATTGCCTATACAAGCAGGTCTTTGCGCGACAGAACAACGCTGGTAAACAAGCTGATGTTTGACCATTTTGACACAGAAGACTACATTAAAGCGAGCGGGCTGGGATACACCATTTTTCGAAATGCCTTGTATATGGACGTTATCCCGTTGTTTGTTGGCAAACAAGTATTTGACACAGGCATTTTTCAGCCAGCAGGCGACGGCAAAGTTGCTTTTGCCTTGAGAAAAGACATGGGTGAAGCAATGGCAAACGTGTTATTGAACGAGCATTGCGAAAACATAACGTATACATTTACAGGCAATGCAAGCTATTCATTTTATGACGTAGCCGCTGTACTGACCGAACTTTCGGATAAAGAAATAAAATATACACCAGTCGAAATTCCTGCATTTGAGGCAATGATGCTCGGAAAAGGACTGCCCCAAGTGATGGTTAAAAAAATCATTGATTTTAACACCGACATAAAAAACAACCAGGAGGCCGGAATCAGCAATGACCTAGAAAACAAATTGGGCCGCCAAGTGACTTCGCTCAAAGCAGGTTTAAAAACCTTATTCGGTTTATAAAGGATACCTTTGTGCCATGAGTTCATCAACACCACATCACATCAAAACCATTGCTGAATACCACCGGTTTATGGAATTGCCAAAACCGGAACACCCCTTGGTTAGTGTAGTGAAATTTGATGACATAAAACGCCAGCCAGGCAATGGCCCCAAGAGTATCATGCACAACTTCTATTCTGTTGCATTGAAGCGAAACTTTACTGCAAAAATGAGATATGGGCAACAGGAATTTGATTTTGATGAGGGAGTGATGCACTTTATGGCCCCAAAACAAATTTTATCTATTCAAACCGCAGCAGATGAAGAATTTAGCCATTCGGGGTGGTTATTGCTTATCCATCCAGATTTTCTTTGGAACAGCCCACTGTCAACAAAAATAAAACAGTACGAATATTTTAGCTACAACGTAAACGAAGCACTGCATCTTTCCGAAAAAGAAGAAACTTTGGTTACGGACATCATCCAAAATATCGCCCAAGAATACCACAGCAATATCGACAATTTCAGCCAAGCGGTAATCATTGCTCAAATAGAGCTGCTGCTCACCTATGCCGAACGCTTTTACCAGCGACAATTCATCACCCGAAAAATAGCCAACCATAAGCTATTGAATCAATTAGAAGTTTTACTAAATACCTATTTCAATAGTGATCAATTGGCCAATAAAGGAATGCCTACGGTACAGTTCATTGCCGAAAACTTGCACGTTTCTGCCAATTATCTTAGCCGTTTGCTGCAACTGTTGACCGGGCAAAGCACCAAACAATTCATCCATGATAAATTGATTGAGTTGGCAAAAGAAAAGTTATCAACTACCAACTTATCTGTAAACGAAATTGCATACAGCTTAGGTTTTGAACATCCACAATCATTCAGCAAATTATTCAAGAGCAAGACAAACCTTTCACCTTTGGAATTTAGACAGACTTTTAATTGACACCAGAAATTGGCTGATCGTGTCCCTTTTTTGACCGGAGCCAGCAGCATAAGGCCATTACTTTTGGTGGGTAACAACTACCTTATTCCTGCCTTATGTCTAGAAAAATAGTACTATCTGCGAGTTTCCTGCTTTGCTCAGCCATCACTTTGCTGACTCAAAACACCTTACCTACCACTTCGCCCATCGACATCAGCCATTACAAAATTGAGCTTCAATTTGACTGGACAAAAAAGCAGGCCAGCGCCGACGTGATCATCTCCCTGGCCTTTACTCAAGCGGCCCGATCCATCCAACTGGCAGCGCATGATTTGCTGATCCAATCTGTACATACAGCAGCAAAAAAGGAGCTCACTTTTACCCTGGATACCCTGGCCCATCGCCTGAATGTGTCTTTGGATAAAAACTACCAGCCCGGCGAAAAACTGGAGCTCAGCATTGCCTACACAACCCGACACCACAACGAACCCGACCCCAATGCCATCGGCGGCAGTTTTGGCAAAGGCATTCGTTTTTTCCAACCCACCCAGGCAAACCCCATTAAGCGAAAACAATTGTGGTCGCAAAGCGAGCTGCAAAACACGGCTTACTGGTTGCCGTGTAGCCCCAATTGGGCCGATCTCAGTACCACAGAATTTATTGCTACACTGGAGCCGGGGCTTACCTTTGTTGCCAATGGTACCTTGTTGGAGAAAAAAGCGAATGTGGATGGTAGTGTTACTTTTCACTACCAAACAAAAAAAGCCTATCCGGTTTACCTCGCCGCATTTGCGGCAGGCAATTACGCCGATCTAGTTCAAACTGTACGTGGCATTCCCCTGCACACCTTCTGTTACCCGGATGAGCAGGAAGCTGCCAGCGCCACCACGGTGCGTTTGCCCGATATGTTGCAGTTTTTGGAAAACAAAACGGGTTTCGCTTATCCCTACCCACAATATGCACAAGTGATGGTGCAGGATTACCCCTTCCCGAGTTTGATTGGGCAAAACAGCTGCAGCATCATTTCGGACAACATGATCGATGATTACGGAACCCACCAGGATTATTTGTACCTCTGGGATGGAGTGGAGTTCAATGCCCTGGCGAGCCAGTGGTTTGGGAACCTCATCATGCCCAAAACGGTGGCAGACCTCTGGCTAGCCAAAGGCTTTGCCCAATATTTTGAAGGGCTGTATGCCATAGCGGAAAATGGCATTGAAGAATACCTCTTGTGGGGCTATCCTTGGGAGATTGGGAGTGTGTTTGGCGATTGGAACAATGGAAACCGCCATCCCATCGTACCTGAAAAAGTGGAGGATCCAGAAAATTTTGCAGCCGACAGCTACGCCAAATACCGGGGCGCGCTGGTGTTGCGCATGTTGCGCAAAGAATTAGGCGACGAAGTCTTTTTTAAAGCGATCCAAACCTTTATCCGGGAAAAAGCTTTCGCGTTGGCTACAACCCAGGATTTTCAACATGCCATAAAAAAAGCCAGCGGAAAAGACCTGCAATGGTTCTTTGAGCAATGGATTTACCAAACCGGGCACCCGATTTTTGAACTAAGCAGTACTTTTGATGCAAAAACCAAACTGTATCATTTGCACGTCAAACAAATTCAGCAAAAGGATTCCATGGCCACCTACCCACAAGTAAACTTTTTTCAGGGCAAATTGGAAATTGAAATCGACGGTAAAAAGGAAGTAATTCAGTTGAAGCCACAGCGCGACAACCATTTTACTTTTCGCCTGCCTGGCCCGCCCAAAATGTTGAACTTTGACGTGGAGCAAACCTGGATCAAAGAGCTTCAATGGGAAAAAAGCGGGGAAGAATGGCTGCACTTGTTCCTGCACAGCAAAGACATGTCTGCCCGCAATACTGCCCTGACTGAATTGGCCCAAATTGCCAAAGATAAAAACACCCCGGCTTCGGAGCGCAATCGCATCATCCAGGCCTTTCAACAGGTGATCCAAAGTCAGGCCTATTGGCGCTTTCGGTTCAACGTCATCGGGCAATTGAGAGCTATCCAAACTCCGCCCTACGATCAAACCACTACTCAATTGTTGATTGCTCTGGTTAAAAAGGAAAAATCCTGGGTCAAAGCGGCGGCGCTGAGCAGTTTGGGCATGACCAACGATCCGCAATACGCCGATTTGTATGTCTCCTGCCTGGCCGATACCAGCGACCGCGTAGTGAATGCCGCCGCTGTCGCCCTCGGGAAAACAAAAAGTCCGCAAGCTTTTGAAGCGCTGGTAAAATTGAAGGATCGGCCATCCTGGAAAAACCAAAGTTTGATGCACTGCCTGGCCGGTTTGGCGCAATTGGGGGATGCCCGTGCAGAGGCGATTGCCGTGGCCGCACTGGCCGACAATCAGTCTCCACGCTGGTTTTTGGGCAATGTTTGGGATTATCCTTTTGTGGCAGCCCAAACCTTGGCAACTTTGGGTAAAACCGAAAAAGCCTACCCGATCCTGCTAGAACGCTTCAACCAGGCAATGCAAGAAAACAACCGCGACGATATTTTCCATCAAGTGCTGCTGATTGTCACTTTGGGGGGTCCGCAAGGGCTGGAAATTTTTGCACCGCTGAAAAGCAGATACCAAAATGATGAAAATACCATGGGTGCCATCCAAGCTTTTGAGGAACAGTTAAAAGCCGACCTGGCAAAAAAGTAAATGCAATTCAAGTAAGTGTAGCACCCAAATGCAATAAGAGCAATGGTTTTCGTTTTGCATGTAAGAATTTACCAGCAAATCACAACACCTTAGGTATGGCCAAACCATTGTCTCCAGAACAGCGCGAAACGCTATTCAACACAGTAAAAGCCCGCTTTGAAAAAAATCCAAACCGCCACCAGAGCCTTGACTGGGCAGCGATACAAACCAAACTGGAAGCCAATCCGACAAAGCTGCGCTCACTTTACGAAATGGAAGAAACGGGCGGCGAGCCAGACGTAGTTGGACTGGACACTCAAACCGGCGAATACCTTTTTTACGATTGTGCAGCCGAAAGCCCCAAAGGCCGCCGCAGTGTTTGTTTCGACCACGAAGCGCTGGAATCTCGAAAAGAACACAAACCGGACGATAGCGCCGTCGGAATGGCCGCCGACATGGGCATTGAACTGCTAAACGAAGAACAATACCGGGCTTTGCAGCAATTTGGAAAATTCGATACCAAAACCTCAAGCTGGATCCTCACCCCGCCGGATATCCGAAAACTGGGCGGTGCCCTCTTTTGTGATTTCCGTTATGGCCATGTTTTTGTGTACCACAATGGTGCAGAGTCTTATTATGGGGCGAGGGGATTTCGGGGGTGCTTGAGGGTGTGAGGGATGCTAAATTACTGATCATTTGAAGACTCACAATTGAATGACCATGCTGAAAAACCTGTCAATAATTGGATTACTTGGTTTGACCTTAGGAGTTTATGGACAGACCCAAAATGCAGAACAGCAATTTACCCAATATTTTCAGCAACTAGAGTCTTCAAAAATTGATACCATCTTAATACTCAAATCTGGTTGTATCGGTTGTGAGGTCATTTACACAGATACAGCAAAAAGCACCAGGGGTGGACAAACCATTTATGCACTGACCCAGGAAAATGGACAATTTAAACTTGCACTGTTTGACGATGTACATGATCCAAAATATTTCACTATAGATTCCTGTTCTCTTTTTAGAAAAATCGACCTATACAAGCCCTTGTTTAAATTAAAAGATCCATTTTATAAAAAGGAACTTGCAAAACTTAAGCGCTCTAAGTTTTTTCCGCCCCGGCCAATTCATTATTCATTTGAAGAGCTAATCATTCAACTCCCAGACTTTAAATATGACTTCGTCATCAAAGGAAAAGATACAGACTATTTAGGCATTAATCGTGAAAGTGAAAATTGGTTTAGGGTAAGCAAAGCAATTATTGAAACGTTCATTAGCTATTCTCAATCGATTAAAATTTGACCACTTAAAACAGTAATCAACTGAATGGCAATGCTGAAAATGAAGAAAAATAAACGGTTTAAACATACGATTATGGTTTACGAATATTCGAGCGATGACGGTAGAAACATTCAAACCATTTGGGCAAACTTGGACAGCACAAAAGTTTTGTGAGGGATATTTTCGACTAAATGAATTATGTAGACAGGAAATCTGAATAATCATGCTTGTTTCACAACCCTTTTTTGCACGTTCATTCAGCCAAATTTTCCCTCATAAACCTCTAAAGCATGAGTTCGGAGATTTTAAAAAGAGTTGAATACAAATTTATCCTCCAAGCATAAGCACTAACCACATATAACATCTTGTAACCGCCCGTTTCAACGGGTGGATCTAAGCGCCCCCCGATAAAGCGGAGGGTTACAAGATGATAGATGGATTTGAGCGATAAATTACCAGATTTAGTTTAATATTAGTAATTGTTTTGGGAACTTCCCAAAGCCACACCCCGTTAGCACTCATACCAATCAACACCTTAAAACCACTATAACCAAACACCATGACCAACCAAGTAAATGACAATTGGTACGAAGATTTCTTTCAGGGGATCAATTGTGAGCTTTGGGAAAATGCCATTCCAATTGAAGCGACCAAACAAGAGGTCGATTTTTTATTGAGCGAATTAAACCTCCAAAAAGGGCAGCACATCCTGGACGTGCCGTGTGGCTTTGGCCGACATGCCATCGAATTTTCAAACCTGGGCCTGAACGTCACCGCCATTGACATCTCCGAAACCTTCATGAGTGGATTCAACTCAAAAATCCAGGCAGAAAAATTAAACATTACTGCGATTACCGGCGACATCCTGCATACGGAAATCGTCGGGAAATTTTCAGGAGCCGTCTGTTTGGGCAACAGTTTTGGCTACTTCAACATGGACAAAATGAAGGTCTTTGTTGGAAAAGTAGCCGCCGCACTTGAGCCCGGGGCAAAATTCATCATTAATTCCGGCATGATTGCCGAAAGTATTTTGCCCAACCTCCAGAAATATGGGGAGGATAACGTCTACACCGTTGGAAACATCCGAATGGAAATCACCAATACCTATCACGTTGAAGACAGTTTTATGGTGAGCGAGTTGCTTTTTACCAAGGAAGGTGAGAGCAAACAAGATGCCTTTAAACACTACGTATTTACCCTGGGGGAAGTAAAAAGGCTGTTGAAATCGCTGGGTTTGAGCATTGTTTCAACCTATAGTTCGATTGCAAAAGATGCCTATAAGTTTGGCGACCCACAGGCTTATATTGTGGCTCAAAAAGACTAAGTTTTCCCATTACTCTCCTTGAGTCGTTTTTTTATTTTGCTCAAAAATTCAGCCGAAATCCCGAGGTAGGAGGCTACAAGGCGTTGCGGAATCCGCAATTCAATCTTCGGGTATTTCTGCTGAAAAGCCAGATAGCGGTCTTCTGCTGTCATGCTGATGTTTTGCACAACCCGTTGCTGGAACGCTACAAAAGCACGCTGGGTCACAATTCTGAAGTAACGCTCCAGCTTGGGAATTTGCTCGTACAGCAGCTCTAGGCTTTCAAAGGGCAATTCCAAAATCACACTATCCTCAATGGCCTGCACATTAAACGTGGCGGGCACCTGCAGGATAAAACTGTTCAAGTCACTGATCCACCAGCCTTCAATGGCAAACTGCACAATGTGTTCCTGGCCATTCAGGTCAATAAAATAGGTGCGTACACTGCCCTCATTCACGAAGTTGGTGCAACGACTTACCGCTCCCTCATGCACCAGAAATTGCCCCTTCTTCACCTTGCGCTCCCGCAAACAAGCGATGATCAGTTGCTGATCCCGATCGCTGAGGGGAATGTATTGCTGCAGACTTGTAATCAATAGGTCACTTCTCATCTTGAACCAGTTCAATGCAATTTGATAATGTAGTTCATTTTACAGGTTTTACTTCCGCTGCACCTTTGCAGTATCAAAACCAAAAGTAAAATATGAAAAAGTTATTGACACTCGCACTTGCCATGCAAGCTATCCTGGCGATGAGCCAAAACAAAGAAGAAGTAGGGATCAGCCCTTGGGGCAAAGCGGATGAAATCGGCACCCTCAACATGATGACCGATGCCTCCAAACTCGCCATCCTCAGCAAAGTCAAATCAGGCAAAACCTACGACCTGAGTGTAGAGTACTTTGTGGGTATGCCCAGTTTTCATGCCCTGGGCGATCCAGCCTACCAATATTGGTTGACGCATACACCTCGCGGTACAGTGGTCGACAATCCGAATGGACTGGGGAATGCCATGAATGAAAAGGTCAGCTACACCGGTGATGCCATCTCCATGTACACGCATATGGGCACCCACATCGACGCGCTCAACCATTTTGGCTTGAATGGAAAAATCTGGAATGGCTTTTCTGCCGATGAACACCTAGGCGACAAAGGTTGGAAAAAAACGGGCGCCGAAACCATCCCCGCCATTATTGCCCGTGGGGTGATGATTGACATTCCTGCTTCGAAAAATGTAGAAAGCTTGTCCGCCAACTACCGCATCAATGCCGCCGACTTGCAGGAAGCATTGCGCAAACAAAAAATCAGCCTACAAAAAGGAGATGTGGTGCTCATTCGCACTGGCCAGGCAAAACATTACGAAGACGCACATAAATTCCTGGATCAATATCCCGGCATCAACCTGGAGGCGGTCAAATGGCTGATCGAAGACCAGCAAGTCATGTTACTAGGAGCCGACAACCTAAGTTTTGAAGCTTTCCCACCCGAAAGGGCCGACAATTGGGTGCCTGTACACACTTATTTGTTGGCAGAAAAAGGGGTGATGTTCATCGAGCAGATGTTTTTGGAAGACCTGGCCAAAGACAAAGTCTACGAGTTTGCCTTTATTGCCTCGTCGTTAAAATTGAGAGGGGCCAGTGCGGCACCGATGCGCCCCATTGCATTGCCTATTTTTATGAAGTAGTTTTGAAGCACTATTCTCTAACCCAAATCATCCTATTCGACATGAACCAATTCCATTTATTCGCCTTGATCGCCGGATTGTTGCTGCCCCTACAAATTGCTTTCAACAACAAACTAACCCTGTTTTCCGGCAACCCGACTACCTCCTCCCTGATTTCATTTTCAGTAGGTACCTTGGCATTGATTGTGTATAGTTTGGCCAACCCTACAGCTTTTCAAAAATCACTACAGCAGCTCAGCCAGGCCCCGCTTTACGCCTGGCTGGGCGGCCTGGTAGGTGCGTTCTACATCATCAGCTCCATCGTTGCGTCGCCCAAAATAGGCATTGCTACCTTTTTGGCGCTCATCATCGGCGGGCAGATGGTAACGTCGCTGGTATTAGAGCATTTTGCTTTGCTGGGAACAGCAGTCAGGTCTATAAGTTGGGCCAAAGTGCTGGGTTTGGCTTTGATTTTGGTTGGAATCATTCTGGTGAAAAAAATGTAAAGTCCAGCTTAGAACTGCACAGAGCCAAAGGCGGGCATTAACAATCAAACTCCAAAGCAGCCTGCCATGAACCAAGAAAGCTGATTTGAAGTTTAAAAGTAAAAACCTAACAATGGAAAACCTAAAAAAAATCCTGACCATTGGCGCAATACTGTTCGCTACAAACTTGTCTGCGCAGCAGTTGGCAGTGGGTGATAAAGCAATTAAAATAGAGGAGCTTCCTGAATACATTGTCATTAATTGTGACAATTTTACTTCAATTGCAGGCGGAACAATAGGAATCGCTATTCAATCCAAAAAATCTGATTATGAGAAACTGCTCACCGATTTGCGAGACGTGTTGGAAGAAAATAAGTACCTGGGCATCAGGAACCAAACCGATTTACTGAATGCCATGTCCAAACTTGGATTTGATTACGTTAATGCCTATCCTCAAAGTTCACCTGAAACTGTCAGCTTTAGTAGATCAGGTTTTGTTTTTAGGAAAAAAGAAAAGTTCAGAAATTGACTGTCGAAGAATTTAAACTTATCAACAAGCCACTGCTGTCCGGTGGAATTAATTGGCAACAAGGTTTTGATCTATGGAACGGCGCTGATTGTATTGGAAGGGAAGCTAATCGGGGATTAGGGGCGATAAAAAAGATTAGATTTGTACTATGGCGAACAATACCTCTCCACACATCTTAAGTACAGCTGGAAACCTCCTGGGCTTTTGCCTAGTCGTGATCACCTCTCTCCACATCTCGAATCAGATTGAAAGTCAATTCATTGATGAATTGACAGCTATTGTGGCCATTCTGCTCACCTTATCTTGCATTTTTTCATTTAGCTCTATCCGTACCAGCATCGAAAAAAAAGAAAAGCGATTTGAAACCATCGCTGATTATTTATTCATTGCCGCACTCGTCGGGATATTGATCATTATTTTGCTCATTACGCTCAATTTTTTAAGCTAAGACACGATGAACGCCTTTCATCCCCAAAAGTAAACCAACCACACCCTACCACAGATTTTTGTCTTTTTTACAAT
This sequence comes from Haliscomenobacter sp., assembly GCF_965225875.1. Taxonomy (GTDB): domain Bacteria; phylum Bacteroidota; class Bacteroidia; order Chitinophagales; family Saprospiraceae; genus Haliscomenobacter. The sequence goes on along the minus strand of NZ_CBDDBS010000002.1, from coordinate 3,753,421 downwards.
TATTCTTTGCAGAGATAGCCTCAAAATCTTCTAAATTTACCACTCTGCATCACCTATCCAAGCTCTGTGCTAGATAGCCTTCAAACAATTTGACTATGGCATTCAGAAAAACATTTAGAAAAAAAATCCCCCTTTTGGGCGTACTCACCCTGCTGGTCATTTCCTGTATGAAACTGCCGGATACCATCAGCGTACAAGAAACTTCGGCCAGAGCCCAACAAAAGGCCCTGGAGCTGAAAGATAAAACCACCATCAAACTGGCCGATGGGGTTCAACTCAGCCTCTGGGCGACCGACTCCCTGGCACCCGACCCGGTAGCCATGGATGTTGACCACCTCGGGCGCGTGTACCTCACGAGGACCAATCGCCAGAAAAACTCGGAATTTGACATCCGGGGGCACCGCGACTGGATGACCGAGTCGATTGGCCTACAAAGCGTGGAAGACCGTCGGGCCTTTTTGCATAAAACCTTCGCCCCCGAGCGCAGCAAAGAAAACGAATGGCTCAAAGACCTCAACAATGACGGCTCCCACGACTGGAAGGATCTCGCAGTTGAACGCGACGAAATCTGGCGGCTTGAAGACACTGACGGCGACGGCATGGCCGATAAATCCACCCGTATCCTCAGCGATTTTCACGATGAAGTAACCGACGTAGCGGGTGGGATCATGGTCGCAAGAGACAATGTCTACGTTGCCATTGCTCCAGATTTATGGAAAATACAATACAAAAACGGCGTATTGGGCAAAAAGACCTCCCTTGCCACGGGCTATGCTGTACACATCGGATTTAGTGGACACGGTATGTCTGGTGTAACCGAAGGCCCAGATGGGCGTATTTATTGGAACATTGGCGACATTGGCTCCAACGTGACCACCGTGGATGGCAAAAAATGGCCCAATCCCAACTCCGGCACCATTGCCCGTTGTAACCCCGACGGCAGCGATTTTGAAATTTTTGCCACTGGTTTGCGCAACACCCACGAGTTTGCCTTTGACGAGTACGGCAACCTCATTTCCTCCGACAACGACGGCGACCACCCCGGTGAAAGTGAACGCCTCGTGCACGTCGTCGAAGGTTCGGATGCAGGCTGGCGTTCCAACTGGCAGTATGGCAAATACACCGACCCCAAAAACAACCGCTACAACGTATGGATGGAGGAAAAACTGTACAAGCCCCGTTGGGAAGGCCAGGCTGCCTACATCATTCCTCCGATCATGAACTACCACAACGGCCCCACCGGGATGGTATACAACCCCGGTACTGCTTTGGGCTCGGCCTGGAAGAACAAATTTTTCCTGGTGGAGTTCGTCGGTACACCTACTCGCTCGCCTATCTGGGCTTTCGACTTGAAACCCAAGGGAGCAACTTTTGAGTTAAAAAGTGAAACCAATCTGGTCAGCGGTATTCTACCTACGGGCATCGAATTCGGCCCCGATGGTGCCTTGTACATTGCCGACTGGGTGAATGGTTGGGGAACCAAAAACTTCGGTCGGGTTTGGAAGCTCGACGTTACTGCGGATAAAAATGACCTCGCCGATGAGCGTCGGGAGACCAAACGTTTGATGGAGCTGGACTACAGCGCACAAGCAAGCGCCAAACTGTTGGAATTGCTGGGATATAGCGACATGCGGATCCGCCAAAGAGCCCAATTTGAACTGGTGCGCCGGGGCAGCAAGGGATTGCCTTCTTTGCAGCAAGCTATTGCCCAGCGGGAAAACCAATTGGCGCGTGTACACGGCATTTGGGGCGTTGGGCAGTTGGCTCGGGCCGATCAAAAACAAGGCGCGCAGTTGCTGCCTCTGCTGAAAGATGCTGATTCCGAAATCATCGTACAAGCCATCAAAATGTTGGGCGATGCCAAAATTGCCGCAGCAGGCCCAGACTTGCTTCCACTCCTGAAGCACGAGAACCCTCGGGTGCGTTTTTACAGCGCTGAAGCCCTGGGGCAATTGGCCTATGCACCAGCCGTAGAACCCTTGATCGCACAGTTGAAAGACAACAACGATGAAGACCTGTACATTCGCCACGCAGCGGTATTGGCCTTGTCGCGTATCGGCCAGGCAGAGCCGATGATTGCTTTGGCTAACAATCCAAGCAAGGCGCTGCGCACTGCCGCAGTGTTGGTGTTGAGAAAATTGAAAAGTGACAAAGTTGCTTTATTCCTGAATGATTCCGACGAGTACATCGTGACAGAAGCTGCTCGGGCCATCAACGATGACTTGTCGATTCCAGCAGCATTGCCTGCATTGGCGGCTACATTGAAGGAGAAACGGTTTACCGCTGAGCCACTCTTGCGCCGCGCCATCAATGCGGCCTTGCGGGTAGGGACTGCCACTGAATTGGACCTTCTGATCGGCTTTGCCAATCGCAGCGACATTACCGACATCATCAAGGCGGAAGCACTGGCAACCATTGGCTCTTGGGGCAATCCTTCCTTGACCGACCGGGTAGATGGCCGTTATAGGGGCAAACTGGAGCGGGATGCCAATTTGGCCCGGACCAAAATCAAACCTTTTGTCAACAACTTCCTGGAACAGACCAATCCTGAAACCCTGATTGCGGTTGCGGGTATGTTGGCCAACCTGGAGTTGAGTGATGCCAACGATGCACTGGCGAAAATTTACTACAACAACAGCAATGTCAAAGTTCGGGCTGCTGTATTGCCTGCCTTGAATCTGTTGAAATACAAAGAGATTGATACCGCCATCAAAGCAGGTATGGAGGATAAAGAAGAGAGCCTGCGCACCGTGGCACTGGGCTTGTTGAACAACAGTAACGTAACCAAAGCAAGTTTGCCAGCCATCGTGCAAGCTGTTTTTGGCAAAGGGAGCACCCGTGAACAGCAGCAATTGTTGGTTGTAATGGGTAAACTGGATTTGGCTAAAACCGAAAGTATTCTCGGCGATCTGGTCCAACAAATGGAAGATAAAAAACTGTCGCCCAATTTGAGACTGGAACTAAAAGAAGCCATCGACGCCTCTGGTTCCGCCAGCCTCAAAGCCAAAATGGCCGCTTTAAAACCAGGTACCACCCTGATGGATGAATTTGCGGAAGCACTATATGGGGGCAACTGGGCGCAAGGGCGCAACATCTTCAACAACAATGCCACCGCACAATGTACACGTTGCCATGCCGTGCGTGGAGTAGGAGGTACTGCTGGGCCATCACTCACCGAAATTGGCAGCACGCTGACTCGTGAGCAATTGTTACAGGCATTAATCGAGCCGAGTGCCAGGTTATCGCCCGGTTTTGGTACCGTAACCCTCAAGTTGAAAGATGGCCAGGAAATCTTTGGAACCTTGCTCAAAGAAACTGAAGAAGCGGTCACCTTGAATGTAACCAATGCCGAGCCGCTGGTGATTCCTGTTTCGCGCATTGCCTCCCGCGACAACACGCCATCGAGTATGCCTCCAGTAGGCGCATCGTTGTCCAAGCGAGAAATCCGGGATTTGGTGGAGTATTTGGGGACGCTGAAGAAGTAGAGCGATGGCTGAAATGTTGTTCCGCCTAAAGCTATCATTTTATGCTTACGACCAGCGGCGCTAGCCGCGAAACGTCTGTAGCAAAGGGAACGGAGGGAGGATTTTAAGGTGCGTAGCACCGAAACCGCTTGATTGTTCCGGTGCTACGCACCTTAAAGGCTTATTGTGGCCTGGATGCTACAGACGTTTCGCGGCTAGCGCCGCTGGTCGTTTCAACCTGGCGCTGTAGCTGGTTATAAACTTTTGCCCATTTAATTTGATAATACTTAGCTTTGGTCGTTGACTCCCTCAACCTTATTGATCAATAAACACAATCTCCACCCGCTGATTGGCCAGCCTTCCCGCTGGAGTGCCATTGGTGGCGATAGGTTGTTCTTTCCCGGAGCCCCTTGCCCTAATCCGTTCAATTGGCACCTGATCCAACACCAATAAATCGGCAATTCTTTCTGCCCGGCGATTGGTCAGTTCTGTAGCAAAGTTGTAGGTACAATGGTTATTGGTATGTGCAACGATTTCGATGGCCAGATCAGGATTTTCTTTCAAAAATGTCGCCAGGCGGTGTATCTCTGCATAAGCTGAAGAGTCCAATTCACTTTGATTGGGGAGGAACACTATGTTTTCCAGCACAATGGTTTTTTCCACGATAGGATTAAAAAGCTGGATGTCCTGCTCCAATTCATTTCCAGCAATAACCATAAAGGTATCCAACATCATGGTTGATCCTTCTAAAGAGGGGCGGTTACTGGGACGGTATTGAAAACCTCTTTCGATGCGCAGTTGACCCTCTATTTTGATGCGAATTTGCTGGTTCATCGCGGCTGATTGCGCGGAAAGCATGCGCATGTCGAGTAAGGTTCGCAGATAGTTTCGCACATCCGTTTTGATTTGGGTGGTCAACTCATTTTGGTTTTTTTGCAAAATGTAATTGGAAATATTGCGCGAAGCCTCCTCTTGCCATTCAAAACAAGGACTAAAAATTGCTCGCCATTTGGCCAGATCCGCTTCTGGCAGCAATAACAAGGTTGGATTCTCCAGGATTTGCTTTTTTTGCTCCCGCCAAATGGCCCTTTCATCGGGTTTGACTTTTTTGTCTTGCCTTTTGACTTCCTCGTTCAACATTTGTAAAATCAGAGATTGAGCTGTAGCTGGCAAAATTTCCCAACGTTGTTGAATTTCAATGACCCTTACAAAATCCTCAAAGGTGGTTGGTATTAAGGTTTCAAAGGTGCTTAATTGATCAATTGGCTTGGCCTGGCCATCGTGAAATTTCAGCAAAGCTTGCTGCTTTTGAGTAGCTAGGTATTCTTCACGTAGTTTACTTAGCCCGGATTCCAGGGTTTTGGTAAAGCTAATCGAGGCAGTATCATTCCATTGTTGCAAAATTGAATTTACATATCCTTGCCGTTCTTTATTCAGGTTTTTGATGGCTACCAGGTGTTGGTTATACGCCAATTGTAATGCTTCGATCTCTTCCTCCACTTGCCGATAATTAGGGTTGGCGGCCAGGATGGCATTCATCTTGTCGTCGTTGTCCTCACGTTCGATGGCAGCAGGTCCTTTGCGGAGCAAGTTGTAAGTGGGCGAAAAAAGCTGACCTGATAAGGCATTGATGGTCATTTCCGCATTGCGGGGCAAAAGCAACTGATATTTCCCTTGTTGGTTGCTGATGCCTTGCCGGAGGACCCGGGTATTGCGTTGAGGATCAAAGTAATTTAGGCTCACCGTGACGTTGCTTGCCGGGTTTTTGGATTGAGGCAAATAGACCTGTCCTTTCACCAAAATCACCGCTTGAGCCCTTAAAGAAGCAGAAATATTGGCGCTGAGGATGCGGGGAGCTTTGGCTTCTGTGCGGGTCCACCAGGCTTTTTCACCAATGACGGAAGTATAAAAGCCCCATTCATCGTGTTCGGAATTAAAATTTGAGCCCAGATTGATGGGTGTGCTCCATTCAGTCCAGGAATTGGCGGCTCGCCGGCTCATGTACAAGTCCAGCCCCCCAAAACCGAGGCGGCCATTGGTAGCAAAATAAAGGGTTTGACCATCAGCTGCCAAAAAAGCACTCCGTTCATTTCCCGAAGTGTTGATGGTAGGCCCAAGGCTTTGCAGGTTCTTCCACAAAAGGTCTCCCTCGCGTTGGGCTACATAAATATCACTTCGACGCTGGGTGCTATCGGAATGGGTAAGGCACAACAATAAGGTTTGGCCATCATTGCTGACAAAACCGTGCTGGATTTGAAAGGCAGAATCCCAGGGCTCGATCAGCATATTTTGTGGAGTAGACCAACTACGGAAACTGAGTTTTGATTGAGCTATACTCTTTTTCCCATTTTCGTCCTCCAACAGCAAATACATTTCATTTTCATCCAGATTAATGGCCAGGCATTGGTCGTTTTTGTCGGAATTGATGGGTATCCCGGCATTGACTGGACGGCTCCATTGATTTTCCCCCAAATATTGACAAATCCAAATGTCAGCCAGATCGGCTTGCCCGTAATTGGCGTGATTCCCTGCTTCACTGTACAGCAATAGGCTGCCATCTGGACTCAGGATAGGAGCATAATGTGGAAAGTGTTGCCGATCACTGACCCCTATACGCCTGGTATCCTGCGCTTGTAGCCCGGATTGACCGAGCCACAGCCACAGGAAGAGCGCCAGGATATAGGTGTAAAAAGGCATACATTGTTTTTAAACATCGTAGGTGATTTCCACTTCCGTAGAGGTTGGATGTGACTGACAGGTCAGAATAAAACCTTTGCTGACTTCATCATCATCAAGGGCATAACATGCATCCATTTTTACCGAGCCCTTGATCACCTTGGCCATACAACTCGAACAAGCCCCCGAAGTACAGGAATAAGGTGGATCCAGCTTTTGATCCAACAGGGCATCGAGAATGGTCTTGTTAGGAGCTACAGAAACGGTGTGGGTCTGGCCATTGAGTATAGCGATGACCTGAGCGCCACTTACCCCGTTGACATGAGGCGCGTTGGGGTCAATATTGGCGGTAAAATGCTCAATATGGATGTGCTTCTTATCAATGTTTTGTTGCTGTAAAGCGTGTTCCACTACATTGATCATCGGCCCGGGACCACAGATAAAATACTGAGCTTCGCGAGTATTGCTGGCATTTTCTGATAAAAAGCGGCTGATCAAAGCGTTGTCGATGCGACCAGTCAAACCCTCCCAGGAAATGCTGCCTTTGGCAAAAAGCCCCGAAAGGCCTTTGGGTTTTTCCCGTTTGGGCTGGCTGAGGGTATGGGTTACGCTCAATTGCCCGTCGTAACGTTTTTTCAATTGCTCCAGCTGATCGTAGAACAAAATTGACTCTTCACTGCGGTTGCCGTACAGGAGATGCACCTTACTTTGGGGTTCTTCCTCCAGGATGGTTTTGAGTATCGCCATCAATGGGGTAATGCCACTTCCCGCGCCGAAGAGGTAATACGTTTTGCGCTGGTCCCCATCAAGACTAGGCGAAAAACGGCCATCGGGTTGCATTACCTCCACTTTTTCGCCTACCGCTAGTTTGTCGGCAATGTAGTTGGAAACCAGCCCTTTTTTTACTCTCTTTACAGTTACTGCAATGTCCTTCTCCAGAGGGCTACTGCACATGGAATACGCACGACGGGCTTCTTTGCCGTTAATGGAAAATTTCAACGTCAGGTATTGGCCTGCTTTGTACGCAAACTCAGGTTTTATATCTTCGGGAATACCAAATACTACGGTAACGGCATCGGCTGTCTCCGGGCGGATTTCTTTCACCGTTAGGGTAAAAAATTTCTTGCTCATATCTTTGTGGTTGAGGAGTTGAGAAAGTTGAGAAGTTGAGAAGTTGAGGTTACCACAGGGACATAGACAATGGAAATGTCCACACTGCTGCGGTAGCCTCAACTTCTCAACTCCTCAACTTCTCAACTCTAACACAGTTTCAAGTTTTCAGTTTTGAGGAGGCAAAAATAATTAAATGTTTGGGAGTTCCTGAGGAACTATGTCATTCAATCCGCTACATAAAAACATTTACCGATGAAATGGAGTGATTTGAAGTACCTGATTGCCTATACTGCTCCTTTCGCGACCCTTTGGGGCTTGTATGAGCAAGGCCATTGGTCCTTTGCGGGCATTTATGTCGGCTTTGTGCTCATTCCATTGTTGGAGCTGATTAGCCCGGCTTCTGCATATAATTTGTCGCCGCAGGAAGAGGATCAAAAACTCAGCATGTGGTTCTTTGACCTCTTGTTGTACCTCAATATTCCTTTGCTGTACTTCATTTTGCATGTGTATTTTCAGCAAGTTTATGCAGGCAACAGTGCGGGCTATGAACTAGTGGGGATGACCTGTAGTGTAGGTCTGATTGTGGGTACCATTGGCATCAATGTAGCCCATGAATTGGGGCACCGCAGTAAAAAGAGTGAACAAACAATGGCCAAAATTTTACTGTTAAGTGCCTTGTACATGCATTTTTTCATCGAGCACAACCGGGGGCACCACAAACATGTCAGCACCGATGCCGATCCGGCCTCTGCACGTTATGGGGAAAACCTGTATACTTTTTGGCTGCGTTCAGTATTGGGCTCCTGGCGCAATGCCTGGAAATTGGAGGCTGAACGTTTACAAAAAATGGGGCTTTCCGCGTTTTCCTGGCAAAATGAGATGCTGCGCTTTCAGGTTTTCCAATTAGGGTATTTGCTCTGCATTGGATGGGTTTACGGCTGGGGGATGCTCGCTTATGCGCTAGCAGTGGCCGTATTTGGCTTTTTATTGCTGGAGTCGGTGAATTACATCGAGCATTATGGTTTGCGCCGAAAAACCTTGGCGAATGGCCGTCCCGAACCTGTCCAGGCCTGGCATTCCTGGAATTCGGATCACGAGCTGGGACGCATTTTTTTATATGAATTGACACGACATTCGGATCACCATTTTAAGGCTAGCCGCAAATATCAGATCTTGCGGCACTTTGACGAAAGTCCACAATTGCCTTTTGGGTATCCAACTTCTATCATCATTGCTTTGTTTCCGCCCTTTTGGTTTAAACTCATGAATCCCAGGGTAAAACAAGAACAACTACGGCTCTCGACGCCAACCACATAACGATGCAACAAACTGGTAAACTGTATTTGATTCCGGTGCCCTTGGGGGAAACTGCGCACCATACCATCCCGCAATACGTCAAAGAATGCCTTTGGCAACTCGACTATTTTATTGTGGAACGTGCCAAAACCGCCCGCCATTTTATCAAGGCTGCCCAACATCCCCGCCCACTCCCAGAATTGGAAATGGTAGAACTCAGCGAGCATACCAAGGAGGCAGAGTACCGCTCCTTTTTGGCTCCAGCACTGAGTGGCCGTAATATCGGGCTGATGTCGGAGGCAGGCTGCCCGGGGGTAGCCGATCCAGGTGCGGTAGTAGTGGAGCTGGCGCATCGGCAAGGCATTCCAGTCGTTCCACTCGTGGGGCCTTCATCTATTTTGCTGGCACTGATGGGTTCCGGGATGAACGGCCAAAAGTTTTGTTTTCAAGGGTATTTGAGTGCCAAAAAACAGGACCTCGGGCAACAGCTCAAACGTCTGGAACAATTGGCCCAACGTGATCAGTGTACCCAGATTTTTATTGAAGCCCCTTATCGCAATCAGCAGATTGTCGCAGCAGCGCTTCAGCACTTAGCTCCTCAAACCCGTTTGTGTATTGCCGTAGATTTGACCATGCCTACCGAATACATTGTAACCCGGAAGGTGGAAGAATGGAAGCGGAACCCTCCTGCGGATTTGCACAAACGGCCAGCAATATTTTTGTTGGGATAGCCTAGGGGCGATAAAAAAATAAATGTTCATTTTGCCAGGGGATTATATAAGTAAACGGTTCAATTTAAGTGCCTTATCTAATCCTATGGCTCAGGAAAAATGAACATTTATTTTTGCCCACTACTTAAGTACAATAGTTTGCATAAATAAAGGGTTTTATCGTTCTTTGAGCCATCAGGTGTTTCCATCTGGAAACATCGAACCAAGCAATTTGATCATGCTTTTTATCGACGAAAAAACCATCGACCTCGCCATTGACGCCATCAGTGATTCTGATGAGCGCTACGATGCTGCATTGGCATCCATTGAAAGCCAACAGGCTGAAATGATGTCTTATCTGTTTGCAGAAGACGAGGCTACCTTCAATGAAGACGAGAAGGATTTCCTTTTGTACCTGCTCCTGATCATTTGGGAAGCAGTGCGGACCAAGGTTGAAAACATCAAGCCTGTCCCAGCCTCGGCTATTTCCGATGCGGAAGAAGCCAGTTGGGAGACGTTGGAAGCCAGTGTGGGCAAAAAATTCCGCGATCGACTCGATCCTTTTTTTGAAGCCACCAAACAAGAAGATTTGTTGGCTTTTGTGGAGGATGCGCTTCTGGATGACGACGATACCCCGGTCACCAAAGAAGGCCGCGAGCCGATGTTTGTGACCTTGAAGGCAGTGATTGATTGTTTGGATCAGTTCAATTAGACGCAGGAAAAAATCGAACAATTACGGATGTTGCCAGACGGTAGAGACGCACGGCGGTGCGTCTCCTGAATGATTCAGAATAGCAGAGACGCACGGCCGTGCGTCTCTACAGTGCGTTGCGCCTCAACCTTTACTGGCATTCCACCTTCCCCAAATAGGTACCAATCTTTGCATTGGCGGGGTCTTTTATTACTAATTTCCCGCCGGGGCCTTCGGTGAGTTCTCCGGTCATTTCGCCTACTGCATCAGCTTCAATGACGAAGATTTTTTGCTCGGCTTGTTCACTGCCCTCAATTACGTAGTCCCAATCGGCGGTTACTTTGTTGCCTTCGAGGGTGCCAGAGAGGTTGCCACGGGCACCATCTTTTTCCCAGGGTTCCCAGGCCATGTAACCCGTTACTTTGGTGCCTTCAACTGTTAAAGTCAGGTACGTAGAATCCTGCCCTTCAGTATACAGGTAACAGGTTGTTCCGTCTTCGACAGTGAATTCGCCTTCTGTGCTGGTTTCTTCCTCGGTGCTTGGTTTGGCTTTAGGTTGGCAAGCCACAAAAGTGATTGCCAAAGTCAGGCAAGCGCATAATCTGAGCATGTTGAGCATGGTATAGAAGTTTTTGATGTTTTATAGCATTAAGGTAACAAGGCTTGGGAAAATACTTGGTCAAATCTGCTGTATTTTTCCTAAAAGCCCCTAATTTGAACACCTAATGCACTTTTAGTAGATGGATTTTTTCAATACCTTATTGCTCACACTACGCCTGGCTGGTGTCACCACCGTCATTTTGCTGGTTTTGGGCATTCCCATTGCCTACCGTTTGGCGTACACCCGCAGTTTTTTAAAACCCGTTTTTGAGGCCCTGGTTAGTTTACCATTGGTGTTGCCACCTACGGTGATTGGGTTTTATTTGTTGCTGGCCTTTAGTCCCAATAGTGCTTTGGGGGAGTGGCTGCAAAACAACCTGGATGTTCGGATGGTGTTTACTTTTGAAGGTCTGGTCTTGGGCTCAGTCATTTACAGTTTTCCCTTCATGGTACAACCATTGCAATCGGGATTTGAACATTTACCGCCGCATTTGGCGGAGGCTTCCTATACCCTGGGCAAATCGACCTGGGTCACCTTGTGGCGGGTGTTGTTGCCCAACATTCGCTCAGCCTTGCTGAGTGGGATCGTATTGTCTTTTGCGCATACAGTAGGGGAGTTTGGGGTGGTATTGATGATTGGGGGGAATATTCCTTCAGTTACGCGGGTGGCGTCGATTGCCATCTATGACGAAGTGGAAGCGCTCAATTTTGCTGCTGCCAATCAGTATGCCCTCAGTATGGTTGTGCTCACTTTTGTTTTTTTGGTGCTATTTTTCCGTTTCAATCGCCGCTCACAACAATGGATCACTCGATAAGCAGCCTCAATTGTAGTTTACAGCTGAAGGATTCCCAACGCTCCTTCCACCTGGAGGTCGATTTGCAGCTTTACCAAAGGGAGCTACTGGCTTTGACCGGGCCATCAGGCAGCGGTAAAACGACGATTCTGCGCATCCTGGCCGGACTGGAGAAAAGAGCCAAAGGGCGTTTGATGGTGCAAGGTGAGTTGTGGCAGGATTCCGCACAAGGTGTTTTTTTAGCTCCTCAGCAGCGTTCGATTGGGGTGGTATTCCAGGATTATGCACTTTTTCCCAACATGAGTGTGTTGCAAAATTTGCGGTTTGCCTTGCCTAAAACCGAAAATCAGACCCTGATTGAGGAATTGTTGGAGGTGATGGATTTGTTGGAATTAAAAACGGCTTACCCTAGGGAATTATCCGGCGGCCAACAACAACGGGTTGCCCTCGCTCGTGCACTTGTGCGTCGCCCCAAATTGCTGTTGCTCGACGAACCCCTTTCAGCGCTGGATGCCCAAATGCGGGAGCATTTGCAAGCCTTTATCCGCCTGCTTCATGAGCGGTATGCACTGACGACACTATTAATTAGCCACCATCCCGAAGAAATTCAACGCCTGGCTGATCGGGTACTTGTATTGGAAAAAGGAAAGATCATTGATGGAAATTTGACTCAGGAAGCGAAGCCTACGGGTTTGTTGCTGCGTGCCATCTGGTTGGAGCCGCAAAATGGCTTGATCCGGGTGCAATTGGGGGATAATGAGTTGGCGACGCCGCAGCCTGCGAAAGTGTTTGCGGACTATTCCCCCGGGCAGGAGGTGTGGATTCGGATGGTGTCGGCGGAGCGGTTTGAAGTGTGTGAGGAGGAAAAATTCAACACATAATGAACAACTTGTACCGAAAAAAACACCGGACACTGTACCTTTGCGCCAATTTTTATCGTTCCTAATGCAAAATTAAGACTGTGCATACTATGATTCTGAGTGGAAAGCCGTTTTTGCGGATTGTTTTTGGTGCTATTTTCAGCTTGTTTCTGGTTACAACTTGGGCCCAAAAAGGCTGGGAAGCCGGTGTTTGGCTGGGAACAGCCTATTATTTTGGCGACCTGAATACCAGCTACAACCTGAGTGATCCCCGGCCAGCAGGAGGGATCATTGCCCGATACAATTTCAACAATCGCATCTGTTTCAAAATGGGGGGAGGGTATGGCGTCGTCAGTGGTGATGATGCTCGTTCGAATAATCCTTTTGAAAAGGCGAGAAACCTTAGTTTTCGCTCGGAAATTTTTGATGTGAGTGGCCAACTGGAAGTCAACTTTTTGCCCTACATGCACGGCAGCCGCACAGAGTTTTTTACCCCATACCTTTTTGCAGGCTTTTCGGCTTTTTCCTACAATCCTACGGCGGAGTTGGACGGTACGCGTTACAACTTGCGCGAATTGGGTACCGAAGGGCAATTCAAAGGCGAAGAATACTACAGCGTGAGCGGCAGTTTTGTATACGGTGGTGGGTTGAAAATTGACGTGAGCAAAACCTGGAGCCTGAACCTGGAGCTGGGTGCCCGGGCTGCCTTCACCGACTACATCGATGACGTGAGTACAGTTTATGCAGATAAAAAAGACATCCTGCGCAGCCGGGGTGAAGTAGCCGCTGCACTTGCTGATCGCTCCATCATGATTCCCGGTGTCGACAGCAGCCAATTGGGCAAGGAAGGCTCCCAACGGGGGAATAGCAAAAACAAGGATAATTTGGTGTTTATACAGATTGGGATTGTGAGGTATTTTGGAAATTTGGCTTGTCCGAAGCCGTAATGCTTGTCTAAATTTAAGTTGGAATAAATAAAAATAACCTCGTGACCAAGAAAAAAACCTACCCACGCCTACTCTGGAGTTTAGCCATCGCCCTCTTAATAATTGGCCTCCAATCCTGTCGAACCGGCTGTGGTTGCCCCATGGCCCAAACAGAAAGAGGATTCCAGGTTACCCCAGAATCCTCTCCCATAACCCACAAATTCATTCGTGGGAATAAGGATGCATCATCACATGGCATTTAGCCTGATTTCGTCGTCGTTGTCGTCAAAGAAACGGTATTTGCCCAGGTGGTAGGTACCATCCGCTGCGATGTCGACCCGCCGGAAGTATTGTTTGAACCACTTCCATTGGTAGCTGCTGAACCAACCCTTGGTCAGGTAAGCTTGCAGGTAAGGGTGTACCACCAGCTTGATTTTTGATTTGGGGTGAGTAGACTGGATGTAAGCCAGATCGCGTTCAATATCGCTCACCATCAGGATGGAGGCATTTGTTTTACCGGTACCATCACAAGTAGGACAAACCTCAGTGGTGTCGATCTTCACTTCAGGCCGAACCCTTTGGCGGGTAATTTGCATCAAGCCAAATTTGCTCAAGGGCAAAATGGTGTGTTGCGCCCGGTCTTTTTTCATGGCGTTCTTCATCTCTTTGACCAAATCCTTCTTGTATTCCGGATTTTTCATGTCGATGAAGTCGATGATAATGATGCCCCCGATGTCGCGCAGGCGCAACTGGCGGGCGATCTCTTCCACCGCTTCCATGTTGACCTTCGACACCGCCTCTTCGGCGTTGGTGCTGGACATCTTGTGGCCACTGTTCACGTCGATGACGTGCATGGCTTCCGTTGATTCGATCACCAGGTAAGCCCCGCTGGACATCGTAGCTGTTTTGCCAAAAGATGCCTGAATCTGACGGGTAACTCCGTGGGTCTCAAAAATTGACTTGGTACCTTTGTAATGGCTCACAATATTGACCTGATCCGGGGCGATGGAGCCCAGGTAACTCTTGATATTGAGGTACAACTCCTTGTCGTTGACTACGATGCGGCTAAAGGAATCACTCAACAAATCGCGCAGGATGCTGGAGGTTTTGTCCAGCTCGCTGAGTAATTTGGCGGGGCCGTCCGTTTTGTACATGGATTTGTACATCTCCTCCCACTTTTCCATCATGTAGGAGAGCTCTTCGTGCAGGTCCGCTACTTTTTTACCTTCCGCTGCCGTACGCACGATGACGCCAAAATTTTTAGGCTTGATGCTTTCGATGAGCACCTTCAAACGTTTGCGTTCTTCGTTGTTGGCAATTTTTTTGGAAACAGCCACCACGTCGGTGAAAGGAGTCAGAACCAGGTACCGGCCAGGAATGGTGATTTCACAACTCAGGCGTGGGCCTTTGGTGGAAATGGGTTCTTTGAGTACTTGTACGAGTACATTCTGGCGCTTGTTGAGCACCTGATCGATTTTGCCATTTTTATTGATCTCTGGTTCAATGGCAAAATTGTCCAAACTAAAGGAGTTGGATTGTCCGTTGGAAACTTGTTGGGTGAATTTCAACAAGGAACGGAGTTTCGGTCCTAAGTCGGTGTAATGTAGGAAGGCATCTTTTTTGTGCCCAATGTCTACAAAAGCCGCATTAAGTCCCGGCATCAAACGCCGGACTTTGCCCAGGAAAATATCACCTACGGTGAAATTGTTGTTGGTTTTCTGGTAGTGTATCTCCACCAGTTTGCCATCTTCCAAAAGGGCAATTTCGACTTCTGTGGGAGTTGAATTAATAATAAGATCTTTTTCCACAGACTGCCAATTTAAGGCAACCCGGACTGCATGGAGCGTACAAATGCGGTCGTGAAGCGTAAACTAGAATAATCGGGCAGTACCTATGGTCATTAGCTCTTATGGAAATCAAAAATAAGAGGAATCTTTTTCTGTATTGTTGGGGCTGAACAAGGAGACGAAAAAAAGTACATCAACATTAAAAAGCTCACAACTGCTCTTATCTTGACCGGTTCCGTCCAAGCTGGACATAAAAAATGGTAATGCCGTCTTTTTAATTTTCGAGTAGGCCATATGCACATAATCCAGATTGTGGGCAACATGGCCTACAATCTGGATTTTCCGGCAGATGACAAACTTGATGACTAATGCCGCAAGATGCCCCTCTACAAATTCCGGAGCCACTTTATAAAAATAAGTTGATCAATGAAATATGCTGCGTATGCATGCGAGTCAGGCTAATTTCAATAGCCAGAACTCCGCATTACCATACGCATCAGCACAGTTCACTATCTGTTCTTCTTCTTATGACGGTTCTTACGCAAACGCTTCTTGCGCTTGTGCGTGGCAATCTTATGTCTTTTACGTTTTTTACCGCAAGGCATAGTATGACCTTTTAAAGGTGAATAAATTTATTTCCTGATTACCTAATATTGACGCACGACTTTGGGTCCTGCGTCTCTACTGGGTACACTTTTCTGCAAACGAATTTGCTTTGGCCTTGTCGCCTAACGCATTATATGCATCGGCAAGCATACAGGCTGCTTCAGTAAGGCTTGGGTCGAGTTCGAAAGCCCGCCCCAAACGCTCTACGGCACGATCAAATTGATTCGTACGCATAGCCAAACGTCCCAATTGCACCAAAATTGCCGGATTATCGGGGTTGCTGTCGTTCAATTCACGGAGCATCAGGATCCCTTTCATGGGGTTGTCCTGTGGTGGATTGTCGGTGTAGACCAAAGCCAGATTGATTTTATGCGACAACTCTTCAGGATTGAGAGAGATGGCATTTTCAAAAGCTTTGCTAGCACGCGAAGCAGCGAAGTCTCTTACCGCTGGATCACTCAACCTTGGTAGTGCAAGGGCAAAGGTAGTTCCAGCAATCGACCAACTTTCCTCAGTATTGAGCAATTCGGCAATTTGTTGGGCATAATACCCCGAAATAACCGCGTTGCCCAAACTGTACCACTCACCCGCCAGGCGTTTGAGTACCGCAACTTTTGCGGTATCACTGCTTTGACGGGCCAATTCACCCTCCAATGCTTCTACCAATGCTACGTCGTTCGCCTCGAGGCTATCTTTTGCAGCAGGAAGGAGCACGTTGATGTCCGTGTTTTGTGCCACCAGTGACCGGGACTTTTCCAGGCCTTTCATCTTTGGTGCTTTGGTTTCACAACCGAAGCGGAGAACCAGCAACAGCAATAAAGCGGCTGCTATTACAGCATATTGCAATTTTGTCATAGGTGCTGGTTATTACGTAGGCTTAGTCTTCGTCCTCGTCTTCGTCGTAGCTGTCTTTCGGCAAAGAGTCTACGTTGGCTTTTACTTGCTCAACGAACACTTTAGCTGGTTTGAAAGACGGAATAAAGTGCTCAGGAATCTCAATCGCTACATTTTTCTTGATGTGGCGACCAATCTTCTTGGCGCGTCTTTTGATCACAAAACTACCGAACCCGCGAATGTACACATTCTCCCCTTCGGCTAAAGAGCCTTTTACTTCTTTGAAGAAAGTCTCCAACGTTACCAGTACATCAACTTTTGGTACACCTGTCTTCTCAGATATTGCTGCAACTAGATCAGCTTTTCTCATCGGTATATACTTGGTTTATAGTAAGTTATAAATGTTTCCGTCTTATTCGGAAAGCGAGTCGCAAATTTCGTAATTTTCTTCCTTATTTAAAAACTAAAAGCGCTTTTATTTCTTTAGTTTTCTTTAATTTTCAATTCATTATCTTTGCCCCTCACCTAGCACCCTCGGACTTTGTACGAGGAATGTATACTTTCAACTCTATGTTATTATCGATGACGGGCTATGGTAGGGTAAGCCGCAACTACCGCGACAAGACGATTATTGTAGAGATTCGGTCGCTGAACAGCAAATTCACTGACCTCAGGCTAAAGGCTCCCCAGCATTACAAAGAAAAGGAACCAGATATTCGGAAAATTTTGACCGAACGCCTGGAACGTGGTAAAATCGACTTTACCCTGGAAATCAATTCTTCCACGGGAGAAGACGGCTTTGCACTCAATATTCCGTTATTCAAGCGGTATGTAACGGAGTTGCGGCAGCTCAGTGCAGAATTGAAAGTAGAAACGGGTGATTTGTTGCAGGCCGTTTTGCGTTTGCCCAATGTAGTGGCCACCGCCAACGACGAGATTGAAGAACAAGAGTGGGAAAACGTTTATTCGGCCATTAAGGAAGCCATCGAGCAATTTGAGCAGTTCCGTGCCTCGGAAGGCAAGGTTCTGCAAGAGGAATTGCGCAGCCGGATTGTACTGATTCAGGAGAACCTTGAAAAAGTAGGCCCTCTGGAAGGCGAGCGGGTTGTGCGGATGCGCCAACGTTTGCACCAAAACCTGGAAGAATCACTGGGCAAGGAAAAAATTGATGAAAACCGCTTTGAGCAGGAAATCATCCACTACCTTGAAAAACTGGACATCACCGAAGAAAAGGTACGCTTGGCTCAACATTGCAAGTACTTCATTGAAGAACTTACCCAACCCGGAACCCAGAAAGGCCGCAAACTCAGTTTCATCAGCCAGGAAATTGGCCGGGAGATCAATACCTTGGGAGCTAAAGCCTATTCATCCGAAATTCAACGCCTCGTGGTTGTGATGAAAGATGAATTGGAAAAAATCAAAGAGCAGGTCGCTAACTGTTTGTAAAATGAGCAAGCTCATCATCTTGACTGCACCTTCGGGAGCAGGTAAAACGACCATTGTAGGGCACTTGTTGAATACCATGCCCGAGTTGGCATTTTCCATCTCGGCAACTACCCGCAAGCGCCGGCCAAATGAAGTGGAAGGAAAAGATTACTATTATATAGGTGTACCCGAGTTTAAAAAACTGATTGCTGAAGATGCTTTTGCCGAATGGCAAGAGGTTTACCCTGATCAGTTTTATGGAACCCTGCGCCGGGAAATGGATCGAATTTGGGCGGAAGGCAAACACATCGTTTTTGACATTGATGTAAAAGGGGCAGTCAACCTGAAAAAGGCCTACCCCGATCAGTCATTGGCCATTTTTGTAAAACCACCTTCCAAGGAAGCTTTATTTGAAAGATTGCGCCGACGCAAGACAGAAAATGAAGAAAGCTTGCGCAAGCGTTTGGCAAAAGCCGAAGAAGAGCTTACATTTGAAAACAAATTTGACCATGTTTTGGTTAACGATGTACTGGAAGATGCACTCGACGAAGCCCAAATGGTGGTTCGCCGATTTATCCATACCTAAAATGAGCTCTTAGCTAGCATACGTTATGGACACACTCATTACCAATGGTATTAAAATTTCGGTAGAAACTTTTTACCAACCCAGCTATTCGAATCCGGTGGAGGCTAAATTCATTCATGCCTATCGGATTACGATTGAAAACCTGAGCGACATGACGGTGCAGCTCATGCGGCGTCATTGGGTCATCACTGATTCGGATGGCATCGTGCGGGAAGTGGAAGGTGAAGGGGTGATTGGCCGACAGCCCGTGTTGGAGCCCAATGAATCGCATCAATATGTATCCTGGTGCAACTTGCACACCGGGATGGGGCGTATGGTGGGATCGTACGAGATGCAAAACATTCATTCAGGGGACCTGTTCCAAGTGGACATTCCCGCTTTTCAATTGATTGCACCTTTCCAACTCAACTAAATTTTTTTTTCCACAATAAAAAGAAAGCCGGATTGTAGCGACCTACAACCCGGCTTTCTTTTTGTGGTAGAGACGCACGGCTGTGCGTCTTTGCCTAAGTGGAGACGCACGGCTGTGCGTCTCTACTGCTGATTATTGCTTGGTGATTTGGAGCAGAGGAGCCATATCTGGATCTGCTACTACATCAGATCTGCGGTTGGCAGCTTTGCCTTCTTTGGTGCTGTTGTCAGCTTTAGGCATGGTTTCGCCACGGCCAACAGTAGCCACTTGTGCAGGGCTAACACCATTTTTGATCAACTCGCGGCAAATCGCCAAAGAACGCTTGGAAGACAGTTCCCAGTTGTCTTGGTAAGCACCACCACCACGTACTTTATCAGTATCGGTGTGACCTTCAACCAAAATTTTCAACTTTGGATCGCTCTTCAGTTTTCCTGCCAATTCAGCAACTGCAGCGCGCTGTGCTTTAGACAGAGAGTAAGAACCAGTCTTATAGTCCATTGGCGCACTGGTCATCAAGTACAAACGGCCATTTCTTTCTTCGGCAGTCAAGCCGCTGCCTTTGTAAGCAGAGAAAATTCCGTTAACCTCGTTCTTGATTTTGGTGAGTTCAGCCTGACTCATGTCCAATTTTTGCTGAACTGCGCTGATTTGACCCTTAGTGGCATCAAGATCTTTGCGCAAGTTTGCGATTTCGCCGTTTAAGCGTGCTTTTTCAGCTTCCAATTGGGCTTTCAGGTCAGCGTTTTCTTTCTCCAGGTTGGCTACTTTTGTCTGTGTTTCAGCCAAAGCCTTGTCTGCTGCTTCTTTGCTGGCGAGCAGTTCATCGAACTTTTTCTTAGAAACACAAGATTGCATAGAACCTAGCGCAAGAACAACTACTAGTAAGTTGAGTACTAGACGCATGTTTTTCTGTTTAATTTGAAAATGAATAGTTTCGTAACCATGATGGCGCTCTCGCCAGTCAAGCTTAGAGCAGTTTTAACATGCTCTTAGAAATAGGAACGCCCTAATCCCCGCTTTTATCTTGCAAAACAAGGCATATTTTGTGAATAAAACAAAACAACCCTTAAATTTATTAGCAATGTAAGCCTGCTAAATGTCAGTTTTGGGTCTGAAATGGAGTCTTAAAGAAAGAAGATGATGCCAAACTGCAAATCAAAGCTTAAATTCACCACCCTAAGTAATGACGCAAAAAATTACTTCCCGATTTTTTTTGAGGCTTTTGAATAGGAAGCTCACTTGAAATGAAGCGTTCGTCTGCCTATTCAAAACCCAAATCGGGAACTTAATTTTTCTGCGTTGCTAAACTGCATTTTATGAAGAAGCTACTAGTCCTGCTTTGTACTATTTTTGGATTTGCTTCCATTTCCTTTGCTCAAGCCCGGTTGGATACCAATGTGTTTATCTTCAGCCGGCTTCTCCCGGTCAGTCCTACGCGGGTAGTCACGGTTCAACAAAACTGGAGCAGCACCGGAGCCCCCTTGCAATTGTATTTTCAAAGCATTTCCAATATCTCTGCGGCTAAAGCTGAAAAATTGGTTTCCCTAAAAATGGGCCCCTTCAAAGCCCAGGTGAAGGATATTTTTATCTGGAATGGCGCGTTGAACCTGCTGACCTCAGTTTACTATCCTGGACCAGGCCGCAGCAATTTTTTGTTGCAGCAGTTCGATCCCAAAACGCTCGTGGAAAAACAAAGCAAACTCATTGATGCGGTGGCAACCCCCCGACCCAGCAGTGGTTCCAGCTACCAGGGGTATTGCATTTCTCCGGATAGTAGCCACATCGGGTTTTATAGTTGGATTTACGCTTATTCCGAAGATTCGGTGCGGCTCAATGTACAAGTCTACAACCGTTCGCTGGAAAAACAATGGTCGAAGCAATACACCTTACCTTACCTCAACAATCGGTTTTTGATCAACAACTGCGCTTTGCGCAACAATGGTGAATTTTTCCTTTTTGCTGAAAATTATGCTGGTCGGATTGGGGCTGCAACGGTCATCAAAGCCAATCTGATCGAACACATGGCCGTTCAGTTGCGCAAGGATTTGGATACAGCCAGGGTATTGCGTACCCAACTGGCTAAAGGTGCCCACTTCTCCAGTTTGAAATTTGGGCTTGCTTCAGACGAAACACTTTATGGGATCGGTATTTGGCAAGTGCCTCGTTTTACGGTAGAGACTGGCCTTTATATCTTAAAGATGCCTTTAGGCGCGGCGACTTACACCCAAAACATCGAAGAGTTTCCCAAAGCATTGTATCAAAACGCTGAACGTTTGACTCGGCAAGATTCTGTGCTGGGGAAACATTATACTCCCACTGGTTTTTTCAATTACAACATTTATAAACTGTATCTTCAAGCTACCGGGCAAATGTACCTCCTGGCTACTAGTGGCGATGCCAACATGCTGATCCGCTTCGATGATCAGGCCAAGGCTAAGTACATCAGCATTATCCCCCGACTGAGGTATAGTTTTTTGGATAAAATATACGACGCAAACCTATTCATTAAAGGTGATTCGGCCTATTTCCTCCAAACTCAAATTGAAGATATATTTGGTTCCCCTTATAAACTCATCCGGATTGGGGAAAAAGGAGAACTGATTCACAGCTTGGTGCAATCCAGGATTACCGGTCGGAGGCCCCAATTTATGCTGAATGCCTATTATTGTGAACAAATTGGCGACCGCCACATCATCTTGACTGCCACCGACAATCAAATCCCTTATGACGCACCGCGCACCCTGACCTTCCGCATCGAAGAGATCGATCAGGTGTTTAAAGATAACTGATCAACGCGCGGTATAAAACTTGAAATACTTGCACTCAGCCACAATTCGGGCATAAAACTGGGTATCGGCGTAATCCCGTTTGAGGATCTCGAAATTTTCGTAAGTGCGGGTCCCTCCACGCCAGTAAAAATTATTCTGCTCACAGCGCGCCGCCATGAAGGTAGCCCGGGCAGCTATTTCGCGGCTGCCCGTAAACTGTCGGGCCATATTGAAATAGTTCAAGGCCTGGGTGCAATCAAAATGCTCCCGATTGCCAAGGGCAAAACGTTCGTCGGGCACCAGGTTGGGATCTTGAGCATTTTTGCGTCGCTTCAAACTGCTCCCACTGCGAAAATTGTCCATTACCTGCCAGGCTGAACCAAAATAACTCATGTTGTAATAGGCCAGCCCCATTTGGTAAAAAAAGACCCCACCCTCGAGTCGATTGGCCAAAGCGCGGTATTCCAAATCCAGCATCCGCTCAATGATCTCCCCCCGGTTCAAAAATGTAACCGTATCCCGAATGGGGCAATTTACACAATCATGAAAACGCTCTACAAAAGGTGCCCATACCCCATAGTCGGTCCAGGCATTGCGGTCAATTTTTTTCATTTCCTCCAAAGCAGCAGCAAGTTGGTATTGATCCAGCAGTACCGTGGCTTTGAGCATGTGGATATCATTGACGGTAAGCAAGGTATCCCCTTGTTTGAGCAAATTGCGTTCCATGCGATTGAGCCGCCGTTGTTGCAACATGGCCAGGAGGTCGTTGAGTTCGGTTTCCCGGGGATTGACCCTTAAATCGCGGAAGGGGTAATACGACAAAAAGGCTTTGCCCGGCATGTTGTAGCGTTTGTACAACCACCCCAGTTTATCGCGGGTATAGGGCATAAATTTGGACGGAAAGCGGAGGAAAAATTCATTGCTCCGCATCATGGTGGCTATGTCATCTTCCATGTCATCGTCAACTTCCTGATAGGCCCCAATTTGGGCTCCTAACTTGAAAATCCTCAATTGTTCCTGTAAAGCCTCGTCTTTGATCCCGTCTTCAATGCGCTCAAAAGACTTTATGGCCGCATAAAAATCACCGGAAACCATTTCCAGGTAGCCTTCGGCAATGGCCCAGAGTTCCGGGTTGGTGGTTTTTTTTTCGAGGTTGATTTTTTGGACAAATTCCTGTACCTGAATCAAATAATCATCGATACCGGGTTGGGGGATTTTATGGTAGCGTTTGTTCTGTTCACGGTTTTTATTGAATTCCAGACCCAGCAACTGTTTTTCCAAACGCCGCATTTCCCGCACCAGCAACACATCCAAGTACTCAATTTTGGGATCAAGTTCGTAGATGAGTTTCATTTCTTCTAGCGCCCGGCTTCGGTCGAGGTAAGCCCGCATGGCGTAGAGCGTGGCGCGCTCCTGGTCGCTTCTGCACAAGGTATAGGTCGCCTTCCATTCTTCATCACTGCTGATGCGGAAACTTTGCAGGGCCGATTCCCGTTTGCTGGGGCAATGCAAAAAAACCTTGGCGTAGTCGTAAGCCGCTTCAGGATAACGCCCCAAGGCTTGTAGCGCACCAGCCCGATGCCCCAAAATCCAATATTCGATCAAACTGGGATCGTTGTCCACTTTGGGCATCAACCAGTCGTACAACTCAATGGTACGGTTGTACTGCCGGGAATAATGCGCCAAACGAATGATTTGAAAAGCATAACGCAAGCGGATGTAGTGGGAAGCGCAATTCATAAACTCATCCCGCCCCCGCAAAATCAGGCTATTGATGATGGCCAGATTGCTGGGCCGGTCCTCCCAGGGGTCGGTACTGGTCACGTGGGGCTCCACATCGCGGGTGTATTGCAGGTAGCGCAGGGTTTCGGTGCAGCCGTAGCGATACAAATAGGCGGCAAAGGTATTTTCGCGCAAATAAGGACTCAGCCCATAATTTTTAACCGTGATGCCATTGATCACTTCTTCGAGGTCACTTTTCGGCCAGTCGTACACCACCGCATAAATGTCAGCTTTTTCGGCCTTGGCGCAGTAACGGCTGTGCCACTCGTCGAGGTTGTCCTGCATCATGTTGGTCTTTTGTACCCCGTAACGTTCGTACAACACATCGAAACCCAATACATAGGGCGCACCCGCCGTGGCCCCATTGATGATGGTGGAGCGTAGGAAAGAAAAACCTTTAAATTCCTGCAAATTGGGGCCGCAGTCAGCACTCAGAATGATCGGCCAAAAACACAGGCAACCCCATACTATAGCCTTAAAATTATTCAACAAGTACATAAATAAAGTTTTTTATCGCCCTTAGGAGCATGTTTGACGCTTATTTTAGGCCTCTATTTACGCGGATAAACCTTTCCATCATTCTTCAAGGTGCTACCCGCCTCCACAAAACCCCGCACCGGACATAAGGGGTAAATCACCGCACCACGCCCAACAATGGTGCCCGGAAACAGCACTGCATTGCACCCAATTTCAGCATGATCCCCGAGCAATGCACCAAATTTATTCAGGCCAGTGCCCATTTTTTTGCCTTCCAGGTACACGTTGATCTCATCCCCAGTGGATTTGAAGTTGGACAAAATGGCCCCCGCGCCCAAATGAGCACGATGCCCGAGGATAGAATCGCCCACATAATTGAAATGAGGGACTTGTGCCCCATCAAACAGGATGGCATTTTTGAGCTCGGTGGAATTGCCGACCACTACTTCATCCCCAATGATCACTTGTTCCCGGATGAAGGCAGCGTGGCGAATCTGGCAATTGCGGCCAATGATGGCCGGGCCTTGTATCAGCGCCGTTTTTTCAATGTAGGTGCCCTCTCCTACCCAGACTTGTGGAGCAATTTGTACGTAATCTCCCGGCAATTGGGTCGCCAACTCCTGTAGGTACGCCCCAATCAAGGGCAAGGCCTGCCAGGGGGAGTATACCCGCTTTAGCAAGGGGACAGCGAGGCTGTGTTGGAGGTCGAATAGTTGGGCGGTTAATGGGTGCATGGTATTTTTTTGGGTTACGCGGTTACCTTGGCGACCACAGAGGGTCGCCGCTACTGGTATTTTCTGATTTTGATACAGGATGGACTTGGAATGCCCTCGGTCACACTCATTTTGGTCAACAACCCAGTTTGTACATCCCGCTTGAACACCACAATGCTGTTGCTATTCATGTTGGCGACGAGCAGGAATTTACCCGTTGGATCCAGGGTGAAGTTGCGGGGGTGGTTGCCCAAGGTCGGCTGATAACCCACATTGCTCAAAGTCCCTTTGCTGCGGTGAATCGCATAAATGACCAGGTTGTTTTCGTTGCCCCGGTTTGATACGTACAAAAATCGGCCATCGGGGGAAGTATGGATGTCGGCACCACTAAAGCCAGATTGGAGCTCCTGGGGATGCGCTGAAATATTTTGAATGGAACTGAGTTTCCCTTTTTTATACCGATAGGCACTCACCGTACCACTCAACTCTTCAACACAATAAGCGAATTTTTGATTGGGATGAAAGCTGAAATGCCGTGGCCCTTTACCCGCAGGTGAGGCGACCCCGGCGAGTTCGCTTAGCGGTTGGGTGGCTTGGGCATCAAATTGATACATCCGGATTTTATCGGCCCCTAAATCCGGCACAATCAGTTGGTCGTATTTGGGTGAAAAAACGCAAGAATGGGTGTGCGCAGCAGCCTGCCGATCTTTGACCACATTGCTGCCTTCTTTGTATTCAAACAATTGTGCAGCAGGATTCAAACTGCCATCCGCATTTACGCTGTACGCCGTTACACTCGCATCGGTATAATTGGTATTCACCACCCATTTTCCACTGCGGTGAACATTTACATAAACCGGGTTTTCGCCGCCACTTTTTTGCTTGTTGATAAAAGTGAGTTTGCCGCTGAGGCTATCAAAAGCGAAGCTGCTCAAATTGCCATCTTTAAGCACCCGTGCTTCGGTGCAGGCGTAAAGGTTTTTTCCATTCGGGCTCAAATTGAGGTAGGTAGGGTTGAGTAGGTCAGGGCAAAGGCTTTTGTGCTTCAATTCGCCGCTCAGGGTATCCAGCACATATACATTGATCCCCTGATCGGGCGCTTTGGGCACATAGGCTCCCACAAAAACATAATACGTTTGTGCCTGCAAGAACAAACTCACAATGAAAAACAAAGAGAATAGGGTGGATTTTAGCATGGTGCGCAGTGTTTTTTGTTTGTACAGCAAGTATAGGATAAAATCTGCTGAGTATGCGGAAAGTTTTTGGTACAAAAACGGACAGCGGGTGTATCAAAATCGGACAAAACATGGTTTTATTTAGGTATATTATTTTGATAACTAAAGTATTATTTTTTTGGCATAAAAATAGCGCCGTTTTTACATCACGCTTAATGCTTTAATGCATTTTGAAAAATTCATAAGGTAATCGTATACCAAAATCCTGCACCAATGAATAGACAATTATTTGGCATACTGTTATTCTGCCTGGTCGTACTTTCGGCCAATTGCCAGAAAAATCAAAGTAGCTCCTACAATATTTCCAATTCTGGGGATGGCAAACTCAGCACCCACCACATGACCATCAACAACGATGGCACCTCACTTGAAATCAAATACGCAGGCGAAGTTCGTTTCAATGACGACGAAACTGCGATCCAAAGCCTTGATCCCAAAGGTGGTTTGTTGTACCGAAAAAATGATCAAAAACTGATCGCTGAAACCGATAACAAAGGCAACATCGTGTACGAAATGTACGATGGCGGCACCAAACTGTCCATCGAAACCGCAGCAGGCAAACAATTTTTAGCCAACATCATCAAAGACTTGGTCAATCATGGCATTGACGCCAAGGGCAGTGTGGAGCGTTTGTATAAAAAAGGAGGCAGCTCGGCAGTGTTGAATCGGGTCGAAACTTTAAAAAGTGACTACGCCAAAGGCATTTATTTGGACCATTTGTTGCAGCAGCCTTCGCTTGCTTCAGCAGAACTAAGCACAATTGCTGAAAAAGCGGGAACTTTGATGAGCTCCGATTATGAAAAAGCCAAGGTGCTTAGCAAATCCACTGAGCGTTTCATGGCCGAGCCCAAAGCTGCTCAAGCCTACTTTGCTGCCGCCAAAACCATCAATTCAGATTACGAAAAAGCCAAAGTCCTCAAAGGAGTTTTGGCCCATAACCTGAGCATCGAGCTCTACGATCAAGCCATCAGCCTGACTCGTGATATCCATTCCGATTATGAAAAAGCTGGCGTACTCAAGAGTATGATTGAAAAAGGCAAGCTGGAAGGGGAGAACTATCAAAAATTGCTGGATGTGGTCACCTTGATTCATTCAGACTATGAAAAAGCAGGCGTTGCCATGCGTTTGATCGATAAAGGAATCCCCAATAAACAAGCCTATGATCAATTGATCAAGGTGAGTAGTCAGATCAATTCGGACTACGAGCAGGCCCGGGTGCTCAAACGTTTGTTGGATCAGCCCATTCCTGCCGGGGTTGATTTCGAGCAGGTTTTGGGCTTGCTGAACAACATTGCTTCGGATTACGAAAAAGCAGGCGTAATGAAAAAAATCAGCAACAAGGAACTGAGTCCCGATCAGTGGGTGAGCCTCATCCAGGCCACTAGTGGAGTGTCTTCCAATTATGAAAAATCGGGTATTCTCGTGCAGATTGCCCGCTTAATGCCCAAAAACGAAAAAACCGAAGAAGCCTATCGGCAGGCCGCCAAAACAGTGTCCTCCGATTATGAATTTGGCAAAGTGATGCGGGCTTTGGAATAAACCCTCCGAATTTCGGACCTGTTGAGACGCACGGCCGTGCGTCTTTTTAATCCATACCTACACGTACGGCTGTGCGTCTTTCAACCCATACCTAACAGCACCTAGAGACGCACGGCCGTGCGTCTCTACCCTCTCTATCTCATTTTTTGGTAAAAGTCCATTCTCCTCAGTGCCAATACCCTGAAAGTTTGTACCTTCATCCACGCTCATGCGTCCCATATGAAAAATATCACCTATTCCGTCAACGTTAAAGATCTGATTTGCCTTTCAACTGCGTAAGACAAATGTGATCCCACAACAAAACCGATTGACCATGCAGCAGCGCTACCTTATTTGTACCATTGTATTGATTTTAGGGGCAGTAGGACTTTTTGCGCAGGAAACACTCTCCGATAGAAAAAAGCAAGCCACCAATTTTTACTACCTCAATAAGTACCAATCCGCCCAAAGTGTACTACTGGGCATCAAAAAAAGCCGCCAGGAAGACAAGGAGACCAAACTCCTGCTAGCCTTGTGTTATTATCACCTCAACCAGCTCAAAGAAGCGGAACCCATGTTAAAGCACATTCTGGAAACGGAGCGTTCACCCTTTCCCGAAACCTGGCTCTATCTGGGGAAAATTTACCACGATCGCCACGAGTTTAACAAAGCCATTGAGTATTACAAACTCTACCTCAAGGCGATTCCAAATAACCATGCCAATCGCACTACCATTCGGGAAGACATTCGGCGTTGTGCTACTGGTCTGGCCTTACAATACAAAACTCCCCGCGCCATTGTAGAAAACCTGGGCAATACCGTCAATACGCCTTACGACGAGTTTGCTCCCATTATGAGCCCTAATTTTACCGACCGGATCTATTTTTCTTCGGTACGCCCCGGCAACATGGGTGGCTCGCGCAATAATTTTGGACAGCCTGACGAAGTGATGGGCCGTTTTTACAGTGACATTTTTACTTCTCAGGTCAACAAGGGCATCTGGACTCCACCTCAGGCCATGCACCACTTGTTGAATAGTCCCAAACACGAAGTACTCCACGATTTCAGTGCCAATGGCAAAGCGCTTTTTTACTTCAAAGGAAACTCCTACACCCAGGGTGAAATCCTGATCGATACCTTCCGGGTGGGTAGCCGCACCTTGTCTTCAGATCCTTTCATTGGGCCGGTTGAAGCCACGGCGGGGCTGAGTTCCGCTCAATTCATAGGAGACACCATGGTCATTTTTGCCAGCCAACGCCCTGGAGGTTATGGTGGCCTGGATTTGTACAAAACGGTTTGGATGCGGGGTCGTTGGAGCGCCCCGGTTAATCTGGGACCAGACATCAACACCGCTTCTGATGAAACAACCCCCTTCCTTTCCCGCAATGGGCAGGTATTGTACTTCAGTTCCAACCGACCCGATCAAAGTATGGGTGGTTTTGATGTATTCCGTTGTTTGTTGATTCCACAAATCAACCGCTGGACCAATGCCGACAACCTGGGGGTACCCGTCAACTCAGCGGGGGATGACACCCATTTTCGCTTGTCTCGCGATGGTTATACCGCGTATTTCGCCTCCTCACGCAAGGACGGGCTGGGCGAGCGGGACATTTACGCCGCCTATTTCTTTGATTACCTACACGAAATGTCGGCACCGATAAGTGCTCCGGCACCGGTGTATGTACAAACTTCGGCACCACCCAAAATGCCTCGTACCAATCCTGATGGTAGCCTGGCCGAGCCCAACCCAA
This sequence comes from Haliscomenobacter sp., assembly GCF_965225875.1. GTDB lineage: Bacteria > Bacteroidota > Bacteroidia > Chitinophagales > Saprospiraceae > Haliscomenobacter. The sequence goes on along the minus strand of NZ_CBDDBS010000002.1, from coordinate 3,724,397 downwards.
GCGAAGAAGTTGTACCCCGGGGAAGCCTTAACCTCGTACCTTTTTACTTCAACCAGGACGGCCAATGGACGCAAGGCCCTGATGCCAAACAATTGGACGAATTGGTGGAAGTATTGAAAAAAAATGCACAACTCAAATTGGTCATTACCGCCGCTTCCCGGCAGGAAATGGCGGTGAGTTCTCGCTTATATGGTGGGCTAAAAAGTGCCGAAAATCTGGCACAGTACCTCATTGGCAAAGGGGTTTCACCCACCGCTTTACAACTGCATAGCATACCGCCACCACCCGATTTTACCAGCAATTTTAAAACCCTCACCTTTCAGTTGAGCAGCCTGGGCGAATCGGCCCTCAGCAGCAAAACCGAACCCTGGTTGAGTGGATATACTGAAGACAGCGGACTGGTGTTTCGCATTCAAGTTGGTCAAAGTACCAGCGTATTGCAGAATCCGCTGTTGAGCCAGGATAGATATGCGATGGGTGAAAAATCCCTGTCAAATGGCACCTATTTTTATACCATTGGCCGATATAATAGCTACACTGAGGCAAAAACTGCTTTTAACAAGCTCAGTAACCAAACGGGTTTTGCTACCTTTGAGCTCGTTCCTTTCGTCAACGGCATCAGATTGAGTCGCGAAACTGCGGGCAGCCTGAGCAAAATGTATCCTGATGTTTTGACCTGGCTGGAGACGAAAAACTAAATAGCTAACCAACGAGCAGCAGCAACTATGGAGAACAGCCAAAACAACGGTTCAAAGCGGATTTTACTGATTGTAGCTTTAATTTTAGGACTTGGTGCCCTGGGCGCAGGTGCATGGGGATTCTCGCAACAAAAAGCCAAAGCGAGTCTGCAAGCCGAAAACGAAACCATGAGCCAGGAATTGAGCAGCCTCAATGAACTCAAAGAAGACCTGGCCACTGAAGTAGATAGCCTGGAAAGCGCCTACCAAGCCTTGGCTGGTGAAAATGAGACCCTGCAAGGCTCACTCGCCGATGCCCAAAGTGCCCTGGCGCGTAAAGACGCAGAAATCAAAGCCAACCGCAGCAATCGCCTCAATGAGGTGAACGGCCTGAAGGGCGAGATCCAGCAATTATTGGCCGAAAAAGCCAATCTTGAACAAGTCATCGGTGACCTGCAAGCCGAAAATCAGGAGCTCAAGGAACGTACCGGCCAATTGGAGCGCGACCTGAGCAGTGCCCGCACCGAAAACACCTCGCTGGGCAACCTCAACAAAACCATGCAAAGCGAGCTCAAACGTTTGACCCTGGCCAACTTCAAGGCCTCTGGGTTTCAGGTAGAAGTGGAAGCCCGCAAGCCCAAGGCAACGGCTGCTTCAGGTAAAGCACGCAGAGTTAAAGTGTCATTCGATTTGATCGATGTACCCCAGGAATACCAGGGCCTTCGCCCCGTGTACATGGTCATTACCGACGACAAAGGTGTCCCCATCCAGGGTTCCAATATTCAGGAAAAAGCCACAGTCAATGGTGCTAGCATGGACATTATGGCAGTAAAAGCCAAAGACGTCAACATCACCGCCACCCAACGCCTGAGTTTCAGCCACGAGCTGGAAGAAAAATTGCGCGATGGGTTTTACCGCGTTTCGGTGTTTACGGATATTGGGATGTTGGGCGCCTCTAGTTTTAGACTACAATAAGAAAGATGAAAGATGAGAGATGAAAGAGGCTACCGCAGGGACATGGACAAGGTCATTGTCAATAACGCTGCGGTAGCCTCTTTTATCTCTCATCTCTCATCTCTAATAACTTGTTTTTTCCAATGCGAACCATATACCTCCTCGCCCTTCTCTCCCTACTCTCCGCTTGTGGCATTTCCAATAAAAAAGTGCTGGAGATGGAGCAATCCTATAAAACGGAGATTGGCACCCTCAATGAACAACTGCGCAACAGCCGGGACGAGATCACCCGCATGCAACTGCAAATTGCCGAACGCAAAGGGGAGAACAATGCCCTACTGGCCACCCAGGACAAATACCTCAAGCGCCTGGATGAGTTGGAGGAAGAACTGGACAAAGCCCAAAACCAGGCTTTGAGCAAAGAATCTTCGCTCAGTGACGCATTGAAAAGCAAGAACGAACAGATCAGCAAATTGGAAAACCAGGTTGCTTCCATTCGGGAGGTGTTGAAACAGGAGCAGGAAACCTTGCAGGTTATTGCCAAAGAGTTTCAGGATTCCCTAGCCAAATTCCCGGTGGCCCAGTACAGTGTAGAAGTGCGGAATGGAAAAATAGTGATCGCCCTTACCGAGGCTTTGTTGTTCAAAACGGGGGTCAGCAATCGCATCGAACCCGCTGGCTTAGCCGCACTAAAAACACTGGGAACTTTGTTGAATGCCAACCCGGTTTTGTCCATCCATGTACTTGGTCATACCGACAACCTGGCTGCCTCTCGCAAAAACCTGGACAGCTGGGATTTCACTGCATTGCGAGCTGCTACGGTAGTACGCAACCTGGTAGATAGTCAGGAGCTTGGCCCCAATCGCATCGTTGCCGGGGGGCGGGGAGAGTTTGACCCCAGCACATCCAACGAAACTTCAGAAGGGCAATCGCGCAACCGCCGCATCGAATTCCTGCTCTTCTTCCCAGTCGAAAACCTTCCCCGCAAGATTAGCCAACTGGCTGAGCGAAAGTGACTTTAATCACTTTTGCGCATCACAATAAATAAGCAGCTTTAACAAATTAAGCGCTGAAATGTATTTACCTTTGTTTTTCAAACGATTTCTAAAGCCCAATCCAATCATCATTTAGTCATCAGTTTCGCATCAACTCAATGAAAAAAGTCACTTTTAGTCCTTCGGGAAAATTTTATGCCATTCTGCGCGAAGAAGTTCAGCAGTATTTTGCCAAACAACAAATCAGCCCCAAAGGGGATGCTCGACTTTATACCAAGACCATCATTCTTTTTGCTTCCTGGCTTTATTTGTACGTGCAATTGGTTTTTTTTACGCCTCAATCCATCATTTTAGGGGTATTGCTTTGCCTCCTGTTCGGTTTCAACTGGGCTTTATTGGGCTTTAATGTTTGCCACGATGCCTGCCACAGCAGCTATTCGAACAACAATACGGTCAACAATATCCTGGGCTACACCTTCAATTTTTTGGGGGCCAATGCTTTCTTTTGGAAGACCAAACACAACATCGTCCACCATACCTTCACCAATATTGACGGCATTGATGCGGACATCATCCAAACCAAACTGCTCCGCCTGGCGCCTTCGCAGCACAAAATGGGTATCCACCGTTTCCAGCACCTGTATTGCCTGGTGTTGTACGCTATATCTTACCTGGGATGGGTGTTTATGAACGATTTCCAAAAATATTTCAGCAAAAAAGTCCACGTTACCAACATCAATGGATTTGATGTCAAGGAGCATTTGGTATTCTGGTTGTCCAAGGTCATGTACGTGCTGATCTATCTGGTCATTCCAATTCTGTTTGTACCCAAATTTGTGACCTTTTTGCTGGGGTACCTCATCGCCTCGATGGCTTGCGGCGTTGTACTGGCGATGGTGTTCCAATTGGCGCACGTGGTGGAAATCACTGAATTTGAAGACGCTACCGAGCACGATCTGACCATTGAAAATGAATGGGCCATCCACCAATTGTGTACTACCGCCAATTTTGCGCCAAAAAATAAAATCGTCAGCTGGATTTGTGGCGGCCTCAACTTCCAGGTTGAGCACCACCTTTTTCCCAACATCAGCCACGTACACTACCCGAAATTGCACCAGATTGTCCAAAACGTGTGTGCACAACACGGCGTGGATTACAAGTGTTATGCCTCTATGGGTGAAGCTCTGGTTTCACATTTTAGGAGAATGAAGTACCTCGGGGTGGTTTAATTCCGAAAAAAAGCCAAAATTGGGGCATGAAAATGTCCCAAACCCTGTGCATTGGCCAACACCACACCAACCATTGTGAAGACTACATTCTGAGTGCCCCACTAGGTACGACACGCCACTTGTATGCCATATTGGATGGTTGCACCATGGGCAACGAGAGTTATTTTGCGGCCACTTTGTGTGGCAAAATTTTGAAAAAAATCGCGCTGGAACGAAGTTACCTCGAACTCAAACAGCCTGCCCAGCCTGAGCTACAACTGGAGGTAAAAACGATAGTCCAACGTTTGTTTCAGGAACTCAAACTGATCAAAAACCAACTGCTGCTTGACAAATATGACTTGCTCAGCACCCTGATTTCATTGATTTGGGACGAACTGCAAAATGCCGGGCATGTCCTCGTTATTGGGGATGGTCTGGTGTTTCAGAATGGTCAGGTGCACAGCTTTGACCAGGGCAACCAACCGGATTATTTAGGCTACCACCTGGAGGAGGATTTTGAGGCCTGGTTTGCCCAGCAAAATCAACAACTGCATATCCCCGATTTTCAAGACTTGAGCATTTGTAGCGATGGCATTTTGAGCTTCGCACCTTTTGACAATGGGGTTTATCCAAATGCACCTGATCCCGTCTATTTTTTATTGGAAAGCCGACAACACGAGGAAAAAATAAAGATGCTGGACAAAAAAGTGAGTATTTTGGAAAAGGAATATGGGGTCAAACCGACGGACGATTTGGCAATTATTCGATTGATGAAATAAACTGAAAAGACATGGCTGAAACCTCACCACTTGCTGAAGCTGACCTTGCACTACTGAAAGGCCGTATCAAACAAGATGAACAAGCTACTGCAGCCCAAATACTTGCTTTTTTTTCATTCATCATTCTAATTATTTTTCTACCTGGCAGAGGGAATGACCCTTCACTGTATCAAACTTATGGTTTTTTATGGCCTTTTGTGGTTTCGTTCAGTGCGATGAGTGTTTTTTTTCTTTATTGGAAGTATAAGGTCCAGAAACAGTTAAATGACGATTTAAAACTTGGGGTAAAAACCATTGAGCCATTTCTGATCATTAAAAAGGAAAAATCGTTTGCAAATAAAGGATATTACATTTGGCTGGATTCAGCTGAGAAGAGTTTTGAAAAAATCACTTTCCTGCTCGAAGACGCCCCCAAAATTGATCAGGCCACCCATTTGGTGATTGAATATGCACCAAAATCAAAAACCATTTTTAATAAAGTCCTGATTACGGAGATCGAAGATGAAGAAGGAACCTGAAGGCCCGGATTTAAGTTATGGATAAAAAATACAACAATGACTCAATACAACCTGCCCTGGCTTCTTGAAAAAATCCAAATGGGGGAAACCCCTAAATTCCTCTTTTTTTGGGGCCACCAACCTGGAAAAGACGGCCAGATTACCGCTTCCTGTTTTAGCCAGTGGTGGGATTCTTCTCCCTTTGTAGTAGATGGTGTCACCTACGCCAGCGCCGAACACTGGATGATGGCGCAAAAAGCACTGCTCTTTGATGACCAGGCTACTTTTGACAAAATCATCCTGGCCAAAACGCCTGCCGAGGCCAAAAAGCTGGGCCGTGCTGTACAGAACTTTGAACAGGCGAAGTGGGAGGAAAAGCGTTCTGAATTGGTGACGGCAGGCAATGTGCACAAATTTGGACAAGACTCCGACTTAAAAACTTTTTTGCTCAATACCCAGGATCGGGTACTTGTTGAAGCAAGTCCGCTTGACCCCATTTGGGGCATAGGCCTGGCGGCCAGCGACCCTAAAGCGCAAGATCCTGAGCAGTGGGAGGGCTTGAATTTGTTGGGTTTTGCGTTGATGGCAGCAAGGGATATTTTGAGGGGGTAGTTATAGATTGGAAAATGAAAGAACAACAAATCAATTCAGCCAAACAGGCCTTATTGGGAACGGCCATCGGCGACGCTTTTGGAAATAAAAGCATGACAATGGACTTGAAACTTGTAAAAGGATTAGACTTGAGGAAAAATGATACAATTTTAGAGTCAACGACCTGCGGCAGCGCCGCCAAAACGTCTGTAGCGTTTAGACCGCAGGAGGCTTTTTAGGTGCAGAGCACCGGAACAAAAGGCAACTGTTTCGGTACTACGTACCTTTAAACGATCTTCGTTCCTTGAGCTACAGACGTTTTGGCGGCGCTGCCGCTGGTCGCTATGCCTAAAATCTCCCAATTGATTGATAATCGCATCGCATCAAATCTACGGAGCGAACATGAAGCTTTTCAAAAAACTACTCTTTGGCCTATTGGCCTTAACCATCCTCACCTTTCTGCTCCGCAACTGGTTGTTTTGGCAATTGTTCAGTTATCAGTCAGTGGGGGATAGACCAACTTATGCCATCGAAAACCCGGAGTTGCGTACCTACATCGAAAGCGAATTGCCAGCCAATTCCGTAAAATCGCCCCGAGTCATCTTAAAAAAGGCCTTACAGCTTAGCGCCAAACAACTCCACTTCAGCGCAGCGCGCAACCACAACGACCCCAATCTGCTCATCGACAGCCACAGTGCCCACTGTGTAGGCTACGCTGCCTTTACCACCACGATTTGTAATGAACTGCTGCAACATTACCAATTGAATGCTGAGTGGAAAGCTGAGGCGAGAGTAGGTCAAATCCATTTTTTAGGCATCAATGTTCACCCTTATTTCCAGTCCGCTTTTTTCAAAGACCACGATTTTGTAGTGCTTAGGAACCTGAAAACGGGCGAGGAACTGGCCGCAGATCCGACGGTGTATGATTATTTGGGGTTTGGGATGGTACGGGTGAGAAGGTGATTTGTTTTTCGTAACTATGTTTACCGTAACCGTGGTTACGAAAAATGATCGTCAAAAACTACTATGAATTTATTTCCCGAACTACCTTGCCTCACTCCTCCTCCCTCCATTTCCCAGTCAAGCGTTTTTTATCAATCCAATCCACGAAAGTATTGGAATACACCCGATTTCCCCGGTACACCAGTTTAAGCCGGCATAAGGTTTTGTAATCTCCTTGATAACGCATGAGCTTGGCAACTAGTACCCAGCCTGGCTCCAAAACAACATCTCGATGGCCAGTACCACAAAAATATTGGACAGGATATTCAATGTCTATCCATTCACCCTCAGGGTTTTGGGCTTGTCGGACAGTACACCACAACTCGCTAAAAATTCCCGTTTGAATTAAAGAATCCGAATGGTTGCTTACAATCACTGGGAATGCGCTGTAATGGCGAATGGAATCCCAAATTGGGTCATGGTCAGGGTACTTGGAAAAATGGCCCGTGGCTGCTCGCAGAGCCAGATTTATTGAAGTATCGACGAAAATGGTCAATAAGTTTTCAAATGACATCGCCCAATTTCTGAGTGGACTGTAATCCCTAGCCTGGGCACCCCAATGTCTGGGGATGGGATCTTGCCGCAATACAAAACTATCTGTTGCCTCCCCGATGTAGAAAACTGGGTAATAGGCCATCGTTCTTTCCTGGGAATAAAAATGCAGTTTTTTAGTAAGAGCAGTAGAATCAACAAGCACCAGATCTCCGCTTCGTTGGGTATTGAGCACAGCTTTGTAAGGTTCTTGGCCTTCCAGTAGGATGCATAGCAATAATGGGAAACAAATGTTCAGGTTCAGGATTGTTTGCATAAGCAGTTCATTTATCCAATAACCTTCAGCATCCCACAAAAGCGACATTTTTTTACACAAAGGACACCAAGACACACAAAGGTCATAAAGCTAGATGTTGACAAGGCTTTGTTTGGTGTGCTTTGTGTTCATTTTTTGATAGGCCAGTTTTAGGGCTTTTCTTGGAATCTCTAAACTCCACACCGATCCAGAGCCTTACCTCCCGAAAGTTTTCCACTTTCGGGAGGTTCAAAGCAACGAGCTCATCCCCCAAATTTATCCAGCAAACTTACCTCAACAACCCAATCGCCCTTTCCAAAATGCTATCCACCCCCTTCGCCTCATCCGCCGGGTCCAGATCCACTTTTACATCCGGCACCACTCCGTTTTCAATCTGCTGATTGTCGGGTGTGAGCAACAAGGTGGTGGAGAAAGTATAGGCCCAGCCATTCAACAACTGCCCGGAATACGGCGCGCCACCGCCGCCGCCCGTTTGGTCGCCCAGGATGGTGACATTGTTGAGGGTGGACATGGCGGAGCTGAAAAAATTAGCGGCGCTGTACACCTTGCGGTTGGTCAGCACGATGACTTTACCGAAGAACTTGTTGCCTTTGCTGTCTGGTTTGATCAGGTAGGGAAAAAATTTGCTGAACTCATCCCGGCCAGGGCCTACTTTGTAGCGCACGGCACCCACCTTGGTTTCAGTATCCAAAAAGCCCTTCATGATTGCGTCCACGTTGCCCAGGCTACCGCCCGTATTGTCGCGGATGTCGATGATCCAACCCTTGGCTTTACCGTAATATTTGTACAACTCGCTCATGGATTCGCCCGAAACCACATCACTAAAACTCGAATACCGAATGTACGCCACCGAGCTATCCGCCAGCCACTGCGTCCTGAAGGGGAGAATGATGCGGCGGTTTTCCTGCAGGTAATTGCGGTCGATGATGTTGGCATTGTAGTTGGGTGGGTAATTGAAGTACCAACTGCGGTTGCTGGCCGCGTTGAAGGGCGCAATAAGGGAGACGTGCCCATCCTTCAATTCATTGAGCATGGCGCTGAGTACGTTGAAAAGTGCTTCGTCCGTGGTTTTTTCATTGACTTGGGGCCGGTATTTCTGGTACACCGCCTGCCAATCGATGTTTTTGTACTCAAAAAAAGTGTATTTGGCATTTACTTCGCGCCAGAGCAATTCAAAGTTTTCGACGGGATTATCCGCCGGGTCGGGTTCGATGAGCAATTCCGAACAAGCTGAAAAACTGAGGAACAACCCTAGCAACAATAGAACTGGGTATGATTTATGGATACACATGGTGATTAATATTTGAGGATTCTGGAAATGGTAATGGTTTGCATGGCCGACTGTAAAGGGTTCGGTTTTTTGAACTGGTCGTACTGGAAGCTGTAGCTGATCCGGTAGGGAACCCGCTCGACCACCTGTTTTTTGTGTTTGCGGTTGCGGTACAAGTCCAGACTGGCCTTGTATATCCAGCCAAAGCGGCGGTTGAGGGTGCCCAATTGGAAGATACTTACCTCTTTATCAGTTTCACCAATGATCGGCCCGGTGAAGGTGTACAGCGGGCGCACAAAACCACTCGCCAAGGGTAGACTCAACTGCTGGGTAAGGATGAATTCCCGGCGGCCAGGTTTAAATTTGTAGGCCAAGCGCCCAGTAACCCCCAGGTCCAAACCCGCGTCGTAGCCCAATACGTTGTTCACATTTTGCAGGGCGAAGCGCACATTGCCAAAACCCTGCGCCCAGGGACCTACATAGCCTTGCCAGCCTTTTTTTTCCAAAACCGGAAACTGCCAGCTGTATTGCCCCGAAAAATTGAGGAGCATGAGGGTGAACTCAGTTGACGGATCAGTAGCAAGTCCAGAAAATAACCCGGTACTGTATTCTTTCAGGGCCTGCGGGGTATAGTAGAGGCGGTTGTAACCGAACTTGAACCCAGTGCCGACCAGCCGCAAAGGCGAGACAAAGGCATCGCGCAGCACGATCGAGCCTAACTCCACCGTTCGAATGCGGTAATCGAAATAAGTCTCGGCGTGGGTGGGGTCCACTTCAATTTTTTCGAACAAAGGTGTCCGAAAGACGGCGCTTTTTTCCTCCTGAGCGTTCAGCGGCCGCGAAAACAGGAGTATTACGCTCCAGCTAGCACAAAAAATGGCCAGGGTTTTGGATTTAAACATCTTGTCAATGTAAATTTTAGGTTAATATTTTATCAACAGTTCTAAAACGTAAACATGCCCACTTTGGTCGTACAAAATTAGTGTTATCTTTCAGCGATTTTTTAAATCAGCTGCCAATGTGTGCATTGGCCTCTAATCCAGACACATGAACGTCTTTGACCTCTCTGTTTTAAGCTCCGGAGGAGCAGCTCTGTTGATCTTCTTCCTCATTGCCGTTCTGGCATTTGAATTTGTCAACGGATTTCACGATACCGCCAATGCAGTTGCTACGGTAATTTATACCCACTCTTTGCAGCCCACCGTTGCGGTGGTTTGGTCGGGTATCTTTAATTTTCTCGGAGTAATTACGGGTGGTGTGGGCGTGGCGATGGGTATCGTCAAGCTGTTACCCGTCAACGACATGATGGTGATGCCATTTTTTGAAAGCGCGAGTATCATTGCGGCGGTACTGTTGGCTGCCATCATCTGGAATTTGGGCACCTGGTATTTTGGCATACCTTCTTCCAGTTCTCATACCATGATTGGTGCATTATTGGGCGTAGGTATTGTGTTTTTTTGGATACACGGTGGCGATGGAGTCAATTGGGGAAAAGCCCAGGAAATTGCACTGGCTTTGTTGTTCTCACCTTTCTTTGGGTGTTTTGCAGCAATGTTTTTGATGTGGTTTTTTGCCAAGTTGATCAAAAATAAAGAAATTTTTCATGAGCCAGAACGGGGAAAAGCCCCTCCAATGTGGATTCGGGCTATCCTGATCACCACCTGTACACTGGTGAGCTTTTTCCATGGTTCCAACGATGGTCAGAAGGGTGTGGGCTTATTCATGATCGTCTTGATGATATTTTTGCCAGCTCAATTTGCATTGCATCGAGATTTTGACGCGACTGGACTGCTGACAACGGTGAATAAAGTGGAACAGACCGTAGGCGACGCCATGCAAAAACAAAAATCCAAGCGCAAAAATGAAGCTGCGCAAGAAGTATTAGAGGCTACTGCTGACCTGAAAGTATTGTTGAGTCAGGGCGCGCAAAACCGTCCAGGTATTCGCCAAGAACTTCAAAAATTGAACAAACACCTCAAAACTACCACTACGGTTAGATCTTTTTTCAATCATCAGGATCGAGAGGAGATGAAACATATCGCTGATGACCTTGCCAAAAATTATGAGTTTGCGCCACGCTGGGTTGTATTACTGATTTCTCTGGCGCTAGGCTTAGGTACAATGATTGGTTGGAAAAGAATTGTAGTCACGATTGGTGAAAAAATCGGGAAATCTCACCTGACTTATGCTCAGGGCGCTACGGCCGAGTTGGTGGCCTCGGCGACGATTGCGATGAGTACCATTTTTCATGCTCCAGTAAGTACAACCCACGTACTTTCCTCCGCAGTGGCTGGTACCATGATTGCCAAAAATGGCCGTAAAAACCTGCAAAAATCGACGCTCATCACCATCCTTTCAGCCTGGATTCTCACCCTTCCGGTGACGATTTTGCTGTCGGGAGGTTTATATGCACTATTTAGATATATTTTTCAGTAAGTGAATAATAAGTGATGAATGATGAGTTATGAATGATGAATCTTTGGACTTTCATTCCTTTAGGTTTGATCTCCTCCCATATAAATTCATCACTCATCACTCATCATTCATCATTTATCCCACAATCCCTTCAGTCACCCCGCCCTCATGATGTTGGCTATCCAAAATTTGTTTGGGGGAAACGGGCTCGGTCGCTAGTGCCTTGATGATGTCGTAGGTCGTTAGAATACCTATCAACTCATCGTTTTCTACAACTGGTATAGCGTGGAAGCGATTGACCAAAAAGATCTCCAGGGCCACATTGATGCGGTCATTGGGGTCCAATTTGGCCAAACCTTTGGTCATAATTTCTTCAGCTGAGTAAGACCGCAGCCTTGCGTAGTTCACAAAACGATCTTCTTCATTGGGGGAAAATCCCTGCATAAAATGCATAAAGTCCGTTTTGCTGATGATCCCAATCAACTCCTTGTAGCGCACTACCGGAATGTGGTGGATATTGTGATCGTCAAAAATATCTTTGACAATACTCAGTTTGTCAGAAGGAGCAACGGTGATCAAGTGGCTGCTCATGATGCTTTTAACGGGTGCCAGGACGTTCATAATCAGGACTTTTGTGATTTAATACCGCTAAATTACCCCCTTCAAAAAATCATGGCGTTGATTATACTCAACCTTCTGGAATGATTTTGGTCAATAGGCTTACCAAGTTTTGATAAAAAAGGTGGCGGCATACAACCCAAGTTTCGCTCTCGGCCTCTATTATCCTCAGAACAATCATTTTTTTTGCACGATATTAAAGGGCTGCGAAAAGACAATTTTTTAAAACCTTTACCTATTGTAGCAAAAAAGGAATAATGACGTACTTTTGCGCTCGTTATTGAAAAAAGAAAGAACTGAGGACTAATGAGATACATTCAGTGTAGTATGCTGGCGCTATTGCGCATCACCCGAAACAACGTTTTGCTCCTTGCTGTGGCCATGTTTCCCTTGTGCCTGATGGCCCAGGAAGTACGCGACAGCTTGCCCGTAGTTGACTATTCCACACCAGTCAACTACGAAATTGGCGGTGTGCGGGTCACTGGCGCTCAATTCAGTGATGCCAACGCCATCACCAGTATTTCTGGACTGAAAGTTGGAGCCAAGATTCGTATTCCTGGCCCCAGCATCCCCAAAGCCATCAAAGCCCTGCTCCAGTTGCGCTTGTTCACCAATGTGCAAATCCTGCAGGAAAAAACCATCGGAGACGTAGTTTTCCTCGAAATTCAGGTACAGGAGCGCCCCCGCTTGTCCTTGTACAGCTACAAAGGCGTAGGCAAAGGCCAACACGAAACCCTCAACGAGATCGTGAACCAACACATCACCAAAGGAGGTATTGTAACCGAAAACATGAAATCCAATGCGGCCCGTGCATTGGAGAAAAACTTCATCAAAAAAGGTTGGCTGGATGCGCACGTTGATGTAACCGAAATTGCGGACACTGCCCGCTTGAACTCGGTCAAATTGACTTTCGACATCAACCTGGAGGAAAAAGTAAGAATCAAGGACATCTCCTTTATTGGCGTCACCAATGTTAAGGAGAAGAAGCTTTTGAAAAAAATGGACAAAACCAAGGAGAAAAAACGCTTCCTGGCTGGCTCCAAATTCATTGGCGATGAATATGCCGACGACAAAAAAGAAATTGTCAAATATTTCAATACCGTAGGTTACCGGGATGCACGCGTCATTGGTGATAGCATGTGGCGCGACGACAAAGGGGAAATGCACATCCAAATCAAAGTCAATGAAGGCAATCGCTACTACTTCCGTAACCTGACCTGGAAGGGGAACTCGATTTACGGAAATGAGCAGTTGGATCAAATCCTGGGCATCAAAAAAGGTGACATTTACAACAACGAACTATTGGAAAACCGCCTGCGCTTCAGCCAGGACGGTCGCGATGTAAGTACCCTTTATATGGACAATGGGTATTTGTTCTTCAACGTAGAACCTACGGAAGTATCCGTTGAAAACGACTCCATTGACCTCGAACTCCGCATTTTTGAAGGCCCACAAGCCACCATCGATAAAGTCATCATCAAGGGCAATGACCGGACCCACGAACACGTAATCCGCCGTGAATTGCGCACCTTGCCCGGAGAGAAATTTAGTCGTTCTGAAATCATTCGTTCACAACGGCAAATTTTGGCCCTCAACTACTTCAACCCTGAAAAACTGGGCATCAATACCCCGGTCAACGCAGAGCGAGGTACGGTAGACATCGAATACACCGTGGAAGAACGCCCGGCGGATCAGCTGGAACTCTCCGCAGGTTGGGGCGGTGCCCGGCGGGTGATCGGTACCCTGGGGGTATCCTTCAACAACTTCTCGATGCGCAACGTCTTCAACAAGGAGGCCTGGCGCCCATTGCCTACTGGCGACGGTCAACGCCTTTCTATTCGGGCACAAACCAATGGCCAGTTTTACCAGTCGTACAACGTATCTTTCACGGAACCCTGGCTGGGGGGCAAAAAGCCCAACTCTTTCACCATGGGGGGCTTTTTCAACCGTTTTGCCTATCCACTCTTTGATGGAACTGGTGGTAGCCAAAGTTTGAACATCGTACAGGGATCGCTGAGCTTGGGTACTCGTTTGAAATGGCCTGACGACAACTTCGTAACCAGCACAGCTGTCAATATCCAGTCGCTGCGGCTGAATCAGTGGACCCAGGGCTTGTTCCGCACCGACCAGGGCGAAATCGTCTCTACGGGTAACTTCAACAACTTCAGTATTCGTCAGAACATCGTGCGTTCCACGATCAACGACCCAACCTTCCCACGGGATGGTTCCAGCATCTCCCTGATCATTCAAGCTACCCCACCCTATTCTTTGTTTGCAGACAAAGACAAAAACTACGGTGAACTCTCTGCCAATGAGCGCTTCCGTTATTTGGAATACCACAAATGGCGCTTTGATGTAGACTGGTATACCACCATTGTAGGCAAACTGGTGCTCAAAACCTCTTCACGGATTGGTATCCTGGGCTACTACAACCGTAAAATCGGTACTTCGCCCTTTGAACGCTTTCAGGTGGGGGGTGATGGTTTGAACAACCAGCAATTCGGTTTCCAAGGGGTTGACATCATTTCTTCGCGGGGTTATGAAATTGCCGACTTCGAAAACAACGCTGACCCATCGGGCTCTGGCCAAACGCCAACTCCAATTTTCAACAAATTCACCCTGGAGTTGCGCTATCCTTTGTCGCTCAACCCCAGTTCGACCATCTATGTGCACACCTTCTTGCAGGGAACCAACACCTGGAAAAACTTGCGGGATTACAACCCCTTCGACCTGAAACGTTCTGCGGGTATGGGTCTGCGGGTATTCCTGCCCATGTTTGGTATCCTTGGTTTCGACTACGGTCTGGGCTTCGACAAACCCAACGTTACGAACCTGTTTGCGAAAGGGGTGGCGAACTTTAACATCGTACTTGGTTTCGAACCAGAATAATTCGATTTCGGATTGATGATTTCGGATTTCGGCAGGAGCATCGCAATTGATGCAGCATTGATTTTTTGTGCAATGACATTATCTTTAAAAAAATTTGCTCAAATGTCTGGCAGTCCAATCCGAAATCCGAAATCCGCAACCGGCAATCTCTCAGTTGACCTCAACTGCGATCTCGGCGAGGGGTATCCTGCCGACGCCGCCTTAATGCCGCTCATCACCTCGGCCAACATTGCCTGTGGTTACCATGCCGGGGATAAGGACACCATGCGGCGCACCATTGGTTTGGCGCTGGAGCATGGGGTTGCCATTGGAGCCCACCCAGGGTTTGAAGATAAAGCCAATTTTGGGCGTACAGCTATGTCCCTTTCACCGCAAGCGGTTTATCAATTGGTGCAGGAACAAATCCTGGACCTGGCCAATTTGGCTTACTCCGAAGGAGCTTATTTACAACACGTCAAACCCCACGGGGCCTTGTACAATCTGGCCGCTCAATCCCTTGAGTGGGCCTCCGCCATCGCCGAAGCAGTACGGGATTTTAATGCCGATCTCCTCTTATTCGGGCTGAGTGGTAGTTTTTCCATCAAAATTGCTCAAACACTCGGCTTACGCACCGCCAGCGAGGTGTTTGCCGACCGGAGTTATCAGGCTGATGGTTCCCTGACCCCACGCAATCAACCCAATGCCTTGATTGAAGACACCGAGGCTTGTATTGCGCAAGTCCTTCAAATGGTAGAAGAAAGGCAAGTCACTTCGCTTTCCGGGCAGAACATTCCCCTTACAGCAGATACGATCTGTCTCCACGGCGACGGTATACACGCAATCTCCTTTGCGCAAGCCATACGACATGCATTAGAGGCAAAAAAAATCGTTATCCAGGCACCTTACTAAATTAGGAGCTTTAAACCATTTCAAAGTTTTACTATTTTATTAAGTGTAAAATTCTCTGTAACTTAGGGCTTCTCTAATTTAGGTAGTCGAACTATTTTGGTCCTTTAATGAGCAAACGATGAGCAACGAAGCATCATTTTGGTATTTAGAAAACATTGACGTTACTGGTATTTTTTGCCCTCAGAAGATCCGACGTGGGGATTTGGAAGCGCATTTCCACCGCTGTTACAAGCGGGGCGAATACATCTATTTGCCCGATGAAATGTCGGATCGGGTGTTTTTTCTCACCGATGGCCGGGTTAAAATTGGCACCTATGGTGACTCTGGAAAAGAAATCACCAAAGCCATTCTTGGTAAAGGAGACGTATTTGGCGAACTATCCCTCGTCGGTGAGGACAAACGCCGCGATTTTGCCTACACCATGGAAGAGGCAACGGTTTGTGTGGTCAATGTAGATGAGATGAAGTTGTTGATGCGCGACCACAATGCGCTAGGTTTGTTCATCATGAAAATTATGGGTTCCCGGGTTCTGGAAATGGAAAAACGACTGGAATCGCTGGTGTTTAAAGACTCCCGTACCCGCATTATTGAATATTTGTTGGAAAGTGCCGAGAAAAATGGGCGGCGGGTAGGTTTTGAAACCGAAGTCCGCAAATTCATCACCCACCAGGAAATTGCCAACCTTACCGCAACTTCCCGGCAAACGGTGACCACTCTGCTCAATGATCTGCGGGATCGGAATATCCTGACCTTTGACAGAAGGAGGTTGTTGATCCGGGATATGGAGAAGTTGAAAGGGGAGGCACTACAGGTGAGTTAGTGAGCAGGCAATACCGGATTTCATTTATTTACAACCCCGGCATCCACTCCTCCTTCAATTCACTGCGCAACTTGCTCAGTGCCCGACTGATTAGTCGTTCCACAGCACTAACCGTAATGCCCAGTTCCTCAGCCACCTGAGCGTATTTTTTTCCCTCCAGTCGATTGAGCTGGAAGGCTTTCCGGCATTGGGGCGGAAGCTCCTGAATAACCCGGTCTAGTTTTTGGCACAACTCGGTATAGTGTAATATATCGTCAGCTTGTAGTACAGGAGTCGTTGTGTAATCGGGCTCGAAGGTTTCTGTTTGGTTCAACTCGTATTTGATGTAATTGTAGCTGCGGTAGCGCACCGCCTGGTACAGGTAAGCGCGGTAGGAGTTGTTGATTTTTTCAAAAACCTGTTGCTGCCAAAAATTGGCAAAAACTTCATTGACAATATCTTCGGCTGCTTCTTTGGAATACACGAAGCGCATGGCGTGGTTACAAAGGTTGTTGTAATAGCGCTTGAACAACACCTCACAGCCTTTTCGGGCGTCCTGGGCAAAAATTCTTTGCAAAAAAACTTCGTCACTAATCAGTTTGGGTTCCGCAAACAATTCAGCATCTGCTTTTAATGCAGACAATCTGGTCTCCTTGTCTTTGACTTCGAATTTTGATAGCTTCTCCATGCTGTGAGTGTATTGACTCCCTTATTCAATAGTAGACATAATTTTGGAGTTTTACCCCACATACTACACTAATGTTTTTTGACTTTAGGTCAATAAAAAATAATATTCTGAAAAAAAACCGGCTCATTTAATTTTTTTTCGCCTTCAATGTGGGGTAAAAACCCCTGAATTTGTCTGATACCTTGATGATGCATCTGGCACCTCGATAAACCTCAAGTTGATTTTTTACCATTTCCCGCGAAGCCTTATGAAAGAAATGATGATTCAAAAAATACTGTTCGATTATTTCGATGGAAGAGCAACTTCTCTCGAGCGGAAACTGATTGAGGATTGGTTAAAGGAAGACGTTGAAAATGAAACCTTGTATTACCAGTACCTGGATGAATGGGAAAGCCAAAACCCCCAATATTTTTCCGATGATCAGGAAGCCTGGCAAAAATTCCAAACCGTACTCAGCACCCCCTTGCCCAATGACCAGGAACAACCCACAACCAAAAATAATGCTGTTAAATATGCTACGGTTCGCAGCCTGCGCAAATTTTGGTACGTGGCTGCCTCACTGGCGATATTGATGACTGCGAGCCTATTTTTTTTGCAAAAAACCATCTTGTACCGTACGTACCAAACGCCCTTCGCTAAAACCCAACAACTGATCCTTTCGGACGGCACCGAAGTAGTACTCAATGCCAACTCAACCTTATACGTACCGAGATGGGGGCAATTTAAACGAAACCGCAGAGTGCTCTTGGACGGAGAAGCTGAATTTCACGTCACGCATACCATCGACAATCAGCGCTTTGTTGTCAAAACCAGCAGTGATTTTGAAGTAGAGGTTTTTGGGACAAAATTTGTGCTATACGCCCGCGAGCAGGCCAAAAAAGTAATCTTGAATGAAGGCAAGGTACAGGTCAAATATCAAGGCGGGAAAAAACAAGTTATGAAACCCGGTGATGTCGTGATCCTGACCACCGGCGCCCAAAACCTGGACTTGTCCAAAACCGATGACACCAAAAAATACAGCGCCTGGAAGGATCATCAATTCTACTTTGATGACACCCCACTTGCCCAGGCATCCATTACCATCAAGGAGCATTTTGGATTGCAGCTGGCCTTTGACACGCCAGCATTGGCCGAACGCCGCCTGTCAGGCTATTTCAAAGCCGCAAAATCCACCGAGTTTTTTCAAGCACTATCAGTCCTGCTGAATGTAGATGTACGGCAGCAAGGAGATACCATATACCTTTCAACCAAATAATGGACTTTATGCACACTTCAGTACATAAAGTCTAAAAAACTCACAGGTCGTATGAAACAATATTTTACCAAACACACGTCATTAAGCATACTCTTGCTCTTGCTTTTGGCTTGCCATCCATTACTGATGGCACAAAGTTTGGCTTATGTGCAGCAAAATAAGCCAGACCTGGAAGCAAAAAACAGCCCAAGTTCCAACCTCATCCGTTTGAAAGATGCCCTGAATGAATTGAGCCAGGAATACCAGGTCAGTATTTTATTTGAAGATGTGACCGTAAAAGGTTTGCAGGCAACGGTGGACAAAATCAAAGGGGGAAAACTCGAAAGTAAACTCGAAAAACTGCTCAAGCCCCACCGGCTGACCTTCCAAAAGGTCAATAAAAATGCCTACGTAGTGGTAGCTCCTGTCCAGAAAAATGAAAAATCGAGCACCAGGGAAACGCGAAAAACAGAAAGCAACAGCGTGCCGACTTTGCTAAAAAACACACCGGAAAGAAACAGCCTCTTGAGTGTGGTCAGCCCCCTGCAATCAGCACCCCTGTCGGTAACCATCCCCGACAAAACCATCACAGGCAAAGTGATCGATGACACGGGAGAGGCCCTGCCAGGTACCAACGTGTTGGTCAAAGGCACGACCATTGGCGACATCACCGACGTCAATGGTGAATTCCGGGTAGATGTGCCCAACGAAAACAGCATTCTGGTGTTCAGTTTTACCGGCTTTATTACCCAGGAAATTGTGGTGGGCAACCAGACGACGATCAACGTCACCCTGAAACAAGACGACTTGCTACTGAACGAGGTAGTTGTCGTAGGCTACGGTGAAATCAAAAAGTCCGATTTAACGGGAGCCGTGGCCTCCGTACAAACCAAGGATATTGTGCGGGGCAACCCCATCATCGCGGCTAAAGCCATTCAGGGACAAGTGGCCGGAGCAACGGTAACCAAGCTCAACAACAAACCCGGCACTGGCTACAGCATCACCATCCGGGGGGAAAACACCATCAACAACTCTACCGAACCCCTCATTGTCATCGATGGCTTGATGGGCGGCAACATCAACAACCTCAACCCCAACGACATCCAGTCGATGGATATCCTCAAAGACGCGTCCTCTACGGCCATTTACGGCTCACGTGGGGCCAACGGGGTAATCATCATTACGACCAAAAAAGGCGTTTCCGGAAAACCCAGAATCAGCTATGACAGCTACGTTGGGGTGAAAAATCCAGCCCACCTGCCTGAGTTGATGAATACCGCGCAGTTTTACAAATCCATTTACACCGACCGGGTTTTGGAAGGCGCAACTGGAGCCAGCTTTACGGCTGCCGAAAGAGCGAACATCGACGCGAACCACACCACCGATTGGGTCGACCTGGTTACTGGTCCGGGCATGCAGATGAGCCAGAACCTGAGCATCTCGGGTGGTACCGAAAAAACGACCTATCGCTTTTCAGGTGGTTTTTTGAATGAAGATGGCAACGTACTGTACACTGGATTCAAAAGATACAACCTCAATGCTGGCCTGGACAGCAAAATCGGCAAATACTTCAAGGTTGGCTTCACTTCCTATGTGAGCTATGGCGACATCAATGTAGGTTCCGGCGAATCCCTCCGCAACGCCTACCGAGCTCGCCCTACCGGTACCGTATATTACAAAGACGTGGCCAATCCATCTGAAAACTCCGACATCGATGTGAACGGCTATGCCTTTTGGATGGGCATCAACGACAAACAAGTGGGTAACCCCTTATTGGATATCGACCCCACGGTTTCAAAGTTGCAAACCACCAATGCCTCCATCATCAGCAATACCTACGTTGAGGTGACGCCGCTCAAAGGTTTGAGCATCCGCTCCTCTATTTCTGCTTCCTATACCTCTGAAAGAGCAGGGGATTTTCGAGGTCGCTGGTCCAAATCACAAATTGGTGCCAAACCAAGGGCACAATTCGACAACCGAACCCTGGCCAATTATACCCTGGACAACATCATCAACTACAATGTAGAATTCGGTCGGCACAAAATCAACCTGACCGGCTTGCAGAGTGCTTTTTACCAAAGGAATGAAGCTTATTCTATTTTTGTACGGGACCTTCCTTATGATTCGGACTGGTATGCCCTGGGTACTGCCGCAACCATCGGTAGCATTGGTAGCTCGCTGGTTGAGCGCTCGATTTTGTCGTACATGGGCCGGGTAAACTACTCTTTCAACGACAAATATTTGTTGACCCTGACGGGCCGCTCCGATGGTGCTTCTCAACTTTCTGAAGGCAACAAGTGGGCGTTCTTCCCCTCAGTAGCAGTGGCCTGGCGTTTGGGCGATGAGCCATTCATCAACAACCTGAATGTCTTTTCTAATCTGAAATTGCGTCTGAGCTATGGTGAGGTAGGCAACTCTACCGTGAACCCTTACAGCACTCAGGCCGGCTTGTTGAATACGGGCTATGACTTTGATGGTACTGCGGCTTTTGGCTTTGCTCCAGCGAATTTGGGCAACAAAGACTTGCGTTGGGAACGCAGTAACGAATTGAACCTGGGCATCGACTTTGGTTTCTTTAAAAACCGCATCTCCGCATCCCTGGAATTGTACAACCGTAAAACGGTGGATTTGATCCTAAATCAAAAAATACCTACGGTAACGGGTTTCTCCCAGGTGATCGCCAACGTGGGCCAGATTGAGAACAAAGGGGTGGAGCTCACCCTCAGAACAACCAATGTGGCGACCAAAAACTTCAATTGGAACACCACCTTCGCCTTTACCAAAAACAACAACAAACTGCTGCAATTGTATGGCGATGGCCAGAAGGTGGACAAAGGAAACCGCCTGTTCGTAGGGTATCCCATCCGTGCCAATTTTGACTACGAATTTGATGGAATCTGGCAAACCGTAGACAAGGACCTCGCCGCGAAGTACAAACAAGTGCCCGGTTCCGTAAGAGTGGTTGACCAAAACAACGACGGTGTCATTTCTTCCTCCGATGCCATCGACGACCGCGTTTATTTGGGCACCCAGCTGCCCAATTGGATCCTTGGGGTGACCAACCGCCTTAATTTTAAGCAATTTGACTTTTCATTTTTCGTCTACTACCGCGATGGGGTGCAGTACAACAACAGCACCTTGTCAGGCACCTTTGGTGAAGTATCGGGTACCCGTTATAACCGCCTGGCCTCCCTGGATTATTGGAGAAGCGACAACCCTTCCAATACCTATTTTGGGGTAGTTGCGGCCAACCCTTACCGCAGTGCGATCAACTACCAGGACGCCAGCTTCCTGCGCATTTCCGACATCACACTGGGTTATACCTTGCCACAAGCAGTAATGGACAAGTTAAAAATGGCCAGTGCCCGTTTTTACGGCCAGGTGATCAACCCCTACGTGACGTCAAAATTCACAGGTTTTGACCCCGAATTCAACTCAGCCATTTTCCAGGACGATGTTCCGTCGATGACTTTACTTTTTGGCGTAAACATCAGTTTCTAATCGTTTAACTCTGTATCCAATGAAATCAACAATAATAACTCGTTTCACTTTTTCGGCAATCACTGCGCTATGCCTGATTGCTACAGGCTGTGATGAAGATTTTTTGGTTGAAAAACCCGTTACAACCCTGACCACGGATGTGTACTACAAAACCGAGGCGGGTTTTGAAGACCTGGTGCGCTCTTGTTACTCTTTGCTGCGCAACATTCACCAGAACCGGACCCTTGTGTTGAATGGTACCGACATTTTTACTGCGGGCGGATATGGCGACCCTAAATTTGCCACACCCACCGTAAACACCGGGCCAATTGAGCAATACGATGTGCGTTTCAACGCTTCTTTGGGTGAGCTACAAAGTCTTTGGACCCTTTTATACACCGAGATTGGGCGTACCAATACCGCCATCACTCGTGCCGAAGGCATTACTACCATGGCCGCTGCCCTGAAAGATGCCCGGGTTTCAGAAGCCAAGTTTTTGAGAGCTCTTTGCTATTTCTACCTCGTTCAGCACTGGGGCGATGTCCCCATGCCATTGACTGAAATAGTGAGTCCAACCAAGGAGGCAACCCGGGTGCCTTCAGCAGATGTGTACAAACAAATCATCACCGACTTGCTCGACGCGGAAGCCAAACTTCCGGTTACCGCCACCAATTATGGTCGGATTACGAAAGGGGCGGCTCAGTTTTTGTTGGCTCGGGTTTATTTGACCCGTGGCTGGAATTTCAAAAACTCCCTGGGTGGCTCTCCTGCTGATTTTGATTTGGCGCTGCAATATGCCGACAAAGTAATTGACGTATATCCTTTGGCTACCAATTACAATCAACTGTTCCCAACGCGTTCGGAGAACCCACTGAAACAATACACCGGGGCCCAGAACGACAAAAATCCGGAGATCATTTTTGCAGTGCAGTACAATGCTGATGTGTTGACGAACAAAACCGATCCGGCATTTACCGTTGACGCAGCAGGTGGAAACAACTTACACTCCGTATTCAATGGCAGTGGCGAAGGATTTCCAGGCTCCAAAGGTAGAACGAGTGATTACAACCGCTCCCTGGGATTCCACAATACTACCCCGGCCATGTACCGCTTGTATGACCCCGAGAATGATTCGCGCTACGACCACAACTTTTTGGAGGTAGGCTATGCCATGCAAGCCGTTGCTGGCTTCAAACCCTTACCAACTGTGAATCCCAACCTAAAAATCGACATCAAGGCTGGTGATACCGTGGTCTACTATCGCCCCTGGAATAAACCTGCTACTACATTGGCCGAAAGAGGTGTAGACATGGGCGGCCAAAAGAAATATTCCGTTGTCAACCCTGAAGAATGGGGCGGTGGATACGGGTTCATCAACGGCAGTGCCGTAAACGTGAGCGGATTTCCATCAGGTGAACCCCACATGTGGAAATTCTGGCAGCCAGGTATTCCCTACGGTGATGCCTTTGGCACCTTCAATGAAGCAGTATTCCGCTCCGCTGAAGCCTACCTGATCGCTGCCGAGGCCATCGTCAAAGGCGCGAAAGGTGGCAAATTGGGCGGCGCCGAAGTTTACTACAATCGGGTACTCGACCGTGCACTGGGTGCAAAAAAAGGCAATGATCCTAAATGTGCACTGGTTCCGGAAAATGTTAAGTCGCTGGAAACTGTATCCTACCGCGCTACTGCTGCCAACATTACCATCGACCTGATCCTGGACGAACGTGCCCGCGAACTCATGGGTGAATATTCCCGCTGGTTTGACCTGAAAAGAACGGGCAAATTGGTTGAACGGGTGAAAAAATACAATCCCTGGGCAGCCAAAAGTGGTACCATCAATGATGTACACTATTTGCGCCCCATTCCTCAGGCAGAGATCGATTTGTCTTTCCCAGCCATGACCCAGAACGCGGGGTATTGATGTTGTTAACGATTGGTCGATATTAAATCGAATGCGACATTTTGTGTAGTTTTAGAACCCCGAAGGGGTGACATGATTATAGAAAAATTGAAGGAATATTTGTTTTCAAGAGAAACCCCGAAGGGGTGGCATTTTTAAGGTTGTTAATCATACCACCCCTTCGGGGTTTCTCTTTGAAAATCATTGACATTTTTAATGCTATAATCATGTCACCCCTTCGGGGTTTTAATTCAAAAAATCCGCCGCCATTACTCGATCTCCAAAACCACTGCTCCATGAAGCAAGTACTTCTACTCATAGGTTTCTTTACCTGCGCCCTTGTCTCTTTTTCCCAAACCCAATGGAAATCCCTCTTCAACGGTACCGACTTAAAAGGTTGGGCCAAACGCAATGGCAACGCCGAATACAAAATCATCGATAAAGCCATCGTCGGAGTCTCCCAACTCAATACCCCGAACACCTTTTTGTGTACCGAAGCAACCTATGGCGATTTCGTCCTGGAATTGGAAGTGAAGGTAGAAGTTGGCCTCAATTCAGGCATTCAAATCCGCAGCCTTAGCGACCCCGCCATCATGAATGGCCGGGTACACGGCTACCAGGTGGAAATTGACCCCGCCGAACGCGCCTGGAGTGGCGGCCTTTACGACGAAGCCCGCAATGGCTGGTTATATCCCCTGTCGATCAATCCCCAGGGGCAAAAAGCCTTTAAAAATGGCCAATGGAACAAATACCACATCGAAGCCATCGGCCCTTCCCTCAAAACCTGGATCAACGGCATTCCTTGCGCCAATGTATTAGACAATCAAACTGCCAGGGGCTTCATCGCTCTGCAAGTGCACGCCATCAAACGGGAAGAACAAAATGGCCTGACCGTCCAATGGCGCGACATCCGCATTGCGACCGAAAACCTGGCCGCCTACACCTGGAAAGGAGGCGAAGAAGCGCCCGAAGTCAACTACTTACCCAACCAGTTGTCTGAATTGGAAAAAAGGACGGGATGGCGTTTGCTCTGGGATGGTAAAAGCACCGCAGGTTGGCGCAAATTCAACACCGATGCCTTTCCTCAAAAAGGTTGGGCAGTAGAAGATGGGGTGCTCAAAGTGCTCAGCTCGCACCAGGACAGCACCAGCAAAGGTGGCGACCTGATCAGCAATGAAAGCTTTTCAAACTTTGAACTGGAACTGGACTTTAAAATCACCAAAGGGGCCAATAGTGGGGTGAAATACTTTGTACAGGAAGACCGCAAAAGTAAAGCTACAGCTGGTCTAGGGCCTGAGTTTCAAATCCTCGACGATCAAAATCACGCCGACGCCAAGGCCGGAGTGGGTGGCAACCGCACCACCGGATCACTATACGACTTGATTGCCGCCGAAAATCTCTCCGAAGGCAGCACCGAAAAACGCATGAACCCTCCCGGCAAGTGGAACAAACTGCGCATTGTTTCCAAAGATGGCCACGTTGAGCATTGGTTGAACAACCTGAAAATGGTGGAATACGATCGGCATTCCCAGGTTTTTCGCAACTTGATTGCCAAGAGCAAATACGCGCCGCATCCCAACTTTGCGCAAGCTCCATCTGGTCATATTCTATTGCAAGATCATCATGATGAGGTGCATTTCCGCAGCATTAAAATCCGGGAATTCTGATCCCAATCCAAATTAAAATGAAACGCACAATCTCTAAGATGTCCTTAGGTGGCTAAGGTGGTTCAAAAATAGACCACGAAGTAGTCAGAATGTTTTATTTGAACCACCTTAGACACCTAAGAGCACCTCAGAGGTTAAATAAGCTTAAAATCGTGAAGAGATTTTTTCCTTTAGCAACAAGCCTATTTTTCTTGACTGTGGTTTTTTTTCAACCGCTAATGGTTTTGGCCCAAAATGCCCCCAAAGCCCCCGTCGACCTCGTCTACCCCCTCGTTGACGCGGCCAATTCCCGGTGGTTCTTTTTCAACTCCGCCAGTCGCCCCTTCGGCATGGTCAATCTGAGTCCCGACAATGCCATCAACGCCGACTGGGGGGCCGGGTACCGCTACAATCTGGACAGCATCAAATGTTTCAGCCACATCCACTGTTGGCAACTATCCGGCATTCCTGTACTGCCCACCACTGGTACCTTCAAAGGCCATTTGGGTGCCAATCAATACGGATCCAAATTTTCACACGATAAAGAAGTCATCAAGGTTGGCTACCACAAAGTAGTCCTGGATGCCTACAACATCACCGCTGAATTGACTTCCACCACCCGGGTGGGTTTTCACCAATACACCTTCCCCAAATCCGAACAAAGCCATATCCTTTTTGATTTCTCCGCTTTTTTAGGCCCTTCCGATACGGAAAAGGGCTTTGTTAAAAAAGTCAGCAATCAGGAAATTGAAGGGTATGCGGTGATGGCACCCACCATCCGCCGCCCCAAAACTGTGGCCGTCTTTTTTGTAGCCGTTTTTGACAAACCATTCGATACGTTTAAGGGCTGGCGAAACGGAAAATTGGAGGATATTGGCGACCGCATTGAAGGGGCACGCACTGGGGCCTACCTCAGCTTTACCACCCAGGCTGGTGAAGTCCGCAAAATGAAAGTAGCCATTTCTTACGTCAGCGAGGAACAGGCTCGCCTCAACCTCAAGGCCGAACTGCCCCACTGGGACTTCAATAAAACCGTGCAAGACAGCCGCAGCGAATGGAACCAATGGCTGAGTCGCATCGAAATTGAAGGAGGGACTGAAAAAGAACGCAGCCGTTTTTACACCGACTTGTGGCATGCCTTGCTTGGCCGCCGCATCATCAACGATGTAAACGGGAAGTACTGCGACATGACTGGCCCACAACGCCGCATTGGTCAAATCCCACTCGACGCCCAGGGCAAACCCAAATACAACCACCACAACTCCGACTCTTTCTGGGGCGCACAGTGGACGATCAATAGCCTTTGGCACCTGATGTACCCCGAAGTAACCGAGTCCTTTGTCAACTCCATGGTGATGATGTACCAGGACGGTGGGCTCATTCCCCGTGGTCCTGCTGGTGGCAACTACACCTACGTGATGACCGGGGCTGCCACCACACCCTTCATCGTCAGTGCCTACCTGAAAGGCATTCGCGGCTTTGACATCGAAAAGGCTTACGAAGGGCTCCGCAAAAACCACTTCCCCGGAGGCATGATGAGCAAAGCGGGTTACGAACACAATACCTTCAAAGGTGGGGGCATCGAGTACTACATCGAACGTGGCTATATACCGCACCCTTTGAGTGAAACCCGCTATGGATTCCACCAGGATGGTTCCACCCAAACCCTGGAGTACGCCTATCAGGATTACGGCCTGGCGCAAATGGCCAAAGCCTTGGGTAAAATGGACGACTACAACCTCTTCATGAAACGGGCAGAGAACTACAAAAACATCTGGAACCCCGAAATCGGCTGGATGTGGAACCGCACCCTGGAGGGCAAATGGGGCGAACCCGTCGACATCCTGACTTACGATCACGGTTGGGAGGAAGGTACCGCTGCCCAATACGTCTGGTTTGTACCCCACGACGTGCAAGGTCTGGTCAACTTGATGGGCAGCCGGGAAACTTTCACCCAGCGATTGAACGAATCTTTTGAAAAAGCCCAAAAACACGACTTCGTATCCGGCAAATCCCACGACAAAGAAACCCAGGAGGAATTGCGCCGCGTTTACATCAACTACGGCAACCAACCCAGCATCCAAACCGCCTATTTGTTCAATTATTCCGGCGCACCCTGGCTGACCCAATACTGGTCGCGGCAGGTCGTGGAAAAAGTATACAGCGACTTATCGCCCCAACTGGGATACAGCGGCGACGAAGACCAGGGCCTCATGGGCAGCCTGGCTGTGTTGATGAAAACGGGCCTTTTTTCAGTCAACGGTGGTACTTCGGCAAAGCCATTTTATGAAATCGGTAGCCCCATTTTTAACAAAATCACCTTGCACCTCAACCCCAAATATTACCCGGGTGGAAAGTTTGTCATCGAAGCGAAAAACAATGCGCCTCAGAACTACTACATCCAGTCGGCAACCTTGAATGGGAAAGCGCTGAACCAGTCCTGGTTGTTGCACGAAACCCTGGTGAAGGGCGGAAAGATGACGCTGCAACTTGGCCCCAAACCCAATAAATCCTGGGGAAGTAAACCGGAACAAGCCCCTCCTTCGATGACCGCTAAATAAGCGCTAAGGTGCCTCTTAAGTGCCTTTGGTTTCTTAGGTGGTGAAAAAGAAAAAACCTGCGAAGCAGGGAATTATTTCACCACCTAAGAAACCAAAGACACTTAAGAGGCACCTTAGGATGAAATGCTGGAGCTGAGAAAAATTCTTGCCCTATGAAAAATAGCCTACTCATTTTATTGCTCTTTTTCAGCATTAAACTTGCTGCCCAACCCAAGGTAGTACCCCAGGAAGTAATGGAAAAAACCTACCAGGAAATCCAAACCCCCTACAAATACGGCATTGTATTCAAACACCGCGATTCCACCAAACTGATCGACAGCCCCACCATTTTTCGCAAAAACAACCGCTGGTACATGACCTACATCGTGTTTGACGGCCAGGGTTACGAAACATGGCTGGCACAAAGCAAAGATTTACGCCACTGGCAGGAAAAAGGCCGGATCCTCTCTTTTACCGAAAAGACTTGGGATGCCAATCAAAAAGCGGGCTACCTGGCCCTGGTCAATACCAAATGGGCTGGAGATTATGGGGTAGAAAAATTTAGAGGCAAATATTGGATGTCTTATCTGGGTGGCAATTCCAAGGGCTACGAAGCCGGTGAGTTGGGCGTGGGCATGGCGCACAGCCAAACCCTGAATCCACCCACAGAATGGACGCGACTTGCCCATCCAGTACTCCAGTCCAAAGACAATGACGCCCGCTGGTTTGAAAAAAAAGTCATTTACAAAAGCCTCATCATCCGGGACAAGCAAAAATTGACTGGCCACCCCTTTGTGATGTACTACAACGCCAAGGGCGACACCGCCAACTACGAAAGCATCGGTATGGCCGTTTCAGACGACCTGCTCAATTGGAAACGCCTGGGCGACCAGCCCATCATTACCCGCTATAAAGGCATATGTGGGGATGCCCAAATTGCCCGGATTGGAGAGGTTTACGTCCTGTTCTACTTCGGGGCCTTCTGGAAACCTGGCGCTTTTGAACGTTTTGCCTCCTCCTACGACCTTGTCAATTGGACCGACTGGAACGGCCCCGACCTGATCGCTCCTTCCGAATCCTACGACCAGCAATACGCCCACAAACCCTGGGTCATCAAGTGGAAAAATACCGTGTATCACTTTTACAATGCCGTGGGCAAACAAGGCCGGGTACTGGCCTTAGCCACTTCAAAGCCCTTAAAAGGCTAAAATTTTCAAAAGATGAAACGAAGAACTTTTGTCCATATCGGAGCTACTACGCTGGGCGCTTTGCCCCTGCAAGGCTTCTCAAAGCTTGACATTACCTCCCCAGCCAAACCTCAGTGGATCATCGATCTGATCAAGCTGAATGACCGGGGTTTTGATGGGCTGTTTGCCGCACAAATAGTAGATACCAACAAAAAGGCTTATGGGGCCATCAAAGACGGCGACGAAATCCCCAACGTACAATCCAGCGGGCATTTTATTGCCAAAGCCGCTATCGCCCTGGCCAATCCTGAATCGCAATACTACCAATCTGCTGATTTGTTAAAAAAGGTGGGCTTGGCTGCCCAATATTTGCTCCGGGCGCAGCACGCGGATGGCACCATCGACTTGCTGAGCACCAATTTTCACTCACCGCCCGATACCGCTTTTAGTGTGGAAAAACTGGCGCCCGCTTATGTCTTCCTCAAAACTTCCCAAACCAAAGGCGTTGAACCCGTTTTGACCGCCCTCAAAACCTTTTTGCAACGTGCTGGCGAATCGCTCATCGTAGGGGGCATTCACACCCCCAATCACCGCTGGGTGGTTTCGGCGGCTTTGGTCAAATTGAACGAGCTGTGGCCCGATCCCCGCTACATCAAACGGGTGGAGCAATGGCTGCTGGAACACATCGACCTCGATCCCGATGGGCAATACACCGAAAAAAGTACCGGTGGCTACACCCCTCTGGTCAACCGGGTTTTGATCACCATCGCCAAAGGTTTGAACAAACCCGAAATCTTCGACGCCGTGCGCAAAAACCTCAACATGACCATGTACTACGTGCACCCCAACGGCGAGGTAGTCACCGAGGCATCGAATCGGCAGGACAAAGGAACCATTGGCACTTTGGAAAATTATTACTTCTCCTACCGCTATCTGGCTTTGCTGGATAAAAATGGGGAATACGCCGCGATGTGCCGCTTGATCGAAAAAACCTGTTTCCCCAAAATGGTCGGTTCTTTGGATGCCTACCTGGAAGACCCCAATTTTTGGCGGGAATTACCTGCTAGCAAACCTTTGCCCGACAGCTACGCCAAAGCCTTTCCCCATTCGGGCGTAGTGCGCATTCGGCGCGGCAATTGGGATGCCACCCTTTTGTCCAACAATGCTGGCTTTTTGACTTTTCACAAAGGCAATGCGGTATTGCAAGCGTTGCGCGTCGCTGCGTCTTTTTTTGGCAAAGGCCAATTTCAATCCGCGGAAATCAAACAGGAAGGTGAGGCCTGGGTTTTGCGCAGCAAATTGGATGGCCCCTACTACCAACCTTACCCCGTTGATCAGATTGACCCTACTGGAAACCTGGACAAAATGCCCCGCAGCAATCGCCAAAAAAGTGAAGTGCAATACCTGGATTATACGGTCAAAGTCACTGAACTCAAGGACGGCATTGCCGTCGATTTTGACCTAAGTGGGACGGATGGGGTGCCCGTTTCACTGGAACTCATCTTCCGCCCTGGCGGCGAGTTCAGTGCGGTAAAAGCCCATGCTTCCAAACCCAAAGCGTTTTTGCTGAGTGCGCCCACTGGTACATACACCCAAGGTGGAGACAGCATCCAATTTGGTTCTGGACTGGTCGAGCACCAGGCGGTGCAATTGCGGGGAGCGCTACCTGCAATGGATGCACCCACGGTGTACGTGACGGGTTTTACACCCTTTAAACACCGCATTACGTTAACCTGATTTTCACAATCTAATCTAGCGCATATGGCTCCCGTAGAGACGCACGGCCGTGCGTCTCTACAAGCCGAAAGTTGCCGAAAACAAACGATTCCATCCACTATTTATGGATTTGAAAAAATGAAAACCAATCTAATCGTAATCTGTCTCTTTATAATTACTAACCTTCTCTTGGGCCAAAGTACCCGCCCCATCTGGCTCGACGACCTCCCCATCAAATCCTTCTCCGAAGGTATCCCTGCCGTATTGGGCAAAACCAATGCCGCAGGCGACCCTCTGCGCATTGCTGGAACCACCTACCCGCACGGAGTCGGCGTAAACTCCACCAGCATCCTGGCTTTTTTCCTGGATGGCCATGCCCAATCTTTTTCGGCATTGGTTGGCGTTGACGACTTGGGCAATAAAGATTTGCCCCACAAATTCTACATCATCGGCGACCGCAAAATCCTCTTTGAAAGCCGGGAATTGAAATGGGGCGAAGCCGCCCAAAAAGTGGAAGTCGACCTGAGGGGCATCAAACGCCTGGGATTACTCGTAAAAGTCAACGATCAGGGGATGACCCGCACCTACAGCAACTGGGCCAATGCTCAAATCCTGATGCAAGGCGAACACCTGCCGCGTACCATGCCCAATACCGCTGAGCGCTACATCCTGACTCCACCTGCACCCCAGACTCCACGCATCAACTCACCCAAAGTTTTTGGAGCGCGACCCGGCAATCCTTTTATGTACACCATTGCCGCCAGCGGGCAAAGACCGATGACTTTTTCGGCCAAAAAATTACCCCGAGGTCTTGCCTTAGACCCTCAAACGGGCATCATCACCGGAACTGTCACCCAACGCGGCACCTATCCAGTGACGCTTGGGGCAAAAAACAAATTGGGCTCAGCCCAACAAACCTTGACCATCAAAATCGGCGACACCATTGCTCTCACCCCGCCCATTGGCTGGAATGGCTGGAACTCCTGGGCGCGCAACATCGACCAAGGCAAAGTGATCGCCTCCGCCGACGCCATGGTCAAAATAGGCCTGAACCAACACGGCTGGACCTACATCAACATCGATGATGCCTGGCAAGGCCAGCGTGGCGGACCGTTCAACGCCATCCAACCCAATGAAAAATTCCCGGATTTTAAGGGTATGGTGGACTACATCCATAGCCTGGGCCTCAAGGTGGGTGTTTATTCTACACCCATGATCACCAGCTACGCAGGTTACGTGGGGGGCTCCTCCAATTTTGAAAAAGGTGAATTGCCCGACTCGATTGTGCAAAACAAACGCGCTTACCGCTACGTCGGGAAATACCGTTTTGAAAACAATGACGCCCGCCAATTCGCCGCCTGGGGCATCGATTACCTGAAGTACGACTGGCGCATCGAAGTTGAGTCAGCAGAACGGATGTCGGAAGCCATCAAAAAATCGGGGCGAGATATTTTTTACAGCATTTCCAATTCAGCCCCTTTTGCCAATGCCAAAGACTGGATGCGCTTGTGTAACTCTTGGCGGACTGGCCCGGATATTCGCGATTCCTGGCACAGCCTTTTTGTATCGGCCTTTACCCTCGACAAATGGAGCCCCTACGGCGGCCCCGGCCACTGGAACGACCCCGACATGATGATCCTGGGCAACGTGACCACAGGCTCCCCCATGCACCCTTCGCGTCTGACTCCGGACGAGCAGTACAGCCATGTGAGTTTGTTCAGCCTGCTTTCGGCGCCCTTGCTCATCGGTTGCCCCATCGAACAATTGGACGCTTTTACCCTGAACTTGCTGACCAACGACGAAGTCATTGCCATCAATCAGGATCCGCTGGGTAAACCCGCTCGCCTGATTGCTACCGAAAATGGGGTGCAAATTTGGCTCAAATCGCTTGCCGATGGCTCCCATGCCCTGGGGTTATTCAATGTCGGCGACTTCGGCCAAACCCCTCAATCCTACTTCCGTTGGGATGACGAACAGCCTGTGAACTTTACCCTCGATTTGACCAAGCTAGGCTTGAATGGAAAATACCAACTGCGGGATGTGTGGCGGCAAAAAGACCTTGGGGCATTTAGTGGAAAGTTTCCGACTACGATCCGGCACCACGGAGTTTTGATGCTGAAGATAATTGCTAATTGAGCGCCCGAAGAGGTATAAACTCAACGATTTTTTGATTTGGCTGCGCCAAATTTTTTATAACCGCGACGGCACGACGACGCGACGATTTTTGCGCTTCGCGCTCTGTGGACGACGCAAAGCGTCGTATTGAGGCGGTAGCCATAACGTCGTGTCGTCGCGTCGTCGCGGTTACAAAAAAGCAGCGAAGCTGCTTCAAAGAGTTACACCGTGTTTCGAAGTCAAACTTCACCTTTTAATCAGAACAATTTCAGCGATGGGTAAATTTTCAAATTTGTTGATTGTACTGAGCATCTGCCTGGCTACCCAGGCCTATGGCCAGACCAACTTTGCCGTGCCCCCTTTACCCGACCCCGCCGAACGGATGGCCAACCTGAAACGCGAATGGACCGCCCTGCAACAAAGCCCCCCACAACTAGCCGTGCGGGACTGCTTTCTGTTTTTGCTCGATGCCCTGGATACCCAATTCCTGGAACCACAACAAGTGGAGTGGGTATTAAAACTGGTGCAAACCCGGATGGTTTCCAATCCCGCCGCGGGCAGAAGTTATGGCAACATCTTTTGGGGCTGGCACGAAACCGGAATCGACGTTGGCGACGGCAACAACATCGAATTTTGTATGCAGTACGGCTTACCCATCAAATTGCTTTTTAACGATCGCCTCTCGCCAGCTGCCCGAAAAACCCTCGACGAAATTTTCACCCTCGGCCTCAAAGGCGCCCGAAACCAGGTCGTACGCATTTCCTACACCAACATCTACTTAATGAAAATCTGGAATTTTGTGGCGTTTGGGCAAGTGTACCAGCAGCACGAGATTCTGGAAGAAGGCCGAAGGTATTTTGACCTTTGGCTGAATCACCTGGCGCGTTACGGCAACCGGGAGTACGACAGCCCGACCTATTGCGGAGTTGACCTCGAATCCCTCTTGCTGCTTTGCCGTTTTTCCACCGATGCCGATATTCAGGCCAAGGCCAGAGCGGCGCTGCGGTTTTTTCTCGACGACCTCTCGGCGCATTATCTGCCTCGGGCGGGCATCCTGGGTGGGGCGCACAGTCGCGACTACAACCGGGTGTTCAGTCGGGATTTGTTGGAGGAAAAATACTTCAATCCCCTGCTGGGCGGGCCCAATCGTAATGTGCATTTGTTTCACGAGTTGTGCTTGTCCACCTTGAAAGAAATTGGCCTTTCCACGGAGCAAAAAGGGTCGATGCAGCGCAAAAACCGCTTCATCGTCCAACGCTGGGATAGCCTGGCCCATACCTTCGCCTGTGATTTTGTGGGTGATAAATTCTCAATGGGTTCCTCCAATCAAGCCTATAGCCCCGACGACAAACCCTTCGTGATTTACCTCAACAGCAAACGAATCCCCGAAATGCCCAATATCGCTTTTGTGATGGAAGGCCGCAACGACCATTACGGTACCTGGTCGGCGGAAGGCATGGGTGAAAAAATGCGCCACCTGATCCCGGCGAATTACCCCTCAAATGGTGGCTGGGGCAAAGCCCGGCACCTGATGCCTTTTATGCAATCCGCCCAAAACAAGGGCGAGATGGTCATGCTGGTATCCGGCAACAAAGACCACAATTGCATCTTCGAATACCTGAACTCCACCATTATTTTGCCCAATACTTTTGATGAAATCTGGCTGGGCAATCAGCCAACTGTTGTGCCAGCACCAGGTGCCAAAACCGATTTTGACGGCACTCAAACCCTGTTCGCCCGCTTCGAAGACGTGGTGATTGCTTTCCGCTTCCTGTGGTCGAATGCGGAGCAAGGTGCTAGGCCAGCCTTGTACAACGATGGTTTCCAATTCATCGCCACCCGCGAAAAATTCCCGCTGGAACACAATGCTG
Organism: Haliscomenobacter sp.; assembly: GCF_965225875.1. GTDB lineage: Bacteria > Bacteroidota > Bacteroidia > Chitinophagales > Saprospiraceae > Haliscomenobacter. The sequence goes on along the minus strand of NZ_CBDDBS010000002.1, from coordinate 3,689,630 downwards.
CCTTACGCATCACCCTCCAGCACCCCGACAATGGGAAAGCCGATGTGGCCATGTGGTGGAAAGTGGCGGAAGGCATCAAAACCGATCGTGCTTTTGCCGCTTTTCGGCAGGAGGTTTTGCAAGCTGAGGTGGCGGTGAAAGCGGAAAATGGCCTGTTGGATGTGGCGGTGATGACCAAGGCAGGCAAACTGGGCCTTCGTGCCGATTTGCCCAACAAAAAACGCCTGGCCTATTACAATCCCCAGCCTTTGCCCGCGGATTTTCTGCTGAACATTGATGGCGTAGAAATTGGAAAACCCATTTTGGAACAATACAAGTCAGTGGTGAAAAAATGAGCACACTTATGCACACAAGAAATTTCAATTTGCTGTTTTGTTTGTTGGGACTGGTGATCAGCTGTCAAGTTTTTGCCCAGTCCAGCACTACCGTTTGGCTCGATGACTTACCCATCCAGACTTTTTCCGAAGGTTTGCGCCCGGTGGAAGCCAAGGCAAGTTATGCCAAAGACACCATTCGGATCCAGGCTCAGCGCTTTTTGCGCGGCATCGGAGGGCAATCGCCGATGATTCTGGCTTTTTACCTCAATAAAAAAGCTGCTCGTTTCACTGCCTTGATCGGCCCCGATGACAGTGGCAACCAGGACATTCCTTTGAGTTTTTACGTAGTGGCCGACCACAAAGTGCTCTTTGAAAAGCTCGACATGAAACACGGCGACGCCCCAGTAAGTGTAGATGTCGACCTCCGCGGCGTCGAGCGCTTTGGACTATTGGTGACCGACCGGATAGGAGGTTCCAACAACAAAAGAACTTACGCCAATTGGGCAAACGCCAAACTGGAAATGTTGGACGGCAGCAAACCTGGATACATTCCCAATGAGGATGAAAAATACATTTTAACACCAGCTCCCGGCAAAAAGCCACGCATCAATTCTGCTAAAATATTCGGTGCTAAGTCGGGCAACCCAGTTTTGTACACCATTGCCGCCACGGGTGAAAGACCCCTGCTTTTTTCAGCTACCCCTTTGCCCAAAGGTTTAAAACTCGATGCCAAAACTGGCATCATCTCTGGCCGTGTTGCCCAACGTGGCACGTACGAACTGGCCTTGAGCGCGAAAAACAAATACGGCAAAACCCAACAAAAACTCCTGCTCAAAATCGGAGATACCATCGCGCTCACCCCGCCCATCGGTTGGAATGGCTGGAATTCCTGGGCACGGAACATCGACCAGGGCAAAGTCATTGCCTCCGCGGAAGCCATGGTCAGCAAGGGTTTGCGCGACCACGGCTGGACTTACATCAACATCGACGACGCCTGGCAAGGCATCCGCAGCGGGCCCGACACCGCTTTGCAAGCCAATGAAAAATTCCCGGACATCAAAGGCATGATGGATCGTATTCATGCACTGGGTTTAAAAGTGGGCTTGTATTCCACCCCTTACATTGCCAGTTATGCTGGTTTCATTGGGGCTTCATCGGATTATCCGGCGGGTGGGGAAACCCAAAAACTGTTTGTCCCCAGCCGTCAACCCTACAGCCGGATTGCCAAGTACCGCTTTGAGCGCAACGACGCCCGGCAAATGGCTGCCTGGGGAACCGATTTCCTCAAATACGACTGGCGAATCGATGTGGTTTCGGCGGAACGGATGTCGGAAGCTTTAAAAAAATCGGGTCGGGATATTGTTTTTAGCATTTCCAACAATGCCCCTTTCGACAAGGTCAAAGACTGGAATCGGGTCACCAATATGTACCGCACCGGCCCCGACATCAAGGACAGTTGGACCAGTTTGTACCACACTTCTTTTACCCTGGATCGCTGGGCCCCATACTCTGGCCCCGGCCACTGGCTCGACCCAGACATGATGATCCTGGGCGAGGTTTCCATTGGCCCGATGATGCACCCGACCCGTTTGACACCAGACGAGCAGTACAGCCACGTGAGCATCTTCAGTTTGTTGGCCGCACCCATGCTGATTGGTTGCCCGATTGAACAATTGGACGCTTTTACCCTTAACTTACTGAGCAACGACGAGGTAATTGCCATCAATCAGGACCCATTGGGCAAGGCAGCGCGATTGGTTTTGGAAGAAGACGATGTACAGGTCTGGCTGAAACCACTGGAGGATGGCTCTTTTGCCGTAGGCTTATTCAATATTGCGGGTTATGGCAAAACGCCGGAATCCTACTTTCGCTGGGGCGATGAGCCGCAAAAAGTATTCACCCTCCACTTCGATAAGATTGGTCTTAAAGGCAGATATTTGATACGGGATGTTTGGCGGCAAAAAGATGTCGCGGAATATACCGGATCATTCCAGGCAGATATTCCTTATCATGGGGTTATGCTGCACAAATTTACACCCATCAAATAATTCAACATGCAAGTAAATGGTTATGGTGCCCTGAGCAAAACAGCTCCCATTGCACCCATTGATTTTGAGAGAAGAGAAGTCGGCGCGGACGATATTTTGGTCGATATCATGTATTGTGGGGTATGTCACTCCGACATCCACATGGCCAGAAGCGAGTGGGGCCCCTCGGTTTATCCGATTGTACCTGGGCATGAAATCGTTGGTCGAGTATCCGCAATTGGCAACAATGTCACCAAATTCAAAGTGGGAGATCTGGCTGGTGTAGCGGTTTTTGTTGATTCTTGCCGTACTTGCCCTTCCTGCCAAAGCGGAATGGAGCAGTATTGCGATGAAGGCATGACGCCGACCTACAATGGGTTTTACCGAGACGGGGTTACGCCGACTTTTGGTGGGTATTCTTCAAAGTATGTCATTGATGAAAAATACGCCCTGCACATTCCCTTTACCGATCAGTTGGAAGCAGTCGCGCCCTTGTTGTGTGCCGGGATCACGACGTATTCTCCACTGCGTTTTGCCGGAGTAGGCAAAGGGCACAAAGTAGCGGTACTGGGCCTGGGCGGATTGGGGCACATGGCCGTTAAATTTGCCGCATCCTTTGGGGCCGAAGTAACCATGTTGAGTACTTCTCCCTCCAAAGAAGCCGATGCCAGACGCTTGGGCGCGCAGCATTTTGTACTGACTACGGATGAAGCACAAATGAAACCGCTGAAAAATCATTTTGACTTCATTTTGAACACCGTTTCAGCCGTTCACGACCTAAACAGCTTTCTCGATTTGCTCAAAGTAGAGGGCAAAATGCTCCTGGTCGGCATCCCGCCTGAAGACCATAGTGTAGCTGCGGAAAAGCTCATTTCGAAACGCCGCAGTATTGTCGGCTCCATGATTGGAGGCATCCAGGAAACCCAGGAAATGCTGGACTACTGCGCCGAGCACAACATCGTTTCAGATGTGGAGGTCATCGCGATGAAAGACATCAATGAAGCCTACGACCGCATCCTTAAATCCGATGTGAAATACCGCTTTGTGATTGACATGAAAACCCTTTAGAAACACCAATTAACCAACATCATGAAAACACGCAGGACTTTTATCAAAAATACCGCCACGGCCCTAGGCGGCCTCGGGCTCATGGAGTTTTTACCCCTGGAAGCCATTGTTTCCATGCGCAAAGCCGTGGCTCCAAGTGATAAAATCAACGTTGGCCTCATCGGGCTTAGAAACCAGGGCTTCGGCAACGTTCGGGCCTTTCTGAAAGTTAACGAAGTCAACCTCATGGCCATTTGCGACATCGACGATGCCCAACTGGCCAAACGCAAAGAAGACCTGGGCAAAGCTGGCGTCAGCAACTTGCTGGAGTACAAAGACTACCGCAAGATGCTCGACAACAAAGACCTCGACGCGGTCATCGTCGCCACCCCCGACCATTGGCATTGCCTGCAACTCACCGATTCCCTTTCGGCGGGCAAACACGTGTACGTGGAAAAACCGGTAGCCAACTCCATCGGCGAAGCCAAAGCGATGATCCGCGCCACCGAAGCCTCGGGCAAAGTGGTGCAAGTCAACCAATGGCAACGCAGCCAAAAGCACTTCAAGGACGCGATTGCCTTTGTCAAATCCGGCCAACTCGGTCCCATCATCAACACCAAAACCTGGATGTATCGGGGTACTCAGCCCTTGCCCGTGGTGCCGAATAGCCCCGTACCCGAAGGTGTGGACTACAAAATGTGGCTCGGCCCCGCGCAAATGCGCGACTTCAACGCCAACCGCTTCCACTACGAGTTCCGCTGGTTTTGGGACTACGCAGGTGGCCTGATGTGCGACTGGGGGGTGCACCTGCTCGACATCATGCTTTGGGGCATGGGCGTAAACGAACCGCTATCGGTATCGGCAGTAGGTGGCAAACGCCTCTTCCCCACCGATGCCCGCGAAACGCCCGATTACATCCATGTCACCTACGATTTTGGCACCTTCACCAATACCTGGGAACACTACATGGGCACTGGGGCGGGCCAGTACGGCAAGGGCCACGGGATCGCCTTCATCGGCACCAAAGGCACCCTGGTGGTGACCAGAAACGGCTGGGAGGTCATCCCCGAAAAGGATGGCGAAAAGTTCCGCATGGAAGGGGTCGCCTTGCAAAACCGGGTGGACAATGGCCTGGAACTCCACGCCCAAAACTTCGTCGACGTGATGAAAAGTGGCAAACTGGCTGATCTCGCTTGCCCCATACACGCGGGCGCTACCGTGGCCGTCAATGCGCACATGGGCAACGTGGCTTATCGCACGGGGGAGAAAATTTATTGGGATGCGGCGAAGGCTAAATTCAACAGTAAAAAGGCGAATGCCTTGATTTTGCCGACGTATCACAATGGGTTTGATTTCCCGAAGGTGTGAGGTTGGTCGTGCCGTAGCAAGTTTTGATCAAATACGAGGACAAAACTTGAAGGATAATGTACCATTTTGCACAACCGACCAGCGGCATTAGCCGCCCAACGTCTGTAGCACATAGGTCTACCTATTTTGGGTAAAGGTGCAGCGCACCGCAACAATGGCCTTGAATGGTTTCGGTGCGCTGCACCTTTATTTGACACTCGTGCTTTACGTCTACAGACGTTTCGCGGCTAATGCCGCTGGTCGGCTACTTCTAAAATTCAACCATCATGTTCCTGAAAAACCTACCACTCTATCTCTTCTTCCCGGTGCTTTTGTTGTTGTCCAGCACGGCAATTGCCCAAACCAAATCCCTTAAAATCACCTCCTTTGGCGCCATCGCCGACGGCATCACCAACAACGCCACCACCATTCAAAAAGCCATCGATAAAGTGTCCAAATCGGGCGGCGGCAAGGTCATCGTTCCCCCCGGAAATTTCATGACGGGTACCATTTGGTTAAAATCGGGCGTGACACTGCACCTCGAACTCGGTGCCCGCCTACTCGGCCCTACCAAGCGCAACGATTACGCCGTAGTACCCGACCGCCCCGCCGTGGTCATGGCCGAAAACCAGCAGCACATCGGCATCAGTGGTCAGGGCATCATTGACGGGCAGGGGCAGGAGTTGATGTTGGACATTTTTAAAAAACTGCGCAGCGGTGAAATGGTGCAAGACACCATCTGGAGGGTAAAGCGCCCCGGCGGCCGCGCAATGGTCTTGAATTTCAAATCTTGCAGCGACATCCACATTTCCGGGGTCACGCTCAAAAACGCCACTGATTGGGTGCAGGACTACCGGGAATGTTCCAACCTGGTCATCGACGGCATCACGGTCCAAAGCACCGCCTACTGGAACAACGACGGCCTCGACATCACCGATTCCAAAAACGTGCGCATCAGCAATTGTTTCATCAATTCTACCGACGACGCAATCTGCCTCAAATCCGAAAACCCTGCGCTGGGTTGTGAGAACGTCTACATCGAAAACTGCACCCTGCGCTCCAGTGCCAATGCACTCAAGTTTGGTACGCGTAGCGACGGTGGTTTCCGCAAGGTCACCGTGCGCAACCTGACCATTTTCGACACCTACCGCTCGGCGATTGCCCTGGAGTCGGTTGATGGCGGCGATTTGACGGGCATCGACATTCAACACATCAATGCCAAAAATACGGGCAACGCCATCTTTATCCGCTTGGGCCAGCGCACGGAAGGCAAGGCGAGCACACTCAAAGGGGTGTACATCGCTCACGTCAAAGTGGAAGTTCCCCTCTACAAACCCGACCAAGGTTACCCCATCGAAGGGCCGCCCGACCACCTGCGCCCGGGCGAAGACAAAATGCCCAAACGCCCCTCGCATTTCCACATTTATGGCCATCCTTTTTTGCCCTACAACCTGATTCCTTCTTCCATTGTGGGCCTGCCTGGCCACCCCGTACAGGATGTGACCCTGGAAGACATCGAGATCACCTACGGCGGCCGCGCGAAAAAGGAAATCGCCCAGATCCCCCTGGACAAAATCACAAGCATACCGGAAAATCCCAAGGCCTACCCCGAATTTTCGATGTTTGGGGAGCTACCCGCCTGGGGCTTTTACCTGCGCCATGCGGAAGGCATCAAAATCAAGGGCATGAAATTGAGGTATGTGGACGATGATTTTCGGCCTGCGCTGGTGCTGGATGACGTGAACAATTCGGAGTTTGATGGGGTGGAGGTACTGACGGCGAAGGAGATGCCGGTGGTGCTGTTGAATCGGAGTGAGGTGGTGTTGAAGGGGTTGAAAATGCCGGTTGGGGAAGAGATGGGGGTGAGGAGGAGTGGGTATTAGTAATAATCCATTTGCCGGATTCCCAACCCTATAAACAACCAAATTCCACGCTTTATGAATGTGGTCTCCAAAAAATACCAGCCACAGGGAGCACCTTCCGAGCCTCCTCCGTATTTTACCCCCACCAAACACCAAACCAATGAAAAACCACTTCATCCTTTTCTGCCTACTCTGCATAACCCTAGCCCCCCTCCAGGCCCAAACCTGGCTCAAGGGCAACCTCCACACCCACTCCCTCTGGAGCGACGGCGATGATTACCCCGAAATGATCATGGCCTGGTACAAGGCTTCCGGTTACCATTTTGTTGGGTTATCTGACCACAATACCCTGCAAGAAGGCGAGCAGTGGCGCTGGGTTCCGCGGGCACCCGAACGGCGGCGGGCCTTTGACCGCTACCTGCACACCTACGGCAGCGATTGGGTGGTGTATGAAAAACGCGGCAAAGACTCCCTGCGGGTGCGCCTGAAAACCTTCAAAGAATACGTGCCCTTGTTTGAAGAAAAAGGGCGTTTTCTCATTTTACCCAGCGAAGAATTATCGGCCAGCTACGCGGGTAAACCCTTGCACCTCAACGCTACCAATATCAAAGGTTTTGTACACGTCCAGCGCGGCAACAGTGTACGTGAGGTACTGCAAAGCAACATCGACGCGGTGATGGCGCAACGCCGCATCAGCGGACAACCCATGTTTCCCCACATCAACCACCCCAATTTCCACTTCGCCATCAGTCCCGCCGATATGCTGGCCCTGAAACACGAGCGCTTTTTTGAGGTGTTCAATGGCCACCCCGCTGTGTTCAATTATGGCGATAGTACCCACCTGGGCATGGAGCCACTTTGGGACCAGATCAACCTGCACTACGCACAAATCGGACAACCCTTGATGTATGGCCTGGCCACCGACGATAGCCACAATTACCATTTTTTTGGTTTGCAATACGCCAACACGGGCCGGGGTTGGGTGATGGTGCGGGCCGATTCCCTGCACGGAGGAGCCATTGTAGAAGCGATGGAAGCCGGACAGTTTTATGCCAGCACCGGAGTTGAACTAGCCGACCTGCAACAGTCGCCAAAAGCCATCGCCCTGCGGGTCAAAACCGAGCCCAATGTGAAATACACCGTTCAGTTCATTGGCATCAAAAAAGGCAAACAAGCTTCCGAAATCCTGCGCGAAGTGACCATAACTCATGGCGACACCAGCCTGATTCGTTACACCTTGCAGGGCGACGAATGGTTTGTCCGCGCCAAAATCAGCTCGAACAAGGAAAAATTCAACCCTTATTTCCCCAACGACAAAGAAGTGGCCTGGACTCAGCCCGTTGCCCCTACGTTTTGGCCAACTATCAGCAATGTATCTGCTTTGCCCAATGCTCACGCCCACAACGATTACGAGCATAACCGCCCATTATGGGATGCTTTGGAACAAGGGTTTACCAGTGTGGAAGCCGATGTGTATCTGATGCAGGATTCCTTGTACGTAGCGCACAATCGCCCCTATTACCGCGATCCGGCCCGTGGCCTGGAGCAATTGTACCTGCGCCCCTTGCGGCAGCGCATCCGGCAAAACGGAGGAAAAGTTTATCCCGATTTCAGCCAAACTTTTTATCTGTTTGTCGACATCAAAACCGGAGCAGAGGACACCTACACTGCCCTCGACAAAACCTTCCAGCGCTATCGCGACATCCTGAAAGCTTGTACTCGCAAAAACTGCAATCCCGCACCCGTGCAAATTGTGCTTTCCGGCAATCGACCCATTGAAACCATGAGCAAACAAGCGGAAAGGCTGGCTGGACTGGATGGCCGCCCCGGCGACCTCGGCAAAAAGATTTCGCCCCAACTCATGCCCATCATCAGCGACAACTACCGCAATCATTTCAAATGGTTGGGGCAAGGAGAAATGCCCGCCGATGAAAAAACCAAATTGTTGGACATGGTCAAAAAAGTCCATGCGGAAGGTAAAAAGCTGCGTTTTTGGGCTTCGCCCGAGAATGAACAAGTGTGGCAAACCCTGCGCAGTGCCGGGGTAGACCTGATCAATACCGATCGTTTGGAAGAATTGCGCAAGTTTTTGAGCACAAGCAAATAAAAGGCACACTACCACAACAATTTTCTCCGTTATTTTGCTCTACTAAACTTAGTACAATAAATGCCCAATAACAACAACTACGTAGCCATCATGGCAGGGGGCGTTGGCTCCCGTTTTTGGCCCGCGAGCCGTACCGCTCGCCCGAAACAATTTCTGGATATCCTGGGAATCGGCAAATCGCTGCTGCGCATGACCTTTGAGCGCTTCTTGGCCCTTTGTCCGGCGGAAAATATATTCATCGTCACCAATGGCATTTACCGCGATTTGGTCAAGGAACACCTGCCAGAATTGAGCGACAACCAAATCCTCTGTGAACCTTCGCGCAACAATACCGGCCCTTGTATTGCCTATACCGCTTTGAAGTTACAGGTTTTGAACCCCGAAGCAAACCTGGTGGTGGCCCCTTCGGATCACATCATTTTGCAGGAGCTCAACTTTATCCAGGCTTTACAAACCGCATTGGATTTTACAGAAAAAAACAATGCCCTGTTGACCCTGGGTATTCAACCCACCCGCCCGGATACGGGGTATGGCTACATCAATTTTGATAAAAAGGCCACAGAAGGGAATGTACATCAGGTATTGAGGTTTACCGAAAAACCACCTCTGGAGCAAGCCCAGGCTTTTTTAGCCAGTGGTGATTATTTGTGGAATGCGGGCATTTTTATCTGGAAAGTCAAAAACCTGATCGAAGCATTTGGGCAACATGCTAACGAAATCCTGGACGTATTGTGGGCTGAGCCCGAGCATTACAATACTCCTGGTGAACAAGCGTACATCGATCGTGTTTACCCCAACACACTGAGTATTTCCATCGACTACGCCATCATGGAAAAAGCCAACAATGTGTATACTATTCCCTCCAGTTTTGGTTGGTCGGATTTGGGTACCTGGGCTTCTTTACATGCCGAGGCAACGCAAGATGCCCAGCAGAACGTCATTAATCTGGGACCCAATTTGTTGTACAATGTCAACAACTGCTTGTTGCGGGCACCAAAGGACAAACTGGTGGTCATCAAAGACCTGGAAGACTATATTGTGGTTGATGAAGGTGACATTTTGCTCATCCATCCGAAGGCCAAAGAACAGGAGATCAAGAAGATAACTGAAGCAATTGGCAAGCAATTTGGTGAAAGTTTCCTTTAAACAACTTCCCATTGGCCTTGGAACTTGCGCTGGCAAAACGGCTACGTATTGGTATTTGATCTTTCTGGTAAACTGGTCAAAAAGCAAGATATTGAAGTATTCCCCGGTAGATTGATTGATTTGGCGATGTCCAAGCAGGTACCCGGATTGTATCAGGTAAAAATATTGTTAAAAGACATCAAACCCTTGGTGGTCTCTTACTACTTCATTTACATTATTTTATTTTTTTCATATATAAAAGATGCTGTTTTTTAGATAGATTGGGGTGTTTAAAAAATAGGGTGAATAGTCAGGGCAGTAAAAACCGTGTCTGCAAAATTCAGCATTTTTTTACTTCGACTATTGATGTTTCATAAAAAAGTGCGTATAATTGCTGGACTATTTAACTGATAAAACAACGATGATTGAATTCCTTTAGACATCACACTGTTTAATTTACCTTGATGAATCTACTGCCCCAATTGTTAAATTTCACACTTCCCTCTATACTCTTTTTTCTAGAACACTTCAAATAAATTTTCATACGCAATTTATTGATAACGAATTGCGTAGGCTCTTGGCGTTTTATGCAAAATACTAATTAGTCTACTGGCTTCCAGGGCTTCTTATGTAATATACTGCATAAAATCATGCCATCATTCGAGCCATTTCGTATTGCCTAAAGGATTAACACTCCTTGATGGCTTGTATTTCTTTTGTTTTAATTCATCCTCCTTTAGAAACTACCTTCATTTGTTGCCAGCAATGCCTGTCTAACAACTTATAAGGTATTGGTTTTTTAATCACTTTCTTAAGAGCCCGTAAAAAAATTATGATAATTTTTTACAGGCTCTTAAGCTAAAATAAATCCCTGTATGCAGGGAGCGATACTTAGTATTATGAGCACAAAACAAGCTCAACAAATAATCCCTAAAGTAATCCTGATTGCAAACTCTGGTTGGAATGTTTACAATTTTAGGATGAACTTGATCGAAAGCTTGACCTTGCGAGGTTATTCAGTAACGGTATTGGCTCCTGAGGATGAGTATTTCCATTTGATCCACCAAAGTGGACTTTGTGATTTGATTCCTTTGATCCATTTGAAGTCGACGGGTACCAATCCAGCGCAAGATTTAATGCTCCTGCGAGAATTGCAGCACCTTCTCAAACGAGAAAAGCCTGATGCCATTCTTACTTTTACCCTTAAGCCAAATATTTTTGGTAGTCTGGTTGCCAAACGTTTGAACATTCCAGTTATTCCAACCGTAACCGGATTAGGGTATTCTTTTTTGCGCAAGAACTGGCTCAATTGGGTCGTTCAACAGATGTATGCCCGAGTTTTTCGGGGCCTGGATAAAGTGTTTTTTCACAACCAATCCGACTACGAACTACTTAAAAATCTTCGAATCTTACAGCCTGGCCAAGGGGTCGTTGTAGGCGGTTCCGGGGTAGATACCAATTATTTTCAGGTCAGTGCAGTGCCTAACCCAAAACCTTTTGTTTTTCTCTTCCTGGGCCGTTTGTTGTACGACAAAGGGCTCGCAGAATTTGCCCTGGCGGCAGAACAAATTCAACGCAATACCCCCAACGTGAGGTTCTGTGTTGCTGGCAGCCATCAGCCAGAGCACCCGGCTGCCATTCCTGCAGAAGAATTTCAACGTTGGGTGAACCGAGGGGTTATTGAGTATATTGGACAAGTGGAAGATGTCCGTCCTTTGATCAGCAAAGCTCAGGTGGTGGTGTTGCCTTCGTACCGCGAGGGAATGCCCCGAGCTATTTTGGAGGCCATGTCGATGGGCCGTCCGGTAATCGCTACCGATGTACCCGGCTGCCGGGACGCTGTACAACACGGCTGGAATGGTTGGTTGAGTAAACCGCGCAGTGTGGAACACCTGGAGCAATGTTTGCGTCATGCCATGCGACAAAACCAGGAAACGCTACAAGAAATGGGCAGCAATGGGCGCGAGCGGGTGCTGGATTTTTTTGATTTGCACCGGGTTCAACAACAGTATCTGAACAGAATACAAACCATACATAGCTTCTATGCCAAAGCCTCCACAGTTGGAAAGCGTACGCCAGTACTTTGATGGATTGGCAGCACATTATTCAAGGCGTTACTCTACTCAGCGACCCTATTTGTCGTATTGGTTTCATGAGCGCTGCGATCAGGCATTAGGGAAAAAAAACTATACCAATAAGCGAATTTTAGACGTAGGTGCAGGCAATGGGGCCTTGTATACCCTCCTCCAGCAAAATTTTTCCACCTTTAATTATTGCGCTACGGATACGTCTTCCGCAATGTTGGCAGAAAGTACGATTCCCAATGAGCAACGTTGGGTTGGGACTTTGCATAACTGGGAAAGTGCACCAGCGCAATTTGACCATATTTTTATGCTGGGGCTGGTGTCTTATCTGGAACCAGAAGATTTTTTTAATCACTTGGACTGGGCTCAAAAACATTTGGCGCTAGGTGGAAGTTTGTGCATCAGTTTTACCAATCGGGCGTCCTGGGATTATCAATGGAGGCGAGCACTCAAACCTCTGCTTCGCCTGATGCCGGGCCAGGGTGTTGTCCAGCAAGTATTTTCGGTTGAGGCGCATAAGTTAGAAACAATTTCCGGCGATCTAAGTCACCTGGGCTGGAGGATTGATCAGGTCGGGTACATTGCCGCCAGCATTCCATTTTTGCAGCATTTTTCGGAAGTTTGGGCCGCAAAAACCGGAAGATGGCTCAATAGAAGGGTTCGTTCCAAATGGTGGCGAAGGCGCTCATGTCCAGAGTTTGTGCTACATTTAGAACGAGTTTAAATTCGAGGAATGCGAACCATGCCTAAAGCGGGAATCTTGCAAATTGCCTACTATTTCCCACCGATCAAAGCAGTGGGTACCTTGCGCAATGACCGCTTTGCCCAAACAGCCCAGCTCCATTGGCCAAAGGTACATGTGTTGAGTACCAGCCATGCTCATGTTTTTGACCATGAAACGGGTCAAGCTACCGACGTGACCATTTTACGTGTACCCAGTTATGATTTTCGCTGGTTGATCTGGTTTTTGCGGCGCAAAAAATCAACTCATTTTTCCCCACAATTGAAGCAGCAGCCGGGTGTCTCTTGGATACGCCGGGCTGTGGACAGTTTTCCACTCAACATCATCCTGGGGGACGGTGGTTTTTTTTACCTGCTCATCGGCTACTGGCGCGCTGCAACTTTGATCAAAAAAGGCGAAATATCCCACTTGTATTCCTCTTTTCGCCCCATGTCCGATCATTTTTTGGCTTATTTGCTGGTTCAGCGTTTCCCCTTTTTGATTTGGATAGCCGATTTTCGGGATGTACCAGTAGATCCCCTGTTGCAAAATGTGTGGTGGCCTGGTTTCCAACATTGGATCCTTCGCAAACTTTTAGGTCGTGCACAATATTTGACCACGGTTTCAGAGGGTTTGGCGCAACACCTGCGCACCCATTATGGACGACCGGTACAAGTCATACTCAATGCGCCGATGCGCCAGCAAGGTCTGGAAGTACAAGCTCAAAATTTTGAACAATTTACCATCGTGTACACCGGATCACTGTATCCGCAACAACAAAGTGCAGGGCCATTGTTTCAGGCCATTAAAAACCTGCTTGATGAGGGCGTACTAAAAGAATCAGCGTTTAAGCTACTGGTTTGTGGCAAAGATGGAGCACTGTGGCAAAGTTGGGCGATGGAGTTTGGCCTGGCAAATATACTGGAAGATCAGGGCATGCTCAGTCAGGCAGAATCCCTTTCATTGCAACATGGGGCTCATGTGAACCTTTTACTGAGCTGGAATAGCCCCGGCCTCCAGGGTATCCTCAGCGCCAAGGTGTTTGAATACTTACAGGCCAAAAGGCCTATTTTGACCATTGTCAATGGTAGTACGGACCTTGAGTTGGAAAGCCTGATCCATACCTATTCCCCAGGAAGTTTGCTTGTTTATCCAGATCAATCACTTCATACGCTGATTGGTTTTTTAAAGAAGCATTATCAAGATTGGCAACAAGGGAAAAATGATTATTTAAGTTTACCTGATGCTCCGAGTTGGGAAAATGAAATAAAAAAGGCGTTTTAAAGCTGAGTTTTTGTCGAAAAGGCATTATTTATCGAGTCAAATCCGCTATTTAGCGACCTCAGCGCTTTTTTTTACCCTCAACCTATGCAAGATTTCAACAAAGCAGTATTTTCGTTCGTTCTTGGTGAGAATACTTAAAGTTTTAGCTTAATGGAATATAAATCCGACGTTGAAGCCGTTGACGCAATGGCACAATCTTATAAGGATCTGAAGAAAGAGATTGGCAAAGTGATTGTAGGACAAGATGACGTGGTGAAAGCCGTAATCATCGCCCTGTTTAGCAATGGACACAGCCTGTTGGTAGGGGTGCCAGGATTGGCCAAAACCCTGCTGGTAAGCACGATCGCCGAAGTACTTGACCTCGACTTCAAACGTATCCAATTTACTCCCGACTTGATGCCTTCGGACATCACTGGTTCGGAAATCCTGGACGAGGATCGCCACTTCAAATTCAACCGTGGCCCTCTGTTTTCCAACATCGTTTTGGCTGACGAAATCAACCGTACGCCGCCTAAAACCCAGGCTGCGCTTTTGGAAGCCATGCAAGAAAGATCGGTGACGGTGAGTGGTACCCGCCATGAACTACCAAAACCATTCTTCGTGTTGGCGACCCAGAACCCCATCGAACAGGAAGGTACCTACCCCCTGCCCGAAGCCCAGCTGGACCGTTTTATGTTCAACGTTACCCTGGACTATCCTTCCTACGAAGAGGAACTGGATGTAGTACGCGGCACTACGACAGCTCAAAACATCCAGCTGAACCATATTCTGACGGGTGCTCAGATTTTGAGCTTCCAACAGTTGATCCGCAAAATTCCAATTGCTGACAACGTATTGCGCTATGCCGTAAGTCTGGCGACCAAAACCCGCCCCAAAACTCCGATGGCAACGGATATGGTCAACAACTACATCTCCTGGGGTGCAGGGCCCCGTGCCTCACAATACCTGGTATTGGGTGCCAAGTGCCATGCAGCTATCAGTGGGAAATACTCACCAGACATCGAAGATGTTCAAACCATCGCCAATTACGTACTGCGCCACCGGATTGTGCGCAATTACAAGGCGGAAGCGGAAGGCATCAGTGAGGAGCATGTGATTAAAAGTCTGTTTTAAGAGTTGAGAAGTTGAGGAGTTGAGGCTACCGCAGAGGCTTAGACCGTGTCAACTTCTAAGTCGTTGCGGTAGCATCAACTTCTCAACTTCTCAACTCCTCAACCCCTCAACTACGCTTTCAAGTATTATGACGCCATAATTTTTCTGTAATTGATTTTAAAACGGCGCGGAGCTTTTCTGCGCCGTTTTGCATTTTAATCCAGCCAAATCCGTACATTTCCGTTTTGAAATTAGTCCGTCATGGCTCGTAGAAGATTTTGGGAACTGCTGCTTTTTTTGGGATTGTGCCATTTCCTTGGCTCAGGTTGTGTCAAAGATAGCCCTGAAAAACCTTTACCACCAGCTTTGGGGAAACTCAATGAGTTGACCATTGTGATGGATACTGTCTGGTGGCAGGGAAAAATTGGCAGCGAGGTAAGGGCGCGCTTTTCGGCAGCTTTTCCCTTTGTGACTCCGGCAGAACCCTGGTTCAAAACGCAGTATTTCTCTCCGAAACGTTTTTTGACCAATCCGAGTTTTTTGGCTCAACGCAACTGCCTGATCATCATCCGCAAATACTCTTCCAATGCTCAGGAGCAAGCTTTGGCCAAAATCATCGAAAGCCGACTCAGTCAGGAGCAACTCAAACAATGGCGAGACAATCAGGTTTTTGCCATGGACAAAGTTTGGTCGAATCCACAGCGGGTGATGGTTGTAGCTGTTAATGATGAAAAACAAGCCTTGCAACTTTGGGAGCAATATTATCCCACCATTTATCAAAAAATTCGGGAAAACGAGGCTCATTTGCACGAATCAACCTTGTTTAAAAAGAAACAGGACGATGCCATCAATCGCAAACTCTGGGAAAACCATAAAGTAGACCTGGATTTGCCCCGTGGAACCCAGATCGTTAGCAGTACCGACTCAGTTTCCTGGTTGCAATATCCTTATCCCGATGGTGGAGCCTTGTGGATCCTCATTCGCCGTACTACCGTGGCTGAACTGGCCAGATCCGCTCAGGCTCCTGAAGCAACGCTACAAGGCGTTTTGCGGCGAACGCCTGCGCCTGCGGCGATGTACGGAGGAGGAGGTATTCGCCTGGAAGAAAAAAATCCACCCCTGTTCGCCTCGACCATCCGTTACCAAAAAACAATCCCCGCCACGGAATGGCGAGGATTGTGGTTGCTCGGTACCAGGACCGGATCCTTCATTTGCCAGTTGCCCAACTTCCCACCAGACGCTCCGGTCTTATTGGCGGGTTTTGTAGAAGGTACTTTATCCAATAAGGTGGAAAAATTATTGGAATTGCAATTCTTGTTGCAGCGGCAAAGGACGGAGATGAAACCGTAAGAAAGAGATGAAAGATAAGAGATGAAAGAGGCTACCGCAGCATTTTTGACAAGAATCTTGTCTAAGTCCCTGCGGTAGCCTCTTTCATCTCTCATCTTTCATCTCTCATCTCTCATTACTTACCTCATCTTCCGCACATCGCCCCCCAAAAATTGCTTCACCCGTTTTTCTTTGGGTTCGTTTTCGTATAAAATTTCGCCTCCGACGTTGGCCGCGGCTTCTAATAAGTCGGTTACCTGGACTTCGGCGCGGCCACCGGTGCTGGTTTTAACCGTAGCTTTTTCACCAATCAAATCCGAACAGCGGCATACGCCACCGGTGCTGGCATTGATGTCCTGATTTGTGGCAGTGCCTTTCAGGTTCAACTGGCCACCTTCCGAAGCAGTGGCATCCAGGCTTTTGACGTTGAGGCTCAAATCCATTTGACCACCTGCGGCCACACTGGCTGAAAACAAATCTGCGCTGAGGGTTTCTTTACAATCCACTTTTGCTCCGGCGCTGGCCCTCACGCCACGCAAACTTTTGTAGGTCACATAGGCTTTGACAATTTCGTTTTTGTACAAAAAGCCATTCAAAACCTGAATGCGCAGCACGCCTTTGACCACTTTTATTTCAATTTCTTTTTCAGGAATACCGTCAATGTACAGCACTACCTTGTTGGCATCCCCTGCTTCCAGGTGCATGGTGATGCTCCCAATGGCGCTGACCTGGTCAAAATTTTCCACCTGCACTTCCTTTTGAGCGTGTACCTGAGTCGTAAAAGCCAAACAGTACAATCCCAGCAGTAGTCCGATTTGCATCAATCGTTTCATATTCTTTTGTTTTTTTGAATTCGTGATTGGGTGATACTCCTGTAATAGGATGCTAAGAACGCCCGCTGCCCCTATTTTAGCACCCAGATAAAATATAAACAGGGCTGTAAACCAAAAAAATCGGGTTTTACCCGGCAACAAACCCGAATTTTTGCCATTTTTGCACCCTAATTCAGTATTACTCAAACAAGCATTTACAATGACCCAGCAAGCGGATCTGTTCAAGAAGTTGGTTGCACACAGCAAAGAGTACGGTTTTATCTTTCAATCGAGCGAAATTTACGATGGTCTTGCTGCCGTGTATGATTACGGTCCCTATGGTGTAGAACTCAAAAATAACATCAAGGATTACTGGTGGGCGGCAATGGTGCAGATGCACGACAACATCGTCGGACTGGATGCTGCCATCTTTATGCACCCCAAAACCTGGAAGGCTTCCGGGCACGTGGATGCTTTCAACGATCCTTTGGTAGACAACAAAGACAGCAAAAAACGCTTCCGCGCCGATGTGTTGATCGAGGAAGAAATTGATAAAATATTGGGCAAGGCGGATAAAGAAGTTGAAAAAGCCAAGAAAAAATTTGGCGATTCCTTCGACGAAGCCCTTTACCGCACCACCAACCCACGGGTACTTGAATATACCCAAAAAGCCCAGGCAGTAACCGATCGGCTCACCGCAGCGATGTCGAAAGGAGACATGGCCGAGATGAAAACCATTATCGAGGATTTGGACA
This sequence comes from Haliscomenobacter sp., assembly GCF_965225875.1. GTDB lineage: Bacteria > Bacteroidota > Bacteroidia > Chitinophagales > Saprospiraceae > Haliscomenobacter. The sequence goes on along the minus strand of NZ_CBDDBS010000002.1, from coordinate 3,671,721 downwards.
TCACCGACCCCGATACCGGCTCGCGCAACTGGACGGATGTACGCCAGTTCAACCTCATGTTCAATACCCAATTGGGCAATATTGCTGGGGAAGAAGGCAAACTCTACCTGCGCCCGGAAACTGCGCAGGGCATTTTTGTAAACTTTTTGAATGTACAAAAATCGACGCGTCAGAAAGTTCCTTTTGGCATCGCCCAAATTGGCAAAGCTTTCCGCAATGAAATTGTAGCCCGGCAGTTCATTTTCCGCATGCGCGAATTTGAACAAATGGAGATGCAGTTCTTCATTCGCCCTGGCGAAGAAATGAAGTGGTACGACTACTGGAAACAAACCCGGATGAACTGGCACCGCAAAATCGGTACCCCTGAGTCCAAACTGCGTTTCAAAGACCACGACAACCTGGCTCACTACGCCAACGCTGCGGTAGACATTCAGTACGAATTTCCTTTTGGTTTTAAAGAATTGGAGGGAATCCACTCCCGCACCAATTTTGACCTTAGCAGTCATCAAGAACTTTCTGGAAAAAAATTACAATATTTTGACCCAGAGCTCAATGAAAATTACGTACCTTATGTGCTCGAAACATCGGTTGGCGCCGACCGAATGTTCCTCGCCATGATGAGTGAATCACTCCAAGAAGAAACCGTACCAGATGCTGATGGCAATGACTCGACCCGGGTGGTAATGAAATTGCATCCAGCTTTGGCACCTATCAAGGTTGCAGTGTTGCCCTTGTTGAAAAATCGTGAAGAACTGGTAAAGGCAAGCACCGATGTATTCAACAAGTTGAAGTTCTCCTTCCAGTGTCAGTACGACGAAAAAGACGCCATTGGTCGTCGTTATCGCCGTCAGGATGCCATTGGTACACCTTATTGTGTGACCATTGATTTTGAGACCTTGGAAAACAATACTGTGACCATCCGTGAACGCGATAGTCTTAAACAAGAACGTGTCCACATTGATAAGATTGAAGAGATTGTTCGCCAGCGAGTTGATATGAAAACGTTGTTGGGGTAACCCTACGTGGTTACCCAACAAGGGCGGTCACAGAGGATCGCCCCTACGGAAAACCGCTGCACAATTCAATGTCGCAGCGGTTTTTTTTATATACAAAATCTTGTGACGTTCTTTTGACTTGAAGAACAGGCGAATCCAGTAAATTCCTCGTTAAACTAAAATGCGTAGTAGTGGGGCAAAAATAAGTTTTCATTTTTTTCTGAGTCAAAGGATTAGATAAGGCATTTGAAATGAAACGTTTACTTATCTAATCCTTTGACAAAATGGAATACTTGTTTTTCAGCGCCCCGCAGCATCCAAAAACCGAGCATTCATGAGTAACTTTACAAAACAACCTTCGATGCAAGCTACCCCCAGCCTACGGATTCGTTCCTTATTTTCCTTTTCCCAACCGCTTTGGTTGGCTTGCAGCTTCTGGCTGCTCGCCAATCCAATTTTTGCCCAGCGCAACCTTACTTTGTCCCAATTGACCTTTGCTCCACAGTCTTATCTGGTCAACCCTGGACGAATTCCGCTGTCTAAATACAACATTGGTCTGCCCCTGATGAGCGGGGCCAATGGGGCAGTGAGCAGTTCTGGCTTCCGTTTGGGTGATTTCCGGGAGGGCAGCAGCAATGTTGAAGGTGGCCCCGACAACCCCTACAAAAGATTCCTGGACAACCTGGATCAGCAGAATTACGCCCAAATGGACGTCAGCGTGAACTTACTGGATTTGGGCTTCCGCATTGGTTCCCGCAATTACATCAATGTTTTTGCCAACGAAACCATGAACGCCTTGATGAAGTACCCTCGGCCACTGGCTGAAATGTTGTTCAATGTAGGCAACAGCAAAATTGTCAACCGCACCTACGACATTCAGGATTTTCAGTACAACGTATTGCAGTATCGCTCTATTGGCATTGGTTACACCCGCCAAATCAACAAAAAACTTTCCATTGGGTTTCGGGCAAAGTCTCTGATGGGCATCAGCCAAATCCAAACCAACAATGACTCGATGCGCTTTGTCAGCGATGCCGATGATCGTTTTTTTGGCGTTTTGGGCAACCTGAGTTTTATGAGCTCGGGGGTTCAGAATTTGAAGCCCTACTATTCCATCCTGGGCAATTTGAATTTTGGCAGCTTGGCCACCCAAGCGCTCCAACGGAATCCATCCAACTACTTGCAGAATACGGGCAACAATGGCTTTGCTTTTGATCTTGGCCTGCAATACAATGTCAACAAGGAACTAGATTTATACGCCAGTTTGCTCAATGTAGGCAGCATCACCTGGAAAAATGACGTCACCATCAACCCGCTGGCCGACGACAACATCGAATTCCCTACCCAGGATCTGGATTACTTCAATTCCGAGGTATTGGAATTTGTGGATAGCCTGGGGCGTAAGGCAACCATCGACACTACCTTCAAAACCCGTTTGCCCGCCATGTTGTACGTAGGTGGCAGCTATTTTGTGACGCCCAATACGTCTATTGATGTGGTGCTCAATCCACGTTTTTACCTGGGGGAGGTGGATTTTGGCTTTGGAGTAGGCATTACCACCCGGGTAAATAAAATCTTACAGTTTGGAGGGAATATCTCCTCATTCAACAAATCAACCATCAACTTCGGTGCAGGCGCCGCACTAAACCTTGGGCCTGCCCAGATATATTTGGCTTCAGACAACATCATCCCCATCTTTGCTTTTAGCAGTTCCAAAACCGCTCATTTCAACTTGGGGCTCACCTTCAACTTTGGCCGCCAAACCCGCGACGAACGCTATGCGGAGTTAAACCCAAAGAAAAAAACTGACCCCAAGAAAAAGGAAGAACCTAAAGAATTACTGGCCAGTACCAAACCCAAAGAAAACGATAAAAAATCCAACAACCCGCCGGGTACCACTTCTCGGGCACCAAGTGAATTACCTCCTTCGGTCTCATTGGTGGGCACCGTTTTTAATGGGATAAGTAAAGAACAATTGACGGGAGTCGCGCTGGAGGTATACATTCAAAACAATGATGGTACTGAGGCATTGCTCACCAAGCGCACCTTTGGCAACGGCATTATTTTGCTCTCATTGAGACGTGAAAACAACCACCGATTGGTACTCCGTAAGAATGGTTTTTCACCCAATGAGACCATCATCAGCACCGATGAAATGGGCGGACAGCTGCAATTGAAAAAAGAATTTGAACTCAGTACCGGCGTTCAGGCACCGCCAACTATTGTTGCTCCGGTAACAGAGGAGGAGGAAGTAAGGGTGCCCGAGCGGGTACTCATCCCCGAGCGCAAGGTCGAAACGCCGCCTGTTGAAGAAAAACCTGCTCCAGTGGTTGAAACAACTCCGCCACCTAGTACTTCCAAACCATCCGTGAGTGTGTCCACTCGCCCTGGACGGGTGATCGTTTACCGGGTTTTGGAAAATTCTACCATCCGTCAAAACCCGGATGAACGAAGCCTGGAACTTTTACCCGTAGTGATTGGCCACCGTTTGGAATTGTTGGAAAAATCCAATGATGACTGGTGGAAAGTGCGTTTCCGAGATTTCGTGGGGTATTTGCCTGCGCGGATTTTGGAGTTGGAAGAGTAATAATTTGTAGTAATAGACTTGTGGTAATTGACTTACCACAAGTCTATTGATCAATCTTCGTGCTAAAATGACAGCAGGGTCTCCCGTATAATCCCCACACAATCCCACAACTGCTCCTCCGTGATCACCAATGGTGGTGCCAAGCGAATTTTGTTGCCATGTGTGGGTTTGGCCAACAAACCCTTATCCCGGAATTGCAAACAGATTTTCCAGGCCAAATCCGAATCTTCGTCGGTATTGATCACGATGGCATTCAGCAAGCCCTGGCCCCGGACAAGGGTAAGCAGATCCGTTTCTTTCCGTAGCTCATTCAGTGCTCCCCGAAACATTTCTCCGAGCTGCTGGGCATTGTCTGCCAGTTTTTCATCCAAGACCACTTGTAATGCTTCCCGAGCAACCGCACAAGCGAGCGGGTTACCCCCATAAGTAGAGCCATGCTCACCCGGACGAATACACAACATGATTTCATCATTGGCCAATACTGCCGACACAGGCAATACCCCACCTGAAAGTGCCTTGCCCAGAATCAGGATGTCTGGCTTGATGCCATAGTGGTCTAGTGCAAGCATTTTGCCCGTGCGTGCAATCCCCGTCTGGATTTCGTCACCGATGAATAGCACTTGCTTTTCCCGACACATGCGGAAAGCCGCAGATAGATAGCCTGGGTCAGGAACCACTACTCCGGCTTCCCCTTGAATGGGTTCAATCAACAAGCCTGCTACATGGGGATCCTCCAACGCAGCCTCCAATGCTGCCAGGTTGTTGTACTCTACCATTTCCCAGCCCGGCATGTAAGGGCCAAAGCCTCCCCGGCTGGAAGGATCGGTCGAGCCAGAAATAACGGAAAGGGTACGCCCGTGGAAGTTACCGGTAGCAAAGAGGATTTTGGCCTGATTGCCGGGCACCCCTTTTACTTCGTAAGCCCACTTGCGACAAAGTTTGAGGGCAGTTTCAACGGCCTCTACCCCTGTGTTCATGGGCAGCACTTTATCGTAGCCAAATAGTTTGGTAATGTATTCTTCGTAAGGCCCCAATTCGGAATTGTAAAAAGCCCGGGAGATCAAGGTGAGTTTTTGGGCCTGGGTGGTCAAAGCCTCAATGATTCTGGGATGGCAATGCCCCTGATTGACCGCCGAATAAGCTGAAAGGAAGTCATAATACTGCTTTCCATCAACATCCCACACGTGTACTCCCCGCCCCCGTTCGATGACGGCCTCCAGTGGGTGGTAATTGTGTGCACCATATTGTTCTTCCTTGGCAATGAGGAACTCACTGCGGGTTGCGGTCATTGTTGCCATAGCTGAAATGCTTTGTGGGTTGAGAGAATTGAACCAGAAATCGGTTATAAAATTAAGGCATTGACTTTTTTTGATTTCAATTTACGTTAAATTGACTACAATAATGACTTTTTGAGTTAAAATAACTTTATCCGCTTTTATAAAATCTTGTTATGTAGTAATTTGACATAAGGAATATTTCATATTCATCTTGCTGGTTCTGTTTTGAGCAATTCCATTGGTTGTTCCGCTGCTTCAGCTTTGATGCGACACTCCCGGAAAACCCGCTTTTCACAAGTCCGACAAGCCTCATCCGGGATCAGGGTATAGATGTATTCAATGGCATCTTTTTTGGCAATAAAAAAGTGATTTTCGCCAATTAAGGCCTTAAATCCACTGTGGATCAATACGTCCTGCGCCACCACTTTAAGGTTGGACAGATACAGCCCTCCCTCTCTTGCCTTCCAACGTTCGGCTTCTTCATACAACCAATGCGCGCCCGATAAACCAATAAAGTTGACCCCTTCGCACAAGATGAGGCAATACTTGTGTTTACCCTCGCGTACCTGATCAAAAAAATCCGAGATATGATCTACTGCACCATAAAAAATGGGGCCGTCCAGGCGGATGATTTTGATTTGGGAACATTCCCGTAATTCCGGCTTACGCTTGATGTACGTAAGGCTGTTGTCTGGCTTGGTAGGATCAGGGGCCATTGTAGCAATATGCGGGGTAGAAACCTTGTACAAAAAGAAGGCCAGCGAAACCATAATGCCCAGAAAGATGGCGTATTCCAATGAGAACAAAAGGGTGGCAATAAACGTGATCACAAAAACACTTGCCTCCAGGCTACTGGCCCGAAAGATGCGTTTGATTTCGTCAGTATCAATCAAATTAATCGATACCAGTAGAATAATTCCGCCCATACCAGCAATGGGCAAATAGCTGGCCAAGGGAGAAATGAACAGCAAGATCACCAGTAAAATCAGGGATGCAAACACCGCTGAGAGTGGCGTGCGGGCGCCCGCCTGGTAATTGACCCCTGAACGGGTAAAAGACCCGGAACTGGCGTATGCTGAAAAAAAACTCCCCACGATGTTCGACAAGCCCTGCCCCACGAACTCCCGGTTGCTGTCAATTCGTTGCCCCGACTGGCTCCCGATGTTTTTTCCAATGGCAATGGCTGAAATGAGTCCAATCATGGCCACCGCAAAAGCACTGGGAAAAAGTGTAGAAAACTCCGAGATCGAAAAACTGGGCCAACTCATCGGAGGCAAGGCATGGTCGATGTCTGCTACAAAATGAATGCCTATTTCCTCCCCTCCAAAAGCCACTGCACACAAGCTACCCATGATCAAACCGCCGATGAGATTGGGCCATTTGGGCTTCCACAATTTGAGTGCTACGGCACTACAAAAACTAATCACCGCCACCGAAAAAACCTGAAAATTGAACTCGTGAATTTTTTCAAAAAAAACGTAGACAACTTCAAAAGCATTCAGGCCATTTTTAATGCTTACCCCCGAAATATTTTTCAATTGGCTGATCATGATCAACAGCGCTGCTCCGGTTGAAAACGCCGTGATGACCGTACTGGAGACAAAGTTGACAAAAATGCCCAGGCGGGCCAGGCCAAAACCCAATTGAATAATGCCTACAAAGAGGGTGATGGAAAAAGCCAGGGTGACATATTCATTGGTTCCCGGCACTGCAAGCTGGCTCAAGGCAGCAAAAACAACCAGTGAATTGGCCGTGGTCGGCCCCGATACCATGTGCATGGAAGAACCAAAAAGCCCGGCAATAATCGGTGGAATAATGGCGGTATACAAGCCATAAACTGGCGGCAATCCCGCAATCATGGCAAAAGCCAAACCCTGTGGCAATACAATAATGGAGCCCGTTAACCCAGCCAAAAAATCGGCTCTCAGCGTCCGGCGGTTGACCTGTTTGAACCAGTTTGGGTAAGGATTAATCGTGTTCCAGTATGACTTTGCCATTATTTGATGTAAAAAGTTTCTTCAGCTGGTCGTAGTGCCCGTTTAATCCAGAGGGGCCTGCGCAGGCCCTTGGGTCCGGGGGCAGGTCGCGCCATTTCCATCCATTTTTTGTACACTTCGAAGGACTTCTTCGTGTCTACAAAAATGTCGCCATATTCATCTCCTGCCTGCGCCCGTTCAATGCGTACTTTCTGGTGCCAACAGTGCATGCCCGAAATTGGGTCGGGGTGTACGGGGAAGGTGATGTTTTGGTGCACTCCGCCATCACTCCAAAAAATGCGCGAACTATCGGCATCTTTACTGGTAAAGGGTTGTATGCCCTGAATTTGTTTCATTTTCCAGGCACCATTACCATCGGTTTCAATGTTCACTACCGCGGTAGCCCAACGGTTGCCTGCCGGATCGCTCAGTCGCCGCCAGCGCCCCAGGTGGTGCGAGCAAGCGACTACTCCGGGTTTCATGCCTTCCGTCACCCATACCTTGTCCACAAAATAACCAATTTCAGTATTGATGCGCAACAAATCGCCGGTTTCAACGCCAAATTTTGCGGCGTCTTCGGTATGCATCCAAATCGGATTGTGGTTGCTGAGTTCGTACAGCCATTTGGCGTTGCCGGAGCGGGAGTGGATCAAAGTTGGGATGCGGAAAGTGGGCACCAGCGGGTACTCTCCTTTTTCCCGATCCATCGTTTCCTCGTGGATATGGCTCTTGATGTACACCGGGATGGCGTATTCAGGCCATTTCCAGTCGACCATGGTTTGGCTAAAAAACTCGTTTTTGCCCGAGGGCGTTGGGAAGCCTTCCACGGGTTTGCCCTGGTGCATCAGGCCGACAGTTTTGCCCTTTTTCTGAATGGTTTGGGTCAAAGGATTCACCTCTGTACCTTCCAATTCTTTGGCACTGAGTTCGCGGAGGTTCTTTTCGTATACGGAGGGCTCTACCAGAAAAGCACCATACTTGCGCATGTAATCCAGCGCGCTAAGCCCCTCTTTGGCTGCCGCTTCAGGCAAGCCCTTGGTATGCTCAAAAATGTATTGATAATATTCGTCTACAGTGATTTTTTCACCAGGCCGATAAGGTGAAATGAAGTGTTCCTTGATGCCCAATGAGCCATCAGGGTCGATGCGCCAGGAAAGTTCGATCCAAAATTCATCTTCTTCCCAAACTTCGCCAGGGTTTGATTCATAAGTAAAGTTTACAGGCTTACCGTCGCGTCGGGCTTTTTCCCGCAAGACGGGTTGGCGGAAGGCAATCCATACTCCAGCGTGGGTTTCATAGGTATTCAAATCATGCCGCTCGGAGGCCAAGCCCATTGGCAGCACGTAATCCGCAAAAAAAGCGGTTTCGCTCCAGATTGGGGTCAGGGCAGCGTGCAGGCCAAACTGCTTTTCATCGCTAAAACTCTCAATCCAAGAAAAGCCATCTGGGTAGGTCCAAACGGGGTTGAACACCCTGGAAAAATACACATCCATAAAGCCTCGGCCTTCTTTAAGCATGTGGGGCAAGAGGAAGGACATTTCAAAAAAGGCCAGGGGATATTCTTTGGGGAAATGCAACTCGTTCCAAAACTTCTGGGCAGGTGGATGGTCAAAAAAATGGGGATGGTACTTGTTCCAGGTATTCGGAGAAGTCCCCCCTTCGGTGCCCACTGCCCCCATCAGCACATTCAAAAAATGCAAACAACGCGCCACCGCCCAGCCCCCCAGATTGCCCGAGCCCGCCGAACGCCAGTTGTGGGTAGCAAAACGGGTACCCGCTTCGGCAATCACTTTGGCTACTTCCCGGGTGGTGGTTGCAGGTACACCCGTTTCGGCTTCAGCGTATTCGGGGGTGTATTCAGCGTAAACTTCTTTCAGGGTTTCAATAAAGTTTTCAAAGGTACATTCCTTGTCGGGGTATGCTGCTTTGAGGTATTCGTCCCAATTGACCCAGTTTTCGACATAATCCCGATTGTACCAGCCGTTGATGATCAATTCTCTGGCCAAAGACAACAATATTGCAGCCTCTGAACCGGGATAAGTTGGCAACCAATAATCCGCCATACTCGCGGTATTGGACAAACGGGGATCCATCACAATCAACTTGGCCCCCTTCATTTTTGCCTCAATAATGCGTTGGGCATGGGGGTTAAAATAATGCCCACTTTCTAGGTGCGCCGATAGCAGCAACATCGCTTTGGCGTTGGCGTGATCGGGAGAAGGGCGGTCGTGCCCATACCAGATGGCGTAGCCAAAACGGGCACCCGAGGAACAAATGTTGGTATGGCTGTTGTGTCCATCCACTCCCCAGGCTTGCAGTACCCGATCCATGTAGCCCTCGTGGCCAGGCCGGCCTACGTGGTAGGCAATTTCGTTGTTTCGGCCTTCTTGCAAGGCTTTGCGCATGCGTCCAGCGATGTCATCCAGCACCTCATCCCAGCTTACGCGATCCCATTTGCCTTCACCTCTTTTGCCACTGCGTTTGAGGGGGTAGAGAATACGGTCAGGGTCGTTGATTTGGTTGATGGTAGCCGGGCCCTTGGCGCAATTGCGGCCCCGGCTGCCAGGGTGCCAGGGATTGCCTTCAAACTTGCGCACCTCGTTGGTCTCCTTGTCGATGTAACTCAACAAGCCACAAGCACTCTCGCAATTGAAGCAGGTGGTAGGTACTATGGAATAAGTCTTTTTTTGCTTTTTGGGCCAGGCTTTGGCCTCGTATTCGGTCCAATTGTCCCATTGGTCGGGGGGCGGAAATTTGGTCAGGTCGCCGGGCTCAGTCAGGCTGTTTACCTTGGGCGCATAGTCCTCTTCCTGGTGCAAATTGGGGATGAGCCCGATGCCTTCAGCAATGCGTTCGATGAGGGAAGGTTTATGTTTGTAGGCCATATTGGTTGGAGTTGAGAAGGTTGAGGGAGGTCGATGAAGGTTGAGGCTACCGCAGCGACTTGGACAAGGTCTTTGTCAAAAACGCTGCAGGAGCCTCGACTTTCTCAACTTAGTGGTATCCGTTGTGGTGCTTCCACCCAAATTTTTTCCGTATAAAAAATACCAATCAAACTGAGCACAGCTGCTCCGAGATTGGCCCAAAAGTCGCCACCTGCCAGATTGATCAACAGTACGGGGACAAAAATGCCCAGGCCAATGCTGACGAACCAAAACAACTTGCGGTACTGCCCTTTCAAGATCATTTTGACCACCAGTTTGGCATCCTGGGTTGGGTGCGTTATGCTCAGTTCCAGGAAAACCAAAATCAGGTTGAGCAGCAGGGTAAAACTGAGGATAGCCCCCATTCGACCCGCCCAACTTATTGCTTGCTGATCCAAAGAAGCGAGCACCAACAGTACCGCTGCGCCAGCTGCAAAAGAGTGCCCCAACATGTGCAGTACCAGCATAGGGCTTTGCCAAAAATCCCGGCCTTTGGCTTGGGCAAATAAGAAGGCGGTATACACAGCAGTCACCAAAGCAGCCAATCCGGCAAACCACATCAGGCTTGCCATAACGATATTGGACACTTGGATTTTTAACATAAAAATGGCCAGCAAAGCGGTCAGCAGGCCACCGTACAGACTCAGAGCATATCCACCTTTGACCAACCATGAACGCCACTGCGGCCGCAAAATCACGTATAAAAACCGCATGGGCTGGTCCAGATCTTTAACCAACAAAGCAGTAGTTGCCAAAAGAAAAAACAGGGCTGTACCAAGCATCACCACGAATTGCTGGGTGGTGATCACATCGGTTTCACCGAGTATCCAGAATAAAAATGGAATCAAAAACACACCCGCTGCAACCGCTTTAGTGGTCACGTAACTCCATACTTCCCAGCCCCACATGATGCCTTTACTTGGCGCATCATAATATCGTTTTGCTTCGCTGCCCATCAGTGCTTCAACTGATTTGACTGCTTGTCCACGTTGTTTTAATTCTGAAGTTTCGTAAGTATTGCCTTGAGCCTCCAGCACAGTAGCGATGAGATCGCTACCATTGTAGGCCATTTTTTCGGTGTTCTTGGCGTAATGGCCTACCCCACGTGCCTGGGCACTTACCCCCATCGTTGCCCCTTTGTCGACTGCGGTGGGAATGAGGTTGTGGTCGTCGCCATTGATGTAAAACAGGTTGGGGCGGGTGCCTTTGGACACTTTGCGGGCAGTGACTTGTTCGCGAGACAATAGTTGGGCGATTTCCGAAAGGGGATCTTCCATATCGCCAGAAATGATAGCATGCTCTGGGCAAACATTCACACAGGCAGGTTCCAGGCCCACATCCACACGGTGGGCGCAGTAGTTGCATTTGGCGGCGGTGCGGCTTTCGGGATCGATGTACAGGGCATCGTAAGGGCAGGCTTGCATACAGGATTTGCAACCGATGCAGCGGTTTTTGTCAAAATCCACGATTCCATCTTCCCGAAAATGCAGGGCTTCCACTGGGCAAATTTCCACACAGGGGGCATCTGTGCAGTGGTTGCAACGCATAACGGAGAAGACGCGCCGGGTATTGGGAAAAAGCCCTTTTTCAACCTGTTTGACCCAGGTCCGGAATACCCCGACGGGTACTTCGTGCTCCTGCTTGCAGGCTGTGGTGCAGGCGTGGCAACCAATACATTTGCGGTTATCGATGACAAATCCGAACTTCATGGCATCTGGTTTAGGAGTTCATCAATTTACTTCAAATAAACCAGCAAATTCAAATTTTTACGTGTGCACGATTCTTTGATGCACTTCTTGTGCTGACCTGAAGCGCTGATAACAAATATAATTTTAATTTTTCAAAACATGAAAAAATGTTCATGTATTCATAAAAAATAAGCCCGGAATTGAAATAAAACTCCGAGCCAATCTTTGAAAATAAAACCCAACCAAATCTTGTGATACCTACATGCCAGTTATCCCACCCGACAAATTGTACAACTTGGTAAATCCACGCCCTGCCATAATGTTGCAGGCCTGCCCACTCCGATTGCCACTGCGGCAATAAACGAGATAAGTTTTCTCTTTGTCCAGCTTATCGATATTGGCCAGAAAACTGCGCGAAAAAATGTCAATGTTCATTGAACCAGGCAGTTTTCCACCAGCAACTTCTGCAGGTGTACGTACGTCCAGGATTATCGCATCCGTAGTATTTTCGGCAATTTTTAAAAACTCCTCGGCTTTAATATTTTGGTACTTGCTGTTCGCTGTACCAAAAAGAGATTGAAAAAGACTCATTGTGGTCAATTTTTGATGGTGTTCAACTAATGGTACAAAACTCGGAGGCTTTGACAAGCTGTTCTGTGAAACAGATCACTTTGCAAAAAAAATCGCCAGCGCTATTTTGTAGATTAAGGTTTATTCAAAATAAAATTTCAGCTCTTTGTGACCAGCGTCACATTTCTTTCAAGCCCAAGCGAATACTTTTAACAAAAATTTCATCCACCTCTTTTGACCCAAACAAACCTACTGCTTAAAAAAAAGCGCTGTACACGCCATGCAGCTCCTAGTAGTGGGGCAAAAATAAGTGCTCATTTTTCTTGAGCCAAGAATTAGATAAGGCACTTAAAATGAATCGCTTACTCATCTAATCCTTTGGCAAAATGAGCACTTATTTTTTATCGCCCTACTGAATTTTTGATCGCACAAAATGGTTTTATGAAAAACGAAGGAAAAGATTCATTCGACCGAGGGATGTTACAAACCATCCAGCTTTTGACCAATGCTGTATCCATCCTATTTGTAGGCATGATTTTAATGACCCTGGTTTTTGTGTTTAACGATGATCTGATGACTTTTTTTGATCGGGTGACCACTCCTAACCCAAAGGTGGAAATGCCTGATGAGAAACTTGTATTGGCCAGTGCTGCAAGCAGTACCTTTTGGACTGCGCCCAAATTGAGTGAAATCAGCGACTCTAAACAGCGTGAACAGGTCAATTATGGTCGACAACTGATTGCCCATACTGCCAGATACTTGGGGCCAAAAGGTTCAGTCAAAGCCATGAGCAATGGCATGAACTGCCAAAACTGTCACCTGGATGCGGGCACCAAAGTTTTTGGCAACAACTATGGCTCGGTCGCCTCTACCTACCCAAAGATGCGTGCCAGAAGTGGTAGTGTCGAAAACATTTACAAACGGGTGAACGACTGCTTTCAACGCAGCCTCAATGGCATGGAACTCGACACGCTCGGTAAGGAGATGCAAGCCATCAAAGCCTATATTGAATTTTTGGGCAAAGAAGTCCCCAAAGGTGAAAAAGCAGAAGGCTCGGGGCTCAAAGAACTTTCTTTTCTCGATCGGGCTGCTGACCCGGCCAAAGGCAAGCTGGTCTATGTCGACAAATGTCAAAGCTGCCATCAGGCCAACGGCGCTGGTCTGAAAAATACGCCCCGTAACGAATACGTATACCCGCCCTTGTGGGGAAAAAACAGCTACAACGACGGGGCCGGATTGTACCGCGTTAGCAATTTTGCCAAATACGCCAAGTACAACATGCCGCTTGGAGTGAGTCACACCTCAGCCCAGTTGAGCGACGAAGAAGCCTGGGATGTGGCCGCCTTTGTCAACTCCCAAAGTCGCCCCCACAAAGATGTGCCGCAAGACTGGCCGGATATTTCCAAAAAGCCCGTTGATCATCCTTTTGGCCCTTACACGGATGGATTTTCAGAACAGCAACACAAATTTGGGCCTTTTCAACCCATATTAAAGCAGAAAAATTAACTTCCCGATTTGGGTTTTGAATAGGAAGTCGAACGCTTCATTTCAAGTGAGCTTCCTATTCAAAACCCTCTAAAAAAATCGGGAAGTAATTTTTTGCGTCATACAAAGCGGCAGCTCAGCCTAAGCCAGGTAAAACCAAATAATCATTTTTTAACGCAACCCTAAATGCCCTCCAGACGAGGCAGGGTCTACAATCAACCGCATTATGTTGGAGCAAAGCAGAAGAAAATTTTTACGGCAAGTAGGTGCCTTGAGCGCGGGGGCGGGCTTGATTGGGGCCACGCCAATTGCTGTTCAGGCAGCAGAATCTACAAAAAGCGACTTGCCCGAAGCCGATAAACCGTTCACCATCAGCATCCTGCAAACCACCGATGTGCACTGTCAGGTACATCCACACGATGAGTTGTTTTGGGAAAACAACCAGATCACTTTTCGCAAAACTGGTGGTTATGCCCAATTGGCAACTTACCTGAAAAAAGAGCGCAAGAAGAACTCCTACACCTTTGTGTTGGATACGGGCGACATGTTTCAGGGCAGTGAGCTGTCCATCAAAACGACCGGAAAAGCAATGGTTCCCATTTTGAACCAGTTGGAATACGACCTGTATCTGCCAGGAAACTGGGAGGTGATTTACCATAAAAAAATGATGCAAACGCTGCTGGGCTCGCTCAATGCACCCAAGGTTTGCGCCAATATGTACCACGACCTCGGCGACAAAAAAAAGGGTGAACTGATTTTTCAACCCTATCATATCTGGAATGTGGCGGGGGTAAAAATAGGCTTTTTGGGGTATACCGACCCCCTCGTTCCCTTGCGCCAGTCGCCGATCTACAGCAAAGGGATCCTTTATACGCAACCTGAAGAAAACCTGGCTCACTACGTAGACGTGTTGCGCAATCAGGAGCAATGCGCTTATGTGCTCATCATTGCACATCTGGGGCTCTCACAGCAGATTGCGCTGGCCAACAAGCCAGAATGTGAGGGTGTCGACTACATCCTGGGGGGTGACACTCACGAACGGGTGCGCAAGCCCATCCAGTGCAAGTACTCAAAAGTGGTGGAACCAGGTGCTTTTGGCTCCTTTGTTGGCAGGTTGGAACTCACGATCCAAAATGGAAAAGTGATTGCGGATCAATACAGCCTGGATGAGGTTGATGCCAACAAGTACAAGGCGGATAAAGAAATGAACGCCTTGGTAAAAGCCAATGAGCAGCCTTTTTATGATGATATTTATAAAGTGGTGGGCTACAGTACCATTCCACTCTACCGGTATTTTGTGGTGGAAAATCCTATCGATACCATGGTACTCGATTCCTTGAAGTGGAAATTGCCAGAGGTAGATGTGGTGTTGTCGAATGGATTCCGCTTTTGCCCGCCCCGGGCTACACCTGACCAAACGGGAAATATCCCGATCACCAATGGCTACATTTATGATATGCTCCCCGTAGATAGTACGGTGCGCACCGCAAAGGTGAGTGGGCAACAAATCATCAATTGGCTGGAGAGTGAGCTGAACAATGTTTTTGCCAAAGATGCTTCCCAGCGTTTCGGTGGTTGGTTGATTAAATTTAAAGGGATGGAAATCTCTTTCAATGCTTTTGCGGACAAAGGCAAACGGGTTCAGACGGTGGAGATCGGCGACAAGCCACTGGATTTGAATAAGATGTACAGCATTTGCGCCTGCGAGCGGGAAGGAGACCCCATGGACATGCTTTGCCGCATCAGGAATGTGGTAGACGCTCAAAATACGCCTTACACCTTGCATTCGGTCATGCGGGAGTACCTCAGCAAACATTCGCCAGTAACGCCGACGCCGCCACTGAATGCAAAAATATTGGATGCCCCCCAAACCCTCTTGACTCAGGTCAGTGGTGTGGATTATCAATTTACCTAAAGAAATAAATACCGTGTTGATGAAAAAAATATGCTTGCTCCTGCTATTACTGCCTGCCTTACAATTTGTACAGGCGCAAAACCACCAAACCCTCAGCGACGAGGGTTACCAAGACAATAAAATTGTGTTTCAAGTAGTGACTCAGGATACCGTAGCGCATAAAGCCTTGATGAAACAGCTGAACAACATCCGCTCCGTAGCACCCAACACGCCTATCGAAGTAGTCTGTCATGGCCCGGGATTGTACATGCTGGTTACCGAACGCTGTGTCATCCAAAAACAGATCAAAGAACAGGCCGCCAAAGGCATCAGCTTTGTAGCTTGCGAATTTTCCCTCAAAGAACGGAATGTATCCAAGGATGCCGTGGTGCCAGAAGCCGACTTCGTGCGCTCGGGGGCACTGGAGATTGCCAATAAGCAACGCCTGGGCTGGAGCTACTTGAAAGCAGGGTTTTGATATTGGAGGCTGCGCACATGCTTTTAACGTCCAACAAAAGTATGTGCGCAGTCAACAAACAGCTCTCTACGATTTTTAGTGCCATAGGTTTCATTTTAGCCTACTTCTTCGACGAATATTTTAGCTCTTGTCAAAAGCCCGACGCTGGTTCTTTTTTCACTCAAATTACGCCGCTTAAAAATTAGGGATATTCCTTATTTGACTATCTTAGCCATCAATTCCACCAAGAGCCGAATTCAAGTTATCTCCACTACCAAGCGCATGTCTCTTCGCGCCTTTGTCATTTTTCCCAATACTATAATAATTTTTCAGCAATGAAAGTAGTGAATGTAACCGTACGTGGTGGCAACACCACAGAAGACGCAACGGGGGTATCTTTCTCCGTATTGCCCTACGAAGTAGTCGTACAAATCCCCGGTAGCCGCGAGTCGGTGCTGAGTGTGCCCATTGTAGACAATCCTTTGCTCAATCGCCAGTCCTACAGTTTTGCGGTGGACGGCTTTGAGATCGATCTCGAAGTTCAGGAAATTTATGACGAATGTGGTGATGGTGTGGATTTGGAAGAACTAAACGCCTACGAAGAGGCCGAAGCCCAAGCTGCGTTGGATGAGGTGCTGGGGGAGCCAGAATTGGAAGAAGCTTTTGCACCAGAAGTAGAACTTAGCCCTGATAACGGATTGGATACCGGGTATCAGGAAGAAGTGGAAAATGCTGCTGCAGAAGCCGTACTTGAGGCCTCGGAATTAACAGGGGAGCCTGAAGACAGCAGCATTGAAGCCATTGCAGCGGAGCCTGAGACAGTAGCAGCAATTGAAGCAGCCGAACCCGAAGCCCTTGCCGAAATACCTGATATCATCGAAATTACATCTTCCAAGCAGGAAGCTCCAGTGGAGGAGGAGGCCGAAACGGCCTTTTTTCAGCGTGATGAAGGAGGATCTGAGCCTATTATGGATGCAGATGAAGCTTTGGTTCCGGTAGCAGAAGAGCAAGAAAACAACGCAGAGGATTTGAAAGTGCTTTTAGCGCAGACCCAGGAGTTGTTGAAGAAGTATGATTTGAATAGTGTGGAGCATTGAGGTAATGCCTACAAGGCATATATTTAGCCACGAAGGCACTAAGATTCAAAGAACGAAGTCTTTTTGATCCAGGTTTTGCGTCTTAGTGCTTTTGTAGTTAAAAATGCGACGTAATCAACAAATCCAGGTTCGTGTACTTGATTTGAAAACGTTCGCTCAAATATTCATTGCACAAACAGCCTTTGTAAGTGTATACCCCGTGCCGCAAGCCCGGATTGCTGAACAACAAATGCTCAATGCTATTCGTAGAACCTGAGCGCAACAAAATGGAAGTCAGAATATTGCTAATCGCCATCGACGCCGTACGCGGCACCTGGGAGGCAATATTTGGCACACAATAATGGATGATCCCGTGTTCGATAAAAGTCGGTTTATCCAGTGATGTCACCCGGGAAGTTTCAAAACAGCCACCCTGATCGATGCTCACATCTACGATCACCGCCCCTGGGCGCATCCTCGATACCATCTCTTCACTTACGATTACCGGTGCACGACCACTTTTGGAATGGATCGCTCCGATGGCCACATCCGCTGTAAGCAGTTCTTCACGTAAGTAAAAAGGGTCGATAGAGGAGGTATACAATTGGCGGCCCACCTGGTTTTGCAGGCGTTTGAGCTTGTAGATGTTGTTGTCAAAAATCCGCACTTCTGCACCAAGCCCCAAAGCTACCCGGGTTGCGTTTTCAGCAACAATCCCTGCACCTAAAATGACCACTTTGGCACTGGGCACCCCGGAAATTCCTCCCAATAGGATACCCTTACCCCCGCCGGTGCTGGTCAACAATTCCGCCGCTGTCAACATGGCCCGAATGCCTGCCATTTCGCTCATGGTGCGCACCACCGGGAAGTTATCCAGATCGTCCTTGATGTATTCCATAGCCAGGGCGATGACCCTTTTTTGGCGAAGCTTGTTGATGTATTCTCCGGAAATGATCGGCAAGTGGAGCGGCGAAATGAGGATCTGATTGGGGTGCATCAACTCAATTTCTGCCAGGGTCGGCGGGGCTACTTTCAACAATATTTTGGCACGGAACACCTCTTCCTTGCTATGGGCTATTTCTGCCCCGGCTTCTGAAAACTGGTGGTCGGTGAAATGCGCTTTCTCCCCTGCACCAGCTTCAACCACTACCCGGTGGCCATACCCGGTCAGAATCGCTACCGAAGAAGGGACCAGCGCTACCCGGTTTTCCTGGAGCGTACTTTCTTTAGAGATACCAATGAACAACTTCTCCGACTTTTGCTGTACGTCCAGCGTTTCCGGTTGGGTCTGGTATTGGAAGTCTGTTAAAGACTTGGGTATAGCGATGGCCGTTCCGCCATTTCCTTCTTTTCCACCACTCATAGTTCAGGAAGTAAACCGAGTTGAGACCCAGCTGATAATTGCCTGGCTTTACCTCGCTTTTGTTTTTACAAAATTAGCATTTTTCGTTGGGAATCACTTAGCATTTCGAAATGAATCCGCAAGGTATCTTCAGGCAACAAGGGTTCGACGATTTCCGGCCATTCCACAAAACAGTAATTGTCGCTGTACAAATAGTCCTCTACCCCTATGTCCAAAGCCTCTTCAATGCTGCGCAAACGGTATAAATCCAAATGATAAGCCGAACGCGTTTCACCACTCAATGCCTCCGTGTAGATGTATTCATTGACCAGCGCGAAAGTGGGACTACTCACTACTTGAGTAACCCCCAGGTGCTTACAGATGTTTTGAATAAAGGTCGTTTTTCCTGCTCCCACTTCACCCGTAAAGGCAAAAACCCGCCGCTCAGGAAAATTTTCCAGCAGTTTTTGACTGTAGTGGGGAAGCGCTGCCAAACTTTCAATCTGCCACTCCATCTATCTATTTTTTGGTCTTGCACAAAAATAAGTAATTATTAAACACCTCATTTCAACCATTAGAAAGCAATGAAAAAGAATCAAGAATATCTGACACATAAATAAAACACATAATTAATTGATTTTCTTTTATTTAAAATTGTAGAAATCCGAATTTTTGTTCATTTTTTTCTTCTAAATCCCGTAGTTTTTCCGTATCTTTGCAGGATGGATATGGTAAAAGAGACGCAAGAGAATCTACAGGATTCAAATAGCGCCGATGATTACGGCGCGGATAACATCCAGGCACTCGAAGGTTTAGAGGCCGTCCGCAAAAGGCCTGGAATGTACATTGGTAGCACCGATACAAAGGGATTGCACCACTTGGTTTGGGAGGTTGTCGACAACTCTATCGACGAGCACCTCGCAGGTCATTGTAGCCACATCGAAGTGATTGTACACACCGATAACTCGGTTACGGTAAAGGACAATGGCCGGGGTATTCCCACGGGCATGCACCACAAGTTGCAAAAATCAGCATTGGAGGTGGTCATGACCGTGTTGCACGCTGGTGGAAAATTTGACAAAAACACCTACAAGGTATCAGGTGGTTTGCACGGCGTGGGGGTTTCCTGCGTTAACGCACTTTCTGATCACCTGAGGGCTGAAGTGCACCGGGAAGGCAAAATTTTTGTACAGGAATTTGCCAAAGGTAAACCACAAGGCGATGTAAAAGTAATTGGTGAATCTGATAGAACAGGTACCACCATCACCTTTACACCGGATGCGACCATCTTTGAAACCCTCATTTACGAGTACGAGATATTGGTACGCAGGGTCAAAGAATTGTCTTTCCTGAACAAGGGTTTGCACATTAGCTTGTTGGATGAAAGAACGGGTAAAAGTGAATCATTCTTCTCCGAAGGTGGTTTGCAGGAGTTTGTACGGTATCTGGATGGCGCGAAAAAGCCATTGATCGAACAACCCATCTACGTGATGACACGCCGGGACGATGTAGAAGTGGAAGTAGCCATGATCTACAACGAGTCTTACCAGGAGAACATTTATTCTTACGTCAACAACATCCACACCCGGGAAGGGGGTACGCACGTGCGTGGCTTCCGTTCGGCTCTGGCAAGGGTGTTCAAGCAATACGGGGAAGATTCCGGGGCTTTTAAAAAGCTGAAGGAAGAAATCTCTGGCGAAGACTTCCGCGAAGGTTTGACCGCGGTGGTGTCGGTAAAAGTCCCCGAACCACAGTTCAAAGGCCAGACCAAAGGTGAATTGGGCAACTCCGAAGTTACCTCTATCGTCTCTCAATGTGTAGGTGACGTGCTGAAAAACTTCGTAGAGGAAAACCCACGTGAAGCCCGACGCATTGTCGACAAGGTCATCCTGGCGGCTACCGCACGGCACGCTGCGCGCAAAGCCCGTGAGATGGTTCAGCGCAAGAACGTACTTGCGGGGGGAGGTTTGCCCGGTAAATTGGCGGACTGCTCCTCCAAGGACCCACACGAAAGTGAGGTTTTCCTGGTCGAGGGCGACTCGGCGGGTGGTACCGCCAAACAAGGCCGCAACCGCCACATCCAGGCTATTTTGCCACTACGGGGTAAAATCCTGAACGTGGAAAAGGCCATGGAGCACAAAATTTACGAAAACGAGGAAATCAAAAACATTTTCACCGCTTTGGGCGTAAGCATCGAAGAGGATGACAATGGAGATCGTGTCCTCAACATCAATAAGCTGCGCTACCACAAAGTGGTCATCATGACGGATGCCGACGTGGACGGTAGCCACATTACCACTTTGATCCTGACCTTCTTCTTCCGCTACATGAAGCCCTTGATTGAAAACAGCAACATTTACATTGCTGCACCACCATTGTATTTGATCAAAAAGGGTAAAAATGAGCGTTACTGCTGGAATGAGGAAGAGCGCCGCGCTACGATTGAAGAATTTGGCGGCAACAATGAAAGCAGTGTAAAAGTACAACGCTATAAGGGTTTGGGTGAGATGAACGCCGAGCAGTTGTGGGAAACTACCATGGACCCCGAGCGCCGTATGTTGCGCCTGGTTACCATCGACGACGCCATGGAAGCCGACCGCGTATTCTCGATGCTGATGGGTGATGAAGTACCACCACGTCGTCAGTTTATTGAGGAAAATGCGAAATACGCGAATGTAGACGCGTAACCGTAGAGACGCACGGCGGAGTCTCTGTTCTCATTTTAAAGCAACAGAGACTCCGCCGTGCGTCCTTATAATTTTCCTATAACCGAGCCGCACGGCCGTGCGGCTCTACAGTTTATTAAAGAACATATTCTTCACTTCCTTATTGACCACCAAGCTTCCTTTGGTGACTACCAGTTGTTCCACTACCATTTCGTCGGCACTGATCAAACGCACCTTTGCGTATTCCAGCGTATCGCTATCTTCTGGCATCAAGATGATGAAGTCGCTACACTTGGACAGCATCCAACGGCCAGCTTCACGTACTTTAGCGGAGGTGTTGATGACGCCCCAAGACAAGGCATAAGTTCCATCTGGATTGAAGCGCAATTGTGGCACTTGGCTATTTGCTGCGGTGGCTGCAATGGTGTTTTCCCAGGAACCAAATAATGTTTGTTGTATTTTGGTCCATTGGACAGGGTTCACCCGATTGCCGGTGCTCAAGTGGATCACTGTACGCATTTCGGAATCGAAGGGCAACAAATCCAATCCACGTAAGGTTTGTACTGCGGAATAACGAAAAGTACTTCCTGTGTAATCCCGGAAAGAAATGACTGGCGTTTCGCGTTGCAAATCGACCGTCCAGGTGTAGCGGGCCATGGCAGGCCATTCGGCATGGGTATTGTTGATGACAGTCGCTACTCCGTTATCGTTAAATTCCATCATTAATCCAAAGCCGGTCCATTCATTCGCGTCGGTCTCCCGCCAGGTATTGGTAATTAAATTGCTGCGCAATTGTTCGGTAGTTAAGGGACCAGCCCAAGCAGTGTTCAACAAACAAGTCAGCAGCAGAGCAGAGAACAGGGTTTTCATGACAATAGGTTTTTAAAGTCGGGTAGAAAAATTTAAAATTTTATTTCTCCCAAGGACAAAATTATGGGCAAAAGGATGCCTGTGTCAACTAGAAATCGATGACTTTCTTGAAACTTTAGATTAAATTTAACATTTGGAGATAAATTGATGTTTTACTCCTGCTGTCAACTGCTCTAAATCCACCGCGCATGCTTATCGAAACCCGTGGTATTGTTTTTCGCACCCTGAAATATTCTGAAAGTAGCCTGATTGTCGACATTTTCACGGAGGCAAAAGGCTTGCAGAGTTACATTGTTAATGGGGTGCGGAGTCAAAGATCCAAGCAGAATGCCAGTATCTATCAGGTCATGACTTTGGTGGATATGGTAGCGGGTGTACGGGAGGACAAAGGGCTCAGCCGGATCAAAGAGATCAAGTCGGCTTTTGTATACCGCGCGATCCCCTTTGATGTGCGCAAGAGTGCAGTAGGTTTGTTCATGGCTGAAATCGCCCGCAAAACCATTCGTGAAGCCGAAGCGAATCCAGAATTATTTAATTTCTTGTACCAAACTTTTCAGTTTCTGGATCAAACCCAACAGCCCATTGCCAATTTACATTTGCATTTTTTAGTGGAGCTCAGTGCTTACCTGGGTTTTATGCCGGGAGGAGACTTGACTTTGGACACCCCGGTATTCGATCTTCAAGAAGGTGTTTTTTCTGATAATTCTCCCGCTGCTGCCTATTGCCTGGATCTGGAACTGAGCAAGGCTTTTTATGCTCTGTTGAACAGCAACTATACGGAATGCCATCTTTTGCGCTTGCCTGCCGGGCAGCGGCGACAGTTGTTGAGCAAATTATTGGATTATTATCGACTGCATTTGGAGCATTTACCAGAGATTCATTCGCATCAGATTTTGCAGGAGGTGTTGGGGTAAGGCGTCAACATCTAACTTTGTGTCCTTTGTGTCCTCTTTTTTTCTTTGTGATAATAAAATGCAGCTTTGGTAAAAAGCTCAGAACTACTCCTTCCCTTGTATCAGTCTCCAAAACCCCTTCTTATACGTCTCCGAAACCGGCACATACTTCTCCCCAATCTTAATCACCTCTTTTTCAATAGACTCAATTTTATCAATCGCCACCATGTAGGATTTGTGTACCCGACAAACCTGATGGCTCGGGATTTCGCGCTCCAACTCCCCAAAAGTTTGTAAAGTCATGATCCGTTTATTCAGGGTATAGATGCAGCGGTAATCGCGCATCCCCTCGATGTACAAAATCTCGTCCAGCATCACCTTTTCCAAACGGTACTCGGTTTTGACAAAAATGAATTTTTTATCCGGCAGGGCTTCAGGTTTCATCAGGTTGTTGCGCACTTTATCCACTGCCTGCACAAACCGTTCAAAACCGAAAGGTTTCAACAAATAATCACATACATTCAAGTCAAAACCCTTGATGGCATAATCCGGATAGGCCGTAGTGATCACCACCTGGCTATTAATTTTGGAAGTCTCCAAAAGCCGAATACCCGATACTTCTCCTAGGTTAATGTCCAAAAAAATCAGGTCAACAACTTCAGTTTGTAAAAAAACCAGCGCATCGGTAGCATTGTCAAAGGTGGAGAGCAGGCTCAAAAAAGGCAGTTTTTGCACATAGCCTTTGGTACGTTCAAGTGCCAGCGGTTCGTCTTCAACTATGATGCAGCGGATTTCCATGTTTGGTGCAGGGTTAATTTGACATGGTAAGTATCGCCATTTTTTGAGACTTCCAGCTGGTGTTTTTTCGGGTAAAGGGACAACAACCTTTTTTGGATCAACGAAATACCCAGTCCGCCATACTCCTGGGGGTACTGAGCACCTTCTTTGTATTTGTTGGTACAGTCAAAAACAAGTTGATTGTCGGTAATGGCAATGTGAATTTTCACCGCGTTTTCCTTTTCGCGTAGCGCCGAGTGTTTGAAGGCATTTTCCACCAGCGGGATAAACAACATGGGCTCAATCAGCCGATCGTGCACCTCTCCCTCCACCACATACTCCACATAATTGGGCGTAGCCGTGCGGATGCGCTGCAAATCGATGTATTTTTCAATGTAGGCCAATTCTTTGGACAAGGGAATTTTTTCCGTTTTGGTTTCATACAACATGAAGCGCATGATGTCCGACAACTTGTTCAGGTAAGTAGAGGCCCGCCCTGCATCCTTCCCGATCAGGACATCGATGTTGTTGAGGGTATTGAACAAAAAATGGGGGTTGATTTGAGACTTCACGAGGGCCAATTCCATTTCAAAGTTCTTTTGCATCAAACTTTCTTTGAGTTTGGTTTCGTTGTACCAACTGATGAATCCCTTGATGACCAGTCCCACTCCGCCATTCAAAAGGGAGATGATGGTCAAGGCCATCGTGATTGCTCCTCCGGAATTGAGTCCATCGTTAAAAAAGGAAAAATCCGGAAACAATATTGACATGATCGCTGCACTCAATACCCCACAACCAATGGCCGCGGCAAATCCAACCAAAAAAAAGGCTAGAATTTTTCCCCGCTGCAAAAATTGTGGAAACAGCCAGGTGTAAAAAGTATAAAAGCCCAGAACTGCCGGAATGGTGCCAAAAGCGCTAATGAAATAGACAAAACGCCAGGTTTGTAAAGGGGTATTGTTTCCTGAACGGGTTGCGGCAGCCACCAAGAGGATGATCAGTGCCCACAGCAAACCGTACAAGAACCAATACCCTACATGCAACAAGGCGATGATTGATCTGTGCATGTTATCCCTTTTCTTTTTTGGTAAGATAAAGAATATAACTAAGCAGGCTGAATCCAGCGAAATAAATCAAAGCTAGATAGTGGATGTCGAGGATGTTACTCTTGAAACGCATTTTACCCTGCAATTGCAAAAAATGGATTGCTCCATACGTGTATGGAAAAAGGTATACATAGCGCCAGGAAAGCGCGATGATGGCCCCAACAACCAGTGCAACCCCGGCACCCAAGGATACCATGAAGTTTTTGAACTGGATGCTCAACAAGTACTGCAAAGCCACAATGGGCAGGGCCAACACATAAAATGAAGCATTGATTTGGATGAATTTGACCCAGGGAAAAACCTCAGAGGGGTACTGAATATGCCCGTAATACCAGGCAGGAATGGCCCCAGCCAGATACATACCCAGGCCAAACAGCACAAACAATTGTAACATCAAAAGCAATACCACGGTGTACTTGGCAAAAAAAACGATGGTCAAACTTTGGGGCGTGGTATGTACCTGTTTCCAGGCGTTGTTTTTGTACTCCAATTGAGCGATTAAACTGGTGGCCAAAACAATCCCCATGGGTATAAGCAGGATCGACATGGATTCCCAGCCGTTGATGAGCCATTTTTCCCAAAAGGGTGTTGTCTCATAAATTTTACCCAACCGTTTGATGTAAACGAGGTGTACCAAAGTCAGGATTGCCGGGATAAAAATACCACCGACCAGGACCAGCCAAAATGCCGCACTGCGTTTGGTTTTCATCCATTCACTTTGAATGCTATTTAGCAGAATCGTTGCCATGTTTTTAGTTGTTTACCAATTCCATAAAAATACTTTCCAGATCATTTTTTTCTACCGCCAGGTGGTACACGTCGATGCCATTTTGCACAAGGTGGCGGTTGAGTTGGGCAATTTGCTCCGGGGGCAGCAGGGGCAACTGGAGTTTGCCATTTTGTTGCTGTGCTTCTGGTTGTAGACTTTGAAGCAATTGTAAGGAGCGGGTATTGTCGTTGGTGATAAGGCTTACGCGAGAGCTTTCCTGCTGTTTGTGTATCAAATCGGGCAAGGTGCCTTCGAATAAGAGCTGCCCTTTGTGGATGATGCCTACATGAGTAACCAGTTTTTCAATCTCGGCCAGCAGGTGACTAGAAATCAAGATGGTGATTTGATGTTCCTGATTGAGTCGTTTGAGCAACTCGCGCATTTCGATGATGCCATTGGGGTCGAGACCATTGGTGGGTTCATCCAGGATGAGTAAGTCGGGTTGGTTGAGCAAAGCAATGGCAATACTCAGGCGCTGCTTCATGCCCAGGGAAAACTGGCTGACTTTTTTATTGGCGGTATTGGGCAAACCGACCAGTTCCAACACCTCCTGGATGCGCGCTTTGGAACACTGGTAGATTTTTTGCAGCAGCAGGAGGTTTTCGGCGGCAGTCAAATGCCCGTACAAGGAAGGGGTCTCAATCAGCGAGCCTAACTTGCGCAGGATGGCCACCCGGTTTTGGGCCAGGCTTTGGCCAAAGATGTGGATTTCCCCTTTTTGTTTTTTGAGTAGGCCTAAAATCAGGCGCAGCGTCGTGGTTTTGCCGGCGCCATTGGGACCCAAAAAACCGTAAATGCTACCTGTAGGCACCTGGAGATTGATGTCGTCCAGGATGTTTTTGCCCGGGGCAAATTGGTGGCTTAAGTGGGTGGTTTCGATACAGTACATGATTGCTTGGTTGTGATGAACCAAAAATACTGCCTCTAAAAATCCTCCACCCAAACGATTGGCAAATCGAGAGGCTTTGTCTGCAAAATGGGTGTTTTATCCTGTGAAATCAGAATGGAATATCCTCCTCATCGTTGAAACGTGAGGGCATGGTAATGATGTTGCTGGGCAGTGGGTTGCTGAACACGTCGCTGGGGAAACTGCCAAAGTCAGGGTCGTCCAGGTTGCTGAAGCGTGCAAATTCGCCGGTGAATTTTAGTCGCACCGTATCCTGGGCCCCATGGCGGTTTTTGGCGATGATGATTTCGGCGATGCCTTTGAGGGATTGGCCTTGTTCGTCTTCGAGGATCTGATAATATTCTGGTCTATATATAAATGTCACCATATCAGCATCTTGCTCAATACTCCCGCTCTCTCTCAAGTCCGACAACTGCGGCCGCTTACTCCCGCCCCGCGTTTCCACCGCCCGGCTCAACTGCGACAGAGCGATTACGGGTACACTCAATTCCTTCGCCAGGCCTTTGAGCGCACGCGAGATGGCGGAAACTTCCTGTTCGCGGTTACCCCCTTTGCTTCCTTCGCCGCCACCACTCATCAACTGCAAGTAGTCGATGATGATCATTTGGATGTCGTATTGCATCTTCATCCGGCGGCATTTGGCGCGGAGTTCAAAGATGTTGATCCCTGGTGTATCGTCGATGTATACAGGCGCATCGCTGATGCGCTCGATGGCCTCCTTGAGGCGCTTCCATTCGTCTTCTTCGAGTTGGCCGTTGCGCATTTTATGGAGCGGCACTTCCGATTCCATAGAAATCAAACGTTGTGCCAACTGGATCGAGGCCATTTCCAGGGAAAATACGGCTACCCCTTTTTGGTAGTCCAAGGCGGCATTTTTAGCCAAAGAAAGTACCAAAGAGGTCTTACCCATACCGGGGCGTGCCGCCATGATGATCAAGTCAGAAGGTTGCCAGCCCGAGGTAATCCGGTCCAAATCCACAAACCCTGTGGGGACCCCGGTAAGACCATCTTCCTTACCCTTGAGTTCCTCCATTTGTTTGAGGGTCTTGGCTGCCAGGGAACTCATGGTATCATAGCTGCGGCTCATGTTTTTTTCAGCAATGGAAAAGAGCCCTTGCTCGGCATCATCCAGGAGGTCAAATACATCGGTGGTATCTTCGTAAGCATTGCGGATGATGTCGTTGGAAACCCGGATCAATTCCCGCTGGATGAACTTTTGGGCGATGAGTCGCCCGTGGTATTCGATGTTGGCCGAAGAAGCTACTTTGTTGGTCAATTCCACCAGGTAATAAGGGCCACCAATGGCTTCAAGGTGGGCCGTTTTTTTGAGCTCCTCAGTAACGGTAAGCAAGTCAATCGGTTGTGAGCGTTCGAACAAACGCAGCATGGCCCGGTAAATCAACTGATGTGCATCCAGGTAAAAACTTTCGGGCTGGAGAATGTCCAATACAGCAGTCAAGGCATCCTTATCAATCATCAAGGCCCCCAATACGGCTTCTTCCAGAGGAATGGCCTGTGGCGGCACTTTGCCGTAGACAAAAGTCGATAAGTCCTCGTTTTTTCCACGGGGTTTCCGACCTGTCAAGCCTACATTTTTTTTGATCGATGGATCTTTGGGTTCTGCCATGATGGTGATATTCGCTGCTTACGGACAAACGACAAACTTAAAGCTTTTATCGCGGAAAAACCAGTGTGTGGAAAACTTAAAGTTTTTATTATTTGAGCAAAAAAATACTATAACCTTGCCTCCAATCTCGGCACCATTCCTTCTTTCCATTCCCTAAAATCACCCGCCTGAATGTGCGCCCGTGCCTCGCCCACCAGCCACAAGAAAAAGGACAAATTGTGCAGCGTTGCAATCTGCATCCCCAAAATTTCATTGCTGTGGATCAAGTGCCGCAGGTAAGCTTTGGAGTAAAAGCGGCTGCTGTGGCAGGGACTATTCGCATCGATGGGTGAAAAATCGTCTTTCCACTTGGCATTGCGCATGTTCAGGATACCGTCGGCGGTGTAAAGCAGGCCATGGCGGGCGTTGCGGCTGGGCAAAACACAATCGAACATATCGATGCCCAGGGCGATACTCTCCAGAATATTGACCGGAGTACCCACACCCATCAGGTAACGTGGCTTATCGGCTGGCAAAATGCCACAAACCAACTCGGTCATGGCGTACATGTCTTCAGCAGGCTCACCTACTGAAAGGCCACCGATGGCATTGGCAGGTCGGTTGAAAGAAGCGATCGCCTCGGCGGATTGGATGCGCAAATCGGGGTAAGTGCTGCCTTGTACGATGGGGAACAAGGTTTGTTCGTACCCATACAAACCCTCCGTGCTGTCAAAGCGGGCACAACAACGCGCCAGCCAGCGGTGCGTCATTTCCATCGACTTTTTGGCGTAGCCGTATTCACAAGGGTAAGGGGTACATTCATCAAAAGCCATGATGATGTCGGCACCAATGATGCGTTGAATGTCGATGGCCCGTTCAGGGGAGAAAAAATGTGGTGAGCCATCGATATGGGAACGAAAAGTGACTCCGTCTTCTTTGATTTTGCGGGTATTGCCCAAAGAATACACCTGGTACCCTCCACTATCGGTGAGGATGGGGTGGTTCCAGCCATTAAATTTGTGTAAACCGCCTACTTGCTGCAAAATATCGATCCCTGGCCTCAAATAAAGGTGGTAAGTATTGCCCAGAATGATTTGTGCCTTTATCTCTTGCTCCAATTCGTGTTGGTGCACGGCTTTAACTGTACCTGCGGTACCCACGGGCATAAAGATGGGGGTTTGAATGGCCCCATGCGCCGTTTGAATGAGTCCGGCCCGCGCCGAAGATTGTGGGTCTTTATGTTGGATGTCGAATGAAAACATAACTATAAACGGTAACGATCCCGGTCCATCTTTAAAACAATGGCCATCATGGCTGAAAAAGCCAACAAAGATGAACCACCTCTACTGATGAACGGGAGAGGAATACCGATCATGGGCGTCACCCCGATGGTCATTCCGATGTTGATGAAAAAGTGGATGAACAATATGCCAACAAAGCAATAAGTATATACCCTGGCGAAATTGGAGCGCTGTCGCTCAGCAATCACCGTCAAGCGCAACATCAGGACCAAAAACAGCCCGATGATCCCAATCGCCCCGATAAACCCTTGCTCCTCACCCACCGTACAAAAAATAAAGTCGGTAGGTTGTTCTGGCACATAACTGTAACGGGTCATACTGCCCTGCAAAAACCCTTTACCCAATAAACCGCCCGAAGTAATGGCCGTTTTGGATTGCATGAAGTTGTACATCGACTTACAATCGGCACAAGTTTCGGGTTTTAACCACACCAGAATCCGGTCAGCCTGATGGGGTTTGAGTACTTTAAACACCGCATAGTTGGCCGAAAAGCACATGCCAACTGCCAAAACAATGGCCAATGCAGCGGTCCCTACCTCTCGCACGCCCTTGCGGCTGGCGTAGATCAAACCCCAGATCAAATATGCTGAAGCCAGCACGGCCAAACTATACAATCCTTTATCAAACCACCAGGCGCTTACGGCAGCAATAAAAACGCCTGAGATGATCCTTTGAGAGAGAATTTGTTCTTTGTATAAGGTACTCAAGTACCACAAACCTAAGCTCATGATAACAATGGAAACGATCACAGGGTCGAACATCAAACCTAAAAGCAGGATGGCTAAAATCGCAAAGCCTCCAATGTAATAGTTGGGCGACAACCCTTCACGGTACATTGCTATCAAAAAGGAACTAAACACAATGGCCGAGCCAAGGTCACCTTGCAGCAAAATCAAACCCATCGGGATCAACAACATCCCAAATGCAATAATCTGGCTGCGGAAACTTTTTAAATTGGTACTGGGCGTACTCAAGAACGAAGCCATTGCCAATGCAGCGGTCAATTTGGCAAGCTCGGAAGGCTGAAATGACATACCCCCAATGATATACCAGGAACGGTTACCATGAATCTCCGTACCAAAAAATGGCACACCAAGTAGCAAAACCATGGAGATGGTATACAAAGGATAGGCCAGGAGCTGCCAGATTTTCCAGTCAAGGGTAAGGATAACGCCAAAAGCCACGGCCGAAATGACCATCCAGATCAACTGCCTACCCACCGAAGAGCGCATGAATCCATACTTCTCGTACTCGATATAGGTGGAGGCATAAATCATCAATACCCCAAAGACAACCAGCGTCAAATAAACGGAAAAAGCAACCCAATCGATTGTTTTTGTCCCGGTGAATTTACCCAGCATAACTCAAGTTCTTCTAATATCCAATGAAATCAATGGGACTAATTTGACTGTCTTGCACCAAGTAAGATCCAGGATAGGGGCCTTTCAATAGTTGTTGCAAACTCATTGCTTGTAGTTTGCTGTGATAGGCACCTACCCGCAACAAATAATAAGGCCGTTCGTGCAGCCAGGTCACGGGTACAAACGGATATTGGGCTTTGAAATTGTTCAAGGTTTCATCCAGCTTAGGCCGGTCGGTAGTTGCTAAAATTTGCAATCGCCACCCATTGATGTAAGGTCTTTGCTTATTGCCCTCTACATACTGGCTCATCAAGTTACTAATGGCTGGATCTTCTTTGATTTGGATGTTTTGCAGCCCCTGTGCTTTCGCTGCACCGAAGCTCATTATCAGCATGAACAAAGCAATAAGGATGCGTTGCATGTCTTTTTTTTGCAAAAGTACAAAAACTTAGGGCGAAAAAAATAAGTGTTTCATTTTGCCCAAGGGGCTAAGGCTAGTAAGCCCCTTCGCCAGTCTCTCCTTTGACAATGGCAACACCCGATGAAGTCCCAATCCGGGTAGCCCCCGCCTCGATCATGGCCTTGGCGTCGGCAAAGTTGCGAATCCCCCCTGATGCTTTGATGGCGATTTTGTGTTGGAGCAATTCACCCATGCGCTTTACTACTTCAATGGTAGCGCCACCACCATTGAATCCAGTGGAGGTTTTGGCAAAATCTGGTCCCAACTCCGCCATCACGGCACAAGCTTGCTCCAATTCCGCAGGGGTAAGCATCGCCGTTTCGAGGATGATTTTAATTTTTTTGCCCTTCATACGGCTAGCAGTGATCAGGCTGTCTACATCGCTGCGCACGTGCGACCACAATTGATTTTTCACTGCACACAAATTGATGACAGCATCTATTTCATCCGCACCATCATCGATGGCACGTTTGATTTCTTCTACTTTTGCAATGGTACTGGAATAACCAAGTGGAAAGCCAACTACGGTCGCAACCTGAATTTTTTCGGGCGCATCTTCCAACCAACGCGCAGCGTCGTGCACATAATAAGGTGGAATACATACGGCGGCAAAACCGTATTCCCGCGCCTCAGCACAGAGTTGGCGAATATTGTCCAGGGTCGAATCCGGTTTCAGTAGCGTGTGGTCGATGTATGCGGCAACGTTCATTTCAGGATGTATAATTTGTCCGGTGAATTTGTTAAAGTAGGGGTATGGGGCAATATTAATTTGGCGAAAGATAGGTCAAATTAACTTATATAAACAGATATTTAACATTTAATTTGAGTCCACCCAAATCCTGCTGGATATGCAACAAGTCTATGAACAACCACTGTTAGAATGTGTACCCAACTTCAGTGAAGGCCGCAATCCTGAACGGATCGAAACAATTGCTGCTTCTATCCGCCAGGTGGAAGGAGTAAATCTTTTGCATGTTGATCCAGGGTTTGATGCCAATCGTACGGTGATGACTTTTGTTGGTGCTCCCCTTGCAGTTGTTGAGGCCGCTTTTCAGGCTATCAAAACCGCCGCACAGGTCATCGACATGCGCCAGCACCAGGGTGCTCACCCCCGGATTGGGGCAACGGACGTATGCCCGCTGGTCCCCATCAATGGCTTGTCGATGCCAGAAGTAGTAAACCTGGCCCAGCAATTGGGGCAAAGGGTTGGAGCTGAACTGAGCATTCCCGTGTATTTGTACGAATACGCAGCGACCGCGCCCCATCGACGCAATTTGGCCCATATCCGCCAGGGCGAATACGAGGGCTTGGCGACCAAAATTGTGCAGCCAGAATGGTATCCTGACTACGGGCCGACCGAAGGGCCATTCCCCGCCGGGGCTACCGTATTGGGTGCCCGTAAATTTTTGATCGCCTACAACGTCAATCTGAACACCAAAGATCAAAAAGTTGCCCAACGCATTGCCGAAAAAGTAAGGGAAAGTGGCTATGTTCAGCGCGACGAGAATGGGATCAAGCAGCGCTTTCCTGGCCGCTGCCCGGGGGTGAAAGCAATCGGGTGGTACATGCCCGCTTACGGCAAAGCCCAAGTATCGATGAACATCACCGACCTGGATCAAACTCCACTACATCTCGCTTTTGAGGCTTGTCGCGAGGAAGCCCAGCGGCTTGGTTTTGAAGTTACTGGTTCTGAGTTGATTGGTTTGGCACCGCGCCGGGTATTTCTGGAAGCTGGGCAATATTTCGCCCCTTACGAAACCGACCCGGATCGTTTGATTGAAGTGACTATAGCTCATTTGGGCCTACGGGAACTTGGAGGATTTGAACGAGGTCAAAGAATCTTGGAAGATCGATTTAAAAAATAGAGGGAAAAAAACAAGATCCAAGGTTACCAAGAAAAAAACTTAAGACTTCCTAAAGAATTTTTTTTGGTTTCCAGCTTTGTTCCGGAGCTGGCGGTGATTTTGAAAGAACTCATCTTGGTCTTGTCTGCATAGTGCAGCCATACAAAATAGGTTCCTGCTTTTAAATCGGCAATTGGGAACTGCAGGCTATGTTTGCCGAGTTCCAATGTCCATTGCTGTTCATAACAAGGCTTTCCCAGCTTGTCCTGTACAATTAAGCTAACTATCTGTGGTTTGTCATTCTTCACGTCTAGTAAAGCTCGTCCTTCTTCTGGCTGAATGTAGATTTCTCCTACTTCCATCACGTGTTTTTTTATTTGTGACGAAAAAACTGGTAAAAGGTCATGCTTTTTGGGAAAAAGAAGAAATGGTTAAGAATATAAATGTGTAACAAATATAAAAAATGATATTTGCATTGATTCGGGAAACAGTAAAACTACAAGACCCTAATTACAGCACACAAGTTATCAATGTTTTGTTGCAAATGAAAAATTTTGCTCAAATACTTCTTCCAACCATTGTTTGTTGGCTAGTGGTTGCAAGGCTTCGAGGTCATTTTCCAATTGTTTTTTAAATTTTCCCGCGTCTCTAATATTCATAGCGGCATAGTATAACTGGCTCAACCGCTGTAAAATATGTAAAAAATTGAGGCTGGATTTTTTTTGATAATCTGACAATTGCCGATTGCGTTGCACAAAACGACGCGTAGCATTGATGAGCGCCAGCAGCGCTTCATGTTCGGCCAATAAATAATAAGTTTTGAGTTGAATCAACTTGGCAGAAAGGTGATAAAAGGCATCTGTAAATTCTACATTGTGCAATTTACGCAAAGCGGAATGGTAATCTTTTTTTTCAAAATATAAATTAACCAGATTGTATGTGTAAACATTTTGGCGTAGATCGGGGGCCAGGTAGTGCTGGTAATCTTCGATAAAACGTTCGGTCCATTCGTAATCCCTGGTGCGGATACCTGCAGTAATAATGTTGGTAAAAGTCCATTGGGTGAGGGTGCCATTTTTAAAAATGATTGCTTCGTCCAGGAGCAGTTTATACAATAGCAGGATTTCCTGATAGTACTTGGTTTCTCCAGAATTGATGCGCAACACTGCAAAATTGAGCACGTAGGTATACAAGAGGCGAAGCTCTTGCTGTGGAATCAGTTTAAGATGGGTTTGTAACAAATTTTTGAGTTGCAAATAAGCTCCCTCGTCATTGCGCGTAAACATATTGAAAGCCGCCAGATAGAGCTGAAAAGCAGGGAAACTGGCCAATTCCTGCGGATGATCCTGGTACCAATGGATGATGTCATCAATAAAAGCACAGTGATAATTTGCCTTTACTGCAGTGCTGCGACTGGCCATATCACAGGCGATTTTTATTTTTTCGAGTTGATAATACCGATCCAGGGCATCACTACGCGATTGCAGGTGAGGAGTATAGGTTCTTTTTTCCTGGCTCATCAAGTGCTGATCCTGCAAGTCCTGTAGTTGATAGGCAGCATACCAATAATTGCTGTCTTGCCAGCTCTGAGCCTCTTGCAGTTGAGCATAACGTTCCAAGTGCATGACACAGGGCTCCAAGCATTCCTGATCGAGCAAGGTGCGAATCAGCAATTGTTTTTGCAGCACCTTTTCCCGGGTGTAGCGACTTTGGGCTAAAAAATCGTAAAACAGGTACAACAAGTCAGAAACAAGGTTATTGTATTTCAATTCATTGTAAGCTTCTTGAGGAAAACATAGGATATACACTTCTCGCTTATCTACTGCCTTTTTGGTCTTTATACATTGCTCAATCACTTCTATTAAGGCTTGCAGGTTTTTATTTTGGTTAAAAAAAACCGAGTGCACGTACAAAACAAATTGCTTTCGTTCTTTTGCAGGGAAATTTTGGTACAAATCGAGGAAACGGTTCTTTTTCATTCTTCTATAATTATTTTAATATAAAACTGATTTACAAAGTTTTAATTGTTTATTACTATTTTTTTGTGCTATAATTTCATTTTTTTGTCCTTTACCGCCAAACACTTTGCCCCTAACTTTGTCCCAACAAAAGAAAGATCTCATGCAACGTTTTTATGCATTATTCACCTTCCTGGTTTTGTTCGCCGTACAATTGAGTGCCCAAAGCGCCGATTGTCTGAACATTTACCTGACCCGAACCGATACCAGCAGCAATGATACTGTGTTGCTGGACGTCAGAGTGCGCAACTATGCAAACACGATTGGGCTGCAATACACTACCCAGTGGGACACCAGTGTGTTGCAATTGCTGGATGTGCGCAACTTTGGCCTTCCCGAATTGAAAAAAAGCAATTTCAGCTTTGGCTCACCAAACATCAGTAAGGGGCTACTGAGCCTTTCCTGGACTCGGTTGGACAGCTTTTATCTTCCCGACGGCGCCCGTTTGTATTCCTTACTCTTTGTAGTGAAAAACAAAACTGCAGCAACCACTACCGTAAGTTTTAGCAATGCTCCTGTACCTAGTGAAGTAGTATACCGGAACAATCGATCCCAAGCAATCACAGGTTTGATTGGCCTTAAGCTCAATTTAAAAAGCCATTCTGCTCCAAACCCATTGCGCTTTACCCAAATTTGTTCGGCTATGAATAGCTGCAAGGATTCATTGGCTAGTGCAAGCGTAAGTGTAAGTGGAGGTGTGCCGCCTTACCGATATTTTTGGACGGGCAAAGGCATGACTTTTCAAACAGCGAACATCAGTAGTGCCCTTCCGGGTGACTATCAGTTGTGGGTAAGCGACCAGAATCGGGATACCATTCCCGCTTTGGTAGCGGTGTCCGTCAACGCTCCTGGCTCTGGAGCAATCTATCTTTACTCCAGGGTCGTTTGTGACGACAGCAGCAAACAAAGCGCCACCATTATCGTAAGTAGTATAGATGTGCCCGGTGGATATGTCTTTCAGTGGAGCAATGGGTTTAAACAAACCAGCGTCAACTCCAGCTCCATCCGCATGGCCAAAGACAGCCTGTATAGCTTAACCGTTACGGATTCCAATGGCTGCATCGGTTCATTGTTCGGCTTGAGCGCCACCAACTGCTATCCGGTACCGCAGGACACCATTCCGCAGGACACCATTGTATATCCTGATCCCTTCAAACCCCGTCTGCTTGTGCAAAGCACGATAGCCAGCACTGGTGAGGTTTTTTGTACTCCGGTTATTGCAGACAATTTTAAACAATTGTATGGCCTACAATTTGGGCTGCGTTGGGACCCTCAGGCGCTTAGCTTCCAAAGGATCAATTACACCATGCCCAACATCATTGACATCAACACCCTTGGATTAGGCAATGTGACCAATGGAGAATTGCGATTTGTAAAAGTGTTCAGTCCAAGTGCAATCGCTTTTTCAGGAGAGACCTTGTTTGAGGTTTGTTTCACGCCCAAATTCAGTGGCGATTCTACTCAAATAACCTTTGGTCCCGGCACCTTACCTCCTTTAGCAGTGGATGCCCAACAAAACCTCATTCCCTTCCTGACCTACGGTGGAGCAGTCATTACTGCGCCAAGCATCTGGCCTGGCGACGCTGATGGCAACGGAGTTGTAGATCAATTCGACCTCTTACCACTGGGCCTCGCGTATGGTACCCGTGGAACTGCCCGCCCCAATGCCCAAATCACCTGGGAGCGCCACAATACCCAGAAATGGGGGACTACCCTCATCAACACCAATATTGACCTCGCTTTTGTGGACGCCGACGGCAATGGCCAGATCGACGCAGCGGATACCACTGCCCTGGCCCGCAACTGGCAGCGCGAGCACGGCGATGGTTTGCCCAAGTTGTATCAACCCGAAATTCGCGGTAGTGGTGCGTCCTTATTCATCGACGCAGACACAGTACTGAGCGGCCCAGGGCAATGGTTCCCACTCGAATTGGGTACAGCAGATAAAGTGGCTGAAAACGTTTATGGGCTTGCTTTCAGCGTCAGTTACGACCCTGCCCAAGTGCAGGAAACCGAACTGAGTTTTAGCGCAGAAAGCTCCTGGCTGGGCACTCTGGGACAAAACCTGATTGCCTTTCAGCGCAACAACCCTGTTGAAGGCCGCATTGATGTTGCTTTAACCCGTACAGATGGCCGCAACGTAAGTGGTTATGGCCGCATCGGCAAAGTAAAAATAACCATCGAGGATGTCATTTTGAACCTGCGGGAGGAAGAAAACCCTAAAATTCAGTTGGGCATCGAGAATGTTCGATTGATCAATAACGCTGATCAAATCATCCCGGTGACGCCTTTGCCCAGTACGCCAACGGCTAAAAAAGGACTTAGCACCTCGGTTTATGATCCGTACCTGGATGCACGTATTCGGGTATATCCCCAACCTGCTCGTGATCAATTGTTTCTCGACTATGGTGATTTACCCTTGCGCAGCGTGCAGCTTTTGCAGATAGATGGAAAAGCGCTGAGTGGCGTTTTGGTGCCTCAACGCAGCCTGAGCCTGGCTGGTATTCCCAACGGGATTTACCTCCTGAAAGTGGTCGCTGAAAGCGGCGTGGTTATGAAAAAAGTGTTGGTGGCTCGTTGAGGCACCACACATTATTTTAATCAACATTTAGCATAAGGTATTATGAAAACAATATTGAGCTTTATCATCTCTTTTTCCCTATTGAGTACTGTATCTGCACAGGTGGATTCCAGTAGAATCATTAGCGGAAGCCTGCAATGTTTCAATTTTTGGCCAGTTTCAGGCCAAACCGTGGTTTTGACCGATACACTAAATGGCCAAACCTTGGAACAAGCAGTAGATTCCTCTGGTTTTTTTACTTTCCGAAATGTTCCAACGGGTCGTACCTATCAGCTGAGTCTCAAAAACAGTTTGCCAACCATCGATACCTTTCGTGCTGTTTCGGTGCTGGATATGGTCAAAATGAATCATCACATTCTTGGTATTCGCCAGCTTGAAGGCCTTGCTTTAAGCGCCGCTGATATGAACCAGTCTTTTGGAGTAACCACCTTTGACATAGTGCTGGTCATGCGCGCACTGCAAGGCAAAGGGGGTGCACTCTCTGGAATTCGACATGCGACCCTATTGCAAGGCAATGGCAAAATATATTCCCATAACATTATCCCAAATTTCAGTACCAGCCTTTGGGGACTGCAACTTGTTTATTTCATCAAAGGTGATGTGGATGGATCGGGTTGTCCCTGATTGTGTTAATCCCTGATTTTATGCAGGGGCTGTTCTTAGCAAAAGAGCGGCCCCTGTTTTGTCAAAGTTGCTTGCAGTTGCCTCAACTTCTCAACTTTTACTGGCATTTTTTAGCCTCACCGGCCGGGTCAACTTCGCGCCCAAACCACACCACAGCGTAGTTTCCATACAAACCAACCCCACAGGCATTCCAGCTTAGTTTTTTCCAAATGTCGCGGTTGATCATCATGTTGTTGTGGGGCGTACTTTTTTTCCAACCTGCTATGGCTGCGTTTGCATTTGCACCATCGCTCTGCCAGTAAGAAATTTCAAAACCATCGCCCTTGTACTTGCTCAGTTCCCGGGGTTTGTCCCACATACATTTGGCCTGAGCGTGATCGTTGGTATAGCAGCAAGCCGTCCACTCCCCTTTGTCCGACCAACTGTGCAGGTTGCAATTGCCTTTGACGGGTTGGTTGTCCTGCAAGTCTTTAGCATGGGCCTGAGCTACAATGGTCATAGAAGCAGAGAGGGGAATTTTAGGCAGTTTGTACAGCTTGCGGTAAGCATTGAGTTGCTCGTAAATTTTGAATTCTTCGGCAGAGAGGCAGACCTCCGGTTGGGTTTTTTCAGGGGTAACAAACACCAGGGTCAGTGCCACCACAACATAGAGCAAGAGACTTTGCATAGGGATTTTTTTGCAAGCTAAAACGATAAATACAGGCGATTAATTATCCGCTTGTTGAAGCCCATGTAGCGGCACATCATCCGGGCGGGTACGTTTCCAACGACGGTGTGTCCATAGCCAGTATTCTGGCCGTTCCAGGATGATCTTTTCCAGAATCCGAGTATGCGCCTCAGTGATTTCCCCTTCAGGCATGGTTTGTGAGTCGGTACAAACCAGTTCCGCATTCACCTTCAAATACCCACGTTTTAGCCGAGTAACCTTGAGGAAGATAACTGGACAATTGTACTGCTTTGCATACCGCTCTGTACCCCAAAATATTGGAGTTTCCTGGCTTAAAAACATCGTCCAGTAGGCATTACGCTCATTGGAAGGTGCTTGATCCGTTCCAAAAATGGTAGCAATAGTACGCTGATGATTTTCAGCATAAAAGTTTTTTACATCCCTAGTAGGCACCATTTCCATACCAAAGCGACTACGGGATTTCTGCAGTTTATCGTTCAAAAATTTATTCTTCAATGGGTGGTAAATGGCCACTCCCGTATGAGGAATTTGATAACAAATGGACATTGCAGCCAATTCCCAATTGCAATAATGCCCACCTGCAATGATGACCTGTTGGCCGTTTTGGGCAAAACGATCAAACACATCGATGTCGTTCACAATGCAGCGTTCCAACAATTCGGCTTTTGGCATGGAGAACAAACGAATGGTTTCAACCATCAAATCAAAAAAGAAACGGTAAAATTCGTCAGCCATGCCCTTAATTTCATTGGCACTTTTATTGGGGAATGAATTGCGCAAATTGCTCAACACTACTTTTTTACGGTAGCCCATGCCACGGTATAAAAAAAGATACAAAAAATCGGAAAGCCGATAAAGCACCGCCAAGGGCAGTTTGGACAAGGGCAACAGAACCAAATAGTATAAAATCCGACTCATGTGTTCGTGGTATTTTTGAGCGCTTATTTAATTTTTTTGTTCGGGTTATAAACAAGCCAAAAAAACTTAAATAAGCTTGAGGCAAAAATAGGTTTAATTGCTCATTCATCCCTCACCAAGCGGTCATAAGTCAATTCTTGCCCAAAGGAATTGACTGGGGCAAAAGCACCCTTGGACTGCAACACCAATACCGAACGTGCTGCCACTTCGTAAATGCTTTTACTCAAAGGTTTTTTTGGAGGGATACTGTTGATGTCCTCCGGGCTCTGCAAAGCGGTATCCACCAAACGGTACCAGCCCTTACTTTGGGGGCTGGAAGGTGGCGGCAATTCAAAATCCAGCGGCTCCCAATAAGCATTCAGGATTACATAAATTTCTTCCTCGTAATCCGGATTGTGTAGAGAGAAAGCCAAACTGCGCGAATCTTCACCCCAATCGGGTTCCCCAGGCATGGTCCCATGCCAACGTACGGTGGTATGGTGACTGTTAAGGAAGTGGGACTCCTGAAAATAAGGCGAACTCATGTTGATCTGGATCATCTCTTTTACAAAACGCAAGAGATCGGCTTCTTTTTCTACCTGAGTCCAGTCAAACCAGCTGGTTGGATTGTCCTGGCAGTAAGCGTTGTTGTTGCCGCCTTGGCTGCGCCGCACTTCATCCCCCATCAGGATCATGGGGGTTCCCTGAGCCAGGAGGAGGATAGCAAAGCAGTTTTTGATTTGCCGCAAACGCAGGGCGTTTATCTCCGGATTGTCAGTGGGGCCTTCCTCTCCACAGTTCCAGCTGCGGTTGTCGTTGTGTCCATCCCGGTTGCCCTCACCGTTGGCCAGATTGTGTTTCTGATTGTAACTCACCAGGTCATTCAGGGTAAAACCATCGTGACAGGTGGTGAAATTGATGCTGCGGTTGGGGTTGCGCTCCTCGGTGCGGAACAGATCAGGACTGGCCGACAAGCATTGCACAGTAGCCTCAGCATAACCAGGATCTCCCTTGATAAAAGACCGGACCCGGTCGCGAAATTTTCCGTTCCATTCTGCCCAACGGTCACCCACAAAATTGCCGACCTGATACAATTCCACATCCCACGCCTCGGCAATGAGCTTGCTGGAGGCCAAAACCGGATCGGATTCTATTTCCCACAAAAGAGGGGGATTGGCCATAGGCCGACCATCACTATCGCGACTTAATACGGAAGCCAGGTCAAAACGAAACCCATCTACCCGCATCACACCCGCCCAGTAACGCAAGCAGTGCCGGATCATCCGCCGCACCACGGAGTGATTGCCATTGATGGTATTACCAGTACCGCTGAAATTTTTGTAGTGCTTTTTATCGTCAGACAACATGTAATAGGTGCGATTGCCCAGGCCTTTCAAGGAAAAAGTGGGGCCATTTTCATCACCCTCGGCGGTATGGTTGAACACCACATCCAGAATCACTTCGATGCCCGCTTTGTGCAGCGCTTTGACCATATCCCGAAACTCGTCCAGCGCACCCAGTGGGTCTTGACCAACCGCGTAGCCGTTGTGGGGGGCAAAAAATGAGATTGGACTGTAGCCCCAATAATTGAGTCGTCCTGCGGGCGCATCATACAAATCAAACTGTTGGATGGGCAAAAGTTCAACTGCAGTGATCCCTAATGATTGCAAATACGGGATTTTTTCAATCAAGCCCCGATAGGTGCCCCGCATTTCAGTAGGCAAACCCGAAGAAGGATCTTTGGTAAATCCACCCACGTGCAATTCGTAAATAATCGTCCGCTCAAACGTGTGATTGGGCGGCGTATCGTCTTCCCAATCGTAGAGGTAAGGGTCCACCACAACTCCTTTTAGGGCAGTTGCACAATTGTCACCAGCGTGGCGGGCTTTTTCCCGATCCCAGGTATCGGTGACCACCGCCAGAGCATAGGGGTCGAGCAATACTTTTTGGCTATCAAAACGCATCCCAATTTCGGGATTGTATGGTCCGTATACCCGATAAGCATACACTTGCCCATGCTCAAGGCCAGGGACAAAGCAATGCCAGTAGTAAAAAGTTTTGTTGAACTTGGGCGAAAGGGTAATGATTTGCTTCGGTCGGTGATGATCCTTTGCATCAAACAGCAGAAGTTCCACTGCTGTCGCATTTCGAGCGTACAAGCTAAAATTAACACCTTCAGGATGTACAGTAGCACCCAAAGGGTAACTTTTGCCGGGTAGGACTTGCATGAGTGGTCTTATTTGCGAGCGTAAAAGTACAGTCTTTACCGGGATCTTAGCTGCCTCTTTACTAAGTTATTTTCAGCTTGTGTGACCGAGGTCACGGATTGGGCTTTTCATTAGGGGTAATTTTATACTACAAACGCAAGAAGCACTTCATTCACGCACACAGGGGCGATAAAAAAATAAATTGTTCATTTTGCCATAGGATTAGATGAGTAAACGTTTCATTTCAAGTGTCTTATCTAATCCTATGGCTCCAAAAAATGAACATTTATTTTTGCCCCACTATACAACACATTGGCTTTATGGAAAAGCATCATCAAATCGTCATCATCGGTGCCGGAACAGCAGGAGTTACCGTGGCTGCGCAACTTTTGCGGAAAGACCGCAAACTGGACATTGCACTGATCGACCCAGCTCAAAAACACTATTATCAGGCCGCCTGGACCCTCGTTGGGGCTGGCACCTACAACTATAAAGCAACCGAACGCGACATGGCGTCGGTGATTCCATCCGGCGCAACCTGGATCCAACAAGGGGTACAGGAACTTGATCCCGATGCCAATAAAGTGACATTGCAGGACGGCAGTATTGTAACTTACGACTACCTGGTGGCTTGCCCTGGCATCCAGATGAACCTCAATGCAGTGGAGGGCCTAGCCGAAACCATCAATAAAAACAACGTTTGTAGCAACTATGTCAACCCGAACTACACCTGGGAAGTATTACAAAACTTTCAAGGTGGTACGGCTCTTTTCGTATCGCCAGCTACTGCAATCAAATGTGGCGGCGCGCCCCAAAAAATTATGTACCTGGCCGACGATTACTTCCGTCGTACCAAGAAGCGTGATAAAACCGACATCACCTTTATCACTCCCGGCAGTGTTATTTTCGGCACAGAGCCATTCAAAAGTACCATTATGGAGGTGGTCAAACGCAAGGATATACAACTGCGCTTTTTCCATGCACTGACCAAAGTAGACGGCCCTAACCACAAGGCAACCTTCAAAATCATGGCCCATCAGGACGAACCAGACGTATTGTACTACCAGCACCGGCCTTTACGGGAAAAAGTAGTTGCAGAAGCGGAAGTGGAGATCGAGTTTGATATGTTGCACCTGGCTCCCCCTCAATCAGCTCCTGATTTTATCCAACGCTCCAAAATTGCAGCAGCGGATGGGCCACAAAAAGGCTGGATCAACGTAAATCAATACACTTTGCAGCACAATGTGTATGCCAATGTATTTGCTTTGGGTGATGCCGCAGGCTTGCCTACCGCCAAAACGGGCGCCGCGGTGCGCAAACAGGCACCAGTTTTGGTCGAAAACCTGATGCACGTCATCCGTCATGATGGTGCAGCGATGCAGCCCGATTACCATGGGTATTCTTCCTGTCCGATTGTGACTGGGTATGGCAAAATGGTATTGGCAGAGTTTGACTACGACAACAAACGGGCGAGTGATCCCATGATCACCAGGTTTTTTGATACTTCCAAAGAGCTGTTTGCCATGTGGATTCTGAAAAAATACGGCCTGCCCTTTATGTACTGGAACTTGATGTTGAAGGGTAAGGCTTAAAAATGATATCATTAATTCATTCTTGCGATAGCACTTGAATTTCCCACAGTGGGGTTCAAGTGCTATTCATCTTTTGGAGCAGGCAGGTCTTTTTATCTATATCCTTGCACTCTTCCAGCTTTTGTTTACCTTTATCCCAGTACTTTATCTTCCGTACTTTGGGATATGTCGCTGGATACCATCAAGAAGCCAATCGATCAGGAACTCACCAAGTTTGAGCAACACTTCAAACAATCCATGCGCAGCTCAGTTCCGCTGCTGGACAAGATCACTTATTATATCGTGCGGCGCAAAGGCAAGCAGGTACGTCCGATGTTTGTCTTTTTGGCGGCCAAGATTTGTGGCGAAATCGGCGAGCCGACCTTCGTAGCAGCTTCTTTGATCGAACTACTGCACACTGCCACCCTCGTGCACGACGATGTGGTAGATGACTCGATGGAACGCCGGGGCTTTTTTTCCGTAAATGCCCTTTGGAAAAATAAAATTGCAGTGTTGGTTGGCGATTTTTTGCTTTCCCAGGGCCTCTTGCTCGCTGTCCGCAACCAACAATTCAGGGTATTGGAAATCGTATCCAATGCCGTTAAAGCCATGAGTGAAGGCGAATTGCTGCAAATTGAAAAAGCCCGCCGCCTCGACATCAAGGAAGAAATTTACTACGAAATCATTCGCCAAAAAACCGCCTCGCTGATTTCTTCTGCCTGCGAAGCTGGTGCCGCTTCTACCACTACCGACGACGACGCCATCGAACGGATGCGTATTTTTGGGGAAAAAATTGGCCTGGCCTTCCAAATCAAAGATGACCTCTTCGACTTTGGCACCGACGACGTCGGCAAACCCCTCGGCATCGACATCAAGGAAAAAAAGATGACGCTGCCCCTCATCTATGCGCTCAATCAGACAGATGCCAATACCCGTCGCCACATCATTGGCCTGGTGCGTCGCCACAGCGAAAACCCGGAAAAAGTTAAAGAAGTGATCGATTTTGTCCGCCAAAGCGGCGGCATTCAATACACAGAGCAGGTGATGCTGAAATTTCGCCAGGAGGCTTTTGAGATTCTGGATGGTTTCCCGGAATCAGAGTCAAGAACGGCATTGAGGGAGTTGGTGATTTTTGTGACCGAGCGGAAGAAGTAGCTGAAAAATGAAGTGCTTATTT
Organism: Haliscomenobacter sp.; assembly: GCF_965225875.1. GTDB lineage: Bacteria > Bacteroidota > Bacteroidia > Chitinophagales > Saprospiraceae > Haliscomenobacter. Next base: position 3,627,127 of record NZ_CBDDBS010000002.1, on the reverse strand, counting down.
TCTGGAAATAGAATGGGTTTAATTTTTTCCTACATCAAATCCAAAAAGCCATGTCCAAGCGTCGCGATTTTATGAAAAATACGGCTCTAGCCGGAGCGGGGATCCTGCTCGCCCCCGAATTGTTTCCCTTCAAGGGCTTTTCACCCAATGAAAAAGTCGTTATCGGTGCCGTTGGCACCAACAGCCGGGGTTTCTTTCTGGCGCGTATGTTTGCCAAAATGCCCAACGTGGAAGTGGGTTTCGTTTGTGATGTTGACGAAAAGGTATTGGAAAAAACCATCGCTGAGATTGAAAAAGTCAGCGGAAAGAAACCAAAGGGGTACAAAGATGTGCGCAAAATGCTGGAGGAAAAAGACCTTGATGCCATTTTTATCGCAGCTCCCGACCATTGGCACGCGCCAGCAGCCTTGATGGCGCTCCAGGCGGGCAAACACGTGTACGTAGAGAAACCTTGTTCCCACAACCCCGCAGAAGGTGAAATCCTGGTGCAAGCCATGGCCAAATACGGCAAACTCGCCCAAATGGGCAGCCAACGCCGCTCCTTCCCCAAGGTACAGGAGGCCATGAAAGCCTTGAAGGACGGCATCATCGGACGGCCTTACTTCGCCCGGGGTTGGTATGCCAACAACCGCAAGCCGATTGGTGTTGGCAAAAAAGTAGCAGCACCTGCTCATCTGGATTTTGAGCTTTGGCAAGGCCCGGCACCACGCCGCGAATACCAGGACAACCTTGTGCATTACAACTGGCACTGGTTTTGGCACTGGGGTACTGGTGAAGCGCTCAACAACGGCACCCATGAGCTGGACGTGATGCGCTGGGGCATGGGCCTGGATTATCCGGTAAAAGTGGTTTCTGCTGGTGGCCGTTTTGCCTACAAAGACGACTGGGAAACACCCGATACCCAAACCATCACCTTCGAATTTGCCAACAACACTTCCATCACCTGGGAGGGGCGGAGTTGTAATGGTTTCAACAGCGAAGGGGTCGGCCGTGGCGTCATTTTTTATGGCGACAAAGGTACCATGACCATTCCCGGCGGCGACGACTACAAGGTATACGACCTGGAGAACAAACTGATCAAAGACGTTAAAACTGAACTGCAAGAGGCCCAACGCACCAATACCATGGGCATGGGAGAACTGCTGGACAGCCTGCACCTCAATAATTTTGTCGAAAGCATCCGGGGTAAAGAAAAGCTCAATTGCCCCATCATCGAAGGCCACAAGTCAACCCTCCTACCCCAACTTGGCAATATCGCCCTGCGCAATGGCGGCGTCCTGAACTGCGACTCCAGCAATGGCCACATCCTCAAAAACAAAACGGCCATGAAGCTGTGGGGAAGGGAGTATGAGAAGGGCTGGGAGATGAAACTTTAATTTTAATGATGAATGATAAGTGATGAACGATGAATTGTTCACCATTTGCGGTTTTACAATTCATCGTTCATCACTTATCATTCATCACTACTGGAACTGTACACACACCGGCGTAAACACCTTCTCTTCCTTCCGGTATTTAAGCTCACCATCCTTGCCGATGCTCAGAATAACAATGTTGTCGGAGTTCTGGTTGGCGGCGTATAAGAAGCGAGCGTCGGGCGAAATGGCAAAGTTGCGGGGTACTTCACCCTGGGTGGAGGCGTGACCAATCAAGCTGAGCGCGCCAGTATTGGGGTCGATGCGGTATCCCACGATGCTGTTGTGCCCACGATTGGCGGCGTATAAAAACTGGCCGTTGGACGTGATGTGCAAATCGGAACAGGTATTATCGCCTTTAAAATCGGCGGGTAGGGTGCTGATGCTTTGCACCGTATCCAGTTTACCCGTGTTTTTATCCCAATTCATTAAGGTTACGGTGCAGCTGAGTTCGTTGACCACGTAGGCTTTGGGCAAGGTGGGGTGGAAGGTAAAATGGCGAGGCCCGCTGGTCGGATGCACCTTGGTCGCTCCGATTTTGGTCAACGGCTTTTGGGGCGTATCGTAATTGATTTTATAAGTGTAGATGTTGTCAGTGCCCAGGTCTGGCACATACAAATATTGCTCATCAGGCGAGAGGTTGACACTGTGCGGATGTGGGGCATCTTGCCGGGAATGCGGCCCCTTACCCTGGTATGCTTCGTGAAAAGTAGCCGCTTCGAGCCCACCATTTGCCGCAACGGGATACACGGCGATCACTCCTACATAGTTGGCAACAAATACGTAACGGCTTTTGCTATCCGTACTGACGTGGCAAGGCGCAAAGGCAAAGGTGGGTTGTTGGTTGATTTTTTCGAGGTGATCATCAGCCCGGCGATAAGCCACTACCCTGCCTGCTTCATCTACATCGGAACCAATTTCTTCCACGGCATACAAGTATTTGCCATTGGCACTGAGGGTCAAAAAAGAAGGATTGACGATGCCATCCTGCACGCCAATTTTGTCCAGATAGCCCGTAGCACTATCCAATTGGTACAAATAAATGCCTTCACCCTTGCCATCCACGTGCCCTTCCTTTTTGGAATAGGTGCCAATGAACGCGGCGTAGGTTTTGGCGGCTTTGGTGTTGCTGTTTTGTGTCGTTTTGCTTCCAGATTCACAACCTAGCAAAACGCCCAGCGCCAGCAGGAATGTGCAAAGTTTTAAGTACTGCATGTTTTTATTTGTTTGCAGAAAGATAGAATTAAAATGGAAAAGCCCCCCAGTTTCCTGAGAGGCTTTCCCTATATATTCGCTTAGATGGAATGAGTGCTTACGCCACGCCCATTTCCTGACGAATTTTATTCAAGGCTGAACCTGCGCGCAACCAGTCGATTTGTTGCTCGTTGTAGGTATGCAGCAGTTCGATGCTTTCAGAAGTACCATCCGAGTGGTTCAGAACCATGGTGATGGATTTTCCGGGTGCCATGGTTTCGAAGCCTTCGATATCGATGGAATCATCCTGGCGGATTTTTTCGTAATCTTCTGGATTAGCGAAAGTCAGTGCCAGCATGCCCTGCTTTTTCAGGTTGGTTTCGTGGATACGTGCGAAAGATTTAACCACTACCGCTTTCACACCCAGGAAGCGAGGCTGCATCGCCGCGTGCTCGCGAGAAGAACCTTCACCGTAGTTTTCTTCCCCGAATACCACCGTGCTAACGCCAGCGTCGCGGTAAGCCAAACCGGAATCAGGTACCGCATGGTATTCATTGGTCACCAGGTTCAACACCTTATTGGTTTCGCCGTTGAAGTAGTTTATGGCACTGATGAAGGTATTTTTAGAGATGTTCTGCAAGTGTCCGCGGAACTCCAACCAAGGACCAGCCATCGAAATGTGGTCAGTGGTACACTTCCCTTTGGCCTTGATCAAAATGCGCATCCCTTTTACCTGATCATTGGTGATTGGCTTAAATGGAGTGAGCAATTGCAAACGGCTGGAAGTAGGCGATACACTAATCACCACCTGGCTGGAATCAGCAGCAGGGGCCTGGTAGCCAGCATCCTCTACCGCAAAACCTTTAGCTGGCAATTCTGCTCCACTTGGTGGATCAAGTTTTACAGCTACACCATCCTCGTTGATCAAGGTATCGGTCAGTGGGTTAAAAGTCAGGTCGCCCGCAATGGCAAATGCAGTTACGATTTCTGGTGAAGCCACAAAAGAACGGGTTTGTGGGTTACCATCGTTGCGCTTAGAGAAGTTGCGGTTGAAGGAAGTGATGATCGAGTTGGCACGGGTTGGATCATCGGTATGGCGCGACCATTGACCGATACAAGGACCACAAGCGTTGGCCATTACTACCCCGCCAATTTCTTCAAAAGTAGCCAATTGACCATCGCGGTTAACGGTGTAACGGATTTGTTCCGAACCCGGAGTGATGGTGAATTCTGCTTTGGCCACCAGTTTTTTGGCTTTTGCCTGCCGCGCCACTGAAGCAGCACGGTCCAAATCCTCGTAAGAAGAGTTGGTACAAGAGCCAATCAAACCTACTTCCAATTTTTGTGGATAGCCATTGTCTCTTACCGCTTTCGCAAACTCAGAAATTGGCCAGGCCAAATCTGGAGTGTAAGGGCCGTTGACGTGTGGCTCCAGGGTATTCAAGTCAATTTCGATCACCTGATCGAAGTATTTTTCAGGATTGGCGTAGCACTCAGCGTCGCCAGTCAGGTATTCTTTTACTGAATCACACAAATCGGCTACATCATCACGCTCGGTAGCGCGGAAGTAACGAGCCATGGATTCGTCGTAGCCAAAGGTAGAAGTGGTTGCACCAATTTCTGCGCCCATGTTGCAGATGGTACCTTTACCCGTACAAGACATCGACTGTGCGCCTTCGCCAAAATATTCCACGATTGCACCCGTACCACCTTTTACAGTCAGGATACCGGCTACTTTCAGGATTACATCTTTAGGAGAAGCCCACCCGCTCAGTTTGCCGGTCAGTTTCACACCGATTTGCTTGGGCATCTTGAGCTCCCAAGGCATACCTACCATCACGTCTACCGCATCGGCACCACCTACACCGATGGCCAACATGCCCAAACCACCTGCATTAGGCGTGTGAGAGTCGGTACCGATCATCATCCCGCCTGGGAATGCGTAGTTTTCGAGTACAGTTTGGTGAATGATCCCCGCACCTGGTTTCCAGAAACCAATGCCGTATTTGTTGGATACGCCGGAGAGGAAGTCGTATACTTCGGAGTTGACGTCAACTGCCGTTTTGAGGTCGGTATTTGCGCCATCTTTGGCCAAGATCAAGTGATCACAGTGTACAGTACTGGGTACAGCTGTTTTGCTGCGGCCACACATCATAAACTGCAACAAAGCCATTTGTGCCGTTGCATCCTGCATGGCTACCCGGTCTGGAGCAAAGAAAACGTAATCCTTGCCACGGGCATAACTCTGCAACGGAGAATCGGCGTGTAAGTGGGCGTAGAGTATTTTTTCGGTGAGCGTCAGGGGACGTCCCAACGCTTGCTTAGCCGCATTTACTCTTGCGGGAAGCGACTCATAATGAGCCTTCAGCATGTCGAGATCAAATGGCATGGCTGCTGATGAGTTTTTATGGTAGTGAAACAAAAGTAATCTTTGGTAAAGAAGGGAAACGTAACTTTATTTCATTTCCCTCCCTAAGGGCGGTGCAAAAGTACAATTTTCTCCGAATCTTTGATGGTTCAGCCCAATTATATACACGTTTTTGCAGGATTTTGTTCGGCCTTTAAAAAGAAAGAGGTAGTACAGCCATTGCGATTTCGCCAGCCATACTACCTCTAAGAAAAAGATTCAAAAGTTTATTCAGCAAAAATTAAATTGGATCATCCAGTAAGTCATCGTTAGAGTCAACGCGGGCAGCTGCAGGTGCACCATTCAGCCCAATAAATTGGGTGTCCTTGCTAAAAGCCAACATTGGTAGGAAAATAAAGGGCAAAAGAAGACAACCAATGGTATAACCTTCACTTTTCCCAAAACTTTTCACAAACAGGTTCAATGCCCAGATACCCCAGATCATGCCTACATAGGGGATAATCATCAACAGTATCCACCACCAAGGTTTGCCAACAATTTCCAACAGGGTCAGTTGGTTGTAAATGGGAACAATGGATGCCCAGCCAGGCTTACCAGCCATTTCATACAGTTTCCACATACTCGCAATCAGTAATACTACCACTCCGAGTACGAATAAGATTCCAATAAATGCCATAGCAGTTGAGGGTTTTAAGTGCCTAGATTTAATTCGGGTTAAGGCTTTACCCGTGCATACTCTAATGGATTTTCTGCTACCTCCTTTATTTCGTCAATTTTTATACAAACTTATCTAATGTGTTTTTAGTTCCTTATAACGTGCCATAAATCAGGCTTTAAGTACTCTGCTAATTTAACCAATGTCCATGAAATTTCAAATTATTTTTTTGTTGCCCTTTAAACATTCTTTTGACCTTTCATTTGCTTAATTTGCCCAAACATTGGGTTAGCCCCATTTTATTTCAACTTTGTTCCAAACTATAAATCAAAAAGCATGAATCGACGAGAAGCCATCAACACGGGTTTGCTGAGTTTGGCAGCCTTACAAGCCCCGGCTATGGGTGCCATGTTGGGGAGCAATCAACAAAATGAAAACAACATGGATACTAAAGCACCTTTCCAGCACTCCGTATGCAAGTGGTGTTTCAATGACCTTTCACTAGATGCCATGGCCGAAAAGGTCAAAGACATGGGCATTACTTCCATTGAATTGGTTGGCGTAAATGATTGGCCCATTCTGAAAAAGCACGGCATGACCTGCGCCATAGGCAACGCCCCTTTCATCAGTCTTACGGATGGCTTCAACGACATCAACAACCACGCCAAGTACCAGAGCATGTTCCCCGAACTGCTGCAAAAAGCGGCGGACGCAGGCATCCCCAACATCATTGTTTTTTCGGGCAATCGCCGTGGAAAAAGTGACGCTGAGGGGCTGGAAAACTGTGCGAAGGGGTTGGATCCCATCGTTAAACAAGCGGAGAAACTGGGCGTAAACATCGTGATGGAACTACTCAACAGCAAGGTGAACCACAAGGATTACCAATGCGACAAAACGGAATGGGGGGTAGCATTGCTTGAGAAAATGGGGAACCCCAACATGAAGTTGCTTTACGACATCTACCACATGCAAATCATGGAGGGTGACGTTATTGCCACTATCAAAAAATACAACAAGTACTTTGGCCATTACCATACTGCGGGAGTACCTGGAAGACACGAAATCGACGATAGCCAGGAGTTGAATTACCCTGCAATCATGAAAGCGATTGCGGCAACGGGTTTTAAAGGTTTTGTGGCGCAGGAATTTATTCCGGTTGCTCAAGATAAATTAGACAGTTTGCGCAAAGCGGTGGCGCTTTGTGATGTTGCTTAAAAATAAAAGGGGAGCATCGGCGCTCCCCTTTACAAAACCATTACTGTAAATTCTGTTTCATACATTATTAGGTGCAAAATTGGCGAATATTCGCCCTACAGGATTGTATATTTTGGACAAATAAGAATCAGCTTAATAAATTTTGACCTCATAATGGAGCAAGTGCTCAAGCGATAAAAAATGCTGAAAATCGCGATGCTGCGCTTCTTTTTCAACTGGCCGAATACTTTCCCGGTAAGCCATCGGGGTTTTTAGGGCAAATCGTTTGAACTCCCGGATAAAATGCGCCTGATCGTAATACCCCAAATGATACCCTATTTCGGTACAAGTCCATTCTGGCTTGGCAATGAGCAACTCAAGAGCCCGTTCAAAACGCTGGATTTGGGCAAAGTGTTTAGGCGGTATACCAATCACTTCATTAAAGCCCCGGGATAGGGCTTTGTAATTGCTGTTCAATTGTTCAGCCACATCGGCAATGTCTGCATCCACATGTTGAGTAGCCAACAATCGGGTGCCCGCCTGAATAAAATGGAACTTTTGCAGGCGAGAGGCAATGAGTTTTTTTTGCAAAAAACGCTCCACTCGTTCCACCCGTGTTTCAAAGTCGGGCAAATGATAGAGCTCCTCCGCCAGGAATTGAATGTCGGAGCCAAAAACAAGCGCCATGTCTAAACTGACATTGGCCAAAGTGGCAAAATCAAAATTGACAAAGGGATAAAGCCCTCCGGGCAAAAATTTGATGCCGAAAATATGGTTGTCTGATTGGTGTTTGTAAAAATTATGCCCCGTATGTAAGGTTTCCAATTGGGGTGTATTCAGGGCAGTAAAAGTTCCATTTTCCTCCAAAGATCGGAAATAAGGTGAGCCGAGAGAAAAAGTGAGATTGAGGTAATTTTCAGGCAAAACACATTCTGTATCGTAGGCAATGGTTTGGTTGGGAGGGCTATATTTTTCCCAAAAATGTGCCACGAAATTTGAAAGGGAATGGGAAGGTTTTTTGTACTGTATCAGCATTTCCTTGCGATCAAGGATGCTAAGTTAAGCGTTTTGGTGCTTTGGGGCGCTTATTGGAGCAAATTAAAATGTCCAATAAGCGCCTTATCTCATTTTATTCCCAGTCACAACCAATCGGTGCTCCATCCGGCATCGCCGGGCCAGCAGGCACTTTAAAAGTAGCCGGATCAGCACGGAAGGTGCGCAATTGCTCCCGAAGGTACTCATTGTGTGCCCGCTGGTTGACGTCGCCCAAGGCGCGGGTGTTCAAATCTTCCTCCAACTTGCGGATGCGCAGCAAAGCATGGGCCGCCACTTGTTGGTTGATCTCCTTATCGCCAGCCAGGTTGAGGAGGTGATGCAACAGTGACTTTTCCACCACACGGTTCAGCTCTTGCAGGTAAGTATTCGGACTACGGTCCTTCTGGGTTGCTGAAAACAGAGCATCAAACAAATCAGCCAGGTTCATCCGCTTGTTGTCGCGGGCACTGTGCTCAATCAAGCGGGCCAACCTTTGAGGATGCAACAACAAATCCAGGGTATGTTCCACCGAACTTTCGGCAGCAGCAAGGGGGTCAAAAGTCAAGCCCGTGTTTACTTTGAACAACTCGCGATCGCGGCGGTACCCACTTGGCTGAGGTGGAATCAGGGCAATCACTCTCTCCGGAATTGCCAAAAACTGCGGATCGAGGGTAGCAATCAAGGCATTGAGGGCATCACGCTGCGCGGCATCGTCGATCATTTGATTGGTTGCCTGCCCGTCGCCACGTACGGCATAAGTATAGTTCACTCCAGCCACCAGCTTGGCCGTTGCTTCCACCTGATAGCGGTGAGCGAGGTAAACGGGAACGAGGACACTTTCCAAAGTACCCATCGGTGCCCCTACGGGAATATTTTTTTCCGAAAAACCACTCAAGGCTTTTTGGCGGAGCTGCATGATGCGGCGCAATTCTTCAGGTGCAGATTTGCCTTCATCCCAAAGGTGGGAAGCTGGATGAGCACCACCGGGTGCGCGCGAATCTTCGTCGGTGATGTACTGGAAGCCCATTTTGATGTTGTCTTCCAGGATTTTTTTCAGCCCGGCTGCTTCGTCCACACCATCGGGAAAGTCCTGATAGCCATAGGTGATGCTGCGTTTGTCCCAGTCACCAATTCCTACGGCGTAAGCTTTGGAGAAGTCAACTTTGCCTTGATTGTCCAGGGTAATCAGCGGATGCGGATAATCCATCACTGAGGAGCGGTCTTTTACGCTGGCTGCAAAGTTGTGCGCCAACCCCAGGGTATGCCCTACTTCATGAGCTGACAATTGCCGCAAACGCGCCAGGGCCATTTCTTTCAGACGTGGATCTGGGTTCGTACCATTTTCATACGCTTCGATCATACCTTGCGCAATCAGGAAATCCTGCCGCACCCGCAGTGAGCCCAGCAACACATGTCCTTTGATGATCTCACCCGTACGTGGGTCAGTCACCGAACTGCCGTAGCTCCAGCCCCGGGTAGAGCGATGTACCCAGTTGATGAGGTTGTAACGCACGTCCATGGGATCGGCGCCTTCGGGGAGTACTTCCACCCGAAAGGCATTGCGGTAGCCCGCAGCTTCATATGCTTGGTTCCACCAGCGGGCGCCTTCGAGCAGGGCCGATTTGATGGGTTCCGGTGCACCACGATCCAGGTAATAGATGATGGGTTCGACGGGATCGCTGATTGCAGCCTTGGGATCTTTTTTCTCCAGGCGGTGGCGGGTAATGAAACGTTTAAACACAGGTTGCTCGATCGGCGTAGCGTAATCGCGGTAACCCGTCATAAAGTAGCCCGCACGTGGGTCGTAGATACGGGGCTTGTAGTTGGCATCGGGGAGTTCGATCAAGCTGTGGTGCATACGCACAGTAACTGCGTCCGGGCTAGGGGTTACGGAACGAATCCACTCTCCTTGTGGGTCGCCCGAGAAGGTGATGATGGCTTCAAACTCGCTGTTTTTGGGAAAGTTTTTGGTGCGTTCCAGGAAAATAGCGGAACGGGTAGCGTCCACATTGTAGCTGCCCTGGCGAGCCGTACGCAGGCGGTTGGCTACGCCGTGGGCGTCGCGCAGGAGGAAAGGAGTGAAGTCCACCAGCACTTTGCCGTTTTCTTCAGCTTCCACTTTGAAGCCCCAGAGGGTGGAACTGGCAAAAGCCTCGGCCACTGAGCGGGCTTCGTCAGGGTTGTTGCTGATGGCGCGATAGTCGTAATTGGGCTGTATCATCAGCACTTTGGGGCCAATGCGTGTAAAGCGCACGATGCGATCGCTGCCCAGTTGGTTGCGGTCCAGGCCGATGTCATTGGAGCCCACCCCGGCGGAAAGGCCATTGACGTAGAGGATTTCCTGGTCCCACTTGTCGATTTCAAGCCAGATTTTGCCGTCTTTTTCATCCCAATAAAAATTGAAATAGCCGGTATAGGCTTTGCTATTTTTGGTTTTGTCGGTGATCGTGGGCGTTTTGTCCTGGCCCCAGGTGGTGATGGAGGCCAACGCCAACAGGAGTAGTAGGGCGTATCGTTGCATGTTTCGTCGCTTGGTTTGGTGAGTGATGGGTAAAAATAGGAAATAAATGCACCTTGAAAAACTGCCAAATGCCGATCCGCAGATTTTTATACCTAATTGGTTTTAGTCGCCCAATTCAAACGATTTTGGTAAGTGAAATGACGCGGTTTTGGCGCAAACTTATTTTGATCCTTGTTGTTCTTCTGCTTTTGCTACATTTCACCCTAAATCCATACACCATGAGAAACCTACTATTTTTTTTATTCCTATTCACCAGTAGCCTTGTGCATGCCCAATTTTTCAAACAAGACAATGGCCTGGCACATACCTTCTCCATCGTAGCCCGCGATGAAAAAACGGGGGAAATGGCTGTTGGGGTGCAAAGCCATTGGTTCAGCGTGGGTACCTCCGTTTCCTGGGCTGAAGCGGGCGTAGGTGCTGTTGCTACGCAATCTTTTACCAATAAGTCTTTCGGCATTCGGGGTTTGGCATTGCTCAAGGCGGGAAAGACTGCTCAGGAAGCACTTGATATTTTGTTGTCTGACGACCCCGGCAGAGAAGTCCGTCAGGTGGCCATCGTGGACAGCAAAGGCAATGCGGCCAATTTCACTGGCAAAAATTGTATAGATTTTGCCGGGGATTTGAAAGGAAAGGGCTACGCCGTCCAGGCCAATATGATGCTGAACAACGAAGTTCCCGCCGCCATGGCCAAAGCGTATGAAGCCAATATGAATCTGCCCTTGGCCGAACGGGTTTTGGCGACCCTCAAAGCCGCGCAAAAAGTAGGCGGAGATATCCGGGGCAAACAATCGGCGGTCATTTTGGTGGTCAAGGGAGAAGCGACGGGCAAACCTTGGGATGACAACCACCTGGTGGATCTGCGGGTAGATGATCATACTGCTCCCTTGGTCGAGTTGGAGCGCCTCCTGACCCTGCACCGCGCCTACGAACACATGAACAACGGCGACTTGGCTACAGAAAAGAACGACATGCCCCTGGCGATGAAAGAATACGAAGCGGCCATGAAGATGTTCCCTAATAACCTGGAGATGCAATACTGGACGGCGATTACGCTGGCGAACAATGGGAATGTGGCCAAAGCGGCTAAAATGCTCAAAGGAGTTTATGCTAAAGATCCCCTGTGGCGAGAATTGACGAAACGATTGCCGAAGGCGGGGGTGTTGACGGTGAAGGCGGAGGAGATGGGGGTATTGGTGAAATAAAGGAGGTTTCTGGTTTTTTGCTTATTTTCACAAAAATTGACCTCCATGAAAAAAGCGATTTACCTGCTCTTGTTCCTCTCTTGGCCGCTTGTTGCCGTTTATGCACAATCAAATCCAGATAAAGGAGGATATACCCTTTCTTTTAGGCTTCACCTTTCAGAAGTACCTAGCCCCGATTCTGTTGCCGTTGCTTGTTTGCTGTTTCCCTCGCCAGAAACCAGGCCAATCAAAATGAATGGCCCCAACTCCGATGGTTACTACAACGTAGAGGTCTCCTTTCCCGATTCGGCCAGGGGCAAAACTTTGTTGTATCGGTATCGATCGGGTAGTCAATTCGATATTCGCCGCAACTTCAAATTTGATAAAAATGGGCCTCAAATTTTGATGGACCGCTGGGGTTATCTGGATGGCCTGGCGGGTAAGGTCAAACCAGCTCAACCCATTGTAGTGTTCCAAGCCAACACCGCACCAGAGACGGCAGAACTGGCCAAGCCGTTTGTAGGCATTACCAATACTGGAAAACCAATTGAGCATTTGTTTCCCATCAAGAGAAGCGGGGCAAGTACGAAGCCCATTAAAAAAGCAGTAACTGCATTTCTCGACGCCCTCAGTCCTACGCAAAGGTCAAAATGTACCTTCCCCATCGAATCAAATGAATGGCGACGCTGGCACAACATCGAATTTTACCAAAGAACGGGTATTGGCTTGGAAGAACTGAATGCCCAGCAGAAAGAACTGGCCTTTGGTATTTTGAAAGAAAGCCTCAGCACCAAAGGGCTGGAAAAGTCGAGGTCTATCATGAAAATGGAGGCCCATTTGGCCACTTTACGGCCCGACAACAAACTATTGGGTGGCGAAAAGTACTGGTTCACGTTTATGGGTACCCCCTCCGCGAAGGGGCCCTGGGGTTGGCAAATTGACGGGCATCATTTGGTCATCAATTATTTTGTATTGGGAAGCCAGATCGTGATGACGCCTACGTTTATGGGTTCAGAACCCACTTACGCTTTATCAGAACCCAACAAAGGGCTGCGGACGTATGAGACTGAAGAGCGCAAGGGTTTGAATTTTTATCAGTCGCTCAATGCGGAACAAAAAGCCAAAGCCCGACTCTGGGACAAAAAAGAGATGGATTTCAACCGGACCGAAGCCTTTCGAGACAATGAAATCATTCCCTTTACAGGCATCTCTGCGCAAGAACTAACGGCTTCTCAACAGGAGGACTTGCTCGATTTGATCGCCGAGTACGTCGGTGACATGAGGGATGAACATGCTAAAATCAAGATGGCGGAAGTGCGCTTGCATCTAAAGGAGACTTATTTCACCTGGGTGCAAGGCGAAAAAATGGAGGACCCGTTTTATTACCGCATCCACAGTCCGGTTATCCTGATTGAATTTGACCACCAAACTCCGGTGGCCATCTGGGACCGTTCCAAACCTAGGCCCGGCCCGGTTAAAACACATATTCATACGGTGGTGCGTACGCCGAATGGGAATGATTATGGGAAGGATTTATTGCGGGAGCATTTGGAGGAGAAGCATAGGGAGTAGGAAATATTTAAAACCACATATTAACCATGACTAATGTTGACCTTGAAGGGTAAAGCATTTTTTAGAAAAACATGCGTCTTTCTAAGGTTCCTTTTTTCATACAATGGTAATGAATTGCACACATAAAAAAATATCGAATCTGAAAATTTTATAAAACCCGTAATCTCAATGAACGGATAGTTTGCGGTTTTGATAATTCTTATTTTTGCATCTTGACCAAATTTGCACTCTGCATCATAAAATTCAACTTTGTCAATCTTTTGATTGTAAATATTTAATATGTTTTTTTCTTGGATTCTGCTCAACTCTTCAATTGAAAAATTAGGATCATCAGACTTCCAAAAATTAACGTAGGCAAATTCCCCCGATGCTAAGGCTTCTTCAAAAGTCAATCCTCTTTTGTAAAGATGGCACACCGCAGGTATGTCCCTTTTTTTGCCATCTACAATCCAACCAAATGGAGCTAAAATTAGCGCCATGTTATCCCCGGCATAAGGCATTGCGCTTTCTGCATGCATATAGTCATATAATTCGTTAAGACTAAAAATATCTAACTCTACTCCTTTTGGGTTATTAAAAGCTCTATGAATAGCACTTTTTGTATATCCAAGATCAGAAATTATGATCCCATAATCAGCACCAATATCATCAATCATGGAGATAAATGATTCAACAGTCTTGATATTTATCTTTTTGTTATAATGTTTGCAGTCTACAACTATAGTGGAATCTCCTACTTTAGTATTAATCTTTATGAAAATATCTATTTGCCTTGATCTATTGGAGTATCTCCCTTTTATCTTGTAGTTTTTAGTTATATAATCATGCCTATGTTGAGTACTTAATATTTCAAAAACTTGATCTTCATAATCTTTCCAATCCATTTTATTTTTTTTGACCTTAAAAAGCAGGCACCTTTTCGACTAGTTCACTCACCTTAGATACCTCCACACCCTTTATCCAAAGTTCGTACTCACTTAAATCAATTTCATCGTTCCAAATTACGCCATACCCACCATTAGCGATGTGGGCTTTATTAAACAGTTGTTCATCTTGCAATACCTTGAAAGGCTCTGATTGTAAGCGTTCAGCGAGAGAGTATACTTTGATATCACCTGTGTCGAAAATGACAAAAAGGCGATAATTAGCAAGCGGTTCGAGGTATTTAATACGTGGATAACTTTCCATGGCGGATGCTTTAATCGATGTTTTGAATGTCTTGGGTATCCCACATATCCTTTAACTTGGACTGGCGAGATTTTGCCCATTTTTTTACTTCCTTTTGGTCTTTTGAGCCAAGATCACCCTTGAACATTTCCAGGTCATTTATGTCAAATAAACCTTCACGTTCGTTATTACTAGCATGAAAATGTGGTGGAGGGTGATCCCCAAAGAACATTCTTAGAATGATTCCTTTGATTTTCCCAATAACTGGCATCTTTATGAAGGTTTAGATCAAGATAAAATTAATAACCTGAATATGCAAATTTAACTCAAATCAAGTCACAAGGCAAGCTAAACACCAAATTCTGGATTACAAACTAGTGCGCTCACTGCGTCGGGCAAGCGCAATACCTGCCCCTACGCCATCGCCTGCAATTCCACCAATTTCCGGTACTCCCCATTTTTCTCCAATAACTCCGCATGACTCCCCCGTTCCACAATCTGGCCGGCACGCATCACGATGATTTCGTCGGCATGCTGTACCGTAGACAAGCGGTGGGCAATAACCATACTGGTGCGGTCTTTCATTAGATTCAACAGGGCTTCCTGAACCAGTTTTTCCGATTCTGAGTCGAGGGCAGAGGTGGCCTCGTCGAGGATGAGGATGGGCGGGTTTTTGAGTACTGCCCGGGCGATGGTCAGGCGTTGGCGTTGGCCACCGCTGAGTTTGCTGCCGCGGTCGCCGATGTTGGTTTGGTAGCCGTTTTCGGTGGCGAGGATGAAGTTGTGGGCGTTGGCGATTTTGGCTGCGCGTTCCACATCTTCGGGGCTAATGTTTTCCATGCCGAACACGATGTTGTTGTAAATCGTGTCGTTGAACAGAATGGCCTCCTGGGAAACGATGCCCAATTGCTGGCGCAAATCGCGCAAAGAGATGTCTTTGATGTTGATGCCATCGATAAAAATACCGCCTTCGCTCACGTCGTAAAAGCGGGGCAGCAAGTCGGCCATGGTGGATTTGCCTGCGCCTGAAGCACCCACCAGGGCAATGAGTTTTCCTTTGTGGATATTGAGGTTGATGTTTTTCAGCACAGGTTCGTCACCCCGGTAGTTGAAACTAACGTTGCGGTATTCGATGGATTTTTCAAATTGCGTAAAAGCTTGAGCATCGGGTTTTTCTTCAACAACAATGGGCGCGTGGAGAATGTGTTCCACCCTCTGCATGGCCGCGATGCCCCTTTGCACGTCGTACAAGCCACGGGAAAAAGCTTTGGCTGGGTTCAACACACTAAAAAAGGCATACAAAAAGGAGATAAAGGTACTGGCTTCGATGCTGCCTTTAAAAACCATCCGTGCCCCAAACCACAGCAAAACCGACACTACCGCAATACCCAAAAACTCGGACAAAGGTGAGGCCAAATCCCGCCGCCACAACATGCGGGTCTGCATGCGGCGGTAGTCGTTGTTTTCGCGGTTGAATTTGTTTTCCTGGTATTTTTCGGCATTAAAACCCTTGATGATCCGCAGGCCGGAAATTGCTTCTTCTACGATCGACACAATGCTACCCAAACGCTCCTGGACCTTGGAAGAACTTTTGCGCAGCGTCCGCCCTATTCCCCCGATGATCACTGCCGAAAACAGCATGAGCACAAACACAAAGCCCGTCAAAGTAGGGCTCACGTAAAGCATAAAAATCAAACTCAGGATGATGATGATGGGCTCGCGAAAAAGGGACTCCAGGGCATTGAGGATGCTCCATTCGATTTCCTGTACATCGGCGGTGATGCGCGACATAAGGTCTCCCTTGCGCTCTTCCGAAAAGTAGCCGAGGGGCAGGATCATAATTTTGCTGAACAGCTGTGCCCGGATGTCCCGCACAATGCCATTGCGCGCTGGGGCCATAAAAAACATGGCGAGGTAATTGAACAGGTTTTTACCCAAAAAAACCAATAGAATCACTGCACAAATCCGAATCAAGGCAGCTTCCTGTCCCTGCGTCTGAATCAAATGGCTGATCTGGTAATTGAGTTGCGCCTTTAGCCCATCGGCAGTCCAACTCCAGACCGGTTCAGGCAATGTCTGGACGTTTTTTTGGAAAATAATGTCGAGTAGTGGAATCAGTAATGGAATGCTGGCTACGTTGAACACGGCCATCAGGAGATTGCTCAAAACACTCAGCGCAACGTTGGCGCGGTACTTGTGCAGGAAGGAAAGTAAACGCCAGAAACTCTTCATTTCATAAATGATAAACGATGAGTGATGAGTGATGAATTAGGCTAAGAGGGCACTCTATTCATCACTCATCATTCATCACTCATCATTAAATAAAAAATCAGTCCTTAAAGTTGAAATCATTCAAAAAGCTCGTATTGAAATCGCCCTTGCGGAAGTTTTCGTCTTTCATCAACTTCTGATGGAAGGGCACTGTCGTCTTTGGTCCTTCAATGATGAACTCGTCCAGGGCGCGCTCCATTTTGCGGATGCACTCCTCGCGGGTGCGGGCGCGGCAGATGAGTTTGGCAATCATTGAATCGTAGTAGGGGGGAATGGTATAACCCGCATAAACGTGGGTATCTACCCTTACCCCATGCCCTTTAGAGCTATGGAAAGAGGTGATTTTGCCGGGACTTGGCCGGAAATCAAAATTCGGATCTTCCGCGTTGATGCGGCACTCCATGGCGTGCATCTGTGGGTAACGGTTGCCTCCGGTAATTTTTTCACCCGCTGCAATTTTGATTTGTTCTTTGATCAAGTCAAAATCGATCACCTCTTCAGTCACGGGGTGTTCCACCTGAATCCGGGTGTTCATCTCCATGAAGTAGAAGTTGCGGTATTTGTCCACCAGAAACTCAATGGTACCTACCCCTTCGTAATTGATGGCTTCACCTGCTTTAACGGCAGCATTGCCCATTTTTTCGCGCAGTTCATCGGTCATGAAAGGCGAAGGACATTCTTCCACCAATTTTTGGTGCCGACGTTGGATGGAGCAATCGCGTTCCGAAAGATGCACGACCTTGCCGTATTGGTCACCAGCAATCTGAAATTCGATGTGGCGTGGCTCTTCCACATATTTCTCCATGTAAATGCCATCATTGGAGAAGGACGCTTTGGCCTCCATACGGGCGGTATTCCAGGCGGATTCGAAGTCTTCTTCTTTCCAAACGATGCGCATACCCTTACCCCCACCACCGGCAGTAGCTTTGAGGATAACGGGGTATCCCACTTCTTTGGCTTGCTTTTTCCCTGCAGGAACATCTTGCAACAAACCGCCGGAGCCTGGCACTACAGGTACACCTGCTGCAATCATGGTTTCTTTGGCGGTAATCTTGTCCCCCATTTTGCGGATCTGCGAGGGAGTTGGGCCAATGAATTTGATGCCGTACTCCAGGCAGACCTCAGCAAAATCGGCATTTTCAGCCAAAAAACCGTAACCTGGATGGACTGCATCTGCATTGGTGATCTCTACCGCAGCCATGATGCGAGGAATACTCAAGTAGGATTCCGATGATTGGGGCGGACCAATACAAACCGCTTCATCGGCAAACCGCACGTGCAGGCTTTCCCGGTCGGCAGTAGAGTATACTGCTACCGTTTTAATGCCCATTTCTCGGCAGGTGCGGATGATACGCAGTGCAATTTCACCGCGATTGGCTATGAGGATCTTGTTGAACATTCTTTTTATTTCGGATCTACCAAGAAAAGAACCTGATCGTACTCAACGGGTTGAGCATCATCTACCAGCACCTTAACCACGGTACCACTCAGATCAGACTCAATCTCGTTGAACAGTTTCATTGCCTCTACAATACAAACCACGGAGCCTGCACTGATGCTATCGCCAACTTTGACAAAAGCTGGCTTATCCGGACCTGCTGAACGGTAGAACGTTCCAACAATAGGCGATTTAATGGCTTTGTAGCGGCTCTCATCTCCTCCGGCAGCTGGTGCGGCGCTAGGCGCAGGGGCAGCTGCTGCTTGTGGCGTAGGAGTAGCTACTGGCGTAGGTGTTTCCACGCTGGCTGGCGTAGACGCAGCCGGAATAGCAGTTGGCAAGGTGGCTTGAAGTGAAGGCACCAGGATTTGCTGCCCGCCTTTGCCAAAGTATTTGGTGCGGATTTGCAGTTCGAACTCACCGTCTTTCATTTTGAACTCGGAGAGCTCCAGCCGGCTGACCAGCTTCAGTAGTTCTTGAATCTCCTTTGCATCCATGAGTTGCTATTGTTTAATACGTTCCATATAAGCCCCGGTCTGGGTGTCGATCTTGATTAGGTCACCTTCGTTAATGAACAAAGGTACGCGTACTTCTGCCCCTGTTTCTACCGTAGCAGGCTTAAATGCGTTGGTAGCGGTATCCCCTTTCAAGCCTGGCTCGGTGTATGTAACCTGCATAATCACCGTTTGGGGCAGTTCCATGGTCAATAATTCGTTTTTGGCAGCGTGGTACAAAATGTCCACTTCCATTCCTTCCTTAATCAGGTCAGGACGGTCAATCATCTTCTTACTTAGAACAATTTGATCAAAGTCCTCATTGTTCATGAAGTTTAACCCAGACTCATCTTCATAAAGGTACTGAAATTTACGACGTTCAACTCTAACTTCGTCAATTTTAGCACCAGCAGGAAAAGTGTTGTCCACTACTTTTCCGTTGGTCATACTTTTAAGCTTGGTGCGCACGAATGCTGCACCGCGGGCTGGTTTGACGTGCTGAAACTCCACGACAGACCAGGTGTCCTTTTCCCAATCTATACAAAGTCCGTTGCGGATATCGGATGTCGAAGCCATGAAAGTTTTATTTTTAAGTTAACGTTTTATATTTTTTCTCCCACGAAGCTCCCACGAATAAATTCGTGGGTTGGATCATATGTTCCCTCCCACGGATGAATCCGTGGGAGGGGTATCGTAGGCCCACTTGATGTAGATGGCACCCCAGGTGAAGCCACCACCAAAGGCAGTTAGGATGATGTTGTCGCCTTTTTTGAGTTGACTTTCCCATTCCCATAAACACAAAGGCAGGGTTCCTGCCGTGGTGTTGCCGTATTTTTGGATGTTGATCATGACCCGTTCCATCGGAAACTTGGCCATGTCGGATACCGTTTCAATGATTCTACGATTGGCCTGATGGGGTACCAACCAGGCAATATCATCAGCCACAAGCTTGTTGCGTTCCATGATGCGCAGCACCACATCCGACATTCCCGAAACCGCTGCTTTGAACACTGGTTTACCGTTTTGGTAGACGAAGTGTTCACGATTAACGACCGTATCAATGGTAGCTGGATGGCGAGAACCACCTGCTTTTTGGTACAGGTAGTGTTGACCAATCCCGTCGCTATGGTGTAAGGAATCCATTACACCAACTTCTTCCTCAGTAGGTTCCAACAAAACGGCCCCTCCACCATCTCCAAAGATGATACAGGTAGTTCGATCTGTATAGTCGATGATAGAAGACATTTTATCTGCACCGACCACAATGACTTTTTTGTGTGAACCCGATTCCACAAACTTACTAGCAGTGGTAAGCGCATACAAAAAGCCTGAACAGGCGGCATTGATGTCGTAGCAAAAAGCATTTTTGATGCCCACTGCATCAGCAATGATATTGGCAGTATCTGGAAATGGCATATCGGCGGTTACCGTAGCACAGATCAAGAGGTCAATTTCTTCGGGGAGGGTATTGGTTTTGGCCAATAGCCCTTTAACGGCGTTGATGCCGATGATTGATGTGCCCTGCCCCTCGCCTTTGAGGATGCGGCGTTCGTGGATTCCCGTACGGGAGGTGATCCACTCGCTGGTGGTATCCACCAGATTCTCTAGCTCTTGATTGGTCAGTACGTACTCAGGAACCCAGCCCTGCACGCCTGTAATCGCAGCACGAATTTTAGACATAGCGTTGGATTTGAATCCAGTTGGCAATTTGCGAGCGCAAAAATATCAATAATCTTTTGCTTGTTAACATTTAATTTAAAACCGCAGTGCTTTTACGGTAGGAAATCAGCCAGAGCCCCAGCATAGTCAAGAGTCCATTGACGGCGATGTTGAGGAATCCGAACTTGAAACCATACAGTTTTTCGGCGTACACGTCGATGGTATAGGTCAAAACCGGGGCAATGATACAAACCAGCACAACCCACTGATCGCGCACGGCCCGTTTGGTCAGTATCCCAAACATGAATAAACCAAGCAATGGGCCATAAGTATATCCCGCAATTTTGAACAAACTACTGATGACCGCATCATTGTTCAGCCATTTAAATACGATGATTTGCACCAAAGTCAAAAGCGAAAAGCCAACGTGAACCCATACCCGGGTCTTTTCTTTTTGCTGTTCAGAAACATTGGACTTGTCAAAATTGAGGAAGTCAATGCAAAAAGAAGTAGTTAGGGCCGTTAATGCCGAATCTGCACTGGCGTAGGTACAGGCAATGATACCCAACATAAAGCAGATGGCAGTGGCCACCGACATATGGTTCAGGGCCAGAGTGGGATAAACCAGGTCAGAATTGAGTTTACCACTGGCATTCATTGGCAATTGAATCCCTTCCTTAGCAGCGTAGAGGTACAACATTGCCCCTAAGGAAAGAAACAGGATATTGACCAAAAGGAAAATGGAAGTAAAAGTCAACATGTTTTTTTGAGCATCCTTGATGTTCTTACAACTCAGGTTTTTTTGCATCAAATCCTGATCCAGTCCCGTCATAGCAATCGCGATCAGGGCTCCACTGATGAACTGTTTAAAAAAGTTGTTGGGGTCACCGATGCCACTGTCGAAGAAAAAGACCCGCCCGTATTCACTCCGGCTGATTTCCCCAAACATTTCTATCACATTCCAACCCAATGCACTACTGATGGTATAAACACTGAGTGCGAGTGCGGATAGCAAAAAGATGGTTTGTAGGGTATCTGTGTAAATAATGGTGGCCACCCCACCTTTAAATGTATACACCCAAATCAACCCAATGGTGATAACCACCGTCAGCCAGAAGGGGATACCCATCGGGCCAGTCACAAACATGTCCACCACATTTGCCGCCAAAAACAGGCGAAAAGAAGAACCAATCGTGCGGGAAATCAAAAAATAGGCTGCGCCGGTTTTGTAGGAGTAAAAACCCAGGCGCTCTTCCAAATAGGTATAAATGGAAGTCAATTGTAAACGATAATATAAAGGCAGCAACACAGTAGCAATGATGAAATACCCAAAAAGATTTCCCATCACCAACTGTAGGTAAGAAAAAGCCTGGTTGTTGCCCCCTGCCCCTACTACACCCGGAATAGAAATAAAAGTAACTCCCGAAATGGAAGTGCCAATCATACCAATAGCGACCAAAATCCAGGGTGCCTTGCGCCCCGCCAGAAAGAAGGAGCTATTGTCGGCGTTGCGGCTGGTGCGCCAGGCTACCACAATGAGCATCGCGAAGTACGCAATGATCAGGGTAGCAATCAATCCGGGAGAGAGTACGGCTGCGAACATATGTGAAGGGTCGTTGGGGCAGCCCTTGCGGTTGCCCTTTTTTATAAATTAATTATTCTTGAGCACCTTCTTTCTTAGGGGCGATAAAAAAATAAGTGCTCATTTTGCGAAAGGATTAGATAAGCAAACGATTCATTTCAAGTGTCTTATCTAATCCTTTCGCTCAAGAAAAATGAGCACTTTTTTTTGCCCCCACTACTTAGTCGGTGACTGATCGGCATCTTCAGCAGGTTCTTCCTGA
Source organism: Haliscomenobacter sp. (assembly GCF_965225875.1). GTDB lineage: Bacteria > Bacteroidota > Bacteroidia > Chitinophagales > Saprospiraceae > Haliscomenobacter. The sequence goes on along the minus strand of NZ_CBDDBS010000002.1, from coordinate 3,605,119 downwards.
GCAGCCGATTCTTCCACTTCGGTTGCTGCTGCTTCGGCAATTTCCGCTGCTGCTACGGGTGTTGTTGCTGCTTCTACAGGTGCCTGTTTTTGGAACAAAAAAGGAACCATCAAAAACAAACCTAGCATAATGGACATATCGGCCACATTAAAGATGCCTGTACGCAGGGTGCCGAAGCCCATGTTCATAAAGTCGACCACCCGGCCTTCCATGATGCGGTCGTAGATATTGCTCAAGCCGCCACCCAAGATAAATCCAAAAGCGGCCTGTTGCACGATGTGCAGGTTTTTGGCAGTCAGTACATGGAAAAAAATGTACAGTAAAACCAAAACAGGTACCACCGCCAATACCCAATAGCGCAAGTTGTCGTTCATGTCAGAACCCAAACTTAAAAATGCACCGGTATTTTCGGCATACACCAGGCGGAATATGTCATTGAGGTAGGACTTCATGGGTTGCTCCTTCAGAGTATTAACCGCCCATATCTTCGTGAGTCGATCCAATACCGTAGCCAATAGTCCGGGAATCAACAGTACGATGAGTCTTTTTTGCCACATGTCTTATACTTTCTGTTCGTTAGCGTTCAACGCTGGTTAATCTTGAATGGGGTGAAGATAAGCAGGGTCGTTGAAAAATTTAAAAAATACTTGATTATCGCAAAATGAGATATAAGGCGTTTTCAAAAAAATCGCTTTTTTTTACGAAAATGAAAAATTTTGAGAAATTTCTTTAAAAAATTAGCATAAATGTAGAGATGTTTTTAACTTTGCTTCATCAAAGCGAACGAGCTTAGCGATTTTGGGCAGCAAAGATGCAAAGAATCGTGAGAAAAACAAATTTCTTTGGCCATACTCTTTGCCAAGGAACAACATTGTGAGGTGATGAAATTTTTGGCAGCCATGCCCTCTTGTCTCGGGGGTAGGGAGTCCGGAACAAACGTAGCATAGGGCCAGGAAACGACCCAGGGGTTGACCACCATTCTGTGCTATGGCTAACCGCCCTGTGAAGGTTCGAGTCCTTCCCTCACAGCAGAATACAGAAAAGCACTATCGATTGAGTTCGGTGGTGCTTTTTTGTTTGGGGGAAATTGATCTATTATTCTGCCATCTACATGGCCTGGGTCAACAATTTGCCTAAAGAGAGCAGCCACATAGGGCTGCGGCTACATTAACTGGTCCATATCATCAAATAAATCTCTATTTTTGCAACCCAAAATCAATCCTGAGGTGTTTGAATAACCCAAACCCCTGTTACTGATTTTAGTAAGCACAAAAACGGAGAAAAGATGAAGCCAGACATTAAAGAACTCCTCAAGCAGCGCATTCTCGTCATTGATGGCGCGATGGGTACCATGATTCAGCGGTACAAGCTCAGCGAAGCGGATTATCGGGGCGAGCGTTTTGCCAATTTTCACCGCGATGTGAAGGGAAACAACGATCTATTGTCCATCACCCAGCCACAGATCATTGAGGAGATCCACCGGGCTTACCTGGAGGCGGGGGCAGACATCATCGAAACAAATACTTTTTCCAGTACTTCGATTGCTCAGGCTGACTACGATATGCAGCCTTATGTATACGATCTCAACTATTATTCGGCAGTAGTTGCTAAAAAAGCCGCTGATGATTTCACCCAAAAGGACCCCAGCAAACCTCGCTATGTAGCCGGGTCGATGGGGCCAACCAACCGTACAGCTTCCCTCTCCCCCGATGTGAACAATCCTGGTTATCGGGCGGTCACCTTTAAAGAGTTAAAAACCGCTTTTTACGAACAGGCAAAAGGTTTGGTGGAAGGTGGTGCAGATCTATTGCTGCTCGAAACCATCATTGATACCCTCAACGTCAAGGCAGCCCTTTTCGCCATTGAGGAATTGTTCGATGATTTGGGTTACCGCGTGCCCGTGATGGTATCGGGCACCATTACGGATGCCAGTGGGCGGATTCTTTCAGGACAAACGGCGGAAGCGTTCTGGATTTCGGTGAGCCATATCCCACTGCTAAGTGTCGGGTTGAACTGTGCACTCGGCGCCGAAGAAATGCGTCCACACGTAGAAGCCCTTTCCAACATCGCCGATGTTTTTGTGAGCGCTTATCCCAATGCGGGTTTGCCCAACGAGTTTGGCCAATACGACCAAACCGCAGAAGAAATGCAAACCTATATCCGCGATTTTGCGGCAAGTGGTTTTGTGAACATGATCGGCGGTTGTTGTGGTACTACCCCTGAGCACATTCGGGCTATGGCCGAAGCCGTGAAAGGTTTGCCTCCCCGGCAGATTCCTCAAGTGCCAGGGTATACCATGCTGAGTGGCCTGGAGCCCCTGATTATCCGGCCTGAGACCAACTTTGTCAATGTCGGTGAACGTACCAATGTGACGGGCTCCCGTCAGTTTGCCCGCTTGATTCGGGATGGCAAATACAACGATGCCCTGGTCGTAGCCCAGCAGCAAGTGGAGGCTGGGGCCCAAATGATCGACATCAACATGGACGAGGGCATGCTGGATTCCGAAAAAGCCATTGTGGAGTTTCTGAACCTGGTAATGTCGGAGCCCGAAATTGCCAAATTGCCCATCATGATTGACTCCTCCAAGTTCAGCGTGATTGAGGCGGGTTTGCAATGTGTACAGGGCAAATGTGTGGTCAACTCCATTTCAATGAAAGAGGGCGAGGCAGAGTTTATCCGCCAGGCCAAGCTGGTGCGGCGCTACGGCGCAGCAGCGGTAGTGATGGCTTTTGATGAACAAGGCCAGGCTGATACGATCGAGCGCAAAGTAGACATTTGTGAACGCGCTTATAAAATCCTGACCCAGCAGGTTGGGTTCAAACCTCAAGACATCATTTTTGACCCAAATATTTTTGCGGTAGCTACCGGGATTGAAGAGCACAACGATTACGCCATCTATTTCATTGAAGCTACCCGTCTGATCAAACAACGTTGCCCCGGAGCCAAGGTCAGTGGTGGCGTGAGCAATATTTCCTTCTCTTACCGGGGCAATGATCCCGTGCGCGAGGCGATGCATTCCGCGTTCCTGTACCACGCCATTCAGGCGGGTATGGACATGGGGATTGTGAACGCCGGGATGATTGAGATTTATGAGAACATTCCCAAGGATCTCCTGGAGCGGGTAGAAGATGTGCTGTTCAATCGGCGGGAGGACGCAACCGAGCGCCTCACCGAATTTGCAGAGAGTATCAAAAATGATGGCGGTAAAATCATTCAAAAGGACCTGGCTTGGCGCGAAGGTAGCCTGCAAGACCGGATTACTCATGCCTTGGTTAAAGGGATTACCGACTTTGTTGATGAAGATACTGAAGAGGCTCGAAAGTTATATCCCAACGCATTGGGGGTGATCGAAGGCCCATTGATGAACGGGATGAATGTGGTGGGTGACCTGTTTGGTGCAGGTAAAATGTTTTTGCCCCAGGTAGTCAAAAGTGCCCGGGTGATGAAAAAGGCTGTTGCCTACCTCACTCCTTATATTGAAGAAGAAAAAGCAGCCAGTGGCGGTAGCTCCAAAGGCAAAATCCTCATGGCTACGGTAAAAGGTGACGTACATGACATTGGCAAAAACATCGTAGGGGTAGTATTGGCCTGCAATAATTTTGACATTGTGGATATGGGCGTGATGGTTCCGGCCGAAAAAATCCTCAAAGCGGCCAAAGAAGAAAATGTTGACATCATTGGGTTAAGTGGTTTGATTACCCCGTCACTGGACGAGATGGTGCACATGGCCAAAGAAATGGAACGCCTGGGCTTTACCATTCCCTTGATGGTCGGAGGAGCAACCACTTCCAAAACACATACAGCTGTCAAAATTGAGCCTCAGTATTCCGGGCCAGTTATCCATGTACTGGATGCTTCGCGGAGTGTAGGCGTGGCTGCGGCTTTGTTGAGTGAAGACCAGGATTACCGAAACAACCTCATCATCGATACCCGCCAGGATTACGAACGCATTCGGGAGCAACGCGCCGGTAGGCAGTCTTCCAAAGCATTTATCGACCTGGCTCAAGCACGGGAAAACAAAGTGACTATTGATTGGCAACAATACACTCCTCCTGTTCCTAAAAAACAAGGAATTACGGTTTTTGACAATTACGATCTGGAAGAATTGAGTCAATACATCGATTGGACCCCCTTCTTCAGCAGTTGGCAGTTGGCGGGTAAATTCCCGGCCATTCTCAAGGACGAAATTGTAGGTGTTGAAGCTCAGAAACTCTACAATGACGCTCGAAGTTTGCTACGTCGAATCATTGACGAAAAATGGCTGAGTGCCCGGGCAGTAATTGGTCTATTCCCGGCCAATGCTGTCAATCATGACGACATTGAAGTATACGAAAGCGACGATCGACAAGAGGTAAAGGCAGTACTCCATCAGTTGCGTCAGCAGTTGCGCAAAGCAGCAGGGCAACCCAACTTCTGCCTGGCCGACTTTGTGGCCCCTAAAGGTACTGCACAGGATTATGTGGGAGCCTTTGCCGTTACTGCTGGAATTGGGATTGAGAAATGGGTGGCTAAATTTGAAGCTGAACTCGACGATTACAACGCCATCATGCTCAAAGCCCTGGCTGATCGCTTGGCTGAAGCCCTGGCTGAGCGCATGCATGAGCGTGTTCGCAAAGAGTTTTGGGGTTATGATGATCGGGAAAGTTTATCTCCGGACGAGCTGATCAAAGAAGTTTATCGTGGTATTCGTCCGGCACCAGGTTATCCAGCTTGCCCGGAACATACGGAAAAACGTACGCTCTGGCAATTGTTGGATGTGGAAAACAACACCGGAATGATCCTCACTGAAAGTTGTGCCATGTATCCCGCAGCTTCGGTAAGTGGCTGGTATTTGGGTCACCCCGACTCCAAGTATTTTGGATTAGGGCAAATTGGGAAAGATCAGATTGTGGATTACGCACAGCGCAAGGCGATGAGTGTTGAAGAAGTAGAACGCTGGTTATCTCCTGTTTTGAATTACCAATAGGCTCAGCATTCTGATAAAACACCATTAAAAACGAAGAGGCTGCCCATCTTAGATGAGCAGCCTCTTTTAGTTATAATCCTTTATAAGAGTAGTAGAGACGCAAGATCTTGCGTCTCTACTATCACCCCTATGGGTTATTCAACAATAATCATCTTCTTGGTAGCAGTGAAGTCATCAGCTTCCAGGGTGTAGTACAACACACCAGTAGCGTTCAAATCAGCAGCTTTCAAAGTGATTTGGTTGAAACCTTTAGCATAATCAGCACGAACGGTCTTCAACACACGGCCAGTCACATCGCTAACAGTCAGGGTAGCAGCAGCAGCCTTTGGCAGGTTGAAGCTGATCACTGTTTCTGCATTGAATGGGTTTGGCGTGTTTTGCTTCAGTTCGAAACCTTGAGCAGCTACATCAGCACCTTTGAACTTCAGGGCAACATTCAGTTGCTCGTTGTTCTGGTTGTAAGCTTCAGCAGAAACTACGCGGTTCAGGCTCAAAGCGTTGCTCAATTGAGCATCAGCTTTTGCACGCAACACCAAAGTGAACAGTGCACCTTGCTTAGCTTCACCGTTCCAGGAAGTAGTGATTACACCTTCGTTGGTGAATACACCAAAGTTTTCTGCTTTTGCAACACCGTAAACGATGTCAACCAGCTCAACTTTGCTCTTGTCCAGGTTCAATGAGAACTGGTAGCCTTGGATGTCTTTCAACTCAGCAGCATTGAATTCAACACTGTATTCCTGACCAGCCTTCAGGGCAGCATCAGCAGCATTGATGTCCAATGTTCCAGCAGTACGAGCTTCTGCAGCAGCAGCAGCACTTACCGTTGCACTGGCGTTAACGTCACCCACTTTAACAGCTACGAAGTTTGCAGTTACGTTAGCAGCGATGTCGTTGATGTTCACAACTTCTGGGAACGCAGCAGCCCATGGGTTGCTTGGCGTTGGGAAGCTGTAAGCAGCATCTACGAATCTCCAGGAAGTGTTGTTCTGGAAAGTTTGATCGATGTTCAGGATCAACTTACGCAGGGCAATCAAGTCCAGAGTAGTGATTGACTTAGAGTTGTTCACGTCAGCAGCAATCATTTTGTATGGGCTGTTCAAAGCCTGTACATTCAAGATGTGCTTTTGGATCAATACCAGGTCAAAAGTAGATACACCATTCAGGTGGTTTTTGTCCAATTGTGGAGTTACCGTGAAGTCAGCTCCTTTGCTCAGGTTAACGAAAGAGTAACCACCGTTAGCCGTAGAAGTAGCAGCCTGAGAAGCAGCACCACTCAAAGTGATGGTTGCACCTTGCAGGTTAGCATTGCCTTCAGTTGCGATAGTACCTGCGATTGCAGCAGCAGAACCAACTGTTGGGCAAACGCCACGGTTGTCCTGAACTTCAACATAAGTTACGCAGAAGTCATCCTTACCTGCTTCATCCCATGCGTGCAATTCAACCAGGATTACTTTGCCTTTGTCTGCACAAGTCAGGTTCAAACCAGTTTGAGTAGAAACTACTGGCTGACCTACGCGGTTCAGCGAGTACTTGGTAACCAGTTTCAAACCATCTTTGGTTTCTGGGCCTTGGCCGTTGCAATCGTAAATCTTAGAAGCAACGAAGTCAGATGCCCATACTGCCATCATACCACCACCGTTGCCGTCAGACATCAGTTCAGTGCTCAAGCCGTTGATACAGATTGGTGCTGGACCTTTGCAGTCTTCAACTGTGAATGGAATGCGGGTTGCAACACTCAAGTTACCACACTCGTCACGTACAACTACGATCAGGTCATGCTTGCCTTGTGGCAAGTTAGCAACGTTGATCTCGAACTGGCCGTTGCCCAAATCTTTGGTGCTCCAGCGTGGAGTAGAGTACAGGATCATTTTGCTGGCATCCAAAGTCTGACCAGGAGCAATCATCAGGTACTGAGTTTCCAGGGTCACTTTGTCAGAACAGTTGTCCTTACCAGTGATCACCATTTTCAGGTTGGCCAAACAATCGCCACCCTCACGGATGCAGAATTTGCCTGGGTCACCAGTTACAACTGGACGAGTGTCATCGTATACCTTGATGATCTGAGTATAGATGAAGCTGTGGTAGAACTCACCAGCTACACCGCAATATGGTGGAGTGAAGCGGATGTCAGTAGAAGGACTTACGGTCAAGTCCTTAGAAATGTAGAACTCTTCAACGCCATCACGACGGTTGTCTTCGCGGTCACGAACCAATACATAGATTGGGTCTTTGCCATAGTTGCCAAATACGTCACGAGGAATGATCGAGATGTTGGTTTGCAGCAGTGGGTCACCACAACGGTCGTCGTAAGTACACCAGTTGATTACAGAGTAAGTACGGAACAACTTGTAGCACTCATCGTCAGATGCATCGTAACGCTTGTCGCTTACGTTTACAGCCAAGATGTCACAAGCCAATTCGTCGGTGATAACGGTATCAATGATTGGCGTTTTGCAATCGGTAGATACGTCTTTAGGGAAGCAGATGTTGTATTCGTGTACTGGCAGAATGTTGATGCGTTGCTTGCAAGTTACGCTGATTGGGCCTTTAACTGTTTCTTTGGTCAAAGTCCAGATCCGGTCGATCCAGCCATAGCCACACTTCAATTTCTTCTCAGTAGTGTAAACAGTATCCAGAGCAGCACAATCGTTGCCAGAAGGAATGATTACATCACCGAATGCAGCAGCAGATGTTTTGATATCATCGATCAAAGCCAGGTTTTTGTCATCGCAATAAACGGTAACATCCCATGGAGCCAAACAAGTTGGAGCCACTTTGTCTTCGATCAACACATCATCCCAGCAGTAGTTGGTGTTGCCATAGATGTCAGCACCCCACAATTCGATCGTTACGCGCTCTGCCAAATCGCAGCAGAAGAACTCAACGATGTCTTGTAGTGGAGTCATCAACTTGCCACCCTTCAGGATGAAAGTTTCGCCGAAGTCAGCCAAATCGCCGTCGCCGTTGCTGTCAAAACCGTCAGCTTTGGTCCAGTCGCCATCAGCTGGCAGAGGGTCCAATTTGCCGTTGTTGTTGGTGTCGTATCCTTTAGCAATGAAGCTAGCTGCACAAGCAGTTGGTACGTTGCGACGTACTGCAATCCAAGCCAGTTTGCAGTTGTCCCAAGAACCTTCGTCGATGTCGTCAGCGCTAACTTGTGCATAACCGTTGGTGTAACCATTGGCGTTGCTCAAAGTGATGTGCAGGTCATCGTCACACTTCATTACAGGTGCAATCTTGTCCTTCACGTCAAACAGGAAGCAGCAAGTAGAGGCATTGTAGCAACCATCGAAAGCGTCGATCACCATCAGGTGACGACCTACTGGAAGGCCGATCATCATGCCGTTCATTACAGCATACTCCACTTTGTCCCAGCAGATGTCTTCTTTGTCGCAAGCGCCCAATTGGTAAGCATCGTGGTCACCGCGCAGGTCAGCACCATCCTTGCGTGCATTATCACAGAAAGGATCTTCTGGTCCTTCGTAAACCAAAATACCTTTTACATAACGATCTTTGGTGTAAACACTTACACTTACATTACCCAGTGCACAGTTGTCCTTGATGGTTACACCAAAGGCAGTTTTGATGCCAGCAACAGTTACTGGAATGGCTGCAGTGCAATCCATTGGGCCAGTAGAAATGTCGTAAGGAGCACCATGTGCATACTCACAAGTTGGAGCAGTGAAATCACCGATTTTGATCAGGATGTGGAAAGTATCTACGATACCACCTGCACACCAGTCAAATACATACAGTTCACGATCGATTTTCACACCTTTGCCACCACAGATTGGGAACTCAGTGTCTTTGATCGATACAGAATAGTTGCACTCAACCTGGTCGATGAACAAACAACGTGGGTTAGAAGGAGGATTGTTGAAGTAGCTGCATACATATGGAGTTACATCTTCCTTCTTGATCAGGCTCTTGTCTGGAGTACAAGAGTTGTACTCAACAACATGATCGTACTTGCCTTCTGGATTCTCATCCTTGAACACAAAATCGCTCAGGTCTGGACGAGTGAAGTGGATTTTCTGTGTGTAGTCAGAACGCATGCCGTTGCAATCAGTAGCTACCCACTCGCGAGAGATCGTAGCATAGATGCCGCCATTAACCTTCATGTCATCACAGTTGTAGAAAACCACTTTGTCGCTCCACTTCAGGGTTACCCGGCAACCACAGTTGTAGCAGTTGTCTTTGAAGTAAGCATAACCCAGGTTTTTGATGTTGTCAGAGGTCAAACCTGGAGGAATCAAGCCCAATTGGCAGTTGTCACCAGTTCCAGCAACACCTTCAGCGTTGTTGATGGTTTGGCTACCCGTTGCAGCAGGACGTGGAGAGCTAAATGCACCTACGTTACCAATCGTCAAACGATTGTTCAACACGTAGTTTACATCGTAGCAATCCAAAGTGAAATCAGCAGGAGCACACACCAGAGCTGGTGCAGTCTTGTCTTCTGCAGTTACTTTACCCCAGCAAATTACAGTTGCATCTGGAGAGGAGCTTGAGAACAAGCCGTAAGTCCAAACACCAGCACAGTCGATAACTGCACCGTTGCTTTGGTTGTTGTCCATAACACGTACCACTGCGCCGGTGCAAGAACCGTCGGATACCAGGTTACGGGTAAGAGTGAATTGGCAATTGGCATCCAAGGTAACTGTCACATTGTAACAACCGCAATTGGTTGACTGTGCAGTCAGGTTGGAACCAAAAACCAGAGAAGCCAAAACCATCAAGCATGCGCTTGCTGTTCTGGTCATCCAGCTAGTAAAGGTCGTTTGTTTCATAAGAAAATGATTGATTAGAAACAATTAAGTCTTAATTAAGTAGGTTGAACTTGTACTCAACATTAGGTCAACGACAAATTTACAAACATTCCTCCAAATTCCAGTCATCTTTTGTCATTCTTAATTTTAAGAAGCCTTTTTTTGACTTAAAAATGAGCTTTTTAAAAAAAAAGTGCCAGTAATAAGGGTACTACTGGCACAACAAATATTATTGACTCCTTCTATTTTTCTTTATGGGCTCAAGGGTTTTTCTTGCTCAAAGATGGGAGAAAAAGGCAAAATCGAGGTTTGCTGACGTTGCAATTGGGTTTGCTGACGTTGCATTTTGAGCAATTGTGGGTTCCTTTAAGGAAAATTCGGCTTTAAATTTCACTAGGTGACTTTCCAAAATGTTCTTTAAAGGCGGTGGAAAAGTATTTGACATTGCGGAAGCCTACCCTTTGAGCAATGTCCGAAATTTTGCCTCCCTCTGTTTTAAGCAATTGCCAGGCATGCTCCAGTCGGGATTTGCGGATGAATTCAGTACTGGACAAACCCGTCAGGGCAATAATCTTGCGGTGCAATTGAGAGCGGCTGATGAACATCAAGCGGGCCAGGTCTTCGACATTCAGGTTTTCATTTTCCAGTTCCTGACTGATAATTTGTTCAAGGCGTTGTAAAAAATCCTGGTCCAGGGCATTTAAGTTTGTTTGTGTCCCAAGGTCTTTTATTTGTTGATCTACTTCGACCCCATTCGAAGAGTGTTTAAATCGAAGTTGTAATTTGCGGCGATTTTCTAAAATAGTATCAATCCAGGCTTTCAATTCTTCAGTATTGAAGGGCTTGGGGAGATAGGCTTCTGCTCCATGTTTTAGCCCTTTGATCCGATTTTCCAGGCTGGATTTTGCGGTGAGCAGTAGAAGTGGGATATGACTGGTTGTTTGTTCATTTTTTAATAGTTGTAGTAATTCCAATCCATCTACATATGGCATCACCAAATCCGAAATAATTACATCTGGAATGTGTTTACAGGCCATCTCAAAAGCGATTTTTCCGTTGATGGCACTGATTACTTCATATTCTCCATGCAGGGTTTGTACCAGGAATTCGCGAAGATCATCGTTGTCTTCTGCTACAAGAATCAATGTGCGTTCTGGTGGAGAAGCCTCATGTTGAGCAAGTTTTTGGGGAAGGTCTTCTACATTCTGTACAGGGGTTATTTGGTTCACCGAGGTAGATACCTGCAGAGGCAAACGAAGCCGGAATAAAGCTCCTGCCCCTAAGGTACTTTCTACCTCAATTTGTCCGCCCATTATTTCAGCCAGTTCTTTACACAAAGACAACCCTACTCCGGTACTGAGCTGAGCATCGAAGCCAGTTCGATCCAAGGTATAAAAGCGCTCAAAAATGTACTGCTGGTGCTCAGGAGAAATACCAGGGCCTGTATCTCTGACTTCTACACACAGCATTTTTTTCCCTTCTTGTAGCAGTTCGGCATACCATTGCAAGTGAATCTTCCCCCCTTCAGGAGTATACTTCAATGCATTAGCCAGGAGATTACTGATGATTTTTTCAAGTTTGTCGGGATCAAAGAAGCTTTGCCCCACATTGACTCCACTTGAATTTACCGCTAGTTCGATGTGTTTGCGCAGCGCTGCCTCTTTAAAATCGGTTGCGATTTGGATGATGGCGTCATCTAGAGAACCCCAGGAATTTTCGGGCTTCATTGCCCCACCCTCTAACTTGGCCAGATCAAGTAGTTGATTGACCAAGTGTAATAGTTTACTACCACTACGTTCAGCAACTTGCACTTTACTCAGCCAGTTTTCCGCTGTAGGCTGATTCACAATTTGGCGTAATGGTTCAATCACCAAGGTAAGAGGGGTGCGTAATTCATGGGTAATATTGGTGAAAAAATTGCTTTTCATTTGCTCCAGCTCTTGAACACGTTCCAGTTCACGTTTTTCAAATTCACGCTGGCTTCGGTTTTTTTCCCGGCGGACCCGCCATTTAATGTATTGATACCCGCCCCAAACAATGGCAATCAAATAAAATAGTAAAGCAAATGAACTAAGCCACCAAGGGGGCAACACCCGAATTTGAAGGGTTCGGCTAGGTTGACTGGGCCAAACGCCATGCGTTCCGCCCGAAGACACCTCGAAGGTATACCACCCAGGAGCAAGATTGCTATAATTGACACTATGTGCGGTGCTTGACTCAACCCAGTCTTTGTCCGCTCCTTTCAAGCGGTATCTAAACTGATTTTTGTGCGCCTCCGCAAAATCCATGGCTACAAAATCAATGGTGATATGGTTTTGATAATGGCGAAGCTTGATGACCTTGGTCTTTTCGATATTTTGCGTTAAAATTCCTTCCCCCGGCAAAGTAATTTTGTTGTTGATTTTTAAAGCAGTAACAAATACTTTAGGGGGCTGAGCATTTGGGGAAATTTTTTCAGGAAAAAAAACGGTAATGCCGTTCACCCCGCCAAAAAACAAACGACCATCATAGCCTTTGGCATAACTTACCGTATTGAACTCATTGTCTTGTAAGCCATCGGTGGCCGAATAGTTTTCGAAATGCTCACTTTGTGGCGTAAATTTGGACAAACCAGAGTTTGTACTCAGCCACAAATTGCCACGCTGATCTGGAAGAATACCGTAAATCACGTCATCTGGCAACCCATCTTTGGTATTGTAGTGCCGACACTGCCCAGTTTTTTTATCCAATGCATTGAGCCCGCCTCCCCGGGTACCCACCCACAACAGTGTTTCAGGATTATGCGGATCATCACAAACAGAGAGTATGACATCATTACTCAGGCTATTGGGTATGGCAGGGTTGCAGCGGTATATGCTAAAGGCCATTTGGCCTTTTTTATCCAAAACTCCACGAACCAGTCCATGCGGTGTGCCCATCCAGAGCTGTCTATTGTGGTCTTCAATAATGGAGTAACTCGCTTCTTTTATACCCGTCAATGTTGAAAAACTATAGGTACTAAAGGTCTGTTTGCGCACATCAAAACGAGCTAAAGTGCTTTCCCAGCCGCAAATCCAGATGTTGCCGTTTCGATCCTCTATAATTTGGCTGAAAATTCCCAGGGCAATTGGGGAAGGGTAACGTTGGACAACTCCGGTTTTAGGGTTTTTTCGAATCAAAAACCCTGTTCCCGAAGGTCCAGATCGCAACTCTCCCAAAAACCAGTAGCTGCTGTCCTTTGCCTGTAATAAATCGTGATTGTAAAACTCATTAACAGACAAAAAAGGTTCTACTGCAGTTTTTGATTGTTCATCAATGCGACTGATGACTGCATTGCTCTGCCAGGCCCAAACCTGTCCAAAGCGATCAGCATATATTTTACGCGTACTGATTCCGGGGATCAAATGCTGAAAGAATTGATTCACCAGGTTGTACTTGCGAATCCCATACCCGTTCGTGCCAATCCAAATCAATCCATTCCGATCGCAAAGAATTTCTGTAGAGCCAATTACTCCTGTAGGAGGAAAAGAGGTGAAAATTTTGGGCCCCACTTTGCGGTTTTGCGCCAAATCGGATTTTGAAAAAAAATAAACCTGCTTGCGTCGGCCCACATACAAATTGCCTTGTTGGTCAAAAGCAAGGTAGGTTTGGTAGGGAGCTTCAGCAACCGGAAAAGTAAACAGATCCCTGTTTTTGCCTTTTAATCGAATAACTCGGGTGTTTTGCCCCAGCCAGATATTGCCTTGTGGATCCTGGGCAAAAACATTGGTTTGCCAGGGTGAATTAGGGTCAGGCTCATAAGTCGGGAGTATTTCCTTCGTGCCCTTGTTGAGGTCGAAACGATACGCTTGATGCAGTGTTCCAACCCACAAGATGCCATTCTTGGTACACAATAAGGATTGGTAAATGTTGCCAAACGGAACTTTACCGGGAGATTGCTCCCAATTGTACACTGTTACTTTTGCGTGTCTACTCAGGTCAGCAGATTGATTAGGCAAGGCTTTTAACTCAACTTTATTCAGGCCGTCACGAGTGCCTACCCAAATAGAACCATCCGGTGCTTCGGCCAAAGAAGCTACATTCCGATTAGACAAGCCATTTTTGTCCGCCTTTAAATGGTAAAAACGACCACTTTGGGGATCATACACATCAACACCATTGCTCTCCGTACCCAGCCATAGGCGCCCCTGACGATCTTCGAGAATAGCTTGAATGGTATTATCAGAAATAGAGAAAGGGTTAAAAGGGTCGGGTTTAAATGCTTTGAAGTTATAGCCATCGAAGCGATTGAGGCCACCTCGCGTTCCGTACCACAAAAAACCCTGTTTATCTTGCAATATGTCGTAAATCATACCCTGAGATAAACCATTGGCACTGTTCAGTACTTCAAGCTGAACTTCTTGGGTATGTCCGGTGGGAAGAAGGAGCCCACAACAAATTAACACACAACAAATTGTCTTTATCAAGGTTTTGAGAGCCGCCATCATAGGCCACAAAAATAATTTTTTTTCGCATTCTAGATGGAGAAAGAAAAAAGGGGGGACAAAATACCTTTAAAATTAGTGGTGGAGAAAAGTAATCGGCAGCTTCAACCAAATGAATCCGTTTTTGCGCTGGATCAGGTATCCTCCCGCGGGAATAACCGCGGCAGGGATGTTTAATTTTTGAGTCAACCAACTTGGCAATTGAAATGCTTCTTCTACCAAAAAATGCAGACCTTTAAACTGTTTTTGCCTCAATGATTCGGTGCAATCTGCTTCTGAGAAAGAAAGGTATAAATCCTGGTCGGAAACAGCGAGACGAGTGGGCACTATTTCACAAGCAATCTGGAGGTGCTTTGCTGCATGAATGGTATAAAGTTTACAAATGCCCGACCCTGAACAATCCCGACTGGGTGTGCCAAAAACCACCTGACTATCGATAATTTTTGGCCTTTTTTGAACAGCAATTGGTTCATTGCTGTGGAAAGGAAGTACCATTAGTTCGCTTTTAAAATGTTAGGAATCAAAACTATTGATTACCTATCAACCGGCATTGGAAATAAAGCTGTAAAAATAAGCATTAATTTTAATACTTCATGGGCACTTAGCCGGTAATTCCGTACTCTATTTGGTGTATTTTTTGGTTTTTTTTCTATAAAAGAGACCTGATAATCAAAATAATCCACTACATCAAAATAAAAAAGGGCTCCCGTTTTACGGAGAGCCCTCGTGCATATCTGTATATAAAAATTATCTGGAAAAAATCTAGGACTACCGGTTCAGCAGCACCATTTTTTTGGTGGTAGTGAACTCACTTGTCTCCAAAGTGTAATACATCACTCCACTGGCCCGTAGTTGCTCCTTCCTGAGGATCACCTGGTTGTTGC
Source organism: Haliscomenobacter sp. (assembly GCF_965225875.1). Lineage (GTDB taxonomy): Bacteria > Bacteroidota > Bacteroidia > Chitinophagales > Saprospiraceae > Haliscomenobacter. The sequence goes on along the minus strand of NZ_CBDDBS010000002.1, from coordinate 3,590,040 downwards.
CTTTGGTGTAATTGCCTTCCACTTTGTAAATCAAGGCACCTTTTACATCTCTTACGGTCAGTACAGCACGGGTTGCGCTGGGCAGGTAAAAGCCGATCTGCGTCTCATCGGTGAAGGGGTTGGGCGTGTTTTGGTACAATGCTGCACGATCCTCTACAGCTTTGCGGCCAAAGCTCAACTGCACACCCATCACTTCATTTTGCAGGCTGTAGGCTTCGATGTTCGTCCGGCGACTGTTGATGGTCAATACTTCGCTCAAGTTGCTGGCCTTGTTGGCTTTTAGCTTGAGGGTGAAGAGGATTGCATCATCTGCCAAGGCCGCAACGCTATGGAACGACGTGGTGAGGATGCCTTCATTTTGGAACAAACCAAAGTTTTCAGCTTTCATCACACCGTAGTCTAAGCCTACAATCTCGGCCTGCTCAGCCACCTGGAGGGTAAACTGGAAGCCTTGTAGTTGCGCCAGGTCTTTGGCCCGGAAAGGTACTTCGTAGGTTTGGCCAGCTTTCAGTGTTTGTTCGGTCGTATTCAGGATCATGTCCTTCGCTCCACGAATTTCACTTGCTACTGCTCCGCTTGCACTGGCATTGCCATTCACGTCACCCATTTTGATCGCAATGAAGTCGGCCTTCACTTCACCCACCAAGTCATTCATGTTCGCTACTTCAGGTATCAATGCTGACCAGGGATTACCCGTTTCTGGGAAAGTGTAGCTCGCATCTACAAACTTCCAACTCGGTACATGGGTATACTTGGTATCTATTCCCAGAATCAATTTCCGAATTTGAATCATATCCAGTGTGGAAATTGTCTTGGAATTATTCACATCTGCCGCAATTAAACGATATGGATTGGTAATCGAACCAATGCCCAGAATGTGTTTTTGGATCAGCAATATATCTAAAGTAGAAACTCCATTGATGTGGTTTTTGTCCAGTTGTGCAGTTACGGTATAGTCGCCTCCTTTGGTCAGGTTGTTGAACAAATAGGCACCATTGGTACTTGTGGTTTGGTTCATCTGCATGGTTCCACTCAGATCCAGGTTGACACCATTTAGTGGTTCCAACTCATCCGTAGTGATTACACCGCTGATCTTAGCAGCAAGTGGATCTACCCCTGGACATACTTTGCGATTGTCCTGAACTTCGATGAAGGTCACACAGAAATCGTGATTACCGGCTTCGTCCCAGGCATGCAGTTCAGCTAAGATCAATTTACCCGCATCAGCACAAGTCAGGTTCAGGCTAGTCTGAGTGGGTATCACTGGAGCCCCAACCCGGTTGATCGAGTACTTGGTAACCAGTTTCAAACCATCCTTTGTTTCTGGCCCCTGGCCGTTGCAATCGTAAATCTTCGAGGCTACCAGGTCAGTTGCCCATACGGTCATCATACCTCCATTGTTGCCATCAGGCATCAAATCAGTGCTCAATCCATTGATACAAATTGGTGCCGGTGCCTTACAATCTTTCACCACAAATGGCAGGCGGGTAGCTACGCTCAGATTGCCACATTCATCACGGCCAACCACAATCAGGTCGTGCAGCCCTTCTGGCACGTTGCTTACACTGATTTCAAACTGGCCATTGCCCAAATCCTTCACACTCCATCTTGGGGTGCTGTACAAAATCATTTTGCCAGCATCCAAGGTTTGGAAAGGTGCAATCATCAATTGTTGACGCTCCAGTTCGACCAGGTTCGTACAGTTGTCTTTCAGTGTAACCACCTTGGTGATGCTGGCGGTACAAGCTGTTGGGCTGGTACAGAAGGTATCACGGGTAGCTGTTACCACCGGACTTTCACTGTCGTACACTTTGATGATCTGGGTGTACATGAAGCTGTGGTAGTATTCATCCGTAGCGGTACACTTGGCCGGGAAGAATCTTTCATCGTCCGCATTCTTTGGCGTCAGGTCTTTCGACAGGTAGAACTCTTCGACTTCATTGCGGTTTTCATCGCGTACCAATACGTAGATCGGTGCCTTGCCATAGTTGCCAAAGGTTGCCCGGTTCACCACGTATACATTGCCTTCTGTCATTGGATCACCACAACGATCATCGTAGGCACACCAGTTGATCACGGTATACGTACGGAAAATCTTGTAGCACTCGTCGTCCGAAGCATCGTAACGTTTGTCAAATACATTCACCGCCAGGATGTCGCAACCCAATTCATCGGTGAGTACTGTATCCACAATTGGTGTCTTGCAATCTGAAGAAGCATCTTTGGGGAAACAGATGTTGTATTGGTGAATGGCTCTGATGGTAATTTTTTGGCTACATTCTACCGTGATCGGGCCTTTGGCTGTTTGTTTGGTCAAAGTCCACTTGCGGATGATGTAACCTGCGCCACACTTCAGTTTCTTCTCTACCGTATAAACCGTATCCAAAGGTGCACAATCATTGCCACTCACAATCGTCACATCGCCAAAGAAGCGTGCTGATGCCGTTTTGGAATCAATCAGGCCCAGGTTCTTGTCGTCACAATCGATCACCATATTCCAGGGTGCGGCACAAACGGGAGCAACTTTGTCTTCGATCGCCAGATCCATCCAGCAATAGTTAGTGTTGCCGCTCTCGTCACCGCCCCACAATTCTACCGTTACCCGTTCGGTAAGATCACAGCAGAAGAACTCGACGATGTCAGCTAGTGGTGTCATCAATTTTCCACCCTTGATGATGAAGGCTTCGCCAAAGTCGGCAATGTCCCCATCTCCATTGATGTCAAAACCGTCGGCTTTCGTTACATCCCCGGAAGCAGTAGCTGCATCCAGTTTACCGTTGCCGTTGGTGTCATAGCCTTTAGCGATAAAGCTCGCAACACATGCATCGGGTACATTACGGCGAACCGCGATCCAGGCCAGTTTGCAGTTGTCAGTTGAGTTCTCATCAATGTCTGCTGCAGATACCTGGGCATAACCGCTGGTATAGCCATTGGCGTTGCTCAGCGTTACATGCAGGTCATCGTCACACTTCATTACAGGTGCAATCTTGTCCTTAACTTCGAAGATGAAGCAGCAGGTAGAAGCATTGTAGCAACCATCGAAAGCGTCAATCACCATCAGGTGCTTGCCCACTGGAAGGCCGATCATCATGCCGTTCATTACAGCATATTCAACTTTGTCCCAGCAGATGTCTTCTTTGTCGCAAGCGCCCAATTGGTAAGCATCGTGGTCACCACGCAGTTCGCCTTTGCGAGCAACATCATTACAGAGCGGATCTTCTGGTCCTTCGTAAACCAAAATACCTTTTACATAACGATCTTTGGTGTAAACACTTACGCTTACATTACCCAGTGCACAGTTGTCCTTGATGGTTACACCAAAGGCAGTTTTGATGCCAGCAACAGTTACTGGAATGGCTGCAGTGCAATCCATTGGGCCAGTAGAAATGTCGTAAGGAGCACCATGTGCATACTCACAAGTTGGAGCAGTGAAGTCACCGATTTTGATCAGGATGTGGAAAGTATCTACGATACCACCTGCACACCAGTCAAATACATACAGTTCACGATCGATTTTAACACCTTTGCCGCCACAGATTGGGAACTCAGTGTCTTTGATCGATACAGAATAGTTGCACTCAACCTGGTCGATGAACAAACAACGTGGGTTAGAAGGAGGATTGTTGAAGTAGCTGCATACATATGGAGTTACATCTTCCTTCTTGATCAGGCTCTTGTCGGGAGTACAAGAGTTGTACTCAACAACATGATCGTACTTGCCTTCTGGATTCTCATCCTTGAACACAAAATCGCTCAGGTCTGGACGAGTGAAGTGGATTTTCTGTGTGTAGTCAGAACGCATGCCGTTGCAATCAGTAGCTACCCACTCGCGAGAGATCGTAGCATAGAGGCCGCCATTAACCTTCATGTCATCACAGTTGTAGAAAACCACTTTGTCGCTCCACTTCAGGGTTACCCGGCAACCACAGTTGTAGCAGTTGTCTTTGAAGTAAGCATAACCCAGGTTTTTGATGTTGTCAGAAACCAGGCCTGGAGGAATCAAGCCCAATTGGCAGTTGTCACCAGTTCCAGCAACACCTTCAGCGTTGTTGATGGTTTGGCTACCCGTTGCAGCAGGACGTGGAGAGTTAAATGCACCTACGTTACCAATCGTCAAACGATTGTTCAACACGTAGTTTACATCGTAGCAATCCAAAGTGAAATCCGCAGGAGCACACACCAGAGCTGGTGCAGTCTTGTCTTCTGCAGTTACCTTGCCCCAGCAGATGATCGTGCCATCGGAACGGAACAAACCATAGGTCCAAACGCCCGCACAATCAATAATAGCCCCATTGCCTGGGTCATTGTCCATTACTCGTACATAGGATCCTGGGCAATTACCATCTGACACCAAATTCGTAGTCAGTAAAAATTGGCAGTTAGCATCCAAGCTTACGGTTACATCTTGGCAAGCACAACTATAGGGCAGCAGGTTGTCGCTATCTGTAGCCGTGTTGTTGCCTGGAGTTGGATCGGTCGTGCCGCTCGGTACACTTACCGTGGCAGTGTTCACCAGGTTACCCGTTTGGCTGGAAGGTACCGATACATTGATCGTATAGGTAATCGAGCCATTCACCGGAATGTTCACCAACTCGCTGATGTTGCCTGTGCCATTGGCGGCACCAGTGGCACCTCCGGCAAAGCTCGCTGACCAACTCGTGATCGTTGTGCCCGCTGGTGCGTTGTCCACTATCGTGGCTCCAACCACATTACTTGGACCTGCATTGCTTGCCACCACGGTGTAGGTCACACCTACCCCAGGGGTGTAGGTTGCACTGCCATCCGTTTTGGTAATTACCAGATCAGCCGATGCTGCTGGAGTATCCGTATCTGTTGCCGTGTTGTTGCCCGGAGTTGGGTCTGTTGTGCCGTTCGGTACACTGACTGTGGCGGTGTTCACCAGATTACCCGTTTGGCTGGAAGGTACCGATACATTGATCGTATAGGTAATCGAGCCACCAGAGGGGATGTTCACCAGCTCGCTGATGTTGCCTGTACCATTGAAAGTACCCGTAGCACCTCCTGCAAAAACTGCACTCCAAGAGGTAATGCTGGTACCTGCTGGCGCACTGTCTGTAACAGTGGCTCCCACTACATTACTTGGACCTGCGTTGCTTGCTACCACGGTGTAGGTCACACCTACTCCAGGGGTATAGGTCGCACTACCGTCCGTTTTAGTGATTACCAGATCTGCTGATGGAGCAGGAGTATCCGTATCTGTAGCCGTGTTGTTGCCCGGCGTTGGGTCGGTCGTGCCGCTTGGTACACTTACCGTGGCGGTGTTCACCAAGTTGCCCGTTTGGCCGGAAGGTACCGATACGTTGATCGTATAGGTAATCGAGCCCTTCGCTGGGATGTTCACCAGCTCGCTGATGTTGCCTGTGCCGTTGGCGGCGCCGGTAGCACCGCCTGCAAAAACTGCACTCCAGGAGCTGATGCTAGTGCCCGCTGGCGCACTGTCTGTAACAGTAGCTCCCACGACATTACTTGGACCTGCGTTGCTCGCTACCACGGTGTAGGTCACACCTACCCCAGGGGTGTAGGTGGTACTGCCGTCCGTTTTGGTAATTACCAGATCAGCCGATGGAGCCGGAGTATCCGTATCTGTAGCCGTGCTGTTGTCTGGAGTTGGATCCGTCGTGCCGCTTGGTACACTGACCGTGGCGGTATTCACCAGGTTACCCGTTTGGCTGGAGGGTACCGATACAGTGATCGTATACGTAATCGAGCCATTTGCTGGGATATTCACCAACTCGCTGATGTTGCCTGTACCGTTGGCGGTGCCTGTAGCTCCGCCGGCAAAGCTCGCTGACCAGCTCGTGATCGTTGTGCCCGCTGGGGCATTGTCCACTACCGTGGCACCCACTACGTTACTTGGACCTGCGTTGCTTGCCACCACGGTATAAGTCACAGCTACTCCAGGGGTATAGGTCGCACTGCCGTTCGTTTTGCTGATCGACAAGTCTGCAGATGGGGCCGGAGTATCCGTATCTGTTGCCGTGTTGTTGCCCGGAGTTGGGTCGGTCGTGCCGCTCGGCACACTGACTGTGGCGGTATTCACCAAGTTACCCGTTTGGTCGGAAGGTACAGATACATTGATCGTATAGGTAATCGAGCCATTTGCCGGAATGTTCACCAGCTCGCTGATGTTGCCTGTACCGTTGGCAGCACCTGTAGCGCCTCCTGCAAAGCTCGCTGACCAACTCGTGATCGTCGTGCCCGCTGGGGCACTGTCTGTAACAGTAGCTCCTACTACATTACTTGGACCTGCATTGCTTGCTACCACGGTGTAGGTCACGCCTACCCCAGGAGTGTAGGTTGCACTGCCGTCCGTTTTGCTGATTACCAGATCAGCCGATGGAGCAGGAGTATCCGTATCTGTTGCCGTGTTGTCGCCCGGCGTTGGATCGGTCGTACCGCTTGGTACACTGACCGTGGCGGTATTCACCAGATTACCCGTTTGGCTGGAGGGTACCGATACATTGATCGTATAGGTAATCGAGCCATTCGCCGGGATGTTCACCAGTTCACTGATGTTGCCTGTACCATTGGCGGTGCCAGTAGCTCCTCCGGCAAAAACTGCACTCCAGGAGCTGATGCTAGTGCCCGCTGGCGCACTGTCTGTGACAGTAGCACCCACGACATTACTTGGTCCTACGTTGCTCGCTACCACGGTGTAGGTCACGCCTACCCCAGGGGTGTAGGTCGCACTGCCGTCCGTTTTGCTGATTACCAGATCAGCCGATGGGGCCGGAGTATCCGTATCTGTGGCTGTGTTGTTACCTGGCGTTGGGTCGGTCGTGCCGCTCGGTACACTGACCGTGGCGGTGTTCACCAGGTTGCCCGTTTGGCTGGAGGGTACCGATACAGTAATCGTATACGTAATCGAGCCATTTGCAGGAATGTTCACCAGCTCGCTAATGTTGCCTGTGCCGTTGGCGGTGCCTGTAGCGCCTCCGGCAAAAACTGCACTCCAGGAGCTAATGCTGGTGCCCGCAGGAGCATTGTCTACTACCGTGGCACCCACTACATTACTTGGTCCTGCGTTGCTCGCTACCACGGTGTAGGTCACACCCACTCCAGGGGTGTAGGTTGCACTACCGTCCGTTTTGGTAATTGACAAGTCTGCCGATGGGGCTGGAGTGTCCGTATCTGTTGCCGAGTTGTTGCCCGGAGTTGGATCAGTCGTGCCGCTCGGTACACTGACCGTGGCGGTGTTCATCAGGTTGCCCGTTTGGCTGGAAGGTACCGATACATTGATCGTATAGGTAATCGAGCCATTTGCAGGGATGTTTACCAGTTCGCTGATGTTGCCTGTACCACTAGCGGTGCCGGTAGCGCCACCTGCAAAGCTCGCTGACCAACTCGTGATCGTCGTGCCCGCTGGGGCATTGTCCACTACCGTAGCACCCACCACATTACTTGGGCCTGCGTTGCTCGCTACCACGGTGTAGGTCACACCCACCCCAGGAGTGTAAGTCGCACTGCCATCCGTTTTGGTAATTACCAGATCAGCCGATGGAGCCGGAGTATCCGTATCTATTGCCGTGTTGTCGCCCGGAGTTGGATCAGTCGTGCCGCTTGGTACACTGACCGTGGCGGTATTCACCAGATTACCCGTTTGGCTGGAGGGTACCGATACAGTGATCGTATAGGTAATCGAGCCATTCGCAGGTATGTTCACCAGCTCGCTGATGTTGCCCGTGCCGTTGGCGGTGCCTGTAGCTCCACCTGCAAAAACTGCACTCCAGGAGGTAATGGTGGTACCAGATGGAGCACTGTCCACTACAGTTGCACCTACTACGTTACTTGGACCTCCATTGCTCGCCACAACGGTGTAGGTCACACCTACCCCAGGGGTGTAGGTTGTACTGCCGTCCGTTTTGCTGATTACCAGATCAGCCGATGGAGCAGGAGTATCCGTATCTGTTGCCGTGTTGTCGCCCGGCGTTGGATCGGTCGTACCGCTCGGTACACTGACTGTGGCGGTGTTCACCAGGTTACCCGTTTGGCTGGAGGGTACCGATACGTTGATCGTATACGTAATCGAGCCATTCGCAGGAATGTTCACCAGCTCGCTGATGTTGCCTGTACCGTTGACAGTGCCTGTAGCTCCACCGGCAAAAACTGCACTCCAGGAGCTGATCGTCGTGCCTGCTGGAGCACTGTCTGTGACAGTAGCACCCACCACGTTACTTGGTCCATCGTTGCTTGCTACCACGGTGTAGGTCACACCTACCCCAGGGGTGTAGGTGGTACTGCCATCCGTTTTGGTAATTACCAGATCTGCCGATGGGGCCGGAGTGTTCGTATCTGTAGCCGTGTTGTTGTCTGGAGTTGGATCGGTTGTGCCGCTCGGTACACTGACCGTGGCGGTATTCACCAGGTTACCCGTTTGGCTGGAAGGTACCGATACATTGATCGTGTACGTAATCGAGCCATTTGCCGGAATGTTCACCAACTCGCTGATGTTGCCTGTACCATTGGCAGTGCCTGTAGCTCCACCGGCAAAGCTCGCTGACCAACTCGTGATCGTCGTGCCCGCTGGTGCACTGTCCACTACCGTGGCACCCACCACATTACTTGGACCCGCGTTGCTTGCTACCACGGTGTAGGTCACACCCACCCCAGGAGTGTAAGTCGCACTGCCATCCGTTTTGGTAATTACCAGATCAGCCGATGCTGCCGGAGTATCCGTATCTGTAGCCGTGTTGTTGCCAGGCGTTGGATCAGTTGTGCCGCTTGGCACACTGACCGTGGCGGTATTCACCAAGTTGCCCGTTTGGCTGGAGGGTACCGATACAGTGATCGTGTAAGTAATCGAGCCATTTGCTGGGATGCTCACCAGTTCGCTGATGTTGCCTGTACCATTGGCAGTGCCTGTGGCGCCACCGGCAAAAACTGCACTCCAGGAGCTGATGCTGGTACCTGCTGGAGCACTGTCTGTAACAGTAGCTCCTACCACATTACTTGGACCTGCGTTGCTCGCTACTACGGTGTAGGTCACACCCACCCCAGGGGTGTAGGTTGCACTACCGTCCGTTTTGCTGATCGACAAGTCTGCCGATGCTGCGGGAGTATCTGTATCTGTTGCCGAGTTGTTGCCCGGAGTTGGATCAGTCGTGCCGCTCGGTACACTTACCGTGGCGGTGTTCACCAGATTACCCGTCCGGCTGGAAGGTACCGATACATTAATCGTATAGGTAATCGAGCCATTCGCAGGAATGTTCACCAGCTCGCTGATGTTGCCTGTACCGTTGGCGGTACCTGTGGCCCCTCCGGCAAAGCTCGCTGACCAACTCGTGATCGTCGTACCCGCTGGTGCGTTGTCCACTACCGTAGCACCCACCACATTACTTGGACCCGCGTTGCTTGCTACCACGGTGTAGGTCACGCCTACCCCAGGGGTGTAGGTTGTACTGCCATCCGTTTTGCTGATCGACAAGTCTGCCGATGCTGCCGGAGTGTCCGTATCTGTTGCCGTGTTGTTGTCTGGAGTTGGATCGGTCGTACCGCTCGGTACACTGACTGTGGCAGTATTCACCAGGTTACCCGTTTGGCTGGAAGGTACCGATACAGTGACCGTATAGGTAATCGAGCCATTTGCAGGGATGTTCACCAGCTCGCTGATGTTGCCTGTGCCATTGGCGGTGCCGGTGGCGCCTCCTGCAAAAACTGCACTCCAAGAAGTGATCGTCGTACCAGCTGGCGCACTGTCTGTGACAGTAGCTCCCACTACGTTACTTGGACCTGCGTTGCTTGCTACCACGGTATAAGTCACACCCACCCCAGGGGTGTACGTCGCACTGCCGTCTGTTTTGGTAATTGACAAGTCTGCAGATGCTGCGGGAGTGTCTGTATCTGTAGCCGTGTTGTCGCCCGGAGTTGGATCGGTTGTGCCGCTCGGTACACTTACCGTGGCGGTATTCACCAGGTTACCCGTTTGGCTGGAAGGTACCGATACATTGATCGTGTAGGTAATCGAGCCAGTTGCCGGGATGTTCACCTGCTCGCTGATATTGCCTGTGCCATTGGCGGTGCCGGTAGCACCTCCGGCAAAAACTGCACTCCAAGAGCTAATGCTGGTACCTGCAGGCGCACTGTCTGTGACAGTAGCTCCTACCACATTACTTGGACCTGCGTTGCTTGCTACCACGGTGTAAGTCACACCCACCCCAGGGGTATAAGTCGCACTGCCATCCGTTTTGGTGATTACTAGATCAGCCGATGGGGCTGGAGTGTCTGTATCTGTTGCCGAGTTGTTGCCCGGAGTTGGATCAGTCGTGCCGCTCGGTACACTGACCGTGGCGGTGTTCACCAGATTACCCGTCCGGCTGGAAGGTACCGATACATTAATCGTATAGGTAATCGAGCCATTCGCAGGAATGTTCACCAGCTCGCTGATGTTGCCTGTACCGTTGGCGGTACCTGTGGCCCCTCCGGCAAAGCTCGCTGACCAACTCGTGATCGTCGTACCCGCTGGTGCGTTGTCCACTACCGTAGCACCCACCACATTACTTGGACCCGCGTTGCTTGCTACCACGGTGTAGGTCACACCTACCCCAGGGGTGTAAGTCGCACTGCCATCCGTTTTGGTAATTACCAGATCAGCCGATGGCGCCGGAGTATCCGTATCTGTAGCCGTGTTGTTGTCTGGAGTTGGATCGGTCGTGCCGCTCGGTACACTGACCGTGGCGGTGTTCACCAGGTTACCCGTTTGGCTGGAGGGTACCGATACAGTGATCGTATACGTAATCGAGCCATTTGCAGGGATGTTCACCAGCTCGCTGATGTTGCCTGTGCCATTGGCGGTGCCTGTAGCACCTCCTGCAAAGCTCGCTGACCAACTCGTGATCGTCGTGCCCGCTGGGGCACTGTCTGTAACAGTAGCTCCTAATACATTACTTGGACCTGCATTGCTTGCCACCACGGTATAAGTCACACCTACCCCAGGGGTGTAGGTGGTACTGCCATCCGTTTTGGTAATTACCAGATCAGCCGACGGGGCCGGAGTATCCGTATCTGTTGCCGTGTTGTTGCCCGGAGTTGGATCAGTTGTGCCGCTCGGTACACTGACCGTGGCGGTGTTCACCAGATTCCCCGTTTGGCCGGAAGGTACCGATACATTGATCGTGTACGTAATCGAGCCACCAGAGGGGATGTTCACCAGCTCGCTGATGTTGCCGGTACCATTGACAGTGCCCGTAGCGCCTCCGGCAAAGCTCGCTGACCAACTCGTGATCGTTGTGCCCGCTGGGGCATCGTCCACTACCGTGGCACCTACTGCGTTACTTGGACCTGCGTTGCTCGCTACCACGGTGTAGGTCACACCCACCCCAGGGGTATAGGTTGTACTACCGTCCGTTTTGGTAATTACCAGATCAGCCGATGCTGCCGGAGTATCCGTATCTGTTGCCGTGTTGTTGCCCGGAGTTGGATCGGTCGTGCCGCTCGGTACACTGACCGTGGCGGTATTCACCAGATTACCCGTTTGGCTGGAAGGTACCGATACGTTGATCGTATACGTAATCGAGCCATTCGCAGGGATGTTCACCAGCTCGCTGATGTTGCCTGTACCGTTGGCGGTACCTGTGGCCCCTCCGGCAAAGCTCGCTGACCAACTCGTGATCGTCGTACCCGCTGGTGCGTTGTCCACTATCGTGGCTCCAACCACATTACTTGGACCTCCGTTGCTCGCTACCACGGTGTAGGTCACACCTACCCCAGGGGTGTAGGTCGCACTGCCGTCCGTTTTGGTAATCGACAAGTCTGCCGATGGAGCGGGAGTATCCGTATCTGTTGCCGTGTTGTTGCCTGGAGTTGGATCGGTCGTGCCGCTCGGTACACTTACCGTGGCAGTGTTCACCAGGTTACCCGTTTGGCTGGAAGGTACCGATACGTTGATCGTATACGTAATCGAGCCATTCACCGGAATGTTCACCAGCTCGCTGATGTTGACTGTGCCATTGGCGGCACCAGTGGCGCCTCCGGCAAAGCTCGCTGACCAACTCGTGATCGTCGTGCCCGCTGGGGCACTGTCTGTAACAGTAGCTCCTACTACGTTACTTGGACCCGCGTTGCTTGCTACCACGGTGTAGGTCACAGCTACCCCAGGGGTGTACGTCGCACTGCCATCCGTTTTGGTGATCGACAAGTCTGCCGATGCTGCGGGAGTATCTGTATCTGTTGCCTTGTTGTTGCCCGGCGTTGGATCGGTCGTACCGCTTGGTACACTGACTGTGGCTGTGTTCACCAGGTTACCCGTTTGGCTGGAGGGTACCGATACATTAATCGTATAGGTAATCGAGCCGTTTGCCGGGATGTTCACCAGCTCGTTGATGTCGCCTGTACCATTGGCGGTACCTGTAGCACCTCCAGCAAAGCTCGCTGACCAACTCGTGATCGTCGTGCCCGCAGGAGCACTGTCTGTAACAGTAGCTCCCACCACATTACTTGGACCTGCGTTGCTTGCTACCACAGTGTAGGTCACACCTACCCCAGGGGTGTAGGTCGCACTGCCATCCGTTTTGGTAATTACCAGATCAGCTGATGGGGCCGGAGTATCCGTATCTGTTGCCGAGTTGTTGCCCGGAGTGGGGTCGGTCGTGCCGCTCGGTACACTGACCGTGGCGGTATTCACCAGATTACCCGTTTGGCTGGAAGGTACCGATACCGTGATCGTATACGTAATCGAGCCATTTGCCGGGATGTTCACCAGCTCGCTGATGTTGCCTGTACCATTGGCCGTACCAGTAGCCCCACCTGCAAAAACTGCACTCCAGGAGGTAATGCTCGTGCCCGCAGGAGCGTTGTCCACCACCGTGGCACCCACTACGTTACTTGGACCTGCATTGCTCGCCACCACGGTGTAGGTCACGCCTACCCCAGGGGTGTACGTCGCACTGCCATCCGTTTTGGTGATCGACAAGTCTGCCGATGGAGCAGGAGTATCCGTATCTGTTGCCGTGTTGTTGCCCGGAGTGGGGTCAGTCGTGCCGCTTGGTACACTGACTGTCGCGGTGTTCACCAGGTTACCCGTTTGGCTGGAGGGTACCGATACAGTGATCGTATACGTAATCGAGCCATTTGCAGGGATGTTCACCAGCTCGCTGATGTTGCCTGTACCATTGGCAGCACCTGTAGCGCCTCCGGCAAAGCTCGCTGACCAACTCGTGATCGTCGTGCCCGCTGGGGCACTGTCTGTGACAGTAGCTCCCACTACGTTACTTGGACCCGCGTTGCTTGCTACCACGGTGTAGGTCACAGCTACCCCAGGGGTGTACGTCGCACTGCCATCCGTTTTGGTGATCGACAAGTCTGCCGATGCTGCGGGAGTATCTGTATCTGTTGCCGTGTTGTCGCCCGGCGTTGGATCGGTCGTACCGCTTGGTACACTGACTGTGGCTGTGTTCACCAGGTTACCCGTTTGGCTGGAGGGTACCGATACATTAATCGTATAGGTAATCGAGCCGTTTGCCGGGATGTTCACCAGCTCGTTGATGTCGCCTGTACCATTGGCGGTACCTGTAGCACCTCCAGCAAAGCTCGCTGACCAACTCGTGATCGTCGTGCCCGCAGGAGCACTGTCTGTAACAGTAGCTCCCACCACATTACTTGGACCTGCGTTGCTTGCTACCACAGTGTAGGTCACACCTACCCCAGGGGTGTAGGTCGCACTGCCGTCCGTTTTGGTAATTACCAGATCAGCCGATGCTGCCGGAGTATCTGTATCTGTTGCCGTGTTGTTGCCCGGCGTTGGATCGGTCGTACCGCTTGGTACACTGACCGTGGCGGTATTCACCAGGTTACCCGTTTGGCTGGAGGGTACCGATACAGTGATCGTGTAGGTAATCGAGCCATTTGCAGGAATGTTCACCAGCTCGCTGATGTTGCCTGTACCATTGACAGTGCCTGTGGCACCTCCTGCAAAAACTGCACTCCAGGAGCTAATGCTGGTGCCCGCTGGTGCATTGTCTACTACCGTGGCACCCACTACATTACTTGGGCCTGCGTTGCTTGCTACCACGGTGTAGGTCACAGCTACCCCAGGGGTGTAGGTGGCACTTCCGTCTGTTTTGGTAATTGACAAGTCTGCAGATGCTGCGGGAGTGTCTGTATCTGTAGCCGTGTTGTTGCCCGGAGTTGGGTCAGTCGTGCCGCTTGGTACACTTACCGTGGCGGTATTCACCAGATTCCCCGTTTGGTTGGAAGGTACCGATACATTGATCGTGTAGGTAATCGAGCCGTTTGCCGGGATGTTCACCAGTTCGCTGATGTTGCCTGTACCATTGGCGGTACCTGTAGCTCCACCAGCAAAAACTGCACTCCAGGAGCTAATGCTGGTGCCCGCTGGGGCACTGTCTGTAACAGTAGCTCCTACCACATTACTTGGTCCTGCGTTGCTTGCTACCACGGTGTAGGTCACACCCACCCCAGGGGTGTAGGTCGCACTGCCGTCCGTTTTGGTAATCGACAAGTCTGCCGATGGAGTCGGAGTATCCGTATCTGTTGCCGAGTTGTTGCCTGGCGTTGGGTCGGTCGTACCGCTAGGTACACTGACTGTCGCGGTGTTCACCAGGTTACCCGTTTGGCCGGAAGGTACCGATACGTTGATCGTGTAGGTAATTGAGCCATTCGCCGGAATGTTCACCAGCTCGCTGATGTTGCCCGTACCGTTGGCGGTGCCTGTGGCCCCACCTGCAAAAACTGCACTCCAGGAGCTAATGCTGGTGCCCGCTGGTGCGTTGTCCACTACCGCAGCTCCTACCACATTACTTGGTCCTGCGTTGCTTGCCACCACGGTATAAGTCACAGCTACTCCAGGGGTGTAGGTCGCACTACCATCCGTTTTGGTAATCGACAAGTCTGCCGATGCTGCCGGAGTATCCGTATCTGTAGCTGAGTTGTTGCTTGGAGTTGGATCGGTCGTGCCGCTCGGTACACTGACCGTGGCGGTATTCACCAGATTACCCGTTTGGCTGGAAGGTACCGATACATTGATCGTGTAGGTAATCGAGCCATTTGCAGGGATGTTCACCAGCTCGCTGATGTTGCCTGTACCATTGGCGGTACCTGTAGCTCCACCAGCAAAAACTGCACTCCAGGAGCTAATGCTGGTGCCCGCTGGTGCACTGTCTGTAACAGTAGCTCCTACTACATTACTTGGACCTGCATTGCTTGCTACCACGGTGTAGGTCACGCCTACCCCAGGAGTGTAGGTTGCACTGCCGTCCGTTTTAGTGATTACCAGATCAGCTGATGGAGCAGGAGTATCCGTATCTGTTGCCGTGTTGTTGCCCGGCGTTGGATCGGTCGTACCGCTCGGTACACTGACCGTGGCGGTGTTCACCAGATTACCCGTTTGGCTGGAAGGTACCGATACATTGATCGTATACGTAATCGAGCCATTTGCCGGGATGTTCACCAGCTCGCTGATGTTGCCTGTGCCATTGGCCGTGCCTGTAGCGCCTCCAGCAAAGCTCGCTGACCAACTCGTGATCGTCGTGCCCGCTGGTGCACTGTCTGTAACAGTAGCTCCTACTACATTACTTGGACCTGCATTGCTCGCTACCACGGTGTAGGTCACGCCTACCCCAGGAGTGTAGGTTGCACTGCCGTCCGTTTTAGTGATTACCAGATCAGCTGATGGAGCAGGAGTATCCGTATCTGTTGCCGTGTTGTTGCCCGGCGTTGGATCGGTCGTACCGCTCGGTACACTGACCGTGGCGGTATTCACCAGATTACCCGTTTGGCTGGAAGGTATCGATACATTGATCGTATACGTAATCGAGCCAGTTGCAGGGATGTTCACCAGCTCGCTGATGTCGCCTGTACCATTGGCCGTGCCTGTAGCGCCTCCGGCAAAGCTCGCTGACCAACTTGTGATCGTTGTGCCCGCAGGGGCACTGTCTGTAACAGTAGCTCCTACCACATTACTTGGTCCTGCATTGCTTGCCACCACTGTGTAAGTCACGCCTACCCCAGGGGTGTAGGTTGCACTACCGTCCATTTTAGTGATTACCAGATCAGCTGATGGAGCCGGAGTATCCGTATCTGTAGCCGTGTTGTCGCCCGGAGTTGGATCGGTCGTGCCACTCGGTACACTGACTGTGGCGGTATTCACCAGGTTACCCGTTTGGCTGGAAGGTACCGATACAGTGATCGTATACGTAATCGAGCCATTCGCCGGGATGTTCACCGTCTGGCTGATGTTACCTGTACCATTGGCGGTGCCTGTAGCTCCACCTGCAAAGCTCGCTGACCAACTCGTGATCGTCGTCCCCGCAGGTGCATTGTCCACTACCGTAGCACCCACCACATTACTTGGACCCGCGTTGCTTGCTACCACGGTGTAAGTCACACCTACCCCAGGGGTGTACGTCGCACTGCCATCCGTTTTGGTAATTACCAGATCAGCCGATGGAGCAGGAGTATCCGTATCTATAGCCGAGTTGTTGCCCGGAGTTGGGTCAGTCGTGCCGCTTGGTACACTGACCGTGGCGGTGTTCACCAGGTTACCCGTTTGGCTGGAGGGTACCGATACATTGATCGTATACGTAATCGAGCCATTTGCTGGGATATTCACCAACTCGCTGATGTTGCCTGTACCGTTGGCGGTGCCTGTAGCTCCGCCGGCAAAGCTCGCTGACCAGCTCGTGATCGTTGTGCCCGCTGGGGCATTGTCCACTACCGTGGCACCCACTACGTTACTTGGACCTGCGTTGCTTGCCACCACGGTATAAGTCACAGCTACTCCAGGGGTATAGGTCGCACTGCCGTTCGTTTTGCTGATCGACAAGTCTGCAGATGGGGCCGGAGTATCCGTATCTGTTGCCGTGTTGTTGCCCGGAGTTGGGTCGGTCGTGCCGCTCGGTACACTGACTGTGGCGGTATTCACCAAGTTGCCCGTTTGGTCGGAAGGTACCGATACATTGATCGTATAGGTAATCGAGCCATTTGCCGGAATGTTCACCAGCTCGCTGATGTTGCCTGAACCGTTGGCAGCACCTGTAGCGCCTCCGGCAAAGCTCGCTGACCAACTCGTGATCGTCGTGCCCGCTGGGGCACTGTCTGTAACAGTAGCTCCTACTACATTACTTGGACCCGCGTTGCTTGCTACCACGGTGTAGGTCACACCCACCCCAGGAGTGTAGGTTGCACTGCCGTCCGTTTTGCTGATTACCAGATCAGCCGATGGAGCAGGAGTATCCGTATCTGTTGCCGTGTTATTGCCCGGAGTTGGATCGGTTGTACCGCTCGGTACACTGACTGTGGCGGTGTTCACCAGGTTACCCGTTTGGCTGGAAGGTACCGATACAGTGATCGTATAGGTAATCGAGCCATTTGCAGGGATGTTCACCAGCTCGCTGATGTTGCCTGTACCATTGGCCGTGCCTGTAGCGCCTCCGGCAAAGCTCGCTGACCAACTTGTGATCGTTGTGCCTGCAGGTGCATTGTCTACTACCGTGGCACCCACCACATTACTTGGACCTGCATTGCTTGCCACCACGGTGTAGGTCACAGCTACCCCAGGGGTATAGGTGGCACTGCCATCTGTTTTGGTGATTGACAAGTCTGCAGATGCTGCTGGAGTATCCGTATCTGTTGCCGTGTTGTTGCCTGGAGTTGGGTCGGTTGTGCCGCTTGGTACACTTACCGTGGCGGTGTTCACCAGGTTACCCGTTTGGCTGGAGGGTACCGATACATTGATCGTGTACGTAATCGAGCCGTTTGCCGGGATGTTCACCAGTTCGCTGATGTTGCCTGTACCATTGGCGGTACCTGTGGCGCCACCTGCAAAAACTGCACTCCAAGAGGTAATGGTGGTACCAGATGGAGCACTGTCCACTACAGTTGCACCTACTACGTTACTTGGACCTCCATTGCTCGCCACAACGGTGTAGGTCACACCCACCCCAGGGGTGTAGGTTGCACTACCATCCGTTTTGGTGATTGACAAGTCTGCCGATGGAGTCGGAGTATCCGTATCTGTTGCCGAGTTGTTGCCTGGCGTTGGGTCGGTCGTACCTCTAGGTACACTGACCGTGGCGGTGTTCACCAAATTGCCCGTCCGGCTGGAAGGTACCGATACATTGATCGTATAGGTAATCGAGCCACCAGAGGGGATGTTCACCAGCTCGCTAATGTTGCCTGTACCGTTGGCGGCACCTGTGGCTCCACCAGCAAAAACTGCACTCCAGGAGCTGATACTGGTACCTGCTGGAGCACTGTCTGTAACAGTAGCTCCTACCACATTACTTGGACCTGCATTGCTTGCTACCACGGTGTAAGTCACACCTACCCCAGGGGTGTACGTCGCACTGCCGTCCGTTTTGGTAATCACCAGATCAGCTGTTGGGGCTGGAGTGTCTGTATCTGTTGCCGTGTTGTTGCCAGGCGTTGGATCGGTCGTGCCGCTTGGTACACTGACCGTGGCAGTGTTCACCAAATTACCCGTTTGGCTGGAAGGTACCGATACATTGATCGTATAGGTAATCGAGCCATTTGCAGGGATGTTCACCAGCTCGCTGATGTTGCCTGTGCCATTGGCGGTACCTGTAGCTCCTCCTGCAAAAACTGCACTCCAGGAGCTAATGCTGGTGCCCGCGGGAGCACTGTCCACTACCGTGGCACCCACTACATTACTTGGACCTGCGTTGCTTGCTACCACGGTGTAAGTCACACCCACACCAGGGGTGTAGGTCGCACTACCATCCGTTTTGGTAATCACCAGATCAGCGGATGCTGCCGGAGTATCCGTATCTGTAGCCGTGTTGTTGCCCGGAGTTGGGTCAGTCGTACCGCTTGGTACACTCACCGTGGCGGTGTTCACCAGATTCCCCGTTTGGCTGGAAGGTACCGATACAGTAATCGTATACGTAATCGAGCCATTCGCCGGGATGTTCACCAGTTCGCTGATATTGCCTGTGCCATTGGCCATGCCCGTAGCGCCTCCTGCAAAGCTCGCTGACCAACTCGTGATCGTTGTGCCCGCTGGGGCACTGTCTGTAACAGTAGCTCCTACCACATTACTTGGTCCTGCGTTGCTCGCCACCACGGTGTAAGTCACACCTACCCCAGGGGTGTACGTCGCACTGCCGTCCGTCTTGGTAATCACCAGATCAGCTGTTGGGGCTGGAGTGTCTGTATCTGTTGCCGTGTTGTTGCCAGGCGTTGGATCGGTCGTGCCGCTTGGTACACTGACCGTGGCAGTGTTCACCAAATTACCCGTTTGGCTGGAAGGTACCGATACAGTAATCGTATACGTAATCGAGCCATTTGCCGGGATGTTCACCAGCTCGCTGATGTTGCCCGTACCATTGACAGTGCCTGTGGCACCTCCTGCAAAAACTGCACTCCAGGAGCTGATCGTCGTGCCCGCTGGTGCATTATCCACCACTGTGGCACCCACTACATTACTTGGACCTGCGTTGCTTGCTACCACTGTGTAGGTCACACCTACCCCAGGAGTGTAGTTTGCACTACCGTCCGTTTTGGTAATTACCAGATCAGCTGATGGAGCCGGAGTATCCGTATCTGTAGCCGTGTTGTCGCCCGGAGTTGGATCGGTCGTGCCGCTCGGTACATTGACCGTGGCGGTATTCACCAGGTTACCCGTTTGGCTGGAGGGTACCGATACAGTGATCGTGTAGGTAATCGAGCCATTTGCAGGAATGTTCACCAGCTCGCTGATGTCGCCTGTACCATTGGCCGTGCCTGTAGCGCCTCCGGCAAAGCTCGCTGACCAGCTCGTGATCGTTGTGCCCGCTGGAGCATTGTCCACTACCGTGGCACCCACTACATTACTTGGACCTGCATTGCTTGCCACCACGGTGTAAGTCACACCTACCCCAGGTGTGTACGTTGCACTGCCGTCCGTTTTGGTGATTGCCAGATCAGCCGATGGCGCTGGAGTATCCGTATCTGTAGCCGAGTTGTTGCCCGGCGTTGGGTCAGTCGTGCCGCTCGGTACACTGACTGTCGCGGTGTTCACCAAATTACCCGTTTGGCTGGAGGGTACCGATACAGTGATCGTATAGGTAATCGAGCCATTCGCAGGGATGTTCACCAGCTCGCTGATGTTGCCTGTACCGTTGGCGGTACCTGTGGCTCCACCAGCAAAAACTGCACTCCAGGAGCTGATACTGGTACCTGCTGGAGCACTGTCTGTAACAGTAGCTCCCACCACATTACTTGGACCTGCGTTGCTTGCTACCACTGTGTAGGTCACACCTACCCCAGGGGTGTAGGTCGTACTGCCATCCGTTTTGGTAATTACCAGATCAGCCGATGGAGCCGGAGTATCCGTATCTGTAGCCGAGTTGTTGCCCGGAGTTGGGTCGGTTGTACCGCTCGGTACACTGACTGTGGCGGTGTTCACCAGGTTCCCCGTTTGGCTGGAAGGTACCGATACATTGATCGTGTAGGTAATCGAGCCATTTGCAGGGATGTTCACCAGCTCGCTGATGTTGCCCGTGCCGTTGGCGGTACCTGTGGCTCCACCGGCAAAAACTGCACTCCAAGAAGTGATCGTCGTACCAGCTGGCGCACTGTCTGTGACAGTAGCTCCCACTACGTTACTTGGACCTGCGTTGCTTGCTACCACAGTGTAGGTCACACCTACCCCAGGGGTATAGGTCGCACTGCCGTCCGTTTTGGTAATTACCAGATCAGCCGATGCTGCCGGAGTATCCGTATCTGTAGCCGAGTTGTTGCCCGGAGTTGGGTCAGTCGTACCGCTTGGTACACTCACCGTGGCGGTGTTCACCAGGTTGCCCGTTTGGCTGGAAGGTACCGATACAGTAATCGTATACGTAATCGAGCCATTCGCAGGAATGTTCACCAGCTCGCTGATGTTGCCTGTACCGTTGGCGGTACCTGTGGCTCCACCAGCAAAAACTGCACTCCAGGAGCTGATACTGGTACCTGCTGGAGCACTGTCTGTAACAGTAGCTCCTACCACATTACTTGGACCTGCATTGCTTGCTACCACGGTGTAAGTCACACCTACCCCAGGGGTGTACGTCGCACTGCCATCCGTTTTGGTAATTACCAGATCAGCTGATGCTGCCGGAGTGTCTGTATCTATAGCCGAGTTGTTGCCCGGAGTTGGGTCAGTCGTGCCGCTTGGTACACTTACCGTGGCGGTATTCACCAGATTCCCCGTTTGGTTGGAAGGTACCGATACATTGATCGTGTAGGTAATCGAGCCGTTTGCCGGGATGTTCACCAGCTCACTGATGTTGCCGGTGCCGCTGGCGGTGCCCGTGGCGCCTCCTGCAAAAACTGCGCTCCAGCTCGTGATCGTTGTGCCCGCAGGAGCATTGTCCACTACTGTGGCGCCCACTACGTTACTTGGACCTACGTTGCTTGCTACCACCGTGTAGGTCACAGCTACCCCAGGGTGTAGGTGGTACTGCCATCCGTTTTGGTAATTACCAGATCAGCCGACGGGGCCGGAGTATCCGTATCTGTTGCCGAGTTGTTGCCCGGAGTTGGATCAGTCGTGCCGCTCGGTACACTCACGGTGGCGGTGTTCACCAGGTTACCCGTTTGGCTGGAAGGTACCGATACAGTGATCGTGTAGGTAATCGAGCCACCAGAGGGGATGCTCACCGTCTGGCTGATGTTGCCTGTACCGCTAGCCGTGCCGGTAGCGCCACCTGCAAAAACTGCACTCCAGGAGATGATCGTCGTACCCGCAGGAGCATTGTCCACTACCGTGGCACCCACTACGTTACTCGGACCTGCATTGCTTGCCACCACGGTGTAAGTAACACCTACCCCAGGAGTATAGGTTGCACTGCCGTCCGTTTTGGTAATTACCAGATCAGCTGATGGGGCCGGAGTATCCGTATCTGTTGCCGAGTTGTTGCCCGGAGTTGGATCAGTCGTGCCGCTCGGTACACTCACGGTGGCGGTGTTCACCAGGTTACCCGTTTGGCTGGAAGGTACCGATACAGTGATCGTGTAGGTAATCGAGCCACCAGAGGGGATGCTCACCGTCTGGCTGATGTTGCCTGTACCGCTAGCCGTGCCGGTAGCGCCACCTGCAAAAACTGCACTCCAGGAGATGATCGTTGTGCCCGCAGGAGCATTGTCCACCACCGTGGCACCCACCACATTACTTGGACCTGCATTGCTCGCGACCACCGTGTAGGTCACAGCTACCCCAGGAGTGTACGTCGCACTGCCATCCGTTTTGGTAATCGACAAGTCTGCCGATGCTGCCGGAGTATCCGTATCCGTAGCCGAGTTATTGCCCGGAGTTGGATCAGTCGTGCCGCTTGGTACACTTACCGTGGCGGTGTTCACCAGGTTACCCGTTTGGCTGGAAGGTACCGATACATTGATCGTATAGGTAATCGAGCCACCAGAGGGGATGCTCACCGTCTGGCTGATGTTGCCCGTACCGCTGGCGGTGCCTGTGGCTCCACCGGCAAAAACTGCACTCCAGGAGCTGATCGTTGTGCCCGCAGGAGCATTGTCCACTACTGTGGCGCCCACTACGTTACTTGGACCTACGTTGCTTGCTACCACCGTGTAGGTAACGCCTACCCCAGGGGTATACGTTGCACTGCCGTCCGTTTTGGTAATTACCATATCAGCCGACGGGGCCGGAGTATCCGTATCTGTTGCCGTGTTGTTGCCCGGAGTTGGGTCAGTCGTGCCGCTTGGTACACTTACCGTGGCGGTGTTCACCAGGTTGCCCGTTTGGCCGGAAGGTACCGATACATTGATCGTATACGTAATCGAGCCACCAGAAGGGATGCTCACCGTCTGGCTGATGTTGCCTGTACCGCTGGCAGTGCCGGTGGCCCCACCGGCAAAAACTGCACTCCAGGAGCTGATACTGGTACCTGCTGGAGCACTGTCTGTAACAGTAGCACCCACCACATTACTTGGACCTGCATTGCTCGCCACCACGGTGTAGGTCACGCCTACCCCAGGGGTGTACGTCGCACTGCCGTCCGTTTTGGTAATCGACAAGTCTGCCGATGGAGCCGCAGTATCCGTATCTGTAGCCGAGTTGTTGCCCGGAGTGGGGTCGGTCGTACCGCTCGGTACACTGACCGTGGCAGTGTTCACCAAATTACCCGTTTGGCTGGAGGGTACCGATACATTGATCGTGTAGGTAATCGAGCCACCAGAGGGGATGCTCACCGTCTGACTAATGTTGCCTGTGCCGCTGGCGGTGCCCGTGGCCCCACCGGCAAAAACTGCACTCCAGGAGCTGATCGTCGTGCCCGCAGGCGCACTGTCTGTAACAGTAGCACCCACCACATTACTTGGACCTGCATTGCTTGCTACCACGGTATAAGTCACACCCACCCCAGGGGTATAGGTTGTACTGCCGTCCGTTTTGGTGATTGACAAGTCAGCTGATGGGGCCGCAGTATCCGTATCTGTTGCCGAGTTGTTGCCCGGAGTTGGATCGGTCGTGCCGCTCGGCACACTAACCGTGGCGGTATTCACCAGGTTACCCGTTTGGCTGGAAGGTACCGATACAGTGATCGTGTAGGTAATCGAGCCACCAGAGGGGATGCTCACCGTCTGGCTGATGTTGCCCGTACCACTGGCAGTGCCAGTGGCGCCACCAGCAAAAACTGCACTCCAGCTCGTGATCGTTGTGCCCGTTGGTGCATTGTCTGTGACAGTAGCTCCCACTACGTTACTTGGACCTGCATTGCTTGCTACCACAGTATAAGTCACAGCTACCCCAGGGGTGTACGTCGCACTGCCGTCCGTTTTGGTAATTACCAGATCAGCTGATGGGGCCGGAGTATCCGTATCTGTTGCCGAGTTGTTGCCCGGAGTTGGATCGGTCGTGCCGCTCGGCACACTGACCGTAGCAGTGTTCACCAGATTGCCCGTCCGGCTGGAAGGTACCGATACATTGATCGTATAGGTAATCGAGCCACCAGAGGGGATGCTCACCGTCTGGCTGATGTTGCCCGTACCGCTGGCAGTGCCAGTGGCGCCACCGGCAAAAACTGCTGACCAGCTCGTGATCGTTGTGCCCGTTGGTGCATTGTCCGCTACAGTAGCTCCCACTACGTTACTTGGACCTGCATTGCTTGCCACCACGGTGTAAGTCACACCCACCCCAGGGGTGTAGGTTGCACTACCGTCCGTTTTGGTAATCACCAGATCAGCCGATGGGGTCGCAGTATCCGTATCTGTTGCCGAGTTGTTGCCCGGAGTTGGATCGGTCGTGCCGCTCGGTACACTGACCGTGGCGGTGTTCACCAGGTTGCCCGTTTGGCTGGAAGGTACCGATACAGTGATCGTGTAGGTAATCGAGCCACCAGAGGGGATGCTCACCGTCTGGCTGATGTTGCCCGTACCGCTGGCGGTGCCCGTGGCCCCACCAGCAAAAACTGCTGACCAGCTCGTGATCGTTGTGCCCGTTGGTGCATTGTCCGCTACCGTGGCACCCACTACGTTACTTGGACCTGCATTGCTCACCACCACGGTGTAGGTCACACCTACCCCAGGGGTGTAGGTTGTACTACCGTCCGTTTTGCTGATCGACAAGTCTGCTGATGAGGCGGGAGCGGCAAGTAAATAATCTTCGACTTCGCCAGTGGAAGCTACAGCTGTGGACCTTTCATCCACAGCTGTGGTTCCGGTATCATCTGTTAAAGAGGATGTCGTCAATCTAATCCTCATATAATGCTGGTCCAAAGCACCGCTTACCGAAACACCTGTCCAGGTCAAGGTTTTAGTTCCGGTGAACCCGCTTGCTACGGAAACTGTAGCAACTTCGTTTGCTTCGAACTGGCCATTACTGTTAAGATCGATCCAGCCGTACAGCGTGGCCGCGGAACCTTCATTATTGACGATATTGTTTACATTGACCGAAACATTCTGAGGGCCCCCCGCTGTAAGGGTTGGCAATGTACTTACCCCATCTTCATCATCGAGGCCTGCTATATCGTCCCCAGTAGCCAGTGCATTGGGTGCAGCGGCCGTTTCCGCATCCAACAAGTTGCCGATATGAAGATTCATACAATCAAGAATGTGCGAAGGAGTACCATAAGAACTTGGAGCATCACCATAATCCACTTCAACCAAGGAAGTGAATTGAATGGCCAGAATTATATGAGAATCGTTACCCCCATTTGACTTGCTTGAATCAAAGCCGCCGGATACAAGCGTTGGGCTAAGCGAAGAACTGTGAGTCGTGGTTCCCAGAAATACTGAGCCATTATTTACCCACAAGTGGTTGGCACCTCTTGGTGCACCAGTATCACCGAGGTAGTCATCCGCATTACCGCCCATATAGGTTCCGTATAGCAGCGTATTCAGAGAACTATTAAATCCGGCAAAGAACATGTCGTAGTTAAAGTTTCCTCCGCTGGTATGGGAACTGTTAAAAAAAGACTCGCCATTGATATTTTGGGTTGGAAGACCTGAGCCAGCCACTACGCCGAAAACCATTAAGAGTACGGATTCGTTACCTTCGCAATCTGTTTGTGAAACAAGACGTATACCACTGCCGATATCTGTCGCACTGGTACCATAGAAGGTAGCTGCGTAGCCCGATGATCCTCCTGCGTTTACCTTACCAACTACTACATCTATACCACCATTATCTGTGGCATCGTAAACGCCTACACCGGTTGGAAAGTCGTTCGCTGTTCCAGACACAGTAGTGGCGCTGCCAGTCCAATAAAGCACCTCGCCCACAATCTCCACATCATTGATGCGGTCGTCGCCAGTGCCACCAATTTTATCTAAATAGTTAAAACTGGTAGCAGTAGAATTGAGCACGCCTAAAACGCCATCCGAATCAGAGCCAGTGCTATTTCCCGCTGCACTGTTAACCTGTGTAATCGTACCGGTTGTTGAACCAGCAAACGTTACGCGTCCATTTGCAAAAACTTCCAGGTCGTTGAATACTTCAGTGCCGGAGCCGCCCACATAAGTCCCCCAAGTGAGGGTATTATTGCTGCTGAATTTGGCGATATACATATCGCTACCACCACCGAAAGTGGTTTGTGCAACACCTGCCGAGATGTACGTGCCCGGCAATGCAGCAGCAGCCGTCAAGCCTACTACAAAAGAGTTATCACTCAAGGCGCGAATGGAAGTAACGCCAACATTTTCATCACCAGTGCCTCCCAGATAGGTTGCATAGTGTAGGGTTCCCAGATCGCGGGAAAACACAGCGACAAAACCATCTGTACCGCTGCGGGCATTGTCAAATGGCGACCCTGTCGTCGGAATGTCTACGGTTGTCGCCCCACCAATAAATACCCGACCACTGGAAAGGCTGAGTGCCTGTGCTATCACCCTATTGGTACCGCTTATAGTACTAGGGCCGTAAAGTGTCAAGTCCAAGAGGTCGGTGCCATTACTATTCATTCTATAGACGATAGCGACATTGGGCAAAGAACTAATGCCTGTACCTCCGGAAAGTCCGCTTACACTATTGAGGTATCCGTTGGCATCATATGGTGCGGTGCCCGTTGGAAAATCCCGGTTGGTTCCACCGGCACAATACACCGTTCCATCATCCGGATCCACCTGGATGGCATAGAGGTAAGCATCAAAATTCGAGTTTGCTCCATCGACAAAAGTACCCCAGGACAGGGTAGGGTCAATTACCAATGGAAAATCAGGATCCAGGTGATCGTTTGTGGTGAACGCAATCTGGTTATCGCTGTATTTATTGAAGTTGAAATGCACCTGCACCTTGCCTGCATCGGTAACCTGGTAAGATTCCGGGATGTTGAGTTTAACATCCGTAAAACGCAAGCCAACCTGCAGGCTTCCATCTGCATTAACGACAAGCTTATCCTGGCCGTCAAACTGCATTTTAACCTGGCTGTAATCAGCACCTGCATCAAATATCCAGTCAAACTCAAGAGCGCCCCCCTTTGTACTGTACAGACGCAAGTCAATACCCGGATAAACATCCTCCAGCGTTAAATCCTTAGCCGCCCGGACAGATGAGACCCATTTATTGGTATCCTCTCCAAAGAAATAGTTGTATTTTGTATTAAAAGCCTGCCCCAATTCAATATGTGGGTTAGGGTTAGAGCCATCTAAATAAATGGAAAACGTATGCGTTCCTTTAACGCCTGGAAGCAATTTAGTTTTTCCGGGCAAAGGCTCGAGCAGTGTATGATCTATTGCAACAAATCGAATCCGGTTGTGCTCTATGTATACGGAGCCATTCTTGGATTCGAAATAATACAACACATCATTGTTGGCGATCTGCCCCTTATTTTCGATAAATCGGATTGTTTCAGCATTTTTTTTCAAGGTCTGCTGAACACGTTCCTGCATTTGAGATTCTTGAGTGGGTAAGCTTTGCGCGAAGGCTGTTCTTGTACCTACAAGAGATAGCAACGTAACCAGTATAAATGCGAATTGCTGTGAAAATGCAAATACCCGGCTACAAAATTTTGTGTAAAGTGAAAATGATTTATTCATGATGGCGTGGAAATCTGTTAGTATTGTTTGAATTGCGCCTGCCATTATCAGGCTGTACTGGGGTTGTTATGCCGCAAGAAGTTGCAAGCACATGACATGCGGCTTAGGTAGTATTGTTATCACCTCCGGATTGAGTGTTTGAAGCCTTGCCAAGGCGAACAATTCCGCCAAGTGCCTCACCGTCATCAGCACCGACACAAGCTGAACCCGACCAGGCTTCTCCATCATTCCAACGAAAGGTATTGCAGGCGTCACCAAGCGCCCAGGGTGCTGTTTTTTGAAGTTTTTTTGGTGTTTTACTTGACGAGTAGTTTGTTTTAACAGTTATATTACGTGACAAGATTTTTTCAACAACATTTTTGCTAGAGAACTCGCGGCGGATACTGATCGTTCTTTTTACAATTGGATATTTAGGTAAGTTATGAGGAATATTGTGTCGGATATTGACTACATCTTCTGCCCTAATGTAAGATTGTAGCATTACCCCTCCGCACCAGGCTTCAAGGCTATTCCAAGTGCAACGGGCAATCGGAAAACAACCATAAGCATAAGATAATGAAGGCGATAGAGCCAACAAAAAGAGCAGAACACAACTTGACAGGAGCCGTAAATAGCTCGGTGGTAAAAGACAGAAACGCTGCTTTTGAGGCTGTTCAGTTAAGCCCAAAAGGATCCCCTGTCGCCTACGGTCGATGGTAAGCGCTTTTTTCATGAGAATTTGAATTATACAATGGTGTGTGTGCCTGTTGCCATGTCGCAAGTGACATAACACAGAAATTTTAAATGCAAAAAATCACATTTTGAGGGAGCTTACAGCGTTTTGCGTTCTTTAGTATAACTATAGAGGGGATACAAGGTAGTAGATATAAAAGGCGTGTTCCTAGTCAATAATGTAGCAAAGGTAATATTTTTTTACTATTCGCAAATTTTTTCATAAAAAAAGGGTGCCCCATAAATATGGAGCACCCTGTATATAGTGCTAATAACTTTTTAGAATCAATACCCAATACTACATTGCAGGGAAGCTTTTCAACTTCCCCACTGTAGCTGAATCATCATGAAAAAATCTATTTGTTCATCAGGACCAATTTCTTGGTCGCAGTAAAGTCGCTCGTTTCCAAGGTGTAGTACATCACGCCGCTGGCTCGCAGTTGTTCCTGTTTGAGGATCACCTGGTTGTTGCCTTTGGTGTAATAGCCTTCCACTTTGTAAATCAAGGCACCTTTTACGTCTCTCACCGTAAGTACAGCGCGGGTTGCGCTGGGCAGGTAAAAACCGATCGAGGTGGCATCAGCAAAAGGGT
Source organism: Haliscomenobacter sp. (assembly GCF_965225875.1). Lineage (GTDB taxonomy): Bacteria > Bacteroidota > Bacteroidia > Chitinophagales > Saprospiraceae > Haliscomenobacter. The sequence goes on along the minus strand of NZ_CBDDBS010000002.1, from coordinate 3,561,293 downwards.
TCGGTGTGTTTTGGTACAAGGCCGCCTGATCGTGGCTGCTGCTGTTGCCAAAGCTCAATTGAACACCCATTACTTCGTTATTCTGGTTGTAGGCTTCGATGTTCGTGCGGCGGCTGTTGATGCGCAATACTTCGCTCAAGTTGCTGGCCTTGTTGGCTTTTAGCTTGAGGGTGAAGAGGATTGCATCATCTGCCAAGGCAGCAACGCTATGGAACGAAGTAGTGAGGATGCCTTCATTTTGGAACAAACCAAAGTTTTCAGCTTTCATCACTCCGTAATCCAGGCCTACAATCTCGGCCTGCTCAGCTACCTGGAGGGTAAACTGGAAGCCTTGTAGTTGCGCCAGGTCTTTGGCCCGGAAAGGCACTTCGTACGTTTGTCCAACTTTCAGTGCTTGTTCGGCCGTATTCAGGATCATGTCCTTCGCCCCACGAATTTCACTGGCTATGGCACCACTTGCACTGGCATTGCCATTCACGTCACCCATTTTGATGGCGATGAAGTCGGCTTTAACCTTACCTGCCAGGTCGTTCACATTCACCACTTCAGGGAAGGAATCGGCCCAAGGATTGGCGCTAGTTGAGAAGCGGTAGTTGGCATCAACGAATTTCCAGCTCGGTACACTTGTGAATTTGGTATCAATACCCAGGATCAATTTCCGGATCAGGATCATGTCCAGGGTGGAAATCGACTTGGAATTGTTCACGTCTGCGGCAATCAAGCGGTATGGGTTATTGAGCAACTGTGAGCCAAGGATGTGCTTTTGCAGCAGTACCAGGTCGAAGGTAGATACACCATTCAGGTGATCCTTGTCCAATTGAGCAGTTACAGTGAAGTCGCTGCCTTTGGTCAGGTTGCCGAAGGTATAGCCGCCGGTGTTGCCGGTGCTGTAAGCCATTTGAGCGCCACCACTCAGATCAACACCAACACCAAGTACTGGTTCCAGGTCGTCGGTGGTGATCAAACCACTGATTTCGCCAGCATTGATATTGCCAGGCTCGCACAAGCCGCGGTTGTCCTGAACTTCTACAAAAGTAACGCAGAAGTCGTGGTTACCCGCTTCATCCCAGGCATGCAATTCTACCAGAATTAATTTGCCTGCATCGTTACAGTTCAAGGTCAAGCCAGTTTGGTCTGGGCGAGCTGTTTCGCCAACACGGTTGATGGAGTACTTGGTGATGACCTTCAGGCCGTCCTTCGTCTCTGGACCTTGACCGTTGCAATCGTAGATCGGTGATGCAACGAAATCTTTAGCCCACACTGCCATCATACCAGCTCCGTTGCCGTCGGGCATCAGTTCGGTGCTCAAGCCATTGATACAGATCGGTGCTGGTGCCTTGCAGTCTTTCACTACGAATGGGATCCGGGTGGCTACACTCAGGTTTCCACATTCATCGCGACCTACTACTACCAGGTCATGTAACCCTTCGGGTACGTTGCTTACCGTGATTTCGAACTGACCATTGCCCAATTCTTTGACGCTCCAGCGTGGAGTAGCATACATGATCATCTTACCAGCATCCAGGGTCTGGAATGGTGCAATCATCAACATTTGACGCTCCAATTCAACCAGATCGGTACAGTTGTCTTTGATCGTCACTACTTTGGTCACGCTGGCTACACAAGCCGCTGGGCTGGTGCAGAAAGTATCGCGGATACCGGTTACTACTGGACGCTCGCTGTCGTACACTTTGATGATTTGGGTGTACATGAAGCTGTGGTAGTATTCTCCACTTGCTTCGCAGAACGGTGGCGTAAACTGGATATCACCGGTATTCTTTGGTATCAGGTCTTTCGACAGGTAGAACTCTTCGTTTTGATCACGGTTGGCATCGCGTACCAGTACATAGATTGGTGCTTTGCCGTAGTTTTCAAAATTAGCACGATCTACCACGTATACATGGCCTTCCGTCATTGGGTCACCACAAACATCGGTGTATGCACACCAGTCGATCACGGTATAGGTACGGAAGATCTTGTAACATTCGTCGTTAGAAGCATCGTAACGTTTGTCACTTATATTGACAGCAAGGATATCGCAAGCCAATTCATCGGTTACAACCGTATCAATGATTGGTGTTTTGCAATCAAAGTTCGCGTCTTTAGGGAAGCAGATATTGTATTCCCGTACAGGCAGAACCCGGATGATTTGTTTGCAAGTCACACTGACTGGGCCTTTACCGGTCTCTTTGGTGATGGTCCAGATCCGCTCAATCGTTCCTGCACCACACTTCAGGTTTTTCACTACAGTATAGGTTGTATCTACCGAGAGGCAGAGGTTACCGCTGGAGATGATCACATCGCCAAATACTTTAGCTGAAGCGGTTTTGGAATCGATGAATGCCAGGTTCTTATCGTCGCAGTGGATGGTTACTTCCCATGGAGCGATACACACTGGTGGTGTTTTATCCTCGATGGTGATGTTGTTCCAGCAGAAGCTGCGGTTGCCCATCCAGTCTTGGCCCCAGAGTTCAACCATTACGCTGGCTGGGTCACAACAGAAGAAGGGTACAGAATCCAACATTGGCGACATCAGTGCACCAGCAGTAGAGATGCGGAAGTATTCCAGTTCATCCGCTACTTTGTTGCGGTTTTCGTCGATGTAATCCTGTGGCTTCGTGGAGTTTGGATCGTAAGCGTCAATCTTTCCGTTGCCGTTGGCGTCCACAAAGCGAGGCATCCGCATGAACGATGCTTCACAATCACCCACTGGGCGGCGAACTTTCATCCACAGAATTGGTCCACAGTTGTCGGAGCTACCTTCGTTTACGTCTGCCGCAGCTACTTTGGCGTTGCCCAGGTTGTCACGAGTGATGACCAACTTGTCGTCACAAACCATTACCGGAGCGATCCGATCTACGATGCGGATAGGAACCAAAATGGTCGTTGAACCGTAGCATACGTTGGCAACCGTTACCTGGATGAAATAAGCACGAGCGCTGTCTTTCAACATTGGCAAACCAGTAATCGAGTAACCCTTATCACTGTCTCCAGTAACTTTTACGCCCAGTGGCGTTTTCATTTCGTATTCTCCAGTTGGCAGTCTGTCCAGATCGTAGACTGGCTTGCGCTCAAGTACCACGATGCTGAAGTTCCACTTGCTTGCTTCTTCTACAATGAAGTCAGCTTTGCTAAACAGGAAGCTTGCTTCGCAGTTCATCGGGCCAACCGAGTATTCCAGTACGTCGCCAGCGTCGTAGCCTTTGGCCAGGTTGTCGTCGTTTGGATCCGCTTTAGGCGCATTGGCGTAACCTGTTCCGATGTATTTGTCGTGATCCAGGTCTTTAACTTTCACCACTGGCGCGGAAGCATCACCTACTACGATGATTTGATCCCAGGTGTAGATGTGGTTGTTCCAGCTAGCATCAGCGTAGCAGTCACCATCAGCGATCAGGTAGTCTGGATAATCATCACCAGTTCCGTAGCACCAGTCGATGATCGACCAGCGGCGAACGATCTTGCGACCACACTCTCCGATGTTGAACACACTTTGATCGGTATAATTCATTGCAAATCCGCAGTAGTCTTTACCGGTCAGGTAGATGCGTTTGCCCGCGCCATTGAGGTAATAAGGTACAGACTCCAGGAGTTTGTACTTGTTCACCATGTCAATTGGCTTCAGTTCATTGTCACCAACAGCAAGGTTGGCAGGCAATTCGATCTTACAATCCGGTAAAACTATCGTTGGACGCTTGAAGTAGATGTACTGCGTACAGTGGCCTACATTGCCAAACTCATCACGGAAGTAGAAGGTTCTGGCAATTTGAGCATAAACGTAGTCGTGATCGGCTTGCTCGTTGCAATCAGCAAAGATGGACAATACATCGCTCACTTTGTCCAGTACAGGGGTGCCGCAATTGTCGGTAGCTGTAGCCAGACCAGTGAAGTAGGCATAGTTCACATCCGTCCAGGACTTTTTCACGTTGAGTACACTATCCACATCGGTGCATACAAAAGTGTAGGTACCGCTTGGGTATTTTTTACTGGTATTCGGTGGACAAGTTACTACAGGTACACTCTTGTCTTCGAAGTTCAAGCGACCCCACAGTGGGTTACAGTGGTTAGCCACACTTTTCACTTCGTAAACCAGCTCCCGACCAAGGTATTCGGTAGCGTTGAATGGTGTCCGCCATGCGGAAGACCAGAGCGTCTTTTCTGTCTTCTTGTCGATGATGATCACGCGGTAATAGCTGCCTTCTGGATATTTGTCAAATCCACAAGCATCTTCGTGACCAGGTACCAACATGCTGGCAGTCACCAGGGCTTGACAGTTTTCATCCAAACGGATGTTCACGTCTCTTACCCCGCTGTTCCACTTGGTTTTCAGCCAGCACTCATCGTTTTGGATCGTCTTGTCGTTTTCATCAAGATACTTGTCACGTCCAGTTACGTTTGGTGCAGAGAATGGTGCAAGATAAGTACCATTGAATCCACGGTCAGCCACCATTCCTTCGAAAGCGATGCCATCGCCACCATCAGGATAGTTCAAACCGATCATGTTCATTGGATCGTCAATCTCGTCACTCAAGTCACCTACTACGATGGATTTGCCAAAACGTGGGCTCTTCACAAAGTAGTCAGTCAATGGCCGCTTGGCACCCGTTTGTTTGTTGAATCCAACCGCACGGGCCGTTACACTGGCTTGAGAAGACCAAGGATATTTGTTGGGCTTGGTCGGATCAATTTCAAATTCGATGCGTACACAGATGATCGAATCACCAGGCATGTAGAAGCTGCTGTTTTCCTGCGTTGGCACCAACAAGCTGGTGTTGGCATTACCATCGTAAGCGGAATTCACCTTCAGTGCAGCAATTGCCGCCGTCATGGCTTTTTTCACTTTCACTCCGGCAGGTGAAGTCACGTAGGAGCTATCGATGATGCTTACCTTTGGTTTTGTCGCGGTGTACAGCGCATCACCGTAGGCATTTTTCAGGTTCAAGAATGCTTGCAAACTATCGAGTGGCACTTCTTGTGGGTTCTTCATGCACAGGTGCATGATCACGTTGAAGTTGCCGCAGATCTGGCTCGTTGGGTAGTTCACCCCTACGATGTCCAGGTTGGCTTCGATGTTTGGTTCGTCTACCCAGCCGAAGTCGATGGTTTGGTTGTACAGACTATCTGGAACCGGATAGGCAGACATCAGCTTCATGTTCGCAGCATCCAGGGAATCCAGATTGCCACGCTCACCCTTAGGTTGAGGGGTAATACATACCTCTGGTTCGCGACTGTTGCCATCGTTGAAGCGGATCAGCGCTCCAGGCATGCCGTCACTGTCATTCTGATCATTCACCCCTGGGTTGTCCTTGAGGGTCAACACGCGGTGACGAGGCCAGGCATTGACAAAGCTAGCGCTGTCTGGCTGGAGGTACTTCTTCGGTATCAAATAGTAGTTACCAGGAATCAAACCAATGAACGAGTACAAGCCCTGCGCATTCGTTCTTACGATTTGTCCGGGGGTATCATTGCCTGCAGGAGGCATTACAGGATTGAGGTGTGGTACGATCGACAGGTTGTACAATACATCGGTCACTGCTCCAGCAGAACCCATGGTGCTTTGGTACCCAACGGTATCAAATTTACCTGTGGTTTCTTCCAATCCACCCCAAACCAGTACCAACTGGAGGGTATCTACAAAGTCGTTTTCGTTTTGGTCACCTTTCACATCGTGGTCGAACCAGGCCAGGTTACCTACTTTAGCAATAGGCACTGCATAATCTTCCACTTCACCACGTGGATACGCCAAGGCAGTATTCACATAAGGCGAGGTAGTGGTGTGGTAAGCATTATTGTCTGGACCAACGTTGACTTCCCAACTCAGGCGGTAACGCATGAAGGCTGTTCCATCGCGGTATACGGCATCCAATGGTACACGGAAGGCGAACACTTGCATTTGGTTCACACCACCGGGCATGAGTGGGTTATTGTTTGCCGCAATGGTTGTCAAAGCAGACTGGCTAGTACCAGAGGCAACAAAGGTCAGAAGATCAGAAGCATCATTCAGGTCGCCATCGCCATTGAAGTCGATGAAGGCGCGCAAGTATGCAGCTTTATCTACATAACCAGTAGCAGTTGGATTGCCAGCGTTGGCAGCGGTATCCTGAGAAGTGTAGGTTACTTTGATGTAAGCCAGTTCTCCAGGGATCATTGGGCTCAAGAGGCGTACACCAGATTCATCATCGGTGGTGAGGCCTTTTTTGAACTTGCCTTGTCCATCGTCGTCGCCACCGTTTTTGCTACCTGCGTCTGCATCTGGCTGGCCGTTCAGCTCGCCGTCGACACCTTCACCCAGGTACAACTTGGGCTGGATGGCATGGCGTGGGCCAAATTTGTTGGCAAACAATGCAGAAACAGAGTCACGCAAGGTCAGGTAGCTGGTTCCAGCTACGGGTAAGTCACCGTAGTCGAAGCCAACGTAACCAAAGTCGCGGGTTTCGTCGTATTGGTTATCGGGGAAACCGTTAACTGTAGTCTGGTCGTTGATGCCATTAGGATGCGCTTCGGTGGTGCACAAGCCCATTGGATCAAAGATCATAAAGGTATCGCGGGTAATCCGGTCATCAATCAGCAGATCGTCGCCATTGCTGTTGTTTTTCACACAAGCATCATCGGATGGATCAGGATTGTTGAAAGTAGCGGTCATCCCTTCTGGATCGGACACGATCAGGCGGTAGGTTGGTTTAGCTACTCCGGATGGATCCAGGTTACCAATCAAGCCGCAGAAATAGTAGCGACCGTTTACATCGGTAGTATCGTGATAAATGAACTCCAAGTCACCCGTACCGAAGATGCCGTCAGGGCCAGCGTATTCCAGCTTGATTGGCACCTTAGGAATAACCGGTTCGTTGATATCCTGGATACCATCGTAATCGCGATCTTCCCATACCAGGTTGCCCACTTTGGAGAGTGGCATGTAGTAATCTTCCACTTCCCCACAAGGGATACGACCTTCGGTGTAATTGGCCTCTGGAGCCAAAATTCCATCGGGGCCCAAACGTGGGTTTTCACTCAAGCGGAAGCGGGCGAACATGTCTCCCTCGAAGTATTTCGCATCAGCAGGCACTTTGAAGCAAACGATTACTTTGCCATTGCCTTGAGTCATGTATACTTTTTCCAGTTCAAGTGCACCAGTATTGGGTTCGATTGGAGCAGCAGCACCGTTCAGTTTGGTCCAGGCGAGTTTTTCACCTGCGTCCAAAGTACCGTTGCCATTGTAGTCAATCCAGGCATTCAAGTAGCCATCAGGGCCATTGAAGTTGTCTGGCAAAGCATACTTGATTTCGATACAAGCCTCATAGCCCGGAATCAGCGGAGTCATGAAGCGGATGCCGTCGCCGTCATCGTTGCCCATGCCTTGTCTCCAGCTGTTTGGATCAGTGTCAGTTGCATCATCTCCCTGGTCGTTGCCATAGGCTTTGGAGCCAGCTTCGTCGTCGGGGTTGCCATCCAACTCAGCGTCGGCTACCATACCCAGGAAGAAATCAGGTTTCACAATGTGTCGAGGGCCGTTTTCGGCGATGGTCGTATTGTACTTCACCCCTGGGCGATCGGTTTCCTGTGGTAAGTCGCCAAAATCGAGGGCTACAAAACCAAAGTCGAAACGCTGATCAACCTGATCATCGGGGAAAGTACCCACGTTGTTTACATCAAGGAGGTTAGCCAGATCCTGGTCACCAATTCCTTCTTCACCCTCGGCTTGCTCACAGATTTCCTTCTGATTGTCAATGGTGAAGGTGCCACTGTGGGACAAGGTCCGTTGAGTAGTGAGGTTGCGGGCAGTTTCCAGGCCGTCGCTGTCTTTGTCTTCATCCTGTGAATTAGTCACGAGGTTTGGACGGGTTGGCGTCAAGTCTTTTGGTCCCAAAACCACTACGTCATAAGTCCCTTCGATCAAACCACAGAAGTAGTAGAAGCCAGGCTTGGTGCTCGCATCTTTATAGGTATAATTGCTAGTGGTATCGTAATAAATGCGGTCGTCACCTACAGCAGTCAGCGGGAAGCTAACATTGCTCAAGGAGGTTTCAATGGTACCATTGGCACCTGCATACACCAGTGCAACGACTACATTGTTGATGCCCAGGTCTTCTTCCAGGTCATCTTGCTGGCCATTCCAGTTGCGGTCTTCCCATACGAGGTTACCCACTTTGGCCAATTTCACCATGTAGTCCTCTACTTCCCCTTGAGGAACGATGGTTGCTTCGTCAAACTTGGCAGGGCCATCGGCAGTAAGTCCACCCGTTGGGCTAAGACGAACCCGCACGAAAGCAGTACCATCGTTGAATACTGCATTGGATGGCACTTTGAAGCAAAGGTTCACCACTTGATTGGTACCGGCAGCCAATGCGCCTCCACCAACAAAGCTAACTTGCTCCCCAGCTTCCAACAGGCCATTGCCGTTGAAGTCAATCCAGGCTTGCAGTACTGCGCCACCTGCGGGGGCGGAGTAAGTCACCTCGATACAAGCGTCAAAGCCAGGTACGAGTGGAGTGATGAAGCGGATACCGTCTTCGTCGTCGGCGCAATCCTCACCTACACCAAACTTGCTGGTGCGGCCATCGTCGCCAACACCCTGGTCGCCGTCTTTGCCGTCGAATACGCCAGCGTCGTCGTCGGGAGTACCATCGCGTTCAGCATCAGCGCATTTACCCAATACGAGTTCATCCACCAATACGTGTACCGGGCCATTTTCAGCCATGGTGGTATTGAAGTGTTCGCCCTGTGGTTCTTGTGGCAAGTCGCCATAATCCAGACCAGCAAAGCCGAAGTCGTGGGTTTGATCGGTTTGATTGTCGGGGAAGGTGCCCACTACGTTGGGGGTATCTTCCAAACCATTCTCACCGGTTGGCAAGTTGGTTACATCCACAATCGTCAAGGTCTCCATCACCATCGTCAGGTCCATACCGGTAATGCTGCCGTCGCTGTCGATGACATCAACAGTATTGCCAGCAACATTGGCGCGGGTTGGCGTCATGTCTTCCGGTGTGGGTACGATGATTTTATAGTTGCCAGGGATCAAACCACAAACGTAGTATTCACCATTGGCGTCGGTTACCGTTGGATAGGTCTTGTTGTCAGCAGTGGTGGTGATGTCACCATCTTCACCTGCCCAAAGTACATTCACTGGCTGATCGGCGATGCCTTCTTCTCCTGCGTCCTGACGGCCGTTGAAGTTTTCGTCATTCCAAACCAGGTTGCCAATTTTAGCCAGGTTCACCTTGTAATCTTCCACCTCACCATCGGGTGCCTGGCCCGTAAAGCCAAGACCACGGATGGTGCTGATCCGCCAGCGCATGAAGGCCATCCCTTCGTTGAAGGTAGCATCTGCTGGTACATTGAAACATACTTTGGTTACTACGCCGTTTCCACTTACAAGGGCACGATCGGTGGTTACTTGCTCGTTGGCGTCAAATTTGCCATTGCCATTCCAGTCGATCCAGCCTTGCAGGTAAGCAGTAGTGCCTGCAGGTACATTGCTGATTACTTCTACACAAGACTCTGACCCAGGCACCATTGGGCTCAATACCCGGATGCCATTTTCATCGTCAGTGCCGTTGTTGTCGTCACCGTTAGCCATTGCCGCAGGCTGACCGTCTACGTCTATATCCACGCTAGGGCCCAGGTAGATCAAGGGGATCTCCGGAGTCAGGGTTGGATCAGGTACGGTGTGGGTCGCGCCATTGTTGGCGATGGTAGTTGGGAACATTTCCCCTTGTGGCATTTCTGGCAAGTCGCCAAAATCGCGGCTGATGAAACCGAAGTCAATCGTTTGGTCAACTTGGTTATCGGGGAAGTTTTTCACCACATTGGTTGAGAAACCATCGATCAATTCCTGATCTTCGATGCCGTCTTCACCAATTGGGTTGTCCAATACGTCCTCTATCGTAAAGGTTTCGACTGATTTATTTGCACCAGCAATTTGAGATTGATCCCCATCGCTGTCGCGATCATCTTCCAAACCTTGGTTGGCGGTAGTCGTAACCATGTTCGTTGGATTCATGGCGATGATTTTGTAATCACCTTCAATCAATCCGCAGAAATAGTACTCACCACGCTTGTCATCGGGGCCAGGAGCACCTACGACAGGGTTACCAAATTTGTCCAAAGTAGCAGTTTGGGTCGTATACAGTCGATCGTCGCCAACGAGGTTAGCAGGATCAGTCGTTTGTACCCCATTGGCACCGCCCCAAATCAGACTTACCATTACGCCATTGATGCCGTAATCTTTTTCTGACTCATCCTGAATGCCGTCGGCATTGCGGTCAAACCAAACGATGTTACCAACTTTGGCCAAATTCAGTTTGTAATCTTCCACTTCACCAATTGGCATCGGTGAAGCTGGATTAAATTTATCTGGTCCATCTACACCCAAACCTCCAGTGCTGCTCAAGCGGAAACGAATGAACGCCATACCCCGATCGTATAGGGCAGTAGAAGGTACTGTGAAGCAATATTGTGTAGTTTGGGTTCCGGCAGTAACCAGGCCACCATTGCTCAGCGTCAATTGCTCGCCAACTTCCATGATGCCGTCGCCGTCGAAATCGATCCACCCTTGCAAATAAGCGTTGCCACCAGTGGTATTGGTCGTTGTCGCTTCAATACAAGCCGTAAAGCCAGGTACAAGTGGAGTGATGAATTTGATACCATCTTCATCAGCGCCATCGCCACCGCCGTTTTTACCCGCATTGGCATCTGGTTGACCATCGCGTTCGCGGTCAACGGTAGCACCCAAGCGCAGGTCAGGCGTAATTGCGTGGATTGCGCCACCTTCGGCCATGGTGGTATTGTAGTTTTTATCTTGTGGTAAATCACCATAATCAAGGCTACCAAATCCAAAATCATGGGTTTGATCGAATTGATTGTCAGGGAAACCATTCAGGGCATTCGGGCTGTCCTGCAAACCGTTTTCACCGGTAGGTAAAGTCAGGACATTCCCCAAATTCACGGTTTCCATCACCATGGTAAGATCCATTCCGGTAATGGTACCATCGCTATCAATCACGTCATTGCCTCCCTGGTTGGCGCGGGTAGGCGTCATATCCGCAGGGGCGATTACGGTGATTTTGTAAGTTTCGTCACTCAATAAACCACAGAAATAGTAAGTTCCGTTGGCAATGGTTGTGGTGGAGTAGACTTGATTGTCGTTGGTAGTTGCCAGATTGCCATCCAAACCAGCCCAAGTCAGGGTAACTGGTACATTGGCAATACCAGGCTCACCTGCATCTTGCTGACCATCAAAGTCGTAATCTTCCCAAACCAGATTACCCAACTTGCCCAGTGGCAATTTGTAATCTTCAATTTCACCAAAAGGCACTGGTGCAGTTTGGCTGTTGGCAGTCAAACCACCCGTTGGGCTCAAACGGAAACGTACAAAAGCGTTGCCCGCAGCAAAAGTTGCGTCTTCAGGTACGGTAAAGCAGAAGGTCTGAGTAGACATGCCTGCATTCGGAATGATGCCACCGCCGTTCAGGAAGCTAACTGCCTCTGATGCGTCAAAAATGGTATTGCCATTCCAGTCTACCCACATTTGAAGTACGGCAGCACCAGCCGAGGTATTCATGGCCGTTACTTCGATACAAGCTTGGTTGCCGGGAACCATCGGAGTGAGGAAGCGGATTCCGTCTTCGTCATCGCCATTGACACAAGTTCCGAAGGTGGCCAAGCCAGCGTTGCCATCATCACCAGCACCCATCAATCCAGCCATAGGATCAGGGTTGGCGTTTACTTCGCTGTCAACACAAGTACCCAGTTTCAGGCTTTCTGATACAATGTGTTTTGGTCCATTCGGATCAGTTGTACCATAAGTATTGGGCAAGTCACCATAATCAAAACCAACTACTTGCACGGTGTAGTCTTCCACCTCCCCGCTTTGTGCAGGGCCGTTGGGCGACATGGGTTCGTCGGCATCAGCAAGACGCAAACGCAAGCCCAAATCTTGTCCCACCACGGCATTAAGTGGCACTGCAATTGGTACAGTTACAGTAGTTGCTCCATCAGGAACAGTTACAAAGAACATTTCACCTGCACCAAAGTCGCCATTTTTGTTGAAGTCGATGTAAACGGTCAACTTGGCATCCTGGTCAGTCATGTTCATTACAGCTACCTGAAGTTGGGTAGTTTGTGACAAGATGAAAAGAGGTAGGTTGCTTACATCCAAACCATCTTCGTCATTGGCACCGCCAACTGGTGTAGAGTTGTTATCGTCACCGCCGGTTGTTTTTCCAGCGTCTACGGAAGGTTGTCCATCCAATTCGTCATCTGCAAGTGCACCCATTTTCAAGATCACCTGGTCACCATTCGTGTTGGTTGTCAGCTTGTGGCTTGGGCCATTGTCACTCGTCAGGGTACGGTGGTCTGCAGGAGTAGTGGGCGCTCCAGGATTGCCAGACGTATTCGCAAGAAGATCATTCAAGTCGCCGTAGTCAAATGCCATTACGGTGGCTACGTAATCTTCTACTTCCCCGTCGGGCAGTGGGCCGTCTGGAGACATATTTGTTGCAAACCCAGCATCGGTACTGATCCGGAAACGAATACCAATGGGGCGGTTCAATACAGCAGTAGGAGGAGGGGTTATCCCAGTCAGGTTCACACTGGTAGCATTGTTAGCTACATTGACGAAGTACATTTCATTGGTATCGCCAAAATCTCCATCACCATTCCAATCGAAGAAACCTACCAACTTAGCAGTAGAACCAGTCATATTCATCACGGGAATCGTCAGGTTTTCTGACTTGTTGCGGATGAACATGGGCAGGGTTACGCCGTTTTCATCATCACCCGCATCGTAATCATTTGCATCGTCCGCTTCAGTGTCGTCACCAGTTGCATTAGCATCTGGAATACCATTGCTGTCGTAGTCTACACTAGCGCCCAGTTTCAGAACCGACCCCATCCGGTGAGATGGCCCGTTGTCGGCTACTGAAGTATGGTAAGGAGCAGGCAGGTCGCCATAATCAACGGGAATAAAGCCGAAATCGAAAGTGTGGTCGTTTTGACCAAAATCGGCAAGAGTCACCAAAATTTCAGCAACACCAGCGTTCAATACGGCGTCGTTGTCGCTGTAATTGGGCAAACCTGCGCCACCCACATTGGAGCCAGTCAGTACCATTCTTTGCAATGGTGTGCCGTTGACACCGCCATTGTTGTACTGCGTAGCAGGAATGCGGACGGTATAGATGACACCAGGCCGCAAACCAACTCCAACATTGTCGTCGTTGAAGTAGTAGTTGCCTGTGGCACTGGTGACTGTGGTACCAATGACCGCATTGTTGAACAACAACTGTACAGTCACTCCAGCGATGCCTCTTTCATCCCCGTCTTGTACCCCATCGCCGTCTTTGTCGGCCCACACGAGGTTACCAATTTCCAGGGGAGCGACAGAGCCACTCAACTCTACGTCGCCCAAAGCGTTGGCCTTACTGGGGGTAGCATCAAAATCGATGCCCGCATCCGTGGTAAAGCGGTCGTCGGTGACCTCATAAGCTGAGCCAGGGACTTGAGCACCCGTGGTGTTGTTGAGGCGGATGGTACCACCCGAACGGATGTGGATGGGGTCCAACCATACTGCGATTGCATCACCACCGCCCGGCAATACCGCGAGGGGTCCTTGCACCGATTCGCTGTGGATCAGGTTATCGTTGTAATAGTCGGCGGTACCTGGACGAGTGACAATAGAGTAAACACAATTGCCATTCGTTTCAGTAACATTAGCCCGCAATAATTCACCCGCGGAGGAGTATTCATAGTCGCGAATATTGCCATTGTAATCATTGTTGTTAATGGCGTATTGATGGCCTTTACGGTCCAACAAACCAATCAACATACTGCCCGAATCGTCAAATTCGATGTCGGCGATAATGGGTTCAGCTACCTCACGCTGATCTCCCGTAAAGTGGCGGGATGGATGCGCAGGGTTCGTGCTATACCCCCAGGGAATCCAGGGGCGTTCACGGCCGTAGTTGAAACTAAAATCGAGTAAAGGGGTTGTATTAAAAGTTCCACCACCACTAGGGTTGAACTCATACACGTAACCGCGCAATTGAGCGCCGTTGCCATTTGCGGTGATGTCACTCACTACTTCACCAGCTGCATCTTGTCCGCTGAGTACAAGCCCCACAAACAATTTACCCCGGTAAAACTTCAAACCCCAGGGACGGTGTTCACCAGATTTGGCATCGACACCTGGATCTGGAATAGCCCAGCTGCGTACCCGGGTAGCCACTTCGGCCATAGTTGGCGCAGTTGGATTTAATGGATCACCCAGATCAATTTCGTACAATCTGCGGTCCAATAAGTTTACCACATACAAATAGCGACCATCGTCAGAAATGTCGATGTCGCCGATGGATACTTTTCCCACCTGGTCGCCGGCCGCGAGGTCGGTGCTGGGGGTAAAAGCAGTCAAATTCAAACCTCTTTCGGTGTTGGTACCAATCACGGTGCTCACCGGACTGGTGTTGTTACCAGGGTTAGCAGGATATGCTCCTGCTCCACGGGTAGCAATACCAATGGCATCCAAATCCAAAAAATTATAGGTAGGTGATCCTGCTGCATAAGGATCAACCATATAAATACCGCCCGAACCCAAAGGTCCAAAAGCGCTATGGCGCCGCATCACTGCGGAAGTAAATATCTTTTGAGCCTGACGGGAAAAAGCTACCCCGTACAAAGCTCCTACTTCTTCATAAGTTGAAAGCATTGTTGGTGGGTTGGCACCAGTGCTATTGGAATGCCCGGTAGGCACCCCATTATCCAAAAACTTGTACTGCACCAAACCTGCAGCATTTTTGATGTCAGAATTCCCATTGACGTTGTCCCCAAAGAAATAACAGGGCAAAAACACGTCCGGGTTATTGGTTTCTACCCATTGACCTGGGTAGTTGATGGCAAAATTGATGTTGCTTTGCTGGCCCGTGATGAATTGTACACTGGAGCCGTAAACCGCACCAGCAACACTGGTATAGTCCACTGGATTGGCCAGGTTACATTCGTGTGATACGGGAATTTCAAATTCGACCCGCAGTTTCTCACCAGCAATGGCCGCCCGGCCACTGGTTACAGAAGTTGCAAAATTATAGGTACCATCAGCAGCAGTTACGGTGGTACCAATCAATTGATCGGCGAGGGGTGCGGCGGCGTTGCCATACAATTTGACAATAATGCCTTCTACTCCGGGCTCTGCCCCCGTTTGTAGGCCGTCACCGTTAAAATCGCGGAAAGCTGTACCCGACTGGGACTGGGCTGTTTCAGCTAAAAAAAGGAATAAAACGACAAAAGCCGTGCTCAACACCGTCATCAAAGACTTGGCAGGAGCAAGGCTAAACCGCGCAGAACGAGGCATGAGTTGGTCATGCTCGCTTGTTTCATCAGCGTGGTGCTGATAGGCCATTAGGTGTTGCTGCATAGTGCTACTGCGTGGGACGACTCCCAACCAGAGTGGACGATGCCACAAAGCGGCAATGCCTCCGGGCAGAGCAGTGTTCATGGGCCGTTTTTCCGGCGCATGCCCAGGAGACATGGGGGAGAAAGCGTGCAACAAAAAATGGAGGCATTGCTGCATCCTTTTTATTGCCCACTTCAAAAGTTTTGTAGATTTTTTCATGAGAAACAATTAATTAAATTATCAGGAACTTAAAAGTTGATGCGTACCTGCCTTTAAGGCGGCCACAGGAAGCTATACCACGGTGGTATCAATGGTGATGACTTTGGCTACTTGAGCCAGGCTGCGTTGTGGAGTGTAAAGTGCTTTCATAGTGTGGTCGTCTTAAAGAACAAATAATAAATTTATCGATGTAAAAATGCACGCTCGCTGTTGAGAAGAGGCTAAAAAAAAAGCGGGAAACAATACCTGAAATGCAGGACAATGGAGTAAAAAATAATATTATAAAAATCTAATAATCAATTATTTATTTCCTTTCTTTTTTCTTTGTTTTGTTACATCAAGACTGTTCTTTTAGGGAAGGCTTTATTGGGGCAAATTAGTAATTGAATTGTTATAAATTGAGTAAAAAAATTCTGCCTCTTAAAAAAGAGGCAGAAATTAAAACGCTATTTTTAAAAAACGATATCCATCCAATTGCCTCTGGCTTGCAGAGGATAAGCTCCAGCAGGTACCTTGTACTGCACTACGCCCAGTTTGCGGGCGAAATACTTGGGTAACATAAACTGCTCTTCCATCATAAAACCTGATCCTTGAAAGAGCTCCCTGTGAAGTTCCTCAGAGAGGTCATTTTTGTTCAGTCGAATGCCCAGGTTGCCCTTGGAGTTGATCAACAAGATCACTGGTACGCGGCGAGGATGCGGGTCAAGGCGCTTTGCACCAGTCACTGTGTAAATTCGACAGAGCCCCGATCCTTCACACCGCTTACCTGGTGTTCCAAAAACGACCTCACTAAACAGTATTTTTACATTTCTTAGCAGCCTTATCTTGGCCGCCAAATTGCCCTCCGGATGTGTCTTTACCATTGTTTTTGGCTTATACCACTGTAACATCAACAGTAATGATGACAGCACACCCTGACTCGCCTTCAATTGGAATAGAAAGCCATTTACATACACTGACCAATGCCATAGCATGTGGTATGTTTTCGCTGTACTGCAACATACACTGCTTTTTTAATAATATAAAATTATGACAATCCGTGTGGGAATGGGCTAAAAAAAAAGCGGTAATCATTACCTTCAAAAATGTGTAGAGAGAGGGAGTGGAAACGAATAGGAGACTGATAATCAGCTCAAAAAAACATGCATTTTTAGTTCAAAACATTACAAAAATAGCACAATTAACGCAGCTGGCTTTCCAACATTTGGTACAATTCCTCAAAAGGAATGATCTCAATTTCATTGGTTTGATTGGCTGCCTCGCTGGGCACTGCACTCATTTTTTCCAAATAAGTCCGGGTTTTAGCCAAAAAAGTGCTCCTGTCAAAACCAGAGAGTGGAATCTGCAACAAAATTTTGATGAAGTAGTGGCTGCGCAGGGTATGATCGTTGCGCAAGTACTTATAGGTATACTGCTCCAATGATTCCACTTTGTCAATGAACTGCGATTTTTTCCCTTCTGACAACAAGTGCAGCAATTGGGCTACCAAGATGCCAATATTCATGCCTTTTTTGTCTTTGGAAAAAACGGGCGTTTCATTTTGAAAACGGCTGAGTTTGAAATTTTTGAGGCTATCGTTAGCGGAGGATTTGATTTTTTCAAAACGGATCAGGTAAGCCAGGTATGCGGCAAAGATTTTCCAGATTTCCTTGACATTGTCAGGCAACAAATTGAACCGTTTGTTTTTGATGACCTCGGTGTAAATCTCGTAAGCAGCCTGGTATTCGCTGGTATGCATCGCCAGCAGGAAGATCGATTCTTGGTATTTGAACCAATTGTAGCTGCCCTCGGCCAGAAGTTTGCAACAATTTTCGGCAGCAGTTCGCCCTGCCTTGAAGTTCTTTAATTGCACATGGCAAAGCAATTCCTGGTAGTACAAAATCTGGAGGGGCACATGCGCTTCATACTCTTTTTGCAAAAAGAACTGGATGTAACGTTCACAAACTTTTAAGGCGGTTGTGTAATCGTTGATGGAAGTATGACAGGCCAATTCAATCAAAGCCCCGTAGAAATGCAGGCGGTGCGAATTGAATTTTTTAAGCGCAGGCAATAATTCGTCGTGAAAATCCCTGGCTTTATCCCGAATGTCCTCCTTGGTTGATTTGTTGTTGACAAAACCCGAACTCAAAATGATGTAAAACTCCTCAGCTCGGTTTTCCGCCTGGTAAATTTCCTGATACTCGCTGAATAGTTTGTTGAACTCTTCAAAACGAACCATATCCCCCATCCGCGCCCCATAGTACAAACGCAGCACGCTACAAATGTCCATGGCTAAGCCACTGAAATCAAATTGGCGGGCCTGGCGCAAGAGTTTGGTAGCCAGATCTGCGGCCGCATCGTTGGCATTTTGCCCCAACAGGATTTTAGCAGCAGCCCATTCGCGATGGCTGCGGTAATACGCCTTTTGGTAGCTATTGTACTTGTTGCTATTGAATTTCAGGGTGAGGATGGTATCGACCAACCGTTCCTTTAAATCCGACTTTAGCTTGCGGTAAGAAGAATGCGAGCCTTCCCCAGGATATAAGGCTTTGGCTGCATTGTCATCAGATTCCCAACTGTTTTGTGAGATGCCCTTGTAAAAGACTGACAACTTTGATGCGGTTCCAGAGCTACCGTTGAACATAGCAGTGGCGCCACAGCCATTGTTCTCCATTACAAGAACCAGTTCCCGTAATTCTTTCATGAGATGTATTTCGTTATTAGCACAAAGAATATTCCAAAGTCAAATATAAGGCAGGCAGATAAGAATAAAAGGGACAAACAGGCCATATTTTTTTTTAAAAAAAGGAAAACCAAAACCTATAAAAAATTCGCAAATCCCTGGTATTCTTCTTTTTACAACACTCAATTTACTCAATAAATTCAAAGCAAATTAATTTTATATATGATTCCAGGCAAGACAAAACCCAAAAAAACCATGCACAGAGGCGTGTCACAAAGAGGTAAACATCACCTCTGTACAGATTAAGATAAAGTTGATCAGTAAGAATATTGTGTGGTTGCTTACTGTGCATCCTTCCGCTCATATTTCAATAAACGGGTCGCCCAAGGGATAAAATGTTTAAAATTGGGTCCATCAGTATGACCTCCGTCGTGCTGGCGCCAGGCTAGTTCGCCGTTCAACATATCGGTAAGCATAGGCGGCATTTTTTCCGTTTTGTAATCATTGGAAACGCCCAGGTCTTTTGCGCCCAATAATTTATATACAGCTCCCGCAGCAATGGTCGCCATGTAGCTGCCTTTTTGATCGAGCCAGCGGGCGTCCCCTTTTTCGGGAATGCCATAACTGATAAAGGCCAGGCGTGGCGCACAAAGTGCAATCAATTCATGGGAATCGACCGAGAGGTCACAGCCAGTTTTAGTGCCAAACGACGATTCTTCAGTGCCGTATTTCAAGTAATTGCCCGCCATCCAATGGTATTCGCCACTCCCGGTCAGGCTTTCCACGGCTTCGCCAAAGACGCGGCGGTGTAAGGTAGTGCCACCTTTACCGGAAGAGCCGATCAAACCCACTGCAAAACGCGGTTCAAAAGCCAGGGTAACCAGGGCCGCTTTTCCATAGCGGGAAACGCCTTCAATGCCTACTTTTTTCGCATCTACCAAAGGATCGGTTTCCAGGTAATCGAGGCCACGGGCAGCTCCCCAGGCCCAGGCGCGCAGGGCGCCCCAGTCTTCGGGTTTGCGGGCTTGCCCCTTGTTGGTCAGTCCGATGATCCCTCTGGTGAGCCCGGCGCCATTGTCGGCCTGGATACTGGCAGGGTCGATGGTGGCATAGCCCCAACCTGCTGCGAGTAGCTGTTCAGTAGAAGGCAGATCACCTGCAGGAGGTGGAGCAAAGGGGTTAGGTGCAGGCAATCTCGTGATGGGCATATACGCCGGGTATTTGTCAAAAATGGCCTTCATCTCGGGGTTTGCCTGGATCATCATCTCCTTGAAGCTGGTGTTGATTTTTTCCAGGTCATCAGGTGAAGGTTGAGCAGGTGCCGGGAATGCGGGGCGACCATACATCATCAGCACGGGTACCGGGCCTTTGACATTGGTGGGCACCACCAGCATCATGTTGATGTTCACGTTGATCAGAGGGTAGGCGCTGTTGTCCACATTTCCGATGATTTGTTTGGCTATCACCGGGGTACGGCCCACAAATTCCCGGTCGGTGATTTTTACCGTCCAGGTCACTTTGGGCACATTTTTCGGAATACGGCCGTATACTTCTTTTTCAAAGGCTTCGATCAACTCCGGGCGGCGTTGGTTCCACCACATCTCGGGAGTGGTGACTTTTTTGCCATTTTGGGTGCTTAGTACATCAGGCAGTTGTGGGCAAGGGTCGGCGATGGCGTCGTCGTAGTTGGCGTGGTTGGGTGCGGATTCGTTGCCACTGGGCCCGGGTCGCAATTTTTTGATGCCCAGTTGCTGCTTCATGTTGTCGTGATCCTGTTGGGTCGTCCAGGTGAGCAGGCGTGGGTATTTGGTGCTGTCAATTTGCGCCAGCAGGCTTTGGGTGACGCACACACAAAGCAGCAGTAGTGTTTTTGTTTTCATTGTTGTTTATAGTTTCACCTCAAGATAGGGATAATCCCTTACTCCTTTTGCTTAGGATTGAGGAAAAATTGGATCCCCAGGTCCAGGCCTGCTTGCAGCGATTTGGCGTCAAAGTTGTAGTTCACATTGGGCGCCAGCTCCAGTGCAAGATTTGAGTTAAAGAAGCTGTTCAAACCCAGTGCCAGAATGGCTCGTGAAGTTTTTTCATCCAGCTCCTGCTCATTAAATTTGACCTTGACCCTATCGTATTGATAAGCACCACTCAAAAACAAGAGGCGGTGCCGATCCGTATTGAGGTAATACCGAATCCGTGGGCTAAGCCCGATTAGGGTTGTGCTAAAGTCCTGATTTCCGGATAGCCCCAAAGCTGCTGCGCCACCCAGGCCCAAACGATTGTTTACAAAGTAGAGCAAATTCGGAGCAATAGTCAAAGCGTTAAGATTAGCGGCTCCTGGCCTTGGAGAACTGATGCCAAACTGAGCCCTGGCGCTGGTTCCTCCAATCATTAAGGTTCCTGCTTGCAAATTCGGTAGAGCGGTTTTGCGGGTACCTCTCATTTCAGGATTGAGGTAAACATTGAGGCTGGTGGATAGACCAAGTTGGGTGTTTCTCCTGATTTGGAAATCGGGCTCTATCACGGCCAGATAAGCATCAAGGCCAATGCCCGGGGCCAAAAAGTGGGTCATGCCTACACCTGCGTTGGCCCCACCAAAGTTGTTGTCACTGGAAAAGAGCAGATTGAATTGGGCATTTACAAAAAAATGATTGTTGGTCGATTGTGGATTCAAGTAGTAGCGGGCAAATGGGGCAATACCAATGGCATTGCCATCAAAAAGGTCATTTTTGCTGTACAGAGTTGCAGTTACCCGACTTCCGACCAATAGCCGTTTGGAAAAAAAATAACCAAATTCAGGGGAAAGGTTAAACCTGAATTGGTCCTCTATGGGTCCAAATTTTTCGAAATAGCTTAGGCCTGCTAAACCTTGAGCTGCGGGTAAACCACTATAAATAGACCCACTGGCATACCAGCTGCCTTTAATGAGTTGTGCTTGCACCCACATCGGGCAACTAAGCAATAGGATAAGTAAAAACAGTGTAAATCGTTTCATGAGTTAATTGTTTAAATGTTGTTCAATTAGATGATATCGAATAGTTGACACGGTTCTTTTATCTATAAGTTTGGGCTTTTAAATTTAGATATTCAAATGAGTGTAAATTGTTGCAATTAGTTGGCTATTTCTTTTTTTTTTGCTCGTTTATTTTGTCTTTTTTTGTCAAAACATTATTTACCAATGACCCATTACTTCATTATCCCCGGCTTGGGGAACTCTGGCCCCGAACATTGGCAAACCTATTTTGAAAAAACCTTGCCCAATGCGCAACGCATCCAGCAAAAAGAGTGGGATGCCCCCGATTGTGCCGATTGGTTGGAGGCAATTGAAGCGGCAGTACAAGGTTATGATTTAACGCAAGTGGTGTTGATTGCACATAGCCTGGGCTGCGCTACGGTTGCACATTGGGCGAAACGTTATGGACATAAGATAAAAGGTGCATTCCTGGTAGCTCCGAGCGACATTGAACAGCCCGTGTATACTTTCCCATCGACGGGATTTACTCCCATTCCGCTGGAGCCTCTTGGCTTCAAAAGTATTGTAGTGGCGAGTAGCAACGACGAATGGGTCGACCTGGAACGGGCTCGTTTTTTTGCAACTCATTGGGGCAGCGAATTTATCAATATTGGTGATGCCGGACATATTAATGCGCAGAGTGGGTATGGGGATTGGAAGGAGGGGTTGGAGATTTTGGAACGATTGGGGTGATGGTTAAAATTTGGGCATTAAACAAAGCCTTGTGGCTCGCTACCGTATCCTTGACCAAAAAGGTCTCAATTACCTCACTTGCACCATTGTTGGATGGGTAGACATTTTCACTCGTGCCACCTACCGCGACATCATCATTGAAAGCCTTTCTTACTGCCAAAAAGCCAAAGGCTTACGCATATTCGCATACGTACTCATGAGCAATCACCTGCACATGATCGTAAAAGCAGATGGGACGCAACAGTTGTCTGCAATCCTTCGCGATTTTAAAAAATTCACTTCTCGTCAAATTCTGGAAGCAATTGAAAAAGGGAATGAAAGTCGCAAAGATTGGTTGCTGCATGTTTTCAGCTATTACGCCAAGTTTAATACCAATAACCGCTATTATCAAATGTGGATTCAGGATAATCACCCTATTGAGCTGGTTTCACCTAAAGTAATTTGGCAAAAGGTGGAATACATCCATAACAATCCAGTCAGGGCAAAATGGGTAGAAAACCCTGAACATTATCTGTATAGCAGCGCGCGGAGTTATGCTTTTGACAACCGAGATTGTTTGTTGGAAGTGGATTTATTGGAGCCATTTTTGCCGGGAAGTGGATTTGTGTATGTGCCGGGGTTTGAGGAATAAATGTGGTTTGGGGCACGTCAGGAGACGTGCAGATACTGGTACAAGTCTGGAGACTTGTACCAGCGGGAGACTTGTACCAGCGGGTGATCATTTCACCCGCTCAATCCCGTTCAATATCCCCCCTTTTATCAACTGCCCATAGCCGTCCTCAGGAAGAAAGGCTGTGAATGAAAGCGCCGTGGCATAATTTGCTTTAGCACTTTCAAAATCGTTTAAGTCTTCATATCCCTTGCCAATGTTCAAATACAAAGAAGGGTAAGTGCTTTTCATCCCCTCATCATTGATTTTCAAAGCGTGATGTAAAGCTCTTTGGTCCCAATCCAGTTTTTCAGCAATACTTTTTTGCTGCCGGGCGACATAGTGCGCCGCAGTGAATTTTTCAAAATCGTTGCTCGCTTCTCCCCAGGCTTGTTCGAATAGTTGGAGCGCTGCTTCTTTTTTGCCTTCACCTTCCAGACTCATGCCCTCGGCGCAAAGTTTTACAATGTTGTTGTTTGGATCGAATTGCATGGTGGTGATTTTTTGCTGTTCAATTTTCGTTCCAACTCCCCTACCACCTTACCGCCTCAAACTTCCACCCTGGCTGCACCTTCTGCATTTCCACTTCATCATTCCGCTTGGTCAATCCGCAGGCTTTGTAGTTTTTGTGCAATTTGGCCAGGGCTACCCGATCCAGTTCCACGCCCAGGCCCGGTTCGGTGGGTACCATCACGGAGCCCTCCTCAAATTTCAGTCGCCCACCGATGATGATTTCGTCCGATTGCCAGGGGTAATGTGTATCCAGAGCGTAAGTCATATCCGGCAAAGCCGCGCCCAGGTGTACCATCGCTGCCAGTGAAATCCCCAAATGGCTGTTGGAATGCATGGACAAACCCCGGCCGAAGGTTTCACAAATGCCCGCCAGGGTCATGGAGGCACGCAATCCGCCCCAAAAGTGGTGGTCGCTCAGGATGATGTCTTCCGAACCGAGTGTGATGCTACGGGGAATTTCTTCAAAAGAAGTGGTACACATGTTGGTGGCCAAGGGGGTTTTCAGGGCTTTTCTGACCAGGGCCATGTTTTCCTGGCCACGTACGGGGTCTTCCAGATACTCCAGCACGGGTTCCATTTCCTGACCGTATTGAATGGCTGTTTCTACCTGCCACAGGGCGTTGGGATCGATCCGCAGGGGAACATCGGGGCCAAAAGCTTCGCGTAGGGCAAAAATGGCGTCCACTTCCTGGCGGGGCGGAAAAACGCCCCCCTTGAGCTTGATCGATTGGAAGCCAAACTCGCGACACATGGCCTGGGCCTGGGCGACTATTTCTTCAGGGTTCAGGGCACTTTTTTGACGGGCTGCGTCCCAGCCGCTGGCATTGGGGTCCAGGTCAAAACCCAGCTCGCCACCCGCACCAGCGTATTTGTAAAAGAGGTAAGCCGCAAAGGGTACCCGATCCCGCATTTTGCCACCCAACAAGTCGACAACGGGTTTGTTCGTGACTTTGCCGATGATGTCCAGACAAGCTACTTCCACCGCGCTGAAAATATGCACCAGTTTTCTTTGGTCCCAGGGTGCCAATCCTCGATCTGCGCTTGAGTCTTTGCCAAACGCCTGCACCAGCATCTGGCGGATATGGTTCAATTGAAAAACATCCTGGCCTATCAGCAGTTTTTTGGAATCCTCCAAAGCTGCGTCGATGTCTTTGGTACCGGGGATCTCGCTGATGCCGGAGATGTTGTCTTCGGTGACGATCTCCAATACGGTGCGCAAGGCGTAAGGCGCGTGTAAACCCGCTGCGTTCAGCAAGGGAGGGTCTACGGTGGCGATGGGGGTGATGTGGATGTCTTTGATGCGAGGGCCAGGTGTGAATCCCATATGGTTGATTATTGTGATTTCCTAATTAACTCAAAGGGAACAGTTTTGCTCCAATCAATATGACGATTAATTCGGTCAATCCCATTACAGTCAATTGGAGAAAAGTGGTCTAATTCTCTACCTTCCGATGATCCAAAAAATACTGCCACAGCTGCAAAAACTTTTCCGAGGATCTTTTGATGGGTTCTAAATCCACTCCTTCCCGCAGCAACAGGTTCCAATGCTCGTTCAGCAGGCCGGGATGCGCCAAGCCTTTTGTTTCGATGTCCTCGTAAGTTCGATCTTCAGCCATTTCGTAACAGCCTTCTTTACCGTAGCGCGGGCGATTGTGGCTCAGCCAACCATTAAAATCGGTCTGAAATCCGATGGAATATTTCACCTTTTGGCGGTCGTCCAAAGCCTCAAAAACGAGGCTTGAATCCTGGGCGATACGCGCCACATTACCTTCAATGAATTGCTTGACGGCCTGATAGGTGATTTTATAATCGTCGACAGAACCTTCACAATAACAATCCACCTGGCTCAAACTATCCAGCAAGTTTTGATAGGGGGCTAAAGATTTGTAGGGTTTGATCGCCCGGCCGCTGAGGGGCAAAGCAACAAAGCCATTGTGCTGGTAAATGCGGATGATGTCCTCGGGGGAAAGGCCCCGGGAATTGTTTTGAATGGGTTTAAATGCATCATGGGTTGTAATGGGCGGAATCTGGTGTTCGATCATGTAATCGAGGGCGTCTTGCCTGGTCAACTCCGACATGTGAGTCAGGTCGATCATGACGCCCGCATTGGCCAGGTACTGGATGGCGTCTTTGCCGTGTTCGCTAAGTCTCCGGTTTTTTTCTTTGCGCAGGCCTCCTTTCAGATTCATTAGGCGAGTCATCAAACCCGGGGTGATGGCGGAAGCTCCGTTTTCATCGTCCAGCAAATGCACCAGGGTAATGTAGGCTACGCCTTGGCTGGCCCAAAAGTCGGCGTCTTCCTGGCTGTTGATCAATCTGCGCCCTCCCTCAATGGAATGGATGACAATGGTTTTATTGGTATTGTGCACCAGGTCGCGCACTTCTTGTGGGGTTTTGGCCAGGGCAAATTGGTCGGAGTGACTTTTGATGAATTCGTTTACGTACTCAATTTGCTCTACAATCATGCGCCGCGCCTTTTTTTTAGAGGTCACCCATTCCTTGCTCAGCGCACCATTGATGATGATCCGGGCACCCTGGTTGTGCTCCAAAAAATTGGCGTGGTTCACATTTCGAAAGGTGTGTTTGTAATTGACTGGAGGGGGCTTTTCATCTGAAAAATAGGTCAGGCCCTTGCCAAAAAAAGGATAGGGGATGTGTACGGTCATGTGGCTTTGCAGGTCCATAAATTCCCGGATCTCCTGGGCCTGTACGGATGGCAAAAGGATGAAGTAAATGAGGAGCAGGGGTAGTGATAGTTTTCTCATGTTGTGTCGGTTAGACAGACAGAGTGGTAACGATTTGGTGGGGGGGAATATTGGGTGGGCAGTGGATCGGCTTATTCCAGTGGGTTTAATCGAATCATTCCATTTTTGCCTTTCGTCCTCAATCTATCCGTTGAATGTATTTAATCCAATTTCCATAGTTGATGGTCTGTGTTGTTTCATCATTGTCAAAAAACGGAGCAAGTGCTTGGTCTAACCAATTTTCAACTTGATCATAGGTCGTTTCATGGTTCTCTACTGCGGCTATGATATTGCTCTGGGTGGTGAAGTACAATGCCAATTGTTTTTTGTTAAAAACGATTGCGTTCTTGAATGTTTCTTCTTTTACCAGGTAAAAATTCTTGGCATTTAGGTTTTCATTTGTCCAGGAGTATGCATGATTACGCGGTGGCGAAGGATATTTTTTAAGGTAAACATTGGGAATCCAATTGGAGAAGTTGCTATTGCCCAGCATTTCAGAAATAAAATGATTCTCATAAAGTACCAGCCACGATTTACTCCTTAATAGTCGGTTCGCCTCAATTAGGAATTGGTCAATGTCAAACCAATGGACACCTGAACTAACCGTAATTAAATCAAAACTATTGTCGGCAAATGGCTGCTGCTCTGCCGGAGCAATGGAATAATGAATTTTGTCAGGTTGTAATGCAAAATTCAACATCTCTTGCGAAATATCCGTTCCGTAAACGTTTGTTGCAATTTCCAAAAGCGCTTTGGTTGAAAGGCCCGTCCCGCAGGCGATATCTAAGGCGTCATCAAGTTTTTTGTCAAGATGCAAATAATCTTTGATGTGCTTTATGGTGTTGGGGTGGAAATCGGGGCGACCTTTTGAATAGCGTTCTGCGGCGGTACGTGGGTTAAAGTAGTTCATTTTTGGTGTCTGTTTTATTTTGTCGATAAGGCGAAAATATGCACACTTTCGCCCCTCTCCATAAATATAAGCCAACCACATCAAATCTTCAATTCATCCACAGGCGCTTTTGAATTCCCATATACAGCCCAATTGGGCTCTCACCGATGGGCTGATCACAATTGATACCCCCATAAACAAAGAAAGGGAAGCTCAGCTCCCCTCTCAAAATTGTGTTCTAAACCACAATACGCTATTCTTATCGAAGGTTCCGGGTATCCCGAAATTCCATCGTTTGTCAATAAGCGCCAGGTTTACCAAGTGATTATGACAAAAAATTGTATTTATTTCATCGATCAAGGTTGCTCCGATCAACGGCATTAGCCGCCAAACGTCTTAAACATGAGATCGTGCAAGGTTGTTCAGTTTTTGTTCGTAGTATCAGTTAAAGTTCGAGGGTTCCAACGCTCGCTTCGACTCACTTCGACTTAGCTCAGTGACCAACTCACGACCATTGGAACCCCCAAAACCTTTATCCTTACTTCAGTACACTCATCTTCTTCGTCACCATTTTTCCATCCACCTCCAAAGTATAGAGCAGCAAGCCACTCGCCCCTTGCAGGTTTTCACGCGTTACAGGTACTTCGTTGATGCCTTTTTTGAACTCACCGTCCACTGTGTACAACAGGCGACCATGAGCGTCGAAGAAGCGCATGCTACCCGCTGATGCTTTGGGCATGTGGAAGCGGATGATGGTGCTTTCGTTGAATGGGTTCGGAGCGTTTTGGTACAGTACAAACTCAGGGTTGACTGTGCTCAATTCGCCGAACTTCAATTTGACATCCATCAGATCCAGGTTCTCATCGTAAGCTTCGGCAGTGGTCACTTTAGAGTTGATCTGCAAGAGATCGCTCAGTTGACCATCGGCGATGGCTTTGAACTTCAGGGTAAACAAGGTACCACTGTTGGCGGTCAGGCCCTGGAGGGCATTCCAACTGGTGGTAATCATACCCTGAGTTGCGCGGCGGACACCGATGTTTTCCTTGCCAGCCAGGCCGTAAACGATGTCGGCAAATTGCAGTGTGCTTGGATCAAATTCGAGGGTGAATTGGTACCCTTTCAGTTTGGCCAGGTCGGCTGCGGTAAATGCTACTTCGTAAGTATTGCCAGCTTTCAGGTACTGATCGAGGGCTTTCACTTCGAAGCTGCTGCCCATGCTGCGTGGTACGGCTACGGTATTTGAGTTCGGTTGTACACTTTCGTCAACGTCACCTACCTTGATGCCCACGAAGTTGAGTCCGATCATCGCTCTTTCCAGGTTGTCGATACCGATTACTTCTGGATAAGCCTCTTTCCAAGGTGCCTTGGCGTTGGCGAAGCGATAAGTAGAGTCAATGAATCTCCAGCTGGTATTGCTATGGAACAGCTCCATGTCACCCAGGACTACCCGGCGCAGTTCGAGGATGTCCATCGCGGTAATCTTACCGTTGTTGTCCACGTCGGCAGCCAGCAGTTTGTATGGGCTCTTCAGGGCGTTGTCACCCAGGAGGTAGCGTTGGATCAAATAAGCATCACGGGTAGACAAACCATTTTTGTGTCCTTCATCGTACAACGGTGTGATCGTGTAGTGATGGTTCGGTTTCAATGGATTGAATTCGTACTTGCCTTTGATGTTCGTCTTCAGATCCTTGTGCTCGTCGCCACTCAGGTATACTTCAACAAACTCAACTGGCTCGCCCCATTCGGTACGGATAACACCGTTGACAAATGGTTTGGCATCACATACCTCGCAGATCTTGCCGTCTTTGGTGGTCAGCACGATGCGTTGCTTGAAGGTATCTCTGGATACGTTGCCGTGGATGTCCTTGGCAATGAAGCGGCGTGTGATCAGGCAGTTTCCATCGGTAGTTTTGCCCACAATTGGGGTCAACTCACGGGCGGTGCCTTCACAGTTGTCGATTACATGAGCCAGGCCAAACACTTGTTCCAACTTCTTGGTGTCGAACGGATTGAAGCCGATTGGCAGTGTTGCACAATCCATGGTTTTGTCGGCCAAGCCGCCACAGATTGGAGCAATTTTGTCTTCCACCAGCACCCGGGTCCAACACATGTTGCGGTTGCCAGAAGAGTCGATTACTTCCATTTCTACTTCTACCAAACCATCACCCTGTGCGTCGAAGCAGTTGAACTCAACGTATGGTCCCCAGTTGGAGTAGTATGGCTTGGCGAGTTTTTCACCCGTTTCAGTATCGTAAATGTGCAAGCGGCGTACGTTGATTTTGGCAATGCCACAGTTGTCGTAGCTACCCCAATCGATGTGGCGTACGTAAGCTCTGGCCAGACCTGAAGAACCGAGCGAGAAGTTCGGTTTGTCGATACAGATCGCGATCGGAGCTTCCTGATCTGCCACGCGGAAGCGGCAGAGTTGTACAGTTTGGTTGCCACAACCATCGGTTACCGTATAGCGGAAGTAGTAGTCGCTGAAGGTCAACCCGGCCAACTTGCGGCTTTCACCTGGCAAGAGGGTATCGATCACAACGGTCGTTTCTACGGTATCGATTGGTCGGCCCTGGCTGTTCAGGATCACCCGGCGGGTAATCTTGAGTACTTCAGTCACGATGTACAAGCTATCTGAGCAAGCATCTTTCACCAATGGCAGCGGTGCGTTGATGGTGGCAGCGCAATCGAATGGATCTGCACTGAACATCATCACATTGGCGTCAACAATTGGGCAGTAGTGCTGGTCGAGTGGGCACTCTACAATTGGTGCAGTAAAGTCACCAATCTTGATGTGCTGTTCGAAGTTCAGGATGCTGTCTGGGTAACACTTGTCGGTGATGCTCCAGGTACGGCGGATCACATAGCTACCTGCACAAATCGTATCCACGATTACATCGCGGTAAGTTGCTTTCAGGTTGCAATAAGCGTTGTCCAGGTTGTGGGTACCGAAGGCACTCACCACGAACGGATAACCCGTTACTTGTGGGTGTGGGTGGCCATTGGCGTCCAACTTGATGTCATCGAGCTCCTTACATTCGAAGGTGTAGTTGCACAATGGCTGACTTACGTGTTCGAAGCTTGGTTTGCTGATGATGATCAACTGGCTGCAGTAGTTGATCGTAGAGTCTACATGGTAAATGGTAAACTCACGAACAATGGTATCTGCGGCACACTCACCACCAGTGATCAGGCGATCCTTAATGGTCACCTCGTCGATTTCAGCGCAAGTTTCGGTCTTCTTCGGTTTGCCGAGGTATTCCATACTTTCGGCTACGTTGAAGATGTCAGCGATGTCGCTACACAGGATGTCGCGCTCGAACACCACTGCCTGGCTTGGGTAAGGCTGACGGGTAGCAGGGTTCAACAACAAGTGTTTGCCTGTTACTTCGTTGTAGACCACCCAAACGTAGCCACCGGTTTTCTCTGGAGACAAGGTTGTAGCCAGGAGTGTGTAAGTTGAATTGGAATCCAACTCAGCACTAAACTGCATGGCCATTTTCCAGGTCTCGCGAGGATAGCCAGGTACCACCAAACGGAGGGTGCCTTCGAGCACTTCGTAAGACAGTGGGTTATTGCATGGTACGGCTACGTCGCCACAAGCCAGGGCCTTATCGTACTCGTTGCCCAGGAAGAGGGCACCGTGTGCGTCAGGAGCACCCGCTGGTACACCAGGTACTTTATCGGTAGTCAACATATTGGTCAGCAGTACAAACGTGTACTTCTGTTTGCGCGCCGTATCCGTTTTGAAAGTCTGTGTTTCATAGTAACGTTTGCCGGCAGGCAGCGCAAATTCAGGCAACCAACATTCTTTTCCGAGGTCACTGAAGTTCTTATCGTTGGTATTCAAATTGCCGGTGAAGACTTGGGCTGTGCGGGTCTTACGCACTGCGGTTACATCTTCTGGGCATTCTGGCAAGCCTTGATTTACAGGAGGCTCTACCTTCACGGTGGTGCGGCAGTCAGCATCCAGGAGGTCGCGGAAGTTCACCGTTTTGGCGCCGCCGCTTACTGGGTATGGACCAAACTCTACCGTAGTGCCATAGAAGCCACGGATTGGGTTGAGCATACCATCGTCGGCAGTCCAGGCAGCCGAGCTGTGGCGGCCATCTACTTTCACGGTGAAGCTGAAGCTATCGTCTTTTGGATCAGCAGTACCTTTGTTGTCCACTTTTACATCCACCACCGTTGCTTTGATGGCGCAAGTTTGAGAACATTCATCAGGTACACCTACCAACAAGAGCGTGTAGCAAGTGGTATCCTGAGCATCGCGAACCTTGAAGCTCACCTGGCCATCGGCGATGCGGTATGGGCCAAATTTCACCACTTGTCCGTAGTCACCGATGCTGCGCTTGTTGTCTTCAGCTTTCCAGCCTTTGTTGCCCGCATTTTTACCCGTAACAATCACTTCAAAGGTGAAGGTATCGTCACTTGGGTCATCAGCGGTACCGTTGCTGCTGCACTTCGCGTTCTGGATCTTGGTTACAATTTCACACTTGGGCACTGAAGAACAAGCTGCTGGTGCAGTTACCGTTACTTCGGTAGCGCAAGAGTTGAAGCGCAACTGATCGAAGATGCTGAATTTAACCGTTGCATTGGTCTTGATCCGGTATGGGCCCATCACTACGGTTTTGCCGTATTGACCTGTGCTCAGGTTCGGATCATTGGCAATCC
This sequence comes from Haliscomenobacter sp., assembly GCF_965225875.1. Taxonomy (GTDB): domain Bacteria; phylum Bacteroidota; class Bacteroidia; order Chitinophagales; family Saprospiraceae; genus Haliscomenobacter. Next base: position 3,529,870 of record NZ_CBDDBS010000002.1, on the reverse strand, counting down.
AGCCAGTGCTGGCGTTGCTGCCGGTTACGGTCAATTCAAACGTGAAGGTATCATCGTCGTTGTTCTCTGGTGTGCCGTTGTTGTTGCACAAAATGTTCTTCACTTCGGCTTTCACCGCGCACTCGTTAGAGCAAGCTTTTGGCGCAGGCACATAAACTGTAGCCTTACACTCGGAGTTGCCTGCATCGCGGATCAAGAAGGTCTTGTCACCATCTTTGATCAGGAATGGTCCAAATTTAACCACCTGGCCATACTTACCACTGGTGTTTTTGCCATCTTCAGCTACCCAAGTGTTGGTGCTGCTGCTACCAGAGATTTTCAGTTCAAATGTATAGGTATCATCACTTGGGTCACTCAGGGTACCCATTGGATTACAAACTACGTTAAGCAGTTCAGCCTGGCCGATGTTGCAAGGTTCGGTGCTACCAGAGCATGGTCTTGGAGGGAACACACTCAATGGATCGCTTACACAAGCAGCGTTGCTTGCATCCGCAATTGTGAACTGCAATACGCCGTCGCTAATCTTGAATGGTCCGAGTACTACTACCTGACCGTAGCTGCCAGTGACTGCTTTGCCCGCGATGGTCGCTTTCCAGCTGGTGCCAGTACCCAATACCAGGAGACGGAAGGTATACACGTCATCGAGGGTATCTTTGGTACCTAAGCCGTCGCAGCTTACTGCGCTTACCGTGGCAGTGAGGTTACAATCCTGTGGAAGGTCACCACAAGCAGTGGCTTCCTTGTCAGCAGTGCCATCGTTGTTCAGATCCAGCAGAGCCTTGTTGAACAAACCTTCGCCTGCTTTTGGTGCCCCTGGCGTAGACTGACCACACTTGGTGTAAATGTTGTCACCAGTTGCATCGCTCAGGTTCAAACTTACGTTCACCGTCAGGGTGTAGGTATGGGTTTGACCTGCACTGATGGCCTGGTCGTTTGCCAAAGTCCATGGTCCGGTTCCAGCCAGGTTACCGCCAGCGGATACGCTGCTGGTGTAGGATGCGCTGTTGATCGCTACATCGGTATCGAAGGATGGTTGGTCAGACAAGTCGTAAGTGCTGCTCAGGCTACCAGCTGGTGCTGTTACGGTGATGCTGTACACCACATTGTAGCTGCCATTGGCTTGCTTGGTTGCGCTTACGAAGGTCTTGGCCAGATTCAGGTCGCTTGGTGTCGAGCATGGTGCAGGTGCGGTTACACTTGCTGATGCTGTACAAGTTGCATTGTTGGCATCAGTTACGGTGAACTGTCCACCACCCAGGCTGATCAGGCGTGGGCCAACCACTACGGCCTGACCGTAGCTACCGGTTACCTGCTGACCGAAGATGGTCGCTTTCCAGCCCGTGCTGGCGTTGCTGCCCGTTACGGTTACGGTGAAGCTGTAAGTATCGTCGCTTGGTGTGGCGGTGCCTTTGTTGTCACACACGATGTTGCTCACTTGAGCTGTCAGTTGACATTCAGGCAGATCACCACAAGCGGTAGCTTCTTTATCGGCAGTGCCGTCGTTGTTCACATCCAGCAGAGCCTTGTTGAACAAGCCTTCACCTGCTTTTGGTGCCCCTGGCGTAGACTGACCACACTTAGTGTAGACGTTGTCACCCGCAGTATCAGTCAGTTTCAAACTTACATTCACCGTCAGGGTGTAAGTATGGGTTTGACCTCCGCTGATGGCCTGATCGTTTGCCAAGGTCCATGGTCCGGTTCCAGTCAGATTACCGCCAGCGGATACGCTGCTGGTGTAGGATGCACTATTGATCGCTACGTCGGTATCGAAGGCTGGTTGGTCAGACAAGTCGTAGCTGCTGGTCAGGCTACCTGCTGGTGCTGTTACCGTGATGTTGTACACCACGTTGTAGCTGCCGTTAGGTTGTGCCGTTGCGCTCACGAAAGTCTTGGCCAGGTTCAGGTCGCTTGGTGTCGAACAAGGAATTGGTGCAGTTACACTTGCTGATGCTGTACAAGTTGCGTTGTTGGCATCAGTTACGGTGAACTGTCCACCACCCAGGCTGATCAGGCGTGGGCCGATCACTACGGCCTGGCCGTAGCTACCCGTTACTTCCTGACCGAAGATGGTCGCTTTCCAACCTGTGCTGGCGTTGCTGCCAGTGACGGTTACGGTAAAGCTGTAAGTATCGTCGTTTGGTGTGGCGGTGCCTTTGTTGTCGCACACGACGTTGCTCACTTGAGCGGTCAGTTGACATTCAGGCAGATCACCACAAGCCGTAGCTTCTTTATCGGCAGTGCCGTCGTTGTTCACATCCAGCAGAGCCTTGTTGAACAAGCCTTCGCCTGCTTTTGGTGCGGCTGGTGTGGACTGACCACACTTGGTGTAGATGTTGTCGCCGATTGCATCACTCAAGTTCAAACTTACATTCACCGTGAGGGTGTACGTATGGGTTTGACCCGCGCTGATGGCCTGATCGTTCGCCAAAGTCCATGGTCCGGTGCCAGCCAGGTTACCACCAGCGGATACGCTGCTGGTGTAGGATGCAGCGTTGATTGCTACATCGGTATCGAAGGATGGTTGGTCAGATAAGTCGTAAGTGCTGCTCAGGCTACCTGCTGGTGCGCTTACCGTGATGTTGTACACCACGTTGTAGCTGCCATTAGGTTGTGCCGTTGCGCTCACGAAGGTCTTAGCCAGATTCAGGTCACTTGGTGTCGAGCATGGAATTGGTGCAGTTACACTTGCTGATGCTGTACAAGTTGCGTTGTTGGCATCAGTTACGGTGAACTGTCCACCACCCAGGCTGATCAGACGTGGGCCAACCACTACGGCCTGGCCGTAGCTACCTGTCACTTCCTGACCAAAGATCGTCGCTTTCCAGCCCGTGCTGGCGTTGCTGCCCGTTACGGTTACGGTGAAGCTGTAAGTATCGTCGCTTGGTGTAGCAGTGCCTTTATTGTCACACACGACGTTGCTCACTTGAGCCGTCAGTTGACATTCGGGCAGGTCACCACAAGCAGTAGCTTCTTTATCGGCATTGCCATCGTTGTTCACATCCAAGGTCGCCTTGTTGAACAAGCCTTCACCTGCTTTTGGTGCTGCTGGGTTGGACTGGCCACACTTGGTGTAGACGTTGTCGCCCGCAGTATCAGTCAGTTTCAAACTTACGTTCACCGTCAAGGTGTAAGTATGGGTTTGACCCGCGCTGATGGCCTGGTCATTTGCCAAAGTCCATGGTCCGGTGCCTGCCAGGTTACCGCCAGCGGATACGCTGCTGGTGTAGGATGCAGAGTTGATCGCTACATCGGTATCGAAGGATGGTTGGTCAGACAAGTCATAAGTACTGCTCAGGCTACCTGCTGGTGCGCTTACCGTGATGTTGTATACCACGTTGTAGCTGCCGTTAGGTTGTGCCGTTGCGCTCACGAAGGTCTTGGCCAGGTTCAGGTCACTTGGTGTCGAACAAGGTGCAGGAGCAGTTACGCTTGCCGATGAAGTACAAGTGTTGCTTGTTGCATCCGTTACGGTGAACTGTCCACCACCCAGGCTGATCAGGCGTGGGCCGATCACTACGGCCTGGCCGTAGGTGCCCGTTACTTCCTGACCGAAGATGGTTGCTTTCCAGCCTGCACCGGTATTGCTACCCGTTACAGTGAGGGAGAAGCTATAAGTATCGTCGCTTGGTGTCGCAGTGCCTTTGTTGTCACAAGTTATATTGCTCACCACTGCATTGATCGAGCAGGTAGCGGATGGGTAAATACCGGCGTCAACGGTGTTGTTGATTTGGCCGGAAGTCAGGGTATAAGTACCTGTTTTACCTGTAGCTACGTTTGCGTCGCTGTCTTTGCTATCGTCGCCAGTATTGGCTGCTGTACGAGTGTAGCCATTTGGCAGTACAAATTCTACCTGATAATCGCCAGGGCGCAGGTTCGGGAACATGTACATACCGTTGGCGTCGGTGGTTGCGAATTCCTGACCCGCGAAACGGTTGCTAGTCAATCTTACGCTTACGCCTTCTACTCCTTTCTCATCCGCATCCTGAACACCGTTTTTGTTGGTATCCAACCAAACGAAGTCTCCGATTTTGGCAGGGATGTAGATACCCGCATCAACGGTGGTTTCATTTTCACCTGAGCTGATATCGTACAAGCCGGTCATACCCGTGTTAGGATCAGCGTCGCTGTCGCGGAAATCATCATTTAGAACGGCATTTGGCGCAGTGAAAGCGTAATCTGGATTGCTCAATACGAAGGTTACTTTGTATTTACCAGGAGCCAGGTCGGTAAAGTTATAGCCCCCGTTGGCGTCGGTAGTGGTGGTAGCCAATACGTTGCCCCCTGCATCCATCAATTGTACTTCAACTCCAGGTACGCCCACTTCGTCGATGTCGAGGAAACCGTCGCCATCTTTGTCCAACCATACATAGTCGCCCAAGGAAGCTGGGCGATAGAAGCCCGCGTCGATGGTGAGGTTGGTACCACCAGCAGGCAGTACAAATGTAGCCGTTTTGCCACTTCCATCGGCGTCACTATCGCGTACATCACTACCCACATTTGGCGTAGTCGAAGTGTAACCATTAGGTTTCACAAACTCAACGCTGTAGGTTCCACTAGGCAAGTTGGTGAAAAGGTATGCACCTCCTCCGGCGGTAACCGTCGTTCTGATGATGTTGCCTGAGCCATCCAGCAAGTTGACCGTTACCCCATTGATACCAGGTTCGTTGGAATCCTGGATACCATCGAGGTTGAGGTCTTCCCAAACGTAGTCTCCAATTGCAGAGGTTACTTCGTAAAGGCCTGCGTCGACAGTGCGGTTAACTTCACCACTGGTCAAGGTATAGATTCCGGTTTGACCACCCAGGTCGGCGTCGCTATCAGATGCATCGTCTGACTGATCCTGACCAGTGCGGATGAATCCGGTTTTGCCACCGAATACCACCTTGTAGTCTCCTGGAACCAGGTTGGTAAACTCGTATTTACCGCTACCATCGGTAGTTTTGGTACCTACGGTATTGCCATTGCCATCCAGCAAAGTAACTACGATGCCGCCGATACCAGGTTCATTGCCATCTTGGCCACCATCTTGGTTAAGGTCATTCCATACATAGTCACCCAAGGTGGCGAAGCGATAGAAGCCTGCGTCAACCGTAGAGTTGTTTTCACCCGAAGTCAACACAATTGGCCCAGTCATTCCTCCAGTGTTGATGTCAGAATCACTGCTATCGTCACTATTGTTTTGCTTAGTAGGCGTATATCCACCAGGGAGGTTAACCATTACAGTGTAAGTTCCTGGTGCAAGGTTGTTGAAGGAGTACAAGCCGCTGCCATCGGTAATATCTGTGGCGATGGTGGTTCCAGCAGCGTTCAGCAATTTCACGGTTACACCGCTGATTCCTGGTTCGCCACCGTCTTGTTTGCCATTTGCATTTTTGTCCTCCCACACGAAGTCGCTGATCGAACCGTTGCGGTAGATACCTGCGTCGACAGTGAGGTCACTTTCTCCTGACTCCAGGGTATAAGTTCCAGTCCGGCCATTGCCAGTGTTGGCATCGCTGTCAGCTGCATCATTAGATCCCTGGTTTGCGGAAGTGCGAACATAACCCGTAGGCAGAGCAAACTCTACCGAGTAATTGCCAGGTACCAGATTGCTGAAGAGGTAATTACCGCCACCATCCGTCACATCAGTAGCAATGGTAGAGCCACCAGCATTCAGCAGTCTTACGGTTACCCCGGCTACGCCAGGTTCACCACCATCTTGTATGCCGTTGGCATTGGTGTCTTCCCAAACGAGGTCGCCCAATTCCGCCAATTTGTACAGACCTGCATCTACACTGCTGTTGTTTTCGCCAGAAGTTAGGGTAATGGTACTGGTCATACCGCCGGAGTTGATGTCACTGTCTTTGGTGTCATCTCCACCTGCGTTAGATGGGCTGGTGCTGTAGCCACCTGGTACGTTCACCATTACGGTATAGTTACCAGGTTTCAGGTTATTGAAGGAGTACAGGCCGCTGCCATCGGTAACGTCAGTTGCTACGGTAGCACCTGAAGCATCCAGCAGTTTAACGGTTACGCCAGATACACCGGGCTCACCACCATCCTGAACACCGTTGGCATTTTTATCTTCCCAAACGAAGTCGCTGATGGAGCCGTTGCGGTAGATACCTGCGTCGACGGTGAGATCACTTTCACCATTGGTCAGGTTGTACAAGCCAGTTTGGCCACTTGCCCCTGCGTCGCTGTCTTTGGTATCGTCACCACCTGCGTTGGCAGAAGTGCGGGTGTAGCCAGACGGCAGTGCAAATTCCACTTTGTAATCACCAGGGATCAAACCAGTGAAGAGGTAGCTGCCTCCACCGTCGGTTACATCGGTTGCGATCTGTGTTCCTGCACTATTGAGCAGGCGCACGGTTACGCCAGAAACGCCTGGCTCGCTACCATCCTGAACACCATTTGCATTCAGGTCTTCCCAAACCAGATCACCCAATTCAGCACACTGGTTGCTGTTCACGGTTACGGTTACCTGATCTGTTGCTCCAATTGAACCAATCTTGATGGTGTTGTTGGGGTTATCAGGATCTGGAGCCCATACGTCGGCCATGTCCATAGCCGTGTTGGTGATGGTACTGGTGATGTTCATGGTGTAAATCCACACGAATTCTTCACCGAAGTCGAGGAAACCATTGCCGTTGGCATCACTAGCCGCCTGGAAGTATTGTCCACCAGGTACCAGTGCGTTAGGCAGGTTATTGTCGGTTACGCTGATGCCGCGGAACTGGATACCAGGAGCACCACCTTTCATGCGCATGGTCAGCGAGAAGGTAACGGGCTCTCCGGCACAAATCACCGTTTTATCCGCTTCTTTGTCAATGTTGATGTATACACCCGTGTAGTTGGCTGGATCCTTGTCGGATACTGGGCTACCTACTGGATTATTGGTATTGTCAACGGGTTGGCCCGTTGCGGTTGCTTCGTTTACATACGATCCCAAAATGGCTGGCCGGGTCAAGGTACAGGTTGTAGACTGGCCTGCCGCGAGTACTGGAATGGTACATACTGCGCCTTCCTTGTTGTCAACTACAGCAACGTTGGTCAGGTTGAGCGTACCCGTGTTGGTCACCACGTAAGTCCAGGTTACATTGACACCAGCATCGGGTACAAAGACGATCACCCCTGGTGCAGTATCGGCATCTTTGCCATTCACCAGTTTTTCAACATCGATTTTTCCAGTTTGGCCGATCTGGATAGGTTCATCATCCTGATCGTCTTCATTTGGATTGTCGTTGTTTGGTGTAGAGTCTTTGTCGTTGCCGTCATCGGTAGTGATTTCAGCTTCGTTGGTCAGGCTTAAGCCCTGGAAGTTGGCCGCAATCGAAGTTACGATGGTGAAGGTCTTAGTTTGACCAGAAGCAATGCTTGGGATGGTCACTACACCACCACCATTGCTGATGGCTCCGCTGGTACCAGCTTCGATGCTTACGAAGTTGAGGCCAGAAGGCAAGCGGTCGGTTACTACCACATTGCTGGCATTCAAGCCGCCCTCGTTGGTTACACTGATGTTGAACTTCACGGTGCTGCCAGGTGCAAATGGACCAGGAGTACTACTGTTCAAGGACTTGCTCAGCGCCAGATCGTATTGGGCATAGCCCGCGTCGATGCTGGTGTCGTTTTCGCCACTTGACAGGTTAACGGTTCCGCTCAAGCCAGTAGTTGGGTTGGCATCACTGTCGGTATTGTCGTTGCCACCTTGATTTGGAGCTACGGTTTCGTAACCATTAGGCTTGGTGAACTTCACAACATAGTTTCCTGGCTGCAATCCGGTAAAGGAGTAGAAGCCCGATCCATCTGTAGTTGTGCTGCCAATTGAGCCCCCATCAGGATTGCCATCGCCATTGGTATCAGCAAAAAGCATTACGGTTACTCCGGAGATACCAGGTTCGGTGCCGTCCTGTGTACCATTGCCATTTTGGTCTGCCCAAACGTAGTCGCCCAAAGAAGCTGGTTTGAACAAGCCTGCGTCAATGGTCTGGTTGGATTCACCTGAATTCAGTACGATTGGGCCAGTCATGCCACCAGAGTTGATGTCACTGTCCTTGGCATCGTCACCACCAGCATTTTGAGGCGCAGTAGTGTAACCTGAAGGTGTATTCACCATCACGGTGTAAGTACCTGGCGTCAGGTTGCTGAATCCGTACAGACCGCTGCCGTCGGTTACGTCAGTTGCAACGGTAGTACCACTTGCATTGAGCAGTTTAACGGTTACTCCACTAATGCCTGGCTCACCGCCATCTTGTACACCATTGCCGTTGAGGTCTTCCCAAACGTAATCACCAATGGATCCGAGGCGGTAGAAACCTGCATCATTGCTTAAATCTGTTTCGTTCGGACTCAGATCAATGCTGCCTGTGCGGCCATTGCCGCTACCAGCGTCGCTATCTTTGGTGTCATCCCCGCCAGCATTGGCTACAGTAGCTTCGTAGCCAGCAGGTTTCACAAATTCTACAATATAGGTTCCTGGGGGCAGGTTCTCGAACAAGTAAGCTCCACTGCCATCGGTCACATCGGTCTGCAAGGTAGAACCTGAGCCATTCAAGAGGCGGACGGTTACTCCAGCGATACCGGGTTCGTTGCCATCCTGAATGCCATTGGCATTGAGGTCTTCCCAGACGTAATCGCCCAGAGAAGAGGTAACCGTATACAGACCTGCATCAATGGTGAGGTTTTGCTCACCAGAAGCCAATACTATGGTTCCAGTACGGCCCGTTGCAGTGTTGGCATCACTATCGGTTGCATCAGTTCCTGCATTGGCTGTAGTAAAGACATAGCCAGTTGGCTTGCTGAATTCTACAGAATAGCTGCCTGGTTTGAGGCCAGTGAAGCTATAGCTACCATCAGCTGCGGTAGTCGTTGTACCTGCCAGTGTGTTGCTCGCATCGTACAACTTGACGGTTACACCGCCAATTCCACTTTCAGTACCGTCCTGAGTACCATCACGATCCAGGTCTTCCCAGACGTAATCGCCCAGAGAGGCATTGCGGTAGATACCGGCGTCGACGGTATTGTCGGTTTCACCAGATTCCAGGTTGTAAATACCGGTTTGACCATTGCTGGTGCTTGCATCACTGTCGGCAGCGTCATTTCCACCTGCATCAGTTGCGGTACGGATGTAACCGCCGGGCAATACAAATTCTACTTTGTAATCACCAGGAGTCAAGCCATTAAAGCCGTACAGACCGCTACCATCGGTAATGTCAGTTTGCAGCAATGTACCTGCTGGGCTCAACAAACGTACGGTAACACCAGAAACACCTGGCTCAGCGCCGTCTTGAACACCATTGGAATTGAGGTCTTCCCATACATAGTCGCCCAGGGCAGCCAAGAGGTAAATACCTGCATCAACGGTAAGGTCGCTTTCACCAGATTCCAGGGTATAGGTTCCGGTGCGGCCATTGCCAGTATTTGCATCACTGTCTGCAGCGTCATCCCCTCCTGCGTTTGCAGTGGTGCGTACATAGGTTGCAGGCAATGCAAATTCTACAGTGTAAACTCCAGGTACCAGGTTCGAGAACAAGTAGTTGCCACTTGCGTCGGTAACATCAGTTGCGATAACGGTGTTGCTGGCATTCAGCAAACGAACAGTTACGCCGCCTACACCTGGTTCGCCACCATCCTGTACGCCGTTGGCGTTTTTATCCAACCAAACCAAATCGCCCAATTCGGCCAATTTATACAGACCTGCGTCTACGGTTTGATCTGATTTGCCGGAGGACAGAACGATGGTTCCAGTCATGCCACCACTGTTGATGTCACTGTCTTTGGTGTCATCACCTCCGGCATTTGCAGGTGAGGTATTGTACCCGGCAGGTACGTTGAACATAACAGTATAGCTGCCTGGTTTCAGATTGCTGAATCCATATAGGCCGCTAGCATCGGTTACATCAGTTGCAACAGTAGTACCATTGGCATCCAGCAATTTCACGGTTACGCCCGAAATTCCAGGTTCGCCTCCGTCTTGAGTACCATTGGCATTTTTATCTTCCCAGACATAGTCGCCCAAGCTGGCAGATTTGTAAATACCTGCATCCACGCTCAGATTGGAATCTCCACTATTCAAGGTGTAGTTTCCGGTGCGGCCATTGCCTGTACCGGCATCACTATCGGTATTGTCGTTGCCACTGGCATTGGGGTTCGTAAACTCATAGCCAGTAGGTTTCACAAATTCTACTTTGTATACTCCAGGAGCGAGGTTGTCAAACAGATAAGCCCCACTACCATCGGTTACATCGGTGGCAATTACATTATTGCCAGCGTCCAAAAGGTTAACGGTTACTCCAGCTACGCCGGGTTCGCCATCCTGAGTACCGTTGCCGTTGAGGTCTTCCCAGACAAAATCGCCCAATTGCGCAGGCCTAAAGAAGCCTGCGTCCACGGTACGGTTGTCATCACCAGCCAGCAGGGTATAGGATCCGGTTCTGCCGGAAGCATCTGCATCACTGTCTTTGGTATCGTCTCCAATGTTTACCTGAGTTGGTGTATAACCGCCAGGAGCAACAAATTCAACAGTATAAATTGCTGGAGGCAGGAGGGTAAACAAGTAACCGCCATTGGCATCCGTTGTACGAGTCGCTACAACCATATTGGCTTGATCGTACAAATTCACGGTTACGCCAGGGATGCCGGGTTCACCACCATCCTGAACACCGTTGCCATTGAGGTCTTGCCATACCAGGTCACCCAGTTTAGCGAAGCAATTGTTCACTCTTACCGTTGCGGTATACGTGCGATCGTTGCAATTACCAGTGCCTGGGCCATCTACACCTGAAATTTTGTAGGTGAAGGTGATGGTTTGGCCTTCGAGTGCTTTCGTTGCAGTAAAGAAGGAACCGGAAAGGTTGATACCAGCCGTTGCTGTAGACCAGGTTCCGCCCGTAAATCCGCTGGTGATCAAGGTATTCAGGTCGATTACATTGTCACTTGGGATCGTGATTGGGCTATTTTCAGAACAAACGTTACCGTTGGTCAAGCTGGCCGTTGGGGTAGCTGGACGAATCGTCAAGGTAACCGCAGTACGGGTTGCACTCTTACAGTTTGTGGTGGTATTGCGGGTTTCAGCATAATAAGTACCAGCAGCAGTTGGTGTGTAGCTGACTGAACCAGCCAGAAGCAGGTTGCCAGCAGCATTGTACCAATCCGCAGTTTCACCGGCTTTTACAGTAACAGTCAAAGCAGGAAGTGCTTCTCCGGTACAGATGGTTTTATCACCACCGCTCACAGGTGCGTCTACCACTGGGCAGGAGCAATCTGGTGCGGTCACATTCAGGGTAGCTTTACAAGCTGTTTGTGAGTTGGTAACGGTGATGACGATATTTTGTCCGGCAGTAATACCTGTAATGTTAAAGTTACCAGCGCCCAGGCTTACCACTGTACCTAGCGTTGACTCCACTACGTCGGCATTGGTGTTCAAAGTCACCACATAAGTCAGCAAGTTTGGAGCACACAGCTTATTGTTGACGATAAGGGTCGGCAGTGGGTTAACATTGACTACCACCTGATCGTTGGCTACACAACCTTTGGAGTCGGTAACGGTGACAGTGTAAGTGGTAGTTGTAGTTGGGCTAACGCTGATGCTGGAAGTAGTTGCACCGTTGGACCAGTTGTAAGTGTAAGGCTGAGTTCCCTGAGTTGCAGTAGCAGTCAGCGGAGTGCTTGCACCTACGCAGATGGTTACATCGGGGCCTGCGTTCACCACTGGAGCATCATTGACATTGACTACTACCTGATCCGTAGCTACACAACCTTTAGAGTCGGTCACGGTAACAGTGTAAGTAGTAGAAGAGGTTGGTGCAACATCGTGTTGTGCACCAGCGCCCAGGCCATTGCTCCAGTTGAAGGTGTAAGAAGGTGTACCGTTGCTGGCGCTGGCCCGCAGACGAGTTGTTTCCCCTTCACAAGTAGTTACATCAGTTCCGGCATCGGCAACAGGATTTGGATTCACCGTAATCACGACTTCGTCGATGTCGGTACAACCTTTGCTATCAGTTACAGTAACAGTATAGGTAGTAGTTGCAGTTGGGCTAACGCTGGTGGCAGCAGTAGTAGCGCCATTCGACCACTTGTAGGTAAATGGTGCAGTACCACTGGTAGCGCTGGCGCTCAAGCTAGCGCTGAATCCAGCACAGATTTCCTGGTCCGGACCAGCGTTCGCAATTGGATTAGGATTCACGATAACTACGGCATTATCTTGAGCAACACAACCTTTAGAATCGGTCAATGTCACAGTATAAGTAGCCGTAGCCACTGGCGAGGCAGTGATAGAAACAGTTGTTTCGCCTGTATTCCAGGCATAAGTATAGCTTGGCGTACCACCGCTTGGTGAAGCAGTGAGGGTAGCGCTTGAGCCCGCACAGATTTCCTGATCTGGACCTAAAGCCACGCTTGGTTTTGGATTGACGGTAATAACTACCTCATCTGTACCTGTACAACCTTTGCTATCGGTCACAGTGACCGTATAAGTTGTTGTAGTTGTTGGATTAACGTTGATGCTAGCTGTAGTTTGGCCGCTGCTCCACAGGTAAGTGAAGGCAGGAGTACCATTGCTGGCTGCTGCAGTCAAGGCCTGCGTTTGGCCTTCACAAATCGTCTGATCAACACCTGCATTAACGGTCAGTGCTGGGCTAACGGTTACAACCACCTCATCCACACTTGTACAACCTTTAGCATCGGTGATGGTAATGGTGTAAGTAGTGGTGACGATTGGGGAAACACTAATGCTGGCTACAGTAGCACCTGTTGACCATTTGTAAGTGTAGGCCCCGGTGCCAGAAGTGGCACTGGCGTTGAGGTTGGCTGCGATTCCAGCACATACCGTTTGGTCTGGGCCAGCATTGGCAATCGGATTCGGATTAACGGTGATTACAACATTATCTGTAGCCTCACAACCTTTTGCATCTGTAACAGTAACGGTGTAAGTAGTCGTTGCTGCTGGGCTGACACTGATGCTGGCAGTAGTTTGGCCGCTGCTCCATTTGTAAGTGTATGGTGCAGTTCCAGCGCTACCTGATGCTATCAGAGAAGCGGTGCTGCCTGCGCAAATTTCCTGGTCCGGGCCAGCGTTTGCCACTACAGCAGGATTCACAATCACTACTACTTCGTCAGTAGCGGTACAACCTTTGCTATCCGTTACTGTAACGGTGTAGGTGGTTGTTGCACTTGGGCTAACACTAATGCTGGCAGTAGTTTGGCCGCTGCTCCACTTGTAGGTAAATGGTGCAGTTCCGGCACCTGGTGTTGCGATCAAGTTAGCGGCTAGGCCGTTGCAAATTTCCTGATCAGGACCAGCATTTACTGTGGGCAGTGGGTTCACCGTTACGGTTACTTCGTCGGTATCCGTACATCCATTGGCATCGGTTACGGTAACTTCAAAAGTAGTAGTGCTGGACAAAGTAATCTGCTTGGTAGCTCCTGAACCAAGGCCCAAACTCCAGGCAAAGGTGTAAGGTGTAGTACCAGCAGTTGCAGTAGCTGTGATGGTTGCCATTGTGCCGAAACATACCTCCTGGTCTGTACCAGCATTGGCAATGGGCAATGGATTCACGGTAACTACTACCTGATCTACATGTGAGCAGCCTTTGCTATCAGTTACCGTTACCGTGTAAGTGGTAGTGGCAGCTGGGCTAACACTGATACCAGCAGTAGTTTGACCACTGCTCCAGTTGTAGTTGTAAGGTGCGGTACCAGCCGTAGCGCTAGCCAACAAGTTTGCACTTGTGCCCGCACAAATGGCCTGATCAGCACCAGCATTGGCAACCGGCTGAGGATTGATCGTGAGTACAACAGCAGTGCGGGTTGAACTCACACAACCGTTGATGGTATTGCGTGCCTCTGCGTAGTAAGTACCAGCAGCAGTAGGCGTATAAGTCGTTGAATTGGCTTGTAACAAAGTCCCATTTACTGGTGCAGAGTACCAGTCTACGGTAGTATTGGCACCAACGGAAACACTCAAAGTAGGAATGGCATCAACTGCACAAATCACTTTGTCACCTCCACTAACTGGAGCATTGACGGTAGGACAAGCACAGTTTGGTGCAGTTACCGGTGCATCCGTCTTACAATTGGTAGCAGTGAAAGTAGAAGTAATGTTGATGTTTACACCAGCTGTGATGCCGCTCACCGTGTAAGTACCCGCACCTGTGTTGGTTACGGTTCCTGCGCTTGAGCTTACCTGGGTACCATTGGTGGTAATGAACACGCTGTATGTCAACAAGTTTGGCGCACACTCAACCTTGGTGATGGTCAGGGTTGGATTTGGATTAACCGTCAACACCAGATCATCCGCATCCTGGCAACCTTTGGCATCGGTCACCGTCACAGAGTAGGTAGTTGTTGCACCTGGGCTAACACTGGTGCTAGCGGTGGTTGCGCCATTGCTCCAGGCATAAGTATAAGGAGCAGTACCACCTGTTGCTGTAGCAGTAAAGGTAGCAGTAGCACCTGCACAGATCGTTTGATCTACCCCTGCATTGCCAATTGGCAATGGGTTAACAATAATGGTGAGGTTGTCACTATTGGAACAGCCGTTATTGTCGGTAACCGTTACAGTATAGGTAGTAGTCGCTGTTGGGCTAACAGTTTGGTTGGCTTGGTTTGGCAAACCATTGCTCCAGGCAAAGCTGTAAGGAGCAGTACCGCCAGAAACGGATACAACCATGCTGGTAGAACCACCTACACAAATTTCGGCAGGGGCGTTGGCAGCGAGGTTCAGGTCAACCGTTGGTTTTGGATTGACTGTAACAACCACCTGATCAATGTCGGTACAACCTTTGCTATCCGTTACAGTAACGGTATAAGTAGTAGTCGCCGTTGGGCTAACACTGGTTGATGCAGTCGTTGCACCGGTTGACCATTTGTAAGTGTATGGAGCCATACCACCCGTTGCAGAGGCGCTAAGGGTAGCGGCAGCATTGATACAGATGGCCTGATCGGCACCAGCGTCAGCAACTGGATTTGGATTGACAGTCAGCACCATTTGGTCGATGCTGATACAACCTTTGCTGTCGGTAACAGTAACAGTATAAGTGGTAGTCGCCACTGGGCTAACACTGGTCGATGCAGTCGTAGCACCATTTGACCAGTTGAAAGTGTAAGGAGCAGAACCACCAGTAGCACTGGCCAACAGAGTGGCGCTTGAACCCTCACAAATGGCTTGATCTGGGCCCGCGCTGGCAATTGGGGTTGGATTCACTGTCACAACCACTTGGTCAATTGCAGTACAACCTTTGCTATCGGTAACGGTAACGGTGTAAGTGGTAGTCGCCACAGGACTTACACTGGTCGATGCAGTCGTTGCGCCATTTGACCAGAGGTAAGTGTATCCTGGTGTTCCAGCAGCAGCAGTAGCACTCAAATTAGCGCTCAGACCAGCACAAATGATTTGGTCAGCACCTGCGTTGGCGGTTGGAACAGGGTTAACCGTAACGACCACCTGATCGATAGCGGTACAACCTTTGCTGTCCGTAACCGTAACGGTATAAGTAGTTGTAGCCACTGGGCTAACACTCATGTTGGCCGTAGTTGTGCCGTTGCTCCAGGCGTAGGTATAGCCAGGAGTTCCTGCACTACCGCTGGCAATCAAATTGGCAATTTGACCCAAACAGATGGCCTGATCGGCACCTGCATTGGCCACTGGGAGTGGGTTAACCGTGATCACCGTTTGATCCACACCAAAACAACCACGGTTATCCGTGATGGTCACGGTGTAAGTGGTGTTTGAGCTTGGGTTTACAGTCAAACTTGCGGTAGTCACCCCAGTATTCCAGGCAAAAGAATAGGGGGGCAAACCGTCGTTGGCAGTTGCATTCAAAATGGCAGGCTGGCCGAAACAAATGGCTTGATCGGGGCCAGCATTGGCAGCTGGATTTTTGTAAACCGTAACAACTGCTTCGTCGATCCCTTTGCAACCATTTGCATCGGTAACAGTCAATGTATAAGTAATGGTAGACGCGGGTGCTACCGTAATGTCTGCGGTAGTTGCGCCATTGCTCCATGCGTAAGTATAAGGTGCGGTGCCACCAGTTACTTTTCCATTCAGGGTAAAGTTGGTGCCTGCACAGTTGGCCTGATCTGGGCCTGCATTGGCGGCAGGTTTAGGATTGACACCTACCCGAACCTGGTCGATTGCTTCACAACCTTTGCTATCACTAACCGTCACGGTGTAAGTGGTAGTGGTGGTTGGCGTTACAGAAATGCTGGAAGAGTTTTGTCCAGTTGACCAGAAGAAGCTGTAAGCAGGTGTACCACCATTGGCAGTTGCAGCCAAGGTTGCACTTTCACCTGAACAAACGATCTGGTCAGCGCCAGCATTCACACTTGGAATCGGGTTAACCGTTACTACCACCTGATCCGTAGCCTGGCAGCCATTGATGTCGGTTACTGTCACGGTGTAAGTTGTAGTGGTTACTGGAGTCACAGTGATGGTACCCGTAGTAGCACCAGTGGACCAGTTGAAGGCCACACCACCCGTTGCGGTCAAAGTTGTACTCGTTCCGGCACAAACAACCCGATCTGCTCCTGCATCAGCATTTGGCAGCGGATTGACGGTAATGACCACATCGTCAACATCGCTACAACCTTTGGAATCCGTTACCGTAACGGTGTAAGTTGTAGTTGAGGTTGGGGCAACGGTGATGGAAGCAGTGGTTGCATTGTTGCTCCACTGATAAGTAAATGGTGCGGTTCCGCTGCTTACTGCGGCGCTGATGGTGGTGTTTTGATTTTGGCAAATGGCCTTGTCTGCACCCAGATCAGCGATTGGTAATGGGTTCACAACTACCACCATTTGATCTACATCTGAACAGCCCTTGTTGTCGGTCACTGTTACAGAATAAGTAGTGGTGCTCAATGGGTTGACGGTAGTGCTGGCAGTTGTTGCACCAGTTGACCACAAGAAGCTATAAGGTAACTCACCGTTATTGGCAGTAGCTACCAAGGTTGCTGAAGTGCCATAACAAATGGCCTGGTCGTTGCCGGCGTTGGCCTTTGGTTTTGGATAAACGGTGATGTTCATCTGATCGCTGTGCACACAACCATTGGCATCCGTTACCGTCAAAGTGTAGGTGGTAGAAATCACCGGATTGACGCTGATGTTAGCAGTTGTTGCGCCGTTTGACCAGGCAAAAGTATAAGGTGTGGTACCGCCGTTGGCTTTCCCGTTGATGGCAAAAGTAGTGCCTTCGCAGCCTGTGAGATCGGGGCCTGCGTTGGCTACTGGTGCTGGGTTAACATTGACGGTAACTTGATCTGTATTGCTACAACCGCGCGCATCGGTCACGGTTACGATATAGGTAAAGGTATTCGATGGATTAACTGTAGTACTTGCAGTGGTAGCACCATTGTTCCAGATGTAGGTATAAGGAGCCTGACCACCGCTCACTGCTGCAGTAAGCGTAGTTGAAAGTCCCTGGCAAATGGTTTTATCAGCGCCCAAATCCACGCTTGGCTTTGGATTCACGGTTACAACCATTGCATCAGTACCTGTACAGCCTTTACTATCCGTTACCGTCACAGTGTAGGTAGTTGTATTGCTTGGGCTCACTGAAGTAGAAGCAGTAGTGGCACCGTTGCTCCAGAGGTAAGTATAAGGTGCAGTTCCGCTAGTGGCACTTGCGCCCAAAGTTGCGCTGCTACCCACACAAATGGTTTGGTCAACACCTGCATTGGCATTTGGTTTTGGATTAACCGTTACTACTACCTGGTCCGTACCAATACAACCTTTGCTATCAGTAACAGTTACTGTGTAGGTGGTTGTGTTGGATGGGCTCACTGAAGTAGAAGCCGTAGTGGCACTGTTGCTCCAGAGGTAAGTGTATGGCAGCATACCGCCAGTAGCATTCACGCTCAAGGAAACCGATCCGCCAACACAAGTTTCTTTGTCGGCGCCAGCATTGGCTACTGGATTTGGATTAACCGTTACCACCACCTGATCAACATCGGTACAACCTTTGCTATCCGTCACTGTAACGGTATAAGTTGTGGTGGCACTTGGGCTCACCGAAGTAGCTGCGGTATTGGCACCATTGCTCCAGGCATAGGTGTAGGGAGCCATGCCGCTGGAGGCGCTTGCACTCAAGTTGGCGCTGCTGCCTACACAAATCGCTTGATCTAAACCTGCATTGGCAACAGGCAGTGGGTTTACCGTCACAACTACCTGATCAACTCCGGTACATCCTTTGCTATCGGTAACGGTAACGGAATAGGTCGTTGTAGAAGCAGGGCTTACTGAGATGTTTGCGGAGGTTGCACTATTGCTCCAAGCATAAGTATATGGGAAGGTACCAGAGGTAACCAGGGCAGAAAGTGATTTGCTATCACCTGCACAAATGGCTGCATCGGCTCCCAAGTCAACAATTGGTTTTGGATTCACAGTTACTACAACTACATCTGTTCCTACACAACCTTTGCTGTCGGTAACAGTAACGGTGTAGGTAGTTGTATTTGTAGGGCTAACTGTGGTGCTGGCAGTAGTTGCACCGTTGCTCCAGTTGTAAGTATAAGGAGCCATGCCGCTGCTGGCACTGGCGCTCAGGTTGGCACTTGCGCCTACACACACTGCCTGGTCGGCACCTGCATCGGCAATTGGTTTTGGATTAACAGTTACAACCACCTCATCAGTATCGGTACAACCCTTGCTGTCGGTTACAGTAACGGTGTAAGTTGTAGTACCCGCTGGGCTTACTGAAGTGCTAGCTGTAGTTGCACCATTGCTCCACAAGTAGGTGTAAGATGGAGTACCACCCGTTGCACTTGCACCCAAAGTAGCACTTGATCCGGCACAAATCGCCTGGTCGGTACCTGCATTTGCGGTTGGTGTTGGGTTTACCGTTACTACTACCTGGTCGGTTCCGGTACAACCTTTGCTGTCGGTAACGGTAACACTATAGGTAGTTGTAGCGCCTGGGCTAACCGAAGTGGAAGCCGTATTGGCACCACTGCTCCAGGTGAAAGTATATGGTACTGTGCCACCAGTCACATTTGCATTCAAGGTAACTGAAATGCCCTGGCAAATGGTTTGATCGGCACCAGCGTTGACATTCAAATTTGGATTGATGCTGATTACCACCTGATCCGTGCTGGTACAACCTTTGCTATCCGTAACAGTAACGGTGTAAGTTGTAACTCCAGCCGGGTTCACTGAAGTGCTGGCGGTCGTTGCGCCATTGCTCCAGATATAGGTGTAAGGAGCAGTACCATTGGTTGCGCTGGCAATCAAGCTGGCAGAAGTTCCGGCGCAGATGGCTTGATCGGCACCGGCGTTGGCAACTGGATTTGGATTAACTGTAACCACCACCTGATCAACACTGGTACAGCCTTTGCTGTCGGTAACAGTAACCGTATAAGTTGTCGTTGTTACTGGACTTACCGAAGTGTTGGCGGTATTGGCTCCGCTGCTCCAGGCATAGGTATATGGTGCGGTGCCTCCGGTTGCGCTTGCACTCAAAGATGCAGATGTACTTGCGCAAATGGCTTGGTCAGCACCGGCATTGGCAGTTGGGGTTGGGTTAACGCTCACGACCATCACGTCGGTATCGGTACAACCTTTGCTATCGGTAACGGTAACTGTGTAAGTAGTAGTAGTTACTGGACTTACCGAAGTATTCGCCGTAGCAGCACCATTGCTCCAAGCATAAGTATAAGGAGCAGTGCCACCCGTTGTATTTGCGCTCAAAGAAGCAGAAGTACCTGCACAAATCGTCTGATCAGCACCGGCATTGGCAGTTGGTGTTGGGTTAACGGTCACTACCACCTGATCAATACTGGTACAGCCTTTGCTGTCGGTAACGGTAACGGTATAAGTTGTCGTTGTTGCAGGGCTTACTGAAGTATTGGCGGTATTGGCTCCGCTGCTCCAGACATAAGTAAATGGAGCAGTTCCTCCGGTAGCACTTGCACTCAAGGAAGCCGAGGTACCGGCACAAATCGCTTGATCTGTTCCGGCATTGGCGGTTGGATTTGGGTTCACCGTCACCACAACCTGATCAACACTGGTACAACCTTTGCTATCCGTTACGGTCACGGTGTAAGTTGTGGTCGTTGCAGGGTTTACCGAAGTATTCGCTGTATTGGCACCGCTGCTCCAGGCATAAGTAAATGGAGCAGTGCCTCCAGAGGCGCTTGCGCTCAAAGAGGCGGAAGTACCTGCACAAATCGCTTGATCCACTCCGGCGTTGGCTGTTGGGTTCGGGTTCACCGTAACCACAACCTGATCAACTCCCGTACAGCCTTTGCTGTCGGTGATCGTAACCGTATAGGTAGTTGTATTTGCAGGGCTTACTGAAGTAGATGCAGTAGTAGCACCGTTGCTCCAGTTGTAGGTGTAAGGAGCTGTGCCACCTGATACACCCGCACTCAAGGAAGCAGAAGTACCTGCACAGATCGCTTGATCGGCTCCGGCATTCGCATTCAGGTTTGGATTGATGGAGACAACTACCTGGTCAGTTCCGGTACAACCTTTGCTGTCGGTTACTGTCACGGTATATGTAGTAGCCACGCCTGGGCTAACTGTAGTGCTGGCCGTATTGGCACCACTACTCCAGGAATAGCTGTATGGTCCAGTGCCATTGGTAGCACTTGCAATCAAAGTCGCTGAGCTTCCAGCACAAATCGCCTGATCTACACCAGCATTGGCAACTGGGTTTGGATTAACCGTTACCACCACCTGATCAACGTCAACACAACCTTTGCTGTCCGTTACCGTAACTGCATAAGTAGTGGTATTGCCTGGGGAAACAGAAGTGGTAGCCGTAGTGGCGCCATTGGACCAAAGATAAGTATAGGGGAAAGTACCTGAAGTAGTACTAACCAACAAGTTGGTGCTGCTTCCTGCACAAATCGCACGATCAGCACCGGCATCAGCAATTGGATTCGGGTTCACGGTTACAACGACCTGATCGGTGTGGCTACAACCTTTGCTGTCGGTAACAGTAACGGTATAAGTTGTGGTGGTTGCAGGACTTACCGAGGTATTAGCCGTATTGGCACCGCTGCTCCAGGCATAAGTATAAGGAGCCGTGCCACTGGTTGCACTGGCGCTCAAGCTGGCCGAAGTTCCGGCACAAATCGCTTGATCGGCACCGGCATTGGCAATTGGTTTTGGATTAACTGAAACAACTACCTGATCCGTTCCGGTACAGCCCTTGCTGTCGGTGATCGTAACGGTATAAGTTGTATTCGAAGCTGGGCTTACTGAAGTAGATGCAGTAGTTGCACCGCTGCTCCAGGAATAGGAATAGGGCGCAGTGCCGCCACTTACACCAGCGCTCAAAGTTGCAGATGTTCCTACACATATTTCCTGGTCTGTACCAGCATTGGCATTCAAGTTAGGGTTGATGTTCACTACGACATTGTCGGTTCCAGTACAACCTTTGCTATCGGTTACGGTAACCGTATATGTTGTAGCCGCGGCTGGGCTCACCGAAGTGGTAGCGGTAGTTGCACCATTGCTCCAGGAATAACTGTATGGAGCGGTACCACTAGTAGC
Organism: Haliscomenobacter sp.; assembly: GCF_965225875.1. Lineage (GTDB taxonomy): Bacteria > Bacteroidota > Bacteroidia > Chitinophagales > Saprospiraceae > Haliscomenobacter. Next base: position 3,508,398 of record NZ_CBDDBS010000002.1, on the reverse strand, counting down.
TGTGGCAGTGAGGGTAGCAGAGCTACCTGCACAAATCGCCTGATCGACACCGGCATTGGCACTTGGTTTTGGATTAACCGTAACTACCATATTATCAGTATCAACACAACCTTTATTATCCGTCACTGTCACCGTGTAGGTTGTAGTAACGGCTGGGCTCACACTTGTGCTGGCAGTGTTGGCTCCGCTGCTCCAGGCGTAGGTATAAGGGGCAGTGCCACCCGTTGCACTGGCGCTCAACGAAGCTGAAGCTCCGGCACAAATTGCTTGATCAGTACCTGCATTGGCACTTGGCTTTGGATTAACGGTAACCACCACCTGATCCGTACCAGTACATCCTTTGCTATCGGTAATGGTTACAGTGTAAGTAGTTGTGGCAGATGGAGAAACGGAGATATTTTGAGTCGTGGCATTGGTACTCCAGACATAAGTGTAAGGTGCAGTACCACCGGAAACACTTGCACTCAAGTTAGCTGTAGCACCAACACAAATGGTTTGGTCGGTTCCAGCATCGGCATTGAGGCTTGGGTTAACGGTTACTACGACTTGGTCGGTCTGGAAACAACCTTTGCTGTCGGTTACAGTAACAGTATAAGTAGTAGTGGTTACAGGGCTTACGGTAGTATTGGCCGTCGTTGCACCGCTGCTCCAGGCATAGGTGTAAGGAGCAGTTCCACCTGATCCGCTAGCAACCAAATCTGCTGAGCTACCGGCACAAATGGCCTGATCTACACCTGCGTTGGCAGTTGGATTTGGGTTAACCTTTACAACCACCTGATCTGTTCCGGTACAACCTTTGCTATCGGTGATCGTAACGGTATAGGTAGTCGTTGAAGCTGGAGTTACAGAGGTTGATGCAGTAGTTGCGCCGCCAGTCCAGGAATAAGTGTAGGGTGCAGTTCCGCCCGTTACACCAGCAGTCAAAGAAGTAGAATTTCCTGCACAAATTTCCTGATCTACGCCAGCGTTGGCATTCAGGTTAGGATTGATGTTTACTATTACCTGATCGGTTGCGGTACATCCTTTGCTATCGGTCACCGTTACTGTATAAGTGGTAGCCACTGTTGGGCTAACTGTAGTAGAAGCGGTAGTTGCGCTATTGCTCCAGGAGAAGCTATATGGAGCAGTACCACCTGTACCACTTGCAGTTAAGATAGCCGAACTACCTGCACAAATGGCCTGGTCGGCACCAGCAAATGCGTTTGGTTTAGGGTTAACGGTAACCACCATATTATCAGTATCCACACATCCCTTATTATCGGTAACTGTCACCGTATAAGTAGTCGTAACAGTTGGATTGACTGTTGTAGCAGCTGTACTTGCACCATTGCTCCAAACATAAGTATAAGGTGCAGTACCTAACGTAGCCGTTGCGCTCAAAGAAGCTGTGGCACCATTACAAATGGCCTGGTCTACTCCTGCATTGGCGGTTGGTTTTGGATTAACGGTCACCACCACCTGGTCAGTGCCGGAACATCCTTTGCTATCCGTGATGGTTACCGTATAAGTTGTAGTCGTGGTGGGGGAAACAGAAGTATTTTGAGTTGTAGCACTATTGCTCCAGGCATAAGTATACGGAGCGGTGCCACCAATAACACTGGCACTCAAGGAAGCAGAAGTTCCACGGCAGATCGTCTGATCGGTTCCAGCATTTGCAGTAAGACTTGGATTGACAGTTACAACTACTTGATCTGTAGCAGTACAACCTTTGCTATCAGTGACAGTAACCGTATAGGTAGTAGTAGCCACTGGGCTAACACTTGTACTTGCAGTTGCTGCGCCACTACTCCAGGCGTATGTATATGGAGCAGTACCACTTGTAGCACTGGCGCTCAAGGAAGCTGAGCTTCCTGCACAAATTGCTTGGTCCGTACCTGCGTTGGCAGTTGGCTTTGGATTCACAGTAACCACAACCTGGTCGGTATGGGTACAACCATTGCCATCAGTAACTGTCAATGTATAAGTGGTAGTGTTGCTTGGGTTGGCCGAAGTACTGGCTGTAGTCGCACCATTGCTCCAGTTGTAGGAATAAGGCGCTGTACCGCCGGATGCACTGCCACTTAATAAAGCGGTAGCGCCTGTACAAATCTCCTGGTCTGCACCCGCATTGGCAGTTGGTTTAGGATTAACCGTAACCGTGATGCTCTCTGCATCCGAACAGCCACCAGAAGTAACCGTCACAGAGTAAATTTGGGTACTAGTTGGGGAAACGGTAATGCTGGCAGTAGTAGCACCCGTAGACCAAGCATATGTGTAAGCCGAACTTGACCCGGTTGCACTAGCAGTCAACTGGGTATTTTCACCTAAACAAATATTATTGTCCCCTAAGATACTTGCAGTGATCGATCCCAAATTGCTCAACTGGACGTTGGTCGTAGCAATATTTGAACAACCATTCGCAGGGTTGGTAACGGTTACAGTATAGTTACCTGGAGCATTTACGGTAGCCTGATTGGTTGAGCCAATTGCGGTGGCACCGGCACTCCACTGGTATTGCAAACCAGCAGGCAATGCGGTTAAAGTCGCTGTTGGATTCACACAAGAAATATCGCTGCTCGCAGAAAGAGAAGCGGAAGGGGCAGTTTTATCCTCAATTACCGTAACGTTTGCTACACCTGAACAGCCCGTAATGGTGTTGGTAACGGTAACAAAGAATTGACCCGCAAGGGTTACTTTAGCCGTATTGGTTCCAGAAACAGGCATAGCACCTGCGCTCCAGGCATAGGTATAATTGGCACCTACCGGAGTAGCGGTCAAGGTAGCAGGCATGTCTCCAGTGTAACAGGTCCAGTCCATATCCTTGGTCAGGCCAGCATTGATGGGATCGCCAGCGGAAACCGTTTTGCTGGCTGTAGCCGTACAACCGTTGCTGGTAACAGTTACACTATAGGTGTTTGCAGTGGTGACACTGATCGAAGAAGTGGTTGCTCCGGTACTCCAGTTGTAGGTCCCCCCCCCAGTAGCAGTGAGCGTAATGCTTTGGCCAGTGCATACAAAATCAGCTCCGGTAATGGCTGCGGTTGGTTTTGGGTTGATGGTCAAAGTTATCGCGGTGCGAGAACTGCTTTTACAACCAGTAATAGTATGTCTGGCTTCGGCATAATAAGTGCCTGCCGCAGTTGGGGTATAGCTCAAAGAGCCAGATTGTAATAAAGTTCCACCTGATGAAGCAGAATACCAATCCGCAGTAATCAACGTACCAGCCGTTACTGTCAATGCTGGGATAGTTTGATCAGAACAAATGACTTTGTTGCCACCACTCACTGGTGGATCGATGTTAGGACACAGACAAGAAGGCGCTGTAACTGAAGCAGTCAAATTACAACCCGTCGCAGTTATGGTGGAAGTGATGGTGATGTTTGTTCCGGAAGGAATGGCACTGATGGTAAATGAACCACTGCCATTGTTGGTCACAGTACCTGCAGTGGCGGTGACCTGAGTACCCGTTGTAGTAAGGCTGACGGAATAGGTCTGAAGGTTATTCGCACAATCAACACTGCTAACCGTTATGGTAGGCTTAGGATTCACGGTCACGACAGCCTGATCCGTATTGGTACAACCCTTATTGTCTGTAACCGTCAAGGTATAAGTGGTGGTTACAGTTGGGCTAACCGTAGTACTTGCTGTAGTGGCCCCACTGCTCCAGTTGTAAGTGTAAGGAGAATTACCGCCAGAACCAACTCCAGTAAGTGAAGCGGTAGCACCCGCACAAATCACCTGATCGGCTCCAGCGTTGGCATTAGGTTTTGGGTTAACCGTAACAGCTTTGGAAGCAACGGCGGTACAGGTTGTACCTGCTCCGGTTACGGTTACCGTATAAGTTGTATTGACGGTGGGGTTTACTGTAATGGTATTGGTTGTAGAATTATTGCTCCAGAGGTAAGTACCACCTCCTGTAGCAGTAAGGGTTGTGCTTTGCCCGGAGCAGATGGTCGTTGTTCCGGTAATGTTAGCCGTTGGGTTAGGATTAACGGTAACTACGTATTCAATAAATGGCTGACAGAACCCAGTTTGTGGGTTGGGTTTAACACAAGCATAAACGTAATAAGTTTTTGCAGTAGCGCCTGCGGGAAAATCACTGGTAGTGATTGATCCGCTGGTAGCTGGCAGCGCAAACTCGCCCATCCAGGTGTAAGCCGCAACAGCTGTATATGGATTGGTTTGACGCGTATCAAACCTTACAAATTCAATCGCAGTATAGGGAGGATTGGTTGCATTGGTCGTTGCCGAGAGGGTAATCGATTGATTGGGGCAAATACTGAAAGTGCTTTGTCCTGTTAGGGTAATTGTGGTATTGTCCACTTTAACCACTACCTGATCCGTTGCGGTACAGCCCTTGCTATCAGTAACCGTTAAAGTGTAGGTCGTTGTAGTGGTGGGGTTAACCGTTGCACTGGTCGTAGACGAGCCCGAGCTCCAGGCATATGTATAAGGTGCGGTTCCACCCGAAGCGCCACCCGTAATGGTTGTGCTGCTTCCTGTACAGATTTGTTTATCCGCACCTGCATTGGCAGTTGGTTTGGGGTTTACAGTAACCACCACATCGTCGGTGTCAAAACAGCCTTTGCTGTCCGTAACCGTCAGCGTATAGGTTGTAGCCACAGTCGGGCTAACCGAAGTTGTAGACGTCGTCGCTCCAGTGCTCCAGAGGTAGGTGTATGGAGGAAAGCCTCCTGTAGCACTTCCGGTCAAGTTAACAGATGAGCCCAAACAATTGGTAGCGTCTGCACCTGCGTTGACGATTACTTCACCGACCACTACGGTAAAGCTGATGGTTGATGAACATCCATCTTTAGTATATACCAAGGTATAGGTACCCGCCTGAGCAGGTTGGATGTTAACGATGAAAGGTTCTGCATCAGTAGAGCTAAATCCAGCCGGGCCACTCCAGGCATAGGTGCCGCCAGTTGGTGTAGGATTACCACTGAATACAATTTTGGTGCCTTTACAAACACTGATGCTGTTGCCAATGGTCCAGGTACCGTGGTTGATGTTCCAGCGGGCTTGCAGGGTTGGACCGGATGAGGTGCTTACCGTGATGGTTGCCGTGTTGACACAGCCATTGGCGTCTGTCAGGGTGGCCACGTAATTACCTGCTTTGGCGGCAGTGTAACTGGTTGTGATCAAGGCATCATTTCCTGATGCTGTAAATCCACCAGGCCCTGTCCAGGTAACGGTACTCACCTGAGGATTGACGCTCAGCATCAGATCATTGCCAGGACAAACTGCTACCGCGCAAGTTGGCAAAGTCTGCCATACCCCATTCACTCTGGCTTCACATTCCAGGGTAGGTTTAGGATTCACTGCGATTGCTTTGGAGGCAGTCGTTGAACAAGCACCACTGGTTACCGTAACGGTATAAGTGATATGGGCGGTTGGCGCAACCGTAATGCTGGAGGTTGTCGCTCCAGTTGACCATAAATAAGTATAGCCGCTTCCACCAGTAGCTGTAGCAGTCAAAGTTGTACTGCTGCCACTACAAACGGTGTTGTTGGTAGCGGTGACACTCACTGATGGGCCGGCAGGCGCACTATTGATGGTAAAACTGCGGGAATAATCACAAATTACATTCCCGGCCGCGTCATACCCCGTTACACAAAAGCAATAAGTACCAGGAGACAAGTTGGTCACCTGAGCCGTATAGTTGGAGGCGTTGTAGGCGACGGTATTCCAGGTAGCCGACGAGTTATTACAATCGTTATTGGCCGAGATAGAAACTTCTACATTGGGTACGTTGCTAAAATTGGCAACGTTTAAAGTTCCTTTGGGGTTGGAACAAGTCGGTTGAGTTACCGTGTAGGTTGTCTTATTGCAACCATCCACAGTAAAGGTGTAGGTTTTTTCGTCACAAAGAATCCCGGTGCCTCCATCCTGAGAATACGCTTTTACATTAATGGTGTAGGTACCGTCGCTGGGTACCCAAGGAGTGGTAGAGGTTCCCGGATAATTAAAAGGAGCGGTATTTTCAGTATTGGAAGCTGACTGTGCGCCAGAAACAGTAAAAACTACACTTTCAACATTGCCGCTTACATTTGCCGCAATCAGGTATTTATCGATCAAGTTTTTCAATGCATAAGTTCCTCCATTGCTAAAGGATAAATCAGCTCCACCTACAATGTTTTCAAAAACCAATCCCGTGATTGACCCTGTACATGCTTGGGGGCCAGCCAAACATACAGCATCCAGTTTCAAATAATCTCCAGTTGCCCGGCCGATTACTTTTAGGTAGGAAGTACCAGCTGGAGCAGTTGCTGTTAAGGTATAACCTTGCAGGCCAGGAGCATTGTCTACATCAAAGTTGATCTCTCCAGAGTTGGTGCCACTGATGAGCCCCCCCGAGGCATTGTAAAACTCGAAACGCATGTAGTGGCTGAAAGAGGGTTGGTGGGTACCCGCCGCAAAGCTCAAGGTATAGGAGGCACCAGGCACAATATAGTCCACCTGCTGTTCTACCTGCGCATAACTGCCCCCGGTATACTGCAGGAAGAAGTTGTAGGTACCATCCACCGCAAAACCCGTACCGACGCTACCCGACCCTGCGGTGACTGCCCAGGGGGATTGGCCAGATTCAAAACTTCCATTTTCAGTGATACAGGTGAAAACGGGATTATCGTAAACAAAGCTTGATTTCGCTTGAACAGACGGCTCGATTTTGATGCTATCCACATCCGAATGTAAACGGGGATTAGCCATTAAAGTAGTTGCTGTTACAAAAAGCATAAAGCTTGATACCAATGCAGTTTTTAGATTGGCAACAGGAAGTGTGGAGTAGATATTCAAGCGCATGTTCAACAATTTTTTCTCCGCAGAGAAAGTGGTTTTAAAAACACAATAGGTTTATTATCGGATTCCATAGCGTTAGCTATGTTCCGTGGCAATTTTTTAGCGAACTTTTTGTAAAATCGGATGAGCAAAACAGGGGATGGCTATATCATTTCGTGTAGAAAAGATATAGCAAACGAGTTGCTAACACCAATTTTGTTGTCTAGTACAAAAGGGAAACAAGTACGTCACGTTGCAGCGATACAACGAGTAGTTTAATGGAGGGGACCTTAAACAAAAAACAAATGTTCAGTACTTACAGAGGAATTTGAATTTGCTCGATTGAGCATCAAGATAACAGTGTGCGTTCTTAGATTATAGAAGGAGATGGGGCAAATGTATGATGGCAATTTATTATAACCAAACATACTTCAAAAAAATATCACTTTTTTTTCTAAATCGACGAATATTTTTTCTGGCGAGGGGGTTTTGAGAACTAATACAGTCCAAAAAAAATGACGAAGCACAAATCTCCATTCGTACTTCGTCATTCACCCATCCTACCTTATTACCTACAGGTCCTTATTTGACTTTTGTAAGTAATTCTCCAAGGCTTTGGTCATGGAGGGCACTTCTGGTGCTGGCGCATTGATGTTCACGTTCAGGCCCCGATCTTCAACAGCCTGACGGGTCAGGTTACCAAATACGGCAATACGAGTTTCGTTTTGTTTGAAATCCGGAAAGTTGTCGTAAAGGGATTGAATACAGAGTGGACTAAAGAACACCAGCACATCATACGTTACGTCGCTGAGGTCGGACAAGTCCGAGCTCACGGTGTGGTACATGATCGCGTCTTTCCAATCTAGTTTCATGTCGTCCAGATACTTGGTAATTTCCTTCGCACCTAGATTGGAACAAGGGAGTAGAAATTTCTCACCCTTGTGTTTTTTCAAGTAAGCCCCCAAATCTTCGATCGTCCGCGTACCTACAAACACTTTGCGCTTTCGGTACAGGATAAACTTTTGCAGGTAATTGGCAATGTTTTCAGTCAGGCAGAAATATTTGGTTTCTGGTGACATCTTTACCCGCATCTCCTCGCAAAGGCGGAAGAAGTGATCAACCGCATTTTTACTGGAAAAAATCACCGCAGGGAATTCGTCGGGACGGATCCGCTGCTTTCTGAAATCCTTGGCTTCCAGTCCTTCAACGTGGCTGAAAGGCCTCCAGTCAATTTGTAGGTTGTACCTTTTCTCCAACTCGTAGTACGGAGAACGTTCAGGTTTGGGCTGCGAAACAAGGATGGTCTTTACTTTTTTGAAAGTTTCCTCCTTGGCTTGTCCGTTTGCTGCCATTCACGATTATTTTGGTAACCTACTTTCGTTTTCCTACTTACTGTTGGTTCAAGATTAATTTTACCACAGTGAGTACAGGAGCGATTTCGACGGTGCAAATATACAACAAAAAGTGAAATAGATGTGATGCAAAAATTCGGCCTGCCAGCCAGAGGCTGCGTACCGATCTAAATGCATAAACCAATCCAATCACCGCAATAGTTCCCCAGATAAAAATTTTGTGCCACTCGGGGCTGCCGTAAGCCAATAAAATATTGATTGGCCCCAACAACAAACCCAGCGCTGCACCAAACACCAGCATGATGAAATTGTAACGCGAGATTTCACGGCCTACCGGAAAAATAAGGCCGATCAGCCCCAGTACCAGGTGTTTGAGTCCAAAACCCGCAATCACCCCGCCAACACAGATACCCAACTGAGTGACGTACCCCATGCCAAAATCAACCTGCAAATCGTGGAGGAGATAAAATAAAAAGAACCCGAGGTTGATTAAAAACGAAAGATACAGTACAGCATACACCCCCACTCCACGTCCTTCACGTTCGCGAAAAATCTGATTAAAAGCATTTTCATTGGCAAAAGCCTGAAAAACTTTGATAATCGGCCCACGCAATAAGGTCATAAAAAACGCCAAAGTGAGCAAAATAAAGGTAGTTACGCCAAAATCAAGGCGCTGTAGGATGGCTGTAGGAGTAAGATTGGATTTGAAATCAAATTTTGGAAGGGTCCACTCGCGACGCTTTTTGGCTGGTTTTGCCTTTTCCGTTGCAACCAGCAAAGCACTGGCAGAAGGTCGGGCCAAAAGGTCGAATGGATTGTTGAGTACAGCGGAATCTACAGTTGGTGCACCGGGTTTAATGCCCATTCGATGCAACAATTCAAAAGGGTTGTCACTGCTTTGCGCCAAAAGATTATTCGGAACAAGTGGCAATAGCAAGAAATAAAAAAATATAAAAACAATCTTCCGCTTCAAGTTTTCTACCTTTTTCTTTTCAGCTGCAAAGGTAGCAAGCATTTGTGAATGATTGGGTATGTAATGCTGAAAAGTTTAGAAGTTGAGGAGTTTAGAAGTTGAGGCTATCGCAGCGACTTGGACATGCCATTTGCACACGCACACCCTCACACACAAACTCACACCCTTTCTTGTGGTAGCCTCAACTTCTAAACTCCTAAACTAATTCGCCGCTTGCTCCACCTTCCCTTTCAAGCGCAATACCACTTGTTCATCGCTTAGACTGGTAATAACGGTCACCTGCTTGGTGAATTCACCTGGAGCCAAAGCATTATAGGTAGCAGTGATTTCGCCAGTTTTGCCAGGAGCAATGGGTTCTTTGGTGTAATTAGGGGTGGTACAACCGCATGAAGCGTTCACAGAAGTGAAAATCAGGGGTGACTTGCTTTTGTTTTTCACTTTAAAAACTGCAGTAACGGGTTTCCCCTGAGGGATGGCGCCAAAATCGTGCTCGATTTTGTCCCAAATCAAGCTGGGCGCTTTCTTTTTGCTCTTCGCCGAAGCTTCAGTTTTTTTAACAGTGGCTTCAGCCGTATTTTGAGCTGAGAGGGTTCCGATTGTGCTCAAGGCCAATAGGGCAAGGATTAAATATTTCATGGCAAATTTGTTTTTTACTCCGTGTGTTCACGGAGTTTGTGATAACTTATACAAAAGTACTACACCATATTATATAGTGCTGTTAACAGGATTCAAATGATTTTACAAAGTCTCCTGTTATTCCAAGCCAAATTTGTCTAATAGATACACCAAGGCGGTCATAGCCGCAGTACCCAGTTCTAATTCGCGTTTGTTGACGGCATCAAAGGTATCGATAGCCGTATGGTGGTAATCAAAATACCGTTGAGAATCGGGCTCAAAGCCAAACAAAACTCCTTTTTGAGAACGCAGCGGGCCAATATCTGCCCCAGAACCACCTTTTTTAAAGGTTAGTCCATAGGCTTCCAACAAAGGCGACCAATCCATGATTTGTTTGTACTTTTTGTCAAAAGCCCGGTTTTCCGATTCGCAGGTAAAACCTCTGGGTGTAAACCCACCACGGTCCGATTCAATAGCGGCCAGGTGAAATTCCTTGTTGCGGTTAGAAATTTCGGCATAAGCTTGCCCACCTTTCAGTCCATTCTCTTCATTCATAAACAAAACACAACGAATGGTGCGTTTTGGACGGTAACCCAGGCGTTTGAGTACCTGTAGCACGTCCATCGCCTGCACACAACCTGCACCGTCATCGTGCGCGCCAGTGCCTACATCCCAGGAGTCGAGGTGACCACCAATCAGAATGATCTCTTCCGGTTTTTCGCTGCCCCGGATTTCACCAATCACATTGTGCGACGGTTCCATACCCATCATGTGGCTGGTATTGCGGATAAACACCCGCACGGGTTCGTCTTTGAGCAGGCGACTGAGCAATTCGGCATCATTGGTACTGATGCCCAAGGCTGGAATGGGCGTAACGCCGGGCTCATAAGAAGTACTACCCGTATGGGGCACATCGTCGTGGCGGGTGGTCATCGAACGTACCAAAACGGCCAAAGCACCGTACTTTGATGCCCGGGAAGCACCCAGCCCCCGTTGATCAACAGCGCCCCCATAAGCCGCAAAAGTGTTGAGTTGGGTCGGGTCCATGGGGCGATTGAAGAAAACAATTTTCCCCGCCAGTTTTTCCCGGCCCAGGCTTTCAAGTTCGTCCAGGCGTTTGACTTCGATGACTTCAGCGCTCAGGCCATTCGGTCCGGTGCCTTCGGAATTGCCCAACGCCAGCGCTTTGAGGTCAAAACTTCCCATTTTGGAGTGGACTACCCGCACCACTTCTTTTTCCCCCCGATTCCAGTGGGGTACCATGCAGGGTTGAATCCAAACTGAATCCAATCCCATTGTATCCAACATTTGGCGGGTGTACTCCACCGCGGCGGCGGCTTGGGGAGTGCCACTCAGACGGGCTCCAATCCGGTTACACAGGTAGTCCAACCAGGGGTAAGATTTCCCTTGGGTGAGGGCCTTATTGTAAATTTCACGGATGTAAAATGCATCGGCATCCGATTTTGCATTGGCTTGGGCGTGCAATTCTTGCAATTGACATCCGAGTAAAAGCAATAACGCAAACAATTTCAGCTTCATGAGTAAGTTGTATTAACGGTACGGGGCAATAAAAAATAAATTTTCATTTTGCCCAAGGATTAACTAAGTAAACGCTCCATTTAAAGTGTCTTAGCTAATCCTTGGGCCTAAAAAAAAATGAACATTTATTTTTGCCCCACTACTACGTTACGTGAATCAAAAAAAAGTTCAAAAAAGGGCAAAAAAAGTTTTTTTCGCTTTTTTGGAAAAAAATTTTCTATTTCTCGAAAAAAGCAAATTTTTATCGCCAAAAAGGGGGTTTTGCTTAGTATAAAATCTAATTGCGCAAAATGAGCTTTGTTTGTAAATCAAACAAAGTATCCTTTTTGGAAAAAAGATTTGATATTTTCAAAAAAAGGCCATATTTTAGCGCTATCAATTAAAAAGAACAAAGAGTTATTGAAAAATTTGTAATTGTATTTTTTACAATAACTTCATTTGTTTTTTAGGGTTTGAAGAAGTTTTTCGAAAAATATAATTTGGTTTTATTTGGTTAGGGCTGAGGTAGTGCTGTGGTAGCGCTGCCTCCTTTTTTTTGCCCCTACCTGAAGGTAAGGGCAAAAAATCCACGACTAAACCCACGACTAAAGTCATGGGCTCTTTTTTTGGGTGGCCTCCCACGGATAAATCCATGGGTTGGCGGTGTACTCCCGGATTTTGGGCAGCCACGTAGGGCTGCCCCAACTCACGCCCCTTCTTCACGGTCTTGCCTTTTTCGCCTTTGCCTTCTGCATCGGATTTGGACCTTCCTCAAATTTATGGGCTTTGAACACCTGGAAGCGGGTTGGCACCTGTTTAACTGGCCAGTTGTTGTTGCTTTCGTCGATGTCAGCGGTTTCACGGAAGGGATCGAGCTTCACAGCCTTTACCATCTTGTCTTTGACGAAGACCTTTTTGAACTGGTTTTCATTTTTGCGCCAAATTTCAGCGGGAAGGCGATCGATCTGGGTACTACCATCCGCAAAAGTCCATTCCAGAATGATCGGCATCACCAGGCCGCCCTTGTTGCTGAACTGTAGTTCGTAGTAGTGTTTATCCCCAAAACGCTTGGTCTTTTCGTCCTTGCTATAGGTTTCATTGTAGAGGGAGACTTTGGTTTCTGCAATGGAGTCCGCAGTAGCCCAGGGCTGATAGGTTGTGTAAAAATCCTTCAGACTAGTATCCCGTTCGATCAAAGGTACTTTGCCAGCTTCTTTATTGCGCACTTTGTTGATGTCATAAAAAGGTTTTTCAACCTTATTTTTTGCGACAAATTCCTCCTTTTCCGGGTTGCTGTCCAAATCCACCCGGTAGTACTTGATGCTGTCCAGAGAAATATCCACTGCATCGGTCGTGAAAAACCAGCCTCGCCAAAACCAGTCCAGATCCACACCACTTGCGTCTTCCATGGTGCGGAAAAAGTCAGCTGGAGTGGGATGTTTAAATGCCCAGCGGCGGCAGTACTCTTTAAAGGCGTAGTCGAATAGTTCCCGCCCCATTACGGTTTCACGTAGAATGTTGAGGGCGGTAGCGGGTTTGCGGTAGGCATTGGCAAAAAAATCGACGATGTTGTCGCTATTGGTCATGATGGGCTCCAGCTGGTCTTTGGGCAACTTCATGTAATCCACAATTTGGTGCGCCGGGCCAAACCAAGGTTTGTAGTCGTTGTCCATTTCCCGTTCGGCCACAAATTGTACAAAACTGTTGAATCCCTCATCAAACCAACTCCATTGCCGCTCATCGCTATTGATGATCATTGGGAAATAGTTGTGGCCTACTTCGTGAATGATGGTAGAGACTGCATCAATCTTGGTCGATTCCGAATAGGTGCCGTCTGGCTCGGCTCTACCTGGATTGAAACAAATCATCGGATACTCCATGCCGTTGGCTGCCTCCACCGAAATGGCGGTGGGATAAGGGAAGGGAATGGTGTATTTGGAATAAGTATTAATGGTGTGTTGAATGGCCTTGGTGGAAAACTTTCGATAGATTGGATAGGCTTCCTTGGCGTAATAACTCATGCACATTACCTTTTTGCCCTCTTCAGTAGTATTGGCTAAGGCATCCCAGACAAACTTGCGGCTGGCACCCCAGGCAAAATCGCGGACATTGTCAGCTTTGTAAATCCAGGTTTTGAGCTCGCTGGCACGTTTGGCTTTTTCGGTTTTTTTGGCCTCTTCGAGCGTGACAATTTCAATGGGTTCTTTGGATTTTTGGGCTTGTTGCCAACGAGCGTATTGGGCCGGACTGAGCAGGGTGGAGTAATTGAGGCATTCTCCGGTTGCAGCAACTACGTAATCGGTAGGCAGGGTCATTTTAACCACAAAATTGCCGAAGGTCAGTGCAAATTCAGCCCGCCCGGTGAATTGTTTGTTTTGCCAACCCGCAAAATCACTGTACGCACAGAGCCGGGGATACCATTGGGTGATGGTAAAAATGTAATTGTCCTCCTCCGGGAAATATTCGTAGCCGCCTCGGGCCAGATTGGTCGCGCTATTGCTCATGATTTTGGCAATATTGATGCGATCCACCAGATAATAATGCCACTTGACGCGGAAAGCAAAAGAACTGCCTGGTTTGAGCGGTTCAGGTAGCTCGATGCGCATCATGGTTTGGTTGATGCTGTATTTGAGCGCCTTGCCATTGGCGTCGACCACTTCTTCGATTTTGCAGCCAAATTTCTCTTTGCCTTTGGCTGGTTCCAAACCTTGCATCTCATTTTCACTCATCGCCGCGTTGATGTTGGTCGGGTCAAAAACCTGATTGGGATTATCCGCTGCGTGTTGGTTTTCGTCGAGTTGCAGCCAGAGGTAACGCAGCGGCTGGGGGGATTGGTTGAAATAAGTGATGCTCTCGCTGCCATTGAGGCGCAGACTGTTCACATCCAGGGTGCATTCGATGTCGTAATCACAACGTTGTTGCCAGTACTGCGGGCCTGGTGCGCCGTCGATGTTGCGGTAATTGTTGGGATCGGGAAGCAGATCGGTGATTTGTTCAAATTTGTTGCCGTGGTTAGAAACAGACTGGGCAAAAAGGCCCAAGCTAAACAACAAAAGACTAAGGCTAATCCAGCTGCGCTGAATGGAGGGCGGTTGAAACATAAACAGTGGTTTTAAATGGGAAAAGCGTGCTTAGTAGTGGGGCAAAAATAAATGTTCATTCTTTCTGAGCCAGAGGATTAGATAAGACACTTAAATTGAACCGTTTACTTATCTAATCCTCTGGCAAAATGAACATTTATTTTTTTATCGCCCCTTAGTGTAAAGTTCAATAATTTCTGGACTTTTTAGGACAAAACTTGCCAATAATTATGGTGGGAAAATAAAAAGGCCCGCTAGAGCAATTCTTCTAGCGGGCTACTAAGCCGTTTTACCTCATCTTACTTCATCCAAAATGGAATCAGGATGATCCCGATCACAAAAGGATGTGTTTGGGGCCATTTGCTTCGTTCCACGATGAGGATATTTTTTTTAATTATTTTTTCATCCAATCGAAACAAATCAAAAAAGTGTGGCGTTTAAATTTCAATACTTTCAAAATATATTGAAAATAATGAACCCTTCTTTTACTCTTCCTGACGCAAACGCATTGGCCAGCCATTGGCAAAGCCAACAAAACCAATCTTTTGCATATACCGAAGTAGGCAGTAGTGTAGGTAAGCCTCCCAAAGGATACGATCATGATCACGAATCCACCTTGCTGGGTTTTGGCGATGGGGTGTTTCGGGCAGCAACTCAGGCCTTGCGCGAATGGGCCATGTTCCCGCCAAGCTGGACCCAAATTTACCCGAATAATGCCACAATAGAAAGGGGTAGCGTGGTACTGGTTTTATTCAGGTTATTTGGATTGTGGTGGTGGCGCAACAGCTCACGGATTGTCTACCTTATCGATGAGCCTGCCCGTTTTGGTTTTGCTTATGGAACCTTGCCTGCGCATATCGAGAGGGGTGAGGAGATTTTTTGGGTCGAGCTCAGGGATGATGGCAGTGTCTGGTATTCCATTCGTGCTTTTTCCAAGCCCAATCGCTGGTATGTGTGGCTGGCCTATCCTTTGGCTCGAGCTTACCAGCGGAAGTTTCGACGTGATTCGTTTGCGGCAATGGAAAGAAAAGTGAAAAGTGAAAAGTATGACAAATGAATTAAAATATAGAGAGCTGGTTTCCGGAAGCCTGGGTGTTGGGCTGTATTGGCTGTGGAAGGGTAGCTTTTACTATGAGGATGAATGGGTGGAGTTGTTGTTGTTATTGGGTGCGATGGTATTCGTGCCTTTGGCCATGCGGCAGTCGGGGACCTTGAAGACAAAAGCGGAGCGTGGGGTGGTAATCTGGTCTACCTGGGCCTTGCTTCTGGCTTATTTGCAGGAGCCAGGGTTAGTGGCTGCATTATTCGCATTGCCCTGGTTAATGGTTTCTCTGTGGTTGTTTGATCGGGCCCTAAAAAAACTATTGTTATCTCCCCTGGCTTTGGTAGACAAGGTCCATTTTGCAGCCTACCTGTATTTTCCGATTGGCCAGCTCGCCGCATTCAGCGACCGTTTGGGCTGGGCACCGCTGGGTTTTAGTCCGATCATCATTTTGCTGACGGCTGCACATTTTCACTATGCTGGTTTTTTGTTGCCCTGGGTATTGGCAAATTTACTGGGTCGCAAGGTACCCTCATATTGGCAGCGTGGAGTGGCCTGGGCAGTATTGTTGGGCATCCCGGCAGTGGCGGTGGGGATAACTTCCTCACAATTTGGAGTTGATCCCTGGGTTGAGACTTTGGCAGCTACTATAATGGCCTTGGGTGGCTTGGGTGTAGCATTTTGGCATGCGAGGCTGGCTTTGGAGGCTGGTCAGGTTTTGACTCAAAGATTGGCTAGCTTAGGGCTGTTTTTGTGTTTGGGTACAGGCATGATCCTGGCTCTTTTGTATGGCTGGCGCAATTATTTTCCCTTATCATTTTTATCCATCCCCTGGATGTATGAGGTACATGGCACCATGAATACGCTAGGAGTAGGCGTGTTTGGAATCTTGGTTAATCGAAAAACTTCAGCAGACAAGCACTAATCCAAACTACTGGACATTTTTGTTTATTGGAATCGGAGGACATGAATTGCCACGTGCTTTAGCGCGTGGGTGGAGATTGCCTCTTTGATGGACTTTAGTCCTAGGACTAATTTTTTAGCTGGGGCTAAAGCCCGTCTTGAAGAGACTACCCGAGTCCACCAGCTGAAGCTGGAGGCAATTCATGTCCTCCGAGCAAGCGGCCTATCCGATTCAGCCTAAATTTCTGATTTCCTGCTTAATAATTTTCCCCGCCCAAGCATAACCTTTCCACCACCCTTTCCGTATATCCTAAAAAAGAGCCTTTTCCTCGTTTTTCCTTCTTTTTTTATCGAAAAAAACCATACTTAGTTTGACTTTTAAACTAAGTCTTTGTATATTTGAATCATTGAAGGTTATTTTAGAATCAAAACTAAGTATATGTCACCACAGGAACTCATCGACAAAATCAACAATGCCAGTCACTTGGGTGAAGTACTGGAGTTGAACGACTGGAAAAAACAATACGGAGAAATGGCCCGTTTGTTGCATCCAGACCTGTGCAAAATCCCCGAAGCGGCTGATGCTTTTGCCCGTTTAAATGCCTTAAAAGAAGGTTGGGAAAAAGGTTACCGTTTCAGTGATGATGCGGGTGCAGTACGGGCTCAAAACACCACTGTTACTTTTGTAGGCGACCCAAAATTGTTGTTACAATCCTACCGCAATTATGGCTACCTCAAAAGTTTGCGCCACCCCGCCGCCCAACACTTTCACCGCTACCTGCCCGAATCCATGGCATTGGATGGTGAAGTACTGACGCTTCAACTCCACCATCGGGCTGCACCCCTAAGCGGGCTGACTTTGCAACAAGGTCACACCAACTGGATTTTGTCCCGCCTTTTGGAGTTCAGTGCCTGGCTGGCCCAGGAAGGCTGGACGCACTGTGGCATCAATCCCGAAAGTGTATTGGTGGTACCTGAAACCCACGGCATTATTTTGAGTTCTTTTTACCACCTCACTCCATTGGAAGGAGCGGTAAAAACGATCTCCGCCAAGTACAAACACTGGTACCCCAATGCCCTGTTTGTGGACAAAAAAGCGGTGCCGATGATCGACTTGGAACTGAGTAAACGAACCATTGCCACCCTGCTCGGCGACCCCTCTGGGATGGGAATCAAGCTACAAAAAACGCACAACCCCGCGATGATTGACTTTTTACTTACCGCACACAGCGACGCATTTGAATGCTACGACAAGTACCGCAAGTTGCTGGACAAGCACTTCCCGAAAAAGTTTTTACCCTTAAATCTATAATCCTCAAAAATAAACAGCTATGGGCTACACTTCATGGTCTAGCGATGCTTATTCGCACTTAAAAACTTCCTACTCCGGCAAATCTGCTGATCAAATTTTCAGCAGTGGTATGAACCCCACGATGGACCCGAAAGGGCTCGTTTTCCGCGAAAGCCGCGATTCCGACGCACACCCCAATTCTATTGCAATTGCTGTATTCCTGGATGTGACGGGCTCGATGGGCCAAATCCCCGAGATGTTGATCCGCCACAAACTGGGTTCTTTAATGGACACTTTGCTGGCACACGGCGTGGAAGATCCACAGGTGATGTTTTCTGCCATTGGCGACCACCACACGGACCGTGCTCCCCTGCAAATTGGCCAATTTGAATCCGGCACGGATGAACTGAACGACTGCCTTTCCAAGGTGTACATCGAAGGAGGTGGTGGTGGCCAAAACATGGAGTCTTATCTCCTGGCCTGGTTGGTTGCAGGCCGCCATACCAGTATCGATTGTTTCGAAAAAAGAGGCAACAAAGGTTTCCTGTTCACGATTGGTGATGAAAAAAGCTGGGATTCGGTTGCTGCGCCTCGTTTGAAAGAGCTGATGGGTTATGCCCAAACCGACCCAATTACCGATGCTCAGGTATTGGCCCAAGCCCAACGTATGTACCACGTTTTCCACATCCACATCAATGAAACGGGTTATAAAGACAACCCAGATGTGATTGGCTACTGGAAAAAACTGCTGGGTGAACGCGCCTTGATTTTGGACCAGCACATGGCTGTGGCGGAATTGATTGCCTCCACTGTTGCAGTCATCAATGGTGCAAACCTGGACAAAGTGGCCGCAGAATTTGATGATGCAACGGCTAAATCCGTGAAAAACGCCTTGATGTTGGTGAAAACGGATGTCATCAAAGCAGGTGGGACTAGCGGAGTGGTCAAACTTTAAGGTGAAACATGGGTCATCCCAAAAATTTGGGATGACTCATGTTTTTTCAAAATTGGCAAATTATGAAAACGCAAATTGTAATTGGTTTAGGATACGGTGACGAAGGCAAAGGTTTGACCACCGACTACCTGTGTCGCCAGGCCAATTGGCCACTGGTGATTCGTTTTTCAGGTGGCCACCAGGCCGGGCATACTGTGGTTACTACCGAGGGCCAAAGGCATGTGTTTTCAAGCCTGGGGGCGGGTAGTCTGGCAGGTGCAGCCACCTACTGGAGCCGCTATTGTGCCTTTGCTCCCGAGAATTTTTGGAAGGAATACCAGGCTCTGCAGGCCAATTCTGCTGGCTTTGTACCCAAAATTTATGTTGATGCCCTGGCTCAGGTAACCACTCCTTACGATGTATTTCACAATCAGTCTTCCGAAAAAATCAATGCACACGGAAGTTGTGGAATGGGTTTTGGCGCAACGATGGAGCGCAATGAACTAAGCCCTTACCGCTTGTATGTGCGAGACCTTTTTTACCCAACAGTGTTGGAGCAAAAATTGCTGGCCATTGGTGAATACTACCGCCGAAAAGTGCACAATCCTATGCTGATGGTGGATTTGCAAGAGATCGTAACTGAGTTTAAAAGCGCTGTTCAAGCCATTTTACCGCTGATTGAAGTGGTGGAAGAAAAAGTTTTTTTGGAAAAACGCATTTACCAATTGGGCTTTGATGCCCTCGTTTTTGAAGGCAGCCAGGGAGTTTTACTGGATCGCGATTTTGGATTTTTCCCAAACGTAACGCGTGCCTACACCACTTCGCGCAATGCGATGGAGCTGATCCAAAACTACCAATTGCCCCTGCCTGAACTGTTTTACATTACGCGGGCTTATCAAACCCGCCACGGAAAAGGTTTTTTGTCGAATGAAGGCCTTAAGTTGAGTTATACCCCCAACCCCATTGAAACCAATGTCTACAACGAGTGGCAAGGCCATCAACGGGTGGCTCCACTTGATGTAGATTTGTTGAACTACGCCCTGGATTGTGACCGCAATTTTTCTGGCACTGCGCCTAAGAATTTAGTAATTACCTGCCTGGACCAATTGAATGACAAGATGGAAGCTAGTGTTGCCGGAAAAATGATGACGTTTGCCAAACCCGAAAACTTGTTGCGTCAACTCAATATAAAGCCAGGCAATTTGCTTTTATCCTATTCCGATCGTGCGGAAGGAATGGTAAAATTATCGCAGGTGCAGATGGTAAAAGTTTAGTTTTCAACATGTCAACTTATCCGTATCTTTGCCCCCATGAACGGAAAAGAACGCATGGATATCCGACAGCGCTCATTGGTAGATTTAGAGGAGCTGTTCAAAGAAATGGGGGAAGCCAAATTCCGGGCCAAACAGGTCCATGAATGGTTGTGGCAAAAAGGGGCGCATTCCTTTGAGGCAATGACCAACTTATCCAAAGGACTGCGGGAAAAACTGGCCGAAAATTTTGTCATCAATGGCATCGTGGAAGACAAAGTTCAGCGCAGTGCCGATGGCACCATCAAGTCACGCTTTCGCCTGCACGATGGGCACCTCATCGAATCGGTGCTGATTCCAGTACCCGAAGACAAACGATTTACGGTCTGTGTATCCTGTCAGGTGGGCTGTAGCCTGACCTGCAAGTTTTGTGCAACCGGGCGCATGAAGCGCGTGCGCAACTTGGACGCCGCCGAAATAGTCGACCAGGTCGTATTGGTCAACCAGCAATGCCTCGACACCTTCGGGCATCCCTTGACCAACATTGTATACATGGGTATGGGTGAGCCATTGCTGGCTTACAACAATGTGATGGAAAGTGTAGAGCGCCTCACCGCCCCGGATGGGCTCAACATGTCGCCCCGCCGCATTACCATCAGCACAGCGGGCATTGCCAAAATGATCAAAAAATTGGCCGATGATGGGTGCAAAACCAATCTGGCCCTTTCCCTCCACGCCGCTGACGACATCAAACGCGACGAACTAATGCCCATCAACGAGCAGAACAACCTCGCCGTGTTGATGGAAGCGTTGGAATACTTCTACCGCAAAACCCACAATCGCATCAGCTACGAATACATTACTTTCCAAAACGTCAACGATGGACTGGAAGACGCGGCCAAACTGGCCAAACTCTGCCGTCGTTTCCCCGTGCGGGTCAACATCATTGAATACAATCCAATTGGCGATGTACCCTACCTCAAATCGGAAGAAGACCGCATCGACGCCTTTGCGCGCTACCTGCGCGAACGCGAAATTATGGTGACTGTACGGCGAAGCCGGGGCAAGGATATTGACGCGGCTTGCGGGCAGTTGGCGAATAAAGAATAAAGGCTAAAATAAATTTTCTGATCCGGGAACTTTTTAATTTAGGATAAGGTTGATGCATTGAAACCTAAAAAATCCTAACTTTATGGTAGCACAAGCAACGCAAAGCATGAATTACGATCGTATCCTGGAGGAGGAGTTGCTGCCTCAGGCGGAGGCGCTGCTTACTTTTGCTTACCATCTGACCTACAATCAGCAGGATGCTGAAGATTTGGTGCAGGAAACGTACATGAAAGCGTACAAGGCCATCGACAAATACATCGAAGGCACCAACGCTAAAGCATGGCTGTTCAAAATCCTGAAAAACACCTTCATCAACGACTACCGCCGCAAAAGCCGAGGTCCTGCGATGAAAGAGTTGGATGAGGTCATTGCCTACCAAAATCGTGAAAACACGCCTTACTCCAGCGCACATGCGGGTTTGGCCGTGGAAAGCTATGAATCGGCAATGGGTGACGAAGTCACGATGGCCATCAACAAACTCTCGATGAACTTTCGGGAAGTATTGCTGTTGAGCGATGTGGAAGATTTTTCTTACGAAGAAATCTCCAAAATTTTGGATATTCCCATCGGAACGGTGCGTTCGCGGCTGAACCGGGCACGGAATGCCGTCAAAGAAGATTTGCAATTGTACGCCCAGTCCATGGGTTTCAAAGATAATCGATAAACCCCAGCTTCGGCTGGGAGCAGGCCTTTTCTTCTGCTCTATACCTGGGACGGTGCGAAGAAGGGGCCTTTTTTTTAGCCTTCGGCTAAAAAACCCACGACTAAAGTCATGGGTTGGTTTTCTGGGGTACCCTCCCACGGCTAAAGCCATGGGTTGGGTAAAAGGATGAAAACTTGATGAATTGTTATCCGAGGCTAAAGCCCCGGTTCACCCCACGGTTAAAACCATGGGTTTTAGTTAACCTTAATTAAATGCTACCGGGATCTACGACCCACGAGTAAAATCAGGTTGGAGGTCACCACAAAAAAACAAGGCTATGGTAAAGAGTCCGATCACCAATGATGAGTTCATTAAAAAGGTGGGGTTATTCCTGGACAACGAACTCAGTGACAAAGAAAGCCGCGATCTCCTGCGCGAGATTCAAACAAACCCGGCATTCATGCATATTTTAAAAGAAGAGCAAACTTTTAGAGAGTTTATAAAGACTAAAATAGACCGACGAAAACCTTCTCCTGCCTTAATAGCTTCGATAAAAGATAAAATAAAATCTTCTTCGCCGATCTGATAGGTACAGCAGATCCTTCCGAAAACCACTAGTCCTTCAACACCTTTAAACTCAGATCCAGACTTTGGGCGGAGTGCGTCAGTGCACCTACCGAAATGTAATCTACACCTGTGAGTGCAATTGCACGAAGTGTGTCTAGAGTTACTCCGCCCGAAGCCTCGGTCTCGAAGCGATTGCCCACTATTTTTACGGCTTCTTGCATGGCCTCCAGCTGGAAATTGTCCAACATGATGCGGGTTATTTTTCCTGTATCCAGTACTTGCTGAAGTTCCTCCAAATTGCGCACCTCTACCGTCACATTGAGGTTCAGTCCCTTTTCCTGCTGATAGGCATATACTCGTTCAATGGCTGCTTGAATGCTGCCACAGGCATCGGTATGGTTGTCCTTGATCATGAACCAATCGTATAGCCCGTCGCGGTAATTGTGGCAGCCCCCAATGCGCACGGCCCATTTTTCCAAAAAGCGGATCAGGGGAGTGGTTTTGCGGGTGTCCAGAATTTTGACGGGTAGATCGGCCACGGCATCGTGGTATTGTTTGCTGATGGTGGCAATGCCACTCATGCGCTGCATGGTATTGAGGGTGAGGCGTTCTCCCTGTAGCAGGGCTTGAGAGTGACACTCCACAAAGAACGCTACATCACCATATTTGATGTTGGCTCCGTCGTCAAGGATTTTTTCAAAATGGGCCGTAGGGTCCAGGGTTTTAAAGATGCGCTCGGCAATGGCTACTCCGGCTAGTACACCTTCGTCTTTGACGAGGAGGCGGGCGCGGTTGCGGGCAGTGGCAGGAATGCAGGCGAGGCAAGTGACATCGCCGGTACCAACATCTTCTTTTAGGCCGGCAGCGATAAAGGCGTCGATTTGATCTAAATTCATGGGTTGTTTTATTTTGCACCACCTTAGGAACCTTAGGCACTATATAGCATCACCTCTGGTGTTTCACCTCTTGAGTGATGCTATAATACCTAAAGTTTCTAAGGTGGTGCAATTTTGTATTATATCATCTTGCCCACCTTTTCCAGCAGGGCTTTAGTCAATTTAATCCCTTCTTTTTCAGGCGTTTTTTGCCCCTCGTACTCGATGCCCACATAACCTTTGAACTTCGCTTTTTTCACGATTTTCATCATTTTAACATAGTCGGTATGGGTTTCATTGCCGGAGGCATCAAAGTCGTGGGTTTTGGCACTCACGCCTTTGGCGAAAGGCATCAATTCTTCCACGCCCATGTAGCGATCGTATTCTTCCGCACAATCCCAGGAACCTTGCTTGCGGGTAATGCAGAAGTTTCCAAAATCGGGCAGCGTACCAACGTTTTTCATGTTGACCTGCTTCATCACGCCGGATAGCCATTTGCCATTGGAAGAGTAGCCACCGTGGTTTTCAACAAGGACGTTGATGCCCATAGTCGCTCCAAATTCTCCAATTTTACTCAATCCTTCCACGGCAGCTTTGCCCACTTCTTCGGCAGTGCCTTTGCCCGCAGCATTCACGCGAATGGTGGCGCAGCCCAGGTATTTGGCACATTCTACCCACTGCTTGTGTTGGTCTACTGCTTTGTTGAGCTCGGCAGCATCGGTGGCACCGAGGTTACCTTCACCATCGATCATGATGAGGTGGTTTTTGATGCCGTTGTCCTTACAACGCATCAGCAGCTCATTGAGGTACGTGGTATCTTTGGCTTTGTCCTTGAAAAACTGGTTGACGTATTCAACAACCCCAATGCCAAATTCTTTGCGGGCCATCACCGGAAAGTCCAGGTTGGTCATTTCTTTTTTGAACAAGGCATTGTGCAGCGACCACTCAGCCAAGGAAATTTCAAAAAACATTTTTTTGCTGCTGTCCAGGTCCATGCTGCTCAACGGCAGCACGGCCAAACCCGCCGCAGTATAAGTCATCTGATGGAGGAAATCACGACGTTTCATGTGATGGAAGAATTTTGCGTGAATAATGGTGAGCAAGATAGAAGTTTTGAAAGATTCTGGATGAGCCGGGCGAGAAAATAAAATGGCGGCAAACTGCCACCAATTGGAAAAAAAGCATCCCTGAGATTAAACTTAAACCCTGAAACGATCAAAATTCTTAGAGACCTTGTAGCAAAAACAACCTTTCTACCCACCAAAACGCTCCTTTACTGCATCTATTCTTCAAAATTGGCTTTATGATGTGGAAAGAGTTACGCCATTTTTTGCTGTGGGCGATCCTCAGCACACCTTTTTATGTCCTGGCCCAAGTTCAAGCAAACCTCGGAACGGTGGAACCTGTGCAGTTTCTCAGTGAAACCAACTTCGATTTTCAGCAAAACCACATTTATTTCAAAGCCAAAATCAATGGCATTGAAGGCATATTTATATTTGATAACGGTTTTACTGTCACTGGATTAGACAATGACTTTGCTGCGCGTTGTGGCATTGTAGCCGATTCCAGCATCACCCTTGCCGATGCCAATGAAGCGGAGGCTCAGGGAAAAATGGGCAGCGCAGGTTTGATCCAAATCGCGGAGGTTAATTTTAAAAATACCCGGGTGGCCATCATCGATACCGATGGGTTACCCGCTTGCCAAAAAGTAGACGGTTTTATCGGCAGTTCCGTCATCAACAAAGCCAATTGGAAGATTGACTTTGTTCAAAAGCTCCTGCAATTTTCTTCCCGCCCTTTTATAGATCCGGGCTTACGGTGTTCCTACACCATAAGCCGCAGCAATCGCCATTTCATCGAATTCAAGTACGAAGGAGTACCTTTTTGGGTACACATCGACCTGGGTTCAAGTGGCGAACTAGAGTTGAACAAGGAAGCATTTACTCCGATTTTTGCGGGCTTACCTGCCCAGATGAACATAGGGGCTTCCAGTTTGGCACTTTTTGGCCTGAATGCAGTGGATACTTTTTACACGCTCAATCGCCCCTTTAAGTTTGGCTACGACAAATACCAGATTACCAATTCACCCCGCATTGAACTTCAACGCGATGTGGAATATGCCCGTCTGGGCTTAGGTTATCTGCACCAATTCAATCTTATCATCAATTCGGATGCCAAGGAGTACATCCTCAGTCCCAATAAATTATTGAGCTCGATCCGGGAAGAAAAGGACTATGGAGTAGTGTTTTATCCGGTAGAAGG
The DNA here is from genome assembly GCF_965225875.1 of Haliscomenobacter sp. Taxonomy (GTDB): domain Bacteria; phylum Bacteroidota; class Bacteroidia; order Chitinophagales; family Saprospiraceae; genus Haliscomenobacter. The sequence goes on along the minus strand of NZ_CBDDBS010000002.1, from coordinate 3,483,221 downwards.
CCAGCAACGACTGGTGCGTTTGAGTGCCTGTGAAAATGTGGCCAGATTGGGACTTACGTTAGGTGAAGTAGTAGAAAAAGTTGATGGCCGTGCCGTAGAAAGCCTGGGCGATTGGTGTGCCATCAAAACCTACATCCGTGCGAAGGCCAATCGGGGTGAAGCCCTGCGCCTCAAAATACGCGGCAGGAAAGAAGAATGTGTGTTACAAGCAGATTATCATCCGGCACACAGCATTATCCGCTGATAACCTTTGAACTACCTCTCAGGCTTGTTATCTTGTGGCAAAATTGTGCGTTATGTTTAAACCCTTGATGATTCCTTCCTTCCTTACTGTTTTGTTGATGAGTGCATTTTCTTGTCAGCCCAACGGGAACAATACCAATGTCCTGGATCCAGAAACTGAAAAACTACAACGCGAGGTAGACAGCCTACGCCGGGTCAAAGAAGCATTAAAAGATGAACTGAACGACGTAAAAGAGGAGGATGGGCCTCAGATAAATACACCCGAAGTGCCAAGCAACGCTGCGGACGGCCCCTTGGATGGTCTGACCGTACTTTCCGCCAAAAAGCAATTTGATGCCAATTTTAATCCGATCCTCCGCATTACTTTTCGCAATTACGATACCAAAAGCATCAGTTCGGCAAACATTGCCATTGACTTTAGCTTCAACAGCGACGAACTTTCGCCAAATTGCCATTTTGAAAAAAAAATCAGCCTGAGTCTGGCGCCGGATGCCAACCAAACCATCGCCCTGCCGATTCCCGCTGAATATGGCAAGAACTGTGCAGATAAGGCCTGGGTCGTGGTGAAAGAAGTGTTTTTTAGTGACGGAAGCAAAAAATAAACCAGTCCAAATGTTAATTACTCAACAGAATTTCAAGCAATATTTTTCCATCTTACGCCTCTTGCATTTGTCCATGACGGCAGCAGTGATCATTTTTGGGCTAGTTACCCATTTTGTGTTGATCCCGGTTCCAGATTTCAAACCCAATGACAATGCAGCCCTTTTCGTCAATATCGCGGCGGTTTATTTGGCCATTGCGGTGGCGATTAGTTATTGGCTTTTTGGGCTGCGCGTCCAGGCGGCAAAGCAGCAGAACAGTTTGAGTGACAAGTTGAATACCTATCGCGCAGCTACAATCATTCGTTTTGCTTTGATCGAAGGTGCCCTCCTGCTAACGGTCGTTTTTTATCTGCTCACGGGCAATCTGGTGCTTTTGGGTATTGCAGGGATTGGATTAGTGGTTTTGGCACTGCTTCACCCCAGCTCAGCCAAACTCAAAGTGGATTTAGATTTGAGTCCTACTGACCTTGCCCGACTGGAAGATGATTCGGATATGATCGTACAATTACCGCGATTGAAAAGGTTTTAAAGCCAAGCTGGCACCCCACCTAATTTGATTCAATCCCATGATTTGTCGCTGAAGTGCATGCGCAGCGTAGGCCAGCGTTGTTGGCTGAAATTGAAAATTTTGCCCCGGCCCCTTTTGTGCCAATTTAGGCCAATCCGCCTGAATTATCTGCCCTAAAATCGGATAGCCGCCCGTAGTTTGATGATCCGCCATCAATACAATGGGCTGACCATTCGGTGGCAGCTGAATGCTGCCCCGGCTTAACCCTGCCGACAGTAGGGATTGCTCCTGGATCAATTGTAAGCGTTCTCCTTGCAGGCGGTACCCCATCCGATCGCTGGCTGGAGTGATTTTCCAATTTTGGGTTGACAATAGCGCCTGGCTTGCCTGAGTCAGCACTTCAAAGTGTTGACCGGGAATAAAGCGAATGGATTTTGAGTCGTAGAAGGGTACCAGCTTAGCATAATAACTGGCTATTCTTGTCTCTTCTGCAATGGATGATGCTGTTTTTATCAAAGGCAAAACATCTCCTTTTTGCAGACCTCTGCCTTGCCAGCCACCTTGTGTAGCCTTGAGATTGGTGCTTTGGCTACTCAGCCAAGGTTTCAAGTCAAAACCACCATGTACACATAGGTAGGCGTATTGCCCCCAATGTTTGTGTTGAAAATGCAATTCTGCTCCTGTCCCTACCCAGGCTGGTTGGTAAGGTCTAATTGGTTTTCCGTCAATGCTGGCTCCAAAATCGGCACCCGCCAAAACCATTAGAGTGGGTTCAAGGAATAAAAAACCGGAAGCGGGGAAACAAATTTCCAGTGCAGCTTCTGAGCCCTCGTTGTGTACCAGATAATTGCCTGCCTGTAAAGCCAAGGGGTCCATCGCACCTGAGCGGTTGATGCCGTATTGGGCATAGCCTGGTCGCCCCAGGTCTTGCACCGTAGTCAACCAACCTTTGTTCAAAACCAGGATGCTCATATGAAAAGCTAATACACTGCAGCTTTTAAAATAGACTCATAATAAGCCTCATAAAGCGGAAGGATCTCTTCAATGTCAAAACGTTTGGCTTGAGCCAGGGCATTGGCTCGGAATTCGGCCAATACTGCGTCGTCACTCAGAATGGTAATCGCATTTTTAGCCATATCATCCACATCTCCAACATCGCTCAAAAAACCAGTGACCCCGTGAATGTTCACCTCAGGCAAGCCGCCAGCGTTGGTTGAAATCACCGGGACTTCACAGGCCATGGCTTCCAATGCAGCCAAACCAAAACTTTCACTTTCAGAGGGCATGATGAATACATCCGCCACTGCCATCAGTTCTTCAATCGCATCCTGTTTGCCGAGGAAACGAACGTCGTCAATAAGGTCGAGTTCCCGACAGAGGTCTTCGGCAACGCGACGCTCAGGGCCGTCGCCAATAAACAGCAACTTGGAAGGCATCTGTTGATTGACACGATGGAAGACCTGCACCACGTCGTTGATGCGTTTTACCTTGCGGAAATTGGATACGTGGATGAGGATACGTTCCCCTTTTGGTGCAATAGCTTTTTTAAAGTGGTCTTTGTTGCTTTTGCGGAAGCGGGAAAAATCAATGAAGTTGTAAATCACTTCGATTTCCCGGGTCAAATTGAAGGTGTCGTAGGTTTGTTGGCGCAGGCTATTGGATACGGCAGTTACGCCATCCGATTTGTTGATGGAAAACTCCACGACCGGGGCAAAAGATTTGTCTTTGCCCACCAGGGTGATGTCCGTACCGTGCAAGGTGGTTACCACCGGGATGTAGCGCCCCTGGGTCAAGAGGATTTTTTTGGCCATGTAGGCTACGGCAGCATGGGGGATAGCATAGTGCACATGTAGTAGGTCTAACTCTTCGTGTTGCACTACATCGACCAGTTTGCTGGTCAATGCCGTATCGTAAGGGGTATATTCAAAAAGAGGGTATTGCTCGGTATCAACTTCGTGGAAATATACATTTTCGTGGAAATGGGTAAGCCGGGCTGGGCGTTTATACGTGATGAAATGGATTTCGTGTCCATTTCTGGCCAGTGCTAAACCTAGTTCAGTTGCCAAGACGCCGCTACCACCATATGTGGGATAGCATACAATGCCAATTTTCATGCCTATCAGGTTTCTATGCTCGAACGACTACAGTCGTAATTAGGCTTTATGATGGAAGAATGTTCGGTTCATAAAGTCTAATCTATGGATACAATTGAAAGAATAAAAAGTTTAAAGGCTGGTCACCCTGACTTTTGCTCCACTAAAGGCTGAATTTCCAGTCAACTCATCCAAAACATATTCATCGGTAAGGTCGTTGATGCTGGCTCCCGCGTATTGTTTGGCTACATCGAGTTGTACCCCCTGTCTGGAATGCCCGTATCCATGCGGCATACTGACTACCCCGGGCATGATGGAGGTGCTGATTTCCAATGGCATCTCGATTTCACCCACCCGGGAGCTAACTTTGACCACCTGATGGTCTTGCAACTGGAGCTGCTCCGCATCCTGTGGGTGCATTTGCAGGGTACAGCGATTGCGGCCCCGCATCAGGCGTTCGGAATTGTGCATCCAGGAGTTGTTGTCGCGTAGGTGCCGCCTGCCGATGAGCAGAAATGGAAAATCAGTAGCTGCTTGAGGCTCGCTCAACAAGACCTCGACACGTTGCAAGTCTTTAACCAAATCTGCTGGGGCCAGGGGAATACGTTTTCCTGGAATGAACAATCGTTGGGGCAAACTAGGCTCCAACGGCCCCAGATCAATCCCGTGTGGGTTGGCGATTAGTTGATCCAGCGAAAGACCATAAGGGCCAAACATCAAGCCAAGATTCAACTTCTCCTCTGGTGGCTCGGCCTGAAAAGACTCAGAATTGCCACTCAGTCGATGCGCCAATTCCTGATAAATTTCGTAATCATGCCGGGCATCCGGGCTTTTTTCAAACAAAGCTGGAGAATATTTTGCTGTATTGCGCACGGCCAGCACGTGGAAAGTCAAGTCGTAATGGGGAACTTCCAAACCCGTCGCTGGCGGCAAAATGATGTGCGCATGGCTGCTGGTTTCATTGATGTAAATGTCGATGCTCACCATAAAATCCAGGCCAGCCAGTGCTTTTTCCAGTTGGGTTCCATTGGGTGTGGACAGAACTGGGTTGCCGCAGCTGGTGATCAAAGCGCGGATTTGGCCCTCTCCGGGAGTCAACATTTCTTCGGCCAGGGCAGCAACGGGTAATTCACCCAATGCCTCAGGCAAGCCCCTTACGCGGGAGTACCAGCGCGCAAAACGCTGTTCGTATTTGCCTCGGGCGATGAAGTCCACCGCGGGTTTGGTGAACAAGGCTCCTCCTACCCGATCCAGATTACCGGTGAGAATGTTCAAGACATTGATCAACCACTGACAAAGTCCACCGTACACTTGTGTGGACACTCCTACCCGGCCATAACAAACTGCGCTTTCTGCTGCTGCAAAATCGCGGGCCAATTGCCGAATTGCTTCCGCAGGAATTCCGGTGGCTGTGGCCACCCGTTCCGGGGTAAATGCCGCGCTGGCTTCTTGGATGTCGGCGACACCATCAGTAAAGTCTTCAAGCTGCTTCAAGTTTACCTTTTGCTCCGCAAACAAAACCTGGATCATGGCCAGGAGCAGCAATACATCGGCATTGGGCTTGATGAAATGGTGCAGGTCGGCTATTTCCGCCGTTTCGGTGTAGCGGGGATCGATGACGACTACTTTGCCTCCACGCTTTTGGATGGCCTTGAGGCGATGCGCTACATCGGGCACGGTCATCATACTTCCATTGGAGGCGATGGGATTACCGCCGATGATCAGCATAAACTGCGTATGGTCAATGTCTGGAATGGGAATCAACAAAGGGTGCCCAAACAACTGCCAGGAGGCATAATGATGGGGCAGTTGATCGGTAGAGGTGGCGGAGTACAGGTTTTTGCTGCGCAGCGATTTGGCAAAAGCCGGAGAGTTCAGGGTGGTACCCAGGTTGTGGATCGAGGGATTGCCCTGGTAAAGCGCCACAGCATTGTTGCCATATTTTTGTTGAATGGATTGGATGCCTTCCACGACGGCATCCATCGCTTCCGTCCAGGAAATGGCCTGCCAACCCTGCGGGGTTCTTTTCATCGGGGTTTTGAGCCGATTGGGGTCTTCGTAAATGTCTTTGAGGGCAACGGCCTTGGGGCAAATGTGGCCACGGCTGAAGGGGTCGTTCTTGTCGCCAGCAATGCTGGTAATCTGGCCATTTTCGAGTTTGATCTCAAGGCCACACATGGCTTCGCAAAGGTTGCAGTTGCGGTAGTGTAGTTGCGACATGATGGAGGATTTGGGGTAAGTTAAGGGTTTTCTGGGAAACTTACTCTGGACACACAAACTGAAACCCAATCCCGTGCACATTCTCAATTTTGATCCCTTCATCCTTTTGCAGGTACTTGCGCAAACGGGAAATAAACACATCCAGGCTTCTGCCCAAAAAATAATCGTCTTCGCCCCAGATCTGTTCCAGAATGGCTGAGCGGCGAATGACCTGTCCCCGGTTACTCATCAGGTAGCGCAGTAAGTCAGCTTCGCGTTGGGTGAGGCGGCGCAGTTCTCCGTTTTGTTCCAGGGTGAGGTTGGTGTAGTCAAAGAGGTATTGCCCGATGCGGATCATCTTGGGCATTTGAGGCGCCACCATGTGCCGACGGCGCAGAAATATTTCCACTTTCAGCAGCAGTTCTTCGATGCTGAAGGGTTTGGTCAGGTAATCATCGCCACCAATGCGCAGGCCTTCGATGCGGTCTTCTTTGAGCGATTTGGCACTCAGGAACAAGATGGGCACTTCAGCGTCGTACTTGCGGATTTCTTTCGCGATGGTAAAACCATCCACTTCGGGCAGCATCACATCCAGGATACAAAGGTCAAAACGTTCATTTTTGACCACCTCCATGGCCTGGCGGCCATCCATACAACAAGTGATTTTGTACCCGTTCATCTCCAGGTTGTCGCGGGTCACAAAACTCAAACTGGCGTCGTCTTCAACGTACAGCAGGTGCGCTTTCATAAACGGGTGTGTTTTTGGGATGGGTTCTGGGAATTTGGATGGCCATACAGGTGCCTTCTCCAGCATCACTGTGCAAGCGGATTTTCCAACCATGGGCTAAACAGATGCGTTGCACATAGTACAAACCCAATCCAAATCCTTTGACATTATGTACGTTCCCGGTAGGGACGCGATAGAATTTTTCGAATATTTTGGCCTGGTATTCCTTGGCGATACCAATGCCGTGGTCCTGTATTTTGAGTTGCATAGTAGATGCCCCCAAATTCTGCAGAGACAACTCAATTTGTGGCGCCTCCTTGCTGTATTTGATGGCATTGTCGAGCAAACTGTGCAACAGATTGGTCAAATGGAAACGATCGGCCCAGATGGGTTCCAGGTTTTGATCCAAATTCAAGGTCAAAGTACCGCCTCGCTCCTGTACCCGCAATCGAACACTGCCACAAACGGTCTGGATCAAATCTGGTAAATCCAGCCATTCCTGATGCAGGTCAAAATTGTCTTTTTCAAAACGAGCAATGTCCAGAACCCGCTCTACCTGTTGGTTAAGGCGAGAGTTTTGCTCTTTGATGATGCCCGCATACTGAACCAAACGCTGGTCTTTTTGAACTTCTTCGTGTCTGAGAAAAACGTCGGCAGCAATTTGAATGGTGGAAAGGGGCGTCTTGAACTCATGCGTCATGTTGTTGATGAAATCCTTCTGCATTTCCGAAAAACGTTTTTGCCGGAAAATCACCCACAAGGAATACGCAAAAAACAAAACGGTAATGAACAGAATCCCCGTCATGATCAGGGCAATCTGCATTTTCCCAAACAGGAAATTGTTGCGGGTAGGAAAACGGACACCAAAGTAATAGGTAAACTCATGATCGAAAGGTAAATTCTGCTGTACAGCCTTTGAAGATTTACAATCCTGCCCATAGGCACAATAGTTGCCGTACACCATCTGGCGGTTGCTGCAATCAAAAACCGCATATTCAAAGTCAATGCGCAGTTGCTGCTTCTCCAGTTCTTTTTGCAAGTAAAATTCCAGTAAAGAAGGGTTAATCTCGGTTTCAGTATTGACGATATAATAATTGCCGCTGCGTTGCTTGATGAGGTTACTGGCAGGCAGAATAATGTCGTTGGTATCAGCAATAGCGTGGGCTACACGATACAGAGCCCGATGAACTTGCCCATTGAACTCCTCCTCGTTGATGTTCCAGGTATTGACCACCCAGTATGTCTGCAAAGACAAGATCCCGATGATGGCCATCACCCCCAGGAAAAACACGCGGAGAATTTGAACGTCCTTCATCTTGATGATTTCGGATTTCGGGATTTTGGATTTCGGGTAGTGTTTTGCGCCAACCGAAATCCAAAATCTGCAATCCGCAATTACGCCACCTTTACCGGCCTGAGCACAAAGTACAACCCGATCAACACAAAGGGGATACTGAGCAACTGGCCAGTAGACAAAACATTATTAAATGCGGTTTCAAAGCCGCCCTGGCTGGTTTTGAAAAACTCCATGACAATCCGGATGCCCCAGATAAAAATCATGAACAAGCCGAACATGTAGCCCGGCTTGTGGCGTTTTTCGGTGCGCCAGTAGGTATAATATAGAACAACAAAACTGATCAAATAGCTCAATGACTCATACAATTGCACCGGATGCCGGGGCAAACCATTGGGCCCATCTACCCGCTCGAAGATAAATCCCCAGCTTGCAGTGGTGGGATTACCCAGAATTTCAGAGTTCATCAAGTTGCCCAATCGAATGAAACAACCTGCCAGCGCCGTAGGCACCACTACTTTGTCCAGAATCCACAACACGGATTTTTTGGACACCCGTTTGGAAAAAATCCACAGTGCCAAAATCACCCCGATCGCCCCACCGTGACTGGCCAAACCACCTTTCCACACCATTGGAATTTCGCTCAAATGTTGGCTGTAATAAGGCCAGTCGTAAAAAAAGACATGCCCCAAACGTGCACCCACGACTGCGCCCACGACTACATACACAAAAGCTTTGTCCAGCCATTCTTCCGGAGCCTTTTCCGCTAAAAACATCTTGCGGACAATGAATAAGCCGAGCAAAAAGCCGGAGGCAAAAAGCAATCCATACCAACGCAGGGTAATGGGGCCAATCGAAACAATTTCTGGAGAAGCATTCCAGTGAATGTAATTCAAGAGCATAGGTTCTGGCATTGTTGATTAACGCGCTCAATGATACTGCAAATCGCGCAAAAATTTGGCAGTTGTCGTAATTTTTTACTTTCATTGACAACTCATTAACTTGTCTTCATTTAACTAAAAATATTTCAGCCCAGGCTTAATTTTTTTGCGTGGAAAAAGAATTTGTCCAATTGGTGCAACAAAATGCGGGGATCATCCATAAGGTCATTCACTTGTACGTGGATCACCCTGAGGATCGGCGTGACCTGTATCAGGAAGTCTTGTTGCAGGCCTGGAAATCCTATGCAGGCTTCAAAGGTGAGGCAGCTTTTTCCACCTGGTTGTACCGCATCAGCCTCAATACGGTGCTTACTTTTCGCCGCAGGCAACGGGTGCCCATCAGTGAATTGCCCAGTCAATTGGATCTGGCTTCAGAGCCTGCCAGGCAAAACTCCGAAGACAGCGAACTATTGTGGTTGGCCATCAAACAATTGAACGAAATAGACCGTGTGATCATTACCCTGCATCTGGATGGATACGACAACGAAGAAATTGCCGAGGTGACCGGGCTGAACAAAAACAACACAACCGTGCGTTTGCATCGTGCCAAACAAAGTGTGGTGCAACGTTTAAAAAACTGGAGCAGCTCCAAAATATAAGTACTATGGATTTGCAGCAAGAATGGAACAAATTGCAGGAAACCAATCTGGCCGCGCCTCCGCTTTCAGAACTTGAAATTATGGAGGCCTTGCAGCATGGCTCTCGAGCCCCCCTGGCCGGGGTAAAGCGGGTCATTCGATTCAGGCTTTATGCAGTCATTGTTTATCTATTACTGGCTCTAGGGTTCATGGGGTACAACTGGAATTATCCCGAAAAACTGCCCATTGCCCTTAGCATTTTGTTGTACTATAGCCTGGCCCTCCTGTTTAGTGGCTGGCAACTTTGGCAGCTTCAGCGAAAGGCCGTTGACATGGATGGAAATTTGTTACAAACCTTGCAGACTTATTATCAAACCGTCAAAAGTAACATCCGCATTGATGCCATTCTTGGTTGGTTCATTTACCCAATGTCTTTTGCGTTGGGCTTTTTTTATATGCTGATCCGCCCGGATCGGGGGATCATAGATATTCTACAAACCCAAAGCTTCATGCTTCCATTGCTGTTGGGAATGGTAGTGGTGACGCCCCTGTTTTGGTGGTTTACCAAATTGGTGAATCGCAGATTGTTTGGGGATTTGTTAGAACAGTTGCAGGAAAATATCCAGGCTTTGTCGGAAAAGGACTGAGTGCGCCGCGAATTGAGGAGATTCTTATACCTTTGCCCACCCAAAACCCTCAATTTGTATGGAAATTAAAAATCGCTCTTCTTTCAAAGATCCCGAAAAAGACCTTTTGTGGTTCAAGCAATGGGTATCCGAACTGGAACAAAGCAACAATCGCCAATACCAACGCATCGAACTCGCTACCTCCCTTGGCAAAACGCAGGTTTGGGGACTCAATCTGCAGCGTACCGATTTGGAGCCATTGGTCATTTTTCCTGGCGCACGTACCACTGCCTTGTTTTGGGATTTTGACCGGGGTTTGGATCAGCTCGGCAAGGACATGCGCATTTACCTCGTTGAAACCAATGGCCTGCCCAACCTCAGTGATGGCAATTCGCCGGATATCAAAGGATTGGGTTATGGTGAATGGGCGGTGGAAGTGCTCAATGGCCTGAATATTGAACAAAGCTATGTAGCGGGAGCCTCTTTTGGCGGTTTGATTTGTATGAAACTGGGCATTGTAGCTCCAGAAAAAATCAAGGCCGCCTTCCTGCTCAATCCAGGCTGTTTACAAGCTTTTTCTCTTACTTTAAAAAACCTTTATTACAATTTATTACCCATCCTTTCGCCCAGCCGAAAAAACGTAAGTAAGTTTTTAGATAAGGCAGTGTTTTGCAAACCCACTCACCAACTCTCGCCAGCTTCCGAAAAACTCATTATCGACTATGAAGTGTTTGCCTTGACTCGTTACCTGGACAAGACTCAGAAACCTTATTACATGGACGATCAATTGGAACAGGTGCAGGTTGCTACTTACTTGCTCGAAGGAGATCAGGACTTGCTCTTCCCCTTTGAAAAATCCATTAGCAATGCCCAGGCAAAATTGAGCAACTTAAAGGAGGTCAAAGTTTTCCCCAATGTTGCGCATGGAATTGAGACTTACGCTGAAGCCATCCACCACATTGGAGAGACCATCCAAGGCCTTACCTAATCGACCTGAATCGAAGTAGTTGATGGAAAATATTGAGAAGTTAAGTGAGAGAAGAGCGTAAAAGTGAGCAATCCTTCAAAATTGTTAATTTGCACGCTAAGTAGTGCGGCAAAAATAAATGTTCATTTTTCTTGAGCCAAAGGATTAGATAAGACACTTAAAGTGAAACGTTTACTCATCTAATCCTTTGGCAAAGTGAACAATTTATTTTTTATCGCCCCTATCAGCTTCTAACTTAACCATAAAACCATCACCTATGTCCAATCTCTCTCGCCGTCAATGGCTCAGAACCGCGGGTCTGGCTTCCAGCGCCTTACCTTTGATGAGTGTTGCAGGAAAAGCTGCTTCTTTTGAAGGTTTTTTAGCTTCCCTGAACCACCTGCCACCAGGCATCATCGCCAAACTGAATTCCAACGAGAATCCTTATGGCCCATCAGAATTCGTACGCAAGGCCATCACGAATGCTTTTGACAAAGCCTGTCGGTACACTTTTACCGAAACAGGGTCTATAGTGGAAAAAGTAGCGGCCAAAGAAGGGGTTAGCCCCGACCAGGTACTCCTCACCGTCGGTTCCACCGAAGGGCTAAAAATCACCGCGATTGCGCTACGCCTTTTCGAAGGAGAAGTCATCGCCCCTGCCCCTACTTTTGATGCCTTGATGACTTACGCTGAAGCGATGGGTGGCTATGTGAATCGAGTTCCGGTGATGAACAATGCCGATCTTTCGATTGACCTCGAAGAGATGGAACGCCGGGTGACGGCCAATACCCGTCTGGTATTCATCTGTAATCCCAACAATCCCACCGGAAGTATCCTGCCTGCTGCCAGGATGAGGGATTTTTGTGAAACAGTTTCCAAACGTACGGTAGTGTTCAGTGATGAAGCTTACTTTGATTACATTACTGAGCCGGGTTACCCCAGCATGGTGGAGTTGGTCAAAAAGAACGCCAACGTGATTGTTTCGCGCACCTTTTCAAAGGTCTACGGCATGGCGGGTATGCGCATTGGCTATTTGATTGCACGTCCAGATCTCATCCGCCGCATCCGGGCAGTACAGATCGATCAGCCCAATATGCTGGCGCTACACGCTGCCAGTGCGGCTCTCGCCGATCAGGACTTTTACCGCTTTAGCCTGCAGAAAAACGCTGAAGGTAAGTCATTGATTTGCCAAACCCTTGATTCCCTGAAATTGCCCTATGTGCGGAGCCACACCAATTTTGTGTTTTTTAAAACCGGCAAAGACATCAACGGCTTTATCCGCGACATGCGGACACAGGGCATTGAGGTGGGCCGTCCGTTTTTACCCCTTTCAGAATGGTGTCGGGTCAGCACCGGAAAAATGGAAGAACTGGAGGTGTTTAAAAAAGGGCTGTTGAAGGTGATGGGATAGGCATAGAACCATTTGCAAAAGACAAAGTCGGGGAGCTCCATAAGAAAGAGGGGCGATCAGTTCTAACTTCAGGCACTTAGCTGGTACAAGTCTCCAGACTTGTACCAATATCAGCACGTCTCTGAAGTGTACTAGCTCAATATTTTTGCGCTGCTTGTGCGTCAGAGACGCGAAAATGTTGGTACAAGTCTGGAGACTTGTACCAGCTAAGCAAAAACCCTCCTTTAAAGAGTTGACAGCACCCACTACCTCACTGGTGTCATGTGCGCTTGTACGCAGCGCCATTTTCCGTCCTCCTTCAGGTAGGTATCGGTGTACACTGAGTAGCCAGTCAGGGATTGCCCATCTTTTTGGTAAGTGTATACAGATTTGGAACGAACCAGGGCCACATTTCCAAAAATACGGATGTGCTCATCGGTGTAGGTAAACGAGTCTACGCCGCTATTCTGATAATCGCTTGCCCAGTTTTTCAAGTATTCATCCCGCCCGATGACCTTTCCGCTGTTTTCGATGCACACAAAATCTTCGTGAATGATCTCACTATGGGCCTTTACATTCTGGGTAACATAATTTTTGATGAATTGGGCATTGAGTTGGCTCAGCATTTCCCGGTCCTGGGTCAGGTTCGCATCAGTCATTTTTGCTTGCTTTGGTGCTGGTTTATTGCATGCATTCAGCGCCATTACCAGCAAAAGGTTGAGGAAGATTTGTTGATTTCGCATCATATATTGATTTGATTCGACGCCAAAAGTATCGTAATAGCTGGCGAAGAACCTTTGATTTCTTGCTCATTTTCAAAAACCCAAACCCACTACATCTAAAAGCAGTTTTGGTGCTGCATAATGCCCTATATTTGTTAAAAAGACTGGCTTATGGTCGAGGTTGAAAAAGTGACTGGGCAGCATCTTTTCAGTTCCGATTTTTACGAAATCAAAGCCTTATCCTGCGACTTTTCACAAGACAAGGGCCCCCTTAAAGGGTATAATGACTGCTTTTGCCTCATGTTGGTAAAAACGGGTGGTGTGCAATTCGAGGTAGCGAAACAATCCTTTGATTTGCACACTGGGCATATCCTCGTTGACAAGCCGGATTACGAATACCGGATGAAAGCAACATCAGCCCAGTGCACCGTGCTTAATTTTTCAAATGATTTTTACCTGCGTTTATTGGAAGAACTACAATTGGATTGTACCGGATTTTTCGCCAATCAAAATGCCCTGACTCAGTTGCTCAAGGCTGATCCGGTGGTAGAATACCTGCACCATCAGTTGTTGCAATACCCTTTTTTGAGCCAGATTGAGTTGGACGGCCTGGTCTTTGAATTGGTGGATTGTATGGTAAAAAAGGCAACAGTGAACCAGCCGGATGTTACTAACTACACGCCGAAAAAATTCCATTTCCCCATCATCGAACGGGCCAAGGATTACATCCACCAACAGTTTCACAACGACTTTTCACTGTTTGACTTATCCAGTTTTGCTTATGCCAGCCCCTTTCACTTCAGTAGGCTTTTTAAGCGCTACACCTCGGTATCGCCCCACCAGTACGTGCTCAATGTGCGACTCAAACACAGCGAAATGTTGTTAAAGAACACATCAAAACCCATTGCCGACATTGCCTACCAATGCGGCTTCAACAACGCTGAATATTTTGCTACAGCCTTTAAACAGAAATATGGACTCAGTCCCAGCTTGTACAAGCAAAAAAGTCATTCTCCCCTTTTTCAGGGATTACAAATTCCCTAGTTCAGCGGATTGCGACGCCTGGTGTTTAGGTTGAACTTTGCTCCATCAAAGAACAACACCTAAATCAACAATCATGGCAAACAATCTTGCAACCGTACAACAAATCTACTCTTGTTTCGCTCAAGGCGATGTACCAGGAATTTTGGCCCAATTGGCCGATGACGTTACTTTTTTCAATGGTGCCGACCCAAAAGTAGCGCCCTCTGGAGGTACTTTTAAGGGCAAGGATGGAGTACTACAGTTTTTCATGGCCCTAGGTAGCACAACCCAAACCATTAACTTCCAACCTTCAAATTTCAAAGAGGAAGGCAATCAGGTCATCAATGAGGTTCAACACGATGGCATGAACAATAGCACGGGGAAATCTTTCAGTGTAAAGGCTTCCTTTGTTTGGACTTTCAACGAAGCTGGTCAGGTTATCGATTGGAAAGGAACTGGAGATTTTGGGAGTTTCAATGCTGCTTTTATGAATTAGCAACGTGCAGTTTACATAGAGGTCAAAATAAATTCCGGCAGTCGACCAGAAGTCGAGCTGCCGGATTTGTATTGGAATAACATAAAACAGCCTTATAATAAAAGAGCGTACTTTAAGCAAGCTGGGCCATGACCTCAGTTTTGCAGGATACCAGCGTATCTTCCAGAAAATCCACATGTCCTGTATCCAAATTGTGTTTGGCTCCGATGATCGCAATTTCACCCGCCTCGATCATTTGCTCCAGAATGTAACTGCGGTTCACGATAGCTTTCACCGAACGCCGAATGTTGATGGTGGCCACATTTTCCACAAACTCCGGGTTTTTTGAATTCCGCTTGGATTTGTCGTTGGTGGAATCTTCCTCGTAAACGGCAGGCTGAATTTTAGACAAGAGCTCCGTCAAGTTGCCCATTTCCACATGGTCGCAGGCACCTTTAATGGCCCCACATTTGCTGTGGCCCAATACCACAATCAGTTTTGAACCGGCAACTTTGCAGGCGAATTCCAAACTACCAATGATGTCGGTATTGACCACATTGCCAGCAATCCGTATGGAAAAAATATCGCCTAAACCCTGGTCAAAAATTAACTCTGCCGAAGTACGACTGTCTATACAGCTCAGAATTACCGCAAAAGGCCATTGCCCATCACGGGTTTCGTTGGCTTGCTGAAGCAAATCACGGTTGGCTTTTAGATTGTTGACAAATCGTTCATTGCCCTCCTTTAAAAACTCGATGGCTTGTAGGGGAGTGATTGAAGATTGAGTGACTGATGTATGTGCTTTCATGTGTCTTTTCATTTTTTTAGTTGGACGAAACGTGGGTCGAAAATTCCATGGTGTATTCATCTTTGAACCCGACCAATGATACCTGAATGTTTTTATCCTTCGAACCGATGTTCAAAAAATCCTTGATCAACTGAACTACATCATGGTCAATGTAAAAGGTATCTGTTGCATCGATTACCACTTTACTTTGAGTAGGCAAATGGTTTAAGGTTTGTTTGATGGCTGCTTTGTTCAAAAAGGAGACTTCCTGAGCCAACTTGATGGTGATGACTTCGCCTTGGTGATATTCTTCTTTTTTGAAAAAATAAGCAAGCTTCAGGTTAGCTCTCAAAATGAAGAACACACTGACGACCAGGCCAATCGCTACACCTTCCAACAAATCGGTAAAAACCACAGCCACCACAGTGATGATGAAAGGGATAAACTGGTATTTGCCACTCTTCCACATGTGTTTGAATACGGTGGGACTGGCTAATTTGTAACCAATCATCAGCAATACCGCTGCCAAACAAGCCAGAGGGATTTTATTCAGAATCATGGGAATGCTGAGCACTGCCAGTAAAAGCAGAATTCCGTGGGCAATGGTTGCTGTTTTGGTCCGCCCTCCGGAATTGATATTGGCAGAGGTTCGTACAATCACAGAAGTCATTGGCAGGCCGCCCAATAAGCCACTCAGGATGTTACCTGTGCCCTGGGCCAACAATTCCCGGTTGGTATCTGTGTAACGTTTCAAGGGGTCTAGTTTATCGGACGCTTCAATACACAACAGCGTTTCAATACTTGCCACCACCGCAATGGTCAATGCGACTATCCACACATCAGGCCGGGTAATTTCTGCAAAATTGGGTAGAGAAAACTGCCCGACAAAATCATCAAAAGATTTGGGCACGGGTAAACTGACCAAATGTTCTTGTCCAATCGCCAGGTTAGACCCGGAAGCCTTAAAGAACTCATTGATCAGTACCCCTACAACAACTACCACCAGCGCACCGGGTAATGCTTTCAATTTTTTGAGAAAGGCCACCCGATTAAAAGCAATTAAAATGGCGAGAGAAACCAAAGTAATCACGATTGCTCCCAGATGCGCGAAGTTAATCGCATCAATCAGCGCTGAAAGCGTGTTGTGGCCCGTATTTTTTTCGATAAAAAAGAAGTCCCCCTCATTGTCCACATCGTACCCAATGGCATGGGGCAATTGTTTGAGAATAATGATGATGCCAATTGCTGTCAACATCCCTTCAATGACATTGGATGGGAAATAATTGGAAATGGTACCTGCCTTGACTAAGCCTAAAAGAATTTGAATGGCGCCCGCCAATACAACTGCCACCAAAAAAGTTTGGTACGAGCCCAGCGTCCCGATTGCGGCCAAAATAATCGCAGTAAGCCCTGCGGCAGGACCGGAAACACTCAATTGTGATTTACTGAGGAGGCCCACAACGATCCCCCCAATTACCCCGGAAATGATACCTGCAAAAAGTGGTGCCCCACTAGCCAGGGCAATCCCCAGACACAGGGGCAATGCGACCAGAAATACTACTACCCCGGCCTGGATATCCGTTTTAAAATACATTGATCTGTTACTCATGTTGCAAGCAAAATTTGACGTGCAATGCACGCTTAGGAACCTGGGTGATTACAATACCACCCAGCTAGGAATTTTAGATGAAGTCTATTAAATGGAAACTGAGGCGCAAATTAGGCCTCGGGAGGTAATTCGAGCAGTGAGGTGTAAAGCTCAGATTCAGGCAATTCGTTTAAAGGAAAAATTGATCTATTGAACCGTTGAAGTTGGTAGTCATCATGTCTGACCAATAAATAAGCAGGCAGCGTAATTGATTTTTTCTCTAATTCTTGTTCTTTTTCACCCTCTTTTTCATTTTCGCCTTCTTTTTCGCTCTTGTTTTCGTCATCGGCATCATCTCCTCCAGCCTCGACCAATTCATATAAATCCTTACTTTGCAACTGCTCTACCAATGGCAGCGTTGCATTCAGGATCATGATGATCAAGAAAAAGATGGAGGCAAAATGCTTCATCAAATTTTTTTTGCTGTTTATGCTCGCTAAGATAACTTTTATTTTTGAAACAGGTTTATTCCAAAAAAGTTTCTTTCTAGGCGAAAAAACGAGCCAGGGCATTTTGGTATCTAGTCCAAAATGCCCTGACTTTCATTCATTAAGCTTCATGTAGTGGTGTTAAAACCACGCACTTCCATAACCCATAAACGGCCACGGAATCCCCGCCAAAATAGCCAGCAAAGCGATCAAATAAAACCAAAAGGTGGTTTTGAATTTACCAGCATCATCAGCCTTGCGCTTGGCGCGACTGTAACCAACCGTAATCAGCGCAATGGCAATAATCATCATCGCCAAATGCTCCATTCTGAAAAAACGGAAAGTCTGCACCTTGGGGCTGATGAAATAAAGGGCGATCCCAATCACCAATTGGATGTGGCTAAAGATCAGGGCAAACAAACCCAGTTTTTTGTCTTTATCGGTATAGCTGGCTTTGCCTCCCATCTTGGTTCCGGCATTAAAAATGGCGGCCAGCAACAATACTAAAACCACCCAGCGCAAACCAGAATGGGAGTGTACAAGCATTGGATACATAACGGTATTTTTATTTAATGAAAAATCTCCTCGTTGGGGCAACCCTACGTGATTGCCCTTTATTGCAGGCCTCCGGTGTGGTAGGGGCAACCACCTAGGATTGCCCCTACCGCCCCATGTGCACCAACAACACGGAAATATCCGACGGCGTAATCCCGCTGATCCGACTGGCCTGCCCGATCGTACGCGGGCGCATACGCGTCAATTTTTCCCGGGCTTCTATGGACAAGGAAGGCAGGGTATGGTAATCCAGCGTCTCCCACAATTTCACTTCCTCCAGGCGATTCATTTTATCCACCAGCTCTTGCTCCTTACGGATGTAGCCTTCGTATTTCATGTTGATTTCGGCCAGTTCAATGTTCCTTTGGTCGTGGACTTGCAGGAACTGATCCAGATCGGGCACGACGTTGCGGAGTTCGTCCAAACCAATGTTGGGGCGCAGCAGAATGGTAGAGAGCTTCACCTTTTGCCGGGTAGCTGAACTTTCTTTCGACTCCAGATATTGGTTGATTTGCTCCGGCGCAATGCTGTATTCTTCCAAAAAGCGCTCGATGGCCTGAGCGGCGGCTTCTTTACTGCGTACCTTTTCCATGCGCTCTTCGGAGCCGATTACGCCCAGTTTGTGTGCCAGAGGCGTCAGGCGCAAATCAGCGTTGTCCTGGCGCAGCAAAATGCGGTATTCTGCCCGGGAGGTAAACATGCGGTAAGGCTCCTGGGTGCCTTTGTTCACCAGATCGTCGATGAGTACACCGATGTAACCCTCCGAACGTTTGATGATCAGCGGCTCCTCTTCCTGGATGGCCAAATGGGCGTTGAAGCCAGCCATCATGCCCTGGCAAGCAGCCTCTTCGTAACCCGTAGTGCCGTTGATTTGCCCGGCAAAAAACAGGTTTTTCACCAGTCGTGTCTCCAGCGTCAATTCCAGTTGGGTCGGCGGGAAATAATCGTACTCAATGGCGTAGCCGGGCCGAAACATTTTGGCGTTTTCAAAACCCGGGATCAGGCGCAGTGCCTTGTATTGCACATCTTCCGGCAAGGAAGAAGAAAAACCGTTGACATAAATTTCGCAAGTATCCCAACCTTCGGGTTCCACAAACAACTGGTGCCGATCTTTATCCGAAAAACGGTTGATTTTGTCCTCAATTGAAGGGCAATAACGTGGTCCCAGGCCCTGGATGCGCCCGTTGAACATCGGTGAGCGATCAAAGCCCGTTTTTAACATCTCGTGTACCTCCGGACTGGTGTAGGTCACGTGGCAAGGCAATTGTTTGGTGATCGGTGGTGTGTCAGTGTAGGAGAATTTGCTGGGTTGTTCGTCGCCAGGTTGCACTTCCATCACATCGTAGTTGAGCGTGCGACCATCTACGCGGGGCGGAGTGCCGGTTTTCATGCGGCCAGCTTCAAAACCCAGTTCGACCAATTGTTCGGTGATGCCTTTGGCGGCACTTTCACCTGAACGGCCACCGCCGAGCTGTTTTTCGCCAATGTGGATGATACCATTGAGGAAGGTGCCATTGGTGAGCACCACCGCTTTGGCCGGTATTTCAAGGCCCATGCTGGTGACCACGCCGCGTACAATGCCGCCACGAATGACCAGCCCTTTGACCATGTCTTGCCAAAAATCTACATTGGGATGTGCTTCCAGCATGTTGCGCCATTTGCGCGCAAACAACATGCGGTCGCTTTGTGCGCGCGGGCTCCACATGGCCGGCCCTTTGGAGCGATTGAGCATGCGGAACTGCACCATGGTATGGTCGGTCACAATCCCGGAATAGCCCCCCAAAGCGTCGATTTCCCGCACAATCTGCCCTTTGGCTACCCCGCCCATAGCTGGATTGCACGACATTTGGGCGATGGTTTGCATGTTCATCGTCACCAGGCACACTTTGGAGCCCAAATTTGCTGCGGCCACCGCGGCTTCACAACCGGCATGGCCCGCCCCCACTACTATCACATCGTATTCGGGAAACATCAATCGCTATTTTTCAGGACGCAAAGTTAATAAAAGGTATGGTTTTCATGCCATAGAACAGTAAAATGGGGGAAAACGTTCGCACGATATGGCTATTACAACACTGATTCAAATACACCTATCACTTTCAGCAGGTTCAAATCATCTTCATCGTTAAAATCAATCTCTTTATAGTTTTGATCATACGATAAAGGCTTGAGAATAATATTTTTATGTTTCCAATTCTCCCCATCAGTTGTTTTTACGCTCTGGTACTCTTTCACTGTGTAGCAAGATCCTGTATCAGCATCAAGCATATCCGTTAATTCTACAAGAACAATTTTACCATTGCGAGAACCTCCTGTATATCTACGAAAAAGGCAAATGGAGCCATTTGGAATAACCTTATTCATCGAGTCGCCAATGATTGTGCATGCGAATAGGTCTTGTGAGGGTTTGTACCTCGTTGGCAACTCAATCCAAGTAAAATCACTTACTTCTTGAACTTCACTAAAAGCTCCGGCTGCTGCTTTTAAACTGAAAAGAGGCACCGAATTTCGGAAAGGAATTACTGAATCTGAAGAGAGTATTTTGGGTTGATTTTGAATTTTAAATTTCCCAATAAACTGAGCCAAATATTCTTTTAAATGCTGATCACAAACGTAAACATAAGTCCCTTTTATGCCCCTTAGCATAATTGTTTTGTAAATATTAATCACATATTCCTTGAGTTGATTGGGGTCTTTTATTGATTGTTTTCCATATTTATCAAAGTAATTCTTCTCGATAATGACGATTTCATTTTTGGCCTTGTCATAAGATATTTCATTGCCAAAAATGACCCCAGCGTAGTTCAAATCGTAACCTTGAGTTGTATGTATACACCCAACCTCGTTGACCGCATTTGGAGAATTGATCCAGTCATCAGCAACATTGTTCCACTTTAACTCGGTATTTTCTATTTTGATGTCGAATAAAGATTGATCTTTTTTTGAAATCCATTCCCATGAATAACCTGCGATCATTCTGGATAATCCATTTTCTTGATCTCTCTGTTTGATTTCATCAACCATATCCTCGATTGAGTCAAACAGGAGAAATTCATATTCTTTTGAGTCAAAAAGCTGTTGATTTTTGACTTTTTTACACCGAAGTAAGTCGTCAACATACTGAATGTAATCATTTCCTCCCTTTACTCTAAATTGAGATTTCAGGCGTTCAATTTTTGTTTTTTTATCTGCTTTTAGCTTGTCAAATGACTCCTTTGTTGTGTCTGATGGCTTAATTGACTGGTTCTCATCGTAAAACAATACGAGTTTTTTCGATTTTTGTACCATCCAGTCCAGTTCACTACAATGGTTGTTATCCAAACCTAATTTTTTACAGGCTGCATCAAATGCCCCAAAATAGGTTCCTAAGTTTACCCTTCTTCTCAATCGATGAGACTCATCTACTATAACTATGTCATAAAACTCATTAGCGACTTCTGAAGGGCCAACCACCATTTTTGCGTGCAAATCTTTTACATTTCGAAATACTTTTTTCAAGGTGTTCCTGAATGACGACATCGGGACCACCAAGGCCATTTTTGGATTCGGAAATGCTGTTTTTAATGCTTTGACGAGCTCAATAAAATCGTTTTCCTCCTCTCCAAACTCTTTGAAATTAACTTCTTGAAGACTAGAATTCAACAGTTTGAATAAAAAAACAGCCAAAATTGTTTTGCCTGTACCCGCTCCCCCTTCAATGATAAAATTCCGACAATTGTCATTCAGTAGGTTTTGCATAATGATTTTTAGTCCATTCTTCTGCTCACTAGACAATGTTTTGTAGGGAGAGTATTTGAATAAATCCGAGTTGTCAATGTAATCAATGGCGTGTCTTGCTATGCCTTTGGCTCGCAGTCCATTCCAGATTGATTTGAAAAGCTCCCAATAAATTTCCCTTTTCTGGTAATAGTTATGATTGGCTAGTCCAAGGTTACCGTTGAGGAGTTTAAACTGGCCATCTCCTGATATGTATTTGATGAGGTTTGATTCTATGTCTAAAGTTGCTGATTTGTTGAATTTATCGCTAGAGATAAGGTGTACTGAGGTAAGCGTGCTCTTTATATCATTTTTTAAATGGCTGCTCATCCTGGCGTAAGTATCTGTGGTTTCGCCAACATAAGCCTGTTTTATTTCTGAATTGCTTAAAATGTAAACAATAGGCCAATTATCTTTTGCATAATGAAGATCTCTGAACTTATCGAATAGATCGAAATTGAACTCATAATTTCTGATCTCAAATAAGTCTCTTTCTTTCATAATTCATCGTATTTTTTTGCACTTCCTTTTGCCTTTTCGACTGGGTATTTTTCGGCATTTTTAGCTATCTTATCAAAAATGATTTGCTTGACATCAAAGCCATATTGATGAGCCAACAAAAAAGCAAATGAAAAAACATCTGCCAGTTCTTCTTTGACCTTTTCCTGATCAGCAGCATCAGCACTTTTCCACAAATAGAGTTCCAGTAATTCTCCAGCTTCAATATTTATTGCCAGAGCCAAATCTTTGGGATTGTGAAATTGTTCCCAGTCCCTATCATTTCTAAACGTTATTAGCCGATCAATGATTTCTTGGAGGTCGGTCATGGCTTATTGGGTTTAAAAATGGTCAACGCCACTTGATATTCACTGTCGTAGGGTAATTGTAATTGGGTAAGCATCTCCGGGATAGCCTGAGCCCAACTTACGTAGTAATAAGCCAGAATATGGTAGCCCGAAAAGACTTTGTTGGGTATGAGGGCAATGCGGTAATCGTTTCCATCAGGTCTAAAACCTTGGGCACCTTTCATCGCAATTTCAAAAGCAATTTCTTTGACTTGTTTTTGAGGCATTTTTTCAAAGAATTGCAATGCTTCCACCATAAACATTACTACCGCCATGTTGGTCCCCATCGCTTGCTGCGACTGCTCAAATTTTTTTATTTCCTGGTCTTTGGAGTCATTATTCGGCAAGGTTGTTTCTAAAGCCGTAGGATTAGTCTTAGTGTCTTTATTTCGGTATTCCGATTCGTTTACCAACTCAAAGTATTTATCTAGTTTCAAGTCTTCAGCCCAATGCAAAACCAATTCATACTCTTCCGCAGGTTCTTTGTCCTCTTTGTATTCCAGGTATTCTTCATAAAATTGATTGGCCTGCTTTAGCTCGGAAGGAGTAGTTTGGAAATCTTTGATGAAGTCTAAACCAAACAAATCTCTGAATTGAAGCGCACTCACTACATTGTACACTTTGCTTTTTGAAAGAATATCCTTGGGGGACAACTCAACTATTTTTTTGTCGGTTACAGCTTTTAAACTCTCTTGCACAAGATTGTAGAGGGAAATAAATTGGTAGGGTCTCAACTTAGGGTGTTCTGTGTAAAGGAAATTCTCGATGAATAAATCGATTGGAGCGTTGAAAGCTTGACGATTCATCCCGTCAAATAGGCTAGAACAATAATCTGCGATCATTTGATCGGCAACTCCCATCTTATTCAATTTTTTAACCGTCTGTTCTAATCCTTTGATAAAAAGATTTTTATGCTCCTTTTTCGAAATAAATAGCTGGTTTAACTCTTCTTTTCTGGCCTCAACAACCAAGTCCAAATGAACAAGTTCGTGCATGATCAGGTGCTCTACAGCAGGGTAGTTCGATTTGTATCTTAGTACATGATTTGGCCGATCATAATTTTCAGCAAATTCAAATTTTGCAGCCGTAGGAATCGTATCATCACGATGAATTTCTATTTTTCTCTTGCTCTCAAGTTCAAGTGTATGGAGGTAGTTTTGATAAATTTCCTTACCTGTATCTGTTTCAATTATCTTCTTGGCAAAATTAAATGCCTGTTTAACTGAATTTTGATAAAGACCATCTTTCTTTTTGTTTACTTTAATTGCCTGCACCGTACTCAAAAAAGCGGCGAATAAATCATGCTCCATTTCAGCAATGATGGCCAATGCAAAATGAGTATTGGGGTACTGCTCATCTATTTGTACTGCTTTTAGGAAATACTTCTTGGCTTCCTCAATTTTACCTTGTTGAAGTAAATTAGCGCCAATATTATTTACAGTGATGTTATCATCCGGGTTGACCAGAAGGGCTTGATCATAGTACTTCATTGCAGTGGGGAGGTCATTCTTAAATTTTGCGAAGATGTTCCCCATCATTAGCAATGCCCAACTGTTCTTAGGGTTCCATCGAAGTGCATCAATCAATGAATTAATTGCTTGTTCTTGATAACCCTGATCTGAAAAAATTTGCCCCATAATTCGGTGGTACTCCGAATTAGTAGGGTTCTTTTCTATAAGTTTTTCCAGAATTATTTTTGCCTCTGCATAGTTTCCCCTTTCGCATAAAGCGACAGTCTTTCGGTAATCGGCTTCTTGGTTCAGGATTGTTGGAGTATCTATCTCAATGTTTACCCAGCCATCTTCAATATTAACTTTGGGCCTAAAAGGGCCAAAAGAATAATAATCTTTTAATTTATTGATAATCAAAGAATTACCCCCCCATTTTTTAACTCAGGAAAGATCGTAAACAGAAAATCATCTAACTTGTGGAAAATGTTCATCAGGTTGCTTCTTCTAGATAAGAACAAATATAGCTGGATTTCTATTTCATCACTCAATTTGACAGGAACAAATCTGACAGGTATCCTTTGCTACAGCCCTTAACAGTTTTGGCCTATTGCTATTTTGCCCCTACGCAAACTCCGACCCCTCCTCTTTCAAATACCTTCCAATACAAAACCCAACTCCATCCACTACCTCAATGTCCTTGTGCCAATCAATCATCTGCCAATTGTCATGAGGTGTTGCCACAATGACTTTTTTACTATCCGAAAGCACCCAAATGACTTTTTCAACGCCAAAGGTCAGAAGTTTGTCCGTTTTTTGCTGGATGTAGCTGGTTTCGGAAAGCTCTTCATCCATATCGGCATTGATGTCTACTTCGATTTGGATTTTTGGTGGTAGTGTTGCGTAATGCTTGTCCGCTTGAGCGGCTGAAAGCTTCGTTTTTTCGTAAATCGCAATATCTGCAGATAAGTTATTCTTTCGATTCAGGTGTAGGCCTTGTTCGTTGGTTAGAATATTGTAGAGGTTATCATCAAGATTTCTGTACAAGGTTTTTAAAATGTATGCAACGATAAAACCTTGTAGTGTACTTGCACCCATAACTTCTTCCAACGTTTTTTCATTATTTAAAACCTCCCGATAACCTTTGTAATAAACAGGCTTGCCGTCCATGATCTCATAAATCAAGGCAGCGGGTATATCTTTTGCGGGAATCCTGGGCAATTTTTTGCGTGGACTTTTAGTAGCATTCATGGATAAACAGTTCTATCAACAAAAATAAGGCAATTCAGCAGCAATATCAACTTTTGTTTTCAACCACATTTTTTATCTTTCTCCCCTCACAATCCGACCAAACACCACCACCCCAAAACCTCAACCCATGTACATCTACAAACTCCTGAAAAAGCCATTCTTCGGCAATTTTATGGTGAAGTGGAGAAACCCTCTTCCTGAAGCCGAGCAAAAGCAGTGGCAGCCCATCCAAAGTACCAGCAAATCCGGAGGAACCCTCTTCGGCCTTTTTGCAGCAGCCCACTCCCAGCCAGCCAAAGCCACCATCGTCCTGGGACATCCCATGGGCAAAGAAGCCAAAGGCTATTTCATCAAAAATGGCTACACGGAATTGTTGAGAAACAACCAATACAACGTCCTCGTCTTCGACATCAATGGCTTTGGGGAAAGTACCCACGGCAATTTTTCCTATTTTGACGACATTGTGGCCATCAGTACCAAAGCCAAAGAATTGACCCCGGATTTGCCCATCGGCTACCACGGCATTTCCTTAGGGGCACAATGGGCCACCATCGCTTTTGCCGACCCTGCCCACCAATACAATTTTGCCATCATTGAAAGTGCCGCCACTACCCTAGATGAATTTTGGATCAATTTTCCCTTCGCCTACCGAGTATTGAAACTGATGAATAGCATCATGCCCGGCTACAAACGAAAAATCACTATGGTGGAGCGGATCAAGGAAGCCAAAAATTTGGACTCTGTTTTGTTCATTTATTCCAAAGCAGATACCTGGACACCACCGGAAATGGGCAGAAGATTCCAGCAAAATTGCCCGGTGCCCTCCGAATTCTGGGAAATTGAACACGCTCAACATGCCAGCATCATGAAATCGGAACACCGGGAGGAGTACGTGCAAAAAATCCTGGATTATTTTGATGAGGCTACCCGGCTTTAATTCACTTTATTAACTCACATCACGCATTTTATTTACCACAGAGTTTCACAGAGTACACGCGGAGTTTCACGGAGTTTTTTTAGGATCACCTGCGGTGCAGAGAGTCCACGGAGGTCGCCTTTACTAAAGTTTGGAGCCTTACCTTTTATCCAGTCCGATTATCCTTGGCTTGACCTTAAGCAAGATTTTCCGAGAGCACAAACTCCAGCCACCGCAGGTGGCAAACTTCTTAAAACTAAAAAACTCCGTGAGACTCTGCGTGTACTCTGTGAAAGTCTGCGGTAAAAAACTACGGTTGGATTGAAATCGCATTGTATATCAGAGATGATCATCGTCACTCTCATCAGAAGTAGATGAATATGAGTTATTAAAAATCACCCGCCCCGTTTCGCCCACAAAATGGAATACAGCGGCTGCGGCTTCCCCTGATTGATCAAGTTGTACAGCACAGTTCGAGTAGTCAAATTGAGCGTGATCGCCATATTCCGCGAAGCATCTTCGAGGTAAACCGAACTTTGGTCCCGGCGAATTTCTTTAAACGTAAAATTGGTCTTACCCAAGAGGTCGGTTTCTTTCCATTCACCACTTGACTGCTTCACAAAAGCCCCCTTGCCTCCACCTTGGGCATAGTATTCTACCATCACAACATTGGTGGCCGTGGCCAATTTATTGGCTTGCACCTGCCGGGAACGCAGGTAACGAGAAGCCGCTGGCCTGTTGCCGCGGTCGATCAAACAATCCTGACAAAAGGTCGAATCCAGCAGCATTTTGATTTCGTATTTGTGGAAAGGATAGTCGTAAAGCAAGGGATAAGCTTTGCTTTGCTGCATCAACAAGGAGGGTAAGGTGCCCATGTCGATCCCGCAATTTTTCATTAAACAAGCCTTGGTCTCTTCTCCGGTATGTTCCAAGCCCAGTGCGTGCCCCAACTCATGCGACCAGCCTGCCAGGATCGTGGCCAGGGCATTGGTTCGATTGGCGTAGGTATTGTATACGTCTCCCCAGAAAGATTGGGGCATTCGGACCATCCCTGGAGTGCCAAAGGCGGGCCCGCCCAAACCACCTTCCACCACCGTAAACAGGATATTTTTATTCCCCTCGTAATCTTTGTTCAAGGCTTTTTTACCCAATTCAAGGGCAATGTCCAGTGTGGAAGCGGCTGACGCATCCGCATTGGTGCGAATGACGGCGACTTCGGGCTCGTATTCAAAAGTGACCCCGATTTGTTGCAAAAAATGCCACTGCATCATCGCCAGAATGGCAGCAATGGCCTCCTTTCCTTGGGTTTTTTCCTGCTGGCCACTGGGCACAATGTATACACCGCGCACTTTTAAGCGCCCCGTGGGTGGGTTCGCTGTAGTTGTTGCGATCATGGAGGCTGGCGACATGTACAACCATTGGCCACCCCACCAGCCGGGCTGAGATTCCCCCAATTCCACCACCCCGGTTTCGTTGCGCAAGTAAGTGCCCCGCCACTTGTTTTTGATGCGGTAAAATGCCTCATCGGTTTGTTCGATCAGCCATTTGGCACTCTCCCAACCGGGTTGGATGGCCCCAATAGTGGGCGTTTGGGCACTGGTCTCTGCGTGTAGGTACCCGCCAGTGGGCAGGTGTTTGATGCGCACCTCGGCACTATTGGCTATTTTTTCGATTGCCCAGATGGGTTTGCTCTGGGTTGTTAAGCTTGGCTTGCCATTGACCATCTGTAGCGAGCCTTTTTGGTAGCGATTGTACAACTCGATGGGCTTTTGGGCAGGGAGTGAGGAGCTCAACAAAAGGAGGAGACTAAAAAACAGCCATGGAATCCTTTGTAGCGATTGGGGCTTGAGGCAGGAGTTTTGTAGGGCTTTAAAGTGTTGAAACATGGCTTGATGGTTTTAGCTATTTGCCGCTCAAAATAAAGCACTTCTCGGCTAATCAGTAGGGAAAATATTGGGGTAACGCCGTATTTTGTAGTTTCAAGCAATAAATCGTTCAAACATGTTTAAATCCTGGAATTTTACACTTGTTCTAATCGCCTTTTGCAGCCTGGTCTGGATCAGCTCCTGTGGCAACTCCACCGATTCCAACACCACCGATGAAGCCAGTACCGAGGCGACCGAAAGCGACACACCTGTAGCCCTGGACACCCTCCGCGAACTGGGCCTCATCAAAACCGTTGAAGATGCTGGCTACCCAATGTACAGCCTGGAAATCGAATTCCCTGAAAGAGGATTTTCGGAAGGTTTCCTGCTCAACGCCGAAGACATTCAAGGTCTCGATCTGGCAAAACTGGGCAGTTCAGCTGGAAAATACATCGCCTTTGAGTACACCAGCGCGCTGGAAAACGCGCTGCTGGATGTGAAGTTAAACGGCAAATCGGTTTACGCTGAAGGTGAGGCTTTTGAACCTACCCCCGAAACCAAAACCTTCGAAGGCATCCTCAACAATGCTGGCGAACCAACGACCAGCGATCTGCCCGACCAAATCAGCATCAGCGGAGCAGGTGGGAAAACCGAAAAATTTGATTGTTACATCACCCCCTTGATGGCCAAGGCCAATGGCAAAAAAGTAGTGGGCTATTATGAGGTGAGAACGGCGAATAGGATTATTGGATTGGAGTTTACGAAATAGACTTTTTTGCCACAAAATGAATGCTTCGATTAGGTGCAAAAAGACTCAGCAGATGAGTAAATACAACGAATGATCTGGATTTGACCGCACCCAATCAGCCAAAACTACCATTTTTACTTCCAAATTGGCTGCAACTATTGATTCTTGCAGCCAAAATCCCTATTTTTACCCTCAAATTGGCTGATTGTGCATCCTGAAAGCGCCATCATTGGCAGAAAAAAAGAACTACTACGGCTGGACAACATCGTCCAAAGCAAAAAATCGGAGTTCCTGACCGTGTACGGGCGCAGGAGGGTAGGAAAAACATTCCTGATTCGCGAGTATTTCGATTACCGCTTTGATTTTCAAATCTCTGGTTTGGCCAATGCCGATACTTCCCAGCAGTTGTTCAATTTCGATACAGCTTTGAGCAAGCAGTCCAATCTGGTGTATGAAACCTCATCTGGCAATTGGCTGATTGCTTTCCAACGTTTGATGGCGCATTTGGAGAATAGTCCAAGAGCTGGAAAAAAGGTCATTTTTTTTGACGAACTCCCCTGGTTTGACACCCCTGGATCGGATTTTATGATGGGGCTGGAGCATTTCTGGAACAGTTGGGCCAGCAACCGCAAAGACGTTTTATTGATCGTCTGCGGCTCTGCCGCTTCCTGGATGATCAATGTGTTGATCAACAACGATGGGGGCCTGCACAATCGCATCACCCAAAAGATGAAGATTGAAGCCTTCAACTTACAGGAGGCCGAGGAGATGTTGATGGCCCAAAACAGCGTGTTGGACCGTTACCAAGTCGTCCAGTTGTACATGGCCTTGGGTGGCATTCCCTATTATTTGGAGGCAGTTCAGCCCAATTTAAGCGCAGCCCAAAACATCCAGCAGCTGTTTTTTGACAGCTCGGGCTTGCTCAAAAACGAATTTTTCAATCTCTACCGCTCCCTTTTCCGCAAGTACGAGGTGTATGAAAAAGTGGTGGAAGCACTGGCGACCAAAACGGAGGGTTTGCAACGCGCCGACATTATCAAACTATCCGGAGTAGCTTCCGGTGGCACCCTCTCCAAAGTACTGGCTGACCTGGAAGAAAGTGGGTTTATCGCTTCCTATGTTTCTTTGGACCAAAAGAAGCAAAAAACCTTGTACCGCCTCTCCGATTTTTACACCGCTTTTTATTTTCGCTTCCTCAAAAATGGCCAGTACCAGGGCGAAAACGCCTGGCTCAACCTGATCGATAATCCGGTTCAAAGAAGTTGGCAGGGCTTTGCCTTTGAGCAAATTTGCATTGATCACATCAGCCAGATCAAAAAAGCCCTGGGCATCAGTGGCGTTCAGTCCAATCACGCTTCCTGGAAAGGGCGCACGGAGGAGAAAGCGGCTCAAGTTGATTTACTTATCGATCGGCGGGATCAGGTCATCAACTTGTGTGAGTGCAAATTTTCACTGGATACCTTCGCCATTGACAAGGAATACGCCGAAAAACTGCGTTCAAAAATCTCCACTTTTAAAACCGTGACCAAAACCAGGAAAGCAGTGTTTTTGACCATGATTACCACCTACGGGCTTGAAAAAAACAAGTATGCCACCCAACTGGTCCAGAACGAAGTGACGATGGATGATTTGTTTGTTTAAATTTTCTCAGCCCTCCCTTTTGCCCAAAAAATAGAATAAACCGTCTACGGCTTCCCCAACCACTCAGTTTCTTTTCCACCCTCCTCAGCAACCACCTGCCCTCCAAAACGTTATTAAAGCATGCACAATCGATTAGATCTAAGTTTACTCCGCGTTGGGTCGCCTTTACCCGATTGGTCGCTGGAAAAGATTTTTGAGGAAGAGCCCCCTCAGAAGGAAGCATTTTTGGGCAAGCCCCTGCTGATCTTGTTCTTCAGCCTCGGTTGCCCGGGTTGTTTGGGGCGTGCCATTCCCTACGCCAATCGGATCGTGTACGAATTAGGCGATCAAATTCAGGTATTGGGCATCCATACCAATTTTGAGTCCCTTGATATTTCTACCGAAAAATTCGCCAAAGCGCAGGAGGAATTTGCGATCCGTTTCCCTTTTTTCAAAGATAAAAATTACGACACCACGTTTTTGAATTACGGTGCCGGAGGAACCCCGCACTGGATTTTAGTGGACAAGGATAATGTGGTAGTGTATTCCATTTTTGGTTCGGATCCCAACAATGCCTTGCTTCGTCTGGAACTCAAAATGCGGGAACTCGGGCAGATTTCGTTTGCGGAATAACATTTCCACCATTTAATAACCAAATTAGTATGCTCAATTGGCTGAATGTTTTAAGATTTGCCAACAATGGCAACCCCACACCAGATCAGCGTGTGGAAAAAAGTGAAGCAGAGTGGAAAAACCTGCTGAGCGAGGAAGCGTTTCGGATTACCCGGCTAAAAGGAACCGAACGCGCCTTCAGTTCTGAAATGTGCAGTCTGTTTGAGCCCGGAGTTTATGCTTGTGTGTGCTGCGACAGCCTGCTTTTTGACTCGGCTGAAAAGTACGAAAGTGGCACCGGTTGGCCTTCTTTCACCCAAGCGATTCGCGAAAATGCGATCAGCTACCACAAAGACCGTGGCTTTGGCATGTACCGCATCGAAACGCTTTGTAACACCTGTGATGCCCACCTCGGGCACGTTTTTCAGGATGGCCCACAGCCCAGTGGGTTACGGTACTGCATCAATGCCCTTGCCTTGAAAAAAGTGGAGGCTAAATAATTTGCGGGTTAAGGGTGCTTTTTAGCAGGGCCGTCTTCAATGAATAACCCTAAGCGCAGCAACCTTATGATCATGAGCCGTAAAAAACCACGAAGTATTTTTCTGGGCCTACTTGCCCTCAGCACTCTATGCTTCGGGCACAAGTTGAGAACCAGCGATCCGCGCCCCAACATCATCTTCATCATGGCCGATGATTTAGGTTACTCCGACATCGGTTGTTACGGCGGCGAAGCCAAAACCCCCAACCTCGACAAACTCGCCGCCAATGGTCTCAAGCTGCGCAATTTTTACAATGCCGGGCGCTGTTGTCCCACCCGTGCTTCCTTGTTGACAGGGAACTATTCCCACGCGGCAGGAATGGGCAATATGGTGTCGTTTGATGACCAAAAAATATCCCCTGGGCCGTATCAGGGTTTTTTAGACCCCAACACCCCCACCATCGCCGAACACCTCCGCCGGGCGGGCTACCACACCTACATGACGGGCAAGTGGCACGTAGGCGAGCGCCAGGAGCACTGGCCGCTCAAACGGGGTTTTGACAAATATTTCGGCCTGATTTCCGGCGCTTCGAGCTTTTTTGAGGTCCTGCCCGAGAAGCGCAAGCGTTACATGGTGTTGCAGGATCAGGAATACGTGCTCCCCAAAGAGGGCTATTACGCCACGGATGCATTTACCGACAAAGCCATCGAGTTCATCCAAGGGCAGGCGCCGCAGTCCAAACCTTTCTTTTTGTACCTGGCCTATACCGCGCCCCACTTTCCGCTGCACGCTTACGAGAGCGATATTGCCAAATACGAGGCCCTCTACCTGCAAGGTTGGGACGTACTCCGGCAACAACGTTTTGTCAAAATGCAAGCACTCGGGCTATTGGACAAACGCTACCAGCTCAGCCCCCGGCCAGCTGACATTCCCGACTGGAACAGCATCAGCGACAAAAAAGACTGGGCCAGAAAAATGGCCGTATACGCTGCCATGATCGACCGTATGGATCAGAACATTGGCAAATTAATCCAGACCCTGGAAGCCCGTCAGGAATTGGACAATACCCTGATCGTCTTTTTGTCCGATAACGGCGGCACCTCCGAAAACGTCGACGATCGAAAGCTGGGCGAACCAGGCAAAAGAATTGGCGAACGCGGCTCATACGGCACTTACGATGCCCCATGGGCCAATGTGTCCAACACCCCCTTCAAACTGTACAAGAGTTACATGCACGAAGGTGGCATCATCAGTCCTTGCATCCTGCATTGGCCTGCCAAAATCAAGCCTAAGACTGGCTATCAGAACACCCCCGGCCACGTAATTGACCTGCTACCGACTAGCCTTGAACTGGCACAAGTTCCCATCCCAAAAGAATTGCCCGGCCAAAGTCTGAGCCATTTTTGGAAGGCCAAAAAGCCCAAAACCCGCTCCTTGTTTTGGGAACACATCGGCAACAAAGCCCTCCGTCACGGCAATTGGAAGCTGGTCAAAGAGCACGGTGATGAGGACTGGGAACTCTACGACCTGAGTGCTGACCCCAGCGAAAGTGTAAACCTCGCGCCACAAGCCAGTGATAAAGTGGAGGCATTGAAGGCGGAGTATGATACCTGGGCGAAACAAGTGGGGGTACGTGAACTTCCGGCAAAAAAATGAGCATGAACAATTGTCCGTTTGGTTTTACAATTTGGCAAATTCTAGTCTTGCTAGGAATGGTTTGCCCTACCTACGCCCAAATCCGTCCCGCGCCACTGGATTTGCGCTGCGACCTACTGCGCCATACCGATCAGGTGCGACAAAACGGGCTACCCCTAACTGTCTCTCTCGAAACGGCTAGCCAACAAGCGGAAACCTACCAATTTGCCCGCATTTTTAGCTCTCGCCCCCAGTTCAACTGGGCACTCGACACCTCCATCCGCCGGGCCAGCGCCTACCGGATTTTATTGGCTTCTTCCTCCCAATTGCTCCAACAAAACCAGGCAGATTATTGGGATTCAAAAAAAATAAAGTCCAGCCAACAGCAGGCCACTTATGCGGGCAAGGCACTGATTCCTGGCAAGGTTTATCATTGGAAAGTGCAGGTCTGGGATCAAAAAAATCAGCTCAGCGCCTTTTCAGCGCCCGCTGCGTTTTATTACAGCCCTCCCGATCCGGCGGGAGTTTTTTCCCATCAGCCCCTCGCGGCGGAAATCCAAAAACCCGTGGCACTAATCAAAAGAGCAACGGGAAGTTATTTTCTCGATTTCGGCAAAGACGCTCTGGCGCAATTGCGACTAAAACTGAGCAGTGAAAAAACCGACACGGTCTGGATCGAAGTGGGGGAGTTACTGCAAGCGCCACAAGTAATACACAAAAATCCCGGGCGCAACATCCGCTACCTGAAAATCCCCTTACTGGTGCAAAAAGGCACCTTCGACTACCGCATCACCTGGCCAGCTAATCCCCGGCGCGATAGCCGCAACCCCATCCCAATGCCCGGCTACATCGGCGAGGTGTACCCTTTTCGCTATGTGTCCATTGAAAATTTTGCAGGCGAACTCAGCCTGGAATCGGTGCAGCGCAAGATTGTTTTTTATCCTTTTGATGAAAATGCGGCTTCATTCCACTCCAGCGATACCATCCTGAATCGGGTCTGGGACTTGTGCAAATATTCCATCAAAGCCACCAGTTTTACGGGCTACTACGTGGATGGCGACCGCGAAAGAATCCCCTACGAGGCCGATGCGCTCATCAATCAACTCTCTCATTACGCCGTGGATGCCGAGTACAGCATGGCCCGCCGCAGTTTGGATTACCTGATTTTTCACCCCACCTGGCCCACGGAGTGGAGCTTGCAAAACATCCTGATTGCCTGGTACGATTACCTCTACACGGGCGATATCCGCGCCATACAAAAGTACTACCCCGATCTGCAACACAAAACCCTCCAGGCTTTGGCTGGCCCCAATGGCCTCATCAGTACCCGCACCAATTTGCAGAGTGACGCCTTTTTACAATCCATCCATATCACCAAAACCTTTGATGGTCGTCGTGGCTTGCACGACAATGTGGATTGGCCCCAAACTGGCAATTACATCGGGTCGGAAAAGGAGCACCCGGGTGAAACCGACGGTTTTGTGTACAACCCTTACAACGCTGTGGTCAACGCCTATTACTACCACAGTTTACTCTTGATGGCAAAAATGGCCCGCCTGTTGCAAAAGCCAACAGATGCTCAGCAGTATCAAAGTAAAGCGAAACAGGTTTACCAAGCTTTTCAAACGACCTTCCGCGACCCCGCAACAGGTTTGATCAAAGACGGCGACAGCACCAGCCATAGCTCCCTGCACGCCAACATGTATGCCCTGGCTTTTGGCCTGGTTCCGGTTGCTGATCAGGAAAAAGTATTGCAGTTCATCAAAAGTCGGCGTATGGCCTGTAGCGTGTACGGCGCCCAGTTTTTGATGGATGCCTTGTACGAGGGTGGCTATGCCGACTATGCGCTGGAATTGCTCACTGCCACCACCCAACGCAGCTGGTACAACATGATCCGCAGTGGCTCGACCATCTCGATGGAAGCCTGGGACATTGTATACAAACCCAATCTCGATTTGAACCACGCCTGGGGAGCTACCCCCGCCAACACCATCGTGCGCAAACTCATGGGCGTGGAACCATTGAGCCCAGGTTTTGATACCTTTCAAATCAAACCACAGGTGGGAAAATTGCAGTTCGCTCAATTGATACACCCCACCTTAAAAGGCAAGGTGGAAGTTTTTTTTCAACAAAATCCACAGGAGAACAGGCTTGAAGTTACCATCCCCGGAGGAAGCACCGCGCAGGTGTACATGCCCACTGCAGAAGGGAAAACCCAATTGTGGGTGGATGGAAAAAAAAGTGCGGCGCGCTTGCAAGGTGGATTTTTTGAACTAAAAAATATGCCTGCGGGTAAGCATCTCATTGTTTTAAAAGGTCAATAAGGCCAGGATTTTTTATCTTCAACAGATCTAAGTAGTGGCTCAAGAAAAATGAATAATTTATTTTTCACCGCCCATAAAACCACAAATATGACCAACAAAAAACCTACATCAACTTCCCGGCGCAATTTTTTGAGCAACAGCGCCAAAGCCGCAGCGGGGCTCATGATCGTCCCCCGCTTTGTGCTCGGTGGTACCAGCCCTAGTGGCACTCGCTATTTACCACCCAGCGATATGATCAATTTTGGCCTGATTGGCACGGGCAAACAAGGCAAGGGCTTAGCTACTTCCTTTATCGGCACGGGGGAAGCCCGCATTGCCGCCATCAGTGAAGTGTACCAGGCCAAGGCCCAACAAATGATGGAGCGCACCAAAGCTTACTACGAAAAAAACACCCAATTTGGCCAGTATTCCGACATCGCGCTGTATACCGATTTTCGGGAATTACTGAGTCTCAAGGACATCGATGCGGTCATCATTGCCACGCCCGACCATTGGCACGCGGTGCAAGCCGTCAAAGCTGCCGAAGCAGGCAAGGACATCTACTGTGAAAAACCCCTCTCGCTCACGGTTAAGGAAGGTCGGGCCATGGTCAATGCGGCTCGCGAGCACAATCGGGTGTTCCAAACGGGGAGTATGCAGCGCTCCTGGCCGGAATTCCGTCAAGCCGCTGAATTGGTGCGCAATGGCTACATCGGCGAGATCAAACACATCAAGGTCAATGTGGGGGCACCTCCGGTGAAGTACAACCTGGCCGCGGAAACCATTCCCGATGGGCTGAAATGGGATTACTGGTTGGGGCCCAATGAACCCGTTCCCTTCAACTCCGAACTGGCGCCACCACTCAGCAAAGATGTATTCCCAAACTGGCGTTTGTACAAGGAATTTGGCGGTGGCATGGTCACCGACTGGGGTGCCCACATGTTCGACATCGTACAATGGGCCCTGGACATGGACAACAGTGGCCCGGTGGAAGTGATCCCTCCCGATGGCGGCGAATACAAAAACCTGACCTTCCGCTACGCCAACGGCATCACCATGACCCACGAAAAATGGGAATGGAGCAATGCCATTCACTTCATCGGCAGCACGGGCGAGATCAAGGTGCAGCGCCGCAAAATTGAAACGACGCCTGCGGAATTGGCGACCCGGATCATCGGCGAAACCGAAAAACATGTCTACAAAAGTGAAAACCACTACAAGGATTTCCTCGAGGCCATGCGCAAACGCAGCAAACCCGTTTGTGATGTGGAAATCGGGCACCGCACCGCCTCGGTGTGCAACATCGCCAACATCGCCTACGAATTGAAACGCCCGCTGAAGTGGAATCCAAAAAAGGAGAGTTTCAAAAAGGACAAAGAAGCGAATGCACTTTTGGGCCGGACGATGCGGCCAGAATGGGCGATTAAATTATGAGCTATTGGACATAACGCGGTGTAGAGACGCACGGCCGTGCGTCTTTGCCATAATGAGCCTTTGACAAGATCGCAACCCTTAGAGACGCACGGCCGTGCGTCTCTACAAGCGCACCTCTCAACCTTCCTCAACACATGCACCCTTCCTTCAAATACTTTTTTTTCCTTGGCGGCCCTTTAGTCGCCTTTGCACTATGGGGTTTAAAGCAACCACTACAAAAAACTGCCCCCCCCAACATCGTCTACATCCTGGCCGATGACCTGGGCTACGGCGACCTCTCGGTGTACAACCCCGACGGAGGCATCAAAACGCCCAACCTGGACAAATTGGCCAGCCAGGGCATGCGATTTACCGACGCCCATTCCCCTTCGGGCGTATGTACACCCACGCGTTATGGCATCCTAACTGGGCGTTATCCCTGGCGCAGCCGCCTGCCAGTTGGGGTCTTACGCGGGTATAGCCGCACCTTGATCGAAGCCGATCGCCCCACAGTGGCGTCCATGCTGAAAAGCCGAGGATACAGCACTGCCGTGGTTGGCAAGTGGCACCTGGGCCTGGATTGGGTGCCTACCGCAGCGCATCGCGATTCCTTGCAAAAAAGAGATTACGGCATCCACAATGAGATGTTGCCCGACCAAATTGATTTTACCCAAAAAGTCAGTCAAGGGCCTGGTACGGTGGGTTTTGATTATTCCTATGTGCTTCCCGCTTCGCTGGATATGCCCCCTTACTGCTACCTCGAAAACCATCAACTGACCGAATTACCCAGCGGCCATACCAAGGGCAACAAACCCGAGGCAGGATACGCCGGAGCATTTTGGCGCGAGGGCGCCATGTCGCCTTCCTTTGACTTTTTTGGCGTTTTGCCCCGCTTTGTGGAAAAAGCCACTGATTTTTTGAAAAAACAAAGCAAACAAAAGCCCTTTTTCCTGTACATCCCCTTTGCTGCCCCGCACACGCCATGGATGCCTACCCCGGAATATACCAGCAAGTCCCGGGCGGGTGAATACGGCGACTTTGTGCAACAGGTGGATGCCTCAGTGGGCGAAATTCTGGCTAAGCTGGATCAACTGGGCCTGGCTGAAAATACCATCGTCATTTTCACCAGCGACAACGGCCCCTATTGGCGCGAAGATTACGTGCAACGCTTCAATCACCAGGCTGCCGCTGAGTTTCGCGGTATGAAAGGGGATGCATTTGAGGGTGGGCATCGGGTGCCTTTCATCGTGCGTTGGCCGGGTAAAGTGGCCGCTGGCAGCAGCAGTGCCGCCACCACGTGTTTGACCAATTTGGTGGCTACAAGTGCGGAAATAGTTGGCTTAAAATCCTCCAAATTCAAGGTGGAAGACAGCTACAGCATCTTGCCCGTTTTGTTGGGCAAAAGTGCTCAGGTTCCCAATCAGCCTGCGGTTGTACACAGTTCTTCCATCGGCTTTTTTGCGATTCGGAAGGGGGATTGGAAGTTGATTGAGGGCCTAGGCTCCGGTGGTTTCACCCAACCCAAAGAAATAGCACCCAAGCCGGGCGAAGCCCCAGGGCAGTTGTACAACCTGAAGGAAGATGTTGGTGAAACGCGAAATTTATACAACCAGGAGCCTGGGAAGGTGAAGGAATTGCGTAAATTGTTGAGCGAGATTAAGGGGCGATAAAAAAATAAACCGGATGAAAAAACTGCTCTCATTTTCATTGTGGCTGCTTGCCAATGGACTCTTTGCCCAACCCAGTATCAAGCTCTTGCTGGCCCAACCTTTTCCCAGCAACTTGACGGCAAGTGCCGATGGCAAAAGTATAGCCTGGGTGTTGAATGACAACGGCAGCCGTAACGTATACTCGGCCAGTGGAGACAACTTCAAGGATGCTGCACGCATTACTGGTTTTGAAGAAAGCGACAATGGCATTGACATCTCTGAACTCAGCTTTACACCTTCCGGTAAACACGTCGTTTTTGTCCGCGGAAATACCCCCAACACCCAGGGTTACGCAGCCAATCCTGCTCAGTTACAAATGGAAACGGGCAGGACATTATACATTACCGACCTGGAGCATGGACGCGATTTTCGCAAAATTGGGGCGGGGTATGCTTTCAAAATTGCACCCGATGGCCGCAGTATAGCGTACCTGAATGCGAGCCAGGCCTGGACGGCATCCCTGGTGGACACCACGCTCAAGCCCCAGCCCTTGTTTAAAGTGCGTGGAACAGTGGGGAGCCTGCGCTGGAACCTCGCTGGCAGTAAACTAGCTTTTGTCAATACCCGTGGGGATCATTCTTTTATCGGCATTTACGACCTGGAGAGCAAAAGCATCAACTTTCCTGATCCCGGAGCAGATAAGGATCAGGAGCCAGTGTGGAGCCCGGATGGCAATTATTTGGCCTACATCCGCAATCCACTTCAAATCAACGACTTTCTTTTTGCGCCCCGCCGTACGGGCTTCCCCTGGAGCATCCGAGTGATCAATGTTCAGACAGGTGAAGCCAAAGAAATTTGGAAAGCCGATGAAGGCAAAGGCTCGGTGTTGGTGGGCGACCTTCCGGCGATGGAGAATAAACTGCTATGGGCCAAAGGGCAGCAGCTCATTTTCCCTTGGGAAAAAGATGGTTGGGTGCACCTGTACGCTCTGGATTTCACAAAAAAAACGGTCCGCCCCTTCACTCCCGGCAATGGGGAAGTAGAAAATGTGACCCTTGCCAACGACGGCGAAACCTTGTACTACGCCTGCAACATCGGCGACATCAACCGCCGTCACATCTGGAAAGTAAACATCAATACAGCCCAGTCTGAACAGGTCACCAAAGGGGACGGCATTGAGTGGAGTCCAGTGCCCACTGCGGTGGGACTGATGTTGTTGCACGCTTCAGCCCAAAAGCCCGCCTGGCCAGCTTTGCACAGCAATGGCAGTTTTAAGGACTTAGCAACTGCTTTTTCCATTTCAGATTATCCTACCGATCTGGTGCAACCACAACAGATCAGCATCAAAGCTACCGACGGGATGAGCGCACCCGCCCAGTTGTTTTTGCCACCCAATCACAAAGCGGGCGAAAAACACCCCGCCGTTATTTTTTTGCACGGAGGCAGCCGTCGACAAATGTTACTGGGTTTTAATTACAGCCAATACTACTCGAATGCCTATGCGCTGAACCAGTATTTTGCGCTCAAAGGCTACGTGGTCATTGCCCTAAACTTTCGGAGTGGAATTGGCTATGGCCTTGATTTTCGCGAAGCACTCAATTACGGAAGAACGGGGGCTAGCGAGGTCAATGACCTGATTGGTGCTGGCGAATACCTGAGAACTCGCGCTGATGTTGACCCCAAACGCATCGGCCTTTGGGGCGGTAGTTATGGTGGCTACCTCACCGCTCACGGCCTGGCGCGGCGCAGCGATTTGTTTGCGGCCGGGGTAGATATCCACGGGGTGCACAACTGGAACAAAATCATTCCAACTTTTAACCCCGGCTACGACCCACTCAAACACCCCGACATTACCCAAAAAGCCTACGAATCCTCACCAATGTTTTTCGCAGCAGGCTGGAAAAGCCCGGTTTTGTTCATCCACGGTGATGATGACCGCAATGTCATTTTTAGTGAAACGGAGGACATGATCAAGGTTTTGCGCCAGCAGAAGGTGCCTTTTGAGCAGTTGATTTTCCCGGATGAGGTGCACAGTTTTTTGCTCCAGCGCAGTTGGGTAAAGGCGTACGAGGCTACTTTTGAGTTTTTGGATCGGCATTTGAAGAAATAGGAACCGTTATTTTTTATCCAAAATCCTAACAAAAAACACCTATGCAAAGACGTAAATTCATTCAATCCACCTTATTAGGCGCTGGCACCTTTGCTCTTGGTCATCAAGCCTGGCCTGCGATTTTTGGCACGCCCCCACTAAACAAACGGGAGCGCATGTTGCGCTGGCTGGAAGGAAAAACCGAGGCCTCATACCGGCCCGCCGCCTTTTTTCTACACTTTGACGAAAAACATAAAGTAGGCTCGGCTGCCGCCAAAAAGCACCTGGAATATTTCCGCTACACCGAAATGGATTTTGTCAAAATCCAATACGAGCAGGCTTATACGCCGCTGGATTTTCTGCGTACCCCCGCCGATTGGGCCAAACTCGTGCCCAACCGTTTGGATTTTTACGCCCCCCAGCTGGAAACGGTGCGGGAAATTGTAAAGGCGGCCAAAAAGGAAGCCCTTATCATCATGACCCTGTATTCCCCTTTCATGTGGGCGGGGCATTGTGCGACCTTGCCCGTGTTGCTGCGCCATATGGAGGAAGACCCGGATGCCGTAAAAAAAGGCCTGGACGCCCTGACCGAAAGCCAATTGCTCTTCGTGCGGGCTTGTATGGAAATAGGAGTGGATGGTTTTTACATGTCTACCCAGGGCTCAGAGACCAATCAACTCAGCGATCCCCGTTTGTTCAAGCACTACGTCAAGCCCAGTGACCTGGTGGCCATGCAGGAAGTAAGTGCCAAATGCCCCTTCAACATCCTGCACGTGTGTGACTACAATAACATTTATGCCAATTATGACGCGGTGCTGGATTACCCGGGGCAAGTGGTGAATTGCAATCCACAGTTGACGGATCGAAAACTCTCCTGGGAGGAAATTTCAACCCTGTTCAAGCGGCCAACCATGGGTGGTTTGCAAAAAAATGGCGTGATCAGTAAGGGAAGCCCTGAAGAGATTGAAGGTGCGGTAGCCAAGGTGATAAAAGATGCACCCAGACAGTTTATCCTGGGCGCGGAGTGCACGGTGCCTGGGACAACGGATTGGAAGAATTTGCGGACGGCGATCAGGCGGGCGCATGGGGTGAAGAAATAGTGAAGTTGTGGTGGAGGGAGTAAAATTTTATTCCTCCTCCACTGCCGCCACCTGCAAAAACTGCATCTCGTACAACTGCTTGTAATGCCCGTTTTCGTTGCGCAGCAACTCCTCATGCGGCCCGTATTCCTGCACCTCCCCTTTGTGCAACACCAGAATATTGTCCGCATGGCGGATCGTCGACAAGCGGTGTGCAATGATGATCGAAGTGCGTTTGGCGATCATTGTTTCGATGGCAAACTGGATCACCCCTTCCGTTTCAGGGTCGATGGATGAAGTAGCCTCGTCCAAAATCAGGATATCGGGATTGAATACCAACGCCCGCACAAAGGAAATCAACTGCCGTTGCCCCATGGAGAGGGTAGCGCCCCGTTCCATCACCTGATAATCGTAGCCACCGGGTAATTTTTCGATGAATTCGTGCGCGCCGATCATTTTGGCGGCTTCAATTACCTGTTCACGGCTGATGCTGTCGTCGCGCAGGGTGATGTTTTCCAATACCGTTCCAGCAAACAAAAACACGTCCTGCAATACCAGCGCCACCCGGCGGCGCAGCGAATAAAGATCGTACTCTCGAATATCGACCCCATCCACTTTGATGGCCCCTTTTTGTATTTCATAAAAGCGGTTGAGAATGTTGATGATGGTGGATTTGCCCGAGCCCGTTGCGCCCACGATGGCCAAGGTCTCGCCGGGGTTGATGTGGAAACTCACGTCTTTCAGCACATATTCTTCCTCGTTGTAGGCAAACCACACTTTTTCAAAATCCACTTCACCCTTCAATTCGCTCGGCTTATAGGTTCCGTTTTGCTCCAGGTTTTCGGGGTCGTCCAGCAAGGCAAAAACCCGCTCGGCGGCCACCAAACCCATCTGCAGGGTGTTGAAGCGATCGGCCAGGGTGCGGATGGGGTTGAAAAGCATATTGAGGTAGATCGGGAAAGCCACCAGAGAGCCCATGGTCACCTCATCGGCGATGACGCCCCTTGCGCCCCACCAGATCATCAAACCCAGGGTAGCCGCAGCGATGATTTCTACCACGGCATAAAAAACAGCGTAATAAAACACCGAATCGAGGTTGGCCTTGGTGTAATCGCGATTGACTTCGCGGAATTTTTCCCCTTCCTGTTGTTCCGCATTAAAAATTTGCACGATGCGCATCCCAGTGATGCGTTCCTGTAAAAAGGAGTTCATCCGCGACACCTGCGTACGGACGTCCTGGAAGGATTTTTTGACGTTTTTTTGGAAATAATAACTGGTCGCCACCAAAAAAGGCAGGGTCAACAAACAAGCCAGGGTCAATTTCCAACTGGTGTAAAACATAATGCCCAGCACCACCACCAAGGTCAAAATATCGGCAATCATGGTGATCACTCCCTGCGAAAACACCGTATTGATGGTTTCCATGTCGCTGATGGTCCGCGTGATGGAGTTCCCAACCGGAGTGCGATCGAAGTAACGCAGACGCAAACTGGTGATGTGTTTAAAAATCCCCACCCGCAAATCGCGTACCACACACTGGCCCAGCCAGCTGGTGGCGTATTGAAAAATGTATTGCAAAAAGGCATGGAACAACAAAGAGACCAGAAAAATAATGGACATAAAGCCCAGACCTTTGATGTCGAGTTTGAAGATGTGTTCGTCCACCATAACTTGCACCAACCAGGGGCGCATGGTGCCCAGCGGGGCCAGCACAATGGCCATTATGGCCGAGGCGATCAGGACACCCTGGTAGGGTTTGGCTTGTGCCATCACCCGCCGCAGGAGGTAAAAGTTGAACTTAGGTTTGGGTTGCGCTGTAGCCAAGGTTGTATCGGGTTGGTGAACAAAATGGATAGGGCAAAAATAAGGACTCATTATTTATCGCCCCAAAGGGTAAAATTACAAAGGGAAACAGTTTTTTTGTGATAAAAGGTTGCCTAAGAGGGCAGTTTTGTTTATTTTTTACCACATCTTTCAATTTTAATGTCAAAATTTGCTTTTCAATAGACCTTACGATCCGATGAAAACAACCCGAATTTTTGGTTTGGCCATTACTCTCCTGGCGATAGCCTGTTCAACTCCCAACGACACGATGGTGGCTTCCTCTGCCAATAGTGGAGTTCCCGCTGCTCCCGACTATTCCAATGCAGATACCTGGGCGGCCTTGCCGGATCGGGTAGATGCTGCCGATGTCTTTCCAAAAGGCATGGAGGACCGCCAGAAAGACGGCGAAGTGGATGTGTTTTTTGTCCATCCCACCATTTATACCCAGGATCGCGAACAGACCGACCCCTGGAATGCCGATGTGCAGGATGTCAAAATGAACAAAAAGGTAGACGAGAGCGCCATTCGCTTTCAGTCCAGCATTTTTAACGGTGTAGGGCGGGTGTATGCGCCCCGCTATCGCCAGGCACATATCCGCGCTTATTGGTTGCAGGATCGGGACATGCAAAAACGCATCTTTGACCTGGCTTATTCCGACGTGCGCAACGCCTTTCAATATTACCTCGATCACTACAACCAGGGCCGCCCGATCATCATCGCTTCGCATAGCCAGGGCACGACCCATACCCAGCGTTTGTTGAAAGATTTTTTTGACAACAGCAACCTGCGCAATCGACTGGTAGTAGCCTATTTGGTGGGGATGCCGGTCAAGCGGGATTTGTTGGAAAACATCCCTCCTTGCGACCGTCCCGAGCAGACGGGTTGTTTTTGTTCCTGGCGCACCTTTCTAAAGGGACATTACCCCGAGTTACACCAGCCAGGGAACAATATTGTGAGTACAAATCCGTTAAATTGGTCAAGTGATACCCTCTATGCCGCCCGCGATTTGAACAAAGGGGCAGTACTGCGCAGTTTCAACAAAGTAATCCCAAAAGTATGTGATGCCCAGGTGCACGATGGTGTGTTGTGGGTCAACAAACCAAAGTTCCCCGGTAGTTTCTTGTACAACAACCCGAATTACCACATTGGAGACTTCAATCTCTTTTACAGCAACGTTCGGGAAAATGCAGTAGCACGAGTAGGGTATTTCTGGAAACGATAAAAGGTTTATGGACATTTATAGCCGAAAATCGCGGTGGAAAATTTACATGGCAGGAACCGGGGTGGTCATCCTGCTGATCTCGATTTTTTATACCACTTATTTGTCAAAACAATTGGCAGAAGGAGAACAATATCGGGTCGAAAATTTTGTGCTGGCCCAAGACCAATTGAACTCTGACAAAGAAATTGAAGATGTAACCCTGCAACTGCAAATTTTACAGCGCAATACCACCATTCCCGTCATCATTACGGATGAAAGGCTTCAAATTGTAGATGCCATCAATTTTGGAGAAGAAAAGGATGCTGATAAGAAGTACCTGCAAGAGGTCATCCAAAAGCTCCAAAAAAGTGGTTTCGAACCCATTGTCAGCAATACCACTGGCAAT
The DNA here is from genome assembly GCF_965225875.1 of Haliscomenobacter sp. Taxonomy (GTDB): domain Bacteria; phylum Bacteroidota; class Bacteroidia; order Chitinophagales; family Saprospiraceae; genus Haliscomenobacter. Next base: position 3,438,276 of record NZ_CBDDBS010000002.1, on the reverse strand, counting down.
AAAATCTTTTATCAGGAATCTACCCTCCTGCGCCAGCTCCGCTATTTTCCACTCATCCAATTGATCCTGATTGCTGCTTTTGTTGCATTGGGTTATGTCAACTTCAGCTCCGCCCGCCGCAGTGAACAAAACCGGGTGTGGGTCGGCATGGCCAAAGAAACTGCCCATCAGTTGGGTACCCCCATCTCAGGGATCGTAGCCTGGTTGGAAAACTTACGCGCCATTCGGGAAGATGATGAAGAGGTTATCGAAATAGTGGATGAACTGCGCACCGATGTCAGTCGTCTGGAACTCATCGCAGAACGTTTTTCCAAAATTGGCTCCATTCCTTCTTTGGAGCCGGTCAATATTTACACGGAATTGGAAAAATGCCGGGCCTATATGCAACGCCGGGCTTCGCGTAAAGTACAATTCAATTTCCCTGATCCCGATAGTTCGCCCCTCAACGTACGCCTCAATCCCCCCTTGTTTGATTGGGTGATCGAAAACCTTTTGCGCAACGCCCTCGATGCCATGGATGGGCAGGGGAGTATTCAGGTGGAGGTTTCGGAGGAAGATCACATGGTCAACATTGACGTAACCGATTCGGGTAAAGGTATTCCAAGCTCCAAGTTCAAAACCGTTTTTCAACCCGGCTATACCACCAAAAAACGCGGCTGGGGCCTGGGTTTGTCTCTATCCAAACGCATCGTAGAGGAATACCACTCTGGCAAAATCTTTGTGAAACGTTCGGAAGAAGGCAAAGGCACCACCTTTTCTATTCGCTTGATTAAGGCTTCACACGAAAAACCAGTGGCCCAACCGGTGGAAGAACTTCAAGCATAAAACCTATCTTTGGGGCGATAAAAAAATGAACATTTATTTTTGCCCTACTGCTTTGCAGTCCCGCCAAATAAATACCGCAACTGGTAAAAAATCATGTCTACTGTAAGTTATCACCGCATTGTGGTGAAAATAGGTTCCAACGTATTGACCGATGAACAAAGTCGGCCAGATGAACAACGCATTGCCCATCTGGTGGAGCAAGTAGCCTGGCTGCGCAGTCAGGGTGCTGAAGTCATTCTGGTTTCTTCTGGTGCAGTGGCGATGGGGCGTTCTACCTTGCCTCAGCTGAGCCACGTCAATCCCGTTTTGCGCCGCCAGGTTTGGGCCTCAGTGGGGCAACCCCGCCTGATGCAGATCTACCAGCACTTGTTTGCGGAAAAAGGTACCCATATCGCCCAACTACTCGTCACCAAGGAAGACTTTCGCGACCGCGAGCATTACCTCAACATGAAGGCTTGTCTGCAAGGTTTGCTCCGCGACGAAATTGTGCCGATCATCAATGAAAACGATGCAGTGGCGGTCACCGAATTGATGTTTACCGACAACGACGAACTGGCTGGTCTGGTGGCCGCAGCAGTAAACGCTGATGTGCTGGTGATCCTGAGCAATGTGGCGGGCATATACGACGGACATCCCAGTGACCCGAACAGCCGCCTGATTCGGGAAATTGATCCCAACGATGGCCAATTTCAACGTTTCATCCTGCCTTCTACCTCTTCTTTTGGGCGGGGCGGCATGAACACCAAGTATCGCATTGCTCGCAAAGCTGCGGTTTTGGGTGTACATACCATCATTGCCAATGGCAAAAAGGACCAAATCCTACACGACATTTGGGAACAGACCGGAGAATACACCCTTTTCCCTAGCCAAAAAAAGACCTCCAATCTTAAAAAACGCCTGGCTTATCAAGGAGCAGAGCCCAAAGGCAAAATCATCATCAATGATGGGGCTGCACTGGCGCTTCGCGCTGAGGAACGGGTATCAAGCTTGCTCCCCGTAGGTGTCACTGCCATCGAGGGAGATTTTGAGAGAGGGGATATTGTAGCTATTTTTTGTGGCGCCGAGGAGTTAGGCATTGGTATGGCGCAGTATGGTTCTGCTACGGCGCGGAAGTATGTGGGGCAAAAAGGAAAAAAGGCACTGGTACACTACGATTACTTGTTGATTGGTTGATCTCATGACCAAGGATCACAAACATTTTTAGCACAAAGAACACAAAGGAGAGCACAAAGGGCACAAAGTTAGACGTTGACAGTTCTTTGTGCTCTTTGTGCTCTCCTTTGTGTTCTTTGTGCTAAAAAAATGTCGCTTGTGGTAGCCTCAACCTTCACTGCATCTTCTTAAACTTCTTCTCCAACTCCGCCATCGGGTACCGCTTGACCAGCTTGTATTCCAGCGACAGGTCGCCCACAAACTTGCGGTAGTGCACCCGGCCAATACCTTTAGCGTAGGTTTCATCGCCAGGATAAGGCGGTGGAGCAAGAATGCCGTTTTTATGCATTTCGACGGCTTCCTTAAGTCCAAATTTAATCGCCTCGTATTTTTTGCCCTCTACCTCAATATTGGTTGAGCCTGCATAGCGGCGGTTTTTGATCAATACCGTTTTATCCAAGGTGTCTTGTTTCCAGGTCCATTCCAGGCGTACCAAAAATACCCCTCCTGGGTCGTGGACATAAAAAGGGTACACATTTCCTGCTACAATTTTGACAGGTACCGTCAATTGTTCCGGTTTGCCGCTGGTATCCTGTTCATAAAAATTGATTTCCTCCAGCAACATGCCATTTTTGACCATCACTTCCCGTGCGTGAATTTGAGGGCTCAAATCCCCCGGGCGATACAAAGTACTCGTCAGGTATTTTTTTCCATCCTGGATCAAACTGCGGTAATACCAATAATCCGGGGCAACGGTATCATTGCCTACAAACGCATATTCGTAGACCATACCTTCTTCCAGTTCTTTCAGCGGAAAATAGTAATTGCGGATGTCAATGGTGTCATTTTGGCGGGTACAAGTGAACAACAAGCTGCCAAGCAGCAAAAAAATGGCCAAAAACAAACTTCTTTCCATGATGGTATCGTTCTTATAGATAAAAAAACGGCATTTCTGCCAATATGGCTTAGCTCCCAGTTTTGTGCAAATTTGGTACAAAATTGGGCATAAAAAAAACACCCCCAAAGATAAAGCGAAAATTGTATCAAATGATTTATGGAAAATAGGCTTCTTTTTTAGTCCAGATGTTACCAACATGTATTATTCGCCATCCATCATTCGTTAATCCGCCGTATCTTTGGGAGAATTTTGAGCTAATTGGAGTCAGCATAGGCTCTATTTAAAATAGCTCCTAACGTACAAATTACCCAACATGTTTGGCACTATTGGAAAAGCACTAACCAAGATTCTCGGAGGCACAAAGCACGAGCGGGATGTAAAGAGTCTTGCGCCTATTGTGGAACAAATCAACCATATTGGCGAGCAACTCCGTCAAATCAGCAATGACGAGTTGCGCAACAAAACCCTGGAGTTTCGGGCCTACATTGCACAGCAATTGAGCGCCATCGATGAAGAGATTCAGGGCCTTCGCAATGAAGCCCATGAGGAAGAAGACCTCATCAAAAAAGAGCAACTTTTTAATGAAATAGACGAAGCCATCAAGGATAGGGACAAACAATTGGAGCTTGTCCTGAAAGAAATACTACCCGAGGCTTTTGCCGTTTGTCGGGAAGCTGCCCGCCGTTTTAAAGAAAATCCTACGCTGGAAGTTACAGCTACCGAACACGACCGCAACCTGGCCGCCAAAGGCAAACGCTACGTCATCATCGAAGGCGACAAAGCCACCTGGAAAAACCAGTGGACTGCTGCCGGAGGGGACATCACCTGGGACATGGTTCACTACGATGTACAGCTCGTAGGTGGTATGGTGCTCCACGAGGGTAAGATTGCGGAAATGGCTACGGGGGAAGGTAAAACCCTGGTGGCAACTTTGCCCGCTTACCTAAACGGCGTTGGTGGTCAAGGCGTACACATTGTGACCGTCAACGATTACCTGGCTCGACGGGACTGCGAATGGGTAGGCCCCCTTTATGAATTCCTTTTCCTGACCGTTGATTGTATCGATAAATACCAGCCCCACTCGGAAGAGCGCAATGCCGCCTACCAGTGTGACATTACCTTTGGTACCAACAACGAATTTGGCTTCGACTACCTGCGTGACAACATGGTCCGCTCCGTAGAAGAAAAAGTACAGGCCAAACACCACTACGCAATTGTGGATGAGGTGGACTCCGTATTGATCGACGATGCACGTACGCCGCTGATCATTTCTGGCCCCGTTGGCTACACCACCGAAGACCAGGATTACGTAGACCTCAAACCCGCCGTAGAACGCCTGATCAACATCCAACGCAAACTGGCCACCGATTATCTGGCCCAGGCCCGCAAGTTGTACAACGAAGGTAAAATCGGAGTTGAAGAAGGTCAATCCGGTATGGCGCTCTTGCGCTCCTACCGCGCTTTGCCTAAATCTCGTCCCTTGATCAAATTCCTGGGCGAAGAAGGGGCTAAAGTCCACTTACAAAAAACCGAAAACCACTACATGCAGGAGCAATCCAAGCACATGCATTTGGTGGATGCCGAGTTGTATTTTACCATCGACGAAAAAAACCGTCAGGTCGAATTGACCGATAAAGGGGTGGAATACCTGACTCAGGGTAGTTCCGATCCCAACTTTTACATCCTCCCTGATTTGGCAACGGAGTTGATGGAAATTGACCGCAATACCGAACTGAGCAAAGAGGAAAAAGCGGAAGCCAAAACCAAATTGTCGCAGGATTTTGCGGTTAAATCCCGCCGTTTGCACGCCATCAGCCAGTTGTTGAAAGCCTATACCATTTTTGAAGCCGACGAAGACTACGTGGTGATGAATGGCGAGGTGAAAATTGTGGATGAACAAACGGGCCGGATGATGGAAGGCCGTCGGTATTCCGATGGTTTGCACCAGGCCCTGGAAGCCAAGGAAAACGTAAAAGTGGGCGAAATCACCCAAACTTACGCAACCATCACGCTCCAGAACTTTTTCCGCATGTACCACAAACTGGCTGGTATGACGGGTACTGCCGAAACCGAAGCCAAAGAATTGTGGGACATCTACAAATTGGAGGTAACCGTTGTTCCCACCAATCGCCCGATGACCCGTAAGGACATGGACGACCTGGTGTTCAAATCTGCCAAAGAAAAATACGACGCGGTCATTGAAGAAATTGTCCAACTTAGTAATGCTGGCCGCCCGGTACTGGTCGGTACAACTTCGGTGGACATTTCCGAAAAACTGAGCCGCCTCCTGCGCATGCGCAACATCGACCACAACGTGCTCAACGCCAAGCAACACCAACGTGAAGCAGAAATTGTAGCCGAAGCGGGTCGCCCAGGTAAGGTAACCATCGCCACCAACATGGCGGGTCGGGGTACCGACATCAAAATTTCGGCAGAGGTAAAAGCTGCGGGTGGTTTGGCCATCATTGGTACCGAGCGCCACGAATCACGCCGGGTAGACCGCCAGTTGCGTGGTCGTGCCGGACGTCAGGGAGACCCAGGTACCTCTCAGTTCTATGTGTCCTTGGAAGACAACCTGATGCGTTTGTTCCAATCGGAGCGCATCGCAGGTTTGATGGACCGCATGGGCCACAAAGAAGGCGACGTGATCCAGCACAGCATGGTCACCAAGTCGATTGAACGAGCACAGAAAAAAGTAGAAGAAAACCACTTCGGGGTACGTAAACGTCTGTTGGAATACGACGACGTGATGAACGTACAACGGGAAAGCATCTATAAAAAACGCGACAACGCACTATATGGCGAGCGGCTTTCGGTCGACCTCAACACCGGTTTTGAATCCATGATTGAAAACCTGGTGCTGATCCATCGCCAGGGTGGAAATTTTGAAACTTTCCGCCGTGAAGCCATCAGTCAATTGGGTATTGATCCCGAGATTGATGCAGCGTTCTTCCGCGATGCACCCGTCAACGATGTGGTGAATACCTTCTACACCCAGTTTTTTGAGGCGTACCACCGCAAGGCCGATCAGATCATCGACCTGTTGTTGCCACAAATCGAAGAAGTGTACCACAATCAGGGTCACATCTACAAACGCATCGTGATTCCGTTCACCGATGGTAGTTCACACCCTTATGTGGTGACTGCGGATTTGAAAGATGCAGTAGAATCCAAAGGCAAAACCATCTTGCGCGACATCGAGCGTACGGTGACCCTGGCCATCATCGATGAGAAATGGAAGGAGCACCTGCGTAACATGGACGAACTGAAAGAGTCGGTACAAGCCGTGTCTTTTGCTCAAAAAGACCCACTGGTGGAATACAAACTCAAGGGTTACGACCTGTTCCAGGACATGTTCATGGAAGTGAATCAACTGGTGACTGGCTATCTGTCAAAAGGTACCCTGGTATTCTCCGACGGTACAACCCTGGAGCAAGCCCGGGAACAACGCGCCCTGGAAACCACCCGTACCCAAACCAGCCGCTCCGAAGACGATCAACGCCGCCGCGAAGCTGCTGAATCGGTCAGTGCACCACGCGAAAAAGTAGCACCAATTCGTCGCGACCCCAAAATTGGGCGCAACGACCCCTGTCCTTGTGGCAGTGGGAAGAAGTATAAACAATGTCATGGAAAGTGATGAGTGATGAATGATGAGTGATGAATTGGTTTTACTGGTTCATCATTCATCCATTCATCATTCATCATTCCTCACTTATCATTAAAAAAATTTATGTTCGACGCGCTATTGGTTAACCGAGAACTAGACGACGACAGTGATTTCCTCCCCATGCTTTCCATGGACGAGGGCCAGGATACCATTGCCGACGATCAATACCCAGGCCATTTGCCGATATTGGCACTTAAAAATACGGTACTATTCCCCGGAGTAGTCATTCCAATTACAGTTGGGCGGGACAAATCCATTCGCGCCATCAATGAAGCTTATGAGTCCAGCAAATTAATCGGGGTATTGTCCCAACGTGATGTAAAGGTAGAAAACCCTGGAGCTGAAGACTTGTACCAAATTGGTACGGTGGCGCAAATCATCAAGATCCTGCGCATGCCGGATGGCACTACGACAGCGATTCTGCGGGGGCAAAAGCGCTTTGAGTTGGGCAATATGCTCCAGGAAAGCCCTTTTATGGAAGGCTCGATTCGGGTATTACCCCATCCAGAAAACATCGATACCCTGGAGTTTGAAGCACAGATTTCCACCATCATGGATCTGTCGCAACGGATTGTGGAGCTTTCCCCCAACATCCCGCAGGAGGCCATCGCCATGCTGCGCAGCATCCAGGACAATTCCTTTTTGCTCAATTTCATCTCTTCCAACATGAATTCCAAGGTAGAGGTGAAGCAGCAAATCCTGGAATACCACGATCTTGGCCAAAAGGCTGCCCTGGTCATCCACGAAATGAGCACCCAACTCCAATTGCTGGAGTTGAAAGATAAAATCGAGACCCGCGTACGCGGCGATCTGGAAAAACAACAACGCGACTATTTCCTCAGCCAACAGCTCAAAACCATCCAGGAAGAGCTGGGACAAAACCCGCAGGAAGAGGAAGTCAACACCCTGGAGGCACGTGCAAAAACCAAGGTTTGGTCGGAAGCTGCGGCCAAACACTTCGATCGGGAACTGACCAAGTTGCGGCGTATGAATCCGCAGGTAGCTGAATACTCCATCCAGTTGAACTACCTGGAGTTGATGATCGACCTGCCCTGGCAGCAATTCTCCGAGGACAATTTTGACCTGAAACGGGTGAAAAAAGTGCTCGATCACGACCATTTTGGCCTCGAAAAAGTCAAAGAACGGATCCTCGAACACCTGGCCGTACTCAAGCTCAAGGGTGATATGAAAGCGCCAATCTTGTGTTTGGTAGGCCCTCCGGGGGTGGGAAAAACCTCCCTGGGGCGCTCGATTGCTACGGCACTGGATCGGGAGTTTGTACAGATGTCGCTCGGTGGTTTGCACGACGAAAGTGAAATCCGTGGTCACCGCAAAACCTACATCGGCGCCTTGCCTGGCCGCATCATTCAATCGATGAAAAAAGCGGGGAGTGGCAATCCAGTATTTTTGCTGGATGAGATCGATAAAGTAGGCCGTGATTTTCGGGGCGACCCCAGCTCGGCATTGCTCGAAGTGCTGGACCCCGCTCAAAACGACCATTTTCACGACAATTACCTGGAAGTGGACTACGACCTGAGCAAGGTCTTGTTCATTGCCACCGCCAATAGCCTGAGTACCATTCAGGCGCCCCTGCTCGACCGCATGGAAATCATCGAAATTGGTGGTTATTCGATGGAAGAAAAGGTAGAAATTGCCAAACGCCACCTGATCCCGGATCAGTTGAAAGAGCATGGTCTCAAAGCCAGCCAGGTTAAAATTGGCAAAAAAGCACTGAAAAAAATCGTGCAGGAATACACCCGCGAGTCGGGCGTACGTTCGCTCAACCGGCAAATTGCCGCCCTGATGCGCCACGTCGCCAAACAAGTGGCCATGGACGAAACGCCTGATGCCAACATCGACGAAGCCGAAGTGGCCAGCGTGTTGGGTATTACGCCTTTTTCGCCGGAAATGTACCAGGAAGTGCCTTCACCCGGCGTAGCAGTAGGCCTGGCCTGGACCCAAATGGGGGGCGAAATCCTCTTTGTGGAATCCAGCGTAAGCAAAGGCACCGGGCGCATGATCCTAACGGGCAACCTGGGCGAAGTGATGAAAGAATCGGCGACTACCGCCATGAGTTTCATCAAAGCCCACGCGGATGAATTGGGTGTGGATACCGAAAAACTGGAAAAAAGCGACGTCCACGTACACATTCCCGAAGGCGCCATCCCCAAAGACGGCCCCTCCGCAGGCGTGACCATGCTGACGGCACTGGCATCCGTATTCACAGGCAAACCCGTACGGCCTTACCTGGCCATGACGGGCGAGATCACCTTGCGCGGCAAGGTATTACCAGTAGGTGGTATCAAGGAAAAAATCCTGGCGGCTAAACGGGCGGGTATGAAGGAAATCATCCTGTGCAAGGAAAACCGCCGGCACGTGGAGGACATCAATGCGGACTACATCACTGGATTGAAATTCCATTATGTGGGGAATATGCAGGAGGTGTTGACTAGGGCGATATCGTAGGGAATTGCGAGTTTTGAAGATCAACATGGGCATTCTCTCATTTGCTGAAAGGATGCCCATGTTGTTTTTAACACCCCGCGTAGGTGCACTGGGCTACGTACTCCAACCCACTTCCCTACCTCAACCAAGATGCAATAAAACGGCTCTCAAAAGTCCGCTTGGGATCAAAAAACTCCTTGACCTCAATCCACTTGTCCATATCCGGATAAATCGATCGCAAGTACTCAAGCGTAAAAGGAAACTGAACGTTGAGTCCCCAGTGTGGCCTGCCGCCCTTCAGCATGAGCATCTTTTGTAAATGGGCGTAGAGCTCCAATTCTTTTTGATCATCCTCCGGGTCGCAGCTGTTTACCCGAACAATCTCGATAAAACACCACCAATCGTGTTCCTTGTTTTTAAATTTGGCACAATTGGGGGCCATAAAAGCACGGGATGACCTTACAAAACGTACCGCGATCGGTCCATTTACGTAGTAGCCAGGGCTTTTCTTCTCTAACTGATTCAAGTGCCCGATGAGCAATTTGATGATTTCGGTGACTTTATTCGCTGGAAAGGCAAATTCAATACCCGTACCAATGGTCATCAAGCGACCACTTGTTCCCGCATTCCAAATTTTGTAAGCAACATCTTGCCTGCCGTTGTCTTTTCTTTGTGTTTTGAGGACTGCTTCAATGAGCCTACGGGGTGGTGTAGAACGATGGTTGGCCAAAAAAGCAACTACATCGCCCACCCAAGGCAGTCGGGTGAAAGATGTTGGCCACTTTTGAACGCTTTCATCATTGCCAACAACGTCTTTAGTATCTACCAGGCTCAGGGATTTGGTCAGGTAGGAAGGGTGCTCGTTTTTCCCAACGGGGTAAGGATTAAAATACAGGTAGTGAAAGATTTCCTCCTGATCATTCAGGCTGCTCATGAGGTCATTGATTGTGGTTTTGACCACCGTGGAGCTCCATCCTCCCGATTGGTACTTGATCTCCTTGTTTAAAAAACACATCGGCCTGGTTTCGATGATGGCGGAATAGATGATGCCAAAACAACCAAAGCTCACCAGGGTAGCGTAGAATTGAGCATCATCCTGGATTAATTCAACTTCAGGATGGGTTTGAGGGCCGGCGTAAAACTGAGCATGCTTATTCGGGTCGGTGATGCCATCACTGGGTTCGATCCGGTAGATTTTTCCGCCACTAGCCACCAAAAGAATAGAGCGAACCATATCGTGATACGCGCTGTATTTCCCGCCCGAACCATGCGTCCCGGTAGAAAAAGCCCCCGCAAAAGACTGTACATCGCCACCGCCCATATTGAACAGGCGGCGTTTGCCAAAATGAGCGATATCCCGCTCATCCTTGGGGCAGAGGATTTTGTTGACCATAAAAATCTGCATCCCTCCGGGCACATCAAAATAACTTCCTACCTCCACGGTGTCTTTGAGCAAGGACAAAGCGGATTGGTCAAGTTTCCCAATGGTGTTATTGTGGTCTTTAGGATTATAAGGATGGGCTTTGCACAAATCTATCAAGGCGCCATCCGTTAAGCAGGTTTGAGAGAAAGAATGCCGTTGCCCAATCGCTCGTATTTTTTTATTCTCCGCTTCGGCTAGTTTTACCAGTGCTGCTGTTGCTTCCAAATTGAGCGGGAAGCAGTATTCTGATGTATTGGTTTTCCAGGTTTTGGATGGGTTAAAAATGGTGCAGGGCTGGGTATCCAGGACCAATACATTGGGGATTCGCTCGTGGTTTTTCGTTTTATGGATGCGTGGGTCGACAGGGTCGGGATCGGTGATATGTTCCCCAGTCTGGTTTTCTAATAGGCCTTGTTCAAATTCATCGAAAAATGTTTCGTCATGGTTGACGTCTGGATCTAGGTTAAGAAAAGACATGGTACTTGGGTTTTAGTGTTAATGAACTCTATAAATCTGCTTGTCTCTAAGCTTATTTCAAATTGCTGGTTTAAATTAGTCTTTTTTACCCAATTTTACAAGCCATTCCAATAAATTCTACTGATAAACAACACAATATACCAATTGCAACATTTGCAGTCCTGCCCTAATTTTTCTTCTTTGACGAATATCATTGGATCAAGTGATTAAGGCCTGAACAGGTCTACTAAGCTTTCACTAACTTATTAAGCGATACTTCTGCTTACTATTCAGTCCTTAAATGATTCAATATGGCTATCCACTCCTCATCCAATAGGGTGGTCAAAAACGATCCCAAGACCATCAATGCATGGGCCATGTACGATTGGGCCAACTCCGCTTATGCCTTGGTGATCGTCTCTGCCATCTTTCCAGCCTTTTACAACACCATAACCAGTGCCAACGGCACTTCAAAGCTTGATGTTTGGGGATTCAGCATCGAAAACACCGCTGCTTATTCCATCAATCTCGGCATTGCCTTTGGGCTGGTCGCCCTGATTTCTCCCTTGCTTTCCTCCATGTCCGATTACAGTGGCAATCACCGGGCGTACATGCGGTTTTTCTGTTACCTGGGTTCCATTGGATGTATGCTGCTGTTTTTTTTCAGCAAGGCATCAATGGTGCATTTGGCCCTAGCTGGCATGTTGTTGGCAACGGTTGGCTATTCCGGCAGTATTGTTTTTTACAACTCCTACTTGCCGGCCATTGCTACCGAAGACCAGCAGGACAAGGTGAGCGCCCGGGGTTATGCATTCGGTTACCTTGGCGCAACCACCCTACTCCTGCTCAACCTTGCTTTTATCCTGAACCAAAAAGCGCTGGGGGTTACGGATGATACCTTGTTGCCCCGTTTATCTTTCCTGTTCACGGGGATTTGGTGGCTGGGTTTTGCCCAAATTCCTCTGCATGTCTTGCCCGCCGGGCTTTATGCGCCCAAATCAACGGGTCATAGCTTCCTGAATGGTTATAAAGAGCTTTTGAAAGTATGGAACCAGCTAAAAACATTCCAAAAGCTCCGCACCTTTTTGTTCAGCTTTTTCTTTTACATCATGGGGGTACAAACCGTGATGTTTATGGCCTCTTCTTTTGGGGAAAAGGAAGTGCACCTCGGTTTGACTCAACTCATCATCACGGTGCTCTTGCTGGAATACCTGGGATTGGGTGGGGCTTTTCTTTTTGCCTGGATTTCTAAAAAACTGGGCAATATCCCCGCCTTGATCATTGCGGTATTTTTGTGGATTTTGATTTGTATCGGCAGCTATTTCATCATCACTCCCTTGCATTTTTACATTGCTGCTTTCTTCATTGGTTTGGTCATGGGGGGCATTCAATCCCTTTCCCGCTCCACCTACGCCAAGATGATTCCGGAAACTGAAAACAACGCCGGATACTTCAGCTTTTACGATGTCTGTGAAAAACTGGCCATGATGTGTGGTTTGATTATGTTTGGTTACCTCGATAACCTGACGGGCAGTATGCGCAACTCCATCATGGCATTGGGAGTATGGTTCACCATCGGATTGATCTTGTTGTTCGTGGTACAGCGCAACAGATCAGCCCGGCAAATGCTCGCGTCATGAAAAAAAATCATTTGCCTATAGCCATTCCGCCAGAGGGGGAAAAACCCGAGGCCATCCTGCAACAAATCGATAGGATGAAGACAGAGGACGTTGCCTGGAAAGAAGGCAAAGCCTGGAGTCTGGTTTATTACGTTGATGAAACCCACGATCAATTGCTAAAGGCCGCCAGCAGCGAATTGTTCAGTGGCAATTACCTCAATCCGCTGGCCTTTAAAAGCTTGCACCACATGGAGCAAGAGGTTGTGCACATGACCACGAACTTATTGCATGGTGGTGAGGCTGCCGTGGGCGTGATGACCACCGGAGGCACCGAAAGTATCCTGCTGGCGATGTTTTGTTACCGCCAACGCGCCAAAAAAATACACCCCCAGATTACCCAACCTGAAGTAGTGGTCCCCGTAACCATCCACCCAGCTTTTGATAAAGCGGCGGTGCTTTTTGGCTTGCAGTTGCGTAAAGCGCCCGTGGACGAGTCCCGCAGCGTCATCCCCGCAGAGGTTGAAAAACTCATCACCCAAAATACCATCCTGTTGGTTGCTTCTGCGCCCAGTTATCCCAACGGCGTTTTGGACCCAATCGAAGCCATTGCGAATATTGCGGTCAAGCATCGTTTGCCCTTCCACGTGGATGCCTGTGTGGGTGGATTTATGTTGCCCTGGCTGGAAAAATTGGGCTACTCTATTCCCGCCTGGGATTATCGGGTTGCAGGGGTGACTTCCATTTCAGCGGATGTACACAAATTTGGCTTCGGTGCCAAAGGGGCTTCGGTTGTGAGCTATCGTAATATGGACTATTTGCGGCATCAGTTTGTGGTCACTACCGACTATCCCGGTGGGATTTACATTTCTCCAACCCTCCTGGGGACGCGGGCGGGCGGGCCAATTGCCGCAGCCTGGGCAGGCTTGAAACATTTGGGTGAAAATGGTTACCTCGCGCTGGCAAAAAAACTGATGGCCGGGGTAGAAAAACTGCACCGTGGCCTGGAGGCAATGCCGGGTATCCACGTAGTGGGCAAGCCTTGTATGAACCTCATTTCTTACACCACCAATGAGAACAATCCGGATATTTTTGTCATCGCTGATCAACTTGAAGACCGAGGATGGATGGTCGAACGCCAACAATTTCCGAACTGTATTCACCTCACCGTACTACCAACTAACGTGGAGGTCATTGATCAGTACCTGCAAGACTTGCAGGCTGCTTACACCTATGCCAATGCGCACCCTGGCGCAACTGCCAAGGGTAATGCTGCGGTGTATGGCCTGATGGCCAGGATTCCATTCCGGGGCATGGTGGAAAAATCAGTCGAAAAGATCATGACGGATATGTACGGTGCCCACAGCACCGACGACACAGAAGGCCAGGATCAAGACATGGTCAAAAGCCCATTTTGGATGGGTGCCCTGAATCGAATCCTCATCACCTGGGCACGCTGGAAACAACGCATCAATAAGGCGGCTATGCACATTTGGCTACTCTGCCTGTTTGTTGCTGGATTGCTGCCCCCCCTGGAAGCTCAGCCCTACATCGACCCCTTCCAGGTCCGTTACATGGATGCTTTTAATAGCCCCAAAGGCGAAGCAACACCTTTCAAACACCTCTGGGCTGGCAGTGATTTGCCGATCAAGCTCAAAGAAAATTCGTACCTGATCCTGAGCCCTACCTACGAGCGCTGGGAACTCGATCTGAACAATCCAGAGGAAGTTTATCCGGCTGTAGAGGGCTTTTCGTTTCCGGTCGCTTTAATGTTGCCGATTCAACAATCCAAATGGTCGCTTACCTTAATCCCGATGGTGCGCTGGAATGGTGAAAAATTGTTTGGGGAAAATACCTTCCAGTTTGGAGGAGTTACTTTGGCGACCTATGCCCGAAAACCGACCCAAAAGTTTCGCTTCGGGGTGTATACCAGTGGGGAATTTTTTGGCCTGTTTGTTGTACCCTTGTTGGGAACGGATTGGCGCATCGATGAAAAAAACTACCTTTTCGGCACGCTACCTGGTCGTTTAACTTTTGAACACCAATGGAGCAAAAAATGGTACGCCGGGGCTACTTTCCGGGCACCAACCAGCAGTTACCGGCTTCCCAATGGTCAATTCCTGCGCATCGACGACAACCAAATCTCCTTGTACCTGGATTATTACCTCAGCAAAAACTTCTGCATCACCCTGGAACCGGGTTATGGGATCATGCGCAGGCTCCGAACGGGGATCAACCAAACCGAATACCTGACCGATGTCAAATGGGGCGATGGGCCATTTATCAAGTTGAGTACGGAGTATCGGATTCGGTTTTAGGAAAGGGAATGGCTAACTGATTTACCATTTCACCAGTATTGCTTTGGCGAAAAAGAGTGCCGAAGCAATACTGGTATATGAAAAGTAAGCCTGCTTATCAAAAAACTCCCCCCAAACCTAGCATTTCCCCTCAAACCTGCCTAGTTTTGCCGCGCTTTGAAACGGAAACAAAATGTACCTTTATTGCGTTTCCGTTTCTCATGACGGTATCGTCAGGCATCACCGACACTTGTACCACCGATGAAAGTCACCGAGTACTTCGAAAAAGCGCAGGGGCAAACCCTCATCTCTTTTGAAATTCTTCCTCCCCTCAAGGGCGGTAGCATGCAGGACATCTTTAAAGGCTTGGATCCCCTCATGGAATTCAAACCGCCTTTCATTGACGTGACCTACCACCGCGAAGAATACGTTTACAAGCAGAATCCGGCAGGTTTTTATGAAAAAGTTGCCATCCGCAAACGCCCTGGTACCGTAGGGATTTGTGCGGCGATCATGAACCGCTATGGTGTAGACGCCGTGCCCCACCTGCTATGTGGGGGCTTCACCCGCGAGCAAACCGAAGACGCGCTCATTGACCTCAATTTCCTCAATGTGCAAAACGTGCTGGCCTTGCGCGGAGATGCGCGACAGTTCGATACCAAGTTTGAACCCGAGCCAGGCGGCCACGAATACGCACTGGAGCTGGTCAAACAAATCGACGACATGAACCACGGCAAGTACCTCGATACCAACATCGAAAATGGGCAGCGCACCAATTTTTGCATTGGCATAGCGGGCTACCCTGAAAAACATTTTGAGGCACCCAATATCGAATCCGAATTGGCCTGGATCAAAGCCAAGGTAGACGCCGGAGCGAATTACATCGTCACCCAGATGTTTTTTGACAACAAGCACTACTTTGATTACGTGGCCAGTTGCCGGGCGGCGGGCATCAATATCCCCATCGTTCCGGGGTTAAAGCCCATTACCAAGCAGTATCAGTTGAGTTCCATCCCCCGACATTTTTTCATCGACTTGCCGGAGGCACTGGTGAAAGAGTTCTCCAAAGCAGAAACACCTGAGGCTCGCCGTCAGGTAGGCGTGGAATGGTGTTCGGCACAGTCCAAAGAATTGAAAGCTGCTGGAGTGCCTTGTTTGCACTACTATACCATGGGCGATGCACCAACCATTCGGAAGATTGTAGAAAGTGTGTACTAGGTTCAAAAAGCAAAATAGAAGTCATTTCTAATATTTAGCCACGAAGACACTAAGAAACAAAGCGAAAAATGCTTTGCTTAGTGTCTTTGTAACTATTTAGCAGCCGCCTGCGGCGGATTTTTTTTACCACAAAGGCACAAAGACACAAAGACATTAAGCTCTAAAATGTTGTGTCTTTGTGTCTTTGTGCCTTTGTGGTAAAAAATTGAATATAAAATCCACCGCAGGTGGATGGGTGCTAAATAGTTACGTGTCTTCTTTATTTGTGGCATAACCAATAAATCCAACATTCGTATGAGACCACTTCTCCTCCTCCTGTGTTTTTTCAGCCTTCTCCAGGTTTCACAGGCCCAGTTACAATCTCCCGATCAGTTTTTGCCCCACAAATGGGGTGAACATTTTACCCCCCACGAAATGCAGGTTAGCTACTACCAGCACGTAGCGGCCAATAGCAAAAACATCATCCTGCAACCCTACGGCTATACCAATCAAAAACGCCCCTTGCAATTGGCGTTTATTTCTACTGAAGCCAATTTGGCCAAACTGGAAGCCATTCGCCAAAACAACTTGCGCCGAGCGGGCTTGCTGGAAGGCAACACCGATCCAAGTTTGGACAACCTTAGCATCATCTGGTTGAGCTACTCGGTACATGGCAATGAAGCTGCTGGCGCCGAAAGCTGCCTGAAAGTGGTCTACGAATTGGTCAATCCCCAAAACCGTACCACCAAGGATTGGCTCAACAATACCCTCATCATCATCGATCCCTGTATCAACCCGGACGGCAACTCGCGTTATACCCACTGGTACCGCAATGTAGTGGGCACCTCCCCCAATGTTAGCCCCAATGCCCGTGAGCACCAGGAGCCCTGGCCGGGTGGCCGGGTCAACCACTACAATTTTGACCTCAACCGCGACTGGGCCTGGCAAACGCAAATAGAAACCCGCCAGCGCCTCCTCAAGTACAACGAATGGATGCCCCAGGTGCACGTCGACGTACACGAGCAAGGCCCCAATAACCCTTATTATTTTGCGCCCGCAGCCCAGCCATACCACCGTTACATCACCCAGTGGCAGCGCGATTTTCAGGTACAAATTGGTAAAAACAACGCCAAGTACTTTGATCAGGAAGGCTGGTTGTATTTTACCAAAGAAGTATTTGACCTGCTGTACCCCAGCTACGGCGATACTTATCCGATGTACAATGGCGCCATCGGCATGACTTACGAGCAAGGCGGCATTGGTGCGGGTTTGGCGGTAACGCTGCGCAATGGCGACACCCTCACGCTGAAAGACCGGGTGATGCACCACTACACCGCTTCTCTGGCTACGATTGAAACGGCTTCAAAAAATACCACCCAGTTGAATAAAAACTTTGCGGACTTCTTCCAGCGGGCTCGCACTAACCCTCCCGGGCAGTACAAAAGTTTCGTGATCAAAGGAACCAATGCCAAAGAGCGGATCAAAACCTTCTGCGAATTGCTCGACCGCAACCAGGTCAAATACGGCAAGGCGGGCAAAACCAGCAGCTTGAGTGCCTACGATTACCAAACTGGCAAAACGGTCACCTTGAAGGTAGAACCCAATGATTTGGTGGTTAGTGCCTACCAAACCCGGGGCACCCTGGCCCAAATTCTGCTGGAACCAGCTGCCGAATTGGTCGACTCCCTGACCTACGACATCACTGCATGGGCGCTGCCCTATGCCCACGGTCTGGAAGCCTACGCC
Organism: Haliscomenobacter sp.; assembly: GCF_965225875.1. GTDB lineage: Bacteria > Bacteroidota > Bacteroidia > Chitinophagales > Saprospiraceae > Haliscomenobacter. The sequence goes on along the minus strand of NZ_CBDDBS010000002.1, from coordinate 3,420,554 downwards.
AGCACCCAACGCTTGGACCCGGATGGCAACTACCCATTTACAACGAACAGCATTCCTGCCAACGCCAAACCTTATGCCTACCTGGCCTCCTGGCAAAGCAGCACCAATGTCAAGTTTTTAGCAGCGATTTTGAAAAAAGGGGTGAAGGTGCGTTACGCCCAGGAGCCTTTTAGTGTGGAAGGTAAAAGTTATGGCCGGGGCACTTTGGTGATTTCCGAAGGGGACAACCGCAAAATGTCGCCCGCCTACCGCCAGATTGTAGAGGCCACAGCGCGCCAATTCAACCAAGAGCTGAGCACCGTGAGTACGGGTTTTGCCGACAGTGGCAGCGACTTTGGTTCCAGCAATTACACCTTCATTCAGCGCCCTGAAGTGGCCATCCTGAGCGGAGATCAAACCTCCAACAACGAATTTGGACAGGTCTGGTATTACTTCGATCAGGAGTTGCAATACCCACATACTGTACTGGACGCCAACCGCCTGGATCGCCTGGATTTGAGCGCCTACAATACCCTCATTATGCCTGAAGGCCGTTACCGTTTGACGGATGCGGTTTTGGAAAAAATCAATACCTGGGTCAGCGCTGGGGGCCGTTTGATTGCCATTGGAGATGCCCTGGCCAGTTTGCAAGAGCGTAAAGGTTTTGCCCTGACCCGCTTTGCGAATGAGGATGACAAGAAAAAAGCCGACCGGGCTGCCGACGATGCTGCCCTCGCCGCACGTTTGCTGGACCACGCTGGTGAAGAGCGCCGTGCCCAAAGCAGTAATATTCCGGGAGCGATTTTTAAGGTAAAAATTGACAATACCCACCCATTGGGCTTTGGCTTAGCCGATACTTATTTTTCCCTCAAAACGAATGACCTCGCTTACCAACCACTCAAGGGTGCAGCCAACGTGGGTACCATTGGCGGCCAGTTGATGGTTTCGGGTTTTGCGGGTGCAAAAGCGAAGGAAAAGCAAAAAAATACCGTTGTTTTTGCGCAGGAGCAAAAGGGTGCGGGTGCCGTGGTGTACCTGGTGGATAATCCGCTGTTCCGGGCTTTCTGGGAGAATGGAAAGCTGGTGATGGGGAACGCGGTGTTCATGCGGTAAAAAGCGACCTCCCTCTTTGGTGCCTCTTAGGTGCCTGAAGTTTCTTAGGTGGTGAAGAATGTTTTTTTACCACCTAAGAAACCTCAGGCACTTAAGATACACCTCAGGGATCTAGTGCAAGAACACCTTCTCCGTTCCTACCCAATTACCCGCCGCCAATTGCACAATATAAATCCCCGGCAAGATATTGTCTTTCAACCTCAGTGCACTTTGCTGCAGGCCCGCCATCCGCAAGCCCAGGTTTTGCTCCTGCAACACCTGTCCGGTCACACCCACAATCCGCAACTGCACATTGCTACTCTCTGGCAGTTCATATTGCAAGCGCAATTCCCGAGGCGCAGTACTGACTTTAAGGGCGAGCCGACGCGTCTGGACGCTGGTTGTTCCAGTACTGACCGAACATTGAAGCCCCAGCCCAGGCAGTCGATTGAATTTTCGGCCCATCACATTGTCTACTTCTGTCCCATCGATGCACAACCAGCTTTCCAGTACGGTGGCATAAATCTGCCGAAAATCGGTAGAGAATTTCAGGTTGCCGTCGCGATCGAGGTCTTTCAGATTGGGATTTTGCCCCACAAAACCATTGCCGTTCAAACCTGGGCCAAACAATAGCAAAGGTGAAGCCGCGCCGTGGTCGGTGCCCTGTGAAGCATTCTGCTCGGGGCGGCGACCAAATTCCGAAATGGTCATCGATAACACTTTGTCGGCCCAGCCCCCAGCTTGTAAGTCCTGATAAAAAAGGCTGACTGATTGAGCTATGTTTTCCAGCAAAGCGGGGTGGTTTTGGTTTTGATCGGCGTGATTGTCAAAACCATCGAGGGTGACCATGTACAAACGGGTACCCAAGCCCCCCTTGATCAAACGAGCTACCAGTGCCAGTTGTGCCCCCAGATTAGCGGGGTATTGCACGGTATTTTTTCCCGTTTTATAAGCCGCTTCAATGCCTTGAGCGTACGTGAAAGTCGCATTGGTAAGGGTGCGCAGGTAAGTCAATTGCTCACCGTAATAACATTCGGGCACATCAGTGGGATCGTACAGGCGACCACTTTGGGCAATTTTGGCCAATTCTTCCGGGTCGTTCACCACCACTGCCATGTTGTCATTTTTGGTGTTGGTGAAGGCCAGGTTACCAGCACCACCGATTTGAATGGCCGGCGGCATTTTGGGCGGCTTGGTCAGATAATCGGGGTTGACATCCTCCAGCCAACGCCCCAGCCACCCGCTGGTTTCCACGACCTGGGAGTCACTCGACGTAGCCCAAATATCAGAAGAGCGAAAATGGGAAAGGTTTTGCTCTGGATACCCTACACTGTGCACCACTTTCATATCCCCATCTTTCCACATTTTTTCCAGTGCACCCATGCGGCTTTGAATACCGAAGGAAGCATTGAGGTTGATGATCTGGTTGTTGGGAATGGCAATTCCGGGCCGCAGGGTTTTATAGGTGCCGTAATCAAAAACAGGAATGATCATGTTAAGACCGTCATTTCCCCCTTTGAGGCGGATGAGCACCAAAATCCGATCACCTTCCATCGAGCTGATCAGGGAAGCCAATTTGGAACTTGCCAGGGCCGTGACCGGGTTGCCGCCCAGCAATATAGAGCCAGCACCACTCAGTCCCAACATACGCAGGAAAGTGCGGCGATTCCAGGCTTCGTGAGAAAGGGCATGCGCCTGCGGATCGTTCAGCGAAGTGCCTTTTTTATGATTGAGCATGTGAATTCGTTTTGAAGAGCATTAACAAACGCTTAGGTCAATTGAAACTCCGGCAATCTCGAAATGTGTTGGATCAACAAGGCGACTTGAGCTGGCACGTATTCCCAATCCAGGTTCCATGACCCGCTTGCGTAATAGGTCTCAGGTACTTCCCATTTGAAGGTTTTGATGGCCGAGTCATAATCCGCATCACGGTACAAGCCTCTGGGTAGCCAAAAATCAACAATGGCCTTCGCGGTGAGTACCGGGTCATCGTGTTTGGGGCTGAGGGCTTTGGCCAACTTGCGGTAAGTTTCTGGTTCGGAATTGTACAAACCGTACAGGCCCAAATCCATGGAGGCCCAGCGCCCGGTCAAGGTTGCACTGGTTACCCAACTTCGGTTGCCTGGCCAGCCCGCCACATCTACGGGTTGGAATATTTGTTGGCCCAACTCACCGGCCAGATACACCACACCAAGGGTTGTGTCCTGAGCCTCAAAAGCGAAGCCCCCTTGCCGGAAAAAGCTGACCATCATCTCGATAGGGCTTTTGATGATGGTGCCAATGACCTCATCATCAAAAAAATGTTCACTTTTGAGCAATTGGCGGAAGACTGGGGCTATTTGAAAGTTGTTGTCGCGGAAGGTTTTAGCCAGGCCTTCCACAATGCTCTCATCGGCCTCGGGATGCACAAAATGACGGTAAATTTTGCGGCAGATATAAGTTGAGATTTGTACGGCCCGTTCCTGAAAGAGCAAGTCGTGCAGGGTATCGTAATTAAAGGCGGCTGTTTTGCCAAAAATGGTTTTGTTACCAGGATCAAAGCCGAGGTTGGTAAATCCAATCGGGGCACAAATGAAAGTAAAACCATTCCAACCGGTTAGGGCTCGGGCCGTTTCCACGATGTCCTGTTGGGTGTAGCCATTGTCGCGCCCTAGCGTGAACAATTCGTACAACTCCCGGGCGTAGTTTTCATTGGGTGAAAAACGGTTGTTTTGCACCCCGTTCAAATAAATCAACATCGCGGGTGTGGTTCCAATGGCTTTGACGAAGGCTTTAAAGTCGCCCAGGCAAAATTGCTGCAAAATTTTGTGATAGGCGTACAAATAAGAGGGGCACACGTAAGTTTCTCCTTGAGTTACAAAGTGGTTGTGCCAAAAAAGCGCCAGTTTTTCCCGGAACCCATTTTTGTACATGTCGCGCATCCAACGGGTAGTCCACTCAATGTACTGCGGGCCAACTTGTTGATCGAAGTTTTGGTAGTCGCTGTATTGCATGTTGGCCCATGCAGGAGCAGGAGGTAGGGCGAGATTGAGCGCGCTGCTGACCAGCTCATCAACCAACTCGGCGGGTTTTCGCTTGAGGGCTGCTTCAATTTCAGAAGGCTGGGCGCCGAATCCCATCCTGCGGAACAGGTGTTGCACCCGACGGCGATCCCAGGGCTTGGCTGTGCGGGGAGCATAAATACTCAGTGTTCCCACCGCACAATTGACAAGGGTATTCATAGGCAATAGGTTGGTATTGAATCGATTGATTTAGAAACGGTAAAGGTTCTATTTGTATTTTACGATTAAAGCCATTGTTCTATTAAAAAAGAGACGAAATGCGGCAGGGAAAAAGTTACCAAAATTTTGTTAAATTATAAAATTCCTTTGCTCGGGCACCTTAAGGCTTCAGGGGGATACCACGGTCGGTGTACTTATTTTTTCCGCATGGTTACAAAATACATATCAATCGTATCCTTATCCCGATCGGTAAACTGGCCGTGGTGTTCCCCACTGAACTCACCATTCAATAATCGGTATGAGGTTTCCGATACATTGACTTTCCCGGCTGCCCCTTCCGACTCCATCCGGGATGCAATATTGACGGTATCGCCCCAAATGTCGTAAGCGAATTTTTTGGTACCCACCACCCCGGCCACTACCGGCCCGGTATGGATGCCGATTCTTGCTTCAAAGGCAGGTAGGTTTTGTTCGCGGCGCTTGATGGCCGTTTCATTCAAAAACTGCTGAATGTCCAGGGCAGCCTTGACTACCCGGCTCACACTCTCCCGCGGACTGCTGTCCATACCTTCCTCCATACACATGTAGGCATCACCGATTGTTTTGATTTTTTCTAAGCCATATTGGTCAATGATGGCATCAAAAGCCCGGAAACAATGGTCAATTTCTTCAACCAGCTGCTCGGGCTCCATTTGCTCCGCAATGCTGGAAAAACCTTTAAAATCGGTAAACATAACCGTTACATTGTCGTAGCGGCGGGCGCTGGCTTTGCCTTTGGTTTTGAGTTCTTCGGCGGTTTCAGCGGGTAAAATATTAAGCAGGAGTTGATCCGATTTGAGTTTCTCATCCTCCAATTCGCTGGTGCGCATGCGGACAAGGCGCTCCAGGGCCTTCTCCCGTTTGCGAATGGTGTAAATGCGATAGCGCATAAAGGCATAAAGTCCTCCAAAAAACAATACAATACAGGTAATGATAAAAGTCCAGGACTTGTAAAAAGCCTGCTCGATGATCATTTCGATCTCCATTTCACTGGCCTTGTTCAGGCTGCCTGCGGTAATGGCTTTGACCTTAAACACATATTTCCCAGCGGGGATATTGCTGTACATCACCATGTGTTCATTGTCGAAGGGAGTCCAGTTGCGCTGGTAGTTTTCCAGCATATAGGCAAAGCGGTTTTGGTTGGGTTCACGGTAGTTGGCCACTGCAAAACTCAGGGTGAAATAACGATCGCGACTCCTCAAAAAGACCGAACGTTGTTTGTTGATCCCAGCTGTTCGGGTGAAAATGGTGTCCCGTTCGCCACTGTAATGGGTGAATTTGGTAAAAAGCATTGGTGCTTCGTACGCTTTACTTTCCTTACGCCAAAACTGTGGCCCGGGAAAAAAGGCATTGACCCCGTCCAGGCCCCCAAAATAAAGGCGGCCATTGCTGGTTCTTAAGGCCGCAATCCGGTTGAATTCGTTATTGGACAAACCATCTTGTTCCATAAAAGACAAAAACTGCTCGCGTTTGATGCTCAAGCGGTTCAGACCAAGGTAAGTGCTGATCCACAGGCAGGAATCTCCTTCTGGCAAAATGGCGGTTACGATGTCGTTGGACAAGCCAGAGCGTCGATTGTAATTGGTGCTCTGGGCAGTTTTGAAATTGATTTTTTGCAAACCTTGGTCGGTCCCAATCCACAATATCCCACGCCGATCTTCGTAGATGCAATTGATCCGACGAGGATATACTTCTACCGGGCTGCCTTTGCCCGTATAAAAATGTTTGCGCTTTCCGGTTTTGAGGTTCAGTTGATACAAGCCCTGGTCTGTCGTTCCAACCCATAGGATATCTGGATTGCGCCCGGGATGCAAAAAACTGATTTCACCCAAGCGTTCTGACCAAGGCCCTTGTTTAGTACGGTAACTTTGTAGCTTTTGTTTTTTGGGGTCGTATTGGTAGAGTTTGGCACCATAGCCGAACCAAATCATGCCCCGGCCTGTAACGGCTACCACCCCTCCTATTTCTCGATCGGCATCGGGAAATAGTTTGCTTTGTTGCAGGGTTTTGGGATTGATTTTCCAACCGTTACCCGTGTATAGATGCCCCTGGTGGTACACCAAGCCAAAAGGCAAATTCGAAAAATTGTGGTAAGGGAAAAGTGGTTTCAGCGCATTGGAACGCGGATCCAGAACATGAATGGAGTTGTAGTAGGACAAATAAACCCGGCCTTCCTCATCTTCTGCCATACCCCGGACGCTGCATTGCAAGTCCCGGCAGTCTTCATTCCCGCCACTCAAATACTGGGTAAATAACTTTTCTGATTCCACAATTTTGATGACCCCATAATCACTGGCCACCCAGATCACTCCCGATTGATCCCGGAAAACCTGGCGGTAATTGGGCATGGATTTGAGCAAAAAGCGCACCCGCTCATCGTAGTTTTCCAGCACATTGCTTTGGGTAATGAAGTGCCAGAGTTTGCCCTGGCCAGCCAACCAAATGTTGCCTAGCGGGTCAATGAGCATGGAATTGTACAAACCACCTTCTGGAATGTATTGGTTGATGGGATGCAATTCCAGCGCAGCCTGTGGGTTGCTTAGGGTATACACTTTACCGGTTGCGGTCAGAATCCAGAGGCGCCCACCCGTGGCGTGCAGGTGTACCGCACGGTTGCTCTCAATTGCGGGGCCGGGCAGGGTGATGACTTTTTCTTTATTGCCCGTTTGGGGCGATAGCAGCCACAATTCATTGTTTTGTGCTCCCACAAAAATATAGCCATTGAACTGAATAATGGGGCGACGGGGAGATTTGCCTTTCAAGTCAGACACCTTGTGCAATTTGCCGTATTCATCCAGTCGTTGTAGCGATACTTGGCCCGTTTTATCTTCGAGGGCGGCCATCCACAGCGCGCCTTGGGTATCGTGAAAGAGGTTGTGGGGGGTAAGCGAGGAATTGCTGGCCGAATTTACCTTGTCTTGGGTATGTTGGTGCAGGTGGTGGGTCTGAATTTGATGAAATTCGGTGTAAAAGGCGCTTACGTGGTTCTGCCCGGCCAGCCAAAGTTCGTTACTCCGGCCTATGGTCATGTCGGAAATGGCATCCAGGGGGAGGGAACGTTTGCTGTCTTTGCGGCTACTGTAACGCTCGAATTCGTAACCGTCGAAACGGTTGAGGCCATCCATGGTGGCCACCCAGATGAAGCCGCTGTTGTCCTGCGCAATTTTGAACACATCGCGGTGGCTAAGGCCGTCTTCGAGGTTGTATACTTTGAATTGGTATTGGGCGGATTGGGCGATGAGAGAACCAATTGTTCCACCGCAACAAATCATCCATCCCCACCATACAAATCGTATACAATTTCTCATCATCAAAATAACTCAATAGCTGCCAAGCTAAGGATTTTTTCTAGTAACGAAGTTTTGGGCATAAGCTTTTTATCAATATGTCTAAAAAGGACTAAAAAGTTTACATCAGGAGGAATAATTTAAACAACAAGCCAAAACCCTATGCTTTCTTTTTTCCCAAAAATATTCTACTTTGGTCGGAGGAAGCGCTATAATATGGAAACCACTCAATCTCCGCCACAAAACCTGATTTCAGCCGCCGAAAAATACGTCAAGCAGTATTTTCGCGATCACATCGACGAAAAATACTTCTACCATAATTTTCAACATACCTGCGATGTGATCGAAGCAGCACAACGTTTGGGAGCCGGTTATGCCTTATCCAGCAATGATACCGAAGTTTTGATTATCGCAGCCTGGTTTCACGATACTGGTTACGATCAAGGGGCTGCTGGTCATGAATCAAGAGGCCAAACCAATGCCCGGCGCTTTTTGGAGCCACTTGGTTACCCTGAACAAAACATCCAGAGGGTAGAACACCTGATCGAAGCCACCCAAATCAAGTTTCAGCCGCGCAACTTGTTGGAAGAAATCATCCGGGATTCGGATTATAGTCATCTGGGCTCCGAATTGTATTGGGACCGTTGTAGCCGGGTGCGGCAGGAGCTACTCATGACCCGGCAAAGCTTCATGAATGAAGAGGAATGGGTCCAAAATGAACTGGATTTCATCACCAGTCACCATTATCATACCGAACTAGCGCGCCAGTATTACGACAACGGCAAGTTCAAAAACATCAAGCAGCTCAAAAAATACCAGCAGCGCATCGTGCCATCTGAGGAAAGTGAGGAGGAGCGTAAATGGAAAAAACAAAAGAAAAAAACCGAAAAGGAGCTAAAAGAGCTCAACCTGGGACGGGGTGTTGAAACGATGTACCGTAACACCTACCGCACACACTTGAACCTGAGCGCTATTGCCGACAATAAGGCGAACATCATGCTCAGTATCAATGCCATCATCATGTCGATTGCCATTTCGAGTTTGATTCCCAACTTTAATAGCCATCCGGAATTGATTCTGCCTACCTTTTTATTGTTGGCGGTTTGTTTGAGTGCTTTGGTTTTTGCCATTTTATCCACCCGGCCAAAAATTACCAAGGGCGAATTTACCCGCGAGGATATTGCCAAAAAACAAACCAACCTCCTCTTTTTTGGCAACTTTTACAACATGAAGCTCGAAGATTTTGACTGGGGCATGAAAGAAATGATCCAGGATCGCGATTTTTTATACAGCTCGATGACCCGCGATATCTATTTTTTAGGCAAGGTACTCGCCCAGAAATACCGCTTTCTTCGCATTTGTTACAGCATCTTCATGTTTGGGTTGATCCTGGTGGTTATCGCCTTTGGGCTGGTGTTGTGGCTCAATCATTAGTCTTTGTGATCTATGAAATGGAAAATTCAGCTTCTTGTTTTGGTTAGTAATCTGACATGGTGTTTTTTACTCTCTGGGCAAAACAGTCCTCCTCTTTTGATCATTCCCGACCGGGTATTTGATGGCCAGGTGGTGCACGAATCCTGGGTAGTTTTGATTGAAAAAGATAAGATCAGTGCAGCAGGCCCAATTGCTTCTATCAAGGTTCCTGCCAATGTTCGACGTTTAGAACTACCAGGGACTACCCTTTTGCCGGGCCTCATCGAAGGCCATTCTCACCTTTTGTTGCATCCCTACAATGAAACTTCCTGGAACGATCAGGTATTGGTAGAGTCGGAAGCGGAGCGGGTAGTCAGGGCAACAGTGCATGCGCGCAAAACCCTCGAGGCAGGTTTCACCACCGTACGCGACCTGGGCTCTGAAGGGGCAGGATACGCTGATGTGGGATTGAAACAAGCCATTGAAAAAGGCGTCATCCCCGGCCCACGAATGTTGGTAGCCGGGCCGGCCATTGTTGCTACCGGGAGTTATGGCCCCAAAGGATTTGCGCCCCACGTGGATGTGCCACTGGGTGCAGAAGAGGCCGATGGGCACGATAACCTGATCAAAGTTGTGCGTGAACAAATGGGCAAAGGCGCCGACGTAGTCAAAGTGTACGCAGATTACCGTTGGGGTGTACGCGGTGAAGCCCGCGCTACCTTTTCGCTTGAAGAGTTACAACTGATGGTCAAAACCGCGGCTAGTAGTGGTCGTGGAGTGGTTGCCCACGCGGGTACCGAGGAAGGCATGCGCCGCGCTGCGCTGGCAGGAGTGGTCAGCATCGAACACGGCGATGCCGGAACACCCGAAGTTTTTAAACTAATGGCCGAAAAAGGCGTTGCATTATGCCCTACTTTAGCGGCTGGAGATGCCATTTTGCAGTATCGGGGCTGGCGCAAAGGCGTTGACGCGGAGCCGGAGCGCATCGTACAAAAACGCAAAAGCTTCAAACAAGCCCTGGATGCCGGAGTAACCATTTTAGCGGGCGGTGACGTGGGCGTATTCACCCACGGCGACAATGCCCGGGAGCTGGAAATGATGGTGGACTATGGCATGAAGCCCCTGGAGGTGTTAAAATCAGCCACTTCCATCAATGCCAAAGTGTTTGGTCTGTCGGCTGAATTAGGGGCCATCCGCCCCGGTTTATTGGCCGATCTGTTGATTGTAGAAGGCCGCCCCGATCAACAGATCAGCGATTTGCGCAAAATCCGACTGGTGATGAAAGGAGGAGTAATCGTCGTTGAAAAATAAACACAAATGAAAAATAGCAACTTGTGGATCAAGCGCTTGTTGTACACTGCCGCTATTCTGGCTTCTGTTTCCATGGCGGTGCGCATGGCCGGAGCTAATCCACATTTTTCAGCCTCGTCCAAAGAGGCTTTTTTACTGGTCAATCTTTCCTGGGGTTTTGGCCTCAGCATTGTCATTGTGTACGTGCTGAGTACTTTTGCACTTAAGCGGCCACTGGCGGCGATTGCATTGCTGGGTTGCTTGATGATGTTGGTCCTGGGGGGATTTTTGTATTGGGTGGGGTAGTTCAGGTTACTTCACCACCTTGACTTGCCCATAATGCTTTTCTCCCAAGATCAGGACCTGATAAGTACCTCTGGAAAAATTTGTTGTTGGGATACTCACTTGATTGGCCCCTGTGCCAAGCGTTTGTTTACCATTCCACACTTTTCTACCCAACATATCCCAAATCTGAATCTGTACTTCATCTACCTCAAGGGCACTCAACTCTAGTTCCAGTCGAGATTGAAAAGGGTTGGGGTATGCAATTACTTTGAGGTTGGCCTGGATTTCCTGGCTACTTACCAGTGGGCTGGCCAAAGTGACATCTAAACTGGCCAGGCCGTTGGTGGCCACAAAAAATGAATTTCCCAGATATGTTGAGAAGCCTTCCCTGGCTGGGATGGGCACTTTGGAGTCTGCTCTTTGGGTCATGAAGTGGTAGTAGGCCAATTCGTCAGCAGTCATCAAGCTATCCGTAATAAACAAAGTGGCTACCTTGAATTTTTTCTGACTTACTGAACTATTGGGTGCCCGATTGCCATATTTGCTGACAAAATCATCGATGGAATACAAATAAAAAGCCGAACTGGCATAAAAGCCGTCGGTGGGATATTTGCTCTGGTCTTTGAACACAATGGCTGGGTTTTTTATCTCGGTTTTGGGAATCAAACCCAGATAGTACAACTCCCACTCATTGAATTTAGGCGAAGCTGTAGAGATGATACTGCTTTGATTGTAGCCACCCGTAGCAGGAGTCAAGGTTTTGGAAAAACTACCACCGGCTCCATTGCGCCCTCCAATTGAAATACCCATGACTCCCGCTCCAACGCTGGAAAAGGGCCAGTGCGGGATACCATCGGCGAAAGGGCTGTCATCAGCAAAATTGATCCACTGATGACCGAATTCGTGAACAAAACCATTGGTCACTGGGTCGTAAAAACCTGCTAATGGAAATGCGTTGAAACCTTTGAGTTGACCACGGCTGCCAAAATTGGAAGAATTGTCGAAGCGACTGGTTCCAATACCTTGCACTGTGGTTTTGACGGTGGAATGGAAACGATTGCCGATGTATCCCGGAATGTGCACAAAATTGATGAAATCAAAACGATCGTCGTAGTGCTGGTAGAATTTTTTAGCAACCGTATTGTATTCAACCGTTTTATCATTTTGGGCTACTATATTGACCAGTACATCGGTTGCCTGCACGGTAGCTTCTTTGCGTTGCACGGTTACATTCGCCATTTCAGCAGTACGTACGGGTACAAACAGGTTGTACTGGCTGGTTTTGGTACTGCCTTCATATATTTCCACAAAACCTAAAAAAGGCCTGAATGCATCACTGACTTGCAATTTTGTCACTACCTGTTGAATGGGATAACGCAAGGTAAAGATGTTGTCGCCGGATTTTTTGTCTCCATCGCGGCCACTGTCATTAAAGTCGCTGATGACTCCCCCTACATTTAAAGCCAGACGAGTAGTAGGCCCAGACATATAAACTTCAAGCAAAAATGTTCCAGTGGCGTCGTAACGAATAACCGATGGAGTCAGTTTTAGTCGATCTATGGTGACCGCCAGATTTTCAATTGCGCAGTCGTCAAAATCCTGAATGCACTGGTAGTGCAAGGATTGGGAAAAGAGCATGCTACTGTAAAACAGGAATAAGATACTTAGTCTTTGCATAACCTGAAGTCTTGGGTATTTTATGGTAATAGCGCTGTAAAATAAGGACTTAAAAAATAATACCTGCAAAAAAACTACTCCCCCTCCTTATCAAAATACGCCTTCACCACCTTCGCCTTCGCCATACCCAATACCTCAATCAATTCCGAAGCCAGGGCTTCCCGCACTTTTCTCACCGACCCAAAATGTGTCAATAGTTTTTGTGCGGTCTTTTCCCCAATGCCGGGAATGTTGTTTAATTCCGTATCGATGAAATTTTTGGAGCGCTGATCCCGATGAAAGGTAATGGCAAAACGGTGTGCCTCATTGCGGGCCTGTTGGATCAGTTTGAGTGATTCTGATTTTTTGTTGATGTAAAGTGGCACCGAATCTCCGGGGAAAAAGATTTCTTCCAGGCGCTTGGCGATGCCCACAATGGTCATTCTTCCAGCCAGGCCCAATTCATTGATGCTTTCCATGGCCGCACTGAGTTGTCCTTTACCCCCATCAATGAGTACCAATTGGGGTAAGGGTTGGTTTTCGTCCAAAAGTCTACGATAGCGGCGATAAACCACTTCTTTCATGGTGTCAAAATCGTTGGGACCGATCACGGTTTTGACCTTAAAATGGCGGTAATCCTGTTTGGACGGTTTGGCATTTTTGAACACCACGCAGGAAGAAACCGGATTCGTACCCTGAATGTTCGAGTTGTCAAAACACTCGATGTGCATGGGCAAGTCGTTCATTTGCAGGTCAGCCTTCAGGGTGCGCAGGATACGTTCGGCGGGCGTTTGGCGCTTGGTTTTGCTGGCTTCGTCGCGTTTTTTCTGGGCGCGGTAGTACTGTACGTTTTTGAGGGAAAGCTCCAGAAGTTTGCGTTTTTCGCCAATTTTGGGCACCGTTACCAGCAGGTTTTTATCGGTTACCGCTACGTCAAAAGGCAAGATCAGTTCCGGCGCGATGCTGTTGAAACGCTCGCGGATCAGCGGGATGGCGTAGGCCAACAAATCTGCCTCCTCCTCTTCCATATTTACGACCAACTCCTGCATATGGGTATGAATGATCACCCCATTGACCACCCGCAGGTAATTGACATAAGCCTCTTTTTCGTCGCTGGCAATCGAAAACACATCCACATCCCGGATGCTGGAACTCACCACGGTGCTTTTTGCCTGATAGTCCTCAAAAGCGGTCAATTTCTCCTTGATGGCCTGGGCTTTTTCAAACTCCATTCGCTCAGCGTATTGGTGCATCAAACCCTTGAAGTGTTGAATCACTGCACCAAAATTCCCTTTGAGAATGTTCTTTATTTGTTCAATTTTGGCATTGTAGCTAGCCTCATCCTCGTGGCCTTCGCAGGGGCCCTGGCAGTTTTTGATGTGGTATTCCAGGCATACCTTGAACTTGCCAGCGGCAATGTTTTCGGGGGCTAAATTGAGTTGACAGGTACGCAAGGGAAAGAGCTGCCGCAGCAAGTCCCAAATGATTTGCACCCGCCCCTTGTTGGTGTAAGGTCCAAAATAAGTAGAGCCATCCCGGATGACCCGACGGGTGAAAAACACCCTGGGGAAATGTTCTTTTTTGATACAAATGTAAGTGTAGGATTTATCGTCCTTGAGCATCACGTTGTACCTCGGCTGGTGCTCTTTGATAAAGGCACTTTCGAGCAGGAGTGCGTCGGTTTCGGTTTCAACGATGGTGAATTCGATGCGGCTGGCATTTTTGACCATCAAGCGGGTGCGAAAGAGCCGATCTTTCCGTTCGCCAAAATAACTCGATAAGCGGTTTTTCAGGTTTTTGGCCTTGCCGACGTACAAAATGGTGTCCTCATCGTTGATGAAACGATAAACCCCGGGATCTTTGGGGACGGTATCGGAGATTTTTTTGAAGTCTTCAGTCGTCATTATTGCAATACAATTTGCCGGGCGCTGCTCCGGTTTTGTGCATCAAGCATTCTTACAACATAGGCACCCCGAGGCAGGTTCCCACAATTGACCTGCAAAGTGTTGGCATCAAATTGTATGCCACCCATCCTTTGCCCCATCAGGTTGTACAGCTCCAGTTGGGTGATGCGCAGGCCATTGCTGACTTGCAGGCGGAAGCTTTGCTGAGCCGGATTGGGGATGATGTCGATGCGGTAATCTTCCGTTGTTGGGTCATCAATACCCACTGTAAAGTTACAAGCCTGGATGTTGCTGACCACTTTGCTGCGCACATTCGCCAACTTGTTGTAAACATTGGTACCAGGGCATTCGGTTGCACAACCGTCGCGGTGGCCACAGACGTGGTTTAGATCCAGCGTACTCCGGGCATGGATGGATTTGGCCAAAGGGTCAATATTCGAGTTACAACTTTTCCAGGCCAATACTGCGGCCAGGGTGTTCAGCATAGCATCAGTCGGTTGTACTTCCTGAAAGTTACCGAGTAGGCACACCCCCATGGTACCAGTATTGGTGCTGCAAAAATGGGCGCCAACGACATTGTTCCCACCACCGCGACCTTCGTATAAGACGCCATTGGGATCAATAAGGTAATTGTACGCTACATCACAATACAGGCGGGTATTGACGTGGAAATCCCAAATACTCAACACCACTTGTGCCCAGTTGCTGGAGGTATTTACCCCCGCTGAATGATGCACGACCAGGTGGGTAACTGTGGCATAACCCGGTGACGGGCAGGCGCCTGGTGCACCCCAGGTATTCCGAGATACCATTGAGGGTAGAGGGCAGGGGCAGGAGCGCAATTCGGGTAGCACAGGTCCGAGTTGGGTCGGTTTTGCATTCAATGAAGCTGAACCGGAATTTTGGGGCAATACCGGATTGAACAAGTTGATTTGGATGCCTGCTGGTAAGGCTTGGCCCGCAGGTTGTAGCACCCGGATTTGAATGCTTTTTACCCGAGCGTCTACTTGTTTCATTTCGGTAGCTTCCACACTGGATTCTTCTTCTCCGTGCCGATCCACGGGTAAGGCTTTCCAATCACTCCATTTGCTGCGTTTTTTTTCGCGGTATTCGAAGTTCAAATTGGTGCTGCTACTGAGCGTTTTTGGCCAATTGAGTGCCAGAGTGAAGAAGTTTTCTACGGGATCGGCGAATTTAATCTTGAGGGGTTTGAGGGTAGAAATGGTTTGAGCGCTGCGTAGCGAGGATTCCGCCGCTACAGTATTTTGAATCTGCTCGGAGGTAATGGTGATTTTTTTGCGGTTGGGGCTGGTTTCTTGTGCAGTACTCCAAAACGGGATTACACAAGCAAGTAATAGGGAAAGGAGAACGGTTTTTTTCATGGTTAGGCATATTAAAGGCACGAGAAAACTCCAAAGTTAAAACTCCCGCAAGTATTCTTTCAATTTATTCAACTGCCGTTTGTCGCCCAAAACGATAAAGCTGGTGTTGGGCAAAAGGGTGGCATCGGCAGAAGGATTAATGTGGTAATACCCGGTGGCATCCCTAAAGCCAATGACATTGGCCCCGGTACTTGGCCGGATTTTCAACTCACTCAGCGTAAGGCCCCGACACTTGGCTGGTGCATTTTCATAGGACAATTCTTCAAACCCAATATCCGAACTGTGCTCCGTGGTGATGAAGGAAAAAAACTCTACCGCGCCCGGTTTGGACACCAGCGTAGCCATGTAAAAGCCCCCAATTTGTTCGGGCATCACCACGTGGTTGGCGCCAGCCAGCATGAGTTTTTTTTGCGACTTAGGGTCTTTGGCGCGACTGATGATGTCAAGCTGCGGATTGAGTTGTCGGGCCGTCAGTACGATGAACACATTGTCGGAATCTTCGGGCAAGGCAGCAATGAGGGACCGCGCGCGGGTGATCCCCGCTGCAACCAGGGCCTCATCATGCGTAGCATCGTCTTCGACATACAAGATATTTTGCTCGGCGCCCTGGATAGCAGCAATCCGATCCGGGTTGATATCGATGATGACAAAGGGGATTTTTTGTTGCAAAAAATGCTGGGTAATCTCCTTTCCGTATTTGCCAAAACCACAAACAATCACGTGGTTCGACAATTGCTCAATGGCGTTTTTGACTTGATTCAAATGCATGGTTTTAAAAATTTCTCCCTGAATGACATAGTAGGAAATGACCGATAAAATGTAGGCAAATACCCCAATGTTGAATAAAATGTAGACGGAAACGAAAATTTTCCCAGTGTCATCCAATTTTTTTACCTCGGTAAAGCCAACCGTAGAGATGGTAATAACTGTTTGGTATAGGGCGTCGATGAATTCAAACTGCTCCAGCCACATAAACCCGGTAATCCCGACCAGCAAATCGATAAAAAAAATGGCGATGGCGAGGTTGAAATCAAGAATAGTACCTGGAATCGGATTCAGCCTCCAGGGGATCCATTTGTTGGTATTGCCAGCTACACGGTTCAAAAACGCCATGGATTCGTTTGGGTTAATACTCCAGTAATGTAAAAAAATGGCAGAACATTAGAGTTAAAAAATTCTGGATTATTTTGTAGTCTTGAACAAACTCTAATCATTCATTCACACCTGAGTAATACGACATCAATGAAGCATTTGTTTTACCTGTGTTTTTTTATGGCCTTCCTGCCACTGGCAGCATCGGCCCAGACCCAAACCATGGATTTCGAAAAATACGATCCACCCTCATCCCTGGTTGTACCGGAGCACAAAATCACCCGCTCCAAATTTCCGTTCCTGGACGTGCATAGCCACCATTGGAACATGGCCACCCAAGACCTAACTATTCTGGTCCGCGAAATGGATTCGCTCAATATGGGCATTTGTATGAACCTGAGTGGGCGGGGTGGTGCAGCCCTGAAAGCCATCACCGACAACGTCAAAAAGTACAACCTGGAACACCGGATTGCTGTTTTTACCAACTTGAGTTTTAAAGGCATCGACGAGCCAGATTGGACCAGCAATGCTGTCAAACAAATTGAATTTGACGTTAAAAATGGCGCGAAAGGTTTAAAAATTTTTAAAAGTTTGGGCCTGTCTGAAAAAGACAGCAAGGGCAATTACATCCACATCGACGATCCACGGATCGACCCGGTTTGGGCCAAGTGCGGCGAATTGGGCATCCCTGTGCTCATCCATACTGCTGACCCCAAACAATTCTGGGAGCCACTGGATGAGAACAACGAACGTTGGTTGGAGCTCAAACTCAATCCCGGCCGCAAACGTGGCGACGACAATCCCGCCCCCTTTGATACCCTCATCAAACAGCAGCACCACATTTTTAAAAAACACCCCAAAACCACTTTCATCAACGCACACTTCGGCTGGTACGCCAACGACCTGACCAAACTTGGGCAGTTGCTCGACATGTACCCGAATATGTACGTGGAGTGTGGCGCAATCATCGCAGAATTGGGCCGCCAGCCCCGGGCTTCAGCGGCGTTTTTTGAAAAATACCAGAATCGGATTTTGTTTGGAAAAGATGCTTATCACCCTGAAGAGTATCCCACCTATTTCCGGGTGCTGGAAACGGCGGACGAGTATTTTCCCTACCACAAGCGTTACCACGCTTTTTGGCGGATGTATGGTATGGCTCTGCCGGATAAAATTTTGAAGAAGGTGTATTATGAAAATGCACTGCGGATTATTCCGGGCTTACAGCGGAAGGCGTTTGAAAAGTAAAATAGAGGTTCCTAGTTCCATGGTTCAAAGACTGGCTTTGAACCTGGAACTTTGGAACCCCGGAGCTTTCACTCCAACACGAATCTAATTGGTAAATTCATTTGTACTTTTACTGGCACACCACGCTGTGCACCAGCCAACCAGGGGGGCATTGAGCGAACCACTCGTAGTGCTTCTTCCCCACAGCCACCTCCAATGTCTTTCAAAATAAAAGGATTGGTTATCTCTCCTTTTTCATTGATGACAAATTGAATGACTACGGTTCCTTTTACACCATTTTCTTTGGCAATGTCTGGATAACGTAGTTCTTTGGCCAAAAATTCACCCAGGTTTCCACGAAACGCGGGCATTTGTTCAACAAAGGTGAAGATTGGTTTTTCTTTTGGCTTTTTTTCTTCCTCCAATACCACTGGTGGCGGGGTGCTTTCTACGGGCTCATCAGGGAGGTAATCTGGTGCATCAGGGTCTCCCTCAGTAGTCACCGTTCCTGGGTTTTTATTCTCCATGTCTTTTTGGGTCGGTGGTTCGTATTCTTCGATAACCTCTTCATCGATGGTCACCTTGGGCACCACAAAAGCAATCGTTGGTCGGGCAGGTGGTGGTGGTGGTGCCACTGGCGGTGGCGGTGGGGTTTCCTCTTTTGCTGGTGGTGGTGGCGGCGCCATATCGGGTACCTTATACTCCAGCATCAAAATCATTTTTTCTTGCAGTGCCTGGGCCAGCAAAGAACCACCATAGAGCAATCCAATCAAGCTGATCGACAACAAACCGCCCCACATCATGTTGCGTGAGTATTGTTGGCGAAGAGCGTACGCGCCGTACTCCTGGTTGCGGTAACGAAACACTTCGCGCAGCCAGGACAGTTGAAACAAGGGACTAGCGCCGGGAAGAGTGCTTATTGCGAGATTAGATTGCACATTTCCCCCTTCCTGAGTCCCTTGCATTGGGTCAGTTGCATTCATACGAGTCATCATTTTTTTGGTTTTTACAAAATCCTCTCAGGATTGCTTCGGGGCGCCGCCGAAGCAATTACCTGAGTGGCTAATTGGCTTTGTTGTGGAAAAAGATGATGTAATAAAAACTACTTGGTAGATGCAGGTGGAGGGAAAAATGGTGGGTGGGAGGGGAAAAAAGTGAAAAGTGAAATGTACTTCGTTCGTAAATCCAAACTTTAAACTCAGAAAAATCAATCCAAGCAGTTGAAAACAGCTGGTGTACCTGCTTTTCACTTTTCACTTTTCACTTTCCTCTCCCCGTAGTGTACCAACTTAGACCAACGCATGGCAGGTCGCTCGATAAGTTGATAAAAACCATAAGCCAACAGGAGGGTGAAACAAAAAAGGAAAACGACAAAGACCAAACGTGGGCCATCTCCCTCAATGTAGCGGGCCGCCAGGGGGATTAATTTTTTGCCAAGTGGCAAATGGATCAAGTACAAGGAGTAAGAAATCATACCCAACCAGCGCAAGCCACGTACCTTCAAATCTGGCCAAAAAGCAATCAGCAACCAGGGTGCAAACCCGGCCACCAAATACTGTATACTGAACTTGTAGTCGATCACCCAAAAAACGATGGCAGAAAAAAGGTAAAACTCCCAGGGTTTCAGCTGGCCATCAAAACGCCGAAACAGCGCAAAACCCAGGATGAAGAACATACTGTAATCGAAAAAAAAGGCCGGTTGATTGGTAAATATGGTAACAGTAAGGAGTGCCCCTGCCGTAAGCCAGAAATACAAACTGCGCTTGTGGAAGAGCAAGGGATATAAAAGTGCAACCAGGATGTAATATTGAAACTCCACCCCCAAAGTCCAATACACCCCATTCAGCCATTGATAAGGGGGGAAAAACGGGATCAAATACCCAAAATGTAAAAGTACACGCGGCCAGGACACACTGAAAGATGGTACCAACCACAAAGTAGCCAAGGCATTTAAACCCAATACAAACAAAATACTCAACCAAAAAGGAGGGTCAATCCGGGCCCAACGTTTCAGCATAAACAGTGGGAAATCGCGCCAACGGTAGTTGCTCCGCGCCATGGAATAGGGAATGATGAAACCCGAAATGACAAAGAAAATTTCTACCCCCAACCAGCCCTTGCCCGCAATGGCTTTGATCCAGTTGGCTTCGGAAATGAAGTTGTTGTTGCCATTGGTAAAATGATACAAACAAACCACCGCAGAAGCGAGGCCGCGCAGTAATTCAATGCTGGCAATGTTGGCGTTTTGACGCAGGGTTGCTTGGACAGTTATAGCGTTTTGAGGCATTATTTCAATTCCAGCGAAAAACGAATCTTTATTTCAGGTTCATCCTCGCCACGGGTGCGCACTTCGGACAACTTTTCCACGATGTCCATACCTTTGGTTACTTCACCGAATACAGTGTATTTTCCATCCAGGTTGGGAGCACCACCGATGGTTTCAAAAATTTTGAGCTGCTCGGGGTTGTACTTTTCGGCCAATTCTTCGAGGTCTTCATTCAAAAAACGCCGACCCCGTACAATGTAAAACTCAGTGGCAGAAGAGTTGTTATTGGGGTTGCCCTCGTCGAAATGCGCCATGGCCAAGGCCCCGTATTTGTGCAGGCGTTCAGGACTGATTTCGTTGGGAACCAGGTATTGGTATTTGCCTTCGGTTTCGCTGCCACCTTGCACCATAAAACTACCAATGATGCGGTAAAAATGGCTTTTTTTGTAGTGCCCAGCCTTGATCATGCGTACAAAATTGGCGCGATGCAAGGGCGTTTCGGTATACAAGCGCAGGTGAATATCACCCTGGTTGGTGTGGATAACGGCTTCAGTTTCGGGATTGGTTTTACCATATTCCGTCAATACCTGAGCAACCTGATCCTGGGGGATTTCCAGATTTTCGGTTTTGCAAGACCAAAAACAACAGCTGATGCAAGCAAAGATCAATAGTACTCTCATGGATGCTACCAAATTTGGCTACAAAGTAACGCAGAAAAATTAACTTCCCGATTTGGGTTTTGAATAGGAAGGTGAACACTTCATTTCAAGTGAGCTTCCTATTCTAAAAGCCTCAAAAAAAATCGGGAAGTAATTTTTTGCTTCATACAAAGGTAAGTAAAGCAGCTCTTCCCTGTGATGATTTGTTATCTTTGGGCTTCAATTTTTACGATTATGCAGCTCTACGATCAAATTCAGGAAGCACTTTCTTATTTGCGTTCAAAAACGGATTTTGAACCCGATTTTGGCATCATTCTCGGTACTGGCCTCAGCGATCTGGCCCAGGAGATCGACCGGGTGGCCGTTTTCTCTTACAAAGACATCCCCCATTTCCCCATTTCCACCGTGGAAAGCCACAAGGGTGAACTGGTCTTTGGCTATCTGGCTGGTCGTAAAGTGGTCGCCATGGCTGGCCGTTTTCACTACTACGAAGGTTACAGCATGCAACAAATCACCTTCCCGGTGCGCGTGATGAAATTTCTGGGCATCCAGCGCCTCTTCATCAGCAATGCGGCGGGGAGTGTCAATCAGCATATTTATGCAGGGGATCTGGTGTTTTTGAAAGACCACATCAACCTGCAAGCCGATAACCCGCTGCGCGGCCACAATGACGAGCGCCTGGGGCCACGTTTTCCCGATATGCTAAATGCTTATGATCGTGCTTTGAATACGCGTGCACTTGAAATTGCCCGCACTCAAGGGGTTGCGGCACACGAAGGCGTGTATTTAGGTTTGCAAGGGCCTAACCTGGAAACGCCTGCTGAATACAATTTTGCCCACATCATGGGCGCCGATGTGGTCGGGATGTCTACTGTGCCAGAGGTATTGGTAGCTCGCCACATGAGTTTGCCAATTTTTGTGGCCAGTGTGGCGACGAATCGTTGTTACCCGATTGAGGACATCCGGGAGACGAGTTTGGAGGATGTGGTAAATGTGGCGAAAGGGGCGGAAAAAAGATTGTCGGGAATTATTAAGGTGTTGTTGACTGAGTTGTAAAGTTTATGCCTCTCTCTCCCACCACCCACGACTAAAGTCATGGGGTGATGAAGTTGGTGGCCTCCCACGGATGAATCCGTGGGTTGGCAGAGGCCTCGGGAATACAGAAATCACTTAGTTTGGGCTGCATCATCAGGTTCGTTCAGCCCCAGACTTATCCCATTTCATCTCTAGTTTGCTTGTGCTCATCGAAAAGCAGCGCGGCTAATGCGACCTGCGACATAGCTTTGGCGTCTATTTCGCATTCAACCGACTGTTATTCACATGAAGACACAACACGCACTCATCCTTTGGGTGGTGGCCACGCTATTGTTTGGCGGGAAGGCCTTTGCCCAAAACTCAAGCGCCCATATCAAGGGCCAGGTACTCAGCAGCAGCGCACAAGCCTTGGAATATGCCAACGTACTGCTGCACAAAGCTTCCGATTCAACGGTCGTCAAACTGGAATACACCCAGGCCGACGGCACTTTCCACATCGCCAACGTAGAACCCGGTCAATACCGCATCGCCGTTTCTTTTGTGGGGTATCCAAACTACCTTTCCCAAATCCACGAATTACAAGCTGGACAAGAATTGAATCTCCCTGCCATCAAATTGCAGGAAGCTCCGGCTGAATTGCAGGGGGTTACGGTAAAAGCACAAAAGCCATTGCTGGAGATTAGACCCGACAAAACGGTGTTCAACGTAGAAGGAAGCATCACCGCCTCGGGCAGCAATGCTTTTGATCTTTTGCGCAAATCACCTGGGGTAGTCATCGACAACAACGACAACATCACCATGCTGGGCCGGGCGGGCATCCGCATTTACATCGATGGTCGGCCTTCACCAATGCAAGGCAACGATCTGGCCCAATTCCTGCGCAGCTTGCAAAGCAACGAAATCGAAGCGATCGAATTGATCACAAACCCTTCGGCCAAATACGACGCGCAGGGCAATGCCGGGATCATCAACATCCGTTTGAAAAAAGACAAAAAACTCGGTGCGAATGGCAACGTCAACCTGGGTTATTCCACCGGAGAAAAAGCCTGGTACAATGGCGGATTCAGTGCCAACTACCGCAACAAAAAAACCAACCTCTTTGGCAGCTACAACTACTCCGACAACGAGTTTTTGAACTACATGACCATGGACCGCAACCAGCTGGGAGCTCGTTTTAATCAAAAAAGCGACATGGGCAATGTGTCCCAAAACCACAACTTCAAATTGGGAGCTGACTGGTTTTTGAACAAACAGGAAACCTTTGGGGTGTTGGCCAGCGGATTCCTGGGCAACAACAGCTACTACTCAGACGGTCGTACCGAAATCAGCCGCCTGGGGCAAAGCAAGCTGGACAGCATCCTGGTGGCAAAAAGCGACAATAGCGGCCAGCGCAACAACCTCAATTTTAACCTCAACTATCGCTTTGACAATGGCAAGGGCAAAACCCTGAACCTGGATGCCGACTACGGTCTATTCCGCAATACGGGCGAGGAATTCCAACCCAACTATTACTACGATGCAGCCGAAAAAGTGAAATTGTCTGAGCGCATTTTCGCCAACTCTACCCCTACCAACATCGACATCTACACTTTCAAAGCGGATTTTGAAAACAAACTTTGGGGTGGCCAGTTGGGCGCCGGGATCAAAGCTTCCTACGTACGCACCGACAACACCTTCGACTTTTTCAACGTGCTGGACAATGTAAAAGTACTTAATATCGACCTGAGCAACCAGTTCATTTACACCGAAAATGTCAATGCTGCTTACGTGTCCTATTCCCGTCAGTTGAAAAAATGGGGCTTCAATGCGGGCTTGCGTGCTGAACAAACCAACTCGGAGGGTGACCTACAAGCCTACAAACCGGTCAACGACGACAACGTGCAACGCCATTACCTCGATTTCTTCCCCTCAGGTGGGGTTACTTACAACCTCAACCAGAAAAACACCTTTGCCCTTAATTACAGCCGCCGCGTGAATCGGCCTTCGTACCAGGATTTAAACCCATTCCAAAACCGCCTGGACGAATTGACTTACGAACAAGGCAACCCATTCCTGAAGCCGGAGTATGCACACAACCTCCAGTTGCGCCATACCTTCAGCTCCCGCTTCAACACCACATTGAGCTATAGCCACACGCAGGATCAAATCACCCGCTTTTTGGACACAGCAGGCACTAAGGCGAACTACATCACCTGGTTGAACCTGGCCAATCAGTACGCCTACAGCGTGGCTTTCAGCGCTCCGATCCAGATCAAAAAATGGTGGAACAGCTTCACCAACATGACGGGCTCGCACGTACGCAATCAGGCCGATTTTGGGGAGGGAAAAATTGTGTCGCTGAATGCATCCACCTTCAACGTGTACAGCCAACAAACCTTCACATTGCCCAAAGGTTGGACCGCCGAAGTATCAGGTTGGTACAATTCACCCAGCCTGTGGGGTGGGACTTTCAAGATGAACGCCATGTGGAGCGTGGACATGGGCATCCAGAAAAAGATCCTGAAGGACAAAGGGAACATCAAACTGGGTGTGAGTGACATCTTCAAGAGCAACAAGTGGACAGGGATCAGCCGCTTTGGGGCCTTGAATCTGGACATCGCCGGAGGTTGGGATAGCCGCCGCCTCAAGTTGAACTTTACCTACAATCTAGGAAATTCTGAAGTGAAAGCGGCACGCCGTCGGAGCACGGGATTGGAGGATGAGCAGCGACGGATTAAATCAGAGTAAGGCAATAACTCCGATTTTCAATAGGAACTAAAATAAAAAAATTAGTAACTATTTAGTGCCCATCCACCTACGGTGGATTTTATATTCAATTTTTTTCACCACAAAGGCGCAAAGACACAAAGACACAAAGACACAACATTTTAGAGCTTAATGTCTTTGTGTCTTTATGCCTTTGTGGTGAAAAATTCCGCCGCAGGCGGCTGCTAAATAGTTACAAAAATTAGCACAAAGAAAAAAATGTCGCTTTGGTGTAAAATATTGTCTTTGTGAACCTAAGGTCTTGCACTCCGCTTGTGCACCCGCAAAGTCCGCAGCACCCCTTTTTGGTCATTGACCAGCGCCGCCAGATAAAGCCCATCTGGCAAACCTGCTACCCGGTAACGCGCACCTTCCTGCGCATCAAATTCGCGCATCTTACGGCCAATCACATTGTACAAAATCACCCGATCCACATTGTCGATGCGGCTGATTTGAAAATAATCGGTGCTAGGGTTAGGAAACAATTGGACGTTTTCCAGGCGGATATCACGAGTACTAGTCGTTACGCTACGGATATTGGCTTCAAAATTCAAAGTAGCAACTACGGTATCTGGTTTAGCCGCAAAAGATAAAATCACCGGAATTTTCCCTGTGCCTGCCGTACCATAAGGCAGGAAGTACATGATCAAATCGGCCTTTTTACCCGGAGGAATCACAAATGGCTCGTTCAATCTCAACTTGGGATCGAGGTTGGAAGAAACAATCTCGTCGTAGCAATTATTGTTGTCGCACACCCGGGTTCCCCACTTGCTGGGCCCAGTCAGCGCCATCCGGCGCCAGATGATTTTAGCTGTATCTTTCGAAGTATTGGTAATCGTGATAGGTACCTGCACATCCAGGAAAGGATCAGTCAGGTCAACAGCAGCATCTTTTTTGGCTGAATTGGTCGAAAAGGTCAAACCACTCGTTTGGGCAAAACAGCCCAGGCTGCAAACAAAAAAGCAAATTAAAAGTAAATTATGTTTCATGGGTTATGGTTTGTTACTGTCTGGATTAAAAATAACTTACTGCAAAAATACAAGTAAAGCTATCAAAGGTCAAGACTTACCCCCAGGTTTAGGAGTAACTTAACACATGACTTGTCCCCAATAGGACAATTACATCGTATATTGTAGTGTGTTTGATACGGGGGATCGTGACAATAACGTACTTCGTAAGCTATTTTTATCGCCAAAGCAAATTTTAACCTAATTCCTATGCACATCGCCATCATCGGCAACGGCATCAGTGGCATTACCGCAGCGCGCACCTTGCGGCAGCTCAGTTCAGATTGCCAGATCACCGTTATCTCCGCCGAGTCTGACTATTTTTTCTCCCGTACGGCGCTGATGTACGTGTACATGGGGCACCTGCGCTGGAAGGACATCCAGCCTTATGAGGATTGGTTTTGGGAAAAAAATCGAATACAGCTTAAAAAAGCCAAAATACAGTCCATCGATACCCAGGCAAAAATCTTGCACAGCGACAGTGGTGAACAATTCAGCTACGATAAATTGATCATTGCCTCCGGCTCCCAGCCCAACAAATTTGGCTGGCCAGGGCAGGATTTGCATGGTGTGCATGGTTTATACAGCAAGCAAGATCTGGAGGCAATGGAAAAAGGAAGCGTCGGCTTGCAACGCGCGGTCATTGTAGGAGGCGGGCTGATCGGCATTGAAATGGCTGAAATGTTCCACTCCCGCCACATTCCGGTGACCTTTCTGGTGCGGGAGTCTAGTTTTTGGAATGCGACCCTCCCCGCCGAAGAATCGGACATGATCAACCGGCACATCCGGGAGCAGGGCATCGACTTGCGTTTGAATACAGAATTAAAAGAAATCATCGACGATGGCACGGGCAAAGTTGGAGCGGTCATCACGAGTACGGGTGAACGCATCTCCTGCGGCTACGTCGGCCTCACCGCCGGAGTCAGTCCCAACATTGGCTTTTTACAAGGGAGTGGCATTGCTACCCAGCGGGGAATACTCATAGACGCCTACTTACAAACCAGCGCCTCCGATGTGTACGCCATTGGCGACTGCGCTGAATTGCAGCAACCCGACCCCGGTCGCCGCGCCATCGAGCCCGTTTGGTACACCGGAAGGATGATGGGTGAAAATGTGGCCCACAATATTTTGGGCAAAAAAACGGCCTATCAGCCCGGCATCTGGTTCAATTCCGCCAAGTTTTTTGACATCGAATACCAGGTCTATGGCCATGTCCCAGCGCAGTTAAAGGCAGGTGAAGCGAGTTTGTATTGGGAGCACCCGGATGGCAAAAAGAGCATCCGCATTGTGCATGATCAAGCAAGCAATGCCGTGTTGGGCTTCAATCTCATGGGTATTCGTTACCGTCAGGAGGTTTGTGAGCGTTGGATTCAGGGCAAAACGCTACTTGAAACCGTTTTGCAAGACCTTTCGTTGGCCAACTTCGACCCCGAATTTTTTCCTGAATACGAAGCCGCATTATTGGAAAAATACCGCGCCGAAACCGGCAGAAGTATTCAACGCCGCGCCAAACGTAGCCTCCGTTCTGTCCTTCAATTCCTAAAATCAAGCCAAGCCTAATCCATGGAACCAAATTTGTCGATCATCAATCAAAGCGCCCATTACGGGTTGAATCTGGGGCAGAAACTGGGCTCTATCCTGGCTGGGCTGGGTATGTTGCTGCTGAGTCTTGGCCTCTTTGGGGTACAATTCCCTTTTTCATTTGGTTTCCTGGTTTTGTCCTTGGTACTGACAAGTGGGGGAATTTTAACCTACGCTTGGTACACCTATACCGGACATACTGCGGGCATCAAAAACAACGGGGTTTGGTTTAATTCCCTATCCAATCGAGGCTTCTGGGGTATGCTCAGTGCGGTGCTCATCACGGGTTTTTACGTGTTCCTTTACTTTATGCCACAATACCTGGGGCAGGGGCAAAACGGTGCAGCCAATTCGGGGCTTATCGCTTTTTTTGACCCCTTGAGCCAATTCCTGAAAAAGCAACCAGCCAGCCAGTGGTTTGTCTACGGTGTTTTGTACACCCTAAGCATCCTGGCGATGGGCATCAAATTCATCTGGAAATACCGCCACAACCGCTACCAGGTTTTGCGGACCTGCTCGGTAATGTTTTTCCAAACGGGCATTGCTTTTTTGCTCCCGGAATTCATGCAGCGACTCAATCAGCCCTACTACGACTTCAAAAACATGTGGCCACTGGACTATGATTTTTTTGAAAAGGGGCAAATGGATTATTTGCTCAATTCCGGTGGTGTGGGTCTGTTTATGATCGTTTTTGGCGTAGCCATGATCTTCATCATATCTCCTGTGCTGACCTATTTTTATGGCAAACGTTGGTATTGCTCCTGGGTTTGTGGCTGCGGGGGCCTGGCCGAAACGGTGGGCGATCCTTTCCGGCAACTGAGTGACAAATCATTGCGAGCCTGGAAAATCGAACGCTGGATGGTCTATAGCGTTTTGGTTTTTGTGGTGATCATGACGGTGGCGGTGCTCTTCGCCATTTTTCACGAAAACCCGGCGGGATATTACGTCACGCGGGATTTGTTTTTGGTGCTGGTTCTGGCCATTTTTGCGGGGTTAGGGCTGATCCTGTGGCTGCGCTCAAAGTACGTGCAGCAAATCCCCCGCTCGGTCAAAATCACCGCCAGCAGCATTTTTACCCTGATCATTGTATTGACCACTCTGGCTTATTTCACCAATAACCCGAACGTATTTTTCATCCCTGCCGATTGGCTCAAGGCCTGGTATGGCTTCTTCATCGGGGCGATTTTTTCCGGGGTGATTGGCGTAGGATTTTACCCATTGATGGGCAGCAGGGTTTGGTGCCGTTTTGGTTGCCCGATGGCGGCGATTTTGGGCTTGCAACAAAAGTTTTTCAGCCGTTTCCGCATCACCACCAATGGCGGCCAATGTATTTCTTGCGGCAATTGCTCCACCTACTGCGAAATGGGCATTGATGTGCGGGCCTACGCGCAAAAGGGGCAGGACATTGTGCGGGCTTCTTGTGTGGGTTGTGGCATTTGTGCAGCGGTATGCCCCCGCGGAGTGCTGAGGCTGGAGAATAGCGCGATTGATGTGCATACCAGGGCAGAAGCGGTGCGGGTGATCCGGTTGGATGTTGAAAAAGGGGCAACACTTTAGTCAAATTACGTTTATAGGTTCTTCAGCGTAGCAACTGAATCAAACCGGCAGATTGGTTCGTTGGAGCATCCTTGTCCAGGTTTTTAAAACGGTAACGAACGCGGTAGGCATAGATGCCATTGGGTGCATTTTGCCCCCGAAACTGACCATCCCAGGGTTCACTGATTTCTTGACTTCGAAAAACCATACCTCCCCAGCGGTCAAAAACAAGTACTTCGTAGTCCAGCAATTCACAAGGAGACACTGGGCCCCAGGTGTCGTTGTGTTGGTCCCGATTGGGTGAAAAAATATTGGGGATATACAGGTTACAGTTGCAAAGCGTAGGTTTTTCCAGCAA
Source organism: Haliscomenobacter sp. (assembly GCF_965225875.1). Taxonomy (GTDB): domain Bacteria; phylum Bacteroidota; class Bacteroidia; order Chitinophagales; family Saprospiraceae; genus Haliscomenobacter. Next base: position 3,391,503 of record NZ_CBDDBS010000002.1, on the reverse strand, counting down.
TTCAATGCTGTCGCGGAGGGTGCAGCCACCCAATTTGGTTTCGACCCAGTACAGCCCGGGGTCTTGCACCACAATTTTGGCGGTAGTCTCACCCGTACTCCATTGATAGGTATCAAATTTTGGGGAAGCATCCAAAGTCCTGCTTTCCAATTCACAATAGGTGGTATCTCTACCCAATTGAACAGTCGGGCAGACCAATGAAAAATCATCCACAAAAACCCAGGCTTCTCCGGCACATTCTACAATCACCGTGAGATAGGCGGCCCGAATGGGTGGCTTGAACTGAAACTGGCGGCGGGTCCAATCGTTGTTGAGTTCAAATACCGTATGCAACAACTCCCCATGTGAATTGGGGCTACTGGCTACCCCAATGGACAAACGCGCCGGGCCATTCACAATTCGCCCAAGTTTGAAGTGGAATTGCAAGGTGTAGGTTTGGCCGGGTTCCAAGGGCTCCGACAATTGTAAGCCGATGGCGTCGGTAATCCCCGCGATCGCCGTCAACGCCACGAAGGTATTTCCTCGATAGGCTGGCCCATAGTTGCAACTTGCATTGAGAATGTCTAGTTCATTTTTTTCGCCAAAACCTACCACATTGAGCATCTGGGCCGTAAATGCCGAATTGCTGAGGTTGTACCCACAGGTGTTGCCTGCGCCTTCAAAACTGCCGTTGAGGATACGTTGAGCCATGCCGTAGTGGGGCAAAGCCAGGGCAATGGCAAGGAGGAGGAGGGCCAATCGCTTCATGGTGTGGTGCTTGTGATCTTGGGGGAAGGTACGGGAAGTTTGGGGAATTGTTGGGGGGAAAAATGGTCACTGTCTGGTCCTAAAATCACTTTACACATAAAGGCTTGTCCTAAAATGGGTTTACATTGCTTGTGTTGCTAACACATTCAACCATCCTTTTGCTTCAAACAATTGCTGAACATCAGTATACAGTTGTTTAGTATCGAAATCGCTGATTTTGCGCTTGGTCAAATCTTGCAGGCTTTGTATGTAGGTATTGGCCATTAAAGTGAGGACTTCGGCTTCGGAGTATGCTTCGACCAATTCAAAAGGTAGTTTTTTCTGAATGAAGACTTCCTTTTTGGCTTTGTAGTACCGCATCATTTCGCCGTGACGAGTGTTAGTAGGGCGAATAGCTACAAAGATATAGGCAATTTCGTGAACGCCTGTGCCGTAGGAACGCAGTGAAATATTCTGGTTGAGGGCTTCGCGGATTGTATTGAGATTTAAACGTACGACTTTGTCACTCACTTCATGCCATACAATGGCGGTGAAGTAGAAATCTTTAGTATCCTGTGGATTTGGTTCTTGCATGATTTTCCTATCAGTTATTGATCAACTTTGTTCCCAGGGGGTCGCTTCAACGGTTTAGATCAAATTGAGTTAGCTAAAAAGCTTAACCTGAGTGAGCCGGTAATCAGTTCCGCATTAAATGGGAAAAATGAAAAATCCTTTCAACGTATTGTTGACCTGCTGATGCGTGAATACAATTTTACGCATGAGGACATTTATCAGCAGAGTATTACTTTGACACAAATGATTCAAGAAGGATTGGGAAGGATAGAGACCAGGCTTGATGAAATGCAGGAAATGATTAGGAGATTGGATGAGCGATTGAAGTAGGTTAAAGAAGGTGAGTTGTTAGGGTCAAAAAGTAATAAATTGCAGTATATGTTTATTCAAAAAATTAATGCCATTAAGATATGAACCAATTTCCGCAAAGACCTGATCAACATGTACTAGATTCTAAGGCTTCAAAGTACTTGAAGGCTAAACTACCGGATGAATGGATTTCTGACCCAATAAGCAGCGATTATGGAATTGATTATTCTGTGAATATTGTAAATAAAGGAAATGTGCTCGGGCCGAACTTTTCAATCCAGTTAAAAGGGAAACAGGATATTTCAGGAAAAGTAAAGGCAACAACACAATTGAAAAAATCTACTTTAAACTATTGGAACAATCGCTTTGAGCCAATATTGGTGGTTATTTATTGCGATACTGATAAATAGGCTTATTACAGATGGTTCGATAAAAATGAATTTGATTTAACTTCTTCACAATCAGAATTCACGTTCAATATTGACAAATCTAATGATTTAGACATGATAGATTGGTACCATATTAAGCAAGAAATACTGGAATTATTTACCTTAAAACATAGATTATACCACTTATATAGTGCTTCATTATCAAGGCTCAACAATCTTGAGTTTGAACATATTTGGTCTGTGTATATTAGCGGAAAATTTGAAGACACCATCGAATACTGCAAGACTAAAATAAAAGAAGAAGAAAATATTTTATGGCATGCCATCATTTCTCACGCTTACTATATTACTTATCAATATAAAATTGGATTATTTCATGTTCAAAAGGCATTGTCAATGATTCATTTAGAATCTAATGAATCTATAAAGAAAGAACTTTACCCTGACCTTAAAATGAAGCATGCCTCAATTCTAGCAGAGTTAGGAAGAACAAGCGGAAATGAATTTTACCTTTTTGAAGCTTTTAATATCTGGATAGCCTTGATAGAAACTGAGCAAAGAATAGATAGCAGTTTATTTTATAACTTTGCAAACACATGCCTGCTTCTGAATAAGCTTGATCTAGCTGAAGTATATTTTTTAAGAGCATTAAACTTTGATAAGAATAATCCGCAGGCATGGACCAACCTTGCTGATGTTTATGGTTTAATAGGAAATTTCAAAAAAGAGTTAGACTGTTATAAGAAAGCGATCCAAATTGATCAATCGCTCAAGAACGCCTTAATCGGCGAAGGGATAGCTCTTTATCATCTTAAGGAGTATAAAAAGTCTTTGAAAATTCTATTAGAGTTAAAAGAATATGAAAAAGACTGGAGAATTAATTATAGTGATTACTACTATTATTTGTCTGAAGTCTATGATAAGCTATGCCAACCAGATAAATCCATTGAAGTGGCGGAAGAGGGTTTATTTTATGATCCTGGAAACATAAAAATTATCAACAAACTTTGTGAACTGTATTCTTCTCGGTGGGAATCCAGCGAAATCATTAAAGGGAAGGCTAAAAAACTCTATTTGATGAGGTTACAAGTATGTACCGACGATTTAAGGACAATTGGAGAATTAGTCAATATAAAAATAAGTGACGGGTTCTCCGTTAAAGAAATAGCAGAATTTGTAAAATCTCATATTTCAATTGAACATGAAATGACTGATGAAGATATTGTTACAGCTCTCACAAAAAAACGATCAAATTGAGCGGTTAAACCTCATAAATTTCCCTAATGCCTACTTGAATGATGTTCAACTCATCACCTATAATTCGCTTTCCCCTCACACCACACTCCCCTCCAATCTTTCCACCATTTCTTCCATCTTCTTCTTCGGCAAGCGCGGATTACAACGCTCCAGCCTCCTAATCAGCGCAATCGCCAATTGGGGTGTACAAATCTGTTGTTCTACGAGTTGATTGATGACCCAGAGGGAGCCAAAAACGGTGAGGCCATTGTCCTGGGCTTCTTTGCGGAGGTCGCCATCCCCACTGAGCAGGGGACATTGGCGCTGGACGGCGAGAAAAAGAACCGACTTATCGGTGAGGCGTTTGAGGTTGCGGCGGGTGCGGAAGCGGAGGATATTGAGCATCTCCTCGCCGCTGAATTCGATGATTTCGACCCGTTCGGGTGTCAGGCAGCGCTCCAATGTGGCTTTTTGATCGGGGTGGTTGATTTCATTCACCACAAAGCCTGTTGTCAGGATGTGGTAATCCAGTTGCATGAAGTACTCCAGCGCACCCGCTTTGATGAGGTCGATGAAGACGTTGGTGTCGGTGATGATGAGGTCCTTCATGCCAGTTGTTCCAATTTGTCCCGAAATTCGCCCAAATTCATTTCAGCCAGATGGGCGGCATGATTGATCGAAATGACCTCCTGGCCAATGGCCCGATAGAGCAGTTGGATGAAGCGCCGGGGGCGCTCACGACCACTGAAATCACCCGGCTCGTCGCGGTGGTAACCTTTGACTCGGTAATTGGTATTCAGCCGTCGATACGTATTGGCGTTGATGATCCCCAGGTGGAGCGCACGTGGAAATAGCGCCGCAATGGAAATGCCCCAGCGCTCTTTGATCAACTCCAGTTCCTGCAAGAAAAAATGAAAACGCTCCTGTGCCATTTCGCCCCGGGCCATTTCCGCAGGGTAAAGCACTGCCGAGGCAAAGGTATGGCAAAGCCGTTCTACGTCCTTTTCTTCCAGTCGCGTATCAAAAGTCAGGCTGTGGTGTGCCAGTTCGTGCAGGGCGGTGAAGCGTTTGCGCACCGCGTTGTGTTTTTTGTTGAGCACAATGATGCGATGCCCTTGCACCAGGGCTTTGAGCCCGTCAAAAGCATCGTCGGCATCCACTTCGAGCACTTTGAAGCCCTTGTCTTCCAGCATTTCGATCACACTGGGGATGGGGTCATAGCCCAGGTTCCATTGTTTGCGCAGGGCTTCGGCGGCGGCTTCAGCATCAGTGCCATTGCGAACGGCCAATTCGTAGTGGAAATCGTGACTTTGAACGGGCAATTGCAACAAGTGTTCCAATTCCAGATATCTTTCCAAAAAAGCGCGGGCCTTTTCGATAACCGCTACTTCGGCAGTTTTACTCAATCGGGATATTTTTTTGCGAAACTCAATGCCCTTCAGCTCAACCTTCACTTCTGGTTCCGAAAAAAAGAAATCAACCGTAACACTCAAGGCATTGGCCAAAAGAATCAATACGGCACTACCCGGCATCATTTCCCCTTTTTCATACTTGTTGAGGGCTTGCCGGGTCACGGCATTCTCCATTTTGTTCGCCAGGTCCTGTAGCGACAATCCCGCCATTTTTCGGGCGTTGGTGAGCCGTTGTCCAAATAAATTTTCCATCTTAATACTCCTTTCCCAGTTTGAGATAAATTTGTGGTGGTTTTACAAACTGGGTTTTGGTTGACAAATTTACAAAATAATTTGTTTTTGTCAACCAAAACAGGAAAGTATTTTTGGCGCCTTACTCTTTTCCCGTCAGCCCATACTGCTTCAGCACATCCTCCGGCACGCCCAACCAGGTATTCGGCTGATTACCCACATAACCCAAATCTTGAAAGCCCATTTCCGTGGTATAAAACCCGGTCATGGTCAAATCGCGCATGAGGTTGAAGAAGGATACCCCTTGTTTCATGGCGGGTTTGGCTTGCTCTGGGTAGGCGATATCGTCTACGATTTGGATGCGTTCGGTGGCAGTGCAAGCCACAAATTTTTTGCCAAAACGTTTCATCGCCTGGTTGTCGATCCACATCAGGCCACCGCGTAAGGGCGTTTGTTGGTAGGGCATGTCCTTGGCGATGAACTCGATAAAGGCCGGTACTCCCGCTTGGGATGCACTGCCCGAGGTTGCATCCGCGGGCAGAATGATGTCACAAATGACCGTAATGGTGGCCATTTCGTGCGGCGTGAAGAAGGTTTCCGCCATCAGTTTGGCGTCGCGTTCTACCTCCTCCGGGGTACGCCCGGGAGCCGCCTTCTTTTTTTTCTTATTCCCCGCTTCCAGTTCTGCATCCTGGGTTGGACTGGCATTGATCCCGGTGGCCGCCGTAGCTACACCCACTGAAGTCAAAGCGATATTTTTGAGCAAATCTCTTCTTTTCATTGGATCAAATTTTATTGGCCTTCACCTGTTCAATAATGTATTCAGAAGTGCGCATCGAGGAAGCCAGGATCGTCCAGGTTACGTTTTTGTCACCTTGTGATACGAAAGGTGCGGCATCCACCACAAAGAGGTTTTTCACGTCGTGCGCTTGTTGCCACTCATTGAGGGCCGACTTGTTGGGGTCTTTGCCCATGCGTACGGTGCCGATCTCGTGAATGATTTGCCCAGGTTTGGCCAGTCCGTAATCATTCTCCGGACCTGGTTTTCTGCCTTGCGGAATACCCCCCATTTCAACGATGAGTTGTTCAAAGGTATCCTGCATGTGTTTCGCCTGCTTGATCTCGTGATCCGACCATTTGTAATGGAAACGCAGCACGGGGATGCCATACTTGTCCACCTTGTCGGGATCGATCTCGCAGTAATTGCTCTCGAGGGGGATGGGTTCGCCGCGACCAGCCATGTTGATGTAGGCACCAAAGAAACGGCGGGCATCTTCCTTGAGGCGGGAACCATAGCCACCGGCCGGTTTGGTCGATCCATCCGCGTAAGGGTACTTACCATTGGAGTTTTGCATGCCCATGCCGAAGCCATAGCCAGGCATATTCATACCCCCACCGTATTCGATGTGGTAACCACGGGCAAAGTCCAGTTTATTGTTGTTGAGCCACCAGGGCGTATACACGTGCATGCCGCCAACGCCGTCTTCGTTGTAGCGCTTGCGGTCCATCAAGGCGGGAATAAAGCCCGAGCGGCTGGCACCAGTTGAGTCATTCAGGTATTTACCAATCACTCCACTGCTGTTGGCCAAACCCTGAGGGAAACGCCCACTTTTGGAGTTGAGCAACAAACGAGCCGATTCGCAAGCTGAAGCAGCAAGCACCACCACTTTGGCTTTGACGCTGACTTCCTCACGGGTGAGGGTATCTACGTAGGAAACCCCGGTAGCCAAACCTGTTTGGGCATCGGTGAGCACTTCGCGCACCATGGCCCCGTTGACCAAGGTAAGATTACCTGTTTTTAGGGCAGGAATGACCAAGACTGAGGAAGATGAAAAATCGGCGTATACCGCACAACCCCGGTTGCACTGGTGGCAATTGAAACAAACCCCACGTTCGTCGTTGATCTTTTGGGTGAGGATCGACAAGCGGGAAGGAAAGACCGGAATCCCGATGTTTTTGCCCGCTTTTTTGATCATCAACTCATGCAAGCGTGGCTTGGGAGGCGGAAGGAAGATCCCATCGGGTTCGTTGGGAAAGTTTTCCACCGATCCAAACACCCCGATTAGTTTATCCACGCGATCGTAATAGGGCTTGAGGTCGTCGTAGCCAATGGGCCAGTCGTCGCCAATGCCGGAGATCGAGCCACGGCGGAAGTCGTCGGGCCCAAAACGTAGGGAAATGCGGCCCCAGTGGTTGGTACGGCCACCCAACATCCGGGAGCGGAACCAGTGGAACTCGGTGCCCGCCACAGCAGTGTAGGGTTCCCCTTCAATTTGCCAACCACCCCAGGCAGCGTCGAAATCACCAAACGCACGGGTAGTGCCTGCACCACGGCGGGGCGACTCCCAGGGGTATTTGAGCTGGGTAATGTATTTGGGGTCGGCAGGGTCGTAATAACCACCTGCTTCTAAAAGGCATACCTTCGCGCCCGCCTTGGCGAGCATGTACGCGGCCATGCCACCTCCGGCACCGGAGCCAACGATGACGACGTCGTAGGTTTTGGGTTCTTCTTTGATCTGCATGAATTGTATGGGTTGTGGGGCAAAAATAAGTGCTCAAGAAAAATGAGCACTTATTTTTTATCGCCCCTTAGTTAGCTGCAACAGGTACAATGCGGTTGATCATCCCGGGTTGTTCGGTAGCAATATAGATGTAGCCATCCGGGCTCATTTCTACGTTGCGCAAGCGGCCCATTTTTTGCAAAAGGATTTCTTCTTTCTGGAACTTGCCGTCTTTGAGAACAACACGGCTCAGGTATTGGAAGCGCAGGGAACCCAACAAAAGGTTACCTTTCCAGGCTGGATAACGGTCACCTTTAACGAAAGTCATCCCGCTCGGACCGATGGAGGGCGTCCATTGGTGGATGGGTTGTTCCATACCTGCCTGGGCAGTTTTGGGCGTCATGATGGTGCCATCGTAATTGATGCCATAGGAAATGGTCGGCCAGCCGTAATCGGCGCCTTTTTTGATCATATTGATTTCGTCACCACCGCGGGGGCCGTGCTCATGGGCCCAGATTTGGCCAGTGCTTGGGTCCATACACAAACCTTGTGGATTGCGGTGACCATAGGAATAAACGGAGGCAGTTTTGCCAGCCTGGCCTACAAAGGGGTTGTCGGCAGGAATGGAGCCATCGTCCTTGATGCGGTGGATTTTGCCTCCCCCAGCATCCAGTTGCTGCGAGGTTTTGTAGTGGTTGCCCCGGTCGCCTACGCTGAAATACAGGTAGCCATCGCGGCCAAATTCCAAGCGGCTACCGTAGTGGTGGCGGGTGCTGAAATAAGGCTGGGCGTCGAAGATCATTTTTTCATCCAGCAATTTTGTTCCCTCCAAACGGGCGCGGGAAATGGCGGTGCTGGTCAATACCTTATCACCTTCTTTTTTACCGATGGAATAAGAGAGGTAGATCAGGTTATTTTGGGCAAATTGCGGGTGGAGCTCCACATCCAGCAAGCCGCCCTGGCCTTCCGCTACCACTGCTGGTACACCACTGATGGGTTGTAGGTCGCCAGCGGCGCTGCGGCGGTACATTTTGCCATTGCGGTCGGTGATGAGCATGTCGCCACCGGGCAAAAAGGCCATGCCCCAGGGGGAATCCAGCCCTTCGGCTACTCTTTCGATTTGAAATTTCATGCCCTCCGAAGTGAAGGTTTCACCGGGCCGGGGATGGGTCACTTTGGTCACATCGAACTTGCCCATGTTGGCAATGTTCTGGAGGATGTAGTCGGCCATGCCCTCAATTTCTTTCTTCTTGAGGGTTTTACCGAAGGATGGCATGCCATTGTCGGCCCAACCATTGGTGATGGTGGTGATGAGTTCAGCGCGCGAGTTGCCGTGTTTCCAACGGCGGTCTACGAAGGTTTGGGCAGATGCACCGTGGCAGGAAGAGCACAATTCATTAAAAATTTGCTCGGGACTGCGTTTTTGTTGGGTGATCTTGTCGGTTTGATTAGAATCAACATAGGCCAGGCCCAGGGCCAGGAGCACTAGTGTCGTAAAGGAGAAATACTTGGTCATTGCGAATACTTTTGGGTGCAGCCACGAATATAAAGAATTGTGTTGGCCAAAAGGGCTTTGGGCAAATAAAATTGCCGAATAACGGGTGAGAGGGGCGAATGGTTTTTGACGATGGAGAGGGGTAGATTGGTAGGTTTGCGTTTTTTTTATGCGACAGCAAAAAGTTATCTTTTATTGAGTTACGAATTCAGAATACATGAGTCGCGAGTTTTGAAGTGAGCTACCGCAGCGATTTAGACGCAATCCAGACCTAAGTCGTTGCGGTAGCCCCACTTCAAAACTCATAAGTCATGTATTCTTAACTCTTCACTCAAAAGAGACTTACACCAAAATCATTAGGGATTAATTCAATTACCAGATAATCACCCTTCCACCAGCGTCCCAATATTTTCTCCCTTCACGATCCGCATCAAATTCTGGTCATCACCAATGTCAAAAACGATGATGGGCAGGTTGTTTTCCTGGCAGAGGGTAAAAGCGGTCATGTCCATGACTCCGAGGCCGAGGCTGATGACTTTGGCGTAGGTGAGGGTATCAAATTTGGTGGCAGTGGGGTCTTTTTCGGGGTCGGCGCTGTAGATGCCGTCTACCCGGGTGCCTTTGAGGATGACGTCGGCGTTGATTTCGTTGGCGCGGAGAGCGGCTGCCGAGTCGGTGGTGAAGTAGGGGCTGCCGGTGCCCGCAGAGAAAATCACCACCCGGCCTTTTTCAAGGTGGCGAATGGCGCGGCGGCGGATGTAGGGTTCCGCAATTTGTTTCATCTCGATCGCCGAGATCAGGCGGGTATAAATGCCCGAACCTTCGAGGGCGCTTTGCAGAGCCATGCCGTTGATGACGGTGGCCATCATACCCATGTAATCGCCTTGAACGCGCTCGATTCCTGATTTGCTAGCAGATAAACCCCGGAAAATATTCCCACCTCCGATGACTACGGCGATCTGTACGCCAATGTCGATGAGGCCTTTGATTTGATCGGCGTAGTGCATCAACATCTTGGCATCGATGCCGAATTGTTGATCACCCATTAGTGATTCTCCACTGAGTTTAAGCAGGATACGTTTGTATTTGAGCTGCATGCGCCAAAGCTGATTTTTAATTCAAAATCGAAGATAGTAGTTTTAGTGAAAAACACCTAATGGCATTCTTTCGCTAAAATCAAAATGAGTATAAATGAAAAAGGCGAACCGGAAAGTTTTCCGATTCGCCTTTCTGGATTAACCCAGTTTCACGTGTTTGAAGCCCGTGGCGACCAAGTCTTTATCGATGGACTTGAGGTAAGCGCCGATGGTCAGTTTGTTGTCCTTCACGAAATCCTGGTTGACCAAGGTATTTTCTTTGTAGAACTTGTTCAAACGGCCCAAAGCGATTTTTTCAAGCATTTCTTCTGGTTTGCCTTCGTTGCGCGCCAGTTCTTTACCGATTTCAATTTCTTTTTCAACTACACTTGCATCAACATCGTCCTTGTCCAGGGCGACTGGGTGCATGGCAGCAACCTGCATGGCTACGTCGCGGCCAGCATCGTAGAAATTGTCTGCAGATTTGTTCAAACCTACGAGAACACCCGCTTTGTTGCCCATGTGGATGTAAGGACAAACCATGGCTGCTTCCAGGCGTTGGTATACTAGGTCAAGTTTTTCACCAATTACGCCGACCTGCTCGGTTACTTTTTCACCAATGGTAATGTCTTCGAAAGGCAAAGCCAACAGTGCTTCCTGGCTTTCTGGAAACGCTGCCAGAGCGAGTTCCGCAAAACTACGGGTCAGTGCGACGAAATCTTCGTTTTTGGCAACGAAGTCAGTTTCACAACTCAGTTTGACGATGACCCCACGGGTTTTGTCTGCTGATACAAGTGCCAGCACACAACCTTCGGTAGTCTCGCGATCGGCACGCTTCAGGGACAATTTTTGTCCTTTTTTGCGCAGCAAATCGATCGCTGTATCGAAATTCCCTTCAGCTTCGACCAACGCGTTTTTGCAATCAGACATACCGGCACCGGTCATGTCACGCAACTTCTTAACGTCAGCAGCAGAGATGGTAACGCTCATGGTAAGTGTTGATTTATATGTTGATGAATGGTTGGAATGGGAGCTGTTGGCAATGAGCCTTCAGCTTTCAGGGGCAATCTCATCAGCAGTCAGTTTTCGGCGCAGGATCTGGCTGAAAACTGACTGCTGATAGCCGATTGCTATCTTACTGCTTCCTTCTCCGCTTTCACGGCTTTGCGCTCTTCCAAACCTTGGCGGATGGCTTCTACCATATAATCAGTGATGATTTTTACGGATTTAGAAGCGTCATCGTTGCCAGGGATAGCGTAGTCCACCTGATTTGGGTCAGAGTTGGTGTCTACGATACCGAAAGTGCGGATACCCAATTTGTGGGCTTCAGCAATTGCGATGTGCTCGTGAGAGATGTCTACTACGAAAATAGCAGCAGGCAGGCGGTTCAGGTTAGCGATACCACCCAGTACTTTGTCCAGTTTGTCGCGTTCACGCGTCAAAGTCAGGCGTTCTTTTTTGGTTACGCTGGTGAGCGTACCATCAGCAAGCATGCGGTCGATGGTTTGCATCTTCTTCACCGAACGGCGAATGGTTGCAAAGTTGGTCATCATACCACCCAGCCAACGGTCGGCGATGAAGGGCATCCCTACCGTCTTTGCTGCTTCAGAAACGATGTCGCGAGCCTGTTTTTTGGTCGCAACAAACATGATTTTTTTACCACTTTTGGCCATTTGGCGCATCGCATTAGCGGCGCGATCCAAGGCATCAAGCGTGCGGTTCAGGTCGATGATGTGAATGCCCTTGCGCTCCATGAAGATGTATGGAGACATTTTAGGGTTCCACTTCTTTTTTAAGTGACCGAAGTGAACGCCAGCATCCAAAAGTTCTTTATAAGTAGGCTTGTCCATTATTCCGGATTGAAAAATTAGAAAGAAAACTTTTCCACAAATACAAGTTCCATTAACGCTTGGAGAACTGGAAGCTCTTGCGCGCCTTTGGCTTACCGTATTTCTTACGTTCAACCTCGCGGGCGTCACGGGTAAGGAACTTACGGTCTTTCAATGGCTTGCGGAAGTCTTCGTTCAATTGAATCAGGGCGCGGGAAATGGCCATACGCACTGCTTCAGCTTGGCCTTTAAAGCCGCCGCCAGAAACGTTTACTTTGATATCGTACAGGTTGACTACTGCTACTTCTTGCAGTGGTGCCACAACGGCAATTTGTACGTGAGTTTGTGGGAAGTACTCTTTATAGTCACGACCATTTACCTCGATCTTGCCTTCACCTTTTTTCAGGTAAACACGAGCTACAGATGACTTTCTCCTCCCGGTGGCATTAATTTGTTCAGTCGTCATGTTGACTTGATGTTCCCACGGCTAAGCCATGGGTTGTGTTTACTTCTTAAAATTCAATTCAATCGGCTGTTGAGCTTCGTGTGGATGATTGGCACTTTCGTACACAAACAATTTTTTCACCATCGCACGACCCAAGCGGTTCTTAGGCAACATACCTTTGATGCCACGCTCTACCAAATAGATGGGTTTGCGCGCCAACAGGTCTTTTGCTACCATGCGCTTCTGACCACCCTGGAATCCGGAGTAAGTCTGGTATTCTTTCTGGTTCAACTTATTGCCGGTAAAGCGTACTTTGCCTGCATTAACGATGATCACATAGTCACCCGCATCAAAGTGTGGGGTGTAAGAAGGTTTATTCTTGCCACGCAAAATGTGCGCCACCTGGGAGAACAAACGTCCAGCAACCTCGCCTTCCGCGTCGATCACATACCACTTGCGCTCTACAGTTGCCTTATTCGCATGAACCGTTCTATAACTTAACGTATCCACTTGACGATGTTTTTGTAAAGTCAATTAAAATTCAGTTTTTCAATGCTTTCTAGCTCAGCTGGCATCACGCCTCCCCTTAAAGCGGTGCAAATGTAAAGTGCTTTTTTTCTTCTTCCAAGCTTTTTTCAAAAAAAAATTCCAAGATTAAATTCATAAATGCCTGAAAAACAGTAAAAATTTTGAACACTAATTTTATTTACCTCCAACCAACCCTCTGTACGGTAATTGATTCTTTATCCAATTGAATTGCGCAATTCACAAGAATAGAGTAATTTTGCAGCCCTATGGAGAAGAAAACCACCATTTTACCAGTTTTGGCGTTGTTGTTGATGAGCATTTTGTGGCTAAATGGCTGCAAAAGTGAGTTTGAACAAATTCGCACCAGTGGCGATGTGAAAAAGATTTATGCCAAAGCTCTGGAATATTATCAGGCGGAAGAGTGGCAAAAGTCCCAAACCCTATTGGAGATGATCATCCCCAACGTGCGTGGAACAAAAGAGGCAGAGGACGTGTTTTACAAATACGCTTACACCTTTTACAATTTGCGGAGCTACACATCGGCTTCGTACCACTTCAAAACTTTCGCCAATACTTATGGTGCCAGCCCATTGCGCGAAGAAGCAGAGTTTATGTCTGCCTACGCGCAATACCAGGAGTCCCCTACTTTTCGTTTGGACCAGGGCAACACCAATCAGGCGATCGAAGAGTTTGAATTTTTTGTCAATACCTATCCAGACAGCAAACGGGTGGCGGAGTGCAACACGCTCATCGACCGCTTGCGCCTGAAACTGGAGATCAAGGCATTTGAAGAAGGAAAATTGTACTTCAATTTGCGCTACTACCAATCGGCAGTAAGCTCTTTTGAAAACCTGCTGAAGGATTTTCCAGAAACCAAAAATGCCCAGGAAGTGCGTTTAATGATCCTGCGTTCGTACTACGATCTGGCGCTCAACAGTATTCTGGACAAAAGGGAAGAGCGATTTAAGGAATGCCGCCGTTTGTCGGCTGAGTTCCTGGAGCGTTACCCCAAGTCTGAAAACTTGAAAGAAGTACAAAACATCCAGGATAATTCCAATAAACAGTTAAAATTATTGACCAATGTCCGATATCAAAACCAAAGTGCAAGGTCTGGATCCTAACGTGCGTGCCCGCAACATGGACGCAATGGCCCGCAAATCGGCTAACGTATACGAATCACTGGCCATCATCACCAAGCGTGCCCGGCAACTGAGCGTAGACCTCAAGCACGAGTTGCACAACAAGTTGGAGGAGTTTGCGGTGAATTCGGATACCATCGAGGAAATCAGCGAAAACAAGGAGCAGATCGAAATCTCCAAGTTTTACGAGCGTTTGCCGAATCCGGCCATCATTGCTACCGAGGAATTCCTCAGCAACGAAATTGCTTTCCGTTATGTAGAGCGGAAGAAGCGCCCTCAAGAGTGATAAGTGATGAATGATGAGTGATGAATCGGGAGATTTGAATGCCAAGCAAAGATCCATCACTTATCATTTATCACTCATAATTAAAGATCGTGTTGCAAGGCAAAAAAATCATCCTCGGCATCTCCGGTAGTATTGCTGCCTACAAATCCGCCTTTCTCACGCGCCTACTGATCAAAGCCGGAGCCGAGGTCCAGGTGTTGATGACACCCTCCGCCCAGGATTTTATAACCCCACTTACCCTTTCCACCCTCTCCAAACGTCCGGTATACAGCGAAGTCAGTTCTGAAACGGGTTGGAACAACCACGTAGAGCTGGGCCTATGGGCCGATGCGATGCTGATTGCGCCAGTAACTGCGACTACTTTGGCGAAATTGGCCAATGGGCTTTGTGACAATATTCTGGTGGCGGCCTATCTGTCGGCTCGTTGCCCGGTCTTTTTTGCACCAGCCATGGATTTGGACATGTGGCATCATCCTGCCACCCGGCACAACGTAGAGCGTTTGATCAGCTATGGCAACCAACTCATTCCAGTAGGCGTTGGAGAATTGGCTAGTGGCCTTTCGGGCGAAGGGCGGATGGCTGAACCTGAGGATATTGTGGCCTACCTGGAGCGTTTTTTTGCCCAAAAACAGGATCTGGCGGGTAAAAAAATCCTGCTTACCGCTGGCCCTACCTACGAGCCCATTGACCCGGTACGTTTTATTGGCAATCGTTCATCCGGCAAAATGGGCATCGCCCTCGCCGATGCGGCAGCTCGCCGTGGTGCAGAAGTTACCCTGATATTGGGGCCATCCAAATTGACCCCACAAGAAAAAGCGGTGAAACTGATCAAGGTTGAAACCGCTCAGGAAATGCATGACGCTGCGGTGCAATTGTTCCCTCAAATGAACGCAGCTATCCTGGCTGCCGCCGTAGCCGATTATCGCCCAAAAACGGTAGCTACGGAAAAAATCAAGAAAAAAGGGGAAGAGCTGCAATTGGACCTGATCAAAAACCCCGATATCGCCGCCGATTTGGGCAAAATGAAACAGGCAGGTCAGTTGCTGATTGGCTTCGCCCTGGAAACCAATGATGAAGAAAGTAATGCTCAGGGCAAGCTGGAAAAAAAGAATTTCGATTGCATTGTCCTGAATTCATTACGCGATGCCGGAGCCGGCTTTAACCACGATACCAACAAAATCAGCATCTTGTTCAGAAACAATAAGAAACGCGATTTTGAGTTAAAGTCAAAGAATGCGGTTGCGGAGGATATTCTGCAAGCAATGATCGATTTATTCAATGTTTAATAGCTGCTGCTATGAGAAATTTTTTCATGCCCTTTGTATTGGTTTTTGTTGGTTTGAGCATGATTCAAGCCCAGGAATTGAATTTTACCACCAAAGTGAACATCCAACGTTTGCTTACGGCTGATCCAGCGGTATTCAATGGTTTGGAACAGTCGCTGAGAGAATTTGTCAACAGCAGCAAGTGGACCGAAGACGATTTTCGTCAGGAAGAGCGCATCAAAGGCAATATTTTGTTGACCATCACCGGTGAAGCCACCGACGACAGCCAAAGACCCATCCCCAACGTGTACACTGCGGAATTGGCCATTCAGGCCTCACGCCCGATTTACGGCACCAACAATGAAACCACTCTTTTCAATTACATCGACCGCGAGGTAACTTTTAAATACGAACAGTTTCAACCCTTGCAATTCAGCAAGTCGGTATTCAACGATAACCTTTCGCAGGTGGTGGCTTTTTACATCCACATCATTCTGGGTATGGATTATGATTCCTTTTCTTTGAACGGCGGCTCGGATTATTTTCAGGCTGCCCAACAAATTGTGAATGTGGCACAGAGTGCTTCTGCGGTAAAAGGGCGGGGTTGGAGCTCTATTGAAGGCAACAACCGCAACCGTTTTTGGATCAGCGAAAACTGGTCTTCGCCCCGGATGAAGCCGATGCGGGAGTTGCAATACGCTTACCACCGCTTGGGGTTGGATCAAATGTCGCAAGATCCCGCTAGAGGCCGTTCGATCATTTCCCAGACCCTGGAAAACGCGCGTAAATCTTTTGATACTTACCCGAATACGATCCTGATGCAATTGTTCCTCAGCTCAAAATCAAAGGAGATTACCGAAATTTTCAAAGTGGGTTCGCCCGCTGAAAAAGATAAGGTAGCGGACATCATGTCGCGGATCGATCCAACCAATGCGAATAATTATCGGCAATTGCGGCAGTAATTGTGTTTCATTTTTTGAACTAAGCTAAAATAAAAAGACCTGTCCCGGTGAACCCGAACAGGCCGAACGTAAAGTTCTCTCTTAATACATTGTATGAGGGTAGATGCCTGCCGAAGCTACATCTTAGTAGAATTAAATGCTACTCATTTTACGCTTCACTGCCTCAACCATCTTCTGCTGATCCTGGAGCTTTCTCTGGGTATCCATCTGATCTTTCTCATTTTGAGAAATGTTGGATTTCGCTTTTGCGATCCGTTCTTCCGCCTGTTTGATTTCCTGGTGGTAACGGGTATTCGCATTTTTTAAGGTGCGCAACTCGCTTTCCATTTTTTTCAGGTTCTTCTCTTCGTTCACCAGTTCGAGACGGGTTTGTTCGCGGCGTACTTCGCGGGCAAAATCAGTCAATACATCTTTGGCAGCACGGTTGCGTTGCAGATTGGTCGCATTGATGCTGCGTTGCTGCGAAAAGCCACCAACTTCCATTTCAACATAGTTGTTTTCGCGGAAGGTAATTTCAAAATTGACGTCCTTGCCCGATTGGCGGCTGGCGTACTCCAGATTGGTTTCGCCATAAGATTTAATCTGCGCCTGATCAGCCAAGTGTTGTTTGGTCTTACGGTCATAGCGCACTTTGCTGCGCAGTTGAGTACGGGCAAAAGAAGACCACACCCGCTTCACCAGTTTTTCATCTACATTGGGTAGATTGATGCGCAAAGTATTGGATTGAGCTATATCATAATCTTCAGGGATATCGATTCCCTTCGGGGTTAAACTAGACTGGGGGGTGATATCCTGACCCTGCATAGGGATGAAATTGGCAAAGGAACAGATTGCACAAAGCAGCGCAATTTTTTTCATAGCAATGATGGGTTGGATGAAATAATCAATTGTTTTTTTATACTTATTTGACGCAAACCCGGGGGTGGGGTCACGAAGATAAAATGTACTTTTGTCCTCTAAACAGGGATGTACATCCGAAATTCTGCACTACTGCCTCCAAATATACTAATTTCCTGATTGATTTTAACTAGGCTTTTTCAAATAGTTCTCATCTAGCAGCACATGGATTTGATTCTCGACTTACAAAACGTAGTAAAAACCTACGACAAAAAAATTGCGGTCAACGACGTCAGCTTCGGAGTACCTCGCGCTTCGATTTTTGGCTTATTGGGACCCAATGGAGCAGGCAAAACCTCGCTGATTCGCATCATCACCACAATTACCCGAGCGGATAGCGGCAGGGTTTTCCTGGATGGTCAGGCGCTCAATAGCCGGCACCCCGAACAGATTGGCTACATGCCCGAAGAACGTGGCCTCTACAAAAAAATGAAAGTGGGCGAACAACTCACTTATCTGGCTCGATTAAAGGGGCTTTCCGCCAGCGACACCAAACAAGCGCTCAAGTATTGGATGGAAAAATTTGAAGTGACGGATTGGTGGGGCAAAAAAATTGAAGAACTATCCAAAGGGATGCAACAAAAGATCCAGTTCATCTCCACCGTACTGCACAACCCCAAGCTGATTATCCTCGACGAACCTTTCACTGGGCTGGACCCCATCAATACCAATTTGCTCAAGGACGAAATTGCTGATTTGCGAGCCAAAGGGGTCAGCATCATCTTTTCGACCCACCGCATGGAGCAGGTTGAAGAAATTTGTGACAACATCGTACTGATCGATCAGGGCCAGAACATCCTCAATGGCCCGGTCAAAACCATCCGCAACAGTTTTAAACAGAACCGCTTCAAGGTTGACTTTGCTGAAGAATGGAAAGGGACTCTGCCGCCGGGATTTGAAGTGGTTGATCAACAACCTCACTCCCTAATAGTTGGTTTGGCTGAAGGAGGCAACTCCAGCGCTTTGCTGCAACACCTCCTCGGACAAGGGGTACAGATCAGCGCATTCAACGAAATTATGCCTTCCCTGAATGAAATTTTTATTCAAGCAGTGGAAAAAAACCACCAACCAGCTAAGGCTTAATCCTATTTTCCATTATTCAAATCAACAGTCATGAATAAACTTTTTCTCATCATAAAACGGGAATACCTCACTCGGGTAACCCGACCTTCTTTCATTATCGCCACCCTGGTTACTCCCTTGGCTTTTGTAGCCTTTTTTGTAGTAGCGAGCCTCATTTTTTCTTACGAAAGTGATGATTCTAAAAAAATTGCGGTCATCGATGACAGTGGGATCCTCAAGGGAGCACTAAAGGATGAAAAAGGTCTGTACTTCAAATTTGAACAAAAGCCGCTGGCCCAGTTGCGCAAAAACTTTAAAAACAGTGGCTATGATGCCATTTTAGTTTTACCCAAAATTGACGACTTGTTTAGCAAAGATTACCAGGTGTTCTACTACACCACTGGACAATCGACGCTGGAAACCGAAGATCACATCGAAGATAGGGTCAGTGACGCCCTGCGCGACTACAAAATTGACGCACTCAAGCTGGAGCGCAAACAACTGGAGGCGCTCAACACTTCAGTAGATGTAGAACCCGAACCCATCGAAGAAGGGGGCAAGGATGCTACTAAGCTTACGAGTGCCATTGGTGCTGGTATAGGTTTTATCATGGGATTCATCATGTACATGGCCGTTTTTATTTACGGCACAATGGTGATGCGTTCGGTGATGGAGGAAAAAACCAACCGCATCGTGGAAGTGATGGTTTCTTCGGTAAAACCTTTCCAGATGATGTTGGGCAAAATCATCGGAGTCGGTGCAGTGGGGCTTACCCAGGTGCTCATCTGGGCTATCCTGATTCCGCTGCTGATCACCATTGCTCAGGTTACGATGGGCTTCAATCCTGAGCAACAAATGCCAATGGGCCCCGGAGCACCTGCCATTAATCCTGATGATACCCAAGCGCTGGTGATGGCCGCAATGAATGAGGTCGGCAATATTCGCTGGAGTTTGATTTTGCCGCTGTTTATTGTTTATTTCCTGGGGGGCTATTTCCTGTATTCCTCCATGTTTGCTGCAGTGGGCTCTGCGATTGGTGATGATATGGGGGAAGCTCAAACACTAACGATTCCGATTGTCATTCCAGTTGTACTCGCCATTTACATCATGATCAAGGCAGTTGAAACACCAACCTCCAGTTTATCAGTATTCGCTTCGATTTTCCCCTTGTTTTCACCCATTGTGATGCCAGCCATTTTAGCCAGTAATCCACCGGCATGGCAAGTCATTACCTCAGTATTGGTTTTGATTGGCACTTCCGTATTTTTTGTATGGCTCTCTGGTCGTATCTATCGGGTTGGGATTTTGTTGTATGGAAAAAAAGGAACCTTCAAGGAATTTGCAAAATGGATATTTTATAAAGAGTGAGTAAGAGATGAAAGATGAGAGATGAAAGAGGCTACCGCAGCGCTTTTGACAAGGACTTTGTCTAAGTCACTGCGGTAGCCTCTTTCATCTTTCATCTCTACTGTTTTAGTTAAAAATTTTAAGATTTTTTAGATTCATAGCGTACCTTTTTTCAGTTCTTGACGTCTAAAAACACAAATCACGGTTTTTGTTTATCTTCGCAGGTGAATCAACACCTATGGAAATTGAGTGCTGTTACCTGTAACAAAGAAATGCGGGATTTTGAAGTGATCCATGTTTACCTGCAAACCCAGGCAAACCCCTGTTTCACTTTGTTGTACAACCGGTATGTGAGTAAGGTGTATGCCAAGTGTATTTCTATCCTCAAAAACGAGGAATTGGCTCACGACGCTACCCAGGAAATCTTCTTGAAGATTTTCCTCAACCTTGCCAAATTTGGGGAAAAAGCACAGTTTTCTACCTGGGTGTATTCCATTACGTACAACTTTTGCATCGATTATTTGCGAAGAAATAAAAAACACGGTGAGTTGTTTTCCGACGACATCGAAAAAGCACCCGATACGGCCGACGAGGTGCCTGATGAGGCTTTGCTTCAGCTAGAAGTCGATACATTGCGCAAGGTATTGGATGAAATTCCTACTCCCGATCGCATCATTCTCCTGATGAAATACCAGGATGACATGCAGATCAAAGACATTGCCGAAATTTTGAACAAAACCGAAAGCGCGGTGAAAATGCAAATAAAACGTGCCAAAGAAAAGGCCCAAAAGGTCAAGGAAGATCTGATGCCGGCCACAAACTAATTCGGCTTATGAATCCTAATAACTTCCAACGGATGCTCGAAGAAGACGTCGAGCGCATCGCACCCGAAAAGTACGAACGCATTGTCAGCAGTGTGTGGGGCAACCTCGGTTTTTTGCGCATGCTCGGCGACGTCGCCGACCTGTACATGTCCCAAATGGTTGGGGTCATGGTTATGGCGGCTGGCGGCAACGACCCCGATCATTCCCAAAATCCCAACCACATTCCACCCAACACCCCGGATCGGCCAGACAACCATGGCCCCGCTGGTGTAGGCCCTCAAAGTCCTGAGGTTATTCGTTAAACAAAAATCCTTCAATCTAACCCATTGATTATGAGCCTTATTCTACTAAGCTTTATGGACTGGTTCAACAACCTTTACAATAAGTATAAACCTGCGTTTGACAAGTATTCAAATGACTTGATTGCTTTTGTACCTAAATTTATAGGTGCATTGCTGTTGTTATTTTTGGGCTGGTTTTTGGGTAGAATGATCTCCCGGTTTTTCCAAAAATTGTTGGAGCGCATCGGCGCGGATAAATTGGGAGATCGGCTCAATCAAATTGATTTTATCGCTCGTTCTCCCGTAAAACTCAAGCCCTCCATTATGGTAGGCAAGTTTTTTTATTACGTGATTTTTATTTTCTTTTTTATGGCTGCAACCGATACCTTGGGCATTACGGCGGTGTCGGAAATGATCAGCAAAATATTTGAGTACCTGCCACGTATCCTCTCCGCATTGGTGGTTTTTGTGATTGGTATCCTGTTTGCCGATATGCTCAAAAAACTTGTGCATACTGCTTGTGCTTCACTGAATATTCCTGCGGCTGGCTTGATTGCCAATTTTGTCTTTTATTTCGTCTTCATCAATGTGGCCATGATCACACTGTCGCAGGCGGGCATTGACACCAATTTTATCCAGGACAATCTTTCCATTATCCTAGCAGGTATTGTGGGCGCTTTTGCAGTGGGCTACGGCTATGCTTCGCGGCCTTTGGTTGGCAATTTACTGGCAGCCTATTACAACAAGAATAAAGTAAAGGTGGGTGACATCATCTCTATCGACGGCGTAAAAGGTAAAATCGTTGCGATGGACAATTCCACCATGACCCTCGATGCTGATGACCGCAAAATTGTGGTACCCCTAAATAAATTATCCAGCGAGAAATACGAAATATTCAAATAATCCAAACGACCAACAATGAAACGATCACTTCGCTACAAACTGCTTCTCCTGTTTGTATGGGTAGCCTTTGCCAGTTATGGACAAGAAGCAGCCGTGAAAGACACTTCTTACTGGAAAAGTGGCGCTGGCCTGGCGCTGGCTTTCGATCAGTTGCTCAACATTAACCCCCGGCAGGGTGCTGCGCAAGACCGCCTGGGCTTTGGCGGCGGCATCAACGTATTTGGGAACTATCAAAAAGGGCGCGTCGCCTGGAGCAACCTGGGTCAATGGAATTTTGGTGTACAACGCCTGGGTACCGGGGTAGTGCGCATCAATAACACTGCGGCGAACGTACCTTTCCAAAAATCGCTGGATGAATTGGTGCTGAACTCGAAGCTGGGCTTCAAAACTGCCGAAAAATCCAAGGTATTTTATGCCGCAGACTTCAACTTTTTGAGCCAACTGACGCCCACTTATCAGGGGGGCAGCAGTTTTCCCGGCCTTTTTCTGAACAATGTAGAAGGTTCTTCTCGCCTGGCCCAGCTGTTTTCACCTGCAATCATCAACCTTGCGCTAGGGGTAGATTATAAGCCTAGTGCCAAGTTTTCGCTATTTTACTCGCCATTGGGTGCCAAGTGGGTAATCGTGAGCAGCGATGCCATTGCCCTGCGCGGCGTACATGGCAACCCGGTGACCAAAAATGCCCAGGGCAACATCATTGCTGCTGAGAATGTGGATGCACAATTGGGTAGCCAGCTGCGGGCAGTGTACACCAGCAAATTTTTGGGGGATAAACTGGCTTACACCTCCAACCTTTTGTTGTTCAGCAATTACCTGAAGAACCCGCAAAACGTGGACATGGATTGGCGCAACAGCTTGTCCTGGACCCTGTTCAAAAACTTCCAATTGGGACTGCTCGTCAATTTCTTCTATGACGATGACATGAATATGTTCACCTCCGACTTCAACGCCATCAATGGCATTGAGGTAGATGGCGGCGGCAAACCTGTAACCGGGCCTCGCTTGAGTGTTACACAACAATTGTTGTTGAAGTACGCGATAACTTTTTAAGCAAAAACCGGATTTGGTTAAACAAGAAAAGTCCGATTGGCAATTAAGCTGATCGGACTTTTTCATTGGTCGTTTTCTCAATGACTAACAGGCACATTTATTCATAAGGCTCAGCGTAAAAAGAGAAGTATGTCAAAGGGAAAATGCTCAGGCTACTCAATTCATCAAAACCTCGTATCCTGAGCTTGCATATCTACAGACTTCACGAGGAAGCCTGCAGAATGCTAATGAAAGTTCCCCCTATTTACATTTTAGTATGACGCAAAAAATTACTTCCCGATTTTTAAAGAGGCTTTTGAATAGAAAGCTCACTTGAAATGAACCGTTCGACTTTCTATTCAAAAGCCAAAATCGGGAAGCTAATTTTTCTGCGTTACTTAGGCAACAGCACTGCATCAATAGAGTGAATAACACCATTGGATTGGTACACATCATAAGTATTGATGTTGGCCATTCCACCGTTTTCATCCATGATTTGAATGTTGTGCATGCCATTCATTTTTAGTTGGAGTTTGCCTCCGCTCACCGTGCTGAGGGTAGTATTGCCCTTTTTGATCATTTTGGACAAGGCTTTAAAATCGTACTTGCCTGATACTACATGGTAAGTGAGCACTCCGGTAAGCGACTTTTTGTTTTCCGGCTTCAATAGCGTTTCAACCGTGCCCGCTGGCAGGTTTTCAAAAGCGTCATTTACTGGAGCAAATACGGTAAAAGGACCAGCGCCTTTCAGGGTTTCTACCAAACCTGCTGCGCCTACTGCAGCGACCAACGTGGTATGGGCTTTGGATTTAACGGCATTTTCAACCACATTTTTGGTTGGGTACATTGGTTCGCCACCAACGTCTACCGTTTGGGCATTCAAGGAAAGGTTCACACAAACAAATGCCAGGGCCAATGTGGCCAGTTTCATACTGTTTTTCATGTTTTCAAAAAAGTTATCGGGTGATTTTGTAAATCAGTTACAGAAGATATTACGGAGGCAGGTGGGGAATTGGATTTTGAATCCTGAAAAAAATTTATTCTTTTTTGATTTTCTTTGCACCTAGCAGCTAGGTCCTGTTTAATTTATTTGTTTTAGGCGAAAATTGGACATGATCAAAAAACAGCATCCATGACATTCGACCAACCCATTCCAATCCAGGAAATCGCCCAAAAGATCAATGCCGAAATCATTGGCGACGCCACGGCCATTGCCACTGGCATCAATGAAATTCACCAGGTACGCCCCGGAGACATCACTTTTGTAGATGTAAAAAAATACTTTGAAAAATCGCTGAGTTCGGCTGCCACTTTTGTGATCCTGAATGAACGGGTGGAAGCCCCGGCAGGCAAAACCCTCTTATTTTGTGCAGACCCTTTTGCAGCCTACAACAGCATTGTGCTGGAGCATCGGCCTTATCAACACCTACAGAACAGCATCAGCCCCTTGGCTGAAATTCATCCCAGTGCCATCATCGAGCCCAATGTGGTAATTGGACCTCATGTAAAAATTGGTGCCAACAGCCACATCATGGCCAACGTCACCATTGCCGAACATACCCTGATTGGGGAAGACGTGATTGTTCAGCCCGGCGCAATCATCGGCACCGAAGCCTTTTATTTCAAGCGCAGCGCCGAAGGTTTTTTCAAATGGCGTTCTGGTGGTCGGGTGATTCTGGAAGATCGGGTAGATGTGGGCGCTGGTTGTACCATCAACAAGGGTGTCTCTGGCGATACGTTGATAGGTGCAGGAACCAAACTGGATAGCCAGGTACACATTGGTCATGATGTAGTGGTAGGCAAACGTTGCCTCTTCGCGGCTCAGGTCGGCATTGGAGGCAATTGTGTGGTTGGCGACGATGTCATTTTGTATGGCCAGGTCGGCATTGCTCAAAACCTACACATAGGGGACAAAGTGGTCGTTTTGGCTAAAAGTGGGGTCTCCAAGGATTTGGAAGAAGGTAAAGTTTATTTTGGCTATCCTGCCCAAGAGGCAAGGGCCGCGTACAAAGAGTTGGCGACGCTCAGAAGGATTACCAACGAAAAATGAAAGGGCTATTTTACCGCTTCAAAAACCATATCTAATCTGGTCGGAATAGCCGTAGGCGATACCGCACCCGGTTTTAAATAAAACAAAATCTCCAGCTTGTACCGTTCCCGAATTAAGGTACGCCGCAGGTTGGGCAAGGAAGGATTCAGATTGATGCGTGAACCAATCTTCCGCTCATCGTAATACACAATACTGAACGCTTCATCCGTAGCATAACAAACATTCGAACCACTTCGACACACCCGAATCACTACCTCCTGCAAAAAGGAATAATCGGCATTGCCTTGAATCGCCTGTAAAGTAGCCGCACGTGGCCGGATTTCCACAATTGTCGCCGTATCGATGCCCGCATTTTTAGCCAGGGCGACTACACTGGAACTCAAGTTGTCCAGGGCAAATACCCGTGGTAAGCCGCCGCTCAAGCCCGCCGGAATTTCGAAAGTAATATTGGGGACCAGGATTTCAAAAAGGCGTTCCCGCTTGTCTTTTTGGCAAGTGGCCAAAAGGAGCGGAAGGAGGATAAAAAGGCAAATTTTACGCATAGCTGGAAGATGTTTTCATCCCTTGTCAAACGTGGATTAGGCATTAAAATTTTTGCATGAACAAGGAATAACAACAATCCTTATTTTGCAGCAAAACGTAACTATTTAGCAGCCGCCTGCGGCGGTTTTTTATTTTATACCACGAAGACACTAAGGCACAAAGACATTAAGCGCAAAAATGTTGTCTCTTCGTGTCTTTGCGCCTTAGTGTCTTCGTGGTGAAAAATCCCGCCGCAGGCGGCTGCTAAATAGTTACAGCAAAACAAATTACGCTCAATGGCCACCACATGGACTCTACACCAATGCTAAACTTTATGCGGGCCCTACTGGCCGACATTGAGGCCGTCGAGTACATGCTGGACCACCAGTGGTTTGAAACCGGAGTTGCCCGCATTGGAGCTGAACAGGAAATTTGTGTGGTAGATGCCAAAACCTACAAACCGCTACCCCTCGCCGTTGAAATTTTGGAAAGTATGCCCAATTGCCCCTGGTTGGACAACGAACTAGCGCGCTTCAACCTCGAAATCAACCTCCAACCTCAGGACTTTACGGGCGCTTGTTTTCAAAACATGGAGCAGGAAATCCTGCAACGCCTGCAAGAAATTCGCGACAACCTAGGGCCTTTCAACGCCGAACTCCTGCTCACCGGTATCTTACCCACCATCCGCAAACACGACCTGGAACGGCACAACCTGACCCCACGTGAGCGCTACAACCTCCTGATCGATGCCATGACCGCACAGCGCAATGGACAAGCCTTTGAGTTTCGCCTGCGCGGCATCGATGAACTTCAAGTGCGGCATGACACCCCCTTGTTGGAGGCCTGCAATACCAGTTTCCAAATCCACCTGCAAGTCAACCCCGGGGAATACGCCCGGATGTACAATTTTGCGCTGGCGCTGGCTGGACCCACTTTGGCATTGGGGGCCAATTCTCCAATCGTTTTTGGGCGCAGATTGTGGCACGAAAGCCGCATCGCCCTCTTTCAGCAGGCCCTGGACGTGCGCACCACCCACGACCACCTGCGCGAACGCAGTACCCGAGTCAATTTTGGCAACAATTGGGTGGAAAACTCCATTTTGGACATTTACCGCGAGGACCTGGCGCGTTTCCGCACACTGATCGCCCGTGAAAGTGAAGAAAATGTGGAGGAAAAAATCCGCCGGGGTGAAACGCCCTTGCTACTCGCGCTCCGCCTACACAATTCCTCCATCTACCGCTGGAATCGGCCTTATTACGGCATTAGTCCGAATGGGAAACCCCATTTGCGCATCGAAAACCGGATTTTGCCCGCTGGGCCCAGCGTAGTGGATCAAATGGCCAATACCGCGTTTTGGACGGGCGCGATGATTGGTTGCCAACTCCATTACCCCGATGTGCGCCAAAAAATGAGCTGGGAGGATGTGCGTTCCAATTTTGAAAAAGCCGCCGCATTTGGATTGGATTCTAAATTTTCCTGGTTTGATGGGCAAAAAATCAGTGCCCGAGACTTGTTGTTGCAAGAGTTGATTCCTTTGGCCCGTTTGGGCCTTCAAGCCCGCCAAGTGGCCAGTGCCGACATTGATCAATACCTGGGTATCGCCGAAGCGCGCATGAAAGGCCATACCAATGGCGCCATCTGGCAACTCAAAGGTTACTCCAGTTTGCGCCGAAAATTGCGCGAGGACGAAGCCCTCGTAACCCTTACTGCCGCTATTCACAACCGCCAAAAACAAAACTTGCCTGTGCACGAATGGACCCCACCCAGCGCTCAGGACTTACCACATTATCGGGCGAACAGCCTCAAAGTGGAAGAGTTCATGACCACCGATCTCTTTACGGTGCAAAAGGACGATCTGATTCAGTTGGTCGCCAAATTGATGGACTGGCGGCGCATTCAGTACCTGCCCGTAGAAGACCAAAAAGGTCATTTGTGTGGTTTGATTACTGCCCGTCTGGTTTTGCGGCACCTGGCCAAACAAACCGAACTGGAAGAGCCCAGCCTTCAACGGGTACAGGACATCATGATTGCAGAACCGGTTTCGGTGCACCCATCCATGCTCATTCTGGATGCCATTAAATTGATGCGGGACAAAAAAATTGGCTGCCTGCCCGTGGTTCAAGATGGCGAACTGGTGGGCATCATTACTGAAAATGACTTTTTGGACATTACTGCACGATTGATCGAGCAGTGGGAGGCTTAGTGGCGATAAAAAAATAAGTGATCATTTTTGCCCCACTACTTGGTATAACGCAGAAAAATTAAGGTAGGAAGCCCCTGAGAAACTACATTCCTCAGGGGCTTCCTATTATCAATCTATTCGAATCAAGCGCGGAAATTTCCTACTGCCCCTGCGGTTGGAACAAGGAGTTCTCCGTTGGTGCAGCTTTGAATGGCGCGAATTTCTTGGTCAAATCATCCACAAATTTCTGATCCTTATTCTCTTTGGCGTCGCGCAACAGCGTTTCCATAGTTTGCTCAGCCAAACGTTTTTGCAAATCATAACTGGATGCAATCACATCAGGATCCTGCGAATTGATGAACTTCAGCTGCTCCAAGGTTTCTTTGGCCAAAATTTCCATGTGCGGTTTGGCCTTTATGTAAGCACCTGCCCTTACATAAATTTCCAGCATGTAGTTGGTGCGGTAATCGTAAGGGAAGTTGAAGTTGGGGAATGACTTGAAGTATTGATCGGTCAGTGCGATCGCTTTGTCATTTTTACCTTCAGCCAAAAATGCTCCAGCGGCACGGCGCATCACCAACTGCATACTTTGTAAACTTGGCGCATAGCTGTTGTCCACAAAAGTAGGCTCCTTGTCGAAGTTACCCCAGCGCCATTTTTTCATTACGTTTTCGTACACTTTATCTGAATCAACCTTTCCGCTACCAATCAAACCATAGTTCGGATCGCTAGGCGTGCGAGTAGGTACGATGCGCAGGGCCAAACCTTCCAGTTCCATATAGTCGTCCAGGCCAAAAAACTTGCTGGCCTGAGTGGTTACTGCAAAATAGATCGGGCGATCCCAGAGGTTGGAAGTGATCACGTCCAATACTGCGATGTCATCTTTGGTCATGTACTGCTGGGCAGGCATTTTCAGAGGAATCCGATCCACCAAAGTAGTATCCCCGGCTTTGGCCAGACCCATCTGAATGACCTTGGCTTTAGGCACTGGCAAGTAAACACTGCGGGTTGGCAGGTAGGACTCGGTAGAGCCACCGTTGCTCAACTGCTGTGGGTGATCCTCGCTCACAAATCGCATGAAGTCTTGAGCGCTCATTTCGCCCTGGCTACCTTGTTCAACGAAGAACATTTGATTGCGGCGGTCGCCCTGGTAAGCAGCGCTGCTCAGGGTGAGTTTTAATGCCGGAGAATCATTGATTTTGCGGCGCAGCAAGTCGATGTACCAGTCTACGGCAATCAAGCTGAGGTTGACCACCCGTACGTCGCGGCGAATGCCTTCTACCTCCTGGGCGTACCACAGTGGGTAGGTATCGTTGTCCCCATAAGTGAAAATCACGGCGTTTTTCTCCACTGAATTCAGGAAGTTGGACGCGTAATCGCGGGAGGCGTAGTGCCCGTTGCGGCTGTGATCATCAAAGTTTTGGGTACCCATCAGGATCGGCGCAATCATCACCAGCGCACCTGCCAAGCCAGCACCTACCGGGCCGCTCAATTTGACCCGATCGCGCAAGAGCTCATAAATGGCCAGTACCGCCATCCCCATCCAAATACAATAGACGAAGAAGGAACCTGCCAAAACGTAGTCCCGCTCGCGTGGCTCATTGGGAGGCTGATTGGAGTATACGATGATACCGATACCGGTGATGACAAAAAGCGCGAGCAGTCCCAGAAAATCATTGCGGCGTTTGCCAAAATGATAAACTACCCCCAGCAAACCAAAGATGAATGGCAGCAGGTAGTATTTGTTTCTCGCTGGATTGTTTTTTTGTACTTCGGGCAGTAAGGCCTGGTTGCCCAAACGAGCATTGTCTATTGCAGAGATGCCTGAAAACCAGTGCCCAGCCGATTTATCCCAGGGGTAAAGGCCTTGCTCGCCATTTTGGCGTCCGGCAAAGTTCCACATGAAATAACGCCAGTACATCCACTTGATCTGGTAGTTCCAGAAAAAGCCGAAGTTTTGGCCCTGGGTTGGTTTCCAACCTTCGGGCAATTGTTGATTTGGATCCATGCCCATCCACTGCATGTACAAAGAAGGACGCCCTTGAGAGGGATCCGCCATACGTGGGAAGAACATTTTATCGGCGTCATTGTAGACATAGTCTACTTTGTCAGAAACATGCTCGTAACGATTACCTACCCGACCATAGCGCTTCTCTGTGGTAACATCGGTAGGTTGGGCTGCAAAGTGTGGCCCACGCAACAAGGGTCGGTCACCGTACTGCTCCCGGTTGAGGTAAGGCAGCAGGCTCAAGGCATCCTTGGGCGCGTTCATATTGATTGGCGGGTTGGAGTTGGCCCGGGTAACCACCATGCCGTAAGTAGACATGGCCAAAACCATCAGGGCGAATGCCACCGCTACATTTTGTACAGTAGATTCCTGGTTTTTGTGCGCGTAACGGATCCCAAAATAAATGGCCGCCAAAATGATCAGTACGGTCGGAATGATCCCCGAGTGAAATGGCAAACCAAAAGTATTGACGAACAACAATTCAAAATTGGCCCACAAACGGGGTAGTCCGGTGATGATGAACATTTGCACCAAACCCACAATCACCACCCCTACAAAAGCAGCAATGCCCGTACCGAGGAACGTGACGTTTTTGGAACGTTTGAAGTAAAAGAACATCGCCAAAGCCGGGAAGGTCAGGATACTCAACAAGTGCACCCCAATCGACAAACCAGCCATGTATACTGCAAAAATTAACCAGCGATCGTTTTGGTGGTCATCCGGTAAAGCGTACCATTTCACCGTAGCCCAGAGGGTAAGTGCGGTAAAAAAAGTAGACATCGCATACACCTCGCCTTCCACTGCTGAAAACCAGATGGAAGTACAAAATGCAGTACCCAGACCCGCTACTAAACCAGCAGCACCCAGTGCAATCTGGTCTCCGGAGCTGGGTTCGCCATCGCGCCCAACCAGGGCCAATTTGCCCAAAATAATGGCCACCCAAGCCACAAACATGGCCGCAAATGCCGTACAAATACCCGACATCAGGTTGACCGCAAATGCAATATTTTCAGGATTGCTGGAGAAAATGCTGGCCACCCAGGCAAACATCCGGCCAACCAACAAAAACAAAGGTGCGCCAGGGGGGTGCACAACTTGGAGTTTGTAGGCACCCAGGATGAATTCGCCGCAGTCCCACAAGCTACCCGTGCGTTCGGCAGAGAGATAATAGACCACTGTCGCTACCGCGAACACCAGCCAACCAACAATGTTTGTTGTACGCTTAAAAGAACTCATGCGTTCGTTGTAATTTTTCTAAATTTAGTAATACACTATTAACCAAAGATTTAGCTTAGCTTCTTATTTTGACCTGCAAAAGTAATAAAATATTGAGCATTACTGCCGAACCGGGGAATGGGAATGTGGAAAAAACTATACTTTTGCCACATTCTTACCTCTTAGATGTCCATTTGGTGCAAAAAGTTTCCTGCAACATCAAATAATAGCACTTACCTTTGTAGCAAATTTTACCGCCATGCTGAAAATGCTTTTCATGCTTGCCGTGATCTACATTGCGTATCGCCTCTTTACCTATAAGCCGGCTTTACCTGGGCGAAAGCCGCAAGATCACATCCGCAATGCGCACCAGAATGAACCAGGTACGCAGGGTAAAAAAGCGAATTCCAAATACGACGACGATTACATCGATTATGAAGAACTCAAGTGACGGCCCAACACCCGACAATGCTCAAGAACGCATCGGAGACTGGGTACTGTATAAAAACAACCAATTAATTGCCTTCAACAAGCCCGCAGGGATTCCAGCCCAGGCCGACAAAACCGGGGATAAATCGCTGTTGCAACTGGCAGAGATTTTTACCAAATCCTCGGTACAATTGGTTCATCGATTGGACCGCCCGGCCAGTGGGGTTGTGTTAGTAGCCAAAACGCCTAAAGCCTTAGCCAACCTCAATGAACAATTCCGCAATCGGCAGGTACAAAAAACTTACCTGGCGGTGGTAGAGGCCATGCCTGCAGAACCCAATGGCCGCCTTGAGCATTGGATTTGGAAAAACGGCCAAACCAACCGCTCCGTGATCAGCACGGAAAAGGGTCATGCCAATGCAGAACAAGCTATTCTTGAATACAAGCACCTCGGCAGCAGCGAGCGCTATCACTTACTGGAAGTCAATTTATTAACCGGGCGCCACCATCAAATTCGGGCGCAACTTGCCGCCATGGGCTGCATCATCAAGGGCGATGTAAAATACGGCGCTCGCCGCAGCAATAAAGACCGTTCTATTCACTTACATGCCTGGAAACTGAGCTTTCTGCATCCTGTAACCCAGGAAAACGTCATTCTTACTGCACCATTGCCTGTGGATCCGGTTTGGGATGCGATGGCAGCTTACTTGGGTTGAGATAAAAAGTTTAAATGTTGAAGTGTTGAAAAGTTGGGGCTACCGCAAGAATGGGTGTGAGTGTGATGTGTGGGTGTGAAGGTGTGTATGTCACTGCGATAGCCTCAACATTTCAACTTTTCAACTGCAAACTTTTCAACTCTTCAACTTTTTAGGTAATTTTCGCAAAATACCTAACCACTGCTATTCACAGTATGACGCAAAAAATTACTTCCCGATTTTTTTGAGGCTTTTGAATAGGAAGCTCACTTGAAATGGAGCGTTCGTCTTCCTATCCAAAACCCAAATCGGGAACTTCATTTTTCTGCGTTGCACAGTAAACCTTATCACATGGATTTTAAGTCATTGTTTCGCCAAAAACCCATTCAATCCGTTCTTCAAGACCCTGACAGTAGTGCCCACGATTCGATGAACCGGACCTTGACTGTTCGTGACCTCACGTTTATGGGGGTGGCGGCAGTGATTGGCGCGGGAATTTTTTCGACCATTGGCAGTGCGGCTTATTCAGGTGGTCCTGGGGTAAGTTTACTGTTCATTATTACAGCGGTTACCTGTGGCTTTACCGCTCTTTGTTACGCCGAGTTTGCAGCCAGAGTACCCGTTTCGGGAAGTGCTTATACCTATTCCTATGTGACCTTTGGGGAAGTCGTTGCCTGGATCATAGGCTGGGCGCTGATTCTGGAATACGCCATTGGCAACATTGTAGTCGCGATTTCCTGGAGCGCCTACTTCAATAATATTTTGCAGGCCATCGGGATTCATTTACCCGCGTGGTTGACCATCGGTTACCAATCTGCAGTAATGGAATATCAGGATGCTTTGGAAACGGGGAAAGCAGTAGAGGACCTGGCTTATTCCCTTGCACCGGGCATTTCAGGTTTCAAGTTCATCATCAATTTGCCTGCTTTTGTCATTGTGGTATTGGTGACTTGTTTGGTTTTTATTGGGATCAAAGAGAGCAAAAGGATGGCCAATGGGATGGTTATGCTCAAAATTGCTATCCTGATTTTGGTGGCAGCAATCGGTATCTGGTACATCTTTTCAGAAGGAACCACTTCCAATTGGACACCTTTTTTACCCAATGGGATGAAAGGAGTATTGGCGGGAGTTTCCGCAGTGTTTTTTGCCTACATCGGTTTTGACGCCATATCCACTACTGCGGAAGAGTGCAAAAACCCACAGCGGGATTTACCACGAGGGATGATTTATTCCCTGATTTTGTGTACGGTGATTTATGTGGTCACAACCCTGGTGATTACCGGGATGGTCAACTATTCCGAATTTGCCAATGTAACCGACCCGCTGGCCTATGTGTTTGAAAAAATCAACATGAAGGCGGTAGGATTTATTGTTTCGGTAAGTGCCGTAGTGGCAGCAACCAGTGTATTGCTCGTTTTTCAACTGGGCCAGCCCCGGATTTGGATGAGTATGAGCCGCGACGGATTGTTGCCCAAACGTTTTTCCAATATACACCCTCGGTACCGCACACCTAGCTTTGCTACATTTGTTACCGGTTTATTGGTAGGTCTTCCAGTACTGGTGATCGACGATGGTCTGGTGACTGATTTGACCAGCATCGGCACTTTGTTTGCCTTTGTGCTGGTTTGTGGTGGGGTACTTTTGCTGCCAGCAAGACCCAAGGAGGCTGGGAAATTCCAATTGCCTTACATCAATGGCAAATTCATTGTGCCCGCTTTGGTGGTTTTATTCATCATTGGGGCCAGCAAACGCCTCGGGGCTGCTTTCAGCAACATTGGAAACGAGGGGTATCAGGAAGTACTGTTTATCGTATTTGTTGCGCTGGCTTTGTACATCGCTGTAATGTCCTTCCTGCGCAATTATTCCTTGATTCCGGTATTGGGAATGTTGTGCTGTGCCTATCTGATGATCGAGATTCCGGCCAAAAGCTGGCTGGTGTTTTTCCTTTGGATGGGTCTTGGACTGGTTATTTATTTCTTGTATGGTGCGAAGAATAGTAAATTGAGTCAAGGGGCCTCATAAAAGGTTCCAGGGTTCGGGGATTTCAAAGTTCCCGCCGGCACTTCGACTACGCTCAGTGACCAGCAGGAACTTTGAAATCCGGGAATCTTAAACCGACAAAGCATGAAAATCACCCTTTCCACCCTCCTCTTTTCTGCCCTCTTTCTGGTGCAGGGTTTTGCCCAGGAAATTCCATTGCAAGTGCAGGATTTCCTCAAGCGTACGGGCAGTATGTTGTCTTTACCGCTCGATTCCGATTACAAATCCCTTTACATTCCTGAAGTGCTTTTCCAGCACTATGATTATGCCATTCGTTCGGGAAAAGATGAGGTAGAAATCCGGTTTTTATTCCTTCCCGAGATGGGCAACGAGCCCTTTGCCCAGGTCAACAGCTACCGCATGGCCTTGCACATTGGCGACAATGAAAGCAACACCAGTTTCACTGCCCGTGAATTGACTGAACGGGAATTAAAGGAGGTGTTTAACGCCGATTGGGGCCGGGTTTATATCCTTAAGCCCAAAGCATCTTTTTCCATCCAGCAACATTGCCGTTTTTTGTGCCTGCACAAACAGGATCAGGGGATGATCTGTGTTTTTTATCTTTTTGACAAGCCGAGTATGGCGATTGATCAGCGATTGCATATGGTAAGGTATCAGTGATCAATCAGCTGTGAGCTGTCAGCAGCCTGAAAGGGTTGCCAATTGCTGATAGCTGACCGCTGACCACTTTTGGATGACTCCTTAAATCTCGCACATGAGTTATCATCAATTCGAGCCTCATCGATTGTTGAGCCCCTATATTGATACCTATTGGGCATTCAAGGGTCATTGGGACATTGCAGAAACCATTAAATTATTACCAGATGGCGCTTTAGACCTCATCATCAATCTGGGTGAAGACATTCATGGTGTCAACAATGAATTCCTTGTGAAACACGAGAACCCATATTTGATTGGTACCACGACCCAGTTTAAAGAGCACTTTCTCCAGGGTACGACTTGTTTGTATGGAGTTCGCTTTCGACCGGGAGCTTTCGGCTGTTTCTTTTCCTATGACTCCCTGCATCTTTTTGTCAATCAGGTGAATGAATTTGATCCAAAACTTTTTCCCGATATTCAAAAGTTGAGCCGATTATTTGTGCCTTACCTCGATCAGTTTTTTTTAGATCGACTGCAACCTGCGAAGTACAATTTACAAGCCATTGTGGCGAATATTCATCAGCAAAAAGGGCTGATCCAAGTAGATGAATTGTTAAAGAAACACTTTATTTCTGAACGAAAGCTCGAACGGCTGTTTCAAGCTCAAATCGGAATTTCACCCAAGGCTTTTATTAAATTGCTCCGATTTACCCATACGCTCGCTCAAATTCAAAACAAGCTTAGCAGTAAGAGCTTCATGGAACTGGCTTTTGAATGTGGTTATTACGACCATGCTCATTTGGCCAATGAAATCAAACATTACACGGGCATCAATCCATCGTCCATCATTTTGTCGGATTTTTCCAAAACAGGTGGCTAAATGAGCCATTATTTTTGCATTGTGCTTTTGCAAAAATGCAATTCAAAAGACCATGGAAAAACCGCATCGAAAAATTGCCTTTTTATTCGTTGGAATACTGATTACCAGCTTTTTGGGGTTTTACAAAACCTATTTCAGTTTATTTCCAGAGTTTGCTGGAACAAGTATAGTGGTGCATTTTCACGTAGTGACCATTCTTTTGTGGTTTGGATTGTTGATCGTGCAGCCCATTTTGATTTGGAAGCAAAAAATGGCGCTACACCGAAAACTTGGGCGCTTTTCTTACCTTTTGGCGTTACTGATTGTGCTTGGTTTTGGATTGGTTATGAACCACGGGCAGTTAAAACATAAAGATACAGGCCTATTTGGGGCTACCATTTTTGATGGATTGTTATTCATCTTATTCTATGGTTTGGCCATTTTTTACAAAAAAAATCCAGCCTATCATTCCAGGTTTATGATCCTTTCTGCGCTTCCGTTTATCAATCCAGGTTTGGGAAGATTTATTGGACCCGAGGTCAGTTTGCCGGTAGAGCTACTAATCATTTTGACCTTACTCGTTTTGGAATATTTTAACCAGAAAAAATACAAACCTTATTGGATTGGATTGGGCGCTTTTTTTGGCGCTTTGGCTTTTATTGTCTATATCTCTATGTTGAATCCCTCTGTTATAGAATGGGCCTGGCAAATGATTTGGGGGTAGAGCGGTCAGCTATGAGCTATCAGCAGTCAGCTAAGGAGCAACCTACGCTGATAGCTCATAGCTGACTGCTTATGACTTCTTCAAAATACTCTTATATCTTGGCTGATCCCGCATCACCTTCACTGCTTCCTGCACTTCAGGATCACGCAAAAGACCAATCTGGGCGCGGCCATTGGCGTAGTAGTAACGCCCGGCAATGTCTTTTTCAATCAATTTGCTGATCAGGTCTTTGTGCTTGCGGATGAGCTCAAGTTGAGCATTGCTCAGGGCAGTTTCCATAGCCGTAACCGAGGAGCCCAAAGCGTAGCCTTCATCCGTAGCTTTTTGTTTAAACTGTTCCAGCAGTTTTTCACTTTCGGTGCGGAACACAAAGTTTTCCTTTTGTACAAAAGCGAGGAAAGCGTCGAAATCTGTAAAACGCAAATCCTTCACCTCGGGCATTTTTTCTTTGCCTTTGCAAAACTCGGTCACAAAGCGGAAAATGATATCCTGGTCCTGCAGTGCTTTTACTACTGGGATATTGCTGGCTTGTTCAATTTTGATATCGGGAGCTACACCACCACCATCCAACACCGTACGGCCATTGCGGGTTTTGAAGGTAGCACGGCGGCTATCCTCAATCTCGATGGGCTCACCATTGCGGTATTGCACACTTTGGATGCAGCGTCCACTGGGGATGTAATATTTGGCAGTAGTGAGTTTGAGGCGGGAGTTGTAGCCCACTTCCACGGTGTTTTGCACCAAACCCTTGCCATAAGAACGTTGGCCGATGAGCACGGCCCGGTCATAATCCTGAAGGGTTCCACAAACAATCTCGGAGGCAGAGGCAGAGTTTTTATCAATCAATACTGTCAGTGGTAAATCTTCGGAAACCGGGGAGGTTTGGGTACGGAAGCTGCGATCTTGTTCTTTGAGCTTGCCCCGGGTGGTGGTTACCAATTCATTTTTGGGGATAAACACATTACACAAGTTGACCGCTTCGATCAACAAACCGCCACCATTGCCCCGCAAATCCAGAATAATGCCTTTGGTGTTGGGATTTTCTTTCAGCAGTCCGCGCAGGGCAGTAGCAATGTTTTTGCCCGCCTCTTGTGAAAAAGTTGAAAGAGAAACGTAGGCGATATCGCCCTCCACCATTCCTGAATAAGGCACGTTGGGCAACTCCATCTCTTGGCGATTGATTTTAACTTTGATGTCACTGCTTTGACCCGGACGGCGTAAGGTCACATCTACTGTGGTTCCAGCGGCACCACGCAGGATATAGTCCACCTCATCAGTGCTTTTGTTTTTGGTGTCCTTGTTGTCGACAGCCACAATTTGGTCGCCGATTTTCACCCCGGCCTTATCCGCAGGCAAATCCTGGAAAATCTCGGTGACAGTGGCAAAGTCACCGATTTTTTTGAATTCAAAACCTATGTTGTCGGAAGTGCCTTCGCGCAGCAGGCGGTAGCCTTCAATGTCGGCTTCAGCGATGTAGTTGGTAAAAGGGTCGAGGTTATGGAGCATGGCCTCAATGCCATCGCGCATCACCTTACCCGGGTCGAGCTCGTCTACGTAACCAGTATTGAGCTCTTTGTACATATTGGCAAAAATTTCGAGGTTTTTGCTAATTTCAAAATCCTGCCGTGTGCTAGGATATTCGGTGAAGGCCACCGTCATCAAAACCAATGGTAACAGCCAAAGGGTGTATTTCGCAATTCTTTTCATTGTTGGATGATTTAAAAACCTTCAATGATAACAGTTTTTGTGAAGATTTGGTGTATGCCAAATGGGTGATTTAGCTTAAAAAGTGCCAATCTTCTCATTTAGAGGTGGAAACAGCGCTTTTTCAAGGGATTTCCCCTGCCAGGTACCTTCCACACGAAAAGGGTGAAAGCGGGCAAAAAGTTCTTCTTTGTACCAACCCAATTCCCGGGTTTTTTTGACCACCGCACTGTGAAATTTGCCCTTGTAGGCATAGGTTTGCATGAGGTCACTGTTTTTCCACAAACTAAAAGTGGCTTGTTGCACCAAGGGCACTTCGCCGATGCCGATGGAAAACACCAGTCCTTCCTGGTGTTCGCGCCACATGGCTTTGCTCACGCCGGGTACAAAGCGCCAAAAGTGCCACAGGTATTTGCTGCGGATGGTAGCTCGGGTCAATACGGCCAAAGGAGCCTCTGGCTGGTAGGTTACATTTTCTATAAAAGGAGTGCCACCATCCCAGGTTCCATGCACCTTGGCAGTTTTGAGGTAAACCGTAGAAATCTCGGTGGATTGTGCTCTAAAACTTTGAAAAAAAGGACTTTGTTCGAAAAAAGACTGAGCGGATGTTTCATTTTCCCAAACCCCTAGCAGGCCATATACACCAAAGTTCGGCCAGATGCTGAAGCCGTTGCCATTGCCACTACCCAGCATTTTGAAGAAGGTCAAGCCTGGAACTTTCGCCAAGCTCCTAGGGGCAAGACCCATTTGTTTGAAGCCCCACCATTGTTGGCGAGCCCCGGTGTAGCGAAAAAAAGTAAGGGTGACAATTTGTGGATCCATAAAGTGAAAAGCGAAAAGTGAAAAGTGAATAATTAACATAAAAGCGAAACAAAGGTTGGAGTCTTATCCATTTCTTGCTTGGCTTAATTGCTATTCACTTTTCACTTTTCGCTTTACAACTTACTTTCCACCTCTTTCAAATCTTCCTCCTGAACCGAGGGGAACCATTTGCCCAATTGAGTCCGGGCCTTTTTGCGCACCTCTTCATTGACAAAGGCAGCAATGGTAACGAGGCCAAAACTCAAGACCCCCAAGTCGTCGGTATAGCCAATGATAGGCGATAAGTCAGGTAAAAAGTCGATCGGGCTGATCAGATAGCCCAATACACCAATGACAATTTTTTTGGCCCAACTGGGTGTATCTTTCCGCTTGTAGGCATAAAACATCAACAAGGCGGCGTACACAGTTTTAGCACCAATTTTTTGCGCGAAGCGCGTGATTTTGTGCCAAAGCTTCTTCTCCGTGAATTTTTCAGCGTATTGCTCCAGGTTTTCATCTGGATTTTCAGCTTGATCTTTCTTGTTCTCTGGTTTCATAGACTGTTTAACTTGGTTCAAAAGTGCGGTTTTCTTGCACATGATGCAAGGCACTGCCGATGAATACAAGTAAAATTAAGACAGAGGACGAATTTTAAGGAGAGATGAGAGATAAATGATGAGAGATGAGAGATGAATGATGCTACCGCAGAGACTTAGACAAGGTCATCGTCAAAAACGCTGCGGTAGCATCATTCATCTCTCATCTCTCATCATTCATCATTCATCTTCCAGGTTTAATTCAAAAAGATACTTCCCCCGATCAATGCCAGGGACAGAATTGCCAGCCAAAGGCGCAGGTCTTTGGAGTAGTGATTTTGTTTAAGGTTCCCCACATTCGTTTTTGGTTTTATGAATAAAATACTGTCCCTTTCCCTAAACCAAAAAGAATGCCATATCGACAAATTGAGAAAAAAATAATTGAATTTTTATTATATATACTTGTAATCAATTGACAATTAAGATTTTTGAACCCTTATGGTACCTGAGCGATCATTGGACTTCCAGAGCAATAAATAAATACCAATGGGTAAAGCCACCAAACTCAATTGATTGCCCTGGCGCTGAATGGGCCAGTTTTTGCCCCGGAGGTCCATCAACTTAAGCTGCGTTTGCTCCAGATCGATGGGCAGCACCAGATGAAGTTTATCATTGGTTGGGTTCGGATAAACTTTGGCATAAAAAGAGCTGCTTTTTTGTAAACAGACAACCCGGATTTCAGACCAGCGTATACTCCCATCCAGATCGGCAATTTTTAAACGGTAATAATTACAATTCTCCAGAGGTGTTGAATCTTTGAATTGATACGTTCGGGGTTCAAAACTATCCCCTTGCCCAAACAAGCGGGTAATCTCTGCAAATTCTTTAGCATCTCCACTTCTTTCGACCGCTACATAAGCGATGTTGCGTTCCATTGCAGTTTGCCAATTGATGGCAATGGTATGATCTGTTTCTTCCTGAGCATTAAAGGCCAGGAGTTCCAGCGGCAAAAACTGAGCACCGGAGATTTCGACGTTGTCAACGCGCAAAGTAGCAGCCATTGCGTTGGGGTCTTGGGCAAATGGATGAATCCGGATTGCCACGCTTTCACCTTGGGGCAACAAAATGCTACAATCTACACCATAACTTACACACCATCCGGCACCGAATCCGCCATTGTTCAACAAGCCCCAATCCCCGGTACTGGTATAATAGGAGAGCATGTATTGCTGAGGGCCACTACCGGAGGATAAATTGGCCGAAAAACTAAAACCGGAAATGATCAAATCCATGGTGCGTGCAGTAAGGGAAAACTCCATATAATCCCCATCGGAATGGGTATCGGAGGTGGGCCAAAAATTGGTCGCCCAGGCGTTTTCCCCACTACAAGCATTGGGGGTTCCTACATTATTGCCCCCCGAAAGAGAAGCTTCGGCATTGCTGCAAGATGAAGCCGTATAAGAAGCCCGTATGGGCAAGGAAGCAACTGCGGAACTGACGTTTTCAAAGGTCCATTTGGCCAAGGTTTGTCCATACAAGGCACAACCCACCCCCAGCATGCCCAAGGCACACCAAATTTTTTTCATGGCACTCTTTTTTGAAATGAAAAATGTGGGTGAGCAACAAAACTGCTACGAATATACAGCATCGCCAGCCCTGAAACAAGTACTGAGCTGGCGATGAGTCATGGGGCGGGGATTAGCCCAGTAATTTTTTTAAAAAATACCAGGCTGATTATTAGTTGTTTATAAAGATTCGATTTTCAAATTATTCCAAATCTGCGGAGGAACATTATGCCTAGGTTTGTCCCCAATTAAAGCTCAATTTCCTGTCCCAATTCCGGTATTTCTACGTCAGCAAAACCAACCCCGAGTAAAAGCCCCCGGAATGCAATTTGTGCTTCGTAGTCGCCATGCACCAGGAAGATTTTTTTCGCGCTGTCTTTTTGGTTGCGCAAAAAATCCGCCAGTTCCAGTTTGTCCGCATGCGCCGAAAAGGAATCCATGATTTCAATGTCGGCTCTTACTTCCTTAAATTCGCCAAACAATTTGATCTCTTTAGCTCCATCTCGCAGACGACCTGCGGGCGTATAGGGCGCAGCATAACCCACAATCAACACGGTGTTTTTGGGGTCGTCAATGCCATGAAACAAATGGTGTTTGATGCGACCGGCATTGGCCATACCCGATGAAGCGATGACGATACAGGCTTCGGTGGAATAGTTCAGCTTTTTGGAATCTTCGGTTTTGCGCACGTAACGCAAACCATTAAAACCAAAGGGGTTTTCATCGATGCTCAGGTATTCCGACAATTCCTCGTCGAAACATTCCGGGTGAGACCCAAAAATGGTGGTGGCATTCACGGCCAATGGGCTATCCACAAAGACCGGAATCCGGGGTAAAAGATCTTGATTGGCCATCTGATCCAGGAGGTAAACTATTTCCTGGGTGCGCCCTACACTAAAAGCAGGAATGAGCAATTTCCCCCCTTTTTCCACACAAGTATGCCGAATGATGTTGAGCAGGTGGGTAGTTTCGGCGGGTAATGCCTCGTGAACCCGGTCGCCATAGGTAGACTCGCAGATGATGTAGTCCATCTCTGGCATCGGGAGCGGATCACGCAGAATGGGTCGATGGGGGCGCCCAACGTCTCCAGTGAACCCAAAATGGATCATTTTGCCCTTTTCCTGAATTTTTAAACTTATGCTGGCACTGCCCAAAATATGCCCGGCATCTCGAAAGAGTACTTCTACTTGTGGATGGATTTTAAACCATTTTTCATAAGTATAAGAGGTGAATAACTCCATCGTATTGTGCACATCCTCGCGGGTATAGATGGGTTCTTCGTAGGCGATATCGTCAAAATGGTGGTTTTTACTTTGCCGCTTCCGCTTGTAGTCAACTTCCCGCTCCTGGATCATGGCGCTATCCAGCAGCATTAAGCTACACAGGCTGCGGGTGGCGTGGGTGGAGTGGATGGTGCCTTTGAACCCGTCTTTAACCAATTTGGGGATGCGCCCGGCGTGGTCGATGTGGGCATGGGAGAGCACCAGGCAATCAATTTCTGCCGGATCAAAGAGCCATTGGGCATTAAAATCCTCCAGGTTTTTGTCGGCCCCCTGGTATAAACCGCAGTCCAACAAAATTTTGAAGCCATCTTCCAGGGTAATCAAATGGCAACTTCCGGTGACTTCCCGGGCCGCGCCGCAGAATTTTATCTTCATTTGACCTGATTTCGTTTTTCAGGTCCAAAGTAAAATAAAAATGCCATTCCAGCGGAACTTACGTTCGCTAAAATGGCGGATGTGGAAATATAGATCAGTAAAATTGGAAACGAATTGAGAGAGATGAAAGATGAGAGATGAAAGATGACAGGGTAACCAGTTATTTTTCATCTCTCATCTCTCATCTTTAATTACTCAACACCTTAATCCCCCCAT
Organism: Haliscomenobacter sp.; assembly: GCF_965225875.1. Taxonomy (GTDB): domain Bacteria; phylum Bacteroidota; class Bacteroidia; order Chitinophagales; family Saprospiraceae; genus Haliscomenobacter. The sequence continues at coordinate 3,348,954 of NZ_CBDDBS010000002.1, read as the reverse complement.
AATTTACACTTGCCTTGATCATTGGCGCATCGCTGCTGCCCACATGGCCTTTGACAACGTGAGAAGTGGGCTTTTGCACCTCATAAGTAACATTCATGGCTTGGGGGTAACGCACACCAGCATAATTGGCGGCGGCATCGAGCTGGTAGCAACAGAGGTCAGGAAGTACCTTCATGGTTACGTCGGTATAATTGGCCCTGACGGAAGCATTGGTCAAACCCTTGGAGAAGGACACATTACAGCTGCCGTAGTTGAGATCGAGATCCAAACTTTTGGAAATCTCACCCATCGATACCGAGTTGTATTGGCCACTGATGGCGACACTGCCCGCATTGGTGGCGGCAAATTTACTGTACATCCCCGTGGCCTTCAGGCTTTTGATGGTACCGAGGCTGTAATTGTCGTATTTCGCGGTAGTAGTCAATGAATTGAGCTTAGGCGCGTTCAAGCCGGAGTAAGCACTATTCAAGGTCAAGTCATTCGCTTCTGTCACCGTTAGTTTGGAATAACTCAGTGCAACCGAGGCATTCTGCGCATGACCAATGGTACCATTGCCATAAGCCAATTCAAAATTGGAGCCATCACCCACCGATTCGGTTTTGAAATTACCATACTTGACCGATAATTTGGCTTTGCCACTCACCGAAGCGAGGTATACATCGCCATAACGTTGGTCTACCTGGAGGTTGATGGTCGCAGGAACATACACTTCGTAATTGATCTTGTAATCGGCTTTGCCATCGTCCCAGATCCAGGAACGGCGAATTTGCTCGATAGCGGTTTCGGCTTTTACATAATCGGCGCCGTTGGAAAAATTAACGGTGATGGCATTAAAGACTTTTTGGGCATCTTCCTCCGAGCCTTCCTTCACCACGATGGTGACGGCGATTTTGACTCGGTTTTTGTCCCAGGTTTTGACTTCAATTTTTCCATACTTGTTGCTCAAGTAAGTAGTGCCATTGGCCGAAATGTCAAACTCTCTCTTGATGGTTTTGGTAAATTCACCGAAAGTGGTAAAACCACAAAGTGAACAGGCAATCATCGTAAATACCAACAACATCGAAAGAGGTTTTTTCAAATCATAAGCTGACTTCCTCATTGCTCGTGGTTTTTTTGGGTTGCGGTTTGGACGTCCGCATCTGCTCAAGAACGCGCTCCAGAATAGCGACTTTGGTTTGATAAGTCTGGATCATGGTGGCAATAATTTCCTCCTCTTGCCCTTTGGGGGCTACGCGGAGTTCTTCCTTCAGCTCATCCATCACCTTGTCCATTTTTTTCATGTCTGACATGAAAGTGCCATTGGGCTCATAACGAGCCAATTGCTGCACCTTGGTGTTGATTTGCTGGCGGTAATATTGCTCCAGTTCCGGGTATTCGGGGTTGACTTTTTCCATGATGGCTACAGGGTCCGCTTTTTGCCAGCGGGTTATCATACTGCCACCAAAACCACCAACTACCAGAATAACTGCCACTGCGGCAGCTACCTTAAAAAAGCGCTGGAAAGTGAGGGGTTGACTCACGGAGGGCTTGTTCAGTGCCCGGTCAATGTCTGCCCACACCTTTAAACTGGGAATCGCGTCATCAAAAGCTTCGCGTTTGTCCAAAACAAAGTTTTCTAATTCATCTCGTTGCATAACAAAAAAAGATTTCAGAGATTCCAACAATTAGTCAATGCCCAATTGCAGATTGCTGACAGCTGTTTACTGGCAGCTCCCTGTCAAGAACGTTTATACAGTCCCAGATTCTGCTGGGTTAAAATGTCTTTTAGTCTTTGTTTCGCCCGACTGTACTGGGATTTGGAGGTCGCCTCGCTGATGCCGAGTACTTCTCCAATCTCCTGATGGTCGTAGCCCTCCAACATGTAGAGGGAAAAAACCACCCGGTAGCCGTCGGGCAATTCAAAAAGGGCTCGTTTTACTGCTTCTACACTTAGTCCTTCTGTCGCTGTATCCTGATGGCTATCATCTTGGATGTTGCCATGTTTGTCTTCCAGTTCGCTAAACTGCAAGCGCCTCTTTTTTAGGGCATTAATGCAGTTGTTGATTACGATGCGTTTGATCCAGGCCCCAATTGCTGATTCAAATTTGAAGGTGTTCAATTTGGTAAACACATCCAAAAATGCGTTTTGCAACACGTCCTCTGCCTCAAATTCGTCCTTCACCATCCGCAAACAGACGTTGTACATCGACTTGGAATACAGCCGGTACAACTCGAACTGCGATTGTCGGTCGCCTCGTTTACACTTTTCTACCAGGTCGCGGTGTGTGTTAACGTAATCCAATTTTACGATCTTATAGGTTTCAAGAGCTAGGTTTCCTCTCATCTCTTTGGGCTTCCACGCCTATTTCCACTTGTTATAACGGGAAGGACAAGGAGTGTTAAAAAGGGTTGCATGTAAAATAAAAAAAATTGGGTAGAAAAACTTTCTGCCCAATTTTTCCCCATTTTCAATCCAGGCAGTTTTATTTTTTGATGATGACTTTTGCGGTAATTACTTCCTGATTCACCAGGATTTTATAAAAATATTGTCCAGCTGCCAAGTTCGAGCCATCCAATACTGTAGTATAAACACCAGGGATGGCTTTATCGTTTTGCAATACCTTGACAAGTTTGCCATCGGCACTATACAAGCTGATGTTCAATTGGGCCGCTTTGGCCAGGGAGTAATGCAAGGTGCTGGTTTGGGCAAAAGGGTTGGGGTAAAGTCCAAGTAAACTAAAGTCGGAAGTCTTTAATTTACTACTCCGCAAAGAAGTAGCCATGGGTGGCTGCGCCGGTGCCGGTACATCCAACTGTGCTTTATTGTTACTGGGCTGGGCTGCTTTCCGCAAGTGGTTTTCGGCATTGCGGGTGTACCAGGCCTCAGCAAATTTCTCGGTGTTGTTGGGACGCAAAATTTCGCTGAAATAGTAGTTGGCTTGTACACTATCGGGTCTGACATCCAGGATAAAATGGCCATTTTGGACCAAATCGACAAACTTCAGGTGGGGATTCGGGTTGCCCAGGTTTATTCCCGGAAAGGGAGCAATTGGGGTGTTGATCTGTTTTTGTAAGGTCAAAGCAGTACTGAGGTTTGCCAGGTTTTCATCAAAATTGGCAGAAGTAATACTAGGCGTCATAAATTCAACAGCCAGAGATCCCTTTCCCGTAGCTGCGTTGTAACTGGTGTCGGCGGTATAATTGGGTATTTTGCCCAGGCCGGGGAAATCCAACAAACTTAGGTTCACCGGCTTCAAAGGCACATCGTAAGCAAAAGCGCAATGAAAATCTCCACTGAGCATCACGACATTGTTGATCTTATTTCGTTTTAAATGCTGCAAAATCTGTGCCCGCTCGGCCGGGTAACCATCCCAAATATCCAGGAATAAACCCTCCAGGTTGTCGAAGGTAAAGGAGGGGTCATTGAGCCCAAATGCCGCCCAGCCCACGTTAAACTCTGCAAACATTACCTGTTGACCAATCACTTTCCAGCGTGCACTGGATTTTGACAGTTCGGAAAGCAACCATGCTTTTTGGGTCGCACCCAAAATCGTGCGATTGGTATCTTGTAATGCTGGACTGGAAATGCTTTCAATCTGGAGTTCGCGGCCTTCTAAACGAGTATCCAACATGAACAAGTCCATCAGATTGCCATAGCTGAGTTTGCGGTAAACCGAACGTGTAGCGTTGTCCCGAATCGGCATCCATTCAAAATAGACCTGTTTTGCGGTGGCTTTGCGCTCGGCCCAGTTGCCTTCGTTGGCCTGGTGGTTTTGAGCACCATCCTTGTAAGAGTCATTGGCACTTTCGTGATCGTCCCAAACGGTGATGAAGGGGTGTTGTTGGTGTATCCGGATCAAACTAGTATCCAATCGATACAAAGAGTACCGAGTACGGTAATCTTCTAGCGACAAAATTTCAGTTTTGGGTTCCAGGGTACGCGTTTTTGCCAGCGTACTATCGCCATAACTACCTTGTTCATACTCATAAATGTAGTCACCAAGGTGAATGATTGCATCCAAATCCCGGCGCTCCGCAAGGCGTTGGTACACGTTGAAGTAACCAGCCTGGTAGTTGGAACAGGTAACAACCCCAAATTTCAGGTGATTCACCTGTGCCTCTGTAGGCGTCGTTTTGGTTTTGCCCGTCAGGGAATTGCGGCCAAGTGCAGTAAATCCATAGTAGTAGGTTGTCCCGGCTTGTAACCCGGTAACATCCACTTTAACGGTGAAGTCTCGTTCTGCATCCGTAGTTAAACGTCCATTGCGGACTGTATTTTTTAAGGCGGGGTCGGTAGCAACTTTCCAGTTTACTTCAATGGGTGCCCGATCGGCAGACTCCGGCGTGACCCGTGTCCAGATGATTACCCGATCTTGCAGCGGATCGCCACTGGCTACCCCGTGAAAGAACGGCGCCCATTGTGGGTTGGCTGCATTCAACTCAAAGCGGTTTTTTACATCTGCTCCGTGAAAAGGATTGAGGCCGTTTTGCCCCCAAGCCAATTGGAGTGAAAAGCAAATCCAGAGTAAGAAAAAACTTGGTCGCATGTTTATGGGTATTTTGTGTGTGATTCATTGGCCCAAAAAAAGAGAAGTAGATAAACTGCGGATAAAAATGGCATTAATTCTGTGTTTTGCATTTAATCCTCCGTCTATTTAAATCCAATCAGGGTCTAAAAGCTAAGTTTATCCATCTGAGAGTGTGTTATTTTTGGATTAGGTATTCATCCAAAAAACAAAATTTCTTATGAGCGCACACGACATCGATTACCACATTTACGGCGAAGAAATGCAGTTTGTGGAAATTGAACTCGATCCCATGGAAACCGTCATTGCTGAAGCTGGTAGCTTCATGATGATGGACGATGGCATTGAAATGGCCACTATTTTTGGCGACGGTAGTCACTCGGAGGGTTCGGGCTTGTGGGGGAAATTACTCTCAGCTGGCAAAAGGCTGGTCACTGGCGAAAGCCTCTTTATGACTGCTTACACCCACGCTGGGGAGGGCAAAAAACGGGCTTCTTTTGCTGCACCTTATCCGGGCAAAATCATCCCTCTGGACTTAAGCCAAATGGATGGCAAAATCATTTGCCAAAAGGACGCCTTTCTGTGTGCAGCCAAAGGTGTTTCGGTCGGTATTGAGTTTTCCCAAAAATTGGGTCGGGGCTTTTTTGGCGGCGAAGGCTTCATCATGCAAAAACTGGAGGGCGACGGCATGGCCTTTGTACACGCCGGAGGCAGCATCATCGAGAAAAAACTGGAACTGGGCGAAGTGCTCAAAATTGATACAGGCTGTCTGGTGGCCTTCACCCGCGACGTGGATTATGACATAGAGATGGTGCGCGGGGTGCGCAACATGATCTTTGGCGGCGAAGGCATTTTCTTCGCCCGTCTGGAAGGCCCGGGTACGGTTTGGATCCAGTCTTTGCCATTCAGTCGCCTGGCGGATCGAGTGCTACAGGCTTCACGGCATTATGGAAAAGGGGGAAGCAAGGATGAGGGTAGCATTTTGGGGACTTTGGGGAATTTATTGGATGGGAATTGATGGGAGGTAAAATTATTGCCCCGACATCCTGCTTTATGGATACCGGGGCAATAATTAGCTTCTTGCTATGATTTGGGTACGACTTAACCTCAACCTACCTCCCCGCGTACACCGCAGCGCCCACAATCCCTGCATTGTTCAACAACTTGGCAGGTTTCACCGGCGTATTCACCTTGAGCAAATGCCCAAAATCTTTAAACTCCTTGCTCACACCGCCGCCCAGAATGAACAGGTCGGGAGTTAGCAGGCGTTCCAGATGGCGCAGGTACTCGCTGAAGCGATGCGCCCAATCGGCCCAGCTCAGGTTTTCTTCTTCGCGGATGCGGTTGGAGCAATAGTGTTCGGCGATGCGACCGTGCAAGTAGAGGTGGCCAAATTCGGTATTGGGCACCAAAGTTCCATCCACAAACTGGGCGGTACCCAGGCCTGTACCAATGGTGATGAGCAGAACTACGCCTTCGACGCCCTGGCCTTGCCCGAAGGTCAATTCTGCCAAACCCGCAGCATCGGCATCATTCAGGGCTTTGACCGGATTGCCACAAGCTTCGCTGAATTCTTTTTCAATGTTATGTCCAATCCAGCTTTTATCAATGTTGGCTGCCGATTTGGCGACCCCATGTTGAACAATTGCTGGAAACCCACAACCAATTGGGCCCTTGTAGCCAATTTTTTTGATCAAACCGGCAAAAGCTTCGGCAATCATGTTGGGGTTGGCCGGGGCGGGTGTTTCCACCCGAATGCGATCGCCGACGAGCGCACCCGTTTTAATATCGACCAATGAGCCTTTGATGCCAGAGCCACCTACGTCGACTCCGAGGATGTGTTGAGACATGGTATGTTGTTCAGGACGGGTGGGGTGAAGCGGCCACTTAGACTTCGCTCAGTGACCATTTCACTTCCAGGATCCTACATTATTTAATCACTTTAACTTTCATCTTGACGTCCTTCACCGGGCGGTCGCCAGGGCCAGTTTGCTGCGCAGCAATTTTGTCGATGACATCGAGGCCTTGAATGACCTGGCCAAAAACGGTGTATTCGCGGTCCAACATGGATGTACCACCACTCTTTTGATAGGCATCGCGTTGGGCCTTGCTGTAGCGGAAATTGCGGGCGCCTTCGATCTGGTTGAGTTGAGCATCACTGGTTGGGCTGCCATGTACAATGTAAAACTGCGAACCTGAAGAACGTTTTTGTGGATTGTTGGTGCGTGCAGCGGCCAGCGCCCCTTTTACGTGTACCAGCGAGTCGACAAATTCGGCTTCAATGGTATAACCGGGATCGCCCATGCCCAAGGCCTGACCAGGTTTGGCATTTTTGGAATTAGGATCACCACCCTGAATCATAAAGCCGCTAATGACCCGGTGGAACAGGGTGCCATCGAAATAACCTTGCTCAGCGAGTTTGAGGAAATTATCGCGGTGTTTGGGGGTGCCGTCCGACAAACGGACCAACATATTGCCAAAGTCGGTTTCAATCATGACCAAACAAATTTTTGGGGCTTTGATCGAAACTTTGTCTTCATAGGTTTTGCTTTTGCTTCCCGATTTGGCGGTCAGTTTGACGGTATAAGTGCCCGAGGCCAAAAAGGCATGCACGGGGGAGGCTTCATCGGAAGTATTGCCGTCGCCAAAATCCCAATGGTAAGTTTCGGCGGGTTTGGCGGTAGTATTGGTAAAGGTGACGGGTGAAGGCGCCTCCGTGGCACCAGAATACATAAAGGAAGGTTTGAGGCTCGCACAGGAGCTCAGGGCTGCGAGTAGCAGCAGGATGAGGTAATGATTGAGTAGGTTCGATTTCATAGGTATAATTTGGTTTAGGAGTTGAGAGGTTTAGGAGTTGAGGCTACCGCGAGCGGCTTAGACAAGGACATTGTCAACATCGCTCGCGGTAGCCTCAACTCCTCAACCTCTCAACTCCTCAACTTTTTCACTATTCCAAGCCTCCATTCTCCGCTTCCAATTCCCGGAAATACTGGATTACTTTAGATTTGAGGTATTCTTCTTGTGCTTCTACCCCACGGGTTTCGAGGGGCATTACCAATTCGTAGTGCGGCCAGCCATCGGCATCCCGCCCTACAAAGCGATAGTATCCGTCATACGTCAACAGGCGACAAACGGCGATGTGCATCAAATCCTGTTTTTCTTCCTTGGTATAGGTTTTTTTCCAACGGCCCTGCTCCTGGATGCCAATGAGGAACAATACTGCATTCAAATCGGGTAATGCCTCTTTGCCAAAAGTTTTTTGGACCAGATTTCGGACCCGCAACCACTCAAACTCCGCTTCCCAATTGCTCATGATGATTTTTTTCAGCGGCGCAAAGGTAAGCACCAAATCACAATTAATCAATCTTAATAATTGTAATCCGATACGGAAGAGCGTTTACTCACTCTTCACGCACAACGGTTGGAATTTGACGGGCTCTTAACGCAGGAGGAATGGAAGCAAGCCCGCCAATGGTCAGCACAGTAATGCAGACTACTACAAAGTCGATAAATCGTATGCTGACCGGATAGGCATCTACGGCAAAGGTACCCGGCATGGAGACTATGCCGAATTGTTTTTGCAAAAAATAAATCGTCAAGGCTAGCACAAAACCAAGGACTACTCCCAAAATAGTGAGCAAAAGGCCTTCGGCCAAAAAGATGTTGCGGATGGTATTGTCACGGGCTCCCATCGACTTGAGGATGGAGATGTCTTTCTTTTTTTCCAGTACGATCATCCAAAGCGCGCCAATCATGTTGAAGGCTACCATGAGCAACATCAGGCTGACGATGGCAAAACTCATCCATTTTTCCAGGAGCATGAGTTTCATAAAAGCCTCTTGTTGTTGGTAGCGGTCTTTGACCACAAACTCGGGGCCTAATAAACCGGAAATGACTTTGACTACTTGCCGGGAATTCGCCTCAGGCTTGATTTTGATTTCCAGGGCGCTGATGGCGTCGGGCATGTTGAGCAAGGCTCGGGCAAAATCCAGGGTGGTAAGTACATACTGGCCATTGTGCTCCTGCTGAACGGCAAAGGTTCCAGAGGGATAGGTAATGTCGCGGCGAAATTGTTGATCGAGTGCTCCGGCTTCCTTGCGTTTGGGCATGTACACCACGAGGGGCGAAATGAAGTCATCGATGTTGATGGCCAGCTGATTGCGCATTTCCATACTGACTACGGCCATGTCTACATCGCCATTGCGGAGTTGATAGCTGCCTTCCCGTACGGTGGAATCCAGTTGGGTAACTTTGACAAAATTGTCGTCTACCCCCTTGAGGTTGCCAAAATCCTGCTTGCCGTCGTATTCAAAAAAGGCCACTTCTTCCAGGGTTTGGGAAACAAAAGCCACCCCCGGAATTTTTTCCAGTTTTTTGTACAACTCGCCTTGAATGGTGAAAGTTTTGCCCTGCGCAGGGGTGATTTTAATGTCAGGATTAAAACTGCTGTACAAGGAATTAATGACTTCTTCAAACCCATTGAATACAGAAAGAATCAGCACCAGCGCTGCTGCACCTACCGCCAAACCAAACACTGCAATGCCCGTGATGAGGTTGATGATGTTCGTGGATTTTTTGGCAAAAAGATAGCGCCGGGCTACCCGCCAAATCAATCCCTGGTTGTGTAATCGAAAAGAAAAGGGCATGTGCAGTACAATTGTGGGGCAAAGTTACAAAGTGGAGGTCAACTTAGGGGCGATAAAAAATAAATTGTTCATTTTGCCAAAGGACTAGATAAGTAAACGTTTCATTTTAAGTGGCTTATCTAGTCCTTTGGCTCAAGGAAAATGAATATTTATTTTTGCCCCACTAATTAGCGATTTAAACAAGCATTAAAAAAAAGCAAGGTTTTGACAATGTGGGTTTGCCAGTATTCCCAGGAATGCCCGCCAGGAAATTCTTCGTACTGGTGTGGAATATTCAACGCCGTCAAATCCTGATGCAAACGCCGGTTGTATTCGATCAACAGGTCTTCCGATCCACAATCAAAGCGAAAAGGAGCAATTTTTTCTCGATTCTTTTGCAACCAATCAAATACGCCATCTTGTTCCAAAGCTGCGGATTGCAGCGCCGGGAAATCGGCTACAAACAATTGGAGTTGCTCAAAATGAGTAATGGAAGACAAACCGGAAAAAGCGCGGAAAAGCCCAGGGTATTTGGCTCCCAGACGCAAGGCTCCAAAACCACCCATTGACAGCCCGGTGATGAACAGCGGCGACTCGGCAGTGAGCACCGGGAATTGTTCGCGCATGACTTGTACGACATCCTCCACAATCCAGCTTTCGTAATTTTCCTGTTGGTGGGGCACGTAAGCACTGCCATCGCCGAACAAGCCATCGGAAGGCATGGCCAGAATCATGGGGGCAATCTCGCCGCGGTCGATCAATTGCTGGGCGGTTTCATGCACCTGGCCGTAAGCCGTCCAGGCCCAGTGGCTGCCGTATACACCGTGCAGAAGAATGACCAGAGGCAGTCCCGGTTCAAGGCTTACGCCTTTAGGTACAAACACCGAAATGTCGGCGCGTTTCTGTAGGGCGTTGCTTTTGACGGTAATCCAGTGAAGGCCGACGAGTTCGGCTATTCTGGTGGTAAAAAATTGGGTTTCCATGGAAGGATTTTTGAAGATTCTAGAGTTTCAGGCTTCGGGGTTGTCACCCGACTCTACGTTTTATAAAGGCGAAGCGACAAAAAATTATAACCTTCAAATTCAGTCGAAAACAATCACCCCTTTCGCATTCTTCCCTGCGTGCATGTCTGCGAAGGCCTGTCCGAGATCTGCGAGCGGATAGGTTCGGGTGACCATTTCATCCAGCAGCAAAACTCCGCGGGCGTACAAATTTTGCAAAATGGGAAAATCCACCTGTGGGTTGCACTTGCCGTACAAGGGGTTGAGGTAGAGCTTGTCCCATTCAAACAGGTTCATGTCGATGTTGATTTCTTGCTCAATGCCACTTACCTGGATAGCCATACCTGCGTTACGCACCATGGCCAGGGGGGCAGCACCCAGTTCCGGAATGGCAGTACACTCAAAGGCGTAATCCGCACCGCGCCCCTCCGTCATGGTTTTAACAGTTTGAGCGGTTTGCAACAAACCAGTATCGGCTTTGTCGGCCAGCAGGAGATGGGTCGCACCGTAGGTTTTAGCCATTTCGAGCCTTTCGGGATTCACGTCGATGGCGATGATTTTTCCTGCTCCGGCGATACGGGCACCCTGGATTACGTTCAGACCAACCCCGCCAGTACCCAATACGACCACCGAAGTTCCTGGTTTGACTTTTGCAGCATTGATCACCGAGCCGTAACCAGTCATTACCCCACAGCCCACTATAGCCGCAGAGGGGAAAGGAATCGGTACTTGGATTTTGACACAAGCGGCTTCGCGAACCAGGGCATACTCGGCCATCGTGCCCAAGCTAAAGGCACGTTCGATGGATTGCCCCTGATAGGTCGTTGAACTAAAGGTAGCATGCCCACCGCTGATTTTGTTGCCTGCCGTTACGGCGGAATTACGTTCGCAGAGGTGTTGGTTGCCTTCCAGGCACTGAAAACATTTGTAGCAGGGAATGGCCCAGTTGAGCATTACTGGATCACCAGGCCTTAAGGTGCTTACAGCTGGGCCACAAGCGGCTACAACACCTGCACCTTCGTGCCCCATCACCAGGGCCTTGCCCCAGGATTGGGAATCCCAATCGGTATGACAAATTCCGGCAGCCTTGATATCAATCAGGACTTCGTCCCCCTGAGGCGGCTGAATCTCGATGGTATCGATGACAAAATGGCCTTTCCCATCCGCAATAGCGGCCTGACAGCGCATCAGATCAATGGATTGAGCGGTGAATCAATGAGGCTACCTACGGGTTTGGACATCAACCAACGTTTGAGATCTGCTTCCTGGTGTTGATTTTTAGGCTGGGTTACTTTACAGCCATCGGCCAGAAAAATGACGGTCATCACTTCGCGCATGGTTGGCGAGTTGTTGCCCGGTGCTGAGTGCAAGGTCCAGCCAGCGTGGAAGGTGGCATCGCCAGCTTTCATACTGGCAGGCTGGGAGATGGGGTAACCTTTTTCTTTGACCAGATCGCCCAGTACCACTTCCGAATCGTCGGAGATGGCCAGGTTGCCCAGGAAGCCCAATTCCTGAGACCCCGAAGCAAAGGTCAACATGCCCATTTCCACGGTAATGTCCACCAGGGGCATCCACATGGTGATGGTGTTGTTGGTATCGATGGGCCAGTAATATTGATCCTGGTGCCAGGGGGTATGGCCGCCAAAGGGTTCTTTAAACAGGGCTTGATCGTGGTACAGGCGCACCCGTTCTACCCCCATCAAGTCGGCAGCAATTTTGGCGAAGCGTTTGGCCAAGGTATATTGACGTACGGCCTCGTCCACTTCCCAGAGGTTCATGATTTGTAAAAAGGCTTTGCCGTAGGTGTCGCGTTCTTCGAACTTGCGCTTTTCGGTATTGAAACGTTCGGCAGCGTCTACAATGACTTCGCGGTAAACGGCCATTTCCTCTTCAGAAAGGATATTGCGTAGCAGGATGTGGCCATTTTTTTGGTATTCGGCTTGTTGTTGGGCTGAGATAGCATAAGTTGAGTCCAACTTAGGCAGGGTACTGACTTGCGACATATGGATGATTTTGGAAATTCACGTTGAACAAATTTACCATGGCCAAGCTGATTTGACTTTGTCATTTTTTGCTAAAAATGGTGTAATTTTAGCCAATTATTAGAGTTTGCAAGTAAATAGATGCTAATTCTCTTTTACCATGAAAGCGTTTTATGAAAAAGTGAGCCATGCTGGGATCAACTCTTTTGGGTACAGTAGTTTTAGTTTGCCCCGCTTCAATGCACCTTTTCATTACCATCCTGAACTAGAGTTGACCTTGATTGAAAAAAGTCAGGGCAAACGTCTGGTGGGTGGGCATGTCGCCCATTACGAGGCGGGAGACCTGGTATTGCTGGGCCCCAATGTTCCCCATTGTTGGCTCAATGCCGAGGCGGAGCCTCCCGAAGTGGATGCTGCGCAGGCAATTGTGATCCATTTCAGGGCTGATTTTGCGGGTGAAACTTTTTTGGCCTTACCAGAGCTATTGGCCATTCAGCAGCTGTTCCAAAAAGCCCAAGCTGGCCTTTTGATCAAGGGAAAAACGCGGGATATTGCTGCGGAAAAAATGCGCGCGGGTCTGCATTTGCAGGGCTTTCCCCGCTTGTTGCTCCTGTTTGATTTGTTACATGGCATTGCCATTTCCCCGGATACGGAGCGAATCGACCTGCTTTTTTCCCAACAAGTTTTGTCGCCTATCGAAACCGAACGTTTCCAAAGGATTTATACTTTTTTGATTGAAAATTTTCGAGAGAACATCTCTTTGGAGCAGATGGCCCAAATCGCCAACCTCAGCCCCACTGCGTTTTGTCGGTACTTTAAAAAAATCACCCGCAAAACTTTTGTGGATGCGCTCACTGAATTTCGCATCAAACACGCCTGCCAGTTGCTGGCTGCGGGTGAAAAACCAGTGCAGGAGATTTGTTTTGAAAGTGGTTTTGGGAATGTATCTTATTTCAATAAAGAGTTCAAAAAAGCATTGGGGCAGACTCCCTTGCAGTACCGTAAGTACCATCTGTCCTTGCCACTTGTGGCTTCAAGATCCTGAATGCTGCTGCAAAACTTCCAGAATTTCATTTGCCCTTTTTTCTACCATTTCCATAGCGATTTCCCGGTCAATTTTTTCCCGGCTGCGCAACATATCCAGTAATTGAGTGGGCCAGTAACGTTCGAGCAAGGCCCGTAAATCTCGGCGAAGTTTTTCAGCCTTGGTCCAGCGCCAAACCAGATACAAGTAGGGCAAAATGGGCAACGGAACTCCATGCTGGCTCAACAATTGCAGCGCAAGTTGTACATATTCAGGGTCTTGGTGTAGCAAGAGTTTTAACAGATTTTGCTGCTCTGCCGCATCAAAATTTGGGGTGTTTGCACCGAGCAATTGCTCCAGCCCACGCTCATCCAGCCAGTGAATAGCCTGTGCAGCAGGTAAGGTAGCCGGATAAGGACCTTTCCCCAAAACCCAAAAATTACACTGATCCGCTTTCACCAATTGAATCCCTTTTTGCTCCAGGCGCATTTTTAACTCCTGTACGGTTTGAGTGCTGCGCCCGATGATGGCAAGGGCACTTATCGATGAGGCATTTACCGGATGAGAACGCTCCTCCAGTAAGTGTTTGCGAAGTTGCTGCTGGAAAGTGGGAATCCCCAGGTTCATGCCCTGCAATACAAGATTCAGCGGCAAATTACCCAGTGGAGTTTTTCCTTCGTGCGCCTGCCAAAGCAAGGAGCGGTTCTGGAGTAGAATTTGTTTACGCTGGCAGGCCCGCACAAAGTTTAACAAACTTGCCCACTGGGGGGTACTACTGCTTTTTATGGCTATTTGATCCGAAATCACCAGCAAATCCTGCGCTAAATCATCAGCAATCAAACCCTTAAGCCCTAAATGAGTCAATTGACTACATTTCTCCAGCCCTTTAATATTATTGAGTGGGTTGTGGCTGAGGTCCAATTGCCGCAAGGCCGCAGGGAGGAGGGGACTGGCTGGAATTTGGGTCAATTGATTGTAAGCCAGATCAAGTTTACGAATAGAGGCGGGCAAACGGGGTAGTTTGGCAAAGGCATTCCCACTTAAATCAAGGTCCTCCAGGCGCTGAAAGGCCATGAAATAATCAAGCAGATTATTGAGCTTATTTTTGGCGAGGTGACAGGTTTTGAGCCAATTACAATGGCTAAGTGTAGCAGGTAATTGCTTCACTTGATTGTTGTTTGCATAAAAATGCCTCAGAAAAGGTGTTGCCATCCAATTGTCTGGTAAAATACTCAGGTAATTGTTGGCAAGATCAAGGGTGTCCAGGGATGAAAAAACACCTTCAATTTCCAAGTTTTCCAGGCAATTGCCGGGTAGGTATAGTTTCTCTAATTTGGGTAAAAAAGTGGCTGAAAGTAAAAAAGTGGCTATTTTATTGCCTGACAAATTCAACTCTTTGAGTGCTGGAAAAGTTAAATTTGGGAACTTGTGCAGCCTGTTTGAACTAAAATTGATCTTTTGAAGTAGATTCAATTGGGCTAAAGCCGCAGGAAAGTGGGAAAAACGATTTGCGCTCAAGTCGATTTGGACCAAATTGGGTAAGGACTCAGGGATTTGTCGCAACTGATTTTTTCCCAGCAATAAAAATTTCAGGGCTTTGAGTTCTCCTATTGTTTCGGGCAATACCTTTATCGCATTGCGCCTTAGATCCAATGTTTCCAACTGAGGCATCTCCCATACTTCAGTTGGGATTTGTTCCAGTTGTTGGCCATCCAGAATCAAGGCAGTAACCTGTGCAAGGTGTTGTCTGGCTGTTGTTAAGTTATAACAGCGCATTGATAAGGTTGCTTTTGATGGTGTACAGCTTGTAAAAAAGTCCAACAAGCTCCAAAATTCAAAAATAACATTATTCCACGCGTATCCTTAAATTGGGTATATTTGTTTATTAAACTTGTAGCAAGTCTATCAGAGTTTGAATAAGCTCCTAGAGTCAGGAACATGCAGAAACGCTATCTTTATACCTCACGCTTTATTTTTTCCTGCTGCTTGTGTCTGTTCACAATGCACCTGTTTGCTCAGTTTGCTCCGGGTTACCACGTCATTCCATTGGAGCTACCCGGAGATGTTGCGGGGAATAGTGTCAACAACATTATCCAGGATAAGGAGGGGTACATTTGGTTTTCTTCCCATGATGGTTTGCACCGCTTTGATGGATTCCAATACAAGAGTTGGTACCACGACCCCCAAAACGCCAACTCTTTATCCAGTTCCTACATTGAATGGTGTTTGGTTGACAAAAATAACAACCTTTGGGTAGGCACTTATGAAGCGGGTTTGAATTTATTTGACCGCAAAACAGAAACCT
Organism: Haliscomenobacter sp.; assembly: GCF_965225875.1. Taxonomy (GTDB): domain Bacteria; phylum Bacteroidota; class Bacteroidia; order Chitinophagales; family Saprospiraceae; genus Haliscomenobacter. The sequence continues at coordinate 3,333,512 of NZ_CBDDBS010000002.1, read as the reverse complement.
TTACTCGTTTTGTTCACGAGCCCAATCGCGTCACCAGTTTGAGCAACAACCTGGTGACTTGTATGGTGCAAGACAATGTGGGCAACATTTGGGTGGGTACTGAAGATGGCCTCAACCGCCTTGACCCGGTTACCAAACGTTTCACCCGCTTTATGCACGATCCCAATGATCCCAAAAGTGTCGGGGCAAAGAACATCAAGTCCTTGCTGATTGATCAGAATGGCATCCTTTGGGTTGGCGGCAGTGGAGCGAATAGCCTTACCCTCAGCCGCTATAGTCCGGGCAATAGCACCTTTACCCGCTTTGACCTAAACCTTGGCAATAACCCCTCTAATGCGATCATGGCGCTAGAAGAAGATTCAAAAGGCCAGTTATGGGTAGGCACCAACAACAATGGACTTTATACCTTCGATCAAGCCAAACGCCGCTTTACCCGACGGGATATTGACCCCCTGAATTGGAAGGGAAAAAGCTCCAACGACCCGGCCGAACAGGTTTTGTCTCAGGTGAGTTTCATTCACGAAGACCAGCATAAAAAACTGTGGATTGGTTCCTTTGGCGGTGGCCTCAACATCTATGACCCTGCCGATGGAAGCATTGTCGCCTTGCAGGAAGGCCGCCACCCTATGCAACGCCTGCCATCCAGATATTGCTTTCGTCTTTGTGAAACGCGCGATGGCACCATTCTGGTCTCTACGGGTGAGCGAGGGAAGATCGTGTATAAAATCCGCCGCCATTCCGACCGTTTGCAACGTTTCAGCCTAAGTGATCGACCCGATCAGCGTATCAATTTTGTGTTCAACTTGGTGGGCAATAGTCCCAATCAGGTGGTGATGAGAAGTGAAGAAGGTTTTTTTCAATACCGTTTGGATCAAAAAACGTTTGAACACTGGCCTTCGGATGCCGAATCCCGCAAATTGGCCGAACTGGACCTCCGTAATATTTTTAAGGATCGCTCTGGCAACATTTGGATTTTATCCCCCAATCGCATCCTGAAATATTCAGCGGGTGGCACTTTACTCGCGGATTTGGGCCGCAATAAAATAAAATTTCCTACTGGCATGTTGCAAACCAAAGATGGCTCTTTGTGGATTTCCACTGGGTTTCAGGGTTTGGCACGCCTTTTTCCCAAAAACGATTCTTTGGCTTTTTATGATTTTCCCACCTTCCCTTTGTCCAAACCCATCCAGCGGGTGCTTAGAGAGAAGGAGGATTTAAAATTGAGCCGGGGCACTTTTCTCAGTAATCCAACGGTTGATAAAAATGGAAAAATCTGGGTAGCTGCCGGGTTTAATTTTGGCGAAAGAACATTTCAAATCAACGAGGGTGGAGGCTTTTTCCGCTTCGATCCGAATACCGGCGACATTGCTTCTTTTTGGCCCAATGAGGTGCCACGGAATATGTTGAGTGCATTTTTGCAGGATCAGGAAGGCAAATTCTGGCTGGCTATTCGGGATGTTGGAATTTATACCTTTGACCCCAAGACGGCTCAATTTGTTGAAATCAAACCATCCGGTGCATTGGGTACTGCTACGCTCGGGAGGGTCAATTTTATGGAAGCAGATCCCGAAGGCCACATCTGGATGTCCACTTCCAGCGAACTCATTGAATACAACCCTCAACTGAAGGCCTTTTCGTATTACAGCCGCAGCAATGGTTTGTTTGCCAGCACCCTATATCAATTGACCAGCTTAGACAAAGGTCGGCTGGGCCTGGGCACCAACAATGGCTTTTTCGTTTTTGACCCGGTCAAAATGCGCAAAAATGGCATCCCCCCGGAATTGAGTTTTAATGAACTAAGTGTTGGGGGTAAAATAGTCCAGCCAGGCACCGACGATATTCTACCTCAGCCACTGGAACAAATGAACCAGATTCGGCTCAGCCACCGCGCCAATGTATTCAGCATTGGTTTTTCGGTTTTTCACTACGACGATCCCGTCCACAACCGGGTACAGTTTTACCTGGAGAATTATGATCTGGATTGGCGAGAGATAAAAGGAGAGCAATCGGCGCAATACGTCAATGTCCCACCAGGCACCTATACCTTTAAAGTGCGGGCTGCCAATGCCCAGGGCTTGTGGATGAACAACCCCAAATCGCTCAAAGTCGTGATTACCCCACCCTGGTGGCGAACGGCTTGGGCCATTTTGCTTTTCGTAGTCTTGCTGGCAGGTATAGTGGGTTTGGTTTACCGCTGGCGTATGGCAACCCAGCGCCAACACCTCAAACAACGTGAAAAAGAACTCCAGCAGGAGCGCGAACAATTGGAAAAGGAACGCCGCATGAATGAGCGTTTGCAACAAGTGGATAAACTCAAGGATCAGTTTCTGGCCAATACCTCGCACGAGTTGCGCACTCCCTTGCAGGGCATCATTGGTTTGTCGGAAGCGCTGCTTGAGGAAGAAAAAGACCCTGAGCGCAAGGCCAATTTATTGATGGTGGTTTCTTCGGGCAAACGCCTGAACAGTTTGGTGAATGACATCCTGGATTTTTCCAAACTCAAAAACGCTGACATTGAACTCGACCAGCGCCCCATCAGTTTGCACAGCATGGCCGATGTGGTACTCAAAAACATCTCGCCACTGGTAGCTGGCAAGTCCATCGAGTTACTCAACAGTGTACCTATTGATTTTCCCTCAGCGCTGGCTGACGAAAACCGCCTGCAACAGATATTGTACAACCTCTTGGGCAACGCGGTGAAATTTACCGAAACGGGTTACATCAAAATCGAAACCAGCGAAAAAGACAATAACCTGGTGGTTTGTGTAGAAGATACTGGCTCGGGGATTGCACCAGATAAAATGGATGCCATTTTTCAGGAATTCACCCAAGGCGATGCTTCCACCACCCGTGCTTTTTCAGGCACAGGCCTAGGCTTGTCTATTTCCAAAAAACTGGTGGAATTGCACGGTGGCACCATGTGGCTGGAATCTGAATTGGGCAAGGGATCCAAGTTTTTCTTTAGCCTGCCCAAAGCCATTTCTGAAGGTGAAATGCCTGTTCAAAAAGTGGAAGCACCAAACCTCAAAGAAAGTAAAGGAACCCTGCGCAATCTGTTGAGTGAAGTACAAAAGGCCCAGGAAGAAACAGTAGCTACGCTGATTGGGAAAAAAGAAAACGTTCCTAGCTCAACTGTACCCAAAAACGGAGCTGGAGCCCTCATTATTGATCACAGCGAAGCGCTCGTACACATTTTAGTTGTGGACGACGAGCCCATCAATCAGCAGGTATTAAAAAGTCACTTAAGCGCCTTAAAATACGAAATTACTTCTGCCCTCAACGGGGAAGACGCCCTCAAAGCCCTGAACAATGGCAAACATTTTGACCTTGTGCTGCTGGATGTGATGATGCCCCGCATGAGTGGCTATGAAGTATGTGAACAAATCCGTAAAAAATTCCTGCCTTCGGAGCTGCCAGTGATCATGATTACGGCTAAAAACCAGGTGCAGGATTTGGTGCATGGCCTCAATACTGGCGCCAATGATTACATCACCAAACCTTTTACCAAAGACGAGTTTTTGGCCCGGGTAAATACCCACCTCAATTTGCACCGCATACATACCGCAACTGGGCGTTTTGTGCCGACTGAATTCATTCACTCCCTCGGGCGAGAGAGCATCATCGACGTACAATTGGGTGACCAAACGGAGAAAGAAGTAACCGTACTCTTTTCCGACATCCGTGATTTTACGGGGTTATCGGAAAAAATGACGCCTGAGGAAAATTTCCGTTTTGTCAATGCCTTTCACGGACGATTGGGACCCATTGTACAGGCCAATCACGGCTTCATCAATCAATACCTGGGCGATGGCATCATGGCCATTTTTACCCAGAAACCTGAAGATGCCCTCAAAGCCTGCATCCTGATGCAAAAAAACATCCGGGCCTACAACCTGACTCGCCTGACCAAGGGCCGCTCCCTAATCCGCACCGGTATGGGCCTGCATACTGGCCACCTGATCATGGGGATCATTGGCGATGACAAACGGATGGATGCTGCTACTATTTCAGATACGGTGAATACGGCCTCCCGCATCGAAAGTTTGACGAAGTTTTATGGGGCAAACATCCTAGTGAGTGAAGATTCCTTGCGTGGCATTGAAGACAAAAGCCCCTTTAATTTACGGTTTTTGGGTAAGGTGTTGGTCAAAGGAAAGCAACATGAGCTGGGCATTTACGAATGTATCGACGGCGATGAGCCAGAAATGTTGTGGTACAAACAATCCACCTTGGAGGACTTTTCAAAAGGAGTAAGCCTGTATTTTGAACGTGAATTTGCGGCAGCAGCGGAAGTATTTAAAGACAAGGTATTGCGACGCAATCCGCGGGATACGGCTGCAAAAATTCTCCTGGCTAAAGCACAACACCTGGCTGAAACGGGTGTACCAGAGGATTGGACAGGAGTGGAGAAGATGGAGTCGAAATAAGGAATAGGGTTGAGCAGTTGAGGGTGCGGCAGCTTCAACTGCTCAATTCAACTATCCATTGAATTCAATATCCCGAGTTGAAACCGCCAATACATTTTGCCGATGTCGGATGGCCAAGTACAGCAATTCAAGGACACTCAAACCTTGCAGAAAAAAAGGCCACGGGTCTTGTGGTTCCCAAATGACATCTTCCAATTTTGAAAAATCTTTGGAAAAAATCGACTTTGGCTGGTTCAGTAACCAGGCCAATTTGATGGCTTTGGTTTTAGCGGAACGCAAAACGACCTGTTGATCAGACAAAAAACAAGTCGCCAGATCTTCGCCTAGCAAATGCGCACCACTCGTTGAGCGTGGGTTACATTCTAGTACATACACTTTATCCCGACAGAGCATCAGGTCAAAACTCAATTGCCCTTCGATTTGGTAATGTTCCCCAAATCTTTTCACCGCTTCAAAAATGTCTTGTCGAAAAAAGCTCTCGAAATAAACGCTGGCACCTTTGCCCGCTCGTTGCATGGGCCGATACGCTGCAAAACCTCCCATTTGACCTTGTCGCCAAATGGAATACACACAAATTTCCTGCCCGATCAGGCGTTCCTGTGCAATCCAATCCTGCGGTTTTTGGCGAGGTGCCTGGCATTTGCTTTCTGGCTGCCCAATGATGACTTGACTGGCAAAACGGGAAAAAACGGGTTTAAACACATAAGCTTCCGCATTTTTCCAATCTTTAAACTGGGTACAGGAAAGAGTAGCTGGAATTTGAAAAAAGTTTTTGGCCAAATCCAAAAAACGCTGTTTATGGTGCAATTCCACCATGAGTTCAAAGTCGTTGGTCCACACCTTACAAGGCAATTCATCCTTGATTTTGCTCACATAAAAAGCCTCTTCGCAGGTGGGAATCAGGTGCTCGATTTGGTAGCGCTCCACCAGGTCTTTTAAGGCTTGTTTAAAAGCCGTAAACTCCTGAACCGGAGCTGGAATCCGCAGGTATTGCTCCACGAATCGACTCCAGCGCGCAATCGGCAGCAAGTTCATATCTGCCAAATAAACCCGATGCCCTTGTTGTGCAAAGGCCCGGCACAACTCCAGGGTTACTGGCGCTCGTGCACCTGTCAGCAGGATGGAACTCATGATCTTAGCTCGTGAATTAAAGTGCTAAGGAACGGAAATAAAATAAAGTAAACACTTGACCGGCTCTTTTTTGATTTTGCTGCGTTACTCGTCAGTTGCGTAGGCTGGCTATGCGCCTTCCTCGCGCCTTGCCAAATCAAAAAATAGCTCAGCCAACTTGTTTGCTTTATTTCATTTCCGTTCCTAATCATTGCAAGTGTTTTTGTTTTCTCCAATATAAACGTACTTTTACACCAAAGTTTATTGTAAAATTTACACTTAGTTTGCCTTAGATAATTTTCTTTGTGCAAGCACCCTTTTAACCAATTTTTATTTTCATCCAACCTTTAACGCAAACGATGGAAGCTACTGCGCACCCAATCAAAAACACAAAAATCGTAGCTACGGTCGGCCCGGCCTCCAAAACCTACGAAGCTCTGCTCGATTTGGCCAAGGCCGGGGTGAACGTGTTTCGCCTCAATTTTTCGCATGGTACCCATGACGATCACCTGCAGGTCATCAACCACGTAACATACATCAACGAGAAATACGGAATGCACATCGGTATTCTCGCCGATTTGCAAGGCCCTAAATTGCGCGTGGGCGAAATTGAAAACAACGCACTCGAGCTCAAGCCCGGCGATGTGGTCACTTTTGTCAACGAAAAATGTGTGGGCAATATGGAAAGAATCTACATGAGTTACCAGGATTTCCCCAAAGATGTAAAAGCGGGCGAAACGGTACTTGTAGATGACGGTAAACTGGTCTTTGAAGTGGTGGAAACCAACTCAAAAGACACCGTTAAGCTGAAAACCATTTACGGTGGAATCTTGTCCTCACGCAAAGGGGTTAACCTCCCAAACACCAAGGTGTCACTGCCTTGTTTGACTGAAAAAGACCTGGCAGACTTAGACTTCATCATGACTCAGCCAGTCAACTGGATTGCCTTGTCCTTCGTTCGCCGTGCCTCTGACGTGAAACAGCTGCGTGAAATTCTGCATGAGAAAGGACACCCTGCCAAGATCATTTCCAAAATTGAAAAACCTGAAGCCATTGAGCGCATCGATAAAATCATCAAAGCATCAAATGCCGTGATGGTGGCTCGTGGTGACCTCGGGATCGAATTGCCGATCGAACAAGTGCCGAACATCCAAAAGATGATCATCCAGAAGTGTTTGCAACGCGCTCGTCCCGTGATTGTGGCTACTCAAATGATGGAGAGCATGATCACCAATCCATCGCCAACCCGTGCCGAAGCTACCGACGTAGCCAACGCCGTATTAGACGGTGCAGACGCAGTGATGTTGAGTGGCGAAACCGCTTCAGGCATGCACCCAGTCAAGGTGGTGGAATACATGACAAAGATTATTGTGGAAGCGGAAAAGCACTTCGTTATTGGATCACGTCGTCCCTTACCTTCTCCTCAATCCCGTACTTTTCTTTCCGATGCGGTATGTTTGAACGCTGCCAAAACTGCAGAAGACATTCATGCCAAAGCGATCGTCGGGATGACCAGTTCAGGGTATACGGCTTTCAAGGTATCGAGCTACCGCCCCAAGAATACCATCGAGATTTATATTTTTTCCGATAGACACCACATGTTGTCGACACTAAACCTGGTTTGGGGTGTTCGCTGCTACTATTACGACCAGTTTACGACCACCGATGAAACCATTACCGACGTAACCGATATTTTGAAGCAAGACGGTGTCATCAAAGAAGGCGACATCATTGTCAACACAGCTACTATGCCCCTGCACCGCCGCCATCGAACCAATATGTTGAAAGTGACGGTTGTGGAGTAAGCTGCGTCTACAGGTTAACCAAGCGCTCAATGCGGCGCAAAAGAGTCTACAGGTTTGTATCATTTGAGGATGAAAACGTGTTGAACATTGTTCACCCGTTCAGCTTCCTTAAACTACAAACTTGTAGGCCTCAAAAGTTTATTCCATGAAAGTGATTATCCCAATGGCTGGACGAGGTTCTCGCCTACGCCCACACACGTTAACCATTCCAAAACCACTTCTTCCTATTGCAGGCAAACCAATCGTGCAGCGGATTGTTGAGGATTTTCATGCATCATGTTCAGAAGATATTGAAGAAGTTGCCTTTGTTGTCGGCGATTTTGGAAAGGAAGTAGAACTACAACTGGAAGGTATTGCCGCTTTAATCGGTGCCAAATGTTCCATTTACAAGCAGGATTTGCCGCTTGGACCTGCTCACGCCATTTACAAAGCGCGCGAAAGTTTAGATGGCCCCTGTATCATAGCTTTTGCCGATACTTTGTTCAAGGCTGATTTCAATTTTGACATTTCACAAGATGGATTGGTTTGGGTCAAACAGGTAGAGAATCCGGCTTCCTTTGGTGTAGTAAAAACCACTGAGGACAACATCATTACCGATTTTGTAGAAAAATCCCCTGTCTTCATCTCTGATCAGGCCATAGTGGGCATTTATTATTTCCGTGATGGGGCCTATTTTCGGAGCCAGGTCGAGCGCCTCATCAACCAAAACATCAAGGATAAGGGAGAGTTTCAGATCACCTCGGTACTCGAATTGATGAAAAACCAGGGAACCAAGTTTCGCAAGGCGACTATTGAGGAATGGCTCGATTGTGGTAACATGGAAAATGTACTGGAGACCAACCGAAGGGTCTTGGAACTGAAAGAAAACCTTGAGCAGTTGGTCGATCCCAACATACAATTGTACAACAGCAAAATCATCCCCCCTTGTTACATTGGGCCAAACACTCAAATTCGCAATTCAGTGATTGGTCCTTTCGTTTCAATTGGAAGCAACTGTTCGATTGAAAATGCTGTTATTGAAAATAGTGTCATTCAAAATGAAGCCATTGTACGTCATGTATCCATGACTCAATCCATGATGGGCAATCAAAGTGAATACGCCGGAGTTCCAAAAGCATTAAATATGGGTGATTTTACTTTCGCTAAAGGGTAGTCGCCCCAAATCATTGGTCTATGAGGAGTTTAATTTTCACAGTACTATTTTTGGGCGCAATCAGTTTGTACGCTCAAGAAACAGTAGGCAATAAGGAAATAGATCGTGAGGCTATGCTCATTGAGGCCAGCAAAGAAAAAATGCTGGGCCGACTGGACAAAGCCAAAGAATTGTACAAAAAACTCCTCACTGAATACCCCAATACTGAAGCAGCTGCTTATGAATTGGCTCGAATTCTAATGCTCCAAAATCAACCGGAAGAGGCTGTAATCTGGGTCAGCAAAGCCGTGACCGCTAATCCCACCAATGTTTGGTATGCCATACTCAAGGCCGATGCCTTACAAGCAATGGGGCAATACAAAGATGCTGCGGCCATCTATGAACAATTGACCCGCCAGTACCCCACCCAGTACAATTATTTTTACAAATGGGCTTTTTACCTGGTCAAAGCCAATGAGCTCAATGCTGCGCTCAAAGTGTACGATGACCTGGAGCGCCGCAGTGGCATGAATGAAAACCTCATCCGCCTCAAACACGGCCTTTATGTAGCCCAGGGAGATCAGAAAAAAGCCACCCGTGAATTGTTGCGCCTGGCCGAAGCTCATCCCAACAACATCGACTATTGGCACAAGCTGGCCGAATACTATACCCAAAACGGTGAAAAAGAACAAGCGCGCGGGGTGTATCGAAAAATATTGACCCTGGATGCCAACGATGCCAAAGCCAATCTAGCTCTGGCGGGAGGAGATGTCAACAAGCAAAATGATGCCCAGTATTTGGGGTCCCTTCGCCAAACCTTCGAAAGTCGTGATGTTTCCCTCGAAGTAAAGTTGGGTAAAATTTTACCCCTCCTTGAAAAGTTCAAAACCTCCAATGATGCCACTTCTGGCAAAGAAATAGTACAACTTTCCGAGATTCTGGAACAACAGTACCCCAAAGAAGCCAAACCCTTTGCCATCAGTGCTACCGTATTGAGCAAACAAGGCAAAAAGGTTGAGGCTGTTGAAAAAATGCGCCAGTCGCTGGCCCTGGATGATACCGACTTTAGCCATTGGGAAACTTATTTTGCCGATCTCGAGTACCTGGGAGACATGCCTGCACTGCTAAAAGCCAGCGAAAATGCGCTGGATGTATTCCCCAACAAACCTGAAGTATACGTGTATGCTGCAAGTGCTGAACTTGCCCTACACCACCTGAGCAATGTTGAAGACCTCGTGGCTCAAGCATTACCGATGTCGGCCAAATTCCCTACTGTTCGTCAACACTTGTTGAGCCTGTTGGCCATGGCACAAACCCAGGAAAACAACATTGCCGGGGCAGATCAAAATTTTGTCGAAGCGCTCAAAATCAATGCCAATTCGGCCACTGTACTGGCCTGGCAATCTCTAAGCTTGGCCCAGCGCAGCAATGGAGCTGCCCAAGCGCTGCAATTGGCGCAAAAGGCTCTACAAAGCGAACCACAATCTCGCCTCGCTACTTTTGCACTCGCTCGCGCTCAATTCCGCAGTGGCAACAATGGTGAGGCAAAAAGCAAGCTAGAATCCTTGTTGCCCAGTGCCAATCCCCTTTACCTCGAACAATACGGCGATGTACTTTTTAAAAGTGGTGATACCGCCGCCGCTGTACAACAATGGGGCCTGGCCGTAACAAAAGGCAGTGTTTCTCCGTCTTTGAAGAAAAAATTCAATGAAAAACAATTGCATGAATAAGGGCTCAAATACGTTTAGTTGGGATTCTTTTGGGGTAAAAAACTGGATTGCTAGCCCTCAATTGTTTTTGCTACTGCTGCTGGCCAGTTTCAATTTCGCTTGCAATACCTCCAAAAAACTGGGTAAGGGGGACGCCAACCTCAGCTCCACCGAATTGTTGGTACGCCGCATCGAAACCAATCAGATCAAAGCCAAAACCTTTGATGCCAGAGCTAAAATTGATTTTCGCAGCCCAGACATGTCTGCTTCGGCCACAGCGCGGATCAAAATGCAAAAAGACAGTTCGGTGTGGGTTACCCTCAGTAAACTGGGTTTTGAAGTAGGTCGCGCCCTGATCACCAAAGATTCGGTACATATTCTCGATCGCATCAACAACGAATATGCCGTATATGGCCTCGATCACCTGAGTAAGGAGTACCAGCTACCAGGTAATTTGTTGCTGATTCAGCAGGTTGTATTGGGCAATCCCTTTTTTTTGTCGCGCAAGTTTACCAGTACTTCCACCGAAGACAGTTACGTGCTGAGCGATTCCGGTTCGGGGAAAGAAGTGAAAATGTCGCTTGAAAAAGCGGCTTTGCGGCTGCGCAATTTGCAATATTTGGAGCCAGGAGCTTCCCGCAGCTTGAATCTGGACTTGGAAGAATACAAAGCGGCTAACGACAAACAAGATTTTTCGTATCTTCGTAAATTCGTGGTGGACAGCCGCGAAACAGGAAAAGTTGAAGTCAACATTCAATTCACACAGGTAGAACTCAATGTCCCTATATCGATGCCATTTGATGTTCCACAGCGCTTCAAGAGGATCAAATAAACGAATCATTGGTCGGGTGCTGTTGTTGCTACTGGGTTTGTCCTTGTGGACGCATGAGGGTTTTGCCCAAACGCGGAAAGACCTGGAGGACAAACGCCGCAAGTTGATCGAAGAAATTGATCAAACCAACACCCGTTTGTCGGCTACCCGCAAGGATAAAAATGCCACCCTGCAAGTCTTCCTGACCCTGCAATCACAAGTTAAAAAGCGCGAGCAGCTCATCAATACCCTCCACCAGGAAATAGCTTTTAATGAAGAAAGTATTCTGCGCACCAATGATGTTTTAGTGGCCTTGCAGGATGATGTCAAGCTCCTGAAACAGGAATACACCCAAACCCTACGCCTGGCCCTGCGCCACAAACTCAATCAGAGTTACCTGGTCTTTTTGTTGTCCGCAGAAACCCTAAATACCGCCATTCGCCGCTGGCAATACATTCGGCAATACCAGCGCTACCGCAAGCGTCAGGCCAAAATGATCGCCGAAACCCAAAAAACCTTGCAGGCCAAAACGATCCAGTTGGAACGCCGCATTCGGGAAAAAGAAAAACTCCTGGGTGGCGTAGAACAACAAAAACAAAACCTTACTGTAGAACTCCAGGACAAAGATAAAGCCCTCAAAAATTTGAAGGCGGATGAAAAAGTTTTGCTCAAGGAATTGACCAACCGGCAAAAATCCCACAACCAACTCAATCGGGTCATTGAAAATGTGATTCAACAAGAGATGTTGTCCCAACGCAAAAAAGCCCGTAGCACTGAGGCACTAACCAATGCGAATAATCCTGCACCAGTTACAGTATTGCCTCCCACCAAAACGGATCGTGCCACGGCCAAAGCTACCCTAAAAGAAACTGAGCCGCCACCCTCTGCGGAAGATGCGTTGGCCACAGGTTCTTTTGGCGCCCGGCGGGGCCGGCTCGGCTGGCCGGTAGATCAAGGTCGCATTGTGCAGGGTTTTGGCACCTTTCAGCACCCTAAGTACAAGGATGTAAAAGTGTCCAATAGTGGCCTCGACATAGGGACTGTACCGGCAGGAAAAGTGCGCTCCGTTTTTGAAGGCAAGGTAGTCGGCGCTCAATTCATCAATGGTTATCAATACACCGTGATTGTACAACACGGCACTTATTACACCGTGTACTCCAATCTTGCTTCAGTGAGCATAAAAAGAGGCGATACGGTGGGCAGTGGCCAAGAAATTGGTCAAGTGGGAACTGAAAAGCCCGAAATGCACTTTGAAGTATGGCGGGACAAACAAAAACTCAACCCCGCAACTTGGTTAGAACGAAAATAGTAACTATAAAGCGCAGCATGGCGAAAAATTGACCTTTTTTGCTCAAAATGTGCGGGTTGTATAGTTACCGAAAACAGACATATGGCAAACGAGTGGAACATCGGAGAACAGCGGAAAAAAGGCATCAAACAAGAGGCGGAGTTCGCCCTGTTGGTGGGAGTTATCCACAAATCGCAAACCGAAGAACTAGTTGAAGAATACCTGGATGAATTGGAGTTTCTGGCCCTCACGGCCGGGGCAGTAGCGGTAAAACGCTACACCCAAAAACTGGTTGCTCCCGATTCCCGGACCTACATTGGCAAAGGTAAACTGGAAGAAATTGCCGAGTACATCGAGCGGCATGAAGAAATTTCGATGGTCATTTTTGACGATGACCTTACGGGTAAACAAACCAATGCACTGGAAGAAGCACTGAAAGTCAAAATCATCGACCGCAGTAGCCTTATCCTGGATATTTTTGCGACCCGCGCCCAAACCGCACAGGCCAAAACCCAGGTTGAACTGGCCCAAATGCAATACCTGCTGCCGCGCCTGCGGGGGCTCTGGACGCACTTGGAACGCCAGCGTGGGGGTATCGGGATGCGGGGCCCTGGGGAAAAAGAAATTGAAACGGACCGCCGGATCATTCGCGACAAAATCGCCTTGCTGAAGGAAAAGCTCAAGGTAATCGACCGCCAGGCAACTACCCAACGCAAAAACCGGGGTGAATTGATCCGGGTTTCGTTGGTGGGATATACCAACGTAGGTAAGTCGACCTTGATGAACCTCTTGAGCAAATCCGAGGTTTTTGCCGAAAACAAACTTTTTGCGACCCTGGACACCACTGTGCGCAAAGTAGCCTGGGAAGGGGTACCTTTCCTGCTTTCCGACACGGTAGGGTTCATCCGCAAATTGCCCCACCACCTCATCGAAAGTTTTAAATCTACCCTCGATGAAGTACTTGAAAGCGACATTTTGTTGCACGTGGTAGACATCTCGCACCCCCAGCACGAAGATCAAATCCGCACCGTCAACAATACCCTGGACGAATTGAAGGCCTTACAAAAGCCCACCCTCTTCGTCTTCAACAAAATTGACCGTTACCGCGAATTGCATTACGATCCATTTTTGGAGGAAGACGCCAAGGAGGAAATTGAAGTAGGTATTCGTGGCAATCTAAAGCACTTGTTTACCCATGATAACGTGCTGATCTCCGCCATGAGTAAGGAAGGAGTAGATGAGTTGCGGACGAAGGTGTTGAAAATGGTAAAGGAGCAGTACCATATTCGTTATCCTTACCAATCCAGGCAATGGTAGTGGATCATTGGAAAGAATCAAGTTGGCCCTAATAAACGCTTAGCGTGGCTTTAGGGTCAACTCCAAATAATCGTAATTCATATTGCCATTGGCGACTGTCTTCAAAGTTAAGACATGTTCTCCCTTTTTTAGTTTAAAGGTAGTCATGGCACTGAGGCGGTTCCAATGATGCCATTGCCGCCAAGCGATGGTTTCCTGGTCATTTTTGGTAGAAGGAACCAACAGATCCGCAGTCAATGGTTTTCCGTCCAACAGCAAGGCAATTTTTCCATCCCCACTGGCCGTATACATCAGTCCCAGGGTGTAGTTCCCACTTTGGGTTACGTTGACGGTATAGTTGATCCATTCTCCCGGGCTGGTCCATCCGGTGTACAATTCCCCCATTTTGGGTTCAACCAGGTTGAAAGGTGAATTGTCGATGTCCCGTGCTTTGGTATACGAAATATCTACACCTTCAAACATTCTGAATTCATTGAGTGCCGTGCCATTGGCAGGGTTCAGTTTTCCGCTGCCATTGTTGATGCTGTCTTCGTCATGGTAAGCAACACCTTCTCCACCCAGGTCGTACCATTCACATTGAATTTTGCCAGGGATTTGCTGGGGCTGTTGGTTCCAGGGCTTGCCTAAGTAGGTTTTTGATCCCTGGTATACTTCCTGCATGGCTGTGGTCAAATCATTCAATATCTCCGGCACCAATGCAAAAGGATCATAAGGTTTGCCCCGTACCAGCAGGGTTTCGACTGGTAAATAGCCCCGGTATCCCGTCTTTTTTAAAATGTTCATCAGCCGCACAAAATCCGTTCGCACTGGATTTCCGATGCCAAAAGCGCTCTCTTTCACTTGCCAATTGACGGCATATGGCACTACCGCTTCGATGTCCACATAAGGATCTGGGGTTTTAAAATTGCCAGTATCCACGATTAATCCCGCCCATTTGCTGTCTACTGCTTTTAGGACCTTGATGCATTGCTCCGCCGTTTGCAGCATGTCGCCATGGTTTTGGATGCCAATTTTCACCCCAAATTTTTCCCCATGTGCGGCGCACTCTTTGTAACAGGCTATCATCCAAGCCGCTACTTCGTCCCATTTGTTTTCATAACCCTTGGGGATTTCACCTGCGAATACCCTCAAAACTGGTGCCCCCAGCTTGGCTGCCACTTCAATCCATTTTTTGGCCAAAGCCACATCCGCTGCCCTAACTGCGGGGTCGGGGGACGCAAAATTGTTGCGGATACCCGTTCCACTGATGACGATGCCCAATTGTTTCGCCTTGTCGCGCACCTTTGCAATGTATTCATCGGAGGGAAGCTCGGGATAATTGGGAAAGTAATATCCGGTGAGGTCCACCGCAGCTATTTTTTGTACCGCACACCAATCCATTAAATTGAATAGGCTGTACAAAGTTTGTTTGTCCCTGGGGTCTTTAGCCAAAAGCAGGTCATTAAAGGAGTAAGCATTCAGTGCCAGGGTTATTGGCGACTTCGTGCTTACTCCTTTTCCATTTTGCGCAAGCGCTGCATCGCTACCACAGAAAGCGATTAAAACAGTAACAAAAACAAAGCCCCACAGGCATTTGAACTGACTTGTTTTTTTGTAGTGATGCATGGCTTGCGGTATTTTGATCTGATAAAAAGATTATTGCAAAATGGTGTTGATCCGCTTCAATTCTTCCTCGCTGAAAGCATAATTGGCGAGGCAGCCGATGGAATCTAGTACCTGGGCGGGTTTGCTGGCGCCAATCAGCACCGAGGTGATGCGGGGATCTTTCATGATCCAAGCCAGCGCCATTTGAGCCAGGTTTTGCCCACGCGCTTCGGCTAGCACATTCAGTTCGCGGACTTTATTGATTTTGTCTTCAGAAACAAAATCTTCTTCAATGGCACCATTGCCCCGGTGGCTGGACGCTCTGGAATCAGCGGGAATCCCTTTCAAATATTTATTGGTCAGAAGGCCTTGTTCCAGAGGTGAAAAGGGGATACAGCCTACGCCGTTTTCCTCCAGTACATCCAACAAACCATCTTCCACCCAACGGTCGAACATGGAATACCTGGGTTGGTGAATCAAACAAGGGGTACCCAGTTCTTTCAGGATTTTAAAAGCTTGGGCTGCTTCGGCTGGTTTATAGCTCGAAATGCCTACATACAAGGCTTTGCCCTGGCGAACCATCAAATCAAGGGTAGCCATGGTTTCTTCCAGCGGTGTTTCGGGGTCAGGACGGTGGTGGTAAAAAATATCCACATAATCCAGGCCCATTCTTTTTAGGCTCTGATCCAGACTGGCGACGAGGTATTTTTTGGAGCCCCAATCGCCATAAGGCCCAGGCCACATGCCCCAGCCAGCCTTGCTGGAAATGATCAGTTCATCCCGGTAAGGGACAAAATTATCCTTGAAAATTTTGCCGAAATTCTCTTCTGCTGACCCCGGTGGTGGGCCATAATTGTTGGCCAAATCAAAATGGGTAATGCCATTGTCAAAGGCAACTTTCAAAATATTGCGGGCATTGTCCAGAACATCGATGTGGCCAAAGTTGTGCCACAGGCCAAGCGAAATGGCTGGCAGTTTTAATCCACTGTTGCCACAGCGGCGGTATTCCATAGATTGGTACCGTTGGGGACTTGGCAAATATTGCATAATGAATTCATTTTGAGTATTAAAATCAAAACCACTGCTAGGCTTGTTCAACCATTGCAAGCGCTTTTACCATTATTTCCAAATCGGTCACGCCTCTGAAACCGCTGAAGCCAACCGCGAGGGTACTTCCATTTTGCAAGGTCAGTGGTTGCCCTCCTTCCCAACCAATCAGGTCGGGAGCTTCAATCCCATTGGCATTTTCGTCGACCTCCTTGTTGAAGACCATCTTTTCGTAAGCCCCCGTTTTTACGCCCGTAAGCCAAACCTGGCTGGCTTTGGTCCAGGCCACTTTGTACGATTGCCGAAGTCTGGGGCGATTGGTACCGTACATTCGCCCGTGTACAAGTCCAGCTCCATCAATGATACAGACCGCCAGGTTCCCGTGCGAAATACATTCATCCTCGGGGATTTCCATGTACTGGGGAATCAGGGTTTCGATTGCCGAAAATAATTGATTGATGATTTCAGCCATGACTTGCGTTTGATTTTAGGTTTTTTATTGCTACTGCTGCTGTAAATTTCAAGAAAAACGACATGCCCTCAGCATTTTGACCGGGATTTATTTGCGACAACGTTGTAGGAGCTCCTCAACAAATTACCCAAATCTTACCTACCTTTGGAATGCCCATCAATCCTAGACCATGACGCTGAAAGAACTTGCCAAAGAGCTGAACTTGTCTTTTTCGACGGTGTCAAAAGCACTGCGCGATAGCCATGAAATTAGTATTGAAACCAAAAATCGGGTACTGGCCAAGGCAAAATCATTGAATTACCAGGTCAATCCGCTCGCCAGCAGTTTGCGCAAGCAAAAAAGCAAAACCATCGCCGTGGTCATTCCAGAGGTAGTCAACGACTTTTTTGGCCCGGTCATCAATGGCATCGAATCGATTGCTCAGGAAAAAGAGTACCATGTGTTGATTTACCTGACCCACGAGGACATGCAAAAAGAAGTAGCCATCACCAAACTGCTGCAAAACGGACGGGTGGATGGAATCATGATGTCCTTGTCAGAACAAACTTCTGGCACTTCCCACCTGGAAGCCTTACAAGAAAAGGGGATACCGCTGGTTTTTTTTGACCGCATTGCCGAGCAGATGGACGCGCCTAAAGTAACCACAGATGATTACAACTGTGGTATCAAAGCAACCGAACACTTGCTTAAAAATGGCTGCAAACGCATCGCTTTTTTGACCATAGCACCCAATTTGTCGATCAGCAACAAAAGGATGAATGGTTATCTGGACGCCTTAAAAAAGCACAACATCGCACTGGATGAAGGCCTGATTTTGTATTGCACTGGTGATGACAACAAAAATAATGACCTGATTCGACACTTGTTCAGTAGTCCGAAGCGGCCTGATGGGATATTTGCCTCGGTAGAAAAACTGGCGATTTCGACCTATGCGGTTTGTGAAGAGCTAAACTTGCAAATCCCCCAGGATTTGAAAGTGATCTGCTTTTCGAACATGCAAACCGCCGCCTTTTTAAATCCATCCCTCAGCACCATCACCCAACCTGCTTATGAAATTGGTCGGGAAGCAGCGGCAATCCTGTTTGATTTGGTGGAAAAAAAAGGGCAGAAGGGGCAAATTGAAAAACGAGTATTGAATTCTACATTGGTGGAAAGAAATTCTACTAAGGGCGATAAAAAATGAATGTTCATTTTTGCCCCACTACTAAGAATTAGCTGATTAACTCGTAAGTTGTGATAGGAATTGTGTAAAATTGGTTACCTAAACTTTAAATTTCAGACACCCAATGGCAAACGTCCAACTCCACCTCACCGAAAAAAACGGCTACTTCTACATCGAAGACCAAGGCATGATCCAGGCCCAAATGACCTTTGTATTCGCTGGCCCCGAACGCATCATCATTGACCACACCGAAGTACAACCCGGCAACGAAGGCAAGGGCTACGGCAAACAAATGGTCAGCGCAGCGGTTGATTATGCCCGCGAAAAGCACATCAAGATCCTACCACTCTGCCCATTTGCAAAGAGTGTATTTGATCGGACGCCGGAATTTCGGGATGTGCTGTAACTACTAAAAAATCGCCAAAATTTATTGATTTCATCTACACACGAATCGTACAGATGTGGGTAGTATTGCTTTTTGATTTTACCGCTAACTTAAATAAAAGCAAAAATTTTGACATTCCCCTAAATTTAACACAGCATAGTCATATTTCTTTTTGAGCCGCCTGTATATTGTGGTAAAAACAAAGATTTATGCAAATTAAACATTCCTCATCTTCAGTAAAATGGGCTTTATATCTATTGACCTTATTGCCCTTTAGCCTTCACTGCCAGTCTAAACTTATTTGGTCAGATCTGGCTGGCAACATTTCCAAAGCAAATGCCGATGGCACCAAAATTGAAAAGATTTTGGGCCGTCAGATTCCTCTTGATTTGGAAACCAACGTAAGTGAGCAAAAACTGTATTGGTCTGAATCTGGTGGCAACGCTATTTGGCGCATCGGACTAAGTGGTGGTGTCCCAGAATTGGTGTACAAAAGCACTGATAAACTCCAGGGTATAACCTTCAATCAAAACAAGCTCTACTTCATTCAGGGAACTTCCATCTTAAGAATGAATACGGATGGCACTCAAATGGAAAACATCGTAACCGCAGTTTCCGATGCCCGAGATGTTGTAGTCATCAACGGTTTGGTCTATTGGAGTACTATTTCAAATAGCAAAATCCTCAAACAAAACGCCAACGGGAAGGGAGGGGTAGCCATCTTAAGCGATTTGGCCAGTGCCAATAACCTCATTTACCATCCCCGTGAAAAAAAGCTCTACTGGCGTGAGTATTGCGGGGCTTCAATTTGTTCTGGAGTGCGTAAAGCAAATCCAGATGGAAGCAATAAGGTAAATGTTATCGATGCTTTTGTGGGTGGATTTTCATTTTCCAGCGATAGCGCTAAACTGTATTGCACTTACGACACCTTTGATGAAATATTCTCCATCAATACCGACGGCACCGGGCGGGTAAAACTGGCTGGCATAAGCTCCTCGCCTACAGGTATAACCCTCTTGGGGAATAAGTTGTGTTGGTTGGATTTGGCTTATGGTGACTACCTGTACACCGCTGATCTGAATGGAAGTAACCGCAAAGTATTGGCAACAACCCCCGTTTATCAACCCACCAGATTTGCCATTGACACTGTAGACAAATGGATTTATTGGGTTAACCAGCACAGTAGTTTTTCAGAAGACCGCTCCTCTTCTACTTCAATTAGAAAAGCAAAATTGGATGGAAGCCAACAGCAAGTGATTATTCCTTCCAGTACGGTGAAAAGGCCATTTGGAATCGGTCTTGATTTAAAAAACAAAAAACTGTACTGGACAGATAGAGAAAATTCAGGGTTGTATCGTTCGAACCTTAATGGTACCAATGTAGAAAAGATCGTGAGCGGAGCTTCCAACCCTGCTGATCTGGCACTAGATGTTGAAAGGGGCTATTTGTTTTGGTCAGATTGGGGAACACAAAAAGTGATGCGGGCCAATCTGAGCGGAGGTCAGCAAAAAACGCTGGCTCAAAATTTGAGTACCCCGATAGGTTTGGCACTAGATAAAACTGGTGGTTACCTCTACTTTGCTGAGCGAAGCACTCCTAGAATCAAAAGGGTCCCCATTGATAGTGGGAAGGTGGATACAGTATTGGTTAGGCCAACTGTTTTTGACCGTGTAGAAGGGATTTGGATTGACAATTCCAAGGGGCATTTGTACTGGACTGATGACGGTTCTGGCATCCTTTATCGTACCAACTTGGATGGGAGCAATATTACCAAACTTGCCGACAAATCCTCTGGTTTGAGCTCCCCCGCTGGAATCCAGGTGTTTAATTCCAGCTTCATCGTACCCACAAAAAATCCGAATAAGGTTGGTACACTCAAAATATATCCTAATCCATTTAGTGCAAGTTTTCAGGTCCAAGGGCTTAAAGCTGGTGACGAGTTGGTTCTTTTTGATCAATTAGGCCGTCAAAGTTTGCAACAAAAAGTAACTTTGGATGGCGCAACCTCCATCACTTGTGCTAGATTGCCTGCTGGCATCTATTATTTGACTGTTAGACATAAAGACGGTCAAATTTCGGTGGAAAAACTTTACAAATATACTGACGAATAAACGCCAAACAGTCCAATATGAGCTCCCTTATCCTCAGCAACGGCACCATCTACCAAGCCCATCAAATCATCCAGGGCGGCCATATCTGGCTGGAAAACGGCCGCATCAAGGCCATTTCGGCCGAGCCTTTCCAGCAGATTAGCCCCGACACGAGGGTTATTGATGTAAAAGGGCAGATTATCTCCCCGGGGTTTATCGATTTGCACATCTACGGAGGGGGTGGGGCTTCAGTATTGGACGCTGATCCCGCGTCGGTAGAAACCGTTTTACATACCCACGCCCAATACGGCACCACGGGGATGTTGGTTTCTACCGTCACGGCTGAAATTCCCTTGTTGCATCAAGCCCTGCGGGCGGTTGATGAGGCTGCGCAAAAAAGCCCGGCTCAAACCAAAGGTGCAAAAGTTTTGGGTGTTCACCTCGAAAGTTGTTTTTTAGCCCCCGAACGGCGGGGCGCACACAAACTGGAATGGCTTCAAACGCCCAGTATTGAGCTGTTCCAACCTCTACAAGATTCAAGTGGAGGAAGGATAAAACTGATGACCATTGCCCCCGAGCTACCAGGTGCTGCGGCATTGATTGAATACGTTTGGCAACAGGGAGTAGTCGCCAGTTTTGGCCACTCTGCGGCTGATTACGATACTGCTACCCACTGGATTCGCAAGGGTATGCACATTTGCACTCACCTGTTCAATGCCATGAATGGTTTTGGGCACCGGGCACCCGGTGGTGCAGGCGCATTTTTGACCGAACAATCGGCCATGGTGCAGATCATTCCCGATGGTGTGCATGTACATCCTGCTGGTTTGGAACTGGCCTATCAGGCAAAAGGCCCCAACAAGATTTGCCTGGTTACTGATTCTTTGTTGCCTGCTGGCACCGATATTAAGGAGTTTTACTTTTTTGATCGACTGGTTAATGTGACCGATCGCGCCTGTTTTTTGCCAGATGGTACCTTATCAGGCAGTCGTTTGACCATGAATCGGGCAGTGCAGCTGTTTGTGGAATACACCAGTGCTACCTTACAGGAGGCGCTGCACATGGCTTCGCTCAATCCAGCCAAAGCCATTGGTTTGGATCAACAAAAGGGCTCGCTGGAAGTGGGCAAAGACGCGGATGTATTGGTCTTGGACCAAGACTTGAATGTTCAGTTGGCCTTGGTGGAAGGAACTGTGGTGGCTGGTGGATTGTAAGCTAGCAAATTATTTGAGCGCCTGACAAAATCGCGCAACTCAAAATGATGGATGATGCCGGGTTGTAGAGACGCACGGCCGTGCGTCTCTACGGTACGCTACCCCGATTTTGTCAGGGCCCAAATAATTTTTTGACCAAATCGAAAAAAGGTTTATTTTTACCACTGCCTTACCTTTGGCCAATGGATCAACCCATCGGCTTTATGACAATTTCCACACCTTTTTTTGAAACAGCATTTGTTCAATGGATTAATCACCTGTTGAGCCATCACTTATTTATGCCTTAAAACATGTTGGTCAAAGCATTTGCCAGTGCGGTTCATGGAGTGGACGCCCGCACCATTACAGTGGAAGTGAATTCGGGCGGGCAGCCCGTAGTCGGCACCAATTATTACCATTTAGTGGGTTTGCCCGATAGTGCCATTCGTGAAGGATTTCAGCGCATTGAAGCCGCCATTTTTTGCAGGGGTTACCGCATGCCCCGGGCGAAAACCGTCGTAAACCTGGCCCCTGCCGATATCCGCAAAGAGGGCTCTGCCTACGACCTGCCCATCGCCATGGGCGTTTTGGCGGCCAGTGGGCAAATCAACGGAGACCGTCTGGGAGAGTTCATCATCATGGGCGAATTGTCTTTGGATGGTTTGTTAAGACCTATCAAAGGCGCTTTGCCCATTGCCATTCAAGCCCGCAAGGAAAAATACCGAGGCATCATTTTGCCCAAACAAAACGCCCGAGAAGCTGCCATTGTCAATGACATTGAAGTATACGGTGTGGAAAACCTGGAAGAAGCCACCGATATTTTGAATGGGCATTCCAGTTTGGAGCCAGTGGTGGTAGAAACCCGGGATGAGTTCTTCGACAATCTCAGCAATTACGAAGTAGATTTTTCGGATGTTAAAGGCCAGCAAAACATCAAACGTGCCCTGGAAATTGCCGCAGCAGGAGGCCACAATGTCATTTTGATCGGGCCTCCGGGGGCAGGAAAAACCATGTTGGCCCGGCGTTTGCCAACCATTCTGCCACCGCTGAGTTTGCAGGAGGCCCTGGAAACAACCAAAATTCATTCGGTCGCGGGTGTGCTGGCCAGCAACGCTGCGCTGGTAACCACCCGCCCCTTTCGTTCACCGCATCATACCATCAGCGATGTGGCACTCGTGGGTGGAGGGTCAAACCCGATGCCAGGAGAAATTTCTTTGGCACACAATGGGGTGCTTTTTTTGGACGAATTGCCCGAGTTTAAGCGCAGCGTTTTGGAAGTCATGCGCCAGCCCATGGAAGAGCGGCGAGTCACCATTTCCCGTGCCAAAAGTTCGGTGGATTACCCTTCCAGTTTCATGCTGGTTTCTTCCATGAACCCCTGCCCTTGTGGGTATTACAATCACCCGGATAAAGAGTGTGTTTGTGGCCCCGGTGTAGTGAAACGCTATTTGACCAAAATCTCCGGCCCCTTGCTGGATCGGATTGACTTGCACGTGGAGGTTACGCCCGTCAGTTACGATGAACTGGCCAGTGACGAACGCCCTACCGAAACCAGCAAAGACATTGCTGCCCGGGTGGTATCAGCCCGCGAAATTCAGGCTCAACGTTTTGTGGGGATGAACATCCATAGCAATGCCCAAATGCCGGGTCGGATGGTGCAAGAGGTATGTAAGATTGATCCTGCAGGGCAAATTTTGGTGAAAAAGGCGATGGAAAAACTACAACTTTCGGCGCGGGCTTATGACCGGATTTTGAAAGTGGCGCGCACCGCGGCAGACCTGGCGGGCTCCGAAAAAATTTTGATTGAACATCTGGCGGAGGCGATTCATTTCCGGAGTTTGGATCGGGAAAGTTGGGCGGGGTAATTAGGCAATCTTCTGAGGTGAACCCTTTGGTGCCTTAGGTTTCTTAGGTGGTAAAATAATTTCTTTTTCACCACCTAAGAAACCTAAGGCACCAAAGGGTTCACCTCAGAAGATAGTACAAGAATTTATTCAATTATTTCAAAACCTACTTGTTTCAAATCCCTCCAGAAATCGGGGTACGACTTCACCACCACTTCTGGCTCATGGATTTTTATTTCCCCAAAATAAGCCAGTGGAGCAAAGGCCATGGCCATCCGGTGGTCTTCATAGGTTGCAAATTCCGGTGCAGGATTAGGTATCTGAGCCTTCCCTTCAATGCGAAAATATTCCTTGCCATCATTGGCCACCCCTTCTTCAATCACTTTAACCCCCACTTTTGCCAATTCCTGATCCAGGGCAGCAATTCGATCTGTTTCTTTGATCCGTAGTGTTTCCAGTCCGGTAAAGCGGCCAGTTACGCCCAAGCCAGCACATACCACCGCAATGGATTGAGCCAAATCGGGGCACAATAAAAAGTCGTATTCAAAAACGGCCGGGAGCGGTTGGCCACTTTTGCTCAAGTGAATGCCTTTGTCGTTAAAGGTTGTTTTTACCCCCAGCTGTGACATGATCTCCGTCAACGCTGAATCCCCTTGCAAACTTTCCGCAAACAAGCCATTGAGCTGTAAATCCACTTCCTTGGCAAAAGCAGCCATGATGTAATAGTACGAAGCTGCTGACCAGTCGGCTTCGACCACAAATGGCCGTGCCTGGTATTGCTGGGGTGCCACCCAAATGAACTGCCCGTCCCATTCATGTGCTACCCCGAAATAAGCCATTTGTGCCAAAGTCATCTCGATGTAGGGCCGGGATACAATTTTACCCACCAATTCCAGCTCCAGGCCATTGGGTAAAGTAGGTGCAATCATCAATAGGGCAGAGATGTATTGGCTGCTGGTGCCCGCCGAAATTTGCACTTTGTTATTGATGCCGAAATTGTCCGGCGGACCAATCAGCAAAGGCGGGTAACCTTCCTTCTCCAGGTATTCGATATGAGCGCCTAAGGTCCGTAAGGCATCTACGAGTACTCCGATTGGACGTTGCTTCATCCGCTCGGTACCCGTCAGGGTTTGGGTGCCGGGTTGGGTAGCCAGGTACGCAGTCATGAAACGGAAGGTGGTACCTGCGGCGCCTGCATCCCGAATGGGGTCGCTGCTAGCCAGCAGGCTTTGCAAAAGGTCCGTGTCTTTGGCATTGGCCAGTAAGGCGATGGGGAAATTTTCGCTGCACAAGGCTCGGATGATGAGGCTGCGGTTGCTGATGCTTTTGGACCCAGCGAGGGTGATTTCGCCAGATAAAGTAGCGTTGGTTTTGTGTATAGCGTACATGATGCTTGGGTGTTCTTGCTCATCACCCACGATTAAAATCGTGGGATGGGGCGAAGTGTAGCCTCCCACGGATGAATCCGTGGGTTGGCAGTACTCTAATGGCTAAAGCCATTGAACAGGTTAGGCTTAGGGCCAGATGAAGGTGATGGCCTGCTCTATGTCGGGGTGCAAACTTTTGGCAACGGGGCAATTGTAGCCGATTTGCTCTAAAATTTGCTTTTGTTTGTCGTCGTAGCTTTTACCCTCGGGAAAAGTAATGGTCATTTCGATTTTGGAAATGCGCCGAGGGTTCGCGGCCATGTGTTTGGTGATGCTGGCATGTGCACCGTCCATATCAATTCCTCGCTCCCGAGCTCCAATGCCCATCACCGTGAGGGCGCAATTGGCCAGTGCGGTAGCGACCAGGTCGGTTGGAGAAAAAGCTTCTCCTTTGCCGTGGTTGTCCACCGGTGCGTCGGTGATGATGCTGTTGTTTGAGGCCAGGTGGGTGGCAGTGGTGCGTAGCTCGCCCAAGTAGGTAACTGTTGAAGTCATGTTGTTATTTTTTAACATGAGTCATCCGGAATTTTTGGGATGACTCATGTTAAGTCCAATCGTTATTCCTCTTCACTGGGTAGTTGTGCTTTCTGCGCCGCTTTTTCTTCCCGCTCGGCTTTTTCCCGCATCGCCTTGTCTGATTTCTCATAGGCATTGATGATTTCCTTAACCAGGCGGTGGCGAACCACATCATCGGCGTTAAGTTCAACTTCGGCAATGCCGTCTACATGGCGCAAAATCTGGAGTGCCCGGTACAAACCCGATTTTTGGTTGAAAGGCAAATCGATCTGCGACAAGTCGCCCGTTATGATGCATTGAGCACTAGGCCCAAGGCGCGTCAGGAACATCTTGAGCTGGAGCGTGGAGCAGTTTTGGGCTTCGTCCAGGATGATGAATGCATTGTCGAGGGTACGCCCACGCATAAAGGCCAAGGGGGCAATTTCGATGATGCGATTGGTCATGAATTGCGCCAGTTTGTCCGGTGCAATCATGTCATCCAGCGCGTCATACAGCGGGCGCAGGTAAGGATCGATTTTTTCCTTGAGATCACCAGGCAAAAAGCCCAGGCTTTCCCCTGCTTCTACTGCGGGGCGGGTCAGGATGATCTTTTTGACCTTGCGGTTTTTGAGCGCTCGCACAGCCAGTGCAACTGCAGTATAGGTTTTACCCGTACCCGCAGGACCAACTGCAAACACGATATCATTGTGCTCGGAAGCCTCAACCAGCTTTCGTTGGTTCACCGTTTTTGCCCTGATGGGTTTGCCATCGCGGGTATGCAGGATAGTGCGGTTGTTGTCCGACTCCGGCAAGCGGGTTTCCCACAGGTTTTCCCCCAGCAATAAGTCCTCTACTGCTTGTGTCGAAAGGGCATGCTGCTCTTTGAGCAACTTGACCATCATTTCGAATTTGGCTTTGGCAGCCTGGGTGAATTTCTTCTCGCCGGCCAGTTTCAGGTTATTACCCCGTGAGGTAATGGTGATTTCTGGAAATGCCTTGCGTAAGAGGTTCAGTTTTGCGTTGTTTTCCCCGAAAAGTTCCAGTGGATCAACGCCGTCTACGGTTAAAATGATTTCGCTCAATAGTCCCTCCGTCGTTTTAGTGTATGAGCAAAAAGGTTTTGGAAAAGGATTTATATACAAGCAAAGGTTTGAAACAATATTTTTGTTCCCGTACTCGCTCAAATCTTGGGTAAAATTAAGATTTTAGCAGCGATCGAACTAACTCAAGGCCGGATAAAATCATTTTTGTGCCTAAATAAATGGAAAACGCTCTAGGATGGCTATTGTAACTTTGACCACCGATTTTGGCTTGCAAGACTACTACTCCGCACTGGTCAAAGGTGCTCTGTTGTGTGCGAAACCCGACCTGATGATTGTGGATGTGTCGCACAACATCAACAATTACGACATTGTTCAGGCTGCTTTTATCTTGCGCAATACCTGGAAAAATTTCCCCGAAGGCAGTATTCATTTGATTGGGGTCAATGATTTGGCAAGTACTGAACAACGCTTTTTAGGGCTGGAACACGCTGGCCATCATTTTATCGCACCAGATAATGGCTTATTCGCCTTGTTGTTTGATCAATTGGAAGAGACTATCTATTCCTTACCCGTGCCTGAGGCCAGTGTTTTCCCTATCAAAGATGTCTTTGCTCAAACGGTTTGGTACCTAACCCAAGGTCAAAAATTGGAAGAATTCGCCGAGCCAATTACGGATATGGTCCAACGCATCACCTTTCAACCCGTGATCAGCCCCAACCGCATCCGTGGGGCGGTCATTTACATCGACCAATACGAAAATGTAATCAGCAACATCAGCCGGGAATTATTTGAACGGGTGGGCAAAAACCGGGAATTTGAATTGTACTTCAAACGCCATGACCCTATCCTCAAATTGAGTCGCAATTATTTTGATGTCGCAGTAGGTGAAACCCTCTGCCTGATCAACTCTGCCGAATACCTGGAATTGGCCATCAACATGGGCAAAGCGAGTAGTATGCTGGGTTTAAAACTGGAAGATACGATCCAGATTGACTTTAAAAACTAAACTTTATGCTGAAACGAATGGTAAAAATGACCTTCCAAAAGGACCGCATTGCGGACTTCCTGGCCATTTTTGAAGACAGCAAAAACCTGATCCGCAATTTCCCTGGTTGCCAACATCTGGAACTTTTGCACCTCGAGAACCAGCCAGAAGTAATGTTCACTTTTAGCCTCTGGGATAGCCCGGAGGCATTGGAAGCGTATCGGCATTCTGACTTGTTTCAAAATACCTGGAGCAAAACGAAGGTTTTGTTTGCGGGAAAGCCAGAGGCCTGGAGCATGAGGGTTGCGGCCGAGGTGTGAAATCTAGGCTAACCTATTTCATCCGCCGAAGCCCCGCACTACAACGATACCGTCCCTCATGGTAATAGGCGAATAAATCATCCATTGATTGTACACACTGGGCAATGCCCCATTCTTCAGCCCATTCCAGAAGCCCTTTAGGAAAATTCATACCTTTCATCATAGCCAAATCAATGTCCTCCCGGGAAGCAATATTCCAGTGCAATGCGTCCGCTGCTTCATTAAAAAGCATCATCAGGATCCGCTCAAAAATTTGTTGCAATAAAGCTTCATCGGTACTGGCCTTGGGTATACCTCGATTGTAATCATAAAAGCCCCGACCGGTTTTTCTGCCCCAATAGCCCGCCTCAAACAGACGCTTTTGGGTAAACGATGGCCGATAACGTGGCTCTTGGTAGCAGCTTTGGTACAAACTCTCGGTTACCCTGAAATTCACATCGTGACCAATGAAATCCATCAATTGAAAAGGCCCCATGCGAAATCCACCCAAACTAGTCATAGCCGCATCAATGGTCGCACAATCGGCAATGCCTTCGTCCAAGATGCGTAAAGCCTCTGTATAATAAGGCCGGGCAATGCGGTTAACGATGAAGCCCGGGGTGTCTTTGGCTACAACGGGCAATTTTCCCCAGCGCTCCAGTTCTTTTTTTATCAAATCCAGCCATTGCTCATTCGTCTGAACAGCGGGAACCAACTCTACCAATTGCATCAGAGGAACCGGGTTGAAAAAATGCATCCCCAAGACTCGTTCTGGATGCTCACAGCTGGCGGCGATCGCACTCACCGAAAGGGAAGAAGTATTGGTGGCCAAAAGACAGCTGGGACTGACCACTTTTTCCAAACGGCTGAACAATTCTTTTTTGATGGCTAAATCTTCGACAATGGCTTCGACAACCCAGTCGCAGGGACGGAATTTTTCCAACTGATCCACCCAGGCGATGCGTTGCAAAGTAGCCATCACTGCAGTGGCACTGGAACGGCCTTTCTCCACTTCTTTCTGTAAACTCTGGTCAATTCGTGCCAGCGCTTGTTGGCCAACCTGGGGTTGCGCGTCGTATAAAAACACTTCATGTCCAGCTTGGGCTGCTACTTGCGCAATCCCAGCGCCCATGGTTCCAGTTCCTACAATTCCTATTTTCATTCTTCTAACGTAGGCATTTGAAATAATCGAAAGGCTCCAGGCATTCCTCGCAGCGGTACAAGGCCTTGCAGGCCGTGGAACCAAAGCGACTCAGCATAGTGGTATGTTGGGAGCCACACTGTGGGCAAGATACGATTGGCTCCGCACCAAACAAAGCTTTGGTGCTGCTGAGTGGTTCAACCGGGGGAGCAATGCCATAGGCCAGGAGTTTTTGTTTGCCTGCTTCGGAGAGCCAATCGGTGGTCCAGGCAGGTTGTAGTACCAGATTTACTTTTACTGCAGTATATCCCGCTTGTTCCAAAGCTGTTCGGATGTCCATCGCAATGGTGTCCATTGCTGGGCAGCCCGAGTAGGTAGGGGTGATTTTGATTTCCAGACCTGTCTCATTTTGTTCAATGCTGCGCACTACACCCAGGTCTACTACACTCAGGACGGGGATTTCCGGATCGTGGACGGATTCGAGGATTTGCCAGATGTGGTGATCGTTTTGCATTTGGTTTTCCATATCACCATTGGCAATTGGGATAAGCCCGTTGTAAAAATTGCATTTCGGCCAACAGATAGCCCAGATGCTCAGTATGTACACCGTTTTTACCACCTTTTTGCATCCAGGTTTGCTTTGGAATTTCAAGCGTGGCTTCCGTCAAAACGGTTTGGACTTGTTGTTCCCACAAAGGGCGAATCAAACTCAAATCAGGAGCAAGGCCCATGATGGTCAATAGCTGATCAGTTGCATTTGGGGTAGTCAATTCTCCGGTGAATTCCCACAATTCGTTCAGTGCATTTTCCACCCGCCGATGGCTCTCTTCGGTGCCATCACCCAGGCGGATTACCCATTCCGAAGACCATTTCAAGTGATAGGTTGCTTCTTTGAGGGACTTAACAGCGATGTTGACCACGTTTTCGTCTCCCGATTCTGTAAGGGCCTGCAAATAATGGTAATGATAGGCATCGAAAAAAAACTGACGCAGCACGGTCTGCCCAAAATCGCCATTGGGCAGTTCTACCAACAAAACATTGCGGTACTCGCCTGCATCGCGTAGGTAAGCGAGATCGTCTTCGCTTTGCCCCTGACCGAGTTGTGCAGCGGCCAATTGGTACCAGTTGCGCGCTTGCCCGATCAGGTCAAGTGCCAAATTGGATAAGGCAATGTCCTGCTCCAGAATCGGCCCATGTCCACACCACTCTGACAAGCGATGGCCCAGCACCAGGCTGGTGTCCGCCATGCGCAGCAAAAAATCATTCAGTGCCGCATTTACTTCCTCAGGATAATGATTCGCCTCAAACATAGTCCAGTTTTTGTAGTGGGACAAAATGATCACTTATTTTTTTATCGCCCCTTAAATATGGGTAAGAGAATCGGGTACTTCGTAAAAAGTCGGGTGCCGATAGGCCTTGTCGTCGGCCGGGTCAAAAAAGGCTTCCTGCTCATCGGGGTTCGATGCGTGGATGTGCTTCGACTCCACCACCCAAATGCTCACACCTTCCCGGCGGCGGGTATACACATCTCTGGCATTTTCCATTGCCATTTGTGCATCGGCAGCATGCAGGCTCCCCACGTGTTTGTGGTCAAGTCCTTGTTTGCTGCGGATGAAAACTTCCCAGAGGGGCCATTGTGTGTCCATGTCTACTGATTATAATGACGAATAATTCGAATGACGAATGACGAATTTTAGGCAGCCGGCAAATTCGTCATTCGTCATTCGAATTATTCGTCATTCTTTTTTTAGCATAAGCGGCAGCCGCCTCCCGCACCCACGCCCCTTCCTCGTGCGCCTTGCGGCGGGCTTCGAGTCGTTGGCGATTACAGGGCCCATTGCCTTTGACTACCTCCCAAAATTCATCCCAGTTGATGGGGCCAAAATCGTAGTGTCCTCGCCCTTCATTCCATTTTAATTCAGGATCAGGAATGCTCAGCCCGAGGTATTCGGCTTGAGGAACGGTAACATCGACAAATTTTTGGCGGAGTTCATCATTTGTAAAACGTTTGATTTTCCACTGCATCGATAAGGCTGTATTGGGGGATTCATCGTCCTTGGGCCCAAACATCATCAGTACTGGCCACCACCAGCGGTTGAGGGCATCCTGGGCCATGGCGCGTTGCGCTTCTGAACCCTTGGCGAGGGTCATCATGATTTCGTAGCCCTGGCGCTGATGAAAACTTTCTTCCTTACAAATCCGCACCATCGCGCGGGCGTAAGGGCCATAGGAGGTACGGCACAAAGGCACCTGATTCATAATGGCGGCCCCATCTACCAACCAACCAATTGCCCCCATGTCTGCCCAGGAGAGGGTGGGGTAATTAAAAATGCTGGAATATTTGGCCTTGCCACTGTGCAGGTCATCGATCATTTGTTCCCGGCTGGTGCCCAGGGTTTCGGCGGCACTGTAGAGGTAAAGGCCATGCCCGGCTTCGTCCTGAACTTTAGCCAGGAGTACGGCTTTTCGCCGTAGCGATGGCGCACGAGTGATCCAGTTACCCTCTGGCAGCATCCCCACAATTTCCGAATGGGCATGTTGGGAAATTTGCCGAACCAGGGTCCGCCGATAAGGCTCAGGCATCCAGTCTCTGGGCTCGATGCGTTGGTCTTCGGCGACCCGCAGGTCGAACTGGGTTTGTAAATCAGGATGAGCTACCATAGTCATTTATTTTGCATCAAAATCCAATGTCACTTGTGCTGAACGAGGATGGCTTTGACAGGTTAAGACATATCCTGCTGCAACCTCGTCCGCTTCAAGTGCATAATTGACCTGCATTTTTACATTTCCGGACAACACCTTGGCCCGGCAAGTGCAACAAACGCCACCTTTGCAGGCGAATGGCAAATCAGCACCACTGCGCAAAGCCACATCCAGTACACTTTCCCCGTCGTAGGCAACAGGGATTTCAAAGATGCCGCCGTCCAGGTGGATTTTGACCTTACTTAAAGGGCCTTTAATCTCGTTGTCAAGAGTGGGTTTTGGAGCTTTGTTTTTTACACCAAATAACTCAAAGTGAATTTTTTGGGGATCAAAAGCTGCTTCAATCAAGGTCTGTTTTACGGTATGGATCATGTCCTCCGGGCCGCAGATAAAACATTGATCGATGCGCTCGACAGGGATGAGTTTTTGTAAAAAAGAACGACACTTTTCAGCATCGATTCGCCCGTGGAACAAGGGCGCATCTACCATTTCCCGGCTCAAAACGTGGTAAATGCTTAACCGCCCCATGTGACGGTTTTTCAAAGCTTCCAATTCCGCTTTAAAAAGGATGGAATGCCGGTTTTGATTGCCGTAAAGCAAAATGAACCGGCTCTGTGGCTGGTTAGCTAGAGCTGTTTTGAGGATAGACAGGATAGGGGTGATGCCACTTCCTGCGGCAAAGGCGATATAGGTTTGGGCATCCTGGCTTTCAATTTGCTGCCCAAATCTGCCCATTGGAGGCATCACATCGATCGTATCTCCCACTTTTAATTGCTCATTGGCAAAGGTGGAAAACAGGCCTCCGGGTACTTTTTTGATGGCCACCCGCCATTCCTGCTCCAA
This sequence comes from Haliscomenobacter sp., assembly GCF_965225875.1. Lineage (GTDB taxonomy): Bacteria > Bacteroidota > Bacteroidia > Chitinophagales > Saprospiraceae > Haliscomenobacter. The sequence continues at coordinate 3,301,200 of NZ_CBDDBS010000002.1, read as the reverse complement.
GGGACTGCTGCATATGGAGTAAGAGCGCCGGATTTCCTGGCCCTGGAGATTCACCCTAAAAGTCAGGTATTGCCCTGCTGAAAATCGGAATTGTTCCTGTAGTTCAGCAGGAATATGTATGGCAACGGAGATACAATCAGTGGTCTCACGGCGGATATCGGCGACTTTTAAGGGATGAAATTTCATAGTTCTTTTCCTAATGCAGCAAAAGTACAGGGATTTTACAAACTAACAAACGTTAGTACGTTTTTGTTTTTGGTAAAAAAAAGACCCTTGGGTGTGTGAAAATGAGAGAATGGCCTACTTTTATTTTTTTAATTTCATTTAAGCACATGCAAACAATAGCCCTTAGCGACTACAACATTTACGTTGGCCCGATTGAAACGGGATGGCAGCATTTTTTGGCGCAGAAAAAATACGGCCAGATTTTGGTCATTGCGGATGAGAATACGGCCCGGCATTGCCTGCCTCGTTTAACGGCTGCTTTAGGAAATCAGCACTACCTACTGATCAAAATCCCGCCTGGTGAGCAGCACAAACACATCGGAACTTGTCAGCACATCTGGCAACAAATGTTGGATGCTGGGCTAGATCGGAAAGCTTTGGTCATCAATCTGGGAGGTGGCGTGATTGGTGATATGGGTGGCTTTTGTGCGAGTACCTACAAAAGAGGTGTGGATTTTGTACAAGTCCCAACCACTTTACTTTCCCAAGTAGATGCATCGATCGGAGGCAAGTTGGGCATTGATTTTGGCATGATCAAAAACAGCATTGGGGTATTCTGTAACCCGCAGGCGGTTTTTGTTGATCCGGCATTTTTGACTACCCTATCTGCCCGCGAGATCCGCAGTGGGTTTGCTGAGATCATCAAACATGGCCTGATCCAAGATGTGGAACAATGGGATAAAATCAAAAACATCAGCGATTTGAGTGGAGTCAATTGGGCAGAATTGATTGTGCCCTCTTTGCTCATCAAAAAACACGTGGTTGAGGAAGATCCCTTTGAGCGAGGCTTGCGCAAGGCGTTGAACTTTGGTCATACCATCGGTCATGCGGTGGAAGGATTTGCACTGGAAACAGATCGCCCCTTGCTGCACGGTGAAGCCATCGCCATAGGGATGATTACGGAAGCCTGGTTGTCTCAGCAACAAGGGTACCTCACAGCAGCGGATTTGGCAGAAATCAGCGCATTTTTTATCAAAATTTATGGCCATTACACCCTGCACGAAGAAAATTTTTCAGCGTATTTCCGTTTAATGGGAAATGATAAAAAGAATGAAGGCCAAAAGATCAATTTTTCCCTGATTGGTGCACCCGGCCAGGTGCACATCAATTGCCATGCGGAAGCCCCTGAGATTATGGATAGCCTACGCTATTACCAGCAATTGAGTCATTGAAAATAATTTGTATCTTTGGGTATATATTAGCCAAAGCTTATGCGCACAATCATCGAATATCTTTTTAGTGGAGCCAACCATCCTACCCACTTAGTCATCGTAAAATGGATGTGGCGACTGACCTTGTACGGGTTGCTTTTTGGATTTTTGTTTTTTGTGCTGTTGTCTTTCACCAACTTGCCCTCCTTGCAGCAATTGGAGAACCCGCGCAGTGAGTTAGCTACCCAGATTTTGGCCGACAATGGCGAATTGTTAGGAGTGTATGCTGCTGAAAACCGTATTCCAATCACCTACGATTCTTTATCCCCATACCTCGTCCATGCGCTGATTGCTACGGAAGACAAACGGTATTACGAGCACGCTGGCATCGACTTTGAAGCCTTAGGCCGGGTATTGTTCAAAACGGTATTGCTGCAAAAACGCAGTTCGGGGGGTGCCAGTACCATTACCCAACAGCTGGCCAAATTGTTGTTTACCCAAAAACCAGGCTCTGGTTTGGCGCGGGTGATGCAAAAATTTAAGGAGTGGATCATTGCGGTACGCTTGGAGCGAAAATACACCAAAGAGGAAATTTTGTCGATGTACCTGAACAAGGCAGAATTTGTCAATAATGCCTACGGCATCAAGGCTGCCGCCGATACCTATTTTAGCAAAACGCCCAAAAATCTGGAGCTTCAGGAAGCCGCCATGCTGATTGGGATGCTGCAAAACCCTTCCTACTTCAATCCAATCCGCCGGCCAGAGCTGTGTAAAAAACGCCGGGAAATCGTGTTGAACCAAATGGTGAAAAATGGCTCACTCACCGAAACCCGCTACAACGAATTGCGGACAACCGATCTGGGTATCAAATTTCGCCGCAAATCCCATATCGATGGCATCGCTACTTATTTCCGAGAGGAATTGCGCCAAGACCTCAAGGTGATTTTAGCCAGTAAGGAATGCCAAAAACGCTCCGATGGTACCCCCTATGATTTGTACCGGGATGGTCTAAAAATTTATACCACCATCGACGGTGAAGTACAAAGGCTGGCCGAAAGAGCCATGATCAAACACATGTCCAGTTTGCAGAAAGCCTTCTGGAATGAATGGCGGGGAAAAGACCCCTGGAACTACAAAGGAGGTTCGGACGCCAATATTCCCCAAGTGCCTACTCGCCAGGCTGCACTAGAAAACAACATTCGGGCAACAGATCGCTACCAGGTGCTGCGCGATTTGTACCTGGGCGAGATCACCCGGCGCATTGAGTCTGATGCGATTGGGGAAGGTTTTTTCCATGAGGACGATCGTGAAATTGACCGCATGGAAAAAGAAAATCAGAAAGCTGGCTATCTGAATCAGTTGGTAGAGGAACAAATTATCGGGGTCAACCTGGCGGCCCAATACCGCAAGGTGATGAACCATCAGGATTTCCCCCAATTGCTCACCCAATGGCGGCGTTTGCAAGAGGTGGTCAAACGGGATTTTCGTCGCCCCGTGCGGATGAAAGTTTTTACCTATGAACCCGGGCGCAATTTTGAAAAAGACACAGTGATGTCGCCGCTAGACTCTATCAAATACCACCGCATGTTTTTGCAAACCGGTATTTTGGCAGTGGAACCCCGCAGCGGTTACGTCAAAGCCTGGGTAGGCGGTATCAACTCCAAATATTTCCAATACGACCATACCCGGATCAGCCGGCAGGTAGGTTCTACCTTCAAGCCATTTGTATATGCAGCGGCAATCGCGCTCAATCGACTCTCCCCCTGTTACACCGTTTACGATGTCCAGCAGACCATCGAACCAGGTGATGGGGATTTCAATTTGTACAGCCGGTGGGCCCCCCGCAACTTTAACAATGAATATTCCGGTCGTTTGATCAATTTGAAAGAAGGGCTGCGCAAGTCCAAAAACTCGGTATCAGTCCAACTGGTCAAAGAACTCAAGAGTACACTACCCATCCGCACCCTGGTGCATGCAATGGGCATCGACAGCAGTACCCGTTACCCCAATGGGCAGTACCGAGTGCCTAAAAGCCCGGCAATTTGTCTTGGAGCTGCTGATTTGAGCGTGATGGAAATGACAGGTGCATTTTCCACCTTTGCCAATAACGGCCTTTATGTACGCCCCACCACCGTTTTGCGCATCGAGGACAAAAATGGTAAGGTGATTTACGAATCCGAGATACGGGAGGAACAAGCCATTCAGGCTGCCCCCAACTATGTAATGGTCGAACTATTGCGTTATGCGGCCAATATCAGTGGAGTTAAAAGTGATGTGGGTGGTAAAACTGGTACGACCAACGACTTCGTGGATGGCTGGTTTATGGGTATGACGCCCAATCTGGTGGTTGGCACCTGGGTAGGTGGTGAAGATCGTTGGGTTCACTTCCGTTCTTCTACCTATGGTCAAGGGGCACGGATGGCCAAGCCATTTTTCGTAGAATTCATCCGCCAATTGGAAAGTGCCAAAGACTTGCGCTTCGATGCTTCCAAACGTTTTTATCGCCCTCCGGGAGACTTGGGCATCGAACTCGACTGTTCTAAATACACCCAGGGTGGTCTAAATTTGAATGATCCGGGCGTAGGAGCTGGTAAGGAAGATCAGTTCGGGGATGAGTTGAATAATTAAGCGGGGTCTTTAAATCAAATTTTGAGGCAACACCAAAAGCATTCCTTTTTTTTTACTTTTGCAAAAACATACTAGTGTCCCGAGCATTACTTCATGCCCGGGACACTAGTGTTTCTCAAAGGATTAAATGACCGCGCTAATGCCATACCAACGCATCGCTTACTTTGTTTTCATCGGGATTTTCTTGGGGCTGCAGGCTTGTACGCCTCCTTCTGATAAAAAAGTTTCCGCTGTAGTACGTACCAATATTTTTGAGGATGCTACGGCCCAGGAAATTTACCAATTGCAAGACGCCCGCAACGTTGATAGTTTGCTCTTTTACTTGCGCGATGCAGATCCCAGCTACCGTTACGCTGCGGCTATGGCTTTTGCCTCCATTAAAGACAGTACAATTGTAGAGCAGTTGGGCGAATTGCTCAAAGATGAATCGCCCGATGTACGGTATGCAGTGGCCTATGCATTGGGGCAAACTCAGGCCAAAGCGGCAGAACCCTTGCTGATTGCAGGCTTCGATCGTTTTGACAGCACCGGTACTTCCATGAAAGTCAATGCTGCAATTTTGGAAGCCATTGGCAAATGTGGATCCAAAAAAGCGCTGCAACAAATGAGTGCCGTGAGCACTTACAAACCTAGTGATTCAATTCTGGTAGAAGGTCTGGCCTGGGGGATTTACCGCTTTGGACTCCGGGGCATTACGGATAGCACTGCCACCAAACGTATGGTGGAAATGCTCCTGAATAAACAGTTTACACCCCGCATTCACTACGTTGCTGCTTATTTTTTAGCCAGGGCCAACGTACGATTGGATACTTTTGCGTCCCAATTGGCACCATTGGCTCCTAAGGCGAGTAACCCATTTATTCGGATGGCTTTGGCCAGCAGTCTGGGCAAAACCTACAAGCCATACGCAGTAGATACCCTGGCACACTGGTTACCCAAGGAGCCTGATTATCGGGTGCGCATCAACATTGTGCAGGCTCTGGGAAAACTGGACTACAAACTTACTCGGATTGCGCTGTTTAATGCCTTGCGAGATCCCAATAGCCATGTGGCTGCCACTGCGGCCAAAACCCTGGCGACCTATGGACAAGGCCGCGATGCCACCTATTACTGGCGGCTAGCCAAAGATTCTACCCTCAACTGGGCGGTGCAAGCCAATTTGTATGCTGCGGCCCAACGTTTGCTCCCACCTTTGTATGCTGACTATCGGGAAACGATGAATTTCCAGTGTCGCCGACGTTACGAACGGAGTCAAACTGCTGAAGAAAGAGCGGCCTTTCTGGACGCACTCAGTGAATTTGGCTGGAACTACCGCTACATCCAACAACAAGCTGTTGCGGTAAAAAGCCCGGTAGTGCGCATAGCCGCCTGGAATGGTTTGAAAAAAATCGCCACACGTCCCGATTTTGAACGTTTCTTTGGCCTGGGCTGGCGAAAAGTAGGCAAGGAATTGTCGATTTTTTTCAAACAAGCCTCACTGAGTAAAGATCCGGGCTTAATTGCCGTAGCTGCGGAAGCCCTGCGGGTGCCTCAACGCAATTTTGGACAATATTTTGCCCAGGTGGGCTTTTTGGATACTGCGCTGGCAAGCCTCAAATTGCCCCGCGACATTGAAACCCAATTTGAAGTACAAAAAACGATCAGCTTCCTGAAAGGCCAGCCAGAACCCAAGCCTGGCAAAACCGACCCCAGGAAACACCCCATCAATTGGGAAACCCTGGCTAACTTGCGCGAACGCCCGGTGGCCATCATCAGCACCAGCAAGGGTACGATTCGGGTACAGTTGATGCCAGAGATCGCTCCCGGTTCGGTAGCCATGTTTGTGGAACAGGCTCGTAAAGGGTATTACAATGGCAAATCTTTCCATCGGGTGGTTCCCAACTTTGTCGCGCAGGGGGGTTGCCCTCGGGGCGACGGCTATGGTAGCCTCGATTTTACCTTGCGCACCGAAGTGCCCGCCCCTATGCGTTATGACAACGAGGGCTTGGTAGGCCTCGCCTCAGCTGGACTGGATACCGAAAGTGTACAGTTTTTCATCACCCATTCCCCTGCACCTCATCTTGACGGAAATTACACTATCTTCGCCACTGTAATCGATGGCATGAGTGTGGTCCACGACTTGCATGTCGGCGATGTGATCAATAAAATCAGCATTCAATAGTGATACAAGTTTGCAGGGTGTAATCCAAAAAACTACGAACTTGAAACCCCGGAACCTTTTCAAATAAACGCACACATGAAAAACACTCCACTCACTGAAAAACACATTGCACTGGGCGCCAAGATGGCCCCATTTGCAGGCTACAACATGCCGATTTCCTACACGGGTATTCAGGAAGAGCACCATACCGTACGCAATGGAGTGGGCGTATTTGATGTGTCGCACATGGGCGAGTTCATTGTAAAAGGAAAACAAGCGCTGGAGTTAATCCAACACATTACCACCAATGATGCGTCCAAATTAGGCGTTGGCCAAGCACAATATTCTTCCTTACCCAACGACAAAGGTGGGATTATTGACGATTTATTGGTTTACCGTTTGCCCGAAGACAATTGTGCGGAAGGTGAGCGGGCCTACATGCTGGTAGTGAACGCTTCCAATATTGAAAAAGACTGGAATTGGGTCAATGCACACCTGGAACCAACAGCTGAGTTCGCGCGTGGTTTTGATACCCGGGTGATCAACATTTCTGATCAAACTTCATTGATTGCTGTACAAGGCCCCAAAGCTTTACAAACCCTACAACCATTGACTGGCATCGATTTGGGCCGGATCAAGTACTACAACTTTGCCAAGGGTAAATTCGCAGGATTTGATAATGTTATCGTTTCAGCCACCGGGTACACTGGGGCGGGTGGCTTTGAAATTTATGTAGACAGTAGCCATGCTGCTGCGATTTGGGATGCCATCTTTGAATCCGGCAAACCGCTGGGGATTGCTCCCATTGGTTTGGGTGCCAGGGATACCCTGCGCTTGGAAATGGGCTTTTGTTTGTACGGAAACGACATCGACGATACCACCTCTCCACTTGAAGCCGGCTTGGGTTGGATAACCAAACTAGCCAAACCCAGTTTCATTGGAAAAAATATCTTTGAAGCACAAAAGGCAGCTGGCGTCAGCCGTAAGCTGGTTGGTTTTGTACTGGAAGACCGCCGCATTCCTCGTCACGATTATGAAATTCTGGATGCCCAAGGCCAGGTCATTGGCAAAGTAACTTCGGGCTCGCAATCGCCAACCCTGGGTAAACCCATTGGGATGGGCTATGTCAAAACGGAATTTGCTGCACCTGGAACCGAAATTTTCATTTCGATTAGTGGCAAAAGCCTCGCAGCCACAGTGGTTAAAACGCCATTTTTAGTACATACGTAAACAAAAGTGCCTGCTTTTACATTTAATTATGTACTTTCAGGAAATTTTGAAACTATTGGACAAATGAACCTGCCCGAAGGAAAAGATAAATTTTTACAGTCTTGGGGAGCTTTTGGCTCTAGTTGGGGTGTCAACCGCACGATGGCGCAAATCCATGCCCTTTTGATGATCGCTCCACAAGCGCTCAGTGCCGATGACATCATGGAGGAGCTGAAAATTTCTCGTGGCAATGCCAACATGAATTTGCGGGCCTTGATCGACTGGGGTTTGGTATTCAAAGAACTCAAGGCTGGAGAGCGCAAGGAGTTTTTCGTGGCAGAAAAAGACATGTGGAAGGTGGTCAAAAACATCATCATCCAACGCAAAAAGAAAGAATTGGAGCCCATGCTCAAGGTTCTGGACGAATTGTCCAGCGTAGAAGGGAGCGACCCGGAAGCCGAAGAATTCGTCCGAATGATTAAAGAAATCAAACTCTTTTCCAGCAAAGCCGATTCTACCCTCGATACTTTGGTGAAAGCCGATTCCAATTGGTTCGTGGGAACATTTATGAAAATGATTAAGTGAAAAGTGAAAAAAAATACACCAAACGGTGAAATCCAAATGATGAACTAATTTTTCACTTTTCGCTTTACATCGCTACTATTTTTCGTACCCCAATCGTTCCATTGACATTCACCTGGCAATAATACTGACCCATCGGAAGGTTTTGGCGTTGGAGCACAAACTGATGGGTTCCCGCAGGATAATACCCTTCTACCACCGTTTGAACCACTTTACCCAAGCCATCCAACAAACGTACGGATATCTGACCACCATTGGTTTGTAGGCTGATGGTGCTGCTTTCCCGGAAGGGATTCGGCCTGAGGTTTAGGTCAAATGATTCCGCCGTCTGCAAATCACGGGTGGGGGTAGAAATAGATTTAAAGATGGGTAAAATGGGAAATTTTTGCCCCAAAATAGATTCTGGCTGTTCCAAGCCAAACCAGTCTTTCAGTATCGTGGCATAAATGGCGCGAAAATCATTTTCCATAGGCAAATCATCTGATTCTCCCAAATCAGTAGGAACCTGTGGATTTTTGCCGATGATGCCCGGATTGACCGCCTTGCCAAAAACGAACAAAGGAGCAGCTGCCCCGTGATCCGTACCAAAGCTACCGTTAGAACCAATCGTACGGCCAAATTCTGAAAAAGTCATCCCGACCACCCGATCATCAATACCCATAAGTTTGAGATCGTCCTGAAAAGCAAAAATGGCTTCCGACAGCATCTGCAACAATTCGGCATGGTTGCCCTCCAGAGGGTTCCCAGATGGATTGATTTGCTCACTATGGGTATCAAAACCATGTAAAGTACAAATGTAGATGGGTGTTTTTAGCCCCCCTTTGATCAACTGCGCAACAATTTTAAGCTGGTCAGCCAGGTAGTTTTTTTCATCGGGAGGATAGAGCGTGGATTGGTTACGGCCTTTGTCAGCTGCACCTTTTACGGATTTAAAGTATTGTTGCGCCTGTTGGGTAACCAGTCGAATGTACTCCAACTCATCACCAAAAGGGCCATCGGGTGCGGGTTCTACCACACTGTTGACAAACTCATAGTAGGCCTTCGGATCCGTAATCGCCATACCCATGGGCCATTGGCTGCCGACCAAAGCCAAAGACATCACGGCGCCCAACTGAATGGCCAAAGGGTCAGGGTTCGCGTCGCTTGGATAACCGGTAGGAAAGCCCGGGTAGCGCTGTTCCAGGTAGCGGCCAGCCCAGCCATTTTCAATGTTCACATCCGCATCGGAAGCCGACATCCAAATGTCCGCTGAGCGAAAATGGGAATAATCTTGTTCGGGGTACCCTACATTTTGCACTACTGACACCAGGCCGTCATTGTACATTTTTTGAAAGGGGGTCATCGCAGGGTGAAGGCCGTTGACCTGAGTTCCTTGCAAGCGCAGTACATTGCGCTCGGGGATCAAGAGGTTGCGCCGGAATTTGCTCAGGTTGCGGTATTGATCCAGCGGGATAAAAGTATTGATCCCATCGTTGCCACCATTCAGTTCAATGAGTACCAATACCCGGTTTTCGGGATTTCCGTTGAAGCTTAGGGCGTCCAAAAAAGACCTTTGTGGCGCGGTATTTAAGGGCATGCCCTTTAAAGAAAAGGAAGCCCCTGCTGCGGCGGCACAACTATGATAGAGGAATGATCTGCGTTCCATAAAGCATTAATTTTGGGAAAAGGATTAAATCAACTGGTATTCGGGTTGACCCATCAAGTACTTGTGCAAGGCCGCCAGGCGGTACCAGACCGTATCCCGAGCCGCTTTATCCCGGGGGTTAGCGGTGTAGTTTTTCCAGGCCACGGTCCAGTAATAGTCCTGGGCTTGGCCCGACAGCAAAATGCTCTTCAGTACTTGTTTTTTTGCTGTGGAAAAAGGCATGGGCATCAACACTTGTAAGATGCCGTCGATCAGCAAATTTGGATCATCGGGGCGAGGAAACTGGTTGGCAAAAGCAATGTGATCGATAAAAACCTTATACCCTGAATCCGTTTCATAACGCCAATAGGTCATCACATCGGAGTAAATGTTGCGGTTGCGCAAAGTATCGCTGTTGATCCAGGCACGGTAATACTTGGGGGCTTGTCGAAAAGCTGGCCATCCTGCCACATTGGGCGGATCACCCGGCAGCATTTGTAAGTCGTTGCAAGTCCAGCCCAAGCTGGTCAGAATTTGGTACTGGTCATATAAGGTAGGTCCGTTGATGTAGACGTTGAAATTGCGCAATACGCCAATGACCAAATCCAAAGGGGTTTTGATAAAACAACCTTTATTCACTGCATCAAAGAAATGTTCGCTGCGCAATAAGGCCGAGATGACGGGTAAAATCTGGTACTTGTTTTGGCGCAGGATTGCCGCCAAGGGTTGAATCACGTTTTTTTCTACCTCTTCATCTATCTGATAATACACAAAGAAGCGGTACAACTTCCGGCAGATGTAAAGAGAGACTTCATCCTTTTGGAAAATCATATCAATTAACTCCCGAACTTCACGCTCTGCATCAGCCCCACCCTTGATGACGCGATTGTTGTAAAAAGCGGAGAATTGTTTGTCCGTTTGGTCGTGCGACCAGGGGTCTAAGAAAACTTTATTGGTTTCGTATTCCAGTCGCCAACCCGTCAACACTTTTGCGGCAGCTACTACATCGGCCTCGGTATAGTGATCGGGGTTGTCTTTTCCGATGGTGAAGAGTTCCTGCAATTCGCGGGCATAGTTCTCATCTGGCGCATTGACTCCGTTGTACAGGCCGTTGAGGAAAAAAAGCATGTGTGGGTCCACCGTTACATCATACACCAGCTGTTTGAAATCACCCAATGCATGTTTGCGCAGGATCATGTAATGTTTGTAACAAGCCTGGCCACTAAAGGAAATATCGGTGCGGGTGGCAAAATGATTGTGCCAAAAAAGGATGAGTTTCTCCAGAATATTGGCTTCGGAAGTAATCATCCGTTCCATCCACCAGCTGCGCCAGGAGGTGATGCGGAAAAACTCCCCGTCGTTGTTGCGTCGGGCGTTAACCCAAGTTTTGCCTAAAGGGACATCCGGGTCGGTAAATTCTTCGTTGTTGTAATTGTTGACGGGCGGGGCAGGCTCGGCTTTGGGGATGGTTAAAACATAGTCCACGGCTTTTTGGGCATCCCCCAGGTAATAGAGTTGATCAATTTGTACCTGGCTACAGCCAAAAGTAGCGCGCCGCAGCAAATGGGCGGCTTGCTCCCGGCCCCAAATGCCCGTATATGGAGTTAGCCCTCCTTGAAGGGTAAATGCGGGCGGGGCAGTGGGTATTTCTGGTTCAATGTAGGGCGTTTCCACCAGCAAACCCTCAGTTGGGAGTTGGAGGAAAGTCCGGCGGGAAGAGGAGAACTCGGCCATAAGGGATTGATTTGCTTAGAGTATTAACGAATATAAGCAAGATCAATTTTACAGCCAATCGATTATTCACACTCCACCAATTCCACAATCTCAAAACCTGCATCTTTCACTGCTTCCAGCACCAATTCCGCATCCACTCCCTCTCCTTCTACACTGAGGATTTTATCAGGATTTTGCGTATCAACCTCCCAATTGCTGATGCCTGGAACCTCATTAATAAATCCAGTAACCGCCTTTACACAGCCACCACAATTGATATTGGTTTTAAACTTTAGGGATTCCATGCTTTGTTTTTTTTGCAAAAGTAAAATCAAGCTTGCGTTCTGCCAGTGACAATCGTCACTTTAAGGTTTAAGGTTTGATTGGAAACAGCTTCATGGCCTCCGCCACACACTGCACCGCTTTTTTGATGGAAGCTTGTTGGTCTTTGTTCAGCGTAATGGTATGGCGGCTGTTCTTATAATTGATCCGAATTTTTTCAATGCCGGCATAGGATAAAGTAAAGACGTGATCCAAAGGCACCAGACAGGTAAGGGTGTAAAGCCGCATGTTGGTGTTTTTGTCAAAATTACCCCGGTCAGGCACGGTATAAAGGCCAATCAGGTCGGAACCCTTGGTATCATCAGCAGGGTCAACTTTGGGTACATCTTTGCCCAGATCCACAGTATCTTTTAGGGATTCCACTTTCAGGATCACGCTAAAGCCTTCCTCTATGGTCAAAAACTCTCTCTCGGCGAGCCCCAAAACCAGGAAAAAAGCGTTCAGGGTATCGTTTTGGGAAAAAGTAAACATGGCCTTTGCCTCTTCGATCATTTTGTAGCCATCCGCGGTTTGAAAATTACTGGGGATCATGTAGCCGATATTGATGGCTTTGGTGACCACACTATGGGTACTATCGAAATCATCAACTTCATTGATGGCAAAATCACATTGGGCATTCAGGCTATATAATCCAACACTGAAGAGGAAGAAAAAAAACAAATGCTTCATAATTACAGATACTGATGAAGTACAAAAATAGAGCATTATACCCTAAAAAGAAACCCCCTGACCGGATTACTCCAGCCAAGGGGGTGATTAGATCATGATGTCGAGGCCGTCGTGACCCGAATCAGGTTAACGAATCAAAGTCACGTTGCCTTGTTTGCGGTACGTGGTACCATCAATACAATTGGCAAGTAAATAAAATCCATATACATCAGCAGGCAATTTTTTGCCCCGGAATGTACCGTCCCAACCCACTCTGGGGTCACTGGTTTCAAACATTTTTTGCCCCCAGCGATTGTAAATGATGAAAGTCATTCTATCAATACCGCGGCCACGTACATACAGCACGTCGTTCACGCCGTCGCCGTTAGGTGTAAAAGCGGTGGGTACAAAAATGTAAGGCTCTACGCAGTATGGCCCTGAAACATTGATGGTGATTTTGAGTTCAGCCATACAACCATTGCTGGTCACTTTTACGGTATACTCGGTAGTATCTGTAGGAGACGCAATTACGGTGCTACCAGTAGTTGTATTCAGTCCAGTAGCAGGGCTCCAGGAGTAGGTGCAATCTGGGCAATTTTCCACCCGAATGGTAGTCGACTCTCCATTTTTAATGGTTGTCGGATTGGCGGTTACACGCACTTTGTTGGCCAAATCTACTATGTTCACCGTAGTGCGCAAGGTGGCGGTACATCCATACTGGTTGGTCAGCAAGACTTGCGGTTGGGCGCCATTTTGAGCTACAATAGTTGCCGAAGGGCCAGTGCGTACATTTGTGATGAACAGATTGGCGGGTGACCAGAGATAGGTCAAATTCTGGCGCCGATCGTTATTGGTCACAATGAGCGTCACTTCATCACCATTTTCACAGGCGCTAACCGTAGCTGGCAGGGTAGCTCTAACCGGGCGGGCAATGACCGTCACGGAATCGGTTTCCACACAACCTGCCGCATTGGTAATGCGTACATAGTAGGTTTTCGCTACGGTATCCGGTGTAATGGAGAACTGCGCCCCTTGTCCCAGAACCGGGCTAAAGTTGCGGTTGTTGGCCCATTCAAAGATTGCAGCTCCATTGCCACTTGCGACCAGGTTAAACGGATTCAAAGAACACAAGGTCGTATCTTTTCCTGCATCCGCTCGGATCGGTTCTGCGGCCATGACTACCACCTGGCGCACGATACTACAGGCACCAAATGCATCCGAAATGGTAACCGTATAGGTTGTGGGCACCGTAACAATCGTTGTAGGCGTAGCAGAAGTAGAATCATTCAAGCCTGTTGAAGGAGACCAACGGTAAACCAGATTTGGTTTGCCATTTGGATTGATCGGAGTAGGTCGGCCAGCACAAGTCGTAATCATGCTTGGTGGAGCCCCCTTGGTAATGTCTACCACGTCGACCACTGCTGAATCCAAAGGTGCACCTTCAAATGGCCCACCCTTGCCGATGGTTGGGCCGCCACCCGTTCCAGTACCGCCGCCATTTCTGGCCGCGTCGATTTGTGCACGGATACACACATCATTGGTATCGGTTGCCACGGCATAAAAGACCGTTTTACCAGCTGCCACGGTGACACTGATCCGGTTTCCAGTTCCAATCTGGTTTTTCAAGGCGGCATCACTAAACCAGGTAATTGGCGTTGGCCGTGAGGTGGTCGCACGCAAAGTCAAACGCCCGGGTTCACACAGGGAGGTATCCGGCAATGCAATCACCGTAATCGGCTGCGTAACATTGACCACTATATTTTTGGTAACGGAACACCGGCTCACAGGGTCAGTCACCGTAACAGTATACGTTGTTGTATTTGTTGGTGAAGCAACTGGGTTGTAAGGTTTGCTCAAATCAAGACCCCGGGTTGGTGTCCAAACATAAGTATAAGCAGGGTTACCGTTCGGATTCAACTCGACTGAACTACCTACACAAATATTTTGCGGCGATTTCAAATCCCCTGGCTTGAAGTCGCTGAGGCGCACCCGCGCAGTGTCTCTTTTGACACAAGAACCCAAAGTCGCTTCTACGATGTACAAATTAAGCCCCACCGCAGGCGTAACCGAAAGGTTTCTGCCATTAAAAATAACTTGTCCATTGGCATCCAACCAACGGATAGTAGCTCCCTGTGCCCCCCTCGCGGTGAGCAACACGAAGTCAGGTTGGCAAAGAACTGTTTCAGAAGGAATGGCCTCCAGATCGCCCAGGTCAGTTACATTGACCCGAATTTCTTTCTCGATGCTACAGCCCGTTGCTGGATCAGTTACCGTTACTGTATAGGTGACGGAGGCGATCAAGGTGGCTATTGGATTGTGTGGGTTGGTCAAATCCAAACCTATCGTTGGTGACCAGGCATAAGTATAAGCTGGATTACCTTTAGGATTCAACGGTAGTGGGCTTCCTGCACAAGCTGCTTGTGGGGAGCTCAGATCACCAGGTTGGAAATCCACGCGGGTCACCCGGCTGGTATCCCGAGCGGTGCAAGAACCCACACTAGCCTCAGCGATGTACAGGTTCAAACCCACATTGGGGCTTGGGGAAATGCTACGACCTGTACCAATTTGGGTCCCATTTGCATCGAGCCAACGGACGTTTGCGCCTGCTGCACCAGTCACCCGCAGGTTCACACCACCAGGTTGACATACGGTAGTATCCGCCGGCACAACGGCGAAGTCACTCAGGTTGATTACATTGACCCGAATTTCTTTTTCCAGCCTACAGCCGCTCGCTGGGTCAGTCACTGTAACGGTATAAGTAACCGAGGCATTAAGTGTAGCAATTGGATTGTGTGGATTCGTCAAATTGAGTCCAGTAGTTGGCGACCAAGTATAGGTATACGCAGGATTACCATTCGGATTCAGTGCCAAAGGTTGTCCGGCGCAGGCCGATTGAGGAGAAGTAAGATCACCTGGTTTGAAGTCAGCCAGGGTCACTTTTACCGTATCCTTTTGGGTGCAAGTGCCATTGCTGGCTTCTAGGATATAAAGGTTTACCCCAACTGCCGGGTTAACGCTTATGGTTTTACCCGTGCCAATTTGAGTACCTGCAGCATTCAACCACCGGAAGGTAACATTGTTGCCATTTGCATCTGCGCGCAGGGTTAAGCCCCCCGTAGCCGTACAAATACTCGTATCATTGCTGGCTTTGAAACCTTCAATAGCATTTACATTCACAACGATAGCCCGTTCCTTAAAACATCCGGTGACAGGGTCGGTGATGGTAACATCAAACCGAGTAGTTTGGCTCAGTATAGCCACCGGATTGTAGGGCTTGGTTAAATTCAATCCTGCACTTGGCGACCATTGGTATTGGAATGCGGGGTTACCCGTTGGGTGTAATTCGATGGTATCCCCTTTGCAAATGCTCAACGGTGTGGTGAATTGGCCAGGGTTAAAGTCGACAAAGCGAACCCGAATGCCTGAAATGGTATCGGTACAGCCTAATTCATTTCGGCCAATTACAGTATAGCGGAGATCAGTACCTTCAGTTGCCGATACCGCGAGCCCTCCATTAGTTTGGATTGGCGGGGTTGAAGGGCTATCGTTAATGATCCATGTATATCTGCTGGCACCCGTTACATCAAGGATTATCGTTCTATTTGCACAGGCAAGGGTGTCCATTGTAGAAACCTTTATTTCAGGTTTTAAACCAATGGTAACCACGACTGTATCTACAACCTGGCAAGAAATCCCTCCGCTGTTTTTGGTCACCGTTACCAGGTAGGTTACAGGAGCAGTCCCCGTAAAGCTTGGATTGCGAACATTGGTAGCCGATAAGTTTGTTCCTGGCGACCATTGATAAGTAAACTCCGAGCTGGCATTGGGGGCTAGTTGTGTCGCTACCCCGGGGCAAACTTGGACCGTATCGGGTAAGCCGGAATCCAAAGCACCTAGGTTGATGGTCACCGTTAGGGTATCTTCACATTCAAATTGATTGCTGACAATACCTGTGATAACATTGACACCAATATTCGTTGGACGCAACACTGGAGTTGCCGTATTTCGACCAGATACAACATTGAACACAGGGGTCCAACTGTAGGTCAATTGCTGGCCTGGCGCGTTGTTGCGCACTTCTACTTGTACACTTTCAGCATCACATTGATCAATGCGGTCGCTACCTGATGGTGTAATGAGGGTAACATCTACTCCATTATCAGTAACACTCACACTGTCGGTTTCGGTACACCCAGGTGCTTTCGTAGCCGTAACATAATACACCGTAGTTCCCGGTGGTGGATTAACACTTACGGATGCGTTAGAGCTCAACAATTGGCCTTGTTTGGTTGTCCATTTGAAGCTGGTTCCAGGATTTCCCTCTGCAGTAAGTGTTACGGTTTCTCCACAAGTTGTCAAGTTGTTGGGTACTTTGAGTCCGATGGAGGTCCCGGTGGTGATGTTGATTGCTTTACTCACCGTTTTACGGCAGGTTACATTATAACTTAAGGTAAGCGTTACGGTATAATCCCCAGCTGCTGCATATTTATGGGTGGGGTTTTCTTCGGTAGAAGTTGTCCCGTCTCCAAAGTTCCACAGATACCCAAAGGCATTCGTGCTGGTATTTCGGAACACTACGGTATTGCCGTCGCATTGAATTTCAGGAGTGAAATCCAGGTTGTGGTTGGCATCGATGATGATCACCTGCACCGAATCGGTCAATGTACAGCCTGAGGCATTGCGCACCTGCACAAAAACCTCCTTGATGCCTGGTGTTGCTGCCAAAACAGGATTAGCCGTCAATGCCCCCGATTCAAAAGCAGCAAGTGGGGTCCAACTGTAGGTAAGAATTTGACCAGGCCCCTGAGTAGTATTGATCCGCAGTGATTCATTGGTACACAGAATGACCGAATCAGGTGCTGCAAAAACGATGGGTTGGCCAAGCAGGCTTATTTCCAGTTTTTCTTTGCAACCATTTTCATCTGTGGCTTCTACGGTCAAATTGCGCTGAGTTGCTACAGTAGCTGTAAACGTAGCCCCTTTGCCCAATTCATTGCCGTTGGCATCCAACCAACGGAAAGTAGCCGGGCGGTTAGTCGAAGCAGTCAGTGTGGTTTGAGGCGTACAAACGGGCGTGCCATCTGCTCCTGCGCCAAGTACTGTGATGCCCATATTACCTGGCACCACGGTCATCATCGTATCATTGGTCTGGCAGGCGGGGATACCTGGCACCGAAATATTAACGGTGTATAATGTGCTTTGCTGCGGGGAAAAAATCGGATTGCCAACGGTTGGATCATCCAGTCCAGTATCGGGCAACCACATGTACACCAGGTTGGGATTGTTATTGCCAGGGATTTGTAGCGGCATTCCTCTACATACAACGATGGTGTCGGGAAAGTCCACCCCGGAAATTGGTGCTTTGACAATGCTTTGTGAAGCAGAGTCCAAACAACCTTGGGCAGTTCGAATCACCAAAGTGATGGTAACCCGGCCCGTATCCGTGAAACTAAAACTCGGAGAGTCCTCATTAGAGGTACGGCCATCTGACAATTTCCAGGTCCGACCGGCAATTTGAACGCCAGGATTATTGGATACATCCACCAATTTAATGGTAGACCCATTCAGGATACAACTGGTATAATTGAAGGTGAAATTGACATCGGTTTCCAATTTGACCAGGCGGATGTTTTTTTGCAAGGTATCCGTGCACTCCCCATAAGCGATCAAGGTCAGTGTGTAGGTTCCGGTATCCCCCAAAGTCAATGTTGGATTGTTTTCTTTTGACACCAAAAGAGGGTTGTTGATATCCCCGATGATCCATTTGACTGAGTCTGCATTGCTTGATTTGTTGATCAAACTCAGCGTCCGGCCATCACAACTACTGGCCACTCCATTGCCACCGTCATTACCAAGTCCAAAATCTGCCACCGGTAGGGGGATGGCTATAATGGTGATGGTTTTGGTCAGAGTACAGGTTTGAGCCGTATTGACTGTAATGGTCAAAGTGACTGTAGCATTTTGTGTGACCTTATATTTGGGATTGACCGCATTGGGGTTATCCATCAGGCCGGCTGGCTCCCAGCGGTAAGAATAAACAGATGTAGCCGTCCCATTTGGATTAAGCGGGATCGTGGTACCTGTACAAGCACGGATGGTATCTGAGATGCTATCAGTGGGATTTTCGCCATTCGCAGAAAAGGATTGTGTGATCGTTTTTTCACAACCATTCGCGTTGACAACGGTAAGGCTGATGGTGCCCGAAACGTTTGCAGGCAAGCGCACCAAGGTATCTGCACCAGTAGCAAGGATTTGGCCAGCAACCCCGAAGGTAACTTTCCAGTTTCGTTTGACAATAGCCGCACTTGAATCGGTAGACAGATCTTGTAGCCTAATGATGGTTTCGGCACCACAAGGCAATATTTCGGCCTTAAAATTGGCTTTAATGCCCGATTTGACCAGTTTCACCTGTCGCGAAGCGGTATCCGCACAAGTGGTATTCGGCTCAGCAATCAAACTTATGGTGTAAGTATTGTAAGCAGGAAAGGTGTAAATCGGGTTGGCTACCGTAGAATTCGGAGTTGTACGGGGAGGGTCAAACAGCCAGAGGTAATTGCTGGCACCCATACTTTCATTGCGAAAATTCACTTTTAGAGAATCACATTGGATTTCTGGTGCAAAAAACTCTGCGACTACCTCTTCACAATTCTGAACGTTGTACTGAAAATCGCGACGAGTGGAAGAAATGAGTTGTTTGGTATTACGGTCATATTCATCCACACAAATCCCTACTACAAATTGCCCCAATATACCAGGTCGGGCAGTCAACAAGCCGGAAGTGGAGTTGATACGCAATGGTTGACCTACGGTCCCCAGCATGTTGTACAGATTATACAGCGGCTTTACCCAAATCAGTGTATCGTAAGGTGGAAAATTAGGTGGCTGTGGTCTTGGGTTAGCAAATGTCGCACCTTGTAAGGGCGTACAAAGCCGGTACACCAGGGAATCTCCATCTAAATCAAATGCGGAGTGGTCAAAATCCAGTGGGCGATTGTTACAGATGTAAATATCTGGCCAACGACGGAAAGTAGCACTGTTATTGCGGCGGCGCATAGCTGCTTCAGTCAACCATATATCGTAGGTCGCCCCGGTTTCCAACGGGCTTACAATGTTTTTAATGGTCGCATTGCGGCAACAACGCTGGTATACAATTTGATACCCCCCCGTTCGGAATGGCAAAACCACCGTGGCTTTGTACGTCATGGTTTCTACACAAACCTTGGTCTGAGCCAGGATACACGCATCGAGGTTATTATCGAGAGGGGTTGCCGAAGTAGCGTCAATGCGTACATCTTGGAGCAATAACCCACTGCGGTCAAAAATCCCAACTGAGGCTACGGGGTCAAAAGGTTCAGTTTTGGGCGCACAATCGCGATAAACCCGAACGATTATTTCATAGCGGTCGTTGCCCAGGCTAAGATAACCTACCTCTCCCCCAACGATATGCGTGGCGTAGCTTAAACCTGGCGCGCCGAGCAGTACCAGAATCAAACGCCACAAATTGAGCTGCTTTGCACCGAAATGCTGAAATGTGTTGTAAATGTTCATAAGGTATTTCATTGGGCGTGAGGATTACTTGAATGGTTTTGTACTGACGTCAATCCGGAAAATTTGCACTTTGCGATCCAGTGAAGGCTGAATGCCGAAAATTTCACCTTTGACATTTGACAAAGCAGTTGGGATATCTGGTTTATTGGGATCTTCACCAACTGCTTCAAGATTAAAAGAAAGCTGACCCGATTTGATGTATTTTTCCATGATCCCATTTTTAGCTAACTTTAAATGGTTGATCACTGAAACCATCCTCCGCTCTCCAAGTCTTTTGTTGTAATCAGCATTGCCAAGTGGACTGGCAAAACCTGCCATGTATATCTTGATGTAGGATCCACTTTCAAGCTCTCTGATGATTCCTGGAATCCGTCTTTCAAGGCTATCGTAACCTAGTTTCACCGTGTTTTGGAAAAATGAACGCATTACCTGTCCTGCAAAACCTGAAAATTCAGGCTCTCGTTTGATGTAATTGTTGTACAGGTTTCCATAATTTTCAGTAGTGGTCACCAGGTTTCCAGGTCCGGGTTTGGCATTGTCAAAAAACAAATTAATCGCCAATCTAACGGGCTCCAAGTACAAATCAACCGACACGTCATAGCCGTATTCTTTCACAGTGGCTTCATTAATGGCCACTTCCAGTGTATCCGTACTGTGACCAGGCTTAGTTGCCTTTACAAAGTATGTTTTGCCAAGGTCGACAGCATAATTGTATTCATTTCCATTGGGGTCGTTTTTGGTTCCCAACAGTGTTCTTTTACCATCAATCCCCACTTCATAAAAACTCACTTCACAATCGTTAAGTGGTGGGTTTCTGCTGGGGTCTTGTTCATTTAGAGGCCCAAGCAGGGTGAACACGTCCAATCGTAAATTGGGCAGGTACAAATTGACAACCAGGGTAGATTCCTCTTCCCCCAAATTGGCCAATACCAGAGAATCTTCAGCAATAAAGCCTTGTTTCTGCGCCTGGATGTAGTATTTTTTGTAGCGCTCAATCAGGGTTGAGTAGTTATTGGTATCCGCTTCGGTTTTATTCAATAACTCCTTGCGGGTACCGTCGGGAGCTTCTTCAAAAATTTTAACCGTTGTGCCATTTAATGCCAGGGAGTCTCGTAACTTGAAGGTGTTCACCTCCAGATTGACCAATTTGTAAATCCCTGCTTTGTACAGGTCATGACAGCAAACTTCTACTTCCTGTTTATCCTCTTTTTTGGCATTTTCAGCGAACAAACGGATCGAGCCGACACGATTGGAGCTGAATACCAGGGTATCTCCCTTGGGGTCGCGGATGTAACCAAAATCATCGTAAGAGGAGTTGATATTGACCCCAAGGTTGTAAGGTTCAATCCAGCGTTTTGTTTGGTTCAAACGGGTACCATAAATGTCAATCCCCCCGAATGTTTTCCGTCCATCCGTAGCAAAAAACAACAACTGAGCTTTCCCTGGAATTTCCTGGTAAAAGGGGCTGATGTCATTTGCAATGGTATTGATCTCTGCAACTGGAGAAGCACTAGTTACATTGCCATCAGCTTGGATGGCTCCCATCCAGATGTCGAGTTTTCCTTTACCTCCTGGGCGGTCGGAAGCAAAATACAGCACTGTTTCGCCCTTGGTGTTTTTGCCCAACGCAGGTGAAGTGCTGGTATACTCAGGCAGGTTGATGCCTAGTTTTATGGGCGTAGCCCCTGGCACATCCAAAGGGCGGTAAAAAATATCGCAGCGCAAATCCGCCGCATTTTTAGCCACACAATTGCAATAATACACCCCTTTATTGTCTGGCGTAAATACGGAGTAAGCGGTATGTTGATCGGTAGCATTGAATGAAGAAGGTAATTCTTTGGCCTTACCTGAATAAGTCCTGACTACTTTATTGAGGCGACCCGCTTTGTTTTTTGGGTCAGGAAATTCATAAGAAGTATGGTACAAAGTATCACCATGAAAAGAGGCTCCATAGTCAGTGAAAGGTCCATTGATTTCCGGCCCCATATTGACCGGTTGGGGGTAATAGTTGGCATTGCGTTGCGCGCTTGCCTCACTTTGGATGCTTTTTAGGGCAAAATCACAGTCCTCCGCCCCCTTTTTAGCCAATTGAAGCAACTCTGGAGTAATCCCTTGAACACCCTGTTGTTCCTGGATAAATTGAAGATAGGCCGACTTTGCATTGCGGTAATCAGCCAGTTTGTGCAAACATTCTCCCAAGCGCAAGCGGGCATCAGGATATTGAGCTTTTTCTTTACTACCCAATACCTTTAAATAGGCTCTTGCCGCGGAGGCATAAGAATTAAACTGCCGGGCAGATTCTCCAATTTTGTACTGGATATCCATACGGTTAGTGTCCAGTTTTAGTGCATCCCGATAAGCAGTTAGGGCAGTATAAAAGTCTTTTTTTGCGTATGTACTGTCAGCAATCTTCAAAATTTGTTTTAAAGATTGGCCATAACCCTGTTGAAACAGCGCTATAAATAAGGCCAGTATAAGCAATGTTTTTCTCATGGTAAATTACTTTGGCTGATTGGAGTTACAATACCCTCAACGAACCCAATGGATTGGATCCATCGTGTTTAAATCAAGGGGCAATTGGGTTTGAAACTTACCGGTTTGTAAGATTTAAAAATGTAGTGGATAAACAATTCGGGGCCACCGACTCCACCCTCTACACTCGTATTAAATTTGGAGAGGTTCACATCGTAACTGAAACCTGCGCGTATTTTTTTGTAACGTGCCTCTACTGCAGGGTAGATTGCGGAATCATTGGTTAGGGCATCAAAACGCATTGTTCCTCCCAATTGAATGGAAAATTCTTCATTGCGTTTTGGGTTGATGTAGTAACGCAGTCCCAAACCGCCTAAATACTGACGGTATGAACTTTGAAACTGAGCTGCAACGTTGGCAATCAAGTCAAAACGTTTGCTGATCTGCAAATCTGCCAGGATGTAAGGCGTAAGCCGCATGGGGAGCTTAATCGGACCCGAGGACGTAAAAAATTGATTGGGCCGATTGAGGTGAAACAAACCCATTCCAAAGTCAAGTTTAGTGCGTTGCCCCGTAGAGGTGTCGATCTGTTCATAGGACTCTTTGACCTGGTATCGCAGGTTAAAACCCAGACCAACATCACCAAAATTCAATTTTTGCTGGGAAGGAGCCTCTCCATTAGGATTATCCGGGTTGAAAGTTCCTTGTTGGGCATCGTACTGGTTGTCATAAGTCACCTGATCAGCTTCCCATTTGCGCGCGCCGAAGCCAAGCTGCCCACCTAAGGAGCCATAAAATCGATTGCTCAATCTTTTGGTGTAGGCACCATTTAGATTAAAATTACTCAGTCGAAGATCTGCAAGGCCCGCTTGGTCATGGTTGTAACCAATACCAAGTGCCGCAAAACCATCTGACACATTCTTATTGAAAAACTTGACGTCTACAGCACCTGTATAGGTTGTGTACCCCACTGGAACTTGTGCCCACTGGTTGCGGTACTGTCCCATCAGCCGGACATCCCCGTCAAAAATCCCGGTTAATGAAGGATTAAGATGAAGGGGGGCACCATAAAATTGCGAATAGTGCAAATCCTGGGCGAGTCCGGCTACGCCTGGAAAAAAAAGCGCCACCCAAACAAAGATGTTTCGGCTCCACAACAGGAATTTGGCTTTGGGTAGATGGTCTCGATTCATTTGGAATGAAGTTATTTAAGGTTGTATGTTGCCGAAAAATAAGCATTCTTTTGCTTAGAGTCGGTTCGTAGCTTTCTTTAATTTTGTAGATAACCCCAAAAATCGTGGATTGGTACTCTAGCCAACACAATAATGAGCTCTTTTGAATGTGATATGACGCCTACATGAGCTTGAACATACCCAAAGGGGGAGGAGAATTTGTGAAGGGACTGCGCAAGATAACATTTTTTTATCAATTGTGTCAATTCTAGGTAAAATACACCTAAAAAAAAGACAAATGAGAAAAAAAATCAAGTACACCTTGTTTGGTTCAGATAATTTATATTACCTTGTGCTAAGTTTTGACAAAGTATCCTAATGCAAATGTTTCCGGTTGTGTGCCGGAGATCCCGTTATCCAAAATTTGTTACGTTCGTTTGGCACACCTGAGGTGTGACCAAGCGTGAAGCTCGGTTGCACTCGCTGAAGTACAGATATTTTCTGATCTTACAAATGCGGGCAACGTGAAAAGGGCAATTTTTACAACTTTAGTTTTGGCAGGTTTTTTCCTGCAGATGAACGCACAGCAGATTCTGTTCGTGAAGAAGGGAGCACAAGGTAATGGCTCATCTTGGAGTCAGGCTTTTGGTGACCTTCAACAAGCTTTGCAAGTTGCAAAGCCAGGAACAAAAATCTGGGTGGCTGCTGGTGTTTATACACCTTCGCAGACTGGCAATCGGAATGCATCGTTTGTAATCAACGAGGGCATTACACTACTTGGAGGTTTCGTAGGCAACGAAACATCTGAGCAAAATCGCAATTGGGAATCCTACCCAACTGTACTTTCCGGCAATATTGGTGACATCAATTCCGCTGAAGACAATTCTTTTAATGTGGTTTACACACGGAATGTTTCTCAAGTAACTGTTGATGGCTTCTTCATCTGCCACGGAAATGCTTCAAACTCCAATGAAAAAGAGCAGGAAGGACACCGCACCAGCACTGGAGCGGCCTGGTACAATGAAGCTTCTGCAGGTACTCATGCAGTACAAATCAAAAACTGTACTTTTCAGGACAACAAATCCAACTATGCAGCAGGCATTTACAACCTTGCTACTACTGGCGCAGTAAATGGATCAGAAATCACAAACTGCAAGTTCTTCCAAAACAATGCCCAAGTTGAAGGTGGAGCAGTAATGAACGTAGGCAATGGTGGTACCTGCAATGTAAAAGTTGAAGGTTGCATTTTGAAAGATAACTTCGCTTTGTACGGTGGTGCGTTTTTCAGCCGGGCGATCAATAATGGCTTGAATCAGTCATTGATCCGTTCCAATACACTACAAAACAATAGCGCATACATCGATGGTGCAGATTTTTTCACCAATCGTGACAATTCCAGCGTTAACAGATCTGTGTTTTCCGGAAATGTATCTTCAAATTCTCCAACTCAATCAAATATTTTGGATGAAGTAAAAATGACTCCTAATACTGTTACAAGAATGAGACCTTCTAGTTCCAACCGCCACTAATTGCTCGCAGTGCCGCCGCAGGAAGATCTAAGATATTGACACCTAAACTAATCAATAGAGGGCCAGTACGATTCAACGTCTGGCCCTCACCATTTTTATCACTTCCCTTATTTTAAGTGCTTACCGCACCACAACATTTTTCTCCTTCAAATATCCTTTCAAATCTGGAATAGCTATTTCATTAAAGTGAAAAATGCTCGCAGCAAGTCCCGCATCGGCTTTCCCTGTAGTAAAAACATCGTAAAAATGTTCCATATTGCCCGCACCTCCGGAAGCGATGACTGGAATAGACAACAATTCGGAAATATGGGCGGTAGCCTCCAGTGCAAAACCCGCTTTAGTACCATCGTGATCCATGGAGGTAAACAGGATCTCTCCTGCTCCGCGCGATTCAGCTTCTTTCACCCAATCAAATAGGCGAATCTCCGTGGGAATACGTCCACCATTCAGGTGTACGATCCATTCGCCGTCAATCTGACGGGCATCAACGGCCAGAACTACAAACTGGTTACCAAAATTCAGCGCCAATTCATCGATCAATTCAGGGCGGCGTACTGCAGCAGAGTTGATTGACACTTTATCGGCTCCGGCGGCCAGCATGGCATCCGCATCGTCAATAGAGGTAATGCCACCACCAATGGTGAAAGGTATATTAAGGTGTCGGGCAATGGATCGTGCCAGTTCCGACATGGTTTTGCGCTTTTCATGAGTCGCTGTAATGTCCAAAAACACCAGCTCATCAGCTCCTTTTTCACTGTAAGCCGCGCCGAGTTCCACTGGATCACCGGCATCCCGCAGATTGACAAAATTAACCCCTTTGACGGTTCGCCCATCTTTGATATCGAGGCAGGGAATGATTCGTTTAGCTAGCATAGGTCTTAGGCGTTAAAGGCCATTAAATCATTTAAACTGATCTTGTTTTCGTAGATTGCCTTGCCGATAATGGCCCCATAGCAACCAATTTCCCGCAAGCGTTCCAGTTCTTTCAGGGTAGTTACTCCGCCACTGGCAATGAGTTTGAGTTCGGGAAGCTCTTCCCTGATGCGTTGGTAGGTATCAATGGCACTTCCTTGCAACAACCCATCTTTGGATACATCTGTAGAAATGCTGTATTGGACACCTTTGCTGATGTAGTCTTGCAAAAAAGCAAACAATTCCAATTGGCTTTGCTCCTGCCACCCACTTACAGCAATGTTCCCATCTTTAAAATCAGCCCCCAAAATGATGCGCTCCCCGCCGTATACTTTGAGCCAATCCAGGAACAATTCTGGTTCTTTTACCGCTACTGTGCCTCCTGTCACTTGTTGGGCACCCGATTCGAAAGCGATGCGCAAGTCTTCATGCGCCTTGAGGCCTCCACCAAAGTCGATGGTCAATTTGGTGGCCCCGGCAATCCGTTCCAGTACTCGATAATTGATGATGCGTTTGGCTTTGGCTCCATCCAAATCGACGAGGTGCAGGCGCTGCAACCCGGCATCTTCAAATTGTTTGGCTACCTCCAGGGGGTCTTCATTGTAGACCGTTTTTTGGGCGTAATCACCCTGGGTAAGGCGTACACATTTGCCTTCAATTATATCTATCGCGGGAATGATTTGCATGAGAATGGTTTTGTTTGGGTTTGATTGTCCGGATTCCCTCTCTCTGGAGCTTAGGTTATAGACTCAAAAAGTTACGGAGGATCGTCTCCCCCACTTTTCCCGATTTTTCAACGTGGAACTGGGTCGCGTAAAAATTGTCTTTGTGCAAACCCGCACTAAAGGGCAGGGTATATTCACTCAATGCGCTGGTGTACGGCCCCTGTTCTACGTAGTAGCTGTGAACGTAGTACACGTATTCGCCGCTGAGTTCGGGTATAAAAATTTCATCCGCACAACGTGACAATGAATTCCAACCCATATGGGGTACTTTCTCCCCATTGACCGGGATAAACTTTCTGACTCGTTGTGGAATGACACCCAGGCAAGGGGTGTCGTTTTCCTCCGAATGAGCACAAAGCAACTGCATGCCTACACAGATGGCCAAAGTTGGCTGAGTCAGGCTTTTGATGACCTCATCCAGGCCACGTTCGCGTAAAAAGTGCATGGTGGTGCTGGCTTCTCCAACGCCAGGAAAGATGACTTTTTCGGCGGCACGGATTTGGGCATGGTCATCGGTGAGGATGGCCGGGGCGCCTAGTCGCTCCAGAGCGAAGAGGACGGATTGGACGTTGCCAGCGTTGTAGTCGATTACGGCGATCATAGCTACTCTTTTTCCCACGACTAAAGTCATGGGTTCTTTTTTATGGTTGCCTCCCACGGATAAATCCGTGGGTTGGCGTAGTTTCTAGGGAATGAAAGACCATCACACCCACACTTTCACACATCACACCCACACCCATTCTCGTGGGTTGGCTTACAAAACACCTTTGGTAGAAGGCAGTTCCTGGCTGTTTACATCTCGTTTCACGGCCATCTTGATGGCTTTCGCTACAGCTTTGAATGTAGCTTCGATTTTGTGGTGTTCGTTTTCGCCCTCGGCTTTGATGTTAAGGTTGCAAAGGGCGGTATCACTGAAAGACTTGAAAAAGTGGTAAAACATCTCGGTAGGCATTTGACCGACCTTTTCCCGACGATACTCAGCACTCCAAACCAGCCAGGGACGGCCACTAAAGTCGATGGCAGCGGTAGCCAGGCAGTCGTCCATGGGTAGAATGCAAGACCCGTAGCGTTCCATTCCCCGCTTATCACCTACCGCCTGGCGGAAAGCTTCACCGAGGGCAATAGCTGTATCTTCTATGGTGTGGTGTTCATCGATGTGCAAATCGCCTTGTACCCGTACCTCCAGATTGGCCCCGCTATGTTTGGCCAATTGATCCAGCATGTGGTCAAAAAAGCCCAGCCCGGTGTGATTGTTGTACTGCCCCTGACCATCCAAATCAAGCTTTACCAGTACATCCGTTTCTTTGGTCACCCGGTGCACTTTTCCAGTGCGTTGACGGCCTTTGAGGAAGCGGTAAATTTCGCCCCAATCGGTGGAGTTCAGGGCGATCACCTCCTGCAAACTCCGCGCATCGTTGTTGATTTCGTCGGCGCCCAACTGGGGGTCGGTTACCATCCAAATCGCTTTAGCCCCCAGGTTTTTGGCCAATTGTACATCGGTAATGCGGTCGCCGATTACAAAAGAATTGGCCAGGTCCACACTTCCATCCATGTAATGGGTCAGAAGGGCAGTGCCAGGTTTACGAGTGGGCTTATTTTCATGGGGGAAAGTACGATCGATGACCTCTTCGGCAAAAATAATGCCTTCATTGCGAAAGGCTTTCATGATCGCATTGTGGGCAGGCCAAAAAGTATCTTCGGGATAAGAATTGGTACCCAGACCATCCTGATTGGTGACCATAACCAATTCATAATCCAACTCCTGCACAATTTTGGCCAGGTATTGAAAAACGAGGGGGTAAAACTCCACTTTATCCAAAGCGTCCACCTGATAATCGTGGGGTTCTAAAACCAGGGTTCCATCCCGGTCAATGAAGAGTACTTTTTTCATGGCCTCTTGTTCAAAGCAGTTAACAATGCATCGTTTTCTTCGGGACGCCCCACGGTGATGCGCAGGCTTCCGGCACAGAGGTGTACCGAGTTGCGGTTGCGCACGATGATCCCTTCTTCTACCAAATATTGATAGGTGCCGTTGGGATCATCCATTTTCACCAGGATAAAATTGGCATCCGAAGGGAATATTTTTTCAACAAACTTCAATTCACCCAATCCATTGATCAAACGTTCACGTTCATTCAGCAGGGTCGATAGCAATTGGCGGTAATCATCCTGGCTGGTTTCCAGTGCCTCCAAGGCAATTTGCTGGGTTAGTTGATTGATGTTGTAAGGCGGCTTCACCTTATTAAACAACTGAATGATTTCAGTCGAAGCAAAAGCCATACCCAAACGAATGCCCGCCATACCCCAGGCTTTGGAGAATGTTTGTAAAATGATCAGGTTGGGAAATTCAGCCAACAATGAGGTACAACTGGCTTGATTGGAAAAATCGATGTAAGCTTCATCTACTACCACAATGCCTTTGAATTGCGCGCAAAGGCTGCGAATGCGCTCCAATTCTACATCGTTGCCCGTTGGGTTGTTGGGGCTACAAATGAACAGAATTTTGGAATGTTCATCCGCCGCCGCCAAAATGGCCTCAACATCAGGCTGAAAATCCGGGGTGAGCGATACACTTCGAATGCCCACATCGGCAATATCGGCTGAAACCTGATACATGCCATAGGTAGGTGGCAAAATCAGGATGTGGTCCTGGCGGGGTTCACAAAAAATCCGTACCACGAGGTCAATGGCTTCATCGCTGCCATTGCCCAGAAAAATTTGCTCGGCAGGTACAGCCTTTAATTGGCTGATCGCTGCTTTGAGTTTCCATTGCAAGGGATCGGGATAGCGGTTGAGCCCGGTTTCAAAGGGGTTTTCGTTGGCATCGAGGAAAACCTCGGCCTTACCTTTGAATTCGCTGCGCGCCGACGAATAGGGCACCAGTTTACGGATATTGGGACGAACCAAATTGGCTATTTCCATTGTTGCTATTTTTGGCTTTTCATCTTTTCCAATCGAATACTCACCGCCCGTTGGTGTGCGACCAGCTCTTCCGCTATCGCCATAGTCTCCACGGTTGGACCGATGTTTTTTAAACCCTCCTCCGTCAAACGCTGGAAAGTGATTTTTTTGACAAAAGAATCCAAAGATACCCCGCTGTAGGCCCGGGCATAACCATTGGTGGGCAAGGTGTGGTTGGTTCCCGAGGCGTAATCACCTACCGATTCAGGGGTGTAATTCCCGATGAAAACCGAACCCGCATTTTGAACTTGATCTGCAAAAGCCTCAGCGTCTTCCATGGCCAGGATCAAGTGCTCGGGTGCATAATCGTTGATCAAAGTCAAAGCTTCTGCGGGGGTGTTTACCAAAACCGCTACACTGTTTTCCAATGCCTTGCGGGTGATTTCTGCCCGAGGTAGCAATGCAACCTGGCGTTCTACCTCTTGCAAAATCGCTTCCAGCAATTCAGCCTTAAGCGCCAATAACACCACCTGACTATCTATTCCATGTTCCGCTTGGGCCAATAAATCAGCGGCAACAAAGGCGGGATCAGCTTGGGCATCTGCACAAACCAGGACTTCGGATGGGCCTGCAGGCATGTCAATGGCGACTGTTTCCCGGCTAACCAGTTGTTTGGCCGCAGTCACGTATTGATTGCCAGGGCCAAAAATTTTGTATACCCCTGGAATACTTTCCGTACCGTAAGCCAAAGCCCCAATCGCTTGTACACCGCCAGCCTTAAAGATTTTGGTGACCCCAACTGTTTGGGCTGCATACAAAATGGCAGGGTGTATTTTGCCGGCTTGGTTGGGTGGAGAACACAAGATGATCTCTTTACAACCTGCCAATTTAGCCGGTACGCCTAGCATCAATACAGTAGAAAAAAGTGGTGCGGTGCCCCCAGGAATGTACAAGCCCACTTTATCAATCCCCACGTTTTTGCGCCAGCAAAACACCCCAGGCATGGTTTCTACCACTTCCGGCTGGCTCTGTTGGCGGGCATGAAAGGTTTCGATGTTGCTCTTGGCGGTTTGAATGGCTGCTTTCAAAGCTGGGTCAAGCAAAGCTTCTGCCTCTGCTAATTCTGTTGCGCTTACTCCCAGATAATCCAGCTTCACTTTGTCAAAACGTTGGGTGTACTCTTTCACCGCAGTATCTCCACGCTCACGGATGTCTTGGAGGATTTGCCCCACAATGGCGTCCAAATTGGCGGCAGTCATCGCTGGCCGCGCCAATAAAGATGGAGTAGAGATGATATCTTGATAGGTGTAACTTTTCATATTTGCTTAAATTCCATAATATCTGAAGCCACTGATTGCTAACTGCTCATAACTGATGGCTAAAGAATCATCTTCTGAATTGGAATAATCAAAATCCCCTGCGCACCCACCGCCTTAAGCTGGTCGATGATTTCCCAAAACCGATCTTCGCTGATTACGGTATGTACACTGCTCCAACCTTCGGCGGCTAGCGGCACTACTGTTGGGCTTTTCATGCCGGGCAAGATATTGATGATGGCCTCCAGGGCTTCGTTCGGCGCATTCATCAGTAGGTACTTGTTATTGCGGGCGGCTAGAACAGATTTAAAGCGGAAGAGTAATTTATCCAGCAATTCGCGGGCTTCGGGCTTCATGTTGCGGCTGGCAAAAATGGCTGCTTCAGATTTAAGCAGCACTTCTTTTTCTTCCAGGCCATTCATAAATAAGGTGTTGCCCGAGCTAACCAGGTCACAAATTGCGTCAGCCAAACCAATATTTGGGGCAATTTCTACCGATCCGGCAATTTCATGGATTTCCGCCTGGATGTTTTGCTTTTTCAAAAAGGCGCGGAGCGTATTGGGATAAGAGGTGGCAATTTTTTTACCCTGCATCCAATTGATGCCCGTATAAATGGTGCCTTTCGGAACTGCCAGCGAGAGTCGGCAGCGGGCAAACCCCAGGGGAAGCACTTCCTCCAGGTCTTTTTCTTTTTCAGTCACCGTATTTTGTCCCAAAATCGCTACATCGGCAACTCCGTCGGCGACGTACTGGGGGATATCTGAATTGCGGAGAAAAAACAACTCCATCGGAAAACCAGAGGCGGATACTTTGAGTTGATCGCGGCCATTATCGACCCGCACCCCACATTCTCGCAGCATTTCCAGCGAGTCCTCTTGCAGGCGCCCGGATTTCTGCACGGCAATTTTGAGTTTGGTTGACATCGTGTTTTGTGCTTGGGAGCGGTGAAAAAACAACTTATTTCTTCATCGTCCTTTGTTTGGATAATTTGGGACAAAAAAAAAGAGGTCTACCGACAAATGGTAGACCTCTTTTGAGATTTAATACTGACTTAACGCAGCATACTCATCAGCCATTTGCCTTACGAGGGTAAGCCATGATGATGATGAGTATGTGCGAAAACAGTATTCATAAAGTATAAATGGTGGTGCGGGCAGGAATTGAACCAGCGACACCAGGATTTTCAGTCCTGTGCTCTACCAACTGAGCTACCACACCATGTAAAGAACTTGCCCTTTTTCGAAGGCGTGCGCAAATATACAGCGATGTTTTTCTTTTATCCAAACGGCTGCATCACTTTTTTCAAAAAAAAACACAAGTAGGCCACTAAAAGTTCCCTTGAACTGGATTATGCGTCTCAATAGTTGTAATTTTATCACTCAAAATCATTTAGTCATGAGCGAATTCGAACAAGTTGTCAAAGAAGGTGCCCAAAGCATTGGTAAAAAACTCCGCCGCCTCCTTTTGTGGGCTTTGTTGCTGGTTTTTGTCGGTTTACTGGGTTATATATTTGTTTATTGCAATTTTACCTTGAGTAAAGGAACCACTAGTGGCACTTTGACCAACGTCACGTACAAAGGTATTTTGTTCAAAACGCACGAAGGAAACCTGAATACAGGGACCATCACTTTGAACCCCAACATTGCGCCGGATAGCAAAACCCAGGCGATGAATGGCTGGAATTTTTCTGTACCAAATGCTGAAGTAGCCCAAAAACTGGATGAGTTGCAAGGCCAAAGAGTCAAACTTTTTTACCGTAAAAAAGTAAAAGCGCTGCCTTGGCAAGGCAAAACCAACTATCTGGTTTACGACGTTAAAAAGCTCTAAGTGGACATTTTACGGGGCTTGTTCCTGATTTTTGTGTTTTGGGCGCTGGGTGAAACCACCTCCCAACTGGCAAGGCTACCTATACCTGGTGCTGTGATCGGCATGCTGGCATTGTGGGTAGCCTTGCAATTGAAATGGGTTTCGTACGCCTCGGTACAAACCACTGCCAAAGGCTTTTTAGGCATCATGGGGGTGTTTTTTGTGCCGCCTAGTCTGGGCATTTTGTTGCACGCCGAACGGATGTTGCAATACGGCTGGAAACTAGCACTCCTGGTAGTCTTCACTTCCGCACTCAGCGGATTGACTACTGTTTTGGTATTCAAACTGCTGAATCGATGAATCTTTTTCGTGAACCCGCCTTGATGATTGGTCTCACCCTGGGTGCTTACTTGTGGGGGCAACAGCTTTTTTTGAAATACCGCAAATCCTGGCTGAATCCGGTTTTGGTAGCCATTATCCTGATTGCAATTGTACTACAAATTGGTCGGGCAAAAGTGGAAGACTATCTGGAAGCTACCCGCTCCCTGGTGTTTATGCTTTCGCCCACAGTCATTTGTCTTGCTCTGATTTTGTACGAACAAACGGCAGCCTTGAAAAAAAAGGCATTGTCCATTGTTGTAGCGGTTTGTGCGGGTGGCCTGGTCAATGTAGTAGTGGGGGTATATCTGAGCCGTTGGCTGGAATTGCCCGAGCCCTTTGTACAAGCAATGTCTACCAAAGCCGTTACTACGCCGATTGCGCTGGAGTTGAGCAAAGCCCTTGGAGGTGAAGCTTCACTGACTGTAGCCTTTGTATTGCTAAGTGGAATCATGGGGGCAGTGTGGGGTTTGCCTTTTCTGCGCAGGGTAGGCGTAAAGGATGAAATGGCCAGGGGTTTGGCAATTGGCACCGTTTCGCATGGCATCGGCACGGCCAGAGCGCAGCAAGAAAGCGACCTAATGGCGGCAGCTGCAGCCCTGGCAATGGCTTTAAATGGCCTATTTACCGCTTTTTATTTGCCGTATTTGTACTTTTGGCTCTGATGTGTATTTGGGTGGCCACACCGATGGAAAGGGCAACCACGTAGGGTTGCCCCAACAGGGTTGCCCGTAAGAAAATGGATGATATGAATTTGTACCAAAACCTGCTGAAACCCCTGCTTTTTCGCATTGCGCCTGAACGGGCGCACCACCTCACGGTTGCTTTGCTCAAACTGGGCTTGGCGATACCTGGCCTGAGCGGCTCTTTACGCAAAGCGTATCAAGTTGACGATGCCCGGCTTGAGCGGCATTTTTTGGGTTTAAAATTCAAAAATCCGGTGGGTTTGGCGGCTGGGTTTGACAAAGATGGTCGGCATTACCACGCGATGGCAGCGCTGGGTTTTGGTTTTGTGGAATTAGGAACGGTAACCCCGAAACCGCAAGATGGCAATCCCCTGCCCCGTTTGTTTCGACTCCCGACCGATGAGGCCTTGATCAACCGCATGGGCTTCAACAATGCCGGGGTGGATGCTTTGGTGGAACAGCTTAAAAAGCCCCGCCCGGCTGGATTGATCATTGGTGGAAACATTGGCAAAAACAAATCGACCCCCAACGAACTGGCCATCAACGATTACCTCTATTGCTTTGAGCGCCTCTTTCCCTTTGTGGATTATTTTGTGGTCAACGTGAGTTCGCCCAACACCCCGGATTTAAGGGCCTTGCAAGACAAAGAACCCTTGATGCAGCTCTTGTCCACTTTACAAAAAAAGAACCACGATTACCGCGTCCCTACCCCCATTCTGCTCAAAATAGCGCCGGATTTGAACGAAAAACAACTGGACGACATCCTGGAAATTGTACAAGAAACAGCCATTGCCGGGGTGATTGCGACAAATACCACCATCAGCCGGGAAGGACTGGTCGCTGGCCCGATTGAACTGGAAGAAATTGGTGCAGGCGGCTTGAGTGGTCAACCATTGCGGGAACGCTCAACCGAGGTGATTCGGTATTTGTATGAAAAATCGGGTAAAAAATTGTTCATCATAGGCGTGGGAGGAATCGCCTCCGCACGGGACGCACAGGAAAAATTTGAAGCTGGGGCCTCACTGGTGCAAGTGTATTCGGGGTTGGTGTACGCAGGTCCAGAATTGGTTAAGGAAATTTGTGAGGGGATTTTAGTAGGGTAGCAATGTTGTAGGTAAAATTTAGTAAATTCCCTAATTAGTATGACGCAAAAAATTACTTCCCAATTTTTTTTGAGGCTTTTGAATAGGAAGCTCACTTGAAATGAAGCGTTCGACTTCCTATTCAAAACCCAAAATCGGAAAGTTAATTTTTCTGCGTACTCAATCAAGTCCTTATGAAAACAGCACTCCTCCTGATCAGCCTGAGCCTTTGTGGCATCCTGGCCACGGCTCAGCAACCCTTCGTCGCCAATATGGACGAAAGTAAGGTCGGCAACTTTACCCTTCCCAATCCGCTCCAAAAACCGGATGGCACCATCGTCAAAAACAAAAAGGCCTGGGAAAAGCAGCGCCTGTACTGGCTGGATCAATTCCAAAAAGTGATGTATGGAAAAATGCCCGGCAAAAAACTTCCTCAAAGCAGCCAACTGGTTTCACGAACCGAAATTATGGGCGGCAAAGCCATTCAATACATCTGGACGCTTACGTTTGCAGGAAAACACAGCGTCACCGTTTTAGGCGTTTTACCCAATAAAGCTGGCAAAGTCCCAGTGTTTTTGGGTCTCAACTTTTGTGGTAACCAAACCACCAGCACCGAGCCCAGCATTCCGATTTTTGAAAAATATGTCATTTGCAACGAAGCTGGTCAATTCAAAAACAACCTCGGACAAGCTGAATCCCGAGGGGTTTGGGCCTCGCGCTGGCAATTTGAAAAAGTGATCGCTGCGGGTTATGGAAGCATCACCGTGGCTTGTGGTGACTTTGAAGAGGATTTGCCAACGGGCTATCAAAAAGGTATCCGCAGCACTTTGGCGGATCAGCTGGGCTTGAAAGCCGAAGAATGGTCCTGCATTGGCGCCTGGGCCTGGGGCCTCAGTCGTACCGCCGATTTTCTGGAAACCCTCCCACAGGTAGATGCAAAAAAAATCATCGTCCACGGCCACTCCCGGCTGGGCAAAGCCGCCTTGTGGGCGGGTGCCAACGATCAACGCTTTGCCGCTATTATCTCCAATGAATCCGGCGAAGGCGGTGCCGCACTGAGCCGCAGGAATTATGGGGAAAACCTATGGCGCATCACCAGCAGTTTCCCTCACTGGTTTCTAAACACTTATAAGGATTATGCTTACAAGGAAAATGACTTACCTTTTGACCAACACATTTTAATGAGTCTGTTGGCTCCGCGCCCCTTGTATGTGGCTAGCGCGATGGGTGATCAGTGGTCGGACCCACGCGGGGAGTTTTTGGGCGCACAAAATACCGAGGCGGTGTATCAGTTGTATGGGAAAACGGGGCTGGGCACAGTGGCTTTTCCGGGGCTGAACAATCCGGTGGGGCAACAAGTGAGGTACCATATTCGGGAAGGGAAGCATGATATGACGGATTATGATTGGGGGGAGTATTTGAGGTTTGTGGGGGAAGTGGTGAAGCCTGACAAAAATCACCCCCAATATTGAGTAATTTTTCTACTCATTTTTCCTTATCTTTGCGTATCCAAACATTCGAAGTCCACTTCAATGATCGAAGCCCTTATTTCCTCCAAGACCAGAATCAAGCTGCTGTTGAAATTTTTCCTCAACAGCAACACTACCGCCTATTTGCGGGGTTTGGAAAGCGAGTTTGGTGAGTCCACCAATGCCATTCGGCTGGAATTGAACAACCTGGAGCAAGCTGGCATGCTCGTATCGGAACTCAGTGGCAATAAAAAAATCTTCCGCGCCAACACCCAGCATCCCCTTTTTCGGGAAGTCAATACCATTTTGATGAAGTACCTGGGTTTGGATCAAATCATCGAAAATGTAGTTAAACGCCTCGGCGAGGTGGAAAAGGTGTTCCTCACCGGAGATTTTGCCCGGGGTTTGGACAGTGCCATCATTGATTTGATATTCGTGGGCAATATTGATCAGCATTATTTGTTGCAACTGATTGAAAAAGTAGAAACCCTAGTCAAACGCCGCATTCGTTACATCATTTATACCCCCTGCGAATATGCAGGGCTGGTCAAGAGTCAGATAGGGGTAGAACCCCTGCTGCTCTGGTCCGATCTGGATTAAATATAGTAGGCGCATGAATAAAGAAGTACTCATCATCGGAGGCGGAATTGTCGGCCTCGCCACTGCCTGGCGGCTGCTGGAAGCGCGACCAGACCTAAAGGTGACCGTGCTTGAAAAAGAGCAGGAGCTGGCCACACACCAAACCGGGCACAACAGCGGCGTCATCCATTCTGGCATTTATTACCGCCCCGGCACCTTACGTGCGCGCAACTGCATGGAGGGATACGGCGAGTTGTTGCGCTTTGCTGACGAACACAAGATTCCCTACGATATCTGCGGCAAGGTGATTGTCGCCACCCGCCGAGAAGAATTGCCCCAACTGGATCGGATTCTAGGGCATGGCATACAAAACGGCCTTACTGGCATCCGCCGCATCAGTGCTGAAGAAACCCGCGAGCACGAACCCCACGTCAATGTGATTGAATCCCTTTGGGTGCCTCAGGCGGGCATCATCAACTACCGCAAGGTGGCCCATAAATACGCCGAATTGATCCAGGCCAAAGGAGCTACCATCCGCAAAGGATTTAAGGTGGAATCGATCCAACGCAATGATAAGGAGATCATCGTGCGCAGCCAAAATGACGAAGTACGCGGAGAATTATTGATCAGTTGCGCCGGATTGTACGCCGATAAGGTGGCCAAAATGACCGGGCAACAAATCAAAGGAGTACAAATCATTCCCTTCCGTGGTGAATATTACGAGTTGAAGCCAGAAAGGCAATATTTGGTCAACAACTTGATTTATCCGGTACCCAACCCTGAGTTTCCTTTCCTGGGCGTACACTATACCCGCATGATCGAGGGGGGAATTGAAGCTGGGCCTAATGCAGTTCTGGCCTTCCGTAGAGAAGGTTATAGCCGTTGGGACATCAACGTAGGCGAGTTGGCCGAAACCTTGGTTTACCCCGGTTTTTTGCGGCTGGCCGCCAAACACTGGCGTTATGGCCTGGGCGAAATGCAACGCTCCTACTCCAAAGCTGCCTTTGTCAAAGCCTTGCAACACCTGATTCCCGAAGTGGGTTTTGACGACCTGCAACGTGGAGGTTCCGGTGTACGCGCCATGGCCTGCGACCTTGAAGGCAAATTGATTGACGAATTCCTCATTTTTGAGGACCACAATATCATTAATGTATGCAGCGCTCCCTCTCCAGCTGCCACCGCCAGTTTGGCGATTGGTAAGACGATTGCGGGCAAAGCGCTGGCAAAGGTTTAAATTATGCACGCCATCCAAATGGTTGACCTGAAGCGGCAGTACCTGAAGATCAAAGACGAAATTGACCAGGGTATTTTGGAAGTACTCGATACGACCGCTTACATCAATGGCCCAAAGGTGAAAGCTTTCCAGGAAGGATTGCAGCAATACCTGAGCACCGCACACGTGATTCCCTGCGCCAACGGCACCGATGCCTTACAAATCGCGATGATGGCACTCGACTTACAGCCCGGCGACGAGGTGATTGTACCAGCATTCACGTATGTGGCCACCGCCGAAGTCATTGCCTTGCTGCGCCTGAAGCCCGTAATGGTGGATGTGGATTACGACACTTTTAACCTGACGGCGGAAATCGTTGCCAAAGCCATTACCCCTCGCACCAAAGCCATTGTACCAGTCAACCTTTTTGGCCAAAGCTGCGACCTGGAACCAATTATGGCCCTGGCGCAGGAACATGGGCTTTGGGTCATTGAAGACAATGCACAAGCCATCGGAGCGGACTATACCTTTAGTGATGGCAACCGGGCCAAAACGGGTACCATTGGCCACATTGGCTGTACTTCGTTTTACCCATCCAAAAATCTGGGCGCTTACGGCGACGGCGGTGCCATTAGCACCAACCGGGCCGATTTGGCCCAAAAGATGCAGATGGTGGCCAATCACGGTCAGGTGCGGCGTTATTACCACGATGTGGTTGGCGTCAACTCGCGCCTGGATGCCATTCAAGCAGTGGTGCTGGGTGTCAAGCTCAAACGTTTGGATGAATACGCCGCTGCACGTCAGGCCGCAGCCGATTTTTACGATCAGGCTTTGGCTGGTTTGGACTGGATTCAAACCCCAGTACGCCATCCCAAATCCACCCACGTTTTTCACCAATATACGTTGTTGGTTAAAAACGGGCAACGCGATGCCCTGCAAACGTATCTCCAGCAAAAAGGGGTGC
This sequence comes from Haliscomenobacter sp., assembly GCF_965225875.1. Lineage (GTDB taxonomy): Bacteria > Bacteroidota > Bacteroidia > Chitinophagales > Saprospiraceae > Haliscomenobacter. The sequence continues at coordinate 3,262,186 of NZ_CBDDBS010000002.1, read as the reverse complement.
CCACGATGATTTATTATCCGGTACCGCTTTACGCACAGGATGCCTTCCGACCTTTTACCGATCTGACACATTTACCCGTCACGGAGCAATTGTGCCAGGAAGTATTGTCCTTACCCATTCACACCGAATTGGATTCAGAACAATTGAACTACATTGTTGAGTCAGTGAAAAGCTTTGGGCGATAAAAAAATAAATGTTCATTTTTTTTTGCCCACTAATTAGGCCACTAACTGGAAAGCAAACGAGATGGGGATTGAAGATTTTGTACAGAAGAAAAAGTTGGTTTCAGTCATAGGATTGGGGTACGTGGGTTTGCCACTGGCCCTGGTTTTGGCCAAAAAATTCCGGGTCATTGGTTTTGACATCAATGCAGCCCGGGTGGCTCAAATGCAGGCGGGCATAGATCCTTCACAGGAACTTACTGCCGTTGCATTCAAAGGAGCAGACATCCAGTTTACCCATGATGTCGAAGATTTGCAGCGGGCACATTTTCACATTGTGGCGGTGCCGACCCCCATTGATGAGCACAACAACCCTGATTTAACCCCCCTGCTCAAAGCCTCCCAAACGGTGGGCAAGCAGTTGAAAAAAGGGGATTATGTAGTGTTTGAATCCACGGTTTATCCGGGTTGTACTGAGGAAGATTGTGTGCCCATTCTGGAAAGGGAATCGGGTTTAAGTTTTGGCCAGGACTTTAAAGTAGGTTATTCGCCAGAACGGATCAATCCCGGCGACAAGGAACATACCGTTGAGAAAATCCTCAAGGTGGTATCGGGTAGCGACGCCGAAGCATGTGCGTTGATTGCTCAGGTGTATGGCAGCGTTATCGAAGCTGGGATATACCAGGCCAGTTCGATCAAAGTGGCCGAAGCTGCCAAAGTGATCGAAAATACCCAGCGCGATCTCAACATCGCGTTTATGAATGAACTATCGGTGATTTTTGACCGCATCGGCATTGATACCCGGGAGGTATTGGAAGCTGCCGGGACCAAGTGGAATTTTTTAAAATTTTATCCTGGTCTCGTAGGTGGACATTGTATTGGCGTGGACCCCTATTACCTTTTGCACAAGTCAAAAGAATTGGGCTATACGCCTCATGTGATCACAAGCGGCCGCAAAATCAACGACGAGATGCCCGCTTACGTGGCTAAGCGACTTGTACAAATGCTCATTCAAAAAGGCAAAAACCCTGGACAATGCCGAGTATTGGTATTAGGGATTACCTTTAAGGAAAATGTGGCCGATATCCGCAACTCTAAAGTGGCGGATTTGGTCCGAGAACTACAGCAATATTCGATTACCACCCATTTGGTAGACCCTTTTGCGGCTGCTGCTGAGGTGGCCCACGAGTACCAACTAAGCATGATTACTGAACCCGAAGACAATTACGATGCTGTCATCATTGCGGTAGCCCATCAACCTTTTGTAGAAATGCCGCTTGAAGAGCTGCGCAAACTGATGAATGGCAAGCCTCTATTGTTAGATCTTAAGGGCATCCACTCGCGTAAAGCTGCGGATGACTTGAATATTGCCTATTGGCGTTTGTGATCTGGTACTAATATTCATTTAGATTAAACACCCACACTGTAAACAACAAAATTATGCTTGACGCTTTAGAACCTCGCTGGTTTGCGGTATGCACCAAATACAAGCGGGAAAAATTGGTGAGCAAGTACTTGTGCGACAAGGGCATCAAGAGTTACCTCCCCTTGCAGAAGGTGACCCGTGTGTATACGCGCAAGATCAAAAAGGTTGAACTCCCACTGATTAATTGCTACGTCTTTGTACAAATCGTCAAGGACCAGTACGTCCCTGTGCTCGAAACCCCCGATGTGACGCATTTTGTCAAAATAGCCAAAGATTTAATTGCCATTCCCGAAGTTGAAATTGACATCATGCGGCGGGTAACTGGTGAGGTCGCCAATGTTGAAGTAGATCGAGGGGTGTTTAAAATTGGCGAAGAAGTAGAGATCATTAGTGGCAGTTTGTTTGGCCTGCGCGGAAGGTTGTTGCAGGGTTTGGGCTCCAAAAACTTTGTGGTGGAATTGGAAAGTCTGGGCTATTCGCTGCGCATGCAAGTGGCTCCGGAAATATTGCGGCCTTTGTCCAACAAACGGGGAGCGGCTTAGGGGCGATAATAAATAAGTATTTTACTTTACCAAAGGATTAGACAAGTAAACGGCTCACTTTAAGTGCCTTACCTAATTCTTTGACTCAGAAAAAATGAACACTTATTTTTGCCCCACTACTTAATGTATTAATTATTGACTGTAATGAAACGTATCTTAGTGACCGGCGCAGCTGGCTTTATTGGATTTCACTTATCTAAAAAACTACTGGAGCGTGGCGACGAAGTGGTAGGTTTGGACTGTTTGAACGACTACTACGATGTTGAGTTGAAATATGCCCGCCTGACCCAATTGGGCATTGAACGCAGCCGGATTCAAGCTGGTCTTTTGTGCAAAAGCGAAAAAAGCTCTTTTTCCTTTATTCAGCTGCAATTGGAAGACCTGGCCGGATTGGAAAAATTGTTTCAAGCTGAAAAATTCGATGTAGTAGTCAATCTCGCAGCTCAGGCTGGGGTACGTTATAGTTTGATCAACCCACATGCTTACATCAACAGCAATATTGTGGGTTTTGTCAATATTCTGGAATGCTGCCGGCACCAACAAGTGCAGCACCTGGTATACGCCAGCAGTTCAAGTGTGTATGGATTGAATAGTGAAATGCCTTTTTCAACGGCCCACAATGTGGACCATCCGGTTTCCTTGTACGCAGCCAGTAAAAAAAGCAATGAACTCATGGCCCATACTTATAGCCATTTGTTTGGGCTGCCCACTACGGGTTTGCGTTTTTTTACGGTTTATGGTCCCTGGGGTAGGCCAGATATGGCGCTATTTTTGTTTACCAAAGCCATTTTAGCTGGAGAGCCCATCAAGGTATTCAATCATGGGCAAATGATTCGGGATTTTACCTATATTGACGATATCGTTGAAGGAATCATTCGGGTGGCTGATCGCCCTCCGGTGGCCAATCCGAACTGGAACCCGGCCATTGTGGATCCGGCCCATTCCAGCGCTCCTTACCACGTGTACAACATTGGCAACAACCAGCCCGTTCAATTGGCGGAATTCATTGAAGCGATTGAAAAATCTCTGGGAAAACAAGCCATCAAAGAATTGCTACCCATGCAACCCGGTGATGTAGCAGCTACCTTTGCCGATGTGCATGATTTGGAAGTGGATACGGGGTACAAACCAGCCACTTCGGTACAAACCGGGATTCAACGTTTCATTGACTGGTACCGCTGGTATTATCAAGCCTAGGGCAATAAAAAATAAGTATTTCATTTTACCAAAGGATTAGATAAGTAAACGCTTCATTTTAAGTTTTTTATCTAACCCTTTTGCCCAGAGAAAATGAAAACTTATGTTTGCCCCATTACTAAACTTATGTTTGGAAAATTATTCTCACGCAGTTCAGGTCAGCATTCTACCCAGCCCAGCGACTTTTCGGTGTTGGGAATGGACATGCATTCGCACCTCATCCCCGGGATTGATGATGGTGTTGAAACCATAGAGGAAAGCCTTGAACTGATCCGAGGGCTCATTCAGTTGGGCTACAGCGGCGCCATTACTACGCCCCATGTGATGGGAGATTATTATCCGAACACAGGGGCTATCATTCAAAATGGTTGGGAAGAATTACGCCGTGCCATTCACCAAGCAGGTTTAACTTTTCGCTTGGAAGCCTCCGCCGAATACAACCTCGACAACTATACCGCTGAATTGTTTGCAAAAGGGGATATTTTGCCCATGCCCGGTAAACGTATTTTGGTAGAATTGTCTTTTTTTGGTGCACCGCCCGATTTGGAAAACCGTATTTTCCAATTGCGGCTCCAGGGGTATTCCCCCATTCTGGCCCACCCGGAACGCTACAGCTATTACATTGGTAACCTTGGAACTTTGGAACGCATTTGTGACCTGGGTTGCGACTTACAAGTCAACATCCTTTCTCTTACCGGGCACTATGGGCCTCAGGTAGCAAAATGGGCCAAGACCCTGCTGGACAAAGACATGGTGAGCTACCTAGGCACCGATATGCACAATATCCGGCATTTGCACGAGCTACAGGCTGCCCTCCGGCAAAAGGAAATTTTGCGGATTTTGCAACGCCATACATTCAAAAACCAGGACCTACTCAATTTATAATCCACATGAAAATCCTCAACATTGTTGGCGCTAGGCCCAATTTTATGAAAGTTGCTCCATTGCACCGTGCTTTTCAAGCCCGGCCAGAACTGGAGTCCAAAATTGTCCACACGGGACAACATTACGACGCCAAAATGAGCGACGTATTTTTCACCCAGCTTGAATTGCCGAATCCCGATTATTTTTTGGGCGTAGGAGGTGGCTCGCATACCCAACAAACGGCCAAAATCATGTTGGCGTTTGAAGAGGTTTTGCAAAAAGAACAACCCGATCTTGTGTTGGTCGTTGGCGACGTCAATTCTACCATTGCTTGTGCCCTGGTAGCCGTAAAAATGAATATCCCGGTAGCGCATGTAGAAGCGGGATTGCGCAGTGGTGATCGGGGTATGCCTGAAGAAATCAACCGGATTTTGACCGATAGTATTTCTGATTACTTGTTTGTTACAGAAATGAGTGGCATGATCAATCTGGCCAAAGAAAATGTACCCGATGAGCGGATCTTTTTTGTTGGCAATTGTATGATTGATTCCCTGGTGCATTACCAGGCGCGGGCACGGCAGTTGAGTTACAGTGCGGTTCTGCCCAATAAACCAGCTATTCAAGACCAGAGTTATGTCCTGATGACCATGCACCGCCCTTCCAATGTTGACTTTGTAGAAGGTTTGACATCTATACTGAGTATCATTGAAGATGCCGTGCAATACCGGCAGGTGGTGTTCCCGGTGCATCCACGCACACTCAAAAATCTGGAGAACTTTGGCTTGCTGGAACGTTTTGAGCGCATTCCGAATCTAATTACTACGGAGCCATTGGGTTACCTGGAATTTTTGCGTTTAATGGAAGGTGCTGCGTTGGTGATCACGGATTCGGGGGGCATTCAGGAGGAAACGACCTTTTTGCAAACACCCTGCCTGACTTTCCGCAGCAGCACTGAACGTCCGGTTACTGTAGACTTAGGAACCAACACCTTACTAGCTGACCTCAACCCGGAAACCGTGCATCAACACATGCTGGAAGCGCTGGAAGGCCGGGGAAAAAAGGGTAGCATTCCGCCCCTTTGGGATGGTAAGGCTGCCGAGCGGATAGCTGATGTATTCATTGATATTTTTGAACGTAAACGATAATTTGGTTGAGAGGAGTTGAGAAGTTGAGATGTTGAGATGTTGAGGCTACCGCCAGCGATTTTGACAATGTCCTTGTCTAAGTCCTTCGCGGTAGCCTCAACTTCTCAACTTCTCAACTCCTCAACCTCTCTTTACCCCTCAAACCATTGATCCATGCGGATTCTGTACTTCTTCTCCCTACTCCTGTTGACCTGCTCCTGTGTGCAACACAAACAACTGGTCAATTTCAACCAAGGGCCACTGCCTTTTAATAAGGTGGAGGCTATTGCTAATTCCATCGACCTGAGCATTCAGCCCGAGGATTTGTTACAAATCAATGTGAGTAGTTTTGAACCGGACGCGATTAGAGCATTTGTCCCTCAGGCGGGTGCAGCAGGCAGTCAACAAAACAACAATTTAATGCAGCAGAGTGCTGGTGGAACGGGGGTCAATTCCTTAGAGCTTTTCACTGGTTATTTTGTTGATCGTGCCGGGTACATCGATTTCCCTGTAGTTGGCAGGATAAAAGTAGGGGGCTTAACCCTGGGGGTAGCACACGACACCATTCTCAACCGCATTTTGCCCCACGTAACAGATGCAGTAGTCAGTCTACGGTTTTTAAACCTCAAAATCACCATGTTGGGTGAGGTTTCACAACCCGGCTTGATTCGCATCTCGAATAAAAGAGTGACATTGCTGGAAGCGTTTGGGATGGCTGGTGATTTGACCCCTTACGCCGATCGCACCGATATTCTGTTGATCCGTGAAAAAGATGGCCAACGCCAGTACGTCCAATTGAATCTCCAGGATCCGGGCATTTTTGCCTCACCCTATTTTTACCTCGAACAAAATGATTTTATCTATGTCAAACCGACCAAAGCCAAGGTGGGAGGGATTACCGACCAAACCAGTCGCTTCTTGACCTTTGGCTCAGCCGGATTGTCATTGATTACCTTGATCATCGCCCTTTTTAGCCGATGAGGGCCAATGTCCATATTATTGGATCTGGTTTAACCGGAGCTACCATTGCACGCTTGTTGCAGGATCAGGGCTTTGCAGTTACGGTATTTGAGCGCCGCAAACACGTCGGAGGCAATGTTCACGACTTTTTGCATCCTTCAGGAATTCGGGTACACAGCTATGGGCCACACTATTTCCGCACCAACTCGGAGATGATTTGGGACTATGTGCAACGCTTTGGAACGTTTTTGCCTTATCGCGCTGTAGTAAAATCGCAAATTGAAGGGCAATATGAAAATTGGCCGATCGCGGCTGCTTACCTGCGACGGATTGGTGCTGAGCAATACCTGAATTCCAGAATTCATACACCGTCTAAACTTCCAGCCACCAATTTTGAAGAGGCAGCTCTGCGCTTGATGCCACAGGAAGTCTATGAAAAGTTTGTCAAGAACTATACATTCAAGCAATGGGGCGTAAACCCCAGGGAACTTAGCCCAGATTTGGTCAAACGTTTTGAGATTCATTACGATGATGATCCGCATTTGACTCCCGGCTACCAATGGCAAGGTATTCCTGCAAATGGATATGCCCAATGGATGGACAAAATGTTGGAGGGAATAGAGCTACATCTTGGGGTAGATTACCTGCAACACCAGAAATCCTTTGAACCTGCTGCTTTTACGGTTTTCACCGGGCCTATTGATGCTTTTTTTGGTTTTGACCTGGGTCGTCTGCACTACCGCGGGCAACAGCGAGAACACCAGTATCTTCCTGACAGGAATTGGTACCAGCCCTGTGCACAGGTCAACAATCCAGCACTGGAAACTGGACCCCATATCCGTACCCTGGAATGGAAACACCTGATGCCCGTGGAGCAACAACAGTTCATTCGGGGCACAATGCTCACTCGTGAAACTCCGTTTAGCCCGCGGGATATTGACCACTATGAATACCCTTTTCCTGACGATACCAATCAGCGACTTTATCAACAATACCGCCAACGGGCCGAACATATTCCCAACCTGCTCATCTGTGGTCGATTGGGCGAATACCGTTACTACGACATGGATCAGGCCATTGGTCGAGCAATGATGTTGGTAAAGAAGCGAATAATCCCAGCTTTATCTGGAATTAGCGATCGAAAATTTTCAAACCTTTCGTACTTTTGAGCAATGGACACTTCACAATCTACACCCTATAGCTACTCAAATCCAACCCCCACGCCCAGCGGAAACAAGGAGTTGGATATCAAATACTTTTTTTTCCTCTTCTTGCGCAATTGGTATTGGTTGGCGCTGGGGCTCATGGTGGGGTACGGCATTGCCTGGCTCAAACTGAGGTATGCGACCAATATTTACCAGGTAGGTGGTAGCATCTTATTGGAGGACAACGCCAGAAGTAGCCTTTCGGAAGAACTAATCACTGAAAAACTGGGCTTGGAACAAGAATCCAATGTAGATGACCAGATTCAGGTGCTCAAGTCGACAACCTTGATGCGCAGAGTGGTAGATTCTTTGGATCTCAACATCACCTATTACACCGTGGGGCGGGTAAAAACCAGTGAAATGTACAGCCCCCATTGCCCAATAGTACTGGTAGGTGCCTTGCCGCAATTGTTGGCCTACGGCACCTCGTTGCGGGTGCGTACCCTGAACGATTATGATTTTATCCTGGTTAAAGGGGAAAACGATACTTTAACTTGTCATTACGATACGCCATTTGTACACAACCAAATTGAATATACCATAAAACGTCGAGCCAGCTCCTTGCCAGGAACCGAGTTTCTGATTCGGCTCAATTACCCGGAGGGTACCGCTGCAGAATACGCCAACAAACTGGGAATCCAGCCCGTACCTGGTTCTAACGTGCTCAATCTGAGCATGCGCGACCCTGTTGCTGAAAAATGTATCGATGTATTTAAAACCCTTGTCAATGAGTTTGATCGCAGCCAAATTGAAATCAAAAATGAGTCTGGCCGAAAAACCCTTGCATTTATTGACGAGCGACTGGGGTATATCACCGAAGAGCTTTACCTTGTAGAAAAAGATGTAGAAGGTTACAAACGCAGCAGAGACCTCCCGGTAGCCATTGAAAGTAAAGCCAGTGAATACCTCAGCAAAGTATCCAGTGCGGATGAACAATTGATGGAACTGGATCTGCGTATGGCCATGCTTGATGCCATCGAAAAAAAGCTCAATGATCCAAATGCCCAAAATGAAGCCCTACCGCTGAGTTCGGAGATTTTGGCGAGTAGTGCAGCTGCAGAAATCATTAAATCCTATAATGAACTCGTTCAAGAGCGCAAAAAATTGGTAGTGACTGCTGGGCCCAACAATCCGGCATTAAAAGCCCTGGATCGAAAAATAGAAGAATTACGTGCACCTCTATCGGACAATTTCACGGTTATTCGCCGGGAGCTCAACGAGCGCCGCGCCCAGGTTAGCAAACGGTTGAAACCCATTGAAAATAAAATTGACGCCATTCCTACTTACGAAAGGGAATTGCTCCAGATTTTGCGTCAGCAGCAAATTAAGGAACAACTCTTTTTGTTTCTCTTGCAAAAAAGGGAAGAAACAGCCTTAAGTGTTGCAGCCCAGGTGTCCAATACCCGCATCCTCAATCCTCCGGTTGGGCAGGGTTTGGTGGCACCTGATCGGCGTAGAACATTTACTTTGTATTTGTTTATGGGCTTTTTATTGCCTGGACTAGTGGTCTTCCTTTTTGATTATTTCAACAACCGGATTTACGACGAAAGCGACATTCGTCGCAATACCAACACTCCATTTTTGGGCGGCATCATGCAATCCAGCGGAGGGAAATCCATTGTCGTCAACCGCAGCAGTCGCTCTGCCATTGCGGAGATGTTCCGTATGTTGCGCACCAATTTGCAATACATGGCAAAGGGGGAACCTAAAAAAGTCATTCTGGTCAGCTCCAGTGTGAGTGGTGAGGGCAAAAGTTTTATCACCATCAACCTGGGTATCAGTATTTCTCTTTCGGGCCAAAAAACCCTGTTGTTGGGTCTGGATATCCGTAAACCCAAATTGAGTCGCTACCTCACCGGACAGCAAGAGGAACGAGGGGTAACCAATTACCTGGTGGGTCAGGCTTCGCTGGATGAGCTCATCAAACCTTTGCCCGACCATCCACTGGTAGATTACCTGGATTGTGGCCCTATTCCACCCAACCCCGCCGAATTATTGATGAGTGATGCAACGCTTCAATTGTTTAAGGAATTGCGGGAGCGTTACCAATACATCATCGTGGATACCGCACCTATCGGGTTGGTTACCGATGCCCTTTTGCTCAATAAACACATCGATCAAGCCATCATTGTTACTCGTTTTGGGATGAGTCGCACCCCATTTTTACGCATGGTGGAGGACATTTACAGCAACAACAAACTGCCTCAAATGGGAGTTGTGCTCAACGGTCTGAAGGCCAGAGTAGGCTATGGCTATGGCTATGGATACGGCGGTTACAGTTCATCTTATGGGTATGGGTATGGTCATGGGTATGGCAGCGAGTACTTCGACCACGAGCCACGCCGCCGCTCTTGGTCCTGGCGAAATTTCCTTAAACGTTTCCGCTTGAAATAATTTCATAGTTTTGCGCCTAAATAGTGGGGCAAACATGAGTTGTCCCGAATTTTTGGGGTAACAAACCGCCGATGCGGTTGAATTTTGAATAGCCCTTAAGTTGAGAAACATCACACTGGAATGACTCCACAAAAAATTGAAGCTGCGCTAGCTGATTTATTTGAGCAGTGGGCGGGTGAAAGTCCTAAATTGATTTTACCACTGGCACCTTCTGGCTCTGAGCGGATTTATTACCGCTTGCAGGGTTCTGAAAAGGCTGCAATAGGTACTTATAGCCCCAATGATCGGGAAAGCAGGGCTTTTTTGGAATACAGCCGTCATTTCCACAGCAAATCTCTTCCGGTACCAGAAATTTATGCAGAAGATTTAAGCACCAAAGTTTATTTGCAGGAGGACTTGGGCTCTACTACTTTGTACAGCTTTTTGCTGCAAAACGACGATTATTTTCCCGACTACCTTGCTCAAATCTACAAACGGGTAGTGGAGCAATTGGCCCGTTTGCAAATTATCGGGGGGAAGGACTTGAGCTACGAGCACAGCTACCCCAAGCAAGCCTTCGACAAGGAGGCCATGTTTTGGGATTTGAACTATTTCAAATACCACTTCCTGATGCTTACCCGGGTGCGTTTTGATGAACAAGCCTTGGAAAAAGACTTTCACGACCTGGCTGATTACCTGCTTACTGCGGACAACCAATACTTCCTGTTTCGCGATTTTCAGTCGCGCAACATCATGATCAAAAGTGGCGAACCCTATTTCATCGATTATCAGGGCGGGCGCCGAGGTGCTCTTCAATACGATTTGGCCTCTTTGTTGTTTCAGGCCAAAGCCAATATTCCGCCGGATATCCGCCAGGAAATTCTACAGCATTACATCAAAGTCGCGGGCGAATTAACGCCGATCAATCCTGACCGTTTCGTCGAACATTACAATGGCTACGTGTTGATCCGCAACATCCAGGTGTTGGGGGCATATGGATTCCGGGGACTGTTTGAGCGCAAAGAGCATTTCCTCAAAAGTATCCCCCATGGCCTGCGCAACATCAAGGGGCTTTTGGAAAACTGGCAATTGCCCATCGAACTACCCCATTTGCGGGAGGCGATGCAGCGCATTTTGGACTCCAAAAAATTTGAACCCTTCAATAAAATCAAAAGCAGCACCAGTTTGCTCACGGTAGGGATCAATAGCTTCTCGTACCATGCTGGTGGCATTCCCGAAGACAGCAGTGGCAACGGTGGCGGATTTGTTTTTGATTGTCGCTTCATCCACAACCCTGGGCGCTACGAGCCTTATAAAAAACTGACTGGCCGCGATGAGTCGGTCATCAATTTTCTCAAGCAACACAGCACCATGGACGAATACCTGCACAATGTATTCCGCATCGTGGATGCTGCGGTGGAAGACTACATTGAGCGCAGTTTCACCAACCTTACCGTCAACTTCGGTTGCACCGGGGGCCAGCACCGCTCCGTATACGCAGCCGATGCCTTGGGCAAACACCTTAAGGAAAAATATGGCGTAAGGGTGGTCTTGCACCATGTGGAGCAGGAGAAGAAAAATTGGGAAAACTAATAATCAGCAATCAGCAATCAGCTATGAGCAATCAGCTTTTCTCTGCCGAGCGCAATCATAGCTGATCGCTGATTGCTCATAGCTGATCGCTTTTATGTCTCTACTCAAAAAACTCGCCGGAGAAACCGCCATTTACGGCATGAGCAGCATTTTGCCACGCTTGCTCAATTTCGTGTTGTTGACTCCTTTTTTGACCCGGGTGTTGAGTAAGGCGGATTATGGCATTTTTAGTGACCTCTATACTTACGTAGCGTTTTTCAATATCCTTTTGACTTTTCGGATGGAGACGGCTTATTTCCGCTACGCTCAAAAACAGGAAGACGTAGAACGTACTTTTTCTACTTCTACTTTGTTTTTGTTGTTGTCTACGCTCGTTTTTACGGGGATCGCGCTTTTTTTGGCGCAGCCCATTGCTGATCTTCAGCAATATCCGAAGCATCCAGAGTTTATTGTAGCCCTGATTTTGATTTTGGGGTTGGATACCCTGACGGCCATACCTTTTGCACGTCTGCGTTTTGAGAATCGCCCCTTGCGCTTCATGGGGATCAAATTGATCAACGTCGTTGTCAATATTCTGCTGGTGTTTTTTTACCTCTATTTTTGTCCAAAACTGGAGCAAAAAGCCGCCTGGCAATGGTTGCAATACCTACATTTTAAGGACAATATGGTGGGGGATGTATTTCTGGCCAATGTGGTGGGCAGTGCCGTGAATTTGTTGCAGGTACTACCTACTTACCTGCGCATGAAATTGCAGATTGATTGGGTATTATTGCGCCAAATGTTGCGCTATTCCTTCCCCCTGGTCCTGGCCGGGGTAGCTGGGGTGATCAATCAGTTGATAGGTACCCCTTTGTTGAAATTCTTAGGTGTTGGGGATTTGAACAACAACCTGGAAGAAGTGGGAGTTTATTCCGCAGCGGTGAAAATTCCCGTGATGATGAACCTTTTCACCCAGGCTTTCAACTACGCTGCAGAACCTTTCTTTTTCCGCAATGCGAATGAAAAAGGCTCGGAAAAAGTGTATGGACAAGTTGCGCAGGCCTTCACTTTGGTGAGCTGTGTGGCCTTTTTGGGGATAATGTTGAATATAGATTGGGTGGGTTTGTTTTTGGGTGAAAATTTCCGCGAAGGTTTGGATACAGTGCCGGTGCTCCTGTTGGCCAATTTGTTTTTGGGCTTGTTTACTACTTTTTCCATTTGGTACAAGTTAATCGATCGCACGGCGGTTGGTGGTTGGGTGGCCCTGGGTGGCGCCCTGATTACCATTGTGTTGAATGTGGTGCTCATCAAGCAAGGGTACGGTTACTATGCCCCGGCTTGGACTGCATTGATTTGTTATGTTTTTATGACCATCGTCAGTTATTGGGCGGGCCAAAAATACCATCCTATTCATTACCCACTCGGGCGGATGGCCTTGTATTTCCTGCTGGCTTTATTCGCTTACGGCCTGAGTGAGGGGCTGCGTTACCTGGCACATGGAGCACTTCCGGTGATTTTGAGCATCAACTTTTTAATTCTTTTGGCTTATTTTGCGGCCATTGCCTGGATCGAAAAACCGCTAATTAAACGTTTACTAGTGCGGAATAAACGGCAATAAAACGCTAAGTTGTTTGTTATGGAAAAGCATTACACTCTCATTACCGGCGCCAGCATGGGCATTGGTCGTGCGTTGGCGGAGGAATGCGCCCAAAGGGGCAGAAATGTATTGATGGTAGCATTGGATGGCCCGGAATTGCATACTGCGGCCAGCGAAATTGCACAAAAATATGGGGTTGCAGCTCAGCCCTTTGGCATCGACCTCACTGCAACTGATGCACCCTTGAAAGTGTATACCTGGTGCCAGGAAAATGGCTACATCGTGGATATCCTGATTAACAATGCCGGGTTTGGTCGCGGTGACATCCTGAATAAAATTCCACTCGGTGTATACCAAACGATGCTGCGGCTCAACAATCAGGTGATGTTTGAAATGACCTATCATTTTTTGCCACAGTTGAAGCAACTAGACAAAGCCTACATCCTCAATACCAGCAGTATGGAAGGGCTGATGCCCATGCCTTTTAAGGCGGCGTACACCTCAACCAAACACTTCGTGACGGCTTTTTCTCTGTCGATGCGCGAAGAGTTGGCCGAAACCGGCGTCAGTGTAAGTGCCTTGTGCCCCGGCCCGGTGGTGACCAACGAGGATGGCCTCAAACGCATTCAACGCAGCGGACGCAAGGCCAAACTGGTCGTGATGTACCCCAATCAGGTGGCACCCATTGCGCTAAATGGTTTGTTCAGGGGCAAACGCATCATTATACCCGGGGTGGTGAACCAGATCATGATCCTGTTGAACAATGTATTGCCATTGGCCTTGCGGATGAGGATGTTGCGGAAAATTGGCGCGGGGGTTATTCCGAAGGAGGAGGGCTGAGGTGCTTTCTTCTGAAGTCCTGAAAACACCTCAAGCAGATTGTCTTTACTCCAAAGTGATTTCTACACGAAGTCCTGATTTTTCGTACTTTTTAACGTTTAATGTTCCTTCGATGTATTCCGTCTTCATTTCATCATAAACGATCATTTTAGCGATTTTGGAAAGCTCAATGCTGGGCAATTCCGATTGATAAGTGTATCCATTGACAATTACCGCATAGGGTTTGCCTTCTGCAACCATAGCCTGAATTTGTTTTTTTACCCGACTCCAGCTATCTTCTTTGACTGGCATACGGTAGGTCGTACTACTATTAGAATTATAGACAATCCAGTTTTTCGATGCTAAGAATTTTAAATGTTCCTCGTCATATAACCTTTTAGCTGCCAGTATTTTGATGCGATAGGCTTCCAACAGAAGCGGATCACTGGGAATGCCATAGGTCATTACTTTCATGGTTTTGGGCCATTGATTTGCGATTAATTTATCCAACACATCAGTGTCAAAAGTGCCTGTTCCACAACTGTTTCTACCGCCGTACAGAACGATGGGTAAATCATCATTCGCCTCATGACTCGTATAGCAATTTCCACCACTTTCGTTCACCATTCTTGCTCCGGTTATTCGGCCTGCACTATTTTTGGTTAGTTCCAGTTTTTTTCCCAAAGGAAATTTTTCGTTGCGTATTTTTTCTTGTTGATCAGCATCCAGGTTCGGGTTTACAATCAGCATGAAGGAAATTTCTTCCTCTTTGGCGGTGTCTTGAGCAATAGGGATGCGCTGCTCAGCCTTATTTTTGACCAGTGCTGTTTCCGAGAACTTGGGAGCTGGAAGATTCACCATTGTAGGCTGTTCGAAAACAGGTTTATTGTCTAGTGCCTGCCAAGCAGATTGGTTGTATGCTTTTACTGTTACCCTTGCCTGGGATGGTTTGTTAAACAGTATAAAAGTAGGCAGCAGCATGCCCATTGCTGCATACCGCAGCAGGTACAGATTGGAGGAAGGTTTCCGATTCATCATCATAATTCTTTCTTTTAGGCGTGAAAAATTATAGGAAGTAGAGAGGTGATTACCAGGATTGATATTGGCCCAAGTGAGTAAGCTCAGTTGGTAATGTTTTTTATTCCATTGCTGTTGCAGCACACTGCGATCAGCTAGGTATTCAAGATTGGTTTCCACCAGCCAGCGATACAGCCATGCCCCAGGGTTGAACCATTGCCAAACGAGCAGCAACTCTGCCGCCAAAATATCCAGGGTATGCCGCTGTCGAATATGTGCCAACTCGTGGGTAAGCACCAATTCTAATTCGGGGCTTCGATACAAAGACGCTGCAATAAAAATGCAGCGGCCAAAAGCAAAAGGAGACAGCTCTCCAGGGTAAATGACCAAGCGATAACCGTCCCTTTGCTCAATGCGTGCTTGGTGATACAATTTCCACAACGATAGTATTTGAAGGACAAAGCGTAAGCCAAAAGCCAAACAGCCCAAGCCATATAGCCAGAGGGTTAGTCTGAACCAGTTGAGCTGAAATTCAGGTGCTGGTTCTGAACCTACCCTTGTATCCGATTGATCTGCTATACTTATCTGAACACGTTCACTAAATTCTTGCTCAAGAAGTGATTGGACACCCTTATCCACTTTCCCTGCTCTACTCGTTAGTGTTTCACTTTGCTTAACCGGCATTTTGTGCCAAATCGTCCAGGTTTCCGGTACTTGGATCAGCGGAACGACTAAGCTAGCTAACAAAAGTCCCCAAAGCAAGCGGCGGTTCCAGTTCAAAAAAGTGCTCTTCAAAAAACACAAATAATACAGCAGCGCTCCGGTGACGAGGATTGCAGCGGTGGTCAAACAGTAGGTTAGGGCAGGGTTAATCATGGCTGATCTTTGTTGGGGTGATCAATTTTCTTCGGTGAAAATATCCACCCTTAGTCCAGAAATTTCTTCTTTGATCAGCTTCGTCGTATTCTCCTGGTAATAATCAGTTTTCCGGTCGCAGGCTTTGATTTGGGTTAGTTTCAAGTTTTCCAGGGCAGGTAAGGTATTTTGTGGTGCTCCTCCATTGATCGTTACGATCAACTCCAGTTTTGCATCTATACATTTCTGTACTTTATTCTTAAGCAGGGTTAGCGCCCTCTCCGAAGAACCATAGGATTGATGTCCATAATCATAAGTATATACCCAATTTACGGCTCTTAGCCGGGCTAATTTTTGAGCCTCTTCCGCTTCAAAAAACGCCAAAGCCCGGGGGCGAAGCGCAGCGATTGCTTGTTTTGTGGTTGGCAAGCCGATACAGTAAATTTTGATTTTACTCCAATCAGCTGCCAGAATTTCATCCAGAATATTTAATCGCAAGTAATTTGAAGAACCACAAGACATTTTTTTGCTATACACAATACTAGGAAGGTCATCTTTCCCCGTGGGTATTGAATTTCCACATGCACCTATTGCCCCTTTTATGGTGTAGCCCACAAGTTTATTGTCTGCACTTCTATTCAGGATTAGTTGTTTACCAAAGGATAAACGAATCTTGCTCAATTTTTCCATTTCTATTTCTGTCGCGTTTGGCCCAACCACGATGAAAAAATCCGAGGAATCGGGCTTTAGCTCGTCTGGTTCGATGTTGGATACGCTTGGAACTTGTTCTGGTATTTTTGCAGTGACATTGATTTGACTAATTTCAATCCTGGGACCTTGAACGGATTCATCCTCTGCCAAACTCAAATCGGGGTTTACTTTTTGCTGATCCAGTGGGCGTTTTAGCTTTGGGTCTGAGTTGATTTCTTGTACCTGCAAAAATACTGGCTGGTTAAAAACCGACAGCATCGGCAGGATCACCAAAACCACTGCATAACCCAACAAATACAATTTTGACACTGGTTTCCGATTCATCATCATAATTCTCTCTTTGAGCAGTGAAAAATTATAAGAAGTAGAGAGGCGATTATTGGTAGTGGCATTTGACCAATTCAGCAAACTCAGCTGGTATTGTTTTTTATTCCACTGTTTTTGCAATACACTGCGATCAGCCAGGTATTCGAGGTTCGTTTCTACCAATCGACGGTACAGCCAGGCACCTGGATTGAACCACTGCCAGATGAGCAGCAACTCTGCCGCCAAAATATCCAGGGTATGTCGCTGTCGAACATGCGCCAACTCGTGGGTTAGGATCAATTCCAGCTCTGCACTTTGTAGCAAGGATACGGGTAAAAAAATGGTACGCCCAAAAGCAAAAGGGGACAATTCCTCCTGGCAAAAAGCCAATCGATAGCCATCCCTTTGCTCAAGGTGGGCTTTTCGGAATAGTTTAAACAAGGAAAACAAGTGTATCAAAAAGCGTATGCCAAAAACAAAACAACCTAGAAAATAGAGAAAAAACAGCAGTGGGGTGATTGATATCTGGGGTTGTTTTGCCGAAAGGTTCTCCGTCACCTGGGCTGGATTTACTTGCTTGGCTGGATTTATTTCATAAAAAAATTGGGGTTCAGGCAAGCTTCCACCTGTTTCCAAATTAGGTTTAGGTGTAGCGATTGCCTCCTTTTTTTGCCAAAATTGAACTGTCCATGCTGCTGGCAAATGCACGAATGGCAGGATCAGCGAAGCGAGCAAGATGCTCCACAACAAAACCCTGTTCCAGCGCAAGAAGGTACTGCGCCAAAACAATAAACAGTACAACAGCGTACCAGTAAGCAGCAATACAGCTGCCTGTAGCAAATGGTAAAGAACCAAACTTTGCATGGGGTATTACACTATTACGAGAGGCTTTCGACGGGCGAGGTCACTTACTCTCCTTTTTCAATGGCTTTTAAGATGTCTTTCAGTTCTTCAGGCGTAATTTTTTTCTCACGGGCAAAAAATGCCACCATGTTCTTGTAGGAGTTGTCGAAATACGCAGTCATGGAATCCCCCAGGAACTGGCGTTGATAGGCTTCCTTGCTGATCTTGGGTAAGTAGCGGTGAGTACCCCCAAAGTCTTCATGCGTTACGAAGCCGTAGGGTTCACTTTCCAATCTACGAATCACCGTTGATACCGTGTTGTAGTGCGGCTTTGGCTCGGGCAGTAGCTCGATGAGGTCCTTGACAAAGGCTCGTTCCAGTTTCCACAGGGCTTGCATCAGCTCTTCTTCTTTGCGCGTAAGTCGCTTCATTGTATTGCTTAATTGTGTAGGACAAACATACAACTAGTTTTATAGTTTATCAACTATTTTTGTAGTTATTTTTAACAAAAAAATGCCAGTAACTTTTTGATGCTACTGGCATTTTCCCTTTCACTGCTTAAAATTTTAATTCCCCTCGCTTGCCCAGTTGATCAATGCGGAAAAATTTCCCCCCTTCATACAGGAATGCAGTTGAATTGGGATCGACATGGCGGGTATCGATAGCGATGACCTTACCCCCATAAAAAGTTTTAACGGCATTGACCAGCGTATGGCCTACTATGATGTGTTTGGCCCCGAATTTCCGCAAGGATTCTGCAATCTCAACATCCTGTGCCTGACCCATCACATAGTTTCGATACCAAAGTGGGCCATTGGCATCAAACATAAACCTCAGGACCTCGTCGTCGATACGGAACACATCTTCGGATATGAAGTAAAATGGGCGCATCATATTGTTGATTTCGGAAAGGGTTTTGTCTATGTAGTTCAAGTCAGGTGCCAATCCACCATGGACAAAGATGAAGTCTCCAATTCTTTCCACCACGTTTTTGGTCTCCAGCCAGCGGCCCAGTTCGGTGGACTTCTTGAACCAGTTGACATAGGGCTCCTGGTACAAATCGGCATTGCGCATGTATTTGGGATGCACATAGCGATGATCATTGGACATGTTCAGAATCTCGTGATTGCCCAAAATGTAATGCACATACCCCCCGGCAGCTTTAGCCTTGTCTTCCAAGTCATAAATGAGCCAAAGTGTTTCAGTGACATTGGTTCCCCGATCAAAAAAATCACCTACACAAACGAGATGCCCTTTGCCGAAGATCCAGTTGTATTGCTCATCGATTACTTTATGTGAAATCAAAAAATTGCGAAAAGATCCAAAGTTGCCCTCAATGTCAGATACCGCCAAGAGTTTTTCAACTTTAGGGTATTCTGTATTTTCAATCTTCAGCTTTGATTTCAGTTTGGTGCTGAAATTCCACTCTGGGTTTTTAGTGAAACGGCATTCAATTTTTATAGCATCCTTCTGTTTGGCCTCAATGGAATCTAGGGTCGCTATGGCGGTGGTGTCCTGCATCTGGATTTTCCGAATGTACACCTTGTTTTTACGGTAAAAAAGATGGGGTCCATCTGTGTCTGCCTTACCTGCTTGAGGAGGTAAAGGAGTGCTGTGGTCTTCCTGTGCCACCAGTACATTGCTGATTAAAGCAAAGAAAAATACCAAAACTATAGAGTTGAAAATCGCTGATTTGTCCGTGTTCATAATCTGTCGCTTGTGATCAATAGAAATAGGGTTAAGTGTTTTGTTTTTTGATTTGTCGTCAAAATAAAAAACTTGTGAAGCCTTTTATAACAAATTTACCCTAAGTCATTTACTTTATGACGAAATAAAAGCAAATAGCCACAGTTTTCCGCAAAAATCTAATGATCACTCAACCTTATTGGCCTTATTGCCTATTTTCTTTGCCGCAAAGCCTCGAACAACAAAATAGCCGTTGAAACGGAAACATTCATTGAATCGACCAGGCCATGCATTGGAATAATCACCCGCTGGTAGGCGTTTTGAATCCAAAATGTAGAAATCCCATCTGCTTCCGTTCCCATCACCAAGGCGGTGGGGCCTTGTAAATCACAATCGTAATAGGGGTAGCTCGCTTCCAGGTGGGTTGCAAAAATCCGAATCTGGTGTTTTTGCAACCATTCCAATGCGTCTGCAGCGGTTATGCTAAACGTGGGTACGGTGAACACTGCGCCCAAACTGGCTCGAATTACGTTGGGGTTATACCAATCCGTCTGGGGGTCGCACAACAACACCGCATCTACTCCAGCGGCATCAGCAGTGCGCAGAATGGCCCCCAGGTTGCCAGGTTTTTCCACCGTTTCGAGGAGCAAGATTAAGGGATTTTCTTTAACCTTAAATTCGTTTAAAGCCGGGGATTTGCTGCGCAATACGGCGACTACATTCGGCACGTTTGCCCGATAAGCAATTTTCTCCATCACCGGCCCATTTACCTGAATCAATTGCTGAGCTCCGGCGGGCTGGTACTTCAAAACTTGTTGAATATTTTCTTCAGAAGTAATGTCGGGATTGTACAAAAGATGTTCTACCTCATAACCTGCGCGCAAGGCCATCCCTACTTCGATCAATCCCTCCGCCACCAACAAACCCTGTTTGCGCCGTTCTCTGGCCTTCTCCAGTAAACTGCCAATGTTTTTAATCAATGGATTTTGCAGACTGCTGATTATCTTTGCGCTTGACATATCTTTACTACTTCACCTTAATAAAATAGAGTGCTAAAACTGCACAAATTCGTGCACTTTACCTACTCTGAAGCTTTTATTTTGGTGTATTCGCAACTATGCAGGCATTACCCTTACCTCCTTTTGAAGATTACGAGCTCATCGATAGCGGCAATTTTAAAAAATTGGAACGCTTTGGGCCATACGTCCTTTCCCGCCCGGAGCCACAAGCCATCTGGTCGCCAGCACTGAGCGAAGCAGAGTGGAATAAAAAAGCCCAGGCTACTTTTAACCGCAAATCTGGAGCTGCCGCCAGCGCCGAGGACGGCAACTGGGAACTCAAACCCGGCATGCCCGAACAATGGCACGTCCGCTACCACCATGAGGGCATGCACCTGACTTTCCGTCTGGGGCTTACTGCCTTTAAACACGTTGGTATCTTCCCGGAGCAGGCCGAAAACTGGAACTACATCTACCGAGGTCTACAGCAAATGGACGTCAATCAACCCGTGGTGCTCAATCTTTTTGCCTATACGGGCGGCGCCTCCTTAGCGGCCAAAGCTGCGGGTGCCGATGTGGTGCACGTCGATTCGGTTAAACCCGTAGTGAGCTGGGCCCGCCAAAACATGGAAGCCAGCCAACTGAGCAATATTCGCTGGACGGTGGAGGATGCCCTGAAATTTGTGCGCAAAGAAGCCAAAAGAGGCCGCAAGTACCAGTCGATCATCCTCGATCCACCTGCGTACGGCCGTGGCCCCGAGGGTGAAAAATGGTTGTTGGAAAAACATTTGCCTGAACTCCTGGAACATTGTGGGCAAATTCTGGACCCAGAACATCATTTGTTGATCCTTAATTTGTACTCGATGGGCTTCTCGGCCCTGATTGCCGAAAACCTGGTTAAACAATATTTTCCATTTGCACAAGAGGTAGAAAATGGGGAGTTGTACATTCAGGATCAGGCGAGGCGGAATTTGCCGTTGGGGGTTTTTGCACGGTTTAATAAAAAATAAGTGTTTATAAAAAATAAATAAAACTTTTTTTGGTAAAAAATCAAAACATGCTATTTTTGGGTTTAATGGTCACCTAAACCCAAAATATGGCGAAACCTATTGACTACGACGCGCTGCTCAAAGATTTCATTACTGATTTCTTCCCTGATCTCATTGCTTTTGCTAACCCGCTTTTGTACGCGGCTATCGACTGGGATCGAGGCTATACTTTTCTAGAGCAAGAATTGATTAATGCGTTACGTGGAAAATTTAAAGTACGAGGCAAACGAAGACAAACCGATAAACTGGTCAAAGTGTACCTGAAAAATGGATTGGAGCACTTTGTTTTTGTGCATGTAGAATTTCAGCATAAAAAAGAGAAAGGCTTTGGGCGACGTATGTTTGTCTATCGGGCATTAATTGGATTGCGCTATGGATTGGATAATATCACCGCGATGGCCATTTTTACTGGCGCGCCTCCTCCTGCGGAAGAACGCAGTTACTATAGCGATACTTTTGGTACAAGTATCGAGTATAAATTTGGCACAGTCATCGCCGCAGAATTAGAGGAAGAACATTTGCTTAAAGTTTCAAACAATCCTTTTGCATTGGCTATGCTTGCCGCTTTATACGCTTACCAAAGTCGAAACAAACCTAAAGTCCGATTGGGGCTAAAAAACCAGTTATTTGCCTTGGTTAAGTCTCAAGATATCGGCATTGACAAGATTGTAAAGATGCTTATCTTTGTAAGGGATTATGTAAATTTGCCTCAAAAACTGGAGAACGAATTTCAAGAAACTCAATTTTCCTTAGTTTTTCCAAATGCAGAAGCCATGACTATTTCTAAAGGAACAAAAGAATTTGCGGTAGGGCTATACGAACATGTATTTGGCTACGATCCCGAGACGCTCCTCAAAGAGGAAAAGAAAAAAGCTCAGGAGTTATTGGACAAAGAGCGGCAGGCCGTAATTGAAGCAATAGGTCGCGAGGAGGAAGAGCGTCAAAAAGCAGAGGAAGAGCGCCAAAAAGCAGAGGAAGAGCGCCAAAAAGCAGAAGAGGAACGTCTTCGCCTGGACAATACTATTCGCTATTTGCATGAAATTGTAAAAATGAGTGCCGCCGAAATTGCCATAATAGTCGATAAGGAGATCGTTTACATTGAAGAATTATTGGCTTCTGCCAATGAAAACGATCAAGATTAGCCCTTAGCTCACATGGAACAGCTCCTCAAAAAACTCAACTACAAGGATCAATCTCCCGTGCTTTTGCTCAATCTGCCCGTGGAATTGAGCGACTTTGCCCGTTATGTCCAAAGTGTAACCGAACTGGTCGATAGCCTGGATAAAGTAGAAAAGCCTCAATTTGCACTGTTCTTCGTGACCCAATTGTCCGAGATAGAGGCCATTGCCCACACCCTTGAAAGCCGCCTGGAAGGTGACACCATCCTTTGGTTTGTATATCCAAAAGGTACTTCCAAACGCTACAAGTGCAACTTTAATCGGGATACCGGTTGGGCAGCTTTGGGCAAGCTCAACCTGGAACCAGTAAGAATGGTGGCCGTCAACGAAGATTGGAGCGCACTGCGCTTCAGAAGGGTGGAATACATCAAAACTTTGACACGGAACGATGGGATGATGCTATCAGAGGAAGGGAAAAAAAGGAAGGATAAGTAATAAGGATGGGGTTGTAGAGACGTTGCATGCAACGTCTCTACAACCCCATCCTTATTACTTATCCAGTCCCGGTGAGCGCTTCAAAAACTCATGGTACAACTGAATATGCCGGCTATCCAGGGGCACCTGCCAGCCGTCGATAAACAAGTATTTGATTTGTGACTTGGTTTCCAGGGCATCGCCCGTGGTGGCGAACAAGGTCGCACTTTTGCCCACTTCCAGCGAACCAAGGTTTTTATCCACGCCAAAAATCTCGGCAGGAATGATGGTGATCGCTTTTAGTGCCTGCTCTTTGCCTAGCCCGTAAGCCGCTGCAAAGCCCGCATTAAAGGGAAGATTCCGCACGTTTTCCACTTCAAAAGTCCGCAATGCTACTTTGACACCTGCTTTGTGCATCAAACCGGCATTGGCATAAGCTTTATCATAACGATCGGAAGAACGAGTAGGCAGGGCAATTACCGGGCCAGTGATGACCGGAATTTTTGCCTTGGCCAGTTTATCGGCTACCCGCCAGCCTTCAGCTACTCCGGTGAAAACCACCTTGGTGATTTTTTTGCTTTCTACCCATTTGATCGCACCTTCAATGTCTTCCGCGCGATTCACTTCGATCATCAGCAACATCTGACCACGAACTACCGGTGCCAAAGCTGCCATTTCTGGATTGTATGGTACTTTTACACTCGCGTCTTTTTGCGCAGCTGAATCTACTTTGGCATAAAATTTTGCACCTTCCCAAATCTCATTGAGCTTAGACAAGGCTTTTTCCTGCTCTTTTTTCAATTCTTCCTCAGTACGCTGGGGACCAAAGAAACCTCCTGAACGGCCCATGCTAGGGAAATTCATGATCATACCTTTGAATCCGGCAAACATCTGATCTGGCGTATAGCCCACCAGATTGATCAGGGATGCTGTGCCTGGAAAGCGACCACCAGTAGGTGCAACCAAGGCCGTAGTCACTCCATTTACACGGGTAACCGGAATGGCTGTTGCGTTGGGGTTGACCGCAGTAAGGGCCTCTACCTGCGGGGTGAGGTCGCCCAACTCGTCATCGTCATTGGTCACGTCGACGGATTCTACTTCCACCAAGCCCAATTGAGTGCCCCCGTCAATCAACCCGGGATACAAGGTCAAACCTTTACAGTCGATGACTTGTGCGCCAGTTGGCACAGCAGCGTTGGCACCCAGGGCAGTAATTTTTCCATCCTGGATTACTAGGGTGCCTTGCACCAAACCCTTGGTTACGGTTTGAATGCTGGCATTGGTCAAAGCATAGGTACCCTTGCTGGGTTTAGCCACCTGGCCAAACAGTGCTACGCCCCCCAAAACCAGAAAAAATATGCTTAGAAATCTCATTTTCATCTGATTAATTTTTCAATTGAAACAATTGCTCCATCGTCTCCGCTACGCCTTGCATACAACGGTCGTGATCGTGGCCATAACCCATTTGGAAAGTAGTAGTAGCCCGGATAGGGTCAATGTCCAAACGCATGTCGTCAGGATCATTGGCACGGTCGAACCGCACTACGCCATCAACGATGGTGATCACAGGTACTGCATACACAGACAAGGGATGTCCATCAAAAATGGCCACGTCCGCATCCTTGCCTACCTCCAACGAACCGACCCGATTCTCCACACCCAACTGTTTGGCTGGGTTGATGGTGATCAAAGCCAGGGCTTCTTCGTCGGTCAAGCCACCATAATACTGCGTCTTGGCTGCTTCGTGATACAGGTGACGGATGTAATCGCCAGAGTCAGAGTTGATGGAAGTGACCACGCCGTTTTTGGTCAAAATGCTGGCATTGTAGGCCGTAGAGTAGTACACCTCAAACTTGTAAGCCCACCAATCGGCGAACACCGAAGCTGAAGCACCAAAGGCAGCCAATTCAGGCGCTACTTTGAATCCTTCGTTCACGTGTTGGAAGGTGATTTTTTTGATGCCAAAATCCTTACACACATTCATCAGCATCAGGATTTCGTCAGCGCGGTAGGAGTGGCAGTGAATCAGGATCTCGCCACTCAATACCGCGGCCAAAGTCTCCAATCGGCGATCGTATTTGGGAGGCAATGCCGTTGGTTTGCTGGCTTTTTCGGCATTGTATTTTTTCCAGGCTTCGCTGTATGCTTTGGCTTCGGAAAAAGACTTGCGGATCACAAACTCTACCCCCATCCGGGTACGTGGTACGATCCCCCGGCCAATCCCATGTACGCGGGTAGGGTTTTCACCCAGGGCAAATTTGATGGTGCGTGGAGCGCCTTCCATCGGGTACTCGTTCGGATTGAGGGTGCCGTAGCGGTGCTTGATGGTTTGGCATTGCCCACCAATGGCATTGGCAGAACCATGCATGGCGTGAGAAGAGGTACATCCACCCGCCAAAGCTTGGTAAATGGAAATGTCAAATGGATCGATGGCGTCACCTACCGCTACTTCGGCAGTAACTGGGTTGGTCGCTTCGTTTACCGCATCAATGGCGATGTGCGAATGAGCGTCAATGATGCCGGGCATCACGTATTTACCAGTGGCATCTACTGTTTTGACTCCGGCAGGAGCTGTCAGCCCTTTGCCAATTTTGGTGATTTTGCCATTTTCGATCAGTACGTCGGAGCCTTCCAGTGTACCTTTGGTCACAGTCAATACTGTGCCGTTTTTGATGAGCATACTGCCTTTGCTGGCTTGGGCATTAAGTCCCAGGGCAATCAGCAGGCAGCAACTTATGATGGTGAATTGCTTCATTGTTGAGTTTTTTACCGTTTCATTAATCACGTGGCTCTTTGGAACCTTCGATGGGGAATGCGCCGTAATCACCAACTTTTACCTTGCCGGAAAACTTGGTACCGTCGAAGGTGATCGCAAAATCGAGAGGCAATTCCTGGCCCATGTTAACCGTAGAGCTAAAGGTCAACTCGTTGCCTTTCAGTGCTGGGCTGGTCAAAGATTTGCTTTGGCCGTCCGCACCCGTCCAGCTACCACCAATTTTACCGCCGTCATCGACCAGGCTCAGAGTGCCTTTGTATACGGTTCCCTGAGCATCAATTTCGTAGTTCCATTTGCCGAGGAATTTGCTCAGGTCGCTAGGTGCAGCCGCGCCACCACGTGCACCTGCGGGACCACCGCTTGCGCCAGGACGAGCAGGAGCTTCCGCTTCAAATTCATAAATGGTACCATCCACGAATACGTAACGGATCTGGGATTTTTCATCGAAATAAGGTTTCTTCGATACCACCAGGTTGGCAATTTTACCTTTTTCCACCGTGCCCAAACTTTGCGCTACGCCAAACATGGCCGCAGGAGTGGTGGTCAAAGCAGCCAGGGCCTGGTCTTCTTTCAAACCCGCTTTAACCATACGGCGCAGTGCCTCCCGGATGTCGGCAGTTTTCGCATTCATGGTGGAAAAGCCAAAGTTGATGCTTTTCCCGGCGAAGGCAGCCGCCTGGGATTCGTAAAGCTTCATCTCGTCGGCGCGGCGTTTTTCAAGCCGCTCCAATTCGGGATCTTTTGCAGTAGTATCCTTTTTTGCTGGCTCCTTTTTCTCCATTTTGGGTAAATCCAGGGAGAGGATCAGCGGAATATTCTGGGCTTTGAGTTGGTCTGCCAATGGCCAGGCCTGACGCAGGCCACCCAGAATGAGTGGAAATTTCAGCTCTTGTTGCAGCGCCAAAACCCGGTAAACCGACTTGAGGTCGGGCGCCACAAAACAAATTGGGCGTTGCTTGTCGATGACTGGGTAAAATGCTTGCAAAGAACGATCCACCTCGGGGCGGGACATACCCGCAGGATTGGCCGCGTACATTTTTTCGTGCGCCTTGGCTTGTTCTGCTTGTTTGTACAGCTCCCGGAATTTGGACATTACTGCAATTACGGTGTTAGGGTACAGCCCCTGGGCACCAACCAACTGGCTGATCATGGCATAATTGTCTTTCAAGACCATGTTGTCGGTAGCCGTTCCGCCCAGTGAAATCAGCGCACTACTCCCTGGCAACATCCGGCCCATCGGGGCAACGTGGGCATTGGTAAAGCCCAGTTTGCGCAAATCTTCGATGGATTTTTCGGTAGGTTTAATGAGGTTGCGCGCCTGCAACTCGGGTTGAATGCCCGCCAGGTCGTTGGGTGGGCTGCCCGGGTTAACTCCCTGTGGGCGTTGGCCTTGGCCGCCACCGCCACCGCCTGGTCCACCGCCAGCAGTGGGGCGCACTTCTGGCCGGGGAATACCCGCATTGGAGAGGGCATCGATGAATCCAGCGTAGACGAACATGGAGTCCGCAGGAATGATTTTAGCGTCGGCAGGAATACTCACATTTTGACCCGCACTGATGATCAGCCCATCTTTAATCACGACCGTGCCATTGGTGATGGTTTGGCCAGGTTTGACAACGATGGTAGCATTTTTGAGTGCATAGGTTCGGGTGATCGGCTTGAGGGCCTCTTCGCTGCTCTGAGCTAAGCCCGTACTCAGACACCATACGCTTAGTAGGGTGGTAAGGGTTAGCGATAGTCCTTTCATACTCAGGTTTTACAAGGTTGAGAATAAATATTGGCGTTATTTTAGGTAGAAAAAAAATCCCATTTTTCTATAAGCGACCAATGACGCTAAAAATACCGCAAAAGGCATAAAATGGTAGTAGTTGTGGGGCAAAAATAAGTGATTCATTTTTTTTGAGTCAAAGGATCGGATAAGGCACTTAAAATGAACTGTTTACTTATCCGATCTTTTGACAAAATGAATCACTTATTTTTTTTTCGCCCTGAAGAAAAGTTTAGTTTTTAAAAAATTATAAAATGTTAAATTTTCACAAAATCGGGAAAAGAGAGTTGTAAATCCGCAGGAAGCCTTATATTTAAGCCATTGAGGTTATCAAAAAATGAAAAATTCTTAACCCTAGCACCTGAAATAGAGCTTTTTAACACCGGAAAAACTATTTATTACTGATCAGCTCATCCCATCGACGTATCAGCATGCTCTAATTGATTACAGCGTTATTCGCCAAACACGTACTTAGCCATGAAACCAGTAGCAGCCATTCTACTCACGCTAACGCTTTGTGTCTTATTTTTTGCTCAGACTGCGGCTCAAAAAGTGTACAGTATCACCCCTGCTTCACCCACTGAAAAACATTGGGTTGATTCGGTATTCAACTCCATGAGTGGGGATGAACGGATCGGTCAATTGATCATGATTCGGGCGCATTCCGACAAAGGAGATGCCTATGCTGAATCCGTGGCGGAAATTGTCAAAAAATACAAGGTAGGCGCCCTTTGCTTTTTTCAGGGCACTCCCGAAAAACAATTGGAATACACCAATAAATACCAGACCCTTTCCCGTATTCCGCTCATGGTGGCTATCGATGGTGAGTGGGGTTTGGGTATGCGCATGAAAGAAAGCGCCATCAGTTTTCCCAAACAATTGACCCTTGGTGCCATTCAAAACAATGACCTGCTCTATAAAATGGGCCAGGAAATTGCCCGCCAAAGCAAACGTATTGGCCTCAACGTCAATTTTGCTCCCGTTGCCGACATCAACAGCAATGCCCGCAATCCAGTGATTGGTTACCGCTCCTTTGGAGAAGACCGTTACAATGTGACAGTCAAATCCTACCACTATATGAAAGGTATGCAGGACAATGGAATCATGGCCTGTGCCAAACACTTCCCTGGTCATGGCGATACAGATGCGGATTCTCACTACGACCTCCCGGTGGTCAATCACCAAATGAACCGCCTGGATAGCGTGGAGTTTTACCCTTTTCGCTCTTTGGTCAATTACGGTATCGGCGGCGTGATGGTGGCCCACTTACAAGTACCTGCCCTGGATGATCGGGATGACCGTCCTACTTCTCTGTCCCGCAATACGATCACACATGTATTGCGGCGGGCGATGGGTTTTGAAGGCTTGATTTTCACGGATGGAATGGAGATGCAGGGGGTAACCGAGCATTTTTCGGATGGCATTGCTGAGGCTGAAGCGATTTTGGCAGGGAATGACATGATTTGTGTGCCACCCAGTACCGCCAAAGCCATTGAAGCACTCCAGCGCTATGTGCGGGAAGGTAAAATCAGTCAGGAACAAATTGATGCTAGTGTCAAGCGGATTTTGACTTATAAATTCCGCCTGGGTTTGAGTAAATACCAGCCCAAGGATGTGCTTACTGCTCGCAAAGATGTCAACAGCGCGCAAGCGGAAGCGCTCAAACGCGAGTTGATTAAAAACTCACTCACCATGGTGCGCAACACCCAGCATCTGGTACCTTTTGGCCGGGTGGATACCCTGAGTTTTGCGTCCTTGAGCATTGGTGCCGATGGGCTGACTGCTTTCCAAAAACGCCTGTCTTCCTACGCCAAGATGACCCACCTTTACACTGGCAAAGAACTCAACGACGATCGTCAGGCGGCTTTATTGGCCCAACTGAGCAAATACAAGGTGGTTTTTGTCGGCCTGCACGACATGGCTTCGGCGGCTTCCAAAAACTACGGCATTTCATACAGCAGCATTCAATTTTTGAAAAAACTCAATACCAAAACCAAGGTGGTACTCAGCATTTTTGGCTCACCTTACAGTTTGAAGTTTTTTGATGAATTTGAATCGGTACAAATGGCTTACGAAAGTGAGGCCTTGGTACAAGACTTGAGTGCTCAAGCACTTTTTGGAGCCTTTGGCATGACGGGGCGTTTGCCCATCACCGCCTCCGAGCGCAGCCGCTTCAATGCTGGTGAAGAAACCCAGGCCAACGGCCGGATGGGCTACAGTATTCCAGAGGCGGTGGGAATGTCTTCTGATACCTTGAACCGCATCGAACTCATCGCCAACGAAGCCATAAATGTAGCAGCTACGCCAGGTTGTGTGGTACTGGTCGCCAAAGACGGGCAGATCATTTACGAAAAAGCATTCGGACACCATACTTACCTCAAAGATCATCCGACCCAAACCACGGATGTGTTTGACCTGGCTTCCGTAACCAAAATTGCCGCCACCACCATTTCCATGATGCGTTTTATGGACGATGGGCGCATCGATTTGCGCAAACCCC
Source organism: Haliscomenobacter sp. (assembly GCF_965225875.1). Taxonomy (GTDB): domain Bacteria; phylum Bacteroidota; class Bacteroidia; order Chitinophagales; family Saprospiraceae; genus Haliscomenobacter. The sequence continues at coordinate 3,232,245 of NZ_CBDDBS010000002.1, read as the reverse complement.
TGAGCAATTACCTGCCCAGCCTCAATGGCACCAACAAGGCGGCTATGGTCATTCAGGATATCATGGCGCACAATGCAGGTTTGGTAGGCTGGCTGCCTTTTTACAAACGAACCTTGGCGCACACGCCGGATAGTTTGAACAAACCATCATTAAGATATTATCGGAGCACGCCCGAAGGAGAGTTTGTGGTGCCCGTGGCCAGCAATTTGTACCTGAATAAAAATTTCATGGACAGCATTTTTATGCAAATCCGCCAATCAGAATTGCGGCCCAACATCAACTACCGTTACAGTGACCTTGGTTTTTATCTATTGGCACAAATGGTGGAGTACCAAAGCGGAATGGGTTTTGACAAATATGTAGACTCTACCTTCTATGCTCCACTTGGATTACAGTCTGCGACTTTTAACCCCTGGAAAAAATTCCCGATCGAACAAATGCCACCCACCGAGGAGGATCATTACTACCGCCAGCAGCGGGTACAAGGTTATGTACATGACATGGGCTCAGCCATGTTGGGCGGGGTAAGTGGCCACGCTGGTCTCTTTTCCAACGCCAACGATCTGGCGGTGATCATGCAAATGTTGCTGCAACAAGGTTATTATGGTGGGAATCGCTACCTGGAACCTCAAACGGTGCAAAATTTCATCACCCGCCACCCGCGCAGCATTCGCCGGGGGGTAGGTTTTGACATGTATCCTATGGGGGCGAGTTACCCCACCAATATGTCGGCTCAGGCTTCGGAAAGCACTTTTGGGCATACCGGTTTTACAGGTACCTGCACTTGGGTAGACCCTGAGCATAACCTGGTTTACGTGTTCCTATCGAATCGTACTTTTCCTTCCCAGCAAAACAATCGTTTGGAGCGCTTTGATACGCGGCAACGGATTCAAGGGGTGGTGTACAAATCGATTCGGCCGAAGGGGGCTGGAGGGACGAGTTCTGCGCAGTAGGAGCGCTCAGTAATTCCAAAGCGACATAGTTTCACAAAGGACACAAAGGCAGCACAAAGGACACTAAGTTAGACGTTGACGTCGCTTCACTTTGTGCCCTCTGTGCTGCCTTTGTGTCCTTTGTGAAAAAATAGTGTCAATGTAGTCAATACCTCACCTTTCCAACTGCCGCTTCCGGATCCGACTAAACGTCTCCGGTGTCATGCCCAGCATGGAAGCCAGGTATTGCAGTGGCACCTGATTGAACAATTCCGGATTTTGACTGAAAAACAAGTGATAACGCTCCTCGCTTGACAACGAAAGATGAGTAACAATCCTGTCTTCCATCATGGTGAAACAGCGCGCCATAAAGAGTTTTTCCAGGGTAGGCCAACGGGGAACCACCTGATCAATTTTGGCGTAATCCGCTTTCGAAATCACCAACATATCGACCTCACTTAGCGTTTGCATGGTCCAACGGGCGGGTTGATTGAATAAAAAACTGGCCAAATCAACCGAAAAATAGCCAGGTGAGGAAATCCATTTGGTGACTTCACGGCCTTTGTCGTCAATTAAATATTCCCGAATGATGCCACTTTGTACAAAGCCTAAAAAATCGGCGTACTGCCCTTCTTTCAGCAAATAAGTCCCTTTGGGGTAGGTTTTGGGTTTAAAAAATTGAAGGACTTGTTGGAGGCTTTCAGTGGGAAAGCCGAAGTAGGATTGGATGTATTTTTCGAGCTCGTTGGGCATAGGGAATACGATTCTTTTCTAAAAAGCAAACGAATTTTAGCCTTTTATCATTACTTAGGTGATTCCTTAAGTGCCTTCGGTTTCTTAGGTGGTGAAAATAAAAACCTGCGTAGCAGGATGCTCTTTCACCACCTAAGAAACCGAAGGCACTTAAGGAATCACCTAAGCTGAGTAACTCACTTATAGATCAATGCGGCAGCCTATCCCGCAGGTATCCATATACCCAGGTACCCGCCACAGCACTGATGATGGTAGCAATGATCGCCAGGGCACCTGTTCCTACCTGTGCAAACAATGGCCCGGGGCAGGCGCCAGTTATCGCCCAACCAACTCCAAAGAGCACACCACCAATGATCTGGCCTTTGTTGAAGGTCTTGTCCTGGAATTCGATGGACTCACCTTTGATGGTTTTGATTTTGAATTTTTTGATCAGAAAAATAGAAATCGCCCCAACCACCACGGCGGTACCAATCACTCCATACATGTGAAAAGACTGGAGGCGAAACATTTCCTGAATGCGAAACCAGGAAACCACTTCCGATTTTACAAACACAATTCCGAACAGCAAACCGATTACCGCGTATTTGAGGTTGCCCAAAAAACCTTCGTGGTGTTCACTTTCGTTGACACACATGCTGTGCAATGAACGCACCTCGTAGTCGGTGTCCTGCAGGGGTTCGTTGGATTTATTTGGATCTTTTACCATGACTTGCGTTTTTTAGAGGCCCAACAAAAAGGGTACGATCAAATTAGCAGAGATAAAACCTCCTACCATGAAGCAGATGGTGGCGACCAAAGAGGGCCATTGCAAATTGCTCAGCCCGCTGATGGCGTGACCACTGGTGCAGCCCCCTGCGTATCGGGTGCCGAAGCCCACCAAAAAGCCGCCAATTACAAAGAAAAACAATCCTTTGAGTGAGAAGAGAGTTCCCCAGTTGAACAACTGATTGGGTACCATATTGCTCAAATCGGTTATCCCGTATTGTGACAAAGATGCGGCCAGACTTGGGCTGATTTGTACATCGTTGGGATCACTCAGGAATTTGGCAGCGATGAATCCACCAATGACTACCCCGCCGATGAAAAAGAGATTCCAGGCTTCCTTTTTCCAGTCGTACTTAAAAAAAGGAATATTCGCCGGAAGGCAAGCTGCGCAAATGTGGCGCAGGTTGGCGGAAATCCCGAAATTTTTATTGCCCAAAATGAGCAAGGCTGGTACCGTAAGGCCGATCAGCACGCCGGCTACTGACCAATGCCAGGGTTGCCGGATGAATTCGATTAGGTTGGACATATCCAGTCTGTTTTAAAAAAAATCTTATCGTTTGCTATCGCTCAGGACAATAAAAGTACAATTTATTGCACACTGAGGTTGAAAAGTAGGGTAAAGATCGACCAATTTGATAGGCTATTATGTAACATTGATCACAAGAAAATAGATTTTTGAAGCAGAAACTAAAAAAGGAGAGGCGACCCTCGGCCACCTCCCCACAAATCAACAAGATTCTTCAAAAGACATCGACTAGTTACAATTCTGTAGCTTGTTCCACCAATTCACTCAGCGGCAAATTGGTCGTTTGTAATGCTTTGAAGCCTCCTTGAATGTTGATGATATTGGTAAACCCACGCGACTTTAAAATCGAAACGGCGATCATGGAGCGATAGCCGCCAGCACAATGTACGTAGTATAGTTTCTCGCGATCAATGTTGGACATATTGCGGCTGATGAAATCCAGCGGAAAATTGATGGCCCCTTCCACGTGTTGGGTTTCATACTCGCTGATTCTGCGGGCGTCCAGAAGGTTGATGCCGGAGTTGTAGATTTTAGCAAAATCCTCGGCAGCAATTTCATTGATCTGATCCTGGTCTTCGCCGGCTTCCTGCCATGCTTTAAACCCACCTTCAAGATAACCGATGGCATTGTCGTAACCTACCCGGGCCAAACGGGTTACAATTTCGTCTTCGCGGCCTGCATCAGCAACGAACAGAATGGGTTGTTTCAGGTCAGGCACCAGCGCGCCTACCCAGGGAGCAAAAGTATCATCAATGCCAATGAAAATGGAGCCAGGAATAAAACCTTTGGCAAACTCATCCTGAGGGCGGGTATCGATCACGAGCGCATCCTCTTCTGCCCAGGCAGCTTTAAATGCACGCACACTCAGAGCTTGCAGGGCGCGATCACGCACTTCGTCGAAGCTTTCGTAGCCCATTTTATTCATTACCGCGTTTTTGGGGAAGTATTGGGGTGGATCAACCAAACCCGTGGTGACTTCTTTCACAAATTCGGCGCGGGTCATGTCCGCCCGCAGCGCATAATTCACCTGCTTTTGAGCACCCAAGGTACCCCAGGTTTCTTTGCTCATTTTTTTGCCACAAGCTGAACCAGCACCGTGGCCTGGATATACGATGACCTCATCGGCCAGGGGCATAATTTTGTTGCGCAAACTGTCGTAGAGGTGACCGGCCAGGTCTTCACGACTCAAATCCGTTTTTACGGCCAGGTCGGGTCGGCCTACGTCGCCCAGGAATAAGGTATCCCCGGTGAAAAGCGCATAATCCACGCCATTTTCATCGCGCAGCAGGAAGGTGCTCGATTCCATGGTATGGCCAGGGGTGTGCAACACCACGATGCTCACTTTGCCTAATTTGAGTACTTCGCCATCTTTGGCTACATGGGCTTTAAAATTGGGCTGGGCAGTTGGTCCAAAAACGATGCTTGCATTGGTTTTTTTGGCCAGGTCGAGGTGACCGGATACAAAGTCGGCGTGGAAGTGGGTTTCCAGCACGTATTTAATGGTAGCGCCATCGGCTTCGGCGCGTTCGATGTAAGGTTGGGTTTCACGCAAAGGGTCGATGATGGCGGCTTCACCTTCACTTTCAATGTAATAGGCAGCTTCTGCCAAACAACCTGTATAAATTTGTTCTACCTTCATACGCTGTAGATTTTGGTTATGTAACGTATTCGAAATAAGATGCCTTGCATTTATTCGGGTAGTCATTTTAGGGAAGAATACAGCTGTTTTGCTGATGATGTCACAAAACTACAGGACAGTTTGGTGTGATGAAGTGACAAGGATCACATTGGAAGGGAGATTTTAAAAAAAATTGAGGCGAGCCCCTTTTGATCGTTACTCGCCTCTTTCTACACTTTAAAACTCAATACTATTCGCTACTTTAATCACTAGTTTTTAGTCATTTCGGTTTCCCGTAGTTTGAGAAACTTTTCAATCAGGTCAGGTACTTTTTCAAAAGCAGCACTGAGACCTGTGTTGGTTTTAGTGGAAACAAAATTGATTTCGTTGCCACGAGCTACCAAAAAACCGATGGGTTCGATGCCCATGCCGCCACCAACTCCGCCGCCTTCGCCATGTCCCCTTTTGTTGTCTTCACCTTCACCCATACCTGAGCCAAAGCCCATTCCAAGGCGGATAACGGGAATACAATTGAATTCGCCCAAGGTAAAAGGTTCTCCAATCACGGTTTTGGTATCTGCCTCCGTTTTCAAAAAGTCGGTTACTTTTGGCAGCATTTCTTCTACATTCATTTTCATGACATACCAGATTTTTGGTTAAAAAATCAGTGCAATCAATACGTCCACAGCACGGTTGCGCAATTCAAAAGCACATTGATTGTGTCCTCCAAAATTGATCCTCAATTGCCGCGTAGGGGTGCTGAGTGCCCTGCATACCGGATACCAGTAAGCATTGGTCACAAAGTCGTCGCTGTCCAAATCCAGGTAAAAAAATGGCATTCGGAAACTTCGCAAAATCTTCCAAAGGCGATGAAAAGAAAGTGTTCTGGCTTTCTTCCTGCGCTGCACATTTGGTTTTTGAGGTTGGGCTGCTTTTTTTGCACTTGGTTTAGCCAACATTTGCAGCAATGAAAATTCGCGCTTCCAGAACGCAAGTTGGACCATTAACCTTCCATCGTCTTTTTCAGGAATGAATTGAACACGTGCAATTCCCCAACGCAGTTGGTATTGGTTTTGCCGGGTGTTGACCTTAACTATAAATGGGGTGAACAACAAACCCAACAGCAAAATCAGCAATAACCCGATGAGGATAGCTACAATCAGCATGGCCCGTGTCTTAGGGGCGATGAAATTTTCGCCCTGCTATTCATGCCTCAATATGCACCATTTGTCTCGCCTTTTGCCTTGCCAAAAAACAGTTTGGAAGTGTGATCCTCATCATTGCAAGTTTCATTCAAAGAAGATAGTTTGATATAAGTTTTAGCTCAGTGATCCACGTTACAAAAAGCCTGCCCTCAATCCCACAACTTTGCACTTACATCAAGGACTCGAATCAAAATAAAAGCATATGCTCAAACGCTTTTTTCCCATTCTGGACTGGCTCCCCAAATACAGCAAGGATCAATTGTCCGGCGATTTATCGGCAGGGCTCACTGTGGGTGTTATGCTCATCCCCCAAGGTATGGCTTATGCGATGCTGGCAGGTTTGGCGCCTATTCATGGTTTGTATGCAGTAACGGTTCCTCTGATTTTGTATGCAATCATGGGTACTTCCCGCCAATTGGCTGTAGGCCCAGTGGCCATGGTTTCATTGCTGACTGCGGCGGGGATTGGTGCTTTAAATCCAGCTACTCCAGAGCTATATTTGGCATATGCCATCACCGCGGCTTTGATGGTGGGCGTATTGCAACTGGCCATGGGCGTTTTTCGTTTGGGCTTTTTGGTCAATTTTTTATCTCATCCAGTTATCAGTGGCTTTACTTCAGCAGCGGCGATCATCATTGGTTTGAGTCAGTTGAAACATTTGCTGCGCATTGATTTGCCAAAAAGTGAACACATCCAGGAAATGCTGGTGGCTCTGGCCAAAAACATTGCCAATACCCATTTATTGACCATTGGGACGGGAATAGTAGCTATTGTGGTGATCAAGTATGGGAAAAAACTGCACAAAAGTCTGCCTACTTCGCTGATTGCAGTAGTCCTGGGCATTTTAGCCGTGTGGGGATTAAACTTGACGGATTACGGGATCAAAATTGTGGGCGAAGTGCCCAGTGGTTTGCCGGGTATTTCTACTCCTTCCTTTGACCCTGGCGTGTGGAAAAGTTTGATTTCAGTAGCCTTGACCATTTCGCTGGTGGGTTTTATGGAAAGTTTTGCCGTTGCCAAAGCCATCCAGGCCAAGCATAAAAATTATACGGTGGATGCCAATCAGGAATTGGTGGCATTGGGTGTCGCTAACCTTGGCGCAGCTTTTTTCCAGGGCTACCCCATCACAGGTGGTTTTTCGCGTACCGCAGTCAACGATCAAGCTGGGGCAAAAACCGGAATGGCTTCCATTTTTAGTGCTGTGCTGATCATCCTGACTTTGTTGTTCCTTACTCCGCTCTTTTATTATTTGCCCAACGCAGTGCTGGCAGCAGTCGTCATTGTGGCGGTAATTGGGCTGATCGATTTCAAAGAAGCCCTGCATTTGTGGAAAGAAGACCGTTCCGATTTTTGGATGCTGATGGCCACTTTTATCATCACCCTGACCATGGGAATCGAAACCGGGATTGGGGCAGGAGTGGTGCTTTCCCTGGGGATGGTGGTATACCGTTCAACCCGCCCACACATCGCGGTGTTGGCCAAGGTGCCCAACTCCAGTTTTTACCGCAACATCCAACGTTTTGATGGACTGGAGCTGCGGGAGGACGTACTCATCCTGCGCATGGATGGCCCATTGTATTTTGCCAACCTCAATTATTTTAAAGACCAGCTTGGCAAATTAATGATGGAGCGGGGCAATGCCCTTAAAGCCGTTGTCGTCAATGCCGATAGCATCAACCATGTAGACAGCAGTGCTGTGCATGCCCTCAAAGATTGGGTGGCAGAAATTCAAAATCAGGGCATCAAATTGTTTTTTACAGGCCTGATCGGTCCGGTGCGCGATATTTTTGCCAAAACCGGCCTGGTTGAATTGATTGGTGAAAACCACCTGTTCATGAGCAACCAACAAGCAGTAGATGCTTTTGACAACTTGCCTACCGCCAATGGTCAAACCCAAAAATACAAGGACTACGCGCTGCAAAGTAATGTGTAATTTAGTATAGATATAAAGAAGAAGTGCAGGTGTGCTTTTAAGGTTTTTAGGGCGTATATTTGTTAGTGTTGGTTGGATTCGTGCATTAACTCCGATCCGGTCGCTGAGCGAAGCCGAAGCGCGGATCGGAGTTAATGCACGAATCCAACCAACGCCCTAAAATCACCACACATGGATGTCGAAATCCTCGCTCGAATACAATTCGCGTTTACCATCGCGTTCCACTACATTTATCCACCGCTGAGTATTGGTCTGGGCTTATTGATGGTCATTATGGAGGGCTTGTACCTGCGTACTGGCGACAAGAGTTATGAGACGCTGACTCGTTTTTGGACCAAAATTTTTGCCCTCACCTTTGGCATTGGAGTCGCTACAGGCATTGTGATGGAATTTGAGTTTGGCACCAATTGGGCCACTTACTCCCGCTATGTTGGCGATGTATTTGGCAGCGCCTTGGCGGCAGAAGGTATTTTTGCATTCGCTTTGGAAAGTGGCTTCCTAGGCGTTTTGATTTTTGGCTGGAACCGGGTTGGGCCACGGGTTCATTTTCTCGCCACTGTGGGGGTTTGGCTGGGCTCCATGTTTTCAGCAGTGTGGATTGTAGTGGCCAACTCCTGGCAACAAACGCCTGCTGGTTATCACATTGTAGGAGAAGGCATCCACGCCCGCGCTGAGATCACCGATTTTTGGGCCATGGTTTTTAACCCCAGTAGTGTTGACCGCCTTTCGCACGTGTGGATTGGGGCTTTTTTGGCCGGAGCTTTTTTGGTATTGAGTGTACATGCCTGGTATTTGTTACAAGGAAAATTTGTAGAAATTTCTCAAAAGGCATTCAAAATAGCCTTAGCAGTGGCCTGTGTGGCCAGTTTGAGCCAATTGTTCACCGGGCACCGTTCTTCTGAAGGGGTGGCGCACAACCAACCCGCCAAACTGGCCACGATGGAAGGCCATTACGATACCCTTGCACCAGCCGACCTCTATCTTTTCGGTTGGGTGGATCAAAAAAATCAAAAGGTAAGTGGCTTAAAAATACCGGGTGGCTTGAGTTTTATGTTGCACCAAAAATTTGATGCACCCATCAAAGGTTTGAGTGCATTCCAAAAGACGGATCGCCCGCAGGCTGTCAATGCGGTATTTCAGTTTTACCACATCATGATAAGCATTGGGATGGCCTTGATTGGCTTATCCTTGCTGAGTGTGTTTTTATGGTGGCGTGGAGTTTTGTTTCAACAACGCTGGTTGTTGTGGATCTTTGTTTGGGCCGTTTTTTTGCCTCAAATTGGCAATCAGGTGGGCTGGTTCACCGCCGAAATGGGCAGGCAACCCTGGGTGGTTTATGGCCTTTTGCGTACCTCAGATGCACTTTCTGAAGCCGTTACGGCCAATCAGGTCTTGTTTTCCCTGATCATGTTCAGCTTGATTTATCTCCTATTGTTTATCCTGTTCATTTATTTGCTGAATAAAAAAATCAAACACGGGCCAGATGATTTAGACACTGAGCAACATCGCCCTGGACAAGCAGAAATGGTCAATATGCTCAATCCTAAAACCCCAAAACCCTAAAACCATGGCAACATTCCTCTACATCGATTATCCGACCTGGTGGTATCTCGTGGTAGGTGCCTTATTCAGTGGCTACGCCATTCTGGACGGATTTGACCTTGGTGCCGGAGCCTGGCATCTCTTTTTCAAAAAAGAAGAAAGTCGTCGAATCGCACTTAATGCGATAGGCCCAGTTTGGGATGGCAATGAAGTATGGCTGGTGATTGGGGGCGGGGCGCTGTTTGCCGGTTTTCCGGTGGTTTATGCTACTTTGTTTTCCTTTATGTACATCCCTTTTATGCTGTTTTTGGCAGCCTTGATTTTCCGGGCGGTTTCGATCGAGTTCCGCAGCAAAGAACCCATGAAGTGGTGGCGGCAACTGTGGGATGTGTCTTATTCAGTGTCCAGTATTTTGCTGGCCTTTCTGTTGGGGGTGGTGTTGGGAAATGTGCTGCAGGGCATTGCCATTGGCCCTGATTACTCTTTTCAGGGCACCTGGTTGCAGTTTCTGAACCCTTATGCCATTATGGTGGGCGTAAGTACCCTGGCCTTGTGCATGATGCACGGCGCGATCTATCTGACGATGAAAACCGAGGGGCGTTTGTTTGCCAAAATCACCATTTTGCTGCGTAATGCGATCATCTTTTTCATGACCAGTTTTGGCCTGGTCTCTTTGTATACCCTCATTTATTTGCCGCATTTGGTGGAGCGTTTGAAGTCGCACCCTGCGTTTTTTATTTTTCCAGCTCTGGCCTTTTTGAGCATTGCCAATATTCCACGTTTGGTCGCAAGGCGGCATTACCGACGGGCTTTTATCTTTTCTTCGCTCACGGTAAGCTTGCTATTGGCTCTTGTGGCCATTGGCTTGTACCCGACGCTATTGTATTCCACTGTTGATGCTCAATACAACATCGATATTTACAATGGTGCTTCTTCTGAAAAATCTTTGGGCATCATGTTGATTTTTGCTCTGATCGGTACTCCTCTAGTCTTAAGTTACACAGCTTTTGTTTTTTACACCTTCCGCGGCAAGGTCAAGTTGGACGAAACGAGCTATTAATAATTGGGAGCTGGCTAAATTTTTTGATTTAATTGGCGTTCAAGTAAAAAAAATCGGTGTCAAATCGCGAAATTTGCCCTTAATTCGAATTTTTGTGCCTAATTTCGGCCTATTGTGTTTGCAACATTGTAAACACAAAAGCAGACACAGGGCTATAAGTGATCTATATGGGTATCGTTATTTCGTTGCTGAATCATAAAGGTGGTGTAGGCAAAACAACCAGTTCGATTAACATTGCAGCAGGCTTGGTTGAATTGGGTAAAAAAGTATTGCTGATTGACCTCGACCCGCAGGCCAATCTCACCTTGTCTTTAGGTATTCCAAGGCACCCACAGTCCATTTACGAATCGATTCGGGGTGAGGCGCCATTGGTTCCCTACCCCGCCAAAGAGAACCTGGATATTGTCATTTCCACGCTCGATCTTTCGGGCGCTGAGATGGAATTGATCAACGAAGCCGGGCGGGAATACTTGCTCAAGGAACTCATTGAGCCTATCCGTAGTGTATATGATTTCATCATCATTGATTGCCCACCATCGCTGGCCCTGCTGACTTTAAACGCACTGGCTGCCAGCGATACGGTATACATTCCGCTACAAACGGAGTTTTTGGCCATGCAAGGTTTGGCTAAAATCAAACAGGTCATTGATAAAGTGAGACTTCGCCTCAACAAGGGCCTCTACATTGGTGGCGTGATTGCGACAATGTACGATGCCCGCAAGGTTCTGAACCGTGATGTGGTGGAAACCATCAAAAAATACTTCGGAGAAATTGTGTTCAAAACGATGATTCGCGACAACGTAGCCCTGGCCGAGGCGCCTTCTCAACGCAAAGACATCTTTGCCTACAGCCCCAATAGCCCCGGAGCCGAAGACTACCTAAACCTGAGCCGAGAGATCATCGAACGAACCAGTGCAAAGCACAAAGGTTAGTGTGTAACCTTTGCCAACCCACGGATTTATCCGTAAGAAAGGGTGTGGGTGTGAAGTGTGATAGTGTGGGTGTGTTGGTCTTCCATTCCCCAAGAACCTACGCCAACCCACGGATTTATCCGTGGGAGGCCACCATACAAACTCAACCCACGAATTTATTCGTGGGAGAAAAAGAAAACAATGAGCAAAAAACGATTCACCGCCGGTCTTGAAAGCCTGCTCAGCAGCCCCGATGATGCTGCCCTGCAAGGCCATGCCATGCTCTCGGCTGAATCGACCAATACCAAAAGCAGTAATTCCGCCTCCGAAACCCCAAGCCCTGAAACCGGCAAAAAAGCGCAGGGCAAACGTTTTACCGACGACCTGCAAGCCTTTCTGATGGAAGCCTTTGAAGAATCCTTCGAAAGGCAAATGCAGCAAGTTCCAGCTGAAGCCGAAATCAAAAAACGCAGCTCCAAACCTATGGAGGGCTTGGATGCATTAATCCGCTCTACAGTAGAACCTAAGGTGCAATTTGACCAAAACGCTACCCGCCGCCTGACGCTGCAATTTGACGAGCGCAAACTAGAAAAACTCAAAACCATCGCCCGGATGGAAAAAACGCTCTTGCGCGACATCATCGATGGCATTGTGGAGGAGTACATTGCTCGTTGGGAAAAACAAAAACAACCGTAGGGTCGATCCTGTGTGATCGACTGCGGAGGGTGACGACTACATTTTTCCACACGGCGACCACATAGGGTCGCCACTATGGATGCACATCATTTCGCAACATTTCCCAACTCTTTTCCCTACCTTTGCCCCTCTGATTACCAAAATTTTTACACCATGAAAATACGTTTGATGATTGCGTCAATGCTGTTGATGGCCTTGGCGTTTGCTTGTGGCGGTACTGGTGCCGCAAGTACTGGAGAAAAAATTGAAAAGGAAATGATGGCGGAGCACGACCGCATCATGCCCAAAATGGGGGAATTGAACGAACTGTACAAGGAAATGCGTCAGTACCTGTTTCAAGACACTACCATGACCATGGAAACCCGCGAAAACCTGAGCATGGTCACTGTCAACCTCAAAGAAGCTGAAGAATCTATGATGAACTGGATGAACGGCATCAGTGATTTGGAGTTGAACAAAGTATCGATGAAGCCAGAGGAGTTGGAAAAATACCTGACGACTCAAAAGGATGAAATCATCCGGATCGGCCAATTTACCGACGAGACCATTGATAAAGCCAAAAAAGCATTGGCAAACCGTAAACAATAACCTGATTTATGCGCAAATACTTGTTTTGGTTGCTACTGCCCTTGGTGGTAGGCTGCCAATTGGGTGCGCCAGATCAAAACGCTCCGCTACCCATTTTAGGAGAGTTTGATGTGGTGAATGGAGACACCATCTATCATACCATCCGCGATTTTTCCTTTGTGAACCAGGATAGTCAGGTGGTCAACAATCAAACTTTTGAAGGAAAAGCTTATGTGGTAGATTTTTTCTTCATCTCCTGTCCTACCATTTGTCCCAAAGTAAAAAAACAAATGCTCCGCTTGTCTGAGCGGTTCAAGGATGAAGACCGACTTGTACTCTTATCGCATACAATTGATACCAAACACGATACGATTCCTCGTTTGAAAAAGTTTGCGACAGATCTAGGCGTTGGCTTGCCCCAGTGGCAATTTGTCACCGGAGAAAAAGATTCTATCTACAGTATTGCGAATGATTATTTCAGCATCGCGCAGGAAGATCCAAATGCACCGGGTGGTTTTGACCACAGTGGTCGTTTGATTTTGGTGGATACCAAGCGCCGGGTACGCGCCTTTTGTGATGGGACCGACCCCAAGTCGGTGGACCAGTTCATGGAGGATGTGGCCCGTTTGTTGAAAGAAATGCAATAAAAAAGGGTTCCAGAAATACAAAGCCCCGCCCGGTGTTGAAGTACCGGGTGGGGCTTTGTATTTCTGGAACCCTATTGCTTAGTTCAGCGGAAGTGCAAATCCAGCCTGTAGTGCAAACCCTCTGCTGCGAAAGGTTTCTTTAACTACAGGAATATCTGCATTGGCAGTGAAGCCATGTTGGTAGCGGCCATCCAGGAAGAAGCGCCCAATACCAGTGTTGATTTCCATCCCGGCGCCAGCTATACCACCTACTTCCAGGCGATTGTAATTGATGGCATCCAGGTCGATGTCCATGTCAAAAAGTTTGATCTCGATGATACCCGAAGTTCTCGCAGTCAATTTACTACTCATGTTGTAGCCAAGGTATGGGCCCACCTGAGCATAAAAGCGCACTGCATCCAGGCCTGATTTAGCTTTGAACAATACGGGCAGTTCCAGCGTGTTGAAGCGAAAATCTGCGCGGGCACCCAGTGGGATTTCAAAATCGCCAATCTTCACGTCTTCTTTCAGGTCATAACGGAAACCACGTCCGGCGTAACCCAATTCGGCTTGTACGGAAAAGTTGCCACCAAAATCAAGTTCTGCAAAAGCGGCAGTGGTATTGCCATAGGTATATTCTGCTTTAGGCGTCAGTTCACTCAATAGTTCGGATTGTTTGATGGTGCTCATCTGTAAACCGGAGCGTACCCCAACGTGCAAGGTGCTTTGTGCGTTAGTGCCAGAGATAAAAGCCAGGAACAAAGCTGCTGCCAGGAAGAACGTATTTTTCATCTTTCGTTTGGTTTTTTCGTAAATGATGTTTGATGATGCAAAGTTGCAGGCAGAATTTGTTAAATGGCGTTAAGCGCTAGTTAGGATAGTTTTAAAGTTGGCAGGCGTTCCTAAATATTTAGTTAAAACGAATGGGAAAAAATTCGTCACTTGTTATACTTCCCCCTCAAATTCCGTATGCACCGCACTGGCATCATACCCGCGCTCCCGCATCCACTGGCTAAACTGCTCTGTATACCCATGCGTAGCCACAATGCGCTCCGCACCTGTGGCGGCCACCGCCCGATTGAGCTCATCCCAGTCGGCATGATCACTCAAAATGAAACCTCGTGCAGAATTATGCTTACGCATAGCCTCGGGTAGCAACATCCAGCCCGAAGCCATACCTACTGAAGCAGGCAAAAAACGCCGCACCAAAGGTGAATTCAGCGCGTAAGGAGGCGCAATGATGATGGCCCCTTCTACCTGCCCCTTTTTAGTGCTTTGAGTCAATCGGGTGGAAGCTGGGAGTAAAATGCCTTGGGCGCGCAGGATTTCATTGACATTTTCCACCGCACCGTGGGTGAAAATCGGGCCGATTGTGGGGTCAAGACCGTGCATCAGTCGTTGAGCCTTGCCTAGGGCATAGCCAGTGAGTACCGTCACCTTGCCCTCTGCTTTATTTTGTGCCCACCAGGCATTGATGTCGGCAAAAACTTCTTCTTGCCTGGGCCATTGGTAGATGGGTAAGCCAAAAGTGCATTCAGTGATGAAGGTATGGCAGGGGATGGGTTCAAAGGCTTCAGATAAACCATCGTCTACTAGTTTGTAATCGCCCGAAGCGACCCACACCTCACCCTGATGCTCTACCCTAATTTGAGCAGAACCTACAATGTGGCCAGCAGGGTGAAAGGAAAAACGTACGCCGTTGATCAGGCGGCTTTCCCCATAGTCCACGGTTTCGATGTTGATAGGCCCCAAGCGAGAGCGGATGACAGGCTTGGCGCTGCGCGTGCAAAGGTAATAATCCGAGCCCCAGCGGGCATGGTCAGCATGGCCGTGGGTGATGAGGGCGCGTTTGACTGGCTTCCATGGGTCGATGTAGATCTCGGCAGGAGGACAATAAATTCCACGGTCGGTAAATTCCAGCAACGCCATAGAAGGGGATTTAAAAGCAAAGATCAAAAAATAAATATCATTTTCTGAAATTAAAAAACTTTTTATCTTTTAGGCCCTAGTTTCATTTCTACTTTTCCCCAAATCCCCTTATCTTCCGCCTTGGAAACAAAAAGTCACCATGTCAGATAAAAAACTGTTCCTGCTAGATGGACACGCGTTGGTCTACCGCGCACACTTCGCCTTCATCACCCGCCCACTTATCAATTCCAAAGGAGTCAATACCTCCGCCATCAACGGTTTTGTAAATCAGTTGTGGGATTTGATGCGCAACGAAAAACCCACTCATATTGCGGTAGCCTTTGATCCACATGGCCCTACTTTTCGGCATCATATGTACGAGCCTTATAAAGCCAACCGCGAAGAACAGCCTCAAGACATCGGCATTGCCATCCCCTGGATTGAAAAAATTGTGCGGGGCATGAACATCCCCATCGTCATGGTGCAAGGTTACGAAGCGGATGACGTCATTGGTACTTTGGCCAAACAGGCCGAAGCCGAAGGCTACACCGTCTACATGGTCACTCCAGATAAAGACTACGGCCAGTTGGTGTCTGAAAACATCTTCATGTACAAACCCTCCCGGCAGGGCAATGGCATTGAAATCATGGGGGTGAAAGAAGTTTGTGAAAACTGGGGCATCAAACGGGTGGAACAAGTCATCGATATCCTCGGCCTAATGGGCGACAGTGTGGACAACATCCCTGGCATTCCTGGCTTTGGTGAAAAAACCGCCGCTAAACTCCTTGATCGCTTCGACTCTGTTGAAGGGGTGATTGCCAATGTAAATGAACTTAAGGGCAAGGAAAAAGAACGGGTAGAACAATACGCCGAACAGGCCTTGTTGTCCAAAAAACTAGCCATAATTGAGACGCAGGTGCCGATCCAGTTCGATGCCAACCAATACATCATCGATCCGCCCAATCGGGAAGTGTTATCGGAAATTTTTAAAGAATTGGAGTTTCGCTCTATCGCAAAAAGGATCTTAGGCGAAGAGGATGGTGGAACTACCCCCAGCCAACCCGGCCCTGGCCAACAAGGTTCACTGTTTGGCGATATCGAACCCGGACCAGCCCCGCTTAAAGGTTCGAGCTTACCCTCGCACTCGGTTGCTGAAAAAACCATCGACAATACGCCACACCAGTACCACCTGGTCAATACGCCCGAAGCCATCCAAAAACTGGCTGACGATTTGGCGAAACAAACCGAGTTTTGTTTTGACACCGAAACCACCCATGTGGAACCTACCCAGGCTGAATTGGTGGGTATGTCTTTTGCCTATCAATCTGGAGAAGCCTTTTACGTGCCCGTACCTGCCGGTAAGGAAAAAGCACAGGCCCTGGTTGAGGTTTTCCGCCCGGTACTGGAGGATGAAAAAATCACCAAAATCGCCCAAAATCTCAAGTACGACGCCATCGTGTTCAAATGGTATGGCGTAGAAATTAGAGGTGCCTATTTCGATACCATGGTAGCCCATTATTTGTTGGAGCCTGAAATGCGCCACGGCATGGACTACCTGGCGGAAACCTACCTGAGTTATTCCCCCGTTTCCATCGAAACCCTGATTGGTAAAGGCAAAGGGCAACTCAATATGCGGGATGTACCCGTAGAAAAGGTTAGTGACTACGCCGCTGAAGACGCCGACATCACCCTGCAATTAAAACTCTTGTTCGCACCTAAACTCGCTGAAGGCGGGGTGCAGGAGCTTTTTGACACCATCGAATGCCCCCTCATCAAGGTACTCGCCGATCTGGAGTACGAAGGGGTGCGCATTGATAGCAACTACCTGGCGGAATATTCCCGCGAACTGGAGAGCCAAATCTTCAGCCTGGAGCAATCCATTTACGAACAAGCTGGGGTTAAATTCAACATTGGATCGCCCAAACAAGTAGGAGATTTGTTGTTTGAACGCCTAAAAATTCCCTACAAAGGGGCAAAAACCAAAACTGGTCAATATTCCACCGATGAAGATAAGTTGCAAGAACTAGCCCCGGAATTTCCGATCATCCAAACCATCCTGAACTACCGCGGGCTAACCAAACTCAAGTCAACCTATGTGGATGCCTTGCCCAAAATGGTCAACCCCCGCACTGGGCGGATTCACTCTTCTTTCAACCAGGCATTGGCGGCTACCGGGCGTTTGAGCTCCAATAACCCCAACCTGCAAAATATTCCGGTACGCACCCCGGAAGGTGCCAAAGTTCGCCGCGCCTTTATCCCCCGCGACGAAAACCACACGCTCCTGTCTGCGGATTATTCGCAGATCGAATTGCGGCTGATCGCTGAAATCAGCGAGGACGCGGCCATGCTGGAGGCTTTCCAAAATGGCCAGGACATTCACACTGCCACCGCCGCCAAGGTTTTCAATGTGCCCTTTGATCAGGTGACCCGCGAACAGCGCTACCAAGCCAAAACGGTCAACTTCAGTATCGTTTATGGGGCCGGAGCAACCAACCTCTCCCGTCAGCTCAGCATCAAACGGACGGAAGCCAAAGAATTGATCGACGCTTATTTCTCCCAATACAAAGGACTCAAAGTGTACATGGACAGCGTGGTGGAAGATGCCCGCAAGAGTGGCTACGTCACCACCTTGATGGGGCGGCGACGCTACATGCGCGACATCAATTCCAAAAGCTCTCTCGAACGCAGCAACGCTGAACGCATCGCAGTGAACACTCCCGTACAAGGCTCTGCTGCTGATATGATCAAAGTAGCCATGGTCAACATCCACCAGGAATTGCTGGCTCGTGGATTACAAACCAAAATGATTTTACAGGTACACGACGAATTGGTCTTTGATGTTCCCAACGAGGAGCTAGAAATTGTCAAACCAATTATTGTAGAAAAAATGCGCACTGCGCTGCCCAAATTAAAAGTACCGATTGAAGTGGGATTGGGCACGGGTCTGAATTGGTTGGAAGCACATTAGTGAAGTTGAGAACTCCTCAACTTTTTAAAAAGCTTTTTGTATTTTCACGCTTCAAAAAATACCATTCGTCATGTCATTCGAAGTTGAAGGAAAATTGCATAAAGTCTTTCCATCTGAAAATAAATCGGGTAGCTTCCAGGCTCGTGAGTTTGTGATTGAAGTGGAAAGTGGACAGTACCCACAATTCGTCAAGTTTCAATTGGTTCAAGACCGTTGTAGCCTGATCGACGATTATACCGAAGGTGAAAACATCAAGGTTCATTTCGACCTGCGCGGTCGGGAATGGCAAGGGAAATATTTCACCAATTTGAACGCCTGGCGTTTGGATCGGCCATCCAAGGCAGAAAAAAGCAGTGCACCGAATCCTTCAGCTGAAGAGGATGGATTTTTCCCTAGCGCTAGCGATGAGCGGACGACTGGGGGCGGTGGAAACAGTAAAGATATGGATGATCTGCCGTTTTAGGCAGAGGGCTGCTACTTATCTGACTACCAATTAGTCAGGTAAGTAGCAATTGCTCTCGTAATCCCAGTAATACCCATGTTGTCTAAAAACTTCACTGTCCGTGAGGGAACTATTCCAGAAGCAGTTTCTCTCAGTATGCAAATTCCCGAGTTCGTTGCTCCACACCCCGCCGAAGAATACCAAAGGCGCCTGAAAGGATTGCCTAGCCTCATCCTTGTCGCAGAAAATGCTGGAAAAATAATTGGTTTTAAAGTAGGTTACGCCCTGGATGAACAGCTGTTTTATTCCTGGATGGGTGCCGTCCTGCCCGAGTTTCGGCAGTTTGGGGTAGCCAAAGCATTGGCCATTCAGCAGGAAGCGTGGGTGCGAGCACAAGGATTTACCCGCCTCCAATTCAAAACCCGCAATCGTTTGAAGGCCATGTTGCAGTTTGCATTGGGGAATGGTTTTGATATTATTGGGGTGGAGCCGCGGGATACGCTGGCGGAATATCGAATTTTATTGCAAAAAATGCTGTAGGGGCAACCCTATGTGGTTGCTCCTACCTACCGGGCAATCACAACCACATGGCAACCACATAGGGTTGCCCCTACAACAACAACAACGCCCGATCCCCCAAATACCGATCAATCACCTTCGGGAACGCATACTTGTTTAATGCTCCACGCTTGATCCACAACCAATTGGCTGGGATGGATGCAGGCAAATCCTCCAAGTCAATTTCCCAAAAACGCGCATTCACCACCTGGTGGGTAAGCAATTGTTGAAACACCTTTGAGCCACTGCGCAAGGTATGCGATGGCAAGGTAAGCCCGTTGTTTTCCAAAAGCGCTGCCTGCAACAACTCCCAGCTTTGCTCCAAACTTTCATTTTCCAACAAAGGGAATTGGTAGAGTTCCTGCCAAATGTCTTTTTCTTCCCGTTTTTGAATCAAGACCTGGCCTTCAAAATTGAACACGAGGTAATGGAAAAAACGCTCCGTTTTGACAATCTTTTTGCTTTTAACGGGCAGTTCTCCGATGCGTTGTTCCTTTAAGGCCACACAGCCTGATTGTAGTGGGCATGTTTTGCATTGCGGATTACGCGGTAAACAGACGGTCGCCCCGAAATCCATGATGGCCTGGTTGTAACGACCCGCTTGGGTTGCATCAAGCAAGGTTTCGGCCAGTTCCGTGAATTGTTTTTTACCCTCCGTAGTATCCTGTGGCGTACTGATGCCAAAAAAGCGGGCAAGCACCCGAAACACATTGCCATCCACTACGGCATGCGGTAAATTGTAAGCAAAAGAAGCAATCGCAGCGGCGGTATAAGGCCCAACACCTTTGAGCAAGCGGATGCCTTCGTAGCTTGTTGGGAATACCCCACCCAGCTCATGTGCGACATAGCGGGCAGCAGCCAGCAAGTTGCGCGCCCGGGAATAATACCCCAGGCCTTCCCAGAGTTTCATCACCTCATCGTCGGGCGCAGCAGCCAAATCCTGAATGCTGGGGTACGTTTCCACAAAACGCAGGTAATATGCCAAGCCCTGTTCCACGCGGGTTTGTTGCAGAATGATTTCCGAAAGCCAGATGTGGTAGGGGTTTTGAATTCCTTTCCAGGGCAAGGGCCGGTCTTCGGGATGGTACCAGGCCAACAAATTTTCTTGAAAAAAGCGGTGATGTTTCATAAGTCGTGGGGCAAAATGATCACTTATTTTTTTCGCCCATGCAATTATGCACAAAAAAAATTAGGCGATGAAGATAAGTCTCCATCGCCAAAACTAGCTATCTAAAAATAAAAGGCTCAATTGGGTGATTTCAAGGCGGCAGCTAAGCCAGCTTTGAACAAGCTCAACAAGTGTAGTCATTACCAAGTATGGCGATTATTCTACATCATCCAGTACCATATCGGTGTAGCGTTTACCGATCATTTCTTTGAGTTCTTTGCGGGCAAAAAAGATGCGGCTTTTAACCGTTCCCAGAGGCAGATCCAGGTAATCGGCAATTTCCTGGTACTTGTAGCCCTGGTAGTGCATCAGGAAGGGAACCCGAATGCTATCATCGAGTTTTTCGATCAGTTGCACGAGTTCTTTCATCATGATACTGGATTCTGCCCGGTTGTCAATGGTGTTTGCAGTGGAGTTGATGTAGTATAAATTATCCGTAGAGTCAACAATGGTGTTGGCCTTGGCTTTTTTGCGGTAGTTGTTGATGAAGATGTTTTTCATGATTGTGAACAACCATGCCTTGAAATTGGTACCAGGCCGGAATTTGTCCATGTTGGTCATGGCCCGGTATGCTGTTTCCTGGTAAAGGTCTTTGGCATCCTCCGTATTTTTGGTCAGATTAAACGCAAAAGAATGGAGGAGGACAGACATGCTATCTAGTTGGGTATGGAAATCAGATGGGTATGACATGCTTGTTGGTTTTAATGGCTTTGACTGCAGTTAAACACAATCGTTGAATCAAAATTAGACATTAGTTAAACAAAATGCAAGAAATTATACCTTTTTTTCAACAACACCCTAAAACTGTTTAACTTTGATGGTTTTAATTTTTACAATTATAATTGACAATCAAATACTTGCATTATTTTTTCAGAATTTTATTTTTTCAGAAAAAAATGAAAGAAAGAGTCTGAATTTCAGAATTCACGATTTCATACTCTGTTTACCCAAGTATTACTACGACAAAAAGCCAGTCTTGGATTTAAGACTAGCTTTTTGTTTAACTTTTTACTTCAACAAAAATGGCTAATTACTTTTGCGCGGTCTGGATGAGTCGTAGGGCAACAAAAGCAAAAATGATGTTCGGCAGCCATGCACCCAACCATACCGGGATGGTTTGCCCCAGCGCAAATACGTTGGTAAATTTGGATAAAAACACAAAGATGGCTCCAACCCCAATCCCCAATGCCAGGTGAAACCCAAATCCGCCCCGCACTTTGCGCGAGGCAATCGCCATTCCAATAAACGTGAGGATAAAAATGGTGACGGGGTCTGCTGTACGACGGTACAATTCAAATTCGTATTTGCGGGTATTGCTGGCACCTCGAGCGTTTTGTTGGTTGATGTAACGCAGCAGTCGTGGGGTGACCATCATACTTTGTTGGCTGGAGAAATCCACAAAATCTTCGGGATAGAGGCTCAGGGTCGTGTCTTTGGATTCGGACATATGCATGTCCAGTTTTTCCTTCAGGCCGTTAAAATTGTGCGTGCTATAGTCCCACAATCGCCATTTGCGGGTTTCGGGAATGAATTCGGCCCGATCCGCTTTGGTGTAGCTGATCAGTTGTTGATCTTTAAAGTGTTCAATGCGAAAGTCGCGAGCCGTACTATCCCCTTTGCTGTAAAAGCCGATGAACACTTTGGTGCCAGGAGCTACAAAGAGGTGAATATTGGTAGCCTTGCCTTTGTCGTCGTTCTTGTCGATGTATTTATGCGTGATGTCCTGCCGGTATTTTTCGCCAATTGGCATAATGATGTGGGTACAGAGCAAATACAGCAAGGTCAAAAAGGCAGCTCCAAAAAAATACGAACGCATCAGTCGATTAAAACTTACCCCGGCATTGAAAATGGAAATGATTTCTGAACTGTACGCCATCCGCGAAGTAAAAAAAATCACGGAAATGAGGGTACAGACCGACCACAGCTGGCCACCAATCCACAACATAAAACTGGGATAGTACTGCAGCACGATCTCCTTGGTCGTAATGGGCTCTTCGATGAATTTCTCAACCTTTTCACTAAAATCCAGGATGACCGCGATCATCAAAAAGATCAGCACGGTAAAAAAGAAGGTGGACAAAAATTTTTTGATTATGTACCAGTCCAGGATTTTTATATAGTTGTTCATTCCACATAATTGAAGTGCAAAAGTAGCTTTTTTTAAAGGAGTACCCAAGTCCCGGAGATGTGGATCATTTTTTTGCGAAAAAGCAAAAAAAGTTGTAACATCGTTTCTTAGTTATGGGGCAAAATAAATGTTCATTTTTTTATTGCCCTTTCATGTAAACACATCCTAGTGAAATCAACTTTTTTACCATCGCGATTTTTTATTGCCTGTAGTGCACTAATCCTGGTTTTTGCCATGGGTTTTGCCATTCCCATTCTCTTTCCGATTGGGCAGTTTTTACTCTTTATCTTTCTGGCCTTGGTTTTAACCGATTGGATGCTCCTGTTTCAGGCTGGTGTAAATTTGAACGGAGTCCGTCGTTTGCCCCGGATGTTGAGCTTGGGAGACGAAAATCCGGTGTACCTCGATTTGAACAACGACTCCAACCTGACCTTGCGCATCAAGCTCATTGACGAGCTCCCGGAGCAATTGCAAACCCGAAATTTTGTACAAAGCCTGACCTTACAAAGAGGAGAAGTAGCCTCTATCCGCTATGATTTACGCCCAGTAGAGCGCGGAGAATATAGTTTTGGTTCGACCAACTGCTATGCCACTGGCCTATTTGGGCTGGTAGAGCGGCGTTTTCAACTCAATCAAAGCCCCATGAAAGCGGCAGTTTATCCTTCGGTGATTCAAATGAAACAAATGGAAATGCGGGCTTTTGAACGCACCACCACCCGTGAAGGCATCAAACACATTCGCCGGATTGGTCACAGTTACGAGTTTGAACAAATCAAAAACTATGTGGCGGGTGATGATTTTCGCAGCATCAACTGGAAAGCCAGCAGCCGCAAGGAAGGTTTGATGGTCAATCAATTTGAAGACGAACGGGCGCAACAGGTGTATTGCATCATTGACAAAAGTCGGGTGATGCGGATGCCTTTCAAAGGCCTGAGTTTGATGGATTACGCGATCAACGCAACCTTGGCGATTTCCAACATCATCATCAAAAAATACGATAAGGCAGGTTTGATTACTTATTCGGATAAAATTGGCGCAACCATTAAAGCGGACAATCGCCCTACCCAGTTGAATTTTATTCTGAATGCGCTCTACAAAGAAAAAGAACGTCCTTTAGAGGCAAACTATGAACTGCTTTTTCACATCAGCAGCAAATTGATCAATGGCCGGAGTCTTATTTTGCTCTTTACCAATTTTGAAAGCGCATTTGCGCTGGAGAGAGCCTTGCCTATTCTGCGACGCATCAATCGTCGTCACCTCTTAGTTGTGGTCTTTTTTGACAATACCGAAATTCGCGAATTCGCCGAACAGGATGCCAAAGATGTTGAAGGCATTTACCAACAAACCATGGCGCGAAAATACCTCAGCGAAAAAGCCCAAATGGTGCTCACCCTGCGGCAATACGGCATTCAATCAGTCCTTACCCGCCCCGAAGATCTTTCCATCAACACCATTAATAAGTATTTGGAGTTGAAGGCGCGAGGATTAATCTGAGCTATAAATGAAAAGAGCGGAAAGCAAGTAATACCTGCTTCCCGCTCTCCTCTCACTCTCTTTTCGCGATTAATTTCCGCAGCTTTCCTTCAGTGCAGTTAAGGCTTCTTTGCTCGCCACACTTTGAGTAGTTCCGTCCGTCAGTGTTACGCTGATCGGGAATACCAGGCTTGGACGTACCTTCGAAGTTGGGTTGTTCTTCTTCCAGTTGTGCAGAATGGTGTGTAGTGCATCCTTGTCAGCAGCGGTAGCAGTGGTGCTATCGGGCAATTGGACAGTTACAGGGAAGTTCAACTTGAAGCAAGTTTGGCCATTGTCGCCAGGTTTGTGGCCTCTGCCACCACGGCCTTTACCACGACCTTGTGGTGGGCAAGTGGCCAACAGTGTTTTGAATTCATCTTCGCTAGCTACGCTGGTAACTGTTCCGTCTTTTGCCAACACGTCCAATGGGAAAACCAAAGTTGGGCGTTCGGTAGCACTAGGGTTAGCTTCTTTCCAGGTGCGGATGGTTTCGCGCATGTTTTCGTTGGAGGTAACTTTAGCAGTGGTGCCATCGGCAAATTTGATCGTGATGGGGTAAACAAATTCGAAGCAGCTGCCGCGGCCACAGCCACCGTTGTGGTGTAGCGAATCCATCGCGCCAAGGGTAAAATAGTCTTCGGAGGTAACATCCAGGCTGCTTTTGTCGCAAGAAGCCAAACCAATCATCGCCAGAACAAATGCAAAACCGGCAAAAAACTTCAAAGAGATTTTCAATTGTGAGATCATGGAAAACAAATTTTTTGAGTTGATTAATGTCTTTGTAAGAAGAAGCCAGGGATTTGTATATTGTACTCAGCGAAAACTCTTAAAAAAACGTTAAGGAAAACATGAAGACGATTTTGGAAAAATATGCTGACCTACTGGTGCACTATTGTATGGAGATCAAGCCCGGCGACAAACTATTCATCAAGACCACCATTTTGGCGGAACCACTGGTGCGGGAAGTTTTTCGTTCGGCAATCCGGGCGGGCGCTACGGTGGATACTGAGTTGGAATTTCGGGAGCAAAACCGCATTTTTTTCCAGGAAGCCCAACCTGCACAGTTGAGCCGGGTTTCGCCCTTGTACCAATTGGCGATGGAAACTTATGACGCCTATCTGCACATTCGCGCCCCTTTTAACCTGGGTGAAAGCAACGGCAGTACCACCGAAAAAAACCAAATCTACCAACAGGCCTACCAAAAAGCCTCCGATGCATACTTCCGGCGCACGGCTACTCGCGAGCTCAAACGCAACCTTTGCCAATTCCCTACCCAGGCTAGCGCCCAAAAAGCGGGCTTATCCCTGGAAGAATATGAGCATTTTGTGTTCAACGCCTGTAAACTAAACGATCCCGATCCCATCGAAAGTTGGATCAAGGTGCGCCAAAATCAACAACGCATTGTGGATCACCTGAACAAAAGTTCGGAGATACATTATAAAGGTGATGGCATTGATTTGACCTTTTCTTGTCGTGGCCGCACCTGGATGAATTCGGACGGACAAACCAATATGCCCTCCGGTGAGGTCTATACTTCGCCAGTTGAAGATTCTGTTAACGGAATGGTACGGTTTTCGCTACCTGCTTTGTATGGCAACGATGAAGTGGAAGGTGCTACCCTTTACGTCAAAGATGGGTACATTGAAAAGTGGGAGGCTAGCAAAGGTATTGAAGTCCTAGATCGGGTCTTCAAAATTGAGGGAACCCGGCGTTTTGGGGAAGCAGCCATTGGCACCAATTACGATATCGACCGAATGACCAAAAATATTCTTTTTGATGAAAAAATCGGAGGGACAGTACATTTGGCTATCGGGCAGTCTTATTTACAAACAGGGGGTAAAAACCAATCCGCTGTGCACTGGGACATGATTACCGATATGCGCAAAGGGGGGGAGATTTTCACCGACGGGGAAAAAATTTACGAGAATGGGCACTTCACAATTTAAATGGAATTTTATCTTTGCCTTCCCAATGGGGGCGTCAAAAAATAAGTGCTCATTTTGTCAAAGGATTAGATAAACAAACGGTTCATTTTAAGTTTTCTATCTAATCCTTTGACTCAGGAAAAATGAGCACTTATTTTTGCCCCACTATATAGCAACTTTTCTGCTATTTTAGAGGTTATTTTGTAGCATGTTCGAACACTATCATCCATTTTGGAAACCATAACGCTGAAAAACATCATTCGAGATCACTTAACAAACTTAAACTGAAACCGTGAACAGAAGTATAGCATTCCTAGAACTAAAGTATGGCAACATCTATGGGGGTTATCCTAACTTTTACGCTATTAGCGAAATCGCACTACTGGTATTTGAGACAGGTACCAACAAGATTTTTCTAGAGAGTTGGATGAATGGAGCCCACGTAGACATCGTAAACGTCTATTCCAAAACAAACGAACTGGGCCATACAATAGGCCGCGCGAAAGAGGTGATCAACATGAAAACCAAACGTCGCAAGCCTTACGATGAAGAGTTTAAACTGGACGAAGAGCAGCTGAAAGATGAGTTCAAAAAGCTCCGCCCTTCCAAACTACCGATTAAGAACTTTTTGATTAAAAACTTCCGGAAGTACAAATTCCGCGATGTCATCGTTTTTGATGGCCGTCGGGATGTATTCCTGTGCGAGCGTTCAGGAGCCAATTTCTCTCGCTACAACGTAGTTGACATTCAAAAGGACCTTAATAAAGAAACAGATTACCTGTTTTCATTGAACAAACTTGCAGTGGTTTGTAACTTTGAAATGGATCAATCGTACCTACGCACCAACAACCTTGAATACTGGTTACACCCGATCGCTGCTCGCCAGATTGTCCCCAAATCCGCCGCATTTGATGCTGCGCGTTTGATGATGATTCACAATGAGTATATGTTCCACCATAGTGACTTTTTGATCAAAGCACAATTGGTGCTCAACCGTATTCAAACCACGAAGTAATTTTTGATTCTTGAATGATAGTGTTATCGAGGAGCCTCCCGCAGTGCACTGCGGGGGGCTTTCTTATTGGTGGGTTGGTTCGATCAAACAACCGAAGAGCAGGAAGGTTTTTTAACTATGGGTGGCATTAATAAATCGTCGTGCCAGCGCCTCATTCACCGCCGCATCCAACAACTCCGTGATACTCCACCCATGTGCCCGCGCCTGTTGGGGCACGATACTCTGTTCGGACATGCCCGGGATGGTATTCGCTTCCAGGAAAAAGAAGGTTTCGCCTACCTGGATGTAATCAAAACGGCAGATGCCCCGACAACCCAGTGCTTCGTAAATCAATTTGGTTTGGCTTTGTACCAGTGCAGTTTGTTCTGCGGTAAGCCGGGCTGGAGTGATCTCCTGGCTTTGGTTTTCGTATTTGGCTTTGAAGTCAAAAAACTCGTTGTGGGGTACAATTTCAGTGATGGGCAACACCACAACCTCGCCGTCGCGGCGCAACACCCCATTGGAGAACTCATTTCCCTTTAAAAAACCTTCCACCACAACCTCGTCATCGTATACAAAGGCGTGGTCAATGGCTCCGGCCAATTGATCGGGTGCACTGACCTTGGAAGCGCCGTAACTGCTGCCATTTTTATTGGGTTTCACAAAAACCGGTATACCCATAGCTTCCAGCTCAGCCCAATTGATGGCTTCCCCCTTGCGCAATACTTTTGAAGGCGCCATGGGAATGTTATGGCTGCGCAAAAAGTCCTTACAAGCTTGTTTGTTGAAGGTAATGGCACTGGCCATCACATCACAACCCGTATAGGGAATCCCCAACACCTCGAAATAACCTTGCAAACAGCCATCTTCAGCCGGGTGCCCGTGCAACATTTGGTACACCAAATCAAATTTGATGCTTCCATTCGGAGTAGGCAAACTAAAGTCGTTGAGATTAACTACCGCACCAGTCTGCTGCTCGCTAAATACGGTTCCATTCAACTCGATCACGTACTTTTCGTACTTCTGAGCATCAAGGTGTTTGAATACCGTTTGGGCACTTTTGAGGGAGACACTGCGCTCGGCGACATTGCCGCCAGTGAGGATGGCTACTTTTAGCATATTTTTTGGGTTCAGGGTTTTGGAGGCTTCAATATATGTTTTGAAGCCTCCAAAACGAAGATTAGGCAATCACACCTTGCTCAGCGTACAATGGGAAGTTCTCCATGTAAGCATTGATCTCATTGCGGGTAGCGCTAATGAGTGCTTCGTTTTTATAGTCGGTCAAAATCGCATCGATCCAATCGATAACTTTCAGACAGTCTGCTTCTTTAAAACCACGAGTCGTGATGGCGGCAGTACCTACCCGGATTCCGGAGGTTACCATCGGTGATTGGGTATCGAAAGGCACCATGTTTTTGTTCACCGTGATATCCGCACGAACCAGTGCGTTTTCTGCATCTTTACCGGTTACATTTTTAGAACGCAAATCCAGCAACATCAAGTGGTTGTCGGTTCCTCCGGAAATGACTTTGTAGCCTTTTTGCACAAAAGCAGCCGCCATAGCCTGGGCGTTTTTCATCACTTGTTGGCCGTATTCTTTAAATTCTGGTTGGAGTGCCTCCTGGAATGCAATGGCCTTAGCCGCAATGACGTGCTCCAATGGGCCGCCCTGCATGCCTGGGAATACTCCACTATTCAGAATGGCGGACATTTTGATTTTTTCACCCTTTTGGGTTGTGCGTCCCCAAGGGTTATCAAAGTTTTTACCCATCATGATGATGCCACCACGTGGACCACGCAGGGTTTTGTGGGTAGTTGACGTAACGATGTGGCAATGGTCCATTGGGTTGTTCAACAAACCAGCTGCGATCAACCCTGCTGGGTGTGCAATATCCGCCAGCAGCAATGCTCCTACCTTATCGGCAATGGCGCGGAAGCGGGCATAATCCCAATCCCGGGCATAAGCGGAAGCACCACAAACAATCAGCTTAGGTTGTACTTCCAGGGCGGTAGCTTCTACCTTGTCCATGTCGATCAAACCCGTCTCTTGCTCAACGCCGTAGAAATGAGCTTCATAAACCTTACCGGAATAATTGACCGGAGAACCATGAGAAAGGTGACCACCATGCGCCAGGTTGAAACCCAGAACCCGGTCACCAGGGCTCAAACAAGCCAAAAACACTGCTGCGTTGGCTTGTGCACCAGAGTGTGGCTGCACGTTGGCGTATTCGGCACCAAACAAACTGCACAAACGGTCGATGGCAATTTGTTCAATTTTGTCCACCACTTCACAACCGCCGTAATAGCGTTTGCCGGGGTAACCTTCGGCATACTTGTTGGTTAAGCAAGTGCCCATTGCATCCAGCACAGCCTGGCTGGTGAAGTTTTCGGAGGCAATAAGCTCTATGCCTTTCCGCTGGCGATCCAACTCATCATGAATCAGATCAAAAATTACCGTATCCTTCATGGTTATTGGCGGTTGTGATTGTTGGAAAGCGCACTGGAATCAGAGCTGGTCGGATT
The DNA here is from genome assembly GCF_965225875.1 of Haliscomenobacter sp. Taxonomy (GTDB): domain Bacteria; phylum Bacteroidota; class Bacteroidia; order Chitinophagales; family Saprospiraceae; genus Haliscomenobacter. The sequence goes on along the minus strand of NZ_CBDDBS010000002.1, from coordinate 3,202,982 downwards.
TTTCCAAAAACGCATCCAAAAATCAAATTCCATATAAATTGAATGCAAGAAATTGTCACATTGAATATTCAGCCGCAAAAGTACAATATCTTCGCTTTTGATTGCGATGAAATGTAGTGCAGATTTAAATTATTGTTTATGACCCGATTGGTTGTTTGTATTTGTATCCTGGTAAATGCTATTTCCCTGGAAGCTAAAGCCCTTCGTTTTCGTGCCATGTGGCGGGATGACCCTGCTACCTCTATGGTAATTGGCTGGGATCAGGTAAGTGGAAACGCCCCGATGATTCATTACGATGAAGTGGACAATGGCCTCAAAGCAGAAGCCTATCGAATCAAACGCAAGCCAGATCAGGTCGTGGTAGCGCGGGGTCTCAACAATCATTTTGCCCGTCTCTCTGGCCTCAAACCCAATACCAATTATTATTTCCTGATCAAAGACAGTGAAGGGCTAAGCCGGAGGTACACCTTCCGCACTGCGCCGAATGTACCGACCGAGCGCCTGGCCATCATTTCAGGTGGTGATTCGCGCAACAATCGGGAAGCACGCATCAGTGCCAATACCCTTGTGGCTAAAATTCGGCCTACTTTTATATTGTTCAACGGGGACATGACTGCTACTGATACAGGTCCTGAATGGGCACTTTGGCTCGACGATTGGCAACACACCATCGGCAGCGATGGGCGGATTTTTCCGGTTGTGGTGGCCCGGGGCAACCATGAGTTAGACAATCGTAGCCTCCAGGAAGTTTTTGACATCCCCTATCCCGAAGCTTATTACGCCTTTAGTTTTGGGGGAAATCTGTTGCGTCTACTTACCCTCAACTCCATGAGTGCCAGTGGTGGGGATCAAAAAACCTGGTTGGAACGCGAATTAACTGGAGCCAAGGGTTTCACCTGGCGCTTTGCTCAATACCACCACGCCATGCGCCCCCATACCACTGGAAAATCTGAAAGGGATGATTTGGTACAAAACTGGGCACCCCTGTTTTTGTATCATCAAGTGCAATTGGCCATGGAATCGGACACACACGTAGCCAAATGGACTTACCCCATTCGGGTATCACGGGAGGCGGGCAGTGATGAAAATTTCATTCGGGATGATGAACGGGGTACGGTTTATATAGGAGAGGGTTGCTGGGGTGCTCCCTTACGCGCCAGCGACGACAATAAAAAATGGACCCGCAATAGTGGGAGTTTCAACCACTTTAACCTGATTTATGTGGATCAGGAAAAAGTAGAAGTGCGGATGGTCATCACCGATCAGTTCCAGGGTGTGCAAGAAAGCAAAAGCCCTTTTGTTTTACCAGTAGGCATCAAACTTTGGGAGCCCAGCAATGGAAATGTGTTGACCATTTTGAATAAAAAAGCCAATTTATTACAAACTACCGCTGGCAATCGCCCTGCTGTCCCAGCCCTGAGCCCAGCCGAAGCCGCTGAGTCTGCCACCAATGACAAAGAGTGGGCAAAACTAGCTGCTTGCAGTGTTGATCCATTCAGCAATGAAGTCGCCATTCCTTTTACCTTGCCTAAAGCTGGCGAAGCACAAATCTGTGTGTACAATACCCTCAAAAAAGAAGTGGACAAACAAGTTTTTGCCAATCTACCCGCAGGGAAAACCACCAAAAAACTCAATTTAAATCAACTTAATGCTGGTCGTTACCTGATAGTCGTGCGTTCAGGAGGCCAATCTGTAGTATTTTACCAGTTTGTGAGGTAGTGCGTTTCGTAACATTTTCTGCTTTTCATCAAAAAAACAACCACTGATAATCAATTAAATATAGATTTTTTTATTGCGTTTTTTATATTTTTTAAAGTTACAAATGAAGTATTTTTTTTAAGCGAAAAAATTGCCATGTGTTGCACCTTTGTATCAAGAGGAAAACAGCATTGAAAATTCTTGTGAAGCCCGCACTATGCAAACACAGTCTACTAATCGAAACCTTCAACGGTTCCTCGTAAGGGTGATTACCGTTGACACGACAGTCATTTGATTGTCCAAGGGGGGGTCTTTGTGACCAAACCCAACCGGTCTTTCGCAAAAAGAGTTTTTGAGCAGGCAAATTTGATGAGATTTTGATTTATTATATTTTGGTGTGTTTCTAATTTCAAGCGGTTGAAAGTACGCCGGGGCTATTCCCCGGCTCACTTCTTTCTCATTTTTTATCCAATTCTCTACCTCTCCAATCTACTTTAACGAAAATTTTACAGCCTTTTTTACTGTCCCTTCGCACGGCCATTGTGTATAACTGCCACAAAATCCACAACTTAACAGTTTCTCTTTCAAGAATAAATGAATGAATGTCAATATGTTATCGCATAAAATTGTGGAAATTTCGCACAGAGTATATTATCTTCGCGCCGTTATTTACCCAAACGAATTGAAAATAATAGTCCTTGGCAGAGCATATTCATCCAATTTTTGATCAACTGCTCCAACGTTCGGAGCGGGAAGAACGCCTGCAACAACGCAGCAAGGTACTTTGGCTAACCGGATTGTCGGGCTCTGGCAAAAGTACAGTGGCCAAATACCTCGAAAGGGTGCTTTTTGCTGAAGGGTATCTCCCTCAGGTATTGGACGGTGACAACATCCGTTTTGGCATCAACAGCAACCTGAGTTTCAGCCCCGAAGATCGCCTGGAGAACATTCGGCGCATTGCCGAAATTTCCAAACTCTACCTCCACAGCGGCATCATTTGTATCAATTCCTTCATTAGCCCTACCCGTGAAATGCGCGACCTGGCCCGCAGTATTGTTGGCTCGGAAGATTTTATTGAAATATACATCAATGCACCCATTGAGGTTTGTGAAGCCCGCGATGTAAAAGGGTTGTACCAAAAAGCCCGTGCTGGCCTCATCAAGGGGTTCACGGGTATTGATGATCCTTACGAAGCCCCCGAAAAGCCTGAACTCGAAATTCGCACCGATCAAATGAGTATAGAAGACTCAGCACAGCGGATTGTAGAGTATTTGCGACCATTAGTGACTTATTAGAATGGTTGAGAAGTTGAGGGGTTGAGAAGTTGAGGCTACCGCAGAAACCTTACACAAGGATGATGTCAAAATCGCTGCGGTAGCCTCAACTTCTCAACTTCTCAACTCCTCAACTCCTCAACTCAAATAGAATATGGACTTTAACTACAACCTGAACCACCTCAAAGAACTGGAAGCAGAGTCGATTTTTGTGCTTCGCGAGGTGGCAGCTCAGTTTGAAAATCCAGTGTTGTTGTTTTCGGGAGGAAAAGACTCTATCCTGGTGACTTATCTGGCGATGAAGGCTTTTTACCCGGCGCGCATTCCCTTCCCTTTGTTGCACATCGACACCGGGCACAACTTCCAGGAAACCATTGATTACCGCGATCAGCTGGTTGAAAGAATTGGAGCTCGCCTCATTGTGGGCTCAGTACAAGATGCCATCGATCAAGGGAAAGTGGTAGAGGAAAAAGGTTACAATGCTAGCCGCAACTTCCTGCAGACTGCCGTTTTGCTGGAATCGCTGGAAAATGGCAAGTACGATGCGGCCATCGGTGGAGCCCGTCGGGATGAAGAAAAAGCCCGTGCCAAGGAGCGTTTTTTCTCTCACCGCGACGAATTTGGGCAATGGGACCCCAAAAATCAGCGCCCCGAGTTGTGGAATTTGTTCAACGGGAAAAAACATATTGGCGAGCATTTCCGGGTTTTCCCCATCTCCAACTGGACCGAATTGGACGTGTGGCAATACCTCTCCATGGAGGGGGTAGAATTACCAAGCATCTATTTCGCTCACGAGCGTGAGGTGTTTGAGCGCGATGGTTCACTTTTGGCGGCCTCTGAATTCATCCAACGCCGCCCAACGGAAATTCCTTTCACAACCACGGTGCGTTTCCGTACCATTGGTGACATCACCTGTACCGGGGCCGTACGTTCCCATGCCAGCAATCTTGACGAAGTAATTGATGAAATTGCCGCTTCCCGCGTAACTGAACGAGGCACCCGCGCCGACGACAAACGTTCAGAAACTGCAATGGAAGACCGCAAAAAACAAGGCTACTTTTAATAAAGTTTAGGAGTTTAGAAGTTGAGGAGTTGAGGTTACCGCCGTTGCCTGGACTTTGACCTTGTCCGGTTCGCTACTGTAGCCTCAACTTCTCAACTTCTAAACTTCTAAACCCCTCAACTCTATATCTATGGATTTCAAACACTCCGAATTGCTGCGCTTCACAACAGCCGGCAATGTAGATGATGGAAAAAGTACGCTCATTGGGCGTTTGTTATACGATTCCAAGTCGATTTTTGAAGATCAGCTCGAAGCGGTGCAAAAAGCCAGCGAACGCCGGGGAGAAGGAGAGGTCAATCTTGCCCTCCTGACCGACGGGCTAAAGGCCGAGCGCGAGCAAGGCATCACCATTGATGTGGCTTACCGGTATTTTTCTACCCCCAAGCGCAAGTTCATCATTGCCGACACTCCCGGGCATACCCAGTATACCCGCAACATGGTCACCGGAGCTTCTACAGCCAACGTGGCCCTGATCCTGGTGGATGCACGGACGGGCGTAGTGGAACAAACCCGCCGCCACTCCTTTATTGCTTCCTTGCTACAGATTCCTCACCTGGTGGTGTGCATCAACAAAATGGACCTCGTGGATTACAGCGAGGAGGTGTACAACAACATCAAGGAAGAATTTGAGAAGTTTTCGTACAAACTGGATGTCAAGGATGTACACTTCATTCCAATTTCGGCGCTGAAAGGCGACAACATCGTTGACCGTTCTCAAAATATGCCCTGGTATGGTGGCTCTACACTGCTGTACTACCTGGAAAATGTACACATCGGTAGCGATCACAACTTTATTGATGCCCGTTTCCCGGTGCAGTTTGTGATTCGCCCTAACAACGACGAATTTCACGATTACCGTGGCTATGCCGGACGGGTGGCTGCTGGTATTTTGAAAAAAGGAGACGATGTAACTTTGTTGCCATCAGGCTTTACCACCAAAATTGCCAAAATCGACTCCCATGCTGGTGAAGTAGCGGAAGCCTTCCCCCCTATGTCGGTTACGATACTTTTGGAAGATGACTACGACCTGAGCCGGGGCGACATGATCGTGCGCACCCACAACCAACCAACAGTTGCACAGGATTTGGAGGTGATGATTTGTTGGTTCAACGAACGCCCACTACAACTCAATGGCAAATATGCCATTTTGCATACTACCCAACAGGCGCGCTGTGTGGTCAAAGACATTCGTTACCGCCTGGATGTCAACAGCTTGCACCGTGACGTGGATGATAAAAACATCCGCATGAACGATATAGCCCGCATTGTTTTGCGTACCACTAAGCCGCTATTTTTTGACCCTTATCGCCGCAACCGGAATACGGGTAGCATTATTTTGGTGGATGAAGGTACGAACGAAACAGTAGCCGCTGGGATGATTATTTAATGTGCCAATAGGGTTAATTTGCGGATAAGTGTATGGGTTGTATTAATAAATCGACTCATTACCCCATTAGCAAATTAACCCTATTACACTTAGTTTGGAATATTGTTACTTTTGTTGCCAAACTAGTGTACCGATTATGATTCCGTACCTCGATCTATCGCCTGAAGTCTCTTCCGCCCTACGCTCCAAGCAGCCCGTGGTTGCACTGGAGAGTACCATCATCTCGCACGGGATGCCTTACCCGCGCAATGTGGAGACGGCATTGAAGGTGGAAGAAGTTGTACGCAAACACGGTGCCATTCCTGCCACCATCGCCGTGATCAATGGCCGGATGAAAGCTGGCCTGAATAAACAAGAAATCAATAAGTTGGGCCAAATGGGAACCGATGTGCTGAAAGTCAGCCGCCGGGATCTACCCGTTGTGATTGCCCAGGGCTTCAATGGTGCTACTACCGTGGCTGCCACCATGATTATTGCTGATTTAGCTGGCATTGCGATATTTGCTACCGGAGGCATCGGTGGGGTACACCGGGGCGCATCCGAAAGTATGGATGTATCCGCCGACTTACAAGAACTGGCTCGAACCAATGTTGCAGTGGTCTGTGCTGGCGCTAAATCTATTCTCGATCTGGGCCTTACCCTCGAATACCTGGAAACGCAAGGGGTGCCTGTTCTAGGCTACCGCACCCAGGAATTCCCTGCTTTTTATACCCGCAACAGTGGTTTCAAAGTAGATCAATCACTGGAAACAGCCAAAGAGTTGGCCAATATCCTGACCATTAAATGGCAATTGGGTATGAAAGGTGGTGCCGTCATAGCTAATCCCATCCCTGAAAAATTTCAGCTGGAATACGCGCCGATGGAACAGGCCATTCAAATAGCTTTAGACCTGGCGCAGAAAAAAAACATCAAAGGCAAAGAAATCACCCCTTTTTTGCTGGCTACCATTGAGGAAATCACCGGAGGCAAAAGCCTTGACGCGAATATTGAACTGGTGCTGAACAATGCGAAGTTAGCTGCAAAAATTGCGAAACATTTAAGGTAAATACAATTTGAAGACCAACTAAAAGGTTAATGGGCTTATGGACACCTCTACTACTACTACTGACCACTGGGACATTGTCATTACCCCAAAAAAATCAATCTTCGAGCTAAACCTGCTCGAGGTATGGAATTATCGGGATTTGCTTACCCTGTTTGTGCGGCGAGACATTGTGGCCCAGTACAAACAAACCATTCTGGGGCCCCTCTGGTATTTCATTCAGCCGATGCTGACTACCATTATGTTTACCGTAGTGTTTGGCAATTTGGCAGGTATCTCTACTGATGGTATTCCACCCATGTTGTTTTATCTGGCGGGCATTACCAACTGGAATTATTTTGCTGAATGTCTCAATAAAACGAGTACTACCTTTCGCGACAATCAAAACCTATTTGGTAAAGTATATTTTCCCCGTCTGGTCGTACCCTTGAGTATCGTGGTGTCCAATTTGGTGCGCTATGGCATTCAAATGATCTTGTTTGTGGCTTTTTACCTGTACTTCCTCTGGCAAGGCAAAGGCATTGCGCCCAATTCAGCGGCTTTCTTGTTTCCCTTTCTGGTTATATTGCTGGCAGGCTTGGGCCTGGGTTTCGGCCTGATCATTACTGCATTGACAACCAAATACCGCGACCTGGTATTTTTGGTGCAATTCGGTGTACAGCTTGCCATGTATGCCACTCCGGTGATTTATCCACTCAGTAAAATCCCGGCAGATTACCAGTGGATTGCACTCGCCAATCCGATGACTTCATTGATCGAAACCTTTAAATACGGCTTGCTCGGGCAGGGTACTTTTTCCTGGTGGGGATTGGGATACAGCACGGTTTTCACGGTGGTAGTGATGCTGTTGGGCACGGCAATTTTTAATCGGACGGAGCGGACCTTTATGGACACTGTGTAAAACACATCAAATTTTTAGGATACTACCAAAGCAACATATTTTTAGCACAAAGGAAAAAAAGAGGACACAAAGAACACAAAGTTAGACGTTGACGACGCTTCGCTTTGTGTCCTTTGTGTCCTCTCTTTTTTTCCTTTGTGCTATTTAAATTCAAGATGGCTGAAGCCTGTGCTACTCTTACCTCAAATTCGCCATAGGATAATCCTCTGGCTTCAACTTCGTCCCCAAGGAAGGTTGAAAGGAACCATCCGCTGCCTGTACAAATACCCGCAATACATCCTGGGCAATCCCCCCTTGTGGCGCACTGATTTGGCGTACAATCACCTCAATTTTTCCGTCGTTGTTCAGGTCTTTAAGCCAGGCATCCTGCTGGATGTTGACCGATGGTTCGTCGTTGGCCAGGGCGAGGGGCATTTCAACCATCATTTTACCTTCTCTCAGCCGGTACATGGTGATGGAATTTGAGCCTTTATTCCCGGGAACCCGGAGGATGTACAAATCACCTATTTTGCCAATGGCGTAGGCGCCGAGACGATAGGCTTGCTGGAATACTGAGGCACTGGTGGGGTCAAACAGGTTGTACATGTTGAACTCAACCGTCTCGCCAATAAAAGGATAAGCATCAATATTTGTTCCCTTTAAAATGCTGAACAAGTGCATTTGGTTGGGTGCCAGGTTGGGAAACAAACGGAGCAATTGATCCATATCAGCCGTTTCCTGGTTCTGAATATCGGCAATGCTGGCGATGGTTTTCTTTTCGAAATGCAATTTGATGCCATTTTTGCAATTAATGGTCAGCAACTCGCCAGCTACCTCACATTCGTTAGCCTGTTTGACCGCACTCACAAAGCGGGCATCCCAATTTTCATTGTCGCAATATTTTTCGGTTGCCACCACATCACCTACGGTAAGTTTGCCGTCATCGAGGGTATAGGGCGCCGAGTAGGAATTACAGGAAGCATTGCCGGTCAACTTACCTTCCAAAAAGGCCAAGTTGATTTTTAACCCAGGAGGGGTGGTTTCTTTTTTCCCAGACTGTTCGATCATGTAAAACTCCCAGTCCGTTCCATCCAGGTCAACCTGGGTTATCGCCGCTTTGGATTTTTCGTTTTTACAAGCTACGCTTGAAAAAATCAGCATCAACAAACCAAGCGTGTACAAAAATATAGGGCGCATAGCGTCAATTTTTGACACAAATGTAGAGCTTAGGAGGGAAACCCCCAAACGCTATTTAACCACTAGAGTTGGAATGTTTTGATTCAGCATCAGCAGTTTTTCGGTCACACTGCCCAAAAGTAACAACTCAACTTTGGAATGTCCTTTGGCACCCAATACGATCAAATCTGCCTTTTTGTCTTCGCAATACTGGAGCAAGTAAGCGCCAACATTGCCATAACCTTGTTCAATCAGGTCAATTTCAATCGCCTCATCTTTGGCATAGGTGTTGATAAAATCCTGAAAAGCAGCTTTGCGATCCTCTTCCATCACCACCTTGAGCGCTTCGTAAGAATTGCGCACTTTGTACGAGAATACGGCTGGCAACTCAAATACATTCACACAAATGATTTTGGCTTTTTCCACGAGTTGTTTATTGAGTGCAATTGCTGCTTTCAATGCCCGTAAGGAGTAGGGTGAAAAATCGACCGGGACTACAATGGTTTTGAGTTGAGCTTTACTTTGCTCAGGTACGATTAGGGAATTACCAGTGGATTTCCGCACCAAATTACGCGCCAGAATGCCGTGATTCCCTGTTCCAGATCGCTGGCCTACTACCAGCAAATCGGCACCGGAAAGCCGGGCTTCCTGGAGTACTTCTTCCAGTGGATTTCCTTGCCGGGTGGAGTAATGCACTTTGGGGCCATCGTTTTCATCCAGGTATTTGAGCACTTCTTGTTCCATGTTTTTTTGCACCTCATCCTGGTGCTGAAAATTGTCAAACAAGTGCTTCATGTTTTGATTGAGGTCGGTCACATACAAATCTACTTTGGGCAGTACATGCACAAAGGTGAGTGCCTTGAGGGGCAATGCTTGCGCCATGAATTGCATATAACGCAATACACTTTCATCCGCTTTGCCCATTTCCAAAGCGGCCAGCAAATAATTGAGTTCAAAAGCGCTGTTTGCTGATTGTACACTTTCTACGGCAGTGGTAGTAGACATGGCTGCGTGTTTTAAGGAACCTGAACTGGTTTCAAGCTCCAAATTACCCGCAGAAAAAAAATCGGGCATTGAGTGATGTCAAACCTTAGCTTGATTTTTCTCAGTACTACACACCAAAATCGGAGAAAGATTGATCAGTTTTAGATTTGGCAGGAGAATCTGGCGCGGTAGAGACGCACGGCCGTGCTTTTTTGACATAAAATCCGATTCAGAGTGCACGGCCGTGCTCGTATAGAGAGACGCACGGCCGTGCGTCTCTACTTGACCGGTTCCACGGTATACCCAGCGGCCCTCAGCAGTGCAATTACCCCTTGAGCGCCCCCTAGATGCCCGGCACCCACCGCAAAAAAAGTGGCTTTGTCCTGCATCATTTTTTCCATAACGGGTATCCATTTTCGATTGCGGTTGACGAGGAGGAGGTCATTGTAGTTGTTGGTAGCATCATCTTCCCCCATCATGGTTTGCATGGATTGGATGTCCTGTTTTTTGTACAAATCGACCAATTGGTCAAATTGCGTGTCGCTGGCATCCGAACCGGATTTGATGCTCTCCAACAACATTTGTGCCTGGGCCCGATAAGGAATGCTGTCGAACATACTCATTTGAAAAGCGGCCGTTTCGAGTCCCTCTACTGGCTTTTTTTGAGACTGTGCCATCTCCAAAAACTCCATTTCGTAGGAAACAATGTCTTCTTTTTTTCCACCATCTCCCCCCGTCATGGCGCTGGGATCCAGAGCCGAAAGAAACATGGGTTTGATGCGGTTCAAAAATAACATGGGCAAACCAGCTTTATCAAAATGGTCTTTAACCAGTTCATATTCCTCCTTGCTGAATAAGTCTTGCAGTGTAGTATCGTTTTTCATAAACGATTGCATCAGCAGAGGTAACAGCGACATAATGTCACTCATTTCTTCCATGTCGATTTCAAACGCTACCTGTTTGGCCCGGTCAAAAGACTTTTTGGTACCATCGGTGAGAAAAAAATCCTTTTTGCCAATCATGTGAATGGTGCCGTACAAAAAGGAGGCCTGATTCAAGCCTTTACCTTTGATCTCCCAAATCAGGGATTTTTCCTGAGGGATCAGTTCCATATTTTTTTGGGCATATCCCGACAGGATCAAACCCAAAACCAAAACAACAGCGGTGAATATTCTTTTCATTTAATGCGTTTTATCAAAATCTTCAACTATTGCCAATAAGAGGGACACATCCTCCAAAAAACTACGGATTAGCTCAAAACTTAAGTTGGAGCGAAAAATGTAAGGTTCCATCACGTTGCGGGGCTCCGTAACCGCAAGAAAAATGTGTTTACCCAAAAATGAAAAATACAACTCTTTGCCGGTGGCCTGACAGTAGGCAACAATGGCTTCCTGCATGGGTTCGGAAAGAATGCCCGCCACATGGGTATTGAGTGAGGCATAGGTCACAAACATTTCCTGGAAGGGCTCATACAGAATTTCATCATCCATGTTATGGGCGTTCAACCAAGTAAATTCTTTAATTGAACGCAAAAAGTAATGCTTTAAATGCCTGGGCCAACAGGCCACTTGCCCGTAGGTCTCCTCCGGAAAAATGGCGTGTAAAAAAATTCCTTTGAATACGTTTTGTAAGCCCGTTCCAATGGTCGCATTTTCCTCCACCAACAATTCACACATTTCAAAATCCATTTCACCCACCCGTCCTTCGATGAAATCTTCTCCCTCAAAAACTACTGGTGTACAGGCAAAAAGTTTACTCGCAAAAAACGTTCCCTTGTCCAGTGATTTTTCCGGTTCGTAGGTCAACTGGCCAATATTGGGCTCTTCTTGCAAAAAGTTGAGCACCAATTTCATCACGTGCGGTTTGAAAGTCTGTAAAAATTTACGAATCCGATAACTCAAAAAAATCAGGTAGAACACAATGGGAATGGCCAGCACCATGGTGAACAGCAAAATATTGACATAGAACTCAAACAACACTACGGCAAGCAGCAATATCCCCGAAAAAATCAACAAACGCAAGAGGCGAACCCGCTTGCGCTCCATACGCATGAGTTCGGGGTGAATGGTATGATTGTAATAAATCCGAAATTTATCAAGTTGTCGCATACAAAATAAACAAGCTCCAAAATACCAAAGCTAATTAAAAACCCACAACTTCTCAAGCCCTCTTCTTCTCAAGTCTTTTGTACTTTTGCCTTCAAAACCCAAACGAACAATGCACTACCTTCATTATTTCCCTAAAATCGCCTTCCTGATTTGTTGGATTGTGCTGAGCTCCTTGCAAAGCCATGCACAGTTGCGGCTCTTTGGCAGAGACAGTAGCCTGTTTTATCGCCTGGATACGGTGATCGAACAACAACGCAGCGAACAAGAGATCATCGGTATGGCCGTCACGGTGGTAAAGGATGAAAAAATTATTTACAATAAAGGTTTTGGTTACTCCGATTGGGAAAACCTCAAGCCAGTTACCAGTGAATCTGTTTTTCGTTGGGCTTCCATGTCTAAATCCCTCACGGCTTTGCTGGCTTTTAAACTCCAGGAAGAAAAACTGGTAGACCTGGAAAGTTCTGTCTCCACCTATTTGCCGGAGTACCCTTATCCCATGGTCAAACTCAAATACTTGCTGCAAAACCGCAGTGGCCTCGGGCATTACACCGAAATGACTCGTTTGTATCCTGACTGGAGCAAACGATTGTTGAATTATCCCTCTCGCGACACCTTTAATGCCAAAGCAACCGTCGACATTTTCCGGGAAGCGCCGCTGGATTTTCAGCCAGGTGAACGTTTTTTATACTCTACTTTTGGATTTATCCTGGCGGGCGCCACTTTGGATCAAATTGGCCGCAACAGTTTGGGTGTTGGGTACCTGGGCCTGGTCAATGAATTGATTCGCAAGCCCTTTGGAATGACTACGCTGGAGCCTGATTACATCTTCAACAACAATCCCAACGAGGTTTCAGGCTATTACCTGGATGGCGATTGTGACATCCAAACCCGTAAGGACGACGATGTGAGCTGGAAATTGTCGGGGGGTGGTTTTCAATCTACCATTGGCGATTTGGGCAATTACATCATTGCATTGATGCAGCGTAAACTGCTGAAAAAAGAAAGCTATGAACTCTTGTGGAGCAAACAACCCGATGCGGATTATGCCTATGGTTTTGATGTACGCGGTGAAGGTAAAGACCTGCGGGTAGGCCATGCGGGCAGCCAAAACAAAACCCGGACCATCTTCATCATGTACCCTGAAAAAAAGATTGGTGTAGGGGTTATGTGCAATTCCGAATGGGCCGAACCCGAACTCATCGCACTAAAAGTGCTCAAAGAAATGGGCATCGAGCCTGAAGAGGAAAAAGAATATGTGCGCAATTGCAATACCAAAAACAAGTCGAACTACCGCTACCTCGGCATCTGGCAAGAAGGCCCAAAACACCAAATGGTTCGAAAAGGGTACGGCTCGCGCCAGTTTCAAGCCGAAGTCAAACACCTCAGTAAATATGGCTACAACCTGGTGGATGCCGACGCCTACCTCGACAAAAAAAATGTACGGCGTTGGGATGCCATTTTCCAACAACACGTCCCTACCTCCCAATTTATCGCCCATCAAAACCTCGACAGTTTTCAGCTAAAAGTCAATGCTTTCGCCAAAACGGGATGGCACCTGATTGACCTAGAAACCTACATCGCCAGCAATCAACGCTTATGGTCAGGCGTCGTGACCCAAAACGAAAACAAAGCAACCCTGGTAACTGAACTAGAAGCCGAAGCTTTTCAGAAAAAATACGAAGAGCTGAATCGAAAAAACCTGCGCTTGATTGATTTTAAAACCTACTGGACTGGTCAAAAACGACTTTGGGCTGGGGTGTTTACCCCCGGTTTTGATAGTCACGCTTTTTTCCGCTCCCTTTCGCAGGATGCCTTTTTTACCAAAAATGCGGAGTTGAATAAGCAAGGTTTGCAATTAGCCGACATCGAAATTTACACCCTAAACGGGCGGGAATACTGGTCGGGCGTATGGCGGCAAGAAAAAGAACTTTTTGAAATCCTGAGAGACACCAATTACTGCACCCAAGAGCGCAAGGGCAAAGCTGTTGCCAAAAAGGGGATGGAATTGGTAGATTGGGAAAGGTATTGAGAAAAAGTTGAGAAGGTTGAGAAGTCGCTCGCGGTAGCCTCAACTTTCTCAACCTTCTCAACAAAAAAATTAAAACTTCACGCCCAAGGTAAACACCACGTTGCCTATAGTATACTTATTCTCCACTTCCTGCAAGGGCGCATTTGTGGTGATGTATGGGTAATAAGTCTCCGTAATGGTGCTGTGCCGATAAGCCATATCCAGGAAAAACTCATCTTTGCGGTAACCAATCCCGGCGCTGATCACCGTACTCCGGGTATCATCATTCTGGAAAACCGAAGGCAAAATGCCATAACCTGCCCGGAAGCGCAGTGCATCAAACACCAGCTCGCCACCAATGCGCACATTGGTCACGGGGCGGAGTTGTCCTCGAATTTTATCGTTGATTTCGTCCTGTGCTTCGGGGTACTCATCATAGCCAAATTTGTTGTTGGCATAATCGACGTGTTCCACTTCGGTGCTGATGAAACCTCTTTTACCCACTATCAACCCAGCCCCCAAAAAGATTCGCCAAGGTGTAGATTGGGTATATTCAAAAGTCCCTTCCCTAGTGGCTTCAGATCCTAAAAAAGCCCCTTGTTCCCGACGGTCTTCGTAATAATTGTTTTCCAGATTGTTGGTATAATCGTCGTTGAAGGCATAAACCGTTGGGGTATGCAAGGCTGCTGACAAGCGTAATACTTGGTTGGGTTTGATCAAGATCCCAATCTTGCCATTGATGCCCGTACCTGAGGTTCTCAACTGCTCACTGTATCTCAAGTCGCTGAAATAAGGTATCGCCCCACCCGCAGCGGTGCTATCGTCCCGCTCGGTGTAAATTTTTTCTACAGAGTAATTTGCCATGGGAACTCCTAATGAGATACCAAAGGCAAATTTATCGTTGTAGTTTCCCGCAAATGAAAAGCTGACCTCGGACAAAGAACCCCGACTGAACATGGTCTGCCCCCGACTCAAATTTGCTTTAGGATTTAAGTCGTAATCTACATCGTAAATGCCATCTGCTGGATCGAAGTCATAAATCGAACTGACCTCATTGGCCAATCCTGTTTCAAAACCATCTACTCCTTCTCCACCGTTGGCCAATTCTTGAAAACGTTGGGACAAAGACCCTTGGGAACGGCCTTGAAAAGTAAAGGCCCGGTTAAAGTTAGCCAGGTGATTGACGGCAATGCCAAAATTGAGGTTGGTCCAATTGGCAGATAAAGGCTTGGTTGCAAAAACAACACCGAAATTGTGCAAGTTAAATGCAGTCCGGGTATCTGACAAAGCAGCATTACCTTTGCCACTCAACAACCTTGAGCTGGTGTTGGTAGACAAAACGGCGGGAGTTATGGTGTATTCCGAACGCCGGAACATAGCCAACCCTGCCGGGTTACTCACCAAAGCCGACATGTCTGCCCCAATGGAACCCATGGTGTTGCCTACCCCGACATTGCGTGCAGTGCCTCCTACTTCAAATTGGGAATAACGAACTGCATCGCCTACGTTTTGAGCGAAGAGCCCAGTGGTCATTAGCGAAAAGATCACACTCCACGCTACATTGCGGGTTTGCGAATTACATTTCATACATCTCTTTTTTAAAAACGAGGATAAAAAAAGGTGGACACCAGCTAACCCGATCTCCACCTCCATATTATAAGGTGTACCTGAACCAATTTCTAGTGGTTCAATACTTCTTTAGGTTTGTATCAATTTTGGCGACCTCCCGAAGAAGAACTCCGACCTCCCGAAGAAGAGGAACCAGAAGAACCAGAGCTACTTGGGCTTGGGTTGGAACCACCAGCACTTGGCCGACTACCACCGCCATCAAAGCTGCGTGGGGCAGAGCTAGAGCCAGAATTGTTGAACCCACTGGAGCGACCAGAGTCATAGCTAGGTCTTGAGTAACCACTACCACTGTTTGAAGGGCTGCTGTTCCGTGGAGCACTGTAGGTGTCGGTACTGCGGCTGCGCTCATAAGAACGATCCGGGGTGTAAGTCCGCGAACGCTCCAAAGAGCTGTTGTCCGTTGAACGTGGAGCAGGCTCGTATGAACGTGGCCGGCTATTGTATGGATCCTGCGTAGTGTTTGGGCGCAGGTTCTGGCGATCGTCCGTGTAAGTACGAGCACCGTTGTTGCCGTTATCGATCCGACGGCCACCGCTGAATGGATCAGCTGTTTCTGGGCGACGGGTTTCGTTGCTCGGGCGGTTGAGGTTTTCGCGGGCATCGCGGTAACGATCGGTGGTGTTTGGTGTACCAAGGACTTCACGGTTTGGATCCGTATTCACTCTTGGGTTCCCATTACCAGGTACCGTACGATCACGATCGTAGCTAGGAGCTTCATCCAATTTGCGGCCACCGCTATAGTCTGGGCGAACTGTTCCAGGATTCGACTTGATGTCTGAATCGGTGAAACGAGGTGAACGACCATTTGGATTGTCGATGCCTGGTTGGGTACCAACCCCGCCGCCGCCTGTACGGGGGCCGTAATAAACGTTGCGGTTGTTGTCGTTGTTCTGATTGTTGGTGTAATAGTTGATGTTGTTGTAATAGTAGTTGTTGCCCCAGGTAGGCGTATTGAACCAGCTATTACCCCAATAAGAACCACCAAAACCATTGCCGAAAGAGTTCCAATTGTTGAAACCAAAGCTGTTCCAACGACCGAAGCCAAAGGACAAACCAGGGTTACTCCACATGCAATATGGGTCGTAATTCCCCCAGGAGTTCCAACTGTTAAAGCGATTGAACCGGTTCCAGCCACCATAAGCCCAACCGTTCCAGCGGTTGAATCGGTTGAAACGATTGAATCCGTAATACCCAAATGGATCATCGTAAATCAAGACCGTTACACCAGGACGTGCAAATGCATCGTAATAGTAGGCATCTACATAGATGGGGTCAAAATAATTGAACCCAGCATAAGGCCGGTGAAAACGGCGGATACGGGACGTGTAGTAGTAATCATATTCCTCGTCGTCGTAGTTCTCATCATAAGTGTACTCCTCGGTTTGAGCGGGAGTAGTTTTGGGTTGAACCTGACGACGTTCTGTGTAGGTGCGGTTGTTGTTTCGTTCAGGATCATAGTACACATCGTCGTATTGAGCGAGTGCAGCAGTAGCGCTAACCCCAAAGAGTAACAGCAACATGGTAAGTTTCATCAGCAATTTCATATTTAAAAGTTTTGCTTGCGGAATTATTGATGTCATAGTCACGTTATTTACAACATCGAAATTATTACTTTTGCGCCACACTTGTTGTTAAAAGAATGATAAAGTGTAGCTTGCACGGCGTTAAAGTTTATTTTTTGACGCTTTAACAAGTGTTAAGATACAAATTTTTGGCAAAATATGGCAAAAGAGATTACTTCCAGGGCTGAGAATTATTCCGACTGGTACATCGACATCGTAAAACGAGCCAATCTGGCCGACAATTCAGCGGTTCGCGGCTGTATGGTCATCAAGCCTCATGGCTTTGCAATTTGGGAAAACATTCGGGATCAACTGGACAAAATGTTCAAAGAAACCGGACACGTCAATGCTTATTTTCCCTTGTTCATCCCCAAAAGTTTTTTGAGTAAAGAAGCCCAACACGTGGATGGCTTTGCTAAAGAATGTGCAGTCGTAACCCACCACCGCCTCATGAATGCGCCGGATGGCAGCGGTGTAGTGGTAGACCCTACGGCCAAATTGGAAGAAGAGCTGATTGTACGCCCTACTTCTGAAACCATCATTTGGGATACTTACCGCACCTGGATCAACTCTTACCGCGACCTGCCCTTGCTGATCAACCAATGGGCCAACGTGGTGCGTTGGGAAATGCGGACCCGCTTGTTTTTGCGGACCACCGAATTTTTATGGCAAGAAGGGCATACCGCACATGCCACCAAAGCGGAAGCCGAAGAAGAGACACTGCGCATCCTGGACATCTACGCCACTTTCGCCGAGGAGTACATGGCAATGCCAGTGATTCGGGGCATCAAAACCGCCAACGAACGTTTTGCCGGAGCAGAAGAAACCTACTGCATCGAGGCTTTGATGCAAG
Source organism: Haliscomenobacter sp. (assembly GCF_965225875.1). Lineage (GTDB taxonomy): Bacteria > Bacteroidota > Bacteroidia > Chitinophagales > Saprospiraceae > Haliscomenobacter. The sequence continues at coordinate 3,185,318 of NZ_CBDDBS010000002.1, read as the reverse complement.
ATGGTAAGGCTCTGCAAGCAGGTACTTCCCACTTCTTGGGTCAGAATTTTGCCAAGGCATTTGATGTCAAATTCTCGAATGAAAACAACCAACAGGAATTTGTTTGGGCTACTTCCTGGGGGGTATCAACTCGTCTGATGGGGGGCTTGATCATGACGCACTCCGACGACGATGGCTTAGTGATCCCACCAAAACTTGCACCTACGCAGGTGGTGATCATCCCAATCCCTAAACCTACTCCTGCCATCGATGAGGTGGCTAAAAAAGTAATGGCGGGTTTGAAAGCCAAAGGCGTTCGGGTCAAATACGATACTGACTTAAAAACACGCCCAGGCTTTAAGTTTGCAGAGCATGAATTGCATGGTATTCCGATTCGTTTGGCTATTGGCGAACGCGATTTGGCCAATGGACAGGTCGAAGTAGCCCGCCGCGATACCAAGGAAAAAATGCAACAGCCACTGGAAGGCATTGAGCAGTACATTGAAGATCTGTTGGTGGAAATTCAGGCCAATCTTTTCAATCGTGCCAAAGCCATGCGGGATGCCAATATCACCAGAGTTGAGACCTTCGAAGAGTTTGAAGCTGTTATCAACCGCGATATTCCAGGGTTCATTTCTGCGCACTGGGACGGTACTACCGAAACGGAAGAAAAAATCAAAGAATTGACCAAAGCAACCATCCGTTGTATTCCATTGGATGCTGTAGCTGAAGATGGCGTCTGTGTTTTGACAGGCAAGCCTTCACAGCGGCGGGTATTGTTTGCCAAGGCTTATTAAGATAAACCCGAAAGGGTCAAATTATTTTGCCACAAAGGCACTAAGACTCCATGGGGCTTAGTGCCTTTGTTTTTTTGTGGCTATTCTTTACGAATCGTGGTTTAGCAATACCGCTTCAAAATCGCCTGCAATTCATCCTCTCGCTTTTGGATAGACTGGTACAAAGCCTGTTGATTCCGCGCCCGCACCAAATTGTGCTCGGCGTAACGCACCTTGTAATACACATCCCCGTTGAGGTAATCACCTAAAAAGCGCATCATTTGTTCGAGGATGATCCAAAAAGCGCCTTGCAAAAGATGGTCTTTTTCAACCGGGGTCAAGGCGGATTGAATTTTGGGCACAAAACCACTCGCCAAACCTTCAAACAAAGGCAAAACCACTTCCACTTTATTCACATCCGCTTCGTCTTCCGAAAAAGTAGGCGTCATACTGCGCACCATATCTCCAAAATCCGACAAAATGCTACCCGCCTGGATAGTATCCCAATCAATCACTGCTATGGCCTCGCCACTATGGGCATCAAAAAGCACATTGGCAATTTTGGGGTCATTGTGTACAACCCTTAAGGGCAAACCCAGATCATGAATGTGTTGAAAAACCCTCGCTTCTTTTTGCACAAAGGCTACCTCATCGCGCACTTCAGCAAGGCGCCCCGCCGCATCTTGTTCAACTGCTTTTTGGAACTGTTGAAAGCGGCTCAAGCTATCATGAAACCCAGGTAGGGTATCCTGCACCAATTGTGGATCGAGGTCGGCCAGGCCATTTAAAAAGGTGCCCACTGCAGCCGCCGCTTGTTGGGCTTGTTGGGGATTTTCGGCATGTTCGACTGCAACACTGCCCGCCAAATAATCCACAGCACGCCAACAGTTTCCTTCTTCGTCAAATAAATAGCCCTGCCCATCAATGCCGGGAAGCAAACCTGGCAATTCCAGATTGAGATTTTTGCTGCGCAAATGCGCCAAAACCACCCGGTAATTGTGCATTATCCGATCCGGATAGGGAAAAACGATGGTATTGATGCGTTGCAACACCAGTTTTTCACCTTGCACTGAAGTACCAAGCCAAGTGTCATTGATGTTGCCGCTGCCGAGTGGCGCGAGTTGAAGGCCCTCCGGAAAACCGAAGTAGTCAAAAACGGTGGAGAATGGCATGTTGCGATCGATTGGATGGGCCTACGCCCACAATTGTTCTGGATAACGCCCTTCGGCAATAAATTGCTGGAAGGCTCGGGATACGGTACCTCGATCTTCCTGATAGGTTACTCCGTACCAAAGGTCTTGGCTTGGCAGTAAACTGACCTTCAGCCCCTGGTGGTTCATCATGTTGTTGACCGCGGTGGGAATGTAAAATTCAGCCTTGGGTTTTTCCCAATTGTCCTGGACAAACTGCACAAAATCCTTGCGCAACGATTCAAATATGCTGGGATGAAAGCCCCAAAAATTCATGGATACATAGGTCTCGTCCGGCAAGGCTACTTTTTGACCTGCTTCTTCATAGCAGATTTGTCCATCTGCTTCCCGGCCAATCTTGGTGCGCTCCGTTACGCTCAACAATTTGAAATTGGCGTCTACTTCACAAACACCCCGAGACACAAAGCCATTTTCGGAAAGGGTATTGGCCAATACATAACCAATCATGCAAAAATGTTCGGGCGCACAGTCACTGGTCAAAAAACGCGCCATGGAACGGAAACCATCAACCCCGTAGTAATCATCGGCGTTGATCACGGCGAAAGGTTCCTTGATGGTTTCGTAAGCAACCAAAATAGCGTGGCCGGTTCCCCATGGTTTTTCCCGCGCGGGGAATGCATCCACTCCTGTGATGGGCGTATCGTATTCCTGGTACACAAAATCAATCTCGGCTACCTCGGCAATTTTGTTGCCAATTTTTTCCATAAATGCCGCCTCAATGTCTTTGCGGATCACAAATACGATTTTGCCAAACCCGGCTTGCAAGGCATCATAAATGGAATATTCCAGAAGTATTTCATCGTTTGGGCCTACGCCATCGATTTGTTTGAGTCCACCGTATCGACTGCCCATGCCCGCAGCCAGTATCAGAAGTGTTGGCTTCATGTGTTTTGTTTTAGCCAACCCGTAAAGGGAAGCGGCTAGGAGAATTGTTGAATGCGGGCAAAATTACATTTATTCCCCTGCTCCTAGTATTTGTTCGGCATGGTTTTTAGTGACAACTTTGTCAATTACCCGTTCAATCACCCCTTTTTCGTCAATGATGAACGTGCTACGCAAAACGCCATCATAGGTTTTCCCATACATTTGTTTTTCGCCCCAGGCGCCAAAAGCTTTGATCACCTCATTATCTGTGTCGGCAATCAAGGGAAAAGGCAGGTTAAACTTTTGAATAAAATTCTGTTGCTTTTTAGTTGAATCCGGGCTAACTCCAAGTAAAGTGTAACCTTTTGCTTTCAACTCACTGTAGCCATCGCGCAAGCTGCAATTTTCAGCTGTACAACTGGGCGTATTGGATGCGGGATAAATGAACAGGATTAATTTTTTGCCCAAATAATCCTTTGATGAAATGGTTTCGCCAGTTTGAATCACAGCAGTGAAATCCGGTGCTTGGTCTCCAACTTTTAACATGCTCTCTCTTTTTTGGTGGTTTTATATAGAGACGCACGGCCGTGCGTCTCTACTTGCACCAGAACAAAAAAGCCCAGTCTAGGTTCAACCCATCAGCGGGTAAAATTTTTCTCCCAAATCCGTTTATTTCCCATCCCATCCGACACTTCCAGGTGAAAAACATGAGCGCCAGGTGTTACCCTCGGCGTAAAGCGATAGGTAATGCGATCGTATTTTTCATCATAATCCATCAACACCCATTGTCCATCAATTTCAGCACGGTAAGTCAAACCTGGCATGCTACCGGCATTGCCAAAATTGTCGTTAATCCGAAATGAGATGGAGTTCACTTTGGACAATACTGGCGTAAATCGCTCAGGGGTAATGGTTGGTGGAACCGTGTCAATTTTGATACAAAACTCTCCAAGGGTACGTACGTCAGCCTTGAGGCTACCATCCGCTTGCCATTTCCCTCCGTAATTGGTTACCCGACCATTGCTGTTGCAATAGGCCACAAAGGCTTTGTGCCGAAGTGAATCTGGCAATTTGATGGGTTTGAGCGCTATGCTGTAAAAACTGTGCACGGGGGTACGGGTGTTGTGGAGAATATGGACTTTGGAAAAAACGTTGGCCGAGCGTTCCGGCACTACGCTGTATTGGAGGTAACAATCTTCGTAAAAAATCTTTTCCGGAAAATGGATTTTCACATCGCTGGTTTGAATGGCACTCGGTAAGTTGTATGGCAAAAGGTAGTTGTATTGACGGGCGGTGGCTTTCACCAACGCAGTGTCCAATTTGACCCAAAACTGAGTACGTGCAGTATTGCCAGCTACATCTTTGACGACGATGTTCACTTTGCGGGTTTGTTTCTCCGCAATGTTGAATTTGCCATTTTCCAGCACCTGATTGTACATAGATAAACCATTGCCGGGCAATAAGAAACAACGATGGAAATAAGAATTGCGCGATACCCTTTCTTCATAATCAACATGGGCATTGATGTAGCGGGTTTCTGAAAAATCAAGTTTTTCCACCGCAAAATGATAAACAGGTTTGTCGTCAACCAGCAGGTCAAGTGTATAAATGCCATTCCAGTTGTTCACGCCATCCATGTGGTCGTAGGCTTTGATGGCCAGGCCCACTTGTTTGGTTTTGACTTTAAGGGTATCGCCAGTTACGCCGTATTGGGTGTTTTTGAACAGCAGGGGAACCCGGCGGGTTTCGGCCAATTGGTTGTTTTCGGCAATTTGGTAAATTTTCAGTTCGTGCACCCGGGGCGGGGTGTTGTCCAGTACCTGTAATCCAAACAACAATGGATTGATGGATCGGTCGGTCGCGGTTTCCCGAATTTCAAAATGGAGGTGTGGACCAAAGGAATGGCCAGTATTGCCCATTTTGGCAATCAGCTGGCCTTTTTTAACCGGAAAGCGCCCCGTTTCGGGGTACAATTCGACAGCGAACTGCTGCGCTGCATACTGCTTGTCTTCAATGTATTTGGCCAACTCCGGTGAAAAGCCACTCAAATGGGCGTACAGGGTGGTATACCCATTGGGGTGCCGAAGGTACATCACGCTACCATATCCTCCAGGGTTGATTTTGATGCAGTACACCTCGCCGTCACCCGCAGCATAGATGGGCACGCCTAAGCCCCCCTTGATGTCGATACCAGAATGAAAATGGTCTGGTCGTAATTCACCAAAAGTACCTGAAAGTCGCAATGGGCCACTCACTGGCGCGGCAAAAAAATCCTTGGGGTAAATACCTTCAGTACTGGGCACTACAAAAGCCAGCAACAACAGCGGAAGTAAAAGCGAGAGCAGTCGAATCAGCATAGCGTTTCGGAATCTTTTAGTTACAACGTTAAATTGTTTACAGAATCTATTGCATCATTTAGCCTTTGGGAGAGGATAGGTTCTAAACGTAGCGAGTTGATGAGAAGCTTTGAGTTTCTGAGGCTAAAATAAATTATTCTGCGAGAACTTGTGTCCAAGAGCCTGTTAAAGTCTTCAGCTTTTTATTTTCCTGTAGGTAATTCAAAAAAGATTTGCGGCTAATTGGCTTGGCTCCGAGGCTGCCCAGGTGTTGGGTTTGTTGTTGACAATCAATCAGGGTAAAACCTTTTTCACGTAGTTTTTGTACCAGGGTGATGAAGCCAAACTTGGAAGCGTTACTCACCCGGGCAAACATCGATTCTCCAAAAAAGATTTTCCCCAGGGATATCCCGTACAAACCACCCACGAGATTTCCCTCCTGCCACACTTCCACAGAATGGGCATAGCCCAGTTGGTGGACTTGAACATAAGCCTGGATCATATCTTCTGTTATCCAGGTGTCTCCCGATTGACCATTTCGATTGGATTGCTGGCAGCCGCGCATGACTCCTTCGAAATCCTGGTCGAAACTGACCTGAAATTTCTTTTGATTGAAATAGGGCCGCATACTTTTAGACACTACCAATTCATCGGGAAACAAAACAAAACGAGGATCCGGTGACCACCACAAAATAGGATCACCTTCATTGAACCAAGGAAAGATACCCCCGGCATAAGCCTCCAATAAACGCGCTGGAGACAAATCACCACCCACCGCCAGAATTCCTTCAGGGGTAGCTAGTTCTGGTGCTGGAAATTCCAAGGATTGATCATCCAACCAAAAAACGGGCATCTTCGCAAATAATTAACATTAAAAAAAGTTTTCCACAAAGTTTTCCACATTTTCACTTTTTTGCGTCCAGGCGCAGGTGATAATTAAGGAAAAGGATAATTGTAAGGAGTACTAAGGCTCCAGCTTGGTGGAAAACACCGAGGCCAACAGGCACCGTTCCCTTACAGTACAACAAGGTAAAAATTCCCAACAAAACTTGTATAAAAATCATTGTGGGAAGTAGAGGAAGAGCTCTCCGGAAGGGGCCTTGGGGCGCATTGGTCATGGCTTTGTAAAAATACCATAAAACAATGATAACCAGCGCATAAGCCAAGCTCCTGTGCATGAGTTGTACCAAGGCTGACATGAAGGGGCCACGGTCGTAGTGTATGAAATTGAGGCTGTTCCATTCACTACCTTGCAAGACCACGGAGGGGATCCATTCACCGTTCATTTGAGGCCAGGTTGGGTAAAAAAGCCCCGCTTTCATCCCCGACATAATGCCTCCTAATACAATTTGTACACCTAGTAGGATTGCTATCCACAATCCCCACTTTTTTAACAAAACCGTGTGGATAACTTGTGGATAACTGGTGAAAGTTGTCAACAAAGTCCAGAATAAGGTACTGTATACCGCCAATGCAATGGACAAATGTAAAGTTAACTTGTAGGCATTTACCCAGGGGCGATTGACTAAACCACTGGCAACCATGATCCAACCGAAGGAAGCTGCCAACGCTGCAAGTAAAACCACGACACCTAGACGCCGGAGCAAGGCGCGGTCAATCCAGCCTTTGAAATAAAAAAACAAAAAGGGGATCAAAAAGACAAAACCCATTGAGCGAGCCCACAGCCGGTGGAAATATTCCCAGAAGTAGATGAACTTGAATTCACTCATGCTCATGCCTTCGTTGATTTTTTGGTACTGGGGCGTTGCTTGGTATTCTTCAAATTCTTCTTGCCATTGTGCCGCGTTCAACGGTGGTAAAGTGCCAGTTACAATTTCCCACTTGGTGATCGAAAGCCCGGAGCCCGTAAGGCGGGTCACACCACCAATCACCACTTGCATAAACACCATAAAAACCCCAATCATTAGCCAAACCTGAACGGCTTTGGGATAAATAAATGCAGCAGACTTTGAGGAAGCAGTTGCGCTTGACATTCTTTTGTTTTTTTTCTCGAACAAAGATAAGCGCTTTTTTTTGGCAAATTTTTTCAGCCGAAGCCGCCCTATGATTAAATAAAATGATTTTAAATTAAAAGACTAATCAGGTTCATCATCAGCAGTGTTAGTATGTGGAGAAAAAAATGGGTTAACTAGAGGTTATCTCATTGTTAAGATTTTGATTACGCTTATACACAACAAACCAACAGGCGAAAGTGAGCCTAATCAAGTAGTTCGGACTTTTGTCCACAATGCCCCGAATACTTGTTAACGGAATAACTTTTTTTGACGAGATTGTGAACGAGCCGTTGGTGGGCAACTCATTTTCGGGCATAGCGTAAGGAAAACGCTGTAGAGAATGGGGATAACTTTATTTCTAAAGACCAGATGTTAACGAGTGTGCATAAGTAGGGGCTAAACTGACGCTTTTCCACTAAATTGAGGTGGAAAACGTTTTGAACTAAAATGCATTCTATCAAGGTTTTAGGGCAAAACCTAAAAAAGCCCTTGTTGGTAACTTTTTTGATTTATTTTTCCACAGCTCAACAATCACCAAACTGCATCGGTATGTGCGGACGCTATTCTTTTTCCACATCCAAAGCCAAACTGGAGGCTGAACTGGGTACTACACTAGAGATAGAAGACGATGAACTCCAGTACAACTACAATATTGCCCCTACCCAACGAGCATATATTGTCAGCAACCAGGCACCGGGAGCATTACAATTGTTCCAATGGGGACTGATTCCCTCCTGGTCCAAAGACCCCAAAATGGGCGGCAAGATGATCAATGCCAGGGCTGAAACGGTGCTAGAAAAACCGGCTTTTCGCAATGCTATTCGTCAAAGGCGTTGTTTGGTGTTGGCGGATAGTTTTTATGAGTGGAAAAAGGAGGGCAAAGACAAAACGCCTTTTCGGATTCTTCCAGCGCAAGGCGAGTTACTGGTCATGGGCGGAATTTGGGAAACCTGGCGTGGCGAAGGAAAAGTTATCCACAGTTTTTCCATCATTACGACTGGTCCTAATGCGGAGATGATGCCGATTCATGATCGGATGCCACTGGTGCTGCCTGATCGGGAGTCACGACAATTGTGGCTGGAAGAACGAAACCCGGCGCTGATTGAGGAGATGTTGCATGTGCCTGCTGATGGGCTGTTGAAGATGTATCAAGTGTCGGATACGGTGAATTCGGTGCGGAATAATGGGGAGGAGTTGCATGAGGGCTTATAGCTAAGGTGACATCTATAGTGTCTGTGGTTTCTTAGGTGGTGAAAAAAGTGTTCTTTAACACCTAAGAGAAACCGCAGGCACCATAAGAATTGCCTCAGATGCTACTGCCGAAGGTCAAAAAACAAAACCCCTGGAACAAGCGAACTTACCCCAGGGGTTATTGATCATATCATTCAAAAAGCCAATTACCGCATATCCGCAATTGCCTCCAATTTTTGTACATAAGCACCTGCCTCCAATTTCTCTTTGATGTCTTTGAAAGCCGCCAGCGTCAGATCTACATCTTCATCGGTATGTGCAGCAGTAGGAATCAAACGCAGCAGGATCATGCCCTTCGGAATCATCGGGAACATCACCACTGAGCAGAAGATGCCGTGGTTTTCACGCAGGTCTTTTACCAGGTTACCCGTTTCATCCACGGAACACTTGAGGTACACGGGAGTAACGCAGCTGTTGGTGGTACCCAGGTCGTGGCCCATGGCGCGCAGACCACCTTGCAGGCGATTTACGATGTGCCAGAGTTGTTCACGCAGCTCGGGACGGGTACGCAGCAGTTCCAAACGCTTCAATGCGCCAATCACGATGGGCATCGGTAGGGACTTGGCAAAAATCTGCGAACGCATGTTGTAGCGCAGGTAGTCGATGATGTCTTTGTCTCCAGCCACAAAACCACCGATGGAAGCCATCGATTTGGCAAAGGTACTGAAGTAAAGGTCAACGTCGTCGGTGACACCTTGTGCTTCAACAGCACCAGCTCCCGTTTTACCCAGCATGCCAAAACCGTGAGCGTCGTCTACAAAGAAACGGAAACCGTATTCTTTTTTCATGGAAGCAATTTCCTTCAGGATACCCTGATTGCCACGCATGCCGAATACACCTTCAGAAATCACGAGGATACCCCCGCCAGTTTCTTTGACGTGTTCCTGTGCGCGTTCGAGTTGCTTCTTGAAACTTTCGAAGTCGTTGTGTTCAAAAGGAAAACGTTTGCCGATGTGCAAACGAACCCCATCGTAAATACAGCCGTGGCTGTCTTTGTCGTATACGACCGCATCGTGGCGGCTGAGTACAGAATCAATGATAGAGACTACGGCCTGGTAGCCGAAGTTGATCAGCAAGCCGCGCTCCTTTCCAACGAAGGTGGCCAGCTCTTGCTCCAATTGTTCGTGGTAAGGCGTTTCACCCGACATGATGCGTGCCCCCATCGGGTACGCCATCCCCCACTCCGCGGCGGCTTCGGCGTCTGCCTTCCGAACTTCCGGATGGTTGGCCAAGCCCAGGTAATTGTTCAAGCTCCAAACAATGCGCTCTTTCCCTTGAAAGATCATGCGGCTACCGATTTCACCCGAAAGCTTGGGGAATGCATAATAGCCGTGCGCCAAGGCTGCATATTGTCCCAATGGACCGCGGTTGTCTAATAATTTCTGAAAAAGATCCGCCATTACAAATTAGTTTTAAATTTGGTTCGAACTCTTTACCGAATTCAGTGGGCAAAGATATATACTTTATCGCTTTTTGCACAAATTCCGACAAAAGTCATTCGTAATCAATTAGCGAGGAAAAACGAAATCCAAAGAATGGTTGAGGAGTTGAGGGGTTGAGAAGTTGAGGCTATCGCAGCGGCTTAGACAAGGTCTTCGTTAAAAACGCTGCGGTAGCCTAAACTTCTCAACTCCTAAACTTCTCAACTAAATTTTATCGGTCCATTACCCACCCGATCCCGAATCATTTTCCCTTCCTCACAGAGTGGCAATAGTTCCGACTCTATAAACGGAGCAACTTGCTCGGCAATTTCAGCAGGATACAACAAATGTAAGTTGGGACCGGCATCAAGGGTGAAGTAGAGTGGCTGGTTGGTGTCGTTGCGGTACTCCCGGATTTTTTCAATCATCGCCAGAGAGTTGGGTTTCATCAACAGGTAGGGTGGCTGTGAACTCATCATCAGCGCATGGAGGGTGAGTGCTTCGAGTTCAGCGATTTCACCGAAGGCATGTACATCTCCGGCTTTAAGCACATCGACCAATTTGGCCATGTTGTCGTTGGCCTGTTGGTAACGGGCTGCGGCGTATGGGTTGCCTTCCATCAGCTGATGGCCGGCACGGCTGGATACACTTTTTTCACCTTTGCTCACAATCAGGATATCGTCGTGGTAAGTGTGGAAAACGGGGTGAACCCAATCGGCACAAGGGCTGGCCCAGAGGTCGGTGCTGCCTGCGAGTTTTTCCAGGGTGCCCCATTCGCCCATTACGGGATACAAAGAGCGGCAAGCACTACCCGAACCCAAACGGGCGAGGTAAGATGCTTTGCGGAAAAATTCAGCAGGGCTATTCAAGGTGCCAAACAATTCCTGCTCCATCGTACACAGGCACAAGGCCAGCGCACTCATGCTGGAAGCGGAGGAGGCAATGCCCGCTGAGTGGGGAAAGGAATTGGAAGAATGAATGCTCAATTGAAACTGGGTTAAAAAAGGCATGATTTCACTGGCTGCCAATTCACTCAAAAACTTGTTGATCTTTTGGGCAAAGGCAGGCTGGGCCTGGCCTTCAAAATAAAAATCCAATGCAATGTCACCACCCTCCTGAGTACGCGGGCTGTAGCTCAGTTCGGTTTCGGTATAGGCAGCCTGTAAGGTAAAACTGATCGAGGCATTGCGGGGGAGTTGTTGTCCGTGTTTGCCCCAATATTTGACAATGGCAATATTGGACGGACTCTGCCAATGGATGTCGCCCGAAAAAGCATAGTCTGGTGCCATGCGCAGGAGTGGATTGCGATAGTGGTTTTGCATTGTTGAAGGGTTGATGGGAGGTAGAACACAACAAGTAGGGGAGTGTTCAAACTTTTGACAAAGGTAGATAAAATGTGGTCTAGCAGTATAGGTAAATCAATAAGTGTATATATTGTTTTTAATTTAATGCAAAAAAGAGAGTACAGGGTATTCCCAATACTCTCTTACTTGGATTTATTTAGTTTGATCCATTGCTTTTCCCTTGCATCTTCTTCGCTTTCTGCATTGGATTTTCCCCAGCTTCCATAAATGGCAAACGCCCACCAGCACCTTTGAACAACTCAAAACGGCTCATTTGTGGCTTGGCTGGAAAGTAGTTGTTTTCCATGTCCACATCCGAAGTTTCGAGGTAAGGATCGAGGGAGATTTGTACTGCCTCTTTTTCGGTGGTGAACACCTTAGTGACTTCCTCGTTGTTGAGGCGCCAGATTTCTACTGGGATGCGGAACTCTTTAAAAGTCCCATCAGCAAAATCAAAACGCAGGATGAGTGGCATGACCAATCCTCCCTTGTTTTTGAATTTGATCTCGTAGTAATTTTTATTGGCGCTGAGGATTTTTTTCTCCTCCTCACTCAGGCTGTTGAAGTATTTCTGGTAATCTTCCTTGTCGAGAATGGTCACCTGGAGTGGGTCATAAGAAGAGTAAAAATCCTTCAAACTTGGATCGATGTCTTCCTGGGTTTTGACGATTTCTTTTTCGTTGCGGATGCTGCTGATGTTACGTGGTTGCTTCTCTTGTTCTTTGCGCGCCAGGGTCTTTTCTACCTCGGGATTTTTGCTGTCGGGGCGGTACCATTTTACATCCTCCAGGGCAATGTCCACATTGTCGCAGGTATAGAACCAGCCACTCCAGAACCAGTCGAGGTCGATGCCACTCGCATCTTCCATGGTGCGGAAGAAATCGGAAGGCGCGGGGTGTTTGAACTTCCAACGGTTGGAGTACATCTTAAAGGCGTAGTCGAAGAGTTCTCGACCCAATACAGTTTCACGCAGGATGTTCAATGCAGCGGCGGGTTTTCCGTAGGCATTGTTGCCGAGTTGGGAAACCTGTTCGGAGTTGGTCATGATGGGCTCCAACATTTTTTTGTCCATCTTCATGTAAGGCACAATGCTGTTGGCAGGTCCGCGGCGAGAAGGGTAGTCCCGCTCCCATTGTTGCTCGGCCAGAAACTGAAGAAAAGAGTTGAGCCCTTCGTCCATCCAGGTCCATTGGCGTTCATCGGAGTTGACAATCATCGGGAAGTAGTTGTGGCCTACTTCGTGGATGATTACACTGATCATGCCATATTTGGTTCTTTCGGAGTAGGTGCCGTCTTTATCGGGGCGACCGCCGTTGAAGCAAATCATTGGATATTCCATCCCGATCTGATCGGTGTGGATGGACCAGGCTGCTGGATAAGGATAATCAAAAGTATAGTTGGAATACCACTTGAGGGTGTGGGCTACAGCTTTGGTGGAATATTGTCCCCAAAGTGGGTTGCCTTCTTTGGGGTAAGCGGACATGGCGAGGACACTGCTTCCATTGGCTTGCTTAACCGACATAGCATCCCAGATGAATTTACGGGAAGTAGCAAAAGCAAAGTCGCGTACATTGTCGGCTTTGAAACGCCAGGTTTTTTCTCCTTTGCCTTTTTCTTTTTCGTTCTCGCGGGCTTCCGCTTCGGTCACAATAATTACTGGATGGGTATACTCAGTTTTGGCTTTTTCAAAGCGCGCCATTTGCTCTTTGCTCAAAACATCTTTGGCGTTTTGTAGTGTACCAGTAGCGGCTACGATATGGTCATCGGGCACAGTCAGGCTGACATCATAGTTGCCGAACACCAGGGTGAATTCACCACCACCCAGGAACTGCTTGTTTTGCCAACCCTCAATGTCATCGTATACACACATGCGGGGAAAGAACTGGGCAATGGTGTAGAGGTAGTTTTTGTCTTCGGCGAAGTATTCATAACCAGAACGACCGCCTAGTTTTAAACGATCAACTACATTGAACCACCACTTGATCTTGAAGGTGTATTTTCCTCCAGGCAGGATAGGAGAGGCTGGATCAATGCGCATCATGGTTTTGACCACGGCATGTTTGAGGTCTTTACCAGTGGCATCTTTTACATAATCAAGTTTAAAACCACCGTCAAAAGTAGGGGTGAATCCATCCAGTTGACGCAAAGTCATGCGCTCACTCATGGTGCTTTGACGGGTGGAATAGGTGTCAGATTCTTCGTCGAACAGGTTTTGGTCCAACTGCAACCAAAGATATTCCAATACATCCGGAGAGTTGTTGGTATAGGTGATGGTTTCTTCGCCGTAGATGCGTTGCTTCTCATCGTCGAGTTTGATGTTCATTATATAGTCGGCCTGTTGCTGATAATAGCGTTGGCCGGGCCCACCAGCACCGTTGCGGTAGAGGGTAGGAGTGGGTAGCTCTTCGTGGAGCTGTTTGAATTTGTCTTTTTTGTCGGGCGTTTGTTGTCCCCAGCTTGGAGCAACACACCATGCCAAAGCCAAAAGCAGAAGTGTGATTTTGGTGGTATTTGGTTTCATCGAGTGTGTGGTTTTGAAAGAATAAATGATGAAGATTGTGATGCTTAAAGATACGAAAGAGGTGGATTAAAAAAAGGGGGATGTTCCACGTGGAACATTATGGGGCTTTGGTTTTTTCTACTTCCCACGAACTCTCCACGAATAAATTCGTGGGTTGAGGCGGTGGGGTGGCCTCCCACGGATAAATCCGTGGGTTGGCGTTGCGTTTTTAAGGGGAAGGGTGTATATTTGGAGTGCTTTTATTTATGATATGCCTTTCTGTTAAAGCTATTTTTTTGCACATCCTTTCGAATTGGTATAGTTTCTTAATCTAAAATGCTGTTGTTTTATGGCTCATTCTAAAGTAAGGATGTGGGTGCATGTCGTCTTTTGCACCAAGTATCGGAGGTCTTTTATCTCGCCTGATATCAAGCCTAAAATGTATGAATTGCTCCGCAAAGAACTGCGGAAAAAGAAATGTACTGTGGACGTGATCAATGGAATGCCCGATCATGTGCATATACTTTTGCAGTTGGATGCATCCAAAAGTATTGCGACTTTACTCCATCAATGTAAGGGTGGAAGTTCAAGTACGATCAACAAGGAGGGTTGGTTTGATCGTGAATTCAAGTGGTCGGTAGGTTACGGCGCTTTTTCGGTAAGCCAATCCTTAGTTGATAAAGTTCGAACCTATATCCTCAACCAGGAAAAACACCACGAAAGAATCAAATTCAAAGAAGAATACAACCGACTCCTCAAACTCCACGGCCTAGAGCCGGATGATCTTGATGATTGAAAATCTGCTTTTTTAAGCTTAGTTTCTAGTTTTAAGCTTCTCCGCCAACCCACGGATTTATCCGTGGGAGGCCACCCCACTGCCTCAACCCACGAATTTATTCGTGGGGAAAGAGTAGGGAGATGGCCACAAAAAAGGCGATGTTCCACGTGGAACATCGCCTCTCCTTTTCTTCAAACCTTCTCCTTTTTTCCTAACTATTCCTCTCCAGCCACCCCTTCAATTCCCCATACTCCGCCTCCAATCGATCCGCCTTTTTTTCCTTATCCGCCAACTCAGCCAACCTTTGCGGCACCTCAATCTGATGCCCCAATATCTCTTCCACATCATCCAAAAACTTCGCCGGATGCGCCGTCTCTAAAATTATCCCCCTGGTGTTGGGGTGTTCTTGCTGGTATTCCTCCAATGCCAAATAGCCCACTGCGCCATGAGGATCCAGTGTATATCCATACTTTTGATCCACCATTCGCATGATTTTAGCGGTTTTTGCGTCGTCAAAAGCATAACCACTAATCTGTTTTTTGAGATTGTTCCACGTGGAACTTTCATCCGAGCCCAAATACAAATCGAGCATTCGGGCAAAATTGGATGGATTACCTACGTCCATCGCATTGGATAAAGTGCGTACAGAAGGGCGAGCTTTATAACTCCCAGTTTCAATATAAGCTGGGACCACATCATTCGCATTGGTTGCAGCGATGAAATGATGTACAGGTAAACCCATTTTTGCGGCCAGCAACCCAGCGGTAATGTTGCCGAAATTGCCACTTGGTACACAGAATACAATAGGGTCGCCCTCCTTTGAAAGCTGCTTGAATGCCTCGAAATAATAAAAAGACTGTGGAATCAGACGGGCAATATTGATCGAATTGGCTGAACTTAGGCGCAACTTTTTATTCAACTCTACATCCAAAAAGGCCTGTTTGACCATCGCCTGGCAATCATCAAAAGTGCCGTTGATTTCCAGCGCACTTACATTGTGGCCAAGAGTAGTCAGTTGCTTTTCCTGGAGCATACTCACTTTGCCACTAGGGTAGAGGATGACCACCCGGATACCCGGAGTTTTATAAAAACCCGCAGCAACAGCACCACCTGTATCCCCGGAAGTAGCAACCAAAATGGTCAACTCACGATCATTTCCCCGATTAAAATAGCTCATCAGTTGCGCCATAAAACGGGCACCAAAATCTTTAAAGGCCAAAGATGGGCCATGAAAAAGCTCCAGAACGTACTTCTGCTCATCCAGTTTTACCACCGGAGCTGGAAAGTCCATCGAGTTTTTCAGGATGTTTTTTAGATCGGCAAGTGGAATTGTTTCTCCAAAAAGGGTAGTACAAACCTCTTGCGCAATCTCTAAAAAACTATATTGACTCAGGTTTTGAATAAATTTTGGATCAAGCTGGGGGATATACTCCGGCATGTATAGACCATTGTCATCGGGCAATCCTTTCATTACTGCTTCCTGCAGACTGGCCTGGTTGTTTTTATTTTTGGTGCTGTATAAAAGCATGGGTTGAATTTTTGATGATTCGGCTTTCGTTTTTACAAACGAATTGCCCCTTGTTGGTTGATAGAGGAGACGAACAATTGACAATTGATCTTTTCCTCAACATAAATTTTTTCCATTGCTGCACCTACATTTTCGGCAACAGCCTGGCTTGAGCTCAAGGCAAAAATGGATGGCCCCGCCCCGGAAATACTACAACCCAAGGCCCCTGCATTGAGGGCTGCAGCTTTGGTGGCATAAAAATGCGGGATCAATTGTGCACGCTGTGGTTCGATGATGACGTCGTGCAAAGAGCGAGAAAGTAGTCCAAAATCACTGTTGTACAATCCCACCATAAACCCAGCGAGGTTGCCACATTGCTCAATGGTAGCACTTAGTGAAACCTCTTTTTTTAGAATAGCTCTGGCTTCCCGTGTCAATACTTCCACCTCAGGATAAAGCACACTGGCATAAAGCCCATTGGGCACAGGGATATTGTGCACGTCCAAGTCCCGATTGCTACGAATGAGCACAATACCACCGAATAGGGAAGGGGCTACATTGTCGGCGTGGTAAGCCCCATCTGCCAATTGTTCCCCCAATACTGCAAAGTGCAATATTTCTCTTTTACTCAAACGCCCACCCAGCAGTTCATTCACCGCCATGACGCCCCCCACTGCACTGGCTGCACTGGAACCGAGCCCACTGCCAAAAGGCATTTTTTTATGGATTTCCATTTCAATGCCCCACTCGTTTTCGCCCAGGTGTTCGAGTAATTTATGGGCTGAAAAACTGGCCGTATTCTTTAATGGATCCATCGACAACTTGCCTCCATCTCCGGTGATACGGGAGATGCGGATTCCTGGCTTATCTGAAAAACGTGCTACTATTTCATCACCTGGTTTGTCCAGTGCAAAGCCCAGGATGTCGAAACCCACTGCTACATTGGCTACCGAGGCTGGCGCAAAAACGCTTACAGAATTCATGTTTTGTTTGGGTATTTAAATCAAAACCCCAGTATGCAGTCATACCAGGGTTTTGATTTAGTTGAGGTAATTTCCAATTTTGATGATCTCCGAGAAAATACCGGCAGCGGTTACTTCCGCTCCGGCTCCTGGTCCACGTACTACTAGAGGACGATCTTTGTATCGTTCGCTGGTAAATACAATCATGTTGTCGCTGCCGCTGAGTTGATAAAACGGATGTGTGGCATCTACACTTTGCAGGCCAATACTTGCAACTCCACTCTCCAGGGATGCCACCATCCGGAGTACTTTTCCTTCTGCTGCGGCTACTTCGGCCAATTGGGTGAAGTAATCATCTGCCTTTTTCAATTCTTCAAAAAAGGCAGGAACGTCCGCCGCATTCCGACAGGCTTCCGGCAAGACTGGATGGATTAGTACATCTTCAGATTCAAGGGCTAAACCCGTTTCCCGAGCCAGAATGATCAACTTACGGCGTACATCAATTCCGTTCAAATCTATCCGTGGATCTGGTTCCGTGAAGCCACGTTTTTGCGCTTCGCCCACGATGGAGCTGAACGAGATGCCAGGTTTGAACGTATTGAAGATAAAAGACAACGACCCCGAGAGCACCGCTTCAATTTTCAGGATGCGGTCACCACTGACGATCAAATCATTCAGCGTAGAAATCACAGGGAGGCCTGCTCCAACATTGGTTTCATACAAAAACAAAATGCCCCGTTTTTTGGCCGTTTTTTTCAACTGCAAATATTGCTCGTAAGCCGATGAAGTGGCAATTTTATTCGGAGTCGAAATAGAGATACTCGCGTCTAGTACCTCGTTGTAGTGCTTGGCAATTTGTTCGTTGGCCGTATTGTCTACGAAGATGGAACTGCTCAGGTTCATCGACTTCATTTTCTCCACAAAATTGTTGATTTTCATGGGCGTTTCGGAACTGCTGAGCTGGTCCCGCCAATTGTCCAAATCGATGCCATTTTCGTTAAAAAGCATCCGTTTGCTATTGGCCAGGCCGACGACCTTGACTTCCAGGCTGTGTTCCTTTTTCAAAAACTCAGCATGTGCCTTGATTTGTTTTAACAGTGTGCTTCCGATAAGTCCAACCCCCACCATAAATACATTGACAAAAGCAGTATCCGAAAGGAAAAATGCTTCGTGCAGCGCATTCAAAGCTTTGGATTCATCGGCGCGATTGATGACTACCGAAATGTTGAGCTCGGAAGAACCTTGAGCGATGGCCACCACGTTGATCCCGTTTTGGCCCAAAGCCTGGAACAAACGGCCCGAAATACCCGGCAGGTACCGCATGTGTTCCCCGATGATGGCAACTACGGCCAGGTCGTTCTCCATCCGCACCGGGTCGACCAAACCCGACTGGATTTCGTATTCAAATTCTTTTTCAACCTGCTTGCGGGCCTTACCAGCTTTGTCTGGTTGTACTGCAAAACTGATCGAATGCTCGGAAGAGCCCTGAGTGATCAAAATAACATTGATGCCTGCGCTGGCTAGTGAACCAAACAAACGCGCTGCAATACCCGGTACACCGAACAAACCGCTACCTTGAAGGGTAAGCAGAGCGATATTGCCAATGGAAGAAATACCTTTAACTGGCGTTCGCGAATCATCCTCTTTGTCGGAGACCAGAGTCCCTGGATGGCTGGGATTGAAGGTGTTTTTGATCCACATTGGGATCTTTTTGGCCAGTACAGGTTGGATGGTTGGCGGATAAATGACTTTGGCCCCAAAGTGGGACATTTCCATCGCTTCGGCGTAAGTCATCTCCGGAATGGAAAAGGCTTTTTTCACCCGGCGTGGATCTGCGGTCAGTACTCCATCAACATCTGTCCAAATCTCCAGCGAACCAGCATCCAAACCAGCTGCAATCAAGGCTGCGGTATAATCCGAACCTCCCCGACCCAGGGTTGTGGTTAAACCACCTTTGGCTGCAGCAATAAATCCGGTAACGATTTGAATATCTGTATTCTTCTTGTAGTGTTTTTTGATTTTTTCGTAAGTCAGCGCCAAATCAACTTTCGCGTTTCCGAAATTTTTATCGGTGACGATGATCTTGCGAGCATCCAGGTACGAGGCATTGAGCCCAGCTTGCTGGAGCGCATGAGCAATGATGAAAGCCGAGTTCCGCTCACCAAAACTGATCACATAATCCATGGTACGAGTCGAGGCCTCACGGACCAAAAAGACACCATAAAGCAGGTTTTTCAATACCTCATGGTTGTTTTCCAAACCCGCCAATACCTCACCCAAATAGGGCTCAGGCAATAGATCTCTGGCTGCATCGGTATGTCTTTTGCTAAAGGCCAGGAATTGCTCATAATACGATTCATCTCCCTTGGCGGCCAGGCTGCTCATGTTGATCAAGGCATCGGTGACTCCTCCAAAGGCTGAAAAAACCACGGTGAAATGATCCCCGCGCTCAGCATAACTTTTTAAGATGTCGACAATTCCACGAATCCGATCAGGAGTACCCACGGAGGAGCCTCCAAACTTCAGTACTTTCATAACTCAATGCATTTGCAATTACAGATGTATGATGTTTGATTCACACACTATTTACACGATAATGTGGTGGTATTTGGTTGGCAGGCTAAATCATTGGGCAACAAAGGTATGAAAAAGGTGTATTCTCACTTAGTAGTGCGACAAAATGAACACTTATTTTTTTATCAACCTTAGGAACGGAAAGTAAATAAGTTGCACAAAAAAAGACGGCCCACCGAAGCGAGCCGTCCAAAATTATTACGGTTTACTAGTTGTCTAAAAGAAGTGCTCAAAAAGAGCGGTATATTCAAGAGACATTATTTGTTCAAGGTCGGATTCATCATTTTGCCAATAAACAAGGCCTGGTTGCTTCGGCTCTCGCTGATGACAAAAATGAAAGGTTGATTCACAATGAACTGGGGGTTATCGGGAATCGAGGTAACCACAATTTCAACTGAAGTAGCCGCCGCCGCTTTTGTTCCGGCTTCGTCAACTTCAATGAATGATTTGTGCTTTACGTTTGAAATAGAGAGTTCTGCACCTGTTGCAATTCCCGAAAAATCTGCACGCCCAGGCATAAATGCAGTGGGCATACCTAGTGCTTCGAGACTGGCATTCAGGCTATTTTCATAGCGCATGCTGAACTTTGGTAGGGCAAAAAATATTTCTTCGGATGAATAGGCCTTATTCCAGGCATTCCAATTTGTTAGTGTAAGTTCTGATAATATGTCTTTTACAGTGAATCCTTCTTTGGGTAAAATTACCGTCATGGAATAAACTGAATCTGCGTAAGGCAATTTGACGGCGTGTAATTTTTCATTGCTAAAATAAGGTAATTTTGTCAAACCAGTGCCATATGACATCATTTTTACTGGAACTTGTTTGCTGTTTGTCACAAAGAAGTCACTATCATAGGTCTTTTTGCTGTCAAATTGCTTGCGCCAGGTGCCTTTGAAATAAATGGCATTGATCAAAAACATTACCGAGTTGTCCTGAATCTGGTCAATGATGCTGGGAATCAACTTATTCGTCTTGTCACTCACCCATTTATTGATGATGTCCTTGGCCTCTGGTTTGGTGAAATCGAGTGGGCGAACTTCGCTGTTGTAGTAAGTAGTGTTGGTGTTCAAAAAGGCAGAATTCACATTGAAGCCCTGCCGATACCAGATGGAGTTGGCGATGCCCAAGTTTACTTTAGGATCCAAGTTTGGTAGTTCTTTCAGTAAGGTTTGGTAGGATTGATTGAGTTCATTCAGATTGATTTTTCCGGCACCCAATACTTTGAGCATTTCCTCCTTGGTTTGGCCATCGGCACCATTGAGGGTCATACTCAGAGCAGAACTGATGCTGAGGGGAGAAATGAAGAGGTTGTCGTCGGGCTTTTCAGCTTCCAGCTTTTTGAAAATATCAAAACCAAATTGATTGGTGGCTTCGCCCAATTTGCAAACATTGGGGTTGTTCGCGCAACTTAAGGTACTGCTGCTGGGATTGGGTTCATCACCTGCGTCACATTGGAATAGGAAAAAGCTCAGTGCCGCACAAAGTGCAAGTAAGAGAGAGTGGCTTTTCATTGGAAATCGGATTTTAACTATTTAGACGCAGAAGCAAGGAAAAAGGTTGGAGAATAAGGCTTGTTTATTGCTTCACTACTTTGCTCAAAAAAATAACCGACTGCAAGATTGGGAGTCCTGGAGCCGGTATCGAAAGCGACTTTAGATTGCAGGAAAGATTTGCTTCTTTGATGTTGCAAAGAAAGACCTGTAAGATGAATTCTGGATTAAGAAGAGGTTAAGATCAGCTTAATTTTTGGCCTTGATTAGCCTAACAATTGCTGCAAGATGGGATTGACCAGTTGGGCGCGCTGAGGATCAAAAGTGGATTGTACTGTCTTTTTTGCAACCCCATCCCCCTTGGCAAAATTCAGGATTTCCTGGCGCTCCGGTGGTGTGAATTTGGAAAAAGTGCGTCGCAAAACGGGCAGTGCTTCCCGAAACACCTCGTAAGCCAATGTTCCCAACCACTCGTTCAACAATCCCCACAATGCCGGGGTATGCAGCAGGAGCTGTCCGCTGCCGTGCAAAAATCCTTCCAACCAGAGGGCGGCGTCATTCACCTCGGCGGCTCGGGACAAAGCAGCCGACAATTCGGTGCCCGCCTGCTCGGGGTCGAGCATTTTTTTGTCCAACAAAATCCGCGTCGCGATCCCTGCCAACAAGGGATGGCTGCCATTGCCGAGCATCACACCCACCAAAGCTTCATTCCACAAATTGCTGGCCTCTTTTTCATTCAACAAAGCTACCGCTCGATTGCCTTCCAGCACCAAGCGGAAAAACTCGCGGGCTGGTTCTTCATCCAATTGCCGGCAAGCGGCAGGCAAACCAATACAAACCCTGGGCAAGAGTTGGTCCAATAACTCCCGCACAGCCAGTGCATCGGTTTGACGGGTATTGCCGTAACGCAGGATGTTGGCCAGGGGCGCCAGTGCTTCCAGCAGCCCCATCACATCGCGGGTTTGCGCGCCCAGTTCTTGCAAACGTTTGGTCATGGGACCAACGGCCAGGGGTAAGTCTGCTTTTAAGACTTCGCCAAAACGCTGTAAGAGCAAGGATAGGTTATCCTCCTGTTGAACCAGGTGCAGGATATAATGCAGGGAAGCCTCCTCCAAGGTGTTGCCCCACATGCCCATTTCGATCAGGCGAATGATGAACTCGGGCGTCCAGTCCACAAAACGCCACAACTCGTGAAAACTACCTTTGACTTTATCAGAAACGGGCACTGGGCTGGCCCAGGCAATGCCCAAAATTTGTAAACGGTGGAGTAAGTGGCTGGCTTTGAGGTTGGAAGGCGTGCGCAAATCCAGTTTTTTAGGCTCCTCCTCAGCAGAACCACTGCGGTACAACTTGTTCAACCCCGCACTTTTGATGCAGGCTTCAAAATCTTCTTGCAAGGGAATGCCGCTCACTTGCGCCGGTACATTCCCCCTGATTTTGCCAATAACCAATTCTTGCTGGATGAGTTGAAGCGGTGCCGCGTCACCTTGCCCAAAAACTGCCAGTGCCGCCTCTTCTAATTCGCCAATTCCGGTGGTGCTGCGGTTGCGCAGGGCGGCCAGGGCATCGGCCAAACGCACCGCCTCTTGCACATGGGCAGCCGAGGCATCCAGGTGTTTTTGGCGCAGCAATTGAGCGACCCGGATCAACCAGCGTACCCCTTGTTCTTCTGGGTGCAAAAAAAGCAACTCGTACCAGGCGGGCGAGAGCACTCCAGCGGCGTAGCCCGATTGAAAAGCTAGTCGGTCGTAACTCCAGGGAACCCAGGTGCAACGGGTTTTGACTTTTTTGAGGCCCCGCAACAGCGCATTGTCGTTTTTGGCCGGGTATAGGTTTAGTGCGTGAAGGGCGGGTGAGTGCCAGGCACCACACACCACGGCAATTTTTTGAAAGCCTTCTTTTTCGGCCTGGCGGATGGTTTTGCGCATGAAGGCTTCGCGCAGCAGGGTTTCGGTGCTTTCCATCCGCAGCCCTTCTTGCCGCAGTGCCGTCATCATCTCCAGGATGGCATCAAAAACGGCATTATCGTCGCTGTAGGTTTCAAAGGTATGTTCCCACCAACGCTCGCTGTCGTCGTAACCCGCCAGGGTAGCGAGGTAGTGCATGGGGTCACGCAGCATTTGGACCAGTTCGGGGTCGGGTGCTTCGCCTAGTTGTAGTTGGGGCAAATTGCTGGCGGAGTCGCGCAAGGCAAAGGTATGGGCCATGGGCAAATCCATCGGGCGAGCGGGAATGCCCACGCGATGCGCATAATGTAAGGCTTGCCACTCGGGGGAAAATACGGCAAAGGGCAGGAAACTGGCTTGTTGCAAGTGCTGTGGGTTGTACAGCAGCAAAGCGACCGGAACCTCCAGCTCCGCATGGCTGATCCACTTCAGGGCGGACTGGCAATCTTCGGGCAATTCGATGAGCACACAATCGGGCTGCCACTGCTCCAGGGCGCGGAGGAGGCGTTGGGCGGAGCCGGGACCGTGGTGGCGAATGCCGAAGATTTTGTGCATTGAGTTATGTCGTCTGGATTAAAAAAGGGTTCATTTTGGTTAGAGTCAGTATTTTTGCTAAAATAGTTAAAATGGAAGAAGGAAAATTAAACTTATCTGTCGAAGGTAAAAATCATTTCTGCATAAAAAATGCTTCTACTAAAGATATTATAGCGGCCGTTAATGCGGATTTTTCGGAAGCATTTGTGTTTGAGCCTGACTTTGATTGGGCATTTTTATACGGAGAGGAAGAAAGTAAAGAGAAACGCTTCTTGCTGTTACCTTCAAATGAAAATTGGACTTACTTAATATGGAATGTTCAGGATTTTAAAGAAAATAGCTTAATGGCCACTTCTTTGTCCAAAAAGATTGATTGCGAAATCTGCTACATTTTTATTGACCCATGGATTGCGACATGTGGTTGGACCATTGCAGATAGAGGTGAAACTACAAGATCGTACTATGAAAGTCATGGTCAGGTGCTTGTTGATGAAGGTAATTCTGAAATTGAAAATACAATAAGGAATCAAATTAAGGCCGTGGATGGAGACAATGAATGGTGGGAGGATAAATTCTGGAAATTATATAAAGAACTGACTGTGCCTATTTCGCAATTGAATGCCTATCAAAGTATTGAGGCTATTAAGGGGAATTTGGTTGGTCTACTCTAAAGGCATAAATCTAAATCAAAAAGCTAGAAACAATACAGGAGTTTTGCTGGAAAACAAGGTAGTCTGTGTACTAATTTTGCAGTTTTAAATGGATTAAACAACATCTGAGGATAAAAGTCTTTTGGAGTGAATGTGCCAATGCGGTCAAGACTTAAATTTTTACTTTTGCACAAACCCATTACCTAAAATCATATGCAACAACCTGAAAATCGAATCGTCCGTGTGTTTATTTCTTCGACTTTTCGGGATATGCATGCTGAGCGGGACTATTTGGTAAAAAAGCTGTTTCCTGAATTGCGGGAACTCCTCCGGATGTATAGGTTAGAGGTGGATGAAATAGATCTACGTTGGGGGATTACTGAAGAACAAGCAGATGATGGCCAAATACTAGAGCTTTGTTTGCGGCAAATAGAGGAGTGTACCTATTTTGTAGGAATCTTGGGGCAGCGATATGGTAGTACAGTTTCTGGGCTACCTGATCATAAAGGAGCGGGAAATTCCTTTTTGAAAGGGGAATATTACAGCATTACGGAAATTGAAATTCGGTATGCCCTCCAAAGGAGGACACAAAACCTGAAGGCTTGTTTCTTCTTCTTTAGGGCGGAAAAGGGGCTGGAAAGGGTCCCTACGGAAAAGCTTGGGACCTTCATCGATGATAGCGAATATAGCCGCAATCGCCTGATGGAATTGAAGCAATTGATCCGAAGTACCCAGCCGGTTTTACCCATATTCGATTATCAGACAACTTGGGAGCCTCAGGCTTATGATCGACCTTCCGAGGCGCTTGGGCGTTTAGGTGGCCTGGAAGGATTTGGACAAGATATTCTGGAACAACTATGGTTGTCGATAAAGCAAGATTTTCAACTCGACCAGGACCTTCCTACACAATTAAACGAATCGGAGCAGGAGAACCTCATGCATCTCCAATTTTTGGATAATCGGGTACGCGGGGTATCTACCAACGTAAGGACAGACATTCGAGCCAAGATAGAAGCCTATTTTACACAGGAGGTTGATGCTATGGATAAAGCTCGGCCTTTGATGATCGCCGGGGTGCCTGGAAGTGGAAAATCAACTATACTTTCCCTTTTTGCCAAAGAGTTACTTCAAAAACCGGAGGGTGAATGGGCAACCTTCATCCACTTTACAGGTGCTTCTCCCCGTTCCAACTCCTTGGGGCAGCTGCTTGCTCGCTTGCTTAAAGAAGTCAGCAAGGTGACAGATTTTAGCTATGTAGAGAATCGGCCCCTAGTTGATCTCGTTAGAGACTTGAGGTATTATCTCCTCAAGGGATCGGAACAAATAAAGCTGGCGATTATCATTGATGGGATTGAGCAGCTGGAAAAGGATATTCAAGTCCAGCTTTTTGATTGGATTCCACTATTTATTCCTAAAAATGTACGCATACTTTTTAGCATCAGTAGTGTGCCGTCCGATGATCGGGTAGTGGAGCTCTTGGATGCGGCAAAAAAAAAGCATTTTCAAGTGTTATCAATTGCCCCCTTATCACTGGAGGAGTGCAAACAGGTAGCCTACGACGTTCCTGCGCTAGCCGCAAAATCCCTTAGTAACAAACAACTAGAGCTACTGCTGTCCAATCCAGCCGTTCGGAATCCGCTATTTTTAAGGGTCGCTTTGGAGGAATTAAGAGGGTTCAGTTCCTATGAACATCTCGATGAGCGAATTGCTTCCTTTCCAACAGCCGATGCCAGCGATGCCCCTATTCATGCGATCTTTCGACAGGTGATTGATCGTCTGGAAATAGATTTTAATCCTTCCTTAGTCAAGACGACGCTGTGCTATTTGGCGAGTGCGAGGGGTGGGTTAAAGGATAAGGACTTGGTGCAATTGACAAAGTTGATCGACAATAATGACCTCTTCCCGATAATCCGGCAACTACGGCCATACTTAAAAGGAGGTAGTGAAGGCTGGGCCTTTTTTCATCAATCCTTACTACAAGCGGTTCGATCAAAGTACTTGAGTGATAGTCAGGCTAGCTCCTTCTTTCATCGCCAACTTGGCGACTTCTACGGCGCCCAGGAAGCATATATCCAACAAGGAAACTCAAGAGTTCCTAATCGACGGCGAGCGGAAGAAGTCTGTTGGCAATATGCCCAGGCCGGCTTGGTGACAAAAGCCGCCGAACTCTTATGCGAACCTAATTTTTTACAGACAAAAATTGATTCCGGTCTTATCATGGACCTGATAAATGATATTGCTTATTGTATTGTACATTCGGCACCAAATGATCTAAATAATCCGGTAGAATTGCAGGCTGATTTTCCAGCAATTCGAAAAGCCTTACAGCAGAATACCGCCTTTTTAACGAATCATCCTCAGCTCCTTTTTCAGGTTCTATGGAATCACATTAGCCCTTTTAGCCTTACAGAAAACGAAGCCAAACGGTTTTCGAAGCTCCCTTACACAGGGCTTCATGCTCCTGATTGGTTACAGAAATGGCGATTTGATCCTTCAGTTTATAAGCGGCCTGAATCCTGGATCCGCCTGCATCGCCCCTTTCAATCGAAAACGATATCTGCCATCAAAGTAGAAAATCTCTATATCGAGACGGTTTGGTCTCCTGACAGTAATCACCTCTATATCAGGGAGAAAAAACGGCTTTACATCTGGTCTGTCAAGAACCAAGAACGCCCAATCGTAGAAATTCCGCTGGGAGAAATGGCAGAGTATTCGGGTGCTATCCGGTGGTCACCGACCAGTGATGCATTGATCATTGAGGTGGTAATACCGGATGATAGTGGGAAAATGAGCAATGAAATTAATGTTTTCACCTGGTCCACTATTGCACCGGAAGAAAACACTTTTGTTTTCGAAATCAAGGAGCAGAATGTGTTCCGGATCGCCCTGGAGTGGGATCTGACAGGCGTTTATATTTTCAGTGTGCTAAAGATATTGAAAGACAACGAGACCTATTACCTAATGATCGTAATGGATCGGCTTGGAAATCAATGGGCCTCCATTGTTCTGACGAATTATGTTGCCTATGCTTTTAATTTCTATGAAAAGGATCTTTATCCCGGGACGAATTATGCTGCTTGTATTCTCAACGAGCGTGAAGTCCATCTTTGGCAGCCTTTCGAAGAAGAGGTGTCCTATGTCTGTCTAATGCAGGGTGACAATAAGATTGAACGTCTGGACTGGTCTCCGGATGGCTTGTACTTAGCCTGTTTTTACAATACATTTTCCGTTACTATCTGGGATATGAAGCAGCTGGACAACCCTTTATTTGACGGTGGCCCGGAGGCAATTCAATTTTACCGGACCTATTGGAAAAAGCCATACCGTAATCAAAGGGATAAAAGCCGTTGGATCCATCGCACCCCCTGGTTCGAATGGCCAAATAAGGTCGAATCTGAATCCATTCCTTCGCCAAAACGTTTTTCACCGATTGCTTATTTGAAAGGAATATTTTCGAAGGAGGATACAGATCTGTCCGATTTTGACCAATACAGCATTTTGATCGATAATAATGGCAAGGAATGGAAAGTGGAGGGGAATTCCCTTGGAGAGCTCAAAGTATCCGATCCGATTAGGGGAGAACAGCGAGTTATCAAAGCACATGAAGCCGGAATCGTAGATTTATGCTGGTCTCCAGATGGGACCGCCTTAGTTAGTCATGACAATTGGAGTAACCTGTTCCTCTGGGATCGGCAACAATTATTCCAGGAGGAATTTTCACTAAAAAGCTATCCCCCAACTAAACTGTCCCGTGGGAAATGGGATCCTCTTGGAAAGTATTTTGCGGGACTTCATGATGAATGGGAAAGTCGGAACCTTGAGCAAACGGGCCGTATTCTAATTTGGTCTGCTGCATCGGGGACGCTCCTAAAAGAGATCGAATTAGAGTTGGAGTATTGTGATGACTTTGCCTGGTCTCCAGATGGAAATGAGCTAGCGATCATTCTCAGGCCGCGCAATAGTTCCTACGAAAAGACACCTGTCATATGGCTCTATAATCTTGAGGAGCAGAACTTTTCAATCCTATATCTGCCGCATACCTTTAGCCAGATGCGCTTGTTGTATGCGCCTAATGGAAAAAAAATTGCGGTTATCTCCTGGTATTCTGAGGTAGATATTTTAGAAGTGAAAAGGAAGGTGAGCATGGTACGGGGAGGTAAAGCAAGATGGTATGATGGTATGAGACGGTATATTTCTCTGGAAAAAACCCGGTCTTTCGGGAAGCAACTATTTTATATTAGAAAAAGTCAAACGCAAAAAATTACCCCATACGTTCGCTTCATTGATTTGAGTTGGTCCACCGATGGTTCAAAGCTTGCCCTTTTTACGGAAGAAGGATTTATCTTCATTTTAAGTGACGGTCGGATTGAAAAAATACCAAAAAGGCTGGAAATTCCAGCTGATATTTATTCTTATTACACAGATAGGGATAGTGCAGGCTATAAAGCTTTGGTTAGTTGGGGTGACGTTGAGCTATACTGGGATGCAAACAATGAAGAGCATTTACACCTGCGCTTTTATGATTACCTGCTTACCTTTGATGTCATTAGTGAGCAGGTAATTTCCAGTAAAAAAATTGCACCCAACTATGATCGGACGCAGCATGGAAAAGCATACCGTGCGATAATAAGCGAGCCATCTGACCTATCCTCTGCTTATGGTTTATGTGTTGAAGATTCCAATAAACAAAAAGCGCTGGGATATTTAAAAGAAAGACCGGACTCCATTTTCCCCAATCCCGCGAATAGTCGAATTTGGGCAGTCGGGATTGACAACCAGGCGCTATTTTTTACGCTTGAAGATAAGGATTAGCGGAGAGCTATTATTGGGAGAAAGGTAAGGTAGTTTTGTGGGGGAATCTTCTGGTTAGGGGTGTACAATGGTGGAACCTATTCGACATCTGCCAACTTTTCGTCTGGCTTTTTAAACTCGTCACCAAATCCTTTTAACATAATATGAGAATTCAGAATTTCCACAAAATCTTTTTCCTGGCTAGCCTCATCAGTATTGTGGCCTGCCAAAACAGTAAAAATGGCACCCAGGAAGAAACCACTACAACACCCAGTGTTGAGCAGAAAGTATTCCGCAAAGAACAGGGCGCTGATTGTGACAAGGCGGCGGATGATGAAACCCGCACCGACTGCGCCAGAATAGACCTCTTGTACCCAGTGGTTACCAAAGGTGAAAAAGCGCTGCAAGATGCAGTTGCTGCCTGGACGAACAATTACCTCTTTAGCATATTGGAAGCAGAACAAACGCCAAAATCCTCTACACTTGATGGAGCAGCCAAGGCTTTTTTCAGAATACACGATGAGACCAAAAAAGAAGGCGGAGCTTCGGCCATGACTGGTGGCTTTGAAGTAAGTACCGGCTCGGAAGTTGTGTTCAACAATGGAAAATACCTCACCCTGGCCATCAATGGCAATGCTTACATGGGCGGTGCGCACGGCAGTCCAACCGAGGCATTGAATACTTTTGACGCAAAATCGGGCAAAATCCTGACTTGGGACGACCTCGTGACGGATAAAGCCGCAGTCCAGGCTTTGGCCGAGAAAAAAGTGCGGAAAGAAAGAGCGGATGTGTTCAAAGAAGGGTTCGACTTCGACGATACCTTCAATTTTGTGCTTCCCGTCAACTATGGCTTGACTGAGGAGGGGATTTTTCTGTATTACCAACATTATGAGATCATGCCCTATGCCTTGGGCGCCACAGAAGTTACCCTTACTTTCGAGGAACTAGGGCCATTGGCGAAAATCAAGCTTTAGAAAGCGGATTGGGAATTGTAGTTTTTCAGGAGATGAAGCAGCATGCCTCATCTCCTGAAAAATTGATCCCAGCGGCGAAAATAAACCGCCAAGCCCCCAATCACCAAAACCATTCCAAAGATCACATACCATTTCATGGCAGGGTTTCCCATCTGCACCACACTATCCTCTCCTACATAGGTCAGCGCCGCCCAATAATAAGGTGTCTTTTGAAAAGCGGGAATTTCAGGATCATCCAAATAATCCAGCTTAGCCGAGTGCAGCGCCTGTGCCTTGCTTTCACCTTTCCGTAAATGTTGATAAAAAGAGAGGAACAAGGTAGAACTCGACACTTCGTTCACCGACCACAAAGTAGCCACCAGTCCTTTCGCGCCCGCATACGCAAAAGCCCGGGCCAGGCTCATCACCCCCTCGCCCTGCTTCCATTCCCCCAGGCCACTTTCACAAGCGCTCAAACAAACCAAGTCGGCGTGGAGGGGGAGGGCATAAATGTCGGACAAAAAAGCCCGGCGCTCAAAAAACTCAATCCCGGCCGTGTTGTGTATACTATCTGCCGAAGCGTGGGTGGCCAGGTGCAGGATGTTGAATTGGGGCGCGTTTTCGGCAAAATGTTCCCAGGTCGCCTGATCCTGGAAGTAGGCCTTTTTTTTGATGCCCTTGATTTGTTCAATTTCCGCTTTGCTGTTGCGCAAGGGGGCCAATCCCCGTTCAGCTTTGTCGAAACCGGGAGCCAGGGCGAGCATGCCTCCGCGACTTTGGGGGCTCAATTCAAGTTGCGACAACAAAACCCCCAGAGAATACCCGTATTGTACTTTGACCTGCCGACACCAATAAGCAACCTGAGGCCAACGGGCAGCGTTTTTTTCGCCCGTCACCAAGGCTTCAAAAGGCAAGGCGCTCAGCCAGGCATCAGGAATCAATACGATGGATTGTGTAGCTCGGGGACGAAAGACTTTTGGAACCAAAGTTTTGAACAACTCCTGGCCCAAAGCCTGATAAGTTTTTAAATCCCCTCCACTTTTGTCCTGAATCATGGTCAAAAGTTGACCTACCTGATTGCGCAAGGTCGGGGAGTCCCCAATGTTGCGCCATTGCATTTTCCCATCGGCGGAGAGTTGGAACAAATAACTCTGTTCAGCGCCAACAAAATATTCCAACGCCACGGCGTCTTTGCTTTGTAAGAGTTTTTGCCGGATTTGTTCGAAATCCAGTTTGTACAATCGCTCCTTCAACTGTGCATAAACCGGGTATTTTTTGGCCAATTCTATTTTCAAGCTGGCCAATTCATCACGGGTCTGATTGGCCTGGCGCTGGTAGTTTTGAATCTGGGTCGAGTTTTGGGTGCCCAGGGCGGCATTTTCCAGCCAGGCGATCCGTTTTTTCAATTTGATCTCTGCCTGCAATAAAGTGTCGCCACTGTTTAATGCTTGTTTCAATCGGTTTTCCTGCACCGCCTCCAGCAAAACAGCCGCCTTGTTTTGCTCCAACATGGTCCAGACCGCCTGAATGGTTTGTTGCTTGGGCTGCCGTTGATACAAGGTATAGGCAATGGCAAAAGCTGCCTCCATCCGTTTGCGGCTATAAGCGAGCAAATTCAGTTTGGAAGACTCAAACTGCAAGGTATTGCGCAAGGAAAGTTCCACCTGCTGCGCCAGCTGGTGACTGGCAAATGCACTATTGAGGTAGCTCAACGCTTGGTTTTGCTGGTACAGTTGGGCGAGTGCTTCCGCTTTGCCGGCGAGCGCTTCGTAAAGGGTATTTTCTTCGTACAAATTTTCTACATTCGGCAGGTCGAGTGGCATTTTGGGTTTAAAACTGGGGACCACGGCTTGTAATGCCGCATCAAAAAAACGTACCGCCTGAGCGGCCTGACCATTTTTCAAAAAAAGCTGCCCTAGTTCTACATTGATTTTGCCGTACTCCCGGTGCTGGGTTCCATATACCTCATGCGCGAGGGCCAGAGCTTTGCGCAGGGATTTTTCAGCGGCGGCATAATTGCTGTTTTGGCGGTACATGACTCCCTGCAATGCATAGGCACCCGCCAGGTAATCCAGCACATCGGCTTCTTTTTGAGGAATACTTTCCAGGGCTTGTAAGGATTGTTGCAAGGCAGTTTCGGCCAAGGCAAATTTGCCCAACTCAAATTGGCTACGTGCAGTACTGAGCAAAAGCAGGCCTTTTTGCGCAGCACTTGTGGATTTGAGTTTTAGCCCTTTTACAAAATATTGGAGCGCTTCGGTATTCCGCCCTTCATTCCAATAGGTCAGCCCCAGGTTGTTGTACAAGCCGGGCAGGCTTTCTGGATCGGCTTCTTTAAAAGCGTTTTCGTACAGTACCCGGGCTTTTTCGTTTTCTCCCAAACGGGTGTAATGCGCAATCAGGGGTTTGTACAAGTATTCTACCATGTCCGCAAAGTGGTAGCGTTGATGCCAGTAGAGGGCGGCTTCATATGCCTGGATGGATTCGAGTACTTTTCCCAATTGAAAAAGGTAATCGGCGCGGCTGAGTTGTACCCAGGTGAGTTCTTCGGCTTCGGAGGCGTTTTTGGGTTGGCGCCAAAGCCGACTCAGGGTTTGATCTAAAATTTTGAGTGCAGTGCTGGGGTTTTCCAGTTCGTTTTGGCGGTCCCAGTTGTAACGCAAGTAGGAAGCGAGTTGATTGCGGGCGCGGAAATGTTGTAAAGAATCTTGACCATGTAAGGACAAAAAACTCAGGATTGTAAGAGTTAAGCTGAATAAAATTGGCTTGAAAAACAAGGTTATGTTGTTTAGGGGCAAAAAAAAATAAATGTTCATTTTGCCAGAGGATTAGATAAGTAAACGGTTCAATTTAAGTGTCTTATCTAACCCTCTGGCTCAGAAAAAATGAACGTTTATTTTGCCCCACTACTTAAGCAATCGTCATTCGTCATTCGAAAAATTCGTCACTCCACCAGGCTCTTCATCAAGGCTTCCTTCCGCGACTGATAAATAAACTTCGGCGTTTGCTCTACCAGTTTGTTGTACATCTCCAGCGCCTTTTGAGTGAGTGCTCGATCCTCTGGATGCAAAAGATGCAGTTCAAAGTACGCGGCAGCCTGTTGATCAGGGCTAAGGGGGCGTTTGAGCAGTTCTTGTACGCCTTGCTCTGCTTCCATAAATTGCCGATACAAGTGCAAACGTTTGGCATTGAGCAAGGCACCTTCGAAGTACAAATCGGGATGATCCAGGTCAATGGCCAATTGTTGAGCTTCTGCTGTGACCTTGTCCAGTTCAGCATGGTTGCCCGTTTCCAGCAGCACCGTACCTTTTTCCGCCAGACTCAAACCCAGTACCAGTTTGTTGCCAATGGCCCGGGTAATTTCAATGGCCCGATTGTAAAAATGGAGCGAGCGTTGGTATTGCTGTAGGTTGTAAAAAATATCCCCGAGGGTGTTGACCGCTTTAGCCAGGCCTTTTTGGTAACCCAGCTCTTCGCAGAGCATCAAGGCTTTTTGCATGTATTCAATGGCTTTGTGGAAATCCCCCTGAATGTTGAGCAATTGACCAATGAAGCCCAAGGCAATCGACTCACCTTGTTTGTCACCCAACTCTTCAGTGAGCGCGAGGTCTTTGACGTACAGCTCCATGGCATCGTTGTACTTGCCCTGGCGTTCGTAAATGAGTCCGATGTTGCCAATGCCTACGGCAGTCAGGTGTTTGTTACCCAATTCAGTCGCCAGATCAAGCCCGGCCTGGAAGTGGAACAAAGCCTCCTCGTAATCCCCTTTTTCTTGCAAAACGATGCCGATGTAAGTATGGATGGTGGCCATGCCCGGCTTGTCGTTGTGGGCCTGACAGTAAGCGAGTTGTTCTTGTTGCTGACGGATCCCTTCGTCGTAATTACCCTGGTTCATGTAGGTGAGGCCGAGGTTTGCGACAATTTGGGAATCAACGATATAGCCCCGTACTTCCTGACCAATTGCGAGGGCATTTTGAAAGTATTTTTTGGCATCCTCGTATTTGCCCTGGCGGAAGTAGAGGTTGCCCAGGTTGCCGTACACTTCGGCAAAACCAAATTTATCATCCACCGACTCAAACAGGAGCACCGACTTTTGGTAATAACGCATGGCCTCGGTGTAATCGCCACGCAACATGACCACCCGGCCCATGCTGTTGTGGGCCCGGCCCAGCAGGATGACATCGCGGTGCTGCTTGGCCAATTCAAGGGCATGTTTGTAGGTCTGTTCACATTCGTCCCATTTGCCAATCAACTCCTGAATTTTCCCTTTTTTGAGCAGGGTTTTGATTTGGCTGGCAATGTCCTGTTCACTGCCCAAAAGGTGCAGCAATTTTTCGTACAAATCCAGTGCCTGCTGGTTTTGAAAGTTGCGGCGGGCGTAGTCCCCGGCTTTGCGCAGGTAAGAACAGGTTTTATCAAATACCCCAGCTTGTTCGTAGTGAAAAGCGAGATCGACAAAACGTTCGTCGATGCGATCAGCGTACAAACGTTCGATGGCTTCAGCAATCAATTTGTGCAGCTGCTGCAAACGCGCCCGCAACTGCATGCTGTACGCCGCCTCTCGCAGCAAGGAGTGGCGGAAAATGTAACGCAACTCGTTCATGGCCCGCCAAATCTGGACTTTTTCAGCCACGCCAATTTGTTCGGTGAGGAGCTCTACATCAGGATTGTTTTTGGAAAACTCCTCATTGTACTTCATCACCTCAGTCAACACCGTCACTTCAAATTCACGTCCAATTACAGCGGCAGCTTTTACGGTTTCTTTGACCAGGGAAGACAAACGGTCGATCCGGGCGGTCAGAATGGAGTTGATCGAACTGGACAACTGGATGTTTTCATCCTTGATGTTCCACAGGCCATTGACCTTATGCATCAGTTGTTGTTCAGAAAAATACTCCAATAATTGCTCCAGGTAAAAGGGATTGCTATTGGCTGCACGTTGCAGCAACTCAAAGAAGGTATCCGAAATAGCCCCCTGCAATTTGATTTCAGCAAACTGGCGCACCGCTTCGGGTTGCAATACATTGAGGTCAATTTCCAGCGGACCACGTACCTGATGGGCTTCCAGCAGGAGTGGGTCCAACAGCATTTGTTTTTGCCCATCATCCCCATAACGGGAAGTCATCAGCAAAAATATGGGATAACGCTTCAGGTAGCGGATCAACTCAACCAGCAATTCCTGCGAGTTTTCATCGATCCAGTGGGTGTCTTCCAGTTCAATCACCACTGGGCGAATCAGCGATTCAGCCAAAAACAAATCGATGATCGATTGAATGGTATTTTGGTAGCGCCCGCGGGCATCCAGTTGCTCCCACAGAGAGTCGAAGTAAACAATTCCAACCTGAGCGGCTAGTACGGATTTGGTGCGGATAAGGTCGTCCCGCAAAGCATGCGCGTCAGAAATGCCTTGAAGTTTATCCAGCAATTGTTGAAAACG